>NZ_BMPW01000011.1 GCF_014647795.1 Actinoplanes campanulatus | reverse complement strand
CGCGGGATGCTGCCGCACGTCCGGTCCAGGTCGATTTTCGAGTTAGATCGGTGGTCCGGCCGGCTCCCAGAGCTGTCTCGACCGCACTGAGACAGCGCTCAGGGGCAGCCGGGTTTGAGGGTGACCACTCACGCACGTCGCGCGGGGCGGGGAGCGTTCTGGACGCGCCAGCGGCCAGCGAGCCGGGCCGGGCCCTCGGCGGGAGCGGCGGTCTGTACCCGCCACCCCGCTACGACATGGCCTTTGATCCTCGCCTTGGGCAGCTAAGCGCACCGACGGTCGTTGATCTCGCCATCGGCAACCCCTCAGTGGGAGGGGGGAATCACTCTCAGGTGGCCGCGGCGGCCGGTCTGGGGGGTGTGGTCGGTGTCGTCCGGGCGTGGCGGGACCGGGCGGGCGGCTTCGCGGACGGCCTCGGCGAGGGCGACCAGGTCGTCGGTGGTGGGGGGTGGGGGCGCGAAGTCGCCGTCGTGGCGGACGAGTTCCCAGCCTCGCGGGGCGGTGAGGCTGCGGGCGTGCGTCTCGCAGAGGTCGTACGTGTGGGGTTCGGCGAAGGCCGCGAGCGGGCCCACGACTGCCGTGGAGTCGCTGTAGACGTAGGTCAGCGTGGCGACCGCCTGTCGGGGACAGCCGTTCCGGGAGCAGCGCCGTGGTGACCTCACGGCGGCAACTTATCTCCCCGCCCGCGATTCTGGGGAATGTTGCCCCGCGACACGCCGACCCGGACCGCATCACGATTCGGCCATGGTCGTTAGACACGCCGCCCCGTTGGGGCGAATTAACGGCACGGACACACGATGAGCACGGGCTGACCGCTCCCGCCGCCCCGGTGGGGATACGCTGGCCGCGTGACCACCAGCCCTGAACGCCGCCGGACGGATGGCAAGGCGACGCGCGGTTCCGGCCCGGGTCATCCGGCCCGGCGCGACCGGCACGGGCGCGGGCTCCGCGGCCGTCTGGTGCCGGCGACCGTGCCCCTGGCCCGCACCAAGGCGGAGATCTTCGACGACCTGGTGCTGGACACGGTCGAGAGCCTGGAGCGCCGTTACGCCAAGGAGCTGGCCGGCGTCGAGTTCGCGGTCGAGGACGTGCCGCCGGAGCTGAACGTCTACGACTCGGATGTGCTCGAGGACGGCGAGGTGCCTCTGGCCCGGCTGCTGCCCGGCCGGCCGGGACGGCACGAACTTCCCCCGCGGATCGTGCTCTACCGGCGCCCGCTGGAATTCCGGGCGATGGATCGCGAGGACCTCGCCGACCTCGTCCACGATGTGATCATCGAGCAGGTAGCCAACCTGCTCGGAGTGGATCCGGACGAGCTGGCCTGAGTCCGGTCAGGCCACCCGCCGCTTCAGCTTGCGACGTTCACGTTCGGACAGTCCACCCCAGATCCCGAAGCGTTCGTCGTGACCGAGTGCGTACTCCAGACACTCGGCCTTGACATCACAGCGGCCGCAGATGCGCTTCGCCTCGCGCGTCGAGCCGCCCTTCTCCGGGAAGAAGGCCTCGGGATCGGTCTGCGAACACAGCGCCCGTTCCTGCCACTCGGGCGCGTCCCCGAGCAGGTCTACCCCTTCAACCTGCGCTTCCATCGGCGTGCCTCCAAAATTCCGCGCCGGCGCGAAACCGGCGCTGACCCCCCACGCACGCGGCGTGTTTTTGCGGGTTCGACGCCTTTGTGCCACATCGTCCCCGCAACCCCACCAAAATTACACGCGTGTAAGACGTGCGTCGTCAAGCCGAACCTGCTAAATGGGCCCGTTTCCCCGACGCTTGAGAACGGTTCATGGCCCCGTTCCAGCCCTATCTCTCCAGGGCATTGGAAGGTAACGCGAGGCCGGGCCTTCGCGTCCAATTTAACCCGATTTGTAACCTGTGGACAGGGGGGTCCCCAGGACGGGTCCGCCGAATGGATCAAACTGTCACCTGCGGCCGTACACCGTGGTCCGTTCCACCGCCGGGCGGCCGGCCGACGCGGCCAGTTCTTTCAACTCCGCGACCGTACGAGCCGAGCCGTGTTCCGAACCGGCCATTCGTGAAATTGTTTCCTCCATCAGAGTTCCACCAAGGTCATTGCAGCCGCTGTTGAGCATCACCCGGGTTCCCTCGTCGCCGAGTTTCACCCACGAGCACTGGATGTTGTCGATCCGGCCGTGCAGCAGCACCCGGGCCATCGCGTGCACCACCCGGTTCTCCCGCCAGGTCGGGCCGGGGCGGGCGATGCCGGCCAGGTAGATCGGGGCGTTGGTGTGCACGAACGGCAGCGCCACGAACTCGGTGAAGCCACCGGTGACGTCCTGGATGCCGGCCAGCACCCGGAAGTGGCCGAGCCACTGGCGCGGGTGGTCGACGTGGCCGTACATCATGGTCGAACTGGAGCGGATGCCCACCTGGTGCGCCGTGGTCACCACCTCGGCCCAGGTCGCGGTGGGCAGCTTGCCCTTGGTGAGGACCCAGCGCACGTCGTCGTCCAGGATCTCGGCGGCGGTGCCGGGGATGGTGCCGAGGCCCGCGTCCCGCAGATCGGTGAGCCACTCCCGCAACGAGACGCCCGCCTTGGCCGAGGCGGTGACGATCTCCATGGGCGAGTACGCGTGCACATGCATGCCGGGGACCCGCTGCTTGACGGCGCGAACCAGATCGGCGTACGCGGTGACCGGCATCTTCGGGTCGATGCCGCCCTGCATGCACACCTCGGAGGCGCCGTCCCGCCACGCCTCCTCGGCCCGGTCGGCGACCTGCTCCACCGACAGGCGGTAGGCGTCCGCGTCCTTCTCCCGCTGGGCGAACGCACAGAACCGGCAGCCCACGTAGCAGACGTTCGAGAAGTTGATGTTGCGGTTCACGACGTACGTGATGTCGTCGCCGTTGACCTCGCGGCGCAGGCCGTCGGCGATCCGGGCCAACTCGTCCAGGGCCGGGCCGTCGGCGTTGAACAGCGCCATGGCCTTGTCCTCGTGCTTCTCCAGCAGGAGCGCGCCCGGGTCGGTCTCGGCCAGCCTGAGCGCCGCCACCACGTCGGTCGGCATGGTCGCCGGCGCGCTCTTGACGTGCGCGGCGACCTCGTCCCAGTCGCCGTAGACGTCGTCGAAGTCGGTGCGCCGGTCGCCGGTGCGGCCGTCGGTGTCGATGCTCTTGTGGAGGTCGGTGCGGCCGGTGCCGAAGGCGTCGTCCGGCTCCTGCCAGGGCGAGCCGGCCGGGATCGCGCCCTCCCTCGCCAGGCCGCTCTCCTCGGCCAGCGCCGTGACGTGCGCTTTCACCCGCGGATCCAGCCAGCCCTCGTCACCCCGGCGGACGTACTCCGGGTAGATCGTGAGGCGTTCCCGAAGCTCGAATCCCGATTTTTCGGACATTTCGGCTAGTAGGGTGATCTGGGGCCACGGGCGCTCGGGGTTCACGTGGTCCGGCGTCACCGGGGAGACCCCGCCCCAGTCGTCGATGCCGGCCCGCAGCAGCAGGGTGAACTCGTCGTCGATCAGGTTCGGCGGGGCCTGGATGCGGGCACGCGGGCCCATGATGATCCGGGCGACGGCCACCGTGGCGGCCAGCTCGCGCAACTCGGCGTCCGGCATCCCGCGCATCGCCGTGTCCGGCTTGGCCCGGAAGTTCTGGACGATGACCTCCTGGATGTGCCCGAACTCGCGGGCCACGCGACGGATCGCGAAGAGCGAATCGACCCGCTCGGTGACGGTCTCGCCGATGCCGATCAGGATGCCGGTGGTGAACGGGACGCCGACCCGGCCGGCGTCGTCGAGCACCCGGAGCCGGACCGCCGGCTCCTTGTCCGGCGAGCCGAAGTGCGGGCCGCCCTTCTCCGACCAGAGCCGGGTGGCGGTGGTCTCCAGCATCATGCCCATGCTCGGCGCCACCGGCTTGAGCCGCTGCAACTCGGCCCAGGTCATCACCCCGGGGTTGAGGTGCGGCAGCAGGCCGGTCTCCTCCAGCACGGCGATCGCGCAGGCGCGCACGTAGTCGAGGGTGGAGTCGTAACCCCGCTCGTCGAGCCACTGCCGGGCCGCCGGCCAGCGCTCCTCGGGCCGGTCGCCGAGGGTGAACAGCGCCTCCTTGCACCCCTGCGCGGCGCCCTGCCGGGCGATCTCCAGCACCTCGTCGCGCTCCAGGAACGCGGCCGGGAGCTTGTGCGGCACGGTGGCGAAGGTGCAGTAGTGACATCGGTCGCGGCAGAGCCGGGTCAGTGGGATGAAGACCTTGCGCGAGTACGTCACGACGCCCGGCCGCCCGGCCTCCCGCAGACCGGCGTCCCGGATGCCGCCGGCGATCGCCAGCAACTCGTCGAACCGGTCTCCGGTGGCCGCGAGCAGCGCGGTCGCCTCATCGATGTCGATCGCCTTGCCGTCGGCGGCGCGGCGCAGTGCGCGGCGGATGCTCGCCGGTGTCGGTACGGGTTCCACGTTGACCTCTACCACGCAGAGCAGCCTAGGCCCGAATCGCTTCGACCGCCGCCGCTGCTCCCGGACCGGGGCGTGTCGTGAAACACCCCCGGACCGGGAACAAAGTCACTGACGGGGCGGATCCTGGTCAGCCGGGCCGAAGCCGGGACGGTCGTCCGGCAGCACCTCGGTGTGGTCGGCCGGGGGCGGCGGCACCGCCTGGGTCGGCTCGGCGAACGGGACCGGGGTCGGCGGCACCGCCTGGGTCGGCTCGGCGAACGGGGTCACCGGAGGCGGCGGTGTGGGGGCACCGCTCACCGGGGGCTGACCCCAGCCCGGCGGCGGAGGCGTCGGCTGGCCCCAGCCGGGCGGCGGCGGAGGCGTCGGCTGACCCCAGCCCGGCGGCGGCGGGGTGGGCTGACCGGGGTACTGGCCGTGGCCGTACCCGGGCGGCGGGTAGGCGCCGTAGGGCTGACCGTACGGCTGGCCGTAGACACCGGGCTGCGGCTGGGGCCTCGGCACGTAGTAGAGGCCCTGCCAGAGGCGCAGCACCGCGTACCCCGCCACGCCGAGCAGCCCGAGGTAGGCGACCCGGTAGAGCAGCGCCGTGAAGGCGGTTCCGGCGTCCAGGCCGGCGAGCCCGCTCACCCCGAAGAGGACTCCGAAGATCACCCCGAAGACGGCCGCCACCACGTACTCGATGCCCGCGATGATGGTGATCAGCCGGGCCTGCGGGTGGACCGGCCGGACACCGGTCGCGAGAAGCACCGCCGCGAGCGGGAAGAACACCGTCTCCAGGTTCACGAAGCCGCTGAAGCTGTACCGGGTGCTGGCGATGAAGTCGTCGCCGAACATGCCCAGGAACGCCACGAACAGGAACACTGCGGGGGCGACGACCAGGGCGTACGCCGCCAGGTCGCGCACGGGCCGCAGGAACTGCCCGATGGGTTTCTCGCCGGCCGGTCCCGGCTGCGGAGGTGTGGTCACGATTGCTCCCGGTGCGTGGATCGAGGTCGGCCCAGAGTAAACCGATACCCGCCACCCGGTGGGATGACGCGTGTGCGGGAGGATGAGGCTATGCGGATCGTGGTCCTGACCGGGGGCATCGGCGGTGCCCGTTTCCTCCTCGGCGTGCGCGCGCACGCCCGCGCCATCGGCGCCGACGTCACGGCGGTCGTCAACGTCGGCGACGACGTGCGCATGCACGGCCTCCAGATCTGTCCCGACCTGGACAGCGTCATGTACACGCTGGGCGGCGCCGCCGACCCCGAGCGCGGCTGGGGCCGGGTCGGCGAGACCTGGGTGGTCAAGGAGGAGCTGGCGAAGTACGGGGTGGAGCCGTCCTGGTTCGGCCTCGGCGACAAGGACACCGCCACCCACCTGGTGCGCACCACCATGCTGAACGCCGGGTACCCGCTCTCCGCGGTCACCGCGGCGCTGTGCGAGCGCTGGCAGCCGGGCATCACCATGCTGCCGGCATCGGACGACCGGTTGGAGACGCACGTGGTCGTGGACGTCGACGGCGAGCGGAAGGCGATCCACTTCCAGGAGTGGTGGGTGCGCTACCGCGGCGAGCTGCCGACGCACCGGTTCGTCTTCCGCGGCGCCGAGTCGGCGAAACCGGCCGCCGGGGTGCTCGACGCGATCGCGGCCGCCGACGTGGTGCTGATCGCGCCCAGCAATCCGGTGGTCAGCATCGCGCCGATCCTCGCCGTACCCGCGCTGCGGGAGGCCGTGGCGAACGGCCCGGCGCCGGTCGTCGGGGTGTCGCCGATCATCGGTGGCGCGCCGGTCCGGGGCATGGCCGACCGGTGCCTGGCCACCCTGGAGGTCGAGGTGAGCGCCGGCGCGGTCGGCCGGATGTACGGTCCTCGCGCCGAGGGCGGCCTGCTGGACGGCTGGCTGGTCGACGAGTCGGACGCCGGCGCCGAGGTGCCGGGTGTCCGCACCCGTGCCGTGCCGCTGTGGATGCGCGACGAGGTGGCCACCGCCCGGATGGTGGAGGACGCGCTGGAGCTGGGCGGCGTGGCGTGAGCGACGGCCTGGAGATCCTGCCGGTCCGCGGCATCGGGGACGTGACCGCGGGCGACGACCTCGCCGCGCTGATCACCGCGGCGGCCCCGTGGCTCGCCGACGGTGACGTCCTCGTCGTGACCAGCAAGATCGTGTCGAAGGCGGAGGGCCGCCTGGTCGAGGTCCCGGCCGACGGGCCCGAGCGTGACGAGGCCCGGCAGCGGGTGCTGGCCGGTGAGACCGCCCGGGTGGTGGCCCGCCGGGGCAACACCACCATCGTGCAGACCCACCACGGTTTCGTGATGGCCGCCGCCGGCATCGACGCGTCGAACGTCGACAAGACCCATCTGGTGCTGCTGCCCGAGGACCCGGACGCCTCGGCCCGCCGGCTGCGTGCCGACCTGCGGAAACGCGGCCTGGACGTCGCCGTCGTCGTCTCCGACACGATGGGCCGTGCCTGGCGCAACGGGCTCACCGACGTGGCCCTCGGCGCCGCGGGCATCGACGCGCTGCTCGACCACCGCGGGCAGCTCGACCCCTACGGCAACGAGCTGAGCCTGACCCAAATGGCGGTGATCGACGAGCTGTCCGCGGCCGCCGAGCTGGTCAAGGGCAAATGTGATCGGGTGCCGGTCGCGGTGGTTCGTGGCTACGGCCGCCTGACGGCGGACGACGGGCCCGGCGCCAGGGTCCTGGTCCGTGACTCCGCCGAGGACATGTTCGGGTCGGGTACGGCCGAGGCGCGCGCCGAGGGCCTGGCGGAAGCGGCACGCATGCCGGTCGACGCGCCCCGCGTCGAGGCGGTGGACGGCCCGGCCCGCGACCGGGCCTCACGCATCGCCCGGGAGCTGATCGACGAGAGTCCGCTCCCGCTGGTGAGGGTCGAGTTCCCGGCCGGCGAGGTGGGCCGGCTGAGGCTGTCCCCTCCGGGCTCCGGTCCGGCGGACCTGGTCCGGCTCGGCGCCGAGGCGCAGCGTCTCCGGGCCGCGTTCGCCGCCGCGGGTCTGGCCACCGCCATCGAGGTGGACGATCTCGGCGAGATCACCCTGACCTATGGAGTTCCCGCATGACCGACCTCTACGAGAACGCCGTCGACGTGCTGTCCACCTGGAACGCCACCTCCGATGCCGCCGAGGCGAACCGCAAGCGCACCCTCGACCTGCTCGCCGACGGCCCCGGCGCGATGACCCGCGCCCACCGGGCCGGCCACGTCACCGCCAGCGCCCTGATCGTCGACGACTCCCGGCGTGTGCTGCTCTGCCTGCACGGCCGTCTCGGCCTCTGGATGCAGTTGGGCGGCCACTGCGAGGAGGGCGACCCGACGCTGGCCGCCGCGGCGCTCCGGGAGGCTACCGAGGAGTCCGGCATCCCCGGGCTGATCCTCGACCCGGTGCCGATCGACATCGACATCCACGAGGTCCGCTGCGGCTCCCAGGAGGGCGCGCCGGCCACCCCGTCGGTCCATTACGACGTTCGATTCCTGCTGCGGGCCCCGGCCGGCGCGGTCGAGCGGATAAGTGACGAGTCGTCAGATCTAGCGTGGTTCCACCCCGACGCTCTACCGTCACCTCTGGCCGACGGCACGATCCAGCAGATCGCCCCCGCGTTGGCCCGCCTGACGTGAAGCGCGCCGCTGAGTTGGAGACATGCGTAACCCCTCGAGGCCGGTCATCCCCGCCCTGGCCACCATCCTGGCGCTGACCGCATGCGCCGAGCCCGGCACGGTGCCCACCCCGGCCGCTGCCGAGGCTCCGGCGCCCGCCTGCCTGACCAGCGATCTGGAGGCCACGGTCACCCTCCGGACAGCCACCGACACCAGCCTGGAACGCACCGCCCTGGTCACCCTGATCAACGTCGCGGGCCAGGACTGCACGGTCGACGGCTGGATGACGGTCACCCTGGCGACCGCCGGCCGCCGGGTCCTGCCGGTCCCCACCACGAAGCTGGACGAGCCGGCGCCGGCCCACGAGTTCGTGGTCCGGCCCCATCAGGCCGCCTACGCCGGCCTGCGGTGGACCTCGTGCGCCCGCACCGAGGAGGACTGCCACGCCGGCGGCACGTTGCGCTACGACATGGGCCAGAGCAAGGACGGCCCGGCGGCCGTCCTTGCCGACTTCCCCACCTCGCGGCGCAACGGCATCACCATGAACGAGCTCCGGATCGGCTCGCTACAGCAGTTCAGCGACCGGGCCCTCGACTGGTGACCTAGATGTAGCCGTGCTGGCCCAGCTCCTTGAGCTGGTCGACGAGCTGCTTGACCTCCTGCGCCCGTTCCCGCGGGCACACCAGGACGGCGTCCGGCGTGTCCACGATGACCAGGTCCCGGACCCCCATGGCGGCCACGAGACGGCCCGACGACGGGACCACGACCAGGCCCTCGGTCTCGCGCAGCAGCACGGTGTGCCGCTCGGCGAGGTCGTGCCCGACCACCACGTTGCCGGCCTGGTCCGCGGTGAGCACCTCACCGAGGGTGTGGAAGTCACCGACGTCGTTCCACCCGAAGTCGCCGGGCACGGTGCCGACCCGGCCGGCCGCGGCCGCGCCCTCCATCACCGCGTAGTCCACCGAGATCTTGGGCAGCGTCGGCCAGACGTCACCCATCACCTCTTCCTGCTCGGCGGTGCCCCACGCCTGCGCGATCCGGCTGATGCCCGCCGCCAGCTGCGGCTGCTGCCGGTGCAGCTCGGCCAGGAAGGACTCGACCCGCCAGACGAACATGCCGGCGTTCCACAGGTAGTTGCCGGACTTCACGTAGCCCTCGGCCACGTCGTACGTCGGCTTCTCCTTGAACTCCTCGACCTTGAGCAGCGGGCCGTCGCCGACCCGGCCACCGCACTGGAGGTAGCCGTACCCCGTCTCGGGGCGGGTCGGCGTGATCCCGAGGGTCATCAGCAGCCCCTCCCGCGCGCCGGCCATCGCCGACCGGATCACGTCGGAGAACGCCTCCGTGTCGGCGATCAGGTGATCGGACGCGAAGGAGCCCATGATCGCTTCCGGGTCGCGGCGGGCGATGACCGCGGCGGCCAGGGCGATCGCGGCACACGAGTCCCGCGGGGACGGCTCCACCAGAACGTTTTCCTCGGGCATGGCGGAAAGCTGCCGGGAAACGGCGGCCGCGTGCGCCACACCGGTCACCACGAAGACCCGATCGGGGGAGGCAAGACTGTCCAACCGGTCCACCGTCGCCTGGAGAAGGGACGCCTCCGTACCGGTCAGGGGGTGCAGGAATTTGGGATGACCGGCGCGGGACAGTGGCCAGAGACGGGTTCCGGTTCCGCCGGCAAGAACCACTCCGTACAACACAGCCTGTTCGTCGCTCATGCGCGGAGAGTTTAGTAGATGATCAAGTAGCAACCCGATTCCACGTTGCCACGTGGACCTCCGCACTTGACATCCAGGTGAACTCTTTCGCACGGTCGGAGCCCGCCTTCGCCAACGTCCGGCGACGCTGCTCGTCGTGCAGCAGGTCAGCGAGGTCCTCGGCGATCCGCTCCGGCGTCTCCGTCGTGTAGGCAACAGCGTCACCGCCGACCTCCGGAAGCGACAGCCGGGGCGTGGTGAGCACCGGGGTGCCGCAGGCCATCGCCTCCAGGATCGGCAGGCCGAACCCCTCCCCGAACGAGGGATAGCAGGCCACCAGGGCGCCGCCGAGAAAACCGGGCAGGTCCGCGTACCGCAGATAGCCTGGTCGCAGCAGCCGCAGGTGCGCCGGGACCTCGGCCACCGCGCGGTCGATGTCGTCGTCGTGCCCCTGGCCGCCGGCGATCACCAGGGCCGGCGGGTGGGGCCAGTCGGCGACCGCCCGGGCCCAGCCACGGATCAGGTTCGGCACGTTCTTCCGCGGCTCCTTGGCGCCGAGGAACGCCACATAGCCCGAGTCACCCAGGCCGAGACGGGCCCGGACCCGCGCCTTCTCGTCGTCGGTCGGCGCGTGGAAGGCCACCTGGTCCACCCCGTGGTACGCCACGTCGATCCGGGTCGGGTCCGCGTCCAGCAGGCGGATCAGCTCGTCGCGGGTGGCCTTGCTCGGCACGATCACCCGGGCGGCCCGGCGCAGCGACGTCTTGATCGCGCTGCGGAAGAAGGTCCGCTTGGTGTTGTCGTAGTGCTCCGGCTCGGTGAAGAACGTCGCGTCGTGCACCGTCACGGTCACCGGGCAGCCGGTGCGCAGCGGGCAGGTGTAGAACGGCGAGTGCAGCACCTGGGCGCCGACCTGCTGGGCGAGCAGCGGCAGACCGGTCTGCTCCCAGGCGAGGCGGGCCGGCCGGTGCACGATCGCGGCCGGGCCGGGGATCACCTCGGCGGAGGGCAACATCCGGCGGTAACGCTCCGCATCGGAACGCTGTGCCACGACGGCGAGGTCGACTCGGTCGGAACCGACCTGCCCGAGCGCTCCGAGCAGACCGTCGACATATCTGCCGACACCGCCCCGGTCCGCGGGGACACTGGTGGCGTCGACGAGCACTCGCGGGGGGCGACCGGGGGTCACGAGGCATCTCCTTGGCGTCTCTGACGTACCGATGCGGCGATGGAACTACCGACGATTCGAGGGTACGCCTGGAACGCGCCGCGGACGTGTCCACGACACCGCCGATCGCCGTAGTCAATCCGCGGCATCACGGACCGTAACCGGCCGACGCGAGTCCGGGTCGTAAGGTGTGTGGTGATGAAAACGACGATCCCGCAGGCGTTCACGGAGGCGGTCCGGCGCGATCCGGCCGCGCCGCTGCTGACCTGGTATGACGACGCCACCGGCGACCGCACCGAGCTGTCCGGGGCGACCCTTGACAACTGGGTGTCGAAGACCGCGAACCTGCTGGTCGACGGGGTCGGCCTGGGTCACGGCGACGCGGTGGCCCTGCTCCTGCCACCGCACTGGCAGACCGCGGCGCTGCTGCTCGGCGTGTCGGCCGCCGGCCTGGCCGTCGACCTGGGCGGCGACCCGCAACCGGTGGAGGCGCTCTTCACCACCCCGGAGCTGGTGGACCGGGCCGCGAGCTGGACCTCCCTCGACCGCTGGGCCACCGGCCTGCTGCCGCTGGCCATGCCGCTGCGCACCCCGCCACCCGGGTACGCCGACTACGTCACCGAGGTCCGCAACCACGGCGACCACTTCCGTGGCGCGCCGGTCGCCCCGGCTGACCGGGCCCTGGCCGGCCCGGTCGAGCTGAGCCACCACGAGGTGATCGGCATGGCCGCCGACCGGGCCGCCGAACTCGGCATCACCTCCGGCGACCGGGTGCTGATCGACGTCACGCTCTACCCCGACCCGGCCGACTGGCTGCTGGCCCCGCTGGTGGCCGACGCCTCGATCGTCCTCTGCGCCAACCTGGACGTGTCGAAGGCCGGGGCGCGGGCCACCACCGAGAAGGTCACTGTGACGCTGGCCTGACCCGTTCCCGGGCCAGGTCGGCGAAGGCGTTCAGCGAGTCGGGGTTGGCGAGGGCGCCCTTGGCCGCCGCCGACTCCACCGGGGTGCCGGTGAGGATCCGCTTCACCGGCACCTCCAGCTTCTTGCCGGAGAGGGTGCGCGGCAGGGCACGCACCTGGTAGGCGGCGTCGGGCACGTGCCGGGGCGACAGCGCCCCGCGCAGCTCCCGCGCGATCCGCCCGCGCAGGGCGTCGTCGAGTTCCAGACCCTCGGCGAGCACGACGAAGAGCAGCAGCTCGCCGTTCGGGTCGCCGGGCTTGTCCAGGTGCACGACCAGCGAGTCGGCGATCTCCGGCAGGCCCTCCACCACCGAGTAGAACTCGGCGGTGCCCAGGCGCACGCCACCCCGGTTGAGGGTGGCGTCCGACCGGCCGGTGATCACGCAACTGCCGTCCGGGTCGATGGTGATCCAGTCACCGTGCCGCCAGACGCCCGGGAACACGTCGAAGTACGCCTCCCGGTAGCGGGAGCCGTCCGGGTCGTTCCAGAACCCGACCGGCATGCTCGGCATCGGCGCGGTGATCACCAGCTCGCCCAGGCCGCCGATGACCGGTTTACCCTCCGGGTCGAACGCCTCCACCCGGGCGCCGAGGCTGCGGCAGGTGATCACACCGGCCCGGACCGGCAGCAGCGGCGCCCCGCCGACGAAACCGGTGCACACGTCGGTGCCGCCGGACAGCGAGGTCAGCTGCACCTCACGGCTGACCGCCTCGTAGACCCAGCCCCAGCCCTCCGGCGGCAGCGGCGCCCCGGTGGAGCCGAGCCCCTTGAGCCGCTTGCCCGGGGTGATCCCGGCTTTGCGGCAGGCCAGCAGATATGGCGCCGACGTGCCGAAATAGGTGATCCCGGCGGTGTCGATCAGGTCCCACAGGGTGTCCAGCGAGGGCCAGCCCGGATTGCCGTCGAAGAGCACGATCGCCGCGCCCACGGCCGGACCGCTGGCCAGGTAGTTCCACATCATCCAGCCGGTGGTGGTGAACCAGAAGAACCGGTCGGACGGGCCCAGGTCGTGGTGCAGCGCCAGGATCTTCAGGTGCTCCAGGAGGATGCCGCCGTGACCGTGCACGATGGGCTTGGGCAGCCCGGTGGTGCCGGAGCTGTAGAGCACGTAGAGCGGGTGGTCGAACGGCACCGGCTCGAACTCCAGCGGATCGTCGCCGCCGAGATCGTCCCAGTCGCCACCGTCGCTCAGGTATCCGATGGTGATGACGTGTTCGATCGACGGGATCGCCGCCCGGATCGCGGCGATCTCCGGGCGGCGGTCGACGTCCTTGTCGCCGTACCGGTAGCCGTCCGTGGCGACCAGCACCTTCGGCTCGATCTGGCTCCAGCGGTCGATCACGCTGCGGGCGCCGAACTCCGGCGCGCAGGACGAGAAGACCGCGCCCAGGCTGGCGGTCGCCAGCATCAGCACGTAGGTCTCCGGGATGTTCGGGGCATAGGCCGCGACCCGGTCACCCTTGCCGACCCCACGGGCTTTCAGCCCGGCCCGGATCCTCCGCACCTCCTCGCGCAGCTTCCGGCCGGTCAGGGTGACCGGCTCACGGCTCTGGGAGTACGCGATGACGACCGGATCGTCCTCGTTCCGCCCCGGCATCCGCAGCACGTTCTCGGTGTAGTTGAGCGTGGCGCCGGGGAACCAGCGGGCGCCCGGCATGGCCGTGCCGTCCAGCACCGCGGTCGCCGGCTCGTGCGCCACCACCTCGAAGTACTCCCAGATGGAGCCCCAGAAGGCGGTCAGGTCGGTGACGGACCACTCCCACAGCGCCGCGTAGTCGGCGAACGAGAGGCCCCGCTCCCGCTCCAGCCACTCCAGATAACGCCCGATCCGGGACGTCTCCCGAATGTCCGCCGGCGGCTCCCAGAGAAGTGTGCCGGCCGTCACCACACCTGTCGTCATCACCACACCTTAACGGTGGATCAATCGACTCCCGGCCGGTGCTCGGCGCGGGCCTTCTGGATCGCCGCACGGCGGGCCAGGCGGTGGTCCCGGCGGATCATCGCCTCGGTGAACCGGCGCTTCTCGACGTCGTCGTCGGGCACCACCGGCGGCACCGAACGCGGGTGCCCGGCCGAGTCCACGGCCACGAACACCAGGTAGGCCGTCGCCACCGGCAGCGGGACCGCGCCGACCGCGTCCCAGCGCTCCGCGGCCAGTTTCACGCCCACCTCCATCGAGGAGGTTCCCGTCCAGTTGACCTGGGCGTACGCGTGCACGAGATCACCCACCCGAACCGGCTCGAGGAAGACGATCTCGTCGATCGCCGCGGTCACCGCGGTCCCCCCGCTGTGCCGCGCCGCGGCCGCGCCCGCCACGTCGTCCACGAACTTCATCAATACGCCGCCGTGCACGGTGCCGTAGAGGTTCACGTCGACCGCGGTCATGATCCGGCTCAGGGTGACCCGGGAGAGCGCCGTCGGCCGTCCGGAGAGCTGTTCTTCCATGGCCGGTACGTTACGGCGGCGTTCGCGGTTCCTTGCCGCGCCCGGGTACCGTGCCGGATCATGCGCCACCTCAGGTCGATCTTCTATGCGCTCGTGCTGGCCCCCAGCATCTGGGTGCTGTCCGGCGTCGGTTTCACACACGACCTGAGCAGCCGAGGGCGCGAACTGTTCGCGGCCGAGTCGATCTCCGGCCTGCTGCTGCTGATCTTCGCCGGCATCCTCTACGCCATCCTGGCGTTCGCCCCGGTCTCGCCCGCCGGCCCGGTCCTGGCCGGCGCCGCCTACCTGGGCGTGACGATCTGGGCGTGGCAGTCGCCGGCGGCCTACGCGGCACTGTGGGCGCCGGAGGTCTCCAAAGAGGGCTTCGACCTGAGCCGCCCCGGATACGGTCTGGCCGCCCTCCTCGCCGTGCCGCTGCTCGGGACCGCGCTGAGCGCCCGCCGCTGGGCCCGCTACGAGCCGCCGGTCCTGCCGATCATCGGCGAGATCGGCCGCTTCCGGGGCGCCGCGAAGGTGGCCGGCATCCCGGTCTCCATCGCCGAGACCACGGTGATCCGGGTCGGCACGCCGGCCGACCGCACCGAGGTCGTGACCGCCACCGACAGCACCGCGGCTGTGACCGCCACCGACAGCACCGCGGCTGTGACCGCCACCGACCGCACCGTCATCATGCCGGCGGTCCCCGCCTCCGCTCCCTCCGCCCGCCCCGCGACCAGCGCGCCTGCACCCGCGGCCGGCCCGGCGACCCCGGTCGCCGCTTCGGACCCGACCGTCGCGATCCGCCTGCCGGAGGCCGAGCCGACCACCGTCCTCGCCACGCCTTCCGAGAAGCCGGCGGTGGCCTCCGGCTCCCCTGCCACGGCCGAGAAGAACGATCCTGCCGTGGTCGAGAAGAACGAACCTGCCGAGGCCGAGAAGGGCGAACCTGCCGAGGCCGAGAAGGACGAGGCGACGTTCGTGCTGCAACGGCCGGCGGACGACCGCACCCAGCCGTTGTCGGTCGCGCAGACCTCGCGGCCGGAGACGGAGGCCGACGCCACCCGGCCCCTGGTGCTGCCGGCGGCCGAGGCCGACGACGCGACTCTTCCGCACGGCCTGGCGATCAACGCCGGGAGGAGCGAGGAGAACGGCGACGAGCCGACCCGCCCACACGGCCTGACGGTGAACACCGGAAAGAACGAGACGAACGACGACGAGCTGACTCGCCCACACGGCCTGGTAACGCCGCCCGGCGATGTGACCGAGCCGCTGCGGCTGCCCACCGAGCCCACCGCGCTGATCCCGGCCCAACGGCAGCCGCCGGAGATCGAATCCTGAGCGACGAGAGGGCGCTCTCGCCGTAGCGCCGGTCAGGGCAGGCTCACCCCGGCCGGCCAGGACAGGCAGCCGCACACGCTCAAACCCCGAAACAGGGGTAGCCGCTCACCCAAGACGCCGCGTGCGCGCCCACCAGGGCCACAACCCACGTCAGCGCACGACACCGCGACCGCGCGCGACCACCAGGCCCGAGGCGCGACGGGCGAGTTCGGTGGGCAGCCGGTCGCGGACCAGGGCGATCTCGAGCGGCAGCAGCGCGGCGAGCGGCCCGAGCAGGGCGCGGCCGAACAGCAGCACGGCGAGGTTGGGCGCGAACGCCACGAGGACGCTCCCGACGGCGACGCCGGCGAGGGCGACGCGGAGCATGCGGCGGTGGCCGTACAGGTCGCCGAGCCGGCCGAATGCCGGCACCGAGACGGTGGCGGCGAGCAGCTGCACCGAGATGACCCAGTTCAGGTCGGCGTCCGAGATGCCCATCTCGGCGCCGAGGTCGGGCAGCAGCGGTGCGACACCGCCCTGGATGAAGCCGCTGGTGAGCTCGAGGAGGACGAGCAGGCCGACGACCGCGGAGACCCGGCTCCGGTCGAGGACCGCTGTCACGCCGCGCCTTCCTGGAGGCGGGCGGCGGCCAGGGAGGCGAGCAGGACGGCGGCCCCGGTGACCGCGCGGTCGTCGAAGACCGCCTGCGGGGCGTGGTTCATCGGCGCGGTGGCGGGGTCGGTGCCGGGTGGCACGGCGCCGAGCGTGAGGTACGCCCCGGGCACCCGGTCGAGGACGAAGGAGAAGTCCTCGGACGCGGCCAACGGACGGGGCGCCACGAGCACCCGCTGTTCGCCGACCGCGGCCCGGGCGGTGCGCAGGGCGAAGTCGGCCTCGCCCGGGTCGTTCACGGTGACCGGGTAGTCCTCCCGGTAGTAGATCTCGACGCGGACCCCGTGCGCGTCGGCGACACCGCGCAGCGTCCGCTCGATGCCGGCTCGGATCGCCCGGTGGGTGGCGGCCGAGAAGCTGCGGACGGTGATCTCGAGGGTGCCACTCTCCGGGATGATGTTGGCGGCTGACCCGGCGTGGATCGAGCCGACCGTGACGACGGCCGGGTCGAAGGCGTCGACGGTCCGGGTGACCACGGTCTGGAGGGCGGTGACCATCGCGCAGAGCGCGGGCACCGGGTCGACGGCCAGATGCGGGGAGGATCCGTGTCCGCCCTGGCCGGTGACGGTCACGGTGACCGTGTCGGAGGCGGCCAGCATGGTGCCCGCCCTGGTGGCGATCAGGCCGAGCGGGAGCGCGGTGGCGGCCACGTGGACGGCGTAGGCGGCGACGACCCGGCTGCCGGCGGCGTCCAGCACCCCCTCGTCGATCATGATCTTGGCGCCGCCCTGGCCCTCCTCGCCGGGCTGGAACATGAGGACCACGTCCCCGGCCAGCTCCTCGCGCCGCCCGGCCAGCAGGTGGGCGGCGCCGACCAGGCCGGCGGTGTGGATGTCGTGCCCGCAGGCGTGCATCCGCCCGGCGATCTCGGAGGCGTACGCGACCCCGCTCTCCTCCTGGACCGGCAGCGCGTCCATGTCCCCGCGGAGCAGGACCGCCGGGCCGGGCCGTCCGCCGCGCAGCACCGCGGTGACCGAGCTGAGCCCCCTACCGCGGGTGATCTCCAGGGGCAGGCCCTCCAGCGCGGCCAGGACCTTGGCCTGGGTACGTGGCAGGTCGAGGCCGAGCTCGGGTTCACGGTGCAGCGCGTGGCGCAGGCTGATCAGTCGGTCCGCCAGGGGAAGGGCGTCGGGCGAGGAGAACATGGCGGTATGGTCGGCAGAATGACCGTGGTTGAGGCTGGATTGCAGAGATCCGCCGTTCATGGCCTCTGATACGCCGGGAAAGTTCACCCTCGACGAGCTGGACTATCAGTTGGTGACGGCGTTGCAGTTGGCGCCCCGGGCCGACTGGCAGCGGATCGGCGCGGCGCTGGGTGTGGACGGGACAACCGCGGCCCGCCGCTGGAACCGCCTGTACGGCTCCGGCCACGCCTGGATCAGCTGTCTCCCGGCGCAGCTCGCGATCGCCTCCGCGGTGTTCGCGATCATCGAGGTGGACTGTGTGGCCGGCCGGCTGCCCGAGGTGGCCGAGAGTCTGGCCGGTGACGTGAACATCGTGACGCTGGAGCACGTGACCGGCGCGCGGGACCTGCTGATCCAGGCCGCCTTCTCGGATCACGTACAGCTCGGCCGCTACCTGAGCCTGCGGCTCGGGATGCTGCCCGGGGTGGCGTCGACGCGCACCCAGATCGCGGTGACCGTGCACACCGAGGGCAGCCGGTGGCGGCTGGACCGGCTGAGTGAGCCGGCCCGCCGGGCGCTGACCGGGGCGAGTCCGCGGCAGAACTGGTCCGGGCGGCCGTTCAGCGACGAGGATCTGGCGCTCTTCCAGGCGCTCAGCACGGATCCGCGGCAGCCGGCGGTCCGGCTCGCCGAGCGGACCGGATTGAGCCCGACGACGGTACGGCGACGGCTGGACCGGATGGACGCGGAGCGGTCGATCGGCTACCGCTGTGAGGTGGCCCGGTACGTCTCCGGCTACCCGATCTCGGTGTCGCTGTGGTGCACGCTGCCGCCGGCCGAGACTCCACGGGTGGTGAGCAGGCTGTCCGGGATGCGGGAGACCCGGTTCTGCGCCACCCTGTCCGGTTCGGCGAACCTGCTGGTGGTGGTGTGGCTGCGGTCGGTGCAGGATATCGCGGCGTTCGAGGCGCGGCTGGCCGTGCAGGCGCCGGAGCTGACGATCACCGACCGGGCGGTGGCGCTGTGGGTGATGAAGCTGGGCGGCCACCTGCTGGATCCGCTCGGACGGAACCTGCGCGCCGTACCCCTGGGATTCTGGTCCGACCCGGTGTCCGACGCTGCCGAAGGCGAGCTCCTGGCCCGCCTTCGGCAGATCGGTGTCAGTTGAGAACGAACCTCTGGTTGGCCCCGGTGGTGCAGGTCCAGATCTGGAGGCGGGTGCCGTCGGCGGAGGTGTTGCCGGTGACGTCGAGGCACTTGCCGGAGTAGGTGTTGACCAGCCGTTGCGAACTGTCCAGCGTCCACTTCTGCGAGGTGCCGGTGTGGCAGTCCCAGAGGTGGGCGACGGTGCCGTCGGCGTTGCTCGGTCCGCTGATGTCCAGGCACTTGCCGAGCGACCGGAGCGTGCCGTCACCCGGCCGGGACCACTGCTGGGCCGCGGTGCCGTTGCAGCCGTAGAGCTGGATCGCGGTGCCGTTGGCGGTGGCGGCGCCGGCTACGTCGACGCACTTGCCGCCCAACCCGGTGATGGTCCCGCCCGGCGTCGGGGTCGCGGTTCCGGCCCAGGTGAAGGTCGCGGTGGTACGGGCCGGCAGCGTGTACACGAAGGACTGCCCGCCCCAGTTCACCCGCACCGACTGGCTGCTCGTGCCGCCGTTGTGGGCGATCAGGGCCTTGCCGCCGTCCGGGTTGCGCCACGCCACGTTCTGCACGGCGGTGTTGTTCGAGGCGATCCGGACCGCGCCCGGCTTGACGAACTTGGTGAGGTGCCCGGTCGTGTAGTACTCGACGGTGTAGTCGACCTGACCGGCCCGCGAGCCGCCCTCCTGCACGGTGATCAGCCCCGTGCAGGTGCCGCAGCCGCCGTTGTGCGGGCCCATGTCCTGGTTCAGCGCGAGGCTCCACTTGACCAGGCTGCTGCTGTAGTTGCGGGCGTAGTTGACGATGTCGGCCAGGTCCTCGTTGTGCTGGTTGGTGATCCAGGTGCCGCCGGAGTGCTCGGTGCTGAACTGCTTCACGGCCGGGTACTGGTCGTGGACCTGGGTGCCGACCGCCGGGTCGCCGAAGTAGCCGTGCCAGGCGATGCCACCGAAGAGCGGATCATTGCGTACGCCCGCGTCGGCGAGGATGGCCGCCCCGAAGTTCGCGTAGTCGCCGTAGTTCCAGTCGTGGATCAGCACCTTCGTGGTGATGCCGGCCGCACGGAACGCCGGGTAGACGTGGTTCTTGGTGAACTCCACGAGGCCGGACGGGTTCCAGCTCATGCCCGGGTAGTTCATCGCCGTCGGGTTGGCGGCCTGGCAGCAGTTCGGCTCGTTCTGCACCGAGATGTAGTTGATCGGCACCCCGGCCGCCTGGTAGCTCTGGATGTACTTGACCAGGTACTGGGCGTACGTGGGGTAGTGCTCCCACTTGAGCCAGCCCATCTGGTCCATCCGGCCGTTGTCCTTCATCCAGCCGGGCGCGCTCCACGGCACGCCCTTCACCCGCAGCGCGGGGTTGAGGGAACGAGCCTGCTGCGTCAGGAGGCGGACGTTCGTGTCGTACCCGTTGGTGTTGAAGTCGTTGAGGTCGCAGCAGGTGTCGTCGAGCGAGACGTTGCCGGGCCGGGACAGGTCGGACGCGCCGATCGGGTTGCGGACGAAGGAGAGCCCGATGCCCTGGCTGGGGCTGAACAGCTTCGTCATCACGGCGTCCCGGGTGGCCGCGCTGATCGGGCCGCCGCGCAGCAGGTGGGCGGTGGTGTCGGTGATCGACGCGCCGCCGCCCTCGAAGCTCTGGTAGGTGGTGCCCTCGTCGATCGTGATGGTCTGGTTCGCGCTGCCGCCGGCCGGGCCGAACGCGATGGCGGCCTGCTGCTGGAGGCCGCGGGTGACGACGCGGCCGGCGCTGTCCGAGGTGGTGGTGAGGTAGACGTTCACCGTCTCACCGGCCGCGTGGGCGGGGGTTGCGCTCATCGTCACGCCGAGAGCCGCGATGAGCAGCGCACTTCGCACGCGCATGAGGACTCCTGTTCCGTGGGGGAAGGTAACAGGAAGGAAACCTCTATTAATTCGGGAGGGTCAATGAGATGACGGTCCGGATCGGGGTACGGCGGTTCCGGAACCGTGAAACACGTCAGGAACGGGTCCGGTGGAGTCGCGGATCACGAGTTCGGTGGCCAGTTCCACGTGCAGCGCGTCCAGGCGGTGCCCACCCAGCATCCGCAACAGCAGATGTACGGCCATCCGCCCCATCTCCTCCAGCGGCTGCCGGACCGTGGTCAGCATCGGCCGGCACGCCTGCCCCAGCTCGATGTCGTCGAACCCGGCCACCGACAGATCCGCCGGCACCCGCAACCCGCGCTCGGCGGCCGCCCGCAGCGCCCCGATCGCCATCTTGTCGTTGAAGGCGAGCAGCGCCGTCGGGCGTTCCGGCAGGTCCAGCAGCTCGGCGGCGGCGTGGTGGCCCAGCTCGGTGGTGGGCTCGGCGACGAACCGGGTCAGCTCCGGGGTGGACAGCACACCGGCGTCGGCCAGCGGCGAGAGATAGCCGGCGAACCGGTTCTCGCCGGCCAGCCAGTCGCGGGGCCCGCCGATGATCCCGATCCGCCGGTGCCCGAGACCGACCAGGTGGGCGGCGAGTTGCCGGGCGCCGGAGAAGTGCGCGGCGGAGACCGCGGCGAGATTCCGGGGCGGCGGGGTACGCGGATCGAGCACCACGAACGGGAAGCCGCGATCACGGAGTCGGGCCAGTTCGGCGGCCGGCTCCGGCGGCAGGATGAGCACGGCGCCCGCCACGTCACGCCGACCGGTCAGCGCGGTGAGCACGTGGTCGCGCTGGGCCGCCACGCCCGCGTTCAGGATCACCTGGAGACCGTGCGGCTCCAGGGCCTCGGCCACCGCGGAGACGATCAGCCCGAAGTAGTCGGTGAGCACGTACGGGCAGCGGACGTAGATCCCGGTGGCCCGTTCGCCACGCCGCCGGGGTGCGCCGCGGCCCAGTTCGGCGATGGTCGCGAGCACCCGTTCCCGGGTGGCCGGGGCGACGTTGGCCCGCCCGTTCAGCACCCGCGAGACGGTGGCGATGGACAGGCCGGTGCGGGCGGCCACATCGCGGACGGTCGCTCTTGTTTCATCGCCCTGTTTCATGGCGGCGAGGATACGACCGCGCCACCGTTCCGTAGAGATACATGCCGGCGAGCACGCCCGCGCCGATGCGCAGGGCGAGCACGCCGACCAGGCTCGGCCCACCCCAGTGACCGCTGTAGGTGGCCGGATCGGTCAGGTCGATGAGGAACGGCGTGGCCACCGCCTGGGCGACGAGCAACGTCGCGGAGATCACGCCGAGCATCTTGAACAGCAACTTCATGCCTTCGACGGTAGGAACGCCGAGTTCCGGGCCGCATCGGGATGATCCCCGATACGGCCCGTAAGCCCTACCATCGCGGCCATGTCGATCACGCGCTTCCGGCTGGCCATGCTCGGCGCCGCGCTCGGGTTCCTGGGCGTCGCGCTGGCGATCCGGGCGGTGGCGCCCCTGGGCGGTTGGGTCGAGCAGTCGTCCGGCACCGCCCTCTACGCCTCGATGACGTACGCCGGCGTGCTGTTCCTCGCGCCCCGGCTGTCCCCGTTCGCGGCCGGCGCGAGCGCCCTGGGCTGGTGCTGGGGCGCCGAGATCTTCCAGCTCACCGGTGTCCCGGCGGCCCTCTCCGAGGAGAGCCTCCTGGCCCGGCTGGTCCTCGGCGCGGCTTTCGACCCGATCGACCTGGCCTGGTACCCGATCGGCATCGTCCCGCTGGTGGCCCTACATCTGATGATCCGCAAGCGCACGATGAAATAGGAATTTGTTGTTAAGGCTTGCGAAATGATCATGCCATTGGCCTCGGTCCGCGCCTTGACTCAATTAGAAGCATTCCAGATAGTCATCGAAGGTTCTTAATGTTCGCCCTATAGTCGCACTGCTGCGCGGGGCATAGACCTAGGACAATTGATCATCGCCGTGCACCCGGCAGCGATGCAGTCCGTCACTACATCCGGACCGATTCCCGTGAAAGGGGAAAGATGCTACGGCGCCTTCGATCACTATTCATTGCAATTCCACTCACCGGAGCACTTGCCGGAGCAGCCCTGTCGGCCCCCGCCCAGGCTGACCCGGCGGCAGATGCGGCTGTCGGCGTCGGCGTCTCCGTCCGCGCCGCGGCAAGCTACTGGACCACCGAGCGCATGCTCAACGCGAAACCCGTGCCGGTGCCCAAACTGGACGCGGCCACCGACGCGAAGCTGTCCCAGCAGGCAGTGCCGCAAGGGCGCGCCGGCAAAGTCGACGGCGCAGCCGGTTCGATGCGCCAGCAGGGGCCGATCAAAGCCCTCGCCGACCCGGGCGCCAGTGCTGCCACGTGGAGTTCGACGAGTTCGCCGCCCGGGGCGACGTCCGGCAAGGTCTTCTTCGTCGGGGCCGACGGCGGCAACTATGTCTGCTCCGGCAGCACCGTCAACAGCGGCGGCAAGAACCTCGTCTTCACCGCCGGCCACTGCGTCTCCAACGGCTCGGGCACCTGGTACAACAGCGCGCCGTGGACCTTCGTGCCCGGCTACAACAACGGCAACGCGCCGTACGGGCGCTGGACGGCCCGCCAGCTCTGGACCCGCCCGGCATGGCACAACGGCGCGAACCGGGCCGAGGACATCGGCGCGGCAGTGATGTCCACCAATGCCGGTGGCACCCGGATCGTCGACTACGTCGGCGGGCAGGGAATCGAGTGGAACTACCCCCTGTCGCAGTACCAGTTCCAGTTCGGCTACCCGTCCAGGACACCGTTCAACGGACAGATCCTCAAGTACTGCACGGGACAGTCCTACAGCGATGGCGGACACAACGGGATCAATTGCAACATGACCGAGGGCGCCAGCGGCGGCCCGTGGCTGGATGACTTCGACGGCACTTTCGGCTGGCTCGACTCCGTCAACAGTTGGGTCTTCTGGAATTCCAGTGGTGTCCGATACAAGTGGAACGGACCCTACTTCGGAAATAACGCCCGCGATTTCTACAACGCGATCGCCAACCTGTAAGCAACGTCGAAGGGTACCGGGCGAACAGCCCGGCACCCTTCGCGTGGAACCGGGCAATGCGCCACGACGTCCCATCCGTCGACGACGAATCAGGAGGGCTCATGAGTACTGCCCGAATCAATGTCGTGATCGCGATCGGGGCGCTGACCGTCTTGTTCGGATGCGCGACGCCGGCTGCGGAATCGGATGACAGCCGGGCTTCCGCCATCAGCGGATCACCCGGCCCCGGAGATGTCCTCACCGTGCAGGAAGCGATCGACGTCGGCGCCGGACAGGTGCGGGTACGGGGCTACGTCCTGGTCACGCGGGACGAGGTGACACACCTCTGCACCGGGCTCGCCGGCTCCTATCCCCCGCAGTGTGGCAGCCCCGCGCTGGTCGTCCAAGGGCTGGCCGTCGACCTGATCCCGCACCGCGAATCGGCTGAGGGCATCGTGTGGGGTGGCGAGATCACCGTCCAGGGCAGCCTCTCCGCCGGCGTGCTGAGCGTGACCTGACCGGATTCAGCGGGAGACGGCGAGCTCGCGCCTCGCGGCGGGGATGGAAACGGTGGCGCAGACGACCGCGTCGTACGTCTCCCGCGCGGTCGCTGCCAGTCGTTCCACCGGACGGATCCGGCGAACTGGTCGGTCCCGGTCCCGGTGGAGAGCAGGACGCCGACCGGATTCCAGCTTCCGTGGCGCAGCCGGCCGACGTCGAACAGTTCCAGTGGCATGTATCGGCCGGACACCGGCACGGTCATCTCGCGATTGAGCAACTGCTGGAACTGCTGCCAGCCGCCGACCGGCGACGGGCGCGCGGACGGCGGGACGGGGTAGTCCAGCGGCATGGGGTCGAGCGGGACGCGGATCCAGGCCTGACCGGTGCGGCCGGCGAGGTCGAGCGCGAACGCGGTGTCCGGCCGGGGGTCGGCGCCGCCCGGCGGGCCCGCCGCCGGGGGCGGCAACGCGGCCAGCCCGGCGATCCCGGCCGCGGGTTCGGGCTGTTGCGGGGGCGGGCTCTGCCGCGTGACGACGACCAGCACGACCGCGGCGGTCAGCGCCCCGACGACGATTGCCCACCACCTGCCCCGGCGTACAGGACCATCTTCCCCACGACGGGCCCGGACTTGCGGACGAACAGCGCGATGCCTGGCCGTCCAGCCTGTCGGTTACCGACAAGCCTGCCATAATGGTCACGACCTGCCATGGTGGTAAAAATCGATCCCGGTGCGAGGTGCGGCATGGCACTGGTTCTGGTGGCGGACGACGACGCGGACATCCGCGACCTGGTCACCTTCAAACTCGAAGGGCTCGGCCTGGAGACGATCTCCGTCGAGGACGGCGAGACGGCTCTGGCGGCGATCCGCGAGCGACGCCCCACCATCGCGATCCTCGACATCGCCATGCCCGGCCTGTCCGGCATCGACGTGTGCCGGATGATCCGCGGGGATCCCGCGATCGCGGACACCCCGGTGCTGTTGCTGACCGCCCGGGTGCAGGAACAGGACGTCGAACGCGGCTTCGCGGTCGGCGCCGACGACTACGTCACCAAGCCGTTCAGCCCACGCGAGCTGGTGTCACGCGTGCAGACCCTGTTGAGCAGGACACGGGCGTGAACCCGCGGCCACCGCCGCCGGACGCCGGGTCGACCAGCATCGGACAGCTGTTGCGCCGCGCCTTCGGCGGGGTGGTGGCACTGGTGTTCCTCATGGGCGTGGCCGGGCTGGTGGCCACGGTCCCGCCGTTCGTGGCGATCAGCGCACCGTTGAACGACCTGCTCCGCACCCGGAGTTCCAGCGGCGTCGTGCGCACGCTGCTCTTCGACGGGCAACAGGGCCTCGACGGCTACCTGCTCACCGGCCGGGACACGGACCGGACCTCGTACCTGATGGCCCGGCAGGATTATCCGGCCGCGGAGGCCGGGCTGCGTGGTGTCACGATCGACGAGACACGCGCTCTGGTCGAGACGCTGGCGACGGAGGCGACCCGCTGGTGGGCCCTGGCCGACCAGCAGGTCAACGGCATGCCGGGCGCTCGGCCGTCCAGCGCGGAGATCACGCGCGAGCGAGAGCAGTTCGCCCGGGTGGAATCTGCCTACCAAGCACTGGACCTACGCCTGGTACAGAAGATCCGCGAGATCAACCGCGCCAACAACCTCCTGAACGGGGTCGCGCTGGTCGTGCTGGCGATCACGACGGCGCTGGCCGGGTGGTTCGCGATCCGGATCGGGAACTCGGCCACCCGGCGTATCACGGGCCCGCTCGGTCAGGTGCTCGAAGCCGTCGCCCGGATCGGTCGCGGCGAGCGCGAGGTCCGGGTGACCCTCGCCGGAGCTCCGACGGAGATCGAGGAGGTCGCGGCGGCGGTCAACACGGCCGCCTTCGAAGGAGACCGGGAACGCCGCATGTTCGACGCGTTCCAGGAGCACAGTGCGGCGGTACGGCACCACCTTTCGCGCGGCGAGGCGGTGGCGGCAGCGGCGCAGGTCCTCGGTGACCTGCTCGGCGCCGACCACGTGGTGATCCGCTTGCCCCCGGATCCCGACGGGGAACCCGAACCGGAGATCTGGAGTGCGGCGGGCGCCGCGGGCGACCCCACCCCGCTGGCCGGCGCACCCGTGGACTGGGACGCGTCACAACCGGGCAAGGCCGTCGTCCGCGAGGTCGGGCAGACGCCGCCCGGGCCGATGACCGCGGCGCTGAACGCGGCCGCGGCCCGGCGGGTGATCGAAGTGACGTTCGGGGAGGGTGGGACGGCGACGGGACAGCTCACCGTCGTGCGGCAGCGCGGGCGGGGAGGCTGGCGGCCGTACGAGGTGCATCTGGCCGGCGTGTTCGCGGCCGACCTGGCCCGGATCCTGACCCACGCGAAGCTCTTCGAGCAGGCACACGAACTCGTGGCCCGGATGCGGGAGGTCGACTCCACCAAGATGGAGCTCCTGTGGACCGTCTCGCACGAACTGCGGACCCCGTTGACAAGTGTCGCCGGCTACCTGGAAGTCCTGATCGACCGGGAGGCCGGGCCGCTGAACGCCGCGCAGGAGCGGATGCTCGGCGTGATCGACCAGAACGTCGTACGGCTCCGGCGGCTCATCGAGGACCTGCTGATGGTGTCCCGCATCGAGGCGGGGCGGCTCGCGCTGTCCCACGACCTCCTCGACCTCAGCGCCCTGGTGCGCACAGCCTGCACGGAGATCCAGCCCGCGGCGAACAAGGCCGACATCGCCGTTACCTGCGACATCGACGAGCCGATGACGATCCGGGGAGATCGGGAGAACCTGGATCGCATGCTTCTCCAGGTGCTGGCCAACGCGGTGAAGTTCACCGGGTCCGGCGGGACGGTGACCGTGGCCGCCCGCATCAGCGGGCCGAACGCCGAACTCGTCGTCCGGGACACCGGCATCGGCATCCCGGCCGCGGATCTGCCGCATCTGTTCACCCGGTTCTTCCGGGCCACCAACGCCATCCGGCAAGCGATCCCCGGCATCGGTCTGGGCCTGACCATCGTGTCGACGGTCGTCGAACGGCACGGCGGAACGGTCACCATCGACTCCGAGGAGGGTGTCGGCACCACGGCCACGATCGTGCTCCCGGTCGCCGGGCCCGCGGACGACGACGCGACATCAGCGCACCGGACGGACATGCATGAATACTCTTCGGCTTGACACCGCGTGGCTGACCGGCGTCCTGATCACGCTCACCGGGCTGATCGCGGCGCTGGTGGTGGTAGCGGGGCCACGGCCGTCCACGCCCTGCTCGACGACAAGAGCCCGGAGGTACGGGTCGTCGCGGCGCGAGCGCTGGGCGCCATCGGTGTGCCGACCTCCGCCGGGCCCCTGCTGGCCGCGCTCGGGCGCCACGGGATGCCCGCACACCTGGTCGCCTTCGCCCTGTCGCAGATCGGCGTCGGTGCGGTGCCCGCACTGCACGCCGCGAGAATCAGCCAGGCGTGGGGATGCACGGCACTCGACACTTCTTCACCCTTGTGGCCCTCTCAGCGCTTCGGATACCGCGGTCAGCAACTCCTGGGAACTGAACGGCTTGCAGATGAAGTGGGTGGTGTCGTCGTCCGGTGGCGCGGTCGCGGTGTAGCCGGACATGAAGACCACCGGCAGGTCCGGCGTCTCCTCGTGCAGCTGTTCCGCGAGTTGGTAGCCGGAGGAGCCGGGCATGATCACATCGGTGAGCAGCAGGTCGACGTTCACGGCAGGCCGGTGGAAGATGCCGGTCGCTTCGTCGGCGGAGCGGGCCTCCAGGATTCGGTATCCGTGGCGGGTCATCGTCCGGGCGATGGTGTGGCGCAACCCGGGTTCGTCCTCGACGAGCAGAATCGTCTCGGCGTGGCCGGTCGGGGCGGTGCGGGCCGGCGTTGACGTGCCGGGTTCCGCCGCGGTGGTGGCGGGCAGATAGAGGTTGACGGTCGTGCCGCAGCCGGGTTCGCTGTCGATGGTGATGTGGCCGTTGGCCTGGGTGACGACGCCGTAGACGTTGGCCAGTCCCAGCCCGGTGCCCTGGCCGACGGGTTTGGTGGTGAAGAACGGTTCGAAGGCATGTCTGACAACCTCGGGCGGCATGCCGGTGCCGGTGTCCGCGACGGCGATGTGGATGTAGCGGCCGGCCGGCATCGGCAGCGACGGCGTGGCGGCAGCCGGCTGTGTGAGCGGCGCGACGCGGATGGTCAACGACCCGCCGCCGGTCATGGCGTGGCGGGCGTTGATCGCAAGGTTGAGAACCACCTGTTCCAGGTCGCTACGGTCGAGTGTCACCGGCGGGAGGCCGTCGGCCGTCTGACAGTCGAAGTCGATGTCCTCACCGATGGTGCGCCTTATGAGGTCCTCGATCCCGCGGATGGCGGCGACGACGTCGACGGCGTCTGCGCGCCGCGGCTCCTGCCGGGCGAATATCAGCAGTTGGCTGGTGAGGTCCGCACTCCGTTGTGCGCTGGCCCTGATTCGTTCGATGTCGGGTTGGCTGGGATGCTCCGGGCCGAGATCCTCGGCGATCAGCGCCGCGGTGCCGAGAATGGTCGCGAGGGCGTTGTTGAAGTCGTGTGCCACCCCGCCCGCGAGGACACCGAGGGCTTCGAGCCGTTCGCGTGCCTCGAGCTGGCGCATGAACTCTTCGCGTTCGCGCTGGGCGTTGTCCAGGGCGGCGCCGGCACGCGCGAACACCAGGTAGAGCGCCAGGAGCAGGAGCATGGTGATGGCTGTTACCGCGAGTCCGGCATCCGGCATCCGCCCGCCGGAGGCGAGGATCGCCAGGATTCCGACGAACAGCACCAGAGCCAGCACGGGGGCCATGCGCCGGCCCGCGAGCGCGCCCGGTCCGTGGCCGCAGAACACCCGGGCGGGTGGCAGTTGCGGCCGGCAGATCACCAGGCCCATCGTCAGTATCACCAGGATGGCATTGGTGTTGAGGGCCAGCCCGATCGCTGGCGAGGTGACGAAGCTGAGGTTGTAGGCGCTGCCGAGGGTGACCATCACCGTCAACAGGACCGTGGTCGGCAGGAGGATACGGGCCGGCCGGTATCCGTGGGACGCGTCGAAGTCCAGCAGGGCCAAGGTCATGCCGACAGCCACGAACGCCACGGCGGCGGACAGGGCCGGCTGTCCGGAGTTACCGTCGACTGACCACGCCCGCGTCCGGTCCGGGAACAGTAGGAGTTCGATGCCGGCGCTCCGGCCTGTGCCGTACTCGGCGACCACCACGGCACCGGCGATCGCCACCAGCCAGCCGAGCACCTGTCCGGCCAGCCGGGGCAGCGTCTTGGCGGCGGGGCACGGCGCGAGCAGCCACAAGCTTGCACCGGCCAGGACAAAGATCGCTGCGGTCATCGGCACCATGAAGGGGCCGATCGGCACGGGACGTGCCAGCCCGCGGATCCCGCTGGCGTATCCCAGCAGCGCCGCAGCACCCACCACCACCGTGAACCCGCTGGCGAGCCGGGCCAGGTTTCGAGTCCCCCACACGATGCCGCACGCCATCTTCCCCATTCTTGACGGCGGGAAAGCGCGACGGGTTGAATCGGCTCATCGTGGCCGAACTCAGGGCCGGTTGGCTACCGTCGGCCCTGCTTTAGAAACACTCTGACCTGCGGAAATTCGCTTCTCTCAGCCTTTCAGAAGCTGCCGTGCCATGACGATGCGCTGGACCTGGTCGGTGCCCTCGTAGATCTGGGTGATCTACGATCACACCAGCTCTGAGCTGCGAAAACTCGACTCTCAGGACCTCGACACAGGATTTACCCAGGATCCCCAGAGCCGTCGACAGGCTTTCCGACCCCTTCCCAAGCCTTCCCATCGACAGGCCCAGATCAAGGCCTCAACAAGCAGCAACCGAAACAACCAGCAACGACCAGCACAACCAGCCGGGACTAGAGTGGATCTAGCGGTCCGAGAGGCGCCGATACGCGTCGTAGGCAAGGTTGGACATCACTCAGCGTAGATCTTTCGCGAACCTCGTAGGGCCACGGCCTACCTGGTTGCTACCCGACACCTCACTTCGCACCTACTTCGCACCTACTTCGCACCTACTTCGCATTCCGCTTGCCCAGGTGCGAAGTAGGTGGTGGGATGGAATCCGTGGGTGTTGAAGCTGTCAAGGAAGCCCTTGATGTACTGCGGCGGATGGGCGGAGAGCCGGCGAGGATCGAAGCCAAGCGTGCCGCCGGCGGGATGCCGAAGTCCGTCCGGGAGACGCTTTCCGCGTTCTCGAACACGGATGGCGGGACGATTCTGCTCGGCGTCGATGAGGCGAGCGGCTTCGGCCTTGTGGACCTGACGGATCCTCCGGCGCTCCGCGACGCTTTGGTGCAAATGTCGCGGGATGACCTCACGCCACCGCTACAGATCGGCGTTGAAGTCGTCGAAGTCGAGGATCGGTGGGTGGTCGTCGCGGAAGTGCCTCCGGCGCCGGCGGATCGACGTCCTGTTTATGTCACTGCACAGGGGATCTCGGGAGGTTCCTACCTGCGCGGCGGTGACGGCGATCGCCACATGACCGAAGCCGAGATAGCACTGGTCATGGCCGCGCGGACCCAGCCCTTGTACGACCGGGAAGTCGTCGATGGGACAGCCGTGCAGGATCTGGATGACGAGGCCTTGCGCCGCACGCTGCGCAGGATCCGAGCGGGGTTTCCCAAGCTCGCCCAGTCAGACGACCCGACCGTCCTTTTCCGGCTCGGGATCACCGCCGGGCGCTCAGCCGACGCTCCGTTGACGCTCGCTGGGCTCTTGGCCTACGGACAATTCCCGCAGCAGTTCTTTCCTCAGCTGATGGTCTCAGTCGTCGTACACAGCCCGGATCGCACCTCCGGGACGAGATTCCTGGACAACCAGACAGTACGAGGCTCGATCCCCGAGATGATCGAGACGACTCTGTCCATGCTCCGGCGAAACCTCGCGGTCCGAGCGGTCATCAGTGATCGCGGCTCACGCGTCGACGAGGTCGAGTACCCGCTGGAGGCCGTCCGTGAGGCACTCGTCAACGCATTGATGCATCGCGACTACAGTCCCGTGACCCGCGGCACGCAGGTACAGGTCGAGCTGTTCCCCGACCGGCTTGTCGTTCGCAGTCCAGGCGGCCTTTACGGCGGAGTCACCGTCGACGAACTCGGCGAAGCGGGAATCTCGTCCTCGCGGAATGCGGTGCTGGCCAGCCTTCTCGCCGACACCTACCTCCCCTCGTCGAACGAGCTCGTCGCCGAGAACCGATCCTCCGGCATCCCCGCGATGCTCGCCGTAGCGCGCAGTCGCGGTCTGCCCCGGCCCAGCTTCCGCAGCTCCATCGCCAGCTTCATGGTCACCATGGCGCGATCGGAACTCCTCAGCCCCGAAACCCGTCGTTGGATCGCGGGCCTCGGCGCGCATCTGCCCACACCGGCACATCAGATCGCCGTGGCGATGCTGCACGAGGACTACCTGACCAACGAAATACTCCGGCAATGGGGCGTGGACCGCGTGACCGCCGGCCAAGTTCTGCGAGATCTCGTCGATCAGGGCCTAGCTCTCAAGGAAGGCGGCCGCCGCTACGCACGGTACGTTCTCGACCCTGCTGTTTCCGGACGGACGGAGGCTCCTGACCTCTTCTCCGCGCTACCCGGTGAGCTGACACCCGACGTGGGAAAGGCGCTCAAAATAAGTGGCGAGGCGACGGCCGGCGAGCTGGCCGAAGCGACTGGACTGTCCCGACGGGCAGTCCAGAACCACCTGCGCAACATGATGGAAGCGGGAACCATCGACGCCGTCGGCCCCACTCGAAGCCCTAAGCGCCGCTACCGGTGGATCGGGATAGTCGACTGATCTCGGATGCCGTCGGGCGCGGTAACGCCTCTACGCTGAGTAAGCGCTTTACGTCTTCCCGCGCGGCATAGCGATCACCTGGAGCGATTGAGGCATTCCACTGCGTAGCAGTTTCGGTTACGGTCATGCCGAGTGTCCGGATCCGCGGAGGACGAATGGCGCGACGCAAGGGCCTTCTCGCCCAGATTCTCGATGCCCGCAAGCAGGCCAAAAAGCTCGAGGCCCAGGCGGAGGCACGCAGGCACCGTGAGTTGATCGCCGAACAGCGGCGGCAGGAAGCCGAAGCCCAGCGGGAGGCGAAGCAGGCGGAAGCCGCGGCGAAGAAGGCCGAGGCGCAACGCCTGCGCCAGCAAGTGCAGGCCCAACGGCTCACCGAGCAGGCAACGGCCAAGGCCGCCCGCGAGGCGGCACAACGAGAACGTGCCGAGGAACGTCGGCAGGCCACCGAGGCTCGAACGAGAGTTCAGGAGGCAGCGTCGGCGAAGCGGCAAGCAGCCGACGGGGAGTTCGCAGTCAAGACCGCCGAGGCCGAGTTCCGTACTGAGGCGGTAAGCAACACGCTCGCCGAGTATTCGGCGCTGCTGCGCAACCGCAACCGGGACACACGCAACGCCGCACTCGAACTGAGTGCTGCACTGTCTCACGGCGGCCCGACAGGCCTCGTTGAACGGCTTCAGCACGCTCTTGCCCAGTCCCGTTATCCAGAAGGATTGACGGGCAGGGTCGCCGCACACTACGACGCCGCCTCCAGGGAACTGCTCATCGAGTACGAGCTTCCACTCCAGGAGGCCGTACCCACCGTGGTCGCCTACCGATACACCAAAGCAAAAGGCATGACAGCCGCCCCACGCAAAGACTCCGAGATTAGAGCCCTATACGGAGATCTCCTCGCACGGCTGACTCTCCGTACCCTGGCCGAGGCCTTCGACGCGACATCCCCTGACATCGTCTCGGCCATCGTCTTCAACGGCTACGTCTCGACCAAGGACAAGGCCACCGGCCGAGCGGTCCGCCCGCTGCTGATCAGTATCGGCTCGGAACGCGGCCGCTTCGCCGAAATCGAACTCGACGAACCGGCACTCGATCCCGTTCTCTGCCTCCGTGGCCATCTCAACGCCATAGTGTCGCCGCACCCCTACGACCTCGAAGCCGTTCAGCCAGTCGTCTCCTTCGACCTGTCCAAGTACAAATTCGTCGACGAAATGGACGTCGTCGCCGGCATGGACAGCCGCACCGACCTGCTCACCCTGTCCCCCGGCGCTTTCGAGCATCTGATCCGCCGGTTATTTGAGGCCAGAGGCATGAAATCCTGGGTCACCCAGGCGTCCAAGGACGACGGCGTTGACGGTGTCGCCATTAACAACGACCCCATCGTCGGCGGACTCTGCATCATTCAAGCCAAGCGCTACAGCAGAATCGTCGGCGTCGAGGCAGTCCAGGCCCTGGCCGGCGTCATGGATCACAAACGAGCGGCCAAGGGCGTGCTCGTCACGACCTCATGGGTTGGCAAGGCCAGCCGTGACTTCGCCACCGCGAACGGCCGCATCGTCATCATCGAAGGCCGCGAACTCAAATATCTACTCAAAGAGCACCTCGACCTCGACGTCCTCATCGGACTCGAAAAACTCCCGCCCGGTTGGCAAAAGTCGGACATCGACTGACAACCCCGCCCCGTCGGCATCTGGCAGTTCCGCTCCCGCATCCCGGAAGCCCGCGCTGCGACTGATCGCCGCGTCATTCTTCGTCCTGGCCGCCTGGGCCACCGTCGACGCCGCCCGGGCATTGTTCGGCGCCGAGCAGGCCTACAGCTCCGCGGCCGGGATCCCCATCGCCGCGACCTCGGTCGTCGTGAGGCCCCTGCCGGTCTTGGGCCAGGCGGCGCACTGGCCGCGAACTCGGCTCAGCGACCGTGACAAAGGCGCCGGACGAGCTTTGTGCTACCCAGAGTAACGACCGCAGCAGTTCCAGACGGCCATGTGCCCAGCCCTTTCGCCGCCTCCACCCCGGAGTCTCAAGTCGCTCACCAGACCTCCGCAGAACTGCAGCCCTTGGGCCAAGTTGACGAAAACGCCTCCATCTCTTCACTTAGATAAGTCGATCAGGCAACCCAGGATTTCGCCATGAAGACAACCGAAAGTATCTCAAGTGGACTACCCTCCGCCGCAACGCAAGCGCGCAAGGTAACCGACACACGTGCCAACCCATGGGGTCTGAGCTGGGAAAACAGCTCTACAAGCCCACTGAAGCGCCGCGTCGCGCCCGCATGATCCATCGATAGGGATGGCGCATACGTAGATCGCGGACATCTACGAGTTTTCGAGGCCAAAAACAGGGCCGACTGTAGACAGTCGGCCCTGCTCTACACCTACCCTGAGCTGCGGAAACCTGCCACTCTCAGCCCTTCAGGAGCTGCCGCGCCATGACGATTCGCTGGACCTGATTCGTGCCTTCGTAGATCTGGGTGATCTTTGGGCGCATAGCCTACGAGCTGGGAAAACGTTGCCCGCGACACCCCTCGGCCAGGATTTCCCAGAACGCCGGCGAGGTCATCAGCGCTTCCAACACCCCTCCACGAAAGGCGCGCCATCGACGTGGGGCGATCTGAAGCTATCCAGCAGCGATCAACAGCAACCAGCACATCACCGACGGCCGCACCGATGCGGTTGCGTGACAGAGAGACCGGTGACAGCGCCGTGTTCCCGGTCCTGGTCACCTCCGTCGCGACGGATCGACCGAGGCCCGGGCCCAGACCAGTGGACGTTACGGGGATCAGGCGCTGCTGGAGTTCGTGCGCGATTTGCGCCAAACCGACGCTGCGGCGGCCGTCGACGCCTTTGCCCGCCTGATCACCACGTTCGCCGAGGTCGACGATGACCGCGGTGATCGCTCTGACAGCGACGAGGGAGCGGCGTGTGCACCGTGACGCCGTTCACCGGGCTCAGCCTAGGCAGCCTGCGGTTTCATCTCCTGCCAGTCCTCGTTCGAGCCGCGCCAAGCGTCGGCGACGATCAGCGCGGATCCACGTCCCGGGCACTCCTGCACACGGTAGTGCCCCGCCGTCCCGCCGATCTGTACCAGGACGTCCCACTGAGCGCCGTCACTGCGGATGTAGACGTCCCGCCGGAAGCGGGCTGTGCTGCTGCCGTTCCACCAGTGCCGCTGAACCATCATGCGGCGACCCTACAGGCGGCCGGCCCTTCTGAGCCCGGCCGTCGACCGCCGACTATGGCCTGCGTAGCAGGTTGCAGAGTATTGGGAAGCCCTCGACTGGCCGCCGCTAAACCGGACATTCCGGCCGAGGAACGGCAGCAGATGCTCGGCGTGATCCATCGGTGGCTTCGAGCGCTTCTACCGGAACAGCTCATCTCCCCTGTCTCGTCCCTGCGAGGCCCCGACGGCTTCGATTTCGACGTCGTCGCCGCTGTCGACAACGGCCCCGCTCTGTTGCCGGCGCTGCTCGAGCACCGACCCGACGTGGCCGTCCTCGACGTACGCCTCCCGCCCACCTTCACCGACGAAGATCTGCAAGCGGCCATCGCCGCCCGGACCCGGCTGCCGGGCCTTCCGGTTCTCATGCTCTCCCAGCACGTGGAGCCGCTGTACGCACGGGAGCTGCTCAGCACCCCGTACGGCGGCATCGGATACCTGCTCAAAGACCGGGTCGCCGATGTCAGCGACTTCGTCGACGCCGTCCACCGGGTGGCCAGCGGTGGCACCGCCATGGACCCCGAGGCGATCTCGCGGCTGGTCGCCCGCCGGGAGCCACTGGCGGTGCTCACCGCCCGGGAACGTGAGGTGCTCGGCGAGATGGCTCAGGGCCGGTCCAACGCCGCGATCGCCACCAACCTGGGCATCACGGAAAAGTCCGTGAGCAAGCACACCAACAACATGTTGACCAAGCTCGACCTGCCTCCCTCCGAGATGACAACCGCCGGGTGCTGGCCGTGCTGACCTACCTGAATGCGTAACGGCGTGTGCCGGCTTCACCGGCGAGCCGGCCGGTCCGGCAACAGCCGCTCCTCAAGATCCAGTTCGCGTTCCAGCACGCGCAGACCCTCGTCGGACAGCCGTCCGGCATCGCGCCGGCGCAGGCACTCCTCCCGCTGGGCATCGATGGCCACCCGGCGCACGTGCAGGGCGGCCTCGTACTGCGGCGAGATCGGCGGACCCGCCGAGTCGTTGTCGCGCAACAGGGAGAGCCGGTCCCGATAACGGCTCGGCCGGGCCCGCAGCTGCTCGATCACCTGGCCGCTGATGTCGTCGTTTCCCTAGTCATCGAGCTCGTTGAGCGCGGTGAGGGCGGCCGCGACGGATGCCGCCCGCGCCTCGTTCCGGAGAAGGGCCTGATCGTTGTCGTCCGCGCGCAGCCCCAGTGCCCGGACCATCGGCGCGAACGTCAGGCCCTGCCCGACCGGGGTGACGAGCACGACCACGACGGTGCCCCACGATCAGCCCGGCTACGACCACGGCCAGCACACCGGAGACGTGTATCACCTCACCGAAGAGGTAGGCGCCGAACGGTGTGGCCAGCGACACGGCGTTCGCCAGCAGTAAATCGCCGCTGAGCGGCCGGGACAACAGGCGGACGGCGAAAGCGACCAGTGCGCCCGCGGCCACTCCGCCTGCGGCGACGAGCAGGAACTGACCGAGGGCGGACCGGCGCCGAGAACCGGTCTCCGGTGGCCGTGGCGGCCGCGACGCTCAGGATGGTGAGCGCGGTGGCATCGTTGAGAAGTCCCTCACCCTGGATCAGGGTGATGATCCGGGGTGGAAGCCCCACCTTACGCACGACGGCGAGCGCGGCGACCGGGTCGGGTGGCGCGACCGCCGCACCGACCGCAATGCCGACGGCCAGGGTCGCGCCGGTGACGAACCGCGAGAAACCCAGGCCGATCAGCAGTGCGGTGAGCAGGACCAGGACCGCCGACAGACTGACCATGGTACGCAGATTGCGGCGGATCGCGACCGTGGACGAGTCCAGGGCGGCGCTGTACCGCAGCGGCGGCAACACGAACGCCAGGACGACGTCCGGATCGAGCGGGACGTTGGGCCCCGGCAGGACGGAGTATCCGATGCCGATGATCGGCAGCAGCGCGGCGGCGGGCAACCCGGTCTGTCCGGCGACCCAGCGCACCACCGCGACTACGGCGATAAGGGCGAGGACAAAGATCAGAACCGGCTCGACATCCATCGTCTCGTCCTTACGGACCGCCCTAGGCCGGCCGCAGAAACCGGTGCCGGGTAACGCCGAGCCGGAAATCGGCGGCAAGATTCCGGGTCGGCAGCCGAATTTCTGTGTTATGGTTGCCGTGTTGCAGTTTTGATTTCCGTAGACGTTTTCGGCGCCTGATGGGTTATCTGAACCCCTCCAGGCGCTTTTTCGTTTTCCGCGTCGATGCGATGCGGGTGATCAACGCGGCGGCGCAAGGGTCCGCACAGTGCGGATTCCGACAGCTTGCTAAGGAAAAGACATGGCTACAGGCACCGTGAAATGGTTCAACGGCGACAAGGGCTTCGGGTTCATCAGCCAGGACGGCGGCGGCCCCGACGTGTTCGCCCACTTCTCGGCGATCTCGGCGAGCGGCTTCCGTAGCCTCGACGAGAACCAGCGGGTGGAGTTCGACGTCACGCAGGGCCAGAAGGGCCCGCAGGCCGAGAACATCCGCGCTCTCTGATCCACGGACCACCGAAGGCGGCTCGACTGGTTCAGCGAGCCGCCTTCGGTATCTCTCCACTGCAATTATTCGAGACTGTTCACTCAATATTTCGCTGTTTCCGCGCTCTCATGTGCGTGCCGCTCGAGAAAGACCTATTATGGCGATCATCAAAGCGCCGGGCGTGTCCGCATCCCGCCCACTTTCCGACCTTTCGCGTTTCCGACGCATCGCCCCAGCCCCGACCCTCGGGCACTTGACACCGTTCCTCGCCCCAGCCGCCGCGGCAAATCCGGCCCCCACGCATCGTGATTCGGACCGCGGCGAGCAGGCGATGCATCGGCTTCGCCATCCGTTCGCGTCAGAATAGAATGGGCTCCGGTCCCAGCACCTAAGCCGGTGTTGTTCGCACACCCGCTGCCACCGGATTGACCGGTTTCCGAGTGGTCGCGGAGACCTGGTACTCGGGAATGCAGCGCGCCTTCGGCGCGAACATCCAAGCCATCATGCTCCCGAACGGCCTTTCGATCTGGACCGCCGACGCGATGCCCGGCCATCTGCACGGCCTGACCTGCGCCAAACACCTCGACATCACCGCCTCCCTGAACTGGGCCGCCGCCGAACTCGACCTGCCCACCCTGGCCGACTCCGGCTACGAAGGCGCAGGCCACGGCATCAAGACCCCCACCAAGCAGCCCACTGACGGCAAACCTCTCGCCGTCGCCAACCGCAGCGTCAACCGGCTGTTGCGCGGCCTGCGCTGGCAAGGAGAACGCGGCTTCGCCATCCTGGTCGGCCGCTGGAAAACCCCGCGTCACGGCACGATCAGCCCCCGAAGAATCGGCGACGTCGTCGCGGCAGCGCTACACCTCACCCACTTTGAATACCGCTGCCTCAACGAATCTTGTTGAGATCCCCACGAGGATCTTCCGGGATGCCACCAGCACCCCAGACGATTCTCGCTGTGAACGGGGCCGACCACGCACCAGCCCGGCCACAGACCTCACCAGGAAGCGGCTTGCACGCCCGAGCCAACAAGCCGGGATCCGTAGCGCCGTTCCGTTCCGGTGTTCCCCAAGGGCGTACCCCCAGCACCACATCAGCCCCGGCCCCGGCCGAAGTGCTTGATCTCCACCGCTCAGTTCACACCTACGCCAAGCTCATCGCTCGCCCAGGCTGCCGACAGCGCAAATAACGCCAGTGCCCCCGGCCAGTAGGCGCCGGTGCTACGGCCTTCGCGGTATGGCCGCTGTGCGACGGCCACTACTGGCGCGGCTCCCCGGTGCCCGCGAACCACCCGCCCATGCCCTACCTGGCTCGATCACCCTCCGTAATATCGGAACTGGCCGTCCACGGGGAAATCTGCGCGCCGTTGCCAGTCGGCGAAGAGGTCGACGTCCTCACTCGGCCTGTCGATGATGCCGTGCGCCGCGACGGCATGCCCTCCAGCCAAGGCGAAGCCGAACGGGCCGCCCGCGCGTAGACCGATCTCGGCAAGCACAAGGTGCAGCGGCTCCGCCTCGTGAGGCACTACGCAGCGGCCCTGCGGGAGTCAGCAAGTACCGGGTGCTTCGACTCCCAGGCGAGTCGCACCTGTGGCGGAAGGGCCAAGCCGCCCCAAAGGCGTCGGAGTGTCGGCCCGTTCAGCCAGAGCTGAAGATCCTCGATGGTTGTCGCCTCGCGCAGGACGGTCTCGTACATGCTGGCGAGCCGGCGCGGGTTGGCGAGGTCGTATCGCGCACGCCCGGACCAGTCGAGCCGTCGGCTGAGCACGACCTGACCCGCGATCGGCCCGTTCAGCTCATCGAATTGCTCGATGACGACATACGGCCGCTGATCTGCGTACCGTGACCCGCGCGGCGCGCCAGGCCCCGACTCGGCCAGCTCAGCCACAGTCCTGTTCCTCTCATCACATGTCCGGCAGACGGGCAGGACTCGATACAGATCCTATCGCCGATATCGGGGGCCGTCCGACCAGCACAAGGTCAGGAGTTGGTTCGTCACGCTCAAGGACGGTCGCCGCTGGCTGGAGGTGAAACAGCGCCGGGAACTGTGCTGGATGACCTGTCTGACGAATTGCAGCCGGGGCACCGGGGCCCCCACACGTTGCGCCATCGACGGTCACCACGGCCGCTGGACGTGGTCGGCAAGCAGCCCCCGCGATTACATAGAGCGACGACCGCGACAGCTCCCCACCATCACGTACCGATTCCTCACCACCGTAATTCGCGGAGCCCTGACCGGCTCGTCAGAACGACGCGGAACGACAGCTCGCGGGGCAGTCCGACATTGGCCCATCCATCGTTCCAGTTGAATCAAGCGATGGCTCGGCCCAGGATTTGCCCATGATGCCAACCGAAAGTATCCAAGTGGACTTCACTTCGTCCCGACACCCACACGCAAAGTAACCAGAGCGTCAGCAGTCATAACAGCCCTGAGCTGGGAAAATGGCTCACACAGCGCACCGGAGCGCCCTGCCGCACCCCCACGACCCATCGACAGCCATCTCGCACTCGTGAATCGCGGACATCTACGAGTTTCCGAGACCAAAACAGGGCCGACCATCTAAAGTCGACCCTGCTTTGACCCGCCAAAACTCGCCCTTTAGTCCTTCAGAAGCTGTCGCGCCATGACGATGCGCTGGACCTGATTCGTGCCTTCGTAGATCTGGGTGATCTTGGCGTCGCGCATCATGCGCTCGACCGGGTAGTCGCGGGTGTAGCCGTACCCGCCGAGGATCTGGACCGCGTCGGTGGTGATCTCCATGGCGGCGTCCGAGGCGAAGCACTTCGCGGCCGCGCCGAAGTAGGTCAGGTCGGCGTCGCCGCGCTCGCTCTTGCCGGCCGCGGCGTAGGTGAGCTGGCGGGCCGCCTCGAGCTTCATGCCCATGTCGGCGAGCATGAACTGGAGGCCCTGGAAGTCGGCGATCGACTTACCGAACTGCTTGCGCTCCTTGGCGTACCCCAGAGCGAAGTCGAGCGCGCCCTGCGCGATGCCGATGGCCTGCGCCGCGATGGTGACCCGGGTGTGGTCGAGGGTCTTCATCGCGGTGGCGAAGCCGGTGCCCTCGTCGCCGATCATCCGGTCGGCCGGGATGCGTACGTTGTCGAAGTAGACCTCACGGGTGGGCGAGCCCTTGATGCCGAGCTTCTTCTCCGGCGAGCCGAAGCTGACGCCCTCGTCGGACTTCTCGACCACGAAGGCGGAGATGCCGCGGGACCGGGCGGACGGGTCGGTGACCGCGAAGACCGTGTAGTACTCGGAGACGCCGGCGTTGGTGATCCACCGCTTCACGCCGTTGAGCACCCAGTGGTCGCCGTCGCGGACCGCGCGCGTGGTCATCGAGGCGGCGTCGGAGCCGGCCTCCGGCTCGGAGAGGCAGTACGAGAACATCGCCTCGCCCGAGGCGACCTTCGAGAGGTACTTGTGCTTGAGCTCCTCGGACCCGGCGATCAGCAGCGGCATGGTGCCGAGCTTGTTGACCGCGGGGATCAGCGACGACGAGGCGCAGGCACGGGCCACCTCCTCGATCACGATGGCCGTGGCGAGGGCGTCGGCGCCGGCGCCGCCGTACTCCACCGGAATGTGCGGCGCGTGGAAGTCGGAGGAGCGGAGAGCGTCGTACGACGCCTTGGGAAACTCGCCGGTCTCGTCGGCCTCGGCGGCGTGCGGGGCGACCCGCGCGTCGCAGATCTCGCGCACCGCGGCACGGATCGTCTCGTGGTCCTCCGGAAGCCGGTAGACGTCGAAGTCAGCCATGTCCTTAACCTTCCCTAAGCCGGTCCCGGAGCCATGTTACCGGCGCGTAGCGTGGCCCTGGCAACACCGCCTCCTGTGCCGAATATCGCCGCCCGATCGGGGGCATGCCGGGAAACCGCCGGGTTCGGGGCCGTTTCCGCAGATCTCCACCCGCTTGAGACTGTTCTAATGAGGTGTCGGAACGGCATGCTCTAACTACGGAGCGCGGCCGCGTGGTACGAGGGGGTCCTGTGGCGCAGGCAGACGAGCCCGACTACGGAGACGAACTGGCTCGCATCGACGCGTCGATAGCGGATCTGAAGATCCGGGACATGCAGGCCGCGGCCGAACGCACCAAGATCGCCAGCAAGATCCAGGCCGCCCAGTTCCAGCGGGACATCCTGTCGCACGCCCAGAAGCAGAAGGGCGCCAAGAGCCGGCGCTCCACCCGGCGCCGCCCGCCGGAGGACTTCCCGCCGCCCCCACCGCCCGGGGCCCCGCACGCCGCCGAGGAGCCGCCGCCCCGGCCCCGCCGGCGGCAGCCCCCGCCGCCGGACTGGGCCGAGCCGGGCACCGCGCGCACCGGCCCGCCCGGGGTCGCCTCCGACGGGGTGACCGTGCTGGTCGACGATCCGCCGCCGACCGAGCGGGTGGCCCCGCCGCCGAGCTCGAGGCGGCCACCGCTGGCCACCATGGAGCATCCACCGGAGGCCTCCACCCAGTCGGTGCAGAACATCCTGCTGGTCCTCGGCGCCCTGCTGCTCGGGGTGGCGGCCGTGGTGTTCGCCGGGGTGGCGGTCTCGAACCCGTTCGCCCGGGCGCTGATCCTGGCCCTGGCCACCGGGATCGCCCTGTCCGCGGCGCCCGGCGTGGCCAAGCGGGGGCTGACCTCGACCGGCGAGACGGTCGCGGCGATCGGCCTGATCCTGCTGCCGATGACGCTGTACGCGCTGCACGACACCCCACTGACCGGCGGCGACGTGCCGACCGCGCTGTACCTCGGGATCACCTTCGCGATCACCGCGGTGGCCGGGTTCCTCTACGCCGGGGTCACCCGGCTGACCGCTCCCCGGTACGCGACGGTCATCGCCACTCAACCGGTGGCGCCGCTTCTCGCGTACCCGCTGATCCAGAGCCCGGCCGGCTGGGGCCTCGCGCTGACCGCCGTGGCCGTGCTCGACCTGCTTCTTCTCACCAGGGTGATCCGCACCGGCCGGCTGGTGCCGCGCTGGCCGCTGGGCCGGCCGGTGCCCGCCGACCGCGTGTCGCTCGCGGAGGCGGACGCCGACGCCGAGCGGTTCGCGCGGCGCGAGGACGAGCCCGATCCGGCGGACCCGTCGGCGTACGCGGCGGACGCCCCGCCACGCCCGGAGTCCCAGCCGGAGGAACCGGATCTCATCATCGCCGGGCTGAACCGTCCCCGCCGCCGTTGGTCGCCGAGCCGGATCTTCCCCGGTCCGCGGCCGCAGGGCGCGCCGCCGGCCGGTTCGGTGCCGCTGGCCCCGCCGGCCGTCCCGCCGTCGGCGGACTGGCTGCGTGAGCTGACCTTCGCCCTGCTCTGCCTCGCGTCCGCGGCCGCGCTGCTCTACTCCTCGGTGGCGCTGCTCCAGGCCCGGGTGGTCGGTGACGCGCTGCGGTCCGGCCTGATCCTGGTGGCCGCGGCCGGCACCGCGGTGGCCGCGGCCCGGCTGCTGCGGCACCCGCTGGCGTTGAACGTGGCGGGCGGTGTCCTGACCCTCGCGGTGATCGGGGCGATCGCCCGGATCGCCGGGGTGGCCTCCCCGCCGTGGAACGTGGTGGCCGCCGCCGCGACCGTCGCCCTCACCGGCGCCGTGATCGGGATGCTGCCCGAACCGGTGCGCCGCGGCCCGCAGTACGCGTCGACCGCCGCCCTCGCCCTGATCGGCCTGATCGTCGGGGTGGACGCGATCCGGGCGGCGATCGCCCCGGTCGCCGCGGCCCGGCCGGTCTGGGACGCCGACACCGCGGCGTACGCCCAGAAGCTCGCCGAGGCGGTCGGCCCGTCCGGCTGGCTGCTGGCGTTCAGCGCGCTGCTGATGACGATCGCCGCCGCCCTGGCCCTGCCGTCGAGCATCCGCCACGAGGGCGCGGTCGCCGGGATCGCGCTGACCGCGCTCTCCGTGCCGGCCTCGCTGGGCCTGCCCTGGTCGGAGGCGCCCTGGCCGCTGGTGCTGGCGGCGATCGGCCTGGGTGCCGCCGGTCTGTGGGCGAGCACCTCCCGGATCGCGTACGCACACGTCGCCGCGGCCGGGGTGGTCGGGCTGTTCGGGGCGTGCGCGGCGCTGAGCGCCTCCTGGCTGACCGCGGCCGTGCTGACCGCGCTGGCCGGCGCCGGGGTGATGGTCACCATCGCGGCCCGGCAGATCCCGGTCCGGCTGTTCGCCTGGGTGGTCGGCGACTGGGCGTCGGGGGCCGCGGCGCTGGCCGTTCCGGGTGCCGCGGTGACCGCCGCGCTGGCCGTCGCCGACCCGGGTGGCGGGCCGCCGCCGAACGCCGGTTCGACCGTCCCGGCACTGGCTGCCGGGTTCCTCGCGGTGGCCGGCACGCTCAGCTACGCGGCCGTCTTCCAGGTGGCCCGCCGCGAGATCAGCCTGCCGCTGACCATCGGCACCGGGCTCGGCGCGGTGACGCTGGCGCTGGCGGCGCTGTTCGCCCCGGGCGCCACGGCCCCCGACGTCTGGGTCGGCGCGCTGCTGCTGGCCGCGGCCGGGCTGCTGTTCTTCGCCAAGTCGATCGACAACCGCGGGCGTACCGACCGGATGCTGGACGGCCCGGACATCGCCGCGGCGGCCGCCACCGTGGCGATCTGCGGCGCGCTCGCCCGGGTGGCCGCGCTCGGCTTCCCGGCCGCGCCGCTGGCCGTCGCCGGTGTGGTGGTTCTGCTGGTCGGGATGGGTGTCACGGTCCTGCCGGACGACTGGCGGCCCGGCCCGGCCCGCGGCCTGGGAATCGCCGCGCTGGTGGTCGGGGCGATCGCCGGCTGGCAGGCGCTGGTCGGCGGGCTCAAGGTGCTCTCGCTGCCGGGCGGGTTGTGGGAGGCCCAACTGGAGGCCTACCCGGCGACCGCTCCGGCGGGTGCGTGGCAGGCCCCGTTCGCGCTGGTGATGGTCGCGATCACGGCCGGCATCGCGATGCCCCGGCCGTGGTCGTCCTACGCGTCCGGGCTCGCCGCCGTGCTCGCCGCCATCGGCACCCCCTACGCGCTCGGTTTCCCCTGGTGGTCCCCGCTGATCATCGGCACCGCAGTGGCGGTCGGCTACGCGCTGGCCGCCGTCGCCGCGCTCGACCCGAACGCCGCCCGCGCCCGGGCCGGGGTCGCCGCCGTGGCGCTGCTGCACGCCGTCGCGGTGGGTCTGGCCCGCCCCTGGTCGACCGCGCTGGCGCTGCTCGTGGTGGTGCTGCTCGGCGCGCTGGTGGCGGCGATGGCCCGGATCCCGGCGCGGCTGCCCGCGTCGGCGTTCGAGGACACCGCCGAGCTGGAGAGCGCCGATCCGGACCGGCCTCCGGTCCGGGTGCTGCCCCGGCACCGCGCGCAGATCGGCGGGGCGGCGACCGCCTCGGCGCTGCTGGCGCTGCCCGGTTTCCTGGCCGCCGTCGCCGCCGGTCAGGGTCACGACCTCCAGGTGATGCTGACCGCCGCGCTGGCCGGTTCCACGCTGGGTCTCGCGGTGCTGGCCGCGGCCGGCCGGTTCCTGCCGCAGTACCTTCCCTGGGCGACGATCGGCGTGGTCCTCGGCGCCTCGGTCACCGCGATCGCCTGCATCCCCACCGACTACCCGACCGCCCTGTACGCCGCGGCCGCCGCCCTGGTCGGGGTGCTGGCCGAGATGCTGCGCGGTTCGGTGCCGCCGGCGCCGACGGACCCGGTGCCGCGGGTGGCCCCGTTCAACGACCCGGCGGTCGGCCGGTATTCGCGGATCCGCCGGCCCGGCTGGGGCGAGCGCTGGCTCGCCGACCCGGCCACCGGCGCCGTCATGCTCGCCCTGCTGCCCACCGTGCTGGCGCTGTTCTCGCTGGCCCCGGCCCTGCGGGCGGCCCTCATCGACCCGCTGGCGCAGCTCGCCGCGATCTGGCAGGGCCCGGTCGCGGCGCTCGCCGACCCGGCCGCCGGCAACGTGGACGCCACCAGCGCCCTGGCCGCCGTGCTGCTCACCGGCGCGGCCGCGCTGGCCGCGATCGGGTTCGGCGGCAAGGCGTCCGAGGCGGTGCCGGTGATCCTGCCGGGGCTCGCGCTGACCCTGCTGATCACCCCGATCGCCCTGCACGCCGGCTACCCGGCGGCCACCGGGGCGGCCCTCGTGGTGTTCACCATCTCGATGCTGGGGCTGGCGCTCACCCCGCCGCCGCTCGCGACCCGGGCGCCGGTGCTGCGGACCACCCGGACCGCGGTGTTCGTGATCGGTCTGCTGGCCGGTGGCGCCGGGCTGGCCGGGAGCCTGGCCGAGGTGCCGCTGACCCTGTTCACGCTGGGCAGCGCGGTCGGTGTCGGGCTGGTCGGGGCGATCAACGGGCGCACCCAGATGGCCCGGCTGCTGGGCTGGCTGTTCGCCGCCCTGATGGGTCAGATGTTCGTCCTCGCCGTGTCGATCGCGGCCGGGCTGGAGCGGCAGTGGGCGGCGTTCGGCGTACTGGCCGTCGGCGCGGTGCTGCTCACCCTGGAGGCGGCGCTGCCCCGGCTGGGGCTGCCGCAGTACCGGGCCGAGGCGGTCACGATCGAGTGGAGCGGCTACACGTCGGCGGCGATCGCCGGGGCGCTGGCGTTCGACTCCCCCGCCCATCTGGCGGCGCTGCTCGCGGCCTGGGGTGCGGTGCTGGGCCTGGCGGCGTCCCGGCCAGACCGCAATGCGAGCCAGCGGCGCACGCTGTTCTGGGTGGCGGTCGGGTTCGAGATCGCCGGCTGGTGGCTGTTCATCTCGCTGGCGTCGGTGGGGCTGCCGGAGGCGTACACACTGCCGTTCGCGGCGCTGGCCCTCGCCGTCGGTGTGGTCGAGGCCCATCACCGGCCGGATCTGAGCAGCTGGGCGGCGTACGGGCCGGCCCTTCTCGCGGCGTTCGTGCCGACCATCGGGATCGTGCTGACCGGCGACGGCGGCGACCTGCGGGCGGTGCTGCTGCTGCTCGGGGCGGTGCTCACGCTGATCGTCGGGTCGCGGACCCGCCAGCAGGCGCCGGTCGTGGTCGGCACCGCGGCCACGGTGATCGCGGCGCTGGCGTTCGCGTTCACCGTCGGCGGTCCGTGGCTGATGCTGGTGCCGGTCGGCGTGGTGCTGCTGTTCCTGGGCGCGTCGAGCGAGAACCGCCGGCGCACCCAGGAGTTCCGTGAGGTCCTTGCAAAGATGCGGTGAACCGGATCTTGAAGCGCTGCGTCCTTACTCTGCATGGAAGACGACGCGGCGCTACGCCGGATCGCGGCCGGTGACCGGGCCGCGTTCCAGGCGTTCTATCGCGCGCACGCGCCCTGGCTGGCGGCCCGCCTGCGCCGCCGCTGCGCCGACCCGGAGCTGGCCGCCGAGCTGCTCCAGGAGACGTTCCTGGCGGTGTGGCGGGTGGCGGCCGGCTATCGGGGCGGCGCCCAGGCGGCCGGCTGGCTCTGGTCGATCGCGCTCAGCCGGCTGATCGACTCGCAGCGGCGGGCCGCGGTCCGGCCGCGCACGGTCGCGGCGCTCGGCGACGAGGAGCACGGCCGCCACCCGTCGGCCGAGGACGAGGCGCTCACCCGGGTCTGGGACACCGCGGTGATCGACGCCCTGCGACGGCTCTCCCCCGAACTGCGCGCGGTATTGCAGGCGACGGTCCTGGACGGGCTGAGCGTCCGGGAGGCGGCCGTCCTGCTCGGCGTACCCGAGGGAACGGTGAAGACCCGCGCCATGCGGGCCCGGCGGCAGCTGCGGGAGGCACTCTCATGACCGATTTCCACGTCGCCGACGCCGACCTGCTGGCCTGGGCCGAGAACCGGCTGGCCGAGCCGGCCGCCTGGTCGGTGGAGGCGCACCTGGACGACTGCGCGGCCTGCCGGTCCCGGGTGCCCACGACGGCCGTCCCACCGGCGCCGATGGACCTGCCGCCGCAGGGCCGGGTCCGCCGGGCCACCCGGGCACGCCGGATCCGGCTGCTCATCGGGGCCGGGCCGCAGGCGCGGGTCGCCTGGTTCTCGGCGGTGGCCGTGACGGTCCTGCTCACCCTCACGGTGGGCGACCGTGTTCCGCACTGGCTGCTGCTCCTGATCGGCCCGGTCCTGCCGGTGCTGGGCACGGCCGTGTCCTACGGGCGGCACACCGATCCGCTGGACGAGCTGGTCGCGTCCACGGCGTACGGCGGATTGCGCATCGTCCTGTGGCGCACGCTGTCGGTGCTCGCCGTCTCCCTGCCGGTGGCCGTGGCCGGCGGTCTGGTCTCCGGCCTGGGTGAGCCGGCCGTCTGGCTGCTGCCGTCCTGTGCCCTGACCGCGCTGACCCTGGCTCTGGCCGCGCTGACCGGCCCGGCGGTGGCCGCGGCTGTCATCGGCGGCGGCTGGGCCCTGCTGGTGACCGGCACCCTGTGGAGCCCGGAGGCCGGCGCCCAACTGGTCACCGGGGGAACCACCCCGGCCTGGCTGGCGGTCACCGCCGCCGCGGCCCTGATCATCACCTATCGAAGGGAGGCGCACCGGTGACGGTCGCCGTCGAGGAGCTGACGGTCCGGTACGGCCGCCGGGTCGTGCTGAACGGGCTGGATCTGGCGCTGGACACCGGCGTGCACGGGCTGCTGGGCCCGAACGGCGCCGGCAAGACCACGCTGATGCGGGTGCTGGCCACGGTGGCCCGCCCGGACGGCGGTGGGGTGCGGCTGCTGGGCAGCGCGATCGCCGACGAGAAGGCGCTGCGGGAGGTCCGCCGGCAGCTCGGCTACCTGCCGCAGACGTTCGGCTTCTATCCGCGGTTCACGGTGCGCGAGTTCGTCGAGTACTTCGCCTGGCTCAAGGAGATGCCGGCCGCCCGGATCCCGGTCGCGGTGGATCGGGCGCTGGAACGGGTCGGGCTGCTGGACCGGGCCGACGACCGGATGAAGACGCTCTCCGGCGGCATGCAGCGCCGGGCCGGGATCGCCCAGGCGATCGTCAACGACCCGCGGCTGCTGCTGCTCGACGAGCCGACCGCGGGGCTGGACCCGGAGCAGCGGGTGGATTTCCGGGCCCTGCTGCGGGAGCTGGGGGTGGACGCGTGCGTGCTGGTCAGCACGCATCTGGTGGAGGACGTCGCGGTGGCGTGCGAACGGGTCAGCCTGGTCGACGGGGGCAGGCTGGTCTTCACCGGCACGCCGGAGCAACTGGCCTCGGCCGGCGGCGACGGCGATGCCGGTGACTCCGCCATCGAGCGCGGCTACACGGCCGTCCTGCGGGCGGCCCGCGCATGATCCGGCGGATGCTGCGCATCGAGCTGCGCCACGGCTCCGCGCCACTGGCAGCGCTGGCCACGGCCGTCGCCCTGACCTGGGTGCTGGTGGCGAACCCGGCACAGTGGGTCGGCCAGTGGGGCGGCCTGGCCGTCTACCTGCGGATGTGCCTCCTGGTGCTGTGCCCGCTGTTCCTGGCGGCCGGCGCGTGGCAGGTCGGCCGGGACCGTCGCGCCCGGACGGTGGAGCTGCTCGGGACCGTCCCGCGCCCGGCGTGGCATCCGATGCTCGCCGGCTGGGCGGCGGTGACGCTGGGCGGTCTGGCCGGTCTCTCGTTGCCGCTGCTGGTGGCCGCGGCCATGACCGCGCGGCTCGCTACCTACGCCGGTCCGGGCTGGTGGGGGCCGCTGCCGGTGGTCCCGATCGGGCTGGCCGCCGCGTCGGCTCTCGGCGTCCTGATCGGCCGGCGGTTCCCGGGCCGGGTCACCGCGCCGGTCGCCGGGCTGGCGCTCTATGTCGGGCTGGCGCTGCCCGCCTACTTCCCGGACAGCCGGTGGGCGGTCCTGTCTCCGGTGACCGACGAGTTCCGGTCGTACGTTCTCTGGCCGGCGTCCTTCCACGTGTGGCAGGCGGCCTGGCTCGGGCTGGTCGCCGCGACGTTCCTGCTGCTGGCGACCCGCCGCTGGTGGGCGGCCGTCGCCCCGGCGGCGCTCGCCGGGGTGCTGCTCGTGGCGGCTCCGCCGGATCAGCCGGCCGCGGATCCCGGCGCGCTGGAGCTGGTGTGCACCGAGCGGGCCCCGCAGGTCTGCGTCACCCGGATCAACGAATTCCTGCTGGCCGACGTCGACGCGGTGCTGCGGCCCGGCCTGGAGCGACTGGCCGGTATTCCGGGAACACCGGTTCGGGCGGTGGAGGAGACCGTTCGCCGCACCGGCGAGTACCGCCCCGACATCGCCTGGTTCTCCCTCAACGACCAGGCCCGCCTCACCGGCGGGGTGGACCGCCGGGACTGGCTGGAGACCACGTTCCGGAGCAGTCTGGGCGACAACGACTGCCCGCCGCCGCCGGATTCGGTCGGCGATCCCACCCTGGATCCGGTGTGGCGGACCGAGCTGGCGGCGGACCTCTGGATGGAGGGCGACCCGCCGCCCGAGCTGACGGCCCTGCCTGAGGAGCGGCAACGGGAGTGGATCGGACGGGTGTTCGCCGCGAGCCGTACCTGTGACCGCGCCGAGCTGGGCCGGCTGGCGCTGTCATGACCGCCCGCGCGTTACGGCTGCACCTGCGGGCCCGCGGTGGCCCCCGGTTCGGCGCCGGGCTGATCCTGGTCACCGTGTTCGCCTGGGTGGCCGCGCAGTGGCTGGCCACCCGGCCGTTCTTCGACGGCCCGGCCGCCCGGGTGCCGATCGTGGCGCTCGCGCCGCTGCTGGCCGCGCTGCTGCTGGCCCGTACCCTGGGCGGCGCCGACGAGTCGCTGGAGCGTGTCGCGCCGGTCCGCTGGCGGCCGATTCGGGCCGCCCATGTGGGTGCCGCGACCGTGCTGGTGGCGCTGCTGCTGGCGGCGACCGGCCTGCACGACCCGGCCGTCTACGGCTCGTACGCCCTGGTCCGCAACACCCTCGGCTGCACCGGCCTGGTCGCCGGGGCGGCGGTGCTGATCGGCGCCCGCCTGGCGTGGCTGCCGGCGTTCGCCTACGTCGTCACCGTCTACGGCGCGTCCCCGGCCCGCGACGGCGGCTGGGAGAACCTGTGGGCGTGGCCGTTGCAACCGTCGACGGCCGGGTGGTCGTGGGCGCCGGCGCTGGCCGCCTGCGCGGCCGGCGCCGTCCTCTACGTGCTTCGAGGGGCGAGAGGCTAGCCCATCAGCTTTTCGCGCAGCGCCGCGTCCTTCTCGGCGACCATCTCCTCCAAGCCCTTCTGGAACTCCGCCATCCGCTGCCGCAGCACCGGATCGGACGCCCCGAGAATCCGGACCGCGAGCAGGCCGGCGTTGCGCGCCCCACCGATCGACACGGTCGCCACCGGCACACCGGCCGGCATCTGCACGATCGACAGCAGCGAGTCCATCCCGTCCAGGTGCTTGAGCGGCACCGGGACGCCGATCACCGGCAGCGGGGTGAGCGAGGCCACCATGCCCGGCAGGTGCGCGGCCCCGCCGGCCCCGGCGATGATCGCCTGGATGCCCCGGCCGGCCGCCGACTCGGCGTAGTCCACCATCTTGCGCACGGTCCGGTGCGCGGAGACCACGCCGACCTCGAACTGCACCTCGAACTCGGCGAGCGCGACGGCGGCCGCCTCCATGGTGGGCCAGTCCGAGTCGCTGCCCATGATGATGCCGACACGCGGGGCCATCTACACGCCTTCCTGGAGCCACTTGGCGGCGCGCGCGGCCCGCGCCCGCACCTCGGTCAGATCGTCGCCGAGCACGGTCACGTGGCCGATCTTGCGGCCGGGCCGGACCTGCTTGCCGTAGAGGTGCACCCGCGCGCCCGGGTCGGTCGCGAACAGGTGGTGCAGCCGCTCGTCGATGGAGATGCCGCCGGGCTCGCCACCCAGCACGTTCGCCATCACGACGACCGGGGCGGCCAGCGCCGTGGAGCCCATCGGATAGTCGAGCACGGCACGCAGGTGCTGCTCGAACTGCGAGGTCCGGGCGCCCTCGATGGTCCAGTGGCCGGAGTTGTGCGGGCGCATGGCCAGCTCGTTGACCACGATGCCGGCGTCGGTCTCGAACAGCTCGACGGCCAGCAGGCCGACCACACCCAGCGCGTTGGCCAGGTCGATGGCGAGCTGCTGGGCCTCCAGCGCGCGCTCGTCGGACAGGCCGGGCGCGGGCGCGATCACCTCGACGCAGATCCCGTCCCGCTGCACGGTCTCCACCACCGGGTACGCCGCCACCTGCCCGAACGGCGACCGCGCCACGAGGGCGGCGAGCTCCCGCTTGAGGGCCACCTTCTCCTCGACGATCAGCGGGATGCCGGTGGACACCAGGTCGGCGGCCGCCTCCGGGGAGCCGACCATCCAGACGCCGCGTCCGTCGTACCCCCCTCTTGTCGCCTTGGCCACCACCGGCCAGGACCCGCCCGCGAAGGTCTCCACGTCGGAGGCCGTGGCGATCCGCGCCCAGCGCGGCACCGGCGCGCCCAGCTCGGCGAGACGCTCCCGCATGAGCCCCTTGTCCTGGGCGAAGACCAGCGCCTTCGAGCCCGGGAAGATCTTCACGCCCTCGGACTCGAGCGCCTCGATGTGCTCGGTCGGCACGTGCTCGTGGTCGAAGGTGACGGCGTCGCACCCCTTGGCGAACTCGCGCAGCGCCGCGAGATCGGTGTGCGTGCCGATCGGCACGTCGGCCGCGACGAGCGCGGCGCTGTCATCGGGCTTCTCACTGAGCACACGCAGTGACTGGCCGAGGGAAATGGCGGCCTGGTGGGTCATCCGGGCCAGCTGCCCGCCTCCCACCATGCCGACTACAGGCAGTCCGGTTCGGGTATCCATCGCTCAGCCAGCCTAGCGACGCCGCAGATCAACCCCAAAATCAACCCCGTTTTCTGGTACGGCTACCGCGCCCCCGACCGCACCACCACCGTCGACGCCCTCCGGGCGCGACCGGCCGACCTCTCCCCGCTCCCGGCTATTTGGCGAGCCGGGTGAGCAGATCGGCGGGGGTCGTGACCGGGCGCTCACAGAAGAATCCCCGGCACACGTAGGCGGTGGCGCGGCCGTCGAGCAGCGGGCGGTCGGCCAGCAAGGGCACTCCGGGCCGGTCCGGCTCGCCCACGACGACGACCGAACCGCCGGGGGCGTGCCGGAAAGCGGCCTCGGCCAGTGGATCCGACGGGTCGGTGGTGGCCACGGCGATCTCGTACGGCCCGGCGAGCGCCGCCTCGGCGACGGTGGCCGCGTAGCCGGCGAAGCGCGGGTGCCCCTCGATCAGCGGTCCCAGGGTGGCCAGCGCCGTGTCGGCCGCCTCCCGATAGGACGTATCGCCGGTGAGGGCCGCGTAGGCGACCAGGGCCGCACAGACCGACGACGCGCCGGACGGGGTGGCGTTGTCGGTCGGGTCGGCGGGGCGGGTGAGCAGCTTCTCGGCGTCGTCGGCGGTGTCGTAGAAGCCGCCCTGCCCGGTGCCGAAGTGGTCCAGCGCCACGTCCAGCAACTGTTTCGCCAGGGCGGGCCAGCGCGGGTCGGCGGTGATCTGGTGGACGGCCAGGAACGCCTCGGCCACACAGCCGTAGTCCTCCAGCACCCCGGCCGGTTCGCCGGCCAGGCCGTCCCGGGAGATCCGGCGCAGACGGCCGTCGACCAGGTGCCGGACGGCCAGCACCCCGGCCAGGCTGACCGCCGCCGCACGGGAGGCCGCCGAGCCGGTGAGCACGCCGTGCTCGGCCAGGGCGGTGATCGCCAGACCGTTCCAGGCGGCGACCACCTTGTCGTCGCGGGCCGGCTGCGGGCGGGCGGCCCGAACGGTGAGCAGGCGCTGCCGGACGTCCTGCCAGCGGGCGATCAGCGTGGGGTCGGCCTCGTCGATGTCGCGGGCCAGCACCAGCACGCTCTTCCCGTGTTCAAAAGTGCCGGAGGCGGTTACCCGGAACAGGTCGGCGGCCCAGCGGCCGTCCTCCTCGCCGAGTGCCTCGACCAGCTCGGCGGGCGTCCACGCGTACGTCGAGCCCTCCACCCCGGCGGCGTCGGCGTCCAGGGCGGAGGCCAGACCGCCGGGCCCGGTGCCGAGGTCACGCAGCAGGAAGGCGGCGGTCTCGTCGGCGACCCGGCGGGCGATCACGTCCCCGGTGAGCCGCCACAGCTGGGTGTAGACCCGGAGCAGCAGCGCGTTGTCGTACAGCATCTTCTCGAAGTGCGGCACCGTCCACGTGGCGTCCACCGAGTACCGCGCGAAGCCACCGGCGAGCTGGTCGTAGAGGCCGCCGCGGGCCATCTGCTCACACGTGTGGCGGACCGTCTCGAGCGCCTCCGCCGACCCGGTGCGCTCGTGGTGGCGGAGCAGGAAGAGCAGGTTCATGTGCGGCGGGAACTTGGGGGCGCCGCCGAATCCCCCGTACGTCTGATCGTGGTCCTTGAGGAGGGCGACCATCGCGGCGCCGAGCAGATCCGCGGAGATCGGCGCCGTCGGGCCACCGACGAGCTGGGCCCCGCCGACGGCCTGGACCACCGCGGCGCCCTGGGTGAGCACCTCGTCGCGCTGCTCCCGCCAGGCGGTGGTGACCGAGCCGAGCAGGTGGGCGAAGCTCTGCTTCGGAAAGTAGGTGCCGCAGAAGAACGGCTCGCCTCCGGGTGTGGCGAAGACCGTCATCGGCCAGCCGCCCTGGCCGGTCATCGCCTGCGTGGCGGTCATGTAGACGGTGTCGACGTCCGGCCGCTCCTCGCGGTCCACCTTGATCGCCACGAACCCGTCGTTGAGCAGCGCGGCGATCGACTCGTCCTCGAAGGATTCGTGCGCCATCACGTGACACCAGTGGCAGGCCGCGTATCCCACCGAGATCAGGACGGGCACGTCCCGGCGGCGCGCTTCATCGAAGGCGCCCTCTCCCCAGGGCCACCAGTCGACCGGATTGTCCTTGTGCTGCAACAGATAAGGCGACGTTGCGCCGGCGAGCCGGTTAGCCATCCCTGCAACTCCTGGTCTTGACGCTCGCGGGACGCCTCGAATCACCGGCCGCCGCATCAGGGCCCGGCCTCCCGGCAGTGACAACCGCCAGAGGGCGGATGCCCCGGCATTTCAGTCAACACACTACTCGGTGCGCTTCTCGTCCGCGTCGATTGACTCGCTGGGAATCACGGCCATTCGTGAACATCAATGCCTTAAGGATCATCCGCAGCGGATGAGGACGGCACCACCAGCCACTGCCTAGTGTTTCGGGGCGGCACCATATGTCGTATTTGACCATTATCGGGACGACGGCCACGAGACGGCCACGCGTTCGTACGAGCAGGTCGTCGCGTTGCGGAGGGACCACGGGCGGCGGCTCCGCACAGCCGAGGACCGTGACCGTCAGTCAACCCTGACCGGAGGAGATACGTCATGCCCACCAACAGCTTCGGGGTCCATTCGGAGGTCGGACGGCTGCGCAAGGTCCTGGTCTGCGCACCGGGGCTGGCACACCGTCGGCTCACCCCCACCAACGCCGACGACCTGCTGTTCGACGACGTGATGTGGGTGGAGAACGCACAGCGCGATCATCTGGACTTCGTGAACAAGCTGCGCAACCGCGGGGTCGAGGTGGTGGAGCTGCACGACCTGCTGGCCGACACCATGGCGATCCCGGAGGCCAGGGCGTGGCTGCTGGACCGCAAGATCATCGCCAACGAGGTGGGGCTCGGCCTGCTCACCGAGACCCGGGCGTTCCTCGACGAGCTCAAACCCCGGGAGCTCAGCGAGTTCCTGATCGGCGGGCTGGCCACCTCGGACCTGCCGGACGACTTCCGCTCCGGGTACCTGTCCCTCGCGAGGGAGCAGACCGGCGTCCGGGAGTACCTGATGCCGCCGCTGCCGAACACGCTCTACACCCGGGACACCACCTGCTGGCTGTACGGCGGGGTCACCCTCAACCCGCTGTACTGGCCGGCCCGGCACGACGAGACCCTGCTGATGAAGGCCGTCTACCAGTTCCACCCCGACTTCGCCGGCGCGACCGTCTGGTGGGGCGACCCGGAGCAGGACTGGGGTCTGTCGACGTTCGAGGGCGGCGACGTCATGCCGGTCGGTAACGGCGTGGTGCTCGCGGGGATGAGTGAGCGGACGTCGCGGCAGGCCATCACCCAGGTGGCGGCGGCGCTGTTCGCGGCGGGCGCGGCCGAGCGCGTCATCGTGGCCGGGATGCCGAAACTGCGGGCCGCGATGCACCTGGACACCGTGTTCACCTTCGCCGACCGGGACATGGTCACGGTCTACCCGGCCATCGTGGACGGCATTCACGCGTTCTCCCTGCTGCCCAGCGACAAGGACCCCGGCGTCGAGGTGGTAGACGAGGGCGATCGCAGTTTCCTCGACGTGGTCGCCGCGTCGCTGAACCTCGAACGGTTGCGAGTCATCGAGACCGGCGGCGACGCGTACGCCTCGGAACGCCAGCAGTGGGACAGCGGCAACAACGCGGTCGCGGTCGAGCCCGGCGTGGTGTTCACCTACGACCGCAACACCCAGACGAACGCGCTGCTGCGCCGGGCCGGCGTCGAGGTCATCACGATCGTCGGCGCCGAACTCGGCCGGGGCCGGGGCGGCGGGCACTGCATGACCTGCCCACTGATCCGCGACGCCGTCGACTTCTGACAACGCGTCCCGTGTCCGGAAAGATGCGCCATGGCAGAACCTGAAGGACCGCCGGTCAGACGACCGTCGCTGTTCGATGCCGTCCTCCCGCTGGTCGCGCTGGCCACGCTGATCGCGGGTTCCCTGGCCCTGTTCGGTCTGGACGCGCTGGACGGGCCGCTGCAGGTGGCTCTGGTGATGTGCGCCGGGATCGCGGCGTTGATCGCACTGAAGAACGGGCACAACTGGCAGCAGGTGCAGTCCGCCGGGCAGGAGGCGGTCGGCTCGGTGACCAGCGCCGTGTTCATCCTGCTGGCCGTCGGCGCGCTGATCGGCACCTGGAACCTGTCCGGAACCATCCCCACGCTGGTCTACTACGGCCTCCAGGTGCTGTCGCCGTCGTGGTTCTACGCGGCCACGGCGATCATCTGCGGAATCGTCGCGTTGAGCATCGGCAGCTCCTGGACCACCGCGGCGACGATCGGCGTGGGCCTGGTCGGGATCGCCACCCTGCTCGACGTCTCGGCCGCGATCACAGCGGGGGCGGTGATCTCGGGGGCCTACCTCGGTGACAAGACCTCACCGCTGTCGGAGACCACCATCCTGACCGCGCAGATGGCCGGGGTCGACCCACGCGAGCACATCAAACGCCAGGTATGGACCTCCGGCCCGGCCTTCCTGATCGCGCTGGCCGTCTTCTTCGTCCTGGGCCTGGTCCAGGCCCCGGACGTGCAGGACGCCGTGGCGACGTCCACCGAACTGGCCGACCTCGACAAGCTGTTCTGGATCAGCCCGGTCAACCTGCTGCCGCTGGTGCTGCTGGTCGTGCTGTCGGTACGCAAGGCGCCGGCGTCACTGTCCCTGCTCGTCTCGTCGCTGTTCGCCGGCGTGCTCGCCGCGTTCACCCAGCAGCAGGTCGTCGCCGACTTCATCGCCGGGCAGGGCACCGTGCTGGTGGAATCGATCAAGGCGACCTGGCTGGCGATGGCGACCGGGTTCCACGCCGACACCGGCATCGCCGACGTCGACCGGCTCGTCTCACGTGGCGGCATGTCGAGCATGCTGTTCACCCTGTGGCTGATCTTCGGGGCCGTGACCTTCGGCGTCCTGCTGGAGAGGTTCGGGTTGATCGCACGACTGATCGACCCACTGATCGCCTCCGCGAAGAGCACCGGCCGGCTGTTCCTCACCGTGTTCGGGTGCGCCTTCGGCCTGAACCTCGTCGCCGGCGACCAGTACATCGCCCTGATCCTGCCCGCCCGTATCTTCCGGGTCGAGTTCGCCCGCCGCGGTCTCGCCCCGACGAACCTGTCCCGGCTGACCGCCGACAGCGGCACGGTCACCTCCCCGCTGGTGCCGTGGAACTCGTGCGGGGCTTTCATGGGCGCCACCCTCGGCGTCTCCACCCTGCTCTACCTGCCGTACGCCATCTTCTGCTACGCCAGCCCCGCGCTGAGCGTGCTGTACGGCGTCACCGGCTTCAAGATCGAAAGGGTCGAGCCAGCCACGGTCGACCCGTCGCCAGAACGGAGTGACTGACCATGGCCGACACCTCGCTCGGCGGCACAGCCGCCGGGACCCCGGTTGCCGACTCCCCGGTCGTGACACCGGGCAAGATGAGCATGCCCACGCTCACCGCGATGGTGGTCGGCGGCATGGTCGGCGCGGGCGTCTTCTCGTTGCCGGCACGCTTCGGTGTGGCCACCGGCATCCTCGGGTCGCTGATCGCCTGGGCGATCGCCGGAACCGGGATGCTGATGCTCGCCTTCGTCTTCCAGAACCTCGCCGTCCGCAAACCCGAGCTGGACTCCGGAGTCTTCATCTACGCCAAGGCCGGCTTCGGCGACTACGCCGGCTTCAACTCCGCGATCGGTTTCTGGGCCAGCGCGGTCGCCGGCAACGCCTTCTACTGGGTCTTCATCTCCGCGACTCTGGGCGCGTTCTTCCCCGCCTTCGGCGACGGCGACACCGTCGTGGCGCTGGTGCTGTCCACCGCCGGCGTCTGGCTGTTCCACTACGTCATCGCGCGCGGCGTCCGTGACGCGGCCATCATCAACCGGATCGTGACCGTCCTCAAGATCATGCCGATCCTGGTCTTCATCGTGGTGCTGTTCGTGTCGTTCGACGCCGGCATCTTCGCCGACAACTGGACCGCCACCGGTTACGGCGACCTCGGATCGCTCAACGAGCAGGTCCGCAACACCATGATCATCACGACGTTCGTGTTCCTCGGCATCGAGGGCGCCAGCGTCTACTCGCGCTACGCCAAACGACGCGAGGACGTCGGCAAGGCGACCGTGCTGGGCTTCCTGACCGTACTGTCGATCTTCTCCCTGGTGACGTTGTCGAGCTACGCGGTGATGACCCAGCCGGAGATCGCCGGAACCCGCCAGCCCTCGATGATCGGCGTGTTCGAACACGTCGTCGGCGACTGGGGCCGCTGGTTCATCAGCGCCGGCGTCATCATCTCCGTCCTCGGCGCCTACCTGGCCTGGACCCTGATGGCCGCCGAGGTGATGTACATCCCGGCCCACAGCGAGGACTTCCCCGCCTTCCTCGGCAAGGAGAACGACAAGGCGACCCCGATCACCGCGCTCGTCGTCACCTCGCTGTCCGTCCAACTGCTGCTCGCGGTCACCCTCGTGCTGACCGACGCGCTCAACTTCATGCTCGACCTGTGCACCAGCCTCGCGCTGATCCCGTACTTCCTCGCCGCCGCATACGCGCTGAAACTCGGCCTCACCGGCGACTCCTACCAGGGAGTGCCCGGCCGGACCCGCCGCAGAGAGACGATCATCGCCGGCATCGCGACCGCCTACACGCTGTTCCTGTTCGAAGCGGCCGGCCTGAAGTTCCTGCTGCTGTGCTCGGTGCTCCTCGCCCCCGCCACCCTGCTCTACGTCAAGGCCCGCAGCGAACGGGGCCGCCGGCTGTTCACACCCACCGAGGTCGTCCTCTGCATCCTGATCGTGGCCGCCGGAGTCTTCGGCGTCGTCGGCCTCTGGACCGGCTTCATCGCCATCTGACGCGGCCTCCGGGACCGCCGGCGCCGGCCTCTCACGCGGTCGAGGCGTCGTCCGCGCGCAACGGGGTCACATTGCCACCGGAGGCCGACCGGGCGAGCTGGGACAACGCCTGAACGATCGTGTCGGCGGGCATCGGCTTGCAGAAGTGGTAGCCCTGCGCGGACGGGCAGCCGAGCGCGATGAGGGCGGCCCGCTGCTCGATCGTCTCGATGCCCTCGGCGACCACCCGCACGCCGAGCCGGGCGCCGAGCTCGACCGCGCCGCGCACCACCGCGCCGGCCGCCGCGGAGTCGATCATCTCGTCCACGAACGACCGGTCGATCTTGATCTCGTCGACCGGCATCCGGGTGACCGACGCCAGCGAGGAGAAGCCGGTGCCGAAGTCGTCGAGCGACACCTGGACGCCCGAGGACCGCAGCCGGGCCAGCACCTCGTCGACGATCTCCTGCTCGCTGACCGCCACCGACTCGGTGATCTCCAGGACCAGCCGCGACGCGGGGGTACGGTGCCGGCGCAGCGCCTCGGTCACCTGGGCCGGGAAGGTCGGGTCGGTAAGGCTGCGGGCCGAGACGTTCACCGAGACCGGTACGTCGATGCCGTTCGCCGTCCAATCCGCCGCAGAGGCGAGGGCCAGGTCGAGCACCCGCCGGGTGAACGGGATGAGCAGCTCGCTGCGCTCCACGGCGGGCAGGAACTCGGCCGGCGACAGATTGCCGCGCCGAGGGTGCCGCCAACGGACCAGGGCCTCGACCCCGGTCGGCTCGGACGTGACCAGGTCCACGGCGGGTTGCAGGTGCAGCATGATCTGGTCGTCGGCGGCGAACGCGTCCTGGAGGTCGGCGAGCAGCGCCAGCCGGTCGGTGCTGCTCGCGTCCTGCCCACTGTCGTACGTCCCGACGGTGACGCCCAGTTCCCTGGCCCGCGTGGTCGCCAGCGACGCACGGCGCAGCAGCTCGCCCACCTCGCACTGGCCGGCCCGCTCCACCGCCACGCCGACGGTCACCTCGATCGACAGCCGGACCCCGGCCACCTCCATCGGCACCCGTAGCTGTTCGACCAGCTCCCGGGCCCGGCGCAGGGCGGTCGGCAGCGGGCTGGGCTCGCCGTGTGCCGGGGCGGCCGAGTCGGCCAGCGTCGCGACCGGCGCCAGCAGGGCGAACTCGTCGTCCCCGGTCCGCCCGATCAGTTCCCCGTCCCGGATCAGGCCGCTGAGCCGGTCCGCGATCACGCGCAGCACCTCGTCGCCGCCGCCGTGGCCGAGCGTGCTGTTCACCTCGCCGAACCCGACCACGTCGAGCAGCAGCAGCGCGACCGGACGGTCCCGGTCGAGCAGGCGCACCAGCGGGTCGCCCTCGGCGCTGAGCGAGACCCGGTTGATCAGGCCGGTAAGCGGGTCGTGCACCCGCTCGTGGGCGGCGCGCGCCTCCACCTCGACGATCCGCTGGTGGGCGGCCGCGTCGTGCAGGGCCCCGGCCAGCGCCTCCCCGTACGCCGCGATCGCCGCCTCGTCACGCGGCACCGGCAGCCCGGGCTCGGCGAGCCAGACGGTGAGCTCGCCGACCGGGCGGCCGGACACCGCCATGGTTCGGGTGATCGCCGGGCCGGAGCGGCCGCCGGTCGAGTCCAGCAGTCCGGGGAGGTCCTGGGCGTACCGCCGGCAGCCGTGGCCGGTGCGGACCTCCAGCTCGGCCCGGCGGGCGCCGAAGACGTCGAGCGCGCCGAGCAGCCCGGACCGGGCCACCTCGGCCTCGCTGGCGCCGGGCAGCCGGGCGGTGGCGGCCGCGAAGGCCTCCCACATCCGGCGCTCCTCGGCGGCGCGCAGGTGGAACCGGTAGGTGCGGTGCAGCAGCCACAGCACCGGCCCGAAGGCGAGCAGCCAGAACGGCTCCCGGATCAGGGCGTAGACCGCGCACAGCCCGACGATCAGGTTCCCCACTGTCATCGGCAGCTTGGCGTAGAGCACCCGGGTGGCGATCTGCCCGGGGTGTGCGTCCCGGTGCAGCATCAGGGTGAGCACCACCAGGCCGAACGTGATGAGCAGGTAGGTGCCGGCGCCGGCCATCAGGGCGAGCGGCAGCCGGGCGCTGTGCACCGGCACGTCACCGGCCAGCATCGAGGTGACCAGGGCGGCCCCGGCCACGCCGAGGGTCATCGAGGCGATCAGGTGCACGATCTCGGTGACGTTGCGCAGGCCGGTGAACCAGGCGAGCACGAGCCACGCGGCACCGGTGCCGGCCAGGGTGGCGGCGGGCAGCCAGCCGGCCGGGGCCAGCACGAAGCCGACCACCACGGCGGCCTCCGCCCAGCTGACCGACACGGCGTCCGGGCCGAGCCGGAACCGCAGGCCGGCGAGCTGGGCGATGGCGGCGAGCACGGCGGCCACGCAGACGCCGTAGACCGGGGCGAGCGGGCGGCCGTCGGCCGGCCGCACGGGCTGGAACGCCCCGAGGACGACGGCCGCGGCGGCGGCGATCACGACGACGGCGGTGAGGATCCGCACCGGGCGGGGGCGGCCGGACAACCCGGCGGAGCCGAGCCGGGAACGCGATGGGGACGTCATGGCGACGCCCGCCTGCGCACGGCCGGATGCACGTGCAGCGCGGTTACCGAGAGTCGGCGCCGAACCGTGGTCATGTCGGCGCCCCCTTCCGCGCAGGGTCCGAGGGCCGTGCGGCCCCCGGGCGGAAGGCTAAATCAATCGCGATGAACGCAACAGGGCTTGACGTCGCCGGAAGGGACACACTCGGCGCCCGACGGCCGAAACCAGGCGGGCCGGCCGGCGGGCGTCTCGATCAGGAGCGCTCGCGCCCGTCGCCGGGCGCGGATCCACTTTGCTCCTCGGGCACGCCCGCCACCTCGGCTTCTGCTGGTCCGGCGGCCGCCCCCGATCGATCGGGCTCGACCTCGGCGGCCGCCGCGGCGCCGGAACTCCCGGCGCCGGCGGCGTCCCGGGCGATCTGCGCCACACGATCCCGCTCACCGGCCGCCGGGAAACTGTCGGGAAGCCGACGAATGCGCTTGTTCATGTTGCGGATCAGCAGCACGGTCGCTACGCACATCAGGACGATCAGGAACAGGCCCATCGGGCCGGCCAGACCGCCCGATCGGGTGTCACCGAAGTTGTTGACCGCGAAAACGTCCACCCCGCCAGCCTACTGCTCAGTGGGCGCCGACCTTCTCCCGGATGCCCGCGAACAGGTCGGACTCCGGAATCGGGCTGTCGACGACCGAGCGGGCCAGCTCGAAGTCCTCGGTGGGCCACACCTTCTGCTGCATCTCGAGCGGGATGTGGAACCAGAAACCGTCCGGGTCGACCTGGGTGGCATGGGCGCGCAGCGCGTCGTCACGAACGCCGAAATACTCGCCGCACTCGACCCGGGTGGTGATCTTGTCGCCCCGGTCGTGCCGGTCCGACCACTTCTCCAGCCACTCCGTGTAGGGCGACTCGAGCCCGGCCGCGAGCATGCCCTCGTGCAGCGCGAGCATCCGCGCGCGGGTCCAGCCGGAGTTGTAGTACAGCTTCGAGGGCTGCCACGGCTCGCCGAGCTCCGGAAACTTCTCCGGGTCGCCGGCCGCGTCGAAGGCCACCACCGAGATCTTGTGGCACATGATGTGGTCCGGGTGCGGGTAGCCGCCGTTCTCGTCATAGGTCGTCATGACGTGCGGCCGGAACTCGCGGATCAGCTTGATCAGCGGTTTCGCCGCCTCCTCCGGGTCCTGGAGGCCGAAGCAGCCCTCCGGCAGCGGCGGCAGCGGGTCGCCCTCGGGCAGGCCGGAGTCGACGAAGCCGAGCCAGGCCTGGTCGACGCCGAGGATCTCGCGCGCCCGGTCCATCTCGGCGCGGCGGATGTCGGCGATGTCGGCGAGCACCTCGGGCCGGTCCATCTTGGGGTTGAGGACGCTGCCCCGCTCCCCACCGGTACAGGTCGCGACCAGCACCTGGACACCCTCGGCGACATATTTCGCCATGGTGGCGGCACCCTTGCTCGACTCGTCGTCGGGGTGCGCGTGCACGGTCATCAGACGCAATTGCTCGGCCACGGTGTTGAAATCCTCTCGACCAGGCCTGCCGCGGGCAGACCGGGATCGGCTGCGAAGATGGACTCTGCCATTCTGGCCGATCCCACCGACAACGAACGCACGAGAGGTCGACAGGTGAGCGAGACGCACACCACAGCGCCGGTCTTCCCGCCCGGCCGGTACGGTCGCCGCCGTGAGGGCCGCCGGCGCCGTTGGCCGTTCGCGCTCGCCGTGGCGGTGTTCGCGCTGCTCCTGGGCGGGCTCACGGTCGCCTACTACGACAAGTACGGGCAGACCGACTACAGCCCGGAGATCGTCGGCTGGAGCATCCCGTCGGACACCCGGATGGTGATCGAGTTCCGGGTGCGGGTGCCCGAGGGCGGTCAGGCGTACTGCATGTTGCGGGCCCGCGACTACGACGGCTTCGAGGTGGGCCGCCGGCCGGTGACCATCCCGGCGCCGGCCGACGGCGGCTCGGTCACGCTCCGGGAGCCGGTGACCACCACGGCCCGGGCGGCGGTCGGTGACGTGATGGGCTGCCGCGCGGCCGACTAGACGCGCGAAACTTTCGACTTCCGGCGGAAGTGAGCACCGCTGGTAAGCTTGGTGATTCGCTGCGTTCAGGATCCGAGCAGTGACCCCCTAGCAGTGACTTTGCCCAGTTCCAGCAAGGAGATCGACCGTGTCCAGTTCCGAGACGCCGAAGACCTGGCTCTCCCAGGACGCTCACGACCGGCTGCAGGCCGAGCTCGACGAGTTGATCGCCAACCGGCCGGCGATAGCTGCGGAGATCAACGCCCGGCGCGAGGAAGGCGACCTGCGGGAGAACGGCGGCTACCACGCCGCTCGCGAGGAGCAGAGCCGCCAGGAGGGCCGGATCCTGTACTTGAAGGAGTTCCTGCGCAACTCGGAGATCGGTGAGGTTCAGAAGAGCGACACGGTCACCCCGGGCTCGGTCGTGACGATCTACTTCGACGACGACCAGACCGACACCGAGACGTTCCTGCTCGGTTCCCGGGAGATCTCGTCCACCACCGCGCACACGGTCTACAGCCCCGAGTCGGCCCTGGGCCAGGCCATTCTCGGTGCCCGCCCCGGCCAGACGGTGACCTACACGGCCCCCAGCGGCGCCGACATCAAGGTCACCGTGGTCGAGTTCGGCCCGTTCGAGGGCTGATCCCTTCGCGACGGCCCGCGGTGCCTCCGCCGCGGGCCGTTTCGCGTTCTCAGGGCGTGGTGTCGGCCAGCAGCGCCACCCGGTAACCGGCGTCGCGCAGCGCCTTGATCAGCGCCGACGAGTGCGCCGGCCCCCGCGTCTCCACCGACAGCGCCACCTCGACCTCGCCGAAGCTGAGCCGCGGGCTCTGCCGCGAATGGTTCACGTCGACCACGTTCGCCCGCTGCCCGGCGATCTCGCGCAGCAGCCGGGCCAACTGTCCGGGCCGGTCGGTGCAGCGCACCGCGAGCCGCAGGAACCGGCCCGCCGAGGCCAGCCCGTGCTCGATCACCCGCATCAGCAGCATCGGGTCGATGTTGCCGCCGGACAGGATCGCCACGACCGGGCCGTCGAGGGGGACGTACGCCCCGGTCAGCAGCGCCGCGACGGCCGCCGCCCCGGCCGGCTCGACCACCGTCTTGTGCCGTTCCAGCAGCACCAGTAGGGCCGCCGACAGGTCCTCGTCCTGCACCGTGACGATCTCGTCGACCAGCTTCGCGACATGCGCGAAGGGCAGATCGCCGGGCCGCCGGACGGCGATGCCGTCGGCGATCGTGGCGCACGCGTCCAGCTTCCGGGGTGCTCCGGCTTCGAGCGAGACGGGGTACGCCGCAGCGCCGGCCGCCTGCACCCCGACGATCCGGATGTCCGGCCGCAACGCCTTGGCCGCGACCGCCACACCGGAGATCAGCCCACCGCCGCCGACCGCGGTCACGATCGTGGTCACCTCCGGCCGCTGCTCCAGGATCTCCAGCGCCACGGTGCCCTGACCGGCGATGACGTCCGCGTGGTCGAACGGGTGGATCAGCACCGCCCCGGTGGTGGCCGCGAAGTCGTGGGCCGCCTCCAGCGCGTCGTCGACACTGGTCCCGGCGTACTCGACGGCGGCGCCGTACCCCTTGGTGGCGGAGACCTTGGGCAGCGGCGCACCCTCCGGCATGAAGACGGTCGCCTGCGTGCCGAGCAGGCCCGCCGCGAGCGCCACCCCCTGGGCGTGGTTGCCGGCGCTGGCGGCGACCACACCGCGCGAGCGCTCCGCGCCGGACAGCCGGGCGATCCGGGTGTAGGCGCCCCGCACCTTGTACGACCCGGCGCGCTGCTGGTTCTCGCACTTGAGCCAGACCGGCACCCCGGTGATCTCGCCGAGCGGCCGGGACGGGATCAGCGGCGTCTTCTTGACCACCGTGGCGAGCAGATCTCGGGCGGCCTCTACGTCGGCGAGAGTGAGCAGGTCCATGGGCTCCAATCGTGCCACCAGCTCACACGAGGGCGTGACGCTGCCAGGGGTTGAGCACCTCGAACTGGCCGGCCACCGCGAGCATCAGCAGCTCCGAGTCGGGCGGGCCGACCAGCTGCACGGCCAGCGGCAGCCCGTCCGGCCGGAACCCGACCGGCACCACGATCGCGGGCAGTCCGGCGTAGTTCCACGGGGCGGCGTACGGCGCGTACGACGCGTTGGCCCACATGTTCTTACGCCAGGCCGTGGCCGAGTACTGCACGGCGGGCGGCGGCGCGGTCGCCAGCGCCGGGGTGAGCAGCAGGTCGATCGAACGGTCGGCGAAGAACTGGATGGACCGCTCCCGCCAGGCGTCACGCTGCCGTTGCCGGACCAGCCCGGCCTTCGTGACCGCCCTGCCGAGCTGGATGTGCCGCCGGGTGCGCGGCTGGAGCCGCTCCAGCGGGAGGCCCTCGGAGTTCTTGTACGCCCCGGCGAACCAGGTGGCGAGCACCCCCAGCGCCACCCCGGTCGGGTAGGTGGGGTCCGCGGTCACCGTGTCGTGCCCGGCGTCGACGAGCAGCTTCGACGCCTTCGTGACGGCCGAGACGTTCGGCTCGTCCGGTTTCACGCCGGCCGCCGGCGAGCGCAGCGAGACACCGATCCGCAGCTTCGACGGCTCCACCAGCTTGCCCGGCACCTGCCCGGCGAGGACCGCGAAGCCAAGCGCGGCGTCGGCCACCGTGGTGGCCAGCATGCCGTTCTCCACCAGGCCGAACCAGTCCTTGTCACCGAAGTCGACCGGGACCGCGCCGCGGCCCGGCTTCAGCCCGACCAGGCCGCAGCAGGCCGCCGGGATCCGGATCGAGCCGAGACCGTCGTTGCCCTGCGCGAGCGGCACCAGCCCGGCCGCCACCGCCGCCGCCGACCCGCCGGACGAGCCGCCCGGGGTCCGCTCCAGGTCCCACGGGTTGCGGGTCGGCCCGTCCTCGTCGTCGGTGACCGCCCAGAGGCCCATCTCCGGCATCCGGGTCACCCCGACCACGACGGCGCCGGCCCCGCGCAGCCGGCGGACCACCTCGTGGTCCTCCTCGGCGACCTCGGGGGTACGCGCGGCGGCCGAGCCGTGCCAGGTGGGCAGCCCGGCGACCGGGGTGTTCTCCTTGACCGCGACCGGCACCCCGGCGAGCGGCAGGTTGGCCAGGTCCTCCTGGTCGTCGACCTTCTCCGCCTCGGTGATCGCCTCACCGCCGCGGACCACCCGGAACGCGCCGAGCGCCGGATCGGAGATGCCGATCTGCTCCAGATGGTCGGCCACGACCTGGGTGGCGCTCGCGTCGCCGCGGCGCACCGCGCGAGCGATCTGTTTAGCGGTTGCTCCCACCCAGGTCGTCGAGTCCATCGCGCAGAATCTCCAGCGTCGGTCAGTTATCCGAGAGCCTGCTCCAGGTCCGCGAGCAGATCGTCAACGGTTTCGATGCCGACAGACAGTCTCACGAGATCGGCGGGAACCTCAAGCGCTGAGCCCGCAGCCGACAGATGTGTCATCTGGCCCGGGTGCTCGATCAGCGACTCCACACCGCCCAGCGACTCGGCGAGCACGAAGAGTTTCGCCCGGTTGCAGACGGCCACCGCCTGCTCCGGGCCGCCGGCGGTACGGAACGAGACCATGCCGCCGAACCTGCTCATCTGCTTGGCCGCGACCTCGTGACCCGGGTGCGTCTCCAGGCCCGGGTAGAGGACCTGGGCCACGGCCGGGTGCTCGCTCAGGTAGGCGACGATCCGCTCGGCGTTGTCACAGTGCCGGTCCATCCGTACGCCGAGGGTCTTGATCCCGCGCAGGGTGAGCCACGCGTCGAAGGGGCCGTTCACCGCTCCCATCGCGTTCTGGTGGAAGGCCAGCTCCTCGCCGAGCCCGGCGTCCGCGGTGACCAGGGCCCCGCCGACCACGTCCGAGTGGCCGCCCAGGTACTTGGTGGTCGAGTGGATCACCACGTCGGCGCCGAACGCGAGCGGCTGCTGGAGGTACGGCGACGCGAACGTGTTGTCCACCGCGAGCATCGCGTCGTACTCGTGGGCGAGACCGGCCAGCAGCGCGATGTCGTTCACGTTCAGCAACGGGTTGGTCGGCGTCTCGGACCAGATCAGCCGGGTGTGCCCGGGACGGAAGGCGGCCCGCACCGCGTCGATGTCGTCCAGCGGCACCGCCGTCCAGTCCAGGCCCCACCGCTCGGCCACCTTGCTGAACAGCCGGAACGTGCCGCCGTACGCGTCGTTCGGGATGACCACGTGATCCCCGGGGCGGCACACCGTACGCAGCAGGGTGTCCTCGGCCGCGAGGCCGCTCGCGAAGGCCAGCCCGCGCCGCCCGTTCTCGATCGCCGCGAGGCACTCCTGGAGCGAGTCCCGGGTCGGGTTGCCGGACCGGCTGTACTCGTAACCCAGGCGGGGAGCACCGACCGCGTCCTGTGCGTAGGTGCTCGTCTGATAGATGGGCGGCACCACCGCGCCGGTCCGTGGGTCCGGCTCCTGGCCGGCGTGGATGGCGAGGGTGTCGAACCCATAGCTCTCAACGGTCATGTTGCGCAAGGCTAGTCTCACCTGATGGCAGACTGTGTGTTCTGCGGCATCGTGGCGGGGTCCGTCCCCGCGTTCCTGGTGGCCTCCGCCCCGGCCGGGCTGGCGTTTCTCGACGTCCGCCCGGTGTTCAAGGGCCACGTCCTGGTGATCCCACGCCCCCACATCGTCACACTTCCCGACCTGCCGCCCTCGGACTTGCCGGAATATTTCGGGTTCGTGCGCCGGATCGCGACGGCCGTCCCCGCCGCGCTCGGTGCGCAGGGCACCTTCGTGGCGATGAACAACGTCGTCTCCCAGTCGGTGCCGCACCTGCACACGCACGTCGTACCCCGTACCAGAGGCGATGGTTTGAAGGGCTTCTTCTGGCCGCGCCGGAAATACGCCGACGACGACGAGGCGACCGGGATCGCCGCCGCCGTCGGTAAGGAATACACCCGCCTCAGCGTTGCAGAGACCGGACGAAGGGAGTGACCGTGTTCCTGCGGTACAAGAAGCTCGACCTGCCCACCGCCGAGACCGCCCTGCCCGGCCGCGACACCGAGACGCCGGTCGCGGAGAGGCACACCGTGCTGGGCACCCCGATGAAGGGCCCGTGGCCCGAGGGGCTGGAGGTCGCGGTCTTCGGGATGGGCTGTTTCTGGGGCGCGGAGCGGATCTTCTGGCGGCTGCCCGGCGTGTACTCCACGTCGGCCGGCTACGCGGGTGGCTTCACCGCCAACCCGACGTACGAGGAGACCTGCTTCGGGACGACCGGCCACACCGAGGTGGTCCAGGTGGTCCACGACCCCGCCAAGATCAGCTATGCCGACCTGCTGAAGGCCTTCTGGGAGAACCACGACCCGACCCAGGGCATGCGCCAGGGCAACGACGTGGGCACCCAGTACCGGTCCGCGATCTACACGACCACGGACGCCCAGGCGGAGACGGCGGCGGCCTCGCGGGACGCCTTCCAGCCGGTGGTCACGGCCGCCGGCCACGGGACCATCACCACCGAGATCAAGCCGCTGACCGCGTACTACTACGCCGAGGACTACCACCAGCAGTACCTCGACAAGAACCCGGGCGGCTACTGCAACCACGGCCCGAACGGCATGACCTGCCCGATCGGCGTCGCCCAGGTCCCCGACGCGACCTGACCCGCCGGAACCGAACGGCCGCCGGCCACGCCGGCGGCCGTTCGTTCGTCAATACCGGTCCTGGAGCAGCTCTGCCCGCTGGAGCAGGCGCAGCCAGGCGTCGGTGAGCTCGCCCTTGTTCCGGCCCTTGCGGATGCGGTGCTCCAGCAGGCCGGGGCCGAGCACCAGGGAGACCAGCTCCGGATAGCGTGGCCCGAAGACCCACTCGGCGAAGAACGTCACCGCATCCGGCGCGATCGGGTGGTGGACCTCCTGGACGACCTCCCAGTCGATGTTCCTCTGGAACCACGCCCAGTCTTCGACGTAGTACACGTCACCCTTGACCGGATCGAGGGAGATGCTCTCGCCGCCCTCGATGCCGAGGCGGCCCTTCGTCAAGGACTGCCACGGCCACATCTCCCAGCCGAGATCGATCGGCATGGGCAGCAGCATCTCGATGTCCGGCCGCGCCTGCCATCCCTCGAGCGAGCGCAGCTCGTCCGGGCAGTCGAACCGGAAGAGCGGGCCGTCGACCCACTCGAACAGCCGGTACGCCGCCACGGCGGCGGGCGGCGCGTCCGCGGGCGCCTCCCGCAACGCGAGCGGCGGCCCGATCTCGACCGCCAGACCCGACTCGGCCGCCACCGCGCGGCACCGCTCGACTCTGCTTCGCAACTCCTCCAGCATTCCGGGCATTGTCGTCGAGATGGCCGGGACGGCTCGCGCCGGTCCGGCCGCTGAAGGTCAAGACGGGGACGCGGAATTCACGCGCGCGATCGAAAAAAATCGACATGTCCGGACATCCCGCTCACACTCGAAATCGAGTAACACGGGAGGTAAGGGCATGACGACGAGGTACCACAACGACGAGGAACGGGCCAGCTGGGATCTCGCCGAGTTCCTCCTGCAACAGGCGCGGGACATGATGCGCGAGGCCGAGGACGCCCTGGAGACCTGGAAGACCGGCAAGGAGATGAACCGCCTGCGCTGCGCGCGCCGCGGCATCAGCACCACCGACGCCGAGATCCGCTGGTCCGCCACGGCCAACGCGAAGAACGCGCTGACCGCGAACGGCTTCTACACCGGCCTGGCCACGATGTACTTCAACGCGGCGACGGCGAACTACGCCCGTGCCGTCTACCTGCACGCGCGCGACGACGCCCGGCTGCTCTAGCTCTCCGGGGCGTCGTCGGCGGACGAGTCCTGGGTGGCGGCCGGCGGGCGGGGCGGGTCGGCCTGAGCCGGTGACGCCGGCACCGCGAGGGCCAGGCCGAGAACCGCGCCGGCGCCGATGAGGCGCAGACCGGCGAGCGAGGCGGCGAGTGGGACGGGACGACGTTCGGGCTTCTCCATACAGCACTCCTTACGAGCCGGGTCACCACGGTGCCAGGCGAACCTGAGACACCGCTGTGCATCAGCCGCCGCGGCAGGCACCATGGACGGGTGGAGATCGCCACCGAGACCGAGCGCAAGTACGACGTCCCCGAGACCTTCGAACTTCCTGATCTGGTCGGCGCCGGAGATATCGCCGGAGTCGACGGTGCCGAGATCCACGATCTCGACGCCACCTACTTCGACACCGAAGACCTGATCTTGATGAGAAATCGCCGGACTCTCCGCCGGCGCTCCGGCGGCAACGACGCCGGATGGCATCTCAAGACCCCCGGGGACGGCGCCGGCCGGACCGAGCACCGGCTGCCCGGCGAGTCCGACGAGGTGCCCGCCGAGCTGGTCGGCGTGGTCCGGTCGATCGTCCGGCGGCGGCCGCTCGCCCCGGTGGCCCGGCTGCGCACGCACCGGGTGGAGACGCCGTTGCGGGATTCCGGCGGCCGCACTCTCGCGCTGATCGCCCAGGATCAGGTGCGCGCCGAGTCGGACGGCGCCGAGCAGGCCTGGCAGGAGATCGAGGTCGAGCTGGTCTCCGGCGACGCGGCGGTGCTCGACGCGGTCGAGGAGGCGCTGTTCGCCGCCGGCGCGCGCCCGGCCGAGGGGCCGTCCAAGGTGGCGCGGGCGCTGGCCGGCCGGCTCGCCGCACACCAGCCGGCCAAGAAGACCAAGATCAAGGTCAACCCCGTTTCGGCGTACGCCCGTGAGCAGCGCGACGCCATCATCGGCTACGACCCGGCCGCCCGTCGTGGCGAGCCCCGGGCCGTGCACCAGATGCGGGTGGCCACCCGGCGGCTGCGCAGCACGCTGAAGACGTACAAGAGGTCGATCCCGGACAACGGCATCCGCGACGAGTTGCGCTGGCTGGCCGGGGTGCTGGGCGCGGTCCGCGACCCACAGGTGCTGGAGGAGAAGCTGCTCGCCCTGGTCGAGGAGGCGGGGCCGGAGTTCGCCCCGGCCGCCGACCGGGTGCGCGCCCACCTGGAGGACCAGATCGAGACCGGCCGCACCGAGCTGGCCGGGGCTCTGGAGTCGGACCGCTACCTGGACCTGCTGGACCGGATCGACGAGCTGGTCGACGGCGACCCGTTCCGCACCCCCGACCCGGTCAACCGTGCCCGGAAGGTGCTGGCCAAAGCGGACGATCGGCTCGACGCGGCGCTGGCGAGCGGGGTGGAGGAGGAGATCCACGAGTCCCGCAAGGGCTTCAAGCAGGCCAGGTATTCCGTGGAGCTGCTCGTCCCGGAGCACGGCAAGGACGCGAAACGCCTGGTGAAGCGGCTCACCGCGCTACAGGACGGCCTAGGGTCGTACCAGGATTCGAACGTCGCCCGGTCGGTGCTGCGCGAGCTGGGCGAGGGCAGTTTCCACTTCGGGGTGCTTTACGGGCGTCAGGAGCAGGTCGGCCGGGAAGAATTGGCCAAGGTGCCCGCCCTGGCGAAGGCGGCGCGCCGGCGCAGGGTTCGGCGACTGTTCTGATCAAGGACGTTGTGCTCGTGGCGGGCGGGGGTATCAAGTCGGGTCATGCAATCGGAGTACGAGCTGGCGAGCACCCATCCCTACGACGGGCCGATCGCCGAACTGGCCGGCTACCGCGTCATCGACGACGCGGACGACGATCCCCGCCTGCTCGACGCCGACGGGCAGCCGGTGGTCACCTGGCGGGAGGACTACCCGTACGACGAGCGCCTGTCCCGCACCGACTACGACCACGACAAGCGGCTGCTCCAGATCGAGCTGCTGAAGCTCCAGAACTGGTGCAAGGAGACCGGCGAGCGTCTCCTGATCCTGTTCGAGGGGCGGGACGCGGCCGGCAAGGGTGGCACGATCAAGCGGTTCATGGAGCATCTGAATCCGCGCGGCGCCCGGGTGGTGGCCCTGGAGAAGCCGACCCAGAGGGAGAGCACCCAGTGGTATTACCAGCGGTACATCAAGCATCTGCCGGCGGCCGGTGAGATCGTGCTCTTCGACCGGTCCTGGTACAACCGGGCCGGCGTCGAGCGGGTGATGGGCTTCTGCGACCGCAAGGAGTATCTGGAGTTCCTCCGCCAGACCCCGGAGCTGGAGCGGATGCTGGTCCGCTCCGGGATCCACCTGGTGAAGTTCTGGTTCTCGGTGACCAGCAGCGAGCAGCGGACCCGGTTCGCGATCCGGCAGGTGGACCCGGTCCGGCAGTGGAAACTCTCCCCCATGGACCTGGCCTCGCTGGACAGGTGGGACGACTACACCGAGGCCAAGGAGGCGATGTTCTTCTACACCGACACCGCGGACGCCCCGTGGACGGTGGTGAAGAGCAACGACAAGAAGCGGGCCCGGCTGGAGGCGATGCGGCACGTTCTGCACCGCTTCGCCTACGAGGACAAGGACACCGGGATCGTCGGCACACCGGACCCGCTGATCGTCGGCTCCGCCAATCTCGTGGTGGAGAATCCCAATGCGTCTCCCCCGGTATTCCCGCGGCTCTGAGTGATTCAAAACCGTTGGCGCTGTCTCCAGTGTCTGGCTAACGTGGCCGCATGCGGGGGTGCTCCAGGGACTCGGGAGGTGGCGGCCCGTTAGCCGCTGTGTTCCCCGCGTTGGCAGAGAAATGTCGAGACCGTGTAAAACAGCGGTTCGGCGAGTAACAGACAGCCACCCGACCCCTAGGGATCCGGCCTTGTCCGACCGGACCACACTCGTTCGCGAGTGTGGAAGTCCCCAGGGGTCGCTTCATATGCAGCGGGGGGAGGAACGATGCGGGAGCTTGTCGCGCTCGGCACGGCGAGCCAGGTGCCCACCCGGCACCGCAACCACAACGGCTACCTGCTGCGCTGGGACGACGAGGTGATCCTCTTCGACCCGGGTGAGGGCACCCAGCGCCAACTGCTGATGGCCGGCCTCCCGGTCACCCCGCTGCGCCGCATCTGCATCACCCACTTCCACGGCGACCACAGCCTCGGCCTGCCCGGCGTCCTCCAGCGGATCTCGCTGGACCGGGTGCCGCACCCGGTCCACGTCCACTACCCGGCCGGCGGGAGTGAGTTCTACGACCGCCTGCGACACGCCACCAGCTACTGGGACAACGCCGACATCGTGCCGGGTCCGGTGGGCGCCGGCTTCGCGGTGGAGACCTCGGCGGGGCGCCTCACCGCGCTGCCGCTCCGGCATTCCATCGAGACGTACGGGTACCGCCTGGCCGAACCCGACTCCCGCCGGATGGTGCCCACGCTGCTCGCCGAGCGCGGCATCAGCGGCCCGGCGGTCGGTGAGCTGCTGCGGGCCGGCCGGCTGGGTGACGTCGCGCTCGAGGAGGTGAGCGTGGTCCGCCCCGGCCAGAGTTTCGCCTTCGTGATGGACACCGGCCTGTGCGACAACGTGTTCGCGCTGGCCGACGGCGTGGACCTGCTGGTGATCGAGTCCACCTTCCTGGCCGAGGACGCGGCGCTGGCCGCCCAGGTGGGGCATCTGACCGCGGGGCAGGCCGCCGCGGTCGCGCGCGAGTGCGGCGTACGGAAACTGGTCTTGACGCATTTCTCCCAGCGCTACCCGGAGCCGGACCGCTTCCTGGAGGAGGCGCGCAAGGAGTTCGACGGCCCGATCGTGATCGCCGAGGATCTGCTGCGGGTGCCCGTGCCGCCGCGGCGGCAGCCGCCGGAGCCGGGCTAACGTCGGTCCATGACCGTTTCGCTTCGCCCTGCGGAGGACGGTGATCTGGCCGCGATCGGCGCGCTGCATCACCGTTCCCGGGCGGCCGCCTACGCCCATCTGATTCCGGCCGAGACGTTCGCGGCCCGCGGGCCGGAGGCGATGAGCGCCTGGTGGGTCGAGCGCTGGCGGTGGGAGCGGGAGACGCACCGGATGACCGTCGCCGAGGTGGACGGCGAGCTGGCCGGTTTCACCTACCTGGGCCCGAGCGAGACCGAGGGCGCCGCCGAGCTGTACGCGATCCATCTGGCCCCGGAGCGGGTCGGCGCCGGCGTCGGCCGGCGACTGATGATCGACGCGCTGGAGCGGCTGGCCGGGTTCGGGGCCGAGCGGGCGGTGCTGTGGGTGCTGGAGGACAACGCGGTGGCCCGGCGCTTCTACGAGAAGGGCGGCTGGCTCCCGGACGGGGCGGTCCGGGTCGCCCCGGTCAACGACCGGGACCTGCCACAGCTGCGCTACTCACATCCGCTGTAGACGTGGGGCGCTGGTCGGGCGGGAGCACGGGACCGAGTGAATGCGGGGGAACCTGTTGGTCTCGTGCTCCCGCCCACCGCCCCGCCCGAACCGGATGCGCCTGGCCGGAGGCGCTCGATCAGCGGAGGCGTGCCGATCTGGGATCCAGTTCAAGAGCGGGTCTGGGCGCGGGACACCGGAGCGCTGGCGGGGCGCGCCGGTGTCACCGCCGGGCGACGTCTGCCGGGCCGGGAAGCCGCACTTGCCGGGGGACGGTCAAGCATGTCGGCGACGTCAGGGTCCAAGGATCAGGCCAGATACCTCCGGTTGTCGTCGTTGCGGTGGTAGGGGCCGGCGCCGTAGCGGCCGATCTCGTCCACACCGGCCCGCTTGCCGGGCAGGGAACGCATGCTGTTCAGGTCGTGGCGCAGGGTCCAGGCCTCACGCCACGGCCGCCGGGCGACCGCGGCGGCACGCTCGGCCAGACGGCGGGCCGAGCACGGCCAGCGCCATCCGCACCAGTCGCAGGTGCCTTCCAGGCCATCCACGCCGGCCGCCACGTGGCGCCCGAGCATCCGTTGCGCGTCCCGCCACAACAGGCGGTCCACGATGTCGGCGGGCGCCGCCTCGTCGACGTCGACCATCCCCTACCCCTCCGTCCGGGAGTGGCTCATAGCTCCGTCACGACACATACAACCGCAGCGGGCCATCGGCCGGTCGGACTGTCTGTGCGATTGCGGCGACTATCCGTAACAATCCATGAACCAGACAGCGGCCCTCGATACCGGAGATCGAGGGCCGCTGATCGCGAGGAAGGGCTAGCTGAGGTGGGCCAGCAGGTCCTGACGGGTGAGGACACCGGCCGGCTTGCCGTCGACCAGGACCATCGCGGCGTCGCCCTTCTCCAGGAGGGCGACCGCCTCGGCCACCGGCTCGCCACCGCCGATCATCGGCAGCGGGTTGCTCATGTGCCGCTCGATCGTGTCGTGCAGATGGGCATGGCCGGTGAAGAGCGCGTCCAGCAGCACCTTCTCCGAGACGGAGCCGGCCACCTCCCCGGTGACCACCGGCGGCTCGGCCTTGAGCACCGGGAGCTGGCTGACGCCGTACTCCCGCATGTAGTCGATGGCGTCGCGGACCGTCTCGGTGGGGTGCACGTGGATCAGCGGCGGAATCTCGGAACCCTTGCCGGCCAGGGCGTCGGCCACCGTGGGGGTGCCCTCCTGGGTGCGCAGGAATCCGTACCGGGCCATCCACCGGTCGTTGAAGATCTTGGACAGGTAACCGCGGCCGCCGTCCGGCAGCAGGACCACGACCACGTCGTCCGGGCCGGCCTTGCGGGCGACCTCGAGCGCGGCCACCACGGCCATCCCGCACGAGCCACCGACCAGCAGGCCCTCCTCGCGGGCCAGGCGGCGGGTCATCTCGAAGGAGTCCGAGTCGCTCACCTCGATCACCTCGTCGGTGACCTCCCGGTCGTACGCGGACGGCCAGAAGTCCTCACCGACGCCCTCGACCAGGTACGGCCGCCCGGTCCCGCCCGAGTAGACGGAGCCCTCCGGATCGGCGCCGATCACCCGGACCGGCCCCTGCTCCTTGAGGTAGCGCCCGACGCCGCTGATCGTGCCGCCGGTGCCGACGCCCGCCACGAAGTGGGTGATCTTCCCGCCGGTCTGCTCCCAGAGCTCCGGCCCGGTCTGCTCGTAGTGCGAGCGCGGGTTCGCCGGGTTGCTGTACTGATCCGGTTTCCAGGCGCCCGGGATGTCCCGGGTCAGCTGGTCGGACACGTTGTAGTAGGAACGCGGGTCCTCCGGCGCGACGGCGGTCGGGCAGACCACCACCTCGGCGCCGTACGCCCGCAGGACGTTCTGCTTGTCCTCGCTGACCTTGTCGGGGCAGACGAAGACGCACTTGTAGCCCCGCTGCTGCGCCACCAGGGCCAGGCCGACCCCGGTGTTGCCGCTGGTCGGCTCGACGATCGTGCCGCCGGCCTTGAGGAGGCCCGCCTTCTCGGCGTCCTCCACCATCCGCAGCGCGATCCGGTCCTTGACCGAACCGCCGGGGTTCATGTACTCGACCTTGGCCAGCACGGTGGCGCTGATGCCCTTGGTCACGCTGTTCAGGCGGACCAGCGGGGTGTTACCGATGATCTCGACCACGTTGTCGTAATAGCGCACGCTTCACTCTACGACCAGGGCGGACCGGGTCCGCTCCCACTCCAGGAACCGTTCAGTCTCACTGAGGATCGTGCCGGCCAGCCAGGTGACCGCGACCGCGTCGTCGATCAGCCCGAAGAGGAACACGAACGCCTCCGGGACGGCGTCGACCGGGGACACCACGTACGCCGTGGCGGCCGCCATCAACGCCAGCCGGAGGCCGCCGTCGTACCGCCCCCGGGCCGTGGCGGCGATCATGCGGGGCAGCGCGCTGAGCCTCTGGGCGAGTGTGGGACCGCCCCGGGCGCCCGCGGTGAGCGCCCGAGCGAGTGCGGTGAACGCCGCGGCACGTTTCAACGTTTTGGCCATCTGTGTTCCCCTTTCGGCAACTCAAGCATGACGTGGGCGCGCCATGATTGCCTCTCGCCATCGCGAGTTAACCTCGAATTCCGACAGCAACGCCGATCATGGGCGAGCCGGATGGTTCCCTTCGAGCGACAGCGGGGGAGACTATGAGCACCATCGACGCAACCAGCAGTGCCCACTGGCGATGGATCCGGGTGGCCGCCCGGGCCGCCGGCGCGGTCGCCGGGCTGACGGCCATCTCCGCCGGCCTGTTGATGCGCCAGGCCGCCGACGCCCGCCGGATCATCCCGATGGCCGAGGCGCCCCCGCCCCGCGGTGACGGCGTCTACGGTGCGAAATTCGGCGGCCGGCCCGTCAACCTGGTGATTCTCGGCGACTCCTCGGCCGCGGGGTACGGCGTCCACCGTCCCCGTGAGACACCCGGCGCGCTCTTCGCCACCGGGGTGTCCCGCCGCCTGCGCCGCCCGGTCCGGTTGCACCGGCTGGCCGTGGTCGGGTCGGTCTCGGCCGGCCTGCCGTACCAGGTGGACGCCGCGTGTGAGTACGAACCGGATCTCGCGATCATCCTGATCGGGGGGAACGACGTCACGCACTTCTCGGCCCGTGACGCGGCCGTCCGCCATCTGGGTGACGCGGTGCGCCGGCTGCGTGCGGCCGGATGCCGCGTCGTGGTCGGCACCTGCCCCGACCTCGGCGCGATCCAGCCGATCAAGCCGCCGCTGCGCTGGCTGGCCCGGCGCTGGAGCCGGCAGTTGGCGGCCGCGCAGACGATCGCCGTGGTCGAGGCCGGCGGCCGGACGGTGTCGCTGGGCAACCTACTGGGCCCGATGTTCGAGGCGGACCCGGTGCGGATGTACAGCTCGGATCGTTTCCACCCGTCCGCCGAGGGGTACGCCAGGGCGGTCTCCGTGATGATGCCGACCGTGATGGCCGTGCTCGGCACGGAGGACCGGGTGGCCATCCCGGTCGCCGAGGACGTCCGGGCTCTTCCCGAGGCGGCCGACGTGGCGGTCCGGTCGCCCGGCACCGAGGTCGCCCCGGCCGGGCCGTGGGCCCGGATGCGCCGCTACCGCTGGTTCAGCGCGCGCCCTGCGGCCGCGGCCCCCGTTCCCAGCGGTGACTCCGCGGCCGGGGCCGTAGGGTATACCCCAGAGGATCATCAGGTCGGCTGATGCAGGGAGGCGGGACATGGCGGGGTTGCCGGAACGACTCACCAGGGCCGCTGCCACGAGTCTGCTGGCCGGCGCGGTGGGCGGTGTCGCGCTGATCGCCGGGGAGATGCTGGCCGCCAAGGCCCGGCGCTACGCGAAGCCCACCATGGGCCTGGCCCTGCGCACGTCGATGGGCCCGCAGAGCGCGCCGCCGCTGCGCCTGGTGCTGCTCGGCGACTCGGCCGCGGTGGGTGTCGGCGTGGAGTGGCTGTCCGACACGGTCGGTGGCCAGCTCGCCCGCCTGCTCGCCGACGGCTCGGCCGAGACGGGCCAGCGGCACGTGCTGCTGTCCAGCGTCGGCGTGGCCGGGTCCCGGTCCAGCGACCTGGCCACCCAGGTGGCCCGTTCCCTGCTCGGCGACCGGCCGGACGTGGCCGTGGTGCTGATCGGGACGTTCGACGCGGCGTCCGGGCGTGGCCCCGAGGACGCGGCCGACCATCTGGGCCAGGCGGTGCGGCGGCTGCGCTCGGCCGGCGTGCAGGTGGTGGTCGGCACCTGCCCGGATCTGGGCGCCGCCCGCTCGATGGCCCCGCCGTTGCGGCAGATCGCCGGGCTGGTCGGCCGCCGGATGGCCCGGGCCCAGGCCCGGGCGGTGACCGAGGCCGGCGGTGTGGTCGTCGACCTGGCCGCCGAAACGGGTGCGGTGTTCCGCGCCGACGCCGGGACGCTCTGCTACGACGGCTTCCACCCGTCCGCCGACGGCTACCGGGTCTGGGCGCACGCGCTCTATCCGGCGGTGTCGAAAGCGGCGATGAGCAGCGTCTGAATTTTTTGCACGTCGTGTGACAAATTCGCGCTTCCGACCATGTTACCGATGAGTAAACTGAGCCCATGCCGGAAGCTGTCATCGTCGCCACTGCCCGCTCGCCCATCGGCCGCGCCCACAAGGGCTCGCTGAAGGATCTGCGCCCCGACGATCTCGCCACCACGATCGTCGACGCCGCCCTGAACAAGGTGCCGCAGCTCGACCGCACGCTCATCGAGGACCTCTACCTCGGCTGCGGTCTGCCCGGCGGCGAACAGGGCTTCAACATGGCCCGTGTGGTCGCCACCAAGCTGGGCCTGGACGGCCTGCCCGGCGCCACCATCACGCGATACTGCTCGTCCTCGCTCCAGACCACCCGGATGGCCTTCCACGCCATCAAGGCCGGTGAGGGCGACATCTTCATCTCGGCCGGTGTCGAGACCGTGTCCCGGTTCGCCCGCGGCAGCTCCGACGGCCTGCCGTCGGCCGCTCAGGAGGCGCTGGGCCGCTGGACCAACCCGTACTTCGACGAGGCCCAGGCCCGCACGCAGGCCAGCGCCCAGAACGGCAGCGTCTGGCACGACCCCCGCGAAGACGGTCTGGCCCCCGACATCTACATCGGGATGGGCTACACCGCGGAGAACCTGGCACAGATCAAGAACGTCTCCCGCGAGGAGATGGACGAATTCGGCGTCCGCAGCCAGAACCTCGCCGAGAAGGCCATCGCCAACGGCTTCTGGGAGCGCGAGATCACCCCGATCACGCTGCCCGACGGCACCGTCGTGTCGAAGGACGACGGCCCCCGCGCCGGAGTCACCGTCGACGCGGTCTCGCAGCTCAAGCCGGTCTTCCGCCCCGACGGCCGGGTCACCGCCGGCAACTGCTGCCCGCTCAACGACGGCGCCGCCGCGGTCGTGATCATGAGCGACACGAAGGCCCGCGAGCTCGGCATCACCCCGCTCGCCCGGATCGTCTCCACCGGCGTCACCGCCCTCTCCCCGGAGATCATGGGCCTCGGCCCGGTCGAAGCGTCGAAGCAGGCCCTCAAGCGCGCCGGCATGACCATCGGCGACGTCGACCTCGTCGAGATCAACGAGGCTTTCGCGGCCCAGGTCATCCCGTCGTACAAGGACCTCGGCATCCCGCTGGAGAAGCTCAACGTGAACGGCGGCGCCATCGCCGTCGGCCACCCGTTCGGCATGACCGGCGCCCGCATCACCGGCACCCTGCTGAACTCGCTCGACTGGCACGACAAGTCCATCGGCCTCGAGACCATGTGCGTCGGCGGCGGCCAGGGCATGGCGCTCATCGTCGAACGCCTCAGCTGACCTCCCGCACCCCCCGGCCCGGCACGCCCACCCCGCGTGCCGGGCCTTTTCACGATCTCCCGCAGCACAGCCGGACCGTTCCACGATCTATCGCAGCGAGGCCGGGCCGTTTCGCGATCAGTCGCAGCGAGGCAGGGTCAAGATCTTGATGTCGCAGCGGGGCGGTGGGTACAGACCGTCGCTCCCGCCGAGGGCCGGGCGCGGGCGGCCAGTCGCCTGGCGGCTCCTGAACGGCCACCCCCACCCGGCGACGTCCGTGCGTGGTCACCCTCGAACCGCACACCCCGATACGGTGCCCACATGCCGCCCAAACTGGTCCGCGTCGCCCCTGAGCACGCCGGCTTCCCCGCCGCAGCCGCCCTCTTCGACGACTACCGGGCCCACTACGGTCGCCCTTCCGACCCGTCGGCCACCGCCGGCTGGCTCACCCGTCAGATCACCACCTACGGCCTGACCCTGACCGTGGCCCTCCAGAACAGCCGCCCCGCCGGCCTGATCACCACCCTGGTCCTCCCCGCCTCGCTGCGCCTGGGCCAGGTCTGTTCCATACGCGACCTCTTCGTCGACCCCGCCCAGCGACGCAACGGAGTCGCCCGCACCCTCATGGAACACGCCATCGCCGAAGCCCGGGCCGCCGGCGCCCTGCGCGTCTCCCTGCAGACGGAGCCCGGCAACACCGCGGCCCAGGCCCTCTACGCCGAACTCGGCTTCCGCCCGGTCCCCGACCTCGACGCCCTGACCCTCCCCCTACCCTCCTGACCCACACATGCCGAACAAGCCTCAGCCATGCAGGTGGACCGGCGGGCGCGCTAAGGCCTGGAGTGGGCAGCGCCTCGCGGTGCTCGGCGGGACTGGGAAGTGCGGTTGGGTGCGGGCTTCCCCGTACCAGATGATGGGTTTTGAAGTCTGCGATCGTCCGGGCCGGCGGAATGCCGCTTTGCGGAGGGTGTCAGAGGGCGCGGCGGGTGTCGTCGACCGCGGTGGTGGCCCGGGTCAGCAGGTCGGCGGACGGGGCGGCGGCCAGGAGGTCGTCGGCCAGGACCCGGAGCTGGTCGCGCAGGACCAGGTCGTGGATGTGCGGGACCCGGCGGGTGGGGCGGGACTCGGCCTCGGCGCTCAGGTCGGCCAGGCGCTGCACCAGGTCCTGTACCAGCCGCGAGCGCGTGCCGGTGGCGGCAGCGGCTCGCCAGCGTGGCTCGTCCCAGTGGTGGACCTGCGTGAGTAGCCGCTCGATGGAGGTGGCGAAGTCGGGCACCCGGCGACCATACCCGGGCGGCTCCGGAGGGAAGGCTCCCGGCGAAGGCTGCGGCGGGAGGCTTTGGGGAAGGCTTCGGGAAAAGCGGAACCCGCCCGGCACGGGGCACGGGCGGGCTCGCGTCAAGCGGGGGACAACGCCCGGTTCGCGGGGAGGCGAGCCGGGCGTTGCTCGCGACGACCGACGAACCGTCAGTCGTCGCCTTGGAAGAAGCTCAGCAGGCGGAGGATCTCGATGTAGAGCCAGACGAGGCCCACCAGGATGCCGAACGCCGCGGTCCAGGAGTAGCGCTGCGGCAGACCCATCCGCACGCCCTCCTCGATCTCGTTGAAGTTCAGGATGAAGCTCAACGCGGCGACCACGATGCAGACCAGGCTGAAGATGTAGCCGAGCGGACCGTTGTCACGCAGACCGGTGTTGACGTCGAAGAGCGCCAGCACGAAGTTGATCAGCATGACCGCGAAGAGGCCGGCCATGACCGCGATCATCCCGCGGATGAACTTCGGCGTCGCCCGAATGACGCGGGCCTTGTAGAGCCCGGCCATCAGGAAGAACACACCGAAGGTGGCGATCACGGCCTGCAGGATGATGCCCTGATAGCCCAGGATGTTCTCGAAGAACTTGCTGACCATGCCGACGAAGACACCCTCGATGACCGCGTAGGTCAGCACGAGAGCGGGGTTGGCCATCCGCGAGAACAAGATGACCAGGCCGAGAACCAGGCCGACCAGCGCCGCGCCGATCCACGCGGGACCGATCAGGGCGTCGGGGATCAGGTTCCACGCGGCGACCGCGGAGATGCCGGTGAGGCCGAGAAGCAGCACGGTCTTGACGACGACGTCGTCGAGGGTCATCGGCTGAACGGCCGGAGGAGCGGAAGGGTAGCCCGCCGCGGTGGGGTAGGGATCGCCGTACGCCGGCTGACCGTAACCCGGCTGCGGGGCCGGCCCATATGGCCCGTACCCGGCCGCTCGCTCCCGCTCGGCCGCCTGGCCAAGGCGCGAGAGCACCGGGTTCGATGTCTTCACTGTTTCCAGCCTCCCTTGAGGTTACGGCGCTGTGCCTGTCGTTCCAGGGTAAGCCGTATGTCCACATCCCGCTGCTTCCAGTAGCTGTGAGCCAGCTGAAAATGACCGACGTCAGTGCTGGTCAGCGGCATTGCGCTCAAGATCGCGGCCGCGGCGTGACGCCGCGGCCGCGGTAGATGGTGCCCGGGGCGGGTCTCGAACCCGCACGCCTTTTCGGGCAGCCGCTTTTAAGGCGGCCGTGTCTGCCATTCCACCACCCGGGCGGCTTGCGAACACCGTAGCTGGTGCCGCCCAGGCAGTGGAAACGGCATTACCGGATCAGCGGGATCCGGCGCCCACCTTCTTCTCCTGCGGCAGCTCGACCGGCGGGGTCACCTCGGTGAACTCCTCACGCGGGCGGTGCAGCTGGCCCAGCGCCACGGTCTCCCGCTTGAGGAACAGCGCCAGCGTCCAGTCGGCGAGCACCCGGATCTTGCGGTTGAACGACGGGATCCGGCTCACGTGGTAGGTCCGGTGCATGATCCACGCCGGGTAGCCCTTGACCTTGATGCCGTAGACGTGCGCGACACCCTTGTTCAGGCCGAGGCCGGCGACACCGCCGACGTGCTTGTGGCGGTACTCCTTCGGGGCGCCGCCGAGGATCACCTGAACGATGTTGTCGGCGAGCACCCGCGCCTGGCGGACCGCGTGCTGGGCGCTCGGCGAGCACCAGCCACCGGGGTTCGTCAGGTCGGGCACCTGCGCGCAGTCACCGGCGGACCAGGCGCCCTCCAGGACCTCGCCGGTCTCGGTGTCGGCGACCTGGAGGGTGGGCAGGCAGTTGACGTGCCCCTTCGGCCCCAGCGGCAGGTCGGTGTTGGCCAGCATCGGAGACGGCTTGACACCGGCCGTCCAGACGAGGGTCTCGGCCCGGAACGAGTCACCGTCGGAGAGCTCGATCCGGCCGTCGGCGCACGACTTCAGGAAGGTGCCCAGACGCAGGTCCACGCCGCGGGCGGCGAGCTGGCGAGCGGTGTACGCGCCCATCTCGGGACCGACCTCGGGCAGGATCCGGTTGGTGGCCTCGACCAGGATGAAGTGGACCTCCTTGGGGTCCAGCTCCGGATAGTATTTCAGCGCGTCGGAGACCACGTCCTGCATCTCGGCGAGCGCCTCGATGCCGGCGAAGCCGCCACCGACGAACACGAAGTTCAGCGAAGCTTTGCGCACCTCTTCGTCGGGCGTCACGGCCGCGACGTCCAGCCGGTCGAGGATGTGGTTGCGCAGGTAGATGGCCTCGCCGATGGTCTTGAGTCCGATGCCCATGTCACTGAGGCCGGGAATCGGCAGGGTCCGCGAGACCGAGCCGGGCGCCACGATGATGTGGTCGTACTCCAACTCGTAGGCAGGACCGTCGATCGGCTGAACGCTCACGGTCTTACGCGCGTGCTCGACCCGGGTCACCTCACCGGAGACGATGCGGCACTTCTTCAACTCCCGGCGCAGCGGCACCACAGCGTGTCGCGGCGAAATGTTACCGGCCGCCGCCTCAGGCAGGAACGGCTGGTAAGTCATGTGCGGAACAGGGTCGATTACGACAACCTCGGCCCGATTGCGGTTCAGCTTCTTGGACAGGCGGAGGGCGGCGTAAAGCCCGACGTGACCTGCTCCTACGACGACGATGCGCGGCGGATTCACGCCTCTATTGTCGCGCGGGTGAAGCGATTAATGCGTGGTTCTGTGACGATCACAACGGCGGAAGTCAAGTGACCTAACACTCAGATTTCACCCGCGACGGACCATACGTGCTAGGACCATTGTCACGGCGGCGGCCGCGGCCAGACCGGCGAGCGTGGCCAGTTGGAAGGCGTCGCCGCCCAGGTCGGCGGTCAGGCCGAGAGCCAGGACGATGACCACCGCGGAGATCAGCACCACGATCAGGGCACGGCCCAGCCAGAGCGCCGGCACGTCGAAGTTCACCATCGCGTCGTAGGGCAGGACGGCCGCCAGTGCGGTCAGCGTGTGTCCCAGGTAGAGCAGGGTGGCCAGGGTCAGAACCCGCCACAGGTCGATCGAGGCGCCGAAACCGGCGGTGTTCACCAGCCACCCGGCGATCACGCTGAGCGCCGCGGCGGTGCCACCCCGGCCGCGGGGGGCCAGCGCCGCCCAGATCACGGCCGCCACCGGCAGGACCATGAGCCGGGGGTTGGACAGCATCTCCAGCGGCCAGGCGACGGCGGTCGCCAGCAGGCCGGTGAGCAGGACGCCGCACCGGACCAGGAACGGCACCGTGGTGGCCCGTCCCGCGGCGGTACGCCACCGGTCCATTCGCCTGGTCAGGTCGTTCCGCACGTCAGCGCCCCCTCGGAACCGAGGCCAACCGGGCCACGTCACGCAGCACCAGGTCCAGGCTGCCGGCGCCGGCCCAGGCCACCACCGGTACGCCGTGCTCGCGCAGCCGGCCCAGCACGTTCTCCCGTTCCAGCCGCCACAGCCGGGTGGCCAGCGGGGTCCACTGGTTCCGCACCGGCGGGGCGGCCTGGGCGGGCAGGGTGTCCACCGCCACCACGTACCGGCCGGACTGGGTGAGCTGGGCCAGCATGTCGGCGGCCCGCGGGTCGACCAGCGGGGTCAGCACCACGACCAGCGCGGACGAGGAGACGTGGTGGGCGCCGACGATGTTCTCGTACTGCTCGGAGTCGACCGGATCGGGCCGTACGTCCAGCAGCCACTCCAGCACCGTCAGGTACTGCCGGCGGCCGGAGGCGGGGCGCAGCCGGCGGGCGGTCGCGCCGTACTCCAGCAACGAGACCCGGTCGCCCCGGTGCAGGTAGTGCTCGGCGATCGCGGCCGCCGCCCGGACCGTGGTGTCCAGCACCGACGAGCCGCCGCGGACCCCGCCGGAGAGGCCGATCTCGCCGAGCACGTCGAGCAGCAGCAGCACCTCGGCGTCCCGATCCGACAGGGTGGAGGCGACGTGCAGGTCACGGGTCCGCAGAGAGACCCGCCAGTCGATGCGGCGCAGCCGGTCACCGGGGGCGAACTGCCGGACCCCGGCCAACTCACCGCCCTCACCGGGCCGCCGGGAGCGGTGCGCGCCGACCAGACCGGCCGCGGCCGGCATCGCCTCGGTGGCGTTGAACGGCTCGGTCACCGGGTAGACCCGCACCCCGGTGGCCGGTGTCACCACCGGACGGCAGGCCAGCAGGCCACCACAGGCGGCGGCCCGGGCGGCGGCCGGACCGACGTCCTGCCGGCCCCAGCGGGTCGCCTCGCCGGGCAGGTCGATCGCGGCCCAGCCGTCGGCGGCCACGGTGATCGCGAACGGGCGGTCGGCGTGCTCCAGCTTCAGCCAGCGGGAGGTGCGCGTACGCACCACCACAAGGTCGTAGTCGATCGTGTCCGGGTTCGAGACGGTCAGCCCGGCGTCCACCGCGCCGCCCTCGACCAGGTACGACTCGTCGGTCCGGACCGTGATCTCCGGGGCCGCGGACGGGATCCGGCGCAGGTTGATCGCCGCGCCGATCGCGAACGGGGCGGCCAGCAGCGCCAGGTCGACGCGGCCCAGCGCCACGCCGAGGAGCAGCAGCAGGCCGGTGAGCAGGACCGTACGGCCGAGTGCCCGGGTCGGTGCCCAGACCGGCCCGGACGACGACTCGCCGGCCCCGCCCGCGGGCACGGCCGGGCGCAGGCGCAACAGGTCAGTCATGCCGGGCGTACGTCGGGAGCGCCCCGCTGGCCGGGGCCGGCACCGCGGTGAGCACCTCCTGCACCACGAACGACGGGTTCACCTGGCGCAGCCACATCTCCGGCCGCAGCGTTATCCGGTGGGCCAGCGCCGGGATCGCCACGTCCTTCACGTCCTCCGGCACCACGTAGTCACGGCCGGCCATCGCCGCCCGGGCGCGGGCCAGCAGCAGCAGCGCGAGCGAGCCACGCGGCGAGGAGCCGACCAGTACGGCGCCGTGCTCGCGGGTGGCCGAGGTGAGCGCCACGATGTAGCGGCCGATCGAATCCTCCACCGCGACGGACTCCAGCGCGCCCTGCATCATCTGGAGCGTACGAGAGTCGACCACCGGAGCGAGGGTGGCCTCCTCCTGGCGGCGTGCCATCCGGCGCTGCAGGATCGCCCACTCCTCCTCGGCCGTCGGGTAGCCGAACGACACCCGCAGCAGGAACCGGTCCAGCTGCGCCTCGGGGAGTGGGTACGTCCCCTCGTACTCGATCGGGTTGGCCGTCGCGATCACGTGGAACGGCGGGTCCAGGCGGTAGGTGACGCCCTCGACCGACACCTGTTTCTCCTGCATCGCCTCGAGCAGGGCGGACTGGGTCTTCGGCGGCGTCCGGTTGATCTCGTCGGCCAGCAGCATGTTGGTGAACACCGGGCCGGCCCGGAAGGCGAAGTCGCCCTTGCGCTGGTCGTACAGGAAGGAACCGGTGACGTCGGCCGGCAGCAGGTCGGGGGTGAACTGCAGGCGGCGGAAGTCGAGACCGAGCGCCTGCGCGAAGGACCGGGCGGTCAGCGTCTTGGCGAGCCCTGGCATGTCCTCCAGGAGCACGTGGCCGCCGGCCAGGATCCCGGCCAGCACCAGCTCCAGCGAATCCCGCTTGCCCACCACGACGGTGCCGACGGAGTCGAGGACCGCCCCGGCCAGCCGCCCGACCTCGTACGGGGGAAGAGCCTGCGTCACCGGCGCACCTTTCTCACAGTCGTTCCATGGCGTCGAGGTAGGTCTCGACATCCCGGGCCTTGAGCGCGCGGCGCCCCGGACCGGACAGCGTCGCCCAGAGGTCGTCCCCGAGCAGCTCACGGGCCCGGCGGGGGTCGCTGGCCCGGGTGATGCCGTGCCGCAGGCGCAGCCGTTCGTCGGCGAGCTCCGCGAGCACCGGCAGAACGTTACGCGCATGCAGATCCGGATCCGAGTGTGCCTGGTCCAGGTTCCGCTCCCAGCGGCGGACCGTCGCCCGCAGCGCGTCCACCGCCGGCGGGGCCTCCGCGCCGATCCCCGACCGCAGCCGCGGCCCGGGCGGCGGCGCCACCACCGCGACCGCGTGGATCAGCAGGCGCAGACCGGTGAGCAGGGCGATCAGCAGCAACAGCGAGATGGTCAGGCCGAGCGCCCGCAGACCGGCCGTCACCACCACTGTGGCCAGCCCGATCACGGCCGCGTTGCCGATCAGCGTGACGGCCGCCGAGCGCCGCCTGGTGACGGGCTCCCGCTCCTCGACGACGACCCGGCCCTCGGCCGCGCCGAACAGATCGTCCAGTCCCCCGTCGCTCACGTGGTCACCTCCGCCTCGCGCCGGCGCCCCCGCGAATGCACAAGCTCGCTCACGCGGTCACCCCGGCCCGGGTCGCGCCCAGATCGGCGCGCAGACGCTCCAGCGCGGACCGGGCCTGCTGCCGCATCTGGTCGTCGACGGTGTGCGTCGCGTACCTCGCCTCGCGATAGACCTCGAGCAGCGCGGCCAGCACGCGGGCGTCGACCTGCTGCTCGGCCAGCAGCCGTCCGACGTAGTCGGTGGGGCTGTCCCCCGGGTGCCGTGGCGTGCCGGCCGCGGCCGCCGCGTCCTCCAGCCGCACCCAGCAGGCGATCACCGCCCGGCGTGGGTCCCGGTCGGTGTCGGAGAGCTCCTCCAGGCCGGCGTCGAGCGCCGCCACCAGGTCGTCGGCCGTCCGGGTCGGGCGGCGCGGCTCGTGCTTGCCGCTGCGGGCCGGGCGCCGGCGCAGATAGTCACGGACCAGCGCCCAGCACAGGCCGACCACCATGAGCAGCGCGGCCACGCTCAGCAGCACCAGCGTCGCGGTGCCCACCCAACCGGGCAGCTGCCGCGCCGGCTCCGGAATGGACTCCGACAGGCTGGGCGTCACCGACGGGCGCGGCGGCAGCAGCGGTGGGCGGGTCGTGGCGGTCGACTCCGGCTTGATCTGGTCGAGTTGCGGCGCGGACCGGGTCGCGGCCAGTGCGACCACGAAGAGCAGCCCGAGTACGGCGGCCAGTGGCCACCATCGGCGCAGTACGGCGAAATCCATGCGGAGGCTCAGATCCGTGACTCGGGGTTTGTCGACAGGCCTCGCATCATGCCAGGCCCGCCAGAACCTTTGCACGGGCGAACACCTCGTCGAGCATGTCCGGTGTCAGCCGGCCGGTGAAGGTGTTCTGCTGACTGACGTGGAAACACCCCAGCAGGGTGGGCGCTCCCGGCACGCTGACCTGGGCGCCGTGCCCGAATTTCGGGCGTGGCACCGGCGGGCGCACCCGGTAGGCGGCGGTCATCGCGGGCCACCACGCCGCCCAGGCGAAAGCGCCGAGCGCCACCACGACGCGGACCGTCGGCTGGATCAACTGGAGTTCCCGCTGGAACCACGGCGCGCAGGTGTCGCGCTCCTCCGGCAGCGGCTTGTTGTCCGGCGGCGCGCAGCGGACCGCCGCGAAGATCCGGGTGTGCCGCAACTCCAGGCCGTCGTCAGCGGCGACGCTGGTCGGCTGATTCGCCAGGCCGGCCCGGTGCAGCGCGACGAAGAGCACGTCACCGGAGCGGTCGCCGGTGAAAATCCGCCCGGTACGGTTCCCGCCGTGCGCCGCCGGGGCCAGCCCCAGGATCGCGATCTCGGCGTCGGCCGGGCCGAAGCCGGGGACAGGCCGCCCCCAGTACTCCTGGTCCCGGAACGCCGCCCGCCGGGTCACGGCGACGTCGGTGCGCCAGGCGACCAGGCGCGGGCAGGCGAAACAATCCGCGACCCCGGCGTCGAGCACGCTCAGTGAGGCGGCCCCGGCCGCCTGGGCGACGACTTCCTCAGGGGTACGCGCGGACGCGCCGGACGGCAACACCCGTCCAGCACAGCATCCCGCCCGCACCCCCGCGCACCCGGCCCCCACCAGCCCCAAGATCCAGCTGGGCCTGAGCGCTGTCTCGAGCACGCTCGAGCAGCCCCTGACCCTGCTGGTCAATCGGTCCGCTGTCCGCCCATCCGGCTCGTTTACGCCGACCAGCGCACACATAACGGTCTCCGTGATCGCCCACCCACGTCACAGCGGCAGGCCGGACACACGGACGGCACGACGTGAGCGCCCGCCGGGCCGGAAGCGCGGGTGCCGAAACAGCGCTGGGAGCCGGATGGGGCGATCTGGATGGTCCGCCGCGTCGCGGTCAGGGCTTGGCGACCACGCAGAGCAGGTAGTCGTCGCCGGCCAGGATGACCGCGTCGTCGCCCTCCTTGAAGTACTGGTCGCACGCCGTGCCCATGACATCGGTGGTGCCCTCGACCCGGCCCACGACGGTGTAGCCGGCCTCACCGGAGGAACAGTCGACGACCTCGGCCGTGGTCTCGGACACCTCCGCGCCGAGTTCCTTGCCGATCGAGACGCAGTCGCCGGTCTTGGCGTCGGCCGTCGCGTCACCGAGCAGGCTGCTGATCAGGACTTTGATCACCACGACGACGGCGATCACCATGATCGCGCCCAGGACGCCGAGGACCTTGCCCAGCGCCTTGTTCTTCCGCGGAGCGGCCTCCGCCGGAGGGAACCCGGGCGGAGGAAAGCCCTGTGCCGGGGCACCCGGATAGCCCGGAGTCCCACCTTCTGCGGGCGGCACAGCCGGCCCTCCGGCAAAGCCCGGAGCCGCAGCCGGATAGCCCGGCGCCACAGCCGGCCCGGCCGGGAAGCCCGGCGCCGCGCCTGGATCCGTGGGGTAGCCCGGAGCCACGGCGGGAGCGGGCGGGAAACCCGGAGCCGCGGCTGGAGACGAGGAGGGATCCGGCGCCGTGGTGGGCGCGGGAGCTGTGGTGGGCTCGGGAGCGGCGGCGGTAGGGGCCGGGGAGCCGGCGGGCGGAGCAGTGGCCGGTGAGGTCGGGGAGGACTCGGACCCGGAGGCACCGCTGGTCGGCGGCAGGACGGTCCCCGCCTCGTCCGGCGGGACGGCGCCGCCGGGCTGAGGGGGCACAACCGGGTCAGTCATCAGGGGTTCCTTTCCAGGGGGCACGACCGGATGTCGATCGCCGGCACGCGAGGATAGCGATCACTGTCGCTCGCGCGCGATCCCCCTACCAACCCCGGCCCACCTTCTCTCCTGGGATGCGTCCATCAATGCGTCCGCAAGATGATCTGAGCCGCACGCACCTCCCGGAATTGGGCGTTCCGGGTCGGCGGCGTGGAGGGGCCCCTAGCCGACCCGGGCCGGGACGGAAGGCTTGGCGCTGTCGACTGGGTCCTTGGCCGCGGGAGTCTGGGCGCCGCCGGCGGGTGCGGGCGGCTTCGAGGGCGAGTCGGCCGAGGAGGCTGCCGGAGCCGAGGCGTTCGGGGAAGTCGCCGGGGCGGACGGGGTGGAGGTGTCCGGGGTGGGTGGGGTGACGGCGGACGGGTCGCCGGGGTGGTACGGAGCGGCCTCCGGGCAGTGCGGGTAGCCCAGCGTGCGGCTCGGGACGCTCATGCCGCTGGTCGGGTCGTCGCAGTAGGGCTCGCCCAGGCGGATCGGGTTGCCGTCCTGGTCGTAGAGCTGCACGCCGGAGATGAGGCGGCCGTCGCCGTCGTAGACGTAGACGTCCCGGACGCCGGTGAACTCGTTCCAGCCGGAGTAGCCGACCTCGTTGTAGCCGTCGCGCTGGGCCGCGGAGTCGACCTCGAAGAAGCCGATCAGGGCGAAGAACACCAGGTACACCGTGGCCAGGCGGAGGGCGCGCCGGGGCCACTTGCGGGCCGGTGTGCCGCGGCGGCCGAGCCAGATCGAGCCGAGGATGCCCAGGGCCAGCAGCAGGACGGCCGCGAAGTCGTCGCCGCCGAGCCGGGGCATCAGGCCGAGGCGGGAGTTGCCGTCGAACATGAACGCGATCGCCATGGCCGCCAGGTAGCCGCGCAGCACCCACCAGGCAGGACGGAGGAGCACCAGGAATTCGCTCGCTTTCGCGTACCCCAGGATGGGCCCGACCCGGACGTCGGCCCGCTGCACCGTCTGGCTGATCCGCGCTCGATGCCGGGCGGCTCTGCCGGTGACCGCCGCGTAGCGTGAGGTGGGCTGCCCGGCCGTGGCGAAGCCGGCGCTGGCGCTGAGCTCGGCCGCATAGGCCTCCGGTGGCCCGAGCCGGTCAGTGAGTGATCCGCCGCCCTCGGCGAGAACCTCGGCCAGATGTTCGGGCAGGTCTTCGAGCAACTCGTCCCGGGTGGCGGGCGGCAGGCCGGCGAGTGCCAGCCGAACGCCCTCCACGTAGACGGCGATCTCGTCCTGTGCCGTGAGGTTCACGCCTTCCCCCGCTCGCGAAGAAGATCATCCATGATCGATGCGAAGCCGCTCCAGACCTTGCCCGAGCGTTGCAGCTCGGTGCGGCCGGCCGCGTTGAGTGCGTAGTACTTCCGGTGCGGGCCCTCGTCACTGGGCACGACATAGCTGTTCAGCAGGCCGTTGTTGAACAAGCGGCGCAGTGTGCCGTAGACGGAGGCGTCACCGACGTCTTCCAGCCCGGCCGCGCGCAGGCGGCGAAGGATGTCATAGCCGTAACCGTCCTCGTCGCGCAGGACGGCGAGGACGGCGAGGTCTAGCACGCCCTTGAGCAACTGGGTCGGATCCACGCGGAGCACACTACTGCGCAATCCGAAGTACCGTCAACAGCGCACTACCCTCCAGGGGCGGTGCGGAGAATCAGACGGCCAGGCCGAAGGCGATGCCGTCGAGGATGTCGTGCTCCGAGGCGATCACGAAGTCGTGGCCGGACCGCTCGATGATCAGCTTCATGATCAGGGCCCCGGCGCCGATCACGTCGGCCCGGCCCGGGTGCATCACGGGCAGCGCGAGACGCTCGGCGACGGTCATGGCCAGCAGCTCGGCGGTCACCCGGGCCACGGCCGGGGCCTCGACCCGGCTGTGGTGGATGCGCGCGGAGTCGTACACCTCGAGGTCGTGAGCGAGAGCCGCGACGGTGGTGACCGTCCCGGCGAGACCGACCAGCGTCCGAGCCTCCCGGCCGTTCACGGCGGCCAGCGCCGTGTCGACGGCCTCGATGATGTCCGCTTCGGCGGCGGCCAGCTCGGCCGCGGTGGGCGGGTCGCCGTGCAGGTGCCGCTCGGTCATCCGGACGCAGCCGATGTCCATCGAGATGGCGCGCTCGACGCCGGTCGTGCCGGTGACGAACTCGGTGGAGCCGCCGCCCAGGTCGAAGACCAGATAGGGGCCCTCCGCGCTGAGGCCGCGGACGGCGCCGTCGAAGGAGAGCTGCGCCTCCTGCTCGCCGGTGATCACCTCGGGGTCGACGCCGAGCACACCGCGCACCATGTCCCGGAAGTCCTGCGCGTTGGACGCGTCCCGGCTGGCCGAGGTGGCGCACATCCGCACCCGGGTGACGCCCAGTTCGGCGATCTCGGCCGCGTAGCCGAGCAGCGCCTGCCGGGTCCGCTCGATCGCGGCCGGAGCGAGCGTCCCGGTACGGTCGACGCCCTCCCCCAGCCGCACGATCTCCATCCGCCGGGCGACGTCGACGAGCTTGTCCCCGTCGACGTCGGCGATCAGCAGGCGGATCGCGTTGGTGCCGCAGTCGATCGCGGCGACTCGGACGCTCACAGGTGCAGCAGCATTCTCGTGTTCCCCAGGGTGTTGGGCTTGACCCGTTCCAGGTCGAGGAATTCCGCCACGCCCTCGTCGTAGGAGCGCAGCAACTGCTCGTAGACCCCGTGCGGCACGGCGGCCCCGTCGATCTCGGTGAACCCGAACGACCCGAAGAACCGGGTCTCGAACGTGAGGCAGAACACCCGGCGTACGCCGAGTTCGCGCGCCTGGTCGAGCAGCGCCGACACGATCCGGTGGCCGATCTTCTGACCGCGCCGGGCCGGGTCGACCGCGACCGTACGGATCTCCGCGAGGTCCTCCCACATCACGTGCAGGGCACCGCAGCCGATGACCCGGTCCGTCTCGTCGGCCGCCACCCAGAACTCCTGCACCTGCTCGTACAGGGTGACGGTGGCCTTGCTGAGCAGGCGCCGATCGGTCGTGTAGGTGTCGACGAGCGCCCGGATGGCCTTGATGTCCCCGGTCCGGGCACGACGGATGATCACTCGTCGCCGGCCGGGCGCACGCAGGGGCCGCCGGCCCAGTACGGCTCGATCGCGTCCCGCACCTCGTCGCCGAACGGGTTGACGCCGCGGCCCGCGGCCAGCGCGTGCCCGAGATGGACGTGCAGGCACTTGACCCGGTCCGGCATGCCGCCCGCCGAGACGTGGCTGATCTCCGGAACGTCCTCGATGGCGGTCCGCCGGTCCAGATAGTCCTGGTGGGCGGCCGCGTACCGCTTGGCCAGTTCAGGATCGGTGCTGAGACGCTCCTGCATGTCGCGCATCACACCGGCCGACTCCAGGCGGCTGCATGCGGCCGTGGCGTGCGGGCAGGTCAGGTAGAAAAGGGTGGGGAACGGTGTGCCGTCGTCGAGGCGCGGTGAGGTCTCCACCACGTCGGGGTTGCCGCACGGGCAACGGTGCGCGACCGCCCGTGTGCCACGGGGACGACGGCCTAGCTGGGCCGCCACGATGTCGAGGTCGGCGGTTGTGGGTTCTTCCATCAGTCCGAAATCAGTCCTGGGGCTCTGCGTTGGCGGCTTGGACACTGCTCCACAGCGTGTCGTACCAGCGGTCGGGGGCGGCCGCCGGGGTCTGCTCGGCGGCGGTGCGGGCGGCACGGTCCTTGTCGTCGACGACGAGCAGGGGCGTCTCACCCGGGCGCACGTAGAAGATCCGCTCCCGGGCCTGGATCCGCAGGTACTCCGGGTCGTTCCACTTCTCCAGGGTCTTCGCCGTCTCGGCGATCTCACCCCGCTGCACGGCCTGCGCCCGCTCCATCTCGGCGATCTCGGCCTCTTGCTTCAAATACACCCGGACGGGGTACGTGTAGGCCAGCGCCAGCGCCACGACCAGCGCGATCAGGACGGTGGCCCGGCCGGTCAGCGCGCGCGGGCGTGGCGCCTCGGTGCGCTTCGCGGCTGCGCCGCCGGACCCCGAGGGAGTACGCCGCGCGGCGGGCACCCGGATCGGGCCGGTATTCCTGGTCCGGGGCGGGGTGGGACGGCCACCGGCTCGCCGGGCCGGGCCCTGGCCGCTCGGTGTGCGGCGTTCCGCCATCTCACCCTCCCCGCTGACCGTCACGTGTTCGTGGCACCCACCCCGGAAATCTATGTCTCCGAAGGCGGGTGCCACAAACCCGATGATCCGACGCCGGAGGGTCAGCCGACGCGGTAACGCGGGAACGCGCCCGCACCGGCGTACCGGGCGGCGCTCTCCAGCTGCTCCTCGATGCGCAGGAGCTGGTTGTACTTCGCGACCCGGTCGGACCGGGCCGGGGCGCCGGTCTTGATCTGGCCGGAGCCGACCGCGACGGCCAGGTCGGCGATGGTGACGTCCTCGGTCTCGCCGGACCGGTGCGACATCATCGTCTTGAAGCCGGCCCGGTGGGCCAGCTCGACGGCGTCCAGCGTCTCGGTGAGCGAGCCGATCTGGTTCACCTTGACCAGCAGGGCGTTGGCGGCGTTCTCGGCGATGCCGCGGGCCAGGCGCTGCGGGTTGGTGACGAACAGGTCGTCACCGACGATCTGGATCTTGTTGCCGAGCTCGGTGGTCATCGCGCTCCAGCCGGCCCAGTCGTCCTCACCCAGCGGGTCCTCGATGGAGACGATCGGGAAGTCGGCGACGAGCTTCGCGTAGTACGCGATCATCTCCTCGGTCGACTTCGGGGCGCCCTCGAAGACGTACGCGCCGTCCTTGTGGAACTCGGTCGCCGCGACGTCCATGGCCAGGACGATGTCGCTGCCCAGGTTGTAGCCGGCGGCCTGCACGGCCTCGGCGATCAGCTCCAGGGCCGCGACGTTGGCCGACAGGCTCGGCGCGAAGCCGCCCTCGTCGCCGAGGCCGGTGGAGAGGCCCTTCTTCTTCAGCACCGACTTGAGCGCGTGGTAGACCTCGGCGCCGCTGCGAACGGCCTCGCGGAAGGTCGGCGCGCCGATCGGGGCGATCATGAACTCCTGCACGTCGACGTTGGAGTCGGCGTGCGCGCCACCGTTCAGGATGTTCATCATCGGGACCGGCAGCAGCGACGCGTTCGGCCCACCGAGGTAGCGGAAGAGCGGCAGCTCGGCCGACGCGGCGGCGGCCTTGGCCACCGCGAGGGAGACGCCCAGGATCGCGTTGGCGCCGAGGGAGGACTTGGTGTCCGTGCCGTCGATGTCGATCATCTTCTGGTCGATCAGGCGCTGGTCGGAGGCCTCGTAACCGACGAGCTCCTCGACGATCTGCTCCTCGATGTTGTTGACCGCCTTCTCGACACCCTTGCCGAGGTAGCGGCCCTTGTCGCCGTCGCGCAGCTCGAGCGCCTCGAAGGCGCCGGTCGACGCACCGGACGGCACCGCGGCGCGGCCGACCGAGCCGTCGTCCAGGCCGACCTCGACCTCAACGGTGGGGTTGCCCCGGGAATCGAGGATCTCGCGGGCGACGATTGCTTCAATGGTGGCCATTGGTCGTGTCGCTCCCTAACGTTTGTACGAATACACAGTTTCGGTCCGCGACCCTGCGGGCCGACCACACCGGAGAGCGTATCGAGTCGGGCAATGTCTTGTTCGCGGGGCCGGTCAACTCGTCGCCCGCTATGCCTCAAACCCGGGCCGGACCTGCCGAATCCTTGGGCACTATGACCAGTAGCCTGTTTCCCGCCGACGGGTCACACGTCGAGATGGACCTCGGGGGCCGGACCCTCCCGGAAGTCCGGGTGGTCCGGGTCACCGACGCCACCGTGACCCTGTCCCTCGCCCGCGCCGACGTCCCGCTGACGACCGGCTCCCCGGTGACCATCCGCTGGCCGGCGGGTCCCCGTGGCCGGTACGTACACCGCGGGACCGTGGTGAGGATCGACGAGAACCGGATCGACGTCACCCTGCCCGGCGAACCGGAGATCGAGCAGCTACGGCTGTACGTCCGCGGCGGCGGAGGCGAGGCCATCCTGCTGGTACGCGCCGACGAACCGCAGGTCACCGGCCGGGTGCACGACATCAGCGAGCGGTCGGTGCGGGCCCACTTCAGCGACGTCGACCTGCGGCCGGGCGACCAGATGCTGCTCCGCGTGCAACTGGGCAGCGAGTTGGTCGAGTTCCCGGCCACCGCGCTGCGGGTGAGTTCGCTGCGGCAGCAGGTCCCGGTGCGCGGTCCGGTCATGGTCGAGATGGTGGCGATCTTCGACCGGAACGAGCACCAGGCCAAGATCATTCGCCGGTACGTCTTCCGGCTCCAGACCATGGCCCGCCGCGAGGCCGCTGCCGCCGAGGCGATCGCGGACGAGATGATCGCCGAGATGATGGCCGAGGCCGCCGACCTCCGATGATTACCGGACATCGGCCGGGAAATGCCGATTTTAAATTGAGGTCTTCCGGCCCGTTAATTGTCCGTCCATTGACCCTCGATTCATCGACGGTCGTTACGGGATACTCGATTGCGCGGGGTGGCACGGGTGCGTAAGGGTGGTCACGTGCCCGCCACCCCGCGCCGCATCCGCGCCGGCTCCGTGCTCGCCGGTTCCCTGCTCGTCATCGGCCTTCTCGGCACCTCCGGCTGCACCGGGATCGAGCCGGCCGGCGCCGCCGGCGCCGCCGGGAACGACCTGGTCAGCGAGGTCGCCGACCGGCTGGCCGGCGCGGGCGGCCAGAGCTGGACGGCCACCTACCGGCTGGCCGGTGGGGAGACCGCCCGGATCACCCGCTCGCAGCGGCCGGCCCGCATCGCCTACGCCTTTCCGTCCGGCAATCTGATCCGGACGCCGGACGCCCTCACCAACTGCGCGACCGCCGGCGCGGAGACCGTCTGCACCGCCACCGATCCGCACGGCGCCCCCGACGAACTGCCGGCCACGGCCGGCCTGGTCACCCCGGACACGGTGCTCGCGCTGTTGAACGCGGCGGCGATCGACCCGGATCTGGCGGTCCAGACGCGGGAGACCACGATCGCCGAGCGGACCGCCTCCTGTCTGCGGCTGGGTGGCGTCGATCACGTGCCGGCTCCGGACTTCGACGTCTGTGTGACGGTCGAGGGCGCCATCGCCGGTTTCACCGGAACGGTCGCCGGCATCCCGGTCGAGATGGTGCTGACCGATTACCAGGCACGGGCCGGCGACCATGACTTCACCATGCCGCCGGGCGCCCGATTCGTCGACCGCCGCGCCGACTGACCGCCCGGAAACTGACCGCCGAAAGGTCAGACACCCAACAGTGCGCGCAGGTGGCGGGGCGGTGGGGAGCCGTGCGCCAGCATGGCGTCGTGCCACGCCTTCGGGGTGGCGCCGAACGGCCGGGCCGCCGCGATCGCCGCGACCTCGGTGTAGCCGACGAAGTAGGTGGACAGCTGCGTCGAGGTGAGCAGCTCCCGCCGCCACTTGCCGGCCGCCTCGCCCTCCTCCTGAAAGCCGCGCCCGGTCATCAGCTCCATGGCCTCGGACTCGGGCAGCCCCTCGCAGTGCGTGAGCTGATCGATGATCGCGTTGAGGCTCATCCGCAACTGCATCTTGAGCTGCTGCAACCGGACTGGGAGGCCACCGAAGCCGAGGCCGGTCATCAGCTCCTCCGCATAGACCGCCCAGCCCTCGACGAACGGGCCGGACCAGCCGAGCGAGCGCACCCGGGTGGCCGCCCGGAACCGCCGCGAGTGGGCGATCTGCAGGAAGTGGCCGGGCATCGCCTCATGGACGGTGAGGTTGCGCAGCATCTCGTCGTTGTACTCCCGGTAGAAGCTGGTGATCCGCTCAGCGGGCCAGTCGGCCGGGGCCGGGGCGATGCAGTAGAAGGTGGGGACGTCGGCCGTCTCCAGTGGACCGGGCGGGTCGCAGTAGGCCACCGCGACGCCCCGGGCGAACTCCGGCATCTCCTCGATGACGCACGGATCGTCCACCAGGGACACGATGTCGTGCGCCCGGACGAACTCGGTCGCCTCCCCCATCGTCACCTTGGCCAGCCCGACGATGGTGGTGTTGTCCGGGTGCCGCTCGGCGATCGAGTCGAGCGCCCGCCGGACCGTCTCGTCGGTGGCCGGGCCACCGGCCAGCTCGGCGGCGGCCTCCCGCAGCGCCTCGCCGACGCGGTCCAGATTCTCCCGGGCGCGGGAGAGCACCTCGGCGGCGGACAGCTCGGTGTCGAGGGTGTGCCAGAGCCGGGCCTCCCACAGGCGCCGGCCGAGCCGTGGTTCGCGGCCGGGATCGCCGCCCTCCAGCCGGGCACGCAGCCAGCCGTCGAACTCGCCGAGCGCGGCCAGCGCAACCTCGGCCACCGGCTCCACGGTCGAGCGCAGGCCCGGCTCCCGGGTCAGCAGGGCGGGGATCTCGGCGCGGATCAGCCCGGCCGTGCCGGCGAACTGGCCGGCCGCGGTCTCGGCGTGGACGCGGGGCACGTCACGCAGCACGGCGCGAGCCGTGGCCAGGGCGTCGGGAATCGCGCCGAGCCGGCCGGCCAGGCTGGTCAGACGCTCGCCGAGCGGCGCGAACGGGCGGGCGATCAGCCCGTGCAGCAGTGGACCGGGATTGTGCTCCAACGGGTTCCACTCGTGCTCGCGGATCTCGGTGAGCTCGAACAGCGCCCGCTCCACCTTGGCGGTCAGGATCGCGTGGTCGACCTGGTCCTCCGGGTCGAGGCCGTCGGGGTCGACGCCGCTGAGCGCGTCACCGGCGTCACGCAGCATGGCGACCCGGCCGGACACGCCGGCGTCGGAGTGGTCGGGCAGGCGGTCGTCGAAGCGGTGGTCGCCCGCGTAGGACGCGGTGGCGGGGTCGCTCTCCAGCAGGGCGTCGACGATCCGCTCGGCGAGCGGTACGAACTCCGGCATGCCGTGAAACCTACTCGGAGGGACCGACATTTTCCGCCGCACGCACCGCCTCTGCGAAAGTCAGCGTGGCGGCCCGCAGTTCGGCCTCGGCGTCCAGGCCCGCGGCCCGGGCCTCGGCGACCACCCGCAGCAGCAGGCTGCCGAGGTCGTCACCGGCCGGCAGCGGCACCTCGAGACCGGCCCGTTCGGCCCGGTGCAGGATCTTCGCGGCCAGGGCGAGGGACGGCTGGCTCATGGCGATCCCGTCCAGCACGGAGTCCCGCGTCTTCTCCTCGCGCTTGATCCGCTCCCAGTTGGCGGTGATCTCCTCGATGTCCTCGATCCGCTCCCCGGCGAAGACGTGCGGATTGCGCCGGATCATCTTCTCCACCAGGCCGGCGGCCACGTCGTCGATGCTCCACCGGTCGCTCTCGTCGCGCTCCTCGGCGAGCCGGGCGTGCAGCACCACCTGGAGAAGCACGTCGCCGAGTTCCTCGCGGGCCGCGTCCGGGTCGTCGCCGACGATCGCGTCGTACGCCTCGTACGCCTCCTCCAGCAGGTAAGGGGCGAGCGTCTGGTGGGTCTGCGCCCGTTTCCACGGGTCGCCGCCGGGTGAGGCCAGCCGGTCCATCACGGCGACGGCGTCCAGCAGCCGGGCTCCGGGCGGATCCCACGAGCCGTACATCAGCTCCAGCTCGGCGAGGCCCGGCTCGCGGGCCAGACGCAGCCCGAGCTGCCGGGCGAAGTCCTGGTCGCCGTGCGGCCCGGCGAGCCAGACGGCGGCCGGCCGCCCGGCGATCGCGTCGAGCAGGCCCTGTGCGTCCGTCTCGAGGATCGTGACCGGCACACCGGTCACCCGCAGGGCCTCGGCCTGGTCACTGTCCGCGGCGGCGAAGACGGGGTACGCCCGGACGGCGTCCCACGCCTCCGCGGTCAGCAGCCCGGCCGGTAGCCGGGGTGAGGTGACCAGCAGGATGATCCGGGCGCTCAAGAGACGTCGGCCACCGGTACGGACTGCTCGACGCCCAGGTCGGTGCCGAGAAGCTGGAGCGGGTCGCTCTCGCCCTGGATCTCCAGCACGCTCACCTCGAACGGCTGGTAGCGCGGGTTGACCTCGACGTTCAGCTCGTCGGCGGCGCCCTCGACCTGCTCCCGGACCTGCGCGGCGGCGGCCACCACCTGCCGGTTCTGCGGGGACTGGAGGGACAGCCAGGTGGTGAAGTCCTGGCCGGGCTCGACGCCCCCGTTGGCGCCCAGGCTGTTGTAGACCTGGAGCATGTCCGCGTCAGCCGGCGGGGTCTCCGACAGGAACGACTGGATCAGCAGGCTCTGCATGTACAGGTTGTCGATGTAGAGCTTGCTGTACTCCGTGCCGGCGGGCAGTTTGCGCTGGGCGGCCTCTTCCTCGTACGGCACCTGGGCGGGCAGCGTGACCGAGCGGTCGGCGGCGACCTGTTCGTACAGCTCCCGGGTGACCAGCTCGTTCACGATGTCGCCCCGGCTGAACGGCATCTGCACCGGCGCCGGGGTGACGGCCGGCGCGGTCTTCACGTCCTGCCCGGCGTTCCGCAGCGCCTCCTCCTTGAACCGCTGCTGCCGGGTGGCCTCGTCGGCCTCGGCCTGGGCCTGGGCGGCGAGGTCGGCGTGCGTGTCGTCCCAGATCCGCTGGACCTCCTGCTCGGACACCTGTCCGGCGTCGCCGAGATAGGCGGCCACGCTCGGTTCCGAGTCACAGGCGGAGAGGCCGCCCACGGCGAGGGACGCGGCGACGACGGTGGAGGCGAGTCGGCGGGCACGAAGCATGGTCAACACTCTCTCACGCCGATTGTGATCTTCATCGCCCCGCCCCGTATCGATTTTCATCCCTTCACCACGATGGGCGCCGGGGCCGGGACATCGCCGAGCACGTCCTTGAGTAACTGGGCGCACCACTCCAGCAGGGCCAGGTCGCGTAGCGGCTCGCCACCGACCCGGCGGGTGCTGGGCCGCGGGACACTGACCTGGTCGGCGCCGGTCTTGTAGACGGCGTCCGGGTGGTAGCGCTTGAGCCGCAGCTGCTTCGAGTCCGGCAGGGCCAGCGGGGAGAAGCGGATGTGCTTGCCCTGCATGGACACGTCGGTGAGCCCGTACGCCCGGGCCAGCAGCCGGAACCGGGCGACCGCGATGAGGTTGGCGACCGGGACCGGCGGTTCGCCGTACCGGTCGGTCATCTCGGCGACGACCTCCTTGAGCCGCGGCTCGTCGCGGGACTCGGCCAGCTTGCGGTACATCTCCAGGCGCAGGCGCTCGACCGAGATGTACTCGGTGGGCAGGTGCGCGTCCACCGGCAGGTCGATCTTGACCTCCGGCTCCTCCTCCGGGCGCTCGCCCTTGAACTGGGCGACCGCCTCGCCGACCATCCGCACGTACAGGTCGAAGCCGACACCTTCGATGTGGCCGGACTGCTCACCGCCGAGCAGGTTGCCGGCTCCGCGGATCTCCAGGTCCTTCATCGCCACGTACATGCCGGCGCCGAGCTCGGTGTGCTGGGCGATGGTGGCCAGCCGCTCGTGGGCGTGCTCGGTGAGCGGCTTCTCCCGGGGGTAGAGGAAGTAGGCGTAGGCCCGTTCCCGGCCGCGGCCGACCCGGCCGCGGATCTGGTGCAGCTGGGCGAGGCCGAGCAGGTCGGCGCGTTCCAGGATGAGGGTGTTGGCGTTCGGGATGTCGATGCCGGACTCGACGATCGTGGTGCAGACCAGGACGTCGAACTCCTTCTCCCAGAACCCGACCATGACCTTCTCGAGCTGTTCCTCGCTCATCTGGCCGTGCGCCACCGCGACCCGGGCCTCGGGCACCAGCTCGCGCAACCTACGGGCCGCCCGGTCGATCGACTCGACCCGGTTGTGCAGGTAGAAGACCTGACCGTCGCGGAGCAGCTCACGATGGACGGCGGCGGCGACCTGCTTCTCGTCGTAGGCGCCGACGTAGGTGAGAACCGGGTGGCGTTCCTCCGGCGGGGTGGCGATGGTGGACATCTCCCGGATGCCGGTGATCGCCATCTCCAGGGTCCGCGGGATCGGGGTGGCCGACATGGTGAGCACGTCCACCGACGCACGCAGGGCCTTGAGCTGCTCCTTGTGCTCGACGCCGAAGCGCTGCTCCTCGTCCACGATGATCAGGCCGAGGTTCTTGAACCGGGTCGACTTGGAGAGCAGCCGGTGCGTGCCGATGACGATGTCGGCGGTTCCGGCGGCGGCCTGCTCCAGGGTGAGGGTGGCCTCCTTCGGCGTCTGGAACCGGGACAGCTGCTTGATGTCCACCGGGAACTGGCTCATCCGCTCGGTGAACGTGTTGTAGTGCTGCTGGGCGAGCAGGGTCGTCGGCACGAGCACGGCCACCTGCTTGCCGTCCTGCACCGCCTTGAACGCCGCCCGTACCGCGATCTCGGTCTTGCCGTAACCGACGTCGCCGCAGATCAGCCGGTCCATCGGGACCTGCAACTCCATGTCCTGCTTGACCTCGACGATGGCGGCCATCTGGTCGGGCGTCTCGGTGTACGGGAACGCGTCCTCCAGCTCGCGCTGCCACGGGGTGTCCGGCCCGAAGGCGTGGCCCTGCGAGGCCTGGCGTGCCGCGTACAGCTGGATGAGCTGGGCGGCGATCTCCTTGACCGCCTTCTTCGCCCGGGCCTTGCTCTTCTGCCAGTCGGCGCCGCCCATCTTGTGCAGGTTGGGCTGCTCCCCGCCGACGTACCGGGAGAGCTGGTCGAGCTGGTCGGTTGGCACGTAGAGACGGTCACCGGGCTGGCCCCGCTTGGACGCCGCGTACTCGAGGACCAGGTACTCCCGGTCGGCGCCGTTGACCGTCCGCTGCACCAGCTCGATGTAGCGGCCGATGCCGTGCTGCTCGTGCACCACGAAGTCGCCGGTCTTGAGCTCCAGCGGGTCGATGGTGTTGCGCCGCCGGGCCGGCATCTTGCGCATGTCCTTGGTGGACGCGCCACGGCCGCCGGAGATGTCGTTGCCGGTGATCACCGCGAGCCGGGACGCCTCGTCGACGAAGCCGTGGTTCAGGGCGCCGCAGGTGATCAGCAGCTGCCCGTCGGCGATGGGCGCGGCGATCGAGTCGACCGGGGTGACGCCGAGACCGGCGTCGCGCAGCAGCTCGGCGGCCCGCTGAGCGGTGCCCTTGCCCTCGAAGACCAGCGCGATGGCCCAGCCCTGAGCGGCCCAGCCGGACAGGTCGGAGGCGAGCCGGGCGGTGTCGCCGTGGTAGAGCGGGACCGGCTGGGCGGCCAGCGCGACGGCGTCGCCGAGATCCGGGCTCACCTCGACCGGGGCGGCGTCCTCCCAGGGCAGGGCCTCCGCCGTCGGCTCAGCCGTGGCGAGGCCGAACGGCGAGACGGTCCACCACGGCTGCTTGAGAACGGCCGCGTGTGCCCGTACATCCGCAAGGCTTTTGAAAGCGACGGCGCCCACGTCGATCGGTGCCTGGCCGCCGACGGCGGCCGCCGCCCAGGACGCTTCGAGAAATTCATCGGAGGTACGGGTGAGGTCGTGCGCCCGGGTGCGGATCCGCTCGGGGTCGCACAGCAGCACGTGCGTGCCGGCCGGCATGCAGTCGATCAGCAGCTCCATGCTGTCGGTGCCGCGCAGCAGGGCCGGCGCCAGCGACTCCATGCCCTCGACCGGGATGCCCTCGGCCAGTTTGTCGAGGATCTCGGCCAGCTCCGGATGCTGGGCGGAGAGCTCCCGGGCGCGCTCCCGCACGGCCGGGGTCAGCAGCAGCTCCCGGCAGGGCGGCGCCCAGAGTCGCGGCACCTGGTCGATGGTGCGCTGGTCGGCGACCGCGAAGGTGCGGATCTCCTCCACCTCGTCGCCCCAGAACTCGACCCGGGACGGGTGCTCGTCGGTGGGCGGGAAGACGTCCAGGATGCCGCCACGGACCGCGAACTCGCCGCGCTTGGTGACCAGGTCGACCCGCGCGTACGCCATGCCGGACAGCCGCCGCGCGACCTCCTCCAGCTCCGCCGCGCCGCCGCCGGTCAGCTCCACCGGCTCCAGGTCGCCGAGGCCCTTGAGCTGCGGCTGGAGCAGGGACCGGACCGGGGCCACGACGACCCGCAGCGGTGCGCCGCCGGGGTGGGCGAGCCGCCGCAGCACGGCGAGCCGGCGGCCGACCGTGTCGGAGCGCGGCGACAGGCGCTCGTGCGGCAGCGTCTCCCAGGACGGGTAGACGGCGATCAGGGCCGGGTCGATCAGGCAGCCCAGTGCGTCGGCCAGGTCGTCGGCCTCGCGCGAGGTGGCGGTCACCGCGAGGACCGGCCGCTGCGCGCCGCCGACGTCGGCCGCGCCCGCCACTCCCGCCACCACGAACGGCCGGAGCGAGACCGGCGCGGTCAGGTCCAGTGAGTCGGAATCGACGAAGCCCTTGGCCGCCAGGTCACGCGCGCGGGCCAGACCGCGGTCGCGCAGGGCGGCGGGAATCAGACCGGAGAGTTGCATGAAGACCCCCTGAGGGCACGACGAACGACCCCGGTGGCGGATACGCGGGCGGGGGTGCGCCCCTCAGCTTAGTCCGACACAAGCCACCGGCCCGGCCCACGGGACCCTCGCCCGCTGGTCAGTGGTACCCCACCTGCGCACGGTCCCGCACCGGGTCATGAGACTCTTGACTCAATTCACCCCCGGACCGGGGTACGCCGATAACATCGGCGATGTCGGGACAGCGCCGTCCTGGAGCCATCCGAGCGAAGGAGCGCCCCGATGACAGAGCAGCCTGCCCAACTCGAGGAACGAGAGGGATCCGACGCCGCGCTACGTGCCGACATCCGCCGGATCGGCACGCTGCTCGGCCAGACGCTGGCCCGCCAGGAAGGGCGGCCACTGCTGGATCTGGTCGAGGAGATCCGGGCCCTGGTGCGGCAGGACGCCCCGGCGGCCGCCGACCGCCTCGCGGCGATGGACATCACCACCGGAACGAAGCTGGCCCGGGCCTTCTCCACCTACTTCCACCTGGCCAACGTCACCGAGCAGGTGCACCGGTCCCGGGACCTGCGCCGCCGCCGCGCGGAGAACGGCGGCTGGCTGGACCAGGCCGCCAAGCGGATCGCCGAGAAGGGCGTCCCGGCCGACGAGATCGCCGCCGCGGCCCGCCGCCTCGCGATCCGCCCGGTCTTCACGGCCCACCCCACCGAGGCCTCCCGCCGGTCGATCCTGTCGAAGCTGCGCCAGGTCGCCGACGCGCTGGACGCCGAGTCGGCCGCCGCCGCGCTGTTCGGCGACACCGACACCACCACCTCCACCAAGCGTTTCGCCGAGCTGATCGACCTGCTCTGGCAGACCGACGAGTTGCGCCTGGACCGGCCGGACCCGACCGACGAGGCCCGCAACGCCGTCTACTACCTCAAGGACCTGTACGCGGACGCCGCCCCGCAGGTGCTCGACGACCTGGCCGACACGCTGCGCCGCCTGGGTGTGGAGACCGCGCCCACCTCGCGGCCGCTCACCTTCGGCTCGTGGATCGGCGGCGACCGGGACGGCAACCCGTTCGTCACGCCGGCGGTCACCCGGGACGTGCTGCTCATCCAGCACGAGCACGGCATCCAGGCCACCGAGAAGGCGATGGACAAGCTGATCGACGAGCTGTCCGTCTCCCGGCGGCTGCGCGGCGTCTCCCTCGACCTGTCCGCCAGCCTGGCCCAGGACCTGGACAACCTGCCCGAGGTGCAGCAGCGGTTCCGCCGGGTCAACGCCGAGGAGCCGTACCGTCTGAAGGTCCGGGCGATCAAGGCGAAGCTGGCCAACACCCGGGCCCGGCTGGTCAACGGCACCCCGCACGTGCCCGGCCGCGACTACCTGGGCAGCGCCGAGCTCATCTCCGACCTGGAGCTGATGCGTGCCTCGCTGGCCCGCAACTCCGGGCAGCTGCCGGCCGTCGGCGTGGTCGCCACCGCGATCCGCAAGGCGTCCGCGTTCGGCATGCAGCTGGCCGTCCTCGACGTCCGCGAGCACGCCGAGAAGCACCACGAGGTGCTCCAGCAGATGTACGCCCAGGTCGGCGAGGTCGACGACTACGCCGCTCTGGACCGGGCCCAGCGCACCAAGCTGCTCGCCACCGAGCTGACCGGGCGGCGGCCGCTCTCCAGCGCCGACACCCCGCTCACCGACTCGGCGCGCAAGACCTTCGACGTGTTCCACACGATCCGGGAGTCGCAGGCGCGGTTCGGTGACGAGGTCGTCGAGTCGTACATCATCTCGATGACCCTCGGCGTCGACGACGTGCTGGCCGCTGCCCTGCTGGCCCGCGAGGCCGGTCTCGTCGACATCCACACCGGGCGGGCCCAGGTCGGCATCGTGCCGCTGCTGGAGACCCCGGCCGAGCTGGACGCCGGCGGTGACCTGCTGGACGAGATGCTCTCCACCCCGGCGTACCGGGAGATCGTCCGCGCCCGCGGCGACATCCAGGAGGTCATGCTCGGTTACTCGGACTCCAACAAGGAGGCCGGCATCACCACCAGCCAGTGGCGGATCCACAAGGCGCAGCGGTCGCTGCGTGACGTGGCGGCCCGGCACGGTGTGCGGCTGCGCCTCTTCCACGGCCGCGGTGGCACGGTCGGCCGGGGTGGCGGTCCCACCCACGAGGCGATCCTGGCCCAGCCGTACGGCACCCTGGACGGCGCGATCAAGGTGACCGAGCAGGGCGAGGTCATCTCCGACAAGTACATGATCCCGTCGCTGGCCCGGGAGAACCTGGAGCTGACCGTCGCGGCCGTGCTCCAGGCCACCCTGCTGCACACCACGCTCTCGGTCGACCCGGAGCGCCTCGTCGTGTGGGACTCGGTGATGGACACCGCCTCGGACGCGGCGTTCACCCGGTACCGCTCACTCGTCGAGGACCCGGACCTGGCCGCCTACTTCTGGGCCGCCACCCCGACCGAGCTGCTCGGCGCGCTGAACATCGGCTCCCGCCCGGCCAAGCGCCCCAACGCGGACGCCGGCCTGAGCGGGCTGCGGGCCATCCCGTGGGTGTTCGGCTGGACCCAGACCCGGCAGATCGTCCCCGGCTGGTTCGGTGTCGGCACCGGCCTGGCCGCGGTCCGCGCCGCCGGCCTCGGCGCCGAACTCGACGCCATGCACGAGCACTGGCAGTTCTTCCGCACGTTCCTGTCGAACGTCGAGATGATGCTGGCCAAGACCGACCTGTCGATCGCCCGCCGCTACGTCGAGACGCTGGTCCCCGAGGAGCTGCGCCCGATCTTCACGAAGATCGAGCAGGAGTACGCCCTGACCGTCCAGGAGGTCCTGGCGATCACCGGCGGCACCGAGATCCTGTCGAACCAGCCGGAGCTCTCCCGCACCCTGAGCGTCCGCGACACGTACCTGGAGCCGCTGCACCACCTCCAGGTGGCCCTGCTCCGCCAGTACCGCGACCTGGGCGACACGAGCCGCCAGATGCCGACCGCCCCGGGCGCCCGCCGCGGCCCGTCCGACTCGACGGCCCTGGAGCGCGCCCTGCTCACCACGGTCAACGGCATCGCCGCCGGCATGCGCAACACCGGCTGACATCCGCTCCCACTACGGAAAGGCCGTCCGGCGATCGCCGGACGGCCTTTCCGCGCTATACCCTTCCCACACGCTCGCGAATCAGGATCCGAGAGTTTGCACCCACCGGGCGCCACGAGAACGCTGCTGCCCGATCATGGAGACGAACCCCTTCTGGCGGAGGCTCTGCAACCCACGCTTCACCGTGTCCCTACTCAATCCGGTGCGGTCCTCGATGTCGGCACGCAGCAACGGCACGGTACTGAGAGCTGCCAGAATCTGGCGCTCGTTGGGGGTCAGCCTGGCCGGTGTGGCTACCGGTTCGTCAATAGGCGCAAGCACCGCCCGCGAGATTCGATACGTGGTCGAGCCGCGGTTTCCGTCCTGTTCGACCACGCCGGCATCGACAAGTTCCTTCAGCTCTCGTGTTGCGGCACGGCTGTCCTGAACGCCTGTCGAGGTCCGATAGCCACTATTCGTCAGCACTGCGCCGTTGCGCATGAGAGCCAACGCCGTCATCTGTGATCGAACAAGCGGCGGCAGGCCCAGCGAAGTCATCCACCGCAGTGTCTCCTCATCGAGAAGCGCGTGATTCGGAATTTCGACGGTGAAAGTCGAGATGTCATCCGTGAAACGTGGAGGCTCCATGCCTGCCGCCCCCAGTGCCATGAGCATCTGCGCGATGCCGGTGCCCCGGTTTTCACAGACCATGCGACCGTCGCGAAGCGGAGTGTCCTCAAGAATCTTCAGAAGTGCCCGGTTCCGGGACGAGGTCACGGCCCGCGTTCCCAGCGAACCGACATCGACCGTCCCGAACAGACCACCCGCATTCCGGATCAGTAGGCGGTCGGGGTACATCTCCACCTGCACCTGCATCCCGCGCGCGAATGCGGAGTAGTCACGGTGCACCAGGGAGTTGACGAGCGCTTCCCGGATCACCTCCTCCGGGTACTCCCATTCGTCCACCCGGTAGATCCCCGAGATGATGCTGCGTCGCCGCATATTGCGCTTGAGCACGTCTACGCATTCCGCAACGATCTCAGGGATCGGCCCGTCGAGGGATCGGTTGTCGATGAACCGCTCGCCGAACCTTCCAGAAGCGCCTGGCTCGCCCGTCGGGTACACGACCAGGGTGACGTCCAACTGAGGCTCGAAGGTCTGCGGATAAATGCCGAAGACCAGCAGCCCCGCCAAGGTCGGCACCACCCGGTCGCCGTCCTTGGCCAGAACGTTGAGCATGAGGAGTGCACGCTCGTCGTCCACCCGGCCGAACACCGGCCCCTTGGTGGCACGGATACGGCGAAGGAAGGCACCGAGCAACTGCGGGTCCAGGTCGTCGACTGTCGCGGTCGGCACTGGCGTCAAATCGTGGTGTTGTTCTGTTCGGTTGGACAGCAGTATCGCGACCTCGTAGTCGGTCAACTTACGATCGCCGTCCGCAACCCTGATACGTGAACCCGCCCATGGGCCCAGGACACGCTTATGACAGGGACGCTGATCGCGCGGCACGGACGGGACGAATCCGATGACGACGTTCTTCTCCTCGAACCGTACGGTCTGAATCTCCGCCCGCACCGGTGGTTCCATATCAGCGCATACCGCTCCTATCTGCGCTTCCATCGCCGCAGCGTCATCAACGCCGACGACGGTGAAACCGCTCTTCTCGTCCACACCGAGGATGAGATGGCCTCCGGACCCGTTCGCGAAGGCACTGATCGATTCCCACAGAGTGACAGGCATTCCACCTCTGGCTCGCTTCACTTCACAGGTGGAGTGGTCTGCGCCGTGCACGCGCAGCGCCGTCAGCAACTCGGCGAATTCTTGGTGATCCATCACGGCACTCCGCCAATCGCACCACACAACGCACCACAGGTGCACCAGAATGCACTACAGGATACCCTAATACGCACCACAGGGCACCACAGAGCACCACAGCGGTGAGATCGCGCGAGGTCTACCGACCGAACGCTGAGGTCTCCGCTTCGGTGAGCCAACGGCGGTACCAGTCGGTGAAGGTCATGCGGCTGCCATCCGGGTTCTGTTCGGGTTGGAAGCCCTCCTCGTCGGCGGAGAAATCGGACCAGATTTGGCCCCGGGACGGGCCGCTCACCACCAGGGTCACCCACAGGGCGCAGCCCAGGGTGCACAGGTAGAGCAGGCCGTCCGAGTGGGCGGCGCCCTCGGGGACATCCTCCGGGGCCTCGCACCAGAGATCCTCGACGCCACTGATCGCCGGGCGCTCGCGCAGATGGCCGTCCGGGATGAAGCCGCGGATGTGGGCGAACGCCCGGGTCAGGGTGCTGATGCTGGTCGGCGACTCGGCCCACGTCCAGCGGCCGTCCTCGCGACGGAGCGGGGAGAGACCACAGGCCGGGCCGGCGCCGCCCCGGCCTGCCTGGAGCAGGAAGGCGCGGTAGTCGGCGGGCAATTCCACGCCGATCTGGGTCTCCAGATCGGCGAGTTCGGCGGCGGTCAGTGAGGGCTCCAGCTCCCAGCCATGCGAGCTGCCGAGGTAGTCCTCCGAGGCGCCGGGGTGGGCGGCCAGGGCCGCGAGACGGGGCCGGATGTCCGACCAGTCGATCTCGGTCACGGCTCGCACGGTAGCGGGCGGGTACGACGAGAACGGCCCGCGATACCGCAAGGGCATCGCGGGCCGGTCGGGCCGTACCGGGTCAGCTGGTCTCGCCGGCCAGGCTGAAGGAGCCGAGGCGGTTGATGGCGAAGACGGTGCCGGCAACGGTGAAGATCGCGCTCATCACGATGGCCGTGGTGAGGCTGACCGGGGTATCCATCATGCCGTTCGGGGCGATCTTGTCGGTGATGGCGATGACGTACTGGCCGATGGCCAGGTTCTTGGTGCCGCTCACGAAGTTTCCGAGCAGGCCCTCCCAGACCAGGATGTAGACCAGGCCGACCAGCACCGGGCGGCGGCTGACCAGGCTGAACAGCAGGAACAGGGCGGAGTAGGCGAAGGCGCCGACGGTCGCGGCGACGGCCAGGGCGCCACCGAGCCTCGCCGAGCCGGCCAGGACGCCGGTGAGGAACAGGGGTACGGCCGAGACCACCGTGGTGACCGAGGCGGCCACCGCGTACTTCGCGAGGATGATGTCGCGCCGGGCCAGCGGCTTGGTGAGGATGTGCACGATCGTGCCGTCGTCGACCTCGGAGCCGAGGACGCCGGTGCCGACGATCAGGGCGACGACTGGCAGCACCACGGCGAGACCCAGCGCGACGATCACCGCCTGGCCCCACATGTCGGGCGACACGTCGTACATCCGGCAGAGCAGGGCCAGACCGACCAGCAGGATCGGCAGCGGCAGGAGCAGCAGCGCCCGGCGGCGGCCGAACAGGCCGCGCGCGGTGATGAAAGCGACCGTGGACATCAGCCCTCCAGCAGGTAGGAGAAGACGCTCTCCAGGGACTCGTCGGACGGCACCAGTTGGTGCAGGCGGATCCCCTGGTCGAGTGCGATGCGGGGCAGCACGCGGGTGAAGCTGCCGTAGTCGGAGGCGCGAACGGTCAGGCCGGTGGCCTCGATCTCGATGCCGGCGACCGACTTCTCGGCCATCAGCGCGACGGCCAGCCGGCGGTCGTCGGAGCTGCGTACGGCGAAGACGTGCGGCCGGTTGGTCATCAACCGGCGGATCTTGCGGTAGTCGCCGGAGGCGGCGAGCCGGCCCGCCACGATGACCTGGACCAGGCCGGCGACCTGCTCGACCTCCTCCAGGATGTGCGAGCTGAACAGGATGGTGTGGCCGCGGTCGCCGAGCGAGTGCAGCAGCTCCATCATGTGCATCCGCTGGCGCGGGTCCATGCCGTTGAACGGCTCGTCCAGCAGCAGCACGCGGGGCTCGTGGACCAGCGCGGCGGCGACCCGGGTGCGCTGGCGCATGCCCTTGGAGAACGTCTCGATGCGGCGCTCGGCGGCGCCGGTCATCTCGACCAGTTCCAGGGCCCGCTGGGCGGCGGCCTCCGGGTCCTTGAGCTTCTGCATCCGGGCGCAGGCGGTCACGAACTGGCGGGCGGTCAGGAAGCCGTGTACCGCCTCACGCTCGGTGACCAGGCCCAGGTCGCGGTAGACGGCCGGGTTGCGCCAGGTGGGCTTGCCGTCGATGGTCACCATGCCCCGGGAGGGGGCGAGGAAGCCGGCCATCATGTGCAGCACGGTGGTCTTGCCGGCGCCGTTGGGCCCGAGCAGGCCGGTGACGCCGGGGTTGAGCGACATGGTGATGTCGTTGACCGCCACCACGTTGCCGTACCAGCGGGAGACGTTGACCAGGTCGACCACGCCGAGGGTGGCGGCGGGCGTCTCGGCCGGGAGGGTCTGGGCGGTCACAGCGAGGCCACCTTCCGGTAGCGGGCCAGCAGGAGCAGGAGGCAGGAGGCGATCAGGCAGACCGCCTCGATGGCGTAGACCGGACCGAACCGGCCCAGGTCGAGTCCGGTGCCCTCGTCGCCGCTGATCCACTGGTTGATGCCGGCGATCAGGGTCATCGGGCTGGCCAGCCCGGCCAGGCTGTTGGCGGTGGTGGAGGGCAGGGAGGCGAGGACGCCGACGATCGGGGCGGTCATCAGGAAGACCGCGACGATGCCGCCGGCCGCGAACGCCTGCTTGCCGGTGAAGGAGGCGATCAGCAGGCCGATGCCGGCGAACATCACCGCCCAGAGCAGGCTGTAGCCCCAGCCCGGAACCAGGTCGAGGACCTCGTTCCACACGCCCTTGAAGCCGGTCTTGGTGGTGAACGCGGCGCCGAGGAACATGATGAACTGCGGTACGCCGAGCAGCAGCCAGATGGCGCTGGCCAGGGCGGCGAACTTCGCGGCCACGTAGTCGGCGGCGCGCAGTGGCCGGCTGAAGTAGAGCGGCAGGGTGCCGGACCGCAGGTCACGGGAGACCAGTTGCGGCGCCACGATCGCCACGAAGAAGATGATCAGGAAGCTCATCTGGTCGGCGAACTGGGTGTAGGTGAAGATCACCTCGCCGATGGTGGAGCGGACCGCGGCCACGATCACCGCGACCAGCAGCATGATGCCGAAGACCAGCCAGGGGAAGATCTTCGCCTTGGCGGAGCGGCCCAGCCCGTACGCCGCGCGCAGCCCGTGCACGTAGAGCGCCTGCTGCATGGCGAAGCGGCCCAGACGGGGTCCGTCGTACCGCTGGTATCCGATGTCATGGATGACGCCGGCCTCAGACATCGGCGGTCTCCTTCGTGGTGAAGAGCTCGGCGACACGGTGCCGGCGCTGGTCGAGGCGGTGCAGGTTGAGGTCGAGGTCGGTGACGGCCCGCAGGATCCGGTCGTACGCGGTCTCCGAATCCATCGGCACGAGGAGCATCCGGCCGTCCCGGCTGACCTCCATGCCCATCCCGGCGAGCGCGTCGGCGAGCTCGTCCGTACCGTCGGCGACCTCGACCGCGAGCACGTCCGAGGCCGCGGTCATCGACGAGATCCGGTCGGCGCGCAGCAACCGGCCGCCCTCGATGGCGATGAGCGAGTCGCAGATCCGCTCGACCTCGCCGAGCAGGTGGGAGCAGACCACCACGGAGATCCCGAACTCGGTGCCGATCCGCTGGACCAGGGCGAGCATGGCGTCGCGGCCGGCCGGGTCGAGGCCGTTGGTGGGTTCGTCGAGCAGCAGCAGGTCGGGGTCGTGCACGAGCGCCTGGGCCAGCTTGACCCGCTGCTTCATGCCGGTGGAGTACCCGCCGATCTGCCGGTAACGCTCCTCGTACAGGCCGACGTGCCGCAGCGCCTCGGAGGCGCGCTCCCGGGCGGCGGTCTTCGGCAGCCCGCTCATCCGGCCCAGGTGGGTGACGAACTCGGCGGCCGAGACGTCGGGCGGCAGGCAGTCGTTCTCCGGCATGTAGCCGACACGGGCGCGGACCTGATCGGTCTGCGTGACGGGGTCGAGGTCGAAGACCCGGACGGTGCCGCCGCTGGGCGGCACCAGTCCCAACATGATTTTGATGAAGGTGCTCTTGCCGGCGCCGTTGGCGCCGACGAGCCCGATGACGCCGGCATCGACCGCGACGGTGAGGTCCGCGAGGGCGGTCACCCCGCCGCCGTACGTCTTGGTCAGCCCGTCCGTAACGATGATGGTCACGGGGTCAGCCTATGAAGGCGGCGCACCTCGATGGATCGGGAAAACCCCTGAGCCCCTCTCAGGGTCTCTCAGCCGGCTCTCAGTTTACCGACACCTGGAACACCGGGAGCCGGCCGAGACGACGGTACTCGCGCAGCGCGGCCGGGGTGCTGTCCACCGACGAGTCCTGGCCCTTGTGGTTGGCCGGGGTCTCGAAGTGCACCATCGCCTTGATGCCGGGGAAGCGGCCGATCTGCTGTCCCACCTCGCGATAGAACTCGGCCATGTGGCCCGGGTTGCGCTCGGAGAACCAGACGGCCCACTCGGCCACCATCAGCGGCTTGTCCGGGTGGCGCCCGCGGACCCAGTTGTAGAAGCCGGGCCAGCCGGGTTTGCTCGCCGAACGGCGGTTGAGCAGCTCGTCGAAGTCGCCGTGGCCGTAGCCGGGGTCGCTGTAGGAGTAGGTGTCGAAGCCGATCCAGTCGACCACGTCGTCACCCGGGTACATGTGCTGAAACCAGCTCTTGGTGGTGTGCGGGACGTAGGCCATGTGCACCAGAACGGTCACCACGTTGGTGGCGCCCTTGGCCCGCAGCCGGTTCACCACGTGCCGGAACATCGCCGCGTAGTCACGGGCCGTGTAGCCGGAGCCGGCCCGCTCGCGTACCTGGTCCTCGGCCTCGTGGTGGATCGCGAAGAAGAACCGCTCCCGGAAGTTCTCCCGCAGGTGTTCGGCGAGACGGTCCAGGAATTCGTCGGTACGCCGGTCCCCGCGCGCGATCCGCGCCCAGGTGGTGGTCTCCGGCTTCCAGTTGAGCAGGAGGATCCGCTCGCGCCCGGGCTCGCGGGCGATCCGGATCTCCTGCTCGGTCGGGAACAGCTGACGGGTGCCCTTGTGGTACCCGTGGAACACCGCCTGATGCCGCCCGGTCTTGCGCTCGAACTCGTTGAGCGCCCACGAACCCTGCGCCTCGGTGTGCGCCCCCGGAGCCACGCCCCACAGGATCCCGCAGGTCGGCACCAGCCTCGCTCCGGTGCGGCACGTCCGTTCCCGCACCGACTCGGCACGGTGCCCGACCGGCACGATCGCGGGCCGCCGCCCGGCGGTGGCCGGCCCCGGCATGGGCTCCGGCACGAGGCGGGCCGGTGGGCCCGGCGCGGTGACAGCCGGCTCCACGACGACCGGGGGCCGGTACGGCGGGACGCCGAGCCGGTCGGCGCCTCCCGTCCACGCCCAGGGGAGCGTCGCGGTCACGGACATCGCGAAGGCCGTGGTCAGTGCGGCGAGGTGCAGTAGCCGGGATCGGGTCTGTCTCACAAAGGCCGAGTATCAGATGATCAAGCATATTTGTCCAGTAACAAGCGGTTTTGTACTGAGATTGCTTTATATGGCTTTCGTACCGACTGAGGGAAGACCGAGATCCCGACTCGACCGGTTGGATCGAGGCTGCGAAACTGTCCCCCAAATACCTGCAGGGGGATTCGAAGTGAATGGTTCGGTACTGCCCGAGGACGTGCTCCGGGACGCTCCCTCCTTCACCCCGCGCCCCTACGAGCTGGCGGACCTCGAGCTGCTGCTCTCCGGCGCCTACGCGCCGCTGACCGGTTTCCTCGGCCGCGCCGACCTGGCCTCGCTGGCCCGCCGCGGCCGGCTGGCCGACGGCGCGTCCTGGCCGGTGCCGGTGACCTGCGAGATCCCCGGCGAGGTGGCGTCCGCGCTGGACCCGGCCGACCCGGTCCGGCGGACCCTGGTGCTGACCGACCCGGAGGGCGCCCCGGTCGCCGCCATCGAGGTGACCGACATGTGGCGGACCGGGGAGAACCGGTTCGGCATCGGTGGCCCGGTGCGCCGGATGGGTGACGGCGGCCACGGCCCGTTCCAGCGCCTGCGCCGCATGCCGGAGGAGGTCCGGGCGCTTCTCCCACCGGGCCGGGTGCTCGGGGTGATCGCCGACCGGCCGCTGCACCGGCCGCAGCTCGCCCAGATCGCGCACGCCGCCCGTACCCTCGCGGCCCACCTGCTGATCCTCATCCCGGTGAGCGGGCCCGGCCCGGACGGCCTGCCGCCGGAGGCGCTGGTGCGCTCGATCTTCGCGGCCCGCGACCGGATGCCCCCGGCCACCGTGGTGGCCGTTCCGCTGCTCACCCGCGGCGACGAGATGCGCGACGCGCTGCTGCGCGCGCGGGTGGCCCGGGCGTATGGAGTGACGCACGTCCTGTCCACCGGTGACTCGCTGTCCGGCGCGGGCCTGCGGGTGCTGCTGCCGCGTGAGCTGGCCTACGACAACCGGGACGGCCAGTGGCGCTGGCGTGACGACATCCCGCCGCGCAACCGGCGCCTGGCGATGTCCCCGGCCGAGATCGACGACCTGCTGGACCGCGGTTTCCCGCTGCCCGAGTGGCACACCCCGCCGGCCGTCGCCAAGGAGCTGTCCCGGGTGCGACCGCCGCGCCGGCAACGCGGTCTGGTGGTCTTCTTCACCGGCCTGTCCGGTTCCGGCAAGTCGACCATCGCCCGGAACCTGGCCGACGCGCTGCGGGAGACCGGCGACCGGACCGTGACGCTGCTCGACGGCGACGTGGTCCGCCGTGAGCTGACCGCCGGGCTGGGCTTCAGCAAGGCCGACCGGGACCGCAACGTCCGCCGGATCGGCTGGGTCGCCGCCGAGGTGGGCCGGCACCGGGGCATGGCGGTGGCCTGCCCGATCGCGCCCTACGAGGCGGCCCGGGCGGCGGCCCGGAAGATGGCGGTGGAGGCCGGGGCCGGGTTCATCCTGGTGCACGTGGCCACGCCGCTGGAGGTGTGCGAGAGCCGGGACCGCAAGGGTCTGTACGCACGGGCCCGCGCCGGTCAACTGCGCGGGATGACCGGGATCGACGACCCGTACGAGGAGCCGACCGACGCCGAACTGACCGTCGACACCACCACGATGACCGTTCCGGAGGCGGTCGAGATGGTCCTCGGTTACCTGGTCGAGAGCGGTTGGGTGGAGCCGAAACTCTCGTAGCCATCACTCACGGCGGGAGTGTGGCGTTGTCACTCTGGGGCGAAACGCCCAAAGCTGACACGCACACTCCTCTCCCGGAAGGGCCGCCGAAGACTGATGGAACCGTCTCGCCCCTCGTCCGATCTCTCGCACTACCTCGGTGCCTTCCGCCGCCACTGGTGGATCGCCCTGGTGGCCACGGGTGCCGGCCTGGGCGGCGGCACGGTCCTGACACAGGCCATGCCGAAGGTCTACGAGTCGTCGGCCTCGGTGCTGGTGGAGCCGGTCGGGCAGGACACCAACGCGCAGGGCGGCCGAACCAAGGGCGCGGTCAACCTGGACACCGAGGCGCAGCTGGTCGGCTCCGGTGCGGTCGCGGTCAAGGCGGCCACCCTGCTGCGCAGCGACCAGTCGCCGATCGAGCTGGCCAAGTCGGTGTCGGTGCAGGTACCGGCGAACACCACGGTCCTGGTGATCACCGTCCGGTCGGACGATCCGCGGAAGGCGCAGGCCGGATCGCACGCGTTCGCCGAGGCATACCTGCGCAACCGTGAGGAGAGCGCCCGGGCCCAGCTGGACCGGCAGATCAAGTCGCTCAACCTCAAGGTGCGGCAGCTCACCACGGTGCTGGCCGGGATCAACGCGAAACTGGCGATCGCGCCGAAGGACAGCCCGATCGCCGGCAACCTGCAGAGCCTGAGGAACAACTCGCAGAACCAGCTGAACTCGCTGACCGGGCGGCTCAACGAGCTGACCACCACCATGGTCGGCGGCGGCAGCATCATCAGCGACTCCCGCCTGCCGGAGACACCGAGCAGCCCGAACACGCTGCTCAACGTGGGTACCGGCGGCATGCTCGGGCTGCTGCTCGGACTGTCCCTGGCGTACCTGCGGGAGCGGTTCGACCGGCGGCTGGTCACCCCGAACGACGTACGGGACCGGGGCCGGGTGCCGGTGCTGGCCGCGCTGGACGAGCGCAGCACGCCGCATTTCGACGACGTCCTCCAGCCGTACGGGCCGGGCGGGCGGGTCTTCAACCGGCTGCGCAACGAGGTGCTGGCCAGCCTGGGCGAGCGCGACCAGATCATCGTGGTGACCGGGACCAGCAGGGGTTCGGCCAGCACCCTGGTCGCCGCGAACCTGGCGGCGGCGCTCGCGCGTACCGGAAGTGAAGTCGTTCTGATCGGCGCGCACCTGCCGGACAGCGTGATCGATGCCGCGCCGCTGGCGCGGATGTTCGGGGTGTCGGCCATGCCCGGCCTCTCCGACCTGCTCGCCGGGCGGGTCGGCCTGCCCCGCGCCCTGCAACGGACCCCGCGGATCCCGTCGCTGCGGGTGATCACCACCGGTGGCACGGCCACCGCGGCCGGGCTGATGCAGTCGCAACGGCTCCGGGACACCCTTCAGGCGCTGCGCAAACAGAGCGGGTACGTGGTCATCGAGGCCCCGTCGACCAGCAGCAGCGCCGACGCGCAGAGCCTGGCGAGCCTGGCCGACGCGGCGATCCTGGCGGTGGAGCTGCACCGGTCCCAGCGCCCGGCCCTGCTCGACGCCACCGACCAGCTCCAGCGGGTGGGCACCCGGCTGCTCGGCGCCGTGGTGCTGCCCCGGCTCACCGTGACGCGCCCGAGCGAGCCGGCCGAGCCGGCCGTCTCCCTGCCGGTGCCGGACGCCGTGGACGCGCCGTTGGAGGGCCCGACCCAGCAGCTGTCCTTCGCCGGCCGGCAGCGCCCGGGTGGCACCGAGAACCAGGACGCCACCGCGATCATCGACCTCTCCAGCGCGGGCGCCGCGGACGGCGACGACAAGTGACCGCGGTCGCGGCGGTAGCGCACGCCGGGACCGCGCCCGAGATCTCCCCCAAGAGCCGCTCGCTGCCGTCCTGGCCGGTGGCCGGCATCCTGCTGCTCTATCCGCTGTGGTGGGCGCTCGGCCTGGGCGTGCTGATCTTCCCGATGATGGCCGCGCCGATGGTGTACCTGCTGCTGCGCCGGCGCTCGGCGGGCCGCCCGGTGCGGCTGCCACCCGGCTTCGTCTGGTGGGTGATCTTCCTGGCCGCGGTGGTGATCAGCATCGCCGCGCTGGGCGTGGACCCGCCCGGCACGGTTCCGGAACGCGCGGGCGAGCGGTTGGTCGCCGTCGTCTACAAGCTTTCGATGTACGCGTCTCTCACGGTCCTTCTGGTGTACGCCGGCAATCTGACCGACGCCGAGCTGTCCCGCCGCCGGCTGGTCCGCCTGCTGGGCGGGATGTTCGTACTGACCGTGCTGGGCGGGCTGCTCGGCATGGTGGCCGGGAACTTCGAGTTCACCTCGCCGGTGGAGTGGCTGCTGCCGTCCGGGGTGCGCAACAAGGGGTTCGTACGGTCTCTGGTGCACCCGTACGCCGCACAGATCATGGACCTGGTCGGGGGCGAGAAGCCGCGCCCGGCCGCACCCTGGGGTTACACGAACACCTGGGGCAACAACTTCTGCCTGCTGGCGCCGTGGCTCGTGGTGGCCGCGTGGGCCAGTCACCGTACCGGCCGCCGAGCGCTGGCCGTGCTCTGCCTGGCGGTCTCGGTGGTGCCCGCGGTGGCGTCGCTCAACCGTGGCCTGTGGATCGGCGTCGGGCTGCTGCTGGTCTACGTGGCGGTGCGTCACGTGATGGCCGGCCGGCTCTGGATCCTGGCGCTGCTGCCCCTGCTGGGCGCCGCGCTGACGGTGGCGCTGACCGCTACCCCGCTGGGCACGACGGTGCAGGCGCGGCTGGACAACGGCAAGTCCAACGGGGTCCGGTCGTTCCTCGTCGACAAGGCCCTGGACGGTTTCACCGGGTCGCCGGTGATCGGGTACGGCGGCACCCGCAACACCCTGGGCGGGCGCAACTCGATCGCGGTCGGCGAGAGCGCCGGCTGCGAGCGGTGCGGCAACTTCACGGTGGGCGGCAACGGCCAGCTCTGGCAGCTGCTCTACGCGCACGGCGCGGCCGGCACGGTGGGATATCTCGGCTTCTTCGGGTACGGGCTGTGGCGGTTCCGCCGGGACCGCACCCCGATCGGGATCGCCGGGAGCGCCGCGCTCGTCTCCTCCTTCTCCGCGATGCTCTGGTACAACTCGCTGGTCACCCCTCTGGCCTTCATGGTTCTGGCATATGCGCTGCTCTGGCGCAACTGGATCGAGGGGAACACCGATTGAGCGAGCTCGCGAACAAGACCTTCAGCGCGGTGGAGGCGACGGCATGAGCCCCGTCAAGACCGCTCCCGCTGAGTTGACGGCCGGGGACGCGGCCCTACGGACGCAGTACCTGACCGAGGTCATGCACCTGCTCTACCCAGCGCCCTGCCGGACCGACGGCACGCCCGGCCCCCTGGTCACCGAGTACCTGGTCGTTCCGAACGCGCACCGGCCCCGGCTGCTGGTCCCGACGCACTCGCCCGCGATCGCGGCGGCCGCCGTGCGCCGCTACGCCGAGCCGCAGAGCCGGATGGCCCGGCTCAAGCGGGGCGCCGTGATCGCCGCGGTGCACGCACGGGCCACCGGCCTGGTGTTCCGGGACCGGATCCGGGTGACCGGCCCGCTGTCGGCCGGCATCGACGGCTACCTGAGCGAGGCGCTGCGTCGGGATCTCGCGGTCAGCATCCACATCGGCCCGGCGCGGGCCAACCGCAAGCCGGTGCTGCAACTGCTCGGCCCGGACGGCGACACCTTCGCCTTCGGCAAGCTGGGCACCGGCCCGCTGACCCGGCGCCTGGTGAAGGCGGAGACGGCGGCGCTCACCACCCTCGGCAGCAGCGGCCTGACCAAGCTGACCGTGCCGCGGGTGATGCACGCCGGGCAGTGGCGGGGCATGCAGGTGCTGGTCCAGTCGGCACTGCCGGTCTGGCTGCCGCGGGCGTCGCTCAGCCGGCGGCGGCTCACCGCGGCCATGATCGACGTCGCGGGCTGCCGCGGCTACACGACCGGGCCGCTCACCGGAAGCGGGTACTGGCAGGACCTCCAGGCGCGGCTCGCGACGGTCGCCGACCGGCCGGAGGGCGCGGGACTGGCCGCCGCCGTGGACGTGCTGGCCGCGCACAGCGGTGAGACGACGATGCGGTACGGCGCCTGGCACGGCGACTGGGCACCCTGGAACATGGCGAACCTGGCCGACGCCCTGCTCGTGTGGGACTGGGAGCGGTTCGCCACGGGGGTGCCGCTCGGCTTCGACGCCATCCATCACGAGCTGCAGAAACGTATCCAGTCCACCGGCGACGCCCGGGCCGCGGTCGAGGCGACCGTGCACCGGGCCGACGAGCTGCTCGCCCCGTTCGGGGTGGCGCCGGTGGCCCGCGAGATCACCACCCTGCTCTACCTGGTGGACCTCGCCGTCCGTTACCTGACCGACAGGCAGGCCGAGGCGGGCGCCCGGCTGGGCGTGCTCGGAACCTGGCTGCTGCCGGTGCTGATCCGGCGCGTGGAGGAGCTGTAGAACCATGCACGTACGCAATCTGCCCGCACCGGTGAAGCGGGTCGTGCACCTCGGCTCCCGGTCGTTCGGACGGCTCACCGCGGAGAGCCGCATGCTGCCCTCGTTCCTGATCTGCGGTGGGCAGCGCTGTGGCACCACGTCGCTCTACCGCGCGCTGGCCGCGCACCCGGTCGTGCTGAAGGCGGTGCTGCACAAGGGTGTGCACTACTTCGACACGTCCTACCAGCGCGGGCCGGAGTGGTACCGCGGCCACTTCCCGACGCTGCGCAGCGCCGAGCGGATCGCCGAACGCTACGGGGTCCGCGCGCAGACCTTCGAGTCCAGCCCGTACTACATGTACCACCCGCAGGCGGCCGCCCGGATCGCCCACGACCTGCCCTACGCCAAGCTCGTGGTGCTGGTCCGGGACCCGGTGGAACGCGCCTACTCGCAGCACCACCACGAGGTGGCCCGGGCCTACGAGTCGGAGCGGGACTTCGGCGCGGCCGTGGCACTGGAGCCGGCCCGGCTGCACCGTCAGGAGGAACGGCTCACCCTCGACCCGTCCTACTACAGCTTCGCCCACCAGCATCACGCGTACCGGTCCCGTGGCGAGTACGCCCGCTATCTGAGCGTGGTGGCCCAGCACGTGGGGCGGGAGCGGATCCACGTGGTGGAGAGCGAGCGCTTCTTCAGCGACCCGGAGCCGGTCTACGACGAGGTCTGCGCCTTCCTCGGGCTGCCCTCCGGGCTGGAGCGGCCCACCTTCGAGCAGCACAACGCCCGCCCCCGGCAGGCCGACATGGATCCCGGGCTGCGCCGCGACCTGTACGCCTACTACCAGCCGCACGACGAGGCGCTGGCCGGCTGGCTGGGGCACACCCCGGTCTGGCGCCGCCGGTGACGGCAACGACCGCGCAGGCGGATCCGCGCGGCGCCACCCGGGACACGGCCCGCGGCGGGCTGGCCAACATGGCCGGCTCGGCGCTGGCCGGCGGCACCGGTGTGGTGGTCACCTGGATCGTGGCCCGGGCGCTCGGCGCCGAGCAGGCCGGTGCGTTCTTCGCCGCCACGGCCGCGTTCGTGCTGGTCGGCGGGCTGGCCAAGCTCGGCACCCAGACCGGGCTGGTGTACTGGCCGGCCCGGCTGCGCAGCACCGGGCAGGACCATCTGCTGGGCGCCTGCCTGCGCGCCGGCATCCCGCCGGTGGCCGGGTTCTCGCTGCTCCTGGGCGTGGCGATGTGGCTGGCCGCACCGGCGATCGCGCGCCTCACCGCGGGCGAGGCGCCGGAGGTGGTCGCCGGGCACACCGCCGGGCTCCGGGTGCTGGCCGTCTTCGTCCCGCTCCAGGCGCTGACCGACGTGCTGCTCACCGTGACGCGCGGCTACCGGAGCATGCGGCCGACCGTGCTGCTGGACCGGGTGCTGCGCAGCGGGCTGCAACTGCTCGCGGTCGGCGCGGCGGGGGTGGCGGCGCTCTGGGTCACGGCCTCACTGCCGGTCTTCGCGCTGGCCTGGGCGGCGCCGTATCTGCCGGTGGCGATCCTGGCCGCGGTGGCCGCGCGTCGCGCGTACACCTCGGGCCGGACGAGGGTGAGCACCGACCGGGGTGAGCGTCGCCGCGTGCGCCGGGAGTTCTGGGTCTTCACCGCCCCGCGGGCGGTGGCCGCGGTCGCCCAGCTCGCGTTGCAGCGGGTGGACGTGCTGCTGGTGGCGGCGCTGGGCGGGCTGGCGCCGGCGGCCGTCTACGCGGTGGCCGGCCGGTTCGTGGTGCTGATCCAGTTCGCGAACCAGGGTCTGTCGCAATCGGTGCAGCCGCGTCTGGCCGAGACGCTGAGCACCGGCGACCTGGCCGCCGCGAAACGGCTCTACCAGATCGCGACCGGCTGGCTGGTCCTGGTGACCTGGCCGATCAGCCTGCTGGTGATGGCGCTCGCGCCCTGGTACCTACGGCTGTTCGGCGACGGGTACGCCTCCGGCGTCCCGGTGGTGCGGGTGCTGGCCGCCGCGATGCTGGTGGCGACCGGCTGCGGGATGGTCGACATGGTCCTGGCGATGGCCGGTCGCACCTCGCTGAACCTCGGCAACGTGCTGATCGCGCTGACCGTGACGATCGGCCTGGACGTGTGGCTGATCCCGCGCTGGGGCGCGCTGGGGGCGGCGGCCGGGCTGGCCGGGGCGATGGTGGTGAACAACCTGCTCCCGCTGGTCCAGGTCCACCGGAGCACCGGTCTGCACCCGTTCGGCCGGGGGACGCTCACGGCGGCGTTCCTGGCCCTCCTCTGTTTCGGATTCATCCAGTTTTTCCCGGCGGCCATCGTGATCGCCGTCCCGGCCTACGCCGCGGGGGCGTGGCTGCTACGCGGACCGTTGATGCTCGGCGCATTCAGGAGGAAGAGTTGACCAGCGATTACACAGGGGTGTTCCAGGACACCGAGGCGGTCGAGAAGTACGAGACCGTGACGTACGCCCCGGACAGCTACGCGTCGCGGATCAACGACCGCCAGCGGGACTACCTGCGCGCCCTGGTGCGCCGCGAGTTCCCCGAGCATCCACCGGTCCAGCACGACTTCGCCTGCGGCACCGGGCGGGCCGTCCGGGCGCTGCACGGCCTGGTCCGGGAGGCGCACGGGTACGACACGTCGGCCGAGATGATGTCGAAGGCCGCCGAGGTGGGGTCGCGGGCCTACTGGCACCTGGTTCCCCAGGAGGGTCCGGTGCCGCAGCCGGTGGCGGCCGGCTTCCCGGCGATCGTCACGATCTTCCGGCTGCTGCTCAACGTCGACGAGGGGGTCCGGGACCGGGCGCTGGCCTTCGCCGCCAAGGTGCTGCCGCACCGCGGATCCGGGGTGCTCGTGGTGGAGAACCACGGCAACGCCGGATCGGTCCGGCACCTGCGGGCCCGGCGGCACAGCGGGGAACGCTGGTTCGCCGAGCTCTCCCACGAGGAGGTCGGGCGGCTGCTGGCCCGGCACGGTTTCGAGATCGTCGAGCGGCGCGGCTTCTCGATGCTCACGCCGTCGCTGCACGACCACCGGGTGGCCCGGCTCGCCGACGCGGCGGCACGACGGATGCCGGGCAGCGATGCGTACGCCGTGAACGTCCTCTACACCGCCCGGCGGCTCCATGCGTAGCGGGCTGATCGCCACCGCCCTCGTGCTCCTGCTGCTCGGCGGCTGCTTCTCGGGTGACCGGGAGGAACCCGCCCCGACGCCGTCACCCGACCTGAGCAGCCCACCGCGGGCGGTCGCCACCAACCGGGGCCCGTTCCAGGCCGGGCCCTTCGAGGCGCCCCGCCGCGGCGCCTACCTCGGGGCGTGGATCAAGCCGGACGAGCTGACCCAGGTGGGCCGGCTCGCCGCGGTCGGCGCCCTGGAGCAGTCGCTGGGCCGGAAACTGCACTTCATCAACACGTACCGCCGGTTCGAGCAGATGATGGGCACCCCCTCGGACGCGGCGTTCCTCGCCGACGGCGCCAAGCTGATGATCAGCTGGGCCACCGGGGACAACCGGTCCATCCTGACCGGGGAGCACGACGAGCTGATTCGCGAGCAGGCCCGGGCGATCCGGAAGATCAAGGATCCGGTGATGCTGCGGATGCGCTGGGAGATGGACCGGCCCAACCTGCGGGCCACCATGTGGTCCGGCGAGGACTACATCGCGGCCTGGCGGTACGTCCGGAAGATCTTCCGCGAGGAGAAGGCCGACAACGTCTCCTGGGTGTGGTGCCCGACGGCCGAGGGCTTCATCCGCGGCGACGCGCCCGCCTTCTACCCCGGGGACGACCAGGTGGACTGGACCTGTGTGGACGTCTATGCCGGTTTCGAGTTCCAGCCGATCGGCACGCTGATGGGGCCCTTCCTGGAGTGGGCCGCCCAGCGTCCGAAACCGATCGTGATCGGCGAGTTCGGCGTGGCCAAGGCCTGGGGGTCGGAGGGCCGGGCCGCCTGGCTCAAGGACGCCGAGCGCACCTTCAAGGTGAACAAGCAGATCAAGGCCGTCGCCTACTTCGAGTCCGATCCCGACGGCAACGGGCCCAACCAGCAGTTCCAGCTCGCCGGGGACGAGCGGGCTTTCAAGGCGTTCCTGCGGCTGGTCCGGGACCCGTACTTCAATCCCTGATCCGCTCGAGGAACTCCAGCCGGTTGCCGTGCCCGTCGGCCGAGTAGAGCCGCCGGTGACCCGGGAAGTGGGGATCCCACTCGACCGGGTGCCCGGCGGCCGCCAGCCGCTCGGCCAGCGCGTCCAGGCCGTCGATCAGCACGCCCGGATGCGACTTGAGCGCCGGGGCGAAGTCCGGGACCACGCTGAGATGCACCTCCCAGCCGCCCGCCCGGAACCAACAGCCACCGCGCGCGGCCAGCACCGGCGGTTTCACGACCTCGGCCATGCCGAGGACGCCGCTGTAGAAGGCCCGGGCCACGCCCTCGCCACCCGGTGGGATCAGCAGCTGCACATGGTGCAGGTCATCGATGCGAAAACCCATGATCCGATCTTAACCGTACGGGCGTACGGTTTGCCAGCCCAGAAAAGTGTCGTACGTGTGTTCCATAGTGAGCTCAGCCAGTTCGGGCCGAGCCACGGGGGTGTCACCGATGTCGTACCTCGACGACTTCTTCGAGGAGCAGAGCGAGATCATCGAGCGGTTCGGGTGGGCCGTCGTGCACGTCCTGCCGGGTGACGACGATCCGGCCGAGACCGTCCCTTTCGCATACACGGTGGGCCTCACCGGCTACGGCTTTCCCGAGCTGACCATCGCCGGAGTGTCCCCGGAATTCGGCCACCAGCTGCTCAACGAGGTGGCCGGGCGGGTCCGCGACGAGGGCCTCCAGCTGCGCCACGGGCACCGCATCCGCGGTCTGATCACCGGCCAGGAGGTGCGGGTCGTGGGCGGCGAGATCCGGGCCGAGCTGTTCCCCGGCGCCGCCCTGATGCGCTACGGCGACGACCGGGTGCGGTTGCTACAGCTCGCCTGGCCCGATCCGGGTGACCGTTTCCCCTGGCAGAGCGGTTACGACGCGGCGGGCTTCCCCCAGCCGACGCTGGGCGTGCCCCTCACCCGGGCCGGCCGCCGTTGCGCCGCCTTCCGCGGCGTCCCGGGCAGCGCCCGCCGCCGGCGAGCACCCCGCTCCCGGCGGGACTCCCCAGGCGGCGAGGGCGGCAACCTCCGCCCCTGACGATCAGCGGCGACCGGCCCAGCGCGGGGCCCAGGCCAGGAGGCGCAGGGCGTAGGGGGCGTCGCGGCGGAGGTAACGGCCGGCCAGGCGGCGCGGTTCGACGCCGAGGCGGTGGATCCACTCCAGGCCGCTGCGCTGCATCCAGAGCGGGGCGCGCCCGAGGTCGCCGGCGACGAAGTTGACCGCGGCGCCGCAGCCGACGAACCAGGTTCGGGGCAGGTCACCGCGGAGGCGCTCGATGACGTCCTCCTGCTTGGGGAAGCCCAGACCGACGAAGACCAGATCCGGTTCGGCGGCGATCACCTTCACGCAGAAGTCGGCGTAGGTGCTCTCGTCGAGCTCGAAGCCGTAGTCGGGGCTGATCGTGCCGGCGATCCGCAGACCGGGGCACGCGGCGGCGAGCCGGGCGGCCGCCCGGGCCGCGCCTCCTCCGGCGGGGGCCGGGGTTCCGCCGACCACGAAGATGGAGCGACCGTCGCGGCCGAGGCCCTCGGAGAGGGACCAGATCAGGCTGCTGCCGGCCACCCGCTCGGGGAGCGGGGCGCCACCGAGGCGGCTCGCCCAGATCAGTGGCATGCCGTCGGCGACGATGAGGTCGGCGTCGTCGAGGTGGCGGCGGACGGCCGGGTCGGCGGCGGCGCGGCGAAGGATGTCGATGTTCGGGGTGACGATGCGGCCACCGCGGCCGTGGGCGAGCGCGTCCCGGACAACGGCCACGACCTCGTCCTCGGTAATGCGGTCGATACCGGTGCCATCTAGCTGCACACGGTCGAAAGCCTCGATAGTCACCTAACGCCTCCTTCTGCCTGTTTCACTCGTTACCTGAGCGAAACGAGCGAAGGCGAGCCAAAGTGGCACAAGTGCTTTTTCTGGGCGGATTCGGACGTAGCGGGACAACACTCGTCGAACGCCTGCTCGGCGAACTGCCCGGGATGTGCGCTCTCGGCGAGGTCGTTCATCTCTGGCAACGCGACATCCGGGACGACGAGCGGTGCGGCTGCGGCGCCCGGTTCTCCGGCTGCGCGTTCTGGCGGCGCGTCGGCGACCTGGCCTTCAACGGCTGGGCGAACGTCGACGTCGACCGGATCCACACGCTCCGCGACGCGGTCGAGCGGACCCGGCACATCCCGCGCCTCGCCTCGGCCACCGCCGCCACCGACGAGGTCCGCGAGTACGCCTCCTACTACGCCCGGGTCTACGCCGCGGCGGCCGAGGTGTCCGGCGCCCGGATGGTGATCGACTCCTCCAAGCACTCGGCACTGGCCCACGTGCTGCGCTGGGCGGACGACCTGGACCTGCGCGTGGTGCACGTGGTGCGGGACGCGCGCGGGGTGGCGTACTCCTGGACCAAGACGGTGAGCCGGCCGGAGACCGACGGCGCCGACCAGATGACCCGCTACTCCCCGGGCCGCTCGGCGGTGCTGTGGAACGCGCACAACGCCGCGTTCGGCCTGCTCGCCCGCCGGGGTGTGCCGGTGTACCGGATCCGCTACGAGGAGTTCCTCGCCGACCCGCGGGCCGGCCTGATCCGCCTGGCCGACTTCGCGGGCCTCCCCCTGCACCCGGAACACCTGGACTTCCTCCGGACCGAACACGCCGACCTGCGGGCCGGGCACAGCGCGGCGGGCAATCCGATGCGCTTCACCGTAGGCCGGCTGGCGCTGCGCCGCGACGACGCCTGGGTCCGCGCCCTGCCCAGCACCCAGCGCCGCCTGGTGGGCGCGGTCTGCGGGCCGCTGCTGCGGGCGTACGGCTACCCGCTGAACATCGCTTCGGAGGCATAATGAACTGGCCGTCGGTCGGGGTCGTGATCCCCACCCGGAACCGCCCCGAGCTGGTCCGCCGCGCGATCGCCGCGGTGCGCGGGCAGCGCTACCCGGGCGACCTCAAGGTCGTCGTGGTGTACGACCAGACCGAGCCGGACTACCTGCTGGCGTCCACCGACGGCGTACCGGTGCTGGTCCTGACGAACTGGCGGTCCGCCGGTCTGGCCGGCGCCCGCAACACCGGGCTGATGGCGCTGGACAGCGAGCTGATGGCGTTCTGCGACGACGACGACCAGTGGCTGCCGGACAAGCTGCGCCGTCAGGTGGCGGCGCTGCTCGCGGAGCCGTCGGCCGAGTTCGCCACGTGTGCGATCGAGGTCGAGTACGAGGGCCGCCGCACCCCGCGACTGGCCGGCCGGAGCCGGGTGACCGTGGCGGACCTGGCCCGGTCCCGGATGGCGATGCTGCACTCGTCGTCGTTCCTCCTCCGCCGGGAGGCGCTGGCCGAGGACGCGATCGGGATGGTCGCCGAGGACGCGCCGGGCAGCCAGAACGAGGATTGGGACCTTTTGCTAAGGGCGGCCCGCCGGAGTCCGATCGTTCATTTGGACGAACCGTTGGTCCGGGTGCTCTGGGGGCGGACCTCGCAGTACGCGTACGAGTACGCCACCAAGATCTCGTCGCTGCGCTGGATGATGCGGCGGCACCCGGAGATCAGCGGCTGCGGTCCGGGGGCGGCCCGGGTGTACGGACAGCTGGCCTGCTGGTCGGCGGCGTCCGGTAACCGGGGTGCGGCCTGGCGCTACAGCAAGGAGGCGGTCCGGGCCAATTGGCGCGAACCGCGAACCGCCATCGCGCTGGCCGCGATGACCGGAGCGGTGAAGGTGGAGAACGTGCTGTCGGCCCTGCACAAACGCGGCCGAGGTATCTGAACTCACCCTTTCGAACCGACCCGATCACGGGGTACTGTTCGAGTGTGTTCGAATTAGTTCGGTCCAACTGATGTTGGCTCAGCAGAGACAGGCCGCGATCCTCGACCGGGTCCGCGCCACCGGCGGCGTCCGGGTCACCGAGCTCGCCGCGGAGTACGGCGTCTCCGACATGACGATCCGTCGTGACCTGGAGGCCCTCGCCGACCGTGGTTTGCTGGCGAAGGTACATGGTGGAGCGACGACCGTCAGTCCCGGTTCGGCGCACGAGCCGGGCTTCGCCGCCAAGTCGGTGCGCCAGCGCGGGGAGAAGACGGCGATCGCCATGCGGGCGGCCGCCATGGTCTCCCCCGGCGACGCCATCGCCCTGTCCGCCGGCACCACCACGGCGGAGCTGGCCCAGCGCCTCGTCGACGTGCCGAGCCTGACCGTGGTGACCAACTCGATCCCGGTCGCCGACGTGTTCTACCGCGCCGGCCGCCCGGATCAGACGGTCGTGCTCACCGGCGGCACCCGGACCCCGTCGGACGCGCTGGTCGGCCCGGTGGCGGTGGCCGCCATCGGCACCCTGCACCTGGACATGCTGTTCCTCGGTGTGCACGGGATGAGCGAGCGCGCCGGATACACCACCCCCAACCTCATGGAGGCCGACGTCAACCGGGCCCTGGTGGAGGCCGCCGAGCGCCTGGTGGTGCTCGCCGACCACACCAAGTGGGGCACCGTCGGCATCTCCTCGATCGTGCCGTTGGCCCGCGCCGACGTGCTGATCACCGACGACGGCCTGGAGGCCGGCGCCCGTGACCTCCTCACGGAAACAGTTCCCGAACTCGTGGTGGTGAATCCCCAATGACCCCGACCCGATCGGCCGTCCGGCTCTGCGACGGCCGCGAGCTGATCTACTTCGACGAGGCCCCCGGCAGCGGCCGGTCCGGGCACCCGGACACCCGTGAGCTGCCGCCGCCCCCGCCGGCCTCGCAGTTGCGCCACGACCCGCTGACCGATGAGTGGATCGCGATCGCCGCGCACCGCAACACCCGGACCTTCCTGCCGCCGTCGGACGCCTGCCCGCTGTGCCCGACCACCGAGCGGTTCGCCAGCGAGATCCCGGCGCCCAGCTACGACGTGGTGGTCTTCGAGAACCAGTTCCCGTCGTTCTCCGACCGGATCGTGCCGGACGAGCTGACCCAGGTGACCGACATGGTCCCGGTCCGGCCGGGCCACGGCCGGTGCGAGGTGGTCTGCTTCACCAGTGACCACGACAGCGCCTTCGGCTCGCTTCCGCCCACGCGCGTCCGTACCGTGATCGATGCTCTCGCCGACCGGACCGCCGAGCTGTCCGCGCTGCCCGAGGTGGCACAGGTGTTCCCGTTCGAGAACCGGGGCGTCGAGATCGGCGTGACCCTGCACCACCCGCACGGCCAGATCTACGCCTACCCGACGGTGACCCCGAAGACCGCGGCCTACCTGCGGGCCGCGAAACGGCACTTCGAGAAGACCGGGCGCAATCTGTACGCCGACGTCCTCGCCGCCGAACAGGAGGCGAAGGTCCGGGTGGTGGCGTCCAACGAACACTGGACGGCGTATGTGCCGGCCGCCGCCCGCTGGCCGTTCGAGGTGCACCTGGCCCCGCACCGGCAGGTCCCCGATCTGCCGGCGTTGACCGATGCGGAGCGCGACGCGTTCGGCCCGCTCTACCTGGACCTGCTGCGCCGCTTCGACGGGCTGTTCGGCAAGCCGATGCCGTACATCTCGGCCTGGCACCAGGCGGTCACCGGCGAGGGCCGCGAGCTGGGCTATCTGCACCTGCAGCTGTTCAGCATCCGGCGGGCCGCGGACAAGCTGAAGTTCCTGGCAGGGTCGGAGTCGGCGATGGGCGCGTTCGTCAACGACATCGTCCCGGAGGCCGCGGCGCAGCGGCTGCGCGACATCTGACACGACGCCGAACCTCTTTCAACCTGGCATCGGGCGGAAAGCCATCACGGCCGTAAACCGGCGCCGGGTGCCTTCGCCCTCGCCACGTTGAAAAAGGTTCGGTGGGGAGGCCCGGGACAAGGCCTCCCCACCGTGCAACGAGCCGCGCGGGCTACCGGTTACTGCCCGTAGTAGGCCTCCTTCATGATCCGTTCGAGGTCGGCCAGCATCGGCATCCGCGGGTTGGCCGGCGCGCACTGGTCCAGGTAGGCGTTCATGGCCTGCTGCGGCAGCGCGTCCAGGAACTCCTTCTCGTCCACGCCGGCGCCCTGGAAGGACGACGGGATGCCGACGGCCGCGCGCAGCCGCTCGACGGCCCGGGCGTAGGACTCGACGCCCTCCTCCGGGGTGCCGGCGGGCAGGCCCAGGTGCCGGGCGATGTCCTGGAAGCGCTCGGGGGCGATGTACCGCTCGTACTTCGGCCAACTGTTCAGCTTCGACGGCACGGTGCCGTTGTGCCGGATCACGTGCGGCAGCAGGATCGCGTTGGTCCGGCCGTGCGCCACGTGGAAGGTGGCGCCCAGGGTGTGCGCCATGGCGTGCACGATGCCGAGGAACGCGTTGCCGAACGACATGCCGGCGATCGTCCCGGCGTTGTGCATCTTCTCCCGCGCGACCGGGTCCTCGGGGCCGGCGGAGACCGCCCGCTCCAGGTTGCCGAAGATCAGCTTGATGGCGTGCAGGGCGAGGCCGTCGGTGAAGTCGCTGGCGTAGACCGAGACGTACGCCTCGGTGGCGTGGGTCAGCGCGTCGAAGCCGCTGTCCGCGGTGACCACCGGCGGCAGGTCCTTGGTCAGGTGCGGGTCGATGATCGCCACGCTCGGGGTGAGCGCGTAGTCGGCCAGCGGGTACTTCTGCCCGGTCGCGGTGTCGGTGATCACGGCGAACGGGGTGACCTCGGCGCCGGTGCCGGAGGTGGTCGGCACGCAGACCAGCTTGGCCAGACCGCCCAGGGCCGGGAACTTGAAGGCCCGCTTGCGGACGTCGAAGAACTTCTCCTTCATGTCCGCGAAGTCGACGTCCGGGTGCTCGTAGAGCAGCCACATCACCTTCGCGGCGTCCATCGGCGAACCGCCGCCGAGCGCGATGATCGTGTCCGGCCGGAAGGAGCGCATCAGGGCCGCGCCGGTCTGCACCGTCTCGATGCTGGGCTCCGGCTCGACGCCGTCGATCACCTGGATGGTCACCGGCTCCGGGCGCCGGCGCAGCACGTTGCTGATCCGGTCGACGTACCCGAGCCTGGTCATGGTGTGGTCGGTGACGATGGTGACCCGGGAGACGTCGGGCATGTCCCGGAAGTACCGGATGGCGTGCGGCTCGAAGTACATCTTGGCCGGCACCTTGAACCACTGCATGTTGTTCGTCCTACGGCCGATGCGCTTGATGTTGAGCAGGTTGAGGGCAGACACGTTGTCGGAGACCGAGGTGTGCCCGTAGCTGCCGCAGCCCAGGGTGAGCGAGGGACGGAAGCCGTTGTAGATGTCGCCGATGCCGCCCTGCGAGGCGGGCGCGTTCCAGATGATCCGGACCGCCTTCATCCGCTTGCCGAACCGCTCCGACAGGCCGGCGTCCCTGGCGTGCACGACCGCGCTGTGCCCGAGCCCGTGGAACTCGACCATCTGCTCGGCGTACCGGATGCCCTGCTCTTCGCCGTCGGCCCTGAGCACGGCCAGCACCGGGCAGAGCTTCTCCCGGCTCAGCGGCTCGGCCGAACCGACCTCGCCGATCTCGGCGAGCAGCACCGAGGTGTCGGCCGGGACGGCGAATCCGGCCTGCTCGGCGATCCAGGCCGCGGACCGGCCCACCACCGCGGCGTTCAGTTTCCGCCCGTCCGGGAAGATGAAGTCCCGCAGCAGCCGCGTCTCGTCCTCGGTCGCCAGGTGGGCGTGCAGCCGCCGGAACTCCGCGAGCGCCTGCCCGGCGACCGGGGCGTCCAGGACGACGGCCTGCTCGGAGGCGCAGATCATGCCGTTGTCGAAGGTCTTCGACAGCACGATGTCGTGGACGGCGCGGACCACGTCGGCGGACGCGTGGACGTACGCCGGAACGTTGCCGGCGCCGACGCCGAGGGCCGGCTTGCCGGTCGAGTAGGCGGCCCGGACCATCGCGTTGCCACCGGTGGCCAGGACCGTGGCGACGCCCGGGTGGTTCATCAGGGCCGAGGTGGCCTCGATGGAGGGCTGCTCGACCCACTGGACACAGTGCTCCGGTGCGCCGGCCGCGATCGCCGCGTCCCGGACCACCCGCGCCGCCTCGGCACTGCACCGCTGGGCGTTCGGGTGGAAGGCGAAGACGATCGGGTTACGGGTCTTCAGCGCGAGCAGCGCCTTGAAGATGGTGGTGGAAGTCGGGTTGGTCACCGGCGTCACGGCGCAGACCACACCCACCGGGTCGGCGATCTCGGTGATGCCGTTGATGTCGTCGCGGTGGATCACCCCGACCGTACGCATGCCGGCCATGCTGTTCGTGACGTGCTCACAGGCGAAGATGTTCTTGACGGCCTTGTCCTCGAACACACCCCGCCCGGTCTCCTCGACCGCCGACCTGGCCAGCTCGCCATGCTTGTCCAGCGCGGCCACGGAGGCCTTGCCGACGATGTGGTCGACCTGCTCCTGGGTGAAGTCCGCGTAGTCGGCGAGGGCCTTCTCCGCGTGACGCACCAGCAGATCGATCGTCGCCTCCAGCTCGCTCACGATCCTCTTCCCCTCGGCTCGGGTCAGCGGGGATCCATCCCCGCCTTCTTCATCCTTGGCGTGGCGGGAATCGATGTACGCGGCGTGAAGGCCTGTTCTGAAAGGACGAAGGTCCCGCCGGCACGGTGGCCGGCGGGACCTTCGAGGTGTTACCGCTGGAGTCAGGCGGCGAGCTTGCGCGCCAGGTTCTCGTCCAGAGCGTTCATGAACTCGTCGGTGGACAGCCACGGGGCGTCGCGGCCGATCAGCAGCGCGAGGTCCTTGGTCATCTGGCCACTCTCGACGGTCTCGATGCAGACCCGCTCGAGCTTCTCGGCGAACTCGGTCACCTCGGGGGTGCCGTCCAGCTTGCCGCGGTGCTTGAGGCCGCCGGTCCAGGCGAAGATCGAGGCGATCGGGTTGGTCGAGGTCTTCTCGCCCTTCTGCCACTGCCGGTAGTGCCGGGTGACGGTGCCGTGGGCCGCCTCGGCCTCGACGGTCTGGCCGTCCGGGGTCATCAGCACGCTGGTCATCAGACCGAGCGAGCCGAAGCCCTGGGCCACCGTGTCGGACTGCACGTCGCCGTCGTAGTTCTTGCAGGCCCAGACGTAGCCACCCTCCCACTTCAGGGCGGCGGCGACCATGTCGTCGATCAGCCGGTGCTCGTAGGTGAGACCGGCCTCCTTGAACTGGTCCGCGAACTCGGTCTCGAAGATCTCCGCGAACAGGTCCTTGAAACGCCCGTCGTAGGCCTTCAGGATCGTGTTCTTGGTGGAGAGGTAGACCGGGTAGTTACGGGCCAGGCCGTACCGGAACGAGGCCCGCGCGAAGTCACGGATCGACTCGTCGAAGTTGTACATCGCCATGCCGACGCCACCGGCCGGGAAGTCCGCGACGTGGAATTCCAGCGGCTCGGAGCCGTCCTCCGGCGTGAAGGTGACGGTGAACTTGCCGGCCTTCGGCGCGACGAAGTCGGTCGCCTTGTACTGGTCGCCGTGGGCGTGACGGCCGATGATGATCGGCTTGGTCCAGCTCGGTACCAGCCGGGGTACGTTGCTCATGATGATCGGCTCGCGGAAGACCACGCCGCCGAGGATGTTGCGGATCGTGCCGTTCGGCGACCGCCACATCTTCTTCAGGCCGAACTCCTCGACCCGCGCCTCGTCCGGGGTGATCGTCGCGCACTTGACGCCCACACCGTGCCGCTTGATGGCGTTGGCCGAGTCGATCGTCACCTGGTCGTCGGTCTCGTCCCGGTACTGGATCGACAGGTCGTAGTACTCGAGGTTCACATCGAGATACGGCAGGATCAGCTGCTCACGAATCTGCTTCCAGATGATCCGGGTCATCTCGTCGCCGTCGATCTCAACGACCGGGTTCTTGACCTTGATTTTCGCCATCGGCCGGCGCTCCTCTCCCGAAACACACGCTTAGCAGTACGAGCGTACTGCCCGCTCCCCGTAGATCGCCGGGCGGCCCCGTTCCGGCGGTCCCCTCTACCATCCCAGGCCGGGACGAATCGGTACGCCGATCCGCGCCACCGCCGCTCACCGGCCAGGCCGGTGATGGTGCTCACGACGAAGGCCGGGGCGTACGCCCCGGCCTTCGTCAGCGAAATCTTAGAGGTGCGCGACGTCCGCCTGCTTGGCGCGGACCGCCTCGGCGGCCTCCTTCAGGCCGGCCAGCTCGCTCTCGGTGAGCTTGTCCTCGACGACCTTCTTGATGCCCTGCGCGCCCAGCTCGGCCTCGACGCCCAGGTAGACGCCGGAGATGCCGTACTCCCCGTCGACCCAGGCGCAGACCGGCATGACCACGCCGGAGTCCTCGGCGACGGCCTTGGCCATGCGGGCCGCGGCGGCCGACGGGGCGTAGTACGCCGAGCCCGTCTTCAGCAGCGCGACCACCTCGGCGCCACCGTTACGGGTACGGACGACCAGCTCCTCGATCTTGTCGGCCGGCAGCAGGTCGGACAGCGGCTTGCCGTCGACGGTGCAGCGCGACGGAACCGGCACCATGGTGTCGCCGTGCGAGCCCAGGGTCAGCGCCTTGACGCTGGACACCGGAACGTTCAGCTCCTCGGCGATGAAGTTGGTGAACCGGGCGGTGTCGAGCACGCCGGCCTGACCGAAGACCTGGTTCCGGGGGAACTCGGTGGCGAGCTGGGCCAGCGCGGTCATCTCGTCGACCGGGTTGGACACCACGATGACGACGGCGTTCGGCGCGTACTTCTTGATGTTCTCGGCGACCTGGCGAACGATCTTCGCGTTGACCTCGAGCAGGTCCATCCGGCTCATGCCCGGCTTACGCGGCAGACCGGCGGTCACGACGACCACGTCGGACCCCGCGATGGCCTCGTAGCCCTCGCCGTTCGGGCCGGTGCTGACGCCGACGACCTTCGTCTCGAAGCCCTCGATCGACCGGGACTGGTTGATGTCGAGCGCGAGACCCGCCGGCTTTCCGTCGATGATGTCGGTGAGAACCACCGTCTCGAAGATGTCGTACTCGGCGAGACGCTGCGCGGTCGTGGACCCGTAGAAACCGGCGCCTACGACGGTTACCTTCTTGCCCATAGCTCTGCTCTCCCAGTGTCCGGGCGAATTTTCGCGACCGTATCAGCCGGTTAACGGACGATTACCAGCCGGTCGGCTGAACGGGAGATAAGCCACCTCAGCCGACCCTGCCAGCAATGTGATCAGTGGTAGAAGTGCCGCGTCCCGGTCAGGTAGACAGTCAGGCCGGCCTTCTCGGCGGCCTCGATCACCAGGTTGTCACGGATCGAGCCACCGGGCTGGACCACCGCCTTGATTCCCGCCTCGATCAGCACCTCGAGACCGTCCGGGAACGGGAAGAACGCGTCGGACGCCGCCATGCTGCCCCGGGCCCGCTCGGCGCCGGCCCGGGAGACGGCCAGCTTCGCCGAGTCGACCCGGTTGACCTGCCCCATGCCGACACCGACGGTCGCGCCGTCCGACGCCAACAGGATGGCGTTGCTCTTCACGCTGCGGATCGCCCGCCACGCGAACACCAGATCCGCCAACTGCCCGGCCGAAGCCGGCGCGCCGGTCGCGAGGGTCCAGTTCGCCGGGTCGTCGCCGTCGGCGTCGATCCGGTCCGCCGACTGCACCAGCACGCCGCCGCCCACCTGCTTGATCTCGGTGGCCGGGGGGTTCCAGGCCGGGGCGACCAGGACCCGCAGATTCTTCTTCTCCCGGAACAGCTCCAGGGCCTCGGCCTCGTAGGAGGGCGCCACGACGACCTCGGTGAAGATCTCGCCGAGCTGCCGGGCGAGCTCCGCGGTCACCTCGCGGTTGACCGCCACCACGCCGCCGAAGGCCGACACCGGGTCGCACGCGTGCGCCTTGCGGTGCGCCTCGGCCACATCCGCCCCGACCGCGATCCCGCACGGGTTGGCGTGCTTGATGATCGCCACGCACGGCTCGGTGAAGTCGTTGGCGCTACGCCAGGCGGCGTCCGCGTCGACGTAGTTGTTGTAGGACATCTCCTTGCCGTGCAGCTGCTCGGCCTGGGCCAGGCCGGCGGGCGCCTCCGGGTCGAGGTAGAGCGCGGCCCGCTGGTGCGGGTTCTCCCCGTAGCGAAGCGTGTTCTCCCGCTTCAGCGCGAGCCCGGCGAACTCCGGCCACTCACTTTCCACCAACGTCGAGGCACACCAGTTGGCGACGGCCACGTCGTACTCCGCGATGTCCGCGAAAGCGCGAGCCGCGAGCAGCTTGCGCTGCGTCAGCGTGAAACCGCCGTCCTTCACCGCCTCCAGCACCAGGGGGTACGCGGAGACGGCCGTGACGACCGCGACGGAGGCGTGGTTCTTGGCCGCGGCCCGGACCATGGCCGGCCCACCGATGTCGATCTTCGCGATGCACTCCTCCTCGCCCGCACCCGAGGCGACCGTCTCGGTGAACGGGTAGAGGTTGCTGATCAGCAGGTCGAACGGCTCGATGCCGTGCTCGGCCAGCTCGCTCACATGGCTCTCCAGCCGCATGTCGGCGAGCAGCCCACCGTGGACACGCGGGTGCAGCGTCTTGACCCGGTCGCTGAGGATCTCCGGGAAGCCGGTCAACTGCTCGACCCGGGTGACCGGGACGCCGGCCGCCTCCACGGTCGACGCGGTCGAACCGGTCGAGACGATCTCTACCCCGGCGGCGTGCAGCGCCTGCGCCAGCTCGACGATGCCGTCCTTGTACCAGACGCTCAGCAGCGCCCGCTTGATCGGACGACGACCCTCTGTGGAGGTCACGGAATCCGTACCTTTCTGTCCGCTATGGTCCAGCCCTCGCGGACCAGGCGGCCGACGAAGTCGACCAGCTGGGCCCGCTCGGCCACCTTGATGCGCTCGGTGAGCGTGTCCTCCGTGTCGTCGTCGAGCACGGGGACCACGGTCTGGGCGATGATCGGCCCGGTGTCGACACCGGCGTCCACGAAGAAGAGCGTCGCGCCGGCCACCTTCACCCCGTACGCCAGCGCGTCCCGCGGACCGTGGATGCCGGGGAAGGCCGGCAGCAGCGCGTTGTGGGTATTGATGTACCGGTCGCCGAACGCGTCCAGGAACTGTTTGCCGACCAGTTTCAGGAAGCCGGCCGAGATGACCAGATCCGGGCGATGGGCGGCGACGTGCCCGGTCAGTGCGGCGTCCCAGTCGTCCCGGGTCGGGTAGGCCTTCACCGAGTCCACGAAGGTGGGAATTCCAGCGGCCGCGGCGTGCTCCAGGCCGGCGATCCCGTCCCGGTCGGCACCGACGGCGACCACGGTGGCGCCGTACGCCGGGTCGGCTGTCGCTTCGAGGAGAGCCTGCAGGTTGCTGCCCGATCCGGAGATGAGGACGACCAGGCGGGCGGGCGCGGGGTCAGTCACCTGTGCACCCTATCGTCGCGCCGAGCCATCCCCGACAACGGGGCGTTTCCCGGGCGGCATCGGTCACTCCTGCGTTAAGCTGCGACGACTTGGGCATCCGTACCGATCATTGGTCGCACGCCGGATCCGGAGGACCGAAGCATGAGCACTCCCCCGCCCTACTACGGACCGAGCGGCATGCCGCCGTCCGGCGCCGACAACAACCAGGGCCTGATCGCCATGATCCTGGGCATCGTCTCGATCCCGGCGCTCTGCTGCTTCTATCTCGGGGTGCCGCTCGCCATCGCGGCGGTCGTCCTGGGCTTCCTCGGCAAGCAGAAGGCCGAACAGGGCCGGGCCACCAACCGCGGGCAGGCCATCGCGGGCATCGCCTGCGGTGCCGCCACACTGGCCCTGACCGTGGTGTTCGTGATCCTGGGCATGGTCATGCAGGACTTCAACCCGCAGGACTTCCAGAACTTCTAGATTCAGGAGCGGCGGAAGAACGCCCTGGTCGCGGTGGCTCCGAGGGTGACCGAGACGGCCACCACGAGGGCCGCGACGACGCCGGTCTGGACCGGGTCCGGCCCGATCCGGGCCAGCCGCCCGGAGCCGACCGCGCCGCCGGAGAGCCAGGCCAGCACACCCAGGGCGACCCCGGCGACCGGTCCGGCGAACAGGCCCGACGTCACCAGCAGCGACCAGCGCGGCTCGACGACGGCGGCGGAGCCCTTGCCGGCCCGCCGGGCGGCCCGCCACGCGCTGTCCCGGCCGAACCGCAGCCGCTGGGTGAGCGCCCAGCCGGCCACCGCCCCGGCGATCACCGGGCAGGCCAGCAGCAGGGTGCCGATCGCCCCGACCGGGCCCTCCGGGAGCCCGGCGACCAGCGGCAGCATCGGCGGCGGCCCGACCGCGACCTCGGTGAGCCGGACGATGGTGCCGGTGCCCAGCGCGAAGCCGGGGCCGAGCAGGTAGGCGGCCGCCCAGATCGAGACGTTCACCGCGTACCCGATGCTGATCAGGGTGATGCCGGCCTGGCCGGCCACGCCGGTCTGGTAGCCGGCGATGATGTCCGCCGCCTGGGCTCCGCCGAGCGCGACCGCGAGCCCGCCGGCGACCGCTCCGGCGGCGAGGATCAGGAACGCCGCGACCACACCGGACCGCAGACCGTGCCGGATCGCGGGTGGCGCCCGGCGCGCCAGGACCGAGATCGCGTCGGTGCCGCGCAGCGCCCCGACCAGCGATCCGAGGACGCCGAGGGCGAGGAAACGCGACGCGGCCACACCGGTGGAGACCTCCGTGCCGCGGCCGTCGACCAGGATCGAGGCAAGGGCTCCGACCAGGGCGTACGCGCAACCGACCACCACCGCGACGAGAATCGCCCGGGGAATCGAACCGGTCCGCCTGGCCCCGATCGCCCGGGTCACGTGCAGCCCGGCCCGGTTGAGCCGCCAGAGCACGAACCCGGTGAGCGCCAGCGGGGCGAGCGCGAGCGGCCCGATCGAGGTCCCGATCGGCACCCCGTGCCCGAGCATCCACCCGGCCAGCCCGGCGTGCGCGGCGCCGGCCAGCCCGCCGGAGCCCTCCAGGGTGCGGGCCAGACCGATCACGGCGGCTACCGGGAGGTAGGTCAGCAGGGCCGCCCACAGCGTGGCGAAGAGGGCCGCGACCGGCAGCGGGGCGCGCCGCCCGGGGGTGGGCCGGCGTTGGGTGGGCACCCGGACCGTCTCCCGGCGCCCGAGCATCTCCTCGTCGAGCACCACGGTGTCGCGCCGGCCGTCATCGGCGCCGATCGCCTCGGTGATCCGCTCGGCGGGGGCCTCCCGCTCGATGGCGGCGGTGTCCCGCACCACGGACTGGAGCGCCTCGGCGACCGCGAACGGGTCCTCCGAGCCGCCGGGCCGGTCGGGTGTGCTGGACATCGCGCCTACTTTTCCATGCCGATGCCGGAGCGGCGATACAGATACGACGGCGCGCCGCCGATCGGGTCGCTTCCCGATCGACGGCGCGCCGTTTGCACAGGCCTGCTCAGCTCAAGATGTCGCGCATGAGCTGGGCGGTCTCGGACGGCGTCTTGCCGACCTTGACGCCGGCCGCCTCGAGCGCGACCTTCTTGGCGTCGGCGGTGCCGGCCGAACCGGAGATGATGGCGCCGGCGTGGCCCATCGTCTTCCCGGGCGGCGCGGTGAAGCCGGCGATGTAGCCGACCACCGGCTTCGTGACGTTGGCCTTGATGAACTCGGCGGCCCGCTCCTCGGCGTCGCCACCGATCTCACCGATCATGACGATCGCGTCGGTGTCCGGGTCCTCCTGGAACGCCTTCAGCGCGTCGATGTGCGTGGTCCCGATGATCGGGTCACCACCGATGCCGACGGCGGTGGAGAAGCCGAACTCCCGCAGCTCGTACATCAGCTGGTAGGTCAGCGTGCCGCTCTTGCTGACCAGGCCGATGCGGCCCTGCGGGGTGATGTCGGCCGGGATGATGCCGGCGTTGGAGGCGCCGGGCGACGCGATGCCGGGGCAGTTCGGGCCGATGATCCGGGTCTTCTCGCCCTTGGCCACGTTGTACGCCCAGAACGCCGCCGAGTCCTGCACCGGCACGCCCTCGGTGATCACCACGGCGAGCGGGATCTCGGCGTCGATCGCCTCGACGACCGCGGCCTTGGTGAACGCCGGCGGTACGAAAATCACCGATACGTCGGCGCCGGTCGCGGCGATGGCCTCGGCCACGCTGGCGAAGACGGGCAGCTCGGTGCCGTCGAAGTCCACCTTGGTGCCGGCCTTGCGCGGGTTGACGCCACCGACCACCTGGGTGCCCGCGGCGAGCATCCGCTTGGTGTGCTTGGAGCCCTCACCACCGGTGATGCCCTGGACGATGACCTTGGAGTCCTTGGTGAGCCAGATCGCCATTAGTTCACTTCCCCGCAGCCGCGAGCTCGGCGGCACGCTGGGCCGCTCCGTCCATCGTGTCGACCCGCTCGACCAGCGGGTTGTTGGCGCCGTCCAGGATGGCGCGGCCGGCCTCGGCGTTGTTGCCGTCGAGGCGGACGACCAGCGGCTTGGTGACGGTCTCGCCGCGCTCGGTGAGCAGGGCGAGGGCCTGGACGATGCCGTTGGCCACCGCGTCGCACGCGGTGATGCCGCCGAAGACGTTCACGAAGACGGACTTCACGGCCGGGTCACCGAGGACGATCTCCAGGCCGTTCGCCATCACCTGGGCGCTCGCGCCACCGCCGATGTCGAGGAAGTTGGCCGGCTTGACGCCACCGTGGCTCTCGCCCGCGTACGCCACCACGTCCAGGGTCGACATGACCAGGCCGGCGCCGTTACCGATGATGCCGACCTCACCGTCGAGCTTGACGTAGTTGAGGTTCTTCTCCTTGGCGGCCTGCTCCAGCGGGTCGACCGCGGACTTGTCCTCCAGGGCCTCGTGGTCGGGGTGCCGGAAGCCGGCGTTCTCGTCCAGCGTGACCTTGGCGTCCAGCGCCAGCACCCGGCCGTCGCCCACCTTGGCGAGCGGGTTGACCTCGACCAGCGTGGCGTCCTCGGCGACGAACGCCGCCCACAGCTTCACCGCGATGTCGACGACCTGGTCGGCGACCTCGGCCGGGAACTTGGCGGCGGTCACGATCTCGCGCGCCTTCGCCTCGTCCACGCCCTTGCTCGCGTCGATCGCGATCTTGGCGACCCGGTCCGGGTCCTCCTCGGCGACCGTCTCGATCTCCATGCCGCCGGCGACGCTGGCGATGCAGAGGAACGTCCGGTTGGCCCGGTCCAGCAGGTAGGAGAAGTAGTACTCCTCCTTGATGTCGGCCGTCTCGGCCAGCATCACCTTGTGGACCGTGTGGCCCTTGATGTCCATGCCCAGGATGTCGGTCGCACGGGCCTCGGCCTCGTCCGTCCCGTCGGCCAGCTTGACGCCACCGGCCTTACCACGGCCACCGACCTTGACCTGCGCCTTGACGACGACCTTGCCGCCCAGCCGCTCGGCGATCGCCCGGGCCTCCTGCGGGGTCTCGGCGACGCCGCCGCCCAGCACGGGCAGCCCGTGCCGTTCGAACAGGTCGCGCCCCTGATACTCGAACAGGTCCACGTGTCTCCTTTCGCTCGCGACGCCAAGCGCCGGCAAGCCGCACCGTTGCGTCCCGACCTGTGTGCGCGGCGCAGCGCAGCGCGCCGCCAGCGTGAGGATCGTCCGGCCCATCCGCATCTGCGAAACGGCCTTCATCCGCAGACTAGCGACCTGAGCGACCTCCGTTGGCGCGCGGGTGCACGGTGTGCAAGACCACACACCGGAGTGGCGAAAGCGCAGGCCGGGGCCGCTGTGACCACCGTGCACAGGGTGTACACGGAGAACTCACCATCCGACGGTGGCCGATGTGGTGGCGAATCTCGCGGCCGTCCCGTTGATGGAGCGACCGTGCCGGAGGCCCGCGCCGAAAAAGTCACGCATGCGCGCGTAACCCGCTCGGGAGGGGGTCGTTGAGTCAGGTGTCGGAGCGCCACGGCGCCCGTACGGAAAGCGGCCGATGCCCTGTCGGTCGAGGGGTGGCGGCGGGGCATCGCGCATAGAGGGGCCGGACGTGTGAGGGGTGCGTCCGGCCTCTCCCTTTGCGCCCGGCCCGTTCAGCAGCCTATTCAGGCGACCGGCGCCGCCACATTGGCGCGAACCCATTCGACGATGGATTCGAGTGACGCACCCGGAGTGAATAGGCCGGCTACCCCGAGTGATTGCAATTCGGCGATGTCATCCTCGGGAATGATGCCGCCACCGAATACCACGATGTCGGCGGCGTCACGCTCCGCCAACAGTTCCAGCACCCTGCGGAACAGTGTCATGTGCGCGCCGGAGAGGACGGACAGGCCGATGCCGTCGGCGTCCTCCTGAATCGCGGTCTCCACGATCTGCTCGGGCGTCTGGTGCAGCCCCGTGTAGATCACTTCCATACCGGCGTCGCGCAGCGCCCGCGCGATCACCTTGGCCCCGCGGTCGTGCCCGTCCAGCCCGGGCTTCGCCACGACGACCCTGATCCGTGCTTGCATGCTGACCCCTCCGGGCTCTCCGACCCCGGCGTCCGGCCGCAGCGCGGACTTCCTTCCGTGGTCACCTGAACGAACGGTAACCCGGGACGCCTGGCCGGGGTAGCCGCTGGACCCGACCAGGGGACCGAGGGAATAGTTGAGTGGGTCACATTACTTTCCGCCCCCCAAGCAATTACGGAGGGTTGACTTAACGCGCGACCGTAAAGCTCATCAATTCGGACAATAGATGATCAATACTGACGGCTAACTGTCACGAAATTGGCGCTGCGACTTGTGACCCGGCTGCCGTTTCGTTACCGTGGCGACGGCTGTCACACAGGTTCCCCCCACAACGACAGCCCGGCCGGACCACTGTTCAACCCAATTTCCTGGGGTTTGAACTTGCCGCGCCGCCGCAATGCCACTGACGGAGGATCCTTCGTGCGCCAGCGCTTGTCGTCTGAGCCCGATCGCTATCGCGGCCGGCGCCGCGTACCGACGCCTCCGCGCAGCCGCTACGCCGTCGTCGTCACCTCAGCCTTCGTCGGCGCGGGCGTCGTGGCCTTCGGTGCGGCCTCCAACCTCCCGGACGCCAAGGCGGTGAGCCCGGACGTCCTCCAGGGCCTCAAGACGCAGCAGGTCGCGGCCGACGCCCTGGAGAGCCGTTCGGACGGCGCCGCGTCCCGTGGAGAGAACCGCGAGGCCGCCGGCACCGAGCTCAGCGCCGAAGAGGCCGCCAAGGACATCTACCTGCTGCCGCTCGACGAGTACGAGTTCACCTCGGCCTACGGTGTCCGGTTCGGCAAGCTGCACGCCGGCATCGACCTGGCCGCCCCGGAGGGCACGCCGTACAAGGCGGTGCACGGGGGCACGGTGACCGCGGCCGGCTACAGCGGCGGCTACGGCTACTCGGTCACGATCCGGCAGGACGACGGCACCGAGATGATCTACGCCCACTCCCGCCGCGTGGTGGTCGAGAAGGGCGAGCAGGTCAAGGCCGGTCAGGTCATCGGCGAGGTGGGCAACACCGGGTATTCGTACGGCACCCACCTGCACCTCGAGGTGCACGTCAAGGGCACGCCGACCGACCCGATCACCTTCCTCGCGGACCGGGGCGTCGACATCAAGCTCCAGATGGAGTCGGTCTACGCCGGTCTGGCCGCGGCCGCCGCCTCCTGATCTCTTCGCAACCCTCCCGGTTGCGGCTTCGGAGAACTCCGCCAATCCTCTTCAGGGCCCCGCACCCCGTCCGACAGGTACGTGACAGCGAACGTCACGGCAGTCGGAGGGGTCATCCGCGTGGGGCAGCATTCGTCATCGGGCCGGACCGGACGGCATCGGCAGGAGAACCTCCGCCGCCACCGCGCGCCCGTGCTCCCCGCGATGTTCGCCTCCCGCGGCCGCACAGCCGTCACGATGACCGCGCTGGGCGCGACCCTGGCCACCGGGATCGGCGCCGCGGGCATGTCCGCCGCGGCGTCCACCGGCGCCGCCTCCGAGCCGCCCACAACCGTGCGCCCCACGACCGCGCACGCCACGGCCGCACATGCCGCGGCCACGCAGCCGGTCGTGTCACCCTCCAGCGATCAGGCGCCCCGGCTCGGCCCGGCCTCGGGCGCTGGGGGCCCGGTCGGCGCCCCGGTCCGCCTCAAGGCCCGCCCGCTGCCGAAGCGGCAGTGGGTCAACCCGCTCCCGTCGGCGACGGTGACCTCCTGCTTCGGGCAGCGCTGGGGCCGTCTGCACGCCGGAGTCGACCTGGCCGCGGCGCACGGCGCCCCGGTGGTGGCCGCGGGCGCCGGCGCCGTCGTCACGGCCGGCCCCAACGGCGGGTACGGCAACGCGATCCTGATCGACCACGGCAACGGTTACCTCACCAACTACGGCCACCTGTCGGTGATCGGCGTCGAGGTGGGCCAGGTGGTCAAGGCCGGCGAGCACATCGGCGACGAGGGCTCGACCGGGAACTCGACCGGCCCCCACCTGCACTTCGAGGTGCATGAGGGGCATTTCCAGAACCCGCTCGAGCCGACCGCGTGGATGCGGGGGCACGGGGTGGAGATCTCCGGCTGCCCGGCCTAGAGCTTTTCGACCGGGGCGTGCCGCAGGACCAGCCACATCACCTGGTCACCGAAGTCGATCTGAGCCCGGGCGCCGGGGCCGTGGCCCTCCACGGCCAGCACCCGGCCCAGGCCGTACCGCTGGTGGTTGACCCGGTCACCGGGATCCACCTTCGGGGCCTGCTTCAGGTCGCTCGCGGTGGCGAGCTTGCTGCCGTCGATGCCGAGGCGTTCGGCGATCCGCTGCGCCTTGGGAGTCCCCCCGGCGAAGCCGCCGCCGCGCTGGCGGTCTCCCCCACCGCGGCCGCCCACTCCGCCGCCCGTCCCGGACCAGGACGTGTACGACCCGCCGGTGCGCTCCCAGCGGACCAGCTCGGCCGGCAGCTCGTCGGTGAACCGGGAGGGCGGGTTGTACTGCGGCTGGCCCCACGCCGACCGGGTGACCGCCCGGGACAGGTAGAGCCGCTGCCGGGCGCGGGTGATCCCGACATAGGCCAGCCTGCGCTCCTCCTCCAGCTCGGTGTTGTCGCCGAGCGCCCGCATGTGCGGGAAGACGCCGTCCTCCAGGCCGGTCAGGAAGACCACCGGGAACTCCAGGCCCTTCGCGGTGTGCAGGGTCATCAGCGTGACCACGCCCTGGTGCTCCGGGTCGTCGCTGGGGATCTGGTCGGCGTCGGCCACCAGGGCCACCTGCTCCAGGAACCCGGCCAGCGTGGCGACCTGCTCCTCCCCCTCGGCGGCCAGCGACTCGACGCGTTCGGTGTACTCCCGGGCGACGCTCACCAGCTCCTGGAGGTTCTCCACCCGGCCCTGATCCTGCGGGTCGAGACTCTCCTCCAGCTCACCGAGCAGCCCGGAGCGTTGCAGGACGGCCTCCAGGACCTCCTCCGGCGGGGCGGTGGTGGCCAGCACCCGCAGGTCGTCGAGCAGCCCCACGAAGTCGGCGATGCTGTTGGCCGCGCGGGTGGAGATGCCCGGCGCGTCCTTGGCCCGGCGCAGCGCCTGGCCGAACGACACCCGGTCGCGTGACGACAGCGCCTCGACGCAGGCCTCGGCCCGGTCGCCGATGCCCCGTTTCGGGGTGTTCAGCACCCGGCGGATGCTGACCGTGTCGTCGTCGTTGACGATCGCCCGGAGGTAGCCGAGCGCGTCCCGCACCTCCTTGCGCTCGTAGAAGCGCACCCCACCGACCACCTTGTACGGCAGGCCGACGCGGATGAACACCTCCTCGAAGACGCGGGACTGCGCGTTGGTCCGGTAGAAGACGGCCACGTCGCCGGGGCGCACCTCGTGGTTGTCGCAGAGCCGGTCGATCTCCCGGGCCACCCAGTCGGCCTCGGCGTGCTCGGTGTCGGCGACGTAGCCGACGATCTGCTCGCCCTGCCCCTGGTCGCTCCAGAGCCGTTTCGGTTTGCGCGAGGTGTTGCGGTCGATCACCGCGTTCGCCGCGGTCAGGATGGTCTGGGTGGACCGGTAGTTCTGCTCCAGCAGGATGGTCCGCGCGGCCGGGTAGTCGCGCTCGAACTCCAGAATGTTGCGGATGGTCGCGCCACGGAACGCGTAGATCGACTGGTCGGCGTCACCGACCACGCAGAGCTCGCTCGGGTCCTCGATGCCGACCAGCTCGCGGATCAGCATGTACTGGGCGTGGTTGGTGTCCTGGTACTCGTCGACCATGACGTGCCGGAACCGGCGACGGTAGGCGTCGGCGACCAGCGGGTGCGACTGGAACAGGTGCACCGTGGTCATGATGATGTCGTCGAAGTCCAGCGCGTGCGCCTCGCGCAGCCGCCGCTGATACAGCTCGTACGCCTCGGCGACGGCCCGCTCGTTGGGCCCCTTCGCCTTCGCCTTGAACTCGTCCGGCTGGACCAGCTCGTTCTTCAGGTTCGACACCTGGGCGGCCAGGCCGCGAGCGGTGTAGCGCTTGGGATCCAGGTCGAGCTCGCGGGCGACCAGCTGCATGAGGCGGCGCGAGTCGTCGGCGTCGTAGATCGAGAAGGTGCTCTTCAGCCCGGCGTGCTCGTGCTCGGCACGCAGGATGCGCACGCAGGCGGAGTCGAAGGTCGACACCCACATCATCCGGGCGCGCGGCCCGACCAGATGGGCGACCCGCTCCTTCATCTCCCCGGCGGCCTTGTTGGTGAAGGTGATCGCCATGATCTCGCCCGGGTGCACCCCGCGCTCGCCCAGCAGGTAGGCGATCCGGTGGGTCAGCACCCGCGTCTTGCCGGACCCGGCGCCGGCCACGATGAGCAGCGGCGCCCCGGAGTGGGTCACGGCATCCCGCTGGGGCCCGTTCAGCCCGGTGAGCAGGGACTCGGCGTCGAACCGGCGGGGCGCCGGACGTGGGGGCTCGGGAGCCATCGCCGAGAACAGGTCAGGGGTTTCGGAGGAAGGTCGCATCGCGGGAGCCAGTCTATGCCGACCCACCGACAGGTTTCCGGCGCCGAGCGGGGCGGACATCGGTGATCGGCAATCAATCTTTCACCGCGAAGTGGTAGCGGCGAATCGACTGATCCACCAGGCTGTCCAGATCGGCATCGAATTCTCACCGATCGGGGGAACGATCCCATGCCTCTTCCACAGCGGCGACACCTGGCCGTTCCGGTGGCCGCCCTGGCCGTGGCCGGCGCGCTGGTGGCGATCCCGGGCGCCCGGACCGCGGCGGCCGCACCGCCGGCCGAGTTCACGCCGGTGTCCGCGGCGTACGGTCCGCCCAAGGGCCTCACGGTCAAGGGGCAGTTCCTCAGCTACAACGACTTCCACGGAGCCATCGACCCGCCCACCGGCAGTGGCGCGGTGGTCAACGCCAGCGGCACCAGCACCCCGGCCGGCGGCGTCGAGTACCTGGCCACCTTCCTGAAGAGGTTGCGCGCCGAGGCGAAGGCGGAGGGCCGGCCGACGATCACCGCCGGGGCCGGCGACCTGATCGGGGCGACACCGCTGGTCAGCGCGGCGTTCCACGACGAGCCGACGATCGAGCTGATGAACGAGGTCGGGTTGCAGGTCAGCTCGGTCGGCAACCACGAGTTCGACGAGGGCGTGGCCGAGCTCATCCGCATCCAGCGGGGCGGCTGCCACCCGGTGGACGGCTGCCAGGACGGGGATCCGTACCGCGGCGCGAAGTTCACCTATCTGGCCGCCAACACCGTCGACAGGAAGACCGGGCTGCCGATCCTTCCGCCCATCGAGATCCGGTACGTGGACGGCGTACCGGTCGGTTTCATCGGGATGACCCTGGAGGGCACGCCGAGCATCGTGAACCCGGCCGGCATATCGGGCGTGCGGTTCACCGACGAGATCGAGACCGCCAACAGGTGGAGCAACGTGCTGAAGCTCTTCGGGGTGAAGGCACAGGTGCTGCTGCTGCACGAGGGCGGCTCGCAGGCCACCGCCACGCCGACGCCCGGGGTCTCCGACTGCGCCGGCTTCAGCGGGCCGCTGGTGCCGATCGTGGCCGGGCTGAACCCGGAGATCAGTGTCGTGATCTCCGGTCACACGCACCGCTTCTACTCCTGCAAGCTGCCGAACAGCAAGGGTGCCGACACGGTCGTCACCAGCGCCGGCAGCAACGGGCAGCTGATCACCGACATCGACTACACCCTGGACCGTCGGACCCGGCGGTTCACCGAGATCACCGCTAAGAACGTGATCGTGGAGAACGGGGTGCCGGACGGTAGGGGCGGCTGGGTGCGCGACGCCGCGGGGGCCTACGCGAAGAACCCGGACACCGTGGACGCGGCCGCCAAGAAGGTGGCCGACAAGTACCGCACCGCGGTCGCGCCGATCGCGAACCGGATAGTCGGCAGCATCAGCGCGGACATCGTCCGGACCGCCGGCCCGGCCGGGGAGAGCCCGCTCGGTGACGTGATCGCGGACGCGCAGCTGGCGTACACCCGGTCGGCGGGAGCGCAGATCGCCCTGATGAACCCGGGTGGTGTCCGGGCCGACCTGGACGCCGACCAGTCCAGCGGCGGGGAGGCGTACGGCCAGGTCACGTACGGCGAGGCGTTCACCGTCCAGCCGTTCAACAACCTGGTGGTCACCCAGACCCTCACCGGGGCGCAGCTGAAGAACGTGCTGGAGCAGCAGTTCGCCGGCTTCGGCGGGCAGACCACGCAGCGGATCCTGCAGGTGTCGAACGGGCTCACGTACACCTGGAGCGCGTCGGCCGCCCCCGGCTCGAAGGTGAGCGCCCTGACGCTGAACGGCACGCCGATCGATCCGGCCGCGAACTACCTGGTCACCACGAACGACTTCCTGGCCAACGGTGGGGACGGGTTCAGCAACCTGACCCTGGGCACCGGACGGGTCACCGCGCCGGGCTTCGACGTGGACGCGCTGGTGGCCCATCTCGCCACCGGCCCGATCGCGCCGGGTCCCGCCGACCGCATATCGACGGCCCCCTGATCAGCGCAAACTTTCGTCCCAACACTCGGGCGGTTTCCTTGCGGGACCGTCCGGGGCGGGGGCATACTCGGGTCGTGATCCAGCAGGCGCGATTTTTTTACTACGGCACCGGAGGCCCGGCAGCCGTAGGTCGCTCCTGAACCCCAGACCTACATCAAGCCCCGGGTTTCCCAGCCCGGGGCTTGATGCTGTCCGGGCCGGGCCCACCGGGACCCCAGCACCCGAGGAGCAGGACATGACCGCCGACGTGATGGACCAGACGACCGGCGCGGGCGAAGAGGCGGCCGCTGACAAGATCCGCGCCATGCGCGAACGCATCAACGAGATCGATCAGACGATCATCGATCTCTGGCTGGAGCGTTCCGGCCTCTCCCAGGAGGTCGGCAAGACCCGGATGGCCAGCGGCGGCACCCGCCTGGTGCTGGCCCGGGAGCGGGAGATCATCGAGCACTTCCGCAACGCGCTGGGCCCCGACGGCACGCAGGTCGCGCTGCTGCTGCTGCGCTCCGGCCGCGGGCCGCTCTGACCCGATGAAATACCGCAGCCGGACCGAGAACGGTCCGGCTGCGGTTGGAATCTGTGGACTACCCGCGGTCAGTAAACTCCGCCGACACCGAACGGGCTGTTCCCGATCGGGCCGTTGACCCAGCCGCCGAAGCGCGGACCGTAACCGAGGAAACCGTCGTTGCCGAAACGGTACTGGTAGCCGCGGTAGTAGTCGCGGAAACCGGGCCGGCCCCAGTTCCAGGCGTTGCGGTCGACCTCGAGCGCCCAGGCGCGGCCCCAGCGGTAGCCGCCGCCCACCAGGTCGCAGTCGTAGTCGTCCCAGAAGCCGCGGACCAGGCCGACCCGGCCGGCCCGCTCGCAGCCACCCAGCGTACGGAAGAAGCCGACCACCTCGTCGCCGTAGTACGGGTAGTGCTTCTGGACCTTGCTGGTCGCGGGCTTGGCCGGCGACTTGTCGCCACCGTCCACCGCCATCGCCGGCGCGCTGGCAGCGAGCCCGGCCACCAGGCCGAGACCGGCCATCGTCAGAGTCCGGAGCACCTTGTTCATACCGTCTTCCTCACTTCCGATGAGTTTCGGTTAGTTGCCCAAACTCTCCCATATCGGACATAAAAGTCAGAGTAGATAAACTGGTACTTTTAGTCACGAAAGTGTGATTTTTGGCGGACACTTATGTCCAAATGATCTAGAGCAAACGACAGCGGGCCGGGAGATCAGTGATCTCCCGGCCCGCTGTCGTACGAATCAGCGACTCGCCGCGTACCGAATCTCCGCGAAATGGCAGGCGCTGGGGTGCGGTGACCGCTCCCGGATCTGCAACAACGGCTCCTGATCGCCGCAGACGTCCTGCGCCTTCCAGCAGCGGGTCCGGAAACGGCAGCCGGACGGCGGATCGGCCGGCGACGGCACGTCACCCTCCAGCACGATCTGGTCGCGCCTTCCGCGCAGGCGCGGGTCCGGGACCGGCACGGCCGAGAGCAGAGCCTGGGTGTACGGGTGAGTCGGCTGGTCGTAGATCGCCACGTCGTGCCCCTGCTCGACGATCTTGCCGAGGTACATGACGGCGACCCGGTCGGAGATGTGCCGGACCACCGACAGGTCGTGGGCGATGAAGATGTACGACAACCCGAAGTCGTCCTGGAGCCGGTCCAGCAGGTTGATCACCTGGGCCTGGATGGACACGTCGAGCGCCGACACCGGCTCGTCGCAGACGATGATCTCCGGTTTCAGGGCGAGCGCCCGGGCGATGCCGATCCGCTGCCGCTGGCCGCCGGAGAACTGATGCGGGTACCGGTTGACATGGTCGGGGTTGAGACCGACCGTGTCGAGCAGGTCCTGCACGGCCCGCTGCCGCTTGTCCTTCGGCACCACCTCGGGGTGGATCTCGAACGGCTCGCCGATGATGTCGCCGACCGTCATCCGCGGATTGAGCGAGGTGTACGGGTCCTGCATCACCATCTGGATGTTGCGGCGGGCCCGGCGCAGGGCCGAACCGGAGAGCCGGGTCATGTCCTGACCGCGCACCATGATCGAGCCCGAGGTCGGTTTCTCCAGCCCGACCAGCAGTTTGGCCAGAGTGGACTTGCCGCAGCCGGACTCGCCCACCAAACCGAGCGTCTCGCCCCGGCGCAGTTGCAGGTCGATGCCGTCGACCGCGCGGACCGCGCCCACCTTGCTCTGGAACACGATGCCCTGGGTGATGGGGAAGTGCTTGACCAGTCCCCTGGTCTCGAGGACGACGTCACTCACCGAGGACCTCCCGAAAGAAGTGGCAGCGCGCGGTGCGGTGTGGCGCGATGGCATACGCCGGGGGCGCCGGATCCTGACGGCAGGGGTCCTTGGCGTACCGGCATCGGGGGTTGAAGGCGCAGCCGCGCGGGATGTCGGTGAGCGCCGGCGGCAGACCGCGGATCACGTTGAGCTGATGGCCCTTGAGGTCGAGCCGCGGGATCGATTCGAGCAGCGCCCGGGTGTACGGGTGACCGGGACGGGCGTAGATGTCGTGGACCGGCGCCTCCTCGACGACCCGGCCCGCGTACATCACGGAGATCCGGTCGGCGACGTCGGCCACCACGCCCATGTCGTGCGTGATCAGGACGAGGCCCATGTTGCGCTGCTGCTGGAGCTCCGCGAGCAGGCCCATGATCTGCGCCTGGACCGTCACGTCGAGCGCCGTGGTGGGCTCGTCGGCGATCAGCACCTCCGGGTCGAGCGCCAGCGCCATGGCGATCATGACGCGCTGCCGCATACCGCCGGAGAACTGGTGCGGGTAGTCGTTCACCCGGCTCCGCGCGGCCGGGATCTTGACCTGGTCGAGCAGGTCGACGGCCCGGTTCTTGGCGTCCGACCGGGACATGCCGCGGTGCATCCGGAACAGCTCGGCCAACTGGAAGCCGACCGTGTAGACCGGGTTCAGCGCGGACAGCGCGTCCTGGAAGATCATCGCGATCCGGTTGGCGCGGACCTTGCGGCGCTGCGCCTCGGGCAGTTTCAGCAGGTCGACGCCGCGGTAGCGGATCTCGCCGGCGGTGAGGTGCCCGGGCGGGCTCTCCAGGATGCCCATGATCGCTTGAGCGGTCACCGACTTGCCGCAGCCGGACTCGCCCAGGATCGCCAGGGTCTCGCCGGGAGACAGCCAGAAACTCGCCCCGTTCACCGCCTTGGCCACGCCGTCCCGGGTCCGGAACTCGACGTGCAGGTCGTTGATCTGGAGCAGGGGCGCCCGGTGATCGATTCCGGGCAGGGCGTCCATGGTCGCCTTGATGTCAGTCATGGAGGAGGTCACCGCAACTTCGGGTCGAAGGCGTCGCGGATGGCGTCGCCCAGCATGATGAAGGCCAGCACGGTGGCGGCGAGGAAGATCGACGGCCAGATCAGCGGGTGGGCCGCGATCCGGGCGTAGTCCTGCGCCTCGGCGATCTGCAGACCCCAGCTGACGGCGTCGCCCTTGAGCCCCACACCCAGGTAGGAGAGCGTCGCCTCGGCCGCGATGTTGGTGCCCAGCAGGATGGTCAGCACCACGATGAACGACGCCATCGAGTTCGGCAGGATGTGCCGGAACATCAGCCGGCCCGGGCTCGCGCCGAGCATCCGGCCGGCCGCCACGTAGTCCTGGCTCTTCACCGCGATCACCGAGGACCGCATGACCCGGGCCGCCGACGTCCAGGTGAGCACGCCCAGGGTGAGTGTCACGGCCCAGACGCCGTCGTCCTCGCTGCCGGACAGCCGGCCCGAGAAGACCACCGCGCCGAGCAGGAACGGCACGCCCAGCATGATGTCGGTGAGCCGGGACAGCACCGCGTCGGTGGTCCCTCCGAAGTAGCCGGCGGACAGCCCGAAGACCAGGCCGAGCACGCCCGCCATCAGGGTGGAGAGGACGCCGACCTCGATCGAGGCGCGGGTGCCGTAGATGGTCCGGGCGAAGACGTCGCAGCCCTGGAAGTCGTACCCGAAGATGGCGCTGCCGGTCGGTCCCTTGTGCTTGTTCGACAGCGCACAGGCGCCGGGGTCGGCCGAGGTGAACAGGGACGGCAGGAACGCCATCAGCAGGATCACCACGACCAGCACCGCGGAAACCCAGAAGATCTTGTTGCGCCGCAGGTCCGCCCAGGCGTCGCCGGCCAGGCTCCGCGACCTTCCGGAGACGTCCGGCGCCTCGGCCACGGTGATCAGGTTGGGGTCACTCATAACGGATCCTCGGGTCGAGGGCGGCGTAGAGCAGGTCGACGGCGAGGTTCACGATCAAGAAGATGATCACCAGTACGCTGACGAAGCCGACCACGAGCGGGCCGTCCTCGGTGCGGATGCCCCGGGCCAGGTTGAACCCGACACCCGGGATGTTGAAGACCTCCTCGGTGACGATCGCGCCGGACATCAGCACGCCGAGGTCGACACCGATCAGGGTGACCACCGGGATCAGCGAGTTACGCAGCACGTGCACCCAGGTGACCCGGCGCGGGGCCAATCCCTTGGCCCGGGCGGTGCGCACGTAGTCGGCCCGCAGGTTCTCCACCACCGATGTCCGGGTGACCCGCAACTGGGTGGCGATGACCGTGGTGGCCAGCACGAGGGCGGGCAGCAGGAGCTCGTACAGTGTCGCGTTCTTGGTCGTGGTGGCCGGGAACCACCGCAACTCCATCGCGAACACCAACTGGGCCAGCGGCGCGAGCACCACGATCGGCATGGCCAGCAGGAGCAGGGTCATCAGCAGGGTGCCGTTGTCGAAGAGGCCGCCCCGCCGGATGCCGGCGTAGACACCGGTGGTGACGGCGATCGCGGCGGCGATGAGGATGGCCAGGATCGCCAGCCGGATGGTGACCGGCCACGCGTCGGCCAGCATCTCGGAGATGTCGCGACCAGTCAGCGACTTACCGAGATCGCCGGTGAGCAGGCCTTTCATGTAGTACCAGTACTGGGTCAGGAAACCTTCGTCCAGGTGGTACCGCTCGGTGAGCGCAGCACGCAGGCTGTCGCTCGCCGTTTTCTCGCCCACCAGCGCCTGGATGGGGTCGTCCTGGTTGGCGAACATCAGCGCGAAGACTACGAAGGTGGCCCCGAAGAACGTCAGGATCATCTGTAGTAAGCGCCGCACGATGTAGCGGAACATTACGGTTCTTGGCCTCTTCCGCGGCACAGCGCCGGCCTCGTGAGCACGGCGACGACGATGAAGTGGGGCAACACAGCGGTGGCGTCACGGTCGCATGTCTTCCGTGACGCCACCAGAGCCGTGTGGTCAGATCAGGCGATCGTTTCGATCTCGTAGAGGTCGACCTTCTTGAAGAGGTCCATCTCGACGTTCTGAACCTTCTCCGAATAGCCGTACACGTTCTGCATGAAGCGCAGCGGGATGACCGGCATCTCCTGCACGAGGATGTCCTCCGCCTGCTGCCACTTCTTGATCGCGGCCTCCGGCGTCGGCGCCTGCGCACCCTGCTTGAGCAGCCGGTCGAAGTTGCTGTTCGACCAGCCGTAGTGGTTCGACGAGCCGTTGGTGCTGTAGAGCGGGCCGAGGTAGTTCTCCATCAGCGGGTAGTCCATGATCCAGCCGAGGCGGATCAGGCCGATCGGCTCGTGGGCCCGCGCCTTCTGCTGGAGGACCGAGAACTTCGGCTCCGGCGAACCGGTGCAGTTCACACCCAGCGAGGCCTTGATCTGGTTGCAGGTGGCGTCCACCCAGGCCTTGTGACCACCGTCGACGTTGTAGGTGATCTTGATCTCTTCAGGGCCGCCGTTCTTGTCGTACAGCCTCTTGGCCTCCACCGGGTTGTACTCGCAGGCCTCGCCGCAGATGTTCTCGCGGTAACCGCGGACCACCGGGGAGACGAAGGACTTCGCCGGGATGCGGGAGCCGAGGAAGATCTGGTCGGAGATCTCCTCCCGGTTGATCGCCATCGAGATCGCCTTGCGGACCTCGGGCTTGGAGAACTCCGACTCGTACGTCGGGAAGCCGATGAAGTCGAACCCGGAGTTCTCGCTCATCTGGAAGCGGGTGCCCAGGTCGGCGGACGCCTTGGAGAGCGCCTCGATCGGGATGTTCATCTGCACGTCGACGTTGCCGGAGACCAGGTCCGCGTACTGGGTCTGCTCGTCCTGGTAGATCTTCCAGGTGATGCCGTCGATCTTCGGGACCTGGCCCTTGAAGTCGCTGACCTTCTCCACGACGACCTCGTTGTCGTGCTCCCACTTGCCCTTGAGCTTGAAGGGCCCGTTACCGATGATCTGGTCCTCGAAGCCCTCGGCGATCACGCCGGGCGCGGAGAAGGCGGCCTTGGGCAGCGGGTGGAAGACCGAGTAGGCGAGCACCGACTCGAAGCTGGAGAACGGCGCGGACAGCTTGACGGTGAAGGTCAGGTCGTTGACCTTCTCCAGGCCGGAGAGCTCGTTGGTCTTCGGCGTGGGGGGCTTCTGCGGTCCGTCCTTGTCCGGGTCCAGCGGGTTCATCTCGGCGTAACCGTCGATGCGCTCGAAGAAGTAGCCGCCGGTCTGAGCGTTCGGCCCGTAGGCGCCGTAGTTCCACGCGTCGATGTAGTTCTGCGCGGTGACCGGCTCGCCGTTGTGGAACGTGAAGCCTGGTTTGAGCTTGATCGTCCACACCCGGTTGGCCTTGTCCGGCGTGATGCTCTCCGCGGCGACCTCGACCGGCTCCTGCTGGCTGTTGAAGTTGACCAGCGGGTAGAACAGCGAGGACAGCACCTGCGAGCCACTGTCGTCGGTGGCGTTCGTCGGAAGCAGGTGCTCGGGCTCGGCGATGCCGATCACGATGGTGTTCGAGTTGGCGCTCGCATCGTCCGAGTCGCCACCTCCACATCCGGCGACCAACAAGGAGATGGCGGCCGCGCCGGCCGCCATCTTCCACGGGCGTTTCCCAGGCATGGGAGTGCCTCCTTCAGGGGCGCTCACGGGGGTTGTGTGAGTAGGAGCCACTGTGACACAGAGACACGAAAACCCGGAGGGCCGTTATCAAGCCGATATTCGCCGTCTACGCCCGCAAATAGGCTCATCAGTGACGGTTTATACCTATTCGGCCAGCCTGAACTGGGCATACGTACCGAACTTCCGGTCCGGCGTGCAGCGCAGCTTATAGGAAGCTTCCCTGTAGGGCCGTCCCGGAGGGGTCAGACGAGGCGCCGATCGGCAGCCCATCGTGACAATTCGTAACGGTTGCTCATCTGCAATTTGCGCAACACGTTGGAGACGTGGGTCTCGACCGTCTTGATCGAGATGTACAGCTCCTTGGCGATCTCCTTGTACGCGTACCCCCGGGCGAGCAGCCGCAGCACCTCCCGCTCGCGGTTGGTCAGCTGGTCCAGCTCCGGGTCGGCGACCGGCACGTCCGGCCGGGAGGCGAAGGCGTCCAGCACGAAGCCGGCCAGCCGCGGGCTGAAGACCGCGTCGCCGTCGGCCACCCGGCGCACCGCCGCGGCCAGCTCGTCCGGCGAGATCGTCTTGGTCACATAGCCCCGGGCGCCGGCCCGGATCAGGCCGATCACGTCCTCCGCGGCATCCGACACCGACAGCGCCAGGAACCGGACCTGCGGATGGGTCCGCCGGACCGCCTCCAGAACCGCCCGGCCGCCGCCGTCCGGCATGTGCACGTCCAGCAGCACCACGTCCGGCTGCACCGCGGAGATCCGGCTGATCGCCTCGCTCACCGTGCTGGCCTCGCCCACCACATCGACGTGCACACCCAGCTCGGCCCGCACCCCGGCGCGGAACATCGCATGGTCGTCGACCAGGAAGACGTTGAGCCGACGGGCCTCCGGCTCGATCACGGGCTCGGTCATCGCACTGACTCCTTACCGGCGGTCACGCTCTCCCTCGTGACGGGAAGCATGAGCCGCACCTCAGTACCGTCTCCGGGTTCGCTGCGGATCTCCGCCCGGCCGCCATGCCGTCGCATCCGCCCGATGATCGAACCACGGACGCCGTGCCGGGTCTCCGCCACACCGCCCATGTCGAAACCGGCGCCCCGATCGCGGACGAAGACGCTCAGCTCATCCTCCTCCACCTCGGCATAGAGCGAAACCGTCTGCACCCCGGCATGCCGGGCCGCGTTCACCAGCGCCTCCCGGGCCGCCGCGACCAGCGCCGCCACCCGGTCGTCGCACTGGGTGTCGCCCACCACGACGGTCTCCACGGTGATCGCGTAGGTGTCCTCGACCTCGGCCGCGGCCTGCTCCAGCGCGGCGGCGAACCGCTCGGTCGGCGACGCGGTGGGCCGGTAGAGCCAGTTGCGGAGGCTGCGCTCCTGCCCCCGGGCGAGGCGCTGCACCTCCTTGATGTCGGTGGAGTTGCGCTGGATCAGGGCCAGCGTGTGCAGCACCTGGTCGTGGATCATCGCGGCCAGCTCGGCCCGCTCCTGCTCCCGGATCCGGCCCTCCCGCTCGGCGCGCAGCTGCCCGAAGGTACGCCAGACCAGGGGCGCCACCACCACACCGACACCGAGCAGGCCGACGAAGGCGAAGATCACGCCGTTGAACACCGCGGACAGGGAGCCGGACGGGGCGTACACCGCCACCACGCCGATGATGCCGACCGCGACCAGAATCCCGCCGCCGATGAACCGGAAGAGGAAGGACCGCCGGTCGTTCTCCGAGACGATGGCCGCGAACCACGGCGCCGAGGCCGGATTGTCGGTGTACGCGTCGCGGCGGCTCGGGTCGGACTGGTGCCAGATCACCCCGGCGCCGACCGCGATCACCGCGATCATCCAGCCGGCCGTGGTGCTCACCGAGTCACCGAAGAGCTGGGCCTGCAACAGGATCACGCCGAGACCGATGGCGGCGAACGGCAGCAGGGCCGACAGGTCGCGGCGGACCGGCTTCTCCTCGCCGCGCGCCTCCTGCGGCAGCACCGCCCAGTAGGCGGCGTAGAGCAGCAGGCCCAGGGCGTTGAACCCGAGCAGCACGACGAGCGCGATCCGGACGGCGAGCACCGGCACGCCGAGATGGCGGGACAGCCCGGCCGCGACCCCGGCGACGATGCGCTGGTCACGCGGCCGGTAAAGCCGGCGGGTTTGCGGCGGGGCGGGGATAGTCACCCTCCGATCGTCACACGTGACGTACGCGGTAGCCACGGGGAAGTTCCCCGGCATCCGGGACGGATATCTCAGGGTGGCCTCAGGGTCGTCTCCGGAGGCGGCTCGGGCGGCCGGCGGACCAGGATCGAGGCATGAACGATGAAGCGCCCGGTGCCGGTCCCAAGGGTGACCAGGCACCTTCCGACCAGCCCGAGGGCTTCCCGCCCGGCTCCAACGTGCCGCCGTGGGTCGCCGCAGCCTCCGCGGCCTGGTCCCGCCAGCAGCTCGTCCGCCCCCGCAACGGCCGCTACGTGGCCGGCGTCTGCGGCGCTCTGGCCCGGGCCACGAACACCGACCCGGTCCTGTGGCGGGTCGTGCTCGGCGTGCTCGGCGTGCTCAGCGGCACCGGTGTGCTGCTCTACCTGATCGGCTGGCTGATCATCCCGTCCGAGGGTGACACCTCCTCCCCGGTCGAGTCGCTGCTGGGCAAGGGCCGTTCCGGGATGGCGCCGCTGTCAGTGGTGCTGCTCGGCGGCGCCGCTCTGCTGACCTTCGCCTTCATCGTCAACTCGGGCGCACGGGCCAGCATGCTCGCGGCGGCCGTGGTCCTGGGCGCGTTCCTGCTGATCAAAAGGGGTGGCGCGACTCCGTTCCAGGCCGCCGCGCCACCACCACCGGACGCCCCGCCGCCGCCCACGGAGGAACCGACGATGGCGTTCGTGGCGCCGCCCGCGGCCGAGCCGGCCGGCGAACCGGTGAGCAAGGCGGGCCCCGTCGGCGGGTTCCGTCCGCCGTTCGCGCCGCACGGCCCGTTCGCCGGCCCGCCCACCGCTCCCCCGCCGGTGCCGCCGATGCCGCCGCGCCCGCCGAGGCCGCCGAAGCCGCCGCGTGAACGCTCGATCCTGGGCCGGCTGACGTTCTTCGCGGTCGTCATGGTGACCGGCCTGATCGCCGCGATCGACATGAGCGGCGTCGACGTGGCCATCTCCGCCTACTTCGCGGGCGCCCTGGCGACCACCGCGCTCGGTCTGATCGTCGGCGCCTGGTTCGGCCGGGCCCGGGGCCTGATCGCGCTGGCCCTGGTGCTCAGCTTCGCGCTCGGCGTGTCCAGTGGGCTGGAGCGGTTCGGCCGTGACTGGACGCCCAGCGTCTACCGTCCGACGAGCCTCGCGGCGGTCGCCGACGAGTATTCCTTCGACGTCGGCAACGTGACCCTGGACCTGCGCTCGGTCGACTTCACCGGGCAGACCCAGGCGGTCACCGCCGGCATGAAGCTCGGCCAGCTCCGGATCCTTCTCCCGCCGACCGTGGACGCCTCGGTGACCGCGGGCGTCGACGGCGGACGGCTGGTCCTGTTCGGCGAGGAGTACAACGACAGCAGCACCCGCCAGGCCGACGACCTGGGCGCGGACGGCGCCGGCGGTGGCACCCTGCAACTCGACGTCCGCGTCGAGGCCGGAAACCTGGAGGTGATTCGATGAGCGGATCGGTAACCACGGACCGGGGAGGTTCTGGCATGAGGCCGCACCGGATGGATGGCGTGTCCCTGACCTTCGGCCTGATCTTCCTGGCGGTCGCCTTCTGGTGGGCGGTGTCCCAGGTGCTCACGGTCAACCTGCCCCCGATGGGCTGGATCGTGGCCGGCGGCCTGATCTTCTTCGGGGTGGTCGGCCTGCTCGGTGCGATCCGCTCCGGCCGCCGCGAGCCGCAGCCCGAGCCGGTGGCCGCGACCGCCGCGCCGACCACGGCCGAGGTTCCCGGCGATCTCCCGCCGGAGATGCACGCCTCGATCGTCCGCGAGCTGCTCGACGATCCGGCCCGGAAATTCGAGCGCGAGCACCCGGCCGATTGAGCCCTGCGCCCCGCCCATCGGTCAGCGACCGGTGGGCGGGGCAATATGCTCGCTGAATGACCGCGTTTCCGACCGTGTCCGTCACGCCCGTTCCCGGCGTGGGTGCCCGGGCCGCCCGCGCCCTGACCACCGAGTTCGCCCGGCAGAACGCGGCCACGTCCGCGCTGCTGGTCGGCGCCGACCACTCCTCGGCCGTGGTGGCCGCCGCCGTCGAGGCGCTGCTGCCCGGCGACACCCTCACCCTGGTCCCCGGCCGCGACAGCAGCAGTGATCTGCTGCGCGGCCACATCTCCGGTCTGGGCAGCTGGGTCGCCGATCGGGTGAAGATCGTCGAATCGCTCGCCGAGGCCCAGCCGGCCGACGTGGTGATCGTCGGTGAGCCGCTGACCGGCACCGCCGACGAGGCCCGCGCCCTGATCGATCAGCTCGGCAAGTACCTGTCCGACGGGGCCGTCCTCTCGGTCGCCGTGCCGGCCGGCCCGGGCCGCACCGCCGGTGCCGCGGCGGAGCTCTTCCGTCAGGGCGCGCTCTTCGGCGTCGGCTCCGACCTGGTGGTCCGCAACCAGCCGCCGCTGCGGGTGCACAAGCTCCGGTTCAGCCCGGCCGAGGTGTCGACGGCGGCCGGCCTGGCCCCGGCGTACCGGACGTCGAGCGTCCCGGTGACCCGGACCATGCACATCGACTCCAACGGCGTCGCCGCGGCCGGCATCGCGCTCGGCCTGGCCGTGCTGGCCCGCCGCGCCCGGCCGAAGTCGAAGCTCTGGCTGGTGCCGGCGCTCGCCGCGGCCCCGGTGGCGGCCTTCTTCCGCGACCCCGAGCGGGACGTCCCGACCGACCCGGCGGCGATCATCTCCTCCGCGGACGGCAAGGTGCTCTCGGTCGAGCGGCTGCGCGACGAGCGCTTCGGCCCGGGCGAGTTCCTCCGGATCGCGGTGTTCCTGTCGGTCTTCGACGTGCACGTCAACCGTGCGCCGGTGGCCGGCCGGGTGGCCGACTACTTCGTCGAGGAGGGCGGCTACGCCAACGCCGCGACCGCGGCGGCCGAGCACAACGTGGCCGCCTACACGGTCCTCGACACCGACCAGGGCACCGTCGTGGTGGCGCAGCGGACCGGCCTGATCGCCCGCCGCATCGTGCAGCGCGCGCCGGTCGGCACGCTGCTGGCCAAGGGTGAGCGCTACGGCCTCATCCGCTTCGGCTCCCGCACCGACGTCTACCTTCCCGCCGACCGCGCGGAGGCCCTGGTCTCCGTCGGCGAGCGGGTCGTCGGCGGCTCCACCGTGATCGCCCGCTTCACCAACGCCTGAGTGCTGGGGGTTCGGCTGGTTCTCAGCCGAACCCCCGCCGACCACGCAGAGAAAGGGCCGCTTCCCGGACGGGAAGCGGCCCTTTCTCTGCGTGCGGTCAGACGCGCTTGGCGCGCATCCAGAGGATCGGGCCACTGACCAGGTAGGTGGCGACGATCAGGACGAACGTCATGCGCGGCTGGAGCAGGGCGCCGACGATCGGGAGCAGCCACAGCCACGGCGGCAGCTTCAGAAGACGGGCGAGCTTCGCGTACGGGAAGCTGGAGACCATCGCGAAGGCCAGCAGCGTCACGCCGGCCAGCTGCACCATGCCGGGCAGCGGCAGGCCGATCAGCACGGTGAGCGCGAGGACCGCGGCGGCCATCGTGGTGGGCACGCCGCAGAAGAAGCGGCCGTCCTTCGGCGAGACGTTGAACCGGGCCAGCCGGATCGCGGCGCAACCGGCCACCAGGGCGGTCGCGATCGCGGCGGCGGCCTGCGGCACCTCGTCGGCGAGCGACGCGTAGACCACGACCGGCGCGGCCAGGCCGAACGAGCACATGTCGGCCAGCGAGTCCATCTGCGCGCCGAACGGGCTGGCGACGCCGAGCTTGCGGGCGAGAGCGCCGTCCAGACCGTCGAACACCACACACGCCACCAGGCAGGCGGCGGCGATCTGCACCTTGCCGTCCATGGCCAGGAAGATCGCCAGCAGGCCGAGGCCGAGGCTGGACAGGGTGCAGGCGTTCACGAGCGCGAAGCTCGCACGCCGGGACATGGTGCGCTCGCCCGGCAGCAAGGGGATGGAAGCCGGTGCCGGGTCGGCCCCGGCGACGGACAGCTCCACAGGAACCCCCGGTGCGGGAATGGTGATGGTCCGCACCGAATCGGAACCGATGTGCAACACCTCGGCCCGGGTCGCGGTGGCGGCCCGACCGGTCTCGGCGGAACGGCGGCCCACCCGAACCATCAGGGCTTGCCGCGCGAGAGTCCCGCCGCGGCGCAGCCGGCCAGCCCAACGACGCCCGGCGGGACGGGGACTATCCGTCGTACGACGCCGGTGCCAAGGGGTACTCGGCACGTGCTTCCTCCATGGAGTTCGGTTGTCCCGCCGGGTAGTCGCGAGCCCGGCGAAATTGCGGGTTACACCATCGCACAGCCGGACGGCATTGGCGAGAGGGCGAACGATCCTGGAGTGCAACGACGAGAGCTGCCCGTTGGATCCCTCGCGTGGAGCGACGGACAACTCATCGACCTTCCGTGTGACGATTTTAGCCCGTGCGGCCCAAAGCATCCCGGGTCAGCTCGGTGAGCGGCAGTCCGTCGAGCTCTTCGGGCGTGAACCAGCCCGCGTCGGCGGTGGATCCGCCGGCCGCTTCGGTGACCTCTGCGGCGGTCGGCCGCTCGACGGTGACCCGGTAGACGACACGGATCACGTGCCAGTCGAGCGGCACCCCCTCGGGGCCGAGCGCGGCCGGGTCGTACCGGTGCGAGACGTCCAGCAGACCGGCGATCCGGCCCCGCTGGGAGGTCTCCTCGAACAGCTCCCGGGCGACCGCGCGCTCCGGGGTCTCACCGAAGTCGGTGCCGCCGCCGGCCAGGTGCCACAGCCCGGCGCCGGGGTAGCCGTCCGCGATCCGGGTCAGCAGGATCCGCCCGTCCGGGTCGCTGGCCAGGGCGTACGCCCCGAAGCGCTGCACCCGGCCGGTGCGCTCGGGCTCACCGGCGGGCACCTCGACCTCGGCGGCCTCGAAGCTCACGCCGAGGATGCCGGCCGTGAAGGGCAGCAGCGGGCGCGCCGCCACCTCGGCCGGGGTGACCCACTCGGCGGCGTCGGTGGTGCCGGCCGCCTCGGGGCTCAGGTCGCCGCCGGTCACCTCGACGTCGTAGACGATCCGGTCGGTGTGCTCGACCGAGCCGTCGGGGAGCCGGGCCAGGTCGGCGAGCACAGCCCGCAGCCCGGTGATCCGCACCCGCAGACCGGTCTCCTCGGCGAACTCCCGGACCACCGTGTCGTCCGGGTGCTCGCCGTGGTCGATGCCGCCGCCGGGCAGGGACCAGACGCCGGGGAAGGCGGCCTCGGCGGATCCGCGGGTGAGCAGCAAACGCCCGTCCGCGTCCCGGCACACGCCGTACGCCGCGGCTCTTCTCCTGAACTTCACCGCGCCTAGATTAGCCGCGCCGCTCGCAAGGCATCGGCGGTCACCTCGGTGAGCTGGTCGTGGGCCAGGTCGGCGACCTCCTTGAGCGGCATCCAGCGCGCCTCGCAGGTGGAGCCGCCGACGTCGTGGATGGTCACCTCGGTCGGGTGGTCGACGACGACCCGGTAGAAGGCACGGACGCCGTGCCAGTCGATCGGGTAGCCCTCCGGGCCGAGGGAGGCGGCATCGCGGTGGCTGGCCACGCCGAGCAGCGAGACGAGGCGGCCCGCCTGACCGGTCTCCTCGACGAGTTCGCGGATCAGGGCGGTGCCGGGCTGTTCGCCGTAGTCGGTGCCGCCGCCGGGCAGGTGCCAGCAGCCGGCTCCCGGGTAGCCCTCGGAGATCCGGGTGAGCAGCAGGTTCTCGTATGTGTCGGTGGCGATCGCGTAGGCCGCGAACCGCTGCGCCCGGTGCAGCCCGTCCGGCCCCTCGTACGCGTAGAAGGACGGGAAGACCGGCGCCTCCTCGGGCCGCAGGTCACCGGCGTCGGTGGAGAGCCCGAGGGCGGCCGCGGTGAAGGGCCGCAGCTTGAGCTTCTCCGCCTCCTCCAGGGTGTGCCACCGCGCCAGGTCGGTGGGGTGGCCGACCCGGTCGATCAGGTTGCCGCCACGGACCGAGACCGTGTAGACCAGCCGGTCGGTGTGGATGGTGACGCCTCGGTGCGGCATCGAGCGCATGTCGGCGAGCACGTCCTGGAGCCCGGTGACGGTGACGGACAGGCCGGTCTCCGCCGCGGTCTCGCGGACGACGGTGTGGTTGGGATCTTCGCCGTGATCGACGGCGCCGCCGGGCAGCGACCAGACGCCGGGAGTGCCGGATCTGGACGATGCCCGGACCAGGAGCACGCGGCCGTCGCCGTCGCGCGCGACGGCGTAGGCGGCGATCCTGCGGAGCGGTTCCAGTGCGGGGGTCACGGGCGGCATTCTGCCCGGAATATGTGACCCTTCAAGAACTTCTGTCAACTTCCTGACAGTGGGATAGCGGTGCGTAATCGCAGCTCAGGGCGGCTTACGCCGCCCTGGGCGATTGATCCACTACTGTCCGTCACTCCCACTCAATGGTGCCCGGGGGCTTGCTCGTCACGTCCAGGACCACCCGGTTGACCTCGCGAACCTCGTTGGTGATCCGGTTCGAGATCTTGGCGATCAGGTCGTACGGCAGGCGGGACCAGTCGGCGGTCATGGCGTCCTCCGAGGAGACCGGCCGCAGCACCACGGGGTGCCCGTAAGTCCGCCCGTCGCCCTGCACACCCACGCTGCGCACGTCGGCGAGCAACACCACCGGGAACTGCCAGACCTCCCGGTCCAGCCCGGAGGCGGCCAGCTCCTCGCGGGCGATCAGGTCGGCCGCCCGCAGGATGTCGAGACGCTCCCGGTCGATCGCGCCGATGATCCGGATCGCCAGGCCGGGGCCGGGGAACGGGTGCCGCTGCACGATCTCGTCGGGCAGGCCGAGCTCCTTGCCGATGGCCCGCACCTCGTCCTTGAACAGGGTGCGCAGCGGCTCGATCAGCGCGAACTGGAGGTCGTCCGGCAGACCGCCGACGTTGTGGTGCGACTTGATGTTGGCGGTGCCGGTGCCACCGCCGGACTCCACCACGTCCGGGTAGAGCGTGCCCTGGACCAGGAACTCGATGTGCCGCTCGGCGTCGAGTTCACGGGCCGCGGCCTCGAACGTACGAATGAACTCGCGTCCGATGATCTTGCGCTTCTGCTCCGGATCCTCCACACCCTTCAGGTGGGAGAGGAACTGTTCCTCGACGTTCTTCACGACGAGCCGGACATTGGTCACGGCGACGTAGTCCTTCTCGACCTGCGCCGCCTCGCCCGCCCGCAGCAGCCCGTGGTCGACGAAGACACAGGTGAGCTGGTCCCCGATCGCGCGCTGGACCAGCGCCGCGGCGACCGCCGAGTCGACGCCCCCGGAGAGCGCGCAGAGGACCTGCCGGTCCCCGACCTGCTCACGGATGCGGGCGACCTGGTCGTCGATGATGTTGCCGGGCGTCCAGGTGGGCTCGATGCCGGCGATGTCGTACAGGAAGCGCTTGAGCATCTCCTGGCCCTGCTCGGTGTGCGCCACCTCGGGGTGGAACTGGACACCGGCCCGCTTCGAAGTCAGGTCCTCGAACGCGGCGACGGGCGCACCCGGGGTGGAGGCGGTGACCGAGAAGCCGGACGGGGCGACCGCGACGCTGTCACCGTGGCTCATCCAGACCGGCAGGTCGGCCGGGAGGTCGCGGAGCAGGGTGCCGCCGCGCGACTCGAGGAGGGTCCGCCCGTACTCCCGGGAGCCGGTGTGCGCGACCGTGCCGCCGAGGGCCTGGGCCATCGCCTGGAAGCCGTAGCAGATGCCGAAGACCGGCACATCATGATCGAACAGGCCGGCGTCGAGCGTCGGAGCACCCGGCTCGTAGACGCTGGACGGGCCGCCGGACAGGATGATCGCGGCGGGGTTCTTCGCCAGCATCTCGGCCACCGGCATCGAGTGCGGGACGATCTCGGAGTAGACACGGGCCTCGCGGACCCGGCGGGCGATCAACTGAGCGTACTGGGCGCCGAAGTCGACGACGAGAACGGGACGCGGGGTACTCACCCGGCGAGTTTACTCACCGGCTGAGTACCCCGGCCTCGTCAGGCTCGGTAGTAGGTGCGAATCGTGGTGTACCGCACGTTGCCGGCCTTGTCGTACGCCCGCACGCGGACCTTCATCGTCTTCTTCTGGCTCGCGACCTTGAACGACAGCACATAGCCGGCCGCTGTGTCGGTCGCCACCACCTTGCCGTTGACCAGCAGCTGGACCTTACTGATCCCGGACTTGTCGGCGGCCTTCACGTACACCTTGACGGTGCCCTTGACCTTGGCCTTGTTCGCCGGGGCCTTGGTGATCGACACGGTCGGGAGCACGTTGTCCGCGATCAGCGTCCGGGCCGGCAGCCAGGTGCTGTTGCCGGCCTTGTCGTACACCCGCAGCTGCGCCTTGATCGCGCCGTTGCGGCCGGCCGTCTTCAGTACCGGGGCGAACGGGGCGGTGTAGTCCCAGCTGTGCCACTTGCCGTCGACGTAGAGGTCGACAGCCCGGATGCCGGACCAGTCGTCCTTCAGGCCGAGCGGGGTGACCGCCACGTCGCCGCGGACCTTGGCGTTCTGCGCCGGGCTGGTGCCGGTGCCGGTCGGCGGCTTGGTGTCGGTGCCCTTGGTCAGCGCGGCGGCCGCGTCGACCATGCCGTAGTAGTTCCAGCCGCCGTTCGGCCGGGCCGAGCTGGTGATCGCCCGCCAGAGGCCCCACCCGCTGTAGTTCGGGTTCTTCGACTTGACCAGGGCGGCCACCCCGGCGACCAGCGGCGAGGAGAACGAGGTGCCCTGGATCTCGTAGTCGTCGTAGATGATGTTGCCGGAGCTGTCCCGGATGGTCAGCCAGCACGAGTCACGGTTGTCCCAGCAGTACGTGCCGTTGCGCTGCATGGCCGCGGTGATGGCGGGCGCCGAGACGTCCACCCAGCTGCCGTGGTTGGAGAACTCGACCCGCTCGCCGGGATTCGAGGTGTTCCGGGTGTTGGTGCCGCCGACCGCGAGCACGTCCGCGTACGCCGCGGGGTAGCTGTAGGCCTTGGTGCCGTCGTTCCCGGCCGCCGCGACGACCAGGACGCCCTGCCCGTTGGCCCAGGCCACCGCGTCCTTGAGGACGGCCGACGTCTGGCTGCCGCCGAGCGACATGTTGATGATCTTCGCGCCCCGCTTGACCGCGTAGATGATGCCCTGCGCGATCTGCGAGTAACTGCCGCTGCCCTGGCTGTTGAGCACCTTGACCGGCAGGATCTTGCACTTGGCGCAGACGCCCGCGATGCCGGCCGCGTTGTTCGGCGTGGCGGCGATCAGCGAGGAGACGATCGTGCCGTGCCCCTCGTCGTCGGTCGCGTTGCTGTCCCGGTTGACGAAGTCATAGCCGGTGAGCACCTTGCTGGTCAGGTCGCCGGTGGCGGTCACGCCGGTGTCCAGCACCGCAACCGTTACCTCGTCGCCGGTGGTGGTGTCCCACGCGGTGGGCACCCGCAGCTGCTCCAGCTCGGGCTGCCGGCCGGCGGTGAAGTACGGGTCGTTAGGCGGCACGGCCAGTTTCTTGGCCAGCGGGTCGACCTGGACGTACGAGACGTTGGGGTCGAGCTTGAGCGCGGCCGTGACGGCGACGGCCTGGGCCTTCGGCACCTCGATGGCCTTGGCCCGGATCTCGCTGAGCAGGCTGCGGGCCATCGAGCCCTTGGCGTCGGCGCCGGCCAGGCCGAGCCGGCTCAGGCTGGGCAGGTCGACGTCGGCGGCGACACCGGCGCGCAGGCCCACGACCAGGCGGACCGGAAGTTCCCGGCTGGAACCGGTGACCGAGGCGTTGGCGGTGGGAGCAAAGCTGGCGCCCGCAAGAAGGGCAGCGGCAGCCAGACCGACGACGACGCGCCGGTGAGTGGATTTCATACTCGGACGGCCTCCCCATGAGTCGATTCGTCGATCGACGAATCGGCCGCGCAAGCCTACCGGTGATCTTAAATTTGGCAATACCCGCGTGGCATTGAGCACCGCCGTGATCTCATTTACTGTTCGCGCTATGCGGAACAGCAAGATCACCTGGTCGATCGTGGCCGGCACCGGCCTCGCGCTGATCGCCGGAGTGGGCGTCGCCATCGCGGTCAACCGGGGCCCCGCCGAGCCGGCCGCGGCGCCCTCCGCCGGCCCCTCCACGAGCGCCGCGCCCACGGTGAGCACCCCGTCGGCGCCGCCGGCGCCGTCCCCCGGCGCCGACATCAAGGGGCCGCTCGACCTGGTGCTGATCGGCGTCGACACCCGGCTGAGCATCCCCGGCTACGAGCCGCACGCCGACACGATCATGCTGCTGCACGTGGAGGCCGACCTCGAATCGGCCTACCTGTATTCGCTGCCACGTGACCTCCGGGTCCAGATGCCGGCGTACAAGAAATCCGGTTTCCGCGGCGGCAAATACAAGATCACCGAAGCGATGAGCCGCGGTTCGCGCATCCCGGGCTCGAAGAAGAAGAGCGTGGAGCAGGGTTACGAACTGCTCACGAAGAGTCTCAGCGCGTACACCGGGATCAAGACCTTCCACGGCGGAGCGATCCTCAATTTCCGCGGTCTCGACAAACTGGTCGACAAACTCGGCGGCATCGACCTGGTGGTCGATCAGAAGGTGAAATCCCGGCACCGCCGACCGGACGGCACGATGCGGACGCAATCCGGCAGCGACTACAGCGGGCCGCAGGCCACCTACCTGCCCGGCAACCGGCACCTGGTCGGCTGGCAGGCGCTCGACTACGCCCGGCAGCGCTACGGGCTTCCCAACGGGGACTACGACCGCCAGCGGCACCACCGGCAGCTCGTCGAGGCGATCCTCACCAAGGCGATGGCGCAGGGCATGGCGGACCCGGCGAAACTGGGCGGGCTGATCAATGCGCTCGGCGAGGCGCTGGTCTACGTCGGTGGCCGTACACCGTTCGAGTACGCGTACGCCCTCCGGAACCTCACCCCGCAGGACATCACCACCGTGTCGCTTCCCGGCGGCGGCGTCGGCAGCGGCAGCGGGTACCTGGGTGAGCAGCTCAAAGCCGAGGGCCAGGGCTTCCTGAAGGCGCTCGCCAAGGGCAACCACGTCGCCTACCTGAAGGCACACCCCAAACTGATCGACAGGTAGTGGTCGTAACCTTCAAGCCATGAAACGACGGGCCGGCGGGCTGATCCTCCTGTTGCTGCTGTCCGGGTGCACCGGCGGTGAGCGCGAGCCGGAGGCGCCCCGGTCGGCGTCCCCGGCCGCCAGTTTCGGGCCGGGCGCGGTCGGCGCCGGCGATCCGTACTTCCCGACCTACGGCAACGGGGGCTACGACGTCGGCGGCTACGACCTGGCGCTGCGCTACGACCCGGCGGCCGGCAAGCTGGACGGCACGGCCACCATCACGGCCACCGCCACGCAGGACCTGTCCCGGTTCAACCTGGATCTCGCGCACCTGAAAGCCACCACCGTCCTGGTGGACGGCACCCCGGCCACCGTGGCCGCCGCGGGCAACGAGCTGGTGGTCACCCCGGCCGCCGGCATCCCGAAGGGCCGCGCCTTCACCACCGTGGTCAGCTACGGCGGCGTGCCGAAGCAGCTGGAGAACGAGACCCTCGGCGCGGGCGGCTGGCTGCGCGTGGGCAAGGAGGGCGCGATCGCCCTGGGTCAGCCCGAGTCGGCGAGCACCTGGTTCCCGGTCAACGACCACCCGTCCGACAAGGCGACCTTCAAGCTGGCGATGACCGTGCCGGACGGCGTCGAGGTGCTCAGCAACGGGCTGGCCGGCAACCGGGACACTGTGGACGGCTGGACCACCTGGCGCTGGGCCGAGGAGTCGCCGATGGCCAGCTATCTCGCCACCGTCGTGATCGGGCAGTACCGGATCACCACGGGCACCCACGCCGGGCGACCCATGATCACGGCGCTTCCCGAGTCGCTGCCCGCCAACGGCGCGGCCGCCAAGTCGCTGGGCCGCACCGGCGAGATCACCGACTTCCTGGAGACGCAGTTCGGGCCGTACCCGTTCCGGGCCAACGGTGGCGTGGTGGTCGACGAGGACGAGATCCGCTACGCCCTGGAGACGCAGGCCCGCCCGGTCTACGGCAACACCTTCTTCACCTCCGGCGAGAACACCGGCGTGGTCGCGCACGAGGTGGCCCATCAGTGGTTCGGCGACAGCGTGGCGCTCAGCCGCTGGCAGGACATCTGGCTCAACGAGGGCTTCGCCACCTACGCCGAGGCGCTGTGGTCGGAGCACTCCGGCGGGCGGACGGCGCAGCAGATCTTCGACGAGACCTACCGCGCCTTCGACTGGACCGAGACCCCCGGCGACCCCGGCCCGCGCCGCATCTTCGGCGACGCCGTCTACGAGCGCGGCGGCATGACCGTCCACGCACTGCGCAAGACGATCGGCGACGAGGCCTTCTTCAAACTGATCAAGTCCTGGGCCGCCGACCACCGCGACGGCAACGTCACCACCGAACAGTTCATCGAGGCCGCCGAGACCGCCTCCGGCAAGGACCTCGACGCCTTCTTCGAGGCCTGGCTGAACAGCAAGACCAAACCCCCAAGACCCTAACCAATCGGTACGACAGCCACTCACCCCTACGGCGGTGCACTCGGCGTCCCCGCAAAAAGCCGCCGGTGTCGAGGCAAGCGATTTGCCGACGCCAGCGGGGTTTACTGGCGGCGGGAAATCGCCTGCCTCGACACCGGTTACAAGGCTTTTTGCCGCGGAGCGAAGCGGAGCAAAGCTAGCAAAGCACCAGCGCTACCTTCTGGAACTCCTTGACGTCGCGGTAGCCGCACTTGGCCATCGCACGACGTAGGCCGCCGAAGAGGTTGAGCTGGCCGTCCGGGCGGTCGGCCGGGCCGTACAGGACCTCTTCGAGAGTGCCGTCGGGCTCGCCGGCGATGCAGAACCCGCCACGCGGCAGGGCCGGGTGGCTGGCGGCCGAGTGCCACCAGGCGCCGCCGGCCGGGGCGCCCTCGGCGAGCGACAGCGGCTCGCCCAGCATGACCGCGTCGGCGCCGCAGCCGATCGCCTTGGCGATGTCACCGGAGGTGGCGAGGCCGCCGTCGGCGATGAGATGCACGTACCGGCCGCCGGTCTCGTCCAGATAGTCGCGGCGGGCGGCCGCGGCGTCGGCGATCGCGGTGGCCATCGGCACCCGGATGCCGAGCACGGTGTCCGTCGTGGACCACTCGTCGGCGCCGACACCGACGATGACACCGGCCGCGCCGGTCCGCATCAGGTGCAGGGCCGTCTTGTAGTCGGTGCAGCCGCCGACGATGACCGGCAGGTCCAGGTCGGCGATGAACTCCTTGAGGTTGAGCGGCTCGTCGGTGGTGGAGACGTGCTCGGCCGAGACCAGGGTGCCCTGGATGACCAGCAGGTCCACGCCGGCGTCCAGTATCACCGGGGCGAGCGCCAAGGTGTGCTGCGGCGACACCCGGACGGCCACGGTGACGCCGCCCTCGCGGATCTGCCGGACCCGCGCACCGATCAGCTCCGGCTTGATCGGCTCGGAGTAGACCTCCTGGAGCCGCTTGGTGGCGTCGGCGTCCTCGTCCAGCGAGGCCAGCTCTTCGAGGATCTTGGAGGGGTCCTCGTAGCGGGTCCACAGGCCCTCGGCGTTGAGCACGCCGAGGCCGCCGAGGCGGCCCAGGGCGATCACCGAGTCCGGGCTCTGGGTGGCGTCCGACGGGTGCGCGACGCAGGGGATCTTGAAGGGGTACGCGTCGAGCTTCCACTCGGTCGACACGTCGTCCACGTCGCGGGTGCGACGGCTCGGAACGATGGCGATGTCGTCCAGGTGGTAGCCGCGCTGGGCCGTCTTGCCCAGGCCGATCTCCACTACGTCACGCATGGCTGGGATGCCTTCAATCCTTGTTACGGGTGGTGGGCGGGGCGGTCGGAAGGCTTAACGGGAGTGGTAGTTGGGAGCTTCGACCGTCATCTGGATGTCGTGCGGGTGGCTCTCCTTGAGCCCGGCCGCCGTGATCCGGATGAGCTGTCCCCGCTCCTGCAGGTCGGGGATGGTCTCCGCGCCCACGTAGCCCATGGCCGCGCGCAGCCCGCCGATGAGCTGGTGCGCCACCCTGGACAGAGGACCACGATAGGGCACCTGACCCTCGACGCCCTCGGGAACCAGCTTGTCCTCGTTCACATCCTGCTGGAAGTAACGGTCCTTCGAGTACGACTTGGCCTGACCGCGGGACTGCATGGCGCCGAGCGAGCCCATCCCCCGGTACGACTTGAACTGCTTGCCGTTCACGAAGATCAGCTCGCCGGGGCTCTCCTCCGAGCCGGCCAGCAGGCTGCCCAGCATCACGGTGCTGGCGCCGGCCACGATCGCCTTGGCGATGTCGCCGCTGTACTGGATACCGCCGTCGCCGATGACCGGGACGCCGGCCGGACGGCAGGCCCGGGACGCCTCCATGATCGCGGTTATCTGCGGCACACCCACGCCCGCGACGATCCGGGTGGTGCAGATCGCGCCCGGCCCGACACCGACCTTCACGGCGTCGGCGCCCGCCTCGACCAGGGCCTTGGCGCCCGCGTACGTCGCGACGTTGCCACCCACGATGTCGATCGTGGTGTCCTTCTTCAGCCGGGCGACCATCTCCAGCACGGCGCGCTGGTGACCGTGCGCGGTGTCGACGATGACCACGTCCACACCGGCGTCGATCAGGGCACGGGCCCGCTTGTACGACTCGTCGCCCACGCCGACGGCGGCCGCCACCCGGAGCCGGCCCTGCGGGTCCTTGGCGGCGTTCGGGTACTGCTCGCTCTTGGTGAAGTCCTTCACGGTGATCAGCCCGCGCAGGTGACCGCTCTCGTCGACCAGCGGCAGCTTCTCCACCTTGTGGCGGGCCAGCAGGGCCAGCGCCTCGTCCTTGCTCACCCCGACCGGGGCGGTGATCAGCGGCGTCTTCGTCATCACGTCGCGCACGTGAGCGTCGAAGTCGCTGACGAACCGCATGTCCCGGTTGGTCACGATGCCGACCAGCACGCCCTCGGCGTCGACCACCGGGGCGCCGGAGATCCGGTAGCGCCCGCAGAGCGCGTCCACCTGGCGGAGCGTGTCGTCCGGCCCGCAGGTGATCGGGTGGGTGATCATGCCGGACTCGGAGCGCTTCACCAGGTCGACCTGGGCCGCCTGGTCCTCCACGGAGAGATTGCGGTGCAGCACGCCGATGCCGCCCTGACGGGCCATGGCGATCGCCATCCGCGCCTCGGTGACGGTGTCCATGCCCGCGGAGAGCAGCGGGATCGACAGCTCGACGTTTCTGGTCAGGCGCGTAACGGTGTTGACCCGGCTGGGCACGACGTCCGATTCGCCGGGCTGCAACAGCACGTCGTCGAAGGTCAGACCGAGAGGAACGGTACGAGCGCTGTCAGTTTCCACAAATCATCCCTAGAGAAGAGGCGGAGTTCATCATCCTACCCATCCCAGGCGGGGCACCCGGGCGGCGGACAGAACGTGCGGGCCAGCACACACACGCGGGAGGTGAGTACGGTATGAGGGTGCAAGATGAGCCGATCGACCCGTTCAACGGCGACCCGACCGACCCGGCCGCTGGTCTCGACGACCTCAACGAGGACGCCGAGTCCGAACCGCTGACCGAGGACGAGCGGCAGGATGTCCTGGAGGACCTCTCCGACCTGGAGATCTACCAGGCGCTGCTCAGTCCGACGGGCATCCGAGGGCTGGTGATCGAGTGCGAGGACTGCCACGAGCCGCACTACTTCGACTGGGACCTGCTGCGCGGCAACCTGCGCCATCTGCTGAGCAGCGGCCGTCCGCGGGTGCACGAGCCCGCCTACGATCCGGACCCCGACCACTACGTAACTTGGGAGTACGCACGTGGATACGCCGACGGCGTCCACGACACCCTGACAGAGGGCACGGACGACGAGAATTAGCACTGAGCTTTACCCGATACCCCCCTAGTCTCCGCGAGGTCGTAGCCACGGAACGACCCGCAAAACGCCGCCGGTGACGAGGCAAGTGATTTGCCGACGCCAGCGGGGTTTGCTGGCGGCGGGAAATCACCTGCCTCGTCACCGGTTACAAGGCGTTTTGCCGCGGAGCGAAGCGGAGCAATCAGGCTCAGCTAAGCGACTAGCCCCGCTCGGAAGCCCGCGGCGACCGCATGTGCGCGGTCCCGGGCGCCGAGCTTGCGGAACAGCCGCCGGGCGTGCGTCTTGACGGTGTCCTCTGAGACGAAGAGTTCCCGGCCGATCTCGGCGTTGCTCTTTCCGTCCGCCATCCCCCGTAGCACCTGCAACTCACGCTCGGTGAGCGTGAGTCGCCGACCGGCGGGCTGCGCGTCGGTCATCCCGACACCCGCCTCGTTGCCGGGCCACGCCACCATCGGCCGGCCGGTAGCCGGATCGATCGGGGCGTCGCCACGCTGTGACGGAACCATCGGCGCGTTGGGGCCGAGCATGGCCGGCACCGCCGCCGCGTTGTGCACGCCGATGCCGCCGGGCCCCTGTTGATACTGCCCCCGCGCGCCGGGCGAGTTGTTGTTGCGGACGCCGCCGGCCACCGTGGCCGGCTGCGCGTTCGAACCGTTGATCGGCATGCCCTGCGGGCGCACCGGTAGCAGGAGCAGGAGCAGCGCTTTCGCGACGACACTGACCAGGTCGTGCTCGACGCCGCGGATGACGCCCCGGGCTCCGGCGGCGACGGCCGCCGCCGCCACCCGCGGGTCTTCGGCACCGAAGAGCACCACTTGTGCCTGGGGAGCGCGGGCAAGTACACGCCGGGTGAAGCCGACGCTGTCGGGCCGGGTCACGGCGGTGTCGGCCAGGACCACTTCGGCGGGCCGTTCCGCCAGTCGGATCATGGCCTCGGTCTCGCTGACCGCGGTCCGGACGACGCCGGTCATGCCGAGCCGGGCCGCGGTGGACGCGACGGTCTGGGCCGCCAGCGGGGTTCGGACGCACACGAGGACGGTACGCACAGTGATCCTCCTTCTCTCTCAGAGGAGATCACGCGAGGGCCGCAGCATTACGCGCTTTAGATGGAAAAAACGGGAAAGAAAGGTATGACTTGCCACCCCTTTGCCATACCGCTCACGAAGACATCGACGTGTTGCGTGTGAGCCGGCGATAGCCGGGGTACACCCGCGAAAGGCCTGAGTCAGGCCCCTCACGACGAACGCTCCGCGGTGCCGCGCGGGAGGAGGGTGTTGATGTCGAACGTTCGCAGACTGCCCGGGCCCATCGCCGATCTGTGGGATTGGCAGAGACTCGGGCTCTGCCGGGGCCGGGACAGTGCACAGTTCTTCCACCCCGACGGCGAGCGCGGGTCGTCCCGCAGTCGTCGCGAGGCAAAGGCCAAGACGATGTGCGGCGCGTGCCCGGTCCGGGCGGAGTGCGCCGCGCACGCCCTCGCCGTTCGCGAGCCGTACGGTGTCTGGGGAGGTTTCAGCGAATCGGAGCGGCTGCGGCTGCTCGCGGTCGGCTGGGAGGACCTTGCCGATCGTCACGGACGGGTCGACCTGACCCGGCTGGAAGCGCGCCTCGGACGGCCCCACAAAACGGCGGTACCCGCGCAACGGCAGGCACCGGCGGCCTGACGCCGCCCGGAGCGCGGCATCACCACACGGCTTCCGGCACGGTCCTCCGCGGAGGACCGCGCCGAGTGGTTCAGCGGTTCTTCAACCGCATTGGTGGACATGCAAGCCACCGTATGAGCGACTTGCTTTCCCGAGTCGGACCGAAAGTGCGGCTTTCAGCTACCCGATGTCGACTGTCACCTGGTGCCAGCCGGTCGCCCCGTCGGGTGCCGGAAGGGCCTCCTCCGGGGTCTGTGTCACCCCATCGAGATCGGTCGCGCGTACCCGTAAGGTGTGCCGTCCGGCGGAGGCGTCCCAGGTGAGGCTCCACTGCCGCCAGGTGTCCGCGGAGGCCGCCCCGGCCAGCGTGGCGGTCCGCCACTCCCCGTCGTCGACCTGCACCTCGACCTTGGCGATGCCGCGATGTGTCGCCCATGCGACGCCGCCCACCGTGACCGGGCCGGCCGAACGCGAGGCGCCGTCGCGTGGCGTGTCGATTCGTGACTGCGTCTTCACCGGCGCCTGCGCCGACCAGCCCCGGGGAACCCAGTAGGCGTCGAAGTCGGCGAACCTGGTCAGTTCGATCTCGGTGATCCACTTGCAGGCGGACACGTAGCCGTACAGTCCGGGAACGATCATCCGGACCGGGAAGCCGTGCTCGACCGGCAGCGCCTCGCCGTTCATCCCGATCGCCAGCAGCGCGTCCCGGCCGTCCCGCAGCACCGCTGTCGGCGTGCCGCAGGTCCAGCCGTCCACCGACCGCTGCACCACCTGATCGGCCTCGGGCAGCGGGTCCGCCTCGTCGAGCAGCGCCTTGATCGGGGTGCCGAGCCAGAGCGCGTTGCCGATCAGGTCGCCACCCACCTCGTTCGACACGCAGGCGATCGTCAGGTGGCGCTCGATCATCGGACGGCGCAGCAGATCGGCGAAGGTGACGGTGATCGGATTGCGCACCATCCCGTGGATCCGCAGCTCCCAGGTGGTCGGGTCGACCTGCGGAGTGACCAGGGCGGTGTCGATCCGGTAGAAGGTCCGGTTCGGCGTGACCCAGGGCACCGCGCCGGGCGCCTGGACGCCCGCGGGCAGCACCGGGGCGGGCTCCACCGGCGCCGGGAGCGCGATCGACTGCCGGGCCGCGCTCACCGCGCGCCTCGAGGTGAGCAGCCGCCCGCCGACGCCTCCGGCTGCCGCGATCACACCCACGATCCCCAGATCACGGACGAATCGGCGGCGGCTTCTTTCTATCTCGTACGGAGTTCGCGTGTCCCCGACCGCAACGACGTGTCCCGCCCTACCGGCGCCGCCGCCGTCGTGGTCCGGGCCGTCGCCCGCCGCCGGGCGTGGCTGCCCACTCACCGGCTCGGTAGCACCCACTGCGGCCGAGTCGACGGCCCGGACCGCTTCCGGCTCGACGGCCCGGGACAGGCGCAGCAGATGGTGCAGGACCAGGACCGCCACGGCCGCACCGACCAGGGCCGGGAGCACCGCGCCCGGCCCGGCCCCGGGACGGGTCAGCGCCGCCGCCGCGCCCACCGCCCCGAACAGCGCGATCCCGCCGACCGCGAGCGCCCACCGCCGCCGGCCCAGCACACCGACCCCGTAGGCGTACCCAGCGAGCAGCAGACCCGTACCGATGAGCAGTGCCGTCTTGTCGTGCGTCCCGAAGACCGCGATGCCGAAGTCCTTGACCGGCGCCGGAACGTGGTCGACCACCACCCCGCCGACCGCGACCAGCGGCGCGGACCGTGACCCGGTCGCGGCCGCGACCAGTTCGGCGACGCCGAGCGCGGCGGCGGCCGCCGCGATCCCGGCCAGTCCGGCGCGTAGCGATGCCCTCATCGGACCATCCTGCCTCGCGCCGGGCCCACTCACCGCCCCCGGACGCGGCGGATCGCCCGGATCACCATTCGCTCGACGGCGTTGGGCGGTCGCTGCGCCGGCGTGGGCGCGGGCGGCCGCGGGATCCGGTCCGGGCCGCGGGCCGGCATGGGGACGCGCAGCTCGGGAAGGGTGCGGGCGTCCAGGGCCGCGATCACCTCGGGACCGTTCGGGAAGAGGGCCGGCTCGACCTGCACGTGGATGGCGTCGTGCCCGACGAATCGCCGGGCCCCGTCCGGCCACTGGAGCACGGCCGAGCACTCGGCGAAGAGAACCGTGACCGCCGAGTCCTCCCGGGCCAGGGTGAGGCCGGTCTCCCCCACGGTCAGGCGGATCTCCGGGGCGCCGAGCGCCGGGTAGGTGGCGCCCTCGACCGTCCGCTCGGACCCGGTCGGCGCGGCGGTGTACCCGGCCCGGTCGGCCTCGCTGCGCCCCGGCGTCATGAGCAGGCCGTCGGCGCAGGCCGCGGCGGCGACCGCCGCGACGCTGTCCCGGGTGACCGTGTCCAGTTCGGCGAGCACCTCGTCGAGGCTCTGCACCGGCCGGCCGTCGAGCAGGTTGAACACCTGGCCGGGCAGACGGGCGCCGGCCTCCTCGGCGCGGCCCAGTTCCTCCCGGCGGCGGCCGGCCACGACCGCCACCTCGGCCGGGTCGAACCGCCCGAGCCGGGCCGCGGCCAGCACGTCGACGAAGCCGCCGAGCACGGCCTCCTGCTTCTCCGGCAGCGAGTCGGCGACCGCGGTGAGCAGCGCCCGGCCGCCGGCCCGCGGCGTGTACTCGGTGTGCACGTTGTAGGAGAGCCCGCTCTCCTGGCGCAGCGACCGGAACAGCGACCGTTTCAGCAGGTCGGCGAAGACCGCGGTGCTCTGGCCACGCTCCACCACGGCGTCCCAGGCCACGACGTCGGAGCCGCCGGCGAAGTACGCCGGGCGTACTGGAAGGGTGGAGGAGGGAGTGGGCGCCGGCCGGCGCGTGCCCTCGGGAAGTTTGAGCTCGAGGCCGGCGGGCACGCCGGACCCGGCGATCCAGAGCGCCGCGTTCTGCCGGTTGAAGTAGCGGGCCGTCCAGGCCCGCAGGTCGTCGGGGGTGAGCCCGGTCAGGCCCCACTCCGGGTAGCCGGGCATGCCGTAGTCGCGGGCCCCGTGCCGCCACAGCGCGAGGGCGTCGGCCGCGCCCTCACCGCGGCCGTTCTCCTCGGTCCGCAGGATCTCCTTCTCGGTCGCGAGCCGGTGCATCGGCAGGTCGTGCAGCCCGGCGCAGACCCCGTGCAGAAAGGCCACGATGTCGTCCTCGGCGCCCTGCATGTGGAAGAAGGTGTGCTCGACGCCGGTGGTCCCGTTGTAGTGGTAGTCGGCCACCCCGAAGGAGAACAGCGCGAGGTGCTCGATGAGGTGCGTGATGCCGCGCCGGGCCAGCGGCTCGTCGGCGTGACCGACCCGGAAGACCAGGCCGGCGTGCATCGGGCCGGTAGTCGGCGCGAGCAGAGCGGGAATCCCGTCGACCTCGAACGGGTCATTCACGGCGCAGCATCCATCTTACCGCCCAGCGCCGGCGCAGCTCGACCACCGAGTCCAGGCAGAGCCACCCGAACATCGCCGTCAGGCCGACGGCCCCCAGCACGGCCTCCCCCTCGAACCGCCGCTCGATCACGGACTCGGCCAGCAGCCACACCAGAGTGCCCAGGCCCAGAAGCACGAACGGGCCGAAGAAGAGCAGGGCGAAGTACGGCCCCCAGCGCGCCCGCCAGGCCGCCAGCCGTGGCTCGCGGTGCGGGGCCTCCGGCTGCGGGATGGCGACGCGGTCCCGGGGCGGCATGTCGATCCGCAGGCGGGCCGGGATCCGGGCGTCGATCTCCCGTACCACCCGGTCGGCGCCCCGGTAGAGGGTCGGCTCGATCCGGGCCGTCACCGCGTCCAGGCCGATCATCCACCGCCCGCCGTCCGGCCAGGCGAGCAGCAGCGCGCACTCGTCCCAGCGGACCGACGCGACCTGGCCGTACCCGGTCACGCTGATCCCCTCGTCCCCGCTGATCAGGCGCAGGCCGCGGTCCTTGCGCCCGCGGTGCACACGGCCGGGAAGCGCGGCTTCCGACATCTCGGGGGCCGCGGTGTACCCGGCCCAGTCGGCGCTGCTCCCGGGCGGGGTCATCAGCAGACCGGCGTCGTACGCGGCGGCCGCCACCTCGGTCACGTCCTCGGCGGTGACCGCGCGCACCTCGGCCAGCGCCTCCTCCAGGGTCTGCACCTCACGGCCGGAGAGCAGGTTGAACGCCTGGCCGGGCAACCGGGCCCCACGCGACTCGGAGTCGCGCAGCCCCTCGCAGGTCAGCTTGACGACGGTCGCCACCTCGTCCGGGTCGATCTGCCCGGCCCGCATCGCGGCGAGCACGTCGATCAGGCCGCCGAGCGCCGCCTCCTGTTTCTCCGGCAGCGCGTCGGCGACCGCGATGATCCGGGCGGTGCCGTCAGCGCGCGGGACGTACTCGGTGTGGGGTTGGTAGGAGATGCCGTCGCGGCGGCGCAGGTCGTTCATCATCCGGCGTTCCAGCACGGTGGCGAAGACCGCGGCCCGGGCCTCCCGGCGGACCACGGTGTCCCAGGCGATGGTCCCGCCGGCGCGGGAGAAGAAGGCCGGGGTGACCGGCAGCTCGGTGGTGACGGTCGGCGCGGGCCGCCGCTCACCGGACGGCAGGTTCAGGACCAGCCCCTCCGGGATCTCCTCACCGGCCACCCAGAGTGCGGCGTTCTCCCTGGTGAAGTAGCGGGCGATCCACTCCCGTACGTCGTCCTCGGTGATCCCGGGGAGGGCCCACTCGGGGTAGCTGGGCACGCCGAAGCCGCGGGCGCCGTGCCGCCACATGGGCAGCGGGTCACGGTCCGGCGGCGTGCCCTGGACGAGCTGCCGCACCGTGGCGAGCCGGGCCGCCGGCGGGTTCCGCAGCGCCCCGCACACGCCGGTGAGGAACTCGGCGACCTCGGTGGGCGTGCCGTGCATGTGGAAGAAGGTGTGTTCGGCGCCGGTGGCCCCGAGCTGCCGTCCGTCGGTGCCCAACCCGTCGGTGACCAGGTGCTCGACGAGCCGGGTGAGGCCGCGCCGGGCCAGTGGCTCGTCCGCCGTGCCGACCCGGAAGACCAGGCCGGCGTGCGTCGGCCCGCTCGCCGGGCCCAGGACCGCCGGAACTCCGTCGACCTCCAACCGCTTGATCACGTGTTACCTCCCGCCCGTGCCCGGAACTTCTCGATCGTCGCGGCCGGATCGCCGAGGTACTCCCATGGCCACCGGGAGCCCAGCCCGCCCAGCGCGTCGAAGAGGGAGGCCGCGGCCGGCTGATCGTCGAGCAGGACGAAGGCCATCGCGAAGGTGCTCATCGTCCGAACCCAGCCGTGGGTACGCCGGAAGTCCGGGTGCCACACCGAGCGCATGGCGGCCTCACGCAGTTCGGCCCGCACCCGGTCGACGTCGGTGACCACCTCGGAGTGCTCGATGTAGGCCTCCGCCAGCAGGACCGGGTTCGGTGCTCCGGCGGGCGCGGCGGCGGCCGCCTCCTTCGCGAACTCGTACGTCAGCGCGGCGTCCCCGTACCACTTGGTGCAGAGACTCTGCAGCATCTGCTGCTGGCCGGGCAGGTGGTGCGGATCGATCTCGGCGAGCCGGCCGTAGCGGCGGCGGATCTCGGGCAGACCGAGTTGCAGACCACGAGCGGTGACCAGCCGGGCGGTCCAGATCGCGGAATCCCTCGGGCTGCGGGCGGCGGCGTCGACGAGCACCCGCTCAGCCTCGACGAGTCCGGCCCGGAACGCCACGAACTGCTCCCGGCTCACGTGCTCGGCCCGGGCCCTGGTCCGGATCCGCCAGGCCGCCTCGACCAGATACTGGCCCAGCAGGGCACCGGCCGTACCGTCGCCCGGATCGCCGCGCAGCACGCCGCGCAGGAAGTCCTCCAGGCCGTCCACGTCGGCGACGGCCGCCGTCAGGTAGCTACGTTCCGCCTGTTCGGCGGCGTCGAGCAGCTCCCGGCAGGCCGGCCAGTCCCCGGCGTCCAGCGCGGCCCGCAGGGCGGTGATCTTCGGGTACGCGGCCGCCGGGTCCAGATTCGATTGACGCGGAAGCATGGCGGGCAGCATAGATCTCCCGCGATCACCGGCGGATTCCGGGTGATCGCCTACTCAGGACACGAGAGGGTCGTCGAGCAGGTGGTCGAAGGCCAGCTCGGCCGCCCCGATCAGGGCCGCGTCGGTGCCCAGCTCCGGGGTGCGCAACCGGACGTGCTCCCGGCAGGCGGGCAGCCCCACGGCGTTGAGCCGGCTGCGGATCTGCGCCGCGGCGCCCAGGTAGACGTCCCGCAGCGTGCCCCCGAAGATGACCACCTCGGGGTTGAAGATGTTGACCAGGTTGCCGACGCCGAACCCGACCCAGTCGCCGACCTGCCGCAGCGCGTGCTGGGCCTGGCTGTCCCCGCGCATCGCGGCGTCCACCACGGCGAGGACCGCGTCCCGGCCGCTGCGGTCGTCGCGCCCGGCGAGGCGGAGCAGGGCGTGCTCGCCGATCTCGGTCTCCCAGCAGCCGCGGGAGCCGCAGCTGCACGGCCGCCCGTACGGGTTGACGACCATGTGACCGACCTCGCCGCCGTACCCGCCGTGCCCGGTGACCCGGCGCCCACCGGCCACGATCCCGGCGCCGACGCCGACGTCCCCGTACAGATAGAGGACGTTGTCCGAACCGACCGCGGCCCCGCGCGCGTGCTCGGCGAGCGCGCACACGTCGGCGTGGTTGCCGACCGTCAGTTTGCCGAACTCGCCGAGCTCGGAGCGGACGGCCGCGCCGACCGGCTCCTCCACCCAGCCGATGGTGGGGGCGAGGCGGACCATGCCGTCCTCGCGGCGGACCATGCCGGCGACCGCGAGGCCGGTGCCCACGCAACGGCCGTCGTCGGGGGCCCCGGAGCGCATGGTGGCCACGAAGTGGGAGAGCGGGCGGACCGCCTCGGGGGCGGTCATCCCGGGTGGGCGCTCGGTCTCGTACTGCTCGAGGATCCGGCCGCCGAGCCCGATCCGGGCGGCACGCAGGCGGTCCACCTCGATGCTGAGCGCGTAGGCGTACACCCGTCCCGACTCGGGCCGGACGACCAGTGAGGGTCGCCCGGCCCGGCCGGTCTCGCGGGGCGCCGCCTCGCTGACCAGGCCCGCGCCGATCAGTTCGGCGGTGAGAGCTCCGATGGTGCTGCGGTTGAGGCCGAGCCGGGTGGTGAGTTCCGCCCGGGACGTGGCGCCGTGCATGTGCACGTAGCGCAGCAGCGTCCCGAGGTTGTGCCGGCGTACGTCTTCCTGGCTGGGCCCGGCCCGCATCAGCGTCCCGTCCCCCGCACGGGATCCTGCATCATCAACTACCCGTTGCCGCTGCTCTGCGCCGGGCCAGGGCGTCGACGCTCGCCGCCGCCAGCAGCACGAGGCCGGTGAAGATGAACTTCACGCCGGAGTTGAGGCCCAGCAGGGTCATGCCGTTCTCGATGACGATGATGACCGCACCACCGATGACCGCATAGATGACCTTGCCCTTGCCGCCGAAGAGACTGGTGCCGCCGATGACCGCCGCACCGACCGAGTAGAGCAGGATGTTACTGCCACCGGTGTTCGGGTCGACGGAACTCTGCCGGCTGACGACCAGGATTCCGCCGATCGACGCCATGAACGAGCAGATCACGAAGACCGAGATGCGGATGCGGTCGACCGGGATGCCGGCCCGGCGGGCCGCCTCGGCGTTGCCACCGACCGCGTAGACGTGCCGGCCGTAGGTGGTGCGGGCCAGGACGAAGGTCCAGATCACCAGGAAGACCACGATGATCGGTACGACGATCGGCGTGCCCTTGAGCGAGGTGATCGCCTTGTTGACGGCCCGCTCCAGGGTGAGCACGTAGGTGGCGGAGAAGGCCAGCAGCGCGACCCCGGCGATCCGGGCCGCCACGATGCCGAGCGGCTCGGCGATCAGGTTGCGGGAGACCCGGCCCCGCCAGCGGAGCAGCTGCGCCGCGGCGAAGCCGCCCACGCCGACGATCGCGAAGAGCCAGCTGTCGCGCACCGACAGGGTGCCGTTGTTCAGCGCCTTGACGAACTCGTCGGTGATCGAGATGTTCTTGCCGCCCTCGAGCAGGGTCAGCAGGACGCCCTGGAAGCCGAGGAAGGCGGCCAGCGTGACCACGAAGGACGGGATCCCGAGCTTCGCGACCAGCACACCGAGCACGAGGCCGATGACGACGCCGGTGACCATGGCCGCCGGGATCGCCACGTACCAGGGCAGGCCGTGGGTGGTCAGCAGGATCGCCATGACCGCGCCGCAGACGCCGCTGGCGAACCCGGCGGAGAGGTCGATCTCGCCGAGCAGCAGCACGAAGACGAGGCCCATGGCGATGAAGACGATCTGGGCGCTCTGGTTGAACAGGTTCGCGAAGTTGAGCGCGCTGAGGAACGTCTCGCTCCGGGCGGTGCCGAAGATCAGCACCAGGACCAGCAGGCCGAGGACGGCCGGGAGGGTGCCGAGGTCACCGCCGCGGATCCGGGCGAAGTAGTCCCGGGTGTGGCTCGCGACGGTGGGTTTGACGACCTGGATGCCACCGGCCGTCTCAGTCGTGGTGGTCACTTCTTGACCTCTCCCGGCGTGATGTCGATGAAGTCGGAGGGTCGCTCCGGGGGCAGGCCGAGGTTGCCGCTACGGCCGCCCGTGATCAGCTCGACGACCTGGGAGTGGGTCACGTCGGCGGCCTTCACCTCGGCGGCCATCCGGCCCAGGTAGAGGGCGGCGATCCGGTCGGAGACCGCGAAGACGTCGTTCATGTTGTGCGAGATCAGCACCACGCCGAGGCCGTTGTCGGCGAGCCGGCGGACCAGTTCGAGCACCTGGGCGGTCTGCGCCACACCGAGGGCGGCGGTCGGCTCGTCGAGGATGACGACCCGGCTGTTCCAGAGCACCGCCTTGGCGATCGCGACGGTCTGGCGCTGGCCACCGGAGAGGCTGGAGACGAGCTGGCGCAGCGACTTCACGGTCCGTACGGAGAGGCTGCGCAGTGTCTCGCCGGCCATCTCCTCCATGGTCGCCTCGTCGAGGACGATGCCGCGCTTCTTCTCGCGGCCGAGGAACATGTTCTGGACGATGTCCAGGTTGTCGCAGAGCGCGAGGTCCTGGTAGACGACCTCGATACCGAGGGCGGCGGCGTCCCGGGGGTTGTGGACCGACACCTCCCGGCCTTCGAAGGTGACCGTGCCCGCGTCGATGCTGTAGATGCCGCTGATGCACTTGACCAGCGTGGACTTTCCGGCGCCGTTGTCGCCGACCAGGGCGGTTACCTCGCCCGGGTAGACGCTCAGACCGACGTCGTGGAGGACCTGGACGGGACCGAAGCTCTTGTCGATCCCGCGCAGCTCCAGGAGGGGTGTCGCGGCCACTGATGGTTCTCCTTCGTTCGGTGACCGGGTTCCGTCGTGGGCTGCGCCACTTCGTCGTGGCGGGGCCGACTACGGGAAGGTTCTGTAGAACCGACTCCGGCGCCGCCCGCGCGAGCACGGGCGGCGCCGGCCTTCAGCCGTTGGTGTCCGGCTTTCGGTGGTCAGCCGAGACTCAGATGCCGGCCTTGGTGCAGGCCTCGGCGAAGTCGGCGGTGCAGAGCTCTTCCTTCGTGACGAAGCCGTCGGTGACGACGTCCTTCACGTTGGCCGCGGTGATCGACTGCGGGGTCAGCAGGACGGACTTGACCTCCGCCTTGCTCTCCGGGTCGACAACCGTCTTGGTGGCGGTGCTCGGGGTCTCCTGCTTGGCCAGGGCGATCGCCAGCTCGGCGGCCGCGTCGGCCTCCTTCTTGATCGCCTTGTAGACCGTCATGCACTGGTCGCCGGCGAGGATGTTCTGCAGGCCCTGAACGGTGGCGTCCTGGCCGGTCACCGGGACCTTGCCGTTCAGCTTGTTCTTCTTGAGCACCTGGATCGCGGCGTTGCCGAGACCGTCGTTGGCGGCCAGGACACCGGCGATGTTCTTGTTCGAGGTCAGCTGCTGCTCGAAGATGGTGCCGCCCTGGGCGTTGTCCCAGTCCGGAACGTCCTGGTCCGGGCCCTTGACGTACTCGCCGGCGTCGAACTTCGGCTTGAGCACCGAGTCGTAGCCCTGCTTGAAGAGGGTGGCGTTGTTGTCGGTCGGCGAACCGTTGAGGTACGACACGACCGGCTTGGTCGCCTTCTTCTCGGTGAGGCAGTCCACCAGGCCCTGGCCCTGGAGCTTGCCGACCTCGGTGTTGTCGAACGACACGTAGTAGTTCGCGCCGCCGCCGAGGGTGAGGCGGTCGTAGTCGATGGTCGCGATACCCGCGGTCTTCGCCTTCTCCAGGACGGCCTTACCGGTGCCGGAGTCCAGGTTGACGATGACCAGGACCTTGACGCCGCTGGCGATCATGCCGTCGGCGATCGTGGTGAACCGGGTCTTGTCACCCTCGGCGTTCTGGATGTCGGCCTCGACACCGGCCGCCTTGAACGCCTCGGTCAGGTACTTGAAGTCGGCGGTCGCCCAGCGGGCCGAGCTCTTGGTGTCGGGCAGGATCACACCGACCTTGCCCGCGGAGCTCTTGGTGCCGGTGTCGGTGCCGGTGTCGCCACCGTCGTCGGTGCCGCAAGCGGCCATGCTGCCGGCCATCAGGCCGACCGCGGCAAGGGCGAACAGTCCCTTACGCATCCCTTATTTCCTTTCGGGGGGTAAATCCGGGGCCTTGTGTCGGATTTTTCAGAGAATTGGCGCCTGGGAGCACCGTGTCTCTGCGTAGCGCCGATGGATGAGGAACCGGTTTGTTGTGCCCGGCAACGTATTCCCAACGTGGCCGAGAACACAAGCCGCAACGGCCGTCTATCTCGTAGCGAGGGATAACAATCCGGCAACACGCCCGTGCCACCAGGGCGCCGTCCAACCCCTCAAGGTCGCCCCGCGATCGGCATACCGTAACGCTAGGTAGTATTTTCGCCGACCGGGCGCCGAACCGCGAAGAACGGACGGGTACTAAGATCCGGCCGCTCGGATCGGGGCGACCGTCGCACCGGTCAGCCGGATGAGATCGACGGGCGCCAGCGCCACCTGCAAGCCGCGGCGGCCGGCCGAGACGTACATCGTCGCCAGCCCGTCGACCGAGTCATCGATCACGGTCGGCAGTCGTCTGCGCTGGCCGAGCGGGCTGATCCCGCCCCGCACGTACCCACTGCTGCGCTCGGCGGCGGCCCGGTCGGCCAGGATCGCGCGTTTGCCGTCGGCCGCGGACGCCAGCGCCTTCAGGTCGAGATCGCCGGTCACCGGCACCACCCCGACCACGAGCCGGCCGTCCACCTCGGCCACCAGCGTCTTGAACAGCCGGTGCGGCTCGACCCCGAGGGCCTGCGCCACCAGCGCCCCGTACTGCGGGGCGTCCGGCGACACGTCGTACGGATGCAGGGTGTGTGCCACCCGCTCCGCGGTGAGCAAGGCGGTGGCCGGCGTGCCGGCCGCTTTCTTGACCATGCGCGGCACGGTACTACCGCGGCCGATCTCCGCGCACGTCCGATTCCGACCTGTTACGCCGTTGTTGTCAGGAGCGCCGTGGGAGCCCCCTCCACCCGGGTCAGCAGCAGGCCCGCCGTGTTCGGACCGGACAGCTTGAGATCCTTGCGCAGTTGGTCGGGCACCAGCGCCGAACCGCGCTTGCGGATCTCCAGCACCCCGACGCCCCGCTCGCGCAGCAGCGCCCGCAGCCGCTTGAGCGAGAACGGCAGCACGTCGGTCACCCCGAGGCGGCGGGCGAACGGCGTGTCCACCGGCTCGTCGGTGTAGACGTAGGCGATCTCCGGGTCGGCCAGCCACCCGCCCACACTCGCGGCGAACTCGGCGACCAGGTGCGAACGGATCACCGCCGGGTCGAGGTCGTAGATCCAGGCGCCGACCGGGCCGACCGGCGCCCGTTCCATGCCCGAGCCGGTCAGCCCGGTCACCTCGGAGCCGCTGATCAGGGTGGCCCGGCGCTCCGCGGACGCCAGCGGGCCGCACCAGAAGGCCGCCTCGACCAGGTCGCCGCCGACACTGACCCACTCCCCCTCGGCACCCGGCGGCAGCAGAGCGTGGTCGATGCCGGGCGCCAGTTTCAGCACCGTGCGGGGCACCCGTACGGGCAGGCCGGCGATGAAGTCCCACGGCGGCGAGTAGGCCTTCGGATCGAACACCCGGCCCCGGCCGGCCTGGCGGCGGGCCGGGTCGGCGAAGACCGCGCCGTACCGCTCGACCTCGACCGTGGTCGCGTCCGCGCACTCCACGGTGATCCGGCCGGACAGCCCGGCGGCCTCGGCGTTCGCGGCGGCCAGGGCGGCGGTCAGCGGGTCGGCGTCCACGGCGTACACGGAGATGCCGTGCCGGGCCGCCGCCAGCGCGTCGGAGCCCAGCCCGCACCCCAGATCGGCGAGGGTCTCAACGCCGGCGGCGGCGAGCCGCGCCGCCCGCCGGTCCGCGACGGCCGCGCGCGTCGCCTGCTCCAGCCCGGCCCGGGTGAAGAACATCGCGGCGGCGTCCGGGCCGAACTTGCCTGCGGCGCGCCCACGCAAACTAGCCTGGGTCAAGGCGGCCGCGGCGAGTTCCGCGCCGAAGCCCCGGGCCCGCATGGCCGAGGCCGCGGCGAGCGGCTCACCGCCGGTCACCTCGGCCGCCACGGCCAGGGCTTTCGACCCCTCCGGGGTCCGCAATAGTTGCAACAACTCAGGTGTCACGTCAGGCATTCTCCCTGGCGTGACAGGTTGGCACTCTGGTTGACGGAGTGCTAGTTCCGGCATAGTCTCCGGTTAGCACTCTCACCATGAGGGTGCCAGCCGCCCGGCCCGTCCGTGCGGTTAGGCACCAGGCGGACCGGCACCCGCGACGACGGCCCCGCCCGGTGGCATGAGGCATTGACCGGCCTGGTTCAAGGCCGGCGAAACCTGTACCCAGGAGGGTATGCCCGTGACTACCGCGACCAAGGTTGCGATCAAGCCGCTCGAGGACCGCATCGTGGTCCAGGCGAACGAGGCTGAGACCACGACCGCCTCCGGCATCGTGATCCCCGACACCGCCAAGGAGAAGCCCCAGGAGGGCACCGTCCTCGCCGTCGGCCCCGGCCGGATCGACGACAAGGGCAACCGCGTCCCGCTCGACGTCAAGGTCGGCGACGTTGTTCTCTACTCGAAGTACGGCGGCACCGAGGTCAAGTACGCCGGCGAGGAGTACCTGGTGCTCTCCGCCCGCGACGTCCTCGCGGTCATCGAGAAGTAAGACCTAACGTCTGTGCAGGCGCCCTGTTCCGGTTCTCGGGGCAGGGCGCCCGTGCGTGAAGGGACCAATACATGGCGAAGATCCTCAGCTTCTCTGACGACGCCCGGCACCTCCTGGAGCACGGCGTCAACACGCTCGCCGACACGGTCAAGGTCACCCTCGGGCCGCGCGGGCGCAACGTCGTCCTGGACAAGAAGTTCGGCGCTCCCACGATCACCAACGACGGCGTGACCATCGCCAAGGAGATCGAGCTCACCGACCCGTACGAGAACCTCGGCGCGCAGCTCGTCAAGGAGGTGGCGACCAAGACCAACGACGTCGCCGGTGACGGGACCACCACGGCGACCGTTCTCGCGCAGGCGCTGGTCCGCGAGGGCCTGCGCAACGTGACCGCGGGCGCCAACCCGATCGGCCTCAAGCGGGGCATGGACCAGGCCGCCGAGGCCGTGTCCAAGGCGCTGCTGGCCAAGGCCGTCGAGGTCGCCGACCACAAGGCGATCGCCAACGTCGCCACCATCTCGGCGCAGGACGCGAACATCGGCAAGCTCATCGCCGACGCGATGGACCGGGTCGGCCGCGACGGTGTCATCACCGTCGAGGAGGGCTCGGCGCTCCAGACCGAGCTCGAGGTGACCGAGGGTCTCCAGTTCGACAAGGGCTTCATCTCGCCGAACTTCGTGACCGACGCCGAGTCGCAGGAGGCGGTGCTGGAGGACGCGCACATCCTCCTCACCACCCAGAAGATCTCCAGCATCGAGGAACTGCTTCCGCTGCTGGAGAAGGTGCTCCAGACCGGCAAGCCGCTACTGATCGTCGCGGAGGACGTCGAGGGCCAGGCCCTGTCCACCCTGGTGGTCAACTCGCTGCGCAAGACCATCAAGGTCGCCGCGGTGAAGGCGCCCGGTTTCGGTGACCGCCGCAAGGCGATCCTCCAGGACCTGGCGATCGCCACCGGCGGCGAGCTGATCGCCCCCGAGCTGGGCTACAAGCTCGACCAGGTCGGCATCGAGTCGCTGGGCAGCGCCCGGCGGATCGTCGTCGACAAGGAGAACACCACGATCGTCGACGGTGGCGGCAACTCGTCCGACGTCGCCGACCGGGTCGCGCAGATCCGCAAGGAGATCGAGGCGTCCGACTCCGACTGGGACCGTGAGAAGCTCGCGGAGCGGCTGGCCAAGCTCTCCGGCGGCGTCGCGGTGATCAAGGTCGGCGCGGCCACCGAGGTCGAGATGAAGGAGCGCAAGCACCGCATCGAGGACGCCATCGCGGCGACCAAGGCGGCCGTCGAGGAGGGCACCGTCCCGGGCGGCGGCGCCGCACTCGCGCAGGTCTCCAAGGACCTCGAGGGCAACCTGGGCCTCAGCGGCGAGGAGGCGCTCGGCGTCGGCATCGTCCGCAAGGCGCTGGTCGAGCCGCTGCGCTGGATCGCGCAGAACGCCGGTCACGACGGCTACGTCGTGGTGGGCAAGGTCGGCGAGCTGGGCTGGGGCCACGGCCTCAACGCGGCCACCGACGAGTACGTCGACCTGGCCGCGGCCGGCATCATCGACCCGGTGAAGGTGACCCGCAACGCGGTCTCCAACGCCGTCTCGATCGCCGGTCTCCTGCTGACCACCGAGAGCCTCGTGGTGGAGAAGCCGGCCGAGGCGGCTCCGGCCGGCGCCGGTGGGCACGGCCACAGCCACGGTCACGGGCACGGCCACCAGCACGGTCCGGGCTTCTGACCGGGTCGGGCTTCGATGTGAAGGGCGCGCTCTCCGGGGCGCGCCCTTTCCTTTTCCGGGGTACGGCTACGCGTGCTCGGACATCTCGGCCGGCTCGGTGCCGCCCTGCCAGGACCGCCACAGCGCCGCGTAGGCCCCGCCCGCCGCCACCAGCTCGTCGTGCGGCCCCAGTTCGGTGATCCGCCCGTCCTCCACGACGGCGACCCGGTCCGCGTCGTGCGCCGAGAAGAGCCGGTGCGCGATGGCCACCACCGTCCGCCCGCTGACCACCGCGGCCAGCGAACGTTCCAGATCCCGGGCGGCCCGCGGATCCAGCATCGCGGTGGCCTCGTCGAGCACCAGGGTGTGCGGGTCGGCGATCACCAGCCGGGCCAGAGCCACCTGCTGCGCCTGGGCCGGGGAGAGCGGATGCCCGCCGGCGCCGACGACCGTGTCCAGCCCGTCCGGCAGCGCGTCCGCCCAGTGCAGGGCCTGTACGGCGGTGAGCGCTGCCCGTACCTCGCCCTCATGGACGCCGGGACGCACCATCGCGACGTTGTCGCGGAGCGTGCCCACGAAGACGTGGTGCTCCTGGGTGACCAGCGCGACCTCGGCGCGCAGCCGTTCCGGCGGCAGAGCGGCCAGCGGCGTCCCGCCGACCGTGATGGTCCCCGAGGTGGGCTGGTACACACCGGCGAGCAGACGGCCCAGGGTGGACTTGCCGGCGCCGGAGACACCGACGACGGCGAGTCGCTCGCCCGGTTCCAGGACCAGGTCGACGCCGTGCAGCACCTCCCGGCCCGGCTCGTAGCCGAACCGGACGCCGCACAGCTCGACGCGGGTCCCGTCCGGCGCCGTGGTCACGGCCGGCTGCGGCTGCGGATCGGCGGTCACGCCCAGCAACCGGGCCAGGGCGGCCCCGCCCACCTCCAGCTCGTCCAGCCAGCCGACCAGCCGGTCCAGCGGATCGACCAGCTGCTGCACGTAGACCACCGCGGCGGTCAGCTCACCCAGGGTCACCGTGTCGTGCAGGTAGAGCAGGCCTCCGGCGAGCAGGGTGAGCACCATCGGCAGCACGTAGCTGATCTCGATGACCGGCCACCACACGGTCCGCAGGCGCAGCGTGTACCGCTCGGCCCGCCACGACCGCCGCAGGTCCGCGTCGGTGCGCCCGGCCCGCTGCAGCTGCCGTCGCATGGCCTCGACCGTCCGGGCGCCCTCGACCGTCTCGGTGAGCCCCTCGGTCACGTCCGAGTAGGCGGCGTTCTGCCGGAGATAGCCGCGCGGGGCGTGCCGCAGGTACCACCGGGTGCCCACCGTCATGATCGGCACCCCGATCAGCAGCGGCACCGCGAACACCGGGCTGACCAGTAACAGCGCCGCCACCACGAGAAGCAGGGTGATCAGCGCGATCAGGGTCTCCGGCACCGCGAAACGGACGCATTTGGACAGTGCGTCGACATCCCGGGTGGTCCGGGTCAGCAGGTCACCGGAGCCGGCCGCCTCCACGGTGGACAGCGGCAGGCCCAGCACCCGGGTCACGAACTCCTCCCGCAGCCGGGCCAGCACCCGCTCCCCCAGCCGGGCCGAGGCCAGATGGGCGAACCGGATCAGCACGGACTGGGCCAGCACGAATCCGCCGATCATCAGTGCCAGCCGGTCCAACCGGTCCAGCGGCACGCCGTCGTGGATGCCCTGCACCATGTCGCCGAGCAGTCGCGGGCCGGCCAGCCCGGCCAGGGCGGCGGCCGCGTGCAGGGCGACCGTGGCGCGGAACATGGCCGGGTAGCGGCGGATCAGGTCACGGGCGTACCGGCGGGCCTGCACGGCGCTCGCCACCGGGAGCAGGCGGGTCACTGCTTCTCCTCGCGCAGCACCATCCGGGCGTAGCCGGGTTCACCGCGAAGCAGGTCCCGGTGCCGGCCGGCGGCCACCAGCCGGCCGTCCTCGACGTAGCAGACGTGATCGGTGCGGCTCAGCACCAGCGGGCTGGACGTGCAGACCACGGTGGTCCGGCCGCTGCGGGCGGCGCGCAGCCGCTCGGCGATGCGGGCCTCGGTGTGGGCGTCGACGGCGTTCGTCGGCTCCACCAGGATCAGCACCTCGGGGTCGGCGATCAGCGCGCGGGCCAGGCGCAGCCGCTGCTGCTGGCCGCCGGAGAACGAGCGGCCGCGGTCGGCCGTCACGGTGTCCAGGGCGTTCGGGAGCGCGTCGACGATGTCGGTGGCGCCGGCGGCCGCGAGCGCCCGGGCGACGCCGCCGCGGCCGTCCGGGTCCAGATCGGAGCCGAGCCGTCCGGAGAAGAGGTGGGCGTCGTTGTCGACGACCAGGATCCGGTCCCGCACCTCGGCCAGTGCCACGGCCGACAGTGGCACACCGTTCATCGTGGCGCCGTCGGCGTACCGGCCGAGCCGGTCGGCGATCCGGGCCGCGTCGGCCGGCGTGGACGCCACGATCGCGGTCAGCCGGCCCGGCGGGATCCGCACCCCCGACCCGGAGTCGGCCAGCTCACCCGAGGGCAGCGGGACCGGCTCCGGTGGATCCGGCAGGTCGCCCTCCACCTGGAGCATGGCCACCACCCGGCGGCTCGACACGTGGCCCCGGGTCATCTTGTCCAGCACGTCGGTGAGCTGGCGGAGCGGGGCGACCAGGAAGGCGGCGTACGCGTAGAACGACACCAACTGCCCCACGGTGATCCGCCCGTCCGCCGCGAACCGGGCGCCCAGCCAGGTGACCAGCACCAGGAACGCCCCGGGCAGCAGCACCTGGGCCGCCTCCAGCAGCGATTCGACGCGCGCCGTGCGTACCCCCGCCGCGCGCAGCGCCTGTGACTCGGCGCGGTAGCGCGCCGCCATGGTCGACTCCCCGCCCACGCCGCGCAGCACCCGCAGCCCGCCGACCAGGTCCGCGGCCCGGCCGGTCAGACGGCCCTGGCTCTCCCGGTACGCCTTCTGCCGCCGGTGCAGCGGCCGGATCAGCAGGCCCACCACGAGCATCAACAACGGCACCCCGACCAGCACGATCAGGCCCAGCGGCACCGAGGTGCGCAGCAGCACCACGGTGATCGTGACCACGGCCAGCAGCGAGCCGGCGCCGCGTGAGGTGATGTCGACGGCGCCGCCGATGTGGGTGATGTCCGAGGTGCCGATCGCGACCACCTCGCCCGCGTCCAGCCGTCGCGGCAGGGTGGATCCGAGCCGGTTCGCCTGCCGGACCACCACCTGCACGGTCCGGAAGGCGGCGGCCAGCCAGTTGGTCACCGCGAACCGGTGCCGGGTGATGCCGGTCAGCGCCTGAACCACACCGACGCCGAGCAGCAGCAGCGCTCCGGCGAGCAGGGCCGCGGCGTCGCGCGTCACGGCGGCGTCGACCGCCCGGCCCACCAGGGCGGGCACCAGGGCCTGACAGCCCATCCAGGCGATCGCCAGCAGAGCCGCCGCCGCGACCGTCAGCCGGGAGCGCCGGACCAGCCAGAACAGATATCGAGCGGCGGACCGGGAGTCGGGTGTGCCGGGATCGGTGACGGGCAGTCTTCGCATCAGGACCCGACGGTAAGGGCCGCGACGCGCCGACGGCGAGGGTCAGCGATCGACGGGGGTGAAATCCCAGACGTGCGGAGCGCGTGCCACCAGCTTCTCCGGCGGCGTCAGCAGGCTCTCCGGGGTATTGCGCCATTTGGTGATGACGACGATGCGATGATCGGTGGACGAATAGACGTCACTCGACACATGTTGTGGCAGTACCTCCAGAGCCGGCACCGCCGTGTCGCAGACCCAGGCCAGCAGTTCGTCGAAGCCACTGCGCGAGGCCCGCACCTCCCACATCCGCGCGATCATGAACGCTTCCTACCCCGGCACACTCACCGCGGTCAAACTCATCGCGGAATCCGCGGGCAGATCCAGGCGGCTCGGGGCGACGCCGGCCCGCACCAGATGCGAGCCGAGTGCGGCGACCATCGCGCCGTTGTCAGTGCACAAACCCGGACGGGGTACGCGGACCGCGATCCCGTGCTTCGCGGCGCGTTCCTCGGCGAGCACGCGCAGTCGCGAGTTGGCCGCCACCCCACCGCCGATCACCAGGGTGCCCACCCCGTTGGCCCGGCAGGCGTCGATCGCCTTGGCGGTGAGCACGTCACAGACCGCCTCCTGGAAGCTCGCCGAGACGTCCGCCACCGGCACCGGCTCACCGGCCCGCTCCCGGCTCTCCACCCAGCGGGCCACGGCCGTCTTGAGCCCGGAGAAGGAGAAGTCGAACCGGTGCGCCGCCAGGTCCTTCGCGGCGGTCAGCCCCCGCGGGAACGCGATCGACGCCGGGTCGCCCTCGCGGGCCGCCCGGTCGATGATCGGCCCGCCCGGGAAGCCCAGGCCGAGCAGCCGGGCCACCTTGTCGAAGGCCTCCCCGGCCGCGTCGTCGATGGTCGCCCCGAGCGGCGTCACGCCCGCGGTCAGGTCGTCGACCAGCAGCAACGAGGAGTGGCCGCCGGACACCAGCATCGCCACCGCCGGCTCGGGCAGCGGGCCGTGCTCCAGGGTGTCCACCGCCACGTGCGCGGCCAGGTGGTTCACGCCGTAGATCGGCTTCTCGGCGGCGAGCGCGTACCCCTTCGCCGCGGCCACCCCGACCAGCAGCGCGCCGGCCAGGCCGGGCCCGCTGGTGACGGCGATCGCGTCGATGTCGGCGAGGGTCACCCCGGCCTCGTCGAGGGCCCGCTGCATGGTCGGGACCAGCGCCTCCAGGTGCGCCCGGCTGGCCACCTCCGGCACCACCCCACCGAAGCGGGCGTGCTGGTCCACACTGGAGGCCAGCGCGTCGGCGAGCAGGGTGTGCCCGCGCACGATGCCGACACCGGTCTCGTCGCAGGAGGTCTCGATCCCGAGGACCAGGGGTTCGTCACGCATCGCGCATCATCACCAGGGCGTCCGTGTTGCTGGGTTGGTAGTAGCCGCGCCGGATCCCGACCGGCTCGAAGTCGTACTCGGCGTAGAGCCGTTGCGCGGCCGCGTTGTCCACGGCCACCTCGAGCAGCGTCTTACGGGCGCCGCGCCGGGCCGCCTCGGCGAGCAGCGCCTCCAGCAGGCCGCGGCCGATCCCCCGCCGTTGTGCGTCCCGGCGGACCGCGATGTTCTGCACCCAGGACTCGTGCTCGTCCACCACGGACAGTCCGGCATAGCCGGCCACCGCGCCGCCCGCCTCCGTGGCGACCAGGTAGAACTGGCGGGTGGCCAGCTCGTTCCAGAACATGGCGGGGGACCACTTCTCCGGCCCGAAGAGGTCCTCCTCGATCGGCATCACCTCGTCGATGTGCCACCAGCGGAAACGCTCGATCACATAGTCCGCGGCCGCCGGGCTCCCGGCCGCCGGGCCCACGGCGGCTTGGGCCTGGGGCGGGCTCGCGGGTGCCGGGGTCTCGGCGCTCATCAGGTGAGCACCGCCTTGCGGGCGCTCGGCTCCACCGCGTCCGGCCGGCGCAGGTAGAGCGGCGTCAGCGCCTCGCCCGGCGCGCCCGCCCGGATCCGCTCGGCCGCGAGCGCGACCAGCGCCGCCCCCGGCGGGTAGAGCAGGTGCTCCTCGACCGGCACGCCGAACACGTCCCCGTACTTCAGGGCGCCCTCGCCGGCCACCCGCTCGACCAGCCCGGCCATCGACGTGCCGCCGCCCGCCTCCTCGGCGCCGACCAGCACCCCGGCCGGCAGCGAACCACCGGTGGCGCCGCGCACCAGGGCGGCCACGTCGGCCGGCTTGGCCACCTCCGGCCCGGTCACCCGCTCACCGTCCGCATACGTCGCGAAATACACCTCGCGGCGCCGGGCGTCGGTGGCGATCAGCACCCGGCCGGGCCCGGCCGCGCGCCCCAGGGCGTCCAGCGAGCACACCGCGTACGTCGGGATGCCCAGCGCCTGCCCCATGCTCGCCGCCGTGGCCAGCCCGACGCGCAGCCCGGTGAAGGGCCCCGGCCCGACACCGGCCACGATCGCGGTGACGTCCCGCGGCCGGAGCCCGGCGTCGGCGAGCACGGCGGCGATCTCCGGAGCGAGCCGCTCCCCGTGGGCGCGCGGATCGACGGTGCGCCGCTCCGCCACCCCGGTCAGACCGTCCACGGTCACCTCGACGAGCGCGGCCGTCGAGGCGGGGGTTGCGGTGTCCAGAGCCAGTACCAGCACAGGGTGACCCTAGACGGTGGCCCGTGGGTCCCAGTCGATGACCGGCCGTCCGCCGTCGGCCAGCGCCTTGTTGGCCGCGCTGAACGGACGGCTGCCGAGGAACCCGACCCGGTTCAGCGGGCTCGGGTGGCCGGCCTCCAGGATCGCGTGCACCGGGTTGGTGACCAGCGCCGCCTTCTTCTTCGCATAGCTGCCCCAGAGCATGAAGACGATCCGCTCGTCACGCTCGTTGAGGGCCTTGATGGTGGCGTCGGTGAACGCCTCCCAGCCCTTGTTGCCGTGCGATCCGGCCTTGCCCGCCCGGACCGTCAGAACCGCGTTGAGCAGCAGCACACCCTGCCGCGCCCACCCGGTCAGGTCGCCGCCCGCCGGCTTGGGCACGTTGAGGTCCTCGTTGAGCTCCTTGAAGACGTTGCTCAGCGACGGCGGCCGGCGGACCCCGTCACGCACGCTGAAGCTGAGACCGTGCGCCTGGCCCGGCCCGTGATAAGGGTCCTGACCCAGGATCAGCACCCGGGTCTGCTCCGGGGAACACAGCCGGTACGCCGCGAACAGGTCCTCCACCGGCGGGTAGATGGTCTGCGTCGCATACTCCTCCGCCACCCATCGGCCCAGAGCGGTGGTCGCGGCGTCGTCGAGGTGGGGGGTCAGCTCGGCACGCCACTCGGCGGGCAGCAGCTCGGTCAGGTTCACATGCTCTCCAGTCGGTGTGCCCAGTCGCCGCCGTGCGGCGACAACTCGACGATGCGGGTGTCGTCGTCCAGCCGGTCCAGACGGACCTGCAGGTATTCGTCGTTGAGCTGCTCCACCAGGCCGACGCCCCACTCGACGACGGTCACCGCGTCGTCGGCCGAGGCGTCCAGGTCGAGGTCGTCGATCTCGGCGCGCGGGTCCGGCCGGTCGCCCAGCCGGTACGCGTCGGCGTGCACCAGTGGGACCGGCCCACGATGCACCCGCGCGATCACGAACGTCGGCGAGGTGATCGGCCCCTCCACACCCAGGCCGGCGCCGATCCCCTGGGCCAGGGCCGTCTTGCCGGCGCCCAGCGGACCGGTGAGCAGCACCAGGTCACCGGGCCGCAGCAGGCCGGCCAGCCGCCGCCCGAACGCACGGGTGTCGTCGACCGTCTTCAGCTTCACGTGAGTTTCTCCAGGAACGGGATCAGCGCGGCGTTGACCTGGTCGGCCTTCTCCAGCATCACCACATGGCCGCTGTTCTCTATGGTGAGCAGCTCGGCCTCGGGCAGGTTCTCGATGATCTCCTTGGAGTGGGTGACCGGGGTCAGATAGTCCCGGTCCCCCACCACGACCAGCACCGGGACGCCGCGCAGGGCGGACAGCGCCGGGATCCGGTTGTGCGTGTAGAGGGTCTGCAGGTACTTGGTGAGCGTCTCCACCGACGTCTTCGAATTCATGCTCTCGACGAAGGTGACCAGCGACGGGCTGGGCTTGGTCTCACCGAACCCGTACCGCCGGGTGAGCAGCCAGGCCAGGTCGGAGGAGGCCACCCGGGCCCGGTCGATGGTGCCGCCGCCGAGCTGGGCCGCCCTGTCCCACAGCGGGAAGAACGGGGCGCTGACCCGGGCCACCACGTTGGTGATGCCCAGCTTGGCCTTGTCGAACAGCCCCGCCGAGGTGGAGATCAGCACCACGCCGGTGACCCGGTTGCCGAACCAGGCCGGGAACTGCTCGGCGAACGCCATGATGGTCATCCCGCCCATCGAGTGGCCGGCCAGGATGATCCGGCCCTCGGGCACGGTCTCCTCCAGCACCGCGGCCAGCGAGCGGCCCAGGGCGGCCAGATCGTACGTCCCCGATTTGAGCTTGCTGGACCGGCCGTGGCCGGGCTGGTCGTAGAAGACCAGCCGGTGCGTGCCGCGCGCGGCCAGCTCCTTGCGCTGGAAGTAGAAGGTGCCCATGTCCAGCGCGAACCCGTGGACGAAGACGATCGTCGGCTCGGTGCTCGCGCCCGTCGGCTCGATGATCTCCACGTGCAGGTCGGTGCCGTCGGCCGCGGTGACCGTCAGCGACCGGTCGTGCGGCTGGTCACCGAACGGCTCGTCGACGTAGGGGTCGCCGGGCGCGTTGACCGACCGCCGCACCAGCGCCCGCTCCACCGCGAAGGCCGTGGCCAGGCCGGCCGCGGCCACACCGACCGCGGCCCCGAATATGCCCGCCCGCTTGGCGACCTTCGACCGCTTCACAGAGCGACCTCCCCGTCGTAGTGCCGTGGGATCCGGCTGCTGCCGAACCGGGTGACGATCTCGTAGTTGATCGTGCCGGTCGCGGCGGCCCAGTCGTCGGCCGTCGGCTCGCCGTCGTCGCCCGGCCCGAACAGGACCACCACGTCACCGGCGGCCACCGGCTCGTCGCCCACGTCCACCACCACCTGATCCATGCAGACCCGCCCAGCGATCCGCGCCGTGACGCCGCCCACCCGGACCGGGCCGGAGCTGGACGCGTGGCGGGGCACGCCGTCGCCGTAGCCCAGCGGGACCACGGCCAGGGTGGTCTCCCGGGAGGTCGTGTAGGTCAGCCCGTACGACACCCCCTGACCGGCCGGCACCCGCTTGGTCAGCATCACCCGGGCGCGGGCCGTCATGGCGGGACGCAGACCGTACGTCTCTCCGGCGACGGGCGACAGACCATAGGCCGCGATCCCGACCCGGACCAGGTCGAAGTGGGCGTCCGGCCGGGTCAGCGTGGCGGCCGAGTTGGCGATGTGCCGGTAACGGGGGTCGATCCCGAAGGTCTCGGCCAGGGCCAGGCCATCGCGGAAGGCGGCGAGCTGCCGGTCGACCGACTCGTGGCCGGGCTCGTCGGCGCAGGCGAAGTGGCTCCACACCCCGACCGCCTCGATGTCGCCGCCGGCCTGGGCCTTGGCGGCCGCCTCGAACAGCGCCGCCCACTCGGCGGGGACCGCGCCGCCCCGGGCCAGGCCGGTGTCGAGTTTGAGGTGCACCCGGGCCGGGCGGCCGGCCCGGCGGGCGGCGGCGACCAGCTCGCCGAGCATGGCCGTGGTCGCGGCGCTCAGGTCGACCCCGGCCCCGACCCCCTCGTGCAGGTCGAGCCCGGGGGTGAGCAGCCAGGCCAGGACGGGCGCCTCGACGCCCGCCCGGCGCAGCGCCAGCGCCTCGTCGAGGGTGGCGACACCGAGCCAGGTGGCGCCGCCGGCGAGCGCGGCCCGGGCGGCCGGCACCATGCCGTGCCCGTAGCCGTCCGCCTTGACCGCCACCAGCACCTCGGCGGAGGTGCGGGCGCACAGCGACGCGACATTGTCCCGGATCGCGTCCAGATCGACGCGGACTTCTGCCTGCCACATGCCATCCACCCTACTGAGGGGTATGACAGTTTCCTGCGGTCAGCCCAGGAGATCGACGAGGACCGGTCGGAGGGCGGACGCCACGTCCGAGGCCGTGACGGGTCCGTCCCCGGCGGCCCGGCGCCCGGCGAGACCGTGCACGTAGGCCGCCATGACCGCGGCCCGGACCGCCGGCAGACCGGCCGCGAGCAGCGAACCGAGCAGCCCGGCCAGCACGTCCCCGGTGCCGGCGGTGGCCAGCGCCGGGCTGCCGGTGGGATTCGCCCAGATTTCCCCCGCCGGGGTGGCGACGATCGTCCGGTCGCCCTTGAGCAGCACCACGGCGTTGGTCCACGCGGCCAGCCGGGCGGCCGCCCCGGCCCGGTCCGCGCCGGGCGCCTCCCCGGCCAGCCGCTTGAACTCGCCGTCGTGCGGGGTGATCACCAGCGGAGCGTCCCGGCGCAGGTCCTCGGCGTGCTCGCCGCCGACCAACAGGGTGATCGCGTCCGCGTCGAGCAGCACCGGCAGCGGGGTGGCCAGCACACTGCGCAGTTCGGTACGCGCCTCGTCGCCGGTGCCCAGCCCCGAGCCGCAGACCCACGCCTGCACCCGGCCCGCGTCGGCCACCTTGCGGGAGGCGACCACCGTCGGGTGGGCGCGGACCACGTCGTAGTGGGCGGAGCCCGCGTACCGCACCATCCCGGTCGGGCCGGCCAGGGCGCCCGCCGTGGAGAGCAGAGCCGCGCCCGGGTACTTGACCGAGCCGGTGGCCAGGCCGACCACGCCTCGGGTGTACTTGTCCGAGGCCGGGCCGGTGCGGGGCCACCAGGCGGCGATGTCGGCGGCCTCCGGCACCCGGACCGCCGGGTCGGCCGCCAGGACCGGGCCGAGACCGATGTCCACGAGATCCACGTGACCGCAGCGGACCGCGGCCGGGCCGAGCACGTGGGCCGGTTTGAGGCACCCGAAAGTGACCGTGACGTCGGCGGTCACCGCTTCGCCGGGCACGTCGCCGGTGTCCACGGACACCCCGCTCGGCACGTCCACGGCCACCACCAGCGCGCGATCGCCCGTACGCCCGCGAAGCGCTCCGAGCCCGCGCGCGATCGCCGCGGCCTGGGAACGCAGGCCGCCTCTCGACCCGATCCCGACGATGCCGTCCAGGATCAGGTCGGCACGGGTGGGCAGGTCACGGGTGGTGAACCCACCGGCCTGGCGCAGCGCGGCCAGCCCGGCCAGATGGACCCGCTCCGGGGTGAGCAGCAGCGCGCGCACCTGGGCGCCGCGCCGGGCCAGGGACGCGCCGGCGTAGAGGGTGTCCCCGCCGTTGTCGCCGCTGCCGACCAGCAGCAGCACCCGGGCGCCGTAGACCCCGCCGGACTCCTCCAGCAGGAGGGCGCACCGCCGGGCCAGCCCGGCCGCCGCCCGCTGCATCAGCGTGCCCTCGGGAAGGGTCGCCATCAGCGTCTTCTCGGCCGCGCGCACATCGGCCACCCGCCATGCCTGCCGCATGTGTCCTCCTGGTCAAACTCCGGCTTCGGCCACCACCATCGCGGACGCGATGCCGCCGTCGTGCGACAGCGACAGGTGCCATCGGGCGATGCCCCGCTCGGTCGCCGCGGCGGCGACCGTACCGGAGACGGTCAACCACGGCCGCCCGTCCGGATCGGTGACGACCTCGCAGTCGTGCCACCGCAGGCCGGCCGGCGCCCCGAGCGCCTTGGCGACGGCCTCCTTGGCCGCGAACCGGGCGGCCAGCGACTCGGGGGACCGCGGGTTTCCGGACGAGGTCAGCCGCTCGGGCTCGGTGAAGAGCCGGTCTCCGAGAAGCGGGGTCCGCTCCAGCGCACGGGCGAAGCGGTCCACCAGGACGACGTCGATGCCGACAGACACGATCACAACGGTCACCCTAGCGGTGCGGCCGATGACATCCCAGGCCTCTACCAGGACCCCGGCAGGACGGAAAGCCCTGTGGACAGGTTGTCCACAGGCCGCCCCGGTGATCTCCGCCGGCCTCTAACGTCGGCGCATCCCGCTGTCCCGCTTGGAGGTTGCCCGATGAATCCCGATCTCGAGGTCGACACCGAGAGCCTGCGCCGCGACGCCGCCGCGGTGGACGGTCTGGCCGCCCGGGTGACCGGCGCCGCCGGTCCGGTCCCCGATCCCGACCCGTCGCCGCGCTGGGCCACCACCGGCGCCGCCACACTGGCCGCCGGCGCCGCCGCGCGCATGCTCGGCCTGCTCGGCACGGATGTCGGCGGCACGGCGGAGCGGATCCGCGCGTCCGCCGAGGCGTATGCGGAGTCCGACGACCGCGCCGCCACCCGATTCCGGCAGACGCGATGACCGAGCTGGCGACCGAAGCAGCAATCACCGTGGTGAAGGCGGCCCGATGAGCGATCTGGCGATCACCTATGCCCGGTTGCGGGTCACCGATCCGTCCCGCTGGCTGGCCACCGCGCTCGCCTGGCGCCGCTGGGCGACAGTGGCCGGCGTCCTCGGCACCGACCTGGGCCGGCTCCCGGCCCGGCTCCGCGCCTCCTGGTCGGGCACGGCCGCCGTGGCCGCCGTCACGAGAATCGACGGCCTGCGCCGCCGGCTGGCGCTGTTCCGGGTGCTCTGCTGGCGGGCCGATCAGGCGCTCAGCGAGTTCGCCGCGGCCCTCGGCCGGGCCCGCGCGCTGCTCGACCGGGCGCGGGCCGGTGCGCGACGATCCGGCCTGTCGATCGACGATTCCGGTACGGTGCGGGGCCGCCCCACCGAGCAGGCGGCCATCCGGTCGGTGGCCGCCGATCTGGCGACCGCGCTGGAGGTGGCGGCGCAGGCCGACGCGTCCGCCGCGGCCCGGCTGGCCGGGTTCGCCGACGTGCCGCCCACCCCGGTGGCCACGTCGTTCCCGGCCTGCACCGCCACCCCGGCCGAGGTGCGGCGGTGGTGGGACGGCTGGACCCCGGCCGAGCGGAACTGGTTGCTGGTCACCGACCCGGCCGCGTTCGCGGGCGCCGACGGGATCCCGGTCGCCGACCGGGACATCGCCAACCGGCTGCTCCTGGACGACCGGCACAGCGAGAGCGACCGGCACGGGGCGGGCCTCGACCGTCTTCGATCCCGGTTGGCGGACGACTCCGGCCCGCGTGCCTACCTGGTGTCGCTTGGTCTGGACGGTGACGGCCGCGCGGTGGTGGCGCTCGGCGACCCGGACCGGGCGTCGCACATCCTCACCCACGTGCCCGGCATGACGTCGGATCTGGCGTCGCTCGGCGGCGAGCTGACCCGGGCCGAGCGGGTGGCCGTGCGGGCCGGCGAGCTGGACCCCGGCCGGACCACGAGCGCCGTGCTGTGGCTGGGCTACGACGCTCCGGACTTCCTGCACGAGGCGTTCTCGGCACGGCAGGCCGTCGACGGCTCGGCGGGTCTGCGCCGTTTCCAGGAGAGCCTGCGGGTCACCCACGACGGCCCGCCCGCGCATCAGACCCTGCTGGGGCACAGTTACGGCTCGCTCGTGGTGGGCACGGCGGCGGCCACCGAGGGGCTGGCCGCCGACCGGCTGGTCTTCGTCGGCTCGCCGGGCGTCGGCGTCGACTCGGCCGCCGGTCTGAAGGTGCCCGCCGATCAGATCTGGTCCACGACGTCCCGCACCGACGTCATCCGGTACGCGGCGGTCTCCCCGCGCGAGCTGCTGATCCCGGATCTCGGTCTGCCGGACCGCTCGCACGAGCTGTGGTTCGGCCGGAGCCCGGTCGACACCGGTTTCGGTGGCCGGGTCTTCGCCAGCCAGGCCGACGCCGGTCACCTCGGTTACTGGGAGCCGGGCCGGCCCGCACTGGACGCGCTGGCCCGGCTCACCCTCGGGGAGAAACCGTGAGCGGCGGGCTACTCGACGGTGACCGACTTGGCCAGGTTGCGCGGCTGGTCCACGTCGTTGCCCCGGGCCGTCGCGATCTCGCACGCGAGGATCTGCAGCGGGATCGTGGTCATCAGCGGGGCGAGCAGCGTCGGCGTGTGCGGGACCGGGATGAGATGGTCGGCGAAGGCGCGGACGTCCTCGTCGCCCTCCTCGGCGATCACGATGGTCCGGGCGCCACGGGCCCGCACCTCCTGGATGTTCGAGACCACCTTGTCACGGATGACCCCGCGGCCGGCCGGCGACGGGACCACGCAGACCACCGGGGTGCCCTCGTCGATCAGCGCGATCGGGCCGTGCTTGAGCTCACCGGCGGCGAAGCCCTCGGCGTGCATGTAGGCGAGCTCCTTGAGCTTGAGCGCGCCCTCCAGGGCCACCGGGAAGCCGACGTGCCGGCCGATGAACAGGATCGTCGAGGCGGTCCGCAGGTCACGGGCCAGCTCCCGGACCTCCTCCATCCGGTCGAGCAGGGTGCGCATGCCGTCCGGCGTCTGGCGCAGCTTCTCGACGACCGCGGCGACCTCGTCGGCGTACATGACTCCGCGGATCTGGGCCAGGTGCAGCCCGATCAGGTAGCAGGCGGCGAGCTGGGTGAGGAAGGCCTTGGTGGAGGCGACCGCGATCTCCGGGCCGCCGTGGGTGTAGAGGACGGCGTCCGACTCCCGCGGGATGGTCGAGCCGTTGGTGTTGCAGATCGCCAGGACGCGGGCCTTCTGCTCCTTGGCGTGCCGCAGCGCCATGAGGGTGTCCATCGTCTCGCCGGACTGGCTGATCACGATCACCAGCGTGGACCGGTCCAGGATCGGGTCCCGGTAACGGAACTCGCTGGCCAGCTCCACCTCACAGGGGATGCGGACCCAGTGCTCGATGGCGTACTTGGCGATCATGCCGGCGTGGAAGGAGGTGCCGCAGGCCACGATGAAGACCTTGTCCACGTCACGCAGGTCCTGGTCGGTGAGGCGCACCTCGTCCAGGAGGATCTCGCCGCGCTCGGAGAGCCGGCCGAGCAGGGTGTCGGCGATCGCCTGCGGCTGCTCGGCGATCTCCTTGAGCATGAAGTAGTCGTAACCGCCCTTCTCGGCGGCGGAGGCGTCCCAGTCGATGTGGAACTCCTTGCCGGTCGCCGGCGCCCCGTCGAAGTCGGTGATCTCGATGCCCGCCGGGGTGATCAGGACGACCTGGTCCTGGCCCAACTCGATCGCCTCGCGGGTGTGCTCGATGAAGGCCGACACGTCGCTGGCCAGGAAGTTCTCCCCGTTGCCGCGGCCGACCACGAGCGGCGAGTTGCGCCGGGCGGCGACCACCGCGTCCGGCACGTCGACGTCGACGGCGAGCAGCGTGAAGGCGCCCTCCAGACGGCGGACGACGCGGCGCATGCCCTCGGCGAGCAGGGCCGGCCCGTCCACGCCACCGGCCTCGCGCAGCGCGCGCATCTCGGCGGCGAGCAGGTGGGCCGCGCACTCGGTGTCGGTGTCACTGCGGAACTCCACACCGGTCGCCTCGATCTCGGCGCGCAGGCGGGCGAAGTTCTCGATGATGCCGTTGTGGATGACGGCCACCCGCCCGTCGGCGGAGAGGTGGGGGTGGGCGTTGCGGTCGGTCGGGCCGCCGTGGGTGGCCCAGCGGGTGTGGCCGATACCGGTGGTGCCGGCCTCGATGCCGTCGCCGGTCCGTTCGGCGAGCGCCTTCTCCAGGTTGGCGAGCTTGCCCGCCTTCTTCTCGGTCTTGACCAGTTCGCTGTCGATGATGGCGACGCCGGCCGAGTCGTACCCGCGGTACTCAAGACGCCGGAGCCCGTCGATGACGATGCTCAACGCCGGTCGATTGCCGACGTAACCCACGATCCCACACATGGGGAGGCAGCCTAGCCGACTTTCGCTCAAACGTCATGCTCGGTACCCGCAGTTATGAGCATGGCACTTGATCGGAACTCTAGGGTGGGAATCGGTGTCCTTACGGGTGAGTGATCTGGACGTGCGGTCCTGGCGTACCGTCGGGAGCGGTGCCCTCACCGGGAGGAAAGATGAGCGATCCGAGCGAACCCCGACAACCGCCCCGACCGCCTCAGTTCACGCCCGGGCACGCCCAACCGCCACAGCCGGAGGACTATCCGCCGACGTCGGAGTTCCCCCCGGTCAACTACGCCCCGCCTGGCCGGCCACCGGATTACGGCGCCTACCCGGACCCGGCGAGCACCTACTCGGACCCGACCGGCGCCTACCCACCGCAGGCGCCGACGAGCGGCGGCTACCCACCGAGCGGCTACCCACCGGGTGACTACCCTCCGGGCGGCTACCCGCCGGCCGGTTACCCGGTGCCGGGCCCGTCCGGGCCTCGGCGCAGCAACGCCCCGCTGATCGCCCTCATCCTGGCCGTCACCCTGCTGCTCTGCGGCGGCGTGGTGACCACCGCGGTGATCCTGGTGCAGCGCGCCGCCGACAAGGCCGAGGAACTGGCCGCGCCGATCATCGACCCGACGCTGCCCACCCTGCCCGAGGACACCCCGGACTTCCCCGGTCTGCCGACCGACTTCCCGGAGCTGCCCGGCCTGCCCACCGATCTTCCGACCGAGCTGCCGGGCATCGGGGAGGGCCGGGAGATCAAGGTCACCTACGAGGTGACCGGCGACGGCCCGGCCGAGATCCTCTACGTCGATCAGCTCGGCCAGGCTCCGAAACGGGTGGCGAACGCCAAGCTGCCGTGGAAGATCTCCACCACCATGAAGGGCACCTCGCTGATCTCCGTGGTCGCCGTGCGCACCGGCACCGGCGCCGGGGACATCGGCTGCCGGGCCACCGTGGACGGCGAGGAGATCGTGAAGCAGAGCGCGCAGGGCGGCCTGGCCACCGCGAGCTGCTACAAGCTGGTGATCAATTGACGTCCGACCCGCTGGTCGCACGGATGCGCCCGTTCGGCACGACGATCTTCACCGAGATGTCGGCGCTGGCCGCCCGCACCGGCGCGGTCAACCTGGGCCAGGGTTTCCCGGACACCGACGGTCCTGAGGAGATGCTGGCCGCGGCCGCCGAGGCCCTGGCCGGCGGCGCCAACCAGTACCCTCCGCTCGCCGGCATCCCGGTGCTGCGGTCCGCCATCGCCGCCCACGAGCAGCGATTCTGGGGCCTGACCCGGGATCCGGACGGCGAGGTCGCCGTCACGGCGGGCGCCACCGAGGCGGTCGCGGCGGCGATCCTGGCGCTCTGCGAGCCGGGCGACGAGGTGGTGTGCTTCGAGCCGTACTACGACTCGTACGCCGCCTCGATCGCCCTGGCCGGCGCGGTCCGCCGCCCGGTCACGCTGCGCCCCGGCCCGGCCCGGCGGTTCGAGTTCGACCCCGATGAGCTGCGCAAGGCGTTCGGCCCCCGGACCCGTCTGGTGCTGCTGAACTCCCCGCACAACCCGACCGGCAAGGTGTTCATCCCGGCCGAGCTGAAGCTGATCGCCGACCTGTGCCGGGAGCACGACGTGTTCGCGGTCACCGACGAGGTCTACGAGCATCTCGTCTTCCCGGACGCCGCGGCGCCGCACGTCCCGCTCGCCACCCTGCCCGGCATGCTCGAACGCACCCTGCGCATCTCCTCGGCCGGCAAGACCTTCTCCTGCACCGGGTGGAAGATCGGCTGGGCCACCGGCCCGGCCCGCCTGGTCTCCGCGATCCTGCGGGTCAAGCAGTTCCTGACGTTCGTCAACGGGGCGCCGTTGCAACCGGCGGTGGCCGTGGCGCTGAACCTGCCGGACTCCTACTTCACCGGTTTCACAGCCGGCCTGCGGGACCGGCGGGACCGTCTGGTCGACGGGCTGACCGACGCGGGCCTGGCCGTCCTGCCGTCTGAGGGCACCTATTTCGTGACCGCAGACATCCGCCCGCTGGGCGGGGAGGACGGCATCGAGTTCTGCCGTGCCCTGCCCGGCCGCAGCGGGGTGGTGGCGGTGCCGACCCAGGTCTTCTACGACCATCAGGAAGCGGGCCGGCACCTCATCCGTTTCGCCTTCTGCAAACGCCCCGAGGTGATCGACGAGGCGGTCCGCAGGCTCAAGGGCTAGGCCGCCGGGCTGGCCGCCCGCACCTCGTCGGCGATCCGCTCGGCGATCGTCCGGGCGGTCTCCTCGGTGGCGGCCTCCACCATGACCCGGACCAGCGGCTCGGTGCCGGACGGGCGCAGCAGCACCCGGCCGGTCTCGCCCAGCTCGTTCTCGGCGAGGGCCACCGCCGCCTGCACGGTCGGTGCGGAGGCGCCCGCGTCCCGGTTCCCGACGCGTACGTTGATCAGCACCTGGGGCAGCTTGTGCACGACCGCCGCCAGGTCGGCCAGCGACTTGCCGGAGCCGGCGATCTGCGCCATCAGGTGCAGGCCGGTGAGCACGCCGTCGCCGGTGGTGGCGAAGGCCGGCATCACGATGTGGCCGGACTGCTCGCCGCCGAGGGCCAGGTCGCCGTTCTGGAGCTCCTCCAGCACGTACCGGTCGCCGACCTTGGTCTCCAGCAGCTTGATCCCGGCCTGCTTCATGGCGATCCGCAGACCCAGGTTGCTCATCACGGTGGCGACCAGGGTGTCGTCGGTGAGGGTGCCGTTGTCGCGCATGGCCAGCGCCAGGATGGCCATGATCTGGTCCCCGTCGACGACCTCACCGGTGGCGGTGACGGCCAGGCACCGGTCGGCGTCGCCGTCGTGCGCCAGTCCGAGGTCGGCGCCCTCCCGCAGCACCGCCTCGATGACCTTGTCGAGGTGGGTGGAGCCGCACTCCTTGTTGATGTTGAGCCCGTCCGGTTCGGCGTGGATGGCGATGACCTCGGCCCCCGCCTCCCGGTACGCCACCGGCCCGGCCTCACTGGCCGCCCCGTTCGCGCAGTCCACCACGACCTTGACCCCGTCCAGCCGGTGCGGGATCGACTCGACCAGGTGCTTGATGTAGTGCTCGGCCCCGTCCAGCAGGTCGTGGACCCGGCCGATGCCGGCGCCGGTGGGACGGCCGATCAGCCCGTGCCCGTCCTCGATCGCCTTCTCGATGGCCTCCTCGAGCTCGTCGGGGAGCTTGGTGCCACCGGCCGCGAACAGCTTGATGCCGTTGTCCGGCATGGAGTTGTGCGACGCGGACAGCATCACGCCGAGGTCGGCGTTGGTCTGCCCGACGAGGTACGCGACCGCCGGCGTGGGCAGCACGCCGACCCGCACCACGTTGGCCCCGGCACTCGTCAGCCCCGCGACGACAGCGGCTTCCAGCATCTCGCCGCTGGCCCGGGGGTCACGGCCCACGATGGCGAGCGGTTGGTGGCTGCTGTCCGTCTCGACCAGCACCCGGGCGGCCGCGACCGCGACCGAGAGTGCCAGTTCGGGGGTGAGCAGATCGCCGTTCGCGAGACCGCGAACGCCGTCGGTGCCGAAGAGTCGCCCCATGGCGGCTTCCTTTCGCCGGTAAACGTGGCCTCAAGCCTGCATCAGCGATCGGCTGACCAGGAGTACCGGAACGGCTAGTTGGGGAGGGGGAAGGGGGTAAGAAACATCGACGGCCGAGCGCATCCCCCGGATGGGGGACGAACTCGGCCGTCGTTTCAGACGAGGCGTGAAAAAATCAGCGCTTCGAGTACTGCGGGGCCTTACGGGCCTTCTTGAGACCGTACTTCTTGCTCTCCTTGACGCGGGCGTCACGGGTCAGGAAGCCGGCCTTCTTCAGGGCCGGGCGGTCGTCGGGCTCGACGGTGATCAGGGCCCGCGCGATGGCGAGACGCAGGGCACCGGCCTGGCCGGTGATGCCGCCGCCACGCAGGTTGGCGATCACGTCGAACTGCTCGGCGCGCTCAGCGGTGACGAGCGGCTCACGGATGAGCTGCTGGTTCACCTTGCTGGGGAAGTAGTTCTCCAGGTCACGGCCATTGCAGGTGATCTTGCCGGTGCCGGGCACGAGACGCACCCGGACGATGGCCTCCTTGCGGCGGCCGACGGTCTGGACCGGACGGTCACCGGGGCGCGGGGCGCGGACCGGGGCCGGCGCGGCCGTCTCAACGACGACGACCGTCTCAGCGGGCTCCTCGACGGTCTCGACGACCTCGGGCTCGATGATGTCGGACATGCTGCTGCCTTCTCCCGCGCTCACTGCGCGATCTGCTTGATTTCGAACGGCTGGGGCTGCTGAGCGGCGTGCGGGTGCTCGGCGCCCGGGTAGACCTTCAGCTTCTTGATGATCTGCCGCGCGAGCTTGTTGTGCGGGAGCATGCCCTTGACGGCCAGCTCGATCGCCTTCTCCGGACGCTTGGTCAGGAGCTCCTCGTAGCCGACCTGCTTCAGACCACCGGGGTAGCCGGAGTGCCGGTAGGCGACCTTGGTCTGACGCTTGTTACCGGTAAGCGCCACCTTGCCGGCGTTGATGATCACCACGAAGTCGCCGGTGTCGACATGCGGGGCGAACGTCGGCTTGTGCTTACCGCGCAGGAGGTTGGCCGTGTGGGTAGCCAGGCGGCCCAGAACGACGTCAGAAGCGTCGATAATGTGCCACTGACGCTCGATCTCACCCGGCTTCGGGCTGTACGTACGCACAGAATTACCTTGTCTCGTCGTCGGTCTGGGGGCGCGCGCTGGTCGCATCGAGCAGATGCGTCAAGCGACCCCGCACAGGGACCACTCGCAACAGTCGCACAACAGCAGGCAACAATACCCGGCTACGCGGCGAGCGGTCAAAACAGGCGGTGTTCAGGGCACCAGTGAACCGGCGAGCATCCTAGTTGCAGACACTCAGCCCTGTGGAACTCCAAGCAAGGCCAGCATACTCCGCGCCACCGACACGCCCGAAGCGGGTGGCGTATCCCACCACCACCGACTTAGCAGGCCTGAAACAAACGGGACGCTCTGCCGAAATTCGCCCACGGCACGCTTCGGTCATGGCCAACGGTGCGGACCTCACGACGACGCGGCCCGGCAGTGGCCGAAGCCGCGCTCGCGGGCGCACCATGGAGAGACCGCCGTCAGGGTTGAGGACGGACCTGACGGTGTTCGCCGGACCGGTTGCCCGGTTCGGTGAGGAGGAGTCGCGGCGTGCCCCGGACGGAGGTACGGCGAGGACCGCAAGCGTGGCATGGGAGCGGGTCGACGCTGAGGACGGCGGGCTTCGAGCGTGCCCTTCGGTGGACCGTTCGGCCACGCCGCGACTTCTCGGCCCGGGGATCGGATGATCGACCGCACCCCGGGCGCCCGGCGGGCGGTGCTGACGGCTGCCGCACTGGCGGAGCCGGCGGCGTCGCTGTCCGGCTACACCGTCGGCGTGACCGCGGACCGCCGCAAGGACGAGCTGTCCACCCTGCTGGAGGCGCGTGGCGCCCGGGTCGTGGTGGCTCCCGCGCTGCGCATCGTCCCCATCTCCGACGACGCCGAGCTGCGCGCCGCCACCCGTTCCTGTCTGGACAGTCCACCCGACATCGTGCTGGTCAACACCGGCATCGGCATGCGCGGCTGGCTGGAGGCCGCCGAGGGCTGGGGCCTGGCCGAGCCGCTGCACGCGGTGCTGTCCGGCGCCTACCTGGTCGCCCGGGGCCCGAAGGCCAAGGCCGCGGTCCGGTCCGCCGGCCTGCGCGACGACTGGTCACCGGACGGCGAGGGCTACGAGGAGGTGGTCGAGCACCTGACCGCGCGCGGCATCGACGGCCGGATCGTGGCCATGCAGCTGCACGGCGAGAGCCAGCCGGAGTACACCGAGGCCCTGGAGTCGGCCGGCGCCCACGTCATCGAGCTGCCGGTCTACCGCTGGGCGCCGCCCACCGATCCGGCGCCGCTGCACCGCCTGGTCGATCTGATCATCGCCCGCCTGGTCGACGCCGTGACGTTCACCTCGGCCGCCGCCGTCCAGGCCGTGCTGCGCGCCGCCGGCACCGGAGCCGACGCCCTCCTGGACGCTCTCCGCGACGACGTCCTGGCCGCCTGCGTGGGCCCGGTCACCTCGGCCCCGCTGCGACGGCACGGCATCCCGGTGGCCGTTCCCGGCCGCGCCCGCCTGAACTCGCTGGTCCGCACCATCGTCGACGAGCTGCCCAAACGCGCCGTCACGCTCCAGGTCTCCGGCCACTCCCTCACCCTGCGCGGACACGCCGCCATCGTCGACGGCGAGCTGCGCCCCCTGGCCCCCGCCCCGATGGCGGTGCTGCGCGCCCTGGCCGGCTCCCCCGGCCGCGTCCTGTCCCGCGCCGCCCTGCTCCAGGCCCTCCCCCGCGGCGCCGACGAACACGCGGTCGAGATGGCCGTCGCCCGTCTCCGCGCCGGCCTCGCCCTCCCCGGCGTGGTCCAGACCGTCGTCAAGCGCGGCTACCGAATCCCCACTTAAAGATCAAAATCAGGATGTCGCAGCTGGGTGGGTGATACAGACCGCTGCTCCCGCCGAGGGCCGGGCGCGGGCGGCCAGTCGCCTGGCGGCTCCTGAACGGCCACCCCCACCCGGCGACGTGCGTGAGAGGTCACCCTCACCCCAACCCCGGCTGGCCCTGAGCGCTGTTTCGGGATGCTTGAGACAGCCCTGGGAGCCAGCCGCCCGGGTCGGACCCGTGCGGCGCCAGCCGCCCGGTCAGGCTCACGCACGTCGCCCGGGGTGGGGAGCGTTTTGGACGCGCCAGCGGCCAGCGAGTCACCCCGGGCCCTCGGCGGGAGCGACGGTCTGCACCACCCACCCAGCCACGACATCAGCTTTTGATCTTGATTGATCCTCAACGGTCGCCACGGATGCGGCTGTAGACGGTCAGGTCGGTGCGGCCGGTGCGGAGCGTGCCGGCGCTGCGGGCGACGCCCTCGGCGACGAAGCCGGCCTTGACGGCGACGCGGTGGGAGGCGCGGTTGCCGGGTGCGGCACGGAGCTCGACACGTTCGAAGCCGAAGTCGTGCAGCACCCAGCGGGTGAGGACGGTGACCGCCTCGGTGGTCACGCCGCGGCCGCGGACGCCCGGCATGGCCCAGTAGCCGATCTCGACGGAGCGGGCCATCCAGTCGGCGCGTTTGAGATCGATCACGCCGGCGAAGACGCCCGCGTGCTCGACCGCGCGGATCAGACCCCGGCCGGTGGCCCGGGTGCCCGGGGCCAGCCGGTTGATGAGCAGCAGCGCGTGCCGCTCGGTGTAGGGCCGGGGCAGCGGCAGCCAGCGTTGGGTGATCTCGTCGGAGGCGCCGGCGACGACGTCGCCGGCGTCCGTTTCCCGCAGCTCCCGCAGCACCAGCCGATCGGTCCGCAGGACCAGGTCGGGGAAGGTGTGCGCCCGGCGTGGGTTAGCCGACCGCCGCGGCCTCGTGTTCGGCAACCAGGGTCGCCATCGCATGCTCGACCACCCCGATCAGCACGGCCTTGACCGACTCGCGATGCCGCGCGTCGCACATCAGCAGCGGCACCCGCGCCGGGATGGCGAGCGCCTCACGCACCTCGTCGGGCTCGTACCGTGGCGCGCCGTCGAAGCAGTTGATCGCGACGAGGTAGGGCAGATGCCGGTTCTCGAAGTAGTCCAGTGGCGCGAAGGCGTCGGTGAGCCGTCGTGTGTCGACCAGCACCGCGGCGCCGACCGCACCCCGGATCAGCTCGTCCCACATGAACCAGAACCGGGTCTGACCTGGGGTTCCGAAGAGGTAGAGGATCAGGTCGTCGGCCATCGTGATCCGGCCGAAGTCCATCGCGACCGTGGTGCTCTCCTTGCCTGGCACCTTCGACGCGTCGTCGATGCCGGCACCGGCCACGGTCATCACCGCCTCGGTGGTCAGCGGCTCGATCTCGGAGACCGCCCCGACCAGGGTCGTCTTCCCCACACCGAAACCACCCGCGACGACGATCTTCGCGGACGTGATCTCCGCGGGATTCGGCCCCGTCCGCTCAGAGCTTGCGAAGTCCACCCAACACCCTTCCCAGCAGGTCCATCCGCTCCGTGAACCCCGTCTTGGGAGCGGCACTGTGTAGTTGAAGCAGCCCGTCGGCCACCATGTCGGCGACGAGCACCCGGGCCACGCCCAAGGGCAACCTGGTGTGCGCCGCCAGTTCGGCGAGCGACAGCGCCTTCGGCTCACACAGCACGGCTATGCGGTACTTGTCGTGCCCGGCGAACCGTGCCTCCTGCACGGCCGCCGCGCTGGCGATCAGGACCGCCTCGATCGGGATGTCCCGGATCGGTTCGGTCCGGCCACGGGTGACCGCGTACGGCCGCACCAGGTTGCCCCGGGGATCTTGCGGCTGTGTCATGTCGCGGTCACCTCGTCTCCGCCGGGTCGGTCGGACCCGGCGCTAGTAACTGACGGCCTCGCGGGGCGCCGGCGACAGGGCCGCGCCGACGCGTTCCACCAGCAGGGCCATCTCGTAACCGACCTGGCCGACGTCGCTGTTACGCGCCGCCAGGACGGCCATCGAGGAACCGTCGCTGATGGACATCAGGAAAAGATAGCCGCTCTCCATTTCGATGATGGTCTGTTGCACCGCGCCGGCGCTGAACATCCGGGACGCGCCGTCGGTGAGGCTGACCACGCCGGATGTGATCGCGGCGAGCTGGTCGGCCCGGTCCGCCGGCAGGTCCCGGGATGAGGCCAGCAGCAGCCCGTCCGCCGAGACCGCGATCACGTGCGCGATGCCTGCGACGCTGTCCGCGAAGTTGCTGAGCAGCCAGCCCATGTCATGCATGGTGGGGGGCCTGGTCACTGTTCCCTCTCCTTAGGAGCCGGTGTTGCCGCGGCGGCGGTCTCGGCCACGCCGTCCGTCCGCCCTCGTTGCACTCCCCTGTGGTACGCGGAAAGCAGGCCGCGAACCTCATCGGGACTGCGACGATGTTGTGCCCGTGGGATCTCCTGCACCCCACCGGGGACGAGTTGCGCCTGTGGAACCCGCTTCGGCAGGCCGGACCGGGTGGTGCCGCCGTCCTTGGGGGCGGACGCCGCCATGGCCCGATGCCAGCCCTCGTCGGCCGCGGTACGCCAGCGGTCCTCGGCCGACGAGCGTGGTTTCGGCTTCGTCGGTTCGACCGGCTCGGCCTTGACCGTGACCGCGGTCGGCGGTGGCGCGTATCCGGCCGTCGGCATGCCCTGCTGGTTGGTGGCCGCCAGCTCACCGGCGAACCAGCTGTGCTGAACCTCCATCCGGATGGGCGCGGCGACGGACGGCAGCCCGACCGGGGCCGCAGGCAAACCGACCGGGGCAGTGGGCAGCCCGGCCGCGGCCGTGGGCAAACCGACCGGGGCAGTGGGCAGCCCGGCCGGCGGGTCGTCGGCCGGACGGGGTGTCCGGGTCGGCAGCGGCGGCCGGTCGGGGGTCGGCACGAAGTCCGGTTCAGCGGGTGCCGCGACCGGTTGCGGCCGCGGCGGGGGCGCGACGGGCGCGGCGGTGCGGATCGGCGGCCGGCTCTCCACGGTGCGCGGCATGCCGGTGGGCGCCTGCGGCGGCGGGCCCGGCCGGGTCCAGCTGGCCGCCCGGGACGGCGGGGCGGCCGGCGCGCCGGGCAGCACCACGATGTCGGCCGGCAGGATCACCTCGGCGAGGGTGCCGCCCTCGGGGCCGGGCCGCAGCTCGACGCGGATGCCGTGCCGGGACGCCAGCCGCCCGATCACCGCGAAGCCCATCAGGCGGAAGGTGGCCACATCCACTTCGGACGGCTCGCTGAGCCGCCGGTTGAGCTGCTCCATCTGGTCGGCGGAGATGCCCAGTCCGCGGTCCTCCACCTGGACCACGGCGTGATCGCCGGAGCGGCCGCCGTGCGCCACCACCACGGTGTTCGGCGGGGAGAAGCGGGTGGCGTTGTCCAGCAGTTCGGCGATCAGGCGCACCACGTCGTTGACGGCGGCCGCGGCGACCAGCACGTCGGTGTCGAGGGTGCCGAACTCGATCCGGTGGTAGAGCTCGACCTCGGACTGGGCGGCCCGGAGCGCGTCGATCAGCAGCGCGTCCTCGCGGCGCGGGGTGCCGACCTCGGCGCCGGCCAGCACCAGCAGGTTCTCGTCGTTGCGGCGCATCCGGGTGGCGAGGTGGTCCAGCTCGAAGAGGCGGGCGAGCCGCTTCGGGTCCTCCTCCATCCGCTCGATCTGGTCGAGTTCGCCGATCATCCGGTCGACCAGCGACTGGCTGCGCCGGGCCAGGCTCAGGAACATGGTGGAGACGCTGGTCCGCAGGGCGGCCTGTTCCGCCGCGACCCGCACTGCCTCCCGGTGCACCATGTTGAACGCCTCGGCGACCTGGCCGAACTCGTCCTGCTCGGGCATGTCGATGGGGTCCCGGGTCTGGGCCAGGATCCGGTCGACGCCGCCCTCGCCGAGGTTCTCGGCGTCGTGCAGCCGGCTCACCGCCTCGGGCAGGTCCCGGTGGGCGACGGCGAGCGCGCCCTCCCGCAGGCGGCGGACCGACAGCAGCAGCGAGCGGCCGAGGTAGACGGCGAGCGCCACGGCCGCGATCACGACCAGCAGCACCACCACGAACTCGATGGTCGACCGCCGCCCGCTGCTCTCGTTGTCGTCCTCGGCGACCGCGACGACCTGGTCCTCGAGTTGTCGTTCGGCGGCACTCAGCAACTCGATCACGTCGCCGAAGGTGTCGGTGATCTCGGCCGCCCCGGCCGCTCCGGGTCCGGTCAGCCGGGTGGACAGCTCGTCGGCGCGGGCCAGCGTCTCGTCGGCAATGACCGAGTCGACCAGGGCGATCTGTTCCCGGGCGGCGCCCGCACGGAATTCGGCGAGTGCCCGGGCCCGGGTGACCTGGGCGGTGGTGAGCGCCTTCTGCCGGTCGGCGTCGAGGCTGCCGGTGGTCCGGGCCACGTACGCCACCGCGGCCTGCTCGGCGACCGCGCTCTCCAGTTCGGAGAAGGCGGCCAGCGTGCGCAGCCCGTCGGCGACCGGCCCCGGCTCGGCGACCTGGCTGAGCAGTGACTCGTAGCCGGAGAGGAGGGCCAGGGTCTCGCTGTAGCGCTGGCTGGCGCCGGCCAGGTCCTCCCCGGTCCGCCCGCTGACGGTGACCCGCAACCCGGCGAGCCCGCTCAGGTGCTGATCGATCAGGTCGAGGCGGTCGTCGACCCGGGACGGCACCTCGGTGATCTCGGCACGGTCGGTACGGACGACGCGGGCCTGCGAGTCCACCGCCTTGATCGCCTCGCGGTATCCGGTCTCCGGCACGTCCGGCCCGGACAGGTACTCGACGGCGGCCATCCGCTCGTCGTGCAGCGCCCGGCTCAGGGTGGCGAGGCCGGTGCCCAGGCGGGCGAGCTGGGCCACCCGTTCAGCGTCGCTGGCGCGCTCGCCGACCTCCATGAGCCGTACGTTCGCCAGCGCGAGCACCGCGGCCAGCGGGATGACGAGCAGTACGGCGAGTTTCGCGCGCAGCCGTGCGTTGCGCAGACCGAGGAAGCCACCACGTCGCGCAGCCAGGGTCGAGGATCCCGTGCTCACGACATCTCCTTTGTGGTCGTCACCGCTCCGCACCACGGTTGGAGCCGGTCTGTCGGCGGTCGCGGTCCGGCCCCGTCCGGCGCCGCGTTTCCGGCGCGGCGATTTCATCAGAACGCCGGGGCCTTTGGGAAGCCTGGAACCTCCCGGAAAGGACCCGCCCGTCCGGGTGAAACCCGTGCACCGATCTGATCACCAGCACTGACGTGCACGAATACGCCACACGTAACCATCCGTGAAGTCACGGTCACCGGACACCATATTCGTTCCAACCACTATCTGGGAGTTTCGTCCCGCGACCACGGTGGCAAGGTTTGGCACGACACGACGGACTCGTTGTCCGGTGCGCGACAGTGTCCACTCCGGACCATCGTTCTGGCAAGTCGCTCGCAGTTCGCACAATGATTACCGTGGGTGACCGAATTTCGATCGACGTTTTTCGATCATAGACCGTAACGACTTTAGGCCGCCTTAAGAAGGACGACCCGGACTGGCGCATCCTGCGGAACATTCCGTAACGTGCCCGGCATGGCATTTCGGAGCTGGCTGAAGCTGTTGGCCGCCACCACCATGGCCGCCGCCGTCGTCGGCGCAGGTCAACTCGGCATCGCTTACGGGCTCGGCATGGTGCGGCTCGACCAGACTCTGGAAGTCACCCAGCGTGATCAGTGGACAGCGCAACTCGCCTGGGTCGCGTGGATCACGATGTCCGCCGCGGCGATCGGCGCCGTGGTCGCCACCGGGCTCCGGCCCCGCTGGTCGCCCCGCCCGGTCGGCGCCGCCGGTTCCCTCGCCATGGGCCTGGCCGCCGGCTTCGGCGCCCTCGCCGTACTGCCGCTGACCATGCAGCCGGCCCGCGCCGCCCACATCGCCGGTGTGCAGCCGGTCGTGGTCATCGGCATCTGCGCCGCGCTCGCCGCCGCGGTCGGCATCTTCGCCGCGGCCGCCGCCGCCGCGAAGCCCGTGGCCCGCTGGAGCGTCGCCACCCTGAGCGTCATCGTCTGGGTCGTCGCGCTGATCTCCGTCGTGCCGTCCCTGCTGCCCGGCGAGACCCCGGTCGCGGCCCGCCTCGGCGTGCTCGAGGGCAGGCTCATCCCGGCCGCCGCCACCGAGCACACGCCGTTCGTCACGATGCCCGTCCTGGCGCTGCTCACCGGCCTGATCCTCGGACTGGTGGCCCGCGGCCGGAAACTGTCCACCTTCGCGGTGGCGCTCAGCGGCCTGGCCGGCCCGGTGCTGCTGACCCTCGCCTATCTGATCGCCGGCCCCGGTTCGGCGGCCGGCTTCGAGCTCAGCCCGTACTGGGCGGCCATGACCGCGGCCGGCGCCGGCGTGCTCGGCTCGGTCCTGGCCGCGATCGTCCGCGGCGGCGGCGCCGAGCCGGCCCCCGCCGCGGAGCCGGACGCCCCCGCCGACGACTCCCCCGCCGACGCCAAGCCCGAGCCCGTCTCCGGCCGCGCCAGCCTGCCCCGCCGGGACGTTCCGGTGCAGTCGGCGATCGCCGCCGCCGCGGCCGTCGCGGCCCAGCGCCCCGAGGACCAGCTCCGGCCGTCCGACACCGGCGTGTTCACCGTGGGCGCCGGGGACCGCCCGCACCCGTTGCAGGACCTGGCCGCGGCGGCGCCCGTCTCGCCGTTCACCTCCGGCACCGGATCCCCGTTCGGTCAGGCACCGTCCGGCGACGCCGAGCCGCGCTTCTCCGGGCAGCAGCCCGCCAAGCGCGGCATGGGCGCCGGCCTTCGGCGCGGATGGCGTACGCGGCGCGGCGCTCCCGAGGCCCCCGCGCCGTCCCCGGCCCTGACCGGTGACACCGGTTCGTTCAACGGTTTCACGGCCGGGCCGCCCGGCCCCCGGGTGGGCGTCGACACCGCCGAGCACCCGCGGGTGGCGACGCGCGCCCCGCTCACCCCCGAGCCGACCCCGATCAGCGCCCCGCTGCCGCAGCCCCAGCCGATCGCCCCGCCGCCGGTCGCCCCGGCCCCCGCCCAGCGCGGCGCGATGGGCCGCAAGGAGGAGGACTACGTCGACTGGGTGAACCGGCTCGGCAACTGACCACCCCGTAAAACATCGGCGAACGCCGATGGAATGATGGGTTTGAGAGGTACCGCCGCCCCTACCGAGCGGTGACGATTGTCGATGTCCGGGTCCCCCCTCGACGGCATCGGAGTCCGATCATGATCACTCGTATCGGCCGCTTCCTCTCCCAGTTCGCCCTCGTCTTCGCGTTGGCCGGCACGGCCCTGGCAGCCCCCGCGGTAGTGGCCCCCACCACGACCGACGCGGCCTACGCCGCTGTCTACAGCAGCTGCACCATCAGCCGCTGCTCGGCCGCCCGCACCGCGTTCACCGGCTGGCAGTCCCTGGGCTGGCCCACCACCGCCGGCTGGTACTCCTGGCCGTACGGCAACTACAACTACACCGGCGGCCGGTTCTACAACCGCGAGGGCCAGCTCCCGTCCGCCACCTACAGCGAGTACGACGTCTACTCCCGCAACCGCGGGGCCGCCCGCGACGCCTACCGCATCGTCGTCAACCGCAGCACCCGCGTCGCCTACTTCACCCCGGACCACTACGTCACGTTCTACAAGCTCTGAAACGTACGCGGTGGCCGCCCCCTGGCGGCCACCGCGCCGCATTCCGCTAGGCCGTCGGCGTGACCGGCAGGTAGACCCGCCCGCCGGCCGACACGAACTCCTCGGACTTGGCCTTCATCCCCGCCGCCCGGATCTCGTGGCTGATCCGCAGGGAACAGAACTTCGGCCCGCACATGGAGCAGAAGTGCGCCGTCTTGGCCGGAGCCGCCGGCAGCGTCTCGTCGTGGTAGGCGCGAGCGGTCCCGGGGTCGAGCGCCAGCTCGAACTGGTCCTCCCAGCGGAAGTCGAACCGGGCCCGGGACAGCGCGTCGTCCCACTCCTGCGCCCCCGCGTGCCCCTTCGCCAGGTCGGCCGAGTGTGCCGCGATCTTGTACGCGATCATCCCGGCCTTGACGTCCTCCTTGTTCGGCAGCCCCAGATGCTCCTTGGGCGTCACGTAGCAGAGCATCGCCGTACCGAACATCCCGATCATCGCCGCCCCGATGGCCGACGTGATGTGGTCGTAGGCGGGCGCGATGTCGGTGGCGAGCGGCCCGAGCGTGTAGAACGGCGCCCCCGAGCACAGCTCCTGCTGGAGATCCACGTTCTCCTTGATCTTATGCATGGGTACGTGTCCCGGCCCCTCGACCATGACCTGGACGTCGTACTCCCACGCGATGTGCGTCAGCTCCCCGAGGGTCCGCAGTTCGGCGAACTGCGCCTCGTCGTTGGCGTCCGCGATCGACCCGGGCCGCAGGCCATCCCCGAGCGAGAACGTGATGTCGTACTCCCGGAAGATCTCGCACAGCTCCCGGAAGTGCGTGTAGAGGAAGTTCTCCCGGTGCTCGGCGAGACACCAGGCCGCCATGATCGACCCGCCGCGCGACACGATCCCGGTGATCCGCTCAGCGGCCAGCGGCACATAGGCGAGCAGTACGCCCGCGTGGATCGTCATGTAGTCGACGCCCTGTTCAGCCTGCTCGATGACGGTCTCCCGGAAGATCTCCCAGGTCAGCTTGAGCGGATCCCCCTTGACCTTCTCCAGCGCCTGGTAGAGCGGCACGGTTCCGATCGGCACCGGCGAGTTCCGGACGATCGCCTCCCGGGTCTCGTGGATGTGCGGCCCGGTGGACAGGTCCATCACCGTGTCGGCGCCCCACTGGGTGGCCCAGGTGAGTTTCTCCACCTCCTCGTCGACGGACGAGGTGACCGCCGAGGTGCCGATGTTCGCGTTGACCTTCACGAGGAACCGGGACCCGATGATCATCGGCTCGGACTCGGGGTGGTTCCGGTTGGCCGGCAGCACGGCCCGCCCGGCCGCGATCTCGTCCCGGACGACCTCCGGCGCGACGCCCTCGCGGACCGCGACGTACTCCATCTCCGGCGTGACGACCCCGGCCCGCGCGCTGGCGAGCTGGGTGCGGCCGGTCTGCCAGGGTTTCCGGAGCGGCGGCAGCCCGACCGCGGGTTCGCTGCCGGGACCGGATGTGTCGTAGAGCCGCACCGGCGGGTGGTCGCCGGTGAGCACCACCTCGGTGAACGGCACCCGGATGTCCGGGCGGGGACCTTCCACGTAGACCTTGCGCCTCACGAGACCTCCCAAAGTAGTACAAACCCGGCATCGCATGGCAGCAGGCATCCTCGACCGCCGCCCCGGCCGGAAGATCTAGACGGACCAGCCGAAGTGGTCCAGCGGCCCGGGTCCCGCCCCGAGCCGCCACTGAGCGCCACCACGCAGGCCGCGATTCACGTACTCCTTGGCCGCCGCGACCGCCTCCGGAACCGGATCACCGGCCGCCAGCCGCACCGCGATCGCCGACGAGAAGGTGCAGCCCGAGCCGTGGTTGTTCACGGTCGCCACCGGCTCCCCGCGCAGCGGCACGGTCCGGCCCGCGTGATGCAGGACGTCGAGTGCCAGCTCACTCCCGGTGACCACGACGGCGCGCGGCCCACGCGCCGCGAGCTCGGCCGCCGCCGAGACCATCTCCTCGGCCGTCTCGATCACCCTTCCGAGGAGGGCGCCGGCCTCGTGCCGGTTCGGTGTCAGGACGCAGGGGTACGCCGTGAGCACCCCGACCACGTCCACCTCACCGAGCCGGCTGCCCGCGGTGGCCACCAGAACCGGATCGACGACGAGGTTCGGCAGCTCGGCCGCACGGGCGGCGATCACCTTGGCCACCGCCGGGTCGGAGATCATCCCGACCTTCACGGCGGCCACCGGCAGGTCCGACAGCACGGCGTCGAGTTGCGCGGCGACGATCTCGGCGGGCACCGGATGGATGGCCGTGACGCCGAGCGTGTTCTGCGCCGTGATCGCCGTGATCACCGACGTCCCGAAGGCCCCCAGCGCCGCGAACGTCTTCAGGTCCGCCTGGATCCCGGCGCCCCCGCCGGAGTCCGACCCGGCGATCGTCAACACCACCGGCGGGGTCACCACCCACCCCCGCGGCTGGCCGTGGGCGCTGTCTCGACGGGCGCGAAACAGCCCGGAGAGCCGGCCGGGACGGCGGCGGCGAACGCGGTCGCCAGTTCCCGGGCCGTCGACTCGGGGTCGGGTGACCGCATCAGCGCGCCCATCACCGCGACCCCCGCCGCTCCGGCCGCCGCACAGTCGGCCGCCCGCGACGGCGAGTCGATCCCGCCGAGCGCCAGCCAGGGCACCGGCGCACGCAACTCGGCGGCCCCCGTGGCCCCGAGCGCGGGACCGTACCCCGGCTTGGACTCGGTGAGGTAGACCGGCGAGACCGTCACGTAGTCCACACCGGACAGCGACTCGGTCCCGTGCCAGGAGCGGCCCACCAGCGGGATCCCGGACGGCAGCGGATCGCCACCGGCCAGGTGCACGGCGTCGCCGCCCAACGGGTCCGGGCCGGCGACGATCAACCGGCCCGGGGGCAGCGACGATCGCAACTCGGCTGCCAGGGCCGCGCGTTCGGCGTACCGGAGATCGCGCTCACGCAGAATGACCCACGCCGCGCCGCCGCGGACCGTCGCCGCGACCACCTGGGACAACGGCCCGGCGGCGGACCGCCGATCGGTGAGCACGACGAGCCCGCCGGGGGTCACCATTCGGCGATCCCGTCGTCCTGGGTGGACGCCAGCGCGTGGAAGCGGCGTGGGATCCGCCCGGCGGCGCGGGCGAGCCGGCCGGCCGTGACCGCGTGCCGCATCGCCGCGGCCATCGCCGCCGGGTCGTCGGAGCGGGTGATGGCGCTGGCGATCAGGACCGCGTCGCAGCCGAGCTCCATGGCGAGGGCGGCGTCCGAGGACGTGCCGATCCCGGCGTCGAGAACCACCGGCACGTCGACGCTCTGCACGATCAACTCGATGTGGTGCGGGTTGGAGATCCCCAGCCCGGAGCCGATCGGCGAACCGGCCGGCATGACGGCGGCACACCCGGCGTCGGCCAGGCGGCGGGCCAGGATCGGGTCGTCACTGGTGTACGGCAGGACCGTGAACCCGTCCGCCACCAGGATCTCCGCGGCCTTGAGCAGTTCCACACCGTCCGGCAGCAGGGTCCGCTCGTCGCCGATCACCTCCAGCTTGATCAGCTCGGTCTCGAACGCCTCCCGGGCCATCTGCGCGGTCTTGACCGCGTCCCCGCTGGTGTAGCAGCCGGCCGTGTTGGGCAGCACCCGCACGCCGAGCCGGTCGAGCATCGGCAGCAGTCCGGGCCCGGCCGCGTCGACCCGGCGCAGCGCCACGGTGACCAGCGTGGTCTCGGACGCGACGACGGCCTCCTCCAGGGCGGCGAGACTGTTCGCCCCGCCGGTGCCGAGGATCAGCCCGTTCTCCGGAAGGAACATCGTCACCCTCCCTGCGCCGCGGTGAGGACCTCGATCCGGTCGCCGTCGGCTAGGTCGACCTGCCCCCACGCGGACCGTGGCACGACCGTCCCGTTGACCGCCACGGCGACCCCGCGCTGGGCCGCGATGATCTCGGCGACCAGGGTCGCCACCGAGCAGGTGCCGGACCGGTCCTGGGTCTGGCCGTTGATCGTCAGCTTCATCCGAACCTCCCGGGCGCGAACGCTTCCAGCAGTGGGTCCGCCGAGCCGGTGAGCACCAGGTCGGCGATGAGTCGTGCGGTGATCGGGGCGAGCAGGATCCCGTTGCGGTGGTGGCCGGCCGCGACCACGGTGCGGTGGCTGTCGTCCAGGAACCCGAGCAGCGGCGCGTTGTCCGGGCTGCCCGGCCGGTGACCCACGGTCCATTCGGTGATCTCGTGCTCGGCCAGGCCGGGCACCAGGTCGAGGGCGGCCCGCAGCAGGTCGTGCACACCGCCCGCGGTGAGCTGCCGGTCGGCGCGCTCCTCCTGGGTGGCGCCGACCACGACCTCACCGTCGGCGCGCGGGACCAGGTAGACGTGGCGTCCGTCGGCCGCGCCGTCGATCACGTGGCGGAGCAGGCCGGGTTCACCGCGCAGGCGCAGGACCTGGCCCTTCACCGGCCGGATCGGCAGCCCGGTGAGGGTGGCGGTCCCGCAGCCGGCCGCGACCACGGTCACCTCGGCCTCCAATTCTGACAAGTCGGAAATACTCCGAGAGCGGATACGACCTTCCAAGAAAGCTCGCAACGCCGCGACCACCTTGCGCGGATCGACCTGGATCTCGGTCGGCGCGAAGACCCCGGCCCGCACCCGCGGCGACAGCGCCGGCTCGAGGTCCCGCAGCTGGGACCCGCTGAGCCGGGCAAGTTTCTGGTGCTTCCACTCGCGTGCGCAATCGGCCACGTCATCGGCGGTGAGCGCCACCGAGAGGGTGCCCGCCTCGTCGTAGCCGACGTCACCGAGCCGCGCGGCGAACGACGGCCACAGCTCGCCGGAGGCCTCCAGCAGGCGGGTGAGGTGCGGGTATTCGAAGGCCGACTCACCACCGGGCGCAAGCATCCCGGCCGCGACGTGCCAGGCCCCGTCCGTCCCGGCGGGCGCCGGGTCGTAGACGGTGACGTCGGCCCCGCGGTCGAGCAGCTCGGCGGCGATGGCGAGCCCGATGATGCCGCCCCCGACGACGGCGACGCGCGGGCCGACTTCGGCGCCGACCGAAATCGGGTCCGGGGCCGCGGTGGATCCGGCGGTCATGGCAGAACCGCCAGGAATTCCGCGGCAGCTCCCTTCGGGTCCGCCGCGAAGGCGGAGACCGCCGCCACACCGTGCACCGCGAGAAGCGGCACCCGGTCAGCGGTGATCCCACCGATCGCGAGGACCGGCGTACCCGGAACCGCCTCGGCGACCGCGGCGATCGCGGCCGGCCCGAGCGGTGGTGGCAGCCCGTCCTTCGTGGAGGTGTGGAACGCCGGCCCGGCACCGAGGTAGCTCGCTCCGGCGGCGACGGCCGCCCGCGCGGCCGCGGGTGTCCGGCAGGTGGCGCCGACGATCGCGGCCGGCCCGAGAACCTGCCGGACGACCTCGACCGGCAGGTCGTCGGCGCCGACGTGGACGCCGTCCGCGCCCGCCGCGAGAGCCACCCCGACGCGGTCGTTGACCAGCACCATCGTGCCGGCCGGGCGACAGATCTCGACGGCGGCGACGGCCAGTTCGTACGCCTGGGCGTCGTTGGTCTTCACCCGGATCTGCACCGCGATGTCATCGAGCCCCGCGACACCACGCACCACATCAAGTGTGTCTGTTATGACATGGATACGGGGAAAGGCGATGCGCATGAAGCACTCCTCCCTGCGCCGGCATGACCCGGATCAGGTTCGACGGTCGGGGGCCGCATCAGCCCCCCTCTCAGCCCGGTGCCCGGACTCCCGTGGGTTGGTCGTAACCGGACCATAACTGGTCCGTGACCGGAAAATCTAGCGGACGTCCCAGACCGGTTCAGGGACCTCGACAACTTCGTTGTCGCCCCTGAACAGCAGGAAACGGTCGAAGGACCTGGTGAACCAGCGGTCGTGGGTGACAGCCATCACCGTGCCGTCGAACGCCTTCAGCCCCTCCTCCAGCGCCTCCGCCGAGGCCAGGTCCAGGTTGTCGGTGGGCTCGTCGAGCAGCAGCAGGGTGGCCCCCGACAGCTCCAGCAGCAGCACCAGGAACCGCGCCTGCTGCCCACCGGAGAGCGTGCCGAACCGCTGGTCGCCCTGGGCCGCCAGCTCGTACCGGTTGAGCGCCTTCATGGCACCGGCCCGGTCCATCCCGGACCGGTGCTCGTCGCCCCGCCACAGGATCTCGACCAGCGTCTTCTCCACCAGCTCCGGCCGGTCGTGGGTCTGCGAGAAGTGCCCGGGCCGGACCCGCGCGCCGAGCCTCGCCACCCCGTCGTGTGCCACGTACGCCAGCGGCGCCCCGTCCACCGGCTTGTGCTCCAGATCCGGGTCGCTGCCGCCGGCCGCGAGCAGCCGCAGGAAGTGCGACTTGCCGGTGCCGTTGGCGCCCAGCACCGCGACCCGGTCGCCGTACCAGATCTCCACGTCGAACGGGAACGTCAGGTTCTCCAGCTCGAGCTGCTCGCAGATGACCGCCCGCTTCCCGGTCCGCCCACCGCGCAGGTTCATCTTCACGGCCTGGTCCTTGGGCGGCAGTGGCGGCGGCCCGGCCTCCTCGAACTTGCGGAGCCGGGTCTGCGCGGCCTGGTAGCGCGAGGCCAGCCCGTCGTTGAAGGCCGCCTTGTTCCGCAGCGTGAGGACGAGTTCCTTGAGCTTCTCGTGCTCCTCGTCCCAGCGCCGCCGGTTCTCCTCGAGCCGCTCGTGGCGGTGACCCCGGGCCTCGTGCCAGGAGGCGAACCCGGCCGGATGGGTCCACGCGCCGCCGCCCTCGACGGCGACCACCCGGTCCGCGGTCTGGGCCAGCAGCTCCCGGTCGTGCGAGACGTACAGCACCGACTTGTTCGACTCGCGCAGCCGCTGCTCCAGCCAGCGTTTCGCGGGCACGTCGAGGAAGTTGTCCGGCTCGTCCAGCAGCAGCACCTCGTCGGCGCCGCGGAGCAGCAGGTCGAGGGCGAACCGCTTCTGCTCGCCGCCGGAGAGGGTCCGCACGATCCGGTGCCGGGTCTCCTCCCACGGCCGGCCGAGGATGGACACCGCCACCGTGTCGAACAGCACCTCGGCGTCGTATCCGCCGACCTCACCCCAGCCGGCGAGCGCGTTCGCGTACGCGATCTGGGTCTTCTCGGTCTCGTCGAGGGCCGCGGTGGCCGTGCTCAGTCGCTCGCCTGCCGCGCGCAGCGCCGGTGGCACGAGAGAAAGAGCAAGATCCTCGAGGGTACGGTCGTCGCCGATCATCCCGATGAACTGCCGCATGACACCGAGCCCACCGGATCGCGCGATCACGCCGCTCTGGGTCGGGATGTCGCCCGCCACCATCCGCATGAGCGTGGTCTTGCCGGCGCCGTTGGGCCCGACCAGCGCCACCTTCGCGCCCTCGCCGACCCGGAACGACACGTCGGTGAAGAGCTCACGCCCGTCCGGGAGCACGAACCCGGCGCCGGCGACATCCACGTAACCCATGCCGGGCATCCTCCCTGTACAGGCCGATTCAGTCAGTCGATTTTCCGGTGACCCGCAGCACCCGGAAGCCTCGCTGGCTGGCCGTCCGCTCGACCGTCCAGCCGAGCCCGGCGAGCCAGGAGTGCAGCGAGTCGCCACCCAGGTTCCGGTTGATCACCAGCCAGGCGACCCCGTCCGGGGCGAGCCGGGGCAGCCAGCTCTCCAGCAGCGTGTGCAGCCCGGCCTTGCCGATGTGGGTGGGCGGGTTGCTCCAGATCTCGGTGAAGGTGACGTCGGCCGGCACCTCCTCCGGGGCCCGCACCAGCACCCGGCCGGCCAGACCGAGCCGTTCGGCGTTCTCGCTCGCCAGGTCACGGGCCCGCGCGTTGACGTCGACGGCGTAGACGGTGACGCCCGGCGCCTCACTGGCCAGCACGCACGCGATCGGGCCGTAGCCGCAGCCCAGGTCGAGCAGGGCGCCCTCGGTGGACGTGCCCGGCAACCCGGCCTTGCGCAGCAGGACCGCGGTGCCCGGGTCGAGCCGGCCGGCCGAGAAGACCCCGGAGGCGACGGCCAGACGGTAGTCCCGGCCGGCGACGTTGAACTCGATCTCGCCCCGGCGCATCGGCGCGTCCGGCTCGGCGGAGAAGTAGTGGTCGGCGCTCACCGGCCAAGTCTCCCGCGCAATGGTGAACATGACGGCGGCGGGGTGGCGGACACCGTGTGCGTTCATAGATCAGTGTGCGCGCCTAGCTTGAGCGGATGCGGCACGCCACCCCCGGCCTGATCCGGCTTTCCGCGCCGAGCCGGCATCGACGGCCGGCGCGGTCCCAACGGCACGCCTGGCGTGAGCCGTACCGGACCGCTCACCTGCTGACCCGCGGTCTGGCCGCGCTCATCGTGCTCGGCATCTGCGTCATGCTGGGCGTCCTGTTCGTCGCCGACGAGCGCGACACCACCCCACGCCGGCTCGCCGCCGCCGAGATCGACCAGCTCATCGCCTCACGCGCGGTGGATCCGGAGCCGCTCACCGAGGCCGAGGTCTTCCCCAGCGGCTCCACCGCCTTCGGCGTACAGGAGACCGGCCTCACGGCCGACTGCACGGTCGCGGTCACCGGCGCCCTGCGTTTCACCCTTCAGCGGTACGGGTGCTCGCAGGCGGTCCGGGCCGCCCTCACCGTCCCGTACGCCGACTACCGGGTGACCGCCGGCATGCTGAACCTGTCCGATGCCACCGGCGCGACGGCCGTCGGCGACCAGGTCCGCTCCCTGGTCGAGTCGGGTGACGGCGGGTTCGCGCAGATGTCCGGTGAGGCGACCGGCGCGGGCACCCCGGTGGTGTGGCGGACCCGCGGCCACTACCTGATGTACTGCGTGATCACCGGCCCGGACGGCGCCCTGGTCCCCGCCGACGAACCGCAGCTCGACCAGCTCACCCACGACCTGCTCGACGTCTACCTGAGCGAGACCGTCCTGTCCCGCCGGGTCTGAGTTCCGGGTCAGGCGCGCAGGCGGCGGGTCGCCTCGGCGCGGGAGGCATACTCGGCCTCGCCCGGATACCCGACCGCCACCAGGGTGAGCCCGTGCGCCGGGGCCACCACCACGTCGTTGGACCGCTGCCGCAGGGTGAGCAGCTTGGCCGGCCACTCCGGGTCCCGGCGACCGTCCCCCACCGTGAGCATCGCCCCGACCAGGCTGCGCACCATGGCCTGGCAGAACGCGTCGGCCTGCACGGTCGCCACGCAGACCCCGTCCGGGTCGCGGCGCCAGTCCAGCCGGTTGATCGCCCGGATCGTGGTGGCGTGCTCCTTGCGCTTGCAGAACGCCGCGAAGTCGTGCTCGCCCAGGAGCCCGGCCGCGGCGGCGTTGAGCCGGTCCAGGTCGAGCGGGCGCACCCAGCCGAGGGTGTCGTGGCGCCGCAGCGGCTCCGGACCCCACGGGGTGTCCGCGACGCGGTACTCGTAGCGCCGGAAGGTGGCCGAGAACCGGGCGTCGAAGGTGTCCGGCACCGGCGCCAGCGCCCGCACCCGGGCGTCCGGCGGCATCAGCGCGGCGAGACGCCGCAACAGCGACGACTCCAGCTCGGTCCAGCGCTCGGCCGGCAGGTCCACGTGGCAGACCTGGCCGGTGGCATGCACCCCGGCGTCGGTGCGGCCGGCCACGGTGAGCCCGAGCGCCGTCTCCGGCCCCAGCAGGCGGGCGAAGGCCTCGATCAAAACCCCGGCGACGGTACGGCGTGACGGTTGTGCCGCCCAGCCGGAGAAGTCGGCGCCGTCGTACGACACGTCCAGGCGCAGCCGAACCGTCTCCGTCATTACCGTCCTCGCCCGTACGAATGAATGGTCCTGCAGAGAAAGGCCCGGCACCCAGAGTGGGTGCCGGGCCTCTCAGCGATCAAACTCAGGCCTTGGGCTCGTCGCCCTCGGCCTTGTCGCCCTCGGCGCCCTTGTCACCGGAAGCGGAGACCGGCGGCTCGGCGTCCTGGTCGGCGTCGGTGCTGGCGGGCACCTCCTCCTCGGGCGCGAGCGCCTCGACCTTGGCCTGCTGCGCGGCGGCCTTGCGGGCCTCCTTCGACGGGCCGGAGGTGGTGGCCGCGACCTGCAGCTCCTCGACCAGCTCGATGACCGCCATGGGGGCGGCGTCACCCTTGCGGGGGCCGATCTTGGTGATGCGGGTGTACCCACCGGGGCGGTTGGAGTACCGCGGAGCGATCTGCTCGAACAGGGCGTACACGACGTCCTTGTCCTTCACGGTGGCCAGCACCCGGCGACGGGCGTGCAGGTCGCCGCGCTTGGCCTTCGTGACGAGCTGCTCAGCCAGCGGGCGCAGCCGCTTGGCCTTCGACTCGGTGGTCTTGATCTTCCCGTGCCGGAAGAGCTCGGTGGCCAGGTTGGCCAGGATGAGCTTCTCGTGAGCCGGGCTGCCGCCGAGGCGGGCACCCTTGGTGGGCGTGGGCATTTCAGATGCTCCTTGAGAAAAGGCGCAGCCGAGCTCTTAGAGCTGCTCGGTCTCGCGGTAGTCGTCGGTGTCGTAGTCCACGTCGCCGAACGAGTCGACCACGTGCGCGGGATCGAAGGACGGCGCGCTGTCCTTCAGGCCCAGGCCCATTCCGGCGAGCTTCATCTTGACCTCGTCGATCGACTTCTGGCCGAAGTTCCGGATGTCCAGAAGGTCGGCCTCGGTACGCCCTATCAATTCGCCCACCGAGTTGATGCCCTCGCGCTTGAGGCAGTTGTACGACCGGACGGTGAGGTCCAGCTCCTCAATCGGAAGGGCCAGGTCGGCAGCGAGCTGCGCGTCCTGCGGCGACGGGCCGATGTCGATGCCCTCGGCGGTCTCGTCCAGCTCGCGGCACAGGCCGAAGAGCTCGACGAGGGTCGAGCCGGCCGAGGCCAGCGCGGTCCGGGGGGAGATCGACGCCTTCGACTCGACGTCGATGATCAGGCGGTCGAAGTCGGTGCGCTGCTCGACACGGGTCGCCTCGACGCGGTAGGTGACCTTGAGCACCGGCGAGTAGATCGAGTCGACCGGGATGCGGCCGATCTCGGCGCCGGCGTTCTTGTTCTGCGCCGCGGTGACGTAGCCACGACCGCGCTCGACGGTCAGCTCCATGTCCAGCCGGCCCTTGCTGTTCAGGGTCGCCAGCTTCAGATCGGGGTTGTGCACCGAGACACCGGCCGGGGGCTGGATGTCGCCGGCGGTCACGTCGCCCGGGCCCTGCTTACGCAGGTACATGCTGACCGGCTCGTCGTGCTCGGAGCTGACGGTCAGTTCCTTGACGTTCATGACCAGCTCGACCACGTCCTCCTTGACACCGGGGATCGTGGTGAACTCGTGCAGCACGCCGTCGATCTTGATGCTGGTGACCGCCGCGCCCGGGATGGACGACAGCAGGGTCCGCCGCAGTGAGTTACCGAGGGTGTAACCGAAGCCCGGCTCCAGAGGCTCGATGGTGAACCGGGAGCGGGTCTCGCTGAGCGACTCCTCCGAGAGGGTCGGCCGCTGGCTGATGAGCACGCTGTTCTTCTTTCTGTCGGGCCACCCGCTATTTGATGGCCGTCCGTTTTGCCCGGCGCCTCGAGAGAGACGCCGGGCAACCCTGTTACTTGGAGTAAAGCTCCACGATCAGCTGCTCCTGGACCTGGGTGTCGATGACACCGCGGGCCGGAAGCGTGTGGACCAGGATCTTCATCTCGCTGGGGATCGGCTCGAGCCACGCCGGGACCGGCCGGGAGCCGGCCTGCGCCTGCGCAACGACGAAGGGCGTGAGCTCCTTCGACTTCTCGCGCAGGGTGACGATGTCCTTTTCCTTCACCCGGTACGAGGGGATGTCCACCTTGACGCCGTTGACCAGGAAGTGGCCGTGCTTGACCAGCTGCCGGGCCATGTCGCGGGACGCGGCGTAGCCGGCCCGGTAGACGACGTTGTCGAGGCGGGACTCGAGGATCTGGAGGAGCACCTCACCGGTCTTGCCGGGCTTGGTGACAGCCTCCTCGTAGTAACCGCGGAACTGCTTCTCGAGCACGCCGTACGCGCGGCGCGCCTTCTGCTTCTCACGGTGCTGGAGCAGGTACTCGGTCTCCTTGGTCCGACCGCGGCCGTGCTGGCCGGGCGGGAAGGGACGCGACTCGAACGGGCACTTCGGCCCGTCGCACTTGCTCCCCTTGAGGAACAGCTTCATCTTCTCGCGGCGGCACCGCTTGCAGTCCGCTCCGGTGTAGCGAGCCATCTCAGCTCCTCCTTAAACCCGGCGGCGCTTCGGCGGGCGGCATCCGTTGTGCGGCTGCGGCGTGACGTCGGAGATCTGCCCGACCTCGAGGCCGGCGGCCTGCAGCGAACGGATGGCGGTCTCCCGGCCGGAACCGGGGCCCTTGACGAAGACATCGACCTTGCGCATGCCGTGCTCCATGGCACGACGGGCGGCCGCCTCGGCAGCGAGCTGCGCGGCGAACGGGGTCGACTTGCGGGAGCCCTTGAAGCCCACCTGCCCGGACGACGCCCAGGAGATGACCGCACCGGTCGGGTCGGTGATCGACACGATGGTGTTGTTGAAGGTGCTCTTGATGTGCGCCTGCCCGTGGGCGACGTTCTTGCGTTCCTTGCGCCGGACCTTCTTTACAGCGGCCCCAGCGCGTGCCTTCGGTGGCATAAGTCAGTGCGCTCCTATTACTTCCGACCGGGCTTCTTCTTACCGGCGACCGTGCGCTTCGGACCCTTGCGGGTACGAGCGTTGGTACGGGTCCGCTGGCCCCGGACGGGCAGACCCTTGCGGTGGCGGATACCGGCGTAGCAGCCGATCTCGACCTTGCGGCGGATGTCCGCGGCGACCTCGCGGCGCAGGTCGCCCTCAACCTTGAAGTTGGACTCGATGTAGTCGCGGAGCTGAACCAGCTCCTCGTCCGAGAGGTCCTTGGCGCGCTTGTTCAGGTCAATCGCGGTCGCGGTCAGTGCCTCGACCGCGCGCGTACGGCCGATGCCGTAGATGTAGGTGAGCGCGATCTCCATCCGCTTTTCGCGGGGAAGATCGACGCCGACGAGACGAGCCATTGCTGGGCGTACTCCTCGTTGTGATCGCGGAGGTCTGTGCCCGTCCCACCCCACCTGCCCTGGCGGGCCCCGGCCTCCGACCGGGGGTACAGCCGTGGACGACCACGACTGGGACGAGCTTCTTCAGTGGTGCGGATCCTGCGCGGGACTCAGCCCTGGCGCTGCTTGTGGCGCGGGTCGGTGGAGCAGATGACCATGACCCGGCCGTGCCGCCGGATGACCCGGCAGTTGTTGCAGATCCGCTTGACGCTCGGCTTGACCTTCACGGTTTGCCTTAACTCTCAGTCAGACGGGTGGGAAAACCCCGCGACCCTCGTTTACTTGTAGCGGTAGACGATGCGCCCACGGGTCAGGTCGTACGGCGACAGCTCGACGACGACCCTGTCCTCGGGAAGGATGCGGATGTAGTGCTGGCGCATCTTCCCGGAGATGTGTGCCAGGACCTTGTGACCATTGGCGAGCTCCACGCGGAACATAGCGTTCGGCAGAGGCTCGATCACTCGGCCTTCGATCTCGATGGCTCCGTCTTTCTTTGGCATGTCCTCCGCTACCTGACATCGGGTTCTTGGGGCAGGCTTGCGCAACGTCGTTTCCGGGTCGAAATGACCCGGACCAGCCACGGCTCCCCCGGTTCCTCGAAGCGCTTGAGGACATGAGGGAGTGGACGCTACGCGCCAGCGAGCCAGTCTACGCGCCTGTAACAGCGACGCCAAACCGAGGGTTGCGTAACCCGCTGTCGGGCGTGTTCCTGACAGACAACTCGACCATATCGGCCTTAGTGGCGTCGTTTCCCGAACTGGGCGAAGAAGGCGAAGACAACCGGGATCAACACCCAGCCGGGCCAGAAATACTGGAGCTCCCCCGAGCCCAGACTGCTCATCGCCCAGACCAGCGTGCAGACCACGAAGACCGCCAGCATGCCCGGGAAGCCGGAGCGCCCCTGATGCTTCGAGGCCGGCTTCTCGACCGGCCCGGAAACCCCTTCATGGGGCACGACCTGCGACTTCTCCACCGGGATGGTGCCGGGCAGGTCGTCGAGCAGCCCGTCCAGGTCCCCGTAGGTCCTCGCCGCGTAGGCCCGCTGGACGCGGTCGTCGTACTCGCTCAGATCCAGCCGGCCCTCGTCGAGCGCCGCCTTCAGCTGGTCGGCGACCTTCTGCCGGTCGCTGTCGCCGGCCCGCATCCCCTCATGCCCCATGCGTCACAGCATGCCAGGGACGGGCCACCGCGATCTATGCCTGCCGGGCGGTCACCAGTTCACCCAGACGAGCCCGGCCACCGTCCGGCGCCGTGGTCACCCAGACCCCGTCCTCCATCAGCGCCATGGTGTGCTCGACGTGCGCGGCACGCGACCCGTCCCGGGTCACCACGGTCCAGCCGTCCTCCAGCTCCACGGTCCGCGGCGAGCCCATCGTGATCATTGGTTCGATCGCCAGGGCCAGGCCCACCTCGAGGCGGATGCCCCGGCCCGGCTTGCCGTGGTTCAGCACGTGCGGGTCCTGGTGCATCTCGGTGCCGATGCCGTGGCCGCCGTAGCCGTCGACGATCCCGTACCGGCCGGCCTTGCGGATCGACCGCTCGATGTTGAACGAGATGTCGGTCAGCTTGCCCCGGCCGTTGGCGATCCCGCGGGCCGCCGCCGCGATCCCGGCCCACATCGCGTCCTCGGCCACCTCGGCCATCCGCAGCAGCGCCGGGTCGGTCTCACCCACGCCGACCGTGATCGCCGAGTCGCCGTGCCAGCCCTCCAGGATCGCGCCGCAGTCCAGCGAGATCAGATCGCCCTCCCGGAGCACCTGTTCGGCACTCGGGATACCGTGCACCACCTGCTCGTTCACCGAGGCGCAGATCGACGCCGGGAAGCCGTGGTAGCCCTTGAAGGACGGGATCGCGCCGGCGTCCCGGATCACCTTCTCGGCGATGGCGTCCAGGTCGGCGGTGGAGACACCCGGAGCGACCGCTGCGCGCATCGCGTCCAGAGCCGCGGCGACGACCAGACCGGCCGCCCGCATCTTCTCGATCTGCTCGGGAGTCTTCAGCTGAATGTTCAGCTCTTGGCGGCGCATGGCGGTGAGCCTAACCCTCTTCGTCCTAGAAATGCCGCCGCCCCGGGATACCCCGGGGCGGCTCGGTGAATCGGTCGGCGGACTCAGCCGCCGTACGACCGGAGAGCGTCGATCGCGCGCACGGTGACGTCCTCCACCGGGCCGGTGGCGTCGATGCCCACCAGCTTGCCCTGGGCGCCGTAGAAGTCGATCAGGGGCGCGGTCTTGTCCGCGTACTCCACGAGACGGTTGGCGATCGTCTCGGCCTTGTCGTCGTCGCGCTGGAACAGCTCGCTGCCGCAGCGGTCGCAGATGTCCGGCTTGCTGGTGGGGTCGAACTCGACGTGCCAGATCTTGCCGCAGCCCCGGCAGGTACGCCGGCCGGACAGCCGCCGGATGACCTCGTCGTCGTCGACCACGAGCTCCATCACGATGTCCAGCGCGGTGCCCAGGTCCGCCAGCAGCTTGTCCAGGGCCGAGGCCTGCGGCACGGTGCGCGGGAAGCCGTCCAGCAGGAAACCGTCGCTCGCGTCCGGCTCGGCGAGCCGGTCGCGCACCATGTTGATGGTGACCTCGTCCGGGACCAGTTGCCCGGCGTCCATGTAGCGCTTGGCCTCGACGCCCAGCGGCGTCCCCTGCGACACGTTCGCCCGGAAGATGTCCCCGGTCGAGATCTTCGGTACGGCGAGATGGGCGGCGATGAACTCAGCCTGGGTCCCCTTGCCGGCCCCCGGAGGGCCCACCAGTACCAGCCGCACCTACATCGCCTCGCTTCGGTCCTGAGAAACCACGCCCACCGACGCCAGAGCCCCCCCGGCCCCGCGTACCCACTACCGGAGGAACCCTTCGTAGTTCCGCTGCATGAGCTGGCTCTCGATCTGCTTCACCGTCTCCAGACCCACACCCACCATGATCAGCACCGCGGTACCACCGAACGGGAAGTTCTGGTACTGCTGCTGGTTCAGCCAGATGAAGAAGAAGTTCGGCAGGACCGAGATCAGACCAAGGTACAGCGCACCCGGCAGGGTGATCCGGCTGAGGATGAAGTCCAGGTAGTCGGCGGTCGGCTTGCCCGGGCGGATACCCGGAACAAAACCACCGTACTTCTTCATGTTCTCCGCGACCTCGGTCGGGTTGAACGTGATCGACACGTAGAAGTACGTGAAGAAGATGATCAGCAGGAAGTAGACCGCGATGTACAGCCAGTGGGTCGGGTTGGCCAGGTAGTTCTGGATCCAGACCTGGTAGCCCTTGAGCTTGTTCTGGTCGAAGAACTGCAGGTAGAGCTGCGGCAGGTAGAGCAGCGAGGACGCGAAGATGACCGGGACGACACCCGCCTGGTTCACCTTGAGCGGGATGTAGGTCGAGGTTCCGCCGTACATCCGCCGGCCGATCATGCGCTTCGCGTACTGGACCGGGATCCGGCGCTGCGCCTGCTCGATGAAGACGACCAGCGCGATGATGACCAGGACCAGGCCGATCACCAGGAAGAACTTGCCAGTGCCGCTGGACTCCTTGATGCTCCAGCCCTCACCGGGGAGGCGGGCCGCGATCGAGGTGAAGATCAGGACGGACATGCCGTTGCCGACGCCGCGGTCGGTGATCAGCTCGCCGAGCCACATGACCACGCCGGTGCCGGCGGTCATCGTCATCACGAGCAGGCTCAGCGTGAGCCACATCGGGATGCCGGTGTTCTCGGGGATGATCTGGTAGGCCGGGTCGTCCTGGTCGCACATGTTGTTGAACAGCTGACCGGTACGGGCGAGCGCCACGAACGCCGACGCCTGGAGCACGGCCAGGCCGAGCGTCAGGTAGCGGGTGTACTGCGTGATCTTCGCCTGGCCGGACTGACCCTCCTTGCGAAGCTGCTCCAACCGCGGGATGACCACGGTGAGCAGCTGCAGGATGATCGACGCCGTGATGTACGGCATGATGCCCAGCGCGAACACGGACAACTGCAGGAGCGCGCCACCGCTGAACAGGTTCAGCAGGTTGAGAACGCCGTTCGTGTCGGACTCGGTGAGCTTGATGCAGGCCTGAACGTTGGAGTACGACACGCCCGGACTGGGCAATGTGGCACCGAAACGGTAGATCCCCACAATCGCTACCGTGAAGAGTAGCTTCTTCCGCAGGTCAGGCGTCCGAAGCGCGCTCGAGAAGGCGGACAACAACTGATCCTCCTGCGTGGTCGCCACACTCTGGGTTGCGGTATCCCGGAACTTCGGGCACACATCATTGAGCAGCCGTATAGGCCGCCAGCGGAGCACTGTATCAGCAAGGCCGAGAGCGCAACCACCGGCATCGCACCGGCCGATGTCCCAGTACAACACAAGTGTCCGGCTTCATGGCTGAACCGGGTGCTTGCGCGCCCGATCGAAATGCCCGCCCCACCCTACGGCACGGGCCGGAAGGCGTCCCCAAGCCATCGAAGACAGCCACTATACGCCACCGGGATTTCAGTCAAACGGCCTGAGACGGCCGTCACGGCGCTCTGACCGCTCACCCGATGGGCAACGCGTCCTCAGCGCAATCCGGGCCTCACGCGCCGCACAGGGCCGTTTACGCCACTTCCGGAACAACGGAAGAGGCCGCGGCGCCGGGTTCCCCCGGCACCGCGGCCTCTTACCGTTTCACGCCCTACAGCTCGGTGGCGGAACCACCGGCAGCGGCGATCTTCTCCTTGGCCGACTCGCTGAACGCGTGCGCCGAGATGGTCAGCGACACGCCGCCCAGCTCGCCCGAGCCCAGAACCTTCACCGGCTGGCCCTTGCGGACCGCGCCGGCCTCGACGAGCTCGGCCGGGCCGATCTCGCCGCCGTTCGGGAACAGCTCGGCCAGCCGGTCCAGGTTGACCACCTGGAAGACGACCTTGTTGCGGGGCCGGTTGCCCAGCCCCTTGATCTTCGGGAGCCGCATGTGGATGGGCATCTGCCCACCCTCGAACGACGCCGGGGTGTTCTTCCGAGCCCCGGTGCCCTTGGTACCGCGGCCCGCGGTCTTACCCTTCGAACCCTCACCACGACCCACGCGGGTCTTGGTGGTCTTCGCACCGGGCGCCGGGCGAAGGTGGTGGACCTTGATCCCCATTTACTCGACCTCCTCGACAGTGACGAGGTGGTTCACGGCGAAGATCATGCCCCGAATCTCGGGACGGTCCTCCTTGACCACCACATCGTTGATCCGCTTCAGGCCGAGCGACCGCAGGGACTCCCGCTGGTTCTGCTTACGGCCGATACCGGACCGGATCTGGGTGACCTTCAAGCGCGCCATCAGTGCACCGCCGCTTCCGCACGCGCCGCCAGCATGGCGGCAGGCGCCACATCCTCGACCGGCAGGCCGCGACGCTTCGCGACCATCTCCGGCGACTCGAGGCCCTTCAGAGCGGCCACGGTGGCGTGCACGATGTTGATCGGGTTCGACGAGCCGAGGCTCTTCGACAGGATGTCGTGGATGCCCGCGCACTCGAGCACGGCACGCACCGGGCCACCGGCGATGACGCCGGTACCGGCAGAGGCCGGCTTGAGCAGCACGACGCCGGCCGCCGCCTCACCCGTGATGGGGTGAGGGATGGTCGCGCCGATCCGCGGAACCTTGAAGAAGTGCTTCTTGGCCTCCTCGACGCCCTTGGCGATCGCCGCGGGCACCTCCTTGGCCTTTCCGTAGCCGATACCGACGGTGCCGTCACCGTCGCCGACGATCACCAGGGCGGTGAAGCTGAAGCGACGACCACCCTTGACGACCTTCGCGACACGGTTGATCGCGACGACCCGCTCCAGGTGCGGGGTCTTCTCGACGGGCGCGTTGCCGCGACCGCCCTCACGGCGGTTGTCCCTGCGGTTGCCACCCTCGGTGTTACCGCCGGACCCGCCGCCTCGGCGCTGCTGACCAGGCATTGGTCAATCCCTCCTAGAACTCGAGTCCGGCTTCGCGAGCGGCGTCCGCGAGCTTGGCGATGCGGCCCGCGTACTTGTTGCCACCCCGGTCGAAGACGACCTTGGAAATCCCCGCGGCCTTGGCCCGCTCCGCGAGCAGCGCACCGACCTTGCCGGACAGCGCGGTCTTGTCGCCCTCGGTGCCCCGGATCGAAGCGTCGAGGGTGGAGGCCGACGCCAGGGTGTGACCCTTGAGGTCGTCGATGATCTGCGCGGTGATGTGCCGCGCGGAGCGGGTGACGACCAGGCGGGGACGCTCGGCGGTGCCGCGGACGTTCTTGCGGACCCGGAAGTGCCGACGCGCCTTGCCGACGGCACGCTTGGCGGCGACGCCGCCGCCGTTGCGGCGCTTGAGCAGCGTGGCGGTCACTTCTTACCTGCCTTTCCAGCCTTGCGGCGGATGACCTCGCCCTGGTACTTGACGCCCTTGCCCTTGTAGGGCTCCGGCGGACGGATCTTGCGAATGTTCGCGGAGACCTCGCCCACCAGCTGCTTGTCGATACCAGTGACGGTGAACTGGGTCGGCTTCTCGACGGAGAAGGTGATGCCCGCCGGCGCCGGAACCAGGACCGGGTGCGAGAAGCCCAGGGCGAACTCGAGGTCCTTGCCCTTGGCGGTCACGCGGTAACCGGTGCCGTTGATCTCGAGCGTCTTCTTGTAGCCCTCGGTGACGCCGATGATCATGTTGGCGACCAGGGTACGAGAGAGGCCGTGCAGTTCCTTGGCCTTGCGCTCGTCGTTGGGGCGGTTGACGACCAGCTCGCCGCCGTCCTGCGAGACCGTGATCGGCTCGGCGACGGTGTGCGAGAGCTCGCCCTTGGGGCCCTTGACCTTGACGGTCTGCCCCGTGATGGTGACGTCGACGCCGGCCGGGACCGGGATCGACTTACGTCCGATTCGCGACATGTCTAAGTCTCCAGTTACCAGACGAAGGCGAGGACTTCCCCGCCCACGCTCCGCTTGCGGGCCTGCTTGTCGGTCAGCAGTCCCTGGGACGTCGAAATGATCGCGACACCGAGGCCACCGAGCACGCGGGGCAGCTCGTCGGACTTGGCGTAAACCCGCAGGCCCGGCTTCGAGACGCGCTTGATGCCGGCGAGGCTGCGCTCGCGGTTCTGGCCGTACTTGAGCTCAACGACCAGACGCTTGCCGACCGCGCCCTCCTCGGGCTCCTCAGACGTCCACGAGGCGATGTAACCCTCAGCCTTGAGGACCTCGGCGATGTTCGCCTTGATCTTCGAGTAGGGCATCGTCACCTTGTCGTGGTACGCCTGGTTGGCGTTACGCAGACGCGTGAGCATGTCTGCGATCGGGTCCGTCATCGTCATGGGTATTCGTCAACCTTTCTCGCCGGGGTTCCCGAGCCGGGCTCAGGCCTACGGCGAAGCGGCATTACATTCGGGTCCGCCTGACGGCCCGCCGCGGACGGCGGGCCGGAGGACGGAAGTTACCAGGAGGCCTTGGACACGCCGGGGAGCTCACCGCGGTGGGCCATGTCCCGCACGCAGACCCGGCACAGGCCGAACTTGCGGTAGACCGAGTGCGGGCGACCGCACTTCTGGCAGCGGGTGTAGGCACGCACAGCGAACTTGGGCTTCGCGGCAGCCTTCAGGATCAGCGCCTTCTTCGCCATGCTCAGTTCTCCTTGAACGGGAAGCCCAGGAGCTTGAGCAGCGCCCGGCCCTCGTCGTCGGTCGTGGCGGTGGTGACCACCGTGATGTCCATGCCCCGCGGCCGATCGATCCGGTCCTGGTCGATCTCGTGGAACACCGACTGCTCGGTCAGACCGAAGGTGTAGTTACCGTGCCCGTCCAGCTTCCGGCCGTCGAGACCGCGGAAGTCGCGGATACGCGGCAGCGCGATCGACAGCAGCCGGTCCAGGAACTCCCACATCCGGTCGCCACGAAGGGTGACCTTCGCGCCGATCGGCATGCCCTCACGCAGCTTGAACTGCGCGATGGACTTGGTCGCCCGGCGCACCAGCGGCTTCTGGCCGGTGATGGTGGTCAGGTCACGAACCGCGCCGTCGATCAGCTTGGAGTCCCGGGCAGCCTCGCCGACACCCATGTTCACGACGACCTTGACCAGGCCGGGGATCTGCATGGGGTTGCCGTACTTGAACTGCTCGTTGATGGCCGGCGCAACCTCGGAGCGGTACTTCTGCTTGAGGCGCGGCAGCGTCTTGGTCTCGGTGGCGGCAGTCATGAGAGTTCCTTACCGGTCGTACGCGCGATCCGGACCTTGTTGCCGTTCTCGTCAATCTTGTAGCCGATCCGGGTCGGCTTGCCGTCTCCGTCCAGCACCTGCACGTTCGAGATGTGGATCGGGGCTTCCTGAGTGACGATGCCGCCGGTCTTCGAACCGCGCTGGTTCGTGCGGATGCGCTCGTGCTTCTTGACGCGGTTGACGCCCTCGACCAGGACCTTGTCCCGCGTCGGGTAGGCCGCGATGACCTTGCCCTTCGCGCCCTTGTCCTTGCCGGCGATGACGACGACCGTGTCGCCCTTCTTGATCTTCACGGTCAGAGCACCTCCGGCGCCAGGCTGATGATCTTCATGAACCGCTTGTCGCGCAGCTCGCGCCCGACCGGGCCGAAGATGCGGGTACCGCGGGGGTCCCCGCCGTCCTTGATGATGACGGCGGCGTTCTCGTCGAAACGGATGTACGAGCCGTCCGGACGGCGCTTCTCCTTGGCGGTGCGGACGACGACCGCCTTGACGACGTCACCCTTCTTCACACCGGCACCCGGGATGGCGTCCTTGACCGTGGCCACGATGACGTCGCCGATGCTCGCGTAACGGCGACCGGAGCCACCGAGCACCCGGATGCACAGGATCTCCCGGGCACCCGTGTTGTCGGCGACGCGCAGTCGCGACTCCTGCTGGATCACGTCTGTCTCCTATGTCTGCCAGTTCTCCGGGCCGCAGGCCCGAAGCTTGGCGGAACGATGGTCCGCTGGGCCGGCCGGAGCCGGCCCAGCGCACTCACTTGGCCTTTTCGAGGATCTCCACGATGCGCCACCGCTTGGTGGCGGAGAGCGGACGAGTCTCCATGATCGAAACCCGGTCGCCGACGCCGGCCGAGTTCTGCTCGTCGTGCACCTTCAGCTTGCGGGTACGGCGGATGACCTTGCCGTACAGCGCGTGCTTGACGCGGTCCTCGACCTCGACGACGACGGTCTTGTCCATCTTGTCGCTGACCACGAGACCCTCACGCACCTTGCGCTGAGCGCGCGGAGCGGTGGTGGTGTTCTCACTCATGCCGTCACCTCATCCGGCGCGACCGAGAGCCCAAGCTCGCGCTCACGCATGATCGTGTAGATCTTCGCGATGTCCTTGCGGACGACCTGCAGTCGACGGTGATTGTCGAGCTGCCCGGTCGCACGCTGCACACGAAGGTTGAACAGCTCCGCCTTGGCCTCCCGCAGCTTCGCGACCAGTTCCTCTTCAGGAAGCTCGCGGAGCTCGGCTGCCTTAACGCCCGCTGCCATCAGCTTTCACCCACTTCGCGCGTCACGATGCGGCACTTCATCGGGAGCTTGTGGATCGCGCGGCGCATCGCCTCACGCGCGATCGTCTCGTTCGGGAAGGACATCTCGAAGAGGATCCGTCCCGGCTTGACGTTCGCGACCCACCACTCCGGAGAACCCTTACCGGAACCCATCCGGGTCTCGGCCGGCTTCTTGGTCAGAGCCTGGTCCGGGAAGATCGAGATCCAGACCTTGCCACCACGCTTGATGTGGCGGGTCATCGCGATACGCGCCGACTCGATCTGCCGGTTCGTCACGTACGCGGGCTCCAGCGCCTGGATACCGAACTCGCCGAAGACGACCCGGTTGCCGCCCTTGGACGCGCCACTGCGGTCCGGGTGGTGCGGCTTGCGGAAGCCCTTCGGGGGCTTACGCGGCATCAGCATGGCTCAGCCCTCCTGCTGCGTTTCAGCCGCAGCCGGAGCAGCGGCGGTGTTGTCGGCGGACGCCTGGGCCTGCGCGGCCCGGCCGGCCTCGGTGCCGCCCGCGGTCGTGCCGGACGAACCGGAACGGCCACGACGCGGACGCTCGGCGCGGTCGGCACGGTCCCGGCGCGGGCGAGCCGGCGCCTCGGCGACGACCTCCCGACCCGGAACGGCGTCGCCCTTGTAGATCCAGACCTTCACGCCGATGCGGCCGAACGTGGTACGGGCCTCGAAGAAGCCGTACTCGATGTTGGCCCGCAGCGTGTGCAGCGGAACGCGACCCTCACGGTAGAACTCCGTGCGGCTCATCTCCGCGCCGCCGAGACGGCCGGAGACCTGCACCCGGATGCCCTTGCAGATCGGGTTCTTCATGGCCGACTGCATCGCCTTGCGCATCGCCCGACGGAAGCTGACCCGGGAGGACAGCTGCTCGGCGACACCCTGCGCGACCAGCTGGGCATCCGACTCGGGGCTCTTGACCTCGAGGATGTTCAGCTGGACCTGCTTGCCGGTGAGCTTCTCGAGCTTCCCGCGGATCTTGTCGGCCTCCGCACCCTTACGGCCGATGACGATGCCCGGCCGGGCGGTGTGGATGTCGACGCGGACCCGGTCCCGGGTGCGCTCGATGTCCACCTTGGAGATGCCGGCACGCTCGAGGCCCTGGGACATCATGCGGCGGATCTTGACGTCCTCGCCGATGTAGTCCTTGTAGAGCTTGTCCGCGAACCAGCGGCTTCGCCAGTCGGTGGAAATGCCGAGACGGAACCCGGTGGGGTGAACCTTCTGACCCATTACTCGGCACCCTCCGTGCTCTGGGACTCGGCCTTCGGCGCAGCCTTCTTGGCTGCGGCCTTCTTCGCCGGGCGGGCCGTCTGGACCGCCTCGACCGCGATGGTGATGTGACACGTGCGCTTGCGGATCCGGTACGCCCGGCCCTGCGCCCGCGGACGGAACCGCTTGAGCGTGGGGCCCTCGTCGACGAACGCCTCGCTCACGAGGAGGGCGTCGGGGTCGAGCCGCTCGTTGTTCTCCGCGTTCGCGACGGCGCTGGCAAGCACCTTGTAGACCTGCTCGCTAGCGGCCTGCGGCGCGAACTGCAGGACGACCAGCGCCTCCTTCGCGGGCAGACCACGAACGAGGTTGATCACCCGGCGCGCCTTGTTCGGCGAGATGCGCACGTGCCGCGCAACCGCCCGCGCGCCCGGAAGCACCGGAGCGTCGCCCTTGACTGGCATCGCTGTAGCTCCTAATTCCTCAGATCCGTGTATCTGCTTAGCGACGACGGCTCTTGCGGTCGTCCTTCTCGTGACCCTTGAACGTACGGGTCAGAGCGAACTCGCCGAGCTTGTGCCCGACCATCGCCTCGGTGACGAAGACCGGGACGTGCTTGCGCCCGTCGTGCACAGCGATCGTGTGCCCGAGCATGTCGGGGATGATCGTCGAGCGCCGCGACCAGGTCTTGATGACGTTCTTCGAGTTCTTCTCGTTCTGGACTTCCACCTTCTTGAGCAGGTGGTCATCGACGAACGGGCCCTTTTTGAGGCTGCGAGGCATCTTTAACTCCCGTTACCCGCGCTTGCGGGTGGCGTAGCGGCGGCGAACGATCAGCTTGTCGCTCTCCTGGCCCTTGCGGCGGGTACGGCCCTCCGGCTTACCAGCCGGGTTGACCGGGTGACGACCACCGGAGGTCTTACCCTCACCACCACCGTGCGGGTGGTCGACAGGGTTCATGGCGACACCACGGACGGTCGGGCGCTTGCCCTTCCACCGCATACGGCCGGCCTTACCCCAGTTGATGTTCGACTGCTCGGCGTTGCCGATCTCGCCGATCGTCGCGCGGCAGCGGACGTCGACGCGACGGATCTCGCCGGAGGGCATACGCAGCGTGGCGTACACACCCTCACGGCCGAGCAGCTGGATGCCGACGCCGGCCGAACGGGCCAGCTTGGCGCCACCGCCGGGACGAAGCTCCACACCGTGGATCGTCGTACCGACCGGGATGTTGCGCAGGGGCAGGTTGTTGCCCGGCTTGATGTCCGCGCCCACACCCGACTCGACGCGGTCGCCCTGCTTGAGGTCCTTCGGCGCGAGGATGTAGCGCTTCTCACCGTCGGCGTAGTGCAGCAGAGCGATGCGGGAGGTGCGGTTGGGGTCGTACTCGATGTGAGCGACCTTGGCCGGCACGCCGTCCTTGTCATTCCGCTTGAAGTCGATCAGCCGGTACTGCCGCTTGTGGCCACCGCCCTGGTGCCGCGTGGTGATGCGACCGTGGACGTTGCGGCCACCCTTCTTGGGCAGCGGGACCAGCAGAGACTTCTCCGGCGTGGACCGGGTGATCTCGGCGAAGTCGGCGACGCTGGAGCCACGACGGCCCGGCGTGGTCGGCTTGTACTTACGGATTGCCATGATTCACAAACCCCTTAGCTGACCGGGCCGCCGAAGGCCTCGATACGGTCACCGTCAGCCAGCTTCACCATCGCGCGCTTGGTCGCCTTGCGCTGTCCCCAACCGGACTTGGTGCGCTTGCGCTTGCCCTCGCGGTTCGCCGTGTTCACGGTCAGCACGCGGACGTTGAAGATCTGCTGAATCGCGATCTTGATCTGGGTCTTGTTCGCGTCCGGGCGGACCTCGAACGTGTACCAGTTCTGGTCGAGAACGCTGTAGCTCTTCTCGGAGACCACCGGGGCGACGATGATGTCGCGCGGGTCGGCGATCGTGCTCACTTGTCGCCCTCCTCGGACTTCTCGGACCCGCCCAGGAACTCGTCGAGTGCGGCCTTCGTGAAGACCACCTCGTCGGCGACCAGCACGTCGTAGGTGTTGAGCTGGCCGGCCTCGATGAGGTGAACGGTCGGCTCGTTCCGCAGCGACACCCAGTTCAGCTCGTCCTGGCTGTCCAGGACGACCAGCACCTTGGTGGTCTGGGCGATCTTGCGCAGGGTCGCGATCGCGGTCTTCGTCGACGGCTTCTCGCCGGTGACGAAGGACTCGACCACGTGCACGCGGTTCTCGCTCGCCCGGTCCGAGAGGGCGCCACGCAGCGCGGCGGCCTTCATCTTCTTGGGGGTCCGCTGGCTGTAGTCGCGCGGCACGGGGCCGTGCACGACGCCACCACCGGTGAACTGCGGCGCCCGGATCGAGCCCTGACGGGCGCGGCCGGTGCCCTTCTGCTTGTACGGCTTCTTGCCGCCGCCGGCGACCTCACCGCGCGTCTTCGCCTTGTGCGTACCCTGCCGGGCCGCGGCCAGCTGCGCCACGACGACCTGGTGCATCAGCGGGATGTTCGGCTCCACGCCGAAGACGTTGCCGGGAAGCTCGACCGAGCCGGCCTTCGCGCCCTCAGCGTTGAAAACGTCTACCGAGCTCACTTGGCACCGCCCTTCTTCGCCGCGGAACGGACCAGGATCAGCGCGCCCTTGGGACCGGGCACCGCGCCGCGGACCAGGATCAGGTTGCGCTCGGTGTCGACGGCCTGGATGACCAGGTTCTGCACGGTGAAGCGCTTGCCACCCATGCGACCGGCCATCTTGACGCCCTTGAAGACACGACCCGGGGTGGCGCAGGCGCCGATCGAACCCGGGGAGCGGTGCTTGCGCTCGACACCGTGGCTCGCGCGCAGACCGTGGAAGCCGTGCCGCTTCATGACACCGGCGTAGCCCTTGCCCTTGGTCTTGCCGGTCACGTCGATCGGCTGGCCGACCGCGAACGCGTCGACGGTGACCTCCTGGCCGAGCTCGTACTCGCCGGCGTCGACCGTACGCAGCTCCACGACGTGACGACGCGGCGAGACGCCGGCCTTCTCGAAGTGGCCGCTCTCCGGCTTGTTCACCTTGCGCGGGTCGATGGCGCCGTACGCCAGCTGGACAGCCGCGTAGCCGTCCTTCTCATCGGTGCGGACCTGAGTCACGACGCACGGGCCGGCCTGAACCACGGTCACCGGGACGACCTTGTTGTTGTCCCAGACCTGGGTCATGCCGAGCTTGGCGCCCAGGATCCCCTTAACTTGCCTGTCCATTAGTCGCGATCCCTACAGCTTGATCTCGATGTCGACGCCAGCCGGCAGGTCGAGGCGCATGAGCGAGTCGACCGTCTTCGGAGTCGGGTCGATGATGTCGATCAGACGCTTGTGCGTGCGCATCTCGAAGTGCTCGCGCGAGTCCTTGTACTTGTGCGGCGAACGGATCACGCAGAAACGGTTGATCTCCGTGGGCAGCGGCACCGGGCCCGCGACCTGCGCCCCGGTACGCGTCACCGTCTCGACGATCTTCCGCGCCGAGGAGTCGACGACCTCGTGGTCATAGGCCTTGAGCCGGATGCGGATCTTCTGTCCCGCCATGGTGGCTTCTGTTTCCTTCTCTCGATGCCGCTACCTGCGGAAGCGGGTTGACCTCCGCATGCCCGCAGGACGGTTGATCCTGCGTTGTCCGACCCCCGCGGTCGGGCGTGTCGCGCCCCTCGGCATAAGGAGCCCACGCGAAGTGCTAGCACTTCAGTCGATCACGGGGATCTAAGGTGTCCGCGGGCGGCAGAGGAACACGCCCGGACACCCGGCGAGGGTGGGTCCCTACCGAAGCAGGCACCCACCCCGCGCGGACGCAACCTGACTAGTATGCCGGATTGAATCCGCCATTGCTAATCGGGGTCACCAGCGAGGGTTGCTCACGACGGAAAATGTGTCGCAAACAACCCTCAGCATCACTTGATGATCTTCGTGACCGTTCCGGCGCCGACGGTGCGGCCACCCTCACGGATCGCGAACTTCAGGCCCTGCTCCATGGCGATCGGCTGGATCAGCTTCACGGCCATCGAGGTGGAGTCGCCCGGCATGACCATCTCGGTGCCCTCGGGCAGCGTGACGACGCCGGTAACGTCCGTGGTACGGAAGTAGAACTGCGGGCGGTAGTTCTGGAAGAACGGGGTGTGCCGGCCGCCCTCCTCCTTGGAGAGGATGTAGACCTGACCCTCGAACTCCGTGTGCGGAGTCGTGGTGCCCGGCTTCACGACGACCATGCCGCGCTCGACGTCCTCGCGCTTGATGCCGCGGAGCAGCAGACCGACGTTCTCACCCGCGCGGGCCTCGTCGAGCAGCTTGCGGAACATCTCGATGCCGGTGCAGACGGTCTTGGTCGACTTCTCGCGGATACCGACGATCTCGACCTCCTCGTTCGGCTTGAGGATGCCACGCTCGGCGCGACCGGTCACCACGGTGCCACGGCCGGTGATCGTGAAGACGTCCTCGATCGGCATGAGGAACGGCTTCTCGGTCTCACGCTCGGGCTGCGGGATCGCGGTGTCGACCGCGTTCATCAGCTCCATGAGCTTGCCGGTCCACTCCGGGTCGCCCTCGAGCGCCTTGAGCGCCGACACGCGCACGACCGGCAGGTCGTCGCCCGGGAACTCGTAGGTGCTGAGCAGCTCGCGGACCTCGAGCTCGACGAGCTCCAGGAGCTCCTCGTCCTCGACCATGTCGCTCTTGTTCAGGGCGACGACGATGTACGGAACGCCGACCTGGCGGGCCAGGAGCACGTGCTCCTTGGTCTGCGGCATCGGGCCGTCGGTCGCCGCGACCACCAGGATGGCGCCGTCCATCTGCGCCGCACCGGTGATCATGTTCTTGATGTAGTCGGCGTGGCCGGGGCAGTCCACGTGCGCGTAGTGGCGCGCCGCGGTCTGGTACTCGACGTGCGCGATCGAGATCGTGATGCCGCGGGCCTTCTCCTCCGGCGCCTTGTCGATCTCGTCGAACGGGGTGTACGGGTTCAGGTCCGGGAACTCGTCGTGCAGGACCTTCGTGATGGCCGCAGTCAGCGTCGTCTTACCGTGGTCGATGTGACCAATGGTGCCGATGTTGACGTGCGGCTTAGTCCGCTCGAACTTCGCCTTCGCCACTGGTGTCCTCCTGTGGACTGATCATTACTTGTCGCCCGGCACGCCGATAAGGCGCTCAGGACTCTGTCGACTGCCAGTGCACGTGCGGCCCTCGACAGGCCGCACGTGCCTCAACGCGTCAGGCGCCGGTGGCCTTAGCGATGATCTCCTTCGCCACGTTCTGCGGAACCTCGGCGTAGGAGTCGAACAGCATGCTGTAGCTAGCCCGGCCGGCAGTCTTCGACCGCAGGTCGCCGACGTAGCCGAACATCTCCGAGAGCGGCACCAGAGCCTTGACGACGCGGGCGCCGTGGCGCTCCTCCATCGACTGGATCATGCCACGCCGGGAGTTGAGGTCGCCGATGACGTCACCCATGTTGTCCTCAGGGGTGGTGACCTCAACGGCCATCATCGGCTCGAGCAGCGCGGGGTCGGCTTTGCGGGCCACTTCCTTCATCGCCATCGAGCCAGCGATCTTGAACGCCATCTCGGACGAGTCGACCTCGTGGTACTGACCGTCGACCAGCGTGAACTTCACGCCGACCAGCGGGTAGCCGGCGAGGACGCCGTACTGGAGGGAGTCCTGCGCGCCCGCGTCCACCGAGGGGATGAACTCCTTGGGGATGCGACCACCGGTCACCGCGTTCACGAACTCGTACGTGGGGCCGTCCGCCTCGAGCGACAGCGGCTCGACGTTGACGACGACCTTCGCGTACTGGCCGGAACCACCGGTCTGCTTCTTGTGGACGTACGTGTGCTTCTCCACGGTGCCGCGGATCGTCTCGCGGTACGCCACCTGCGGCTTGCCGATGTTGGCCTCGACGCTGAACTCGCGGCGCATGCGGTCCACCAGGATGTCCAGGTGGAGCTCGCCCATGCCGGCGATGATCGTCTGGCCGGTTTCCTCGTCGTTGAAGACGCGGAAGGTCGGGTCCTCCTCGGCCAGGCGCTGGATCGCGGTGCCCAGCTTCTCCTGGTCCGACTTGGTCTTCGGCTCGATGGCGACCTGGATGACCGGCTCCGGGAAGGTCATCGACTCCAGGATGACCGGGTTCGCCGGGTCGCTGAGCGTGTCACCGGTGGTGGTCTGCTTCAGACCCTGGACGGCGATGATGTCGCCGGCCTGCGCGGTGGCGCGCTCCTCACGCTTGTTCGCGTGCATCTGGTAGATCTTGCCGATCCGCTCCTTGCGGTCCTTGGTGGAGTTGACCACCTGGGAACCGGACTCGAGCGTGCCGGAGTAGATCCGGACGTAGGTGAGCTTGCCGAGGTGCTTGTCGGTCTGGATCTTGAAGGCCAGCGCCGAGAAGGGCTCGTCGTTCGACGGCTTCCGCAGCATCGACGTCTCGCCGTCGGTCGCGGTGCCCTCGATGGCCGGGATGTCCAGCGGCGACGGCAGGAACGAGACAACGGCGTCCAGCATCGGCTGCACACCCTTGTTCTTGAACGCCGAGCCACAGAGCACCGGGTTGGCCTTGCTGGCGATCGTGGCGCGCCGGATGGCGGCCCGGATCTCCTCGACCGAGACCTCTTCGCCCTCGAGGTACTTCTCCATCACCGCGTCGTCGACGTCGGCCAGGGTCTCGATGAGCTTCTCGCGCCACTCGGCGGCCTGGTCGGTGAGGTCGGCCGGGATCTCCTCGACCGCGTAGTCCTCACCCTTCTGGGTCTCACCACGCCAGGTGAGCGCGCGCATCTCGATCAGGTCGACGACACCGATGTGGTCGCTCTCGAGCCCGATCGGGATCTGGAGCACGAGCGGCGTCGCGTTCAGCCGGTCGATCATCATCTGCACGCAGCGGAAGAAGTCCGCGCCGGTCCGGTCCAGCTTGTTGACGAAGCACATCCGCGGGACGTTGTACTTGTCCGCCTGACGCCAGACGTTCTCGGTCTGGGGCTCCACGCCGGCAACACCGTCGTAGACCGCCACCGCGCCGTCGAGCACGCGCAGCGACCGCTCGACCTCGACCGTGAAGTCGACGTGGCCGGGCGTGTCGATGATCTGGATCGTGTGACCCTTCCACTCGCACTTGGTGGCGGCGGAAGTGATGGTGATACCGCGCTCCTGCTCCTGCTCCATCCAGTCCATGACGGCGCCGCCCTCGTGGACCTCGCCGATCTTGTACGTGATGCCGGTGTAGAACAGGATGCGCTCGGTTGTCGTGGTCTTACCAGCGTCGATGTGCGCCATGATGCCGATGTTGCGAACCTTGGCGAGCGCTTCTGCGGCGGCCACTTCCATCCCTACTTTTCTTCGTCGTCGTCTCTAGGACCGGTACGACTGCCGTGGCCCGGCCGGAGGCCGGGCCCGCAGCAGGGTCTTACCAGCGGTAGTGCGCGAAGGCCTTGTTGGACTCCGCCATCTTGTGAGTGTCCTCGCGACGCTTCACCGCGGCACCGAGGCCGTTGCTGGCGTCGAGCAGCTCGTTCTGCAGGCGGTCGATCATGGTCTTCTCGCGGCGGGCCTTGGAGTACTGGACCAGCCAGCGCAGACCGAGAGTGGTCTGACGCGGGGTGCGGACCTCGACCGGAACCTGGTAGGTCGCGCCACCGACACGGCGGCTGCGGACCTCGAGGGTCGGCTTCACGTTGTCCATCGCGCGCTTGAGGATGACCACCGGGTCGGTGCCACCGCTCTTCTCACGGCAGCCCTCGAGGGCTCCGTACACGATGCGCTCGGCGAGCTGACGCTTGCCGCCGACGAGGATCTTGTTGACCAGCTGCGTTACCAGCGGGGAGTTGTACACCGGGTCAGCGACCACAGGGTGGCGCGGAGCGGGTCCCTTACGCGGCATGTCAGCTCTTCTCCTTCTTCGCGCCGTAACGGCTGCGGGCCTGCTTGCGGTTCCGGACACCCTGGGTGTCGAGCGAACCGCGAACGATCTTGTAGCGAACGCCCGGAAGGTCCTTCACACGGCCGCCGCGCACGAGCACGATCGAGTGCTCCTGCAGGTTGTGACCGACGCCCGGGATGTACGCCGTGACCTCGATCTGGCTGCTGAGCTTCACACGAGCGACCTTGCGCAGCGCAGAGTTGGGCTTCTTGGGGGTGGTGGTGTACACGCGCGTGCACACGCCGCGCCGCTGAGGACTTCCCTTCAGCGCCGGCGTCTTCGTCTTGCTCGTCTTCGCCTGGCGGCCCTTGCGGACCAGCTGCTGGATCGTGGGCACCGGGTTTCTCCGCTCCCTTCGGCCGCTTCCTGTTTACGGCCGCACCGTGTATTTCTGCCTCTGTGTGCTGGCCGCTTCCCTCAGGAAGCGTCCGGCACCCGCGGTCGGGCGTGTCGTCCGGCTCACGGTCCCATCGCGCGTGAAGGTTCACGCGTTCCGGATGTTGTCTGTAGTGAGCAGGGCCTTCACTGAGCCCTGCCCGTCGTGGTGCTCTACCCGTCGCACGTTCCGAAACGGGTGCACGCACGAGTTGCCCGGGCGAGCCCGGGCACGAGGGGAAAGACTACCCACCCTGCGCACCCAGGTCAAAATGAGCCCAGGCTCCCACGATGGACATCTCCGTATACCAGTGTACCGGGTCGCTCAGCACACCATCGCCGCGGTGCCGGATCCGGGCGCCGCAGCGGCCTCGAGAGCCGGTGTCCGCTCATGACAACTGCAACGTCAGCCCCATCGCTAACGACAGCACCGCCAGAAGTGCACCGATCAGGCCGCAGACAATCCCGCCGGTGGTCAGGCCACGGCCGGTGAAACGGACCCGCCACGGTTCACCGGTGCCCGCGATCTGCCGCCTGGCGATCACCGCGGCGCCCACCGCTCCCCCGCACGCCAGGACGCTGAGCAGCGCGAACGCGCCGGCGACCCAGCCGCCCCAGCCCGCCTCGGCGCCGGACACGCCGAAGCAGAGGGCCGCGAAGGAGACCACGATCGCGGCGATGCCGGCGGTCAGCGAACCGATGGCCGGCCCCGATGTGATCGGCGCGACTTGAAGATGGACCAGACCGAATTCGGTCCCGGTCACCTGCTCCAGCCGCTCCGGCTGCCAGCCCGCCGAGACCGGCGGCGGAGGCGGCTGGAAAGCATAGGGAGATCCGTACGGCGACGGCGCCCCGTAGCCGGGCCCAGGACCGTACGAGGGGCCGTAGGACGGCTGGTATGGCTGACCCGGGGGCTGCGTCATATCACCAAGCATGTCACCCGTACGAGCGGCCGTGCAGCCCACCCGAGCCGGGCCGAACCGTGCCGGTCAGTCGGTGCCGGGCGCGAAATCCTGCCCGCCCGGCGCCGCCAGGTGCAACAGCCCCGCGATCAAGGCCACCACCAGGGCTGTCGCGGCCAGCACGAGGCCGGTCCAGGCGAGTTGGCGGCCCCACCGGATCCAGGCCGAGCCCGTCAGATAACCCCCCGCCGCGTACGCCTGACGAGCCGACTGACGGGCCAGGAGCAACGCCAGCGTGGCCGGGATCACCCCACCCACCAGCGGCCCGGTGAGCAGCCCCACCAGGCCCAGCGCGAAGACCGCCCGGGCCTTCGTCATCGGCACCGGCTCGGGGTCCATCGGGTGACGGGTGGGAACTACGGGAAGCGTCACGCCACCATCCTAGAAACGCCCATGGGGCGGCCGCGCCTCGCGCGACCGCCCCATGCGGAGAAACCCTTAGCGGTACGACCCGAAGTCGAAGTCGTCCAGCGGCACGGCCTGCCCGCTGGCCGGCCCGAAGCCGTAGTCGGTCTCCGGGTACCCGGTCATCGAGTACACCTTCGCCTTGGCCTCCTCGGTCGGCTCGACCCGGATGTTGCGGTACTTGGAGATACCGGTACCGGCCGGGATGAGCTTACCGATGATGACGTTCTCCTTGAGGCCCACCAGCGAGTCGCTGCGCGAGTTGATCGCAGCGTCGGTGAGCACCCGGGTGGTCTCCTGGAACGAGGCCGCCGAGAGCCAGGAGTCGGTCGCCAGCGAGGCCTTGGTGATACCCATCAGCACCGGACGACCGGCGGCGGGCTCGCCACCCTCGCCCACGAGCCGGCGGTTCTCCGACTCGAAGAGCGCCCGGTCGACCAGCACACCCGGCAGGAACTCGGTCGCGCCGGAGTCGATGACCGTCACCCGCTTGAGCATCTGGCGGATGATGATCTCGATGTGCTTGTCGTGGATGAGCACACCCTGCGAGCGGTAGACCTCCTGGACCTCACTGGTCAGGTGGACCTGGACCGCGCGCGGGCCCATGATGCGGAGCAGCTCGTGCGGGTCGATGGTGCCCTCGGTGAGCTTCTCGCCGACGTTGACGTGGTCGCCGTCGTGGGCGCGGAGCTTGACCCGCTTCGAGATCTTGTCGTAGACGATCTCGTCGCTGCCGTCGTCCGGCACCACGATGATCTTCCGCGACCGCTCGCCGTCCTCGATGCGGACGCGGCCCGGGGTGTCGGCGATGGGCGCCTTGCCCTTGGGCACGCGGGCCTCGAAGATCTCCTGCACACGCGGCAGACCCTGGGTGATGTCCTCACCCGCGACACCACCGGTGTGGAAGGTACGCATCGTCAGCTGCGTGCCGGGCTCACCGATGGACTGGGCCGCGATGATGCCGACGGCCTCGCCGATGTCGACCGACTTGCCGGTCGGCAGCGAACGGCCGTAGCAGGCCGCGCACACGCCGAGCTTCGACTCACAGGTGAGGACGCTGCGTACCCGGACCGTCTCGACGCCGGCCGCGACCAGCTTGTCGACCAGGATCGAGTTGAGGTCGTCACCACGCGACACCACACGGTCGCCGTTGGCGTCGTCGATGTTGTCGGCCAGAGTACGGGCGTGCACACCGGTCTCGGCGTGCACGTGCACGACCAGGGTGCCGTCCGCCTCGCGCTCGCCCACCTGCATCGGGATCGCGCGCTCGGTGCCGCAGTCCTCCTCGCGGATGATCACGTCCTGCGAGACGTCCACCAGACGACGGGTCAGGTAACCCGAGTCGGCGGTACGCAGGGCGGTGTCAGCCAGACCCTTACGGGCACCGTGCGTGGAGATGAAGTACTCCAGAACGGTCAGACCCTCACGGTACGACGAGGTGATCGGCCGCGGGATGATCTCGCCCTTGGGGTTGGCCACCAGACCACGGATCGCGGCGATCTGCCGGAGCTGGAGGAGGTTACCGCGAGCGCCGGAGTTAATCATCACCCAGAGCGGGTTCTCCTGCGGCAGCGCCGTCTCCATCTCCTTGGAGATCTCGTTGGTCGCCTTGGTCCAGATCTCGATGAGCTCGCCGCGGCGCTCCTCACCGGTCATCAGACCACGCTGGTACTGCTTGTCGATGCGGTCCGCCTCGACCTGGTACCGAGCGAGGATCTCCGGCTTGCGCGGAGGACCGATGACGTCGCCCATGCCGATCGTCACACCGGACCAGGTGGCCCAGTGGAAGCCGGCCTCCTTGAGCGCGTCCAGGGTCGCGGCCAGGGCGACCTTGGGGAAGCGCTCGGCGAGGTCGTTGACGATCGCCGACAGCTGACCCTTGCGGATCTCGTAGTTCACGTACCGGTAGCCCGTGGGCAGCGTCTCGTTGAAGATGACGCGGCCCAGCGTGGTCTCGACCAGCACCGGGTCGCCCTCGACCCACTCCTCCGGCGCGACCCAGGCCTCGCCCTTGGCGCCGTTGTCCACCCCGATGACGTCCCGAAGACGGATCTTCACCGGCGCCTGGAGGTGCAGCTCACCGTTGTCGAACGCCATCCGCGCCTCGGCGTCCGAGCTGAACACCCGGCCCTCGCCCTTGGCACCGGGCGTCATGTGGGTCAGGTAGTACAGCCCGATGACCATGTCCTGGGTGGGCATGGTGACCGGCTTGCCGTCGGCCGGCTTGAGGATGTTGTTCGACGACAGCATCAGGATCCGGGCCTCGGCCTGCGCCTCGGCCGACAGCGGCACGTGGACCGCCATCTGGTCACCGTCGAAGTCCGCGTTGAACGCGGTGCAGACGAGCGGGTGGATCTGGATCGCCTTGCCCTCGACCAGCTGCGGCTCGAAGGCCTGGATGCCCAGACGGTGCAGGGTCGGCGCACGGTTCAGCAGAACCGGGTGCTCGGAGATGACCTCTTCGAGGACGTCCCACACGACCGGGCGCTGCCGCTCGACCATCCGCTTGGCGGACTTGATGTTCTGCGCGTGGTTCAGGTCCACCAGGCGCTTCATCACGAACGGCTTGAACAGCTCCAGCGCCATCTGCTTCGGCAGGCCGCACTGGTGCAGCTTGAGCCGGGGGCCGACGACGATGACGGAACGACCCGAGTAGTCGACACGCTTGCCGAGCAGGTTCTGACGGAACCGGCCCTGCTTGCCCTTGAGCATGTCGGAGAGCGACTTCAGCGGGCGGTTACCCGGACCGGTGACCGGCCGGCCACGACGGCCGTTGTCGAACAGCGCGTCGACGGCCTCCTGGAGCATCCGCTTCTCGTTGTTGACGATGATCTCGGGCGCGCCGAGGTCGATCAGTCGCTTGAGGCGGTTGTTCCGGTTGATGACCCGGCGGTACAGATCGTTCAGGTCGGAGGTCGCGAAACGGCCACCGTCGAGCTGCACCATCGGGCGCAGGTCCGGCGGGATGACCGGGACGCAGTCCAGGACCATGCCGAGCGGTGAGTTGCGGGTGTTCAGGAACGCCGCGACGACCTTGAGCCGCTTGAGCGCCCGAATCTTCCGCTGGCCCTTGCCGGAACGGATGATCTCCCGAAGGTTCTCCGCCTCGGCGTCCAGGTCCATGTTCTCGAGCAGGGCCTTGATCGCCTCGGCGCCCATGCCACCGGTGAAGTACTCACCGAAGCGGTCGCGCAGCTCGCGGTAGAGCAGCTCGTCGGTGACCAGCTGCTTGGAGTCGAGCTTGCGGAAGGTGTCGAGCACCTCGTCGAGGCGGTCGATCTCGCGCTGCGCCTTGTCCCGGATCTGGCGCATCTCGCGCTCGCCGGCTTCCTTGACCTTGCGGCGCACGTCGGCCTTGGCACCCTCGGCCTCGAGCTCGGCGAGGTCCTGCTCCAGCTTCGCGGCACGCTTCTCGATCTCGGAGTCGCGGCCGTTCTCGGACTGGCGCTTCTCGGCGAAGATCTCGTTCTCGATCGTGGACATGTCACGGTGACGCGACTCGGCGTCAACGCTCGTCACCACGTACGAGGCGAAGTAAATGATCTTCTCGAGGTCCTTCGGAGCCAGGTCGAGCAGGTAGCCCAGCCGGCTCGGAACGCCCTTGAAGTACCAGATGTGGGTGACGGAGGCGGCCAGCTCGATGTGGCCCATGCGCTCACGCCGGACCTTGGAGCGGGTCACCTCGACGCCACAGCGCTCACAGATGATGCCCTTGAACCGGACGCGCTTGTACTTACCGCAGTAGCACTCCCAGTCCCGCTGCGGACCGAAGATCTTCTCGCAGAAGAGTCCGTCCTTCTCGGGCTTGAGGGTGCGGTAGTTGATCGTCTCGGGCTTCTTGACCTCGCCGTGCGACCACTGCCGGATGTCGTCAGCGGTAGCAAGGCCGATGCGCAACTCGTCGAAGAAGTTGACGTCGAGCACTTGGACTATCCCTCGTGTTTCGTTGCTCGGGTGAATTCAAGGCCGGCGGGGGCGCCCCCGGCCGGCCCCGGTGATCGGGGCCGGCCGAGGACGCTCTCCGTCAGATCTCTTCGACGCTGCTGACGCCCTCGTTCGGGCGACGGGACAGGTCGATGCCGAGTTCCTCCGCGGCCCGGAAGACCTCGTCGTCGGTCTCACGCATCTCGAGCGCCACACCGTCGCTGGACAGCACCTCAACGTTCAGGCACAGCGACTGGAGCTCCTTGAGAAGCACCTTGAACGACTCCGGGATTCCCGGCTCCGGGATGTTCTCGCCCTTGACGATGGCCTCGTAGACCTTCACTCGGCCCAGGACGTCGTCGGACTTGATGGTGAGCAGCTCCTGCAGGGCGTAGGCCGCCCCGTAGGCCTGCATGGCCCAGCACTCCATCTCGCCGAACCGCTGGCCACCGAACTGCGCCTTACCACCCAGCGGCTGCTGCGTGATCATCGAGTACGGGCCGGTCGACCGAGCGTGGATCTTGTCGTCGACCAGGTGGTTCAGCTTGAGGATGTAGACGTAGCCGACCGAGATCGGGTCCGGCAGCGGCTCACCGGAGCGACCGTCGAACAGCTGCGCCTTACCGTCGCCGTTGACCAGCCGCTTACCGTCGCGGTTGACCAGCGTCGACTCGAGCAGACCCTTGATCTCCTCCTCCTGGGCACCGTCGAAGACCGGGGTCGCGACGTTGCTGTCGGCGGGAGACTCGTGGGCCTCGATCGAGCGGAGCTGACGCTTCCAGTCCTCGTCCTCACCCTCGACCGACCAACCGGTCTTGGCGATCCACCCGAGGTGGGTCTCCAGGACCTGGCCGATGTTCATACGCGAGGGCACACCCAGCGGGTTGAGCACGATGTCGACCGGGGTGCCGTCCTCCAGGAACGGCATGTCCTCGACCGGCAGGATCTTGGAGATGACGCCCTTGTTGCCGTGCCGGCCGGCGAGCTTGTCGCCGTCCTGGATCTTCCGCTTCTGGGCGACGTAGACCCGGACCAGCTCGTTGACACCCGGGGGCAGCTCGTCGCCGTCCTCGCGGGAGAACGTCCGGACGCCGATGACCGTGCCGGTCTCGCCGTGCGGAACCTTCAGCGAGGTGTCCCGGACCTCCCGGGCCTTCTCACCGAAGATGGCGCGGAGCAGGCGCTCCTCCGGGGTCAGCTCGGTCTCACCCTTCGGGGTGACCTTGCCGACCAGGATGTCGCCGGGGACGACCTCGGCGCCGATCCGGATGATGCCGCGCTCGTCCAGGTCAGCGAGCATCTCCTCGCTGACGTTGGGGATGTCGCGGGTGATCTCCTCCGGGCCCAGCTTGGTGTCGCGGGCGTCGACCTCGTGCTCCTCGATGTGGATCGAGGTGAGGACGTCCTGCTGCACGAGGCGCTGCGACAGGATGATCGCGTCCTCGTAGTTGTGGCCCTCCCAGCACATGAAGGCGACGAGCAGGTTGCGCCCGAGCGCCATCTCGCCCTCGTCGGTGCAGGGACCGTCGGCGATGACCTGGCCGGCCTCGACGCGGTCGCCCTCGAACACGATCGGCTTCTGGTTGACGCAGGAGCCCGCGTTCGACCGGCGGAACTTGTGCAGCAGGTAGGTACGCCGGTGGCCGTCGTCCTGGTGCACCGTCACGTAGTCGGCGCACAGGTCCTCGACGACACCGCCGACCTCGGCGACGACCACGTCACCGGCGTCGACCGCGGCGCGGTACTCCATACCGGTGCCGACCAGCGGCGACTCCGCCTTGACCAGCGGCACGGCCTGACGCTGCATGTTCGCGCCCATGAGGGCACGGTTCGCGTCGTCGTGCTCGAGGAAGGGGATCATCGCGGTCGCGACGGAGGTCATCTGCCGCGGCGAGACGTCCATGTAGTCGACCTCGGTGCCGGGCACGTAGTCGACCTCACCGCCCTTACGGCGGACCAGGACGCGGTCCTCGGCGAAGGTGCCGTCGCTGGACAGCACGGCGTTCGCCTGGGCCTTGATGAACCGGTCTTCCTCATCGGCGGTGAGGTAGTGCACCTCGTCGCTGACGACACCGTTCTCGACCTTCCGGTACGGCGTCTCGATGAAGCCGAACGGGTTGACCCGCGCGAACGTCGAGAGCGCGCCGATCAGACCGATGTTCGGGCCCTCAGGGGTCTCGATCGGGCACATCCGGCCGTAGTGGGACGGGTGCACGTCGCGGACCTCGAAGCCGGCCCGCTCACGGCTCAGACCACCCGGGCCGAGCGCCGACAGACGGCGACGGTGGGTCAGACCCGCGAGCGGGTTCGTCTGGTCCATGAACTGCGACAGCTGCGAGGTGCCGAAGAACTCCTTGATCGCGGCCACGACCGGCCGGATGTTGATCAGGGTCTGCGGCGTGATCGCCTCGACGTCCTGGGTCGTCATCCGCTCACGGACGACCCGCTCCATCCGGGAGAGGCCCACGCGGACCTGGTTCTGGATGAGCTCGCCGACCGTGCGCAGGCGCCGGTTGCCGAAGTGGTCGATGTCGTCGGCCTCGTAACCGTCCTCACCGGCATGCAGCCGACAGAGGTACTCGACGGTACGGACGACGTCTTCCTCGGTCAGCGTGCCACGGACGATCGGCACGTCGATCTCGAGCTTCTTGTTGAACTTGTACCGGCCGACCTTGGCGACGTCATACCGCTTCGGGTTGAAGAAGAGGTTGTCGAGCAGGGTCTGCGCGTTCTCCCGGGTGGGGGGCTCGCCCGGGCGCAGCTTGCGGTAGATGTCGAGCAGGGCCTCGTCCTGCCCGGCGATGTGGTCCTTCTCCAGCGTCGTCATGAGCAGCTCGGACCAGCCGAAGCGCTCACGGATCTGGTCGGCGGACCAGCCGATCGCCTTCAGCAGGACGGTGACGGCCTGCCGACGCTTGCGGTCGATACGGACACCGACGGTGTCGCGCTTGTCGATGTCGAACTCCAGCCAGGCACCCCGGCTCGGGATGACCTTGACGCTGGTGAGGTCGCGGTCGGAGGTCTTGTCCGGCTCCTTGGTGAAGTACACGCCCGGCGAACGGACGAGCTGACTCACCACGACCCGCTCGGTGCCGTTGATGACGAACGTCCCCTTGGGGGTCATCATCGGGAAGTCACCCATGAACACGGTCTGGCTCTTGATCTCGCCAGTGGTGTTGTTGGTGAACTCCGCGGTCACGAACAGCGGGGCACAGTAGGTCAGGTCCTTCTCTTTGCACTCCTCGATCGAGGCCTTCACCTCGTCGAAGCGCGGAGACGAGAAGGACAGCGACATGGTGCCGGAGAAGTCCTCAATGGGACTGATCTCTTCGAGGATCTCTGCGAGGCCCGAGTGGGCGTGCGGGTCGTCCGTCGTCCGGGCCTGCCAACCCTCATTGCCGACCAGCCAGTCGAAGGACTCGGTCTGGAGTGCGAGGAGGTTGGGGACCTCTAGCTGCTCGGTGATCCGGCCGAAAGAGACCCGGCGGGGTGCGTAAGCGCTCGACGTACGGCTGGTCTTCGCAGGGCGGGAAGCTGCCAAGATGCGTCCTTCCGAGGACCGGTGCTGCTATGCGGCTGAGTTGCTGATGCAACTGGTCTGCGTGCACTCCAATGAGCCCCCGGGAAGTTATCCACATGGATATCCCGAGAGGCTTCAAGACAGAAGGCAGCGCAAACTAGCAGTGTAGCCGCTTGGCTAACCGCTGTCCAGCCCACACCCGAGGTGGCCTGCGGAACATGCCACCGTCGCGGCTGACCTGGACCTCTACGGTCAGGGCCGGGACGGGGCCGCTCAGAAACGCGGCAACTAACCCTCTGGTGCCAGTCCGACAGGTATCGGCAGTAGATCCGTTACCCAGCGGGCGGCTGTCGCAAGCGCGGAAACTTGCTGATGTCAGCGTGCCTGTCCGCCGACACACAGTCAAGGGCTGTGCCGCGGGTCGGACGCCCGCGGTCATCCGCCCGGCGCACCGGAGGGCCCGTGACGTACAAATGGCGAACTTTGGCAGTCTTTGCCGCCCGCGGCGAGGACCGCTCGACGGCGCGCCGTTGAGCTGCGCGGACGGCTCGAGAAACAGCGATGGCGGGGACCCGGAACGGATCCCCGCCATCGACCGATGACACTGTGAAGCGTTAGATCACTTGAGGGTGACCTTGGCGCCCTCACCCTCGAGCTTGGCCTTGGCGGCCTCGGCCTTCTCCTTGTTGACACCCTCGAGGATCGCCTTCGGGGCGGACTCGACGGCGTCCTTGGCCTCCTTGAGGCCCAGGCCGGTCAGCTCACGCACGACCTTGATGACCTGGATCTTCTTGCCACCGTCGCCCTCGAGGACAACGTCGAAGGAGTCCTTCTCGGCCTCGGCCTCGGCCGGGGCGGCACCCGTGGCGGCGGCAACGGCGACCGGGGCGGCAGCCTTGACGTCGAAGACGTTCTCGAACTCCTTCACGAACTCGGAGAGCTCGATGAGGGTCATCTCCTTGAAGGCCTCGAGCAGGTCTTCGGTGCTGATCTTCGCCATGTGAGGCAACCTTTCCTAAGTTTTCTGACGTTTAACGGTTCACGCGAGGCATCAGGCCTCGGTGGAACCGGCCTGCTCGCGCTGCGCCCGCAGAGCCTCGACCGTGCGCACCGTCTTGGTGAGGGGCGCCTGGAAGGTGGCAGCGGCCTTGCTCAGGTTGGCCTTCATGGCGCCGGCCAGCTTGGCCAGCAGAACCTCACGGGACTCGAGGTCAGCAAGCTTGTTGACCTCGTCCGCCGTGATGGCCTTGCCCTCGAAGACACCGCCCTTGATGACGAGAACGGGGTGGGCCTTGGCGAAGGCACGGAGGCCCTTGGCCGCCTCGACCACGTCACCGTTCACGAAGGCGAGCGCGGTAGGACCGGTGAACAGCGCGTCGAGGCCCTCGATACCCGCGTCAGCCGCGGCACGCTTCGCGAGCGTGTTCTTGGCGACGGCGTACTTGTTCTCGCCGCCCAGCGACCGCCGGAGCTCGGTGAGCTCCTTCACGGTGAGGCCGCGGTATTCGGTCAACACGGTGGCCGCCGAACCACGGAAGTGATCCGTGAGCTCGGAAACAGCCGAAGCCTTGTCGGCCCGGACCGGCTTGTCCGCCATGTCCCTCCTCTCTCAGTGCTTCAGCCACTGGTCGAGAGGGTCCGTACAAAGCAAAACGCCCCGGCGCAGGGCACGGGGCGGACTCGAACACACGCTCACACGCGGTCGACGATCACGAACCGTTCTCCCTACGCGGGTCGCCCGCTTTCAGCGGGACCTTCGGCCACGGCGTCCGTCGAGATGACGGCTGCTGCGGCGACCAGCGGTCTATGGGTGGAACTTCGAGATGCACAGTACGCGGACCTGTCACGGAACGCCAAATCGGGGCGGGACTACGAGCGTGCGCGCCGCAAGCCGGCGTACCCGGTGAGGGCCACGGCACACCACAGGACCGTCCAGACGACCAGGACCAGCAGGGTGGCGGCGTTCGGGGGGTGGTCCCCGCCCATCTCCCGGGCGGTGGCCATCACCGGCGGCACCAGCCACGGGGCGATCGAGCCGGTCAGGCCGAGCACGATGACCAGGATCGAGCCGCTCACCAGGACCACGACACCGGGCAGGACCCGCCGGGTGACCGCTCGGCCGGACAGGGCGCCCAGCGTCACGGCGGCGGCCGTCGACAGCACGTGTGCCAGGATCCCGAGCAGGATGCCGGTCTGCGTCGACGGTTCGGCGGTATCGGGTCGCGGCGGGGCGATCGCGCCGAACGGCCACGGGGCCAGCATCGCGACCAGGCACACCACCGAGGCGAGGAGCACGGCCGCGAGCAGGCCGCCAGCGCCCTCCCGGAACGGGCCGACGGCGAGGCGGGCCAGCCGGCGCTGAGCGTCCGGTTCGGTGTCCAGCAGCAGTTTGGTGAGCCAGGCCAGCACCGGGAACAGGCAGACCGCCGAGTAGGCGTAGGCGTGCATGGCGAGCGACGGCCCGCCACCGTAGAGGATGGAGAGGATCACCAGCACGGTGATCAGGGGCGCCACGGCGCGACCACCGCGCAGAAAACCGGCGAGGCGCATCCGGGTCAGCGCGATCATCGCCCCTCGCTCTCGGTGCTCTCGATTCCGGGTACGCCCATCGCCCTCTGCCCCGGGACGGAGCTCGTTCCGCGTACCCCGGCCGGGTCTCGCTCCCGGACCCCGAGGACACGGTGGCCGGAGGCACGGAGCCGGTCCACCGTCGCGGCGGCCTCGTGCCGTCGCGCCACCACCTCGACCACCACCTCGTCGGCGCCGGTGTCCGGCTCGGGCTCGCCGGTGTGGTGCAGCCCGTGGCCGGTGACGGTCCAGTGGATCGCGCCCGGCAGGTTGGCGATCTCGCCCCGGTGATCGCTGACCAGGACCGCGCCGCCGGCGCCGGTGACCTCGGTGACGAGTTCCGGGATGAGCTGACGGGACGGGGCGTCGAGACCCTCCCACGGCTCGTCCAGGACCAGCAGGCCGGGTGTGGTGAGCAGAGCCTGGGCCAGGCCGACCTTCTGCGCGGTGCCCTTGGACAGGTCCGGCAGCGGGGTCTCGGCGTGCCCGGTCAGGCCGAGCCGCTCGAGCCACCGGTCGGCGTCGGCCGCGGGCAGGCCACGGACCTGGGCCATCGAGCGCAGGTAGCCGATCGTGGTGAACGGCTGGGTGGCCGGGAAGCGTTCGGGGACCCAGCCCACCACGGCCGGCCGGTCACGGACCACACCGCGGGACGGGCGGAGCACCCCCGCGGCGAGTTGCAGCAGGGTCGACTTGCCGGCGCCGTTGCGGCCGAGCACCACGATCGTCTGCCCGGGCTCCACGGCGGCGTCGATGTCCTGGAGCGTCCAGTCGGCGCGTCGCGCGTACCGGAACCAGACTTTGTCGAAGCGCACGGCCGGAAGCCTGCCACAGAGATCGCCCTCGACGCAGGCCCGGGGAACGCGAAATCCCCCGGGGAAGTCCCCGAGGGATTTCGAGAGATGCGACCGTCAGGCGGTGGCGTCCGCGCCGCGCAGGTTCTTCTGCACGTTCGGGTCGACCTGGATGCCGGGGCCCATCGTGGTGGTGATGGTGACCTTCTTCAGGTACTTGCCCTTGGCGGCCGACGGCTTCGAGCGCAGGACCTCGTCGAGGACCGCGCCGTAGTTGTCGATCAGCTGCTCCGCCGAGAAGGACGCCTTGCCGATGATCAGGTGCAGGTTGGAGTGCTTGTCCACCCGGAAGGTGATCTTGCCGCCCTTGATCTCGTTGACGGCCTTGGTGACGTCCATGGTCACGGTGCCGGTCTTCGGGTTCGGCATGAGGCCACGCGGGCCGAGGATCCGGGCGATCCGGCCGATCTTGGCCATCTGGTCCGGCGTCGCGATCGCGGCATCGAAGTCCAGCCAGCCACCCTGGATCCGGGCGACGAGCTCGTCGGTGCCGACCTCGTCGGCGCCGGCCGCGACGGCCTCCTCGGCCTTCGCGCCCTGGGCGAACACGATCACGCGGGCGGTCTTACCGGTGCCGTGCGGCAGGTTGACGGTGCCGCGGACCATCTGGTCGGCCTTACGCGGGTCGACACCGAGGCGCATCGCGACCTCGACGGTGGCGTCGAACTTGGCGGAGCCGGTCTCCTTGGCGAGGGCGACCGCGTCCTTCGGCTCGTAGAGCTTGTTGGCGTCGATCTTCTCGACGGCGGCGCGGTACACCTTGCTGCGCTGAGCCATTTCTCTTACTCCTGTGGTAGATGGCGGGGCCGCTTCGAATGCGCGGCCCCTCCCACTGATATCGCCGGGGATCCGACGATCAGATCTTGGTGACCTGGTTGAAGTTCAGCTCGACCGGGGTCTCCCGGCCGAAGATCGACACCAGGACCTTGAGCTTCTGCTGGTCGGCGTTGATCTCGCTGATCGAGGCCGGCAGCGAGGCGAACGCGCCGTCGGTCACCGTGACCGAGTCGCCCACCTCGAAGTCGAGCACCTTGATCTCGGGCTTCGCCTTCTTCTCCTCGGCCTGGACAGCCGGGGCCAGCCACTTCAGCACCTCGTCGAGGGAGAGCGGGGCCGGCCGGTCGACCCGGTCGGTGGCGCCCACGAAGCCGGTCACACCGGGCGTGTTGCGCACGCAGGAGTAGGACTCCGGGCTCAGGTCCATCCGGACCAGGATGTAGCCGGGGAAGACCTTGGCCTGCACCTGGTTGCGCTTGCCGTTCTTGACCTCGACCTCTTCGCGGGTCGGCACCTCGACCTGGAAGATGAAGTCCTCCATGTCGAGGCTCGTGATCCGGGTCTCGAGGTTGGTCTTGACCTTGTTCTCGTAGCCCGCGTAGGAGTGCACGACATACCAGTCGCCGGGGGCGTAGCGCAGCTTCTGCCGCAGCTCCTTGACCGGGTCGTAGTCCTCGTCAGCCTCGGGCGCCTGAGCCTCGACCGGCTCGGCGGCCTCGACCGGCTCTTCGGTCTCCGGCGACGACTGCTCGTCAGCAAACTGCGCGGTCTCGTCGTCGTACTCAGGCACGCTCGCTCACTTCCAAAAGTCTTCGGTTCGCGGATCGCTGGACGTCAGCCCAGCGCCCATAGCATCGCCTTACCGAACGCGTAGTCCAGGCCGGCCACGATGGTGGTCATGACCACCACGAAGACGATCACCACACCGGTGTAGGTGAGCAGCTCTTTACGGGTCGGCCAGATGACCTTGCGAAGCTCGCTGACGACCTCACGGAAGAAGCCGCCCACCCGGCCGAAGAGACCCGAACGCCGGCCCGACTTCTTGGCCTTGGGGCTTTCCGAGTCACTCCGCTCGGCGACAGCGGTGCCACCACCGGCGGTCACCAGCGCGTCATCGGCGTTGTCGTCCGGAACATCGCCACCGGCGGCGGCGGCGAGCAGCTCGTCGTCGCCCGGGACGTCGTCACCGGGCCGGTCCTTCTCGGCCACTTCGCCCTACTTCCGTCGTCGGTGGTCTTGAATCCCGTCAGAGCTCGACCGGACGCGGAATTTGTGCGGACCGCGCACCGGGCGGGCACGTCGAGGAGAAATGCGCAGGGGTGACAGGACTTGAACCTGCAGCCTGCGGTTTTGGAGACCGCTGCTCTGCCAATTGAGCTACACCCCTTTGCGGAGCTGCTGTCTTTCGACTCACAGCCCCACGGCGCATCACTGTACCGGTACGCCCGGCATTACCCCAACCCGGGCTACCGCTTACTGATGAGCGCCTGTGCCAAGGACAGTACCTTGTCCCCGTTGCATGTCGCAGTCAGGCTCAGCCGAGTGTGCCCCTCATCGGTGACCTCCTTGACCGTGGCGGACACCACGACCTCGGTCCCCTCGTCGGTGTCGGGCACCGGGACGGGGCGGCTGAACCGCACACTGAACTCGACCACCGCGTCCGGCGCGCCGGCCCACTCGGTGACGGCACGGCCCACCAGGGCCATCGTGAACATGCCGTGCGCGATGACGCCGGGCAGCCCGACGCCGGTGGCGACCCGCTCACTCCAGTGGATCGGGTTGAAGTCGCCCGAGGCGCCCGCGTAGCGGACCAGATCGGCCCGGGTCACCCGAAAGGTCTTCGGCTCCAATGCGTCGGTCATCAGTGCTCCTCACCGCGCTGGACCAGCTTCGACCAGACGGTCACCACCGGCTCGCCGGCCTCGGTGGTCACCTCGGTCCGGGTCGTGATGAACTCGTGCCCACCCCGACTGATGATCTCGTCCACCGAATTGACGCAGACCAGGGCGTCCCCGGCGACCACCGGACGGGTGTAGGCGAACCGCTGGTCGCCGTGCACCACCCGGGTGTAGTCGAGGCCCAGGGCCGGGTCGGCGATGACCTGACGGCTGGCCGCCATGGTGATCGCGACCGGGAAGGTGGGCGGGGCCACCACGTCCGGATAACCGAGGGCACGCGCGGCCGCGGGGTCGTGGTACGCCGCGTCGGTGGCGCCGATCGCCCGGGCGAACTCACGGATCTTCTCCCGACCGACCAGGTACGGCTCGGTGGGCGGCCAGCTACGGCCGACGAACGATTGGTCCAGAGGCATGCCCCACAAACTACCCTCCGGGGCCACCGCAGAAATAGCACTGTGAGTGCAAAAATATCGAGGATGCTGCGGAAACAGCACTGCGCCGCCCGGAATGACTCCGGGCGGCGCAGTGTGAAGATCAGATGTTGCGCGAGATCAACGGGTCTCGCGGTGCAGGGTGTGCTTCCCGTCGCGCGGGCAGAACTTCTTCAGCTCCACGCGGTCCGGGTCGTTACGCCGGTTCTTCTTGGTGATGTAGTTCCGGTCCTTGCACTCCGTGCACGCCAGGGTGATCTTCGGACGGACGTCGGTCGCCTTGGCCACGGCGGGGTGCCTTCCTGCTAACGGGTTTCTTACTGACGACGAACCAGCGTAGACGCTCGGTCAGCCGCTTCGCAAAGTGGGGCCCCGGTGGGGCATTACAGAAGAGTAGCGATGGCCGGACTTGAACCGGCGACACAACGATTATGAGTCGTTTGCTCTACCGACTGAGCTACACCGCCGAGCCAGGCTCATCAGTTCAGCGCCTGACGAGGCGGAACGAACCCGGTAGAGCCCCCTTACGGAATCGAACCGTAGACCTTCTCCTTACCATGGAGACGCTCTGCCGACTGAGCTAAGGGGGCTTGCGGCTTGCGATCTCTCGCTCGCTGCAGGAGTAAGACTACACGGCCTGTCGGCGGGGGTGAAATCAGTACCCCCTTTACCGGGAAACGCCTGGTCAGATGACTGCTCGGAGCCGGCGGACCTCACCGGTGGGGGTGGACTCCGGCTCGGTCTGAGCGCTCAGCCAGGCCTCCAGACGCTCGAACGGCAGGGGCCGGCTGAACAGATAGCCCTGACCGATCTCGCAGCCCATCTCCTCGAGCAGCTCCAGGGTCAGCTCGCTCTCCACACCCTCGGCGACCACGGTGAGGCCGAACTCCCGGGACAGGCCGATCACCGCACGGACGATCGCGAGGTCACCCGAATCGGTGGCCATGCCCTGGACGAAACTGTCGTCGATCTTCACCTCGTGGACCGGCCACTGGCGCAGATAGGCCAGCGACGAGGCGCCCGTCCCGAAGTCGTCGACGCTCAGGCGCACGCCCAGATCGCGCAGCCGGTAGAGGGACGGCAGGACCCGCTCGATGTCGCCCAGCATGCCCGGCTCGGACACCTCGAAGGTGACCAGGCCGGGATCCACCCCGTGCTCCTCCAGCAGGTCCCGGACCAGCTCCGGAAAGTGCGAGTCGAGCAGAGTCCGGGCGGAGAGGTTGACCGCGATGGCGAGCGGCCGCTCCGCGTCGGTCCAGGCTCGGCAGCGGCGCAGGCCGGCGACGAGCACCACCTCGGTGAGCCGGGCCAGCTGGCCGGTGTGCTCGGCGACCGCCACGAAGTCCTCCGGGGCGACCTCGCCGTGCGCCGGGTGCACCCAGCGGGCCAGGCACTCGACACCCAGCACGTGCCGGTCGGCGAGCGTCACCTTCGGCTGGAAGTAGACCTCCAGCTGCTCGTTGTCGAGGGCGCGGCGCAGGTCGGCGGCGATGCCCAGGCGGCGGACCGCACGGGACTCCAGGGCCGGGTGGAAGGGCTGCACGCCGTACGGCAGGACCTTGGCCGCGTTGGCGGCCAGCTCGGCCCGCTGGAGCAGGGTCTCCGGGTCGCTGCCGTGGTCGGGATAGATCGAGACGCCGACCGCTGTGTTCACGTCCAGGGTGAGCGAGCCCACCGCCATCGGGCCGCGGAGGCTCTCCCGCATCCGGGTGGCGATCTCGATCGTGGCGTCGATGCTCGCGGCCCGCAGGGTGACCACGAACTCGTCCCCACCGATCCGGCCGACCAGCGCTCCCGGGTCGGCGATGCCGCGGATCCGGTCGGCGGCCTCGACGAGCAGTTTGTCGCCGGCCGCATGGCCCATCGACTCGTTCACGTTCCGCTGGCCGTCGACGTCGAACAGCATGATCGCGACGACCTCGTCCTCGGCGCGGACCTTGACCGACTCGGCGAGCGCGTCGATCACCCGGCGCCGGTTGGGCAGGCCGGTCAGCCGATCGTGGTACGCGTCGTAGCGCAGCCGGTCGACCAACCGCGAATTCTCCACCGCGACCGCGGCGTGCGCGGCGATCGTCTCAAGCACCTGCACGTCGGCTTCCCGGAAGGTACGGTTGTCGCCGACCCGGTTGACGACCTCCAGCGTGCCGATGATGGCCTGGCCCGAGCGCAACGGGATGACCAGGGCGTCCTTGACCTTCGCCGACCGCAGGCAGGGCCGCAGGTCCTCGGTCTCGGCGAAGCGGGCGCCGACACCGACCGCCGACTTCAACTCGACCGCCCGCTGGCGGACCTCCTCCGGTATGGGCGCGATGTCCAGCAGGCCCCGATGCTCGACCCGGGCGGTCAGCAGCACCTCCGGATGCCGGCCCTGCGGGGCGAGCCAGAGCGTCGCGAACTCCGACTGCATCAGCGAGCGCACCCGGCCCAGCAGCACGTCGGGCAGACCGCTGCGGCCGCTCTCGTCCCGGACCGCCTGGGTCAGCTCGTAGACCTCGGCCAGGGTCCGGTGACGGCGGAAGAACTCCGCGTACGACCGGAGGACCATCACCAGGGCGGCGACCAGGATGGCGAGCAGGATGGCGGACCAGGCGGTCGCCTCGAGCGCGACCAGGAAGATGAGGCCGACCACGATGTTGATGCCGTCGACGGTCATCGCGGAGAAGCCGGCGCGAAGCGCGTCCCGGCCGGTACGCGGGCTCTGCACGAGCGTGAACACACCGGCGAGGCTGAGGAGCTCGACCAGATAGCTGAGGCCGACCGCGGCGGCCAGGATGGCCCAGGTGCGCGGGCCGGCGTCCTCGATGGGCGCGAAGGAGGCGATCAGCAGCAGGGCCGCGCAGTTGCCGGCGGCCGACTTGGCGACGTTGAAGGAGAGCTTCGTGACCGGATAATTCGCCCGGAAGTGGTGCACCAGATTGGCGCCGCTCACCACCAGGACCACCATCACCGGTGGTAGGTAGAACAGGGCCAGAACAAGCGGCACGTCGGTGACCGCGACGGTGAAGCTGCTGCGCCAGATGACGACGTTGAAAACGTCCCGATAGGCGATCAGGTACGCGATGAAGAACGCGAGGCCGGCCGGCCAAGCGCTATACCACCCAGGCTCGGCCACCCAGAAGCCCGCCGTGCAGACAAGCGCGAACACCACCAGCGGCCACGTGATCAACCACGCCCGCTGCGCGCCACCATGCCGGACCGGGGACCGCTCGACCATCGAGAATCCTCTCTAGCCGATCGGCCCCTAGTCAGTCAACCTGTGTGACCCATCAGGCCCAGTCAAGCGCCGGGTTGCTCTGAACCTGGACCGCGCTGGTCGCTTCCTCAGCTGTCGATGCCCCAACGGTGACGCCACCGAAGACAACGGCAAGCACAAAAACCAAGCCAGCGAAGCGGCCCAGCTTTTTTGCAGACATAGTCCTGCTCCTCGAGTCGGGGAATCGCATCAGGGTGGGGGTCACATGATGGTGCCACACCAGTTGTGCGACAGGCAGCGTTCAGCGGCGGGTCGTGGCGACGCTCCGGCAAATCCTGGCCGAACGGCTGAACAGACCCTCACGCCTACTGCTGAAGAATTGACGGCTTTATAGCCCATTTAGGCGGAGAAGTGAGGCAAACTCGCACTCGGTCGTCAAGGCTGCTTGACGTCAAGACAGCCTGACGAAAGACTGCCTTCATGGCCTCCCCCGACGAACTGGAACGGCGGCACACACTCACCACGGCGACCGATCGTTACGACGCTCTCCGGATGCGCGACGCCCTCGCCGCCATGGACCCGGACAACGAAACCGCCCTCTCCCCCGACGAGACCCTCGAGATGCTCGCGCTCAGCGAGGTGATCATTCGCAAGGCGGGGTACGGACGGCAGACGATGGTCCGCTCCGCCCGGGCCGCCGGCGCCTCCTGGACCCGGATCGGCGCCGCCCTCGGCACCAGCAAACAGGCCGCCTGGGAGTCCCACCAACGGTGGATCGAGGACCAGGCCCGCGTCGACCGGGCCTGAATCAGTCCCCGGTGGCGGCGCGACGGTCGGTGTGGGCGTACTGCGACCAGGAACCCGGGAAGAGACGGCCGGCGCCCAGGCCGGCATGCTCCAGGGCGATCAGGTTGTGGCAGGCGGTCACACCGGAGCCGCAGTAGGAGATGACGTCACCCGAGCCGTCCACGCCCACCGCGGCGAACCGCTCGCGCAACGCCGGCACCGGTAGGAAACGGCCCTCGGCGTCGACATTGTCCCGGCAGGGGAGACTGCGGGCGCCCGGAATGTGACCCGGACGCGGATCAACCGGCTCGGCGTCGCCGCGGAACCGGGAACGGTCCCGCGCGTCCAGCACCACGCCCGGCGCCGCCACGGTCTCCTCCAGCGAGGCCAGCCGGTCGGCGGGCCACGGCCGGACGGTGAACGTCGCGGCTTGGCGCCGCGGGACCTCGGTGGTCAGCTCGCCCCGGTAGGCGGTCAAGCCACCGTCCAGCAGCGCGGCGTCGTGCCCGATCGACCGGAGCAGCCACACCAGGCGGGCCGCCACGACTCCGCCGGCGTCGTCGTACCCGATAACTTGATCTTGATCGCCGATCCCGGCCGCCGCCATCGCAGCCGCGAAAGTCTCCGGATCCGGAAGCGGATGCCGGCCCTCGGCCGGCGACGCGTGCCGGGCCAGCGCGGTGTCCAGATCGATGAAGACCGCGCCGGGCAGATGGCCGCGCTCGTAGGCCTCCCGGCCGGAACGGCCGTCCAGATACCACCGCACGTCGGCCAGGACCACACGGTGATCCCGCAGCCAGGACTCGTCCACCACCGGATCGATCACGCGCTCGCCTCCGCCCATGGGCTTTCTCTACTGACTGGACAACCCCAGCCGGACGCCGAAACCGAGCAGGACCGCGCCGGTTCCGGCGTCGACGGTACGCCGGACGGCACGCCGGGCCAGGAAGCCACGCGCCGCCTGCGCGCCCATGATGATCGCGGCGAACCAGAGCAGACCCTCCACGTCGTGCACCAGGGCCAGCAGCAGACCGGTCGCCAGCGGGTCGGCGCCCTCCGGCACGAACTGCGGGATCACCGCCAGATAGAAGGCGCCCACCTTCGGGTTGAGCAGGTTGGTCAGGAAACCCCGGCCGAAGGTGCTCCAGAACGTCGGAACGATCTTCGCCGTCTCGGCCTCCGCGATGCGGCCACCACGGCGCAACGCGGCGGCGATCATCCGCACCCCAAGGAAGATCATGTACGCGGCACCGACCACCCGCAGGATCGTGTAGCCCACGCTCGACGCCGCCAACAGCGCGGACGCCCCCACCGCGGCGGCCGCGCCCCAGGCCAGCGCACCCGCGCCGATGCCCAGCGCGGTCGCGAACGCCGGACCCCGGCCCATCGTGACCGCGGCCCGCAGAACCAGCGCGGTATCCAAACCGGGGGTGATCGTCAACAGCGCACCGAGCAGGGCGAACGAGAGGACGGCGTCGGTCAGGTCCATGGCCCCGATTCTCGGCCCGGACCCCGCTCGGCGGCCACTGAGATCAGCGGTAGTTGGTGAACTGCAACGCGACCCCGAAGTCCTCCTGCTTCAGCAGAGCGATGACCGCCTGCAGATCGTCGCGCTTCTTGCCGGTGACCCGAAGCTGGTCACCCTGGATCTGGGCCTGCACACCCTTCGGGCCCTCGTCCCGGATCTTCTTGCTGATCGCCTTGGCCTTCTCGGTCTCGATGCCCTCGACCACCTTGAGGTCGATCTTGAAGGTCTTGCCGGACTGGCGCGGCTCACCGGCGTCCAGGCTCTTCAGCGAGATGCTCCGCTTCACCAGCTTCTCCTTGAAGACATCGAGCGCGGCGGTCGCCCGCTCCTCCGTCTCCGAGGTGATCGTGAACGCCTCCCCCGACTTGGCGAGACTCGTGCCGGTGCCCCGGAAGTCGAACCGGGTGCCGAGCTCCTTCTCCGCCTGGTTGAAAGCGTTGTCGACCTCCTGCCGGTCGACCTTGCTGACGATGTCGAACGACGGGTTGGCTGCCATGATCAGACTCCTGCGGCTGGATGCTTGTCGATGCTTACAGCGGGCTCCCGGGAAGCCCGCGACATGCCGACCGTACCCGGTTGTTGAACCGAGCCGCGGTACGGCTATTGTTGTGTCCGCTGCCGCGGGAAACCGCGGTAGTAGCCCAGGCGGGTTGCCCGAGCGGCCAATGGGAGCGGACTGTAAATCCGTCGCGAAAGCTACAGAGGTTCGAATCCTCTACCCGCCACAGGCGTTGAGAACGGCCCCGGTACCAGCGGAAACGCTGACCGGGGCCGTTCTCGTTGTGATCTAGCGGAGTCCAGCCGAGTCCGGCTCTCCACAAGCAGTTGTGGGCGGATCGTGGGCAGGTGGATCATCCCGTCAGCCGATCGCGTGGAGATCGAACGCATCGCCCCGGCAGCCCTCTCCCGCACCCGTCGACCCGCATTCGGTGGCAAGCCGCGAAGCGGTGCGGCAGCGATCGCCGGAAGCAACGACGGCGACTGACCCAAGCAGCGATCGTCACGGTCTGGAGCAGAGTCGAGAATCGGCCGGCGCGCCGGGCGATGCCGGGCGGAGCCCGCCAGCAGCCCGAGGGCGTCCGGCCCGCGCCGCGCTTGCGCGGCGCCTTGATCCAGAAAAGGACAACTCGGCAGTACGGCCGCCAGGTGTCTGCGACAGCCGAGAGCGCGGACGCGGCTAGAAGAGCGCGCTGGTCAACCGGCTACGAGATCGCCTTTCGGATCACGGTTGCCTGGCGAGGGCATGCTGGCTCGTATGATCAGCGACCGTCTCCAGGCTTACGTTTCCCGACGCTTCGCGCCGGACGAAGTCGAACCTGTTCTCGGCCTGCTTGCCGAAGCTATCCACGGGGAGCCGGGAGACACCCCTGAAGGCACCGAGCGTATTCAAGCAGCCGTGGTTCTCGTTGCTGACGGAAGCAGCCAGCGATTCCTTCATGCTGTCTCAATTGCCCAGGGCGACTGGCGCGACATTCTGGTCTGGGCCGATCTTGCTCACAAGGACTGGGCTGACCGGCTGAAAGCGGAACTCAGTTGACCGCAACCGGACTGCGGCAGATGAATGCGGGGAAGGCGAGCAGTCGATCAGCTTGTCGTGAGGACTTTGAGGATGAGATCTCCGGCAGTAGCGGGGAGGCTTGGATTTCTCGCGAGTTCCCATAGGACTTCGGGATCCGAATGGGATGCGAGTTTGGTGAGGATGTCCGGCGGCGTCGCCAGATTGCCCGCGATGCCGGCGGCCGCATGCGCATGTCTGAGGCAAGCAGCCAAGGCGGCGGGCGGTGCCGCTTCGTGTACCGCGACGTCGATGATTGCCTCGTCTGAGCTGGTCGGATCCGTCGCGATGGTGAGCAGTACGTCGGGCGGACAAGCTGGGTGACCGGCCACGTGTGAGAAGGCGAGTGAACCGTAACGCGTTACGAGCCTACGGACCTGTTCGGCGGACACGGCGTAGAAGCGGGTAGCTCGGTTTGCGACTTCGAAGTCCGCGTCTTCGATCAAGGTCGCGCGGACATCTGCCGGAAGACTGTGGCTTGCCGCGGCGACGAGCCTGACCCGCGGGTCAGCGTGTCGGGCCAAGGCGAGCAACCCGTCGAGGTCCGGGTGATTGTCGGTGGGCGGTGAACCGTCCTCGCGGCTGTATCGCACGAGCAGATCCAGCGGGGTCCGTGGATTCGCCAGGACGCAGTGTCGCCACCGGCCGGCGTCGAGGTCGTAGAGTTCGCGGAGTAGATCGGGAGGTGCCGCCCAGTTCATCGCGACCCGGGCAATTACGTTGTGGTCGCGAAGCTCCAGCAGGTGCCGATAGGTCTCGTCGCGTAGGTCTGATCTGTACGCGAGTGCCAGCGCCAATGTGGGATCGGGTCCAACGGTCAACGGCTCGACCACGCCTACGGGAGTCGCGGGATTGCCGGCAGCCAGCAGCCTTACCTCCCTCATGACCGCCGCGGTGTCGGGCCGATGCGGGCACGGGATCGTCCCAGGCTCGCCTTCATCGCCGATCAAGCCAGCCAGAATGACACCCGGAGCATGTATGTTCGACGCCAGGGCGGCCCGAACGCAGCCCTCGGCACGCCTTGATAGCCGCAGCGCCAGCTTCTCGGGAAGTTCCCAGAGCCGAGCCGCGCAGGCAGCCACCGAGCAGTCTTCATCGTCGGCCACGAACTGCGCGATGTCTAGCCGCTCCGACGCATGCTCACCCAGCGCCAGCCGTACTGCGGCATCCGGCCAGGTGGCAAGCCTGTGCAGCAAGTCGTCAGGGGCGTCGCCCCGGTCGACGGCGGCAAGAAGTGCCCACGGGTCATCGTTCGGAATGCGCTCTACCGCGAGGTTGCCTGACTCGATCAGCGCCACCAGGATGTCGCGCTGGCCACTACCGGCAAGTCGGTCGATCTGCGCGGAGGTGAGGCGCTGTTCCCGCGCCACTTCCCGCGACAACTCCGGGTCGTTAATTGCCAAGAGGGCATCGATGTGTTCTGGAAGCAGTGCGCGGTTTCCGGCCAAGGCGAGCAGGATCGGCGGGGCGGGCACGGCACTCCCGGAAGCTCGGGGCTGGACTACGCAATTTCATGGCGCCATACGCAGCGGCGTACACCCTCAAGAAGGTATAGCGAGAGGTCCAACGGTGGTTTCACCAGGTCGGCCCTAACGCCCTCTCATCGGCATGTGAGCACGCCAGCACTGATGCTTGGAAGCATCGAATTCGACCTGGTCCGCGTTCAGATGTACAAAGTTCAGTACATTCCGCTACACCCGTGCAGCTTGGGCGACCTTCATCCAGTTGCGAAGACGGACGGGGCTGACTTGCGCCAGGTCGGCGATCTGCGCCTGGAGGTCGGGAGATGGGTAGGCAGTAACGATCCGGATTGCGAGAACGGCGGCGTCGTAAGTGTGTTCGCCTGTTACGCCGCGCGGGTCGATGTACCTCCAGTGGCGCGGGCCGTTGGCGATGATGTTGCCGCTGGAGGCGTCGCCGTGACAGAGACCCGGTATGTGGTCGCGAGCCAAGTCAGCCAGGATTGCGAGCGCGGCCTTCCGTTCCTCTGCGGGGGCGACGGTGGTACCAGGGCGGAGGTCGGTGAGCTGGTCGTCTTCGAGGCGATCGCGGAGCCAGTCAAGGATTGACGGCATCCCGGGAAGAGGTGGCGGCTGGTCCCGCATCGCTGCCAACGGCGCGAAGAGCGCCTGAGGGTTGACGGTTGCCGGGTCGGCCTGGCTGAGTGGCGTTCCGGGAAGCACTCGTTCGAGCACGGTCCAGGCGCCGTGGTCGGTGGCTACCACTTCGTGTACCTGTGGGGCAGCGCCTAGGTCAGCGAGTGCGGTTGCTACGGCGGCTTGGCCGCGTCCGTGGGGGTCGGGGCTGCTTCGGAGCACGAGGGGTCCGTTTGGCGTGTCGACGGCGGTGACGAATCCGTACCGTGCGGCTAAGACCTCGCGCGGGGTGGCCTGGTAGCGCTCGCAGAGGGTGCGGAAGTCGGTGGCGACGTGGGCGATCCAGTGTTCGGCGATGTCGGGCCAACGGCGGCGGACGTTGGCCAGCACGGGGGCCGGTACGGCGTACTGGGCGGTCATCGTGCTTGCCTGGCTGGGGTCTGCTGTACCGCCTCGGCGAGGGTCACCATGGAGTCGATGACGAGGTCGGCGCCCGCATTGGTGAGGCGTTGGTGTTTGCCGGGTTTGTTGGCGTAGCCGATCGTGCGGATGCCGGCGGTCCGGCCGGCCTCGATGTCGGTTACCGAGTCGCCGATGAAGACGGCTTCCGCCGGTTCGGTGTTGGTGGGGGTGAGTCCGGCTTCGAGCAGGAACGGGTGCGGCTTGAGTAGCTGCGGGTTCATCCCGTCGAAGCGCGCGGACACGGCGGTGATGTAGCGGGTGAGATCGTGGCATTTAAGGTAGGCGTCGATCGCGGCGGTGGCGTTGTTGCTGACGATGACGACTTGGCGCCCGGTGGCTTGTGCGGCACGGAGCACGTCTTCGGCGCCGGGCGTTGCGGTGGCTGAGGCGACGGCGTTGACTTCGGCGTCGCGGCAGGTGTCAGCAATCTCCCGGGTTAGCCGGTCGTCTCCCCCGGCTGCGACTTCGGCGAGGATCCGCAACGGGTCGGATGACAGCTGCGCGACGGCCGGCGGAAGGTGGCCTCCACAGCGTTGGCGGATGACGGCGCGCAACTCGTCGGCGACTGCGGCGGCGGGGTAGCCGGCGAAGACAGAGCAGATCGGGCCGTCGAAATCGATCAGCAGACAGCGAGTACTACCGACCAGGTCCACGCTCACGGGGTGTACTCGTGCGCGATGGTGTCCCAGACGCTGTCGAACCAGGCGCGGGACTGTTGGACGAACTGGTCTCCGGCGTCGCCGTCGTCGCCGCTGGTCGCGTAGTGGAAGAGCGGGACGTCTTTGCCCAGCACGTCGAAGATCGTGACGGCCTGCTTGTCGACCGAGACGGTGTTGCGGACGACCGGGTAGAAGCCGAAGAAGACTTCGTCGCGGTTGAGGATGTACATCTTCGACAGGACCGTGGTGCCGTAGGCGCGGATCTCCGTGGTCGCGTTGCGGACCAGGCCGAGTGTGTCCAGCTCGCCCACCGATTCGACGATGGCCTCGGTGTGCCGGCGGGCGATGCGGGCGGCACGTTCGCGGACGGCGGGGTCGTCTCCGGCCGGTTCAGCGCGGGAGGGGACGACTGCGGGCTGCGCCAGGTCGGGCAGCAGGATCCGGATTGCGATCGACTCTGGTGTGAGGCGCCCGGCGCGGATCTTGTCCAACTGTGGCTGAACGCTGGGGTCCCGGCGACTGAAGTAGCGCACCGGCTTGGTCACAGCGTCGCGGTTCTGCTCCGGGTCTACGCCAACTGCATCGACGGTGGGGACGCGGGGTGAACGATCGGATCGGCGGGGCATTGGGGTAAGAACCGCCCACCGTGGGCGAATCGTGGGCAGCAGGCATCACAAGCCACCTGCCAGAGAGAAAAAGACCTGCTCAGCGCCACCGAAGGACCGATGATCCAGCGCTCCCTGTAAATCCGTCGCGAAAGCTACAGAGGTTCGAATCCTCTACCCGCCACAGGCTCAGGAAACGGCCCCGGTGCCAGCGGAAACGCTGACCGGGGCCGTTCTCGTTGGGATCTGGCGAGTCCGGCAAGATCCGGCCGTCTACAGCCCTCCACGGGAACATGACGGGAACACGCAAAGATCCTTTAGAGGCCCGTACTGCCCCTCTCCTGACCGCCCGCCGAGACGATCCGCGCACCGGCGGCCGACCGTCATCGAACACCCCACAGATAGGACGGGTACGGCGGCGGGCTGCCCCAGCCAGGAGAACAACGCTGGTCGCATCGATGGCGGCCACGGGTCTCAAACTTGCCTAGTCAAGTTGGTAGCCCTCGGATCCAGGTAGTCACCGGAGAGGACGGCTGTGGACAATCCGAGACTTGATATGCAGCGCAGCGCCGGCAAGCTGGCAATCTTCCCTGCCGGGATCTATCTGCTGGTGCTGTTCGGCGTCGTGGTCTCCACCGCCTCGGGCAGCCCCATTCCGCTCATCGGTTGGCCGATCCTGCTCCTGCCGGCGGCCGCGTTCAGCTACTCGATCATCGACGCGGTCAAACTGCACCGGACCAGCGACATCGCCGAGACCACGCGGCTCTGGCGGCGAAGCCTGCTCCTCGCGGTCATCGGAACGGGCCTGATGGTCCTGGCGGTTGTCATCACGAACAGGATCACGCCGCTATGACCCTCAGAACTGATCCCTTCCAGGTGCCCGAGTACGCGCGCAAGCTCGGCGACGTGGAACGCGTCGCCGAGGAAGCCGACCGGTACGTCTCGGGCCATGGCAGCTTCACGATCCTCGACCAAGGGCTGATCGGCTTCGTCGCTCCCGGCCATCGGCAGCTGATGGGCCAGCTTCATGACCTCTTCGCCCGGCTCGTCGACATCGGCGCCGGCTGAGATGGCCCGGGACGTACTCGAAGGGCGGATTAGCTTCCGGAACGTCGCGCACAGTTGCGCCTACGCCGAGCCGCTGATGAAAGCCCAAGAAGCCTTTCTGCGATGGCGGTCGCAGGTCGACGAGGAAGAGCAAGCCCGGCTCGCGACGGAGACGCAGATGCGCCTCTACGGCGACCAGAACTTCTGAGCGACCGGCCGGCGACGCGCCTACACGGCGCCGGCCGTTTCGTTTCTGGGGGGGGTTCCGTCAGGAGGGTGTGGGGGTCAGGCGCTTTTCGATCTCGGTGCGGAGATCGGGGGGCAGGGCTTCGGCCACCAGGAGGCGGGACAGGTTTTCCGGGGTGTGCATGTAGATGTCGAAGGCCTCGGCGAGGGTCAGGCCGTGGGTGGGGCGGTGGATCACCTCGATGGGCGCGCCCGGGTGGATTTCGCCCTCCTGGAGGATGCGGAGGTAGGCGCCGGTGCGGTTGGAGTCGGCGAAGCGCTTGATCCAGCGGGGCTCGGCCATGCGGTGCTGGAAAGTGGAGCACGGGATGCGGCCGAAGGTGGTCTCCAGGATCACCGTGTCGCCTACTCGCCACTGTTCGCCCAGTACGGCGTTGTAGAGGTCCAGGCCCTGGGTGGTCAGGTTCTCGCCGAACAGGCCGGGGGGCAGGTCGCGGGACAGCTCTGCGGACCACCAGGCGTAGTCCTCGACGGCGTACGCGTACACCGCCTGGTCGTCGCCGCCGTGATGTCGGGTGTCGCCGATGAAGTCGCCTACCACGCCGCTGTGCAGGCCGGTGGTCTTCGGGCCGGGGCGGCGGACCGTTATCGGGTGGTCCACCGGGCGCTTGCCTATACCGGTCCGGCCGGAGTCCTTCTTCGCCGGGTTGGGTTCGGAGCCGCCGACGTTCAGGGAGAGGACGATGCCACTGGTCATGAGGAGAATTCCACCACCGCTCGGTCTTCTGTCGACCGGTAGCCCAGCCTGGGGTAGAGGGCGTTGCCGGCCGGGTTCGCCAGGCCGATGAAGAGGAAGGTGCCCGCCGTGGCGGCGAAGGTCTCCACGTCGGAGGTCAGGTGCCAGGTCATCCGGCGACCGGGCCCCAGGCCTTGGCGATCCGGGCCAGGCTGTCGATGCGGGTGGCCGGGTCGTGGACCGCTCCGGCCAGGATGAGTTCGTCGGCGCCGGTCCGGGCGACCAGCGTGTCGAGGCCGGAGACGACCTCCTCGACGGTGCCCGCGTACTGGGTGCCGGGCAGCGAATCGAGCAGGGCACGGTCCAGGTCGGACAGTTCGCGTTCGGCCGCCGCCTCCGGGGAGATCATCGGGCCGAGCCGGCCGGTGCGCAGGCTGAGGGCCATCACCCGGCTGGGACCGGCCAGGAAGCGGGCCTCCTCGGAGGTTTCGGCCGCCAGCACGGAGGCGCTGACCATCACCCATGGCCGGGGGTAGCGCGGCGACGGCTGGAACCCGTTGCGGTAGAGGCGGAGGGCGCCGTCGACGTCCGAGCTCGCGGCGAAGTGGTACGCGTAGCAGAACGGCAGCCCGAGCGCGGCCGCCACCTGGGCCCCGTAGGTCGACGAGCCGAGCATCCACACCTCGGGGAAGCTCTCCGCGGCGGGCGTGGCGGTGAGCCGCTCGGTCGGCACCCGCTCGTCGCCGAGCAGGCCCAGCAGGGTGCGCAGATGCTCCGGGAACTGCTCCACGGTCAGGTAGGGCGAGACCCCGCGCAGGGCCGCCGCGGTCGCCTGGTCGGTGCCGGGGGCGCGGCCGATGCCCAGGTCGACCCGGCCCGGGTAGAGCGCCTCCAGCATGGCGAACTGCTCGGCCACCACGAACGGCATGTGGTTGGGCAGCATCACGCCGCCGGAACCGACCCGGATCTGCCGGGTGTGTGCGGCCACGGCGCCGATCAGCACCGGTGGCGAGGTGGAGGCGACGGCCGGCATGTTGTGGTGCTCGGCGACCCAGAACCGGCGGTAGCCGAGTTCGTCGGCGGCCTTGGCGATCTCGATGGTGCCGCGCAGCGCGTCGGCGCTGCCGTGCCCTTCGCGGACCGTGGCCAGGTCGAGCACGGAGAGCGGAACGCGGGTCGGTGCGGTCATGCGGGACTCAGTCTCCCCGATTCTGATTGCGGATCACTTGCACTCCGGCGGTCACCGCACCGAGCGCGACACCCGGAACCAGCAGCCAGATCGGCCACGGGTAGACGAACTCGGTGATGGAGACCGCGACCAGGGCGTAGATCACCACGTTGACCGCGGCGAGCGCACCCCAGATGGTCCAGAGAACGAGCAGAGCGGTCGGCAGGCGACGGGCGGCCTTCCGCGCCTGAGCGCGCACCTCGGCGGCGCTGACGCCGGGGCGGGGCAGATCTTTGACGATCAAGAGCAATTCGGCGTACGTACGTGCGGCGTAGGCGGCGCCGATGCGCTCGTCGTACTCGTGCAGGGAGAGGCGGCCCTCGTCGAGCGCGGCCTTCAACTGGTCGGCGATCTGCTGGCGGTCCGAATCCGCCGCGCGCATGCTCTCGACCTCTTTGGACACAGCCGCCCCCCTCGCCACACCAAGCCTGTCGCCAGGCTATCGCGCGACGCTCACACCGGTTCGGTGGCGAGGCGCTCGGTGGCGTGCCGGTCGGCGCGGGCCATCGACCCCTCGGGGATCGCGGCGACCCCGGCGGCGAGCAGCAGGACCACCGCGGCGAACACGAACGACCAGGGCAGACCGCCCGGCTGGTCGACGATCGCACCGGCCACGGCGCCGCCGGCCGCGCTGCCGCTGACCGAAACGGTGATCATCCAGGTGTACGCCTCGTTCATCATCCCGGCCGGGGCGATCCGGCCGACCAGGCTGTTCTCCACGGTCAGGGCGGGGGCGATGGTCGCGCCGCCGAACACCAGGGCCGTGCCCAGCCAGAGCGGGCTCGGCATGAACGCCAGCAGCAGGAAGCTCGTCGACACGGCGGCCAGCAGCCAGGCGAACTGGCGGGACAGGGTCATCGCCGGGCGGCGGGTGCCGAACCAGATGCCGCCGATCGCGCTGCCGATGCCCCAGACGCCGAGCAGCACCCCGCCGAGGGACGCGCCGCCGCCGTGCTGTGCGGCGTACGCCGGGACGATCACGCCGGCCGCGCCGAACGCGACGCCGAGGGCGCCGACGCACAGCAGCAGCGCCGGGAAGCCGCCGGTCCGCAGCGGGCCCAGGCCCTTCGCGGCGGCCGCCGGGTCGTGGCCGCCGCGGTGCCGCATGACCGGGAGGCGGGCGATCCACGCCGTACCGGCGAGGGTGGCGACGGCGGCGCTGATCAGCGCCGACTCGGGCTGACCGGAGATCACCATGAGGGCCGCCACCAGCATCGGGCCGAGCACGAAGACCAGCTCGAACAGCGAGGTCTCGGCGGCGATGGCGGCCGAGCGCAGCTGGTGCCGGCCGGTGCCGGGAGACGTCATGTCGGTCCAGGCGCGACGGATCGCCGCGGTCAGCGGCGGGTAGGTGGCGCCGGCTCCCGCCGACGCCACGAAGATCCACTCCAGGGCATCCGCGCCGCCCCGGCTCGCCAGCAGCAGGGCGGCCAGCGCCAGCGGGTGCAGGATCGCGGTGGCCAGGAGGATCGGGGCCGGGCCGATCCGGTCGGCGAGGCGGCCGGCGATCGGGCTGACCGCGGCGCCGGCCAGCGCGTAGACGCCACCTGCGAGACCGGCCGCCGCATACCGTCCGGTGGCCTGCTCGACGAGCAGGAGCAGGGCCAGCGGGGTCATCCCGATACCGAGGCGGGCCAGGATGCCGACCACCAGAAGGACCTTCGCGCCCGGTAGGTGCCATACGCCAAGGTACTGACGCAATGCGGTCACGAGCTGGCCTCCGACTGCCGACGGTAACGAGCGAAACGAGTTTCGAGGCTAACGTCGGCGGTCGGTTGACAGACCTGAAAGATCGGCCGTTGTCGCGCGCGTCACCAGCGACGGACCAACGCGGCCTGCTCCTGGAGGCGCCGGATCCGCTCGGCCATCGGCGGGTGGGTGGAGAACAGCCCGGCGATCCCTCCACCGGAGAACGGGTTGGCGATCATCAGGTGGGCGGCGCTGGTCAGCTGTCCGCCGGCCGGCAGCGGCGCGCGGGCCGTACCGTGATGGATCTTCTCGAGGGCGCTCGCGAGAGCGAGCGGATCACCGGTGAGCGCGGCCCCGGAGGCATCCGCCTCGAATTCCCGGTTCCGGCTGATCGCCAGCTGGATGATCGACGCGGCCAGCGGGCCCAGGATCATCATGAGCAGCAGGCCGGCCGGGTTCGGGCCGTCGTCGTCGTCCGAGCCGCCGAACGGCAGGAAGAACGCCAGGTTGGCCAGCATCGTGACGATCCCGGCCAGGCCGGCGGCGACGCTGGAGATCAGGATGTCGCGGTTGTAGACGTGCGACAGCTCGTGCCCGATGACACCGCGCAGCTCACGCGGCTCCAGCAGGTTCAGGATGCCGACGGTCACCGCGACCGCGGCGTGCTCCGGGTCGCGGCCGGTCGCGAACGCGTTGGGCTGGAGCGCCGGCGAGACGTAGAGGCGGGGCATCGGCTGGCCGGCCTCGGTGGCCAGCTCGCGGACGATTCGGTAGAGACCGGGCAGCTCCGCCTCGGTCACCGGGCGGGCGCCCATGGCCCGCAGGGCGATCCGGTCGGAGTAGAAGTAGCTGACGGCGTTCGTCGCCAGCGAGATCAGCACGGCGATGACGAGGCCGGCGCTGCCGCCCAGCCAGTAGCCCACGGCGAGGATCAGGCTGGTGAGCAGTCCGAGCAGGGCGGCGGTCTTGAGGCCGTTGTGGTGGCTGTGCAACGTTCCTCCTTCGGCTTGCGGGCTGGTGGCCCGCACTCCAGGGAACAGCGTCGACCAGCGTGTTCATCCGTGTACGCGCTGTGAGTTCGCTGAACCCGGTTCTCAGAGGGCGCCGAGAAGCAACTGCGGGGCGAAGCCGAGAACGACGGCCACGATCGTGGTGGCGACCAGGACGGCGGCCACCGGGCGGCTCACCGGGCGACGTCCGGTGTCCTCGGCGGGGCCGGTGTAGAGCAGGGCTCCGACCCGTACGTAGTAGGCGAGGGCGATCACCGCGTTGACCACGACCACCGCGGCGAGCCAGATCCAGCCCTCGGCCACCAGGGCCTCGACCACGGACACCTTGGCGAACAGGCCGGCCAGACCCGGCGGGAGACCGGCGAGACCGGCCAGCGCCAGGACGAGAGCCGCACCCGGCCACGGGTGCCTGCGGGCCGCGCCACGGAAGTCGTCGAGGGTGCCGCCGTCCGCCGCGACTGGGCGCAGGGCCACCACCACACCGAAGGCGATCAGTTCCAGGACCATGAAGAACACGGCGTACGCCAGGGCCGCCGGAACACCGGGGGCGCCGAGGGCCAGGGCGGCCAGGATGTAGCCGGCCTGGGCCATCGACGACCAGGCGAGCAGCCGCACCATGCGGGTCTGGCGGAGCGCCACCAGGTTGCCGACGGTCATGGTCAGCACGGCCAGGACCGCGACCACGGCGCTGGTGTCCAGCCGGGCGGCGACCGCGGCCAGGGCCAGCACACCACCCAGCTTGGAGGCGGTCGACAGGTAGGCGGCGATCGGCACCGGGGCGCCGTCGTAGGTGGCCGGCGCCCAGGCGTGTAGCGGCACGGCGGCCACCTTGAAGGCCAGGCCGATCACCAGCAGCGCGGCGCCGACCCCGGCCAGGGCGGCGAACGGGGCCGGGGCGGGACCCAGCATGCCCAGGTGCACGGCCCCGGTGGCGGCGTAGTTGAGGGCGATGCCGAGCAGGACGATCGCCGTCGAGATGACGCTGATCAGGAAGAACGTGACCGAGGCGGAGGCCGCGTCGGTGGTGGTCCGCTCGCCGGGGGCGAACCTGCGGAGGCCGACCAGCACGTACAGCGGGAGGGTGAGGGTCTCCAGACCGACGATCAGGGTGAGCAGGTCACCCGCGTAGGCGACGGTGACGCCGCCGGTCATCGAGCAGGCCAGCAGGAAGCAGAACTCACCGGCCGGGGCGGCGCCGAGGCGCAGCGCGGGAACCGAGAGGGCGAGAACCCCGGCGGTCAGGCCGGCGAACAGCGCGGCGGTCGCCGCGGCCGGCCAGGACGGCACCCAGGAGCAGCCGCCCGGGACGCAGAAGGTGGCGTCCCACGGGCCCACGGCCAGGGCGGTCACCCCGGTGGCGAGGGCGCCGAGCAGGGTGGCCGTGATCGTCACCGCGCGCTTCCCGGCGAACAGGTCGGCGAGCAGGGCCAGGATCGCGGTGCCGGCCGCGGCGTACAGCGGCAGCAGCGCGACGTGGTCGACGGCCTGGCTGGTCACAGCTTCACTCCCAGCAGGTTGGCGAGCGGCACGACGGTGTCGTTGAGGACCAGGGCCGGGACCACGCCGACGGCCAGCGTCAGCAGGATCAGCGGGGTCCAGGCCAGCCACTCGATCCGGGTGACGGCCGGGCTCGACGCGGCCACCGCCGGGGTGGCCGGGCCGTGCGTCACCCGGCGCAGCAGGCGCAGGAAGTAGGCGGCGGTAAGGGCCCCGCCGACCGCGGCGACGGCCGCCAGGGTGAGCCAGAACGGGCCGCCGCGCTTGACCGCGGCGATCACCGCGAACGCCTCGCCCCAGAACCCGGCCAGACCGGGCAGGCCGAGCGAGGCGATGGCGGCGAAGCCGAGCAGCCCGGCCAGGCGCGGGGCGGTCTCCCGGAGGCCGCCGATCAGGTCGAGGGAGCCCGTCCCGGTACGGTCCTTGATCGTCCCGGCGAGGAAGAACAGCAGGCCGGTGATCAGGCCGTGGGCGACGTTGCCGACCAGGGCGGCCTGGACGCCGGTGATCGACATGGTGGCGATGCCGAGCAGCACGAAGCCCATGTGGCCGACGCTGGAGTAGGCGATCAGGCGTTTCAGCTCGGTCTGGCGCAGGCAGATCAGCGCGCCGGCGACGATCGCGACCACGGCCAGGACGCCGAGGGCCGGCGAGGCCCAGGCGGCGCCCTCCGGGGCCGCGCCGACGCCGACCCGGATCATCCCGTACGTGCCCATCTTGAGCAGCACGCCGGCCAGGAGCACCGACCCGACCGTCGGGGCCTCGGTGTGCGCGTCGGGCAGCCAGGTGTGCAGCGGCCAGAGCGGGGCCTTCACCGCGAACGCGAGAGCCAGCAGGACGAAGGCCACGCGCTGGGTCTCCGGGCTGAGCTCGGCGGCGCCGGTCTCGGCAGCGCCGGTCAGGGTGACCAGGTCGCCGGTGCCGGCCGACGTCACCACGAGCAGCACGCCGAGCAGCAGCAGGACCGAGCCGGCCAGCGTGTAGAGGACGAACTTGCGGGCCGCCGCCCGGCGGTTCGGTCCGCCCCAGCCGGCGATCACCGCGTACATCGGCAGGAGGACGACCTCGAAGAACAGGAAGAACAGGATCAGGTCCAGGGCCAGGAAGGTGCCGAGGACGCCGACCTCCAGAACCAGCAGGAGCGCGGCCAGGGCGCGGCCCTTCCGGTTGTACGCGCAGCAGAGCAGGGTGAGCAACCCGGTCAGGACGATCAGGGGGTACGAGATCCCGTCCACGCCGAGGTGGAACTCCAGCCCGAGGGCCGGCACCCAGGGCAGGTCGATCTCGGCCCACGGCACCATCGGCGGGCCGTCGCCGGGCTGGTAGGCGAACCAGGTGTACTCGTTCGGGCGGACCAGGATCGGCAGCACCGAGAGCACGAACGTGACGGCGGCGAAGCCGGTGGAGACGAGCCGGGCCCGCCGGTCCGGCAGCAGAGCGACGACGACGGCCCCCAGCGCGGGCACCACGAGCAGCGCGATCAGCAGGTTGTTCATGCCACGGCCCCCCACCAGGCGACGGCCCCCAGCACCAGGGCGGCGGCGCAGACCGCGACCGCGGCGGCCGGCAGCGGTCGCCGGTGTGCCTGTTTCAGCAGTTCACCGGCGCTCCGGGTGCCGGTGCCGGTGGCCATGACGACGGCGTCCACGTCGTTCGTGTCGAACGCGGTGACCACGCGGGCGACCGCCTTGACCGGGCGGACCACGAAGCGGTCCTGGACCTCGTCGAGGCGGAACCCGGCGGCCAGGAACGGCTCGGCACGGCCGAGGACGAGAGCCGGGTCGGCGCCGGGCGCCGCCCGCCAGAGCCACCACGCGGTCCCGGCGCCGGCCACGAGCAGCAGCATCGGCAGGGCCACCGCCACGCCGAGGTGCGGATCCTCCAGTTCCAGGGCTGTCCGGAAGCCGGGGGCGAAGGCGGCCAGCCCGAGCAGCGCGGCCGGGATCCCGAGCAGGATCAGCGGCCAGCGCATCAGTGCGGGCGGATCGTGCGGGACGGCCGGGGTCCGGTAGCTGCCGTCATCGAAGCCGACCTCCCAGTCCGGGCCGTCCGGACCGTACGCCCGGGAGACGCCGAAGAACGTGCGCAGCAGGAGGCGGGTCGCGTACCACGCGGTGATCCCGACCGAGAGGAGCGCGGCCAGCCAGACCACCCACGCGGCCCAGGCGGGCGCCGTCTCGCCGCCCTCGGTGGCGTGGGCGGCGGCGGTCAGCACGTTCTCCTTCGACCAGAAGCCGGAGAGCGGCGGCACGCCGGCGAGCGCGCCCAGGCCGATCACGAACGACCAGAAGGTGACCGGCATGTGGGTGCGCAGGCCGCCCATCCGGGACATCAGGTTGGTGCCGACCGCGTGGATCACCGCGCCCGCCGCGAGGAACAGCAGCGCCTTGAACGCGGCGTGGGTGAGCAGGTGGAACAGGGCGGCGGCGGGCGAGCCGACGGCCAGGGCACCGGTCATGTACCCGATCTGCGACACGGTCGACCAGGCCAGCACCCGTTTCAGGTCGTCCTGGGCCATAGCCGAGAGCGCGCCGATGAGGATGGTGATCGCGGCCATCACGGCGAGGGTGGCCAGTGCGGCCGGGGACTGCCGGTAGAGCGGGTAGAGCCGGGCCACCACGTAGACACCGGCCGCGACCATGGTGGCGGCGTGGATCAGCGCGGAGATCGGGGTGGGGCCGGCCATCGCGTCCGGAAGCCAGGTGTGCAGCGGGAACTGGGCGCTCTTGCCGGCCACCCCGGCCAGGATCAGCAGCAGGGCGGCGGTCAGGGTGCCGGCCGAATAGTCGTGGGTGAGCACGTCGCCGAGGTAGGTGCTGTCGGCGTCGGCGATCAGGACGGCGATGCCGAGCAGGAAGCCGACGTCACCGACCCGGGTGACCAGGAAGGCCTTCACCGCGGCGGCCGGCGCCTCGGGCAGCCGCCGGTCGTGGCCGATCAGCAGGTAGGAGCAGGCGCCCATCACCTCCCAGCCGAGCAGCATGAGGATCAGGTCGCTGCTCGTGACGACCAGCAGCATCGCGCCGGTGAAGAGGCTGACCTGTGCGGCGTAGGGCGCGTACCGGCGGTCGTCGTGCAGGTAGGCGATCGAGTAGATCTGGACGAACAGGGCGACCACCGTGACGGCGAGTGCCACGTAGCCGGCCGCGGCATCGACGAACGTGCCGAACCGCACCTCCAGGTAGCCGAAGTTCGCCAGGGTGAGGCCGCTGTTCTGGGGGTCGTCCGCCGGGTCGAGGACCAGCCGGACCGCGAGGAGGAGGGCCACCGCGGCGCCGGCCACACCGAGTCCGGCGGCGAGACGCCGGCGGGCCCGGCCACCGTCGCCCGGCGGCAGGACAAGACCGATCAAACCCACGAGCAGGGGTACGAGGGGAAGCAGCGGCCCGGCAACGTCGATGCTCACCCGGCCACCCGCTCCTCGTCGCCGTCCAGCCGCACGTCGTCGACCACGACCGCCTTACGCATCCGGTAGAACTGGAGGACGATCGCCAGCCCGACGCCCACCTCGGCGGCGGCCAGCACGATCACGAAGAGTGCCAGGACCCCGCCGGTGCCGGGCACGGCCGCGCCCGGGCGGGCCCACGACTCGACCGCCACACCGGTGAGCGCGGAGCGCAGCGAGACGTCCGCGGTGACCAGGATCAGGTTGACCGCGTTGAGCATCAACTCGACGGCCATCAGCACCAGGATCGCGTTGCGTCTGCGGAGCACGCCGTAGACGCCCAGGCCGAACAGCAGGGCGGCCACCACGTACGGGATGACGACGTGCATCAGGCCTCCGGGGTGGGTCGGGCGCCGACGTCCGGCCGGGACAGGACGATCGCGCCGACCAGGGCGGACAGCAGCAGGATCGAGATCACCTCGAAGGGCAGCACCCAGGCGCCGAAGATCTGCTCGCCGACCCGTTCGGCGGTGCCCGGATCCGCCTCCGGGTAGCGGACCCAGCGGAACGCGTCGGCGAACAGCACCGCCAGCCCGGCGCCGAGGCCACCGCCGATCAGGACGGCCGGGAGGGCGGGCCGGTCCAGGTCGGCGGACGGGCCGATCGGGGCGCGGGTCAGCATCACCGCGAACAGCAGCAGCACCACGACCGCGCCGACATAGACCAGGACCTGCACCCAGGCCACCAGTTCGGCGCCGAGGACCAGGTAGAGGCCGGCGATCGCGCCCAGGCTCACCACCAGGTAGAGGCCGGAGCGGACCAGGTGGGCGCTGGTGACGACGAGCGCGCCCGAGCCGACAGCGACCGTGCCGAGGGCCAGCAGCAGCACGTCGGCGACGGTCACTTCCCGTCCTCCGTGGTTTCGGCGCGCGGAGCTCGTACCGTCGCTGGTCTTGCGGTCTTGGCGGCAGTGGCCGCGCCCGGGCCCGCGGCCTTGCGCGCCGCCGTGGCCTCCTCCTTGGACGGCTCGCCGAGCACGTCGTGGGCCGGCGGCGGAGGCACCGTGCGCATCCACTCCCCCAGCCGGGTCTTGTCGTGCAGCAGGGAGAGGACGTCGGTCTCCGCGTACTCGAACTCGGGCGTCCAGTGCAGCGCGTCGAACGGGCAGACCTCGATGCAGATGCCGCAGTACATGCAGAGGGAGAAGTCGATGTCGAACCGGTCCAGCACGTTGCGCTGGCGGGCGCGCGCGGCGCCCGGGACGACGACCTCCTCCTTGTGCGAATCGATGTAGATGCACCAGTCGGGGCACTCACGGGCGCAGAGCATGCAGACCGTGCAGTTCTCCTCGGACAGCGCGATCACGCCGCGAGAGCGCGGCGGCAGATCGGGTTGCACGTCCGGGTACTGCTGGGTGCCGGATCGCCGCGTCAGGGTCTTCAGCGTTACGGCGAGCCCGTCGAGCAGACCCTTGCCGGGCACGTTGCGGTCGCCGTTCTCACTCACAAGGGAACATCCTGCCCGCTCGGCCTGTTCGGCGCGACCTTGCCCCGGCGTTTCAGAGGAGCGACTTTACGGCCACCGTGATAACCAGTTGGGCGAGCGAGACCGGGACCAGGATCAGCCAGCAGAGGCGCTGCAACTGGTCCTCGCGCAGACGGGGGTAGGTGACCCGGAACCAGATGATCACGAAGGACAGGGCGGCGACCTTCAGCAGCGTCCACAGCCAGCCCAACTGCTCCGCGAACGGCCCGTGCCAGCCGCCCAGGAACAGGACCGTGGTGAGACCGGCGATCACCACGATGCCGACGTACTCGGCCAGCAGGAAGAACGCGAAACGCAGCCCGGTGTACTCGGTCATGTAGCCGAAGACCAGCTCGGAGTCGGCGATCGGCATGTCGAAGGGAGGGCGCCGGATCTCGGCCAGCCCGGCGATGAAGAACACCAGCGCGGCCGGCGCCTGCCAGATCAGCCACCAGGGCCGCCAGGCCTCGACGATGCCGGGCAGGCTCAGCGTGCCGGCCGCCATCGCGACGCTCGCCGCGGCCAGGACCAGCGGCAGCTCGTAGCCGAGCAGCTGGGCGGCGCCGCGGACGCCGCCGAGCAGGCTGTACTTGTTCGCCGAGGCCCACGCGGACATCAGCACGGCCACCACGCCGATCCCGAGCACGGCCAGGACCAGGAACAACCCGATGTCCAAGCTCTGCGCGACCAGGTCCGGGCCGAGCGGCAAGGTCAAGATCACGATGAGGTACGGGAAGAGCGCCACGATCGGGGCCAGCCGGAACACGGTCCGATCCGCCGCACGTGGAGTGATGTCCTCCTTCTGGACGAACTTCACCCCGTCGGCGACCAGCTGTGCCCAGCCGTGGAAGGCGCCGGCGTACATCGGGCCGACCCGTCCCTGCATGTGGGCCATCACCTTGTGCTCGGCCTGGCCGATGACCAGCGGCAGGACCAGGAAGGCGGCCATCACGGCGCCCACCCGGACGAGGAGCTCCATCACGGCTGCTCCTCCTTCTCGCTCTTCTGCGGGCCCCACTCGTTCGGTGCGGGGACGCCGGGTGGGCGCATCGGGGCGCGCTTGGCCGTGCCGCCCTCCGACTCGCCCGGCTCCTTGGCGCCCGGCCACGGCTTGGCCACCCGCGCGGCCAGCACGAAGTCCTTGCGCAGCGGATGCCCCTCGAACTCCGGGGGCAGCAGCAGCGGGCGCAGGCCGGGATGCCGGGCGAAGGAGATGCCGAACATCTCGTACGTCTCCCGCTCGTGCCACTCGGCGCCCGGGTAGAGGTCCACCAGGGACTCCACCTCCGGATGCTCCCGCGGCACCCGGGTGCGCAGCAGCAGCCCGTGCCGGCGGCGGGTGGACCACAGGTGGGCCAGCACCGAGAAGCCGCCGTCCACCTCGTCCACGGCCGAGAGCCAGTCGAAGAAGTCGCAGCCCAGCGCCCCCGGGTCACGGACCACCTCGGCCGCGAACCACCAGCGGGCGGCCGGCACGTCCACCACCGCACGGGCGTGGCCCGGGCCGCCGCCGGAGATCTCGGCCGTCACCGGGCCCGTCTCCGGATCGTCCGTCGCCAGCAGGGCGACCAGGCGCTCACCGACCTCTTCGGGCGTCATGCCGCTCATCCTATGATCCGGGCGGCTTCCGCAACCTTCCGCCGGGCACGCGCGTGTAGTCGCCGTGACAGCCATCGCCGACCAACGATCGGAGACGCCGGCCGCCGTGCACCACGATCCACCGACGTTCGATGAGGTCTACGCCGCGCACTACACACGGCTGACCGTGCAGCTGTACGCGTACTTCGGTGACCGCCAGGAGGCCCAGGACGTCGTACAGGAGGCGTTCTGCCGGGCCCTGCCCCGGTGGTCCTCGATCTCCCGGTACGACGATCCGGCCGCCTGGGTCCGCCGTACCGCCTGGAACCTGGCGGTGAGCCGGTGGCGCCGGGCCCGTACCGCCCTGAACTTCCTGCGTAAGCAGCGCACCGACGAGCCGCAGCTGCCCGGGCCGACCGGTGAGTGGGTGGCGCTGGTCGCCGCCCTGGCCGAACTGCCGGCCGCCCAGCGGCGCGCCATGGTGCTGCACTACCTGGGCGACCTGACGATCGCGGAGATCGCCGAGCGGGAGGGTGTGGCCCAGGGGACGGTCAAGTCCTGGCTGCACCGGGCGCGCGGCACGCTCGCCGTGTTGCTCGGCGCCGATGCGGAGGGGGTGACCCATGTCTGACCAGCTCGAGGAGATCTTCGCGCGGACCCGCCCGATGGCGGTCCAGATGATCCGCCCGCCGGGCGCCGAGGCGGCCCGCCGCACGGTACGGATCCGCCGCCGGCGACAGGTCGTGTCCGTGGCCGCCGCCGTGGTGCTCGCCCTCGTCGGCGGCGTGATCGTGGGTCTGCGCCCGCCGCCCCCTGCGAAACGTGAGCTTCCCGCCGACCCGGTGCGGTTGCAGCAGACCGCGAAGGTCGCGCTCGGCACGTCCGCGACGCCGGCCGCCGTCGAGGGGGCCACCGAGTTGACACCGACCTGGTCGGCGTCGAGCACCGTCTACCACGGCGTGCTGACCCTGCGTGCCGCCTGCGCCGGGACCGGGGAGTTCACGCTTCTGGTGATGGGCAATCCGGGCAGCGAGAGCCTGCAAACCGAGCCCGTCGAGCTGGCCCGGTTGAAGGTGCCCTGCTCGGAACCGCCGACGCCGGTGCAGACCGAGTTCGAGATGAACGGCGTCATCGGCGTCGACTACAAGATCGCGGACAGCACGGCCGCTCCTCGCTCCGCCGGGTTCGCCTACCGGGTCACCAGCGACACCGGCGCACCGCTGATCAAGGGGGACGACAAGGCCAACCCGACGGCGGCGCTGAAACTCACCTCGGACAAGGGGTTCGGGTCCGGCGGCAGCACCAGCGCCGGCCGCGGGGGCTTCAAGGACGACCTGCCAAGCCACGTCGGCGTCGACTTCAAGATCCTCTCCGCCTGCACCGGGCACGGCACGCTCGTGGTCGAGATCCTGAAGAAGTCCGGCAAGAACGTCGACACCGTTCGGGTGCCCTGCTCCTGGCCGCCCAAGCGGTTCGACTTCCAGCCGGCTCGGGGAAGCGGGGATCTCTACTACCGGATCTCGTACGACGCCGCCGAAGGGGAATCGACCGACTTCATGGTGCAGTTCGTCCCGAATTAGCTCACAGGCCGGGGAGGCGGCCGTTGCGGAACACGTCGACGAAGTCCTGATGGTCCTCGCGGGCCTGGTCACCGTACCGGTGCGCGAACTCCACCAGGTGCCGGACGAATCCGGCCTCGTCCTTGTCGACGACCGCGACGATCGCCTCCTCGGTGGAGAAGTCGACGAGGTCGTGGCTGGACTCGTCGTCGGCGACCGAGTGCATGCGGGCCACCGCGCGGCCCAGGTCGGCGATCACCCCGGTCAGCTCCTCCGGCTCGCTCACCTCGGACCAGTCGAGATCCGCGGCGTACGGGGAGACCTCGGCGACCAACTGCCCCACCCCGTCCAGCTCGGTGAAGCCCAGCCACGGGTCGGCGTGCGCCTGGAGGGCCCGCTGCGACTCACTCGTCCGGTGGCCCTGGTGCTGGAAGTAGCCGCGCACCCGCTCGTCGTCGATCCACCGGGCGACGGCCGGGACCTGCGCCTGCTTCATGTAGATGATCACGTCGTTCTCGAGGGCCTCGGTGTGCCCTTCGAGCAGCAGGTTGTACGACGGCAGCCCGGCCGAGCCGATCCCGACGCCCTTGCGGAGCTTGATGTCCTTGATGTGCATCGCCACCGGCCGGGCGCCCTGCGGCAGCGTGCCCAGATAGCGGTCGAACGCCTCCCGGACCTTGGCGTGGGTGACCGTGTCCACCTCGTAGACGCCGTCGCCCATCGAGAACCGGCGGTCGAAGTCGTCGATCGTGGTCTGCTCGCCGAGCAGGTCGACCCGGGTGTTGAGCCGTGCCTGCTGGAGCACCCGCCGCAGCACACCGGCCGCGTTCTCCAGGGTGATCGAGCCGATCGCGTCGTCACCCCCCTGGGCGATGGCCCGCAACTCGATCAGGTACGCCCGGGCGAACGTGGTCACCAGCGCCGTGATGGCGTCGTCGGACAGCGCCTTCGAATACCCGATCAGCGCGACACTGGCCGCGAAGCGCTTCAGATCCCAGCTGTACGGGCCGACGTACGCCTCGTCGAAGTCGTTGACGTTGAAGACCAGGCGGCCGGACGAGTTCATGTAGGTGCCGAAGTTCTCGGCGTGCAGGTCACCGTGGATCCAGACCCGGCTGGTCCGCTCGTCGAGGAAGCTGTCGTCCCGGTGGTCACCGCTCAGGTCGGCGTAGAACAGCGAGGCGCTGCCGCGGTAGAACGCGAACGGTGAGGCCGCCATCTTCCGGAACTTGCGGCGGAACGCGGGCGGATCGAGCGCCATCAGCTCACCGAACTCGCGGGTGAGGACATCGATGATGAAGTCTGCGCGCGACTGAGAACCCATGCGGGTCACGCTACTCACCGATCCGCCGTCAGCCGCTACCCTTTCCGCTATGCCCGCATCACGCCTGCTGCGTATCGGCACCCGATCCTCCCCGATGGCGCTCGCTCAGGTCGAGCGTGTCCGCCGGATGCTCGCCGAGCGGCGACCAGAGGTGACCGTCGAGGTGGTGCCCCTCACCACCAGCGGCGACCGATGGCAGGGTGCGCTCTCCGAGCTGGGCGGCAAGGGCGCCTTCACCAAGGAGGTCGACCAGGCGCTGCTGGACGGGCGGGCCGACCTGGCCGTGCACTGCGTCAAGGACGTCCCGGGCGACCGGCCGGCGCCCGCGGGCACCGTGTTCGCCGCCTACCTGAGCCGGGACGACGTACGGGACTGCCTGGTCCACCCTGGAGGGCTGAGCCTCGACGACCTGCCGGCCGGGGCGCGCATCGGCACGTCGGCCGTCCGCCGCATCGCCCAGCTCGCCCTGCACTGGCCGCACCTGACCCCGGTGCCGATCCGCGGGAACGCCAACTCCCGCCTGGCCCGGCTCGACGCGGGAGAGTACGACGCGCTGCTCCTCGCGGTCTCCGGCCTGCACCGGATCGGCATGCCGTCACGTGTCGGGCACACGATCGACGTCGACACGTTCGTGCCCGCCGTCGGGAGCGGGACTCTCGTGCTGCAGTGCCGGCAGGACGACGAGGCGGCGCTGGAGATCGCGGAGCTTCTCGCCGACCCGCGGACCGGGCGGGAGACCGAGGCCGAGCGGACCATGCTGCACATCCTCCAGGGCAGCTGCCATTCGCCGATCGGTGGCTACGCGCGCACCGAGCCGGACGGGCGGATCAGCCTGCGGGCCCGGGTGATCAGCCTGGACGGCAAGATCGTGCTGGACGCGCACGAGTGGGCCACCGACCCGGTGGTGCTCGGGACGTCGGTGGCCGCCTCGCTGCTGCGCCAGGGCGCGCGGGAGATCCTCGGTTAGAAGTCCCGGAGCACCTCACGGGCCACGGCCGTGCCCAGCCGGTCGCCCAGGACGGTCGCCTCGCGGTAGTGCACGCCCGCCCAGATCCGGGCCAGCTGCACCTCGGCCTGGGCCTTCGCGAAGCTGTCGAAGTAGCGGGTGGTGCCGGAGTCCGGGCTGTAGGCGTGGAACGGAAGCCCGTCCCGGCCGAAGAAGGTCCGGAAACTGACCATCGTGGCCGAGGTGTAGCAGGCGTGCCCGGACGGCCACTCCGGCGACGGCGCGGTCACCCGCAGCGGCTGCCACGCGGGGTCGGCGACCGTGGCCGGGTTGCCGTCGGTGTCGGCCAGCCGGATCGCGGTCACCGGCCGCCACAGGTTCCAGCGGCGTTTCTGCTGGTAGCAGGAGATCAGCGCGTCGACGGTGGCCATGTCGGTCTGGGCGAACAGGCGGGCCGTCGCCAGGTTGCCGAGCCGCTGGCCGGTGGCCAGCACCCGCCGCATCTCCCACTCGACCATGTGGAAGTCGTCCCACCAGATCGCCGCCTCGGTCTGCTCCGGGGTGCGGTTCGTGCTGGTGGCTTTCACCTCGTTCAGTTGGCGGGCGTAGTCGGCGCTGGTCAGTACGGGCGGGCCGGGGACCCGGTAACGGCTCGGGTCGCTGATCACGAACGGTTTGAGGAACGCGTACCAGGCGCCGGTCTGGACGAAATTCGGCGGGGTGAGCCGGTACTCGCCCGGGACCTCGCTGACCGGCCAGGTCACGCTGGTGTCGAAGGCCCCGTCACCGGTCCGGTCGGCGATCATCGCGGCGGCGGTGGCCTCTCCGACGGCGATCCCGCCGCGCTTCGCGCGACCGTCCGGGATCCTGGCGAGCTCTTCCTCGTACCGTGCGCGCAACGCGTCGGCCTGAGCCGGGAAGAGCGAGACCAGCACCCGGTACGCCGAGGCGGCGACCGCCGCGGGAACCGAATCGCCGCGACGGCTCCGGGGCGCCACCAGGTACGGCTTGTAGGGGGCGCCGGTGATCGCGTTGACCGCGTCGAAGACGGCGCCCTGGACCATCGCGAAACTGCGGGACGCGGCGTTCGGCGTCTGCCGGCCGACGTCGTAGATGGCGGTCTGCGCGTGGATGTGCCAGGTGACGACGGCGTTGGGTGTCGTGGCGCCCCGCGCCACGGCCGGTGTGGCCCAGTTCAGTGAGGTCAGCGCCAGCGCGGTCGCGATGATCGCGCCAAGCGTGCTGCGGAGTACGCGTGCCATGGAACCCCCGATCGGTGCTTCCACACGAACGGGGTTCAGCCTTTCAGCCCGGACCCGACCGATTGCAATGCATTGACGGACTTCTTGCTAAGCCATTTACAGCCGCGGCCTTGCCGAACGCCTCGCAACGGACTCTGCCGCGGCCCTACCGCGCGTCTTTCGGTGGACGGACCACCGGGGCGGTCAGCGCCAGCGGGTCGGGCCGGTGGACGCCTCCCGGGCCGGAGCGCTCGGCGGCGATCTTCTCCTGGAGGCGCAGGATGCCGTGCAGCAGCGCCTCCGGCCGGGGCGGGCAGCCCGGCACGTAGACGTCGACCGGGATGATCTGGTCGACCCCCTTGGTGACCGAATACGAATCCCAATACGGCCCACCGCAGTTCGAGCAGGAGCCGAAGGAGATCACATACTTCGGCTCGGGCATCTGGTCGTAGAGCCGCTTGATGGCCGGCGCCATCTTGTCGGTGACCGTGCCGGAGACCACCATGAGGTCGGCCTGGCGCGGCCCGTGCGCGAACGGGATCACCCCGAGCCGCATGAAGTCGTGCCGCGCCATGCTCGACGCGATGAACTCGATCGCACAGCAGGCCAGCCCGAAGTTGAACACCCAGAGCGAATAGCGGCGCCCCCAGTTCAGCACGAACCGGATGGGTTCTCCGAGCACTCCAGGAAGGGCCACGGCGTCAACCTACTGCATCCGGGTACGGCTCGCTGAGCGTCATCGGGGTGCGCGCCACCTCGAGCACCCGCTCCGGGAAGCCCGGCCCCTCGGTGTAGTAGCGCGCCCGGGTCCGCCCGACCGGCGCCAGCAGACCGGCGGTGACCAGGTCCCGCAGATCGCGTTGTGCCTGCTGCAGGGTCAGTCCTTCGGCCTGCTCGTAGCGCGCCCGGCGGATGCGGCCGACCACCGCGACGTCGTGCAGTGCGGAGAGGACCCGCTCGTTCAGACCCGCCGGGCCGGCGAAGGACAGGAGCACCTCCCACACCGCGGCCGAACGGTCCATCCGACCCCGCACGGTTTGGGCCTGCTGGTGATAGGCGGTCAGATTGAACCGAATCCAGCCGGACACGTCCTGGTCCGGCCGGTAGGTGGCACCCCGGCGCTGCAACTCCTTGTAGTACTCCCAGGTGTTACCGGGGCGGCCCAGCCACGCTTCGATCGAGGAGAATTCCGGGGCGAGCACCCCCTCCCGCGCGATGAGCAGGGTCTGCAGGGAACGCGACATGCGGCCGTTACCGTCGGTCCACGGGTGAATCGACACCAGATGCAGGTGAGCCATCGCCGCCCGGACCAGCGGATGAGTGCCGTCGTCAGAGTTGAGCCACTCCACCAGTTCATCCATCAGCCCGGGCACATCGATGGCGGGAGGAGCGGTGTAGGCGGCGATGCCGGGGTCTCGGGGATCAGTGACGTAGACCGGGCCGCCGCGCCACTGGCCCGCGGGCTTGCGGGCGGTGTGCCGATGGCCCTGCAACATCCAGTGCAGCGCGTTGAGCAGGCTCTTGCTGTAGGTGAAGTCGGTGACGTCGTGCAGCGTCTGCACGTAGGTCATCATGCGCTGGTAGGCGAGCGTCTCCTCACGGTTTTCGTCGGAGACCTCGACATCACGTTCCCCGTCCATCAGGTCCTGGACATCAGCGGTGGACACGCGGAAACCCTCGATCGAATTCGAGGCGGCAATGGTGTCGGCCGTCAGGTATTTCCGCAGGCCATGCGTCCACCTAGCAGGGTTGGCCCGGATCTGATGTCGCATGGCCTGCCGCATCGCTTCGACGTCGGCCAGGACTTCCTGGTCGACCGCGGTCAGCGTGGGGGTTGGATACAGCACCGCCGCAGTCTATCTGAAGCAATCATCGCGTCATCGCGTCATTTGGTCGCGCCGGGCGCTGGAGCAGACTCAGGAAACCCGTCAGGAGCGCTTCGCGGAGGGCCGGTGGGGCCGCGTTCAGGATCGCGTTCACCGAGGCCATCTGGGTGAAGTCGCCGCCGGCCAGGCCCAGGCCCTCGGCCAGGGAGGCGATCAGCTCCGGGGTGATCATCTCGGGGGTGAGCGGGGGCAGCTCGGGCAGCTCGATCGGGCCCCGGGCCCTGGCTGCCTCGACCGCCGCGGTCAGGTCGGGGGCGAAGTCGGCGGCGGTCGCGCGGACAGCCGCGGTCACCGTGAGGTGGATGGTCGGCGGGAGGTCGGCATAGGCCATCTGCGGCTGGGTGTGCCAACCTCGGGCCGCCAGCTCGTCGGCCAGGACGAAAAGATCGACGCCGTCGGCGGCCAGGCAGACCACGCTGGTCTCGGGTGGGGCGTAGAGGCGGACGCCGTCGGTCGCCTCGACCGCGGCGGCCAGCATCGCGACCGCCTCGCGGGTGCGGGTGGCCAGCTCCAGGTAGCCGGTATCGCCGATGGAGCGCAGCGTGGCGAAGGCCGCGGCGACCGGGCCGCCCGAGCGGGTGGATGAGATCACCGGGTTGATCATGGTGTAGCCGGGCCAGTCGGCGTAGGCGAAATACTGCGGGCGGCGCAGCGCCTCGTCCCGGTGCAGCAGGATCGAGACGCCCTTCGGCGCATACGCGTATTTGTGCAGGTCGACCGAGATGCTCGTGACGCCGGGCACGGAGAGGTCGAAATCGGGCAGGTCGGCGCTGAGCCGCCGCAGATAGGGCAGGATCCAGCCGCCGAAGCACGCGTCCACGTGGAATCGCACGCCACGCTCGGCGGCGATGGCCGCCAGCTCGGGGATCGGATCGACCACGCCGTGCGCGTAGCTCGGGGCGGAGGCCGCGACCAGCACGGTCTCCGGGGTGATCGCGGCGGCCATCGCCACCGGATCGGCCCGCAGGTCCTTCACCGGCACGGTGTCGAGCTCCACCCGCAGGTAGTGCGCGGCCTTCGCGAAGGCCGCGTGTGCCGTGGCCGGGACGACCAGGCGTGGTCCGGCGATCTCGGGATGGGCGTCGCGGGCCGCCTTGACCGCCAGGATCAGCGACTCCGTCCCGCCGCTGGTCACGCTGCCGACCGTCGCCGGACCGCCGTGGAGCACCGTGGCGGCCGCGGCGACCAGGGCATTCTCCATCGCCAGCAGGGAGGGGAAGGCGGTCGGGTCGAGGCCGTTGACGTGCGCGGACGTGGCGTGGGCGGCCCGGGCCAGGTCGTCCAGGCCGTCCAGAGCGGGGTCGTAGACATAGGCGAAGAGGCGCCCGCCGTGTGTCGGCAGGTCACCACCGCGCAGCTCACGCAGCTCGGCGAGGATCTGCTCGCCCGGCACGCCCTTCTCCGGCAGCGCATTGATCATGCCCGCGACGCTACCCCTCCCGGGACGCCTACTTCTCGGTTGTCCACACCGGCGAGTTGTCCACAGGCCCACCGGCGGCGCCGGTCCGGTCGTCGTAGCGTCGCAGCAACAGCACGGCCGCGCCGACCAGCAGGGCCGGGACGACCGTGAAACCCAGCAGCACGCCGAGCCGCGCCGTGTCGCTCTGCACGGCCGATTCGCCGGTGGCCGACGAGACGTAGCCGAAGATCTGGAGGATCAATGCGTAGATACCGGGGCCGAGCGCCAGCCCGAGGGTCTCCCCCGCGGTCCACAGACCGGTGAAGACGCCGGCCTGGCGGCGGCCGGTGCGCTCGGTGTCGTGGGCGATGCAGTCCGGCAGCATCGCCATGGCGAACACCTGCTGACCCGCGTAGCCGGCGCCGACCAGCGCGACGATGAGATAGACCCCGACGCCGGGCAGAGCCGGGGCGGCGAGCAGGACCAGGGCCCCGGTGGCGAAGAGCAGCGACGCGGCCACGAGCGAGCGGAGTTTGCCGTGCCGCTTCCCGATCGCCGTCCAGAGCGGCATGACCAGCAGGGCCGGGCCGACGAAGGCGGCGAAGAGGAAGGTCGCGCCGGCCTCCTGGACGATCACGTGGTCGGCGAAGTACTTGACGCCGGCCAGCATGGTGCCGATGCCGGCCGCCTGCACGACCCAGCAGATCAGCAGAGCGAGGAAGGGGGCGTTACCGGCCGCCACGCGCAGTTGGGCACGGAGACTCGGCTCGGCGGCGGTGGCCGTGTGGGTGAGTGCTCCACGCGTACCGAAGAAGGTGGCGAGCGTGCCCGCGACGATGAGTGAGCCGATGAACGCGCCGGACCACCGGTGGCCCTCGCGGCCGCCGCCGGTCAGGTCGACCACCAGTGGCGCGAGTGCGCCGGAGACCAGGATGGTCAGCGCCAGGACGGCGACCCGCCAGGTCATCAGCCGGGTGCGCTCGGCGTAGCCGTCGGTCAGTTCGGCCGGCATCGCCACGTAGGGCACCTGGAAGAAGGCGAAGGCGGTGGCCGCCGCGAGGAAGGCGAAGGCGACGTAGGCGCCGGAAGCGCCCCCGCCGGGGAACGGCGCCGCGAAGATCGACGCGAAGAGGAGGCCCAGCAGCAGGCCGGCCACGAGCATGAACGGCCGGCGGGAGCCGGTGCGGTCGGAGATCCGGCCGGCCACCGGGTTGACGATGACGTCCCAAGCCTTCGGAAGGAGGACCAGCAATCCGGCGACACCCGCGGCAACACCGAGCGTGTCGGTCAGATAAGGCAGAAGAAGCAAACCGGGCACCGTGCCGAAGGCGCCCGTCACCACCGATCCGAGCGCATACCCAGCCAAAACGCCGCCGGGAAGAACACTCGTCCGGGTTACCTCGGGAGGGGGACCACTGGTCGTCATCGACGCGCATCGTAACCAAGATCGGGCGGTTTCTCCTACGCTCGCCGCATGAAAAGCGTTGCGGCCGGCGTCGCCGCCAGTCACCCGGCGACCGCACGCACGGGGGTCCGGATTCTGCAGGCCGGAGGGTCGGCCGCCGACGCGGCGGTGGGTGCCGTCCTGGCCTGTTGTGTCGCCGAAACGGTCTACACGGGGCTCGGCGGCGGCGGTTTCGCCACCTATTTCGAGGCGAGCACCGGCGAGGTCACCTGCCTCGACTTCTTCGTGGCGGTGCCCGGCCTGGACGGCGACCGGAAGCCGGAGGCGATGGTGGCGGTCGACGTGTTCTTCGGTGGGCTGCCACAGACCTACTCGATCGGCGGGGCGAGCGTGGCGGTCCCCGGGATTCCGGCCGGGCTGGGCGAGGTGCACCGGCGCTGGGGCCGGTTGCCGTGGCCGGAGGTGGTGGCGCCGGCCGCGGGGCTGGCGCGGACCGGGGTGCTGCTGCCCGCCGCGCACGCACGCACGCTGGAGTCGTGTGCGCCGGCGCTGGCGTACGGCGAGGGGGCGGCGCTCTACCAGCCGGGTGGACGGCTGCTCCAGGGCGACGAACTGCTCTTCCACCCGGGGCTGGCGACCGCGATGGACGCCCTCGCCGGTGACGGGCCGGAGGTGTTCTACACCGGGGCGTACGCCGACGTGCTGGTGGAGACGGTCCGGGCGGCCGGCGGCGCGATCGGGCCGGCCGACCTGGCCGAGTACCGGGTGCACGAGACGCCGGTGGACCACGCCACGATGGCCGGGTACCGGGTGCACGCCCGGCACGACCTGAACCGGACGGTCGACACGATCGGGGCGCTGCCGGACGACCTGTCCCGCCCCGGACGGGCCCCTGGGGTGGCGTCCGCGCTGCTCAACCGGGGTAAGCAGCGGCTCGGTGACACCACCAACGTGTCGGTGGTGGACCCCGAGGGGAACGCCTGCGTCATCACCACGACGCTGGGCCTCGGCGCCGGGGTGTGGCTGCCCGGCCTCGGCATCAACCTGAACTCGATGCTCGGCGAGGGTGAGCTGCTCACCGACGATCTGGTGCCGGGGCGGCGGATGTCGTCGTACATGTGCCCGCTCGTGGTGATCGCCCCGGACGGTGGGCTGGCCGTGGCGGCGGGGTCGGCGGGGGCGTCGCGGATCCGTACCGCGCTGGTCGACACGCTGCTCGGGGTGCTGGTCGACGGGCTGAGTGTGCCGGAGGCGATCGCCCGGCCGCGTTTCCACGTCGTCGAGGACACCGTGCACGCCGAAGCCGGCTGCCCGCCCGCGGAACTCGCGGCGCTGGCGGACACCGGCTGGCAGATCGTCGAGTGGCCGGAGATCAACCACTACTTCGGCGGGGTGACGGCGGTGGGCCGGGTCGGGGCGGCCGGCGACCCACGCCGCGGCGGCGTGGGCCTACTGCTCTGACCGGGCACCGCGGCGGAGTGGATCTACTGCTCTGACCAGGCGCGACGGCGGGGCTGCGGCAACCCGTCCCGGTCGTGGGCGGCGGTAGGGCGGCCGGCCGCGGGCAGTGCGACGACCGCGCGGGACCGGCGGTGGGCTGTCGTGGTCACATGCGGCGGGCGGCGATGGCTTCGGCGTCGGCGGCGGTTTCGCGGAGGGCCACCTCGATCGGGGTGGCGGTCAGGCCGAAGGTGCGTTCGGTGAGGGACGAGTCGAGGATGAACGGCGCGTAGAACTGGTAGTCCATCTCGGCCAGCTCGCGGGCGATCGGGACGGCCAGGCCGGCGGCGCGCATCACGAAGCGCGGCAGTCTGCGGATCTTGATTTTGGGCTGGCCGGTCATCACGGCGTAGCGGTCGGCCAGTTCGCGGATGGTGATCGCGGCCGGGGACGGCACGTGCCACGCCCTGCCCCACGCCCGCTCGTCGGCGGCCAGCTCGACCAGGGCGCGGGCCATGTCGCCGGTGTAGGTGAAGGTGTGCGGCACGTCGACGTCGGCCGGCGCCCAGGCGGTGCGGCCCGCGGCCATGGCCGGGAGCAGGACGGCGGAGAAGACGCCCGCCGCGCCCGCGCCGAGGTAGTCGGAGCCGCGGGCCTCGACGGTGCGGACCCCGGAAGCCAGCGCGTCCTGCCACATCCGGCTGCGGATCCGGCCCTTGCGACCGGTCGCGGCCGGCGGGGTGCTCTCGGTCATCAGGCCGCCGGGCTGCGGCCCGTAGCCATACAGGTTGCCGGTGATGGCGTAGACCGCGCCGGCCGACTCGGCCGCGGCGATCATCGCGTTGTTCATCGGGAACCACTTGGTGGCCCACTCGGTGTACTTCGGGTTCGCGCAGTTGTAGACGACCGCGGAGCCGGCGGCCAGCTCGGTGAGGCGATGCGCGTCCGACGCGTCGGCGGCGACCCGCTCGATCAGCGGATGCTCCGGGCCGCCGCCGCTGCGGGTGACGATCCGGACGGTCTCGCCCCGCTCGGCCAGCAAGCGGGCGACCGAGGAGCCGATGGGGCCGGAACCGACGACGAGGTGCATGGCGTTCTCCTTTGCGAGCAGTGCTCTCTGTCGAGAACAACAGTCGCATGGGATTCAATGAAAGGCAAGAGCACTGCTCTCGTTGTGGCACACTGGTCCGCATGAGCGCCGCCAACCTGCGGGCCCGGGTCCGGGCCGAGATGACCGAAGAGATCAAGTCGGTGGCCCGCCGCCACCTGGCCACCGACGGGGCCAACCTGTCGTTGCGTGCGGTCGCCCGCGACCTCGGCATGGCCTCGTCGGCCGTCTATCGGTACTTCGCGAGCCGGGACGACCTGCTCACGGCACTGATCATCGACGCGTACGACGCGGTCGGCGAGGCGGCCGAGCAGGCGGCGGCCGGCGCGGACAGTCCGCTGGAGAGGTGGCTGGCCGCCGGGCACGCGGCACGGGAATGGGCGGTCGCCAACCCGCACGAATGGGCGCTGATCTACGGCAGCCCGGTCCCGGGATACGCCGCGCCCCGGGACACCGTCGTGCCGGCGACCCGGGTGCTGCTGCTTCTCGGCCGGACGATCGCGGAGGCGTACGCGAGCGGGGTGATCGTCGAGCGACCACCGCTGACCGGGCGTTTCGCTGAAGAGCTCGAGCCGATCGCGGCCGCCTACCATCCCGGGGTGCCGGCGCGCGTCATCGCCGACACCATCGCCGCGTTCTTCCAGATCTGCGGCGCCATCAGCTTCGAGCTGTTCGGCCAGCTGAAGAACTCGGTCGAGGAGGACCGCCGGGGCTTCTTCGACTACCAGCTGCGCGCCGCGGCGACCCTGGCCGGGCTCACGCTGTGAGACGCGCGGATCGGGCCGGCCGGGCGTCCCCGGCGACGCCAGGAGGCGTGCAAGCCATGCCCGCCGGGTCTCCCCGGCGACGCCAGGAGGCGTGCAAGCCATGCCCGCCGGGCGTCCCCGGCGACGCTAGGAGGCGTGCAGGACGTGGCCGCCGGGCGTCTCCGGCGGCACGTCCGGGCGGCCGAAATAGCGCGCCGCCAGCGCCGCCGGGCCCAGATCCTCGATCCGCGTGAAACCGCGCCCGCGCAGGTCGGCGACGATCTTCCCGGGCTCGAAGTAGTTGAGCCACGGCTCGCCCAGCCGCGCCACCCGTTCGGCGCGTGCCTCCAGATGGGCACGCCGCTCACCGACCATCCGATCGGGTGACTGCGCGTAGTCGAAGACCACCTCGTGCCCGGCTGTCACGTCCAGCGTCGCGGCGAACCCCTCGGCGGTCAGGTAGGGCACCACGCCCAGCCAGAGGAAGAAGGCCGGACCGTCCAGCGGCAGCCGGCCGGCCAGTGACTCCTTCTCGAAGTCGACACCGATGTGACGCACCGTGCCCGGAACGGCGATGCCCGCCGCGGCCAGCCGTTCCCGCTTCCACTCCTGCGTGTCCGGATGATCCACTTCGATCACCGACAGGCCCGGATGCGGGTTGCGGTAGGCGAACGTGTCCAGGCCCGCGCCCAGCACCACCACCTGCCGCACGCCACGATCCACGGCAGCGGCCAGCGCGTCCTCCGCGAACCGGTGCCGGGCCGCGATGAACAGCCGCATGCCGCGGCGCGGGGCGTCGGCCAGGAGATCCGCTTCCGCTTCACCCAGCATCGGTACGGCCAGAGCGTCCGCGAAGATCGAACCGCCTTCGAGCAGCTGATGGGCGGCGCGATAGCGGGCCGCGCTCCACGCTGTACGGCTCGGCGAACCCGCTTTCACCGCACACCTCGCCGCACCGGCGCGCCCGGCCCGGATCGGCCCGTCACCAGGGCATCCAGCCGGCGTCGGCCATCAGCACCCGGTCGCCGCGCATCGGCACGCCCTCGGCCGTCAGCAGCGCCCTGGCCCGCGCCTCGTGACCGGGTGGGAGCCGGCCGCCGCCGCTGCACACCCGGTGCCACGGGACGCCGCCGCCGTGCAGCGCCATGATCCGGCCGACCTGGCGGGGCGAGTTGCGGCCGGACCGGTCGGCCAGGGCCTCGGCGATCGCGCCGTACGACATGACCCGTCCCTCGGGGATGCTCTCCACCAGGGTCAGGACCTCTTCGACGTACTCCTGCGGTGTCATCACCCGCCACGATATGGGATCTGACAACGATCGACACCGGCCTGCCGAGCACAATGGGCCGGGTGCGGGAAGTGGTGACCGGTGCGCGCCGGATCGTGGTGAAGGTGGGGTCGTCCTCGCTGACCACCGCGACGGGCGGCATCGACGAGCAACGGGTCGACGCCCTGGTCGACGTGCTGGGCGCGCTGGCGACCGGCGGGCGTGAGGTGGTGCTGGTGTCCAGCGGCGCGATCGCCGCCGGGCTGGCCCCGCTGCAACTGCGCCGCCGACCGCGTGACCTGGCCACCCAGCAGGCCGCCGCATCGGTCGGCCAGGGTCTGCTGATCGGGCGGTATGCGGCGGGGTTCGCCCGGCACGGGCTGACCGTCGGGCAGGTGCTGCTCACCGTCGACGACGTGACCCGGCGGGCGCACTATCGCAACGCGTACCGGACGTTGCGCAAACTGCTCGACCTGGGTGCTCTGCCGATCGTCAACGAGAACGACACGGTCGCCACCGAGGAGATCCGGTTCGGCGACAACGACCGGCTCGCCGCCCTGGTCGCCGCGCTCGCCCACGCCGATCTGCTGGTGCTGCTCTCCGACGTGGACGCCCTCTACACCGGCAACCCGTCGGACCCGGCGTCCCGGAAGATCTCGCTGGTCCGCGACGACAACGATCTCGAGGGCATCACGATCGGCTCGGCCGGGAAATCCGGGGTCGGCACCGGCGGCATGGTGACCAAGGTGGAGGCCGCCCGGATCGCCACCGGGTTCGGCATCCCGGTGGTGCTGACCGCCGCCCCGCTGGCCGGGCCGGCGCTGGCCGGCGAGGAGGTCGGCACCCTCTTCCAGGCTTCCGCGTCCCGTCCGGCGGCCCGGCTGTTCTGGCTGGCCCACGCCACCGCGCCGCGCGGACGCCTGCACCTCGACGAGGGCGCGGTCGCGGCCGTGGTGGCCCGCCGCAAGTCGCTGCTCCCGGCCGGGATCACCGCGGTCGACGGGTCCTTCGCGGCCGGCGACCCGGTGGATCTGGTGGACGCCGGGTCCGGGACACCGGTGGCGCGCGGCCTGGTCAACTACGACGCCATCGAGCTCCCGGCGCTGCTCGGACGGTCCACACCAGAGTTGGCAGCGGAACTCGGGCCGGGATATGAACGAGAAGTCGTGCACCGGGACGATCTGGTGCTGCTTTAGCCGTACCCCTCATCTTGTTTGATCTTTGAAAGGTTTGCCATGAGCGTGCTGGAGCAGGCCTCCGCGGCCCGGATCGCCTCATTCGACCTGGCCGCGGCCACCCGTGCCGAGAAGGACCGGGCTCTGCTGCTGATGGCCGACCGGCTGGTCGAGCGGACCGACGACATCGTGCACGCCAATGGTGTCGACGTGGCGACCGCGCGGGAGAACGACACCTCCGAGGCGATGATCGACCGGCTGGTGCTGACGCCGGAGCGGATCGCCGCGATGGCTGACGGCCTGCGCCAGCTCGCCGCCCTGCCGGACCCGATCGGTGACGTGGTCCGCGGCTCGACGCTGGCGAACGGGCTGGAGCTGCGGCAGGTCCGGGTGCCGTTCGGCGTGGTCGGCATGATCTACGAGGGCCGGCCGAACGTGACGGCCGACGCCGCCGGCATCTGCCTCAAGTCCGGCAACGCGGCCCTGCTGCGCGGCTCCGGCTCGGCCTTCTCGTCGAACGCCGCGATCGTCTCGGTGCTGCGCAAAGCGGTCGCCGACGCGGGCCTGCCGGCCGACACCATCCAGCTGCTCGACGCCACCACCCGCGACTCGGTGAAGGAGCTGATGCGGGCCCGCGGCCTGGTCGACGTGCTGATCCCGCGCGGCGGCGCCTCGCTGATCAAAACCGTGGTGGAGCAGTCGACGGTGCCGGTGATCGAGACCGGAGTGGGCAACTGCCATGTGTACGTGGACGCCGCCGCCGACCTGGAGAAGGCTCTCGCCATCGTGCTCAACTCGAAGGTGCACCGCTGCTCGGTGTGCAACTCGGCGGAGTCGCTGCTGGTGAATGCCGAGATCGCGGACTCGTTCCTGCCCCTGGTCCTGGACGAGTTGGAGGCCGCCGGCGTCACCGTGCACGGCGACCCGCGGGTGGCCGGCTACAGCGACGCGGTGGTTCCGGCCACCGAGGAGGACTGGGGCACGGAATTCCTGTCCCTGGACATGTCGGTCGCCGTGGTCGACACGCTGGAGGACGCGCTGGACCACATCCGCCGGTACGGCACCGGCCACACCGAGGCCATCGTCAGCGAGTCGGTCGCCGCGACCAGGCGGTTCGTGGCCGGTGTCGACGCGGCCGCCGTGATGGTGAACGCGTCGACCCGGTTCACCGACGGCGGCGAGTTCGGCTTCGGCGCGGAGATCGGCATCAGCACGCAGAAGCTGCACGCCCGTGGCCCGATGGGTCTGCCGGAGCTGACCTCGACGAAGTACATCGTGACCGGCAACGGCCACACCCGGAGCTGAGCCCGGTAGAACTAACGCTCTGCTATCAGGGCGCAACTACTCTCCGCTGTCATGGCCTGCTCGACGATGCCGGGATCCCGGTGAGCAGGCCATGATGTACATCACGGGCAAACAGGGCTTCTGCCGCAAATCTCGCCCGTCGACCGTGCCATGCATCCGTCCCGAGAGTGCGCTCACGATCCAAAGTCGAGAGCGAAAACTCCTTGCCGGTCAACGCTTCCATAGGGTCCCGCGCCGATTCACAGGTCTACGGGTGAGCGGCGATGCGATCGCGATGAATACGGCAGCGGTCACGATGAGTGATCACCTCCGCTGCACAGTGCAATCGGGTCTATGTCACTCGGTGTTGCGCCCCCAAGGGAACTCCCAGGTACGGTGCGTGAGCTGTCTTTACCGCGTACGGGCTTGGAAGGAGATGTTGTGACGCGCTTTGTCACGGGTTCGACCCGCGCCGAATTATGCATCACCTCGATTCGGGTCATCTCGAACTAAGAGATCCCACGCGATTTTCGAAGCTGCGGATTTCGACACCTCCTTCCCATCAACGTTGGCACTCTGGATGCGCCCAGCGCATATCAGCGGGCCGGCCCGACCCCGCGTCGAAGGATTATGTTCACCCTATTGAACTTCGGGGCGTCACCGTTTCGCGCCCTCTTCCTGCTGGTATTGATCGTCTTCGGGCTGACTGTTCTTTCGAACATCGTCGCCGCGACGACCAGTCACCTGATAGACCGCAGGACGAAACGACTGATCGAGCGCTACGGGAGCCACCATGGGTAAGACGTCACGCACGGGCCGATTCCGCGCTCGAATGACGAGCATTTCAGCGCTCGCCCTCGTCATGGTTACCAGTGGCCTCTTTTCGGCGTACGCCTCGGCGAACACGTACGAGGCCATGGCCAACCGCGACATACCGGTGTCCGACGTGGTCGAGAGCGTCCGCTTCACGTCCGACGAGGCTACGGAAGACCAGCTGGTCAATGCCTATCGCGCGACGTACAGCCCGGGCATGTTCGGCACCCCCGAGATGATCAAACTCCCCGAGGCCGGCAAGCACATCCGCATCACACCGGCCACGTATCACAGTGGGCAGTGGAAGGCGACCAAGGGCATCGCTCACACCTTTCTGAACGCCGGCCCGCGCCAGAAGGTATTCGGCAGCGCCTTCATCTACATGCGCCTGAACACGCTGACCACGAAGAATCTGGGTCAGGTATACCCGGGTGACCTGGTGAACATCGTCACGACCCAGGGCTGGCAGCTCGGTTACCGGGTGACCGCGGTCGGCACGGACGTTTCGCAGTTGAAGCCCTTTGACGAAGCATCGGACTCGGCGATCGTGGTCACCTTCATAGATGACACCACGGGTGCCGTCTCCTGCTTCATCGCCCACCTTTCGAAGGTCGGAGACCGCACCTGATGGATTCGGCGACCCTCTACGAAGTCATTCGCAACACCACTCGGCTGTTCGCCGTCCTGATGCTCGTCAAGTACACCCTCTTTCTGCTGGCCTCACCGTTTCACCACACGAAAGAGGCGATGCGGAGACTGCGCGCAGGGCTATTGCATTCTCACGGCGCGGGGCGCTGAACAGGGATTTCGTGGGGTGA
>NZ_BMPW01000010.1 GCF_014647795.1 Actinoplanes campanulatus | reverse complement strand
ATTGGCACTGGCTTATCAAGCACCCTGTTGAGTTCTCAAAGAACAACCGCACACCTTCGAACCGCTCCGCTTTCGCGTCTCGGCCCCCCGGGGCACTCGCTCTACTTTACTAGGCCTTCTCGGTGTTGTCAACCGGTTTCTCCCGGTTGGCTCCGATCTGCCCTAGTAAGTCCACCGCGCCAAGCGCGCAGCTATGCTGCGATCTTGGTTCAGCGGATTTGGCAGGACGGCCGGTGTGCGAATCTCTCAGTGCTGAGTGACCCGGTTTACCTCGCCCGTTTCCCTGCCGGCTCGCAAAACATTACCCGCTGGTCTCCGGGCCTCCAAATCGGGGGTCACCCTCAGCAGTTTCCGCAGGCCAGGCGCGATTCAGGGGTGGCGTACCTCGACCATGCCGTTGCGGACCCGGACCGGGAGGACGGGCTGGTCGTTGCCGGCGGGCCCGTGCATCACGGCTCCGTCGGTGAGGCGGAAGGCGCTGCCGTGCCACGGGCACACCACGCACCCGTCGGCGAGTTCGCCCTCGCTCAGCGGCCCTCCCTCATGGGAGCAGCGCTCGATCATCGCGGTGACCCGGTCGCCCTGACGGAAGAAGAGGACGGCCGTGTCACCCACCCGGCGAGCGGTCGGCTTGCCGTCGGGCAGTGAGGCGAGCGACCCCGCGACGGTCCACTCATCGGGGAGGCGCGTCACCTCGGGAGCGGCGTGGCTGATTCCGGCGCCCTGGGCGTACGAGAGATGTCCGCCCAGAAAGGCACCCGCTCCCGCGACCGACAGTCCCGCGTAGGCCAGGGCCTTTCCCTGGGTGACCCGCCCGGTGAGCCGGGCCACCAGGGACGTCGCGTAGAGACCGGCGGCGAGCGCGTTGGCGGCGGCGTGGACGAGGCCGACCCGGCGCCGGTCCCTGGTCATCTCGGACCAGTCGACGAGGCCGGCGACCACGGCGGGGGCGACTCCGGCGAGTCCGGCCCCGATGAGCGCGGTGGCCGCCCTACCGGTGGAACGGGAGCTGCCGAGGTCGAGGACCGCCGCGGAGAGGAAGGCGCCGACCGGGACCTGGACCAGCACCGGGTGCAGGGGATGCCCGATCCAGGTGCCGTGCAGGAGGTCGCGCAGCGTGCGTGGCCGGACGGTGGCCGTGACCGCCGCCTGGAGCTTGTCGCTGGCGCCGTCGAGGGCGTCCGCTTGTTCGAGCCGGGTGAGAACCTGCCGCAACATGTCTTGGCGGTTCCCACCCGGTCGCGGTCGAAACGTCAGGCGAGTGCTTTCAGCGCGTCGCCGATGCCCCGGTGGAAGGTGGGGTACGCCCAGATCTGGCTGTGCAGGGTGCTGATCGGCACCTCGGCGTGGACGGCGACGGCGAGCGCGCCGATCATCTCGCCACCGGCCGGGCCCGCAGTGGTGGCGCCGACCAGCACACCGCGCTCGTGGTCGGCGACGACCTTGATGAAGCCCTCGTTGCCGGGGCCATGCACGAAGCCGCGGGAGGTGGCGGAGAGCGGGACGTGGCCCACCCGTACGTCGATGAGCGTGTCGCGGGCCTGCTGTTCGGTGAGGCCGACCGCGCCGATCTCGGGGTCGAGGAAGGTGACCCGGGGCCGGGCGCGGTAGTCGGCGCCGGGCCCGCCCTGGCCGAGGATGTCGCGGACCGCGATGTCGGCCTCGTACATGGCCATGTGGGTGAAGTTGCCGTTGCCGGTGACGTCGCCGACGGCCCAGACCCGGTCGGCGGCGCGCATCCGGTCGTCGGTGGTGAGGAAGCGGGCGCCCGGGTCGAGGCCGATGGTCTCCAGGCCGAGCTCGCCGAGGCGGGCGGCGCGACCGGTGGCGACGAGCAGCCGGTCACCGGTGACGGTGCTCCCGTCGGTGAGGGCCACGGTGAAGGCGCCGTCGTGGGTCACGTGGGTGGCGCGGACGCCGGTCTTCACGGTCACCCCGTCGGCGGTCAGGACTCCGGTGGCGACCTCGGACGATTCGGGCTCCTCCATGGCGAGGATCCGGGCGGAGCCCTCGATGATCGTCACCGCGACGCCGAAGCGGGCGAACACCTGGGCGAACTCGCAGCCGATCGCGCCGCCGCCGAGGATGATCAGGGAGCCGGGCAGGGTGGCGGCTTCGACGGCGTCCCGGTTGGTCCAGTACGGGGTGCCGGCGAGACCGTCGATCGGTGGGATGACGGCCACGGTTCCGGTGGCGAGGACCAGGCCGCGCGCTGCCGCGTACTCCTGCTCTCCGACCCGGACGCGGCCGGGACCGGTGATCGTGGCCCGGCCACGCACGAAGGTCCCGCCCTTACCGGTGAGGCGGTCGACGGCGGCCTTGTCGTTCCAGTCGTCGGTGGCCTGGTCGCGGACGCGCCCGGCGACCGGTGCCCAGTCGGGTTCCACCGTGGAGGCGCCGGCCAGGCCGGGGATGCGCCGTGCCTCGGCGAGGGCGCTGCCGGCGCGGACCATCATCTTGGTGGGGATGCATCCCCAGTACGGGCATTCGCCCCCGACCAGGGTGTGTTCCACCCCGACCACGTCGAGTCCGGCCGAGGCGAGCCGTCCGGCGGCCTCCTCGCCGCCCACACCGAGCCCGATGACCACCACGTCCACGTTGCGCACGTCACCCATGGGGTCCAGCTAACCATCGGAAGCGGCGAGAGTCGCGGGTCCCGCCGGAGAGACGTTGACGGACGCAACCGCCGGCGGGCCCCGCTCCCGTCCGGCAGAACCGGACGGTGAATCAGTCCCGCAGCCAGACCGCCTCGTCCCGGTGCGATTCCAACGGTTCGGGGTAGTCGAGGCCGCGGCGTTCCGGTTCGGGGAGGCGCCACGGCTGATGCACGGCGGCGCCGGCGATCCCCTTCAACTCCGGTACGTAGCGACGAACGTACACGCCTTCGGGGTCGAACCGGAGCGCCTGGCGGATCGGGTTGAACCTGCGGTAGGGGCGGGTGTCGTTGCCGGTGCCCGCGGTCCACTGCCAGTTGCCCGAGTTGTTCGGCACGTCGCCGTCGAGCAGCCATCGGAAGAACCAGGCCACCCCGGACCGCCAGTCGATGCCGAGGTGTTTGGTGAGGAATGCCGCGGTGATCAGGCGGGCCCGGTTGTGCATCCAGCCCTCGTCGCGCAGCTGGCGCATCCCGGCGTCGACGATCGGGACGCCGGTGAGCCCGTCCTGCCAGTGTTCCAGGGCGTCGGTGTCGTAGCGCCAGTCCCGGTCGGCGGCCGGGCGCAGCGCCTCGGTCGACAGTCTCGGGTGGACGCGGGCGACCTGGTAGTAGAAATCTCGCCAGCAGAGCTGACGGACGAAAGCTTCGGCGTCTCGCGAGCGCGCCGTCTCGGCCAGGCTGAGCGGGGAGAGACAACCCCAGCGGAGGTACGGGCTGAGCCTGCTCGTGACGTCACCGGGGAGATCGTTGTGCGCGTCGTCGTACCCCTCGATGTCGTGTGTCAGCCACGCGGTGAGCCGGCGCCGGGCCGCGGTCTCGCCACCCTCGCAGGCGTGGGGTGATTCTCCGGCCGGAAGGGCGGGCAGGTCTCCGGGTGTGACGCCGTCCGGCAGGGTGAGCCGGTCCGGTGCGGCCACCACGGGTCGCCATCGTGCCGCTGACCAGGAGCGATAGTAGGGCGTGAAGACCTGGTAGCAGTCTTTGCCGCCGCCCGGCCGGAGCGTTCCGGGTTCGACGACGGTGAGTCCGGCGTGACGTTCGAGGGCGATGCGGTGGCGGTCGCACTCGTGTGCGAGGCGGCGTTCCCGGCGGCGGGCGTAGCCGCTCACGTCCGCGGCCAGGGTGATCGTCGTGGCGCCGGTGTCGCGGGCCGTCCGGATGGTCTCGGCGACCGGGTCGCCCTCGCGCACGACCAGGTCGCCACCCAGCTTCCGGAGCCGGTCGCGCAGGTCGGCGAGGCTCTGGTGGAGGAAGCGGGTGCGGTTCGGGGAGAGGCCGGCGAGCGTGGGGTCGAGGACGTAGAGGGGGACGACCCGGTCGGCGGCGGCGCAGGCGGCGGCGAGGGCCGGGTTGTCGTCCAGGCGCAGGTCCCGGGTGAGCAGGACGACGGCGGTGGACATCAGGCCGCCAGCTGGACGGGTGTGCCGGGGCGGGTGAGCAGGCTGCGGACCGCGACGGCGGCCCGGCGGTGGTGGGGCACGGTGGCCCGGCGGCCGAAGACGTCGTAGCCGATCGCCTCGATCTCGTCGAGGATGCCACCGTAGAGCTGGAACGCGGTGCGCATGCAGGCCTGGGACGCCGGTTCGAGCAGCGGGATGCCGGGGGCGGCCAGGGCGTAGTGCTCGCGGGCCCGGGCCACCTCCGCCTTGATCAGCGCCTTGATCGCCGGGGTGGCCACGCCGGCGCGCAGGGTCCGGCGGGTGACGCCGAACTCGTCGAGGTGTTCCTCGGGCAGGTAGACGCGGCCGCGGTCGAGGTCCTCGGCGACGTCCCGGATGAAGTTGGTGAGCTGGAAGGCGAAGCCGAGTTGCCGGGCCGGTTCGCGGGCGGCGACCGGGTCGGAGGAGCCGAGGATCGGCAGCATCATGGTGCCGATGACCGCGGCCGAGCCCTCCATGTAGTCGAGCAGGTCGTCATAGGTCCGGTACGACGTGACCGTGATGTCCATCGTCATGCTGCGCAGGAACTTCTCGAAGTCCTCGAGGTCCAGGTCGAAGATCGCGATGGTGTGCAGCACGGCCGGGAGCAGCTCGTCGCCGGTGGGCTCGCCGCGCAGGCCGGCGAGGAACCGGTTCGACCACGCGGACAGCAGGGCGGCTCGCTCGGCAGAGGGCCGGGACTCGGTCCGGTCGACGATTTCGTCCGCATATCGGGTGAATCCATAGAGGGCGTGCACATGTCGGCGCTTCCACGCCGGTAGCAACCGGGTCGCCAGGTAATACGTCCGTCCGTGCTCGCGATGCAGTTGACGGCAGCGTTCGTAGGCCGCTGCCAGATCGGTTTCCATGCCGGGTCCTCGCTCTGCAGATTCAGAATCGACGCACGAATCGACGCAACTTCACAAAGTTAGGGTACGGTACTGAGCGTGGCCAATCACACCCTCGAGGGAAATCGCCTCGAAGCGATCCCCCGCCAGCCGGTCTCGCACCGAGCGCTGATCGGCGCCGTCGAGGGCACGCTGGCCGACTTCCTCGCCGCCCAGATCGCCGCGCTCGACGCCGTCGACCCCGCCCTGGGCGGATTCACCCGCACCGCCCGTGACCTGGTCATGGCCGGCGGCAAGCGGATCCGGCCGACGTTCGCGTACTGGGGCTGGCGCGGCGTCGTCGGCACCACCGAGCCGGTCGAGGCCGTCTTACCCGCTCTCGCCGCTCTCGAACTCATGCACACCTTCGCCCTGGTGCACGACGACGTGATGGACCGCTCGGCGACCCGCCGGGGCCGGCCCACCGCGCACCGGCTGTTCGCCGCCCAGCACGGCGACCAGTTCGGTGACTCGGCCGCCGTCCTGGTCGGTGACCTCTGCCTGGTCTGGGCCGATCAGCTACTGGCCCGCACCGCGGCGCCCCCGGCGGTGCTGGTCGAGGTCCGGGCCCGCTACGACCGGATGCGGATCGAGGCGATCGCCGGGCAGTACCTCGACGTTCTCGGCGAGACCGACCCGGCCTCCTGGTCGGTGGAGCGGGCGCTGCTCGTGGCCCGGCACAAGACGGCCAGCTACACCGTGCAGTGGCCGCTCGCGTTCGGGCTGGCCCTCGCCTGCGCGGGGCGCACCGATCTGGACGAGGCCTACCAGGTGTACGGGCTGGCCGTCGGCGAGGCCTTCCAGCTCCGCGACGACCTGCTCGGGGTGTATGGGGACCCCGCGGTGACCGGGAAACCGGCCGGCGACGACCTGCGCACCGGGAAGCCGACGACCCTGCTCATGATGGCCCGCCGGATGGCCACCGAGGCACAGCTCGACGAGCTGGCGGTGGCCGGCGTCGCCCGGCAGGCCGAGATCATCGCGGCGACCGGTGCGCCGGCCCGGGTCGAGGAGATGATCCGGGAGCGGGTCCGGGAGGGTGTGGCGGCGATCACCGACTCGCCGGTCCGGGCCGATGCGCGGACCGCTCTGGTCGAACTGGCGGCGGCCGCGAGTCATCGCCCGGCATGATGTTCTCCTTCCCCTCTGGTTTGTTGGCCCCTCTGGTTCTGTTGGGAGTCGTGACGTGCGAACCGTGACCGGACCCACCGACCGCGTCATCGTGGTCGGCGCCGGCCTCGGCGGTCTGGCCTGCGCGCTGCACCTGGCCGCGGCCGGGCGCCAGGTCACCGTGGTCGAGCGGGAGCCGGTCCCGGGCGGGCGGGCCGGGCGGCTGGCCGTGGAGGGGTACGAGTTCGACACCGGCCCCACCGTGCTGACCATGCCCGACCTGATCGCCGAGCCGCTGGCCGCCGTCGGCGAGAAACTGAGCGACTGGCTGGAGCTGACCCCGCTCGACCCGGCGTACCGGGCGTACTACCCGGACGGCTCCACGCTCGACGTGCGTACCGACACCACCCGGATGGCGGCCGAGATCGCCCGGGTCTGCGGCGCCCGCGAGGCCGACGGCTACCTGCGGTTCGTCGACTTCACCCGGCGGCTCTGGCATCTCGAACGCGACCACTTCATCGGCCGGAACCTGGACACCCCGGTCGACCTGCTCAACCTCAACCTGCTGAGGCTCCTCGGCATGGGCGCGTTCCGACGGTTGCAGCCCAAGATCGGGGAGTACTTCCGCGATCCCCGTACCCAGCGGATCTTCTCGTTCCAGGCGATGTACGCCGGCCTCGCCCCGCACGACGCGCTGGCCATCTACGCCGTCATCGCGTACCTGGACTCGGTCGCCGGCGTCTACTTCCCCAAGGGCGGCATGCACGCCGTGCCGAAGGCGCTGGCCGGCGCCGCCGAGAAGCACGGCGTGACGTTCCGCTACGACACCACGGTCGAGCGGGTGACCACCGCGCACGGCCGGGCCACCGGAGTCGTCACGGCCGACGGCGAACACATACCGGCCGACGTGGTGGTGCTCAATCCGGACCTTCCGGTCGCCTACCGCGACCTGCTGCCGCCGCGCCGCAGCCTGCGGCGGCTGCGCTTCTCACCCTCGTGCGTGGTCCTGCACATCGGTTCCCGCCAGGCCTATTCGCGGATCGCCCACCACAACATCCATTTCGGTACGGCGTGGAAGGGCACCTTCGACGAGGTCATCCGCAGGGGTCTGCTGATGAGCGACCCGTCCCTGCTGGTCACCAACCCGACGCACACCGACGCGTCCGCGGCGCCCGACGGCCGGCAGACGTACTACGTGCTCGCGCCCACCCCCAACCTCGAAGCCGGGCCGATCGACTGGCGCGGCGGCATGGACCAGCGGTATGCCGACGAGCTGCTGCGCGTCCTGGAGCGGCGCGGCTACGTCGGCTTCCGGGACGGTGTCGAGGTTCAGCGGATCATCACGCCCGCGGACTGGGCCGACGCCGGCATGGCCGCCGGCACCCCGTTCGCGGCCGCGCACACGTTCGGCCAGACCGGCCCGTTCCGCCCGTCCAACCTGCACCCGAGCCTGCCCAACGTGGTGTTCACCGGCTCCGGAACACAGCCGGGCGTCGGCGTACCGATGGTGTTGATCTCCGGCAAACTGGCCGCCGCCCGGATCACGGAGGTCTCCTGATGCTGTCCCGCGAAGCCGACCTGGTGGAGCTCGTCGACGACCACGGCACGGTCACCGGCTCGGCCACCGTCCTCGACGCGCACGAGTCGCCCGGCCTCCTGCACCGGGCGTTCTCGGTGTTCCTGCGCGAGGAGTCCGGACGGGTGCTGCTGCAACAGCGGGCCGCCGCCAAGACCCGGTTCCCGCTGCGGTGGGGCAACACCTGCTGCGGGCACCCCCGGCCGGGCGAGGACCTCACCACCGCAGCCGGCAAGCGCCTGGCTGAGGAGCTAGGTGTCGAGCCGGTGCCGTTCACCGAGGTCGGCGTCTACGTGTACTTCGCCGAGGACCCGGTCACCGGGCGCGTCGAGCGGGAGTACGACCACGTGCTGCTCGGTGCCGTACCCGCCGGACTGGAGTTCCGGCCCGACCCGGCCGAGGTCGCGCGCCTGCGGTGGATCACGGTCGACGACCTGCTCCGGGATGTTCAGGCGGCCCCGGAGGCGTACGCGCCCTGGCTCGGCGGGGTGACCGAACGCCTGGCGTCGCACCTGCTCGCCGCACCGGAGGGGCCGGGTGGGCGATGAGGGCCTGAGCGCCGGCGCGGCCGCGCGCCGTCTCGGCGTCGCGGTGACCACGCTGCGCACCTGGCATCAGCGGTACGGGCTCGGGCCCAGCGTGCACGAGCCCGGTCATCACCGGCGGTACACCGTCGAGGACATGGACCGGCTACAGGTCATGCAGCGGCTGACCGCACAGGGTGTGGCGCCCGCCGAGGCGGCCGCCTGGGCGTGCCGCTCGCCGGCCGTCCTGCCCTCCGCCGGCAGTCCGGCTGTCTCGCCCCCTGCCGGCTCTGTCAGCGACTCGCTTGTCTCCTCTTCCGTCGGCGAGCCGGTGACCGTGAACGGCCCGGCCGGGGGCGGGCAGACCATCGCGCTCGGCGGGCGGGCCGACCCCGCCGCCCGTGGACTGGCCCGGGCCGCCATGCGGCTGGACGGGCCGGCGATGCGCCACATCCTGGAATCGACGGTCACCGGCCACGGGGTCACCTTCGCCTGGGAACGGGTGATGATGCCGGTGCTGATCGGCATCGGCGAACGGTACGAGGCCACCGAACGGTTCGTCGAGGTCGAACACCTGCTCTCCCGCTCGATCACCGAGGCCCTCAGCATCGTGCCCCGCCCGTCGCGCGAACTCACCCCACGGGTTCTGCTCGCCGCGGCCGACGAGGAACAGCACACCCTTCCCCTGGAGGCGCTGGCGGCCGCGCTGGCCGAAGGCGGGGTGCCGAGCCGTCTGCTGGGAGCACGGGTCCCACCGCGGGCGCTGCTGGACGCGGTGGACCGCACCGGCCCCACGGTCGTGGTGCTCTGGTCCCAGGTGCCCGCCACCGGAGACGTCATCCAGCTGGACCGCCTGCTGGCCCTGCCCCGCCCACCACTCGTGATCGGGGCCGCCGGACCGGGCTGGCCGACCGCCTCGCTGCCCCCGCCGGTGACCCGGCTGACCGGCCTCACCGGCGCCGTCCACGTCGTCAAGGCCGCCTGCGCCTGATGTTTCCCCTGCTCAAGGCCATGAGAACAAGAAAGGGGGGTACCGATTTGAAGATCAGTACGGGTATCGCATATGCTTTGCATGCCTCAAGCGGGGGGCGCGGTTGGGGCCAAAACCACCAAACGTTGCCAGTCGCGCAGCCAGCGCGATGTGCAATGATGGCGGAGTTGCCCTCATCGTCTAGTGGCCTAGGACGCCGCCCTTTCAAGGCGGTAGCACGGGTTCGAATCCCGTTGGGGGTACTGGTAAGTTAGCAGCGAGAGTTGCTGACAAGCCAAACGGCAAGACAGTTACATAGCAAGGTCCTGTGGAGCAGTTGGAGTGCTCGCCGCCCTGTCAAGGCGGAGGTCGCGGGTTCAAGTCCCGTCAGGACCGCAAGGCAAGTTAACGGCCAGGTAGCTCAGTTGGTACGAGCGTCCGACTGAAAATCGGAAGGTCGGCGGTTCGACCCCGCCCCTGGCCACCAGGCTCTTCGCCGGGCACTGAGCACCGTCCACCAGCGTTTTCGCGCGGTGGACGTTTTGCTTTCCGGGCTGTTTCGCCGCCTCGGATCATGACCGCTCCGTGGGTAAGCGCGATCATCGCCTCAACGGCTTTCCTCCTTGCCGTTTCAACCCTTTGGGTGCGGGTCATCGACGCCCGGATCACGGTCAAGACCAGCACCGGCACGACCATCGGTGACTACCGGCTGATCACCACCCTTGCTGGACACCCGCCTAACCGCCCGGACGAGAACCCATTCACGCGAGAGCGGGCAACGAGGGCCCGGTTGGCTGGCGCGGCCCGGGCCCCTGTGCCGGCGGTACTACTGGGTGGCGGCGTCCTCGCCGGGACCACCGACCAGCTTGTCCTTGCCGGCGCCACCGAGCAGGTTGTCGTTGCCCGCGTTGCCGTAAAGGGTGTCGTTGCCGTAGCCCCCGAGCAGGAAGTCGTTGCCCGCGCCGCCGTAGATGGTGTCGGCGCCGTCGGACATCTCGCCGTCGAGGTCGCCACCGATCAGGTCGTCGTTGCCGGCCTCGCCGTACAGCTTGTCCTTGCCCGAGCCGCCTTCAACATGGTCATCACCGCGACCGCCACGGAGGGTGTCGTTGCCGGCACCACCCTGCACGTCGTCGACACCGTCACCGCCGTTGAGGGTGTCGTTACCGTTCCCGCCGAAGACGGTGTCGTTGCCAGCACCACCGTTGGCGGTCAGGGGAACCGCGGTCTCATTGTCGACGAAGTCGTTCTTGTCACCAAGCGTGACGGTGAGTCGGGTCGGCTTCTTCTTGGTGGTGCATTTGACCTTGGTCTTGTCGCCCTTGACCGCCTTGCAGCCCTTGCCGGCCTTGATGGCGACATTGTCGTTCAGAGTGATCGTCCGGCCTGAGATCGTGATGACCAGAGAGTTCGCCTGGCCACCGGCCGCGGTGAACCGGACGGTGGTGCTGTTCTTTCCCACAACCTCGGCCTTGGCAGTCGTAGAGGCCTGTGCCGGAGAGGCAAGGAGAGCGGTCGTGGCGGCGGCAACTATACCGATCGCGGCGAGCTTCTTACGGTTGAGACTGAACATCAGAACCCCGTCCTTAGCTGTGGATACGAAATATCCTATGAGGACGTGAGGTCGGCTCATCTCCCGTTTTCGTGTCACCCCGTGAGGTATCCCGACAGGGGTGGCCTGACCGCGCCGGCGCAGGCGAAGCGGGAGCAGGTCCGGAGGCAGGCGGCGGGCAGCCGGTTCCGCCTCGACGAGGATCAGCTGCGGGAACTGGTGTGATCACGACCTGGAGTACGGAGACGTGGCCGACGGGACAGGCCCCACCCGCGATTACGCGGTTGAGGGCTTCGCCATCCCCCGGGCTCTGCACAAACCGAAGTGGATCTCAGGGCGGCTCTCGCTGCGGGCTGGGATCCAGCGGCGAAGACGGGTCGAACGGCCCCTGTTGGCGTGCCTGTTCCCTGCCGATGTGAGGGACAACTATCGCGCTGGTTGTGGCCAAGGAGGCGGCATCATGGTGCAGGGGACTTCGTCAGCCAAAGGTTCCGGGGAGAAGAACGGCTACCGGATCGGGTCGAGTCATGATGCCCCGATACCCACGGGGACGGCCTCGTCCGGCCCGGCCGGCGGCGGCAAGTTGCCGCCGATCGTGTGGGCGCGGACCGACTACGGCAAGATCATGCGCGGGGATCTGCTCGGTGCCGGGAAGAGCGTGGTGGTGGCGCTGATCGGGATGGCCGTCTTCATCGCCATCGGGATGGCCATCGCGCTCCTCGTCACGACGATCATCAACGCCCTCGGATTCGACCCGTCGTCGTCGTACTGATCTCGGTTCTGCTCTTGGAAAGGGAAGCGGCCCGGCCGCTGAACGCGGCCGGGCCGTCCCGATGGAGCGAGATGATCAGCCGAGGCGGCCGATGACGGCCGCGCGGGACGCGGAGAGGTTGCCGATGTAGTCCTGGAAGGACTTGTACTCGCAGGACGCCTTGCCGCTCTTGAGCACCAGGCAGAGGTCGACGCCGGAGCCGCCGCTCAGGTTGTCCTTGGCCTTGGCGCTGCCGACGGCCTTGATCTGGTCGTTGATGCTCTCACCGGCGAGGAGGTCGTCGCCGGAGCCACCCTTGATCGTGTCGTTGCCGGACTGGCCGAGCACGCCGTCGTCACCGGAGCCGGCGTCGACGATGTCGTTGCCGGAGCCGGCGTTGATCTCGTCATCGCCGGCCTCACCGTAGATGGTGTCGTTGCCGGAGTCGCCCCAGACCTGGTCGCCGAATTCGGTCGCGGTGCCGGTGCCGGCGCCCGCGTAAATCTTGTCGGCGCCCGCGCCACCGTGCAGGCGGTCCCGGCCCGCGGCGCCGTTGATCAGGTCCGTGCCGGACCCGCCGTACACCTGGTCGTCGCCGTCCTGGCCGTAGATCTTGTCGTTGCCGGTGCCGCCGGAGACGTTGTCCGGGCCCGCACCGCCGTAGACGATGTCGTTGCCGGAGTTGCCGTAGATGACCTCGCCGCCGGCGCCGCCGTAGATCTTGTCGTTGCCGCTGCCGCCGACGATGCGGTCGTTCGCCGAGCCGCCGGCGAGAGTGTCGTTGCCGGCGCCGCCGTCGATGGAGATCCCGAACGCGGTCTTGTTCTTGACCCAGTCGTTCTTGTCGCCGAGGCTGACGGAGAGGGAGCTGATCTTCGTGGCAGTGCAGGTGACCTTGGTCTTGTCACCGGCGACCGCGGCACACCCGGCGCCGGCCTTGATGGTGACCAGGTCGTCGAGGGTGACGGTCTGGCCGGAGACGGTGATGGTGAGCCCGTTGGTCTTGCCCGTCGAGGCAGCGAAGCTGACCACGCCGTACGCGTCGACCTTCGCCGAGCCGACCGCGGCGGCCTGGGCCGGGGCGGCGAGCAGAGCGGTGGAGCCGACGGCCGCGGCGGTCGCGCCGATCATGGCGAGGAACTTGCGGTTGGGCAGGTACATGTAGGAACCCCCGTGATGAACCCGGCCGGAAGCCCAGCCAGTGATGCCGATGATAATAGAACGGTACCGTTTCGACGTCATGCCTTTATTCAGTGACTCACGTCACTGGACTGACATCAGGAGTGCGAGGCCCGGATCTTCGCAACCCGGTCGAGGATCGTGGCGACCTCCGCCGACGGGGCAACCGAGAGGGCGCCCGTCTTCTCGGGGAACTCGAAGAGCTCGCAACCGGCGGTCCGGGCGCCCGGGGTCACCAGGCAGATGTCGCCGATGGTCGCGTGGGCGCCGCCGTTGACCAGGTCGGTCGCGGTGGCGCTGCCGATCGGCGCGTCGTTCTCGTCGACATCCTCGTTCACCAGGATGTCGTCGCCGTCGCTGCCGTAGATCGCGTCGTTGCCGCCCTCGCCGAACGCGACGTCGTCACCGGTGCCGGCATCGATCAGGTCGTCGCCCTCGGATCCGAACAGGACGTCGACGTCGCCCTCACCGAACAGCCGGTCGTCGCCCGCACCGCCGTCGACATAGTCGCCGAAGACGAACTCGCCCTCCTCGTCGGTGAAGGTCACCTCACCGGCACCCGCGTAGACGACGTCCCGGCCCGCACCGGCCAGGACCGAATCGGCGTCGGCGCCACCGAGGATCCGGTCGTCGCCGTCCTCACCGACCAGGAAGTCCTCGCCGGCCTCGCCGTAGATGCTGTCGTTGCCGGAGCCGCCCCTGATGAGGTCGCCCCCTGCACCGCCGAGCACGACGTCGCTTCCGCTCGCGCCCTCGATGATGTCGACGCCGGCCTCGCCGTACGCCCGGTCGTTGCCGGTGCCCGCATAGATCTGGTCGTCGCCGGTCCCGCCGCGCGGGGTGTCGTTGCCGCCCTCGCCGTACAGCTTGTCGATGCCGCCGTTGCCGTACAGGGTGTCGTTGCCGCCACCACCGCGCAGTTCCTCGCCCGCCGCGCCGCCGATCAGGGTGTCGTTGCCCAGGCTGCCGGTGGCCAGCAGGTAGACCGAGGTCTTGTTGCGCACCCAGTCGTTCTTGTCGCCGAGGTTGACGTCGAGCTTCGCGGTCTTGGCCGAGGTGGTGCAGCGGACCTTGGTCCGGTCCCCGGAGACGGCCTTGCAGCCCTTGCCGGGGGTGATGGCGACCTTGTCGTCGAGGGTGACGGTCCGGCCGGAGATGGTGATGGTGAGGCCGTTGGCCTTGCCGGTGACGGCCCGGAACTGGACGGTCTTGCTGCCGACGACCTTGGCCGCACCACCGGCGGCCGCCTGCGCGGGCGCGCCGAGGAAGGCGGTGGAAGCGACCGCGGCGGCGCTGGCGCCGATGACGGCCAGCGTCCTGCGATTGATCAGGAACATGTGAATCCCCGTGAGTACTGGTCAGGGCCGGCACCGCCGACAGATCGGCAAGGATCGTAGAACGCTACCGTTTCGACGCGCCTCGGCCGAACAGATGATCCACAGAAGCGAAGGAACGGCCCGGCCGCGAGAAGCAGCCAGGCCGTTCGAAAGAGCGGTGTTACTTACTTCGCCGCGCGGATCTTGGCGAAGCGGGAGAAGTCGTCGGACTTGCCGGCCACCGAGAGGCCCGCCGAGTCGGTCACGACCGCTTCGCAGAGGCTGGTCGTGGAAGAGCCCGTCACCAGGCACAGGTCCGAGTTGTTGCCACCGTTGACCCGGTCGGCCGCGGCGGCGCTGCCGATCGCGAGGTAGGTGCCGCCGTAGGAGGTGTAGTCGTCGCCGGCGAGCAGGTCGTTGCCGTCGTCACCCCAGATGTAGTCGTTGCCCTCGTTACCCCGAACGAGGTCCAGGTCGGCACCGGCCGAGATCCGGTCGTTGCCGGCGCCACCCTCGATGATGTCGGTGTCGCCCTCGCCGTAGATCACGTCGTTGCCCGCGTCACCGTAGAAGGTGTCACCGTAGATGTCCTCACCGGAAACGTACTCACCGGTGCCGCCGTAGAGGTAGTCGTTGCCGTCGGCACCGCTGAGGACGTCCACCTCGGTGCCGCCGTTGAGGAGGTCGTTCCCGCTCCCACCGTGAAGGTTGTCGAGACCGGCGTTGCCGTAGATCTTGTCGGCGCCCGTCCAGCCCTCGGCCCGGTCGTTCCCGGCGCCGCCCACGATGTAGTCGTTGCCGCTCTCGCCGAACAGCTTGTCGTTGCCGCCGTTGCCGTAGAGCTTGTCGTTGCCGTAGTCGCCCTGCAGCTCCTCGCTGGCGTTGCCACCGATCACGGTGTCATTGCCGGTGCCGGCGTCGACGAGCATGTAGACGTTGGTGTAGTTGCGCACGTAGTCGTTCTTGTCGCCCAGCGCGACGTTCAGCTTCGCGGTCTTCACCTTGGTGGTGCAGCGAACCTTCTTCGAGTTGACCGACTTGCAGCCCTTGCCGGCCTTGATGGCGACCTTGTCGGTGATCGTCACGGTGCGACCGGAGATGGTCAGCTTCACCGAGTTCGACTTACCGAGAAGGGCCTGGAACTGGACCGTCTTGGTGCCGACGACCTTGGCGAGGCCGGCCGAAGCCGCCTGAGCCGGGGTCGCGAAGAGAGCGGTGGTGGCGATCGCGATGGCGGTGGCGCCAACAGCGGCAAGAGTCTTGCGGTTGATCAGAGACATCGAAAAAACTCCCCGTTCAAGAGCGGGCGGAAGCCGTCCACGGAGAAAGATCGTAGAACGATACCGTTTCGGCGCGCTGACCCGTGTCCAGTGACGCATGTCACTAAGTCATTTCGTACGTGTGTCAGCAGCCGAGCACAGCCCCGACCCGGCGGCCGAGCGGGCGCATCGTGACCCGCACCCGGTCCACCCCCGCCGACGCACGGATCACCGGAATCGGCGAGCAGTCGAAGTCACGCCCCAGCGCGGTCAGATGAAGAGCCTCGTCCTCCACCCGCACCCCGTCGACGGCCGGCAACCCGCCGAGCGCCTCCCGCACCGCCGTGCGCTCCGCCACGGTCGCGTCCGGCACCATGTACACCGCGACGGTGAACTCACGCTCGGGCGTGTGCCGCCAGCCGGCGTAGTACATGACCCCGGTGGCCGAGGCCGCTCCGAGGATCAGCGTGACCGCGGCCACCGCCAGAAGCAGGAGCCAGCGCCGATTCCGCTCCACATCGAACACTTCCCCGTCGGTCATGAAGCGAGAAGCTATCTCAGCGCCTCCGCATACGGTTGTCCACAGGCCCGTAAACGGGCCTTGTACGGTCCCGCCCGTTCCTCCAGAGTGTGTTATCGGGATCGGTCAACCCGGACGCGAGGAGGCGTCGTCGTGCAGACTTTCACGAACGATGCGGAGCAGGCGGCCTACACGCTTGCTGAGGCGCTCAGCGAGAAGGCGCTGTCGTGCATGAAGAGCGCGGAGGAGGCGGCCGACGCGTTCCGCGCCGGGAAGATGGCGATGCGCCGCCAGTTCAAGGCTCGCGGCCTCTCCGAGGCGGAGGCGGACATCCGCTGGTCCGGCACATCACAGGCGGCTCGCGCGATCGCCGACAACAGCTTCTTCATGTCACAGGCGTCGATGTATAACAACGCCGCCGCCGCTCAGTACGCGAAGGCCCTCTACCTCAAATCGAAGTGACCTCGGTGCCGCCCAGGTGGGCGACCTGCCCGGCCTGGAACCCGCGGAGGATTCCACTGCCCCGCAACCGTCGCGGCCGCATCCGGGCCAGTTGGGGGTAGGCCTCGTCGCGCCGGCGCTCGACCAGGTCGGTCCGGTCGACGAGCACGATCTCCGCGCCCGGCGTCTCGGCGGCCGCGGATCGTTCGGCCGCCCAGAGCCGCCCGCTGATCGCCTGGGTGTAACCGGCCATCCACGATCGGCGGTAGGCCGCCGCGTGCTCGCCCTCCGGCACCGGGCTGGCGGCGAGGCCGTGTGCGGCCTGCACCAGAAGAGAGGTGAAGAGCAACTCGACCCGCTCCAGGTCGGCCGTGTGCCCGAAGAGATGGCTGCGGGCCAGCCCGCGCCGCTCCAGATGGACCACCCGGCAGCGCATCGGGGCGGCCACGGCGGCGAGCAGCCCGGCCTTGTCCCGCGCGTAGGGCGGATCGACGGTGACGACCCGGTCGCCCACCGGGTCCGCGGTGGGATCCTCGGCGGCGAGCATCGCCTGGTCGACGCCGTATTTGGCGATCAGCTCGGCGGCCTTCGCGGTGAACGCCTCGGCTTCGCCGGGCGTACAGGCCGGATCCTCGGCCATGGCGAGCAGCTTGCGCACCCGGGCCAGCAGGGCGTCAGACATCAGAGGTACGGGTAAAGCAGTTCACGCGGCCCGATGGCGCAGGGTCGCGACCGTCGACCCGGCCAGCGCGAGCAGGCAGTCCGGTAGGGTCCCGTCGGCGATCGCCGCACCGAACAGCGCCTCACCGGTCGGGAAGTCACCGTTCACATACGCACTGACGAACCGGGCCACCCACCGCTTGTCGTAGCGCGCGTCGTCGATCCCGGGGAACTCGAGGGTCCAGGCGCCACCGCCGGGAACCTGCCCGACCATGGTCGCCGCGAGGCACCAGGCGACGTCCCAGGCACCGACGACGCCGTCCCGGTCGACGACCGCGTCGAAGGTGTCGGCCACAGCCGTGCTGTCGCCGCTGAGCGCACACTGCAGAACCTGCGCGGCGTCGTCGAATGCGTGCTGTGGTACTTCGGTCACGTCAGAAAAGGTACGTCGGACCGTCAAGGAACGCACGGCGACGAGGGAATTCAGGCACCACGGAGAAGACAGGTGATCCGGGCGGTGCAGACACGGTCGCCACCCTCGTCGGTGATGACCACCTCGTAGGTCGCCACTGCCCGGCCCCGGTGGACCGGAACGGCCACGCCGGTGACCAGCCCGGAGCGGGCCGCCTTGTGGTGGGTGGCGTTGATGTCGACGCCGACGGCGAACGGCCGGTCCACGGTCCGCCCGTGCAGCACCGCACCGACCGAGCCGAGCGTCTCGGCGAGCACGCAGGAGGCACCGCCGTGCAGCAGACCGTACGGCTGGGTGTTGCCCTCGACGGGCATGATGCCTACGACCCGTTCCGCGGTGGCCTCGGTGATCTCGATGCCCATCCGTTCCGCGAGCGCACCGCCGCCACCGCTGGTGAACAGGTGTTGCTTGCCGTCCTCAGCGATATCCACGTCGGCGTACGTTACGCCCGTTGCCGGGCCGGACCAGCGACAACCATCACAGGACCGGGGACTGACCGATTGAACCGATGGGTACTGAGCGGCCGTGACGGCCGGCCCATCGGCCGACGAGAGGAGCACCATGACCGATCCGCAGGAGACCGTGGAGACCCGCGGCGACGATCGCGTCGACCTGCTCGCCAAGGACACGAGTGGCGACGGCCGGCCGGACGTCTGGGTGTCGGACACCGACGGCAACGGCAAGCCCGACCTCTACCAGTTCGACACCGACGGGGACGGGAAGGTCGACCTGACCATGGTCGACCTGGACGAGGACGGCACCCCGGACGTGATCGTCGACGGGGACGGTGGCCTTCCCCCGGCCTGACGCCGTCAACTCCCCAGAGCGGACAGCGCAACCCACAGCACGGCGATGGCCAGCGCGGCGGTGCCCACCGTCGAGGCGGTGTGCCGCCAGGATCGTGCCCCCTCGACCGCCTCCGGATGCCCGAGAGCGGCGAGGGTGGCGCGGTGCTCGCGTACCGCGGTGGCCTCCGCTTCGGCCGGTCCGTCCGGGTCACGGCTCAGCGCGACGGCGAGGGCGGCCTGGGCGCGCTGCAGACGGCGTACCGCTGATCTGGCTTTTCGGCCCGCGTGCACCGCGGCGTGCCGCCGGGCCGCGCCCCGCCGGGAGCCGGACCCGAGCACCCGCAGCTCGCCCTCGGTGATCAGTGCCGGATCGCGGACCGTGGCCAGGACTCCCACGTAGTAGGCCGCCTCCCGGTCGTGCGCCCGCCGCACCAGGTAGAGGACCAGCAGCAGCGGCGGCAGCCCCTTGAAGACGAGCACCGCGAGCAGGGCCGGCGCGCCGTCACCGAGGCTCTCCCGGAACAGCGGTGAGTTCCACAGCGAGTGCGAGGCCCAGGCGGCGAACAGGGCCAGGGCGGCGACCGCGATCCGGCGACCGCGGGACCGGTGCCGGTTCACCACCAGGTAGCCGATGCCGGCTCCGGCCAGCGCGCCGAACAGGGTGTGGCTCCAGACCCCGGCCAGGAACCCCCGAACCAGGAACGTGGTGATCACCGGCTGCACCTGGTCGCCCTCACCGGCCTGCTGCACCGCCCCGATCGCGAAGATCACGTCCTCGACGATCTGGAAGCCCAGGCCGACCAGCGCCCCGTAGACGATGCCGTCGAGCACGCTGTTGACCTGGGCCCGGGCGATCAGCACGATCGCGACCACGCCGAGCGTCTTGGCGATCTCCTCGACCGTCGGCCCGGCCAGAGCGGCGCCCCACTCGGCGGCGAGGTCGGGTGAGCCGAGCTTGGCGATCAGGTTGTCCAGCGCGATGCTGCCCGGGATCGACACGCTGGTGGCGACCAGGCCGCCCCAGGCGAAGGCGAGCACGCGCAGGCTCGGTGGCTCGCGTTCCAGGAAGTCAAGCTCCGAGACGAACAGCCAGAACGGTACGGCGAGCAGGGCGAAGAGCAGGATCGCGGTGATCGTGGCGACCGGGTAGGCGGTGAAGAACAGCACGGCTATCTGGGAGATCCGTACGGCGCCGGCTGCCACGATCGTGATGACCACCCAGAACGCGGGCTGCCGGAGGAACGCGGCCGACCGGGTGGTTCCGGGCCGGACGGCGTCGCTCACTTTTCCGTCTCGTAGCGCAGGGTGCGGGTGCTGGCGTCGATCCGCGGGAGCGCCCTCTCCAGGTCGGCGTCGTCCCCGCTGACCATGACCTCGATGATGAGCCCGTCGGCGACGAAGACCGCGTACCGCCCGTCCCGGTCACCGGCGGTGTACCCGCCCTCGACCCCGGCGAGCCCACCGGCCGTGGAGACCGTGAGGTGGGTGCCGGTGACCTGGTTCCCGGAGGTGCCGGTGATGCGCTGCCGCAGCCGGACGGCCGCGGCGGTGAGGTCGCCCTTGAAGGGTTCGACGCCGATCGCGTACTGCACGCGGCCGAGCCGGAACAGTGCGGTCCCGCGCTCGGCGCCCGGCCTGGTGCCGGTGGCGTCGAGGCTCGCCCCGTCCGGCGGCACGATCGTCACGCCCGCGGCGACCCGGTAAGGCTCACCGGCCGCGACCGGTCGTTCGGCCGGAACGGCCCGGTCCAGGGCGGGGAGACCGAAGGCGAGAACGGCCAGAATCGATGCCAGCACGAGGGCGATGAGCAGACTCAGGGTGCCGGGCAGGTCGGTGAGCTGACGCCGAGTGACCCTCCCCATCCGTCCAAGCTAACGGCGGCGACCCGCCGCTGTCCGGAGAACCGAAGTCCGGACACAGTGGATGGTCGATCAACCTGGCAGATTACGGATTTGTCCGTTTTTCCGATAAGTGCTGTGACGGCACGATCGCGGTAAGCCATACCCCGTTGTCACTGCGGTGGAACACGTGCCCCTGCTCCGCCATCACCCCCGCCGCGACGCGGAGGACGACCACGTCCGGCGAGCGCCGGCGACCGACGGTCACGGCCGTCGGCACGTCGACCGACAGGTGTACGTGATGACGGCTCCGCGGGCGCAACCCCTCCCGGAGGATCGCCTCCAGGTTCGCCCGCGGGGTGCCGTGGAACAGCTCGGCGGGCGGGACCGCGGGCGGCAGATCGAGATCCACGGCGACCCGCCGGGAGTGCCCCTGGCTGGCCCGGATCCGGTCGACCCCGTCCGGGCCGGTGGACACCGCGAAGCGTGCCTTGTCGTTGTGCGCGACCACCTGGTCGAGCTCGGCACGGGTGACGCCGAGGGCGGCCAGCAGCTCGGCGACCGGCACCCAGCCGTTCGCGTCGAGGGTCAGGCCGGCCGTCTCCGGCCGGTGCCGCAGGACCAGGGACATCCGCTTGCTGAGGCGCACCTGGTCGCGGTTGAGAACTGTCATTCCATCAACTCCATGACCGCAAGGTAGTACGGGTGATCGTGGTCGTCGATGGATTTCAGGCGCCAAGCGGTGCCCTTGAGCAGCTCCTCCAGCTCGTCGACCGAGCAGTTCAGGTAGTCGAACCAGGCACTGGCCACCTCCCGGTAGCGCAGCCGGATCCGCAGCTGCCCGCCGAACCGCCCGCGGGCCCGGTTCTCCTCGTGATAGGCCACCTGCACCGGATCGGTCGTCCCGTACGGGTCGGTGCCCTGCGCCACGATCCGCGCGCCGGGCGCCGCCAGCCGGGCCAGCGCGGCCAGGAACGCCGGCGCCCGCTCCCGGCCCTCGATCAGCCCCAGGTTGTTGCCGAGCAGCAGGAACGTGTCGTACCGGACGCTGGCGCGGGAGAACTCGTCCACCGTGTTCAGCACGGTGTCGCGCAGCCCCCGCTTCCGGGCCACCTCGATCGCGCCGGCCGAGGTGTCCAGCCCGGTGACCGCGATCCCCCGGCGCTGCAACTCGATGGCCGACCGCCCGGCGCCCACCCCGACGTCGAGCACCCGGCCCCGGCAGAACGTCATGGCCCGGTGGTCGAAGGGCCGCCAGTCCGCCGGCTCACTCAGGTAGTGGGCCGCGAGCGCCCCGTTGATCAGCCCGTCGTCGCGCTCGATCACCTCGATCACCGGGCGCGGGTACCGCCCGCCGGCCAGCGGACGCCGTCCGGCCCCGATGTGCACGGCGTACGCGTCCCGGATCATCTCGCCGAAGGCGTCACCGGTCGTCGGCTCTGTCATGGTCACTACTCTTGACGCATGGCCGCACTGGAGCAACTAGGCTCGGAGAAGTACGTCCTGCTCACCACGTTCCGCCGGGACGGGCGGGCGGTGTCGACCCCGCTGTGGGTGATACGCGACGGTTCCGGTCTGGGCTTCTGGACCGTGGCGGGCAGCGGAAAGCTGAAGCGGATCCGCAACAGCGGGCGGGTCACGGTGGCCGCCTGCGACATGCGGGGCAACCCCACCGGCGAGGCGATCGAGGCGACCGCGCGGATCGGCGACCACGACGACCGGCTGCGCGTCGGCGAGGGCATCAAGAAGAAGTACGGAATCGTCGGACGGCTGACCATGCTCGGCAGCCGACTGCGGCGCGGCATCGACGGCACTGTCGCCGTATTGGTCGACTGACTTCCCCGTACCCCGGAAAAGGAAGAAGGCGCCGACGAATGCCGGCGCCTTCAAAACAAAGGCTTCCAACGAAGAAGGGGCGATCGCCTTCCCCAGCGTTCGCCCCTTGCAACGATTTTCGGTCGACTGGGTCAGTCGCCCTGGCGCTGCGTGGGAATCTGCCCCTGCAGCAGGGCACGAACCTCCGACTCCCGGTAGCGACGGTGGCCACCCAACGTGCGAATTGCGCTGAGCTTGCCCGCCTTCGCCCACCGAGTCACGGTCTTCGGGTCGACACGGAACATCGACGCCACCTCGGCCGGCGTTAGTAGCGGCTCAGGATCGTGCGTACGCGATGCCATCGGTCACTCCTCCACAGGTGCCTAAAAACATCGGCCGGGGTCCCGCCGGCCGGTGCGTCTCTCATGGTCCGGCTAGTCCCCGATGTCCGACATGGGCCGAACGGACGAACGTCCCCAGATAGACGGATGAAGCATGCCCGATTTTTGCGTGTTTTCTACGCCAGATAGTGTCTCGTTTAGTCCGATTATCACGCTTCGCCCAGCAGTGATTACGAAGAGTGCTCGCTTCGGGAGCGCTTCCACGGGCAGAGTTACGTGCCCGTCTGTCCCATTTCCGCAGGTCAATTGCACCGTTCAAGAAGTTGGACGACACGCCAGCGCGCCACCAGGTCCTCATATGCCTCGGTTGCTGACTCAGCGTCACCGCGAGAAAGTGCCGAAAGTCCGGCTGCCACCAGTCCGGGGGAATCGTCCGCTGTCAGGCTGTCCTCCGGGAGGAGGTTGACGAGCCCGCCGTAGTCGAGCTCCACCACCGACCGTGGATGGAACTCCTCCAGCCAGCGAGTGCCCTCCTCGACCGCCTCGGTGATCGGCGCGTCGCCCAGCGACTTGCGCAGCACCGAGACCGCCCGGTGGGCACGGCGCCGCGCCTTCGAGATCTCGGTCCGGTAGCGCAGCACCCGCCGCCGGCTGGCCAGCGAGATCTCCCGCTCCTCCAGGTCGACGAAGGCGAACCAGCGCAACGGCACACCCCACGTGGAGATCTGCTCGTGCACCCGGGGCACGCCCTGCTCGAGGACCTTGGCGCCGCTGCGCCAGTCCTCCACCACCGCCTTCGCCTGACCGGCCAGCACCGGCGGCACGAAGGCGTCGGCCAGCACGGCCGGCACACCGTCACGCGCGTTCAGCGCGGCCTCGGCCACCCGCAGGCGCAGGTTCCACGGACAGACCAGAACGGCGCCGTCCCACTCCAGGACATAGGCCTCGTCGGGCAGGTCGGGCAGCCGGGTCCAGCCGGCGCCGAGCGCCTCCAGCACGGCGGTGCGCTGGCGGGCCGGGCCCTCCACGAGGCCCAGGTCGCGGCCCTCCCGCGCGTACTCACGCCAGAAGACCTGCCGCTCCCGGTCGAAGGCGGTCAGTGGCTCGTAAACCCGTAGGTACGACGCGAACAGTGACGGCACGGCGCGATCCTTTCACGAAATCGGCCGTGTGGAACTTCCCGCACGGACGTAATCGCCGCGCCATTCGCACGACTACGCTCCTGGTGACCGGCTCAACCCCGCCGGGAACATGGCCCCACGAAGGCCTCGCAAGAGATCAGGAGTCCAACCATGGACGTGTTTGACGCCAATGGGCACGAACAGGTCGTCTTCTGTCAGGACCGGGAGACCGGCCTGAAGGCGATCATCGGCATCTACTCCACGGCGCTCGGTCCCGCGCTCGGCGGCACCCGCTTCTACCCGTACGAGTGCGAGTCGGACGCCCTCGCCGACGTGCTCAACCTCTCCCGCGGCATGGCCTACAAGAACGCCCTGGCCGGACTGGACCTGGGCGGCGGCAAGGCGGTCATCTGGGGCGACCCGGCCCGGCTGAAGAGTGAGGCGCTGCTCCGGGCGTACGGGCGGTTCGTCGAGTCCCTGAACGGCCGCTACTACACCGCCTGCGACGTCGGCACCTACGTGCAGGACATGGACGTGGTCGCCCGCGAGACCCGGTACGCGACCGGCCGCAGCGTGGAGCACGGTGGCGCCGGCGACTCCTCGGTGCTCACCGCCTGGGGCGTCTTCCAGGGCATGCGCGCCGCCGCCGAGCACACCTGGGGCACCCCGTCGCTGCGGGGCCGCACGGTCGGTGTCGCCGGTCTCGGCAAGGTCGGCCGGTACCTGTGCGGGCACCTGCTCGACGACGGCGCCGCGGTGGTCGCAACCGATGTCAGCGAGGCCGCCCGCACCTGGGCCCGCACCACCCACCCGCAGATCACGCTGGTGCCGGACACGACCGCCCTGATCACCTCGGACATCGACGTCTACGCCCCGTGCGCCCTCGGCGGCGCGCTGAACGACGACACGGTCCCGGTGCTGCGGGCCCGGGTGGTGACCGGCGCGGCCAACAACCAGCTGGCCCACCCCGGCGTCAGCAAGCTGCTGGAGGACCGCGGCATCCTCTACACCCCGGACTATCTGGTGAACGCCGGCGGCGTCATCCAGGTGGCCGACGAGATCCAGGGCTTCAACTTCGAGCGGGCCAAGCTGCGGGCCACCGGGATCTTCGAGACCACCGGGCGCATCCTTCAGCTCGCCGGCGACGAGGGTGTGCCGCCCGCGATCGCCGCCGACCGGCTCGCTGAGCGGCGGATGGCGGAGGTCGGCCGCCTCCGCTCGATCTACCTCGGCTGAGGACTTCGAGGGCCTGCCGCGCGCCGCTGGAGAAGCTCATCCGCGACGCGCGGCAGTGTCACACGCAACCCGAGGTGCCGAACGCGCCATCGTCCATGTACCGTAAGACCCACGAGAGATGCCTGACGTCATCGGGGACCGCCTTCGGGCTGCCCCGAATTCTGTGCGAGGGGGTCGAGCCATGGGGCGCGGCCGTGCTAAGGCCAAGCAGACGAAGGTGGCCCGGGAGTTGAAGTATCACTCCCCGAACACCGACCTCACCGCCTTGCAGCGCGAATTGGCGGGTGCCCGCCAATCGGACCGTCACTTCGACGACGACAACGACGAGTTCGTCGACGATGACGAGGACGACGCTGCGGACGACGACCAGGACACCTGGGACCAGGACCCTTGGTCGCCGACAAGGCGGCGCTGACCCCGTTTGGCACAGAGCACGCGGATTGACCGCGTGCTCCGGTGTGTCACGTGGTCACGATTCCTACGGTTGACAACGAAGCCCACGCGGGCTCTCTCCGCGTGGGCTTCGACCGAATCACGCGTCAGCGTGGCCGGTTGTTCCAGTTGTAGAACGTAGGAATGTTCTCGAAGTGGTTCCAGGCGCAGACCGCCGATCCGCCATCCTGCGGCGTCTCCTCGGCGCGCTGCCTGCGGGCCTCTTCCGCCTCCGCGATGAGCGCGGCCAGTCCGGCTCGGGTGTCGTGCACCCGTGCCGTCACCGGATCCGTCTCCACGCCGTCAGACAGCCGTGGGCTCGTGATCTCGGGCATGGTCCAGCACTCCCTCCAATAGGCGAATCTTGCTGTTCCGGCAGTGGTCCGTCTCGGTGACGTCGAACCTGCCGTGTTCGAAGTACCGGTTGGCGGCGTGTGCGCCACCGCAGAAGCCGAAGTAGGGGCAGGCGCCTCGGCATGCCTCGACACCGCGGAGGAACTCCTGGATCCAGGGCGTCCCGGTGGCGCCGGCCAGGATCTCCGGCAACGGGGTGGTCAGCACGTTGCCACTGGTGAAGTCGCCGTACCGCGGGTCGTGGAAGCCGGCCAGCTCGGGCGAGAGCAGGATCACCGACCCGTCGTGGGCGATCGTCGGGATCGGGTCGTGCCGGCGTGGGAGCAACTCGTCGGCGCTGCCGTCGAGGACCGCGGCGGCGTAGCGCAGCGACCACTCGACCTCCCGCAGGTGGATCCGCGGATCGCGGCGCCACGCTCCGACCAGCTCGGCCCAGAAGGCGCTCACCGCGGCCGGATCGTGCCGGTTCAGCCGGGTGTTGACGCCCTCCAACTCCTCCACGTTTATGCCGAGCACCTCGCAGCCCAGGCCGAGGAAGTACTCGTACAGCTCGGTGGCGACGCCGGGACCGGGATCACCGACCACGCACAGGGTGGAGAACGGGATGCCGTGGGCGCGCAGCCGGTCGATGCCGCGGACGATCAGGTCGTAGGCGGGTTTGCCGCCCCGGTCCACCCGGTCACCGTTACGCCGGCGCGGCCCGTCCACGCTGACGCTGACGCGGACGTCGTGCTCGGTGAAGAACTCGCACCAGTCGTCGTCGATCAGGGTGGCGTTGGTCTGCACATGATGCTCGACACCCGCGCCGAACGGCGCGAACAGCGCGGCCAGGTGGTCCCGGCCCGCCGCGAGCGGCTCACCCCCGTGCCACACGACCGAGAACCTCCCGGTACGCGCGAAGCCGGCGACTCCGGCCGCCACCGCCTCGGCCACCGCGACCGGCATCTTCCGGTTCTCCCGCCGGAACGGCAGGTAGCAGTAGTCGCACGCCAGATTGCAGAGCGTAGTGGGCTGCATGACAACGTACCCAGGCTCCGCCGAGACGCCCCGCATCCCGCTCCACGCGACCGCCATGGTCACGCACCTCCGTCCGGCCTCCACCGGTGACCGCTGACAAACGCACTCAGCTCGCCCCGTTGGAAAACCTTGAGCCAGTGACCCGTGCGGCGCCAGCCGCCCGGGTCGGACCGTGCGGCGCTAGCCGCCCGGTCAGGTTAGGGCACCCAGTCCACCAGAACGCGAAAGATCCGCATGTGCCGGACATCGACACACGCGGATCATTTCACGCTCGGACTGTTACCAACCAGAAATACCTGGCAGTCAGCCGCGGGTGTACGAGCTCATCATCTGCACTTCACCGGTGCCCTCGACGACCTCGCCCACCTGCCACGCCTCGACGCCGCGGCCGGTCAGGTACGCCATCGCACGGTCCGCGTCGTCGGAGGAGACGACCGCGAACATGCCGACGCCCATGTTGAAGGTGGCCTCCATCTCCGTGTCCTCGATCCGGCCCTTGGCCTGGATCAGGTCGAAGATCGGCTGCGGGCGCCACGTCGAACGGTCCACCACGGCGTCCATGGTGTCGGGGAGGACCCGGTTCAGGTTGCCGGGGATGCCGCCGCCGGTGACGTGCGAGAACGCCCGGACCTCGGTCTCCTCGATCAGGCCGAGGCAGTCCTTGGCGTAGATCTTGGTGGGGGTGAGCAGCTCCTCACCCAGGGTGCGCTGCGTGCCGAAGTCGTCGACCACGGTGTCCAGCCGCATCCGGCCGGCGCCCAGCAGCACGTGCCGGACCAGCGAGTAGCCGTTGGAGTGCAGACCGGACGAGCGCATCGCGATGATCGCGTCGCCCAGCTCGACCCGCTCCTTGCCGAGGATCTCGCTCTCCTCGACCACGCCGACGCCGGTGGCGGAGACGTCGTACTCGTCCGGGCGCAGCACGCCCGGGTGCTCGGCGGTCTCGCCGCCCAGCAGGGCACAGCCGGCGTACCGGCAGCCGTCGGCGATGCCGGCACCGATCTCGGCGACCTTGTCCGGGACGACCTCGCCGCAGGCGATGTAGTCGAGCAGGAACAGCGGCTCCGCGCCGCAGGCCACCAGGTCGTCCACGACCATGGCGACCAGGTCGATGCCGATCGTGTCGTGGATGTCGAGCTGCTGGGCGATGACCAGCTTGGTGCCCACGCCGTCGGTGGAGGAGGCCAGGATCGGGCTCTTGTACTTCGCCGTGTTCAGCCGGAACAGGCCGGAGAAGCCGCCCAGGTCACCGATCACCTCGGGCCGGGAGGTCTTCTTCACCTTGGACTTGAGCAGCTCGACGGCCCGGTCGCCGGCGTGGATGGAGACACCCGCTTCCGCGTACGTGGCCGGGCGCTTGCGCGCGCCCCGGCCGGAGCCGGCCGTCCACAGCTGACGGTCGCCTCCTTCGGCGCCGTTGGATCCGGCACTGCTGCGCTCGGACACGTGCGTCACGGTTCTCCCCTTAGCGGTTCTGTGAAACTGATATCACGGGTGGTGCAGCGCGTTCGCGCCGCCGGGGCTGGCGACCAGCGGCGCCGATGCCGTCCGATCGTCGCCCGCATACTCGCGGGTCTCGTAGTCGGACTCGAGGTCGGCGACCGCGGCCGTGGCCGCCTCCTTCGTGGCGCCCGGCATGCTGGCACGCCGGCCGACCCCCTCCAGGACGTGCTTGCCGATCAGGTCGCCGGCCGGCAGCTCGATCGGGTACTCCCCGTCGAAGCAGGCCATGCAGAGCCGGGACTTCGGCTGCTCGGTCGCCTGGACGAGTCCGTCCAGCGAGACGTAACCGAGGCTGTCGGCGCCGATCGAGCGGCGGATCCCGTCGATCTCCAGGCCGTTGGCGATCAGCTCGGCCCGGGTGGCGAAGTCGATGCCGTAGAAGCACGGCCACTTCACCGGCGGCGAGGAGATCCGCACGTGCACCTCGAGGGCGCCGGCCTCACGCAGCATCCGGATCTGGGCGCGCTGGGTGTTCCCGCGGACGATCGAGTCGTCGACCACGACGATCCGCTTGCCGCGGACCACCTCGCGCAGCGGGTTCAGCTTCAGCCGGATGCCGAGCTGCCGGATGGTCTGCGACGGCTGGATGAAGGTCCGGCCGACATACGCGTTCTTCATGAAACCGGCGCTGTACGGGATACCGGAGGCTTCCGCATACCCGATAGCGGCGGGAATGCCGGACTCGGGCACGCCGATCACCAGGTCCGCCGCGACCGGGTGCTCCTTGGCCAGCTTGCGGCCGACCTCGACGCGGGCCGAGTAGATGTTGCGGCCGGCGATCGTGGTGTCCGGGCGGGCGAGGTACACATACTCGAAGAGGCAGCCCTTGGGCTCCGGGGCGGCGAACCGGCTGGACCGCAGACCGTGCTCGTCTATCGCGATGATCTCGCCCGGCTCGACCTCACGGACGAAGCTGGCGCCGGTGATGTCCAGCGCGGCGGTCTCGCTCGCGACCACCCAGCCGCGCTCCATCCGGCCCAGCACCAGGGGCCGGACACCCTGCGGATCGCGAGCCGCGTACAGCGTGTGCTCGTCCATGAAGACGAAGCTGAAGGCGCCCCGCAGAGTCGGCAGCAGCTCGAGCGCCGCGGCCTCGACCGAAAGGTCGGGGCGACCGGCCAGAAGGGTGGTCACCAGGGCGGTGTCGGAGGTGGCGTCGCCCACCTCGAGGCCGCGGGCGGCGACCTCCTTGGCCAGCTCGGCGGTGTTGACCAGGTTGCCGTTGTGGGCCAGCGCGATCGTCGTGCCGGCCGAGGTCGCCCGGATGGTGGGCTGCGCGTTCTCCCAGTTGGAGCCGCCGGTCGTGGAGTAGCGTGCGTGGCCGATCGCGAGGTGGCCCCGCAGGCTGGCCAGGGTCGGCTCGTCGAAGACCTGAGAGACCAGGCCGATGTCCTTGTAGACCACCACGCCGGAGCCGTCACTCACCGCGATGCCGGCTGCCTCCTGGCCGCGGTGCTGAAGTGCGTAGAGCCCGAAGTAGGTGAGTTTCGCGACCTCTTCCTCGGGGGCCCAGACGCCGAAGACGCCGCAGGCATCCTGGGGGCCGCGCTCCTGGGGGTCGAGATCGTCGGTCAATCGGCCGTCGCCTCGGGGCACCTGCTCGCTCCCTCATGTCAGGGTCTGCACGGACCGCGAACTCGCTGGTCCGTCCGACCGCCCAGTGTACGCGAGCCGGAGGGGAGGGCACCCGGGCTCATCGACCGATGAGCGGCAGGTACTCGGTGAGATCGGTCCTTACCCCGCTGGCCCGGAGGCGCCCGTCTGCGACCGCGGCCGGCCAGTCGAGACGCCCGGAAGCCAGGAGCAGCCAGGTCATCGGATCCGTTTCGACCACATTGGGCGGTGTGCCGCGGGTGTGCCGCGGACCGGCAACGCACTGAATCGCGCCGAAAGGTGGAATTCGCACCTCCACCGAACGGCCAGGCGCTCGGCGGGACAACTCGGTCAGCAGTGCTCGCACCGCGTCACGGAGGACCACGCGGCCGGGTTCGACACCCCGGTCCAGCGCGTCCAACGCCTCCGCCACCGACTCGGAATTATTGTGCGCAGGTGACATGTCAGGACAATACGACCCGGTCTGCCGACAACGGCACACCGCCCTGGGTCGCGCGAGTGACGTATGACAAGGCATAGTTGCCGACGGTGTACACGTCGCGGGATCTCACCGGGCACCCGAAACCGGGAACCGCGCGACCGGAAGGCGGTGGACGTGACCACGCACCTACGAGCCCGGACGGCCCAGGCCGGTGCGTTCCTGGCGCTGGCCGCCGGCTTGGTGGCCGGTGTGCAATCTCCTGCCCTGGCTGACCCCCCAGACATCCAGATCCAGCTCTCGAATACCGAGGTCGACTCTGGAAGTACTGTAACCATGCAGTACACCGTGCGTAACCCCGGGGGCGAAGATCAGCAGGGTGACAACCGGGCCTCCATCAAGGTCAGCGGCATGAGCTGCACCGGTCAATGCAGTCCCTCAGGCCAGCCGATTCAGCCCGACGCCACCGAGGACTTCGACGCCACGCTCACCGCGCCGACCGTGAGCGCCGGGCAGAAACGCTCCATCACGGTCACCGTGACCGCCACGCTGAACGGCGAGACCGGCACCGCCTCCGAGACGATCACCGTCAACGGGCCCGCGGCGCCGACCAACGTCCGCCAGGTCAGCGGCCGCATCAAGGACGACGGCGGCGCCCGGGTCTCCGGTGTGCAGGTCGCGATCCAGGACAGCGCGGGCCACTCGTACAGCACCACCACGGGCAGCGACGGCGGCTACGCCTTCTCCTCGTCGGACGCCGAGCCGATCGCGGCCGGCTCGATCACGGTGGGCGCGGCCAAGGACGGCTACGAGTCCACCACGGTGCGGGTGGAGGGCACCGCCGGCCGGACCGTCAACGTGCCGCTGACCATCAAGAAGGTCGCCGCGGAGACCACCTCCCCGACCCCGGCCGCGAGCACCTCGACGAGTGCCGCGCCGGAGGAGGAGATCACCGAGGAGGCGCCCGGCCAGACCACGGCGCCGCTGGTCGACCAGGGGCTGGACAACGCCTCCAACACCGAGGAAGAGGGCAGCAACTGGCTGCTCATCATCATGGGTGTGCTGCTGGTGGCCGCCGGTATCGGCGCCATGGTGCTGGTCTGGATGCGGCGTAAGAACGCGAACGAGCTCGGCTCGGACACCGGCCTCGGCAAGGCCGTCCCGGCGGCGGCCGGTGGCTTCGACGCCACCCGGGTGGCCGCGCCGGTCGGCGGTGGCCGCGGCGGCGACGCCACGATGGTCGCTCCGGCGGGCGGCATGGGTGCTCAGCGCGGCGGCAGCCTGGCCGACGCCCCCACGATGATCCACCGGCCGCCGGTCGAGGACGAGTTCCCGGACCCGTACGGCGCTCCGATGCCGGCCGGCGGTGGCTTCGCCGGCGGCGGTAACCAGTGGGGTGCCGACCAGGGCGGCGCCTACGGTGGCGCCACGCAGACCTACGGGCAGCAGGGCGGCGGTTACGGCGCGGCCGACCAGGGTGGCTACAACGAGGCCGGCCAGGGTGGCTACAACGACCCGGGCCAGCAGCGCTACGACGAGCACACCAACCTGTACCAGCCGGAGCAGCCGCAGCGGTACGACGAGCACACCAACCTCTACCAGCCCGAGCCGGGCGGCTACCCGCAGCAGCAGGGTGGCAACTACGGTGGCGGCGGCTACGACCAGGGCGGTTACGACCAGCAGGGTGGCTACGGCGACCAGGGTGGCTGGGGCGGTCAGGACGCCGGCGGTTACGACCAGCAGCAGGGCGGCAACTACGGCGGAGGGTACGACCAGCAGCAGGGCGGCTACCCGCAGCAGCAGGGCGGCGGCTACGACGACGGTGGCTACGACCAGCAGCAGGGCGGGAACTACGGCGGCTACGACCAGCAGCAGGGTGGCTACGGCGACCAGCAGCGTGGCACGTACGGGAATCCTCGCCCGAACCGCGACTGGGACGGCAACTAAACCGGACGCATAGAAGAAGGGCCCCGCGCGATCCGCGCGGGGCCCTTCTTCTATGGCTTGCTCAGGCGTCGGCCGACGGGTTGATCGGCCCACCCGGCACCTGCGGGCTCAGCTCGAGCGTGACCGAGCGGACCGGGGCGGGCGCCTCGACCTGCTCGGGCTGCTCGGCGGGCTCGGTGTCGGCGTGCCGGTTGATCAGCTCGGCGGTGCCGCCGAACAGGTTCCGCAGCGTCGACGACCAGACCTCGCGCAGTTCGTCCAGCGGAATGCTGAACTGGCCCTCCACCTGGAGCGCCGGCTCCTCGGAGGTGACACCGAGCGGGGTGACCGGCACGCCGTGCTCCGCCACGAGGGCGAGGAACGCCTTGTCGTGCCCGCGCGGCACGGCCACGAGCACGCGGCCCGCGGACTCGCTGAACAGGTGGACGAACGGCGAGTTGCCGTCCTCCGGGAAGGTCACCTTGGCGCCGATGCCGCGCCGCAGCGTGCTCTCCACCAGCACCTGCGCCAGACCACCGTCGGAGAGGTCGTGCGCCGCGCTGACCAGCCCGGACCGCGAGGCCTGGGCCATCACCTTGGCGAGCGCCTGCTCGGCCGCGAGGTCGACCTTCGGCGGGCGACCGCCGAGGTGGCCGTGGGTCACCCAGGCCCACTCCGAGCCGGACAGCTCCACGCGGGTCTCGCCGAGCAGGAAGAGCAGGTCGCCGCCGGCCTTGGCGGGCGGCGGGAAGCCCATCGGGATGCGGCGGGACACGTCGTCGAAGACACCGAGCACGCCGACCACCGGGGTCGGGTGGATGGCGGCCGCGCCGGTCTGGTTGTAGAAGCTGACGTTGCCACCGGTGACCGGGGTGCCCAGCTCCAGACAGCCGTCGGCGAGACCACGGCAAGCCTCGGAGAACTGCCACATCACGGTCGGGTCCTCGGGGGAGCCGAAGTTGAGGCAGTCGGTGATCGCGACCGGCTCGGCGCCGGTGACGGCCACGTTCCGGTACGACTCGGCGAGCGCGAGCCGGGCGCCCTCGTACGGGTCGAGGCGGGCGAACCGCCCGTTCCCGTCGACGGACAGCGCGACCCCGAGCCCGGTCTCCTCGTCGATCCGCAGCACCCCGGAGTCCTCCGGCTGGGCCAGGATCGTGTTGCCGAGCACATACCGGTCGTACTGCTCGGTGACCCAGGTCTTGTCGCACAGGTTCGGCGAGCCGGCCATCCGCAGCAGGGTGGCGCGCAGCTCGTCGCCGGTCGACGGGCGGGGCAGCGTCTCGGCACGGTCGGCCTGGAGCAGCATCAGGTCGTTCGGCTCGCGGAACGGCCGGTTGTAGACCGGGCCGTCGTCGGCGAGCGAACCCGGCGGCACGTCCACGACGACGTGGTCGTTCCAGGTGATGTGCAGGCGGCCCGGGGTGCCGTCCTCGGCGGCCGCGGTGACCTCGCCGATGGCGGTGGCCCAGACGCCCCACTTCTCGGCGACCTTGAGCACCGCGTCCAGGTTCTCCGGCGTGACGATCAGGAGCATGCGCTCCTGGGACTCGCTGGCCAGGATCTCGGTCGGCGACATCGACGCCTCGCGCAGCGGGACCCGCTCCAGCCAGACCCGCATGCCGGTGCCGGCGGCCGCGGCGGTCTCGGTGAGGGCACAGGTGAGGCCTGCGCCGCCGAGGTCCTGGATGCCGCTGACCAGGCCGGCGTCGTACAGCTCGAGGCAGCTCTCGATCAGGAGCTTCTCCATGAACGGGTCGCCGACCTGCACCGACGGGCGGCGCTGCTCGGCCTCCTCGTCGAAGGTCGCCGAGGCCAGCACGGAGACACCGCCGATGCCGTCCCGGCCGGTACGCGCGCCGAGGAGCACCACGATGTTGCCGGTGCCGGTGGCTTCCTTCTTCTGGAGCCGCTCGACCGGCAGGACACCGATCGACAGCGCGTTGACCAGCGGGTTGCCCTGGTAGCAGGGGTCGAAGACGATCTCGCCACCGATGTTGGGCAGGCCCAGGCAGTTGCCGTAGCCACCGATGCCGGCCACCACGCCGGGCAGCACCCGGGCGGTGTCGGGGTGGTCGGCCGCACCGAAGCGCAGCGGGTCCATCACCGCGACCGGCCGGGCGCCCATGGCCAGGATGTCGCGGACGATGCCGCCGACACCGGTGGCCGCGCCCTGGTAGGGCTCCACGTAGCTGGGGTGGTTGTGCGACTCGACCTTGAAGGTGACCGCGATCTTCTCGGAGATCTGCACCACACCGGCGTTCTCACCGATGCCGGCCAGCATCCGGACGTTCTTCGGGGCCTTCTCGCTGAACTGCTTGAGGTGCACCTTGCTCGACTTGTACGAGCAGTGCTCACTCCACATGATCGAGTACATCGCCAGTTCGGAGGCGGTCGGCCGGCGGCCGAGGATCTCCCGGATCTTGGCGTACTCGTCGTCCTTCAGGCCCAGATCACCATAGGGCTGGAGATCGTCCGGGGACTTCTCCGCCCGCTCGACGGTGTCGGGCTCGTCGGAGCCGGTGGCGAGCACGTCGGTCGCAGCGAAGCCACTCTGCTGCGTCGTCACTGTTGTCCCCCTGCGAGCTGACCGTCCTTCGCCAGGCTGCGCAGGACGGAGGTGAAGAAGCCGAGGCCGTCGAGCGACGGGCCGGTCAGCGCCTCCACGGCGTGTTCCGGGTGCGGCATGATGCCGACGACGTTGCCGGCCTCGTTGGTGATTCCGGCGATGTCGCGCTGCGAGCCGTTCGGGTTGCCCTTGATGTAGCGGGCGATGACCCGGCCCTCGGCCTCGAGCGCGTCGAGCGTGTGCGTGTCCGCGACGAAGCAGCCTTCACCGTTCTTCACCGGGATCAGGATCTCCTGACCGGGGGTGAAGCCGTTGGTCCAGGCGGTGCCGGTGGCCTCGACCTTGAGCCACTGGTCGCGGTTGCGGAAGTGCAGGTGCTGGTTCCGGGTCAGCGCGCCGGGCAGCAGGTGCGCCTCGCAGAGGACCTGGAAACCGTTGCAGATGCCGAGCACGGGCAGACCGCCACGTGCCGCATCGATGATGGACTCCATCACCGGCGCGAACCGGGCGATGGCGCCGCAGCGCAGATAGTCGCCGTACGAGAACCCGCCGGGAAGGACGACCGCGTCGACCCCGTGCAGATCCGGGTCGCCGTGCCAGAGACGCACGGCCTCGGCCCCGGCGATCCGGGCGGCGCGGGCGGCGTCCCCGTCGTCCAGTGAGCCAGGGAAGGTGACCACACCGATCCGCATGGTCAGGCGACCTCCGCGCCCTCGACGAGGCGAACCTCGTAGTCCTCGATCACCGGGTTGGCGAGCAGCTTGTCGGCGATCTCCCGGGCCCGATCGAGGTCGGCCTCCCCGGTGAAATCGATCTCGATCCGACGACCGATGCGGACAGACGAGACATCGGTGACGCCGAGCCGGGGCAGCGCATTGGCCACCGCTTGACCCTGCGGGTCCAGGATCTCCGGCTTGAGCATGACGTCGACCACGACGCGAGCCACGGGCACTCCTGACTGATAGATGTAAGCAGCCCGAAGCCTACCTGGTGAGGCCTTGCGACGACCCACGGGTCGGTGTCGGCAGGCCGACCCGAGCGTCATTGAGCAGGCAAGGCGTGTCGAATCCAGGGACATCCCACAGTGATATGTATCAATTGGGCTGAGAGACCGGCGGCACCGGCGACCTAGGTTTCATCCATCGAATTCGATTGGATCAATACGCGTACCTCGTCGACCCGATCCCCAGAAAGGAAACTCGACGTGCGCATTCGCCTTCTGGCCGCCACCGCCGGTGTGATCGCGACCCTGGTCGCCCCCTCCGCCGCGCAGGCCGCCGACCCGGTCACCCCCTACATCATCGGCGGAAGCACGGTCTCCTCCGCGCCCTGGGCCGCGGCCGTCTTCAGCAACGGCAGCTTCACCTGCTCCGGAACGATCATCTCGGCCAACTACGTGCTCACCGCACGGCACTGCGTCAGCGGGACGATGTCGGTACGCGTCGGCAGCGTGAACCGGACCTCCGGCGGCGTCACCCGGACCGTCTCGTCCAGCTCCACCCGGTACGACCTCGCGCTGCTGCGCCTGAGCAGCTCGGTGAGCACCAGCTACATGCCGCTGTCCAGCGCGTACCCGCCGGTCGGCTCCACCAACAGCATCTACGGCTGGGGCATGACCTGCTACTCCGGCTGCTCCGCGTCGACCACGCTGAAGACCGCCACGGTCTCGGTGACGTCGACCAACGCGACCGACGCCTACAACGGCCGGGCGATCGCCAGCACCCGCGTCAACGGCAACGCCTGGCGGGGCGACTCGGGTGGGCCGCAGGTCTACAACGGCGCCCAGGTGGGTGTCGCGTCGACCGCCGACGGCACGAGCCGGCAGTACTACGGCAGCGTCGCCTACAACCGGGCGTGGATCACCTCGGTGGCCGGCGTCTAGAAGAAGAGTGGTCCGGGCGCACGGAGCGCCCGGACCACACCTTCGTCAGAGGATGGGCGCGGGATCGTACCCCGCCGCTTGGGGGTTTTGCGCCACGATCTCGCCGATCCGCGCGGCAACCGCCTGGACCTGCGCAGGGGCCGCGCCGACGAACGCGGCGCGGTCCGCGACCAGCGTGTCGATCTCGGCGCGCGAGAGCCGCAGGCGCTCGTCGGCGGCCAGCCGGTCGAACAGGTCGTTGACCGCGGCGCCCTTCTCCCGCATGGCCAGCGCCACGGCGACCGCGTGCTCCTTGATCACCTCGTGCGCGACCTCCCGGCCGACGCCCTTGCGCACCGCCGCGACCAGGACCTTCGTGGTGGCCAGGAAGGGCAGGAAGCGGTCCAGCTCCCGGGCGATCACCGCGGGGTACGCCCCGAACTCGTCGAGCACCGTGAGGAACGTCTGGAAGAGCCCGTCGGTGGCGAAGAACGCGTCCGGCAGCGCGACCCGGCGCACCACGGAACAGGAGACGTCGCCCTCGTTCCACTGGTCGCCGGCCAGCTCGCCGGTCATCGACAGGTAGCCGCGGACGATCACCGCGAGGCCGTTGACCCGCTCCGAGGACCGGGTGTTCATCTTGTGCGGCATCGCCGAGGAGCCGACCTGGCCGGGCTTGAAGCCCTCGGTCACCAGCTCCTGGCCGACCATCAGCCGGATGGTGGTGGCCAGCGACGACGGGCCGGCGACGATCTGGGCCAGCGCCGAGACCACGTCGAAGTCGAGCGAGCGCGGGTAGACCTGGCCGACGCTGGACAGCACCCGGCTGAAGCCGAGGTGCTCAGCGACACGCTGCTCAAGGCCTTCCAACGAAGCGAAGGACCCGTCGAGAAGGTCGAGCTGGTCGGCCGCGGTGCCGACCGGGCCCTTGATGCCACGCAGCGGGTAACGGCCGATCAGGTCGTCGAGACGCTCGTACGCGATCAGCAGCTCCTCCGCCGCGGAGGCGAACCGCTTGCCCAGCGTGGTCGCCTGCGCCGCGACGTTGTGCGAGCGACCGGTCAGCACCAGGTCGGAGTGCTCGACGGCGAGCGCCGCGAGCCGGGACAGCGCGGCCACCACCCGGTCCCGGATCAGCTCGAGCGACGCCCGGATCTGGAGCTGTTCGACGTTCTCCGTCAGGTCGCGGGAGGTCATCCCCTTGTGGATCTGCTCGAACCCGGCCAGCTCGGAGAACTCCTCGATGCGGGCCTTCACGTCGTGCCGGGTGATCCGCTCACGGGCCGCGATCGACGCCAGGTCGACCCGGTCGAGCACCGCCTCGTACGCCTCGACGGCGCCCTCCGGAACATCGACGCCGAGATCACGCTGAGCCTTCAGGACCGCGAGCCACAGCTTGCGCTCCATCCGGATCTTCTCCTCCGGGGACCAGAGGGTGACGAGGTCGGCGGAGGCGTACCGGGCAGCGAGCACGTTCGGGATGGTCACGGCACTGATTCTTTCACGGGCTGGACGGCGTCTCCCGGCAGCCGGTGACGCAGGGTACGGACATCACGGCTGAGCAGCATCGCGGCGACGGACAGGAACATCAGCACCGCGCAGCCGATCAGGGTGGGTTTCAATCCGGCGGCCTCGGCGATCGGGCCGACCGCCACCTGCCCGAGAGGCATGGCCAGGAACGAGCCGAGCATGTCGTAGGAGTAGACCCGCGCCAGCTTGTCGGACGGTACGTGCTCCTGCATCGTGGTGTCCCAGGCGATGCCGAACTGCTCCAGCCCGATCCCGGCGACGAACCCGGTGATCAGCAACACCGGGACGGTCGGCCAGACCCCGAGGGCCAGCATCGGCAGCGTCATGAGGGCGCAGCAGAGGGTCCCGAAGAGCAGCAGCCGGCGGATCCGGAGCCGGATCGCCACCAGGGCGCCGACAACCATGCCGAGGGTCTGCGCCGCGAGGATCAGGCCCCACGCGGTCCGGCCGAAGGTCTCGTCGGCGACCACCGGGCCCAGCACGTTCGCCGAGCCGGACCACGCCACGTTGCCGATGCAGGCGCAGGCCACCACCACCCACAGCCACTCCCGGGAGCGGAACTCGGTCCAGCCGCCGCGCAGCTCCGTCATGATGCCGGGCCGCGCCGAGACCGGCCGGGCGGCCAGCCGGAGGAAGGCGAAACAGAAGGCCGAGGCGACGAAGGTGGCCGCGTCCACGGCGATGCCCCAACCCGGCCCCACGGTCGCGACCAGCACGCCACCGAGCGGAGCGCCAGCGATCATCGCGCCGTTGGAGCACATCCGGTTGAGTGCGTTGGCTTGCTGGAGGACGTCCGCCGGGACGGTCTGCGGCACCACGGCCGCGGTGGCCGGCAGGGCCAGGGCGGCCACCACGCCATTGATCGCGGAGATCCCGACGAGCAGCGGGATCGTCGCCGTGCCGGTGAGCACCAGGGCGGCCACCACGCCCTGGGTGACGGCCGCGGCCAGGCCGGCGCCGACCAGCACCAGGCCGCGCGGCAGCCGGTCCGCGAGCACCCCGCCGAAGAGCAGGAACAGCACGTTGGTCAGGGTCCGGACGCCGACCACGAGACCGAGGTCGCGAACCGAGCCGGTGAGGTCGAGCACGGCGAAGGAGAGGGCGATCGGCGCGATCGAGTTGCCGAGGGCGTTGACGGTCCGCCCGGCCAGCAGCAGCCGGAAGTTTCGATGTCGCAGCGGGCCGGTCATTCAGACCTCATCTCGAAGAGCGCGATCGTGGTGCTGGTCCGGACCGTCCCGGGGGTACGCGGCGGTTGGGCGGCATCGTGCAGGTCGCGCAGGGCGGAGGCGATCCGGTCCCGGATCTCCTGCCATTTAAGTGGATCGATCCAGAATTCGCCGTCCCCGAGCACCCCGGTGCCGGACCAGTTGCCCTGGGCCGAGCGGCGGATCAGCTCGTTGGCGGCGGCCGGGTAGAGCGCCCGCTTGTCCTCCGGGCCGGGCTTTCCCCAGCAGCCGGTGTCGTAGCGGTACCGCTTTGCCACCCCACCGCGGATCTTCTCCTCGCCGGCCACCGCGATCAGGCCGCCGGACTGGAGGTTGCGCAGGTGATAGCTGGCGTTGGCGTGGGTGATCCCGAGCTCCCTCGCGACTTCGGCGGCGGTCAGCGCGGCCCCGGTGAGCAGGGACATGATCTGTAGGCGAACCGGATGGGCCAGCGCTCGGAGCGCGGCCGTGCCGCCGGACTCGGCATCCCCCAAAGACATGTTGGGGAGTCTATGTATCCGGCGGGGCAACTGTCCAACAGTTGTTTGAGAGTGGCACACTGCACGGGCTACCGGCATCCTCGCTAGGGTTACCGGTGGGTAGCCTGGCCGATCACCCGAAAGGACTACTGATGACGGATTTCAGCCCCGAGTCGCTCGCCGCGATCGGCCCGAAGGAGTTCACTCAGCTGGTCAAGTCCACCCCGGACTCGAAGATCGCCGAGGTGATGGCGTCCGACACCCGCACCAAGATCCTGGACGAGGTGTTCAACCGGATGCCCACGCTCTTCCGCGCGGAGCGGGCCGGGGACACCGCCGCCGTCATGCACTGGATCATCACGGGCGGGCCGAACGGCCAGGACACCTACGAGACGGTGATCGAGAACAAGACCTGCACCGTCACCAGCGAGCCGGTCCGCCAGCCCAGGCTGGCCATGACCATGGACGCGCTGACGTTCCTGAAGACCATCACCGGCGCCGGGAACCCGATGATGCTGTTCATGACCGGCAAGATCAAGGCGAAGGGCGACCTGAGCCTGGCCACCAGCATCCCGAAACTCTTCGACATCCCGAAGGGCTGACCCTCACAGCAGGCCGTGGTCCCGGGCGTAGATCGCGGCCTGCGTCCGGTCCCGCAGGCCCAGCCTCGCGAGGATGTGCGAGACGTGGTTCTTGACCGTCCCCTCGCTCACGAAGAGCTTCGCGGCGATCTCCCGGTTCGTCGCGCCCCGGGCGATCAGCCGCAGCACCGCGTGCTCGCGCTCGGTCAGGTCGGTCCGCGGGGTCGCCACCGGTTCACCCCGGTCCAGGGCCGACACCAGCCGGCGCACCACGGCGCTGTCGTGCTGGTCGACACCCGAGTGAGCCAACCGAACGGCCCGGGCCAGGTCGCGTGGCGGCAGGTCCTTGAGCAGGTAGCCGCCGGTTCCGGCCCGTAGCGCGCGGAGCACGTACTCCTCGTCGTCGAAGGTCGTCAGCATCAGCACCCGGCAGGCCGGCAGCCTCTCGCGGAGCAGTTCGGCGGCTCGAAGACCATCCAAGACCGGCATGCGTACGTCCATGAGCACCACGTCCGGAACCGTGGCCAGGGCGAGTTCCACCGCGGCACGGCCGTCCGCCGCGGTGCCGACCACCTCGATACCCGGCTCGATGCCCAGCAGTGAGGCGATGCCCTCCCGGATCAGCGCCTGGTCGTCGGCGATGAGAACCCGCACCGGGGCGTCGGCGGTCACCGGGTCCCCGCCGGGACACTCGCCACGATCCGGGTGCCGTGTCCGGGCCTCGACTCCACCCGTACGCTGCCGCCGAGAACGGCCAGGCGCTCGCGCATCCCGCTGAGCCCACCACCGACCGCGGTGTCCGGGGTGAAACCCTGGCCGTTGTCCTCCACTTCCAGGACCGCGCCGTCGTCACCGCGCCGGACCGCCACCCGGACCAGGTCGGCCCCGGCGTGCCGGCGGGCGTTGGTGAGCGCCTCCTGGGCGACCCGGTAGAGCGCCTCCGACCCGGCCCGCCCCTGGTCGAGTTCCGCGTCGCCGACGTCGAGCACCACCCGGAAATCCGCCTCGTGCAACCCTTCGACCAGCGCGAACAGGGCGGCTGCCAGGGAGAACGGCTCGGCCCGAAGAGCGCCGACCGACTCCCGCACCTCGCGGAGCGCCCGTCCCGTGGCCCGGCGCGCGTCCGCGACCGCCCGGTCCGCCACCTCCGGATCGCGCTCCCGGAACGCCTCCGCCTTGGCCAGCTGGACGCTGACCGCGGTCAGATGGTGGCCGACGCTGTCGTGGATGTCCCGGGCCAGCCGGTTGCGCTCACTCGCGGCGCTCAACTCGGCCACCCGCTGCTGCGTCGCGGTCAGCTCGGTCACCAGCCGCTCGGCCTGCAACCGGCTCCGCCGCTGCTCGGCCGCGACGGCCGCGGTGGCCACCGTCAGGACCAGGCCGATGAAGAGCATGAACAGATCGGAGACCACCTCGGGATCGGTCCAGCCGCCGGTCACGGAGCCGGCCCGGGCCAGCGCGGCGAACAGGTAGAACACCGCCAGACCGATCCCGGCGGCCCGGCCCAGCCAGAGGTACGCGAAGAACGGCACCAGGACGAAGAGGGCCCGGGAGAAGCCGGCCTGATCGGCGGAGTTGACGGTCTCCAGCAGCACGATCCGGACCACCAGCAGAGCCACCGCCCAGCGCCGGGACCGGGGCCGCCGCCAGTCGAACTGCTCGACGGCCAGCAGGGCGAGCAGGCCCCCCACGAAGACCGCCAGCTCGGCGCCGGACCAGTCCGGCGCCAGACCGGCGACGACGTAGTAGAGCCCGGTCAGCATCACCGCCCCGTAGAGCAGCGAGGCCATCCAGCGCAGCGGCGGTGCGTCGAGAGCCATACCGTCACGCTAGGTGGCCGGGGCATCCACGCCCATGCCCGGCGCTCAGGTCTGGCCATTGGTCATGTGCCGTCCGGCGGGTGCCCGCCGCCCGGTCCTGGCCTCGCGGCACTGTCCCTGTTCCGGGCCCGGCGGGCACGGTATCGACGTCCGATACCGAAGGAGTCCGACAATGTCCGAACGGGATCTGTACCGTCTCGCCGCCCTGACCGGCCTGGCCGGCGGCGTCCTCACCCTGATCGCCGTCGCCCGCCGTGCCGGGCTTCTGCCGGAGAACGGGTTCACCCACGCCCTGGCCCCGCCGGCCACCGCGCTGCTGCTGCTCACCCTCACCGCGCTCTACCTGTGTCAGCGGCGGGAGTCGGGCCGGCTGGGCCTGGCCGGTTTCGCGCTGAACCACCTCGGCCTGAGCGGGCTGTTCGCGATCGAGTTCCTCACCCACGCGGTCCTGCAATACCAGGACGCCGCGACCCGGGAGGCGGTGCTCACCGGGCCGGGGCGGCCGTACTTCCTGGTGGCGGCGCTGACCTTCCTGGCCGGGGTGCTGCTCTTCGGCGCCGCGTCATGGCGGGCCGGAGTGCTGCCCCGGGGCGCCCTCGCGCTCTACATGGTGGGCCTGAGCGCCGCGGCCCTGCGAGCCGCGGCACCCGAGTGGCTCTACCTCTCCGGGCTTATCACCGGCAGCCTGGGCGTGCTGTGGCTGTCCGTGGCCCTGCTGCGGGACGCCGGACGGCCGGCGCTCGTCACAGCGTGATCCGGCCCTCGACGGCGCGCAGGGCGATGTCCGTGCGGTACTGCGCGCCGTCCAGCTTCACGCCCTCGACCAGGGCGTAGGCGGCCGCGCGGGCGGCGGGCAGGTCGGCGCCGGCCGCGGTGACGCTCAGCACCCGGCCGCCGGCCGAGACCAGCGCGCCGTCGGTGTTGCGGGCGGTGCCGGCGTGGATGACGCCCGGGCGCTCGGCCCCCTCGATGACGTCGCCGGTCCGCGGGACGCCGGGGTAGTTGTGACTCGCCACGACGATCGTGATCGCCGAGCCGTCCTTCCAGCGCAGCGGGCCGTGTTCGGCCAGGGTGCCGGTGGCGGCGGCGTTGAGCAGCCCGGCCAGCGGGGTGTCCAGCAGCTCCAGCACCACCTGGGTCTCCGGGTCGCCGAACCGGGCGTTGAACTCGATCACCTTCGGACCGTCCGGGGTGAGCGCGAGTCCGACGTAGAGCAGGCCGGCGAACGGGGTGCCGCGCTTGCGCATCTCGGCCAGGGTCGGCTCGACGGTCTCCCGCAGCACCCGCTCGGTGAGGTCGGCCGGCGCCCAGTCCAGCGGGGCGTAGGCGCCCATGCCACCGGTGTTGGGGCCCTCGTCGCCGTCGGCCAGCCGCTTGAAGTCCTGCGCCGGCATCAGCGGGGCGGCCGCCGTGCCGTCGGTGACCACGAAGAGCGAGACCTCGGGACCGGACAGGTACTCCTCGATGACGACCGTGCCGCACGCCTCGGCGTGGATCAGGGCCTCGTCGAGGTCGTCGGTCACCACGACGCCCTTGCCGGCGGCCAGGCCGTCGTTCTTCACCACGTAGGGAGCGCCCAGCTCGGTGAGGGCGGCGCGGACCGCCTCCATGTCCGAGCAGGCGAAGGAGCGCGCGGTCGGCACCCCGGCCGCGGTCATGACCTCCTTGGCGAACGTCTTCGAGCCCTCGAGCCGCGCGGCCGCGGCCGACGGACCGAAGCAGGCGATGCCCTTGGCCCGCACCGCGTCGGCCACACCGGCCACCAGCGGGGCCTCCGGGCCGACCACGACCAGGTCGGCGCTCAGCTCGACGGCGAGCGCCGCGACCGCGGCGGGATCGGTGACTTTGACCTCATGCAGCTCGGCGACCTGGGCGATGCCCGGGTTGCCCGGCGCGGCGGCCAGGAAGTCGACGGACGGGTCGGCGGAGAGCCCGACGGCAAGCGCGTGCTCGCGCCCACCGGAGCCGATCAGAAGTACGCGCACGACGGCCCATCCTACCTGCGTCACCGTCCAGTAAACTTCGGCAGTACCCGGGCTCCTCCAGGTACGACCTTGGGGAAAGGCAACACTCAAAGTGCCGGTGATCGTGTTGGTCGGCGCCCAGTGGGGCGACGAGGGCAAGGGCAAAGCCACGGACCTGCTGGGCGACCGGCTGGACTACGTGGTCAAGTTCAACGGTGGCAACAACGCGGGCCACACCGTCGTCATCGACGGCGAGAAGTACGCGCTCCACCTCCTTCCGAGCGGGATCCTCTCCCCGAACGTCGTACCGGTGATCGGCAACGGTGTCGTCGTCGACCTCAACGTGCTGTTCCAGGAGATCGACGGCCTGGAGGCCCGCGGCATCGACACCTCCCGGCTCCGGATCAGCGCGAACGCGCACGTCATCGCGTCGTACAACCGGACCCTCGACAAGGTCACCGAGCGGTTCCTCGGCTCGCGCCGGATCGGCACGACGGGCCGTGGCATCGGCCCCACCTACGCCGACAAGATGAACCGGATCGGCATCCGGGTGCAGGACCTCTTCGACGAGTCGATCCTGCGGCAGAAGGTCACGGCCGCGCTGGGCTTCAAGAACCAGGTGCTGTCGAAGATCTACAACCGCACCGGGGCGAAGGTCGACGACGTGGTCCGGGAGCTGCTCTCCTACGTCGACCGGCTGCGGCCCTATGTGGCCGACACCGCCCTGGAGCTGTCCCAGGCCATCGACAGCGGCAAGGTCGTGCTCTGCGAGGCCGGCCAGGCCACCCTGCTCGACGTGGACCACGGCACCTACCCGTTCGTGACCAGCTCGAACGCGACGTCCGGCGGCGCCTGCACCGGCTCGGGCATCCCGCCGACCCGGATCGACCGGGTGGTGGCCGTGCTCAAGGCGTTCACCTCCCGCGTCGGTGAGGGCCCGTTCCCGACCGAGCTGCACGACAAGTGGGGCGACTACCTGCGTGAGGTCGGTCACGAGTACGGCACCACCACCGGCCGCCCGCGCCGCATCGGCTGGCTGGACCTGGTGATCGGCCGCTACGCGCAGCGCATCAACGGGGTCACCGACTTCGCGATGACCAAGCTGGACAACTACGACGGGCTCGACGAGATCCCGGTCTGCGTGGCGTACGAGGTGAACGGCGTCCGGCACGACGAGATGCCGGTCAACCAGACCGACTTCCACCACGCGAAGCCGATCTTCGAGACGCTGCCCGGCTGGAAGCAGGACATCACCGGTTGCCGCAAGTTCGAGGACCTGCCCCAGGAGGCGCAGGACTTCGTCGAGTTCGTCGAGCAGCGGATCGGCGCGCGGATCTCGATCGTCGGCGTCGGCCCCGGCCGTGAGGCGGTCATCGAGCGGCACTCGGTGCTCGGCGGTAACTGACCGTGTACGACGTGGTGCTCCTCAGCCTGGCCGAGGGGTCGGGCGACGGCTGCGGTTCCGGGTGCGGCGGCTGTGCGTCCGCCTGCGCGACTCCGCGTACCCCCGTGCTGGCCTGCGCGGACGCGCTGCGTGAGGCCGGCGCCCGGGTGGAGACCGTGCTGGCCGGATCGGATCAGGAGATCGACGCGGTGCTGGCCCGTTTCGACGGGCCGGTCCGGCCGGACGGTCTCGCCTGGCCGGACCCGGACACCAAGCTGCGGCTGGTGGTGGCGAGCGCCACCGACGGCCAGTTGCGCGCCGTCGTGCGCCGGCTGGTTCGGCGGTACGCTCCGCCGCCCAGCAAGCGCCCCTCCGACCTGGCGGCCGGCCGCACCGTGCCGGATCTCCCGCCGCTCGCGATCCTGCCGCTCGACCCGGGCAACTCCGGCGATCTGGCCGCCCAGCTCGGCCTCCCCCGGACCCCGGCCGAGGTGGCCGCGGCCGTGATGAACGGGCCGGTCCGCCGCCTCGACCTGTTGCGCAACGACGGCGGTTCGGTGACGCTGGACGGCGCTCTGCTCGGCGGTTCCGACGACGAGGGCCGGGCGGTGCCGTGGCGTGGCCGGGTCGAGGTCGACGATGCCCTGCTCACCGACGGTGAGGAGCCGGTGCTGGCCTGCGTGGTCGGCAACGCGGCCGGTTACGCCGAGTTCGACGGCCTGCGGCTGCTCGCCGAGGGCGACCCCACCGACGGGCGGGTCGAGGTCGCGGTGGCGGTCCCGGTCGTGGTCAAACAGCGTTTCAAGGGCACGAGGGTCCGGGTGGAGGTGCGCCGGGCGCGCGGCCGTGCGGTGTCCGTGCTTCCTCGCGAGGGTGACCTGCAGTTCCTCGACGACGGGGTGGCGGGTTCCACCAGCCGCAAGCGTTCGTGGTGGACCGAGGCGGGAGCCTGGGCGGTGTTCACGGGCTAGCGCGATCCTTCTGGGCGGCCCCGGTTCCGATGCGGAACCGGGGCCGCGCTGTTTCTCCGGTTTCTCGTCTATGTCGGGTTCCACGAGTCGTGGCGGACTGAGCAAACGTATGTACGCAAACGTATGCGGTGCGCGGTACGGTCCCGGCAACCCGGCACTCGGGTCGGGGCTGACTCGACAGGAGGCACGTGGGATGAGGACCCGTCAGCGGTTGTCCCTCCTGACCGTCGCGGCCATGATCGGGGTCACCGGCTGCTCCCAGGGGACTGAGCCGACCGAATCCACGGCCGAGCAGAACGTGGCCGCCACGACCAGCTGCGCCGGCAAGGGCGAACTCACCATGTGGGAGCGCTCGGGTGGCAACAAGGACATGGTGGACATGCTGGTCGCGGCGTGGAACACGAAGAATCCCGACTGCAAGATCGCACTGACCTACATTCCGCACACCGAGATGGTCGGCAAGATCGCCCAGGGCATCGCCTCCGGGCAGGTGCCCGACCTGATGGGCATGGATCTGATCTACGCGCCCCAGTTCGAGAAGGCCGGCCAGCTCGTCGACCTCACCGACCGGATCCGCGCCTGGCCCGAGCTCGCGACCGCCAGCAGCGGGCACATGACGGTCGCGACGTACGACCAGCGGCTCTACGGCGTCCCGCTCTACGCCGACGTCTCGGCGCTCTTCTACAACAAGGACCTCTTCAAGCGAGCGGGCCTCGACCCGGCCGAGCCACCGACCAGCCTGTCCGAGCTGCGGTCCTATGCCGACAAGATCACCGCGCTGGGCGGGGACGTGAAGGGCTACTACCTGCCGGGCAACTGCGCGGGCTGCAACATCTTCACGGTCGGGCCGCTGATGTGGGCCTCGGGCGCCAAGATCGAGGCGGCCGGCCCGGGTGACGAGCCGCTCGTCGGCGACGGCGTGAAGCAGGTGCTCCAGTTCGAGCGGGACATGGTCCGGGCCGGCAACGTCCACGACGGCGACCGAACCGAGAACGGCGAGACGTTCCACCTCCAGTTCGGCTCCGGCAAGGTCGGCATGATGGGCACCGGCAACTTCAACATCACGCTCGCCCGCCAGCAGAACCCCGGGATGGACTTCGGCATCGCCCTGCTGCCCGGCGTGGCGCCGAACTCCAGCGCCTCGTTCATCGGCGGCGACCTCGTCGTGGTGCCCAAGGGCAGCAAGCGGGTCAACGACGCGGTCAACTTCATGAAGTTCCTGCTCTCCGACGACGTCCAGGTCGAGGTGTACGCGAAGGCGCTGAACCTGACCACGCGCAGCGACATGGTCGACAACAAGTACTTCCAGGCCGAGCCGCTGGTCCAGGACGTGGCGAAGGCGCTGACCGTCGGGCGCACGCCGTACACGCTGACCTTCTTCGAGCAGATCAACTCGCCGCAGGGCCCCTGGCTCAAGATGCTCCAGCGCGCCTACTACTCCGACGACGACCTCGACGCGGTCATCGCCGACGCCAAGAAGGAAATGAAGGAGATCGCCGCGAAGTCCTGACGGAGGGGAAAACCATGCAGGGTACGCGGCGGAACAGATGGACCGGCCTGGCGTACGTGGCCCCGGCACTGGTGTTCGTGCTGGTGTTCACGGTCTACCCGCTGGGCCGGATGATCTGGATGTCACTGCACGAGTGGTCGCTGATCGCCGAGCCGCACTTCATCGGCCTGGACAACTTCCGGCGGGCGTTCGGCGACGAGCAGTTCTGGACGTCGTTCCGGTTCACTCTGGAGTACACGGTCCTGATCACCCCCGTCCTCATCGTGGGCGGCTACCTGCTGGCCCTCCTGACCGCGCCTTCGTCCACAGTGCGCGCTGTCACCCGTACCGTGATATTCGTCCCTGTTGTTATTGGTTTAGGGGTTTCCAGCCTGCTCTGGTATTGGCTGTTCAGCACGGATTTCGGGGTGATCAACCGAATCCTGCTGGACCTCGGCCTCATCGATCAGCCGGTGCTCTGGCTCGGGGTGGACGCCGGCACGTCGAACTTCGCGATCAGCACGTCGGTGGTCTGGAAGGTGATCGGCTTCGGGATGATCCTGTTCGTCGGCGCCATCCAGGCCATCCCGACCGACATCACCGAGGCGAGCCTGGTCGACGGCGCCGGTTATCTACAGCGGGTCACCCGCGTCGTCCTGCCGCTCACCATGCGCACGATCCTGCTGGTCACCCTGCTCAGCGTGATCGGCTCGCTGCTGGCGTTCGACCAGTTCTACATCATGACCGCCGGCCAGCCGCAGAACGAGACGGCGACCTCGGTCTTCTTCGTCTATCTGAATTCGTTCCCGTATCTGAAGCTGGGGTACGGCGCCGCGCTGTCGCTGATCCTCGCGGTGACCATCCTGGCGTTCACGATCGTGCAGCTCGTGCTCACCCGCCGGAGCGAGTCGTGACCGGGCGGACCGGCTATCTCGTGGGGGCCGTCTGCGTCGCGATCAGCACGGTCATGCTGCTGCCGCTGGTCTACTCGATGCTGGCGTCGATCAAGCCGACCGCCGAGGCGGCCGCCACCCCGCCGACCTACCTGCCGCACGGGGTGAGCCTGGACAGTTACCGGCGGCTCTGGGACTACCAGGAGGGTCTGCTCACCTACCTGGGCAACAGCTTCGGCACGGCGGTGCTGACGATCGTCTTCACGCTGCTGCTCACGGTGCCCGCGGGGTACGGGCTGTCGCGCTTCCCGATCCCCGGCCGCGAGGTGATCTTCGTGGTGCTCCTGCTCGCGCTGATCATTCCGTACCAGGCTCTGCTGACCCCGATGTTCCTGATGTTCGCCAAGATCGGCCTGACCAACTCGCTGGTCGGGCTGGCCGTCCTGCACACCAGCATCCAACTGCCGTTCAGCCTCTACATCCTGCGCAACACGTTCGCCGCGGTGCCACGGGAGATCGAGGAGGCGGCCGTCATGGACGGGGCTGGCTCGCTACAGATCCTGCTGCGGGTCTTCCTCCCGCCGACAGTGCCGGCCGTCGTCACCGTCACCCTGTTCGCCTTCATCACGTCCTGGAACGAGTTCCTCGGCGCGCTGGTGATGATGAGTTCGAGCGCGAAGTTCACGCTGCCGGTGATCCTGGCGACCGCCCGGACCGAGACCAGTCTCGGCGGCACCGACTGGGGCATGCTCCAGGCCGGCGTCACCATCTCGATCATCCCCTGCGTGCTCGTCTACCTGTTGCTCCAGCGGTACTACATGGCCGGTCTGATGAGCGGAGCCGTGAAATGAGCGTGTCAGTGGTGCAGCCGTCCCGGACCGCCTGGTCCCGGCTCCGTCCGTTCGGCGCCGGGCAGGTCGATCTGCGCACCGGCTTCTGGGCCGACCGGGTCCGGATCAACCGGGAACGCACCATCCCGCACGGTCTCGACCAGCTCCGCCGTGCCGGGACGCTGGACAATCTGCGGCTCGCGGACGGGTACCGTGCCGCCGCCGACTCGACCGGGGCCACCCTGCCGTTCCTCGACTCCGATGTGTACAAGTGGCTCGAGGCGGTCGGGTGGGAGCTCGCCCGCGGACCCGACCCGGGCCTGGCCGCGTCCGCCGACGAGGTGATCGCCCTGGTCACCGCCACCCAGCGGGCCGACGGCTATCTGAACAGCTACGTCCAGGCCGGCGACGGCGAGCCGTACCGTGACCTGTCCTGGGGCCACGAGCTCTACTGCCTCGGGCACCTGATCCAGGCCGCGGTGGCCTGGCATCGCGCGCTCGGCGACGACCGGCTGCTCGACGTCGCGATCCGGGCCGCCGATCACCTGCCCGGCCCGCTCGTCGACGGCCATCCCAACATCGAGATGGCGCTGGTGGAGCTCGCGCGGGTGACCGGGGACCGGCGCCGTCTGACGACGGCCGCCCGGATGCTCGAACTGCGTGGTCACGGCACGCTGCCCGGCGCGCGGTTCGGCGCCGGTTACTGGCAGGACCATGAGCCGGTACGCGACGCGGCCACCGTCGCCGGTCATGCCGTCCGGCAGCTCTACCTGGACTGCGGCGCCGTCGACGTGGCCGTCGAACTGGGCGACGACCGGCTGCTCGGCGCGGTCCGGCGACGCTGGGACGACATGATCCGGACCCGTACCTACCTCACCGGGGGGCTCGGCAGCCGGCACCGCGACGAGGCCTTCGGCGATCCGTACGAGCTGCCACCGGACCGGGCGTACGCCGAGACCTGCGCGGCCATCGCCAGCGTGATGCTCGCCTGGCGCCTGCTGCTGGCCACCGGCGAGGCCGGGTACGCCGACTCGATCGAGCGGACCATGTACAACGGTGTCCTGCCCGGCATCTCGCTAACCGGAACCCGGTTCTTCTACACCAACCCGCTGCAACGCCGGACCCACCGCGTGCTCGACGGCGCCGGGCCACGGCTGCCCTGGTATCCGTGCGCCTGCTGCCCGCCCAACCTGATGCGCCTGCTCAGCTCGTGGCAGCAGTACCTGGCGACCTGCGACGACAGCGGCATCCAGGTGCACCAGTACGCCGCGGCCGAGGTGCGGACCGAACTGCCGTCCGGCCCGGCCCGGCTGCGGATCGACACCGGCTACCCCTGGGACGGCCGCATCATCCTGTCCCTGCTGGAGACCCCGGCGGAGCCGTGGACCCTGTCCCTGCGGGTGCCCCGATGGTGCCGGACGGCAACCCTGACCGGACCGGACGGCACCCTCGCGGTCGGCGCCGGGATGGTCAAGCGGCACCGGCGGTGGCAGCCCGGTGACGTCGTCGAACTGAGCCTCGACCTGCCGGCCCGGATCACCGAGCCGGATCCGCGGATCGACGCGGTACGCGGGTGCGTGGCGGTGGAGCGGGGCCCGCTCGTCTACTGCATCGAGACCGCGGACGCGCCCGGGCGTACCGAGATCGAGGAGTTGATCTGGGATCCGAGCCGGGAGCCGGCCGTACGGCCGCGGCCCGACGTCGCCGAGGCGATGGTCGGCGTCACCGTCCCGGTGCTCCGCCGCCGGTCCGGTGCACCGGCGACGGCCGGAGCCATCCCCTACTTCGCGTGGGGCAACCGCGAACCGGGCGCCATGCGGGTCTGGATCCCCCGATGATCAGGGCCGCTCCGGCGGCGCGGTGGAGTCCCGCACGACCAGCGGCAACTGGAAGACGGTCACGTCCGGCTCGCGGCCACCGGACGGATCCCGGGCCAGCGACACCGCCCGGGCCACGCCGAAACCGACGATCTCCGCGATCGGCATCCGCAGCGTGGTGAGCGCGGGCACGGTGTGCGAGGCGATGAGGATGTCGTCGAAACCGACCACCGACAGCCGGCCGGGCACCGGGATGCCGAGACCGTGCGCGGCATGCAGCGCGCCCACGCCGACCAGGTCGGTGGAGGCGGCCACCGCGGTCGGCGGCTCCGGCAGGCTCATCAGGTCGGTCAGCGCCGCCTCGCCGCCGTCCAGGGTGCCGGGGCAGCGCCGCAGATAGCCGGAGGGGACACCGCCGAACCGCTCCCGCATGAAATCGACGTACGCCTCCTCGCGGATGCGGTACTCGTTGGGCAGTTCCGCGCTGAGGAACCCGATCCGCCGGTGCCCCAGCGACGCGAGATGCTCCAGCCCCGCCTGCACACCCGCCCGGTCGTCCGGGTTGACGGCCGGGAACTCGAGCGGGCTCACGCCCTGCCACAGCCCCACCACCGGCACCGACGATCCGCGCAGGTCGTCGAGGAGCTCCGGGTACGCCTGCATGTCACCGAGCAGGATGATCGCGTCCGTGTGCCGGGTCTCCAGCACGGTGGTGAGCGGGGTTCCGGCGTCCAGCCGCCCGTGGACGTGGCCGAGCACCACGTGGTAACCGTGCGCCATCGACTCGACGACGAGCGCCTCGATGACCCCGGCGTAGAAGACGTCACTGAAGTCCCGGACGACCGCACCGATCAGGTTGGTCGACGCGCCGCGCAGCCCCCGGGCCAGCGGATTGGGCCGGTAACCCAGCTCGCGTGCCGCCCGGATCACCCGCTCCCGGGTCTCCGGGGCGATCGGCACCCGGGTGGGCGCGTTGTTGAGCACCCGTGACACGGTGCTCTGCGAAACCCCGGAGGCGGCCGCGATGTCCCGCATCGTGACCACGGGACGCGGGGACGGTGGCATCGCAGCGAGCGTAACACCGGCCGCCCGGCATGCACGCATACGATTTCATGCGGCCGGGCCGCTGCCGCCCGCGACCGCAGGAGACAAGAATCCGAGGTCCGTGCAACTCTGGACGGGCACTTCAGCCGATCGTGATACCGGAGGTCTCATCCGTGGCGGACGAGAACGCCGACCGTGTCCATGCCCCGGGGGCCGAGTCCGCTCCGCCGGCCCGGGACGTGGAGCCGTTCTGGGCCGACGAGCCCGAGACGCCGGTGCACGGCCGTGCCGTGCCACTGACCGATCGGACGCCACCGGTCGGGATGACGCAGGTCGAGCCGGGCGTCTACCGGCCGTCCGGGGACGCGTCCCTGCCACCCGGGGTACACCTGCCCAGCCAGCGGCCGCCGGCCGAGTCGGCGCCGTGGCCCGGTCCGGAGCCGGTCGTGGCCGACTCCCCGTGGGCCCAGCCGCCGCACCGTCCGGTGGAGAGCGCCCCGGTGCCGCCGGCCACCCAGCCGGTCCCGGTGCAGCCGGTCCCCACCCAACCTGCCTGGCCCGGGCCCGTCGAGCCGGTCTCCGTCCAGCCGATCGCACCGGCGGGCGGCGCCTCCGCCGTACCCCCGCCGTTTGAACAGCCGACGCCTCCGCAAGCCGCCGTCGGGACGCCGAGCCCCGGGGAGAGCGCGCCGTGGCCGCCGGAGCAGGCCGCCGTCGCGATGCCGAGCCCCGCCGAGGCCGCGCCGTGGCCGCCGGAGCAGGCCGCCGTTGGAATGCCGCCCATCCCGGACGGCTTCCCGCCACATGCGGTCGGTGGGGCGCCCATCCCTCCGCCGGTGCACACGACGCCGCTGTCGCCGCCTCAGCAGCAGGGAACGCCGCCCGGCGCCGCCGAGATCGACCCGTTCCAGGACCTGCTCGACGCGACGCCGACGGCGGAGGAGTTCGCCCGGCGGCGGCTCGCCCGGCCGTCCCAGCAGAGCGCCACGATGGGTGCCCGCGCGATGCTCCGGAAGAGCACGTTCGGGCTGCTCAACATGGCTCCGGGCCAGCATGAGCTCGAGTACAAGCAGGACGTCGAGATGGTCCGCCGCAACTTCGGCGGGCTGCGCCAGGTCACCGTGGTCAACCCGAAGGGCGGCGCCGGGAAGACGGTGGCCGTGCTGCTGCTGGCGATGACGTTCGGGCAGAAGCGCGGCGGCTACGTGCTGGCCTGGGACAACAACGAGACGCAGGGCACGCTGGGCATGCGGGCGCAGCAGGACTTCCACGCCCGCACGGTCCGGGACATGATGCGTGACCTGCATCTCTTCCAGGGCGCGCAGGGCCGGGTCGGCGATCTGTCACAGTATGTCCGGGCCCAGGGCGAGGGCATGTTCGACGTGCTCGCCTCGGACGAGTCGGCGACCGCCGGCGAGATGCTGACCGCGGACTCGTTCGCCGAGATCCGTGACGTGGTGAGCCGGTTCTACAAGCTGATCTTCGTGGACACCGGCAACAACGTCCGGGCGGAGAACTGGCAGGCCGCCATGGACGCCACCGACCAGCTGGTGATCACCATGTCGGCCCGTAACGACTCGGCCGAGACCGCGGCCCGGGCGCTCGACCACCTGGAGCAGAGCGGTCGCCGGCGACTGGTCCGCCAGGCGGTGACCATCGTCACCATGCCGCCGACCCGCAAGGACATCGACCTGCCGTGGATCCAGCAGCACTTCGCGGCTCGGACCAGGGCCGTGCTGCTGGCCCCCTACGAGCGGCTGATCGACTCCGGCGAGCCGATCCGGTACGGCGAACTGTCCAGCAGCACCAAGGACGCCTGGCTCAAGATCGCCGCCGCGGTCGCTGAGGGGCTCTGACGAAGTTGGACGGCGAGCGCCGAAAACGCTCGCCGTCCGAAACGGATCAGGTCAGGGCGTCGGCCGCCGCCGGGTCGCTGTCCCGCAGGAACTGGGCACAGCGGGCCGCCTCGTCCGCCTCACCGATCACGGCGGCGGCCTGCGACAGGACGTGCAGGCAGCGCAGGAAGCCCTGGTTCGGCTCGTGCCCCCAGGGCACCGGGCCGTGGCCCTTCCAGCCGTTGCGGCGCAGCGCGTCCAGGCCGCGGTGGTATCCGGTGCGGGCGTACGCGTACGCGGTGACCGGCTCATCGGCGGCCAGCGCCGCGGCGGCCAGGGGCGCCCAGGCGGCGCTGTACGCGGGGTACTTGGCGGCGACCGCCTTGAAGGCCTCGTCGGTGCCCGCGGCGGAGGCCTCGGCGAGAGCCTTGTCGGCCTCGGCGTCGGCGGGCAGGCGGGTGGCCGGCGGCTCGGGAAGGAGGTTCTGCATGACCCCATTCAACCCGTCCGGGCGGGCCGCATTCCCGTCAAGACGGCGTTTCGCCGGATGAACAGCCGATGATCAGTCCCAGGCCCGGCCGAGACGGAACAGCCGGCCGGCGTACTCGATCTGGGTCTGCCACTCGTCCGGCCACGCGGAGAGGCCGAGCGACGCGCCCGCGAAGGCCCCCGCCAGGCAGGCGATGGAGTCGGAGTCGCCGGACGAGGCCGCGCCACGGCCGACGACGGTGACCGGCTCGTGCGGGGAGATCAGGTAGCAGTAGAGGGCGGTGGCCAGCGCCTCCTCAGCGATCCAGCCGGCTCCGGTGGCCAGGCACGGGTCGCCGGCGTGGTCGCCCTTCGCGAGCGCGGCCTCGACCCGGTCCAGCGCGGCGGCGCACTCGTCCCAGCCGCGGGCGATGAAGTCCTCCGGCGAGGTCACCGTCGGGCGTTGCCACAGCTCCCCGAGCCAGTCGCCCCGGTAGACCTTCCGCTGCGCGGCGCAGCGATCCCGGAGGGCGGCGAGCAGATCGGCCGGCGCGAGGCCGTTCCGGAGCCAAAGGCAGGCGTACGCGGTGAGCTCGCTCGCCGCCAGCCCGGTCGGATGGCCGTGCGTGAGGGCCGCCTGGAACTGTGCCACCCCGGCCCGCTGGTCGTCGGTGAGGCCGGGAACCAGGCCCACCGGGGTGACCCGCATGTTGGCGCCGCAGCCCTTCGAGTCGGCCTGGGTGGCCCGGGTCCACGGCCGGCCGTCGGCGAGCAGCTCGATGGCCCGCAGACAGGTCATGCCGGGCGCCCGGTCGTTCTCCGGGCTGGCCGCCCAGGCCAGGAAGCGGCGGCGCAGCACCGGCTCGAGAGCGGCCGGGGTGACGTCGGCGCCGACCTCGAGCAGCGCCTCACCGACCGCCAGGGCCATCTGCGTGTCGTCGGTCACCAGGGCCGGCTCGCCGACCAGCTGCCGTGGACCGCCGGGACCGTACCGGGCGACGATCGACGCGTACTCCTGGAACTCGGTCGGCTTCCCGAGCGAATCCCCGTACGCCAATCCGAACAGTGACCCCGACGCAGCACGCATGCCGACAACTCTAGGTAGTGCGTCAACGAACTGCTCGGTGCGAGCAAGATGGACGGTATGCCCGATCCCCTGCAACCAGTGCTCGGCGGCGACACGCCCTTCGACGCGACCGCCGACGAGATCGAGACCCGAGCCGAACTGAACGTGCACCTGGCCAGAAACACCCTGGCCGGCCTGTGTGTCCTGGGCCTGCGCCTGGACCAGGATCCGCCCGACCTGAGCGGCACCGACGTCCGCGACACCGTCTTCGTCGGCTGCCATCTGGCCGGGCTGGAGGTGGAGGCCGACCTGATCCGGCGCGGGGCGCACGTGGTCCCGCCCTTCGACGGCCGGCCCTACCCGACGCATCCGGCGCTGCTCTACACGGCGGAGGACCTGTCCGCCGGGTTCGCCGAGCACGGCTTCGCCGGCATGTACGACACCACGGTCTACGACCATTTCGTGGCGCACGGCGGCGCTGTTCCGGACATCCGGGAGGCGCTCGCCCAGCGGCTGCACGACGCCGGGATCGACAACGCGCTGGGCAAGGCGCTCAACGCGTGGGCGAGGATGTCCGGGCCGGGCGGGGCGATCGGGATCATGGGCGGGCATGCCGCGCCACGGGGCTCGGGGCCGTACCGGATGGTCGCGGCCCTGGCCCGCCGCCTGGCCGCCGCCGGGCGCCTGATCGTGACCGGCGGTGGCCCGGGCGTGATGGAGGCCGCCAACCTGGGCGCCTACTTCTCCTCGTTTCCGGAGGCCGACCTCACCGTCGCGATCGACCGGCTCGCGGTCGCGCCGCAGTTCCTGGACCACGTGCCGTACACCGCGGCCGCGCTGGCGGTGCGTGCCACCTGGCCGCTGCCGCCGCTCGACGTGGCCGGCCGGCTCCAGCACGGCGGCCTGGCCCTGCCCACCTGGCTGTACGGGCACGAGCCGGCCAACCTGTTCGCCGGCCAGATCGGCAAGTACTTCTCCAACGCGGTCCGCGAGGACTCGATCCTGCGGCTGTCCCGGGGCGGGATCGTGTTCGCGCCGGGCTGGGCCGGGACCGTGCAGGAGATCTTCCAGGCGGCGACCAAGACGTTCTACGCCACCGACGGGCCGTCCGGGGCGTACGTGTTCCTCGGTGTGGAGCACTGGGCCGCGCTGCCCGTGGCGGATCTCCTCGGGCCGTTGCTGGCCCGTTCCCCGCGCGGCGACCAGTCCGGTCTGATCGTCGTCACCGACTCACTGGACGAGGCCATGTCGGCCCTCTCACCTGCGTCTCCGGCGAAGTAGCGGGGGTGTCGCACACTGCACCCATGGATCTGACCGTGTTCTTCATCGTCGTCATCGCGCTGTTGGCGGTCTTGCTCATTTTCAAGATCATCAGGGGTGGCACCCGGCGCGCCGGCCGGTCCCGCTCCCACGGTGGCTGGGTGGCGACCCCGCACGGCCACCACCACGACGGTGGCTCCTCGGACGACCACTCGTGGAGCGACAGCGGCTCGTCGTCGAGTGACAGCGGCGGCGGCTGGAGCGGCTCCGACAGCGGCGGTGGCGGCGGCTGGGGCGGTGGAGACAGCGGTGGCGGCTGGAGCGGCGGCGGGGACAGTGGCGGTGGCGGCAGCTACTGACCCGTCAGGCGACGTGCACGCGCCGCCAGTGCGCGGCGGGCAGTTCAGCCTCGGGGACGTCGGTGATGCCGTTCTCGTCCATGGCGTTGTAGATCGCGAGGCGCGCGCCGTCGAAGAGGAATTCGACGGCGTGCAGCACGCGGGGCCGCCAGTCGGCCGAGGTGGTCCGCTCGATGATGTTGACGGCTCGAAGCGGGCGGTCACGGGCCTGGCGCAGTGCGGCGTTCGGGTCGGACCGCCAGTCGAAGTGTTCGTACCAGTCGATCGGGACGCTCATGTCGATCTGGTCCCAGGTGATCGCGCACTCATCGAATTTACGGTGAGTGATCTCTACGCGACTCGATCCGAAGTCGAGGATCACCGGACCGTCGGCGAACCAACCACGCTGAGCCACATCCCACATGAGATGGCTTGATCGCAGTTTCCGGCCGATGAGCCGCACGAACATGTGTCGATGGGCGGCAGCGAGGGCTTCGGCATCGTGATGCCACTCGGGTTTCCAGCCCTCGATTCCGAGCACGACCACCGTCCCGCCGATCTTGATCGGTCGATGGTACCCGTGCCTCTGCGTGACCCCACAAGACAACGACGGCCGGTCCCCACGAAGGGGACCGGCCGTCGTCGCGGAATTACTTGGCGAACGTGGTTCCGGTCGAGCGGAGGTGCTCGCAGGCCTCGAGGACCCGCTTGGCGAGACCGTTCTCGGCCAGCTTGCCCCAGGCGCGCGGGTCGTAGGCCTTCTTGTTGCCGACCTCGCCGTCCACCTTGAGCACACCGTCGTAGTTGCGGAAGAAGTGGTCCGCGACCGGGCGGGAGAACGCGTACTGGGTGTCGGTGTCGATGTTCATCTTGACGACACCGAAGTCCAGAGCGCCGTGGATCTCCGACAGCAGCGAGCCCGAGCCGCCGTGGAAGACCAGGTCGAGCGGCTTCTCCTTGCCGTACTTGGCGCCGATCGCGTCCTGGATCTCCTTGAGGATCTCCGGGCGCAGCTTGACGTTGCCCGGCTTGTAGACGCCGTGCACGTTGCCGAAGGTGAGGGCGGTCAGGTAGCGGCCCTTCTCACCCAGGCCCAGGGCGGCGGCGGTGGCCAGGCCGTCCTCGACGGTCGAGTAGAGCTTGTCGTCGATCGCGGCGGTGACGCCGTCCTCCTCGCCACCGACGACGCCGACCTCGATCTCGAGGATGATCTTGGCGGCCGCGGTCTTGGCCAGCAGCTCCTCGGCGATCTGGAGGTTCTCGTCCAGCGGCACGGCCGAGCCGTCCCACATGTGCGACTGGAACAGCGGGTTCTGGCCCTTGGCGACGCGCTCGGCGGAGATGTCGATCAGCGGCCGGACGAACCCGTCGAGGTGGTTCTTCGGGCAGTGGTCGGTGTGCAGCGCGATGTTGACCGGGTAGTGCTTCGCGACGTGGTGCGCGAACTCGGCCAGCGCCACGGCGCCGGTGACCTTGTCCTTGATGGTCGGGCCCGAGACGTACTCGGCACCACCCGTGGAGATCTGGATGATGCCGTCGCTGCCGGCCTCCGCGAAGCCCTGGAGGGCCGCGTTGAGGGTCTGCGAGGACGTCACGTTGATCGCCGGGTAGGCGAACGCGCCGGCCTTGGCGCGATCGATCATTTCGGCGTAGACCTCGGGAGAAGCGATAGGCATCGGTGCGCTCCTTGCTCTTTGGTACGGGCAGCAGAGGGCAGGACCGCGCTGTCCTCCAGCAGGCAGTATTCCGCAGTCGCGTTGCGTAGCGGAAATCGCCCCGAAATCCGGACCGTGAGCCCCGCGATTGGTATATAAGGGGCGATCTCCCGGCCGGTTCGCGGCGACTGTGGCCCTTGTTCCCCTTGCGCTCCGTGATCGGGCCGCTCGTGCCACTGCCAGAAGAAGCGGCACCTGCCCGTTTGTGCGGCATCGCGGCCGGGCAACGCGCACCATGAGACGAGGACCACACGCCCCGAGCACCAGAGAGACCGGACCACCCCGGAGCCGATAGCCGCCGAGAACGGAAGGAAGCCGAGGATGACGCAGCCGATGGAGATCGACCTGGAGACACCCGAGGTCGACGCGGCCGAGCAGGCGATGATCGCGGTCCCCAGCATGCAGGACGACGACTCGGACGACGCGCCGCCCCACACCGGCGACGTCAGCGAGTGGGACGCCCAGGAACAGGGCCGCGTGGTCGAATTCGACGACGACTACCGCTGACCGGCGGGCACAAATCAATCGCCGGAGTCGCGGGCTGCTGACACGATCGACGCGTGCTGCTCACCCTGACGACCACCCACCGGCCCGCCACCGACCTGGGTTACCTGCTGGTCAAGCACCCCGGCAAGGTGCACTCCTTCGACGTGCCCACCGGCACGGCGCACGTCCTCTACCCCGAGGCGGAGGAGGACCGGTGCACCGCGGCCCTGCTGCTGGACATCGACCCACAGCGGCTGCGGGCGCAGCGGGACGCGTTCGAGCTGAGCCAGTACGTGAACGATCGGCCGTACGCGGCCTCCAGCCTGTTGGCGAGCGCCCTGGCCAGGGTGTTCCGCAGCGCCCTGCGCGGCGCCTCGCGGGACCGGCCCGAACTGGCCGCCACCAGCATCCCGCTGGAGATCCACGTGCCGGTGCTGCGCGGCACTCCGGAGCTGGTGAGCCGCCTGTTCACCCCGCTCGGCTGGCAGGTCACGGCCACCCCGATCCCGTTCGAGGCCGAGCTCGGCGGCGACAGCCGTTATGTCGACGTGCACCTGTCCGGCGAGCTGCGGGTCGCCGACGCGCTGAACCATCTGTACGTGCTGCTGCCGGTGCTGGACGACGGGAAGCACTACTGGGTCGCTCCGGACGAGATCGAGAAGCTGCTGCGCTCCGGTGAGGGCTGGCTCGCCGCCCACCCGGAGAAGGTGCTGATCGCCCGGCGCTACCTGGCGCACCGCCGGTCGCTGGCGACCACCGCCCTCCAGCTGCTGGAGGCGGATCAGCCGGCCACCGAGGAGGAGGCCGAGCTGCCGGTGACCCGCCGCGCCCCGCTGGCCGAGCAGCGCCGGGAGGCCGTGCTGGCCGCTCTCACCGAGGTGGGCGCGTCCCGCGTCCTGGACCTGGGCTGCGGTGGCGGCGCGCTGCTGACCGCCCTGGTCAAGGACCGGGGTCTCACCGAGATCGTCGGTGCCGACGTGTCCACCCGCTCGCTGGAGCAGGCGGCCCGGCGGCTCCGGCTGGACCGGTTGCCCGAGCGGCAGAAGGATCGGATCCGGTTGATCCAGACCGCGCTGACCTACCGCGACGACCGGCTCCGCGGTTTCGACGCGGCGGTGCTGATGGAGGTCATCGAGCACATCGACCTGCCCCGGCTGCCCGCTCTGGAGGCCGCCGTCTTCGGTCACGCGCGGCCCGGCGCCGTGATCGTGACCACGCCGAACGTGGAGTACAACGTGCACTACGACGGGCTGACCGGGATGCGCCACTCGGACCACCGCTTCGAGTGGACCCGGGCCGAGTTCGCCGCGTGGGCGGAGTCGGTCGCCGCGGCACACGGCTACACGGTGACGATCCGTGGGGTCGGCGAGGCGGACGAGGTCACCGGCGCACCCACCCAGCTCGCTCTCTTCAAGATCTCGGAGGTGACCGCATGATCCTCGACGTTCCCGAGCTGTCGCTCGTGGCCCTGGTCGGCATCTCCGGTTCCGGCAAGTCGACCTTCGCGGCCCGGCACTGGGCGCCCACCCAGGTCCTCTCCTCGGACTTCTTCCGTGGCCTGGTGGCCGACGACGAGAACGACCAGTCCGCCTCGTCCGACGCGTTCGACGTGTTGCACTACGTGGCCGGCAAGCGACTGGCCGCCGGACGGCTGACCGTGGTGGACGCGACGAACCTCCAGTCGCACGCCCGGGCCGGCCTGGTCAAGGTGGCCCGCGAGCACGACGTGCTGCCGGTGGCGGTCGTGCTGGACGTGCCGGAGTCACTGGCCTGGGAGCGCACGCAGGCCCGTACGGACCGGACCTTCGGTCGCCAGGTGATCACCCGGATGCACCGTGACCTGCGGCGTTCTCTCGGGCAGCTCGCCAAGGAGGGCTTCCGCAAGATCCACGTGCTGCGCGGGGTGGACGAGATCGCCGCTGCCGAGATCCGCTACGAGAAGCTCTTCAACGACCTGAAGGGCGAGCACGGGCCGTTCGACATCATCGGGGACGTGCACGGCTGCCGGGCCGAGCTGGAGGCCCTGCTCGGCAAGCTGGGCTGGCACCTGGTCCGCGACGAGCGCGACCGGCCGGTCGACGCCACGCACCCGGAGGGCCGCAAGGCGGTCTTCGTCGGTGACCTGGTCGACCGTGGCCCGGATTCGCCGGGAGTCCTGCGGCTGGTCATGGGCATGGTGGCGGCTGGGCACGCGATCTGTGTGCCGGGCAACCACGAGCAGAAGCTGGCTCGCAAGCTGAACGGGCGCAACGTCCAGCTCACCCACGGCCTGCCGGAGACCCTGGAGCAGCTCGAGGCGGAGGACCCGGCGTTCGTCGCCGAGGTGCGGGTCTTCATCGACGGCCTGGTCAGCCACTACGTGCTCGACGACGGCAACCTGGTGGTGGCGCACGCCGGCCTCAAGGAGGCCTACCACGGACGGGCCTCGGGCCGGGTGCGCAGCTTCGCGCTCTACGGCGAGACCACCGGCGAGACCGACGAGTACGGTCTGCCGGTCCGCTACCCCTGGGCCCGGGAGTACCGCGGCTCGGCCGCCGTCGTCTACGGCCACGTGCCCACCCCGGTTCCGGAGTGGATCAACAACACCATCTGCCTGGACACCGGTTGCGTCTTCGGCGGCGCGCTCACCGCGCTCCGCTGGCCGTCGCGCGAGCTGGTCGCGGTCCCGGCCGCGAAGGAGTACTACGCACCGGTCCGGCCGCTGCTCACCACTGCGGCCAAACCCGATCAGGGCCTGGACATCGCGGACGTGACGGGTCGTCGGCACATCGATTACGGGTACGGACAGACCACCGTCCCCGCCGAGAACGCGGCCGCGGCCCTGGAGGTCATGGGGCGGTTCTCGGTCGACCCGGAGACCCTGGTCTGGCTACCGCCCACGATGGCGCCGTGCACCAGCTCAACCGTGGAGGGCTACCTGGAGCACCCGTCCTCGGCCTTCGCGGACCTGCGTGCCGCCGGGGTGGAGCGGGTGGTGTGCGAGGAGAAGCACATGGGCTCCCGTGCCGTGGTGCGGGTCTCCGTCTCCGGCACGGGCGACGCCATCTGGACCCGGACCGGCCGCCCGTTCTTCGGCCCGGAGCTGGACGAGCCGCTGCTGGCCCGCATCCGGGCCGCGGCCGCCCCGCTCTTCGCCGAGCTGGAGACCGGCTGGCTGCTCCTGGACACCGAGTTGCTGCCCTGGTCGGCGAAGGCGGGCAGCCTCATCCGGGACCAGTACGCCGGGGTCGGCGCGGCCGGCCGGGCCGCGCTGCCGGCCGCGCTCACGGTGCTGGATCGGGTGGCCGGGCGCGGGCTCGACGTCGGCGGGCTGCGGGACCGGCTGGAGTTGCGGGCCACCGAGATCGAGGGATTCTCGGCGGCCTACCGGGCCTATGTGAAACCGACCGACGGCCTCACCGGGGTCACCGTCGCACCGTTCGCCGTGCTGGCGGGCGCCGGGGTCTCGTACGCGAAAAGGGACCACGACTGGCACCTGGCGCTGGCGGACCGCCTGGTCGCGGCAGACCCGGAGCTCTTCACGCCCACCCGGCGGATGATCGTCGATCTGGACGATCCGGCGGCGGAGGCCGCCGCCACCGAGTGGTGGCTGACCCTGACGGCGGCTGGCGGCGAGGGCATGGTGGTCAAGCCGTGGGCCGGGCTCGCCCGAACCGACGCGAAGGGCCGTCTCGTCCAGCCCGGCGTGAAGTGCCGTGGCCGTGAGTACCTGCGGATCATCTACGGTCCGGAGTACACCCGGCCGGAACAGCTGGACCAGCTCCGCCGGCGGAACCTGGGCCGTAAACGGTCGCTGGCTCTGCGTGAGCACGGCCTCGGCCTGGCGGCGCTGGACCGGCTGGCCGAGGGCGCTCCGGCCTGGCGGGTGCACGAGGTGGTCTTCGCGATCCTGGCAGCCGAGTCGGAACCGGTGGATCCTCGTTTGTGACCGGTCGGTCACTTTCTGAACAGCACAGCATTCATACAGGTACCGGCCGCACATCGGCCGGTACCCTGGCTCCTCGTGGACATCCATGCGCTCACGGAGCAGCTCGCGCTGAACCCGATGGACCCGAAGGACCTTCTCAGTGCCTTCGGGTTGCCGGGTGTCTTGGCCATCCTCTTCGCGGAGACCGGCCTGCTGGTCGGCTTCTTCTTCCCCGGTGACTCCCTGCTGTTCCTGGCGGGCGTGGCGGCCTCGTCGGTGGCCGACTCGATCTTCGGCCCGGGCGCCAAGCTGTCCATCGTCGGTCTGCTGATCGGCGCCCCGATCTGTGCCGTCATCGGCGCCCAGTTCGGGCACTGGCTGGGCGCGAAGTACGGGCGCCGGATGTTCGACAAGCCGGACTCGAAACTCTTCAAGAAGGAGTACGTCGAGAAGGCGGAGTACTACTTCGAGAAGTTCGGCCCGGCCAAGGCCGTGGTGCTGGCGCGCTTCATCCCGATCGTCCGCACGTTCCTCAACCCGGTCGCCGGCACGCTCGGCATGCCGGCCCGCCAGTTCCTGCTGTGGAACATCGTGGGCGCCGTCCTCTGGACCGACGGCATCATCCTGATCGGTTACCTGCTGGCGCAGCAGATCTACGACGCCATCGGCGACAAGATCGACCACTACATCCTGCCGGTGGTCGTGCTGATCGTCCTGATCTCGGTGCTGCCGATCGGTATCGAGATCCTGCGTGAGCGGAAGGCCAAGAAGCAGGGCCTGCACAAGGGCCCGGAGCCGGCGGCCGCCATCGGTGTCGTCGCCGCGGCCAGCGTCGCGGGCATGGCCGACGCCGCCCGCCACGAGTTCCAGGAGTTCCAGGAGCACCACCACCAGACCCCGCAGGCTCAGCCGCAGGCCTACCCCCACCAGCAGACGTACGGGCAGCCCGCCTACCCGCAGCAGTACCCACCCCAGCAGCAGTACCCGCCCCAGCAGTACGGGCAGCAGCAGCCCTACGGGGACCAGCAGCAGTGGCCGCCACGCAACTGACGGCGGACAGACGGAAGGCCGGCCCCGGTATCGGGAGCCGGCCTTTTCCGTTCCTGCCTACACCGTTACGGCGGTGGGCCCGGAGAGCCGCTCCAGGAACTCCTCCGGGCACTCCCGAAGGTTCTCCAGCCGGCCCGCGGTGAGCGCCCGGTACGTGAGCGACGCCGCCTCCTCCAGATTGCGCGCCCGTTTGTGCGCGAGTTCCACGGAGTCGCCCATCACCACGCACCCGTGCTGGCTGAGCACCAGACAGTCGGTGCCGTCGGCGGCCATCGCCGCGGTCAGCGCGGCCAGTTCGGTGCTGCCCGGCAGCCGGAACGGCACGGTCGACACCCGCCGCAGGTAGTACGCGTGATCGGTGGTCACGATCCGGATGTGCTCGCCCAGGGCGTCCAGTAGCAGAGCCGTCTGCGGGTGGAGATGAACCACCGCGTTGATGTCCGGCCGTGCCCGGTAGAGCGCGAGGTGCAGAGCCAGCTCGCTGGTCGGCTCGATCCGTGCCGGCGGTATGGCGCCGACGACGGCGGGCGCCCCGTCGGAGATCCGCACCGGCGCGAAGGTGCTCCGGCTCAACCGGTCCAGCCAGGATCCGCTCGCGGTGACCCAGATGGCGTCCTCGTCGGGAATGCGGGCGGACAGATTGCCGCCCGATCCACACACGAGGCCCGCCTGCACCACGTCGTAACCCACGTGCGCGAGTTGGTCACGCAGGTCACCGGGGACGTAGTTCACCCGTTCCTCCTCAGGTCCGCCGGCCCAGTCCGTTGAGCCGGGGTCCTCGGCCTGGCGCCACGCCCCCCATAGATCAGTGACGCCAGGTCGCTACCGACAGCTCAGCGGGCCTTCTTGGTGGCCCGCTTCCGCGGCGGGGTCAGCAGGTCCGCGATGGTGGCGATGGCGGTCGGCACCAGCCGGTAGTACGCCCACACACCACGCTTCTCACGCTCCAGCAGACCCGCCTCCGTCAGGATCCGCAGGTGGTGACTCACGGTCGGCTGCGAAAGGCCCAGGGGGGCCGTCAGGTCGCAGACGCACGCCTCGCCATCTGTGGCGGACTGGATAAGGCTCAACAGCCGTAGCCGAGCCGGGTCGGCGAGCGCCTTGAGCACTCCCGCCAGGCGCTCAGCGTCAGCGCGTTCAATAGGCTCGCCGGCAAGCGGCGAGATCTGAGGCATCGTCATTTCCGCCAACGCAGTTCCCACGATCTCCATCCTTCCACCAACTGCATCGATTCTCCTGCATGTGAGCAGGAACGAACCGGCTAACTTTCGGGCCGTAAGGCCGACATCGATCGCCGAGTCGGCCGACCGGACACCCTCACCCAGTCCACCTTTCGTGCGATGACGACTTCGGTCTCTGCCTCCTGCAACGCCTCAGTCGCCTTCTGGTCGCTACCCATCCGTGTCGAGGTCTCGATCCCCGCCTCGGGAGTGAGGCGGACCACATTGTCATTTCGCCGATTCTTTCGGTCTACCGATCCTCGGCGATGACTCAACACGGAACGCGCCGAGACCATCACGCCACCCTGCGCGATCATCAGTTCGCCACTCACCCCACGACCCGATGAAAGCACGACACCACGCTGCGCGACGGACAATTCAGTGATGAATTTACCCAGGTCGTGCCTTGCTTCCATGACATCGAGCGTACTGGCTGTTCGGAAACCGGAAACTTTCCCCCCGGCAGGACGGAACGGAACTATTGACGCACGGCTTTGGGTCACTTTGTAAAGAAGGTTTACAGATCTGCCAACTGATCTCGGCCCTTCCCCGGAGCATAGATGCTGCTCAAAGCACCTAACGTCTGCACGGTACCCGCGCCAGCCTCAGGATCACCTGATGGTCGGGCTGTGAAGAGCCTGTGAACCCGCGAAATCACGTTTGTCCGTACGGGCGAAAACACCCACCGTCCGGCCGATCTCGATCTATCCGGACAGCCGATCGAGTGACAGCGACAGAAACAGACCGTACCCGTTCGAGTGACCCACAGTCGTCGATACGGAACCGCGCACTCCTACGGTCGTGACCAGTACTCGTCTTCCGGGTTCGGTTCCGACTTCGGCGGCGCCGGTTGATCCGAGAACTGATCGGGTTCGGACCCGCCGGTAACAAAAGGCTGCGATTGTGGGGCCGCCCACCCGGTGGACGGCGCGACGATTTGGCTGGGCGGCACAAAACCCGGCAGGGCGGTCCCGGCGGGGGCGGTCCGGCCGAAGAACTCGCCGGGCGCGGCGAGCAGCAGAACACCCACGACGAGGTAGCCGATCACCTGCGCGACGGCCACCGCGATGTTGAGCACGATCCACCCTTCGGGGTACGCCTCGCTCAGCGCCTCACCCACCGAACCGGGCAGCGCCTCCCCCGACCGCTCCGCGGCGAGCACGGCGAGCGTCCCGCAGCCGCCCAGGATGCCGAGGCCGCACACGCCCAGGGTCACCGCGCGGGCCAGCCGGCTGCCGCGCCGCAGCGCGATCCCGAGCACCGCGAACAGGGCCACCACGAGCAGGGCCAGCACGAGGGCGAGCGCGGAGATCAGCCAGACCACGGAGATGAAGTTCTCGGCGGCCTCCGAACCGGCGGCGTCACGGAACCGGCCGACCACCCCGGGCGTGACCGCCACCATGCCGACCGCATAGGTGAGACCGGCCACGGCCATGGCCCAGAGCAGGGCCACCGCCAGGGTGACGGTGGCCGGCCGGGGTGCGGCCGGGGGCTCGGCGGCGGGCGGCGGCTGGGCGGCGTACGACATCGATGGCTCCCGCAGGGTTCGGCTGGCAAGAACCTATCGCGTAGCGGGCCCGGAAGTGGCCGGACCGGTCCATCCGGATGGATGGACCGGTCCGATAGAGATCAGCCGGCGGGCCGCTGGGGCGGCTCCTCCTCAGGTGCTTCCCCGTCCGCCGGGGGCTCCGGCGCCGGCGGAGCCGAGGACGGCGGCGAGAGCGCGGGCGGAGCCGAGGACGGCGGAGAGGACGCGGGCGGAGCCGAGGACGGGGGCGGGGGTGCCCACGGATCGCTGGACGGCTCCAGTGCCGGCGGCGGCACGCTGCCCGGCTGGCCGGGGTAGGGCGGCAGGCCGGGAGCCGGTTCACCCGGCCGTCCGTACTGCTCGGGCGAACCGAAGTGGCTGGGTGGTGGCGGCGGATACGTCGGCGCACCCGGGTACGTCGGCTGCACCGGGAAGGCCGGCGGCTGAGCCGGCGGGTAGGGCGGCTGCGGGTAGAACCCGGGCTGCGGATGCGCCGGATATCCCGCCTGGTGCGGGTATCCGGGTTGGACCGGGAAACCGGGCTGTCCGGGCAGGCTCGGGTACGGCCCGTAGGGCATCGCCGGGTTCCACGGCACCGGGCGGCGGAAGAACGCGTTGGACGGCGGCAGCGCGAGCAGGATGATCGCGCCGAGCAGCGCCAGCACGGTGATCACCGAGGTGAGAAGGCTGATCGCGTCGTACCAGCCCGGCATGGCGGCCGCCACGTCCGCCTCGATCTGGGCCTGTTCGGTGGACGGCACGCTCCCGCCGACCGCGGTGCCGGCCACCGTTCCGCCCAGGCCGAGCGAGTTGCAGCACAGGCCGAGGCCCGCGATCACCCAGGTGGTGATGCGCGCTCCGTTCTTGCCGCGGTTGTTGAAGATCGCCAGGACGACGAGGCCGACCGCGATCAGCAGATAGACGCCCGCCGTGACGACCAGCACGATGCCGATGAAGGTGCTGATCTCAGCGGGGAAGTCCTCAGCGTCCATGGCGTCCTGGTACGCCTCGGTGACCGTACCGATCATCGAGACCACCAGGCCGGCGCTCAGCAACTGCATGGCCACCACGAGATAAAGAAGTATCGATGAAGCGGTCACCGTGACCGGTCGTGCCGGTTGTGGATGATGGCCCGGATATGTCGGTACGGACACACTGCCCTCCTATAGATCAATTCACGGTATCCGCCGGAGACCGGACAAGGCGACCGAGCCCGAATGACCATAAAACGTCGCTCGATCGGGGGGCGGCAAGCCTGGACGGCGCCACCTAAACTTCGATGCCATGGCGGCCGACTGGAAGCAAGCAGCTCCAGCGATCCGCCGTGCCCGCACGAGTCGCCCGCCCCGCACACATCTCCCCGGGGCCGAGGCAGACCGGCTGACGGCGCCCTTCCGATCACGCCGGCCGCGTGACCACACCGCGGCCGCCCCAGACCTGTTAAGGACCGGTGAGTCCCATGCCCCACGCCGACACCCTCGACGTCGTTCACCATGACGACACCCGGACACGTTTCACCGACGTCCGGTACCAATTACACCGAGACGGCATACGGATCTGGTCCGCGGACGGCGAACACGCCATCACGGACGTACTGATGACACAGGCCTACCGGCAGCGGGAGGCGAACAGGTGAGGAAGGGCCCCGGGAGTCTCCCCCGGGGCCCTTCACCGTCAGAGGCCGCGCCGGACCGACAGGCCGTCCTTGCCCTCGCTCAGGTCGACCACCACGGTGTCCCCGTCCCGGATCTCGCCGGACAGCAGCGCCTTGGCCAGCAGATCGCCGATCGAGGACTGGACCAGCCGGCGCAGCGGCCGGGCGCCGTAGATCGGGTCGTACCCGTGCTCGCCCAGCCAATCCACCGCGCCGGGGGCGACCACGAGCTCGAGACGCCGCTCGGCCAGCCGGGCCCGCAGCCGGGCCAGCTGGATGTCGACGATCGCGGTCAGGTCGTCCTTGGTGAGGGCGTGGAAGACCACGATGTCGTCCAGCCGGTTCAGGAACTCGGGCTTGAAGTGCGCCCGGACCGCGGCCAGCACCTCGTCGTGGCGCTCCTCGTCGCTCATCGTGAAGTCGGCGGTCGCCGAGCCGAGGTTCGACGTCAGCACCAGGATGGCGTTGCGGAAGTCGACCGTCCGCCCCTGGCCGTCGGTGAGCCGGCCGTCGTCGAGCACCTGGAGCAGCACGTCGAAGACGTCGGGATGGGCCTTCTCCACCTCGTCCAGCAGGACCACGCTGTACGGTCGGCGCCGCACCGCCTCGGTGAGCTGGCCACCCTCCTCATAGCCCACGTAGCCGGGCGGGGCGCCGACCAGCCGGGCCACCGAATGCTTCTCGCCATACTCGCTCATGTCGATGCGAACCATGGCCCGCTCGTCGTCGAAGAGGAACCCGGCCAGGGCCTTCGCCAGCTCGGTCTTGCCGACACCGGTGGGACCGAGGAAGAGGAAGCTGCCGGTCGGCCGGTCCGGGTCGGCGATCCCGGCCCGAGCTCGCCGCACGGCGCCGGACACCGCCGCGATCGCCTCACGCTGGCCGATCACCTTGGCGGCGAGCGACTCGTCCATGCGCAGCAGCTTGGCGGTCTCACCCTCCATCATCCGGCCGGCCGGGATGCCGGTCCACGAGGAGACGACCTCGGCGATGTCGTCGGCGCCGACCTCGTCCTTGACCATCGGCGGTTCGGAGCTCTCCTCCTCGGAGTCGGCCGCCGCCTGGATCTCCTTCTCCAGAGTGGGGATCACCTCGTAGAGCAGCCGGGACGCCGCGAGCAACTCGCCGTCACGCTGGGCCCGCTCCTGCGCGGCCCGGGCCTCGTCGAGCTGCTTCTTCAGCTCACCCACCCGGTTCAGCCCGCCGCGCTCCCGCTCCCACCGGGCGTTGAGGGCGGTCAGGTCCTCCTCGCGGTCGGCCAGGTCGGCGATCAGGCGCTCCAACCGGGCCTTCGACGCCGGGTCGGTCTCCTTCTCCAGGGCGAGCCGCTCCACCCGCATCCGGTCGACCTGCCGCTGGAGCTGGTCCAGCTCGACGGGACGGGAGTCGATCTCCATCCGCAACCGGGAGGCGGCCTCGTCGATCAGGTCGATCGCCTTGTCCGGCAGGAACCGGTCGCTGATGTAGCGGTCGGAGAGGCTGGCCGCCGCGACCAGGGCGGCGTCGGTGATCTGCACGCGGTGGTGCGCCTCGTAACGGCCCTTGAGCCCGCGCAGGATGCCGATGGTGTCCTCAACGGTGGGCTCACCGACGACCACCGGCTGGAACCGGCGCTCCAGGGCCGGGTCCTTCTCGATGTGTTCCCGGTACTCGTCCAGCGTGGTGGCGCCGACCATGCGCAGCTCACCGCGGGCCAGCATCGGCTTGAGCATGTTGCCGGCGTCCATCGAGCCCTCGCCCTTGCCGGCGCCGACGACCGTGTGCAGCTCGTCGAGGAACGTGACGACCTGCCCGTTGGAGCTGCGGATCTCCTCGAGCACGCTCTTCAGGCGCTCCTCGAACTGGCCGCGGTACTGAGCGCCGGCGACCATGGCGCCGAGGTCGAGCGAGACAAGCTTCTTGTCGCGCAGCGTCTCCGGCACGTCGCCGGCCACGATGCGCTGGGCCAGGCCCTCGACGATCGCGGTCTTGCCGACGCCCGGCTCGCCGATCAGCACCGGATTGTTCTTGGTCCGGCGGGACAGCACCTGGACGACCCGGCGGATCTCGGCGTCCCGGCCGATCACCGGGTCGATCTTCCCCTCCCGGGCCAGCGCGGTGAGGTCGACGCTGTACTTCTCCAGGGACTTGTAGGTCTGCTCCGGGTCGGCCGTGGTGACCCGGCGATCCCCGCCACGCACCTGCGGGAACGCGGCGACCAGCGCCTCCTCGGTGGCGCCGGCCGCCTTGAGCACCTGCGACACCGCGCCACCGACCCGGGCCAGGCCGGCCAGCAGGTGCTCGGTCGACACATACTCATCGCCGAGGGGCTTGGCGATGAGCTCGGCCGAGCCGATGGCGTTGACGAACTCACGGGCCAGACCGGGCTCGACGGTGCTCGCGCCGCGCGCGGACGGCAGCTGCTCGATCGCGCGCACCGCGGCCCGGCGGATGTCGGCCGGGTTGGCGCCGACGGCCCGCAACAGCGCGGTGGCGGTGGAGCCACCGGTGTCGAGCAGCGCCTGCAGCATGTGCCAGGGCTCGACCGTGGCGTGCCCGCGGCGACCGGCGTCAGCGACCGCGGAGGTGATCACTTCGCGACTCTTCGTGGTCAAGCGTTCGGTGTTCATGAGCTCCCCTGCAGCCGACAAACTTGAGCGTAGCGCGCTCAACTTTAGCGCGCCGGTTCGAGGAGCCGTAACGTGCCGGACGTGAAGGTTTCCTTCCGGTTGTCCCGTCGTCTCCTCCCGCTCGGCATGGTCTTCCTGACCTCGGGCATCGCCACCGCGGTGGTCGGGCCGTTCCTCGGCCTCTTCCTCAGCACCGAGGTGCACGCCGGACCGGTCCAGACCGCCACGTTCCTGATCGTCGCCTCGCTGTCCGGGGTGGCGGTGTCGTCGGCCATCGGGCGCGTCTCGGACCGCTTCCCGATCCGCCGCGCGCTGCTCATCGCGGCCGCGCTGGCCGGCTTCGCCGCCAGCGGCCTGACCGCCTTCATCCGGGACTACTGGATTCTGCTCGCGGTCACCGCGACGGTCACGGCCGCGTCCGGGGCGCTCTATCCACAATCCTTCGCGTACGCCCGTCAAGTGCTGCAACGGGATGATCCGAACCGGACCGCCCTCGGGATCAGCACACTGCGTACCGTCTTCTCGTTCGCCTGGGTGGGCGGCCCGTCCTTGGCCGCCCTGCTGCTCGACACCGGCGACTTCCGCCACGTCTACGGCGCGGCCGCCCTGCTCTATCTGCTCGCCGCCCTGATCGCGGTCCGCTTCCTGCCCGGCGTGGAGGCCCCGTCCGCACCGCGGGAGAGAAAGGCCGAGCCGCCCGCCCGCGCGCCCCGGGTGCTGTGGCCGATCCTGTGCGGATTCACCCTGCTCCAGACCACCATGGTGCTGAGCGGTCAGGTCATGCCACTGTTCCTGAGCACCGAACTGAACGGCTCGGTCCGCGACGCCGGCCTGCTCTTCGGCCTCTGCGCCGCCCTGGAGATCCCGCTCATGCTGGGCTTCGGGGTCCTGTCCACCCGCGTCCCGCTGCGCCGGATCATCCTCGGCGGGACGGCGTGCGCGGTCGCGTACCAGCTCGTCGTGGTCACCTCGTCGTCGGTCGGGACACTGGTCGCGGCCCAGATCCCGAACGCGCTCTTCATCGCCGCGACGTCCGGGCTCGGCATCACCTACGTACAGGATCTGATGTCGGAGCAGCCGGGACGGGCCACCACGCTGTTCACCAACAGCTTCCCGATCGGGCAGATCCTGGCGGCGCCGCTCTTCGGCCTGTCCCAGCAGTACGGTTTCCGCCTGGCCTTCGGGATCAACCTGGCGCTCAGCGCGATCGGCCTCGTCCTGCTGTTTCTGGCCCGGTCACGCCGGCGGCCGATGGAGCCGCCGGTTCGTCCGGTCACCGACGCGGCGCGCCCGGCTGAGGGCTAACGTAGAGATCGTGCGCGTACGGGTGGAACAGACTCCGCTGCCGGGAATCGGCGTCCGCCATGACCTGGTGACCTCGTCGGGCCGGACGGTCGGGGTGGTCTCCCATCGCAACGGCCGCCGTGACCTGGTGCTGTACGACGTGGACGATCCCGACTCCAGCCTGGCGTCGATCCCGCTCACCGACGACGAGGCCGAAGCCCTCGCCGACGTGCTCGGCGCCTCGCTGATGCTGGGCCAGTTGGCCGGCCTGCGACAGCAGGCGGCCGGTCTGCTCACCGAGCAGATCGCGCTGCCAGCCGGCTCCCCGTTCGTCGGGCGGAAACTGGGCGACACCCGCGCCCGTAGCCGGACCAGCGCTTCGATAGTGGCCGTGCTGCGCGATCGCGAGGTGATCGCCTCGCCCGGCCCGTCGTTCCGGTTCGAGGCGAACGACATGGTGGTCGCGGTCGGGACACGGCACGGGCTGGACGGCGTCACCGCCATCCTGGCCGGCGACGACGGCGGCTGACCGGCCGTGCAGCACCACACGACGATCCTGCTCATCGAGATCGGCGCGCTCCTCTTCGGCCTCGGGATGCTCGGTCGGCTGGGCCGCCGGGTCGGCATGTCCCCGATTCCGCTCTATCTGCTGGCCGGCGTGGCGTTCGGTCAGGGCGGGCTGATACCGCTCTCGGCGAGCGAGGAGTTCATCGCGGTCGGCGCCCAGATCGGGGTGATCCTGCTCCTGGTCATGCTCGGCCTGGAGTACTCGGCCGACGAGCTGGTGGGCAACCTGCGGACGGCGGCGCCGGCCGGTCTCATCGACATGCTGCTGAACGCCCTGCCCGGAGCGGCGTTCGCGCTGCTGCTCGGCTGGGGCTGGGAGGCGGCGCTGGTGCTGGCCGGCATCACCTGGGTGTCCTCGTCCGGGGTGATCGCGAAGGTGCTGAGCGATCTCGGCCGGGTCGGTAACCGGGAGACCCCGACGATCCTGTCGGTGCTGGTCATCGAGGACCTGGCGATGGCCTTCTACCTGCCGGTGGTGACCGCCGTGCTGGCCGGCCTGAGCCTGGCCAACGGCCTGAGCACGCTCGGGGTCGCGGTGGTCACGGTGGTCGCGGTCCTGGTCGTGGCGATCCGGTACGGCGGTGAGATCAGCCGGTTCATGTCGGTGAAGGATCCGGAAGCCCTGCTGCTCAGCGTTCTCGGCCTGACACTCTTCATCGCCGGGGTGGCCGGCGAGCTGAAGGTCTCCGAGGCGGTCGGCGCGTTCCTGGTCGGCATCGCCATCTCCGGGCCGGTGGCGCACAACGCCACCCAGATCCTGTCCCCGCTGCGCGACCTGTTCGCCGCGGTGTTCTTCGTCTTCTTCGGGCTCTCCACGGACCCGGCCGACATGCCACCGGTGCTGCTTCCGGCGCTCGGGCTGGCCGTGCTGACGATGCTGACCAAGGTGCTGACCGGATATCTGGCGGCCGGTCGGGTGGGCATCGCGCTGCCGGGCCGGATCCGGGCCGGGCTGGCGCTGATGCCCCGTGGTGAGTTCTCGGTGGTGATCGCCGGCCTCGCGGTCGCGTACGGCGTCGATCCCCGGCTCGCGCCGCTCGCCACGGCTTATGTACTGATCACGGTGGTGTCCGGGCCGTTGTTGGCACGTCTGCCCGATTACGCCTGGTTCAAGGAGTGGGTGCGCAAGCGGATGGCGGCTCAGCGGGCCGCCCAGAAACCACTGCCATCCCCGGAGTGACCTGCATCTCCGTAGAAAAAGCCCAAAGTTACTGTCCAGTATCTGAATGTGAGCCCTTGACACTTCCCTAGCGGGACTCCACACGCTAACGTTGCGCGGCGACGACTCTGAGTATTGGGACGTTCGCCACTATGGTCGGCGAGTGACGTCGACCGCGTTGCGAACGGTTGAGTGAGGCGGCGGCGTGAGCGTGCGTGAGGCTACATTCCTCGGTTTCGGCAATCCGGTCGACCCCCGACCCGACGAGCTGCAGACCTGGGCATACAACCCTGAGTCGGTCCCGCTGAGCAGCATGCCGAAGGACTGGGATCTCCTGATCTCCGGCGACGTGCTCGGCCCGACGCTGTTCGAGCTCGCCATGGACCGGCAGTGCCCGGCCCGGCGATTCGCGCAGCATTGCATGTACATCTACGCCGCGGACGGGGCGCGGCAGAACGCGAGCGGGCAGCGGAAGCGCCGGCTCAAGAAGTTCATCGAGCGCGCGGAGGAGGTCGGCGACGAGCCGATGCAGATCTGGGCGCACAACTGCCGGGTTCTGATGACCCGGCCCGAGCTCTTCGACCATCACGACTGGATGGAGGGCGGCCTGGTGCGCTACCCGCGCCGACTGGGTCTGTTCAATCGCCGCTGACTACGTCCAGTAGCAACGCGGTCACTACATGCTGTAGCGGCGGCCCGGATTCCGGGCCGCCGCTGTCATTTGTCAGAGGAACGGCGCGGGCGCCACACCACCAGGGCAGTCGAGTGGGTCTCCTGGCGCACCAGATCGCGGCCCGAGTACGGGCTGCTCATCGCCTCCATCTGAGCGATCCGGGAGTACGCCGCCTCCAGCTGCTGCTCGAGCTCGGCCACCCGGTGCTGGAGGTCGCCGACCAGATGCTCCAGGCCGATGATGCGCTTGACGCCGGCCAGGTTGACGCCGTCCTCCTGGCTGAGTCTCTGCACCTCACGCAGTAGTGCGACGTCGCGTTCGCTGTACCGCCGACCACCACCGCCGGCCCGGCCGGGCTGAACCAGGCCGAGCCTGTCGTACTGCCGGAGGGTCTGCGGGTGCATCCCGGCGAGCCGTGCGGCAACCGAGATGATCAAAACCTTCGCGTCGGAGGCCTGTTCTATCGAGATGTCGATCTCTTCGTACATTTACACCTCCCGAGACGGGGTTTCCTTCAGACGCGGTCTAGTCGGCCCGGCGCAGGCGGGCTTCGAGCCGCTCCCGCGCCGGCGGTGGGGTGAGCTTTCCGAACTTCTCCAGCACGTCCCGGGCCTCGCCGGTGACGGTCGCCGGGATCTGCACGTCGACGGTGACGATCAGATCGCCGGCCTGGCCCTCCTTGCGGGCCACGCCCTTGCCTCGGGCCCGCAGCTTGCGGCCGCTCGGTGTGCCCGGCGGCACGCGCAACGTGACCGGGCCGTCCAGCGTCGGCACCTTCAGGTCGGTGCCCAGGACGGCTTCGACGATCGTGATCGGCACGGTCAGCGTCAGGTCGTCGCCACTGCGCCCGAACAGGTCGTCGGGCCGGACCTTGACCTGCACGTACAGGTCGCCGGCCGGACCGCCCCGGTCGCCCGGCTCGCCCCGGCCGCTGAGCCGGATCCGCTGGCCGTCGGCGACGCCCGCCGGGAACCGCACGTTGATCGAGCGGGTCTTGGTGACCCCGCCGGTGCCCCGGCACTCCGGGCACTTCTCGTCCACGACGCTGCCCGAGCCCTGACAGTCACGGCACGGTTCGGAGAAGCTGAACGAGCCCTGGTTGCTGGAGATCAGGCCGGTGCCGTGACACTTCGGACAGGCACGCGGGGTGGTCCCCGGTTTCGCACCGTTGCCCCGGCAGGTGTCGCAGGCGCCGGGGGTCCGCAGTGTCAGTGGCAGCGTGGTGCCGCGAACCGCCTGCACGAAGTCCAGGGTGACCTCGGTCTCGACATCCCGCCCGCGCTGGGGCCCCCGCCGCGCGGTCGAGCCGGGAGGCTGGCCGCCGGAGAAGATCGAGCTGAAGATGTCGGAGAAGCCGGAGCCACCGAACCGGCGGTCAGCGCCCGGAGCAGCGCCGCCGGAGAAGCCGCCGAACAGGTCGGACGGATCGAACTGCGTGCCACCGCCCCGTGCCCCGCGCCGGAACGCGCCCGAGCCGAACAGCGAGCGCATGTCGTCGTACTCTTTGCGCTTCTTGTCGTCGGCCAGCACGTCGTACGCCTCGGAAGCGGCCTTGAACTTCTCCTCCGCCTCCTTGTTTCCCGGGTTCCGGTCGGGGTGCAGATCGCGGGCGAGCTTGCGGTACGCCTTCTTGATCTCGTCCGGGGAGGCGGACCTGTTCACGCCGAGCACGGCGTAGAAGTCCTTCTCGAGCCAGTCCTTCGAGCTCATGTCAATCCACCTCCTCGAGTTGGCGACGTCCCGCCCGCCGGCGCACCGGCGGACGGGACATGATCATCGATCTCACTCCGGGTCGGCGACCGCGACCATCGCGGGGCGGAGCAGACGCTCGCCCAGCGAATAGCCACGACGCATCACCTCGACGCAGGTCGGCTCGGAGACGTCAGCGGACGTCTGGTGCGCGACCGCCTCGTGGCGGTTCGGGTCGAAGGGGTCGCCCTTCTCCCCGAAGGCCACCAGGCCCAGCTTGCCGGTCACCGCGGTGAGCTGCTCGGCCACCGAGGCGAACGGACCGACCAGATCGCCGTGCTCACGGGCCCGGTCGATGTCGTCCAGCACCGGGAGCAGGTCGGTGAGGACCTTGCCGGTGGTCTGCTCGGCGGCCGCGCCGCGGTCACGGTCGACCCGCTTGCGGTAGTTGGCGTACTCGGCCGTCACCCGCTGGAGGTCGTGGGTCCGCTCGTCGAGCTCGCCCCGTAGCGCCTCCAGCTCGGCACCGAGACCGGGCTTGACGTTGTCGGCCGCCGGGGCCGGCTCCTCCTCGGGGGCGCGGTGCGCGCCGACCGGCTTCTGCACCGGCTCCTCGGCGGGAGTCTCCTCGGCCGTCTCCTCGATCTCGCCCTGGATGACTTCCCGCTCGGCCGCCGGACCGTCGTTCTCGTCGTCCCTGGCAGTCACTTCTTGTCGTCCTCCACGATCTCGGCGTCGACCACGTCGTCGCCACCGGCAGCCGGGCCGGTCGCGTCACCCGGCGCACCGCCCGCGGCGGCCTGCGGGGCCTCGCCCTGCGAGTAGAGCAGCGAACCGGCCTCCTGGGAGACCTGAGACAGCCGCTCGTGGGCCGACTTGATCTTCTCGATGTCGGTGCCGCCGAGTGCGCCACGCAGCTCGCCGAGCGCCTCGTTGATCTTGCTCTTGCTCTCCTCGGGGAGCTTGTCGCCGCTCTCCGCCAGGAACTTCTCGGTCTGCCACTGGAGCTGCTCGGCCAGGTTGCGGGCCTCGGCGTCCTCGCGGCGCTTCTTGTCGTCGTCCGCGTGGTCCTGAGCGTCGCGCATCATGCGCTCGATGTCTTCCTTCGGCAGCGCGGAGCCACCGGTGATCGTCATCTTCTGCTCCTTGCCCGTGCCCAGGTCCTTGGCGGACACGTGCACGATGCCGTTCGCGTCGATGTCGAACGAGACCTCGATCTGCGGGACGCCGCGCGGGGCCGGGGCGATGCCGCTCAGCTCGAAGGTGCCGAGCTTCTTGTTGTTCGACGCCATCTCGCGCTCACCCTGGTAGACCTGGATCAGCACGGAGGGCTGGTTGTCGTCGGCCGTGGTGTAGACCTCGGAGCGGTGCGCCGGGATGGTGGTGTTGCGCTCCACCAGCTTGTGCATGATGCCGCCCTTGGTCTCGATGCCGAGGGACAGCGGGGTCACGTCGAGGAGCAGGACGTCCTTGACCTCACCCTTGAGCACACCGGCCTGGAGCGCGGCGCCGACGGCGACGACCTCGTCCGGGTTGACGCCCTTGTTCGGCTCGCGGCCGATCAGGCTCTGCACCAGCTCGGTGACCGCCGGCATCCGCGTCGAGCCGCCGACCAGGATGACGTGGTCGATGTCGGAGAGCTTGACATCGGCGTCCTTGATGGCCGCCTCGAACGGGCCCTTGCAGCGGTCCAGCAGGTCCTGCGTCATCCGCTGGAACTCGGCGCGGCTCAGCGACGTGTCCAGGTGCAGCGGGCCGTTCGCCCCCGCGGTGATGTAGGGCAGGTTGATACTGGTGGTGCTGGCGGCGGACAGCTCGATCTTCGCCTTCTCGGCCGCCTCACGCAGACGCTGCAGAGCCATCTTGTCCTGGGAGAGGTCGATGCCGTGCTCGCCGCGGAAGGTCTTGACCAGGTGGTCGATGACCCGCTGGTCCCAGTCGTCGCCGCCCAGGTGGTTGTCACCGGAGGTGGACTTCACCTCGATGACGCCGTCGCCGAGCTCGAGCAGCGAGACGTCGAAGGTGCCGCCGCCGAGGTCGAAGACCAGGACGGTCTGCTCCTTGGAGCCCTTGTCCAGCCCGTACGCCAGAGCGGCGGCGGTGGGCTCGTTGACGATCCGCAGGACGTTGAGCCCCGCGATCTCGCCGGCCTCCTTGGTGGCCTGACGCTGGGCGTCGTTGAAATACGCCGGAACGGTGATGACCGCGTCGGTGATGGTCTCACCGAGGTAGGCCTCGGCGTCCCGCTTGAGCTTCATCAGCACACGGGCCGAGATCTCCTGCGGGGTGTACTGCTTGCCGTCGATGTCGATCGACCAGTTCGTGCCGATCTCCCGCTTGACCGAGCGAATCGTCCGGTCGGGGTTCGTCACCGCCTGGCGCTTGGCGACCTCACCGACGAGCACCTCGCCGTTGCGGGCGAAGGCGACGATCGACGGAGTCGTCCGGGAGCCCTCCGCGTTGGCGATGACGGTGGGCTCGCCTCCTTCCAGAACGCTGACGCAGGAGTTCGTGGTGCCGAGGTCGATGCCGACCGCACGTGCCATGGTGTTCCTCGCTTTGCTACCCGACAGGGCCTAGCTACCGACAGGGTTGAGTGGAATCGACTCAATGATGCCACGGGTCTGCACACCGTCAAATCGAAGTTGAGTCCGAGGGGCGCAAGTCAACGCGTGCGACATACCTGTCAGGTCACGGCATACCGGGACCCGTTGTCCTGGATGCATAGATCGTGCACGCTTTACCCGTGACGACGCACGGAGACGCGGTCGGTCGGTCGGCCCTTTCCGCCGTCCCCGCCGCATCGAATGAGAAACAGCAGGTCAAAGCGGCCATAGAACCACTCGATCGTACGAGGGGTGGCCAGGTCCGGCAGCCGAACCTGCAAAACGTGCCGCCCGCGGTGGGACGGCTCGCGACCGCGCTCACTCGATTGCGGGCAGCACTCGGCTCGGTCTCGTACCCCCTGGCGCTGCCCTCCGCGGACGAGGCCCGGCGGGTCGGCTCGGCCCTGATCGCCCAGCTCGACGACTACCTGCTGCCCCGGCTGGCCCGGCTCGACGCACCCCTGCTGGTGGTCGTCGGCGGCTCGACCGGCGCGGGTAAGTCGACCCTGGTGAACAGCCTGGTCCAGGCGCCCGTGAGCACGGCCGGGGTGCTGCGGCCGACCACCCGCTCACCGGTTCTGGTGTGCCATCCGGACGATGTGAACTGGTTCGGCCATGGTGAGCTGCTGCCGGGCCTGACGCGGACCGCCGCGTCGAGCACGGCATCCGACGCCCTGCAGGTGGTGGCCACCCCGACGATCGGGCCCGGCCTGGCCCTGCTCGACGCGCCGGACATCGACTCGGTGGTCGACCACAACCGCCAGCTCGCCGCCCAACTGCTGGCCGCCGCCGACCTGTGGCTCTTCGTCACCACCGCCGCCCGGTACGCCGACGCCGTCCCGTGGGAGCTGCTCACCACCGCCCGCCTCCGCGGCACGGTGATCGCCCTGGTCCTGGACCGGGTGCCGGGCGGTGCGGCCGCCGAGATCGCCGCCCACCTGGGCGAGATGCTCACCGCCAACGACCTGGGCTCCGCGCCGCTGTTCGTGCTGCCGGAGACCGAGCTGGACGAGCGCGGCCTGCTGCCGGACTCGGCGATCGGCCCGATGCGCGTCTGGTTCGCCCAGCTGGCGGGAGACGCCAACGCCCGTGCCACGGTGGTCCGGCAGACCCTCGACGGCGCGCTCGGCGCCCTGGCCCCGGCGCTCGGCGGGCTCGGTGAGGCGGCCGACGACCAGGCCCGCGCGTCGTACGCGCTGGACGAACGGGTGGAGTCCGCCTACCGCAACGCGCTGCGCGCCGCCGAGGAGGGGCTGCGCGACGGCCGGATGCTCCGCGGCGAGGTGCTGGCCCGCTGGCAGGAGTTCGTCGGCACCGGCGACTTCCTGCGCAGCCTCGAGTCACGGGTCGGGCACCTGCGCGACCGGATCGCCGCGGCCCTCAGCGGACGGCCGGCACCCGGGCGCAACCTGCGGGTGGCCATGGAGTCCCAACTGGTGACCCTGCTGCGCGGGGTGGCCGCCGACGCCGCCGAGCAGACGTACGCCGCCTGGCACGCGCACCCGGCCGGCGCCGCCCTGCTCGCGCCCGAGCTGCAGAGACCCTCGGACGACCTGCCGCTGCGCGCGGACCGCATGATCCGGGACTGGCAGCAGTGGGTCCTCGATCTGGTCCGCCGGGAGGCGTCGGACAAGCGGGCGGTGGCCCGCGGCGCGGCGTACGCGGTGAACGGCGCCGGGCTGGCTGTCATGATCGCGGTGTTCACGTCGACCGCCTTCATCCCGACCGGGCTGGAGGTGGCGGCCGGCGCCGGCAGCGCGGTCGCCGGGCAGAAGGTGCTCGAGGCGGTCTTCGGCGACCAGGCCATCCGTACGCTCGCGACACGCGCCCGTACCGAGTTGATGACCCGGTTCGAGGAGCTGCTCACCGTCGAGGCCGTCCGGTTCACCGAGCGGACCGCGGCGGCACGCCACGAGACGTCGAACGGCGCCGTGCTGCGCCAGCTCGCCGTCGAGGTGGAGAACGCCAGGAAGGAACTTTCGTTGTCCGGGTCCGGGTCATGAACGTGGCACAGAGGGTGCCCGGCAAGCGGGTCGACGGCGACGAGCTGGCCCGCCGGCTGGAGGCGCTGTCCCGGTTCCTGCGGGTGGTCGACCCGCACCTTCCGGACAGCGACCTGGTCACCGCGCACACGCTGGTGGAACGGGCCGGCAACCGGCTCTCGCTCTCGCTCGACCACACCGTGGTGGCGCTCGCCGGCAGCACCGGCAGCGGCAAGTCGAGCCTGTTCAACGCGCTGGCCCGGTTCAAGCTCTCCCAGGTCGGGGTGCGGCGGCCGACCACCGGCACGGCACACGCCTGCGTGTGGGGGCCGCTGGAGGCGGCGAACCGTCTGCTCGACTGGGTCGGTGTGCTGCCCCGGCAGCGGTTCGTCCGGGAGAGCGCGCTGGACGGCGACGACGAGGCGGCGCTGCACGGGCTGGTCCTGCTCGACCTGCCCGACTTCGACTCGGTCGAGCGCAGCCACCAGCTCGAGGTGGACCGCCTGCTCGGCCTGGTCGACCAGATCGTCTGGGTGGTCGACCCGCAGAAGTACGGCGACCGGGTCCTGCACCGGGCCTACCTGTCCCAGTTCAGCGCGCACGCCGGCGTCACCATCGTGGTGCTCAACCAGGCCGACCGGCTCAGCCCCGGCGACACCGAGGTGGTGCTCGGCGACCTGACCCGGCTCCTGGAGGAGGACGGGCTCACCGGCACGCCGGTGATCGCCTCCTCGGCCAAGCAGCCCGGGATGCTCCGGGAGTTGCGGTCCGCACTGGAGAGCACGGTCGCCAACCGGCAGGCCGCGCTGCGCCGGCTGGACGCCGACCTGGACGCGGTCGCCGAGGAGCTGGGCGGCATGATCGGGCCGCCGGCCGCCGAGGACGAGGTGGACCGGGCGACCGTCCGGCAACTGTGCGACGCGCTCGCCGAGTCGGCCGGAGTGCCGGGGGTGGCGGACGCGACCGCCGGCGCCTACCGGCACCGGGCCGCGGTGGCGACCGGCTGGCCGCTGGTCCGGGGGCTGCGCCGGCTACGGCCCGACCCGCTGCGCCGGCTGCATCTGGAGCCGGTCAAGACCGATGCGGTGTCCACGGATGTCGTTCCGCGTACCTCGGTGCCGGAGGCCGATGCCGCGCAGAAGTCGGCGGTCGGCCTCTCGGTCCGGGCCGTCGCGGCCCGGGCCGCCGCACCGCTGCCCGAGGTGTGGGCGCCCGCGCTGAACACCGCGGCCCGCTCCCGGGCGGCAGATCTGCCGGACGCGCTGGACCGGGCCGTCGCGCAGACCGACCTCGGCATGGAACGGTCGCCGGTCTGGTGGCGGGTCACCGGGATCCTGCAGTGGGCGCTGCTGGCCACCGCGACCGCCGGGCTCGGCTGGCTCGTCCTCGGTTACATCCTGACCGCCCTCGGGCTGCCGGAGCTCGACAATCCCGAGGTCGGCGTGGTTCCGCTGCCCACCCTCCTGCTGCTCGGCGGGATCCTCGGCGGTCTGCTGCTCTGGCTGCTGCTGCGCCCCGTCATCGAGGCCGGCGCACGCCGGGCGCGGCGCCGGGCCGAGCAGCGGCTGCGGGCGGCGGTCACCGACATCGGCCGGGGGTACGTGGTGGCGCCGGTCCGCGAGGTGCTGAATGCGTACGCCCAGGCGAGGGAAGCGCTCGGAGTCGTGCGCGCGGAGTAGTTCGGGCCGGGGCGCGGGCGTAGGCTCGCGGCATGCCCGCACCCCGGACCGCGTACGACGCCGTGTTGCACGCGGCCCGCGACGTCACGAAACTGGGCTGCGCGCTCGATGCCGAGATGCTCGGTGCCGCGCTGCTCGGCAGTGTCTACGCGATGGCCGCGGAGGATCGCGCCGAGGCCGTGCGCGACTTCGTGGGCCGGTTCCTGACCGCCACGGTCCATTCCGGCACACCCGCCGCGGTGACCATCCGCGACGTCTTCGCCACCCTGGTCCCGGAGGCCGACGGTGCCGGCCGAGTCGGCCACGACCGGCGATCACCGTCGTGGGCCGGCCAGCTCGGCCGGGTCCGGGCCACCGGTTGCTGGGCCTATGGCGATGTGTATGGGGACCAGACGTCCTACCTGGTCACCTTCGCGTACGAGGACGCCGCCGCCGGTGGGCCCGAGCACGCCGTGGTGGCCCTCGTCGACCACAACATCGGCATCACCAAGGACGTCTTCGTGTCCACCTCGGCGGAGACACTGCTCGACCAGGTCCGGCAGATCTGCGAGGCCGACGAGCTGACCTGGTTCCGCAGCGAGGACCCGGGCCGGCTGCGCGACGAGGTGAGCCGGCACCTGGAGGTCACCGACGGTCTGGGCGACCTGCCGTCGGACGGGTCGCTCGCCACCGACCGCACGCTGGCCGGGGCCCGGCTCGCCCTGCTGCCGGCAGTGACCACGCCGCCGCTCAGCGAGCCGTCCGGACCGGACGACACCGGCCTGATCCGGGACTTCCTGACCTCTCCGGAGGCGGCCCGGTTCGACCTGCCCACCGGCCCGGCCGCGACACCGGAGAGCGCGTCGCTGGAGTTCTGTCTCAGCCTCCTGCTGGACCACGGCGCCACCCTGCCCGGTGCCGACCCGCTGCGCTGGAGCCCGGCGGTGGCCGGGCTGTTCCTGCTCGACTGGGTGCACCGGCGGGCCGTGCTGGACCTGGACGACGCGGCCATGCTGCCCCGGGTGGTCCGGGCCTGGTCGGCGTTCGCGATGCGCCGCCGGGGGCTGCCCGCGGCCGCCGCCGAGCAGGCCGAGGCGGCGCTGGAGGAGCTGATCCCGGAGTTCGCCCGCCTCTACACGACAGGCGAACGACGCAGCCCCGCCACGGCGGCGGTGGCCCAGCTCATCGCCGAGGGCGTCGACCCGAACGACACCGCCGCCATAGACGCCTGGCTGGAAGCCAACCGCGAGGAATGACCGGCTGGCGTCAGCGGCGATTGATGTAGTGGTCGGGGGCCCGGTCGGCGTGATGGCGGCCTACGCGGGAGCTGCGGTCGCTCCTGCGCTCCTCCGGGTAGTTGGTGTGCTCGGCCCGGTGCTGACCCCGGTAAGGGCGGTTGGCGAGGCGGTTCTCCTCGGAGTTGGAGTCGCTGAGCCGGCGGCGGACCGCGCTGGCGTTCCCACCCGAGTAGCTCTGCTCGAGGATCCGGGACGAGCGGATGTTGTGGTTGTGATCGGTCATCGCTGACCTCCGACGGTGTCGGGGCCGGTCCGGCGACCGGCTGCCATGGACGGTGAAGCGGGGAGTGACCCGTGGTCGGGGCAGGGCGATTCGTCGTGGTCCGAGGAACCCCGGTCGGGTTCGTCGGGCACGGCATGTGGGCCTGGTGTGGCCCGTCGGCCCCGGTTCGGTTTGTCGGGCACGACCGGTAGGTCTCCCGCGGAGTGTTGATTCCGGGACGGCCGATCCGGTACGGGTGGCAGGCCGGGAACGGACGGGAAAAGGGACGAGCGGGACGACTTCGGGACTTCGTCCTCTGCTGGAACAGCCGGCAGTTCCGGAACGGTGGGGATACCGCCGGGTGCGGAACGGGCCATCCGCTGAGGTTGGACCCGCTTCGGCCGGGCCGGTCGGGCCGGGACCGCCGGCCGCGACGGCACGACGCCGACCGGAGGTGAGGACGGCGCTGTCGGCGACACCGCCGGCGGCGAGGTTCGCGCCGGCTTCCGATCCGGGGACCGCGGAGACGTCCGTCCCTGGACGGGGGACGGGGGGAACACCCGGGCCGGGGACGGGATGTCCGCGTTCGGGGAGATGGACGACGAGGACGAGGACGGGTGACGGGACGCGGCGGGACGGGACGGTGTGCCGGATTTCCCGGGGCGGGTGCTCTGGCCGTACCCCTGATCGGTTTGTGGTCTGTCCGGAGCCCCGACCGAGGGTGGCGGGAAAGGCCGCACCGGGCCGTTCGACGGAGGCGGCAGGAATGGCACGTCCATCGCGCCGGGCCGATCCGTGCCGGTGATCTCGCTGCTGCCGGCCGTGAGGACGGCGAGGGTCGGCACCGAGGCCAGCCCGACCAGGAGCGCGACCATCAGCACGTAGCGCCGGGTCGGGCCGGAGAAGCCGAGATCTTCGCGGTACACCCCGTTAAGGCGCTTGCGCAGCACCTTGAGTGGCGGCTCGTAGCCGTCGTCGTCGGGCAGGCGTGGCACGCGAAGATCCCCCCAGCAGAAAAGATCGACTCGGATCAGTTCCGGTCACTGGGGATGAACGACGGTCGGCGAATTCCGCTGCGGCGTAGTAGGGCCATTCGTACCAAAGTGAGGGTACAAAAGTTACTAAAGCGGGCAAAAACTGCCGACGATACGTCGACAGGATCTCTTTTCGTGATCTACGCAGCCTGTAATGCGGCTCACTCTCTCTGTCAGGATGGGGGCGACGGCATCGCCGCTGTCGCCTTCCGCCGACCAAGCGGGGTTACAGCGTGCCGTCCCGGCGACCTGCCGGAGATAGCCGCGCGCCAACCCCACCCGGGCCAGGCGCGGCCCCCAGTGGTCAGCCGCGCGGCCGGGAGACACCCGCCGCGGGCTTAGTTGAGGAAACAGGAGACACGGATGGCGAAAGGCGAGAGCGTGGCCGGCAGCGACATTCCAGCCGGCGGCTTCGTCCAACTGCTGACCCCCGACGGGGAACGCATCGACACCGTCACCACGGCTGACGGCACGACGTACTCCGTCGACTTCACCGACGAGGAGTACCGCGGTCTCTACCGGGACCTGGTCACGGTCCGGCGTCTCGACAGCGAGGCGGTCGCCCTGCAGCGGCAGGGTGAGCTGGGCATCTGGGCCAGTCTGCTCGGGCAGGAGGCGGCACAGGTCGGCTCCGGGCGGGCGCTGCGCCCCCAGGACATGGCCTTTCCGACCTACCGCGAGCACGGTGTCCTCTACTGCCGCGGCATCGACCCGATCATGCCGTTCGGCCTGTTCCGGGGCGTGGACCAGGGCGGTTGGGATCCGAACGAGTTCAAGTTCAACACCTACACGATCGTGATCGGCTCGCAGACGCTGCACGCGACCGGCTACGCCATGGGCGTCACCATGGACGGCAAGACCGGATCGGCCGACGGCGAAGCGGTGATCGCCTACTTCGGCGACGGCGCGACCAGCCAGGGCGAGGTCAACGAGTCGTTCGTGTGGTCCGGCGTCTTCAACGCGCCGATCGTCTTCTTCTGCCAGAACAACCAGTACGCGATCTCCGAGCCCCTGGAGCGCCAGACCCGGGTCCCGCTGTACCAGCGGGCCGGCGGTTACGGCTTCCCCGGCATCCGGGTGGACGGCAACGACGTGCTCGCCACCTACGCGGTGACCCGGGCCGCGCTGGACAACGCGCGCAACGGCCAGGGCCCGACGCTGATCGAGGCGTACACGTACCGGATGGGGGCGCACACCAGCTCCGACGACCCGACCCGCTACCGGAACGGCAGCGAGGTCGAGGCCTGGAAGGCGAAGGACCCGATCAGCCGGCTCAAGGCCTTCCTGTCCAAGCAGAAGATCGCCAAGAAGGACTTCTTCGCCGAGGTCGACGCCTCCGCTCAGGCTCAGGCGCTCCACCTGCGGGAACGCGTCCTGGAGATGCCCGATCCACAACCCGTGACGCTCTTCGACAACGTCTATCCGAACGGCTCGCCGGAGATCGACGCCCAGCGGGCCGCCTTCGCCGAGTACCAGGCCTCGTTCGAGGGGAGCGCGCACTGATGATCACCCTGGGTAAAGCGCTCAACCACGGACTCCGCCGCGCGCTCGAGGACGACCCCAAGGTCGTCATCATGGGCGAGGACGTCGGCAAGCTCGGCGGCGTCTTCCGGATCACCGACGCCCTCCAGAAGGACTTCGGCGAGGACCGGGTCATCGACACCCCGCTGGCCGAGGCCGGCATCATCGGGACCGCGGTCGGCCTGGCCATCCGTGGCTACCGGCCGGTCTGCGAGATCCAGTTCGACGGGTTCGTGTTCCCGGCGTACAACCAGATCGTCGCCCAGGTGGCGAAGATGCACTACCGCTCCAAGGGCAAGGTGCGGCTGCCGCTCGTCATCCGGATCCCGTTCGGCGGTGGCATCGGCGCGGTCGAGCACCACTCCGAGTCGCCCGAGGCGTACTTCGCGCACACCCCCGGCCTCAAGGTCGTGACCTGCGCCAACCCGGCGGACGCGTACACGATGATCCAGCAGGCGATCGCCACCGACGACCCGGTGATCTTCTTCGAGCCGAAGCGGCGCTACTGGGAGAAGGGTGAGGTCGACCTCGACGCGCCGCTGACCGGGGCGTTCCCGCTGCACTCGGCACGGGTGGCCCGGCCCGGCTCGGACGCGACCGTGCTCGCGTACGGCCCGATGGTCCGGGTGGCGCTCGACGCCGCCACGGCCGCCGCCGAGGACGGGCGGGAGCTGGAGGTCATCGACCTGCGCTCGCTCTCCCCGATCGACTACCCGGCGATCTTCGAGTCGGTCCGGCGGACCGGCCGGGCGGTCGTCGTCCACGAGGCGCCCGGCAACGTGGGTCTCGGCGCCGAGATCGCGGCCCGGATCACCGAGGAGTGCTTCTACTCCCTGGAGGCGCCGGTGCTGCGGGTGACCGGTTACGACACGCCGTACCCGGCGGCCCGCATCGAGGAGGAGTATCTCCCCGACCTGGACCGGGTGCTGGACGCCGTCGACCGTTCCTTCGGCTGGTGACGCCGATGTCGCGGATCAAGGAGTTCAACCTGCCCGACCTCGGCGAGGGACTGACCGAGGGCGAGATCCTGGCCTGGCTGGTCAAGGTCGGCGACACGATCGAGCTGAACCAGCCGATCGTCGAGGTCGAGACCGCCAAGGCGGCCGTCGAGATCCCCGCGAAGTGGGGCGGCGTGGTCACCCGGATCTTCCACGAGGCCGGGACGGTCGTGGAGGTCGGTAAGCCGATCATCGCCATCGACACCCAGCCCGGCTCTTCGGAAGAGCCTCCGGCTCCGGCTTCCTCTCCGGCGCCGGCTTCGGCTCCGGCTCCCTCTCCGGCGCCGGCTTCGGCTTCCTCGCCGGCCGCGGACGAGGCCGAGGCCGGCCTCATCGGCGGACCGGCACCTGGCGGGCGCACGGCTGTGCTCGTCGGTTACGGCCCGCGAACCACCAGCGCCACAAGACGACCCCGCATCGGTACGCCCGTCGCGTCCACGACCGCGACCACGCCTACCCCGCCTCCGGCGGCTGCCGAGGTCCGTCCGGCCGCACCCGTAGGCCCGGCACAGGAGACCGTGGCCCCGGTCGTCCGCACCGGTCCCGTGCTGGCCAAGCCGCCGGTGCGGAAGCTGGCCCGGGACCTCGGCGTCGACCTGACCACGGTCAACGGCACGGGCCCGCTGGGTTCGGTGACGCGGGACGACGTACATCTGGCGGTTTCTTCTCCGGCGCGGGAGCCGGCGCCGACGGCGGCGAGCCCGGCCACCGCGGTTTTCGACGCCTCCCGGGAGCAGCGCATCCCGATCAAGGGCGTACGCAAGCTGACCGCGGAGAACATGGTCGCGTCCGCATTCACCGCGCCGCACGTCACGGAGTTCCTGACGGTCGACGTGACCCGCTCGATGAAGGCGCTGGAGAAGCTGCGGAAGCGTCCCGAGTTCGAGGGCGCCCGGATCTCGCCGCTGCTGCTGGTGGCGAAGGCCGTGCTGCTCGCGGTCAAACGGCACCCGATGGTCAACTCGTCCTGGTCCGGGGCGACCGGCGAGATCGTGGTCAAGGACTACGTGAACCTCGGCATCGCCGCGGCGACCGAGCGCGGGCTGATCGTCCCGAACGTCAAGGACGCCGGCCGGCTCACCCTGCGGGAACTCGCCGAGGCGCTGAACGAGCTGGTCCGGACCGCGAAGTCGGGGAAGACACCCCCGGCCGACATGTCCGGCGGCACCCTCTCGATCACCAACGTGGGGGTGTTCGGCATCGACACCGGGACGCCGATCCTGCCGCCCGGCGAGTCGGCGATCCTGGCGTTCGGCGCGATCCGGCCGACGCCGTGGGTGCACAAGGGCAAGATCCGGATCCGCGAGGTGACCACGCTGGGGCTCTCCTTCGACCACCGGATCATCGACGGCGAGCTGGGTTCCCGGTTCCTGCGCGACATCGGCGCCTTCCTCGAGGACCCGGAGGCGACACTGCTCAGTTGGACCTAGGGTCTTTCGGCCTGTTAGGCGGTTGACTTTCGATCCTTAGGTTCATGACCCGGATCACCCCCTGAATCGATGGCCACGTCCCCGGTGTAGGCGCATAATGGAGTCAACACCGGGACGTGCGCCGGGGGGTCCGCCACAAGCGGGCAGGCGGCGGCGTCAGATCCGACAGCCGGCCACCGCCGGGGAAGTGAGCACCGCCATGGACAACATGATCGACCGTTTCCGCCAGCGCCGCAGGATCAGCCGCGAGAACCGCGCCATCGACCGCGCTCTCCAGTCGGCGCCCACGCAGGCGATGCGTGACGAACTCGCGATCCTCGCCCAGCGCCGCCCTTACTGATCTCCCCGATCAGGGCAGCTACCACGTCGAACGGCCCGTCCGGATCACCCGGGCGGGCCGTTTCGTGTCGCATCCCACTTTCTGAAGATCGGGCACTCGTCACCTCCGGGCGTACACCGGGATTCCTCCCGCCGCGCACGCCCGGTACCGTGGGCACGGTCCCCAACCCGGCACGGCCGGTCGGTGCGGAGACCGGGGCCACCGGCGGTTAACCCTCCGCGACGGACCCAGCACGGCCAGGCCGGAAAGCTGGCACGGCCCTTTGGCGGAAGCTCGCCGGTGGGGCCGCGTCCGTGCAAAGCTGGCACGGCCGCATCGATGAGGAGGCGCGTATGACGTCCGAGGGGCAGAACGCCGGTCAGCCGGCCGAGGCCACGTCGGGCGGACCCACGTCGGGCGGGTTCCCGCACGATTCCGACGGTCAGCGGATCGCCGGCCGGGCCTCGGCGGCCCAGTCGCCCGCTGAGGGCTTCCCCAATTCGTACGGTCCGCCGCCGGCCAGCACCCCCGGTGGGGGCTCGCCGTTCGTCGTGCCGGCCGTGTCCACCTTCGGCGCCGGCGCCGGCCAGGGCGGCACCTCCTACGGTTCGGCCCGCGTGCCGCAGCCCGACGGTGACGAGCCGCCACAGCGTGGGAGCGCCTCGCCGTACGGGTCGGTGTCGCCCGAATCGCCGTACGGTCCCGCCTCCGGCACCTACGGGGCCCGGCCTGACGGTTCGCCTTGGGCGCCGTCCGGTGCCGAGCCCGCGGCGCCCGGTTCACCGGCTTCCTTCGGTTCCGCGGCTACCTCACCGGCTTCCTTCGGTTCCGCGGCCGATTCGCCGGCCTCCTTCGGTTCCGCGGCCGCGTTCCCGCCCGCCAGCCGGCCCGCGCAAGCCTCCGCGTCGGTGCCGCCGCCGCCCGCCGCGCCCACCACCGACAATCCGGTCGGTGGCTCCCCGCTGAAGCTCAGCTCCAGTGGGCTGCCCACCCGGACGCCCGGTGCGACCGCGCCCGAGGACGGCGGCCTCGGCCACACCCCGTTCTCCGCCTTCGGCGACCAGCCGGTCCGCGTACCCGGCGCCAACCTCGGCGATCTTCCCGCCGGTTCCAGGTCCGGCTCGGCGGGTTCCGCCGCTGGCCAGGCTGGCTCCGCGCTCGGATCTGCGGGCTCCCCGCTCGGTTCAGCGGGTTCCCCGCTCGGTTCGGCGGGTTCCGCGCCCGGTTCGGCGGGTTCCGCGCCCGGTTCGGCGGGTTTCACGGCCGGACCGGCGCAGAACAGCTGGATGCAGAGCACCCGGCCCGCAGAGACCCCGACCGATTCGTCCTCGGCCCGCCCGGCCTCCGACACCTTCCCGTCCCGGCGTGGCGACGGCGGCGGCTTCCCGCTGCGCGCCCCGGCCGGTCCGCAGGTGGAGGCCGACAACGGCTCCGCGCCCGGCCTCGACCTGCCGATCCGCAGCCAGCAGCCGTTCGGCGGCGCCCAGCCCGAGACTCCCGCCGGCGACCCGGCCGGCGGTTCCGGCTTCCCGCAGCGCGTTCCCGGCGCGGCGCTCGCCTCCGGCGGCACCGTTCCGGCGGCCGGCATGCACAGCGCCCCGTCCGTGGCGGACCCGCTCAACTCGCTCGCCGGGCCGGACCAGCGCGGTTCGTTCCCCGGATCCGGTCCGGACTCGCGTGCTCCGTTCCCGGAGCCCGAGGGACCCAACTCGCTTCCGCCCTTTCCCGGGTCCGGCCTTCACAGCTCGCAGGGCGCCGACCCGCGCGGTTCTTTCCCGGGGCCCGACTCGCGTGGCGCGCTTACCGGCAGCGACTCGCGCGATCCCTTCCCGGGCGCCGACTCGCGTGCCGCGTTCCCCGGTACCGACGCCTCCTACCCGGGGACCGACTCCCGTGCCGCGTTCCCCGGTAGCGACGCCTCCTACCCGGGAGACGATCGGAGCGGTTCTGTAGCGGGTGCCGACGCGGAGCCGAACGCCTCGCTGTCGCAGGGGGATTCGCAGAGCGCCTCGTCCGCGGTGCCGCAGCCGCGCGACCCGGGTCTGAAGCCCGCGGTCGGGTCGGCCCGGCCGGTCACGGCCAGCGCTTCGGTGCCCGGTGTCCGGGTCACCCCGCCGGAGGCCGGCGAGCTTCCGCCGCCCAGCCCGGCCCCGCAGGCCCGGGTCTACGGTCGCCCTGCCCCGGCTCCGGCGGACCAGCCGGAATCCGGTTCGGACGAGGCGCAGTCCGGCGGTTACGGCGCGGCTCCGTTCTCGACGGCCGCGGCTTCGCCGTATGGCAGTGACGGCCCGGAAGGCTCTTTCGGCGGCTTCGCTTCGGGTCAGCAGCCGGAGAGCCCGTACGGCGCGGCCAAACCGCAGAGCGACTTCGGGCTGCCCCAGCAGGACGAAAGCCCGTCCGGCGGCTTCCCCCTGAACCGGCCGCAGACCGATAACGGCTACGGTCTGCCCCCGCAGGACGAAAGCCCTTCGGGCGGTTACGGCCTGCCACCACAGAGCGACGGCCCCTCCGGTGGCTTCGGCCGCCCCCAGCCCGGCGACGGCCCCTCCGGCGGTTACGGCCTGGCCCAGCCGGGCGACAGCTCGTCCGACGGTTTCGGCCGGTCCCAGCAGGGCGACGGCCCCTCCGGCGGCTACGGCCTGGCCCAACCTGGCGACAGCTCGTCCGACGGTTTCGGGCGGCCCCAGCAGGGCGACGGCCCTTCGGGTGGCTACACGCCGCAGAACGACGGCGGCTTCGGCCAGCCCCAGCCGGGCGACAGCCCCTCGGGTGGCTACACACCACAGACTGACGGCGGCTTCGGCCAGCCCCAGTCAGGCGACAGCCCCTCGGGTGGCTACACACCACAGAACGACGGCGGCTTCGGGCTGCCGCAGCGTGGTGCCGACGATCGTGGCCCGAGTGGGCGCGCTTCGATCCCGCCGCTGTCCCGTCCGGACGGCGAAGCCCCGTCGGATGGATTCCCCCCGAGCGGCCGTGACGGTATCGGTGGTCCGGCCGGTGACGGCTTCGGTGGCTTCCCGCCACCGTCCGGCGACGGCCCCGGCGCTCCCGGTGTCGCTCCGCAGTCCCCGGCTCGGGCGACCGCCCGGGCAACGGCCAGCGCGCGGGTCTCGCCGCCGGAGGCTATGGGCAGCGCTTCGCCGTACTCGATGCCGGGCTCCCCACAGTTTCCCGGACCGGGCGGTTCTGGGATGCCGGGCTCCCCGCAATTCCCCGGACCGGGCGGCCCCGCGATGCCCGGGTCGTCGCAGGGTCCCGGACAGAACGACTCGACCATGCCGGGTTCGCCGTTCCCCGGAGCGGGCGACTCGACCATGCCGGGCTCTCCGTTCCCCGGAGCCGGCGCACCCGGGTCGCCGCAATTCCCGGGACAGGGCGACACCACCATGCCCGGGTCTCCCTACCCGGGGGCAGGTGAGCCCACCATGCCGGGCTCCTCGCAGTTCCCGGGCGCGAACAGTCCCGGGATGCCCGGGTCGTCGGCGTTCGGTGCGCCGTACAGCGACCTCACCACCGACATCGCCGGCCGGGGCAACGCTCCGAGCGGCCTGCCGGACCAGTACAACGAGCACACCACGGACGTGTCCGGCCGAGGCAACTCGCCGTACGTTCCGGCGCCCGCGCTGCCGCCACTCCCCGGTGAGCAGCCCGGCGGCGGGGCCTACCCGAACACCCCGGCAGCCCGCGCCACGGTGACGCCGCCCGGCCCGGAGGACACCACCAGCTGGCCCGGACCCGCCGAAGAGCAGGGCCGATTCGACCAATTCAAGGCCACCGAGGCCGCACCCCCGCCCGCCAAGCCGAACGTCAAGACCGTGCCGGTGGCCCTCGCCGTCGTACTCGGCGCCGCGGTCCTACTCGCGGTGGTGTTCGGCCTGGTCTACCTGATCTCGGGCATGGGCGACGAGGAGTTCAAGGTCGCCCAGGGCGAATGCGTCAAGCGCGAGGGCAGCAGCCCCGTGGTGGCCCCCTGCTCGGAGGCGGGCACGTTCGAGGTCGTCTCGATCGTCAACGCCAAGGGCCAGTGCGCCGACGCCACCCAGCCCTACATCGTCGTCCCCAAGGACAACGGCGACCAGGTCCTCTGCCTAAAAGCTAACTGAGCCTGATTGCTGTGCTTGATTGCTCCGCTTCGCTCCGCGGCAAAACGCCTTGTAACCGGTGTCGAGGCAGGTGATTTCCCGCCGCAGCACACCCCGCTGCGTCGGCAAATCAGCTGCCTCGACACCGGCGGCGTTTTGCGGGGGACGTCGAGTGCACCGCCGTCCTGCTCAACGTAAATGTTCCGTGGCCGGGACGGGTGCGTGATGTCTACGGCCGGCTCACAACGCTCTCTCGAGGCCCGTGAGACAGCTCCCACGGCCGCTGGATCTTTACGGCTGGCTGCGGGAGCCGGCCGTCCAACTTGTCCGAAACATCGATGTAGATCTTGCGCGATCGCGGCCATGCGGATGCGTCCGATCACCCAAGGTCCCCCAGGGGAGGCGGAGCATGGGCGATGATCTACCGCCGCCCTGAGAACCAGCTGCGAAGATCCACGACCAAAGCACTCGTCCTAGCCACGGAGCGATCACGCATGAGCGGGACGGCGGTGCACTCGACGTCCCCCGCAAAACGCCGCCGGTGTCGAGGCAAGTGATTTGCCGACGCCAGCGGGGTTTGCTGGTGACGGGAAATCACCTGCCTCGACACCGGTTACAAGGCGTTTTGCCGCGGAGCGAAGCGAAGCAATCCAGCACAGTAAGGCACGATGGGCTGATGGAATTTCGCGTGCGTGCACCCGAACTCAAGGGTCGCGGTTGGCTCAATACCGGCGGAAAGGCCCTCACCCTGGCCGATTTGCGGGGAAAAATCCTGGTGTTGGATTTCTGGACGTTCTGTTGCATCAACTGCCTGCATGTCCTGGATGAGCTGCGGCCGCTGGAGGAGAAGTACGGCGACGCGCTCGTCGTGATCGGCGTGCACTCGCCGAAGTTCGAGCACGAGCGTGACCCGGTGGCGCTGGCCGCCGCCGTGGAGCGGTACGGCGTGCATCACCCGGTCGTCGACGACGGCGACATGCACATCTGGCAGCAGTACGCCGCGAAGGCCTGGCCGACGCTGTCCGTGGTCGATCCGGCCGGCTACCTGGTCGCCTCGATGGCCGGCGAGGGGCACGCCGAGGGCCTGTCCCGGCTGATCGACGAGCTGATCGTGAAGCACGAGGCGGACGGCACCCTGCACCGCGGTGACGGCCCGTACGTCCCTCCGCCCGCCCCGGAGAGCCTGCTTCGTTTCCCGGGCAAGGCGATCGAGCTGCCGAACGGCAATCTGCTGGTATCCGACTCGGCCCGGCACTCGCTTGCCGAACTGTCCGCGGACGGCGAGACGCTGGTCCGCCGGTTCGGCAGCGAGGTCCGGGGTGAGCCGTTCAGCGAGCCGCAGGGCCTGGTTCTGCTGCCCGAGGCGGTGGCCGGAACCGCGGGCTACGACGTGGTGGTCGCCGACACGGTCAACCACCAGCTGCGCGGCCTGAACCTGACATCGGGGGAGATCACGCTGGTGGCCGGTTCCGGTCGTCCGTGGCGGTCGGCGGTCGACGATCACGCCCACGACTCCCTCGCCGCCGACCTGTCGTCGCCGTGGGACCTGGCCTGGTACGAAGACCGCGTGATCATCGCAATGGCCGGCATCCACCAGCTGTGGTGGTTCGATCCGATCAAGCGCACGGTCGGCGTCTACGCGGGCACCACGGTCGAGGCACTGCGGGACGGCCCGTTGCCGGACGTGTGGATGGCCCAGCCGAGCGGCCTGTCGGTCAGCGCGGACGGAAGGCGGCTGTGGATCGCCGACAGTGAGACGTCGGCGCTGCGGTATGTCGAGGACGGCGTGATGCACACCGCGGTCGGCCAGGGACTGTTCGATTTCGGTCACGTGGACGGCCCGGCGGGCGAGGCACTGTTCCAGCATCCGCTCGGTGTGGCGGCGCTGGCCGACGGTTCGGTGCTGGTGGCGGACACCTACAACGGCGCGGTGCGGCGTTTCGACCCGGCGAAGGCCGAGGTCTCCACCGTGGACGCGAATGTCGCCGAGCCCAGCGACGTCCTCGTGACGCGGGACGGGCAGGTCATCGTGGTGGAGTCGGCCGCACACCGGCTGTCCCGCCTGGCTCCGGGTGCGGTGAAAATTATCAGCGGGGAGCGGCACCGGACCGAGCGCCCGCCGTCGCACCTGGCCCCGGGCGAGGTCACCCTCGACGTGATCTTCACGCCCGCGCCGGGCCAGAAGCTGGACTTCCAGTTCGGGTCGCCGCTGCGGCTGGTGGTGTCGGCGTCCCCGGCCGAGCTGCTGCTGGACGGTGAGGGCACCACCACCGACCTGTCGCGAAAGATCGTGCTGAACCCGGACGTGCCGAAGGGTGTGCTCCAGGTCGTCGCCCAGGCCGCGACGTGCGATGTGGACGCCGAGTTCGGCGCCTGCCACCTGACCCGTCAGGACTGGGGCGTGCCGATCGTGATCGACCCGAACGGTCCCGACCGGCTGCCGCTGATCCTGCGCGGCATGGACGCGTGAGCCTCAGGCCAGGGCGACGGCGAAGGGCCTGACCTCCAGCCCGGCAGCACGGAGCCCATCCCGTACGACCCGTGCCAGCTCGACCGCACCGGGTGTGTCGCCGTGCAGGCAGATCGACCGGACCGGGCAGGGCACCGCGGAGCCGTCGACGGCCGTCACCGAGCCGTCGGCGGCCATCCGCACCGCCCGCTGAACCACCTGATCGGGCTCGTGGACCAGCGCGTCCGGCCGGGAGCGCGGCACGAGACGCCCGTCCGGCAGGTAGCCGCGATCCGCGAAACCCTCACCGACGACGGTCAGGCCACGGTGCAGGGCCTGACCCGCCAACTCCGAGCCGGGCTGGCAGAGCACGGGAAGCGCGGGGTCATAGGCCAGCACCGCGTCCACCACTGCCGACGCCTGCCCGGGATCGACCGCCGCGGTGTTGTAGAGGGCGCCGTGCGGCTTCACATAGCGGACCCGATCCCCCGCGGCCCGGCAGAACGCCTCCAGCGCCCCGATCTGATACAGGATGTCGTCCCGCAACTCGTCGTGGTCGTAGTCGATTCGCCGCCGCCCGAATCCGGCCAGGTCCCGGTAGCCGACCTGGGCGCCGATCGCGACGCCCTTCGCGACGGCCGTCCGGCACACCCGGTGCATCGTGGACGGATCACCGGCGTGGAATCCGCAGGCCACGTTCGCCGAGGTCACCACGTCCAGCAGGGCGTCGTCGTCGCCCAGCCGCCAGGCGCCGAAGCCCTCGCCGAGGTCCGCGTTCAGATCAATCCAGCTCACGGAACCTCACGGTAGTCCCCGTCTGCGCCTGGGCCAGCGGCGCGACGTCGTCGATCACCCCGACCACCGGATATCCGCCGGTGGTCGGATGGTCGGCCAGAAAGATGATCGGCTGCCCGTCCGCCGGGACCTGCACGGCGCCCAGCACCACGCCCTCGGAGGGCAATTCGCCGGCCCGGGTGCGGGTCAGGGCGGTGCCGGCCAGCCGGCTTCCGACCCGGTTGCTCAACGGGCTGATTCGGTACGGGGACCCGAACAGCCCTTTCGTGTCGAACCAGTCGTCGCGCGGCCCGAGGTGGATCCCGAGAACCAGTTCCCCGCCCGGCCGTGCCGGCTCCCCGACCAGCATGGGCGCCGCCGTGGGGACGCCGACCGGGAGCGTGTCCCCGTCCGCCAGCCGGGCCGGGCCCAGTCCGGAGAGCGTGTCCGTCGAGCGGCTGCCCAGCACCGGTTCGACCGCGATCCCACCGGCCACCGCGATGTAGGAACGCACTCCCCGGGTGGCCCGCTTCACGTCGACCACCCCACCGGCCGGCACTTCGAAGAGCTGGCAGCCACGGAGCCGCTCGACCGGCCGGGAGTCGACGTCGATGTCGGCGACCGCACCGGTGACGGCGACCAGTGCGGGCCGCTCGAAACGCAGGGCGCAGCCGAGCATCGTGGTCTCCAGTCCGGCGGCGTCGTCAGGATTGCCGACGAAACGGTTGGCGAGACGCAGGGCGGGCGCGTCGAGGGCACCCGAGCGGGGTACGCCCAGGTGCGCCCACCCCGGCCGGCCCTGATCCTGCACCGTGGTGAGCGGCCCGGCCCGCAGCACGGTGATCACACCGCCACCAGTCGTACCCGGGTGCCGGGAGTGAGCAGGGCCGGGTGCTCACGTCGTACGTCGAAAAGGTTTTGATCCGTCCGGCCGACCAGCCGCCACCCGCCCGGAGAGGCCGTGGGGTAGATGCCCGCGTAACCACCCGCGAGGGCGACCGATCCGGCTGGCACGCGAGGCCGCGGAGCGGCGAGCCGGGGGACCGCCCACTCGTCGGCAAGCCCGCGCAGATAGGCGAAACCGGGCGCGAAGCCGGAGAAGGCGACGGTCAGCGGCGTCTCGACCAGGCGGCGGACGGCCGTGTCCACGGTGACCCTCCACAGGTCGGCGACCGATTCCAGGTCCTCGCCGTCGAAGACCGTGTGGATCTCCACGAGGGGTCCTTCGGCCTGAATTCCGCCGGGCGCCGGCTCCCATCCGGGCAGGGCCTCCGCGGTCCCGGGAGCCGCGCCGTCGAGCAGCACGGTACGGGCGCCGGGCACGATCTCCACCACCCGCAGCTCACCGGCGGCACGACGTTTCCACAGCTCAGCCCGCCAATCCTCGACCCGTTGCGCGTCCGGGCACTCGATCAGCAGGCCGGCGGTTCCCACCCGTCGTATCTTCATGGGGAAATCATCCGGCAGCGTCAACCGTATCCGGCGTCACTACCCATTAGTAACCTACGGTGCCGTAACCTAGGGGACGTGACGACCTCAGCCCCGTTCCGGATGTCGCCGACCGACCTCGGCAAGCCGCGACTACGCGGCCGGTTGCATCAGTACGCATTCTTCGTCGCCGCGGTCTGCGGCATCGTGCTCAGTTCGATCGCGCTGAGCCGCCCCGGCATCGCCCCGTTCGTGAGCTGCCTGCTCTACAGCGTGACGGTGTGCGGGCTCTTCGGGACCAGCGCGCTCTACCACCGACGGGTCTGGAGCGAGCGCGGCTACCAGATCATGCGGCGCGCCGACCATTCGATGATCTTCATATTCATCGCCGGCAGCTACACGCCGTTCTGCGTCCTGCTCCTGGAGGGCACGCAGCAGATCGTCCTGCTCAGCCTGGTCTGGGGCGGCGCCATCGGCGGTGTCGCGCTGAAGATGGTCTGGCCGCATCTGCCCCGCTGGGCGGGTGCCCCGCTCTACGTGGCACTCGGCTGGGTGGCCGTCGCGATCATCCCGGAGGTGCTGCACGTCGGCGGGGTGACCTGCCTGGTCCTGCTCATCGTGGGCGGCGCGATCTACACGGTCGGCGCCGTCTTCTACGCGCTGCGCCGGCCCAACCCCTGGCCCACCGTCTTCGGCCACCACGAGTTCTTCCACGCGTGCACCCTGGTGGCCGCCATCTGCCACCACATCGCGGTCTACTTCGCCCTGTACGCGTAAAGCGAAGGCCCAGGCATCAGCCTGGGCCTTCGCACAACTTCAGGAGTACGCCGGGGGAGGCGGCGGCGGGACGTCGTCCCGTCGGACCTCGCGATACTCGGTGTAACCGGCTTCGGCGACCGGCTGCCGCGTACGAGTCACCACGGTACGGCGGCGGTTGCTCCAGAACGCCAGCGTGATGACCAGGCCGGCCAGCCCGGCCAGCATCAGGATCCAGCCGATCACGCCGATGTCGAGACCGCTGATGTCCGCCTCCACGGCGAACGCCAGGATCGCCCCCAGAGCCAGCAGGAAAATGCTTGCGCCGATACCCATCGGACCCTCCTCGATTGGTGTCCGCCCGGCCGGGCGACGCCGCTCGACCGTGGTGAATGCGTCGATCGAGCGTTTACCCGCCCGCATGACATTCCAATCAGGCAAGCTGTACCGATGACCACGCGGACGCTCATCCTGCTGCGCCATTCCAAGGCCGAGACCCCCGGCGACTTCGACGATTACGACCGCGCCCTGGCGCCTCGCGGAGTGGCCGACGCGGAGGCGGCCGGCGTCTGGCTGGCCGACGAGCGCCTGCACCCCGACCTGGTGATCTGCTCCCCCGCCAAGCGCACCCGGCAGACCTGGCAGAACGCGGCCATCGCGCTGAGCAGCGGCCCCGACCCCCGGCCGGCACCCGAGGTGCATTACGAGGAGTCGCTCTATCTGGGTCGCGGCGGCGAGGTCTTCGACTTGCTCCGGGCCGTTTCAGACACCATTCGTACGGTCCTCGTCGTCGGCCACAATCCCACCATGTCCGAAGTGTCCGCCCTACTGGTGCCGGACGAGCAGTACACCGGCACGGTCGTCGAGATGCGCACCTCCGGACTGGCCGTCCACAGCGGCGACCAGCCCTGGTCACAGGCCGAACCGGGGGCGATGCGCCTGACCCGCTCGCACACCGCCCGCGGCTGAGCCCTACTTCCGGTACCAGGTCCGGGTACTCGTGTACTTCACGTTGCCGAGCTTGTCGTACGCCCGGACCTGCACCTTCATCGTCTTCTTCTGCTTACTGGCGTTGAAGCCGAGCAGGTAGCCCGCGGTGTAGTCCCGGGCCACGACCTTCCCGTTCACGATCAGCTCGACCCGGGAGATCCCACTGGCGTCGGAGGCTTTCATGTACACCTTGGTCGCGCCCTTGATCTTCGCCTTGTTCTTCGGCGCCCTACTGATCACCAGAGCCGGTCCGGCGTTGTCCGCGACGACCGTCCGCGTGTAGGTCCGGGTATTGCCGAACCGGTCCGTGAGCCGCCAGGTGAGGACGACGGAACCGTTGGCGGCACCGGAATTCACCGCCATCGAGTACGGCGCGACGTTGTCGCTTCCGACATACCTCCCGTTCGCCCACAGCTCCGCCCTGGCGACACCGATCACGTCCTGGACACCCTGCAACGTGCTGGTGAAGGTGCCTCGCACCCGGGTGTTCGCGGCCGGGGTCAAGCCGGTGATCGCCGGGCCCTCGTCGTCGACGGTGACCGGCCGGCTCTCCCGGGTCACGTTGTCAGCGGCGTCGATGACCATCATCTCGACCGAGGAGGCCGCGGGGACCTCACCGATCCAACGGTCGGTTCCCGGCACCTGCGTCAGGGTGACGCCATTGGCGGTGATCCGCTGCGGCGCGGTCTCCGGCGTGCGGATCTCGACGGTGATCGACCCGTGGACCACGTCGAAATAGAACGGGCTGACCACGGTCATCTTCGGGGCGATGGTGTCGACCGGCACCACCCTGCTCATGCGGCCGACCCGTCCGGCGAGATCGATCGCCTCGACCGTGACCGTCACCTCACCCTCGGAACCGGTCGGCGGCTTCCAGGTCATCGGGGCCGCTTGCAGGGTGGCGGCCGTCGCGCCGACCTCGGCGCCGTCGACAAGCAACCGGTAACCGGCCACCGCGTGATCGTCAGCGGCCTTGGGCCGCACCGTGATCCCATCGACGGACACGGGGCGGGGCACGGTGAAACCGATGTCGGTCACCGTGGGCGTCTGTTCGTCGGCCCTCGTGAAGGCGTAGATCACCCGCGCGGCGTCTACCAGGGGCGCCGAATGAGCGGGCTGCGTGCTCGGACGGAATCCGGAGCTCGTGATGGCGGCTCTGACCTCGGCGGCCGTGACATCGGATCCGGTGGAGAACGCGAGAGCCGCGATCCCGGAGACGATGCTGGACGCCACCGAGGTTCCGTTCGGGAAGGTGACCTGGCTGCCGCTGCCGACGCCGAGCATGTCGTCGGCGGCCGCGTCGATCCACTGGTCGGTCACGCTGTTCTGGTTGGTCGGCTCATGCGGGCGGCCGGTGTTGGTGACGGCACCGACCGCCACCACCGGCTCGAAGGCCGCGGGGTAGGCACGCGCCGTACCGCCGTCGTTGCCGGCAGCGGCCACCACCAAGGCACCGAGTTGGGTGGCCCGGTCGACCGCATCCCGCAACGTCTCGCTCTCGACCGGCGTGCTGAACGAGACGTTGACAACCTGCGCGCCCTGTTCGGCGGCCCAGACGATCCCTGCGGCGGCGTCGGCGGCCGCGCCCGCCGCGGGGCCTTCGGCCTGCTGCTCCAGAACCCGGACCGGAAGGATCCGGCACGACATGCAGACACCCGCGTTGCCGTAGTAGTTGTTCGCCTCGGCCGCGATGAGCGTCGCCATCGCCGTCCCGTGCCCGTCCGCGTCGGCCGGGGAGGTGTCACTGTCGACGAAGTCGTAGCCGGTCAGCACACGTCCGTCGTCCAGATCCCGGTTCCGGGTCACACCGGAGTCCACCACGGCCACGGTGACGGCCGTGCTGCCGGTGGTCCAGGTCCATGCGTCAGGGACGCGGTTCACCGCCAGGTGGAACAGTTCGTTGAAGGTCTGCGGATCGTTGACCGTCACCGCGTCGGCGTGGACCTGCCCGTCCGGTTCGGCGTACCGGACACCGCTGTGATCCCTCAACGTCGCGATCACGGAGTCGCGGTCGGGCTCGGCCACCTCGACGGTGATCGCGTCCAGACCGTGCACCCGCTTCACCGCACCGGCCCGGTCACCGAGTCCAGCCAGGACGGCCGCCGGATCAGCACCCGCGACCAGGCCGACATTGAGGCGTACCGGCTCCTCCGCGGCGGCGGCCGGGGTGGCTACCAGGCCTACCAGCAGGAGTGAGGCGAGACAGGGTGAAGCGATGCGCACCGATGGTCCCCGCGTTCAACGACCCACAAGAGAATGACGATCATCGTAGCGGACGTCGATACGATTGCGTAGCGCTGGACCGAAAAACGAGGGCCCGGTGGACGTCGTTGTCCGCCGGGCCCTCGTTTTTTTCAGGAGAGTGGGAAAAGCTTGATCAGAACGCGTCCTCGTCCAGGTCCATCAGGTCGAGGGTGGTGTTCTCGATGATCCGGCGGTCGGCGCCGATCCGCGGCAGGATCTCCCGTACGAAGAACCGGGCCGCGGCCACCTTGCCGGTGTAGAACTTCTTGTCCGCCTCGGAGACCTCGCCGTTCAGGGCGGTCAGGGCCACCTCGGCCTGGCGCAGCAGCAGCCACGCGAGGACCACATCGCCGAGGGCGAGCAGGATCCGGCGGGAGCTCAGGCCGATCTTGTAGAGCTCGCGGGCCTCGCCGTTGCCGACCGCCTGCAGCCAGCCCAGCGTGATGCCGAGGATGTTCTGCATCTCGGCGAGCGCCTTGCCGAGGCCGAGCCGCTCGTCCTTGAGCTGACCGTTGCCGGCCTCGCTCTCGACGAAGCCCTGGATCTCGGCGGCCACCGCGCCGAGCGCCTGACCGTTGTCCTTGACGATCTTGCGGAAGATCAGGTCGAGGCTCTGGATCGCGGTCGTGCCCTCGTACAGGGTGTCGATCTTCGCGTCCCGGACGTACTGCTCCAGCGGGTAGTCCTGGAGGAAGCCGGAGCCACCGAAGGTCTGCAGCGACTCGGCGCCGAGCAGCTCGTACGCCCGCTCGGAGCCCACACCCTTGACCAGCGGCAGCAGGAAGTCGTTGATCTTGGCGGCCTGCTTGGCGGCCTTCTCGTCGCCGGCGACCTCCGCGATGGCGACCTTGTCCTGCCAGGTCGCCGTGTAGATGACCAGGGCACGCAGCGCCTCGGCGTAGGCCTTCTGGGTCATCAGCGACCGGCGTACGTCCGGGTGGTTGGTGATGGTGACGCGCGGGGCGTCCTTGTCACCGCTCTGCAGCAGGTCGGCGCCCTGGACACGGTTCTTCGCGTACTCGAGCGCGTTCAGGTAACCCGTCGAGAGGGTGGCGATCGCCTTGGTGCCGACCATCATCCGGGCGTTCTCGATGATCAGGAACATCTGCCGGATGCCCTGGTGCACCTCGCCGAGCAGCCAGCCCTTGGCCGGGGTGCCGTGCTCACCGAAGGTCATCTCGCACGTGTTGGAGACCTTGAGGCCCATCTTGTGCTCGACGTTGGTGGCGTAGACGCCGTTGCGCTCACCGAGCTCACCGGTGGCCGGGTCGAAGTGGTACTTCGGCACGATGAAGAGCGAGAGGCCCTTGGTGCCGGGTCCGCCGACGCCCTCGACGCCCACCGGGCGGGCCAGGACGTAGTGGATGATGTTGTCGGTCAGGTCGTGCTCACCCGAGGTGATGAAGCGCTTGACGCCCTCGATGTGCCACGAGCCGTCCGGCTGCGCGATGGCGCGGGCACGGCCGGCGCCGACGTCCGAGCCGGCGTCCGGCTCGGTGAGGACCATGGTCGAGCCCCACTGCTTCTCGACGAAGAGCTTGGCCCACTCCCGCTGCTCCTCGGTGCCCTCGTGCCAGATGACGTTGGCGAAGGAGGGACCCGACGAGTACATCCAGATCGGGGCGTTGGCGCCCAGGATCTGCTCGGCGACGGCCCAGACGAGGCTCCGCGGCGCCGGGGTGCCACCCAGTCCGGACGGCAGGTCGAGCCGCCAGAACTCGGATGCCATGAACGTCTCGAAGGACTTCTTGAACGACTCCGGCAGCGGCGCGGTGTTCGTCGCCGGGTCGAAGACCGGTGGGTTGCGGTCGGCATCGGTGTAGCTGGCGGCGAGATCCTCGCGGGCCAGCCGGTCGACCTCGGCGAGCACGTCGCGAGCGCTCTCCAGGTCGAACTCGTCGAACGGCGCCTGGCCGAGCGACTTCTCCGCTCCGAAGACCTCGAACAGGTTGAACTGGAGGTCACGAAGGTTGCTCTTGTAGTGCGTCATGGTGCTTGGCCCCGCTCTCCGGACGCGAGTTACCCGTCAGTAACCACACTGTATTACTCATCGGTAGCTTGCGACAAGCCGGGAGCGTTCTTCGTGTGTGCCGACCGGTAAGAGCCGGTTGTCCGTCGGTTCGCGGGTCAAACGTCTCCGATCAGGTGGAAAGCAGGACAGCCGTTCGGCCATTTGCCTACTTCGACGCTCGGATCACGTATCGGGGACCCGAATGGTTCGTTTCACCGGATAGACAGCCACGAACAGGGGGACGCCATGTTCGCCACGATCAAGAGCCTGATTCCGGAGCCGCGCCAAGCGAGCCAACCGCGCAACTACATCGGCCGGCATCGTCAGCCCGACCAGCTTCCGCCTGCCCCGGCCCCGACCTCACCGGCCGCGCCGGCCGAACCCGAGGAAGACGCGGCCTGAGTCAGCTGCCCGCGGCTCCGACTTCCCAGCTCGGCACCGAGACGGCAGCGCCGCCGTCCGGACCGGCGTACTCCAGCAGAACCAGGGCGATGTCGTCCTCGAGACGGCCGTAGACCCAGTCGACCAGTGCGGTCTCGAGCGATGCCAGCCCGTCGCCGACCGTGCCGTGGCCGAGCAGGCGCCACGCACGGTCGGCGGTCGGGAAGAACTCACCCTCCCGGCGCGCCTCGCCGAGACCGTCGGTGAACAGCAGCAGCCGGTCACCCGGCTCCAGCCGCTCCACCCGGGGCTTGACCTCGGGCATGAAGCCGAGCGGCGGGGCCGGCGCCGGCGGCTCCAACGGAATGACCTGGCCCCGGCGCAGCAGCAGCGGCGCGGGATGTCCACAGTTGACGATGGTCAGGGTGCCGCCGCGCTCCTCGACCAGCGCGGCGGTCACGAAGTCCTCGTCGCCGACACTGCGGGCCACCGCGCGGTCCAGGTCCTCCACGATCAGCTTCAGATCGGCACGCTCGTACGCCACATGCCGGTACGACCCCAGCACGATGCTCGCCAGCCGGACCGCGTCCAGGCCCTTGCCGCGCACGTCACCGATGATGATCCGGACCCCGTACGGCGTGTTGAGGGCCTCGTAGAGGTCTCCACCGATGTCCGCCGCCGCGGTCGCCGAGATGTACCGGCCGGCCACCGCCAGGGCGCCCACCTGCGGCCCGATCGGCCGCAGCACCGCCTGCTGGGCCACCGCGGCGAGCCGTAGCAGCTCGGTGATCTGCTCGGACTGCCGCTGCCGGATGGTGGCCCCGGCGGCCGCCACACCGGTCGCCAGCATGATGCCCATCAGATTGACCAGGCCGGCCATCCCGACCTGCCCGCCGCCCACGCCCACGAACACCGCGCCGACCACGGTGGCCAGCAGACCGGCGCCGAGCACCACCTGCCAGACGGCGAAGAGCGCGGCCACGAACGGGACCGCCGCCAGCAGCCCGACGAAGTGCACCTCTTCCGGGCCGTCGGCCAGTTCCACGGCGGACACGACGGCGAGCAGCACGAGGGCCGCGCCGAGTCCGGCGCGGTTCCCTGGGCTCAGCGGGCGTCGGCCCGGCAGAAAAGTATGCATGGTTCCGCGGAACAGCATGCCCGATCGACCACACGTCGGGCATCAACTTGACCCGTAGGCTGAACAGGTTCTGGCCCACCGTCGGGTTCGGCGTCATTCGGTCGGTCCAAGAAGGGCGACAGCCGGTGACAGGATGTCCGCGTGACCGATGATCTCCGTGATCTCCTGCGCTCCACGTTCCGCTGGACCGACCTCGGCCCCGGCACCGACTACATGGTCAGCGATCGCTCCGGCTGGTGGCGTGACCCGCGGATCCTGAACGGGCTCGGACCGGCTCTCGCCGGCCTCTTCCAGGCGGAGCGCCCCACGGTGGTGGTGTCACCCGAGGTCACCGGATTCATGGTCGGCCCGCTGGTGGCACGGGCGCTGGGGGTGGGTTTCGTCGAGGCGTACCGGGCCGGCGCGCGCCGGGCCATCGCCGAGCCGATGATCTGGGCCGACGTTCCGGCCGACCATCGCGGCGAGACACAGCGCCTGGGCATCCGGCGGAACCTGGTCGGCGACTCCGACCGCGCGCTGGTCGTCGACGACTGGGCGGCCACCGGCGCCCAGGCCCGTGGCGTGCGGGACCTGCTCGGCGCGGCCTACGTGGGCACCGCGGTGATCGTCGACGAGTGCCCGCCCGAGATCAGCGCCGAGCTGGCCATCCGGAGCCTCCTGACCGGAACGGATCTCGACCCGTAGGCCGCCCACCACGATGGACCGGCGCCCGGCCGGTCAGCTCTTGCGCACGCGCTGGTAGCCGGCGAGGGCGCCACGGGCCGGGTGCCAGCCGATCGCGGCGTAGGAGGCCAGGCCCCGCTGTACGTACGGGTCCTTGGCGAGCAGCTCGTGCGCCTCGGCCTCGGTGTCCACGTCCAGCAGGATGATGCCACCGGTCGGCGGGTCGATCCGGCCGGCGGTGACCGAGTAGCCGCCCTCCTCCAGCTCGGTGACGAAGGCCAGGTGATCGGCGCGGGCCTCGTCGACCTCGGCGAGCGGCTTCAGGTACGTCGAAATCATGAGATACACGCCGCCATCGTAGATCCAGCCAAGGCCCGGTGCTGAGCGTCGCCTCGGCCGGTGGCCTACGGGTACACCGCCGCTGATTTCCCTCTAACGGGTGGGCCAGGTCCGGAAATTCTGGGCGGACCGGCTCGCGGTGGGCCCCCGCTGCCCCTGGTAGCGGGAGCCGTAGACGTCCGACCCGTACGGGTGCTCGGCGGGGCTGGACAGCCGGAAGATGCAGAGCTGGCCGATCTTCATGCCCGGCCAGAGCTTGATCGGCAGGTTCGCCACATTGGAGAGCTCCAGCGTGACGTGGCCGGAGAATCCCGGGTCGATGAAGCCGGCGGTGGAGTGGGTGAGCAGGCCGAGACGGCCCAGGCTGCTCTTGCCCTCGAGCCGGGCGGCCAGGTCGTGTCCGAGGGTGACCACCTCGAGCGTCGATGCCAGGACGAACTCACCCGGGTGCAGCACGAACGGCTGGCCGTCCTCCACCTCGACCGCGGCGGTGAGCTCGTCCTGCTGCTCGGCCGGGTCGATGTGCGTGTACAGGTGGTTGTTGAAAACCCGGAAGAAGCGGTCCAGCCGGACGTCGATGCTGGACGGCTGCATGAGCGTCGGCTCGAACGGCTCCAGCGAGAGGCCACCGGTCTTGATCTCGGCGACCAGGTCACGGTCGGAAAGGAGCATTGCGCCACCATACCGACCTGCCCGAATCGGCGTGTTCGGTGGCTGTCTCGAACACATGTTCGATAGAATGCCCGCATGGCTAACTGGTCCGCTTTCGCCGCCGCCGAGCCGGCGCTCGCCGACGGCATCCGCGCGCTGCTCGAGCAGTACGGTCCCGGCATGGGCTACCTGGCGACCATCCGCCCCGACGGCGGCCCTCGCCTGCACCCGGTCTCGCCGGTCTTCACCGACGAGGGGCTGTTCTGCTTCATCGTCGACTCACCGAAACGCCGCGACCTCGAGCGCGACGGCCGCTACGCCCTCCACGCCTATCCACCGGAGGACAACGACGACGAGGCCTGCCTGACCGGCCGTGCCGTCCCGGTGCGTGACCCGCTCACGGTCGGCCGCCTGGCCGGCGCCCTGCACGCGTCGCCCGACGTCGACTGGCGGCTCTTCGAGCTGACCGTTGACACCGCCATGCTGCGGCGCCACGGCCCGGCCGGCGCGCTCCCGCTGGCCGCCACCCCGTTCATGCCCGCTTACGCCCAGACCTGGCGGGCGCCACGCGGCTTCCGGCGCCCGCTCGCTGTCGCCAGCTGATCGCGGGGCGGTGCCGCCACCGAGTTGGATAATCAGGTACAGTGGGGCAGCTTGCGGGTGTAGTTCAATGGCAGAACATCAGCTTCCCAAGCTGACAGTGCGGGTTCGATTCCCGTCACCCGCTCCACAAACGAAAGCCCTGGCCAGGACCACACGGTCCGCCAGGGCTTTCGTGTTCTCCGGGTGTCCCTCCGGAGCGGTGCTCAACCGCCGATGTGGACGAAGACGTCGTCGATCTCGCCGGCGAACTGATCGTTGCCCTGGCCCGGGCCCTTGCCGCCGATGCGCAACGGCTCGGCGTTGGCGATCGACACCTGCGGCGGGACTGGGACGGAGGCTCGGGGCGCGCCGTCGACGAACATGACGAGGCGGTCGACGGTGCGGCGGCATTCGAGGTCGTGCCAGGCGCCGTCGGCCACGTCGATCCACGGTTCGGCGCGGTAGATCCGGGCCCGCTGGCCGGCGATGACGCAACTGGGGTGACCCTGACGGTGGTCGACCTGGAGCTTGTACTGGCTGACGCCGCCGACCGAGTAGCCCTTCTGGAGGACGTTGGCGCCGTCGGCGAGGTCGGCGTGGGTCATCAGGATGGACGCGCCGTAGCGCAGGAGACGCTGCCCGGGATTGAAGCTGTCGTCGCGGGTCCCCTCCAGGATCGCCCGGGGGCAATCGCGTTCCCTCAGCAGGGTGCACCGGTCCGGGTAGGCGACGGCAAGACCGGCCCCCTGGGGTACGAGGCGGAGCACCCCGCCGTTCTGACCCAGCGGCCGTAGCTCATGACTACCGGTGGCGTCGGCGATCGGGTGGCCGACGCCGTCGTCGAAGTCGTAGTGGACGATGAACGGCCCACCGGCGGTACGGATCCGGCCGGGCGCCACGGGCATCGAGAAGGCACCGGCGTTGTCGAGGAAGCCCGGCGCCGGCCGGATGATGGTCGAAGCGGCCGGGCCCGAGGGTGTCGGTGTCGTATCGGCCACGCCGGCTTCCGAGGGCGTGTACTGCGAGAGGGAAAGTACCCAGGCCAGGACGAGGGCCGCGGAGAGGGTGCCGATCGGCAGGGCACGCCGACAGGAGTGACGCATGAAGGCTATTGTCCGGATTGCCGCTTGCTTCGCTAACCGAAACTCCGTGACGCAAGCGGTTCCCCGGAAATTCCCTCGAACGTGGTCAACCGAACCGCCGACACCGATTTGGGGTGACGCGGGTCATCGCGCCCGGGCCGCCGGGTGTGCGGCGCCGGCCGGCTCACCGATCACGGCGTGCAGCACGTCGTCCAGAGTGATCACGCCGAGCGGCCGCCGCCCGTCACTGACCAGGACGATGTGCAGCCGGTCCCGGCGCATGGTGAGCAGCAGGTCGGCCAGGCCCCGGTCCGGCGGCACCACGGCCAGCGGGCGGATCACCTCGGGCGGGATGGGCAGCCGGCGTTGCGTCGCGGCGTACCCGAGAACGTCCTTGACGTGAACGAAGCCCAGCACCCGCCGGGTCTCGCGCTGGACCACCGGAAAGCGCGACCGGCCGCTGCGGGTGGCCACCGCCTCCAGGGTGGCCGGTGACACGTCGTCCGCCACCGTGGTGACCCGGGACCAGGGCAGCAGCGTGTCGCCGGCGGTGCGGTTGTTGAGGCCGAGGGCGGCGTGGATGCGGGCGTACTGCTCCGAGCCGAGCAGGCCCTCGCTGCGCGCCTGGGTGACCATGCCGGCCAGCTCCTCGGCGGTGAAGACCGTCTTCACCGCCTCGCTGGTCTCGATCTTCCAGATCCGGAGGATCACCTTGGCAGCCCAGCGCATCGCGTTGAGCAGCGGCTTGGTGGCGGTGCAGAAGGCGAGCATGAACGGGCCCAGGATGAGCGCCGAGCGCTCCGGGCCGGCCAGCGTGATGTTCTTCGGCACCATCTCGCCGACCACCGTGTGCAGGAACGTCACGATCATCAGCGCCAGCACGAAGGCGATCGGGTGCACCGCGTTGTCCGGCAGCCCGATACGCGAGAACGGGCCCTCCAGCAGATGTGCCACCGTGGGCTCGGCGATCGCACCGAGGACCAGCGTGCAGATCGTGATGCCGAGCTGCGCGCCGGCGATCATCAGCGGGATCTGGTTCATCGCCGACAGCGCCCACCGGGCGGCCTTGGACGTCTCGGCGAGCGGTTCCAGCGCGGTACGCCGGGAGGCGATCAGCGCGAACTCACCGCCCACGAACAGCCCGTTGCCGACCAGCAGAACCGCCACGAACAGAAGCTCAGTCATGCCGCCGCCTCCGCTGCGCTCCAGCGTCGGCATGACTTGGAAACTGCGCCTATTGATTCGTTCGCAAGCTCACTCATCGGTGCTCTCCGCCGGCGCGACCACCCGGACCTGCTCGATCCGGTGCCGGTCGACCTGCATCACGGTGAACTCCCACCCGTCTTCCTCCAGCGATTCCCCGGCGACCGGGATGTGGCCGAGACGGGCGAGCAGGAAGCCGGCAAGCGTCTCGTACGGGCCCTCGGGCAGCCGGAAGCCGGTCTGCTCATGTGCCTCGTCCTCCCGCAGGAGGCCGTCGACCAGGAACGTCTTCTCCCCACCCGGGGCGGTCAGCTCCTGTGTGCCGGTCTCGGCGAGGTCGGTGTCGTACTCGTCGGCGATCTCCCCGACCAGTTCCTCGACCAGGTCCTCGGTGGTGACCACGCCGTCGGTGCCGCCGTACTCGTCGACCACGATGGCCAGATCGGCGCCCGCCGCCCGCAGCGCCTCCAGCACCTTGTCGAGACTCAGACTCTCCGGTACGTAGACCGGCTCCCTGGCCAGCGTGGAGACGCGAGTGGCGGCCCGGCGCTCGGGTGGCACGCCGAGGGCCTCGTTCACACCGACCACCCCGGTCACGACGTCGAGCGTGTTCTCGTACACCGGAAATCGGGTATGGCCGGTCTCCCGCGCCACCGTGATCAGATCCGCGGCGCTCGCGGTGGTCTTGAGGCCGACCACGTCGACGCGTGGCGTCATCGCCTTGGCCGCCCGTTTCTCGCCGAACCGGATGGTCCGGCGCATCAGGGTGGCGGTCTCGGCCGGCAGCGCGCCGGCCGAGGCGCTGATCGCGGCGAGCAGGCCGAGCTCCTCCGGCGAGCGGGCGCTGGCCAGCTCCTCCTGCGGTTCGATGCCGAGCCGGCGGACCAGCCAGTTGGCGGTGCCGTTGAGCGCGGCGATCAGCCACTTGAAGAGGGTCGAGAAGCCGCGCAGCGGGGTGGTGGTGCGCAGCGCGATCCCCATCGGACGGGCCAGCGCCGCGTTCTTCGGCACCAGCTCGCCGAAGAGCATCGAGATCAGGGTGGCCACGACCAGGGCGATCACGTGGGTGACGGTCCCGGTCGATGCGCCGGCCAACGGTTCCACCACGGGAGTGAGGATCTCGGAGAGCGCCGGCTCGGCCAGGTAGCCGGTGAGCAGCGCGGTCACCGTGATGCCCAGCTGCGCGCCGGAGAGCTGGAAGGAGAGTTCCTGCAGGGCGGTACGGACTTTGGCGGCGCGCCGGTCCCCGGCCTGGGCACGCGCGTCGATCTCAGCACGATCGACGGTCACCAGCCCGAACTCGGCTGCCACGAAGAACGCGTTGCCACCCGTCAGTAGCGCGAACGCGACCAGCGGGAGCACCGCGGTCAGGAGCAGGCCGTCCATGATCGCTTCACCTCGGCACTCATTGTGCCGGACCGGGACGTCCCGCACTAACCGTGCCGGGTGTGACATCCCGCCCGGGACAGGCCGATGGCCGGCCGCCTACGGCGACCGGCCATCAGTGGAGATCTCTCAGGCGTCCTTCTTGAGCGAGCGGAGCAGGACGGTGGCCACGTCGACCACCTCGACCTCTTCCTGCTTGCCCTTGCCGGTGACCCCGTCGCCGATCATCGTGTAGCAGAACGGGCAGCCCACGGCGATCGTCTTCGCGCCGGTGGCCAGGGCCTCCTCGGTGCGCTCGACGTTGATCCGCTTGCCGATCCGCTCCTCCATCCACATTCGGGCGCCGCCGGCGCCGCAGCAGAAGGAGCGTTCCTGGTTACGCGGCATCTCGACCAGGTTGGCCGTCTCGCCGAGCACCTCACGCGGGGCGTCGAAGACCCGGTTGTGCCGGCCCAGGTAGCAGGGGTCGTGGTAGGTGACGTCGCCCTCGATCGGCTGAACCGGGGTGAGCTTGCCCTCCTTGACCAGGTGCGCCAGGAGCTGGGTGTGGTGGACCACCTCGACCTTGAGACCGAGCTGCTCGTACTCGTTGCCGAGGGTGTTGAAGCAGTGCGGGCAGGTCGCGACGATCTTCTTGGTGGTGTTCTCGCCGAGCGCCTCGTTCAGCACCTCGACGTTCTGCTGGGCGAGCATCTGGAAGATGAACTCGTTGCCGATCCGGCGGGCCGGGTCGCCGGTGCAGGTCTCGCCCTCGCCGAGGATGGCGTACTTGACGCCGGCCTCGTTGAGCAGCGTGGCCACCGCGCGGGTGGTCTTCTTGGCCCGGTCCTCGAAGGCGCCGGCGCAGCCGACCCAGAACAGGTAGTCGAAGTCCTCGACCTCGCCGACCCGCGGCACCTCGAAGTCGAGGCCCTTGGTCCAGTCCTCGCGGGTGTTCTGCGGGGCGCCCCACGGGTTGCCCTTGTTCTCCAGGTTGCGCAGCATGACGCCGGCCTCGGAGGGGAAGCTCGACTCGATCAGCACCTGGTAGCGGCGCATGTCGACGATGTGGTCGATGTGCTCGATGTCGACCGGGCACTGCTCGACGCAGGCGCCGCAGGTGGTGCAGGACCAGAGCACGTCCGGGTCGATGACGCCCTGCTCCTCGGCGGTGCCGATCAGCGGGCGGTTGCCCTCGGCGAGCGCGAGGACGTCCATGTGCGCGAGCTGCGCCTCGGTGGCCTTCTCCTCGCCCATCAGGTCCTTGCCACCGCCGGCGAGCAGGTAGGGCGCCTTGGCGTAGGCGTGGTCACGCAGCGAGAGCACGAGCAGCTTCGGCGACAGCGGCTTGGCCGTGTTCCACGCCGGGCACTGCGACTGGCAGCGGCCGCACTCGGTGCAGGTGGAGAAGTCCAGCAGGCCCTTCCAGGTGAACTGCTCGACCTGGCTGACGCCGAAGAGGTCCTTCTCCGGGTCGGCCTCCTCGAAGTCGAGCGGCTTGCCCTCGCTCATCATCGGCTTCAGGGCGCCCAGGCCGGAACCGGCCGGCTTCTCCGGGCTGCGCTTGAAGTAGATGTTGAAGAACGCCAGGAAGCGGTGCCAGGCGACACCCATCGTCGGGTTCAGCGAGATGGTGATCAGCCAGGTCATCGAGATGAGGATCTTGACGAGCGCGGCCCAGGTGGCGCCGTCCTCCCAGGCCGGGAGCACCGAGCCGATGGCGTGGCTCAGCGGAGTGGCCCACAGCGGGTACTCGAAGTGCTCGGTGGCGACCTTGAAGCCCCGGATCAGGAAGCCGAAGATCAGCACGCCGACGATGACGGCCTCGACGAAGTACGCCTGCCACATGGTCGAGCCCAGGAACCGGCTTCGCTTCACGGCGCCCGGCTTCTGGCGCTGGCGGACGAACACCAGGTAGAGGATGCCGACCGTGCCGAGAATGCCGATCCACTCGGTGACCAGGCCGAAGACGACCCAGTGCCCGATGATCGGCAGGCCCAGGTCCGGGTCGACGACCTCGAAGTAGGCCTCGAGGACCAGCGACGACAGGATGACGAACGAGACCATCACGAACCAGTGGGCCGCGCCGATGGCGGACCACTTCAGCATCCTGGTGTGACCGACGGTCTCCACCAGCATGGTCTTCGTCCGGACCTTCGGCTCGGCGAATCGGGCCGGATCGGGCTGGCCCTGCCGGATCACCGCGGTGATGGTCAGGACGGCACGAACCGCCAGATAGACGGCCACCACCGTGATTGCCCCTGCTAAGACGGTGGCGATTATCTGCGCGATGCCCATCTGGTGCCTCCTCGGTCGGCGGTGCGCCAGCCTATGTTACCCACGAGTAATAGACGGGCGCGCGCCGCAGGTCAAGGCGAGGCACCCCCACGCCGAAAGCGCACCCCACGACAAGCGGGGGTGCGCTTACTTCTGCAGTTTTTCACGTGACCGCGCTATGGCGGGGTGTGAGATTCAGCGCCAGCGCGAGAGCAGGCCCAGTGAGGCCACCATGCAGCCGAAGCCCACCGCGAGGTTCCAGTACTGCCAGCTCTCCACCGGCCACTGCTGGGAGGACAGGTAGTAGACGACGAGCCACGCGATGCCGATGACGATCAGGGCGACCGCGGTGGCCGGAACCCACACCGGACTCGGCTTGTTGGACGCACCCTTGACGGCCGGGCTGATGTCCGACGGCGGGGTGTAGACCTTCTTCTTGCGAACCTGTGACTTGGGCACGGTGCTCTCCTGAGGGCAACAAGTGGTGAACAACCCACCGCTGAGCGGCTCCGGGAGTCCCGAATGCTGCCCGTGGCGAATACTGTTCGACAGCTAGCGTAGTCAAGGCGTTGTGCAGAGAGGCACCCGCCGGGGCAGGAAAATACCTCGGCGTCTGTTCTTTGAGGGGGCGGGGTGGGTTTTCGAGTGGGAGGCGACGTGGACGACGGCGCTGCCGGGGCCTCCTGGAAACTCGTTCTCCGGCGCGTCGCCCGCGGCCTCCGGCCACGGCGCGACCAGCACCGTTCCCTCTGGTCGGTGGGGGTTCCGCTGATCGCGCTGGCGGCGGGTCTGCTCTTCACCACCTCAGCGAACACCGCCGACGGTACGGCACTGCGCGACGACCGCCGCCCGAAGCTCACCCAACTGATCGCCGAGAAGCGGGACCGTCTGGCGGCCGGCGAGAAACGCGCGGCCGAGCTGCGGAAGTCGGTGGACGCCGAGACCGCCCGGCTGGCCGAACTGGGCCGCCCGGCCCTCGATCAGGCCGGCGCCCTACGTCAGTCGGCCGGCTTCTCGAAGATGCGCGGCCCGGGTCTGAGCATCACCCTCGACGACTCCCCCCGGCGTGATTCCGACTTCGGCGACAACGCTCCGGACAACGACGCTCTGGTCGTCCACCAGGGCGATGTCCAGGCCGTCGTGAACGCTCTCTGGGCTGGTGGGGCCGAGGCCATGACGATCATGGATGTCCGGGTGATCTCCACGAGCGCGGTACGCTGTGTCGGCAACACGCTGCTCCTTCACGGCCAGGTCTTCTCACCACCCTTCAAGATCACAGCGATCGGCGAACCCACAGCGCTGAGTCGCGCGTTGGAGTCGTCAGAGGGAGTCAGGCAGTTCCGGGAGGCCGTCGCCGACTTCGGGCTCGGTTACCAGGAAAAGGTGGAGAAGAACGTGACTTTGCAGGCGTACGACGGTTCGACCGATCTCCGATCGGCGCAGGCTGCCCGGTGATGGTTCCCCCGGAGTACCCGGCACGCCCGTCCGGGTCGGGCCGCCATCGCGCACCGGACAGCGACGCGCAGACCGCCTACATCCCCCGGATCACCGATGCGGCGCCCGACGGGGTGCCCGGCGGGCCACTCGCGCCGCCGATCGGGCCGGGCGGCAACGTCGACCCGCGTCCCGAGCCCACCGCGTCGCGGACCAGCGGGATCACTTTCCCCGCGAAGGCCCCCGCAAACGATCTGGGCGGCCCGACAGTGCCGATCCCCAACCGGACCCCCACTCCGGCGGTCCCACCGCCCAGCGAGCCGCTGAGCCCGCCCGCGGACCCGGCGGCGGTCACCGCCGGGGCGCCCACCGCCGGGCGGCAGCCCAGTGACCGCTGGTCGCGCACCGAGCCGGCCTGGCCCCCGCCGGAGGTGCCCGGCTCCCCCAGCGGGACCACCGCCTGGCTGCCCACGGCGGGCACACCGGCGCAGCCCTGGACGGCCGGCCCGACACGGGACCCGAGCGTCACCACGGTCATCCGTACGGTGGACGCTCCGACCGGCATTCTCCCGACGATCCCGGAGAAACCCGCGAAGAGCGCGGCGGATGCCGCCCGGGAGGCGGCCGGGCCGGACGCCGCGCTCGGAGCCGCACCGGTGACCACCACTGCCGGAGCAGGCTCCGGTGGCGGCCCGACCGGCGCCGGCGCACCGGACCCGGACACCGCGGAGCCCGCCAAGGCGAAGCGGGGCGAGCGGGTGGTCCAGCTGCGGCCGGAGCAGACCGGCGAGGGCTACAAGAGCGTCTATTCGGAGCTGACCCGCCCCACCATCGGCACCCGGATCCGGACCGCCGTCCGCACCTCCGGCGAAATCATGATCACTTTCGGTCTGGTGGTGCTGCTCTTCGCCGGCTATCAGGTCTTCGGAAACTCCGCGGCGGTGCAGGCCGAGCAGGACAACCTCGGCGAGGAACTGGACCAGGCCTGGGCCGACCCGACCGTGGCGCCGACCGCGAGCACGGCGGTCAAGGGCCCCAAGGCGCCCGGCGCCAACCTGGTCGGCCGCCTCTACATCCCGAAGTTCGACAAGAAGTGGGTGGTCGTCGACGGCGTGCAGCCCGACGACATCCGGTACGCGCCGGGCCACTACCCGGAGACCGCGAAACCCGGGAAGGTCGGCAACTTCTCGGTCGCCGGCCACCGGATCAAGAAGATCTTCTGGCGCCTCGACGAACTCCAGCCCGGCGACGTGATCGGCGTCGAGACCCGGGAGAGCTGGTTCGTCTACCGCGTCTACGACCAGGAGATCGTGAAGCCGAACCAGGTCGAGGTGGTCGCCGCGGTCCCCGGCAGGCCCAAGGCGAAACCCACCAAGGCGCTGCTCACGCTGACCACCTGCAACCCGAAGTTCAACAACTACCAGCGCCTGGTCGTCCACGCCGAACTGGTCCAGACCGTCCCCCGGGATCAGGCCCTGCCCGACGCCGGCATGCCGGCCGAGATGAAGGCATAACGGATGTACGCATGGATCTGGCGCAAGCTGCCGGGCGGCGGCTGGAGCAAGCTGACCATGTCACTGGCACTGGTCTCGGTGGTCGGGCTGCTGCTCTGGTACGTGGTGTTCCCGTGGGCCACCCCGCTGCTGCCGTTCGACGACGTCCAGGTGGAGGCCGGCACCGGGGAGGACGCCGGTGGCACGACCGTCGTCCCGGGTGACGACGAGCTTCCCTACAGCACGACCTCCAATCAACCGCAGCCCAGCCCCAGCAGGTGATGACGTGCGCATTCTGGTGATCGACAACTACGACTCGTTCGTTTTCAACCTGGTGCAGTACCTTGGCCAGCTCGGCGCCGACTGCGAGGTGCGGCGCAACGACGAGATCTCGGTGGCCGAGGTGGGCGGCTTCGGCGCGGCCGGCATCCTGCTGTCGCCCGGCCCCGGCGAGCCGACCCGCGCCGGGATCATGATGGACGTCATCCGGGAGTACGCCGGGAAGATCCCGATGTTCGGTGTCTGCCTGGGCCATCAGGCGATCGGCGCCGCGTTCGGGGCGACCGTGGCCCGCGCCCCCGAACTGCTGCACGGCAAGACGTCCGACGTGCGCCACAGCGGCGTGGGTGTGCTCGCCGGGCTGCCCGACCCGTTCACCGCGACCCGCTACCACTCGCTCGCCGTCGTGCCGGAGACCCTGCCCGCGGAGATCGAGGTGACCGGCACGACCGAGTCCGGCGTGGTGATGGCGATGCGGCACCGCGAGCTGCCGATCGAGGGCGTGCAGTTCCACCCGGAGTCGGTGCTGACCGAAGGCGGTCACACCATGCTGGCGAACTGGCTGGCCGCGTGCGGCCTGCCGTCCGCCCTGGAGAAGGCCCCGGCGCTGGCCGCCGAGGTGGAGACCCGCCGCCGCGCCGCCTTCGCCACCGCCTGACCTGGGAATACGAAAAGGCCGGGGGATTCCCCCGGCCTTTCGTGGTCGTACGTCTCAGTCGAATTCCACGCCCGCGCCCGTGCCGGTCGTATCGGGCGACGGGGAACCGCTGGGGTTCGGCTCTGCCTCGGCGATCACCTGAAGCTTGACCTGCGTATTCTTCTTCACCTTCTTGCCGGGCTTCGGGTCCTGGCTGATCACAGTGCCCGGCTCGCCGTCGGCCTGGACGAAGACCACGTCGAAGGTCAGGAAGTTCGCCTCCAGCAGGGCCTCGGCGGCCTCCTGGGAGCGGTTCAGCACCTCCGGCACGACCACCAGGTTGTTGTTGGACACCTTGACCGTGATCGTGGTGCCGGGCGCGACCTTCTCGCCCTCGCTCTCGACCTCGAGAACCTGGCCCTTCTCGGCCACGCTGTCGATACTGCGGAAGTCCACCTCGAGACCGAGGCCCTCCAGGGTCTTCTTGGCCGAGGCGCTGGTGCCACCCACCAGGCCCTCCGGCACGGGCACCTCGTCCGGCTTGCTGCACACCTGGTAGGTCACCTGCTGGGTGAGCTCCGTGGTGGTACCGGCGTCCGGGAACTGCTTGGCGATCTTGCCGTCACAGTCCTCACCGGTCGTCGGCTTCTGCGGGGCAATGTTGGTCAACTTCACCCGGGCCAGCTCCGCGTTCGCCTGGTCCACGGTGAGCCCCACCAGCGTCGGCATGGGGACCGCTTGCGGCTCGTTGTTGGTGGGCGTCTTGTCGCGATCCATCGCCAGGGCCACACCGAGAACCACCACGACCAGTACGGCCACGCCGGCCACCGCGGCCATCACCCACGACGACCGGCTCTCCGGCTTCTGGGGCGCGCCCATCCCCGGCGAGACCGGCCGCTGCATGGTGGTGGCGGCCTGCGGCTGCCACTGCTGGCGCGGGCCGCCGGTCATCGCCACGGTCTCGGCCTGGCTCATCACCGGGGTGGCCATCACCGGGCGGCCGGAGACGGCACGCAACGCGTCGGCGCGCATCTCCTGGGCGCTCTGGTAACGGTTGAGCGGGTTCTTGGCCAGCGCTTTCAGCACGATCGCGTCGATGTCCGGCGGGATGTCGCGGTTGATCGAGCTGGGCGTCCGCGGGTCCTCCCGGACGTGCTGGTAGGCCACGCTCACCGGGCTGTCACCGACGAACGGCGGGTGGCCGATGACCAGCTCGAAGAGGACGCAACCGGCGGCGTACACATCGGACCGGGCGTCGACCGACTCGCCGCGCGCCTGCTCCGGGGAAAGGTACTGCGCCGTGCCGATGACCGCGCTGGTCTGCGTCATCGTGGTGGCGCCGCTGGCCAGCGCCCGGGCGATGCCGAAGTCCATCACCTTGACCTGGCCGTTCTGCGTGATCATCACGTTGCCGGGCTTGATGTCCCGGTGGATGATCCCGTGCCGGTGGCTGAACTCCAGGGCGGCGTCGATGTCGGCGATGATCTCGAGGGCCCGGCGTGGCTGGAGGCGCTGCTCCTGGGCGAGCACCTCCTTGAGGGTCCGTCCGTTGACGAACTCCATCACGATGAACGGGAGCTTCTCGCCGGTGGCCGACACCTCTTCACCGGTGTCGTAGACAGCGACGATGGCGGGGTGGTTCAGCGCCGCGGAGTTCTGCGCCTCACGGCGGAACCGCTCCTGGAACGTGGCGTCGCGAGCCAGGTCGGTACGCAGCATCTTGATCGCGACGTCGCGCCCGAGCCGGAGGTCACGGCCACGGTGCACCTCAGCCATGCCGCCGTAGCCGAGCAGCTCGCCGACCTGGTACCTGCCGCCGAGCAGGCGGGCCTGCGCCGTCATAACGTCTGTCGTCCTTCGTTCGGTCGGATCCAGCCGAGCTGGGCATCGGCTTTCGTAAGACGGTACGACGCCACCGACACAGGGTCAGCGACCACGCCCGAGCGGAGGATAGCCGGGGAGCTGCTGTGATAGCCCAGCGTGTTGCTCCCGACGGTGGTGCCGTTGCCATGTCGTAACAGGAAAGAGATGACCCCGGCGCAGAGCAGCACCAGGAGCGCCAGTACGACGGCGAGGACAACCAGCACCTGGCGTCCGAAGGAGCTCTCCGGCTTGGCGGCCGGAGGATGGTAGGCGTTGACCGGCGGAGCCGACTGCTGCCGGTAGGGGGCCGGCGACATCGGTGGCGCCACCGGCGGTGGGACCGGCACCGACGCCGCTCCCCGGGCACCGGAGACCGGCCGGGGCACCGCGGCCCGGGCCGCCCCCGCGGTGGGGCCGCCGGACTGCGGACGGTTCATCGGCGGCGCCGGGCTGACCGGCGGGGCCGGCTGAACGACCGGCTGCTGCACGTTCGTGGTCAGCGAGGACGCCGCCTGCCGGGCCACCGCGGCCATCGCCGAGGCGCTGGGCCAGCGGGCCGCCGGGTCCTTGGCCATGGCGCGTTCCACGATGGCGCGGACCGCGGGCGGGATGTCGCCGGGCAGCGGCCGCGGGGTCTCCCGGACGTGCTTCATGGCGATCTCGATCGGGGTCGCGCCGTCGAACGGGCGGTGGCCGGAGAGGCACTGGTAGGCGACGACACCGAGGGCGTACACATCGGAGGCCGGGGTGGCGACGTCGCCGGCGGCCTGCTCCGGGGAGATGTACGACGCCGTGCCCAGCACCGCGCCGGCCACGGTGAGCTGGCCCACGAGTGCCGAGCGGGCGATGCCGAAGTCGGTCAGGACCAGGGTGCCGTTCGGGCGTACCAGAAGGTTTCCGGGTTTGACGTCGCGATGCACGATGCCGTTGCCGTGTGCGGCCTGGAGCGCGTCGGCGGCCTGCGCGACAAGCGCCATGGTCCGTGCCGGCGTCAGCCGGCCCACCCGGCTCAGCGTCCGGGAGAGGGCGTCACCCTCGATGTACTCCATGACCAGGAACGCGATCTGCTGGTCGCTGCCGTAGTCGTAGACGTCCACGACGCCCGGGTGGTTGATGGTCGCCATGGTCCGGGCCTCACCGCGGAACCGCTCGGCGAAGCCCGGCTCGTCGAGCAGGGCGGGCAGCAGGATCTTGACCGCGACGGTACGGCCCAGCACGTCATCCGTGCCGCGCCAGACGTCGCCCATGCCGCCCCCGGCGATCCGCTCTTCCAAGCGGTATCGCCCCCCGAGCGTGACCCCCGGGCGGATCATGTCAGTTCCCTCCCTGGCCCGCGGCGGCCTTCATGATGAGCCCGGCGATCCGGGCAGCCTCGGCACTCGCGTGCCCGCCGGGCACGTTCTCCAGCATGACGCACACCGCGGAGACCGGTTTGCCGTCCTCATCAAGGGCGTAGCCGACGAACCACCCGTGCGGGTCGGCGCCCGCGACGTTCTGTGCGGTACCGGTCTTGCCTCCGACGGTGAGCCCGGAGATCCGCGCGTTCTTGCCGGTGCCCTCCTCGACGACGCTCTGCATCATCTCCTGGAGGTCCTTCGCGACCGAGGAGTCGATCGGCTGGCGCAGTTCCTTCGGCTTGGCCGTGTAGATCGTCCGGCGGTCCGAGTCGAGCTGCTGTTGCACCAGGTAGGGCTGCATCTGGCTGCCGTTGTTGGCGACCGTCGCGGCGATCAGGGCGCCCTGTAGCGGGGTCATCCGGACGTCGCGCTGGCCGAGCGAGGACTGGGCCAGCGCGGCCTTGTCCACGGAGCCGTCCTCGTTCGCGATGGCGCCGGTCCGGCTGGCCGCCACCGACAGGCCCTTCTTGCTCTCCAGGTCGCCGACGATGAGGCCCTCGTCCTCGAAGCCCCACTTCTTCGCTGTGTCGATCACCACATCGCGGCCGAGCTTCACGCCGAGCCGCGAGAACGCGGTGTTACAGCTCGTGGTCAGGGCTTCCTTGAGCGTGATCGTGCTGCCGGGGCAGACCTCGTCCTCGGAGTTGCGGATCGTCGCGCCGCCCTCCTGGTAGACGCTGCCCGCCTGAAGCTCGCTGCCGATGTTGTAGTTGTGCTCCAGCGCGGCCGCCGAGACGATCACCTTGAACACCGAGCCGGGTGGCAGGGTGTTCGCCACCGCACGGTTCAGCAGCGGCTTGTCCTTGTCGGCCTCGAGCTTGTCGTAGGCCTGCCGGGCCGCCGCCGTGTCGTGGCTGACCAGCGGGTTCGGGTTGTAGCTCGGCATCGACACCATGGCCTGCACGGCGCCGGTGGCCGGATCGATCGCGACCGCCGCGCCCTTGGTGACACCGCGCTCGTTGTCGGTCATCTGCTTCCAGGCGACCTCCTGCGCACGCGGGTTGATCGACAGGACGATGTTGCCGCCGCTGGTGCTGTCACCGGTGAACATGTCGCTGAGCCGGTCCGCGAAGAGCTTGTCGCTGGCGCCGGAGAGGATGTCGTTCTCGGCCGCCTCGATGCCGACCGCGGCGCCGTCCACCGGCTTGTAGCCGAGGATCGGCGCGTAGATCTCCTTCTTCGGGTAGACCCGCTGGTACTTCAGCTCGCCCTCGGTCTCGGTGTTCTGGGCGAGGGCGACACCGCCGGCCGCCTCGATCGAACCGCGGGGGCGTTCGTACTCCGCGACCTGGACCCGCTGGTTGCGCGGATCGGTGCGGTATTCGTCGGCCTTGTACGCCTGGATCCAGTTGAGATTGGCGAAGATCAGGCCGAACAGGACGAGGATGACGACGCCGGAGCGTCGGAGGGGGGCGTTCACGGCTTGATCACCTCCGTCATGGCGCCGTGCAACTGGGTGGGTGCCTTCTTCGGGCCGCTGGTCCGCTCGGCGATGCTGTTCGCCGGCCGGCGCGCGGCATCGGAGATCCGCAACAGCATGGCGATGAGCAACCAGTTCGCCATCAGCGACGAGCCGCCGGCGGAGAGGAACGGGGTGGTCTGGCCGGTCAGCGGGATGAGGCCGGTGATGCCGCCGAGGATGACGAAGACCTGCAGGCCGAGGGTGAAGGCCAGACCGCCGGCGACCAGCTTGCCGAACGAGTCGCGGACCGCCAGCGCGGCGTGCAGGCCACGCTCCACGATCAGCAGGTAGATGACCAGCAGCGCGGCGAGCCCGAACAGGCCGATCTCCTCACCGAGGCCGGCGAAGATGAAGTCGGTCCGGACCTCGGGCACCTTGCCCGGCGAGCCGGCGCCCGGCCCGGTGCCGAAGAGGCCGCCGGTGCCGAGCCCGAGCAGACCCTGGACCAGCTGGTAGCTGTTGCCGCTCTCGCGCGTGTAGTTCTCCTGGGAGAACGGGTCGAGCCACAGCTCGGCGCGGTCGTAGAAGTTCGCGAACGGGCCGCCGATCGCGGCGCCCAGCAGGTACGCCACGTAGACGCCGCCGAAGAACAGGACCAGGCCGATGATCAGCCAGCTGGACCGCTCGGTGGCGACGTAGAGCGTGACGACGAAGAGCCCGAAGTACAGCAGGGCGGTGCCGAGGTCCTTCTCGAAGACGAGGACGAGGAGGCTGAACAGCCACACCGTGAGGACCGGGCCCAGGTCCCGGCCACGCGGGAAGTCGATGCCGAGGAAGCGGTGGCTCGCCAGCGACAGGACCTCGCGCTTGCGCACCAGGTAGTACGCGAAGAAGGAGACCAGGGCGAGCTTGGCGAACTCACCCGGCTGGATCGAGACCGACCCCAACCGGATCCACAGCTTCGCGCCGTTGACCTCGGAGATGCTGCTGGGCAGCACCGCCGGGATCATCATCAGCACGATGCCGACAAGGCCCAGGGTGTACGCGTACCGCGAGATCACCTTGTGGTCGCGCAGCAGCAGGAGCAGCACCGCCGCCAGGATCAGCGACAGCAGCGTCCAGGCCAGCTGACGGCCGCCGGTCTCGGCGAAGAACCCCGGCACGGGCTCGTCGTTGGCGATCGCCCGGGCGATGTCGAGGCGGCGCAGGAACGCCACCCCGATGCCGTTGATCAGCGCCACCGCCGGCAGCAGCACCGGGTCGGCGAACGGCGCGGTGAACCGGACGACCACGTGCAGGCCGAGGAACAGGATGCCGATCAGCGCGGCCGGCACCCAGAAGTTCGGCCGGATCTCGTCGAACTGGTTCGCCTCCACCGTCGCGCCGAACGCGGCGACGAGGAGCATGGCGAAGGCGAGCAGTCCGAGCTCGGCGTTGCGGCGCGTCTTCCATTGCCGGATACGCGACATCTCGCCCGTGGAGGCGGGTGTCGGAGCCGGTACGGCGGGCGCGGTCAAGAATTTCCCCAGACGTGTAGGCCGTGTGTTCAGTCGACGGTCCGGCACCCGACCGGGTCGACGCTCGGCGGAGCACTTTCCGAGGCGGCGGCGGACGGGGCCGGCGTGGTCTTCGCCGGCGTTGCCGAGGCGGAGGCCGACGGTGCGACACCGGCGGCGTTGCAGATCGGCTTGAGGTTCGGGTTCGACGGCTCCTCGCTGGTCAGGCCGGCCAGCGTGGAACGGGCGGCGGCCTGGTTGTCGGCGTGGATGCCCTGCTTGACGCGCTCCTGGGCGACCGGCGTGAGGTCTTCCAGGCTGACCTGGCTGGTCTCACTCACGGTCGACAGGTCGACCCCGGCGATCTGGCCCGGCACGCCCTGGAAGATGGCGAGCTGACCCGCGTCGGTAGCGCCGACGTAGTACTGGTCCTGGGTGTACTTCCAGCCCAGCCACAGGCCGCCGCCGAGCACTCCGAGCAGCACCAGCACCATGAGCGCGGTCCGGACCGGGTGGCCGGAGGGCTCCGGGTCCCGGTCGTAGCCGTTGGTGGCCGGTTCCGGTTGGGCCGGGCGGGGCTGCGGCTTGAGCGCCGCGGCCCGGGCCGCCGAGGTGGAGCTGTCGGCCACCGTGGTGTTGCCCCGGTCGAGGGAGGCCGCGCCGCCCACGATCGGCGCCTGCTCGACGATGCCGTCGATGGCGTCGGCGATGATCACGGTGATGTTGTCCGGCCCGCCACCGCGGAGGGCCAGTTGCACCAGCCGCTCCACGCACGCCTTCGGGTCGGTGAGCTCACGCATGGTCTGCGCGATCGTCTCCCCGCTGACCACGCCGGAGAGCCCGTCGCTGCAGATCAGGTAGCGGTCGCCCTTGAGCACCTGGCGCACTGAGTACTCGGGGTCGATGTCCCGGCCGTCCAGCGCCCGGGTGAGCAGCGACCGCTGTGGGTGGCTGCTCGCCTCCTCGGGGCTGACCCGGCCCTCGTCGACCAGCATCTGGACGTACGTGTCGTCCTTGGTGATCTGCGAGAACTCACCCTTGCGCAGCAGGTACGCACGGGAGTCCCCGATGTGCACCATGCCGAACTTGCTGCCGGAGAAGAGGACCGCGGTGAGCGTGGTCCCCATCCCCTCCAGCTGAGGGTTGGCGTCGACGGTGTCCCGCAACTGTTGGTTGGCGGTCCCGACGGCGTGCCGGAGCGCGTCGACCATGGCATCCCCGGGGACGTCTTCGTCGAGTGGCGCCATGGCGGCGATAACGATGTTGGACGCGACGTCACCGGCGGCCATGCCGCCCATGCCGTCCGCGACAGCGAGAAGTCGCGGCCCGGCGTAGACGGAGTCCTGGTTCAGGTCTCGGATCAGACCGCGGTCGCTCTGAGCGGCATAGCGCAGGGTCAGGGTCATGGCCGTAACTCGAGAGAAGTGCGCCCGATCCGGATCGGAACGCCAAGGGGGACTGGAGTGGGTCCGGAGACCTTACCGCGATCAAGGTACGTGCCGTTGGTCGAGCCGAGGTCCTCCACGAACCACTGGCCTTCACGGGGCACCAACCGGGCGTGCCGGGCCGACGCGAAGTCATCCGTGATGACGAGCGTCGAGTCCTCGGCGCGGCCGATCGCGATCGGGGCTTCACCGAGCGTGATGCGGGTGCCGGCCAGTTGACCGGCGGTCACGACGAGTTGCCGCGCCGCCTTACCGCGTTTCGCCTTCGCCGGCCGGCCCTGGAGCACCGCGCCACCCACCCCCCGAGGGCTGGCGACGATGCTCTTGGACCGGCCACCGGCGAAGAGATCCCGCCGGATGACCCCGACCACCGTGAACACGAAGATCCACAGAAGGATGAGGAAACCGAACCGGGCGACGGTGAGGACGAATTCGGGCAAGGTCGCTAGCCGTCCACTCGGAAGGTGAGCGTGGTGGTGCCGAGCTGGATCATGTCGCCCGGGTTGAGCGCGACGGCGGACACCCGCTGGCCGTTGACCATGGTGCCGTTCGTCGAGCCCAGATCGGTCAGCACGACCTGGTTGCCGTCGTAGTCCAGCCGGGCGTGGCGCCGCGAGATGCCGACGTCGGGCAGGCGAAGGTTCGCCTGGTCGCCACGTCCGATCACGGTCGAGCCCATCTGCAGCGGGTAGGTCCGGCCATCGCCGGAGACCAGGCCGACGCTGCGCGGGCCACCGTGGTGCTGCTGGTAGCCACCCTGCTGGTGCTGGTCGTAGGGCGAGTACTGCGGGCCGGCGTCGTACGCGGGCTGCTGCACCGGGGCGACCTCACCGCCGGTGTACACCTCCGCGGTGACCCGGAACATGCCCGTGTCCAGTCCGTCGCCACGCTCGATCTCGACGATCACGTCGCCGTAGACCGTCCAGGCCTGCTCACCGATGAACTCGGCCTGGGACTGCGCCAGCTCCTGGGCCAGCGCGGCGGCATAGGGCGCCAGCCGACTGTGGTCGTATGGCGACAGGTCGATCACATAGCGGTTGGGCACGAGGGTGCGGCCACCGGCGAGGATGGCCTTGTGCGCCTCCGCCTCCCGCTGCATGGCATTCAGAATCTCCACAGGGTGCACGACACCCTTGAACACCTTCGCGAAGGCCCCTTCGACCAGGCCTTCCAATCGCTTCTCAAAGCGCTGCAGCACGCTCACCGGCTCCTCCTCGGGTTCCGAGGACATGATGGTATCCGGCGGCCGCTTGCGCATCCTTAGCCCAAGAGCTGCCGGCACTTCTGACCCTCGTATGACCGCCTCTGACGCCGTGCTAGTGTTTCCAGCGTCGCGAGGCGGTATCTACTCGCTTGGTGACGTGCGACAGCGTAGTCTGTCGCAGCCAGTAACAACGAAGCAGGTTCGACCAGCCCGCTTCGGCCGAGAAGGTCGGATGTATGATCTTCGAGGCAAGTCACATGGGGATGTGGCGGAATGGCAGACGCGCACGGTTCAGGTCCGTGTGTCCGAAAGGACGTGGGGGTTCAACTCCCCCCATCCCCACGAGTCGCTGAAGCGCTCTCGGCCCGCTTTGCGGACGAGAGCGCTTCGTCGTTTCCGGGGCTCCAGCGATTCAGTCGCGCTTTCGGGTGGCTACAAGATCAACCCCATTGGGGTACGGGTGAGCGCCGGAATTTCACGTCAACTTTCGGGTGAAGGTGCACGGGACGCTATGCTCGCCGCCTCATCGGTTCTCAGGGTGGAGTGACGGTCGTGACAGCGACTAGTGCGGGTGTCGGACAGGGCAAGCGCAACGTTCTCGGTGTGCTCGTGGATGCGACCGACTATGCGACCGCGACCGCCCAGATCATCGAGGCCGCCAAGGAGCGGCGCGGGTTCGCCGTGACGGCGCTCGCGGTGCACGGCGTGATGACCGGTGTCGAGGACCCCGCCCACAACGCCCGGCTGAACTCGTTCGATCTGGTCACACCGGACGGCCAGCCGGTCCGCTGGGCACTGAACGTGCTGCACAAGGCCGGCCTGACCGACCGGGTGTACGGGCCCGAGCTGACTCTCCGGGTCGTCGAGCAGGCGGCCGCCGAGGGCCTGCCCATCTACCTGTACGGGTCGACCGAGCCCACCCTGGAGCGGCTGGTCCCGGCCCTGATGGGGATGTTCCCGTCACTCCGGATCGCCGGTGTCGAGGCGTCCAAGTTCCGGAAGTCCGAGCCCGGTGAGGCGGAGTCGATCGCCGAGCGGATCAAGGCGTCCGGCGCCCGCGTGGTGCTGGTCGGCCTGGGCTGCCCCCGGCAGGAGATCTTCACCTACGCCATGCGCCCGCTGCTGGACATGCCGCTGCTGGCCGTCGGCGCCGCCTTCGACTACCACGCCGGCCTGCTGAAGAACCCGCCCGCGTGGATGCAGCGGTACGCCCTGGAGTGGCTGTGGCGCCTGGGCCTGGAGCCGAAGCGGCTGTGGAAGCGGTATGTGCTGCTCAACCCGGCGTACCTGAGCCGCCTCGCCGTCCAGCGGCTGGGCCTGTGGAAGGCGACTCCGCCGGCGCCCGCCACCGAGCGGGTCCACGAGTTCGCCGTCTGACCGACCGGATCTTGTTTCGGACAGTGCGTCAAAGATCACTGTCCGTTCTCGACGGAGCGTTCTAGTACGCCTACGCACAGTGCCGTGGAACCCCTACGGGTGCCCGGTCCGGGCATATCCCGGTTTCGGTGCGGACGCAAGCGGTGAACGCTGTCGATGTGAACACCGTCGTGGACGTCTTCCTGATCGGCACCCTCGCCGCCGTCTGGCTCTCCGCCGGGCTCCTGGTCGACGGGATGCCCGCCGCCGTGACCGCGCGTCAGCTGCGCCGCCGCGCCGGGCTGCTCTCCGCGCTGGTCGGCGCGGGCGTCGCGGTGTTCGCCGCGATCCCTCTGGTCGTCGCCCTGGTGCCGGGCGTCTCGGCGGCGCCGGCCGCCGCCCTGCTGCCGGGCGTACCGGCACTGGTCGTGCTGACCGCGACCCTGCGCCGGCTCGGCTGGGTGCGCCGCGGCGCGGGGGCGTTCGCCGCCGCGCCGCTGACGCCGGTTCCGCCGGCCCTGCGGGCGGCGGCCGCCCACCCGCTGCTGTCCGCGCCGTTGCAGATCACCGGGGTCGCCGCGCTAGTGGGCCTACCGATCGCGGCCGGCCTGGTGGACGTGCCGGGCGGCGCGGCGACCGGCATGCTGGGCATCGCCGTCACGGTGATCATGGTGACCGTCGCCGGCATCGGGATCCGGGCGGCGCTGCGCCACAGCCGCCTGGCCCCGCTGGTGCTGGCCCCGATCGGACGGCGGGACCGGGAGCGGGCGCCGGCCGGCGCCCGCTGATCGTCAGCGCTGCTTGGCTTCCTGGACGTAGAGCAGTTCCAGGATCGAGCGGGTCGCCTCGAACCAGCGGTCCAGCCAGTCCGACGGCGGCAGCGTGCCCCGAGCCGGCAGCTCCAGCAGCAGTCCGCGGAGCAGCGGGTGGTCGGCCATCGACTGGTTCGACGAGTCGGACCAGGTTCCGGACGGGAAGACCGGCTCGTTCAGGTTCTGCAGATCCAGGGAGGGCAGTCTCGCGGCCCGGTCCAGCGGGCTGGTCGGCTCGATGCTGTGGGAGCGTCCGGGCGACCGGGTCGGCAGGCCGGAGCTGGTACGGGACACCAGCTCACCGTCGCTGTGATCGCCCGTGAGGGCTTCCCGCCGGCCCTGCCGGTACGCGCTCACGCCCCCGCTGAAGCGGTCCTGCGCCGTCGACGAACCGCTGCTGAGGTTCTCGGAACCAATCGTCATCTCTACTGCCTTGCCTCGTCGGTGGTGTGTCCCGGCCCGTCAGCGCGGTCCGGTCCGCGCCTGGAGCTTTCAACGAGGCGAGTCGCGCACAGCGACGCGAATCGGGCAAATAGCAACGTACGGCCCGGCAATCGGATCGCCGGGCCGGCCGCTCAGGCATCCTCAGAGGTCGAACTCGCCGTCCTTGGCCCCACCCACGAACGCGTCCCACTCCGCGGTCGTGAAGATCAGTGCCGGTCCCGACGGGTTCTTCGAGTCGCGCACCGCGATAGCCTCGCCGACGAATGCGACCTCGACACAGTTGTCGCAGTTCGGCCCGCTCCGCGTGCTCTTGAACCAGCGTGCCTGGTTCAGATCGACTCGGAGGCCCTTCGCCTCGATTTCCACAATGGCTCCTCTGCCAACTTTTCGATCATCCCGATGGACGCCTCCGGATCCAGGGCGGCAGCCCGGATGGTGCCGAACACCTCGCGGAACTTGCGGAGTTCGTCGTCCTTCTCCAGAAAGAGCCCACCGGCCGCGTTCTCGGCGAACACCAGGGCGGGGTCACCGTCCGAGGGGAAGTCGAGGATCGCGAACGCGCCGTCCATGGCGGCGTGCGCGCCGACCGCGAACGGCAGGATCTGGAGTGTCACGTTCGGCAGGCCGGCGGTCTCGACCAGATGTCGCAACTGATCGCGCATGACCGCGTCGCCACCGACCGGGCGACTCACCACCGCTTCATCGAGCACCACCCAGAGATCGATTGGATCGTCCTGAATCAGTAACGACTGCCGTTCCATACGGACGCGGACCCGTTGCGCGATTTCCTGATCGGTGTCATCCCATCGGGCGGATCGAATGAGAGCCATTGCGTACTGCTCGCTCTGCAGAAGGCCCGGAATGACCTGCTGCTCGTACGCCTGGATTGATCTAGCTTCGGCCTCGAAGCCGACATAAGTGCTGTTCAGGACGGTGGAGAAGGGGTGCCACCAACCTTTCTTTCGGGCGTCTCGCGAAATTTCAACTAACTCTCCTGAAATGTCCGGATCGACCCCATAAATGGCCAACATGGCGCTCACGTCAGGCGGACTGGCGGTGGTATGCCCGGTTTCGATCCGGGATATCTTGGATGGCGAGCAGCCCAGCCGCTCGGCCACCACATCAATCGTCACGCCGGCCGCCTCGCGGTACCTGCGCAGTTCCACCCCGAGGCGGCGTCGACGGACGGTGGGACTGCGACGTCGATTCACCCGACCAGTCTCCCGAGCCGCTCATGATCGTTCAAGCACATTGGATGATCACGGAGAATCACGGAAGCGTGACATGCAACTTGCATCGACGAGACTAGTGGTGCAATCTTTCCGTATGGCTTGCATCACTTAACGTTCTTGAGAGACGCGAGCAAGTCCGACAAATAGCAGCAAGACGACGTCCGATACGGGGCGCCGAGCCACTTCCGGTCCACGATGGACCTCAGCCCGAAGCCGGGTAGACGTGATCGGCGATAGTGACGTTCCGCAACCTCCTTCGATGGTCAAACCCGTCGGAGGCTTGCAAGGGCGTATCAAACCGGCAAACTGGTGCGCCTGGGTCACCAAAGTCCATCTACACGGGTCTCAGGGCAGGAGATGACGTGGTTCTACCTCGGTCCGGTGATGTCATTCACGTGACGAGAGCGGCGAGTGTCCAATTCGCATCACCGATGCTCTTCCGGGTCATCCGGGTCCACGACTGGCCGACCTACGAGGGTTGGGTCTGGCTGGACGGCTACGAACTGAACTCGGCCGGTGACGCGGTCGAACGCCGCTCGATCTTCGTACAGGTCAATGGTCTGCGCCCGGCCGGGAAGGCGCCCGATCCGCGCCTGCGCAACAGCCGTCAGCCGGCCAGCCGTCCCGGGGTGGCCCCCGCGCGGACGGTCCGCACCCCGCGCTGAATCAACCTCCGATGGAGGGCGCCGGTGTCGTCGGAGACGGGTCGCCCGTCCGCGCGGTGGCCACGATGAGGGTCACCCGGGTGTCCGACGGCACCTGCTGACCCTCCCCGGGGTCGCAATTGATCACCGTTCCCGGCTCGGCGTCGCTCTCCCGGCGAATCACCCGGTAGCCCAGGTTGGAGCGGGTCAGTGCCGCCTGTGCGTCGGCCAGCGGCATCCCGCGCAGCGCGGGCACGGTCACCTCGCGATCCGCCGCGTCGGTCGTCGGCGGTGTGGTGATCGTCTCGGTGACCGTGGGCGGGGTGGTCACATCGGGGGCGGCCGGCTCGGTCGTCGTCGCGCGCACGGCGGGTGTAGCCGGAGTCTCCACCGCGCCGTCCGAATCCCGCACGATCACCGCGATGGCGAAGCCCAGCAGCCCGAGCAGGACCAGAGAGACGGTGCCGATGGCGATCGGCGCCCACCAGCGGCCGGGTGGTTCGGCGGGCCGGCCGTCGGCCCAGTCCCCGTCCTCGTCGAACTCGTCACGGCGATAGGCCCCGTACGGCCGGACACCGGCCCGGCCGGTCCACACGTCCGTGCCACGGTCCTCCGGTCGCGGGGACGGCTCCTCGTTCACTGACGACAACGGGCGGGTCTCGTCATCCCGCTCGGGTTCGCGCTCCTCGGGCATCACCGCGCCCCTTCCGCTCCGTACATCCGCGCTAGTCGCAGCGTCAAGGTATCGAATCTTGCGGCCTGGTTGTGGTTTCCACCAGCCGTAAAGCGGCCGAGTGCCGACGATCGGTGACCATTTCCCAGACATCGGCGGAGACCAGTACAGTGCCCGGCATGGCCGAGAATGGCTGGACAACACAGGCTGCCACCGCGGCCGGCATCGCGGCCGGGACCGGGGCCGCTCAACTGGGTCTGGGCTACGGCCTGGGTGTCATCACCTGGCCGGTCACCCTCTCCGACGCCGACAGCGTCTGGCTGGGCAGCCTCGGCTGGGCGACCTGGATCACGGCGAGCGCCACGGTGCTCGGCGCGGTCATCGCCGGCCGGCTGCGAGCCGAACGGCCCGGCCGGTGGCGGGCGCTCTGGCGGTTCGCGCTGGCGGCGGCCTCGGCGGTCGGCGCGCTGGTGTCGGTCGTGCTGGTCGCGCTACCGGCCCGGTCCGCGGTCCGCGCCGACACCCTCTCCCCCCAACTGGTCGCCAGTGGGTATGCACTCGCCGGTCTGCTGGCCGGCCTCGTGGTCGCGTTCTGGGCGGTGTCGTCCACCCCGGTCGCGGCCAACCTGATCGGCACCGCGCTGTGGCTGTGGACACTGGCCATCACCGGCGTGGTGGCCGAGCTCGTCACCGGGCGGGACTTCGCCACCTACCTGACCAGCTGGCAGTTCGCCGAGTCGGTGAGTCCCGTCCGCTACGGCGGGATCTACTGGCCGAGTGCCCTGCTGACCCTGGTCGCGGCATTCGTCATCGGCCTGGTCGCGGCCGGCCCGGCGGCGCTGAGGGGCGAACTGGGGCTGGGTACCGCGATCTCCGGCGCGGTCGGGCCGCTGCTGGTCGCCTTCTCGTTCCTCACCCTGGCGCCACTGTTGACCGAGGCGATGGGGCCGCTGCAGTCGGCGTACCTCATCGCTCCGTACGCCGTCCTCGCCGGCCTGGCCGGATCCGCGCTCACCGTGGCCCTGGTGACAGGCCGGCGCGGTCGTCTCACTCCCGTCCCCGTCCCGAAGACGGAAAGCGCCCCGGCGAAGCCGGCCAAGGCGACCGGCCGGGTGACCGCACCCGCGCCGGCGAAGGCGGCGCCTTCCGCCAAGACCGACGCCAAGCCGGACGCCAAGCCGGACGCCAAGCCGGCCCCGGCCGACCCGGAGATCGCCGAGGCGTCCCGCCCGAGCGGCCGCACCCCGGCCAAGCGCCGCAACGGCAACGGCGACACCGCCCCGCGGTCCACGATCACCCCGCCGCCGGCCAGCCCGACGGTGGCCCGGATCAACCCGGACGACCCCAAGAAGCCCGGCAAATAGCCTCAGATCGGCCAGGTGTGCACCGGCTCGTTGGTGCGCTGGAATTCGAGGTACCGCTGCGTCATCTCGCGCAGCGCCACCGCGCGGTCCAGGCCGCGCTCCTGGACGGTACGGACCGTCTCGCACTGCCAGGCGGCGCCGTTGCGCCGGGTCCGGCAGCGGTCCTCGATGATGCCGAGGAACCGGTCACGATGCGCCGGGTGCACCCCGTACCGGTCCAGACCGGAATGGGCGCGGGGAAGCAGCACGTCGCGCACCAGATCGGTCACCGGCACCTCGCCGAAGCCAGGCCAGAACAGCCGGGCCTCGATCCCGTCCCGTGCTCCGGTCCGGAAGCCGGCCTCGGCCGCCGCGAAGTCCAGGCACGTCCAGAGCGGCGGATCCTCCTCGGCGAGCTGCCGGACGAGTCCGAAGTAGAACGCCGCGTTGGCCAGCATGTCCGCCACGGTGGGGCCGGACGGCAGGACCCGGTTCTCCACCCGCAGGTGCGGACGGCCGCCGGTGACGTCGTAGACCGGCCGATTCCAGCGGTAGACGGTGCCGTTGTGCAGGCGCAACTCGGGCAGTTCGGGGATGCCGCCGGCGGCCAGGACGGCGACCGGGTCCTCCTCACCGAGTTCCGGCAGCAGCGGTGGGAAGTAGCGGACGTTCTCCTCGTACAGATCGAGGATCGAATCGATCCACCGGTCACCGAACCAGACCCGCGGTCGTACGCCCTGGGCCGCGAACTCGTCCGGGCGCGGATCGGTGGCCTGCTCGAAGAACGGGATCCGGGTCTCCGCCCAGAGCCGCCGCCGGTAGAGGAACGGGGCGTTGGCGCCGAGCGCCAGCTGAACTCCGGCGATCGCCTGGGACGCGTTCCAGTACCGGGCGAAGTCGGCCGGGGCGACCCGCAGGTGGAACTGCGCGCTCGTGCAGGCACCCTCCGGGGCGATGGTGTCGCTGCTGGTCCGCAGTCGCTCCGGGCCCTGAATGTCGATCCGGAAGGCGTCACCGCGGGCGCCCGCGATCTCGGCGTCCAGCGCGCGGAACCGCTCGTGGTCGGAGATGTCGCCGAGCACCAGCTGGCCGGCGGTGAGGGTGGGCAGCATCCCGATCAGGATGAGCCGGGTCTCCCGTTTGCGGGCGGAGTCGCCGGCCGCACGCAGGGCTTGCAGGATCTCCCGCTCGTAGTCGCCGAGCCCGTCGCCGGCCAGCGACCGGGGTGGCACGTTCAGCTCGAGGTTGAACCGGCCCAGCTCCAACTGGAAGCGGGGATCGGCCAGGTCGGCCAGGACCTCGGCGTTGCGCATGGCGGGGGCGGCCTCCGCGTCGACCAGGTTGATCTCGATCTCCAGGCCGGTGGTCCGGTCGCCGGCCTCGATCCGGCCTTCCTCGAGCATCCCGGTCAGCGCGTCGAGGCCACGGCGGACCCTCCGCCGGAACAGCACCCGATCATGCGGCGAGAAGACGGCGGTCACCAGTTCCTTGCCCATGTGCTGCCCTCCCGGGACGGCCGGGGACGAAACGGATATCGATCACCGCTCTGTGAACGAACGACTGCGTTCGGTTCACCCTGCCATCCCTCGCGGACGACCGCCAGACATCCGGATACACGGAGAACGCCGCCCGGAACCGGACGGCGCTCTCCGATGAGGACGGTCAGCCCTGCTGCAGGATGGCCTCACCCTCGATCTCGATCTTGACCTTCTTGCCGATCATCACGCCACCGGTCTCCAGGGCCATGTTGTAGGTCAGACCCCAGTCCTCCCGGTCGATCTCGGTGTGCGCGCTGAACCCGAAGAGATGCTGCCCGTACGGGCTGGTGGTGGCGCCCTCGAACTCGACGACCAGCTCGACCGGCCGGGTGATGCCCTTGATGGTGAGCTCGCCGTCGAGGACGAACTCGGCGCCCGCGTGCGACTTCACGCCGGTGCTGCGGTACTCCATCGTCGGGTACTTCTCGGCCTCGAAGAAGTCACCGGTACGCAGGTGGTTGTCCCGGTCGACCTGGCCGGTCTCGACGCTGCCGGTCTTGATGGAGGCGACGACCGAGGACTCCAGCGGGTTCTCCGCCACTGTGACGGTGGCGGTCGCCTCGGCGAACTGGCCGCGGACCTTGCTCACCATGAGGTGCTTCACCACGAAGCCGACCCGCTTGTGCGCCGCGTCCAGCTCGTAGGTGCCGGCGGCGGGAATCTGGAGACCTTCGAACTCACGGGTGCTGACGGTCATGACACTGCCTTCTCTCGAAGCTCGGTCCGGATGCTTGTCTGACGGAGCAACTATATGCGCCGCAATATTCCTCCTGTCAAGTGCCTGCTAGAGTCGAAGCGTGAACACGGACCTGGACGACCCACGCCTCACCGCAGTCGGGCTGCTCGCGGAGGCCTATACGGGCCTGATGAACCGGCTGGCCGCGCAGTTCGAGGAGCACCGCCTCTCCCCGGTGGAGTTCGAGGTGCTGATGAGGCTGGCCCGGTCCCCCGGCAATCACCTGCGGATGACCGATCTGGCCGGGCAGACCACCCTCTCCACCAGCGGTGTCACCCGGGTCGTCGACCGGATGGAGCGCAGCGGGCTGGTCCGCCGTGAGGCGTGCCCGAGCGACCGGCGCAGCTCCTACGCGGTCATCACCGACGAGGGCATGCAGCGGCTCACCGAGGTCCTGCCGGGTCATCTGGAGCTGGTTCAGCGGTGGTATGTCGGGTTGCTTCCCGAGGAGCAGCTGACCCAACTGCTGGATTCGCTGCGCACGGTCCGGGACGCGGTCAACCCGTGCGCGACGGCGGGCAGCACGGAGTCCGCGCTGCCCGCCTGATCGGTCACTACAGTCCGAGGCCCCGCGCGATGAGCATGCGCTGCACCTCGGAGGTGCCCTCGCCGACTTCGAGGATCTTGGCGTCGCGGTAGAACCGGCCGACCGCGGACTCGTTCATGAATCCGTAGCCGCCGTGCACCTGGGTGGCGTACCGGCTGTTCTCCATGGCGGCGTTGCTGGCGTTCAGCTTGGCGATCGCGGCGTACCGCTTGAACTCCTCGCCGGCGAGCATCCGGGCGGCGGCGTCGTAGTAGCCGAGCCGGGCCACGTGGGCGCGCATGTCCATGTCCGCGATCAGGAACTGGACGGCCTGGTTGGCGCCGATCGGCCGGCCAAAGGCGGTGCGGTTCCCGGCGTACGTCACCGACTCGTCGACGCAGCCCTGGGCCAGGCCGACCGAGAGCGCGGCGATCGCGATCCGGCCCTCGTCGAGGATGCGCAGGAACTGGGCCAGGCCACGGCCACGTTCGCCGAGCAGGTTGGCGGCCGGCACCCGGACCTCGTCGAAGGACAGCTCATGGGTGTCCGACGCGCACCAGCCGACCTTCGAGTAGCCCGGCGCCACCGTGAACCCGGGGGTGCCGGACGGGACGATGATGGTCGACAGCTCCTTGCTGCCGTCCGGGTTGGTGCCGGTCACCGCCATCACCGTGACCAGGCAGGTGATATCGGTGCCGGAGTTCGTGATGAACGCCTTGGTCCCGTTGATCACCCATTCGCCGGTGCTCTCGTCGAGCACCGCCCGGGTGGTGGTGCCGGCCGCGTCCGACCCGGTGCCCGGCTCGGTCAGGCCGAAGGCGGCGAGCGCCTCACCACTGGTCAGCCGGGGGAGCCACTGCTTCTTCTGCTCGTCGGTGCCGTACCGGAAGATCGGCATGGCGCCCAGCGAGACGGCGGCCTCCAGGGTGACGGCGACCGAGCTGTCGACCCTGGCCAGTTCCTCCAGAGCCAGGCAGAGCGCGAAGTAGTCGCCGCCCATCCCGCCGTGCTCCTCCGGGAAGGGCAGACCGAAAAGGCCCATCTTTCCCATCTGGCGCACGATCTCGTACGGGAAGGTCTTGTTCTCGTAGTGCTCGGCGATCACCGGCGCGATCTGCTCCCGCGCGAACTGCCGCACACTGTCGCGCAACTCCGCATACTCATCACCGAGCCGGAAGTCGACCATTGCCCCATCCTTAACGCTCGTTAGGCTTAACGGACGTTAGGTTATCTCACCGTTCGGGGGGCGGCAACGACGAACGGGAGTCCCCGGGTTGCGGAGACTCCCGTCCGTTTCACTGCTACCGGCGCTGTGGAGTAGCGCCGGCGGTCATCGGCGTCACTTGCCGATGCGGGTCGCGCCCGGGACCGGCGCAACCCAGCCTCCCACCGCGTGCGGTCAGCGCAGGGTGTCGAGCAGGTCGAGGCCGCCGAAGTTGCCCGAGCCGACGCCGCCCAGGTCCTTGGTCAGCGCGGAGACCGGGGAGTTCTCGTTCTCCCGGCCACCGTTGCCCTTGCCGTACTTGTCCGGGCTGACGTCGTTGTCGTCGGCCGGGTTCTCGAAGTCGTCCTTCGTGTCGGCCGGGAAGTCGTCGCCGCGGTTGCCGCCCTTGTCGTACCCGGCGTTGGCCTTGCCGCCCTTGACACCCTTGGGGCCCTTGACGCCCTGGTCACCGCGGATGTCGTCGCCCGGCGCCCACTGGTTGCCGTCGCCCTTGACGATGCCGTTGCCCCGGAACCGCGGCTCCCGGTCGCCGGGGTAGTAGTCCCGCGGGCCGTCCGGGCCGAGGTCGCCCAGGAACTCGTCGCAGTCGTCGAGGATGTAGTCCGGAACCGGGTAGTACGGCACGTAGTTGTGCACCGGCAGGATCCCGTAGTCCGGGCCCTCGTCGAGGTCACCGGGGTAGAAGCCGCCCGGGTAGTCGTCGCCGGGGAGAACGCCGCCGGGGAGGACGCCGCCGCCACCGGGAAGAACACCGCCGCCGGGGAAGCCGCCGCCCGGGAAGCCGCCACCGGGGTTCTGGCCGCCGCCCGGGTGACCGTTGCCCCGGTCGAAGCTGATCGGCTGGCCACCGCCGATCGAGTTGGCGCAGATGCCGTTCGCGCTCGCGAAGCCGAGAACGCCGATCGCGTTGCCGCACGCGTTGATCGGGATGTTGATCGGCACGGACACCTGGTTGCCGTTCAGGAGACCGTAGTTACCGGTGGTGACCTGGTCGCCGGAGCCGCCCCCGGCAGCGGTGGCGCTCTCGGTGCGCTTGCCGGCCTTCTTGCTCTCCTGCGGGTGGGCCATGCGGTAGGTCGGGCCGATCTGGTTCGCGCAGATACCGTTCGCGGTCGCGCTACCGATCAGCGCGAGGGCGTTGCCGCACGCGTTGATCGGGATGTTGATCGGCACGGACACCTGGTTGCCGTTCAGGGCGCCGTAGTTGTTGTAGCTCAACTGGTCCGGGCTGCTGCCGCCGCCGGGACCGCCGCCCCAGATGTTCTCGGGGGTCCGGGCGGACTCCACCTGGTTGGCGCTGACGCCCTTGGCGGTCGCATGGCCGGCCACGGCGGCGGCGTTGCCGGTCACGTTGACCGGCACGTTGACCGGCACGGCCACCTGCGTGCCGTTCAGAGCGCCGTAGTTGTTGAACGAGCGCTGCTTGGTCCGGCCACCGGCGTTCTCGACCTTGTTGGCGCCGGCCCCGACCGCCTGCGCCGAGCCGAGGGCGCCCACCGAGTTGCCGACCAGGTTGACCGGCACGGTGATCGGCATGGCGACCTGGGTGCCGTTGGCCGCGCCGAAGTTGTTGAAGGTTGCCTGGTCGACGTCGGCCTGGGCGACCGCGGCCGGGGCCAGCAGGAGGGCACCGGCGGCCAGGACGCCGACACTCAGAGTCTTACGAACCCAAGTCTTCTTCATCAGAAAAGATTTGCCTTTCGCAAATGGTCAGCATTGTTTCCGCGTATTCATTTGTCTGGTCCGGAACCACGGTTTTTGGGCGCAGCGGTGCCCTGGCACTATTTCCAAGCCCTGACTCCGCCTGTCGACACGCGCCCTGAGGTGACGCTTCGATAGCGGTGAAGGTGATGCCCTCAAGTCCTTGACGATTCGCCGCTTGTGCGCAAACGGTTCAGGAATCGCTGTCCGGACGCCCTACGAAGCGCCGGTGGAGGGTTGGCGGAACGCCGTCACTAGTCAGGCGAGACGGTCGGTGCCTCGGCGTCGTTCCGCCGGGCCTCGACATCGGCCACTACCGGCAGCTGGTGGTTCGCCACCGCGCCGTTCGCGAGCCGGGCCGGAAGGACGGCTACCGAGCCGGCCTCCGGAGACGATCCCGAGCCGCTGGCCGGGATGCCGCTGACTGCCCCGAGGTTCATGCCCCGCGGCGTGGGCCCGTCATCGGGCACCTCGTCACGGGCGGTCTCCGGCGCCGGCCGGGCGGCCGGGATGCGCCGTTGAACGTGGGACTTGAACTGTGCCCTGGCCTTACCGGCCGCGGCTTTGGCCTGTTTCGGCTTCGCCTTTCCGGTACGCACGACGACCGGTTTCTCCGGCCGTTTCGTATCCGGCACGGCGGCTGTGACGTCGACGACGGTCACCGGGGCCGCAGCGGCCACCGGCGGTTCCGGCGGAGACCCCACCGGAACCGGTTCGTTCTGCGCCCGGTCGTCCACCGTTCCACCGCTGGCACGCGGGGAAGCGGCCGCCGTTCGCAGCGACGCGCCGACGGGCTCGCCGTCGATCGCGGTCACCTCGTCCACGATCTCGTCGATCGCCTCCACCGGCATGGACGTCTCCAGCGGCCGGACGGCCGCTTCAAGGAGTTCGCCGACCGTGGGTTCGTTCCCGGCCACCGTCGCTACCTCGGACAACGCGGACCCGAGCAGGTCATCGTGGTCCGCGGCGTGTGCGGCGGATCCGGTGAGCAGCCAGGCCGCTCCGGCCAGGCCTCCGACGACGAATGCACGCAGGATCCACCGGGATCCGGTGCGGCCCGCGCGGCGCTCCGTCCGCCGCTCCGCCCCCTGGCTGTGGGACGGCATGAGCGGGGAGCCGCCAAGGGTGCCCGGCAGAGACCGGCTCGTCGCGCGCTCGTCGCGCTCGACCCCCCAGCCCGCCATGGCTTCACCCCTCGTCGTCACGGTGACCGATTAGCCCTGTTCACTAGAAACAGGCGGTATTGGCCACTCGGTATTGGTAACGACGGGAGCGAGCCGGAAGTCACGCGGACAAATCGGAAAAATGATCGCAAGAAAAAGCAACGAAAATCACACTTGTCCTTAGTGTCCGGTCAGTGCGTGGATCGTCGCGTCACGCAGCAAAGCGGCGCGGCGCACCCGGTCCACCTCGCCGCCGAGGAACGGTGTGGAGTTCATCAGACCGAACGCCGCGTGAGCCAGCACCCGGGCCTCGGGCGCGGGGAGTTCGGGGCGGACCCGGGACAGCACGGCCACCCACTCCTCCACATAGAGCCGTTGCAGCTTGCGGATCTGCCGGCGCGGATCCTCCGGCAGCCGGTCCAGCTCGTGCAGATGCAGAGCGATCACCGCGGGGTTGGCCAGAGCGAAGTCGACGTGGAAGTCGATCAGATCGGCGAGGGCGGCCTCCGCGTCGTCCGGATGCCGGGCGACGCGCTCCTGGCCGCCCTGCAACAGGCTTTCACTGACCGGGATCAGGGCGGCGACCAGCATCGCCTCCTTGCCCGCGAAGTGGTGGTACAGAGCCGGGCCGGTGACGCCGGCAGCGGAACCGATGTCGTCCATCGACACGCCGTGATAGCCACGAGAGGCGAACAGGCCCACCGCGATTTCCAGAATCTCGTCGCGGCGCGACCGCCGCCGAGGCGCCGGTGGGGTGGTCCGGTGCCGCTGATCTACCGTCGTCACCTCGCAACTGTAACCCGATGTCAAGTCCGCACTGAACGGTCGTTCAGCCCTGGACGGCCGCCCGCGCCTCGGCGTACAGGTCGGTGGCCAGCTCCCGGGTGGGCGATTCCGGACTCATCCGCTTCAACAGCTCATCAAGCACCCGCTCGGCCTCCCCGGGTGACCCGGAACGCAGCAGCGCCTCGGCCAGCATGCCCTCCAGCCGGTCGGCGTCGTCCACCGCGCCGATACCGCGCAACGGCTCGACCGCGCCCCGCAGGTGGGGCAGCGCCTCGGCATAGCGGCCCCGGCGCATCAGCAGGTTGCCCACCTCGAAGGCGAAGGTGGACCGGCCCCAGACCACACCCGGCTGCGCGGCCAGCTCGGCGGGCAGCTCCGCGTACCGTCGCTCGGCGAACCGGATGACCTCCTCGGCCTCCGGCACCTCGTCGGCGTAGTTGAGCGCCATCAGCCGGCGGCGCAGCACCCGCAGCTCGGCGACCAGGTCGCCGGCCTCGTGCAGCGCAACGGCCGCGGCCCGGAAGGTCAGCGCGGCCTCGCTGTCGCGGTCCAGGTCGTACAGCAGCTGACCGGCCTGCTCACCGACCTGGCCCCGGCCCGCCGGATTGCCCTCCAACCGCTCGATCAGGTCGCGGTAAAGCTGGAGCGCCCGGCTGCTGTCGTCGAGGTCGCGGTAGATCGCTGCCAGCAGGAACCGGGTGTCGAGGGCCGGCTCCTCGGCGCCCAGCCGGTCGAAACCGAGCAGCGCCTCCTCGGCCACCTCGGCCGCCTCCGCCGGACGGCCGGCCTGCTTGTACGCCTGCGCCAGCTCGTGCCGGACGAAGACGCCACCGCCGTCGCCGTCGCCGCCGGCCGCGACCAGCGCGACCACCTCGACGTAGTCGTCGATCGCCTCGTCCGGGCGGTCCAGGTTCATCAGGGCGCGCGCCCGGTGCAGGCGGGACGGCAGCTCGGCGCCGGGCACACCGACCGCGAGCGCCTCGCTGAGCACGGCCACCGTCTCCTCCGGTGACTCGCTGAGCTGACCGACGAGCACGGCCGCCTCTGCGGCGGCCCGGGCCGGACCGTGCGCCCGGTAGAACTCCCACGCCAGCCGGGCGGCCGTGCCGGCCTCCTCGCTCCGGTCGGCCAGCGCACGGTTCTGCGCCCGGATCATCGCGTGGTACGCCACCCGCCTCGGGTCACCGATCTCCTCGGCGAAGCGGTCCGATCGGTCACCGGCCTCGTTCGCCTCGTCCATCCGCTGCAAGAGTCGGTACATTTGGGACAGACGAACCCAGGCGCTCGCCCGGCTGCGCGCGTCGCCGTGGGCGTCGTGGTGGGCGGCATTCGCCTCCACCACAGCCAGCAACTCGTCGGTCGGCTCGTCGGTCCAGGCCTTCTGCACGGCCAGCCGGGCCCGCGTCATACCGGCCTCGCCCGTGTCCCCGGCCTCGGTGAACAGCTCGGCGGCCCGCTCCCAGGCGGACCTGGTCGCCGCGCCGTCGTCGTCCGGTGCCGCGAAACCGCGCAGCAGCCACAGGCGGGCGGCCAGCGCCGGATCGGCGGGCACCTCGAACCGGGCGCCGAAGGCCGCCAGCACGGTCCGGAGCGCGTCCTCGCGGTCCTCCTGCCAGTGCTTCTCGGCCAGGTCGATCAGCTCCGCGGGCGTCGCCGTCTCCGGCACCTCCACCGGGGGCGTCACGACTCGCGGGGGCTCCGGTGCCACGATCTCCGTCTCCGGCGACACCGGGCGGCGCGCGGTCGGGGAGAGCGGAACGTTGACACCGTACGGTTTCGACTCCATCACCTCGACCATCAGGCCGCTCTGGTGCCGGGTGCCGTTGCGGGCGTCGAACCGGGCCGCCGTCTCGAGGGTGAACGTCTCCAGTTCACCGGCCAGTGCCGAAGCGGTGACATCCGCCCGGCCGGCCCGGCGGATCAGCGTGTCACCGTGGCCGAGCTCGACGAGCCGGCGCAGCAGCAGAACCGCGGACGCCGCGAAGTTCATGGCGGCGGCCGGTGACGGCGCCTGATCCAGCCAGTCGACATGCCGTTGGAGGATCTCCAGGCCACGGTGCTCGTTACCGGTGCGCGCGCAGAACCGGATGTGGTCGCCGACACCCCACAGGTCGGCCAGGTTGTTCCGCTCGATCATGTACGACCGGCGGTGCGCGTCGGCGGCCTCCCGCAGCCGGCCGGTCCGCAGGTAGACCGGCATCAGCTCGCTGAGGATGCTCTGCGGCTGCTCGGAACAGGACAGGTCACCGGCGAGCACCGGGCCGGCCAGTTCGGCAGCCTCCTCGTACCTCTCCTGGTCGGCCAGGTGGTTGACCAGGGTGGTCGGGTCGCAGCCGGCACAGTCGGAGAGTGTGTCGCGGGGCGCGGCCTGCCACTTCTCGAACCACTCCGCCACCTCGCCGGTCCGCCCGACATGCTGCGCCACCAGGTACCGGTGCTTGTAGACCGCCTGCATGCCGTGGCCGGATTCCCGGTATCGCCGCTCCATGTCGTCGAGCACCGCGTAGGTGCGCTCCAGCGGCACCTCCGGGAACTTGGTCAGGGAGTTGACCATGTTCTTGAACAGCCACAGCAGGTTGTGCATCCAGCGCTGGTGGTGCGGCCCCGGGTTGCGATCGAAATCCGCCACACACCAGGAGAAGGTCGGGAACGCCTTCACCGGCTCGCCGCCGTAGATGTACGCGGTGGTCGCGAAAAGCCGCGCATAGAACCGCAGCGCCGGGTCGTCGGTCGTGTCGACGTGCCGGAGAACCTGCTCCACCAAGGCGATCTGCGCGGCACCATACGGCAGGTGCTGTGCCTCGTCGAGCAGCTCCCACAGCTCCTGGGCGGTCTTCATCGGGTCTCCTCCCCGGGGACGGCCCGGTCCAGCAGGCCGAGGAACGACGTGGTGAGCAGTGCGGCGTCGGCCGGGCGGATCGGGTGGTGGCCGAGCAGGAGCGCCTGCCCATACAACGACTCGACGGCCAGGCCGGCGAGTTCGGCGTCACCCAGTGCGGCGATCCGGCGGATCAGCGGGTTGCGGTGGTTGAGGACCAACTGCGGCCGGTCGGCCGGCACGGTACGGGAGAGCGCGTCCAGCACCCCGCCCCACAGGTCGTCGGCCTGATCCCGGCCCGCGGTGAACTCGTCGTGGAAGGCCGCGGCACGGCTCACCAGGTACAGCGCGGGCATGGTGACCGGGTCGAAGGCGCGCACCACGACCTCGCAGCCGAGCCGGTCGAGCCGGCGCTGGGCGGCCGCCAGGAACGGTCGCAGCAACAGCTCGGTCTCCGCGTCCAGGCCGGTGAAGCGGGTGGTCAGATCGGTCGGGTCGAGCCGCTCGGCACGGACCTCCGGATCGGTGGCGGCGAGGCGCTGGATCAGCTCGGCGTCGTACACATACCCGCCGTTGATCAGGCCCACCTCCTGGGCCGCGGCGACACCCGCGAGCTGCCGGAACTCGTCGGCGGTGGCGGCGTACCGCAGGACACCGTGCCGGGCCCGGAACTCGGCGAGGGTGACCTCACCCATGTTGGTCTGCATCGGGTACCACTGCTCGACCAGGCGCAGCATCTCGTCGTCGTGCAGGGCCAGTGCCTTCACGCCGAGGTGGTGAATGCTCAGGAACTCGGCGAGACGTCGCGGATCGGTCGCCGACAACCGCACCAGCCAGCCGCGGAGCTGGTCGGCGATCGCCTCCCGGGTCTCGGCGAGCATGCCGTCGTCGTAGAGCGCCTCCCGGCTCGCGGTCGGCCGCAGCTCGGTGCTGTCGACCACGCAGCGGGCGAAGAAGGCCCACTCGGGCAGCAGGCCCTCGATGCTCTCGGAGAGCAGCATCCGCTTCAGGTAGACCCGGTGACCGCCGCGGCTTGCCGGGTTGACCGGGGTGGGCAGCACGAACGCGGCGCCGGTGAGCCCGGCGGACGGCACGTTCAGCTCGATCACGTCGAACGGGCGGAACCCGAGAGTGCGCTGCGCGTACGCCAGACGCGACTCGGGCGGCAGCTCCCAGGGCACGGTGCCGGTGGTGACCGCGCGGCCGTCGACCGACACGGCGACCGGGAGCAGGGAGCCGTAGGTGGTGGCGAGGTCGGCCACCGTCGAACCGGTCAGGAAGTGCTCGGCACCGCGGCGGGGCAGCAGGGTGACCGTGGTGCCCGGCTCGCGGTCGTCACCGGCACGAACCGCGTAACGGCCGTCCGAGTAGCCGGTCCAGAGCACCGGGGCAGCGCCCTCCCTGCGGGTGTGCACCCGGATCTCGTCGGCGACCAGGAAGCAGGAGAGCAGGCCGATGCCGAACTGGCCGAGGAACTCGTGCCGGGCGAAGCCCAGCTCGTCGCGCTTCGAGCTGCGGCCGATGGTGGCGAGCAACTCGTGGACCTGCGCCTCGGTGAGGCCGATGCCGTTGTCGTCGATCCGCAGGGTGCCGTCGCCGGTGGTGTCCGAGGAGGCGATCGTCACCACCCCGTCGTGCCCGGGGCCGATCGCCGTGATCGCGTCCACGGCGTTCTGCAGCAGCTCCCGAACATACACGCGGGGGCTCGCGTAGAGGTGATGACTGAGCAGATCGACGATGCCCCGCAGGTCGACCTGGAACGTGTTGCTCACGGTGCGGCACGGTACCGGTTACCTACGACAAAATCAGACCGATATCGCTCGGTGAGTCGCGCTGATCGCGACGGCCCCCGTTGGACCGGGCTCCGGCACGATCCACCGTCGCGATCAGCGCTTCGCACCCGCCCGCCGAGCCGTCAGGTAAGGCGTCGCCGGCGTCTCCCGGTTGGCGACCAGGAGCGTGACCACGACCAGCGCCAGGGCAATCGGCCAGCAGCGCTGGGCCGTCGTCCACACCCCGTCCATCGGGAGCGACCAGGGCGAGCCGCGATCGGTGAAGAACAGGCTCACCACCAGGACGACCCCCTGCACGATGGGCCCGAGGAGCGCACCGGCCGCGTCGTCCCGGTAGCGGGCACCGACCGCGGCGGCCGCTACCGGCAACAGCCCGCACACCGCCGCCTGGAGGATCACGAACCCGTGCGACCAGGTCACGGCCGGGCCGGCCGCATTCCGGACGGCGAGGTAGAGCAGGCCCCAGACCAGGACGGACGGCACCAGCAGCAGGGCGATCCGCAACCACTGCCGCCGCCAGCGCGGCAGCGGACTGATCACTGTGGACGCCATCAGATCCGGCAACGCGAACCCCGCCGCGGCGCCGAGCACGGCCGCCGCGATCCGCAGGTCGATCACGATCATGGCGGGTGGCGGATCCTTCAGGAGCACCGGAAGCTGAGCCACGACGGCCAGCAGCACCGCCACGGCGAAGGGCCACCACGGCACAGCCCGGATCAGGTGCAGGGTCAGTGGCCGGGTCACGTGCAGACCCCACGGTCGTCCGGGGCCATCGTGCCGTCGGCCGGCGAGGCCGGCGGCTCGGTGGGGATCGGCGGCGGGTCAAGGGTCACGCCGAGCCCGGCCAGCGCGGTCGATGACGGGTCGAGGACCTCGGACCAGTGCTCGGCGAGGTAACTTGCCACCCTGTCCTGTGGCATGGCCAGCAGGCTCTCCGCGGCCTGGATCTCGGCCTGCCCGTACCGCGTCCGGGGCAACGTCCATCCTTCGCCCGGTGCGGCCCGGTCCAGCATCCACAGGCCGACGACCGTCCGGTGCTGGCCCGACGCGTCGCAGGTGAGCCACGCCGTGGGCTCCCGGGTGAGGATCCCGATGCTGGTCGACACGTAGTCGCGGGTCATCCGGCGCCGTGAGTCCTCGGCCCAGCCTCCGATCCGCCCCCAGCTGTCCGAGATGATCATTTCGGGATAGCCGGGAGTCATCGGCTTCATGTCGTCCATGGTGGCGATCTGCCGGATGGAGGGGCGCCGGGCGCCCGGTGGGAGAAGGGACGCGACCGGCTCGACGGCGTCTCGCCAGTACTCGATCCACGGCGCATGTCCGGGCAGGGCGCAGTAACGCACCTCGGCATGAACCCGGCAGTCGAGCATTTCCGGAGCGGTCCGTTGCAGCGCCGCCTCCGTGTCGACGAAGTCGGGGGTGATCGCCGCCTCGTGCCGGACGGCGTACCCAGCGAACATCACGGATACGACCGCGATCACCGCCGACGCCCGGCGGGCGGCCGGCCAGGACGCCAGCGCGACGACCGACACCAGCAGGCCGGCGAGGTAGAGCAGATGCCATCCGTGTGGGTAGCGGTATCCGAAGTCCCACTCGACGAAGGTGACCGGCCAGAAGCTGAGGTCCGAGCTGCTCACGAAGACGAACGGCACCGAGAGGGCCAGGAAGATGGCGACCACGGCGAGCGGCCCGGTCACGGCGGCGGGTAGGAGCCGGCCGGCCACCAAACCGATCGCCGCCCCGATCGGTGGGATGACGGCCACCACGACGGCCGCCCAGGGCTCGAATCGCCCGACCGGCCAGGTCGGCAGTAGGAGCAGCAGGATCGCCGCATAGAGAACGAGCCCGGCAAGGGCCGCGATCGGCACCACCGCGAGCTGCCCGAGACTGCGTCGGCCGCGACCGGTGGGCATGGTGCGCATGGTCTCCACGGCCTGGGCCCGGTGGTCGCGGGCGACCGCCAACTGAGCGGCGATCAGCAATGCGGTGGCCAGCACCACGGCGGCCATGCCGCTGTTCTCGTGGAATGTCTCCCAGGTCGGCAGCCGGGTCCAGGACCAGGCCAGGCCCGAGACGATGGACAGCACCAGCCCGGTCCAGAGGAAGGGGCTGCGCCAGACCCGGCGAGCCTCGGCCCGGGCCAGCGCGATGGTCGCCACCCGCGGGGACGGGATCGGGTGCCCGGTCCGCTCGACGGTGATCGTCACCGGACCACCTCGGCGATCGCCGCTCGGCCCAGCAGCATGAGGTATCCGTCCTCGATGGACGGCCGGGTCGCCTCGGCGCCGTCCGGCTGCTGCCCGACGGTCCGGTAGAGCCCATCCGCATTGCGCCAATACGCCGTGTTTCCCTGCGGTGGCGACTCGGACAGCCACACCTGCCCGTCGGCGACGCCGGCCAGCTCGCGAGGGCTGCCCTCGAAGACCACCCGGCCACCGCTCATCACCACGACCCGCTCGCAGAGCGCCCCGACGTCCTCGGTCTGGTGCGTCGAGAGCAGCACGGTGCGGCACTCGCCGATGCGGGAGATCAGTGCGCGAAAGAGCATCCGCTGCTCGGGGTCGAGGCCGACCGTCGGCTCGTCCAGGATCAACAGCTCCGGGTCGCCGAGCAGCGCCTGGGCGAGGCCGAGCCGCTGCCGCATGCCGCCGGAGAGCTTGCGCACCTTCGTCTTCGCCCGGTCGGTGAGCTCGACCTCGTCGAGCACCCGCCGGACCTCGGCGCGGCGCTGCCGCGTGTCGGTGACCTCCTTCAGCACGGCGACGTAGTCGAGCAGGTCGTACGCCGTGAAGTTGGGATACAGACCCGGATTCTGCGGGAGATAACCGATCCGGCGCCGCACCTCGGTGCGCTGTGCGGGCACTGCCGGATCGAGCCCGCGCACCCGGATCGAACCGCTGTCCGGGCCGAGCGCGGTGGCCAGACAGCGCAGCAGGGTGCTCTTGCCCGCGCCGTTCGGCCCCAGCAGGCCGGTCACGCCGACCCCGATCTCCAGGTCGACGCCGTCGAGCGCGGTCAGCGATCCGTAGTGTTTGGACACTCCCTGCACGGTGACCGTGGTCATCGGCTCTCCCCCAGGTCGAAGTGGCGTCGCCGCCGAATCAGGACGGCCACGGCGGCGGCCGCCGCGGCGAGGTAGACGAACTGCGCGATCGGGCCGAACACCAACGGGATGAAGACCTCGGACCGGACGCCGAGCACCCAGGACACCCCGGTGAGCCAGAGGCCGCCGAGCGCGGCCGCCGCGGCCTGCAGCGACCAGGCCGTGGCCAGCGCGAGCGTGCCGGTGCAGAGCAGCAACGCGGGCAGCAGCCAGGCAGCCGCATACCACCCCGGACCGGGCAGCAGGAGCCCGGCGACGCCGGCCAGCGCCGTGGCGGCGCCGATCACCGAGATCGCCCGCCACAGCACCAGGGCCGGACCGGCCGACGGTGTGGTCCCGGTGATCTCGTGCATCGGGTCGATGCCCGAACCGTAGGCGCCGGAGACCGCGACCACCGGCAGGACCGGGGCGAGGACCAGGAACAACCGGCTCGCCCCGCCGGTCTCGCCGACCGCGGACAGCGAGGCCGCGATCACCGCGAGGACGACGACCGACAGCGTGGCGATCAGCCACGACCAGCGCAGCGCCGGGGTCGCGGTGAGCAGCCGAAACCGGTGCTCGGGCAGGCCCACCCGGGTCAGCAACCGCTGGACGGGACCGGCCTGCGGCGCGTGGATGTTGTCGAAGACGATCGACCAGTTGCCGGTCAGCCAGGTGATGTCGACCGGAACCCGGCCGCGGCACGTGGCGCAGGCCGACATGTGCGCCTCCACCGCCATGACCCGGCTCGGATTGAGAACGCCCTGCTCATACTGCTCGAAAAGCTCCGGGTCCAGATGCCACTCGCTCATGTCAGCAGCTCCCTCAATCTGCTCCGGGCCCGCATCAGCCGGGTCTTGGCGGTGCCCTCCGGAATGCCGAGCAGCTTCGCCGCCTCGCGGACGGTGAGCCCGTCCAGCGCGGTGGCCTCGATCAGGTGGCGCAGCTCGGGGGACAACCGGTCCAGAGCCGGGCCCAGGGCGCCGTGCTCGACACCGAGCAGCACCAGCTCCTCGGCCGAAGGTGTGGTGCCCACGTCGGGCAGCTCGCCGGACAGGCTGCTCAGCCAGCGGTGCGCCGGGCCACGTAGGGCCGAGACCAGCCGACGGACCGCAATGGTCCAGAGCCAGGCGGCCGCGTCGGCGCGCTCCTCCTCGTACCGTTGAGCGTCTTTCCAGACCGCGACGAAGGTGTCCTGGATCGCGGCATCGACCACGTCGGGGTCCGCGCAGCGCCGGCGCAGCCGGGCGCGCAGCCAGCCGGCATGCCGGTGGTGGAGCAGGCGCAGCGCCGCGGTCTGCCCGGCGGCGATGGCGCGCAGCAGGTCAGCGTCACTGCTCTGCTCGCTGACCGGGGGCACCGGCCGAAATCTTCTCCGTCGCACATCTGGACTATCGCCGATGGCCCCGGATTCGGTTCACGAGAAAACGGCGCCGCCATCGGGCAGCGCCGTTTCGGGATGGATCAGCTGAGGCCGCCGGGCTCCGGACCCTTGGCGATCGGCGCTCGGACCAGGTTTCCCCACTCGGTCCAGGAGCCGTCGTAGTTGCGCACCTGCGGGTAGCCCAGCAGGTGCCGCAGCACGAACCAGGTGTGGCTGGACCGCTCGCCGATCCGGCAGTAGGCGATGATGTCGTCCGCCGACTCCAGGCCCAGCTCGTCGCGATAGATCTTGATGAGGTCGTCGTGCGACTTGAACGTGCCGTCGTCGTTGGCCGCGGACTTCCACGGCTTGCTCACCGCGCCCGGGATGTGGCCGCCACGCAGAGCGCCCTCCTGGGGGTACGCCTCCATGTGGGTCAGCTCGCCGGTGTACTCCTGGGGGGAGCGCACGTCGACCAGCGGCCGCCCACTGGCGATGTGCCCCATCACCTGGTCACGGAAAGCGCGGATCTCGGAGTCGTTACGCACCGGAACCGGGTAGTCGGCGGCCGGGCGGACGGTCTTCTCGCGGGTCACCGGACGGCCCTCGGCCACCCACTTCTGCCGGCCGCCGTCGAGCAGCCGCACGTCGCGGTGGCCGAACAGGCCGAAGACCCACAGCGCGTACGCCGCCCACCAGTTGAAGTTGTCGCCGTAGAAGACGATCGTGTCGTCACGGCCGATGCCCTTGGCCGCACAGAGGGCCGCGAAGGCCGCCGGGTCCAGGTAGTCCCGGCTGACCTGGTCGTTCAGCTCCAGGTGCCAGTCGACCTTGACCGCGCCGGGGATGTGGCCGGTGTCGTAGAGCAGCACGTCCTCGTCCGACTCGACGACGACCAGGCCGGGGGTGTCCAGATTCGCGGCGAGCCACTCGGTGGTGACCAGTTTGTCGGGATGCGCGTAGGCCTGCAGCGCCTGCGCCGGATCGTTCGGTACGGACATGCCTGTCACGCTAGCGCCTGTTGCTGCCTGATCGTGCGGGCTTGGCGCGGCCGTGACGGCACGGTTGTCACCGCTCGCCACCGCCACGTGCGGGGGACCAACGCAACGTGATACCGGTGACAGCGAGATAACCGGATGTTTTCGTCGTACCCGGTCCCTAAGCTCGCCTGCATGCTGCTTCGGATGTCCACCTTGCTGCTCAAGACCCTGCGTGAGGAGCCGGCGGACGCGGAGGTGCCGAGTCACCGCCTCCTCGTGCGCGCCGGGTTCGTCCGTCGCGCCGCTCCGGGCGGCTACACCTGGCTGCCACTCGGCAAGCTCGTTCTGGACCGCGTCACCGCCGTGGTCCAGGAGGAGATGTTCGCGGCCGGCGGACAGGAGGTCTCGTTCCCCGCGCTGCTGCCCCGCGAGCCCTACGAGACCAGTGGCCGCTGGACGGAGTACGGCGACGACATCTTCACCCTCAAGGACCGGCGTGGGGCCGACCATCTGCTGGCGCCCACCCACGAGGAGATGGTCACCCTGCTGGTGCAGGAGATGACCGTGTCGTATCGGGACTTTCCACTGATCCTGTTCCAGCTCCAGACCAAGTTCCGGGACGAGGCCCGTCCCCGTGGTGGTCTGCTGCGCGGTCGCGAGTTCCTGATGAAGGACGCCTATTCGTTCGACCTCACCGACGCCGGGCTCGCGGAGGCGTACGAGCGGATGCGCGCCGCCTATCAGCGGATCTTCAACCGGCTCGGGTTGGAGCACACGGTCGTCGCGGCCACCTCCGGCGCGATGGGCGGCTCGGCGTCCGAGGAGTTCCTGGCCGCGGCCGAGGTCGGGGAGGACACCTACGTCGGCTGCACCGCGTGCGATTACGCGGCCAACACCGAGGCCGTGACCACTCCGGCGCCCACCGTGCGACAGCCGGCCGCCCCGGCCATGGCGGTGCACGACACCCCCGATACGCCGACGATCGCCTCGCTGGTCGATCTGGCCAACGAGCGGGCGCTCGGTGGGCGCACCGACTGGACGGCCGCCGACACGTTGAAGAACGTGGTGGTCACCGTCCAGCACCCGGGCCGCGAGCCGGAGCTGCTGGCGATCGGCCTGCCCGGCGACCGTGACGTCGATCTCAAGCGGCTCAACGCCGTCCTGGCGCCGGCCACCGCGACCCTCTTCGACGACTTCGCGTCACGGCCCGACCTGGTCAAGGGCTACATCGGCCCGCAGGGCATCAAGATCCGGTATCTGGCCGATCCCCGCGTCGCGATCGGCACGGCTTGGCTGACCGGCGCCAATCAGCCCGGCAAGCACGCGACCGATGTGGTGGCGGGCCGCGACTTCACGCCGGACGGCGTCATCGAGGCGGCCGAGGTGCGGCCCGGTGATCCCTGCCCGGCCTGCGACGACGGCAGGCTGACCATGCGCCGGGGCATCGAGATCGGCCACATCTTCCAGCTCGGCCGGCGCTACACCGACGCGTTCAAGGTCGACGTGCTGGGCGCCGACGGCAAACCGGTGCGGCCCACCATGGGCTGCTACGGCATCGGCCTGTCCCGGGCGGTGGCGGCGATCGCCGAGCAGCACCACGACGATCGGGGCCTGGTCTGGCCCGCCGCGATCGCCCCGGCCGACGTGCACATCGTCGCGGCCGGCAAGGACGGCCAGGTCGAAGCGGCCCTCATGCTCGGGGCCACGCTCTCCCGCGCCGGGCTGCGGGTGCTCGTCGACGACCGGCCCAACGTGTCGGCGGGCGTCAAATTCACCGATGCCGAGCTCATCGGCATCCCGCGGTCCGTCGTGGTCGGCCGCCGTCTTTCGGAGGGGTACGTGGAAGTGCGCGACCGGCGCAGCCAGGAGCGGCAGGAAGTGCCCGTTGCGGATGTGGCGGGTGTGATCACGGCGGAGGCCGGGTAACCGTGAGATACCGGCAGCGGAAGGGTGGTAGCACGGTGAGGCTGGTCGCGGATGCGATGACCCGTCAGGTGGTCTATCTCCCAGAGGACACCCCGCTCGACGAAGCGGCCCAGGCCATGCGTGACCGGGGCATCGGCGATGTGGTGGTGACCAGCGGCCCGACCATGACGGGCATCGTCACCGACCGGGACATCGTGATCCGCGCCATCGCGGAGAATCTGCCACCGGCCACCACGACGCTCGGTGCGATCGCCACCCGGGAGCTGCTCATGGTCGAGCAGAGCGCCTCGGTGGAGGAGGCGGTGCAGGCCATGCGTGAGCGGGGCGTCCGCCGTCTGCTGGTCTGTGACGCCGACCGCAATCTGGTCGGGATCCTGAGCCTGAGCGACGTCGCCCTGCTGCCCACGTCAGCCGCCGCCTGAGCGACATACGCGCTGCTGCCCACCTCGGCCGGCACTGACCGGCTCACGATCCGGCGCTGCCAAGGGCCCGGCGCACCACAGTGGGTCGCGCTGATCAGCGCGTTAGGGTCGATGGCGTGACTGACATGCCACCGAAGCTGGCCGAGATCGTCGACGAGTTCGCCTCCGCCCCGCGCGAGGTCGTGCTCGAGATGCTGCTGGAGTTCGCCGACGCCGTTCCGCCACTGCCCGCGGACCTGGCCGGGCACGAGGGCATGGAGCAGGTTCCGGAGTGCCAGACCGCGTTCTTCCTGAAGGCGGTGGTGCAGCCGGACGACACCGTGGTGGCCCATTTCGACTGCCCACCGGAGGCGCCGACCACCTGGGCGTTCGCCGGCATCCTGGCCGAGGGTCTGGCGGGGGCGAGCACCGGGGAGATCCTCGCCGTACCCGATGATCTCTATGCCCGGATGGGGCTGGCCCAGGCGATCAGCCCGTTGCGGGTCCGCGGCGGGACCGCCATTCTGGCCCGCCTCAAGCGCCAGGTCGCCGCCCAGGCGACCCCGGTCGAAACGGAGTGACGTGGATATTCAGGTTTGGTCCGATGTGGTCTGCCCGTGGTGCTACATCGGGAAGCGGCGGCTAGAGAACGCCCTGGACGCATTCGACGGCCCCGCCACAGTCACCTATCGGGCCTATCAACTGGACCCCGCCCCGGTGCCGGATCCCCTACCGATCAAGCAGGTGATGGCGGCGAAGTTCGGCGGCCCGGCCCGCGCCGAGCAGATGTTCGCGCAGGTCACCGCGATCGGCGCCAGTGAGGGCCTGACCCTGGAATTCGACCGGGCGATCGCGGCCAACACCTTCGCGGCGCACCGGCTGATCGCCTGGGCGCAGACACAGGACCGCCAGGCGGACATGCTGGACGCGCTCCAGCGAGCGCACTTCACCGACGGCATCGACATCGGTTCGCTTCCTGCCCTGGCCACGGTCGCCGGCTCGATCGGCCTGGACGGCACCGCCGCGCTCACCTATCTGGAGACGGATGCGGCTCCAAGGCGGTCCGGATCGACATAGAGGAGGCACGGGCGCTCCGGATCAGCAGCGTCCCGAACTTCGTGATCGACGGGAAGTATCAGGTCCAGGGCGCTCAGGAGACAGAGACGCTGGTCGCCGCCTTCGCGGAGATCGCGCGGCGGGCAGACGTCAACACCGGTCTATGACGTTTCACGTGAAACAGAATCGATGACCGTCACACCGTCTCGCGGGCCAGGCCATCGATGACCTCGGCGCCCGGTAGGGCGCCGAGGGCCGGGCCGGCAATGGCGATTTTGCTGTGCCGAACACCGGAGCCGACAATCACGTGCGGGGCGGCGACCACCCGGGCGTCGACCAGAATCGGCCACGAGGCGGGGAGCCCGATCGGGGTGATCCCGCCGAACTCCATCCCGGTCAGCGCCACGGCGTCGTCCATCGGCGCGAAGCTGGCCTTCCGCACGTCCAGGTGCCGCCGGACCACGCCGTTCACGTCGGCGCGCGTGGTCGCGAGGATGATGCAGGCCGCATAGCGGGTGACCTCGCCGCGGCGCCCGGCCACGATCACGCAGTTGGCGGACTCGGCAAGGCCCACTCCGTACGCCTCACAGAAGGCCGCCGTGTCCGCCAGCCCCGGGTCGATCGGCGCGACCAGCACCTGATCGGCGTCGATCGGTGCCTCAGCCGGCCAGACCGTCAGCGCCTCGGCCACGGCCGGCGCGAGCAGATCCGGCCGGGTCTGGGCAATTTCGGTCCGCAGCCTTCCCATCATGACTACATCCTTGCCCAGTCAATCGATCACAACTCGGCGGGGTACGCCTCAGTCGTAGAAGAACGACTCAAGGTCCTCCATCGATCCGGGCCCGGCCAAAAAGTGCTCGGCAGCCGCGACGGCCCGCTCTGAGGGAGTGTCCGACCGCGCCAGCCAGACCTCACCCCACTCAGCGACCGCATAGATGCCGGACAACAGCTCCGGCATGCGCGCCGGATGCGGTGGCTGGTGCCCGACCACGGGCGACAGGGTCCAACCACCGGCCCGGGCGGCCAAACGAATGACACCCGCCCAGGCCGCTATTCGCCCCACCCGTACGCGTAACGGATCATCGATGAACGGCGGCACCCGGCCGCCGTGGAGGCACTGGGTAGCCACCGTGATGTCCGCGATCACCCGCCTCTCCACGGTGTCGCGAACCCAGCGTCCCTCCTGGGATTCGTCGATCGCGGCCGCCCACCACTCCCAGGCCGCTTCGATCCGGTCCACCGCCTCGTGCATGTCACACAGGTTCGCACCCGGTGTTCCCGTACCGCTCGACCAGGTAGTCGTCCCAGGTATGCGTACCCGTGGATCCGGTGGTACCGACCAGGCCACCCTCCCGAACCGCCCGGGCCAGACCACCCGGCAGCCGCACCAGCCAGACCGGCCGCCTGCTGCCACGCGCCGCGAGCCAGGGCCGGGCCATCTCCCCCAAGGTCAGCGCCTGAGGGCCCGCCAGCTCGGTGGCCTGTCCGGTGGCCGGTTCACCGAGGAGACTTACGATCCGCTCCGCCACGTCCTGGACGTGCACCGGCTGCACCCGAAATCCCGGGTCGACGATGAGCGGCCCCAGGCGGCTCGACGCGGTGAAAAGGGTGTCGACCAGCGAGGGGAACTGGGTGGCCCGCAGGATCGTGAACGGCACGCCGGAGTCGCGAACCACGGCCTCGGTGGCGAGCTTGGTGCGGTAGTAGCCGAGTGGCACCCGGTCGATCCCGACGATCGACACATACAGCGCGTGCCGGACCCCCGCCCTCGCCGCCGCGGCGAGAAGCCGCCGCGTGCCCTCCACGTCCGTCTCCCGCTGGCGGCGGCCCGGCGCCGAGGCCAGGTGCACGATCGCGTCGGCACCGCGCACGGCGTCGTCGAGGCCGTCTCCGCTCGCCAGGTCGGCGGCCACCCACCCCGGCCGCGCCCGCCGGCTCATCGGCCGCACCCGGTGGCCGGCGGCCGTCAGGGCGGGCACCACCGCCGATCCGAGAGTGCCGCTCGCCCCGGTCACCAGCACTGTCATCGAGTCACTCATGCGGGAGAGACGAACCCCGGCCCGGCATCGTGACGTGCCCTCGATCACGATGCGGGCGGACAATAGACCCAAACCCTTTCAGAGGTACGCGGATTCGCGGACCACGAAGGCCTGATTTTCGGAAAGCCCTCAGTTCCGGCCGGATCATGCCGACCGTCAGTGATTGTGGAGGACCGCCGAAAGGCACGCGTTGGGACCGTCAGTGGGCTCGCGCTACTGACCGGTGCGACCGCGTTCATCTCCATTGCCGGCGGCCATCATTCGCTCTTCGCCACCCTACTGCTGGGTCTGCTGGCGGCGATGATGGCGCACGCCCTGGTGGTGGAGGTCCAGCGTCAGGCTCGTCGCCGGTCCCAGGTCCTCTGGTACTGGACGGACACGGTCAACGCCGTGCTGCTGGCGATCTGGGCACTGACCGCCGTCGCCGCGAGCTGCGCCCCGTTCACGTCCCTGCCGGTACGCATACTCGGCGGCCTCCTGGCCGTGGGCTACACCGCCACCTGCATCTACTTCGTGCTGGAGCGGCGCCGCGCCGTGACCGCCCCGTTCCTCCCGGTGCCCGCCCCCTCGGCGGAGCCGGAGGACGCGCCGGTGGCGGACTCGACCCCCACGGTCTGACCGGCAAGCGTCGGCAGAACCACCATCAACGGCGGGACCGGCACCCCGTTGGTCTCGATCGGCAGCTCGGGAACGGGCAGCCAGTCGACACCGAGCTGCTCCGGGCCGGAGCCGTCATCGCGCCCGACACGTGGCTCGCCATCCGCGACACTGACCGCGAAGACCGAGGTCATGCCGGACGGGTAGGGCATCTCCAGCACATAGCGGGCGTCGCTGACGACGAGGCCGGTCTCCTCGAACACCTCGCGCCGCACCGCCTCCTCGGCCGTCTCCCCTGGACGCAGACCGCCGCCGGGAAGAGTCCACCACTCACCGCCACCGGATCGCCGGCTGCGCTCGTGCACCATCAGCACACGGCCGTCCCGCACGATCACGGCGGCGGCCCGTCTTCGTTCGTCCACGCCATGCAGGCTAACCGCCGGGCCTGTGCGCCGCAGGGCTCATTCATTCCTCTGTGGATAACCGGCACAGCCCAAGACCGGGCAAATGCACACCTACGGCTTCGGAACGGTGACCAGCAGATATGTACGGTCCCGCAAGAACGCCGCGGTCAACGCGATGCCGGTGTGCCGGGCCATGAAGCCGAGCGCCGCACCCGTGGGATCCGTCACGCCGCGAGCGTCGAGAAGCCCGGCCGTGGTCAGCTCGGACCGGAACTCGTCCAGCCCGCCGCCCCCGGCCCGCTCCGGTGCCGCCGTGTCGAGGTCCAGAGCGAGGTTCCCGTCCCGGAAGACCATGAGCCGGCCGGGCCCACCCCCGCCTCCCCGGTAGGAGACGATCTCCCCGCCGTCCGCCGACAGCGGCTCCACGATCTGCGAGGTGACACCGAGCGATCCGTTGTCCTCCACCAGGATCGACCAGTCGCCGGCGCTGGCGATCCCGATGAAGAACCGCTTCGGGTCGCCCGTCTCCCCGTCTCCGGGGCCGACGACCCGGTACCACTCGACCCGCTCCAGTTCGTCGCCACCGAGCCGCTCTATCAGGGCGTACGGCTTGATGCCCCGAACCAGGGTGAAGCAGAACCCGTGGGTGAGGTCGGCGCTCCTGGCCGGCCAGCCGTAGTCGACCTCCGGACCGGCCGACGGAAGGGGCTCGGCGAAACCGGGGCTGCCACAGCCGGACAGGCCGGAGAGTGCGATCAGGAGAAGGGCGGAGCGGCGATTCACCGCGACAGTAGATCAAAGTTCTTGTAAGTCTCGCGCCCGCCTACCGGTTAACGCCAATCGACCAACCGTTGATGAGCGGCGCGGATCAGCGTTCCATGCTTACCTCATCGATCACCGAAGTGGTCTGCGTCGCGTCGAGGTCCATAGTGGCCAGGGCGCCGGCGCACCGCGTTCCTGGCAGAGATACGCCGCGAGGTAGCTACTCCTCGCCGAACAAGGCAAATATCGCGGACAGCAGTCCTGCATTCCCTGCGATGGAGGCCGTCGCGGACCGGTGGGACCTGGGCTGAAATGGCCCCGATGTGGTCCCACGATCTTGGTGACAGACCGATTTGGTGGAGCCCAGGGGACTTGAACCCCTAACCCCCGCCTTGCAAAGGCGGTGCTCTGCCAGTTGAGCTAGGGCCCCGTGACCCGCTATCGCAGGTCGGGAGCGGTGGTCGCCTCGTGCCACAGAGCGCGCTCGTCGCTGGAGGCCTTGACCTTCTTGACCACCAGGGCCGCGACCCCGACGACACCGGCAATGATGAGGAGCTTCTTCAGCACTGAACTGCTACCCCCTAGGCACCGCTCGGAAAGGACGGTGAATGACAAGTGGCCCCGACTCACGTGATCTCGTGAGTGGGGCCTCTCAGTCACCCGTGGGGCTAGCTGGAATCGAACCAGCGACCTCAGAGTTATCAGCTCTGCGCTCTAACCGACTGAGCTATAGCCCCTCACCTGCGGACTGAACGTTACCGCATCGGGTTGCGGGCTTCCAAAGCGGGGTACCCGCAACCCGATGCGTTCGTCAGTCCCGCTCGGCCAGTGTCAGCTCGATGCCGCCGACCAGGTCGGCGCAGACGTTGTAAATGAACGCGCTCAGCGTGGCCAGCGCGGTGAAGAGCACCACATTGACCGCGCCGATCAGCATCGACGTGCCGATGACGCCCCAGGCGGTGATCTTGAACGTGCCACTGGACGACGTCTCGTTGCCGCCGCTGGCGGTGACCAGGTCCTGCAGGTTGCCGTTGACCGAGCTCCACACGCCCATGGTGTCCAGGGCGAGGTAGAGCACCGAGGTGGCGACCACCACGACGATGAAGAGCACGATCGACACGGCGAACGAGAACTTCATCACCGACCAGGGGTCGATCCGCTTCAGGTTCAGCCGGGCACGACGGGGGCCGCGCGCCGCCGCCGACGACACCGTCGAGCGGGCCGAACGGACCGCTTCCGAGACACGGGCGGCCCCGACCGCTGCCGCACCTCCGGCGGCAGGCCCGCCCGGAACGGTGCCGGTCCGCTGTTTCGCGGCCCCGGCAGCGGCACCGGGAGCGGCCGGCGCCGCTGACGCGGGCGCGGTGGTGGGTCGCGGCGGGGTGCTCGGGCTCGCGCCGGGAGCAGTTCCGGGGGTACGCCCGGCGGGCGTCCCAGGAGCTGCGCCCTTGCCCTTGGTGACGACCGGCACCGAGGCCGACCCCTTCACCCCGGACTGCGCGCCCGGCCGTTTGTCCGCGCCGTCGCTGCTGCCGGCGGCTGGTTCACCCGGCGGCGGGGCCATTCCCGGCGCGCGGGTGAACTTGGGCGCGGACGGGGCATCGGCGGGGACAGCGGCGCGCCCTGCGGTCTCGCGACCGTTCGAGGCGGCGCCGTCCTTCTTGGCCGCGTCGTCCGGAGTCGCTGAGCTCCCCGGGCCCCCCGACTTCGCCTGTGTCTCCGGCATCAACTAGTCCTGTTCGTCAGGCTCGTCGGCATTGCGAGCAAGCGCCACGATGGTTACACCTTCAGGGAGGTCCATCAGCTTGACCCCCATTGTGTTCCGATCCCGTGTGCGCCGTACAGGCTTCACGGGAGTCCGGATGACACCACCATTGCTGGTGATGGCAAACAGTTCATCCTCCGGGCTGATCACCAGAGCGCCGACAAGTCCACCACGACGCTCCGTGATCTTGGCGGTCAGCACCCCCTTACCGCCACGCCCCTGCACCGGATACTCCTCGATGGGCGTGCGTTTCGCATACCCACCGTCGGTGGCGACCAACACATCCATACCCTCGCGGACGACTTCCATCGCGAGGAGCTCGTCGTTCTCGCCGAACCGCATGCCGATCACACCGGACGTGGCCCGCCCCATCGGGCGCAGCGCCTCGTCGGTGGCGTTGAACCGGATGGCCTGCGCCTTCTTGGAGACCAGCAACAGGTCGTCCTCCGAAGCCACCAGCGCCGCGCCCACCAATTCGTCATCCTCCCGCAGGTTGATGGCGATGATGCCACCGCTGCGGTTGGAGTCAAATTCCTCCAGGCGGGTCTTCTTCACGAGCCCATTCTTAGTGGCGAGCACAAGGTGCGGCGCCACCTGGTAATTCGGGATCTGGATGACCTGCGCGATGTGCTCGTCCGGCTGGAAGGCCAGCAGGTTCGCGACGTGCTGGCCCTTGGCCACCCGGTTGGCCTCGGGCAGCTCGTACGCCTTCGCCCGGTAGACCCGGCCCTTGTTCGTGAAGAACAGCATCCAGTCGTGGGTCGAGATGACGAAGAAGTGCGAGACGATGTCGTCCTGCCGCAGGGATGCGCCGCTCACGCCCTTGCCGCCGCGCTTCTGCGACCGGTACATGTCGACCTTGGTGCGCTTCGCGTAACCGGTCCGTGTGATGGTCACCACAACGTCTTCCCGGGCGATGAGGTCTTCCATGGAGACCTCGCCGTCGAACGGGATGATCTGGGTACGCCGGTCGTCGCCGAACTTCTGGACGATCTCGGCCAGCTCCTCCGAGACGATCGAGCGCTGCCGCTCCGGCTTCGCCAGGATGTCCTTGAAGTCGGCGATCTCCAGCTCGATCTTCGCGAGCTCGTCGACGATCCGCTGCCGCTCCAGCGCGGCCAGCCGGCGCAGCTGCATGTCGAGGATCGCGGTCGCCTGGACCTCGTCGACGTCGAGCAGCTGCATCAGGCCCTGGCGTGAGTCCTCCACCGTGGGCGAGCGCCGGATCAGGGCGATGACCTCGTCCAGCATGTCCAGCGCCTTGGCCAGACCACGCAGGATGTGTGCGCGCTCCTCGGCCTTGCGCAGCCGGAACGCGGTCCGCCGCTGGATGACCTCGATCTGGTGGTCGACGTAGTAGCGGATGAACTGGGCGAGGTTCAGCGTGCGGGGGACGCCGTCGACCAGCGCCAGCATGTTGGCGCCGAACGTCTCCTGGAGCTGGGTGTGCTTGTAGAGGTTGTTCAGCACCACCTTGGCGACCGCGTCGCGCTTGAGCACGAGGATCAGGCGCATACCGGTACGGCCGGAGGACTCGTCCCGGATGTCCGCGATTCCGGTGAGTTTGCCCTCCTTGACCAACTCCGCGATACGCTCGGCCAGGTTGTCCGGGTTCACCTGGTACGGCAACTCGGTCACCACGAGGCAGGGCCGGCCGCGCTGGTCCTCCTCGACCTCGACCACCGCGCGCATCCGGATGGAGCCCCGACCGGTCCGGTACGCCTCGGTGATCGCCGTCTGCCCGACGATCAGGCCGTACGTCGGGAAGTCCGGGCCCTTCACGATCTCGAGCATCGCCTCGAGCGCGGTCGCCTCGTCCGACTCGGGGTTGTCGAGCTGCCACTGCACGGCCGCCGCGATCTCGCGCAGGTTGTGCGGCGGGATCTTGGTGGCCATGCCGACCGCGATGCCCTCGGACCCGTTGACCAGCAGGTTCGGGAACCGGGCCGGCAGGATCGTCGGCTCCTTGGTCCGCCCGTCGTAGTTGTCCTGCATGTCGACGGTGTCCTCGTCGATGTCCCGCAGCATCTCCATGGCAAGCGGGGACAGCTTCGACTCGGTGTACCGCATGGCGGCCGGCGGGTCGTTACCCGGCGAGCCGAAGTTGCCGTTGCCGTCGATCAGCGGGTACCGCAGTGACCAGATCTGACCCATCCGGACCAGGGCGTCGTAGATCGACGAGTCACCGTGCGGGTGGTAGTTGCCCATCACGTCGCCGACGACGCGGGCGCACTTCACGTACCCGCGGTCCGGACGGAAGCCGGCGTCGTACATCGCGTAAAGGATCTTGCGGTGCACCGGCTTGAGGCCGTCACGGACGTCGGGCAGCGCACGGCCGACGATCACGCTCATCGCGTAGTCGAGGTACGAACGCTGCATCTCGACCTCGAGGCCGACCGGCTCGACCCGCTGGGTCACACCGCCGCCGGTGTCGTTCTGGATCTCGTCGCCGTCGGGGGGCTCGGGAGTGTCAGTCACTTTTAACCCTTACTCAAGTGATGCCAGGCAAATACGACCAGAACGGGCATATAGCTGTGGATAACGTTGTGGAAATGCGGTGCAAGCTGTGGATACGGCTTGCCCGGACTCAGATGTCCAGGAACCTGACGTCCTTGGCGTTGCGCTGAATGAACGACCGCCGCGCCTCCACGTCCTCACCCATCAGCACGCTGAAAAGCTCGTCCGCCACCGCGGCGTCGTCGAGCGTCACCTGGCGCAGGGTGCGGGTGTCCGGGTTCATCGTGGTGTCCCACAGCTCGTGGAAGTTCATCTCGCCGAGACCCTTGAACCGCTGGATGTCGTCCGGCTTCGCGTTCGCCTTCTTCTGCTGGCGCAGCGCGATCAGGCCGTCCCGCTCGCGGTCGGAGTACGCGTACTGCGCGTCGTCGCCCCGCTTGTTCCACTTGAGCTTGTAGAGCGGCGGTGAGGCCAGGTAGACGTGCCCCTGCTCGACCAGCGGCCGCATGAAGCGGAACAGCAGCGTGAGCAGCAGGGTCTGGATGTGCTGGCCGTCGACGTCGGCGTCGGCCATCAGGATGATCTTGTGGTACCGCAGCTTCGAGATGTCGAACTCGTCGTGGATGCCGGTGCCCATGGCCGTGATCAGCGCCTGGACCTCGTTGTTCTTGAGCACCCGGTCGATCCGGGCCTTCTCCACGTTGAGGATCTTGCCGCGGATCGGCAGGATCGCCTGGATGCGGCTTTCCCGGCCGGACTTGGCCGAGCCGCCGGCCGAGTCACCCTCGACGATGAACAGCTCGGTCTCGCGCGGGTCGGTGGACTGGCAGTCGGCCAGCTTGCCCGGCATCGAGCCGGACTCCAGCAGCGACTTGCGCCGGGCCAGCTTGCGGGCCTGCTGCGCGGCGATCCGGGCGCGGGCCGCCTGGTCCGCCTTCGTGATGATCAGCTTGGCGTCCGCCGGGTTCCGGTCGAACCAGTCGGCCAGCTGCTCGTTGGCGACCTTCTGCACGAAGCTCTTCATGTCGGTGTTGCCGAGCTTCGTCTTGGTCTGACCCTCGAACTGCGGCTCCCGCAGGGTCACCGAGATGATCGCGGCGAGGCCCTCGCGGATGTCCTCACCGGACAGTTTCTGATCGCCCTTGAGGAACTTCTTCTCGATGCCGTACTTGTTGACGATCGTGGTCAGCGCGGCGCGGAAACCCTCCTCGTGGGTACCGCCCTCATGTGTGTTGATGCGGTTCGCGAAGGTGTAGACCGACTCGCCGTACGACTCGTTCCACTGCATCGCGACCTCGACGCCCATACCGGCGTCGTTGTCCTCGGCGCCGAACTCGATCACGGTCTTGTGGATGGCGCTCTTCGTGGCGTTCAGGTGCCGGACGAAGTCGGAGATGCCGCCCGCGTACATGAAGGCGACCTTGCGGGGCTCACCGTTCTCGTCGGCGAACTCGGTCCGCAGGTCGGTGAAGTTGATGGTGAGGCCCCGGTTGAGGAACGCCATCTCCTGCAGCCGGCGGTAGATCGTCTGGAAGTCGAACTCGACGGTCTCGAAGATGTCCGGATCCGGCCAGAACTGCACGGTCGAGCCGGAATATTCGGTCGGCTCGCCCTTCACCAGCTCGCTGGGCACGGAGTGGTCGTACTTCTGGCGCCAGAAGAAGCCGTCCTTCTGGATCTCCACGGCCATCCTCGTCGAGAGCGCGTTGACGACGGACACGCCGACACCGTGCAGACCGCCGGAGACCTTGTAGGCCTGACCGTCGAACTTGCCACCCGCGTGCAGCACGGTCAGCGCGACCTCGACACCCGGCTTCTTCAGCTGCGGGTGCAGGTCGACCGGGAAGCCACGGCCGTTGTCGGTGACCGAGACGCCGCCGTCGGCGAGCAGGACCACGTCGATGGTGTCGCAGTAGCCGGCCAGTGCCTCGTCGACGGCGTTGTCCACGACCTCCCAGACCAGGTGGTGCAGACCGCGCTCACCGGTGGAACCGATGTACATACCGGGACGCTTGCGGACCGCTTCAAGGCCTTCGAGCACGGTGATCGACCCGGCACCGTATTCCTGCTGATTCTCTGACACCCTCGGCCACTTTCTCGCGCCGGGCCGAAAGGCCCCGCTACGGGGTTGGCGGGCCGGGCCGGCGACGACATGAGCACGCACGAGGGACCGGAGATGACCCCGCGGGGAGGAGCGGACCACCGGTGGAACCATGCGCGCCGGTCGCCGCGGACCGCCCGCGGATCGTGATCGGCTGGAAAAACCGCATAGCGTGACGATGCAGGCTGGCAGGGGGGCCGGCCCGACCGTCAAGCACAGTTTTCCCGGTCGCTGTCGATTCTACTCCGCCGGAACGAATCGGCGAGGGTCCGGCACCCCTTCAGGGTGCCTGAGAGTGCCGTAGCGCGATTTGAGGCGCTACCCACGTAATCCCCTACACGCCACTGGTGCCCCGCGCAATGGCAAACGCTGCGGCAGTTTCGCCGCTCGGGCGCGCCTGCGATGCCCGGCCCGCACTCACTGCCACACTGCTCGACAACGTCCCGCGGCCGTGTCGTAACCTCGCCCGCGCGGGCCGGAGACGGCCGGGTGGTCGCAGGGCAGGTCGAGGAGGGGTGGCCCCGGATGGCGCACGACAAGGGCCTGGACAACGTCGCGGTGCACTGGCCGCGGACGAACCAGTACTACGATCCGGTGGCTCCCGCCGAGTTCGTCGACTTCGGAGCGATCGCCGACCGGCCCGAGATCGCCGCGCCCACCGGCGCGCTGGCGCTGCACATCGCCAAGACCGGCACGGTGCGGGCCACCGCGTACACCGAGCTCATCGATCTTCTCCTGGGCCTGGAGGGCGTGCTTTACGCCACCGAGGCGGCTGCCGAGGACGAGGACCCGGTCATCGACCCGGACGGCTGCGCCTGGATCGCCGGCGGCCTCGAGCGGTTCGTCGAGGGCCACGAGAAGCACGGCGACCTGGTCACCTTCGACACCGTCACGGACGTCATGCGCACCGCGATCTCCGCCGGCCGGCTCGCCGAGCAGCAGTTGCGCTGGCTGGACCAGCGGCTCGCGGCCCTGCGCGACGACGCCGGCAACTCGCCGCACTGGAGCTTCGCGCGCACCGAGCTGGCCGTGCTGGCCGGCTTCTACCGCCGCTGCGCCGACCGCGGCTTCGCGGTCTTCGCAGACTACTGAGAGCCCGACTGATGAAAGCCCGGTCACCGGGTACGTGGGTGGCGGATCAACCAGGTCACGCCACCCGCCACCAGCAGGACGACCAGCACCGATCCGGCCCAGAAGATCCGGGAACGATCGGCGCCCCCGGTCTCCACACCGGTCGCCAGTAGCTCGTTGCCGTCACACGAGTTCGTCCGGTCGTCGGTGGCGTACACGCGGTACCGGCCCCCCTCGACGAACCTGTATCCACAGGACGCCTCGTCCTTCTCGGTAGCCAACGTCACCGAGTCGTCCACATCGCCCTTGAGCACGGATTCGACCGCGAACCGGACATCGACCCGCGAGCCCCACACGCCCCCGTCGACCTCCTGGACCACCCCGACGAAGGCGGTCTCGGCCTGCTCCAGTGGGTCGAAGCCGGACGCACAGGAGCACGCCCAGGCCGGCCGCGCGGCCACCGGAATCGGGGCGAGAACCAGCAACATCAGGACCAGGACCCGGCGCACATGCGTGATCATGCGGTTCAGACGCACGGGACGCCGTTCCGGTTTCAGCCGTAGGTGTCCCGCGGTCCACGACCCTGCACCCGGCGCGGCCCCCGACTCCACGACGGCGCCGCCGGCCCGTGGATGTTGAGCCGGGTCACCACGTTGTTCCCGACCTCGCCGGCGATCTTCCGCAGCAGCGTGGCGGCCAATAGCCGCAGCTGGGTGGCCCAGGCGGTGGACTCGGCCTCGACGGTCAGCACCCCGCCCTCCAGCCGCACCGGACGACTGTGCGCCGCGATGTCCGGCCCGACGACCTTCTCCCACGAGCCGAAGACGGTGGCCTCAGCCTTCGGTTTCTCCCAGCCCCGGGCCCGCATGAGGCGCTCCAGCATCGCCCCGAACGGCTGTGGATCGCGCGGATCCGGGCCAGGTCCGGAGTAGCCGCGCAGCCGTCGCCCGCTGCCCTGTCCGGTCCCGGTCCGTTTGCGCGGGGTGCGCGCGGCCTCGCGTCGCCGCGCGAGCGCGGCATCCAGCACGGCCCGAGCCAATTCCGGTCCGGCAAGGCCGTCGTTATCCACAGCCTGTGGATCGTCCGGGCCTTTCTCAGGGGTACGGTCGGCGCGCTCAGCGCCTCCCACAGCGCCGCGAAGCTCCCGAGCCTCATCCGCCCCCGCCCAGAGGTCCCCGAGGGCGCCCTCGAGGCGCTGAGGGGGCTCTTCGGGCCGGGCAGGCTTGCGTCCGGCTGACCGGTCCCGGTCAGGGTCAGGAAACACGGGTCACCGCTCCCGTCCCGACGTCGTAGCGCGCGCCCCGCAGGCCGGCCGGCACATCCTCGGGCACCGCGCAGGTCACCAGCAACTGTGCCGCGTCGGACACCAGAGCCGCCAGCCTTTCCCGGCGATCGGTGTCCAGCTCGGCGAAGACGTCGTCGAGGGCCAGCACCGGCTCGATCCCGTCCGAGCGCAGCAGGTCGTACGCCGCGAGCCGCAACGCCAGCGCGAACGACCAGGATTCACCATGGCTCGCGTACCCCTTGGTGGGCAGCTCGCCCAGCTGCAACGAGAGGTCGTCGCGATGCGGGCCGACCAGTGTCGTCCCGCGCTCGATCTCGGCCGCCCGGCGCTCGGCCAGCGACTCCAGGATCATCGCCTCCAGCGCCGACCGGTCGGTGGGCAGCGACTCACCCAACCGTGACGCGTACCCGATCACCGCCGCCGACCGTCCGGCGGCGACCGCGTCGTACGCCTTCGTCAGGTGCGGGCCCAGCGCCGCCGCCAGCTCCAGCCGCCCGGCCAGCAGCTCGGCACCGTGGTACGCCAGATGCTGATCCCAGACCGCCAGCGTGGACAGGTCCTGTCCACGGGTGCCACCCACCTTGCGGGTCAGGTAGGCGGTCCGCAGCAGGGCGTTGCGCTGCTTCACCACCCGGTCGTAGTCGGCCCGCACCCCGGCGTAGCGGGGCTGCCGGGCGACGAGCAGGTCGTCGAGGTACCGACGGCGCTCGGACGGGTCGCCACGGACCAGTTCCAGGTCCTCCGGGGCGAACAGCACCATCCGCAGGGCGCCGAGCACCTCCCGCGGGCGCCGCACCGGTGAGCGGTTGAGCCGGGCACGGTTCGCCCGGCCCGGCACGATCTCCAACTCGACCAGCAGCTCCCGACCGTCGTGGGCGATCGCGCAACGGATCACCGCCGAGGAGGCGCCGACCCGGACCAGCGGGGCGTCGGTGGCCACCCGGTGGCTGTCCAGAGTCGCCACGTAGCCGAGCGCCTCGACCAGGTTGGTCTTACCCATGCCGTTCTGGCCGACGAGCACGGACACACCGGGATCGAGATCGACCGCCACCCGCTCGTAGGAACGGAAGTCGGTGAGCTCGACCCGGCGTACGTGCATGGATCAGCGCTTGACGGCGTGGCCGCCGAACTGCTGGCGCAGCGCGGCGACGGCCTTCATGGCGGGCGAGTCGTCCTGGCGGGACTCGAAGCGGGTGAAGATCGACGCGGCCAGGACGTGGGCCGGAACGGCGAGACGCACGGCCTCGTCGACCGTCCAGCGGCCCTCGCCGGTGTCCTCGACGTAGCCCTTGAGGTTGGCCAGGGTCGGGTCCTCGTCGAGCGCCCGGTCGAGCAGGTCCAGCAGCCACGACTTGACGACGCTGCCCTCACGCCAGCTCTTGATGACGGCCGGCACGTCGTCCACCAGCTCGGACGCCATGAGGATCTCGTAGCCCTCGCCGTACGCCTGCATCATGCCGTACTCGATGCCGTTGTGGATCATCTTGGCGTAGTGGCCGGCGCCGTGCGTGCCGGCGTGCGCGAAACCGAACTCGCCAGCCGGCTTGAGCGCCTCGAAGATCGGCTTGCAGTGCTCCACCTGGGCGGCATCGCCACCGACCATCAGCGCGTAGCCGTTGGTGATGCCCCAGACGCCGCCGGAGACACCGACGTCGAGGTAGTGGATGCCCTTCGCCCGGAGGCGCGCGGCACGTGGGGCGTCGTCGGTGAACTTCGAGTTCCCGCCGTCGATGACGATGTCGCCCTCGGAGAGCAGGTCCGAGAGCGCGTCGATGGTGTCCTCGGTGATCTTGCCGGCTGGCACCATGGTCCACACGACACGTGGGGCCGCCAGCTTCTCCACCAGCTCAGCCAGGTTTGCTGCGTCGCTCTTGTCCGCGTTGTGGTCGAAACCGATGACCTCGTGCCCCGCTGCACGCAGTCGTTCCCGCATGTTGCCACCCATGCGGCCGAGACCGATCAGGCCGAGTTGCATGGTGATCTCCCTAGATGAGCGATTGGTTCAAGCTCAGTATCAGCGAGTCACTCGAATCGGCATGATCAGATAGCGGTAACCCGGGATGATTTCGCCGCTTTCGCCAGCGGGCGAGATCACAGCGGGCTTGAACGCGTCGACGAAGGCGAAGACGGCGGTCGGAGCTCCGAGATTCTGCAGGCCGTCGATCAGGTACTGCGGGTTGAACCCGATCGTCAGCGCCTCACCGGTGAACTCGGCCTCCATCGCCTCACTGGCGCGGGCCTCCTCGGTGCCACCGGCCTCGACCACCAGGCCGTCCTCGCTGAAGCTCAGCAGCACCGGGGTCTGGCGCTCGGCGACCAGGGCGACCCGGCGGACCACCTCGACCAGGGCGGCCACACCGACCCGGGCCTCGGCGTTGTGCGAGGCCGGGAAGAGCGAGCGCACCGGCGGGTAGTTCGCCCCGTCGAGCAGGCGGCTGGTGGTGCGCCGGGTGCCACCGGCGAACCCGATCATGCCCTCACCGGCCTTGCCCTGGGTCAGTGCCAGGGTGACGGCGCCACCGGTCGGGCCGAGGGCCTTTGCGGTGTCGTTCAGCGTCTTGGCCGGCACCAGCGCGTTGTGGCTGATCTCCGGGTCGTCCGGGGTCCACTCGATCTCCCGCATGGCCAACCGGTAGCGGTCGGTCGCCAGCAGCGCCATGGTCGAACCGTTCAGCTCCAGCCGCACACCGGTCATCATCGGCAGGGTCTCGTCCCGGCCCGCGGCGATCGCGACCTGCGAGACGGCGGAGGCGAAAACGGCCGCGTCGACGGTGCCCGCGCTGGACGGCATGTCCGGCAGGGTCGGGTAGTCCTCGACCGGCATCGTCGGCAGGGTGAACCGGGCGCTGCCGCACACCAGCTCGAGATGCGCGCCGACGGCGGCGATGTCCACCGGCTTGCCCGGCAGTGCCTTGGTGATCTCGGCGAGCAGCCGGCCGGAGACCAGGGCGGCCCCCTCCGCGTCGGCCTGCACCTCGACGGTCACCTGGCTGGAGACCTCGTAGTCGAAGCCCGACACCTGCAGGCGGCCGTCGGTGACCCGCAGCAGAACGCCGGCGAGCACCGGCACCGAGGGCCGGCTGGGCAGGCTCTTGGCTGTCCAGGCCACGGCGTCGGCGAGTGCGTCTCGCTCCACCCGGAACTTCATGCTTCCTCCGCGATGCGTCCTCATACAGGGGGCTTGGACCCCACTGAACTCTATGGCTCCGGCGGTATCCCCGTGTGCCCGACCCCGGTGCTGTGCAGTCGAGCCCGAGGCGTGGCGAGCCGGAACCAGCCCATCCACACCTTCCACAACGCTGATGATTGGTTTTTGTTTTCTTAGAAGAGATAACTTCATCGTCTTCATAGGGGCTGTGGATTCTGTGGATAACTCGCGTTTGCGCTGGTGACAGGGTTATCCACCGGTGATTCACATGTGGGTAACCGGGGTATAAACCCGGGTCGTTGTCCACAGTTGTCGACGCAGCGAGAGTTGTCCACCGCTGTCCCCAGGCTATCCCCAGGTTTTCCACCGGGTTTATCCCCCGCCCTGTGCATAACGCGGGGACGCTACCGACACGTTGTCCCCAGAACCTTCAACAGGTAATCCACAGGCGTCCACAGCCTGTGAGATCAACAACTACTCTTCGTGACTGTCCACATCGATTTCCACAGGAGTTATCCACTTCTGTGGGTTGAGGTGTCAGGAGTTATCCACCGCCTGGGGAGCCAGCCTGTGGATGCCTGTGGATGAGTGTGGATAACGTTGGCACGAAACTGGCACGTCGCGACGTTGACAACTTGCCCTTCAGTGTCCTCACGAGAAGGCAGTTATTAGCTTCAATGTCTTCAGGTTTCACTAATGATCTGGGTATAACTTGTGGAAAACCCCGTGTAGAACTCGTGGAAAACTGTGGGTAAGTAGAGAAACGGCAGCTCAGAGGCTGTGCGCATTGCGTCGCACATTCTGTCCGACCCTGTGGGTAACTGCCTTTTGAGCCCTGCACGGCCGGATGCGGCTGGGGATAACCCATGGACGGTCCCGGTGAGCGGGCCGATCCGGCTCAGACAAAGATCCATTGGGCACGAGGGAAGCCCGCCCAGCCTTGTCCACACCGTCCCGTGCGAGGGCGTGGCAGGTTGCGGAGTGAGTGGGCAGCACCGCCCGGCGGGTGCGTGAGGGCGTGCCCCGGCAGCTAGCCGGGCATCGCGAGGCGCCGGCCGCGTGGTGCGGTCGAGCGCGCGTACGCCGTACCCCTCAGGTGTTTTGTTTGATCCTGTTGGTGAGCTCGGCGATCTGGTTGTAGAGCGACCGGCGCTCGGCCATGTGCTGGCGGATCTTGCGGTCGGCGTGCATCACCGTGGTGTGGTCGCGGCCGCCGAACGCCTGCCCGATGCGGGGCAGCGAGAGATCGGTCAGTTCCCGGCAGAGGTACATGGCCACCTGCCGGGCGTTGACCAGCACCCGGCTGCGCGAGTGCCCGCGCAGGTCCTCCAGGGAGACGCCGAAGTAGTCGGCGGTCGAAACCATGATCTGGTCGGCGGTGATCTCCGGGCCGGCGCCGTCCGGCATGAAGTCGCGCAGCACCTCCTCGGCCAGCGAGAGCTGCACCGGCGAGCGGGTGAGGCTGGCGAACGCGGTCACCCGGATGAGGGCGCCCTCGAGTTCGCGGATCGAGTTGGAGACCCGGGACGCGATGAACTCGAGCACGTCGTCGGGGGCGTACATCCGCTCCTGTGCGGCCTTCTTCTGGAGAATCGCGATACGCGTCTCGAGGTCGGGCGGCTGGATGTCGGCCAGCAGACCCCACTCGAAGCGGGTGCGCATCCGGTCCTCGAGGGTGGCCAGCTGGCGCGGCGAGCGGTCCGAGCTGATCACGATCTGCTTGTTGGCGTTGTGGAGCGTGTTGAAGGTGTGGAAGAACTCCTCCTGCGTCCGCTCGCGGTTCTCCAGGAACTGGATGTCGTCGATCAGCAGGATGTCGACGTCGCGGTAGCGGCGCTGGAACGCCTGCGTCTTGTCGTCCCGCAGGCTGTTGATGAAATCGTTGGTGAACTCCTCGGTCGACACGTAGCGCACCGAGCGCGCGTGCCCCAGGGTGGTGGCGTAGTGCCCGATCGCGTGCAGGAGGTGGGTCTTGCCCAGCCCGGAGCTGCCGTAGATGAAGAGCGGGTTGTACGCCTTCGCCGGTGACTCCGCGACCGCGACCGCCGCGGCGTGCGCGAACCGGTTGGACGAGCCGATGACGAACGTCTCGAACATGTACTTCGGGTTGAGCCGGTTGCCGTCCTGCCCACCGGGCCGCGGCGTGGTGCCGGGACCCCGCAGATCGATCGGCGGACGGCCCGGCCCGTTGTCGCCGGCGCGGCTCGGCACGTCGTCGCGGCGGTCCGGACCGGGCATCGGCCGGTCGTTCTGCCGCAACTGGGCGGCGTCGGCCGCCATCCGATGCGCGACCGCGTCGTTGGGCTGTTCCTTCTCGGCCGGCGGCGCGGCCGGGGACCGGTTCACCGGCGGCGGCACCGTCGGCATCGGGTCGGCGAAGAGCGCCTCCTGGCCGTCGTGGGCGGCCGGAACCCCACGGGGGAACGGCGCCTGCGGAGCGGAGTGCTGCGCCGACCCGGTCGGGTACGGCTCCGGCGCGTGCTCGGCCGGACCGAAGGCAGGCCCCTGGTAGGGCGGCGGTTCTGGCATCCGCGGCGAGCCCGGATAACCCGGCAGCTCCGGCTGAAAGGGCCCGTTCTCGGCGTAGTGCCGTGGCTGCGGGTCCACCATCGGACCGGCGGACGGCTCGGCCGGGGTGCCGTAGACGGTGCCCGGCATGCCGGAGCCGTCCTCCGGGGGCCGGACCGTGACCGCCACCTGTATGGGCCGGCTGAGCCGGCGGCTGAGTGCCTCGGTGATCGCCGGGCGCAGCCGTGACTCGATGATGTCGCGGGTGTACGTGTCCGGAACCGATAGGAGAGCGGTGTCCTCGACTATCGCCCGCAGCCGGGTGAACTGTAGATAGGCGCGCTGCTGCCGTGACGCGATCTCGTCGGACAGCTCGTCCAACGTCTCACGCCACAACTTGCCCAGGTCGACCTGCTCGGCCACCGCCGCGCCACCCCCATCGCCACCGACCCCCGGTGGGCCTTGTCCGGCCTTTCGCCTGTGCCTGTCGGCGCCCCGTGACGGGCAACCGGCCGGCGTCCCCCAACCCAGCACAGTTAACGTGCTGAACACGCACGGCGCCACCAGCTATCCACAGGTTATCCACAACCTGGGTCAGTGCCGGTGGCCGCTCCCGGCCGGATGGTCGGCAGATTTACCGGAGCCTGTAGTTGGCGCGGGCGGTAAACAGGCTCACCGTGGCGAACGATCCACCTGCTTGTCCGGTTTTGGCCGCTGCTTCGCGGGCTGCGAACGGCCGGATGAGACCAGCAACCGCGCACGCTAACAGCGGCGACAGGTGGACTACAACCGCCGTCCTGTCCATCCACCGCACGCGCGCGGGAAAAGATTCACTTTGTGCACGGAAAGACCTGCCAGGCGATCATTGCCCGCCCATGTCGGCGTGCCGACCAAGGATATGGTTGACCACCCCGGGGGCCCTGCGTAGGGTTGGGCGGTTGCTCCGCCGCGCTCTGCTAAAGTGGCGTCTTGCAGCGCATGATGCCCCCAGAGTCGTAGTACGAAGACGGAGTTTTGACGTGAGCAAGCGCACCTACCAGCCGAACAACCGCCGGCGTGCCAAGACCCACGGCTTCCGGCTGCGCATGCGCACCCGTGCCGGTCGCGCCATCCTGTCTGCCCGCCGGTCCAAGGGCCGCGGCCAGCTGTCGGCCTGAGCCGACCGCTAGTCGGGTCGGAATGCCCAGGTAGTCGTGCTGGCCGCGGTGCAACGATTGCGGCGTAGCGCGGACTTCGCCGCAGCGATTCGCGGCGGCCGCCGTGCCGGTCGCGGCACCCTGGTCGTTCACCTGCTTCTTGATGAGCCGGCGTGTGCCTCCACGGCGCGCGCCGGCTTCGTCGTCTCCAAAGCGGTGGGCAACGCGGTCGTCCGCAACCGGGTGCGCCGCCGACTGCGTCACCTGGTCCGGCCACTGCTCAGCGAGCTGCCCACGGGCGCGTCCCTGGTCGTCAGAGCATTGCCACCGGCGGCCGCGGCGACGTCCGCCACGCTGGCCACCGACCTGGAAGGTGCGCTCGCGGCCGCCCGCAGACCCCGGCGGCCGCGATGACCCTGGCCGCCCGGGTCCTGACCGCAGCGGTCGTCGCGTACCGTCGATACTTGAGTCCGGTGCTGCCGGCCCGCTGTCGGTTCTACCCCTCGTGCAGCGCTTATGCCCTGGAGGCGTTGGCGCGTTACGGCGCGATCCGGGGTACGGGCCTGGCGATCTGGCGGCTCCTCCGCTGCCATCCCTTCCACCCTGGCGGGTACGACCCGGTGCCTGACCCGATCCGTCACCGTCCTGCCGATGTGACTGGAGATTAGATTGAGTCTCGACCCGATCTACTACGCCATCTCGTGGATTCTTCTGCGCTGGCATTCCTTCTGGGATGCGATCGGCATACCCGAAGATCGTGTCATCGGTACCAACTGGGCCTGGATCCTGGCGATCTTCTGCCTGGTGGTGACACTGCGGGTCATCCTCTTCCCCGTCTTCGTCAAGCAGATCAAGAGCCAGCGTGCGATGCAGGCGCTGCAGCCCAAGGTCAAGGCGCTGCAGGAGAAGCACAAGGGTGACCGGGAGACGCTCCAGAAAGAAATGATGGAGCTGTACCGGACGGAGAAGGCGAACCCGCTCATGGGCTGCCTTCCGATGTTCCTGCAGATCCCGGTCTTCTTCGGTCTCTTCCACGTGCTCCAGCACCTGGACCCGAACATCTCGGACGCGAACAAGCAGCTCTACGGCTGGCCGCTCGATCAGTTCAACAGCGCCGCCCACGCGCACCTGTTCAACGCCCCGATCAGCGCCAAGTTCGGTTCCTCCGCCGCTGAGCTGTCCGTCCTCGGCGCGGACGGCACCACGGTCAAGATCGTGGCCGGCATCTTGGTCCTGGTCATGATGGCCACCACGTTCCTCACCCAGCGCCAGATGATCCTCAAGACCGGCTGGGCCGAGGACCCGCAGCAGCTGATGATCCAGCGGCTGATGCTCTACGGCATCCCGTTCTCGCTGCTCATCTCCGGTGCGCTTTTCCCCATCGGTGTGGTCATCTACTGGGTCACCAACAACCTGTTCACGCTGGCGCAGCAGCAGTGGGTGCTTCGCAAGTTCCCGCCGCCGCAGATGGCCAACAAGGGTGGCTCGGCGGGCCGGGTGGCGCCCGGGACCAAGGTCTCCGGTGGCAAGAACCTGGTGCAGCCCGCCCGTACCGGTGGTCTGTTCGGTCGTAAGAACACCCCCGAGCCGGCGAGCCCGGTGGTCGACACCAAGGCCCTCGCACCCAAGCCCGGTGCCAAACCGGTGAATCCCAAGAAGGGCGCCAGGCCGGCGAACAAACCCAAGGGATGATCGCGGCTTAGGCCCAACACCCGGCAGGGCCTGAGCGCGCCCCTCGAGACCTCCCCGCGCCGCGCGCGGGAAACATCGGACCGATCTCGGTCCGGCCCGAATGACAACGGAGATGAGACCGTGACCGACACCAGCACTCCCCCTTCCGCCGACTCGTCAGCCGAAGCCACCGCTGCCGAGCCGGCCGGCACCGAAGAGGCCAAGAAGTCGGAGACTGTCGCCTCGGACAGCGACCTGTTCCGCCAGAGCGAGATCGCCGCTGACTACGTCGAGGGTCTGCTGGACATCCTCGACTACGACGGCGACATCGACGAGCTCGTCTCCGCGGGCCGGCCGATGGTCGAGGTGGTCGGCGGCCGTCTCCAGCCGCTGGTCGGCCAGCGCGGCGCCACCCTCGAGGCCCTGCAGGAACTGACCCGCCTTGCCATCTTCCGGGCCACCGGCTCGCCGAGCCGCCTGCTGCTCGACATCGGTGGCTACCGTGCCGCCCGGCGCAAGGAACTCGGCGCGGTCGCCCGCAACGCCGTCGAGAAGGTCAAGGAGCACGGCGACCCGGTCCGCCTCGAGGCCATGTCGGCGTTCGAACGCAAGTGCGTGCACGACGTGGTCAACGCGATCCCCGGTGTGCAGAGCGAGTCCGAGGGCGTCGAGCCCAACCGCCGCATCGTGGTGCGGGCGGCGGACTGATCGTGACCACCTCCCGCCACGGCGCGGGTGACTCCGGCCCGGGCGTCGAAACGCCCGGGCCGTCGTCTTTCCCGGCGCCCGACCTTCGTCCACCGGCCACCGCTGTCGAGGTCTTCGGGGAACGGCTCGCGCTGGCCACCCGCTACACCGAACTGCTTGCCACCGAAGGCGTGATCCGGGGCCTGATCGGCCCGCGGGAGGCGCCCCGGCTGTGGGAGCGACACCTGATCAACTGCGGCGTCATGGCGCAGCTCATCGCACCCGGCGCCGCCGTGGTCGATGTGGGCTCCGGCGCCGGGCTGCCCGGCCTGGTGCTGGCGATCGCCCGCCCGGACCTGCGGGTCACCCTGGTCGAGCCGCTCGCCCGCCGGACCGCGTTCCTCACCGAGACCGTCGAGGACCTGGGCCTGGACAACGTCACCGTTCTCCGCGGCCGGGCCGAGGAGGTCGTCGACGTGCTGCCCGGAGCCGATGTGGTCACCGCTCGCGCTGTGGCCGCGCTCGACAAGCTTGCCGGTTGGTGCCTGCCGCTCGCCGCCGTGGGGGGCCGTCTCCTCGCGATGAAGGGCTCGTCCGCTGCTGAGGAGATCGCCGAACACACGGCGGCGATCGCGGCTCTCGGTGGTGGGGAGCCGGTCATCCACCTCTGCGGGGCTGGACTGATCGAGCCCCCGACCACGGTGGTGGAGATCGTCAAGGAGGCGCATGTGGTGCCCGGCCGGAAGAAGGCCGCTTCGGTTCGCTCGGGCCGTGGGTCTGCATCCCAGCGTGGCCGGCGGGATCGCCGGGGTTAGCCATTCCGCGACTTTCGGTCCCGGTCCGATTTCCTTCGGGCCGGGACCGCCTTTTTGGTACGGGGTAGCGCGCTCGTATGGCGCGGTTCGGGTGACCCATGTTTCACGTGCAACGTGGGGCGCCCTCGACCGCGGTCTGGCGGGTGCACGGTTGTCCACAGGCCCATGGGGGGCTGGGCGCGCTTGTGGACAACGGCCGGTTCGGGTCGCCGACTGTGGTCTTTCTGGTCCCGATCCCATTTTCGTTCGGTAGGTGGAGCAGTGATGCGTCAAGGTGGGTACACCGCCCTGCGGATGGGCCTCATTCGGCCGTTGGCGGGGTTTCGGGATCTTCCGTGCACTCGTGGTGCATCTTGTGTTGTGGACGCGTCTCGGCGGCCATGAGGGGCTCGGCCTCGTCTGGCTCACACAGGGGCCGCATCGTTGGATCCTTGAGCGGCTGATCCTCGGTCGTTGCCGCCGCCGTCCGTTGTCGTGAGCGGTCTTCGTCGGGTCTCATCTGGGCGGTCCGCCGCCGTTCCTAGGCGACTTGGAGGCCCGCGAATCTGGGTTCGGCTCTCGCTTCTCCGGCTTTCGCTTCGGAGTGCCGGCGGATCTGTTACGGCGTGCGGGAGCGTGGTGGGTGATACGCAGCCGTCCGCACTTAAGTCGTATACGGGTCGTCCGACTCGGCGGTGACCGTTGCGCCGTACCTGAGGTCCGACGCCGTCACCCGCCATACCGCCTAACGTGGTTGCGGCCCTGGTGGTATGTCGCCTGACGCCTCGCGGCTGCCGGTTTTGGGAGGGCCGGGGCAGAGGGGTCTGTCATGGTGGTGTGCCTTCGGGCGTACACCATGGGGGTTGATCTTCGGGTTTGGGTCGATCGACGGCATGAATGGGTGAAGCCTGGATGTCTGTGCCGAGCGTCATGGTGTTCGGGTCGCTGCTGACGGACGATGGAGCGGCGTTGTGCTCGACTCATCGGAACTTAGGACCATGGCGACACATGCCCGACACCCGTAGGCTGGCCGGATGTCGATAGTGTGGACCGGATCTCCCCTGCCGGGCACACGTTCTGCCGGTCAACCCCTTCCTAGCCATCAGGGATGAAGCGGTGCATGAGTACGGTGTTTCACGTGAAACCGAGTCGCCTCTCGACAGGCCGTCGGGAATGAACGTGGGCGGGCTGCGCGCGGGCGAACAGGACGTTCCGCAGCCTCGGGCGAGCGCCTATGGGCCCCCGTCGGCGTACGAGTACGGAGCTCCGATGCCAGGCCACTCCTCGGACGAGGCCCGAGGGCGTGCGTCCGTGCCGTCGGGGCATCAGATGGGGGCCACTCCTTCTTCGGGGGCGCCCGTTCAGTCCACCGAGCATGTTTCACGTGAAACGCCGGTAGCGGATGAGGACGATCCGCCCCTAGCCATGGAAGCGTTGCGAGCTGTGCAGATCCTCAACCCGAGCGGCGAGATCATCATGCCGCGCCCAGACCACCCGCGGGTGATTTGCGTCGCCAACCAGAAGGGCGGCGTCGGGAAGACGACCACGACGGTCAACCTTGCCGTGGCGCTGGCGCTCCACGGCAACCGTGTGCTGGTAGTGGACCTCGACCCCCAGGGCAACGCCTCGACCGGTCTGAACGTCCCGCACCACGCGGGCGTACCCGATGTCTACGACTGCCTGATCGACAACGTGCCGCTGGCCGAGGTCGCGCAACCGGTCGAAGGTATTCCGAACCTCTTCTGCGTTCCGGCCACCATCGACCTGGCCGGCGCGGAGATCGAACTGGTCTCGGTGGTGGCCCGTGAGTCCCGGCTTGCCCGGGCCATCGCGGGGCATCCCGAGAAGTTCGATTACGTCTTCATCGACTGCCCGCCTTCTCTCGGGCTGCTCACCGTGAACGCCCTCTGTGCTGCGCAGGAGGTGCTGATTCCCATTCAGTGCGAGTACTACGCACTGGAAGGTCTCAATCAGCTGATCAACAACATCAACCTGGTGCGTCAGCACCTGAATCCCACCCTCGATGTCTCTACGATCTTGCTGACGATGTACGACCGGCGTACCCGTCTGGCAGATGCGGTGGAACAGGATGTACGGAATCATTTTGGTGCCAAAGTGCTGAACGCGGTGATCCCCCGGAACGTGCGTGTTTCGGAGGCTCCCAGCTACGGTCAGTCGGTGATGACCTACGATCCGGGATCACGAGGGGCTACCAGCTACTTCGAGGCGGCCTTGGAGATCGCGATGCGCGGGGTCAACACGGGAGGCACGGTATGAAGAACCGTCCGCGGGGTGGCCTGGGCCGCGGCCTGGGCGCGTTGATTCCCACAGCGCCTGCCGCGGAAGTGGCAGCTCCCGTAGAGGCGCTTCCTGAGCCGGTCGTCGTCGAGTCGGCCGTTGCTCCGACCGTTCAGCCCACGCCGGTCACCCCGCCGCCTGTTCCCTCGCCGGCCGCCCCGGTCGACGGTGACCTCGCACCGGTACCCGGCGCGCGTTTCGCCGAACTTCCGGTGTCCGCGATCGAGCCGAACGCCAAGCAGCCGCGTCACGTCTTCGATGAGGAAGCGCTAGAGGAGCTGAAGACCTCCATCCAGGAGGTCGGCTTCCTCCAGCCGATCGTGGTTCGTGAACTTGGCGACGGTCGGTACGAGCTCGTCATGGGCGAGCGGCGGTGGCGTGCCGCGCAAGCTGTCGGCAGGGAGACGATCCCCGCGATCGTCCGGTATACGCCCGACGACGCGATGTTGCGTGATGCCCTGCTCGAGAACATTCATCGGGCGAATCTGAACCCGTTGGAAGAGGCGGCCGCATACCAGCAGTTGCTGGAGGAGTTCGGCGCGACGCATGAGGAACTGGCGCGCCGGATCGGCCGTAGCCGTCCACAGATCTCCAACACGATCCGGTTGATGAACCTGCCGGCACCGGTACAGCGCCGGGTGGCGGCTGGGATTCTCTCCGCCGGGCATGCACGAGCGTTGCTCGGTTTGGACGACAGTGACGCCCAGGAGAAGCTGGCCACGCGGATCGTTCAGGAAGGGCTTTCGGTTCGGGCGACCGAGGAGATCGTTCAGCTGACGGCTTCCGAGGCGCCGGCTAAGAAGGCGGCTCCTACACGTCGGGCCAAGGTGCACGCGCCGGCGTTGAACGATCTGGCCGAGCGGCTCTCGGATCGGTTCGACACTCGGGTGAAGGTGGACATCGGGCGGAACAAGGGCCGCATCACGATTGAGTTCGCCACGGTGGACGACCTTGAGCGGATCGTCGGCATGATCGGTGTGGAGGAGGAAGGCGCTCCTCGGGACGGTGAACAGTCCGAGGAGTGAGACTTTCTCGGTGAGTCGGCCAATGAGGGCGCGTGAGTGATCACGCGCCCTCATTGCATGGGGCCTGATCCGGTTCTGTCAGACGGATTCTCCTGAGATTTCACGGAGCGGCCGAACGCGGTGAGTGCCGTATTCCGACGCGGCTTAAGACCGTCTTTGTGCCTATAGTGGTTTGTGAAAGCTTCAAAGCGATTCACGTTGAAGTTCTCTTATGCCCTATTGGGGTGTTCACGGTCCTTGTCTTCGCGGAGACACCACACACGGTTGATGCAACCTTGACCGGCTCTCGACGTCATCAGCTGTGAGGTCACGCCCGTCCCGAGCGGGCTGATTGACATTGTAGGCGCGCCTCGCCTGATGCCCCTCCTAGTGCCGCCCGCGCGGTGTCCCTCTCGCCGGAGCCTCAGCGACGAGCCGCTAACCGCGAACGACCAAGACTGGGGGTTGATCAACCTGATCCGGAGTGTTCCGGGGTGGCCAGGGATGGGGAATATACGGATCCGCGCTCCGGACCCGCAACGCGTGCTGGCCGAGCGACGTAGCGCTTCCGCCGTGCCTGGCCGGGCCGGCGTGATTGTCGGTGACATCGGGAGGCCGGCTTTAGGCCGACCATCGGCGAGCTGCCGATCACACAGTTTGGCCAGTAGCACTCGTCTGAACTGGTTCGTGCGTGCCCCTGACCTCTGGCCGTTCTCCAGCTGGGTAGCGACGAGTTCGTCTGGCTGGATCTCGGCTGCATCCGCTAGCGACACCACGGCACCCCGATCCCGGGGACTCCCACAGCTTTCCCTGCGGCGATGCGCCTGCCTGCTCTACAAGCGCACCCACGAGACCGGCACCGTTCAACCAAACTGGCTGCCGACCCTCGATCAGGCCGTCAACGCCGTGATGGGTCAGTCGCCCGTCCCTAGCCGTTTGACGATCCCCGTGCTGGCGAAAGGACCGAGGTGCCCGCCGCTCGAGATCGCTGTTGGGCTTGCCGCTTGAGCCCATCGCTTGGAGCCCGCAGCTGAAGCCGCCGCCCTGTCCCTCGCCTACATCAGCAACGTGATCATCCTGATCCTTCTCTTCGAAGCCGGCGTCCCGGCCGTTAACGCGCGTGGCGGGATCACCGTTTACTAGGCCTCCACCCACCATCGCCCGGCAGAGCCTTATGACGTCAAGGAGCCCCAGACCCTGTTTGGGTTGCAAGCCTGGGTTGATCGCCGGTTCCCCCGACCGATCAGTACTACGCGAGGTTCAACTCCACCTCGCCGGTCGGCGCCTACCAGGACGTCGGCTATTTGCCTGGAACGCGCGCACCGGCGAAGTCTTCGTTGACTGCGAGGCTGTCGACTCCGGCGCCACGAGCAACGACAGAACCGGGCAGCGCTACGACCACAGCTGCGGCAGTTACCCGATCTTCGAACAGCGCCAGCACGGGATGGCTGGCGTGCCCCGACGCGGCCTCCACACCCTGATGCCTTCGCATCCCCCTGAGGCCTTCGCACCCTCCTGAGGCCTCCATACCCTAATGCCCTCCGCACTTGAGCCGACCGCGACCGTGCTGATGGCCGGTCATGAGCACGTCGGCGACGGTCACTTCCAGTTCAGTACAGGCTGCTCAAAGGCTGCTTCTCGAACGTCGGCCGACTGCCCTCTGTAGGCAGGTGTCAGCGCGGGCGTAGCGCTGGACGATGTTCCGGACCAAGTCGAGCCGAAGCAAAGCATGATCTGCTGGACTCGCATGCCTTGCTCAAGGCGAAGATAGGCCTCTAGCGCACGCCCGTCGGTGTCCTGCTCATCGACGACGCAGGGGTTGTTGTGGTTGCCTACGACCATGCCGCCATCAACCAACTTCCACAGCGTTGCCGAGTTTTCCGCCCCAGCCTGACCGTGTCACGGCAATCCAATGGGGGTACCTGCGGCAGTGCTGCCCGATCCTGATTCCCGGCACAGCGCCGATGGGGTGGGCCGTGCCTGGCGACGATTTCTGGGACTCATCCATCAGTCCGCAACCGCGGCGAGCGAGCACCGTGGTGCTTGACGCCTAGTGGCTCGCTCCCGGTGTGTAGGTATGGGTGTGCCAAGGTTGCGTTTCAACGTGGGCTCGGTTGTAGTCGGGCGGCGGCTGTTTAGTTCCTTGGAGAACGGGTCGCGCCCAGGGATAACCAGTTGATCCGCGTGTGCCGACCCACGGCTTCGTTTCACGTGAAACATCGCCACCTGAGTCGTCTGTCGCCTAACGCAGATGTTGGCCGGTGCGTCCGATGTGCTGTGCGGCCGCGAACCGCTGCCAGCGCCGGCCGCCCGAACTCGGGTCGGCAAGGGGGCCGTAGGCCGAGATGTTCTCCCGACCCTTCGGGAGCTGTTCGACGGCGGGGAAACTTGGCGTGGTTCCCATGCACTGCCGGCCTCTTTGGGCCGCCACTGAGCCGGGGGTTCCAGGAGTTGAGCGGTGCAGTGGGGCGCCTTGTTCGTGCCCTTCATCTAATCGCTTCTGTTCGCCGTCTTGCGGCTGGAAGCAACTGAGGTGCCTGAGGCAGCCGGGCTATCAAGGGGCCGGTCGTGCTGCGGAAGCAGAATGCTGCTGACCGAGGCGCGTTGCAGAATCGCCGGGCCCGAGCCTGGTGGGCGCAATCAGGTTGTGGCCGTTTCACGTGAAACCAGAGGGCCTGATGGAAGTTGTGCCCGGTGCCCGGTGCCCGGTGCCCGGTGCCCGGTGCCCGGTGCCCGGTGCCCGGTGCCCGGTGCCCGGTGCCCGGTGCCCGGTGCCCGGTGCCCGGTGCCCGGTGCCCGGGAATGGTTCAAGACGCGGACTCGGCTGCCCAAGCAGGGGATTGGCTAAGGCTTGGAATGCGCCAGATGCGGGCCACGGCCACCGCCCCTAGGGAATGCCTGGCGCTTAGTCCACCACGTTGAAGAACGGTCGCTTGAGCTTGAGTCCGCACCGGGGCGGGGTGCGCATTTAGCACGGTGCGCCGTTTCACGTGAAACACAGACAGGCGGACCTCGACCTCATGCCAGTGGTCCGCTTAGGTCTGGCCTGGAAACCATCCCGAGTAAGCGGGCGGTGGGAATAGGCGGCAGCCCGATCACTACGCCGTGCATTTGATGATGGACCGCGCTTCGGGTGCGCTAGACATCGGTGGTGTAGCTGGCGTGGTGGGCGAGGCTCCGACGTGAGCATTCAGACCGCGTCGCTGACGCGCCAGTGCTGTGGTGGACGCCGAGCATGGTCGCAAATTGCTGGCTGCTCATTCCTGTGCCTCGCACCGATTGCTGGCCTGGCCGTCAAGTAGACGGTGCGGGCGGCCGGCGGGTGCCGCATGAGCTCTGTTGTGCGGAACTCAGAAGGCCCGGGTTGTGTCGGCGTTCCCCATTGGTAGTCCACCTATTCGGGCCGAAGCCGTGCGTCCGGCTGTAGACGGTATAGGACGGTCGGGGTGGCGCAGCGGACTGGCACCGTGATGGCGTCGCCTTGGCCGCGGTGGCAATCGGCGCCATCGTGGTCGTGGTTGGAGGCAGGCCGGGCCGTGTCTGTCGCGGCGACGTTGGTGAGCCGTAGCTGAGGAGCTATCTCGATGTGGAGCGGGTTGCTGTTGGGTCCAGGATCGAGGTCTAGGTGCTCACTGCAATCAGCTTTAACGTTCGCATCCCATGGTCTAAACGCCCGGCGCCGCCAGGGGGGTGCCGCCGCTGTTCGCCGCCTGCCGCTCGCTGCTCGCCGCCTGCCAATTGCTGCTCACTGCCCGCCCGCCGCCTGCCGCCGGACGACGCGTGTGCTTGCGGCAGTTCATGAAATTCCGGCTAGGCCGCCATCGCCCGACCTGCAGGAGACCGAGTGGAGTCGTCGCTCTCGGCTACCCCTGGCATGGCACTGAGCCTCCTGCGATGGCTACCTTTCTCCGCTCAACCGCCAGACATCCCCCGCTGATCTACACGGTTGCCGATCGGGGAGGACGTCGGCGATACGAGGAGCCGCTGGGGAAGATCATGGGAACTTCGGGGTCTGTGAGCTCACGAGTAGGTGTCACGCGGCGGCCGGAATGGCCAGGTGCGCGCAGCCATTACACCGTGACGTGGTGCGTGGAATTGAGAACCGAAGCCGACCGCCCGTAGGAAGGTGCGAAGCGGTTCCCAGCCGATTGACGACTTCGAGGAAAGATCGAGAAGTGGGTGACCTGCCCCGGCCGGCGGCCAGACCCCGCCGGTGTGGCGAACCGGCGGGTCACCACGATGGGCTTGTCGGCGAAGAATCTCAACACGTCATCCGGTGGCGTGGTCATTTCGGTAGAGAATCCTGACAGGCGGGCCAAGGGTGGCCACCGTGATCCAGCCACGGTCGCCGGCCCCGATCAGGACTGGATGTTCCGGCCGTGCATGACCGAGTTGGGGTAGTGGATGCAGTCCGGCTGCCCAGGGATCGTGTACTGGCGGGCGGCGGCCCCTCGTTGCGGTGTGCATGGCTGTCCTGGTCGAGATTGCGGGGGAAGCTCTTGCGACGGCTGGGGAAGAGTCGTGCCCGTGCGGGTGGGCCGTTCTTGTTGACCACGCCTGCGACGAAGTCCCTTCGGGCTTGCTGCAGCGGCTGGTTTCGGCGGTGAGTTGACTCGGGAGATGCGGTAACCGTTGGCAGCGGGAGAGCCAGCTGGAATAGAAGCCGAGGCGGGCTGGCCGTGATGCCGGTCAGGATTCTGGTGGTCGACGATCGCGAGGACGTTTGGGGGCTGTCGTTCGGTCCTCGGCACCCGACCTCTACAGGGGCTGTGATCGAAAGGCGGAGGATGCGCAAGAGTCATGAGGCTGCTGGACATTTGTGCGTGATGTCGTCCTTGCTGGTGTACGGATGGCCGGCGTTGCGAGCTGATGACTCGACTCAGAATTGGTCGGCCCCAGGCTGCTGAAGCTTCGCAGCGTCATGGGCACGGTCCTTGGCATGGAACGGGGCACGTGTATGCGGGCATCGCGCCAGGATGCCTCTGCTCACCGGGCTGATTCGACACTGATCAACGGGGGATCCGTGGCGGCGCTTGATCGGTTCCCCGTGTGGCGACCGGCCGCCGCGGCATCTCGCTGGCAGGGGACCGGGGTTTACGGTCAGCCGCGAGCGCGCCTGGCACGGGTTCTCTGGAGACCGGGGAGCGCGCCTGGCACGGGTTCTCTGGAGGCCGGGGCCCGAGGCGATGGGCTTGGCCTTTAGCGAGTTCTGGACCGGCTGCGACGTTCGTCAGCGGCCATGCGGATGTCTCTGGAGTCGATGACGGCTTCGCGTAAGAGGCGGATCAGCGCTACAAGGCCGCCGTCAGCCAGCAACAGGACGTCGTCGAGGACGCTGTCCGGCAGGGCGAGCTCTTCGGGACCGTAGCAGTCGTGCCAGGCCATGTCGGTGACATGTAGCAAATCTAGGGCGGCCTCGACATGGCTGAGCGGGAACTCCGCTGCGATACGGCGCCTGCGTTCGTCGCGCCGGTTCTCGCTACCGACAGCCATGTATACCTCGTCCACTTAAGGTGCCAGAGCATTCTGTTGCGGAGCAGGTCGAAGCCGGCTTGGCCGTACATCTGACGTTTGATCATCTTGATGCGGTTGACGATCCCCTTTACCGAGCCCAGCTCTGTACTGCAGGGCCAGGCCGGTGGCGGAGCCGGTGATCCCGGATACCAGGCAGCCCGGTCTGTGGGGCAGTGGTGATCCAGCCCTTAAGGCTGGCGCTCTGCAGGCCGGTGAGCGTGGTGGCGAGCGAGGCGGTGTTGGCCAGGTTGGGACAGCGGTCGAGCCCGCCGACGTCAACGCCGTCGAGATTGTCCAGGTGCCCGTAGATCCAGCTGGCCACCTGCCGCGCCGACGGCGGTTTGGTCCGTGGGACGAGATCGGGTGTGGTGTGGTGCTGTTCCCCGAACACTCGGGCGATGAAACATGTGACCTCGCGGTACACGGTGATCGCGTTGAGACAACCCTCGCCGATGCGGCGGAGCAGATCGGCCTTGAACGGGTCGAGTCTGGCCGGGGCGAGCCTTCTACTTGACGATCATTTCCTGCCAGGTGGCGGCGTGGGCTCTCGACAACGCCCTGCGATGACCCATCGTAAGACCGGCCCAACAGAACGGGTTTGAAGTGGCTTCAGCCGGCACAAGCCCTCCTGAACGAGGGTCGAACGGGTCCTGCCGCTGAGAAGGTAGGGATCGCCGAGCAGCCGGTTCAAGCACAGGCCGAGGAGGTGGTTGTCCTGTGGATCCAGGTGCAACCGTCGTAGCCGCCCCCTGGGCAGACAACACCATGAAGCAGGCCCGAGCTGCGCAGCGTCTGCCTTGGACGCCGGATGCACTGAGAGATCGAACCCCTACCGCCAGTAGTTACACACAGGTGATCGGCACTCCCGTGTCCGTCCTGATTGGACACAAGCGGCCGGCGTGGCCATCGTGGCGCGACCCGCGCAGGTCTCTGCGAGCAGCGAGTCCAATACAAGCCCCAAACCGGCAACATCCCAGTTCGATGACGGTGACTGGAACCATCGATTCCGCAGGCGACTTCAGGAGCAGCTCACCGGCCTGCGGCCGCCACCAGAGCGAAATTCACGGCGGGCCTCGTATGAGTGACGGACATGCGTGGACACCACTATCCACAGGCTGTGTGTTGCACCTGTTGATGGTGTGCCCACCGCTGTTTCACGTGAAACGACGCCGATGTCGTGCCGGTCGTCCACCGGTCTATCCACAGGGCGCGCAAGCCTCCTACGTCGTGTTTCACGTGAAACGGGAGTGCCTGTGGATAACTCCTGTGGATAACTTGGGGACGGCTGTGTGGAGAAACGGAGCGTCACCGTTGTCTACGTCACGTGCCCGGCTCCGGCGGGTATAACGACATCCCTCCGTCGTGCGAAATTGACCCAGGACAGGCTGTCCCGTGCTGGGCTAAGGTCACGAAGTGTCTGAGAACACCACCCCGCTTCCTGACTTCACACGCTGGCCGTCGTTTCCCTTCGAGGGCGATATGCGGGTGAAGAAGCTCGCACCACCGGTCGAGGTCGAGCCACCCCGCAGCGGCGAAGACGCCTCGGATTGTGTGGCGTGCAGCACGTCGGATGACGCCTACATCTGGGTCAGTGAGCGGTGGCGGGTCCGTGCCATGGACCGTCCGACCGGCCTGCCGATGGTCCTCATCCTGGAGTGCCGATCCCACCTGGATCTCGGCGACCTGCCGAACCTGCTGGCAGCGGAGCTCGGTGTGATGACCGTGCGCCTGGAGCGAGCGATCCGGTCGCTGGACGGTGTCGCGAGGGTTCACGTGAATCGGTGGGGCGACGGCTCAGCGCATCTGCACATGTGGTTCCTGGCCCGCCCCTACGGCCGGCTCCAGCTCCGCGGGACGTTCCTTTCGCTCTGGGACGACATACTGCCGGTCGTTCCCGAGTCGCAGTGGCGGGAGAATCTCGCCCTGGTCGCCGCCTGGCTCGCCGACTTCGGCGGTAAGGCCAACGCGGAGCCGGCACACATCGAGTGGGAATCGCCGGCCACGCTAAACGTGCCGGTCCCGACCGACGCCGACGCGGTCGACGAGCGACCGGTCACCCTCGGGGATGTGGAAACCGGCGGGAGCCCGACAGGCAGCTCCGGCATTCACAACGCGAACAACGGCTACTGATAAACCCGGGTACGACAAGGGGCGGCGGATCAATACGACCCACCGCCCCGGCAACAACAAGGGCCTGCACGACCCACCGCCCCCGCTACGACAAGAGGCAACGCCTAACCCTTGCGGGCGACCGCCCGCTCCACCAGCGCACTGAGCACCGCACCCAGGTCGACCCCGGCGGCCTGAACGGCCAGCGGCAACAACGAGGTCTCCGTCATCCCCGGCGACACGTTGCATCCCAGGACTTGCGGCTCCCCGTCGACCCCGATGATCACGTCGATTCGGGACAGGTCGCGCAGACCGAGAGCCTTGTACGCCGCCAGCGCCGTCTCCGACACCTTTGCCGCCACCTCCGGCGACAGTCGTGCCGGCACGTGCCAGGTGGTCAGACCGGCCGTATAACGGGCCGCGTAGTCGTACACCCCGTCCCGCGGCACGATCTCGACGATCGGCAGCGCCTCCGGCCCCGTCCCCAGGTCGATGATCGAGACGGCGACGTTGGTGCCGGTCACAAACTGCTCGACCAGCGCGGTCGAGTCGTACGCGAAACAGCCCACCATCGCCGCCGGCAGGTCCGCGACATCCCGGACCACCGCGGCGCCCAGCCCGGACCCGCCCTGCGCGGGTTTGACCATGAGCGGCAGCCCCAGCCGGGACACGATCCGGTCGAGCACCGCCACCGCACCCAGCTCGGAGAACCGGTCGTGCGGCAGCGCCACCCAGTCCGGCGTCGGGATCCCGGCCTCACGCAGCATCGACTTGGCGGACGGCTTGTCCCACGCGAGGCGGGCGGTCCGGGCGTCGGCGCCGACATACGGCACTCCACACAGGTCGAGCACCCCGCGCAGCGAGCCGTCCTCACCGGTGGCGCCGTGCAGCGCGATGACGACGGCGTCCGGCGGATCGGCCTGCAACGCGGGAAGCAGTGAGACGTCCGCGTCGTGCATGTCGGCGGTCAGGCCGGAGGCACGGAGCGCGTCCAGCACCCGGCGACCGGACCGCAACGACACGTCCCGTTCGTAGGACAGTCCACCGGCAAGGACGAGAACTCGTACATCCATGGTTGAGATCATGCCAAGTCGGGGCCGGGAGCGTCGGCAGCGGCCGGACCGCGACGGCGCTGGTGGCTCTGTTGCAGTGCGCCGCCGCCGAAGACGGCGCGCATGGCCAGCTCCTGCTCCATGACGCCGGAGAGGCGGCGGATGCCCTCCCGGAGCCGGTCCGGCGCGGAGAAGCTGAAGTTGAGGCGCATGTTGTTGCGGCCGGTGCCGTCGGCGTAGAAGCCGGTGCCGGGCACGTAGGCGACCCGCGCGGCGATGGCGCGCGGCATCATCGCCTTGGAGTCGAGGCCCTCGGGCAGGGTCGCCCAGACGAACAGGCCGCCGGTCGGGCGGGTCCACGTGGTGCCGGCCGGCATCAGGTCATCGAGGGCGCCGAGCAGAGCGTCCCGGCGTTCGCGGTAGATCTCCCGGTACACCTTGAGCTGTTCGCGCCACGGCATGGTGGACAGGTACTGGGTGACGGCGCCCTGGGCGAACGCGCTCGGGCACAGCACGTTGGCCTCGCTCATCATGACCAGCTTCTCCCGGACGGCGTGCGGCGCCAGGATCCAGCCGACGCGCAGGCCGGGCGCGAACGTCTTGGAGAAGGTGGAGCAGTAGAAGACGCCCTCACGGCGGCGGGCCCGCAACGGCAGCGGCGCCTCACCCTCGAAGGCGAGCATTCCGTACGGGTCGTCCTCCACCACCAGCAGACCGGCGCGCTCGCAGATGTCGAGGACGCGTTCCCGTCGGTCCTCCGACAGGGTGACACCGGCCGGGTTCTGGAAGGTCGGGATCGTGTAGAGGAACTTGGCTTTGCGGCCGGCCCGTGCGGTGGCCTCGATGGCCTCCTCGAGTGCTTCCGGGATGAGGCCCTCGGCGTCCATTGCCACGTGCCGGACCTGTGCCTGGGCGGCCTGGAAGACGCCGAGTGCGCCGACGTAGGTCGGCCCCTCGGCGAGCACCACGTCGCCCGGGTCGAGGAACAACCGGGCCAGGAGGTCGAGGGCCTGCTGGCCGCCGACGGTGACCACCACGTCGTCCGGCGAGGCGTTGTGGATGCCGGAGAGGGTCATCACCTCGCAGATGCGTTCGCGCAGCTCGACGGTGCCCTGGCCGATGCTGTACTGGAGGCTGGTGGCGCCGTGCTGGGAGGCCAGGTCGCCGAGCATCTCCCCGACCGCGTCGAGCGGAAGCGCGGCGATGTAGGGTGAGCCGCCGGCCAGCGACACCACTTCGGGGCGGCTCGCCGTGGCGAACAGGGCACGGATTTCGGACGTCGTCATTCCGCGGACGCGTCGCGCGTACCGATCGGTGTAATCGTCCTGGGTGGTACCGGTCATGCGAATCACCTCTTCATCAACGAGACTGACAGCGATCCTAGTCGGGTCTGGCTCTTGCCCGACCTGCTCCCGTTCATGGTGGTTCCGACGTAGGATTCGGCGGGGGCGCGGCGGCGTCCGGTCCTGTCCCGTGAGCGAGCTGCAAGGGGGCCGCCATGTCGCGACGCCTGGTCAATCTCACCCTCGACACGCTCGAGGACCTGCCCCGGCCGTGCCGTGAGTGCGTCTACTGGGAGCTGGATCCGGTCTCCGCGGAGCGGGCCTGCGCCACCGGCGATCCCGGTCTGGAGAAGGAGGCGTGGGTCTCCCAGACGCTCCTGGAGTGGGGTTCCTGCGGCAAGCTCGCCTATGTGGACGGCATGCCGGCCGGGTTCGTCATGTACGCGCCACCCGCCTACGTGCCCCGCTCGATGGCCTTCCCGACGTCCCCGGTGAGCGCCGACGCCGCTCTGCTCACCACGGCCAAGGTGGTGCCCGCCTTCGCCGGTGGCGGCCTGGGCCGGATGCTGGTGCAGGGAGTCGCCCGTGACCTCACCAAGCGCGGTGTGAAGGCCGTGGAGGCCTTCGGTGACGCCAAACCGGACGAGGCCGACGCGACGTGTGTGGCCCCGGTCGATTTCTTCCTGTCGGTGGGCTTCAAGACGGTCCGCCCGCACCCCCGGTTCCCGCGGTTGCGGCTGGAGTTGCGGACGGCCCTGTCCTGGAAGTCCGACGTCGAGTACGCGCTGGAGAAACTGCTCGGCTCGATGAGCCCGGAGACGCTGCTGCGCCCGGTCCGGCCGGTGACCGCGACCAGGTCCGCCGACAACTAAGGGGCTAGGCCTTGTCGGCCAAGGCCAGACGAAGCTGGCGTACGTCGATCGACCCGGTCGGCACGTCGCGTTCCACCGGGAAGTACATCCGCTGGACCGCGGCGAGCAGCGCCTCGACGATCTGCTCCCGGAACATCGGGTCGATCAGCCGCTCCCGGTCCTTCGGCGAGGTCAGGTAACCGAGGTCGACCCGGACCGTCGGCATGCGGGTGAGGCGCAGCAGGTCCCAGGTCTTCGCGTGGGTCCGGCAGTCGTGCATCCCGGTGCGCACCACGATCTCTCGCTGCACCAGGGCCGCGAGCCGCTCGCCCACGGTCGAGCTGAGCCCGTTTCCGGTGCCGTAGTGGTAGGTCGCCACACCCTCGGCCGCGTCGGACGTGTGCCCATCCAGATGCAGCGAGATCAGCAGGTCGGCGCCGAGGCTGTTGGCCAGGGCGGCCCGCTCGGCGCCGCTCATCGGGGCGGCCGGCGACGGACCGCGGGTCAGGTGCACCCGCATGCCGGCCGCGGAGAGCCGGCCCTCCAGCCGGGAGGCCAGGTCGAACACCAGGTCGGCCTCGTTCCACCGGAGTGGCCCGTCCGGCACCAGGACGCCGGTGTCGTCGCCACCGCCGTGGCCTGGGTCGATGACGATCGTCTTGCCGACCAGGTTGGGACCGGACTGCCGGAACGCCTCGGCCTCGCGCAGCCACTGCGGGCGGCCGCCGACCACCTTGCGGCCCAGCCGGCGCAGCGCCTTCATGGTCTGCGGGCCACAGGAGCCGTCCTGGACGAGGCCGACCTCGCGCTGGAACTGGGCCACCGCGCGGGCGGTCCGGGCGCCGTAGACGGCGTCGGGGCGACCGGTGTCGTACCCCATCTCGAGCAGCCGCTCCTGGAGCGCCCGGACGTCCTCGCCGACGAGCGCGTCGGGCACCGAGTGGAACAGGGTCCGGGAGCCGAGCCGCCAGCGGGCCGCGTCCAGCGCGCCCCACGTCTCGTCGCCGACCATCCCGTCGACGCCGAGACCACGGTTCTGCTGGAAGGCGCGGACCGCGGTCTCCAGCGCCTCGTCGAAGACGTCGGGTTCAGCCTCGTCGAGCAATTCCAGGCCGACCAGGATCGACCGAATCTCGGAAACTGCTGGGCCGGTGTCTCCGCGTCGGATGGACCGCACTCACGACTCCCTAGGACGAGAAAGGACGACCCTCCGGAGAGTACGCCCCGCGACCCGGACGGGCGCGGGGCGTTGTGCTCGAAAGCGTCAGAGCGCCGACTCGATGAAGTTGACCAGGAAGCTCTTGGGCTTGGCGCCGGCCACCGAGTTGATCCGCTCACCGTCCTTGAAGATGGTCAGCGTCGGCACCGACATGACCTGGTACGCCATGGCGGTCTGCGGATTCTCGTCGATGTTCACCTTGACGATCTCCACCTTGTCGCCCATCTCGGCGGCGATCTCGGCGAGCAGCGGGTCGACCTTCTTGCAGGGCACGCACCACTCGGCCCAGAAGTCCACCAGCACCGGCTTGTCGGAACGCAGCACATCATCGGCGAAGGTGGCGTCAGTGACCACCTTGGTTGCTCCCACGAGGACCTCCCGGGTCTTACAGCTCTACGAATGAAGCGATGAAGCGCTCAGCGTCGAGCGCGGCGGCACAGCCGGTGCCGGAGGCGGTGATGGCCTGCCGGTAGGTGTGGTCGACCAGGTCACCCGCGGCGAACACGCCCGGGACGTTGGTCCGGGTGCTGGGCGACTGCACCTTCACATAGCCCTCGTCGTCCAGCTCGATCTGGCCCTTGAAGAGCTCGCTGCGCGGGTCGTGACCGATGGCCACGAAGACACCGGTGACGTCGAGGACCTTGGCCTCGCCGGACTGCACGTTCTTCAGGCGGACGCCGGTGACCTTGCCGTCCTCGCCGAGGATCTCCTCGACCACCGAGTTCCACTCGATCTTGATCTTCGGGTTGTCCAGCGCCCGCTTCTGCATGACCTTGCTGGCCCGGAACGAGTCACGGCGGTGCACGATGGTCACCGTCTCGGCGAACCGGGTGAGGAAGGTGGCCTCCTCCATGGCGGAGTCGCCGCCGCCGACCACCACGATGTCGTGGCCGCGGAAGAAGAAGCCGTCACAGGTGGCACACGAGGAGACGCCGTGGCCGAGCAGCTCCTGCTCGCCGGGGACGCCGATCGGCCGCCACGCGGAGCCGGTCGCCAAGATCACGGCGCGGGCGAAGAACTGCTGGTCACCGACCCAGACGGTCTTGAGGCCCTCGGTGCCGGCCTCGGTCGGCTTGTCGGTCAGCTCGACCCGGGTGACGTCGTCGGTCAGGAACTCGGCGCCGAACCTTTCCGCCTGGGCGCGCATGTTGTCCATCAGCGCCGGCCCCATGATCCCGTCCCGGTGACCCGGGAAGTTCTCCACCTCGGTGGTGGTCATCAGGGCGCCGCCGGAGTTCACACCCTCGATCACCAGGGGGTTCAGGTTGGCGCGGGCCGCGTACAACGCCGCGGTGTAGCCCGACGGTCCGGAACCGATGATGATCAGATTGCGGACCTCGTCCACTGCCGACTCCTCAGTCTGTTTTCGTCGCACGCGTTTCAGTCGGCGACACTGCACGCTAAAACGTCATGCTAGGCATTCGCCATTCCCCGGCCGGGCCCGTGTCGGACCTCACGCGAAGGGGGTTCGGTCAGCGTACCGGGAGTTGCACGACGGTGTCCGCGCCAGCACCGGGTGCGCCGCACTCCGGGCCCACCGCCCACACCCAGATGCCGTTGGCCGCGCTGAACCGGACGATCATCGCCGGTTTCCCGTCGAACCTGGCGTAGTCCACCAGCTCCACCGCGATCTGGCCGGCCCCGTTGTTCCGCGTGATGGCATCGAGGCAGCCGATCAGCCCGGCCGGGTCGATCAGCCGGGCGAGAGGACTGAATCCGCTGGCCTGCTCCGCGGCCGCCGGCTCCGAGCTCTCCGACAGGACACCGGCCTGGGACCGTTTCGCGCTCGTCGCGACCAGCGTGCCCGCGGAGTAGTCGGTGTCGCTGAAGATCACGTTGTCCGCCGGGATGCTGGCCATCATCGGGGCGCTCTGGTCGGCGGCGCTTCCGGCCGCGGTGCTTTCCGCGCTGTCGTCGGTCATGCCCACGTCGGAGAGTTGGCTCACGCCGAATCCGGCGAACGCGAGCAGGGCGGCCGCCACTCCGATCGGCGCGGCCCACCGTCGTGCCCGCGCACGCCGCACCCCATCAAGATCAACAACCTTCGCGGGTACGGCGGCCGCAGCCCCCGGCATCTCCTCCGGGACCCGGAACATCGCGTCCAGGCGGGCCGCCAGATCATCGGGCATCGGCTCGGGCTCGAACTCCCGCAGTGCCTCCTCGACCGCGATCATGCCGGGTTCCAGCAGCTCGAAAGCCCTGCGCCAGGCCGGGTCCCCGGACACCAGGGTGGCCACTCGCTCCTGGTCCGGGGTGCCGTCCAGGGCGCCACCGACATAGTCGGCGAGAAGGTCGAGGTCGACCCCGTCGAACTCGGCGCCCGTCACCGTGGTTCCCTCCGTTCCGGTCCGGTCGGCAGCGGTCTCGCCGACTCCGACCTGGATGGGACGGTCCCACCGTCGGTCCGGTTCCCCCGGAGATATCCCAGGGTCACCGCCATTCTGGCCCGGCCGCGGGCGCACCGGCTCTTCACCGTCCCCTCCGCCACGCCGAGCATCGCCGCCGCCTCGGCCACGCCGTACCCCTGCACGTCGACCAGCACGATCGCGGCCCGCTGCTCGACCGGCAGGGCGGCCAGCGCCTCCCGCACCACGAGAACCGTGTCCTGGTCGGGGGTGGGTGCGGCCGGCTCCGGAGCGGAGGGTCGGTCGTCGTCACGGTTGCCCTCCGGCAGCGGCACGGTCGGGTGTGCCTGCCGGCGGCGGATCCGGTCGAGGCAGGCGTTCACCACGATCCGGTGCAGCCACGTCGTGACGGCCGCCTCGCCACGGAACCGGGCCGCATTGCGATGCGCGTTGAGCAGGGCGTCCTGAACCGCGTCGGCGGCCTCCTCGCGGTCGCCGACGGTCCGCAGCGCCACCGCCCAGAGCCGGTCCCGATGGCGGCGGACCAGCTCGGCGAACGCCTCCCGGTCGCCGGCCACGTGGGCACGGATCAGCTCGGCGTCGCTCGGCGTCGCACCTGATCCGTCCCGGAAAGTCACGTCAGCAATCTAGTGCAGGGGGACACGCCGTGAGGTCTCAGTATCCGTACAGCTCGATCTCGTTGACGTTGACCTGGTAGCCCGGGGTGTCCTCGTTACGCGGCAGCTCGCTCAGGAAGACCATGACGTACTGGTACTTCTGGGTCGAGTCGGCGACCGAGAGCACGTGCTTCGTGCCGGTGCTCTTGGTCGGGCCACCCTCGGCGTCGCTGAGCGACGTGAACTGCTCGAGCACCTTCTTGTCGCCGGTGGAGCTGTCACCCGGGTCGCTCGTGCCGACCCGCAGGTCCATCACCACACCCGGCATCGACGTGAAGACCTGCACCTCGGACAGCGACCGTGCCTCGCCCAGGTCGATCAGCAGGCCCATGCCCTTCTTGTTGTTACCGAACTTGGGCTGCGAATACCACGCCAGCTTCCACGCGGTCTCCTGGTCGCCGTCGACGGTGAGCTTGGCCTCGGCGGTGTCGTCACGGTCGCCGGGCGGCGGGTCGACGATGCGCACCATGTCGGCGGTCAGCTTGATCGGCTTCGGCACGGGCGCCTGGGTCTGCGTCACGTCGGGGGTGTCGGTCTGCCCCGTGCCGCCGTCGGCCGTCGTCGACTGGCCGCTGTCGGCGTTGGAGCTGGTGTCGTTGATCGCGTTGATGCCGAAGATCAGGCCGATGATCGCGATGACCACCAGGGCACCGACCCCGAGCAGGATCTTCGGCGCGCTGCGGACCGGCTCGCTGGAGCCCGAACTGCCGCCCTGCACGAAGCGCAGGGGACCGACGTCCTCGAACTCGTCGTCCTCGGAGGCGGCGTCCAGCCGGCCGAGCTCCGCGGTGAGCGCGTCGGACGCCGGGGCGGCGACGCGACGGTCCAGTAGGTCCATGGTCAGATCGTCGAGGTACGCCGGGACACCGGCCCGGATCTGACGTGGAGCCGCCGGGTTGCCGGAACTGTCGCGATTCGCATCCGGAAGGCCGGACTGGCCCACCTCGGCGTGCGGCCAGTGACCGGTGAGAGCGAAATACAGAATGCCGCCGACCGCGCGGACGTCCGCCTCGGCGCTGTCGGCCGCGTCGGCCCGCGCGTCGGCCAGCACGACACGGCCGTCGTCAGCGATCAGGGTGCTGCCGGGATGCACATTGCCGTGCACCATGCCGGTGGCGTGCACCGCGGTGAGCGCGTCGGCCACCGAGTGTGCGATGGCGATCGCCCGGGCCGGGTCCAGGGGGCCCTCGGCGCCGATCAGATCGCGCAGCGACTCGCCGTCCACCCACTCCCGGACCACATAGGCCCGCTGCTGCTCGTCGATCGCGTCATAGACGCCGACCAGGTTGGGGTGGATCACCCGGCTCGCCGCGACGGCGGCCTGGAGCATCTCGGTGGCGGAATCACCGCCCGGATGCCGGAGCACGACGGCGACCGCCCGGCGCAGGATGACGTCGATGCCGCGCCAGACCTGCCGGCCCGCACTGTCGTTGTTGACGTGCTGTTCCAGCTGGTAGCGCTCGGCCAGGATCTCACCGACGGCGGGGGCACCGAAGGTCATGACCGGCCCGGCTCCGTCGGCCGCGGTCTCGTGGCCTTCGCCGACCTGGGTCACCAGTCCTCCCTCGGTGGTGCATTCCTCGGTGTGCTTCTCGGGTGCTACAGGCTCGGGCACTGAACGACACGAGGATCCGGCGCACATGCCGACACCGACCATACCCGTACTCGGCCATGGTCTGGCAGGTCGTCCCCCCGGCGCGGCATCGGCGCCAGGCGACACGAATCGGCTGATTCAGTGCCTGATCAGTCGAGAATCACCTGTTCAGGACGTTTATCGGGGGATCAGCGACCGATCTTCCGGCGAACCATCCCGACCACCTGGCTCACCTCGTGAACACGCAGCAGCAGAGCCGTGCCCAGGTAGGCGATCAGGATCACCGCACCGCCGACGGCGATCTGCACGATCGCCTCGACCCGGCCGTCCGGCTCGCCCGAGCCGGGCAGCAGCTGCACCACGAACAGCGCCAGCCCGGCCGCCACACCGGCGGCCACCGCGACCTTGAGCAGGGCTACGAGCACCGAGCCCAGGTTCAGCCGACCGATCCGGCGCCGCAGGACGGCCAGCGAGATCAGGGCGGACAGCAGGTAGGAGATGCCGTTGGCGGCGGTCATCCCGGCCGCGGTCAAGGACGCGTCGAGGATCGCCGCGAGCACGAAATACCCGGTGATCCGGGCCGCGACCACCGGCAGGTTGATCAGCGCGGCGGTCTTGTTGCCCTGCAGCGCGTAGAAGACGTTGGTGCAGAGGAAGCTGATCGACAGCGGCAGCACGGCGAACGCCGCGACGGTCAGAACCGTGCCCATGTCCAGCGCGTCCGCGTTGGTGATGCGCCCGCCCTGAAAGAGGAAGACGGCAATCGGCCCGCTCAGCACGGCGTAGGCCACCACGATCGGGGCCAGGGCCGCGGACACCAGCCTGATGCCGCGGCTCAGGTCGTCGACGACCTCGTTGAGCCGGCCCTCGGCGGCGGCCGCGCTCATTTTCGGCAGCAGGGCGGTGATCACCGAGACGCCGATGATCCCGTGCGCCATCATCATCAGCAGGAAGACGTTGTTGAACGCCAGGGCGCCGGGGTTGTCCTCGCCGCCGGCGCTGTTCAGGGCCCGGACCAGCGCGAAGACCGCGATCTGGTTGGCGGCGACGTAGCAGAGCATCCAGCCGGCCAGGTGGCCGATCTCGCGCAGCCCGAGCTCGCGCGGCGCCCAGCGCCACTTCCAGCGGAAACCGACCTTGCGCAGGGCCGGCAGCAGGCCGACCGCCTGCACGACCATGCCGAGCAGGGTGCCGGCTCCGATCAGAACCAGTTCGGCCGTGCTGATGTTCTCCGCGGTCAGTTCCTTGTCCGTCCCGAAGGCCAGCAGGAACACCCCACACACCGCGATCACCACGATGTTGTTGAGGATCGGTGCCCACATCGGGGCTGCGAAATGACCGCGTACGTTCAACACGGCGCCGATCAGCGCCGACAGGCCGGTGAAGAAGATGATCGGCAGGATCAGGTAAGAGAAGTTCGTGACCAGCTCACGGAAGGCCTGGTCGGTGTTGTCGCCGCTCGTCTGGATCGCTGTGATCAGTGGCGCCGCGAGCACCACCAGGACGGTTGCGATCCCGAGCATGACCACCGCGAAGGACAGCAGCCGCTGGGTGAACTCCTGGCCGCCGTCCGGTTCGGCCTTGCGCCGCCGCACCAGCAGCGGGATCAACACGCTGGAGAGGATGCCGCCGAGCAGCAGCTCGTAGATCTGACCGGGCAGGAACTGGGCGCCGGTGTAGGCGTTACCGACCGCCTGGCCGAGAACCATGCCGATCAGCGCGTTGCGGACGAACCCGATCACCCGGCTCACCAGGCTGCCGATCGCCATGATCGCGCTCTGACCGGCGGTGCTTCCACCCTCGGGCGCGGACTGCCGCTGCGGCTCCGAAGCCGGGGCGTCCACCGAGACCACGGTGACGCCCTCCTGCGCCGACGGTCGCCCGTCCGGTGTCGCATGCGTGCTGCGGTACAGGCCGCCGTTCACCCGAGCCTCCCGAGCCCTACCGATGATGGAGCCACCATAAAGGCAGACATCACACGTGGTGACGGAGGAGGGTGCCGGGCTCGGCCCCGGCCAGGGTCTCCACCACCCAGCATGCCTCCAGCGGAACGAGAGGCTCACTGAGCGCATCGAGCACGGTCGGGTGGTCGCAGCCCGCCCCGGTCAGCGCGCCGAGCAGGGCCGGCACCGCCGTCAGGTCGCCCGAGCCGACGATCCGCCCGGCCAGCGAGCGCGTCGCGGCGTACCAGTCATGATTTGGCATCTCGGTCAGCAGAGCGCTCGCGTGGCGTACCAGATCGGAAAGGTCCTCGTGCGGAAAGCGATGCCCGGCACGGACCTGGAGCCGCGCCTGGGCCGGGGTGCTCAGGGACGCGATCGCGGCCTCGTCCAGAACCTGCGGCGACGAAACCTGCGGCGCCGGCCACCAGCGCTCGCTCGTGAAGAGCGGCAGCGGGGCCTGCTCCGGACCGCTCGCCAGGGCCGCCAGCTGCTCGTCGAAGGGGATCTCCCGGCGCAGCGACCGGTACGCGGCCTCGCGCACCGCAGCGATCTCCGCCGGATCGTCGTCGGCGGCGGCCGGCGCGAACGGCGACAGCAACGCCACCACCAGACCGGGATGCGGCAGCAGCGGGTCGGACAGTGCGATCAACCGGGCGAAGCGCTCCAGCTCCCACCAGCGCAGAGCCGCCGGGTACGGCCCCGACGGCGGCGCCCAGCCCAGTTGCACCGGTTCGCTGGCCGACGGCCGGCGCAGCCCGAGAGCGCGGTCCCCGGAGGGCAGCTCGATGTCGAGCACCAGCGCGTAGCCGCCCACCACCGGAAACGAGAGGTGCACCTCGGCGGGCAGACCCTCGGTGTCGAACGGCTCACCCGTCCAGAAGGCAGGGGTCTCGGCCAGGCGTCGCAGCGCCTCGGAAACGGGCATCCTGTCATCCTGCCCGGCGACACCCTCAGCTGCCACGGCCGATACCCTGGTAACCCCATGTCTGTTCTGAATTCCGCCCAGCAGAAAGCGGTAGCCGAGCTGCTCCGCGTGTCCCCCGTCGCCGACGAGCTCGGCCGGCGGTTCGCCGCCGCAGGTCACGAGCTGCATCTGGTCGGCGGTTCGGTCCGCGACGCGCTGCTCGGCAGCCTCGGCGACGACCTCGATTTCTGCACCGACGCCCACCCCGAGCAGACCCTCACCGTGGTGAACGGGTGGGCCGACGCGATCTGGGAGACCGGGCGCGAGTTCGGCACGATCGGCATCCAGAAGAACGGGCTGCGGATCGAGATCACCACGTTCCGGGCCGAGGCCTATGACGGGGTGACGCGCAATCCGGTGGTGTCCTACGGGACGTCGCTGCTGGACGACCTGTCGCGGCGTGACTTCACGATCAACGCGATGGCCGTCTCGGTGCCGGGACACGAGTTCACCGACCCGTTCGGCGGCCTGCGGGACCTCGCGGCGCGGGTGATCCGTACGCCGGCGGCGCCGCAGATCTCGTTCGGCGACGATCCACTTCGGATGCTGCGGGCGGCGCGGTTCGCGGCGAAGCTGCGGTTCACGGTGGACCCGGCGGTGGTGACCGCCATGTCGGACATGGCCGCTGATCTCGACCGGATCACCGCGGAACGGATCCGGGACGAGTTCACCAAGCTGATGTCCAGCGTCGACCCGATCGCCGGGCTGCGGCTGCTCGTCGACACCGGGCTGGCCGACCGCTTCCTGCCCGAGATCTCCGGCCTGAAGCTGGAGATCGACGAGCACGCCCAGCACAAGGACGTCTACGAGCACACGCTGATCGTGGTGAGCAACGCGATGCGGCTCGAGGGTGACGAGGGCCCGGACTTCGTGCTCCGGATGGCCTCGCTCATGCACGACATCGGCAAGCCCGCCACCAAGGCGGTCGGGCGGGACGGCCGGGTCAGCTTCCACCACCACGAGGTGGTCGGCGCGCGGCTCACCAAACAGCGGATGAAAGCCCTGAAATACCCCAAGGACGTGACCGGCGAGGTGGTCGGGCTGGTCGCCCTTCACCTTCGTTTCTACGGGTACGGGCGGGGCGAGTGGACCGACTCGGCCGTCCGGCGGTATGTGACCGACGCCGGCCCGCTGCTGTCCCGGCTGCACAAGCTGACCCGCTCCGACGTCACCACCCGCAACCGGCGCAAGGCCGCCCAGCTGGCCGCGGACTACGACGCGCTGGAGGTGCGGATCGACCGGATCGCGGCCGAGGAGGACCTCGCCAAGGTCCGCCCCGACCTGGACGGCAACGCGATCATGGAGCTGCTCGGAGTGCCGCCGGGCCCGATCGTCGGTCAGGCGTGGCGCTTCCTGAAGGAGCTCCGTCTCGACCACGGGCCGCTCGACCGGGACGAAGCCGAGGCGGAGCTCTTCAAGTGGGCCCGGGAGCAGGGCCACATCTCCTGACCTTCGGCAGGCCGATGCTCAGGTCGCGGCCAGGCGCGCAAGGGATCGGAATTTTTGCATGTCCTGTGGAAGCGGGTTGCGTCGATACGGTAGCGTTCTGAACCGCAGTGATCATCCCCCTGAACGGCCCCTCCGAACCCCAGGGACAACCATGACCTCCGTACGCTCCCGCGTCTTCGCCGCCCTGCTGGCCGCCGTTCCCACCGCCGGTCTGCTGGCCGTCGCGTCGCCCGCGCAGGCCGCCACCCTCGACATCACCGTCAAGTCGGTCTCGATCAGCAAGAGCGTCTTCGTGCTGGGCTCCGGCGCCGGCTGCCAGAATTTCACCATCACCGCCGTCACCAGCGCGCCGATCCCGACCGCCGGCTACGAGATCGCCGGTGTGGGCGCCGACATCGAGGCCCCGAGCGGCAAGACGGTCAACGGTGGCCAGTTCGCCCAGGTCGGCTCGACGGCCACCTACAAGGGCACGTTCAAGATGTGCGGCAAGGACACGGCCGGCCGCTACACCGTGAACGTCTACGGCGCCCAGATGAAGGCGGGCAGCGAGCCCGAGCTCACCAACGTCGTGAGCAAGAAGATCTACCTGAAGCGGCCCTCCAAGCTGACCCTGAACGCCGCTCCCGAGCCGGTCGTCAAGGGGCAAGAAGCTGACCGCCAAGGGTGTCCTCAAGGTCAACGGCAAGGTGCTCGGCGGCGCCAAGGTCAAGGTCTACTTCAAGCCGGCCGGTGCCACCACCTTCACCTACAAGGGCACCGCCACCACCAACGGCAAGGGCGTCTACAGCAAGAAGTTCACCGCCACCAAGAGCGGCGTGTGGCAGGTCGTCTACGCCGGCAACACCAGCCGCAACGCCGCGACGGCCGTCGACGGCGTCAAGGTCAAGTAGCCTGTCGTACCCCCGGGGCAGACTTGGGGGCATGTTCGTCATCGAGACGCCGATCGGTCCGCTCGGTGTGACCGTCGACGGCCCGGCCGTGGTGGGTGTGCGTTTCGCCGCCCGGCCGGGCCCGTCCACGGAGCATCCGGCGGTCGAGCAGCTGCGGGACTACTTCTCCGGCACGCTGACCGACTTCACCGTGCCGTTCGAGCTGCGCGGCGGGTCGGAGTTCGAGCGGGCCGTCTGGGGCGAGATCGCGAAGATCCCCTATGGCGAGATGATCACCTATGGGGCGATCGCCACGGCGCTGGGTGATCCGGGTGCGGCCCGCGCTGTCGGCACGGCCTGCAACCGCAATCCGATCCCGGTGATCGTCCCCTGCCACCGGGTGGTCGGAGCGGGCGGCAAGATGGTCGGCTTCGGCGGCGGCCTCGACCGCAAACGGATCCTGCTCGAGATCGAGGCCCGGGTCGCGCTGCAGAAGGCCTGGAGCTGACGCCGTACCGAATCCGGGTGTGCGAAAGGCCGGCCCACGATGTGGGCCGGCCTTTGCCGCTCAGCTTGCGCTTCGCTCGGGTGACGCGCGTCAGCGCTCGATGTCGCCCTTGATGAAGGCCTCGACGGCCGCGTGGGCGTCGTGGTCGCTGTACTGCACCGGCGGGGACTTCATGAAGTAGGAGGACGCCGAGAGGATCGGGCCACCGATGCCGCGGTCCTTGGCGATCTTCGCGGCGCGGACCGCGTCGATGATCACACCGGCCGAGTTCGGCGAGTCCCACACCTCGAGCTTGAGCTCGGCGTTCAGCGGGGTGTCACCGAAGGAGCGGCCCTCCAGGCGGATGTAGGCCCACTTCCGGTCGTCGAGCCACGGCACGTGGTCGGACGGGCCGATGTGCACGTCGCTCTTGAGCATCTCGTGCGGGATCTGGGAGGTCACCGACTGGGTCTTCGAGATCTTCTTCGAGACCAGGCGGTTGCGCTCCAGCATGTTCATGAAGTCCATGTTGCCGCCGAAGTTGAGCTGGTACGTGCGCAGCAGCTCGACACCGCGGTCTTCGAACAGCTTCGCCAGCGCGCGGTGCACGATGGTGGCGCCGACCTGGCTCTTGATGTCGTCACCGACGATCGGCAGGCCCGCGTCCTCGAACTTCTTCGCCCAGACCGGGTCGGAGGCGATGAAGACGGGCAGAGCGTTCACGAACGCGCAGCCGGCGTCGATCGCGGCCTGCGCGTAGAACTTGTCGGCCTCCTCGGAGCCCACCGGCAGGTAGGAGACGACGACGTCGACCTCGGCGTCGCGCAGAGCCTGCACGACGTCGACCGGCTCGGCCGAGGACTCCTCGATGATCTCGCGGTAGTAGGTGCCGAGACCGTCGAAGGTCGGACCACGCTGAACGGACACGCCGCTCGGCGGCACGTCGGTCAGCTTGATGGTGTTGTTCTCGCTGGCGACGATCGCCTCGCTGAGGTCCATGCCGACCTTCTTGGCGTCCACATCGAACGCCGCGACGAACTTCACATCCGAGACGTGATAGTCGCCGAAGGTCACGTGCATGAGACCCGGGACGCGGTCGTTGGGGTCGGCGTTCTTGTAGTACTCCACGCCCTGCACGAGGGACGAGGCGCAGTTACCCACACCGACGATGGCGACGCGGACGGAACCCATCGCGTTTGCCTCCTTGTTGTTCATCACGGCCGGTCCGGTTGCGGACTCGGTGTTTCCGGGGGATCGGGGTTGAGAGCGCCGGCGAGACCGGCACGATTTCGAAAAGCGGGGGTACGGCCGGAGCGCTCGTTGGTGATCAGCTCCTCCAGCCAGCGGACCTCGCGCTCGCACGCGTCCAGCCCGTGCCGCTGCAACTCGAGCGTGTAGGCGTCGAGGCGGTCGGCGGCGCGGGCGAGCACCTCGCGCAGCCCCTCGCGGCGCTCCTCGATGCGGCGCCGGCGGCCCTCCAGGATGCGCAGCCGGGTGGCGCGATCGGTCCTGGAGAAGAAGGTGAAGTGGACCCCGAAACCCGCGTCGTCGTACGTCTCCGGGCCAGCCTGGGTGAGGAGGTCGGCGAAATGCTCCTTGCCCTCGGCCGTGATCTTGTAGACAACCCGCCCCCGCTTGCTGGTCATCGGGGGGATGATGTCGTTGTTGGCCTCTGCCTCACCGATCCAGCCGGCAAGCTTCAGCCGCTTCAACGTCGGGTAAAGAGTGCCGTAACTGATCGCGGCGCGGAGTGTGCCGAGTTTGGTGGCGAGTTCCTTGCGGAGCTCGTAACCGTGCATCGGAGCCTCCTGCAGGAGGCCGAGGATCGCCATCTCCAGCATTGGCCCCTCCCCACATGTGCGCTCCGATGTATCGGCTCGATACATCGTCACCGTAGATCGGGACGGCCATGGGCGCAACTCGGGCATCGTGTGCAGTCGCCGTGCCACGCAGCGTGATGGCGTTCGCCGGGAAAGCGACGACCGCGTACTCTCTTCGCCATGCGCACGCAGCGGCAGGTGGTCGACTACTCGCTACAGAAGCGGGCAGTCCTGCGTGACGTTCGGAGCGGCCGTATCGGCACGCTCGAAGTCTGCGACGCGTCTCCTTACTTGAGAAACGCGGCTACGTACCATGGTGAGCCCATCGACGAGCGTTGCCCGATCTGCCGACGGGAAAACCTGACGCTCGTGCACTACGTCTATGGCGACGAGCTCAAGCAGTCCGCCGGGCAGGCCCGCAAACTGGCCGAACTGCCCGTCATGGCGATGACGCTGCGTGAGTTTCAGGTCTTCGTCGTAGAGGTGTGCCGCGCTTGTGCGTGGAATCACCTGGTCGAGAGGTTCGTGCTCGGTCGCGACGGCCTCGCCGCTGAGGAGACGTTGCATTCCGGGGCTATGGTCTCGTCCGGTGGTGGGGGATCCCGCCGGACAGGTGACTCGGCACACAACGGGGAGGGCCGGAGATGAACCGGACCGATCTGGTTAACGTGTACGGGTTTGGGGCCGGCGTACGGTCCTCGCAGACACAAGACAAGGGGGCTGCCGGGACCGCAGCCCATAACGCCCGCTCGAGGCGCAGTGTGGGGACGGCTCGTCCGGGCCTCCCGACCGCGCCCCCGCGACCGGTAGGTGTGAGGGAATGAACGCGTACGGCGATCCGCAGTCCGCACGAGCCCGGGCCAGAGTGCCCGGGCCGTCCGCTGCTTCCACGCCTGACGACCAGCCAGCCGGCGAGGCCCGGCCCCGCCCGGACGCTTACCGGCGTCCATCCGGTGCCGCCTCGGTAGGCGGTCAGCCGGGACGGGCATCCGTCGGCTCCGCCTCGGTCGGCTCGGCCGCCCCTGGCCGTGCCGCGGTCGGTGGCCGCGCCTCGGTGGGCGCCGCTCCGGTCGGCGGCCGTGCCTCGGTGAGCGGCGCGTCCATCGGTGGCCGCGCCTCCGTGCCACCGGGCGGCGGCGGGCCTCCCGGCGGTGGTGGCGGTGGATCCGGCGGCTCCGGTGGGTCCGGTGGCAAGAAGCCCCGCAGCAAGTCCGACAAGAAGTACCGGCGCGCCAACATCCTGACGGCGGCCGCCGCCGTGCTGGTCATCATGCTCGGCGTCGGCATCGTCGGCGGCACCTACTTCTTCGACGACGTGAAGCTCAAAACGCCGGAGGCGGAGGCGCAGATGAACATCATCTACGACGCCACCGGCAAGAACGTCCTCGCCAAAGAGGGCGAACCCCGGATCAACGTGCCGTACCAGCAGATCAGCGATGTCATGATGAACGCTGTCGCGGCCGCCGAGGACAAGAACTTCTGGACGCACAACGGCATCGACATGAAGGGCATCGCCCGCGCCGCGTGGAACAACTTCACCGGCGGCGACCGGCAGGGTGCCTCGACCATCACCCAGCAGTACGCGCGGCACGTTGCTCAGGAAAAGGACATCACCTACAGCCGCAAGCTGCGCGAGGCGGTGCTCGCCCGGAAGCTCGAGTCGGAGTACGACAAAAAAGAGATCATGGGCATGTACCTGAACTACATCGACCTCGGTGAGGGACGGTACGGCGTCGAGGCCGCGGCCCAGGGCTATTTCGGCAAGTCGGTGAAGAATGGCGCCAAGAACGCGATCAACGCGTACGAGGCGGCGGTGCTCGCTTCGATCATCAAGCAGCCCTACCCGACCGACACGCATGCGGGCTACGACCCGAACTACAACCTCAAAGACGCCAAGGACCGGTGGGAGTACACCCTCGCGAACATGTACGAGATGAATGCGATCTCGAAGGCGGACTACGACGCCCGGAAGTACCCCACGGTCAAGCCGATCGCCAAGGCCAGCTCCAAGAAGAGTGCCGATCAGAAGCCGGTCGGCATGGTGCTGCGGCATGTTCAGTACGAATTGAAGCAGCTCGGCATCAAGGAAGCGGACCTGGAAAAGGGCGGCTTCACGATCACCACCACGATCAACCCGAAGGTGCAGAAGGCGGCGGAGGCGGCCGGCTCGAAGCTGAGCAAGACCTCGCCGATGTACGACCTCCGCACGAGGAAGTACCAGGCCGCGGTGATCGGTATCGACCCGACGAACGGCGAGGTGCTCGGGTACTACGGCGGTGACGACCCGAACGGCATCGACTACGCCGGTTACATGTCCGGTGATGGCAGTGGCGTCCCGGCGAACGGTGGCCAGTCCCCGGGCTCGACCTTCAAGATCTACACCCTGGCGGCCGGTCTGAAGGAGGACATCTCCTTCAAGACGATCTGGAACGGCAGGAAGGAGAAGGTCGGCGGTGGCAAGATCAGCAACGCCGGAGCGGATGACAACAGTGTCTGTGGCGGCAAGATCGAGTTCTGCGACCTGGAGACCGCGACCGTCAAGTCGTACAACTTCCCGTTCTACTGGATCGCGGAAGGCATCGGCCAGGACAAGGTGATCGCGGCCGCCAACGCCGCCGGTGTCGGCACCATGTGGAACGACGACGGCAAGAAGATCGACCTGAACAACACCAAGCCCGCCACGTGGAAGAACAACTTCGACAACGAGGTCGCGTTCGGCCAGTACCGGGTGGTTCCGCTCGAGCACGCCGAGGGTGTCGCCACCATCGTGAACGAGGGTGTGCACCACAACGCGCACTTCATCAAGACGATCAAGCAGCGCGATGGGGAGACCGGGGTCGAGAAGATCATCCACAGCGCCGACAAGGGCGGCAACCGGGTCTTCGCCGCCGACAAGATGTCCGACCTGCTCGGCGTCATGGCCAAGATCCCGGGGCACGCCGGCAACACGATCAACGGCCGTGAGTCGGTCGCCAAGAGTGGCACCTGGGAGGTCGAGGTCAACGGCGAGAGCCTGAACGGCGACACCTGGTTCGTCGGTGGCATCCCGCAGCTGGCCGCGACCGTCTGGGTCGGTGGCTCCGGCAACCGTGTCTCGCTGAAGGAGGCCGACGGCGGCCCGATGTTCGGCTCCGGCACCCCCGCCGCCATCTGGGAAGAGTTCATCGAGACCACGGCCGAGGCGATGAAGTGGGAGGAGAAGGACTTCCCCGAGCGCATTCCGACCGGTAACCCGGAGAGTGAGTACGCCAACGGTGTCGCCCCGGTCGAGGTGCCCACGACCGACCAGAACAGCCAGTTCTGCCAGACCTTCCCGACCAACCCGCTGTGCCAGATCAACAACGGTGGCCCCGCCGGTCCGGGCGGGAACAACGGTGGCCCGAACGGCGGCAACAACACCGGTAACGGCGACGAAGACGGCGATTGACGCCCCGGATCGTTGACAACGGCGCCCACCTCGACGAGGTGGGCGCCGTTTCGTATGGGGCACCTGTGAAGATCGGGACGCCACCGTGGCCCGTCACCCCTCGCGGCCGCTGATGCGGCATGATGCCAAGACATGAGCGCCCAACCGCCCACCGATCGGCCTGACGTCGCGAATGCCACCTCGGACGGTTTCGTGCGGGGACTCTCCCAAGCCATCGGCGGCCCACTCGGTGCACACGCCGTGCCACCGGGCTCCCGGCCCGGCCGGTTCTGGACCGCACCGCGCATCGTGATGGCGCTGGCCTGCCTGGTCCTGGCGCTCTCCTGGGTGCAGAAATCGCCCTGCATGGACGGCAACTGGCAGAACAACGTCCAGTACACCCGGTACTGCTACACCGACGTGCTGGCGCTGTACTACGCCGAGGGCCTGAACGAGGGCAAGGTGCCCTACGTCGACCATCCGGTCGAGTACCCGGTGGTCACCGGCTACTTCATGGGCGCGCTGGGGCTGCCGGTGCACGCGTACGGCGCGAGCCACCCGAACATCAACCAGGGCAGCTGGTTCTACAACGTCAACGCGCTGGTGCTCTGCCTGTTCGCGGTCCTCAGCGTCGCCGTGGTCCTGGCCTTGCGCCGGCGCCGGCCATCGGACTGTTCGCTCTCGGCCTGTTCCTCTGGGCGCGACGACGTCCGGGCTGGGCCGGGGTGCTCTTCGGGCTGGGCGCGGCGGCCAAACTGTGGCCGCTGTTCATCCTCGGGCCGATCCTCATCGTGGCGCTGCGTACCGGGCGGTTGCGGCCGTTCTTCGGGGCGTTCCTGGCCACCGGCGCGACCTGGCTGCTGGTCAACCTGCCGGTCATGGTCTTCTGGCACGAGAGCTGGCTGCGGTTCTTCCGGCTCAACTCGGAGCGGCCGGTCGACTGGGGCACGTTCTGGTACATCGGGCGTTACCTGGACGGGAAGTGGAACGCGGGCACGGTGGGCGACCAGGGCCCGTTCCAGTGGCTCAGCGACCACATCCCGACCCTCAACTACCTTTCGTACGCGCTCTTCGGTCTCTCCTGTGTGGGCATTCTGCTGTTGGGCCTGCTCGCCCCGCGCCGTCCGCGGATCAGCCAGCTCGCCTTCCTCGTGGTCGCCGCCTTCCTGATCTTCAGCAAGGTGTGGTCCCAGCAGTACGTGCTCTGGCTGCTCCCGCTGATCGCACTGGCCCGTCCCAAGTGGGGTGCCGTCATCGCGTGGAGCCTCGCCGAGGTCGCCTACCTGGCCGCCTTCTACGCCGAGCTGATCGGTGCCGGCGGCAAGACCGTCATCCCGGAGGGCACCTTCGTCCTGGCCTCCACCTTCCGCCTGGTCACCGTGGCGGTGCTGTTCTTCCTGGTGGCCCGCGAGATCTGGCGGCCGGAACTGGACGACGTCCGGCGCTCCTACGGCGGCGCGGACCCGGACGCCGGCAAGCTCGACGGTCCGGAGGCCCCCTGGCTCACCGGGTTCCGCGGCTACTTCCGGATGGGCCCGTCCCAGGAGGCGCCGGTGCTGCCGGACGAGCCGAGCCCGGCCGTTCAGTTGAGGTAGAAGACCACGGCGTCCGGGAGATCCTCCCGGCGGATCTGCAACGCGTCCACCGGCAGGTCGACGGCGTCTTCCCAGGAGGTGCCGGCCACCTGGTCACGCAGCAGCAGGACCTTCCGGACGCCGATCGACTCCAGGTACTCGATGCTGGTCGCGTCCGGGAAGCCGGCCGCCTTGGCGCGCAACTCGTTCTGCTGGGTCGCGTTGAAACCGCCGCCGCCGTTGGCGATCTGCTGGAACCGCGAGGTGGTCCACAGCTGCACGGTCTGATCGGTCAGATCGGCGGTGGGCAGGACCAGCATCGGGCCGGGGACGGTACGCAGGGCGGGCGGTTGCGCGGCCACCTGCGGGTGTGCCGTGGTGTTCCAGCCCTCCAGCGCCACCAGGATCAGTGGGATCAGGGTGGCCAGGCGCAGCCACGGGCCGGGCCACGGTGGAATCCGCTGGGCGGCCCAGTGCTCGATCCGGCGGACGAAATCGTCCACGGCGCCCGCCGCCAGGATCGCCAGCAGCAGGGTCACCCAGAGCATCAGGCGGCCCGGGATGCGCAGGTCGAACGCGGCCGGGAAGTGGCCGAACACCGGAAGGTACGTCCAGTGGCCGCCGAAGAAGTTGGTCCCCAGCGTGAGGATCACCGTGACCACGAGACCGATGACCAGCATCGCGCGGTGCCGCAGCCGCCACACCGAGAGGAACAGGCCGGCCAGGGCCAGGGCGTACAGCGCGAAACCGGGAAGCAGGGACATCTCGGCGGCCCAGCCGAGCGAGGCCCGGGGGGTGGCGTGTGCGGCGCCCCAGATGCGGGACTCGGCCGGGCCGATCAGCAGACTCCGCAGCGGCGGCGAGAAGAAGGTGATCTCCTCGATCCGTGAGCCGGTGTCCTTGAGCCGGATGTACGGCACGGCCATCAGGATGCCGACCGACAGGAAGATCGTCGCGCCCAGGATGTTGATGTTGGTGAGCAGCCAGCCGATGACCGGTTTTCGCTCCGGCCTGGGCGGGCCCGCCAGGTAACGGCCCAGACTGATCCACCGTCGCCGGGGTGGGCTCTCCAGCACATCGGTACGCGGTCCCGCTGGCGTTGCCTTGCCCACCTCCATCGACGCGGCCACCTGAACCTCGGACCTCGGCCGGCCGGGCTTCGGCGGATCGGTCACCGGCGGCGTCTCCGGCCCGGTCACGCCCGGCTTCAGCGGAGCCGCTACCGGCTGCACCTCCGGCTCGGGTCCGTCGGCCTTGGATGCCGCTTTCACGGACGCGCCGGCCGGGGCCGGTACAGCCGACTTTGCCGCCTCGGCCGGGCCGGCCAGTGCCGCGCGCCTGCCACGCCGCAGGCTCCAGCGCCGTCCGGGCACGGCAGCGGCGCGCTTCTCCCGCCGGGACTGGCGGAAATTTCTGATCAACCCGGCGGCGACCAGCGTGATCAGGATCAGGCCCAGCGCGTACGCGAAAGGAATGCCCAGGGAGAAGCCGAGGGTGAGTTGCCAGATCGCCGTCAGCCACCCGGCGACGGCCCAGGCGGCGCGCCGGCGCTTGGGCCGGAAGCCGTACCGGAGTGAATAGCCGTGCCCGCGGGCGAGCATGGCCAGCGCCAGCGGGATGGCGCCCGCCGAGATGATGTTGAGATGCCCCTCCTGTGCCAGACGCCATGGCGCGTAGGCGAACGCGACCGCCGCCACGGCCGCGCCGGTGGGCCGGGCGCCGAGCTGACGGACCAGGGCGTAGGCGCCGATCAGCAGTAGTGCGTGGGCCAGCACGAACAGGATGTTGTACCGCAGGATCGCGGCACTCGGGCCGTCGCCGAGCATCCCGGCGAACGCATACCCGAACAGGCTGTCACCGAAGGCGAAGCTGTCTTTCTGTGGGTAGTAGGCGTTCGACTGCCACAGCCGGGCCGGGTCGTCGATCACCGCGTGCCCGGCCCAGGCGACGCGCCACGCCTGGCGGGTCGGGTCGCCGAGGTCCTGCGGCAGGGTGTGCATCGGATAGCGCAGGGTGGGCCAGGTCATCATCACGGCGAGCAGGCAGCCGGCGTAGACGACGAGCGCGTACTCGTGGACCACCGACCGGCTCAGCGCCCGCAGCGTCCGCCGGAGGAGCCCGGGTGGCTGCTCCGGGATCGCGGCGAAGACACTCCACGGATCCGGTGGCGCGCCGGGCGGGCGGGCGTCCTTCGCCGTCGCCGGAGCGCTTGCCTTCTTTTCCAGCGTCCCGGCCTTGGCGGCGGGTGCGGTCTGCTCTGAGCGGCCGATCTTGGCGGCGGGCGACTCCGCCGTACCGTTGCCGGGTTTGTCCTCTTTGTTTACCGGTGCTGTCGCGCGCCGCGGCGGCAGGAGCCCGAGCAACCGCCGCGGCCCACGGCGCGCGGAAGTCTCCGCGGCGGCCACGGACGACTTCGGTTGCGGCTGCTCGGTCATGACCCTCCCGGTGGCCCTACGTCAGCTGCCCGCCCGCTCCCGCAGTAGGGCGATGTCGGCGGTCTGCCCCTCCACCCCGCCCGGCGTCTCCACAATGGCGGGAGCACCGGAAGCCCGGATCGCGGCCACCACCAACTCGGGGTCGATCTTCCCACTGCCGATGTTGTCGTGGCGGTCCTGGCCGGAGTCGAATCCACCCTTCGAATCGTTGGCGTGGATCAGGTCGATCCGCCCGGTGATCGACTTGATCCGGTCGACGATGCCGGTCAGATCCTCCCCGCCCGCGAACGCATGGCAGGTGTCCAGGCAGAACCCGGCCCCGAAGCGGCCGACCTCGTCCCACAGGCGGGCCAGATCGTCGAAGCGGCGGGCGCACGCGTTGTCCCCACCCGCGGTGTTCTCGATCAGCACCGGGAGCGGGAGGCCGCCTTCGCTCTCCGCATACTCGAAGGCCTTTCGCCAGTTCGTGAAGCCGGCGGTGAGATCGGCGCCCGCGCCGACGTGCCCGCCGTGCACGATCAGGCCCTTCGCGCCCAACTCGGCGGCGGCGCGGGCGTGCGCCATCAGCAGTTTGCGGCTGGGGATGCGGATCCGGTTGTTCGGCGAGGCGACATTCACGATGTACGGCGCATGCACGAACACCTCCACCTCGGAAGCCCGGATCCGCTCCGCGTCCTCGCGTGGTTTGGGCGAGTTGTATTTCTGCGGGTCGGTCAGGAAGAACTGGACGGCGTCGGCCCCGCGGGCGGCGGCCTCGGCCAGCGGGTCGGCGGAATCGACATGGGCTCCGATGCGCATGGAACGAGCCTACGACGCGGGTACGACGCTCTCCCGCCGCGTCACCGGCCTCCGCCGCCCCTCGTTAGCTCCATTGATCACGCTTGACGAATTGCCGGGCGCGCCCGGCGGTGGACTAGGGGATGGTGCATGTCGCGGCAGTTCCGATACCGGATGGCGGCGCTGGGGTTGAGTGCGTTGATCTTCGGCGTGCCGCTGCTCACGAACGGGACGGCGAGTGCCGAACAGCTCGAGGGGAACGATCGCCAGGTCAGTTTCGGCGGCGGTGGGATGCTCGGCCTGTCCTGCGGGTCGAAGCCGAGCGTCGAGTCGATGACGGTGCCGGCCAGCAGCGTCGTCCGAGTCGTCAACCAGACCGGGCACGACGCCCAGCTCAAGCTCGCCGGCTCACCGAAGGGCACCATTCCGGCGGACGGCACGGCCGAGGTCGTGTTCCGGCGCGGCACCACCGAGGTGCTGCTCACGCCGGACTGCCCCCTCGATGAGAATCCGGTTCCGATGCTGGTCACGGCCACCACGGCGGCGGACTCCACGGCCCAGTCCGACCCGGTTCCGGCCCCCACCGACGGGAACGGCGCCGCGGTGGCGATGGCGAAACCGGTCGGACCGGGATCGCCGGCGCACTCCCGTACCTCCGGCTCGATCCTGCCCGATGGGCTGGCGCCGCATTCGGGCCCGGACCGGACCTCGCCGAAGTCCGCGCGCTCGGGGAACCGTCACCCCGCCGACCCGAGGCCGGCCACCGCGATGCGGAACGTGAACATCGCGGCGCAGGCCTTGCCGCAGGGCGGCGTCGCGCCGCGGATCAAAGACAAGATCATTAGGGGTACGGGGATCGGCACGCCCGCGTTCGCCGGCATGCCGCCCGGAGACCGGAGGACGATCCTGCCCGACGCCGTCACCGCGCCGCGGCCCCCGGCCCGGGAGGACGTCGCCCCGCCCACCATGGCCGAGGCGGGGGCGCCGGCCACCGATACGGCCGGGGCGGGCAGTTTCGCGGCCGCCGAGCCGGTCGCCGCGGTGGGCCGGATCGACGAGGGGCACCCGCTCGGCCTGCTGGGCCTGACCGCCCTGGTCTGCGTTCTGGGCGTGGCAACCGCCGCGATTCGGGCAATCGCGTCACAACGTGCATCTCGTACAAATATGGTTTAAGCTCGTCCTTGCAAGCTCCGCGGGGCGTGCGCGCCCAACCTCATCGGTGTGGTCGTTCCTCCCCAGGTCCCACCCAACGAATCGGGACGGGCGCCCCGCGGCTCCCGTCGACGGCCCCGTCCACCCGGACGGGGCCGTCGTTTTTGGCATGGCGGCCGGCGTGGGTATGCTGGCTCGGTTCGCAGTGTGTCCGCCGTGGGCGCTTCTCTCCCACGGCTTTCCTTCTGCGTTCGACACAAGACCTCCTGCCACGGAAATACCGTGGCCGCATAGCCCACAGGAGGTGAGAACGTCTTGCGTCATTACGAACTCATGGTGATCCTCGACCCTTCGCTCGAGGAGCGCACCGTCGCCCCGTCGCTCGACCAGTACCTGAACGTGATCAGGACCGCGGGTGGCTCGGTGGAGAAGCTCGACATCTGGGGCCGTCGCCGGCTCTCGTTCGAGATCAACAAGAAGGCTGAAGGCATCTACGCGGTCGTCGACCTGCAGGCGACGCCCGAGGCCGTGGCCGAGCTGGACCGTCAGCTGCGGCTGAACGAGTCCATCCTGCGTACCAAGGTCATCCGTCCCGAGACCCGCTGAGGCGTTTTTGTCAGAGGGTCCTGAGACCCTTTGCGGCAACGACTGAAGCGGCGAGGAGAAGTTCATGGCAGGAGAAACCACCATCACGGTCGTCGGCAACCTGACCGACGACCCGGAGCTCCGTTTCACCCCTTCGGGTGCGGCGGTCGCCAAGTTCCGCATCGCTTCGACGCCGCGGACCTTGGATCGGCAAACGGGCGAATGGAAAGACGGCGAGCCACTCTTCCTCGCGTGCAACATCTGGCGTGACGCCGCCGAGCACGTCGCCGAGTCGCTGACACGTGGCGCTCGGGTGATCGTGCAGGGTCGGCTGCGCCAGCGGTCCTACGAGACCAAAGAGGGCGAGAAGCGCACCGTCTACGAGCTCGAGGTCGACGAGATCGGCCCGTCCCTGCGCTACGCCACGGCGAAGGTGCAGAAGGCGAGCAGGTCCGGCGGCGGCGGAGGGGGCGGTTTCGGCTCCTCCGGCGGTGGTGGCGGCAACCGGCAGTTCGGCGGCAACAGTGGCGGCGGTCGTGGCAACAGCAACGACTTCGACGACCCCTGGGCCACGGCTGCTCCGGCCGGCGGCGGCCGCTCCGGCGGTGGCGGCGGCAACTCCTCGTTCGACGACGAGCCTCCCTTCTGAGCCTTCGGGCTTTCCAGGATCACTAACAGGAGTTTGAGCAATGGCTAAGGCTGCGGCGCTTCGCAAGCCGAAGAAGAAGGTGAACCCGCTCGACAAGGACGGGATCACCTACATCGACTACAAGGACACCGCGCTCCTGCGGAAGTTCATCTCCGACCGCGGCAAGATTCGTGCCCGCCGCGTCACCGGTGTGACCTCCCAGCAGCAGCGGCAGATCGCCCGCGCGGTCAAGAACGCCCGTGAGATGGCGCTCCTGCCGTACACGGCCACGGCGCGCTGAGAGGGGGCACCGAGATGAAGATCATCCTCACTCAGGAAGTGTCCGGCCTCGGCACCCCCGGCGACATCGTCGAGGTGAAGAACGGCTACGGCCGCAACTACCTGCTCCCGCAGGGGTTCGCGATCCAGTGGACCAAGGGCGCCGAGAAGCAGGTCGTCGTGATCAAGCGGGCCCGCGAGGCTCGTGAGATCCGTGACCTGGGCCAGGCCAACGAGGTCAAGGGCCAGCTCGCCGGCCTCAAGGTCACGCTGAAGGCGCGCTCCGGCAACGGTGGCCGCCTCTTCGGCTCGATCACCCCGGCCGAGATCGTCGACGCGGTCAAGGCCGCCGGCGGTCCGGCTCTCGACCGGCGTCGTCTCGAGCTCCCGGGTCACATCAAGACCACCGGCTCGTACAACGTGCAGGTCAAGCTGCACCCCGAGGTGACCGCGACGTTCCCGGTGAACGTGGTGGCCGCCAAGTAGTCCCCGCACTACGCCGAAGGCGCTCCGGGCTCGCCCGGGGCGCCTTTCGTGTTTCGGGCCGTCCAGCCGGCTAGCTGAGGCTGTTGCCGGTGATGGCGGAACTCAGCACGGTGGCCAGACCGCCACCCACCACGGCCGCCGCCAGGCCGATGCTCGGCGACTTCCAGGCCGTCGTCGCCGACCGCAGGCCGAAGGCCACCAGCATGCTCAGTACGAGCGCGATGCCGAACTCGGGCGCGGCGCCGGCCAGCGTGTCCAGCGCGGTCGACCGCTGCCCGCTGTTCAGCAGGAACATCGCCAGGACGAAGAGCACGACCGGTACGCCGTACCACACGACGGTGTAGCCGACCGCGGCCAGCGGGCTGCTGACCTTCTGCTCTTCCTCGTCGTCAGACGGGTCCAGCAGGTCGGGCGAGCGGCCGGCGAGGAGATCGCCGCTCATCGGCCGCCGCTCGTACGATCCGGTGCCCTGGAAAGCGCCCGTGGAACGCCGTGGCGGCCACGAAGTGTCGTCCCCGGTAGGGGAGTTACCCTCCGGGGCCGTCGAGATCACTGACGTGGCGCTCAGGGCCAGATTCGACGCTCCGGCAACCGTGGCCGAGCCGCTTGGCCGAAAGGGAGGAAAGTCCGACGTGTCGTAACGGCGAGACTCGCCCTCGGCGAGATCATTCTGGCGGGACAGCTCCTGGCGCCAGTCGGTCTCACCGTCCTGCCCGGCGCTCCCTCGATAGTCGGCCCCGCGCCGGTTGGCGCGTTCGGCGGCGAGCCAGTCCGCCATGGGCGGGCGCTCACCGAAACCACCACCGGCGCCCTGATCGCCGTAGCCACCCCGGCCGGACTGGTCCGCCAGCGGGTCCGGCCAGCGACCGGACAGGTCGCCGCCGCCGTACGCCGGCTTCTGCTGCTCCGACCAGGACGGCGTGCCGCCGCCGGCGGGCAGCGCCCGGGGGCCGCCGGTCCCGGCGGGATCTGTCCAGCGTGACCCGGCGTCACTGCCGGCTGGCAGGGCGCGGGCGCTGCCGTAGGCCGGTCCCTGCTGGGCCGGCCGCTGCCGCTCCTGCTCCAGCCAGGCGGGGCCGCTGGACGTCGGAGCGCTGGGCGACCGCTGCTGCCGTTCCTGGTCCAGCCAGGACGGGCCGCCGGCGCCGCCGTACGCCAGGCCCTGGGGTTCCTGGAGCCGCTGACGCTCCTGTTCGAGCCAGGACAGCCCGCTCGACGTCGGCTCAGCGGCCGGGCTGCCGTAGCCGGAACGGCCGGGCGGCAGCTCACGGGGCCCACCACCGTAGGTGGGCTGCTCCGGTGCGGACGGCCCGGCCGGAAGGGCACCCGCCGGGGTGCCGTAGGGCCGTTGCTGCGGCGCCCCGGCGCGCGGCGGAAGGCCACGCTGCGGTTGTTCCTGCACCGACCACGACGGGTCGGACCAGGACGGCGGCTCCGGGCGCGAGGGCTCCGGGCGCGACGGCTCGGACCAGGACGGCCCGGACTGCTGCGGGTACGACGGCTCCGAGCGCTGTGGATAACCCGGTCCGGGCTGTGGGTAGGACGGACCCGAGCTGCCGGCCGGAAGCTCACGCCGGCCGCCACCGTAGGGCTCGTCCCGGTACGCGGACCGGCGTGGCGCCTGGCCACCGGGATCCGACCACTGCGGCGGCCGTGGGCCCGGCCGGCCACCGGGCGGTGGATAGTCGTCGGGTTCGCGCCGGGGCTCCTGCGGGGCCCGCCGCGCTTCCGGGCCGGGCGGCTCGTCCATGGACGGCTCGGGCGCACGCCGGCGGCCCCCACTGCCGGTGGGGTACGGCTCCTCGGAGCGCCGCCGCCGACTCGCCTGGGTGTCGTCGACCGGGCTCATCGGCCCGGGCAGGGCGCTCCGTGGACGGCTGCCGGGCATGGCGCTCGTCGGCCAGGTCGCACCGGCCTCCGAGGGGCCGGGGACGGAGCTGCTCGGCAGCGGCCCGCCGGGCACCCCACCGACCGGTTCCGCACGCCGTGAGCGAGGCCCGCTGTCACCGCGCGGCTCGTCCGGCTTCGTCGACTCGCGACGAGCCGCCTCGGCCCGCCAGGCGAGGACGCGTGGGTCGTCCTCCGCACGGCTCCACTGGCCGGTGTCCGGATCCCGGGTCCAGTTGCTGGTGTCCTGCTCCGCGTCCCAGGAGGCGGTGTCCTCGCGCCAGTTCGTCGGATTGGCGTTGTAGCGCGGCTTGCCCGGCCGGGGCTCCGGCTGGGCGCGCTGTGCCGGCGGCTGCTCCGGCGGTGGCGATGGGGGTTCGGCATACCGTCCGCGGTCACGGCGCGACGGCGGTGCGGACCGGGCGCCCCAGGTGGTCGCGTCCGGGGAGAGCGCCTGGTCGGAGACGACCGGGATGCTGCCGGTGTCGGTGTGGCCGGCCCAGTTGTCGGCGTCGGCGCCGTTCGTCCAGCCGGTGCCACCGGCCGGGGCGGCGCCGGTCTCGGCGGCACGGCGGCGGCCGACCCGGGTGGGCCGCTCGGTGTAGTCCGCCTCCCGGCGCCAGGCCGCCCGGTCGTCCTCACGCACCAGGTGACGGGCGTCCTCGGCGGCCGAACGCTGCCAGCCGGGCGCCTCGGTCCGCTCCCAGCGCGGTATGCCGGTGGTGTTCTCCCCCGGCGGCGGGTTGTCGGAACGGTTCCAGGACGGGGCCCCGGTCTCCGCGCCCCGCCGACGGGACGGCAGCTGGGCGGACGGCTGCTGCCACGACGGGGTCTGCTGGGGTTCCTGCCAGGAGGGCGTCTGCGTGGACGGCTGCTGCCAGGACGGGGTCTGCTGCGGCTGCTGCCACGACGGTGCCGAGGCGGAGGGCTGCTGCCATGACGGCGCCGGAGCGGAGGGCTGCTGCCATGACGGTGCCGGAGCGGAGGGTTGCTGCCGGCTCGGCGTCTGCGGCTGTTGCGGCTGCTGCCAGCTCGGTGTCTGCGCCGACGGCTGCTGCCACGACGGGTTGCTCTTCGACCAGGTCTGCTCGACCGGGCTGGTCACGGCGGGGCCGTCGGTGCGCCTCCAGGACGACGACGTGTCCGGATCGCTCTGGCGCCAGGACGACGACGTGTCGGGGTCGCTCCGGCGCCAGGACGGCGTCTCGGCCTCCAACTCGGGGGTGGGCCACGCCGTACCGGGTATGGAGGGTTTCTCCCGCTCCGCGGCGGCCCGCTGCTCCTCCTCGTCCTCCCAGGCCTCGGTGGTGGAACGCCACACGTGCGACCCGGTGGACGACCGCCACTCGGTGGTCTGCCGCCAGCGCGCCCCGGTGGCCCGCCACTCGGCGGTCTCGGTGCGCCAGCCGACGCCGTCGGCCGGGAAGGTCGGCCGCCCGGTGGAGGTCACCTCGGAGGACCAGCGGTTGGCCGGCTCGACGGCCTGGCCGCCGCCACCCTGGTAGGGCTCGATCTCGGCCTGCTGCGCCCAGTCGTCGGCGCGCCGCTGCCAGGTCAGCGCCTCATCGCTGGGAGCCATGCTGCCGGTGTCGGTCAGAGAGGCCCAGCGGGGCTCCGGCTCCGCGATCTCCGGTTCCCGGGTGGGCCAAGACCCCGCAGCGCGCCGACTGCGCGACATGCGGGTGCCGTAGTCCCACTCCCGTTGGTCCACCTGGAAAGGGTGACGTGCCTGAGACGGAACCGCAACGCCTCAGTGCGACGGCTTGCTCACCCGGGACGGTATTTCCGCAGATCCAGAACCTTTTCTGCCCTCCACAGGTCAGAACTGCAAATCCCCTGCTCGGGTTCGTCGCATCCGAGAGTTATCCACATGGTGTGCACAGGGCTACCCACAGGAGTCACCGGTGCTGTCCACAGGTTGTCCAGAGACTCGTCCACCGGCGCAGTTGGCGGGTGGGTTGGTGATTCGTACAGTGGTCCAGCCTCACGTGCGGACTTTGGTCGGAGCGAACCACTGGATCCGGTGCCGGATCAGTCGAAAGAGATGTGCCGAGGCGGTTCGATCGTGCGAGCGGCCATGGCCGAGTGGAGGGGGAGTCCGGGGTGTCGATCACCGACGACGCGAGGCCGGAGTCGCGGCCGCCGTCCCAGGGCGGTGGCGGCTCCTTCAACGGGGGCGGCGGCGGCGGGAACGGCAAAGGGCCACAGGATGGTGGCGGCGGCAACTACGACAAGGCCCCACCCCAGGACGTGGCTGCTGAGCAGGGCGTCCTCGGCGGCATGCTGCTCTCCAAGGACGCGATCGCGGACGTCGTGGAGATCCTCAAGGTCACCGACTTCTACCGCCCGGTCCACGCGACGATCTACGACGTCATCCTCGATCTGTACGGGCGGGGCGAGCCGGCCGACGCCCTGACCGTCGCGGCGGCCCTCGCCGACTCCGGTGACCTCCAGCGCATCGGCGGTGTGCCGTACCTGCACACCCTGATCGAGAGCGTCCCCACCGCGGCGAACGCGGCCTATTACGCCCGGATCGTCTCCGAGCGGGCCATCCTCCGCCGCCTCGTCGAGGCCGGCACCAAGATCGTCCAGTTGGGCTACGGCGCGAACGGCCACGGCGGGCGCGATGTGGACGACATCGTCGACCTGGCCCAGCAGGCCATCTACGACGTGACCGAGAAACGGGTCAGCGAGGACTTCGCGGCCCTCGGCGACATGCTCCAGCCGACCCTCGACGAGATCGAGGCGGTCGGCGCCTCCGGTGGCGTGATGACCGGTGTGCCCACCGGCTTCCAGGACCTCGACCGCCTCCTCAACGGCCTGCACGCCGGTCAGCTGATCATCGTGGCCGGCCGTCCCGGTCTCGGTAAGTCGACCGCGAGCATGGACTTCGCCCGCAACGCCGCGATCCAGCACGGTCACGCCAGCGCCATCTTCTCGCTCGAAATGAGCAAGATCGAGATGGTGATGCGTCTGCTCTCCGCCGAGGCGCGGGTGCCGCTGCACACGCTGCGTTCCGGCCAGCTCTCCGACGACGACTGGACCAAGCTGGCCCGCCGGATGGGCGAGATCAGTCAGGCGCCGATCTTCGTGGACGACACGCCGAACATGAACCTCATGGAGATCCGGGCCAAGGCGCGCCGCCTCAAGCAGCGCCACAACCTGCGGCTCCTGGTGATCGACTATCTCCAGCTGATGTCCTCGCCGAAGAAGACCGAGAGCCGTCAGCAGGAGGTCTCGGAGCTCTCCCGTGGCCTGAAGCTGCTGGCCAAGGAGATCGAGTGCCCGGTGATCGCGGTCAGCCAGCTGAACCGTGGCCCGGAGCAGCGCACCGACAAGCGGCCCCAGCTGTCCGACCTGCGTGAGTCCGGCTCCATCGAGCAGGACGCCGACGTGGTCATCCTGCTGCACCGTGACGACTACTACGACAAGGAGTCGCCACGCGCGGGCGAGGCCGACTTCATCGTGGCCAAGCACCGTAACGGCCCCACCGACACCGTGACGGTGGCCGCTCAGCTGCACCTGTCGCGCTTCATCGACATGGCGATCTAAAAACGACATTTTCCTCGGTACGGCGTAGGGCCGTCCGAAGAGGAAAGTGGCGGGGCGCGGCGCGTAATTCGTCCGGAATGGGGACGTGCGCCGCGCTTCTGCGGGCCGGGTGGTCTATTAGTCCTCGCTGTCCGGGCTGCGGTGATTGGTCACCAGACTTTCGATCTCGCGGGATTTGTCAGCAGAGGCGTGCTGGACCGTTTCCACGATGACGCGAGCCAGGGTTTCCACGTTCCATTCCCGGCAAGCCTGCTGGTCGAGGCGAAGGTCGACGAGACGGCCGTCCGCATCGACGGTGGCGTGGACGACGCCGTCCTCGGATTCGGCGCTCACCTGCATGGTGGCCAGGCTGCGCTGGAGTTCGTCCACTCCGGAACGCATCTCCTCGTACTGGCCGTAGACGTCTTCCAGGTCGTTCCGCAGGGAGTGATCGGTGGTTCCAGTCACGGTTCTTCCTCCGTTCGCCGCGACGGTGGGGGGGCGAGGAGACAATACCCAAGATCCGCGACGTTGCGTATTCCAGCAACTTCGTAACGCACACGAAAAGAGAAGCTTATCGAAATAGTTCACTCTTAAGTAGTGATATGACTTCGTCTTGTAATTACTAAGAGTGATGAACGCCACCCTGTTGACAATTCGGCGAGCAAAAATCGACGAGTTCTTTGCCGGGCAAAACACGCATTCTGGAGCCGTGGCGCTTCTGAGCCGTCACTCTGAGTTTCGGCCAGGATCTTTGCCGGACAGCACGAAACCTTCTTGAAGAGGTCCGCCCGCAAAGTCCAGGACAGCCAGCACGGCGGCGATGAGCGGCTCCCGGTCGCCGTCCACGACCACCGCCCGCTGGCCGGCCACGAGCCGTCCGGGAAGGTCCGGGTCCACCTCGCCGATGCGCCGGGGCAGCCACTTGCCGCGCGCCGACCACCGATTCCCGGCCAGGAGGAGGAAGTCGGAGGCCGCCAGCATCAGGGTCGCCGCCAGATAGGCGAGTTCCACCGGCTCGGTACAGCCGCGCAGATCATCCACCAGATCGGTCAGCAGGTACCGCTGATAGTTGACCGTCTCGGCGCCCGGCGCCGCCGGGCCGGCCGCCAGCAGTGCGGCGGCCCGCTCCTGGAAGGCCGTCGCCGCGCCGTCACCACCGGCCAGGATCACGCCGTCGGCCACCATCCGCAGCAGCGGAGTACGCCGCCGCTCGGCATCGACACCCCAGTAGTACTCGATCGAGGTGTCCGTCTGCACGAACAGCTCGACGACCCAGCCCTCGAACCGCCGCGTCTCCCGAAACGGGGCGGGCGGCCCGTCCAGAACCACGACGATGTCCAGATCCGACCACGGCGTCCGCCGCTTGGTAGGCGCACTCCCCCCGAGAAAGGCCGCAAGCACCCCAGAGAACCGCTCCCGCACGAGCCGCGCCGCAACTTCCACCGGCCGATCACCAGACACAACCCTCACCGTGGCACAACCCTCACAGCAAGGCACCCCAATACCCATCCCGCCACGGAGCATCCACGTTGAGCAGGACGGCGGTGCACCAACCACCCCCGCAAGACACCGGTTACAAGGCGTTTTGCCGCGGAGCGAAGCGCAGCAAAGCTAGCCCAGCGTTTTGCCGCGGAGCGAAGCGAAGCAATCAAACTCAGTCAAAGAGGTCGTGCAGGAAGCCTCGCCGGCGGTAGTGGCCGTGGGGGCCGCGCCGGTAGTGACCACGGTGCCCATACATCGGCGCGGCAGGCGGGTAGTGGGCGGCCGGTGCGCCGTAGGCGGGCTGCGGCGGAGGCGGCGGGGGCGCGTAACCCGGCTGGTGGTGGGCCGGCGGCGCGGGCGGCGGGGGAACCGGCGCTCCGGTGCCCGGCCGGTTGTTGTAGGTGGCTTCGGCCGCGAAGAGCTTCTCGAGCTCGCCACGGTCGAGGAAGATTCCGCGGCACTCGGTGCACTGGTCGATCGTGACGCCGCTGCGCTCGTAGACCCGCATCTCGCCGTGACACTTGGGACAGGTCATATGCATTTCAATGACGGTACAAGGCTGTGTCATGCCGTGGGGCCGAAGAAGCTGTGTGCTTGCTGAGTACGACCGGAGAACACCCGCAGGGCGGGCGCCCAGAGCAGTAGGGCGACCGGGTAGAGCAGGTAGCCGAACCGTGTCGTCGGCATCAGCAGGATCGCGGCGAGAAGTCCGTATCCGCAGAAGAGGGCGGCGGTGGCGGCGGTACGCGGTGGACGGCGCACCAGGAGCACCCCGATGACGGCGGCCGCGGCCACGAGCAGCCCGGCGGCGACGTAGCGGCCGCCGGGAACCGCCTGGGAGATCAGGTACCCGGGGAAGGGGGACTGTGCGGGGCTCGTGACGAGGCCGTGCCCGAGGGTGAAGCGGAAGACGTTCTCGATGAGGGCGTCGGGGTTCACCAGCAGCGGCGGGAGCACGGCCAGCACCGGGATGCCGAGGGCCCCGGGCAGCAGTCGCCGCCAGGTGCCGGTGGCGATGGACAGCGCCGCGAGGACGGCCACTATCGGGAGCGCGAAGAGTTTGAGCCCGGCGGCCGCACCGATCGCGACTCCGGCCCAGCCGGGGCGGCCGCTCGCGAACAGGGCCAGGGCCAGCAGGCACAGCGCCAGTACGGGGATGTCGTCCCCACCGGTGGCGAGGGTCAGCGCCGTCACGGGTAGGACGGTGGCCGCCTGCATCGCCCGTACCATCGATGGGTTTGACGGACGCAGAAGGGTGACGGCGGCAACCAGCGCGGCCACCGTGATGATCGCGAACCAGACGCGGGCGTCGGTCCACCAGTGCTCACCCGCGATGGCCCGGGGCAGGCCGAAAAGGGACATGCCGGGCTGGTAGGGGCGGTAGCCGAGCAGGCGTTCGTCGAGCGGGATGGCGGCGATCTCGGCACGGCTCAGGTAGGGCGTGCCGGTGTGCAGCAGCGATTCACCCATGTGCTCGACGACGACCACCTCCTCCTGGGCCCGGTCGGTACGCCCACCGGCCCGCTGCACCGCCTGCACGACGAGCGGAAGCATCGCCACCGCTCCCCAGGTGGCCCAGGTCAGGACGTCGCGGCGGCGAACCACGTACACGAGCAGGGCCGCGGCCAGATAGCCGCAGGCGGCGATCGCGCCCCACGCCCGGTGTGGCAGCAGCGTCGACGTGAGGGCGGTGACCAGCGCGAAGACCGCGGAGATCGCGTAGAGGAGCAGATCGACGGCCCGATCGGACGGCTTGGTCACGCGGGCAAGTTTGGCAGACGCCGCACAGGCAGCCTGACCACCGAACCCGCATCGTGCAACGCCACCGCCAGCACGCCCGGCCGCCCGCCTGAGCCGCGCCGCAGCACGCTGAGGAATCGGACCGCCGAGTACGGCCGGGCGAACAGGTGCCCCTGCCCGGCCGTGCAGCCGAGCTGCCAGAGGGCGTGCCGTTGGGGTTCGCTCTCCACGCCTTCGGCGACGACCGTGAGGTGCAGGTTGCGGGCCAGGTCGACGGTGGTTCGGATGACCGCGGCCGCCTCCGTCGAGGTCTCCACCCCGGCCACGAACTCCCGGTCGATCTTGAGTTGGTGCACCGGGATCCGGGAGAGCACGGAGAGCGACGAGACGCCGGTGCCGAAGTCGTCGATGGCCAGTTTGACACCGGCGTTGCGCAGCTCGGCGAGGGTCCGCTCGACCACGTCGAGCTGACTCACGGTGAGGGTTTCGGTGAGTTCGAGGACCAGCCGGTTCGCCGGGACGTCGTGCCGGGACAGTCGGGCCAGCACGGCCGCCGGGAATGTCGGGTCGAGCAGGCTGCGCGGCGACACGTTCACGGCGACGGGCAGGTCGAAGCCCGCCTCCCGCCAGGTCTGGAGGGCGAGCAGCGACTGCTCCAGCACCGCGTCGGCGAACGCCGGCAGCTGCCCGGACCGCTCGACCGTCTCGAGGAACTGCACCGGAGTGAGATTGCCCTGCTGGGGGTGCCGCCACCGGGCCAGCGCCTCGGCCGCGACCACCTCGCCGCTGCCCAGGTCGACGATCGGCTGGAAGTCGACGGTGAACTCGTGCTCGGCCACCGCGCGCCGTAGCTCGCCGGTGAGGACCAGCCGGTCCAGGTCGGCGGTGTCCCGGGCGTGCGCGTAGACGACGGTCGGCTCGCCGGCGCGTTTTGCCTGGTACATGGCGATGTCGGCGCGGCGCATCAGCTCCTCGACGCTGCCCGTGCCGGCGGCCAGGGCGATGCCGCCGGCCGCCTCGACGGTCAGTTGCATGCCCTCGACCTCGATGCCGGCGTCCAGGGCGGCGAGCATGCCGGTGGCCCGGTGCCCGGCCAGCGCGGGTGTCGGCAGGGCGGTGAGCAGCACCGCGAACTCGTCACCGCCGAGCCGGGCGACCAGGTCACCGGGAGCGGCCGCGTCCCGCAGCCGGCCGGCCACCTGGCGCAGCACCTCGTCACCGGCGGCGTGCCCGAGCGTGTCGTTGACCTCCTTGAAGTGGTTCAGGTCGATCAGCAGCAGGGCGAAGAGGCCGGTGTGGGCGGTGGACCGGAAGAGGCGGTCGGCGTGTTCGTACAGCCGGCGGCGGTTGGCCAGGCCGGTGAGCGGGTCGTGTGCGGCGGCGTGCGCGTTCTCCGCGGCGATGCGGGCCAGTTCGGCGTACGCCTGGGCGTTCCGGATGGCGGTGCACACCGCCGACGCGAAGGTACGCAGCTTGTACTGCTCGACCTCGGTGAGCCGGACCGTCCCGCCGAACCGCAGGCGCAGCACCCCGACCCGGACACTGCCGTCGTGCGCCACCAGGTCGACGGTGGTCTCGTCGGGCGGCGACGGCGTGGTGACCAGCAGCGGGCCGTCGGCGAGCACCTGCGTCTCGGTGGCCCGCACGGTCCGCGCGGCCAGATCGATGGCCGCCTCCACCGCCGAGAAGATCTGCGCGGCCCGGGTCGTCGCCGAGTGCAGCACCTGGGTGAGGTCCACCGCGTTGAGCTCGTCGGTCGCCTTGGCCAGACGCTGCCACGACTCCCGTTCCTCCCGGGTCCGGACGCTGCGGGACTGCCACAGGTGCATGCACACCACAACGAGTGGGACGACCAGCAGGAGCAGCGGGTTCGTGCCGGTGGCCAGCACACCGACGACGATCAGGGTCGCCGCCAGCTCGCCGAGATGAAGGATGAGCTTGGTGGTCCAGTCGTGCAGCGCGACCTGCCACAGGCTGCCGCCGGTCGCGACCGACAGCACCGGCACGAAGGCGAGATGGTCGACCACGATGAAGGCGATCAGCGCCGCCACGATCGGGAGCACCGGGAAGGGCGGCCGGACCAGATCCGGCTGGACGTCGAAGGCCAGGAAGACGGCCGCCGCCGCACCGGTGGTGAGCGCGCCCTTGGCGATGCCGAACGCGGTCTTCTGCGGGCCGAGCCAGCTCAGGCAGCGGATCACGGTGATCGCGGCGATCGTGCAGAACACCACCCAGGGCGCCGGGATCAGCGTCAGTCCGATCAGGACCGGGACCTCGCCCCAGGTGTTGCTGTCGACGCTGGACTTGACGCGGACGTGCACCCGGACCCGGTTGGCGATGATTAGGCCGGCGCCGAAGACGGCCAGAACCAGTGGATGCGGCGGTGGGCCGGGGAGGCTCAGCGCGTACGCCAGGAAGCCCGCGGTGGCGCAGACCCCCAGAACGACGACGAGACCGATGAGCAGCCGGAGCCGCTGATCGGTCACGTTTTCGTCGCCTCGTGTGCGAGTCATTGAGTCCTTGTCGTAGCCGAGCGCGATCGGATCGTCGCTCAAGGCTCAACCTAATTGATAACCGTCTGTCCGCGCATCAGGCGTTTCTCAGCCCCACTCTTTTTCGCCATACATGGCGTTTCCTCCACTTTGTCCGCTGTCGTCCTGACAGGGGATAAGTTAGGCGCGTGTAGCGCTGATTTCCAGTAGATCGTGTCGGTATGCGCAGTATGCGACAATAGCCTGCCACGCCATCACGGACAGTTTCTGAATGGAAACTCATTGCGATGAAAATCGCATCGTCCGGCCGTGATGAATTCTATTTCGCCAGCGCCCAGATGGCCCCTGAGCAGTGTGGACAAGATGTGAAGTGCAAACGAACTAGGCTTCCGGTATGCCCCAGGAAAGCCAACTCACCCACGTCGACGAGACCGGCGCCGCCCGGATGGTCGACGTTTCCGGCAAAACCGTGAGCGACCGCCGTGCCGTCGCGGCCGGCCGGGTCCGTACCACCGCTGAGGTCATCGACCTGCTGCGCCGCGACGGCCTGCCCAAGGGCGACGCGCTCGCGGTGGCCCGGCTCGCCGGAATCATGGGCGCGAAGCGGACACCCGACCTGATTCCGCTCTGCCACCCGATCGGGTTGCACGGCGTGAAGGTCGAACTGGAGCCCACCGACACCACGGTCGAGATCACCGCGATCACCAAGACCGCCGACCGGACCGGCGTCGAGATGGAGGCGCTCACCGCCGTCGCCACGGCCGGCCTCGCGCTCATCGACATGATCAAGGCAGTGGACCCGGCGGCCAGCATCGAATCGGTCCGGGTGCTGCGCAAAGAGGGCGGCAAGACCGGCGAGTGGATCCGCCCGGAGGACCGGCCGTGACCATCCGGGCCCGCGTGATCGTCGCCTCCAACCGGGCCGCGGCCGGGGTCTACGCCGACACCAGCGGCCCCCGGCTCGTCACCGGGCTGCGCGAGCTCGGCTGTGAGGTGGGCGAGCCGGTCGTCGTACCGGACGGTGACCCGGTCGCCGAAGCGCTCCGCGCCGCCGTCGCCGACGGCATCGACGTGGTCCTGACCAGCGGCGGCACCGGCGTCACACCGACCGACCGCACGCCGGAGGCCACCCGCGGGCTGCTCGACTTCGAGATCCCCGGCATCGCCGAGGCCATCCGCGCCCACAGCCGCGACCGGGTCCCCGCCGCCGCCCTCTCCCGCGGGCTCGCCGGGGTGGCCGGCCGCACCCTGATCGTCAACCTCCCCGGCTCGACCGGCGGCGCCAAGGACGGGCTGGCCGTGCTCGGGCCGCTGCTCGCACACACCGTGGACCAGATCCGGGGCGGCGACCACTGAGCGATAGGCTTCGCCGGTGACCGAGTCGACCCCTGTGGACTGGGAACTGGCCCGAGCCCTCGCCTTCGCCGCGGGGCAGGCCGCGGCGGGCGGCGCCGAGGTGATTCCGCTGGGCGAGGCCGACGGCCGGACCCTCGCCGAGCCGCTGCGCGCCCTCACCGACCTGCCGGCCTTCCCCACCTCGAGCATCGACGGCTGGGCGGTCCGCGGCCCGGCGCCCTGGCGCCCGGTCGGCCGGGTCCTGGCCGGCGGCACCCCGCCCCCGCTCACCGCGGACGGCGACTGCGTCGAGATCGCCACCGGCGCCATGGTGCCGGAGGGCGCCACCGCCCTGGTCCGGATCGAGGACTCGGCAACCGGCGGGGACGGCCGGGTCACCGGCGAACCGAGGGCCGTCCCCGACTGGCGCCTGCCCGGCGAGGAGGCGCACCGCGGCGAGGAGCTGCTGCCGGCCGGCACGGCGGTCGACCCGGCGGTCATCGGCGTCGCCGCCACCTGCGGCTACGAGACCCTCCAGGTCCGCCCGGCGCCGCGCGCCGCACTTCTGGTCTTCGGCGACGAACTGCTCACCGCGGGCCCGCCCGGCAACGGCCGGGTCCGCGACTCGCTCGGCCCACAGGTGCCGTCCTGGCTGCGCCGTTACGGCGCCACCATGGGCTCGGTCACCGGCCCGGTCAAGGACACGCTCGACGCCCACCTCGACGCCATCCGGTCCGCCCTCGACACCGCCGACCTGGTCTGCACCACCGGCGGCACCATGCACGGCCCGGTCGACCACCTGCATCCCGCCCTCGCCGAGCTGGGCGCCGAGTACATCGTCAACACCGTCGCAGTCCGCCCCGGCTTCCCGATGCTGCTGGCCCGGGTGCCCGGCCCGGCCGGCCGCCCGCGCTTCCTCGCCGGCCTTCCCGGAAACCCGCAATCCGCGATCATCGCCCTGGTCACCCTGGTCGCGCCGCTGCTGGCCGGCCTGCGCGGCCGCGATCTGCCCCCGTTGCCGCAGGTCACCGCGGGCACCGGGATCGCCGGCCGCGGGGACTTCACCCACCTGGCCCTCGCCGCGCTCGACTCCACCGGCCGGACCGCCACCCCGGTCGGCCACGTCGGCTCGGCCATGCTGCGCGGCCTCGCCAACTCCCACGGCTTCGCAGTCGTCCGCCCCGGCACCCAGGCCGCCGCCGGCGACACCATCGGATTCCTGCCCCTTCCGCTGACGCCCGGGGAGCGCCCATGACCACCGAGAACCCCACCGGTCTCGCCCACGCCGAGAACCGCACCGCAGCCGGCGTTCCCACCGAGATCGCCTCCGGGGATTCCGCTGCCGGCGTCATCCGGGCCGAGGTGATCGACGCGCCGCTCGACCTGGCCGCCCACGAGGCCGCCGTGGCCGACCCGCGGGCCGGTGCGGTGGTCTCCTTCCAGGGCGTGGTCCGCGATCATGACCACGGCCGCGGCGTCACCCTCCTGGAGTACGAGGGCCACCCCACCGCCGCCGCCATCCTCCGCGAGGTGGCGTCAGAGATCGCCGCTGACCCAGCGGTCTACGCGGTCGCCGTCTCCCACCGCATCGGAACCCTCCAGATCGGCGACGTCGCCCTGGTCGCCTCGGTCAGCACCGCACATCGCGCGGCCGCCTTCGCCGCCTGCGCCCGCCTGGTCGACGAGGCCAAGGCCCGCCTCCCGATCTGGAAACGCCAGGTCTTCCACGACGGCGCCGAAGAATGGGTCAACTGCCCTTAAAACCCATGATTTCGTACGGGAGTGCCTGCCCCCGACGAAACATTGGCAGTCCCGTAGCGCACCGCGAGCCGGGTGCCACCCAAGCCTGTGCCGCGCCCGCCGGGCGGAGATCGCGGGTCAGGCTCGCGAGCCCTCTGATTCAGCGGTCGGTGACGAGCGGCCGGCCGCCCTGTAGTGGTCGCGGTATTGCTCGCCAGGCGCCCAGGTTGCCCGCCTACGGCCGTAGCGCCGTCCGCCCGGGCAGGGCGGTCGCGGGGCCGCGGGCGGGTGGATGTACACGGTTGCGGTGTCGTGATCGCCCGTTTGCCTCATGGCGCCGGCGACCGCACACGCGACCTCTCTCGTGTGCGGCCACCCCGCGGTCAGCCGCCGCGTGGGAGCGGGATGGCCGCGGGGCGGGAGGACCGGCCCGGCCGCGGGGTGGGCAGGGACGGGGCGCCATGCCGCCACGGGAGCGTGTTGACCAGCAGGATCAGGGCGAAGGCCGGAATGTTCCAGGCCAGCGACCAGGACGGTGGCGCCAGCAGGGCCAGGTAGACGAGCAGGGCCCCGGCCAGGAAGGCGATGCCGGTGAGACGGGTGGTACGGGGCAGCCGGCCACTCAGGCGACGGCGCATGCCGGTGTCGGCGAGCACCAGGACGGCCGGGAGCAGCCAGAGCGTCTCGGCCGAGGTGGACACCGGGCCGGTGATGGCGCCGGTCAGGCCGACCAGCGTGAAGGCCGCCACCTCGTCGCCGTCGGTGTGGGCCGAGCGGGCCCGGATCAGGCCCACGGCGAGCAGCAGCATCCCGAAGGCGAACCAGACCAGCACCGGTGGCGCCGGGAAACCGTAGAGACGGGCCATCACGCCGGCCAGCGACTGATTGTCCGGGGCGCTGACCGGGGCGGGGCGGTCCAGCTCCCACATGACCGTCCCGTACCAGGAAAGGGTCTCGTCGGGAGCCACCGCCAGAGCGGCCAGGGTGACCACCGCCGCCGTGAACAGGGCCGTCACGGCGGCCCGGCGCTGCTTGGTGAGCAGTAGGAAGACGATGAAGAGCAACGGCACGGCGCAGAGGGCGGCGGCGAGACCGCTGCCCACGCCCGCCCACGAACCGGTGATCCAGACCCGGCGCAGACGACGGCGGAACCTGTCCGGGAACCAGTGCGGTCCGCGGTCCAGGGCGGAGCGGCGGCGTGGGCCCGGCAGGTCGGCCAGGATGCGGTGCCGGGCACGGTCGGCGCGGCGCAGGGCGATCAGGTCGGCGGCCAGCAGGGCGAGGATCAGCAACTCCGGGCGGCCCAGGCCGATGGTGGCCCGGACCGGTTCGGAGAGCAGCGCCAGGGCGGCCGCGGCCAGGACGAACGGGGTGCGGCGGTGACCGTGACGACGGGCCACCGGGCCGGCGACGACCAGCGTGGTCAGCAGGAGAGCCGCCACCCCGACCGCGGCCAGCAGCCAGCCGGCGGCACGCAGCGGCAGCAGGGTCAGGGGCGCGAGCAGCATGGCCAGTGCGGGTGGCAGCGCGGCGCCGGCCTGGTTGCCGGGGGACCGGTAGGCGTACAGGTCCGCGCCGTCGAGCCACCCCCGGATGGCGGCGTGTTCCACGGCGAGGGTGCTCAGCGCGTACCGCTGAAGGTAGAGAGTGATGACCGCCAGGGTGAGCAGGGCGCCGAGAACGACCAGCCCGGACCGCACGCGCGCAGCGTTGTGCGCCCCTCTTCGCTTCGCCGGCATGGCGCGACCCCCGTCTCGTTACCGGGCACGGCATGGCCTGCCGGTCGACCCGCCGCTCGCACGAAGGGCGAAGCGGTCGGGATCGGCGGCACGTCGTAGCCGAGCGGAAGCGAGCTTAGAAGGCGCAGACCGACCGCGCGGTCCCTTGTCCGCTTTAACGCAAACGCCGCGATAAGGTTGTTATCCGGGCAATCTGCGCGCCGTGGCGGCGGCGGCCGCGGCGATCTTCGCCTCCCGTTTCGCGGTGCGCACGGCCCGGCGCACCGACCGCTGGCTGCGGTCCACCGCGTGCGTGGTGCGGTAGCGCAGGCTCGGCCGGCCCTCGGTGTCGGCGGCGGCGAGCAGCAGCCCACCGAGCAGACCGAGACTGCGCAGCAGGTGATCGCGGTCACCCTTGTCGGTCGCGGTGTGCGGAATCAGGCCGGCCGCCAGCACGGCGGCGGAGAGTCGGGTGAACCGCCCGGTGGCCAGCGCGAGACCGGCCAGCACGTCGGCGGCCGCCTTTACCCGCACCAGGGTGACCGGATCGGTGGGCAGGCGTGGGTCCGTGCGCTCCAGCAGCGGCGTCACCCGGTCGGCGAACGGGCGGACCGCTTCAGCCCGCTCCTCGGGGCGGGCCAGGGCACGGATGCCGTCGAACACGAAGATCGATGCCAGCATGGCTCGGGCTGCGGTGCGTACGGGCCTCATGCCCCCGGTTATACCCGTAACCGGCCGACTACACCGGCTGAGTCCTGAGGTAGCGGCCGAAATGCGGGACGGTGAACGCCACCGTCCCCCGCTCGCCGGAGTAGATGAGTCCCTTTTTGATCAGCGCGTCGCGGGCCGGCGAGAGGCTGGCCGGTTTACGGCCGAGCGAGGTGGCGATGTCCGACGTCGGCACCGCGGCGTCCATGTCGTTGCCGGGATCGTCGGAGAGCGCCGCCATGGCCCGCATGTACTCCCGCTCGGCCGGGGTGGCCCGCTCGAATCGGGAGCCGAAGAAGCCGACCGCCAGCTCGCCCTCGGCCTCGGGCGCTGCCACCCGGACGTCGTCGGGGGTGATCGGCGACTGCGGCGCGTGATCCCAGGTGGCCTTCCCGTAGGCCTGGACGAAGTACGGATACCCGCCGGACTTCTCGTAGAGCAGGTCCAGCGCCTCCTGGTCGTAGTCCACGCCCTCCCGCTCGGCCGGCACGCCGAGCGCCAGATCGGCGGCGTCCCGGTCCAGCCGGTCGATCCGTGCGTACCGGAACAGCCGCTCGGAGTACGACTTGGCGGCGGATAGCACGGCCGGCAGGTGCGGCAGCCCGGCGCCCACCACGATCAGCGGCGCGCCCAGCTGGGACAGCTCGTGGCAGGCCGCGCAGAGCGCCGACACGTCGGTGGCGCTGAGGTCCTGCATCTCGTCGATGAACAGGGCGATCCCGGTGCCGACGTCGGTGGCCAGCGAGGCGGCGTCGGTGAACAGCTCGACCAGGTCGATCTCGATGTCGCCGGAGTCGGCACGGCCGCGGGCCGGCGGCACGTCGATGCCGGGCGCCCAGCGGTCCCGGATCTTCGCGTTGGTCTCGTTGGCCCGCAGCGCGAACGCCTTGAGCACGCCGAGCACCTCGTCCACCCGGTCCGGGTCGCGGTGGTGCGGGGCCAGCTCGCGGATCGCCATGTGCAGCGCGCCGGAGACGGGGCGGCGCAACGACTGGTCCGGCCGGGCCTCGATCTTGCCGGTGCCCCAGAGGCGGCCGATCGCGGCCGAGCGCAGTGTGTTGAGCAGCACCGTCTTGCCCACGCCGCGCAGGCCGGTCAGGACCAGGCTGCGCTCGGGGCGACCGCGGGCCACCCGCTCCAGAACGACGTCGAAGGCGTCCAGCTCGCGACCACGGCCCGCCAGCTCGGGTGGGCGCTGACCGGCGCCGGGAGCATACGGATTTCGCACCGGATCCACGCGTAGCACCGTATCGGGCCGTCTAGCGCGAACGCTAGAGTCGCCTCGATATCACCATCTAGGGGTTTCTAGCAGATTCGCTAGACCGTGGAATACTCCTTGAGGCAGAGCACGAAGTCGACGTCGTCGTATTCGGTGTCGTAGTAATACCACTTCGTGTAGCCGGTCACCTTGGAGCATTTACCGACCGCGTCCTTCTCGCCCGTGGTCTTGCCGTCGATCCGCTTCAGCACCTGGTAGGTGTTCGCCGTGCAGACCACCACACGCAGCTTCGGCTCGTTGTCGGTGCCCTCGTTGCGGACACACTGGCCCTTCGCCGCGAACCGGGCGTCCTCACTGGTCTGCGGTCGCGCCCCGTGCCCGGCCGGCGCGGTCGTGGTCGCCGCCACCGGCGTCTTCGCCTTCTCGTCGCGGCCCAGCAGGAACCAGGCGCCGGTGGCCACCCCGCCACCGATCAGGACACTGAGCACGGCGACCAGCGCGCCCATCGCGAAACCGCGCCGGGCCGGTGGCGGCTTCCACTCGGCGGGCGGTTTCCAACCGGGCTGCGGCGGCTGCTGTTGTGGAATCTGCGGCTGGCTCCACGGCTGCTCGGTCGCGCTCCACGGGTCGGCGGGTTCCGAGTACGGCTCCTCGGGGCTCCCACCCAGCCATGGCTGACCAGGGTACGGCCCGTTCTGCGACATCGGGGGTCCCTCCAGAAGCGGTCTACGCTGCCTGCCACCGTAGCGTGCGGCGGACAATCGGCTACCTTTCACGTTCGTGTCATCACAGTTGGTGATCTTGTCGATGCTGTTCGGGGCGGCGGCGGGGGCGTTCCTGCCCCGCGTCGCGTACCGGCTGACCGTCCCCTTCGGAGAACCGGCACGGCCGGCGTGCGCCCGCTGTGACCGGCCGTTCCCACCCGGAGCGGCCGGCTGGATCCACGCCGGACCGGCCTGCTGTGCCAGCGGAATCGGCCCGGCCGTGACGCTGTCGCTGGTCGGCGGCCTGCTGGCGGTCCTGCTCGGACCGGTGCCCCAACTGCCGGTCCACCTGCTCGCCGCGATCCCCGGCGTGCTTCTCGCGGCGATCGACCTGGGCTGCCTGCGCCTGCCCGACAAACTGGTCGGCACACTCGCCCTCGGCGCGGGCACACCACTCGCCCTGCTGGCGCCCGGCCGGATCGGTCCGGCCCTGGCCGCCGGCACGCTGGTCGGCGCCGGGTACCTGGCGATCGCGATGCTGCCCGGGCGCGGACTCGGCCTCGGCGACGTGAAACTGGGCGCGGCACTGGCGTTCCTGCTCGGGTTCGCGGGCTGGCCGGCGGTGGCCGTCGGTCTCGGCACCGCCCACCTGCTCAACGGCGCGGTCGCCACCTGGTTGCTGGTGCGGCGGCGAGCACGGCCGATCCCGTTCGGGCCGGCCCTGCTCGCCGGAGCGCTCGCCGGTCTTACAGCAGTCTGAGCTGACGATCCTTCGGACGGGCCGGGGTCGCCTCACCCAGCTTCTCGAAAAGTCCGGAATCGATCACGTCGAGGAACGGTGTGGGACTCTGCTCCCGCTCGCTGCCGTGCCGCGACCGTTTCGCCGAATGGCTCACATACAGCCGGTCCTGGGCACGGGTCAGGCCCACGAAGAACAGCCGGCGCTCCTCGGCCGTCTCCTCCTCCGACGGGGTCGAACCCGGCCAGCGCAGCGGCAGCAGACCGTCCTCACAGCCGACCAGGAAGACCACCGGAAACTCCAGGCCCTTCGCGGCGTGCAGGGTCAGCAGGTTCACCGCCTCCGCCCGCGGGTCCAGCGCGTCCACCTCGGCGCCCGTCGACAACTGTTGCAGGAACAGCGGCAGATCCTCACCCACCCGGTGGGCCAGCGGCATCAGCAGCTCGGTGGCGGTCCAGATGTCCTCGGGCGCCAGCTGTCCACCGTCCAGCGTGGGGGCGGCGAACCGTTGCGCCAGCACCTGACCGGCCAGCTTCACCCGGGTCGCGAGCGAACCGCCCGCACCGCCGGCGTGCCGCAGCTCCCGGGCGATCTCGGCGACCCCGGCCCGGTCCCGCAGCCGGTTGTGCGACCGCTTCTGCACCGGGACGCCGGCCCGGGACAGGGCTTCCATGATCGGACCGGACTGGGCGTCGGTGCGGTACAGCACCGCGATGTCGGAGAACGACAGATTTCCGGCCGCGGCGACACGGGAGTCCACCCGGCCCGAGTCCAGCGAGCGGTGCGAGAGGCCACCGACGAGCTCATCGATCGTACGGACGACGAAGTCGGCCTCGTCCGCGACACTGCGGGCGGCATAGCGGCCCACCAGCGCGGCCTCCGGGTCGAGCCGGGCCGGGTCCAGCCGGCGGCCACGGACCAGCGTCGTCGGGGCGATGGCCTGCACCGCGGCGGCCAGGATCGGCGCCGACGACCGGTAGTTGCGGGTCAACCGGACCAGGCGGGCGTCCACGAAGTCGGAGTTGAACCGCAGGAAGTACTGCACGTCGGCGCCCCGGAACGAGTAGATCGCCTGGTCCGGGTCACCGATCGCGCACAGGTTGCCGTTCGGCGGGCTGAGCAGGCGGAGCAACTCGTACTGGAGCTCGTCGACGTCCTGGTACTCGTCCACGAAGATCCACTGCCAGCGCTTGCGGTACTTCTCGACCAGCGCCTGGTCCTCCCGCAGCAGCGCCACCGGCACGCTGATCAGATCGTCCAGGTCGACCAGGTCCTGCTGGCGCAGCAGCTTCCGGTACGCCGCGTCGTCCTCGCCGGCCTGCTCCCGGGCCCGCGCCTGCTCGTGGTCGTCGGCGATGCGCCAGCCCGAGCCCAGCCCGGCCGCCTTCGCGTTCTCCTTCAGCACGGTCAGGCCCAGCGAGTGGAAGGTGCCCACCGTGATGTCCTCGGCCACGTCACCGAGCAGCGCCTCGAGACGCTCCCGCAGCTCCGCCGCGGCCCGCCGGGTGAACGTGATGGCCAGGCAACGCTCCGGGAAGACGCCCAGCTCGGCACAGAGGTACGCGATGCGGTGCGTCAGTGTCCGGGTCTTGCCGGTGCCCGGGCCGGCCACGATCAGCAGCGGACCGCCCGGCGCCGACGCGGCCACCCGCTGCATCGCGTCCAGCCGGTCCAGCAGGCCGGTGCCGACCTCCTCCATCCCGGCCAGCATCGGCTCGAACGGCTCGTGCGGGCTGGGCGGCGGGGCCAGCGGCGGCGGGGCCGGCTTCTCCTTGACCGGCTTGGCCTTCGGTTTCGCCGGGGCCGGCTCGGGCCTCGCCTTCGGTGTCTCCGCAGGAAAGTCGAAGAGCGTCTCCACCTGCGGGGCGCTGTTGCGGTTGCGCAGCTCGCCGGAGTCGAAGAGCGTGATCACGCCGTACTCGCCGTCATAGCCGGGCACCCGCCGCACATCGCCGCTCCGGAGCCGGGTGATCGCCTCGCGCAGCTCGTCGCCGCCCGCCTTGCCGATCTCGTCCACCGGCACCTTGCGCAGGATGTCCAGCTCCGCGCCGAGCGTGGCGACCAGATGGTTGAGCTGGGACTCCACCGTCTTCGACTTCGGGCCGACACCGTGGATCTCGCCGAGGATCTCGTGCAGCTGGATCAGGTGCTCGACGTGGTCGTCCTTCTGGAAGCCCAGCGGACGGTCGGCCAGGTCCTCGATCCGGCTCAGCACGCCGACGGTCAGCGGGCGCCCGCACTCCGGGCAGCGGCCGCCGGCCTGCCGGGTCCGCTCCGGCTCCCAGTTCACCCCGCAGGCGCGGTGGCCGTCGGCGTGGTACTTCCCCTCCTCCGGGAAGAACTCGAGCGTCCCGGCCTGGCCGACGCCGTCGCGCACCGCGAAGTAGTCGGGGGTGCCGGTGAACAGGGTGGCCTCACGGGCCAGGGCGGCCGGCGAGTGCGCGTCCGAGTTCGAGACCAGGCGGTAGCGGTCCAGGCTGGAGACCCGCCAGTTCATCTCCGGGTCCGAGGAGAGGCCGGTCTCCACCGCGGTGACGTGGTCGGCCAGGTCGGCGTAGCAGTCGGCGATCGCGTCGAACCCGGACTTCGACCCCAGGGCGGAGAACCACGGCGTCCAGATGTGCGCCGGGACCAGATAGCCGCCGGCCTCCAGGGTGATCTCCAGAAGATTTCGCGAGTCCAGGCCCAGGATCGGGCGGCCGTCCGCGGTCAGGTTGCCGATCCGGGCCAGCGCCGTGTTGATCTTCGCGACCGACTCGAAGTCGGGAGCGTAGAGCAGGTGGTGGACCTTGCGGGTCTTGTCGTCCCGCTTGTAGATCGTGGAGATCTCGACGCTCAGCATGAACCGGGCCGGGTCGGTGCCGCGCAGCGAACCCGGCAGCCGCTTCGTCACCGGCTTCTCGTCGGCGAGCCGGAACAGGCCAGGCTCGGCCGGCTCGAGGCTCTCCCGGAGGTGCTCGAACCAGGCCGGGTGGGTGAAGTCGCCGGTGCCGAGCAGGGCGATGCCCTTGCGCCGGGCCCACCAGGCCAGGTTGGGCAGGGTCAGATCACGGCTGCAGGCCCGCGAGTAGCGGGAGTGAATGTGCAGGTCCGCGACATATATATCCGTGCTGACCGCCACGTTCCGCATCCTGTCACGGCCGTCGGTTCCGCCAAGCTTCGCCACGCTCAAACACACTTACCGATCTTGATGGGTTACGCCACACGCAATTCGATGACCGTGACCTGCGGGGGCGCGCCCACCCGCACCGGAGGACCCCAGAAACCCGCGCCGTTGGTCACATACACCGGCACGCCGTCCACCTTCCCGAAGCCGGAGACTACCGGCTGCTGCAATCTCACGAGCATGTTGAACGGGGCCATCTGGCCGCCGTGCGTGTGCCCGGAGACCTGGAGATCCACCCCGTAGGGCGCCGCCTCCTTCGCGGCCACCGGCTGGTGGGCCATCAGCACCACCGGCCGGGTGGTGTCCCGGTCGCCCAGCGCGCGGGCGAAGTCCGGGCCGTCGCCCTGCTCCTTACCGGTGAGATCGTTCACACCGGCCAGATCCAGTCCGTTGATCTCGACCCGCTCGTTGCGGAGTGGCCGGATCCCGAGCCGGGCCACCTCCTCGACCCACTCCTCGGCGCCGGAGTAGTACTCGTGGTTCCCGGTCACGAAGAACGCCCCGTGCCGCGACTCGATCTCACCCAGCGGCGCCGCGAAACGGCCCAGCTCGGCCACACTGCCGTCGACCAGGTCGCCGACCACGCACACCAGGTCCGCGTTCACCGAATTGATCACCCGGGTGATGCGCCGCGCGTGCTCCACTCCGGTGAGCGGCCCGATGTGGATGTCGGAGACCACGGCCAGCCGTGTTCCGTCCATGGACCGTGGCAGCTTGGCGATCGGCAACTGGACGCGATCGATCTGCGGCGCCCCGGTCGCGGTCTTCACGCCGTAGCCGGTGATGCTAGCCGCGGTGAGCCCGGCGAAGATCGCCGTCCCCCGGGCCAGGAGCAGCCGCCGGTCCATCCCCGGCCCCTGACCCGCGCCCCCGTGACCCGCGCCCCCGTGACCCGCGCCCCCGTGTCCCGCCACGCCGCCGTCTGCCGGCTCCCGGCTCGCGCCACCGCTCTCACCGTCGACGTCGACATCGACGCCGCCGCTCTCGCCGACCGTGTCAACGGTCGCGGCCCCATCCGCGCCCAGCGTCAACTCACCGCCACCGTGCGACTCGCTGCCGTGCCCGCTCGCCTGGCCGCTGAGGGAGGGCTCGCCGCCATGCTCGCTTGCTGCCGGAGCGCTGGCGTGCCCGCTCGTCGCGCCGCTGAGGGAGGGTTCGCCGGCGCGCTCGGTCAGCGTCACCGGCCCACTGCCGCTCAGCGTCACCGGCCCACTGCCGCTCAGCGTCACCGGCCCACTGCCGCTCAGCGTCGGCTCACCGCCACCGATCGACTCGCTGCCATGTTCGCTTGCCGCGCCGTTCAATGCCGGCTCGCCGGTGGGAAGGGGGTCGGCCGCCGGACCGCCGGGAGCAGGGGCAGTCCCGGGAGAACGCGACGCACGGTCGCTGCCTTCTCCAGGGTTACGCGCCCACAACCGCAGCGCCACCAGCCGGGGAATCTCCAGCAGGAGCAGCGTGATCAGCAGGTAGAACATCACGGCGATCCACAGATAGCCGGGCCAGGCCAGCCACGTGAGGTAGCCGGCCCGCACCCCGCCCATCGTCACCGGGAACAGCACGAAGAGCAGGACCGCCAGAACAGTCCCGGCGCGGCGGGCTGGGCCGGGACGCAGTGGATCACGAACCAGCCTCTTCCACAGGTAGAAGTGGATCAGACCGACGATCACCAGGACCATCGCGATGAACAGCACCAACTCGAACCCTCCCCAGCCGGCCCCACCCGCGACCGTGCCCTCCAGCTTGCCCGACCCAGTTTCCCCGACTAGCCGGAGCCCCTGGAGCCGTGAACTGTCGACGTTCTCAGCGGCGTCTCAGCAGCCACATGCCGGGCGGAACCGTCCCACCCGTCAAACAGCGCGACAACGCGGGAGGTGGCTGGCTGATACAAGCGCATCACCCTCATGCCGGCTCCGGGCCCGGCCACCGGCCGGTCAGATAGCGGGCCAGCAGGGCGGCATGCGACAGCGGGCTGCTGGTGTCGGCCGGGTCGCCGTTCGTCGTGTAGTCGAGCAGGACGATGCCGCCGGCCGCCAGGCCGCGCAGCCGATCGACGAGATCCGGGACCCGGTGCTCGAGCACCCACCGATAGGCCGGCAGATAGATCTGCTTGCGGGCGGTCGGATAGTCCAGCAGCTCCTGACCGGTAAGCCCGGCACGATGGCCGCGAACCGGCCCGTAGCGGCGCACGGTCCGTTTGATCTTGGTCATCGAGGTGACGGCCAGCCTTCCCGGATCGACATCGGCGCTCTCGAACACCTTCAGCGCCTGCCAGATCCCTTCGACCGAGGCGCCGACCGCCCCTGATGTGAGCGGAATCGGAATGCCGCCGTGTGGGTAGAACGGGCTCAGCCGCACCCACGGCTCCGGCCCCCGCGACGTCACGTCGATTACGGTCGCCCCGGGGAACGCAGCCCGCACCGATTCCGGCTTCCGTCGCCTGCTCGCAACATCAACCCGCATCCCAGCCTCCCCGTCAGTCCCACCGCACATGCTGCCCCAGGGGTACGACAAAACCCGCCGACCAGCGCAGCAGCGCAACGAGACGCCCACGACACGCGGCGACCTTGGACGTTTGACCACCGATTGCGGTGGCGAACCGTCCAAGATCGGCCCACGAGCTGCTCGGACGCCTGAGAGCGCGGCGGGGAGATGCGCGCTAGCCGCCCGCGAGCGGTAGCAGGAGGCCACGTCGGTGCCCGCGAACCGCGGCGGAAAGGCGCGGGGCAATCTTGGACGATTGACCGCCGGTGGCGGTGGCAAAGCGTCCAAGAATGGCCCGCCAGCTGCCCGGACGCGCGAGCGTGCGGCGGGAAGGCCGTCAGCCGCCCGCGAACGGCGGCAGGATGTCGACCGTAACGCCCTCCGGCAGGGCCGCCGCCCGGTCATGGCAGCTGAGCCCATCCACCAGGAAGCTGGCCGCCTTCAGCACCAGGGCCAGCCGCTCACCATGCCGGTCGACCAGAACCTGGATCAACTCGTCCAGGTGAGCGGCCTCGACCATCTCACTGGACGTGCCACTGGCGGCCGCGCGGGCCCCGGCGAAGTAGCGGACCGTGAGCACCGGTTCAGCCTCCGATCGCGGACATGGGACGGGCGGGCTGGAGGAAGGACGGGTCGTCGATGCCATGCCCGGCGCGTTTGCCCCACATGGCGGTCTGCCAGGCCCGACCGATCTCCTCGTCGGAGGCCCCGCCCCGCAGAAGCCCGCGCAGATCGCTCTCCTCGGTGGCGAAGAGGCAGTTGCGGACCTGGCCGTCGGCGGTGAGGCGGGTCCGGTCGCAGTCGCCACAGAACGGGCGGGTCACACTGGCGATCACGCCGACCCGGGCCGGTTCCCCGGCGGCGTCGACATGGCCCGGGACCAGCCAGGTCTCGGCCGGCGCCGTTCCACGTGAAACATTGTCAGGCTGGAGATCGAAGGGCTCGAGCGCGGCAAGGATCTCCTCGGCGGTGACCATCTCGTGCCGGTCCCACTGATGCTGGGCGTCCAGCGGCATCTGCTCGATGAAGCGCAACTGATAGCCGTGATCGAGGGCGAACCGCAGCAGCGCCGGCGCCTCGTCCTCGTTGACCCCGCGCATCAGCACGGTATTGATCTTCACGGGGGTGAGCCCGGCATCGGCCGCCGCCCGCAGGCCCGCCAGCACGTCGGCGTGCCGGTCGCGCAGGGTGAGCGTGTTGAACCGCACCGGGTCGAGGGTGTCCAGCGAGACGTTCACCCGATCGAGGCCGGCATCACGCAGCGCGACGGCGGTCCGGTCGAGGCCGATCCCGTTCGTCGTGACCGAGAGTTTGGGGCGCGGATCGAGCCGCGCCGTCTCCGCCACGATGTCCACCAGGCCGCGCCGGATCAGCGGCTCGCCGCCGGTGAACCGAACCTCGGTGACGCCGAGCCGCTCGACCGCGATCCGGACGAGCCGCTTCACCTCGTCGTCGGAGAGTTGCTGCTGCTGCGGCATCCAGGCGAGGCCCTCCGCCGGCATGCAATACGTGCAGCGCAGGTTGCACCGATCGGTCAGCGAGACGCGCAGATCGGTCGCGATGCGGCCGAACCGGTCGATGAGCCCGGTCACGGTCGCCACCGGGCCGGCTCGGCTGATCTCCTGGAGATGCGCACATGTCGAATTTAGCCGCTCATCACCCATCCCGCCGCTAGCCATATCGCCCTATGGGCAACCCGCCTCTCCGTTCCGGGCCTTTCGCCCCATAGATCAACGATCAAAAGTGCAGAACGGCCGTGGCGGCGGCCCGCACCGCGTCCCGGTACCCACCGCCGAACGCCGCGGTGTGCACCAGCAGCAGGTGCAGCTGATGCAGCGGAACCCGGGCCTGCCAGCCCTCCGCCAGTGGCCACTCCTCCCGGTAGGCGGCCAGGATGACGTCCAGGTAGGGCACCCCGCCGAACAGGGACAGTGTCGCCAGGTCGGTCTCCCGGTGGCCGCCGTGCGCCGCCGGGTCGACGAGCCAGGCACGGCCGTCGGCGGCCCACAGCAGGTTGCCCGGCCACAGGTCGCCGTGGATTCGTGCGGGCGGTTCGCTCACGGCGTACCCCTCGAGGTCTTTGATGATCTGCTCGATGAGGGTGACGTCGGTCTCGGAGATTGCGCCGCGATCGGCCGAGATCTTGAGGTAGGGAAGCAGGCGCCGAGTCGCGAACCAGGAGGCCCACGCGCCGGTGCCGGGGGTGTTGTCCAGCGGCAGCGGGCCGATCCAGCCGGGCCAGGCGGCGCCGAAGGCGTCGGAGCCGCTGCGATGCAGGCGGGCGAGCGAGCGGCCGAACGTCTCCGCCGCCTGCCGGGTGGGCTCGCCGGGCTGGACCCACTCGGTGGCGAGCAGATCGGGCAGGGCGACCAGGACCTCCGGCACCGGAACCGTCTCCGAGGAGCGCAGCCAGGCCAGTCCGGCCGCCTCCGCCGCGAACATGCCGTCGGGCGCCGGACCGGACGACCACGACTTCGCGAACAGGGACGTTCCGTCGTCGAGAGTGAGCCGGGAGACCCCACGGGCCACGGGTGTCTCACGGATTCGCTGGTGGGTGAGAAATGTCGGGAGGTGCTCAGGGTGCGCGCGCAGATACGCCAGGTCCACCCGGCTATCTTGCGCTTCTGGTGACGTAAGTCTCCATTCGGAGGCAAGATGACGTCATGACCCCTGTCGTCGTGCGCTCGTACCGCCCGAGTGACCACTCCACTGGCAGGCGCTTGTGGACCGAGCTCACCAGACAGCACAACGAGATGTACGGGGAACACCGGGACGACGGCGGCGCCGGCTTCGAGGAGTACCTGACCAGGCTCGACCTCTCCGGACTGTGGGTGGCCGACCACGCCGACGACGGGGTGATCGGGATGGTCGGGCTGATCATGCGGGGCCGGGCCGGTGAGGTCGACCCGGTCGTCGTGACGATCACCCACCGGCACAAGGGCGTGGGCCGCCGCCTGCTGCAACACGTCGCCGGCGAGGCCAAACGCCGCAGCATGACCGCGCTGACCATCTCACCGGAGTCCCGCAACGTGGAGGCGATCCGCAGTCTGCACGCGGCCGGCTACGACGTGGTCTCGTCGATCGAGCTGACCATGGACCTGGACCGGCACACGCACCCCTGGCAGCAGGAGGGTCTGCAACTGCACGAGTTGCCGTTCCGCTCCTAGCTGCGGCTTCGCGATCGCCGCCTGTGGACAGGTCGGCGTGTCGTCCACAGGGCATCCCACCGGCCGCCGAATGCGAGCACGCTGCCGGGCATGACAGGCGACTGCTCCCTCGTCCTCCGTACCCCTTCCGATCTTCTCGCGGCACTGCCGTTCCTGCTCGGCTACCACCCGCGTGACGACCTCGCCCTGGTCGGCCTGCGCGGCCGTGAGCTCGACTTCGGCGCGTGCCTCGACCTGCCGCCGCCGGACCGGTGCGCGGAGACTGCCCGGGAGGTGGCCGGAGCGGTGGCCCGGCAGCGTCCCGACGCGATGGTGATCGTCGGCTACGGTCCGCCCCGGCGGGTCACCCCGGTCGTGCTGTCCGTCGCCGAGGCGCTGCGGGCCGCCGGCGTCCGGATCGACGACGTGCTCCGGGTCGACGACGGCCGCTGGTGGTCGTATCTGTGCGAGGACCCGGGCTGCTGCCCGCCGCAGGGGTTGCCCTGCCCGCCACCGGACAGCGTGATCGCGGCCGCGGCCACCTACCTCGGCCAGGTCGCCCTGCCCAGCCGGGAGCACCTGGCGGACCAGGTCGCGGCGGTGCGCGGGCCGGCCCGTAAGGCCATGGTGGCGGCCACCGAGCGGGCCCGAACCCGCTTTCCCGAGCTGCTCGACGACGTCCGGCGGATCCGGCGGGCCGGCCGCCTGGCGATCCGGGACGCTGAGAAGCGGTACCGGTCCGGTGCCGCCCTGACCGACGACGAGGTCGCCTGGCTCGGGTCGCTGCTGGTGGAGCGGGGTGTGGAGGACTATGCGCTCAACCGGACCGGTCCGGAGGAGTGGCGGGTCCGGCTCTGGACCGACGTGGTGCGGCGGGTCGAGACGGCGTTCGTGGCGGCTCCGGCCTGCCTGCTCGGGTTCGCGGCCTGGCGGCTGGGCCGGGGTGCGCTGGCCCGGGTGGCGGTGGAGCGGGCCCTCAGCGCGGAGCCCGGCCACCAGCTCGCCCGGATGCTGTTCGAGCTCCTGACCAGCGGAATCCCCCCGACCCTGGTGAACCGTCGTGCGGGCTGACCGGTCAGGGCCGTTCGGTCTCCTGACGGACGGTCTCCGCGCCCTGGTCCTCCGGTGCCGTCGTGCGCAGGCTGGGCGACGGGGTCGGGTTGTCGGCGACCGTGTGCAGGCCGGGCACCCGGTCCTCGATGACGAAGGAGGCCCGGGTGTGCGCCGGCGCGCCCGCCTCGGTGACGTAGGGCAGGACCACGAAGTCGGCGGTCAGCGTCTCCCCGGTGATCCGCGTCCGGACGTAACCGCGCTGGTTGTTGTAGAAGCGCAGGTGCGGGTTCCAGGCGGCCCAGGTGTGGTTGCCGCTCGCCACGTCGGCCCCGTTCCCGCCGGAGGTGATCGACGAGCAGACCAGCTCGGTGCCGACGGTCTTCGAGGTGGGGTCGTTCCAGTCCAGCTTGAGTTCGTCGGCCCAGTGCGCGTGCACGTCACCGGTGAGCACCACCGGGTTGCGGACCCCGGCGTCCACCCAGCCGCGGGTGATCCGGTCCCGGGAGCCCTGGTAGCCGTCCCAGGAGTCCATGCTCAGCACCTTCTGGGGGCCGGAGTTGTTGTCCCGCTGGCCGAAGAAGACCTGTTGACCGAGGACGTCCCAGCGGGCGGTCGACCGGCGGAAGCCGTCGAGCAGCCAGGCCTCCTGTTCGGCACCGGTGATCGAGCGGGCCGGATCGGCGGCGGCCGCGCAGTCCTTGTAGCCGTCGCCGCACCCCTGGTCATCGCGGTACTGCCGGGTGTCGAGCATGTGGAAGGTGGCGAGCCGGCCCCAGTGCAGCCGCCGGTAGAGCAGCATGTCGATGCCGTTCGGGATCGACGACCGGCGCAGCGGCATGTTCTCCCAGTAGGCCTGGAACGCCGCGGCCCGCCGGGCCAGGAAGTTCGGGTCGGGCTGCTCGGGCACCTCGTCGGCCCAGTTGTTCTCGGTCTCGTGGTCGTCCCAGACCACCGCCCACGGGGCTACGGCATGCGCTGCCTGGAGGTCCTGGTCGGTCTTGTACTGGGCGTGCCGCTGCCGGTAGTTGGCCAGCGTGACGGTCTCCGGACCCTCGTGGTCGCGCGGGTTGCCGCCGGGGATGTTGTAGGTGTCCGGCGCGTATTCGTACTGGTAGTCGCCGAGGTGCAGGATCAGTTCCGGCTCGTCCTCGGCCAGTCGGCGGTAGGCGGTGAAGTAGCCGTGCTCGTACTGGGAACAGGAGGCGAACGCCATGGCCAGGGTGGCGGGCCGGGACCACCGGGCGGGTGCGGTCCGGGTCCGCCCGGTCGGCGAGGTGTGGCGCTCGGCGTGGAAGCGGTAGAAGAACTCGCGGCCCGGCGCCAGCCCGTCCAGTTCGACGTGCACGCTGTGCGCCCGGTCCGGGCGGGCGGCGGTCACGCCTCGGCGGATCACTCGGCGGAAGCGCTCGTCGGCGGCGAGTTCCCAGGCCACCGGCACGGCACGGTAGGGCATGCCGCCGAGGCCGTCCGCGGCGAGCGGGGTGACGGCGAGCCGGGTCCAGAGCACGAAGCCGTCCGGGGACGGGTCACCGGAGGCGACGCCGAGGGTGAACGGGTCGGCCGGCAGTGGGCCGCGGCCGGGAGTGGTCGCGGCGGACAGCGGAATCACGGTGGCGGCACCGGCCGCCGAGGTCAGCAGGGTACGGCGCGAGATCGGCATCCCCGCAGCGTCGATCCCATAGATGAATCTCTATAAATGGTGGCGTTGCCAATGAATGGTCAGGAAGTGACGCGATGTGCGCCCGAGTAGACGTTCATCCGCGGTTCGCGGAGGAAACCGACAAGTGTCATTCCGGCTTCCTCGGCCAGTTCCGCGGCGAGTGTGCTCGGCGCCGACACCGCGGCCAGCATCGGCAGCCCGGCCGTCCACGCTTTCTGGGTGAGCTCGAAACTGGCCCGCCCGGACACCAGCAGGACATGCCCGGTCAACGGCAGCCGGCCCTCCCGCAGCGCCCACCCGAGCACCTTGTCCACCGCGTTGTGCCGTCCCACGTCCTCACGCAGCACCACCAGCTCACCCTCGGCGGTGAAGAGGCCGGCGGCGTGCAGACCGCCGGTGCGGTCGAAGGTCCGCTGGGCGGCGCGCAGCTTCTCCGGCAGGCCGGCGAGCAGCCGGGCCGGGATCCGCACCGGGTCGGCGGACACGTCGAAGTGCGACCGTACGCGTACCGCGTCGATGCTGGCCTTGCCGCAGACCCCGCAGGAACTGGTCGTGTAGAAGTTGCGGCTCGGGTCGGTGACCGGCGGCGGCACACTCGGATCGAGCACGACGTCCACCACGTTGTAGGTGTTCGGCGTGTCCGTGCCGGCGCACAGCTGGGCCGTCGTCACATCCCCGGCCCGGCTGATCACGCCCTCGCTGAGCAGAAATCCCATGGCCAGGTCGATGTCGTGGCCGGGGGTGCGCATGGTCACCGCGAGCGGCTTCTTGCGGACCCGGATCTCCAGCGGCTCCTCGGCCGTCAGGTGGTCCTGGCGGCGGCGGGCGGCCGGCGACACGCTGACATCGATGGTAACCACCGTGCGGCGGGTCGTGCTCCTGGCCATAGCGGGAGCTTACGGGGTCCCCGGAAGGCGTCGAACCGAGCGCGTGGTCACGTCCGGCACGTGGTCGGGATACGGTACTCACGTGGGGGGATTCGCGGCGGTGGTCTTGGCCGGTGGTGCGGCACGGCGGATGGGCGGTGCCGACAAGCCGGCCCTCGCGGTCGCCGGCCAGTCGATGCTCACCCGGGTGCTGGCGGCGGTGCACGACGCCGACCCGCGTGTCGTGGTCGGCCGGATAGCGCCGGACTTCCCGGTTCCGGTGCACGTCACGCGGGAGGAACCGCCCGGTGGTGGGCCGGTCGCGGCGGCTGCGGCGGGGCTCGCCCTGGTGCCGTCCCAGGTCACCTACACCGCCCTGCTCGCCGCCGACCTGCCGCTGCTGACCGGCGAGGCGGTCGACGTGCTGCGGCTGACCCTGGAGTCGGCGCCGATGGAGGGCGCGGTCTACCGGGACACCGACGGGCACCTGCAACTGCTGTGCGGGGTATGGCGTACGGCCGGTTTGCGTGCCGCCCTCGACCGGGTGGCCGAGGCCCGCGGCGGTCTGCACGGCGCCCCGGTGCGGGCGCTGCTCGATCACTCCCGGGTCGCCGAGGTGTCCTGGCGCCGGCCCGGCCCGCCCCCGTGGTTCGATTGCGACACCGACGACGATCTACGCACCGCGGAGGAATGGGCGCAATGAGCGAGCTCGATCAGTGGGTGGCCGAGGTCGCCGTCGAGTTGGGGCTCGGTGACGTCGAGGTGCCCACCCGGGAGGTGCTCGACGTGGCCCGGGATGTCGCGCACAACGTCCTGCGGCCCGGGGCGCCGGTCTCCGCGTACCTTCTCGGGCTCGCCGTGGCCGCCGGCGCCGACCCGGCCGACGCCGCTCAGCGGATCAGCGCGCTGGCGCTGCGCCGGGCCGCTCCCGGTAACTAGAGGCGGTCCACCCTGGACCCGCATCGCTCGATAGGGTGACGGGAACGGAGGTGCGATCATGACGGCAGAAGGCGCCGCGAGCGAGGCGTACGAAGGCGGTTTGCTCGACGAGCCGACCACGGCCGACCTGAAGGCGAAGGTCACCCAGGCGTGGCGGGAGTTCGCCGCCGCGCTGGCCGGACTGCTGCCGAATTTGGAGCCGGGCGCGCACATCGACCTGACGCTCGACCCCACCGCCTCGGGCACCGGCACGGCCGTCTATTCAGTGAGCATCCGGGTGCTGCCGGAGGGCGTCGTCGAGGCGCTCGCGGTCGGCAACGCGGCGCTGCCGCAGGAGTTCCGGATGGACCGCGCCGCCGTCGCCGACCTGGTCGCGCTCGGCTGGTCGCCGCCGGGCGTGCTGCCGGGCTCGGGCGACTCGTTCGGGCTGCGCTCGTTACAGGACAAAGCCGCCCAGGTCGCCACCATCGTCACCCGCACCCTGCGGGACGTGCACGGCGCCCCGCACCCGGCCTTCCTGGTCTACCTGGTGCACGACGAGGACGACGAGCCGATCGAGTCCACCCCGCTCGGCACCGCCCGTCACGAGCCCAGCATCGAGGCCGGGCTGAGCGTGGACGACGACGACGCGGCTCTCGACGCGGCCCTGGCCGCGGTGACCGACGACGTGGTGCCGCTGGAGGAGCGGGTCCGCACTGTCGTGGCCACCATGTCCAAGACCACCGTCGACCAGCTCCAGGTCGACGCCGACGGCGACATCGGCATCCGGGCCGGCTCGGCGATGGTCTTCGTCCGGGTTCGGGACAATCCGCCCCTGGTCGACGTCTTCTCCCCGATCCTCACCGAGGTCGAGCCGACCGAGCAGCTCTACGTGAAGCTGTCCGAGCTCACCAACCGGATGCCGATCGGCCGTCTCTACTGCGCGCAGGACACCGTGTGGGCGTCGATCCCGGTGTTCGGCCGCAACTTCCAGGCGATCCATCTCATGCTGGCGATGCAGGTGATGACCGGTCTCGCCGACGAGCTGGACGACCGGCTGCACGGCGAGTTCGGTGGCAAGCGGTTCTTCGGCGAGGGTGACAAGCCGTCGGCGGGCAAGTCCGACGACGGGCACCGCCCCGGCATGTACCTATAGCGGCACCGCGGTCGGCGTCTCCACCAGCCGCGACAGCACCACCATGCTCCGGGTCGAGGTCACGAACGGCTCGGCCCGGAGTCGCTCCAGCGCCTGTTCGAGGTGCCCGATGTCGGCGGCCCGCAGGTGCACCAGCGCGTCCGCCTGCCCGGAGACGGTGTAGGCGCCGACCACTTCGGGATGCCTGCGGGTGGCCACGGTGATCTGCGCCGGTGTGGTTCGCCCGGTGCAGAACAGCTCGACGAACGCCTCGGTGGTCCAGCCCACGGCGGCCGGCTCGATGACGGCCGTGAATCCCTTGATGACCCCGTCGGCGCGCAGTCGATCGACGCGCCTCTTCACCGCGGGTGCCGACAACGACACCCGTGCACCGATCTCAGCGTACGAAGAGCGGGCGTCCGCGACGAGGAGCGCAATGATTCGCTGGTCGACGGCGTCCATCTGCAACGATTCGCCTCCGAGAAGCAAGATTCATGGCTGTTTGCTGCAACTTAGCCTACCTACCCTTTAACCTCATGAGCTACACGGAGCGCTTGCCGCGAAACAGGACATACCTCATGTGTCCCCCCGAGCATTTCACGGTCGAGTACGCCATCAACCCCTGGATGGACACCACCGTCACGGTCGACGCCCGTCTCGCCGTCAAGCAGTGGGACCAGCTCCGTACCACCCTCGCCGACCTGGGCCACGTCGTGCACGTGCTCGACCCCGAGCCCGGCCTGCCGGACATGGTCTACTCCGCCAACGGCGCTTTCTCCGTCGACGGGACCGTCTACGGCGCCCGCTTCCTGCACCCGCAGCGCTCCGCCGAGGCCGCCGCCCACCAGGCGTTCTACCTGGCGAACGAGGGCTGGAACTTCATCGCTCCGGAGCACGTCAACGAGGGCGAGGGCGACTTCGCGTACCTGCCCGCGGCGTACGGCGGCATCGTCCTGGCCGGCTACGGCTTCCGTACCGACCCGGCCGCGCACGCCGAGGCGCAGGAGGTTCTGGGCCGCCCGGTGATCTCGCTCAAGCTGGTCGACCCGGCGTTCTACCACCTGGACACCGCGCTCGCCGCCCTCGACGACCGGCACGTCACCTACTACCCCGGCGCCTTCTCCGAGGCGTCCCAGCAGGTGCTGCGCCAGCTCTTCCCGGACGCCGTCATCGCCGACCGCGCCGACGCCGAGGCGTTCGGCCTCAATCTGGTCAGCGACGGCCGGCACGTGATCCTCAACACCGAGGCCGTCGCGATGGGCCACAAGGTCCGCGAAGCCGGTTACCTCCCCGTTCACGTGGATCTCTCCGAGCTCAAACGAGGCGGCGGCAGCATCAAGTGCGCGGTAGCCGAACTGCGCCCCTGACGATCTCGAACCGGTGAGCGAAGATGGGCGCATGACCGACGACACCCGTACCACTGAGCACAAGGAAGACGGCTCCGTCATCGTCGTGGGCCCGGACGGCCGCCCGATGGGTACGGTCGAGCCCGACGGCTCGCTCACGCCCGAGGAGCCCGGCAACCTCATCGAGCAGCCCGCCAAGGTCATGCGAATCGGCAGCATGATCAAGCAGCTGCTCGAGGAGGTGCGGGCGGCTCCGCTCGACGAGGCGAGTCGCGGCCGCCTGCGGGAGATCCACCAGCGGTCGATCACCGAGCTCGAGGACGGTCTCGCCCCCGAGCTGCGCGAGGAGCTGGAGCGTCTGTCCCTGCCGTTCGAGGGCGAGACCCCGCCCAGCGAGGCCGAGCTGCGCATCGCCCAGGCCCAGCTGGTCGGTTGGCTGGAGGGCCTCTTCCACGGCATCCAGGCGGCTCTCGTCGCCCAGCAGATGGCCGCCCGCCTGCAACTCGAGCAGATGCGCGGCGGCATCCCGGGCCGCCCGGCACTGCCGATGGGCGGCCTCATCCCAGGCGCCGGCGCTCCCGGCCAGGAGAACGTGCACGGCCGCACCGGCCAATACCTCTAAAACCCCTTTTATCGTATGGGGCCGCCCGTTCCGCCGAATTCGGACCGTCCCGCCGGTTCGGCGCGGCCCCGTGCAACTCCAGACCATGCCGCGCGTTCCGGGCGTGAGCGTCGGCTCACGCTCGCAACCACCTGCCCACCCACCCTCCCCGCCGCGGCTCCCGCCGGCCGGAAGCGACCCCGCTAGCTCAACTTGAAGAGAGAGCGCAGATAGGTTGCGACGCCGTCCTCGTCGTTGGTGCCGGTGACGTCGTCGGCGATCGCGCGCAGCGCGGGATGCGCGTTGCCCACCGCGACGCCCCGGCCCGCCCAGCTCAGCAGCGGAATGTCGTTGGGCATGTCGCCGAAGGCGACGACCTGGTCGGCGGTGATGCCGTGCCGTTCACAGAGCCAGGCCAGCCCGGCGGCTTTGGTGACGCCGGCCGCGGAGATCTCGACGAGCGCCGACGACGACGACCGGGTCGCCTCGGCCCGGTCGCCCAGGGTGCGGCTGACCAGTTCCAGGAAGTCGTCGGGGTCGGCGGTGGCGGAGCGGGCCAGCAGTTTCACGGCGGGGGCCGCGGTCAGCTCCTCCGGGGAGGCGATCACCCGGACCCGGTCGTCGTGCTCCCAGCGGATGGTCCACGTGTCCTCGTGCAGGAAGGCTCGGCCGTCCTCGATCTCGACGGCCAGGGACACGTCGGGAACCGTGTCGCGCAGGCGTTTCGCGACGTCGATCAGCAGGTCGCCGGGCAGCGGATCGGCACGTAGCACCTCGTCGTTGTCCGGGTCGTAGATGACCGCGCCGTTCGCGCAGATCGCGGGCAGCGGTGCCGACAACTGGTCGTAGAGCTGGTGGAGCCAGCGCAACGGGCGGCCGGTGACCAGAACCACCGGGACCGGGATGCGCTCCAAGACGTCCCGGGTGCCGGGGGACAGGCTGCGGTCGCTGGTGATCAGGGTGCCGTCGATGTCGGTGGCGACGAGCCGGAAGTCTGCCATCACCTGGACAATAGCCGGTCCAGATAGCGGGCCACGCCGTCCTCGTCATTGGTGAGTGTCACATCGTCGGCCACCGCGAGCAACGACGGGTGTGCATTGGCGACCGCCACCCGTCCCCAGCCGGCCCAGGCGAACATCGGCAGGTCGTTGGGCATGTCGCCGAAGACCAGCACGTCCGACGGGTCGACTCCGATCGACTCGGCGACCACCGACAGGCCGGTGCCCTTGTCCACCGAGGGTGGGCAGATCTCCACGTAGTCGAGGCCGGCCTGGGTGACCGTCGCCAGGGCCGGCGGCACCACCCGGTGGGCCATCGCGAGCAGTTCGTCGACGCCCAGCTCGAACGACCGGGCGAACGCCTTGATCACCTCGCTGTCGAGGCACTCGGCGCGTGACCGGGCCTCCACCGTCACCGGGAAACGCCAGGTCGGGTCGTAGTCGCCCCAGAGCGGGGAGTCGTCGTGTTCCAGTGCCTCGAACATCACCGACAGCGGCCCGGCCACCGACTCCAGCGCGCCGAGCACCCGGCCGAGCGCCGGGCCGGGCAGGCGTGCCTGCCGCAGGTAGCGGGAGTCCTCCAGGTCGAGCACCCAGCCACCCTGGGCGAGCACCAGGAAGTCGGCGACCCGGATGTCGTTGCGGGTGAGCGAGGTGAGGCGGGGGCCGCGGCCGGTGGCGGCGACGATCCGGATGCCGGCGGCGCGGACCCGGTCGAGAACCTCGTGTGTGTACGCCGAGACGGTGTTGTCACTGCGGACCAGGGTGCCGTCCAGATCCGTGGCGATCAGCTTGGGGAGTCCAGGCTTCATCGAAACCTCCGAGGGTCGGCTGACCCCCGCGGAGGGCGGAAGGAGAACGGTACACCTGATCGGCTACCAGCAGCTATGACAACTGGTAGCCGATCGATGACAAGGTCGTTACCTGGCAGGTTCCAGGACCTCGCGGCCGAGGAAGGGTTGCAGAGCCTTCGGCACCCGCACCGAACCGTCCGGCTGCTGGTGGTTCTCCAGGATCGGGATGAGCCAGCGGGTGGTGGCGAGCGTCCCGTTCAGCGTGGCGGCGATCTGCGGCTTGCCGTCCGCGTCCCGGTAGCGGACGTTGAGCCGCCGCGCCTGGAAGGTGGTGCAGTTCGACGTCGAGGTGACCTCGCGGTACCGCCCCTGCGACGGCACCCACGCCTCGCAGTCGAACTTGCGGACCGCGCTGGACCCGAGGTCGCCGGCGGCCACGTCGATCACCCGGTACGGGATCTCGACCTTGGCCAGCATCTCCTCCTCCATGGCGAGCAGCCGCAGGTGCTCGGCCTCCGCCTCCTCGGGACGGCAGAACGAGAACATCTCCACCTTGTCGAACTGGTGGACCCGCAGGATGCCGCGCACGTCCTTGCCGTGCGAGCCGGCCTCCCGCCGGTAGCACGTCGACCAGCCGGCGAACCGGGCCGGCCCGCTGTTCAGGTCGATGATCTCGTTCGAGTGGTACGCCGCGAGCGCCACCTCCGAAGTGCCGACCAGGTAGAGGTCGTCGGCTTCGAGCCGGTAGACCTCGCTGGCGTGCGACCCGAGGAAGCCGGTGCCCTCCATCGACTCCGGCCGCACCAGGGTGGGCGTGATCGACGGCGTGAAACCGTGCTCGACCGCCTGCTGGATGGCCAGCTGGAGCATCCCGAGCTGGAGCAGGGCGCCCACACCGGTGAGGAAGTAGAACCGCGACCCGGACACCTTGGCGCCGCGCTCGGTGTCGATGGCCCGCAGCGCCTCACCGATCTCCAGGTGGTCCCGCGGCTCGGCGATCTGCGGCTTCTCGCCGACCTCGCGCAGCACGACGAAGTCGTCCTCGCCGCCGGGCGGGGCGCCCACTGTCACGTTCGGCACCGCGAGGTGGGCCCGGCGCAGCGCCTGGTCGGCCTCGCCGGCGGCGGCCTCCGCCGCCTTCACCTCAACGGCCAATTCCTTGGTACGCGCGAGCAGCGCGGCCCGCTCGTCCCCGGAAGCCTTCGCGACCTCCTTGCCGATGGACTTCTGCTCCGCCCGGACCGTCTCGAACCGCTGGGTGGCGGCCCGGCGCTCCTCGTCGGCACGCAGCAGGTCGTCCACGAGATCGGTGGACTCACCGCGCAGCCGCTGGCTGGCGCGGATCAGTTCGGGGTCTTCACGGAGCAGACGCAGGTCAATCACGGTTGTCGAGCGTACCGGCGTCCGGGTCCGATCATCACCCGGATATCCCCGGGTGTCACGATCGGTGTGGTTGATCCAGCTCGCCGGGCAGCGACGCGAACGGTGCGGTCGGGCCGATGCTCAGGTCGAGGTCGTCCGGGAAGGCCGTTTCCACCGGGGCGGGTTCGGCGATCTCACGCCGGCGGGGCTCGGGCAGCCGGAGGGCGGCCATCGCGAGGATCACGGCGGCGAACGCGCACCACAGGCCACGGCCGGGTGCGATCGTCAGGTTCTCGTCGGCGAGGTCGACGAGGAAGTACTTCGGGATGATGAGGCTGGTGTCCGCGATCACCGGGACCAGCGTCACCAGCACGGCGAGCAGCAGCCCCCCGGTGGCCAGGCCGGCGAGCCGGGCGTAGCGGCGGCCCTCGGTCGGACCGAGAAGGGTCAGCACGACCGTGATCGTGAGCAGGAACAGCCCGATCAGGTAGCCGCCGCCGGCCGCGCCCATGTCGACCAGTTCGGTCTGCACGACACGCTGACCGGGCAGGGACCCGTCGCCGTACGCCAGCCCCTCCAGGTCGGTGGTCTGCCACTCGGAGATCAGTGACCCGAACGCGGCCACCGCGGCGAGCGCCGCGGTCAGGAGTGGCAGCCGATGGTCCCTACCGAGGTCACGGAGGAAGCTCCGCCGCTCGGAGGCGCCGAACGAGATGACCGATTCGGCCGGGGAATCCTGCGACATGGGAACCATCATGACCCCAGCCCGGTCTGCGAACCAACGAGCGGGATATCGGATAGCGTCGGGGACATGCCTATTCGTTCTGCTTCTGCCCGCTGGGAAGGGAACCTCATCGAGGGTTCCGGCACTGTCAAGACCGGCAAGGGTGGCCTCCAGGGCGCCTACTCCTTCAAGTCGCGCTTCGAGGAGGGCGAGGGGACCAACCCCGAGGAGTTGATCGCGGCCGCGCACGCCGGCTGCTTCTCGATGGCCTTCTCGAAGGGTCTCGCCGACGCGGGCTTCACGCCCACCTCGGTGGAGACCGTCGCGAAGCTTCACCTGGACAAGACCGACGCCGGGTTCGGCGTGACCCGCATCGACCTGGAGACGGTCGGCGACGTCCCCGGGATCGACGACGCCAAGTTCCAGGAGCTGGCGGCGGGTGCCAAGGAGAACTGCCCGATCTCGCGCCTGCTCAGCCCGGGCGCGGAGATCAGCCTGGTCGCCAAGCTGTCCTGAGGACTCCGGCGCGGCCGGGCACCGGTCGCGCCGGAAATCCGGAAACCCGGGCACAATGGGCTCGTGCCGGTCGACATGAGTCCAGAACGTTTCGAGGAGCTGGTGGGCGAGGCCCTCGATGAGGTCCCCGTCGAGTTGATGTCGTTGATGAACAACGTGGTCTTCCTGGTGGAGGACCTTCCGCCGGGCGGCGGTGACGACCTGCTGGGGGTGTACGAGGGCGTCGCCCTCACCGAACGCGGCTGGGACTACGCCGGTGCGCTGCCCGACCGGATCACCATCTTCCGGCTGCCCACCCTCAGGGTGTGCGACACCGAGGAGGACGTGGTGGAGGAGGTCGCGATCACCGTGGTGCACGAGATCGCCCACCACTTCGGCATCGATGACCAGCGGCTTCACGAGCTCGGGTGGGCCTGACCGGGCCGGGTCAGCTCCCGGAGCGCAGCCGCTCCAGCCAGTCCGCCGAGTCGGCGAAGTCGTCGTCGGAGAGGCCGGGCGGCGCCGCCACCGGCGCCTCGGGCTGGAGGCGGTGCTTCGGGTAACTGCCGAGGAAACGGACCTCGGCGCAGATCCGGCGCAGCCCCTGCAGCGCCTCGCCGAGACGCGGCTCGGCCACGTGCCCGGTGCAGTCGAGGAAGAACACGTACGTCCCCAGCTGCTCCCCGGTCGGCCGCGACTCGATCCGGGACAGGTTGATGCCGCGCACCGCCAACTCGGTCAGCACCGCCAGCAACGCCCCCACCTGATCGTGGCGGATCGACACGGCCAGGGAGGTGACGTCGTCCCCGGTCGGGGCGGCCGGCGGGCCGGGCCGGGTGAGCAGCGCGAAACGGGTGACCGCCTCGGCCCGGTCGGCGATCTTCTCGGCCAGCACCGTGAGCCCGTTGCGGCCCACCCCGATCGGGGCGCAGATGGCCGCGTCGTACTCCCCGGTGGCCGCGCTGATCGCGGCCGCCGCGTTGGACAGCACGTCGACGACGACCGCGTCCGGCACGTTCGCCTGGAGCCAGTGCCGGCACTGGGCGGACGCCTGTGGGTGCGCGGCGATCGACCGGATCGCGGCGAGCGGCGCCGCCGTCCGCGCTCCGAGCACGAACTCGACCGGCAGCAGCACCTCCCGCGTGATCATCAGCGGGCTGCCGGTGATCAGCTCGTCCAGGGTGACCGGGACCGCCCCGCCGACCGAATTCTCCAGCGGGACGAGTGCCGCGTCCGCAGTGCCGCTGCGCACCGCCTCGAGCGCCTCGGGAACGCTCCGGGCCGGGGTGCGCTCCCCCTGCTCGGCGGCGGGGATGGTGCGCAGCGCGGCCTCGGTGAAGGTGCCCTCCGGGCCGAGGTATGCGAAACGGACAGGCATTCCCGGAAGTCTAATCACTCACCGCAGGCGAGCACCCGGATCCCGGCCGGGGCCTCCGCCTTCACCCGCGGATTGCACACGTCGGTGCCCGCGGTGACGATCTCGAGGGTCGCTCCCTTGCCGGTGGTGACGACCGACAGCGGCTCGGCGGACTCGGCACCGACCAGGCTGACCGTGGCGAAGGCCCACGCCCCGGCGCAGTACGGCCCGTCGGTGACCGTCAGCTCCCTGTCCGGCACCGCTGGGCTCTCCTTGAGCTCGGTGACGATCTGTGCCGCGGTCGGCTCGCCGGTGCACCGGGGCGCGTGTGACCGCGTCGGGCTCGGGCTGGTGGTGATGGTCGTCGGCACCGTCGTCCGTACCGGAGTCGTGGTGTAAACGGTGGTCGGCGGCGTGTATGTCGGCAGGGTGGTCGGGGCCGCCCGGGATGTCGGCGTGGCAACGCTCAACCGGGGCAGGGGAGGGCTGGTGGGCAGCGCCTGGGGTGGGGCGCCACAGGAGGCGCTCAGCAGCAGCGCTCCCACCATCAGGGGAAGGTGACCTGTGCGGGGGGACACGCGCTCATGGTATGAGCCGAGAGGTCAGCTGGCGATCCGATGGCCCGCCGCGGCGAGCGTGTTGATTGCTTCGGTCAGCCGCACGGCCGGGACCAGCAGATAGTCCGTGTCGTACGTCGAGAAGGTCACGATGTTGACCCGGGCCTCCGCCAGCGGCCCGACCAGCGACGCGAGCACCCCGGTCATGGCCAGGTTGAGGTCGGCGACACGCAGGCACCGCCAGGCCGTGTCGGCGACCGCGTCCGCGGGCACCCGGTCGTTGGGGCAGATCACCGAGAGTTCGTCGACGCCCCAGGTCACCGAGATGACGCTCTTGTCGTCCGGACCTGCGGTCAGCGAGGCGGGCAGGGTCGAGCCGGCCGGAAGCCGACACACCGCGTATTCACCCGGTAACAGGTCTAGATCGAGCATGTTCGCAGACTACGTTGCGGATCTGTAACGTCCAATGCCTGCCAAGTGCGTTGAACACCACACCGGCGCGGACAAAAAGGACGTCAGTAGCGTACCGGGGACAGGAAGGTCAGTGTCCCGCCGATCCGGTCGCCCGCCTGGAGCGGCGTGGAGACGGCATCGACGGTCAGCGCGGGCACGCCGTCACCCGGCACCACCCGCATGAGGCCCCGGGCCAGCCGCTCGCTGCGCAGCGCCAGCAGCGGCGGGATGTTCTCCGCCTCGGGCTCCTCCAGGCGGCCACCGCCGGCCGTGAAGTCGATGAGGTGCAGCGCGGCGTTGAGCCGCTGACCGATCGCCTCGGCCGGCTTGCCCAGGCCGAGCAACTCGCTACCGGACGGCGACACCGCGAGTATCGAGCCGTTGACGTCGATCACCAGGCACGGCTCGGCGGCCACCGCGACCGTCATCGACCAGCGCTCGACGCTGGTGACGAACTCGGCCTCGGACGGTGTGCGGGCCTGGGGTACGAACGCTCCCGAGAGGGAGAGCTCAACATGCGCCACCGGCTCCTCCTCGTTCCTGTGGACGTCGCTGACCGGCGCGGAACGTCGGTCAGCGACGGCGTCGCAGGGAACGTTACCGGCGGCTCAGCCGCTTGTCAGCGGTCGTCTGTCCGTTGCCATACGAAGAGTAGTCATGGTTCGGGCGCCACGGCGCGTTCGACCAGGTGCCCGGGTGCTGGGCGACGGCGGTCAGCTTGGCCGCGGTGGCCGGGGAGATCTTTCCGCCCCCGGCGATCAGGAGGCGGTCGAGCTCCTTGTCGGTGGAGACCAGACAGTCCTTCGGCAGGCCGTGGACGCTGATCACCCCGGATCCGACGAACGTCAGCACGGGCGTCACCGGGACGTTGAGACCCACGACAGCGGAGATCGCCTTGGCGGCGCGGCGCCCGTCACGACGGGCCTCGGCCACATACTCCGGGCGCTTTCCGTTGATCTGGACGACGTCACCGGCGATCAGCACGCGGGAGCGGCCGTGGTCGGCCACCGTGACGGCGTAGACACCGCCGGGTCCGATGGCGAGGAATCCGGCACGCTCGTCGGCCGGGTTCGGTTCGTAGTACGCGTTGGTCAGGTCGGTCCGCGGCCAGTCGACGATGTGCCAGTTCGGCCCGAGGCGGTCGAGGCGGGTGAGAGCGCGTGCTCCAGCGGCCTCGATGCGGCGGGCGCCACGTTCGGCGCGGCGACGGCGGGCCCACTCGGCCGGCGTGGTCATCCGCTGCGTGTCCTCCAGCAGGGACGGATGGGTCCGGTCGACGGTGGCGAGGGTTTGGGACGACATGGGCAGCGCGGGGCGGGCGGGGAAGACAGTCACTGCAGACCTCCGGCAAAAGGTCAGTCGGGCTCTCTTTTCCAACTACCGTACGTGCTCGTTCCCCTACAGAACAGGGTCACAGGGCGGGAAAGAAAGAGAATGAGTGTGGATGAATGACATATTCACGACAACGTCTTCTTTCGCATGGTGCATCGTCGCACCTTCTCAAGCTATCGCTCCGCCCAGCCTGATGCATGACTGTCCCAAGATCTAGTCAGAACGTCACGGCCCGATCGCGCTCGGTACCGGCTAACGTCGGCCATGTGTACGTCGACAGTGAAGTCAGTCGCCTCCGTACCGTACTGCTGCACCGGCCAGGATCGGAACTGGCGAGGTTGACCCCGCGCAACAACGACTCGTTGCTCTTCGACGGCATCCCGTGGGTGAGCCGTGCCCAGGAGGAGCACGACGCCTTCGCGGAGGCACTCCGGAGCCGTGGAGTCGAGGTCCTTCACCTGGGTGACCTGATCGCCGAGACGCTGACCCTGCCGGAGGCCCGCGCCGAACTGACCGCCGGCGTGCTCTCCGACCGCCGCCTCGGCGACGCGCTGCGCGCCACGGTGGCCGACTACCTTGCCGATCAGGAGCCCGCCCGGCTGGCCGAGGTGCTGATCGCCGGGCTCGCGCACGAGGAGATCAAGTCCGGTGGGGGCGGTCTGGTCTACGAGATGATGAACCGGCTCGACTTCGTCATCGATCCGCTGCCCAACCTGCTTTTCACCCGCGACTCCTCGGTCTGGGTGCGCGACCGGGTGGCGGTCACCAGCCTGGCCATGCCGGCCCGCCGCCGCGAGACCACCCTCACCCACGCCATCTACCGGCACCATCCGCGGTTCGCCGGGACGGAGCTGCTCTTCGACCCCTCGCTGGAACACCTGGAGGGCGGCGACGTGCTGGTGCTGGCCCCGCGGGTGCTGGCCATCGGCGTCGGCGAGCGGACCACCCCGGCCGGCGCCGAACGCCTCGCCCAGCGGGTCATCGCGGCCGGCCTCGCGCACACCGTGCTGGCCGTCCCGATCGCCCAGGAACGCGCCACCATGCATCTGGACACCGTCTGCACCATGGTGGACGTCGACGCCGTCGTGATGTACCCCAACATCGCGTACACCCTGGAGGCCTGGACCGTCACCGAGCAGAAGGTCAGTGGGCCCCGGCCGTTCCTGGAGGCCGCCGCCGAGGCGATGGGCATCGACCGGCTGCGGGTGATCGATACCGGTCTCGACCCGGTCACCGCCGAACGCGAACAGTGGGACGACGGCAACAACACCCTGGCCATCGCGCCGCGGCTCTGCGTCGCCTACGAACGCAACGTCGAAACCAACGCCCAGCTCGAACGCGCCGGCATCGAGGTGGTCCGGATCAGTGGCAGCGAACTCGGCTCCGGCCGGGGCGGCCCGAGATGCATGAGCTGCCCCATCGAAAGAGACCCGCTCTAAAGATCAAAATCAGACGAATTCTTCAAGATCAAATTCAAGGTCAAGATCCTGAGGCCGCAGCGGGGTGGTGGGTACAGACCGCTGCTCCCGCCGAGGGCCCGGCGCGACTCGCTGGCCGCTGACGCGTCCAAAACACGAGCCACACCGGGCGACGTGCGTGAGTGGTTGCGCTCCAACCCCTCAAACCGGCAATTCAACGCAGCGTCAACTGGCGGCCGATCAGGCCCTGCTTTGCGCGGCGGGCGGCGGCGTCCAGGGGGCCGTCGACGGCGAGGGTGTCGGCGTACCGCTTGGCGAAGTCGGCCAGTGCCGACTCGAATTCGGCCCCCTCCGGCTCGCCCGGGATGTCCCAGACCGGAACCAGCAGTCCGTGCGCCCGGAACATGCCGGCGAACTTGGTGTCCTCGCCGAGCAGCAGCTCCCCGGCGGCGGACAGCCGGGACAGCGTGTCCAGGGCCCGGTCCTCCGGCTCGCTCAGCACCCAGCGGATGTGGCTCTTGTCCGGCGCCACCCGGCACCAGTAGGCGGCCTTGGCCGCGGCCATCCGCACGGTCGGGTAGATCGAGGCGTTGGCGCGCTCCAGCGACGCCTTCACGGTGGCGTCCTGCATCTGGTCGACGTCCAGCCAGTACTCGAAACCATCCTGCATGGTGATCTCGAGCGACCCGTCGACGAGCAGATCCTGCAAGCGCAGACCCGGGCCGGGCAGGGCCGGCACGGAGACCGTGTTGCCCGGCTCGGTGGACAGCGCGTTCAGGATGGCGACCGCCAGGTCGCGGGAGACGTCACCGGACTGGACGTGCCGCTGCAGACCGATCAGGACCTTGCCGTCCCGGCGGGACATGGCCGGCCACGCCATCGGCAGCACGGTGGAGAGGATCACCGAGCGGTCGCCGTACTCCTCGACGATCTCCGGTTTGAGGGTCAACGGTGCGGAGGCGGCCGGGACCAGCTCACGCAGGGCGACCCATTCCGGCTCGTCGGCCAGGCCCTCGAAGGGCCGGGCGACGAAGATGTCGCGCACCTTCGTTTTCGGTGCGGTTTCGCGGGACTTGCGACGCTTGCTCACGGGGAACCAGCGTAAGCGCCCCTCCCGCGAACCGGTGACGTGGGCCACCCCGGTGTGTCGCCGAAAAGTGTCACGCCCGGGGCAGGCGGACCTCGGCCACCGTGCCGCCGCCCTCCCGCGGGCGCAGCGAGACCCAGCCGTTCTGCCGCTCCACCAGCCGCCGGACCAGGTAGAGGCCGAGCCCCGCGCCCGGCCGGTGCGGCCCCGGGTCGGCCTGCCAGTACCGGTCGAAGGCGTGCTCCACGTGCTCCGGCGCGATCCCGGCGCCCCGGTCGGTGACCCGGAACCGCAGCGTGTCGTCGTCGACTCCGGCGCACACCTCGACCGTGCCGTCCGGATCCGAGTACTTCTCGGCGTTGGTGGCCAGCTCGGTGAGGATGGTCGCGATCGAGTCGCGGTTCCCGTACGCCTTCGGCAGATCCGTCGGCAGATGCCCCAGCAGCAGCCGCTGCCGCAGGTCGGCGGGCAACTCGCCGGCCGCCTCACGGAGCGCCTCCACCAGATCGAACGGGCCGGCCGGGGAGGCGCCCACCGAACCGTCCTCCTCGCTGGCGGCGGAGAGCAGCCGGTCCACGAGCCGGGCCAGCTCACCGGCGCGTGCCCCGATCACCCGGACCGCCTCGCGCCGCCCCGGTTCGCCCAGGGTCTCCCAGTGGTTGGTGAGCGTGTCCGCGTACCCCTTGATCACGGTGACCGGGGTGCGCAGCTCGTGGCTGGTGACCGCGACCCAGAGGTCGCGGTCCGCGTCCCGGCGCACCTCCTCGGGGGCCGGCGGACCGTGCGCCGGCAGACCGGAGCCCCTCCGGTAGAGACGGCCGATCAGGCTGGCCAGCAGCTCCAGCACGTCCCGGTGCTCGGGGCCGGGCTCGCCGTCGAGGTAGACGTGCAGGGAGCCGACCGGAGTCTCCCGGCCCGGGCAGCGGGCGCCCAGCATCGACCGCGGGTCGCCGCCCTCGATCAGGTGCAGGAGTTCGTCGTCGAGCCGCGGCTCGGCCGGATGCGTCACCCGGCGGCCCACGACGGCGGCCCACACCCCGGTGGCCGCGATGATCCGGCCGTGGTCGTCGGCGGACTCGGCGAAGGCGGTGCCACGGGCGCCCAGCGTCTCCCCGGCGAGCCGGACGAGCTGCTGCAGCACGGACAGGCCGGCGTCGCCGGACTCGACGCGGGCGAGGGCCGCGAGCTGACCCCGGGTCAGCGCCGTGTAGTCGGGACGGTCCGGCATGCCTGCGAGTTTGCCTCGCTCGGCGGCTTTTGGGCAGATGAACCTAAGCGAACCCTGCGGTTGAGTGGCATCTGGTGGTGGACGTCACATCCGGGCGAGGTGATCCAGCACGAACCGGGGACGGTCGGTGATCACGCCATCCACGCGGTGCTCCAGGACCAGTTCGAGATCGGCCGGTTCGTTGACCGTCCACACGTACGCCTGATGTCCGGCCGCCTTGATCGCCGGCAGCAGGGTGGGCCGCGCCCGGACCAGGTCGACACCGGGCCCGGCGGTCTGCGCGCCGAACGGCAGCCGGCCGCGTCCGACCCCCGGCGGCACCAGTTCGAGCAGGTAGACGGTGGGCAGGGTGGGCGCCTGGGCACGGATGCGGCGCAGTGCGAGCGCCGCGAACGACATCACCGTCACCTGTACGTCGGCGTCCGGCTTCGGATCGGCCAGACCGTGGTGCCGCAGCATCCGTACAAGCCGGCGCTCGACCTCCGCGCCGTACCGGGAAGGGTGTTTGGTCTCGATCAGAAGCCGGACCGGCCGCCCGCTGGAGTGGACCGCGTCGAGCAACCGCTCGAGGGTCAGCAGCCGGGACAGGTCGGGGAGCTTGGCGTCGGCCGGGTAGCCGGGATGCCAGGAGCCGAAGTTCAGCGCGTCCAGCTCGGCCAGGGTCTTCGAGCTGACCCGGCCCCGGCCGTTGCTGGTCCGGTCCAGCCGGCTGTCGTGCACGCAGACCAGGTGACCGTCCCGGGTGAGGCGGACGTCGCACTCCAGGCCGTCGGCGCCCTCGTCCAGAGCGCGCAGATAGGCCCCGAGCGTGTGCTCGGGCAGTGCGTCGGCGCCCCCTCGATGCGCGAAGACGAGAGGACGGTACCCGGTCACAGCACGCGGGCCGGTTGCCCGTCCTCGCTCACCACGTCCTTGCCGACGGCGGCCCACGCCTGCATGCCGCCGTCGAGATTGCGCACGTTGTCCCAGCCGTTGTTCATCAGGTAGGCCACGACCTGCCCGGAACGTCCACCGGCCCGGCAGACCACGACGACCTCGCCGTCGGACGGCACCTCGGCCATCCGGGCGGGCACCTCCATCATCGGCAGGTGGTGCGCGCCGGGCGCGTGGCCGGCCGTCCACTCGTCCGGCTCGCGAACGTCGAGCAGGTAGGCGCCGGGAGCGACTTGATCAGCGGTGACGCTGGGAACCTGAGGTCCGAACACGGGTGACAGCCTAGTTGGGGGAGTCTTCAGTCCGCTTCAGGGGCGGCGGCCGGGGTGGTTGGAAGGGGTCATTTCTCGTTGGCGATGACGTCCGGGTGATCGAGCACGAACTCGGCGAGGGTGTCGTTCTTGACCGCCTGGAACATCTTCAGGCTGGTTTCGTTGAAGACCTCACGCCCGCTGTTGTTGCCGGAGAAGGTGCCGTTGTTGGTGCGCAGCAGCACCAGGTCGTTGGCCGCGACGTTCTTCAGCCCGAGGACGAAGTCGGTGAGCTCGATCTGGCCGGTGTCCAGGGTGAACGCCTTGCCGGCCGCCTTGACCAGAGAATTGATCTTCAGCGGGTTGCTCAGGACCCCGCCCTCCGAGGCCTTCTTCGCGATCGCCTTGATCAGCTGCTGCTGGTGCCGCTGCCGGTCGTAGTCGCCGTTCTTCAGCCCGTATCGCTGGCGGGCGTAGTCGAGCGCCTCCCAGCCCTCCATCTCCCGGCAGCCCACCTTGTGCACGACCGGCTTGCCGGACTCGCCGGCCTCCCGGGCCTCCGCCAGGTACATCGGCTTGCCGTCCACCAGGACCATGTGTTTCGAGGTGACCTGCTGGTCGACGCACATCTCCACGCCACCGAGCTCGTCGATCACGCTCTTGAAGCCACCGAAATTGATGATCGAGGCGCCGTCGAAGCTGATCCCGGTCATGTTCTTCAGCGTCTTGGCCAGCAACTGTGAGCCGCCGGCCATCCCGGCGCCGTTCTGCGCGCCCCAGTAGAACGCCTCGGTGGCCTTGACCGTCCCGCCCTCGTATTTGCTCTTGGCGAACGCCGGGACCTCGACCTCGGTGTCCCGGGGGACCGAGATGAGGTACGCCTGATCGTGGGTGGCCGGGATGTGCAGGATGATGATCGTGTCGGAGTGCAGGGCATCGTCGGCCCAGCGCTCCCGGGCGTCGACGCCCATCAGGAGCATGTCGATCGGGCCCTCGATGGTCGACCCGCCACCCTCCGCGGTGGTCTTCTTCGCGTCACCGGTGAGGTTGTCGACCGCGATCGTCGAGGTGGTCTGCTTGACCACCATCCGGCCGCCGACCAGACCGCCGCCGCTCGCCACCAGCAGCACCACGCCGAACGTCGTGGTGAGCCGCGCCCAGAGCGGCGAACGGCGTTTCCGGCGGGCCGCGGGCGGCGCCGCCGGAACCTCGGTGGGCCGGTCTGCGGCGACGGTCATGCAGCACTCCTGGGGGAGATCGGGGGCTGCATTACCTTACGGACAGAATCCGCGTCGGTTGAAGATCCTTCCGGTTTCAGAATGAAGTCATAGCCGTCTGACAGTTCGCGCTTACTTCTTCACCGGGTTCGCCTGGAGCCATTCGTCCACCTTGTCGTCGACGACCGCCTGGTAGAGGGCCAGCGCCTTCTCCCGGTCGGAGACCACCACCGACTGGCCGTTGATCGTTTGACCGCCCTGGTTCGGGCTGGTCAGGAACGTCAGGTTCTCCCCGCGCAGGTTGCGGAACTGGAGCACCATGTCCTTGAGCGAGAAGTTCTCGTCGACCGTGACGGCGGCCGTCGCCGAGTTCAGGAACGCGTTCAGCTTCGCCGGGTTGCTCAGCGTGCCGCTGCTCGCCGCCTTGTCCATGATCGCCTTCAGGAACTCCTGCTGGTGCTGCATGCGGGCGAAGTCGCCGCGGGCGAACTGCTTGCGCTGCCGGATCCAGTCCAGGGCCTGCGCACCGTTCATGTGCATCATGCCCTTCTTGAACTGGCGGAACGGCTTGTGGATCGACTTGGTGTCCTGCTCCACGTACAGGTCGACACCGCCGAGCGCGTCGGTGACCTCCTTGAAGCCGCCGAAGTCGATCGCCATCACGTGGTCGATGCGCACGTCGGTCATGCACTCGACGGTGCGGACCGCGCGGGGCAGGCCACCGAAGGCGAACGCCGCATTGATCTTGGCTCGGCTGCCGGAACTGCACGGCGCGTTGTTCCCGCTCGGGATGACCACCCACAGGTCCCGCGGAATCGAGATGAGCTGCGCGGATTTGTGGTCGGCCGGCACGTGCATGAGGATCAGCGTGTCCGCGCGCCACTGGTTCGCCTGGTCCTGCTTGGCGTCCGGGTCCCGGGAGTCGGTGCCGACCAACAGGATGTTGAAGGCGCCCTCGACCGTCTTGGCCGGCCGGTCCGTGGTGATGTCGGAGAAGGCGTTGGTGCGCTTCAGGTCGTCGTCCAGACCGGAGACGTAGCCCCACGCCGTGACGCCGGCGACCAGGGCGATCACCACGATCACCGCGCCGACCACCAGAGCGATCCGGCCCCAGCGGGGCCGCGGTCGGCGGCCGCGGTAGGAGCGGCCCCGGCCGGGACCGGCCGGGCCGCGCGGACCGCCCGGTGCGGCGGGCCCGGATCCACCTCGCGGGGGCCAGTCCCGGGAGTCGGGCCGGCCGGGCACGGACGCTCGTCCGGAAGAGTTGCCGCTGGGGGAGGTGGTGGCTGACATGACTCCAGGTTACGGAGTAAGAGCCGGTGATCTGTGACTCCGAGGCGCTTCGGCACGAAGGTGGGAGGAGAGTGACGACACGGTCACGGGCCGGCGTTGGCGACTACGCCGGCCCGTGCACTGGGATGAAGTCAACTGAGGATCGTTCGCGACGGTGGAGACGTGTTGCCTTCACACGCGCCGATCCCGGGTCAACGTAGGTCGCGAACGACCCTCAGTGCGCGCCGTGCCCGGTCAGGGACCGGACCTCCAGCTCCGCGTACTTCTCCGGGTCGGTCTCCTTGCTGATGACCGTGCCGAGCCAGCCGAAGAAGAAGCCGAGCGGGATGGAGATGATGCCGGGGTTGGACAGCGGGAACCAGTGCCAGTCCTGGTCCGGGAACATCGCGGTCGGCGAGCCGGAGACGACCGGCGAGAAGAACACCAGGACCACCGCGGTGGTGAGGCCGCCGTAGATGGACCAGAGCGCGCCCGCCGTGTTGAACCTCCGCCAGAACAGGCTGTAGAGGATCGCCGGCAGGTTCGCCGACGCCGCCACCGCGAACGCGAGCGCCACGAGGAATGCCACGTTCAGGCTCTGCGCGAAGATCGACAGGGCGATCGCGATGGCGCCGATGATCAGGGCGGCGATCCGGGCGACGCTGACCTCCTGCCGCTCCGACGCGGTGCCCCGCTTGATCACGCTGGCGTAGAAGTCGTGCGCGAGGCTCGACGACGATGCCAGGGTGAGGCCGGCGACCACGGCCAGGATGGTGGCGAAGGCGACGGCCGCGATGACGGCCAGCATGATCGCGCCGCCGGTGTCGCCGCCCAGGTAGTCGATGCCGAGTTGCTGGGCGAGCTGCGGGGCGGCGGTGTTGCCCGCCTTGTCCTGGGCGGTGATGTTCTTGCCGCCTACCAGAGCCGCCGCGCCGAAGCCCAGGGCCAGGGTGAACAGGTAGAACGTGCCGATGATGCCGATCGCCCAGAGCACGCTCTTGCGCGCGATCCGGCTGGTCGGCACGGTGTAGAACCGGGTCAGGATGTGCGGCAGGCCGGCCGTGCCGAGCACCAGCGCGAGGCCCAGCGAGAGCAGGTCCATCTTGCTGTAGAAGGTCTTCGCCGCGTCGCCGGCCGTCTCCACGCCGTACCGGAGTCCGGGTTCGAGGAAGGCGTCACCCTTGCCGGATTGCGCGGCCGCGTCGCCGAGCAGCGCCGACAGGTTGAACTTGTAGTGCGCCAGCACCAGCAGCACCATGATCAGGGCGCCGCCCATCAGCATGAACGCCTTGACGATCTGGACGTACGTGGTGCCCTTCATGCCGCCGACCGTCACGTAGATGATCATCAGGGCGCCGACCAGGATGATCGTGGCGACCTTGGCGGTGTCGGCGTCCATACCCAGGAAGGTGGCGCCCGGCTTGATGCCCAGCAGCAGCGAGACCAGCGCGCCGGCGCCGACCATCTGGGCGATCAGGTAGAAGACCGACACCACGATGGTGGAGACGCTGGCCGCGGTACGGACCGGGCGCTGGCGCATCCGGAAGGCCAGCACGTCGGCCATCGTGTAGCGGCCCGAGTTGCGCAGGAACTCGGCGACCAGCAGCAGCGCCACCAGCCACGCGACCAGGAAGCCGATCGAGTAGAGGAAGCCGTCGTAGCCGTACAGGGCGATGATGCCGGCGATGCCGAGGAAGGACGCCGCCGACATGTAGTCGCCACCGATGGCCATGCCGTTCTGGAACCCGGAGAACTGACGGCCACCGGCGTAGAAGTCGGTGGCGGTCTTGGTCTGCCGGCTGGCCCAGACGGTGATCCCCAGGGTGATCGCCACGAAGATCAGGAACAGCGTGATGGTCAGCGACCGGGAGCTGGACGCGGCCTCGGCGGCCAGGAGCTGTGGAGCGGCCATCAGTCCTGGCTCCCCTCGGCGGCGGTGGCGGCGGCCGCGGGCTTCTCATCGATGTCGTGCAGGATCTTGTCGGCCAGCGGGTCCAGCTTCTGCGCCGCGTACCGCGCGTAGTACCAGGCGATCAGGAACGTGGAGACGAACTGGAGGACGCCGAAGACCAGCGCGACGTTGATGTTGCCGACCAGCTTGATGGCCATGAAGTCCCGCGCGTACGCGGAGAGCAGCACATACAGCGCGTACCAGACGATGAACGCGACCGTCGTCGGGAAGATGAAGCTGCGCAAGCGGTGGCGCAGTTGAGCGAACTCCTCGGAGTTCTGCACTTCGAGATATCTCTCGGCGGATGCCGGCACGGGTTTTCACCACCTTCGTGGGGGCGGACTTTCCGGCACCGTACGAAGGAGTGAGCCGTGTCACCGGCCGCCGGTCGAGGTCTGCGCTGAGTGGCGGCCTGACTGCGCTGAGCGGCAATCAAGCCAGTTCGGTGTACCTGCCCCGATAGTGGATCAGAGGTGATCCCGCGCTTCCGGTCTCGACACGTTCGATCACCCCGTCGAGTAGCAGCGCCCACCCGCACGGACGGGTCTCCGTGAGCCGGCAGCCGGCCCAGGTGGCGGCGTGTGCGGGGACCGGCCCGAACTCGGTCCGGCGCCACTCCCCGGTCGCGAACGGGCCGCCCGGGGCGGGGAAGAGCCCGGCGAACCGGTCGGCCAGCTGCCGGTCGCCCGGCCCGAGCGGCGTCACCGCGAACCGGCCGGCCGCGGAGGCCGCCGCCCAGAACTCGCTCTCCTCGTCGATCAGCCCGAGCACCCGGCCGGGGTCCCCGTCGGCGACCACCGCGGACGAGACGGTCAGCCCGGCCGGTCCGGGCGTCGTCCACAGCGTCACGGTCGACGCGAACCGGCCCCGCAGCCGCCGGACCTGCGACTTGTCGGCATCCGGAACGGCGAACGGATCGGTGGAGTGGATGCGGCCACCCGGCGCGTCGGGATTCATCCGATCATTCTCCCGTTTACAGATTGCGCACGCCGCTATCCGCATTTATTGATCAACTACTATTTTTTTAGGCATGACTCAGGTGGTGCTGCGCCCGGGTGACATCGTCCACGTCGGTCCCGAGGCGAGCGTGCAGTTCTCCGGTGACCGGGCACTGAACCTGCGGATCATCCGGGTCGACCCGCGGATCACCTACGACGGGTGGATGTGGATAGACGGTTATGTGCTCGGCCCCGCAGGCAACGCGTTGCAGCGCCGCCGGATCTTCGTCCGCCGGGACGGACTACGGCCGGAACGCGTGTAGCGTTCCGGCCGCAGTGCCGAGGACAGCTTGGGCGGTCAGCCCACCCGTTCGATGACGGCCCGCCGGATCAGGAACTTCCCGGGCTCCCGAACCTCTTCGAAGGCGGCGTTGTTGAGCAGCACGCAGCTGCCGGAAACGCTTGTCACGGTCACCGTGATGCTCTTGTTGTTGTCCAGGTTCCGGACCCTCAGGACGGTGCCGACCGGGTGGGTGCCGCTGGACGCGGCGGGCGCGCCGCCCTCGCCGGAGAGGGTCACGGTCGAGCCCGGGCAGACGACCTGGCCGTTCCCGGCCGGAGCAGCCGGAGCAGCCGGAGCGGCCGGAGCGGCGGTGGTCGGCTTCGCGGCCGGTGCGGCCGTGGTGGGCTTTGCGGCCGGAGCGGTGGTGGTCGGCTTCGCGGCCGGGGCCTGAGCCTGGGCTCCGCCGCAGCCGCCCTGCGCCTTCTGCACGTTGATCAGATCGATGACCGCCTGCCGGTTCGCCAGGATCGCCTCGGTCTGCGAGTTCGGGTTGGCCCGCTGCTGGGCCATGAACTGCTGATTCTCCCGGATCCGCTCGTCCAGGCCGTCGCAGAAGGTCGAGGCGCTGCTCAGCCCGGTGCCGACCGCCAGGCCGCCACCGACCAGAGCGGCGACCGCCACGCCGATCACGATGTTGCGCTTGCGCTTGTCTTGACCGGGCCGCCGGTAGGTACGTGTCATGACCGGATCTACGAACGTGGTTCACCATCGGGCCGGGTGTTCTACCTTAAAGATCCTTAAATCAGGTCCGGAGCGACTCGGGGGCGTGCAGCCGCAGCATCGTGGCGCCCACGTCCGGCGGCACGCGGCGGCCGGTCATCAGCGACACACCGACCATGACCAGGAACGCCAGCGGCACGGTCCACGCCGCGGGCTGGCCCACGAACTCGGCGAAGGAACTGGGCAGCGGCGGGCCGAGCACCGTCACCAGCACCGCCGCCATGGCCGCGCCGCCGCCGGTGACCAGCCCGGCGATCGCACCGGCGTCGGTCAGCCCCCGCCACCAGATGCCGAGCACCAGCAGCGGGCAGAAGCTGGAGGCGGCCACCGCGAAGGCCAGGCCGACGACGCGGGAGACGTCCATGTCGGACACGTACAGGGCCAGGGTCGTGGGGACCAGCGCGGCCAGCACGGTGGCCAGCCGGAAGTCGCGGATCGAGCCGCTGCGGCCGGATCTGAGCACGTCCGTGAAGATCACCCCGGCGACGCTGGTGAGCAGGCCGGACGAGGTGGACAGGAAGGCGGCCAGCGCGCCCGCGGTGACCAGCGCGCCGAGCAGCCGGCCCAGGTGGCCGCCGCCGAGCGCCGCCTCGGGCAGCAGCAGCACCACGGCGTCGGTGTTGCCGGTCATCAGCAGTTGTGGGGTGTAGATCCGGCCGAGCACCCCGTACAGGGTGGGTAGCAGGTAGAACAGGCCGACCAGGGCGAGCACCACGAGCGTCGTGCGGCGGGCCGAGGCGCCGTCCGGATTCGTGTAGAACCGCACCAGCACGTGCGGTAGGCCCATGGTGCCGAGGAAGGTGGCCAGGATCAGGGAGTAGGTCGCGAAGAGGCCGGTCTTGCCGGGCAGGAGCCACTGGTCCCCGAACTCGGCGTCCACAGTGCTCACCGTCGGCACCGGGTCGCCCGCCGCGAAGTGCAGCGTCTCGCCCGCCTCGACCGGGCGGACACCGTCCAGGACCGCGTCCTGCTCCACCACGACGGTGGTGGCGGCCGGGAAGACTGCACCGGCCGGCGGCGTCACCTGCGGGCGGCCGTCCGACTGCCACTGCAGGATCAAGAAGATCATCGGTACGGCCAGCGCGGTCAACTTCAGCCAGTACTGGAACGCCTGCACGAAGGTGATCGCCCGCATCCCGCCGAACGCCACGTTCGCGGTCACCACCACGCTGACCACCAGCGCGCCCCAGGCGTAGGAGCCGCCGGTCAGCGTGCTGAACGTCAGCCCCGCGCCCTGCAACTGCGGCAGCAGGTAGAGACAGCCGATGAACAGCACGAAGGCGGTCGCCAGCCGCCGCAACGGCCGCGACCGGAGCCGGACCTGGCAGAAGTCGGGCAGGGTGAACGCACCGGAGCGGCGCAGCGGGGCCGCCACGAACAGCAGCAGGGCCAGGTAGCCGGCGGCGAAGCCGACCGGGTACCAGAGGACGTCGACGCCGTAGCGCAGGACCAGGCCGGCGACACCGAGGAAGGACGCGGCGGACAGGTACTCGCCGCTGATCGCGGCCGCGTTCCAGGACGGGCTCACCGACCGGGACGCAACCAGGAAGTCCGAGGTGGTCCGGGCGAAGCGCAGGCCGTACGCGCCGATCGCCACGGTCAGCAGCAGGACCAGGATCAGGCCGGGCGCCAGGTACGGGTTCACCGCTCCGGCCTGCGGATCAGCGCCGCGAAGTCCTGCTCGTTGCGCTCCGCCCAGCGGACGTACGCGGCGCCCACCCCGACCAGGAACGGGAACGACAGCAGCCCGAGCAGAACCCACGGCAGGTGCACGCCGAAGACCTTGAAACCGCCCACCGCCGGGGCCACGGCGAACAGCAGCGGCAGCGTCCCGAGGCCGGCCGCGACCACCAGAGCGAGCCGCAGCGCGAGCGCCAACTGGGCCCGCATCAGACCCTTGACCAGCGCCTCCCCGATCGGGGTCTGCTCGGTCAGGTCGGTGCCGGCCCGGTCGGCCCCGTCACGCCGGGGCGCGGCGTCAGCCAGCACCACCCGGGTCCGGGAGCGCGGGGACGGATCGGCGGCCATGTTCGGCAGTCTGTCCGTCCCGCGCTGATTGTCAATACCGGTTCACCTGTTCCCAGCACCAGGTGGGGCTGTCCTCGGGGTGCTCGGCGATCACCTCGCGGGCCGTCTCCCGGGCCAGGTTCCAGCCGCGCCAGGAGTCCTCCGGGGTGCGCTCGCCGATCACCATCAGCAGGCAGGACCGGTACGCCTCGTTCTCCAGCCCGGCGAGGGCCGGCACCGCGTCCGGGGACAGGTCGGACAGGTAGGGCAGGTCGATCCGCTGCGTCTCCTCGTACCGTTGCACGTGGTTCTCGGCGATCAGGCCGTCCGGGTTGGCCACCGACAGCCCGAGCAGGGCGAGCACACCGGCGGCGATCGCGACCCGGGGCAGCCACGGCGCCCGGATCCGGATCCCGGCCACCAGCACCATCACCAGGACCAGCCCGAACCACGCCTCGCAGCAGGCCACCAGCAGGCGCAGGCGGGTCAGCCCGTACGTGTCGGTGTAGACGTTCATCCGGTGCAGCGCCGAGGCCACGATGACCAGAGTGAGCGCGGCCAGGGCGCCGAGCACCACGCGCAGCAGGATCCGGTCGGCCCGCTCGGTGCGCGGCGCCCACCGGGCCGCCCCGGCCAGCACCACGAGGGTCAGGGCGGTCACCACGCAGAGCTGCCAGAAGCCGCTGCGGGCGTACTCGGCGTAGGTGAGGCCATCGGTCTCCACCACGTGCTGGTTGCCGCCGAACAGCACGGTCAACTGGATCACCACGAACGCCGCGAACAGCAGCACCAGGAGGCTGAGCGGCACCGCCCACTCCAGACGGTTCACCTTGCGGCCCTCGGTGCGGTCCAGGTCGCCGGTCGCCGGCGGGGCGGCGCGCAGGAAGGCGGCGGCGGTCAGCAGGACCGCCGTGACGCCACCCACGAACGCCCACCGGAAGATCGTGATCGGGCTGATCTCCGGGATCGCCGCCTCGAAGACCCGGGCGAACGCGGCGTCCGCCGAGATGAAGAGCCCGCCGAAGACGGCGAGCAGGGCGATCGAGACCGCGGTGGTGGCCAGCACCCGGATCGGGACGCCCGCCGAGCCCTGGCCGCGCATCCGGGTCACGCCGCGCAGGATCCACAGGCCGCCGCGGGTGGCGGCCGCCGGCGCGAGCAGGTAGGTCATCGCCACCGACCGCAACGACCGCCCGTGGGTGATCGCCAGCGCGCCGGTCAGCGTCGCCGTCAGCAGGCAGAGCGTGAACAGCCAGCCGGCCGCCCGGAAGGTGCCGGTCGCCAGCAGGACCACGGTGGCCGTACCCCAGAAGAAGCGGTCCCACGAGCCGTGGCCGGTGTCGCGCCGGACCGCGGCCGGGATCGCCTCGGGAACCCGGATGACCCGGGCCACGACCAGGGCCCCGGTGCCGGCCAGGGCGGTGACGAACCAGCCGAGGCCGGCCCGGTCCAGCGGGACGCTGAGCGCGGCCACGACGGAGGCGGTGAGGATCGCCACGACGGTGGCGGACGAGGCCGGGCGCCCCGGTCCCGGCCAGCGCCGGCCGAGCAGGGTGTAGGGCGGCCACGGGCCGTTAAGTTGTCCCAATTGTCCGGTAACGGGTTCGTTGGTGGCCGTCGACATGTTCCACTCCTCAGAGCGCTTGCAGCGGGAGTCGTACCTGGATGTGGCAGCCGCGCCGGTCGTCGGGCTCGACGACGGCGATCGTGCCGCGGTGCAGCTGCACCACCCAGCGGGCGATCGCCAGGCCGAGCCCGGTGCCGCCGCCGGTGGCCCGCTCGCCCCGGGTGAAGCGTTCGAAGACCCGCTCGCGCTCCGCGGGCGGGATGCCGCCACCCTGATCGGTGACGGCGAGCACCACGTGATCGCCGTGGCGCTCGGCGCGGACCGTCACGAGCCCACCGCGCGGGCTGTGCCGGGCCGCGTTGTCCAGCAGGTTCGCGAAGACCTGGTGCAGCCGCTCCCGGTCGCCGTGCATCAGCAGCCGGGGCGCGGACACCTCGAAGCGCACGTCGTGTCCGGTGCCCTCGGCGTTCACCGTCGCCTCCCGGACCACCTCCCCGAGGAAGGCCGGCACGTCGATCAGATCGCGGTCCATCGGCACCACCCCGGCGTCCAGCCGGGACAGGTCCAGCAGGTCGGCGACCAGGCGGCTGAGCCGCTCGGTCTGGGCCAGGGCGGTCTTCATCGTCTCCGGCTCGGCCTCGGCCACCCCGTCGACGATGTTCTCCAGCAGGCCACGCAGCGCGGTGATCGGCGTACGCAACTCGTGCGAGACGTTCGCGATCAGCTCACGCCGCTGCCGGTCCGCGGCGGCCAGGTCGGCGGCCATCTGGTTGAACGCGGTGGCCAGCTCGCCCACCTCGTCCTGTGACCGGGTCTCGATCCGGTGCGTGTAGTCGCCGCGCGCCATCTCCCGGGCCGCCACCGTCATCTCGCGCAGGGGCACCGTCGCGCCGTGCGCCATCACCTGGAGGGTGACCAGGCCGAGCGCCGCCGCGATGGCGATCCACAGCACGTCGACCCGGTAGAAGTCGATGCTCCACAGGAACACCAGCAGGCCGACGCCACCGGCGAAACCCAGGGCCAGGGAGAGCTTCGCCTTGATCGACCGGACCGGGTCGAGCGGCCGGGGAAGGTACGCGAAGACCGGCGCCACCAGGTTGTGGACGAACACCATCAGGCGGGTGATCACTTGTCCACCTCCAGGGCGTACCCGACCCCGTGCACGGTGCGGATCAGATCGGCGCCCAGTTTCCGGCGGAGGCCCTTGATGTGGCTGTCGACCGTACGCGTACCCGAAGTGTCCGCCCAGCCCCACACCTCGGCAAGGAGCCGTTCCCGGGGCAGGACCGTGCGCGGCCGCCCGGCCAGATGCACCAGCAGATCGAATTCGGTCGGGGTCAGATGCACCTCGGCCCCGCCCCGCAGCACCCGCCGTTCCGCCTGGTTGATCTCCACGTCGCCGAACCGCAGTGTCGGGGGCTGTGGACGAGCGGCGACCTGAGCCTTCTCGGCCCGTCGCAGCAGGGCGTGCACCCGGGCCGCCAGCTCACGCATCGAGAACGGCTTGGCCATGTAGTCGTCGGCGCCGACCGCGAGCCCGACGAGCAGGTCCGTCTCGTCGCCGCGGGCGGTCAGCATCAGCACCGGGACCGGCCGCTCCGCCTGGATCCGGCGGCACACCTCCAGGCCGTCAAAGCCGGGCAGCATGACATCCAGGACGATCACGTCCGGCGGCGTCTGCCGGGCCGCCGCGACCGCACTCGGCCCGTCGCCCACGACCTGCACCAGGAAGCCCTCGGCACGCAGCCGTGCGGCCACGGCGTCGGCGATCGCCCGCTCGTCCTCCACGACGAGAACCCGTCGCTCGACAGTCTCCACGCCGCCGTCACCCCATCCCAATAGCCCTGGTCCCGGTCGGTGCGCCCCCGTGGCCCACCGGCCGGTGCCCAGCAGCTTATTGACCACCTGGGCAGGCCAGGCGGTGGAGTTGTGAACAACCTGTGGAGATGGATCTTTGTGCCGGGAACGCCGGTGCGCCCGGGACCGGACAGTGATTGGCAGGAATTGGTGAGATACCGCGGAAGCCTGTGGATAACTCTGTGGAGAAAGCTGTGGGGCTGTGGATAACCGTGTGGATTAACGGGTCCAGTCGTGCTTCGCCGCGCGGATCAGCCGGTCCTTCAGCTCCCGGGTGTGCCGTCGGCTGACCGGCAACTCCGCCCCGTCCACCGCCACCACATAGCCCGAACCGGTCAGCCGCAGCTCGGTGACCAGGCGCAGCTGCACCAGATAGGACCGGTGGATGCGGACGAAACCGGCGTTCGCCCAGCGCTCGGCCAGCGTGGCGAGCGAGACCCGGACCAGATGCGAGGCGTCCCCGGTGTGCAGGCGGGCATAGTCGCCCTGCGCCTCCACCCAGCGCACCGACGAACGCGGCAGCATCCGGGTGGTGCCGGCCAGCTCGACCGGGATGGCCGGCTCGTCCGGTGGGGGCGGCGGCACCGACCGCAGGCCGGCCACCCGGCGCAGCGACTCGCCGAGCCGCTCGGCCCGGACCGGTTTGCGCACATAGTCGGTGACACCCAGGTCGAAGGCGTCCACGGCGCCGTCGTCGTACGCCGTCACGAACACGATGGCCGGGGGCTGGGCGAACCGCCGCAGGATTCGGGCCAGCTCCATGCCGTCCAGGCCGGGCATCCGGATGTCCAGGAAGACCGCGTCCACCTCGGTGTCGCGCAGCACCCGCAGCGCCTCGGTGGCGTCGCCGGCCCGGTGCACGTGCGCCACCCGGCCGTCCGCGTTCAACAGGTACGCCAGCTCGTCCAGCGCCGGAGGCTCGTCGTCGACGGCCAGCACCACGAGGCTCATGCCGTCACCTCGGCTGCGCTCCGGCGCCGGCATGATTTGCTCGCAAGCTCGCTCATTGCGACGCCCGGACCTGAGGATGGAACTTCGGCACCCGCATGCTCACCTTCGTACCCGCTCCGGGGGCCGTCTCCACGATCAGGCCGTTGTGGTCACCGAACACCGAACGCAGCCGCTCGTCCACATTGACCAGGCCGACGTGCTGCCCGTCCTCACTCTCCGAACCGTCCCGCCCGAAGACCGCCGGATCCATGCCGACCCCGTCGTCCTCGACCGTGATGTGGCACTCGGCACCAGCGTCGCGCGCCTCGATGCTCACCATACCGACGCCGGGCTTTCGGGACAGGCCGTGCCGGACCGCGTTCTCCACCAGCGGTTGCAGGCACAGGAACGGCAGACCGACCGGCAGCACCTCGGGCGCGATCTGCAACCGCACCTGGAGCCGGTCACCGAACCGGGCCCGCTCGATGGTCAGATAGCGATCGATGCTGCGCAGCTCCTCGGCGAGCGTCGTGAACTCACCGTGCGCCCGGAACGAATAGCGTGTGAACTCGGCGAACTCCAGGATCAGCTCCCGGGCCCGCTCCGGGTCGGTGCGCACGAACGAGGCGATCGCGGTCAGCGCGTTGTAGATGAAATGCGGGCTGATCTGGGCGCGCAGCGCACGCACCTCGGCCCTCGCCAGCCGCTCCCGCGACGAGTCGAGTTCGGCCAGCGCAAGCTGCGATCCGGCCCAGCGGGCGGTCTCCAGCGTCGCCTGCACCAGGCCCGGCGCCGGCGGCTCGTCGGCCACCGCGACCAGCGCGGCGTCCGCCTGACCGGCGGGCCCGGTCAGAGGCGCCACCACGGCGCCGCGGACCACACAGTCCACCCGGTCACAAACCAGATCAGACCCATTGAGTACGACCGAGCGCTGCGATCTCGTGGCCCGCCGGGCCGCCGCCGCGAACTGTTCGGTGTGGTGCCCACCCCGCCCGTCGAAGGCCAGGCAGTCCGTCCCGTCGATGATCGCCAGCCCCACCGCGCCGACCAGCACCCGCAGATGCCGGATCGCCTTCCCCGCGGATGCTGTCGAAAGCCCGGCACGCAGCGGTTCGGCGGCGAGAGAGGCGGTGTGCAGCACGTCGTAGGTGGCCCGCTGCATGGCCGTGGCGATGCCCCGCCGGGCCCGCAGGCGCAGGACGGCGACCACCGCGGCGGCGAGCGCGGCCAGCACGGCGACGACCGCCACCGCGCTTCCGATCTGACCCGCCACGGGACAGATCCTGACGCGTGGACGCCCGCCGCGCCATCCCCGAAAAAGTGTCGTACCCCGGTGGCAGTATGGCCTCCATGACGGACACGGGGTTCTGGAGCGCGACCACTCACGCACGTCGCACGGCGCGGCTCGCGTCATGGACGCGTCAGCGGCCAGCGAGCCGTGCCGGGCCCTCGGCGGGAGCGACGGTCCGCACCCACCACCCCGCTACGACCCCAAGCCTTTGATCTTGAAGGTTCGAGGTCTCGACGCCCGGAGGCTTAATACGCGCCCTTGCGCTTCAGGACCACCCAGATGGTGCGCCAGAGGATGCTCAGGTCGTAGGTGAGGGACCAGTTGTCGACGTAGTAGAGGTCCAGCCGGACCGCCTCGTCCCAGGACAGGTCGGAGCGGCCGCTCACCTGCCACAGGCCGGTCATGCCGGGGCGGACCAGTAGACGCCGGCGGACGTCGCCCAGGTAGTCGCCGTCGTCCGCGGGCAGCGGGCGCGGTCCGACCAGGGACATCTCACCCTTGAGCACGTTGATCAGCTGGGGCAGCTCGTCCATCGAGGTGGCCCGCAGCTTCGCGCCGAAGGTGAAGATGCGGGGGTCCTGCTTCATTTTGAAGAGCATGCCGTCGGACTCGTTGAGTTCGTCCAGCGTGGCCTTGCGCTCCTCGGCGTCCACGTACATGGTCCGGAACTTCCACACCCGGAAGGTGCGGCCGTCGTGGCCGACCCGGGTCTGCCGGAAGAAGACCGGACCGGGGTCGGAGAGGCGGATGCCGAGGGCGATGAAGGCCAGGATCGGGCTGATCATCAGCAGGCCGAGGCCCGCCGCGACCCGGTCCATCAGGTTCTTGACCAGCCAGCCGGGGCCGGAGAGCGTCGGCTCCTCGACGTGCAGCAGCGGCAGACCCTCGATCGGGCGGATGTGCACGCGCGGCCCGGCGATGTCGGTGAGCTGCGGCGCGACCACCAGGTCGACGCCGGTGCCCTCCAGCTGCCAGGCCAGGCGGCGGAGCTCACCGGGCTCGGCGCTGGCCGAACCGCAGACCGCGATCGTGTCGGCGCCGACCTCGCGGACCAGGGAGAGCACGTCCCGTCCGGCGTAGACCGGGACCGGCGTCTCGATGCCGCGGGCGGCCGCGTAGCCGTCGGTGAGGTGGATGGCGACCGGGATGAGGCCGGCGGCCGGGCTGCGGGTGACCGCGGTGTAGACCTCGAGCGCCTCGGGCAGCGTGCCGACCAGCACCATCCGGTGCGCGCCGTGCCCGGTGCTGCGCCGGGCGAAGTGCAGGAACTGCCGGGCGGTCACCCGGCAGATGAGGATCAGCAGCAGGGCGCTCAGCGACACGGTGGCGACGGTCCCGCGGGACAGGTCGGCCTTGGTGGCGAACGCCAGCAGCGACACGCAGGCCACGACGGTGACCGACGCGCGGACGACGCGCTTGAACTCCTCGCTGCCCAGCCCCAGGTAACGGCGGTCGTAGGTGCCGTTGGTCCAGAGCACCAGCAGCCAGCCGAGCGGCAGCACGATGTAGGCGTAGAGGAGGAACGACTCGGAGGTCGAGAAGCCGGCCCGCGACTTCTCGAGGAAGCTGGCGATGTAGCTGGCGCCGACCACCGAGAGCAGGTCGAGCACGATCAGAGCCAACGTGTAGGGCCGGTGCCAACGGGAGAGGCGACGGCTCGTGCGGCTCCAGACGTTGCGGGGCACCCCGTTGCTCGGTGGCTGTTCCTGCCACTCGAAGCTTTCGTACCGCACGGGTTTGCTCCGGCTGCTGTTGTCGGTAGATGGGCGATGCAGGCTAGTAGTCACTTCGCCTACGTCCTCCCGCATCCGGAAAAAGATTACGCACCGCCACGACCTTGGGATCGTCGGCGGGTCCGCCGCTACCCGTTCGCGTCACAACGGTTGCCATGGACCGGGCCACTATACCGATGGATCGGCCGGAGAGAAGGTGACGTTGCGGCCGCAATCCTTACATGTACGCACAGTGATGATTTCGTGGCAGGATCACCGCACCAGCTTGGAGAGCCGTCGATCAGCCAGCGGTTTTCCGCCGGTCTGACAGGTCGCGCAGTACTGCAGGCTCTTGTCGGCGAAGGACACCTCCCGGACCGTGTCGCCGCAGACCGGGCAGGGCAGGCCGGTTCGCGCGTGGACCCGCATCCCGGCTCGTTTCTCGCCCTTGAGCTCAGCGGCCTTCTGCCCCACCGACCGCTCGACGGCGTCGGTCTCGATCTCCCGCATCGCCGCGTAGAGCGTGTCGATCTGCTCGTCGGTCAGCTTTCCGGTAAGTGCGAAAGGGGACAACTTGGCCGCGTGCAGGATCTCGTCGGAGTAGGCGTTGCCGATCCCGGCGAGCACCTCCTGATCGACCAGGACACCCTTGATCTGCCCGTTGCGGCCGCGGATCCGCTCGGCGAACTCGTCCCGGGAGACGGCCAGCGCGTCCGGGCCGAGCCGGGCCACGCCGGGCACCTCGGCCGGGTCCCGCACCAGGTAGACGGCGAGGGACTTCTGGGTGCCGGCCTCGGTCAGGTCGAACCCGGAGCCGTCGTCCAGCCGCACCCGGACCGCGATCGGCCCGCTGCCCGGCTTGAGCGGGGCCGGCGACTTGAACGAGTCCCGGTAGTGCAGCCAGCCGGCCCGGGCCAGGTGGACGATCAGGTGCAGGTCGTCACCGAGGCCCACGTCGAGGAACTTGCCGTGCCGGCCGGCCGTGGTCAGCGGCATGCCGGCGAGTGCGGTGGGCGCCGGATCGTAGGTCTTCAGGGCGCTGAACGAGGCCACTTCGAAGCGCTGCACGGCGTGGCCGACGGCCCGCTCGCGCAGGTATGCCGCGAGCGCCTCGACCTCGGGGAGTTCGGGCATTCCCTCACGGTAGCGTTTGCCGGCATGAAGGTGGTGGTAGCGCACAACCGGTACCGCGAGGCGATCCCCTCCGGCGAGAACGTCATCGTCGACACGGAGATCGGTCAGCTCCGGGCGGCCGGGGTCGACGTGGTGCCGTTCCAGCGCAGTTCCGACTCGATCGGCTCGCTGTCATTGGCGGGGAAGGCGCTGCTCCCGATCTCGCCGGTCTACGGAGCCGAGGCCCAACGTGACCTGGCCGCACTGCTGGCCGCGGAGAAGCCGGACGCGCTGCACCTGCACAACCCGTACCCGTTGCTCTCGCCGTGGGTGATCCGGACCGCCCACGCGCAAGGCGTCCCGGTGGTCCAGACCGTGCACAACTACCGGCAGGTCTGCTCCTCGGGGCTGTACTTCCGGGACGGGCACAACTGCCAGGACTGCCGCGGCAAGCTGCTCGGCTGGCCGGCGGTCAAGAACCGCTGCTACCGCGGCTCGGCGGCACAGAGCGCGATCATGGCGACCACGCTGGCCGTGCACCGGCCGACCTGGCGCTCGGTGGACCGCTACATCGCCCTCACCGACAAGATCGCCGCGCACCTGGCCGACTACGGCATCCCGGACGACCGCATCGTGATCAAGCCGAACGGCCTGCCTGACCCCGGCACCCCCGCACCGCTGGGCGAAGGCTTCCTCTACGGCGCCCGGCTGTCCCCCGAGAAGGGCCTCGGCCTGCTCCTCGACGCCTGGCGACGGCACCCCGACGGCAGCCTCGGCACCCTGCGCATCGCCGGTGACGGCGAACTTCGGCCGCTCGCCGAGCAGGCTGACCGGGATCGGTCCGACGTCACCTACCTGGGCCCGCTGGACCGGGCCGGGATGACCGCGGCCCGCCGTGACTCAGCCGTGGTGATCGCTGTCCCCACCTGGGAAGACGTCCTGCCCACGGTGATCCTGGAGGCGATGTCCACCGGCCGCGCGGTCCTCGGCACCGCGGTGGGCGGCATCCCCTACATGGTCGGTAGCGGTCCCGACGCCGCCGGCTGGCTGGCCGAGCCCGACCCCGCCGCCCTGGCCGCCGCGCTCCCGCTGGCCCGGGCCGGCGCCCCCGCCGCGGCGGTCGCCGCCCGTGCCCGCTACCAGCAGCACTTCCACCCCGACGTCCTCACACCCCGCCTGATCTCCATCTACGAGGACATGTCCCGCCACGCCCACAAATAACCCCATCCCCGGTACGAGGAAGCCCGCGCCCACCGAAACGCCCGCCGCCGTCACACGCTCCCCTCCCCGTGTGCGCGGGCTGCGGTTGTCGCGTGAGTGGGCGCGCACGGGTGGGGGATTGTGTGGGCTCGGCTCAGGCCTTTAGGGACTCTCGGCCGGCGAAGGCGATGCTTGCCGCGAGGAAACCGCCGTTGATCAGGGTGAAGAGGGCGACGAACCACACCGCGAACTGGGGTGCCACCGTGAGCACCACGCCGGCCAGGGCGATGACCGCGCCGTAGTCGCGGACCAGCTTGGCCGCGCGGATCGGCAGCGACCTGCCGGTCACCATGCTGGCGGCCTGGCTGCCGGTCTGCATGACCGAGGTGACCAGGTTGACCATCCAGGTGGCGGCGAAGGCGGCGAGCAGCCACGCCGGGGTGTCCGGTTCCTGGGCGGCGGCGGTCGCGGACAGCGCGGCCACCAGCGACGCCTGGACGGCCACGTCGCAGAGCACGTCCAGCCGGCCACCGGCGGGGCTGCTCTGCCCGGTGACCCGGGCCAGCTGGCCGTCGGAGCAGTCGAACGCGTACGCCATCTGCCAGCCGATCAGCGCGAGCAGGCCGATCGGCGCGGCCCAGACGCGGCCGTCGGCGACCGGGCCGGCGGCCGCGATGACGATGAACGACGTCAGGCAGCCGAGTCCCAGGTTGAGGATGGTCAGCACGGTCGGCGTGAGGCGGCGCTTGTGTGCGCTGACCGCGATCCGCGCGCCGATGCGCTGGCTGATCGCCTCGCTGAAGAGGCCGCCGCCACGGTTGACCGCGTAGTAGTCGGCGGCGGTGGGCGTACCGGTGAAGGGTTTGCCCGAAGGCCCGGGAGAGCCGGCGTTCGGCGTACCGGTGAAGGGTCTGCCGGAAGGTCCGGGCGGCCCGGTGGCGGGAGACGGCGCGGGATTGTCGATCCGGGTGGGATTGACCGGAGCGGACCGGGCCGTCGGCGGCCGGCCACCCTCGACGGGAGGGTGACCGGCGCCGTGGCCGGACTCAGAGGGTCGCGAGGGCATCGTTGTATTCGGCCAGCTTCTGCCGGGTCTGCTCCGGCGTCATGGCGAGGTGTTCCAGGATGGTGTAGCGGTCCGGCCGGGTCCGCGGCGCGAACTCGATGGCCTGGACGAACTGCTCGACGTCGAGCCCGACGTCGGACGGCGTACGCGGAAGCTGGTGCCGCAGCAGGCAGTCGGACATCTGCTTGAGCCGCCGCTCGTCGCCGCGCAGGAAGGTGCAGAACAGCGCACCGAGCCCGGCGAGCTCACCGTGTGAGGCGGTGGCCGGGAAGAGCGAGTCGATGGCGTGCATGATCTCGTGGCAGCCGCCGCTGGACGGCCGACTGCTGCCGCACACCGCCATCGCCAGACCGCTGGAGATCAGCGCCTCGGCCAGGACGGTGACGAACGCGTCGTCGGACATGTCGCCGGGCATGGTCAGCACCGCCTCGGCGCCCATTCGGGCGAGGGAGGCGGCCAGGCCGTCGACGGGTTCGCCGCGGACCCGGCGGGCGAGTTCCCAGTCGGCGAGCGCGCTGATGTTGCTGATCACGTCGCCGATGCCAGCCCGGTTGACCAGCTCCGGCCCGTTCTCCACGAAGTCGAGGTCGACGACGACGCCGAACGGGATGTGCACCCCGTACGACCCCTTGATGCCGTCGTTGATCAGGCTGGCCACCGGCGAGGCGATGCCGTCGTTGGCGAGGCTGGTCGCGACCGACACCATCGGCAGGCCCCAGCGGCTCGCCGCGTACTTGGCGGTGTCGACGGTCTTGCCGCCGCCGATGCCGACGACCGCGTCGAAGTGGCCGGAGCGCAGCTTGCCGGAGAGCTCCAGCGCCGCGTCGAGGGTGCCGCCGCCGGTCACGAAGATCTCGGCCGAGGTGAGCGACGGGCGGAGCAGGTCGACGACCTTCTCGCCCAGGCCCGGCCCGACCACCACGGCGACCTCGCCACCGGAGGAGATCCGGCCGTCGGCGAGGATCTTGCCGAGGTCGGCGACCGCGCCCCGCCGCACCTCGATGTGCAGCGGGGTCTGGACGCTACGGGCTAGTAGCGGCATGCGATGTCCCGGGCCTTCGCCAGGTCCTCGTGGTTGTCCACCTCGACCCAGGGCACGTCGCCGATCTGTGCGGCCCGGACCTCGCCGCCGCGGTCCGCGTACAGCTGGAAGCCGTCCTCGTAGAACTGGTTGGGGTCGCGCTCGAAGGTCGCCTTCAGCGCGTCGGCCAGCTTGCCGGCCGCGGCCGGCTCGATGATGTTGGCGCCGATGTACTCGCCGTACGCCTCGGCCGGGTCCATCAGCTTCGTGATTTTGGTGAGCTGTCCATCTTCATTGAAGATGGTCTTCATCTCCTCGTCAGCCAGCTTCTTCACAGTGTCTACGGCGAGGAGGATGCTCGAGCCGCGCGCGGCCAGCAGGGTGTGCTCCACGCTGACCGGGTGGACGGTGTCGCCGTTCACCATGAGCGCGCCCTGGGCGAAGTGGTCCCGGGCGAGCCACAGGGAGTAGGCGTTGTTCCACTCCTCGGCCTTGTCGTTGTGCACCAGGGAGATCTTCACGCCGTACTTCTGCTCGAAGCCCTCGACGCGCTCCTCGACCGCGCCGGCGCAGTAGCCGACGACGATGGTCACGTCCTTGAGGCCGGCGGCCGCGAGGTTCCGGAGCGAGATGTCCATGATCGTGGTCTCCCCGTCAACGGGGACCAGCGCCTTCGGGAGCGTGTCGGTGTACGGGCGAAGCCTGCGCCCGGCCCCGGCGGCGAGTACCAGACCGATCATGGGGTGGTTCCTTCCAGCGATGTGAGGGGTGCCCAGCGAGGATAGCGGCAGGTGTCCCATCCGTAGGACTCGCGAGGGCCGCTGGGGAAATGGTATAGACCCGGCTTCTAAGCTGATGGGCATGACCGCTGAGCAGCTGATCTCCTTCGCCCGTGGAGCCCCTTCCCTGGACATCGTCGACGTGGAGGGCCTGAAGGCCGCCGCCGCCCGTGCCTTCGACGCCGACCCGGCCGGTGTGACCGCGTACGGCACCTCCGTCGGCTACCTCCCGCTGCGGAAGTGGATCGCCGACAAGCACAACGTCTCCCCGGACCAGGTCATCGTCACGAACGGCTCGCTCCAGGCGGACGCCTTCCTGTTCGGCCACCTGGTGAAGCCGGGTGACGACGTCGTGGTGGAGAAGCCGACGTACGACCGGACGCTGCTCAACCTCCAGAACCTGGGCGCCAAGGTGCACCAGGTGACGGTCCAGCCGGACGGTATCGACGTCGAGGAGCTGCGCGCGCTGCTCGAGTCCGGGGTGCGGCCGAAGCTGGCGCACATCATCCCGAACTACCAGAACCCGGCCGGTGTCACGCTCTCCGAGGAGAAGCGGCGTGTACTGCTCGCCCTGGCCGAGCAGTACGAGTTCATCATCTTCGAGGACGACCCGTACGTGGACATCCGGTTCCGTGGCGAGCCGCTGCCCTCGATGCTGTCGCTGGACTCGAACAGCCTGGTCGTGCACGCCTCCAGCTTCACCAAGACGGTCTGCCCCGGCGTCCGCGTCGGCTACCTGGTCGGCCCGGCCGCGCTGATCGACGCGATCGCGAAGAAGGCCACCAACCTCTACATCTCTCCGGGCATGGTGTCCGAGGCGATCGTCCACCAGTTCTGTGTGTCCGGCGACATCGAGGAGTCGGTCCAGACGGTCAGCGCGGCGCTGGGCGAACGGGCCCGGGTGCTGGCCGAGTCGATCCGCAAGCACATCCCCGGCGCCACCTTCACCGAGCCGGACGGTGGTTACTTCCTCTGGGTCGACCTGCCGTCGGACGTCGACGTGGACAAGCTGTTCCCGGCCGCGATGAAGAAGGGCGTCGCGGTCGTGAAGGGCAGCGACTTCCTGCTCGAGGGCGGTAAGAGCTCGCTGCGGCTGGCGTACTCCGCGGTCACCGTCGACCAGATCGACGAGGGTGTGCGCCGGATCGCCGAGGCGATCGAAGAGGTACGCGGCTGACGGACCCGCACGCCGGGTGGGCCGTCGTCCACCCGGCGTGGGTACCCTCGGTTGGTTTGTCGTCGCCGGGGGAGGTTGGCATGACGGAACGCAGTTGGACCCGTGGCCGGCCCCTGGGCGCCGCCTGGGCGGCCCGGATGCGCGGGCTGCTGAACAACGGCGAGCACACCGAGCCCGGCGCCGCGGACACCGGCGAGCCGACCTCGGTGGTGGACTGCGGGGTGTACGCGGACGGCCGCCGGATGCCCGGTGAGTTCACTCCCGTCCAGGCGCTGGCCGAGGCCCGCCGACGGGACGGCGCCTTCGTCTGGCTGGGCCTGCACGAGCCGTCCGAGGCGGAGATGGCCGCCATCGCCAGCACCTACGGCCTGCACGAGCTGGCCGTGGAGGACGCGGTCAAGGCGGAGCAGCGGCCCAAGCTGGAGCAGTTCGGCGACGTGCACTTCCTGGTGCTGCGCACCGCCCGGTACGTGCCGCACACCGAGCTGACCGAAAGCTCCCAGGTGGTCGAGACCGGCCAGATGATGATCTTCATCGGCGAGCAGTTCGTGATCACGGTCCGGCACGGGGACGCGTCCGAGATGGCGCCGGTCCGGGCCGACCTGGAGAGCCAGCGGGCGGTGCTGCTGGAGCAGGGCCCGTGGGCGGTGGCCTACGCGGTGACCGACCGGGTCGTCGACCACTACCTCGAGGTGGCCGACGAGGTCGAGGCCGACCTGGACATCATCGAGGAGGGCGTCTTCTCCCGCGAGCGCAGCGCCCCGATCCAGCAGGTCTACCAGCTCAAGCGGGAGCTCGTGGAGTTCCGCCGGGCGGTGGTGCCGCTGCAACGGCCGCTCGCCTCGATCACGTCGAGCCAGGGCGTGGTGCCCAAGGAGATCCGGCGCTACTTCCGGGACGTTCAAGACCATTTGACGCGTACGGTCGAGCAGGTCTCCTCCTACGACGACCTGCTCAACTCGATCCTCCAGGCCCGGCTCGCCCAGGTGACCGTCGACCAGAACAACGACATGCGCAAGATCGCCTCGTGGGCCGCGATCGCCACGGTCTGGACCGCGTTCGCGGGGGTCTACGGCATGAACTTCGACTACATGCCGGAGACCGATTGGCGGTACGGCTACCCGGCCCTGATCGCCCTGCTGTCCGGCGTCACCGTGCTGCTCTACCGGGCGCTGCGGCGCAACGGTTGGCTTTGAGCCCCACGAGGGCCCCACGAGAATTGCCCGGAACCCCTAGAGTGTCGGGGTGCCGTCGCGTCAGGATGAGCTGCACTCGTATCAGTACTCGGTGCAGCGTGTGGTGGCGGCGCTGGTGTCGCATGACCCGGACCCGCATCGTTCGCCGCTGCGCAGGGCCGGTGTCACGGCCCTGATCGGGCTGCTGGTCGCGGCGCTCGCGGTGGGCGGTTTCGCGGCGTACGGGCTGTTCAACGGCCACACCATGGCGAAGGCCACCGACGCCACCTCGGTGCTGGTCGAGAAGAAGACCGGAGCGAGGTATGTCTACCTGCCCGCCGACGGCAGGCTGCATCCGGTGCTCAACTACACCTCCGGCCTGCTGCTGGCCACCGGCAACCCGCCGCAGCTGAAGACGGTCCCGGCCGACGAGCTGGCGAAGGTGCCGCTCGGCGCGCCGCTCGGCATCCCGAACGCCCCGGACGCCCTGCCCGCCTCGGGGGACCTGATCACCGGCGCCTGGTCGGTCTGCACCGACACGTCCGGCGGGCGCCCGCGCAGCACCCTGCTGATCGGCACGGCCCCGGCGGGTGGCACCGCTCCGACGGCCGGGCTGCTGGTTCGGGACACCGCCGGGCGTACGCATCTGGTGCACGGCGGCAAGCGGTTCCTGATCCCGGCCGCCCGGGTGGACGCCGTCCAGCGGGCCCTCGGGTGGTACGGCACCCGCCCCTGGCAGGTCTCCGCGGCCTGGGTCGACGCCGTCCCGGCCGGTCCCGACCTGGACGCCCCGGTCATCCCGAACTTCCGGCGGGCCTCGACGGCGGTCACCGGCCGCAGGGTGGGACAGGTGCTCACCGCGGACGGCAAGACCTTCGCGCTGGTGCTGTCGGACGGCATCGTGCCGCTGACGGTGATGCAGGCGCGGCTGCTGGCCGCCGTCTACAACCTGTCGGCGCCGGTCACCGTGGGCGCCGAGTTCCTGGAGCTGCCCGAGTCGCGTACCGGGACGAGCCGGTTCGCCGACGGCCTGCCGGCAGGAGTGCCGACGCTGGCCGAGGCCCCGAAGAGCGCGTGCATCGCCGCCACCGGCGACACCCTGCGGGTGAACAGCACCTACCCGGCCGGCAGCGCGCCCGGCACCGGCGCCCGGGTCGACCTCGTGCACATCGCCCGAGGCAAGGGGGCGCTGGTCGAGGCGGCCGGATCACCGGACGCCCCGGCCGGCAGCGGCACGGTCAGCCTGGTCACCGACGCGGGCCGGTTCTATCCGCTGGCGAGCCGCGAACTGCTGGGCCGGCTCGGGTACTCGAGCGCCCGCCCGGTACGCGTTCCGGCCCAGTTCATCGCCTACCTGCCGGCCGGACCGGCGTTGGATCCGGTCCGGGCCGCCAAGTCGTAGCGCTACCGAGGGGTCTGCTTGGTCTGATCCGACACGGTGCCGTTGGACGTCGTGTAGACGGTCGGCTCCATCGGCTCGAAAGCGGCGTCGTCGGCCCCGCCGGAATGCGGGCCGGGCTCGTACTCCGCCCACTGCGCCTCACGGCGACGGCGGACGAGGTACGCGGCGCTGATCCCGATCGCGGTGCCGAGCAGCGCCCAACCGGCCAGTTGGCCGCCCCGCCTCTTCTTGTGCCCGACCGCCTTGTCGGCCTTCTTCTGTAGCTTGCGGGCCTGCTTCATCTCCTTGCGGCTGGAATTCTTGGCTGTCTTGCCGGCGTTCCGGACGTTCTCCGACGCGGCGACCAGCGCGGCGAGCGCGCTGTCCCAGCTCTGTGTGGCGGCGTCCCGCGCGGCCGTGGCGGCCGGCTGGACCTTGTCCCGGGCGGCATTGATCGTGGGTGCGACGGTCGCGCTGGTCTCATGTGCCGCGATCGTGGCTGCGCGCTTGAAGTGATCCACACTCTGCCCGAGCTCGTTGCGCATCCGAGCCCTCCGGCTCCGACGGCGAATGGTTGCGAACACCAGTGCCCACCTCCTGTGGTCTCTCCAGCCATGTTGCCTTCTCGGGTACCCCCGCGCGACCGGATCCACGACATGGGGGAGGATCCGAATTGCACGAGATAAGCCCATCACCGCAGACGGGAGTACCCGTGGCCGAGAACCTTTACGCCACCCTTCACACCAATCACGGCGCGATCCGGGTCCAGCTCTTCCCGGATCACGCCCCGGCGACCGTTCGCAACTTCGTGGAGCTGGCCGAAGGCACCAAGGAATACAAGGACCCGCGCACCAATCAGCCGGGCAGTGGGCCGTACTACGACGGCACCATCTCGCACCGGGTCATCGCCGGGTTCATGGTCCAGATGGGTGACCCGACCGGCACCGGCCGTGGCGGCCCCGGCTACCAGTTCGGCGACGAGTTCCACCCGGAGCTCTTCTTCGACCGGCCGTACCTGCTCGCCATGGCGAACGCGGGACCGGGCACCAACGGCTCGCAGTTCTTCATCACGGTCGCGCCGACGCCGCACCTGAACCGCCGGCACACGATCTTCGGCCAGGTGGCCGACGAGCAGTCCGCCAAGGTCGTCGACTCGATCGCGAACACTCCGACCGGCCCCGGTGACCGTCCCCGTGAGGACGTCGTCATTCAGCGGGTGGAGATCTCGCGGGACTGAGCGCTCAAGGTACCTTTGGGTCATGAGTGAGGCTCCGTCGACGGCACCGGTGTGCTACCGCCATCCGTCCCGGAAGACCCTGCTCAGTTGCAGTCGTTGTGACCGTCCGATCTGCACCAGTTGCATGAACGACGCGGTCGTGGGCCACCAGTGCCCCGAGTGCGTCAAGGAGGGTCGTCGCAGCCAGCGGTCGGCGCGGACCGCCTTCGGGGGCAGCCGCGCCGGCCAGCTGGGCTATGTCACGACCGCCATCATCGCGGTCAACTCGCTCGTCATGATCGCCTCGGCCGTCCTCGGTGGCCCGCGGGCCATCATCGGCGGTGGCGGGGGCGGCTTCGGCAGCCTGCTCGGCAGCGGCACCCCGCTCACCGACTTCGGTGCGGTGCTCGGCCACGCCATCTACGGCGGCGAGATCCACGGTGTCGCCGAGGGCGAGTGGTACCGGCTGGTCACCGCCATGTTCCTGCACTACGGCGTGGTGCACCTGCTGCTCAACATGATGCTGGTGGCCCAGGTCGGCCGCTATCTGGAGGCCCAGCTCGGCCCGATGCGGTTCGCCGCGCTCTACCTGCTGGGCGGGTTGGGTGGCAACGTGGCGGCCTACGTCTTCCAGCCTGCCAACCAGGCGTCCGCCGGCGCCTCCACGGCCACGTTCGGCCTGGTCGTCGGTGCCATCGTGATCAATCGCCGGCTGGTGAAGGACAACAGCGCGTTCACATCGCTGCTGATCATGAATCTGATCTACACCTTCTTCATCCCGAACATCTCGATCGCCGGGCACCTCGGCGGCCTGGTGGCGGGTGGCGCGACGGCCGTCGTGCTGGCCTACTCCCACCAGCCGCACAGGTCCATCAAGCAGGCCGCCGGCTGCGCGGTCATCCTGGCGCTGATCGTGGCCGCCGCGATCGCCCGGACCGCGTCGCTGCTCAGCTGACGGGGCGCAGGGTGGCCAGCTGGGCGGCCACGTCGTCCGGGTCGGCGCCCAGCTCGTTCGCGCCGAGCATGTAGATGGCGTCGCCGGTGTCGATCTCCAGAAGGGCGCCGCGGAGGATTCGCCGGTGGGCGCGATCCACCCGTACCCTCTCGATCTTCGCCCAGGGCACCTGCCGGCGGCGGGCGACTCCGGTGACCACCGTGATGCCCTCGTCGTCCGCCGTGAGGCGGACCCGCACCACCAGGTCGCGGATCGCCCAGAGGACCAGGATCGCCGCGGTGACCGCGGCGACCGCCCAGCGTGACGGGTCACCCCCGGCGAACCCGGCGGCGAGAGCGAGCACGGCGCCCGCGGTGATCAATTTTGCGGCCGGGAGGGCCGGTTTGGCGCGCCATTGCATCGCACCACTATCCCAGAATGATCAGCATTAAATCGGAGCTACCGCTGTAATTCGATATTCAGTGGCGACGGCCGACTCCTTGCTCATTCATCTTCCGTTAACACTTGCATGGACGTGTTCGCCAGTACGTTTCACGCCGCGGCCCTCCCGGGCGCCAACCAGCACCTGCCGATCTTCCGGAACTGTGTGGACCCGGACGATCCCGCCATCCTGGTGGCCCGGTGTGTCCGCCCCGGAGCGCCGCTCTCCGGCGACTGGTTCCTGCTGCTGACCCGGCGCCGGATGGTCGTCACCCAGGACACCCGGCCGCTGCACCGGACCCGCCTGCACCTGAACGCCCACCTGCGCCAGGTGAGCAACGTGACCTGGCGGCTCGACCTGTCCAAGCCGGGCATCGAGCTGGCCTTCACCGCGATGGACGGGGTCCGGGAGCGGCTCCGGATGCGGCTGGGCGACTCCGACACGGTGTGGCGCGTCGAGCAACTGCTCCGCGACACGTTCGTGAACAAGCCCGCCCTGGTTTAGAGCAGGAACGCACTGATCGAGCGGCGTAGCCCGGCCGGATCCAGGCCGTGCGCGCGGGCGTGGTCCCGCCAGTCGCCGTAGCGGCGGACCTCGGCCCGGCCCACGCCCAGGTGCAGCGCCCGGTGCGGCATCCCGTTCAGCGCCTGGCCGACCAGGTGCGCCGAGGTGCCGGCCAGGTACGGCTCGACCACCACCACCTCACCCTCGACGAGCGCCCGCAGCCCGTCGGTGTCCAGCGGCCGGGGCGTGTTCGTGTACGCCACCGTCACGTCCATCCCGAGAGTCGCCTCCAGCACCGGGTCCAGCATCGGCCCGACCGCCACCACCAGCGGCCCACCCCGGCGCAGCACCCGCAGGCCACCGGCGTCCGGGTGGGCGTGGGCGTTCTCCTGCGTGGAGAGGCGCACGTAGACGCGGTCGTCGTGCCGGGCCGCCGCCCGCAGCAGCGCGGCCACCTCGTCGCGGTGCCCGGGCACGTGCACGGTCCAGCCGTCGAGGGTGTCCAGCAGCGCCACGTCACCCGGTGACTGGTGGGTGTAGCCCTCGGCCGCGGCGTCGTACGAAGCGCCGATGCTGACCAGCACGGCGCCCGTCTCCTGGTGCCCGAGGTCGAGCTTGATCTGCTCGTACGCCCGGTCGATCAGGAACGGCGCGTACGAGTGCAGGTAGGGCCGCATCCCGGTGAGCGCGAGCCCGCCGCCCACCCCGGCCATCAGCTGCTCCCGGATGCCGACGTTGAAGACCCGGTCCGGGTGCCGGCGCCGCGCCGCGGTGAACGACGCCGCCGAGATGTCCGCGACCACCAGGGCGGTACGCGGGTCCTCGTCCAGGATCGCGGTGGTCGTGTCGATGAACGTCTCCCTCATACCGACGCCACCACCAGGCGCGGCCGGTCGGAAACGACCCGCAGGGCCCGCTTGATCTCGTCGTGATCCCGCCCGTTCACCACGGACACGCTCCAGTTCGGGAACCGGACAGGGATTCCTGCGTATAGTCCGGCGCGCGGTTGGTTGCCCTGGCCGGAAACGTCACTGTGTGCGTTGCTCCCGGTAGGCGCCCCGGACCATTCGCCCGGCCCTCCGTGGGTCGCGGACCGGTTGTCGATGACGATCGCGGTGATCGGCAGGCGGATCGCGGCCGCGTACGCGATCGCCTCGTGATTCGATCCCTCGTCCAGCTCCGCGTCGCCGAGCAGCACGAACGTCCGGGTGTCGAGGAATCCCTGTGCCCGCAGCCCGAGCGCGGTGCCGACGGCGAGGCCGAGCCCGTGGCCCAGCGAGCCGGTGCCGATCTCGACGCCCGGGATCAGCACCCGGTCCGGGTGGTGGCCGAGCGGGCTGTCCCACCCGCCCATGTCGTCGAGCCACTCCTCGGGGATGAACCCCTTGGCGGCCAGCACCGCGTAGTAGGCGGCCGGCCCGTGACCCTTGGAGAGCAGGAAGCGGTCCCGGTCCGGCGCGTCGACCGTCTCCGGGGTGATGCGTAACACACGATCGTAGAGAACCCACAGGACGTCCAGCGTGGAGTGCGCGCTGGGCGTGTGTTTGACGTCGGCGGTCACTCGGCTGAGCAGCTTCATGTGCATAGACTGCAACTTGAAGTTCACTTCAACTCAAGGGAGTGGGGATGGAGCACCTCACCATCGGGGAACTCTCCGCCCGCAGCGGTGTGGCGCCCTCCGCGTTGCGCTTCTACGAGCGGGAGGGCCTGATCCACGCCTCCCGCACCAGCGGCAACCAGCGACGGTACGACCGGGCCGAACTGCGCCGGGTCGCCTTCATCAAGATCGCCCAACAGGTCGGGGTCTCGCTCGACGAGATCCGCGAGGCGCTCGCCTCCCTGCCGGAGAACCGAACCCCCACGAAGGCCGACTGGTCCCGGCTCTCGGCCCGCTGGCGTTACCGCCTCCAGGAGCGGATCGGCGTACTGGAACGCCTCCGTGACCAGCTCAGCGGCTGCATCGGCTGCGGCTGCCTGTCGCTGCAACGTTGCAAGCTGGTCAACCCGAGCGACCGTCTCGCGGTCAGCGGCGCCGGCCCCCAGATGATCCTCAACCCGCCAACAGAGTGACCGCCGCCCGGCGATCGAAGCCGTGGTGACCGCACACGAACGACGTCGCGTGCGTGGCCAGCATGGCTGTATGCCACGTCGGCGACCACGACGCTGCCATCGTGTGCGCCGGCCTCGAGGGCCAAGACGAAGCGGCCCGCCGTCGCGTTGAAGCGGCGCTGAACAGGGAGGAATGGCCCACCGCGTGACGTGAGGCTGCCTGGCTTCGTGGTCGCACTATGGTCGCGACGAGCGAGATCGAGCGGTCCGGAGCGAGATCGAGTGAAACTCGGCGTCTCACACAGAAAACCCCCGTCTTCCTGCATTCGTGCAGGTCGGCGGGGGTTATTGCTGCTCATGATCGAGCGGAGGGCGTGGGATTCGAACCCACGAAGAGTTTCCCCTTACCGGTTTTCAAGACCGGCGCCATCGGCCACTAGGCGAGCCCTCCCGTAGTGCCGCTCCAGTCTGCCACCCGCCTCTGGTTCTTGTCGTACCGGTGGGGCAGAGTCGGCCCCATGCACGCGATCGTGATCGAGGACAAGGGTCTGAGCTGGGCTGAGGTGCCGGATCCGGAAGCCGGCGCCGGGGAGGTCGTCGTCGACGTGACGGCGTCCGCGGTGAACCGGGCCGATGTGCTGCAACGGCAGGGGTTCTATCCGCCGCCACCGGGTGCGCCGGAGTTTCCGGGGCTGGAGTGCTCGGGGGTGATCAGTGCGCTCGGGCCGGGCGTGACCGGGCACCACGTGGGTGAGCGGGTGTGCGCGCTGCTCGCCGGTGGTGGCTACGCCGAGCGGGTGGCCGTCCCGGTGGGGCAGCTGCTGCCGGTCCCGGCCGGGTTGTCGCTGGTCGAGGCGGCGGCGCTGCCCGAGGTGGCCTGCACGGTGTGGTCCAACGTGGTGGATCGGGACAGGCTCCGCCCCGGCGAGACGCTGTTGGTGCACGGTGGCGGCAGCGGGATCGGCACCTTCGCGGTGCAGCTGGGTGTGGCGCTGGGCGCGTCGGTGCTGGTGACGGCGCGGGCGGACAAGCACGAGCGGCTGCGTGCGCTGGGCGCCGCGCTGACCGTCGACTATCAAAACCACGATTTCGTACGGGCGGTGCTGGACCACACCGGCGGCCGTGGCGCGGATGTGGTGCTGGACATCATCGGCGCGAAGTACCTGGCCCGCAACGTGGAGGTGCTCGCGCCGGAGGGGCGGATCACGGTGATCGGGATGCAGGGCGGCCGGAGTGCCGAGCTCGATCTCGGGCAGTTGATGGCGAAGCGGGGCCGGGTGTCGTCGACGTCGTTGCGGGCCCGTCCGGCGGCGGACAAGGCGCGGATCGTGGCCGGTGTCCGGGACCAGGTGTGGCCGCTGGTTGCCGCCGGGCTGGTGAAGCCGGTCATCAACAGCACGTTTCCGCTGGCCGAGGCGGCGCGGGCGCATGAGCTGATGGAGTCCGGCGACCACTTCGGGAAGATTCTGTTGCAACGCTGACCACCCGTACGAGTGACCGATCGGGAGCTGTATGACCGATTAGTCAGGATATGCGGCGAGTCGCCAGCGTGTCGCGGTCCGGCGATCCCAGCATGGACGGACAGCGCGGCCGGTCCCCGGCCGCGCCCGTATCCGAACCACTGGGGGACACGTGACGTACGCACCGCATCGTTCCGCTCCGGCCCGGGATCTGCCGTCGATCGAGGACGACTGGGACGCGGGCCCCCACCGGCGGAGTAGCCGGTCCTGGATCGCCGGCGGCGTCGCCGTCTCGGCCGTGCTGGTCGCCTTCGGGGCGTGGGCGGTGGCGACCAGCCCGGCGGCGACGGTCACCGGCGTCCTCGCGGGCGCACCCCCGACCGCTCAGTTCACCGTCGCCCCCACCGGACTGCGGTGCGGCGTGTCCTCGGTCGGCCCGAGCGGCCTGGAACAGCGGGCCACGGGCCAGTTCTGCCTGCTCGACGTCATCGTGACGAACAACGGCCGGGAACCGGAGCTGTTCGACAGTGGCGCGCAGCGCGTTCACGACGCCAACGGCGAAGCCTACGCCGTCGCGGAACAGGCCGCGGTGTTTCTCAACGATCGCAGTCCGGCCCTGCTCGACCGGATCGGTCCGGGCCAGACCGTGGCCGGCGTCCTGCCCTTCGACGTGCCGGTGGACGCGCGGCTCAGTGCGGCCACCCTCGGCGGCGGGCGGTCCACTCCGGGCGTACGCGTGACACTGCCGGATCCGAGCTGAACACCGCGCCGACCAGTTCGTGATGGAGGATCAATTATGTGAATCACGCCCCGGCGGATTCGATGTTGTGTTGGCATGGTCCACGGAATACGCATGGTTGTCCGGGTTCCCATTGCCCACCTTCGACGGCGGCACAAACGTGACCAGCGGCATCGGCCACGTTCGGATGGGATTCGCGTGAGTGCCCCGGGCCAATTTCGGAGGCAACACTGCACGGTACGTCCACCCGCCGGGTCCTGGCAGTCGGCGCGCTCGCGCTGGCCGTCATCGCACCGGCCCTAGACTCCGTCGACCACGGCCCGGAGACGGTCACCGCACCAAGCGGCCTGCCGGCCACACCGGAACTCGCGGAGCGCCCGCAGTCCGGCGGGCTCCACACCCGACCGGCTGGCATCGAGCAGTTCGTGGCCGTCGTTCCACGCGAGATCGGGTCGGACGCGAGCACCGTGCCCGGGCCGGTGCACGCCGGCCTCCTGCACCGCCGGGCGAACGCCGAACGCGCCTCGCGAACGCTCCCGCGGCGGATCGTGGGTCCCGCGCCGGGTGTGCGCCGCCCGGCGGCCACCGTGGTCCGGCTGGTGGCCCGCACGGTCGAGCGCCCGGTGGCCCGGGAAGCGCGCACCGTCCGGGCCCGGATGCCGCGGTCGGCCCCCAAGAACATCCGCGGCGCCACCGAGCGGCGGCCGCAGACGGCCAGTGACCGAGGGAGCCTGCGGGCGGTGGTCGCGTTCGCCAAGTCCCAGGTCGGCAAGCGCTACGTCCGCGGCGGTGAGGGGCCGGGCGGCTTCGACTGCTCCGGGTTCACCAAGCGCGCGTACGCCCGGGCCGGTTACCGTCTGCCGCACTCGTCCGGTGCCCAGGCGCGCCGTGCCCGGTCCGTCTCCCGCTCGGTGGCCCGCCCCGGCGACCTGGTGGTGGGCCGTGGACACGTGGGCATCTACATGGGCGACGGGATGATGATCGACGCGGGGAACCGCCGTACCGGGGTGGTGTACCGCAAGCTCTACCGGGGGCTCAGTGTCGCGCGGCTGGGCTGACGGCGGTGATCCGTGCCCGTACAGCAGTCAGCACCCGCCGGTCTGACGGGTGCCGACTCGCTGTGGCCACCGAATGCCTCACGGCAGCCGATCGCAACCGGGCGCGGGGATCTCGGCCGCACACACCCGGTCGGATGTCTGACAGAAGCATGACCTGCGAGGGCTCGAGGCATGCGCACCACCTGTGCGTTTACCCGTTCGTGTGACGGCGTGCGGCAATGCGGACGAAAGGCGCCCGACACGTCGAACGGTTAGTCTCTGCCCATCGTGGGAAAACCTGATCAGTTACTCACCACGCCGCCGGAGGCCAACCAATGAGTCTTGACGACCGCGCCCTGGCGCCCGACCCGTACGATCTCCTGCCACCGGTCCCGTCCTTCACGGTGACCAGCACGGACATGACGGACGGGCAGCCCCTCGACGAGCTCTACGTGCACACCAGCGTGGGCGGGAAGAACCTGTCGCCCCAGCTGACCTGGTCCGGTTTCCCGGACGAGACACGTGGCTTCGTGGTCACCTGCTTCGACCCGGACGCGCCGACCGGGAGCGGGTTCTGGCACTGGGTGCTGGTGAACCTGCCGGTCACGGTCACATCCCTGGACCGCGGTGTGGATCCGCTGCCGGACGGCGCCTTCTGCGTGCGCAACGACTACGGCTCCCGCGACTACGGCGGTTCGGCGCCGCCGCCCGGCGACCGCCCGCACCGGTACGTGTTCGCGGTGCACGCGATCGACGTCGACCGGCTCGAGGTGACGCCGGACGCGTCCCCCGCCTACGTCGGCTTCAACCTGGCCTTCCACACCCTGGCCCGGGCCACGGTCCGCCCCACGTATCAGGTGCGGGGCTGAGCCACCTACGGATGAGGCCGCCGGCAGCGCCGGCGGCCTCGGTTGCCCACCCGGTCAGCGGGGAGAGCGGGCCACGCAGAAGACCGACTGCCCGAACGGCGGGCGGACGATCCGCTCGGCGGCCTTGGTCACCGGCAGCACCAGGCTGTCGTAGATCTTGACCATCGGCCCCTCCTTGGGGGCCAGCTTGAAGATGCTGGTGGCGGTGTAGTAGCCGAGCAGACCAAGCGCATTCGCGTAGTGGATCTTCTCGATCTCCAGGCCGGCCTCGACGAAGGCGGCGCCCAGCGTCTTCTTGGTGTAGCGGCGGATGTGCCCGGTGGCGATGTCCACCTGGCTCATCGCGAACATGAAGGCCGGCACGATGATGATCACGCGGCCGCCGGGGCGGACCAGTTCCTTCATGCTGCTGAGCGCGCCGACGTGATCCTCGATGTGCTCCAGCACGTTGTACGAGACGGCCGCGCTGTACTCGGCGGCGGCGTCCTGTGCCGGAAGCAGCATCTGCTTCACGTCGATGTTGGGGTGCTCCGCCATCCGCTCCTTGAGCAGGACGAGCCGGTCGGGGTCTGCCTCGGTCGCGGTGAACTTCGGCAGGTGTTCCGCCCACTCGATCGCGTAGTCACCGAGGCCGCTGCCGATCTCGATGGGGTTGTCCCCCAGGTACGGGAGCGCGAGCTCGACGAACCACCGGCGGTGGTTCACCGCCATGGCGAGGCCTTCGAGCACTTCGGACTGGATCCGCTGGTCTCCAGTGATGTCTGCCATAGGTGAGGTTCCCTCATCTTGCCGGATCTGAGCTGACAGCGGGACCAGCGAAGTTAACCATCTGAAGCGCCTAACCGAAAGTTGAGTGCTGGTCACCACTGATTTTTTGGCCTGATTGAGACATAGGTGAGCTGGGCACTCGGATGGGTTACCCCCGCCGGAAGTCCACAGGAAGGACACGCGGAAAACACGCGTACATATCGGCTCTATCACGCCTGGGGCGCACACCGCTGGCTTCTTGGAAACCTCGGTTAGGCTCGCCGATGCTATGACGATTACGGGTTTTGACTCGACAGGCCAGTCGACCGCCGAGAACGATCTGTCGCGAGGCCGAGTGGCCGCCGACGACGACCTGGACGCGGAGCTGATAGCCCTCGGTTCAAGTGGCACGGTGGTCACTCGCGCGACCACGTCCGCCGCCCGGGAAGCCGTGGATGAGCAGGTCATACGCCTGCGGTGGCGGCGCCTGCTCACGTGGCGTGACGTCGTGGCCGTCGGCACTTTCGTCGTCTTCGCGGTCATGCTGACTCTGCCGTTGTGGCTCAATCTTGATCATGAACTGCGTGATGATCCGCAGGATCAAGCTTTCTTCGAGTGGATGCTGGCGCACGGTGCCCGAGTGCTCACGGATGGCGTCTATCCGTTCTTCTCGGACCGCATGAATTACCCCGACGGGGTGAACATGATGGCCAACACCTCGGTGTTGGCCGTTTCGTTGCCACTGACGCCGATCACTCTTCTGTTCGGTCCCCATGTGGCGTTCAACGTATTTCTCACCGGTGCATTGGCATTTACCGGCGCGTCGTGGTATCTCGTGCTCTCCCGCCGGTTCGTCACCTCCCGGCTGGCCGCCTGGGTGGGCGCGCTCTTCTGCACCTTCGCGCCGAGCATGGTGTCGCACGCCGGCGGCCACCCGAACATCGTCTCCCAGTTCCTCGTCCCGCTGATCATCTGGCGGACGCTGGAGCTCCGGGTTCGCGGCCGTGCGCTGCGCAACGGGCTGATCCTGGCCGGCCTGCTGATCTGGCAGGCGTTCATCAACCTCGAGATCCTCTTCATGACCGCGGTCGGCCTCGGCCTGTTCTGCGCGGTCATGGCGGTGGTCCGGCGGCGCGCACACCGGGGCGACTTCCTGCCGTTCGTGCGGGCGCTCGGGGTCACCGCGGCGGTCACCCTCGCGGTGCTCGCCTACCCGCTCAGCGTCCAGTTCTTCGGCCCGCAGAGCTACCAGGGCCTGGCCGAGTTCGTCCGGAACTTCGGGGCCGACCTGGCCTCGTTCGCCGCCTACTCCCGGCACTCGATGGCCGGCGAAACGGCCATCGCGTCGCGCCTCACGCAGAACGCGGCGGAGGAGAATGCCTTCTTCGGCTGGGGCCTGATCGTCCTCTTCCTCGGCCTGCTCGTCTGGCTGCGCCGCTCCCGGGCGGTGCTGACCCTCGGCGGGATCGCGATCCTCTTCGCGGCCATGTCGCTCGGCCCGCGCATCGTGCTCAACGGCGTGGACACCGGCATCCCCGGCATCTGGGCGCTGCTGCACCGGATCCCGGTGCTGGACTCCGCGGTGCCGACCCGCTGGGCGATGGCGATCGCGCCGATCGTCGGCATCGTGCTGGCGCTCGGCGTCCAGCGGGCCGCCGACATGATGCGCAGCCAGCCGGCCTCGCGCGGGCCGGTCCGGGTCGCGATGATCACCGCGGTGGCGATGGCGCTGGTGCCGCTGATCCCCCGGCCGATGGCCACGGTGCAGATGGATCCGGTGCCCGAGTTCGTCACCACCGGCGCCTGGCGCGACTACGTCGACGACCGGCACACCATGGTCACCCTGCCGCTGCCGGACAGCAGCTACCCGGACCCGCTGCGCTGGACCGCCACCACCGGCCAGGACCTGCGGATCGCCGGGGCGTACGCGCTGCTGCCGAACCAGAACCCGCAGGACCCGAGCGACCGGACCGCGATGTTCTCGCCGCCGTGGCGCCCGACCAGCGGCCTGGTCGCCTCGATCAAGCAGGGCAACCCGATCCCGGAGATCACCGACGAGCGGCGCGAGATGACCCTCGCCGACCTCCGCTTCTGGCGGGCCGGCGTGGTGGTGCTGACCCCGCAGAGCCACGACATCGAACTCCTGCGCACCATGTCCGACCTGCTGGGCTTCCGTCCGACGTGGATCGGCGGCGCCTGGGTCTGGGACGTCCGCGAGCTGGTCGACGACCCGGACACCGTCCTCACCGGCGGCGAGCCCTACTGACCCGCCGGGGCCGTACGTCGGAACGATGCCGTTCTATGATCTTGGCGTCGTCGATGGCCCTGGAGGGACCGCGTGCCTCGTCATATCCGGCTTGCCGGCTTCGGTGTTGTATTGCTGACCACCGTCTCCGTCGGGATGGTCGCCACACCCGCGCAGGCGGCCGCCCAGGGAGCCGTCAAGGTCACCCATGGCTACCGGGTCACCTACCACGCCCGGTGGGGTCAGGAGAACAAGGTCGTTGTGACCGGGTCGGGCACCTCGGTCACGATCGACGACCGGGTGGCAATCATCCCCGGGAAGGGCTGTAAGCAGGTCGGGGGCGACAAGACCAAGGTTCGCTGCCGGACGCCGTCCGAGGCTCGGGTGTGGATCCAGACCTACGACCGAAACGACTCCGTGGTGAACCGGTCGGGGCTGCCGACGAGCATCGACGGTGGAAGCGGCCGGGACCTGCTGGTCGGCGGACCACGGCGGGACATCATCGACGGCGACACCGGTGCGGACCGGATCTACGGGAATGCTGGCGACGACAAGCTCGACGGCTATCTGGGCGACGACCGGATCTGGGGCGGAGACGGCGGCGATTCGCTGATCGGGTCTTACGGTGACGACGTGATCTCCGGCGGGGACGGCGGCGACACCTTCACCAGTGGTGACGGGAACGACCGGGAGTACGGCGGGCCCGGGAATGACCTGTTCCTAGCCGGCCCGCCGCTGGTGACCGGAGCAGCGGACGCCGACATCTATCTCGGCGGTAGTGGCCGTGATGCGGTCAGTTTCGGTGCGCAGAATCGCCCGGTGACGGCCGACGCCGACGGTGTCCAAGGCGACGACGGCGTGCGTGGTGAGCACGACACGATCGGCGCCGACATCGAGGAGATCCAGGGCGGGTACGGCAATGACCGCCTCTACGGCACCGAGCGGGCCGACAATCTTTACGGTGCCGAGGGCGACGACGTCATCATCGGCAACGGTGGTGCGGACTTCATGGTCGGTGACGCCGGACGCGACAGCCTGTACGGCGGCGCCGGGAACGACCGTCTCGACGGTTACGAGTACAGGACGGCGGCGGCGGACCGGCTGGACGGCGGCGCGAATGATGATGCGGCCGGCGATCAGTGCCTGGCCTACGGCGGAGACGTCAAGGTCGCCTGCGAGAGCTGAAGGGTGACCACCGATCTACGCCCGGCGCGGGCGGCACTGGCCGGTGTTCTACGGCCTTGCCGTCTGCCCACGGCGGTAGGCGTAGCCCGTACCGCTAAATGGTTTTGATGCAGCAGCCCGAGCAGACCTTGGGCTGCGGCAGGGTGAAGGCCAGGCAGCAGGTCTTGCGGCGGACGTCGAGCCGGCCGTTCGGGCCGGACTCGAGATCGATCAGGTCGCGGATGCCGAGCGCGCCGAGCAGCCGGTCGATGGTCGCGGCGGAGGAGCCGGGGACGGTGTCGGCGGAGCGCAGGACGCCGTGGGCGATGCCGGAGGCGAGCGAGCCGAGCAGCGGGCGCCGGCCCAGGCGGACCCGGCCGTGGATGGCGTCGAGCAGCGGTTCCAGATGCTGTTCGAGGAGGGCGTGGCGGAATTCGGCGAGCAGTGCGTCCTCGTCGGCGACGACCTTGACCTGCGGCAGGCCGGAGAGGGCCAGCGGGTCGTGCGGCAGGACCGCGACCGGGATGTCCGGGCGCATGCCGAGTGTGACCAGCGGGCGCGGGTCGTCGAAGTGCATGACCGCGTCGGTGGAGGTGAGCAGCGGCACCCGGCGCGCCGAGGCCCAGCCGAGGACGGCCGGGAGGGCGAGCCAGTAGGTGTAGGCCTTCCAGGCGAGCGCGGCGGCGGCGTGCGCCTGCGCGTTCCAGCGACGGCGGGCCGCGTCGAGCAGGGTGTCCAGGTGTACGTCGGCCAGGCGCGCGGTCGGCGTCCAGCCGGCCAGGTCGCGCACCACCAGGTCGGGCGCCAGTCCGGGGACCTCGGTGCTGGTGCCGAACATGGCGCGCAGCGTCGCGTTGACCGGCGCCAGCAGTGGTGGCCGGATCTGCCTGAGTTCGAGCGTGGGGCTGGTCACGGGCGGCCGTCCCGCGGCACTCGTCGCTGAGGCACCGCACTCTCCTCGCGGATGATCTTGCAGAAGGGGGCGAGCCGGCTCTTGTGGAGCGACGGGGGCTCGCGAGAGACCCACGGTACCCGGTTAAGGGTAGCCTAACCACACTGACCCGGGGATCTTTCGGGCGAATACCCTCAGCCATGATTACTTTACGTAGCGTGGCGGCGTTGCCGGGTTCGTCAAGGTATCTGTCGGCAAAACGCTACTAGCTCCTTGCAGACACGCGGTCCCGGCGACACTGAACGTGCCGTCGCGAAGGGGACATCCGTGATGACCACCTCGCCCATCGAAAGGGCCGCAGACAAGTTCGTCTCAGCCCTTGCGCAGTGGCGGGTCGAGCGCGGGATGACCAAGAAGCAGCTGGCCGCGCGCATGGGCTTCGATCCCTCCTACGTCAGCCACGTCGAGGGCCGCCGCCACAAACCCACCGAGGACTTCGCCCGCCGGGCCGAGGCCGTCCTCGGTGCCGGCGGCGTCATCTGGCAGCGTTTCCAGGAGTACGACGAGTTGCGCAACGCCCGCAACGCCGGCCTGCACCGCGACCCGCCCGTGCCGGTCCAGTGGCTGCCGCCGGGCACCGGGCTCATCGTCGAACGCGAGATCGCCGACCTGGTCTACACCGACGGCGCCTACCGCTGCCGGGTGCGGCGCTCCCTCTACAACGCCGGCGTCGAACCGGTCACCCGGTACCTCGCGAAGATCTCCGTGGACCGCTACCCGCACGACCCGGCCGGCTCCAACCGCCACCACAGGGAGAACCCGCTCACCTTCGACGAGATGGACGTGCGGGCGTTCGCCGGTGAGGGCGAGGCGGCCGAGCCCATGCTGTGGCGGGTCAAGCTGGACCGGGACGCGTCCAAGGAGATCTGGCTCATGTTCGCGAACTCGCGCGGCCAGTTCCCGCTCTATCCCGGCGAACGGACCACCATCGAGTACGCGTACACGGTCGGCGAAGAGAAGTGGGGCCAGTGGTTCCAGCGCGCCGTCCGCCTGCCGACCCGGTCGCTGACCGTCCGGCTGAACTTCCCGGAGAGCTTCGAACCCCAGGTCTGGGGTGTGGAGGCGTCCCTCGCCGCCGAGGTGCCCGTCCGCACCCCGTTGGAACGCCGCACCGAGGGAGGTCGCGCCATTTTCGAGTGGTCAACCGACGCGCCCCTGCTCAACGCCCGGTACCGGCTGGAATGGCGGTTCCGCGGCGCCGACGCCCCGCTCTACGAGGAGACCGGCCCGCCCGAGCCGGCCCTGCCCCGAGCCTCGCACCGGATGCGTGGCATCGGCATCATCCAGCGCGGATCCGACCTGCTCCGGCAGCGGGCCCGCCACTTCCAGCTGCCCCGCGAGGGGGCGGCCGCCCGGACCGCGGTCACCCGGCTGCTGACCTCGCTCGGGCGGCTCGAGGATCTGCACGAGTTCAGCAAGGGCGTGGGTCTCGCCGCGCCCCAGATCGGGGTTCCGGTGGCGGCCGCCGTCGTCCGGCCGCCGGAGCGCGACACCGAACCGGTCGTCCTGCTCAACCCCCGGGTCGTCGGCGAGTCCGGCGAGACCGACGAGCAGTACGAAGGCTGCCTGTCGTTCTTCGACTACCGGGGCCTGGTGCCGCGCCCGCTGCGGATCGACGTGGAGCACGCCCGGTTCGACGGGACCCGGGTGGTCACCACTTTCGAGCGGGCCCTGGCCCGGCTGATCAGCCACGAGATCGACCACCTGGAGGGCCGGCTCTACGTGGACCGGATGAAGGCCGACGCCAAGCTCGTGCCGGTCGCCCAGTACCAGCAGACCGGCCGTCCTTGGGACTACTAGTCGCTAAAACTGTCGTACTTTATCCGGACAGAGGGCACCTGTAGCTCGGCGAGGCGCTTCAAGGTGGCCTTCACCATCCGTCCCGAACCGGAGACGAAGAAGTCGTGCTCCTTCCACGGGCCGTACTTCGCCACCACGTCCGAGATGTAGCCCTGCTCGCCGGGGAAGGTCGGGTCGTCGCTGCACGCGGTCACCACCGACAGCCACGGGTAGCGGGCGGCCAGCCGGTTCAGGTCGGCCAGGTCGTACAGGTCCTCCCGGGTCTGCGCGCCGAAGAAGACGTGCACCCAGCGGGTCCGGTTGTACCGGGTGAGCTCCTCGAGCAGCGACTTGATCGGGGCGAGCCCGGTGCCGCCGGCCACGAAGACGGCGTCCCGGGTCGACCTGCGGTCCAGCGTCATCGAGCCCATCGGCGCGGCCAGCTTCACCATGTCGCCCACCTGCAGCCGCCGGACCAGCGCGCTGGACACCCAGCCGGCGCCCACCGCGCGGACGTGGAAATCCAGCGTGTTGTCCCGGCGTGGCGCGTTCGCGGGTGAGTAGGTGCGCCACAGCCGTGGCTGGTAGCGCGGGCATTCGAGGCTCAGGTACTGGCCGGCCCGGTACTCCAGCGGCTGCAACGGCAGCACGGTGAACACCGCGATGTCGCGGGACCGGCGCTCGTGCGCCACCACCTCGCCGTACCAGTACGGGGGGTTCGGGTCAGCGTCGGCGCCAGCCAGCATCTTCGAGGCGATCACCGCGTACGCGTCGGCCCAGGCCTGGTCGTACTCGATGCTCCAGTCCTCGCCGGCGAACGCCCGCATCGACTCGATCAAGGCGCCGCCCACCACCTCGTAGTGCTCGGGTTCCACGTGGAACTTGCGGTGGTCCCGGCCCAGCGCTCGCAGGTACTCGTCGAACCGCTCCGGATCCTCCAGCGTCTGCACCGCGGTCACGATCGCCCCGAGCAGACGGGCCCGCTGCACATCCATCTGCACCGGGAACAGATCGCGCAGGTCCGGGTACCTCAGGAAGATGCGCGCGTAGAAATAGCCGGCGACCTTGTCCTGATGTTCCTCGACCAGGCTCCAGCTCTCCTTGAGCAAGCTTGCGAGGTCTCCCATGCCATTCAGGGTGGTCAGCGCAGTCGGGAACACGACGCACGAGAAGTGCGACTCACCACCCTCCGCGGCGCGTCGCTTGCCGAATTGGGCCAATTTGTGCCTGGCCTAGAGTTGGCGGGTGACCGTGGAAGAACAGCAGCTGACCACCCGTCCGCGCTACGGGACCGAGATCGCCATCGTGTTACTGCTGTCGCTCGGGCAGTCGGCCGTCTACTCCGTGGTGTCGCTGACCGCGAAACTCACCGCCGACCGGCCGCTGGCCCAGCAGACCGCCACACTCAACGCCTCGGTGTCGCCACGGCCCTACCTGGACCTGACGTACCAGCTGCTCGGCATCTTCTTCGCGCTGATCCCGGTCGCCCTGGCGCTGTTCCTGCTCGCCCGCTCCTTCGGCGCGGCGGCCCGGGAGCTCGGCATCGACTACCGGCGGCCGGCCTACGACCTCGGCTGGGGCGCCGGACTTGCCGCCGGCATCGGGCTGCCCGGCCTCCTTCTCGTGTACGGCGCCCTGCAACTCGGCGTCAACGCGCAGATCGTGCCATCCGGGCTCCAGCCGTACTGGTGGTCGGTGCCCGTACTGGTCCTCGCCGCCTTGCAGAACGCCGTCCTCGAAGAGGTCATCGTCGTCGGCTACTTGATCACCCGGCTCCGGGCGCTCTCCCTGTCACCAGCGTGGATCATCGCCGCGTCCGCCGTACTGCGCGGCTCCTACCACCTCTACCAGGGCTTCGGCGCCTTCCTCGGCAACGCCGTGATGGGCGTGATCTTCGCGCTGTTCTACCTGCGGACGAAACGCGTGATGCCGCTCATCGTGGCGCACAGCCTCCTCGACATCACCGCGTTCGTCGGCTACGAACTGCTGCCCGACTCCTGGCTGTCCTGGCTCGAATACTCCGCATAGAACCGGCGCGCCCGCACCGCCACCATCTCGGTCGTGGCACGGGCGCCCAGCACGGCGGTGAGCAGGCTCACGCCCGGCAGGCGGACCAGCTTCAGCGCGGCCCAGAGCGCGATCGGGCCCTTCCCCGGGGCCGCCAGCGCCAGCAGATCGTCGGCGCGGCGCGGATCCGCGGGATCCAGGCCGTAGACCGCGGCCAGGTGCAACACCAGCTCCGCGTGCGTGATCACGGTCGTCGCGACAAGAGCGATCGGGGCGTACGGGCCAGCCAGGGCACCCAGGCCGCCCCGAATTCCCGCCGAGCGGGTGAACCGCTGAACGGCCAGGCGGGCGATCGCCTCCGTCGTGGCCGTCGGATAGGACGCGCGCGTCTGCGCTGCCCAGGACCGGGCTCGGGGCCCGATGTGCTGGACCGCCGTGTGGGCGAGGATCTCCGGGGTGCGGGCCGGGTCGGCCAGCAACTCCTCGGTGAGCGAGCCCAGCCCTTCCCCCGCGTCGCCCGTCGGTTCTTCCGTGGCCGGTGCGACCGCTCCAGGGCCGGAAAGATCGGCCGGCTTGCCGCTGGTGGGTTCGCTTGCGCCCGGCTCAGGGGCGGTCGATTCGCCCGCTCCGCGCAAGGTCGGCGATGCTCCGCCCGCGGTCGGTTCGGCCGTGTCGTCTTCGGTCGGCGCCGTTTCGGTCGCGGTTGGTTTGGCCGCGTTGTCTTGGGTCGGTGCTGTTTCGGTCGCGGTTGGTTTGGCCGCGTTGCCTTCGGCCGGCGCCGTTTCGGTGACGAGCGGCTCGCTCCCCGCCGAGGTGGGGACCGCATTCCGCGCCGCGGTGTCCGCCTCTCGAGGCGGCAGGGTGGGTTGCACCGGCCGGGATGCCGGGCGCTTGGCCGGCGTCCGAACGGTCAACTCGACGGGCGGCACCGCCTTGGCCGCGGCTCGCTTGGCAGCCGTCTTCTTTGCGGCCGTCTGCTTGGCCGGCGCCTTTTTCGCAGGCGCGGCCGCCTCTGCCGAAGGTGCGTTCCTCCCGGCCGGGTTGTCCCCGGGTGGCGGGATCTGCTCGGATGCGTCCTTCGCTACCGGGCTCACCCCGCGCGCCGGGGCCGCCTTCTCTGCCTTCTTCGCTCGCCTAGCCGGAGGCGCGGGCTCTCCGGTGGGAGCGGCCTTTCGTGGCGGTGCTGCCTTCTTCGCGGGGGTGGCCTTCTTCGCCGCCGCTCGTTTGGCGGGCGTGCGGGCTGCGGCCGGACCCGATGCCGCAGATTGCGGGGTCTCCGGCGTGGGCTCGGCCGCGGACGGTTCGGCGGTGCGCGCCGGCTGCGGAGGAACCGGGCGGGCTCCGCCCCCGGAAGAGTGACCTTCGGCACTCAAGCCGGATGGCGGGGGTTGGAAGGTGACCGCCGGCGGTGCTCCGCGGCGCGAGGGCGCCGCTTCCGGCTCCTCGCCGGAGGGCTTCTGCTCGGGCGTGCTGAACGGGCTGCGCGGACCCCGAGCCCGCGGAGCCTCCCGGCGCGTGTTCTCCTCCATCGCACGAAGCCTAGCCTCATCCGCGACGTTTCGCCTGTTCGTAGCCGCTCGCGAAGATCCTTGGCGTGCCAGATGGCAACCTCTTTGTGCGGCGCTGAGCGGGTCCGGTATTGTCAAGCCTCGGTGGCCCCCGGGTCACCGGGGAGACTTCGCCTAGTCTGGTCTATGGCGCCGCACTGCTAATGCGGTTGGGGTTTTAAAGCCCCTCCCGGGTTCGAATCCCGGAGTCTCCGCGCAAAAGTCGGTGTTGTAGGCTGACTGAGCACTGAGAGAGCGCCCGTAGCTCAATGGATAGAGCATCTGACTACGGATCAGAAGGTTAGGGGTTCGAGTCCCTTCGGGCGCACAAGATCGACAGAGGCCTGAGCTGCGGTTACGCGGTTCGGGTCTTTCTCGTTGTCCGGCCTTTGTGGAGGTTGGGTGGCGTGTGGGTGGCACATGGGTGTCGTCACTTTCCGTAGCGGAGGGGGTTGCGGCGGCTGCGTGACCTGCGGCTTCGCTTCTTGCCGGTGGGTCGTTTCTCCGAAGGTGCTTCTTTTTCGGCGCGCCCCGTGGGCCGGTTCTTCGCGGCCTTTTCCTTGATGCGTTTGCGGGTGTGCCGGGCCGCAGCGAGGACGAGCGCGGCGGTCGCGTCCGCGCAGCGGCGCTGGCTGTCGGGTAGCACGCTGGTGTAGGTGTCGGCGGTGACCACGATGCTGGAGTGCCCGAGTAGATCCTGCAGGGTCTTCAGGTCCGCGCCGGCTTCATGTGCGAGGGAGGCGGCCCCGTGGCGGAGGTCGTGGAGCCGGACCGGGGGTAGCCCGGCGCGTTCGGTGAGTTTCCGGAAGCGGGTGGTGGCGTAGCTCGGATTGATCGGTTCGCCGTCCTTGCGGGTGAAGACATAGCCGGAGTCGATCCACACCTGGCCGTTGTCGTGCCGCTTGTCGCGGTGGGCGAACTGCCGGCTGCGGTGCGCGCGCAGGATCGCGACGGTGTGCTTGTCCAGGGCGACGGCCCGGCGGCCGGCGGCGGTCTTGGGTTCGCCTTCGACGACGGTGTAGCCGGCCGTGGTGCGCTGGCGTTCGACGAACAGCAGCCCGCGGTCGAGGTCGACGGCCGCCCATTTGAGGCCGCAGATCTCGCCGCGGCGCAGCCCGCGCAGGGCGGCGAGCCACCAGAACGCGAACAGCGAGTCCTCGACGGTGGCTTCCAGGAACGTGGCGAGCTGCGCGGCGGTCCACACGGCGACCGCCGGGTGTTCGCCGGTGAGTTGCCACTGCTCGACGCGGCCGTCGGTCCAGACCTGGGCGTGTGGGCGCCGGTAGCCGGCGATCTCGATGTGCCGGGCGGGGTTGCTGCCGATCAGGTCCTCGCGGACGGCCAGGTTCAGCGCTGCGCGCAGGGTGGTGCGCAGGTGGTTGAGCGCGGACGGCGACTGGGGGTTGCCCTTGGCGTTGGTGGTCTGGGCGATCTCGGCGAACACGGCGCGCAGCAGTGGCCCGTCGAGCTCGGAGAGCCGGTAGTGGCCGAGCCGGGGAATGAGGACGAGCTCGACGTCACGGGTGTAGTGCAGCCGGGTCGTCGGCCGGATTCGGGTGCGGGTGTCGAGCCAGTGCCGCAGCCAGCGTTCGACGGTCCAGCCGTCACCGCATCGTCGAGCTGCGCTGTCGGCCAGGCACTCCTCACGCGCGGCCCGGGCCGCGGCCTGGGAGACGAACCCACCTCGGCGGATCCGCTCGGAGCGGCCGAACAGGTCCGGCGCGAAGCACTGAAAATACCATGTTCCGTGGCCGCGCTCGGGCAGCCGCGGGCAGTTCTGCTCCAGCCGTTTGCCCTGCTGGTTGCGGCATCCGCATCGTTTGAAGGTCTTGTTCGTGCTGGCCATGGCTATCCTCCGCCGTCGCGCTCGTTGTATCGAGCGTGATACCTGCGGCCCCCAAGAGGATTCCCCCGAGGGAGGGACCTGACGGGTTCCGACAGCCAGCCGAGCCTACGGAAGACGCCTCACTCAATTGCCGATGAGAGTGCACTCGGTAATGGCCGGCGAAGAATGTTTTTCATGCGCTCTGAATTGAGTCCCTGATTCGTGCGCTCGGACTTCGGACGCCAACTGTAGCCGCCCGCCTAAACGGTCTTGAATCATTTCCTGAGCTGACCGCGACGCGAGATGTGGGTTCCGTACAACCACGGGCACAGCGGCTCGAACAAACCGTGACCGGCTCGAAGCGTCAGCCGGGCAGGTGCGACCAGCGTCCGTGCCTGGGCTCGGCGCGGCCAGCCGACGGGAAACCGGTGAAGCCGGCCTCCGTGGCGACGACCGCCTACCCCGCCGTCGGACGGCGGCTGGCCCGCCCACAGCTGGCCGAGCGGCTGGAAGGCATCACCCGGCTACACGCGCTGATCGCCGAGCGCCTGCCGGCGTCCTGGACCGACCTGGACCCGATGGAGGCGTCCGGGCAGGTGGGATCGGTATCGAGACCGATCGCGGCACTTGGGTCTAGGCGCTGCGCGCGGCGGGCTACCGGGTCTATGCGATCGATCCGATGTTGTCGGCCCCGTATCGAGAACGGCACCCCACCTCGGGCGCGACGTCCGGCGCCGGCGACGCCCAGGTGCGGGGGCTGCGGGGCTGTCGAGAGTGCGAGAAGGCCCCCAGCTCGGCTAGCAGGATGAGCGTTTCTTGGGGAGGTAGAGGGCGTAGGCGTGGTCGGAGGATTGGGGGTCCTCGACGTAGGTGGCCGTGATCAGGTGGGTGTCGTCCAGCGACTGCAAGTAGGTGACGGTCTTACCGGTGGGGACGTCGGCGCACGAGAGGACTCGGCCGGTCTTGGCGTCGAGCTTAGCGAGGAGGCGGTCGCCGCCGTACCAGGAGGGGGAACTGACCCAGATCGATTTATCCTCGGGGCGCAGTTCCCGATGGTTGAAGGCACCGAACTGGTAGCCCGTCTCGCGGGTTTCCCCGGTCACCTTCCAACGGGTCTTGTCGGATGGCTGATCGACGATGAGCATCTCGCCGCCACCCTGGACGTGGGCGTAGCCGCGGTAGTCGACCCCGACACCGGTGGCGACCAGCTTGCCGCTGTCATTCATCGCGTAGAAGCGCGCCTTGTAGTCGTTGCCGTCGGAATTGTGGTGTTCGAGGAGCAGGCAGTCCGAGCCGTCCGCCGCGCAGCCGTGCACCGCCACGCTGTCGGGACCTGTGCTGCCGGGGGTTTGCGGCCAGGATGTGGGGTGGAGCTCACTGGTGATGGCGCCGGTGCGCGCGTCCAGCACCTTGACGTGGATGTCGGGGGAGGTCTCGCAGCCCGCGTCGACCACGACGAAGGCGCCCATCGGGTTCCAGTTGGCGTCGCGGTCGCAGCCGGCCTGCTCGGTCTGCCACAGTTTCCTGCCGGTCGCGAGGTCGTAGCCGGCCAGTTGCCAGGCCCAGCCGACCAGCAGCGTCGAACCGGCGGTCGTGAATCCGGCGCCGGAGTAGTAGCCGCTGACGCTCGACGCGTTGAACCTGCCGGTGATGACGCCCTCGCCCTGCGGCTCGAACTCCGCGTGCCACACGATCTTCCCGGTCAGCGCCTCCAGAGCCACCAGGCCGCCGTCGTCCCAGCCGGCCACCACGAGCTTGCGTCCGTCCAGCTCGACCACTCGCACGTCGGAGACGGCGGGATCACCGGCACGCTCGTACGACCAATGGGCAGCGGCGTCCAGCGGGGCGTCGATCGGCTGGGCGACCACCTTGTGTTCGAACACGGTGACCCGAAGGGTGTCGTCGACGGCCAGCGGCGGCGCCGGGAAATTATCGATGACCGTGCCAGGCGGTACGGACACGGCGACGACCGTACCGGACGCGGTATGCACCGTCTCATCCCAATCGAAGCTGCTGCCTTTCGCGCCGAGGCTGCAAGCGGTAAGAGACAGTGTGAAACCGGCGGCCGCCACGGCCGCGGTCAACCTTCGCAACATGTGTAGTTGTCCTCCCGTGAAGGGAGGACCTTAACGCGCCTGGAAGGTCTGACCGGCGACGAGGTGGCGGCGCCGAGGCCGGCGACCTCGCTGGTGCGGTACAAATGCGCCGAGCATCGCATTACCCGACGTGCTCGTCGGGCCCTGCCGCAGCCGTTCCAGGTCCGATACCCGGGCCTGTCCGCGACGTCGAGCAGAACGGTGGAAATCGCTAATCGGCTCGACGGGCGGCATGCGACATTCGCCAGTCCCGACAACAGGCGCCCGGGGCGCCCGAGGCCATAGGCCGATCTGGTATCAGTACGAGACGACTCACGGGGCGGTCATACGCGTGATGTACGAACGGCATCCTGAATAGGCGCACCGGATCCCGGGCTGATTTGTGCGTACCCGTACTCTGCTGCCGCAGCCCGGGCACTCATGGACGCCATCGCCGTTGCGGCCGGTCGCGTGCATGGCTGGACCGCTGGTTTAGGCTGCCGGAGTGAGTACGCCGGATGTTCTGAGCATTGGCAGGTTGTCGAAAGGGCTCTTCGTCGAGTATCTCGGCGAGACGACCACCGACGATTTGATGGTGGGTATGGGCGATCCAGAGCCCGTGTGCGACCGTCTCTGGCACGGACATCCCGGAGTCATTTGGGAGCCGGCACCGCAGCATGTCCAAGTGACGTGGGTGGGGTTGGAGGACACGGTCCAAAGCTTCGGGTTCGGTTACAGCTGCAATGACGCCGGCCTGTATGGCCTGGGTGTCATCACAGCCTCCGACTACGAGGAGCGACGCTGTCGCGTTCTAGCAGGGCATGCACCCCAGGAATGAACGACTGCAGCGGCAGAACTTACTTACCTGCCGCGATCCGAGCGCTACGCACCGTAACGGCGGGTCGGCTCGTCAAGCAGGTGGATCTGCCGCCCTGCTCCGAGGAGATCGAGGAACGTCACCACGCAGATGCGTGGGCGACGGAACCGAGCTAAAACTCCAGCGCACTGCTCTGGAAACCCTCACGTTCACCTTGGTCGAACATACGGATGCTTGCCGCCGCTCATGCCCGTTGGTACCCCAGCCGACAGTCACGCCCAATGGCTCGCCTTCGATTTGGTCTGTGCTGCGGAGGCATGACCTGAACCGGCCGGTGGAGATCCTCTTGGAGATACTGGGGCACATGACGCAGCTTGGTTGGACGGCGGAACGAGTTCGGGAGTTCGCGCAGCTGCGCGGTCAACAGATCAAGTCCTGGGCAGGCGTTGAGATGGCGCTGCGCGAGGAAGGGCCTGGTGGCGTTCCGCAGTTCGACGATCCTGTCGTGCCATGTCTGCAACTGGATCCCCTTGTTGCCTTGTTCGACGACGGGGGCTTCGTGACCGTCGGTACCTACGAGAGTGACACGGCATGCGGCCTTTGGCTGCGCCGAGCAGCTACCGACCAGTCTTCGAACTGGGAGGATGAGACGGACGGCATCTATCGCACGCGGGCGCTCCCGGAGTTGCCCACCGGCATTATTGACGACGTCTCGGCGTTTCTCGACGATGGAGTCTTGGCCGAGGTGGTTCTGCAAATTCAGGGCCGGCCTCTGCTGTTGATGGCGGGTGAACTGCGCGAGTCGATGCAGGGATCACTGGTGTTCACTCGCCGTGACGAGTCCGTCCTCGTATTCACTGACCCGTCGACAGCCACATCGGTGGACTGGGTTCCTGAACGACGAGGGCTGATCCGAAGCTAAACCTCGCTGGGCCATGAACTTCATGGCACCATGCCGTAGCAGCATGCATCTCATTTGCCGCCGATCGTGTGCGGCGCTCGGTGCGACCGTCACGCTGCGTACGGTCCGCTACGGCCCGGTGCGCGCTCGTGCCGAGAGTCGGACGTGCTGTGCTGCCAATACTGTTGAGTCCCGTTTCGGCTGACACCTCAGATTTTCCCGCGACCCTGCGCCATGGCAGGGCTAACGTTTGCTGCTGACGCGATCCACTCGGAGCTATGGAGCGTTACCGGTTGCCCGGGCATCGTCAACCCGGCACTGCTGGGGGCAGGACGTCGAGGAACGGGTGGAGGATGTCGAGATGACTACACCCGTGTCTCCTCCTGGCGCTTCTACCTTGACCCACCCAAGTCCGACATCGTCATGACTTCGCCGGGGCCCTGGGTGGTCGTGGCGATCAGGTGCTGATACAGCGTCGGCCTTGACCGGCAACGCCGGCGGCAGCGCCGGCCCTCGCTGCTTCAGGGAATCGACGTGCCTCATCACTGTCCCATGCCTTCCCGGGCTTCTTGCGGGGGGACGCGGAGTTCAGAACACCGCTGAGGAACGCATTCATCTCGACCTTGAGTCCGAAGATGTCGAAGCCGAGGTTCGTCGATTTTGAGTCGCTTGGGGCCAAACGTTGGGATCGCCAGCAAACACGCGGCTTCGACTTCTGGGTTATGCGCGACCCATGGGATAACGAGTTCTGCGTGCTCCAGACGGTATTCCCGGAGTTGCTCGACAAGCGGAAGCCGATAAACGACTGAGTGGGGGCCTGGCTCGGCCGCCTGGAATGTCGAGTGTCATGGACATGCATGATAGAGGAGTCTCCGGACGTGGGTGACTTTCCGGCTAGATGACCTACGGTTTGAGAACATCATTTAGATATGTCCTGGCTAGTCCGGGTTCGCCGTCTGCGGATCGGGTGAGGTCTCCGGTAGCCCGAAAAATGCGGAAATGTATGGCCGATCAGGCCGCTAGTTGACCACGCCACGGTGGGCTGCGCTACCGTCGCTCCGGCCACCCGCTCACCACGGCGGCAACGCTGCAGCAGGGTGGTGGACATGCGGCCACCGGTCGTCACGGCACTCACGCGGCGCTCGAAACGAAAGACTATTTGTGGGGTATTTGGCCCCGCAGGGACGGAGTCATAGGATGCGTTTTTCTATTGCCCGAGCATTGCGCGCAGGGATTGCTGCGACATTGCTCACTGCTGGACTCGGCGTCGCCACGGCCCAGCCGGCATTCGCCGCGTGCGGCTTTAGTTATGTCCCGAGCACGAACGGCGACGGATCCGCGATCGTTAAGTCGGGCACCTGGAATCTCAAGGACGCTTACTACGCGGATTGCGCGAATGTCGGCAAAGTCTACGGCTACGACAGGGTTTGGCTCCGCTGCTACGTGGTTAATGACTACAACAATACCTGGTGGTATGTGCGACGGGATGGCACTAGTCTTAAGGGCTGGATTTCGGGGGACAATATTCGGATCGAGGAAGACATCAGCGCAGACTATGCGTATTGCTGATTCCTCCCATCCCACGCTCGGGAGCCCGTAGTGCCGCAAGGTCACCTGAACGGCAGGGCCCCGGCAAAGTCATGACGATGTCCGACTTGGGTGGACCAAGGTAGAAGCACCTTGGTTGGCGGCAGCAAGACGGGCATGACCGGTTCGGAAGATCATCAAGGTTCCTACGCCACGATGATCTATCCGAAGTGAGTCATGCCCGCACTGCCATCATCGCTGATCTCGTCCTTGTTCGATGCGCCGGCTCTGAACGTGCCGGAAACCGCTGCCGGGTTGCCCGCTGTACTGGCCGCGATGCGTGATCCGCGGGCACGGCGGGGTATCCGGCACCAGCACAGCGTGGTGGTGACCACGGCGGTGTGCGCCGTGGTGGCCGGATACCGTTCGTACACCGCGATCGCGGAATGGGTGGCCGATGTGCCAGACGCGACGGTCCAGGCCCTGGGCATCGCCGCTGATCGACGCCCGTCCGAAGCGATGATCCGCCGGCTGCTGCAGGCCCTGGACCCGGATCTGCTGACCATGGTGATCGGCGCGTGGCTCGCCGGCCAGACCCGGGCGGACATCCCCGCCGGTCGGCGGGCGATCGCGGTCGACGGCAAGGCCCTGCGCGGCTCCCGCACCGCCGACACGGCTGCCGATCACGTGATGGCCGCCTGCGACCAGGCTGCCGGCGTGGTCCTGGCCAGCACCGACGTCGACGGCAAGACCAATGAAATCACCCGGTTCGCACCCCTGCTCGACCAGATCAGCGACCTGCCCGACACCGTGATCACCGCCGACGCCATGCACTGCCAACGCGAACACGTCACCTACCTCGCCGAACGCGGCGCCCACTGGATCCTGACCGTCAAAGGCAACCAGCCCCACCTGCACAGACAGCTCACCCGCCTGCCCTGGAAAACGGTCCCGGACGCCACCCGTGACGACGACCGCGGACACGGCCGCCGCGAGATCCGCACCCTGATGATCCTGACCGTCTCCACCGGCATCGACTTCCCGCACGCCGCCCAGGCCCTGCAGATCCGACGCCGCCGCCGACGCCCCGACGAGCCGAAACGCTTCACCACCGAGACCGTCTACGCCATCACCGACCTGCACGTCCACCAAGCCAAACCGGCCCAGCTGGCCGCGTGGATCCGCGGACACTGGTCCATCGAGAACAAGATCCACTGGGTACGGGACGTCACCTACGACGAAGACCGCTCGCAGATCCGCACCGGAACCGGACAACAGGTCATGGCCGCTCTACGCAACGCCGCGATCGGCGCCTTACGCCCCGCCGGCGTCACCAACATCGCCGTCGCCAACCGCCATCACGCCCGCGACAGCACCCGCCCACTCGCCCTGCTCGGAATCACCTGACGACTTTGCCGGGGCCCTGGTCCGCCCTGCAACCGCACGCCTACGTAGCCGTTCACTATCTCGCCGCGAAGCCAGCGCCTAATGAGTTCCAGGTGCGAGTCAGTGACCGACATACCTGCATTTGACCACGCTGCGATAAGCTCAAGCCATCCAAAGTTGCTGGTCAATGAGGCGGCAAACTCACATGCCGCCGAGCGCGAGGGCGACTCGCAGGCTGTGACGCTCGGTGACCGGCCTCCGGACCGTCAGAAGCGTTGTCCTGCCGAGGAGCGGACGTTGGCTGACGTCGAGATAATGGGGCTCTTCGAAGTTGAGCGGGGTTCGCGGCAAAGTTCGGCCCAGGCGTGAGGGCTCGCAGCTCATCAGTGATCATCTGAGTGTCTAGATCGGATAGAGCTGCGAGCATGGTCAACGATACGACCCGGTTGCTGGGCCTGGACGGCCTGGTGGCCGATCGGGTCGAGCTGCACCCGGACGGTTCTCCCGTCGTCCACCTGTCCACCGGTGATGAGCAGGCACGATGCTGCCCGCAGTGCGGGTTCCGGGCCGTACGGGTGAAGCAGTGGACCACTACTCGGCCGCGAGATCTACCGATGGCCGGACGGACAACTCGGCTCCGGTGGCGCAAACGACGCTGGCACTGCGACCAGCCCGGATGCCCACGCAAGTCGTTCACCGAGCAGGTACCGCAGGTCCCGGCACGGGCCCGGATCACCGTCCGGCTGCGCCAAGCCGCCGGTGCAGCGGTCGCCGACGGTAACCGCACGATCGTGCAGACAGCCGTGACCTTGCCCTGTCCTGGCCGATCGTCGCTGCCGCGTTCACCGTACACGCTACGACGGTGTTGCCGGCCGAACCCGAGCCGGTGACGGTGCTGGGCATCGACGAGGTCCGCCGGGGCAGACCCCACTGGAGTTTCGACGAGGCCACCGCGTCGTGGACCACACTCGTCGACCGCTGGCACGTCGGATTCTGCGATCTCGGCGGCGGGCAAGGGCTACTCGCCCAAGTCGAAGGCCGCACCAGCAGGGCAGTGACCGACTGGCTCACTGCTCGTCCCGCCGCCTGGCGCGAGCAGGTCCAAGCCGTCGCGATCGACATGTGCACCGTGTTCAAGGCCGCCGTCCGCGAGGCGCTGCCGCAGGCGCTGCTGGTCGTGGACCACTTCCACGTCGTGCAGCTGGCCAACCGGGCCGTCACCGAGGTCCGCCGCCGCATGACCGTCACACACCGTGGCCGGCGCGGCCGGGCCAGCGATCCAGAATGGCAGCAACGCAACCGGCTGACCAGGTCAGCCGCCCGGATGCGCGCCGAGCACGTCGACCGCCTCGCCGACACTCTCGAGAACCTGCCGACAAAGATCGGCACACCGATCCTGGCCGCCTGGAACGCGAAAGAGGACCTGCTCGACCTGCTCGCGCTGGCCCGCTCCCGCCCGGATCGGGAAACCACCGCCCGGCTGCTGCACCGCTTCTACGCCCGCTGCGCCGCCACTGACCTGCCCGAACTCCACCGCCTCGCCACCACGATCGAGACCTGGTGGCCGGAAATCCTCGCCTTCCTGCACACCGGCATCACCAACGCCGGCTCCGAAGGAACCAACCGCGTCATCAAAACCGTCGCCCGCGACGCCTACGGATTTCGGAATCCGGAGAACCAACGGCTACGGACCCGCACCGCCACTACCCGCCGCCACCGCGGACACCTCAACCCCGCTTAACTTCGAGGAGCCGATAATGGATGACGGCTTCGCCAGGGTGCCGCTCAGCGACGTCGGTAGATCAATCGGGCCTTGCCGTCCTGGACGGCGTAGTTCACCAGGCTCAGGTCGAGTGGCGGGTATCCGCCGAGGAAGAGCGGCCGGCCGCTTCCGAGTAGCACCGGGACGATGCCCACGGTCAGCATGTCGACGGCGTTGGCTGCGAGGAAGGACTGCACCAGGACACCACCGCCGAAGATGAAACAGTGCTGCCCCTGACCCCGGTAGGCCTTCACCACCTCCACCACGTCGCGACCGACGAAGTCGACTCCTTCCTCCGGTGTTGCGATGAGCTTGGGTGCCGAGGTGGCGACTATGACCTTCTTGCCCAGGGCCACGTAGTCGCGGTGTTGTTTCTGGTCGAAGCAGTGACGACCCATCACGACGATGTCGACATCGGCGAGGAAATCATCGAACGGAAGCTGGTGTTCGGTGTCGAGCGTGGGGCTCGGGACCGGGACTATCCACTCGTAACCGCCGTCGTCGTCAGCGATGTAGCCGTCAAGGCTCATGGCAAGCCGCAAACTGATCTGCCCGGCTGATGCGCTCATAGCGGCGATTGAAGCATGACGATCAGACGAACTCCGTCCGCTGGCCGTGCAGGCATCCGGATCTGCCGCAGAGCGCGCGGCTGCTGAACTATAAAAGCCTGCGGCCGGCCTCGGTGATGTGAGCGGCCAGCACGACGCCCTCTGGGCTGTCGGACCAGACTGCAGCGCGGGTGCTCTCCCGCGCAAGGTCGTCGCCGGTCAGCGGGAGGCCTTCATCCCACTGCGCGGGCCAATTGTGGAACCGGCGCACTTCGACGAACCCTCGTGTCGCCAGCGAGATCAAACCGGGCGCGAGAATGTCAGCGAGTTGCTGCACCGTCGTCACCTCGTGCCAGCGAAGTTCCCACAGCGGCAGTGGCGAGTCTTCAAGGGGCTGCAGGACCAACACCTCGGCGTTGTCCAGCCATTCGTCGGACATGCATCCCTCCAGATGGATCGAGGGAGAGAAGCATGTCACCTCAGCGTCCAGGATCGATGCGGCGGCAACTTGGGCGACCGTTTCTGCCATAGATCGAGCGCGCCGGGCCAGCGGATTCGGGGACCGGCTTACCCCTGACTGCCCGGGTGCACAGCGTAAGCGAAGCGCACTTTCCCATCTGCTTGACCCGGCGCGCGAGCGGGCAATCCGCCGACACCGCTGCCCGTCGCCCGAACGGTCTCCGGAGCTCACTCTCTTGCCGCGTAGTGCGCTCGGTTGCGAGGTGGACGTCGGTGCCATCGCGGGCTGCGCCGGTCTCGGCAACGGCTCGCGTGGCAGACGGTCAGTTCCTGCGCTTCACAGGCAGCCACACGGCGAGTTCTGGGACGAGCGCCTCGGTCAGATCGCCGCCGAACACGCAGATCGTTTGCTCCCAGGGGTGGGCGAAGGTCCCCTGTTCGAGATCCTGGGTAAGGAACGCGTGGTAGTCGCCGTTGGGGAAAGCAGAAATACGCCACGACTGCCCTTCGACGGCCTGTCGATGAGGCCAGAACCAGTAGGACGTGTGCTGCCAGTCCAGAGCGACAAGAGGAAGATCAGCAGGGAAGACAGCAGTCATGGCGGCGAGAACCTGTTCGTTCAGCGCGTCCTCGTCGGCAGAGAAGTCACCAGCGCGTTCGCAGACAGCACCGAGGTCGAACGTCACCGATCCGGCTGGCTCCTTGATTGCCGGCCATGTGGAGGGCGCCATCCCCGGCCGGAAGTGGAAACGCTCATCGAACGGCGCCCAGAACTGCTCATAGTTTCGGATCTGCTGCCACGCAGCGTTGTCCCACCCCGGCCCGTTCACGCGACAGATCGTCGCATCTCGGCACGCTTCGATCATCCGGGATCCGACTTGGCCTATGAGCGAGGCACTCATTTGCCGCCGTACGGACGACAGTCGACGCTCCAGCGCTGATGCAGCCCGAGAAGGCTTCACCTGCCCAGCAGTCCTCGAGATCGCGAACAATATCGCGCACCTCGGGTGCCCGCCTATTCAACTGACTTGTACGCCGATATGCCCCGTCATCGGTCGTCGCGCAGTCGCAGCTTGGTGCGCGTGTGCTCGACGTTCTCCCGTATGGCCCTCAGCACTAGCTCCCTGTCGCTTGCCACGGCCGCGGTTGCCCTGGCCGCATGATCCGATAGTTCGAGGACCCACGGGCTCGGATCGTCCCGCCCGGTGATGTACGCAGCGATCGTCTCAGCAGTGTTCAGAGCGGCGGGCACGTCATCGTTCAGCAGATGTGCGTAGAACAACTTCTCGTGGAAGCGCAGGTTAGCCGGGCTGTTCCGAACCTCCTTCTGCATGAAAGAGGTGAATCCCGCCATGGTGCCGTGTTCGGCGAAGAAGGGCGTCGCCACGTCAACGATCCGCTGGTAAACCTTATCCATGACCGGCCCAGCCTCGTCCAGGTCCTCCGGCAGCTCCCATGACTCGCAGCCACCCGCATGCTGAAGATTCACCGAACAGGTCGCATCGAAGGCGGGGAACGGAACGGCCAGCAGTTGCACAACACCGCTTACTTGGAAGTTCTGCGATCCTGGCCTCGTACTCATCACCAAGCCGCACCACAGCCATTCGAACGGGACCGGGTAGAGGAGCGCTCCGTGAGCCCGCCAGCCGTCTCCTAGCCGTGGAAGCAGATACCGTTTAACCGCGCGATGCCATTCTATCGACTTCAACCCGATACCGCCTTCGCAGTCTCTGGCAGGCGCACCCCACAACGGGAAAGCTGGGGACTGTACGAATAACGGTGTAACTCCTGATCAAGGAGACACTGATGACCGTGACG
>NZ_BMPW01000009.1 GCF_014647795.1 Actinoplanes campanulatus | reverse complement strand
CGGGAGTGATGACGGCACAGGCGTCGTCGCCACGCAGCGCGGGAGTGATGACGGCACGGGCGTCGGCGAGCCCGTCCGGCCCGGAGTTGACCCGCACCCAGACCGGCGCGCCGGCCGGCAGCGATCGCAGCCATGTGGCGACCGTGTGGCGGGCCGTCTCCTTCTCGCCGGGCGGGACCGCGTCCTCCAGGTCGGCGATGAGCGCGTCGGCGCCCCGGGTCAGGGCGGAGGCCAGCATCTTCGGCTGGTTGCCGGGGACGTACAGGAAGGATCTCATCCGATCGTCGCCGCCCCGGACAGCAGCGCGCGGGCGATGACGACGCGCTGGATGTCGTTGGTGCCCTCGCCGATCATCATGAGCGGGGCGTCCCGGTAGAGGCGCTCCACCACGAACTCCTTGGAGTAGCCGTAGCCGCCGTGCACCTGCATGGAGTTGAGTGCGCAGAACACGGCGGCCTCGGAGGCGAACGCCTTGGCCATGCCGGCCTCCATGTCGACGCGGTGGCCGCCGTCGGACCGGGAGGCGGCCCAGTAGACGAGCAGCCGGGCGGCCTGCACCTGGGCGGCCATCTCGGCAATCTTGAGCTGGACCGCCTGGAAGTCGCCGATCGTCTTGCCGAAGGCTTTGCGCTGGCCGGCGTACTCGAGGGCCTCGTCGTAGGCGGCCTGGGCGATGCCGAGGGCGCGGGCGGCCACGTTGATCCGGCCGGTCTCCAGGCCGGAGAGCACCTGCTGCATGCCGCGGCCCTCGACACCGCCGAGCAGCTGGGTCGCCGGGACGCGGACGTCCTCCAGCAGCACCTCGCACGACTCGGTGCCCTTGTAGCCGAGTTTCGGCAGGTCACGTTCGACGGTGAAGCCGGGGGTGCCGGCCTCGACGAGGATCACCGACATGCCCTTGTGCGCGGGGGCCGCGGCCGGGTCGGTCTTGCAGAGGACGGGCAGCGGGTCGGCGTACCGGGCGTTGGTGATCCAGGTCTTGCGGCCGTTGAGGACGTAGTGGTCGCCGTCGCGAACGGCCGTCGTGGCGATTCCCTGCAGGTCGGTTCCGGCATCCGGTTCGGTCAGAGCGATTCCGGTACGCCGGACGCCGCTGGCCAGATCGGGCAGGTACCTCGACTTCTGGTCGTCGGTGCCGTGCCGGGCGATCAGCCAGCAGGACAGAGAGTGGCTGCCGAGGATGCCGGCGACGCCCATCCAGCCCTTGGCGATCTCCTCGAAGGTGAGCGCGAAACTGACCATGTCGGCGCCGAGCCCGCCGTACTCCTCGGGGACGGTGAGGCCGAACAGTCCCAGCTCACGCATGGTCTCGACGATCTCGGTGGGGTACCGGCCGGACGCCTCCCACTCCTGTGCGACCGGCCGGATCTCGCGGTCCACGAAGTCCCGGAGCACGTCGCGGAACATCCGCTGCTCGTCGTTCAGGTCAAAGTCCATCACAACTCCCTGAGAAGAGACTCCCGGTGAAGACCGGTGGTTCGGAGCCCTCGACGAGGCGGACAGGCTGGTCGCATCGGGGTTCGGGGACACCGGTGAGGTGGGTGAGCACGACCGGGCCCTCGGTGAGGCGGACCCGGGCGAGCACGTAGGGCTTCTCGGCGCGGTGGACGACGGTGAAACTGTCCACGGTTCCGGTGCCGGCCGCCTCCACCTCGTCCGGCCGGTCGCCGCCGCAGGTGACACAGATCGGGCGCGGATGGTGCTGATAGGACCCGCAGCTCGTACAGTGCTGGATTCTCACCGGTCCGCTCCCAGGATCACCGTGGCGTGGCTGGAGAAGATGCCGCCGGTGCCGTGCGCGAGGGCCGTCGACGCGCCGGGCACCTGCCGGTCGCCGCATTCGCCGCGCAGTTGCCGCACCGCTTCGACCAGCAGCAGCACCCCGAACTGGCCGGGATGGCAGTAGGCCAGGCCGCCGCCGGTGGTGTTGTGCGGCGTGGTGACGGCGAGCCCCTCGCCGGGCGCCGCGAAACCGAGCGCCTCGAGGCCGAGCGGCACCGAGACGGTGAACGAGTCGTAGAGCTGCACCACGTCGATGTCGGCCGGGGTCAGCCCGGCCCGGGCGAAGGCACGCCGGCCCGAGTCGATCGCCCCGGTGCGCAGCAGGTCGGGTTCGCTCGCCATGCCGGTGTGGGTGAGCGCCTCCCCGTAGCCGAGCACCTCGACCGGCCGTTTCGGCAGGTCCCGGGCGCGTTCCAGGGAGGTCAGGACGATCGCGCCGCCGCCGTCGGTGACCAGGCAGCAGTCCAGCCTGCCGAGCGGGCTGGAGATCTGCGGGGCGGCCAGGACGTCGTCGACGGTGAGCGGGCCTTTCCCGTACGTCCATGCCTTGGGGTTGATCTGGGCCCGCGCCCGCGCGGCGACGGCGACCGACGCGAGGTCCGCCCGGTTCAGGCCGTGAACGTGCAGGTAGCGCTGGGCGACCATGGCGTAGTAGGAGATCGGGTAGAGCGGCTCGTAGGGGGCCTCCCACTCGGCCTCGGGGGTGCCCTCATCGTAGACGGCGGTCAGTCCGCGGCGGCGGGCCGAGCGCTGGTCCGAAGCGTAGGAGATCACCACGGTGCCGCACTGACCCGCGGCGATGGCCTGGGCGGCGCGGGCCACGTACATCTCGAAGACCGCGCCGCCGGCGAACGTCGAGTCGCACCAGGACGGTTGCAGGCCCAGCCAGTCGGCGAGCTGGGTCGCCGAGAAGCGGGAGATGCCGTTGGTGGCGATCCCGTCCACGTCGGCCAGGGTGAGCCCGGCGTCGTCGAGCGCCCGGGTGACCGCCTGGGTCTGCAACTCCAGGATCGTCTTCCCGGTGGCGCCGAGGTCGCATTCGGCGGCGCCGGCGATGGCGACGCCGGTCATGGCAGGGTCAGTGTCGCGGAAGCGGGGGCCACCGCGATCCGGCCACCCTCGACGACCTCGACGCGCAGGTCGACGTCGACCGTGCCGGCCTCCTCGCGGACGACCGTGCCGACGCAGCGGATCGTCTCGCCGGCGAAGACCAGGCTCTTGAACCGGAACGACAGGGCGGTGATCACCGCGTCCGGGCCGAACCACTCGCGCAGGGCGATCGCCAGGTACGCGCCGAACACCTGACCGTCGACGACCGGCCTGTCGAGGCCGCGTTCCCGCAGGTAGTCGGCGTCGTAATGGAGTTTGTGCCAGTCCCAGGTCGCGCCGGCGTACGCGATCATGTCGGGCAGTTCGATCTTTTGTTCCCTAACGAGCGACATGGATCAGCGTCTCCTCGTTGACGGCCAGGACGCGGCCGGCCTGGTCGGTGTAGGTGGCGACCGACGTGACGATCAGCATCGTCCTGCCACCGCCGGTGACCCGCTCGGTCATGTCGGCCAGCTTCCAGCGGGCGGTGATCACGTCGTCCGGGCCGACCGGGCGCTCGAAACGGTAGGCGTTTCCACCACGGACCAGCCGGGTGCCCGGCACGTCCAGATGCCACCCGTGACCGGCGTAGCCGTCGGCGTCCCGGGGCAGGCCGGCGTACTGGTTGGTCTCGCAGATCAGCGTCGGCGGGGCCACGTCGCCGGCCAGGTGCGCCGGATCCGTGTCGCCGGTGGCCAGCGCGAAGTAGCGGATCGCGGCCCGGCCCAGCGGTTCCGGCGCGGTGTAGACCCGCTCCTCCCCGATCCGGGCCGCCAGCTCACGCGTCAGCAGCGTCACGGCAGCAACGCCGTCGGCACGGTCTCCAGCAGGAACTCCGGGCGCAGCAGGGCCGAGCAGACGACCGTGGTGACGACCGCGTTCGGGAAGTGTCTCTCCCGCAGGGCGGCCGTGCGCGGATAGTCGGCGACCGCGTCCGGGGTCAGGTATTCGACCAGGTGGACGACGTTCACGCCGGTGGCGCCGGCCTCGGCCAGGACGGTCTCGATGCCGCGGTAGACGTACTCCGCCTGGGCGACCAGGTCCCCGGCGTGGATCGCCTGCTGACCGACCGGGTCGAGCGCGCCGAACCCGGCCAGGTAGACGCTGTTCGCGGCCCGCACGGCCGGTTTGTAGGTGAGCGTGTCGTAGCGGGCCCAGCCGGGGTTGAGCGCTTCGAGCGGCGGGGACGCGGCGAGCGCGTCCAGCGACACCCGGGCGCCCGGCGCGACCGGCACGTCGACGAGGATGCCGGCGGCGCCCGGATGGACCGGCCCGGCGCCGAGGATCTCCCGCCGGGGCCGTCCACATCGGGGGTACTCGGCGCGGGTCGCGGTCGCCGTGTAGTCGACCGTCCGGACCAGCGCGCCGATGTCCGATCCGGCCACCGCCAGCAGGGCGGCGATCCGTTCCAGACACCAGCGGTACTGGTCGCGGAAGTCGCCCTCGGTGGTGTGCACGCTCGGCAGGTAGGTGACGCCGCCCGCCACCCGGATCACGTCGTCGCCGTCGGTGAACAGCGTCCCGCCGCCCGGGTGGGTGACGACCGCGACGGCGTAGGGCGCGCCGGAGCCGACGATCGACTCGACCGGCACCCGCGACACCGGCGCGCGGTGCTCCCCGAACACCGCCTGCCGCGCGGCGTCGAGTGCCGCCGGGTCGGCCAGGGCGGCGGCGGTGACGTACTCGGTCACGTGGACCACGTCGCCGACCGGCACGTCGAGCTGGTCGTAGCCGGGCACGGCCGGCAGATACACGGTCACGGGAGACACCCTTCGATCGCATCCAGGAGGGACACCGGGCCGTCGGCCGCGAAGACCGCCTCCGCGCCGGGTCCCAGGTTCGCGGCGGCCTTCGTGCGCACTCCCCCGCCGGTGGGCCGTTCCACCCGGGCGGTCCGGCCGTCGCCCTCGACGATGCCGGGCGCGTCGGCGGCGACCACGCCGGCGGCGCCGGCCCGCACGGTGATCCGGGCGGCCAGGTCCAGGATCTCCGGCCGGTCCAGGTCCTCGAACGTGTCCAGGTCGACCCGGCCGTCGACGACCATCGCGGCGACACACCAGTAGACGCTGAACCTGGCCTCGTAGGCGCTGCGCGGCCGCCGTTTCTCCGGACCACCGACGATCGGTACGGCGTCCGGGTGCAGTGTCACGGTCAGCGCCGACGGTGCGCTCCCGGTGAACTCGCCGGCCGCGTCGATCGAGGCGTGCGTGAGCTGGCAGGCCGGGTAGGGCTTGATCCCGATCCGGGTCGTCTCCCACCGCTCACCGAGTTCGCCGAGCAGGACGGCCCGGTCGGGATCGCGGGTGGTCATGGTCCGGAACAGGCCGTACTCGCCGTCGAGCGCCCCGGCCGGACCGGTCGCGCCGGCGGCGGCGACACGGGCGGCCAGGATGCCGTTCGCGGCGGCGGTGCCCGGATGCAGTTGCTTGGTGCTGGCCGGGCTGTGCAGGAACTCCAGCAGTCCGCTGGCCCCGCTGGCCGCGATCCCGATGGCGTGCGCCAGCCGTGTCTCGTCGAGGCCGATCAGCTTGCCGGCGGTGACGGCCGCGCCGACGACCCCGCACATCGAGGTGGCGTGCAGCCCGCGCGCGTGGAAGCCGTGCGGCGCCGACGCACCGAGGCGGCACACCACTTCCAGACCCGCGACCAGCGCGGTGATCATCTCGCTGCCGCGCGCCCCGGTCTGTTCTCCCACGGCAAGAGCCACCGGTACGGTCACCGCGCTCGCATGTACCAATCCGCCGGCGTGGGTGTCGTCGAAGTCGAGCGCGTGGACGGCGACGGCGTTCCCGAACGCGGCCGCCACCGCACCGACCCGCTCCCCGCTGAACAGCCGTGCCTCGGGCGGGCCGCCGAGCCCGCGCGCGACGGTGAGCGCGGGTTCGGCGGCGCCGCGTCGGATGCCGGCGACCGCACAGCCGACAGCGTCGATCAGATGTTCCCGGGCCGCCTCGACAACCGCGTCGGGCAGCACTGTGTGGTCGAGCCCCGCACCCCATCGAGCCAGCACCACCGCCGCCGGCTCAACCCCACCCAGGTCAAGTCCACCCGAATCAACCACAGCCGAATCAATCCCGACTGAATCCAGTCCAGTCGAGTCGACATCGATCGCTCCCGCATTGACGGGATCCACATTGACCCGCTCAACATTGATGCCGTCAGAACGATCCACGTGTGTCACTCGGGGGCCTTGCCGAAAGCCCCGGAGGAGCGGAGTTCGGTCAATCGGGTGTCGGAGTAGCCGAGGAGTTCGGCGACGTACCCCAGGTCTTCTCCCCGGCGCGGAGCGCGGCGGTAGGCCGGCGGCGCGTCGCCCACCCGGACCGGCGACGCGACCTGGCGCACCGTGCCGTAATGCGGATGCTCGGTCTCCACGACGAGCCCGCGCGCCAGGGTGTGCGGGTCACGCAGCGCGGCCGCCACGTCGTTGACCGGACCGCACGGGATGCCGGCCGGTTCGAGCAGGGCCAGCCACTCGGCGGTGGTCCGGGTCGCGAAGATCTCCTCCAGCAGCGGAAGCAGCACGTCAGCGTGCGTCCGCCGATCCGCGAAGGTGGCGAACCGCGGATCGCTCAGCGCGGTGACGCCGCGGCCGCCCGCGGCGTTCGGGGTGGCGGGGGCGTTCGGGGTGGCGGGGGCGTTCGGTGTAGGGGCGCTTTCGAGGACGGCGACCAGGCGGTGCCAGAACTTCTCCTTGGCGCAACCGACCACGACCCAGCCGTCGGCCGATGGGAACAGCTGGAACGGGACCAGGGACGGGTGGGCGGAGTAGCGGGTCCGGGCGGGTTCGAAGCCGGCGTTCAGGTGCCAGGCCGCGGGGTAGGTGAGCATGCCGACCGCGGTGTCGAAGAGGCTCAGGTCGCAGTCCATGCCGTGGCCGTCACGGCGGGCCGCGTGGACTCCGGCGAGCAGGGCGATGGCGGCGACGAAACCGCCGGAGTAGTCGACGATGGACAGGCCGGACTTGGTGGGTGGGCCGCCCGGTTCGCCGGTCAGCTCCATCCAGCCGGCCAGGCCCTGGAGGATGTAGTCGTAGCCGGGCTGGGCGGCGCGCGGGCCGGTCATGCCGAAGCCGGTCAGCGAGCAGCAGACGATGCTCGGGTTGATGTGTTCGAGCTGGTCGTAGGTGATGCCGATCTTCGCGGGCACGTCGCCGCGGAGGTTGGAGTAGACGGCGTCGGAGTGGCGTACCAGGTCTTCGAAGACCTCGCGGCCGGCGGGGGACGCCAGGTCGAGGGAGAGCGAGCGTTTGCCGCGGTTGAACGTCTCGAAGAACAGCGAGTCCTCGCCGTGCTGGTAGGGCGGCACGTAGCGGCCGACGTCGCCGCCGGTGCCCGGTTCTTCGATCTTGATGACGTCGGCGCCCAGGTCGGCGAGGTGGACCGAGCCGAACGGGCCGGCGCCGTACTGTTCGACGGCGACGATGCGGATGTCCTCGAGTGGCCTCATCACATGCTCCCGACGAGTTCGAGCAGGCGGTTCTGGGCGTGCCGTACCTCGTCGGCGGGCAGGCCGTAGGAGGGCGGGGAGAGCTTGATCGCGTCGGCCAGGCCGTCGTATTCGAGGATCCGGACGGCACAGTGTGCGGGGGTTCCGGCAATGGTGAAGGCGTCGACCATCGCGTCGGGGATCAGGTCGCCGAGGCAGTCGGCGGGGCGGCCGGAGCGCAGGGCTTCGGAGGCGGCCGCGCAGACGTCGGCGAATCCGGCCGCCCCGAACATGTCGGCGTAGGAGCGGACCGAGGCGTAGAAGCCGACCACGTTGGCGGCGCGACGGCGCGCCACGGCCGGATCCGGGTCGACCGAACAGCAGGCGGCGGCGACGACGTCGAAACCAGCGGAGGGGGCGGTGCGGCGCGCGAGACCGGACTGCAGCGCGGGCCGGATACGTTCGCGCAGCTCAGTGGGCGGGCACAGCTCGTGTGCGATCCAGCCGTCGGCGACCTCGCCGGCGAGCGCGACCATGGCCGGCCCGACCCCGGCCAGGTAGATCGGAAGGTGCGGGCGGACCGGTGGATAGGGCCGCCGCCAGCCGCGCACCCGGATCGAGCGGAGCCCCTTGTGGACGATCGGGTCACCGCCGGCGAGGACCGCGCGGACGATGGCGACCGTGTCGCGCAGCCGGGGTAGCGGGCGGTCGAAGGAGACGCCGTGCCAGTCCTGGTTGAGCCGGGCCACACCGGTGCCGAGGCCGAGCCGGAACCGGCCTTCGGACAGTTCGTCGAGGTCGGCGGCGGCGAGGGCGGTCAGCATGGCGCTGCGGGCGAAGGCGAGCGCGATGCCCGTACCGATGCCGATGCGAGAGTGACCACCGGCTTCCCTACCGGTTCCGGCGGCGAGTGCGGAGGCTGTCACGAAGGCGCTGCGGTGCAGCTCGGGGGCCCAGACGACGCCGGCGCCGGCGGCCTCGGCGGCCCGGGCGGCGCTGACCAGCCCGGCCATCGTCTCGCCCCAGGGCTGCACGTCGAGGCGCATCTACGAGACCTCGGAAGAGGGGCCGTGGCCGCGCTTGTAGGTGAGCATGGTGCGGGTCCAGGTGATGACGTCGGCGCCGTCCTGGTTGAAGCCGGTGGTGAAGACCTTGACGATGCCCGCGTACGGCCGCGATGTCGATTCACGCAGGTCGAGGACCGTGGATCTGGCGTAGATGGTGTCGCCGACGAAGACCGGGTGGGGCATGTCGATCTGTTCCCAGCCGAGGTTGGCGAAGGCGTGCTGGCTGACGTCCGGCACGGACAGGCCGGTCACGATGGCGACCGTGAGGGTGGAGTTGACCAGCAGTTTCCGGTACGGCGTACGCGCTGCGTAGTCGGCGTTGAAGTGGCTCTGGTTGGTGTTCAGCGTCAGGAGCGTGAACCACGTGTTGTCCGCTTCGGAGATGGTGCGGCCGAACGGGTGGCGGTAGGTGTCACCGACGGTGAAGTCTTCGTAATAGCGGCCGAGCATGCGGCGAAGCTAGCACTTGTTTCGCACAGTGGAAAGGTGTTTCCATCTAGCCCATGCTCGAAGCGTTCCTCTACCTGCACATCGTGCTCATGGTCTTCTGGCTCGGCGGAGACCTGGGAGTCTTCTACTCCAGCCGGTACGTGATCGACTCCTCGCTGACCCCGGCCGCACGGCTCACCGCGTGCAAGATCATGCTGGGGCTGGACCTCGGGCCGAAGATCTGCCTCATCCTCTTCCTGCCCAGCGGCCTGACACTGATCTCGCTGGACGCGCACGGCGGCGAGCTGTGGGGCATCCGGTTGCTGCCGTGGTGGCTGCTCCTACCGGTCTGGATCGGATCGTTCGCCTGGATCCGGCTGATGTGGACCGACCACCACGAGCCGGGCGCGCATCCGACCGTGAAGCGGGTCGACCGGGCGATCCGGATCGCCGTGGTGGCCGGCATGTTCGGGATGGGCGTCTTCACGCTGGTGGCCGCCGAGCCGTTCGGTGTCACGACGAATCCGAAGTGGCTGGGTGGCAAGGTCATCCTCTACGCCCTCGCGATCGCGGCGGGGCTGGGCATCCGGCGGCAGCTCAGGCCGTTCGGCCCGGCGTTCTTCGGGCACGTGATGGCGGGCACGGCCGGGGACGACGACGAGGCAACCGTCAAGAACAGTGTCAACGGCTGCCTCCCGTACGTCTGGGTGATCTGGGGTTCGGTCCTGCTGGCCGGCCTTCTCGGCGTCGCCAAGCCGTTGGCGAACCTCTAGGGCCGGTAGCCGAGCTGCGCGGAGATCCGGGACGCGGAGGCGAGAAGGTCGGCGACGGCCTCCTCGGTGTCCGGCTTGAAGCGCAGCGCCGGCCCGGCCAGGCTGATCACGGCCACCACCCGGGCGTCGTGGTCGAAGATCGGGGCGGCGATCGACGCGGCCCCGGCCTGGCGTTCGCCGAGCGAGGTGGCGTACCCCCGCTTGCGGACCGCGGCCAGGTCCTTGCGCAGCTTGGCCGGGTCGGTGATGGTCTTGTCGGTCACCGCCTCGAGCGGGTGCCGGGCGAGGTAGGCGTCGACCTCGAAGTCCGGCAGGAACGCCAGGAACGCCTTGGACGAGGCGCCGGCGTTGAGCGGGAACGGGATGCCGAGGCTCACCTCGAGGCGCAGCTCCTGGTCGGGGACGACCTGGTCGACGTAGAGCCGGGTGTCGCCGCGGCGCAGCGACAGGGTGGCGGTCTCGTGGGTGCGCTCGGAGAGGCGCTTGAGCTCGGGCGCGGCCATCGCGCGGACGTCGGTGCGGGCCAGGTACGCCCGGCCGAGGGCGACCGCGGCGTGGCCCAGCGCGTACCGCCGGGTGGCCGGGTCGACGGTGATCAGCTCACGGCTGCGCAGCGCGGTGAGGATGCGGTGCACGGCCGCCTTGGTGAGACCGAGCGCGGTGGCGATCTCGGTCACCCCGAGATCGGGCTGGTCGGTGCGGCCGAAGTAGAGCAGCACGTCCATCGCGCGCTCGACCGCGGCGATGGACCGGGACTGGCCTTCGTCCTCACTCACTGCCACTGCGAAACCCCCACGGAACAGGTACGGAACAGACTTTGCCGAACTCTAGCCTGCCATTTCGCGGTGGGAAACGCCGTACCGTTCCGCGGTTGACACGATCCTTGACCGTCGTTACGTTCAGCGTAACGACGTTTCCTAGAGCGAAACAGTCCGCAGGAACGGAGCGTACGGGTGCCGGTCGACAGCACGACCTTCCGATCCGTGCTCGGACAGTGGCCGAGTGGCGTCTGCGTGGTGACCACGGTCGGCCCGCACGGCGTGCACGGGATGACCGCCAGCTCATTCTCCTCCGTCAGCCTCGATCCGCCGCTCGTGTCGGTCTGCCTCGGCAACCATCTGCCCAGCCGGGCGCTGCTCGGCGAGGCGGGCAAGTTCGCGATCAGCTTCCTCGGCCGGGACCAGGCGGACATCGGCCGCCGGTTCGCCGGGCAGGAGCGCGACGTCAAGAACCGGTTCGCCGGCCTGGACTGGGCCACCACCCCGAACGGGTGCCCGGTGCTCACTGACGCGGTGGCGTGGCTGGACTGCACGGTGGCGCACGCCTACCCGGGCGGCGACCACACCATCTTCGTCGGCGCGGTGACCGACGCGGCCCTGCCCCGGATCACCTCGCCGCTGCTGTTCCACTCGCGCAACTGGGGCCAGATCGCCGACCCGCTGCCGTCCTCGGTGAACCTGACCGTCGACGTGGCCGCCGACGACCCGCTCGCCGGTGCGCTGCGGAAGGCCGGGGCCCGGGTCCGCGCCGACGGGCACTGCTTCGAGTTCTCCGCCGACGACCCTCCCCCACCGGCGGCCATCCGGGCCGCCAAGGAGTCCGGCGCCACCGTCATCGGGTACGTGCCGGACGCCTTCGACCCGGATCGCGAGGACGAGGTGCTCGCCTCCGTCGCCGCGCTCACCGAGCTGGGCTGCGATGAGATCGGGTGCGCCGAGTCGCTCGTCGCACCGGCCTCGCCGTTGCAGGTCCGCCGGGTGCTCCAGGACGCCGCGGCCCGGGCCCGCCCGGCCGTCCTGCGCGTCCGCCTCTCCGGCGACAACCGCCTCGCCCTGGTCAACGCGCTGGTCGCGATGAAGAGCGGGGTCTCGCACTTCGACGTCGTCGCCCCCGGCTCCGGATCGTCCGGGCTGCCGCTGGGCGACCTGCTCCACCTGTCCCGCCAACTCGAGGTCGCCGGCCCGCCCGACCTCGCCCACATCAGGGAGTGACACCATGGCCGACCGACTCATCGGCGAGAAGCTCGTCGACGACATGACCGTCGAGGAGAAGGCCCGGGCCGCCCTCGTCGAGCAGGTGTTGCCGGCGCTGCGGGCCAGGGCCGACCAGGCCGACGCCGACGGCGCCTTCCCGCGCGAGCACATCGACCTGCTGCGCGACGCCGGCCTGATGGGCCTGATCGTCCCCCGGGAGTACGGCGGCCTCGGCGGCACCCTGCGGGACCTGGCCGCCGCCACCTACGCGATGGGCAGCGCCTGCCCGTCCACGGCGCTGGCCTTCTTCTTCCACAACACGTCGGCGTCGCGCGGCCTGCTGCCGCTGGAGGCGATCGAGTCCGGGCTGTTCTCCGGTGAGGAGGCGCCGGCGGTCAAGGCGTTCGCCGAGAAGGTGCTGCGGCTGATGTCCGGCGGCGCCTGGCTCGCCAACTTCGCCAGCGAGTCGGTCAAGTCGAGCGGCGCCAACATCGCGATCGCCACCACGGCGGTCGCGGCTTCCCGCGGAGATCGGAAAGGCTGGGAGCTGACCGGTGAGAAGTCGTTCGGCTGCGCCACCGGCATCGCCGACCACTACCTGGTCACGGCCCGGCTGGACGGCTACGAGACGGCCGACGGGCTGGTCATGTTCCTGGTTCCGCGTGACGCCGAGGGGGTGACCGAGCGGCCGTTCTGGAACGGGCTCGGCATGCGCGGCAGCGCCAACCACGGCATCCGGCTCGACGGTGTGTTCATCCCGCAGGAGGACGCGCTCACCGTACCGGGCGCGTTCGTGAAGATGTTGCAGTGCAGCCGCGGCAGCTTCGTCGGCAACCAGCTGGCCATCACGGCGGTCTACGTGGGCGCGGCGCAGGGCGTCTACGACGACACCCTGGAGCGGCTGACCCGTAGGACGTTCGCCGACACCGGCCGTCCGATCGCCGAGTCGCCCATGCACCAGGTGATCATCGGCGACATGACCGAGAACCTGGAACGGGCCTACCTGTGGCTGCGCCGCCAACTGCTGCTCGAGACGTGCGAGCCGCCGATCGCCACCAAATCCGAGGTGTACGCGCAGTGGCGCATCGCCAAGGGCAGCATCTGCCAGGCCGCGTTCGACGTGGCGATCGGCGCCCTCAAGGCGTCCGGCACCTCCAACGCGACAATGAACGGCACCGTCGGCCGCGCCCTGCGTGACCTGGCGATGGGGCTGGTCATGACGTTCCCGCCGGAGCGCGGTCGCCTGGAGGCCGCCTCGGTGATCACCAGCAACCGGGCCAACGACCTTTTCGCGAGCGTGGCCAAATGATCAGAAACCTCATCGATGGTACGTGGAGAGCGTGCGCCGATCCGGTAGGAGTGGACCTGGAGAACCCGGCCACCGGTGAGGTGACCGATCCGGCGCTCGGCTCGTCGCCCACCGAGGTCGACGAGGCCCTCGCCGCCGCCGACGCGCTGGGCGCCTGGACCGCGCCCGCCGAGGAACGCGCCACCGTGTGTGAGTCGATCGCCGCCGCGGTCGCCGCCGCCGCCCCGGAGATCGTCGCGCTGGAGTCCCGCGCCACCGGCGTCCCGATCCGGCAGACCACCGGACTCGGGATGATCCTGGGCGGCGCGTTCGCCCTGGCCGCCGGGCAGCTCCGGGCCGGGATCCTGACCTCGACCGCGACCCGTGAGGACGGCCGCGAGGTGCTTGTCGAACGGCTCCCGTGGGGCCCGGCCGCCTGCCTGGTCCCGTGGAACGCGCCGGCCCCGATGGCCGCCCACAAGGTCGCCAACGCGCTGGCTGCCGGCTGCCCGACCATCCTCAAACCGAGTGAGTACGCGCCGTACGGCACCGAGCGCCTGGCCGAGGTGATCGACACCGTCCTGCGCGAGGCCGGCGCCCCGGCCGCCCTGTTCCAGCTGCTGCACGGCGGCGCCGCGGTCGGTTCGCAGGTCGTCTCGGATCCGCGGATCCGGGCCGTCTCGTTCACCGGCGGACTGGGCGGCGGCCGGGCGGTCGCGGCCGCCTGCGCCTACGACATCAAGCCGGTGCAACTGGAGCTCGGCGGCAACAACGCGCTGATCGCCCTGCCGGACGCCGACGAGGACGCCGTGGCCCGTGCCGCCGCCGACCTGCTCACCACCCTGAACGGGCAGTGGTGCCGGGCGCTGGGCCGCCTGATCGTCCCGGCCGGCCGGGAGGAGGCGCTTTCCGCAGCGGTGCTCCGGCGCGTGGGGAATCTTCAGACCGGCGACCCCGCGAATGAGGCCACCGACTATGGGCCGCTGATCCACTCCGGACATCGGGCCGCAGTGGTCAAGGCCCGCGACGCGCTGGGCGGCACCGTCCTCTCGGCTGAGTTGGCGGGCCCCGGTAACACCCTGGCGCCCTCGCTGGTGGTCGGCGCGGACCCGGCCGACACCACCGACGAGATCTTCGGCCCGGTCGCCGCGGTGCACGGCTACTCGTCCATCGACGAGGCCGTCGCCCTCGCCAACGGCACCCGGTACGGGCTGGAGGGCTACGTCTTCGGCGCCGACGAGGAGGCCGCCCTGGCCGTCGCGAAACGGGTCCGGGCCGGTGAGGTCAAGGTCAACGGCTCCTCGATCATGAGCCTGCACCTGTTCACCCCGCGCCCGGCCTGGGGCATCTCCGGCTACTCGGAGGAGGGCACCGCCGAGACCCTGCGGTTCTTCACCAACCCGCGCGTGGTCGGTGTGGAGAACGGCTTCGCCCTGCACAGCCGGTCATGACTCCCCACACCGAGCGGCGCACGGGCCGGGCGAGGAAGATCCAGTCATGACTGCCACCGCACTGCGCGCGATTCTCGCGTCCGGCCGGGTCACCCACGTGCCCGGCGTCTACGACCCGGTCACCGCGGCGCTCGCCGTGGCGGCCGGCCACCGCGCCGTGCACCTGTCCGGCGCGGCCGTCTCGGCGATCATGCTGGGCCGGCCCGACCTCGGGTACGTGCACGCCACCCAGATCGCCGACCGGGCGTCCACCCTGGTCCCGGCCCTGGACGGCATTCCGCTGATCGCCGACGCCGACACCGGGTACGGCAACCCGCTGCACGCCGTGTGGACCGCACTGTCGTACGCCCGGGCCGGTATCGCCGGGCTGCACCTGGAGGACCAGGTCAGCCCGAAACGGTGCGGGCACCTGGCCGGCAAGGAGGTGATCCCGATCGGCGAGGCGGCCGCGAAGATCACCGCCCTGGCCGATCAGGCGCCGCAGATCGTGGTGATCGCCCGCACCGACGCGTACTCGATCCTCGGCCTGGACGAGACGATCGTGCGCTGCCGGGCGTACGCCGCGGCCGGTGCCGACGCGGTGTTCCCCGAGGGTGTGGACAGCCTGGCCGACCTCGCCCGCATCGGGGCCGCGATCCCCGGCGTACCGATCGTCGTCAACCGCAGCGAGGCCGGCGGCGACCGCCCCGCCCTGACCGACGCCGAACTCGCCGCGGCCGGTGTCCGTCTCGTCCTGCACCCGGTGTCCGCGCTGCTCGCCGCCATGCGGGCGGCGTCGCTGACCTACCGGGCCATCGCCGACCACGGCACCGCCGAACCGGTCGACCGGATGCCGTGGGCCGCCTTCACCGCGCTGGTCGGCCAGGACGAGGCGCTCGACCTCGACGCCCGCTACGTACCGAAAGGGTTGCAGACGTGAACCGCATCCTGGTCGCCGGCGCCGGGCCGGTCGGTCTCACCGCGGCCCTGGCCCTGGCCCGGCGCGGCTTCGCCGTGACCGTGTGTGAGTCCGGGGACGCGCTGGCCGCCGAGTCCCGCGCGTCCACGTTCCATCCGCCCACCCTGGAGATGCTCGACGATCTCGGCGTCGGCGGGGAACTGCACGAGCGGGGGCTGCTGTCGCCCAGGTTCGCCTACCGGGACCGGCGCGAGGGGCTGATCGCCATGCTGGACCTGGCGGTCCTCGGTGACGACACCCGTTTTCCGTACCGGTTGCAGTGCGAGCAGTCGAAACTCACGCCGATCCTGCTCGACCATCTGCTGCGGTACCCCGGCTGCGGGATCGAGTTCGGTTTCCACGTGGCCGAGGTGGCCCAGGACGGCGGGGTCACCGTCACCTCCGCCGACGGCCGCACCGTCCACGGTGACTGGCTGATCGGGGCGGACGGCGCGCACTCGTCGACCCGGCGGGCCACCGGCGTCACCTTCGACGGCATCACCTATCCGGAGCGTTTCCTGGTCGCCTCGGTCGACGAGGAGCTCTTGGACTGGCTCGACGACCTGGCCTCGGTCAACTACGTGTTCGACCCGGTCGAGTGGTGCGTGCTGCTGCGGACCCCCGACCACTGGCGGGTGCTGCTGCCCACCCCGTCCGAGACACCCGACGAGCAGGAGTACGAGCGTCTCGGCTCCCGCCTGCGCGGCGTCTTCGACCCGGGCCGGCCGTGGCGGGTGGCGCACGCCGGCATGTACCGCGTCCACCAGCGGGTCGCCACGTCCTTCCGTACCGGGCGGGTCCTGCTCGCCGGCGACGCGGCACACGTCAACAATCCGCTCGGCGGGCTCGGCATGAACTCCGGCATCCACGACGCCGTCGCCTACGCCGCCGCCATCGCGACCGGCGACGACGCGGCGATCTGGGCGGCCGCCACCGACCGGCGGCGGATCGCCCTGGAATACGTGCAGAGCGTCTCCCACCAGAACTACGAACGCCTGCGCGCCACCGACCCGGACGCCCGCGCCGCCCACCTCGACGGCCTCCGCGCCGTCGCCGCCGACCCGGCCCGCTCCCGCGAGTCCCTGCTGCGCAGCTCCATGATCGCCTCCCTGCGCCCGGTCCCCGCATGACCGCGTCCGCGGCGGCGACGATCGAGCGGGAGAATCCCGCGCGTACCGCTGAGATCGTCGGGGTGGTCGCGGAGACGGCGCCGGAAGCGGTCGACGCGATCGTGCGTGAGGCGGACGCGGACCAGCGGAGGTGGGCGGCACGGCCGCTTGCGGACCGGCTGGCCGCGCTGGCGCGCGCCGCCGCCGCGATCGAGGACGCGACGCCCGGGCTGGCCACCCTCCTGGCACGCGAGTCCGGCAAGGTGGCCGGCGACTGCCGCGGCGAACTGGGCTTCGCGGTCCGCTATCTGCGGTGGGTGGTCGAGCATGCCCCGGAGGCGTACGCGGACCGCGTGCTCGACGATGACCTGGGAAGGGTCGTCGAGCAGCGGAAACCGTACGGTGTGGTGGCCGCCGTCACGCCCTGGAACGCGCCGGTCATCCTGGCCATGCTCAAGATCGCGCCCGCACTGGCAGCCGGGAACGCGATCGTGGTGAAACCGTCGCCGCTCGCGCCGCTGACCGTCTCCCGGGTGGTGGACCTCTTCGACGCGCCGGTCCGGGTGGTGCACGGCGGGGCGGAGACGGGCGCCGCACTGGTCGGGCACGACCTGGTCCGGAAGGTGGCGTTCACCGGCGGCGCGGCCGGCGGGCGGGCGGTGGCGGCGCTGGCCGGCGACCGTCTCACCCCGAGCGTCCTGGAGCTCGGTGGCAACGATCCGGCCGTCTTCCTGGACGACGCGCCGTTCACCGACGACGCCATGGACCGCCTCGTGATGGCCAGTTTCGCGACCGGTGGGCAGGTCTGTATGGCGGCGAAACGGCTCTACGTGCCGTCGTCGCGGCTGTCCGCCTTCGTCGGCGCCTACCTGGCCGCCGCCGACCGCGTCCTGGTCACCGGCGATCCGCTCGGCGACCGGACGACGACGGGCCCGCTGATCTCGGCGGCCGCGCAGCGGATGGCACTGGCCCTGCGCGGCACGGCCGCCGACGCCGCGCCGCGGCCGGGAACGCACAGCGGAAGACTGGCCTGGGGTGGGGTGGTGCACGACCTCGGCCAGTTCGAGGGAGATCCGGCCACCGGGTATTTCGTACGTCCGGCGCTCGTAGTGGAGCCGGATCCGGGGTCGCCGCTGGTCGTCGCGGAGCAGTTCGCGCCGGTGGTGCCGGTTCTCGGCTACTCCGATGAGGAGTCGGTGCTGGCCGCCGCGAACGCCGGGGAGCTGGGGCTGGGCGCGTCGGTGTGGAGTGCCGACGAGGAACGGGCGTTCGCGTTCGCCCGGCGGTTCGAGGCCGGGTTCACGTTCGTCAACACGCACAACCGCACCGGCATGAGCCTGCGCGCCCCGTTCGGCGGGGTGAAGCGCTCCGGCTGGGGCCGCGAGTACGCCCACGAGGGTCTCGCCGAATACGTCCAGACCTGCGTCATCCACGCCCCGGCCGCGTTCCGGCCGGGCGCCGCGGTGACCGGGGGCGGGCCGTCGGCGTACCCCGCGGGGTGACGGTCCGTCCTGAACAGCTGACACCCCAGAACTGTGACCCGCGTCACCACAGTTCACGAACGGCGGGCCGGCACCCGTCTCCCGGTCGTCCATCGCGACGAGGGAGGAACAAGCCATGCACGAGATCCTGGTTCTGGGCGCCGGATACGCGGGCCTGATGGCCGCCACCAGCCTGGCCGGCCGCACCGGGCGGCGCGACGACGTCCGGATCACGCTGGTGAACGGCAGTGACCGGTTCACCGAGCGGCTCCGGCTGCACCAGGTGGCGACCGGGCAGCGGCTCGCCGAGCTCAGCATCCCGGCGGTCCTGGCGGGCACCGACGCCCGCCTGGTCACCGGCTGGGTGACGGCGATCGACCCGGCCACCCGGACGGTAAGGGTGGACGACGAGCGGGTGCTCCGCTACGACACGCTGGTCTATGCGCTCGGCGGGGTCGCCGACACGGCCGCCGTGCCGGGGGCGGACGAGCACGCGTACGCCCTGGACGGCGCGCCGGCCGCCGAGGCGCTGGCCCGCCGCCTGGCGGAGGTGGCCCGGCCGGGCGGTGGTGCGGTGGCCGTCTGCGGCACCGGCCTGACCGGGATCGAGCTGGCCACCGAGATCGCCGAGAGCTACCCCGGCCTGGCGGTCACGCTGCTCGGCACGGCTGAGCCCGGCGCGGGGCTGGGCCGGCGCGCGCGAACGCACCTGGACGGCGCGCTCGCCCGCCTGGGCGTCCGGGTGCGGGCCGGCGCCGAGGTGGTCAAGGTGCTCCCGGGCGCGGTGGCGCTGGCCGGCGGCGCGACGGTCGAGGCCGACGTGGTGGTGTGGGCCGCCGGGGTGCGGGTCCCGCCGCTGGCCGCGGCGGCCGGCCTGACGGTCGACGGGCACGGGCGGATCGTGGTGGACGGCGCCCTGCGCTCGGTGTCGCACCCGGAGGTCTACGCGATCGGGGACGCGGCCGCGATCCGGCAGGGGTTCGGTGTCCTGCACGGCACCTGCCAGAGCGGCATGCCGACCGGCGTGCAGGTGGCGTGGAACATCGCGCGGGAGCTGGACGGCCGGGAACCGGGACGGTTCCGGTTCGGCTATGTGCACCTGCCGGTGAGCCTGGGCCGCGGCGACGCGGTCATCCAGTTCACCCGGCCGGACGGCGGCCCGAAACGGCTGGCGCTGACCGGGCGGGCGGCGGTCTGGTACAAGGAGACCGTGAGCTCGTCACCGTGGTCGTCGTTCCAGCGCATGCTCCGCAGCCCGGGCGCGGGCCGTCTCGCGTGGCGCCGTGGCGGCCGGCAGACCCGGTGAGCGAGCCGTTCGAAGAGCACCGGAGGCTGCTGTTCGCGGTGGCCTACCGGATTCTCGGCAGTGCGGCCGACGCCGAGGACGCGGTGCAGGACAGCTGGCTGAAGTGGTCGGCCGCGGACCGTTCCCGGGTCGCCGACCCGCGGGCCTACCTGGTGCGGATCGTGACGAACGTGGCGATGGACCGGCTGCGTTCGGCCCGGGCGCGGCGGGAGTCCTACGTCGGCCCGTGGCTGCCCGAGCCGGTGCTGACCGACGCCGGCTCCGGCGCCGGCTCCGAGGAGGACGCGGTCCGCGCGGAGTCGGTGTCGACCGGTCTGCTGATGCTGCTGGAGAGCCTCAGTCCGCTGGAACGCGCGGTGTTCGTGCTGCGGGAGGCGTTCGCGTTCAGCCATGCCGAGATCGCCGCCGCGGTGGGACGCTCCGAGGAGACGGTACGGCAGGCGGCGTCGCGGGCCCGGGAGCATGTGCGGTCGAACCGGCCGCGGTTCCCGGTCACCGCCTCCCGGCACCGGGCGGTGACCGAGCGGTTCCTGGCCGCCGCCGGTGGCGGGGACATCAACACGATGCTGGACCTGCTCGCCCCGGACGTCACCCTGTGGACCGACGGCGGCGGCAAGGTGCGCCAGGCGTTGCGGCCGGTCCGCGGGGCGCAGCCGGTGGCGGCCTGGTTCGCGGGCATCATGCGGCGGCCGTACGAGGGGGTAGCGCCGGCCGAGATGACCGCCGAGATCACCGGGCTGAGCGGCGCGCCCGGCGTCGTGATGCGCGGTGGCGGGCGGGTCCTGGCGACGCTCACGCTCGATCTCGACGATCAGGGCCGGATCATCGCCATTCACAACGTTGCCAACCCGGACAAGCTGGGCGCCGTCACCGCGGGACTCGTGCGCGATCTGCGGCTTTCCGCGTACGAATCAGGGTTGGGTGTAGTCGACGACGGCGCGTGAGGTCAGCAGCGGGCGCAACCACGCGCCCAGCTCGAGATGGGCCGGATGCGCTTGATAGGCGCGCAGGTCGTCGGTGTCCCGGTGGGTGGTACGCAGGTGCAGATCCCAGGAGACCTCGGTGCGGAGCTCGTCCACGTGGGCCTCCAGGGAACGGATTTCCGGAACGGCATCGCCAAGGTCTTCCAAACGCAACTTCGCCTTGGCAGCATCCCCGGGATCGGCAAACCTCATCAGTACGACATGCACCAGCACCGCGCCCCCAAAATATCTTTGTCATCAAGAGAAACACCTGTTGCGAAGGTGGCACCCGAGTGTAGTTTTGGGAAACGCCGTTTCGCTAGGGGGAACCCGGATGCCCGGTTCTGTTCGTGTCGCCGCCGCCCAGATCGAGGCCGGCCAGGATGTCGCCGAGAATCTCGCCGCCTGCCTGCGGGTCATCGACGCCGCGGCCGGGCAGCGGGCACAACTCGTGGTCCTGCCCGAGTTCTGCAACCATCTCTCCTGGTACGCGTCTCGCACCCAGGCGCACGAGCGGGCCACCCGGCCCGGCGACGAGTTCCTGACCGCCATCGCCGAACGGGCCCGCCGGCACGGCATCTGGATCAAGATCAACCTCACGCACGCCCACCCGGACGGAACCACCGGCGGCACGAACTTCCTGTTCGACCCGGCCGGCGAGGTGGCCGGCACCTGCGACAAGCAGACCCTGATGGGCGCCGAGAACGACTTCCTGGAGCCGGGCGCCACCGTCGGGCCGGTGCTCCGGACGCCACTCGGGCGGATCGGGATGTACGCCTGCATGGAGGGCGTCATCAACGAGGTCGCCCGCGGGCTCGCCCTGCGCGGTGCCCAGGTGCTGCTCAACAGCCTGAACAGCTTCGCTCTCGACGAGGCCGACCTGCACATCCCGGTCCGCGCCGCGGAGAACAAGGTGTGGGTGGTCGCCGCCAACAAGGTCGGGCCACTGCTGCCGCGTGACGAACTGCCCGCGATCGCCGAACGCCTCGGGGTGCCGCCGGAGTGGCTGCACGGGGCCGGCGAGTCGCAGATCGTCGCGCCGGACGGCACGGTCGTCGCGAAGGCGCCGCGCACCGGCGAGGCCGTGGTGGTCGCCGACATCGACCCCACGCTGGCCGACGACAAACGGCGACCGGACGGGACGGACATCTTCGCGACCCGGCGCCCCGAACTGTACGGGCCGATCGGCGAGCCGCCCGCCGGACGCCGCCGCCCGCCCGGGGCGCCGGTGCTGAGAAGTGCGGTGGTCCGCGATCCGGCACTCGTGCGCGACGCCGTCGACAAGGGCGCGCAGCTGGTGGTGATGCCGGAATCGGCCGGCGACCCGGCGCTGCTCGCGGCGGCCCTCGACGGCACCGACGCTCACGTCGTCACCACCGCCCTGGAGGACGGCATCCCGACCGGACTACTGATCTCGAGGGATGGCATCGTGGCGCGGCAGCCCCGCCTGCACGGCCGGTCCGGTGATGTCGGCCGGTCCAGCGGAATCGGCGCGGCCAGCGGAATCGGCGCGGCCAGCGAAATCGGCACGCCCAGCGAAATCGGCACGCCCAGCGCGTCCGGCGCGGAGATCGTCCCGATCGACCTGGAGTGGGGTCGTCTGGCGATCATCGCCGGTGACGACGCGCTCTATCCGGAGACGTTCCGGCTGGCCGCGTTGCTGGACACCGACGTGGTGGCGGTGCCCTACGACGCGCAGGAGGACTGGGAGCTGGCTCTCGGCCTGCCGGAGCGCGCCGCCGAGAACCGTCTCAACCTGGTCGTCGCCACCCCGATCGACCAGCCCGCCGCGATCCTCGCGATGACCCCCGACTTCACTCTCTGGACCAGGTGGGAGGGTCCGTTCACCGGCCGTATCTCCACCCCGGTCCGCACCGACATCCCGGCCGGCGAGGCGAGTGGCGCCGCCGAGGTCGGTCCGGCCCAGGCCGCGAATCGCCTGGTCTCTCGAAACACCGACCTTGTCGACGGCCGTCCTTGGCGCCTGGTCGACGCATTGACCCGCTGACGACACAGCGGCTCGGTCACAACAGCGGCTCGACATGACGCATTGACTTGACTTCATACACACATTGACTTGACACGACGCATTGATTCGATAACGAAGGGTGCACATAGTGGCCGAGACGATCCGGCACGTAGAGGACATGGTCGACGACTCGCCGGCCATCGACGTGCACGACACGTTCAACTTCTACCGGCAACTCCTCGCCGATCTGAAGGCGAAGATCGACGCCCGCTTCGAGTTGAAGCGTGACCCGTCCACCCTGGGTCTCCAGACATACGGCAGCTATCCCGACGGCCCCGGCGGCTCCCTGGAGGCGTACTCCGGACCGGAGATCGACTGGCTGGTCCACTCGTGGATCGGCAACCCGGGCGCCAGCTTCGCCAACCTGCACCTGACCGCCTGGCTCGGCCCTCAGGTCAAGGTGCCGCACCTGGGCATCGCGCTGCTGGTGTGGCCGGGCGGCTGGTTCTACTTCGACTCGGTGCCGCGGACCAACCTGGTCGAGGACGGCGAGTACTACGACAGGTACTACGAGCCGGTCAACGAGGAGTGGCTGGAGCTGCGGGGCGACCCGGAGTTCGACTACTTCGTGAGCCGGGCCGGGTTCATCCGGGCGAGCCTGTCGCCGACCGCGTACTGCTTCTCGTTCGAGCGTTCGCAGCGCAACCTCGACATCGTGGCGGCCCGGGCGCACGCGCACGTGGACCGCTGGCTGCGCTGGGTCGACGAGGCCGAGCCGGTGCCGGCGGAGGAGCAGGCGGCACTGGCCGCGACCGACGAGACGATCCGCCGCAACATCGCCGAACGGGACCCGGCGAACGTGATGGGGGTCCGCTTCTTCGGCGAGGAGACGACGAACAGGCTGGTCCGGGCCCTCTGGGGCGGCGATCGCGAACTGCCGCGGCCCGGTGCGCAGGATTCGGCGGCCGGGTGATGAGCGTCCGTTCGGTCTGGTGGGCCGCCACGATCCCCGGCGCAGAAGCCCCCTTCGACACCGCTCACCTGCGGGTCTTCTACCCGTCGAAGCCGACCGGCTCGGATGTGGAACGGCTGTCCGGCGTCTTCCCCGCCGATCCGGCGCTCGCCCCGTACCCCGTGGTGTTGATCGTCTCCGGGGTGAACGTCGGCCAGGAGGCCTACCGCTGGCTGGCGGTCGAACTCGCGTCGCGCGGTTTCGTGGCGGTCACCTACGACTGGGTGGGTGAGTTGTTCGGCGGCCTGAAGGGGATCACCCCCGGCGTCGAGCTGGCCGCGGCGAAGCCGGACGCCTACGGCACGCGCGCCACCACCCCGTCGGTGCCGGCGGTCATCGAGGCGCTGTCGAAGATGACCGGCCCGGTGGAGAACCTTCTCGATCTGGACAACGTCGGCCTCATCGGGCACTCCGCGGGCGGCACCGTCATCCTCCAGAGCGCCCGGTTCTTCCCGCGGGTCAGGGTGGTCGCCGCCTACGGCACCCACACCATGGTGGCGACCATGCTCGGCTGGCCGGCCGGCACGGTTCTTCCCGCCCAGGTGGACTGCCCGGTGCTGCTGATGAACGGCGAGAACGACGGCGTCATCAACGGCTCGGCGGACCGCTACGGCGAGGACGCCGCGACCAGGCGGGATCCGATCAGCCGCACCTTCGACGAGGCGCTGCCCACCGCGGACGGCGCGAACGTGCAGGTCACCTTCGCCGGGGCGAACCACTTCGGGATCGTGCACCCGGTCGACGACACCGCCGCCCGGGCGTTCCTCGACTCCGAGGCCACCACCGATCCGGCGGCCACCCGTGCCGCCCTGGTGGACGTCACCGCGGCGTTCCTCGACGTCCACCTACGCGGCGCCTCCGGTGACGCGCTCGACAAGGCTCTCCAGAATCCCGACATCGCCGGCATCCGGCGGAGGTGACAGCCATGCTCAAGAACTTCTGGTACGCGGTGGAGTTCTCCGACAAGGTGACCACCAAGCCGGAGCGGATCACGGTCCTCGGGCAGTACCTGGTGATCTACCGGACGCCCAGGCAGGGACGGGTCGTCGCGCTGAGCGATCTGTGTGTGCACCGGGGGGCCGCGCTCTCCGGCGGGTGGCTCAACGACGACAAGATCGTGTGCCCGTACCACGGTTGGGAGTACGAGCCGGACGGCGCCTGCGTCAAGATCCCGGCGAACCTGCCGGGGCGGGGCATTCCCAAGAAGGCGCGGGTGGACTCGTACCCCGTACAGGAAAAATATGGTTTCGTCTGGGTCTTCATGGGTGATCTCCCGGAGGAGGAGCGCCCGCCGATGCCGGTGTGGCCGGAATTCGACGACCTTGTGGAGAACGGCGGCAGGTTCCGCACGGTGACCGGCGAGTTCCTGTGGAAGGCCAACTACGAGCGGATCCTGGAGAACGGCTGCGACATCGCGCACGCGCCGTTCGTCCATGCCGGACGGTTCGGCAACCCGGACATGCCGCAGGTGCCGGACTACGAGGTCGAGCATCCGGACGAGTGGTCGGCGTTCGCGACGGTGGATCTGCACCCGCCGAAGCCGAGCGGTCTATGGGGGAAGTTCGGCCGGCTGATCGGCAACGATCTGAAGAAGCGGCCGCCGGTCACCACGTCGGCCGGCTGGATGCTGCCGAACCTGATCAAGCTGCACGTGCGGCTGCCGATCGGCGACATGATCATTTATGACACCAACATCCCGATCGACGAGACGACCACGCTGGTCAAGTGGGTCGCGCTGCGCACGTTCTTCACCGGGAAATGGGCCAACAGGGACGCCATCAACCGGACCATGCGGATCTTCTACGAGGACGCGGCGGTGGTCGACAAGGTGCGGCCCGAGCTGCTGCCCTTCGACCTCGGCGCCGAGCTGCACATCAAGAGCGACATCATCGCCGTCGAGTACCGCCGCCGGCGCCAGGAGCTGGCCGACAAGGGCTGGCTGCTCAACGAGGAGGACTTCATCACCGGTGACGTGCCGAGACGCACCGCCACGGTGATCGGATCGCCGGCCCGCCGGGAGAACACGGAGCTGTCCCGCGCCTGGGTGCACAAGGCCCGTGGCGAGCATCCGACCGTCGCCGCCGCCCGCCTGACGGGTGCCGATCCGGAGGAAGAGGACAAGTGAGCCTGCCCGAAGCACTCTCCGACACCACGCTCGACAAGATCCTCGCCCGCTTCGCGGTCTCGCTCGACTCCGAGCGCGCGCTCACGTCGCCGATGAGCCCGGACCCGGTCGGCAAGATCAAAATCTGGCGGGGTACGGGCACCGTCGTCAAAGTCGTGAACGTGTCGCTGGTCGTACCGATGATCGGTCTGGACAGCCACATGATCTTCGCGTTCACCGCCCCTGGCTCGGGCGTGCCGCACTTCACGCTGGACTCGGTGGCGAATGGCGAGAACTACGCGTTCCACCTGGATCTCATCCCCCGGATCGACCTGGCCACGTCGCTGGACTACCTGGATTCCGTGTATGAGCCGCTGACCGCTCCGTATCAGGAGGTGAGCGGCCGCGAGGGTCTCACGCCGGCCCACCTCACGCCCCGCCAGTACGCCCTGATGTCGCCGTGGATGCTGGTGAACCGGGCGACCGCGGCGGCTTTCGAGGGCATCGGCGACGCGGTCGACGCCTACCTGTCGCACTGGGCCGCGCTGGTCGAGAGCGGCGTCAAGGCGGAGGGCACCGCCGCACGGGACGCCGCCCACCGGGAGCTGCTGTTCAGCCCGGAGATCGACCCGGTGTGGAAGCAGACGGTCCGCCTCCTCGGCGAGGAGCAGAGTGAATCGGTACGCCTGGCCCTGGTGAGCAATGACTGAACCGTCCGTTTGGCAGAAAAGGATCGCCGGGGAGTGGCACGGGCGGCCGTCGCTGTTCGACCACAACGGCACCTGGTGCGGATTCGAGGAGATCCGGCGGTCGTCGGACTTCGTCGACGGCGTCACCACGTACAGAATGGATGGTGGTCTGATCGGTGGCGGCCCGCTGGCCGGGCAGTTCCGGCTGGGCGCGCCGTTCTCGTTCGGTGTCGTCGACTCGGACGCCAACCGGGTCTACACCGGGCCGGACTTCTTCGGGACCGGGCAGCCCTACGGGTCGTTCGTCGACTCGCACTACTACGGGCCCGGCTGGCAGGTCGACCTCAACACCTGGAACCAGGTGCTGCCGGACGGCGAGACGCAGGTCTACTCGTCGGTGCTCTACCAGGGGTGGGCCATGGTGGGCTGCTTCAACGGCCTCTACACGCGGGTTCCTTCTCTCGTGGAGGACCTGATCGAGGCGGAGACCCGGAACGGCCCGGTGCCGTACATCCTGCCGACGAAGCAGGCCGGCGCGTTCACCGGCGAGCTGGAGCTGTGGGGCGCCGACCAGAAGCTGCGCGGCACCGTGTCGGCGTCCATCGCGCTGGAGCCGATCGACCTGCTCCGCACCCGGCGGACGGTGTCCTGGCAGGGCGCCGGCCTGGACCGGGTGTTCACCGCCGACACCCGGCGGGACGGCAACCGGCTGTTCTTCGAGGGGCCGCAGGCGTGGGGCAACGCGATCGGGTTCGGCCGGGCGTCGTTCCAGTCGCTGCACTTCACCGACGTTGGGAAAGTCAAGGCGCGGGAGTTCTCGATCGACGCGGCGCCCGGGATGTCGGCCGGCAGGCAGCTCGCGGTCGTCTACGAGCTGTTCCACGGCGGCAATCTGGATTCGGTGCTGCACGGTCTCCTGGAGTGGCGCTCATGACGGTTGTCGTTGTCACCGGGGGAACGCGCGGGATCGGGCAGGGTCTCGTCCGCGCGTTCCTCGATCAGGGCGCTTCGGTCGCCTATTGCGGTCGGACCATCCCCACGGACGGGCCGGCCGACGCCCTCGCCGTTGCCGCCGACGTGACGAAACGGACAGATGTCCGCAACCTTTGGGACGCCACAACCGATAAATTTGGAAAAGTCGATATCTGGGTGAACAACGCCGGGATATCCAATTCGCGCAGGCCGCTGTGGGACCTTCCCCCGGCGGAGATCGATGCGGTCGTCGGGCTCAACCTCCGCGGGACACTGCACGCCAGCGCGGTCGTCCTCGAAGCGATGCTCGCCCAGGGGCACGGCGCGCTGTGGAACATGGAGGGGCTCGGCTCGAACGGGCAGATCGTGCCCGGCCTGACGCCGTACGGCGCGACCAAACGGGCCCTCACCTACGCCACCCTGGCGATGGCCAAGGAGCTGAAGGGCACCCCGGTCAAGGTCGGCCTGCTCTCCCCCGGCATGGTCGTCACCGACCTGCTCATCCAGGACTACGACCCGGCCGAACTGGAGAAGGCGAAGAAGATCTTCAACATCCTGGCCGACCGGGTCGAGACGGTCACCCCCTGGCTCGCCGCGAAGGTGCTGGCCGGCACGAGAAACGGCGGCCGGGTCGCCTGGCTGACCGGGCCGAAGGCCGCCTACCGGTTCGCCACCGCCGGATTCCGCAAGCGCGACCTCTTCGGGGACGCCTGATGGACTATCCGATCATCCTCGCGCTCGAGGACTTCGTACCGGTGATCTTCGGGACCGTGGGATTCGCCCTGCTCGCCCGGACCGCGCCGGTGGAGTCCGCGCGCAAGGCCGGCCTGGCCGGCGCCATCCTCATCGGCGCCGGCGGCATCGCCAAATGCGCCTGGAAACTCGGGTACTCCGCCGGCGCCGGCGACTGGACGCTGCTCGAACAGGCCCTGTTCCCGCTGATGGCGGCCGGTGCCGCGCTGCTGTCCTGGTCGCTGGCGGTCACCGTCCGCCGGGGGAAGCCGACCCGGTTCTGGCCGTTCGGGCTGGCCTTCGGGTTGTGTGTGGCCGGATCAATGCCGGCCGGCAGCCTCAACCCGCTCTTCGTCGCCGCCACGCTGGGCGTGACCGCGATCAGTGTGCTCGGTGCGGTCGTCGCGGGCCGGCACCGACAGTGGTGGGCGGTGTCCCTCTACGTGCTCGGCCTGGTCCTGGTGATGGGCCTGGTGCCGCTGCGGTCGTCCGGCGAGCATCACACGGTCGCCTTCCAGTGGCTCGAACAGTCGATCAACACCGCCGCCCAGGCGTGCCTCCTGGTGGCCGCGTGGCTCACCCTCCGCGCCACTCGTCCCGCACTGATCGGAGCTGCTCGATGACCGACGCCCTCGGCTGGCGCCGCAAGTTCGGCGTCATCGCCCCGTCCACCAACACGATCGTCGAGCCGGACTTCCACTCGATGGCCGTACCCGGGGTGACCTCGCACTTCTCCCGCATCCACATCCGCAACCAGAACCTGTCCGACGACGCCGAGTTCGAGAACCTGCTGGTCCAGATCCGCGCCGAGATCGGCTTCGCCTGCGAGCGGGTCCTCACGTGCGAACCCGACTACATGGTGATGGGCATGTCCGCCGAGACGTTCTGGGGCGGCGTCGAGGGCAACCGCGAGTTCGTGGCCCAGATCAGGGAGATCACCGGCCTGGACGTGGCCACCGGCGCCGAGGCGTGCGAGCGGGCCCTCAAGCTCTACGGTGCCCGCAGGATCGGCGTGGTCACCCCCTACCAGCCGGTCGGCGACGCCAACGTGGTCCGCTTCTTCGGCGAGATCGGTTTCGAGGTGACCGCCATCGAGGGTCTGAAGTGCCCGACCGCGGTCTCCATCGCCCACGTGACCGAGGACGAACTGCGCGCCGCCATCCTCACCGTCAACACCCCCGACGTCGACGCCATCGTCCAGTGCGGCACCAACCTCTCCATGGTCCGCCTGGCCGACGAGGCCGAACGCTGGCTGGGCAAGCCGGTGATCGCCATCAACGCGGCCACCTGGTGGATGGCCCTCCGCGAGAACGGCATCAACGACAAGATCTACGGCGCGGGCTCCCTCCTCCGCGACCATTGACCGCACCGCACGCTCAGCTCTCGGGGTCGAGGTCCGCGTTTCCTTCCGGTTTTTCCTTTCCGGTACGCGCGACCTCGCCCCGTCCTTTCCAGGGCAGTTCCGCCCTGCCACGCGATCTCACTGCCCGCTCCAGCCTGTGCCGCGCCCGCCGGGCGTAGATCGGTGGTCACCCACCCACACACCACCCCTGCCCACCGCCCCCGCGGCAGCTCGGCCCGCCGCCGCCCGCAGCGCCCTCGCCCACCACCACCGCCCGCAGCGCCCTGCCTACCGTCGCGTCGGCCGCAGCAGCACCGCCCACCGTCCCCGCGGCAGCCAGGAACGGCAAGCGCACACGCCCGCGACATCGTGAGCACCCGCCTGGCCGATAACCCCGGCCACCGCACACGCAAAGCCCGCCGTACGCGCCCACCCACCCCGCAACGCCCCGCCGTACGCGCCCACCCACCCCGCAACGCCCCGCCGTACGCGCCCACCCACCCTCACGCGCCCAACCACGCGGCCGCGCCTCGCCGGTGTGCGATTCGCCTCAGTTTGCGGGCCGTCAAGTTGATCGAATCGTTGCCGGGGCCCGATAGATTCGCCCGGCTCACTCAGGTTCCGGGTGAGCCGGGACAGGAAAGAAGATCAATGAAGAAGACTACGCTCCAGGCCGGTGCCGCCGCCCTGGCCGCCGCCGCCATGCTGCTCGCCGGGTGTGGCAGCTCCGACTCGGGCGACACGGGGTCCAAGGGCACGCCGGCCGCCACCCAGGCGACCGACAACGGGGTGGCCGCTCTCACCGCCGACGAGATCCTGGCCAAGGCCAAGGAGGCACTGAAGAAGGCCGGCTCGTTCCAGGTCAAGGGCAGCCAGACGTCCGAGGGCACCACGGTCAGCATCGATTTCCGGATCTCCGGCGACGACTTCGCGGGCTCGATGTCGATGGGCGAGGGCGCCGACGTGGAGCTGCTGTCGGTCGGTGGCAAGCAGTACATGAAGCCGGCCGAGGGCTTCTGGGCCATGCTCGCCGGCCCCGAGCAGGCGAAGAAGATGGCCGCGGCCACCGGCGACAAGTGGATTCTGGTGCCGGCCAAGGACGAGACCGCGACCGGCCTGTTCGCCGCCGGGAACGTCGACGAGCTGCTGAAGCCGACCGGCAAGCTGGCCAAGGGCGAGGCCGCGAAGGTCGGCGACACCGCGGTTATCACCCTGACCGACGCCGGTGACGCGACGGCGAAGCTGTTCGTGGCGACGACCGGCGACGCGTACCCGGTCAAGATCGGCGCGGACGCGGCGGGCGACGGCATCCTGTTCAGCGAGTTCGGCGCGACCTTCGCCGACATCAAGGCGCCGGCCGCGGGCGAGTTCATCGAGAAGTCGAGCCTCGGCAAGTAGTCCTGCCGGATCGGGGGTGTGGGGCCGGCCCCGCGCACAGCCGGCCCCACACCCCTGAACCGTCCTCTCCCGCGCGGAGAGGGAGTACGCGGGAGAGAACGTCCTACTGGAAGCCGGCCATCCGGCGCCGACGGGCCGGCAGCAGGATGAGCAGCCCCACTCCCGGCAGGAGCAGAGCGCTTCCGATCAGTACGACGGTCGCCCACTCCATACCGGGCCCGGTCCTGGGCAGGGCGCCCGCGGCCGCGCTCGAGCTCTTCGACGAGGTCGCGGTCGCCGACTTGGTGGACGTCGGCGAGGTGCTGGTCCCACCGCCGGTGCCGAACGAGATCTCCACCTGGACCTTGTTGGCCGCCACCTCCTCCTCGCTGTGGCTGGACGGAAGCAGCTGCGCCGCGATCACACAACCGTCGTCGCAGGTCTTGGCCCCGTCGCTCCACGATTTGGCGATGGTGAGGGTGAGCGTCTTGGTCTTGCCGGAACCGTCGGTGGAGACGAATTCGGCGCCGCCGGTGAGGTTGCAGTCGGTGGCGGTGGCCGGGTCGGCGATGCACTGGCCGAGCGCCAGGTCGGTGAGCCCGGCCGTGAACCCGGTCCCGTAGACGGTGATCTTCTCACCGTCGGCGATGCCGCTCGTCTTGGAGACGTGCAGTTCGGGCGCGGCCAGGGCCGGGGACGTGTCGACGAGCACGACCGCGACCGCGCAGATCAGGCCGGCGGCGACCGAGGCGGCCAGCCGGCGGAGGTGGCGGGGAAGGACCATCGATAAAACCTCCATCATGGGTACGGGTCGGTCAGCCGGCCGGTTCTCCGAAGCGGGCCGGTCACCCGGCCGGCCCTCCGGATCGGGCCACGGCAGCCTGGTCGGTGCCGAGGTAGGACAGGACGACCGCGGGGTGGTTACGGACCTCGTCCGGCGTCCCCTGGGCGATGACCGTGCCGGCGTCCATGGCGATCAGCCGGTCGGCGACGCGGGACAGCAGCGGCAGGTCGTGCTCGATGACGAGAATCGTGGTGCCGAGCTCGGCGCGGACGCGCAGCATCAGGTCGCCGAGGGCCTTGCCGTCGCCCTGGGTGAGGCCGGAGGACGGTTCGTCGAGCAGCAGCAGCCGGGGACGCAGGGTGAGCAGGCAGCAGAGCTCGACGACACGGCGGGTGCCGGTGGACAGCTCCCCGACCGGCCGCCCGGCCAGCCAGTCCAGCCCCATGGCCTCCAGCGCGGCATCCGCCTGAGCCGTCTTGACCGTTTCCGATCGCTCATCACCGATCAGGTCGGCGGCCAGCCGCACCGGCGCGATCCGTTCGGCGGCGACCATCACGTTCTCCCGGACGGTCATCGCCGGGAAGAGCCGCGCGTCCTGGAACGATCGCACCAGCCCGGCCCGGGCCCGCCGCTCCGGGGTCCAGCCGGTGACGGCGCGCCCCTGATACCGGACCACACCCCCATCGGCCGCGGTGAACCCGGCGAGGATCTCGAAGAGCGTCGTCTTCCCGGCGCCGTTGGGCCCGATGATCCCGACGATCTCCCCCTCGGTCACGGTGAACGTGGCGTCCTGCACAGCCCGCACCCCACCGAACGACCGCCGGATCCCGGCCACCTCCAGCAGCGGCCCGCTCTCCTCCCCCGGTCCCTCCGGCTCCGCCCGTTCCAGAGGCTCAGCGGGCAGCCGCGCGATGTTCCAGAGCCGAGGCCTCTCCTCCTCGAAGATCGGACGCGTCTCTTCCGCATCGACAGCACCCGCACAAACGAAGCTCGCATTGACGACGTCCACGTTGACGGCATCCATGTTGACGGCATCCGCATTGACGACGTCCACGTTGACGGCATCTGCATTGACGGCATCCGCATTGACGGTGTCCGCATGGACGGCATCTGCATGGACGGTGTCCGCATCGACGGTGTCCGCATCGACGGCATCTGCATGGACGGTGTCCGCATGGACGACGTCTGCATCGACGGGGTTCGGGCTGGTCGGGCGGCGTTCGCGTAGGCGGGTGACGGCGCCCGCCAGGTCGCGGACCCTGCCGTCGAGGCCGCGGCGCGAGCCCCACGCGGCGAGGCGCCGCCCCAGGCGGGGGGCGCTGCCGGCGAGGAAGCCGCCCAGGCCGTCCGGCATGAGGATGACCACCAGCAGCCAGCCGAGGGTGAGTGCCGCCTGCCCGGGGATGCCGAGTGGATACAGCAGCGGCAACCCCACGATGATCACCGAGCCGAGCAGCGCTCCCCCGGTGCGGGCCAGCCCGCCGACGACCGCGATGGCGACGACGTCGATGCTGGCCCCGGCGGGGAAGTTGTTGATGCTCAGCTGCGACTGTCCGAAGCCGATCACCACGCCGCCGAGGCCGGCGAGGCCGCCGCCCACGGCGTACGCCTGCAGTTTGCGCAGCGGGGCCGTCACCGTGAGCGCGCGTCCCGCCTCCTCGTTGTCGCGCAGCGCGAGCAGGAGGCGGCCGAAGCCGCCGCCGCTGAGGCGGGCCGTGACCCACCAGCCGAGTGCCAGGAGCAGCAGGGCGAAAAGGTAGTAGTCGGTGGCGACCTCGACGACGTAGCCGTGCCATACCGGGTAGGGCGTGTCCAGCCCGTCGCCCAGCAGGAAGGTCTGGCGCAGCAGCCAGCCGCTGGTGGCGAGCGCGAAGGCGAGGGTGGTGACGCCGAGGGCGACGCCGCGCAGCCGCATGGCCGGGATGCCGACGAGGGTCGCGGCGAGCCCGCCGGCCACGCAGCCGGCGACGGTGCCGAGGAACATGTTGCCGCTGAGCGTGGCGATCTGGACGGCGACGGCGGCGCCGATGCCGGCGAAGCCGAACTGGCCGAGCGACAGCTCTCCGGCGACGCCGGTCACCAGGATCACCGACAGCGCGACCAGCGTGTAACCGCAGATGGTGGTGAGGACGGCGGCGGTGGCGTTGCTGACCAGGTAGGCGAGCCCGACCCCGGACGCCGCGAGCAGCGCCGGCCCGGTCCGGGAGAGGACGGAGGCGGCCCTACGTTCCTGGCGGGGCCACGGCGCGTTCTGATCGTCGCGGCGGCCGCGTGGCCGTTGACGCAGCAGCGATACCAGGATGGCGAGTCCCAGGACCACGTCGACGAAGCCGCTACCTTCGTGAGAGAGCAGGACCTGTTCCAGGACGCCGACGCCGAGGGAGACGCTGAACGCGATCGGCAGCGACGTCATCCGGGCGATGACCGCGCCGGCCAGGCCGCGCAGCAGCAATTGGGGGCCGAGCGACTCGATCGACTGCACGCCCTGGGTGGGGGTGAGCAGGATGGCCGAGAAGGCGGCGATGCCCCCGGCGACGGCCCAGGCCAGGGTCGCCATCCGTGGCGCGGGCACCCCGTCGACGGTGGCGGCGTCCGGGTTGTCGGCGGCGGCGCGGATGCCGATGCCGTACTTCGTGCGCCGGAGGAAGAACGCGAGCGCGGCCAGCAGCACCGGGGTGAGCAACAGCATGGCGGTGAGCGACGAGCCGATCGCGGTGGTGCCGATGCTGAAGGCGGGCAGGCCGGGCGGTTTCGGGTAGGTGGTGCCGGAGAAGCTGTCCCGGGACACCAGCAACGCGATGACCAGGATGAACTGGGACAGGCCGAGGGTGGCGATCATGCCGATGACGCGGGGCCGCCGGTAGAGGCGCCGGACGATCATGATCTCGGTGAGCGCGGCGAGCCCGCCGGCGACCACGATGGCGACCGGGAAGGCCAGCCAGTAGGGCATCCCGGTGGCGAACCGGGCGAGCACGGCGGCCCCGAAGACGCCGATGGCGCCGTGCGCGAAGTTGACGAACCGGCTGGACCGGTAGACCAGCACCAGGCCGACGGCGAGCAGGCCGTAGGTGAGCCCGGTGAACAGCCCGACGGTGAGCCGGTCGAGCCCGAGATCGAAGCCGAGGAGGGTCATGCCGCCGCCACTGCGACGAAGCGGTGGCCGTGCCGGAAGAAGCTCATGAGGCATGCCCTCCGAGTACCAGGCGGCGGGCCAGATCCGGGGACTCGCGCAGCTCGGCCGGGGTGTGTTCGGCGATGATCGTGCCGTGCTCCATGAAGAGCAGCCGGTCGGCGACCGACATGGCGACGTTCACCGACTGCTCGATGAGCAGTGTGCCGACCCCGGCCGTGGCCAGCCGCCGGATGAGTTCGAGCAGGCCGCCGACCACGACCGGGGCGAGCCCGAGGGAGAACTCGTCGATCAGCAGCACGTCGGGCCGCTGGATGAGCGTCTTGGCGAGCACCAGCATCTGCCGTTCCCCGCCGGACAGGGTGGAGGCGGGCTGGTCGGCGCGGGCACGCAGCCGGGGGAAGACGGCGAGCGCCCCGTCGACCGAGGTGGTGGGCTTCTCGTCGGTCCGGTTCACCGGGTAGGTGTGCATGCGCAGGTTGTCGCGTACCGAGAGGGAGCCGAACGCCTGCTGGCCGATCACGGTGGACATGCCGAGCCGGGGCCGTCTGGCGCCGGGCACGCCCGTGACGTCGAGCCCGTTGAGGAAGACGGTGCCGGCGCTGGGCCGGCTCAGCCCGGAGATCATCCGGACCAGGGTGGACTTGCCGACGCCGTTGGGCCCGCACAGTGCCACGGTCTCGCCGCGCCGGACGGTCAGGTCGATGCCGAACAGCACCTGGATCGAGCCGTAGCCCCCGGAGAGCCCGGTCGTCTGGAGGACGATGTCACCGGCCAAGGGGAGTCACCGGCCCGTCGTAGGTGAAGCACGTGCAGCCGGTGTCGTACTTGAGGATCCGGTATCCGGTGCCGGCCGCGTACCCGTCGGGGCCGAGTTCGCCGCCGAAGCCGCCGGCGGTGCGGAACGCGGGTCCCAGCGCCCGGGCGGCCGTGCCCCAGGCGGCGGCGTTCAGGTCGGGCCCGAGGTTCGCGGCGGCGCCCTGCAGCAGCAGCGCGGCGTCGCAGTAGGTGAAGGCCACCCGGGCGTTCTCCCGTTCGGCGAAGGTGATCCCGGCCTGCCGGTAGATGTCCAGGCACTTCTTCTCGGCGTCGGTGTCCGGGAAGGCGAGCTGCGAGTCCGGCACGTCGTTGGCCGGGGCGAACCCGATGCCGACCATTCCGGCCAGTGACTCCGGTGGCACGGTGCCCGGGTTGTTCACCATGAAGACCGGGCTGTCGAAGGTGGAGATGCCGTACCGGGCGGTGAAGCTCTGTGCCTTGGCGCTGGTCATGAAGAACGGGGCGAGCCGGGCCCCGCCGAGGAAGAACACCCGGTCGATCCGCTTGCCGCGGAAGTTGACGGCCGCCTGGGACAGTCCGCTGTTCAGGGTGCCGAGGCTGGTGGTGTCGATCCAGTTGACGGCGACCGTGACGCCTGATTCGGAAAGCAACGGGACGACCAGCTTGTCGTACACCGATTTGTTGGCCGGCGTGTCGGCCGCGACCAGACCGGCCTCCTTGCGGCCGTCGAAGAATCTCTGCCGGATCAGAACGGACAGGAACGACGTGGCGAAGGCGTCGTACTCCGGGTAGGAGGCGGTCCACAGGTACGGGTCGAGCTGGGTGAACGTGGCCCGGTCGTCGGCGATCAGGGTGGCGTCCAGCATCAGGGTGCGCCGCTGCGCGTAGCAGGGCCGGGCGTTGGACTGGAGCTGTCCGGTGAGGACCACCGCGAACGCCTTGTCGTCCTGGGTGATCTGGCTGCACAGGGTGGTCTCGGCGGCCGGGGAGTCCTTGCTGGCCTCGTACTCGCGGTAGACGGCCTCCAGTTTGCGCCCGGCCACCCCACCGTTCGCGTTGACGTACGTCTCCAGGGCTTTGACCTGCTCGGCAGGCTTGCCGACGTCGGCGTTCCGGAAGCCGGTCATGGAGGCGGTCCTGGTGAGGTCGGTGCCGATGAACACGACCTTCACCGTGTCGTCGGTGACGCCCGGTCCGGTGCCGTCCGCCGACGCCCCGCCGGCCGACTCCGCGCCCGGCATCAGGGTGCCGCAGCTCGTGTAGGCGAGCGCCGCGGCCACCAGCACGGCGCCGGCCCGGGCCAGCAGCGGCCAGCGCGGCGATGGCGATGTCATTCGTCCTCCTCGAAGAGGGTGAGGTCCCGGGGGTAGCGCCGGGCCATCACGTGATCGAGCGCGTCCAGGTCGAGCACGGAGTCGCCGCCGGCTGGGCGTTCCGAGCCGACGAAAGCGCGCAGCGTTTCCAGGCTGAGCTGGGCGCCGGCCATCCGGCGCAGCCGCCGGGCGCCGGGCGCGTCGTCGAAGACCAGGTAGGCGCCGAGGCTGCCGAGGCGGACGACGGACGGCAGCATGGTCTGCGACGGGTCGGCCCAGGCGAGTTCGGTGCCGCGCCGGCGGGCCCGCCGCAGCACGCCCCAGGCGATCAGCAGCAGCCCGGCCGCGTTGATCAAGAACAGACCCCAGGGGTACGCCTGGTGCGTGAGCCGGGCCTGGGCGAGTCCGCTGACGTCGACCGTCACGACGTAGCGGCCGAACGCGGCGAGGGGCAGTTCGACCGGCACGGTGAGGGTCCGGCTCTGGCCCGGCCTCAGGTCGGTGATCTGTGCCCGGTGGAAGACGTTGTCGTCGCCGCCTCCGCCCAGGCGTACCTGTGCCGTGGCGTCGACCAGCGTCGACGTGCCCGGGTTGCGGATCGTGTAGACGAGCAGCAGCCGGTCGGGGGCGCCGAACCAGGCGGCCGCCGTGCCGCCGGTCAGCCGGGCGTCCTGGACGACCAGGTCCCGGACCGGGTCGGCGGTGCGCGGGATCTGCCCGCCGGCGTGGCCGGTGATGGTGAGCGGCAGGTTGACGCCGGCGTCGGCGTCGCCCTGGACGGCGGCCACATGGATGACGCAGGGGCAGGCCCTGGGGGGTTCGCCGACGAGCAGGTCGACGATGAAGGTGCCGTCCGGGCGTACCGGGGTGGCCATCGAGGCGCGGGTGTCGCAGGCGGCCGAGCCGGTCACGCCGCCTTCGCCGCAGGTGACGAACTGGAGCAGCCGGGACGGTTCCCAGCCCTCGCCGGTGACCCGGATCTTCTCGCCCGGCGACGCCTCGGTGACCGAGAGCCGGGCGACCGGCCCGCCGGCCCGGGCCGCGGCCGCCGGCGTGACGAGCGCCAGCACGCCGACCGCGAGCAGGGTGCACGACAACCGCCTCATCGCGCCACCTCCGCTGCGCTCCGGCGTCGCGATGAGTTCAAGACTGAGCTGAATGGTTCGCTCGCAAGCTCGCTCACTGGCCGGCCACCAGCCCACGGGGCCGGACCTCGCGGCTGCGGATGCGGCGGCGGGCGGCCCAGACGAGCGATCCGATCAGAACGGCGAGGATGACGGCGCCGCTGTACGAGTAGACGAAGGCCCGGTCGGTGCGGCGGGCGTAGACACCGCCGTCGGCTCTGACCACGACCGAGGTGGTGACGATGTCGAACGGCCAGATGCCCTCGGCGGTCATGGCGAACCGGCCTTCGGAGCCGGGGACCATGTCGCTGGACGGCGCCGGCCCGCTCACCTTGACCGGATGCCCGAACAGGCCGGTCACCCGGACCGTGGCCTGCGGCATGAGGTGCACGTTGCCGACGTTCGTGACGGCGTACTCCAGGTCGCCCTTCACCGGCACCGGCAGCAGCGGCGATCCGATGTCCATCCGCAGGCTGGGCACCCCGAGGCCGGGCACGATGGTGCCGGCCACCCGCAGGTAGACGCGGGCCGCGACGGCACGCTGGATCTTCACGGTGGCGCCGCCGGCCCGGGTGACGGCGCTCGCCTCGGCCTCCAGGGCCACGACGCCGCCGACGTGGTCGCCGGGGGTGGCGCTCTGCGGGACGGTGATGGTGAACGGGATGTCCGCGCTGGCGCCGCCCGGGATGGTCACCTTCCCGACACCGGAGGTCACCCAGGCGCCGAGGCCGGTCTGCTGCCGATCCTTGGTGCGCAGCGCGAACCCGCCGTCCTTGACCGTGTTGTACGCGTCCGCGCCGTAGATCTCGAACGCCTTCGGGTCCCTGCCGAGGTTGGTGACGCGTACCGATTCCTTGACGGTCTGGCCGGCGGCCGCGTCCAGGAAGAAGTAGAGGCGCGGGGTGGGCCCGGCGTTCTTGGCCGGGGTGGGCGTCACCGCCCACTCGCCGTTGCCGGTGGCCAGGGCCGGGGTGGCCGGGACGACCGTGAGGGCGGCCAGCGCCAGAGCCGCCGCGGCGATCCGGGTGATCCGCATGATCGTCCCTCCACCGGCATGACGGCCGGAAAGTCGGAGAAAAGAGTGGGGTGGGGGCGGTGGCGGCCGCCCCCACCCAGGGTCCGGGTCAGCTCAGGGTGATCGTGAGCGTCGCCGTGTAGGTGCCCGCGAGCTGGTTCACGGGCACCGCCAGGGCCAGTTCGGCCGAGGCGTCGAACGATCCGCCGGTGCCGGTCGTGGTGTTGACCGGTCCCTTGCAGAGGGTGGCGGCGTTGACCGCCTGACCCGCGGTGCCGGCCTCGGCCGTGACGGCGTTGGTGGCGCCGGGGTGGGCCACGCAGGCGGGCGTCCAGGTGAGGGCGCTCGCCGGGATGGTGCCGCCGGGCACACCGGTGAAGTCGGTGACCTCCGCCGTCAGGTCCCACCCGAGGGTGCTGCCGCGGTAGTCGGTCACGTTGATCGCCGAGAGGGTGCCCTCGGCGGTCTGCGCGGTCCCGTTCAGGGTGATGCCGTCGAACGCGATGGTGCTGGTGCCGGCGCCCCGCGACATCGCGAGCACGCCGCCGTTCACGGTCTGCGAGAGTTCGTAGGTGAGGTCGCACTCGGCATCGACGTTGCCGGTCGCCGCGGTGCAGGAGTCCGCCGAGGCGGTCCACGCGGCCAGGGCGAACAGCTGACCCGACGACGCGCCGATCCAGGCGGTCGCGGGGTCGTCGACGGTGAACGTGGCGGTGATGCCGCCGGTCGCCGTCGCGGTGGTGGTGACCGCCGCGTCGGCGGTGGCCGGGGGCGGCGGTGCGCCCGCGAGCGCCTTGTAGCCGCCGACCGTGACCGTGCTGCCGGGGTTGAAGCCGGTGCCCTTGACGGTGACGACGGTGCCGGCGCCGCCGCCCGGGGGCGTGATGGTGATCGCCGGCGTGCCGAGGATCGTGATGGATACCAGGACGGTGTTGGCGCCGTCGGTGATCGCCACGGTGCGGTCGCCCGCGGTGGCGTTCGCCGGAACGGTCAGCGTGCCGGTGCCGGCGCCGGTGGCCCCGGTGCTGCCGGTGCCGCTGCCCTCACCCGTACCGCCGCCGGCGCTGTCCTTCAGCGACGCGGTGAGCGTCGCGTTCGCGGCCAGGCCGGTGACCGAGTAGTTGACGGTGTTGCCGGAGCGGGCCGCGGCGGTGCCGGTCTGCCCGGTGATCGAGGTGATGGTCGCCCCGCCGTCGAAGACGGTGACCGGCTGGACGATCGTGGTGGCCACCGGGCTCGCCTTGTGGTCCCGGTCGCCCTCCGCCGAGCAGTAGGTGGACGCCGTGGTGTTGGCGAATTTGACCTGCCCGACGGTGAGGTCGAGGGATCCCGCCGCGCCGGCGGTGAAGGTGCCGGTGGCGGTGAAGCCACCGAGCTTGGCGTAGGCGGCGACGGCGCCGGCCGGGTAGCTTGCCTGGTTCAGCGTGACCGTTCCGGTCTGGGATCCGGAGATTCCGACCGTGACGGCCACCGGAACGGAGCCGGCGGTGAGCGGGACCGGGCCGTTGGTGGACCCCTCCGCCGCGGTGAACGACACGGTCACGGTCTGGCCGGGCTTCGGCGACGCCGGAGTCTGGGTCAGGGTGAACGTGTCCGCCCACGTGCTCGGGGAGGAGCCGGTGCCGGCGTCGCTGAAATAGATCCGGCACCCAAGGGAACTCGCGGTCGGCCCGTACGCGGCGGCGGGCGCCTGGACGGCGACGACGCCGACCAGGGCCAGAGCCGCGATCAGGGCCTTTCTTGCGGTGGATGTCATGGTGGTGCCGCGTCCCCTCTCTGACAGTGGGTGCGCCGCCTCCGTCTCGCGGTGGTGGCGCTCTAGCGCGCGGTACGCATCCAGTCCCCTTCCCGTTTCGCTAGAGGAAACGGCGTTTACTTTCTGCGTGGGATCAATGAACGCAGTCCGCAACACTCATGTCAACCCACCGACCAGCCTTATCCCGCCCTGCGATACAGCGTTTCCGAAGCGCTCTCAAAGAGAGTCAGATCGGAAACACGTCGGAAACCGGCCCACCGAACCCGAGCCGCCGGACCGCGTCGGACAGCGCCGCCACCGCATCGACCGATATCGCACGCTGGGCGTTGCCGGTGAACTTCGCGGTCACCTCGGCCGCGCTCAGCGGATGCCCGGGCCCGCCGCGCGAACTGTCCACCCGGTGCTCCACCACCGCCCCGGAGCGGGTGCGCACCCGCAGCACGCCGGCGAACGCGCGCGGGAACGCGGCGGTGGCGGCCTCGTCGGCGTACATCCGCACCCGGGACGCCAACTCCAGCCGCCGCGGGTCCAGGCCTGCGAAGTCGTCCAGGCCCACGCCCAGCCCGCCGCCCCCGGTCAGGGCCACCGCGAGGGTGTACGGCCCGGAGAACTTGGCTTGGTACCCGCTGCGCGGCCGGGCCTTCTCGGCGGCCGGCTCGGCGATGGTCCGCAGCACCGGCCCGGCCACCCCCAGCTCGGCGCTCTCCACGTCGTCCGGATCCAGTCCGGCCGCGCGCAACGCCAGCGCGCAGTCGATCCCGGCGTGGGTGAAATGATTCGACGGGTACGGCTTGAACACCGTCCGCAGCAGTTCCCAGCGCTCGCCCAGCCCGGCCGTGACAGCCTCCGGCGTGAACCGGCCGGTGTGTGCCGTGAAGAACCCGAAGCGCCCCTCCAGCACGGTCGGCGGGCCGGTCAGCCCCTCGGCGGCCAGCGTCGCCGCGACCACCCCGCCGTGCGCCGCCCAGCCGCAGTGCGAACGTTTCACCGACCCACCGGTACGGTTCGCCTCCAGCACCCCGGCGCCCATCGACACGGCGATCCCGACGGCATCGGCGATCTTCCCGGCGTCCAGCTCGTACAGGCGGGCCACGGCCACCGCGGCGCCGATCGTCCCGCAGATCGAGGTGGCGTGCTGGCCTCGCTCGAAGTACAGGTTCGCGCCGGTCTCCGGATCGCAGCCGGCCATGCCGAGCCGGTTGGTCACCTCGATGCCGGCGGCGATCGCGGCGATCAGGTCACCGGGCGCGCCCGCCTCGGCCGCGGCCAGCGCGGCCGGGACCACCGAGGCGCTCGGGTGCAGCACCGACGGCAGGTGCGTGTCGTCGAAGTCGAGCGAGTGGGCGAGCACCCCGTTCACGAACGCCGCGGACGGCGCGGGCAACCGGTCCCCGGAGCCGAGGACGGTCGATTCGGGCACGCCACCCCAGCGTCGCATCGCGCGGAGTGCGGCGGGCGCCGCGTCCGCGTCCTTTTCGACGTACGCGGCCAGACTGTTCCCGAGCACGTCGAGGATCCGCGTCGGCACGTCCGCGCGCACCCGCCCGGGTGGGTCCACCTCGGCCGCGAACTCCCCCAGCTCCTGGGCGAGGCTCACGGGACCACCGCCAGCGGCCGCACCGGCGAACCCGTGGCGCCGACCAGCTTGAGCGGGGCCAGGATGAACTGGAACTCGGTCACTCCGGCGTCGGCCAGCTCACTGAGCAACATCGTCTCCACGATGTTGATGCCGGCCCCGACCAGCAGGATCCGGTGCACCGGCAGGCTGGCGTGCCCGGCGCCGGGGGCGATGTGCTCGTAGGCGATCGTCTCCGCCCCGGTCACCGCGATCTCCCGCTCGACCAGCCAGCGTGCGGCGTCCTCTCCGGGGCCGGGCACGCCGTCACGCGTACCCGAGAAGGTTTGCCCGTTGTGGAAATGGCGTGACCAGCCGGTGCCGATGAGGACCGCGTCGCCGGGGTTGATCGTGAGGTCGCCGGAGGCGGCCGAGAGGTCCTCGGCCGTCACCTCGTAGCCGGGCGGCAGCACCTCCACGCCGTGCACCCGCGCCACGTCCAGGAGGACGCCGCGGCCGACGAACGGCGGGAACTCGTCGATGCCGAGCCGGGCGAAACCGGCGTCGGACTGCACGTCGGCCGCGACAACCCCGCCGTGCAGCAGCCCGTCCTGCGAGACGTGCGCCAGCGCGTCCACGTGCGTGCCGACGTGTGTGCCCATGACCAGGAGGTCGTTGGCGGCCGACCCGCCGCCGGCCCGCACCGTGTCACCGTGCCGGCGCACCAGGGAATGGGTGTAGGCCGGATGGTTCGGCGACTGTGGCATCCCCTTCCGCATCGGCTGCGCAAGATCGAAAACTTTCACCAGATGACTCCTTCGGCCCTCAGCTTCGCCCGTTCCTCCTCGTCGTAGCCGAGGCCGGCGAGCACGTCGTCGGTGTCCGCGCCGCGCGGCCGGCCGGTCCAGCGGATCGAGCCGGGCGTCCGCGAGAGGCGGTACAGCGGGCCGGGCATGCGCACCGGCCCGAGCGTCGGATCGTGCGCGGTCGTCACCGAGTCGCGCGCGATGAACTGCGGGTCGGCGAAGACGTCCGCGATGTCGTAGACCGGGGCGATCGCGGCCTGTGCCCGCTCGAACGCCTCGGTGACCGTCGCCAGGTCGCGGGCGCCGATCCACCCGCTCAGCGCCTCGTCCAGCACGTCGGCGTGCGCGGCCCGGCCGACGCCGGTGGCGAACCACGGCTCGTCGATCAGCTCGGGGCGGCCGACCAGGCGCATCACCCGCTCGGCGATGGCCTGCGCGCTCGTGGAGACGGCGACCCAGCGGCCGTCGGCGGTCCGGTAGGTGTTGCGCGGCGCGTTGTTGACCGATCGGTTGCCGGTCCGCTGTTGCACCTGGCCCAGCTGGTCGTACACCATCGCCTGCATGCCGAGGACGGTGAGCATCGGCTCGACGATGGCCAGGTCGATGACCTGGCCCGTGCCTCCCCGCGCGTCGCGGTGGTACAGCGCGGTCATGATCGCCTGGGCGGTGGTCAGCGCGGCGATGCCGTCCGCCAAGCCGAAGGGCGGCAGGGTCGGAGGCCCGTCCGGCTCACCGGTGATGGCCGCGAACCCGCTCATCGCCTCGGCCAGCGTGCCGAACCCCGGCCGGTGCGAGTACGGTCCGAATTGTCCATATGTGGTGACGCGCGCGATGATCAGCCTCGGGTTGATCTCGTGCAGCACGTCGGGTCCCAGACCCCAGCGCTCCAGGGTTCCTGGACGAAAGTTCTCGATCAGGACATCAACGTCTTTGAAGAGATTTTTCGCAATCTCAGCGCCTTTGGCGGCCCTCAGATTGAGGGTGACCGTCCGCTTGTTGCGGCCCAGCATCGTCCACCAGAGCGGCACACCGTCCTTCGCCGGCCCGTGCCCCCGGGCCGGGTCGCCCTTGACCGGATGCTCGATCTTGGTCACGTCGGCGCCGTAGTCGCCGAGGACCGTCGCGGCCAGAGGTCCGGCGAACAGGGTGGACGCGTCGACGACGCGGACCCCTTCGAGAGGGCTGTGCATGCCACACCCTAACCGCTCTGTTCCATTAAGGGAAACCTCGTTACTGTGTGCGAAACACCTGTGGGAGGTCGGGCCGGATGAGCCGTTACGAACTGCTGGTACGCGGAGGCACCCTGGTCGTGCCCTACCTGGGAACGATCCGGGCCGACCTGGCCACCAGGGACGGCAAGGTCGCCGCGATCGCCGACTCGATCCCGGCCGAGGACGCCGACGAGGTCCTGGACGCGACCGGCAGACTGGTCTTCCCCGGCGCCGTCGACGCCCACTTCCACCTGGGCATCTACCGTCCGCTCGCGGTCGACGCGGCCGAGGAGACCCGGTCCTCGCTGGTCGGCGGCGCGACCACGGTGCTGTCCTACTTCCGGACCGGGCAGCACTACCTGAACCGGACCGGCGCCTACGCCGACATCTTCCCGGAGGTGCTCGACGCGGTCGGCGGCCACGCCTGGACCGATTACGGCTTCCACCTGGCGCCGATGGACACCGCCCAGGTCGGCGAGGTGTCCGCACTGGTCGACGGCAGCGGGGTCAGCTCGTTCAAGTACTACATGTTCTACAAGGGCTTCAACCTGTCGGCGAACTCGCGCGACGCCAAGTCCTTCACGATGAGCGACGAGTACGACCTCGGCCACCTCTACCAGCTCATGGAGGCGGTGGCGGCCGCGAATTCTTTGAATGATCGACGCATCTCGCTGTCACTGCACTGCGAGCAGGCCGAACTGATGCGGCTCTTCATCGAGAGGGTACGAGCGAACGGCGATCCCCAGACGCTGAGGGCCTACTCGGACGCCCGCCCGCCGCTGACCGAACGGGTGGCGATCGGCGAGGCCACCACCCTGGCCCGGGCCACCGACTGTGCCATCAACCTGCTGCACCTGTCCTCCGGCGAGGCCCTGGCTGCCGCCCGCGAGGCCCGGGTCGCGATGCCCGAGGTCGACATGCGTTTCGAGGTGACCCTGCACCACCTGTGCCTCACCCACGAGGAGCTCGACGAGCAGGGCGGCCTCGGCGGCAAGGTCAACCCCCCGATCCGGTCGAGGAGCGACACCGAGGCCCTGTGGGCCGGCGTTCTGGACGGCACCGTCGGCTGGGTCGCCTCCGACCACGCCTGCTGCCTCGAGGAGGAGAAGGGCGACGAGCTGTGGCCGGCGCTGCCCGGCTTCGGCGGCACCGCGCTGCTCTACCCCATCCTGATCAGCGAGGGCATGCACAAGCGCGGCCTCTCCCCGGTCCGCGTCGCCGAGCTGGTGTCCGCGAACCCGGCCCGCGCGTACGGCCTGGACGGGCGCAAGGGCAACCTGCTCCCCGGCTTCGACGCCGACCTGGCGATCATCGACCCCGACCTGGAACAGGAGGTCACCACCGGCCTGCTGCTCTCCGGCCAGGACCACTGCCCCTTCGAGGGCCGCAAGGTCCGCGGCTGGCCGGTGGCCACCGTCCTGCGGGGCCGCGTCGCCTACCGCGACGGCGAGGTCCTGGGCACTCCCCGGGGCACCTTCGTCTCCCGCTGACCTACTCGCGGCGGGCGCCGGCGCGGATGGCGCCCGCCGACTCGGGACCAGGTCACTCGTTCATTCCCACGTGACCGACAAGCGCCCGCCCTGTCAGGTAACCGACCATCCACGTCAGCCGATCGAGCGCTGCCCGGGGGTCTCGGGATACCGGAGACTAGGCAGCGAAACACGCCCACGAGTTGCGAGGCTCACTCGGATCCACCGGATGAGCTGACCTGGGAGGGTTGGGGCGCCACCGCCGCCACCGCGTAGGCGGTTCGATGTCCCCGAAGAGGACCCGGACGGGTTCCCCGAAGCGGATCGCGTCCGGCGAGAAGGTCGCCAAGGTCGACGCCACCGCGGTGCGCGGCCCCGACGCAGGATCGCACAAGGTCACTTTCTCGTTCCACTACGCCGACCACGGATACCAGGGCGCCTGGCGATGGCCGGCCGCCGACGAGGCACACGAGTTGCTCCGGTTCCTGTGCAACGTCGGCGCCCTGACGTGGAACGAGGTGAAGGCGCAGCTGTCCGGTTCCAAGGGCGGCAGTCATCGCAAGCATCACTTCCAGGGCATCGACACCCTCTGTACGGAGGCACAGGAACGGATCGCCCAACTGCGGCTCGACGAGGTGTTCGGCGACGAGATCTTCCGATTCCGTGTGGCCAACCGCCGACGTCTATGGGGTTTCATCGCGGCCGGCGTCTTCTACATCCTCTGGTGGGATGCCGAACACCTCGTCTACCCGCTCGATCACGACTGACGGAGGGCGTCGTCCTCCTTGGACATCGCCTCCTGGCGGGCCGGCTCCTCGCGGAGGATGGCGGCGTTCAACCACTCCTCCGGTACGGCGAACGCGTCCACCAGCGTGCGCATGTGCGGCCGCAACTCGCGGAGCAGGTCGTTGGCGACCGCGGTGACCGCCCGGGAGCGGGCCGGGGTGAGGCGGCCGTGTTCCATGAGCCAGGCCTTGTGCTCCTCGATGGTGGTCAGCGCGTACAGGTCGCAGACCTTGCCGAGCAGCTCGCGGGCGGACTCGTCGGTGGTCCGCTCGATGCCGGCCACGAACGCCTCCAGGGTGATCCGGTCGATGTGGGCGCCCGCCACCGACAGGATGTGGTCCTGTACGTCGTTGAAGATGTCGAACGGCCGGTCCTTCTTGGTGACGGCGCCCTTGCGGAGACGGCGGATCGCCCCGTCCAGCAGGTGCTTCTCCCGGTCCTCGAAGAGGGTCAGATGCCAGCCCCGGTCGGTGACGGCGACCTCCTCGTCCCGGCCGGGGACCGCGCTGACGAGCCGCTGGATGAGCGAGCGCGCGGCCGTACGCTCGAGCATCATCTCCCGCACCTGTTCGGCGACGAACGTGGCGCGCCCCCAGCCGTCGAGCGAGCCGAAGGCGTCGCGATAGCCGGTGAGCAGGCCTTTCGCGACCAGCTGGAGCAGGACGGTGTTGTCGCCCTCGAAGGTGGTGAACACGTCGGTGTCGGCCTTGAGCCCGGGCAGCCGGTTCTCGGCGAGGTAGCCGGCGCCGCCGCACGCCTCCCGGCACATCTGGATGGTCCTCGTGGCGTGCCACGTCTGTACGGCCTTGAGCCCGGCCGCCCGGGACTCGAGTTCCCGCTGCCGGTGCTCGTCGGGCTCGGCGAGGGAGAAGACCTCGGCCATGGTGACCGCGAGTTCCTCCTGGGCGAAGGCGTACGCGTACGAGCGCGCCAGCGCCGGCAGGAGTTTGCGCTGGTGGGCCAGGTAGTCGTTGAGGGCGATCTCCCGGTCGACGTCGGGGCTGGTGAACTGGCGGCGGGTCTCGCCGTAGCGGACCGCGATGGTCAGCGCGCTGCGGGTGGCCGCGGAGGCGGCGGCGCCGACGGTGACCCGGCCGCGGACCAGGGTGCCGAGCATGGTGAAGAAGCGCCGGGTGTCGTTCTCGATCGAGCTGGTGTAGGTGCCGTCGGCGGCGACCTGCCCGTACCGGTCGAGCAGCATGTCCCGCGGCACGGTGACGTGGTCGAAGGAGATCCGCCCGTTGTCGACGCCGAGCAGCCCCGCCTTGGGCCCGGCGTCGCCGAGGGTGACGCCGGGCATCGGATTTCCGTGCTCGTCGCGGATCGGCACGAGCCAGGCGTGCACACCGTAGGACCGGCCGCCGGTGATCAGCTGGGCGAAGACCACGGCCATCCGCCCGTCTCGGGCCGCGTTGCCGATGTAGTCCTTGCGCGCGGCCTCGTGTGGGGTATGCAGCACGAAATCGCCGGAAGCGGCATCGTAGGCACAGGTCGTCCGAAGCTGCTGCACGTCGGACCCGTGACCGGTCTCGGTCATCGCGAAGCAGCCCATCAGGTCCGCCGAGATGATGTCGCGCAGGTAGGCGTCGTGGTGCCGTTTCGTGCCCAGGGCGACGACCGCCCCGCCGAAGAGCCCCCACTGCACCCCGGCCTTGACCATGAGCGACAGGTCGACCTGGGCGAGCATCTCGGCGGCGACGGTGGAGCCGCCCGGATCGTCCGAGCCGCCGTACTCGACCGGGAAGGCGGAGACCACGCCCACGTCGGTGGGCAGGTCGCGGATCAGCCGGCTGACCCGTTCCCGGGCCTGGTCGCCGGTCTCGCCGGGAACCGTGACGAACTCGGGCCCGAGCCGCTCCCGGACCGCTCGGCGGATGTGCGCCCACCGGCCGTCGAGCACCTCGGTCAGCGCTGCGGAGACACGATCGATCATGCCGCGATATTACCCACCAGTAACCATTTTGAACCGGCTGGACTGACGCCCAGCCGGGGAGCTACCTCACATGCCGTCGCCGGACCACTCGCCACGGGAGCGGGACCGCACCGGCAGCGACGACAGGATCGGGTGGATGTGGCCGTCGTGCTCGTCGTAGTTCTCCGCGTGACCGCCGTACTTGACCCACTCGTCGGTGGTGTACCAGTTGGTCAGTTCACCGTCGGACCGCAGGATCCAGTCGATCTCGGTCTCCGCGACGAAGTGGCCGTGCTTGACCCGGGCCGGACGGAAGCAGTAGGTGCCCTCGTCGATGTCGCCGAAGTTGTACGCCATCTTCCCGGCCAGGGTGTAGAACTCCTCGTAGCAAGGGTGGTGGGCGAGCCGGTGGTCGGTCCAGCCCTTCGGCGCGCGGATGAGCCGGGTGTAGAAGCCGGTCTTCGGGTCGCGGTGCAGCAGCTTGATGTAGAGCGGGGTGAGCGGGCCGACCGACGGCGCCTCGGTCCACTCCATCTTCCCGGCGTCCATGACGGTCACGCCCTCGGCCGACTCCGGCGACGCCGCAGCCGAGGCCTCACCGAGATTCGTGAACGGGTCGAAGCCGCAGTCGCCGTACTCGCGCCAGTGCAGCACCCGGGAGCCCTCCCGGATCTTCAGCCAGTCCATCGCGGTGCCCTTGGGGACCTGGACGTAGCCGCCGGCACCCAACTCCTGACCGCCATAGAGCATGGAGCCCTCGACCACGTAGAACTCGGTGTCGGCGTGCACGATCCCGGCGCTGCGGCCCCAGTCCGCTCCTGCGTGCAGCGACAGCGACGACGAGCCGTCCTCCTCGTCGGTGGACAGACGGCGCTCGAGGATCTTCCCCTCGCCGTACGGCAGTTCGCCGGTGTGGAAGATGTAGTCGTCTTCGTGGATCAGCTCCACATGTGCCCTCACGGCGTACTCCTCAGCTCGCGTTTCAGGATCTTGCCGGCGGCGTTGCGGGGCAGCGCCGCGACGGTTCGGTACTGCTTGGGGACCTTGAATCCGGCCAGCCGCGACCGCAGGAAGCCCTCCAGATCGCCGGCGTCGACGGGCGACCGGCCGACGTAGTAGGCGACGACCCGCTCACCCCACCGCTCGTCCGGTTCGCCGACGACCGCGCACTCGGCCACCGCCGGGTGGGTGAGCAGGACCTCCTCGACGTCGCGCGGGTAGACGTTCACACCGCCCGTGATGATCACGTCCTTGACCCGGTCCACGATGGAGATGAAGCCCTCCTCGTCGCGGATCACGATGTCGCCGGAGGTGAGGAAGCCGTCCCCGGTGGTGCAGGCGGCGGTCGCGGCCGGGTTCTCGTGGTAGCCGTTCATCAGGTACGGCGAGCGGCTGTACAGCTCCCCCGGCTGCCCGGGCCCGACCGGGGCGCCGTCCGGCCCGACCACCCGGACCTGCGTGCCGAACCACGGGTGGCCGACGGTGCCGGCCTTGCGCCGGGCGTCCGGCGGCCGCAGGTTGGTGATCACGCCCGCCTCGGTGGAGCCGTAGAGCTCGTGCACCCCCACGCCGGGGAACGCCTCGAACACCCACTCCTTGAGCACCTTGGGCAGCGCCGCCGCGTTGAAGTAGAGGGTGTCCAGCGTCGGTGCCGCCGGGACCTTCTCGAAAAAGGAGCGGATCACCTGCGCGTGGGTCGGGACCAGGAACACCGACTGGGCGCCGTCCCGCTGGATCATGTCGAGCAGCGCGTCCGGCTGGAACGAGCGCAGCATGCTGACCGTCGCCCCGCAGTAGACGGCCGCGTAGGCGAAGGCGAACCCCGCGCCGTGGTACATCGGGGCGACCGCGATGGTCCGCCGCCCCGGCCCGATCCCCCACTCCAGCGCGGTGGCGTAGAAGGTGAGCGACCGGGACCGGTGCGAGACGAGCACGCCCTTCGGGTCGCCGGTGGTGCCGGCCGTGTACGCGATGCAGAACGGGTCCCGCTCGTCCACCGCGATCCACGGGTCGACGGAGCGGGCGGTGCCGAGCCACGCCTCGTACTCCGGCCCGAGGTGCACGACCCGCCCCGGGAAGCCGTCCGGAACCGCCCCGGCCAGCGCCGGGTCCACGATCAGCGCCCGCGCCCCGGAGTGGCCGAGGATGAAGTCCACCTCCGGCGCGGTGAGCCGCGGGTTGACCGGGACCAACACCAGGCCGGCCTTGGCGATGCCGGCCGCGATCTCCGGGTATTCGAGCCGGTTGCCGCAGAGCAGCGCCACCCGGTCGCCGTACGAGAACCCGTGGGCCAGCAGCGCACACGCGATTCGTGAGGAGCGCTCGTCGAGCGCCCCGTACTTGAGTTCCCGGTCCCCGTCGCGTACCGCGATCACGTCCGGGGTGGCCCGGCCGAACTCGCGCACGCCGCCGGCGATCGTCAGATCAGCACCACCCGGCCGCAGCATGCGAGAATGGAAACACCGTTTCCATTCATGACGCAAGAGGGAAGTCGCCGGCCCGGCCGAGTTGCGCGGGAACCGGGGCGAGCCCGAGCTCCGATCCGATCCAGGTCCCGGCGGCAGCGGCCGCGGTCACGTCCACCCCGGTCTTCAGCGCCGACCGGTTCAGCAGGTAGGCCAGGTCCTCGGTGGCGATGTTCCCGGTGGCGGCCGGCGCGAACGGGCACCCGCCGATCCCGCCGAGACTGGCGTCCAGCGCCACGAATCCACTCGTCACCGCGGCGATCGCGTTGGCGTACCCCGTGTTTCTGGTGTTGTGGAAGTGAGCGCGCAGCGGCGCGACCGGAGCGACCGTACGCATCGCGGCCGCCAGCTCGGTGACCTGCCCCGGCACGCCCGCGCCGATCGTGTCGGCCAGGCAGATCTCATCCAGCGGACCGGCATCGGCCACGATGTCGCGCACCCGGGAAACGGGCACCGAACCGGTGAAGGGGCATCCGAACGCAGCGGCCACCGTCAAAGTCACGAAAAGTCCGGCATCGCGGGCACGTTCAGCGACCGCACGGAAGGCCCCGAGCGAGGAGGCCGTAGACATCCCCTGGTTACGCCGGGAAAACTCATCACTCGCGACAACTACATAGTTGATCTCGTCAGGCCGCGCGGCCTCCAGCGCGAGCGCCCGGTCGAGCCCGCGGCCATTGAGGACCAGCGCGACATACCGGACGCCGGGCCGGCGGGGCACCGACCGCAGGACCTCCTCGGCGTCAGCCATCTGCGGCACCCGGTCCGGGCGGGCGAAGGCGGCCACCTCGATCCGCCGCAACCCCGCCGCGATGGCCCGCGACACGTAGCCGACCTTGACGGATGTCGGCAGGACCCGCTTCTCGTTCTGCAGCCCGTCCCGCGGCCCGACCTCGACGATCTCCACGCCCGGCACCCCCTCTGTTTCATCTAGCGAAACGTCGTTTCGCAAGTATAGGGTGACGGCGTGACCGCGCCACTGTCTGACATTCGCGTACTGGAAACCGGAACCCTGCTCGCCGGCCCGTTCTGCGGGCAGCTCCTCGGCGACTTCGGGGCCGAGGTGATCAAGCTGGAGGACCCGGGCAAGGGCGATCCGATGCGCCAGTGGGGGCGGGAGAAACCGCACGGCCGGTCCCTGTGGTGGCCGGTGGTGGCCCGCAACAAGAAGTCGGTCACCTGCAACCTGCGCACCGCCGACGGCCAGGCCCTCGTCCGGCGCCTGGTCGAGAAGTCCGACGTCCTGCTGGAGAACTTCCGGCCCGGCACCCTGGAGCGCTGGGGCCTCTCCTACGAGGAGCTGTCGACGATCAACCCCCGGCTCATCCTGGTCCGGGTGACCGGCTACGGACAGACCGGACCGTATTCGCCGCGCGCCGGGTTCGGCTCCATCGGCGAGGCGATGGGCGGGCTGCGGTATGTGACCGGCGAGGCCGACCGGGCCCCGTCCCGCTCCGGCATCTCGATCGGCGACTCGCTGGCCGCCACCTACGCCGCGTTCGGCACGCTGGCCGCCCTGCACGCCCGCGAGCGCACCGGCCGCGGCCAGGTCGTCGACTCGGCGATCTACGAGGCGGTGCTCGCCATGATGGAGTCGCTGATCCCGGAGTGGGGCGTGGCCGGCTACCGTCGCGAGCGAACCGGCCCGATCCTGCCGAACGTCGCGCCCAGCAACGTCTACCCCAGCGCCGACGGCTCCGACGTGCTGATCGCCGCCAACCAGGACACCGTGTTCCGCCGGTTGGCCGACGTCATGGAGCGCCCCGACCTGCCGGCCGACGCGCGGTATGCGACACACGGCGCCCGCGGCGAGAACCAGGCCGAGCTCGACGACGTCATCTCCGCCTGGACCCGGACCATCCCGTCGGCGAAGCTGCTGTCGCTGCTGCACGAGGCCGGCGTCCCGGCCGGCGGCATCTACACGGCCGAGGACATCATCGCCGACCCGCACGTCCAGGCCCGGCAGGCGGTCATCGAGGTGGACCACCCCGAGTTCGGCAGGCTCCCGATGCAGAACGTGGCGCCGAGACTGTCCGGCACGCCCGGTGGGGTGAAATGGGCCGGTCCGGCGCTCGGCTCCCACAACGAGGAGGTCTACCAGGGCCTGCTCGGCCTCACCGGCGACGAGCTGGCCGACCTGAAGACCCGCGGGATCGTCTGATGGCCGAGCTCGGCGAGGACTACGCGCGGGCCGGGTTCGCGCGGCGGCTGGGCTGGGGCACCCGGCCCGCGGTGCTGCTCGTGGACCCGGCGCTGGCGTACACCGACCCGGACTCGCCGCTCTTCCTCATGACCGGTCAGGCGGCCGCCGAGGCGATGGCCGAGCTGGCCGACGCGGCCCGCGCCGCCGGGATCCCGGTCCTCTGGACCCGGGTCCACTTCGCCGACGAGACGTGCGCGGAGGCGCCGCTGTTCGCCGCCAAGGTCCCGGCGCTCAAGGTCTTCGCCGACGGCAACCCGCTGGGCGACTTCGCGCCGCCACTGCGCCCGGCGCCCGGCGAGCAGGTGGTGGTCAAGCACTACGCGAGCGCCTTCGCCGGCACGTCGCTGGCCGCCTGGCTGGCCTCGCACTCGATCGACACCGTGGTCATCGGCGGCTACTCCACCTCCGGCTGCGTCCGCGCCTCGGCGCTCGACGCGCTCCAGCACGGCTTCCGGCCAATCGTCGTCCGCGACGCCTGCGCCGACCGCGACGGCGGCCCGCACGACCACAATCTCTTCGACCTCGACGCCAAATACGCCGACGTGGTCACCCTCGCCGAAACCCTGCAAACCCTGATCTGGTACGCGGCGGAGCGTCCCGAATAGACGACCCCGTCCCGTGGCGCACGGCGGCCTCGCTGCCACCCGGGCCTTTGCCGCCCGTTCCGGGCGGTCGGAGATCGAGGACCAGGTGAGGTCCGGCGGCCCGGAGCCGGCGACCGTACGGCCGCCGGCTCCGGTGGGGAGCGTCAGCTGAGCGTCTGGATGACGTTGCCGGTGAGCAGGCCCTGGTAGTACGAGCCGCCCGGGTAGTAGGTCGCGGTGGTGGCGCCGGCCGCCGCGTCCGAGGCCCAGTTGACCGCGAAGGTCTGGAGCGCGGTGACGTTCTTCGCCTTCGACGCGCCGCCGGTCAGGGTGCAGAGCCAGTTGGTGCTGGCGCCCTCGGCGTCACAGTGTGAGCCGGTGGTGAGCCGGACCCCGAGGAACGGCCGGCCGACCCGGGCGAGCAGTTCCACGGTGCCGCTGGCGTTGCTGTTGGAGAGGTAGGGCGGCGAGGAGATCGCCGTGATCGGCAGCGAGGTTCCGTTCAGCCCGGTCAGGGCGGTCGCCATGTTGGTGCCGGACGGCGACTTGACCGGGTCGAGCAGTTGCAGGTAGGCCAGGTTCGCGAACGCGGCCGGGAACGTGGTGCGCAACCGGTTGGCGATGTAGGTGACCGCGTCGCCGCCGGCCGAGTGCCCGGCCAGCACGTACTTCGTGGGCAGTGTGCTGCCGGAGCGCCCGGCCGTGGTCGCCGCCTTCGCATAGCTGGTGGCGAGCGCCTTGGTCGAGGTGGTGGCCTCGCCGATCCAGGCGGCGACGCTGTTCAGGAAGGCGGTGTTGTCTCCCTGGTTGCTGACCGTGCAGCCGCTGGAGTTGGTCGACGGCAGGGTCGGGGTGAAGACCAGGAAACCGGCGGCCTGGTATTTCCGGGCCAGCGCGGCGACGTTGCTGTTCGAGCGGGAGAAGCCGTGCTGGAGGAGGACCAGGGCCTTCGGGCTGGTGGTCTCGGGGAAGAACCAGTCGGCGTCCTGGGTGAGGGTCGAACTGCCGCAGGGGACGGTGATGTCACCGTCGACCTCGACCGCCGCGGCCTGGGCGGGCGTGGTGGTGGCGGCCAGGATGCCGGCGGACATGACGAGCATCGCCACGATGCGGCGTGGGGACAGGGACACGGGACCTCCAAGTGGTCAGCCGTAACACTCTCCGAAACAGGGTTTCCATTAGCTGCTATCGATGGGAGGCTGTCAAGGACGCAAAAAAGCCCGGCACCCGCGTCAGCGGGCGCCGGGCTACGACCCGGCCGGCTGTCAGTCCTCGTAACGGGGCACCACGAGGGGGTGGCGATACTCGTCACGCGCGGCGATGCCGGCCATCGACCGCAGGTACTGGCGCCGGGTGATCTCCCCGTCCAGGAGCTGCGCGCAGAGCACGCCCTCCAGGCTCTCCGGCGCGAAGAGCGCCTCCGGGATGCTCAGCGGCTCAGCCTCGGCTGACGCGTCCGCCCGCACCCCGCGCACCGCGAGCACGCAGGCGGCGGCCAGGACCAGGATGAGAAGGGACAGGATCAGCATTGCCACCGCCTTGTCGGTCACCGCGGGACGTCGTGTCCCGCCTGACAGAGAGAACGGATCACAGGGCGTGTCGGTTCGACGATTCCTGTCACTCATAGCGACGAAGTTGCCGTCGAAGGCCCGGGCGCCGGCGAGACCACGACAGGTTCCGATACGCGACGCCCTACTCGCCCGATCGGAGTTCAGCGCACCGACCGGGCCGTCGCCACCGCCTCCTCGATGGCCGGAATCCCCTCCAACCGGTAGGTGACGGCGCCGGTCGTCCAGATCAGCGCGGGCCCGGACAGCCGGGCGGTCTCGCTGCGTTCCAGGCCGTCGCGGCCCACATAGGTGAGCGGGTGCGGGCCGGGCAGCCAGGCCGCCGTCAGGATCGCGCCACCCAGGTCCACCAACCGGGCGTCCGGCGACGTCTTGACGAACGCGGTGTCCAACCGCCCGTCGAACTGGTCGAATCGCACCGTTCCGCCCCGGAAGACCATGGTGATCACCCGTGGATGCCCCCGCGGGTCCGGGTCGGCCGTCACCACCTGCTCCGGCTGCCCGAGTGCCCCGGGCACGCCGACCGGGAAGGCGGCGACCCGGCGGGCGGCTTCCAGCGAGGGCCCGTCCACTGACGGCAGCGGGCTCGGGGTGACGGGCAGGCTCGTGCGGGACGGCTCACCCCGTACCTCGATGCCGGCCACGCGAAGAAGGTCGCCGACCACCTCGACCACCGCGGCGCGGGCCGGGGCGACCAGGGTGACCGATGCGGCGACGGTGGCCACCAGGCCGGCGAGGATCAGGCGCGCGCGAGGCCGTCGCGGCGCGGGCCGGGCGAGGCGCGCCCGCACCGCGGCCCTCTGGTCGGCCGCCGGGGGTACGCGCAGACGACCGCCCAATTCCCGAAGTTCCGCGATGAGATCGTCCTGGTCAGGCACCGGGCACCTCCATCGGCAGCCGGACGCGCAGTCGCGCCAGGGCCCGGGAGGTCCGCGACTTGACCGTCCCCTTCGGCAGTCCCAGGGTCACCGCGGTCTCCGCTTCGGACAGGTCGAGCAGGTAGCGACAGACCAGCACCTCACGGTCACGCCGGTCCAGCGCCCGCAACTGTTCGTGAAGGACACGGCGGCGCTCACCGGCCATCGCCGACTCGGCCGGGTCCGGCTCCAGGGGCAGCGGATCCTCCCGGACGGCGGCCCGCAGCCACAGCCCCTCCCGGCGGCGGCGCGACCGGATCAGGTTGCGGGTCTCGTTGGCCACGATGGCCAGCAGCCACGCCTTGAACCCGGCCTCGCCCCGGAACCGGCCCAACTGCCGGTACGCCTTCACGAACGCCTCCTGCACCACGTCGTCCGCGTCGGCGCCGGCCCCGAGCAGGACCGCGGCCCGGTGCGCCGGCGCGGTGCAGCGCGCGACAAGCGTCTCGTACGCGTCCAGATCGCCCCCGCGGGCCCGGGCCACCACGGTCGCCTCGTCGATATCGATGGCCGCCCCCTCCGACAACAGCACACCCTAGAGACACCGCCCATCGGGAACCGGTTCCCGGCGGCCGGTGTCTCGATGACATGACCACCCGCCGCAACGTGTTGATGCTCGCCGGCTCGGCCCTCGTGCTGTCCGGCTGCCGGGAATCCGCTCCCGCCGTCGCCGCCACCGCCGCCCCGGACCGGCTGCTCGCCGAGTCGGAGCGCGGCCTGCTGCGGCTCGGCCCGTTCGGGGAGCAGGTGCTCGGCGCGGCCGTCGCCGGGTTCGACGGCGCCCATGTCTTCCGGTCCCACGACGGCGGCCTGGAGCAGATCCGGCCGGACACCGGGCTGACCCTCCGGCGCACCCCGCTGACGGACGGGTGGCTGCCCCGGGTCGTCGCCACCGACGGCCGGGCGTGCGCGCTGAGCCGGTCGGGGGCCTCCGATCGTCCCGCCGCGCGCGCCCGGACCCCGCTGCTGGTCGTCGGCCCCGACGGCGAGAAGGAGTACGACCTGCCCGGGGTGATCGAGCCGGACGCGTTCACCGCCGACGGGACCGGGCTGTTCGTGCTGGACTGGTTGCCCGCCACCGCGCCGGACCACTACCGGGTACGGCTGCTCGATCTCGCGGGAGGGGAGATCCGGCCGCTGTTCACCCGCGACAAGACGCCGGTGCCGGCCGGCGCCGAGGAGGAGATGCGCGGCGACGGGCGGCAGGCGGTGCTGTCCGCCGACCGGAAGATGCTGTTCACCCTCTACACCCACCAGCCCGGCCACCGGCACACCCGGGATCTGCTGTCCGGGCGACCGGGCGGCGCGCACGCCTTCGTGCACGTGCTGCACCTGGCCGAGGGGTGGGCGTACTGCCTGGACCTGCCGCACCCGTTCGGCGAGGGGCCGGTGGCCGGGCACGCGCTGGCCGCCGACGACCGGCATCTGTTCGTGGCCGACGTGAACTCGGGGAAGCTGGCCTGGGCCGACCCGGATTCGCTGTCGATCGAGCGGGTGGTGGACGTGCCGGCCACCACCGGGGCGACCGCCGCCCTGGCCGTGACCACGGACGATCGGGTGCTGCTGGGTGCGGGCCGGACGGTGACCGTGCTGGACCGGGCCTCGGGCGGCGCGACCGGATCGTGGACGGTCCCCGGCCCGGTGCGCGGGCTCGTGCCGAGCCGGGACGGCAGCCGCCTCTACGCGGGCGGCCCGGACCGCCTCACCTGGCTCTCCCGCACCGGTGCCGTCATCGGCTGGGCGCCGGTCCCGGGACTGGCCGCGTTACGCCACGTCGTCTGACCGGCGCAGCACGTCGAGCAGGAACCACTCGTCCTCGTGGTGCACGACCGGGGTCAGGCCGGCGGTGGCGAACAGCGCGGCGTGCGCGTTGAAGCCGTCGTAGTTGCCGCCGGTCTCCCGGTCCCGGAAGTGCACCGACACCAGGTCGCCGCCCGGCTCCAGCCGCTGGACCAGGCCGTCGAGCAGGGCGGTCAGGTCGGCCGCGGACAGGTAGTAGAGCAGGTCACCGATGACGACCAGGTCGAACGTGCCGTCCGGCGGCTCGGCCGGGAGCTCGGCGCGTTCGGCCCGGACGTTCGGCAGGTCGGCGGTGTTCTGCCGGAGCAGGTCGACGGCCTCGGGGACGCTGTCCACGGCCAGCACCTCGCCGCAGCGGCCGGCCAGCATCCGGGTGAGGGTGCCGACCGAGGCGCCCGGCTCGTAGCAGCGTTCGTACCGCTCGCGGGGCAGGCTCGCCATGGTCACCGCGAACTTGCGCCGGTCGTGCCACTTGCTGGCGATGTCCCACGGGTCGTCCTTCGCCAGGTAGAGCCCGGTGAAGTAGTCCAGGGAGACGGTGGTCTCGGGTGGCGCCGCGTCGCCCTCTGCTCGTGTCACAGCGAAATTCTGCCCCGGGCTCACCCGGCCTCGACGGTCAGGGTGCCGACGCCCCCGGCCGCGACCAGGTCGATGCCGCCGTCACCGTCACCGACGGTGAACACGGTGCGCTTGTCGACGCCGCGGTCCCGGTCGCCGTAGAGATCCACCTCACCGGCGCCGCGCTGGAGCACCGCCCGGACCCGGGTCCTCCCGTCGGTGGTGATCTTCCAGTCCCGGACGCCGCCGCCCATCGAGATTCCGACGACCGTGTCCTGGCGGGGCAGCGCGAGTTCGATCCGCCGGGCGCCGCCGAGCAGGTCCACCCGGCCCACCCGGCCGTCGGTGAGGTCGAAGTCGCCGACCCGTACGCCGCCGCGCATCAGCACCGACCAGACCACCTCGGGGCTGAGCACCACGTCGACCCGGGCGGAGCCGTCGCGGCCGGTCTCGTCGACGAAGACCCGTACGGACGTGCCCTCGACCGCGGTCCGCACCTCGATCCCGCTGTCCCGCGGGGTCGACACCGCGAACCAGCCCTCACCCGGGTCACCGATCCGCACGTCGAGTTCGGTGGTCCCCTCGGCCAGCTCGAAGGTGGCGGCGGCCGGGGCGGGCACGGGCGGCGCGGTGCCCTGCTCCGCCGGCGGGGACGTCCCGATGGACACCGGCGGGCTGGCCGGGGCGGCGGCCGGCGGGTTGACGAGGACCGGCGCCGTGGAGCGCTCCGCCGCCCGGTCCGGCCCGAAGATCACCCAGAAGGTGCCGGCGATGACCAGCATCCCGGCCAGCAGCGGCAGCACCGGGCGCCAGAGCGGCCGGGGCGGCGGCGGGCCGATGCCGGTCAGCTCCAGGGTGGGCCGGTGGGTGGCCAGCGAGTTCCAGGCCGGGTCGGTCCGGACGGCTTCGGCACCGTCCGGTTCGTAGTGGTCGGCGGGTGGCCCGGTCCGATGCGGGGCATCCGGCCAAAATTCCGATATGTCGGGTAACTCAACCGGCTCGGCCGGGTCACCGGTCGTGGGCACGACGGGACTGTCCACGCTGCTCTCTCCTCGAAGCGCACGGATGGATCCAGCCGGGGATACGGGCGCGCGGGCCGAACGGATCAACTGGGATCGCTCCCAAAGAATTGATGGGGCGCTACCTCTTGCCCCACGACACATAGACCGTGTAGATCCTTAACGGATCATTAAGTGCTAATGTGAGCGTTCTCCAGGAAGCGAATTGATGCCGGAAGACGACACCCGCGACGGACTGCGGGTCGGCGGCTGGATTCCGCCCTATTCACCCGGCGGGGCACCCACCGGGCCGATCCGGCCGACCGTCCAACCCGCACTACCCGGCGGGACCCGCCCCCGTGACCATTTCCCCCGACTCCGCGGCACCGTGACGACGCGCCCACGCCTCGTTCTGGTCGCCGCCCTCTGTCTCGCCTGCGCGGCCACCGCCGCGGTCGCCGTCGCCCTGGACGCCGCCCGCGGTCCCGAACCGGTGGCCGCCGAGTTCACCTTCCCGGCCGCGGCGCCGCAGACCTGGCCCGCGTGGCCGCCCGATCCCGGCACGTCCGATGTGCCGGTCAGCGTCCAGCCATCCCCACCAGCGAGTTCACTCTCCGCGACACCGACCGGCCGGCACACCACGGCGCCGGCCACCACGGCGGTGTCGACACGTACCGCGACAAAGAAGCCGACCCGCACGGCCACCACCACGAAACCCGCGCCGGTGTCACTCTCCGTGGGCTCGACAGCCGGCCTGGCGGCGGCCGACGAGACCGCACTGCGGGTCCGGCACCGCGATTACCGGGGCCGCCTGGACCGGATCGGCCACCGCGAACGGGACGACGCCAACTTCCGGATCCGTAGCGGACTCGCGAACAGCGGCTGCGTCTCGTTCGAATCTGTAAACTTTCCCGGATATTATTTGCGGCACCGGAACTACGAAATCCGGCTGGACCGGATCGACGGCAGTGAGCTTTTCCGTCAGGACGCTACTTTCTGTCCACTGACGATTCGTTCAGGTGCCGCGCTCGTGTTGCGTTCCCACAATTATCCGAGGCACTATGTCGTCTCCGACGACCAGTGGTTGCGGATCGTGGAGACCTCCGCGGAGCGGGCCACCGCGTTCGTGCCGCGGGCCGCGCTCTGACCGCTCCCCGGCCGGCCCATCCGGCCGGGGAGCGGTCAGGCTCTTCCCTCGCTCGTCTCAGTTCGTGAAGACCGCGACTCCCCGCGCCTCCAGCACCTCGGGGGCGCCGGGGAGGGCGCGCAGGTCCACCGGCTGGTCGGTGCGGTTGATCAGGAACCAGTGATCGCCGCGGATCGCCAGCTCCACCCGCCCGCCCAGCTCGGCCGGCAGCTCGCCGGTCACCCCGGCGGGGCCGAGCAGTCGCGGCAACAGCCCGGCGAGCCCGTCCGGGCCGAGGCGCGTGGAGACGTACGCCGCGGAGCCGGCACCCACCCGCCGCCGGGTGACCGCCGCCCGGTCCGCCTGCTCGCCGGTCCGGTAGCGGGCCAGCACCTCGACGTCCGGGCCGGTCACGTCGATCCGGTCGGTCCACAGTGTGCCGGTGGCGCCGTCGTCCAGCGTCACGCTCTCGCCGTCGAGCAGCGGCCCGAACTCCTCGATCCGGATGCCGAGCAGGTCACGCAGCGCGCCCGGGTAGCCGCCCAGCCAGACGTGGTCGTTCTCGTCCACGATCCCGGAGAAGTACGTGGTGACCAGGTGCCCGCCCGAGGCGACCCAGGCGTCCAGCCGGGCCGCGAGGGCGGCCGGGACCACGTGCAGGACCGGGGCGATGAGCAGCCGGTACTCCTCCAGTGGCCCACCGGCCGGCACCACGTCGGCGCGGATCCCGGCGTCCAGCAGGGCGGTGTACCAGTCCAGCGCCTCCTGCTTGTACCGCAGCCGGTCGGTCGGGTGCGAGTCCTGCTCGGCCGTCCACCACGACTCCCAGTCGAAGACGATGCCGACCGCGGCGCGGCGGCGGCGCGAGCCGGCGATGGGCGCCAGCTCGCGCAGCCGCTCCCCCAGCCGGGCCACACCCCGGAAGAGGTCGCTGTCGGTCCCGGCGTGCGGCAGCATCGCCGAGTGGTACTTCTCCGCGCCGGCCCGCGACTGCCGCCACTGGAAGAAGCAGACCGCGTCGGCGCCGTGTGCCACGTGGGTCAGCGAGTCGCGGGCCAGTTCGCCCGGCTTCTTCGCCACGTTGACCGGCTGCCAGTTGACCGCGCTGGTGGAGTGCTCCATCAGGAACCACGGCTCGCCGCCGGCGATGTTGCCGGTCAGGTTGGCCGAGAAGGACAGCTCGTCGCGGGCCTGGGGGCCGGGCAGCACGTAGTGGTCGTTGGAGACGAAGTCGACCTCGGCCGCCCAGTCGGCGTAGTTCATCGGCTTCATCTCGCCCATCACCATGAAGTTCGTGGTGACCGGCACCTCCGGGGTGATCCGCCGGAGCAGGTCGCGCTCGGCCCGCAGGTGGTCCTTGAGGGCGTCCGAGGAGAACCGCTTGAAGTCGAGCTGCTGGGTCGGGTTCGGGTGCGAGGCGGCCAGGCGGGGCGGCAGGATCTCCTCGAAGTCGTCGTACCGCTGGGACCAGAAGGCGGTGCCCCAGGCGTGGTTGAGCGCTTCGACGGTGCCGTAGCGCTCGCGCAGCCAGACCCGGAAGGCGCGCGCCGCGTCGTCCGAGTAGTCGTACACGTTGTGGCAGCCCAGCTCGTTGTTGACGTGCCAGGCGACCAGCGCCGGGTGGTCGGCGTACCGGGTGGCCAGCGCGCCGGCCAGGCGCAGGGCGTGCTCCCGGAAGACCGGCGAGGTGGGCCGCCAGTGCTGGCGGGCCCCCGGCCAGAGGATCTCCCCGGTCCGGGTGACCGGCAGGATCTCCGGGTGCTCACGGGTCAGCCAGGGCGGCGGCGAGGCGGTGGCGGTGGCCAGGTCGACGGTGATGCCCCCGGCGTGCAGCAGGTCCATCACCTCGTCCAGCCACCCGAAGTCGTACTCGCCGTCGCGGGGCTCCAGCCGCGCCCAGGAGAAGATGGCGAGGCTGACGATGGTGACGCCGGCCTCGCGCATCGCGCGGACGTCGTCGTCCCAGACCTCGCGGGGCCATTGGTCGGGGTTGTAGTCGGCGCCGAATTCCAGACGCGCCGACCCGGCGCGGCGAAGCCAGCGCCGGGTCGTCTCGTTACTCAGTGTCATTTAACCGTGAAACCCTGTTCCTGGCCGTACTTGACCGAAGCGTCCTGCCAGGACTTCAGCCCGTCCGTGAGCGTTCCCTGCCCGAGGTAGGCCTTGCCCACCGTGTCGCCGTAGATGCTGTTGGCGTAGACCTGGAAGGGCAGGTAGGACCATCCGGTGACGACCTGCCCGGCGGACTCGGCGAGCACCTCGTTGACCTTCTGCCCACCGAAGTACGGGAACTCCTTGTTCTTGAACTCCGGCGCGGCGAGGTGCTTGGTGGTCGCCGGGAAGGCGCCGTCGTCGATGCGGGTCTGCGCGCCCTCGTCGACGGCCGCGTACTTCAGGAACGCGTACGCGAGGGTCTTGTTGGCGCTCTTCTCCGGGATGGCCAGGGAGCTGCCGCCGTTCTCCGCGGTGGCCTTGCCGCCGGCCTCCCACTGCGGCATCGGGGCGACCCGCCACTTGCCGTTGGCGGCCGCCGCGCCCTTCTCCAGGTTGCTCGGCATCCAGGCGCCGGTGACCAGGGTGGCGATGGTGCCGTCGCCGAGGCCCTTGTACCACTCGTCGGTCCAGCCGACGACCGGCGAAAGCAGCTTGGCGTCGATCAGCTTCTGCCACTGGGTGGCGAACTTCGTGCTGCCCGGGTCGGCGAAGTCGACGCCGACCTCGGTGCCGCTGACCGTGTACGGCTTGCCGCCCGCCTGCCAGATCAGGCTGGTGGTGAACCCGGCATCGCCGCTGTCGCTGGTGATGTACGCCTTCGGGTCGGCCTTGTGCAGCTTGTCGGCGGCGGCCGCGTACTCCTCCCAGGTCGTCGGGACGGCGATGCCGTGCTTGTCGAAGACCTCCTTGTTGTAGAAGAGCGCCATCGGGCCGGAGTCGATCGGGAAGCCGTAGATCTTGTCGCCGGCGTGCACCGCGTTCCAGGTGCCCGGGGTGAACGTGCCGTCCAGCGACGCGGCCCCGTACGTGTTCAGGTCCGCCACCGACTTGGCCAGCGCGAACTGCGGCAGCGCGTAGTACTCGATCTGCGCCACGTCGGGTATCCCGGTGCCGGCCGTGATCGCGTTCTGGAGGGCGGTGTACTGGTCGTTGCCCGTACCGGCGTTGGTGAGGTTGATCTTGACCTTGGGGTATTTGGTCTGGAAGTCGGCGGCGACCTTGGTGATCGTGGTGTCCCACGCCCAGACGGTCAGGTTGCCGCCCGCCTCCAGGGCGGCCGCGATGTCCGCCTCGGTGACCGTGGTCGGGGTCGCGGCGCCGTCGTCGCCGTCGTCCGAACCGGAGCAGCCGGTGGCCATGAGGGTTATCGACAGGGCGGCGCCGAGGAGCGCCCGCCGTCGGGTGATCGACATATGAATCCCTTCGGTGATGGGGGATCAAATGAGGTTTGTTCGCGACGGTCGAGACGTCCGTCGCACCTCACGCGGATGGGTCGGTACAGGTAGGTCGCGAACAAACCTCACTGCTTGACGCTCCCCGCGGCCAGACCCGACTGCCAGTAGCGCTGGAGCATCAGGAAGGCCACGGTGAGGGGGATGATGGTGAGCAGGGAGCCGGTGATCACGAGGTCGAAGACGACGTCGCCGCCGACCGTGTTGGCCTGCCTGTTCCAGGAGTAGAGACCCAGCGTGAGCGGGTAGAGGTCGGCGTTCTTCAGCATGATCAGCGGCATGAAGAAGTTGTTCCAGGCCGCCACCAGGTTGAACAGCAGCACGGTGACGAGACCGGGCGCCAGCAGCGGCAGCGCGAGCTTGAAGAAGATCCGGAACTCGCCGGCCCCGTCGCACCGGGCCGACTCCAGGATCTCGTTCGGCACCGCCTCCGTGGAGTAGGTCCACATCAGGTAGAGGCCGAACGGCGACACCAGCGACGGGATGATCACCGCCCACGGGGTGTCGGTGAGTCCCATCTTCGCGAACAGCAGGAACGTCGGCACGGCCAGCGCGGTCGGCGGGACCGCGATGCCGCCGAGCACCACGGCGAACACCGCGCGGCGGCCGCGGAAGTCGAACTTGGCCAGGCCGTACCCGGCGAGCGCGGCCAGCAGGGTCGCTCCCCCGGCGCCGACCACCACGTAGATCACCGTGTTGAGCACCCAGCGGCCGAAGATGCCGTCCTGATAGGTGAACGTGTCCGCGATGTTGTCGAAGAGGGCGAACTCCCCGCCGAACCAGAGCCCGAACGTGCCGAGCAGGTCCTCCTGGGTCTTCGTGGCGCTGATGAACAGCCAGGCCAGCGGCAGGATCGCGTACACCAGCATCACGCCGGTGACCACGGTGAGAACGGCGCTGCGCCGGCGCGGCTGCCGGGCCGTGGGTTTCAGCGGGGGGCGGCCCGAACGGCGCGCCGCCGCCCGGACGGTGGGCGTGGCGGTCATCGGGCCTCCCCCCGCATGGCGCGAAGCTGGAAGAGGTAGGCCACGACCATCGTCGCCACACCCATCAGCAGCGCGATGGTGGCCGAGTAGTTGATCTGCTGCCCGGCGAACGACAACTGGTAGGCGTAGATGTTCGGGGTGAAGTAGGTGGTGATCGAGTTCGGCGCCAGGCTGTCGAGCACCTGCGGCTCGTTGAAGAGCTGGAAGCTGCCGACGATCGAGAAGATCGTGGCGACGACCAGCGGCCCGCGCAGCGCCGGCAGCTTGATCGCCCGGATGATCCGGAGCTCGCCGGCCCCGTCGATCGCGGCCGCCTCGTAGAGCGAGGCGTCGATCACCTTCAGGCCGGAGTAGAGGATGAGCATGTTGTAGCCGACGTATTCCCAGGTCACGATGTTGCCGATGGTGGCGAGGACCCAGCCCGGCGCCAGCGGGTCGGGCAGGTTCAGGCCGAGCGCCTCGTTGATGCTGCCGACCAGGCCGAACCGGATGCCGTAGAGGAAGCCGGCCATCAGGGTGGCGACGACCGACGGCACCGCGTACGGCAGGAAGATCGCGACCCGGAAGAACCCGGCGCCGTAGAGCCGCCCGCTGTCGATGGCGAGCGCCACCAGCAGGGCCAGCCCGAGCATGATCGGCACCTGGATCAGCAGGAAGAGCGCGACCCGGGTGACCGCCTCCCAGAACTGCGGGTCGCTGAGCGCCTTGGTGTAGTTCTCCAGGCCGACGAAGGTGGTGCCGCCGACCAGGCGGGTCCGGAACACGCTGAGGTACGCCGAGTACGCGATCGGCGCCAGGAAGACCATCGTGAAGAGCCCGAGGAACGGAGCGGTGAACTGCCACCCGATCCATGTACGCCGGGTCAAACCTGCCCCCTCCCGAGAATGTTTACGTAAACATCAGCGTCATGTTTACGTAAACATGACTGCCGTATAGTGGCACGGGCCACAAATCACGGTCAAGGAGTGATCAAGATCGAACCACCCCGGCTGCGCGCCTCCTCGGACGTCCCCGGCGGCCGGCGCAAACAGCGCGTGTCCATGGCCGACGTGGCCCGCCTCGCCGGGGTCTCCTCACAGACCGTCTCGCGCGTCGCCAACGGCTCCCCCGGTGTCGTGGAGACCACCCGTGAGCAGGTGCTCGCGGCGATGAGCGAGCTCGGTTACCGGCCCAACAGCGCGGCCCGCTCCCTGCGCTACGGACGGTTCAACACGATCGGGGTGATCCTGTTCGGGCTGTCCTCCATCGGCAACAGCCGGACGGTGGAGGCGATCGCCACCCACGCGGCCGCCGAGGGGTACGCGATAACGCTCATCCCGGTCGGTGCGCCCACCCAGGACAACGTGCTGGGAGCGTTCACAAGAATGGGCGAGCTCGCGGTCGACGGCGTCATTCTCATCATCGAGGTGCACCTTCTCGACGCGGCCGCGGTGACCCTTCCGCCGGGCGCGCACGTGGTGGTCGTCGACTCGGACGCCGGCGACCGCTACCCGGTCGTCGACACCGACCAGGCGGACGGCGCCCGGCAGGCCGTCCGGCATCTGCTCGACCTGGGACACCGCACCGTCTGGCACCTCGCCGGGCCGGCCGGGTCGTTCTCCGCCGAGCGCCGCGCCTCGGCCTGGCGCCAGGTCCTCGAGGAGGCCGGCCGTCCGGTGCCCGCGCTCGAGCGCGGCGACTGGTCCGCCGACTCCGGTTACCGGGCCGGGCTGCGGCTGGCCGGCGACCCGTCCTGCACCGCGATCTTCGCGGCCAACGACCAGATGGCGCTCGGCGTGCTCCGGGCCCTGCACGAGCGCGGCCGCCGGGTGCCGGCGGAGGTCAGCGTGGTCGGGTTCGACGACGTCGCCGACGCCGGTTCCTACCTGCCCCCGCTGACCACCGTGCACCAGGACTTCGCCGAGGTGGGGCGGCGCTGCGTGGACGCCCTGCTGCGCCAGATCCACGACGAGCCGACCGGGCCGGGCACCGACCTGGTCGCCACCCGCCTGGTGATCCGGGCCAGCACCGCCGCCCCCGAAGTCTGATCAGGGACTGCGCGCACCGGCGGCCGAGTGGATCCTTCAGGGGAGAACTTCGACGCGGAGGAGAAGCGCATGCCATCGAGACCCAGTGCCGCCGAGATCCTGGAGCGGGCCCGCTCCGGCGCCGAGACGGCCACGGCCGGCCGGGTCTTCGGCCCGCCGATCGAGCGTGACGGCGTCACCATCGTCCCGGTCGCCGTCGTCAGCGGGGGCGGCGGTGGAGGCGAGGGCGGCGGGACGGCCCCGGGCGACGACCCCGGGGCCGGCGACACCCCGCAGGGGGAGGGCTCCGGCGGCGGGTTCGGCTTCACCGCCCGCCCGGCCGGCGTCTACGTCATCCGCGACGGCGACGCCCATTGGCGGCCCGCCGTCGACGTCAACAAGATCGTCATCGGCGGCCAGCTGATCGCTGTCGTGGCCCTGCTGGTCGCCCGGTCGGTCCTGCGCCACCACCGCCGCCGCTGACGGCGGCTCTCAGGACTCGGAACTCTCCACCCAACGGTACTCATCGATCTCCCAGGCGAAGACGTACCGCCGGATCATCCGGGCCACGTCCTCCTTGGCGTCGAACCGGAGGACCAGGTGCTGGCCCGGATCGCCGTGCGGGGCCGGGCGGACCGCGTGGACGACACCGCTCACCCGGACCTCGGCGGTGTTCAGCAACACGGTGGCCGACACCCGGTCGCCCTGGGACAGGGTGGTCGGCTGGTCGATCCAGCAGCGCAGGCCGCCCTCGCTGATGTCGAGCAGTGCGCCCTCGGCCGGCTGGCCGTTGACCTCGGCGTCCAGCCGGACCGCCGCGCCCGCCCCGCCCCGGATGAACTCGCGCCGGTTGTCGTGGCGGGCGCCGCCGGCCGGCACGAGCGTCCAGCGCGGTGGCGAGTCGGAGACCGCGGTCAGGCGGCAGGGCAGCAGGACCCGGGTTCGGGGCGGGGCCCAGAAGATCTCGAACTCGCGGCCCGGCTCGAACACGGTCAGGCCGGTGGTCTCCAGCGGTGCGGTGACGATGAGCGCGCCGCCCTCGACCGCCTGCAGCTTCGAGCGGAGATTCAGGCCCTCACCCATGGCAAGGAAGACCGTGGTGCCGATCTCCGGCAACTCGATCGGCGGCGCGCCCTCCGCCGCGGGGACGGACATGGATCCAGTTACACCGTTACTCATCTGCTACCTGCTACCTCACGAAAGACGCCGTTGTCGGCAGTTCGGACGCCCCCTCCATCGGCAGACCACGCCCGAATGTGACCATTCTGGTCCGATCATGTTCGCTCCGGCGCCGGTTCGGGGTAGCGGGCCAGCCGGAGACGGCGCGCGAACACCGCCAGGGTGAGGCCGGTGCAGAGCAGCCAGACCATCGCGGCGTGAGCGAGACCACGCCACAGCAGGTCGGCGCCGCCGCCGTCGACCGCGTAGGTGCCGAGCTCCCGGGCCGACCAGAAGGGCATGAACTTCGCGATCGTGCCGGCCGGGTCGGCGAGCATCTGCACGGCACAGACCGAGAGCAGGGCCAGGGCGCCCTCCAGCTCGCGGGGCAGCAGCGCGCCGACCAGGCTGCCGAACGGCGCCGCGAGCAGGGCGGTGGTCCCCATCATCAGGGCGATCGCCCAGAACCGGTCGATGTCCTGGTCGATGCCGACCAGGACCAGGTATCCGCCGGCCAGCAGCAGGCCGAAGCCGCTCATCGCGATCAGGCGGCCGCCGATGATGCCGGCCACCGAGGCGCCGGAGAGGCGCAGCCGGGGGTCGACGCCGCGGGCCGAGTTCACCACGAAGAGGGTGAGGGTGGAGACGGCCCAGGCGATACCGAGGGTGAGCATGCGGGTGGACTGGCCGGTCAGGTCCCGCCGGACCAGGTAGAACCAGAGCGGCAGGGAGATCACCAGCAGCAGCGCGGTGCGCCGCCGGCCCACCTCGCGGGCCGACAGCCCGGCCACCGTCAGCGCGGTCATCGGTCTCCTCCGCCGTGTGCGCCCAGATCCAGCACGTGATCGACGTCCTCCAGCTCGTGCAGCAGGTGGGTGACCACGACCACGGCCCGGCCGGCGTCGCGCCACTCCCGCACCTGACGCCAGAAATCCAGGTACGACCCCTGGTCGAACCCCTGGTACGGCTCGTCGAGCAGCAGCAGGTCCGGGCCGTGCAGCTCGCCCAGGACCAGGTTCAGCTTCTGCCGGGTGCCGCCGGACAGATCCTGCACCGGCTGGTGGCGGCCGGGACGCCAGGCCAGGCGGGACGCGAGGTGCGTACCGGTGGATCGGGCCTTGCGTGGCGCCATGCCGGCGGCGGCCCCGAAGAGGGTGAAATGCTCCTCGGCCGTGAGCCAGCCCGCGGTGCCGCCGTCCTGCGGGACGAAACCCACCCGGCGGGTCCGCCGGACGTCGCCGCCGGTGGGGTGGGTCAGCCCGGCGCAGATGCGCAGCAGGGTGGACTTGCCGCAGCCGTTGGCGCCGACGATCGCGGCCACCTCGCCGCCGCGGACGGTGAGGTCGACGCCGGAGAAGACCTCGCGCCTGCGGTACCGCTTGCTCACCCCGGTCAGCCGCAGCATCACCGGCCCGGGCAGCGAGGGGACCGCCGCGGTCGGTGCCTGGAGCTCGGTGACGAGATGACGGGCGTACAGGTGTGCCGGGCCGAAGAACCGATCCGGGTCGGCGGCGTGCTCCCCGGCCTGGGCGGCGGTCTCCGCGCCCAGCTGCCGGGCCCGCTCCGGCCGCACGCCGAGCCGGACCAGCTCGGCCTCGAAACGTAACGGCCAATCGCTCATGCCGCCACCTCCGCTGAGCCCGATGATCCGCTCGCAGGCTCGCTCATCGGACACGCTCCCCGATCAGGGCGTCGACGCCGTCGCGGAAGCCGCGCCACTCCTCGGCCTGGGCGTTGAGCGTGTCGAGCCCGGCCGGGGTGATCGCGTAGTACTTCCGACGCGGCCCGGAGCCGGACGGCGCCCAGCTCGGCGAGGCCAGCCCCTGCTGTTCCAGGCGCAGCAGGGCCGGGTAGAGGGTGCCGCCGGGGATGTCGGCGACGCCGGCCGCGGCCAGCCGCTGAGCCAGCCCATACCCGTAATCGGGCTGGTCGCGCAGCATGGCGAGCAGGCAGAGATCGAGGAAACCGTGCAGCCACGGCCGGGGGGTCATGTAGGCAGGCTAGCTGCTTAGCAGACCGCCTATCTACCCGGGCCGGAAAAATAATTCGGCGTTCGACTGCACAGATCGGCCCCGGGGTGCGTCGATGAGGTTGTGACCTTCGAGCAGTTCGCGTTGGCCCGCCTGCCCAGTCTTCTGCGCTACGCGGTCGTCCTCACCGGCGACCGTGATCTCGCGCAGGACGTCGTTCAGGAGGTGCTGGCGCGGGCCCAGACCCGATGGCGGCGCATCAGCGACGCCGACTCCCCGGAGGCGTATGTCCGGCGCATGGTGCTCAACGAGTACCTGTCCTGGCGGCGCAGCTGGGCGGTCCGGCACGTCCACGCGGCCGGCGAGCGCCTGATCGAGCTGGACGACGCGCGCGGCGGTGTGCGCGACCACGCGGACGGCGTGGTCGAGGCCGACGCGCTGTGGCACCGGCTCGCCGCGCTGGGCCGCAAGCAACGGGCCGTGCTGGTGCTGCGCTACTACGAGCAGCTGGACGACGACGCGATCGCCGACCTGCTCGGATGCACGGCAGCCACGGTGCGCAGCCACGCGTCGAGGGCACTGAGAACCCTCCGGCTCGACAAGGAGTCGGACTTGCGAGTACCTGCCGAGGAGAGGTCGTGACCGAGCACGGAGACCGGCTGCGGGAAGCCTTCATCACCCACGAGAACCAGACGCCGGATCCCGCCGCGGTCTACGCCCGCGTCGAAGAACTGGCCCGTAAGCACAAGTGGCGCCGCCGCTCGGCGCAGGCCGCGGGCGGGGTGGCGCTCAGCGCCGGCCTGATCGCGGGCATCACCCAGATGCCGGGGTTCCTGCCCGGCGAGGCGGCACCGTCCGGCCCCGTCATCGAGGTCGCCGCACCGAGCGCCACCCCGTCGTACACCGACGACCAGGCTTTCGACGCCTACTTCGAGGCCGGGTTCGGTTACACCAACGCTCTGGAGCTGGCCAAGCTCTGGAACATGACCGACACCCAGGCGGGCGACATCAAGCTGCTCGCCGGGCGGAAACTGCTGGCCGGGGAGACCCTGCCGGTCCAGCCGAAGCCGAACACCGAGGGCGTTCCGGGGCAGACCGAGGACGGTCGCAACTCGGAGGCGTTCTTCAACGGGGGGTACGACTGGGACGACGCCGTCAAGCTCGCCAGGCTGTGGAAGCTCGACGACCCGTACCAGGCCAAGATCGAGGGCGGCAAGCGACTGCTGGCCGGCGAGACCCTGCCGATCAAGCCGGACCCGAAGCAGCTCGAGGAAGCGCGTAAGTCGAAGCTCGCCACGATCTTCTGGGAGGCCGGTTACGACGGTGAGGACGCCGCGAAACTGGCCAAGCTGTGGAAGATGGACAGCAATGACACGTACGCCGTGAAGGTCGAAGCGGGCCGTCGCCTGGAGGCCGGCGAGACCCTCCCGATCAAGCCGTGATCCCGGAGCTGCGCCGGCGCATCGGCTTCGAGATCGAGCTGATGGCCCCACCCGGGGTCAGCCGGCGCACGCTCGCGCTGGACCTGGCCGGACGCTGCGGAGGCAGCGTCCGGCCGGTGTGGCACCACGACAGCGAGCCGTCCCTGGTTCCCGGCCTGGGACGGTTCCTGCACCTCACCCAGGGTTTCGAGGTGCGCCGGCCGGACGGAACGCCGCTGTGCACGCTGGTCGACGACATCACCCTGATGCGCGGGCTCGACCCCCGGGCGCCCGCCATCCCAGGCTGGTTCCGGGTGCTGACCGACGACACCCGGCTGCTGCGCCTGCTCTCCGCCCGCTGCGATGCGGGGACCACCCTGCCCCGGGTGCTGGAGCCGGCGGCCGAACTGTGGGGCACCACGGTCGAACGGCACGGCGACATCTACCGCCTCAACGACGCGGCCGGCGCCACGATCGCCCTGGCCTCCCCCGCCGGCGGCGAACGGGAACGCCCCTGCGAGATCATCACCCCACCGCTGTCGGCGGGCCATCACACGGAGCTGTCGTTCCTGCTCGGGGTCGCCCGGGGGCTCGGTTTCACGGTCCCGCACGAGGCGGCCGTGCACCTGCACGTCGACGGTGGCCCGTTCCGGGAGGCGCCCGCCCTGGCCAATCTGATCCGGTTGTTCGCCCACTGGCGGGAGCCGTTGCGGACGCTGCTGGCCACCAATCCGGCCTGCCGCCGTCTGGCCCCGCTGCCCGCGCCGCTGGTGGACGCCGTTGCCGGAGCCCCGACGATCACCGAGCTACGCCAGGCGGCCCAAACCGGGCAGATCACGAAATTCTATGATGTGAACCTGACGCAGGTGCTGACCGACACCCCTCCCCTGCGCGACACCGTGGAGATCCGGATCCTCCCCGGCGCCATCGACGCGGACGAGATCGTGCACCGCGCCGCCCTGGTCGAGCTCCTGCTCGATCGCTGCCTGGATCCGACCCCGATCCCCTCGGGCCCGGCCTCCCCCGACGCGCTCCTGGAGATGGCCGCCGAAACCCTGGTTCAAGGTCAATAACCCCTTCTCCGGTACGGGGCGGACGGTTCGCAAACACATTCCGAACGCTCCCTGGCGCACCGCGAGGCCCGTGCGTGGTACAGACCGTGCCGCGCCCACCGGGCTTGAGCGGGTGGCCGCCGGCTCACGACGCCTCGGTCACGCGGGAGCCGGTCACGGTCGTTCGCGCGCCATGACATCCGCACGTGACGCGACCCGAAGGCCCGCGGTCCAGGCCGTGACGCGCCACCGTAGGCCCTCTGTGGCCGAGGTCCGCGTTTCGCTTCCGGCCCTTCTCCGGTACGCGTGTCCTCGTCCCGCCCTATCCGCTCCGCTCCGCCCGGTAGGCGCGATCTCGCTGCCCGCTCCCGCCTGTGCCGCCCCCGGCGGGCGTACACGTTCGGCTTCCGGCCGGGCGGGTGCACACGCAAGACGCCGCGTGTGCGGCCACCACGGCCATCGGCCAGGTGGGCGACCACGACATCGCCACCGTGTGCGCCCACCGCACGCGAGCGACCGCGACCACCCACCAACAGCGGCCGGCGCTGCGGCTCGGAGCGGGCAGCCCGGGCGCCTGGCCGGCAGGACGGATCGCCCCGGCAGGGCAGGGCAGGCGGGCCTGCCCTGCCGGGTGGTCGAGGGCGAATCCGGGCCCCGGTATCCGGCGGGAGAACAGCGGGTCAGGTGGGTTGCCGGTGTTCGGCCAGGTCGGCGAGGATGTCGCGGGCGGCGGGGGCGATGCGGGGCGGCACGCCTAGGTCCTCGAGCAGTTCGGTGGCGGCGGCCATCTCCTCGCGGCGGCGTACGGCGTGTTTGACGGAGCCGTCGACCAGGCGGTCCAATGTGTCGGCGTTGCCGCGGATCAGCTCGTCGCGGATGTTGCCGCGCAGCCACTCCTCCAGACCCGCGGCCCGGGCGGCGGCCAGCGCCTCGGTGACGGCGGCGGCCATGCCCTTGTAGAAGACGCTGCGCAGCAGTTTGCGGGTGGCGGCCGCACCGACCGGGCCGTCCAGCACGGTCACCGTGGCGCCGTATCCACCGAGCACTGTGGCGAACTCGGCGGCGGCCGGGCCACTGGCGGTCATCGGGGTGTGCAGTCCACGGCCGGGCACCGGGGACATCAGGGCGACGTCGACCACCCGTACCGTCTGGCCGCCGAGCGCCGCGAGCGTCTCCTTGAGGCCGGGTGTCGCGGTGTTGAGATCGGCCCAGATGGTGCCGGGAGCCAGCGACGGCAGCGAGTCACGCAGGGCGTCCGCCGCGTCGGCGGCGCTGTTGACACTGAGCACGATCGACGCCCCGGCGCACGCCTCGGCGTCACTGCCGGCGGCCCGCACCCCGGCCGGGGGCGGAACCTTCGGGTCGTAGCCCTGGACGGGGGCGCCCGCGGCGACCAGGCCGGCCGCGATGAGACCACCCGCCTCGCCCAGGCCGAGGACGGCGATGACGGTTCCCGTCATGGAAGGACCTCCGAAAACTCAACGGGCCGCTGGGCGGCGTCGACAGTCTTCCTCATGGACAGACCCGCCGGGCCCACGTCGACAGTCACGGGAGGGGCTCCAGGTGCCGCATGGACCGGAGAGCCGTGATCGTGGCGGCGATCTGGGCTCGCATGGCGGCCTCGGCCGCCTCCGGGTCACGGTCGAGGATCGCGGTGATGATGCGCTCGTGCCGGTCCAGGGACGCCTCGGGGCGGGTGGGTAGCAGGGACAGGATGAACTGGTGCCGCAGGAGCCGGCCGCGCAGTGTCTCGGTGACCGTGTCGGCGGTGCGGTGGGCGGCGATCCGGCGGATCAGGTCGTGCAGGTGCTGTTCCAGGTCACGGTAGCGCCGCTGGGCGCCGGTCTCGGCGGCCCGCCGCAGCAGGGCGGCGGCCTCGGCCAATTCCGCGGCCTGCTGATCGGTGATCCGTTCGGCGGCGCGGGCCGCGATCAGGCCGCCCACCACCATGCGGATCTCGGTGACCTCGACGGCCTCGTGGGTGGGGACCTTGCGGACCCGGGCGCCACGGCGGGGGGACACCTCGATCAGTTCTTCGGCGCAGAGTTCGGCCAGAGCGGCGCGGACCGCGAACCGGGTGGCACCGAAGCGGCTCATCAGGTCGGTCTCCACGAGGCGCTCCCCCGGGGTGAACTCGCCCTGGAGGATGCCCTCACGCACCGCGTCCCGCACGGCGGCGACGACCGGGGCTGCGGGCACGCATACCTCCTCGGACCAACGACGAACGCGACCGGCGACGATTGACGGCGAGTGTTCCAACCCGGCGACAGGATTGTCAACAATTGTTTCGCCGAGATCGTTGGCTTAGGCTCGGTCGGGTAGCCGCGCCTCCGGGCACTCTCCGTCGCGCGGATTGTTGACAATGTTGTTGGTAATCGGATGGGAAGACGCGATGACCGATTCGACCCTGGTACTCACCGCCCACCCCGGCGATTTCGTCTGGCGTGCGGGCGGGGCGATCGCCCTGGCGGCGTCCCGCGGTCAGCGTGTGGTGATCGGCTGCATGAGCTTCGGCGAACGCGGCGAGTCGGCCTCGCTCTGGCGCAAGGGCTACACGTTGCAGCAGGTCAAGGACCACCGCCGGGCCGAGGCCGAGCAGGCCGCGAAGGTGCTGGGCGCGGAGATCCGGTTCTTCGACGCCGACGACTACCCCCTCGTCGAGACGCCGCGGCTGCTCCAGGGGCTGATCGACCTGTACCGGGAGGTGCAGCCGTCGGTCGTGCTGACCCACGCGGCGGCCGACCCGTACAACGGCGACCACGCGTTCGCGCACGCCATCGCGCTCAAGGCCCGGATCCTGGCGCAGGCGCCGGGCGTCGAGGGGCCGGGCGAGGTCATCGGGGCGCCGCCGGTGTTCAGCTTCGAGCCGCACCAGCCGGAGCAGTGCGGCTTCCTCCCGAACGTGCTGCTCGACATCACCGCGGTGTGGGAGACCAAGCGCGAGGCCATGCGGATCCTGGCCGCGCAGAAGCACCTGCACACCTACTACACCGAGCTGGGCAGCCGGCGCGGTCTCCAGGCGTCGCGCAACTCCGGGCCGAACCTGGGACTGCCCAACGACACCTACGCCGAGGCCTACATGCGGCTCTACCCGCAGGTCACCCGGGAGTTGTCATGATGGCCCGGCACGTCGTCGTCCGTACCGGGAAAAGGGTCTCCGAAGAGGTTTTGAAGGGCCTCGCGGAGGCCGGCGCGTCCACGGCGCACGAGGCGGACGGCCGGCGCGGCGCGGTCTCCCCCGATCTGCGGCCGATCCAGGCCGGCGCCCGGATCGCCGGCAGCGCGGTGACCGTCTCCTGCCATCCCGGCGACAACCTGATGATCCACGCGGCCGTGGAGCAGGTGCGGCCCGGTGACGTCGTGGTCGTCACGACCACCTCTCCGTCGACCGACGGGATGCTGGGCGACCTGCTGGCCACCTCGCTGCGGGCCCGGGGCGCGATCGGCGTGGTCCTGGACGCCGGGGTACGCGATGTGGCCGAGCTGCGGGAGATGGGTTTCCCGGTGTGGTCGCGGGCGGTCAGCACGCAGGGCACGGTGAAGGCCAGCCCGGGGTCGGTGAACGTGCCGATCGTGGTGGGCGGCCAGGTCGTCGGTCCCGGTGACGCGATCGTCGCCGACGACGACGGTGTCGTGGTGATCCCGCGCGAGCGGGCGGCCGCGGTCCTGGCGGCGGCGCGGGCGCGGGTCGCGAGCGAGCAAGCCAAGCGAGCCCGGCTCGCCGCGGGTGAGCTGGGCCTGGACATGTACAACCTGCGGCCGCTGCTGGCGGAGCTCGGCGTCGTCTACGTGGACGAGCCATGAGCGACCGGAGGGAGCTTATGGCTCGTCGTGACTGCGCTTTTGACTCCCGAGTGGGGGAACAGCCATGAGCGACCGGAGGGAGCTTATGGCTCGTCGTGACTGCGCTCTTGACTCCCGAGTGGGGGAACAGCCATGAGCATCCCGGTCGTGATCATGCGCGGGGGCACGTCCAAGGGGGCGTATTTCCTGCGGGAGGATCTGCCCGAGGACGAGAGCGAGCGGGACACCCTGCTGCTGTCCGTGATGGGCTCACCGGATCCGCGGCAGATCGACGGCATCGGCGGCGGCCACCCGCTGACCAGCAAGGTCGCCGTGGTCAGCGCCTCGGACGATCCGGAGGCCGATGTCGACTACCTGTTCCTCCAGGTGCAGGTGGATCAGCCGCGGGTCAGCGCGGAGCAGCCGTGCGGGAACATCCTGGCCGGGGTCGGCCCGTTCGCCGTCGAGCGCGGCCTGGTGGCGGCCTCCGGCGACGTCACCCCGGTACGCGTCCGCATGGTCAACACCGGCGCCCTGGCCGTGGTCTCGGTCCCCACTCCCGGCGGCCGGGTCGAGTACGCCGGGGACACCGCGCTCAGCGGCGTGCCCGGCACGGCGGCCCGCATCGAGGTGGAGTTCCGGGACACGGCCGGCTCGGTCGCCCCGGGGCTGTTGCCCACCGGCCGGATCGTCGACGATCTGGACGGCGTCCCGGCCACTCTGATCGACAACGGCATGCCGGTGGTTCTGATGACCGCCACGTCACTGGGTGTCACCGGCGAGGAGACTCCGGCCGAGCTGGAGGCGGACGGTCGTCTGCGCCGCCGGGTCGAGGAGCTGCGCCTGCTCGCCGGCACGCTGATGGGTCTCGGTGACGTGAGCGCGACGACCGTACCCAAGATGTGTTTGATCTCGCCGCCGACCGACGGTGGCACGCTGAGCACGCGCATGTTCATCCCACATCGCGTCCATGCCTCGATCGGCGTGCTCGCCGCCGTCACCGTGGGCACCGCCGTGGCGATGCCCGGCAGCGTGGCGCACACCGAGGCCGCCGGCGCCGTCCGGCTGGAGCATCCGACCGGTTTCGCCGACGTCGTCATCGATCCGGGCACCGGCCGTTCCGCGATCGTCAGCACCGCCCGCCTGCTCATGGAGGGGCGGGTCCATCCCCGTCGCAACACGGAAGGGGCCATCATCCATGGCTGAGAAGATCCGCGACATCGCCCACGTCTCCGCGGTGGAGCTGCTGACCCCGGTCCTCGACGACACGGTCCGGTTCTTCACCGACACGATGGCGATGGAGGTCGTCGAGCGGCGGGGGAACAGCGCGTACCTGCACGCCTGGGACGACTACGAGAGCTTCACCGTGAAGGTGACCGGCGCGGGCACCTCCGGCATCGGCCGCACCTGGCTGCGGGCCCGCAGCCCGGAGGCGCTGGAGCGGCGGGTCCACGACATCTCGTCCCTGGGATTCGGTGAGGGGTGGAGCAAGGACGAGCCGGGTTACGGGCCGGTCTTCCACTTCACCGACCCGGACGGGCACCCGTTCGGTCTCTACTACGAGACTCAGCGGTACGTGGCCTCGGACGCCACCCGCCCGTCGCTGAAGAACCAGGCCGCGAGGTTCCCGGGCCGTGGCTCGAACGTGCGGCGGCTGGACCACGTCAACTTCCTGGCGCGGGACGTGCCGCCGAACGCGGACTTCGTGGCGACCGCGCTGACCGGCCGGGCCAGCGAGCAGATCGTGCTGAACGACGGCACGAGGGCCGCGGTCTGGTACACGTTCAGCGACAAGTCCTACGACGTCGTCTACACCCGGGACTGGACCGGTTCGCAGGGCCGCCTGCACCACGTGGCGTTCGCGACCGACACCCGGGAGGACATCCTGCGTGCCGCGGACGTGTTCCTGGAGGCCGGCGTGCACATCGAGACCGGGCCGCACAAGCACGCCATCCAGCAGACCTTCTTCCTGTACGTCTGGGAGCCCGGCGGCAACCGCATCGAGCTCTGCAACGCGGGCGCCCGGCTGCTGCTCGCCCCGGACCACGAGGTCGTCACGTGGACCGAGGCGGAACGCGCCAAGGGCCAGGCCTGGGGCTTGAAGACGATCGAGTCCTTCCACACCCACGGCACGCCGCCGGCGGCCGAGGCCGAGTGGGTGTAGTGACGGCCTAGCCGTGGGCCGCCGGGGTGTCCTCCAGCGACCGGAGCACCTCCACCACGCTCGCGATGTGCTCGCGCATGGCCGTCTCGGCGGCCGCCGGGTCGCGGTCGCGGATCGCCGTGATGATGCGCTCATGCTGCGGCAGCGAGACGGCCGGCCGGCCGGGCAGCAGTGACAGCATGAACTGGTGCCGGGCCAGCTGGGCGCGCAGCGTGCCGATCAGCCGGTCCGCGGTGGCGTGGGCGCCGATCTTGCGGATCAGGCCGTGCAGGCGCTGGTTGAGGTCGCTGTAGCGGCGGAACTCGCCGGCCTCCACGGCGCGGCGCATGAGCAGGCCGATCTCGTCGAGCTCGCTGGCCTCGGCCTCGGTGACGCGGTCCGCGGCCTGTGCCGCCACCAGGCCCTCCAGCACCATCCGGACCTGGGTGATCTCGATCGTCTCGGCCAGGGAGATCTTGCGGACGTGGGCGCCGCGGTTGCGCTGGATCTCGACCAGGCCCTCACCGGCGAGGTCCTGCAGGGCCAGCCGGATGTTGAACCGGCTCACCCCGAACCGCTCGATCAGCTGCGCCTCCACCAGGCGTTCGCCGGGCATGTACTCCCCGGCCAGGATCGCGGTGCGCAGTTCGTCGCGCGCGGTCGCCTTGTCCTTCCCGTCAGCCGTGCCACGTGGCCGTGACCGGCGTACGCCGGTGAGGTTCTTCTCCGCAGACATAGTGCCGGTACGATACCGCGCTCTCCCGATCACCGCCGGTCAAGATCTTCGCTGCCCCCGAAGACATCGACGCTGATTGTCAACAATCTCCTGGACTTCACGCACGCTGAGAAGCTGCAACGACATGAGCTGGCTAGACGCAGGAAACTGATTGTTGACAATCGTGCGAACAACAAGCACGATCCGGTGATGCAGCGCACATCCCCCCGCTCGTCGAAAAATCTCGCCGGCCTCGTCGTCGCGATCTGCTGGCTGGTCGTCCTCTTCGACGGCGTCGACCTGTTCATCTACGGCGCCGTCCTGCCCGGCATGCTCGAAGACCCCGCGCTCGGCCTGACCAAGGCGGCGGCCGGCACACTGGGCAGCTACGCCACCTTCGGCATGCTGCTCGGCGCGCTCGGCTCGGGTCCGCTGACGGACCGGATCGGCCGCAAGATGATGCTCATCGTGAGCACCACGGTCTTCTCGATCGCCTCCGGCGTCTGCGCGGCCGCACCGTCGCTCGGCGTGTTCGGCCTCGGCCGGTTCGTCGCCGGCCTCGGTCTCGGCGGCCTGCTGCCGATCGCGCTCACCATGGTCGCCGAGTTCGCCCCGGCCGGACGGCGGAACCTGCTGATCGGCTCGCTGATGACCGCGCACCAGGCCGGCGGCATCCTGGCCGCCACCCTCGGCCTGTGGCTGCTCGACTCGTTCGGCTGGCGGTCCGCGTTCTGGATCGGGGTGCTGCCGCTGTTCATCGCCGTACCCCTGGTCGCGCGCTTCCTGCCGGAGTCGCTGAGCTTCCTGATCGCCCGCGGCCGCGCCGACGAGGCCCGCCGGGTCGCCGCCGACTACGGCGTCGAACTGCCGGCGGCCGCTGTCATCGCAGAGAAGGGGACGGTCAGCCTGTTCCGCAATGGCCGCTGGCAGCCCACCCTGTTGTTCTGGTGCGCCTCGTTCGGCGGGCTGCTGCTGGTCTACGGCGTCAACACCTGGCTGCCGACAATGATGCGCGGCGAGGGCTACGACCTGGGCTCGGCGCTCGCCTTCCTCATCGTCATCAACCTGGGCGGCATCGCCGGCATGCTGGTCGCCGGGCGGGTGGCCGACCGCTTCGGCGCGGTCCCGGTCGCCGCGGCCTGGTTCGCGCTCACCGCCGTCGGCGTCCACCTGCTCGGCGTCCACATGCCGCTGGCGGTCACCTACGCCGTCGTCTTCCTGGCCGGCGTCTTCCTGTTCAGCGCGCAGACCATGGTGTACGCCGCGGTCACCTCCCGCTACGACACCGCGAGCCGGGCCACCGCGGTCGGCTCGGCCGCCGGCATCGGCCGCTTCGGCGCGGTCCTCGGCCCCTGGATGGGCGGTCAGCTGATGGCCGCCGGCAACCAGGGCTGGGGCTTCACGGTCTTCGCCGCCTCCGCGGTCTTCGCCACCGTCTTCGTGCTGCTGGCCGGCCTGCGCAGCACGGAGCAGCCGGCCGCCGTCGAGCCGGCCCTCACGCACTGACGCCCCTCACTCACGGAGGCCCGGAGCCTCGGTCCGGGCCTTTCACATTCCTTTCCGGTACGTGGGGAGCACACTCGATCGTGGATTGTTGACGATATTGCTCGCCATCTTGTTAAGAACTCATGTCGAGACTTATCGTTCTGCTCACGTTGCCGCAACGCTTCCGATCGATGCCTCCCAACGAGGGGATCCCGCATGAGATCAGCGTCCCGTCTCGCCGTCGTCCTGCTGACCATCGGCGCGCTACTGCTGCCCGGTGACCTGCCGGCCACCGCCTCCACCGCACTCCGCCCCGTCCGGCCGGTCATGGACTGCGCCGACGTCACCGGCCTCAACCTGCCCGGCGTCACCATCCGGTCCGCCACCGTGACCAGCGCCGGCGCCCCATCCCCGTACTGCGCCGTGGAGGGCGTCATCGCCCCGGCGGACACCATCGTCATGCGCCTGCCGGTGAACGGGTGGACGCAGCGGTACCTCCAGACCGGGTGCGGCGGGCTGTGCGGCACCGCGCGGATCAACTACACCCAGGCGGCGGCGTGCGCCCCGGTCGCCGACGGCACCATCGCCAGCGCCACCACCGACATGGGCCACCAGGGACAGAACGACGGCTCGTGGGCGGCCGGGAACCCGCAGGCGCAGATCGACTTCGCCTACCGCGGGGTGCACGAGACCGCGCGGGTCGCCAAGGAGGTGATCACCCGGTTCTACGGGCGGCCGCCGGCGTACAGCTACTTCAGCGGCTGCTCGGACGGCGGCCGTGAGGCGCTCATGGAGGCGCAGCGCTACCCGGACGACTTCGACGGGATCGTGGCCGGGGCGCCCGCGAGCAATCTGGTCGTACAGAACACCTTCCACCACGCCTGGAACGTGCTCGCCAACAGGGACGCCGCCGGCAACTACATCCTGCTGGCCGGCCGGCTGCCGCTGATCCACGATGCGGTGATGGCCGCCTGCGACAGGCTGGACGGGCTGGCCGACGGGGTGCTGGACGACCCGCGGCGGTGCCGGTTCGACCCGTACAGCCTGGTCTGCGACGATCCGGCGACCTGCCTCACCCGGGCCGAGGCCGCGGTGGTCCGCCGGCTGCACGACGGCGCCGTCACCTCCCGCGGCGTACGCCTGGAACAGGAGATCTCCCACGAATGGGGCTCCGAACTGGACTGGACACTGTTCGTGCCGGCCGCCCAGGGGCAGGTCACGTTCAGTGAGAACATCGCGCTGTCGTTCCTGCGCTACCTCGCCTACTTCAACGTGGCCGACCCGGACTACCAGCTCACCGACCTCGAGTTCACCGAGGAGTCGTTCTGGCGGACGGTGCAGACCTCGAAGTACCTGTCGGCCACCGACCCGGATCTCAGCCGGTTCCGGCGGAGCGGCGGCAAGCTGATCCTCTGGCACGGCTGGTCCGACCAGCACATCTCCCCGCAGGCGACGCTGAACTACTACGAGGCGCTGGGGACCCCCTCGTACGCCCGGTTGTTCCTCTTCCCCGGTTTGGCGCACTGCAGCGGTGGACTGGGCCCGGACACCTTCGACATCATGACGCCGATGCTGAACTGGGTGGAGAAGGGCACCGCGCCGACATCGGTGGTCGCCACGAAGGGCGCGCGCAGCCGGCCGGTCTACCCGTACCCGGCGGTGGCCCGATACGACGGCACCGGCAGCACCGACGACGCCGCCAACTTCGTCCCGGTCATCCCCCGCACCTCACCGAAGGTCAACTACGACTGGCTCGGCGCGGGCCTCTACACCCACGGCTACCAGACCACCTGCCAGCCCGTAAACGGCAAGCTGCTCTGCGCCCCGTCCCACCCCATCCCCCACCCCTGACCAACCCACCGGCCTCAAACTCCCCACCGCCGCCGCCACCACCACCGCCACCTACGGCCGCACCGCCAACGGCCCACCCGTCGCGATCTTGGACGATTTCCCACCCGCTCCGGTGGCCGATCACCCAAGATCGCGGGCGGCCGGGCACGGAGAAAGCAGGCCGCAGGCACCCCGCGGACCTTGGAAGAACCACCACCGAATGCGGTGGGCGAACGTCCAGGATCGCGGGCCGCAGGACACATCGCAGGCCGCAGGTCACACAGCGACAAGCCGCACACACACCACCAGACCTTGGACGCCTGCCCACCTCACTCGGTAGCCAATCGCCCAAGATCGTGGGCCGCAGGGCAGAGCAAGCAGGACGCGCGAACCCTGCCGGACCTTGGACGATCCACCACCGCATGCGGTGGGCAAACGTCCGAGATCGCGGGTGGAGGGGCGGGGCGGGGCGGACGGGCGGCGGGCAGACGGCCGGGCGGCAGGCGGGCAGGCAGGCGGCAGGCAGGCAGGCGGGCAGGCGGCGGGGCGGCGGGTGGATGTGGGAGGGAGGAGGGCGGGCGGGTCAGGGGGTGTTCAGGAAAGTGAGCAGCTCGGTGGTGAAGGCGGGGACGCGGACGGCGCCCAGGTGGTCGCCGTCGATGACGGTGAGGCGGGCGCCGGGGATGGCCTTCGCCAGGAGTTCCGGGCGGGTGGCCAGGGCGTCGTCGCGGCCCGCCAGGACCAGCGTCGGGACGGTGATGGCGTCCAGCGGGATGGGCGAGGCGTGCAGGGCGGCGGCCTGCGCGGCCAGGGCGACACGGTCGCCGCCCACCGCGTCGACGAAGGAGCGGAAGCCGGCGGCGGCCGGCGAGGTGATGGTCTTCGGGTCCGTGGCCTCGAACGCCTCGCGGAAGTCACCGGCCGGGATGATCCGGGTGTCGACGCCGCCCAGCTCGACCACCGCCGAGCCGACGCCGCCGACGACCAGGCGGCGGACCCGGGCGTCGCGGGTGGTCAGCAGGAGCGAGACGACGGCGCCCATCGAGTAGCCGGCCACGTCGACGGTTTCGATGCCGAGCAGGTCGAGCAGGGTGGCGACGTCGGCGGCCATCCGGGACTCGCCGTAGAACGACGGGTCGTGCGGCTTGCCGGAGCGGCCGTGCCCGCGGGCGTCGATGGCCACGACGTCCCGGCCGGCGGCGGTGAGGGCGTCGACCACGCCGGGCAGCACCCAGTTGGTGAGGCCGTTCGCGATGAACCCGTGGTGCAGCAGCACGGGTGGAAGCGGCGACTCGGCCTCCCATCGCTGGTAGTAGATCTCCACACCGTCGGTGGCCTGGAAGGTCGGCATGGCGGGTCCCCTCTTCGTGATGCGAGCGGACGACAGCGTACGCACCGCACCGGATGAGCGGGATCGGTGAGATCGCCGGTGTGGTCAGAGTCTGCGACGCGGGCGCGTCCGGCACGTTGATCGCGATACATTGCGGCGGTGACCCCCACTCAGTTGCGCGCCTATTCCGCCGTGGTCCGGTGTGGCTCGGTGAAACAGGCGGCCGCACAGCTCGAGGTGTCCGAGTCGGCGGTCTCGCTGCACATCGGACAGTTGCGCAAGGAGCTGGGTGATCAGCTGTTCTCACGGACGGCGAACGGGCTGACGTTCACGCCGGGCGGGCTGCGCCTGGCCAGCCGGGCCACCGAGTTGCTCGGCCTCCAGGACATCACGGTGCTGGAGGTGAGCGCGGCCGGGCAGGGGCGGCGGCTGCTGCGGGTGGGCGCCTCCAGCCTGTTCGCCGAGCACGGCGCTCCGGGCCTGATCGAGCTGTTCGCGAGCCGGGCCGCGGACCTCGACGTCGAGCTGAGTGTCCGGAACCCGGGGTCGTTCAGCGAGGCGCTGATCGAGCGGCGCATCGACATCGCGATCGGCCCGCCGCCGGCCGTGCCGGATCCGGCGGTGGTGTGCCGTCCGGTCATGTACTACAAGGTCGTCACGGTGGCCGGACCGGACCATCCGCTGGCCGGCACCCAGCCGTCACCGCGGCAGCTGCGTGATCAGACGTGGCTGCTCGGGCCGTCCGCCGCCGCCGGCCGGGGCGCCATCCCGGCGCTGCTGCGCCGGCTCGGGGTGCCGGACGACCGGCAGCAGATCTTTCAGAGCCACGCGGCCGCCATCGAGGAGGCGAAACGCGGGCACGGGGTGGCGGCGGCGCTGTCGTTCACCGTGGCGCCGGAGGTCCGCAAGGGGCATCTCGTGCAGTTCTGCGGGCCGCACACCGGGCTGGAGGACGTGTGGCACTCGCTGACCCTGGCCGAGACCGGGGCGCCGTCCGCGGCGGCCGAGCTGGCGCGTTTCGCGTCGACGCCCCGGGCCATTCAGGCGATGATGCGCGGGGCCGGGGTCAATGTGGGACGGTTCAAGCCGTCGATTCACGTGACTCTGTGGAGCTGATGCTCCGCGGCAGCGGCTGGGCGGCGATCAGGGTGGCCGGCGCGCCGTTGTCACTGCCGCCGTCGGTGCGGATCACCACCGGCTGCGGGGATCACCATGGGGCAGACGACGTGCACCTGCTCGCCGTCCTGCCGCTGCGGCTCGCTGCGGTTGAGCACCTCACCGGCCTCGCCGAGCGGGACGGTGGGCTGCTCCATCACGGTGTCGACGCTGCCGTCGAGCTCCTGGGCGGCCGGGAAGTCGCTGAGCCTATCGCCGGCCGGCCACGTCCGGTAGGCAGCGAACAGCCTGAAGGAGGTCGGCGAAGGTGGCGGCCGGCAGCAGCCGGTCACAGCACGGCAGGGCCGCGGCCATGCCGCCGACGCCGGGGGTCCATCCAGGAGCGCCGGCGCGGGGATTCAACCAGATGATCCGGTACGCACGACGCCGCAACCGGGCCATGACGGCGGCCATCCGTTCCGGCGGGTCGCTGTCCCATCCGTCCGAGGCGACGATCACCACGCCGCCGCGGACCGTCTCGCCGTGGTGCGAGTCGAGCAGCGCGCCGAGGTTCGCGGCGATCCGGGTGCCACCGAACCGGTCGTCGACGGCCGCCCCGGCCTGCTCGATCGCCTCCCGTGGCGAGGTGTGCCGCAGTGGCACGGTGAGCCGGGTCAGCCGGGTGGCGAAGGCGAACACCTCGGCGTCGGCGACCGTGGCGAACGCGCGCATGAGCTGGAGGTACGCGGCCGCCTGGGCACGCATCGACTCGCTGACGTCGCAGAGCATCACCACCCGGCGCGGGCGGGGCACCGGCCGTTCCCGGACCACGGTCACCGCCTCCCACCCGGTACGCCGGGCCCGGGCGATGGTGGGCCGCAACGCCACCCGACGGCCGGCCGGATGTGCCCGGTGGCGGCGGCCGCGCCGGTGCGGCCAGTGGGTGAGCGTGTCCCGCAGCGCCTCGCCGAGCGCCGCGGTCTGTCCGGCGTCCAGGTCCTCGAAGGGCCGCTGGGCCAGTGCCGCCAGCTCGCTGGGCCGCAGTTCGGGCAGGTGGAGGCCGTCCTCGGCGGGCGAGTCCTCGGCCGCGACCGCCGGTGGCAGGGTGGCCCACGGCAGCCCGTCGCCGCCGGCGGTCTTCTCGTCGCCGGTGCCGGGGACCGCCACGTTGGTGTCGTCGTCGCGGCGGGGCGGCGGGGTGGCCGACCGGCTCAGCGGCAGCGGCGGGCTGTCGTCGAAGACGGTGGCGAAGACCCGGTCGAAGACGGCCAGGTCGGCGTGCCGGCGGACCAGGGTGACCCGGGCCGTCCAGTAGAGCGCGCCGCGGGACACCGGCGGGCTGGCGGCCAGTGCCCGTACCAGATCGTCGGTCTCGGTGATCCCGGCCGGGAGGCCGGCGGCGCGCAACCGGGCCGTGAACGCCACCGCGAACGCGGCCCGGTCGATGCCGCGCAGCAGCACCGGCGTGTGGTCAGCCGCGGGCAACGAACCAGATGACGACGGCGGCGGCGACCGCCACGCCGATGCCGACCGGAATGAGCCGCTTGTAGACGGATCCGCCGGCCACGGCCAGCAGATCGAGTGCCTCCGGCTCGGCCTCCTCCTTCACCGCGACCGAGGCGGGGGCCGCGACCTCAGCGGCGGGCGCGGGGGTTTCCGCGACGGATGAGGCGGCGGGCGCGGGGGTTTCCGCGACGGGTGAAGCGGCGGGCGCGGGGGCTTCCGCGACGGATGAGGCGGCGGGCTCGGGGGCTTCCGCGGCGGGCGAGGCGGCGGGCTCCTCGGCGGCCAGCTTCGCCTCCAGGTTCGCGACGAACTGGGCGAGCAGCTTCGAGGACACCTCCTTGATCATGCCGCTGCCGAACTGGGCCAGCTTCCCACTGATCTTCAGGTCGGTATCGACCGAGACCCGGGTGCCGTCCTCCCCCTCCGGCGACAGCGACGCGCTGACCACGGCGGCCGCGTTGCCGGCCGACCGGGCGTCGCGGCCCTTCGCGTCGATGACCGCCCGGTAGGCCGTGTCGTCCCGCTCCACGAACCGGGCGGTCCCGGAGAATTCCGAGATCACCGGACCGACCTTGACCTTCACCTTTCCCTGGTAGACGTCGCCCTCCACCCCGGTGAGCCGGGCGCCCGGCATGCAGGGGGCGATGCCTTCGAGGTCGGTCAGCACCTGCCAGGCACGGTCGACCGGGATCCGTACGGTGAACTCGTTGGTGATCTTCATTGGGGGCTCTCCCGGGTTACGGCCTCGGCGACCAGAATCCGGTCGTCGGGGGTCTTGGCGATGGTGCCGATGGTGCGCAGAACGTCCCCCGCGGCGAGGTCGGCGACGCCGAGAGCGGCAAGCGCGGAGACCCAGTCGATGGTCTCGGCCAGGCCGGGCGCCTTGTCCAGTTCGAGCCCCCGGACCCGGCCGATGAACTCGGTGGCGTCCCGGATCAGCGGCGCGGTGGCGGCCGGAACCGCGCGGCGCACGATCGACGCCGCGCGGTCCGGGGCCGGGAACTCGATCCAGTGGTAGAGGCAGCGGCGGCGCAGCGCGTCGTGCAGGTCGCGGCTGCGGTTGGAGGTGAGCACCACGACCGGCGGCCGGGTGGCGGCGAAGGTGCCCAGTTCGGGAACGGTCACCGACGCCTCGCCGAGGAACTCGAACAGCAGCGCCTCGAACTCGTCGTCGGCCCGGTCGATCTCGTCGATCAGCAGCACCGGCGGGGTCGGCCCGTCGTGCCGGACGGCGCGCAGGATCGGCCGTTCCAGCAGGAAGTCGTCGGTGAACAGGGAGGAGTCGTCGGAGGCGTGGCCGAGCCGGATGTGCAGCAGCTGACGCTGGTAGTTCCACTCGTACAGGGCCTCGCCCGCGGTCAGGCCCTCGTAGCACTGGAGGCGGATGAACGGCGTGTCGAGCGCGTCCGCCAGCGCCTTGGCGGCGGCCGTCTTGCCGACACCGGGCTCGCCCTCCAGCAGCAGCGGCTTGCCGAGACGCAGGGCCAGGAAGATCGCCATGGCGAGGCCGTCGTCGACCAGGTAGTCGACGGCGTCCAGACGCGCGATGACCTCGTCAGGAGTGTTCAATCTCAGGTCAGGCCTTCGTGTACTTCTTCAGGCAGCCGGGGCAGCAGAACCAGAAGTCCTCGCCGTCGACCACCCCGTGCGGGGTGTCCGGTCCGATCACGACGGTCATCCCGCAGACCGGGTCGATGGCGGTCCGTGCGGGGGTCTCGCCGATGGGGACCATGATCTCCTCGATGGGAAATGTGGCCGGCCCGACGGGCAGGGTCGGGCCGGCCACGAACTCGGGCCCGGCTTTCGCGAACGCGGCCGCCTCGGCGTGCGTCGCGGCGGGCTTCTTCGGCGCGGCGGCGGTCAGGCCACCGACGCGCATCTCGCGCACGATCTCGGCCAGCACCGAGAGGGCGATCTCCTTGGGGGTACGGGCGCCGATGTCGATACCGGCGTGCGCCCGGATCCGGGACCGCTCCTCGATGGACAGGTTCATCGTGTCGAGCAGGATCGCCGACCGGGTGTTGCTGGCCACCAGCGCGATCAGCGGCACACCGGCGTCCAGCGCCTCCCGGACGGCGCGTTCCTCGTCGCGGCCCAGCCCGGCCACCACCACCGCGGTCGCCCCCTCGTACGAGTGGGCCACCTCGAAGTCGAGGAACTCGGCCAGGGCCGTCGCGGCCGTGCCGACCGGGGTGCCACCGGTCACCACGATCAGCGGTTTCGGCAGCACCGGCCGGAGGAAGATCTCGATCGCCCCGCCGGAGTGGCAGGGGTTGACGACGACGAGCGCGCCGGGCGTCTCCGGGAACTCGGCCGAGTCCTCCGGCAGCACCCGCAGCAGGACGGTGTTGCCGTCGCGCAGCGAGTCCATGGCGGCCGCCCGCACCGACGTCTCGGCGCAGACCCCGCCGACGAAGCCCTCGATGGACCCGTCGGCCAGGATCACCGCGTCGTCGCCGGCCCGCGCCGAGGTGGGTTCCTGGGCGCGGACCACGGTGGCGTGCACGAACGGCCGGCGGGCGACCGTCAGCTCGTGGGCGCGCTCGGCGATGCTCGTCGTCATCACGTACTCCGTCTTCTAGATCGGCGGGGTGGCCTGACCGCGCATCGCGTCCCAGACCCGCGACGGGGTGAGCGGCATGTCGGCGTGCCGGACGCCGAACGGCTTGAGCGCGTCGACGACCGCGTTGACGATCGCCGGCGGCGAGCCGACCGTCGCGGACTCGCCGACGCCCTTGGCGCCGATCGGGTGGTGCGGCGACGGGGTGACCGTGTAGCCGGTCTCCCAGTCGGGCACCTCCAGCGCGGTCGGGATCAGGTAGTCCATCAGCGAGGCGCCGAGGCAGTTGCCGTCCTCGTCGAAGGAGATCATCTCCATGAGGGCCATGCCGACGCCGTCGGTGAGACCGCCGTGCACCTGACCCTCGATGATCATCGGGTTGATCCGGGTGCCGCAGTCGTCGACCGCGATGAACCGGCGGACCTTGACCTCGGCGGTGCCCGGGTCGATGTCGACGACGCAGATGTACGCCCCGTGCGGGTAGGTCAGGTTCGACGGGTTGTAGCAGATCTGCGCCTCGAGACCGCCCTCGACGCCGTCCGGCAGGTCGCCCGCGCCGTGCGCCCGGAACGCGATCTCCTGGATCGTCACCGACTTGCCCGGGTCGCCCTTGACCTGGAAGGCGCCCTTCACCCAGTCCAGGTCGGCGACCGACACCTCGAGCATCGCCGAGGCGATCAGCCGCGCCTTGTCCCGCACCTTGCGGGCCACCAGGGCGGCCGCCGCGCCGGAGACCGGGGTGGACCGGCTGCCGTAGGTGCCGAGACCGAACGGCGTGTTGTCGGTGTCGCCGTGCAGCACGTCGATGTCGGCCGGCGGGATGCCCAGCTCCTCGGCGATGATCTGCGCGAACGTGGTCTCGTGGCCCTGGCCCTGGGTCTTCACCGAGAGCCGGACGACGGCCTTGCCGGTCGGGTGCACCCGCAGCTCGCAGCCGTCGGCCATGCCCAGGCCGAGGATGTCCATGTTCTTGCGCGGCCCGGCGCCGACCGCCTCGGTGAAGAACGCGATGCCGATGCCCATCAGCTCGCCGCGGGCCCGCTTCTCAGCCTGCTCCTTGCGCAGCTCGTCGTAGCCGGCCATCTCCATGGCGAGGCGCATGGTGGGCTCGTAGTTCCCGGAGTCGTACACCCATCCGGTCTTGGTGGTGTACGGGAACTGGTCGGGCTGGATGAAGTTCTTCAGCCGCAGCTCGGCCGGGTCCATCTGGAGCTCGTAGGCGAGCGTGTCGACGATCCGCTCGACCAGGTAGACGGCCTCGGTGATGCGGAACGAGCAGGCGTACGCCACACCGCCGGGCGCCTTGTTCGTGTAGACCGCGGTCATCTTGCAGTGCGCGGCCTGGATGTCGTAGCTACCGGTGAACACGCCGAAGAAGCCGGCCGGGTACTTCACCGGGGCGGCCGTGCCGTTGAACGCGCCGTGGTCGGCCAGCACGTTCGTACGGATCGCCAGGATCTTGCCCTCGCGCGTCGCCGCGATCTCGGCCCGCATGATGTAGTCCCGGGCGAAACCGGTGCTGATCAGGTTCTCCGAGCGGTCCTCCATCCACTTCACCGGCTTGCCGGTGACGATGGAGCCGACGATGCTCAGCACGTAGCCCGGGTAGATCGGCACCTTGTTGCCGAAGCCGCCGCCGATGTCCGGGGCGATCACCTGGATCTTGTGCTCGGGCAGACCGGCGACGATCGCGTAGAGGGTGCGGTGCGCGTGCGGGGCCTGGGTGGTCGACCAGAGCCGCAGCCTGCCCTCGACCGGGTCGAAGTCGGCGACCGAGCCGCACGTCTCCATCGGCGCGGGGTGCACGCGCGGGTAGACGATGTCCTCCTTGACGACCACGTCCGCCGAGGCGAAGACCCGGTTCGTCTCCTCCTCGTCACCGGTCTCCCAGTCGAAGACGTGGTTGTCCGCCTTGCCCTCGAGGTCGGTGCGGATGATCGGGGCGTCCGGCGCCAGGGACTTGCGGACGTCGACGACCGGTTCCAGCACGTCGTACTCGACGTCGATCAGTTCGAGGGCGTCCCGGGCCTTGTACCGGTCCTCGGCGACGACGAACGCCACCTCCTGGCCCTGGAAGCGCACCTTGTCGGTGGCCAGCACGGCCTGCACGTCGTTGGAGAGCGTCGGCATCCAGGCCAGGCCCAGGCCCTTGAGGGTCTCGCCGGTGACGACCGCCTTCACGCCGGGCGACGCCTCGGCCGCGCTGGTGTCGATGCTGACGATGCTCGCGTGCGCGAAGGGCGACCGCAGGATCGCCAGGTGCAGCATGCCGGGAAGCTGCACGTCGTCGACGAACCGGCCGCGGCCGCGGAGCAGGCGCGCGTCCTCCTTGCGCAGCATCCGGCCGAAGCCGACCGGATTCTGGTCGTTGTCCTCGAACTCGGTGAGTTTGGAGTCCTGGAGATCGGTCATGCCTGCGCCACCTCCTCTTCCTTAGCGGCGTTGGCCTCGTGCACCGCGGCCCAGCGGACCGAGCGGATGATCGAGGAGTAACCGGTGCAGCGGCAGATCTGGCCGGAGATGGCCTCGCGGATCTCGCCCTCGGTCGGGTCCGGGTTCCTGTCCAGCAGCGCCCGGCAGGTCATCAGCATGCCCGGCGTGCAGAACCCGCACTGGAGGCCGTGGCACTGCCGGAAACCTTCCTGGATCGGGTCCAGTTCGGCGCCGTTGGCCAGACCTTCGACGGTACGGACCTCGTGGCCCCCGGCCATCGCGGCCAGCACGGTGCACGACTTGACGGGCTCGCCGTCCAGCCACACCACGCAGACGCCGCAGTTGCTCGTGTCGCAGCCCCAGTGGGTGCCGGTCAGGCCGAGCACGTCGCGCAGGAAGTGCACGAGCAGCATGCGGCCCTCGATCTCACGGGTGTACTCGGTCCCGTTGACGGTCATCGTGACCTGCATGGTTCAGCTCCTCGCCCGTTCCACGGCGGTACGCAGGGTGCGCCGGGTCAGCTCGTCCGCCAGGTGGCGCTTGTAGTCGGCACTGCCCCGGGTGTCGGTCACCGGGTCGCAGCTGCGCGCCGCGATCGCCCCCGCCAGCCGGTACAGCTCCTCGCTCGGCTCGTGGCCACGCAGAGCCGCCGAGATCTCCGGGATGCCGGTGGTGTTCGGGCCGACCGCGGCCAGGCCCACCCGGGCGTCCACGATCCGTCCGGCGTCCAGCCACACCGCGGCGCCGGACGACACCACGGCCCAGTCACCGGCGCGGCGCTCGACCTTCGCGTACGCGCTGCCGACCTTGAAGCTCTTCCGGGGGAGCCGGATCTCGGTGAGGATCTCGTTGTCCGCGACGGCCGTCTCGTACGGGCCGACGTGGAACTCCTCCATGGTGACGACCCGCTCGGCGCCGCCCGGGCCCCGGATCACGCAGCTCGCGTCCAGGGTCGTGCACACCGCCGACAGGTCCTCGGACGGGTCCGCCTGGCAGAGCGATCCGCCCAGGGTGCCGCGATTGCGGACCACCGGGTCGGCGATCACCCGCTCGGCGTCCCGGAAGATCGGGAAGACGCCGGCCAGCACGTCCGACTCGAGCAGCTCCCGATGCCGGGTCATGGCCCCGATGCGCACCTCGTCGTCGCTCAGCCTGATGTAGCCGAGCTCGCCGTGCAGATCGTTGATGTCGATGAGATATTCGAAGTTGGCGAGCCGCAGCTTCATCATCGGCAGCAGGCTGTGGCCACCGGCCACCAACCGTGCCGAGCTGCCCAGCCGCTCCAACAGTCCAATGGCTTGATCCACGCTTGTGGCACGTTCGTATTCGAACGGAGCCGGCACCTGCACCCTGCACCTCCCGCGAAGTCGCGCAGACCCTCGCGTGCCCGGGATCCATTGTCAACAGCGACCTAAGGGTTCTCTTAATCAAGCGTTGACTAGGTCTTGATGATCACGGAAGGTGCTCAGATGCGCGAGATCGTGGACGGGCTGATCGCCTGGCGCGCCGCCGGCGTCTCCTTCGCCGTGGCGACGGTCGTGAACACCTGGCGTTCGGCGCCCCGCCGGCCCGGCGCCGCGATGGCCGTCAACGAGCACGGCGACGTTCTGGGCAGTGTCTCGGGCGGCTGCGTGGAGGGCGCCGTCTACACGGCCGCTCAGGAAGTCATAAAAACCAAAAAGGCACAGACGCACACGTACGGGGTGAGCGACGGCGACGCGTTCGAAGTCGGTCTGACCTGCGGCGGCACCATCGAGGTCATGATCCAGCCGGACGTCGCCCTGTCCTCGCTGGACGCCCTGCTCGCCGACATCGCCGCCGGCCGCCCAGTCGCCGCCGTGTCCCTACCCGGCGCCCAGCTCGTGGTGTGGCCCGACCGCACCGCCGGCACCCTCGGCGACCCCGAGCTCGACCGGATCGCCGCCGCCCAGGCGAGAGGCCTGCTCGCGCACGGGCGCAGCGCCATCGTGACGGCCTGCGAGCGCGAGGTGTTCGTCCAGTCCTGGGCCTCCCCGGCCCGCATGATCGTCTTCGGGGCGATCGACTTCGCCGCCGCGGTGGCCCGGATCGGGAAGTTCCTCGGCTACCGGGTCACCGTCTGCGACGCCCGGGGCGTCTTCGCCACCGAGGCACGCTTCCCCGAGGCGGACGAGGTGGTCGTCCAGTGGCCGCACCGCTACCTCGAATCCACCGAGATCGACGAGCGCACCGTCCTGTGCGTGCTCACCCACGACCCGAAGTTCGACATCCCGCTGCTGGAGGTCGCCCTGCGGACCCCGGCCCGCTACATCGGCGCGATGGGCAGCCGCCGCACCTGCGAGGACCGCATCCGCCGTCTGCGCGAGGCCGGTGTCCCGGAGGCGGCTCTGGCCCGCCTGCGCGCCCCGATCGGCCTCGACCTGGGCGCCCGCACCCCGGAGGAGACCGCGGTGGCCATCGCCGCCGAGATCGTCGCCCTCTCCTGGGGCGGCTCCGGAGCCCCGCTCACCGACCTCACCGCCCCCATCCACGGCCCCGCCTGATCAGGGCACTTCCACGGACCGGAAGCGGTCAGTCGCCGGCGAGGATCTCGTCGGTTCGGCGGCCGGCCGTGGCCCACCAGGTGGCGATGCGGTCGACGACCGGGCCGGGGTTGCGGGCCCAGGCGATGTGGTCGTTGCTGCCGCCCGGCGGGACGTCGGCGTGGCGGTACTGCCAGACCGTGGCGGCCGACGGGTCGAACATGGCGGCGGCGAAGGCCTCGACCGACATCGGCGGGGCGAGACGATCGCCCTCCAGGGCCACGAGCAGCGACGGAGTACGCACCGGCTCGGGCGCCGGGAACGGGGTGCGGCCGGTCAGCGCCATCCGGGCCCACTCGCGCATCAGGGTGCGGGCGCCGGGGCCGCCGAAGGCCGGCTTGGGCAGGTGGCCGAACAGGGTGGTCAGCAGCGGGACGACCACGCCGGCCTGGATCACCAGCGGCAGGCCGCCGAGCGGGTAGTGCCGGTGGTACGGCAGGGCGCCGCCCACCGTGACCACACCGTCCGCCGGGACGTGGCCGAGCTGGTGACCGACCGCGAGCTGGGCGCCGAGGCTGTGGCCGAGGATGATGACCGGCCGCTGCGGCGCCTCGGCACGGGCCGCCGTCACCGCCTCGGCCATCACCTGGATCTCGTCGGCGTAGGACCAGTCGTTGCCCCGCGACGCCGGGCGCTCGCCCTGCTCGAAACCGCGCCGGGGCAGAGCACGGGCGCTCCAGCCGCGGGCTTCGAACGCTTCGACGAGCAGCCGGTAGTACCGGGATCCGATGCCCATGGCGGGCGACACGAGGACCATTGGTGCCGGCTGCGTCATGTCGATCCCTGTTCCGGTGTCGGCGGCCAGTTGTTACCGGCCGGTATCAGCACTCTCGGGTCGCCGGATCCGGACGACAAGCGGATATGGCCCACATCACGCCGTCGGCCGATCCCATGAGAGCCGGCGCCGATGCCGGTCAGCCTCTTTTCATCAGACGGCCGACCGCGGCCATCAGCTCGGAGGCCATCTCGTCGGCGCGGCCCTCCTGAGCGCCCTCGTGCATGCAGTGGCGGGCGTGCCCGTCGAGGAGGCCGAGCGCCACCTTGTCGAGGGCGGCCTGGATGGCGGAGATCTGGGTCAGGATGTCGATGCAGTAGCGGTCGTCCTCGACCATCCGCTCGATGCCGCGCACCTGGCCCTCGATGCGGCGCAGCCGGGACTGCAGGTTGTCCTTCGTCGCGGTGTAGCCGCGGGTCGGGGCGGGATTGGTCATGCGGACCATGCTACATCGCTTGGGTACCCCTACCGGGTATGTGTATGGTGGGGGGACAGCACGACGAAGGGAGCGCTCTTAACGACATCCCCGCGGATGAATCCGGGGGATTTCCCAGCTCAGACCGCATCTGATCCACGTCCCGGAAGGAGGCGATCCGATGTCTGACGTCGTCGGCACCGGCACGGTCGCGTTCGGCCGTGGCGAGGATCGTCCTCGCGGCGTTGAGATCACGACCTGCGGTGTAGGCGCAGGCCGTGCACTCGAAGGTGCGGACGCCGAGTCCGAGGCGGAGATTGGCTCTCTCGCCGCACCCGGAACAGGTCATCGTGGTGTAGGCGGGCGGCACCAGCACCACCTTCCGGCCCGCCCGCGTGCCACGGTCGATCAGTTCTCGTTTGCAGGCGCCGATCGCGGCGTCGGCGGCCTTACGCGCCATGCTGCTCTTGCCGAGGAACTTCGGTTTGAAATCCTCGACAGCGATCAGGTGGTGATGGTCGACGACGGTCTTGGCCCAGACCCGGGCGTCGTGAGCGTTCTGCCGGGCGGCCTTCTTGACGATCCGGTCGGCCTGCCGCTTCGCCGCCAGATAGCCCTTCGACGGGGTATGGCCTTTCGGCCGGCGGCGGCGGGCCATCGTGCGCTGCGCCTTGGCCAACGCGGCCGCACACCGGCGGCGGTGTCCGAGGTGCGGCAGGTCGAACACCGAGTTCGTGGTGGTGGCCGTGGTGGTCACACCCCAGTCCACGCCGATGCCCGGCAGATCCGGGTCCGGTGCCGCGACAGCCTCACGCTGGACGACGAACGACCCATACCAGTGGCCGAGGTTGTCCTGGTAGACCCGCACGGAGGTGGGGTCCGAGGGCAGCTCGCGGGACCAGACGACCGGGATGGTCACGCCCTTGGCAAGCCGCAGCCGGCCATCGGTGATCGCGAAACCGTTGCGGGTGTACTCCAAGGTCGGCAGCGCGTTCTTCTTGAGCTTGACCTTCGGCCGGCCCCGGTCCATCACGGTGAACGAGGCGTTCAACGCCGAGCCATAGGTGCGCAGCGTTTGCTGTTGGGCGTTCTGCGAACCCGCACGAAGCCAGGCGAACCTGGCGCGGGCCTCGGTCAGCAGCTTCGACAGCCTGCCGAACGTCGGCTTGCGGCCGGATTTCTGCTGGTGGACGGCCTCGTTCCACAGCCAGCGGCAGCAGGCCCGCTCGGCGAGCAGTGCGGCCTGCGCCTGACGGCCGGGCCGCAGGCGGTAGGTGTAACGCACCGTCTCGACCACACCAAACACTGTACAGGCGACATCTTGCTCCCCGCAAACCCCGTGAATTCCGATCCGACGGCAACACCGCGAACCGCTGCACCCACCACATCGCCTGGTACTCCAGGCACCGCCGCGACGTCGTCAAAGGCGACATCGACATCCGACTCAACGTCTGACCAGACGCCCATCCGCCCTGCCGGCGGATGGGCTATTCCCGACCTGCTCCGCAGGGAATCCGATTCCTCCCCACGGCTGAAGCCGGGGGTTTCCACGGAAGGTTTTCGATGAGGACGCCGGTACGCCTGGCCACGTTCGCGCTGGGACTGGTCGCCGTCTTCGGGGTGGCGGCCGGCGCGGGGCGCCTGATCGGCCCCGACGCGCAGCCCGAGCCGCCGCCGGCGCACGGCGAGGCCCACGCGCCCGCCGCGCCGGAGATCCCGGGCGGATTGCAGATCGCGCAGGGTGGCTACCGGTTGAGCCCGGCCACCACCCGGCTCACCGTCGGGGAGCCCGGGCCGTTCGCCTTCCAGGTCCTCGGGCCGGACGGGAAGCCGGTCACGGCGTACACCCGTAACCACGACAAGGACCTGCACCTCATCGTGGTCCGGCGGGATCTGTCCGGCTACCAGCACCTGCATCCGGCGCTGGGCGCGGACGGCACGTGGTCGGTGCCGATCGGCGTGGATACCCCCGGGCAGTACCGGGTGCTCGCCGACTTCCAGCCGGCCGCCGAGCCGGAGGCGCTCACCCTGGGCGTCGACGTGCCCGCGGCGGGCGACTACCAGCCGGTGCCGCTGCCTCCGGCGGCCCGGACCGCCGAGATCGACGGCTACACCGTCACCCTCGACGGCGATCTCGCGGCCGGGGCCTCGTCGGCGCTCGACTTCACCGTCAGCCGGGACGGGAAGCCGGTCACCGACCTGGAGCCCTATCTCGGGGCGCTCGGTCACCTGGTGGCGCTGCGCGAGGGTGACCTCGCCTACCTGCACGTGCACCCGGCGAGCGAGACCGCGCTGAGCTTCCAGGCCGAGGTGCCGTCGCCCGGGGTCTACCGTCTCTACCTGGATTTCCAGCACGCTGGAAAGGTGCGCACCGCCGAGTTCACCGCGACGACGACCGGTGTCACCCAGCCGCCGGCCCCGACCGAGACCGCCGGTCACGGCGCCGACGGCCACACGCATGACTGAGGGGGCAACCGCCATGAGCCTGCAAATCTCTCCTCAGCTGATCGAACTCGAGATCGGCGGGATGACCTGCGCGTCCTGCGCGGCCCGGATCGAGAAGAAGCTGAACCGGATGGACGGGGTGACCGCCACGGTCAACTACGCCACCGAGAAGGCGACGGTGACGGCCGACCCGGGCGTCACCGCGGCCGACCTGATCGCCACGGTCGAGAAGACCGGATATTCCGCCGCGGTCAAGGCCGCCGAAAAGCCCGCCGAGCCGGATAGAACGGATCCTCTTCGCACCCGGCTGATCGTCTCGATCGTGCTCAGCGTGCCGGTGATCCTGCTGGCCATGGTTCCGGCCTGGCAGTTCACCTACTGGCAGTGGGCCTCGCTCACCCTGGCCGCGCCGGTGGTCGTCTACGGCGGCTGGCCGTTCCACCGGGCGGCCGCGATCAACCTGCGGCACGGCGCGGCGACCATGGACACGCTGGTCTCGCTGGGGACGATCGCGGCGTTCGGCTGGTCGCTGTGGGCGCTGTTCTTCGGCACCGCCGGGGAGCCGGGCATGACGCACCCGTTCAGCCTGGCCGTCAACCGCACCGACGGCGCCGGGGCCATCTACCTGGAGGCGGCCGCCGGGGTGACCATGTTCATCCTGGCCGGGCGGTACTTCGAGGCCCGGTCCAAGCGGCGGGCCGGTGACGCGCTGCGGGCGCTGCTGGAACTGGGCGCCAAGGACGTCGCCGTGCTGCGCGACGGCCGGGAGGTGCGCGTCGCCGTCGAGGATCTGCGGACGGACGACCGGTTCGTGGTCCGCCCGGGCGAGAAGATCGCGACGGACGGCGTGGTCGAGGAGGGGTCGTCGGCGGTCGACCGGTCCATGCTGACCGGCGAGAGCGTCCCGGTCGAGATCGCGCCGGGCGGCGAGGTCGCCGGCGGCACGGTGAACGCGGGCGGCCGGCTGATCGTGCGGGCCACCCGGGTGGGCGCCGACACCCAGCTGGCGCAGATGGCCCGGCTGGTCGAACAGGCGCAGGCCGGCAAGGCGGAGGTGCAGCGGCTCGCCGACCGGATCTCCGCGGTGTTCGTGCCGATCGTGATCACGCTGGCCGTGGCGACGCTGGGCTGGTGGTACGGGACCGGCGCGGGCTGGACGGCCGCGTTCACCGCCGCGGTGGCCGTGCTGATCATCGCCTGCCCGTGCGCGCTCGGCCTGGCCACGCCGACGGCGCTGCTGGTCGGCACCGGCCGGGGCGCGCAGCTCGGCATCCTGATCAAGGGTCCGGAGGCGCTGGAGTCGACCCGCCGGGTGGACACGATCGTCCTGGACAAGACGGGCACGGTCACGACCGGCGTGATGAAGCTGGTCGCCGTGCTGCCCGACGATCCGGAACTGCTGCGCCTCACTGCCTCCGTGGAGGCGGCGTCGGAACACCCCATCGCTCACGCGATCGCGGCCGGGGTGGGCGATCACCTTCCGGTCAGTGGGTTCACCAGCTTCGAGGGCTTGGGCGTACGGGGAACCGCCGGCGATCGTGAGATTCTCGCCGGGCGGATCGGTCTGCTGGAGCGGGAGGGTTTCGAGGTCCCCTTCGAGGTCGCCCGGATCGCCGCCGAGCAGGAGGCGGCCGGCCGCACCGCGATCGTGGCCGGCTGGGACGGCAAGGCCCGCGGTGTGCTGGCCGTCGCCGACACGGTGAAGCCGTCCAGCGCCACCGCGGTCGCCGGGCTGCGCCGCCTGGGCCTGACCCCGGTGCTGCTGACCGGCGACAACGAGACGGTGGCGCGGGCCGTGGCGGCCGAGGTCGGCATCGACGAGGTGATCGCCGGGGTGCTGCCGGCCGGCAAGGTCGACGTGATCCGGCGGTTGCAGTCGGACGGCCGGGTGGTGGCGATGGCCGGCGACGGGGTGAACGACGCGGCCGCCCTGGCCCGGTCCGACCTGGGGCTGGCCATGGGCACCGGCACCGATGTGGCGATCGAGGCGTCCGACCTGACCCTGGTGCGGGGCGATCTGACGGCCGCGGTGGACGCGATCCGGCTGTCCCGGCGGACCCTGCGGATCATCAAGAGCAACCTGTTCTGGGCGTTCGCGTACAACGTGGCGGCGCTGCCACTGGCCGCCGCCGGGTTGCTCAACCCGATGATCGCCGGCGCCGCGATGGCCTTCTCCTCGGTCTTCGTGGTCGCCAACAGTCTCCGCCTGCGCCGTTTCCGGCCCCTGTACTGACCTCTCGGCGGCCGGCTCGCCGAAGAGCCGGCCGCCGGAGACTCAGTCCAGGACGGCGGTCACCGTGCCGGCGGCGACCGTGCGGTTGCCCTCACGGACCGCGAAGCCCATGCCGGCTTCCAGGGCGATCGCCTTGCCCAGGGTCACCGTCACCTCGTCCAGGGTGTCGCCGGGCATGACCAGGTCGCGGCCGCCGAGGTCCATCCCGCCGGACACGTCGGTGGTGTGGAAGTAGAACTGCGGCCGGTAGTCCGCCGCGAACGGCGTGTGCCTGCCACCCTCGGCGCTGGTCAGCGCGTACATCCGGGCCGTGAAGACCCGGTGCGGGCGCACGCTGGACGGCGCCGCGAGGACCTGGCCGCGCTGCACCTGCTCGCGCTTGACCCCGCGCAGCAGGACGGCGGCGTTGTCGCCGGCCTGCGCCGACTCCAGGACCTTGCCGAACGTCTCCAGGCCGGTGGCGACGCTGGCGACGGTCGGACCGAGGCCGACCACCTCGACCGGCTCGCCCACGCGGAGCTCGCCGCGCTCCACCTTGCCGGTGACGACGGTGCCGCGGCCGCTGATCGACAGCACGTTCTCGATCGGCATGAGGAACGGCTCACCCAGCTCGCGCGGCGGGATCGGCACGTAGGTGTCGACCGCGTCGAGCAGCTCGGCGATCGACGCCACCCAGCGCGGGTCGCCGTCGAGCGCCTTGAGCGCGCTGACCCGGACCACCGGCACCTCGTCGCCGGGGAAGCCGTAGGCCGACAGCAGCTCACGGACCTCCAGCTCGACCAGGTCGAGCAGCTCCGGGTCCTCGGCCATGTCGCTCTTGTTGAGGGCCACCACCAGGTACGGCACGCCGACCCGCTGGGCGAGCAGCACGTGCTCGCGGGTCTGCGGCATCGACCCGTCCTGCGCCGAGACGACCAGGATCGCGCCGTCCACCTGCGCCGCGCCGGTGATCATGTTCTTCACGTAGTCGGCGTGGCCGGGCATGTCGACGTGGGCGTAGTGGCGGGACGCGGTCTCGTACTCGACGTGGGCGATGGTGATGGTGATGCCGCGGGCGGCCTCCTCCGGGGCCTTGTCGATCCCCTCGAACGCGACGTACCGGTTGGTTGCCGGGTCGCGGTCGGCGAGGACCTTCGTGATCGCGGCGGTCAGGGTCGTCTTGCCGTGGTCGACGTGACCCATCGTGCCGATGTTGAGGTGTGGCTTCGTACGGATGAACTGGCTCTTGGCCATCTTTGCGAGTCCTCACTGGATGCGAGGCGGGAGGTGGAGCGCGGCCCGATGCCAGCCGGGGCGCGCCAGAACCACGCACGGAGCAGCCACCCCTCCCCTGGGTTCTGCTGCTGGCGGGGAGGGGTCAGACTCGCGAATCAAGGCGCGCGGGAGCCACCACGAGGGGCAGCTGCAGACCGGGCGCGAAGAACATGCCGAGAGGCTAGCGCGGCCCCCGGCCGGCGACCACCGAATTAACGACGTCGATGATCGGGGCGGGCGGCAGGGGCGTCAGCCAGTTGGGGCGCACGTCGACGAACCGGACCCGGCCGGCCCGGTCGGCGACGACCACGGTGGCGAACGGCAGCACCGACCGGCCGGTGCCGAGCGGCTTGTCGGCGCCGGGGCTGCCGAAGCCGATGTTCAGGGCGTCGATCAGGACGTGCCGCGGGTCGGAGGCGACCAGCATGCGCAGGTCGTCGCGGTGTTTGAGATCGGCCAGCCGGCCCGGCGCCTGGGTGCTGACGGCGACCAGGTGGGCGCCCAGGCCGGTGAGCGCGGGTTCGAGCTTCTCCGAGTAGGACCGCAGCAGCGCCTCGCAGTCGGCCGAGCCGGCGTAGCGGACGAAGACCAGCACGAGCGGGCCGGTGTGCAGGAGCCGGTCGAGGTGGATCGGTCCGAGATCCACCTCGAGCAGCGGCATCAGCGGCAGGCGGTCGCCGGCCTTGACCATTCGCTTCCAGATCGCGTTGCGGTCGAGAAGCCGCCGGAACGCTTCGTCGTCGACCCGGCGCAGGTCCTGCACGGTCGTCATCGTGATCTCCAGTCCTCAGGGTGCGACCATAATACCCATCGGACCGATAGGATTACTAGGCTTAACCGGCGTAGGTCCGCACGTGGTCGAAGCTCGCCGTCGCGCCGGTGGCATTCATCGAGATCAGCCCGATCCGGTACGGGCCGGAGTATGGCAGGGTCCACACTCCGCCCCACGTCCAGGTCACCCCGTCGGTGCTGGACGCCGCCCGTACCTCATCCTCGTTGTTCGCCGCGTCGTGGTGGTAACGCAGCCGCAACCACATGGTGGACGTCGCAGGTCCACCGAACATCGGATCAAGAAGGTAACGGGCGGCTCACGTCCCAGTGCTCGACGATCAGCCCGTCCTCGAAGCGCCAGATGTCGACGACCGCCTCGGACGGGCCCTCGGCCGGGATCAGGGTGTAGTGGGCCACCACGAACTGGTCGTCCGCGATGACGTGTTGCAGGTCGAGCTGGGCGGTGGCGATCGGTGAGTTGACGATGAACTCGATCCAGGCGTCGCGGCCGGCCGGGGCGCCCGGGCTGTGTGACAGGAAATCCTCGCGGAGGATCTCGCGAAGGACCTCGACCTCGCCGGCCGCGAACCGGCCGAAGGCATCGAGGAACCGTCTCTTGTTCTCTTCCGCCACATCGATGTCAGTCATGTGAACACCGTGGCACCTCGCCGATCGGGGTTCAAGGCGTCCAGGCGCGGGGGCGGACCAGGCCGGCGTTGAAGGCGGCGATCACCAACTGGGCGCGGTCGCGGGCGGCCAGTTTGGCGAGCAGGTGGGTGATGTGGGTCTTCACCGTCTTGACCGAGATGGCCAGCGCCGTGGCGATCTCGTCGTTGGCCAGGCCCTTGCCGATCAGGGCGAGCACCTCCACCTCGCGGGGCGTGAGATGCCGCAGCGCGCGGACCCGTTCCGGCCGGGGCGCCGCCACGTAGTGGGCCACCAGCCGGGTGAGGATCGACGGGGCGAACAGCGACTCGCCCCGGCCGGTGCGCCGGACCGCCTCCACCAGGTCCTCCGGCCGGGCGTCCTTGAGCAGGAAACCGGACGCTCCCGCCTGGAGGGCCTCGTAGACGTACTCGTCCAGCTCGAACATGCTGAGCACCAGCACCCGGATGCCGGTCAGGGCCGGGTCGGCGCAGATCCGCCGGGTCGCTTCAAGACCGTCGACACCGGGCATGCGTACGTCCATGAGCACCACGTCCGGCCGTGCCGCCCGGGCCCGCAGCACCGCCCCGGCCCCGTCCGCCGCCTGCCCGGCCACCTCGATGTCCGGCTCGTGCCCGAGGATCATGGCGAGGCTCTGCCGGAGCAGCGGCTGATCGTCCACCACCAGAACCCGGGTGACCTCTTCGCTCATCGGACCTCGTCCGGGATCCGGGCGGTGAGGCGGAAGCCCGCCTCGACCCGCTCCGCCGACAGCGTGCCGCCCAGGCTGCCGACGCGTTCCCGCAGTCCGGCGAGGCCGTGCCCGGCGCCCGGGGTGGGCCGCCAGCCGTGGGCCGGTCCGCTGTCGGCCACGCTCACCACCACGTGTCCCCCGTCGCGGCGCACCCGGACCGTGGCGTCGGCCGGCCCGGCATGCCGGGCCGTGTTGGCGAGGCCCTCCCGGACCGTCCGGCAGACCGCCACCTGTACGCCCGGCGGCACGTCCCCGAGCTCACCGGCGTGCAGCCGGGCCCGCACCCCGGCGGCCCCGGCCGCGGCGACGATGCCGGGCAGCGCGTCGAGGCCCTCCACCGGCGCGCGCGGGCCGGGCGCGGTGGGCTCACGGAGCACGCCGAGCATGCGGCGCAGTTCGGCGGTGGCGTCGCGGCTGGTCTCCTCGATGTCGTCGAGGGCGGACCGCACCTCGGCGGGCGCGGGCAGGTGCCGGGTGGCCGCCGCCCGTACGGTGATCAGCCCGAGCCCGTGCGACACGAGATCATGCAGGTCGCGGGCGATGTGCAGCCGTTCGGCCAGCACCGCCTCGGTGGCCGCCCACTCGGTGAGCCGCCGCTCGTAGGCGGCCCGGTCGGCCCGCCACCGGCGCACCGCCCACACCGCCGCGGTGGCCGCCCCGCCGCCGATCACCACCGGGATGATCCGGGACAGCGGGCCGGACGTCCCGACCGTGCACATGGCCATGATCAGCACCGCGGCGACGACCACGACGACCGGCACGGCACGGCTGCGCCACGCGGGCCGGGGGTTGGCGTTCACCGGGCCGACTCTATTCCTCGGACCTGGGTCGTAGACGGATGGCGGAATCCCGGAGCACGGTCCGATGTGGCCGCGCCGGGCCGCCGGTTGACTCCTCCTATGATCACGATCGATGGTGTCACCCGGGTCCGCGGCCGGACCCGGGTCCTGCACGAGGTGAGTTTCACGGCACGTCCCGGGCGGGTGACCGGGTTCCTCGGGCCGAACGGCGCGGGCAAGACGACCACGCTGCGGGTGCTGCTCGGCCTGGACCGTCCGCAGGGCGGGACCGCCCTGATCGACGGCCGCCGGTACGCCGACCACGACCGCCCGCTCACCGTGGCCGGGGCGCTGTTGGACGGCAGCGGGGCCCACCGTTCCCGGTCGGCGCGGTCGCATCTGCGCTGGGTGGCGGCGAGCAACGGGCTGCCCCGCTCCCGCGTCGGCGAGGTGCTGGACCTGGTCGGGCTGGGCGCCGAGGCGGGCAAGCGGGCCGGCCGGTTCTCGCTCGGGATGAGCCGCCGTCTGGGGCTGGCCACCGCGCTGCTCGGCGATCCGCCGGTGCTGATCCTGGACGAGCCGGTGAACGGGCTGGACCCGGCCGGGATCCGGTGGATGCGCACGTTCCTGCGGGACAGCGCGGCCGCCGGGCGGACAGTGCTGCTCTCCAGCCACCTGATGGGTGAGCTGGCGGAGACCGTGGACGACGTGGTGATCATCGACCACGGCCGGGTGGTGGCGGCCGGTGAGCTGGCCGAGGTGGTCGGCGGCCACGCCACCCTGGAGGACGCGTTCCTGGCGAAGACCGGGAGCGAGGGCGTGTCGTGGTGAGCCTGCTCGACGCCGAGCTGCGGAAACTGCTCGGGCTGCGGACCGCCTGGATCGGGCTGCTGGTGGGTTTCCTGGCCGCGCCGGCGCTGGTGTTCGTGTCGGCCGGGAGCACCCGCCGGGCGATCGCCGAGGGCCTCTACACCGACTCCTCCGACCTGGGGTTCCAGACGCTGGGCATCGGCGTGCTGGGCGCGATGATCCTCGGCGTGGTGACGGTGAGCAGCGAGTACACGCCCACCGGGGAGGACGCGCCGGGCGCCCGGCAGCTCACCACCACGCTGGCGGCGATGCCCCGGCGGGCCCGGCTGCTGACCGCCAAGGGCGCCGCGCTGACGCTGGTGGTGGCGGTGCAGGGGCTGGTCACGACGGTGGCGACGCTGGCGCTGACCCGGCTGGTGCACGGTTCACTGGTGCCGTCGCCGGCGCCCGGGCGGCTGGCCGGCGCGGTCCTCTACTGGGTGCTGATCGGGCTGCTGGCGTACGCCCTCACGCTGATCTTCCGCAACGGGATCGTCACGCTGACCGTGCTGGTGGTGAACACCTCGGTCGTCTCGGTGTCCTACCTGCTGACCAAGGTGACCAGCGCGGCCGTCTACCTGCCGGACATCGTGGGGGCGCACATGTTCCTGAACGAGGTGGGCGACCACGACGTCGCCCCGGTGACCGCCGGGCTGGTGATGTCGGCGTGGGTGGCGGCGCTGCTGGCCCTGGCCGGGTGGCTGTTCGGCAGGCGGGACGCGTGAACGCGGTCCGGGCCGAGGTGGGCAAACTGCTCACCCTGCGGTCGCTGGCGCTCACCCTGGGCCTGACCTGGGCGGTCACGCTGCTGCTGGACGCGCTGGATCCGCCCGGGGGCTCGGTGCTGCCGTACGGGCAGGTGGGGTTCCTGATCCTGGGCGTGCTGGCGACGGCCCACGAGTACCAGGGCGGCGGCCAGATCCGGACCACGCTGCTGGCCATGCCGCGGCGGTACCGGCTCGCGGCGGCGAAGGCGGTGGCCCTGGTGGTGCTGGCGGCGCCGGCCGCGCTGCTGGTCGCGGGCACCGCCGGGGAGCCGGGCGGGGCCCTGTCGCTGGTGGTGGACACGCTGGTCGCGGCCGGGGTGGGGTTGCTGATCCGGCGTCCGGTCGGGGCCGCGGGGGCGGTGCTCATCGCGTACGAGATCGGGTTGCCCTTGATCCGCACGCACTGGGGTGAGGTGAACGACTGGCTGCCGCTCGCCGGTGTGTTGATCTTCGCGGTGGCGTCCGTGGTGTTCGCGCGCCGCGACGGGGCAGACGGATCTTGACTCCGGCGTGTTCAATACGCGCAGCGCGGGGTCCCACCCCCAGAAGAACCCTCGCGCTGGACAGGCCGAGGAGAGACAGCGATGGCACAGCGACCCTCGCTCGCGGAGATCCGTGAGCGCACCTATAAGCGCCGGGACTCCTGGTGGACGGTGTGGCTGGTGGATCCGCTCGCGTCCCGGCTGGTGTGGCTGGTCGCTCCGTGGCGCCGGGTCACGCCGAACGCGCTGAGTCTGGGCGCGTTCGTGCTGGGCCTGGGCGCGGCGGCCGCGTTCTGGCAGGCGGAGTACCGGTGGCTGCTGGCCGGCGCGCTGCTGTTCCACCTGGGTTTCGTGCTGGACTGCATGGACGGCAAGATCGCCCGGCTGAACGGGACGGGGTCGCTGTTCGGCACCTGGCTGGACTACGTCTTCGACCGGTTCCGGGTGGTGGTCTGCTCGCTGGCGCTGTTCGGCGGGCAGTGGCACCACACCGGCGAGACCCTCTACCTGTGGCTGGCCGCGACCGTCATCTTCCTGGACATGTTCCGCTATCTGAACGCGCTCCAGATGCAGAAGGTCAAGCTGACCATGAAGGAGAACCTGACGGCCGCGGCCGGGGCGGCCGGCAAGGCGATGGAGTACGCGGAGGAGACCGACGAGGAGATCCCGCTCGACGGCGAGGAGGCCCGGTCCGCGATCGACGTGCACGGCGACTTCCGCGCCCGGTTCGGTGGTTTCCTCAACTTCCGCAACTTCTTGCTACGGCAGCGCATCCGCGCACACGTCTTCAGCGGCATCGAGTTCATGATGTTCGTGTTCATCATCGGGCCGGTGACCGGGTTGCTGGTGCCGGTCATGGTCGCCGCCGGCCTGCTGCTGCTGGCCTTCGAGTCACTGCTGGTCTACAAGCTCTGGACCACTACCAGGACCTATCAGAGGCGGATCGCCGTCCTCTGAGCACACAGCTCACACACAGCCCCGGCGGGCCTCCCGCCGGGGCTTTCCGCCATCACGCTGCCGGGCACCGCGTCGGCCGCCGTCAGCCTCAACAACAGCGACGTCACCGCGAACCTGTGGTCCTGGAACTGGGACTCGGTCTCGACCGCCTGCACCGACCACCTCGGCCCGGCCGGTTACGGCGCGGTCCAGGTGGCCCCGCCCGCCGAGTCGGTGAGCCTCGCGACCAGCGACAGCGGCGTGCACCCGTGGTGGGAGATCTACCAGCCGGTGTCCTACAACCTGACCAGCCGGTTCGGCACCCGCGCCGAGTTCTCGAGCATGGTCACCGCCTGCCACAACGCCGGCGTCCGGGTCTATGTGGACGCGGTCGTCAACCACATGGCCGGCGCCAACAACACGCTGACCACCACCTACGGCGGGTCGACGTTCAACCCGTCCGGTCATGCCTACCCCGCGGTGCCGTACGTCTACGACGACTTCCACCACGCGAACGACGGCTACTGGACCACCACCAGCGGCAACGTGATCGGGTTCAGCCGCGGCTCGCTCGGCTGGTTCGGCCTGAACAACTCGTCCAGCGCGTCGACCGCCGGCTACCCCACCGGCCTGGCCGACGGCGTCTACTGCGACCGGATCACCGGCGGCGCGTCCGGCACCGGCTGCAACGGCACCGCGATCACCGTCGCCGGCGGCACCGCGTCGGTCACCATCCCGGCCAACAGCGCCGTGGCGATCGACGTCAACGCCACCTCCGGCGGCGGCACGACATCCCCGACCGCCTCGCCTTCGGCTTCGGCCACCAGCGCGAGCCCCTCGCCCAGCGTGACCAGCTCGCCCACCCCGTCGCCCAGCGTCACGACCAGCGCCGGTACGGTCGCCGCGACCTTCAACGTGTACGCCACCACCACGACCGGCACCGACGTCTACGTGGTCGGCTCGAACGCGGCCCTGGGCAGCTGGAGCACGGCGAACGCGGTCAAGCTGTCGGCCGCCGGCTACCCGATCTGGACCTCGACGGTGCCGATCCCGTCCGGCACCGGCTTCGAGTACAAGTACATCAAGAAGGACGCGTCCGGGAACGTCACCTGGGAGTCCGGCGGCAACCGGTCGTACACCACCGGCACCGCGTCGGCGTACACCGTCAGCGACACCTGGAAGTGACGTAGGGCCCCGCGGCCCGCCTCATCGCACGCGCACCGGCACCACGTCCGGAGCGCCGAGGCGGGCCGCGTCGGCCGTCTCGTCGTCCTGCTGCTCCTGCGAGGCGCGTTCCGCCGCCACCCGCAGGCGGTAGTTCTCCACCTCACGGTCGCGCTGCTCGACCGTCCAGCCGAGCACCCGGCCCATCAGCTCGGCCGCGTGCGGGGCGGCGACCACGCCACGGTCGAACGTCTCGATCGAGATGCGGGTCCGCCTGGTCAGCACGTCCACCAGATGCCGGGCGCCCTCGGCGGCGGCCGCGTAGACGAACTCGGCACGCAGGTAGTCGTCGGCGCCCTCGATCGGGCGGCCCAGATCCGGCTCGGCACGGATCAGCGCCAGCACCTCGTGGATCAGCGAGCCGTACCGGCCGAGCAGGTGCTCGACCCGGGCCACGTGCAGGCCGGACTCAGCTGCCAGGATGCCCCGGCGGTTCCACAGCGCCGGATAGCCGTCGGCGCCGACCAGCGGCACCCGGTCGGTGACCGAGCGCGGCACGGTCCGCGCCAGGTTGTGCACGCAGGCGTCGATCGCGTCCTTCGCCATCACCCGGTACGTCGTGTACTTGCCGCCGGCCACCACCACGAGCCCCGGCACCGGGCTCGACACCGAATGCTCCCGGGACAGTTGCGACGTCGACTCCGACTCGCCGGACAGCAGCGGCCGCAGCCCGGCGTAGACACCCTCCACGTCGGCGCGTTCCAGCGGTGTCGCGAGGACCTTGTTGACCTCGCGGAGCAGGTAGTCGATGTCCTTGCTGGACGCCGCCGGGTGCGCCTTGTCGAGCCGCCAGTCGGTGTCGGTGGTGCCGATGATCCAGTGCCGGCCCCACGGGATGACGAACAGGACGCTGGTCGCGGTCCGCAGGATCAGCCCGGTCGACGACTGGAACCGGTCGCGGGGAACCACCAGGTGGATGCCCTTCGAGGCGCGTACGTGGAACTGTCCCCGTTCGCCGACCAGGGACTGGGTGTCGTCGGTCCACACCCCGGTGGCGTTGACGATCTGCTGGGCGCGGATCTCGTACGTCCGGTCGTGTTCCAGGTCGTGCACCCGTACCCCGGTCATCCGGGAACCCTCCCGGAGGAAGCCGACGACCTCGGTCCGGGTGACCACGTGGGCGCCGTGCGCGGCCGCGGTCCGGGCCAGGAACATGGTGTGCCGGGCGTCGTCGACCTGCGCGTCGTAGTACTGCAACGCGCCGACCAGGGAGTCCCTGCGCAGCGACGGGCAGGCCCGCAGCGCGCCGCGCCGGGTCAGATGCCGGTGCCGGGGCATGTTCGCCCAACCGGCCAGGGTGTCGTAGAGGGTGACGCCCGCCCCGGCGTACAGGCGCTCCCAGCCGCGGTGCTTGAGCGGATAGAGGAACCGGACCGGGCGGGCCAGGTGCGGCGCTAGGCGGTGCAGGATCAGGCCCCGCTCCCGCAGCGCCTCGCGGACCAGCCCGAAGTCCAGCATCTCCAGGTAGCGCAGCCCGCCGTGGATCAGTTTGCTGGACCGGCTGGACGTGCCGGAGGCGAGGTCGCGCGCCTCGACGAGGCCCACGGTCAGTCCCCGTGTGACCGCGTCGAGCGCGCAACCCGCCCCCACCACTCCCCCACCGATCACCAGCACGTCGACCTCCCGCTGCTCGAGAGCTTGCGAGGCGGCGTCCCGGTACGAAGGAGAGAGAGCCGTCATGATCAGTCCACATCCACCCAGTCGAGGGTCCGCTGCACCGCCTTCTTCCACTTCCCGAAGCCCTGGTCGCGCTGTTCGGCGGACCAGCCCGGCTGCCAGCGCTGCGACTCGTTCCAGTTCTCCCGCAGCTCGTCGGTGTTCTTCCAGAACCCGACCGCGAGACCGGCCGCGTAGGCGGCGCCCAGGGCGGTGGTCTCGGCGACCACCGGCCGGCTGACCGGCACCCCGAGCACGTCGGCCTGGATCTGCATGCACAGGTTGTTGACCGTGATGCCGCCGTCGACCTTGAGCACGTCCAGGGTCACGCCGGAGTCCTGCGCCATGGCGTCGACCACGTCCCGGGTCTGGTAGCAGATCGCCTCGAGGGTGGCCCGGGCGATGTGCGCGTCGGTGTTGAACCGGGACAGCCCGACGATCGCGCCGCGGGCGTCGGAGCGCCAGTACGGCGCGAACAGCCCGGAGAACGCCGGTACGAAGTAGACGCCGCCGCTGTCCGGCACCTGCGCGGCCAGCGACTCGCTCTCCCCGGCCGACTTGATGAGATGCAACTGGTCGCGCAGCCACTGCACGGCCGAGCCGGTGACCGCGATCGAGCCCTCCAGGGCGTAGACCGGTGCGGCGTCGCCGAACTTGTAGCAGACCGTGGTGAGCAGCCCGTTCTCCGAGCGCACCAGGTTCGTACCGGTGTTGAGCAGCATGAAGTTGCCGGTGCCGTAGGTGTTCTTGGCCTCGCCCGGGTTGAAGCAGACCTGCCCGACCGTGGCGGCCTGCTGGTCACCGAGGTCGCCGGTGAGCGGCACGTCCCCGCCGAGCGGCCCGTCGACGTGTGCGATGCCGTACCCGTTGGGGTCGGACGACGGGCGGATCTCCGGCAGCATGGCCCGCGGGATGCCGAAGAAGGACAGCAGTTCGTCGTCCCAGTCGAGGGTCTCCAGGTTCATCAGCATGGTGCGGCTGGCGTTCGTCACGTCGGTGACGTGGTTGCCGCGCGTGATGTTCCACAGCAGCCAGGAGTCGGTGTTGCCGAACAGCGCGTCACCGCGTTCGGCGGCCTCCCGGACCCCCTCGACGTTCTCCAGAATCCACTGGATCTTGCCGCCGGAGAAGTAGGTGGCGGGCGGCAGGCCGGCCTTGCGGCGGATCACGTCGCCGCGCCCGTCCCGGTCCAGGGCGGAGGCGATCCGGTCGGTGCGGGTGTCCTGCCAGACGATCGCGTTGTAGTACGGCCGCCCGGTCCGCCGGTCCCAGACGACCGTGGTCTCCCGCTGGTTGGTGATCCCGACCGCGGCGAGGTCACCGGCCGAAAGGTTGGCCTTCTGCATGGCGGTGCGCACCACGGCGACCGTGCGCTCCCAGATCTCGATCGGGTTGTGCTCCACCCAGCCGGCCCGCGGCAGGATCTGCTCGTGTTCGAGCTGGTGCCGGGCCACCTCGTTCCCGCCATGGTCGAAGATCATGAACCGGGTGCTGGTGGTGCCCTGGTCCACTGCGCCTACGAAGTCAGCCACGGTTGGCCTCCACGGTGGTCTGGTCTGTCGGTGTCGGAACGCGCCCCGGCTCCGGCGGCTCGGCCGTGGGCAGGAAGCGTCCGATCAGAGTCTGGTACAACCCGGCGCCCACGATGCCACCGATGACGGGCCCGACTATCGGGATCCAGAAATAGAGATACCCGGTCTGGTCACGGAACGCCGTCTCGTACCCGGTCAGGAAACTCGCGAGCCGCGGTCCGAAGTCGCGGGCCGGGTTGATCGCGTAGCCGGCGTTGGTGCCCCAGGCCATGCCGATCGCGACGACCAGCAGGCCCACCACGACCGGCCCGAGGTTGGCGGCCGGCGCCGTGTTGTTCATGTCGGTCAGCGCCAGGATGACGAAGAGCAGGATCGCCGTACCGATGATCTGGTCGCGGAAAGCGCCCCACTCGCCCACCGGAAGCGTCCCGTTGCCGGGCAGTGTGGAGAAGACGCCCTGCGTCTTGATCGTCAGGCCGGGGTCGGCGGCCCGCAGCACCTCGGTGTAGTTCCAGCGCACGATCAGCGCGGCGACGAACGCGCCGAGGAACTGGGCGATCGAGTAGGGGGCCACCTTCCGCCAGGAGAAGCCCTTGAAGACGGCGAGCGCGATGGTCACCGCCGGGTTGAGGTGCGCGCCGCTGATCCGCGCCGCGACGTAGACACCGAGTGTCACACCCAGGCCCCAGGCCCAGGCGATGCTGTCGTGGTCCCCGATCTCGGCGGCGGCGACCTGCGCCACCACCCCCACGCCGAACAGAATCAGAATCATGGTGCCGGCGAACTCGGCCGCCAACTCGCCGGCGAGCCCTGGAAGTTTGAGTCGTGTTGCCATGCTCCCTCCCTGTGTTAGACGCCTCGGACGCTAGGCAGGGGCCGGAAAGGGAGCAATGAACACCGGTCGGCATTGTCGAACATCAATTACGGCGGGTCGTCACACGGTGGCTTAGAGTCCGAAACATGCCCGGAACGGTGCAGGCGATCGAACGAGCGGCCGCGATCCTGCGGACCCTCGCCGGTGGGCCGGGCCGTCTCGGGCTCAGCGAAATCGCCCGCACGCTCGACCTGGCCAAGGGCACCACCCACGGCATCCTGCGCACCCTGCAACTGGTCGGGTTCGTCGAGCAGGACCGGGTCTCCGGGCAGTACCAGCTCGGCGGCGCCCTGCTCCACCTGGGCACCAGCTTTCTGGACATCAACGAGCTGCGGTCCCGGTCGATCAACTGGGCCGACCCCCTCGCCGCACGCAGCGGCCAGGCGGTCCGGATCGGCACCGTGCTGGAGGGGCAGGTGCTCGTGGTGCACCACGTGTTCCGGCCGGACGACACGTTCCAGACCCTGGACGTCGGCGCCCTGCTGCCGCTGCACGCCACGGCGCTCGGCAAGGTGCTGCTCGCCTACCGGGCCGGCGGCCCGGCGGCGGACCTGGAAACCTTCACCCGCCGCACCCTCACCGATCCGCGCACGCTCGCCGTCGCCCTGGACGGGGTACGGGAGTCCGGCTGGGCTTTCGAGGTGGACGAGTTCCTGATCGGCCAGGCGGCGGTGGCGGCGCCCATCCGCGGCTACGGCGGGCTGGTCGTCGGCGCGATCGGCATCTCCGGCCCGGTCGAGCGCCTCTGCGACAGCCACTACCGGCCGCTGCCCAGGCTGGTGACCTACGTCCGCGACGCCGCCCGGGCGATCTCCCGGGACTTGGGGGCGACTCGATGACCGAGAAATATGTGCTCGCGATCGACCAGGGCACCACCTCGACCCGGTGCATCGTCTTCGACCGGCGGGGACAGCTGGTCTCCCTGGCCCAGCAGGAGCACAAGCAGTACTTCCCCCGGCCCGGCTGGGTGGAGCACGATGCCATGGAGATCTGGCGCAACGTGGAGCGGCTCGCGCCCCGGGTGCTGCGGCGGGCCGGGATCGGGCTGGACCAGCTGGCCGCGCTGGGCATCGCCAACCAGCGGGAGACCACTGTCATCTGGGACCGGCGTACCGGTGTGCCGGTCGGGCGGGCGATCATCTGGCAGGACACCCGGACCGACGCGCTGGTCCACTCGCTGGCCGCCCTTTCCGCCTCCTCCGAGATCTCCGAGATTTCCGGACTTCCGCTGGCGACCTACTTCTCCGGGCCGCGCCTGCGCTGGATGCTGGACCACACCCCGGGCCTGCGCGCGCGGGCCGAACGCGGCGAGGTGCTCTGCGGAACCATGGAGACCTGGCTGATCTGGAACCTCACCGGCCGGGCCCAGCACGTCACCGACGTGACCAACGCGAGCCGGACCATGCTGCTCGACGTGCGCGGGCTCGACTGGTCGCCGCGAGCACTGGACTTCTTCGGGATACCCCGCGCCATGCTGCCGACGGTGCGGCCTTCGATCGGCGGCTTCGGCACCGCGTCCGAGGCCTTCCCCGGGGTACGGATCGGGGCGGCGCTCGGCGACCAGCAGGCGGCGCTGTTCGGGCAGACGTGCTTCACCCCGGGCGAGGCGAAGTGCACCTACGGCACCGGCAGCTTCCTGCTCCTGAACACCGGCGCGGAACTGGTCCACCCGGGGAACGGTCTGCTCAGCACGGTCGCCTACCAGATCGCCGGCGCCCCGGCCGTCTACGCACTGGAGGGCTCGATCGCGATCACCGGCTCCCTGGTCCAGTGGTTCCGCGACCAGCTCGAACTGATCTCCAGCGCGCCGGAGATCGAGACCCTGGCCCGGACCGTCGCCGACAACGGCGGCTGCTACATCGTGCCCGCCTTCTCCGGCCTTTACGCCCCCTACTGGCGCAGTGAGGCACGCGGCGTGATCGTGGGCCTCACCTCGTACATCACCAAGGGTCATCTGGCCCGTGCGGTGCTGGAGGCGACCGCCTGGCAGACCCGCGAGGTGGTGGACGCCATGAACGCCAACTCCGGCCTCACCCTCACCACCCTCAAGGTGGACGGTGGGATGACCGCCGACAACCTGCTGATGCAGATGATCGCCGACGTGCTGGACGTGCCGGTGGTCCGCCCGCTGGCCGTGGAGACGGTGTCGCTGGGCGCCGCCTACGCGGCCGGCCTGGCCGTCGGCTACTGGCCCGACCTGGACGGCCTGCGCCGCAACTGGCACATCGCCGGCCAGTGGATGCCGGCCATGGACCCGGCCCTGCGCGACGGCGAGTACGCCAACTGGCGCCGCGCCGTGGAACGCACCTTCGACTGGATCCAGCCCGCCTGACAAAGCCTCATGAAGGGCGCGGAATTCACGCCGGCAGGCGCGCGTCGGCCTTGCGGAAGCCGAGGCAGTGGCCGCACACGAGGTAGTGACTCGCCGGCTTGACCGGGAACAGCGGCACGAAGAACAGGGTGAACTTCGTGGTGCGCCGGATCAGCTGCTGCGGGGCCTCCCAACGGCAGATCTCACACGTCATCGTCCGGGTGCCGACCAGGTGGTCCTTGCTCCGCAGACCGAACAGCACGAACATCGGGCAACTCCTCGGCTCGCCGGCGGTTTCTCCTCATGGTCGTACCCACCGGCAAGAGCGATGTGCGCCCGGCGACCCGATCCGCCCGAATCGGCGCGGGAGTTTCTTCCGATGCCCCGGCCCCGTACCGCTCGGTACGGTCGCAGTCAGGTACGACAGCGGCGCGGAAAGGGTGCGTCACGTGTACGACGACGAGTTCCGGATCGACCCGGCGATCACCGTCTCCGTCCATCGCCTCCGGTCCGGTGACGTGCTGGCCCGGGTGGTCGGGGAACTGGACCGCCAGAGTGCTCCGGCGCTGCTGCGGGAGTTGCGCCCCGCGCTCGGCGAACGGGAGGTCACGATGCTCCGGCTCGATCTGGCGGGCGTCGCCTTCTGCGATCAGGCCGGGCTGCGGGCGCTGCACGCGCTGAGCGCCGAGGCCGGGCCGGACCGGGTCCGGATCGTGGCCGTCCACCAGTGCGTGGACGTCCTTCTCCGGCTCTGCGGCATCGACGTCTTTCTGGGCTGGCGGGCGGGGGCGACCACCCGTACCGGCTGATCGGCCAGCCCCTGACGAGGGGTGTGCGCACCATGATGGAGGGGTGGGCGCACACCTCGACGGCGGACGGATCACGGCCGAGATCGTCCGGATCGCGGCGATGCCCGGCGGTGCCCGGCAGCGGGCCGAGGCACTGATCGACAGTCTGCGCCCGCTGCTGCGGCACGACGCCGCCTGGCTGAGCCTGCTCGATCCGGACGGACGGCGGCAGCAGCCGATCACCGCGCCCGGTCACACCGGCCGGCTCCAGCGGCACCTGGCCGGGCGGGAGTTCATGGCCGTGCTGGAACGGGTCGGCCTGCATCGCGCGCGCCGCCCGATGCGGGTGTTCGAGTCGCCGGTGCCGGTCGAGGAGCTGCCGTCGTGGGTGGACTACTTCCAACCGGACGGGTTCGCCGAGGGGGTGGCCCTTCCCCTGGTCACCGCGGACGGCCGCTACCTGGGCCTGCTGGGCGCGCACGCCGGGTCGCCGGATCCGTTGAGCGACGAACTGTGCGACCTGCTGGCGACGCTGGCCCCGTTGATCGCGCACGCGGTGGACCCGCTGCGCACACTCGCCGCCTTGGCCGGGATGGTGCACGGGGCGACGGCCGGGGTGGTGCTGACCCGGTCGGGGCGGACCGAGCTGCTGCCCGGCATGCCCGGCCCCAGCGCGTTCGGGGTGGATCCGCCGGCGCTGCACCTGGTGGGGGCGCTGCTCGCGCCGGGCCGGTCGATCGCCCGGTTCATGGTGCCCAGCACCGACCCGGAGCGCGGCCTGGTGCAGGTGACCGCACTGGCCTGCCCGCCGGAGCCGCCCGGCCACCACCGGGCGCTGGTGCTGCTCGGGCCGCCGCCGGAGACGTACGGCCTGACCCGCCGGGAGATGCAGGTGCTGGGGCTGCTGGTGGAGGGCCGCAGCAACGCGGCGATCGCCGGCGCGCTGCGGATCACGCCGCGAACGGTGATCGGCCACCTGGAACACATCATGGTCAAGATGGGGGCGGAGTCGCGGACGGCCGCCGCGGTCCGGGCCGACCGGCAGGGTCTCTACGTCCCGGCCGAGCTGCTGCGCCGCTGCTCCTGAGTGTCCCGCAACAGAGCCCACACCATCTTTCCGGTACGGGTGGGCATGGCGCCCCACGCCTCGGCCGCCGCGTCGACGATCCGCAGCCCGTACCCGCGTTCGGTCAGCAGCCTCTCCAGTGGCGGCTGGTCCCCGCCGGGCATCGGCGGCAGCACCGGGTCGCCGTCCACCACGACCAGGTGCAGCAGGTCCGGGCCGCGCCGGGAGATGAGCACGTCGATCGGGGTGCCGGCGTGCTCGGCCGCGTTGACCACCAGCTCGGACAGCACGATCCGGGCCCGGGGCACCAGCCGCGGCATGCCCCACCCGGTGCAGGCCTCGGACACCACCTGCCGGGCGGCGACCGCGGCCGACTGGTCCGGGGGCAGCCGCAGCCGCATCTGGCCGGTCAGCGGACGCCGGTCGGCCAGGAAGGACCGGGCCAACGGCACGGTGGCGAAGACCGGCAGCATGCCCTGGGCGGGCGGGAGGTCGAGCCGGCTCGCCAGGCGGGTGCGGACCGGGAGGCTGGCCGCCACGCGTACCGTCGGATCCATCCGCGTTCCCTGGGCCGCGGCGGTGAGCCAGAGGGGCGCGCTGCTCGCGCCGGGGTCGTCGAGTCCGTGCAGGTCGAGCAGGACGCCGGCGGGGTGCTGGGCGAGACACTTGTGCAGCGCCTGGTAGGCGGAGAGCCACAGGGGCCGCCCCCAGGAACCGCGCACGGTCAGCTCGACGAGCCAGCTCTCGTCGTCCACCACCGCCGTGACCGATGGGACGGGCACCGCCTGACCGCCTGACCGAGTTCTCCGGAATGTTTCCAGAAACGGTATATCCGCGGCGGGCCGATGCCAATCACCGGCGAGCATGCCACGTCCCGTTGGCGGACGGGACGTGGCATGCGGTCCTCAGCGTTCGCCGAACGTGTCGTGGGTGATGTACTGCCCGGTCGGCGGGGTGACCGTGGTGCGGTTGGCGCCCGGCTCCCAGGTGACCGTCCCGTCCGGGTCCCTGACGATGTACTTGAACTCGACGGCGGTGTTCGGCGGCAGGCCGGCGCCCCCGGTCCACACCGGATAGCCGTCGGCGGTCAGCGGCACGGCCCGCGCCGGATCCCATCCGCCCAGCTCGGGGAGGTTTCCGGCGACGAAGACGTTCTGGCCGTACCAGGTGGTCCGGGTGACGTTGAAGGTGGCCGCGATCCGGTTCGTGGGCGGGCGGAAGGTCACCCCGACGCCCTCGGTGAGAACCCGGGCGTCGACGCTGTACGCCAGCCCGTCCGTCCCCGTCGCGTTCTCGATGCCGATGGTCGCGCTGTTCCCGGTGGCGCGGGTCCCGGTCAGGCCCCGGTACCGGTAGGTGACCGTGCCGTCGGCGTGCAGGATCGCGCTGATCGAGATCCGGTCCGCGGTCGTCGGGTAGAACCTGACGTTGCGCCACTCCACCACGAAGGTGTCCGCGGTCGCCGCCGTCCAGACGCCGGCCTGGTCGTCGACGATCAGGTCGTCCCAGAGCGCGAAGAGGGTGTCGTTCGGCTCCAGGCTGTTCGGCGGCGCCAGGTTCGTGTACGCCGAGCTGACCGTCCCGAACCCGATCACACCGTTGGTGCTGACCCAGGCGCGGGTGCGGGCGGTTCCGTAGTGCGGCACGGCGAACGGCAGGGTGATCTCGGTGGCCGCGTCGTCGCCGGTCAGGGCCAGCAGGTCGGTCCCGGCCCGGTACTCCTCGGTGGCGGGGACGCAACTGTGCCCGTACCGGTCGGTGTTCTGATCGAGCGGGACGTCGAGCGTGAGGTCGCCGCCGACCGTGAGGGACCGGGTGGCGGCGGCGAAGCATCCGCCGGGCGGGCGGACGGTGAGCTCGTAGTCGCCGACCGGCGCGGCCAGCCGGAACCCGCCGTCGGCGCCGGTGGTGACCGTGACCGGCGTGCCGGTGAGCGCGACAGTCGCGCCGGCGAGTGCCGCCCCGGCGCCGCTGACGTGCCCGGAGACGACACCGGAACGGCTGGCGGCGAGTGCCGCGTCCACGTCGGAGCCGTCGTTCGCGGTGATCGTCACGCCGGTCTCGTAGGTGTCGTAGCCGAACGCGGTCACCCGGATCCGGTAGTCGCCGGCCGGCAGCCGCCCGAAGCGGTAGCCGCCGTCCGCGCCGGTCGTCGCGGCCCGGGCGGCGGTCCCGCTGAGCGCGACGGTCGCGCCGGCCAGGGGCACACCCGCGCCGGTCACGGTCCCGGTCAGGCGTCCGGCCGGGCGCAGCGCCAGATTCACCGCGGCGTACGCGTCAAGCCGTCCCTGCCCGAACACGTTGTTGTCGGTGGCCGTCCCGCCGCAGGTGGTGTCGTTCGTGTCGATCGCCGTCTCGTCCAGGATCTCCCTGGTGGCGGCCACGTCCCGGCGCAGCGTGGGCGCCGCCGACCAGATCAGCGCCACCGTGGCGGCGGTGTGCGGGGAGGCCATCGAGGTGCCGCTGTAGGAGGCGTATCCGCCGCCCGGGACGCTGGAACGCACGTCCACGCCCGGCGCCGACAGGTCCGGCTTCACGCCGCCGTCCTGGCCGGTGCCCCGGCTGGAGAACGACGCGATCGCGTCGTTGACGTCGGTTGCGCCGGAGGAGTAGGTGTCGGTGTAGGAGCCCGGCGTGGACGCGGTGGCACAGCCCGGGCCCGCGTTGCCGTTGGAGAAGGCCGGGAAGATCCCCGCCGCCACCCACGACCGCACCACGTCGGAATACCACGGGTCGAAGCCGGACGCCCCGCCCCACGAGTTGTTCACGACGTCCGGCGCGAGGTCCGGCCGCGGGTTCTGGCCGTTGCGGTCGGTCGGCGCGACGATCCACTGCCCGGCCCCGAGCAGCGCGGCCACCGAGCACGAGCTGGACTCGCAGCCCTTCGCCGCGATCCAGGTGACCCCGGGCGCCACCCCGATGCCGCCGGATCCGGCCATCGTCCCCATGGTGTGGGTGCCGTGCCCGTTGTTGTCGCACGGGTTCGCGTCCGGGCAGACGTGCGCCGGATCGAACCAGTGGTAGTCGTGCTGGACGGTGCCGTCCGCCTGCCGGCCCCGGTAGCTCGCCGCCAGCGCCGGATGGTCGAACTGCACCCCGGTGTCCACGTTGGCGACCACGATCCCCTGACCGCGGTCGTCCCGCTCGCCCCACACGCGGGGCGCGCCGATGCGGTCCACGTTCCACTCGTTCGCGTCGACGGCCGCCTGCACCGCACCCGCGACCGGCGCCGGCAGGGTGACCGGCGTGTCCGGCAGCACCGCCTTCACCTCGGGCCGGGCCGCCACCTCCTTGAGCAGCGCGGCGTCGCCGGTGACCTTGACGGTGTCCGCGATCCAGAACTGCTCGAACCGCGCCTTCCGCTGAGTCAGCAGCTTCCGCAGCCCGCTCTGGTGCCGGGCCGTGCTGGCGCGCGCCGCGTCGTGGACGGCCTTCGCCCGCGCCCTGCCCTTGGCCTTGGCGGCCGGGGCGAGGTCGGGACGGTCCCGCAGCACCACCCAGAAGGTGGCGTCGCGCCCGCCCTCGACCGCTTCGGCCACCGCGCCCGCGACCTTCGGCCCGCTCTCCGCCGCCCGGGCCGGGCTCGGCGCGCCGAGCAGTGCGATCAGCATGGCGCCCGCACCGATCAGCGCGGTGGCGGTCCGTCGTCTCCGCTCGTTCCGTTCCGGGTCCGGGCCGCTCCGGTCCTGTCGCATGACGTCTCCCTCGGTCGAATGCCGCGCGCTCCACCGGGACGGAGCGCGATACGGACATGGCCGGCCGGACCACAGAAACGCACGCTATTGATATCCACCACTCTCTGCAAGTTCTTGCAGTTCTTTCACAATGTTTCAGGCCGATGTCAAAATGCGTGTGGCACAGTGGACGGTGCAGCTAGAAGTCCCGCGCCACCTGCGCTTTGATCATCACGACAGCGCCCCGGATGACGAAAATCACTGCCTTCCGACACTGCTTCCCCCGCACAGATATTTCAGCCAGGAGTTGCGCATGTTTCATCGCCTTTCAACCCGGCTCGCCCCTCACCCGGAGTGGATTCGGCGGGGGCGGCGATGGGCGTACGAAATGGGGGGTCAGCCGGGGATGGCCACCGACTGGCGGGTGAGGCGGGCGACCGTGCGCTGTTTCAGGGCGAAGCCCTGTTTGGCCGCGTCGCGCAGGTGGGCGACGAGCGGCGACCGGGAGCGGCGCGCCCATGGGACCGGGACCTCGGTGGTGCCGTACTTGGCCTTGTACGCGTTCCCGCCGACGAAGTCGAACTCGGTGACGCCACGCTCCTTCGCCCATTGCAGCGCGTGCCAGATGAGAGCCTCGTTGGGGCGCAGGTGCTGGAACGGGCGGTAGCTGGCGCCGCCCCAGAAGTACATGGTGCGGTGGTACCAGGGCAGGACGGCGGTGGCGATGCTGCGGCCGTCGGCGTCGCGGGCCCGCAGCAGCAGGAGGTTGCCGGCCGGGGCCAGGTGACGGATCAACGACCGAACCCTGTCCACCGAATAGGTCGGCACCAGATTCTGTTTGGCGAATACATCACGCAATTGATCGTAGAATTCGTCGGCGAATGCGGGATCACCACCCGCGTCCTCGATGACGACGCCGGACTTCGCGGCCTTGCGGATGTTTCGGCGGCACGCGCTCGCCATCGCCCCGAAGAGTTGATCCTCTGTCGGATTCAGGTCGATGACCGCGGTGGGCGCGGCGTCCCAGCGCAGTCCGAGGCCGCCGAGATCGTTTTCCGTCAGGCCACGATCGCGGATCTCCAGATGGGCGGCGCCGACCTCGCCGAAGGCGAACGGCATCAGCGCCTCCAGCGCGGCGCGGCGGGAGACACCCGGGCGCAGGTTGAAACCGACGTACGACGTGGTCCAGCCGGCCATCGGACTGCCCAGGATCCGCATGCCGAAACGCCTGGCCAGGAGCCCGGTGAAGTGGCCGACGGGCCGCCCGCCGTCGGTGACGACGGCGAGCAGCGGCTCGGCGCGCTGGCACTCGGCGACGAAGCGGATCCACTCCCGGGTGTGAAAGATCAGGCGATCCTCGTAGGTGGCCCGGTCCGCCCAGAGCTCGGCGGACGGTTCCACCCGGTGCAACTTCAACATGGGGTCCCCGATCGAATTACAGCACGGCCGGCACGATGATGCTCAACCATAAGACCATTCCGCAAGAAGCCGATCGGGCCTATTTTCAATTGACGCGAATATCTTTCGCGTTCATTATGACAATTGCTACTGCCGCACCTCTCGCGCATTTGCAATCGTGGGTGAAGGCCGCGGGGCGACGACCCGTGGCCGTGACCTGTCGAACGAGCGGGAGGGTGCCGATCCCATGCAGCCGCCCACAGCCTTCAAACGACGCCTGAACGAGCTGGGCCTGCGCAGCCGGCTGCGCGCCCGGCCCCGGTTGCAGGGTCGCATCCTGGCCGCGGCGGGGCTCCGGCGCCGCCTGCCCCGTACCCCCGGCCTGTACTTCCCCTTCTACCACGACGTTCCCGCGGAGTACTCCCGCGACTTCCGCCGCCACCTGGGGGCGCTGTCCGCGATCGGGCCGATGGTGTCCTGGGACGAGGCGTTACGGGTGCTCGGCGGTGAGCTCCCGCTGACCGAGCCGGTGTTCTGTCTGTCCTTCGACGACGCCCACCCGACCTGGCGGGACGTGGCCGCGCCGATGCTGCTGGAGATGGGCGTGCCGGCGATGTTCTTCGTCACCTCCGGCATGGTCGGGCAGCCGGGGAACCTGACCTGGCAGGACTGCCGGGAGCTGCGGGCCGCCGGGTTCGCCTTCGGGTCGCACACGGTCAGCCATCACCGGCTCGCCGACCAGGACGACGCCGCGGCGGCCCGGGAGATCGTCGACTCCAAACGGGAGATCGAGGACGAGCTGGGTGTGGAGGTCCGGGACTTCGCCGCCCCGTACGGCCACCCCGCCGTCGACTTCCGCAAGCGGGACGTGGAGGTGGCCCGCGAGGCCGGCTACCGCAGTTTCGCGACCACCCTACGGCCGGCCATGCACGCCGGCGGCGATCCGATGTTCATCCACCGGCAGGGTCTGCACCCCGCCTGGCCGATCCTGGCGGTGAGGACGCGCGTCCATGACTGACACCCGCATCTACCTGTCCCCACCGGACGTCGGCGACCTCGAGCGCAAGCTCCTGCTGGACGCCTTCGACTCGAACTGGGTGGCCCCGGTCGGCCCCGACCTGGACGCCTTCGAGGAGCAGGTCGCCGAGGTCGTCGGTGTGCGGCACGCGGTGGCGCTGAGCAGCGGCACCGCCGCCCTGCACCTGGCCCTCATCGCGGCCGGGGTGCGGCGCGGCGACACCGTGCTGGTGCCGTCGTTCACCTTCGCGGCGACCGCGAACGCGGTGGTCTACCTGGGCGCCCGCCCGGTGTTCGTGGACTCCACCCCGGACAGCTGGAACGTGGACCCGGCCCTGGTCGCCGAGGAGCTGCGGGCCCGCGCCGAACGGGGACAGCTGCCCCGGGCGGTGATCACCGTCGACATGTACGGCCAGTGCGCCGACTACGACCCGCTGATGGAGGCCTGCGACCGGTACGGCGTCCCGCTCATCGAGGACGCCGCCGAGGCCCTGGGCGCCTCCTACCGGGGGCAGCCGGCCGGGTCGTTCGGGCTGGCCGGGGTGCTGTCCTTCAACGGCAACAAGATCATCACCACCGGTGGTGGCGGGATGCTCGTCACCGACGACGGCCGGGTCGCCAAGCAGGCCCGGCACCTGTCCACCCAGGCCCGCGAGCCGGTGCCGCACTACGAGCACCGGACGGTCGGCTACAACTACCGGCTCAGCAACCTGCTCGCCGCGGTGGGCCGGGGTCAGGTCCAGCGGCTCGACCAGATGATCGCGGCCCGGAAGGCGACGTTCGAGTACTACCGGGCCGCGCTGCCGGAGCTCACCTTCATGCCGGTCGCCGGCTACGGCACCCCGAACTACTGGCTCAGCTGTGCGCTGGTGGACGGCGACGACCGGGACCGGCTCATCGCCCGGCTCGCGCAGCGCGACATCGAGGCCCGGCCCGCCTGGAAGCCGATGCACCTGCAACCGGTCTTCCAGGACTGTGTGGTGCGCGGCGGCGGGGTCAGCGCCGACCTGTTCCGCCGCGGGGTGTGCCTGCCCAGCGGATCCGCGTTGACCGAACACGACCGGGAACGCGTCGTCGGCGCGATCCGGGAGGGCTGAGCCGAGATGCGGATCGTCTACATCCACCAGTACTACTGCAACCCGGGCATGGCCGGCGGGATCCGCTCCTACGAGCAGGCCCGCCGCCTGGTCGCCCGCGGGCACACGGTGGACGTGATCACCACCGACATCACCCCGGGCGCCCGGGACCTGGGCTGGCGCACCACGGACGAGGACGGCGTCACGGTCCACTGGTTCCGGGTCCCCTACAACAACAACATGTCGTACGCCCGGCGGATCCGCGCGTTCGCCGAGTTCATGATCCTGGCCACCGCGAAGGCCGCCCGCCTCCGGGCCGACCTGGTCTTCGCCACCAGCACCCCGCTCACCGTGGCGGTGCCCGGCGTGATCGCCGCGAAGCTGCGCCGGGCGCCGTTCGTCTTCGAGGTCCGCGACCTCTGGCCGGAGGTCCCGATCGAGATGGGGGCGCTGCGCAACCCGGTCGTCCAGCGCCTCGCCGGCGGCCTGGCGAGCTTCGCCTACCGCAACGCGTCCGAGGTGATCGCCCTCTCCCCCGGCATGGCCGCCGGCGTGGTGGCGCGCCGCCCGGGCACCCCGACCACGGTCATCCCGAACGCCGCCGACCTGGACCTGTTCGCCGTCGACGAGGAGCGGGTGCGCCGGTTCCGCGAGTCGCACGACTGGCTCGGTGACCGGCCGCTGCTGGTCTACACCGGGGCGCTCGGCGTGGTGAACGGCGTGGAGTACCTGGTCCGGGCCATGCGACGGGCCCGCGAGCTGGACTCGGACGTGCGGTTCCTGATCGTCGGACACGGTAGGGAGTGGGAGCCGACCAAGGCGCTCGCCGCCGAACTGGGCCTGCTCGGTGACGTGGTGCACATGTGGGAGAAGGTGCCCAAGTCGGAGCTGCCGGTGATCCTCGGCGCGGCCACCATGTCGAGCAGCACGGTCCGGCCGATCCGCGGGCTGTGGGACAACTCGGCGAACAAGTTCTTCGACGCGCTGGCCGCGTCCCGGCCGATCGCCATCAACTACGGCGGCTGGCAGGCGGACCTGCTCACCGAGACCGGGGCCGGCCTGGTGCTCGACCCGGAGGACACCGACGAGGCCGGTTATCAGCTGGTCCGGCACCTGCGTGACGAGGTGTGGCTGAAGCGGGCCCGGGAGGCCGCGTACCGGCTGGCCGTCGAGAGGTTCTCCCGGGACCTGCTGTTCGAGGAGTTCGAGGCGGTGCTGAACCGATCGGCACGCCGGAAGAAGCAGTCCGTCCAGTCCTGACGAATCGGGGGAAGTCAGCGTGGAACTGCGCGCTTACGTACGGGCCTGCCGGCGCCGATGGCTCTGGCTGGTGGTTCCGGTGCTGGTGGCGGCCGGCATCGCGGCGGGCCTGACGGCGGCCGGGTCACCCGGCTACAAATCGTCGCTGACCCTCTTCGTCAGCGCCGGCACCGGCGATCCGGACGCCGGGGCACGGCGCCTCAACTCGTACATCGCCCTGCTGACCGGCCCCCGGGTGGCCCAGGCCGTGGTCGACCGGATGGGCCCCGACGTCACCGCCGGCGAGGTGCAGAAGAGCCTGTCGGCGCAGGTGCGTGAGGGCACCGACCTGCTGGTGGTGTCGGCGGTCGCCGACTCCGAGGAGGAGAGCCGGCAGATCGTCACGACCGCGGCGGCGGTCCTGGTCGGCCTGGCCCGGCAGATCGGCGCGCCGGCCGACCCGCGGGACGGGCCCGCCCCGGCGGTCTCGATCGTGCAGGACGCGGTCACCGTGGAGGAACCGGGCAACCTGGGCCGCAACGCCGGCTTCGCCGCCGTGCTGGGGCTGCTCATCGGGGCGGTCGCGGTCGCGGTCCGGGAGGCGACGGCCCGTACGGTCACCGACGAGGCCGATCTGCGGCGCCTCGGCCTGGACTCGGTCGGGGTCATCTCGATCGGCGGGCGGCCCCGTGACGGCCACCCCGATCAGGCGCTGGCCGAGGCGTTCCGGCGGCTGCGCAGCCTGCTGCCGGTGCTCGCCGACCCGCACGCCGGCATCCCGCGACGCGGCCGGTCGCTGCTGCTCACCGGTGCGAGCCGGAAGGAGGGCACCACGGCGGTGGCGTGCGGGCTGGCCATAGCGATGGCCGAGACCGGGGCGCGGGTCGTGCTGGTCGACGCCAACATGCGTACGCCCGGCGTCGGCCGCTACCTGTCGCTGGAAGCCTCGCCCGGGCTGGCCGAGGTGCTCGCCGGGACCGCCCGCGTGCCGGACGTGCTCCAGAGCTCGCTGGGCGGCCGGGTGACCGTGCTCCCGGCCGGGGAGCACGCGCCGGACCCCGGTGAGCTGCTGGCCTCGCCCCGGCTGCCGGCCACGGTCCGGACCCTGACCGAGCGGTACGACATCGTGCTGGTGGACGCGCCCGCCCTGCACGGGGTGGCCGACGCGTCGGTGCTGGCCCACGTCACCGACGACGCGCTGCTCGTGGTGCGGGCCAACCGGACCCGGACGGCCGATGTGGAGAAGTCGATCGACCTGCTGCAACGGGTCGGCGCCCGGCTGGCCGGCGCGGTGCTGAACTCCCTGCCGCGCAAGCTGCCGACCGGCGGCTCCTGGCAGGACTCCGCCCAGGTCGGCGGCGCGGACAGCCCCGATCTGATCTTCGGGTTGGACGGGGATCAGCCGTCCGCCCGGTTAGAGGACACGTTCGTCTCGCTGCCTCCGGTCGGGACGGCGCGCGGCCGGGCCCGGGTGGTGAAGCCGGAGATCGAGAAGGCGCCCGAGCCGGAGACGCCGGAGGTTCCCACACAGCGCGAGGCGTCGCGGGAGGAGCCGGCGGCCACTCCGGACGAGGAGCAGCGGCGCGGTGAGTGAGCTGCGGGTCGAGGAGACCGCGCCGGCCCGGGCGGCACTGGCCGGACGGGTGCTGCGGGAGCCGTCCGTCCAGCTGCTGGCCTCGCAGGTGCTGACCGGCGGGGTGGCGATGGCGGCCAACATCCTGATGGTCCGGTCCCTCAGCCCCACCCATCGCGGTGAGGTCGCCCTGATGCTCCAGGTGGTGTACCTGGCCACCCAGGTCCTGCTGATGGGCACCGAGCGCAGCTTCGTGGCCGCCTACCACAACGTGGCGCCCGCTCCGGCGGTCCGCGCGTACGCCCGCCTGCTCGCCGTACCGTGTCTGGTCTTTCTCTCCGGGGCGGTGATCTGGCACCTGGCCGCGCCGGACCGGTTGACGCCGAGCGGGGTGATCGTCGCCATGCTGGCGGTGTTCGCGCTGATCGAGGCCACCAGCCTGGCCACCCGGTCGATCGCGATCGCGGTGGGCCGGGTCCGGGACTTCCTGGTGGCCCGGGTTCTCGAGGCGCTGCTGCTGCTGGCCATGCTGATCGGCCTGTACGTGTCCGGCGCCGCCCGTCCCGAGCTGTGGTTCCTGGCCTACCTGTTCGCCGGCGCCACGCCCACCGTCGTCTACCTGCTGATCTGGACGCGGCTGCCGGTGACCGCGGCCGCCACCCCGCTGGACCCGGCGGTGAACCGTCAGGTCCGGCGGGAGGGCCTGGCGCTGTTCCCGGCCGCGCTGTCCAACATGGCGATGCTGCGGGTGGACCGCCTGGTCATCCCGGCGCTGGCGTCCACCGCGGCGCTCGGCCACTACGCGTCGGTGGCGACCATGACCGAGCTGCTGGCATGGCCGGTGCGGGCCTACGCCGACTCCCGTCTGGGCCGGTGGCGGGCGTCGCACCGGGAGGGCACGCTGCGGACCGCGCCGATCCTGCTGGCCGTCGGCGCGTACGCCCTGGTGGTGGTCCCGATCGTGGCCGGTGGCCTGTACCTGCTGATCGAGCCGCTGTTCGGCCACGACTACGCGGACGCCAAAGTGGTCGTGCTGCCGCTGGTGGTGGCGGCCGGCCTGTACGCGGTGTCCCGGGTCAGCCTGGGCCTGCTGATCGCGAAGGGGCACGGCGGGCTGGTGTCGGCCGCCGAGATCATCGGTTTCGTGGTGAGCTTCGCGGCGTACCTCCTGCTGATCCCGCGGCTCGGGATTCTCGGCGCGGCCTACGGGTCGCTGGCGGGGTACGGCGCCTGCCTGGTGTTCGCGATGATCGCGACGAACCTCGTGAGAGAACGATGAGGCGGGCGTTCCTCGCCCCCGGGCTGCTGCTGATCCTCGTGGCGATCGGCGGCCGGTACACGCTGGACCGGGCCGGGCTGGTCGATCTGGCCTGGGTGGACCTGCGGGTGATCGGCGTGCTCATCGCGCTGGCCGTCCTGATCCTGAATGCCGCCGAGCTGCGGAGCAGGAAGGCGGGACGGGAGGGCTGGATCATCGTGGCCCTGCTGTTCTTCCTCTTCCAGATCGCCTCGGCGCTGTGGGCCCCGCCGGCCGCCCGGGTCGGTCCGCAGGTGCTGGACCTGGTGCTGCTGGGCGTACTGCTGGTGGCGACCTACCAGTACACGACCGGCGACCCGGAGACCGTCATCCGGTTCACCTTCCAGCTGTTCTTCGTGGCCGCGATCGTCTACGCGCTGGCCGCGATCTTCATCAGCGGGCCGGGTGAGCAGGGCCGCTACTCGGCCTTCGGGGGCGGGCCCAACGTGTTCGCCCGGATCGAGGTGCTCGGCGTGATCAGCGCGATCGCCCTGTTCATGCTGACCGGCCGGGTGCTGCCGCTGCTGGTGATCCCGCTCTTCCTGCTGGCCACGGTGCTGTCCGGCTCGCGCGGCACGCTGGTGGCCGGTGGAGTGGTCGGTTTCGCCGCACTGCTCAAGCTGCGGCACCGGCTGAGCGCCGCCGGGATCGCGGCGTCGGTGGTGGTCTCACTGGCCGCGGTGGGCCTGATCTGGGCGCTGGCTCCGCCGGAGTTCACCGACCTCTTCCAGGAACGGTTCGTTGAACAGACCGTGCAGGAACAATATCTCTCCGGACGGACCGACATCTGGATGGCCGCGGTCCGCCTCTTCGCCGACCATCCGATCGGCGGCGCCGGCGTCGACGGGTTCTACGGCCTGATCGGCGTCAACCAGGCCGTCGAATATCCACACAACTACGTGCTCGCGGTCGCGGCCGAGGGCGGGCTGATCGGTCTCGGGCTGCTCACCCTGTCGGTGCTGCTGTGGACCCGGATCGTCCACGGTGGCGGGCACCGGCCCCAGCTCACCGGGCTGGCCGTGGCGTCGGCCGTCTTCGTGGCGCTCAGCGGCCTGTTCTCCGGTGACTACTACGACTCCCGGCTGGCCTGGATGTTCGCGGCGATGGCGGCCGCGGCGGCCCTGGTCGCGCCGGCGCCGGCGCCCACTCCCGTGACTCCGTTGGCGACGGTGGCGAAATGAGGCGGCGGACCCTGTTGGTGGCCTCGCTCGGCGGGGCGGCGGTCGCGGGCGCGGCCGGGCTGCACCTGGTCCGGGCGGCGGGCGAGGACGTGCCGGACGTCCGTGATCCGATGCCGGTCCCGCCGCCCTCGATGCAGGAGGCGCTGAAGATCAAGACGGTGGCCTACTGGACCGGGGTCTATCTGCGCAGCTGGGACTACTCGCTGCGCAACGGGCTGCCGCTGAGCCGGTCCACGGACAGCCGGGACCACTACGACCTGGCGTACGACATCGACGCGTGCACCGCGATGTTCCGGGCCACCGGCGACCACCGCTACCTGGACCGCGGGCTGACGTTCATGGAGAACGTGGTGGCCTCGGCCCGCCCGTCGAAGTCGCTGCCGAAGAGCTCGTTCCGGGACCGGTTCTCCGGCTGGGCGTCCAGCAGCTCCGGCGAGGGCGGCGACGAGGTGCCGCTCTACGAGTCGTACCTGTGGCGCTACGGCACGAACCTGCTGGTCGCCATGAAGGGCCTGACCGACGCCCGGTACCGGGCCCGCTACGCCCGGCTGCTCGCCTTCGCCGAGACCGACGTCTTCGACAAGTGGCACACCCGGGGGACGAAGGACTACGTCTACCGCGAGCGCACCCACATGGCGTCGCACTGGGCGCTGATCGCCATGAACCTGGCCCACCTCACCGCCGACCAGGGCCGCAAAGCCCGGTGCAACGCGGTGGTCGACGAGATCAGCACCCGGCTGCGCGGGCAGTTGCGGCGCAATCCGGCGGAGCCGACCGCCTGGTTCTGGAGCGACGTGTGGGGCTCGATGAAACGGCCCGGCCAGGACGTGGGCCACGGCAACGCGGTGGTCACGTACGTGGTGGAGGCCCACGACCGCGGCCAGGGCTGGTCGACGGCGGACATGGCGGCGTTCTCGGCCCTGCTGACCAAGGTGGTCTGGCCCGGCGGGACGACCTATCACGCCTACGTGGACGGCACCGGAACCGACAACGGCTGGTGGTCCGACGGCTTCGTGAAGCTGGGCCGCTACGACCCGGCCGTGCAACTGCGGCTGGAGAGACACCAGGTGGTGAACGATCAGTTCGCCGCGAACATGGCGCTCAACGCCCGCCTGCTGCGGGCCTGAACGCCGGAAGGAGACAAAGCGACATGACGGCATCGCTGCTGGATCCGGCGGCCCGCGAGTGGAAGGAGACACTCCAGCACGTCGGTCACGACATGTACCACGTGCCGGACTACGTGGTTCTGGACGCCCGGCTCTACGGCGGGGCGCCGGCCGCGTTCCACTACGAGAGGCACGGCCGGCGGCTGCTGATCCCGCTGATCCTGCGGGAGATCCCGGGCTCCGGGCTGCGGGACGCGATCTCCCCGTACGGGTATCCCGGCCCGGTCGGCCGCGGCGACCCGGTGTTCTGGGACCAGGCGTGCGCGGCGTTCGTCGCGACGCTGCGGGAGGAGGGCATCGTCTCGGCGTTCATCCGGACGCACCCGCTGTTCGACGCGCCCGCGCCGGTCCTCTCCGCGCACGGCGGCCTGGTCCACCACGGCGAGACCGTCTCCATGGATCTGACCGTCGACGAGGAGGAGATGTGGAAGCAGACCCGCAGTGACCACCGCAACCACATCAACCGGGCGAAACGTGCGGGCACCGAGATCGTGTTCGACGACTGGAGCCGGCTCGGCGAGTGGGTCGACGTCTACCACGACAACATGCGGCGGGTCGGCGCGACGTCGTACTACTTCTTCACCGTCGAGCACCTGACCGCGCTGCACGACGCGGTCGGCGACCGGATGCACCTGGTCGTCGCGCTGGAGGACGGCGAGGTGGTGGGTGGCAACACCTTCTTCTCGTACGACGGGATCGCCACCGGATACGTCTCGTCCACCCGGCGGGCGCCGAAACGGTACGCCGACGAGCTGCTCTACGACTCGGTGCGCCGCTGGTGCAAGCAGCGCGGCGACCGGGTGTTCCACCTGGGCGGGGGCAAGGGCGGCGCGAACGACTCGCTCTTCTCGTACAAGGCCGGGTTCTCGCCCAGCCGGCACCCGTTCCACACCTGGCGCGTGGTCGCCGACCCGGAGGCGTACGAGGAACTGGTCCGCGAACGCAAGCCCGGCGCCGACCCGGCCGACCTGACCACCACCTTCCCGTCCTACCGCTGAGGAGCATCGTCATGCGGATCACCTGCGTCGGCGGCGGTCCCGCCGGCCTGTACTTCGCGACGCTGGCGAAGCTCGCGGACCCGAAGAACGAGGTCACCGTCCTGGAGCGCAATCCGGCCGGGGTCACCTGGGGCTGGGGTGTCGTGTTCTGGGACGACCTGCTCGACGACCTGTTCGCGTACGACCCGGTCAGCGCCGGGCGGATCTGGGACGCCGCCTACAAGTGGGACGAGTACGCGGTGCGGGCCACCGGCAAACCGGACACCCACCTGGCCGGCTACGGGTTCAGCCTGGGCCGGCACCGGCTGCTGGAGATCCTCGCCGAGCGGGCCGTCGAGCTCGGTGTGGACATCCGGTACTCGGACGAGCTGGCCGACCTGTCCGATCTGCCGCCGTCCGACCTGATCGTGGCGTGCGACGGGGCACGCAGCCGGATCCGGGAGGCGCACGCCGAGCACTTCGGCGCCGAGGTGGAGGTCGCCCGGAACCGCTACATCTGGCTGGGCACGCCGAAGGTGTTCGACACGTTCACCTTCGGGTTCGAGGAGACCGAGGCCGGGTGGATCTGGTTCCACGCGTACCCGTTCGATTCCAGGACCAGCACGTTCATCGTGGAGTGCACCCCGGAGACGTGGGCCGGCCTGAGCTTCGACGAGATGGACGCGCGTGCCGGGACGGCCCGGTTGGCGGAGATCTTCGCGAAGCATCTGGACGGCGCCGACCTGATCGACCATCGGGCCGAGGTCGGCGGCACCGGCTGGCTGAACTTCCGCCGGGTCACCGCCCAGCGCTGGGACCACGGCAACATCGTCCTGATGGGAGACTCGGCGCACACCACGCACTTCGCGATCGGCTCCGGGACGAAGCTGGCCATGCAGGACGCGATGGCGCTGGCGGACGCCGTCGCCTCCGGTGACGATCTGCCGGTGGCCCTGGAACGCTACGAGCATCGCCGCAAGGCGGCGCTGGCGCCGTTGCAGAAGGCGGCGCGGGCGAGCAGCGCGTGGTTCGAGCGGATGCCCGAGTACGCGAATCTTCCGGCCAAACGTTTCTCGTACGCGCTGTCGAACCGGCGCGGCGAATATCCGACGTGGCGGTACCTGCTGCACATGGCGACGCAGAGCACGGTCCCCCGCACGCTGCTGCGGTGGACGTTGAGCGCGCGCCGGTCCAGCCGGGCCCGGCGCCGGCCCACGACGACCCATCCCGTGGCGGCGGGCCAGGCGATACCGAATACGGCGTGACACCCGACCGAAGGGGATGACCGATGGCCGAAGGCGCCCTGCTGCAACCCGGCGACCCGGCATGGACCGAGGCGCTGCGGCGCGTCCAGCACGACGTCTACCACCTGCCCTCCTACGTGACGCTCGACGCCCGGCTCTCCGGGGGCACGCCGGTCGCGTTCCGGTACGACGAGATGGGCCAGGTGTTACTGCTTCCCCTGGTGCTGCGCGACGTGCCGGGCACCGGGTTACGGGACGCCGTCTCCCCGTACGGCTACCCCGGGCCGGTCAGTGACGTGCCACCGTCGGAGACCGGGTTCTGGGAGCGGGCCACCCTGGCGATGGCCGGTGTACTGCGTACCAACGACGTGATCAGCGTCTTCGCCCGGCTGCATCCGCTGCTGCCGTCCGCGGCGGCCGTGCTGGCCGGCACCGGGACGGTCGTCCACCACGGGGAGACCGTCTCGGTGGACCTCACCCTGAGCCCCGAGCGGCTCTGGCAGGAGACCCACCGGAGCCACCGCAACCAGATCAACAAGGCGGGCCGGGCCGGGGTGGAGATCGTCTTCGACGACTGGGGGCTGCTCGACGCGTGGGTGGAGACGTACCACGCCACCATGCGGCGGGTCGGGGCCACGGCGTTCTACTTCTTCGACCGGGATCACTTCCAGCGGCTGCGGGAGGCGCTCGACGGGCACGTCCACCTGGCCGTGGCGGTGCGGGACGGGGAGGTGCTGGGCGGGAACCTGTTCTTCGCGTACCGGCGGATCATGCAGACGCATCTCCAGTCCACCCGGGACGGGCAGATCTGGTGGGCGGACAAACTGCTCTATCACGAGGTCCGGCGGTGGGGCCGGGAGCACGGCAACCTGGTGCACCACATCGGCGGCGGGGTGGGCGGGGCGGACGACTCGCTGTTCCGCTACAAGGCGGCCTTCGCGTCCGGGCGCCAGGATTTCCACACGTGGCGGATGGTGACCGACCCGGTCGCGTTCGAGAAGCTGGCCGGCACCCCGACCCCCGACCTGATGTCAGGACGTTTCCCTCCGTACAGGTGATTTTGGCATCATATCGGGCATGGGTCCCGAGACGATCGACGAGTACACCGAGCTGAACGACCGGATCCTGGCCCGGCACCGGGTCAGCCGGCGGGCGGCGTTGCGGGCCGCGCTGACCGGCGGCGGTCTGGTGTACGCCCAGTACCGGCTGGCCGGTGTGGCGCTCGCGGCCGGCGGGGGCACGGCCGGGCGGGCCGGGGTGGTGGTCTCCGGCCGCCACCTGTCGTTCGTGCCCGGGGCCGACGGCGTGCCGCGGCGGGCGATGGCGGTCACCGCTCAGCTCGTGAGCAGCACCGGCAAGCTGCCGACCGGGCTGCGGGCGATCGTCGAGGTGGGCACCACGCCGGGCGGCTACGGCGCGACCTTCCCGGCCGAGATCCGTCACCTGACCGGCAGCGACGCGATCATCGGCGGCCCGGTGTGCAGCCAGTTCTACGTCAAGGCGGTGATGGACCGGCTGACACCGGGCGCCGTGCACCACTACCGGATCCGCCTCTCCGACGGCACCGTGACCGGGGACGCCCACTTCACCGCCGCCCCCGGGCCGGCGGCCGCCCGCTTCTCCGCCGGGTACGGCACGGTGGCCGCGCCCTTCACCTTCACCGCGTTCGCCGACCTCGGCACGCACACGGCGCCGACCGACCCGCGGCACTCCTGGCATCAGCAGCCGGCCGTGGTCCGCCGGGCCGGAGGCGCCTGGCCCGCCGCCGTCTTCGACAACAACTCCTATCTGAGCACCGATCCGGTGGCCGGGACCGGTGGCGCCGATCCGTGGCCGGCGGTCACCCAGGTCGATCTGATGCGCACTCAGAAGCCGGTGTTCGCGCTGCTCGCCGGGGACATCTGCTACGCCAACCCGAGCGGTCAGGGCCTGCCCGCCGACGACAGCATGGCCATGTCCCGCACCGCGCCGCCCGGAAAGAACCTCTTCAACCCGTACGTGTGGGACGTCTTCCTCAACCAGATCGAACCGCTGGCCGCCTTCGTCCCGTGGATGTTCACCACCGGCAACCACGACATGGAGCCGATCCACGGCGACCACGGCTACGGTGGCCATCTCGCCCGGCTGGACCTCCCCGGCAACGGCCCTCAGGGATGCCCGTCGGCGTACCGGTTCGTCTACGGCAACGTCGGCTTCCTGGCCATCGACGCCAACGATCTGTGCGCCGAACTCCAGACCAACACCGGCTACTCGGGCGGCCGGCAGGTGCGCTGGGTGGAGTCGGTGCTGCGGGAGTGGCGGTCGGGGACCACGGTCGACTTCATCGTCGCGTTCTTCCATCAGTGCGCCTACTCGACCTCGGACAAACACGCCTCCGACGGCGGTGTCCGGGACGCCCTCGACCCGCTCTTCTCGAAGTACCGGGTGGACCTGGCCATCCAGGGCCACAACCACCAGCTCGAACGGACCGACCCGATCCGGTTCGGCCGTAGGACCCGCTCCGCACCGGACGGCTCCACGATCCGCCCGGCCGACGACGGCGTCACCTACATCTGCGCCGGCTCCGGCGGGCGGCCCCGCTACCCGTTCCGCCCGGCGCCCGGCCCGGAGGCGCCAACCCCGCCCGGGGTGAAGCCGTCCGGCGCGCGCACGCTGCCCGAGGGTGAGCGTTACCGCGGCTACCGGCCGAGGAATCCGGAGAACAACACGGAAAGCGTCGACAACAGCTACGTCTGGTCCGGCGCGACGACGGTGATCGGCAAATCAGGACAACAAGCGGGGGTACGGGTCCCGGAGGCGATCGACTGGTCGCAGGTCCGCTACGACGCCTACGCCTTCCTGGCCGTCGACGTGGTCCCGGCCGCCCCGGGCGAGACCACCACACTGACCGTGCGGACGTTGGCCGACGCCCTGCCCGGAAGCAGGCAGCCGTACACCGAGATCGACCGGATCACCCTCTCCCGGATCGCCGGCCGCGGCATGGTCACGGTTGCTCGCTGATCGCGTACCGCTTGACCAGGTCAGCCAGGATGTCCCGGGTGCGGTTCAGGTCGGCCATCTGCGCCTCCACCCGGTGCAACTCCTCGCCCAGCCGGCCGGCCAGCCACGGCGTACGGATCGCCTCGTCGGCCACGCACGGCAGCACGTCCCGGATCGTGGCGGTGGACAGCCCGGCCGCCAGCAGCGTCCGGATCAGGCCCACCCGCTCGATCGCCGTCGCCGGGTAATGCCGCTGCCCGCCCGTGCCGCGCTCGCTGCCGAGCAGCCCCTGCTCCTCGTAGTAACGCAGCGACCGCGCGCTGGCGCCGGTGGCGGCGCTGAGTTCCCCGATCCGCATCCTGTCTCCCGGCTCACAACGCTTGACCCTCACATCAGTGTCAAGTCTTAGCGTCACCCCATGCCCACGACAACCACCCACCGCTCCCCCGCCGCCGGCCCGCTCGGCCTGGCCGCCGCGAACGTCCCGTTCACGCTCGCCGGGCTGGATCTGCCGAATCGTTTCGTGATGGCGCCGATGACCCGTTTCCGCTCCCCCGGCGGCGTGCCCACCGCGGAGGTCGCCGACTACTACCGTCGCCGGGCCGAGAACGGCGTCGGCCTGATCGTCACCGAGGGCACGCTGGTCGGCCACCCGAGCGCGAGCCACGAGACCACCGTCCCGCGGATGACGGCGGGCGCGGCCGAGGCGGGCTGGCGCGGCGTCACCACGGCGGTCCACGCCGTGGGCGGCCGGATCGCCGCCCAGCTATGGCATCTCGGCAGCGAACGCCGCCCGGTCGACGGCGTCGAGGCGTGGACCCCGTCCGGGGTGGGCGGCCACGCCATGTCCACCGCCGACATCGACACCATCGTGGCGGCCTTCGCCGAGTCGGCCCGGGTAGCGGCCCGCGCCGGCTTCGATGCCGTGGAGATCCACGGCGCCCACGGCTATCTCCTGGACGAGTTCCTCTGGCCGGCCACCAACCACCGCACTGACGCCTTCGGCGGCTCCCCCGCCCGCCGCGCCGCCCTCCCGGCCGAGGTGATCCGCGCGGTCCGCGGCGAACTACCGGTGATCTTCCGCTTCTCCCAGTTCAAGGAACGCGACTACCAGGCCCGCATCGCGCAGTCACCCGCCGAGCTCGCCGACATCCTCACGGTGCTCGCGGACGCCGGCGCCGACGCCTTCCACGCCTCCCAGCGCCGCTTCTGGGAACCGGCCTTCCCCGGCTCCCCGCTCAACCTGGCCGGCTGGGCGAAGAAGCTGACCGGCCTCCCGTCGATCACCGTGGGCTCGGTCGGCCTGACCAGCACTCTCCCCCACATGTCCCGCCTGACCGAAGGTCTGACCACCGGCGAGTTCGACCTGGTCGCGGTGGGCCGCATCCTGCTGGGCAACCCCACCTGGGCCCGCCTGGTCACCGAGAACCGCCTCACCGAGATCCGCGACTACGACAAGGCCCACGAGGACGTCTACTTCTGACCCGATCGACGACTGTCCCGCATGGACCGGTCTTCCTAAAATGGCGGTTCTCAGCAGCCCGCCGGAAGGCCGCCGCCAAATGCCGCCCCGTACCCCTCGCGCGATCCTGGTCGGCCGAATCCTCGTCGCCGCCGTCGTGGCCTGCCTGACCGCCCTGCTCTTCGGCGCCGGCCTGGAGATCGCCGACCAACTGGCGAGCGCGATAGCCGTCCTGGTCGCCCTGATCACGTTCGCCGCCACCTACCTGTTCCCACCCAGGCCGCCGGCCGTCCCCGATCCGCCTACCACCGCGGACCCGGCACCCGCCCTCGGCCCCGCATCAGCAGGAGAAGAGTCGACTGCGGCACCGGCCTCGATCGCCGGGCCGACCGTCACGGCGGGTTCGACGGACACCGCAGCACCGGCTGCCACAAGACTGGACGCCTTCGCAGGCCCCATCGCGGCCGTCGGATCGGGCGTGGCCGGCAATGATCTCTCCCTTGCGGAGCCGCGATGCGTAGGCACGATTCCACCTCTTGCCTCGGCGTTCCAACCGCGCACCGGCCTACGCGAGCGCATCACGGCGGCTCGCGGCGCGGGCACCGACGTGGTCCTCGGCGAGAACGACGACACCGTCCGCGCCGCCCGCGTCCTGTCCGGCGGTGGCGGGGTCGGCAAGTCCCAACTGGCGGCATGGTTCGCTCACCAGGCCATCGCGGAGAGAAGGACCGACCTTGTCGTCTGGGTCCCCGCGAGCAGCCCCGACCAGATCCTCACCGCCTACGCCCGGGCCGCCGAGCGGGTGAAGGCCCCCGGCGTCTCCGGCACCGACGAAAGCGCCGACGCCGCCGCCTTCCTGGAGTGGCTGCACACGACCGACCTGACCTGGCTGATCGTGCTGGACGACATCACCGACCCCGCACACATCGCGGACCTGTGGCCCCCCGCCCGGCCGACCGGCTGGACCCTCGCCACCACCCGCCTCCAGGACGCGACCATCCTGAGCAGCGGCCGCCAGAAGATCGACATCGACGTGTACAGCCCCGCCGAGTCGATCACCTACCTCACCGATCGCCTCACCAGGGCCGACCTTGCCGTCTGCCTCGACGACTCGGTCCCTGAACTGACCGGGGTCCTCGGTCATCTGCCTCTCGCGCTCTCCCACGCCGCCGCTTACCTGATCAACCAGGCTCTACCCTGCCGGACATACCTGTCCCTCTACCGCGACAGCAGCCACCGCCTGACCGAACTGATGCCCGCCACGAGCCGACCCGACGACTACACCCGCCCGGTGGCGACGACCCTGCTGCTGGCGTTGGAGGCCGCCGACGCCACCGAACCGGCCGGCCTGGCCCGCCCCGCACTCATTCTCGCCTCCCTCCTCGATCCGGCGGGCCACCCCGAGGCGTTTTGGATGACGGAGGTGGTCACCGACCACCTGTCGTCCACCACAGGCACCCCGGTCACCGGCTCCCGGGCCAGGGAGGCGCTCCGACTCCTCCACCGCTACAGCCTGGTCACCCACAGCCCCGGCGACAGCGCCCGAGCCGTACGCATCCATGCCCTGACCGCTCGAGCCGCCCGGGAATCCGCCGATGACGTCGCCGCGGCCGCTCGCGTGGCCGCCGATGCCCTGTTGGAGATCTGGCCGGAGAACGTCCATCTGGTCACAGATCTGACCACCTCACTCCGTGCCAACAGCATCGCGCTGCACGAGGCCTCGGATGAGGCGCTCTGGTTCCCGAAGGTCAACAATCTTCTTCATTACGCGGGCACGGGCCTCATGGAGGCCGGCCTGTACCGGTCTGCGATCGAGCACCAGGAGGGCATCGCCGCGAAGGCGGCGCGTCTACTCGGCGAGCAGCACCTGGAGACGATCCGGGCTCGTGCCAATCTGGCCGTCTCCTACTGGGAGAACGGGCGCGTCCTGGACGCCATAGCACTCCAAGAGCAGGTCCTGAGCGACCGCGAACGCATCCTCGGCGACGAGCACCCCGACACCATCCGTGCCCGCGCCAACCTCGCCGCCTCCTACCAGCAGGACGGCCGTGTCGAAGACGCCATCGTCCTCAAAGAACGGGTACTGGCGGACTGTCATCGCATCCTTGGCGACAAGCACCTCGAAACCATCCTCGCCCGCGCCAACCTCGCCTTCTCCTACGACAAGGACGGCCGCATCGAAGAGGCCATGCAACTCGAGGAGCAGGTCCTGAGCGACCGCGAACGCATCCTCGGCGACGAGCATCCCGACACCATCCTCGCCCGCGCCAACCTCGCCACCTCCTACCACGTCACCGGCCGCACCGAGGAGGCCGTCCTCCTCCTGGAGCGGGTTCTGACCGAGCGCGAACGCGTCCTCGGCAACCAGCACCCCCACACCATCCTCGCCCGCGCCAACCTCGCCATCTCCCACTACGAGGACGGCCGCGTCGAGGAAGCGATCGCGCTGATCAAGAGGGCAGCGGAGGAGTTCGAGAGCGTACTCGGACCGGAGCACCCGGACACCGTGGCGTTCTCGGCGGTGTTCAGCGGCTGGACCGCCGCCGGCTGAGGCCGAGCGCCCGTGACGGATTCGGCGATCATCACCGGAGCACGTCGTCGGCCGGGGTCACCGGTGGTGACTCCTCGAAGGCGGCGCCCAGGAGGGTGCGCAGCGCCGCAGCGTGTTCGGCCAAGGCGCGGCGGCCCTCGGTGGTGAGGGCGGCGGTGGCCCGGCGGCCGGTGCGGCGGACCTCCACGTAGCCCGCCTCCTGGAGGCTCGTGAGCTGTTTGCTCAGTGCGGAGTCGCTGAGCCCGGTCGCCTCCCGCAGGAAGCTGAACTCGACGTGCACGGCCGGAGCGAGCAGCGACACGATCGAGAGCCGGACCGGGAAGTGCAGCAGCTCGTTGAAGCCCTCTGGCCGCCCGCCGCTCATGGCCGCTTCCGCGGACGGGCCGCGGCGGCCTGCACCGGGCCCACGGCCAGGATCAGCACGATCGACGCGGCCAGGCCACCGATGGTGTTGGACGCGGCGACGTCATACAGCCGCATCACCGAGCCCACCACGATGCTGACGATCAGCATGGCCGCGATGAGCAGCGCGATCGGCCCGACCCGCAGAGCCCGCGCCCTCAACCGCACGCCGGTGATGCGCTCGAGGAGCCGGGTCAGGACGAGGGTGGCACCGACCCCGCCGACGATCATCGCCACTTCCGGCCAGCCGTCCACATCGCCACTGGCCCAGATCAGCATGAGGGCGGCCGCGGACCCGAACGTGTACCACGCCGGAAGCCGGCTGGGACTCCCCTGCCGCAGCGTCTGCTCGTTACGCCGCCGCATCTCGGCCAGCGCCTTCGACGCCTCGTCGACATCCATGTCGGACACCTTCCCCATAGGCAAATGTTTCCTGAGGGGAAAGATACCCGAACTCTTTCCTCGGGGGCAAGGGATGACCCAGCCGGTATGCCCAGCCGGAGATCAACCACAGGTCATTCATAGGCTTCGATGTTTCGATGCGGTCTCCCCCAACGGCAGAAGGAGGAACCCATGCAGGACAACGATGCCTTCGTGCGCGAGGTGCACGACAAGGGCCTCGCCTACGACCTACCCGTCATGACCCGGCGGCGGATGCTGTCCACGATCGGCGGGGCCGGCGCCCTGGCTGTGGCCGGCGGCGCCCTGATCAACGGCACCGCCGACCCGGCCCTCGCCGCCTGCGCCGCCGAGGTCGACTCGGAGACCGCCGGACCGTACCCGGCCGACGGCTCGAACGGCCCCAACGTGCGCGTGCTCTCCGGCATCGTGCGCAGTGACATCCGGTCGTCGTTCGGCACGTCGACCACCACCGCGCCGGGCGTACCGTTGCAGTTCTCGCTGACCGTGCTGAACTCGGCCTGCACACCGACCGTCGGCGCGGCGGTCTACGCCTGGCACTGCGACCGGCCCGGGCGCTACTCGCTCTACTCGTCCGGCGTCACGAACCAGAACTACCTGCGCGGCATCCAGGTGACCAACTCGTCCGGCACGGTGACGTTCACCAGCATCTACCCGGGCTGCTACGCGGGCCGGTGGCCGCACATCCACTTCGAGGTGTACTCGTCGCTGGCCGCGGCCACCAGCGCGTCCGGGCCGATCCGGAAGACCTCGCAGATCGCGCTGCCGGAGTCCGTCTCACGGACGGTCTACAGCAGCGCGACCGGCTATTCGCAGAGCGTCACCAACCTGAGCCGGGTCACCCTGGCCAGTGACATGGTGTTCGGTGACGACCTGGCCGCCACCCAGATGGCGACCGTGACCGGTTCGGTGTCGGCCGGCTACGTGGCGAACCTGACCATCACGGTTCCCTAACGCAGTACGCCGTGCGGGTCCAGCACGTACTTACGGGCCGCCCCCTGGTCGAACTCCTGGTATCCCCGCGGAGCCTCGTCCAGGGGGATCGGCGTGGCGTTGACGTTGCGCGCGATCCGCACCCGGTCGTGCAGGATCGCCATCATGAGCTGGTGGTTGTACTTCATCACCGGGCACTGGCCGGTGACGAAGGAGTGCGACTTCGCCCAGCCCAGGCCGAGCCGCAACGACAGCGAACCGACCTGCGCGGCCTCGTCCACCCCGCCCGGGTCACCCGTCACATACAGACCGGGTACGCCGATCGCCCCGCCCGCCCGGGTGAGGTCCATCAGCGAGTTCAGCACGGTGGCCGGCATCTCGGTCGACGAGTCCCGCCCGTGTCCCCGGGCCTCGAATCCGACCGCGTCGACGGCCGAGTCGACCAGCGGCTGCCCGATCGCGGGAGCCGCCCGCCCGAGGATCTGCTGCACCTGCTCGACCGGGTCACCGTGCGCCACGTTGATCGTCTCGCACCCGAAGCTGCGGGCCTGCGCGAGCCGCTCGTCGTTGAGGTCGCCGACGATGACGACCGCCGCGCCGAGCAGGAACGCCGAGGTGGCGGCGGCCAGCCCGACCGGTCCGGCGCCGGCGATGTAGACGGTCGAGCCGGTGGTCACGCCCGCGCTCACACAGCCGTGGTAGCCGGTCGGGAAGATGTCGCTGAGCATGGCCAGGTCGAGGATCTTCTCCATGGCCTGGTCCCGGTCCGGGAAGCGGAGCAGGTTCCAGTCGGCGTACGGGACCATCACGTACTCCGCCTGGCCACCGACCCAGCCACCCATGTCGACGTACCCGTACGCTGATCCGGGTCTGTCGGGGTTGACGTTGAGACACACGCCGGTCTTGCGCTCCTTGCAGTTGCGGCACCGGCCGCAGGAGATGTTGAACGGCACCGACACGATGTCGCCGACCCGGACGAACTCCACGTCGGGCCCGACGTCCACCACCTCACCGGTGATCTCGTGCCCGAGGACCAGCCCCTCCGGGGCGGTGGTCCGGCCGCGGACCATGTGCTGGTCGCTGCCGCAGATGTTGCTGACCACGGTCTTGAGGATCGCTCCGTGCGGGGTCCGGCGGCCCACGTTCTCCTTGTTGACCCCCGGCCCGTCCCGCATCTCGTACCCGGGGTAGTCGATGTCGTGCACCTCGACCCGTCCGGGGCCCTGGTAGACAACGGCTCTGTTGCCCATGGCGCCTCCTTCACTAGTCACGGCCAGTCTCATCCGGAGCGTGACGTGAACAGAACCGTCAGTAGTGACAAATGATGCCTAGACGGGCCGTGGCCCGTACTTGCCCTCCAGTTCGGTCTTGGTCGCCGGATCCTCGAAGTCGAGGCGCCGGGTCTCGTTGCGCTGGTTGTCGGCTTCGTCCCAGACGGTGACCGTCACCGAACGCAGCGGCTCCAGCTCGCTGGCCCAGATCATGCGGACCACCTCGTCGGTGACCGCCGCGACGTCGGCGCCGGCCTTGATCCGCACGCTGGCGTCGGCACGCCGCGACGCCGTGAAGTTGTCCTGATAGATCACCTCGGCGCCGGCGACCTCGGACCGCCCCTCCAGGTCACTCTGCAGCCGCTGGGTGATCGCGCTCGCCGCCTCGTGTTCCCGCTCCCCCAGCCCGCATCCGGCCAGCCCGGCCACCAGCAGAAGAAGGGCGACGAGGAGACCCCGACGGACTACCGATCTCTCGTTCATGGCTTTCGGCCCAATTCGTAGACGGAAACTTCCATGCGTACGTCCCGGCCACCCGGTAGGAAGGCGGACGCGCTGTCGCGGAACCCGGTGACCGAAGGATTCGTGCTCTGGTCCAGCGCCCGGCCCGCGGGTAGGTAGGACGTCTCGGTGCCGTGGTTCGACTCGGCGCTGCCCTGCTGGTCGGCGAAGGTGACCGTGGTCCAGTTCGGGCGGTCCGGGTTGTCCGCCGCGTCCAGGTGCGGCACCAGGTCGTGTTCGTTCTCCAGGGACAGGACCTGAACGCCGTCCGGGACATCGACACGTCCGATCGGGGAACCCGCGGTCACCACATGTGTGACGTTGAAGTCGAAGTCGGCGGTGCCGCGGTCGTGTGCCGCCTGCGCTGCGACCATGCCACCCTGGGAGTGCCCGACGAGCATCACCGGATCGGTGCTCGACGCGCCCGCCTCCCGCAGAGCCATGGCGATGGCATGCTGCCTGGCGGTGACATCGCCGCCCAGCACGCGCACGTTGGTGCCGAGGTCGTTGGTCTCCGGGTTGAAGCCGTTGAACGGCAGGTTCCAGTCCTTCGTCCCCGGAATGTTCACCACGAACGCCTCGGTCCCGTCCGGATCGACGATCCTCTTGACGTCGATCCGGTCGGGAGTGCCTCCCGGAACCTGCCCGTTGCGATAGTCGAGGCCGTCCACGATGTCACCGAGGCTGCCCGGCACGACGGTCCCGCGTGGCTGGTCCGGGAATCTGTCGGTCACGTCCGTCACGACCGGTGTGCCGTCCGGGTAGAGGCCGGCGATCAGGTCGGCGCCGCCCTTCACGTCGGTGACCACCCCACCCCCGGTCAGTACGCCCAACAGCCCCGGCGCCCCGCCCACGACCGCGTCCACGATGCCCGGGTGATCGGTGATGATCCGCTGGAACGAGCCCGGATCCTCGATCAGCCCGGTCACGATGCCCGGGTCGGTGATCAGCAGCCCGGCGATCCCGGCCGGCAGCGTCACCGGCGCCATCGCTCCGGCGCTCCACCGGACCGCGTCGATCAGGGCCGCCCCGGCGGCGTCGGTGGCCTCGTACGACGCCGATGCCGCCCGCAGCCCCACCGCCCGCACCCCGAACTCGGCCGCCTGCCCGCTCAGCCCGCCCGGCCCGTCGAGCGCCTCCACCAGCGCCGCCTCGAAGCGGGCCGCGGTGACCGGCGACAGCACCGCCGAGGCGAGGACGTCCGGGTCGGCGGCGACGGCGTGGCAGTCCACAGCGACCCGTCCGAGGGTGCGGGCCAGGTCGTCGCTGCCGCGGGCCAGCATGGCCAGGTCCGCGTAGTCGGCGCTGACCCCGCCCGCGCCGCCGGTGATCTCCGGTTCAGCCATGGGAGGCCTCCAGCACGGTGGCCAGTGCAGGGGCCAGCCAGCTCGGGAAATCGGCCGGCTCGACCGGCTCGAACCGGACCCTCCGGCCGGGCAGGGGCCGCATCCCGGTCCACCGGTCGCCGGTACGCAGCCACACCACCCGCCCGGCGAGCACGCCGGAGTTCGGTGCCCGGCCGGTGACCAGCGCCGACAGCGTCCCGTGGGTGACCGCGCGGGCCCGGGCCACCGGTCCCGTCGTGTCCCGCGGCAGCCAGGTGAACCAGGCGGGGTCCGGCTCCCGCAGCTCGTCCAGCGACACGGTCCCGGTGAGCACCGAGGCCGGGTTGAGCACCGACAGCACCGAGGCCGGCTCGTCGGGCACGGCCCGCAGCAGCTCCCGCCCGATCTCCGCGGCCGGGAAGAGGGACAGTTCGGCCCGGTCGCCGGGCAGCGCGAACAGGCTCGCCCCGAACACTCCGGCCAGCGCGTACCAGCCGCGCAGCGCCCGCCCGTCCATCCCGGCCTCGACCCGCACCGCCGCCACCGGCCGGGCGAGCACACCCAGGTTCACCGCGAGTGCCTCTCCGGCCGGCGGAACGCCGGCGAGCGGATCGCCGGCGACGATGCCCGGCGGCAGCGTGAGCCCCAGCCCCCGGGCGTAGCCGAGCAGTTCGTCACCATCGAGGACGAGCCGCCGGGCCGCCGTCACAGCGCGCCCTCACCACGCATGAACCGCCCCACCTCGAGCCACCGGACGTCACCGGCGGCGGGCAGATTGTCCGGCCGGAACGGCCAGTTCGCCCACGGCGGCTCGGTCAGCCCTCGCCGTAGGATGCGCCCGGCCGCCTCGATCAGGTCGTCGGCCCGGTCCACCAGGCTCTTCCCGGTGTCCACGAACCACTGCCGGGTCTCGCGTTCGATCCGGGCGATGTCGGCGATGATCTGCCGGACGCTCTCCGCGTGCTCGGCGAGCAGGGCGGCCGCGTGTTCGATCTCGGCGGCCTGCCGGTCCACTTCGGCCCGGTCCCGGCTGAGCCGCTCCCGGTAGGCGGCGGCCCCGTCGGACACCCACTCGGCGGCGTGCCCGCGCGCCTCATGGGTGGCCGCCTCGTCACGGATCCGCGCGGCCCTCTCCCGGAGCCGGGCAGCCAGCCGGTCGAGCTCGTCCGGGTCCCCGTACAGCCCCATCGCGCCCACCTCCCAGCAGGACGTCTCGCTGGGGTCTACGCCGGGCGCCCGGTTTCCGTTCAGAGGCGCCGCGAAGTCGGCACCACCATCCGGGCTCCGAGCGAGTGCGCGATCAGCACGCCCGCGGCGGCCACGAAGACGATGTCCTTGATGATGTACTGCGCCTCCAGCGTCGGCCGGAAGTTCACGAACAGGTCGGCCGGGAACAGCACCAGCGGCGACATCATCCCGGCCAGCACCGGCAACAGCAGCGTCAGCCCGGCCCGCAGCGCGATCCCGCTGATCAGCACCACGCCGAGCGCGACCTCCACCAGGGCGGTGCCGACGACCGCGGCCCGCCCGCCGATCAGCCCGAACGTCAGCAGATCCACGGTCCGCATCACCAGCGCCTCGGCCGGTGACGCCCCCGGGACGAATTTCAGGTTCCCGAACATCACCAGGATCATCCCGAGCGAGATCCGCAGCGCTTCCGGGCCGCGCGCGCCCAGCCAGGCGGCGATCCTCACCCGCATCGGGATCTCTTCCCCGACTCGTACCAGCTCACCGACGCTCACGACGCCTCCCCTCCGGACCTTCGCGCGTCTGCCGCGCTCTGCCCTTAACGATCCGGCGGCGGCTTTCGCCGACGATTCCGCCGCCGCGCGTCACTCCCGCCGCGTGAGTCCGCTCACCCCGCTGCCTCCTCCCAGATCCCATTCCCGGTACGCCTACAGCGCCCCCGAAAGCACGAACACCGCCCCGCCCGCGCCAAGCGACCACCTGCACCCTCCAGGCCGTAACGCCCGCATCCGGCCGGCACTCTCCCGCACCCCGAGGGCGAGTGGGCAGCCAAGCCCGGCGGGGGTCCGTCGGGCGGCCACCGCCGAACGGGTGGAGGACCTGGGCGGGCCACTGCTCGACTGAGGCCGGTCTCCTGAGCCGGCTCCCAAGACGCTCCGGTGGAAGCCGGCCGAGAGTCTCCGCAGCTCGGGCGGGCCCGGACTCTGCTGGTCAATCGGCCCTCTGCCCGTCCCCCGGGCTCGTTGGCGCCGACCAGCGCACACGTAACGGTTTCCGTGGTCGCCCGCCCGTTTCATGGCGGCAGGCCGGGCACACGGACGGCGCGACGTGAGCGCCCACCGGGCTGGAAGCGCGGGCGGCGGGCGGCCCTCAGGACCCTCCTGGGCAAGATCGACTACGGTGCGCAGCCATCTGAAACGGACAGGCCGTCGACGGGCGCGGCAAAGGCGTGCGTGGGCGGATGCTCGCGGGTCTTCCCAGGGCAGAGCGCCAGGGGCGTAGCGGGTGCTCGCGAGTCTTCCCAGGGCGGAGCGCCAGGGGCGTACCGGAAAAGGGCGTGCGGGAAAGGTCCTGGCTGGAGTGACGCGGGGTGAAAGACGTCCCCGGCCGACGGGCGGCGGCCGGGGACGTGGGCGGAGCGAGGCTGGTCAGGCGGTGTGGGTGAGGACTCCGCCGCGGGTGGGGGCCGGTTCGGTCTCGGCGAGGGTGACGCGGGTGCGGACCGGTTCGCTGGGCAGGGGCGCGGCGCCGGCGCCGGCGGTGGGGCGTGGGCGGCGCGGCTGGAGGCGGCCGGCGCTGCCGCCCCGGCCGGGGTAGATGAGCAGGCCGTTGACCGGGTCGGGGACGGCGTCGAGGGCGGCCTGGACGGCGGGCAGATCGCGGAAGGCGGGCCAGGCCTCGGCGTCCTTGAAGGCGATCTCCAGGAGCAGGCCCCAGCGGAACGGGTGCCACGCCCACTGCTGGGCGCCGTGGGACACCGCGGCGGACAGCAGGACCTGCTCGTGCGAGTCCCGCCATCGCTCGGCGGACGACAACGGTCCGTCAAGGATCTCGATCGACCACCACTGCAGACTCATCGGAGACCTCCGCGGAAACCCCCGGCTTCAGCCGGGGCGAGGAAACGGATTTCCCACGGTGCAATGCAGAAGAGGCCGGCTCGCTGCCAGGGCAGATCCGGCGTCCCACTCGTGGGGACCGAGTGAACAGTCGTGCTACCGTCCATCGTGTTCGGTCGGCGAGAGCCAAGCCAACCGGGATGAACGTGTGTTGTCGAAGATTTGCCACGGCGGAGCGTGACCGTGCCAGTGCTGACGACGTGAGACATGCGGCTGGTCCCCTTTCGGGGCGGCGGGTCGGATGCGGTCTGAGCTGGGAAATCTCCCGGATTCATCCGTCGAGATGGCGTTAAATCGACCACCATCGCAGCTCACCGTGCTCCCGATGCTACTGCGGTGGATCGGTGAGGTGAGTGGATTCGGCACGTTTACGGCCAAGGTTGGCACCCGCGACGACGGAGGCCGCAGCGGCCATGATGATGTCCAGGGGTCTTCTGGTCGATCACCCAGATAGACCCCTAGGCCGCGTGCCTTCCAGAGTGCCGGTCGGCGGCTGGCAGAGCGGCACGCCGGTGGGCGCGCCGTAGGCCGTTGCGGGCCGGCCTGGTGGTGCGGGCCTCGGGCAGTTGCGGGCCGGCCCAGGAGGGGATGGCGCCGGGCGGGCTCAGGGTGCGGTCCGGGGGGATCCACAGCGGCTGCGGGGTGATCGGCGAGCCCCACCACATGATCGTCCCGTAGCCGCGGACCAGCGGTGGCTGGAGCGCCGGCCAATACGCCTCGGCGGGGATGGCCAGGCGCCACGTCTCGGCGGGCACCAGCGCCAGCCCGGCCCGTGGTGGCGGCACCATCACGGCCGTGCCGGCGGGGGCGAGCGCGGGCTCGTCGCCGGCCGGGGCGACCGCGGCGGGGGCCGAGGCCAGCACGATCGCCGAGCCGACGGTGACCGCGCCGGCGGCCAGGGCGGCCCACTCCCAGCCGGGGCGGACGGTGTCGCCGATCAGGGTGAGCGCGATGATCGACGGCAGCACCACCTCGCCGGTCCAGTGGACGGCGGTGACCCGGCCGACCTCGCCGCCCTGGAGGGCGCTGGCGTAGAGCAGCATGCCGGTCAGCGCGAACAGGATCATGGTCCAGGTGACCGGCTCGGTGACCACCGCGACCACGGCGGTGGACGCCTGCGCCATCTCCTCGTCGGGGAACTGGAGGGCGCGGCCGGAGATCGCCGCGCCGCCGAGGGAGAAGCCGCCGATCATGGCGATCAGGCCGGGCCGGCCGGTCCGGGTGGCGCCCCAGCCGAGCGTCCACAGGCACAGCAGCGCCGCGACCAGGCCGATCCGCACCCGGGTGGACGGCAGCATCTCGTGCTGCTGGCCGGCGGAGAGCGCCAGGACGCCGAGGGCGGCGGTGGTGCAGACGATGGCGGCCACGTCACGGCGGCGCAATGTGGAGCCGAGGAACAGCCACGCGCCGACGGCGGTGACCGCGAGCGAGCCGGCCAGGACCGACTCGACCACGTAGACCGCGAGATGCTGGAGGGCGACGATCGCGCCGACCCAGGCGACGATGTCGAACCCGATGCCGATCAGGTAGAGCGGGTGACCCAGGGTGCTGACCGTGCTGTGGCTGCGCTTGGCGCCGACGGCCTGGAGGATCGATCCGGTGGCATAACTGAACGCCCCGAAGATCGCCATCCCCAGCGCGAACCAGCTCATGGAGGTCATCGCCCAACCCCCACAAGATCACGCTCGGTCGATCGATCGGTCACACTCGGATCATATGACCCGGAAAAGATCCAAGCGAGCGAATCCTTCGATGGTCTCCGCGATACGCCGCAGATCCCCCGGGCCGCACCGGTGGTCGACCGGCAGGGTCAGCATCCGCTCGGCCAGGCCGGCCGCCTCGTCGTCGCCGCTCCAGAACCCGGCCCGGTCCTGCCGCCAGTGCACCGGCGCGTAGATCCCGTGGCGGGCGAGGTGGGCGAGCAGCGCGTCGCGTACCTGCTCGGAGGGGCAGGTGAGCTGGACCCGGAAGCCGTCGGAGGTCACCCGGCCGACGAGGGCCGCCGCGATGTCGGCGGCGTTGCGGGCACTCGCGGCACGGATCCCGGCGACGTCGAGGACCGGCAGCACCGCGGTGGTGAACGCGGAGGCGGCCGCCGCGCTGCCCAGCAGCTGGTGCTCTCCGCGCTGCTGGAGCTCACGGAAGTGGTCCTTGGGCACCGGCCGTCCGCCCTGCCAGGCGGCCTTGAGCAGCATGGCGGTCAGTTTCAGCTCGGCGCCGCCGGACGCCGGACCGGACGGCACCGGCAGGTCGAGACCGCGCGGCGACCACAGCAGACCGCCGTCCGGCAGCGGCAACGTCTTGCGGAGCGAGGCCACCGCGTACGCCGCCGTGCTGGCACAGGCCCACTCGCTGAACGGGTCGTGCGAGTGGTCCTCGATCACCGTGACGCCCGGGTGCGCGCGCATCCACGCGTCCCAGGCGGTGCCGTCGTCGCGGCCGAACAGGCTCTGCGCCAGCACCACGTCGCCGTCCTCGGCGCGCAGCGTGTCCCAGCGCGGCCCGTGCCCGTCCGGCAGGTGCCGGTACCAGGTGATCGGGACCTGGGCGGCGAGCGCCTCGGCCACCCCCATGCAGAAGTAGGTGGGCACGTGCAGACGCCCGGCCGGGACCAGCAGGTCCAGCAGCGAGCCGAGCGCCCCGCACCCGGTGGCGAACAGCGCCCGCCGGGTGGGCAGCCAGCCGGGCAGGCCGCCCCGCTCAGCACTGAGCAGGACGGCCGGGTCCCAGTGGAACTCGGAGCCGATCTCAGCCGACACGGCTGACTTCCTCCGCGGGGGCCTGCTGACGGGTGATGTTGAGCTGGTCGACGTGGACCGGCGGCTCGTCGCGGTTCAGGCTGACCGCGGTCCGCCACACGATCCTCAGGTCGAGCAGGGGCGACCAGTTGTCGACGTACCAGCGGTCCAGGATGAACCGCTGCGCCCAGTCGATGTCGTCGCGGCCGTTGACCTGCGCCCAGCCGGTGATGCCGGGCTTCACCTCGAGGCGGCGGGCGTCCTCCGGCGAGTAGCAGGCGACCTGCGGCAGCACGTCCGGGCGGGGGCCGACCAGGTTCATCTGCCCGCGCAGCACGTTGATCAGCTGGGGCAGCTCGTCCAGGCTGGTCCGCCGCAGGAACCGGCCGCACCGGGTGATCCGCGGATCGTTCTCGACCAGGCCGAACGGGTCGTCGATGCCCAGCTCGGCGCTCATCGCCACCGAGTTGTGCACCATCGAGCGGAACTTGAGCATCCGGAACGGCACGCCGTTTCTGCCGGCGCGGTCCTGGACGAAGAGGACACCCTTGCCGTCGGCGATCCGGATCCAGGCCGCCAGGGCCAGCATCACCGGGGCGAGCAGGAGAAGAAGGAGCAGGGCGGTCAGCCGGTTGAGGCCGTTCCAGATCAGGCGCACGATGTTCCTCTTCTCTTACAGCGACTCGACGTTCGGGCCGGTCAGGCGGTGCCGGGTGTCCAGCACGTATGGCGCGTGCTCCAGGACCAGGTCGAGGTCGAAGTCGTCGTGGTCGGCGAGCAGCACCACGGCGTCGGCGGCGGCGATCTGGTCGGCGGTGAGCGGGACCATGCCGACCCGGCTGTCGACGTGGGCGTCCTCGACCACGTGCGGATCGGTGGCCCGGACCTCGGCGCCCATGTCCAGCAGCAGGGACGCGACACGGCGGGCCGGCGACTCCCGGGCGTCGCCGCTGTTCTTCTTGTAGGCCAGGCCGAGCAGCAGGATCCGCGACCCGTTGACCGCCTTGCGGCGCTTGTTGAGGGCGGCGACCAGGCGGCGTACCACGTAGTCGGGCATGTGGTTGTTGATGTCGTTGGCCAGCTCGACGAAGCGGAAGCTCTGCCCGAGGGTCCGCTGCACCCGCCAGGACAGGTAGGACGGATCGATCGGCAGGCAGTGGCCGCCGACGCCGGGGCCCGGGGTGAACCGCATGTAGCCGAACGGCTTGGACCCGGCGGCCGCGATCGCCTCCCAGACGTCGATGCCGAGGTCGTGTGCGTACACCGCGAGTTCGTTGACCAGGGCGATGTTGACGTGCCGGAAGGTGTTCTCGAGGAGCTTGGCCAGCTCGGCGACCTTCGGGTCGGAGACCGGCACGGTCTGCTCGACGACCGAGGCGTAGAAGGCCTGCACCCGCTCCAGGGAGGCCGGGTTGATGCCGGAGACCACCTTGGGCGTGGTGGTGAGGTTCCACTCCCGGTTGCCCGGGTCGATGCGCTCGGGGCTGTAGCCGAGGTGGAAGTCGACGCCGGCGATCAACCCGGAGCCCTCCTCCAGCAGCGGCGCGACCAGCTCGGTGGTGGTGCCCGGGTAGGTGGTGGACTCCAGCGCCACGGTGGCGCCCGGCCGCAGGTAGCGGGCCAGGGTGCGGGCCGAGTCCTCGATGTAGGTGAGGTCGGGGCTGCCGTCGCGCAGCGGTGTCGGCACGGCGATCACCGCGACGTCGAAGCCGGCGCACGCGCGGGGGTCCGACGACGGGTGGAACGAGCCGCTCGCGAGGACGCGTTGCAGATGGGCGGAGGAGACGTCGTCCACGTACGACTCACCGGCGGCGAGGCGTTTGATCCGCTCGTCGTCGACGTCGAACCCGACGACGGTGTGCCCGACCTCGGCCGCACGGACCGCGAGCGGCAGTCCCACGTAACCCTGACCGGCGATGACGACCCGCATGGGCGTGTTCTCCTTCGACATTTTCCGGGCCTTGCGCAGGCGGCGCCCGTAGCGCCGGTTCTTCACGGACGCCGGCCCGGTGGGACGGCGGCGGTCTCGGGGCGGCGCTGTTTGCCGGCGATGACCGGGTGCGGCTTCTTCGGCAGGGCCGGGCTCGCGGCGAGCCAGTGCAGGACGGCGATCAGGTCCTCCCGGGGCGATGACGGGTCGAGCAGGGACAGCACGGCCCCGTCCAGCTGTGGCACCGGCGCCTGCGAGATCAGCGGGTGGTTGGGCCGGTGGTCCGGCTCGTCCGGCCCGAGCAGCACCTCGGCCAGCTTCTCGGCCGGCCGCAGACCGGTGTAGACGATCTGGATGTGCTGGTCGGCGGCGTCGGCGATGCGCTTGGCGACGTCGGCGATGCGTACCGGCTCGCCCATGTCGAGGATCAGCACCTCGCCTTTGCTCTCCAGTGCGCCGGCCTGGATGACCAGCCGCACCGCCTCCTGGACGGTCATGAAGTAGCGGGTCACGTCCGGGTGGGTGACGGTGATCGGGCCGCCCGCCTCGACCTGCGCCGCGAAGGCGGTGAGCACCGAGCCGCGGGACCCGAGCACGTTGCCGAAGCGGACGCTGCAGTAGGTGCCGGGGACCAGGGCGTCGGCGGCCGCGGTGAGCCGCTCGGTGATCCGCTTGGAGTAGCCGAGGACGCTGCACGGGTCGGCGGCCTTGTCGGTGGAGATGTTGACCAGCCGGTCGACGCCGTGCCGCATCGCGGTCTGGAGGATCTGGTACGTCCCGATGATGTTGGTCTTGAGCGCCTCGGACGGGTGCATCTCCAGCAGCGGCAGGTGCTTGAGGGCCGCCGCGTGGAAGACCACCTGCGGCTTGTGCTCGGCGAACACCTCGTCGAGGCGCTGCTCGTCGCGGATGTCGGCGACCACCAGGTTCCGGTCGTCGAGCTGGCCGCGGCCGTCCAGGGACAGCTGCACGGCGTGCAGGCCGGACTCGTCGCGGTCCAGCATCACCAGCTTGGCCGGGTTGAACCGGGCCACCTGCCGGCACAGTTCCGAGCCGATCGAGCCGCCGGCGCCGGTGACCAGCACCCGGCGGCCGGACAGGTAGCCGGCGACGGCCTCCAGGTCGATGCCGACCTCGCGGCGGCCGAGCAGGTCCTCGTGGCTGACCGGGCGGATGTCCTCGACCCGGACGGTACGCCCGAACAGCTCCACCACCGGCGGAACCACCTTGAGGTCGACGTTGAGCGGCTGGGCCAGTTCGGTGAGCGCCCGGATCAGGTCGGCGCTGGCGCTCGGGATGGCGATCACCACCGCCTCGGCGCGGAACCGGCGGACCACGTCGGCCATGTCGTCGCGGGTGCCGACGACCGGCACGCCCATCACCCGGAAGGTGCGCTTGGCCGGGTCGTCGTCGAGCAGGGCCACCGGCACGTACGGGCTGGCCGGGCTGCGCAGCATGGCCCGGATGACCGAGGTGGCGCCCTCCCCGGCGCCCATCACCACGACCCGGGCGCCGCGGTCCGGGGACGGCCGCAGCCGGCTGTCCTGGAGCGAGCGGACCATGTAGCGGACGCCGGCGGTGAGCACCAGCGCGAACATGCCGGCCGCGATGATCGCCGTGCGCGGCACGAGCCGGCCCAGCACGGTGTCCAGGACCAGCACCGCCGGCACGGTCACGGCGGAGGTCTTGACCAGTGCGGCGATCTCCTCGAAGCAGCCGTACGCCCACCGTCCGGTGTAGAGCCCGAAATTGATGCCGGCCAGCGTGTGCACGGCCGCGGCGACCGCGGACAGCACCACCAGACCGGTGAGATCGACGTTGCCGATGTGCCCGTCGTGCCGCAGCAGCGTGGCGATCAGCAGCGCGGTGGCCAGGGCCGCCGCGTCGGTGAGCGCCCGTGCGGCGCGACCGGGCAGGGCTCGGCGATGCCACGGCACCGGGTGTGCGCCCGGGCCGCGCGACTCGCCGAACGCTTGTCGCCGTACCTGCATGGATTCCCCCTCGTACGATGCCGGCGCGGCCGGCCGCGGATCCTTCGCTCGACAAGGAAAAAACGAGTCGGTGCAAATGCATTTCCGGACATTGAAATGCGGGCAGCGACTCGTCTGCGTAGCGTCCTATCGACCTTTCGCAAATTTAGAGTTCCAGTCAGCGAGGTCGGTTTACAGTAGCAATTGTCATGGGCTATGCGAGTAAACCTCATGTTCGCCGTTCTATTGAGGACAGGGCCTTGATCGGCATTTCCGCGAGATACTTCCGGATGACTACGGATGGCCATTCGGCGGAGGATGTCATATCCACGATGAGAAGGACTCACTTTAGGCGTGACATCTGAGACTTCCGTTGCGACGCCGTTTCCGGCAGCGTCTTGAGCGCGGGTGTCGCAAGCGTTCTGTCGAGAATGCGACCGGGGGACAAAGACATGAGGGTGCTGCATGTGATCAGCACGCTGGAGCCGGGTGGAGCCGGGCAGCAATTGCGGTTGCTGGTGCGCCGGCTGCCGTACGAGAGCGAGGTGGTCACCCTGGCGCCGGCCGGCGCCGCGGACGTGCCCGACGGCGTCGAGGTCCACCGGATCACCACGACCCGCGACCACGACCCGGCGGCGGTCCGGCGGCTGCGGCAGCTGATGCGCGCCGGCCGGTACGACGTGGTGCACACCCACCTGTACCGGGCGTGCGTGCAGGGCCGGATCGCGGCCCGGCTGGCCGGCGTCCCGCACGTGGTGGCGACCGAGCACCACCTGGGCACCGAGACCATCGAGGGCCGCCGGGTCTCCCCCGCGGTCCGCGCCCTCTACCTGGCCGGTGAGCGCCTCGGGCAGGTCACCATCGCGGCGTCCCCGGCGATCGCCGGGCGGCTGCGCTCGTGGGGCGTCCCGGAGCGGCGGATCACCATGATCCCCAAGGCGATCGACGCCCGCGAGTTCCGGTTCGACCCGGCGCTGCGGGCGGCGGCCCGGGCCCGGCTCGGCGTGGCGCCGGACGTGCCGGTGATCGGCGGGCTCGGGCGGCTCGAACCGGACAAGCGGTTCGACCTGCTGATCCGCGCGGTCGCCGAGGTGCCGGATTCGGTGCTGCTGCTGGTCGGCGACGGTTCGGCGCGCGCCGACCTGGAACGGCTCGCGGTGATCGCGGGCGTCGCCGACCGGGTGCTGTTCGCCGGGGCGGTGGCCCACCCGCGGGAGATGCTCTGCGCCATGGACGTCTTCGCGTCACCCGACCACACCGCCTTCGGCACGGCCACGCTGGAGGCGATCGCCGCCGGGCTGCCCGCCGTCTACGGCTCGTGCATGCCGCTGGAGGAGCGGGTGGCGGCGCGCGCGACGGTCCGCGGCACCCACCGGCTCTCCCTGGACCGGGAGTCGCTGCCGCGGGCGCTGCGCGCCGAGGTGCTCTGCCTGGCCGAACGCCGCGGGCGACGGCTGCCGGCCCGGTCGGCGGGAGTCCGGTACGACGCGGACCACCTGGCCGCCTCGGTCGGCCGGCTCTACGAGCGGATCGGCGACCGGCCCGGGCCCCGCCGGGTCATCGCACCACTGCTGGGCTACCGCGGCCGATTCGGTCGAAAGAACAGTTTTCCACTGCCCGGCGGAAATGTGCGAAACGCATGAGCCGGCGGAATATCAGGTAGCCCACCACGGTGCCGAACGTGTTCGACGTCAGGTCGTGCACATCGGCCCAGCGCAGGCCGTGCAGGGTCAGCAACAGGAACAGTTGGGCCGACTCGATGCCGAGGCTGATCGCGAAACCGGTCTTCACCACCGGGCCCCAGCCGCGCACCCCGAAGACCATGTGCAGTACGGCGCCGAGCGGCAGCGTCATCACCATGTTCAGCACGAAGTCGCGACGGCGCATGTCCTCGATCGGCACCCAGAGGATCCGCTCCAGATCCGGGCCGCCGGCGCCCGGTCCCCAGGACAGACTCATCGGGAGCATCGTCGCGCCGAGAATGGCCACCGCATACCACCCGGCGAACCAGAAGACGATGAGCCGGCCCGGGGTCAACTGCCCACGGCGGTGCAGGAACACCGTGGAAACGATCATCAGAATGACACCCAGAGGCAGCAGAACGGGCAGCGCCGGGATGTCGAGTCGATGGACTGGCATCCGTTCCCACGCTACCCGGCCGCACCGGTCAGCGAAGCCATCCCTCCTTGCGGGCGATCCGGATGGCGTCCAGCCGGTTACGTGCCCCGGTCTTGGAGATGATCGCGGACAGATAGTTGCGCACCGTCCCGCCGGACAGGTAGAGCCGGCCGGCGATCTCCTTCACCGACTCGCCCTCCGCGGCCAGGCCGAGGACCTCCAGCTCGCGGGTGCTCAGGCCACGATCGGTGTTCAGCGAGGCGGCCTGCAACATCGGCGACACCACGCGCTCGCCGCGGGCCAGGCGCCGCACCGCGTCCGCCAGCATGGCCGGTGACGAGTCCTTGACCAGGAAGTTCAGCCCACCGTTCCACCGGCGGGGCGGCAGCATGCCCCGTTTCGACGGATCACACAGCAGCAGCATCGAGCAGGACGGGATCGCGGTGTGCAGCTCGTCGGCTATCGGCAGGATCTGACTCACCATGTACTGCGTGTCGATCACGACGACGGCCGGCCAGAGCTGGGCGGCACGCTGCGCCAGATCGGCGCCGATCGGGAGGGTGTCGACGTAGTGCATGTCCGGTTCGGTCTCGAGGAACGCTCGCACCGGGACACCGAAGTATCCCTCGTCTCTCACCACAACGACCCGGATCATCACACCACCCTTGCCGAGGGACGCCGGCTTCCGGCCGGTTCGTCGACCTGTCAGGAACGTTGGATGCACATACCTTTCTATCGCCCCGTGTCCATTCGGACGACCTCGGGTCGACAGATCTTCCATTGATCCGGGAAAACGGTCGTTCACCCAGCTCAACCCTCATTCGTGCCAATGGCGATCTCCACTGGGCACATACTTAACGTAACGGTACGGAGCACTCTCCGCACACAGTGATAGCCGATCGAACGAGTCAGGTATGCCGGATCAACGATTCAGGTGGCCGAAATGACCGGGACATCGATCAGTTACTCGCCGGAAACCTGGGTGATGTCCCGATTTATCTGGACCAAAGGTACAGCGAACTGATCGAACATAGCCATTCCGATCACCTGAAAGTGACAACGATCCCCTCGCCGCAACCGGACCGTTATCCATGCCATTCATGATCACCCGGAATTGGATCACGAACTCATTGCCCGAAAAGGATTACACCGTTCCCCCGCACGGGTGACGAGCCGCCGCGCCCCTTCCGGGTCGCCCTTCCGGCTTCACTCACGCACCTTCATCGGTACGCGTGACGCCGCCCCCGACCGCACCCCACCCGCCCCGCCCGTTCGGCCCGGCCGCGACCCAGGTTCCCGCGCCGGCCCGACCCCACACGGGCAAGGCCGGCACCGACCGGGCCACACGCCTCCGCGCTCACCAACCGCGACCGGCGGCCGCTCACGTCGCGCCGTCCGTGTGCCCGGCCTGCCGCCACGACGCGGGCGGGCTACCACGAAAACCGTTACGTGTGCGCTGGCCGGCACAACGAGCCGGAGGGACGGACAGAGGACCAAGTGACCAACAGGGTCAGCGCTGTCGCGGGGCGGTTGAAACCGCTCCGGGAGCCGGCTGGGCATGATCGCGACGGGGCGGGGGCTTGTTGCGGGGTGCGGCTTCGGGTGGCGGGGGTGCCGGTGTTGTGGGCGACGGCCTGGAGTGGGCAGGTGGCCCGACGGGCGCGCTGCGGCATGGAGTTGCAGATGGTCGCGCGGCTTGGTGGGCGTTGTGGTTGCGGTTGTGGGCGAATTGTCGCGTACGAGAAAAGGAAGAGTGGGAAATTAACGGACAAATGGGGGATCGGGTTTTGGGGGTGACACCTGTGGAAGGGGGCTGTACAGTGCCGTGCGATGAATACCTTCGTTTGTGGATCGGGGGTTCTGTTCGCAAAAGGTGAGTGCTGATGCGCTCATGGATTGCGAACGGGGAATCCCGTCTTCAGGGCTGGCGGCGTGCGCGGGAGTTCGGCGTGCCGCCTTCGATGATCGAGTCCGCTACCGCGCGACGGGTGGCCGGCGATTGGGCCGGGGCCTGCGCGGCCGCGCATGTGGACGTTGATCTCAATCTTCGGGCCGTCGGGCGCGCCCATGGGCGTGGGTTCGCGGCGATGATTCGTGCCGATCTTCGGCGGATGGCTCCTGAGCTGCTGCGATGGCATCTTCCGCGGGTTGCGCCGGACGGGCTGCTGCGGCCCGGTCTGACCATGACGCTCGCCCGGTATCCGGGAGCGGCCATCCATCTGGTGGCACGGACCGCTCCGGGATGGGCCGCGGGCGGGCAGCGGATCAGTCTCGCCTTGTGGGAGCCGCGTTCCCGGGATCCGGGGCCGCATCCGCGCGCTCGGCCGGATCGGCGGTTCCGGCTCGATCTGCATCCTCATCTCTGGGCCGCCGATCAAGCTGCTGAGCTGCGGGAACGCTGCGGCTCGGACGGTTGGCGGCCCGCTCCGGAAGGCTATGCGACGCACCGCTGGGAGGCCGAAGCCGCGATCCTGCGGGCGGCCGAACGGCGGGACGGGCCGGTCACCGTTCGTCCCGGGGGCGGGCGGCGGCTGGTGCTCGGGGAGGACCGTCCACGGCGTGCCGACCGGGGCGGGGATCCGGCCGGGATGGTGCTGCCGTGGGCGGCCACCTGGGTCCTGCCCGACCTGGAGTTGCTCCATGCCGGACTGATCACACCGGACCGGTTGCATCCGCTGGTGGCGGCGGCGCTGGCGCCGGGCCGTTCCGGGGCGCCCAGCGGGGCGCCCGGCCGTTCCGGGGCGCCCGGCCGTTCCGGGGCGCCCGGCCGTTTCGGGGCGCCCGACCCGGCCGGAGTCGGTGCGGGCGTCCGCGATGGGGAGCGGCTGGTCGAGTGCCGGGGCGAGGTCCATCGGCTCGGGCTGGTGGACGGGGCGCTCAGACCGCTCGATCACGGCGAGGAGGAGCTGCGGCGGGAGGAGATCCTGCGGCGGCTCGGCGGCCCGCAACTTCCGTGCCTGGCGGCCATCACCGGTCAGGGGCGGCGGCCGGCGTTCCTCGACGAGGTCCGGAACCGGCTCGATCACGGCGATCACGACGGGGCGCTGGCCGTCGCGGAGGAGCACCTCGGGCCGGAAGCGCGGCTGCCGGAGGGTGAGCTCCGGGACGAGTTCGCGGCCGCCGTGGAGGAGCGGGTCCGGCACGGGATGTTCCGGGCCGGGCTGCTCTCCGGCGAACCGGGGCTCTCCGGGAAGGTCGAACTCGGGCGGCTCGGACGCCGGGGACGGGACCACCGGACACCACGACGAGCACGCCACTTTCAACCTGCTGAATCGATAAAAGGTGATCATTCTTGACTCTTACCGTGGCCACGGATCTGCTCACTCTGCTCGCCGACACCCGTACCGAGGAACGGCCCGACAACCAGCTCGACGCTCTCACCCTGGCCGTCGCCGCCGACCTGCCGGTGCTGCTCTGGGGCGAACCGGGCATCGGCAAGACCGCCACCCTGCATCAACTCGCCGACGGTCTGGGACTGCCACTGACCACGGTGATCGCCAGCGTGCACGAACCGTCCGACTTCGCGGGCCTGCCGATCGTCGGTGACGATCCGGCCGTACAGGGGGTGCCGATGGCGCCGCCGGACTGGGCGGTCCGACTGGTCCGGGCCGGTCGGGGCCTGCTCTTCCTGGACGAGCTGTCGACCGCCCCGCCCGCCGTACAGGCCGCCCTGCTCCGGGTGGTCCTGGAACGGCGGGTGGGCGCGTTGCGGTTGCCGGACGGCGTACGGATCGTGGCGGCCGCGAACCCGCGCTCCTCGGCCGCGGACGGCTGGGAGCTCAGCCCACCGCTGGCGAACCGGTTCGTACACCTCCAATGGACGTACGAGCACGAGGTCGTCGTCCGCGGCCTCGGTGGAACCTGGCCGCGTGCCGTCCTTCCGTCCCTGGATGCGGGCCGTCTGCCGGAGGCGGTGGACATGGCCCGGCGCTCGGTGTGCGGTTTCCTGCGTGCCCGGCCGACCATGGTGCACCGCCTGCCGGACACCGAGACCCGCCGGGGCGGCCCGTGGCCGTCGCCGCGCAGCTGGGACATGGCGTTGCGGCTGATCGCGTTCGCCACCGCGGCGGGCGCCTCGCGCGAGGTGCTGTCCATGCTGATCCGGGGCACGGTCGGCGACGGTCCGGGCCTCGAGGTGATGGCCTTCCTGGACCGGATGGACCTGCCCGACCCGGAGCACCTGCTCGCCGAACCGCACACGGCCCTGCTCCCGGAACGCGGCGACCTGCGCCAGGCGATCCTGGACGGTCTGGTCGAGGCGGTCCGGCAGCGCCCGGAACGCTCCCGCTGGGACGCGGCGTGGGTGGTGCTGGTGCGGTCGCTGAAGATGGGCGCCCCCGACCTGGTGGTGTCCCCGGCGTCCGCACTGGCCGCCCTGCGTCGCGCCGACTGGGTGCTGCCACCCGACATCGAGCGACTCACCCCGGTCCTGTCCCTCGCCGACCGGGTCGGCGCGGCCCGATGACCGGCGCAGGACCGCGTGCTGCGCTCACCGCCGGCCGCCCGACCACCGGCACAGAACCGCGTGCGACGCTCACCGCCGAGGAGAGCGAGAAGCTGTACGCGGCGCGCCTCTACGCTGCCGAGACACGGCCCTACCTGGCGACCGCCCTGTTCGCGCTGCGGGTGGTGGAGTCGCCGACCGTACCCACGATGGCGGTCGACCGTTACTGGCGCTGCTACGTCTCCCCCGCCTTCGTGGCCGCCACACCCCTCAAGGATCTCGCCGGGGTGTGGGTGCACGAGGTCGCCCACCTGCTGCGCGACCATCACGGCCGCGGCGAGCGGCTCGCCGCCGCAAAGGATCTGACCGGGCGCGGGGACCGGCTTCGGATGAACATCGCGGCCGATTTCGAGATCAACGACGATGTGTACGGCGATGGCCTGCCGCAACCACGCGGGGCGGTCCACCCCAGCCAGGTGAATCTGCCGGTCGGCCTGCTCATGGAGGAGTACGTCGCCCAGCTCTCGACGAACACCTATCGCCGGCAGCTGGCCTGGCTGGACTGCGGCAGCGGCGCGGACGGTCTGGCCCGGGTCTGGGAACTCGGCCCGGACGGCGCCCACGCCCTCAACGAACAGGAACGTGACCTGGTCCAGTTGCGGGTGGCGCAGGCGATCACCGGCGCTCCGGGCCGGGCGCCGCAGGGCTGGCGGCGGTGGGCGGAGCGGGTGATCCATCCGCCGCAGCCGTGGCGGGATCTGCTGGGCGCCGCGATCCGCTCGGCCGCCTCGGCCCCCGGCGTCGGCGAGGACTACATCTACAGCCGGCCGGCCCGGCGCTCGGTGTGCCTGCCGAAGGTGGTGCTGCCGAGCCTGCGGCGCAACCCACCGCGGGTGGCCGTGGTGATCGACACCTCGGGTTCGGTGAGCGACACCGAACTGGGCAGCGCTCTGCTCGAGGTCGCCGCGATCAGCCGGGCCGTCGGTGGCCGCAGTGATCTGGTACGGGTGGTGGCCTGCGACGCCGCCGCCCACCTGGTGGCCCCGGTCTGCACCTCGGCGGGCATCGAGCTGACCGGCGGCGGCGGAACCGACCTGCGGGCCGGCTTCGACCGTGCCCTGTCCACCCGCCCGGCACCGGACGTGGTGGTCGTCCTGACCGACGGCCAGACCCCGTGGCCCCGCAGTCAGCCCGCCTGCCGAACCGTGGTCGGCCTGTTCCGCCGCCCCCACATCGTCAACGCCGCCAACCCGGACTACCGCCCCGATCCCCCACCCTCATGGTCCCGCGTAGTAACAATCGGCTGACCCCTCAACCCCCACCCCGCCCCCGCCGCACCGCGCCACACCCCACCACGCCGCGCCCCGCCCCCGGCGCGCCCCGCCCTCGCCGCGATCTTGGGCGATCTACCACCGCAACAGGCGGCAAGTCGTCCAAGATCGTCGGGGCAACGGGAGCGCACCAACGCCCTCGATCTTGGACGTTTGGCCACCCTCAGGCGGGGTGGTGGGATGGCCAGGCGGCGCGGATCAGTGGGGTGACCGTGTCGGCGAGCCGGGCCGACTCGGCCGGGCCGAGGGACGGGTCGGCGCGACGCACGGTGATCGCGTCGCCGAGGGCGGACAGCGCGCCGTCGCCGATCCGGGCGAGGAAGCCGGTGAGGAACTCGGCGGCCGCGGCGGCATGCGGGTGGGTTCGGTCGGCGGCGACCTGGGCCATGATGATCGCGGTCAGGCAGACGTCGACGGCGGCCGGGCCTTCGGCGGTGTTGTGCCAGTCGATGACGACCGGGCCGCGCGAGGTGAGCATGACGTTCTCGGGATGAAGGTCGCGGTGCAGGATGCGGTCGCCGGGCGCGGAACTCAGACGGGTGGGCAGCTCGTGCAGGCGATGATGCAGGCCTGCGAGGATGTCGGCGCCTTCCGGCACGGTGAGCGTCCCGGCCGCGAAGGCGCCGGACATGGTGGGGCCGTCCAGCCGTTCCATGATCATGTCGGGCCCGTCCACCGAGTGCACCCGCGGCACCGGGAATCCGCGCCCGGCCAGGTATTCCATCACCGCGGCCTCGCCCGAAGCGTCATCCCCGCGACGGTAGCGGCGCAGGACCCGGTGCTCATCGAGGGCGTAGACGTCGGCCTCCCGGCCGGATCCAAGAAGATCCATGCCCGGGACGGTAGCCACACCCGGCAAATGCCATCACCAGCGATGACATCGGCGCCGGCCCGAGAAGAGCATCAGGTAGACACGCCCAAATCCGGCGGAATACGAAACGCCCGACCGGTGCGGAGCCGACAGGCGCAGAGGGCGAACACCCCGCCCAAGAGAAGAACCACCAGGCGCACAGCGAAACGCAACGCCCAACCAGTGCAGAGCCGACAGACGCAGAGGACGAACACCCGGCCCAAGAGAGGAGCCATCAGGCGCACGGCGGAACGGAACGCCCGGCCGGTGGAGGCCGGCCGGGCGTGACGTGCAGGGGTCAGTGCAGGACGACGGGAGGAATGTTCTCGTCGTCGAGCAGATGGGACTCCTCGTGCTTGCGGGGCAGGAACAGCGCCGGGACGATGGTGAGCACCGTCAGCACGAAACCGACCATGAACGTGTTGGCGAACGAGTCGGCCGCGAACTGGAGGCCGCGCTCGATCAGGGTCGGGTCGGGGATGGACGCGGCGATCGACGGGTCGGACTGGGCGGCCATCGCGATGCCCGCCTCGGTGACCGGGGCGCCGGTCTCCGGGTTGGTGACGCCGGGGATGGTGGGCGAGCCGTTCAGCTCGCTGGTGAGGATCACCGACATGACGGCGGATCCGACCGAGCCGGCGATCTGCTGGAGGATGTTCAGCAGGGTGGAGCCGCGGGCCACGTCGTGGTTCTTCAGGGTGCGCAGCGCCGAGGTCATGATCGGCATCATGGTGCCGCCCATGCCGAGGCCCATCACGAACAGCGAGCCGCACAGCAGCAGGTACGACGTGTCCGTCCCGACCTGGGTGAAGGTGTAGAACCCGCCCGCGATCAGGAGCAGCGCGAACGGCACGGTCCGCCCGACCGGGTGTTTGTCGGCGAGGATGCCGGCGATCGGCATGGTCACCATGGCGCCGATGCCCTGCGGGGCCATGAGCAGGCCGGCGTGCAGCGTCGACTCGCCCCGGATCTGCAGGAAGTAGCTGGGGAAGAGCAGCCCGGCGCCCATGAAGGCGACGGTGAAGACGGCCAGCGTGATCGACGCGACGGTGAGGTTGCGGTTGCGCAGCAGCCGCAGGTCGAGCAGCGGGTGCACCGGCTTGAACGAGTAGAAGATGAAGCCGATCACCAGTGCGGCGCCGACCAGCATCGGGATCCACACCTTGTTCGCCGTGATGGTCTGCTCCTCCGGCAGGGAGGACACGCCGTAGAGGAAGAGGGCGAGGCCGGGCGACAGCATCAGCATGCCGATGAAGTCGAACGACTCGGACGGCTCGGGGCGGTCGGCCGGCAGCACGACCTGCGCGTAGATCAGCGCGGCCAGACCGATCGGCAGGTTGATCAGGAAGATCCAGTGCCAGCTGTAGGAGTCGATCAGCCAGCCGCCGAGGATCGGGCCGCCGATCGGGCCGAGCAGCATCGGGATGCCGAGGACGGCCATCAGCCGGCCGATCCGCTCGGGGCCGGCCGCCCGCGTCATGATCGTCATGCCGAGCGGCATGAGCATGCCGCCGCCGAGACCCTGGAGCACGCGGTAGCCGATGAGCTGGCCGATGCTGTCCGCGGTGGCGCACAGGACGGAGCCGATGGTGAAGAGCAGGAGGGCGGTCATGTAGAGCCGCTTGGTGCCGAACCGGTCAGCGGCCCAGCCGGTGAGCGGGATGACCGTGGCGAGGGCCAGCGTGTACGCCGTCATGGTCCACGCCACTTCGGCGTAGGTGGCGTTGAACTCCTCCTGGAAGGTGGGCAGCGCGACACTGACCACGGTCACGTCGAGGATCGACATGATGGCGCCGAGGACCACTACCCCGGCGATCTTGAGGACGGCACCGTCGAGTTTCGCCGGCGCCGCCGCGGATTGACTGCTCACAACATCTCCACAGGTTGGGCGGCATTCCGGAGCGTAGCGGTGGGGTACGACAGGGTTCTCAGGTTTCGTCGCGCTCGCAGATATCCGGTTGCCCAGATCGGCGCACCCATGCTGAGGCGAGTATTCCCAGGCCATTGGCGGTCCAATGGAGCACGATCGGGGCCAGAAGTCCGCCGCTGAGCAGCCGGAGAAAGCTGAGAACGACGCCCGCCAGGGTGGTGAACGCCACTTCCCGGGTGTCCGGAAGATGCCAGAGCCCGAAGAGCACCGAGGTCACGGCCACCGCCCAGGTGAGTCCGTGGGCCTGTTCGACCAGCGTGAACAGCACGCCACGGAACGCCACCTCCTCGAAGATCACCGTGCTCAGCGGCACGCCGAGGAGGGCGCTGCGGACCGGGTGCGGGAAGTACGGTTCGGCCAGCGCCCGGCGCGCGGCCGGGATCGCGAGGGCCACCCCGTAGCCGGCCGCGACGAGCAGGGCCGCGCTCACCCCGTACCCCCGACCGGCAGCGAGGGTGAGACCCGCCTCGGCGGGAGTGAGCCCGGAGAGAAGGACCAGCGTGGCCGCGGCGAGCGGCCCGGTGAAGGGCTGGGCCCGCGCCGGACCGCGGCGGTTCCACACGCGGACCGCCGCCATGAACGCCAGCACCAGGACGATGATCCCCCCACATTAATGAGTCGACATCCCTGGCGGATCTTCCGTAACGTGGCGCCATCACCGCGATCGGGGAGGAGACCCGGCCATGCGCTACCGCACCGCCGTCGTCATCCCCGTGTCGCGTTTCGAGCTGATTCTCGTGTCTGGTGCGGCCGGCTCCGGCTGCGCCACCGGGGCTGGTCTCTGCCTGTAAACGGCGCAGTCCGCCTTCCGATCAGACTCGAAAGACCGATTCCTCATGCATGTCCGTAACATCGGCATCCTTGCGCACGTCGACGCCGGCAAGACCACGCTCACCGAGCGGATCCTCTTCGCGACCGGCATGACCCACCGCACCGGCGAGGTGCACGACGGCGACACCGTCACCGACTTCGATCCCCAGGAGCGCGACCGTGGCATCACCATCTTCGCGGCGGCGGTCAGCTGCGACTGGGCCGGCCACCGGCTCAACCTGATCGACACGCCGGGGCACGTCGACTTCGCCGACGAGGTGGAGCGGTCGCTGCGGGTGCTGGACGGCGCGATCGCCGTCTTCGACGGCGTCGCCGGGGTGGAGCCGCAGAGCGAGAGCGTCTGGCGGACCGCCGACCGGTACGGCGTACCCCGGATCGCCTTCGTCAACAAGCTGGACCGCCCCGGGGCCGACCTGGACGCGGCCGTGGCCTCGATCCGCGACCGGCTGGAGGTCACGCCGCTGGTGGTGCAGCTGCCGATCGGCCGGGAGGGCGACTTCTCCGGCGTGATCGACCTGGTCAACGACCCCCCACCTCAGGCGAGGGACGCGCGGAGAAGGCTGGAGGAGGCGGTGGCCGAACTGCATCCCGAAGCACTGGAGGAATTAGGCGATATATCGGATACAACGCTGAAAAAGGCGCTTCGCGAATTGACGAAAACCGGACAAGCCGTCGTCGTACTCTGCGGCTCCGCCTACCGGGACAAGGGTGTGGAACCACTGCTCGACGCGGTGGTCGACTACCTGCCGGCGCCCGCCGGCGACCCGGCGAAGGACCTGGTCGCGCTGGTCTTCAAGCGACGGGAACGGCTCACCTACCTGCGCGTCTACGACGGCACGATCACGAAGGGGGACACCGTGTGGGACGCGGGCGCCGGGCGTACCGAACGGATCGCCCGCATCCTGCGGGTGCAGGCCGACCGGCACACCGACATCGACCGTGCGGTGGCCGGCGACATCGTGGCGGTGGCCGGGGTGAAGGCGGCCCGGACCGGTACGACGCTGTCCAGCCGGCAGCGGCCGGTGCTGCTGGAGGCGCCGCGCACGGCTGAGCCGCTGGTGTCGGTGGCGGTCGAGGCGCGTACCCGGGAGGGCGCGCTGAAGCTGCCGGCGGCGCTGGCCGCGCTGACCGGCGAGGATCCGTCGCTGGCCGTGCGCACCGACCCGGAGACCGGGCAGACCCTGCTGTCCGGTCTCGGTGAGCTGCATCTGGAGGTGGCCGTGGAGAAGGTGCGGCAGACCACGGGCCTTGAGCTGACCGTGGGCCGGCCGCGCGTCTCCTACCGGGAGGCGGTGACCGGCGGCGTCACCGGCATGCTCTACCGGCACGTCAAACAGGACGGTGGCGCGGGCCAGTTCGCGCACGTCGTCCTGGACGTGACGCCGGAACCGGGCACGGGTTTCGTGTTCGCGTCCACGGTGACCGGTGGGCGGGTGCCGGCCGAGTACATCCGGGCGGTCGAGGCGGGCTGCCGGGAGGCGCTCGCCGACGGTCCGCTCGGCGGCCATCCGGTGGTCGGGCTGCGGGTCACACTCACCGACGGCCAGACGCATCCGAAGGACTCGTCGGAGATGGCGTTCCGCGCGGCCGGCCGGTTCGGCCTGCGCGCGGCGCTGCGCGCCTGCACGCTGACGCTGCTCGAGCCGGTCGCGGAGGTCACCGTGAGCGCGCCCTCGGACGCGCTCGGCGCGGTGCTCGGCGATCTTGCCGCGCGCCGCGCTCAGGTGACCGATTCGACGGTACGGACGGTGACCGCGACGGTTCCGCTGTCCGAACTGTTCGGGTACGCGACCCGGCTGCGCAGCCGCACGCACGGTCGCGGCACGTTCACCAGCCGTCCGGCCGGCTACCGTCCGGCGGCATAGCGAACGGTCGGCGCCACGATGATCTCATCCGCACGGGGGGATGTCGTGGCGCCGGCCCCCGACCAGGCTCTCGTCATGGCACGAGATGCGGAGACGGCGGTGGGCCGTCCCAACCGACTGGCGATCCTGCTCTCCATGGCGATGTTCGTCCTGGTCGTGGACACCTCGCTGATGAACGTCTCGATCTCGGCGGTGGTCCGGGACCTGGACACCACGGCGAGCCGGGTGCAGTCGGCCATCGCCCTGGAGGCGCTGGTGTCGGCCGCGTTCATCCTGATCGGCGGCAAGGTCGGCGACCTGATCGGGCGCAAACGGGCGTACGTGCTGGGTCTGCTCGGCTACGCGGTCGGCGCGCTGGCGATGACCGTCTCGCACAGTCTGGCCCCGATCGTGGTCTGCTGGGCGCTGATCGGCGGCATCGGCGCGTCCCTGCTGCTGCCGGCCATGCAGTCGCTCATCCACGGCAACTTCGAGGGCAGAGCCCAGACCAAGGTGTACGCCATGGTCGGCGCCGCGGCCGCGATCGCCGCCGCGGTGGGACCGTTGCTCGGCGGTTTCATCACCACGTTCCTGTCCTGGCGGGTCGGGTTCGCACTGGAGGCCGTGATCATCGCGGTGGTGCTGTCCGGCATCGGCCTGATCCAGAACGTCGAGTACACCGGGCCCCGGCAGATCGACCTGGTCGGCGCGGTGCTGTCGGTCGTCGGCATGGGTGGTGTGGTGCTCGGCATCCTGGTCTGGCAGGAGGGCGGCGACCGGGTGTTCGCGCTGATCGGCCTCGGTCTGGTGGCGCTGGCGGGTCTCGCCTACTGGCTGGTGCGGCGCAAGCGGGCGAACCGGCCCGCGCTGCTGGACCCGGCCCTGTTCGACTCCGGCCTGTTCCGGGCCGGGATCACCGGGCAGTTGCTCCAGCAGATCACGCTGGGCGGCATCATGATCGCGCTGCCGATCTACCTCCAGATGGTTCTCGAGTACAACGCGCTCCAGGCCGGCCTGTCGCTGGCGCCGCTGTCGCTGACCATGTTCGCGGTCGCGCTGCTGGCCGGGCGCCGGGCCGGAAAACGCCGCCCCGCGGTCATCATCCGGACCGGATTCCTGCTGCTCAGCCTCGGCACGGCGGCGCTCATCCCGCTGGTGCCGCTGGCCGGTTTCGGCTGGCAGCTGCTGATCCCGCTGGCGGTCGCCGGCGCCGGGCTCGGCCTGCTGGTGTCGCAGCTCAACAACTACACGCTGTCGCCCGTCGAGGAGGAGCGGGTCAGCGAGGCGGCCGCGGTCAACTCGGCGGGCGGGTCGTTCGGCCTGTCGTTCGGGCTCGCCTTCGCCGGTGCGATCATGCTGGCCACGCTCAGCCTGTCGTTCACCACGCTGGCCGACCGCAGCACCGTGCTCGACCCGGGCGAGAAGCAGGAGGTGGCCCACGCCCTGGAGCAGAACGCCGAGGTGATGACGAACGAGCACCTGGACACCCTGCTGGAGGGCAGATCGCCGGAGGTGCACGACGAGATCATCCGGATCAACACCGAGGCCCGGCCGGTCGCGCTCCAGACGGCGCTGATCATCCCGCTGCTGGCCGCGCTGCTCGGGCTGCTCAACGCGTTGCGGATGACCCGCCTGCCCGACCCGCGGCCGTCCAGCGGTGACAGCAACCTGCTCGGCTGATGCCGGAGGTGGTCGCAGGCCCCGGAGTCGAACCGGGCGATCCTCCCTTATGAGGGGTGGCTGGGCGCCACGCCCGCCTGCGGATTGGCGCATGATCATGCGCGATTCGTCACCCGCCCAACACAATGAGCTGCCATCATGCCCGCATGCGTTCAACGGTGGCGGCAGTGCACGAGCTCGTGACCCGGCTGGAGCCGGTCGACAATCTGGAGGGCGAACACCGCGGCCACGTGCTCGGGTGGCTGCGCCGCACCGACGACGTCTACCGGCGGGTCAAGCCGGCCGAGCCGGCGAAACACCTGGTGTCCTACGTGGTGCCGGTCGATCCGGCGGACGGCAGCGTCCTGCTCGTCGAGCACCGCAACGCCGGGCTGTGGCTGCCGCCCGGCGGGCACGTCGAGGTCGGCGAGGAGCCGTACGACACCGCGGTCCGCGAACTCGAGGAGGAGCTCGAGGTGGTGGCGAAACCGTGGGCCGAGCCGCTCTTCCTGACCGTCACCGAGACGGTCGGCCTGGACTCCGGCCACATCGACGTGAGTCTGTGGTACGTCGCCGAGCTGCACCGCGGCCACGAGCTGCGCCCGGACGCCGGCGAGTTCCACCAGGCCCGCTGGTGGACCCCGGTGGAGATCGCCGCGGCCGACCCGGCCCACTTCGACCCGCATCTGGGCCGCTTCCTGAGCAAACTGCCTACCTCAGTACGCGGTAGGTGAGATGGGTGACGCCGGTCCCCTCGATCACGTCGGGATCGGCGAGGCGGATCGGCCCCACCTCCTGCTCGCGGAAGAAGCTGACACCCGCGCCGAGCAGCACCGGCACCACCGACACGACGAGCTCGTCGAGCAGGCCGGCGTCCAGGTACTGCTGGGTGAGCGCCGGGGTGGAGACCGAGACGGTCCGCTCCCCGGCCGTGTCCTGTGCCGCTTCCAGGGCGCTGATGGCGTCGGGGTGGAAGCTGGTCTCCGAGTCCGGCCGGGGCCAGCCGCCGGGCACGGTGTGGCTGACCACGAAGACCGGGCAGCCGGCCGGGTGCCGCCCGCCCCAGCCGTCGGTGCGGTCGAAGAGCCGCCGCCCGCAGATCAGCGCGCCGGTGCCGGTCAGGGCGTGGCGCAGGAAGCCGGCGCTCGCCTTGGAGACGTGGAAGACCCGGCGTGGGTCGGCGCTCGGCACCTCGACGTCGCCGTTCTGGTACCAGCCGAACAGCTCACCGACACCGTCGTTCTCATCCGCGACGAACCCGTCCAGAGACATGGACAGGGCAGCGACGACCTTGCCCATGGCAGGCCTCCTTCTGCGCATCCCTTCTCGCAGGTTTCTCCCCCGCCGGCGGTTCACGCAAGGCGTTCACGCGGCGATTCACTAACGAAGGCGGAGACGGAGGGAGTCGAACCCCCACGAGGCGTCAAACCTCCAACCGCTTTCGAGGCGGCGGCCGGCACCCATCGGCTGGCGTCTCCCTGTCGAACAGTCGGGTCGGCGGGATTCGAACCCGCGACATCTCGCTCCCAAAGCGAGCGCGCTGACCAAGCTGCGCCACGACCCGGTGATTCCTTGCGCGGAGGGCGGGAGATTCGAACTCCCGACAGAGGTTGTCACCCCTGTTGCGGATTAGCAATCCGCCGCCTTGGGCCACTCGGCCAGCCCTCCATCATGGACTCGGCTGCGAGCCCTTGCGTACCCGGAGAGGGATTCGAACCCCCATCCTCCGCGCTCTGAACGCGGCGCCTCTGCCAGTTGGGCTACCCGGGCCTGGTGTTGCACGTGCCCCCGGCGCGATTCGAACGCGCACCGTCCAAGTCCTCAACCTGGTGCCTCTGCCTGTTGGGCCACGAGGGCGTGTGTGTCCCCGGAGAGATTCGAACTCCCGACACCCGGATCCGTAATCCGGTGCTCTCTCCGCTGAGCTACGGGGACATGTCATCCGCTGTGGAATTGTCAAGGGAAACGAAAAGCCGCCCGGTTCCGATGATCGGAAGGGCGGCGCGAAGATCGCTAGCAGGCTGCTAGCCGCGCCACCGCCCCAGCGGTCGGCTCAGGGGAAGCATCAGCTTGGCGGACATCGTTTCCCCTCCTCTTCCTGATCTGACTCGCTCGGTCGGCGCTGAAACCAAGGTAGGCAATGGCAGGGGGACCCGTCCAACGAATTAATCGAGGAAACTGGACGGTATGGGTTACCGGATCCTGGCCGAGGTCACGATGGCCGTGCACTTCCTGTTCATCGCGTTCGTGGTGCTCGGCGGTTTCCTGGCCTGGCGCTGGCCGAAGGTGGTCTGGTTGCACCTGCTGGCGGCCGGGTGGGGCCTGTGCATCGTGCTGTTCGGGCTGAACTGCCCGCTCACCTACGTGGAGGACCGGGCCCGGGAGCGGACCGGCGAGGCGGGGCTGAGCCGTGGGTTCATCGACACGTACCTGACCGGGGTGATCTATCCGGAGCGCTGTCTCGACGAGGTGCGGCTGCTGATCGCGGCCGTGGTGGTCTTCTCCTACGCGGTCGCCGTGCGGCGGTGGCGGGTCAGCCGGGGATGATCGTCTCGACGGTCCGGCGGACCTGATCCGGGGTGGGGGCGGCGCCGGTGCGGTCGGCGAAGAGCAGGTGACCGGTCCCGATCAGCACGGCGCCGAGCACCTCGGTGTCGGCGCCGGCCGCGACCCGGCCGCGGGCCCGCTCGTCCTCCAGGTAGTCGCCGATCATCACGGCCGCGTCGGTGAGCACCGGGACGCCGGCCGTCCAGGTCTCGCGGAGCCGGGCGCGCAGCCCGTCGCGGAAGGTGACCAGCGCGACGATGGCGACCGCGACCGATCCGAAGAGCGACGTCAGGGCGGCGGCCACGTTGCCGGTGACGGTCCCGGTGCCTGCGGCGTCGCGCAGGCCCAGGACCTCGGTGTCCATGCGGTTGGCGCGATCCAGCACGTACTCCGCGAGGAAGGCGTCGAAGTCGGCGAAGTGGCGGTGCAGCACGCCTTTGGCACAGCCGGCGCCCTCGGTGACGGCACGGCTGGTCAGCGCCTCGGGGCCGGATCGCAGCAGGATCCGGTCGGCGGCGTCGAAGAGTTGTTCCCGCACGTCGCGCAGGGCCACACCGGTCGGCACGTGACGAATCTACACGAGCCGCAACTATCCAGGTGGGCATGCGCCCACTAAAGTGGGCGCATGCCCACTAAAAAAGAGATCGCCGAGTCGTTCGGTCTGGACGCCGACCGGTACGACCGCGCCCGCCCCCGCTACCCGAAGGCCATGATCGAGCGGATCGCCGAGTCCGGCCGCGACCTGCTCGACGTCGGCATCGGCACCGGGATCGCGGCCCGCCAGTTCCGCGACGCCGGCTGCCGGGTGCTCGGCGTCGAGCCCGACCCCCGGATGGCCGAAACGGCACGCCGGCACGGCTTCGGAGTCGAGGAGACCCGTTTCGAGGACTGGGAGCCCGGCGGCCGCACCTTCGACGTGGTCGTCGCCGCCCAGGCCTGGCACTGGGTGGACCCGGCCGCCGGCGCCGCGAAGGCCGCCGAGGTCCTGCGCCCCGGCGGCCGGATCGCGCTGTTCTGGAACACCTGGCAGCCCGGCCCCGAGTTGGCCGCCGCGTTCGGCGACGTCTACCGGCGGGTCGCCCCGAGCCTGCCGTTCAACCCGTGGGCGATGGCCGACCCGTACGCGACCGTCGGCGACAAGACCGCCGACGGCCTGACCGGAAACAGGACCTTCACCGAGCCCGAGCAGTGGCGGTACGGGTGGGAGCACGAATACACCCGCGACGACTGGCTCGACCTGGTGCCCACCGCCGGCGGCCACCAGTTGCTGCCACCGGCCGAGCTGGCCGCCCTGCTCGACGGGCTGCGCGAGGTGACCGCGGAACGGTTCACCATGCCGTACACGACGGTGGTGGTCACGGCAACGGCAGCGTAGGCCCGCAGCTGCCGGCCGGGTATTCGCGCAGCGGCACCTTCCCTGCCCGCCACGCCTCGGTGACCGGCTCGACGATGCGCCAGCACCGCTCGGCGGTGTCGGCCCGCACCGACAGGGTCGGGTCGTCCTCGAAGACGCCGCGCAGCACCTCCCCGTACGGTGGAAGGTCGCCCTCGCCGAACTCGGCAGCCAGGGTGACCGGATCGAGCACGAACGGGTCGCCCGGCCCGTTGATGTTGAAGTCGACGGCGAGCCGGTCCGGCCCGAACCCGATGCGCAGCCGGTCCGGCTGGTCGCAGCCGCGCAGCCCGTCCGGCACCCGGGGCGGCTTCTTGAAGGTGATCACCGCTTCCTTGCGCCGGCTGCCGAGCGCCTTGCCGGAACGCAGCCGGAACGGCACCCCGGCCCACCGCCAGGTGTCCACCGCGACGATCAGCTCGGCGAGGGTCTCGGTGCCGCGGTCCGGGTCGACGCCGGGCTCGTCGGCATAGGACGAGAACTGGCGCCCGCCCAGCTCACCGGCGGTGTAGCGGGCGCGCAGGCTGCACTCGGCCGGATCGTCGCTCCACGGCCGGGTGGCGCGCAGCACGTCGGACTTGCGGTCCCGGAACTCGGCGGCCTCCAGGGCGAACGGCGCCTCCATGGCGAGCAGGCCGAGGATCTGGAGCAGGTGACTCTGGATCATGTCGGCCAGCGCGCCGGCGTGGTCGTAGTAGCCGGCCCGGTTCTCCAGGGCCAGGTCCTCGTCGAACACGATCTCCACCGACTCCACGTGGGTGTTGTCGAGCAGCGGCTCGAAGATCCGGTTGGCGAACCGCAGGCCCAGGATGTTGAGCACCGTCGACTTGCCGAGGAAGTGGTCGACCCGGTGCACCCGCTCCTCCGGGACCAGCCGGGCGAGCAGCGCGTTCAGCTCGGCGGCCGCGGCGCTGCCGGTGCCGAACGGCTTCTCCAGCACGAGCCGGGTGCCTTCCGGCAGATCCACGTCGAGCAGCGCCCGGCAGGCTTCGGCGGTCACCGCGGGCGGCAGCGCGAAGAAGATCGCCACCGAGCCGCGGGCCTCCCCGAGCAGTCGCCGCAGGTCGTCGGCGTGCGTGACGTCGGTCCGCAGATAGCGGGTACGGTCGGCGGTCTCCGCGACCGCGGGAGCGTCGCCGAACGCGTCGTGGACCCGGGCGCGCCACCGTGTGTCGTCCCAGTCGTCGACGGCGGCGCCGATCAGGGTGAGGCCGGGCACGTGCCCGGCGGTGAGCAGCGCGCCGAGGCCGGGCAGCAGCAGCCGGCCGGTCAGGTCACCGGTCGCGCCCAGGATGATCAGGGTCTGATCCGTCATGGGCGCTGGATACCCCCGGACACCGGCCGGTACTCGGCCGCGCGCTCGTGTCATCCCCCGGCCCGGGGTCGTTTCATAGAGGTGATCACCACAACCGCCCCGGTCGAGCGCGACCGCGCCCACTACCTGTACCTGGCGGTCATCGTGGCCGCCCTGCTCGGCGTCGCCGTCGGCCTGCTCGCCCCGGAGACCGCGGTCGGGCTGAAGCCGATCGGCACCGGGTTCGTCGACCTGATCCGGATGATGATCGCGCCGGTCATCCTCTGCACGATCGTCCTAGGGGTCGGCTCGATCCGGCAGGCGGCCCGGGTCGGCCGGGTCGGCGGCCTGGCCCTCGCCTACTTCCTCACCATGTCGACGGTGGCGCTGGCGATCGGCCTGGTGGTCGGCAACCTGATCCACCCGGGCTCCGGGATCAACCTGGACGAGACGGCCGCCGCGGCCGGGCGGAAGGCGGCCGGTGCGGAGAGCGCCGAGAGCACCGCCGACTTCCTGCTCGGGATCATCCCGGACAGCCTGCTCTCCCCGCTGGCCACCGGCAACGTGCTCCAGACCCTGTTGGTGGCGCTGCTGGCCGGGTTCGCCCTCCAGTCGCTGGGTGAGCGGTCCGAGCCGGTGCTGCGCGCCGTCGGGCTGTTCCAGCGGCTGGTCTTCCGGATCCTGGCGATGCTGATGTGGCTGGCCCCGTTCGGCGCGTTCGGCGCGATCGCGGCGGTGGTCGGCGCCACCGGTGTGGACGCGCTGATCAGCCTCGCGCAGATCATGCTGGGCTTCTACGTCACCTGCGCGATCTTCGTCCTCGGTGTGCTCGGCGCGGTCCTCTGGCTGGTCGCCCGGATCAACATCTTCCGCCTGCTGCGCTACCTGGGCCGGGAGTTCCTGCTGATCGTGTCGACGTCGTCGTCGGAGTCGGCGCTGCCGCGGCTGATCGCCAAGATGGAGCACGTGGGGGTGAGCCGGCCGGTGGTGGGCATCGCGGTGCCGGCCGGGTATTCGTTCAATCTGGACGGTACGGCCATCTACCTGACGATGGCGTCGCTGTTCGTGGCGCAGGCGATGGGTGACCCGCTGACGGTGCCCGAGCAGATCTCGCTGCTCGCCTTCATGATCATCGCGTCGAAGGGCGCGGCCGGGGTGACCGGGGCGGGCCTGGCCACGCTGGCCGGCGGCCTCCAGAGCCACCGCCCCGACCTGGTCGACGGGGTCGGCCTGATCGTCGGCATCGACCGGTTCATGTCCGAGGCGCGGGCGCTGACCAACTTCGCCGGCAACGCGGTCGCCACCGTGCTGATCGGCGTCTGGACCAGGGAGTTCGACCGCGACCGCGCGCATGCGGTCCTCTCCGGCAACGACCCGTTCGACGAGGAGAGGATGCTGGACGACGACCACGGCGCCCCGGCCCCGCGCCGGGAACCGGCCGGCGCCTGAACAACCGGCTGGCTCCCAGCGCTGTTTCGGACGGCCTGAGACAGCGCTGACAGCCAGCCGTGGATCGTGTCAGCGGCGTGTGCGGGCCGTGCCAGCGGGCACCGGCAACCTTCTCGGCATGACCGAAGATCTGGTGGTGCGCGCCGAGGGGCTGCGCAAGCGATTCGGGAGCACGCAGGCGCTCGACGGGGTCGACCTGTCGATGCGCCGCGGCACCGTGCTGGGAGTGCTCGGGCCCAACGGCGCCGGCAAGACGACCGCGGTACGGGTGCTCGCCACCCTGCTCCGCCCGGACGAGGGACGCGCCTTCGTGGCCGGGATCGACGTGCTCAAGAACCCGCGGCAGGTGCGCCGCAAAATCGGCCTGACCGGCCAGTACGCCTCCGTCGACGAGGACCTCACGGGCGTACAGAATCTGGTGTTGATCGGGCGTCTCCTCGATCTGAGCGGGAGGGACGCGCGGCGCCGGGCCGACGAGCTGCTGGAGTGGTTCGATCTGAGCGAGGCCGCGCGGCGGCCGGCGAAGACCTACTCGGGCGGCATGCGCCGTCGCCTGGACCTGGCCGCGAGCCTGGTCGGGCAGCCTGAGGTGATCTTCCTGGACGAGCCGACGACCGGCCTCGACCCGGCCAAGCGCGAGGACATGTGGGGTGTGGTCCGCACCCAGGTCGCCAGCGGCGCGAGTGTGCTGCTGACCACGCAGTACCTGGAGGAGGCGGACGCGCTCGCCGACGAGATCGTGGTGGTGAACCACGGCAAGGTGATCGCCCACGACACCCCGGACGGCCTGAAGCGCAAGGTCGGCGGCCAGACGCTGCGGGTACGCCCGGCCGACCCGGCCCGGCTGCCGGACGTGCTGCGGCTGCTCGACCTGGTGGCCGCACCGGGCACCGCGGCGAGTCTCGACGAGGCCGCCGGTTCCCGTCCCGGCGCGGCGTCCGTGCCGGTGAGCAGCGACGAGGCACTGGACAAGCTGATCCCGGCGCTGCGTGCCGATCGCGTCGAGGTGACCGAGCTGGCGCTGCATCTGCCCAGCCTGGACGAGGTGTTCCACGCCCTGACCGGGCGTGTCCGGACGGAGGAACTGGTATGACCGCGATCGCCATGCACAGCGCGGCCCTGGCCAAGCGCAGCCTCATCAAGACGATGCGGACACCGGAGGCGCTGATCGACGTCACGATCCAGCCGGTGATCTTCCTGCTGCTGTTCACCTACCTGTTCGGCGGCGCCATCGCGGACGGCGACCGGCACGCGTACCTCCAGTTCCTGTTACCGGGCATGCTGGCGCAGTCGCTGGCCATGGGCGGGGTGGCGCTCGGCCAGAACCTGAACGCGGACATCGAGAAGGGCGTCTTCGACCGGTTCCGGTCGCTGCCGATCTCCCGGGCCGCACCGCTGATCGGTGCGGTGTCCGCCGACGTGATCCGCTATCTGTCGGTGTGCGTGAGCCTGCTGCTCTTCGGCACGATCATGGGGTTCCGGGTGGAGACCGGTGTCCTGCCGGCGCTCGGCGCGGTGGCGCTGTCCATCGGCTTCGGGCTGTGCTTCTGCTGGATCTCGGTCTGGGTCGGCATGATGGTCCGGACCTCCGGCGCGGTGCAGGGCATCATGTTCCTGCTGGTGCTGCCGCTGACGTTCGGCTCCAACGTGTTCGTGTCGACCGACACGCTGCCCGGCTGGTTGCAGGCGTTCGTGGCGGTCAACCCGATCACGCCGCTGGTCGAGGCGATCCGGGGGCTGCTCGTCGGCGGGCCGGTCGCCGGGCCGCTGACCACCACGCTGCTGTGGATGGCCGGGCTGCTGGTGGTGTTCGTGCCGCTGGCGCTGCGCGCCTACTCACGCAGGGCCTGAGGGAGCGCAGGGCCAAGTGTTCGCCGCGCGGGGTCGACCAGACTCCGCGCGGCTTCCGCGTCCAGGGTCCAGCCGACTCCGTACGCCTCCCCGAACCCCTCGTCCCCCAGCGCCGCCCGGGCCTCCGTGGCCACCTTCGCCACGTTGAGGTCGGTGTGGTCGTGGGCCCCTCGCAGCCGGGCCGACGCGCCCAGCAGCACCGCCGCGTCCCGGTGCCGGCCGTGCAGCCCGGCCAGCCCGGCGGCGGCGACCGCCACCAGCGCGAGAATCGGCATGTCGTGGGTCTCCAGGGCGGCCGGGTAGGCGGCCAGCAGCGCCTTCTCCGCCGTACCCGGGTCGCCGCGGCGCAGCGCCACCGACGCCCGGACCGCGCCGACGATGGCGGTGCCGTGGTCGCCGCCCATCATCGGCATCTCCTCGGCGTCCACCCCCAGCCCGTCGGCGGCCCGGTTGATCAGTTCTTCGCCGCGGTCCAGCTCGCCCTGCCAGATCAGCATCCCGGCCTCGAGCGCGTCGACCAGCAGCCCGATCTCCCGGTTCCCGGACCGCTCGGCACGCTGCCGGGCGGTCGCCAGCGCGGCCGTCGCCTCGGCCGGGTCGCCGCGGCGCATGTGCAGGTCGGCCCAGCGCAGGTCGATGAAGATCTCGTCGTTGACGTCCAGCGAACCGAACTCGGCCGCGAACGCCCGGGCCGCCCGTAGATCGGTGAGCGCCCCGTCCAGATCGCCGTCGAACTGGCGGATCAGGGCGCGCAGCGGCAGCACCGACGCCTGACCCCACCGGTCGCCGATCTCGCGGAACGCGTCGAGGGCCGCCCCGGCGTTCACCGCCAGCCCGCGCGTGTCGCCGTCGTTCTCGGCGACCTGGGCCCGGTACATGTGGGCCAGCGCCGCCTTCCACCGGTCCGGCCCGGTGATGAGCTGCTCGATCCGGCGGTCCGCGAGCTCCTTCTCCCCGGCGAAGTAGAGGGCCATGGTGGCGATGACGCCGGCCGGGCCGGGCAGCTCCGGATGCCTGCCGAGCCGCTGGGCGAGGACCCGCAGACGGTCCTGACGGCGCGCGGCGGTCTCCCCGATCGGGGACGGCTCGGTGCCGCCCCGGTTGATGGCCATCACCGCCTCCGCGCAGTCGGCCAGCACCGGGTCGGTGTCGCCGGGCACGGCGAGCGCCTCGGCCAGCCAGTACGCGGCGTCGGCGTGCCGGCCCATCATGTGCCAGTACCAGCACAGGTCCAGCGCGAGCGCGAGCGCAGCCGGGGCGTCCCCGGCGTCGCAGAGGTGACGCAGGGCGGCGAGGGCGTTGTCGTACTCGGCGCGCAGCACCCGGATCGCGGCCATCTGCCCGGCGGTGCGCAGCAGCGGGTCGTGGTGGGCGACCAGCGCGGCCAGGTGCGCGGCCGCCCGGGCCCGGACCTCGCCGAGCACACCCTGCTCGGCGAGACGTTCCAGGCCGTACTCGCGGATCGTCTCCAACATCCGGTAGCGGCCGCCCGGCGCCAGCTGGAGCAGCGACCGGTCGACCAGACCGGCCAGCAGATCGGCGGTGGCGGCGCCGGACCCGCTGACCGCGGCGGCCGAGGCCACCGTGACCCCACCGGGCAGCACCGCGACGTGCTCGGCCATGACACGTTCGGCGTCGTCCAGCAGATCCCAGCTCCAGGCGATCACCGCGCGCAGCGTGCGGTGCCGCGGCTGGGCGGTACGGCTACCGGTGGTGAGCAGCCGGAACCGGTCGGAGAGCCCGTCCGCCAGCTCGGCCAGCCCGAGGGTGCGCAGCCGGGCCGCGGCCAGTTCGAGGGCGAGCGGCAGCCCGTCCAGCCCGCGCACGATCCGGACGATGTCACCCACCGTGCCGTCGCCGACCGTGAACCCGGGCCGCACCGCACCGGCCCGCTCCGCGAACAGCCGCACCGCCGGGGCCCCGGCCGCCTCCACCGCGCGGGCGCCCGGTTCGGGCAGGCCGAGCGGCCCCAACGGCACCAGCGACTCGCCGTCCACCGCGAGCGGCTCCCGGCTGGTCGCCAGCACCCGCAGCCGCGGGCAGCACACCAGCAGCCGCGACAGCAGATGCGCGACCGCGTCGACCAGGTGCTCACAGTTGTCGACGAGCAGCAGGATCTCCCGCCCGCTGAGCCGCTCGGCGAGCACGTCCAGGTCGTCGCGGCCGTCCGGGCGGGCCCGGTTGGCGGTCTCGAACAGCGCCGAGCCGCGCAGCCCCGCCGCGGCCACCACGGCCGCGCCGACCTTCGCCGGTTCGGTCACCGACGCCAGGTCGACCAGCCAGGTCCCGTCCCGGTAGTGGTCGCCGTACCGCCGGGCCGCCTCCAGCGCCAGCCGGGTCTTGCCCGCGCCACCCGGTCCGAGCACGGTGACCAGCCGCCCGCGCGTCAGCAGCGCATCGATCCGGGCCAGGTCGTCCTCCCGCCCGATGAAGCTGGTCAGCGGCGCGGGCAGATTGCCCTCACTCACCCTTTTCGGTGGTCCGGCCTCAGGAACAACACCTCTCGGGGGTACGACCGGAGCACCGCGCAACAACCGCAGATGCCGCTCCCGCAGCGCCGCCCCCGGGTCGGCCCCGAGCTGGTCGGCGAGCCGTTCCCGGATCCGCTCGTAGACGGCGAGCGCCTCGCCCTGCCGCCCCTGACCGGCGAGCGCGTCGATGAGCAGCCCGGCCAGCCGTTCGTTGAGCGGATGCTCGGCCAGCAGCCCGGTCAGCCGGTCCGCGGCCCGGTCCAGCTCACCCAGCGCCACCTCGGCCTCGGCCAGGTCGGCGCCCGCCTCGACGATCACCCGCCCGAGCCGGACGGCGTGGGCCGGCGCCACCTCCCCCAGCTCCGCCGCGACCGGCCCGCGCACCAGCGCGACCGCCTCCCGCAGCACGCCGGCCGCCGCCTGCGGCTGGTCACCGCGCAGCCACTCCCGCCCGTCCGCCACCAGCCGCTCGAACCGGCCGGCATCCACGTCCTCGGCCTCGACCGCCAGCCGGTAGCCGCCCTCGGCCTGGGTGACGGTGTCCCCGCCGCCGAGCAGCCGCCGCAGCCGGGAGATCAGCGACTGCAGGGCGTTGGCCGGATCCCCGGGCTGCTCCTCGGGCCACACCGCGCTGGCGAGTGCCCCGGCCGGAACCGGGCGCCCACCGGCCACCGCGAGCCGCACGAGCAGCCCCCGCAGCCGGGCGCCGGGCACCGTCACATCGACGTCCCCCCGGCACACCCGAAGCTCCCCGAGCAGCCCGACCCGAAGCCGGTCCCCGTTCCCACTCACGCCCCGATCCTCCCCCGGCCACGCCACCACCCCAAATTCAGCGGACCAGCCGGGGCCCCGGGGTCAGTTCTCGGCGGCGTAGGACTCGACCTTGGCGGTGTCGCCGGCGACGATCAGGACGGCGTTCTCCGGGATGACGGTTTCGGGGCGGGCGTACACGAAATCCTCGCCGGGGCGTTTGGTGCCGACCACCGTGACCCCCCACCTGGTGCGGAGGGCGAGGTCGCCGAGGGTGCGCCCGGCGGCGCCGCGCGGGGCGCGGACCTTGGCGATGGCGAAGCCGTCGTCGAACTCGATGTAGTCGAGCATGCGGCCGGTGATCAGGTGGGCGACCCGTTCGCCCATGTCCGACTCGGGGAAGACGACGTGGTCGGCGCCGACCGAGGACAGGATCTTGCCGTGTTTCACGCTCGTCGCCTTGGCCCAGATCTCCGGCACGCCGATCTCGGCGAGGGTGAGCACGGTGAGGACGCTGGTCTCCAGGTTGGTGCCGATGCCGACGACGGCCCGCCCGAACTCGTGTACGCCGAGCTGGCGCAGCGCCTCCTCGTCGGTGGCGTCGGCCTCGGCGACCTGGGTGAGCCGGTCCGACCAGTCCTGGACGAGGCGCGGGTCGCTGTCGACGCCGAGCACCTCGTAACCCAGTTCCAGCAGCGATTCCGCGACCGCGCCGCCGAACCGGCCGAGGCCGATCACCGCGACGTGGCCGCCCTTGGGCGGTTTCTCGTCAGCCAACGAGGGGTCTCTCCTCCGGGTAGCGGTAGAGCCGGCGGCGGGTGTTGAGGGCGATCGCGGTGCCGACCGCGATGGTGCCGACCCGGCCGCAGAACATCAGGACGACCAGGACGACCTGGCCGGAGGGCGGCAGGCCGGCGGTGATGCCGGTGCTCAGCCCGACCGTCGCGAACGCCGACGTGACCTCGAACAGCACGCGGTCGAACGGGATGCCGTCGGTGAGCGCGTCCAGCACGACCGTACCGGTGGCGACCAGCGCGACGCCCAGCAGTGCCACGGTGACGGCCTGCCGCTGGGTCTCCTCGGCGATCCGCCGTTTGCGGATCACCACGTCCGGCTCGCCGCGGATCTCCGCCCAGATCACGTACGCCAGCAGCAGGAACGTCGTGATCTTGATGCCGCCGGCGGTGCTCGCGCTGCCGCCGCCGACGAACATCAGGCCGTTGGTGACCGCGATCGTCTCGCTGTTCAGATTGCCCAGGTCGACGCTGTTGAAGCCGCCGGACCGGGTCATCACGTCCTGGGTGAACGCGGCCAGCACCTTGCCCGATGTGCTCAACGGCCCGAGTGTGCCCGGATTGCGCCATTCGAAGACCAGGAAGACCACGAACCCGACGAGCGTGAAGATCAGGCTTCCGATCACCGTCAGCCAGGTGTGGGTCGACCAACATCCGGGGGTACGCCACTCGCGCGCGAGTTCGAACAGGACCGGAAAGCCGATCGAACCCGCCAGTACGCCGAGCGCCAGGGTGACGCAGATCCACGGATCGGTCACGAATCCGACGAGACTGTCGGAGTAGAGGGCGAACCCGGCGTTGTTGAACGCCTGCACGGCATGGAACACGGCCTCCCACAACGCACGGCCGAACGTGTAGTCGTACCCGAGCCAGAAACGCAGGGTGAGCACGACGGTGATGGCGCTCTCCGCGATGAGCATGACCATCGCCACCCGGCGCAGCAGGCCGGCCAGGTTCGCGCCGGTGAGGCCGGCGCTCTCGGCCTGCGCGAGCAGGCGGCCGCGCAGCCCGAGCCGGCGCGACACGAGCATGCTGAGCAGCGTGGCCAGGGTCATGATCCCGAAGCCGCCGATCTGCGACAGCACGGTCAGCAGCACCTGACCGAAGGTGGACCAGTAGGTCGGGGTGTCGACGACGGACAGGCCGGTGACGCAGACCGCGGAGGCCGCGGTGAACAGTGCGGTGACGAACGGCGCGTGCCCGGGCTCGGCCCGCGCGGCCGGCAGCATCATCAGGCCGGTGCCGGCGATGATCAGGACGAGGAACGCGAACGGCACGACACGAGCCGGATGCCGCCAGGGTGATCGCACCAAAGGTTCATATCACCCGGCATGCGCCCCGCGCTCGACGAGGGTTGCCAGCCCCTGGATCGACTGGTCTCACTCCCCCGGGGCAGCCCGGGTTGTGGCCACGACGATACGATGCGAGGGCAACGGGGGCCGGGAGTGCGACGGTTGACACGTTGCGGTCGGTAACCGGAATTCACATACGCCGGTTATCCTCCTCCGCCGGGGAGGGCAACATGAAACTCGTACGGGGGATTCTGGCCGGCGGTCTGCTGGCCGCGTTCGGAGCGGGCCTGGCAGCCTGCGGCCCGATCGGCGTCCTGGGGACACAACTGGTCGCGTCCGAAGGCGGCGGACTGTCCGGTTTGAACGGACACGTCGTGTTGAGCACTCAGCCAGGCGTCACGCAGGGCGAGACCCGGGTCCGGTTCAGCCGTGAGCCACTGCCGGACGACCGGCCGCTTCCGGCCGGCATCGTCCCGGTCGGCGACATGATTGATGTCACCTTCGAGAGCGGCAACCTGACCAAGGCTCGGGTCACCCTCGACTACGGCGAGCTGCCCGCCGGGGTGCGGCCGGAGATGCTCAACGTCTTCGCCTGGTCGGCCGAGCTGGGCGGCTGGTTCCCGCTGACCGCCACCGCCACCGACGCGGTCGAGCGCGCGGTCAGCGGCGACACGGCGCTGTTCGACGGTTTCGTGCTGGGCACCTGGCAGGTCACCTCGGACGCCACCGGCGACACCATCCGGACCGGCTCGGGCGCGGCGCTGCCGGTCAAGCCCGGCACCGCCGGGACCTTCTGGGGGTACGCGCGAGCCGGCGCCGCCGCGTCGCTGGAGCAGACCCTCGAGCACCTGACCGGCGCCCGGCAGGAACTCTCCTGCGAGCCGAAGGCGTCGAACGTCACGGTCCGTAACGTGTCGGTCCCGGCCGGCCGGGTCGACGCCTGTGTGATCTCCGGCACCGGATCGCAGCAGATCAGGGTCCGCAACCGGTTCCCCTTCCCGATGGTGCTGGACCTGCCGGACGACGGCTCGGTCCGCCCGGCGCCGACGTCCGAGGCCGGCTCTCTCGACGGGGTGCGGGACACGATCCTGACGTACCTGGACGGTTCGGTCGCGGTGGGCGGCGGCCAGGTCGTCACGCTGGAGCTGACGCCCGGCCGCAAGGACCCGGTGACCCTGTCCGGGCGGCTGGACTGGTCGGTGATCGCTCTCGACTCCGGCCTGCGCCACCTGGACCTGCTGCTGCCCAACAGCCGGGCGCTGCGTGGCAGCACCGCCGAGGCGCTGCTCCAGGCACACCAGGAGTTCGGCACGGCGGCCCGGGACGCGCTGGCCAAGGGACAGGAGGGCGACCCGGCGGTTCGCTCGCTGCTCCAGGCGACCGGGCTGTCCGACGCCGGGCGCAGTGTCGCCGACGTGTTCCGGTTCAGCGCCTGCGTCCTGGAGCGCGGCCGCACCGTCGCCGGGTCGGACCAGGACGTGCTCGCCGCGCTGAAGACGGCCGGGCCGGCGATCACGCTGGTCACCGGCGACTGCCTGCGGGAGATCTACGACCGGTACCAGCCGGTCGGCGCCCGCTCCTACATCGCCGTCCTGGACACGCTGAAGGCGACCACGTCGATGGTGCGCAAGGCGGTGCCGAAGGCGGACCGGGTGCCCGGCACCGGGCTCGTCACGGTGACGATCGACCCGAACTGAGACACCCCTTTCCGTTTCGCCCCGGACCTGCCCATACGGGCCGGGCCGGGGCGATTCGCATAGTTGTTGCAGAAATCCTGCAAACGGATATCTCTTCCCATCCATCCGGGCCTATGTTTTTCTAAGGCCGGGAGCGCTCCCCTCATCCCCCGAGATCCGTCGATCGGGCGCCGGTCGACGGGTCGGTGAAATCTGAGAAGGAGCACCACAATGCATCGCCGAATTCATCGGTTCATACAGGGCGCCGTCCCCCTCGCCCTCGTCGGCGCGGTGCTGGCCGCACCCCAGCCGGCCTCCGCCGCGATCACCGACCTGGTCGGATGGGCCACCCAGAACGGCGGCACCACCGGCGGCGGCAGTGCCGCCACCACCACCGTGACCAGCGCGTCCGCCCTCACCACGGCGGTCGGGTCGACGTCCGCCGCGGTCATCCGGGTCTCCGGGACCATCTCCTGCTCCGGCATGCTGCGGGTCCGGTCCAACAAGACGATCATCGGAAACGCCGGGGCCGCGATCGTCGGATGCGGGCTCAACATCAACGGCGACCGGAACGTGATCATTCGCAATCTGACGTTCCGGAACTGGAACGACGACGCGATCAACGTGCAGGAATCGGCCACCAACATCTGGGTGGATCACAATAGTTTCAGCAATGGATACGACGGCGCCGTGGACATCAAACGCGGTTCCGATTTCATCACCGTCTCGTGGAACCGGGTGTTCTCCCACGACAAATCCATGCTGCTCGGGCACAGCGACAGCAACGCGAGCCAGGACGTCGGTCATCTGCGGGTGACCTACCACCACAACTGGTTCGACGCGTCGACCCAGCGGCATCCGCGGGTGCGTTTCGGCAACCCGGTGCACGTCTACAACAACTACTACTACAACAATTCCGGGTACGGCGTCGCGTCCACCGAGGGCGCCGGCGTCCTGGTCGAGGCCAACTCGTTCGAGAACGTCGACGACCCCTTCCACCTGGGCGAAGGCTCCTCCGACGCCGGAACCCTGGTGGCCCGCAACAACCTGCTGGTCAACTCGGGCAGCGGCCAGACCGGCGGTTCGGTCGCGTCGATCCCCTACTCGTACACCGCTGACGCGGCCGCCAATGTGAAGTCCATCGTCACCGCCAACGCGGGCGCCGGCCGCATCAGCGTCTGACACTCCACACGCGACACCCGTGCCGCCGCTCCCCGCGGCGGCACGGCCCTGCCGACTTCCTTCTCCTGTACGCGTGACGTCGTCCCGCCTATCCTCCACAAGAACCGGTGAACCGGGTTCTCCGCTCACGCAGAGTTCCGGCCGACCGGGCTTCGGAGGTGAACGCACACGAAAGCCGCCACGTGGGCGGCCATCGCGGCGATAGACCACGTAGGCGACCACGACACCGCCGCCGTGCGCGCCCACCCTCGTGAAAGCGCGACCGCCCACACCGGGCGACGGGCGGTACGGCCGGGAGCGGGCAGCCCCCGTGCCTGGTCCGAAGGCACACCGAGCAGTAGCCGGGCCAGCGAGGCCAGGAGAGCGAAGTCATCGGCCGTGATCAGCTATTCCGCGCTGGTGGCGGACGCGGCCGGCCCGAACCCGGCCGGGCCGAGCGGAGATCCTGTCAGTCGGTGGCGTCCCGGTAGCCGGCGAAGCGGGCCCGGGCCACCTCCAGCCGGGCCGCGAAGTCCGGATCCGTGGCGATCCGCTGCTCCACGCCCGGTTCCCGCAAGCGCCGTCCGATGGCGAAGAGCAGGCTACCCAGCTTCCAGGAATCGGCGACCGGCAGCACAGCGAGCAGGTGCAGGCAGGTGTCGGCGGAGAGATACTCGAGCGCCAGCCGCGCCGCGAGTTCACCGGCGAACCGGTCATACTCGCCCGACGGCTGCCCGCGGCCGAGGGAGAGACAACTCAGCGCCAGGGCACCGGTCTCGCCGGTGAGCCGCCAATCGGCGGCGAGGATGTGCCCGGTCAGCCGCAGGACCTCGGCGGACGGCAGGCGGCGCGCATCGTCGGCGAGCGCCCGGAGGAACAGCTCGACCGGGCGGTTGCCCATCTCACGCAACAACGGGCTCAGCCGGTCGATCGCCTTCACGGCACGGTTGTAGGACTCCAGCAGGTCCGCCACGGGGGTCAGCGCACCGGAACCCATCGAAAGGCTCATCAGGGTGTGCGCCACCGATTCGGCGTGGCCCGGCTCATGCTCGACGAGAAGCACCAGCGCCTGCATGGGGAGATGCCGGAACGCGGCCTCCACCGCGTGCCGTACCGCGTCGTCGGAGAACGAGCTGCTCATGTCCATCGACCGGAACGCGGTGCCGAGCGGGAAGTAGTCGGTGTTCGACATGGCCTCGGGGAAGTTCCAGCTGCGCCCGAAGCTGAACGCCCAACGTGGATCAACGCCGAACCACATGGGCATCCGCTCACGGCGCAGCACCATGTCCCGGCGGCCGTCGGCGGCCCACTCCCGCTCCACCTGCAAACGCTCCAGCGCGTCGAGGAACATGCCGCCCGGGACGGCCGCCCGCCACTGGAGGGCCATGTCGCGGAGCCAGCCGGCCGGGTCCCTGGCGTGCTGGTACAGCTCGGTGGCCCGGACCGGCTCCCCGCAGGCCAGGGTGAGCAGCAGCAGGTTGAACGAGTAGGTCGACATCCAGTGGTCGGCCCGCTTGTCCACCGGCTGGTAGGCCCGCGGCGCCCAGGTCGGGCGGATCACCACGGTCCGCAGCCGGTCGATCAGCCACTCGCGCAGATCCTCCGGACCCGACCGGGCCATCAGGGCGGTGACGAACGGCAGGATCGTGGCGCGGGCGCTGAGCGGCGTGTACCCGAGCAGGTTCTGGAGCAGTTCGTCGTCCTGGGACTGCTGACCCAGCCGGATCGAGCGTACCTTCGCCAGGGCGGCCGCCTCCTGGACCGCGTGCACCACGAGCCGGGCCACCAGGTATTCGCCGAACGTCGCGTGCAGGAACTCGTACGTCTGACGGGTTTGATCGTCTTGCAGGGCCTGCGCCCGCTGGATGAAGAAGAACCGGCCGACCATCTCCTGTCCCGCGGAGAGCGGGCTGCGGAAGTCGGCGGACCGGTCGGAGACCGAACGCCGGAGGCCCAGCCCGGCGAGGTCGGAGTCCAGCTCCTCGGTGGTGACCCACAGCCGCAACCGGTGGAACATCGCGAACGCCACCACCGACAGCCGCAGCAGCTCCTCCTCGACGAGCGCGGGCAGTTCGGCGTCCGGGCGGCCGTCATGGACCCGGCGCACCTCGCGGGCCGCGAAGTCGTGCAGCAGCTGCTCGTAGAGCAGGCCGGTGTCGAAGTCGGTGGCGTCCTGGAGGGCGTTCCCGGTCGCGTCGTAGAGCGCCAGCATGAGCAGCAGCAACGGCTGCGTGGCCAGGTCCGGGAAGCGCAGCACGACATCGCGGGCGAGCGGCCGCAGACCGGTCCGCGACCAGTACGGCGTGTTGGCGTCGTTCCAGGTGTCGAGCCAGCGCTCCACCTGGGACCGGTCGAAGGGTTCCAGGCGGGCGGCGAGGCTCCCGGCGGGCAGGCGGGCCCGGTCGGCGACCGCGACCCGGCTGGTCACCACGACCGCGGCCGGACGGCCGAGCCGGGCCTCACGCTGCTGGAACGCGGCCACCCGGGTCAGATAGTCGGACTGGTGCAAACCGGTGGCCTGCAACAGCTCGTCGAAGCCGTCGAGCAGGATGACCGGCATGGCGGCGTCGGCGTCGCGGGCCAGGTCCGCCCAGGCGACGGTCTCGCCGATGGCGCCGCGCAGCGCCTGTTCGATCTGGTCCTGGATCTCGGCTTCGGCGCGGACCTCGCGCAGCGTGACCCGGACGGTCAGGTAGTCGGCAGCCGGCAGCCGGGCGGCGAGCACCTTGGTCAGTGTGGACTTCCCGGCGCCGGGCTGGCCGAGCAGCAGCATCGGGGCCTCGGCGGCCTGCGGGGTGGTCAGGTAGGTGGCCAGGAAGGTGCCGAAGTCGTCGCGGACCGGCGCGTCGGCCCACCAGTCCTCGTCGGCGGCGCGGGCGCCCGGGCCGGCGGCCTTCACCCGGAACCGCGGGTCGAGGTAGGCGATCCCGAGGCTGGGCTTGGTCACCTCGCCGGTGTCGCCGCCGAGGACCGGGTCGTCGAGCGCGGCCCGGTAGGTGAGCGCGAGGTCGGCGCGGTGCCGGGCCGGCGCCCGCTCCGAGGTAACCGAGAGCAGCACCGCCTCCAGTGTCTCCAGACCGCGGGACGCGGCGCGGGACTCGATTTGGGACAGCCAGACGGCGAACTCGGGCACCTCGACGGCGAACTGCCGGGCCGCCTCCTCGTAGCGGGTGAGGGCCAGGGCGGGCAGCGCCTCGAGGAGCGCCTTTTCGGTGTCCTCCCGGATGTGGCGGGCGGCCGCCTCCCAGACCGCGAGGCCGTGCAGGTGCTTGGACAGACGCCAGGACAGCGACTCGTACCAGGCGGCCAACTCGGCCAGGAGACGGTCGTAAGTCAGATCGGCGGCCGGGGCCGGGATCCGGGCTGCCAGCAGCTGCGACTGCCAGGATCCCGCGGAGCCGGCCGCGGCGATCAGCAGGAGCTGGTCGTCACGGGTGAAGCCGGGGTTCTCCAGGCCGGTGGCGCCGAGGCAGTCGTCGAGGGCGGTGAAGAACGAGGTGACGACCAGGACGGCATGGGCGGCGTGCAGGCGCTCGGTGCGGTTGTAGCGCGTCTGGCCTCGTACGATATCGGTGATCTTGTCGGTGACCAGGTGGCCGAGCCGGACCGCTTCGGTCTTGGCGTCGAAGAGGCTCATGGCAGCATCGCTGCCGCCGGCCGTGACCACGCTGAGCACGCCGCCCAGCACGTTGTCGGCGACCTTCATGAGCGGCCCGGAGCCGCCGAGCAGTTTGACGGCGTCGAGATAGGACAGCGACTGCGGCACCGCCCCACTATATGGACGGTGGCCATACCATCGAGGGATGTGGGCAGCATGGAACGAGCCCCGGGCGACGCCCCCGCCCCCGGTTCGGGTGTGGCGGGACTGGGCACTGGCCGGGTTGCTGCTGCCGGCCGTGGTCGTCGAGGGTGTGATCCGGTCGGCGCCGGCGGGAGTCCTGTTCGCGGCGGCGGTCGTGCCGCTGGTGCTGTGGCGGCGGCAGCGTCCGCTGCTGATGCTGGCGCTCGGTTTCGGGGCGTGCACGGTCGAGCCGTTCCTGACCGGGTCGCCGAGTCTGCTGAGCATGGCCGTGGTCCTGTTGCTGCTGCCGTATGCGCTGTTCCGCTGGGGTTCCGGCCGGGAGGTCGTGGCCGGTTCGGTGATCCTGGCCGGGCGGCTGGCGATCGGCTGGGGGTTCGGGCAGATGACCCAGGCCGACCTGGTGGCCGGGCTGATCATCCTGTTCGGGATCGGGGCGCTGGGGTCGGCGATGCGGTTCCGGGCACGGGCGCGGCTGCGGGAGCGGCAGCACCTGCGGATGCTGGAGCGGGAGCGGCTGGCCCGGGATCTGCACGACACGGTGGCGCATCACGTGTCGGCCATGGCGATCCGGGCGCAGGCCGGGCAGGCCACGGCGGAGACCGATCCGGCGTCGGCGGTGGAGGCGTTGCGGCTGATCGAGTCGGAGGCGTCGAAGGCGCTGGCGTCGATGCGGTCGATGGTGCGGGTGCTGCGCGAGCCGGGCATCGGTGACGTGCGGGCGCTGGCCGGGCCGTCGACGGCGGGCCCGCCGGTGGAGGTGCGGCTGGACGGTGACGTCGACGATCTGTCGCCGGCGGTGGCGGCCACGCTGTTCCGGCTCACGCAGGAGTCGGTGACGAACGCGCGCCGGCATGCCCGCAACGCCACCCGGATCGAGGTCCGGGTGACGGCGGACGAGACGTCCGTGCGGCTCGAGGTGAGCGACGACGGCGAGCACGGTGGGCTTTCTTCGGGGTACGGCGTGAGCGGCATGATCGAGCGCGCCGGGTTGCTCGGTGGGACGTGCCAGGCCGGGCCGAACCCGGATCGTGGCTGGTCGGTCAGCGCGACCCTGCCGAGAGTGGCGGCGTGAGCGTTCGGGTGGTCGTCGCGGATGATCAGGAGATCGTCCGGACCGGGCTGGCGATCATGCTGAACGCGCAGCCGGACATCGAGGTGGTCGGTGAGGCCGGGGACGGGCGGCAGGCGGTGGAGCTGGCCCGGCGGCTGCGGCCGGACGTGTGCCTGCTGGACATCCGGATGCCCGGCATCGACGGGATCGAGGCGACCCGTCTGCTGGCCGGCCCGGCGGTCGTGGATCCGCTCGCGGTCGTGGTGATCACGACGTTCGACCTGGACGAGTACGTGTATGCGGCGCTGCGCGCGGGCGCCCGCGGTTTCCTGCTGAAGGACGCCGGGACGGCGCTGCTGGGTCAGGCGGTGCGGGCCGCGGCGTCCGGGGACGCGCTGATCGCCCCGAACATCACCACCCGGCTGCTGAAGGCGTTCGCCGGGACGGCTCCGGCGCCGGTGCCGCGGCAGCCGGTGGATCCGCTGACCGAGCGGGAGGAGCAGGTGCTGGCGCTGGTGGCCCGGGGGCGGACGAACGCGGAGGTGGCGGCCGAGCTGTTCATCACGCTGAGCACGGTGAAGACGCACGTCACGAGCCTGATGAACAAGCTGGGCGCCCGGAACCGGGTGGAGGTGGCGATCTGGGCGTTCGAGACGCGGCGGATCGAACTTTAGTACGGCTTCCGGGGCGTACCGGGGACCGATGAAAGCTGACCGTCCAGTGCCGACCATCGAGGTATGAGGGCGATGGTGCAGGACCGGTACGGCGAGACGCTGCGGATGGCCGAGGTGGCGGCGCCGGTTCCGGCTGACGACGAGATTCTGGTACGGGTACGGGCCGCGTCCCTGAACGCACGGGACTGGCACATCATGCGCGGCGACCCGTACGTGGCCCGGTTGATGTCCCCGATCTTCGGCCGGCGCGGACCGGCCGCCCCGATCCGGGGCAGTGACGTGGCCGGGGTGGTGACCGCGGTGGGCCGGTCGGTGACCCGGTTCGCGCCGGGTGACGAGGTGTTCGGCGACGTGATCGCCCACGACGGGGGTTTCGCCGAGCTGGTGTGCGTGCCGGAGTCGCTGGCGCAGCGCCGCCCGGAGAACCTGGGCTTCGAGGAGGCCGCGACCCTGCCGCTGGCCGGCCAGACGGCGCTGCTGGCGGTGCGGGAGGTGGCTCCGGTGCGGCCCGGCCACCGGGTGCTGGTCAACGGGGCGTCCGGTGGGGTGGGGACGTTCGCGGTGCAGCTGGCCCGCGCGTACGGCGCGGAGGTGACCGGGGTGTGCAGCGCCCGCAACGCCGACCTGGTCTCCTCGCTGGGCGCCGAGGTCGTCGACTACACGCGGGAGGACTTCACCCGGTCCGGCCGCCGGTACGACATCGTGCTGGACCTGGCGGCGAGCCGTCCACTGCGGGCGCTGCGCCGGGCGGTGGCCCCGGGCGGGACCCTGGTGCTGGGCGGTGGCGGCAACGCGCGCCCCGGCCGTCCGTCGCTGATCGGGCCGGTGGGCCTGGTGGTGGCCGGGCAGACGGTGGGCCGGCTGGGCCGGACCCGGGTGGTGCAGCTGAACGCGAGGTCGGAGCAGGCTCTGCTGGCCACCTTGCGGGAGCTGGCCGAGGAGAAGACGATCGTGCCGGTGATCGACCGGGCGTACCCGTTCGAGCAGACCACGGAGGCGCTGCGCTATCTGATGGTCGAGCACGCCCGGGCGAAGGTGGTCGTCACCTTCCCGGCGTGATCACCGCGTGGCCAGCAGGGTGGACAGGGTCTGCACGTCCTTGACCCGCTGCGCGCGCTCGGCGGCCAAGGGGGACACCAGCAGCGTGGTGACGCCCGCGCCGGCCAGGGCGTCGAGGCGGCGGCGGATCTCGTCCGGCGGGCCGACCAGCGAGGTGGCGGCGACCAGGTCCTCCGGGACGGCGGCGACCGCCTCGGCACGGCGGCCGGACAGGTAGAGCTCCTGGATGCGGGTGGCGGCGTCGGCGTACCCGTACCGGCGGACCAGGTCGTTGGAGAAGTTGCGGCCGCGCGCGCCCATGCCGCCCAGGTAGAGGGCGAGCTGGGCGCGGTGCCGGTCCAGGCCCTGCTCGCGCAGCGCGAACGGCACCGGGACGCTGATGTCGAGCGGGCCCAGCGCCGCGTCGCGGCGGGACCGGCCGTCGGCCAGCGCGTCGCCGAAGACCCGGGCGGCGTTGCGCGGGTCGATCCACAGCGCCTGCCAGCCCTCGGCGATCTCGGCGGCCAGGGCCACGTTGCGGGGTCCCATGGCGGCCAGCAGGACCGGGATCCGCGGACGGACCGGGTGGTTGATCAGTTTGAGCGGCTTGGCGTACTCCCCCGGCAGCGGGATCCGGTAGTGGCCGCCCTCGAAGACGAGGGTCTCGCGGCGCCACACCCGGCGGCAGATCTCGACGATCTGCCGGGTCCGGGCCACCGGCGCGTCGTAGCGGACGCCGTGGAAGCCCTCGATCACCTGCGGCCCGGACGCGCCCAGCCCCAGGCTGAACCGGCCGCCCGAGACGTAGTCGATCCCGGCCGCGGTCATCGCGGTCAGGGTGGGCGTGCGGGTGTAGATCTGCATCACCCCGGACGCCAGCTCCATCCGGCGGGTGCGGGCGGCCAGGAAACCGAGCCGGCTCACCGCGTCGAAGCTGTACGCCTCCGGCACCACGACCAGCTCGGCGCCGGCCTCCTCGTACTCCACGACCTCGTCGACGTCCGCCGCGAAGCCCTCGCCGCTGTAGCCGAGCTGGATCCCGAGGCGCATGTCAGTCGTGGACGATCACTTGGCGGATCACGTCGCCGCTGCCCAGTGCGGCCAGCGCGTCGCCGATCTGGTCCAGCCGCAGCCGCCGGGTGATCATGCCCTCGATGTCCAGGCGGCCGGCCCGCCACAGGGCCAGCAGGCGGGGGAAGTCGCGGTGCGGTTCGGCGGAGCCGTACAGCGAGGGCAGGATGCGCTTGCCCTCGAAGAGCAGCTCGAACGGGCTGAACTCGACCTGGTGCTCGGCGCGGCCCGCGCCCACCACGATCACGCTGCCGCCGCGCCGGCACGCGGTCCAGGCGGTCCGGAGCGTCTCGGGTACGGCGACGACGTCGAAGGCGTGGTCGAAGCCCTCCGGCGCCACCGCCATCTGGAGGTCGCTCAGCTCGTCCGGGGTAGCCGTGTGGGTGGCGCCGAACCGGCGGGCCGCCTCGTGCCGGGCGGGCACCGTGTCCACCGCCATGATCAGGGCAGCGCCGGCGACCCGGGCGCCCTGAACGGCCGCGATGCCGACGCCGCCGCACCCGATCACCACGACACTGTCGCCGGGCCGCACCCGCGCCGTGTTGATCACCGCGCCGACGCCGGTGGTGACGCCGCAGCCGACCAGGGCGGCCACCTCGTACGGAACGTCGTCGTCGATCTTCACGGCCCCGGCCCGCGGGACCACCATCTCCTCGGCGAACGCCCCGCATCCGGCCATCCCGAAGATCGGCAGGTCCCCGGCGGTGAACCGGGGCATCACGTAGCCGGCCATCACGTGCGTCATGCAGAGGTACGGCTCCGCGCGCCGGCAGTGCGTGCAGACACCGCAGGCGGGCAGCCAGTTGACCGCGACCCGGTCGCCCGGCGCCAGATCGTCCACGTTGTCGCCGACCTCGAGCACGTCACCGGCCGCCTCGTGGCCGAGGATCGCGGGCACCGGCTGGGGCAGGCCGCCCCGCAGGGCGGACAGGTCGGAGTGGCAGACACCGGACGCGCGCACCCGCAGGCGCACCTCACCCGGACCGGGGCCGAGGACGGCCACGTCGTCGCGGATGTCGAGCTTCTCGTCCCCGATCGTGTGCAGCACCGCCGCGCGCATCCCGGACCTCCTCGAAAATTAGAACGCGTTCTACGCTAACCGGGAGGGGTGTACCAAGCAAGCGTTCGGTCGGCGCCCATAATGGCCCGGTGAGCACCTCGAAGACGCCGTCGGAACGGCGCACGCACCTGGTCCGGCTGGCCGGCGGCCTCTTCGCCGAGCAGGGGTTCCGGGCCACCACCGTGCGGCAGATCGCGGACGCCGCGGGCATCCTGTCCGGCAGCCTCTACCACCACTTCGACTCCAAGGAGTCGATCGGCGACGAGATCCTCAGCGCGTTCCTGGAGGACGTGCTGGCCGGCTACCGGGCCGCGGTGGCCGAGAGCGACGACCCGCGGGCGGCGATCGAGCGGATCGTCCGGTCCAGCACGGTCACGCTGGACCGGCACCGGGCCGCGCTCACCATGCTCCAGCGGGACTGGAACTACTTCTCCGGACAGCCCCGGTTCGCGTACCTGCGGACCGCCATGAAGGAGATCGAGCAGACCTGGATCGACCTGCTGGAACGCGGCCGGGAGACCGGGGCGTTCCGGGCCGACCTGGACGCGCGGCTGACGTACCGGCTGCTCCGCGACATCCTCTGGCTGCCGACGTCGTGGGCGTCGTCGAAGAGCTGGACCACCGACCAGATCGTCGACGGCCTGTTGCGGCTCCTTTTCGACGGCATCAAGTCGGCGTAGCCTCCCAAGCAAGCGCTTGGTATGCGCTTCTACGACACCCGGGAGGCGCGATGGGGCGGCTGGACGGCAAGGTGGCTCTGATCACCGGCGGGGCGCGCGGCATGGGCAAGGCACACGCCCGGCACTTCGCGGCCGAGGGCGCCCGGGTGGTGATCGGCGACGTGCTCGACGACAAGGGCCGGGCCGTCGCCGACGGGATCGGGGCGGACCGGTGCCGGTTCGTGCACCACGACGTCACCAGCGAGGACGACTGGGCGGTGGCGGTCGACGAGACGATCGACGCGTACGGGCGGATCGACGTGCTGGTCAACAACGCCGGCATCCTGCGGCACGCGCCGGTCGCCGCGATGGACCCGGCCGAGTTCCGGCAGGTCGTCGAGGTCAATCTGGTCGGCACGTGGCTGGGCATCCGGCAGGTGGTGCCGCCGATGACCGCGGGTGGCGGCGGCTCGATCGTGAACATCTCGTCGATCGAGGGCTTCGCCGGGGCGGCCGGGCTGTCGGCGTACAGCGCCAGCAAGTTCGGCGTCCGCGGCCTCACCCGGTCGGCGGCGCAGGAGCTGGGGCCGGCCGGCATCCGGGTCAACTCGGTGCACCCGGGCGGCGTGATGACGTCGATGGCGCTGGCCGCCGCGCAGACCATGACCGGCGTCGACGGCGGCGGGTTCCTCAAGTCGCTGCCGATCGCCCGGTTCGCCGAGCCGGTGGAGATCTCCCGGCTGGTCGCGTTCCTCGCCTCCGACGAGGCGTCCTACACCACCGGCGCCGAGTTCCTCGCCGACGGCGGCCTGCTCAGCGGCCCGGGCTACTGACATGGCCACATTGGACGGGCGGGTCGCGATCGTGACCGGGGCCGGGCAGGGGCTGGGCGCCGCCGAGGCGGAGGCGCTGGCCGCGGCGGGCGCCCGGATGGTGCTCAACGATCTGCCCGGGCCAGCGCTCGACGCGGTGGTCGAGCGGATCCGGACGGCCGGTGGGACGGCGGTCGCGGTCCCCGGCGACGTGGCCGACATGGCCACCGGGGAGGCGCTGGTCAAGGCCGCGGTGGACGGGTTCGGCGGCCTCGACGTGCTGGTCAACAACGCGGGCGTGCTGCGCGACCGGATGATCTTCTCGATGTCCGAACAGGAGTGGGACACCGTCGTCCGGGTGCACCTGCGCGGCCACTTCGTGACCACGCGGTTCGCGACCGCCTGGTGGCGGGACCGGAGCAAGGACGAGGGCGGCCCGGTCTACGCCCGGATCGTCAACACCGCCTCCGAGGCGTTCCTGCTCGGATCGGCCGGTCAGGCCAACTACGCCGCGGCCAAGGGCGGGATCGTCTCTCTCACCCTCGCGACCGCTCGGGGCTGCGCCAGGCACGGGGTACGGGTGAACGCGATCTGCCCACGGGCCCGTACCGGGATGACCGGCGACCTGATGGGGGCGCCGCCGAGCGGACCGGACCCGATGGCGCCGGACCGGGTGGCGCCGCTCGTGGTGCACCTGGCCGGGCCGTCCGGCGCGCGGATCACCGGCGAGGTGTTCGTGGTGCACGGCGACGTGGTGGCGCTGCTCGGGCCGCCGACGGTGCGGGCGGTCTTCCGGGCGGCGACCGGCACCTGGACGGCGCCCGAGCTGGACGCCGCGCTCGGCACGGTGTTCACCGCCGACCCGCCCCGGCCCGGGTTCGTCTGCGAGGAGACGCTGCCGCTGGCCGCGACCACCTTCGGCGAGCCGTCGTGAAGCAGCGGGTGGCGGTCACGATGACCGATGACGAGGTGGGTGCGCTTCTCGCGTACGCCCGGAAGGTCCAGACAGCGACGATCAACCCGGACGGAACCCCGCACCTGGTCACCATGTTCTTCGGTCTGGCCGAAGGCCGGATCGCGTTCTGGACCTACCGGTCCTCGCAGAAGGCGCTGAATCTGGCCCGTGATCCCCGGCTGACCTGCCTGGTCGAGGACGGCGAGGACTACTTCGAGCTGCGTGGCGTGCAGATCACCGGGCGGGTGACCCGGATCGAGGACCTGCCCGGGGTGACCGCGGTGGGCCGGCTGATCGCGGCGCGGATGCCGGACGTGCCCCGCGACGCGCTGGACGCCTACGTGACGCACGCGGCCCGCAAGCGTGTCGCCTACCTGGTCCAGCCGGCACGAACCGCAAGCTGGGACCACCGCAAGCTGCTGTCCTCACCATAGAATGGCCGCCGATCTCGAACCGTGCCGGGAGGGCTTGATGACGGCTGGGGTGCCGGCGGGTCGTCCGCGCGATCCCGGGGTGGACGAGCGGATCACCCGTGCCGCCGCGCTGGTGTACGGCACCGACGGCTGGGCCGGGTTCTCGGTGGACGCGGTGGCGCGCAAGGCCGGCGTCGGCAAGGCGTCGATCTACCTGCGCTGGCCCAACAAGGAGGCGCTGTTCGTGGCGACCCTGGCCAGCCGGCTCGGCGGGGTGCGCGACATCGACACCGGCTCGGTCCGCGACGACCTGGTGGCGCTGGCCCGGCAGGTGCTGGCCACCTTCCTGGGCGAGGACGGCGGGGCGGTGCTGCGGCTCACCGTGGAGGCGGGCGGCATCCCGGCCGGGCGCGAGCACTTGGACCGGTTCCTGCGCTCGCAGGTCGCGGCTGCCCGCGCCATCGTGCTGCGCGGCATCGACCGCGGCCAGCTGTCCCGCGACACCAGCGTCACGCTGCTGCTCGACTGCATCAGCGGCGGGGCGCTCAACCACGCGGTGGCCACCCCGGCCGATCTGCGCGCGCAGGTGGCGGCGGGCGCCGACCGGTACGCCGAGGAGCTGGTCGACTTCGTGCTCTCTAGCTCCTACAGAGTGCCCCGGTGACCACCTGCGGGCCGCCGCCCTTCCACTCCAGCTCGCCGGCGCGGACCAGCAGCTCGATGTGGGCGGCGGTCTCGGCGACCGCCCCGACCAGCATCGGGCCGATCTCCGCCCACGGCCGGGACCAGGTCAGCTCGGAGGCCACCTCCCAGATGGTGGCGGCGCCCAGGCGGTCGACCACGGACACGATCTCCCGGCAGCGCTCCCGGTGGTGCCGGTCCAGCTCGGCGGCGCGGGCCGCGATGCCGTGGAAGCGGTACTCGTGGCCGGGCAGCGCCTCGCACTCGTCGTACGCGGAGACCTTCTCCAGCGACTCCAGGTAGCGGCCGAGCGGGTCCTCGCCGCTGAGCTGGAGGCCGATGTTGGGGCTGATCCGGGGCAGCACGTGGTCGCCGGTGAGCAGCACCTGGGCGTCCGGCTCCAGCAGGCACAGGTGGCCGGGGGTGTGGCCGGGCGTCCAGACGGCCCGCAGCCGGCGGCCGGCCAGCGGCACCAGGTCGCCGTCGCCGAGCATCACGTCGGCGTCGGCGAGCGGGGCGAAGTGCAGGTCCACGGCCTTGCCGAAGGCGCCGAGCAGCCGGTCGATCTCGGCGTCCGGCACGTGCAGGGTGCGCATCCAGTCGCCGAGCGCCTGGCTCGGCTCGGTGTCCCGGTCCCGGCGCAGCTGCGCACGCTCGGCCGGGTGCATGGCCACCCAGGCGCCGGAGGCGTCGCGCAGCCGGGCGGTGAGCCCATGGTGGTCGGGGTGCACGTGGGTGAGCACCACGCCGGTGACGTCGGCGGCGGTCGCCCCGGCCTCGGCCAGCCCGTCGGTGAGCGCCTGCCAGCCGGTCTCGCTGTCCCAGCCCGGGTCGACCACGACCAGGCCGTCGTCGCCCGGGATCAGGTAGGACAGCGTGTAGCGCAGCGGGTTGTGCGGGATCGGCACCGGAACGGACACCAGGCCGCCGGGAAGCTTCTCCACCGGCGGCAGCGTCCGCGCGCGCCAGGCGGCCTGTTGTGCGTTCATCCCGAGCCCCTTTCCTAGACGGATCCCGTCTAGGAAAGGGACCCTACATCATCTCCTCTGTCGTCGGGATGAGGACGGTCTTGAGCTCGGTGTACGCCTCGATCGAGGTACGGCCGCCCTCGCGCCCCAGGCCGGACTGGCCGAAACCGCCGAACGCCACGTGCGGTTCCAGCTGGTAGCCGTTGACGCCCACGGTGCCGGCCCGGACCGCCCGGGTCAGCCGCATCGCCCGCTTCACGTCGCTGGTCCAGACCGTGGCGGCCAGTCCGTACGTGGTGTCGTTGGCCATCCGCACCGCCTCCTCCTCGTCGGTGAACGGCACCACCGCCAGCACCGGGCCGAAGATCTCCTCCCGGGCGATGGTGGCGTCGTTGGTGACGTCGGCGAAGACCGTGGGCTGCACGAAGTTGCCGGCCGCCAGCTCGCCGTCGGGCCGGCCGCCGCCGCAGACCAGCCGGCCGCCCTCGGCCCGGCCGCTCTCGATGTAGCCGAGCACCCGGGCCAGCTGACGTTCGTTGATCAGCGGCGAGGCGGTGGTCTCCGGATGGAACGGGTCACCGTAGTTGACCAGGGCGGCCATCCCCTCGGCGACGGCCAGGAAGTCGTCGTAGACGTCCCGGTGCACCAGCGCCCGGGTGTGCGCCACACAGGCCTGGCCGGAGAGTCCCAGGGTCACCGTGCCCATCGTGGTGGCGGCGGCCGCGTAGACGTCGGCGTCCGCGAAGACCAGCGACGGGCTCTTGCCGCCGAGCTCCAGGCTGACCCGCTTCATGCCGTTCGCGGCGGCGGCCAGCACCCGGCGGCCGACACCCCGGCTGCCGGTGAAGGTGATCTTGTCGATCAGCGGGTGCTTGATCAGCGCGTCGCCGGTGCTCTCGCCCGGCCCGGTGACCACGTTGAACACGCCCGGCGGCAGGCCCGCCTCCTCGACGATCCGGGCCAGGCGCAGCGCCGAGAAGGTGGCGTACTCGGACGGCTTCAGCACCACGGTGCAACCGGCCGCCAGCGCCGGGGCGAGCTTCTGCGCGGCCAGCAGCAGCGGGCCGTTCCACGGGATGATCGCGGCGACCACGCCGACCGGCTCGCGCAGGGTGAGCACCAGGTGCTCGCCGCCCTGGTAGCCGGGCAGGGTCTCGCCGGCCAGCTTGTCCACCCAGCCGGCGTGGTGCTCGAAGACGTCCGCCACGCACTCGACCGACATGGCGTAGGTCTCGCCGAACGTGACCGGTACCCCGTTGTCCAGCGCCACCAGGGCCTGCAACTCGACGGCGTGCTCGCGGATCGCGTCGGCGATCCGGCGCAGCACCCGGATCCGCTCCTTCGCCCGGGTGCGCGGCCACGGCCCCTCGTCGAACGCCTTACGGGCCGCGCGGACGGCGGCGTCCACGTCGGCCGGGGTGGCGACGGCGAACCCGCCCACCTCCTCGGCGGTGGCCGGATGCATGTGGGTCCAGGTCCGCCCGTCGGCGGCCGGGCGCCAGCGCCCGTCGATCAGCAGCTCACCGCCCGCCAGGCCGACCTCGTCGCGTTTGGCCTTGATCGAGAGCACCATGCCGCACCTCCATCGGCGGAACTGGAACGCGTTCTACTTCTCGGCACGGTACGCCGTGTCCCGGAGGTCCGCCAGATACGCCGGCCACTCCCCTCCCCCATGGACCGCAAGCGACGCCCCGGTGATGTAGCCGGCCAGCGGCGAGGCCAGCAGCAGACAGGCGCCGGCCACCTCCCCGGGCGACGCCGCCCGCCCCATCGGCACGGTCCGCGCCACCGCCTCCTGATCCGGTCCCGCACCGGAGTCGACCGGGCCCACGACCAGGCTGTTGACCCGCACCTTCGGCGCCCACTCCGCGGCCAGGCTGGTGGCGAGGTGGTGGAGGCCCGCTTTGGCAGCGCCGTAGGCGGCGGTTCCGGGCGACGGCCGGGTCCCGCTGACGCTACCGATCATGAGGATCACGCCGCCGGTGGCCTGCTCGCGCATGACCGTGTTGGCGGCCTGCGAGACGTGCAGCGGCGCGATCAGGTTCAACTCGATGACCTTCGCGTGCAGGCGAGGCGAGGCGGTGTCAGCGCTCGCGGTCGGCGCTCCCCCGGCGTTGTTGATCAGCACGTCGAGCCGCCCGAAGCGCCGCACGGCCTCCGCGACCAGCGCGGCCGCCTGCACCGGATCCCGCACGTCGGCCGGAAAGAACGCGGGAATGCCCGGAAGTCCGGAGGAGGGGGTGGTGCGGGCGCAGACCAGGACGTGGGCGCCGGCCGCCTGGAAGGCGCGGGCGACGGCCGCGCCGATGCCGCGGGTGCCGCCGGTGACGACCACGGCCCGGCCGGTGAAGTCGAGGGGGTCCATGAGGGTCGATGCTAGCCACCCAAGCAAGCGCTAGGTTAGCCTCGACGCCGTGGGCATCGCACTGCACCGCGGCACGGTCGCCGAGGTCGTCCTGGACTTTCCGCCGGTCAACGCGGTGCCGGCGGCCGGGTGGCACGATCTCGCCGCGACGGTCGCCGAGGCGGGCGCGGATCCGGCGACCCGGGTCGTCGTCCTGGCGGCGGAGGGGCGCGGGTTCTGCGCGGGCGTCGACATCAAGGAGATGCAGCGGACCGCCGGGCACGAGGCGCTGCTCGCCGCCAATCGGGGGTGTGCGGCCGCGTTCGCCGCGGTCTACGACTGCCCGGTCCCGGTGATCGCGGCCGTGCAGGGGTTCTGTCTCGGCGGCGGGGTGGGCCTGGCCGGCAACGCCGATCTGGTGGTGGCCGCCGACGACGCCACGTTCGGCCTGCCGGAGGTGGACCGTGGGGCGCTCGGGGCGGCCACCCATCTGGCCCGGCTGGTGCCGCAGCAGCTGATGCGCACGATGGTCTACACCTGCCGCCGGGTCGGCGCGTGGGAGCTGCACCGGTTCGGGACGGTGCTGGAGGTGGTGCCGCCGGCCGGGCTGCGGCGGGCCGCGCGGCGGGTGGCGGAGGAGATCGCGGCCAAGGATCCGCTGGTCATCCGCCGGGCCAAGGAGTCACTGAACGGCATCGACCCGATCGACGTGAAGCGCTCCTACCGCTTCGAGCAGGGTTTCACCTTCGAGCTCAACCTCGACGGCGCCGGCGACCGCGCCCGCGACGCCTTCGTCCGGGAAGCCGAACGCCCTTTTACGGAGCGCGGCCACAGGTGAGGGGGAACGAGCGTGGACAAGCGGGTGACCATCGCCGAGGTGGTGGGCGAGATCCGCGACGGGATGACGGTCGGGATCGGGGGCTGGGGGTCGCGCCGCAAGCCGATGGCGCTGGTCCGTGCGCTCGTCCGGGCCGGGAAGAAGGATCTGACGCTGGTCACCTACGGCGGGCCGGATGTGGGGCTGCTGGTCGCGGCGGGCTGTGTGAAACGGGTGGTGACCGGGTTCGTGTCGCTGGACAGCATCCCCCTCGAGCCGCACTTCCGGCGGGCCCGCAGCGCCGGGACGATCGAACTGACCGAGTACGACGAGGGCATGCTCTACTGGGGACTGCTGGCGGCCGCGAACCGGCTGCCGTTCCTGCCGATCCGGGCCGGCCTGGGCTCCGACGTGATGCGGGTCAACCCGGGCCTGCGGACCGTCCACTCGCCCTATGCCGACGCCACCGAACTGGTCGCGATGCCCGCCGTCGGGCTGGACGTGTCACTCGTACATCTGAATCGCGCGGACGCCGGGGGCAACGGCCGCTATCTGGGCCCGGACCCGTACTTCGACGATCTTTTCTGTCTTGCCGCGAAGCGGCGTTTCGTCTCCTGCGAGCGGGTGCTGAGCACCGGCGATCTGATCGAGACCGGACCACCGCAGACGCTGCTGACCAACCGGTCGATGGTGGACGGTGTGGTGGAGACCCCGCACGGCGCCCACTTCACCAGCTGCGTGCCCGACTACGGGCGGGACGAGGCGTTCCAGCGGGAGTACGCGACCACCGACTGGGACGCCTTCCGGGCCCGCTATCTGGACGGCGACGAGGACGACTATCAGAAGGCGGTCGCCGGATGACCCGGGCGGAGACGTGTGTGGTGGCGTGCGCCGAGGCGTGGCGCGGCGACGGCGCGGTGCTGGCCGGCTACGCCGGGCTGATCCCGCAGTTGGGAGCGCGTCTCGCCCAGTTGACGTTCGCTCCGGAGCTGCTGGTCACCGACGGGGAGGCGACGCTGCTGCGGGACGGCCGGGTGGAGGGCTGGCTGCCGTACCGTGCGGTGTTCTCGATGGTCGCGGCCGGCGCCCGGCACGTGATGATGGGCGCGAGCCAGCTGGACCGCTTCGGGAACCAGAACATCTCCTGCGTGGGCCCGTGGGAGCGGCCGAGGTCGCAGTTGCTGGGCGTCCGCGGCGCTCCGGGCAACACGGTCAACCACACCACCAGCTACTGGGTGCCCCGGCACTCACCGCGGGTGTTCGTGGAACGCGTCGACATGGTGTCCGGAATCGGTCATGACCGGGGCGCGCACGAGATCCGCCGGGTGGTCACCGATCTGGCGGTGCTGGACTTCGAGACGCCGGACCGGTCGATGCGGCTGCGGTCGGTGCATCCCGGCGTGACCGTCGACGAGGTGATCGCGGCGACCGGTTTCGCGCTGACGATCCCGGCCGGCGTGCCGGCGACGCGCGAGCCCACCGAGGAGGAGCTGAAGCTGATCCGCGAGCACCTGGATCCGCACGGCCTGCGGGAGAAGTGATGCGGACCGCGCTCACCGAACTGCTCGGCTGCCGGCATCCGATCGTGCAGACCGGGATGGGGTACGTGGCCGGGGCACGGCTGGTCTCGGCGGTCGCCGCGGCGGGCGGTTTCGGGATCGTGGCGTCCGCGACCATGAGCCTGGAGCAGCTGCGCGACACGATTCACGAGATCAAGGACAAGACCGATCAGAACTTCGGGGTCAACGTACGCGCGGACGCGCCGGACGCCCGGGCCAGGATCGAGCTGCTGATCCGGGAGAAGGTGCGGCTGGCGTCGTTCGCGCTGGCCCCCGACCGGGACCTGATCCGGCGCTGCGCCGACGGCGGGGTGCTGACCATGCCGTCGGTGGGCGCGGTCCGGCACGCCGAGAAGGTGGCCGGCTGGGGCGTGGACGCGGTTCTGGTACAGGGCGGGGAGGGCGGCGGGCACACCGGACCGGTGCCGACGACGCTGCTGCTGCCCCGGGTGGTGGACGCGGTCGGCATTCCGGTGGTGGCGGCCGGCGGGTTCTTCGACGGGCGGGGGCTGCTGGCCGCGCTCGCCTACGGGGCGGCCGGCATCGCCATGGGGACCCGGTTCCTGCTCACCGCGGACAGCCCGGTGGGCGAGCGGGTGAAGCGGCTCTACCTGGACGCGCCGCTGACCGGGACCGTGGTGACGACCCGGGTGGACGGTGTTCCGCATCGGGTGCTGCGTACGCCGTACATCGATGGTCTGGAAAACTCGGGAAGGGTGACCGCGCTGCTCAGGGCGACCCGGCACGCGATGGCGTTCCGCCGGCTGGCCGGGCTCTCCTGGCCGGAGCTGGTGCGGGCCGGGCGCAAGGCGCGGCACGGTCGTGAGCTGACGTGGGCGCAGACGCTGATGGCGGCCGGCACGCCGGTGCTGTTGCGGGAGGCGATGGTCGAGGGGCGGCCCGAGTTCGGGGTGATGTCGGCCGGTCAGGTGGCCGGGGTGATCGACGATCTGCCGTCGTGCGCCGAGCTGATCGAGCGGATCGTGAAGGAGGCCTCGGAGGGTCTGGACCGGCTCAGAGCCGTTCGATGATGGTGACGTTGGCCTGGCCGCCGCCCTCGCACATGGTCTGGAGGCCGTAGCGTCCGCCGGATCGTTCCAGCTCGTGCAGCAGGCTGACCATGAGCCGGGCGCCGGTCGCGCCGAGCGGGTGGCCGAGGGCGATGGCGCCGCCGTTGACGTTGACCCGGTCCGGGTCGGCGCCGGTCTCGCGCAGCCAGGCCAGGACGACGCTGGCGAACGCCTCGTTGATCTCGAAGCGGTCGATGTCGTCGATGGTGAGCCCGGTGCGGTGCAGGGCGTGCGCGGTGGCCGGAATGGGCGCGGTGAGCATGAGGACCGGGTCGTCGCCGCGCGCGGAGAGGTGGTGGATGCGGGCGCGGGGGTGCAGGCCGTGGTCGCGGATCGCCCGGTCGCCGGCGATCAGGAGGGCGGCGGCGCCGTCGGCGATCTGGCTGGAGGTGGCGGCGGTGGTGACGCCGCCCTCGCGCAGGGGTTTCAAGGCGGCCATCCGTTCCGCACTGGTGTCACGACGGGGGCATTCATCTGGTTTGTCAGCGACAATCTCCTGTTTGAAACGCCAAATCCCGTCGATGGCCCGCCGATGGCTGGTCAGCGCGTACTCCTCCAGCTCGCCCCGGGTGATCGACCACTTCGCAGCGATCTCGTCCGCGCTGCGAAATTGGGATATATCCGCATTTCCGTAGCGGGCGGCCCACCCGGGACTGTGGCGATACGGGCCCTCCGGCGCCATGGCGCTGCCGATCGGCACCTGGCTCATGTTCTGCACTCCCCCGGCCACCACCAGATCCGCGGTCCCGCTCATCACCGCCTGCGCCGCGAAGTGCACGGCCTGCTGCGACGACCCGCACTGCCGGTCGACGGTCACGCCGGGCACGTGCTCGGGCAGCCCGGCCGCCAGCCAGGCGGTCCGCGCGATGTCCCCGGACTGCGGCCCGATCGTGTCGACGCAACCCAGGATCACGTCGTCGACCGCGGCCGGATCGACCCCGGCCCGGTCGAGGAGGGCCGCGATGACCCCGCCGGCCAGGTCGGCGGGGTGGATGGCGGCGAGCATCCCGCCCCGCCGGCCGACGGGGGTGCGCACGGCTCCGGCAAGATAGGCGTCCATGCTTTGATACTAGAACGTGTTGCAGAGAATGGCGTCGGCCGCGTTGCCGGGACCGTCGATGACGTCGTACACCTCGCGGATCTCCCCGGCCGCGCGCCGGTAGCTGCCGTCGCCCAGCATCGCCCCGGCGAGCGCGGTGAGCCGGGGGCCGTGGGCGTCCCGCTTCGCGATCCAGCGGCCGGCGCCGCGGCGTTCCACGAGCGCCAGGTTGAGGTCCTGCTCCATCTGGAGCGGGATGCCGAGCAGCGGGGTCCCGGCGGCCATCGCGGTCTGCACGCTGCCCTGCCCGCCGGCGGTGACGGCCAGGTCGGCGCGGGGCATGACGAGGTGGCTCGGCAGGACCCCGCCGACGTGCACCCGATCGTCGGTCAGGTCGCCCAGTTCGTGCACGGTGGCGGCGACCAGGATCCGGGCGCCGAGCGGGCGCAGCGCCGCGACCACGTCCCGGACCAGCGCGGGCTCGCTGGAGGTGATCGCCACGTAGACGAGCGGGCCGGGCCCGGCGAGGAACCGTCCGGTCTCCGCGGGCAGCGGCACCGGCAGTTTCGCGTAGAGCGGCCCGGTGCAGCGCAGCCGGGTCTCCGGCCGGTAGCCGCGACCGGGCCGCCACGCCGCGATCTCGTCGGCCGGGACGCCGAGCACCTCGGGCGCCTCGGTGACCAGGGTGAGGTCGCCGAGCAGCAGGGCCGCGACGCTGGGCAGGCCGGGGACGCCGAGTTCGGCGGCGATCCGGTTGAACCCGCCGCAGTAGAACCGGGTCCGGCTGGGCAGCGCGTTCGCGATCCACCGTTGGACGGGCCGGGGCAGCGGCAGGGTGCGGCCGCTGGGCGCGGGGAGCAGGCCGCGCTCGAACATCGGCGGCGCCCAGCTGGCCGAGTGCTCGGTGACCAGGCGGATCCCGGCGAGGCGGGTGGACAGGGTGGTGGTCAGGGTGAAGCCGGTGACCGCGGTCCGGATCCCGTGCCGGGTGAAGTACTCCGCCTCGGCCGTCACGTACGCCCGGAGCTCCTCGTCGCTGTAGGCGCTCTGCCCGACCGGCCCGCTGCTGGGCTGTTCGCGCAGGAAGCGGGCGCAGCGCTCGTCGTCCATCCGCGGGCCGACGATGTCGTAGTCGATGCCGGCGGCCCGCAGCGCGGACTCGTAGGTGCCGCCGTGGGTGGCGACTCTCGGGGTGACGCCGCGCTCGCGCAGCGCCCGGTAGATCTCGATCATGCGCGATGTCTGGGACAGGTACGCGCAGTGTGGCACCAGGCAGATCATGTTAGGTAATATATTGCGTATGACGGAGCCGGAACAGACCCTCTTCGATCTGGGGCCGCGGTCGGGCCTCACCCCGCCGGTGCGCGCGTTCCGGGTCAGCCTCGTGCTCGCCCAGCGCCTGCGCTACCTGATGGACGACCGGCTGCGCGCCGACGGGCTCACCACCCAGCAGGCCGCGCTGCTCACCGCGGTCCGGTCGCTGGACCGGCCGGGGCTGACCGAGGCGGCCGCCGCCCTCGGCACCACCCATCAGAACGTGGCTCAACTGGTCGCCGCCCTGGAGCGCAAGGGCATGCTGCGCTCCGAGCCGGATCCGGCCGACCGGCGACGGCGGGTGCTCGCCGCCACCGAGGAGAGCGAGCGCTACTGGCGAGGCCGCGACGCCGGTGACGAGGCGGCGGTGGCCGGCTGGTTCGCGTCACTGACCCCGGCGGAGCTGGCGACGTTCTGCGATCTCGCCGAGAAGGTGCTTGCCGGACTCGACCGATGAGGTTCTACTAGTAGAACCTGTTCTACTAGTAGAACCGAGGTCGGCCATGCACGTCGGATACACCCCGGAGCAGGAGAAGCTGCGATCCTCGCTACGGGAGTACTTCGCCGGGCTCCCGGCCGGCGCCTCCTACCGGGAGGTGGTCCGGCGGCTGGGACGCGACGGCTGGCTCGCCGTCGCGGGCCGCTCCCGGATCGACCAGCTGATCTTCGCCGACGAGGCGGCGCTCGCCGGGGTGCAGGTGCCGTTCCTGACCCTCTACACGGTCGGGCCGACCATCGCCCGGCACGGCACCGACCAGCAGCGCGCCGAACTGCTGCCCGGGATCGAGGCGGGCGAGATCCACTTCTCGATCGGGTATTCGGAACCGGATGCCGGCACCGACCTCGCGGCGCTGCGCACCCGGGCGGTCCGGGACGGCGACCACTACGTGATCAACGGGCAGAAGATGTGGACCAGTCTCATCGAGGACGCCGACTACGTGTGGCTGGCCTGCCGCACCGACCCGGACGCGCCCCGCCACCAAGGGCTGTCGATCCTAATCGTGCCGACCGGCTCCCCCGGCTTCTCCTGGACACCGGTGCGGACCGTGGCCGGGCCGTCCACCAGCGCCACCTACTACGACGACGTACGCGTACCGGTCTCCGCCCTGGTCGGCGAGGAGAACCAGGGCTGGCGGCTGATCACCGACCAGCTCAACCACGAGCGGGTGGCACTCACCTCGGCCGCTCCCCTGCAACGGGCGCTGCGCGAGGTCCGGGAGTGGGCGCAGCAGTCCGGGGCGATCGGGCACGAGTGGGTCCGGCTGCACCTGGCGCGGGTGCACGCGCGTACCGAAGCCTTGAAGCTCTTCAACTGGCGGGCCTGCGCCGCCGAGGGCACCCCGGCCGCGACCCGGGCGTCGGCCGGGAAGGTGTACGGCACGGAGCTGGCGATCGAGGCGTACCGGCTGCTCATGGAGATCATCGGGCCGGCCGCCACGATCCGCGCCGGAGAACCCGGTGCGGTGCTGGCCGGGCGGATCGAGGCCATGTACCGGTCGTCGCTGATCCTCACCTTCGGCGGCGGGACCAACGAGGTGCAGCGCGACATCATCGCGGCGGGCGCCCTGGGCCTGCCGGTCCGGCGTTGAGGGGGCGATCATGGACTTCGAGTTGAGCGGCGAGGCGCGGGAACTCGCCGGGCTGACCCGGGCCCTGTGCGAGTCCGGCCGTCCGCTGTGGCCGGCCCTGTCCGAGGCCGGGGTGCTGACCGCGGTACTGCCGAAAGAGGCCGGCGGGGAGGGTTACGGGCTGCCCGAGCAGTGCGCCATCCTCATCGAGCTGGGGCGGCACGCGGTCGACGTCCCGCACCTGGAGGAGATCGTGGGGGCCGCTCGGGTCATCGGGACCGCCGCCCACCAACTCGGCGTCGTCGAGCGGGCACTCGAGATGACCGCCGAATATGCCCGCACCCGCGTCCAGTTCGGCCGTCCGATCGGCGCGTTCCAGGCGGTGTCGCAGCGGCTCGCCGACGCGTGGATCGACGTGGAGGCGTTACGGCTGGCCCTGTGGCAGGCGGTGTGCCGGCCGGAACCCGCCGAGGTGGCGACCGCCGGATTCTGGGCCGCCGAGGCCGGGCACCGGGTGCTGCACACCGCGGTCCACGTGCACGGCGGCGTCGGCCTCGACATGGACTATCCGCTGCACCGCTACTTCCTGGCCGCCGAGGCGAACGAGTTCTCGCTCGGCGGCGCCACCGCACAGCTCGTCACGCTCGCCGAGGAGATGCTGCCGTGAAGTTCACGCTGGGGATCGCGCTGAGCCCGCTGGACCAGTTGACCGAGCTGGCCCGGGCGGCCGAGGAGTGCGGGTTCGACTCGATCGCGCTGCCGGACTCGCTGTTCTACTCCGAGCAGGTGTCGGCGGCGTACCCGTACACCCCGGACGGCAGCCGCTTCTGGGACTCGCACACCCCGTGGCCGGACCCGATGGTCGCGGCCGGGGCGATGGGCGCGGTGACCAGCCGCATCCGCTTCTACACCCAGGTGCTCAAACTCGATCCCCGCAACCCGCTGCTGCTGGCCCGGCAGATCGGCACGGTCGCGGCGCTCACCGGCGACCGCTTCGGCCTCGGAGTCGGGCTCGGCTGGTCGCCGGAGGAGTCACTGTGGTGCGGGGCGCCGTTCCGCGACCGGGGCGCCCGCGCCGACGAGGCGATCGAGGTGCTGCGGCTGATCCTCGGCGGCGGCATGGTCGAGTACGAGGGGAAGCACTTCTCGTTCGGCAAGCTCCAGATGAGCCCGGCGCCCCGCGAACCGGTCCCGATCTACATCGGCGGGCACTCCGAGCCGGCGCTGCGCCGCGCCGCCCGGACCGGCGACGGCTGGTCGTCGGCGATGATGCGCTTCGACGAACTGCGGGACACGATCGGCCGCCTGCACCGGCTGCGTGAATCGTTCGGCCGCACGGACACCCCGTTCGAGATCCAGGCCGTCTGCATCGACCGGCACGGCCTCGACGGCTTCCGGCAGCAGGCGGAGATCGGCGTGACCGACGCGATCGTCATGCCGTGGCGCCGCCTCGACGCGCCCATCCAGGAGAAACGCGACGCCCTGCGCCGCTTCGCCGACAGGTTCATCGAGCCCCTGAAATCCACTGTCGCCACCTGATCCGCGTTTCGATCCTTTTGCGGTACGCGTGTCCTCGCCCCGCCTTCTCAGGGCTGTCCCGTCGGTCGACGCGATCTTGCTGCCTGCTCCGGCCTGTGCCGCACCCGCCGGGCGTAGATCGGTGCCCGGGCAGGCCGGGCAGACCGCCACTTCCGCACATGCCGCCGGCCACGGCCGCCCCCGCTTTCGGCCCCCTGGGCGGGCGGCCCCGGGCACCCGGGCCCGCCCGCTCGGTGGTCACACGGTCGCGGTGCCGTGAGCGCTTACCTGGCCTATAGCCTCGGCGGCCGCACACGCGAGACCCGGTGTGTGCGGCCGTCCACCCTTGCGGTGCCCGGCCGTGTGCGCCCACCCTCTCTTCGGGCATGGGACCGGCGCTACGGGCGGGAGTGAGCAGCCGGGTGTCTGGTGAGCACGGCCTCGACCGCTCATCAGCGCGACCGGCGCGGTAGGGGTGGGCAGCCCGGTCGCGGACCGTGACCGGCGAACGATGGAGGTGGACAACACCGGGCCCGGCCCGCGGGACCACCGATCTAAGCCCGGCGGGGCGGCATGGGCAGGAGTGGCAGTGGGCTCGCGCGGCAAGACGGAACGGTCCTGAAAGAAACGGGACGGCGTCACACGTACCCGGAAAGGAAAGCGGTCTAGACGGAAGGCCGTCGCTCGTAGGCCTCGACGACGCGGGCCGTGGGGTCGGCGGCAGCCGGATCCCGCATCCGGGCTGTCACCACGAATCCGGGCAGGGTGACGCTCTCCGGCAGCGGAAAGGTGCCGCCGCGGTGGCCGGGATCCCAGCCGAGCCGCAGCCCGTGGGCGACGAGAGCGCGGACGTCCTCCGGGGTGGGGTAGGCGCCGTCGGCGGCGCAAGCACCCCACGGCGCCGGCCAGGTCAGCGACAACAGATCCGCCTGGAGGGCGCAACCGGTCTTCCCAGTCCCCCAGACGCGCACCCGGACGCAACGGTGACAGTCGCCGTCGCCCTGGACGTGGCCGATCTCGGCGCGCCAGGTGTAGTCGCGGCCGTCGATGCGCAGACGCCGCAGGCGGGTCCTCATCCGGGGAGCATAAGCCGGATGGGGACCCGCCTTGCGATGTGTCGGCTGCGGCCGAAGGTGGTGATCTCGTGGATGGCCGGTGGAGGGTCAGAGGCTGCGGGCGGTGATGTCGCCGTGGGTGGTGGTGGCGTGGATGGTGAGGGCGGCGGCGGTGCCGTCGGTGTTGAGCAGGGTGTTGTTGATGCGGCCGTAGCCGGTGCCGGCGTCGAGGGTGGCGGAGACGCCGTGGGCGGCGGCGATGGCCACGTTGCCCATCTGGGCGCTCAGCTTGACGGTGCCGCCGGTGGCCTCGGCGACGGTGATGTCGCCCTTCTGGGTGCTGATCTCGGCCGGGCCGGTGAGGCGGCCGATGGTGACGTCGGCGCCGAGGGCGTCGATCGTCAGGCTGCCCGCCTGGTCGATCTTGACGGTGCCGTGCAGGCCGGTGCCGGGTCGTTCGGGCGGACCTCGACGGTGGCGTCGGTGCGGTCGGCGGCGATGACCTGGATGCGGCCGGCGGGGATGTTCAGGACGGCGGTGACGGCGGTGGTGGTGTCGAACTTGTGCATGACGTTCTCCCTGCGGGATCGTTGTTTCCGATGCAGGAAACGCTACGTTGCGTTCGCGAATTCGGCAACAATCTTGTTGCACTGCGGTGGAAAACAACCAGTTCAGCGCCATCATTTCGTTGCAACTAGCGCACAGCTAATGCAATGAATGCGTTGCAATAGAGTGGGATGAACGCTACGCTGACCGGCGTCAGGAAGGTTTTGGAGGGAGATCACGGTGCCGGGCGGCAGACTCACCCAGCAGGAACGTCAACAGATCGCGCTCGGGCTGGCCGACAGCCTCGCGTATGCCGAGATCGCCCGGAGGCTCGACCGGCCCACCTCGACCATCACCCGGGAGGTGATGCGCAACGGCGGCCCCACCGGCTACCGCGCCGATCTGGCACACCGGGCCACCGAACGCCGCGCCCACCGCCGCAACCCGGCGCCGCCACGCACACCGGGCGCACCCACGGCCCCGCACGGGCGCGACGCGGAGGCGGTCCGGGAGTTCGGCGAGACCATGACCACCCTGTTCATGCACCAGGGCCTGCCGAAGATGGTGGCCCGCGTGCTGACCGGCCTGTTCGTCACCGACGCCGGCAGCCTCACCGCCTCCGAGTTGGTTCAGCAGCTCCAGATCAGCCCGGCCTCGGTGTCCAAGGCCGTCGCGTTCCTGGAGGAGCAGGGCCTGATCCGCCGCACCCGCGACGACCACCGCCGCGAGCGCTACTTCGTCGACGGCGGAGTGTGGTACCAGTCGACCATCGCCAGCGCACAGGGCGTGGCCCGGGTGGCGGAGACCGCACGGCAGGGCGTCACCGTCCTCGGCGTGGGCACCCCGGCCGCCGTCCGCCTGGAGAACATCGCCCGGTACAGCGAGTTCATCAGCGAGAGCATGCTCCGCGCCGCCGAACAGGCCCGCGAGGTCCTCTACACCCGGCCCGAGGAACCCGGCGTCACCAACCCGGTCTCGTAGGCCGCGACCACCGCCTGCACCCGATCCCGCAACTGCAACTTGGTCAGGATCCGGGTGATGTGGGTCTTCACCGTCGCCTCGCTCAGATGCAGCGCGACGGCCAGTTCCGGATTGCTCAGTCCACCGGCCAGCATCACCAGGACCTCCCGCTCACGTGGGGTGAGGGTGGCCATGTCACGGTGCATGGCGGAGTGACCGGGTTCGACACGCGCGAACCGCTCGACGAGCCGCCGGGTGATCGCCGGGGCGAGCAGGGCGTCACCGGAGCGGACCAGCCGGACCGCGTGGATCAGGTGGTCCGGTGTGACGTCCTTGAGCAGGAATCCGCTGGCTCCGGCGGTGAGGGCCGCGTAGACGTACCGGTCGAGGTCGAAGGTGGTGAGGATGACGACCCGGATCGGCTCGCCCTCGGTGGTGAGCGGCGCGTCGGCCAGGATCCGGCGGGTCGCCTCCAGGCCGTCCATCTCCGGCATGCGGATGTCCATGAGCACCACGTCGGGCCGGTGGCTGCGGGTAGCGGCGATCGCCTCCACACCGTTGGCGGCGTGCCCGGCGACCTCGATGCCGGCCGAGGCCAGGATCATCGTGAAACCGGTCCGGACCAGCGCCTGATCGTCGGCGATCACCACCCGGGTCATGGGGCCACACTCTGCACGAGAGGGATGCGGGCCGCCACCCGGAAGCCGCCGGCCGGACGCCGGCCGGTCTCGAGGACGCCGTCGTAGACACGGAGCCGTTCGGCCAGGCCGAGCAGCCCGGTGCCGGCGCCGGGCTCTCCGGGGTGTGCGGCCGGCTCGTTGACGATCTCGACGAGCAGGGTGCCGTCCGCGCCGGACACGGTGACGGTGGTGGCCGCGCCGGGGGCGTGGCGCATCGCGTTGGTCAGGGCCTCCTGCACGACCCGGTAGACGGTCAGGCCGAGTCCGTGCGGGAGGGCGCCGACCGTGCAGGTGAGGGTGACCGGCTGCCCGGCGTTGCGCACCCCGTCGACCAGGCTCTCCAGCGACTCCAGGCCGGGCTGTGGTTCCAGGAGGCCGGCGTCCGGGTTGAGTACGCCGAGCAGGTGCCGCAACTCGGCCATGGTCTCCCGGCCGCCGTTCTCGATGGCGGTGAGCGCGCCCCGGGCGAGTTCCGGATCCTGGTCGAGGACCTTCCCGGCCGCCCCGGCCTGGATGGTCATGACGCTGACGTGGTGGCTCACCACGTCGTGCAGTTCGCGGGCGATGCGGGCGCGTTCCTCGGCGACGGCCAGCCGGGTGGCGGTGCGCTGTTCGCGTTCCAGGGCCTCGGCGCGCTGCTCGGAGGCGAGGGCGCGGCTGCGGGCGGCGCGGATGGCCAGGCCGAGCAGGCCGATCGGCACCAGGATGACGAAGACGCCGGCCCAGCCGGGCACCCGTGGCCAGGTCTCGTCCCTGGTGGTGGCGGTGGCCACGCCGGCGGCCAGCAGCACGCCCATCGACAGCGCGACCGAACGGCCGTGCAGGGCCACCGCGTACGCCCCGATCAGCAGGGCCGACAGGTTGGCCAGGTTGCCCTCGATGTCGATGCCGAGCATGCACGCGAACTGGACCGCGAAGCAGGCGACCGGCCAGCGCCGCCGGAACAGCAGCGGGACCGTGATGAGCAGGTTGAGGACGGGTGGCGTCTCCGGCTCGGGGGTCGGGAAGACGCCGCCGCCGGGCACGTCGAAGTGCAACGGGGCGGGCCCGTCCGGCCGGTCGCCGGTGAGCACGATGGCGGCGACGGTGAGCACCGCGACCAGGATCCCGTCGAGCCATTTCTCCCGCACGGGCCCATTCTGCCGCCGCCGGTCGCCGGGCCACATCGATCGCGCCGCCTACATCGCTCGGATGACCCCGTCGATCGCGTGCCCGATGTGCTCCGGGCGCCGGGGCTCCTAGCGTCGGCGGGCATGACCGATCTGATCCGCCTGCGCGCGGTGTCCAAGCGGTACGAGCAAACCGGCCCGCCAGCGCTCGACGGCGTCGATCTGACCGTCGCCGCGGGTGAGGCGGTGGCCGTGATGGGACCGTCCGGCAGCGGCAAGTCCACGCTGCTCAACCTGGTCGCCGGGCTGGACCGGCCGACCTCCGGCGATGTCGAGGTGGCCGGTACGGCCCTGACCCGGCTGTCGGAGAAGGCGCTGGCCCGGTTCCGGCGGTCCGGGATCGGGATCGTGTTCCAGTTCTTCCACCTGATCGACGATCTGACCGCCCGGGACAACGTGCTGGTGCCCGCCGATCTGGCCGGCATCGGGCGGCGGGCGGCGCGGGCCCGGGCCACCGAACTGCTGGAGACGCTCGGGGTGGCCGGGCGGGCCGACGCCTACCCGGCGCAGCTGTCTGGCGGGGAGCGGCAGCGGGTGGCGATCGCCCGTGCGCTGATCAACCGGCCGCCGCTGCTGCTGGCCGACGAACCGACCGGGGCGGTCGACGCGGCCACCGGCGAGCAGGTGGCCGAACTGCTGCGGGAACTGAACCGGAACGGTCAGACCGTGCTGCTCGTGACCCATGACGCCGACCTGGCGAAGCGGTGCGCCACCCGTACGATCGAGGTCCGCGACGGCCGGGTGACCGCATGAGAGCCGTGCTGATCGCAGCAATGAGCAGCGCCCGCAGGCGCCGCCTGCAGAGTCTCGTGGTGTTCGTCGTCGTCCTGCTGTCCGCGGCGACCACGCTGCTGGCCGCCGCCCTGCTGATCGCCTCGGACGCGCCGTTCGACCGGGCGTTCACCCGGCAGCACGGCGCCCATCTCAACGCCGTCTTCGCACCGTCGGCGTCCGCCTTCGACGATCCCGCCGTGACCGCGCGGTCCGGGCCGTATCCGATCGTCGAGGCCACCCTGTCGAAGGGCCGTCAGCAGCGGCCGCCCGGGGTGGTCGCCGGCCGCTCCGAGCAGAGCCCGGCCGTGGACCGGCTGGAACTGACCGCCGGGCGCTGGCTCACCGGGACCGGCCAGGTCGTCCTCTCCCCGATCACCGCCGGCAGCACCTGGAGGGTCGGCGACCGGGTGACGGTCCGCGACGTCGACCTCGAGGTGGTCGGCATCGCCTCCTCGGTCACCGCGACCGCGGCCGCCTGGGTGTGGCCCGGGCAGACGGATGTGCTCGGTGGCGCCGGGCAGCAGGTGCTGTACCGGCTGAGCGACCCGTCGGCGACCCCGGACCTGCCCGGGATGACCGGCTCGACCCGCTACGAGCTGGTCAAGTTGCAGGTCGAGGGCCGGCTCAAGCCGATGGTGCCGTTCGTGGTGGCGTTCGCCGTGCTCGGGCTGGTGATGTCCACTTTGATCGTGGTGAACGTGGTGGCCGGCGCGGTGGTCGCCGGGTACCGGGTGATCGGCGTCCGCAAGGCGCTCGGTTTCACGCCCGGGCAGGTGGTCGCCGCGTACGCCGGGCAGATCCTGCTGATCGCCGTCCCCGCCGCGGTGCTCGGCACGATCGCCGGGCGGCTGCTGTCCGTCCCGCTGCTGGCCGGCGCGAACACCGCGTACTCGGTGATCGCCGCGCCGAGCGTCCCGTGGTGGGCCGACGTGCTGGTGCCGGCCGGGCTGACGCTGCTGGCCGGGCTGGCCGCGGCCGGGCCCGCGCTGCGCGCCGGACGGCTCTCCGCGACCCGGGCGATCACGATGGGCCGGGCCCCGCGCGGCGGCCACGGCTTCCGGATCCGCCGGGCGCTGGCCGTCCTGCCCCTCCCCCGGCCGATCACTTTCGGACTGGCGAGCCCGTTCGCGCGCCCGGCCCGGACCGCCGTGACGATGGTGGCGATCCTGCTCGGCGTCACCACCGTGGTGTTCGCGGCCGGGCTGTCGAAGTCGCTCATCGCACTGGCCGCCGCCGGCAACCGGGTCGAACAGGTGCCGATCCTGGTCGCTGTCACCGGGCGGCCGCCACTCGGAGACGGCGACGCGGTCCGGGCCGTGATCGAGGACCAGCCGGGAACCGCCGCGGTCACCACGGCCCGCGAAACCGAGGCCCGGGTGCCGGGTTCCGGACTTCCACTGAGCATCCGCGCCTACCAGGGCGACGCGTCCTGGACCGGATATCCGCTGCTCAGCGGCCGCTGGTACGCGGAACCCGGCGAGGCGGTGGCCGGCGCGCGCCTGCTGAGCAGCTTCGGCGTACGGGTCGGCGACGAACTCACCGTCAGCACACCGGGCGGCCGCACGACGGTGCGCATCGTCGGCGAGGTCTTCAGTAACGGCTCCACCGCCGTCATGATCATGGATGCGGCCGGTCTCGGCGGCTCGCCCGGATTGCGCGGTTTCGAGGTGAGCATCGCGCCCGGCACGGATCCGCACGCCTACGCCGCGAATCTGAACGCCGCCCTCGGCGAGACCGCGCACGCCCAGGTCAGCGCGGAAACCCAGGAGAACGAGATCGTCACCGCGATGCTCGCGCTGATCGCCACACTCACCCTGCTGCTCACCGCGGTCGCCGGGCTCGGCGTGCTGAACACGGTCGTCCTGGAGACCCGGGAACGCGTCCACGAGATCGGCGTCCTCAAGACCCTCGGCATGACGCCGGGCCAGGTGCGGCTCATGGTGATCAGCTCGATGCTGCTGATCGGTGCGGCCGGGGGCGCGCTGGCCGTACCGCTCGGCCGTCTCCTGCACGCCTGGAGTCTGCCGATCATGGGCGACGCGGCCGGGCTCACCCTGCCGTCGCCGGTCCTGGCCGTCTATCGCCCGGCCGAGCTGGTCGCCCTGGGTGCCGCGGGCATCCTGCTGGCCGCGATCGGCGCGCTGGTCCCGGCCGGCTGGGCGGCTCGCTCCCGCGCGTCCACAGCGCTCCGAGCCGAATAACCCATTCCGGTACGGGCTACGCCAACCCGCCGTACCAGACCCGCGAGGCGGGTGGGTGGCCCGGACCATGCCGCGCCCGCCGGGCGTGAGTGGGTGGTCACGCGTCGCCGTACGGGTCCTGAGCCCAGGTGAGGACGCGGTCGACGTCGAGTCGGGTCCAGCCGATGGCCGGGTCGATGGAGACGAGCAGGGTGGGCGCCGGGCGGGCGGCGGCCCAGCGCAGGCCGGCCGCCGTGTGGTTGTCGTCGATCCAGGCGACGGGCCGCTCTCCGGCGACGAGGTCGACCGCCGGGACCTTGAGCTCGGGGTCGAACGGGACCGGCGGGAACTCGACGTACGGCAGCGGGCCGAGACCGAGGCAGGGCAGGTAGAGCTCGTTGGCGTAGTTGCCCCAGGCGGTCGCCCACCACAGCTCCCCGGCGGCGGCCAGCTCACGGATCCAGTCGCCGTGCTCCGGGCAGTAGCGCACCGGCTCCTCGCCCTCGAAGAGCACCCGCTCCAGGTGGCCGTCCGGGCAGACCGGCGCGGCGAACGGGTTCAGCACCCCGTCGAGGTCGAGCAGAAGCAGCGGCGACTTTCGATCCACGGTCCGACCCTAGCCCTCGGAGTGGATGATCGGATCGGGCTCGAACGATCGGGCACGCGGGGCCCCGGGGCGGCCAGTCTTGAGGGCGGAAGGAGGACCTCGTGATCGCAGCGCTGAACCGTCTCACCGAACTGGTGGAGGAACCCGGTGACCTGGACGTCGCCGTCGTGGCGAAGATGCTCGGCACCACCGAGTACCACCTGCGCCGGATGTTCTCGTCGCTGGCCGGGATGCCGCTGTCGGAGTACGTACGCCGGCGCCGGATGACCGTGGCGGCCGCCGACGTGATCCGTGGCGAGGAGGATCTGCTGGGCATCGCGGTCCGGTACGGCTACGGCTCGACCGAGGCGTTCGGCCGGGCGTTCCGGGCGGTGCACGGCGCCGGCCCCGGTGACGTACGCCGTGACGGTGGTCCTCTCCGCACACAACCGCAGCTCAGGTTCCGCCTGACCGTCGAAGGGAGCACCCCCATGGACACCCGTATCGTCGACCGCCCCGCGTTCCGTCTGGTCGGCCACGCCGCCCGCGTCCCACTCATCTACTCCGGCGTCAACCCGCACATCCAGCAGCACATCGCCGGGCTGCCACCCGAGGCGCACCAGCGGCTCAAGGATCTCAGCGACACCGAGCCGGCCGGGCTGCTGCAGGTCACCGACGACGTCAGCCCGGACGCCGCGGAGGGCACCGAGCTGACCTACCTGCACGGGGCCGCGATCGCCGCGGGCACCGCGCCGCCGGACGACCTGGACGCCATCGAGGTGCCGGCCGGCCGCTGGGCGGTGTTCCGCACGTCGGGGCCCTACCCGGCGGCGTTGCAGACGGCGTGGGCGGCGACCGCCACCGAGTGGTTCCCGTCGAACCCGTGGCGGCTGCGGCCGGGACCGTCGATTGTGGCCGTTCTGGAGCGGGCGCCCGATTTCAGCACCGCCACCTGTGAACTGTGGATGCCGGTGGAGCCCGCCTAGACGAAAGCCTAGGCGAACGCACGGTCGACGTCGCCGGGGGTCAGGCCGAAGTCGGACAACTGGTAGGTGTGCGCGGGCTTGGCCGTACCCCGCATGGTCTGCTCCTGGAAGGAGGCCATCGCGGCGCGCGCCGGACCGGTGAGCCGTACCCCCAGGCGATCGTAGATCGACTCGACGGTGCGCTGCGGGGACGCGACGAAGTCCTCGTAGCGCACGTCGATGAAGCGCCCGGGATCGTGCCGGGCCCGCTCGGCGCGGAATCGGCGCAGTCCGCGCGACCAGAGTTCGAGCTGTGCTCTTCCGGCCACCGCGCCTTCGAAGACCGTGGACCAGCCGGCCGAGGCGCGGGTGTTGAGGCTGCACACCGAGGCGATCGCGGTTCGCGGATCCCGGTGGGTCTGGATGATCGTGGCGTCCGGATAGACGCTGAGCAGGGCGTCCAGCGCGAACAGGTGGCTGGGGTTCTTCAGCACCCAGCGCCGGCCGGGGTCGTTGAGGCCGATCAACTGGAGGTTGCGGCGGTGCCGGCGATAGGCGGGCGTCCAGTCGATTTCGGACAGCCACCGCGAGTAGGACGGGATGTGGGCGGTGCACTCGAACGACACCGACGTCATCGACTGGCAGAGCAGCCGCCAGCACTCCTCCACCTGCTCGGGACCCATGTGGTGCACGCCGTCCAGCCCGGCGCTCCGGTAGGCCTCACGCAGGGTGACGAAAATCGGGTCGTCCGGCCAGGTCTCGCGGGGCGGGCGCGGCTGCGGGACCTCGGTGAGCCACAGCTCCGGGCCCTGGTGGGCGGGGTCGGCGGCGAGCATCCGGTGCAGCGCGGTGGTGCCGGTGCGCGGCAGTCCGGTGACGAAGACCGGGTTCGGCAGCGTCACGCCGGCATGTTCCGGAAATCGCCGCCACGCGGCTTCCGCCAGCAGGCGGGAGACGAGCGAGGCGCGCAACAGGCCGCGGGTCCGCTTGCTGCCGGCGGGGGTCAGGCCCGCTTCTTCGGCGTACGCGGTGAGCAGCGCCGACAACGCGGACCGGTGATCGTCGCCGGCCCCGAAGTCGTCGAGCCCGGTCATTCTGGTCGCCGAGGCGTGCAGGTCGTCGACCGTGCCGACGTCGGTGCGCGCGGTGGTAGTCACCAGTGGAACTCCCCGCAGTTGACGTCGAGGCACGCTCCGGTGATGCCGCGGGCCAGATCGGAGGCGAGGAACAGGATCGCGTCGGCGACCTCGTCGGGTTCCGGCAGGCGCCGCAGGTCGGTGCCGGCCGCGACCTCGTCGTAGATCTGCCGGGCCGGCACGCCGCGCTGGGCGGCCTGGAACTCGAACCAGGCGCGCAGCGTGTCCGCCCAGATCCAGCCGGGGGCGACCGAGTTGACCCGTACGCCGTGGGGGCCGAGTTCGCTGGCCAGGTTCTGCGCCGCCGCGAGCAGGGCCGCCTTGGTGAGCCGGTAGGGCCCGAACGGGCGCCGCGAATGGCGGAGCACCGCCGAATTCACGACCACGATGGAGCCACGCGTCTCGATCAACGCGGGCGCGACCAGGCGAATCGTCCGGATCGCGGCCAGGACGTTGATCTCGAAGCTCTGCCCGGTCTCGTCCAGATCGACTTTGCGGAGACTGCGCATCGGCGGCATCACGAAGGCGTTGTGCACCAGAGTGTCGATCCGGCCGAATTCCGCGATCGCCCGGTCGACCAGGTTCTGGACAGCCGCGTCGTCGGTGAGGTCGGTGGGCACGGCCAGGGCGCGGCCGCCGATCTTGGCGGCCAGCTCGTTCAGCGTCGTCTCGGTGCGGGCCGCGAGCACGACGTCGGCGCCCTGCTGAGCGGCCCGGAGGGCGACCGCCTGGCCGAGGCCGGGACCGACGCCGGCGACCAGCACCACCCGGCCGTCGAGGAGCATCGGCTCAGCCCAGCATCCGGGCCGCGGTGGCGGCCTGCCGGGCGGCGATCCGTTCCCGCCACGCCTCGGGGCCGACCGGCCGGTAGTGCGGCAACTGTTTGGGCAGGTCGTCGACGGCCATGATGTCGACCCGGGGCCCGTCCTCGCCGGTGAGCTCGCGGGACAGCCGCTGCCAGCGCAGTTGCACGTAGCCACGGCGGTGGCCGAGACGTTCCAGCCAGTTGGCGACGCCCGGGTTCCGTTCGCTCACCACGTACCGGATCATGCCGTCCGGGTCGATTCTGGCCTGGTCGCGGGTGAGGCTGGTCTGGTGGTTGACGTAGTCGAGCGAGACGTACCACATGCTGCCGAGCTGAATGCCCTGGTAGGGGGCGTCGCTGGCCGGGACGGTGATCACCATGGCCTGGTCGTCGTCCAGCTCGTAGTGGCCGGCCGAGGAGAACTGGGTGGTCAGGCCGCCGGGTGTGGAGCGGGGCGGGGTGAGCGTGTTGACCGGCAGGTTCAGGTAGAACCGCTCGGCGAACGCGAGGAAGGTGCGCAGGCGGCTGATCAGGATCTTGCCGGCCACGCCGTACCGCTTGGTGAGCGCATCCAGCGTGGGCGGTGGTGGGGCCGCACCGATCCGGTCGGCACGCTGGATGCGCAGCATCCCGGGCCGCTCTCCTGCCCAGTCGCTGAAGACCTCGCGGACCACCAGCATCCCGGCGCCGGGCAGGCCGGGGCCGAAGAACAGCCGGAAGGAACCGTCCGGTTCGGTGCGGATCTCCCGGTCGTCGAAGGCGGCGGTGCTGCCCGGCACGGTGATCGGTGAGTAGGCTCCGTCGAGGATCTGGAAGCTCAGGTCGACGGTGCTGCCGCGCTGCCCGGTGACCAAGTACTCGGCGTCGTCGCGCAGCCAGGCGTGGAAGTAGAGGGTGTCCGGGTTGTCCAGGCCCATCTTCGTGTACGGCCCGGTGGAACGGACGAAGTAGGGGAAGTCGCGCTGGTAGGCCCAGGCCATCTGCACCGAGGCGCGGATGCTGCCGGCCAGGTAGTCGTAGCCCTCGACGAGATCCTGCTCGTCACGGACGTGCGGGGCCGTGGTGATGACCCTCTCGGCCTCCTGGATCGCTTCCGCGAACGGTGTGGTTAGCACAGGATCGACGATAGAACTCGTTCTAGTTTTTGGTCAATCACCGATTGACTCCACACTCTCGGACACTCCAGTCTGGACGGCATGCGCGCGTACCGGATGACCGAGTGGGGCGCCCCTGGCCGGGCCGTCAGCGTGCCGGACCCCTCACCCCGGCCCGGCGAGGTGCTGGTCCGGGTCGCCGGGTGCGGACTGTGCCGCTCCGACCTCACCATGCGGCGGATCCCGGCGGCCGCGGGCGAGGCGCTGGGCTGGCGGATGCCGTTCACGCTCGGGCACGAGACGGCCGGATGGCGGGTGGACACCGGGGAGCCGGTGGCGCTCGTGTCGCCGTCGTCGTGCGGAGCGTGCCGTCACTGCGTGCGCGGGCAGGAGAGCGGGTGCCCGTACGGGCTGGCCGGGCGCGGCTACGGCCGGGACGGCGGACTGGCCGAGTACGTGCTGGTCGACGATCCGCGAGCGCTGCTGCCGTTGGGGTCGCTGGATCCGCGGCACGCCGGGCCGCTCACCGACGCCGGGGCGACGGCCTATCACGCGGTGCGGCGGGCGCTGCCCCGGATCGGGCCGGGCGGCACGGCGGTGGTGGTGGGCGCGGGTGGGCTGGGGGCTTTCGCGGTGCAGTTCCTGCGGGTGCTCACGGCGGCTTCGGTGGTGGCGGTGGACCCGTCTCCGGCGCGCCGTTCGTTTGCTCTGGAGATCGGCGCCCACAACACCCTTTCCGATTTGTCCGATTTATCGGATATTGACGTCGTGCTGGACTTCGTCGGCACCGACGAGACGATCACCGCAGGGATCGCCGCGGTGCGGACCGGCGGCGCCTTCGGCCTGATCGGCTCGGCGGGCGGCCGGCTCACCGGCCCGTGGTTCTCGTCGCTGCCCCGCGACGGCGAGGTGTTCACCTTCCAGGGCTCGACGATCGCCGACGCGCAGGAGGTGATCGCCCTCGCCGGGGCCGGCCTGATCCGCAATCAGGTGGAGGAATTCGCATTCGCCGAGATCGACGAGGCCTACACGAAACTGGCCGCCGGCGCCCTCACCGGACGCGCCGTCATCGTCCTTGAACAATTCGGATGAACGCCGCCGGGGATTCCATATTCGAATACATCGAGGGCTGGCATCCAAGCATCCGCCGTCGGCACTCCAACCTGGGTTACCTCAGCCCACACCTCCAACGGAACCCGGCAACTGCACTACCGGCATCCCGAGCAGTCCAGATAGAACCGAGATGTCGATGTCGTTTCGTCAAAACAGGGGAGGTCCAGGGCGCCCACGCGTCGTACGGCCTCCGGGCCCTTCCTCGGCGGGACCATCAGGTCCCGGTTTGGTCAGACCGCCAGGTCCTGGTTCGGTCAGACCGTCAGGTCCGCCCATCGTAGGACCATCCAGTCCCGACGTCAGTGGTACGCCAAGTTGCCGAAGGACCACATCCAGCTTTTCGACGCACCGATTCACCCCTGCCACATTGAAACTATTCCCATGAATGTCCGCGACAATATCCATGGCAATTCTTATTACAATCTTCGACCCGAAGGAATCGAATACATCGCTCGCTTGCATGATTCCGAAAGCCGACCTACGGGCAATAAATATCGCCTGATCCTTTTTGTTCGAATTTAGATTCCTACCCGGATGCGCCGCGGCCGAGAGGAGGGCGAGTCCATAGCAAAGTCCATGCCAATTGTCGAGAACGGGAGAGAACCTGTCTCCCGGCACCGAATCTGGAGATTGCCGCGCCAAGCCAGTCACCGATGCCGCCTCGACCGTCGTCTTGACGAACTCCTTGGTACCCTCCATCCCGAATGCCGCCAATACGCCACTGACCAACCCGTTGGCACGCTCAGCAAACAGAGCCCCAGCGATGGCTGCGCCGAAGGCTGCGGGAAGCACTTGCGCTCGCAGGGCAGCTATGCTGGCCGCAAGAAGACGCCGGCAAATCGAGCGATTCTCGACACTTCCATTCTCTTCGATCGAAATTTCGGTGTCATCGATCGTACGAGCGAGCCTCATCCGGAACGCGATGAGGTTCATCTTCGCCTGGGCAGTCGCGCGGCCGAAATCCCCTTCCTTCGTCATTGCGGCCTCTAAAGAGCCTTGCACCCACTCGACCCATCGCTCAGATGACGGCGGTGGTCGATACCCCAACACCGCCAGCAGTTCTGGTATCTGATGCGACAAGAGTTCTTCTAGTGCGATCCGATCGGTAAGATCCATTACCATTTCGCCAGTTTGGTATTCACTCAAGGCGAACCTGCTCCAGAGAACCTCGTTGGCAATGAGATTTTCCAGTGCCGAAATCAGCTTACGCCCGGCCTCGGTCAGGAATCGCCGTGCTTCCTGATCACTCCTCGCCAGGTCCTGTGTGGCAAAGAACCCGCGATAGCTTACTTCCGCCGCGCTCACGGCAGCCTCGAACCTCAAGGCGTCGCCCGCATAATTGGCTGCCTCTATGAGGTCGACAGCCTCATGGGCGCCTTCGAATTTGTCGTGCAACTTCCGCCCCGCACGCCGCCTGCGTTGCCATCGGCCAGAATCAGGTTGCTGATTGTCAGACGCCACCCGGGTCTCCTTCAGACGAACGCCGCCGCCCCGCAGCTGGGCCTCTCCTTCACCAAATCCAGCGGATATACGAATCCTCTCCATAACAAGCAGCCAGCGCAACGGTTACGCCGCTTGACTTATCAAGCCATTTCGGCGGTACCACGCGAGGTATCGCTCCACACCTGGCGGTGACCTGGGCCCGGGGGTCTGCTCACGGCAGGTCGTACCGTTCGTCGATGCCGCCCTTCCGGTCGTCGCGTGAGCGACGCGCCGCCTCCGCGAACGGCACCGCCAGCATCGCCGGCGCGACCACCGAGAGGCTCGACCCGTCCACGAAGCCCAGCGCGAGCGCGCCCTCCGGGTCGCTGACACCGACCGAGGCCAGGGCGGTCCGCGGGCACTGCCAGAGCAGCTCCAGCCGGGGCAGCGGCGGCGGCTCGGCCCGGCCCAGCATCCGGCGGCCGGCCAGCCGCAGGCGGTCGCGCAGCCCCGGCGGGCGGGCATCCGGCAGGCGGGCATCCGGCAGGCGGGCATCCGGCAGGCGGGCATCCGGCGGGCGTGCATCCGGCGGCTCCGCGTCCGCGGCGAACAGCAGCAGGTGGGCGTCGGTCAGGGCGAGCGCCGCCGGGGCGGCCGGGTCCGGCAGGTGCCGGTCCATCTCGGCGGCCGTCCCCTCCAGCGCGCGGGGTGGGCTCGCCGTGGGACCGGCGCCGCCGAAACCGAGCCGCCCCTCCAGCGCGCCTTCCCACCGGGTGATCCGGGCGATCGTCGACAGACCGGACTCCCGGGCGACCCACAGCGCGGCGTGGAGCATTTCACCCGCGTCCAGATGCTCACCGACCCGCAGCCTCAGTTCGCTCTGCCGCCGCGCCACCGGGTCGACCTGCCGCATGGGGACCACTCCGAGTTTCGAGGTACACGGACAACGGTGAAGCCGACCCCAATCTTGTCGTACCCCCGGCGCATCATCGACGGAAACCGGGTTGACCTCAACCTCAGGTCAGGTGGGAGGTTCGCATCATGAGCATGGATTTCGCGGCCTGGAATGCGATGTATCACCAGATGAACCAGCGGGAGGACAAGCGCCCGTTCTCCCGCGCCACGTTACGGCGCATCCTGGCCCTGGCCCGGCCACACCGGCGTAAACTCGCCGGATTCCTGCTGCTCAGCGTGGTGACGGCGATCCTCGCGGTGGCCGTCCCGGTGCTCGCCGGGCAGGTGGTCGACGCCATCGTGGAGGGCCGGGAGTACCGCCTGGTCCTCGCCCTGGCGGTGGCGATCGCGGTGATCGCGCTGCTGGAGGCGGGCCTCGGTCTGGTACAGCGGTGGTTCTCGGCGCGGATCGGCGAGGGGCTGATCCTCGATCTGCGGACCCTGGTGTTCGACCACGTGCAGCGGATGCCGGTGGCGTTCTTCACCCGCACCCGGACGGGGGCGCTGGTCAGCCGGCTCAACAACGACGTGATCGGGGCACAGCACGCGTTCAGCGAGACGCTGTCCGGTGTGGTCGGCAACCTGGTGGGGCTGGCGCTCACGCTGGTCGTCATGATCGGGCTGTCCTGGCAGATCACCCTGCTGTCGTTGCTGCTGCTGCCGGTGTTCGTGCTGCCGGCCCGGCGGGTCGGCGGGCGGCTGGCCGGCCTGGAGCGGGAGGCCGCCGAGCACAACGCGGCGATGAACACGCAGATGACCGAGCGCTTCTCGGCGCCCGGGGCGACGCTGGTCAAGCTTTACGGCAACCCGTCGGCCGAGTCGGCCGAGTTCGCGGCGCGGGCCCGCCGGGTGCGGGACATCGGCGTGCGCACGGCGATGGCCCAGTGGACGTTCCTGACCGCGCTCACCTCGGTGTCGGCGGTGGCGATCGCGCTGGTCTACGGGCTGGGCGGCTTCTATGCGCTGCGCGGCTCCCTCGACCCGGGCGCCGTGGTGGCGCTGGCCATCCTGCTCACGAGGATGTATGCGCCTCTCACCTCACTGGCCAGCGCCCGGGTCGAGGTGATGAGCGCGCTGGTCAGCTTCGAGCGGGTCTTCGAGGTGCTCGACCTGAAACCGCTGATCGAGGAGAAGCCGGACGCCCGCCCGGTGCCGGACGGGCCGGTGGCGGTGGAGTTCGACGACGTGCGGTTCGCGTACCCGTCGGCCGACAAGGTGTCGCTGGCCTCGCTGGAGGAGGTGGCGACGCTGGACACCCGCGGCGGCGAGGAGGTGCTGCACGGCATCTCGTTCCGGGCCGAGCCGGGGCAGATGGTGGCGCTGGTCGGGTCGTCCGGGGCCGGCAAGTCGACGATGGCGAGCCTGCTGCCACGGCTGTACGACGCCGGTTCCGGTGCGGTCCGGCTCGGCGGGGTCGACGTGCGTGACCTGAGCGCCACCTCGCTGCGGCAGGCGCTCGGCATGGTCACGCAGGACGGTCACCTGTTCCACGAGTCGGTGCGGGCCAACCTGATGCTGGCCCGGCCGTCGGCCACCGAGGAGGACCTGTGGGACGTGTTGCGCCGCGCCCACATCGCCGACCTGATCGCGTCGCTGCCGGACGGGCTGGACACGGTCATCGGCGAGCGCGGCTACCGGCTCTCCGGTGGGGAGCGGCAGCGGCTGACCATCGCACGGCTGCTGCTGGCCCGGCCACGGGTGGTGGTGCTCGACGAGGCGACCGCCCATCTGGACTCGACATCCGAGGCGGCGGTGCAGGCGGCGCTCGGCGAGGCGCTGTCCGGGCGCACGGCGGTGGTGATCGCCCACCGGCTGTCCACGGTCCGGGCGGCCGACCAGATCCTGGTCGTCGAGGACGGCCGGGTCGTCGAGCGGGGCACCCATCCGGAGCTGCTCGCCGCCGGTGGGCGATACGAGCAGCTGTACCGGACCCAGTTCAGCGAAGGGCAGCCGCCCGCCGTAGCGCGGGGGTGATCAGCTTGCGGGCCAGTGCCGGGTCGCCGCTGTCGGTCTCCCAGCCGGCGTCGGCGACCAGCACCACGGCCCGGCCTTTGCGGGCGACCACGAGGTAGGTGTGGTGGGTGATCCACTGGTCGACGTGCTCGAAGGTGTCGCTGTACCGCAGCAGCAACGAGTCCGGGCCGGCGACACCGGTGGCCTCGATCCGCCAGGCGGTACCCTCGCAGACCTTGAGGACGGAACGGAGTTCACGCAGGTAGCGGCGGGCCTCGCCGGGACGGTAGACGCCGACGTACTCCATCACGGCGTTCGGCGCCCGGTCGGCGTCGATCACCGCGGTGACGGCGCGCTCGGCTTTGGCCTCGGGATAGTCGCCCTCGCACGGCTGGGGTGGGCGAAGCCGGACCCAGCTGTCTCGGTCCACCTCGAGTGGGGCGACACCGCCGAGGTCGTCGGGCCCGAGCATGGCCCCGTCCGGAATCGGGCCCGCCACGCCTCCGGGCCCGTGGCCACCGCCGGGCACAGACCCGTGACCGCCACCGGGAGCAGGCGCAGACCCGCGGCCGCCGTCGGGATCGGGCACAGACCCGCGACCACCGTCGGGATCGGGCACAGACCCGTGGCCGGCAGTGCCGCCGGCCACGGGGCCGGTCGCGCTGCCCTGGCCGGCCGGGCCGGACTGGGCGCGGATGCGGGCGGCCTGCCGCCATCGCGCTTCACGGGTCATCCAGTCGGGAATGTCGGCGGGCCCATCGTCCGCCGGCCGCTGCACGGCGACCAGGACCGGTGGGGCTTCGACCGGAGCGCCTTCCCCGAACCCGGCGGGCCGGGCCGATGCCGGCGCACCCGACAGAGTGGTCACGCACACAACGGCCGCGAACAGGGCGAACGATCTCCGAATGGTCTGCATGTCAGCTCCAACGAGCGACGACGGTTACCGCTTCTCATCATCCGCCGTGCCACCGGCATCAGCGGCATTTCCGCCCATCGCGGCCGAAAACTCACCCCACCGGCGGAGGCCGCGCGATCCGGTGCCCGCTCCCAGCCGAAGCCCCGGTCGCGGTAGCCACATACGAAAGCCGCCGATCGCGCGCTCGATCGCGCGGCAGCCGCACACGAAAAGCCGCCGATCGCGGCAGCCGCACACGGAAGCGCTGATCGCCGTAGCCGCACACGCAAGCCGCCGTGCGTGCGGCTCCCGCGACCATCGGCCGCGTGGGCGATCACGACACCGCCATCGTGTGCACCCACCCACCCAGGCCAAGCCGCGACCACACACGAAAGCCACCCGTCGCGGCAGCCGCACACACAAGCCGCCATGTGTGCGGTCCCCGCGACCATCGGCCGCGTGGGCGACCACGACACCGCCATCGTGTGCACCCACCCACCCACCCAGGCCAAGCCCCGACCGCCGGGCGGATCTGCCGGGCCCGCCTCACCCCCACGAGGACGTTTCAACTGCTAGGTTGAAACGACAGTCCGAGCACGAACCCACGAGCCGGATCGAAACACGCGGCCAGAGCACGAACTCACGAGCCCGATCGAAACACGCGGCCAGAGCACGAACCCACGAGCCCGATCGAAACAACCACCCAGCCGGATCGCAGACGCACGAGCCGATCCTGAACCCACGCAGCCAGATCGAGAGAGGACGCCCAGGATGACACTCGCCGAACTGTCGCCCGCCGAACGGCACCGCGAGATCGCCGCCGGCTTCACCGCCCGCGTGACCGGCGCGCAGGACTGGGACGCCTCGGCCCCGGTCGCCGGCTGGACCGCCCGTGACGTGGTCCGCCATCTGGTCGAGTGGCTCCCCGGCTTCCTGGCGTCCGGCTCGGAGGTCACCCTGCCGCCGGTCCCGTCGGTGGACGCGGACCCGGTCGCCGCCTGGCAGGCGCACCACACCGCGGTCCAGGCCGTCCTGGACGACCCGAAGACCGCCGACCGCATCCTGACCAACCCGCACCTCGGCGAGCTTCCCCTGGATCAGGCGATCGACCGCTTCTACACGACCGACGTCTTCATGCACACCTGGGACCTGGCCCGCGCCACCGGCCAGGACGAGTCCCTGGACCCGGTTTACGCCACTCTCCTGCTGTCCGGCATGGAACCGATGGACGAGATGCTCCGGGCTTCCGGCCAGTACGGCCCGAAGGTCCCCGTCCCCGCCGAAGCCGACCCGGTGACCCGCCTGATCGGCTTCATCGGCCGCAACCCGGCCTGACCCACCGCCCGCCCTGGCTGTCTCAACCCCCGGCACAGCCCTGACATCCACCCGAATCCGGTGGCCCGCACGGCGCCGGCGGCCGTGCGGCGGCTAAAGCCGCCCGGCCAGGCAGGACCCTGGTGGCCCGTGCGGCGCCAGCCGCCCGGGTCAAGCCGTGCGGCGGCTACAACCGCCCGGCCAGGCAGGACCCTGGTGGCCCGTGCGGCGCCAGCCGCCCGGGTCAAGCCGTGCGGCGGCTACAACCGCCCGGCCAGGCTCGCGGGAGCCGCGGGGCTGTCACGATTCGGCGGGGGCGGACCGCCTCGTACGATCAGAGAAGTTTGTGAATTTGGGAGAGGGTTTCGTCGGCTTCGGTGACCAGGTCGGTGAGGATGGCGGATACCGGGCGGACCTCGTTCATCCGGCCGACGATCTGGCCGACCGGCATCGGGACGACGGTCGGGTCGCCGGAGGCCATCAGGCGGTCGTGGGCGCCGGACACGAGCAGGTTCTGCAACGGCATCGGGAGTGGCGCGGGCGCGTCCGATTCGGACCACGCCTCGGTCCAGCGGTTACGCAGCAGGCGGGCCGGTTTGCCGGAGTAGATGCGGCTACGCACGGTGTCGCTGGAGCCGGCCTGGAGGAGGGCTTCGCGCAGCGCTGGGCCGCTGCGGTATTCGCTGGAGCCGAGCCAGACCGAGCCCATCCACACGCCGCGGGCGCCGAGGGCGAGGGCGGCGGCGATCTGGCGCCCGCTGCCGATGCCGCCGGCCGCCAGGACCGGTACGCCGACCGCGTCGACGACCTCCGGGACCAGCACCATGCTGGCGATCTCCCCGGTGTGGCCGCCGGCCTCGTAGCCCTGGGCGACCACGATGTCGACCCCGGCCGCCACGTGGCCGCGGGCGTGGTCGGCCCGGCCGGCGAGCGCGGCGACCAGCAGGCCGCGGTCGTGGGCCTGGGCGATCACGTCCGGCGGCGGCGGGCCGAGAGCGTTGGCGATCAACCGGACCGGGTGCTGGAGGGCCACCTCGACGTGACTGCGAGCGACCGAGTGCAGCCAGCCGAGGACGCCGGGCCGGTCCGAGGCGGCACCGAGCGGGGGCACGCCGAGGCGTTGCAGAGTCCGTTCGACGAAGTCGCGGTGTCCGGGAGGGATCAGTTCTCCGAGGTCGGCGGGCAGCCCCTCGGTGGGCACCTTGCCGGGCATCACCACGTCGACGCCGTAGGGGCGGCCCTCGGTCGCCCGGTCCAGCCAGGTGAGGACGGTGTCCAGTTCGGCGGCGTCGTTGAACCGGACGCAGCCGAGCACGCCGAACCCGCCGGCCCGGCTGATGGCCGCGACGACGTGCTCGGACGGGCTGAACCCGACGATCGGATGGTCGACGCCGAGCAGGTCGCAGAGGTCAGTCCGCATGGTGCTCCCTCGCGTAGGTGTGCGCCCACCGGTAGTCGGCCTTGCCGCTGATGGTGCGCTGGATCCCGTCGACCACCCAGATCCGGCGCGGCACCTTGTAGCCGGCGATGCGATGGCGCACGTGGACGTCGAGGTCGTCCAGGTCGAGGTCCGCGCCGGGGCGCACCTGGACGAGGGCCACCACTTTCTGGCCGAGCAGGTCGTCCGGCGTACCGATGACCAGGGCGTCGAACACGTCCGGATGGGCTTTCAGGGCGCCCTCGACCTCTTCGGGGAAGACCTTCTCGCCACCGGTGTTGACGCACGTGTTGCCGCGGCCGAGCAGGGTGAGGGTGCCGTCCTCCTCGATCCGGGCCAGGTCGCCGGGTATCGCGTAGCGGACCCCGTCCACCTCGGTGAGCAGCGTGGCGGTCTTCTCCGGGTCCTTGTAGTAGCCGAGCGGCACGTGCCCGCCGCGGGCCAGCCGGCCGACGACGCCGGGTGGGGCCTTGGCGCCGTGCTCGTCGATGACGATGGTGTCCGGGCCGGGCATGACCCGCGGCCCGTCGACGGCGCCGCCCTGGACGTCGGCGACGATGCCGATGCCGGCGAACCCGGTCTCCGACGAGCCGATCGCGTCGGTGACCATGACGTTCGGCAGCGCCTCCAGGTACTGCCGCTTCACCGACGGCGAGAACAGGGCGGCACTGGACGAGATCGCCACCAGCGAGGATCCGTCGTAGTTGCCGGCCAGGTACGCCTCGATGATCGGCCGGGCCATCGCGTCGCCGATCAGGACCACCACGTTGACCTGGCGGCGTTCGATCACCCGCCACACCTCGTCCGGGTCGAAGTGGGGCAGGAACACCACGGTGTCGCCGCCGAAGAGCGCCGCGAGGGCGGCCCACTGGGCGTTGCCGTGGATCAGCGGGGCCAGGCAGAACCGGACCATCGGCGGCATCTCGGCGCCGCGCCGGGACTGGGCCCACTCGTCCTCGAGCGGGATGCCGGACATGAAATCGATGCCACCGCCGAGAACCCGCCACACGTCCTCGTGCCGCCAGATGACGCCCTTCGGGTAGCCGGTGGTGCCGCCGGTGTAGAGCAGGTAGATGTCGTCGCCCTCACGGGGCTCGAAGTCACGGTCGGGTTTGCCGGCGGCGACGGCGTCCGCATAGGAGACGCCCGGGATGTCGGCGTCGGTCCCGTCCGGCAGGGCGACCGTGGTGTGCAGGCCGCCGCCCACGGCCCGGACCTTCGCCGAGAATCCGCGGTCGTGGATCAGCGCGGTCAGGGAGGCGTCCTCGAACAGGTACTGTAACTCGTTCTCCACATATCGGTAGTTGACGTTGACAACCACGGCGCGCAGCTTGTACACGGCGATCATGGCCACCACGGCCTCGATCGAGTTGCCCGCGTACAGCCCGACGTGGGCGCCCTTGCCCACTCCTCTACTTCGCAGGAAATGGGCCAAACGGTTGGCGCTCTCCTCCAGCTCCGCGTAGGTGATCTCACGCTCGCCGCAGGCCACCGCGACGCGATCGGAGAAGGCGTCGACCGCGTGCTCGAACAGGTCCGCAATATTGGCCGCCATCAACGCAAAGTAGAACCTGTTATCGTTCCCGAGCAAGAGTTTGGCACTGGGAGGGAAACCGGGTGGACGCTCTCGTCGAACAGCGCGGACCGATCCTGATCGTCACCATGAACCGGCCGGAGGTCCGCAACGCGCTCTCCCCCGCGATGATGGCGGTGATGCGCGACGCCTGGGACCGGGTCGACTCCGACCCGTCGATCCGGGTGGCCATCCTGACCGGCGCGGGTGGCGCGTTCTGTGCGGGCGCCGACCTGCGCGCCATGACCGCCGAGCACCCCGGCGACGGGTTCCGGTCGAACGGCACCGACCTGTCCCGCATCGACGCGCTGCTCAAGGGCCGCCGTCTCACCAAGCCGCTGATCGCCGCCGTGGAGGGCCCGGCCGTCGCCGGCGGCACCGAGATCCTCCAGGCCACCGACGTACGGGTGGCCGGCGAGAGCGCCCGCTTCGGGGTCTCCGAGGCCCGGTGGGGGCTGTTCCCGCTCGGCGGTTCGGCGGTCCGGCTGCCGCGCCAGCTGCCCTACACGGTCGCCGCCGACCTGCTGCTCACCGGCCGGCATCTGACCGCTTTCGAGGCCCGCGACGCCGGCCTGATCGGCCACGTCGTCCCCGATGGCGAAGCCCTGGCGCATGCCCTCAAAATCGCCGAGACGATCGCCGCGAACGGCCCCCTCGCCGTGCAGGCCATCCTGCGCACGATCCGCGATACCGAGGGCCTGCCGGAGAACGAGGCGTTCGCCCTCGAATCCCGCATCGGCACGCGCGTCTTCATGTCCGAGGACGCCAAGGAGGGCCCGCGCGCCTTCATCGAAAAACGAAAACCCCACTTCAAAGGCGTTTGATCGTACGGACGTGGCCGTTCCCGCCGAACCACCCCGTCCCGCGGCACCCCCGCGAGTCACTCTCGGGTCAAGCCCGCGGCGCGCCCACCGGGCTTAGATCGGTGGCCGGGCAGGTGCACACGTTCGGGCGGGCGAAGCCGTGGTGGCCGCGCACGGAAGACGTCGCGTGCGCGGCCACCACGGCCATATGCCACGGAGGCGGCCACGACACCGCCATCGTGTGCACCCCACCCTCGGGGAACACGAAGGGGGTTTAGATCGCGCGGTCGCGGCCGGACCAGTACGGGTCGCGGAGGAGGCGCTTGTAGAGCTTGCCATTCGGGTCGCGGGGCAGTTCGGCGACGTAGTCGACGGTGCGGGGCAGTTTGAAGCGGGCCACCCGCCCGGCCAGGAAGGCGAGCAGCTCGGTGGTGAGGGCGGGGCCGGGGTCGATGCCGGGCTGCGGCTGGACCACGGCCTTGATCTCCTCGCCCCACTCGTCGTGCGGGATGCCGAAGACCGCGGCGTCGGCGACCGCCGGGTGGACGGCCAGTTCGTTCTCGATCTCGGCGGGGTACACGTTGACGCCCCCGGTGATGATCACGTCGCTGGCCCGGTCGCAGAGGAACAGGTAGCCGTCGTCGTCGAGGTAGCCGATGTCGCCGACGGTGAACATCCGGTCCCGCCAGGAGGCGCGGGTCTTCTCGGCGTCGCCGTGGTATTCGAAGGTGGCGTCGCCCATCTGGAGGTAGACGGTGCCGGGTTCGCCGGGCAGCCGGTCCTTGCCGTCGTCGTCGAGGACCCGGATGCGGGAGCCGGGCCAGGCGCGGCCGACCGAGCCGGGCCGCTGGAGCCACTCGGCGGCGGTGATCAGGGTGCCGCCGCCCTCGGAGGCCGCGTAGTACTCGATCACGACCGGCCCGAACCAGTCGAGCATGTCCCGTTTCACCGGCTGCGGGCAGGGCGCGGCCCCGTGGATCATGGCGCGCATCGAGGACACGTCGTACCGCCGGCGCGTGTGTGCGGGCAGGGCGAGCAACCGCCGGAACTGGGTGGGCACCATGTGGCTGTGGGTGCCCCGGTGCGCGCTCACCAGCCGGAGGAACTCCTCGGCGTCCCAGTGGTCCATCACCACGACGGTGTGCCCGAACTGGAGCGAGATCACCGCGAAGTTCATGACCGCCGTGTGGTAGAGCGGTGAGCAGCACAGATGGACGTGATCGTCGAACGGGCGCAGACCGAACAGGCCGAAGAACCACAGCGACACCGGCGCCACCTGGTCGGGGTCGAGGCCGAGCAGCGGTCGGCGTACCCCTTTGGGCCGCCCCGACGTGCCGGACGTGTAGACCATGAGCGCGCCGAGCGTACGAGGGAAGGGTCTGCCTGATCCGCCCGCGCCCAGGGCGGACAGGGGCGCGAAGCCCGGGATGTCGCCGACCGCGAAGCGGGAGGGCACGGATCGCCCGGCCTCGCGGGCCGCGCCGGCGAAGCGTTCGTGCGCGATGAAGGCGCGGGCGCCGCAGTCGCGCAGGATGTAGCCGATCTCGGCGGCGGTGAGATGCCAGTTCAGCGGTACGACGTGGAGCCCGATCTGGGCGGCCGCGAAGTAGGCGGTGAGGATGTCGGCGCCGTTGGGCAGCAGCAGGGCGATGGTGTCGCCCGCCTCCAGCCCGGCGTCGCGCAGGCCGCGCCCGATCCGGTCGGCCTCGGTGGCGAGTTCGCCGTAGGTGAGGGTGCGGCCGTCCGGGTCCACGATGGCCGCGAGCTGCGGCCGCTCGGCCGCGATGGTCCACATCCCGATGCCCGTCATGGCCCGACTCTATAACTGGTTCCATCGATGAGAAAGCGTCTGTACACGGTCCTTGCCCGCCGAGATTGGAACGTGTTTCACTCATCGACGTGGATACCCTAGCGGCACCGCTGACCATCGCCTTCGACTACACGCGCTCGCTCGGGCCGGTGCTGGGCCGGTTCATGGCAGGGCTGCGGGAGCGGCGGGTGCTGGGTGCGCGGACGTCGGACGGGCGGGTGCACGTGCCGCCGCTGGAGTACGACCCGGTCACCCACGAGCCGGTCACCGACCTGGTCGAGGTCTCGCCCACCGGGACCGTGGTGAGCTGGACGTGGAACCCGCGGCCGGTCGAGGGGCAGCCGCTGGACCGGCCGTTCGGGTGGGCGCTGATCCGGCTGGACGGCGCGGACACGCCCCTGTTGCACGCGGTGGACGCGGACGAGTTGCACACCGGGATGCGGGTGCGGATCCGCTGGGCCGCGGAAGGACGGGGGCACATCCGGGACATCGAGTGCTTCGAGCCTGGCGAAACCGGCATATCCGAAATAGCAGAAGACCTTGAGCCGGTGGAGATCATGACGACGCCGATCCGGCTGCATTATCAGCACACCACATCCGCCGAGGAGGACCGCTATCTGCGGGCCCTGGAACAGGGACGGATCATCGGCCAGCGCTGCCCGGCCTGCCGGAAGGTGTACGTCCCCCCGCGCGTCTGCCCCGCCGACGGGGTGGCCCCGGACGAGGTGGTGGAGGTCGCCGACCGCGGCATGGTCACCACCTTCTGCGTGGTCAACGTGCCCTTCGCGGGGCAGCGGCTGACCCCGCCGTACGTGGTGGCGCAGGTGCTGCTGGACGGCGCCGACATCCCGATCTCGCACCTGATCCTCGGCGTCGAGGCCGGGGACGTGCGGATGGGGATGCGGGTGGCCGCGGTCTGGCGGGACCGGTCGCGATGGTCCACCACGCCGGAGAACATCGACCACTTCGAGCCGACCGGAGAACCGGACGCCCCCTACGAGTCCTATGCGGAGCACCTGTGAACACCGTCGCGGTCGTCGGGTTCGCGCACGCGGACACCTCGCTCACCACGAGCGGGGTGGAGACGCTGGTCCCGGTCATCACGGCCGCGCTGGCGGACGCCGGGCTGGGCCGCCGCGAGGTCGACTTCTGGTGCTCCGGGTCGTCGGACTACCTGGCCGGGCGGGCGTTCTCCTTCGTCAGCGCGGTGGACGCGATCGGGGCGGTGCCGCCGATCGCCGAGTCGCACGTGGAGATGGACGCGGCGTGGGCGCTGTACGAGGCCTACCTCAAGATCCTGGCCGGTGAGGCGGAGACCGCGCTGGTGTACGGGTTCGGCAAGGGCACGGCCGGCGATCTGGACCGGGTGCTGTCGTTGCAGCTGGACCCGTACACGGTGGCGCCGCTGTGGCCGGGGGCGGTGAGCATCGCGGCGTTGCAGGCCCGGCTCGCACTGGACGCGGGACTGTTCACCGAGGACGACATGGCCCGGGTGGCGGGACGGCGCGCGGAGGGGCCGTACCTCTCCTGTCCGCTGCGGGAACACGACGTGGCGCGCGTCGCCGACGGTGTCGCGGCGGTCGTCCTGGCCGCGAATGATCGTGCCCGCGGTCTGCGGGAGCGCCCCGCCCGGATCTCCGGTTTCGCGCATCGGGTGGATCCGCAGGGCCTCGGTGAGCGGGATCTGACCACGGTGCCGTCGGCGGTCGCGGCGGCGCGGGACGCCGGTGTGGACGGCGCGGTGGACGTGGCCGCGCTGCACGCCCCGTTCACCCATCAGGAGCTGCTGCTGCGTGAGGTCGTCCGGGCCGGCTCCTACCTGCCGTTCGGCGCGAACGCGATGTTCTCGGCCGGGTTGTCGCGGATCGGGGCGGCGGCCGGCGAGGTGATGTCCGGGCGGGCGCGGACCGCGGTGGGGCACGCCACGAGCGGGCCCGCGTTGCAGCAGAACCTCGTCTGTGTGCTGGAGGCGTGATGCGCAGGGCCGCTGTACTCGGAACCGGGCAGACGGAGCACCGCACCCGGCGCACCGACGTGTCGATGGCCGGGCTGTGCCGGGAGGCGATCGACCGGGCGCTGGCCGACGCGGGGACCGCATGGGATCAGATCGACGCGGTGGTGCTGGGTAAGGCGCCGGACCTGTTCGAGGGCGTGATGATGCCCGAGCTGTTCCTCGCCGACGCGATCGGGGCGGCCGGGAAGCCGCTGCTGCGGGTGCACACCGCCGGGTCGGTGGGCGGGGCGACGGCGATCGTGGCGACCAGCCTGATCCGGGCCGGGGTGCACCGGCGGGTGCTGGCGGTGGCGTTCGAGAAGCAGTCGGAGTCGAACGCGATGTGGGCGCTGTCGATCCAGCCGCCGTTCAGCGCGCCGATCACCGCGGGGGCGGGAGGCTACTTCGCTCCCCATATTCGCTCATATATCCGGAAGTCTCATGCTCCGGAGCACATCGGTGCGCTGGTGGCGGTGAAGGACCGCCGCAACGGGGCCCTCAACCCCCACGCGCATCTGCAGCAACCGGACATCACGCTTGAATCGGTGCAGCGGTCCCCCATGCTGTGGGATCCGATCCGGTACGACGAGACGTGCCCCTCCTCCGACGGCGCCTGCGCCGTGGTCATCGGCGATCAGGCGGCCGCCGAGGCGTCATCGCGGCAGGTGGCCTGGATCAGGGCGACGGCCATGCGGACCGAGCCGACGTTCTATTCCGGTAAGGACCACGTCAATCCGCGCGCCGGATCGACGGCCGCGCGCGCCGTGTTCAAAGCCGCCGGCATCGAGGACCCGCTCGACGATATCGACGTCGCTGAGCTTTATGTTCCTTTTTCATGGTTCGAGCCGATGTGGCTGGAGAATGTCGGATTTGTCGGACAGGGGCAGGGCTGGAAGCTGGTCGAATCCGGTGAGACCCGGATCGGCGGAGCGCTGCCGGTCAACCCGTCCGGCGGGGTCCTCTGCTCCAACCCGATCGGCGCCTCCGGCCTGCTGCGGTTCGCCGAGGCGGCCATGCAGGTGATGGGCCGGGCCGGAAAGCACCAGGTGCCGGGCGCGGCGACGGCGCTCGGGCACGCGTACGGGGGCGGGTCGCAGTTCTTCTCCATGTGGGTGGTCGGGAGGCAGCCGTGAAACGCCGGACTCTTCTGCAAGCGAGCGCGGCCGGGCTGTTCCTGCCCGGCCTGGCCCGGCGCAACCTCCAGGGCCGGACCGCCCTGGTGATCGGCAGCGGGTTCGCCGGCGCGGTGGCCGCGTACCGGCTGGCCCAGGCCGGGATGGAGGTGACCGTCCTGGAACGGGGCCGGCGCTGGGATCTGGACGGCTCCGGGAACACGTTCTGCACGATCAGCAACCCGGACTGGCGGTGCGCGTGGTTCGCCGACAAACCGCCACTCGGCCTCGACGTCAGCAAGACCATCGAGCGGGGCGCCGGGCTCATCCAGAAACACGTGGGCGACGGCATCCAGGTGATGTGCGGAGCCGGGGTGGGCGGCGGGTCGCTGGTCATCGGCATGTACCTGCCGCAGCCGCGCCGCGCCGACTGGGAGCGGGTCTATCCGGCCGAGCTGTCGTACACCACGTTCGAGGACGTCTACTGGCCGCGCGCGCGGCAGAATCTGGGCGCCGCGCCGATTCCCGCCGACATTCAAAATCAGCCGGGGTACGCGGGGGCGCGCGCGTGGCTGGAGTACATCGCGGAGTTCGGCCGCACGCCCGTACCGGTGCCGTTCGGGGTCGACTGGAACGTGATCCGGGATGAGCTGGCCGGGCGGGTGCGGGCCTGCCACACGATCGGTGAGGGGCCGTTCGGCAGCAACTCGGGCGCGAAGAACAGCGTCGACCACAACTATCTGGCCTGGGCCCAGCAAACCGGACATGTCACTATCTATCCGCTGCACGAGGTGACCGAACTTCGCGAGGTATCCGGATCCTCGATGATGGAGGCGGCCGCCCGGCAGATCGACGAGCGCGGTGGGGTCCTCGCGAGCAAGACGTTCACGGCCGAGTTCGTCTTCCTGGCGGCCGGCTCACTGAACAGCACATCACTGCTGCTCACCTCCCGGGCGCGCGGCCGTCTCCCCCGGCTGACCAGCACCGAGGTGGGCAAGGGCTGGGGCAACAACGGCGACTTCCTGATCGCCCGGCTCAACCTGCGCAAGGCGGTCGGGCACGCCCAGGGCGGACCGGGCAACGTGCGGTTCTTCGACGACGCGAACCCGTACGCGCGGGCCGCCATGGCCTGGGAGGCGGCGCCGATCCCGTCCTGGCTGCCGGCGACCACCGCGCATCTGATCACCACCCTGATCCCGGAACGTGGCGAGATCCGGTACGACGCGGCCACCGGCGCCGGGAAGGTCTACTGGCCGTACGCCGAGATGGAGACCGCCGGTGACAAGGCCGGGCGGGATCTGGCCACCCGGCTGTGGTGGCGTACCGAGGGCTCGAAGGGTTCGCTGCTGACCGGGCTGCCGTCCTACGACCGGAACACCGGCATGGGTCTGGGGTCGCGCAACACCTACCACCCGCTCGGCGGTCTGGTGATGGGCAGGGCCACCGACTTCACCGGAAAGGTGGCCGGATACCAGAACCTGTACTGCGTGGACAGCGCCCTGCTGCCCGGCTCCGCGTGCCTCGCCAACCCGGCCCTGACGGTCACCGCGAACGCCGAGCGCTGCCTGGACGAGTTCCTCGCCGCCAACGTCTGAAAGCATTACTGCAACAAACCTGCAAATGGATTCCGTTGACGGGCGGTAATGCCCGGTGGCAGATTCCAACTCGGAATCCGTCCCCAACGGTGCCCCCGCCGGAACATCCCCCACGCTGCACGTCCGCCGCCATTTAATGCGATCGCGGACGGCTGCACCGCGCCCGGCGGGGATCCCTTTGCGACAAGGAGAATCCCCCATGTCATCCCATCCACGGGCCCGCGGACTGCGCCGTTCGCTCGGCGCCGCCGGACTCGCCGGCCTGGTCGCGGCCGGTGTCTTCGTCACGATCGGCACCGCCGAGGCGGCCACCCTGTTCTCCGCCGACTTCGAGGCCGGCAGCACCAGCGGGTGGTCGAAATCGGGCGGCACCTGGTCGGTGGTGAGCGACGGCACGCAGGTGTTCCAGCAGTCGGACAGCACCAACACCAGGGCCCGGCAATTCGCCGGAACGACCTCGTGGACCAACTACTCGGTCCAGGCGAAGGTGAAGGCGACCACATTCGGTTCGACCTCCGGCGTGGTGGCGCTGACCGCCCGCGCCGCCGGGGCGACGAAGATGTACCGGCTGTCGCTGACCGGCGCCAACCGGGTCCAGTTGGAGACCATGAACGGCAGCAGCGTCACGGTGCTGGGCAGCCTGAGCCAGACGATTTCGGCGAGCACGTTCTACACGCTGAAGCTGACCGTCAACGGGACCACGATCAGCGGGTCGGTCAACGGCACGAGCGTCGGGTCGGCCACCGACAGCACCATCACGGCGGGCCGGATCGGGCTGCTCACCGAGTACGCGGCGGGCCGTTTCGACGACGTCCTCGTCGACGACGGAGTGTCGACGCCGACGTCGTCGCCGACCACCTCTCCGTCGACGTCGGTCTCACCGTCGGCCAGTTCCTCCTCCCCGCCGCCGTCGAGCAGCGCCCTCTACGTGGCGCCGAACGGCACCGACAGCGCGGCCGGGACGGTGGCGGCACCGACCACGCTCACCTCGGCGATCACCCGGATCGCCGCGGGCGGCACGATCTACCTGCGCGGCGGCACCTACGCGCACTCGTCGACGGTCACCATCGCGCCCGGCAACAACGGGTCGTCCGGTGCGTTGAAGACGATTTCCGCGTACCCCGGTGAAGTGCCGGTCTTGAACTTCTCGGCGCAGGCCGAGGACACCGCGGCCCGTGGTCTCGCGGTCAACGGCAACTACTGGCGGGTCTACGGCATCGTCGTCGAGCGCGCCGGCGACAACGGCATCTTCGTGGGCGGCAGCAACAACATCCTGGAGCGCACGATCACCCGCTTCAACCGGGACACCGGTCTCCAGTTGTCCCGGATCGCGTCGGACACCCCGGCCGCCCAGTGGCCGGCGAACAACCTGATCCTCAGCGCCGAATCACACGACAACGCCGACTCGGACGGTGAGGACGCGGACGGCTTCGCGGCCAAGCTGACCGTCGGATCGGGCAACGTCTTCCGGTACGCGGTCTCGCACAACAACATCGACGACGGCTGGGACCTCTACACCAAGACCGACACCGGGCCGATCGGCGTGGTGACCATCGAGGACTCGCTCGCCTACAACAACGGCACGCTCAGCGACGGCTCGCAGGCCGGCAACGGCGACCGCAACGGCTTCAAGCTCGGCGGTGAGGACATCGGGGTCAACCACATCGTGAAGCGGACCGTGGCCTACAAGAACGGCAAGCACGGGTTCACCTACAACAGCAACCCGGGATCGATGACGATCTCCAACAACCTGAGCATCGACAACACAGAGCGCAACTTCAACTTCGACGCCGGCACGTCGGTCTTCACCAACAACACCTCGTGCCGCAGCTCCAGCGGCACGAACGACCGCATCATCGGCACCGCGGACAGCACCAACCAGTTCTGGTCCGGCACGAACGGCGCCCGCTGCGCGAACTTCACCGGCGCGCTGGCCTGGTCGTTCGCCTCGGACGGCCGCCTGGCCATCACCCTCGGCGGCAAGGCCGTCTCACTCTGATCGGCTGACTCGCCCGCCTGCCACTTCCGGCAGGCGGGCGATTCCTTTTGTACGGGAAAGCCGCCATGCCATTGAACAACGCCCTGATCGACGTCTCCCCGCTGCGCACCTCACCTCACTTCCGCCGCTGGTGGATCGGGCGCGTGTGCTCCGGGCTGGGCGGCCAGATGGCGCTGGTCGCGGTCCTCTACCAGGTGTGGGAGACCACCCGGAGCCCGGTGTGGACCGGAGCGGCGGGGCTGGCGTCCGGGCTGCCGCTGCTGGTGTTCGGGCTGTTCGCGGGCACACTGGCCGATCACGGGGACCGGCGCCGCTTCTATCTGATCTGCGTCGCCGGGCAGACCGTGTGCGCGGGGCTGCTGGCTGTGCAGGCGTTCGCCGGCGGGCTGCCGGTGGGCGTGCTGCTCGGGCTCGTCGCGGTGCAGTCGTCGTTCGCGGCCGGGGCCGGGCCCGCGTCCCGGGCGATCCTGCCCCGGCTGCTGCCCGCGCCGGAACTCGCCGCCGGCCTGGCCCTGAACCGGATCGCCTTCCAGGCGTCGATGCTGCTCGGGCCGGCGCTCGGGGGGCTTCTCATCGCCTCGGCCGGGGTGGGCGGCTGCTTCCTCGCCGACACCCTGTCCTTCGTGGTGATGCTGGGCGCCGCCGCCACGCTGCCGCCGATGCCGCCGGCCGGCGAGGCGTCCCGGCCCGGGGTGCGGGCGGCGCTGGCCGGGCTGCGGTTCCTGGCCGGGCACCGGGCGGTTCGGGGCGCGCTGCTCACCGACCTCGCGATGACCGTGCTGGCCATGCCGGTGAGCCTGTTCCCGGTGCTGAACGCGGAACGATTCGGCGGCGATCCCCGTACCCTCGGATTGTTGTTCTCGGCCCTGGCCGTGGGTGGCGTCGCCGCCTCGCTGTTCTCCGGGGTCTTCACCCGGCGCGCCCGGCCCGCGCCGATCATGTTCGCGGCGGCGGCCGTCTGGGGCGCGGCGATCGCCCTGCTCGGCGTCGCGCCGCTCATATCGGTCGCGTTGCTGCTGCTCACCGTGGCCGGGGCCGCCGACACCGTCGCGGTGGTCACGCGCGGCACGGTCGTCCAGACGCACACCCCGGACGCGATGCTGGGCCGGGTGTCGGCCGCCGAACTGATCGTCGGCCACTCCGGCCCGGAACTCGGCAACCTCCGCGGCGGCCTGCTCGCATCCGTCACGTCGGCAACGTTCGCCCTGGTCAGCGGTGGCCTGTTGGGCGTGACCGCAGTGGCGGTGCTGGCGCTCAGGAGCGGGCGAACCAGATGACCAGCATGGCGGCCAGAAAGAGGATCCCGGCGGCCGCGGTGACCGCGCCGACCAGGGTGCTCATGCTCGACTCCGACCACTCCGGACGCTGCGGGCCCGGCGCGGTCCACTCGCCGACGACGGTGAGCAGACGGTCGCCGGCCGCGCGCAGACGGCGGGTGCGGTCCGCGCCGGGGGGCGGTTCGGTGGCCTCGTCACTCACCGGCATCCCACTTCGGACATTCGACCGACCACCTCCGCGCGCTCTCCGTGAGTCAACGACCCATCTGCTCCCGCGGTGATGCGACACTCGTTCGTGCTGGTAATACGTTCGGACGGCGCTGGGGGATCGAATGGTTGAGGTGCGCGAGGCCGCGAAGGTCCTCTCTCAGGCGCGACGGGTGGTGGTGTTCACCGGCGCGGGGATCTCGGCGGAGAGCGGCGTGCCCACCTTCCGGGACGCGCTGACCGGCCTCTGGGAGCGCTTCGACGCTCAGGCACTGGCCACCCCGCAAGCCTTCCAGGACGACCCGGACCTGGTCTGGGGTTGGTACGAGTGGCGCCGCACCGTGATCCGCCGGGTCCACCCCAACCCCGGCCACGAGGCGGTCGCCGCCATCGAGGCGCGCACCCCGCGCAGTGTCGTCATCACCCAGAATGTGGACGACCTGCACGAACGCGCCGGGTCGGCGGGCCCGCTGCACCTGCACGGCAGCCTGTTCGAGCCGCGCTGCGCATCATGCGCCCGGTCCGCCCCGATGCCCGACGGCGAGGAGCCTTCGGAGGGCCGGCGGCTGGCCCCGCCACGCTGCGAGCACTGTTCCGGCCCGGTGCGCCCGGGCGTGGTGTGGTTCGGCGAGGCCCTGCCGGAGCAGATCCTGGAGACGGCCGTCCAGGAGGCGACCGACTGCGACGTGCTCCTGACGATCGGCACGTCCGGCCTGGTCTACCCGGCCGCCGAGATCCCGAAGGTGGCGGCCATGTTCGGCGCCACCGTGATCCAGGTGAACCCGCAGCCCACCCCACTGGACGCGGTCGCCGGCATCAACCTGCACGGCCCCGCCGCCACCGTCCTCCCGGCCCTGGTCACCGCCGCCTGGCCCAGTCTTTCATAACCACGGTTATCATAACCGTGGTTACGAAAGAGGGCCGCCACCGCGGACACCGGCGTCGTCCTGATCGATCTGGCCACCCTCTATCGAGCGGGCTGAGACAGGGGGAGGTCGCGGAGGGGGCCCTTGCGGACCTTGCCGGAGCCGGTTCTCGGGAGGTCGGTGACGATGTCGACGTACACCGGGATCTTGTATCTGGCCAGGCGCCCGGCCAGATGGGCCGGGATGTCGCCGGGGTTGAGGCCGGCGCCGGGGACCGGGACCACGAAGGCGCGGCCGACCTCGCCCCACCTCTCGTCCGGGACGCCGACGACGGCGGCCTCGGCGACCGCCGGGTGTTCGAAGATGGCGGCCTCCACCTCGGCCGGGTAGACGTTCTCGCCGCCGGAGATGTACATGTCCTTGGTGCGGTCGACGATGCGGAAATGGCCGTCCTCCCCCACGACGGCCAGGTCGCCGGAGCGGAACCAGCCGTCGGTGAAGGCGGCGGCGGTGGCGGCCGGGCCGTTCCAGTAGCCGGGGGTCACGTTCGGGCCGCGGACCAGCACCTCGCCGGGTTCGCCGGGCGGGGCCGGGGTGAGGTCGGGCCGCACGCAGCGGACGTCGGTGAAGAAGACCGGCAGGCCGGCCGATCCGACGTGGTCGCGGCTCTCCCGCGCCTCCAGGAAGGTGGCGCCGGGCGCGGTCTCGGTCATCCCGTAGCCCTGGCAGAACGCGAGGCCCCGGTCCTGGTAGGCGCGGATCAGCGCCTCCGGGACGGCGGCGCCGCCGGTCATCAGGCAGCGCACCGAGGACAGGTCGGCGGTCGGCCAGCGGGGTGACCGGGAGAGGCCGGCGAACATGGTGGAGACGCCGAACATCCAGGTCACGCCGTACCGGGCGATGGCGTCGAAGCAGCCGTCGACGTCCCAGCCGGGCATGATCACCGAAGTGCCGCCCTTGAGGAACGTGGGCAGCAGGCACTGGTTGAGCGCCGCCACGTGGAAGAGCGGGGCGCTGAGAAGGGTGACCTCGTCGCCGGCGACGTCGACGCAGACGAGCAGGTTGTAGCAGTTCCACACCAGGTTGCCGTGGGTCAGCACGGCGCCCTTGGGGTGGCCGGTGGTGCCGGACGTGTAGAGGATGCAGGCCACGTCGTCGAGCGTGACCGGCTCGTCGAAGCGCGCGAGATCCGAGAGGAAGTCCTCGTATCCGGGGAGTCCGACTTTGATCGGGACTTCCAAGGACACCGGCAGGGCGTGGATCAACGCGACCGCCCCGCTGTGCCGGAGCTGGTACTCGATCTCCGGTTCGGTCAGCCGGAAGTTCATCGGCACGAAGACCGCGCCGAGCGCCCAGGTCGCGAACATCGTCTCGACCAGGGACGGATGGTTCGGGCCGAGGTAGGCGACCCGGTCCCCGGGCCGAACCCCGGCGGCACGCAGGGCCGCGGCCAGGCGCGAGGTGCGTTCATGCAGTTGGGCGTACGTCGTACGCCGCTCCTCGAAGATCAGGGCGGTGCTGCCGGGCGACATGGCCGCCCGGCGTGCCGGCCAGGACCCCAGCCCCGCGTTGCGCATGTCCGGTCCTCTAGGCGTAGTGGCGGTAGACGGGGCGGGCGACGCAGGCGGGCTTGTCCTGGCCCTCGACCTCGACGGTGAAGTCGAAGACGCTCTGCACGCCGTTGCCGGCCACGTCGTCGACGCTGACCACGGTCGCGGCCAGCCGGATCCGGGAGCCGACCTTGACCGGGCTGGGGAAGCGCACCTTCTCCAGCCCGTAGTTGACGCCCATCGTGATGCCCTCGACCACGAGCAGTTCGCCGAAGAGCGGGATGACCAGGGACAGGGTGAGGTAGCCGTGGGCGATCGGCGCGCCGAACGGGCCCTGCGCCGCCTTCTCCACGTCGACGTGGATCCACTGGTGGTCGCCGGTGGCGTCGGCGAACGTGTTCACCCGCTCCTGGGTGATCTCCAGCCATGCGCTGCGGCCGAGGTCCTTGCCGGCCAGGGACTTGAGGCCGTCGAGGCCGTTCACGGTGGTGGTCATGGGTTCTCCCGGAAGAGTAGGCGGGCTGCGTTGGCTTTGAGAATCTTGGGGCGGACCGTCTCCTTGAGGTCGAGCTTCTCGAAGTCGGCGAGCCATCGGTCCGGGGTGATCACCGGGTAGTCGGAGCCGAACAGCACCTTGTCCTGGAGCAGGCTGTTCGCGTACCGGACCAGTTGCGGCGGGAAGTACTTGGGTGACCAGCCGGACAGGTCGATGTGGACGTGCTCCTTGTGGGTGGCGACCGCGAGGGCCTCGTCCTGCCAGGGGAACGACGGGTGCGCCAGGATGATCCGCAGGTCGGGGAAGTCCACGGCCACGTCGTCGACCAGCATCGGGTTCGAGTACCTGAGACGGATCCCGCCGCCGCCGCGGACCCGGGCGCCGATGCCGGTCTGCCCGGTGTGGAACAGGGCGACCGACCCCAGCTCTTGAATCGTCTCGTAGAGCGGGTAGGCGATCGGGTCGTCCGGCGCGAAGCCCTGGATGCTGGGGTGGAACTTGAAGCCCCGGACGCCGTAGTGCTCGACCAGGCGGCGGGCCTCACGGGCGCCGGCCCTGCCCTTGTGCGGGTCGATGCTGGCGAACGGGATGAGCACGTCCGGGTGGGCCGCGCAGTCCTCGGCGATCTCCTCGTTCGGGATGGCCGGATGCCCGGTGGCGTGTTCGGCGTCGACCGTGAAGACGACCGCGGCCATCCTCCGCTCGCGATAGTAGGCGGCCGTCTCGTCGATGGTGGGCTGCCGGTGGCCGTGCGCCTTGAAGTAGTCGGCGGACGCGCCGAGCAGGGCGGGGCTCAGCGACGTGCGGCCGTCGCGGCCCACCTCGGCGTGCGTGTGCACGTCGATGGCGGTGAGCTCGTCGAGGTTCATCGCTTCGGCGCCGGGATGCCGTAGGTCTCCAGCGGGAAGTCCCACCCGGCGGCGATGGCCTCGGCCGTCCAGCCGCCCTCGGCGTACCGGATGGTCTTCTCGCTGGGGTGCGCCCAGAGGGCGAGTTTGTCGCCGCCGATGCCGATCGCCTGGCCGGTGATGCCGTTCGAGGCGTCCGAGGCGAGGAAGGTGATCAGGCCGGTGACGTCCTGGACGGTGCCGAGGCCCTCGTCGTGGCGCATCCAGGCCGGCAACGGCTGCCCGGTCCGCCCGGCCTCCTCGATGGCCGGCCCGAACGCCGGGATCGTCCTGGTCATCTCGGTGGCGGCGATCGGGATGACGGCGTTGACGGTGATCTCGCTGCGGGCCAGTTCGAGGGCCCAGGTGCGGGCCATCGCGGCGATCCCGGCCTTGGCTGCCGCGTAGTTGGTCTGGCCGAAGTTGCCGCGCTGCCCGGCCGGGGAGCCGATCAGGATGATGCGGCCGCCTCCGGCCTGCTCGCGCATCCGGATCGCGGCGGCGCGGGCGCAGGTGAAGGTGCCGCGCAGGTGGACGTCGACGACCGCGTCGAAGTCCTCGTCGGTCATCTTCCAGAGGACCCGGTCGCGCAGGATGCCGGCGTTGGTGATCAGCACGTCGAGCCGGCCGAACGTCCCGACCGCGGTGGCGACGAGCTTCTCGGCGCTCGCGGTGTCGCCGACCGCGGCCGCCACGCCGACCGTGTCCCCGCCTATCCCGGCGACCGCGGCGTCCACGACCGTCTGGTCCACGTCGTTGACCACGACCGACGCGCCCGCGGCGGCGAGCGCTTCGGCATAGGCGAGACCGAGCCCCCGGCCACTGCCGGTGACGATGGCGACCTTGCCGGTCAGATCCATGCTCTTCAACCTCTCACGAACGGCCGGGCAGGCACAATCAACAGGATTCTTGGCAATCAGGTTTCCTGTCAATGGCGTAATCTGGCCCCACCCGCGAGAGGAACCCGCCATGACGACCGGCCCATCCCTGCTCTACCTGGTGAAACAGCTCGAACTCGCGGTCCGCGCGGGCCTCGACGATCTGGTCCGCCCGGTCGGCGTCACCGCCCTGCAATACACGGCCCTCACCGTCCTGGAACGCCACGACGGCCTCTCCGCGGCCCAGCTCGCCCGCGACTCGTTCGTCACCGCCCAGTCGATGGCCGACATGGTCCGCGCCCTGGAGACCCGCGGCCTGATCCGCCGCGAACGCAACGCCGGCAACCGTCGCGAACTGCTCATCCGCCTCACCGGCGAGGGCCGGGCGCTGCTCGCCGTGGTCGCCGCCGACGTGCGCACGCTGGAGACGCGCATGCGGGCGAAACTCACCGACGAGCAGGCCGCCGACTTCCGCCAGTCGCTCATCACGGCCTGGCAGTCACTCAGCTGAGCCGTTTCCGGCACAGCAACGGGAGCCCGGGATCAGGCTCCGGCCGCGTCCAGCCGGGCCAACTGTCCGGCGTCCAGCTTGACGCCGAGCGCGGGCACCAGATTCTCGAACTGCTCCGGCGTCCGCGGCCCGATCAGCGGCACCACGGTCGGCGCCGTCTGGTGCAGGTGCCAGGCCAGCACCGTCTGATTGGGAGTAGCCCCGACCTCGGCGGACACCTCGGCCAGCGCCGCCAGCCGGGCCTCGCTGTCCGGACCGGTGTAGGACGCCATCATCCAGTGTTCGGCACGGCGGGCCGCGTCGTCGTAGACGCCCTTGAGGATCGGCGAATAGGCGACCAGGCCCAGGTCACGGTGCTCGGTCAGGTAGTCCCACTGCTCGTCGTCGACGATCGACGCGTGCTCCAGGCCGGCCCGCCGCCGCAGGTAGGTGTGCTGCTGCTGCACGGCCACCGGGGCGGGCCAGTCGTACCGGTCGCACAGCTGCCGGATCCGCTCCAGCCGCCACGTCCGTACGTTCGACCAGCCGAGATACCGCACCTTGCCGGCGGCGACCAGCCCGGCCAGCGCCTCCAGGGTCTCCTCCAGCGGCGTCGTCCGGTCGTCGACGTGCACGTAGTAGAGGTCGACGTGGTCGGTGCCGAGCCGCTGCAGGCTGCCGTCCAGCGCGTGCCGCAGCGTGTCCCCGCCGGCGCCGGCGAAGGTGCGCCGGGCCAGCTCCCAATCCGGGGCGCCGTCCGCCTGCCACAGGTCGGGCGAGTAGGCCGGCAGCGCGCTGCCCTTCGTGGCCAGGAAGATCTCGTCCCGGTTGCCGCGGTCACGCATCCAGCGCCCCAGCAGTTCCTCGCTCTCCCCGCCCCGGCTGCCCCGCCGCGACCACCACTCGTAGCAGTCCGCGGTGTCGACGAACGATCCACCCAGTTCCCGGTACCGGTCGAGAATCCGCACCGACGACGCCTCGTCGGTGGCGTTGCCCATCTGCATGGCCCCGAGGGCGACGCTGCTGACCTGCTCTCCGGTCCGTCCCAGTTCGACAGTGGCGATTCTCGTTGCGCTCATGTGGACGACGCTATGACCTGGAGCGCGCTCCAGGTCAAACCCTCACCCGAGCACCGAGGGTCGCCGCGGACATGGCGGCCACGGCCAGGAGGCCGGCGATCGGGGCGAACGCGAAGCCGTACCGGATCCCGTCGGAGACCAACGGGCCGGTGATCGCGGCACCCGCCGCGCTGCCCACCGTGAAGGCGGTGATGATCCACGCGAAGGCCTCGACCGCGGTGCCGGGCGGCGTGAGCCGGTCGGCCGCGAGGAAGACCGCGGTCAGCAGCGGCGGCAGCGACAACCCGGACACCGCGAGCAGCACCGCCATCGGCGCCGGGCCGGGAACCAGCAGCAACGGTACGAAACCGGCCGCGAGCGCCGCAGCGGTCAGCGGCAGCCGCCCCGGCCCACCCGGCGCGGCCCGTGTGTAGAGCAGGCCGCCGATCAGCGCGCCGGCCGCCTGCGCGGCCAGCAGCCAGCCGCTCAGCGCACGGTTCCCGGCCGCCTCGGCATAGCCGGTGACGGCGACCGGCAGGCTTCCGACCGCCGCTCCCGCACAGATCACCCCGGCCACGATCACGACGAAGCGGGGTACGCGCAGAGGCCCCGCCCAGTGCCGGGCCCCCGCCTCGCCCCGCCAGGTCCGCACCACCGGGGTCAGCGCGAACCCGGCCACCCCGGCGAGTTGCAGCACCGCGGCGGCGAGCAGCCCCGCGGACGGCCCGGCGAGGCCGACCGCGGCGAGCGTCACCAGCGGCCCGGTCACGTAGATGACCTCCTGCACCGCGAGGTCCAGCGAGTAGGCGGCCGCCACGTTCTCGGCCGGAACCAGGTTCGGCCAGAGTGCCCGCAGGCAGGCCTCCAGCGGCGGCGTCCCGAAGCCGGCGCCCACCGCCCCGGCCAGCATGACCGGCACGCTGTGCCCGCTGGCGGCGACCACCACGAAACCGGCGCCGGACAGCACCGCCGACCCCCACAGCACCGGCGGCTGCCGCCATCGGTCGACGATCCGGGCCAGCAGGGGCGCGCTCACCGCCATCCCGGCCGTGTAGGCGGCCACGACCAGGCCGGCCAGCGTGAGCCCGTGCTCCTCACGGGCGAAGAGCAGCAGGGCCAGCGGCGCGGCGGCCATCGGCAGGCGGCCGGTCTGGCTGAAAACCAGAAGCCGGCGTACGAACGGGGCGCGCAGAACGGTCCGCAGACCGGACGGCGCGGAAACGGCAGAGGACATGACGGATCGCTCCCTGAATCCGAGGGGTGATGGGCGCTTCATGGACCGTCGGACGGTCCGGCGCCGATCAGGGAGCGAAGTCGGACCGGTCGTGATCGTTGCCGTAGAGCGGCAGGTCAGGCGTGATCCACCGCGTGTAGGCGGCGGCGATGGCCTCGACCGGGATCACGCCTGCACCCTACAGGCGGCGGAGGACGCAGACGACCTTGCCCAGGATCACCGCGCTGTCGGCCGGGATGGGGGCGTAGGCCGGGTTCCGGGGCAGGAGCTCGGCGTGCTCACCGGTGTGGTGGAAGACCTTGACGGTGGCCTCGCCGTCGAGCATGGCCGCGACGATCTCACCGTTCTCCGCGACCGGCTGCTTGCGGACCACGACCACGTCGCCGTCGCAGATCGCGGCGTCGACCATGGAGTCGCCCTTGACGTTCAGGGCGAACAGGGTGCCGCTGCCGACCATGCCGGCCGAGACGGTCAGGTAGTCCTCGACGTGCTCCTCGGCCAGGATCGGGGCGCCGGCGGCGATGGCGCCCAGCACCGGGACGGTCACCACGTGCTCGGCGGGCGGGGTGTCCGCGGCGGGGCGCAGCTCGACCGCCCGGGAGTTGTTGGGCTGGCGACGGATCAGGCCGTGCTTCTCCAGGACCCGGAGCTGGTAGGACACCGAGGACGGGGAGACCAGGCCGACGGCCGCGCCGATCTCGCGGACGGTGGGTGGGTAGCCACGCTCGCGGACCGAATCGCGGATCACCGCGAGGATGCGCAGCTGCCGGGTGGTCAGTGGCGGCTGCCCGGGATTGATCGGGGGCTGATCTGCACCGCTGTCGATGCTCATTGCCGCACCTTACCCCATGATTAGATCAGATGTACGAAACGTGACCGGTTTCCGCCCGTTCGGGGGACGCCCGGCCCGACCCGATGACCGATGCCGATCATGTCACCGAGCGTGAAGATTTGCCGATGCCGACCATCTGGGAGTACGCGGACCAGGTCGCGGCGGGCGACACCGGCCTCTGGCAGGCCGCGACCCGGCGGGCCGCCATCCTGCTCGCGCCGACACATCCGGTGATCTCGCTGCCGTACCGCATGCCGGTGCACCAGGTCCTGGTGCAGACGACGGCGCTGGTGGTCTACGGCCGCACCCGGACGGCCGGCGCTCCCGGCCACGTGGTGACCGGACTCGAGCTCGCCGCGTGGGTGGCCGAGCACGTCCTGCCCGGCACGGACGCCGGGCCGGGAGCGGTGGCGGCCGCGGTCCGGCGGCAGCTCGACAGCATCGCCGGGATGCTCCGCTCCACCGGCCATCACGTGCCCGAGCCGGGTCCGCGGGCGCTGCACCGCTACTCCCCCGACCCGGTGGTCCGCCTGTGGCACGACCTGGCCGACGTCGACGACGCGCCGGGCCTCGGCGGTTTCCCCCTGCTCTGCCTGGGCGTGGCCGCCATGTCCGACACCTTCGGCCCCGCCATCGTCTGACGATCAGCGCCGAAGGTGTGTACACCGTCGTCGGCGCCCTGTGGGCGCTGACCGGTGGGCTCTGAATCACGCGAAACGCATCGACGGCAAACAGTGCAAGATCTGTACCATCGCGCTGTGAGCCTCTTGCGGCTCGTCGGTGAGTTCGGGAGCACGATGCGATGTCGGGGGTTGTCGGCGATACGGTCCGCTTCAACATCTTAGGCTCTCTGGAGTGCTGGCACGGACCACGACGGGTGAGGTTCGGCGGGCAGCTCCAGGAGCGTGTTCTGACGCTGCTCCTCCTCCACGCCGGCCATGTGGTGACCGTCTCCCGGCTGATCGAGGCGGTGTGGGAGAACACACCGCCGCCGACCGCGATGCGGCAGGTCCGCAAGACGGTGGCCGAGCTGCGTCGACGGATTCCCGGTGGCGCGGAGCTGATCGCGACCGAGACGGCGGGATATCGGATCGTCGTCGGTGGCGGACAACTGGACCTGAACGACTTCCGGTGGAAGGTGCAGGAAGCCACGACCGAGGTGGCCGAGGGCCGGCCGCATCAGGCCATCAGCAGGCTCGGCGTGGCGACCGCGCTCTGGCGCGGTCCGGTCCTGTCCGGACGCGGCGGTCCGGTGATCGACGTCGCTGCCACGGCCCTGGAGGAGCAGTACCTGGCCGCACTGGAGCAGCTCTGCGAGCTCCGGCTGGCGGTGGGCGAGAGTGCCGGCCTGGTCAGCGACCTACGCCGGGCGGTCCACGCCCACCCGCTGCGAGAACGGCTGCGCGGCCAGCTCATGCTCGCCCTCTACCGTTCCGGCCAGCAGGCGGCGGCCCTCGCCGAGTACGGCACGGTCCGGGACCTGCTCGCCGCCGAGCTGGGGATCGACCCCAGCGCGGAACTGTCCCGCCTGCACGAGGACATCCTCCGCGGTGGCTCCGAGCCGCCGGCCTCATCACGTTCGGATCCGGTACGGCCGGCCGCTGACCCCTCGGTCGTGCCGTCCGGCGCCGAGATCCGTCCCTGCATGCTTCCGTACGACCTGGCCGATTTCGCCGGGCGGGAGCCGGAGTCGCGCCGGCTGGTGCGGATGGGCTCGGACGGGCGTACCGGTGTGGTGGGAATCGACGGCATGGGCGGGGCGGGGAAGTCGACGCTTGCCGTGCACGTCGCGCACCAGCTCGCCGTGTTCTTCCCCGCCGGCCAGCTGTACGTCGACCTCCGCGGTTTCACCCCCGGTGAGAAGCCACTGCAACCCGACTTCGTGGCGGCGATGCTGCTGCGCGAGCTGGGAGCGACGGACACGCAGATTCCCGACGACGCGCAGGGGCGGCTGGCGCTGTGGCGATCCTGGACGGCGAACCGCCGACTGTTGCTGATACTCGACAATGCCGTCGACACCGCACAGGTCCGGCCGCTGCTGGACGGGATGACCAGCGGGTTCGTCATCGTCACCGGCCGGGGCCGGCTGGTCGATCTGGACGGGATCCACTGGTTGTCCATCGGCAGCATGGAGCCGGAGCAGAGCCTCGGGATCCTGACCAGGACCCTGGGTGAGAAGCGGGTGGCGGCCGAACCCGAGGCCGCCCGGGAACTGGCCGAGCTCTGCGGCCACCTGCCGCTGGCCCTGCGCATCGCCACCGCCCGGCTTCGGAACCGCCCCCGATGGACCCTGCGCTACCTGGTCGGGCGGCTGAACGACGAATCCCGGCTGCTCAAGGAGCTCTCGTCCGCCGAGCGGAGCGTGGCCACCACCATTCAACTCTCCTATCAGGTGCTGCCGCCCGCCCAGCAGCGCGCGTTCCGGCTGCTCGGGCTGCATCCCGGCACCGATATCGACGCCCATGCGGCTGCGGCTCTGCTGGGGATGACGACACAGGACGCCGAGGACAGCATGGAGGCGCTTCTCGACGTGCACCTGCTGCGACAGCCCGCCATCGGCCTGTATGCCTTCCACGACCTGGTCCGTAGTTTCGCCCGGGAGCTGTGGCGGACGACCAGCGGGGACGAGCGGAGCCTGGCGCTGGCGGGACTGCTCGACTTCTACGTGGCGGCGACGGATCAGGCATGCCGGCTGTTGTTCCCGGGCCGGACCGAGTACGACGTGACCGGCGCGGACCCGTGCCCGATCCTGCCGCCGACGGCGACGCCGGCGGAAGCCCGGCAGTGGTTCGACCGTGAGTTGCGGGCCCTGCCCGCGTTCGTCACGGTCGGACTGGAGGCGGGCTTCGCCCGGCTCGCGGCCTACCTTGCCCGCAACCTGCTGTTCCCACTGCACGAGCGTGGCGACATCCGGAGGTACCGGGAGGTCGCGGAGGTGGGGTTGTCCGCGGCCCGCCGGGCCGGTGACCCTGTCGCGATGCGGTTCAGCCTGCGCAATCTCGTCGTCGGCCATTCCATGCTCGGCGAATTCCACGCGGCCGCCGACGGCATCGAGGAGGGGTTGCGGCTTTCCGTCGCGGAACGGAATCCGAAGAGTGAAGGTGTCTATCTCAGTCAGCTCGGCTGGGTGCACAGCGCGCTCGGCCGCCTGGCCCAGGGGCGAGAATTCCTGGAGAGAGCGGTCGCGGTGTGCCGGGCCACCTCCAATGACATGGAGGAGTCGATCGCCCTGTGCAACCTGAGTTCGGTGTGCCGGTGGCTGGGTGACGACGTCGCGGCGGTGAATGCCGCTCAGCGGGCGGTGGCCCTGAACCGGAGAACGCCGATGGGAATGCATCAGGCCGGCGCCCTGAACGACCTTGCCATGGCACACATATCCAGTGGCGACCACAACGCCGCATTGGCGAGTCTGGGCCGGGTTCTGGGGCTCGACGAGGATTCTCTGATGCCCCGGGACCTCGCCCTCACCTACGTTCTGATGGCTGATGTCTGCCAATGCGCCGGTCGCGACGAACAGGCTCTGCACTTCGTCGGCCGGGCGCTCGCGCTCGTCGAGCCACTCGGGACGAAGCCGTGGCAGTCCGAGATCGAGAACATCGCGGGCCTGATCCACAGTCGGCGCGGTGACCATGCCCGCGCGCTGCGGCTGCACCGCAGAGCATTCCTGCACGCCACTTCGGTCAGCTATCGGGTTCAAGTGGCCATGGCCTTGGCGGGTTCGGCGCGGGCGTCGGAGGGAATGGGAGACCTCGCCGCGGCCGAGGGTTTCCGGAACCGCGCGTACGAGCATTTCGCGGCCATGGGAATGCCGGCGCCGCAAGAGTTGTCCCGATGTGTTGGAAATCACCGGTAAGAAGGGTGTTCACACCTTTCGGTGGAGTGGGCGCCCGCCGTTGAGTTCCACCATGGAGAATCGGACTCTCGGCCGTGACGGCAAGCATGTCGGGGTAATCGGAACTGGGGCCTGGCAACTCGGCGGAGCCGACTGGGGGCGGGTCAGCGAGAAGGACGCCCTGGACACGCTGTCCGCGGCGCTGGAATCGGGAGCCACCTTCATCGACACCGCCGACGAGTACGGCGACGGCCGGAGCGAGCAGGTCATCGGAACGTTCCTGCGGTCCCTGGCGCGGTCGGGCGCGGCGCGGCCCGTCGTGGCGACGAAGATGGGCCGCCGGGTCGAGCAGGCCCCGGAGAACTACACCGCGGCGAATTTCCGGGCGTGGCTGGACCGCTCCCGGCGCAACCTCGGCGTGGAACGGATCGATCTGGTGCAGCTGCACTGCCCGCCGCATCAGGTGTACACCGACGACGCGGTGTTCGACGCGCTCGACGCGCTGGTCGAGGACGAGGTCATCGCGGCGTACGGGGTGAGCGTCCGCACCTGCGAGCAGGCCCTGATCGCCATGCGCCGACCGCGGCTGGCAATGATCCAGATCGTCTTGAACATGTTCCGCCTCAAGCCGTTGGAGCGGGTGCTGCCGGCCGCGGCGCGCTCCGGAGTCGGCGTCATCGCCCGGGTTCCGCTCGCCAGCGGGCTGCTGTCCGGCCGGTACACCGCCTCCACCGTCTTCGAGGCGAGCGACCACCGCAGCTACAACCGGCACGGCGAGTCGTTCGACGTCGGTGAGACCTTCTCCGGCGTCGACTTCGCGACCGGGCTGGAAGCCGTCGACCGCCTGCGCCCGATGGTGCCGCCCGGCGCGACGCTGGCGCAGTTCGCGCTGCGCTGGATCGTCGACCAGGAAGCGGTGAGCGTGGTCATCCCGGGTGCCCGGACCGCCGCGCAGGCCAGAGCGAACGCCGCGGCGGCCGCGCTGGCCCCGCTGAGCGAGACCACGCTCCGAGCGGTCCGGAGCGTCTACGACGAACTCGTCCGCGAGCAGGTACACCACCGCTGGTGACCGTTTCGCTGCCGCCCGCCGGGCGAGCCGGGTGGTGCGGGTCCGCCGGGGGGCGGCGGACCCGCACCACTCAGCGTGCGACCGATCCCTCGCGAAGCCGCGAGATCATCCGCTGCGTGACCTCGATCGGCGAGGCTTCGGCCGTGCCCGCAGTGGTGTCGACGACGTCGGGCCGGGCGTTCCACTCCTCGTGCCCGGCGAACGGAATCGTCTCGCCGGGGATGTACCGCGGAACGGCGCGGTAGTTGTTGATCCCCGGGACGGGCTCGCCCCGCACCAGGACGGGATCGAGGTACAGGCCGTCGCTGCTGATGCGGGTCGAGGTGGAGATGTAGCCGATGTCCAGGCCGCACCGCCGGTGCGGAGAGGTGTTGGCCTCGGAGTAGTGCAGCAGATGCGGGTGGTGGATCGAGACGTCGCCGGGATTGAGCTCGATGTCGACGATGCCTTCCTTCTCCACCCACTCGTTCACGATGTCCTCGTTGGACGTCGAGTACAGCATGTTCTCCGTGTCGGTGCGCAGGGACGGCGCGTGCAGCGGCAGGCGGTGACTCTTCGGGATCATCCGCAGGCAGCCGTTCTCGGTCGAGCTGCGGTCCACCGCCAGCCAGACGGTCAGCGCCTGCATCGGCTCCAGCTTCCAGTACGCGCCGTCCTGGTGCCAGAGCACCGGCTGCCCGTCGAACGCCGGCTTGCAGATGTAGTGCGCGGTGAAACAGGCCACGTTCTGGCCCAGGAAGAACTCACCGATGTCCGCGAGCCGCGAATCCGAGATCAGCCTGACCCAGAAGGCGTCGTTGCGGATCAGCGGGTGATGCAGGTGCTCGGGACGGACGTCCGGGTATTTCTCGATGAGCCACGCGATGTGTGTGCGCGCCTCCTCGATGAGGTCCATCGGAATGACGTCACGAATGATGGCGAACCCGTTCTCGGAGTACTCCTCCGCAGCCTTGCTGAAGTCACGCACGAGATCTTTGTCCTCCACAATTCTGGTCGCTGATTTCTTCCGCCGTCGGCGCCGCAAGTGTCGAACAGAGTGGTACCGGCAAGGTTCCGCATCGGTACCCCGGATGTTCCGGATGCGGAATCCGATGCCTTGACCTGCCGAAACGTCCTCCCGGTAGGTGCCGAATCAACCCCGGCGCATCTCGGCGCGTGGACATGAACGGGAGCCTGGAAAACGTCTGTTGACATTATCTGCGAATACCGCCTAGCTTCAGGAAGCGCCTCGGCCGGCAGATCGGCGAGAGCCGAGAGATTCGTTTTCCGGCCATTGCCGGCCGGGCGCCGGGAACCCGGTCCCGGCTTCGGCGCGGCCGTTCGCTGATTCATCGGCCAGACGGTCGGAACATATTTCCCGGGTGAACGGCGAGCGTACCGGAACGGTGAACTCAGAAAGGAGTCCGGACATGGTGGGAAGCCCAGATTGGCACGTTGTGCGCAACGCGGAGGAGCAGTACTCGATCTGGCGAGCGGCCCAGCCGGTCCCGGCGGGCTGGGACGTCGTCTCGACCTTCGCGACCAAGAACGAATGCCTCGACCACATCGGTCAGGTCTGGACCGACATCCGGCCGGCCAGCGCCCGCTGACCGCCGCCCCCGGCGTCGACGACGTTCTCGCACAGGAGCTGAGCATGGATACAGAGTTCGTAGCGGCCGAGCCGGGCCGGACGCCCGCCGACCTGATGACCTGTCCCGCTTCCAGCGGCCAGGAGCGGATCTGGCTCACCGCGCAGGCGGACGGCACCTCCGCTCCGTATGCGGCGCCCTTCGGCTATCACATCGCCGCACGAGTGACCGCCGATCGGCTGAGGGACGCGATGGAGGTCCTGACCGCACGACACGACGCGCTCCGCACCGGCTTGCACTGGACGGGCGACGGCCTGGCGCAGCAGGTCCACGCCACCGTGCGGCCCGACGTACGAGAACTCACCTGCGCGAACACGGAAGAGTTCGTCGCCGCGCTCCGGCTGGCCGCCGAGTCCCCGTTCGACCTGGCCCAGGCGCCGTTGCTGCGAACCCTGCACGCGGAGATCGGCCCGGCGGAGACCGCCATCGGATTCGTGTTCCATCACGCCATCTGCGATTCCTGGGCGCTGGAGCTCTTCCTCCGGGACCTGACGACAGTGCTCGAAGGCGGGACGCCGCAGGACCCGCCCGGCGATCACGTGCAATGGAGTCTGGATGAGCGGCAGTGGCTCGGAACCGACGAAGCGCAGGACGCGCGCGTGTACTGGAAGGAACGGCTGCGGCACGGCGCGGCTCCGCTCCGGCTGGGCCGGTACGATCGCCGGCCGTCGCGCCGTGGCGCCGTGCACCGGTTCTCGGTACCGGCGCCCGCGGTCCAGGAACTGGTCACCGAAATCGCCGCATCGCCGTTCTCCATCCTGCTCGCGGCGTTCGGAACGATCCTCCACCGCTACTCGCTGAACGAGCGGATCAGCATCGGTCTGCCCATCGCCCAGCGTGACACCCCGGAGTCCGAGCGGGTCCTCGGCTATCTGAGCAACACCATCGTCGCGCTGGAGCACTACACCGAGGAGACCACCTTCCGGGACGCCGTGAACTCGGCCTTCGAGCACGTGGCCGGCGGGCTTGAGCACGGACGGTTGCCCTACCAGGAGATGGTGCGGCTGCCCGGCGTGCGCCAGGACGGCGCGGCGTCTCTCTACCAGGCGATGTTCGGCCCGCAGAACACCCCGATCGAGGCCGCTCCGACGATCGGCGAGCACGTCTGGACCCGGCTCGCCGTGCACAACGGCACCGCGAAGAACGAGCTGACGCTGCTGGTCGAGCAGAAGCCCGACCGGTTCGACCTCGAGCTGGAGTACGACACCGGCCTCTTCGACCGGCCGTGGGCGGAGCGGCTGGCCACCGCGTACGCCCGGCTTCTCGCCTCGGCCGCCCTCGATCCGGATCTCCCGGTCGCCGAGCTGCCGCTGCTCACCGAGCCGGAGATGGCGGCCGCCTTCGCCGAGCGGGCGGACGCCGACAGCTACCCGGACGCCGGGCCGGTCCACATCGACATCGGGGCGCAGGCCGGCCGGACGCCCGACGCCGTCGCCGTGCGCTGGGCCGGCGAGCGCATGACCTATCGCGAGCTCGACCACCGGGCGAACGCGCTGGCGGCGCGCATCGCCGGCGCGGGCATCGGACGGGGCAGCCGGATCGGCATCATGCTCGACCGTGGTCCGGACCTCATCTGTTCGGCCCTGGGCGTCCTCAAGGCCGGCGCCGCCTTCGTGCCGCTGGATCCGCGCTTCCCGGTCGCCCGGGTGGAGGCGATCGGCCGTGACGCCGGCCTGGCCGCGATCGTCGCCGACACGGCCAGGGCCACCGAACTCGAAGCCGTGACGCCGGTTCTGGTGCCGGACGGCGCAGCCACCACGACGGCGCCGGATGTCCCGGTCGGCCCGGACGACCTGGCATACATCTATTACACCTCCGGGTCCACCGGCGTCCCGAAGGGTGTGATGATCGATCACCGGGACGCCGCCAACCGGCTCGCCTACTTCAAACAGGACTATCCGATCGGGCCGGGCTCGGCGGCGCTGTTCAAGACGCCACTGGCCTTCGACATCTCCATCTGGGAGATCTTCCTGCCGCTGCTCGGCGGCGGCGAGGTGCTGGTCGCCGAACCGGGGCGGGAGACCGACCCCGAGTACCTGAGCGCGACGCTGCGCGCCGAGCCCGTGGTGATGGTGCACTTCGTGCCGGTGGCGCTGGAGGCATATCTGGGTGCGGCGCAGGCCGGCCCGTATCCCGGGCTGCGCTGGGTGATCGCGAGCGGCGAGGCGGTGCCGGCGAGTCTGCACCGCCGGGCCCGGGACCACTTCGGGTGCGCCGTGCATATCCAGTACGGACAGACGGAGACGGCCGAGGTCACCGTCGGCGACGTGCCCGCCGTGGACGGTCCGGCGTCGGCGACCATGCTGGGCAGGGAGGTGGGCGTCTATTCGATGCGGGTCGTCGACCGCGCCCTCCAGCCGGTGCCCGACGACGTGCCGGGCGAACTGTGTGTCAGTGGTCCCGGCGGCGTCGCATGGGGGTACCAGAACCGGCCGGCGATCACCGCGGAACGGTTCCTTCCGCATCCGGGCAGCCCGGGTGCGCGGCTCTACCGCTCGGGAGACGTGGTACGGCGGCTCGGGTCCGGCGACTTCGAATTCCTGGGGCGGATGGACCACCAGGTCAAGATCCAGGGCTGCCGGGTGGAGCCCGGGGAGATCGAGAATGTGCTGAGCACGCATCCCGCCGTCTCGGCATGTGTGGTGATGCCCCGCAAGTCGGCCGACCGCGGGGTCCAACTGGTCGCCTACGTCGTCGCGGACGGTGACGAGCCGTCCCCGCAGGAACTGGCGGACTTCGCCGGCCGGCAACTGCCGTCGTACATGGTCCCGGCCGCCTTCGTTCTGCTGCCGGAGATCCCGCGTACGACGAGCGGGAAGATCGCACGCGAGAGCCTTCCCGAACCGGCCCGGCAGGCGTTCCCGCTGGAGGACGAGCTCGAGGGGCCGACAGGTCCGGTGGAGACGGAGATCGCCGCCGAGTGGTCACGAGTGCTCGGCGTCCAGGACATCGGCCGCCACGACGACTTCTTCCAGATCGGTGGAACGTCGCTCAGCCTGATCCGGGTGCTCGGGGCAGTCGGCAAGCGGTTCGGCGTCAGTCTTCGCGTGAGTCAGTTCAACAGCCGTCCCACCGTGGTGGCCCTCGCCGAAGCGGTGCAGCGCGGCATCGAGGAACTGGTCGAGGGCCTCAGCGACCAGGAGGCCCTCGACATGCTGGAGGCGCTGCGCACCCATGGATGACATGTCTACCCGCCGCAAGGAGCTCGTCGAGCTGCTCCGGCAGCGGCACGGCGTCCAGCGAGCGCCGGCGACACCGTCCCTGGCCGCCACCCGGCTCAGCCGTGACCAGCAGCGACTCTGGTTCCTGGAGCAACAGCATCCCGGCACCGCGCAGAACAACATCGCCATTCAGCTCGACCTCGACGACCCGCCGGAGCGGGCCGAGCTGGACCGGCTGCTGTACCGCCTGCAGGAGGTGCACCAGGCGTTACGGCTGCGGATCACCGGGCCTGCGGAGAACCCCGTCCAGGAAGTGGCCGCCGCCTGCCCCGTCGCGCTGACCTGGCACGACCTGCGCCGGGACGCGAGCCGTGCCGAGCATCTCACCGCCCTGGCCGCACGCCGGCCTCTCGACCTGCGGAAGCCACCGCTCTACCACGCGACCGTGATGCTGCTGCCCGATCGAGCCTGGCGGCTGGTGCTGGTCTTCCACCACATGGTGGTCGACGGATGGTCGGTCGGTGTGCTGCTCGAAGACCTGGCCCTGCTGCTCGCCGGCAAGACGTTGACCGAACCCGCTGCGACCTTCGTCGACTGGGTGGCCGGAAGCGCCGGCACGACGAGCCCGCCCTGGGTGCGCGCCTACTGGCAGGACCGGTTCGCGGACGCTCCGGCCCCCGGCACGCTCGCCGTTCGCCAGGAGATCGGCACGGACTCCGGCCTGCGCGGCGGCGTGATCCCATTCGAGATCGACGCCGGTTTGACCAGCCGTCTGCGGGCCTGCGCCCAGCGGCTGGGGGTGACCACGTACGCGGTGTGCCTGGCCGCCCTGAAGGTGCTCCTGCGCAGGCTCGGCGACTCCCCGGTCGTGGTGGTGGGCTCGCCGACGGCGGGCCGCAACGATCCCGACCTGGACCGGGTGGTCGGCTTCTTCGTACAGACACTCGCCCTGCGTACCGACATCGAGCTGACGGACAACTTCGCCGACGTGGCCCTCCGGGTGCATCAGGGCGTGCTGGAGGCGTTGGACCACCAGCCGATGCCCTTCGACGAGCTGGTGGAACTGGCCGGAGTCAGTGGTTCCGGATCCGGCAGCCCACTGTTTCGCACCATGCTCGCCTGGCAGGGTCTCGCGGGACAGCAACCGGAGTGGAACGGCCGGCTCCGGGGTATGCGGGACCTCGACAGCGGCACCGCCAAGTTCGACCTGACCGTCGCCCTCACCGAGCAACCGGCCTCCATCGCCGGGCTGGTGGAATGGGCCGAACGGGGAGCGGACGAGCTGGCGGCGGCCGGAGCGCTGGAGGCGTTCCTGGCGATCCTGCGGTCGGTCGTCGACCGGGTGCTGATTCCGGTCGCCGAGATCCCGCTGACCGAGATCGAGCCGCCTCCGGTTGCCGCGCCGGCGGGGCGGGCCTCCCGGACAAGTCTCGCCGACGGGTTGTTCCGTCAGGCGCGGCGCACCCCCGGCGCCGTGGCGCTGATCGACCGGCACGGGGGCGTGACGACGTACGCCGAGCTCGCCGATCGGGTCGCCCGTACCGCGGAGACGCTGCGACAACAGGGCCTGCGGCCCGGTGACCGGGTGGCGCTGCTGCTGGAACGCTCGACCGATGTCGTCGTCGCCGTCCACGCGGTCACCGCGGCCGGAGGTGGTTACGTCCCGATCGACACGACCGCACCGCCGGCCAGGATCGCCGAGCTGCTGGACGCGGCCGACACGGCGCTGCTGCTCTGTCACCAGCCGACCCGGTCGCTGGCGCCGGACGGACCGTGGCGGATCCTCGACGCCGGGTCGGGCCGCGACACGTCCCTGCCCGTGCGGTGGGAGACCACGCCGGCACCCGCCGGCGACTGTGCCTACCTGCTGTTCACCTCCGGCTCGACCGGACGGCCCAAACTCGTCGCGTTCCCCACCGACGCGTCGCAAGCCTTCCTGGACTGGCTGGACCGCAGCATGCCGCTGACCGCCGACGACCGGGTCCTGCTCAAGACGCCGTACGGCTTCGACGTGTCCGTCTGGGAGCTGTTCTGGCCGTTGCAGCACGGCGCCTGCCTCGTCCTGGCCGAGCCGGGCGGTCACGCGAACCCCGCCTACCTCGCGTCGCTGATCCGGCGGGAGCGGGTGACCGTGGCGAACTTCGTTCCCTCGGTGCTTGAGTACTTCCTCGAGCAACCGGAGGCCGGGCGGTGCACCAGCCTGCGATACCTGCTCTCGGCCGGTGAGGCGCTCACCCCGGCGCTGCGGGACCGGGTCCACGACACCCTCACGGCCACCCTCGTCAACCTCTACGGCCCGACCGAGACGAACGCGGTGACCTCCTACGTCTGCCCGCGGGACCGGCAGGAGCGAACCGTGCCCATCGGGTCCGCTCTTCCGCATACCCGGCTGCACGTGCTGGACGAGAACCTGCGCCCCGTTCCGCGCGGCCTGCGCGGCGAGCTCTTCATCGGCGGCGAACTGGGCACCGCGGTCGGCTACTGGCGGCAGCCGGCCCTGACCGCGGAGCGCTTCGTGCCGGATCCGTTCAGCGCCGAACCCGGGCGCCGCCTCTATCGCACCGGTGATGCCGCACGGCAGTTGCCCAGCGGGGACTACGAATACCTGGGGCGCTTGGACCGTCAGCTCAAGCTGCACGGAGTGCGTATCGAACCGGCCGAGATCGAGGGCGCGTTACTGGCGCACCCCTCGGTCACCGCGGCCCGCGTCGACGTTCTCGGCCGGCGTCCGAACGCGGAGCTCGCCGCCTTCTGCGCGGTCGTGGAGGGCGCCACGGTCACCGCGGACACGCTACGAGGCTGGTTGGCGCAGCGACTGCCGCGGCAGTTCATGCCACAAACGGTGCTGATCCTGCCCCGGCTTCCGGTGACCACCAACGGAAAGACCGACGTCGGTGCGCTGGCCACGATCTGGCGGGACAACCGTGACCGGCGATCTCGCCGGCCGGCGGCGGTGCCGCTCGATCCCGTGCGGCAGCAGATCCGCGCCGCGTTCGAGGCGGTGCTGGGACACCCGGTCACCGACGACGAGCAGACCTTCTTCGATCTCGGTGGCAGCTCGTTGTCGCTGCTGCGGCTCGCGGCCGAGGTGGAGACCCGCACCGGGCTGCGGCCGGACATCGCGGACCTGGCCGCTCATCCCACCATCGGCGAACTCGCGGAGACGGTGCGTGCGCGCTCCACCGGAGCCGATCTCGTAGTGCCGCTGGCCAGCCTGCCGGGTGCGCCGCGACTCGTGCTCCTGCCTCCCGCATCCGGCCTGGCTCTGGCCTACCTGGGCCTGAGCCGGCTGCTCGCCCCCGAATTCGACGTGCAGGGCGTCAACGCGCCGGGATTCGGCCAGCACCCGCCACGCACGGTGCCGGAGTTCGTCGCGGCACTGACCCCGGTGGTGGCCGGCCTCGCCGCCGAGCAGCCGGTGGTTCTCGCCGGCTGGTCCTTCGGCGGGACCCTGGCCTACGAGATCGGTGTGGCCCTCAGCGCCCAGGGACGGCCGCCGGCGGCCGTACTGGTGTTCGACACCTGGATTCCCGGGCGCACCGACGAGACGCCGCACGGCGACGCCGACGCCGACGGCGTCGCCGTGCTGAGCGCGCACGGGCTCATCCCCGCCGGGTTGGCGCCATCCGACCGGCGAGCGCTGGCGGCCATGGTCAGCGCGGCCGCTGAGGCGTTCACGACGTATGAACCGAGCCAGGCGCCGGCCTTCCCGGTTCACGTGATCCGAGCCGGTCACGGCTATCCCGGCATCACGGACACCGGATACGACGAGTGCCGCGGCTGGGGGCGGGTGGTCCCCCAGGCGCGATTCGCGGATGTCGCCGCCGACCATTTCGGCCTGCTGGGCCCGGCCGCCATCGAACAACTCGCCGGTCACGTGCGAAGCGTCGCCGGCCGGGTGCTGTCCCCTACCCACGCCAACACAGAAGGAGACCCACGATGAGCTCACCGAAGGAACTGCTGCGTGACGAGGGCGTCGTGCTGCTGCGGGAGGGCGACCACCCCTACTCGCCGGAAGAGATCAACGATCTGATCGCGCTCTGCCAGAAGCTCCCGCGCCCGGGCGGAATCGGGCAGGAGAACCGGCTCGGGGTCGGGCGGATCCTGGTCGACCCGGTGGACATCGCCCGTGGCGAACGCGGGTACGCGCCCGCCACGGTCGAGGCGCCGGAGATCGCCCAGCTGATCCTCGACATCGTCGCCTCCGAGCGGGCGATGGCGTACTGGGCGGACTGCTTCGGCCAGGAAGAGGTGATCGTCCGGCGGGCGCAGACCAACTTCCTCCACCAGGGAGACCAGGTCGGTTGGCACGACGACCACGAGGCGAACCCGGAATACATGTTCAGCATCGTGGTGGGTCTGACCGACGAGTACACGGGCGGCGAATTCCTCGCCCAGATCACCCCGGACGACCAGCGCAGGTTCCGTGTCAACCGTGGTGACGTGCTCATCGCCCGGGCAGCGCTCCAGCACGCGGTGGACGTCGTCGAGTCCGGCCAGCGGATCTCGCTCGTGCTGTTCACCGCCTGACCCGGCGCAGACCGCGTCGTGTCGATGTCCGGCGATGAAGGGATGCCGAGATGCGTACGTATGGTGAGCTCTTCCGCACACCGGAGTTCAGCGCGGTGTTCTTCGCGTACTCCGGTCAGATCGCTGCCCAGACGGTCAGCGGTCTGGCCCTCGGCACCCTGATCTACACCGCGACAGGTTCGCCCCTGCTGTCCGCGCTGGCGATGTTCGGGCCGTCGCTGGCGCAGCTGATCGGGGCCTCGACCCTGCTGTCGGGCGCCGACCGGCTTCCGCCCCGGACCGTCCTGACCGGAATGAGCCTGGTCTTCGCGCTCAGCACCGCGGCTCAGGCCATACCCGGCCTGCCGGTGTGGGTGGTCTTCACCATCCTCTTCGGTCAGGGAATGATCGCGGCGCTCGGCGGCGGCGTGAGCTTCGGGCTGCTCAACGAGATCCTGCCGGGGAACGGATACGTACTGGGGACCTCGGTTCTCAGTCTCGCCACCGGTGTCATGCAGATCGGCGGCTACGCGGTCGGCGGCGTCCTGGTCACGTCGCTGTCACCGCGTGTCGCGCTGCTCATCGGTGCTGCTCTGCACGTCATCGCCGCGGTGGTGGCCAGGGCCGGTCTCAGCGACCGGCCGCCGCGTGCCTCCGGGCGGATCTCAGCCGGTGAGACCTGGCGCAACAACGTCCGGCTGTGGTCGGACAAGGGCCGCCGGTACGTCTACCTCTCCTTCTGGATCCCGTGCGGGCTGGTCGTCGGCTGCGAATCGCTGTACGTCTCCTACTCGCCCCGGTACGCCGGTGCGATGTTCGCCTTCGGCGCTTTCGGGATGCTGGTCGGCGACGTCCTGACCGGTCGGCTCCTCACCCCACGACAGCGTGGCCGCATCGGAGTGCCGCTGCTCCTGCTGCTCGCCGTTCCCCACCTGGCATTCGCCTGGCGCCTCTCGTTGCCGGCCGCGCTGGCGGCGGTCATGCTCGCCGCGATCGGCTACTCCGCCAACTGGGTGCTCCAGGAACGCCTGATCTCACTGACGCCTGCCGATCTGACCGGCCAGGCCCTCGGCCTCTACACGTCGGGCATGCGAGCCGCGCAGGGCTGCGGAGCCGCCCTGGCCGGAGCCGTCGCGGAGGTCAGCTCACCGTCCACCGGGATCGTGGCGAGCGCGGTGGCCGCCGTCCTGAGCATCCTGATCCTGGCACCGGCGCTGCGTGTCACGAGCTCGTTGCCGGTGGGCGCCGGCGACGACGGTGACCGGTGATCCGGGAAGTCCGGCGGTGGCGATCGTGCCGGGGAGCGCCGCCGAAGCATTCGCCGATCCGGCCGGCCCGCACCGGCCGGGTCCCCACTGGACATCTCTCAACCGGGAAAGAAGCGACATGACCGCGGCATCAGAAGACATCCTCCCCTCGTCGAGAATCCGCACCCCCACCGGCCCGCGCGGCGAGAGCCAGCCGTGGTGGAACCCGCAGAACGGATCGGCCATGCCGTTCCACCGCTATCGCCGGGCCGACCAACCCGGCCAGCGGCTGGTGGACCGTTCCTGGCCGGGCCGGACGGTTGCCGGCGCGCCGCTGTGGGCGTCCGTCGACCTGCGGGACGGGAACCAGGCGCTGAGCAGCCCGATGGACGTCGAGCGCAAGCAGCGCATGTTCGACCTGCTGGTCAGGATGGGATTCAAGGAGATCGAAGTCGGTTATCCCTCGGCGAGCGAGACCGACTTCACCTTCGTGCGCACGCTGATCGAGGGCGACCGCATCCCCGACGATGTCACCATCTCGGTCTTCACTCCGGCACGGCCGGAACTGATCGACCGAACGTTCGCGGCCGTCGAGGGAGCCGACCGCGCGATGGTGCACCTGTGCAACGCGACCGCCTGCCTGTGGCGGGATGTCGTCTTCGACATGAGCGCCGACGAGGTCGAGGCGATGGCGCTCGGCTCGGCGCGGCACATCGCCCGCAAGGCGGCGCGCGCCGGGCGGACGAGCCTGCGCTTCGAGTACTCGCTGGAAACCTTCAACGTCACCGAGCCGGATTTCGCTCTCCGGCTGTCGAACACCATCACGAACGTCTGGGACGCGAGCCCGGGGAGACCGGTCACGCTGAACCTACCGAGCACCGTGGAGACCCATTCGCCGCACGTCTACGCCGACCAGATCGAGTGGATGCATCGCAATCTGGACAATCGGGACGGCATCATTCTTTCGGTGCACCCGCACAACGACCGCGGCACCGCGGTGGCGGCCGCCGAGCTGGCAGTGCTGGCGGGAGCGGACCGGGTGGAGGGCACCCTCTTCGGCAACGGCGAGCGTACCGGCAACGTGTGCCTGGCGACCCTGGCGCTGAATCTCTTCAGCCAGGGAATCGACCCGCAGCTGGACTTCTCCGACATCGACGAGGTTCGCCGCACCGTCGAGTTCGCCAACCGCCTCCCGGTGCCCGACCGGTTCCCGTATGTCGGTGACCTCGTCTACACCGCGTTTTCGGGCACCCATCAGGACGCCATCGCCAAGGGCCTGGCCGCCGTCGAACGGCGCGCCGCCGAGACCGGCACGGCGCCCGGCGAGGTGCCCTGGGAGGTGCCTTATCTGCCCATCGATCCCAAGGACGTCGGGCGGACGTACGAATCGGTGGTCCGGGTCAACAGCCAGTCCGGCAAGGGCGGTGTCGCCCATGTCCTGCGCAGCGCCTACGGCCTGGACCTGCCTCGCGGGCTGCGTGTCGACTTCGCCCGGCAGGTGCAGCGGGTCGCCGACGAGGGCGGCGCGGAACTGACGTCGCGCGACCTGCACGCCGTCTTCACGCGTGAATACCTGGATGTCGGGCGGCCGGCGTTGCTGCTCAAGGACTTCCGGATCAGCGCCGCCGACGCGGTGACCGTCGTGGAGATCGTCGTCGCGGGAGTGGACGGCCGGGAGATCACGGCGAGCGGAGCCGGAACGGACGCGGTCACCGCCTGCGTCGCCGCGCTGCGGGAGGCCGGCTATGCCGGCGAACTCGTCGAGTTCACCGATCACGCGATAGGCGAGGCCCATGGCGCCGGTGTCGCCGCGTACGCGCTGATCGGTCTGGACGGCGCGCTCTCGTACGGCGCCGGAATCGCCGCCGACCGGGACGCCGCGTGCCTGTCGGCCGTGATCGCCGCCGTCGGCCGGGCGCTGATTTCGTGACCCGCTGTCCGAGCGGTGCGCCGGCCCGGCACACCGCGATCCGATCGACGGCATCCCTGGGAATCTGTAGAGGAGGGAACCCGGATGGTTCTCCAAGGCCGACAACGTGATCTTCCGGATGATCTGACGGTCCACCGGGTGTTCGAGGGCCATGCGCGGCGTGACCCCGAACGCACGGCTCTCACCTGCGGCGACCGGGAGATGTCCTACCGGGAGCTGAACGAGCGGGCGAATCGCTTCGCCCACTACCTGACGTCCCTGGGCATCGGCCCCGGAGCCATGGTCGGGGTGTGCCTGGACCGGACACCCGATCTCGTCGCCAGCATCCTGGGCATCATGAAGGCGGGAGCGGCCTACGTGCCGCTGGATCCGACCTATCCGGCCGAGCGGCTGCGGCTCATGCTGGCGCAGCTTGCGGGCGGCACGTTCATCGTCGCCTCCGCGGATACCCGGGACCTGCTGCGCAAGGTGAGCGGAACCGTTCTCCTCGTCGAGAGCCTGACCGGCGAGCTGGCCGCACAGCCGGTGTCGAACCCGGCGCCGAAGCTGAGCAACCAGGACCTGTGCTACGTGGTGTTCACCTCGGGGTCGACCGGGGTCCCCAAGGCGACGGCCGTCCGCCATGACGGCTGGTACAACCTGTTGGACTGGCTGCGTGTCGACTACGGGCTCGACGACCGCGCCGACGGGCTGACCGTCAGCTCTTTCGGCTTCGACATCAGCCAGCGGGGGTTGATGGCGCCGTTGTTCTGCGGGGCGGCCATCCATCTCCTGCCGAGTCGCATGTTCGATCCGGTGATGGCCTACCAGATCATCGCCGACCGCGGGGTACGGCAACTGCACTGCGCGCCGAGCACCCTGTATGTGCTCATCGAACACGAGACCGCGGTGGGCGACAGCGCGATGACCCGGGTGGGCCACGTCTTCATCGGCGGCGAGCCGCTGTCGGTGTCCCGGGTCGAGAGATGGGCGACCCAGGAGGGCAACACCTGCGTTCTCCTCCACCAGTACGGGGTCGCCGAGTGCACCGACGTCGCGACCTCCTACGAATTGCGCGACTATCCGCGCTATCGCGCACATGCGACACCGGTCGGCACCCCGGTCCAGAACACCGAGATTCGTATCCTGGACGACGATCTCCGGGAGGTGCCGGCCGGAGACACCGGAGAGATCTGCATATCAGGCCTGAGCGTCAGCGCCGGCTACCTCAACGCGTCAGCCGCCGACGTACGCCGCTTCACCGAACTCCCGAGCGCGGATGGGCCCCTGCGGATCTACCGCACCGGCGACCGTGGTTACCTCACCGCCGACGGGCACCTGGTCGTGGTGGGCCGGGTCGATGCCCAGGTGAAGATCCGCGGTATGCGGATGGACCTGGGTGACGTCGAGCGCCGTGTCCGGGAGCACGAGCTCGTCGACGACGTCGTGGTGGTCGCCGTCCCCGATCGCGACGGGGAACTGCGCCTGGTGGCCTACCTGCTGCCCGCGGCACCGGACCTGGACACCCGGCGGCTGTACGTGGACCTGCTGGACGTGCTTCCGCACAACATGATCCCGCAGGAGTTCGTCGTCCTGGAGGCTTTCCCGCTGAACGCGAACGGCAAGACCGACCGCCAGGCGCTGACCGCCGGCGATCTTGTGTGACCGGATGACCGACGAGCAGGAGGCGAACCACGCGATGTCCCTACCCACCGTGCGCGCGATCTGGAGTCGGGCGCTCGACTCCGACGACTTCTCCACCACCGACAACTTCTTCAGCCTCGGCGGCAACTCGCTGGCCATGACCCGTGTCCAACGGGCGATCCGGGCCGAGCTGGGTGTGACGGTCCCGATGGACGTCCTGTTCCGCAAGGCCACCGTGGCGGACATCTCGGCGTACATCGAAGCGGCCCGGCCGGTCGACTGAACGCAGCACGAGTAGTCCCCGGACACGACCATCGCCGCAACGAAACGAAAGACGAACCGTATGAGCACCGCACTCTCGCTCGCCAGCGACCTGCTCGACGTCATCGCCCGGGAGGACCCGCTGCACGAGTTCATCCAGGGTCTACCGGGCTACGACCACCTGCTCAGCGATCATGACGAGGCAGCGGAGCAGGAGCTCCGCCGGCGGGCCGCGGACCTCGCCGCACGTGCCGGAGAACTCGATCCGGACGGCCCGGACCGGGTCACCCAGGCGGTGGTGGCGCAGCAGGCCGACGCACTCGTCGACCGCATCGACGCGCGCCTGGTCGAGCACACGATGGCCGACTACCTGCTCTCACCGGTCGCCCGGCTGTTGACCATGGTGCCGGCGGCCCGGCCGATCACCGTGACGCAGGAGCAGAGCTATCTCGCCCGGCTCGCGGCGATTCCCGGCTACCTCGCAGGGGTGGCCCAGCGGCACCGTGCCGGCGTCGCCGCCGGTCGCACCCCGGTCGCGGAGCGGGTCCGGTACGCGACGTCCCGCATCGACATGTATCTGGCGGACCCGGCGGGTGACCCGTTGCGGCAACCGCCGCTGACCGGACCGCGGGTGGCCGAGCGGGACCGGTTGCTGCAGGAGGTGGTCCGGCCGGCGTTCGTCGCCTACCGTGAGGCGCTCGATGCCGAGATCGCGCCGCACGGCCGGCCGCCGGAGCAACCGGGGTTGTGCTGGCTGCCGCAGGGCGAGGCGAATTACGCCGCTCTCGCGCGGATGCACACCACGACGGGCCACACGCCGGAGCAGCTGCACCAGATCGGCCTGGACCTCGTCGAGCAGTTGGCGGAGGAGTACGTGTCGATCGGGTCCCGCGTCTTCGGGGTTCGGACCGCCGCGGAGGTGCAGCACCGGCTGCGAACCGACACCACGTTGCGATGGAGCGGCGCGGCGGAGTTGCTCGCTTCGGCCCGGTCCTCGATCGAGCGGGCCGAGCTGATCGCGCCGAAGTGGTTCGGCATGATGCCCTCTCATCGGTGCGTCGTGGAACCGACACCCGAGGCGGACGCCCCCAACGCCGCCGCGGCCTGGTACACCCCGGCCGCCCTCGACGGCTCACGTCCCGGAACGTTCCTCGTCAACACGTACCTGGCGACCGAACGTGACCGATACGTGTCGGAGGCGCTGACCTTCCACGAGGCGGTTCCCGGGCACCATTTCCAGATCACCATCGCCCAGGAACTGGCGGAGCTGCCCCCGCTGCGGCGCCTGGTGCTGATCAACGCGTACAGCGAGGGCTGGGGCCTGTACGCCGAGCGGCTGGCCGATGAGATGGGACTCTATTCGGACGACATCGCCCGGCTCGGCATGCTGGCGATGGACTCGACCCGGGCGGCTCGCCTGGTGGTCGACACCGGTCTGCACGCCTTCGGCTGGAGCCGGCAGCGCGTCCTGGACTATCTGCGGAACAGCACCGTGATGGCCGAGGTGGAGATCCGGTCGGAGACCGACCGTTACATCGAGATGCCCGGTCAGGCGCTGTCCTACATGGTCGGCCGGCTGGAGCTGCAGCGGTTGCGGACCCGGGCGGAGCGGGAGCTCGGCGCGGCCTTCGACATCCAGGCGTTCCATGACCTCGTCCTGGGTGGTGGGGCTCTTCCGATGGCGGTGCTGGACGACGTGGTGGCCCGATGGACGGCTCAGGTGCGCAACGGGCAACGATGAAGCGGCTGAAGCCGAGCGGCAGCCACCGACGTACGACGGGGACCTACGTCGGTGGCTGCCGGGTCTGGTGTCCGCCGGCCCGGATGGCCGGAACGGTCACGTCCTAGGCAGGGGCGATGCATGCCCCGCTGAAGGCCGGCCCGTTGGTGTCGCCGTACACGTGGCGGGCTCGGCAAGGGCCGGCGTGTCCAGGACCGTGACGCACGATCGGCCGGATAACGGATCTTTCAAGCATGTGATGCGTCAACTCCTACTTCTCTCGATGTGAAGGCACCCGAACCACCCGGCTCGCGAACGGGACACACCGATGGGCCCAGCCCGGCGGCCGCGGCGGCGAGTCAGACCGGAGCGCCGGCCACCGCGGCCTGATCCGGGCGCCGGCTGTTGATCAACCGCTCCAGGACGAGGACCGCCGGCGCCGCGACAACGCTGAGGACGGCGAGGAAGATCCAGGGCAGCCACGATTCCCGAGCCAGCAGGAAGGTGAGCAGGGCCGGCGCGGCGGTCTGCCCGAAGGTCCACGAGAGCTGGTAGACCGCGAGGTAACGGCCACGCGATTCGACCGGCGCCAGGGCCACGCTCAGGTTCTCGTACAACGGCGTCGCGGTGGTCTCGGCGATCGAGTAGAGCACCGTAGCGGCGATCAGGCCGGCCAGCACGAGCCACGAGGGCGCCATGCCCAGCAGCGCGAACAGCCCGAAGGCCGCAGCGTTGACCAGGCAGGAGACCGCGATGACCCGGGTGGCCCGGAAGCGCTCCATCCACCGGCTGACGACCGTCTGGGTGAGCGCCACCTGCGCGCTGTTGAGCAACAGCAGCGCCCCGGCGATCCACGGGTCCTCGTGCAGCGCTTCGATGACGTACAGACCGATCAGCAGGCTCAGCACCAGCGCCGCGAACACGAAGACGATATTGATGGTCGCCAGCAGCATGTACCTGCGGTCCCGCAGTACCGTCGAATACTTGCTGGTCGTCTCCGTCCGTTCGGCGGCCGCCGACGCGGGCGTCTCCGGTTTCTGCTCCGCCGGACGCCAGCGGGCCAGCAGGAACGCCGCCACCAGATAGCTGATGACGTTCGCGACGACCAGCAGGCGAAGCCCGAGGTTGTCTTCGCCGGAGCCGACCAGCAGCGCGCCGAGCGCCCCGCCCGCGCCGAGGCCGACGTTACGCAGCGTGTGCAGCATGGCGAACCAGCGAGTGCGTTCGGTGCCCTCGGCGGCCAGCGCGACCAGGCCGGTGCTGCACGTCCAATAGGTCACCGCGCCGACCTGCGTCAGCATGGTGACCGCGACGACCTCCCACAGGCTGTCGGCGGCCAGGAAACCGATGTACCCGGCGGCCGAGATCAGGTTGCCGGTGAGCGCCACCCGGCGCGTGCCGAATCGATCGATCATGGCGCCCACCACCATGGCGGTAGGCGCCGCGATGAACCGGGCGATGGTGATGGCCCCGCCGATCGCCGGCAACGACAGCGTGGTGGTTTCCGCGAAGTAGACGACCACGAAGGCGAGCAGCATGCCGGTGCCGAGGCTGTCGATCAGAGCAGCGGAGGCAAGGTTGCGGTGCCGCGCCATATTGGGCAAGCCGAACTTGTCCCGTAAGGACGACAGTGGGGAGGAAAGGGAAGCTGCCACGCAGGAATCTCCTTCGAAAGGGTAGGCCCCTTCCAGCCTCGGGGTGGCGCCGGCCGGCGGCCGAGACATTCGATCTGGATGGAATCGCGGCCCGCCTGCCCGGCCGTACGTGGTATGGATCCGGGCATGACGTTTGAGGATCTTGCGTACACCCAGACCCCGCAGAACCGCATGCCCGGCCGGCGTGGCGATGTCGCGTGGGTCGCATCCCAGCAGGCTCGCCCGGACATGCGGGTCATTCCGATCTGGCGGGATCGGTGCCTGGTAGGCGAGGGCCGGCCGGTCGAGATCGCCGGCAGTGCGGCTCACGCGGTGCTGCGGGCGTCGCCCGAATCGGTGCTGCTCGGCCTGGAGGGGGAGAAGCCGGTCTTCGCCGCGGATCTGAGCGAGCTCAGTGAGGGCGACGCGCTGCGCGCCTGCGGTGCGCAAGCGAGCGCCGAGGTGCGAAAGCTGGTCCCCGTTCTGCCGTCTCCGCAGGCCGCCACGCTGGCTTATGCCCGTGGGCTGCTGCACTGGAACCGGCACACCCGATTCTGTGGATCATGCGGTGCGGCCACCCGCGCCATCCAGGCCGGGCACGTCCGGGTCTGCACCGCAGAGAGCTGCGGCCGGCAGATGTTTCCCCGGATCGAGCCGGCCGTCATCGTTCTGGTGCAGAGTTGCGAGCCCGAGCCGCGTTGTCTCCTTGCCCGGCATCACGGCGCCGGGCCCGACGGCTTCTCGCTGTTGGCGGGCTTCGTGGAGATCGGTGAGGGTCTGGAGGCGGCGGTTCGCCGGGAGGTGGCCGAGGAAGCCGGTGTCGCGGTGGGCGACGTTGCCTACCGTGGGTCTCAAGGCTGGCCGTTTCCCGCTGGTCTGATGGTCGGGTTCACCGCTCACGCGCTGTCCGAGGCGATCACCGTGGACGGCGAGGAACTGATGGAAGCCCGCTGGTTCCATCGCGCCGAGATAGTCGAGCGGATCACCTCGGGTCCCGGACCGGGTCCGGAGGACTCGATCGGCGGCCGCCTGTTGCGCTCCTGGGCCGGGGCCTGAACAGCGGCGATCGTCATCAATCGACCCGGCCGGGACCGTGCGTCATCGTGCGATGCGAATTCGTGCATTGTGTAGAGCCTTTAGCCGACCCACGCCAAATGCGACAGTCGGATGGCCACGAGCGCCGGTACGGCGATGAGGCAGAACGCGATCGCGTCATTTCCGCCCTACCCGTACACACGGCGATCGGGATGCACCGTGCCTGGCGGTTTCGGCATCGAAGCATTACCGCCGGCCGCCACGAATCCGGAAAGGAATTTTATGGACGCCTCCACCCTCGAGTCCACCGCCGCGACCGAGGTGTTGCCCGATGCGGTAGCCAGCCTGATGGCCACCCACCTGGCCGAGAGCTTCTCCGCCGAGCGTCGGGCCGAGCTGGCCGCCAAGTTCGCTGACGAGCACATCGTGACCCTGCCGGGTTTCTGTCCGCCGTCGCTGCTGGAAGCGATCAAGGATGAGGCTAACGGCATCATGGGCCGGCACGGCGCCTATCACGATCTGACATTCGAGATCACCGATGGCACGCCGCGCCGGATGCGTACCGTCGGCCAGCCGGTGATCCGCGACGAGGGTCCGCTGATCCACAACTTCTACTTCGCCCCGGTGCTGCTCGACTTCGTCGCCGGCCTGGTCGGCGAACAGGTGCATACCTGCCCGTACGCCGGCGAGCACTACGTGATCAGTCGCCTGGACTCCTCCGGCGACACGCACGGCTGGCATTGGGACGACTACACCTACGGCATCATCCTGGTGATCGAGGCTCCGCACTACACCGAGGGCGGCTTCGTGCAGGCCGTGCCGAACACCTCATGGGACAAGTCGAACCCGGACGTCTACGGTGCGCTGATCTCCAGCCAGGTCCGGTCGTACGCGCTCGAGGCCGGCGACGCCTATGTGGTCAAGACGAACACCACCATGCATCGCGTGCACCCGATCCGCGGCGAGGGGCAGCGCACGATCGTCAACATGACGCTGGCCAGCACACCGGATCTGGATCGCCCGATGACCCACGAGACGAACGATGCGCTTTTCGGTGGCGTCCGCGACCCCCGTGAAGCTACCAGCCAGGCGCAGTGACGAGGAGAGGATCGATGCAACCACGCGAGACCATGCGCGGTCTCCCGCGTGCCGTCCAGCCCTTCCTGACCTGGGTGACCGGTGTTCCGCTGGCCGGCAGCCGGCCTCGTGTCCTGTGGCGGCCGGTGCTCGCGTTGATCGCCGGCATCACGCAGACGGCGGTCGGCGTCGCCGTCGGCGCGGCCGGTTTGCAGCAGCGATGGTATTTCGCGGTGCCCCTGGTCCTGCTGGCGTGGCCGGTGACCGCCGGCGGGATGCGCCGGCTCGACGTCGTTGTGGTGCACCAGACCCTGCACCAGATGTACACCCGCGCCACCGCCGGTAACCGGGTGGTCAGCGAGATCGTGACGACCCTCCTGTGGCGTCCCCCGTACGACGAGAACCGCAAAGAGCATCTGGTGCACCATGCGCACCCGTGCTCGCTGCGGGACGGAGACACGCTCTACCTGCAATCCACCGGCGCCCGGCCGGGTATGACGCGGCGGGAGTTCCGCAGCTACATGTGGCGGGCCCTGCTGTCCCCGAAGCATCACTGGGGCTTCTTCGCCAGCCGTGTGCGGGGCAACTTCTTCTCCCGGCCGCCGGCCTACCGCTTGGCGATGAGCCTCACCTGGCTGGCCGTCACGATCGTCTTCCTGGCCGCGACCGGCTGGTGGCTGCAGTGGGTGCTGCTCTGGTTCGTTCCGGCCACCTTCTTCTTCCAGAACCACACGTTGCTCTACACCCTCAGCGAGCACCGGTGGTGGTTGTTCGACAACGCCGAACGACTCACCAAGCCGCAGCGGGACCAGCTCACCTTCGGCCGCTTCTGCGGCACACCGGTACCGGACAACCGGCACAGCGGACTTCTCCGGAGCGGACTCGCCTGGGCCGGGTGGTGGGCACGAATGGTGCTGCTCTACACGCCCTATCGGATGTGCATCCTGGTCGGCGACACGGTGCAGCACGATTTGCATCATGTCCGTCCCAAATGCGACTGGGCGAACTCGTCCTGGGTCCGCAACGACGATCTCGGCACCGACCAGGCGGGACGCTACTTCGAGGTGTGGGGCGGTCTGCTCAGCCATGTGTACGTCGGCAACAGTGTCGCCGACTTCACGACGGCGGAGCCGTCCCGGCCGCTGCAGCCCGCCACGGCCGAGCGGGCGGCGGCGTGAACCCGCGCACTGAGCGACTGGATTCGGCAGCGGTACGGGCCGCGGTACAGGGTGTGATCGAGGCGCCCCGCCACGATGCCTGGCTGATGGAGATGCCGGACGAGATGCTGGTCCGGCTCGCGGCTCCGCTGGAGATGCTGCAGTTCCAGTTCTATGTGGATCCCCCACTGGAACGCCATCTGGTACGGGCGGCGCGGGTTTGCTGCAACGCGTGCGTCACCGGGCTCGAGGATTGTCCGGCGGACATGCGCGCCGCCTTCCGCGTGCTGGCGGACGTGGTCGGGGTCCGGCTTTCGGTCACCGCACCGTAGGGACCCTGGGTAACCGAAATGGGCGCGACCGGGATTGCCGGTCGCGCCCATGGCCGTCTCAGATCATGCCGCAGCGGGTGGGTGGGCGGCTCTCGTTCAGGGTCTGTTGCGACGACTCGGCGAGGACGTCCATCCAGGACGTCAGGCCCAGGTCGATCAGCGGGCGACCGGATGCCGGTTGCCGGGTGGCCACGAACCACCGGCAACCCAGGGTCGGCGGCACGGCCACGAACGTCACACTCATTCCATGCTGACCGAGCAGGCCGGAGAGCATGTGCCGCGACGGTTCACCGCGCGGAACGGCGCCGACCCACGCCCCTCGGGGGGCCAGCACATCGGCGATCTGGCCGACCGTGGTGGCCAGTTGCGACGGCTCCACCAGAGCGTCCAGCACGAAGTCCCATGGGCCGGCCGAGCTGAGGTCACTGACCTGTATCGCAATGGGATGGCGGACCTTGGCCGATCGCCGGCGGGCCGCCGGCACGGGCTCGTCCGCCAGCCGATAGTAGTGGCCCGGCCGCAGGTAGGCGAGGCCGAAGGGGTTCGCCTGGGCAGGCGCCGGAGTGCGGTCCAGCACCCGATGATCCTCCCGCAGGCCGATCCGCAGCAGCATGACCAGCTGGAGCGCCTCGGCGAGTTGGTCGGCACGCTGCTGAGGGGACGTGATGGTGGACAACTTGCCTCCGCGGTTGATAGATGATCAGCGATCGGGTGGATGAGCGACGCGAGAGGAACGCATGCTGAAGCTGGAGTTCTCGGCACAGGACATGGCTCAGACCAGGTTCGCCCGGTCGCCGCTGTGGGAGGTGGTGACCAGCGTCCAGGCGCTCAAAGAGCCGAAACGGCATGTGCTGCACGCGACCTGGTCGCGGTCGGCAGGCCGGGAGCTCAAGGCCGCAGGGGTGGAGTTCGCGCTGCTGAGCGCGCTCGTTCCGATCCCCAGCTTCTACGTGCCGGACTTCTTGACCCCGGTGCCACACACCGCCGCCCCGTCAATCGAGGAGGAGTTGGCGGGTGTGGCGGCCACCCCGCCGGCGGTGTTGCGCGCCGACGTGGAGCGCCTGCCCCAGCCGTGGCATCCCTTCGTCACCGCACTGCACCGGCACCCCGAGGCGGGCCTGAAACGGCTGATCACCGAAATCCAGGACTACTGGCGGGTGGCCCTGCTGCCGCACTGGCCGCGGATCACCCGCCTGCTGGACGGCGAAGTGCTGCATCGGTCCTGGGCCCTGGCCCAGGGCGGCGCCGCGGCCCTGTTCCAAGGGCTGCACGCGCAGGTGAGCTGGGAGCACGCCACGCTGCGGGTGGCGCATCCGGCCTACGAGGCGACCCGCGTGCTGGACACGGGTCGCGGCCTGGTGCTGGTGCCCAGCGTCTTCGTCTGGCCCGGAGTGTTCACCCAGAGCAACCCGCCGGGCCAGGCCGGCCTGGTGTATCCGCCGCGCGCGGTCGGCGAGCTGTGGAGTCGCAGCGGGCAGCCGGTGGCGTCGGCGCTGACCCGGGTGATCGGCCGATCCCGCGCGCGGCTGCTCACCCAACTGGCGGTTCCGACGTCGACCTTCGAGTTGGCGGATCGGCTCGGCATGTCGGCGCCCAACGTGTCGCACCACCTGACCGTCCTGCGTGAGGCCGGCCTGGTGACCGCTTACCGTGCCGGGCACAGCGTGTTGTATCTGCGCACCCCGGCGGCGGACACCCTGATCGCGGCGGGCGAGCCCGGCTGAGGTCACGAGAACACGACCGTCCGTATTCCGTCCAGGATCACCCGGCGCTCGGCGTGCCACTTCACCGCCCGGGCGAGTGCGCTGGCCTGCAGGTCGTGATCGAGGGTGGCGAGTTGCTCCGGAGTATGCCGGTGATCGGCCCGGACGAAGTCCTGTTCGATGATCGGGCCCTCGCCGAGATCCGCTGTGACGTAGTGGGCGGTGGCGCCGATGACCTTCACCCCACGCACGTGGGCCCGCTGATACGGATCGGCGCCCTCGATGCCCGGCAACAGAGTGCGGCGAATGTTGATCAAGCGTCCTTCCAGCCTGGCACAGAGCTGTGGGGAGAGAATCCGCATGTACCGGGTGAGCACCACGGTGTCCGCGGAGTACAGCTCGATCAATTCCGTCAGCTCGGCCTCGGCCGAAGGTTCGGTGTCCCCGGTCACCGGGATGTGGTGGAACGGCACACCGTGCCAGCGGGCCATGTCGGCCAGATCCGGGTGGTTCGACACCACCGCCGGCACCTCGATGGGCAGGGCGCCGGACCGGACCCGGAAGAGCAGGTCGTTGAGGCAGTGACCGTGACGGGACACCATGATGATCGCCCGGTGTGGCACGGTCAGATCGTGCAGCTGCCATCGCATCCCGAATCGGTCGGCGACCGGCTCGAATTCCTTACGCAGTTGCTCCACCCCGGCCACGCCGCATTCGCCACGCATCTGAACACGCATGAAGAGCTGTTCGGAGGTGACGTCCGCGAACTGCCGGCTGTCCACGATGCTGAGCTGCTGCTCGGCCAGAAAGCCGGTCACGTCACGCGCGATCGCCCGGCGATCCGGGCAGGTCAGGGTCAGGACGAAGTCTTGCTCGGCCGGCACGGTGCGGCTCCCTTCCGGTCCGGTGGTCCGATCTGCGGCCACCGCAGCGTGGTCGTACTCGTCAGCGGTGTGGCGCAGCATGCGCAGCAGATGCTGGGAAGCGACCTGGATCGACGTGCGGTGTACCGCCGGGGGCAACGGCATGCCACCCCGATCGGCCCAGGCCAGGCGCCCACCCGGCTCGATCAACGTCCGGGTCCGGCCGAGATTGTCCCGGTGCAGGCAATACGGCACGTCGAGCAGGCCGACGGCGAAGGCGTCACGCAGTGCGGTACCCACGTCGTCGGACAGGGCGAGCACGGCGTCCACCAGCGCGGTCGCTTCGGCCAGGACCTCGGAACAGTCCACCTGGGTCAGATCCGGTAACCGGCTGTGCACACCCGCTACCGCCGCGGTCCGGGCGGCGCCCCGCAGGGCAGCCACGTTCTCCGCCACGGTGGGTAGCCGCAGCGATTCCACCGCCGTCTTCACGATGAGGCGATCGGCGCCTCCCCGCGCCGCAACCTGTGCGCTGCGCTCGGTCAGCAACACCGCGCCGGCCGCCGTCGAGGGGAAGACTCCCATGTAGCCGTACAGCACCACGTGCCAGTCCACGCCGGGCGGCAGCAGGAGCCCGGCCAGCCGGCGCAGCGCCGCCATCGCCTCGATGTCCTGCACCGGATCGGTCTGTTGCGCATAGCTCAGCGAGATGCTGCGCACTCCCTGCTGAACGAAGAACAGGCCTTCCAGCACGCTCATCGCCACCAGCAGCGATGGCGGACAGAGTTGACCCAGCAGGCATCCACCGAAGGTCTCGAGGTGAGCGCGGCGCCCACCGGCCTCGCATCCTTCCTGCAACTGCTGGGAGGCATCGCGCCAGTGAGCGACCGACTCGGCGAGCGGAGTCCGGCCGTACGGCAGACAGTACGAGACCGGGCCGCCCTCGCTTGCGGACAAGCCGGCCTCGATCAGGGTGCGGAAGATCTGTTCCGGCGCGGCGGATCCGTGTCGTACCTGCACCGGCAGCCCATCGGCCACTGCCGCCACCTCGGCGGTCACCGCGGGTCCGTGGGTGACCAGCGGGAAGCCGTTCAGCAGGGCGCCGCGGCGCAGTGCGTCCCGGGCGCCCTCCGCATCGCCCACCCGGGTGTAGCTGTCGACCGTGATGGTGGCGACCGCATCGACTCCGGCTCGAGCGACGGCACGGATCCCGGCCGCCATCCGCGCCGGGTCACCGATCCCCATCCGCGGCTGCACCACCAGCCGGCCGGCGGCCCGTACGTGTGCCGCGAGGTCGCCGGTCGGCCGGATCACGCCACCCTCGCCTCGTTCTGCTTGCGTCCGCGTGCCACCAGTGCGGCCAGCTGAGCGGGAAGCTCGCCGGCATCGGCGCCCTGGGGGAATACGAGGTCGAAGCCGGCCTCGCGCAACGGCTCGACGTACGGCCGGTCATCACCGGTGACGCCCAGCTTGCCACCGATCACCGCGGCCAGGCGGCGGGTACGCGGGTCTGCCCGTACCCGGCGGATCAGACGCGCCCCGTCGAGGTGGCCGTGCCCGTTCACCGAGCTGACCAACAACACGTCGGGGCGTGTCCGGGCCGCCGTGTCGATCAGCAGGTCGTCGGGGACACAGGCCCCGAGGTTGGTCACCACGAAGCCGGATTCCTCCAGCAACAACTGCAGGTAGACCAGATTCCAGGTGTGGGAGTCGGAGGAAACGGTGGACAGCAGCACATGACCGGCCACCGGTCGCGCGGTCACGGCGTGCTCCGGGCGATCGGATAACCCTGACGCTGCCAGTACTCCAGGCCGCCCATCATCTCCTTGACCCGGAGGCCGTACTCCGACAGTGCGATCGCCGCGCGTACGCCGCCGTTGCAGCCGGGGCCCCACCCGTACGTCACGTACACCTTCTCGGGATCGAGCCCGGCCAGCACGTCGGGAGTCATCAGCTGGTGCGGGAGGCTGCGCGCGCCGGCCACGTGGCCGGCCTCGTAGGCCTCCCGCCGTCGTACGTCCAGGACGACCAGGCCGGTCTCCCCGGCCTCGATGTCGTGGTGGACGTCGTACGGATCGGTCTCGCAGCGCAGCCGGCGCCGGAAGAAGTCCAGCGCCTCGGCTTGATCAGCAGGCGCGACGCCCAGCACCCGGGAGCCGGTGTGCGGCGGGGCGCTCGTAGCCGTGTCAGTCATGTGAGGTCTCCTTGTCGCCGCCGCCGGGTCAGGCCGCGGATGTCCCGTCAACGGCGCACTGCAACACGTCGAGCAGGATGTCGAGGCCCTGCGAGAGGTTCTCGTCCGAGATGGTCAGCGGCGGGAGAACCTTGATGACCTCGCCGTCACGGCCACAGGTCTCGACGATCAGACCGCGGTCGAAGCACAGGTGGGACACCTTCCCAGCGGATACGTCGGGGACCGCCGACAGATCCAGGCCCCACATCAGCCCCAGTCCACGTACCCGGGCGCCGAGCTGAACGGCCGTCGAGGCGCCGAGCCGCCGGGCGACCTCGCGGCCTTTGCCGCGCACCGCGGTGACGAACGCGCCGTCCGGACCGTCCGCCCAGTACTCGCGCAGCACCGCTGCCGCGGCGACGAAGGCGAGCTGGTTACCACGGAACGTGCCGTTGTGCTGGCCGGGACGCCAGATGTCGTACTGGGGCTTGATCAGCACAACCGCCATCGGCAGGCCATAGCCGCCGATCGACTTGGAGAGGGTGATCAAGTCGGGCTCGATCCCGGCCCGCTCGAAGGAGAAGAACGAACCGGTCCGGCCGCATCCGGCTTGGATGTCATCGACGATCAGCAGGATCTGGTGGCGGTCGCAGAACTCACGCAGCTCGCGCAGGAAGTCGGTGGGGGCGACGTACACCCCGCCCTCCCCCTGCACCGTCTCCAGCAGCACCGCGGCCGGTTTCGCCGTACCGGCGCCCGGATCCTCCACCAGGCGGCGCAGCAGATCCATGGTGTCGTACTCGCCCAGCGGAGAGTCCGGGTAGGGCAGGTGGGTGGTGCCGCCCAGAGTCGTGTGCAACCCGGAGCGGTAGTAGTTCGACGCGGTAGCGGCCAGCGATCCGGTGCTGACACCGTGGAAGGCGCCGCTGAACGCGATCACATTGGTCCGGCCGGTGACCAGTCGCGCCAGCTTGAGGGCTGCTTCCACGGCGTTGGTGCCGGTCGGACCGCAGAACTGCACCCGGTAGCCGAGGCCGCGTGGTTCGAGCACGCAGTCGGTGAACGCGTTCAGGAATTCCAGTTTGGCCGAGGTGGTCAGGTCAAGGCCATGGGTCAGCCCGTCGCTTTCCAGGTAGTCGATGAGACGGCGCTTGACCGTTTCCGGGTTGTGGCCGTAATTCAAGGTCCCGGCGCCGGCCAGGAAGTCGATGTACGTGGACCCGTCATGGCCCCGCAGCACATCGCCTTTGGCGGCGGTGAAGATTGTCGGAAAGGACCGGGAGTAACTCCGGACCTCGGATTCGGTGGTTTGCGGCATGGTGCTGAGGTTCATCGTCAGGGTCCGCTCGGTGAGGTCGGGATCAGCCGACGGCGGCTAGGATGCGGTCGGCGCCGATGTCGCGGCGATACCGCATGCCGGGGAAGGCGATGAGCTGAGCGGCCCGGTAGGCAGCCGTACGCGCATCGGCCAGTGTCTTTCCGCGGCCTACGGCGTGCAGCGCACGCCCACCGGTGGTGACCGGCACACCGCCTGGCCCGCGATCCAGGCGGCCGTAGAAGAGCTGGGCGTCCGGTGACAAGGCAGCGGCCGCGAGCCCGGTCACCGGCTGACCGGCGACGAAGTCACCGAACGGCCAGCCGGGCGGAGCCGCCGGATCGTCCGGATCCAGACCACCCTGCGTGAGCGCGACCGTGCAGCGAGCCAAGCCGTCGAAAGCGATCCGCTCGCCACTGAGCTGCTGAGCCAGCACCGCCCGGCAGACGTCGGTGAAGGAACTCGTCATCCCGGGCAGCACCACCTCGGCCTCGGAGTCACCGAACCGGGCGTTGATCTCGATCACTCGCAGTCCACGATCGGTGATCATGGCGCCCAGATACAGGAAGCCGGTGAAGTCGAGGCGTTCCGCTCGTAGCCCACGGATCAGCGGGTCGAGAAGGTCGGCCCGTATGCGCGCGCGCAGCGCGTCGTCCTCGGCCGGGTGCGGGGCGATCGACCCCATGCCGTCACAGTTGCCACCGAGATCCCCGTCGAGGGTCCGCTTGTAGTCCCGGGCGGTCGGGAGCAGCACATACGACGCCCCGTCGAGCAGGGCGAACACCGAGATCTCGTCACCGGTCAACCGTTCCTCCACCACCACCCGGAACGCTTCGCCGTGCTCGGCGGCGAAGCGGCGGACGGCCTGGTGAGCATCGGCCTCGGTGTCACAGACGACGGCGCCGTCGCCGTTGGGCGTCAGGCCGTCCAGCTTGACGACGCACGCGTACGGCCGCGACGAGATGTACGCCTCAGCGGCGACCGGGTCGGTGAAGGACTGATACTCGGCGGTCGGGATCCCGTGATCGACACAGAATCGCTTGCCGGTGGCCTTACTGGACTCCAGCGCCGCCGCCGCCTGCGTGGGCCCGATCACCGGATAGCCGAAGCACCGCAGCACATCGACGAAGCCGCGTGACAGCGCGTCGATGTTCGAGACGAACACGAGGTCCATCGGGTTCTGCTGGAGGAATTCGACCGCCGTGCGCGGATTGTCCAACGATACGCCCGGCGCCGGACGGATCCGATCATGTTCGATGACGCCGCACCCGGGTCCGTAGAACACCGTCACTTCCGGATCGGTGCGGACGAACAGGTCACAGATGGCATGCCCCCGCCCGGTCCCGTCGACGACCAGGACCCGTGTACTCATCGACCTGCCTCCATACTCTCCATTGATGGACTAGCTCCCTCGTGCTGGCGTGCCGGTCCAGCGACCGTTCGCCGGGTCCGGGGCGACCAGAGGTCATCCCGATCGAGGTCGGCTATGTCGTACTTGCCGAGCGCACTGGCGATCAGCCTCAGCTCGAGCGCCATGGCTTCGATCAACCGGACCAGGCCGTGTCGCGGGTCCTCGTCGACCGCGATCAGGGCGGCACGCCCGAGCCCCACGGCCCGTGCGCCCAGCGCCAGGCACTTGGCAGCGCGGGCCCCGTCGAGAATCCGTCCGGACACCAGCAGGTCGCGGTCACGCGGATCGACACGGGCCAGACACTCGGCCAGCGGCAGGCCGACATGCTGCAGGAATGCCGCGGGCGCCCAACCGGTTCCGCCCTCGGCGCCGTCGACCGTGACCGCGTCGGCGCCGGCTCCCCAACAGATCTCCGTCGCCCGGCTGATGTCGCGCCCGGGTGGCAACTTCACCCAGATCCGGCACCGGGGGTAGTTGTTGCGCATCAGACGGATCTGCTGAGCCAGGATCTCCTCGGTGAACGTGCCGGGAGTGGCACATCGCAGAACCGCGTCGGTGCCGGGTTCGTACAGCTCGGCCAGCGTGAACCGGTCGGCGAGCCCGGCCGCCTGCTCGCGCCGCAGCAGGGTCTGCCCGCCCAGGCCGGGCTTGGCGCCCTGACCCACCTTCAGCTCGAATGCCAGGCGGCCCTGGTCGAGCAGCGCGGTCGCGGTCGGGTCGCTGTAGACGACGTTCCACACCTCCGCGTCGGCGTCCTGGGTGCTCTGCTGCACCACCACGCCACCGTGGGCCCCCGCACCCGACAGGTACGCCTCGATCCGGCCCAGCAACGCTCCGCGGGTTCGCTCGCCGAGCCGGCCGAGCCCGGCCGTCGGTACCAGGTTCTCCCCGATCACCATCGGGATGCCGAGCACGCCGGCCTGGCGGCTCAACGCTGCGGCCAGGCCCGAAGCGGACACATCCGTGGACCCGAAGGCGCTCACGTACAACGGGTAGGGCGCGGCGAACCCGCCCACCGCGGTGTCCAGCAGGACGTCGCCGGGCATCGGCTCCTCGCCCAACTCGAACAGGCGCGTCAACCGGCCCGGCACGAACACCGGCGGAACCAGCCGCAGTTCGTCGATCTCATCACCGGCCGGCGCGGTGGGATCCTGCCCGAACACCGTGTTGCCGTACCCGTCCGGATGGGGAAAGACGGCGCCGGCGCCGAGCCGGGCCCGCTCTCGCACCCGCGCCTCGTCGAATCCGGGAGCCGCCAGTGATGTCACGGCGACACCACCCCGGGAATCTTCGGGAAGGCGCTGGCCTGCCAGACCGCCGCGTGACCGGCCAGGTATCGGGTCAACCGCTCCAGCCCGATGCCGAAGCCGGCACTCGCCGGCAAGCCTTCTTTGGCGACGTCGAGATACCAGCGGTACTTGGCCGGGTTCTCGGCCGTCTCACGCATCCGCATGATCAAACGGCGGTAGTCGTGCTCGCGCTCACTGCCGCTGATCACTTCGCCGTATCCGTCCGGGAGAATGAGGTCGAAGTTGCGCAGCACCCCCGGCTGGGTCCGGCTCTCCCGGTCGTAGAAGCCCCGCGAGCCCTTGGGGTAATCGGTCACGAAGAAGGCCTGCTGATGCCGGCGTGACAACAGTTCTTCGCCGACCCAGTCGAGCTCGGCCGCGCTGCTCTGCTCATGCCCGAGACTCTGCAACTCGGCGACGGCGTCGCGATGCGCCATCCGGCCGAAGCCACCGCCGGCCACCGCCTTCAGGTCGGCCGGGTTCCGGCCGAGCACCTCGAGGTCGGCGCTCTGGTGCTCGCACACGGCGGCTGCCGCCCCACTGATCAGGCGCTCGGCGACTCGCATCACGTCATCCCGGGAAGCTCCGGCGAACTCCACGTCGATCTGGTGGAACTCGGCCAGGTGCCGGTGGGTGGTCGCCGTCTCGAGCGGTTCCAGCCGGACGTTGGGAGCGATGTTGAAGATCTTGTCGAAGGCCAGCAGCGACGCCTGCTTGTACAGAATTCCGCTGGTCATCAACTTGTACCGGTGACCGTAGTAGTCGATGTCGACCTGCTTGGCGCCACGACTGCCCGGGTCGGTCACCGGCCCGATCGTCGGGGGCAGCAGCTCGACGAACCCATCGGTGTGCAGAAGTTGCCGGACGGTCATCAGGATCCGCTGCTGAATCCGCAGGGTGGCGCGCATCTGCGGAGTGGGCAGCCGCTGTTGAGGCGGCGCAACAGCGACGGGAGGGGACGTCAGCATGGCCTCAGCCGTCATTCGCTGTCCTTCATCCGGTACGAGATGGGCTGGTAATCGGCCAGGCGGTAGAAGTCGTCGTAGAGCACCTGGTAGTCCTTGTTCGACACCAGCAGGGTTCCCCCCGCGGTGAACAGCGAGTCGGTCTCCTCGACCACCTCGCCGGGACGCACCTTCCAGGTGACGTCGACGTCGCTGTTGAGTTCCGGCCGGTGCAGGGTCTCCACCACGCCGCTCCGCAGCGGCATCACCGCGTCGAAGCAGTAGACCTGCTCCTCCAGGTACGCGTCGCTCTCCAGGCCGGCCTCTATCTGCAACGCGGCGTTCACGAAGGCGATGCCGTAGTTGCGCTGCATGGCGGCGAGCCCGGCGAGCCCCTTGAAGCGGGCACCCACCTCGAGGAAGACGAGTTCGTCATCGCTCGTGTGGAACAGCTCGAGGTGCGAGGCGCCGTCCGGCCAGCCGAGGGCCGCCATGGCGGTGGCGGCGAACGCGACCATCCGCTCGACCCGCGGGTCGTCATCGGCCAGGTTGATGTCCGCATTGACCTTGCCGCGCCGGACGTCGAGGGTGTTCACCAGGTATTCGGTCACTCCCCCGAAGATCACCTGGGAGTCGTGTGACAGCAGGTTGACGCTGTACATCGTTCCGGCGACGAACTCCTCGTACTCGTATCCCGAGCCGATCAGCGCGTCGGCCGCGGCCAGCTCCTCAGCAGTGCCGATGAGGTACACACCGTGACTGCCCGCCGCATCGACCGGCTTGAGGATGAACGGAGCGCCGACCTGATCCGCGATGGTGGCGAAGGCGCGTCCCGGGTCACCGTCGATCGGCCGGTAACGGCCGAAGCGTGGGACCCGGACGCCGGCTGCGACCAGCCGGTCCTTCATCACGCACTTGTCGCGGAACGGCACGATGTCGGCCGGCCGCGGGCCGGGCAACCCGAACTCGGCGCGCAGCTCGGCGGCGAACTCCATGCTGAGCTCGTCGAAGCAGTGCAGCGTGACCGGGCCGTCCGCTTCGGCGAGGACGGTACGCAGCGCCGCCCGTGCGGCGTCCGGTTCCACCGCGGAGGTCAGCAGGGCGCCACCGTCCGGGGCGCCGCACGGCACCACCTGAACGCGATCCAGCCAGGTGCGCGTCTCCGGTGCGACGGTCGCCCACTCCGCCTCGGAGATGATCAGTTCGAAGCGGACCTGGTCCCGTTCCCGGACCAGGTCCGGCCGGAACGCGCCCAGTGCGCGGAAGGAGAGAATCACCAGCGTCTTCATCGCACGCCTTCCCACAGGCTGAAGCACTGGGACGCCTCCTGGCGGCGGTCCGGTAGATCGATTCCGATATAGGGCGACCACGCGAGCACGTTGTTCACGTTCTCGCCCAGCGGGCGGCCGTTCACTCGGGTGTCGCGCCGCGCCCGCAGTGCCGCCTCGTGCAGTTCCGGGGCGCTCGCGGCGGTGATCACGAACATGCCGACGCTGTCCAGCTGATCAGCGCGCCCGGACAGCTCGGTGCCCGGCGCCTTCGGCAACCGGTGGCAGATCGTTCCGTCGGCGAACTCGATGGAATCGAACCGGGTGGCTTCCGGCGGCGGAAGCAGCAGCATCTCCCCGGCGAAGCGCCGGGTGGCGGCCAGGAAGGACAGGTCCGGTTGTTGCCCGCACCCGATATCCGTCAGGACCTGCTCATACCGAGTGTCGTAGGCCTGGCTGAACAGCACGATCGAGGCGGTGCCGGCAAGCCGCGGGTTGAAATCGATCAGTTCGATCGGCCCGGACTCCGGAACCATCATCTCGATCTGGGTAGCTCCGTGCCGGAATCCGAGACACTCGTGCACCTGCTTGGCCTTGGCGAAGATCTCGAGCAGGCGCGGATGCGGATAGGGGAACTGGAACCCCGCCTCCACCACCGGATCGCTGGCCAGGACGTAGCGGCCCATGAGCCCGATCGATCGCACCTCACCGCGGACCACCACCGACTCGACACTCAGCAACTCGCCGTGCGCCTCCGCCTCCACCACGAAGTCGTCGGCACCCTGGATGTACTCACGCATGAACGGGTTGGCGATGGTCACCTGGCCGGCCCGCGCGACCGCCGCGTGCAGTTCGTCGAGCGTGCCGACCAGGAAGCACAGGGCGCTGCCCGTGCCGTTGGCCGGCTTCATCACGGCCCGGCCCCGGAACGGCCAGGCATCCCAGCTCAGCGCCTCGGCCAGGGAGGCGGACCTGAGCTCGCTGAGGCCGTTGTCGAAAAGCCGCCGACGGACCCACCGCTTGTCCAGGATCCGCCGCAACTGGCCGGGATCGTTGTGCGGGAGTCCGGCCAGCTCACGCAGCATCGCATCGTAGGGCAGCGTCGGCTCGGCTCCGGCATAGGTGCCGGCCACCTCGTACCGGTCGTGCACATCCCGGACGATCGCCTGCACGGCAGCATCGTCGGCCCAGGACTGAATGTGGATGTATTCGTCCACGACTCCGTCCGGCACGGCGTACGGGCCGACGGTTTGCAACGGACTGTGGTTCAGCACCACGATCTTCATCCCGCGCCGCTTGGCCTCCTGGGCCACCAGCAGCATCGGGTTCATCATTTCCATCAACACGAACGATGTCGTCATGGGTCTTCCTACGGTCGGATGGTGGGATCGAGAGGGTGTACCGCTCCGGTCAGACAGCAGCCGAGACCTCGACCTCGCGATAGCTGACCTGCACCTGCCCGGCCGCGGCCTGCGCCCGGCCGAGCGCCACCTCCGGATCAGGGCCGACGGCGATCACATGTCCCAGTCGATCGGAGTTGCTCCCTGTAGCAGCGAGCTCGGCACCCTCGCCGACGTAGAGGCTCACGGTGGACACGCCAGGGCCGGCCAGGGCCTGCGACATTCCCTCGATACGATCGACCACGCCCTCCCGGCTGGGCAGGAAGACGATCGCCGCGGCGTCGCTGCGATCCGGGGTCAGGCGTGGCGCCCGGCCCAGATGCATGTCGATCAACTCAGCGACCAGGTCCACCCCACTGGCCAAGGTAGCCAGGTGAGTGATCAGGTCACCCGCGGGCCGGCAGTTGATCTCGATCAGCTTCGGACCTGCGGCGGTCACCCGGAGCTCGACATGTGCCGCGCCGAACTCGTAACCGATCGCGGCGAGCGCGGCGCGCACCAGGTCGGCGCAGGCCTGCCAGGTCGGTTCGGGAAGGGCGGCGGGAACCACATGCCCGGTCTCGAAGAACAACGGCGGCGGCGAGAGCAACTTCTGCGTGATCGCCACGACGTGCGTGCGCCCCTGGTAGGTGAGCGTCTCCACACTGAACTCGGGGCCGACCAGGTACTCCTCGATCAGCACCGCCGGCGTACGGCGTTGGCCTCGCTCGTTGGGCTCGGCACACTGGTCGAGCAGCGCCTGGGTGTGTTGCCGAGCCTCTTCGCCCGTCCGGCACAGCTTCACGCCGCTGCTGAGCGCACCGTCGACCGGCTTGATGACACACGGCAGCGGAAAGGCCGGCGGCAGCACAGCGTTCGTCAGCCGATGGTATGCCGGAATCGGCACGCCGGACGCGGAGCAGAGAGCGCGGGTACGCGACTTGTCGCGAGCCGCCCGGACCGCGTCCGGGTCGGCCCCGACCAGACGGAGGCGGGCTGCGGCCTGGGCCGTGACCACGACATGCCACTCACTCATGGTCAGTAGCGCGTCAGCGCCACCGTGGCGGGTCACCGCCGAGGCCACCGTCTCGGCATCGTCCGTGTCGCAGATGATCACCTGGTCGATCAGGGCTTCGTCGAAGCCCCGGCCGGCCTGGCGGTAATAGTCCAGGTCCCGGGTGATGAGGGTGACATGATGGCCGAGACGCTTGGCGGTTCTGATGGCCTCATTGCCGGTTCCGCTGAGGCTGCTCTCCAGGAAGGCGATGCGATTCTGCTGCACAGTTGTCCCCTGTGGTGGCGTCGGCTTGCGGTAGGGAGAGTCAGTGAAGTCCACCGGGCGTGGTACGCACGGTGATCTTTCCGACCAGCAGGTCGCAGGTTTCGAGCGCCGTCGTGGTGTCCGGCCCGGTCACCAGGATCTGACCGCTGCGATCGAAGTTGTCGGTGACCGGCGCGGTTCGGTCACCCTCCTTGACGAACAGATCCAGCTCGATCAAGTCCGGGTGTTCCGCCACGTCCTCGATTCCCTCGAAACCGGTCACCAAGCCCGGCTCGGCGGTGATGAATCGGGTTGCTGTCGCACGCAGCGGCACCGGCCGGTCCGGCAACTCGGGTAGTAGCCCGAACGGAGCGGCTACCGCGTACTCCTCGAGGTCGATCTCGTAGGCGTTGCGCACCAGGTCGCCGATCCGATCACCGGCGATCCGGTCATGTGACTCGATCACGAGTGGACCGTCCGGAGACAGTTTGATCTCGGTGTGTGCTACGCCGTCCCGGAGGCCCATCGCACTCAGAAAGTCCCGCACGTACGACGCGACCCCGGCTTCGTCCTCCGCACTGAGCCGGGCCGGCACCGCATGTGCCGTCTCCACCATCCCGTCGGTGTATTTCTCGGTGATGGCGACGACCGAGTGCCGGCCGCCGAACGAGAAGGTCTCGACGCTGTACTCCGGTCCGGCGATGTACTGCTCGACCAGCAATCGACCGATCGGGAAGAACTGGCCAAGGATCAGGTCGGGGCGATCGCGCAGGTCAGCGACGGCCTGCCAGGCGTCGGCCACATCGTCAGCGCTCCTGATCACGTGCACGCCACGGCTGGCCGTGTTGTCGATCGGCTTGAGGACGAGCGGATACCCGTACCGCTCGCCGAACGCGCTGACCGCCGACGCGCTGTCGACCTCTTCCGCCGCCACCGTCGGCACGCCCGTGGCCGCCATATGACGACGCATCGTCAGCTTGTCCTTGAACCGGACGGCCACCTCGTGCGACGTCCCGCCGAGGCCGAGCAGATCATTGATCCGGCCGACCGTCTCCATGGCCTGCTCGCCGAGCGAGATCACCCGAGTGAACTCATAGGACTCGTGCGCGGCCAGGACGATCGGTCGAACCAACTCCCAATCGGTGTAGTCGACCATGAAGAGGGCATCGGCCACCTCCACGTATCCGGGCAACATGCGATCGCGGTGCTGGAGGAACAGCACCCGCAGACCGTGCTTCCGGGCCTTGGCCAGGGTCTCCACCCGTCCGCCGACGATGAGAATCGTTTCCAATTACTTCCACTTTCATCGTTTGGTCACGACAGTTCGGCGGTCTGCGAACGAGTGACCGCTAGGCAGTGAAGTTGCGACAAAGTTGCGCGCAAGCGCCGTTACGCAGTGACGAAATGCCGACACCGGACTCCGGCGCCAACCGCAGGTCGAGGAGGCCGTCGCCATCCTGGAGCCGAGTCCTCAGCGCTGGCCGCCCCGGCCCCACCCGTGGTCAGACCGACCGTGAGCAGCGCAATCCTTCTGCCGGGCAGAGTCAATCATGTGATTCACCCCCGTAGCTGTCTCTAATCTCTTATGCCGCGGCTCCGGGATCTACCACCGGCCGCCAGAACGGCTTCATAACACTGTCCGATATCCGAGGGTGCCAGGCCTTCTTGGCGACGAACAGAATCCTGATCTAGCATCTTTGCGCAACGCACGATCACGCGACGGGGAGACGAGTTTGAACACAGACAGTAGGGAGTGCTCGGCTGAAGATATCTGTGATGGATGCCTCGATTTCTTTCACCGAGCCGTCATCGAACACCAGGTGCTGGCCGACCAGGCGCCACCGTGTCTGCTGTCGCTGGGGCTGTTGCAGCCGATCGTCGACGAGCCGGGGCAACTGACAGTGATCCCACCCTCCAGCGCGGCGGCCGTGGCCCTGGGTCCGTACGAGACGGCAGTGGCCGAGACCACTCGCCGCATCGAGTCGCTCAGCGCGGCTTATCGCCAGGCTGAGGCGGTCTTCAACACTGCTCATCAGGGATTGATGCCCGAGACGGTCGTCCTGCGCGGATCGTCAACAATCAATCGAGTGGTGGACCTGGCAGTCGCGGGGTGCACGAACGAGCTGATGACGATGCAACCTGGCGGCGCACGGCCGACGGAGCTGCTGGACGCGCTCGTGGCTCGCAGCCTGGAGACCATCCGGCGTGGAGTCCGCCAGCGAACCATCTATCAACATGCCGTTCGCTCGCACCGTCCTACACTTGATTACGCCATTCGAATAATGTCGGCCGGCGCTGAGATCAGAACCGTGGACAAGGTATTCGACAGGCTTATCATCTGCGATCGGAAAGTCTGCTTCATCCCGTACCTCGGCGATGATGAATCAGCGTTGGAGATTCGCAACGAGGGAGTGGTGAATTTCCTTGTCAAGGTTTTCGAACACACCTGGGATCGCGCTATCGCCATCGACCCGTGCAGCGGTGTACGCCCTATCGGCGTACTGTCGGATATTGAGCGAAGCGTCGCCCGCATGATCGTTTCAGGCAGTACCGAGGACAAGATCGCCCGCAATCTGGGCATCAGCCGCCGAACCGTGGCGGAGTACGCCAGCCGTCTGGCCCGGCACCTCGGTAGCAGCAGCCGAGCCCAGTTGGGCTACCTCATCGCCACCCACGGGCTGCTGGACGAAGACAAGTTGGCGCCGATGCAGCGAGTGATGATCGGATGAAACCAAGATCCCATTAGGGGCTACCAGCCGGTATTCCCTGTGTACGGTGCGCTAGCAGCATTTGGCTGCATATCAACGAAGCGGGTCGATACCGTCCGGACGTGCCGGGCGGTAGCACGCCGTGATCGAAGTGGACATTGAGCCATTCCGCGCAACCGGTTGATCGCTTGTGTGGCCATCCGATGCGTGATCGGTACGTCGCCGAACGATTACGGCGGCGACAATTCCGCCGATCTGCCACGGGGCTTGGACCGATCTTCCGGACCCCCTTGAAGGTGGTCTTGAGCAGGGGTTTCCGCCCGTGGCACGGAGGTCCCGGGAAGCGCCGGGCCGGGTGGGAGCAGGCTCAACCCGGCGGGCGCGTCGCGGGATCGAGTGCGGGCGGAGTCTGGTCGGGGACGGCGTCGTCCGTACCAGGCAAGGGGTTTGAATGTCGGATCGTCGGGCTGATCGTCGCGGCAATCGCTGTGGTCAGCATGATCGCGGAGAGTGCGCCGATCGCGCCGACCGGGCCGACGGCGGTGAGCAGGACGCCCGCGCCGAGGGAGGCGATCGGCATGACGCCCCAGGTCAGCGTGTTGGCGGCGCTCATCACTCGGCCGAGCAGCTCGTTGGGGACCGTGATGCCGGCGTAGGTGAGGATCATGACGTTCCAGATCGGGCCGACGAAGGCGGTCAGGGCGCCGATCGCGCCGATCTGCCAGGGGCTGGACGTGAGGGCGAAGAGGGGCAGAAGGACGGACCAGATCCAGTACGTGCCGATGAGCACCACACGGAGCGACAGCCGGCTGTGGACACGCGCGGCGATCAGGGCGCCGAGCAGACCGCCGGCGCTGTAGAGGCCGAGCATCAGGCCGATCCGCGCGGGGGTGGCGCCGTGATCGCCCGCGTGCACCACCAGGACCAGGATCAGGGCCTGGAAGACCAGGTTGCTCACCGCGATGAGCAGCAGTGACGCGCGGATGAAGCGGTTACGCCAGACGTAGCGGAGGCCGGTCAGGGCGGAGGTCCACAGGGGTTCGGCGGGGCCCTCGGTGGCCGGGCGCAGGTCGCGGCGCAGAAAGAGGATGCTGACCGCGGCCAGCAGGTAGGAGAGGCCGTCGACCAGGAACGGGAGTGCCCGGTCGACCGTGAAGAGGAAGCCGCCCAGCGGTGGGCCGGCCAGGGTGACACCGCGACTGCGGGCCTCGTTGGTGGCGAACGCGGTGGCCAGTTGACTCGGTGGCACCACCATCGGCAGGGCGGCGTGTTCGGCGAGTTCGAAGAAGACGAGACACAGTCCCTGCACGAAGACGACCGCGCACATCTGGGCGACAGTGAGAACGCCGGACCAGATGGCGAGGGGCACGGTCACAAGCGCCACGGCGGCGACGAGTTCACTGACCAGCAGGATGCGGTGGCGGTTCCAGCGGTCGACCAGCGGGCCGGCCGGCAGGCCGGCGATCAGGTGCGGGAGGGTCCCGGCGGCCCCGACTTCTTCTCAAGGAACTGTCAGTGCGAAGTCAGTTTCAGCTCCCCAGCGGACCTCAGCGGACGAAGAGCAGGAACAGTCCGGCCCAGGTGCATCCGATCATGAAGAGGACCATCGGGAACTCGTCGGCCAGGACGGCGAGCAGCGGGCGGCCGGGGTGTTCGGCCAGGGCACGGTCGTGGGCCACGATCACGCCTACCGCGTGTCCGATCAGGATCAGAGCGATCTGTACGGCGGAGATCAGTTGCGGGGACGGGGTGATCGTCCCGGTGATGTCCGAACCCGCCAGCAGGAGAAGACCGCGCGGGCCCTCGGTGATCAGCAGGGACAGGTAGTGGGCGAGGGTGTAGCCGGCCGCGATCGGGATCAGCGACATGGTCACGTCCAGGCGGCCCGCGGTCCAGCGGACCGCCAGGAAGACCGACGAGCAGAGGAGTACGAGGCCCGCGGTCCCCGAGAGCGGGTTCCGGGTCAACGTGGTCCAGGCCGGGGAGCTGGAGGCGCTGTCGAAGACGGTCGAGCCCCACCAGACGGCGATGAAGGCGGCCAGACCGGCGGTGGCCAGCGACTGGCGGGCTCGCGTCGAGACGGCGACCCCAGCGGCCGCGCTCGGCGCCGGAGCCTCGGCCGCGCCCGGCATCGGGACCGGATTCGCGGGCGCAACCGACGTCGGGACCGGATTCGCGGGTGCGGTCGACGTGGACTCGCCGGCCGCTGGACCGGCGAGGCCGGAGAGCAGTGGGCGCCAGCGGAAGGGGCTCAGGCGGCCGGCCAGGTCGGAGTAGACCTCGAAGCTGTCGCCGCGCGCGAACCACTCCTCACCGCGGAGGGTGGCCAGGAGGAGTTGGCTCACGGCGTACGCCAGAAGGAAGAGACCGACCGCGACCGGATCGCCGTGATGGGGCACCACCAGCTCGAACCAGACGAACGCCAGCAGGAAGGCGGCCGCCGGCCAGGCCGAGCCGGAAGTGCCGGGCGGAAGCGGGCGCAGCCCGCGACGCGGGAGGCCGAGCAGGGTGAAGAGGGTGCGCAGCGGGTTGACCGTCCGCCAGACCGGGCCGACGATCATGCTGACCGGCACCAGGCCCACCCAGAGCAGGACGAACAGGGCGTGCGGGGCGGGGTTCTCCGGGCCGCGCGGGCCGGCGACGGCGTAGCCGGTGACGTAGAGGGCCAGTAGGAGGACCGGATAGCGCAGGTAGCCGCCGAGGCCGAGGGACCGCGGGACGGACGGTTCGAGGCGTGGTTCCCGCCACCAGAGGCCGGCGATCAGGAAGGACAGCACGAGGGTCGCGGCTCCGGCCTGCAACACCAGATCGAGCGGAAGCGGCAGGTCCGCGGACTCCCCCACACCGTGCGCGAGCGGCAGGTCCGCGGAGCGGTGCCCGACCGGCGGAGTCACACTGTTTCCTCGGCTCTACGGGCCAGGTCGCGCAGCACGCCGGCGCCGGCCACCGCGACGCCCGCGCCGAGGCCGAGCGCCAGGACGACCAGGATGCGTTCCAGGTCGGCGGGACCGGCGAACGGCAGGACCGCACGGTGGAACGAGGTCACGTCGGGCAGGACGAACACCGCGGTCAGGGCCGCTCCCCCGCAGACCGCGAGGATCCCGGCGGCCCGGCCGCGCAGAGCGGCCACCGCTCCGCCGACGATCAGCGGCCAGGCGAGGAGGTTGATCCCGGCGGCGCTCAGGAAGGTTCCGGCGAGTGGCGCGGATTCGACGGCCAGGGTGGATCCGGTCACGTGCACGATCGAGGACAGTGCGGCGACACCGCCCGCGGCGGCCAGCAGCAGGTCGGCGCGGCGCAGCCTCCGGGCGAGAAGCACGAGCGCGGCGCCGGTGAGCGCGGCGGCGGCCCACCACGGGGCCGCGGGTGGGCGCTCCTCCCCGATCAGTACGCCGTCGACCGTGACCGGGGTGCCGTCGGCGTCCAGGGTGATCGTCCAGGGGACGGTCCGGCCCGCCGCGACGGTGCGGCCGTCGGGGGTGGCGCGTTCGTCGGCCCAGGTGTGCTCGGCGCCGGGCGCGACCGTGGCCCCGCCCGGGATCGTCACCGGTCCGCCGGTGCCGTTGCGCAGGCGGAGCCGGGCACCGTCCTCGATGGCGACCACCTCCAGCCCCGGCAGGGCGGGAGTGACGGAGACGACGCGGCCGCGGGAGTCGGTGGCGGTCAGGCCGCCCGCGTGCGCGGCGGCCGGCTCGCCGGTCACCACCAGCGTGCAGACGATGGTGACCAGGACCGCGACGATCCGCCTCACTCGGCGAGACGGTGGATGCTGCGGGCGACGAGCACGGTGCCCACCCCGGTGAAGGCGGTCAGGACCATCAGCCCGCTCACCATGTGGATGTTGAAGCCGGTGGTGCCGGTCTGGATCTTGCCGACCAGCAGCACCGCGCCCCACACGGCCGGCGGCGTGATCAGGCCGAAGAGGATCCAGCGGGCGTTGGCACCGAGCCTGACCAGCGGGTTCACGGCGCGCAGCACGATCTCCAGGGCGATCGCGGCGGCGGCCACGGTCAGCGCCGGCCACCAGGCACGCTGCGAGTCGAACATCAGGTGCATGAAGACGGCGATCAGGCTGACCAGCGCGGCCGGCAGCCCGAGCGGCAGCGGCCAGCGGCGGCCGATCGCGAGGAACGGCACGAGCAGCAGGACGGTGCTGAACAGGTAGCCGTGCACGAGCTGCGAGTCGGGCGAATACACCGGCACCGGGTCGAGGTCGGCGCCCAGATGGCGGAAGCCGAGGGCGGTGGCGTGCAGCGAGTAGATGTGCACCGGCAGAGCCGCGAACAGGGTGGAGATGCCGACGAGGAGACCGCCGGCGAGGCCGAGCCGGTCGCCCGGGTTGGCGGCGAGCATCAGCGCCGGGCCCATCGCGACCAGCACCATGCCGAGGATGATGAACTCGTGGCTGGGGCTCACGAAGATCTCCATGCCCTGCTCGATGCCCCAGATGTTGTGCCAGAGCGTGTCGACACCACCGCCGACCAGGAGGAACGCCATGCCGGCGAGCGGGATGCGCAGCGCGTTGGGCAGGGCCAGAACACTGGAGTACGTGGGGATGCCGGGCAGTCGGGAGCGCATGATCCACAGCAGAGTGAAGCCGGAGGCCGCGATGCCGGAGTAGAGCACGCCGTGCCACGGCGTCCAGAAGGTCTCCAGCTCCGGGGTGGTGGCGTGGGCGTACGCGTCCAGTTGCAGCCCGATGACCAGCCATGCGCTGGCGACCAGCAGGATCCACCGCTCACGCGCGCTGAATGTCACGGTGGGCGCTTGCACCGGCACTGCCCGTTCCACGGATGTTGTCACGATCGCTCCCCCTCTGATCGACTCGGCGACCGTAACCTACATCGCTGTCCTTACATGGTTCGATCGGACACCGGACGATGTGACGATGGACAACGACGGAGATCTCCGTCGATCTCGCGGGCGGCCAGAACCGGCGCGGAATCGTTCACGCTGGTGCGGCGGCCGGCCGACGGACACGCCGGGCAGATCACGGTGGAGCCGTGGTCGCCCGGTTACGGCGGATAGTGTCGGGTCATGACCGAACCCGTGACGCACACCCTCGAGGTTCCCGGCGCGGTTCTGCGCTACGACGTCCGTGAGCCGGCCACCCCGGCCACCGCTCCCCCGCTGTTGTTGATCGGCTCGCCGATGGACGCTTCCGGCTTCGTCACCCTGGCCGGCCACTTCACCGACCGGACCGTCATCACCTACGACCCGCGCGGCACCGGCCGCAGCGTTCGCACCGATCCGGCGCCGGAGTCGACGCCGGAGCAGCACGCCGACGACGTACGCCGGGTGATCGAGGCGGCCGGCGGCGGCCCGGTCGACCTGTTCGCCAGCAGCGGCGGCGCGGTCAACGCGCTGGCCCTGGTGGCCGCGCATCCCGGCCTGATCCGGGTGCTGGCCGCCCACGAGCCACCGACCACGCGGCTGCTGGACGACCACGAGACCGCGGTGGCCGCGGTCAACGGCATCCGCGAGCTGTACCAGAAGTCCGGCCTGGGCCCGGCGATGGTCAAGTTCATCGAGATCGTCTCGTTGAAGGGCCCGGTCCCGGCCGATTTCGTCTCGCGCCCCGGCCCCGCCCCGGCCGCCTTCGGCCTGCCCGCCGACGACGACGGCTCCCGCGACGACGTGCTGCTCGGCCAGAACCTGGTGACCTGCTGCCTTTACGAGCCGGACTTCGACGCCCTGCGCGCCGCGTCGACCCGCATCGTGATCGGGGTGGGCGCCGAGTCCACCGACGAGCTGGCCCACCGGGGCGGCCTCGCGGTCGCCGGCCGTCTCGGCCTCGAACCCACCGTCTTCCCGGGCAACCACGCCGGCTTCCTCGGCGGCGAATTCGGCCAGCACGGCGATCCGGGCCCGTTCGCCGCCACCCTCCGAGAAACCCTCGACAGGGCCTGATCAGGCAATCTGCCGAAGATCGTCGCCGTAGTCGAAGATGATCCGCATGCGGGCGCCCAACGCCCGGGCATAACGGCTGAGGGTGGCGACCTCGTTCACATCGAGGTCGCCGTTCTCGATCTGGCTGACCCGCCCCGGCGTCACCCCCATCAACTCGGCAACCTGCCGCTGCGTCATCCCGAGGCGCTGCCGCTCCTCCGCGAGGTGGTACGCACTGACCCAGGCCTCGGTCCGCGCGCGCTCCCGCACAAGGGCCTCGTCATCCCCGTCGTGCAGCTCCGCCCGAATGTCGTCCCAGTCGTGAAACTCAGTCATGAGTCACCCCGCCTCTTCCGCTCTTCCGCAAGCCAGGCGTCATACGCCACCTCTGCCGCTGGTATCGCCGACCGATACCAGCGATCCCAGTTACCCGCCTTGTTTCCCGCGATCAGGAGCACCGCCTGCGACCACGGGTCGAACACGAAGATGATCCGGATCGCGACGTCACGGCCCGACCTGGGACGCAACTCCTTGAGGTTACTGATCACCGTTCCGGTCAGGGTGTCGACCAACGGGCGTCCCAGACCCGGTCCGATCTCGGCGAGCATGTCAACCGCGATGTTCACGGATCGGTAGGTCTGCTGGTCTGCCTGCCGTAACGCTCTGAGCCAGTCACGAACCTGACCTGTGGTGCGAATCGACCAGCGGCGGCTCTGCGAGTCCGGCATTCAGCGACTATAGCTCGAGCTAAACATGATCGGGGGCCGGTGTTGCGGGCCGAACGGAAAGGCGGTCACGGATGGGCGGAACCAGGCCCTTCGGGAGGTAGAGGACGCAGACGATCAGGACGATGGCGTAGACGGCGTAGGAGAGGACGGCCGGGGCGTAGCCGGGCATGCCCGGCTGGGTGCCCAGGGTGTTGAGCGCCTGCACCAGCAGGACGATCACGGAAGCGCCGACCAGCGGGCCGGCGATCGTGCCCAGGCCGCCGACCACCGCCATCACCACGAACTCGATGGACAGCAGCACCGGGAACGAGCCGGGCGCCAGATATCCCAGGTAGAAGGCGTAGACGCCACCGGCCAGGCCGGCGAAGGCGGCGGACAGGGCGAACACCGCCAGCCGATAGCCGCCGATCGCCACACCGCTGGCCGCGGCGGCCGTCTCGCTCGTGGCGGCGGCGCGCATGCCGCGGCCCGCGCGGGACTCGATCACGTTGCGCGCGATCAGCACGGCGATCATCAGGACGAACCCTGCGGCGTACGCGTAACCGAGGTCCTCACGCAGTTCGAAGCCGCCGATCGAGAACCGTGGGATGCCCTGGAGGCCGATCGCGCCGCCCGCCCAGTCGGCCTGGGCGAGCAGGGACAGCAGGATGAGCTGTACCGCCAGGGTGGCGAAGGCCAGGTGGTGGCCGCGTAGCCGGAGCAGTGGCGCCCCGAGCAGGGTGGCCGCGACCGCCGCGATCACCGGGGCGGCGAGCAGGCCGAGCAGGGGCGGGACTCCGTGGACGGCGAGCAGGCCGGCCGCGTACGCCCCGATCGCGTAGAAGGAGGCCTGTCCCAGCGAGACCTGTCCCGCGTACCCCATCAACAGCGAGACGCCGACGGTGACCGTCGCGGCGAGCGCGAGCAGCACGAACGTCGCGAGATGCCGTTCCGGGAGGAGCGGCGGCAGCAGGGTGAGCACCGCGAGCAGCAGCACGGCCGGGAGCCGGCGCCTCATCGGGCGGTCTCCGCGACCGGCCCGGTGCGGGCCGCCTGGACGATCATGACGGTGAGCATCAGCACGAGGGCCACCTCCACCTGGTAGGCGCCGCCGCCGTAGCCGGCGGCCAGGGTCTGTGCCACGCCGAGCAGGAGCCCGCCGGCGAGGGCGATCACCGGCCGGGTGAGGCCGCCGAGGACGGCGGCGGCGAAACCGTTGACGATCAGAGCGACGTCACTGTCGAAAGTGACCTGCTGCACCGGTGTGGTGAGGACTCCGGCGAGGCCGCCGAGGGCGCCGCCGATGGTGAAGGCGAGCAGGCCCATCCGGCGTACGTCGATGCCGACGACCTGGGCGGCGTAGCGGTTGGAGGCGCAGGCGGACAGCGCCCGGCCCAGGTCGGTGCGGGTGAAGAACCAGGCCATCAGGGCGAAGACCGGCGCGGTCACCGCGATGATCAGCAGGTAGTGGGCCTGGAGCCGGGCGCCGGCCAGGTCGGCCACGCCGGGCACGCCCGGATAGGAGCGTGGCTGGTCTCCCCAGATCAGGATCTCTACGGCGTACGCCAGCACGCCCAGTCCGAGGGTGACGATAAGCGAGGTTCCGGGGCTGGTGCCGGGGCGCCCGATCGCGACGGCGCCGACGATGAGGCCGGTGAGTGCGCCGAGCGTGACGCCGCCGAGTTCGGCGAGGCCGTGCGGGACGCCGGCGCCGAGCAGGGAGGCGGCCAGCATGGCGGCGAGCACGGCGAACGCGCCCTGGGCGAAGTTGACCACCCGGGTGACCCGGTAGATCGCCACGAGCCCGCTGGCGACCAGCGCGAACCCGGCCCCGATACCGAGCCCGGTGACCAGGTACCCGATCAGGTCGCTCATGAGGTCACCTCGATGTGGCCGCCCAGGTAGGCGGCGGCGACGCGGGGGTCGCGGGCCAGGGCGGCGGCGCGGCCGTGCAGGGCGATCCGGCCGGCTTCCAGGACGTACGCGCGGTCGCACAGGTCGAGGGCGAGGCGGGCGTTCTGTTCGATGAGCAGGACGGCGAGGCCGCGGTCGGTGTTGAGGGCGCGCAGATGGCCGACGAGGGTGGTGACGATCAGTGGGGCGAGGCCGAGGCTGAGTTCGTCGATGACCAGGATGTCGGGGCGGGCCATCAGGGCGCGGCCGATGGCGACCATCTGCTGCTGCCCGCCGGAGAGCGCGCCGGCCCTGCGGGTGCGGATGCCGGCCAGTTCGGGCAGCAGTTCGTAGACGCCGGTGGTGTCGCGCCCGCCGCGGCCGTTGCGCCAGCCGCCGAGGCGCAGGTTGTCGTCGACGGTGAGGTCGCCGAACATCTCCCGGCCCTCGGGGACCTGGGCGAGGCGGCCGGAGACGGTGATCGTGCCGGAGTCCGGCCGCAGCAGCCCGGAGAGGGCTTTGACCAGGGTGGACTTGCCGGCTCCGTTGGCGCCGATGAGGGCGACCATCTCGTGGTCGTGGACGGTCAGGTCGACGCCGTCGAGGGCGGTGGCGCCGGAGTACCGGACGGTCAGGGCACGGGTCTCGACGACGGCGGTCACGGGTGGACACCTCTGTCGCCGGATCGGGGCGCGGGTGGCCGTACCATCGCGGGGTCGGTCTTGATCTCGGAATTCTCGGCCGTGGGACCCAGGTAGGCGGCGATGACCCGGGGGTCGGCGCGGACCTCGGCGGGGGCGCCTTCGGCGATGACCCGGCCGAGGTCGAGGACGGTGATCCGGTCGGCGAGGCGCATCACGAAGGCGACGTCGTGTTCGACCAGGAGGATGGTGCGGCCTTCGGCGCGCAGGCCGGCGATGAGGGTGGCCAGGTGTTCGCGTTCGGCGGCGCGCAGTCCGGAGGCGGGTTCGTCGAGCAGCAGAAGGCGGGGCTCGCCGCAGAGGGCGCGGGCGAGTTGGAGGGCGCGCTGCTGGCCGAGGGGGAGTTCCTCGGCGGGGCGGTGTGCCCAGGCGGCGAGGCCGGTGCGGTCGAGGCAGGCGAGGGCGCGGTGCCGGATGTGGCGTTCCTCGCGGTGGTGGCCGGGCAGGCGCAGGGCGGCCGAGAGGAAGCCGGACCGGGTGGTGGCGTGCGCGCCGACCATGACGTTCTCGAGGGCGGTCATGCCGTGGAAGGTGCGGGCGGCCTGGAAGACGATGCCGACGCCGCGGGCGGCGCGCCGGTGGGCGGGGAGGCGCTCGACGGGTTCGCCGTCGAGCGCCACGCTTCCGGTGTCCGGGGCGAGCTGGCCGCCGATCAGGGCGAACAGCGTCGACTTTCCGGCGCCGTTCGGTCCGATGACAGCGCGCAGCTCGCCCGGTTCGACAGTGAGGCTCACGTCGCGGACGGCGTAGACGCCGCCGAACGCGCGGGAGACCCCGTCGACGGTCAGTCTCACCGGAATCGTCCCTTGGAGAAGTCGGTGGGGACGAACTTGCCACCCTCGATCGTGTTGATCGAGATGAACTCGGTGGTCAGGCCGGAGTGGTCGGTGGCCGAGTATCTGTAGGTGCCGTTGGGGGTGGTGAGAGTGAGACCAGCGAGGGCGTCGCGGACCTTCTTCGCATCGGTGCCGCCGGCCTTCTCGATGGCGGCCGCGAGCAGTTTCACGCCGCTGTAGCCGTCCTGCGCGAACTGCGGCGGCGGGTAGCCGTACCTGGTGGTGAACGCGCTGGTCAGCTCGTCGACGGCGGTCTTCAGTTCGCCGGCCGGGAGGTGTTCGCCGACGACGCCGACGCTGCTGGCGATGGTGGCGCCCTCGGCGGCCGGGCCGGCCGGTTCCAGGAAGAGTCTGCTGGCCTGCGAGCCGGTCAGGACGAGTGGGATGGTGAGGCCCGAGGCGGCGTACTGCTTGGTGATGGCGACGGCCGGCGCGCCGGTGGCCCACAGCATCAGGGCCTGGGCGTCGGACGACCGCACGTGGGTGAAGATGGCGCCGAACTCGGTGGCGGTGGTCTGGAACTCCTCGATCGGGCCGAGCGTCACGCCGTACTGGGAGGCCTTTGATTGAAGGCCTTTGAATCCGGCGACCGCGTAGCTGCTCTTGGTGTCGTAGGCGACGGCGATCCGGGTGAGTTTCCGGTCCTGGAAGTACTCCAGGGCGGCCTGGGCGTAGGTGCCGGACAGGGCGGGGACGACGAAGACGTACGGATGAACCGGGTTGACCTGCTCGTCCGCCGGGGTGAGCGAGATGTAGGGGATCTCCTCGCGGTCGACGAGCGGGATGGTGGCCAGCGCCGAGTTGCTGAACGGCGAGCCGATGATCGCGTCGGAGTCGTCCTTGAGCTCGTTGAAGGCGAGGACGGCCTGGTCGGGCAGGCTCTTGTCGTCACGGACGGCGAGTTCGATCCGGCGGCCGCCGATGCCGCCGGCCGCGTTGATCTTCTCGACCGCGAGGGCCACCGATTTCTGGTTCTCGCTGCCGAGCGGGGAGTAGTTGCCGGTCAGCGAGACGATCTGACCGACCTTGATCACGTCGTTGCTCTCGTCGCCGGTTTCGCCGCCGCAGGCGGCCGTGGCGAGGGTGAGTGTCAGGAGTAGGGATCCGATTCTGCGCACGATGACCTCCACGGGTTACCGGTGCGTTACAGGACATCGAAGTTAGGCTTTCCCTACACAGCCGTCAAGAATGTGCCTAACATCTAGCCCATGCCGTCGAATCCACAGACGCTGATGCTCATGCTGCTCGGCGATTTCGTGCTGGACCGGGACGTGTGCGTCTTCTCCGGCAGCGTGATCGACGTGCTGGACCGGCTCGGCATCTCCTCGCACGCCACCCGGTCCACCCTCACCCGCATGGTCAACCGCGGTCTGCTGCACCGGCAGCGCGACGGCCGCAAGATGTATTTCGGTCTCACCCCGCGCGCCGCCGAAATCCTGCGCGACGGCCGCGCCCGCATCTGGGAGACCGGCGCCGTCAACGACCGCTGGGACGGCACGTGGACGCTGCTCTGCTTCTCACTGCCCGAATCCTGGCAGCGGCAACGCCACGACCTGCGCTCACAGCTCGCATGGTCCGGGTTCGGGCCCTTGCAGGGCGGGCTGTGGATCGCGCCCGGAGCCGTCGCGGCGCAAGACATCGTGGACGGTCTCGGGCTGTCCGCCCACGCCCGCGTCTTCCACGCCCGGGCCGCGGACCTGACCGACATCGGACAGATGGTCAGCGACGCGTACGACCTGGCCGGGCTGGCCGCCCGCTACCAGGACTTCCTGGACCGGTGGGAGGGCCCCGCGCCGTACCCCGACCCGCTGGCCGCGCGGCTCAGCCTGATCGCCGAATGGCTCGGCGCGATCCGCCGCGACCCCCGCCTGCCGGTCGAGCACCTGCCGGCCGGCTGGCCCGCCGTCCGCGCCCAGAAGCTCTTCCGCGACCTCGACGCCGCCTCCCTCTCCCCGGCGCGCGCCCTGGCCGCGGACCTGCTCGATCTCAGCGATGTCCACTATTGATCGCCACAAGGACCCTCTCGAATCCTGAGAACACTTAGGACACTCACCCGAGAGGAACTCTCCGATGACTCGATTCTCACCGGCCGGACTACAACGGTGACGTGACGTGCTCGCGCGGCATGTCGACTCCGGCCGGATCCCCGGGCTCGTCGCACTGGTCAGCCGGGGCGACGAGACCCACGTGGAGGCGCTCGGCACCATGCGTCACGACGGTGGCGCGGCGATCCAGCGGGACACCATCTTCCGGATGGCGTCCACGTCCAAGCCGGTCACCGTGGCGGCCGGGATGATCCTGCTGGACGAGTGCCGGCTGCGGCTCGACGACCCGGTCGATGCACCAGCCCGGCGAGCGCTGGCAGTACCACATCGCCAGCGACCTGCTCGGGGTGCTCGTCGCCCGGGTCACCGGCCAGTCGTTCGAGTCGTTCCTGTCCGAGCGGGTCTTCGGCCCGCTCGGCATGACCGACACCGGCTTCCACGTGCCCGCCGAGGACATCGACCGGCTGCCCACCCTCTACGCCCCCGACCCGCAGACCGGCGAGTTCCTCGTCTGGGACGAGGCGAAGGGCGGCCGCTGGTCCTCCCCGCCCACCTTCACCGGCGGCGGCGGTGGCCTGGTGTCGACGGCCGACGACTACCTCGCCTACTTCCGGATGCTGCTCAACGGCGGCGACGGCATCCTGTCCCGCCCGGCGGTCGAACTGATGACCACCCCGCGGCTCACCACCGAACAGAACACCGCCCGCACCGCCATGGCCCGCGACAACGTACACATCTCCTTCGGCCAGGGCCAGCACGGCGGCTGGGGCTTCGGCATGGCGGTGCGCACCTACCGCGGCGACTACGCCCCGGTCGGCCAGTTCGGCTGGGACGGCGGCTCGGGCACCTCCACCTACGCCGACCCGCAGCACGGTCTGGTCGGCGTGCTGCTCACCCAGGTGGGCGCCTCGAACTCGGCGTCGGCCCACGCCTTCCACGATTTCTGGACCACCATCTACCAGGCCATCGACGCCTGACAGCCGTTCCCGGGTGGGCTGATCGATGCCCGGGCGCCGCCTCCGGCGGGATGTCGCCCGGGCACGATCGGCTTCCGCTCTTGGTAATCGGCAGGGCACACTCGGTGACGTCTGTCTGACCGGCCGAGGGGGTCCCGCATGCCGTTCCTCAATGTCGTCGATCCGGCGTTCGACTTCGCCGCACCGGAGGTGCTGGCCGCACAGGACGCCGGCTGGTTTGCCGACAGTCCACTCGGGCCGATCGTGCTGCGCCACGCGGAGGCGCAGGAGATACTCCGGGACCGGCGCCTCGACCACGGCGGCGACGGCTTTCTGCGGCGGGACGGCATCACCTCCGGGCCGATCTACGACTGGTGGGTGCCGATGGTCGTCAACCACGACGGCGCCGACCACCGCCGTTTGCGCGGTATCGTCGGGCGGGCCTTCACACCCCGCACCGTCGACGGGCTGCGGCCGTTCATCCGGGCGACGGCCGAGGCACTGGCCGACGAGATCGCCGAGGCCGGTGAGACCGAATTCGCCGGCGCGTTCGCCGATCGGCTGCCGCTGGCGGTGATGAGCGAACTGCTCGGTGTGCCCGCCGCCGACCACGACCTCTTCAGCACCTGGTCCAGCGACATCGGCCTGATCTTCGCCCTGGCCGCCGGCGGGGACACCGCGGCACGCGTGGAACGGGCCGTGGTGGGGCTGAGCGGCTACATCGACACGCTGATCGACGAGAGGTCGAAGCATCCGGCCGACGACCTGATCTCGCACATGGTCGCCGCCTGGCAGGTCGACGCGACGGTCACCCGGGAGGAGCTGCGCAACCTGCTGGTCACCCTGGTCTTCGGCGCCCACGACAACACGAGCCACCAGTTCTCCAACGCGATGGTCTGCTTCACCGACCACCCCGGACAGTGGACGCTGCTGCGCGACCGGCCCGAACTGGCCGACCGCGCCGTCATCGAGACGATGCGCTGGCGGCCGTCGGCGGCGAGCGTGTTCCGCCGCGCGACCGAGGACTTCACCTTCCATGGGCTGCCGGTCACCACGGGGACCTTCATGACCATCGCCGTGCCGACCGCGCAGCGGGATCCGCGCGCCTATCCCGGTGGACGGTCCTTCGACATCACGGCCGTCCGCGAGGCGCCGCTGCTCCAGTTCGGCGCCGGTCCGCACTACTGCCTGGGGTCGGCGCTGGCCCACGCCCAGTTGCGGGAGGCGCTCCCGGTCCTGACCCGCCGTTTCGGGCCGCCGGTCGTCGCCGGCGAGGTGAGCTGGCGGCCCCCGATCGGCACCCAGGGACCGGACCGGTTGCCGCTACGATTCGCGGTCGCCGGCTGACCCGCGGCTGGTCACCGGACCTCGGTCGGCGGCGCCCGCCAGTGGCGGTGACCCGGCGCCGCGGGTCTCCGGGCTGTGCTGCGCGTGGGGCAGGCCCAGCACGAACCGGCTGCCGTGGGGGACGGCGTCCTCGTACCAGACGCGGCCGTGGTTCGCCTCGGCGAGCAGCCGGGACAGGTAGAGACCGAACCCGGCGCCGGTTCTCTCGCCGCCGGACCGATCGGCCTGGGTGAAGCGGTCGAAGAGGTGCTCGACGAAGTCCGGCGGCACCCCGTCGCCCTCATCGGTGACGGCGAACAGGACCTGGCCGTCCGCGTTGTCGAGGGTCGCCGACACGTGGATGTCGCCGGGGCTGTACTTGACCGCGTTCGTGACGAAGTTGGTCAGCACCTCGTGGATGTGCACCGGGTCGGCCCAGACGGCGGCTCCGGGCGGCCCGGGGTCGACGCTGACCCTCGTCCGGGCCTTTCGCGTCAGGTTGTCCTTGACACGGGCCAGCGCCTGCTCGACCGGCAGGACGACGGGCCGGGTGTCGATCTCGCCCGGCTCGGCGCGGCAGAGGGCGAGCAGGTGGGCGGCCATGTCGAGCAACTGGTTGACCCGCCTGCCCAGCGTCTGGACGGCCGCGCGGCGTTCGCTGTCGGTGGTGGTGTCCCACTCCTGGGTCAGTTCCTCGGAGTAGGCCGAGATCACCGCCAGCGGCTGGTTGATCTCGTGGGTCAGGGTGGCGATGATGTCGCTCTTCCAGGCGCCCGCGGCCTCCAGCTCCCGATTCATGACGGCCAGATTCCCGGCCCGGCGGCCCAGTTCGCGATGCGCCCGGTCGAGATCCTCGTGAGCGGCCGCGAGCCGGCGGTAGAGACTCGCGGTCTCGGCTATCAGGGCCACCAGCACCACCCCGGAGGAGACCAGCAGAGTGATCCGTGCCATGTAGTAGGCCAGCGTGTAGCGATGCGGAGCGGCCAGGAACAGGGTCTCGGTGGCCACGGACGCGCTGATCGCCACCACCACCCATCCCTCCACCGGCGGCCGGTAACGCAGGCCTCTGATCACCGTGATCAGGGCGGCGATCGTGACCAGCATCGTCGCGGCCACCGCCCAGCGGACGGCCCCGGTCGGTGTGCCGCCGTGATAGATCCGGGGCAGCCACTCCGCCGCACCGACGACGACAGCCGTCACCACGCCCACCAGCGTGACCATCGCACCCGCCGCGACCACGGCGGCCACCCGCCGCCGTCGCCGGGCCACTTCGCTCCACCGGGCCGGCAGCGCCGCGACGACGTACGGTTGCGCCGCCACCAGCGCCGGGAAACCACCCAGGACCAGCAGGAACAGCCACGGTCCGCAGACCTCGGCCCAGATCGAGTCCATGCCCTGGTGCTGGATCCGGGTGAAGACGACGGCGTAGGGAACCATCATCAGGGTGGAGTAGAGGTAGGCCGACGACAGGCCGAGCGTCGCCAGCCGGCCGGCGGCCAGGAACTGCTGCATCAGCAGGTGCGCGGTCAGCAGGTCCGCGGACGCCATGAGGACGAAGAACGCGTTGATCAGGTTCGGGTGAACAGCCATGCGATGGCCGGCGACCGGCGCCACGGCCAGGGTCACCGCGATCACCGTGGCCGCGCAGATCCACAGACCCCGGCGTACCGGGGCAGCCTCCGGCCGTCCCGCGATGCTTACCGGGTTCACGGCCATCGCCCCCAACCCGCCGCAGACTCCCAGGTGAAGGCTACCGGCGAGCACACCGCTCCCGGGGCCGAAAGAGTCAGACGCCGAGGAGGGTGGCGGCGGCGGTCAGGTCGGGGACGCAGGCGGTGGCGGGGGGCGCGTCGGGGGCGTCGGCGTACTCGCCGGTTCGGACCCGGATGGAGCGGGCGCCCAGGGCCGCCGCCACGGCCATGTCCTTGCCGGGGCGGTCGCCGATCACGACCAGGTCCGAGGGGTGTACGCCGAGCGTCTCGGCCACCTGGCGCAGGCCCTCGGGGTGGGGTTTGCGCAGCGTGCGACCGCCCAGCTCGTCGGTGATGACGATGGTGGCGAAGGCGTCCGTCAAGCCGGTGGCGGCGAGTTTGGCGCGCTGGATCGCCGGGTTGCCGTCGGTGAGGCAGGCTACCGGGTAGCGGGCGCTGATCGCGGCCAGCGCAGCCTTCGCGCCGGGGTAGCTCGGCAGGCGGCGGGGGCGGTAGGCGGTGAACGCCGCGACCAGCGTGGGGATCAGGTCGGCGGCCAGGTCGGGGCCGATGCCGTAGGCGGCCAGGGCCCGGTCGATGGTGCCGCCCCGGTCCGAGCCCGCGACGAGCTGGCGGCGGACCGCACGGCTGAGGCGGATCTGGTCGAGGCCGGCGGCGGCGCCGGCCCGGCCCACCGCGCGGGAGGCCCCGTACAGGTAGGTGGACTGTGGGTAGAGGGTGTCGTCGAGGTCGATGACGACGGCCAGCGGGGGCTTCTCGAAGAAGGTCATGACGCGAGTTCCCAGGGGAGAGTGCCGTCGGTGTGGTCGGGTTCGTCGAGGGTGAGCAACGCATCGAGGGCCGGGTCGGCCAGCAGGGCGGCGACCCGGGCGCCGGTGTGGCCGTCACCGTACGGGCAGGGCAGCGCGGCCACCCGGGACAGCTCGGCCGGGGTGCTCAGGTGGTGGGCGGCGGCTACCGCGCGGTCGGCCTCGGCGTTGCTGGTGATTCCGGTGAGGACGGCGGTTCCGGCCTCGACGCCTTCCCAGCGTGGAGTGGAGCGGCGCAGCACCACGACGGGCACGCCCAGGTAGGCCGCCTCCTCCTGGAGGCCGCCGGAGTCGGTGACCACCACGCGTGCGCGGGCCAGGGCGGTCAGCAGGTCGTCATAGGGCAGCGGGTCCTCGCAGGTCACCCCGGTCAGTGCGGCCAGCCGGCCGGCCAGGCCGTGTTCGTGCAGGCGGGCGCGGGTGCGCGGGTGGACCGGGAAGCGGACCGGGCCGATCGCGGCGAGGCGGCCGACGACGTCGACGAGGCGGGCCAGCCGGGCCGGGTCGTCGACGTTGGACGCGCGGTGGGCGGTGACCAGCACTCCGGCGCGGTCGGCGGCCGGCACCGGCCGGACGCCCTTCGCACGCAGGGTGTCGATCACCGGGTTGCCGACCACGAAGATCCTTTCAACGGGTACGCCCTCGGCGCGCAGAAACGCGGCGGCCCGGTCGGTGGGTGCGAAGTGGAGCTGGGCGGTGGCCGCCGCGACCCGGCGGTTGACCTCTTCGAGGCTGCGCGGGTTGAAGCTGCGCAGGCCGGCTTCGAGGTGTGCGAACGGGATGCCGGCCCCTCGGGCGGCCAGGGCGTAGGCGGGCACGGTGTGCGTGTCACCGAGCGCCAGCACCAGGTCGGCGCCCTGATCGGGGAGCACCGCGGCGGCCGCGGTGACCAGGGCGCCGAGGCCGTTCGGTTTCGGCAGGCGCAGGTCCGGGGCGAGGCCGAGAGTGCGCTGGATGTCGCCGCTCATCACGGCGTCCTGGTGCTGGCCGGTGTCGACGGCGGTGACCCGGTGCCCGGCGGCGCGCAGGGCGTGCACGACCGGGGCGAGCTTGATGACCTCGGGCCGGGTGCCGAAGGGCACCAGCACGTGACGCGTCCTCATCATCCCACCGCCACGAACATGCCCTGGTCGATCGCGGGAGCCTGCTCCGCCCGTACCGGGGAAGGGGTTTGAAGGGACGCCGGGCCGGAGGGTGAGTGGGCGATCGGCCTGGCCGCTCCGAAGCCGGGAACCGAGCAGGTGACCGGGTCGAGCGGGTCGGCGACCGGCGTGCCGTCGGCCGTGTAGTAGACCTCGGCGAAGTGGCGGGCCATCCGCACGCCGGGCCGGAAGCCGAGCGTGGGCAGCGGCGCCGACGGGTCGAGGATCGCGGTCAGGTAGGCGCCGACGACGTCGGCACCGGCCGCGAGGGTGAGCGGCAGGCCGCCGGAGAAGCGCGGGTTCACCTCGACGACGGTGACGTCCCCGGAGTCGGCGACGAAGCCCTGCACGTTGGCGGGCCCGGTGTGCCCGACCGCGCGCAGGGTGGCGGCGACGATCTCGGTGACCGCGACCGACGTGAACGTGGTGCCGCGCACGGAGACGCCGCCGCGGGTCTCGTCACGCCACCGCGGTACGCAGGCGAGCAGCGTGCCGTCCGGCCCGACCAGGGTGTCCGCGGTGAATTCGCGGCCGGTGACGCGGGTCTGCACGACGGCGCCGGGCACCGCGGCGAAGGCACGGCCGAGATCGGCCGGGTCGTCGACCAGGACCACGTCGCGGCTGCCGCGGCCGCGGGCCGGCTTGACGACCCAGGGGCCGGGGACGAGGCCGAGGGTGGCCGGGGTCCAGGCGGTCGCCGGGTGCGGCACACCGGCGGCGTGCATGGTCCTCGCGAAGGCGATCTTGTCGATGCAGCGTTCCGCGGCGGCCGGGTCGGGCAGCCAGGTCTTCACGCCCAGCTCGTCCATGGCGGGGGTGAGCGGGGCGAGGGCGGCGTACTCCTCGGCGACCGTGCAGACCAGCGCGGCCGGCCGGTGCTCCTCGAGGACGGCGAGCAGGGCTTCCGCGAAGCCGGGGTGGCCGGCACAGGGCAGTACGGCGCTGCGGCCGGCCAGGCGCAGCCCGGCCGCGTCGGGGTTGGCATCGAGGGCGAGCACGTGGTCGCCGGCCGCCTGGAGGGCCTTGACGACGGCGACACCGGCCGGGCCGCCCGCTCCGGTGACGGCGACGAGGCGGCCGGTCTCGGCGATGGACCGCTGCCCGGGTGCGCGCATCAGCCAGGCGCGGGCCCACAGGCGCAGCGCGATGACGTCGCCGCCGGCGACCGGCTCCCACTGGCGGGCGGCGACCACACCGGCCAGGGTGTCCAGAACCAGAGGATCCGTTTCGTACGAGGCGACCGCCAGCAGGGTGGCGGTGTGCACGCCGAGGCCCTTGCCGGCCAGCTCGCGGATGATCTCGGCGCGGCGGGCCGGGGTCTCGTGGCCGACCCGGTAGTCGATGCGGCGCTGCTCGCGGCGGCGGGCCAGGCGGCGCGACACCGCCTTGGGCAGGATCCGCCGGTGGACCACGGCGGCGATCTGCACACCGGGCTCCCGGGTGTCCTCGACGGGCACCCGGTGGCCGAGCCCCGGGCGGGCCCAGGCGGCCGGGCGATCGGCGGTGTGGCGGCCGGTGCGGTCCTGTTCGGCGCGCTGGGCGTCGTACATCGTCAGTCCGATCATGATGAGGAGTCCGATCAGGGTGTAGGCGAAGTTGAGGACCGCGCCGATCCAGTCGTGGAAGAAGACCAGCGCGTCGACGGCGAAGTAGCGGCCGGCCAGCAGGGAGCCGAGCAGCCGAACCTGGTTGGCGGCGAGGACGAAGACGGCGGCCGCCAGGAAGCCGGGAAGGGCCTGCGGGCGCTGCCGGAGGGCGACCACGGCCAGCGCGGCCAGGGCCAGCACACTGCTCAGGATCGAGCAGGATCCGGTCATCTCGGCGACGACCGGTTCCAGGTTCGGGCCGAAGACGATGAAGCCGTCGCCGAGCGCGCCGGAGACCCGGTCGACGCCGAGCAGGTCGATGATCCGGGAGGCCAGGGTGACCTCGAAGCGGCGTACCGGGTCGATGAAGAGCAGGTAGCCGCCCACACAGCCGACCACCGCGCCGATCAGCTCGAGCAGCACGAGCTGGCGGCGCAGCGGTGTGGCGGCGGGCCTCCAGCGGCGTTCCCGCCGGGCGAGCGCCCGGTTGAGCCGCTCCTCGACCCGGCTCATGTCACACCCGAGCGGGCCGTCTTCGACCAGGTGTAGAGGGTGCCCCACATGCCGTCGAGGTAGGCCTTGGTGGCGGTCAGGATGGACATCCCGAACGCCGGGATGAACCCGATCAACATCCACACCGCCCTTCGTTCCACCCGGCCCAGCACCAGCCCGACCGCCAGCTCGGTGAACGGGCCGGCGAAGAGCAGCGCCGACAGCGACACCATGGAGACCGCCGACTGGTCGCCGATCCCGAGGGCGCGCAGGACGATGAGGAGAAGACCAAGACCACACAGCACCGGTACGTGGTAGACCCAGAGGAAAAGCATCGTCTCGAGCTTCTCCATCGGCGACAGGTGACGGGTCGTGAGGATCGGCCGCCAGTAGTCGCGCAGGCACTTCTGATGGCCGCGCGCCCACCGGTAGCGCTGCTTCCAGAACCGCCGCGAGGAGAGCACCGCCTCCTCGAAGTCGACCGCCGACGGGTCGTAGCGGACCCGCCATCCGTCGAGCAGCAGCCGCAGGGTGAGGTCGGTGTCCTCGGTGACGGTGTGCGGGTTCCAGCCGCCGAGCGCCCGGATCAGGTCGGTCCGCACGGCGCAGTTCGCCCCGCCGTACGCCGGGAGTTCGAAGAGCGCCTGCCGGCCGTACTCGTTGACCAGGTAGCCGGACAGGTAGTCGATGAAGATGGTGGAGGCCAGCGACGACTCGACGCCGTTGCGCACCACGCACCGGCCCATGACGGCCCCGACCCGGGGGTCGCGGAAGTGGCGTACCAGCCTGCGCAGCACGTCCGGTTCGGGCTGGTGGTCGGCGTCGAAGACGACCGCGATCTGGGCGTCGTCGACGAGGGCGAGGGCGTCGTTGAGCGCACCCGACTTGCCGCCGCCCGCGCCGGTCCGCCGGTGCAGCACGCGCAGCCGCGGGTCGGCGGCCGCGAGCGCGTCCAGGCGGGCGCCGGTGCCGTCGGTGGAGGCGTCGTCGACGACCACGACGGTCAGCGCCGAGTGCGGGTAGTCCAGCGCCAGCAGGGCCGCGACCATGCCGTCGACGACGAGTTCCTCGTCCTTGCAGGCGACCAGCACGGCCACCGGCGGGGTGAACGACTCGGCGCCGACGAGCGGGGCGTCCAGGTCGCGTTCGGTCCAGCGGGCGGCGGCGACCGCGAACCCGAGGTGCCGGAAGAAGAACAGCAGAAAGACCACGTTGAGTACGGTCGCGATCCAGCCGAGCGTGGAGTCCAGCCCGAGGACCGCGACGGTGACCGCGAAGACGGCGAGGTGGGCGAGCAGACCGAGGCGGTGGTGCGGGGACACCGCCCGGCGGCGCCCCCGCCCGGTCATGCCGCTGTCCTGGCCATCAGGTAGTCGCCGGCCCCCACCAGGTCGTCGGGGAGGACCGGCAGCGGGGCCAGATCCCAGACGAAACGGCCGGGGACGAACGCCTCGGCGTACCGTATGCGGGCCTGCGCCCCGAAGTGGCGGGCCGACGCGGCCACCACCTCGGGGTCGACCATCGCGGAGCTCTCCACCTGGCTGCGGTGACACGACAGGGCGTCGAGCTTGCGGTCCAGGTGGGCGGCGATGTCGACGTACACCGACGGCTCGAACCTCGTGGTGGACGGGCTGCGGTAGTGCAGCACCCGGCGGATGTGCCGGGCCGCCGAGACGGTGGCCGCGGCGACCGCCCGATGGTCCTGGTGCGAGTCGTCGGGCGCGTGCACGTAGACGACGTCGGCCCTGGTCCGCTCCAGGGCCCGTTCGATGAGGGCGATGGTGGCGGCGTCGGCGCTGACCGCACAGTCCACCAGGTTCCCCCAGATGAGCAGGCAGTCGAGGCTGCACGCGGCGGCCTCCGCCTCGGCGCGCCGGCCGGCCGTGGCGCCGGGGCCGCTCTGGCCACCGGTGACCACCAGCATCGTCACCGCGTCCCCGGCGGCCCGGTGGGCCGCCAGGGCTCCGCCGCAGCCGAGCTCGATGTCGTCGGGGTGCGCCCCGACCGCCAGCACGCTGCGCGTCACGAGACCCGGGCCCCCCGGCGCTTGCGCCACACCGTCACCGCGACGGCGACGACACCGGCCGCCAGAAACGCCAGGATCGGGCCGAAGCCGTTGCCACCGGCGGGCAGGCTGACGTCGTTGCCGCAGGTGGGGCGCTTCCAGTTGGCGGTGACCTCCTTGCCGCCGACCTTCCAGGTGACGCTGGTCTCCTTGGTGACCCAGCCGGTGGTGAAGGACGCCTTGTGGGTGCCCGGCTGGAAGACGGTGGTGACCTTGGCGTCGGTGGACATGGTGCCGCCGTCCAGCGTGAGCCTGTTGTTGTCGCCGGCCGCGATGGTGCCGTTGGCGGAGGCGTTGCTGACGTAGCCGAAGACCGCCCGGTACTTCCCGCTGCCGCTGTCCTTGACGACACAGTCGCAGGTCGGGGTGCCGGACAGGGTCTTCCAGGTGGCCGCGGCCGGGCCGCCGTTGAACAGAAGTGCCGCCGCGACGGCCGCGACCAGGGCGACGGCGCCGGCTGCCAGCGCGGCCCGGGGCCGGCGTAGCAGGGGTGGAACGAGACGCATGACAGATGACCTCCGGGGTCCGAGTGATGGCGCGACGTGTCTGATCGGTCGCGCCGTCACCGGCTTGAGGAGGTCTAGTCGTTCAGTTGATCACTGTGCTTGTCGAAGCCGATGTACAGACGGGCCGCCGCGTTGGCGCCGAGCGCGCCGAGCGTCTCCAGTTCGCGCAGCCGCAGCAGGGCCGGATGCTCGGCGTACGCCTGGGCCGCGTCGGCGAGCCGGCGCAGCGCGTCGACCTCGGCGTCGGCGCGGATCCGCTTCGCCTCGGCGTCGGCCTCGGCGGCGAGCCGCTCCCGGTCCGCCTTCGTGCGCGCCTCGATCATCTGCGCCTCGGCGAGCCGCTGGGCGGTGAGCACCCGGTTCATGACGTCCTGGAGGTTGCCCGGGAAGATCAGGTCCTTCACGTCGGCGCGGATGATCTCGACGCCGTAGCCGGCCGAGACGCCCTCGACGTCGCGCAGGATGTCCTCGCTGAGCTGGTTGCGGTTGGTGAGGATGCCCTCGAGCGTCATGGACGCCAGCGAACGCCGGGCGGCGAGCTGGACGTCGCTGTAGACGCGGTCGCCGTAGTCGGCCACCCGCTCCACGGCGGCGACCGGGTCGACGACCCGGAAGTGGGTGATGATGTTGACGCGGACCGCGACCTTGTCGACGGTCAGGATCTCCTGGCCCTTGATGTTGAGCTCACGCTCGCGCAGGTCGACGATGAGGATCTCGACCTTCGGCACCCGGCGGCCCCACCGGCTGACCGGCACGTCGTACCGGCCGGGATCGAGGACCTGGTCGAACCGGCCGTCGACGTAGCGCAGGCCACGGAATCCGCTACGAATGATCACCTCACTGGACATGGGCACACCTCTGTACTTCTACGAGAAAGGGTGGCCCCGTAGCGGTTCCGATGTGAAGGATCGGTCGCGGAGGATGGCAGCGAACAAGCGTGGTTTCATCGCCAGTGCGCACGCTGCTTAGGCGCTTTCTTCTGAAGCCGCCGGGGCCGCACCGAGCATGGCAAACCCCCGGCGGTACGTTCAACGCAATATCAGCCGCAGCGCCAGCCGCCGTGACGGCGCGTCGTAGTCGTCGGCGTCGACCACCGCATGGAGGCGTACGCCGTCGCCGGTGACCTCCCGGATCGTCAGCCCCTCCACCTTCTCGGCGCCGGGAATCTCCACGAAACCGCCGTCGAGCAGGGCCAGCCCGGAAGCGAGGACCGGGCCGTCGTCGACCGCGTTCGGGGTGTCCTCGGCGGCGGCGCTGACCAGCACCCGCCCGTCCGGCAGGGTGACCGCGTCGGTCACCGCGAAGGCCACGCCGTCGACATCGCCGAGGTCGTGCACCCGGACCTCGCCGACCCGGACCAGGTCGGGCGGGGCCTCACCGCGGACCGCGGCGAGCAGGGCGGCCGCGTCCACGTCGGCGGAGGCGCTCGGCGCGCCGGCCGTCAGGTTGCCGCGCTGGAACCAGCGCAGCCGGTCCCCCACCAGGCAGGCGCCCTCCAGGTTGAGCTGCTCCTCGGCGAGGCCGAGGGCGGCGGCGACCGCGAGGTAGAGCGGCCGCAGGTCGGCGACCGTGTAGCCGGACGAGCCGACCAGGGAGGCGCGCATCCGGTTCGGTGAGGAGCCGGAGCCGAGCAGCAGCACCTGCCCGCCGGCCAGGGCGCAGGCCGCCTCGAAGTCCGGTTTCAAGTGTTTGGTGCCGGCCGCCGCACTGAACTCGTCCAGCCCGCCGATCGGATCGATGACGCGGACCGGGGTAATCGAATCCGGTCGCCACCAGGCGGCGTGGGTGGCGTCGTCCTGCACCACCAGCCAGCCGTCGCCGAACGACGCGATCGCCGACGCGGACCGCACCGGTGAGCCGTCGTCGAAGGTCAGTGTCGCGCTGTCCTCGATCTCCAGTCGCACGACCCTGATCCTGCCACTGTTCAGCGAAGTTTCGCGCCGTAGACGCGGTTCACCCGGAGAGCCATCAGCACGCGCCGGTCGGAGACCATGGCCTGCCGGTACTCCTCCCAGTCCGGGTGCTCACCGGCCGCACTACGGTAGTAGCCGACCAGGGCCTCGACCTCCGGCCCGTACGGGTCGGAGCCCGGCCCGGTGAGCGTCACCGGCCCCTCGGCGGTCGCCCACGACCAGCCGTCCGCGCTGGTCACCTCGATGGCGGCCCGTGGATCACGGCGCAGGTTGGCGGTCTTGGCCCGCCCTTCGACGATGGACACGTAGATCGTGTCGGCGTCCCGGTCGTAGTAGGGCGTCACCGGCGACAACTGCGGCAGGCCGTTGGCCTTGATCGTCGCCAGCACTCCGAGCCGGGCGGCGGCAAGCAACTCACGAGGATCGAACTGGTCAGCGCTCATAACCCTGCCAAGCTCTCCTGGTAGGCCGGGTATTCCGGTTGCCGCATGACCATCCGTCGCGCCACGGCGACCAGGTGATCGTCGTACAGCGCGTCCTCACCGAGTGGACGAAACGCTCCCGGGGCGTGGGTCCTCAACGTCGCCGACCTGCCCGGCCCCGCCCCCAGCGATCTGTTCCTGGCCGAGCCGCCCCTGCACCGCGACGACCTGGTCCGGCTGACCACCCCGACGCGCTCCCGCCAGGAGATCCGCATCCGCTGATCGGGGGCGCTGCCACGTTCCCGGGTAGGCGCCGGGCGCCTACCCGGGGCGCGCTGTCAGGCGGCGGTGGCAGGCGCGTCGGCGGTCGTCGCGTCGGCGGAGCGGCGGCGGGCACGCAGCACGAACTGGGTCGCGCCGACGAGCACCAGCACGCCGCCGACCCCGGCGAGGATGTAGCTGCCGGTGACGTCGTTCTCCTTCTGCTCGTCGTAGGAGCGCTCGGTCGTGGAGCCCCGCCTGCTCGTCTCGCAGATGTCGCCCTCCTGCATCACCTGGCCACCGCAGGTGACCTGGTCCGTCGAGGTCGCATTGAGCAGCCCCAGCGGGATCAGCACCAGGCCGATGATCAGCGCGGCCCAGCGGTTCTTGGCGATCGTGAACAGCAGATTCATGTCTTCCTCCCCGATTTTTCGAACGGCACCATAGCGCCAGGAGGGCAACCCAAGATCACATCAATCCGCCACATCACCACAAACGACACCGACATGTGACCTGGATCACGACAGCGGGGCACCGCCGTTCCGGTCATCGATGCCTCATCGGCACCAGTCGCGGACAGAACGGCGCCATCCGGCCGGCGCCGTTCTATCGCGACGTCGAGGAACTGCTCGCCGAACGCGGCATCCACGTCGATCACGTCACCGTCTACCGGTGAGTACAGCGGTTCACCCCGCTGCCAGCCGAAGGGGACAACCGGCCCGGGTTCGCCGGACCGGTGCCGTCCGACCCGACCAGAGCTATTCGTCCTCGACGGCGCGGGTGATCAGGTGGCGTAGCAGTCTGGTGGCCACGTCCCGGTCCCGGCTGAACCGGTAGGTGTAGAAGTCCTCGCTGTCCGGGACAGCCGTGGCGACCAGGGCTGCGGCGGTAGACGGGGTGATCATGGCGATGGCGGTCTGGTTGAACAGCGGGTTGTCGTTCGACAGGGCCGCCATGTGCACGCGTCGGATCGGGCGTAGATCCGCGTCGGGGGCGAGCAGAACGGTCATCGCGCTGTTACGGGCGAGCTGGTTTGCGGTGGCCAGCGGTGCCCCGGAGGGGAACCGGCCGTTCGGGCAGACGATGGCCATCGCAGCGGGGATGTCACTGCTTGTGGCGGTGCTTTCCAAACGCGCGGCGAGTTCCCGCACCAGGGCTCCCGGCGCGATGATCTCCTCGCCGGGCAGCACGAGCGGGTCGGAGTCGTCGTCATCGGCCGTGACCATTCTCGGCAGGGTGATGCGGTCGACGCCTTCGCTGGACAGCTGGGGGACCGTCGCGCCTGCCCCGAACAGGTAGCCCTGCCCGAGCCGGGCGCCCAGGCTGGTGGCGACCGGAAGTTGATTGTCGTATTCAACGCCTTGGGCGACGACGAGCGCGCCGGTGGCCTGGCGGTAGCCGGCCACAGCGTCCAGCACCATCGCGGTGTGCGCGTTGGGGGCATTGGCCAGCAGAGCCATGTCGAGTTTGATCACGTCAGGTGCCAGGATCGGAAGTAACGCGAGCGCGTCGGTGCTCGCGCCGAAGTTGTCGATGGCCACCCGGACGCCGAGGGCACGGACCCGTTCGGCTGCGGCCAGCGCGGTGAGCGGGTCGCCGGTGAGCACCGCATCGTCGATCTCGGCGACGACCGTGTGCCGGTCGACAGCCTCGCGCAGCTGGGCGACGAACTCGTCGGGGGTTTCGGCGAGCAGCCCCTGGGGCAGCGCGTTGACGAACAGCAGCGTCTTGTCGGGCAGGGCCACCTTCAGGACGGCGTCCGCGGCGACCGCCCGGGCGAGCATGTCGAGTTCGGCGAGCAGGTTCGTGGCCGCCGCAGCGGTAAACATCGCGGCGGGGGAGGCGAACGGGGTGTTCACCGGGCCCCGGGCGAAGGCCTCGAAGCCGACCACGTGTCGGTTGTCCAGGCTGACCACCGGCTGGAACTCAGTGGTCAGCAGCCGCTGGTCCACGATCTTCTCGATCGTCGTGCTTTCGGTCGGCCGTGGTGTCCTCAACCGCCCGGCCACCGTAACCACCGAGGTGGGCAGTGGCGTCTCGCGCAGGAACAGCATCGTCATACGGTCTCTCGCCTTTTCTACGGATCACGGAGCCGCCCGGCCCCCCTCTAGCGCCCTTCTATCGGCGGCATACCCCGACTCGCTTTACGACACAGATGTATGACGTAGGGCACCACGCACTGCCGGCCGGCTGCTTGGCATCGACATCAGCGGCGCCACCACATGGCGGCAAGCCATGGCCCGGCGCACGCCGAGCACCGGGCATTCGCCGCGCTGGGGCCGGGCATCGACACCGGTGCACCTCGGCCCACCGGGCGATGTCCGCCGTCGGCGTGGCGCGTGCGAGGGCTACCTGGTAGGCCCCGGCTCGGTCATCGACGGCCTGCCGTACACCGTCACCCACGACCTGCCGATCGCACCGCTGCCCGCATGGCTGACCCGCAAGCTGACCGGCCGCGGCCGCGCCGGCGTAACCGCCGCGGGGGTGGCACCGTGATCCGCCTATGCCTGGTCGCCGACGACGTCGACGAGCTGCACGCCGCGGCCGCCGCGGCGCTGCTGCATTGGGTGATCGGGTGCTGTGGTGCCGGTTGGCCAGGTGATCAGGCATGGTGGGCCGGTGAAGTCCGTAGCCCGTTCCGGTCCGCGCTCTTCTGCTCGATCAGCGTTCGCGGGGTTCCGGTTCCCGCCGGCGGTGATCGTGGTGGCGGTGCGCTGGTACCTGCGTCACGGCCTGTTCTACTGACGGCCCGCCGCGACGCGGTGGCGGCTCTCAAACACCACCTCCGGCCGATGCGCGGGCTACGGACCGACCGCACCGCCCAGACCGTGATCACCGGACATGCCTTCGTCCAGAACCTCCGCCGCGGACACTACGAACTCGCCACCGAGACTGCACCCATACGGCGGGTCGCCGCAGCGTTCACCGAACTCACCCACGCGATCTGACCCATGACCGGGCCAGGCTGAACGCATCTCCCAATCGCCCAAGGCAACAGCGCCCTTACGGGCATCCTCATCCCGTTCCCAGCCGCCCAGACAGCCGGCGGCCAGTGGGCGGAACCGGTCGAACCGGCCGGCGACATCCCGCAGCCAGGTGCACCACTCGATCAATGCGGCGCCGATGGTGGCGACGGTCCGCTCCGGGGCGGTGACCGGAGACGAAATGCGTCGATCTTGGATGTGGTGCACGTCACCGGAGCGGCGGATTCCGGGCCCCGCTCCCGCCGGGCTGTGATCGCATGATCACCTGTCGTTTCCGCCGCAGGTCAGCGACCGAGAGGGGCACGCAGATCGCGCCAGCGCGGGTGGTTCACAGCCAGGACACAGACGAAGACCGATTTGACCGCGCGCGCGACAATCCCACCGATGAACACCGATAAGCGCGCCGCGGCGTCCCAGGACAGCATGTCCGCTGAACCTGCCAAGGTCGATGAGTCGGCTGAACCCACGGTCGCCTTGACGGAACCCGGCGAACTCGGTGACGGTGAGCTGACGGTCGCGTTGCCGGCCGAGGAGATCTCCGAGACGACAGTTGGCTTGTCGTCTTCGGCTGGGTCCGAACCGACGGCTGATCTGTCGGCGGTCCCTCCGGCCGCGAATTCCGTCTCGGAAGGGACTGAGTCCGAGCCGACAGTGACCTTGTTGGCGGCCGAGATCACCGACGCGACGGTCGCACCCTCAGCGTCGGAGGCTGCCGAGGACACGGTCGCCCTCTCGGTGGAGGAGGCGGCTGAAGAGACCATCGCCCTCCCGATAGAGGATACGGCCGAAGAGACCATCGCCCTCTCGGCAGGGGAGGTGGCCGCGGCAGTAGCCGCCGCGTCTGCGGTGGATGAGTCCGAGCCGACCACAGTGGTCTCCGCCGAATCGGAGCCGACGATCGCGCTGCCCAAGCCCCGGAGCTCACCGGAATCGACGGTGGCACTGCCGGTCAGCCGGGAGTCCTCGCCCGCCCCGGAGCCGACGATCGCCCTGCCGATCCCGCCCAAGCCGGCGCTCCAACCCACGTCGGAGTCGACGGTCGCCCTGCCGTCCGTGCCGGCCCCTCGGTCCGCGCCGACCGTCACCCCGCCGCCCGCCGAACCGACGATCGCCCTGCCGGCCCCTACCGTCGTACCGCCGCCGGGGAAACCCGTCGCCCGCCGCCGCCTGCTCTGGGCGATCCCGGCAGCCGCCGGCACCGCCCTGATCGGCGGCACGATCGCCGCCCTGGCCGGTCGCGGCGAACCGGAAGCGGCCAACGCCCCCAAAGCCCCCAACCTGGTCGTCAGCGAGCCCGCCCCCTCGCAGAGCCCGACCCCGGCGCCCACCACGCCCAAGCCCACGACCCCGATCATCAAGGTTCCGGTGCACACGCTGAAGGACTTCCGCAAGCTGGTTCCGGGCGACCCGTTCCCCACCGACGCCATCGCGCTCACCATCGACGACGGCCCGCACCCGGTGTGGACGGCCCCGATCCTGCGCCTGCTGGAGAAGCACCACGTGCCGGCCCTGTTCTGCATGATCGGCAACCAGGTCCTCGGCCACGAGCCCACCGCCCGTGACGTCGCCGCCGACGGCCACCAGATCGCCAACCACACCTGGAGCCATCCGCTCAAGCTGGCCAAGCTGCCGCCGCACGTGATGCTCAAGGAGATCCACCGCGCTCAAGACAAGATCTACAGCACCACCGGGGTCGCCCCGAACCTGTTCCGCTCCCCCGGCGGCGCCTGGTCCAACGGGCTGGCAGAGTCGGTCTCCAAGAGCGGCGTGATCCCGATGGACTGGACCACCGACCCACGCGACTGGGCCCGCCCCGGCGTCGCCCACATCACCAAGCGTCTGCTCGCCGCCAAACCCGGCCAGATCCTGCTCTGCCACGACGGCGGCGGCGACCGATCCCAGACGCTGGCCTCCCTGAAGACCGTCATCCCGGCCCTCCAGGCCAAGGGCCTGAAGTTCGTCGCCCTCATGTGACCGTCGACGCGCCCGGCCTGGGACCGGCTCTGGCTCACCCGCGGTCTCGCGGCTCAGGTCGCCGCGCGGCGGTGCGGCGGCCGCGACTGGGCACGGCGCCACCCGATGGGTTCATCGCGCCGGCCAGGCTGCTCGCCAGCAGGGCGCAACGATGTTCGTCAGTCGATGCGGCACTCGCTCGGGGCCGGTGGGCGGCCGATGTCGTCGCCGACGAAGGTGATCGGCAGGTCCAGGGCCAGTTCACGGGTGGTGGTGAAGCCCCACCAGCTGACCTCGAACGGCAGGGTGGTGATCTCCCGGGTACCGCCTTCCGGCATCGCCGGCTGGCAGGCCATGTCGAGCGACCAGAAGACTCTTGCCTCGTCCCCGGCGCTCAGCGTCACCTCGCGGGCCGGTGTCGCGTTCCCGTCCTCGGCGTCGAGCCCGGGCAGGAACGTGACCTGCTGCCGGTCGAACCAGGTACCCGCGTCGGCGAGGTCCAGTCCACGCACCGTGAAAGGCAGACGGCCGTCGTTGCGGATGCTGAAGGTGGCGGTAACGGTGTCGACGGGTCTCCCCCGGATCAGCATCCGGGCGTCCTTGACCCCGTCGTTCGCCCAGGTCATGCCGTTCCCTAGACCGACGAGACTGCCCGCGCCGAGTCGAGGGCGCCCCCACCACACGACGGCGGCGAGGAGAACGAGCGCGGCGGCGACCAGCGCGGCCAGCTTGCGCCATGGCCGCCATGGCTGAGGGCCGGTCCTCGTTGCAGCCACTTTCTCACGCATCGATAGCATTCTTGCCTTCCCACTGTGCCGCTCTGGAGTGCGGCCCGGCAATGATGCCTTACCCCGGCAGATCTGTCTCGGCCGTCGATCTGCCCCCAGGCCGGCACCCAGGGCCGTTGCGTTCTCGTGGGCAGACGCTCTGAGCTGGGATGATGTCGAGTGATCGGCCTATATGGAGGCGGATGGAGCGGGTGAAGCCCTCAAGGTGATCATGGAGTTCTTCACGCTGCACGATCACCGAGGACTCCACCCGCCGATGGCATCATCTCTGATCTCCGTACTGACCGTGACAACCCCTGGCATCGACACGCCACCACCGCCGGTCACCGACGGTGAACGCGGCGGGCTCCTGCCGCCGTGAGCCTTGTCCCGGACCCGCGCAATCCTCGCGGGGTGCGCTATCCCCTGGCAGCGTTGCTGGCGGTCGCGGTCTGCGCGGTCCTGGCCGGCGCCACCTCGTTCACGGCGATCGCCGACTGGTTGTACGACCTGGACGAGCCGGATCAGCAACGGCTCGGGTTCGACCGGGGCGTGCCGGCCGGCACCACGGTGTGGCGGCTACTGACCCGCCTCGACGACGCCCTGGTCAGCAGCGTCCTGGCCGGCTGGCTCCGGGCCCGCACACCGGCGCCGGTCGCCGGTCGGCCGCGCCGCTACCGGACCGTGATCGCCGTTGACGGTAAAACGCTGCGGGGTGCCCGGCCGGCCGATGGCCGTCAGGTGCACCTGCTGTCCGCGCTGGACACCGGCACCGGCATCGTCCTCGCCCAGGTCACGGTGGACACCAAGAGCAACGAGATCCCGTCGTTCACGCCGCTGCTCGACGCCGTGGAGAGCCTGCTGGGCAGCCTTGCCGGGGTGCTGTTCGTCGCCGACGCACTGCACACCCAGACCGGCCACGCCGAGCAGATCACCCGCCGCGGTGCGCACCTGTTGCTCCAGGCCAAGGGCAACCAGCCCACCCTTCATGCCCAGCTCAAGGCCGTTCCCTGGGCGCAGATCCCGGTCGGTGACCGGACCCGCGACCGTGGTCACGGCCGCAAGGAGACCCGCACGGTCAAGGCCGTCACCCTGCAGATCCCGGGCGGGATCGCGTTCCCGCACGCCCGGCAAGCAGTCCGGATCACCCGGACCCGCACCGTCGAGGGCAAGACCAGCCGGGAGACCGCCTATCTGGTCACGTCCCTGTCCGCGGCCGATGCTCAGCCCGCTGACCTGCAGAAGTGGGCCAGATCAGAATGGTTGATCGAGAATCAGGTCCATAACGTCAGAGATGTCACGTTCCGTGAGGATCTTCATCAGGCCCGGACCGGCACCGGACCCGCCGTCATGGCAACCCTGCGTAACACCGCGATCGGCTGGCACCGCATCAACGGCGAAACGAACATCGCCCGCGCCAACCGACGCGCCGACCGCCGTTCAAACGACCTCATCACGGCCGTGACCAGCAGCTACCCGAACACGCAATGACCCTGGGCCGGCACCGCCGTCACGAGCCGGGGCCGAGCGTTCCAACCGCGCCTTGTCGTGCCGATGTACGCGCACAGCGTCGCGGAGCGCCAGCCACCCACGATCCGGGTGGCGAACAATTCTATTTCGAACATCTCCCCGGTTTTGCCGGTCCATTAAGAATTGATCGGATACCGGTTGTATTCGGTGGTTCTTCCGTTCTTTTTGTGTGGTGGGCTGAGGTGAATGCGACAACGCCGGAGCGCGGGGCGCCGCTGAGGCCGTGATCGGGTGCTGGTCAGGCTCATTCGTGACGATGCCACCTCGAACAGTGGGTCGTCGGGGCGGCCTCGGTGGCCGTGCCCGGAACCGAGTTGCCGGTTTGCGGCTCGAGCTGTCAGCGGCCGGCAAGCCGAGGTGAGGGATCCCGGTAGGGGTACAGCATCGCCCTTGCAGCCCGTGGGCCGGTGTCGCGGGTTTCGATGGCGCCGCGACGGGGGTCGCGCCAGTAAAGCCTGGGGAACCGATTCCAGCGGCCAGCGTGGCGGCGACGCCGCGCGCAGTTGCCTGACCTGTGCAGACGGACTCGCTGTCGGGCGCGTCGGCGAGTTCGCGGGGTACGGCGTCGAGGGCGCTTCAGTCGTGCGTGGCGTGGGCGGTGCCGGCGGTGTGGTTGCGGTCCCGCAGAGGGACTCGGTTGCGGCAGGCGGTCTCCGGTTGTCCGGTGCACACCGTGCGGCAGCCCGTGGCCGCGGAGCGGCAACGACCGGCGGCACGGTGGGCGCGGCGGACGGCGCGACAGGCACAGCAGGCAAAGCAGGATTGCCCGCGTCGGCAGGCACAGCAGGATGGTCCAGGCGGGTCGGCGCGACAGGCACAGCAGGATGGTCCAGGCCGGTCGGCGCGACAGACGCGGCAGGGTGGCCCAGGCCGGTCGGCACCGGTTCGGCGGCGCCGTCGCGACGGAGGCGGCGGAGCTTCTCGGCGTGGCGGCGCTCGAGACCGAAAACGCGACGCCGTTGTTGCGCGCGACGGAAATCCTCCCGCTCGGGAGAATGGTTACGCGCTTTCGCAGGGTTGCGCATCTCCGCTATATGCGCCCTGCTGAACAGCGACCCTTGCCTCATAGATGAATTCTTTCGCACTTCGATCACGAAGTGTAAGCGGATGATCATGCCATTCTATTTTCATCCGCCAAAAACAGTTGAACCACGATGGCCGAAGCCGGCGACGGCAAGCCGTAAACGTGCGGGCGATGACTAATCATGCCGCCGAGAGCGCATCCCTGTCATCAGGTCATTGCCGGTACTACGGTGTCTCGAGGTCGCCGAAGTCGAAGTCGAAGTCGGGGTCTGAGACGTCAACCGAATCGACGGAGCTGCCGAAGTCACCGAAGTCACCGAACGCATCCAGTACCGCGGTGATCGCCGGGTAGGCGCATATGGCGAACACCAGGAAGAGCATGCCGACCACCACCGTGGTGACGAGCCGTCCGCCGCCTTTTTGCGCCGGTGTCGCTTCGGAAGGCTTCTGGGGGTCGTAGATCACGGGGACTTCGGTGCCGATGATGTGGGATCGGAACCCGTCCAGGTCGGCGAGTGCTGTCGTCACTTCCTGGCCCGAATCGGTTTGGAAAGTGACCACCGGGCGGAAACGGGTCTGGCCGTCCGACCAGGATTCCAACTGGTTGTCGACCACGCGGGCGGTCGTCTGCCGGCCTGAGGCGGTGAGGGTGCGCAGCTTGCTCCAGTGCCTCACCGCGGCGACGATCAACCCGGCGCCCACCAGGGCTGGGACGCCCGCGAAAAGGGCCGTCACAACGTAATGCCACCAGGGCGACTCACCGATCATGGCGTGACTGTAGAGCACGCTCGCGAAGGGCTGGGCTGCCGAACACGGGGGCGAATCCGGCCCTCTCCGACGCCGCAAAGAATGTGGCGATTCGGCAAGGCATTCGTAGGCGCTGGTGAACGGCGTCACGGGTCGACGGGCGAGCGACCGGACAGCGTCGAGGGAGGTCTTCGGCAGACGCGCTTCAACCGGATCGAGGTTCGCCAGTGCCGCCGCCAGAGGGCTTTCGCCGCAAGTGGGCGTCTTTGAACCCGTTTCCGTAGGTGAAGCCGACCTCGCTCCTACTCGACCAGACGGAGACGTTCGGTGTTTGGTCACGGTGACGGGTTCCCGAACGGCTTGCAGATCTTGATCACCCGGGTGGCGCGGTCACAGGACAGCGTGAACGGCCGGAGCACCATGCGAACGCGGATGGCCCCATCGCCCATCCGCCCTCACCGTCAGTGAAACGATGGATCGATGCTCTGGCCGGTCCTACTCGACACTGCTCCGCGCGACACCACGTGGTCACTGGGCGAACAGGTCTCGACCCGCCTCAGATGGCTCGACGCCCCGGATCTCCCCGAGGACCTGCTGCTGCACCAGATCGTCGTACGGGCCGGCACGTTGCTCGATGTCGACGGACAGCCCTGGGCGCAACTCATCGAGGCCGGCGACCTGCGCGCGATCCGGGAGGGCGATCATCGGGCGGGTGACGTCACGCTCGACGGATGCCTGGGCTTCGACGCCTTCCTGAGCATCATCGGTGATCTGCCCGTCACGGTGGGCATCGTCCGGCGGGTCCGCGTTGTGCATGACCTGCACGATCGCGGCACCAGCGAGTGGATCCGCCGGCCCGGGGGCGCGCGCCTGACCGACGTTCCTGATGCCTGCCCCACCCGTCTGCGCGACGAACCGTCCTTCGGCGAACCCGTGCCGGACGACTGGGAACCCGAGCCCGGCACCCTGCAGATCATGAGCCCCGAGGAGTACTTCCGGTCGGCCCGCGAGCACCTTCCTGCAGAGCAGTGGCAGGCCCGGGGCTTTCTCGTCGACTTGGAGGTCGCCGGGCCCGCCTGATTCGGGCAACGCGGCCCACCACTGATCCGACGAAGACGGCTGCGCGGCGACGACGGGTGCCATGACCGTCGTTTTCGCTCACCGGGCGGTCCTGCAGGGACGGAGGGTCAGCCGATGGTGAGCAGGAGTAGCTCGTCGTCGGCGAGGCCGGCGATCGCCTCGCGCAACAGCGACAGCGTGTCCTCCACCGCGTGACGGGATTCTTCGGCGTCGAGTTGCAGGTCGATGGGGCCGTCGAGCAGGTCGTCGATCTCGTGGGCGGCCGGGTCGAGCCGGTCGAGGAATTCCTTGGCGTTGCTGGTGATCAGCGTGGTGTGGCCGAAGTCCGCGCTGATCGCCTCGGCCGATTCGTGGAGGTCGGGGTTCTCCAGCGTTACGTCCAGGTTGTCCAGGATGTTCAGCATGACGTAGCCGGACCAGCCGTATTCCTCGCCCGTTTCCCGGCCTGAATGCTGGATCGCCTCCCACACACGTTCCTGACCGGCGGCGCTGACGATTGCCGGCAGATCACCGAGCTTGACGATGTGCAGCGAGGCGATGGACGACATCGGCGGATCGTATATGGCGGGTGAGTGGGCAGCTAAGCCCGGCGGGCGCGGCAAAGGCGGGAGTGGGCAGCGGCTTGCGGGTCTGGTACGGCGGGTTCGGGTAGCCGTACCGGAAATGGGGGTTGAAGTGATGGGTGAGAATGTCGCCATGATCGGGGAAGAGCGGGGTCTGCGGGTTACCGCATCGGTGTTCGGCAGGACGTTGTGGGTGATCGCGGGTGCGATTCCGTTCTTCTATCTGGCCGCGAGGGCCGAGGTGGCGTGGATGGAGGGGCTCAGCGACAACGGGACGGGTTCGGTCATCGGGACTGCCCTGACCTGGGCGGTTCTTCTGGCGTTGTTCCTGGGGGCGATGCTGTACCGATTCCGGGGGGCGAAGATCGCGGCGGCTTCGGGGTGGGCGCTGAGCCTGCTTCCGGCGGTGGGGTTGTTCGCTTTGCTCTACAGCTGTATGTACGTCGGTTGACGTCCTCATCGACTTTGGTCGGTTCTGGGCTTCCGGACGGTTCGCGAGAGTTGAGGTCTCGCGGACTGGACGGGAGGCGACGGGATGGAGCGTGCGCGCTGGGCGCCGGTGGTGGCGCTGCTGGTGCTGGCACCGTGGGCGGCGGAGGCGTCGTGGGGTGGTTTTCCGGTCACCTGGTATCCGCTTCTGATTCTGTTTCTGGGGCCGCTCTACGGCGGTGCGGCGGTGCTCATTCGGGAGGCGGCCCGTCGTAGTGGGGGCGGCTGGCCGGTGATCGTGCTGCTCGCGGCGGCGTTCGGGGTGGTGCAGGCGGGGCTGGTGGATCAGTCGCTGTTCAATCCGGGGTTTCTGGACGACACCGAGTTCGCGGGGTCGGCTCCGGGGTTCGCCGAGAAGGCACTCGACTACGTCGGTAATCACGTTCTGCTGAGCATCTGTGCGCCGATCATGCTGGTGGAGGCGTTTCTGCGTACGCCGTACCGGCACCGGCCCTGGCTGGGTGGACGTGGCCTGCTCGGTGTCGGTGTGCTCTACCTGCTGGGCAGCCTGATGATCTTCGCGGATGACGAGGACGGCCGGAAGGGGTTCGTGCTGTCTCCGGCGCAACTGGGGCTCGCCGTGGCGGTGATCGTCGCGCTGGTCGGTGTGGCGTTGCTGCCCCGGTGGCGGCGCACGCCGCGGCCGGGTGTGGGGTGGGTGCCGCATCCGCTGCTGTTCGGGTCGGTGCTGCTGGCCGTCCACATCGGTTTGTGGTTCGCTACCGGCCGGCTCGGTGTCGGGGTGCGGGTGGCCGTCGTCGTGGCGGCGGTCGTTCTGGTGCCGGCCTGGTCCCGGAGGGCCGGGTGGTCGCCCCGTCATGTGGTCGCCGGCTGGTCGGCCGGGTTGATCGCCGCCGCGGCCGGGGCCGCCTTCGCCCCGGCCTATGTGCCGACGTCGACCGTGCTGGGCGTGGTCAGTGACCTGGCCGTCGTCGTGCTGGCGGGGGCACTGGCCGCGGGGGCGTACCGGCGGGTTGTCAGTGAGCGGAGTGATGGGCGGGATGTCCGTGCGGAGTACGGCGACGCACCTTAATTGATCCTTAACTATGCGACCTGGAGGAAACCGCTTTCCATCAGGATCCGTGCCTATGGAGTGAAACCCGTCCCTGCTACCGAAAGGCACGTGATGGCGCAATTACGGCATTTCAGAAGCAGAGTGATCGGGATGGCCGTCGTCGCTCTCGGGCTGGGCGCCGCGGTCGTCTTCACGAACTTCGCCTCGGCCGCGGTTCCGGAGGCCACCGGCGAGCAGGTGGTGACCGAGACGATCGAGGTCACCGGTGTGTTCGACGGCGAGAACCAGCGGTTCGTCGGTGGCGGCGCGCTCGGTGACGGCGGCCAGGACGAGGGCCAGGACCCGCTGTTCCAGTTGGCCGACGGCGCGACCCTGCGCAACGTGATCCTGGGCAGCCCGGCACGGCCTGTGTCGCGACCGGGGTGACCGGCCCGTAGACGCTCGCCGGGGCGGCCGCCCCCAGCCGCTTCGCGGTCGCCCCGGCGAGTCCTCCCTTTGTGAAGCGCGACCTCAGCCAGGCGATTTGCCGCCGGGTGAGCGATTCCACCGCAACGGCCCTGGGCGTACGGCCCACAGCATCCGTTGCCACCGGTTGCGACGTTCCCGCAGCGCGGTGGAGTAGGCGACCACCTGCTCCCCCGCTCGGTCCGCCTGTCCCGCGTCGGCGGCCTCCGGCGCGAACCCGGCCGTGTTGACCGCGTCCACCAGCGCATCCAGCGGCGGCAGTGGTGTTGGTTCCGGCGCCGGCGCGGGTGGCGTGACCGGGACCGCCCGGCGCAGCAGACCGGTTCGTTTCGGTGGCGATGGCAGCACCGACGCGTGCCCGGCCGCCTCGGTGGCCGACAGATGCGACGGAACCGGATGCCCGGCCAGCCGCAGCGCGTCGGTGAACTCCAGCCAGGCCCCGGTGATCCGCTGAGCCGGATCCCCGAAGGTGAGCCGCCGCCGCCGTTGGGCGGACCGCAGCGCCACCACCGCCAGAGCCGCACCCACCAGCACGAACACCACACCACCCGACACCCCGGAAGCGACGAGCACGGTGGACGGCCCACCCGCGGTCGGCGCGGCCACGACCGCGGACGGCGGAGCCGACGACTCCTCAGCGGTAGGCGCCGGGGTGTCCGACGGTGACGGCGGCGGGGTGGGCTTCGGCGGGGTGTAGTCCTCCTCGACCGGCCGCACGGTGTCGCTCTTCGGCATCGGGTCGAAGGCCACCCACCCGACCCCGTCGAAGTACACCTCCGGCCAGGCGAGCGCGTCACCGGCGGTGACCGGTCCACCGGCGGCGGGCGCCGTGAACCCGACCACCACCCGGCTGGGCAGACCGGTCAGTCTCGCCAACAGCGCGTATGCCGCAGCGAACTGCTCCGAGGTGCCCTTCTGGCCGCCGAGGTCGCGCCGCCCGAAGAGGAAGTGGGCGAGGTTGGGATAGGCGTGCCCGCTCGGCGCGTCGGCCACGTGCCGGTAGTGCTCGGCCAGGAACTGCTCGATCACCACGGCCCGGTCGTAGGCGGCGCTGTACCCCTCGGCGAGATGCTCGGCGAGGCCTTCGATCTGCTTGGGCGTGTTCTGGCCGACCTTCAGGTAGCGGACCCACGCGTCCCCGGACGGCACCTCGGCGATCGGCAGCAGATTGAGGTCGGGCGTCTGCGTCTGGGAGATGGCCGTGTAGCGGAGCCCGTCGGTCAGTCCTTCCGGCCGGATCAGGGTGCCGGTCGCCGCGTCGTAGGCGACCCGCGCCCCGGTGATCCGGGTGGGCGTCGGCACGGCCGGAAGTAGCCGCCCGGTCAGCCCGGTGATCGTGATCTGCTGCTGCGACTCGCTGACCTGGGCACCGGCCGGCGTGGTGGGCGGGGGCAGCACGCGCCCGGCGTTCCGGTAGATCCCGCCGACGCGCCAGGTGACCCCGTCGTAGTCGGAGAGCACGGCGAGCCGCAGCCGAACCTCAGGCTGGGCGGCGGGCTTCTTCGCAGAGGCGGACGGAGCGGCCGCCGGCACGAAGCCCGGCCGGAACTCCAGCAGCTGCTGCGTGGGGTCGAGCGCCCACCCCGAGATCCGGTTGAGCGGACTCTCGTCCAGGCTGTCGACGCGGGGCGGCTGCACGTACCGTCGTGGGTCGACCGGCGTCGCGGTGACCCGGCCGGCAACCCACGGACCGGTGGCCGCGATCAGGCCGAGAACGACCGCCAGCCCGGCGGCCGCGCCACCGAGCGCCCGCGCCCGCACGGCCGCGTGCGTCTTCGCCCCGGTCACCGACGTGCTGGCGAGAGCGGCCACGACCAGCCCCGCGAAGGTCAGCGTCCAGATCGTCGCCGCCGAGGCGTTGGGCCCGACCACGTAGAGCGCCCCCGCGTAGACCAGCGCCGGCGGCAGACAGCCGAGCAGCACCCGCCCACCGCGTACCGCGATCTCGGTGGCGGCGAGACCCGCCACCCACACCGCGCCCACCGCGATGATCACCGTGTCCGGCGTGGGCTCGATCGGGATCATGGCCGTGAGCAGGCGCGGAATCCCGTTGGCGAGCGCGTCCCGGGCGACCGTGAGCGTCAGCCCGCCATCCCCGGCGGCCAGATACAGGGCGAGCGCCGCATACCCGCCGAGGAGCACGGCCGAGATCGGCGCCACCGTCCACGAGGGCAGCCGCCGGGCCGCGACCCCGACCGCCACCGACCCGATCGCCGCGCCCGCCACCAGACGGAACAGCAGACCGTCGGCATAGATCCCGCCGAGCGCCGCGCCGGCCAGCATGAGCATGCCGGCCAGCGCGACCGGCACGACGGCACGCCGCAGCACCCGGGTCACCATCCGCGGACCCCGTCCCAGGCGGCGGCGAACTCGGCGCCGTCGGCGGCCTCGATCACCAACAGGCGGTCGGTGGGCGCGGCGGGCGAGGAGTCGCGGTCGCCGAGGATTCCGGCCAGAGCGATGGGGTACGCCGAGCGCAGTCCACTGAGCGCACCGAGATCGTCGCGCCCGCCCGGCCCGGTCAGGAAGATCAGTGTGTCGCCGAGTTTCTGCGCCCGCAGGTGACGCAGGGTGGCGTCGAGGTCCCCGTCGCCGAGGGTCGCCTCGGTGAGCACGTCGAGGTGCGGCCCGCTGAGCGTGGCGGCGACCAGGTGCAGGGTGACCGGCAGGTCCTCACGCACCGCGGCGACGACGATCGACGCGGCCGCCTCGCAGGCGTCCTCGAAACTGTCCCCGCGGTGGGCGGTGGCCCGGTCGTCGAGCAGGACGACGATCTGCGGCTCGGAGGTGTCGAGCTGTTCGCGGACCATGAGCTCGCCGACCTTGGCGCTGCTGCGCCAGTGGACCCGCCGCAGTTCGTCGCCGGGCACGTACTCCCGCAGCGTGTCGAAGGTGATCGAGCCCTGCGGCACCTTGTCGACGCGCCCGTCGAGGCTGCGGGTGAGCCCGGCCGGGACGGCCCGCATCGGGTGCACGCGCGGGTAGACGCGGACGATCGTGGTGCCGCCGTAGGCCCGGTTCAGGGTGATCAGCCCGAGCGGGTCACGGCGGGTGACGTGCAGCGGCCCGATCGGTACGAGCCCACGCCGATGGGTGGGCACCGGATAGCTCTCGACGGTGTCGTGCCCGGCCCGCAGGCGCAGCAGCGGCACGTCGACGGTCGCGGCGCCGCAGCGGTCGGTGGCGATCAGGCTGGCCGCCCGCACCTTACTGGTGTTGCTGATGGTGAGGGTGACGTCGGCGGGTTCGCCGCGGGCCACCCGGTCGGGTTCGGCGACACGGGCGACGCCGAGGCGGGGCCGCCAGAACGCGAAGACCAGCGCCGCGACGACCGCGATCCCGGCGGCCGCCCCCAGCAGCGCCAGGTCGGGGTAGCCGTAGCGGAATCCGGTGCCGAGCAGGATCCCGGCGGTGGCCGCGAGCGCGATGCCGCGGGCGGTCATCCCACTGCGCTGATGTTTCGGGTCGTGAGGGCCGCGCAACGGATCAGGCCGGGGAATGCTGGTGCTCGGGCAGCGGGACGGGCACCGACCGCAGCGCGTCGGCGAGCACGTCGGCCGCGGTCACCCCGCGCAGCTGGGCGTCGGCGGACAGCAGCACCCGGTGGGCGAAGACCGGCTCGATCAGGTCCTTGAAGTCCTCGGGCAGCACGTACGCCCGGCCGCTGATCAGCGCATATGCGCTGGCGGCCCGGGTCAGCGCGATCACCCCACGGGGGCTGACACCGACGCGGACCTGAGGATGGTTCCTGGTCGCGGCGGCCAGGCGCACGGCGTACGCATAAAGGGGGTCGGCGATGTGGACGGCCGCGACCATCCGCGCCATCTCGCCGATCATGGTGGTGTCGGTGACCGGTTCGAGGGTGTCCGGGGACCGGACGGCCGCCCCGCGCAGCACCTCGATCTCGACGTCCTCGTCCGGGTAGCCGACGGACAGCTTGACCAGGAAGCGGTCGAGCTGGGCCTCGGGCAGCCGGTAGGTGCCGTCCATCTCGACCGGGTTCTGGGTGGCGACGACCAGGAACGGCTGCGGCACCGGGTGCGGCACGCCGTCGACGGTGACCCGGCGCTCCTCCATCACCTCGAGCAGCGCCGACTGGGTCTTCGGCGACGCCCGGTTGATCTCGTCGGCGATCACCAGGTTCGCGAAGACCGGGCCCGGGTGGAACTCGAAGCCGCGGCTGGCCTGGTTGAACACGGTGACGCCGGAGACGTCGGAGGGCAGCAGGTCGGGGGTGAACTGGATGCGCCGCCACTGCCCGCGGATGGACGCGGCGAGCGCCCGGGCCAGGGTGGTCTTGCCGACGCCGGGCACGTCCTCGAGCAGGACGTGCCCCTGCGCGAACAGCGCGGTGAGGGCGAGCCGGACCACCTCGGGCTTGCCGAGGACGACGGTGCCGATCCGGGTGGCCAGTTCCCCGGCGACGTCGGCGAATCCCTGTACGTGAGCGGGCGTCAGCACGTCGGCAGGTCCGCCAGGTCGTCCCCGCCGTCGAGGTTCAGCCACGCCCACGGGATGTAGGTCTTGCCCTCGTAGTTCACCTGAATCCACCACGTGCTTCTCTTGTCCTTGTTGTAGACGTACGCGTAGACCTCTTCACCGGTCTTCTTGCAGTACGCCTGGAGCCGGGTCCCGTTCTTGACCCAGCCCGCCTGCTGGTCGTCGTCCTGCCGGGTGCCCTTGAAGATCTCGTTGCCGTTGCGGCCGGACACGTCGGAGTCGCAGTACGTCCTCTGGTCCCCGCTGTCCCCGTTGATGCAGGTGGCCGTGCCGTACAGGGCGTCGGTCGTCTTGGCCATGTTCTTCGCGGCGCTGCCGGCCGCGTTCTTGGCGGTGACCGTGAACGTGTAGGCGGTGCTCGGCTTCAGCCCGCTGGCGCTGAGGCTGGTGCAGCTGCCGCTGGAGCCCTTGCCGCCACCGGAGACGGTGAGCGTGCAGGTGGCCGTGCCGCCGCCGTTGTTCACCGTGAACGACACCTTCGCCGTGTTGAAGGTCGGGTCGACCCCGGTCATGGTGACCGTCGGCGCGGCCACCGTGCGGGCGGTGGCGGTCGCCGCGTCGCTCGGGCCGGCCTCGTTCACCGCGGTCACCTCGACCTGCACGGTGGCGCCCGTGCCGAGCCCGGTCAGGGTGACCGAGGTCTCGGCGACCTTCGTCTCCTTACCGCCGGCCTTCACCACGTACTCGGTGATGGGGCGGCCGTTGTCGGCCGGCGCCGTCCAGGTGACGCTGATCGCGCCGGCCTGCGCGGCGACCGTGGCGGCCTCCACGTTCTCCGGCTTGGCCGGCTTGCTGAACGGAACGATCGTGTTGCTGACCGCGGAGGCCTTCGAGCCGGCGCCCTTGTCGTTGACCGCGACGACGGTGAACGCGTACTGCTTGCCGAATTCGAGCTGACCGGCGGCCACCGCGAGGGTGGTGGTGGTCGACTCGCCGATCGGGGAGCTGACGCCCTCGGAAATGGCGGTCACCGCGTACCGCTGGATCTTGCGACCCTGGCCGTTGGCGGCCGGCCAGGTGACGCCGACCGTGCCGTCGGTCTTCGCCTCGGCGACCGGTGTGCCCGGCGGGTCCGGCACCTCGGCGGTCGGCATGACCGCGTTGCTCATCCGGCCGGGCCCGTCGCCCTTGCGGTTCACGGCGTGCACCTCGAACCGGTACGTCTGCCCGTTGGTCAGCCCGTCGATGACGAGCGACCGCTGGTCGGCGCCGACCGGGAAGGTGCGCCCGGCGCCGGCCACCACGTACCGGGTGATCGGGGCGCCGTTGTCCGCCGCCGACTGCCACGACACGCGGACCTCGGCGTTGCCGGCGGCGGCGCGGACACCGCGGGGCGCGCCCGGCTTGGCGGCGACCGGCTTCTTCGGCTTCTCCTGCTTCGGCGGGGCGGGCGGCGTCTTCACCTTCGGCGGGTCGCCGCCGACGACGTCGTCGCGCTCCTTGTTGACCGGGCGGACCGTGTGGTTGCCGTCGACGACGCGGGCCGTGGTGGCGCCGGGCGCGTTGATGAACAGGTGCTCCTCCCGCACCTCCAACTCCAGGTCGCCGCCCGGCCGCTCGATGTCGATCGGCTGCTCGGGCTGGCCGTCCTGGTTGATGACGTGCACCGTGCCGTCGTCCTCCGGCACATACAGATAATCCTCGTACGGCACGGCCGGCCCGAGGTCGCCGCCGTCGTCCGGGACGGTGACGTCGCGCACCCCCTGCCCGTCGGTGCCGACGGTGTAGACGCGCCGCTCGTCCGGCACGGTGATCGCGATGATGTCACCCTCGGTGCGCTCGGGCAGCTCACCCGGCCCGGTCAGCGGCAGCGTGGTCGGCCGGCCCGGCCCGTTCTCCCCGATCACGGTGAGCGCGTTGGTGGTCCGGTCGAGCACGGCGATGCCCTTGTCCAGGGCGGAGACGGCCAGGTCGTGGCTGGCGGCGGCCACCGAGTCGGTGCGAACCCGCACCGGGGCGGCCGCACCCGGGTCGATAGCGGTGACGGTGCCCTCACTGGGCGCGGCGATCCACAGCCGGCCCGCCCCGTCGAAGATGCCACCGCTGATGCCCGGCGGGAACTGCAACGACTCCCCCACCGGCTGCAACGAGGCCGGGTCGACCTGCTGAACCTTGCCCTGAACGGCGTCGACGATGAAGGCGCTGTCGTCGTGCAGGGCCACGCTCACGCCGATGCCCGGCTCCGACTGCTGATTCCAGTACGCCATGAGATCGGTGAGGTCCATCGAGGCGATCGCACCGGTGTTGACGTCACGAAGCAGCACGAACCGGTCACTCTGGCTCACCTGCAACGCGTGCCCACGAGCCTGGTTGACGTCCGCGCGAGTGTCGATGCGGGCGGCCGTGCCGTTGATCCGGGCCAGCTCGCCCTTGCCCTTGCTCCACACCCAGGAGGCGGCGTCGAAGCTGGCCAGCGCCTTGTCAGCGGTGCCGAGCCCCCTCATGGTGAGCCCGAGCCCGGCCACCAGCACGAGCACGGTGGCCATCGTGACCAGTTGCCCCCGGCTGGGCAGGCGTCGCCTCCGTACCGCCTCTGCGCTGGTCACCGCAGCTGTCCTCCTGTCGATTCCGGTCAATCCGCCTCAAGGACGCAGGCCATCATAGGGAAAGCCGCTCGCCCGCGGGTACCCGTGTCTCATCGCTGTGGACGAGCGGTCCCCCGCTTCGTGCACACCTGGACAGAACTGGAGACCTGCTTGGTCGAATAGACCGCCACCACTGCGAAGCAGTAGTCGAGGTTGGCGTTGAGCCCCTGCTCCACGAACTCCTCCGTCCCCGGGTTGACGTGCCCGACCGTCCTCAACTGCTCGCCCCGCTTCGCCATCGTGATGATGAACGGCGCTTTGCCCTTGGCCGGATCACCCCAGGTCAGCCCCACACTGGTCCCGCGGTCGTCAAGCGTCAGCCCGGTCGGCGGCGCCCCACCCAGAACGGGCACGCCCGGCGGAACGGTCCCCTCGGTCTCCTGCGCCACCGGCTCCTGCGACCGGTCCGCGAGCACCACGACGAGCGCCCCCACTGCGATGACGGCGACAAGCGTCGCGAGCACGGTGAGGGCCACCGCGATCGCGCGGCTCCCGCTCTTGTTTCCTTCGATGGGGTACGGGCTGAGCGCACCCGCCGCAGGCTGCCCCGCCCCCGGGTACCCCCCGGGCAGTTGCTGCCACACTCCAGGCTGCCCCGCCGCATACCCCGGATGGCCCCCGTTCCCCGGCCCCGGCTGCGCCCCCCGGTGCGGGGCCGGCGTCTGGCTCGCAGCGCCGCCGTTCGGATGCCTACTCGCCTGGCCCGCTTGCGGACCCGCATAGCCGGCGGGCGGCTGACTCCCGCGCGTCCCCGGAAACGCCGGACCCGGATACCCCGGCCGGCCCTGACCCGCGTGTGTGCCCGCGTGCGCGGACGCCGGGTCCGGGTAGCCCGGCTGCGGTGCCGGGTGACCCGCCCAGCTCGCCGGATAGCCATGCGGCTGGCCCGGTTGGGACACCGGCGGGACCGCAGGGCTCGCCGTCGCGTTGCCCGGGAAGGAGGCTGGGTGCGCGTGCCCGTCGACGCTGGGCGCGGGAGCACCGATCCACGGTCCGGCGGGCGGCGTCTCCGGCTGAGGCGTGACCGGGTCAGGCCGTGCGGGAACCACCGACTCCGGACGAACCAGCGGCAACATCTCGGTCGCCCGCTCCATCGCCCCTTGCAAACCCGGCGACGGGGTCGGCTGAGGGCCACGAATCGGCGCTGGCCCGGGCCCGGACGCAGGCAGTGATCCCGACCCCGGACCCGGAGCAGGAGCGGGAGCCGGAGATGGCCCCTGGCCGTGGACCGGACCGGGCGCTGGGGCCGGGCTGGGCACGGGAGACGGCCCTTGACCGTGGACCGGGCCGGGCGCCGGAACCGGCGGAGTGGGCGTGGACGCGGGTGGGGGCGGTGCTGTCGGCCGTACCGTCGCGGTTGAAGGATCTTCGGAGAGATAAGCCTGCGCCCGGGCGACCAGCCGGTCCCCCCCACCGAGAGCCGCCGGCCCGTGCTCGGCGACACGCCCGAAGGCTTTGCGCGCTTCATGCCGGTTCCCGAGCTCTTGAGCGACGACGCCCAGATCATGGGAGATGTGCAGCAGGAGCGGATCAGCGTCCCCGAGCCGCCACTGCCCGGCCGCGTAGGCGTCCTCCAGCACCCGGCGGGCACCCATCGGATCGTCGGCCCGCAGATAGACCCCGGCGAGCTCCCGCTGAGCGGTGAGCACGTCCGGTTCGTCCTCCCCGAGCTTCTCCCGCCCGAGCTCGACAGCCCGTTCAAGCAGCACCTGAGCCGCGTCGAAGTTGCCCGCGGCGATCAGACCACGGGCCCGCTCGAGGGCCGGAGTGAGAGGCGACGGCTGCGACACGTCCGCCATGCTGCCCGCTCATCCCGCCCAACGCCACATCCGATCCCAGTGACGGTCCCGACCCCCGCTTCGACCCCGCCCGGGAGCCGTATATAGTTCTCACCTGTGCGGCCCGCTGGGCAGCCGAAACCCAGGTGAAAGCCACGGTGACGGCCCCGGTAAGCTGTACAGAGCAAGAGCAGGTCCGGGTGGCGGAATGGCAGACGCGCTAGCTTGAGGTGCTAGTGCCCTTTATCGGGCGTGGGGGTTCAAGTCCCCCCTCGGACACTTTTAAGTCGCATTCGTGCCCCACATTGGTGTCAATGTGGGACATGATAGCCGCAGGCGATATCGCTTGACCAGGCTGAAGTAGAAGTAAGTATCGAATTCAGTTTGGACGCTTACTTCTAGGTGCACACAGGCCTCTGGCCTGCATCTTTGCCGATTCTGTGATCCCAGTCACGCCCATGATGCGTGGCTTCCTCGTCGGCGTGTGGAATGAGGTGCCGCTGGCACTTTCGCAACGTTGCCGGATTCAGAGACGCGCTCGACATCGCTGCCCCGTGCAACCTTGGGCAGCCGAAGGACGTGATTGTCGGCGAGCGTTGCGCCCTGCTGGACGGTCTGCGGCATTCGCGTTGCGCCGCGCCTGTCCCTGACCTCACGCTTACGCGTTGCCGGTGGAACTGCCCGGCTCAGCGGTGCGCGCGAGCGGCCAGGCGGCGAGCGTGTCGATGAAGTTGCGTACCAGCGTTTCACTTCCTGAAGCGGTCCCCGGCCTGTGGTGTTGCCCGGGCCCTCGGCGGCGGCTGATCAGTTGTTGACCTCCGCGTGTCGCCACTGCGCCATGACGACCAGCACGCGCAGCCCCCACTCGGCCTCGTCGACGCCGTAGTCGACGATCAGGGTCTGCATGACCAGGTCCTCGTGGTCCTCATGGGTTGCCGGTGCGGAGTCGGCTGTCTGCTCGACGACGTCCCAGATCGTCGCATAGTCGTCCGGGTGGACTGTGATGCGCGCGCGACGCGCCTCTTGCAGGATCTGCTCGTCGCGATCATTGATTGCGGCGAAAGGTGGAATCCCGAAGTCGCTGTCATTGCCCAACGTCGGCCCTCACTTTCACGCTCGTCCCGGTCAACGCTAGGACGGCTTCGGCGTGACAAACCATGACGGCGTCGCGGGAGTCTCCGACGGCTTGTGGCGGTGTTCTGCCTGGCGTCCGCGGGCTGAGATGACCATGTCCTCTTACGCTCATCGCCATGTTGCTCGCGGTCGTCGATCCACTACCGATGTACTGCCGCGGGATCGCCACGGTGCTGTCCGCCGCGGGCCACATCGTGGAGCAGCCAGGTGAGCCGCTGGCCTGGGGCCGTCGGGACGACAGGATGATGCTGCTGACGCTGGACGCGGTATCGAGCTGGGATCTGCTTCATCAGCTGGGTTCGGCTGGCGACGGATGCCCGGTCATCGCGGTTCTGACCGACGACTCGGTGGCTGCCGGCCTGACGGCGGTGCGTGCCGGCGCACAATCCGTGGCCGCCCGGCAGATGGATGAGGCAACGCTGGTCGCCACCGTCGACGCCACATGCGCCGGGCAGGCCGTGGTGCCGGCTGAGGTGCTGGCTGCTCTGATCGGCGGCGCCGATCCGGAGACCCGCCAGCTGACCGCTGACCAGCAACGCTGGTTGCGTCAGCTGGCCGCTGGGATGACGGTGGCGCAGCTCGCGGACCGGGCTGGCTACTCGGAGAGAGCGATGTTCCGGTTGTTGCAGGCGTTGTACCGCCAGCTCGGCGTCCGCACCCGCATCGAGGCGGTCATCCGTGCCCAGCAGCAAGGCTGGCTGCTGCCGACCAGTGAGCAGCCGGGCGTCACCTGACCGAGGGCAGTACCGAGTCCGGGATCAGCGAGTTGAGTACCGGCTGCAGCCGGGCGCGGTCGGTCCGGGGCCCGGCCATCGTCGAGACCAGGAAGGCGAGGTAGCGGGCGTGGCCTTCGGCCGGGACTTTGCCGTTCTGCCGCAGGGCCCCGAACGCCTCCACCGCGCCGTCGATGGACGGGCCGCCGGGCTGCAGCGACAGCCCGCACAGCGCGAGGCCGACGAGTTCCCAGGCGGCGGCATCGTTGGGATCCTGCTTGATGCGCAGTTTCGCGCTGAGGAAGACTCGGTCGAACGCTTGACGGGCTTCAGTACGCCGTTTCATTCGGTGCAAGGCGACTGCGCGCAGCGCGGTCGCCATGAGTGACCGTTCCGTGTCGCGGTAGCGTTCGGCCAGGGTCGCTTCGCGCCGCGCGCGGTGCCACTGCTGCTTGCGTAGCCGTACGGTGCAGATCGTCAGGCGTGCCTGCAGCGCGGTGAACGCGTCGTGATTGCGCAGCGCCAGTTCCAGGGCTTGCCGGGCGTACGAGAGCGCATCGTCGTCATGCCCCTGGGCGAAGCGGACGTCGGCGAGAGCGTCGAGGCTGATCGCCCGCAGTGCGTCGTCGCGATGCCGTTCGGCGAGCGCACGGGCCTCGTCGACGACACGCTGAGCGGCGTCGGTCTGCTGCGTGTCGAGGTATAGGCGGGCGAGCCGGCCTGCCACCGAGACTCGTTGCGGAGACAGTTCCTCCGTGGCGTCGTAGGCCATCTGCATCGCGGTGACCGCTTCGCCGAATCTGGCCTGCCGGCGGGCGCATCGTGCGAGGCCTTGCCACGCGCTGGCCTGTACGACCGGATCCTCCGGCGCTAGGTCGCGGGCTTGGGTGAACGCCTCGGCTGCGCTGTCGGCTGTGCCCCGGGACCAGGAGATCCAGCCGAGGTGCAGCCGGGCCTTGGCCTCGATCGAGGCGATGCCACCGCCCAGTTCCAGGACACTGCGAAAGTGTGTCTCGGCGCGGGAGAGGTCACCGGCTCGGTGGCTCAGATAGCCGAGGACGAGGTAGTTACGGGGCCGTAGGTCGAGGCGGATCCGCTCGGCGACCTGCTCCCGGCGTTCGTGCAGCCGCTGGTCGGGCCGACCGGTGTCGGCGCCACGGTCGATGGCGCGGATGGTGCGATACGCCGTCCCGAACGAGCCGGCACGCAGGTGTGCGTCCACCTCCGGGAAGAAGGCCACCGGGTCGATGTGCGGGGCTTGGCCGAGCCGCCGGCGCCGGTTCTTGAGCTGGTCGGCGGCGTAGAGCAGCAGCCACCTGATCCGGGCGGCCTCGTCCGGGGCGGTGTCGTCACCGCAGCGCAGGGCGCGTAGCGCCTCCTCGTGTGGCAGAAAGTACCGTCCGTCGACGCAGCGCACCACGTGACGGTTTAGCCGGTCGAGCTCGTCCTGGATGTCACCCGGATCGACCTTCTCGGCCTTTACGTTGTTGACCACGGCCGTGATCTCGTCGACGTCCACGGGGCAGGCGAACGCGGCGAGAGCCTCGTACACGCGCTTGCCCGCCGGGGTGAGCGCGGTCAGGAGCTGATCGAGTAGGCGTTCCCGGATGTGAGTGACGGTGTCGTCGTCCTGCACCCAGCCGTGCACCTTCTGCTCAAGCTCCGGCGCTGGTACCCCTTTCGCGGGGTCGGCGATCGCGTCGAAGATCTCTGCCAGTCGCAGCTGCCTGCCCAGGTTGCGCCACAACCGGCGCAACTGGTCGTCGCCGAGTGACGCAGCCATCCGATGCGCGTTGCCCGGCCGTTCCAGCGCGATCGCCTTGAAGAAGTCGAACGGCAGCCCGAGTACCTTGATCGGCTTGCGGGGCAACCACTTCTCGTGCGTGCCGGCACTGCGGGGCTGGATCTTGGTCACCAGAATGATCTTCACGCGATGGCGGCGGGCCGTGGCTACCGCCTGGAACGCCTCGTCCAGCGCGAGATCCACCACATGCCGGTCCTGGTCGAGTAACAGCTCCGCGTTGTCCAGAACGATGATCGCCCGTTGTTTGCGATAGCGGGTCAGGGTCTTCTCCAGCCGGCCCAGCGTCGACTCGTCGAAGGGCGGGCCCCAGCTACCTGAATCATCGCCCCCGGCATCGAGGTCGCGCAGCAGAGTATGCGCCGAAGGGTGGTACGTCGTGGTCACCTCGTGTGGGTGAACGGTGAGCTTGAGCTTCGACTCCCACAGCACGCGGTTGACCAGCTGGGTTTTACCGACTCCCTCGTCACCGCTGACCACGATCACCCGGGTCCGTGGACTGCGCAGAGCCCGGTGCAGCTGGGCGCGATTGTCGGCGCGATCCACCAGGTGCGGGCCGGAATCGGTTGTCGCCCGCCCGGGGGTGCCGAGTGCCGGTATGGCGGCGCGAACGGGTTTCACCACGGTGGACACGGCGACCAGCGCTGCCACGATGCTGCCGAGCTTGTCGCCGACGTCCAGAAAGGCGTTCAGGGCGTTCCCGGTGGTCTCCGGCAGTAGCTGCGCGACGCTCGACAAGGTGCCCGTCCACAGTGCCATCGCGATGATCAGACAGACGCTGCCGATGACAAGCCGTATCTTGTATCGCCTGGCCCAACCCACTCCGTCATCATGAGGTTACGGCGAGTGGCACGGAATGGGCTTACCGGATGATGGCATCGATGGACATGGTTCGGGTCTGGGGCTCCGCCTCGGCCGCATCGGGGAGTTTCCACTGACCGCCAACACCGATTTGATTCGGTGAGTGCCTGGTGAGTTGGTGGGCGCCTCGAGCGGGGTTGTCGAGATAGTGATCGGTCTGTCCCGTTCGGGTGGCCCGTCGTCGAGCGTGTTCGCCGCTGTCTGGATATCAGCGGGGGCTGGCTTCTGCTGATGTGGTCGCGCCGTCGTGTGCGGTTTGTAGGAACCTGGCAGTCAGCAGCGCCGTCATGTGTTCGGCCGTCGCCAGTGGATGTGTCTCGCCGGTGAGTGCGGACAGTGCTTGGGCGACTTCGGCTTGGGTGGCTTTGGTGTACACGCTGATGGTGGCTTGGCGGCTGGAGTCGGTGTGGCCGGCGTAGCGCTGGGCGATCGACTGCCCGAAGTGCCGTTCGACCCAGGTGAGGGTGGTGTGGCGTAGCCAGTGGGCGCTGATCTGGTGGGTGTCGGCCCAGCGTAGGTGGGTGCGGATCCGTTTCCAGATGTTGTCGTAGCGGCGCTTGCCGACGGGTCGGCCGTTGCGGTAGCGCAGGATCTGGCTTGCGGGGTTGCCGTCGCCGCGGGTGTCGAAGTGGGCGACGAGGGCGCGGGTGAGTGTCGGGGAGATCGGTTGCCAGCGTTGGGTTTGGCCTTTTTCATGGAGCCGGATGAGGCATTGGTCGGTGTCGAGGTCATGGCGGTGGGCGTGGAGGGCACCGCCTTGGCGGCAGGCGGTCTCCAGGTGCAGGCGCAGGATGAGTAGGTCGAGCTCGGGGTCGTTGCCGGTTTCGGAGGTGACCTTGACGATGTCGGCGATCGCTCGTTCGGGTAATGCTTCACGCAGGCTCGGCTGTCGGCGGGGTTTGCGGACACGGGCGGCGGGGTTGTCGTTGGCGCCGAGAAGCCGGTCGTTGATGGCGTGTTGGTAGATGCATCGCAGTGCGGCGATGAGGTGTTCAGCTGCGGAGCCGCCGCCGCGGGAGTTGCGGCGGGTGATGGCGTTCTGGCGGGCGAGTTGGGCGAGTTCTTTGATTTCGGTGGGAGTGGGTTCGTTGAGGCGCCGGTCGCCCCAGTGGGTGCTGATGCGCTGCCAGTAGGTGTCGTAGGCGCGCAGGGTTCCGGCGGTGACGGCGGCTCTGACTTGTGGGATGTATTCGGTGAAGGTGGGAACGGGCCGGATCGGGGTCATGCCGGCGCGGTCGAGCTGGTCGCGGGTGACGTTGAGTTGGGCCATGAGGGCGTTGACCAGGGCGATGTTGGCTTCGTTCGGATCAGTCGAGTCGGTGTCCGGCTGGTTCATGGCTGCTGTTGGGTGAGGTAGGGGTGCAGGATCCGGGCCACGAGTTGGGTGGGGAAGATCCGGAGGGTGCCGGCGTGATCGGCGGTCAGCAGTAGGCGGTCGCCGGCGGAGATGGCTGTGCGGTGCCGGATGTTGGCCGGCAGGTAGAGGTGGCCGCGGCGGCGCAGGATTCGGCTCGGGGTGGTGTCTTCAAGTCGGGCGGCGACGCGGCCGGCAACGATCAACTGTTCGGCGTTGATGGTGAAGGTGATGATGTCGCCTGGATTCCAGCCCAGTGATTGCAGGAGTTCTGCCGCCGCAATGCGGCCGTGGTTGTCGACGGCGGCTACGGCGTAGTGGTGTGGGCGGACGCGTTGGTGTTGAGTGGCGCCGGGTATCGGCATGGGCGCGACGGACAGGTCTGCCGCTACTCGGTCGGGGGTTCGCGCGGTGGTTGCTGGCGCTGGGTTCGCCCGGTGGTCGCGCATGGAGCGCACCTCCTCGCGGTGTGGGTGGATCGGGTCCGCTGCCTGGTTCTTCGGCGGATTTCGATCTTTGTTCCAGAACACCTGAGGCAACCCTTGATGGCTAGTTGGCTGGGGTTGTCTTCGGTTGTCCGCGGCAACCAGTACGCGACAGGGCCGAAACACCTGAATGATCACCAGAGGGCTGCGCTCCATACGAGCCGACCCGGAGACCGGCGCGACAATCTAAAAGCCACCAAACGGTCACCCCCTCGATCTCGCAATACCCTTTTCGAACATATGTTTAAGAAGGATTACCTACACCGGTTGCGATCTTGAAACCAGGCTGCGCTATCTCTTCAGCCCTGTGAACTGCTCTTCCGGAGATCTCAGCGCTTCACTGGAATAGCACATATGTACGCTATTACATTTTTGTCGTACCCATCTGCCAACATGCTGGCGACAACCATGAGCGGTGTCCTGGGAGGAACATGAACGCGGACTGGTGGCGGGGTATCGAGCCGGACATGTGGAGATTTGCCGGGGAGCCTCGGGGCGATGCCCGCGAGGACTACGCGGCTGTACTGTCTGCGCTACTCCGGCTCAGCGGCACCTCTGCGATGTCCACGATGCAGGACATCGCGGCGCAGATGGCCGACGAGGGCTACGGGGAGCCGATGACCTCGGAGCTTCTTCGTGATCGCCTTGACGAGCTGGTTCAGATGCGTCTTGTTCTGGCGTTTCTTAGCCCGACGGCCGCGCGAGAGGACTTGCGTGACGGGCATCGCAGGCAGGAGGCGTGGTCACTTAGTAAGAAGGGCCGCATTATCGTGCGGTCCGTCCGGGACGCAGTTAATGATCTTAACCGTGTACTGGCTCTGCCGCCGCGGTTGATCGATTCCATCCAGGAGACGCTGCGTCAGCTGCTCTTGCATTTTCACGACGAGCCGGAGCGGCTGGCATTGGATGTTGCGACGGTGCGGTCGCATGTCGCGCAGCTCCTTAATGCTGCTGGTGATTACTACGAGGCGACTCGCATGCTCAACCAGCATGACGTCACCGACGATGAGGTGTTCGGCGAAAGCCGGCGCCGAATCATGACTGTTTTGCGGCAGTTCGTTCAGCACACGCAGGCAGCATTGAATCCTTTACGGCGCATCTTGGACGACGTCCGCCTGACGGGATACGAAGTCATCGCCGAAGCTGCCGCTCCGGGTGCCGGCGCCGTGTTGGCTGACACCACGGCGTGGGTCGATGACGCCGTGACGCAACTGAAGAGCCTGGACGCATGGTTCGTGCAGGGCGGCAACATCGATAAGATCATCGACTCGGCGAATTTCGCCATCGACGCGCTGCTGTCTGCCATCATGCGTCGCTATTACGCCGCTCACCGCGCGAGTGATCTTGCCGCAGACTTCCGGCAGCTGGCTTACATGATTCACGCCCAGGAGAACGACTCCGACGCGTATGCGGTGTTTGCTGCGGCGACGGGGCTGTGGGCTGCTCAGCATCCCCGGGGCAGCAGTGACGAGGACGACGTGCGGCCGGCGGAATCGTCCGAGCACACACCGGGCGTCGCCACGCCCGTCGTGCTCGGCCGCCGGCCGAGCACTGCGGCGCCGGGCCCGCGTGCCGCGCGGCAGTTGGAGAATCTTGCGCTCAAGCGGGAAGCGGAAGAGCAGGCTGCCCTGGCTGAGATGGCGCGTTGGGCCGACTTGTCTGCCGGCCTGGTGACCCCGGGGGTCGTGGGCCTGGACTTCTTCACCGGTGTCGACGACGAGCACCTTGAGATCCTGGTCGAGTTGATGGAGGAGGCGATGGACGGTTTCGACCCGGATCTTGGGTACGGCGAGGCGTTGACTCTTCGATGTCGGCTTCGGCTGGCCGCGGGCCGACCTGGAGTGGTGCACCGGGTGCGCGCAGGTGATGGATTCCTGACGGCGCCCGACGTCCGGATCGAAATCTCGCAGATCGGCCATGAACCCGTATTGACAGGTGCCAAATGATCGATTTGGACACCGCGTTCGATCTGCCTGAAGATCCGCACAGCAGCGAGCTGACGCCGATCATCTCGGCCCTTCTTCACGAGCCGCTGCTGACGGAGGAGTCGCGGCCGGACGTCTACCGGCTGGCTCGGCACAGCGAGAAGGAACTGCCTCGCTGGTTCCAGAGCAACGCGGGATGGCACGTCAAAGTATCGGAGTTCGGGCGTTACATCAGGCTGTTCAAACGCCGGGAGTCGCCACCGCGGGACCGCTGCGTGCTGGCCGGCCCCGGCGGTGGCCCATCATCGCCGCTGGTCCTGGTTCTGCTCAGCTTGATCGGAGAGCAGCTGTGGCGTCGACCTGTGGCCACCTACGGCGACCTTCAGCGCGAAGTCATCCGGGTATGCGCCGGCGAGTCCGCGCGAGCCGCCCTTCCCCGGTTCAGAGTTGTCACCGAGGCCGGCGAATCGAAGGCTGGCGCCGACCAGAACCGGCGGGCGTTCGTCGAAGCGCTGGAGCTACTGCGGTACTGGCATGTCATCAGCACTGATCGGCCCCTGTCAGCCGGCGAGCACGACGCCAGCAATGACGTGGTGATCACTTGTGACCCAGAACGGCTGAACGACTTCCTGGCGGTGACGGCTATCTCCCAGATGCCTGTCGACCTCGATCAGCCGAGTTCCCACGTCGCCGTGCTCTGCCAGGACCAGCAGGATCTTTCCGAGCATGCCTCCGAGAGCCAGCATGATCTGCAGCGACGCCACCGGGCGCTGCGAGCCGTACTGGATGACGCTGCCGTTGCGCTGAACCACGATGGCCCGGTGGCCCGGTATCTGTCCACCTCGGGTGGGCGGCGGCAGGCCCTGCAAACCGCGATGGTAGCCGGGCTGAATTGCTTCGTACGGCGCAATGTCTGGCTCACCTGCGACGCGGATCGAGCCACGACGGATCTGGACTTCCCGCAGTCTCAGTCGATCCGAGGGCAGGCGGCGCTCCTGATCGTGCACTGGCTGGGCGTCAACAGGCCCGAAAGCGTGCGTACCGAGCAGTGCCAGGCCGTGATCGAACAGGCGATGTCCGATCACAGTGACTGGGCGAGGAGCCACCGTGCCGCCGGCTCGATCCAGGTATTGACCAAGGACGCGCTGATCACGCTGGTACGGGCGGGTGTTCTTGCCCGTAGAGCCGACAGTTGCGACGAGTGGGTTCCCACCGGCGCTCACTTCTACTGGCAGGTCCGCCTGAGCAGCCCCGAGCGGCATGTCTCGGCACCCGCCATCACCGACGACCTTTTCACGCAGGACGGTAGCCATGACTGAACAGCCCAAGCGGCCCTCAGAGGTCACCTTGTTCGACGGCCTCAACTCTTCTCGCCCGCTCAGTGTCGAGGCGGAACCGGGTGCTATCGGCCGCTGGCAGCCGGTCCGGGCCGGCGTCGTGAACTCCTGGGCGTGGATCGACGAACAGTTCTTGTTCCGCAACGGCTGGACCGCACTCGTCGGCCCCAACGGGTCCGGCAAGTCGCTCACCAGCGGTCAGTGGTTTCCGACGATGCTCGACGGTGATGTACGCCCGTCCGCGTTGTCGATGTCACAGCGCGGCAGTGGGACGTTGGCCGAGCGTCATCACAACCGCAACCCGGATCGGGAGAAGACAGGTCTGTGGTGGCTGGAGTTCGGCTTGCGCGGCACCAACGAGGTGACGCAGTGGCTCACGCTCGGCTTGTGGATCAGGTGGCGCGGCGCGAATTCCGACCGAGCGGAGCTGGCATGGTTCATCGTGCCCGCCCGCGTCGGCGGCGAACTCATTCTTCAACGTGACGCCGTACCCGTCGACATCGACGGGCTGACTGAGCAGCTCACTGCCCTCGACGGCCAGATGTTCACCTCGCACGATCGCCTGTTGAAGGCCGCCAACCGGCAGCGCACCAGAGTTCAGGACGACGCGGCCTATGCCGAGGCCGTACGTGCTCAGCTGTTCCCGAAGATCGACAGCGATCAGATGGACGCGATGACCAGTGTGCTACGGGCGCTGCGCAGCGTGCGCGTCAACGACCGCATGACTGCGAACGAGATGCACAGCACGCTGACTTCCGCACTGCCGGCCCTTCCGTCCCAATACACCGGGCTTCTGGCGAACAACCTTGGCCAGCTCGAGGATCTACAGGGCAAGGTCGACAAGGCTGGTCAGGAACGGGACCTGCTGGTTCGGCTCTCCGGTTTGTACGTCCGCTATGCCGACAACGCTGCAGCAGTAATCGCTTTCGCCGTCTTAGCTGCGGCCGCTGAGCTCGGCCGAGCTGAAGCCGCTGCCGCTGACCTGGAACGCGAGACGGGCGAGGAGAAGCTCCGTCAAGCCGCGGCGGATCAGGCACACCGTGAGGCTGATGAGGAGCTGGCGAAGCTTCGCATCAGCGCCGAGGTGCTGAGGGGCCGAACCCAGGGTCATCAGGGCCGCCATCTGCCGTCCATGACCGAAATGGTAAAAGCTGCCCACGAAACGGCGAGAGTAGCTGCCGCCCATGCAGACCAACGGCGCCGGGAGTCCGACCGCGCCCAAGACGAGCTAGACACGGCCACCGAAGTCTTTACCGCTAGCGCCCGGCATGTGTCAGCACTTGCCGAAACGGCACGCCAGCACGCCCAGGTCGTCAAGGCCGAGGCGTTCTGTGAACCCCTACGCCAAGTGACCAGCCTACTGGCCGCAGAACTCGATCAGGATGCGCAGCTTGAAGCCGACGGCGTTCAGGCCGCCGCCGAGCCGGTATCGACCTGGGTCCACCAGCGAGACACCACTGTCCGCAAGATTCGCACGGCGAATGCCGACGTCGAGGCACTCATACGCGCGCAGGAACAGGCCGAAAATAGACACCACTCCGCCGCGACGGAGCTCGCCGATGCCGAACGGCAGGTCGAGACAGACCAGCAGCTCGTCGCAGCGCGAGACGCCGAGGCCCGGCGAACGCTGGAGACGTTCAACGCTGATCATGGCGCCGTACTCGGACGCGCCCCCATCTCCCTGCTGGCATCGATGCCCCTCAACCCCGGTGATGTCAGTCGATGGGCAGACCACGCGCTTCAGACCGCGATCGAAGAGATCAATCTTGCGAAGGTCGAGGCCGACGCAGAATTGGCTTCTCGACGCGCGGACGAGGCCGCCCAGTCTCTCGCGGCCGCCGACAGCGCCGCGGCCCGGGCAGTCGAGGCCGCGCAAGGGTCAGGA
>NZ_BMPW01000008.1 GCF_014647795.1 Actinoplanes campanulatus | reverse complement strand
TCGCCGCCTTCAAGAAGCTCGCCGCCAACCCCATCTTCAACGTCAAGCTGAGCTGACCGGACACACACCGAGCCGCCACCCCACCAGGGGTGGCGGCTCGTTCGGCTATTCGCAGGGCTCGAAGGCGTTCGTGATGTAGGTGATCCGGCCGCCGCCGTCCTTCCGGTCGCCGGCCCACATCATCGGCGGTTCCTTCGGCGTGGTGATCCAGTACTTCTGGAACACGTCGTCCCATCGGGTGGTCGCCGGGGATGGTGCGCAGCGCCTTCCGGACGGTCGTCGCGGTCGTCACATCGTGCGGCAGGTGGACGCCGTCCGGCAGCCGTCCCGCGCCGACGGTCCAGCCGACCAGGCGGTTGCCGGCCGGCGCCATGGTCACCGTGAGCGCTCCCCAGATGAGATGGCGGCGCGGCTCCGCATCGGGATCGAGCTCGCAACCGCCGCCCTGCACGATCCGGTCCGGCGCGCTCAGGGCCCGGCGCAGCACCCGCTCCGCGGCCCGGGCCGAACCGCCGACCGCCACGCCGCCGACCGCCACCGGCGTCAGCTCCAGCGTCCGACCGCCCCACAGCGCCACCACGCCGGGAGCGTTGAGCAGGGCCGCGACCAGGATCGAGCGCCTCGCCGTCATTTGCTCACCGTAGCGATGAGCGCTCACTTCGTACCAAAAATGGTTTTAATGAATAAATGGTGTTATCTCGTTTCGCGGCCTCGGTAGCCGCACTAACCACCCTCGTCGCGCTCACCGCCGGGCCGGCCGCCGCCGCACCGGCCCTGGACAGTGTCACGGTCACCGGGACCGGCGAAGTCTTCGGCGAGCCCGACGTCCTCGTCGCCGACTTCGCCGCCGAGGCCGGCGCGGCCACCGTCGCCGAGGCGATGGAGCGCGCCTCCGCGGCGGCCACCCGGATGCGGGACAAGCTGGTGAGCGCCGGCGTCGTCGCGGCCGACCTGCAGACCTCCCACGCCGACATCAGCGCGCAGCGTGACGACAAGGGGAAGATCACCGGCTACACGGTGACCCAGGGGCTCACCGCGAAGATCCGGGACCTGCCGAAAGCCGGGACGGTGCTGACCGAGACGGTCACGGCGGGCGGGGACGCGGCACGGCTCAACGCCGTGTCGTTCGCGATCGACGACGACGCGGCGCTGCTCGCCGAGGCGCGCCGGAAGGCGTTCGCCGACGCCAAGGGCAAGGCCGAGCTGTACGCCGGAGCGGCCGGCCGGAAGCTGGGGCGGGTCATCCGGGTGACCGACGCGATCCCCGCCGACGGGGGACCCGGCGTGCCGGACCGGGCGGCCTTCAAGGACACCGCGATGCCGATCGAGCCGGGCCGGCAGCAGGTGGCCGCGACCGTCACCGTGGAATGGGTCATGCTTCCCTGAGCCTCGCTGTCGATGTGCGGTGGTCGCGGTTCGTCGTAAGGTAGGCGACCCACTCCGGGTCGCGTACCGAGGAGGAGACGACCATCGTGGCGAAGTACATGCTTCTGATCTACGGCGACGCGGCGCAGTGGGAGGCGATGACTCCCGGGGAGCGCGCGGCACACGACGCGGCCCACCGGGCGTTCGCCGAGGCCGCCGGGTCGCGCATCGTCGGCGGCGGGGAACTGGAGACCGCGCCGAGCGCCACCACCGTCCGCGGCGGCGCGGACGGTGACCTGATCACCACCGACGGTCCGTTCCTGGACACCAAGGAGGCGGTCGGTGGCTTCTACCTCATCGAGGCCGGCGACCTGGACGAGGTGCTCGCGCTGACCGCCCTGCTGCCCGAGGTCGCGGCCGCGCACAGCGCCGTCGAGGTCCGGCCCATGGTGTTCCACGGGTGAGTGACGAGGTCGTCGCGGCGGTCGCTTCGGCGCACCGCCGCGACTGGGCCCGGGTCCTGGCCGCGACCGCACAGCTCACCCGGGACCTGGATCTCGCCGAGGAGTGCACCCAGGACGCGTACGCCCAGGCGTTGCGGGTCTGGGCGCACTCCGGGGTGCCGGACCGGCCGGGCGCGTGGCTGACCCAGGTCGCCCGCAACCGGGCCCGGGACGTGCTGCGCCGGGAGAGCCGCTTCCGCCGGGCGATGCCGCTGCTGGTCGCCGACGAGACGCTGCCGGGCCCGGAGGACGGGCTGGCCGCCGACGGCCGGCTGCGGCTGATCTTCACCTGCTGCCATCCGGCGCTCGGGCGTGAGGCCCAGGTCGCACTGACGTTGCGCCTGGTCTGCGGCCTGTCGACGGCCGACGTGGCGCGCGCGTTCGTGGTGCGGGAGGCCACCGTGGCGGCCCGGATCACGCGTGCCAAGAAGAAGATCGCGACGGCCCGGATCCCGTACCGGGTGCCCGGTCCCGACCAGCTCGGCGAACGGGTCGGCGCGGTCCTCCAGGTGGTGCACCTGATCTTCACGACCGGGCACACCGCGCCGGACGGGCCCGATCTGATCCGCTGCGACCTGACCCGGTGCGCCGTCGACCTGGCCCGGATGCTGCACCTGCTGATGCCGAACGACGCCGAGGTCACCGCCCTGCTGGCGCTGCTGTTGCTGAACGACGCCCGGGCGGCGAGCCGGGTCGGCCCGGACGGCCGGATGCGGCTGCTGGCGGACCAGGACCGCTCGCTCTGGGACGCCGCGCTGATCGCCGAGGGGGCCGCGCTGCTCACCGGGGCGCTGCGCGGCGGCCCGCCGACCCGGTACGCCGTGGAGGCGGCCATCGCGGCCGTCCACGCCGAGGCGCCGACCTGGGCGGACACCGACTGGACCGAGATCGTCCAGCTGTACGGCGTGCTGTCGCGGATATGGCCCGGTTCGCCGGTCGTGGCACTCAACCGGGCCGTGGCCGTCGGCATGCGGGACGGCCCGCAGGCCGGGCTGGACGCTCTGGAACCGTTGCTCGGCGAGCCCGCGCTGGCCGGCTACGGCTACCTCAGCGCGGCGCGGGCCGACCTCCTGCGCCGGCTGGGGCGCCTCCCGGAAGCGGCCGCCGCGTACCGGGAGGCGCTGCTGCTGACCGCGAACGAGGTGGAGCGGGCGTTCCTCACCGAGCGGCTCGACCAGGTCCGGTAGCTCAGGCGGGCACCACGATCGGGGTTCCGGCGACCGGGTCGGTGACGATGACGCAGGCCAGGCCGAACACCTTCGCGACCAGCTCGGCGGTGATCACCTCGGCCGGGGTGCCCTCGGCGACGATCCGGCCGTCGGCCATCGCGATGATGTGGTCGCAGAAGCGGCTGGCCAGGTTGAGGTCGTGCAGGACCGCGACGATCGTCTTCCCGGACTCCCGGTTCAGGGTGCCCAGCAGGCGCAGCAGCTCGACCTGATGGTTGATGTCCAGGAACGTGGTCGGCTCGTCGAGCAGCAGCAGATCGGTGTCCTGGGCGAGCGCCATCGCCACCCAGACCCGCTGCCGCTGCCCGCCGGAGAGCTGGTGCAGGGGCCGGTTCGCCAGGTCGGCCGTGCCGGTCGCGTCGAGGGCGCGGGCCACCGCGTCGTGGTCGTCGCCGGTCCACCGGCGGAACCAGCCCTGATGCGGGTAGCGGCCGCGGGACACCAGGTCGGCGACGGTGACGCCGTCCGGCGCGACCGGCGACTGCGGCAGCAGCCCGAGCACCTTGGCGACCTCGACCGTGCTCATCCCGGACATCGGCGTGCCGTCCAGGTGGACCGCGCCGGCCCGGGGTTTGAGCAGCCGGGCCAGGCCGCGCAGCAGGGTGGACTTGCCGCAGGCGTTGGCGCCGACGATGGCGGTCACCCTGCCGTCCAGGATGTCGACGTCGAGGCCGCTCACCACGGCCCGGTCGTCGTAGCCGAGGGTGAGGCCCTGTGCGCGCAGCCGTGTCATCCGCCGGCTCCTCTCCGGTTCGTCGTGGCGAGCAGCCACAGCAGGTAGGGTGCGCCGACCGCGCCGGTGACCACGCCGGTCGGCAGCGGCGACGGCATCAGGTGCACGGCGACCAGGTCGGCGGTGAGCAGCAGCGCCGCGCCGGTCAGGGCGGCCGCCGCGATGCCGCCGGTGGCCGGGCCGAGCAGCCGGTTCGCGACCGGGCCGGCGACCAGCGCCACGAAGACGATCGGGCCGGCCACCGCGACGGCGAGCGCGACCAGCAGGACGGCGGTGCCGAGCAGGGCGGCACGGCTCAGCTCGGTACGCGTACCGAGCGCCCGGGCCGTGTCGTCGCCGAGTTCGAGCGCCCTGAGGTGCCGCTGCAACAGCACCGCGACCGGCAGCAGGACCGGCAGGGCGTACAGAAGGATCCGCAGTTCGCTCTCACTGGCCTGACCGACCGAGCCGGTGAGCCAGTGCATGGCCTGCCGCGCCTCGGTCAGTCTCGCGCGGCTCAGCACGTACCCGATCAGGCCGTCGAAGAACGCGGCGACCCCGATGCCGATCAGGATGAAGCGGTAGCCGCTGACCCCGTCCCGCCAGGCGAGCACGTACATGAGCAGGGCCGCGAGCAGGGCGCCGCCGAGGGCGTACGCGCACACGGCCAGCCCCGCGGCCTGGAGGAAGACGATGCCGCCGACCGCCGCGAGGCTCGCGCCGGAGGTGACGCCGACGAAGTCGGGGGAGGCCAGCGGGTTGCGCAGCAGCTGCTGGAAGACGGTGCCGGAGGCGCCGAGGGCGAGCCCGACGGCGAGCCCGGCGCCGGCGGTCGGCAGCCGCAGGCCGCGGACCACGAAGTCGATGCCGGGATTCGGCTCCAGATGCAGGACCGAGACGATCACCTGCCCGGCGGTGAGCCGGAAGCTGCCGACCATCATGGTCAGGACGAACAGGGCGGCCACCAGCAGGGCCAGGACCGTGGTGACGGTGATCGACCGGACGGATCGCCGGCGGCGGGTCACCCGCAGCGTGTCGAGTGTGGCGACGGACATGGTCAGGCCTCCGTGAGCCGGGCGTAGCGGACGATGCCCACGAAGACCGGCGCGCACAGCACCGCGAGGACCACCCCGACCTGGAGCTCGCCGGGCGCGCCGGCCACCCGGCCGATCACGTCGGCGAGCAGCAGGACGACCGGGGCGAGCAGCATCGAGTAGGGCAGGATCCACCGGTAGTCCGGTCCGCACAGGAACCGGGCCAGGTGCGGCACCACCAGGCCGATGAAGACGATCGGCCCGCATGCCGCGGTGGCCGCGCCGGCCAGCAGCGCCACCAGGGCGAACGCGGCGGCCCGGGTGAGCCGGACCCGCTGGCCCAGGCCGCGGGCCACGTCCTCGCCGAGCGCCAGCCCGTTGAGCGCGCGCCCGCATCCCAGCGACAGCACCAGTCCGGTCAGCAGGAACGGGGCGACACCGGTGAGGACCGGCGCGTACCGGCCGGCCAGCGATCCGACCTGCCAGAACCGCAGCTCGTTGAGCGCGTCGATGTCGGTCATCACGATGGCCGAGGTGACCGAGATCAGCCCGGCGGTGACGGCCGCGCCGGACAGCGCCAGCTTGACCGGGGTGGCGCCCTCGCGGCCCATCGACGCGATCGAGTAGACCAGCACGGTGGCGGCCGCCGCCCCGGCGAACGCGAACCACACGGAGACGCCGATCCCGCGGATGCCGAGCACCGTGACGGCGAAGACGACGCTCGCGGCCGCGCCCGCGTTGATGCCCATGATCCCGGCGTCGGCGAGCGGGTTGCGGGTCACTCCCTGGAGGATGGCGCCGGCTACGCCGAGCGCGGCCCCGGCGAGGATCCCGAGCAGCGTACGAGGCACCCGCAGTTCGATCGTGACGGTGCTGTCGATCGTCTGGTCGCCGCCGAGGTTCCCCAGCGCCCGCAGGACCTCCGGCAGGTCGATCGACCGGGAGCCCTGGGTGACGCTGAGGAACGCGACGACGGCCAGGATGGCGCAGAGCGCGACGAGCCCGAGGGCGCGCCTAGGAGCCGATGTTCTCATCAGCGCCGTTGATCGCGGTGGTCAGCTTCTCCAGCTCGGTCGCGAAGTCGCCGTAGGTGTGCAGCCAGTACGCCGGCCAGGAGACGACCGCACCGGCCTTGGCCGCCTTCACCTCGAACCAGGTCGGCTGCTTCTTACCGAACTCGGCGTTCAGCGTGTCCTTGTAGGCGCGCCCGTCCCAGAGGATCAGGTCGGGCTGGTACTTGTCGGCGTTCTCCCAGCTCAGCGTCTCCCAGTAGGGGAAGTCCGCGTCCGGTGTCGCGGGGTTCATCACCATGAGGCCCCAGCGCTGGAAGTCGAGCAGCTCGGGGGCGTACTTCGGGTTGGCGACGTACACCTTCTCGTCGGTCGGCGACATCCCGGCCGCGGTCAGGTTCGGCTTCGCGGCGGTGGCCGCCTTGAACGCGGTGACGGCCTTCTCGTACCGCTGCTTGTTCTCGGCGATCTTCGGGTCGTCGACCTTGGCGCCGAGGCTCTTCGCCAGCGCCTCGTAGCCCTCGGCGAGGTCGGCGATCGACTCACCCTGGGTGACACCCACGATCGGCGCGAGCTCGGTGAGCTTCTTGCTCTTCTCGTCGACGCCCTCCTCCAGGCCGGAGTACGCCTTCTCGACCGGCCACCAGTCGCCGACGATCAGATCCGGGGCGAGCGAGGCCGCCTTCTCCACGTCGATCTTGCCCCACTCCTCGCCGAGGACGGTGATCCCGGTCAGGTCGAGGTTCTTGAGGTTCGCGTCGGTCTTGACCGGCTCGTCGGCGTAGATGCCGACCGGTTTGATCCCGAACGACATCAGGGCGGCCGCCTCACCGGCGTGCGCGATGATCCGGGTGGGGGTCTTCTCGGCCGTCACGGTCTCGCCGTTGCCGCTCTTGAAGGACCAGGGTCCGGCCGCCGCGGGGGTCTCGGGCTCATCGGTGCCGCCGCCGCAACCGGCGAGCAGCACGCCGACTGTCGCGACGGCCAGGATCGAACGCCAGGTGTGCATCGGGGGGCCGTCCATTCATGCTCGGATCATTGGTTAGGGAAGGCTAACCATAGTTCAAAGGATTTGCATAGCCGGGCTCCGAAAGTTTCGGTGACATGCGCCGTGCGTGCACTCGGTCACCAGCGCTGGATGCTCGTGAATGCCTGTTGGGGTCGATCTCGGTATTTCCGAAAGTTCTCCGAAAGTTGTTGACACGATAAGAGGTAATGACGAAGCTCGATTTCGTAACATTCCCGTCCCCGTGGGGCTGCTTCCCCGACAGCCCCTCAAGAGGAGGAAAGGCCCACATGTCCGTAGAAACTCCCCGTCGGCGCGGGCGCGTCCGCCTGCTCACCGCCGCTCTCTGCACCGCCGCGATGGCGATCGCCGGGGTCTCCGTGGCCGGCGCCGCGCACGCCGAGGCCGACCGGACGGTCAGCTCGAACACCACCGGAACCCACAACGGCTACTACTTCTCGTTCTGGAAGGACAGCGGCAACGCGAGCATGACGCTGCGCGCCGACGGTCGGTACTCCAGCAGCTGGGACCGCAGCACCAACAACTGGGTCGGCGGCAAGGGCTGGGCCACCGGCACCCGCCGGACGATCACCTACTCGGGCACCTACAACCCGGGTAACAACAACACCTACCTGGCCCTGTACGGATGGACGCGCAGCCCGCTCATCGAGTACTACATCGTCGAGAACTTCGGCAGCTACAACCCGAGCAGCGGCGCCACCCGGATGGGCACCGTCACCACCGACGGCGGCACCTACGACATCCTGCGCAGCCAGCGGGTCAACGCCCCGTCGATCGACGGCACCCAGACGTTCTACCAGTTCTGGAGCGTCCGGCAGTCGAAGCGCAGCTCCGGCACCATCACGATCGCCAACCACTTCGACGCGTGGGCCCGGGCCGGCCTGAACCTCGGCACCAACCACAGCTACCAGATCATGGCGACCGAGGGTTACCAGAGCCAGGGCAGCTCGGACATCACGGTCCGTGAAGGTGGCGGCACGAACCCGACCAACCCGACCACGCCGCCGCCGGGCGGCGGCGGCAACTGCACCGCCACGCTGTCGGCCGGCCAGCAGTACGGTGACCGGTTCAACCTCAACGTCGCGGTGAGCAACGCCAGTAACTGGACCGTCACGCTCAACCTCAACGGCGGCCAGAGCCTGCAGAACAGCTGGAACGCCGCGGTCAGCAGCAGCGGCAGCACCGTCACGGCCCGCCCGAACGGCAGCGGCAACAACTTCGGCGTGACCATCATGGCCAACGGCAACTGGACCTGGCCCACCGTCACCTGTACCACGAGCTGATCCCAGGATCGGGACGCGGCGGCCACCCGGCCGCCGCGTCACCGTCGGGTTCGGACGATCCACGACCGTGTCGGACTGTTCCAATCCTGTGATCTTCGTTACGGTACCGTCTGTGACGATGCGTAAGGGCGTCAATCGAGTGCTGCGGAATCTCACCGGATACGAGCTGCGCAAGCCGAAGCCGCCGGTGAAGAAGGCCGCCCCGAAGCCCAAACCCGCCCCCGAGCCCGCCGCCGCCAAGCCCGCGGCGCCTCCCGAGATCAAGTTCCCGGTCGACTACGACGAGGCCGCCCGGGCCACCATCCGCACGGTCAAGCCGTGGACCATGACCTCGCCGGGGAAACTGCACGCGCTGATCTCGTCGGTGCGGTACGTGGCCCGGCATCAGATCCCCGGCGACGTCGTCGAGTGCGGCGTCTGGCGTGGCGGCAGCATGCTGGCCATCGCCAAGACCCTCGCCGAGGCCGGTGACACCGACCGCCACCTGCACCTCTACGACACGTTCGAGGGCATGAGCGAGCCAGGCGAGCACGACAAGCGGCACGACGGCCGCAGTGCCGCCGAGATGCTGGAGACCAGCGACAAGAGCTCCGGCGTGTGGGCCTACGCCTCCCTCGAGGACGTGCGGGCCACGATGCGCGAGTCGGGCTACCCGGCCGACCGGATCCACTACTACAAGGGCAAGGTCGAGGACACCATCCCCGGCGACGCCCCCGAGCGGATCAGCATCCTGCGCCTCGACACCGACTGGTACGAGTCGACCCGCCACGAACTCGAACACCTCTGGCCGCGGCTGGTGCCCGGCGGCGTCCTGCTGCTCGACGACTACGGCTGGTGGGACGGCGCGAAACGGGCCGTCGACGAGTGGCTCGAGGAGGTGAACCCGCGACTGCTGCTGCTGCGCATGGACGAGGGCCGGGTCGGTATTAAGCAGACGCTCAGCTAGTTCCCCTCAATCCCTGCCCCGGCGCGCCCGATGAGAAGGGCACAGCCGGGGGTGCCGGCGCCGGGCGGGGGAGTGTGCACATGCGTATCGCGGATATCAGTGTCGGCAAGCGTCTGGGCGCCTCCTACCTGCTGCTCACCGCGCTGATCGTCACGTCGGCGGGCGCCGGCTGGTGGGGCCTGCGCCAGCAGGCCGACGCCGAGGGGGAACTCGCCGTCCTGGAGCAGGTGCGCGACGACATCCAGGCCGCCAAGTACGCCGCCTCGGACGTCACCGGATGGCAGGGCCTCGCGATCGCCGACGCGGGGGCCTACGGGGCCGAGTACGCCCTGGGCCCCGACGGCTACAACCGGGAGGGCGAGCTGAAGTCGAAGGACGCCCTCTACGCCGGTCTCGCCGCCACGAACACGGCCGGCATGACCGAGGCCGAACGGGCTCAGTTCGACCAGCTCAAGCCGGCCTGGGACGACTTCTTCGTCTGGGACGAGACCATCATGAAGTGGCTGTCCGAGGACACCAAGGCCTCCCGTGCCAAGGTGATGGACAGCGTCAACGGCGGTGCGGCGTCGGAGGCGTACGGCAAGGTGCTGGACATCACCGCGGAGCTGGACGAGTCGGTCAACGCCCGCGCCGAGGAGGTGCGCGCCGATGTCGAGCAGATCCGGAAGACCGCGACGACGGTGCTGGGCGGCGCGCTCGCCATCGCCGTGGTCCTCGCGGTGATGATGGGCTTCCTGGTCACCCGCTCGGTGGTCGGCCCGCTCAACGTCGTGGTCGCGGGGCTGAGGCGCCTCGCCGGCCGGGACCTCACGGTACGTGTGGACCTGAACCGCCGGGACGAACTCGGCCGACTCGGCGAGGCCCTGGACCAGACCGCCGACGCGCTGCGCGAAACGGTGTCGGCGATCGCCGGGCACGCCGGAACCGTCTCGTCGGCGTCCCACGAGCTGTCCGCGGTGTCGGCGCAGATCGCCGAGACCAGCGCCGACATGGACACGCAGGCGGCCGCGGTGGCGTCGGCGGCCGGCAGCGTCTCCGGCAACGCGAACACCCTCCAGGCCGGAAGCTCGGAGATGGCCCAGGCGATCGACGACATCGCGCGCAGCGCCGGTGAGGCGGCCCGGGTGGCCGGTGAGGCGGTCACCGTGGTCGAGCAGACCAACAAGACGGTCGGCAAGCTGGGCGACTCCTCGGCCGAGATCAGCAACGTGGTCAACATGATCACCTCGATCGCCGAGCAGACGAACCTGCTGGCGCTCAACGCCACCATCGAGGCCGCCCGGGCCGGCGAGCTCGGCAAGGGCTTCGCCGTGGTGGCCGGCGAGGTCAAGGAGCTGTCCCAGGAGACCGCCCGGGCCACCGAGGACATCGCCCGGCTGGTCAAGACGATCCAGCAGGACACGTCGAACGCGGTCGGCGCGATCAGCGAGATCGGCGGCGTGGTGGCCCGGATCTGCGACTTCCAGACCCTGATCGCCGCGGCCGTGGAGGAGCAGACCGCCACCACCAGCGAGATGGGCCGCAACGTCGCGGAGGTGGCCGACAGCAGCGAGGCCATCGCCACCAACATCGCCGGGGTGGCGACCGCGGTCGGCTCGACCAGCACGGTGGCCAACCGGGCCCGGTCGAACGCCGAGGGCCTGGAGCGCACCAGCAACGAGCTCCAGGAACTGGTGGCCACCTTCACCCTGTGAGGCATGTGAAACCCTGTCCTGCATGCAGATGCATGGCCGGTTCCTCGCCGCCGCCCTGGCCCTGACGCTGACGGCCTGCGGCGCCGGGGAACCGGGTCCGGCTCCGGCCGTCACCGCCGCCGGTAGCCCTCCGCCGATCCTCGAAGCCGCGCCCGCCGTCGAAGCCACGACGGCGGGCGCGAACGCTCCCGGATCACTGCCGCCGGTGGTCCGGCACGGGCCCCGCGACGTGCAGAAGGTCGCGCTCACCTTCGACGCCGACATGACCGACGCCATGAAGGCCCGGCTGCGCAACGGCGCCGTCTCGTCCTACGCCAACCTGCGCCTGCTGGCCCTCCTGGAGACGCGGCGGATCCCGGCCACCTTCTTCGTCACCGGGCAGTGGGCCGAGCAGTACCCCGACGTCACCCGCCGGATCGCCGGGAACCCGCGCTTCGAGATCGCCAACCACAGCTACGAACACGCGGCCTTCACCGGCGACTGCTACAACCTGCCGCGACTCGCCCCCGGCGAGATGACCGGCGACGTCGACAAGACCTTCACGACCCTTCATCCGTACGGCGGACGCCAGACCCGCTACTTCCGGTTCCCCGGGCTCTGCCACGACCGGGCGGCCCTGCGGGCGCTGGCCCCGCTCGGGGTGACCGTGGTCGACGGTGACGTGGTCAGCGGCGACCCGTTCGCCCGTGGCGCGGCCCCGGTCATCGACGCCGTGCTGTCCCAGGTGAAGCCGGGATCGATCGTCATCATGCACATCACCGAGGCGAACGCCCGTTTCACCGACGACGCCCTGCCCGCCGTCCTGGCCGGCCTGCGGCGGCGCGGCCTGGAGCCGGTCACCCTCTCCGAGCTGCTCTCCTAGACCGCCCGCGACACCGGCCGGTGCGCCCAGGCCCGCCGGCCGGCCGCGACCGCGATCAGCCCGGCCCAACCGGCGAGCACCGCGAGCCCGGCCCACCAGGGCAGCGGGAAGTACCCGGCCGACGGCGCGTAGTGGGCCAGCACCTGCGGATACTCCACCCCGGTCTGCTTCACGGCGAACCCGGCGGCCGGGGTGACCCGCAGCAGCCATTGCGCGAGCGGATCGGGCAGCAGCGGCACGGCGGTGACCGTGTACGGCACGACCACCAGCAGCAGCGCGAGCGCCCAGCCGTACCGGAGGAGGGACCCGAGCCCGTAGGCGAGCACCGCGCACAGGCCGAGGGCCACGCCGAGCCCGGCGACCACCCGGACACCAGCCGGCTCACCGGTCACCGCGAGGACGGTCCCGACCGACAGCAGTCCGGTGACCAGCGCCGCCGCGCCGACCGTGGCGGCCCGCCGCGGCTCGAAGGGCGCCGCCCGGCCGTAGCGGGCGGCCACCACCAGGATGATGATCAGGGCGACGACCAGCCCGGTGAGGGCCGCGCCGGCGCCCGGGTCCGGGTCCTCGGCGAGCGGCCCGATGTCGCCGGTGCCGCTGATCGTGACCACCCCGTCCGCCCGCACGGCCCCGGCCGGGTTGTGGTGCTTCTCCCAGTCGGTCACGTTCATCTCGCCGACCGGCTCGCTCGTCCAGGCATCGCCGGCGCCCTCCACGGTGACGCCGTCGAACACGCCCACCGCCTGCGTGAAGCGGCCCTGCCCGATCCGCCCGCCGAGCGCGACCTCTTTGAGGGTGAGCCCGTGCGGGGAGGTTGCGAACAGCCCGACCTGGACGGTGTCCGGCAGCCCGTCGAGCTCGGCCGACCCGACGTCGTGCCACCGCACCCCGTCGGCCGACTCGGCGCCGGTGACGGTGTCGCCGGACCGGGTCAGCCGCAGCCAGCGCGGGTTCCCGGCGGACACGCCGCCGGGCCGCCCGGCCACGTCGTGGCGGTAGCCGTGCTGGAACCGGACCCCGTGCTCGCCGGTCATCATGAGCGCCGCGTACCGGGAGCCCGGCCGGAGCCCGTCCTTGACGATGATCCCGGTCTTCGCCCACGGGACCAGGCCGGGGACGATCTCGTCATGGTCCGGCGGGGGATAGGTGATGGTGCCGGTCATCGACGTCAGCCGAACCGTGATGCTGCCCTGCGGCCCGAGATCGCGGTGCAGGAACCAGAACCGGTCGCTGACCACGTCGCCGTCGCCGGTCACCGGGACCGGCGGGCACGGGCCGGGATCGCAGGAGGTGTCGATGGCGGAGGTGGACAGGACGCCGAGCGCCACGACGGACACGGCCGCGGCCGCGAGGGCCACGATCCGGCCCGGGCGGAGGAAGTCTGCGCTGAACATGCCCGGATTTCTAGGCGCCGGCCGGTAACACGGCCCGAACGCGGGCTGTCACGCCGCTGTTAGGTCCGGCCCGGCATGCTGTGACGATGTTCCGCTTGCGTCTGGCCACGGTGGGGACCCGGTTCACGGTCCTCTACGCGGCTGTCTTCCTCGGGTCCGGGGTGCTGCTGCTGGCGGTCGCCCTGGCGTTCTCCGGCGGCAGCAGCACCACGGTGGCGCCCGTCCAGCAGCAGAGCGGCCCGGCCGCGGCCCAACAGCGGATCACGGCCCTGGAGGACCAGCTCGGCGCCGTCCAGAGCGAGCAGGCCCGGCGGCTGGTGTTCGGGTTCGCCGTGGCGCTGTTCGTGATGGCCGTCCTCTCGCTGCTGCTGGGGCGGCTGATGGCCGGCACCGTGTTGTCGCCGGTGCGGTCGATCACCGCGGTCACCCGGCGCATCTCCGCCGACAACCTGCACGAGCGGCTCGCCGTGCACGGCCCCGACGACGAGGTGAAGCAGCTCGCCGACACCATCGACGGGCTGCTGGAACGCCTGGAGGCGTCGTTCACGGCGCAGCGCCGGTTCGTCGCCAACGCCTCGCACGAGCTGCGCACCCCGCTCGCCACGATGCGCGCCACCCTGGACGTGGCGGTCGCCAAACCCGATCCGGCCGCCGCGACGCTCGTGCTCGCCGGGAAGCTGCGCACCCAGCTCGACCGGGTCGACCACCTGCTCGACGGGTTCCTGACGCTGGCCCGCGCCCAGCACGGCGGCACCGGCGAGGCGGTGCCCAACGACCTGAGTGAGCTGACCGCCGAGGCACTGCGGGACCGGGCCGCCGAGGTGTCCGCCCGGCGGCTCGCGGTGACCGTCGAGCTGCCGGCCGGGAGCGTGATGCGCGGCAACCCGGCGCTGCTGGCCCGGCTCGTGGCGAACCTCGTCGACAACGCGGTCACCCACAACATGGACGACGGGTGGGTCCGGATCGCCGGCGGTGAGTCCGAACTGATCGTGGAGAGCGGCGGCCCGGTCTTCGCACAGGATCAGGTGGACCGGCTCACCGGTGCGTTCGAGCGGCTCGGCGCGGAGCGGGTCGGCTCGTCCGGGCTGGGGCTGTCCATCGTGGCCGCGGTCGTGGCGGCCCACCAGGGCACGCTGGAGCTGACCGCCCGCCCGGACGGCGGCCTGCGGGTGGCGGTGCGGCTGCCGTGAGGATCCTGGTGGTGGAGGACGACCACGCCCTGGCCGACGTGGTGGTGGAGGGGCTGACCGACGCCGGGATGGCGGTCGACGCCGCCCACGACGGGCTGAGCGCCGCGGAAAAACTCGAGCTCACCTCGTACGATGTGGTGGTTCTTGATCGTGATCTGCCCGGCCTGCACGGCGACACCCTGTGCCAGATGATCACCGACCGCCCGGACGACCGGCCGATGGTGCTGATGCTCACCGCGGCGGGCGAGCCCGGCGACCGGGTCAGCGGGCTCACCCTGGGCGCCGACGACTACCTGGCCAAACCGTTCCACTTCCCGGAGCTGATCCTGCGGATCCGGGCGCTGGCCCGCCGCCGACCGGACGCCCGGCCGCGCACCCTGCGGGCCGCCGGGATCGAGCTGGATCCGGTCCGCCGCACCGTGGTCCGCGACGGCCGGCAACTGCCGCTGTCGGTGAAGGAGTTCGCCGTGCTGGAGGCGCTGCTGCGGGCCAGCCCCGGATTCCTGAGCGCGGAGACCCTGCTGGACAGCGTGTGGGACGAGCACGCCGACCCGTTCACCAACACGGTCACCGTGACGGTCGGCCGGCTGCGGCGCAAACTCGGTGACCCGCCGGTCATCACGACCACGCCGGGGGTGGGTTACCGGATCGTCTGACCTTTCGGCGCCGGCGCACCCACAGCAGGATCACGGCGGCCGGCACCGCCCCGGCGACCGGCAGCAGGGCGGTGGCGATCAGGCCGTACCGGAGCCGGTCGGTGTCCGGTGGCCCCGGATCGCCGAGCGGGTTGCCGGTCACCGGCGGCACGTCGGCGGTCAGGGCCGCGTAGGCGTCCACCACACCGTGCCCGCGCCCGTAGTCGACGTCGGCGACACCCGTGTCGGGCGGCGCCCCGGTCGCCAGCACCCCGGTACGCAGGTCCGCGGGGAGGTCGGCCACGTCGATGGCACAGCGGATGTCAACTTGACGCCGCAAGCTTCATCGACAAAGCTCACCATTGAGAAACCTCAATTTTGTGGACGTTCGGCCCATGCCGCCAAGCCGCGCATCTGATGTCGGATGCGAAGTGACCGGTAACGACCGTCCATAAAGGAGGTTCCGTGCGCACACCATCCCGTGCGTTGGCGGGCACCACCACAGCCCTGGCCGCCGCGGTGCTCGTGCTCTCGCCAGGATCCGGCGGAAGCGCTGCACCGGGCGCCGCCATCCCCAGCCGGGCCGAGACCCCGGAGATCCACGCCGACCACGATCACGGCGAGCTCATCGACAACCGCAAGGGCCGCGTCGCGCCCAGCGCCGAACAGCGGACCCTGGCCGCCGAAGCCGACGCCTCCGCCCGGTGGACCGTCTTCGGCACCCCGGCCAGCCTCACCGCCACCACCGCCGAGCCGCTCGCCGCGGGCCTGCCCGCCGAGCCCGTCGCCGCGGCGCGCGCCTACGTGACCGGCAACCTCGACGTCCTCGGCATCACCACCGCGGCCGCCGAGTCCCTCGAACTGCTCACCACCCGCAAGCTCGGCGAGGGCGACGTCGTGCTGCTGCGCCAGCGGTTCGGCGACCTCGACGCCGGCCGCGACGGCCTGATCTCGATCGGCCTCCGCGACGGCAAGGTCTGGCACGTCAGCTCCTCACTGGCCCGCGACGCCGCCGCCCCGCAGCCGGCCACCCTGACCGCCGCCGAGGCCGAGCGCGTCGCCGCCGCCGACGCGGGCATCACCGCTCCCACCCTGCTGGGCACCAAGCTCGTCGCGGTACCCACCGCCGACCGGGGCGCCCGCGCCGCCTACCAGGTCGCCCTCGGAGCGGCGCTGTCCAGCGCCGACCCGGTCGCCTACACCACGTGGGTGGACGCCCGCGACGGCGGCATCCTGGTCCGCGAGGACATCGTCGACCACGACGCCGACAACCCCGAGTGGGAGGTCTTCCCCAACTCGCCGCGCACCGACTACTCCTCACGGGACACCCGCCGGCGCTGGTGCTGGGCGCCGCAGCGGGGCTGTGACGAGGCCGTCGCGACCCCGGCGTCCCCGCAGGCGTGGGACGTCGACCCGGCCACCGGCACGCCCACCTTCACGACCAAGGGCAACAACTCGTTCGCCGTGCACAACTGGCTCTCCAGCGACCCGTTCACGGTCGGCACCGAACTGGCCACGCCCAGCCCGGCGCGCGAGTACACGTACCCGTGGACCAACCAGTGGCACGACACCAAGTGCGCGCCCACGGTCTTCGACTCGGCCGCCCGCAACGACATCGACGCGGCCCGCGCCAACCTGTTCGTGCAGCACAACCGGATGCACGACTGGTCGTACCACCTCGGCTTCACCGAGGAGACCTGGAACATGGAGGGCGACGGCGGCGACCCCGAGCAGGGCAACGCGCAGGCCGGTGGCATCAGTGGCGGCCCGCCGGACTTCCTGGCCCGCAACAACGCCAACCAGATCACCCCGCCCGACGGGGAGGCGCCGATCACCAACATGTACCTGTGGCAGCCCATCGCCGGTTCCTTCTACTCGCCGTGCGTCGACGGCGACTACGACATGTCGGTCATCGGCCACGAGTACACGCACGCCATCACCAACCGCATGATCGCCGGCCCGGACGCCGGTCTCAGCTCCCCGCAGGGCATGAGCGAGAGCTGGTCCGACCAACTGGCCGTGGAGTACCTGGCCGAGCACGGCTACGCCCCCAAGGGCGCCCGCGGCTTCACCGTCGGCGAGTACGTGACCGGTGACCCGGTCGCCGGCATCCGCAACTACAACATGAGCAGCGGCGCCAACCGGCTCAACTACAGCTCGGTCGACTACGACTTCGTCGGGTTGCAGGTGCACGCCTCCGGTGAGGTGTGGACCGCCACCAACTACGACATCCGGTCCGCGTTCATCAAGCGGTACGGCTACGGCAGCTCCGCCCTCCAGAAAGCCTGCGCCAACGGGAAGAAGGCGGTCACCTCCTGCCCGGGCAACCGGCGCTGGATCCAGCTCGTCGTCGACTCGTTCCTGCTGATGGCCAACAGCGCCAACAGCCAGGTCGACGCCCGGGACGCGCTGCTCGCCGCCGACCGGATCCGCTTCGGCGGCGCCAACCAGGACATCCTGTGGAACGCGTTCGCCAAGCGCGGCCTCGGCGAGGGCGCGGCCAGCAACGGCGCGGGCGACGTCGACCCGAAGCCGAGCTTCACCTCCCCGCACGCCAAGGAGGCGACGGTCACCTTCCGGCCGGTCGACGAGCACGGTAAGCCGGTCGCCGGCGCCAAGCTGTTCGTCGGTGACTACCAGGCCCGGGCCGTCGCGGTCGCCGACACCGACCCGGCCACCGCCCTGCCCGACACGGTGAACCTGGTGCCCGGCACCTACGCGTTCGTCGCGCAGGCGCCCGGCCACGGCCACGCCCGCGTCTCCCCGGAGTCGCTGCGCTCCGGCGAGAAGGAGAGGCTGACCGTGAAGCTGCCGCGCAACGTCGCCTCGGCGGCCAACGGCGCGACCGCCACCGGCGACGGCGTCAACCTGGCCCGGCTCCTCGACGACGACGAGGCCACCAACTGGGCCTCGCTCGGCAGCGCGGTGGCCGGCAAGGGGGTCAGCGTGGACCTCGCGGGCGACGCCCAGAAGGTCCGGCGGGTCCAGGTCAGCGCCATGCTGCGCCCGGCCGTCACCGGCGACGTCGACGCCGGCACGCAGGCCCGGGTGTCGGCGCTGCGCCAGTTCCGGGTGCTCGCCTGCACCGCGTCCGCGACGGTCACCTGCTCGGCCCCGGCCGACTTCACCACCGTCTACACCAGTCGGCGGGACGCGTTCCCGGCCGTGGCGCCGCGACCCCGGGCGCCGCAGCTGATCGTCCGGTCCTTCGACATCCCGGATGTCACGGCCACGCACCTGCGCATCGAGGCCGTGACCAACCAGTGCACCGGCGCCCCGGACTACGCCGGTGAGCAGGACAACGACCCGCGCGCCAACACGGACTGCGCCACGGCCAGCCCGCAGGCGCTCAACGTGCGCATCGCCGAGTTCCAGGCGTTCACGCGCTGACAGCGATCGGTGGGCGGGCCCACGAGCCCGCCCACCCCGGTCAGCGCACGTCGCCGAACGGCGTGGGGATGAAACGCAGCGGCAGGTCGGCAGCGAGATAGCCGTTCTCGGCCCGCCGTTTCGGCAGTTTGATGTCGCGTGGCTTGAGCGGCTCGTACGGCACCTGGCTCAGCAGATGCGTGATGATGTTGAGCCGGGCCCGCTTCTTGTCGTCGGTGTACGCGATGAACCAGGGCGCCCAGGAGGTGTCGGTGGCGGCCAGCATCGCGTCACGGGCCCGCGAGTACTCGTTCCAGCGGCTGTACGACTTCAAATCCATGTCGGACAGCTTCCAGATCTTCCGCGGATCGTGGATGCGGCTCTCCAGCCGGCGGGTCTGCTCGTCCGGGCTGACCTCCAACCAGTACTTGAGCAGCAGGATCCCGGAGTCGACCATGGCCTTCTCCCAGGTCGGCACGATCTCCAGGAACCGCTCGGACTCCTCCGGCGTGCAGAAGCCCATCACCCGCTCGACGCCGGCCCGGTTGTACCACGACCGGTCGAAGATCACGACCTCGCCGCCGGCCGGGAGCCGGGCGATGTAGCGTTGCGCGTACATCTGGCTCTTCTCCCGCTCGGTGGGAGTGGGCAGGGCGACCACCCGGAACACCCGCGGGCTGACCCGCTCGGTGATGCGCTTGATGGTGCCGCCCTTGCCGGCCGTGTCCCGGCCCTCGAACACCACACAGATCTTGGTGCCGGACGCCTTCACCCACTCCTGCATGGCGACCAGCTCACCGTGCAACCGCCGCATCTCCCGCTCGTACTCGACCCGCTTCATCCGTTCCACCGGAGCGGCCTGGCCCGTCTCCTTGGGGTGATGTTTGTTCTTCTTTTCCTTCTTGCTCATGGTGACGTCTCCCGGATGCCGGCCTCGCATGGTGTAATCGGCAGCCTGTCGCGATCGCGGCCCCGGCGCGTCATCCGCCCCGGATGAGCCGATGAGAATCGGCCCGTCCGGCACCCATGAACCCGGTAACATGCGTCAGCCCGTCAGGACCGTGCGCAACCGGCGCGCCTCCTTGAGCAGCCGGCTCCCGCCCGCCCGGCCCGCCACCTCGGCCAGCCCCGGGATGTCGTCGTGGGCGCCCACCTCGCCCGCGACCTGCGTGGCCAGCTCCAGCAGGTCCGGCAGGCCGCGCGGCCCGGCCGGCAGCAGCCCCGGCAGGGCCGCGGTCAGCAGCTCCCACAGGGCGCGGGACCCGCCGCCGCGATGGACGTCGGTCAGGGCCGCGACCACCCGGGTCAATTTCACCATGCCGTCGGCGCACAGGTCCGCGAGTTCGGCGCCGACCCCGGCTCCGATCGGCTCGCCACCGGCCGCCAGGATCAGGAACGCATCGACGGCGGCGAGCCGGTCCGGCTCGTGGCGGGCGCCCAGACCATACGCCAGGGCCAGCGTCAGGGCCGGCCCCACCGGCCCGGAGCACTCGGCCAGCGCCGGCAGCATCGGCCCGTCACCCTTGCCGTCCATGTCGGCGTGCGCCGCGATCACCGGCAGCACCCAGGCGGCGACCACCTCCCGGTGCTGCGGCAGCACCGCCGCGGTGATGTCGATGGGCGCCGAGAAGTCCCAGGGATAGTACGACGGCACGTTGCTGCGGGTCAGGTTGACGAGCAGGCCGCCCAGCAGGTGCTCGACCGGCCGCGACTCGTCGAGCTGGGCGACCACCCGCCGCTTGAGCGGGGGTGTCCCGCCGTACGCATACCGCCCGTCCTTACCGGTCTGCGGCCACCGGGTGCTGACCGGATCGGGCAGCCCACCCTCCTTGAGCCAGACCGCGAACCGGCGGCCCGCCGCCGACGTCAGCCCCGTGGCCGCGGCCGCCACCTCTGGGTCGACCTCCCGCGGCACCCGCAGCAGCGCCTGCTCGAAGTCGAGCGGCCACGGCTCCCACCCGGCCGCCTCCGCCCGGACCAGCCGCTCCAGCAGAACCGCCGCGTCGAGGACCCCGGTCACCCGGGTGGGCGTGGCCATCAGCTCCGCGGCCGGCTCGGCGGACACCCGCTCGGCCAGCTCACGGATGCGCAGCTCGAGGACGCTGGCGGGCCCGCCCCGCAGCGACTGCCGGGGGCCGGAACCGAACACCCAGGCGTTGCGCACGTTGTCCGACGACGCGGAGCTCCTGTCCCGGCCGAGGATCACCCGCATCACGTCGCCGAGGAGGGCGTTGCGCAGCAGCTCGCCGTGCCAGCCGTGGTCGGTCAGCTCGTAGTGGTGCCGGTCGAGGAGGGGCAGCAGGGACTCCGCGACCGGCACCCCGGCCGCGGGCAGCGCCACCAGCGCGGCCAGCACCCGCTCCCACGCGACGGCGCCGCCCTCGTGCAGCAGGGCGACGATCTCGGTGGCCAGCTCGGCGCCGCTCGCGATGGGCGGCGGCATCGCGGCGGCCGGCGCGGGCGGGGCGAGCTCCGCGACGCCGGGCCCGGCGGTCTCCGGAGCGGCCACCCCGAACAGCCCGGCGGCCCGCGCCGGCAGGTCGCCGCCGAGGGCGCCGGCGGCGTCGGCGAGCCGGGCAACGGCGCCGGCGTCGAGCCGGGCCACCTGACGGGCGATGAGGTTGAGCGCCCGCTCCTGCACGTCGAGCGTGGGATGCCCGAACGCCACGGCGACCGTCTCCATCAGCTCACCGGCCCGCTCGGGGGAGCGGCGGGACACCGCCTCCAGCCAGGAGAGCTGCGTCTTGACCAGGCCTTTCTCGCCCCGGAGCAGGGTCGCGGCGCTCGCCTCGATCAGGGTTTCCAGCTCCAGGCGGCCGGCGTCGTCGACCGCGCGCAGCGCCCGCTGGGCGAGCCCGGCGATCGCGGACGGCGCCCCGGCCAGCAGCCGGGCGTAGTCGTGGGTGAACCCGGCCTGCTCGTCGACGGTCGGCGCGAGAGCGTCGTGCAGCATCGCGAACGGCCGCAGCAGGGCCGGGCGGTCGCCGCGGACCAGGCGGTCGACGGTGGCGGCGAGGACGGTCGCACGGTCCAGGCGCCCGTCGGCCACCAGCATGGCGAGCGCGACGGAGAAGCGCGGCGTGGTGCTCCACTGCCCGTCGTCCCAGTGGCCGCCGGTCAGCGCGCTGCCGAGGCCGTCGATCTCGAACACGGCGGGCAGCAGGTGGTCGAGGAACGGGCTGTCGCGGAACGCGTCGGCCAGCCCCCGTAGCCGGCCGGTGCTCTGGTGCACGTGGTCGAGCCAGCCGCGGACGAACCCCTCGGTGCGCGGGGCCAGCTCCGGCGTCGCGGCGAGCATCGGGGAGACGAACTCCCAGTCCCGGGTCCAGACCTCCTTGGCCGGCAGCTTCTCGGCGAGCCGCACCCCGAGGTCGGCCAGCCACGGGATGTCGCGGGCCTCCACGATGCTCCGGAACTTGTCGGCCGGGATGCGGCCCCAGCCGTCGCGCATGTCGCGCCGGGCGAGCAGGGTGGCGGCCCGCGCGGCGGACGGCATGCTGCCGATTACGGCCAGCGCGTAACCGGCGGCCGGATCGCTGCCCTGCTGCCCCCACCAAGCCTCGCCGCGGGTCTTCCTGATGCCCGCCTCGAGCTCGGCGGCGAACGCGGACCGCTCCGGCTCGCTCAGCGCGATGACTCGGCGGGTGATCGTCACGTGATCCGCCCGCCTCGCCAGCGTGTCGAGAGCCTCCCAGGTGAGGCGGTCGGTGGGGGTGATGTCCTGAGGCATGCGGGAACCTTAGATCTCGGGTACGACAGTTTTGGGGGCGGAGGCGAGCGTCCGCGCGAGCCGGGTCGCCTCGGTGACGAGCCGGGTCCGGCCGCCGCGTGCGGCCACCGCCGTCACCTCGGGGATCTCGCCGCCCGCGTGGACGGCCGCCGCGACGGACTCGGCCGTCAGCAGCAGATCGGGGGCGCCCGCCCCGGGCGTGTCCGCGGCGAGCACGGCCGGCACCAGCTCGCGGAGGGCGGCCCAGGCGCCGGGCGCCGCACCGGCCCGAGCGGCCTCGGCGAGACCGTCGGCGACCCGCTTCAGGACGATGAGCTCGGCCCGGTGCAGGGCGGCCAGCTCCCGCCCGACCAGCGTCCCGTCGAGGACGCCCCGGGCGGCCAGGTCGAGGAACGCGTCCACGGCGGACACCCGGCTCTCGGGGCGGGCGGCGGTCAGACCGTACGCCAGGCAGAGCGCCATGGCCGGCCCGAACGGCCCGTCGCAGGCCGCCAGGGCGGGCAGGATGCCGACGTGGCCGAAGGCGCCCCGGCTCTCGGCCGACTCGATGATCCGTGGCTGCACATGGGCCGCGGCCAGCTCCCGGTGACTCGGGAAGACGAGCGGCCACGGGTCCAGCGAATAGCCGCCGTTGTAGGTGTACGCCCGGGCCGCCGCCTCCTTGCGTGGCTGGCCGAGCAGACCCGCCGGGACGGTCAGCGTGTGCTCGATCGGCGGGAACGCCACGGTCCGCCGGGCCGGCCGGCGGGAACACTCGCAGTAGTGGCCGTCGATGTGCGGGCAGCTCAGCGTGCCGACGGCGACCGTGACCACCTGCGGGTCGGGCAGCCCACCACCGGCCAGGAACCCGGCGAGGGCGCGCCCGGCGTCCGAGGTGAGCCGGTCGGCCGCCGCACGCACCTCCGGGCCGATCTCGCGCGGCAACCGCAGCAGCGCCTGGGACAGGTCCCACGCCCCCGGCTCCCAGCCCTCCCCGAGCAGCCGCACCACCCGGGCCGGGTCGACGTGGCCGTCCACCGTGGCCGGGGTCGCGAGCAGCGCGGGCGGTGGGCTGCCGGCGCACACCTGCCGGGTCAGCTCGATCAGCCGCTCGAACAGCATCCACATCGGCGCCGGGGCCCGCTTCATCTCCCTCGACGGGCTCCATGTGAACCACTGGCCGGTGACGACGGCCCGCAACAGGTTGAGCAGCGGGCTGCCGGAGTTCGGCACCAGCGGCGCCAGCGCGCCGGCGAGGGTCGGGCGGTCGCTCACCGTGAACCGCACGAGAGCGTCCAGGACCAGCTCCACCCGGACCGGGTCCGGCGCCACCTCGCGCAGCAGGTGACGCACCTCGGCGGCCAGCTCCGGAACGGACCGGATCGGTGGCGGCACCGGCGCGGCCGCGGCCACCGGTGGCAGCGCGACCGGAGCGGGATCGGCCGGGCCGCCGGCGCCGAGCAGCTCCTCGGCCTGACGGCGCAGGTCGCCCTGGAAAACGGCGACCGCGGCGGCCAGCGACTCACGCCCGGCGGCCCCGAAGACCGGCAGGTGCGTGGCGGCCGCCCGCAGCACCTGCTCGGCCAGGTCGACGGCCGGGTTGCCGAGCCCGGTGAGCAGCGCCTCGAACAGCAGCGGATCGGCCTTGCGGGCCAGCGCCGCGCCGAGCCAGTCGAGCTGGGCGCGGACCAGCTTCTTCTCCTTGCGCAGCAGGACCGTGAACGCCGCCTCGGCCACCGTGTCGATCTCGACGAGCCCGGCGTCGTCGGCCCGGCGCAGGCCCTGCAGCGCCAGGTCGGCCACCGTGGACTCCGGGCCGGCCAGCATGGCCAGGCACTCCGCCCGGCGGGCCGCGAACTCTTCGGCGGTCGGGTCGAGCAGCCGGTGCAGCACCACCACCCGGCGGATCGCGCCCGGCCGGTCACCGGCGACCAGCCGCTGGACGCAACCGTCCAGCAAGGACTGCCGGTCGATGACGCCGTCGGCGGCGAGCCGGGCCAGCGCCTTCGTCCACTCCTCGTCCATCTCCTGGCCGAGCCGGGCGATGCCGAAGATGTGCGGGAGCATCTCGGTGGTGTGCGGGTCGGCGCGCAGCAGGCCGGCCAGATCCTTGCGGTAACGCTCGGCGCCGACCTGGCCCATCCAGCCGCGGACCACCGCCTCGGTGCCCGGTGGGGACAGCTCGGCCTCGGCGAGCAGCCGGCTGATCATGCCCCACTGGAGGTCGGCCTGGGGCGTGCGCAGCTTGTCGGCCAGCGCCTGGGCGATCGCGGCCACCGACGGGCGGCCGGGCGCGCGCAGCACCCGCACCAGCGCGTCGAGCGCGGCCGGGGAGGGCGCCGCATCGAACCGGCCGGACCGCAGGAACGACACGATGTCGGCGGCCCGGGGCAGGCAGCCGGCGCCGGCGATCCGCAACGCCGCCTGCCGCGCGGCCCGCCAGGCGATCCGCTGCTTCCAGGGGGTGCCGGCCTCCTCCACCCAGTGCAGCTCGATGCCCTTGACCGGGGCGGCCAGAGCCCGCCGGGCCGGCTCGTCGACACTCAGAAGAGCGGTCGCGACCTGGTCGAACTCACCGGCCCGGATCAACCGCTCCAACTGCCCGAAACTCACCATGCCGGAGAACCTAGCGGCACCCTCCGACAAAAACCGTCCCGCGATCAATAGGGTGGAGCCGGTGATGCGGAGCGACTGCCACCAGCACCTGTGGCCCCCGGCGTTCATCGACGCGCTGCGCCGGCGCGACACCTTCCCCTACCTGCGCGAGTGGACGCTGTACCTGGCGGGCGAGGATCCGTACGAGGTCGATCCGGCCGCCCACGACGTCGGCCTGCGCCGGGCCCGGGAGATCGCCGAGGGTACCGGCCGGGTCCTGGTCTCACTGTCCAGCCCGCTCGGCATCGAACACGGCCCCGGCCACGACCTGATCGACGTCTGGCACGAGAGCGCCCTCGAACTGCCCGATCCGTTCCACGTGTGGGCCGCCGCCGCGGTCACCGAGCCCGACCCGTCCGCGCTGGCCCGTCTGCTGCGGGTGGACCGTGTCGCCGGGCTGCAACTGCCGGCCACCGCGCTGGGCGGCCCGGCCGCCATCGCACACGTGTCGCCGCTGCTCACCGAGCTGGAACGGGCCGGAAAGCCGCTTCTCGTCCACCCCGGTCCGGCGCCCGCCGGCGAGTCCGGCATGCCCGGCTGGTGGCCGGCCCTGGTGCCCTACGTCGCCCAGATGCACCGGTCCTGGATGGCCTGGCATCTCGCCGGCCGGGAGCGTCATCCCAGCCTGCGGATCGGGTTCGTCGCGCTGGCCGGGCTCGCCCCGCTGCACCACGAACGTCTCACCGCCCGCGGCGGCGCCTTCGCCGTCGATCCGTTCGTCTTCTACGAGACGTCCTCCTACCAGGCCGACGCGATCACGGCCCTGAGCCGGGTGGTCGGGGAGGGCGCCATCGTGCACGGCTCCGACCGCCCCTACGCGCAACCCCTCGACCAGGCCGTCTTCCCGCCTGCTCTGTTCACCACGAACGCCCGGCGATTCCTCACCGGACAACCCTGATCTCGTACGGCCGCGCGACTTCCGGGGCCGAGGTCCGCGTCTCCCTTCCGTCTCTTTTCCGGTACGCGTGTCCTCGCCCCGCCTCATCAGGGCCGTTCCGTCCGGTCGGCGCGATCTTGCTGCCCGCTCCGGCCTGTGCCGCGCCCGCCGGGCTCAGATCGGTGGCCGGGCAGGCCGGGCGGACCCGCGGCTTCCTCGATTGCCGCCGCTCGCGGCTCACCTTTCGGTCACGCCGGGCGGGTGGTCGCGGTGGTGGTCGCCAGGCACCCGGGTTGCCTCCTGTCGGCCGTCACAGCGATAAGCGGGGTGGGCGCACACACTAGCGATGTCGTGGTCGCATACCTGGGCTACGGCGGTGGTGGCCGCGCACGTGGCGACTTGCGTGTGCGGCCACCGCGTCTTCGGCAGCCCGACCGTGTGCACCCGCCCCCGGTTGGGAGGGTGGCCGTGTGCGGCCGCCGGGCCTGGCGGGACCGCGGGTGACGACTGCCGTGCCCGGCGCAACGGCCGGGAGCGGGCAACCCGGGTGCTTGGTGAGCGACACCGCGACCATCCGCCCCGGGTGACCGGCGTTACGGCCGGGAGTGGGCAATCGGGTGCCTGGCCGGCGACCGACCGCCCAGCGTGACCCGGTCCGCCGAGCGCGGGAGCCGCCCCGGCCGTGACCGGCGACAGTCAAGGCGGGCCGGGCCGGCCCCGGGCACCGATCTACGCCCGGCGGGCGCGGCACAGGCCGGAGCGGGCAGCGAGATCGCGCCGACCGGACGGGACGGCCCTGAAATGGCGGGACGAGGACACGCGTACAAGAAAGGATCTTGAAGCGAAGACGAGGACCTCGACCACGAATGATCTCTACCCGAACCGATCGGAGCAGACCCGCGAGGCGCTGCCCGGTCCGGGCCGTGCCGCGCCCGCCGGGCGTGAGTGGTGGGTCAATCCTCGAAGACCTCCATGAACCCGATCCCGGCCTCGGCGTCGACGTCGAGGCCGGGCCGGTCGTCCAGGTCCCCGGAGCGGATCCTGTCTCCGGCGCCGACGCCGCCCGAACTGTGCCCGTACAGGGTGATGTCGCCGGCGCCAGCGCCGACCGCCACCCGCACCGGCACCCGCTGTGCCGTCCGGATCCGCCAGGTGTGCACGCCACCCGCCATCCGCACCGGCAGCGTCGAGGACAGCCGCCCCACCTCGATGTCGATGGTCTGTGCCCCGCCCCGCAGGTCGATCCGCCCGACCGTGCCGGTGCCCATGTCGAACGACGCCGTGTGCACACCCGCGCCCATCCGCAGGTCCCACACGATCCGGTCACTGAGCCGTACGTCCACCCGCCCCGACCCGCCGGACCCGTCCGATGTGGCCTCCACCCGCAGCACCCCGTCGTCGAACGACGTGTCGAGGTCGAGCCCGGAGTCCGACGGCGTCGTCACCCGGAAGTTCTGGCCGTCATCCAGCGACACGGTTCGCACGGACAGTTCGGTGACCCCGCTGGCCAGCTCGAACCGTGCCTCCCGCACCCGTTCGGGCGGCTTCGGCGCGACCGGCGCCGTGGTGGCGGGCTTCGTCGGTGTGGGTGACGGCGTGGCCGGGGCGCTGGTGGCGGCGCTCGGGGCGGCTGGTTGCAACGGGGCGACGCTGACCGGATCGGTGGGAGCCTCCGCGGCCGGCAGGGTCTGCTGCCGGCCGCTGTCGGTCAGCGGCCGGGTCAGCAGCACGGTGCCGCCGGCGAACACGAGCGCCAGCAGGCCGGCCAGGATCACCGGCCGGCGCCCGGCCCACCGCCGTCCGTGGTCGCCGGTGGTGGGCGGTCCGCCGGGGAGTCGTGGCGGCCGCGGTGTGCCGGCCGGTCGCGGATGGCCGGCCCGGCCGGCCCGGAGGTCGATGCGGCGTATCGCGTCCGGCCAGTAGTCCGAGATGTCGGGCAGGCGGACGCGGCTCAGGTCCGGTTCGGCCGGCTCGTCGGCGACGGGTTCGGCGTGACCGGCCACGTATCCGGCGATCCGCAACGTCGATGGACGGCCCCGCCCGTCGACAGCCTTGTCACCAGAGCCTCTCCGCTCCACAACGCGTCTCCCCACGCCTGTCAGGGTCTGCCCGGACGGTCACGCGGGGCTACGGCGTGGTCGACGGACAGACCCTGGATGATTCTCTGTGGAGGTTACGGCTACCGACCGTGCCCGGTTCAATTCATGCGGGTGTGAGATGCCACATTCGGTGTGACCAGCCGATGTCGGTGGACATGACGGTCCGCAGACCGGCCGTTTCGAGGAGCGCGGTGACCTGCTCGGCGGTCCGCCGCCCGGTGCCGAACGCCGCCCGCAGGCGCAGGTCGTTCTCGATCTCCTCGACGTCGGTGTCGCCGTCCGGGCGGACGTCCTCGACCACCACGACGTCGGTCCCGGCCGGCAGCGCGCGGGCGAACTCGGCGAGCAGGTGGGCCGCGTCGGCGTCGGTCAGCCAGTCCAGGAAGTGCACCAGCAGGTGGGTGGCGCCGTCGCGGACCACGACGGCCCCGGACGTGGGCACGAGCTCGACGTGTCCGGTGTGCTCCTTGTCGAGGACCCGGTCGCGGACCATGGTGAGCGCCGACGGCAGCGCGGACAGGCTCAGCTCGACACCGGGGTGGGCGCGGGCGATCGCGTTGACGGCGGCACCGGCCCCGTGCCCGGTTGCGGCGACCGCGCCCGTCCCGGCCCAGTCGTACGCCGACATGATCAGCGGCGCGATCCACAGTGCCAGGTCCTCGACCACGCCGCGGGCCTGCCCGCCCAGTCGCTCGTCGGTCTCGAAGAGGGCGCGCAGCGACTCCGGCGCCCCGGCGGCGGCGAGCTTGAGCACACTCAGGTCGAGGATCGCCTCGGCGTTCTCCAGGTGGTAGTCGTCGGCGTCCTCGGCGAGCTCCTCGCCCAGCGCGGTGAGCACGTGCCGGCCGTCCGCGTCCACGGCGACCACGTCGAGGGCGGCCAGGTAGCGCAGCAGCGACTCGACGGTGCCGGGGTCGGCGCCGACCCGCGCGGCGATCGCGGCCGCCGTGCCGTCCCCGGCGTCGACGGCGTCGATCACCCCGAGTGTGACGGCCACCCGGATGGCGAGGCCGGGCACGATCTCGGCGAGTTCGTGCAGCCGATCGTGGGCGTCGTCCTCCGGCTGCTCCTCGATCGTCTCGTCGAGCGGCGCCTCGGTGGAGGAGCGCTTCCAGTAGCCGGTGATCTCCACCTGCGAGGCCGGCAGCTCCCGCTCCACCCGCAGGTAGCGGCGCAGCGGTCGGATGGCGCCCGCCTCACCGGCCACCCAGGCGAAGACGACGCCGTCCGGCCACGGCAGGGCCCGGACCGCCTCGTCCAGGGTGGGGGAGCCGCCGGACAGCCAGGTGATCTCGGCGTCGGCGGCGGTCGGCAGCTCCTGGCGGCGGCTGTCGTCGGCGATCTCGATGAAGACGTGCGCGCGGGTGCCGGCCGGCATCTCGTGCAGCCAGCGGCGCAGCGCGGGAAGGGCGGTCTCGTCGCCGGCGGCCACGATGACGTCGGCGCCGGCCGGGTGGCTCAGCGACATCTTCGGGCCGGCCATCCACACCGTGTCGCCGGGCTTCGCGTGCTCGGCCCAGGTCGCGGCCGGGCCGCTGCCGTGCCGTACGAAATCGAAGTCGACCCCGTCCGCGGTGATCCCGTGCGGGGTGTAGTCCTTGGCGATGGGCCGCTCGCCGGCCGGCCAGTCCAGGCTGGCGATCTCCTGCCGGGGCAGCACCGGCCGGTCGGCGCCGGGCGCCGCGAAGAAGAACTTGACGTGGTCGTCGAAGCCCTCCGACGTCCATGCGGGAAGGTCCAGCCCGTGGGCGTGGAACGCGCCGAGTTGCGGGCCCCCGACGGTGATCCGGCGGGTTCCGGCGTTCACGTCGACCACCCGGAGGACGGTCAGCTCGCGCAGGACGATCGGGAACGTGACTCTGGTACGCATACTTCGGCTGGACACGGGTAGGAGACTACGTGGCGGGCGGAAGCCGTAGCATCTGGCGATGCGTTGGGGACGGATCATCCTTGCCGTGTGCGCCGTAGGTTCGCTGGCCGCCTGCCACAGCTCCGGCCCGCCACCGGTGGCGGCCGCGCCGTCTGCTCCGGCGGCGGCGTCGTCGTCCGCATCGGTTCCGGCCGCCGCGTCCGCATCGGCACCGGCGCCCCCGAAGCCGAGTGTCAGCCCGAAGACGCTGCCGAAACCCGGCAACCCCGGTGGGAAGGCGACGATCCCGGCCACCGCGCGGGCCGTCGACACCAGCCGGCCGGACCGGACGATCGGCGACGGCACCCCGGCGAGCTGCACCTCGGCCGCCGTGGTGAAGGCCGTCGCGGCCGGCGGCCTGATCACCTTCGACTGCGGCCCGCAGCCGGTCACGATCACCATGACCGGCACCGCGAAGGTGCGTAACGCCAAGGCCCGGGTGGTGCTCGACGGCGGCGGCCGGGTCACCCTGAGCGGCGGTGGCAAACGCCGCATCCTCTACATGAACGTCTGCGACACGAGTCTCGGGCAGAGCCCGGCGAGCGGCCACTGCCACCTCAAGGCCACCCCGAAGCTGACCGTGCAGAACATCGTCCTCAAGAACGGCAACAGCACCGATCCGACCGACGAGACCGGCGGTGGGGGAGCGATCTTCGCCAACGGCGGCCAGCTCAAGGTGATCAACTCGCGGTTCACCGGCAACCGCTGCCACGGCACCGGCCCGGACCTCGGTGGCGCGGCGATCCGGGTGCGCCTGTCCGGGCAGACGGCGTACGTGGTGGGCAGCACCTTCACCGGCGGGGTCTGCTCCAACGGTGGCGCGCTGAGCAGCATCCAGGTCTCGTGGACGATCCTGAACAGCCACTTCTCCGGCAACTCGGCGATCGGCAACGGCGCGAACCCGGCCCGCGACGGCACCCCGGGCGGCGGCAGCGGCGGCGCGATCTACAACGACGGCAACACGTACCGATTGACGATCGACGGCACGGTGATCGAGAACAACAGGGCGAAGGAGGGTGGCGGCGCGATCTTCTACGTGAGCAACGACCGTACCGGCACCCTGTCGATCCGCAACTCGCGGCTGCGGCGCAACGTCAGCTCCGGGTTCGAGAGCGACGGGCTGCCCGGCATCTTCTACCTGGGGTCGCCGCAGCCGTCGCTGACCGGGTCGAAGCTCAGCTGACCAGCCGGTAGACGCGGGCCGCGGTGCCGCCGAGGATCTCGGCCCGCTGCGCTCCGGTCATCGGCGGCAGCGCCTCGCGCAGCGCGTCCAGCACGTCGCGGTAACCGGCCCGCAGCAGGCACACCGGCCAGTCCGAGCCGAACATCAGGCGATCCGGCCCGAACAGGTCGACGGCCGCCGCCACGAACGGGCTCAGCGCCGCCGCCGTCCACCCCGGGCCGGCCTCGGTGACCAGGCCGGACAATTTGGCGGTCACGTTCGGGCAGCCGGCCAGCTCGGTGATCGGGCCCAGCCAGGCCCGCAGACCGGTGTCGCCCTCATCGATCCGGGGCTTGCCGAGATGATCCAGGACGAAAATCAGCTCGGGTACGGCGTACGCCGCTCTCGCCGCGGCCGGAAGCTGCTCGGCGCGGATGATGAGGTCGAAGCTCAGCCCCGCGGCCGCGACAGCGGCCAGACCGTGCCGCACCTCCGGCCGGTCCAGATAGTCCGGGTCGGCCTCGCCCTGCACCTGCGCGCGCACCCCGGCGAGCAGCTCCCCGCCGGGCAGCCGCCGGTATGCGGCCAGGGTCGCCGCGACGTCCGGGGCGCCGATGTCGATCCAGGCCACCACGCGCGCGATCACCGGTGTGGTGGCCGCGTAGCCGAGGAACTCGGCCACCTCGTCGCGGTGGCAGCGGCCGCCCTCGACCAGCACGGTGGCGCCGACCCCGGCCGCGGTCGTCTCGGCGGTCAGGTCGGCCGGCAGGTAGGGGCGGCGCAGCCGGTCCAGTCCGGGTTCGTCCAGCCATCGGTAACCGCGTTCGGGCTGCCACAGGTGGTGATGCGCGTCGATGATCATCGGACTCCAATGAATTGACGTCAGCAAATGAATACCCTACGTTGCGGGAATGCGACGACCCCGTCTCCTCGCGCTGTTCACCGCCACGGTCCTGCTCACCGCGGCCTGCGGTGACCCGGAGAACGAGAAGGCCCCCGCCGAGGCCGGTCCGGACAAGGTCAACGTCGGGGTGATCGCGATCCTCGACGTCGCCCCCATCTACCTGGGTAAGGACAAGGGCTTCTTCGCGGACCGGGGCATCGAGCTCAGCCTGACCACCGCGCAGGGCGGCGCCGCGATCGTGCCGGCCGTCCTCAGCGGCGAGTACCAGTTCGGGTTCAGCAACACCATCTCGCTGCTGCTCGGCGCGGACCGGAAGCTGCCGGTCAAGGCGGTGGTCAACGGGGTCAACTCGACCGGCGTGGACGGTCAGGACTTCGCCGGGCTGTTCGTGAAGGCGGACAGCCCGATCAGGTCGCCCAAGGATCTCGCCGGCCGCACGGTCGCCGCCAACACCCTGAAGAACATCGTCGACACGACCGTACGATCGTCGGTCGCCAAGGACGGCGGCGACGCCTCGCGGGTCAAGTTCACCGAGCTGGCCTTCCCCGACCAGGTGCCGGCGCTCCAGGAGGGCCGGGTCGACGCGATCTTCGTGGTCGAGCCGTTCCAGCAGTCGGCCGTCGCGGCCGGCGCCCGGAAGATCGCCTCCAGCTACGTGGACGCCGCCCCCGATCTCACCGTCGCCATGTACTTCACCTCGCAGCAGCTGATCGCGAACGACCCGGACCTGGTCTCCCGGTTCACCGCCGCGATGAAGCAGTCGCTGGAGTACGCCGACGCCCATCCCGACGAGGTCCGGGACGTCCTCGGCAGCTACACGAAGATCGCGCCCGAGGTCCGGGCGAAGCTGGTCCTGCCGAAGTGGCCCGCCGAGGTCAACCGCGCCTCGGTGGAGACCCTCGCCGACCGGGCCGTCAGCGACGGCACCCTGCCGAAGAAGCCGGACCTGGCCGCCCTGCTCCCGTGACGTGTCCCGGCCGGGTCACCCGCAGTTGCGGCTGGTCCGCTCCACCGAGTACTCCCGGTCGTCGCTGGTGATGCCGGCCGGGGCGCCGTCGAAGTGGCTCTCCACCTTCGCCCCGGCCCGCAGCTGCTCGTAGTGCAGGTGCGGCGCCCCGGACTTGCCGGTGCTGCCGACCGACCCGATCCGCTGGCCGATCGTCACCCGGTCGCCGGGTTCGACCGTGGGCGGTTCGAGCAGGTGCAGGTAGACCGTCTCCCAGCGGCCGCCGTGGTCGATCTTCACCCAGTAGCCGGCGCCGGTGCCGTGCGGTCCCTTCGGGTTGTCCGGCGTCCGCGAACCGAGGGTGCCGTTGAGCCCCGCCTCGGTGACCGTGCCGCCGAAGGACGCCAGCACCGGCCGCCCCCACGCCTGCCCGCTGGTGGGGAAGAAGTCGATGTCGAAGTCGTCGTGCCCCGGGTAGGTGCCGAGCACCCACGTCTCCTCGCAGGTCACCGGCAGCTGGAACGCGGGCCGGGGCCCGGGTGGCCGCAGCCTCGGCAGCACGATGACGCCGGTCGCCACGATCACCGCGGCCAGGCCGATGCCGAGCATCCAGGCGGTACGGTTCGGTCGGCCGGTCATCGCCTGATCTTTACAGACCACCTCCACTGTGATCTCCGCCGCACAGCGAGCGCGGCGAAGGTCTGGAAAGGTCGGGGGTGACCGTTGACACCCTATTCACTACCAACGGAGTATGAATAGGGTCGCTTGAAGATCAACCAGGAGTGCCATGATCACATTCGAGGACGTCGTGAAGGTCTACCCCGGCGGCAGCACCGCCGTGGACCACCTCAGCCTCGAGCTGCCCACCGGTAGGCTGACCGCGCTGGTCGGCCCGTCGGGGTGCGGCAAGACCACGTCTCTCCGGATGATCAACCGCATGGTCACCCCCACCTCCGGCCGGATCCTGATCGACGGCGAGGACGTCGCGGAGCGTGACGAGGCGGCGCTGCGGCGCGGCATCGGCTACGTCATCCAGCACGCCGGCCTCTTCCCGCACCGCACCGTGCTGGACAACGTCGCCACCGTCCCGGTGCTGCTCGGCAAGACCCGCCGGGAGGCCCGCGCCGCCGCCCTGGAACTGCTCGAACGGGTCGGCCTCAGCGCCGACTTCGCCAAGCGCTACCCGGCGCAGCTCTCCGGCGGCCAGCAGCAACGCGTCGGGGTGGCCCGCGCGCTCGCCGCCGACCCGCCGATCATGCTGATGGACGAGCCGTTCAGTGCCGTCGACCCGGTGGTCCGCGAGCAGCTGCACCGCGAGTTCCTCCGCCTCCAGGAGGATCTGGGCAAGACCATCGCCCTGGTCACCCACGACATCGACGAGGCGATCAAGCTCGGTGACCGGGTCGCCGTGTTCCGCACAAGCGGCCGTCTCGCCCAGGTCGGCACGCCCCGGGAGCTGCTGGCGGCGCCGGCCGACGACTTCGTGGCCGAGTTCGTCGGGCGGGACCGCGGACTGCGCGGCCTCTCCTTCGACAGCGCGGCCGGGCTGCCGGTCCGGCCGGTCGACGGCCTGCTCCTGGACGACGCGGGCCGCCCGGTCGGCTGGCCCGGCGACGACGGCCCGCGCGACACCGGCGGCACCTTCACCAAGGACGACTCGCTGCGCGTCGTCGCCGACCTGGCGATCCGCTCGCCGGTCGGCATCGCGGTCCGCGTCGGCCCGGACGGCGCCGCCGACGGCCTGGTCAGCCACCACGACCTCGCCGACTACCTGGCCGGCCGGCGCTCATGATCGAATACTTGCGGAACAACGCCGACACCGTCTGGCTCGCCCTCCAGGAGCACGTCTGGCTGGCCCTGCTGCCGGTGCTGTTCGGGTTCGTCATCGCCCTGCCGGTCGGCTATCTGGGCGTGCGCTTCCCCGTCCTCTACCACCCGCTGGTCAACACCTGCGGCGTGCTCTACTCGATCCCGTCACTGGCGCTGTTCGTCTTCCTGCCGGTCGTCCTCGGCACCAAGGTGCTGTCCCCGGTCAACATCGTCGTGGCGCTCACCATCTACACGGTCGCGCTGCTCGCCCGGACCGTGGCGGACGGCCTGCGCTCGGTCGACCCGGTCGTCGTGCAGGCGGCCACCGCGATGGGCTACCGCCGGGTGCGGCGCCTCACCGGGGTCGAGCTGCCGATGGCGCTGCCGGTCATCCTGGCCGGGCTGCGGGTCGCCACGGTGTCGAACATCAGCCTGGTCAGCGTCGGCGCCCTGATCGGCATCGGCGGGCTCGGCCAGCTGTTCACCCGCGGCTTCCAGCTGTTCTACATCGAGCCGATCCTGGTCGGCATCGTCCTGTCGGTGCTGCTCGCCGGGCTCGCCGACCTGATCATCGTGCTCGTGCAGCGGGCCGTCACCCCGTGGACGCGTGCCGTGTGAACCTCTCCTACCTGCTCGACCCGGCGCACTGGGAACTCGGCGCTCCGTACAGCATCCCGACGCTGATCTTGGCCCACCTCGGCTACACGGTGCTCGCCCTGCTGATCGGCACGGTCGTGGCGCTTCCGGTCGGCCTCTACATCGGCCACACCGGCCGCGGCTCGTTCCTGGCCATCAACGCCGGCAACGCGGGCCGCTCGCTGCCCACCCTCGGCCTGCTGATGCTGCTGGTCACACTGCTCGGGCTCGGCCTGCTGCCGGTGCTGATCGCGCTCACCGTGCTGGTCATCCCACCGATCCTGACCTCCACGTACGCCGGGATGCGCAGCCTCGACCACCGGGTCGTCGACGCGGCCCGCGGCATGGGCATGCGGTCCTGGCAGGTGCTCACCCGGGTCGAGCTGCCGATGGCGCTGCCGGTGCTGATGGGCGGCTTCCGCAGCGCCGCGCTCCAGGTCGTCGCCACCGCCACGGTGGCCGCCGCGGTGGGCCTGAGCGGGCTGGGCCGGCTGCTGATCGACGGCCTGGCCGTCAACGACTACTCCCGAGTGCTGGCCGGCGCCATCGTCGTCGCCGTCCTCGCCGTACTCGTGGATCTCTTCCTGGCGCTGGTTCAGCGCTGGATCGTCTCACCCGGATTGAAAGGCATCGAATAGATGAAGCGCATTGCCGCTGCTCTTGCCCTGACGCTCAGCCTCACCGCCTGCGGCGCCAACAGTGATCCACTCGCCGAGGAGACCAAGGCCGGCTCCTCGGCGGTCACCGTCGGCTCGGCCAACTTCGCCGAGTCCGAGCTGCTCGGCGAGATCTACTCGCAGGCCCTGGAGGTCAAGGGCGTCACGGTCACCCGCAAGTTCAACATCGGCGCCCGGGAGGCCTACCTCAAGGCGCTCCAGGACGGTTCGATCTCTCTGCTGCCGGAGTACAACGGCGCCCTGCTCGCCGCCCTCACCCCGGGCGGCGCCCCGGAGGGAGTCAGCAGCTCGGAGGACGTGCTGGCGGCCCTCAAGAAGGTGCTGCCGGCCGGCACCGAGGTGCTGGAGCAGTCGGCCGCCCAGGACAAGGACACCCTGACGGTCACCGCGGAGACCGCCACCAAGAACAACCTCAAGACGATCGAGGACCTCAAGGCCGTCGCCGGCCAGCTCGTGGTCGGCGCCGGCCCGGAGTTCGCCGAGCGGCACCAGGGCCTCAAGGGCCTCGAGACGGTGTACGGCCTGAAGTTCAAGGAGTTCAAGCCGCTCGACGCAGGCGGCCCGCTGACCGTCACCGCGCTCAAGGACGGCGACATCGACGTGGCGAACATCTTCTCCACCGACTCGTCGATCGTCACCAACAAGTTCGTCGTGCTGGACGACCCGAAGAACCTCTACCTGGCGCAGAACGTCCTCCCGCTGATCCGCACCGAGGCGAACAACGCGACCGTCAGCGGCGCGCTCAACGCGGTGTCGGCGAAGCTGACCACCGAGAACCTCACCTCGTACCTGGCCCAGGTGCAGGTGGACAAGAAGGACACCAAGGCGGTGGCCAAGGCGTTCCTGACCGAGAACGGTCTCGCCTGACACACTCCGTGAAGAACGCCGCCCGGTGACGGGCGGCGTTCTTCTGTTTCCGGGAGATGTCTTGACGGGCGAACTCGCCGGTATCTATGTTGGCCGAAAAGATTTGCAGAAAGTTTCAAGCCTGTTGCAGTAAGCGCTTGCAGACCCGTCCCCGATCATCCCCAGGAGCTCGATGTGGACACTCCCCGCAGGCGGCGACGCCTGACCCGCATCCTCGCCGCCGCCACCCTCGTCCTCGGGGCCGGCGGCTTCGGCGTCGCCCAGATCGCCACCGGCGGCGACGCCTTCGCCGCCCCGCCCGGGCAGAAGGACGTCACCGCGGTCATGTTCGAGTGGTCCTTCGCCTCGATCGCCCGCGAGTGCACCAGCACCCTGGGTCCGCTCGGCTACGGATACGTGCAGGTCTCCCCGCCGATGGAGCACATCCAGGGCAGCCAGTGGTGGACGTCCTACCAGCCGGTGTCCTACCGGATCGCCGGACGGCTCGGTGACCGTGCCGCCTTCGCGAACATGGTGAACACCTGCCACGCGGCGGGCGTGAAGGTCATCGCCGACACCGTCATCAACCACATGGCTGCGGCCTCCGGCACCGGCACCGGCGGAAGCTCGTACACCAAGTACAACTACCCCGGGATCTACTCGGACGCCGACTTCCACTCCTGCCGCACCGCGATCAGCGACTACACCAACCGCGGCAACGTCCAGGATTGTGAACTGGTCAACCTCTCCGACCTGAACACCGGCAGCGACTACGTCCGCGGCAGGATCGCCGGCTACATGAACGACCTGGCCTCGCTCGGCGTCGACGGCTTCCGGATCGACGCGGCCAAGCACATGTCCGCGGCTGATCTGGCCGCCATCAGGTCGAAGCTCAGCAACACCGGCGCGTACTGGAAGCAGGAGGTCATCTTCGGCTCCGGCGAGGCCGTCCAGCCGACCGAGTACACCGGCAACGGCGACGTGCAGGAGTTCCGGTTCGCCCGCGACCTCAAGCGGGTGTTCCTCAACGAGAACCTCGCCTACCTGTCCAACTTCGGCACGGCGTGGGGCTACCTGCCCAGCGACCAGGCGTCGGTGTTCGTCGACAACCACGACACCGAGCGCGTCGGCGACACCCTCAGCTACAAGAACGGGTCGGCGTACACGCTCGCTCAGGTCTTCACGCTGGCCTGGCCGTACGGCGCCCCCGACATCAACTCCGGCTACGAGTTCAGCAACCACGACGCCGGCCCGCCGAACAACGGCGCCGTCAACGCCTGCTACAGCGACGGCTGGAAGTGCCAGCACGCCTGGCGCCAGATCGGCAACATGGTCGGCTTCCGCAACGCGGTCCGCGGCACGGCGGTCACCAACTGGTGGTCCAACGGCGCCGACCAGATCGCTTTCGGGCGCGGCAACAAGGGCTACGTGGCGATCAACCACGAGGGCAGCAGCCTGACCCGCACCTTCCAGACCTCGCTGCCGGCCGGCACCTACTGCGACGTCCAGCACGGCAACCCGACCGGCAACGGCGGCTGCACCGGCACCACGTACACGGTCAGCTCCGCCGGCCAGTTCACCGCCACGATCGCCGCCGGTGACGCGGTCGCCCTCTATGTCGGCGCCAGCGGGGTCACCCCGACCAGCACCACCGCCTCCGGCGCGACCTTCGGTGTCACCGCCACCACCACCGTCGGCCAGAACATCTTCGTGGTCGGCAACCAGGCCGCCCTCGGCAACTGGGCGCCGGCCGGCGCGGTGGCCCTGTCGGCCGCCACCTACCCGATCTGGCGCGGCACGGTCTCGCTGCCGGCCGGCACCAGCTTCGAGTACAAGTACCTCCGCAAGAACGCCGACGGCACCGTCACCTGGGAGTCCGGCGCCAACCGCACCGCGACCGTCCCGGCCGGCGGTCAGGTCACGCTGAGCGACACCTGGCGCTGACGCCACTCACCCACAGCGACCCGGTCACCCTGCTCAGCACCCAGGGTGACCGGGTTTCTCCGGTACGGACGTGCAGGCGCGCAGCGGATCGGTGGGCACGACCCCCGCCGCCTCGAAACGGTCCTCCAGCGCCTCCAGCCCGTCCCGCAGCGCCAGCTCCTTCTCGGCCCGGGTGATCGGAAGCAGCCACAGCACCCGCGCGTGCCCGCCCGGAACGGCGCACTCCTCCAACTGCGGCCCCCACGGATAGGGCAGGCTGACCAGCAGGTGATCACACGCCGACCCGGGCAGCCAGCCCCGCCCGATCCCCACCGTGTGCCCGTGGCCGAGCCGGTAGTCGCCACCGCTGGCCTGGTAGTAGGCGACCATGGTCAGCAGTTCGACATGCGGTTCGTCATCGGCTTCCGGAGCGTGCAGCAGGAACTCGAGCGCGTGCCCGTCCCGCTGGGTGGCGTCCCACAGCCCCACCGTGGCGTAGATCCGCCCACCCTGCGACGGCGTCCAGCTCAGGATGCGCAGCCCCGGCACCAGCTCGCGAACCGGCCCCGGCGCGGGCCCCAGCACCGCGATCGGGCTCCCCGTGAACAGCCCCGCGTAGTGCTCCCTGACCGACCGTGCCGCCGGTGAAAGATCATGATCCACCCAGCCAGTGTGCCAGCACTCCCGGGACCCGGATCGGATCTTGCCCGGCTGGCCGTGGGTGCTGTCCCGGGGCGCTCGAGACAGCACCCACGGCCAGCCGCTGTCCGGACATTCGCGGCGATCGGCTGGGGAGTTCGTTCACGACTCACCCCAGGACCTGTCGCAGGCGGGCGTAGGCGACCACGTTGTCGACGTAGTGGCCGGTGCGCCGGTCGAAGTCGCCGCCGCAGGTGATCAGCCGGAGCCCGGCGTGGTCGATCGGGCCGTACACCTCGCCGGACGGGAAACGGTTCTTGGGATAGGTGGCGACGCCGGTCACCGCGAAGACCGCCGTGCGCCCGTCCCGGCGCGTGATCCGGACCTCGTCGCCGGGTCGCAGGGTGGACAGCTCGGCGAAGGTGCCGGAGACGCCACGGTAGTCGACGTGCCCGGCCAGGACGGCGGGGCCGAGCGATCCGGGCGCCGGCGCCCCGGTGAACCAGCCGACCGTCGTCGCGTCGGTGGGCACCTCCATGGCGCCGTCCGCCCGCAGGCCGAGCCCCACGACCGGCACCGACACGTCCAGCGCCGGAATCGCCACCCGCTCCGGCGGAGACGCCGGCAACAGCTCCCCGCTGGTCAGCGTCTCCGCCCCGGCCGGGCCGGGCATACTGCCGGACGGCCTCACCGCGCCTGCCGGGTTCGAAGGCGGCGTGCCGCCCGTGCACCCGGCCAGGACCGCGGCGACCGCGCCCGCCAGCCACCGGCGTCTCATCGCCGGGAGCGGGGGAGGACGAGGGAACGACGCCGGGCGAACAGCAGCAGCGCGACCGCCGCGACCAGGGCGAAGCCGCCGGGGAGCGACCACAGCGCCGGGCCGGGGCGGGTGCTGCCGTCGCCGGTCTCGACGCCGCCCACCGGGACCGAGCCGGCCGCCGCGCCGGTCACCATGCCGCAGGTGGCCGGGTTGGTCGCCTCCTGCGGGATGCCGCTCAGACCCGCCGAGCGGGCCATCGTCGACTCGCCGAGGGCGCCCACGTCGTACGTCCCGTTGCCGTTGACGTCGATGCCGTGCTGGACCACGTGCAGGTCCTTGAGGTGCTCGACGGTGCCGGGCGGCAGATCGGCGGCCGGGATGACGCGGTCGTAGACGACCACACCGGCGGCGGACGCCCGGGGCATCCGGTCGACGGCCAGGCCGCTGGCCCGGGACACGTCGCCCCGGGTGGCGAGGGAGACGAAGATGTCGCCGTAGGACGGCATGCCCTCCTCGGTGCTCACGTACCCGTCGCCGTCGGTGTCGGCGGACTCCGGCGGACAGTGGAAGTCCATGCCTTCGGTGGACCCGTGCAGGTGCTGGGCGTGCGGCGCGGACGGCACCAGCCCGGTGGACCGGATCCGCACCCGCAGGTCCCCGCCGGGCAGCGCGGTCAGCACGGCCGTCCCGCGCGCGCCGGACCGGTTGAGCTCGGTGAGCTTGACGTGCACGCTCTCGTCGGCGAGCGCCGGCGACGGGGTCACCGCGAGAGCGACGGCCACGAACGGTACGACCCACAGCAGTCTCATGATGTCCCCTCGAAGAGCTCGACCATCCGCCTCTGCACACCTGTCGTCGCCGCCCAGTCGGGGTCGGCGACCGTCCACCGCAGCAGGTACGACCGGGAGCCGGCCGCGACCAGCACCCGCCGCTCGTGGCGGACCGTTCGAGAGTCCGGCCGCCACGTGTACTCCCAGTCCGCCCCACCGCCTTTCAGCAGCAGGACGCCCATGCTGATCCGCTGATAGCCGGGCAGGTCGCCCCGGGCCAGCGACGCCTTCTCCCGGCCCTGCCAGTAGGCGAGCGGCTGCCGGGTGACGACCGGTGACACGTTCACCCGCAACGCCCGCCGCCCGCCAGGATCGCTGAAGCACACCTCGTTGCCGTCCATCGACCGCCGCCACCCGGGCGGCACGGCCAGCGCGAACCCGGACGGATCCCGCGTCCACACCCATCCGTCCGGCAGCCCGGCCGGAACCCGGTCGCCGGCGGCCGTGACCGGTTGTGGGGCGGCGCCGCCGCAGGCGTCCTGTGCATAGGACATGAGCGCGGTGAAGGAGGACGGCGCCGGCGCCGGTGCCGGCACTGACCGGTGCGGGGCCAGCACCACCCCGGCGGCTCCGGCCAGCGGCAACAGGAGGAGGGCGACGGCGACCCGGCGGCGCCGGGACTTCGGGCGCAGCACGGCCCGCAGCCGTGTCTCCACCTCGTCGGTCGTGGGGCGGTCCGCCGGATCCTTCGCCAGCAGGGCCAGCAGCAGCCCGGCCAACCGGCCGGACCGTACCGGCCGGTGCGGCGGATCGCTCAGCAGCGCCCGCAACGCCGTCCCGCCGTCGTCCCGGGCGAACGGCGCCCGCCCCTCGACCGCCGAGTACAGGGTGGCCCCCAGCGACCACAGGTCCCCGGGAACGCCCGCCTCCCGCTCCAGCAGCCGCTCCGGCGCGATGTAGCTGGGCGAGCCGAGCCGCGGATCCGGGCCGTCCTCGCCGCCACTGTCCAGTGAGGCCAGACCGAAGTCGGTCAGCACCACCCGGCCGTCCGCGGCGAGCAGCACGTTGTCCGGTTTCACGTCCCGGTGCAGCACCCCGGCGGCGTGCGCGGCCCGCAGCGCGGCCAGCATGCCGAGGCCGATCCGGGCCGCCTCGCGGGGCGCCAGCGGGCCGTCGTCGCGGACCACCTGGTGCAGCGAGCGGGACGGCACGTACTCCATGACGATCCAGGAACGGCCGACGTCGTACACCTTGACGACGCCCGGATGGTCGAGTCGCGCCGCGGCCCGCGCCTCCCGCACGGCTTGCGCGGCGAGCCGCGGGCTGGACGGCGTCACCATCTCCTTGACCGCGACCGTACGCCGCAGCAGCGTGTCCTCGGCCCGCCACACCCGGCCCATGCCGCCCGTGCCGATCAGCTCCAGCAGCCGGTACCGGCCGTCCAGGTCCCCGTCCATCTCCCCACCCCGATTCCTCGGCTGGAAGGGGTTCGGACCGCCGGGGCCGGCGGATGGGCGGGAATCAGGTCAGCTTCACGACCGCGTCCAGCGGTGTGGTCGGTGTCGCCGAGCCGGGAGCCGGCTCCACGGTCACCCCCACATCGGATGCCCCGGGCATGCCGTCGACCACCTGCACCGCCGTGGACTGGCCCTCGCCGAGAGCGCCGGCCGACGCGGGTGCGCCGCCCCGGATCGTCCACAGCTGGTAGACCTTCCCCGGATCGGGGGCCCCGTCGGCGGCCAGCATGATCACCCCGGCGTTCCGCGACTGCGAGCTGGCCACCGTGACCCGGCCGCCGCTGTTCAGCCGCTCGGCGTGCACCTGGACGTCCGGGGCGGACAGGATCGACCGGACCCGGGCCTCCCGCTGCTCGGCGAGAGCGGCGACCTGGCGCGCGTCGCGTACCCGCTGATCTTGAATGGCGTAGACGGCCGCGCCCGCCCCGGCCGCCGCGACCACGACGGCGGCCGCGGCCACCAGCCGCAACCGGCCCGGCGACCGGCGCCGCGCCGGGGGAGGCGCCGGAGGCGCGAGCTGACGGGTGCCGGCGATCTCGGCCAGCACGTTCTCCCGCAGCCGGGGCGGCGGCGCCGACCAGGCCCCGTCGGCCAGCCGGGCGGCGACCTCCCGCAGCTCGTCGGTCTCCATCCGGCAGACCTCGCACTCCCGCAGATGCCGGTCGAAGGCGGCCCGCTCGAGGTCGTCGACCGCGTCCAGCACATACGCCCCGAGCAGGGCATGCACGTCCGGGCTCATGCCGCCACCCCCGCCGAGAGGCAGTCGCGAAGGCGGATCAGGCCGTCGCGCATCCGGCTCTTGACGGTCGGCAACGGCACCCGCAGCAGCTCGGACACCTGCGGATACGAATGTCCCTGATAGAACGCGAGGGTGACGGCCTCCCGCTGCACCTCGGTCAGCACGTCCAGACAGTGCCGCACCTGCTGGCGTTCCAGCCGTCCGGTGACCTCGTCGGCCACCTCGTCATAGGGCGTGCCGATCGACGCCACCCCGACCTTCACCGTCCGCTCGGCCGCCGCCTGCTCGGCACGCACCCGGTCGACGGCCCGCCGGTGCGCGATCGTGAACACCCACGAGGTCGCCGACCCGCGCTCCGGATCGAACCGGGACGCCGTCCGCCACACCTCGACGAGCACCTCCTGCGCGACCTCCTCGGCCTGCGCCGGATCCCGCAACACCCGCCGGACCAGCCCGTAGACGCGTGGCGCCACCAGGTCGTACAGCCTGCCGAACGCCTTCTCGTCACCTCGCGCCACCGCCGCCAGCAACACCTCGGCGCCGGGCGCCGTCCCCGGTCCGGGCACCGGAGTCAGATACTCCGGCCGCCCGCCGATGTCGCGCTCCGCCATGTCTCTCCGCTTCTCGCAGACCGACTCTTCCCAAGCCATTCGCAGCGGTCACCCTCACGGATGGGTGAGATTCTCCCCGATTTTGTACGCTCACCGCCGCGATCTCCGTGCCACACCGGGCCGCGACGCGCCATCACGCGCCACTGCCCACTCACCCACCCACCCACGTGCCGCCGCCCGCCACATCAACCCGCGGCGATCTTGGAGGTTTCCGCCATTTCGGGTGGATGGGCGTCCAACGGCCGAGCGTCACCGGCGGCAGAAGCGGGGCGTCGCGGCGCGGTTGAGCGTCACGATGACGCTCAGGACCAGTCGTCTGATCGCCCGGCGGGGGCGGACTCGGCGGCCAGGCGGTTCCACTCGGCCGTGCCGCCGCGCAGGGGCCGACCCTCGGTGCGGGCGTCCTCGTCGCGGGTGAGGACCAGCGTCACCGGCGGCAGACCCTCGGCCCGGGCGGCGGCCAGGCGACTGTGGCCGTCGATCAGGAGCCAGCCGTCCAGGTTGCTCGCCCACCACAGCAGCAGCGGGGGCAGCAGGCCGTCGCCGGCCAGTTTGCGGTACGCCTTCACCCGGCCGTCGTCGGGTGTGGGCAGCGGGCGCAGCGGGACCACGCCGTTCCAGCCGTCGCCCAGCCAGTCGAGTTCGGCGCCGGGCCAGTCCAGCACCAGGTCGGTGGTGAGGCTGTAGGGCGGCAGGTTGCGGACGCCGGGAAGCCGGGGCCAGCCGGCGCTGAACCGGTGGGCCCAGGACACGGCGGCGGTGATGCGGCGGGCCTCGTCGGCCCGGACCGGCGGCACCGGGGAGCGGAATCCGCCGGTTCGGTGCAGCCGGACGCGGTAGCGGTGTGGATGGACCCGGGCGAACAGAACCGGCTGCCCCTGCTGGCGCAGCAGCATCCGGTCGGTGCCTGCCAGCTCCCACCACATACCCGGCACACTCACGCCGGAGATCCTGCCGCATCCGGTGCGGGGTCGGCGACCGGGTTCGGCCGCCGTGGGGTGAGGGTGACCACCGATCTACGCCCGGCGCGGGCCTCGCGGGCCGGACCCGGCAGACGGTCGCAATCTGCCCCGGGCGGTACGCCATCCCCGTACAAGGAAAGGGAGAGAGTGCGGCGCCCGGGGCCGTGAGCCCGCGATCAGCGTGGGGTGCGGCGAATGATCGGGTTTCCGGTGTTCCCGGTCCGCCGCATTCCGGTGGAGCGGCTCATCGCTGATCCACCACCAGGCCGTTGCTGGCGGTCGCGTCACTGGTCAGGGCCATGGCGAGCGGCGCCTCGGGGAAGGTGGCGATGGCGGCCAGCGCGGCGTTCAGCTCCTGCTCGCCGGACCAGTGCCACGTGTCGGTGTAGGTGCCGTCGTCGAGCCGGACCAGCACCGCCGCGGTGAGGCCGGGGTGGGTCTCGCGCACCGTGCCGATCAGCGACGCCCGCCGGGCCAGGAACTCCTCCAGGTCGGCCGGGTCCACCGAGTACCGGTGCGAGCGCACCGCGGTCACCATGAACCGGCCTGCTGACGGATCGGGGCGTTGAGCCGGTTGAACAGGTTCGTCGTGGCGATCGTCAGCAGGATCGCGGCCAGTTGCGGCTCGCTGAAGTGGGCGGCGGCCGCGTCCCACACGTCGTCCGGCACGGCGGCCGGCCGGTCGGTGACCGCCTCGGCCAGCGCGAGCGCGGCACGTTCCGGCTCCGAGTAGTACGGGGTCTCCCGCCACGCCGCGACCACGCCGATCCGTTCGCCGGTCTCGCCGGCCTTGGTCAGGTTCTTCACGCCGGCGTCGACGCAGAAGCCGCACCCGTTGATCTGGCTGACCCGCAGGTGCACCAGCTCCAGCAGTTCCTCCGGCACACCCTGGGTGCGGGTGGCCGCCATCAGGCTCTGGATCGGCCGCATCGCGGCGGGGACGAGCACGGCCGGGTTCTTCATGCGCTGCATGGGTCTCTCCTTGTTCGTTCTGCTTCGTTCTCGTGAGACAGAGGTTGTCGGACCCCGTTGATAGATTCGCGATGCATCGACGATGGGAGGCACATCGTGGGGGGCCTTCGCTTCGCACTTCTGGGGCCCGTGCTGGTCACGGACGGCGGCGAGCCACTGCCCGGCCTCGCCCCACGGCACCGCGCCGTCCTCGCCTACCTGCTGCTCCACGCGGGGACGGTGATCCCGATGGAGCGGCTCATCGAGGCCGTGTGGGGTCTCGACCAGCCGGAGACGGCGCGGTCGCAGATCCACGCGGCGATCACCGCGCTGCGCCGGGCGATGGGTGGGGCCGAGGTGCTGCTGACCCGTTCGGGCGGCTATCTGGCCGATCCCGGGCCCGGCAGCCTGGATGTGCGGGAGTTCAGCGATCTGGTGGCCGAGGGCCGGCTGCGGGAGGCGCTCGGCCTGTGGCGGGGCGAGGCGCTCGCCGACGTGCACGCGCACTACGCCCCCGCCGCCCGCGCGCTGCTGGCCGACCGGCGGCTCGTCGCGATCGAGCGGCTGATGGAGGCGGAGCTGACCGCCGGGCGGCATGCCGCCGTGCTGGACGAGCTGGCCGGGCTCGTGGCGGCGCACCCGCTGCGGGAGCGGCTGGCCGGGCAGCTCGTCACGGCACTGCACCGGTCCGGGCGGCAGGCCGACGCGCTGGCCGCCGCCCGGGCGTACCGGGAGGGGCTGGCCGAGGAGCAGGGCCTCGACCCGGGGGCGGGCTTCCTGGCCGTGGAGCAGAGCGCCCTGGCGGCGTCCCGGTCCAGCTTCCTGCCCTACGACGTGCCCGACTTCACCGGCCGCGACGACGAGCTGGACCGGATCGTCACCGATCCGCGCGGCGGCATCGTCACCGTCGACGGGATGGCCGGGGTCGGCAAGACCACCCTGGCGATCCGGGCCGCCCACCGGCTGGCCAGCCGCTTCCCGGGCGGGCAGCTGTTCGCCGACCTGAGCGGGCACACCGCGTCGGCGGCGCTGGAAATCCTGCTGCGCCAGCTCGGCCTCACCGAGATCCCGCCCACCGAGGCCGGTCGCGCCGCCCTGTGGCGGGCCGAGTTGGCGGCCCGCCGGGTCCTGGTGGTGCTCGACAACGCGACCGACGGCGGTCACGTCCGGCCGCTGCTGCCCGGCAGCTCGGAGAGCCTGCTGCTGATCACCAGCCGGCGCCGGCTGGTCGACGTCGACGGCGCCCGCGCCCTGTCCATGGAGGTGCTGCCGCCCGGCGACGCGCTCGCCCTGTTCGCCGGCATCGTGGGGGAGCGGGCGGCCGCCGAGCCCGCGGCGGTCACCGAGGTGCTCGGCCTGTGCGGGCATCTGCCGCTGGCCATCCGGCTGGCCGCCGCCCGGCTCCAGCACCGGCCACGATGGAGCGTGTCCTATCTGGCGGGCCGCCTGCGGCTGGCCGACCTGGCCACCCCGGAGCGCAGCGTGGCGGCCGCCTTCACGGTGTCGTACGAGCAGTTGGACCCGGCCGAACAGCGCATGTTCCGGCTGCTCGGGCCGGCCCCGGTCCGTGACGTCGAGCCGCACGCCGCGGCCGCCCTCGCCGGCCTGCCGGTGCCCGAGGCGGAGGACCTGCTGGAGAGCCTGCTCGACGCGAACCTTCTGATCCAGCGTGAGCCCGGCCGCTACACCATGCACGACCTGCTGCGCGAGCACGCCCGAGCCTTCCCGGAGGAGGACGGGGCGGTGATGCGGCTGCTCGTGCACTACCTGCACCGGTCCCGGTCGGCGGTCCGCCGGTTGTTCCCGGCCAACGTCGGCGACCGGCCCGGGCTGCCACCCGAGCTGACCCCGGTCGAGCCGATCCGCGATCCCGCCGAGGCCCTCCGGTGGCTGGACGCCGAGCGCGGCAACATCATCGCCACCGCCGCCCACGTCCCCCGCATCTGTGTGGGGCACCTGGCGCACGCGCTCCGGCCGTACCTGGACCGGCAGGCCCACCACGACGACGCCGTCACCCTGCACGGCATCGCCCTGGAGCGCAGCCGCGCCAACGGCGACCCGGACGTGTCCGGCCGTGCGCTCGCCGACCTCGCCTGGACCCACTGGCGGCGCGGCGACTACGAGCGGGCGCTGGACTGCGCCGGGCAGGCGCTCGCCGTCGCCGAGGACGATCCGTTCCCCCGCTCGATGGCCCTGCACACGCTCGGCGACGTGGCCTGGCGCCGCCGCGACACCGCAACCGCCGAGCGGCACCTCAAACAGGCCCTCGACCTGGCCCGGATCGCCGGGGACCGGGCCCGGGAAGGGTTCGTCCTCGGCGACCTCGGCATGGTCCTGGACCAGCCGGGCCGCCACGAGGAGGCCCGCCGCCACCTGGATCTGGCCCTCGCCCTGCACCGGCGCGACGGCAACCCGCTCGGCGAGGCGCGGGTGCTCAACCAGATCGGCACCCTGCTGCGCCATCAGGGCCGCCCCACCGAGGCGGTGGAGCGGCACCGGGAGGCGGGCCGGATCTACCGGGCCATGGGCAACCGCACCGACGAGGCCGCGGCGTTCAACGGCCTCGGTGAGGCGGCGCTGGCCGGCGGCGACCCGGAGCGGGCGATCGAGGAGCACACGCGGGCGGTGGCGTCCGGCGACCGGCCGGAGCGGGCCCGCGCCCATCACGGCCTCGCCCGGGCCCTGCTCGGCCTCGGAAGAGCCGGCGACGCGGCGCCGCACCTCGACGAGGCGGTGCGTCTCTATCAGGAGCTGGGCGTGCCCGAGGCGGAGGAGGCCCGATCGCTCATGCCCGATTCGAGCAGGCGGAGCAGCAGGGCCAGTGGGGGCCAGCCGGTGCGGCCGGTGCGGACCACCGCGTAACAGCGCAGGATCGGGGCCGGGTCGCGCAGCGGCAGCAGGCGCACGCCGGGGCGGGTCGGGCCGGCGACCGGGAGCAGCCCCACGCCGAGGCCCGCCACCACCAGGTCCTGCAACAGCTCCAGGCTGTCCGAGCGATGGGTGATCAGCGGGTCGAAGCCGGCCATCGACGCGATCGTGCGGACCACCTGCTCGTCGGCGACGCCACGGGAGTTGACGATCCAGTCGTGGTCACGGTAGCGGGCGAACACGGTGGGGGCGTCGGCGTCCGCGTGCGGGTCGGCGGCCGGGACGCCGAGGGCCCACTCCGCCGACCACAGGGGACGGGACACGACCGTCCGGTCCGGGGCGGCGGGGGCCAGGTTGAAGTCGTAGGTGAGGGCCAGGTCCAGGTCGTCGGCGGCGATCATGGCGAGCGCCTCGTCGGTCTCGTGTTCGTGGATGCGTACTCGTACCCGGGGGTGATCGTCGGCGAGCCGGGCCACGACGGGCAGCAGCGATCGCCGGATGGCCGTGCCGAAACCGGCGGCGCGCAGCGTCCCGGCGGGTTCCGCGGCCGGATCCAGGTCGAGCCGGGCCGCCTCCAGCGCGGCCAGGATGGTGACCGCGTGCTCGGCGAGCCGCCGCCCGGCCGGGGTGAGCCGGACCCGCCGCCCGTCCGGCTCGATCAGCGGCGTCCCGGCCTCCCGGGCCAGCGCCGCGATCTGCTGCGACACGGTCGACGTGGTGGTGTGCGTCTCCTCGGCGACGGCCCGCATCGACCCGAGCCGGGACAGCATCAGCAGAGTCTCCAGGCGGCGCACGTCCATACCCCAATTGTTAAGTGGTAGCGAACGGTATGTCCAGCATCGTCACGTGGACGCGAACGGTCCGGATCGCATCTACTGGCGGCATGACGCTCACCGCCGTACGCCCACGCACCGACACCCGCACCGGGGCGGCCCTCGCCGTCACCGCCATGACGTGCGTGCAATTGGGTCTGGCCGTCTCGGTGGGCCTCATCGACGACATCGGTGTGGCCGGCGCCGCGTGGATCCGGCTCGCGTGGGCCGGTGTGCTGCTGTTCCTGCTCGTCCGGCCGCGCCTGACCGATCTGAGCCGGCGCGCCCTGTGGTCGGCGGTCGCCCTCGGCGTGGTCACCGGGACGATGACGATGCTGTTCATGGCGGCGGTCGCCCGGCTGCCGCTGGGCACCGCGAGCGCCCTGGAGTTCCTCGGCCCGCTCGGGGTGGCCGTGATCCGCGGGCGGCGGGCACTGTGGCCGCTGCTGGCCGGGGCCGGCGTGCTGCTGCTGACCGAGCCGTGGCACGGCGGCGCCGACCCGGTGGGGGTGGCGTTCGCGCTGGCCGCGGCGGTGTGCTGGGCCGCGTACATTCTGCTCACCCAGCATGTCGGCGACGAGGGCGCGGGGCTGAGCGGCCTGGCCGTCTCGATGCCGGTGGCCGGTCTGGTCGCCACCGTGGTCGCCGGCCCGCAGGTGATCGGCCGGGTCACCGTCGACGTCCTGGTGGCCGGGCTGTTCCTGGCCGTGCTGCTGCCGGTGGTGCCGTTCGTCCTGGAGTTCCTGGCGCTGCGCCGGCTCACCACCGCCGCCTTCGGCACCCTGATGAGCCTGGAGCCGGCCATCGCCGTGCTGGCGGGCCTGGTCCTGCTGCACCAGGTTCCGGGGTGGACGGCGGTCGCCGGCATCGGCCTGGTGGTCGCCGCCGGGATCGGTGCGGAACGCTCCGGCGCCCGTTAATGCGTTGCGGACCGGCCGGGACGGCGGCTACAACCGGCCGCCGGACCGGATGGAGAAAACTTGACCTTGGATATCCGTCCGCTCACCGGCCCCGGTGAGCTGGACCTCTTCAACTCCTTCGAGTACGCGCTCAACGAGGAGATCCCCGGCGATCTGAGCGCCGGCCATCGCCGCCCCGAGTGGCTGTGGGTGGCCGTCCGCGACGGCCGGGTCACCGCCCGCGCCGCCTGGTGGTCCCGCCACGGCGACGAGAAGCCGATGTTCATGGACATCCTCGACGTGGCGCCCGGCCACCTCGACGACGGCGTCCAGTTGATCGAGGCGGCCGCCGTCCACGCCCCGGAGTACGTTCGGTTCGTCCCACCGGACTGGCGCGACCACGGCCACGACTGGCTGCACGTCCTGGAACGCTCCGGCGCCCGGATCTTCGTCGAGCGGCTGCGCCTGCAATGGCAGCCGGGCACCCCGGTCCGGCCGTCCACGGGCCGCCTCGTCTTCCGGGAGCCGCACGACGCCGACGAGCTGATCGGGCTCATGGAGCGGGTGCTCGACGACCTCGGCAACGTGCCGATGGCGGCCGCCTTCGCCCGGGCCGGTTACGCCGTCCTCGAACACCAGGTAGACATGACCTGGTGACGTATGTGGAGATCAACGGTGCGGCGCCGGACGTCGAGGCGCTGCACCGGGCCGCCACCCGGATCCTCGGGCATTTCACCACCATGCAGGTCCGCGGCGGCGCGGTGGCCGGCCTCGACCTGCACCTGCGGCGGCTGCGGGAGGGCTCGGCCGAGCTGTTCCCCGGCGCCGAACCGGCCGCCGACGACACGATCCGGGCGCTGATCGTCCAGGCGCTGCGCGGCGAGCCGGACGCCACGGTCCGGGTCACCGTGCTCGCCGCCGACGAGGTCATGGTCTCCGTCCTCGAACCCGGGGCCGACACGCCACCCCCACCGCTGCGCGCCCGCACCATCGTCTACGAACGCGAACTGCCCCACCTCAAGCACCGCGCCACCCTCGGCCTGTTCCACCACGCCGCCGAGGCGCAACGCGCCGGTTTCGACGACGTCGTCTTCACCGGCCGCGACGGCCTGCTCCGGGAGGGCTCCGTCTGGAACCTGGCGTTCTCCGACGGCAAGCGCGTGATCTGGCCCGACGCGCCGATGCTGGCCGGCGTGACGATGCTGTTGCTGCGCCGCGAACTCGACGTCCCCCAGGCCGTGCGCCCGCTCACCGCCGCCGACCTGCCCGCCATGACCGGCGCGGCCGCCACCAACTCCCGCCACCCGGCCCAGCCGATCGCCGCCATCGACGACGTCCTCTTCCCGGACACCCCGGCCCTGACGTCGGCACTCCAGGAGGCTTGGCGCCGGGTCCCCTGGCAAAAGATCCACTGATTTTGGTACGGGTGACGCCGTCCCGTCATTTTCAGGGCGGTTCCGCCCCGCCGCGCGAGCTCCCTGCCCGCTCCAGCCCGTGCCGCGCCCGCCGGGCGTAGATCGGTGCCTGGGCGGGTCGCCACTTCCTCAGGCGCCGCCGCCCCTGCTGTCGGTCACGTCGGGCGGGTGGTCGGGGTGTTGCCGGCCGGGCTCCCGGGTTGCCCCCTGCCGGTCGCCTGCGTTGGTTTTGTTTCCCAGGCGCGGGGGGTTGCCCGCTCGCGGCCGTTGCGCCGGTCGCTCTGGGCGGGTGGTCGCGCTTTCACGAGGGTGGGCGCGCACGGTGGCGGTGTCGTGGTCGCCTGCGTGGTCTATCGCCGCGATGGCCGCTCACGGGGCAGCCTTCGTGTGCTTTCACCGCCGAAAGCCCGGTCGGTCGGAACTCCGCCTGAGTGGGGAACCCGGTTCACCGGCCTTTGTGGAGGATAGGGGTGGCCGGAACAGCACGGATGTACCACGCATCCTCACGTATCCAAGATTGCGGTCTCGGTGAGTGACTTCCGGCGGGTTTATCGTGGCGCGACCGGCATCGACCGCCACCACCCACCGTGCGCAACCGGAGCAACGGCCGGGAGAAGACCGCCCCGGTTGCCTGGCGAGCACAAGCGCAACCACCCGCCCAGAGGGAGCGGCGTGACGGCCGGGAGCAGCGCGCAGCGCAACCGCCCACCCGGAGCGAGCGGCGGCACATGCGAGGGTGTCCAACCGATCTACGCCCGGCGCGGGCGGCACGGGCTGGAGTGGGCGGTCAGGTCGCTGTCCGCCCGGGGCAGCGCGCGTAGCCCGTACCGGAAATGGGTTTGGGGGTTGGCCGGGTGGTGTTAGCGTTCGGGCCGCTGAAAGGGGACATCGGTGCCGAAGCTGAATCAGATCATCGCCGTCGAGAAGGGCGTCAAGAGCAAGGCGTTCGCCGACCTGAGCGAGGCGCATCACGCCGTGCAGAAGACGGCGCCGCTCGCCGGCATCTCCCGGACCTACCAGCCGAAGGACGAGGAGGGTGAGCAGCTTCCCGCCGAGTCGACGCGGGTGCAGATCAAGGCGGAGGAGATCCTCCGTGACGTGTCCCGCACCCTGACCCGGCTGTTCGACGTCACCGCCACCAAGGACTGGACGAACTGTGTGGCCCGCGCCGACGTGGTCGTCGACGGCCGCGTGATCGCCGCCCAGGTGCCGGTGACCTACCTGCTCTTCCTCGAGAAGCAGCTCGTCGACCTGCACACGTTCGTGAAGAAGCTGCCGGTCCTCGACGCCGCCGAGTCCTGGGTGCGCGACGACTCCACCGACAGCTGGCGGACCGACCCGGTGCGCACCAACCGCACCAAGAAGGTGCCGCGCAACCACGTGAAGGCGGAGGCCACCGAGAAGCACCCGGCCCAGGTCGAGGTGTACTACGAGGACGTCACCGTCGGCTACTGGACCACCGTGAAGTTCTCCGGCGCGCTGCCGGCCAAGCGGGTCAACGAGATCCTCGACCGGGTGCTGTCGTTGCAGACCGCGGTGAAGTTCGCGCGCGAGGAGGCCAACAACACCGAGGCCGTCGACCAGCGGGTCGGCGCCGCGGTCTTCGACTTCCTGTTCGGGTGATGACCCGTCACAGACCCCCGTGGGAGCGCGGGGTGCGCCCGAATTCCGGGCGCGAAGCTGACAGCTGAGGCTGAAGCTGAACCACCCGGTGACAGTGCGGGTTCGAGTCCCGCCCCCTGCATTCCACGCGGGGGTAGCCCAACTGGCAGAGGCAGCCGGGATGAGACTCAGATTCTCGCTCCAATGTCAGCATTCACCACTGATCGCCAGATCGAACGAGCAGGACAGAGACACCGGATGCCGGTTCAATTCCGGCCCGCTCCGCTTTCGGGGGGCGGTAGTTTAAAGGCAAAACCCGGATGTCATCAGAGTGATCCTCGCTCTTAAACGTGCTGGCGTGTGCAACTCAGTGGTAAGCGGAAGCCCGGGGGCTGGCCATGCCCCCGGGCTTCACCAGTCAGCAACGGCCGCTCAGCTGCGACAATGCGGCCTGATCGAGCTGGACATTGCGCCCTCGGATGCGTGTTGGACGCACGACCGGCCGTTCTGGCGCGGTCCGCCGGGTCGCCGCGGGGCCGCCACCTGTCCGGCCTCAGCGATGTACTGCTGACCCGTTTCGCCCTTACCGAAAACACCCACGACCAATTGCGGGGGCGGTCGCGCACGTGGGGGCTTCCGTGTGCGGTGGCAGCGGTGCGAGCCGGGCCGGCAGCGGGAGAGGGCGGATGGCGGCGGCCGGGGCGGGCCTTCGGGCCGTGTCCCAGGATCCGAGCGTGTTTTCCGGCGCAACCATCGCTGCTGCGGAAGAAACCGCAGCTCAGGGGTGGCAGCGAGGGTGGGCGCAGGTGGCGCAGCCGCCCACTGCTTCCAGTTTTCCTATGAGCTTTGTAGGTTTATCCCGATGAAGCGCGGGAGGTGAACGGGATGAGACAACCGGCAACGGTCGAGGCGCGGTGGCGGCGCGCCGACCGGGCGCGGCAGATCGCCGACGTGCTGCGGCACCAGGTGCTCGGCGGGGTGTTCCGGGTGCTGCCCGGCGAGGCGCAGCTCTGCCACGACTTCGAGGCGTCCCGCAACACCGTCCGGGAGGCGCTCGGACTGCTGGCCGCGGAGGGTCTGGTCGCGCGCCAGCCCGGCGTCGGCACCCTGGTCGTCACCGCCAAGTACGCCCACGGCCTGCACCGCCTGGCCGGGCTCGCCGAGACCCTGCACGGGCACGGCGAGATCACCAACGAGGTGCGTACGGTCGCGCTGGTCCGCCCGCCCGCCGTGGTCGCGCAGCGGCTCCGGATCCCGGACGGTGAGCAGGTCGTCTACCTGGAGCGGGTCCGCAGCCTGGACGGCACCCCGGTCTCGCTGGATCTCACCTATCTGCCGCAGGACATCGGTGTCCCGCTGCTCGCCGAGGATCTGGCCGGGCGGGACGTGTTCGTGCTCATCGAGGAGCTGACCGGGCAGAGTCTGGGCACCGCCGACATCAGCATCGAGGCGGTCAACGCCGACCCGCACAGCGCCGACCTGATCGGTGTCGCCGACCGGGCCGCGCTGCTCATGATCGAACGGGTCACCCATCTGGCCGACGGCCGCCCGGTGGATCTGGAGTGGATCCGGTTCCGTGGCGACCGGCTGACCCTGGTGACCCGGCTGAGCCGTATCAGCAGTTTCTAGAATCGCAGGAGAATCCCATGGCGCTGGTCGATCAACGGGTCGATGTGCCCGTAGTCATCGATAAAGGTCTATGTATTGACGAGTGCACGCTCTGCGTCGACATGTGCCCACTGGACTCGCTGGCCATCGACCCGGAGACCAGCAAGGCGTACATGCACGTGGACGAGTGCTGGTACTGCGGCCCGTGCGCGGCCCGCTGCCCGACCGGCGCGGTGACCGTCAACATGCCGGTGCTGATCCGATGAGGGCCCGGCTCGCGTTCCCGCTCACGGCGCTGCTGGCGCTCACCGGCTGCACGGTGGCCGGGCAGGCCGCCGACGCCGGCGCCGAGCAGGTCGTCGTCGGCTACCAGTCCAAGACCATCAACACCGTCACCGCCGGCACCCTGCTGCGCGCCCAGGGCTTCCTGGAGAAGCGGCTCGGCGACGGCTACCAGGTCGTCTGGCAGGACTACGACACCGGCGCCCCGATCACCGCCCAGATGATGGCCGGGAAGATCGACATCGGCTCGATGGGTGACTATCCGCTGCTCATCAACGGCGCCCGCGGCCAGCAGTCGGAGCAGACCCGGACGAAGATGATCGCGGTCACCGGCTTCAACCAGCGCGGCGCCCTCAACACCGTGGTGGTCGCGAACGACTCCAAGGTGCGGTCGCTCTCCGAACTGAAGGGCAAGGTCGTCTCCACCAGCGTCGGCTCCGCCGCGCACGGCCTGTTCGTGCAGGCGCTGCGCAAGGAGGGGCTGAAGGACACCGACGTCAAGGTGGAGAACCAGCAGCCACCGATCGGCGCGTCCGCCCTGCAGTCGGGCAACGTCGACGCGCTGTCACAGTTCGTCGCCTGGCCCGGCCTGCTCGTGCACCGCGGCGAGGCCACCGTCCTCTACGACGGCGGCGCGCTCGGCGTGCCCACTCTGCACGGCACCGTCGTCCGCGAAGCCTATGCCGACGAGAAGCCCGACGTCGTGAAGGCCTTCCTGGCCGCCCAGCAGGACGCCACCGAGTTCCTCTGGAAGAACCCGGTGCAGGCCGCCGAGATCGTCGCGAAGGAGACCGGGCTGCCGGCCGAGGTGGTATACCTCTACAACGGCGCGAACGGCATCGCCACCTTCGACCTGCCGATCAAACCCGACCTGCGGGCCGCTCTCGATCAGGACGTGCCGTTCCTGAGGTCGATCGGGGTGCTCCAGGACATCGACCTGGACGCGTTCGTCGACGACAGCCTGGTGCAGGCCGGTGGCACGCCCGGGGCCGTGCTGAGCGGCACCGACGCGATCTGTGGGAAGCCGGTCGGGGACAAGGCGCTCGCGGGGGAGCTGTGGCTCGACGGAGAGAGTGGCACGCAGGCCACCGCTGACCCGACCTGCCTGCTCAAGGCGGTGAAGGCCGCGACGACGGCCGGTAAGAAGATCCGGGCCGCGTACGTGCCGGACGCCGGCACCGGCACCCGCTGGTTCGCCGACAAGAGCACCTGGGTACGCGACGGCGACCGCTTCCTGCCGTTCGTCACCGAGGCGGCGGCGCTCGCCTACAACACCGCCCACCCGGGGTCGCGCGTCCTCGCGTACGAGAAAGCGGTGAACGAGGCATGACCACCACCCTCGCCGCACCGGCACGGGAGACCCGGACCGAGTCGAGCCCGAAGCGGCCGGCAGGCCGCCAGGCGAGTCGCTGGCTGATCCGCGCCGCCTCGCTGGTGACCGCCCTGCTCATCTGGCAGTGGCTGACCGCCACCGACGCCACCCTGTGGATCCGCTTCGACCGGCTGCCCACGCCGGTCGAGGTGGCCGGGCAGCTCGGCCTGCTGCTGCGGGACCCGCTGTACTACCTGGACATCGCGCAGAGCCTGGTCCGGATCCTCACCGGGTTCGCCCTGGCCGCGGTCGCCGGGATCGCCGCCGGCATCGCGGTGGCCCGTTCCCGGCTGCTGTCCGACCTGCTGCAACCGCTGTTCGAGGTGGTCCGGCCGATCCCGGCGATCGCCCTGGTGCCGGTCGCGATCCTGCTGTTCCCGGAGAACGAGCAGGGCATCGTGTTCATCACCTTCACCGCGGCGTTCTTCCCGATCCTGGTCAGCACCCGGCACGCGGTCCGCGCGCTGCCGACGGTGTGGGAGGACGCGGTCCGCACGATGGGCGGCGGGCGCTGGCGGGTGCTGCTCAGCGTGGTGCTGCCCGGGGCGCTGCCAGGCGTGTTCGGTGGCCTGTCGGTCGGCATGGGCGTGGCCTGGATCTGCGTCATCTCCGCCGAGATGATCTCCGGTGACTACGGCGTCGGGTACCGCACCTGGCACGCCTACACGATCGTCGACTACCCGGCCGTGCTGGTCGGGATGATCACCATCGGGGTGCTCGGCTTCGCTACCGCGGGCGCCGTCGAACTGCTCGGCCGCCGGGTGGTGGGGGACCGGTGAGCCTCGCCTTCCACATCAACGGCGTGAGCCTCGGGCACGGCGACGAGACCGTGGTGCGCGACCTCGACCTCGACATCCGCCCCGGCGAGGTGCTGGTCGTGGTCGGCGCCTCCGGCTGCGGCAAGTCCACCCTGCTGCGCAGCCTGGCCGGCCTGCTCCCGGTCCGCGGCGGCGCCCTGCTCGCCGACGGCGCCCCGATCACCGGCCCGTCCCCGGACCGGGCGCTGGTCTTCCAGGACGACGCCCTGCTCCCGTGGCGCAGCGCCCGCCGCAATGTGGAGCTGCCGCTGGCCATCCGCCGGGTGCCGCGCGGCGAACGCCGCCGGCTGGCCGACCACTGGCTCGCCCAGGTCGGGCTCGCCGACCACGGCGACCGGCGGCCCGGCAAGCTGTCCGGAGGCATGCGCCAGCGGGTGCAACTGGCCCGCACGCTGGCCGGCGAACCGAAGGCGATCCTGATGGACGAGCCGTTCGGGGCGCTGGACGCGCAGACCCGCGCCGCCATGCAGCGGCTGCTCGTCGACGTGCTGCGGACCACCCCGGCCACCGTCGTCTTCATCACCCACGACGTCGACGAGGCGCTCTACCTCGGTGACCGGGTCGCGGTCCTCGGCCCGGAGGGCGTGCGCACCCTGATCGACGTCCCCGAACCCCGCGATCCGGCGACCCGCGGCACCCCCGTGGTCCGCGCGGCCCGCGAGGAGATCCTGAGGAGCCTCACGTGACCCGCCACCTCACCACCGACGTGCTGGTCATCGGCGGCGGCACGGCCGGAACCATGGCCGCGCTGTCCGCCGCGGCCGCCGGCGCGAACGTCCTGCTCCTGGAGAAGGCGCACGTCCGGCACTCCGGGGCGCTGGCCATGGGCATGGACGGCGTCAACAACGCGGTCATCCCGGGCAAGGCCACCCCCGAGGACTACGTCCGCGAGATCACCCGCGCCAACGACGGCATCGTCAACCAGCGCACCGTCCACCAGACCGCGGTCCGCGGCCACGCCATGGTGCAGCGGCTGGAGAGGTACGGCGTCAAGTTCGAGAAGGACGAGTACGGCGAGTACGCGGTCCGCCAGGTGCACCGCTCCGGCCGGTACGTGCTGCCGATGCCGGAGGGCCGCGACATCAAGAAGGTCCTCTACCGGGTGCTGCGCAGCCGCCACAACCGGGAGAGGATCCAGATCGAGAACCGGGTCATGCCGGTCCGGGTCCTCACCCACGAGGGCCGGGCGGTCGGCGCGGCCGGTTTCGACACCCGCAGCGGCGAGTTCGTCACCGTGGCCGCGAACGCCGTCGTCCTGGCCACCGGCGCGTGCGGGCGGCTCGGCCTGCCGGCCAGCGGCTACCTCTACGGCACCTACGAGAACCCGACCAACGCGGGCGACGGGTACGCCATGGCCTACCACGCCGGGGCGGAACTGTCCGGGATCGAATGCTTCCAGATCAACCCGCTGATCAAGGACTACAACGGGCCCGCCTGCGCCTATGTGGCCAATCCGTTCGGCGGCTATCAGGTCAACAACCGGGGCGAACGGTTCGTCGACTGCGATTACTGGTCCGGGCAGATGATGTCCGAGGTGGCCCGGGAACTCGACTCCGACCGCGGGCCGATCTATCTGAAGCTCAGCCATCTGCCGGACGAGACGATCGCCACCGTGGAGGGCATTCTGCACTCCACCGAACGGCCGTCGCGGGGGACGTTCCATGCCGGGCGCGGGCACGATTACCGGACTCACGACATCGAGATGCACATCTCCGAGATCGGGCTGTGCGGCGGCCATTCCGCGTCCGGTGTGTGGGTCGACGAGAACGGGGCGACCACGGTTCCGGGCCTTTACGCGGCCGGTGATCTGGCGTGTGTGCCGCACAACTACATGATCGGCGCGTTCGTCTACGGCGATCTGGCGGGGACGCACGCGGCTTCGTTGGAGAAGAGCGACATCTCCGATCTGCCGCAGGACCAGATCGCCGCTGCCAGGGAACTGATCTATCGCCCGCTGGAACACCCGGACGGCCCGCCGCAGCAGCAGGTCGAATACAAGCTGCGCCGGTTCGTCAACGACTATGTGGCCCCGCCGAAGTCGGCCGCCAAACTCGAGATCGCGGTCGAGACGTTCCACCGGATGACCGGCGAGATCGCCGAGATGGGCGGCCGCACCCCGCACGAGCTCATGCGCTGCGTGGAGGTCAGTTTCATCCGCGACTGCGCCGAGATGGCCGCCCGCGCCTCCCTCGTGCGCACCGAGAGCCGCTGGGGCCTCTACCACGACCGCGCCGACCATCCGTCCCGTGACGACGACGAATGGCTCTACCACCTCAATCTGCGCCGCAACGCCGCCGGTGAGATGGAATTCGTCAAACGGCCGGTCGCCGAATACCTCTTCCCGGTCGACGGATTCCAGCCCCCGTCCGGCGCCCCCGAAACCCCCGTCTCCGAGCCCAGGAGATTCGGCGCCGCCGCACTTCACAAAACCATTGATCGTACGGGTGAGAGCACCTCGACCGCCGCGGCCGCGCGCATCGTGGCCGTCCTGGCGCTCGCCGAACAGGAACCCGCCCTGACCGCTTTCGCCCAGTACCTCGACGACGCCGACGCGGGCGTACGCCGTACCGCCGTCGCGACGCTCACCGAGGTCGCCCCGCCCGGCGTGGCCGACGCCCTGGTCGGCGCCCTCGCCGACCCCGACCGCACGGTGCGCGCCGCCGCGGTGACCGGCCTGCGGGAACTCGCCGACGTCCTGCCCGCCACCGAGGACCTGGCCCAGCGGCTGCGGGCCGGCTACGCGAGCACCGACACCGCGGTCCGCGAGATCGTGATCGAGCTGCTGCGGATCATCGGCCTGGGCGGCTCCGCCGACTTCCGGGCCGCCGCCGAGGACGTCGACGTGGCGGTCCGTCTCCAGGCCGTCCGCGGTCTGGTCCGCCGCGACGACGTCGGCGGTCTCGCCGCGGCCGCCCTCGACCCGGCCCGCGAGGTGCGGGTGGCCGCCGCGCACGGCCTCGGCACGGTCGGTGACCCGGCCGCCGCCGGCACCCTGCACCGGCTCACCGGCGACGACGACGTCCTGGTCCGGGCCGCCGCGCTGGCCGCGGCCGCCGGAATCGGCTGCCCGCCGCCGCTCGCCGCCACCGCGGTCACCGCGCTCGGCGACCCGGCGTGGCAGGTGCGCGAGGGCGCCGCCAAGGGCCTGGCCGCCGCCGAACCGGACGTCGCCGCCCCGGCCCTGTCCGGCGCCGTCCGCGACGGCAACCTCGACGTCCGCAAGGCCGCCGTCCGCTCGCTGGCGGCCTGGCCGCACCGCGACGACGTGGCAGCGGCCCTGCGTGCGGCCGCCGACGACCCGGACGCCGACGTGCGGGCCTGGGCCCGGCGCGGGACCGCCACCGCCGGAAACGGGCGCTAGGGTGTCGCGATGCGCAATCTAACCTGGCTGGCGGGATTGACCGCGGCCGCTGTGGGCCTCTCCGGCTGCGGCGTCCCCGGCTCGAACCCGGCGGGGCCCGCCGCGGAGGCCGCACCAGCGGCGGCCGTGGCGCCCGTCGAGGTCGAGCTGGCCGCGGCCGCCGCCACCTACAAGTACGTCTTCCCGGTACGGGCGAAGAACGCCTCGTACCACAAGACCCACTCCGGCTACCCGGCGACGGACATCTTCGCCGCCTGTGGCAAGCCGTTCGTCGCCACCACCGGTGGTGTCGTCCTCGAGGTGAGCCGGGTCGACAAGTACAAGAAGGGCGTGCCGGACGGGCCGTACAACGGCGGCAAGTTCGTCTCCATCCTCGGCGACGACGGCGTCCGCTACTACGGCTCGCACCTGAGCAAGGTGACCGCCGGCATCAAGAAGGGTGTCCGGGTCAAGGCCGGGCAGTCGCTGGGCAAGGTCGGCAAGACCGGCAACTCCAGCGGCGTCTGCCACGTGCACTACGGCATCTCGCCGGCGTGCAAGAAGACCGGCGACTGGAAGGTCCGCCGCGGCGTCGTCTGGCCCGCGTCGTACCTCACCTCGTGGCGCAAGGGCGGGCAGAAGAGCCCGGTCAAGGCGGTCGCCACCTGGAACAGGAAGAACAACTGCAAGGCCTGACCTCCAGGCGTGACGCCTCACCCCGGTGAACGCCGGGGTGAGGCGGCTCACAACTGTCACACTCCCCGGCCGGCCGGTGTCTCGTGCCCGAACCGCCCGAACGAGCCTCAGGGAGTTCCGATGAACGTTGTAGTGATCGGCGGCGGCTACGCCGGAGTCATGGCCGCCAACCGTCTCACCCGCCGTGACGACGTGACCGTCACGCTGATCAACCCGCGCCCGGTCTTCGTCGAACGGCTCCGCCTGCACCAGCTGGTCCGCGGCAACCACGAGGCGGTCGTCGACTACCGGGACGTGCTCGCCGACCGGGTCCGGCTGCGCACCGCCACCGTCGACCGGATCGACGCCCCCGCCCGCACCCTCACCCTGACCGACGGCGCGACCGTGGGCTACGACTACCTCGTCTACGCGGTCGGCAGCGGCAGCCCGCGGGCGCCCGAGCACGCCCACCCGATCGCCACCCTGGAGGACGCGCGCTGGCTGCGGCCGCTCGTGGCCGCCGCCTCCGCCGTGACCGTCGTCGGCGCCGGGCCGACCGGACTCGAGACCGCCGCCGAACTCGCCGAGGCCGGGCACACGGTGACCCTGGTGTGCGGGGACGTCCTCAACCCGTACCTGCACACCAACGGCCGCCGCTCGGTCGCCGGGCAGCTGGCCCGGCTCGGGGTGCGGGTGGTCGACGGGCCGGGCGCAAGCGTCACCGCGGTCACCCCGGACACCGTCCGCCTCGCCGACGGCCGGGAACTGCCCAGCCCGCTGACCGTGTGGGCGGCCGGGTTCAGCGTCCCCGACCTCGCCACCCGCAGCGGCCTCACCACCGACGACGCCGGCCGGCTGATCACCGACGAGACCCTGACCAGCGTCGACGACGCGACCATCGTGGCGGCCGGGGACGCGGCGGCGCCGTCCGGACGGCCGTACCGGATGGGCTGCCAGTCCGCGATCCAGCTCGGGCCGCAGGCGGCCGAGACCGTGCTCAGCCGCATCTCCGGCGCCACACCGGCGGACGCCGAAGTCGGATTCGGCGGCCAGTGCATCAGCCTCGGCCGGCGCGCCGGGATCTTCCAGTTCGCCCGGCGCGACGACCGTGTCCTCCCGCTGTACCTGGGCGGGCGGCCCGGCGCCAAGCTCAAGGAGTTCGTGGTGGCGCACACCGTCAAGCAACTGGCCGACGAGGCGCGCCGCCCCGGCGCACGCGATCTGTGGATCCACGACCGCAACCGCGCCCAGGCCGTCACCGCCGCCGCCGGTGTCGCATGATGATCGATATGCGCGACGCCACCGACGACTTCGTCACCTACCGCAACCTGCTCTTCACCGTGGCGTACGAGATGCTCGGCTCCGCGGCCGACGCCGAGGACGTGCTCCAGGAGACCTGGCTGCGCTGGGTCGACGTCGACCTCGACCAGGTCCGGGACCGGCGCGCCTACCTGGTCCGGATCACCACCCGGCAGGCCCTCAACCGGCTCCGTACGATGCAGCGGCGCCGCGAGTCGTACGTCGGCTCCTGGCTGCCGGAGCCGCTGCTCACCACCCCCGACGCGTCCGGCGACGTGGAGCTGGCCGAGAGCATGTCGATGGCCATGATGCTGGTGCTGGAGACCCTGGCGCCGACCGAACGGGCCGTCTTCGTGCTGCGTGAGGTGTTCGACGTGGGGTACGACGAGATCGCGGAGGCGGTCGGCAAGACCCCGGCCGCGGTCCGCCAGATCGCCCACCGGGCCCGGCAGCACGTCGATGCCCGGCGCCCCCGGCAGACCGTCTCGGAGGGTGAGGTCCGCGCCGCCCTCGACTCGTTCCAGAAGGCGCTCGGCGCGGGCGACCTCCAGGGACTGCTCGACGTGCTGGCGCCGGACACCGTCCTGATCGCCGACGGCGGTGGCCTCAAGCAGGCGGCGGCCCGCCCGATCATCAGCGCCGACAAGGTGGCCCGCTTCATGCTCGGCGGCCTGCGGAAGGCCCGGATCAGCTACACCACGGCGTTCGCCACGGTCAACGGCAGTCCGGCGCTGGCCGTCCACGTCGACGGCGAGTTCGACGGGGTGATGGCCGCGCGGGTCGACCAGGGGCGGATCACCGGCCTCTACTACGTGCGCAACCCGGAGAAGCTGACCCGCCTCACCGACGCCGCCGAGGTGACCCTGCGTTGAGACATTCCGGCCGGGTGCTGCACGGGGCGGCTACCGTGAGGTCGTGATTGACTTCTCCAGCCCATCGGTCTTCAAGCTCAACCCGTGCGACCCGGCCTCGGTCTACCCGCAGGTGGCGCCGCTGCTCATCCCCGGAGAGCAGCTGATCGCGGCGTTCAAGACGACCCGCGACTTCGTGGTCTTCACCAACAAGCGGCTGATCGCCGCCAACGTGCAGGGCATGACCGGCAAGAAGGTCGACTACACGTCGCTGCCCTACGGCAAGATCCAGGCGTTCTCGATCGAGACGGCGGGCAACTTCGACCGCGATTCCGAGCTGGAGATGTGGTTCAGCGGCCTCGGCAAGGTCCGCCTCGAATTCAAGGCCGACTCCGACATCCGCGCCCTCAGCCAGATGATCGCCGGCTTCGTCCTTTAAGTTCCTTTTCACCGGTACGGGGTGAGGCCGCCATCGCCGAATCCCGGCCCGGCGTGCCCGCGTTCGATGTCCCGGTCAGTCCCGGCGTGGTCCTCCTCGCCGCGGGCGTCACCCTCATGATCGGCCGCAATCTCAGCGGCGTGGTTCGCGACCAGTTGGCGTACCCGGGCGATGCCTGGTTCACGGCCGGGTTCGCCCTGCTCTGGGCCGCGATGCTGGGTGCGGTCTGGACCAGGGCGCTGCGCGGGGCCGTCCTGCGGCTGCGCCCCGACGGCATCGAGGAGCACCGGTTTTTCGGATCGATCCTCGTGCCGTGGTCCGCTCTCGAGACCCCGCGGTCGTCCCTTCCTCGCGGGGACCAGCAGATCGCCCTCTTCCTGGCTGATCCGGGAGCGGTCCGCAGGCGGGGCCTCCGCTCCCGAAACGCCACCACTCTGCCGGCGATCGGTGTCGACGCCGAGTTCCTGGCCCGGGCCGTCCACGAGTACGCGAACCGGCCCGACCTGCGCCCGGCCATCGGCTCCCCGGAGGAACTGGCCCGCTTCCTGGCGATTCCGCAGATCGCCCGGCTCAACGATTCGAGTGCGGCACGCCGAAACGCCGGTTCGGATACCCCTACCGCTGGAAGCCTCTGACCATCCGTCGACAGGAATCCTGTCGACGACGCAGGTGATTTCGCCGATCCCCTCGTCAATATTGACGGGCATCGTTTTATTCATGTTGAGACCGTCAAGATGGATCGGCGCGGTGCTCGTATTGCTTGCGTCCGTGGCCGCCATCGTCACCACGCTGCTGGTCACACCGGTGGCGGCCCAGGCCGCGCCGGGTGGATCCGGCCCCTACCCGGCCGACTACGAGACCACGATCCGCCTCTACTCCCACACCATCTACCGCCCGAACACCCTGCCCGCCGGCCTGATGCCGATCGTGGTGTGGGGCAACGGCGCCTGCCGGGCCGACGGCACCTGGTTCCAGAACATCCTGAAGGAGTTCGCCTCACACGGCTTCCTGGCGATCGCGAACGGCCGTCCCGGCGGCGCCGGAAGCACCGACGCGGACATGCTGATCGAGGCCATCGACTGGGCCGTCGCGGAGAACTCCCGGGTCGGCAGCAAATACCGCGGCCGCCTGGACACCGGCAGGATCGCGGTGATGGGCCAGTCGTGCGGCGGTCTGGAAGCCCTGGAGGCCGGCGCCGACGCCCGGGTCGACACCACCGTGTTCTGGAACAGCGGCCTGCTCAGCGACCTGGAGAACTACCGGCTGTCGCGGCTGCACGGGCCGGTCGCCTACATCACCGGCGGGCCGGACGACATCGCCTACCCGAACGCGGTCGACGACTACGGCCGCCTGCCGGCCGGGCTGCCGGCCTTCATGGCCCACCTGCCGGTCGGTCATTACGGCACGTTCTCTCAAACCAACGGCGGAGAGTACGGCCGAGTCGGCGCCGCCTGGCTGAAGTGGCAACTCAAGGGCGACCAGACGGCCCGCACAGTACTCACCGGACTCTCCTCACCGTGGACCGTGACCAGCAAGAACCTGTTCTGATCACCAGCTGTGCATGGTGCCGTCCTGAAGGCGGTTGACCGGCAGAGACGCTGCCCGGTACGGATACCGCGCGGCCAGATCCTCGTCGATGTCGATGCCGAGGCCCGGCTCCTCGCCCGGGTGCAGGTAGCCGCCCTCGAACCGGTAGCCGTGCGGGAAGACCGCGTCGGTGGTCTCGGTGTGGCGCATGTACTCCTGGAGGCCGAAGTTGGGGATGGAAAGGTCGAGGTGCAGGGCGGCAGCCATGCAGACGGGGGAGAGGTCGGTCGCGCCGTGCGAGCCGCTGCGTACGTGGTAGAGGTTCGCCAGGTCGAAGATGCGCCGCAGGTGGGTGATGCCGCCGGCGTGCACCACCGTCGTCCGGATGTAGTCGATGAGCTGCTCGGTGATCAGCTGCTGACAGTCCCAGATGGAGCTGAACACCTCGCCCACCGCGATCGGGGTGGTGGTGTGCTGCCGGATCAGGCGGAAGCCCTCCTGGAGTTCGGCCGGGACCGGGTCCTCCATCCAGGTGAGGTGGTAGGGCTCCAGGCTCTTGCCGAGCCGGGCCGCCTCGATCGGGGTGAGCCGGTGGTGGACGTCGTGCAGCAGTTGAAGGGTCGGCCCGAACTCCTCGCGGACCCGGGCGAACACCCGCGGGACGTGGTCGAGATAGTGGGCGGTGGACCAGACGTTCTCGGTGGGGACGGCGGCGTCGGCGGGCTCGTAGAACATCCGGTCCTTGCTGACGCCGTAGGTGCTCTCCAGCCCGGGGATGCCGGTCTGCACCCGCACGGCCCGGTAGCCGAGCTTCACGTAATCCGCGATCTCGGACAGGACGGACTCGATGGAGTCGGCGTTCGCGTGTCCGTAAACGGTCACCCCGTCGCGGGAGCGCCCACCCAGGAGCTGGTAGACCGGCAGGCCCGCGACCTTGCCCTTGATGTCCCAGAGGGCGGTGTCCACGGCCGCGATCGCCGTCATCGTCACCGGACCGCGCCGCCAGTAGGCGCCCTTGTACAGGTACTGCCAGATGTCCTCGATCCGCGCCGGATCCCGCCCGGTCAACTGCGGCACCACGTGCTCGGTGAGATAGGCGGCGACGGCCAGTTCCCGCCCGTTCAGTGTCGCGTCCCCGACCCCGTACACCCCCTCGTCGGTGACGATCTTCAAGGTGACGAAGTTGCGGTCGGGGCAGGTCACGATGACCCGGGCCTCGGCGATCTTCACTCGGGATCCTCCTTGACGAACGATGTCGATGGGTCCGGCTCGATGAAGTCTGTCAGTGCGGGTTTCGCCGGCCGCCCAACCATCCAGGGGTGCCCATGCGTTGGACAGGTGTGGACAGCGAATTCGCCGCCTTCGTCGAGGCACGCCAGCACCGGCTGCTGCGCTCGGCGTACCTCGTCTGCGGCGACCACCACCTCGCCCAGGATCTGTTGCAGGGCGCCCTCGTCAAACTCGCCCTGCGGTGGAGCCGCGTGCGCGACGGCGACCCCGAGGCGTTCCTGCGCACGGTCATCTACCGCGACGCCGTCTCCTGGTGGCGCCGGCGCCGGCGCGAGGACCTCAGCGACGACCCGCCGGAGCGCTCCGACGGCGGCGAGGACGTGCCGAACCGGCTGGTCTTCGCGGCGGCGCTGCGCAGGCTGCCGCCCCGCCAGCGCGCCGTGCTGGTGCTGCGGTACTTCGACGACCTCACCGAGGCGCGGACCGCGGAGATCCTCGGCGTCACGGTCGGAACGGTGAAGAGCCAGGCCAGCGCGGGCCTGCGGAAACTGCGGGAGCTCGCGCCGGAGCTCGGCGAGATGGCCGGGAGGGGCTGACGATGGGAACGAACCGGCTCACGGAACTTCTCGAGGAGACCGCGGCCGAGGTGCCGGCGCCGGCATTCGCGGCGACCGCCTGGGCCACCGCCCGCCGGGTCCGCCGGCGCCGGCAGCTGATCGCCGGGGTCGCCGCCTTCGCCACCGTGGTCGCGGTGAGCGTGCCGCTGCGGACCGGAGGAAACGGCGAACCCGCCCCGGTCGGCGTGACGCCGTCGGCGATCGCGGTCGCCCCCGGCGTCGACGCCGTGCCGGCCGATCTCGCTCGGCAAACCCTCGCACCCTTCCCGGAGGCGCTGACCATCCCGGCCGACGCCCGCAAGCTGTCCGAACATCCGGTGGAGCGGGCGGCCGTGGTCGTCCAGCAGACCGATGCGGAGGGCCCGCCAGACGCCCCGCTGTATGTGCTCGACCTCGCCGGCGAGTGGACCCGGATCGACGTGACCGGCCTGGAACCCACCCGGGACGAGAGCGGCAATCAGGCGTACGCGCTGCGCTCCACCGCGCTCTCCCCGGACGGCCGCCGGGTCGCCGTCCCGCAGCCGCAGGCCCTGGTGGTCATCGACCTGACCACCGCCGAGGCCCACCGCATCCCGGTGCCCGGCTGGAACGAGCAGGTCATGTGGTGGGGTGACGAGACCGTCCTGGTCGGCGCGGACGGCCCCGGCGTGGTCCGGGTCGACTGGCGGACCGGCACGGTCACCCCCGAACCGGCCGGGATCTCTGCCTGGAGCAGCGCCGGCGCCCGGCAGGTCAGCGCCGGTGCACTCACCGAACTGGTCGTGGTCGAGGACCGGCGGATGGCACGCGGCTGGGTGCTCGGCGACCCGAGGCCCGCGTGGGAGTCACCCCTCGACGAGAGCGGTCTGCCCAGCGCCTACCGGATCAGCCGGTGGTACGGCCCCGCGGTGCCCGACGGCGCCGGCCGGGTGGCGGCCGCCGCCTGGGGCGGCCGGGGCGAGATGCTGACGGTCGTCAACGCGCGCACCGGCGCCGTGGAGCGGATCCTCGACCTCGGCTACGAGCGCATGAAGAGCTGCTGCACGGCGCTCGCATGGGTCGGCGACCACGTCCTGCTGGTGAAGACCGACCGGGAGGGCCTGATCACCTGGGACACGCGTACCGGGGTGGTCACCCAGGTCACCGTCGCCCCGATCGAGGCCCGCCTGTCGGTCCGCCTGTCCTGACCTACTTGTGGTTCACCCCGTGCATCAACGCCAGGATCGCCCGGTTCAGCGGCACCGGCACCCCGTGCTGCTCGCCGAGCCGCACCACCGCGCCGGTGATCAGCTCGTGCTCGGTGGCCCGGCCGGCCAGCCGGTCGTACAGCATCGACGTGCCGTCGTCCTCGGCGAACCCGTCGTAGATCTCCATCGTGTGCTCGATGTCGGCGTCGGAGAGCCGGGCCCCGGCCGCTCGGCCCACCGCGATCGCCTCGTCGAGCAGCGCCCGGGTCAGTTCCCGGACCGCCGGCTCGTGCTGGATGACCGACATCCGCTTCATGGTCAGTGAGGTCACAGGGTTCGCCCCGACGTTGGTCAGCAGCTTGCGCCACGCCGCCGTGGAGAAGTCGGCGACCCGCTCGACGTGCAGCCACGACCCGTCCAGCAGCGCCGTGAACCGGTCCGCCGGATCGGTCCGCGACAGCTCCGTGGCCGTCACGGCCGGGCCCTCGCTGAAGGTCGCCCGCGCCGTGCTCGCGGCCGTGCCGGGCGCGCCCGGCACGGTGATCCGGGCGCCCATCCGGTGCAGCACGTGACCCGGGCCGAGTGACTCCGCCGCCACGTAGACCAGCGCCGGCAGCACCCGTGTGCCGCGCGGCACCAGCGGTTCGATCCGCTCGGCGTGGTCGACGCCGTTCTGGAGCACCACCACGGTCGTGTGCGGCCCCACCAGTGGCCCGAACCAGGCGGCCGCGCCTGTCGCGTCCTGCGCCTTGGTGGCCAGCAGCACCCAGTCCACCTCGGTCGCCTCGCTCGGGTCGACCAGCACCGGGACGTCCAGCTCACGAACGCTGTCGGCGCGCTCGACGATCAGCCGCTCCGGGCGACGCCGGGCGCAGACGACGACGTCGTGCCCGGCGTCGATCGCCGCGGCGGCGACCACCGTGCCGACCGCGCCGGCGCCGATGACCGCGACCCGAGTCCTCGTGGACATGAACCAGCCTCCCGAATAACTGAGAATGTTTTCTCAGTTCCCATCTTGCGGGAGAAGTTTTTCGGCTCCGTTACGTCTGACCGGAAACGGTCGTCCGTCACACCCCTCGTGTCCTACGGCACACGAATCAACATCCGGAATCACCCCCGCAACCCGCGCGCGGTAGCCTGGCGAAGTTGAGCGGAGGGCAGATGGACACGTTCGGGATTGAGCCCACTGATGACATGGGTGCGGCTCCGTCGGTGGCACGGTTGCTGCTGGAGCTTCGCGGCCGCACGAGCGTCGACGTCCGCCCATCGGGCCGCTCGCTCCAGGTGCGCCCGAAGGACTCGAACGTCATCGCGGTGCACATCCACCCCGGCGGCATCGACCTGGCCCTCGACCAGGACCGGGCCAACGAGGTGGCGCTCTCCATCGAGGGCGCCTATGTGCGCGACGACGAGCCGGTCACCCAGGTCTCCGTCGAGGCGTATCTGATCGACGCCAACTACGACGCCCTGCTCGCCGCCGCGGTCGAGGCCGTCGAGCAGCGCGCCGCCGGGAAGCCGGTGAAGGCCGCCGCCGCTGCCCCGCGTGCCCGCGCCACCTCCACCGGCACCCGGGCCCCCGCGAAGCCGAAGGCCGCCGCGAAGCCGGCGCCCCGCCCGGAGCCGCCCCGCTGCCCCAAATGCCGGCAGTACGAGCTGCTCGCCAGCGGCGAGTGCCCATCCGGCTACTGCTGACCCGGCGGGCCGCAACACGCGGCCGGCCGCCGAACCCGGCACGCCACCGACGTCCCGGCATGATGTCCGGGTGAACCTGCTGCCCGGAGTGCTCGCCGCCCTCGACCTTCCCGCGCCTTTCGGCACACCGGCGGCCCTCGGCGGCCCCGCGCTTGCGTCGCTGCGCTTGACCGGCGGGCCGGTGTTCGCGTCGCCGCTCGCGGTCGGCGACTGCGCGGTCGCCTCGGTGGCCGCCTGCCTCGTCGCCGCCGCCGACCTCGCGCACGCCCGCACCGGCCACCGCCCCGGCATCGCCCTGGACACCGCCCACGTGGCGGCCGCCATGCGCAGCGAGATCCACCTGCGCGACCCGGCCGGCAACGGCATCGACGGCTTCGCACCCATGTCCCGCCTGTGGCCGGCCGCGGACGGCTGGGTGCGCACCCACGCCAACTACCCGTGGCACCGTTCCGCGCTGCTGACCGCACTCGGCGTCACCGACGATCCCGGCCCGGCGATCGCCGCGCTCCCGGCCGCCGAGGTCGAACGCCGTGTCTACGCCGCCGGCGGCCTCGCGGTCGCCGCCCGCACCCCGGAGCAGTGGCGTGCCACATGCCCGCCGGACGCACCACTGGTCAACCTCACGCCCACCACGCACGCGCCCGCCCTGCCCGCATCGACGGGCCCACTGCCCGCCTCCGGCCTACGGATCCTGGATCTGACCAGGGTGATCGCCGGACCGGCCGGCACCCGGATGCTCGCCGCGCTCGGCGCCCACGTCCTGCGGGTGGACGACCCGAACCGTCCGGAACTCCCGCTGCACGCCCTCGACGGCGTCATCGGCAAGGCCAGCACCGAGATCGACGCCACCACCGCCGGGGGCCTGCGCACCCTGGATCGCCTGATCGGCGACGCCGACGTGGTGGTCACCGGCTACCGCCCGGGCGCGCTGCGCCGCTTCGGCCTGGCCCCGGACCGGATCGCCGAACGCCATCCCGGCACCATCGTCGCCACCCTCTCCGCCTGGGGAACCACCGGCCCATGGGCCGACCGCCGCGGCTTCGACAGCCTGGTCCAGATCGCCACCGGCATCGGCTGGGCGGTCAGCCCCGACGGCATCCGTCCCGGCACGCTCCCGTGCCAGCTGCTCGACCACGCCACCGGCTACCTGCTCGCCGCCGGCATCCTCACCGCCCTGGCCCGCCGGGCCCGCGGCGGACCCGCCACCCACGTCCGCGTCTCTCTCACCCGCACCGCGACCTGGCTGCTGGATCAACCCCGTGGAACCCCTCTCCCCGGTACGGACGACGCGCACTCGAACATCGACGATCATCGTGTCCCGCTGGGCGACGGCTGGACCGGCATCGGCCCGCCGGGCCTCCTGGACGGCCACCCCCTGCGCTGGCCCCACCTGCCACCCCGCTACGGCCGCTCCCCGGCCACGTTCCTGTCGGATGGAATGGGCGGGAACGGACAGGCCGGGTGACCCACCACTCACGCCCGGATGGGCGCGGCACGGTCTTGCGTGGCAGGTGCTCGCGTGGCTCGGCGGGACGGGGCCGGTGCTTTCGTGGCAGGTGTGGCCGTACCCCTGATGGTCCGGGTCTTTAGGATTTCGGCATGTCGGCGGCGGGATCTCGGGAGCGGCCACGCCGTGGTGACGCGCGATTGCGGCGCGCCGCGCTGCTGGCCGCGGTGGGGGAGTTGCTGGCCGAGCGTGGGCCGGGGTTCTCGCTGGCGGAGGCGGCCGGGCTGGCCGGGGTGTCGACGGCGACCGCCTACCGGAACTTCGCCGACCCGGGGAGTGCGATCGACGCGTTCTTCGCGGAGCTGGTCGGGGATCTGCTGGAGGCGTTCGACCGGTTGCCCGGTGGCGGGGATCCGCTGGCGGACGTGCGCGCGGTCTGCCGGGAGTGGGTCGAGCAGGCGTCGCGATGGGGTGCCGCGGCTGTGCACATTCGGTCACCGCGGGGTGTGCTGGCGCGCCGTGGCGAGGAGGATCCGTTCGTCGGCGGGCTGTACGAGCGGCTCGCGCGGCTCGTCGAGGCGGCGATCGCGTCGGGGGCGGTGCCGCGGCAGGACGTGCGGTTCGCGGTGCTGATGTGGGTGACGATCTTCGATGAGCGGGTGGTCGTGGATTTGACCCGGACGCTCGCATGGAGCGCGGACGAGGCGGCGGAGCATCTCACCGGGGCGCTTCTGCGGGTGCTGGGGCGATCCTGAAGGGTGTTCTCTCGTCTTTTGGATGGTTCTTGGACAGGTACGTTGACTTACGCTCGACTGAGGAATCCGCTGTAGGTCCTCGGAAATTCAACGGCGGCCGGAGGCTCTCATGTCTTTGGAACTGGATCGCAGGCTCGCGGATGTCGGCACCCGATTCCGGATCTTTCCTCAACCCCGATTCCTGATGAAGGCGGACGGATCGGGGCCGCTCTTCGCGGAGCCCGAGCTGGTGATCGTCTCGATCGAGCCGGCCGCCATGCGGCCCGGACCGGGTGACGACCGGATGTTCGTGGTCGACGCGATCGGCAAACTGCCCTACAACAACTTCTTCCGGCCGCCGTTCCGCGGCACCAAGCGGGACCCGATCCAGCCGGACAGCGAAGGTCATTTCGATCATCTCGACCCGGCCACCCGGGAATTCTCGGCGGCCACCATGTACGCGACCGTTCGCCGGGTCCTCGACATCTGGGAGGACTACTTCGGGCGTACCATTCACTGGCATTTCGAGTCCGATTTCGATCGACTGGAACTGATCCCGTTGATCGAGTGGAACAATGCGCAGTCCGGGTACGGGTTCCTCGAATTCGGCTTCGGCCGGTCGCCGAACGGGACGATCGACCACACCCGGCCGTACTGTGAGAACTTCGACGTGCTGGCCCACGAACTGGGGCACAGCATCATCTTCGCCGAGGTCGGCGCGCCGGCCAGCAGGCAGGACGAGGGCATCGACTACGGCGGCATGCACGAGTCGGCCGGCGACCTGGTGGCGATCGTGTCGTCGCTGCACTTCCACTCGGTCGTCGACCATCTGCTCGAGTCGACGCGGGGCAACCTGCTCACCATCAACGGCCTGGACCGGGTGGGCGAGCTGTCCGACAGCCGGGAGATCCGGGTCGCGTTCAACGCCATGCGGATGTCCGACGTGGGCGACGAGCCGCACGAGCGGTCACTGCCGCTCACCGGGGCGATCTTCGACACCATGGTCGAGGTCTTCCAGCACGACCTGGTCGCCAAGAAGCTGATCACCGACGACCTGCGGATCCGGTCGACGAACCTGCCCGGCACGGCCCAGGACCTCGACGAGATCCAGGCCGAGTTCACGGCCGCCTACACCGGCAGCGAGGACGCCTTCAAGGAGTCGCTGCTGCGGGCCCGCGACTACCTGGGCCGGTTGCTCGCGGTCACCTGGAGCGCCATCTCAGCCGACTTCCTGACCTATCACGGCATCCTGCGGGCCATCCTCCAGGCCGACCGGGAGATCACCGGCGGCGAGAACGCGCAGATCATCCGGGAGTGCTTCGCCTGGCGGGAGATCGCCCCGGTCCCGACCTCGATGCTGCTGCGGCCGCACACGCTGGCGTCGTGCGGTTTCCAGGCGAACGACAGCGGTTCCGCCGCGGCGTCGCCCCGTGACCGCCTGCTCCCGGACCCGCGTCCCAACGGCTCCGCGACCACCTCCGCTCATCTCTGACGATCCGTACGCCGCGGGCACGCGCCCGCGGCGTACGGTCTCTCCCCGGTGGGGAAGTCAGGCGCCGCGGTACTCCCGGACGACGTCGTCGCCGTCGCGGCCGGTCTCGGCGAAACCGGCCCTGGCGGCGACCGCGGCCGACGCCACGTTGGCCGGGTCGTGCCGGATCGCCACCCGCTCGATGCCGGGCAGGGTGAGGGCGACCCGGGTGATCACTCGCACCGCGGCCGTCATGTGGCCACGGCCGGCGTACGGCGTACGCATCCAGTAGCCGATCTCCAGGACGTCCGGCCCCATCCGGGTCATCAGGCCGATCGAGCCGATCAACTCACCGACCGCGGTGAAGATCGCGTAGTTGAAGTTGTCGCCGTCGAAGTTGCGCCCGATGTAGTCCCGGGCCTGGTCGACGCCGTAGTTGTCGGTCGCGAACGGCAGCCACGGGCGCAGCTCGGGCAGTGACTCCTGGACGGCGGCCGCGAGTTCGGCGGCCCACTCCGGTTCCCAGCGCTTGAGGACCAGGTCACCGGCGTTGATCATCTCGGGTGGTTCCATGAGCGGACATTCTGCCCGGAGCGGGCGCCGGCTCGATGCGCAGGCCGGTGACCGGGTCCTGATGAGGCACGAAAAGCCGCTCTAAACAGGAATAACCCCTGTGTCGGGTATTTCTGGGCGAAAGCAAGATCAAATCGGGCGAATACTGAGAAGAACGTCACTATCCCCGGCGTGAGGCTTGGTATTCATCCATCGACCGTGGATACCGTCGGGCCGTCCCGCGTACGGCGGGCACTGTGGACGGACCGCCGAATCCTGCCGCCGCCCACGGACACGAATCGACGGCAGGAGCGGGGGACCCACTTTTTCCGGCGCGCCGCGCGCGCCTCGGGGTGAAGCCGTGCGTGAAACGGCCGGGCCACTCTGCCCGAACCCGACAGCTCACCTCGCAGGCGTGGAGGATCATCCATGTCTCGGATCGGTAGACGAACGCGCCTTGCCCTCGGTCTGGTGACCGCCGGGGTGACCGGAGCCGGCCTCCTGCTCGGCCCGGCGGCCCCGGCTCAGGCCGCGGCCCGCCAGGTCAACTGGGATGTCATCGCCAAGTGCGAGTCCGGCGGACGGTGGCACATCAACACCGGGAACGGGCACTACGGCGGCCTGCAGTTCAGCCGCAGCACGTGGAAGTCGAACGGCGGCGCCAAGTACGCGCCGACCGCCGACAGGGCCGCCAAGGCCGAGCAGATCGCGATCGCCGAGAAGCTCTACCGCAAGCGCGGGCTCAGCCCATGGCCGACCTGCGGAAAGAAGCCCGGCGTCTACAAGAAGACGTCGAGCGCGAAGAAGCCGAGCGGCAAGACCTATGTGGTCCGCTCCGGCGACACCCTCGCCTCGATCGCGCGCAAATTCAAGATCAAAGGCGGTTGGCGTACGCTCTACGCGCACAACCGGGACCGCATCTCCAGCCCCGGCCTGATCTTCGTGGGGCAACGAATCCGCCTCTGAAGAATGTCGTACCCCCTCGGTAGCGTCCCGCGTGACAGAGAAAGTGCTGCCGGGGAGGCCGGATGTTCCGTCAGGGCGATGTGCTGATCATCCCGGTGCCGCAGGCCGATGTCCCGGCCTGCGCACCGGTCCCACGCGATCGGCGAGGGCGGATGGTGCTGGCCCGAGGTGAGGCCACCGGCCACGCGCACGTGGTCGGTGGCCCGGGCCTGGTGCTGCTCGCCGACCTCGACGATCCGGAGCGGATGTTCCTGGAGGTGCCGGCGCACGGCCGGGTCACCCACGAGGAGCACGGTCCGATCCCGCTGCCCGCCGGGCACTACCGGGTGGTGCGCCAGCGGGAGTACATTCCTGGCGCCTTCCGGCCGGTCGCGGACTGAGGGGGGCGGGCTGTGCGACTGACACACACGCAGGAGTCGATGGCCGCGGCGATCGAGGACCAGTGGCTGGCCGCGGCGATGGAGACCGGTCCTGCCGACCGCGCGGCCGCTGAGGAGGGCGTCCGGGAGGCGTACCGTCTCGCCGGCGCCGAACCACCCGAGCGGATCTACTGGCTCGGTTCGCCCCGCGCGGCAGCGGCCGCCGCGGCCTTGCTCTCCGGCGCGGTCGAGCCGATCCCGGACGCCGCTCCGGGCAGGGAGGTTCCGGAGTGGTTCGCTGAGGCTCAGGGCGAGTTGCGCCGCCAAGGATGGGCGCCGGGAGAGCGCGCGGGCCGGTCGATGCGCGGCCTGGTGCGGACAGCGCCGTGGGCGGCCGCTCGGAAGGGCGCTCTCGCCGCACTCGGCGCCGAGGGCTGGGCCCAGCTGAGCGCGGCGGCCGGGCGCCGGTCCTGGCCCCTGGTGATGGACATGGTCGCGGGGCGGCTGCGGTCCCGGCTGGGTGAGGACCTGGCCGTCGAACTGCCCGGCGCCGGCCCGGCGGTGCTCGACGCCGTCTACGGGCAGCACGACGGGACGTGGTTGAGCACGTTCGAGGCGGCGGCCCGGGTGTGCCCCGGGGCAGACCTGATGACGGGCCTTGCCGGCCTCGCCCGGGTGGCCCGGCACAGTGGCTGGTGGTGGGCGTTCGAAGGGGCCGCCGTGCTCTCCGAGCGACCCGTCACCCTGGCCCGGGACAACGTCGGGCGGCTGCACCGCGGTGACGGCCCGGCCATGGAGTTCACCGACGGATACGGATTGTGGGCCTGGCGCGGCATGCCGATCCCGTCCGACCTGGCGGCCGAACTGCCGTCCCTGACCGTCGACCGGGTCCGCCGGGAGACGAACGCCGAGATCCGCCGCGTGATGCTGGAGCACTTCGGCTACGAGCGCTACCTGAGCGAGGCCGGCGCCACGCGAATGGGCTCCGACGAGACCGGCACACTGTGGCGGCTCGACCTGCCCGGCGACGAGCCCTTGGTGATGGTCGAGGTGATCAACTCAACCCCGGAGCCGGACGGCACGAGCCGCGTCTACTGGCTGCGGGTCCCACCCGTGACCCGCTCGGCCCGCGAGGGCGTGGCATGGACGTTCGGCCTGACCGAACAGGAGTACCAACCCCTGATCCAGACCTGACCCACGCCACAGCGCTCGCGTTGTGCCCGTCCGCCGAGCCCCTGCGGCGGCCCGGCTGCTTGAGATCCCTGGGATCGGCCCGGCCGCCGCTGCCACGATCATCGCCGAGGTCGGCGTGGACATGACCCATTTCCCGAGCCCGGCCCATCTGGCGGGCTGGGCCAGGTTCACCCCCGGTGCCAAGGAGTCCGCCGGCCGGCGCGGAGGAGCCCGCTTCCACGATCTCGGCGCCGACTTCTACCTCAGCCGTACCGACACCGAACGCCGCGAACGCAACCACATCCGTCAGCTCGAAGCCCTCGGCTACCGGGTCACCCTCGACCTCGCCGCGTAGTCACCCCTTCGATCGAAACCCATCCCACGCCGCTTCGCGGCGCGGGATGCTGCCGCGCGTCCGGACGCCGTCGATTTTCGAGTTGGATCGGTGGGACACCCCCGCATGTGCCTTCCGCTCGCTCCGGGTGGATGGTCGCGGTGGTGATTCGGAGGTGGGCGCACACGAAAGCCGTTACGTGGGTGGCCATCGCGGCGATAGGCCACGTAGGCGACCACGACACTGCATCCGTGTGCGCCCACCCTCGGGTCAGCGCGACCACCCACCCCAGGGTGACCGGCGCTACGGGCCGAGAGCGGGCAACCCGGTGCAGACCGCGACCACCCCCCTCGGGGTGACCGGCGGCAAGTGGCGGAAGTGGCGGTCGGGCTCGGCCTGCCCGGGCACCGATCTGCGCCCGGCGGGCGCGGCACAGGCCGGAGTAGGCAGCAGGATCGCGCCGACCAGACGGGACAAACCTGAAAAGGCGGGACGGGGACACGCGTACAAGAAGAAGGGAGCTGGAAGCGAAACGCGGACCTCGACCACGAATTTCTTTGGTGCGGTGTGGCCGTTCGGTGGCCTCGGTCGGGCCGGGAGCTGAGGTCAGGGGAGGGGCCACATCGCGGGGATGCGTTCGAGGAGGCCTTCGGTGTAGACGTCGCGCAGGTGCAGTGGCTTGAGGTGCACATAGCCGATGTGGCAGTCGCACAGGGCGTTGGTGCACGGGCGCGGTCGGAGGGCCGCGCGCCACGTGCCGTCGTAGAGGTTGCCGATCGGCTCCTGGATGAAGTGGCATCGGCGGACCGTGCCGTCACCGAGCACCGAGATGGCGGTCTCGCCGGCGTGACACGGCAGGCCGAGTGACGGGTGCGGGCGGACGCTGTCGCCGAAGCGGGGATCCAGCGCGGTCCAGCGCCGCTCCTCCTCGGTGGTGTAGACGTGGCCGTCGGCCGCGTTCACCCACAGGTAGACCGTGGACGGCAGCGCCGAGCGCAGCGCGACGGCCTCGTCGTAGTGGCCGGGGAGGCCGACGACGCCGACCGAGTAGCGGATGCCGAGCCGGTCGAGTTCCCGGCAGCGGGCCAGGAACCGTTCGCGGGTCACCTCGCCCGGGTGGTAGGTGGTCCACAGGGCGGCGACGCCGGGGTTCGCCGCGGCCAGCCAGCCGGTGCGGGCGGCCAGGTTCGTCTGGATCGCGACCCGGGCGACGTGCGGCAGGTGGGAGAGGCGCACGATGGCGTCCCGGTACCAGGACCGGGTGAGCCCCTCGCCCCACGGCGTGAACAGCACCGACAGCCGCCGGTCGGTGGTCGCCTCCACCCAGCCGGTGAAGCGCTCCAGGGCGGCCCGGTCGGCGCGCAACACGCCGGGCGGGTCGACGCGCTTGGCGAACGGGCAGTACGGACAGTCGTAGTTGCAGCTCGCCAGCGGCCCACGGTAGAGCACGTAGAGGTCGGTCATCGCAGAACGTAGGTCCCCATCGCTTCCCGGACGCCTGCCGACACCAGCCACGGTCCGATGGCGTCGGACCAGGCCAGGCCCTCGCCGGTGAGCTGCGTCCGGGCCGGGTTCAGCCAGCCCCGGTCCACCAGGTCGTCCAGTTGCGGGAAGTCGCCGGTGTGCGCCGTGCCGAACCGGGAGCGGTAGGCGGCGGCGTCCACCCCCTCGGCCCGCAGCAGCGACTTGAGCAGCCAGCGGCGCCGCTGTTCGACGGCGTCCAGGCGGAAGCCGATCTCGGCGTACCGGAAATCGGTCTGTGGTCTGGAAAGGTAGTCGTCGATGACCGCGCGGACCTCGGGGACGGCGACCGCGTAGTCGAACGAGTAGTGCAGCTCCGTCGTGTAGGAGCGCGCCCCGCAGCCCAGCCCGATCATGCCGTCGTCTTGGCAGCAGTAGTCGGGGCCGTCCGGGACGGGCGCGCCGGCCCGGCGGAACTGGCGCATCGAATGCCGCACGTAGCCGGCGGCGGTCAGCACCTCGACCGCCTGCCGGTACAGCTCCTGGCGCTGGCGGTCCCAGTGGGCTCGGGCGTGGGCGCGCCGGCCCAGTCCGGTCAGCGGGCGCACGTAGAGCGGGTACAGGTACAGCTCCTCGGGCCGCCAGCGCAGCGCCTCGTCGAGTGAGTGCTGCCAGGTGGCCGCGGTCTGCCCGTCGATGCCGTAGATCAGGTCGATGTTGAGCACCGGGATCCGCGCCTCCCGGATCGCCGTCAGCGCCGCCCGCACCTCGGCGAGGCGCTGTGGCCGGCCGGCGGCGCGGGCCTCGGTGTCGAGGAAGCTCTGCACGCCGATGCTGATCCGGGTGGTGCCGTGTTCGGCGAGGACGGCGAGCCGGTCGGGGGTGGCGGTGGCCGGGGACGTCTCCACCGACAGCGGGACCGCGGTCGTGCCGAAGGCGTCGCCGACGATGCCGAACAGTTCCGACAGTTCCGGGGCGGTCAGATAGGTGGGGGTGCCGCCGCCGATCGCCAGCCGGGAGAACACGGCGTCGGGGGAGAGGCTGTCGCGGACCGCGGCCGCCTGCCGGCGAAGCTGCGCCAGATACGCGGTGACCTGCTCGTCCGGCGGGTTGGCGCGGGTGAACAGGTTGCAGAAGCCGCAGCGCATCTCGCAGAACGGCAGATGCACGTATCCGAACAGGGAGTCCTGCCGCTCACCCGACCACACGTCGCTCAGCAGCGGCCGCGGGTCGAGTCTCCGGTACGCGGTCTTGTGCGGGTACGCGTACAGATACCCCTGATACGGCGAATCGTCGAGGCTCACGATGGCTCCAGGATGAAGTCGGCGTACGGCACCGTCCACACCGTCTCGTGCGCGACCCGGTGACCGACGTGACCGTCCTCGCCGTAGAGCGTGCCGTGATCCGAGCAGATGATCACCAAGCATGGTCGCTCACGCCCGCTGACCAGCCCGAACAGCCGGTCGAGGCGACCGTCCACATACTCCAGGGCGGCCGCGTGGGTCGCCACCGAGTCGCTGCCGGCGCCCTGGACGTAGTGCTTGTTCGGCTGGTGCATCGCGGCGACGTTGAGAAAGGTGAACAGCGGCCGGCCGGCGGGCAGTCCCGCGATGATCGATTCCAGCCGGTCGAGCTGGGCGCCGAGACAGTCCGGTGCGGTCACCCCGAAGGCGCTCTCCCAGTGCGACTCGGCGAACATGCCCGGCAGCACCCGGCCCAGCGGCGCGGCCGGATTGAAGAACCCCACCCCACCCAGACAGACCGTGTGATATCCGGCGGCGGCCAGCCCGGCCGGAAGATCGGGGGCGTCGAACACGAACGTCCGCGGCCCGCTGGTCTCGCTGCCACCGAACCGGGCCGCGAACAGCCGCTCGTGCGGCCCCGGCGTCACCGGCGTCGGCAGGAAACCCGCGAAGAAGGCGTGATGCGCCGCATAGGTGAAGCTCGCCGGACTGTGCCGCCGCTCCCACACGCCGCCGGGCAGCACCTTCGCCAACCGGGGGGTGCGCCCGTCGGCCAGGCACCGCTGCGCCACATCGAACCGCAACGTGTCCAACGTGACGAACAGAAGGTCATGGGTGCCGATCAGCTCACGCACGAAGCGTCCGCCCACCCGTCGAGGAGGGCGGCGACCTGCGCGTCATACGTGTCCTGGCCGTCCGCGAGCACGCCGGGCAGCAGATCGCCGAACGCGTTCACCTCAGCCACCGCATGATCACGCCAACCCACCCGGAACATCAGATCAACACCGACATGCAGGGTACGGGGAAAGCACGCCGCCACCCGCACGCACGTCTCCATCGCGGCCGCCCACGATCGTTCACCGGCGGCGGCCCGCACCGCCCCGACATCGCCGCGGGCGTTGCCGAGATGCAGGTTCGTCATCGGGGACCGGCTCGTCCGCACCACCACGTGCCGTGGCCGACCGGCGATCACCACGACCCGCAGGTCGAGCACCCGGTCACCGAGGGACGCCTTGGGGAACCACTGCTCGACGTGCAGCCCGTCCGGCGCCAGCAGGTCGACGATCGTGCGGATGGAGGATTCGTCGTCATAACGGCGTACCCCCAGGTTGTTGAAGAGGGACCCACCGCTCAGCTCGACCGAGGTGACGGCCGTGACCCGCCGCCCGGCCGCGGCGAAGGCGATCACCCCGGAGGCGGAGGAGCCGTGGGCGGGTTTCACGAAGACCCGCCCCCACCCGGCCGCCCGCATCGCGGCCCGCAGCGCTTCGTAACCGTGCACCGGCGCGGAGGCCGCGGCATTCGGGGCCGCCGCCGGGGAGAGAGCGAGCGCGGGCGGAACCGGAACCCCGGCGGCCGACAACAGCGCGTGGCAGCGGCGCTTGTCCGTCATGGTCAGGATGTCCGCGGGATCGCTGAGCGGCAGCCCGCCACCGTCGGCGATGCGGGCGAGGGCCAGCCCCAGCCCGGCGAAGGCCGCGCCCATGCCCAGGATCTCGCCGTGCCGGGCCGTCGTGGCCGGGCGGCCCGAGCCGAGAGTGCGGAGCAGACGGTCCACCTCGGCGTCCTCGCCCGGCGAGTCGATCCGGACCAGCGTGCCGGGGCCGGGAACGTGACCGGCGGGCAGCACCTCGCGCCACGGATGGATCGCCGGCGCGGGCAGCCCGGCCCGCCGCACCGCGGCGGTGAACAGGGCGACCCGGCGGTTGGACGGGTTACCGACGAGGGCGAGCGGCATCTACTCCGCCACCGCGGTGTACCGGCCCCAGCGCTCCTCCTTCTGCGGGTCGGAGACGTCGACCGTCACGCCGGGCAGGTCGTCGACCACCCGCTGGGCCATCTCCGGCGACATGAAGTGGTGGTGCAGGTCCAGCGACTCCAGGTGGGTGAGCGGCTGCCCGGCCAGCAGGCTCGCGGCGCCCGCGTCACCGAGGACGCCGAGGGACAGGTCGACGCTGGTGAGCCGGGAGACCACCGGCGCGGCGGCGACCGCGGCGGCCAGCTCCTCGGCGATCTCCGCGTTGCGCAGGCCCAGGTGGGTGAGCGCGGGCAGGGAACGGCCGGCCAGGATCGGCTCGAGATCCTCGGCGCGGGCGTCGCCGCCGTAGTTGGCCACCCCGAGCCACAGCTCCAGGTGGGTGAGGCTCGGCAGGTCGCTGGCGCCGATCGCCCGGATCACGGAGGCGGGCAGACCGCCGGACTGGAAGACCAGCGCACGCAGGCTCTCGTGACGCACCGGGCTCAGCTCGAGGCCGTCGGCGCCGCGCAGTTGCAGCCGCTCCAGCGCCGGGAACGCGGTGAGCAGCGGGGTGATGTCACTGTGGTGGATCCACGAGATCTCGCACTGCTCATAGCTCATCTCGCCGATGAACAGCGCGCGCAGGCCGGTGAGCCGGGCCGCGTTGTCGAGCAGCACCCGGATGGGGAAGGCCGTGTCGTAGGCGCACCCCCACTCGCCGATGATCAGCGCGGTCGGGCCGGCTGGGCCGCTGCGCGCCAGCATCCGCTCGAAGGCCGCGGCGAACTCCTCCTCGGAGGCCTCGAAGTCCTCCATCTCGATCCGCCAGGCCACGGCGGCCGGGTCGGCCGGATCGGGGTCGTCCTCGGACTGCACGACGGGAAGATCCGCGAACGTCGTCACGAACTCGTGAATGGTCACGGCGCAGAACTTAGCAGCGACCACCGACACTTTTCGAAACCCTCGCACCCGTTACCAGGAGAAAGCACACCGCGGGCACCAGCCCTCCAGCCTGGAGGGGGTGGTCTAAGATCCATCCAGGTATGGAGGCGTTTGAGTTCCTGGTGGTCTCCCCCGCCTTCAAAGCGGGTGGGCCTGGCTCAGCCCGGCCGGCGGGTTCGATTCCTGTCCGCCTCCGCCATAAGACGTCTACGGGGGGAAACGTCGGATGGATCTGGTCGAGGATTCGTTGCGCCTGACCCAGTTCGCTCGCGGTGGCGGTTGTGCCTGCAAGATTCCGCCGGGTGAGCTGGAGTCCGCGCTCGGCGGGGTCTTCGACGCCGGCCCGGTGCCGTCGCCGTGGGAACTGCTCGTCGGCCTGGAGTCCGGCGACGACGCGGCGGCCGTCCGGCTCGACGGCGACACCGCGATCATCGCGACCACCGACTTCTTCACCCCGGTGGTCGACGACCCGTACGACTGGGGCCGCATCGCCGCCGCGAACGCCCTGTCCGACGTGTACGCGATGGGCGGCGACCCGGTCCTCGCGGTGAACCTGCTGGCCTGGCCGCGTGACCTGCTGCCGATGGCGGTCGCCTCCGAGGTGCTGCGCGGCGGGTACGCCATCGCCCGCGAGGCCGGGTGCCATCTGGCCGGCGGGCACAGTGTCGACGACGCCGAGCCGAAGTACGGGCTGGCGGTCACCGGGATCGGCGACGCCCGCCGTCTGCTGCGAAACGACGCGGGTCGGCCCGGTGTCCCGCTGAGCCTGACCAAGCCGCTGGGTGTCGGCGTGCTCAACTCCCGCCACAAGGCGACCGGCGAGGTGTTCGCGCAGGCGGTCGCCGCGATGACCACCTTGAACCGGGCGGCGTCCAAGGCCGCCCTGGCGGCGGGCGTGGTCTGCGCCACCGACGTGACCGGCTTCGGTCTGCTCGGCCACCTGCACAAACTCGCCCGTGCGAGCGGGGTGACGGCGGTCGTCGACGCGGCCGCGGTGCCCTATCTCGACGGTGCCCGCGAGGCGGCGCGCGACGGTTTCGTCAGCGGCGGGTCGCGCCGCAACCTCGACTGGGTGCACCCGCACACCAGCTTCGGCCAGCACGTCACCGAACTGGAGCGGCTGCTGCTCGCCGACGCGCAGACCTCCGGCGGCCTGCTGGTCGCCGGCGAGATCCCGGGCGGCACGGTGATCGGTGAGCTGATCGCCTTCGACGGCGAGCACACGCTGGTGGTGCGATGAGCGGCGATCCGCGCCGCGCCATCGCCCGCACCGACCTCCTGCTCGCCGACCCGCTGCTGGCCGACGCCCACCGGCAGGTCGGCCCGGTCCTGGTGAAACAGGCTGTCCGTGACGCCCAGCAACTGGCCCGGGCCGGCCGCATCGAACCCGCCGCGGTCCTGTACACCGCGCTCGCCGCGCTTCCGGTCACCCCGACCAGGCTGCGACGGGTCATCAACGCGACCGGCGTGGTGCTGCACACCAACCTCGGCCGGGCCCCGCTGTCGGCGGCGGCCGTCGAGGCGGTCACCGCCGCCGCCGGCTATGTCGACGTCGAGTACGACGTGGCCACCGGCGCCCGCGCCCGCCGCGGTCGCAGCACCCTGGAGGCGTTGCGCGCCGCCGTCCCGGACGCTGGTGACGTGCACGTGGTCAACAACGGGGCGGCCGCGCTCGTCTTGGCGGCCACCGCCCTGGCGGCCGGCCGGGAGATCGTCGTGGCCCGGTCCGAGATGGTGGAGATCGGTGACGGCTTCCGCCTGCACGAGCTGCTGGCCGGCGCCGGTGCGCGGCTGCGTGAGGTCGGCGCCGCCAACCGCGTACACCTGCGCGATTACGCCGACGCGGTCGGCCCGGACACCGGTTTCATTCTCAAGGTCCACCCGTCGAACTATCGGATCGAAGGCTTCACCTCCAGCGTCGGCGTCGCCGAACTGGCCGGGCTGGGTGTGCCGGTCGTCGCCGACATCGGCTCCGGCCTGCTGCGGCCCGAACCCCTGCTGCCCGACGAGCCCGACGCCGCGACCTGGCTGCGGGACGGCGCCACGATCGTCACCGCCAGCGGCGACAAGCTGCTCGGCGGCCCGCAGGCCGGACTGCTGCTCGGCGACCGCGACATGATCGAGACGCTGCGCCGCCACCCGATCGCCCGTGCCCTGCGCGTCGACAAGCTGACCCTCGCCGCGCTGGAGGCGACCCTGCGCCGGCCGGTCACTCCCACCGCTACGGCCCTGCACGCCGACCCGGTCGAGCTGCGCGAACGCGCCGGGAAACTGGCTGCCCGGCTGGTGGCATCCGGTATCGCGGCGACGGTGACGGCCAGCGACGGTGTGGTCGGCGGCGGCTCGGCGCCAGGCCTGACGTTGCCCGGATGGGCCGTGCGGCTCCCGGCCGAACTGGCCGCGCCGCTGCGTCGCGGCATGCCGTGCGTGGTCGGCCGGGTCCGCGACGGCCACCTGCTGCTGGACCTGCGCTGCGTCCCGTCGGCCGACGACGAGACCCTCGTCGAGGCTGTGGAGCACGCGTGTTCGTGATCGCGACCGCCGGGCACGTCGACCACGGCAAGTCGACGCTGGTGCGTGCCCTCACCGGGATGGAACCCGACCGGTGGGCAGAGGAACGCCGCCGCGGCATGACCATCGACCTCGGCTTCGCGTGGACGAGCCTCGCCGACGACGAGATGACCGCCTTCGTCGACGTGCCGGGCCATCAGCGGTTCGTGACGAACATGCTCGCCGGGGTCGGCCCGGTCACCGCCGTGATGTTCGTCGTCGCCGCCGATGAGGGCTGGCGGCAACAGTCGGCGGAGCACCTGGCGGCGTTGCACGCGCTCGACGTACGCCACGGGGTTCTCGCCGTCACCCGCAGCGACCTGGCCGATCCCGGCCCGGCGATCGCGCAGGCCCGCGAGCGGCTGGACGGCACCGGCCTGGCCGGGATCCCGGCGGTCGCGGTCTCGGCCGTGACCGGTCAGGGCCTTGCGGCGCTGCGGGACACGCTGCGGGATCTCACCCGCGCGCTTCCCGCACCGGCGCCGGGACCGGCGCGACTGTGGGTGGACCGGTCGTTCAGCGTACGGGGCAGCGGCACCGTGGTGACCGGGACCCTGGCGTCCGGGACCGTGACGGTCGGCGACGACCTGCTGCTCTACCCGTCCGGCCGTACCGTGCAGGTCCGCGGCTTGCAAAGCCTCAAAACCGACGTCGACCGGGCGGGCGCGGTCTCCCGGCTCGCGGTCAACCTGCGCGGGCTGAAAACCGACGAGGTACGCCGGGGCCACGCTCTGGTCCAGCCGGGCGCCTTCGCCCCGGTCACATCCATGGACGTGCGCCTGGTTCGGGCCGCCGACCGGCTGCCCGCCCAGCTGACGCTGCACCTGGGGTCGGCGGCGGTGGCCGTACGCGTGCGGATGCTCGGCCCGTCTGCCGCCCGCCTCACGCCGGCGACGCCGTTGCCGTTGCACGTCGGCGAGCGGGGCCTGCTCCGTGATCCGGGCGCCCGGCACGTCGTCGCCGGGTTCGTCGTCCTCGACACCATGCCGCCCGGACTGCACGCCCGCGGCGACGCCCGGCGGCGGGCCACCGCTCTGGCCGGGATGCGTGACCGTCCGACGGTCGCCGAGGAGGTGGGCCGCCGCGGCGCGGTCCGGCGCGAGGCGCTGGTCATGGCCGGTGTCCTGGCCCCGGGGGACGCCGACCCGGACGGGGTGGTCACCGCCGGCGGGTGGCTGGTCGACCCGGTCGTGTGGAAGCAATGGACGGCCGCACTGCACCGGGTCGTCGACGAGTGGGCGGCGGCGAACCCGTTGTCTCCCGGCATCGCCCCCGACGCTGCGGCTCGCCGGGCCGGGATCACCGATGCGCGGCTGGTCGGCGCCCTGGCCGCCGAGGCGGGGCTGGTGCTGGATGTCAGTGGCGTACACGGCCGGGACACCGGGATCCGCTTCCCGGCGCCGATTCGCCGCGCGCTGGACGAGATCTGTGCCGGGTTGCGTGACGCCCCGTTCGCCGCGCCCGGCGCCGAGGATCTCGCCCGGCTCGGCCTGTCCCGGCGGCATCTGGCCGCCGCCGTCACCGCGGGCGTTCTGATCCGGATCACTGACGGCGTCTACCTGCTGCCCGGCGCGCCCGCCGAGGCGCTGCGGCGGGTCGCCGCGCTACCGCAGCCGTTCACGGTCAGCCAGGCCCGCGCGGCATGGGACACCAGCCGACGGGTGGCGGTGCCGCTGCTGGAGCACCTCGACCGGCAGGGCGCCACCCGCAGGCTCGACACCGCCCGCCGCATTCTGACGAAGGAATCTCGATGACCAGCACCCCGGCTCGCGGCGTTCAGGCGCTTCTCGATGAGGCCCGCGTGGGCGTACGACGGTTGCTGCCGCATGAGGTGCTCGCGGCGGCCGAAGCGGGCGCGTTGTTGATCGACACGCGCACCGATGTCCAACGGCGGGAGCAGGGCGACCTTCCCGGCGCCCTGGTGATCGACCGTACCGTCCTGGAGTGGCGGCTCGACCCGGCGTCCCCGCACCGGATTCCCGAGGCCATCGGCTACGACATTGCGGTGATCGTGGTCTGCCGGCACGGTTACAGCTCGAGCCTGGCGGCGGCGAGTCTGCGCGCGGTGGGCCTGCACCGGGCCACCGACATGGTCGGCGGGGTGCAGGCGTGGCGGGAGGCCGGCCTTCCGATGTGGACCGGTCCCGCCGACGTACGCCGCTGACACCGTCCGGAACGGAGAAGATCGAATGCATCAGCAGATCGCCACGGCGATAGCGGTGGGTGGCGCGCTGCTGCTGTTGGCCGCAGGCGTCGGGCATCTACGCCGGCGGGCGCATCTCGCGGCGGTGCTGGCGGCACAGCGCATGGTTCCGCGGTGGTCGCACCGGCCGTTGGCCGCGGTGGTCGCCGTCGTCGAGGTCGCCGCCGGTGCCGGCGCCGTTGCCGGGTGGCTGACGGCAAGCTGGCCGTTGATGACTCCGGCGTCGGCGATGTACGCGGCATTCGGTGTCTACACCACGGTCCTGCGCATCCGGCGACCTGGAACGCCCTGCGGCTGCTTCGACGGCGACAGCGCCGTCTCCTGGAGCGTGGTGGTGCGGGCCTGGATGTTCTGTGGCGCCGTGATCGTGGCGGCGTCTGCGCCGGATGCGGACGCCGCCGTGACGGATCGGATGGTCGTCGGATGCGCGGCGATACTGGTCGCCCTGATCAGCTGGCTCGCACCTCAGCTTGCTGGTGTGGGCAGGCCGGTCCGGACCGGAGGCGCCGGCTCGCGCCGGTGAATCAGCGCCCCGGGGCCGTTGCGACAGCTACGTCCTTGATGAGGGCGAGCCGAGCAGTGGCGTCGGCGCCGGTTGCAGCCAGGTCCCAGCGGCGGCCCGCCGGGGTGTTCATCGTGAAATAGGTCGTCTGTGCGCTGTCATCCACCGTCAGCAGAGCCTTTGCGCCGCCGAGGGAACCGAACCAGTCCTGAGGTTCGGGGTCCCCGGGCAGGCCAGGGCGGTCCTGGGCGTCTACGACGACGGTGAGCCGGGTCTCGGCGTCCTGCTTGCCCGGCACCGAGAGTGAGGCCCGGTCGCCGGTGCTGGGCAGCGCGGCGGCCGGCGGCTGCGCGGCTCCCGCCGTGTTCAACAACTCGGCCTCGGCGGGGAGGCCGCGCACCACGGCCTCGCCGATCTGCACGCTGTCCGCCCGGATCCGCAGTGGTACCAGAGCCGGCGTTGCCGGTGCGGATGAGATCGACAGTGCGGGGCCGGCCGGCTGGAGATCTGCGGGTCCCGGGCCGGAGGCGTTGAGCATGCTGATTCCGGCGGTGGCCCCCAGCGCTACCGCGCAGACGGCTGCCGCGGCGGTGCCGGCGGTCCGGCGCGCCCGGCGCCGACGCGCTGTCGTGGTGAGCCGGTCGGCGTCGACCGGCAGGTCGTAGGGGCCGTCGCGGAACTCGGCGGCCAGCAGTTCTTCCAGTTTCTCCGTCATGGCGTCTCCTGAAGGTCCGCTGCCCGGTCGACCGACCGCAGCTCATCGATCCGAAGGTTGCGGCGCAGACTCTGCAGAGCGCGACGCCGCAGGGAACGGATGGTGGCGGGCCGGCGGTGCAGCAGACTGGCGATCTCCTCGTCCTCGGCCTCATCGAGGAAGCCGAGAACGAGAACCGTCCGTTGCAGCGGCGGCAGCGTGGCCAACGCCCGGCGCAGCTCATCGCGATGTTCCACCCCGGCCAGGGCTGCGTCCGTGGCGGCCAGAGTCTCACTGACCGCCACGGACGGTCGCCGCCGACGCCACCAGCTGACATTCGTCCGGGCCATGATGGTCTTGACGTAGCCGACCGGGTTGCCGTCTCGCCTGATTCGTGACCATGCGCCCATGGCTTTCACCAGGGAGTCCTGCAGCAGGTCCTCGGCTGCGTGCCGATCGCCGGCGAGCACGTAGGCGTAGCGAGCCAGACCGGGCAGCGCCTGCCGCACGAACTCGTCGAACGTCGTGTCCGTCATGTCACCTCCGTTTTCCTGCCAACTAGTACGCCGGAGCCGGAGCGCCTGTTGCAGGCGCCGGAGGAAAATTTCTCAGATCACCGCGGCGAAGATCCCCCCGGCGAACGCCATGACCAGAATGGCCTTGATCCACCGCTCGTAGAGGGAGAACTCCAGGTCCCACGAGTTGTCGTCGCTGAACCGCAGGTTGGACGTCGTCATGAGGGAACGGCCCAGCCCGAAGCCCAGGCCCGCGACCAGTGCGGCGCCCGGTGACGCGAGCAGGGCGACGGCCGGCAGCAGAACGTACGGCAATCCGCTGGTGACGTAGGTGCGCAGGCCGGTGCCCATCTCAAGCCCGAACTGCAACGGACCGAAGAACCGTCCATGACGGAACACCGTCACGGGCACCAGACGGGCATTCTGCGGCAGCCCGAACGACAGCAGCCCGAACTCCCGCACGGTGATGACGGCGAACCAGCACACCAGCAGCACGACCCACACGCCCGACGGTGCCGCCAGACGCAGAAGGGAGCCGACCACGAGGGCACCGAGCGCGGTGACCAGCGCACCGAGCACCTGCCCCAGACAGAAGGAGAATTGTGGATAACCTCGCCCGACCGGCGAGTTCAGCACGAAGGCCGAGTTGCGGCTTCAAGTGGAGCCGCTGACGGCGAAGCCGCCCGCCGCGCCCGCGACCAGCCACCCGATGAGCGCGGCCACGGAAACGGCGCCGATGTGCAGCAGAACGCCACCGGTCGCCGCGGCACCGATCAGTGCCGCGGCGACAAGCGGGTGCCACAGCACGCGCCGTGGAGTACCGACCGTCATCAGGCCCGAGCGCGGCAGATCGTCAGGTACGTGCGCGTCGATCCGCCGCCGGACACGCGGGTGTTGCCGTCCGAGCAGCGCCACACCTTGGTGCCGGTCTTCCACTTCCACGCGTTCTTGGTGGTGCTCGAACCGCACGCGGTGGAGATCGGCGTGTACGTGTAGAGGATCGGGGCGTCGCGCTCGGTGCCCTTCTTGTGCCACCCCGACGAGCAGTACATGCTGCCCATGAAGTCACCGCCGAAGCAGGCCGCCGGCTCGTTCACGTACGAGCCGCCGGTGTCCTTCTCCTCGCTGTAGCCGCTGGGGTAGGCATCGCTGCAGTCGGTCCGGTCCCAGCCCTTGAGCCCGTTGGGACCGTTCTCCGCCCGGGCCGCCCGCTGACCCCCCAGCGGCGACCAGCTCAGCGCGGTGGCGCCCAGGGTCAGGCTGGAGAAGGCGACACCGCGCAGGACCGTACGGCGCCGGCTGGACGCCTTGCCCAGTCCGGTCAGAGCCAGGGTCGGCTCGGTGCCGACCGAGGTCTCGGCGTCGGGGATCTGTTCCATGTCAAGCGGCATTGGCCCGCCCATTCTTCTCGGATTGACTCAACAGGCCCCACGACTGGAGGACCGGAGTGACGTCACGTTCGTTGGCCGGCAGGTGCAGGCGCCGTACTCGGCCCTGCCCGTCCACCTGCAACAGGATCGGCGTGCTCAGATGAGCGATCGCCGACCATGCGCGTTCGTCCCGTACGACCGGGAGACCACCGGTGAGTCCGTTCCACTGCTTCTCGGGCTCGAAGGTCAGCAGGACCGCTGCCGCACTGTCCGGTCCGGACATCACGGACCCGACCCGCTGAACCACGGCGATGCACAACGGGCAGCCACTGTCGACGGCCAGGACCAGGCCTCCCCGGCCACCGGCCACGCTGGCGGGCAGCTCGATGTCGACCCGCTCGCCGGTAGCCGCCGCGGCATCGATCTGAGCCCGCAGCATCCGGACCTCGCGCAGCACCGCGCCGAGGCCGAGGAACAGAATGATCATCGCGGCCCAGGTCAGAAGCAACAGGGCCCACAACGGACTCACCGAGCTACCGTCCGGACCACTCGACGTTGATGCCGTCGAGCCAGCCGAGCAGTTCCGAGTCCGGCACGTCCTCCAGCGCATCCAGGTGAACCTCGGCCACGGCCTTGGAGAAGCCCATGGTGAAGGCGAAGTTCTCCACGCCGGTAGCCGTCGCCTCGACGCCCGGTAGCCGGGACCGCCAGACCTCTCCGGACGCGGTCTTGGCGCCGCGTGCCTTCGGCAGCAGGTCACGACCCCGGTCGCGGGACGGGACGTTGACCGAACCCCGGTTCTCGATCGTGGCGAGCACATGCTCGCTGGCGACGCTCAGCAGCGTCGACTTCTTCGGGACGACGCGCATGCCCTCCGGCTGGTCGTCGATGTCGAGCACGGAGAACAGGCCGGTCAGATTGACGTCGGTGGGCGCGGGCCCGGAGAAGACCGTCATCAGCTCGTGGTGCTTGCCCAGCAGCGACACGATGGTGGAGCTTCCGTCGTCGGCCTCCGAGATGACCACCTCCCGGTTGCCGACCACCAGCCGCTTCTTCACCGAAGCAGCCACGAAGTACGTGGTGGCGAACTCGTGGTTGCCCCGCGTGCCGATCTGGAAGCCGCGCCCGTAGTTGCCGCCGACGAACCGCACCCCGGCGATCCGATCGGCCAGACTGGACCCGTCGGTCCACTGCACACGGACCCAGGCGCCGCTCGGCGCTCGGGTGTCCAAAGTTGTTAACGCCATTAATAAACCCCCCGGTGTTTGATGGCACGGGGGCATGCCGAGCCAATGTGGAATCGACAAGCGGACCCCCCGTGGCTCCGCAGCCTGCCACACTTGATCAATGGCTCGCTACCCGGCGGGGCGCCGAGACGACCGTCTGGAGGCGCGTCCCGTCAATGTGGAGCCGGCGCTGCGTGAAACGGCGCACAGTGGCTAGGCCCGGATCGAGGGGGATTCCGTGCCATTCGCACACGAGTGAACAGGCTGGGACACGGCCGCCCAGAGTTGCCATGTTCGTGCACGACATCGGTCTGATTGGACCCGTTGGCAGCCGGTCTGGGCAGGGCGGTTGTGCGCCTCGAGCTCCCGCGGCCCCTCATGTGTCGGTTGGTGGCCGGTTGCCGGCGCGAGGTCGAAGCGGGATCAGATGCGATGCATGGTGACGCAAAGTCGCCTTTGGTAATGTCGTATCTCAATGGATTTTGCGTAATCCTCTTGCAATCACAGAATTTGCTAATTCGCAAGCCAGGAATAGCTCGTGAGATTCCGCTTCCGGGTCAATGTAATCGACTCTGTCGGCTCGTTCTTGCTGATCAAATCGTTTCGGTGGAGTATTCCGTATTGCATGGGCGGTTGCCGCTACTCACCAAGGCGGCGACGGCTGGGAAGTCCTGGCGGATCCGAGACCAGCTGGACACCCTCCGGAATCGCGCCCTGAGCGGCTACCGCGAGGTCGCCGAACAACCGTCCACCGACGTTCCATCGAATGAGGGGAATCTGCCGTAGTGGTCCAGCGGCGGATCGCCATCGCAGCACCGGTCGAACACGCGTTCACCGCGTTCGAGCCAAGGCCGGCGCCCACATTTCCGGTACGCGGTAGCGTCCGGCCCGTCGGCGGCGGCCATGTCCCAGGAACAGTGGTGGGCCGACCGCCCGACGCGGGACGGGCTCGACGTCTACCTCGCCGCGTGCCTCGACATCGTCCCGGCTGAGATCATCCCCGCCGGGAGGAATCGGTGTGAACGGTTGCCGCTCAGAACGGCGAGGGCTCATTGAACGGGACGGCGTCGACGTAGCCGGAGGGACGGGGCTCCGGGGTCGCCGGACAATGGGTCCGGGCCAGGCGTCCCAGCGGCTCCTGCGGCTCGTCGAAGCTGCCGCACGCCACGCCGCCGAAATCGATCGTCGACCAGGACTCGAAGACGCCGGTCACCGACGTCGAGCAGGCGACCGTGAACTCGGCCGACACACGCTCCACGCCCACGTAGAACAGGGTCTGCGGAATGCCGGGCACCTCACCGCCCAGCACGCCGAAGCTGATGTCACCGTCCGGCAGCGTGGCCGGACCGGTCTGCACCTTCGTACCGGTCTCCTCGGCGAGCGAACCGGCGAGCACGCCGACCCAGTCGTCCGGGGCGGTCACACCGATGATCGACGGCGCGAACGGCTCATCCAGCACGACCCGGCCGGTCGGATCCTCGAAGTCCTCCTGGAGGGTCACCTGGGTCAGGCGCGGCTCCTTCACGGGAGCCGACCAACGTACGTCCGTGGCCTCGCAGCCCGACGGAACGGCGACCGGATCCGTCCCCGGAGCAGCACAGGCACCCACCGACAGCACCGCTAGAACGGCCGCGCCCGCCCGATAGTTGATCACCGCAGGATCATGCCGATCGCTGGCGGCCGTCACGTGACCAGGGGGTTACGCGTCGTGACGGACGTCCTATGCCGGCCGACCCCTGAGCGCCATCTACCTGCGATGACCCATCGACTCTCTCGCCCGCGCATTCCCATGACCGGATCGAACGGCGGGTCGACTCGACCGCACCTGATGGAGGCGGGGTCATTCGACTGCCGCGGGTGCCCCGGCTGATCGGGCGGCGAGCCGGGATCGGTGCTCCCGGTTGATGGCAATAAGCTGGTCGAGCACGTCACGGGCCTAGGGTGAGTTCCTCGATGTGTTGCGTGATGCGGTCCCGCTCCTGATGCAGCTGCGTCCAGGCGGTGTCGGCGGTCGGTGAGTCGACGCACGGCAGCAACTCGGCGATCGTGCGGCTGGGGAGCCCGGCGGCGTACAGCCGCTGGATGAACCGCACCCGCCTGATCTCCCCGAGCGCTGGACACCGCCGAGGTGCCCGAACACGCACGCTCCTACGCCGGCGGCCCGGTACGCGGTCGACGCCGGCTTCGACGGTGTGGAGCTGCACGGCGCGAACGGCTACCTGATCTCGCAGTTCCTCTCCAGTGACCCCGAACCCGGGGGCAACCTCACGAGCGGCCGGTACGCCGCGCCGGCGCCGGCGACATTTCCGGAACCGGCTACCTCTTGAACACGGTGACGGTGAGATTAAATACTGTCTATGGGAGCGCTCCCAAACCCGTACCCCATCCCCTTGGAGTGATCGAGTGACCGCGAAACCACACCGCGGGCGCCGGTTCGCCGCCGCCCTGCTCGGCGCCGCCCTGGCGCTGACCGGCGGCGCAGCCGCCCCGCACCTCGCCTCGGCCGCGCCCCCGGCCGAGGACTGGCTGCACGTCTCCGGCAACAAGATCGTCGACGCGGCCGGCAATCCCGTCTGGCTGACCGGAGCCAACTGGTTCGGCTTCAACGCCTCCGAGCGGGTCTTCCACGGCCTGTGGTCGGCCAACATCACCCAGATCACCAAGTCGATGGCCGACCGCGGCATCAACCTGGTCCGCGTCCCGATCTCCACCCAACTGCTGCTGGAGTGGAAGAACGGGCAGGCCGCCGCGCCGAACGTGAACACCTACGCCAACCCCGAGCTCACCGGCATGGACAGCCTGGAGATCTTCGAGTCCTGGCTGGACCTGTGCGAGAAGTACGGCATCAAGGTCCTGCTCGACGTGCACTCCGCCGAGGCCGACAACTCCGGTCACATCCACCCGGTCTGGTACAAGGGCACGGTCACCCCGGAGCTGTACTACCAGGCCTGGGAGTGGGCGGCCACCCGCTGGAAGACCAACGACACGGTCGTCGCCTTCGATCTGAAGAACGAGCCGCACGGCACCCCGAACGACACCACGCGCGCCAAGTGGGACGCGACCACCGACGTCGACAACTGGAAGAACACCGCCGAGACGGCCGCCAAGCGGATCCTGGCGATCAACCCGAACGTGCTGATCCTGGTCGAGGGCAACGAGGTTTACCCGCGCGAGGGCGAGACCTGGAGCTCCCCGAACACCGACCCCGACCTGTCGCCGAACTACTACTACAACTGGTGGGGCGGCAACCTCCGCGGCGTCAAGGACCACCCGATCAATCTCGGTCAGAACCAGGATCAGCTCGTCTACTCACCACACGACTACGGACCGCTGGTCTACAACCAGCCGTGGTTCGACAAGCCGTTCGACAAGGCCAGCCTCACCAACGACGTGTGGCGGCCCAACTGGTTCTACCTGCACGAGAACGGCACCGCGCCGCTGCTGATCGGCGAGTGGGGCGGCCGCCTCGGCCAGGACGCGCGCCAGGACAAGTGGATGACCGCGCTGCGTGACCTGATCGCCGAACATAAGCTGCACCAGACGTTCTGGGTGCTCAACCCCAACTCCGGCGACACCGGCGGGCTGCTGCTCGACGACTGGAAGACCTGGGACGAGCAGAAGTACGCCCTGCTCAAGCCGGCGCTGTGGCAGCACGACGGCCGGTTCGTCAGCCTCGACCACCAGGTCCCGCTCGGCGGCGACGGCAGCACCACGGGGATCAGTCTCGGACAGCGCTACGGCGACGGCGGCGAGGACGGCGACACCACGTCACCGACCGCGCCCGGACAGCCGACCGCCGGCACGATCACCGCGAACAGTGTGGCCCTGACCTGGACGGCGTCCACCGACAACGTCGGCGTGACCTCCTACGACGTGCTGCGCAACGGGACCGTCGTGGCCACCGTCTCGGGCACCTCGTACACCGCCACCGGGCTGAGCGCGAACACCGCATACACGTTCAGCGTCAAGGCCCGCGACGCCGCCGGAAACGTCTCCGCCGCCTCGGCCGGACGCACCGTCACCACCGGAACCGGCGGGGGAGACGGCGGCGGCCAGGGCTGCTCGGCCACGTTCAAGACCATCGGCTCGTGGACCGGCGGCTTCCAGACCGAGGTCACGGTCAAGAACACCGGCACCACCGCCGGCACCGCGTGGACCGTGAACTGGACCTTCCCGTCCGGCACCACGGTCGCCTCCCTCTGGAACGGCGCCCTCGGCACACCCGCGGTCACCGTCCGCAACGCCGCCCACAACGGCGCGCTGTCACCCTCCGCAAGCACCACGTTCGGCTTCGTCGGCAGCGGCCCCGCCGCCTCTCCGGCCAACCTGAGCTGCACCCTCACCTGACGATCGGTCACCCTCGGCGGCTCCTTCTTTCTTTCTTGTACGGGTGAGGCGAGCCGCCGTGGGAAGACCGCGATCATCTGCCGGGCCGGGCCCGGCGGCGCGCCCGCCGGGCTTAGCTGCCCACTCACGCTCTCTCCACCCCGCCCCGCCCGTCCGGGCGTGCCGGAAGTCCGCCCAGTGGTCGCCCGCTGGTTCGGACGCGCAAGAAGTCCGCCGAGCGGTCACCCGCTGGTTCGGGCGCGCATGAAGTCTGTCGAGCTGTCTCCTGCTGGTCCGGGCGCGCATGAAGTTTGCCAAGCTGGCTCCTGCTGATTCGGGTGTGCATGAAGTCTGCCGAGCGGTCACCCGCTGGTTCGGGCGTGCAAGAAATCGGCCCAGCGTTCGCCGCCCGACCGGTGCGACGGGGCCAGGTGGGCGCCCCGCCGGAAAGCGCCGAAGGTGGCCCCGGGCAGCCGCACCGGAACGAGCCGACGGTCGCGTCCCGTCGCCTGCAGATAGTCGCGGAACAGGTCCGGAGCCCGCAGTATCTCGGGACCGCCCAGATCGGGGACCCGTCCCGCGGGCGGGCCGTCGGCGAGTTCCGCGATCCGGGTGGCCACATCCCGGGTCGAGATCGGCTGCACCGGCACGTCCGGGGCGAACACGACCGGCAGCCGCGCCGCGATCCGGGCTCCACCGAGGACGAACTCGTGGAACTGGGTGGCCCGCAGGATCGTCCCGCCGTACCCCTCGACCAGGCCCTCGGCGGCCAGCTTGACCCGGTAGTACGGGTAGGGGATCACATCGACGCCCACGATCGACACGAACACCACATGCGGCCGCCCGGCGCGCCCGGCCGCCGCCAGCAGGTTCCGCAGGCCCTGAAGATCGCCGCGCCCCAGCCGCCGGGTGTCACTGGCACAGTGCACCACCGTGTCGACACCGCTCAGCGCCGCGCCCAGCCCGGAACCATCGGCCAGATCCCCCTGAAAATCCTGCCCGGGCCGCCGGCTCAGCCCTCGAACCTCCGCGCCGAACGACCGCAGCATGCCGGCCACCTGCCGCCCCAGAGTGCCGGTGATCCCGGTGACGAGAATCCGTTTCATGCCATCACGACGACCCGCCCCGTCCCGATGTGACAGACACGCCACCCGGCACGTTCCCCAGCATGTCGAACCCGGTGCTGGACAAGGCTGGCCGTTCGGTCACGCTGGGCGGATGGTCGCGCTCGTGCCGGCCAGGCACTCGGGTTGCCCACTCTCAGTCGTAACGCCGGTCACCGGGGCGGGTGGGCGCGCACGATGGCGGTGTCGTGGTCGTCGGTATGGCATACAGCCGTGGTGGGCGCGCACGTGACGTCTCCCGTGTGTGGCTACCACGGCTTCGACCGCCCGAATGTGTGCGCCCGCCCACGGTGAAACCCGGCCGTGTGCGTCCGCCCGGCGGTTGCGCCCGCCCGGCCGTGTGCGTCCGCCTGGCCGTGTGCGTCCGCCCGGGAGGTTGGCCGGATGTGGGCGCCGGTCCTGGTGGACGGTGGATGACGACTGCCGTGACCGCTGCGGCAACCGGTCGCCGCCCGGTGGGCGCGGCACAGGCCGCGAAGTGGGCAGTAGGCGCGCGCCGACCGGACGGGACGGTCCAGAGGAGACGCCGCGAGGGCACGCGTACCGGAAAGGAGCCGGAAGCGAAACGCGGACCTCGGCCACAAGGTCGCTAGTTCCACCCCGTGGCGGTGGAGGCGACCTTGTGGCAGTCCTCGCAGAGGTAGAGGCTGCGGAAACCGTCGCCGTGTTCGCGGATGTAGGTCTCCACGGTGAGGGCGTGGAACATCAAGCGCTTGCAGGACGGGCAGGACGGGTTCGGGTACAGGCCGATGGGTGGGCCGCCCGCGGTGCCGACCACGCCGGGTGAGGAGTGGACGTTGCCGTTGCTGTAGATCAGGTCGGGGCCGTAGGGGCGCAGCACCACCCGGCCGACACCGAAGCCGGGGGCATCGTCCGCGTAGTCCTCGTCCGGGTCGTCGTCGCCGGACTCGAACCGCACCTCCTCGCCGAGGTAGCGGCCGTCGGCGCCGATGTCGGCGAACACCGTCCAGAGGCACGCCGACGCGGGCGCGACTAGGTGGGCCCGCTCGGCCGGGAAGGGTGGCAGCCCGGGGATCTGGCCGAGCCGGAACGACGCGTAGTGCCAGACCACCGGGGTGGTGGCCGGGTCGCGCACGATCCGCTCGACCGGCAGGCCGACCGGATTGTCGGCGCCGGGGAAGTCACCCGGCTCCAGCACCACGGCGCGGCGCTGAGACGTGAACCTGTACTCAGCGGGGCCGGTGGGTGGCACCCAGATCCCGGAATCCTCGAGATCCTGCCGGTCCCCGCCCGCGCGCACCAGGTCGGCGATCACGACCCGGGCCGCGTCGGTGCCGATCGCGGCGAGCGCCCACATGTCGTAGTGGGACCAGCGGTCACGCAGCCGCCCGGCGAGCGTCTCCACACAACGGTCGGAGGCGCCGGCGAGCAGCACGCACGCGTCGTTGTAGACCACCTCCCAGAACGGCAGATGGTTGCCGGCGATCACCGTCTCCTGGAACGGGCGGAACCAGTCCGGCCTCGTGCCGGCCAGGTAGGAGAAGTGGTCGCCGAGCCAGGCCGGCTCCCGATCCCGCCGCTCCAGATGCCCGACGAGAGTGGCCACGTCGTCAGGACTCTCCAGGGGCATCGGGTCCCCACCGTGCACGGGCTTGATCGGCATGTGCGGGACGTTATCAACGGGGTACGACGAAACCGGCCCGTGCATCGATACTCATCTGGTGAGACCGTCGCCGATCGCCGCCCTGCTGGCCGGGGTCGCGCTCGCGCTCGCCGGGAACATGGCCACCAACACGGTGAACCCGCCCGGCGACTGGTGGTGGTGGCCGTGGGCGGTGTGGTCGGCCGTCGCGGCGCTGGCCGCGGCCGTCGTGTGGATCGAGCGGGCCCGCCACCGCGCCGGACCCGGCCCGGACCTGGACCGGGTGGTCGCCGACCTGCTCGCCCCGATCGAGAACGCGTGGGCCGCCGAGGCGGTCCGCCGGGAGGTGACCCGACCGGCCCCGGTGCTGGTCCGCTGGTCGTCGACGGGCCGCCCGGCGGCGGGACGGCAGGCGGTCCTCGGCACGGCCGCGGCCGGTGACTGGCGTGAGTTTCCGCTGACCGGCCGCACCGACGAGCTGAACACCGAGATCGTCGCCGCGTTCCGGGCCCTGCCCCGCCGCCAGCTGGTGGTGCTCGGCGAGCCGGGCGCCGGCAAGAGCGTCTTCGCCCTGCTGCTCACCCTGGGCCTGCTCCGCACCCGCACCGACGGCGAGCCGATCCCGCTGCTGGTGCCGATCAGCGACTGGGATCCGGCCGGACCGCTCGACGGTCTCCTCGCCCGCCGGCTCGCCGAGGATCATCGACCGGTGCTGAGCCGGTACGGCGACCCGCTCACGGTGGCCTGCCGCCTGGTCGAGCAGAACCGGGTCCTGCCGCTGCTGGACGGCCTGGACGAGTTGCCCGGCCCGGCGATCGGCCCGGCTCTGCGGGCACTCGACGACCACGCGTCGGCGGGCCGCCCCCTGGTCCTGACCTCCCGCATCGGCGAGTACGAGCGGGCCGGCCACGTCCTGACCACCGCGGCGGTGGTCGAACTCGAAGCCGTCGATGTGGACGCCGCGGTGGCCTACCTCTCATACCCGGAGTCCGGCCGGTCCCGGTGGGAGCCGGTTCTCTCCCACCTGCGCACCGCCGGCAAGGGGAATCCGCTGGTGCGGACGCTGTCCACACCGCTGATGGTGTCGATGGCCCGAACCGCCTACCAGGAGCCGGGCGGTGACCCGGCCGAGCTGCTGACCCTCGGCAGCCGGCCGGAGATCGCCGGGCGACTGATGGACGCGTTCCTGGCCACCGCCTACCCGGGTGCACGGCAACGGCGCTGGCTGGGCTGCATGGCCTATCACCTGTACGCCGCGGGCACCCGGGACGTGCGCTGGCGGCAGCTTGATCCGGGGTTGCTCACGGTCCGGCCCGAGCGTGTGCGGACGGAGACGACGATCGCGGTGGCCGCGACCGTCGGGACGGTCGGCGGCGTGCTCGCCGCGGCCGCCGGATTCTCCGTTACGGCCGCCGTGGCCGGGGCGGTCCTGGCCTTCCTTTGTGGTGCGTTCGGATGGCTGCGGGTGATCTTTCCGGGCCGGCACGAGGGTGTGGCCCGGCTTCGTAAGCCGCTCGGGGTTTCGCTCGTCTACGGCCTCGGCGGTGGCTATCTCATCGGGCTCATCACGGCATACACCGCCGCCGCCCTGCTGGCCGGTCTCGTGGCCACGATGCTCGCATTCGTCTGGATCACCGTGCGGGGGCCGGCGACGCTGCGCGAGGACGGGCCGGCGGTGGCGGCGGTCGGGCATGCCCTGGCGACCGGCTCGGTGTTCGCCGCCGCGGCAGCGGTGACGGGCACACCGCCGGTGCCGGTCGGGGTGACGGCGGCGTTGCTCTACGGCTCGACCGCTGCGTTTGCCGCCGGTGGTTGGGCCTGGGCGCGCTGGCGGCTGGCCCACGTCCGCCTCGCGGTGCAGGGCTGGTTGCCGTGGCGCCTGGAGCGCTTCCTGACCGAGGCCTATCGGCACGGTGTCCTCCGGCGGTCCGGTTCGATCCACCAGTTCCGGCACGTCCTGGTTCAGGAGCACCTGTTCGGCCCGGTGCACCTGGGCGTCCTCCGGGCGCGGGCCGGCACCGGCGACGTGGCGGCGACCCGGACGCTGGCCGAATTGCTGGTCGACCGCGGCGATCTGGACGGGGCGATCGGCGTCCTGCACGGGATCGCCGACCGGGACGCCTCCGCTGCTGACCGCCTGGTCGACCTGCTGGTGCTGGGCGAGCGCGCCGGCGAACTGCGCGCCCGGGCGGAGGCGGGTGACGCGAACGCCGACCACTGGCTGCTCGTCGTGCTGCTCCGGCAGGGCGGTGTGGACGAGGTACGGGCGCGTGCCGATGCCGGGGACCGGGATGCCGCCGTGGCGCTCGCCCTGTTCCTGGTGGAGCAGGGCGATCTCGGCGCGTTGCGGGCCCGCTCGGACGGCGGCGACCCGATTGCCGGCCGGCACCTGGCCCATGCCCTGGCTCGTGCCGGCGAGGTGGACGAGGCCATCCGCATCCTGTGGGACCTCGCCCCGAACGACCGGCATTCCGCCAGGCTGGCGGCCACCCTGCTGACCGGCGCGGGTGCGGACGACGAGGCGCTGGAGTTGTTGCGGCCCCTGGTCGCCGGCGGCGACGATGTGCTCGCTTCCATGCAGTTGGCGCCCCTGCTCGCGAAGCGGCAGCACACCGACGAGTTACGGGCGCTGGTGGCGGCCGGTGATCTGTTCGCCGGGCCGTGGCTGGCCCAGGTGCTCTGCGAGCAGGGACGCCTGGGCGAATTGCGTGAGCGGGCCGACGCGGACGAGGTGGGAGCGGCCAGATGGCTGGCCGAACTGCTGGCCCGGCAGGGCAGGGAGGACGAGCTGCGGGCGCGGTCGGCGCTTGGCGATGTGCAGGCCACTCTCAGGCTCGCGGGTCTGCTGGCGAAGCGGGGCCGGGCCGGGGAGGCGATCGACCTGCTACGGCCCTGGGCATCCGGGCACGACGCGGAGCCCGCTGGACGGCTGGCCGACCTGCTGGCCGAGCAAGGCGACGTCGAGGAGGCGATCGGTCTGCTCCGCCCACGAGCGGACCGCGGCGATCGCAGCGTCTCCCGGCGGCTCGCCGGTCTGTTGGCCCGGCGCGGCGATGTGGATCAGGCGGTCCGATACCTGCGCCCGCTGGCGGACGTGGGTGACGAGGAGGCGGCCGCGAGCCTCGCCGAGTTGTGGCGGGGCGATCAGCCGTAGAGGTGGGTCATGGCGGTGGCGCTGGCACGCATCATGTCCCGCAGCTCCGTTGGTTCGAGGACCTCGACGTCGGCGCCCAGGCGAAGGAACTCGGCGTGGGCGTGCCGGACCGACTCGATGGGCAGGGTGATCGTGGTCCAGCCGTCCGGGTCGGGCGAGCCCACGCCCGAGGACACGTCGCGGGCCATGGCACGGGTCATCAGATACGGGATGCGCTCCAGGCCGGCGGGGGAGAAGCGGACCGTGGCGACGCCGCGGTGCAGGCGGCGCTCGAAGTCGATCGCCCACTCCGCCCACGTCGACGCGAGGTCGAAGCCCTCCGGCCGCTCGAACGTCTCATCCAGGACGGTCAGGTCGAGGATCGTCGCCACCCGGTACGTGCGCGCCGACCCGTCCACCCGGGCCACGAAATACCAGACCCCGGCCTTGAGCACGATGCCGAGCGGGTCGATCAGCCGGTCCACCTCGTGCGGGGCACGATGGCGGCGGTATCGCATCCGGGCCCGCCGCCGGTTCCACACCGCCCCGGCCAGCGCCGTCAGGTGCGGGTGGGTCTCGGTCTCCCGGAACCAGCCGGCCGCGTCGAGGTGGAACCGGTCGCGGATCTCGTCGACGTGCCGGGCGAGCCGGGCCGGCAGGGACGCCCGCAGTTTCAGTTCGGCGGTGGTGAGGACCGCGCCCAGGCCGAGCTCGGCGGCCGCCTCCGGCACCCCGGCCAGCAGGATGGCGCCGGCCTCCTGCGGGGTGAGCCCGGTGAGCCGGGTCCGGTAGCCGTCGACCAGCTGGTAGCCGCCGCCCGCGCCCAGCTCGGCGTAGACCGGCACCCCGGCCGCGCCGAGCGCCTCGATGTCGCGGTAGACGGTCCGCACCGACACGTCCAGCTCCGCGGCGAGTTGGTGTGCGGTGAGCCGCCCGCGGTCCTGGAGCAGCAGGACGAGGGACAGCAACCGGCTGGCGCGCATGCCGGAAAGCCTGCCACAGAAGACTGACACAGGATGTCAGTCATGGGTGGCAGGGTCGGAACCGACGAAAGGAGCACCATCATGGCCCTCGCCAAGTACGTCGGTTTCTCCCTGGACTGCGACGACCCGGCCGCCCTGGCCGGCTTCTACAGCACGTTGCTCGGCATGGAGGTCGCCTTCTCCTCCGACGAGTTCGTCTATCTGGGCGAGCCCGGCAACGGCCTCGGCTTCGTCAAGGTCGACAAGTACGTGCCACCGACCTGGCCGCACGGGGACGTGCCGAAGCAGTCCCACCTGGAGCTGGGTGTCGACGACCTGGAGTCCGGCGAGGCGGCGATCCTCGAACTGGGCGCCACCAAGCCGGACTTCCAGCCGCAGCCGGACCGCTGGCGGGTCCTGCTCGACCCGGCCGGCCACCCGTTCTGCATCTCGGCGTCAATGTGAAGCGTCAACGTAAGGCGTCAATGTGCAGCGTCAATATGTAGCGTCAATGTGAGTACACCTCCAGCTCGTAGATCGACAGGCCGTACTGGGTCGCCCGCGTGATCCCGGTAAGGCGGACGTAGCGGGCGGTGGCCGGGGTCAGCGCGACGTTGTCGACGCCGCCGTTGCCTCCGGCCACGGCACCGGTCTGGGTCCAGGCGCTGCCATCGTTCGATGTCTCCATGCGGTACGCGGACGCGTACGCCGACTCCCAGAAGATCTGCACGCGCCCCACCGGAAGCGACGCACCCAGATCGACCCGGATCCACTGGTTGTCGGACCAGGAACTGGCCCAGCGGGTCGACGGGTTTCCGTCGACCGCGTTGGCCGCCGCGTTGCCGGACTGGACGCTCGACGCGGTGACCGCCTTCCCGGCCGCCCGGTTGGTGATGACGTCACCGCGTTTGGCCGGGAACGAGACGACCTGCTGGTAGGTGGGCCGGTTCTGCCAGGCGATCAGGTTGTGCGTGATGCCGCCGAGCGGGGACTGCACGATCGCGTCCGCGCACCACTGGTTGCCGGCCGCGCAGTGCTCGTCGGCCGGGTAGGTGGTGGCGGCCGGTTCGGCGATCGCCGCGGAGAGGCTGGTCAGCAGGGCGGTGCGGCAGGCGCTGACGGTGCCGCCGCCGCAGTACCTCGTGGACCAGTTCGGCACGCTGTCGCCGAGGACCGCGCGCAGATCCTTGTCGACCCAGCCCCACCAGCCGTACTGGAAGGAACTGCCCTTGTGGCCCTGGGCCGCGTTGGCCGAATGCGGCAGGTCGGAGACCGGCCCGGTCTGCTTCCCGGACGGCGACTCGTTGATCTGGAGCGTGTCGACCAGCGCGTCGAACAGCCCGGTGCCCAGACCGCTGGAGAACTGCGCCTGGACCAGCTTCGGCCACCAGGCGTCGAAGATCCGGATGGCGTCCGCGTCGGTGTAGGCCTTGCTGCCCGAGGCGGTCTCCTTCCGCAGCGCGCCGTTCGTCAGCCAGCCGCGCAGTTTGGCGATCGCGGCCGCCTGGGTGCTGTCGGTGACGGCGGCGGAGTCGATCACCCGCAGCAGGTTCGGCAGCACTTCCTTTCCGCGCAGGTCGGTGAGGCCGGCCTGGTGGACCACCTTGAGCAGTGACGCCCGGTCGTACTTCGTCCCGGCCGCGACGCCGGCCTTGAGCGGCGCGTCGAGCAGGTCGCCGCGGTGCACCGCGCCGAAGCTGAAGTTGCCGTCGGCCGCCGAGTAGCCGGCCGCCTGCTTGTTGTTCCAGCTCACGAAGTAGTCCTGGTTGACCGCCTGGGCGTGGGCGCTCGCCGGCCGGAAACCGGTCCACTCGTTCGCGGCGTCACCCCAGGTGGGCAGGTTCGGGTCGGCCGTGGCGGGGCGGACCGGCTCGGTGCCGGAGGTGAACATCGCGGTGTCCGACGAGTTCACGTAGAACCAGTTGAACGCGAAGGCGATGGTCGACGCCGCGTTCGTGAACGCGGCCGGCGTACCCATCTGGGCCGGCTCGTTGAACATCTGGAAGCCGATCGCCGAGTCCGCCTCGTGCCCGTAGGTGGACCGCAGACTGGTGAACGCCACCGGTGTCCCGCCGACCGTGCCGCGCCAGGTGACCAGGCCGTACCTGGTGCGCAGCATGGTCAGCCGGTACGACCCGGCCGGGGTGGAGTCGGCGGTCGTCGGCGCCCACGAGTTCGTCCGGCTCAGCGTCTCCATGGCGGTGCAGGCGCCGTGGTAGAGGTAGTGCGACGACGCCGTCGTGGGCGCGCTGCCGTCCGGGTTGCACAGCCGGATCGCGTACGTGTCGGTGATGTCCTGCACCGACGAGGTGGCCGACCAGGCGTAGTCCGGGCCGCGGCCCAGCAGTGTGTAGAGGTTGAGGCCGCTGAACGCGACACCCCGGCTGCTGATCCCCGGCCCCTTCAGCTCCTGCAGCATGAGCAGCTGCGGGGCGAAGTAGCCGGTCTGCGGGCCGAAGACGGCGACCGGGTGCCCGGTGGCCGAGTGCGCGGCGCTGACCACGGCGGCGTTCGACATGCCCCGGTGGGCGCTGTCGACGGTGAGCGTGCCCAGTGATCCGGCGATCGCGCTCTCCCCGGTCACGCCGGTGGCGGCGGATCCGGTGCGGTCGTAGATCAGCGGCTCCGGGGTCGCGCCGGCGTCCGGCATGGCCACCCCGGCCGCGTTCGGGTTGCCCGGCGTGTACGGGAACGACTGCCCCGCGTGCAGGGTGAGCACCGCCTCCGGGTCGTTCTGCGACCGGAACTGCTGCCACACCTGGTCGCCGACGGTGTTGCCGTACTTCGCCCGGGCCGCTACCCGGACCAGCGCGGACTGCATCTCGGTGCCGCCGCCCCCGCCGAACAGCCCACCGATCACCCCGGCGACCGCGATCAGGTCGGTCATCACGAAGTCCTCGGGACCGCCGACGTTGGTGATCGCGTCGAGGTGGCCGGTGAGCACGTACTCGCCGGGGCAGTCCCGGGCCGCCATGCAGTCGTCGATGTACTTGTTGACGCCGGCCAGGTACTGCCCGACGTCGTCGTACAGCTGGGCTCCGCGCGTGCCGGAGTTGCGCAGCGCGGTGAGCTGCGCCTGGAGGTCGGCCTCGGTGTAGGGGGAGTTGCGCCAGACGCTCTGCTCCAGATCGCGGTTCCCGGCGGCGCCACCGGCGAATCCGGTCAGGCTGCCCCGGGCCACGTGGCGCATCAGGTCCATCAGGAACAGGCGGTCCTGTGCGCCCGCGTACCCGGCGCCGAACATGGTCCCGGCCCTGGTGGTGCCGGTGACGTGCGGGATGCCGAGGGCCTTGTCGCGGACGATCGTGACGTCCGTGCGCGGCGTGGTCGTGCTGGCCACCTGGGCGGCCGGGACGCCGTAGGAGGCGTCGTTGAAGAACGTGCCGATCTGCTGCGGGGTCAGGCCGGTGTAGCCGTAGGTGAGGTTGGCGTAGGGGGCGAGCTGGTTCGAGGCGTTCGCCGGCATGGTGCCGAAGGCCTGGTGGGCCAGGATCGTGGCGAGGTCGGCGTCCCCGTTCTGCCCGGGCGGCAGGATGTCGGAGCACTCACCGAGGCAGTAGTCGTCGGTGGCGAAAGCGGCCGCGGCCGGCTGTGGGCCGGTCACGACGGCCACCGCCGCGGAGGAGATCAGGAGAGCGGCGAGGACGGGGGAAAGGCGTCGGCGCATGGGGGTTCCCTTCGGGTACGCCGTGGACGCGAAACTTTCTCGGGATATTAAGACATAGACGAATGTGAACGCCATGTTTGATAGTTGGATCAAATTGTCTTGATGTAACGTGCGGTCATGGATGTACCCCCGTTCCCGCGCCTCGCCGGGCACCCGCTGCGCTGGCGGCTGCTCACCGAGCTGGCCGGCGGCGACCTGCGGGTCCGTGAGCTGGTCGCCCGGGTCGGCCAGCCGCAGAACCTGGTCTCCTACCACCTGCGGCTGCTGCGCGACGGCGGCCTGGTCGCCGCCACCCGCAGCGCCCACGACGCCCGGGACACCTACTACCACCTGGACCTGTCCCGCTGCGCCGCCGAGCTCACCGCCACGGCGTCCGCCCTGCACCCGGCGCTGACCACGGCCGGCCCTCCACCGGTCGCCGGGCCCGGCTCGGTGCTCTTCGTGTGCACCGGCAACAGCGCCCGGTCACCGATCGCCGAGGCCCTGCTGCGCCACCGCACGGCCGGCGCGGTGACCGTCCTGAGCGCCGGCGTCCGGCCGAAACCGCGGGTCCATCCGCACACCGCCCAGGTGCTGCGGGAGAGCTTCGGCATCGAGGACGCGCCGGCGGAGACCCGCCATCTCGCCACGCTCACCGGGCGCCGCTTCGACCACGTCATCACCCTCTGCGACCGGGCCCGGGAGAACTGCCCCGACTTCGGAGGCCGCACGCGGCACTGGAGCCTGCCCGATCCGGGAGACGACTACGCGGCCTTCACGCGGACGGCCGCGGAGATCGGCACCCGCGTCCACCACTTCCTGAAGGAGCCGCTCCGATGACCGCTTCCGATCAGTACGCCACGGTTCGCTACCTGGTCGACGACGTGCCCGCCGCGCTCGACTTCTACACCACCCACCTCGGATTCGAGGTGCTCACCGACCGCGCCCCGGCCTTCGCCGACGTCACCCGGGGCCCGCTGCGCCTGCTGCTCTCCGGCCCGGCCAGCTCCGGCGCCCGGGCCACCCCGGAGGACTCCGCCGACCCCGGCCGCAACCGCATCCACCTGGTCTTCGCGGACCTGGACGCGGAGATCGCCCGCCTCGGTGAGGCCGGCCTGAGCTTCGTGGGCGACCCGGTCTCCGGCCCCGGTGGCCGCCAGATCCTGCTGCGTGACCCGGCCGGCAACCTGGTCGAGCTCTTCCAGCCCGCGTGAGACCGCCGTCCGCCCAGCCGGGGCCGGGCGGACGGCGTGATCGTCACGAGTGCATGCCGACCTCGTACCAGCCGGCCGGCTGCTGCACGATGACGTTGAACCGGTTGAACGCGTTGATCGTCGCGATCGTCGCGATCAGCGCGACCAACTGGTCCTCGTCGTAGTGCTTGCGGGCGTTCTCCCACACCTCGTCGGACACCCCGCCGGCCGCGTCCGCGATCCGGGTGGCCTCCTCGGCCAGCTCCAGCGCGGCCCGCTCGGCGTCGGTGAACACCGTCGCCTCCCGCCAGACCGCCACCAGGTGCAGCCGCTGCGCGGTCTCCCCGGCGTGCGCGGCGTCCTTGCTGTGCATGTCGACGCAGAACGCGCAGCCGTTGATCTGGCTGACCCGCAGCAGCACCAGCTCCCGGGTCGCGGCCGGCAGGCCCGCGTCCTTGACCGCCAGGCCGGCCGCCGTGAAGTGCTTGATGATCTTGTTGGCCACCGGGTTGCTGAGCAGATCCAGACGAGCTTCCATGTCGACTCCTTCGTCGTTTGCCTTGGACGACCTCAAGACACCCGGACTTCCGGATCTGTGACAGCCGGGGTCAGCTCGGGCGCGTCGGCTGGGCGTCGGCGACGATCGTGCCGTTACGCAGGGTCAGGTCATAAGTGATCATCACTGTCGGGTCGCCATCGTCGTTCCTGGTGAAAGCGGGTCCGGGCCACCAGACGACATAGCGGCCGTCACTCACCGTGGCCTGGGCGGTCAGCTTTCCGGCGTGCACGGTGACACCGGTCACGTCCGGGCCGACCGCGCCGTCGGTGATCGACGCGCCCCGGAAATCGGCGATCGCCCCCTGGGTGAAGCCGCTCCCGGACACCACCTGCGCCGGGCCGCTGCCACCGCCCGTCCCCGCCATCACATCGTCCACGTCGTCGCTGCCGGGGACGTTACGCACCAGGCAGGAACCCGACATGTCCGGGTTCTCGGTGCGGTAGAGCAGTATCGCGAAGTCGCCGCGCCGCTCCGCCAGCGCCAGCCGCGCCTCATCCATGTCCCGCAGCGCCTCCCGGCACTCCGGGCCGATCACGGCGATCTCCGCTTCGGTCAGGGCCGTCGGGGCCGGAGTCCAGGAGGCGTACGCGCGATCGCCGTCCGGTAGCTGTGTCAGGCCGCCCGCCAGGACCGCGACCGCGGCGGCCACCAGGACGAGCCGCGTCCTGCTCCGGCGGGGACGGTCCGGCTCCGTGGCCAGGATCCGCTCCAGGGTGTCCGCGGCCCGGTGCTGCTGCTCGCCGGTGACTTCCTCGGCGGCGTCCATGGTGCGCAGTGTCTCGTCGATGCTGTTCACGGCCGGGTCTCCATCCGTGGGTCGAGTCCGAGGATGGTCAGCGACTCCTCGACGGCCCCGGCGGCCGGGCGCACCTCGGCCAGCCGCACCGCCAGGGCGTCCTGACGGCCCAGCCCGCGCCGGGCGTTCAGTAGACAGTTGCGGGCGATCCCGAACAGCCACGCCCGCGCGTCGCCGTGCTCGCGGGGCGCCACGTCCAGCCGGCGCCAGGCGGCCAGGAAGGTGTCGGCCACGACGTCCTCGGCGTGGCTGGGATGCACGCGGCGCTGGGCGAACCGCAGCACATCGGCATAGGTGTCGGCGTAGAGCGCCCGAAAGCGTGACTCCCGGTCCGGCTTCAATGTCCTCACACCCGGTACCTGTCCGTCACCCGGCCCGCTGTTTCCCGGCAATTCTGGGGCGCGGCCAACCGCGTCCAAGGCCCCCATAGTGTGATTATCGGCTTACTTCGTGCTCATGGCGCATTGAGGATCATCCTTACTAGGGTGCTTCTCCATGCAGACCGAAGCAGAGGTACGGGCATGGCTGCGCTCACACGGGACGGAGACGGTGCGGCATCCGGGCGGGACACTGTACGCCCACCTGTGCCGGGTCCAGGAACGGCTGGGCGCGCTCGGGCACACGCCGGTCACGCAGTTCGCCGGCCTGACCCACGCGGTGTACGGCACCGACGGCTTCGACCTGGCCCTGCTCTTCTGGGGCGAACGCGAGGCGCTACGCGATCTGATCGGCCCCGCCGCCGAGGAGCTCGTCTATCTGTACGGGTCGTGCGATCGCGACCGGACGTGGCCTGACCTGGCTGTCAACCGGACGGTGGCGGACCGTTTCACCGGCGAGGTCACCCGCCTCAACGAGGACCAGGTCACCCCGTTCGTCGACCTCACGATCGTCAACGAGCTCGACGTCATGGAACAGGACCCGTCGCTGCTCACCGCCAACCGCGCCTACTTCACCGACCTCTTCACCGCCTGGGAGCCGGTCACCTCACCCGCCGTCGCCACCCAGGCCCACCGCCTCCTCACCGCCTGAAGATCTTTTCCGGTACGAGTGTCCTCGTCCCCGTCTCAACAGGGCCGTCCCGTCCGGTCGGCGCGATCCCGCTGCCCGCACCGGCCTGTGCCGCGCCCGCCGGGCGCAGATCGGTGCCCGGGCAGGCCGGGCCGACCGCCACTTCCTGATCTGCCGCCGGTCACGGCCGGATCGCCGCCCTGCTTCCGGTCGCGCTGGGCGGGTGGGCGCGGTGTCGCCGGCCGGGCTCCCGGGTTCCCCCGGCCGTAGCGCCGCTCGCCCGCAGTGGGGTGGTCACGGTTTGCCCAGGCACGGGTGTTGCGTGCTTGCGGCCGTTGCGCCGGTCGCTCGCTGTGGGCGGGCGCGCTTTCGTGAGGGTGGGTGGGCGCGCACGGTGGCAGTGTCGTGGTCGCCCATGTGGTCTATCGCCGCGATGGCCGCGCACGTGGCGCCTTTCGTGTGCTTTCACCGCTGAAAGTCCGGTCGACCGGAACTCCGCGTGAGTGAGGAACCCCGTTCACCGGCCCTTGTGGAAGATAGAGGTAACCAGAGAGCCTGTTTCTCGGTTGTGGGTGGCCGCGATGTCGAGTCGCGCATTCGGATGGCTGCGGCGTCACCCCGATTTGCCGGCGATCTTGGGTGATGGCGGCTTTCGGGCCGATCTTGGTTCCTGGTTGTTGTCGGGCGGTCAATCGTCGCCCACGATCCATTTCCGCTGGAAGACCTTGGGTTATCGGATACATCCGGATGACCGCGATGGCGCAAGATCGCGCCCTGGCGACGATTACCCAAGATCTACCTCGATGCTTGCGGATGACTCGCGCGGCCGACGGTGACCGGCCGAATCTCGCGGCAAAGGGGGGTTGCGGTGAGTGACTTTCGACGGCTTCTCCGTGGCGCGACCGGTATCAAGCGCAACCACGCACCCGGCGCGACTGACGGGGCGGCCGGGAGCAGTGCCCGGTTGGCTGGGAGGCATGACCGTAACCATCCGCCCGGAGCGACCGGCGTGACGGCCGGGAGCGACGCCCCGGTCGCCTGGCAAGCACAAAGCGCAACCACCCACCCGGAGCGAGCGGTAGCAAATGCCGGGGTGTCCAACCGATCTACGCCCGGCGGGCGCGGCAGAGGCCGGAGTTGGCAGTGAGCGCGCGCCGACCGGACGGAACAGTCCTGATGAGACGGGCGCGAGGACTCGCGTACCGGAAAGGGTCGGAAACGGACCTCGTGGGGTCAGCTCAGGACGATGGGGTCGAAGATCTTGGCGAAGGTCTGCTGTTCCTCGGCCGTGTTGAAGCTGGCGTAGTGGTGCAGGCGGGCGTAATCGGCGTCGCTCGGGAAGACCAGGGAGCTGTTCGCGACCGCCTCCAGGGTGGTGCGGTCGTCGCCGGACCGGGTGGCGGCGTCCTTGCGCATCTGCTCCTGGGCGGCCGGGACCGGGCAGACGTAGTTGATGTACCCGGCCAGAGACGCCGCGTTCTCCACCTCGTAGAAGAAGTCGATCAGCGTGATGGCGTCGACCGGGTTGGCGGCGGTCACCGGGATCGCGAGGTTGTCGGTCCAGAGGGTTCCGCCCTCGTCCGGGATGACGAACTTCAAGTTCGTACCGTCGGAGATGTTCTTCTGGAAGATGTCCCCGGACCAGGCCTGCGAGATCCAGATCTCGCCCTTGCCGAGGGCGTCGAGGTAGTCCTGCTCGTAGTAGTTGCGGACGATGCCGGCGTCCTTCTGCCGGCGGAGCTGGGCGGCGGCCTTGCTCCAGTCGGCCTCGGTGGACCGCCCGGGGGTGATGCCGGCCGCCAGCATGCCGAAGTTGGCCAGCTCGGTGGTGTCGGACATCATGCCGACCTTGCCCCTGTACCGGGGGTTCCACAGGTCGGCGAGGCTGGTGATCGGGCCGTCGACCTTGTCCGGGTCGTAGGCGATGCCGGTGATCCCGGAGGCCCACGGCACGCTGAACACGTTGGCCGGGTCGAACGACTCCTCGGTGTACTTCGCGGCGGCGTTCGCGGTGAAGTTCGGCAGGCGGGTGTGGTCGAGCGGGGCCAGGAAGCCGGCTGAGCGGAAACGGCCGAACTGGATGCCGTTGGTGATTACCATCAGGTCGTAGCCGATCGGTTTCCCGGCCGAGAGCTGTGGCTGTACCTTGGCGAACCAGGGGCCCATCTCCTGGATGACCTCTTCGTAATTCACCGTGATGCCGGTCCGCCCGGTGAACTTCGCGAGCTCCGGCTTCGACGGGTCCATGTAGAGGGGCCAGTTGGCGAAGTCGACCGTGCCGTTCTGCTTGCGACCCTCCCAGAAGGTGGCGAGCCCGGAGCTGGAGGCCGCCTCCGGCCGGGTCTGGCCGGGGACACCGCACGCGGCCAGCGCCGCGCCGAGCGCGGACAGGCCACCGATCCGGAGCGCGTCGCGGCGGCCGAGGCGTTGCTGGGTGATGCCACGGCGCAAAGACGGGTCGGCGGTGGTGCGGTGGAACATCGGACTCCTCGTGCCGGCGGCGGCCCGGTTCGGGCCTGACCAGCAACGTTACGTCGACTACCGGCCGGTAACCATGTGATGAATTCGGCCGATCAGTTGATCTTGGTCAGACGTTCATCCATGCCGGATGAGGTGCCGGGAAGTCACCGTGGCGACGCTCGGGACGGTAGCCCGCGTCCTTGAGGAGGACTACATGACCGGCTATAACGCGCCGACCGACCCCCGGCCGAGTCCCACCGTGAACGCTGGAAAACTGTGGGCCGGCGGCGCGGCCACCGCGGCCGTGGCGGCCCTCATCGCGATCGCCGGCGTCCTGCTCGGCCGCGGCCTGTTCAACGTCGACGTGCTCGCCCCGAAAGGCCAGGGTGTCTGGGGCGACGCCTCCACCGGCTGGTACGCCCTGGGCGCCGCGCTGGCCGCGCTCGCCGCGACCGGCCTGGTCCATGTGCTGATCATCACCACGCCCCGGCCGATGCGGTTCTTCGGCTGGGTCATGGCCCTGGCCACCGTGGTGGCGATGCTCGCGCCGTTCGTCACCGACGAGTCGCTCGGCTCCCGGGTCTTCACGGCCGGGCTCAACTTCGTTCTCGGTGTCGCGATCGGCTCACTGGTCGCCGGAACCGCCAAGACCGCGATCGTGCCGGTGCCGGCCCATCCGGCGCCCCGACCCTACCCCCGTCCGTACCGCTGAGGATCTTCACCCCGGAGGGATGACTATGGCGACCATGACGTCTCCACCGGACGCGGGTGAGGAGCCCGCGTTCCACGTGCTGTCGGTTCCGGAGGCCCTCGCGGCCGAGAAGGTCGACGGGCAGCGCGGCCTGAGCGCCGAGGAGGTGACAATCCGGCGCGAGAGGTACGGCCCGAACCGTTTCGCCGAGGCGAAGAAGGAGCCGTGGTGGCGCGCCTTCCTCCGGCAGTACGCGGACCCGATGCAACTGGTGCTGCTCGCCGCCGGCATCGGTAGCCTCTACCCGCTCAAGCAGTGGGGCACCGGCATCATGCTGATCGCCCTGACGCTGCTGAACGCGGCGCTCGGCCTGCAGCAGGAGGGCAAGGCGGCGGCCGCCATCGACGCCCTGCAGAAGATGATGATCATCAAGGCCAAGGTACGCCGGGACGGCGCGCTGGCCGAGGTGCCCGCCGAGGAGCTGGTCCCGGGCGACGTGGTGGTGATGGAGGCCGGCGACGTGGTGCCGGCCGACGGGCGGCTGCTGCGCGCGGCCACGCTGGAGATCGACGAGTCGGCGCTGACCGGTGAGAGCCTGCCGGTGGCCAAGGACGTGGACCCGGTCAAGTCGGCCGACACCGCGCTGGGCGACCGGTCCGACATGGCCTACATGAACACCAACGTCACCCGCGGCACGGGCGAGCTGCTGGTCACCGCGACCGGCATGACCACCGAGGTGGGCCGGATCTCCGGCATGCTGCAGACCGAGAAGGACGCGGAGACGCCGCTCACCCGGCAGCTCAGCAAGCTCACCAACCAGATCCTGGTGATCGCCGGTTTCGCCCTGGTGGCCTCGGTGATCATCAACCTGGCCCGGGGCAACGAGTTCACACTGGTGTTCACCGCCGCGGTGGCGTTCGCCGTGTCGGCCATCCCGACCGGTCTGCCCGCCGTGGTCACCACGATCCTCTCGCTCGGCACGCAGTTGCTGGCCAAGTCCAACGCGATCGTGAAGCGGCTGCGCTCGACCGAGACGCTCGGCTCCACCTCGGCGATCAACTCCGACAAGACCGGCACGCTGACGCTCAACCAGATGACCGCGATCGAGATGGCCATCCCGGGGCACCGCTACACCATCTCCGGCGGCGGCTACTCGATCGACGGCGTGATCAAGCGGGTGGCCGGCGAGGGGGACGTCGATCTCGAGGAGTACCTGCTGCCGATGGTGCTGGCCTCGGACGCGGTGGTCACCGACGGCAACCTGATCGGCGACCCGACCGAGGGCGCGCTGGTGGTGCTCGCCGAGAAGGGCGGCATCGACTCGGTGACCACCCGGGAACGGTACCCGCGGGTGGCCGAGCTGCCGTTCGACGCGGCGTACAAGATGATGGCGACGTTCCACCGGATGACCGGCCCGGACGGCGCCGAGGTGATCCGCTGCTTCGTCAAGGGCGCGCCGGACCAGGTGCTGGCCCGCTCGGCCGTGGCCGACGAGATGGGCGTGAAATATCTGGCCGAGAACACCCGCCTGGCCCGGCAGGGGCTGCGGGTGCTGGCCACCGCCCGCCGCGACTTCGACCCGGCGACCTTCGACCCGGCCGCCGACCTGCTCGCTCTGCTCGACGATCTGACCCCGCTGTCGCTGATCGGCATCGTCGACCCGCCCCGCCCGCAGGCGCAGGCCGCGATCACCCAGGCGCACACGGCCGGCATCGAGGTCCGCATGATCACCGGCGACCACGCGGTCACCGCCGCGGCCATCGCCGGCAAGCTGGGCATCCGCGGCCGGGCGATCACCGGCGCCGAGTTCGGCGCGATGAGCGACGAGGAGGTGGATCGGGAGATCGACGGGATCGGCGTGATCGCCCGGGTCACCCCGGAGCACAAGGTACGGCTCGTCGAGGTGCTCAAGCGCAAGGGCCACATCGTCGCGATGACCGGCGACGGCGTGAACGACGCGCCGGCGCTGAAGAAGGCGGACATCGGCATCGCGATGGGGATCACCGGCACCGAGGTCAGCAAAGAGGCCGCCGCCATGATCCTCACCGACGACGACTTCGCCACCATCGTGAAGGCCGTCGAGCTGGGCCGGGCCCTCTACGCCAACCTGAAGAAGTACATCTTCTTCCAGATCGGCGTGCTGATCGGCATGGTCGTCACGTTCCTGGCGGCCAGCATCGGCAACATCGCCGCGGGTGTGCCGTTCGTGCCGTTGCAGAGCCTCTGGCTGAACTTCACCACGCAGGTGTTCCAGGCGGTGGGGCTCGGCTACGGCAAGGCCGAGGCCGACATCATGCAGCGCAAGCCGCGCAAGTCCGACGAGCCGCTGCTGAGCCGCAGCTCGCTGGGCTGGCTCAGCTTCATCGGCCTGGTGATGGGCGTGGTCACCCTCGCGGTGATCGGGTGGGCCGACAACAGGTACGGCCTGGACACGGGCCGCACCATGGGCCTGACCGCCTTCTCGATCGCCAACCTGACGTTCTCGCTCACCGCGCGCAGCGAGCTCCGGTCGGTGTTCAGCCTGGAGACCTTCGACGACCGGCGGTTCCTGATCACCACCGGGATGTCGGTGACCGCCATCCTGCTCGGCACCGAGCTGGGCCTGTTCCAGAAGATCCTGCAAACCACCAGCCTGGACCTGGGCCAGTGGCTGATCTGCCTGGTGGCCGGCTCGATCGTGATCCTGCCCACCGAGATCCGCAAGGCGGTCTTCCGCCGGCGCGCCGCGAGACAGACCGCCGTGGTGGCGTCATGAGCGAGCTTGCGAGCGAATCATCGGGCTCAGTCTTCAACTCATGGCGACGCCGGAGCGAAGCGGAGGTGGCGCGATGAGCGAGCTTGCGAGCGAATCATTCAGCTCAGTCTTCAACTCATGGCGACGCCGGAGCGAAGCGGAGGTGGCGCGATGAGTACGCCGGGGCTGTTGCAACTGGGCGACGTGGCGATCGGCGCGGCCATCCGCGCCGGGGAGCGGGCCGGCGAGACACTGACCCGGCTCCGGGACGAGGCCCGGGCGCGGATCAAGGAGGTCCGGCTCGACGATCTCACCGGGCTCGCCGAGCTCGGCGCCTCCGAACGCAACCGGGTGATCGAGAACGCCATCACCGCGCTGGCCACCTCGCGGATCGTCGACCGGGTCGTGGAGATCCAGCTCGCCCGGGTGCTGGAACTGCTGGAACGGGAGCCGGACCGGATCCGGGCCCTGGTGCGGGGGCAGCGCGACAGCATGGTCGGCGACGTGGTGGGCCGGGTCCGGTCGGGCGCGGCGGCCGGTGACGCCGCCGTGGACCGGATCACCCTCCGGATGACCGGTCGCGGTCAACTCATCGATCCGACGACATGAGCGAGTACGCCGGGCTGGTGAGCCGGTTCCTGGCGTACACGGTGGACGCGGTCGTGGTGGCCGTGTTCACGGGCGGGGCGACGCTGGTCTTCGGGGTGGTCGCCGCCATCGTCGGCTCCGGGGCGTGGGAGCTGGCCCGGCTGGTCGTGTCGTCCTATCTGGTGCTGTTGCCCGCGGTGCTGGCGCTCTACTGCGCCGTCTTCTGGATGCTGGCCGGCCGGACGCCGGGGATGGCGTTCCTCGGCCTGCGCGTGGTGCGTGCCGACGGGCGTACGCCGGGCTGGTTCGCCTCGTTCCTCCGGGGCCTGATGCTGGCGTACTTCCCGATCGGGGCGTTGTGGCTGCTGATCGACCGGCGGCGGCAGGCCCTGCACGACAAGGTCGCCCGCACCTCGGTGGTGCGGGCGGCCCCGGCATCGACGACCCCATGAACATGGGACGCGCCGGCCACCGTGGCTCGAAGCCGCACGGTGACCGGCGCGGGCCTGTCCCGAGTCGCTGGTCAGCGACCCAGGATGCGGGCCTTCTGCTCCTGGAACTCCTGCTCGGTGAGCACCCCCTGCGCCTTCAGTTCGCCCAGCCGCTGGAGCTGTTCGAGCTGCGCCGAGGTGTCGTCCACCGGCGGAGGCGGAGGCGCCGACTCGTAGTACTGCTGCTGCTGGGGCGGAGGCGCCTGCTGGGCCCACCGGCCCGCCTGCCTCCGGGAGACCCGGTTGGACACCGCGGTCGCCGTGCCGGCGACCACCGCGGTCCGTGCCATGCCACGCAACAGTCCGGGCATCGCGATCACCTTCCCTGGAGGGAGGCCTCGGCGGCCTCCTCGGTCTCGTCGAGGGCCGCCATCAGCGCCTGCACCGGGATTCGCCCGCCCGCCACCAGATGTGCCCCGTTGTGGCGCAGGGTGGTGGCCAGCGGCGCCGCCCACAGGTTCTCGTATACCAGGATCACCGCGGCCGATCCCTCCTCCAGGACGCCGGCGATGTCGCGGAAGTCGTCGCCGCCGAGCATGCCGGACGCGGCGCCCTGGAAGACGCCGAAGCCGCTCACGTCGATCTCCTTGTGCTCGAAGGCGGTCACGCCGCCGCCGTGCTCCTTGCGGACGAAGAGGATGTCCAGCACCCGGATGATCTGCCGGTCCACCAGGTCCATCAGCAGCGGCAGCGCCGTCCCGTTCAGGCTCCCCTCGGGGAACTCGACGCACAGGTAGTCGACCGGGCCCATCTCGCCCAGTTCCGTTCCGCTCATGTCAGCCTCCCGCTCATCGCTTCCCCCAGCTCGTTGGCGCCCGATGTCATCGTGTCCAGCGTGCTGGGCCGCGGACCGGGCCACGTCATCCGCCGAGGGTGAACTCCGGAGGCCGCCGGAACCGCCGGTACGCCGTGGGGCGGGGTTCATCCACGCCGGATGAGGTGCCTTCAGGGGCGCGCGAGGAACCGTCGGCAGGGGGCCGGTAGAACGCCGGCCGTCGATTTTCCGGCCGGCGAGGAGCAGACCATGACCATTCCGCCGAGCGAATCACCACCGACCGGCTCCCCGGACGGTACCGGCCCGGAGGACGAGCGTGTGGAGGAGACGGCGCCGGTGGGCGTACCCGGCTCCGAGGAGATCGAGCGGCTCCGGGCGGAGGTGGCCGCTCTGCGTGCCCAGCTCGAAGGGGAGCGGCGCCGAAGGCCGTCGCGGGGTGGCGCGATCCGCCGGGGCGTGGCCGCCGTGCTCGCCGTCGTCGCCGCCTTCGCGCTGGTGACCAGCGTCGTCGGGCTGTGGGCGGCGACGACCACGCTGAACACCGACCGGTGGGTGGCCACCGTCGCGCCGCTGCCGCAGGACCCGAAGGTGAACGCGGCCGTCGCCGAGTACTCCACCACCGAGGTCTTCCGCGTGCTCGACGTGGAACAGCGGCTGCGCACCGTGCTGCCCGAGCAGGCCGCGTTCGTGGCCGGGCCGCTCACCGCGCAGATCCGCGAGCAGGTCCGCAAGACGGTGCAGAACGTGCTGGGCAGCGACCGTTTCCAGGTGATCTGGGTGGAGCTGAACCGGCAGTTGCACCAGAAGGTGGTCGACGTCGTCGAGGGGGAGAGCAATGTCGTCACGGCCCGGGAGGACAGTGTCCAGATCGACCTGCTGCCCCTGATCAACCAGGTGTTGCGGCAGCTCAGCGACCAGCTGCCGACCCTCTTCGGCAAAGAGATCACGCTGCCCGACCTGAGCAGCGGCGCCATCCCGGAGAACCTGCGGCTGCGGGTCGAGGAGGCGCTCGGAGTGACGTTGCCGGCCGACTTCGCCACGTTCACCGTCTACGACTCCGGGCAGCTGTGGGAGGTCCAGCAGGCCGTCGCCTCGGCGAAACGGTATCTGGCGCTGTTCGTGGCCGGGACGATCCTGCTGCTGCTGGCCGCGTTCGTGGTGTCGCCGCAGCGCCGCCGGACAGCGGTGCAGTTCGGGCTCTGGCTGGTGGTGGCGGCCGTGACGGTCACCGTGGTGCTGCGCGCGGTGCGCCGGGAGATCCTCGAGGCCATGCCGGCCGGGGTCTACCACGACGGTGTGGACGCGGCCATGACCACGGTGTTCAGGCTGCTGCGGGAGCGGGACGTGCAGCTCATCGTGATCGGTTCGGCGATCGCGCTGCTGGCGTACCTGGCCGGGCCGGGCCGGTTCCCGGTGTGGCTGCGCCACTCGGCGGCGCGGTGGACGGCGGCCGGCTGGCGGCGGGTCCGGGCCGGTTCGGTGGTGGTCGCGGCCCGGGGACCCGGCTTCATCGCCCGGAATCTCGATCCGGTACGGGTGGGCGGGCTCGTCGTGGCGATCCTGCTGGCCCTGGTGCTGTCCTCGTGGACGTCGCTGCTGGTGATCGTGGTGCTGCTGGTGGCGTACGAGGTGGCGGTCACGCTGATCGCGCACCGGCACACCGAGGCGGAACGGACGCCGCCGCCCGCCCTCGGCTGAGGACGGGCGGCGCTTGCCCCGGGAAGTTCGGCTCAGACGTCCGTGACAGCCTCCAGCCGGCCGTCACGGACCGCCGCCGTGAAGGCCGCGTGGTCGGCCTCTACCTGGTCGGCGTACGACTCGGCGTACGTCACCAGGGCCTTGTCGAACCGGTCGCGGGAACCCAGGTACGCCGCGATCGCGATCCGGTCCCCGCCGCACGCGTGTGCCCGGGCCAGGGTCCAGGCGCACAGGCCCCCGTACGCCTTCAGTGTCCGGGTGTCCATCTCCTGGACCGTGGCGCCGCCCTTCCAGTCGCGCAACTGGCGTACGTAGAAGTCGCGGGTCCGTCCGTCGAACCCCTCGACCCGGTGCCAGCCCAGGAAGATGTCGCTGGCCGCCTGCATGATCCGCTGACCGGCCACCACCCGGCGACCCTCGTTGCCGAAGTCCGTCCCGCCGGGCCGCGGCACCAGGCCGCGCAGCACCGACGGCCCGGCCTCCTTGACCTGCAGGAGCAGCGGGTCGTCCGGGTCGCGGCCGGTCAGCAGCACGATCCAGCAGCGGGTGCCGACACTGCCGACACCGACCACCTTGCGGGCCATGTCGACGAACTGGAACGCGTCGAACAGCCGCCGCCGGTCGTCGGCGAGGCTGTCGCGGTACCCGGCCATCAGGTCGATGATCTGCGCCTCGAGCTGCTTGCGGGTCACGTCCGGCACCAGGTCCACGACCGGCACCAGCAGTGGCGGGTCGGCGACGATCCGCCGGCGCCCGTCCACCTCGACGGTCAGTTTCCGGTACGCCTGGAGGCTGGTCCGGGTGCGTGCCTTCGCCCCGGCCCGGGCCAACCGTTCCTGGCGGGTGCGGGTGAGCTGGTCGCCGAGCTGCTCGCGCAACTCGTCGAGGTCGGCGCGGGCGTACCAGAGGTCCAGCGTTCGCATGGCCGCGAAGCGGGTCATCGCCTCCCGGTAGGAGCGCACCGACGCTTCCACGACCGCGGCGCGGTCCCGGCGTTTGAACCCGTTCTCCCTGCCGGCCAGCGCCAGGCTGGTGGCCAGGCGCTTGACGTCCCATTCGAACGGACCCGGGTGCGTCTCGTCGAAGTCGTTGAGGTCGAAGACGAGACGCCGTTCCGGGGAGGCGTAGAGGCCGAAGTTGAAGAGGTGCGCGTCCCCGCAGAGCTGGGTGTCCAGCTCGGTCGAGGGCGCGGCGGCCAGGTCCCGGGCCATCAGCTCCGCGGTGCCGCGGTAGAAGGCCAGCGGGGACGCCATCATCCGCCCGTGCCGGATCGGCAGCAGTTCCGCGAGCCGGTCGCCCTCCTGGCCGGTGAGCACGCCGACCGGGTCCGGCCGGCCGGCGGCCGGTTCGTATGCGGCGTGCGCGGCGGGCGGGACGCGCTTGCGCGCCTCCCGCCCGGTCTCCGCGCGCGACGCCGGGTCAGGGCGTCGCGCCACCGAACGCCTCCAGGAGGATGTCCCGCTCGCCCTCCGTCAGGTTGGTGGCGATCAGCTGCTTGTGCAGGCCGTGGAACCGTTCGCCGAGCCGGTCCAGGTTGCCCTGGTCGGTCACCAGGAAGAGCGCCGAGGTGCCCTCGGTGATCTCGGCCCGGATGGTCTCCAGTTGCTGGCGGTCGATGCCGGTGCCCTCGGTGGCCTTGACCAGGGCGCCGATGCCCGCGCCGACCGCCGCGCCGGCGACCGGGACGAGGAAGAGGCCGCCGATCACGATGCCCCAGAAGGCCCCCCAGCCGGTGTACCGGTGGCCGCTCTCGTGCTCGTGGTGGGTCTCCGGGGCGGCCTTGCCCTGCGGCCAGCTGACCACCGCGTAGTCGATGATCTTGACGAGGCCCTCGTCGCGGGCGTGCCGGAGGATGCCGGCGGCCTGTTCCGCGCGCTGCGGGTCGTCGAACTTCCATACCGTGAACGTGGTCATGGGGTTCTCCTCCTCGGGGGTCAGGGACGGGGCCGTCCCGATTGGGTCCGTTTCTCGCCGGGGGGTCCGCCGGCGAGCAGGTCGTTGATCCAGCGGGTCGACGGGTCGATGTCCACCAGCAGGCCCTTGGCGAGCAGGGTCAGCGGGATGGCCAGCAGTGCGCCGAGCGCGCCCAGCACCCAGGCCCAGAAGATCAGCGACAGGAACGAGACGGTGGCGGAGAGACCGACCGCGTCGCCCACGATCTTGGGCTGGATGATCGACTGGATGACGAAGTTGACCACGCAGTACAGCGCGATCACGGCCAGCATCAGGTGGGGGCCGCCCTGGAGCAGGCCGAGCAGGGCCGGTGGCACCACCCCGATGATGAAACCGATGTTGGGGATGTAGTTGGTGATGAACGACAGCAGGCCCCACAGCAGCGGCAGCGGGATGCCGAGCCACCACAGCAGCGCCACGTCGAACACCGCCACGATCAGCCCGAACACCGTGCACACCAGCAGGTAGCGCCGGGTGCCCTGGGCGAACGAGCGCAGTGCCCCGACCACCTGCGGGCGTTCCGAGACGGTGCCCCGCAGCCGGGCCGGGAAGTTCACCGCGTCGATGCACATGAACAGCAGCACGGCCAGCAGGAAGATCGAGTCGGACAGGACCGAGGCCAGGCCGCCGAAGAGGGAGCCGACCAGGTCCAGCACGGTGCCGGCGTCGGCGCCGGCGATCGCGGTCCGCACCTGCTCGGCGTCGATGCCGAACGAGCCGAGACCCTGGACCAGGTCCTCGCGGATGCCCGTGAACTGGGCCTGGTACTGCGGAAGCAGGTCGATCAGCTGAGACACCGAGACCAGCAGCGCCCCGCCGAGTGCGAACAGTCCCAGGTAGACGGTCAGCACGGTGACGGTCATGGCCACCCAGGACGGTGCGCGGTGGCGGCGCATCCACTCGGTGAGCGGGCTGACCGTCACCGCGAGCATGAGTGCCAGGAAGACCGGTCCGACGAGGTCCGACACCCCGCGCAGGCCGGCCACCACCACCACGAGGCAGGCGGTGCCGAGCAGAACGATCACCCCGCGCGGTAGGCCCGCCTGGCCGCCTCGGCCGTTGGAGTGGTCACGCGCGGCGAGCCGCGGCAAGAGCCGCGGCTGCCGGGCGACCAGGCGGGTCATGGTCCGCTCCGGCCGGGACCGCCTCCTCGATCGGTCCCGGCCGGGCGAACGTCAGTACTTGATCTCACGACCGTGCGCGGTCAGGGCGTAGATCACCAGAACGTCGATGGCGATCACGATGCTGGACCACACCGGGTAGGCCGGGAGGAACGCCAGGTTGGCCAGCGCGCTGAGCCCGGCGATGATGACGCCGACCACGCGAGCCCACATCTGGCCCGCGAGGAGGCCGAGCCCGGTGCCCACCGCGATCAGGCCGATCACGATGTGCGTCCAGCCGTAGGCGGTGAAGTTCACCGGCACGACAAGGCCGTTCGAGGTGGTCAGAAAGAAGTCTTCACGGAACAGGGCGACCACGCCTTCGATCGCCTGAAATGCGCCGAGCATCAACAGCATGACGCCGGCGAAGACCACCATCCCCACCCAGCCGGTAGGCTGGCGCCGCCCGGCGGCCGCGTAGTTCTCCGCCTGACGCGGCTCTGTGTTGGTCATGGTTATTCTCCCTCGTCAACGGGGTTCTCCGGTGATGGTCCGATCATGTGGCGGGACCGGTGGCCGCCACGCCATCCGTGGCGGATGAAACCCCGGTCAGACGGCGGAGGCAGACGACCTCCACGCCGGACCGGTCCAGACGGGTGAGCAGCTTCTCCAGGTCGGCGTCCGAGAGCCGGCCGCGGATCGTGCTCTGCCGGGGGAGGGTGCGCCAGCGCAGGTCGCCCAGCGCCATGCGCAGCAGGGGGCCGAGGAAACCCCGGACCCGGATCTCGTATCGCTCCTGCATGACCTGCCCCCTCCGCCGGTGACTGTCGGTAGCAGTCACCTTTCACGAAGTGACCCCGCCTGACTTCATCCGCTCGGAATGAGGAATGCCGACGGGCTCCGTGGCTGACTGATCGGGACGCCGCAGTGCCCCGTTGCGGCGGCACGACAGGGACACCACATGGGTACGGAAGGAGAGAGCCATGGCGATTCTGATAGCCATCGGTTATTCCGACGAGACCACGGCGACGGCGGCGTCGCTGGAGGCGAATCGGCTGGCCAAGGATCTGATCATCCAGCCGGACGCGATCGCGACGATCATCCGCGACAAGGAGGGCAAGTTCCACGTCACCACGAACCACCACGCCGTGGCGGGCGGGACCACGTGGGGCATGTTCTGGGGCCTGCTCTTCGGGATGCTGTTCTTCATCCCGGTGCTCGGCATGGCGGTCGGCGCCGGCCTCGGCGCCCTCACCGGCAAGCTGACCAAGGGCGCCATCAACAAGGAGTTCCAGGAGCGCATCCGCGAGGAGTTGCAGCCGGGCACGTCGGCGCTGTTCCTGGTGGTCGAGGCGGTCACGCCGGACAAGGCGGTGGAGGCGCTCAGCAGGTTCGGTGGCACGGTGCTCAAGTCCTCGCTGTCGAAGGAGACCGAGGCCGAGCTGCAGGACGCCCTGCACGGTGGCGAGCGGCAGTAAGGTTTCCCGACCCGGACGCCGCCCGAGATCGGGTGGCGTTCGTCGTATAGGAGGACGAGAGCGGAGAGGACCGGAGATGGCGATCGGCGACTGGGCGCCGGGACTGAAAGCCGCCGCCGGGTACGAGCCGGCCTGGCTACCGAAGGACCTGGTGGCCGGGATCGTGCTGACCACCCTGCTCGTGCCGCAGGGCATGGCGTACGCCGAGCTGGCCGGCCTGCCGCCGATCACCGGGTTGTACACCTCGATCCTGTGCCTGCTGGCGTACGCGGTCTTCGGGCCGTCGAAGATCCTGGTCCTCGGCCCGGACTCGTCTCTCGGCCCGATGATCGCCGCGGTGGTCCTGCCGCTGGTCGTCGCGGACGGCGACCCGGCCAAGGCGGTGGCCCTGGCCTCGGTGCTCGCCCTGCTGGTCGGGGTGATGATGACGGTGGCCGCGGTCGCGAAACTCGGATTCGTGGCCGACCTGCTGTCGCATCCCACCCAGATCGGATACGTCAACGGCCTGGCCCTGACCATCCTGATCGGGCAGTTGCCGAAGCTGTTCGGCTTCTCGGTCGACGCCGACGGCCTGATCGGTGAGGCGGTGGGCTTCGTGCGCGGTGTCGCCGCCGGGGAGACGCTGCCGGTGGCGCTGGTCATCGGCGCCGGCGGCCTGGCCGTCATGCTGCTGCTGCAACGTTTCCTGCCGAAGGTCCCCGGCATCCTGGTCGCGGTCCTCGGCGCCACCGTGGCGACGTCGGTGTTCGGGCTGGCCGACCAGGGCGTCGACGTGGTCGGGCCGCTGCCGCAAGGCTTCCCGCCGCTGACCATCCCGCACATCGACTGGTCGGACCTGGGCATCCTGGCGGCCGGCGCGCTCGGCATCACCCTGGTGTCGGTCACCGACACCATCTCCACGGCGTCCGCCTTCGCCGCCCGTACCGGGCAGGAGGTGCGCGGCAACCAGGAGATGGCCGGCATCGGGGTGGCCAACCTGGCGGCCGGGCTGTTCCAGGGCTTCCCGGTCAGCACCAGCGGCTCGCGGACCGCGGTGGCCTTCCAGTCCGGCGCCCGTAGCCAGTTGACCGGGGTGGTCGGCGCGGCGGCCATCACGCTGCTGCTGGTCCTCGCGCCGGGGCTGCTGCGGAACCTGCCGCAGCCGATGCTGGCGGCCGTGGTGATCGCCGCCTCGCTGTCGCTGGCCGACCTGGCCGGGATGCGGCGGCTGTGGCGGCAGCGGCGGGTGGAGTTCAGCCTGGCGCTGGCCGCGTTCCTGGGTGTGGCGCTGCTGGGTGTGCTGCCCGGCATCGCGGTCGCGGTCGCGCTGTCGGTGCTCAACGTCTTCCGGCGGCTGTGGTGGCCGTACTCGACCGAGCTGGGCCGCCCGGACGGGGTGGCCGGCTACCACGACGTGCGCTCCTACCCGGACGGCGTGCGGTTCCCGGGGCTGGTGCTGTTCCGCTTCGACGCGCCGCTGATCTTCGCGAACGCCCGCGCGTTCCGCGAGGAGATCCGGCACCTGTCGCACGCCGAGCCGGCGCCGCAGTGGATCGTGGTGGCCGCCGAGCCGATCACCGACATCGACACCACCGCGGCCGACATGCTGGAGGACCTCGACGAGGAGCTCAACGCCCGCGGGATCTCGCTGGTGTTCGCCGAGATGAAGGATCCGGTGCGGGTCAAGATCGACCGGTACAAGCTGACCCGCACCATCGACCCGGAGCACTTCTACCCGACGATCGAGGACGCGGTGGCCGCTTTTCACTCCCGGCGGGGGAAGTGACCGAGGCCCCCGGGGGCCGAGTCTGGCGGTATGGCCATCAACGAGACGGGCGCCGAGCAGCGGCGCCTCCACGACGCCGACACCAACGCCGTGCCGTGGCGGAAGTGGGGACCGTACCTCAGCGAGCGGCAATGGGGCACGGTCCGCGAGGACTACAGCCCGGGCGGTGACGCCTGGGACTATCTCAGTCACGATGACGCGCGGTCCCGGGCCTACCGGTGGGGTGAGGACGGCATCGCCGGGTTCTGCGACGAGGAGCAGTCGCTCTGCCTGGCCGTCGCGCTGTGGAACGGCCGGGACCCGATCCTCAAGGAGCGGTTCTTCGGCCTGACCAACTCCGAGGGCAACCACGGCGAGGACGTCAAGGAGTACTGGTTCTACGTCGACGCCACCCCCACCCACTCCTACCAGCGGATGGTCTACAAATACCCGCAGGAGCCGTTCCCGTACGAGGATCTGGTCGTCACCAACCGCCACCGCGGCCGGCACGACCTGGAGTACGAGCTGCTGGACACCGGGATCTTCGCCGAGGACCGGTACTTCGACGTCGTCGTGGAGTACGCCAAGGACGGCCCGGAGGACGTCCTCGGCCGGATCACCGTGCACAACCGGGGCCCGGAGCCCGCGCCGCTGCGCCTGCTGCCCACCCTGTGGTTCCGCAACACCTGGTCGTGGGACCGGCCGGAGCCGAAACCGGTGCTGCGGGCCGTCGACGGCGGCGTCGAGGCGGTCCACCACAAACTCGGCACCCGCCGGTTCGAGGTGCTCGGCGACCACCCGCTGCTGTTCACCGAGAACGAGACCACCGGCACCGGCCGCTACGGCAAGGACGCCTTCCACCGGTACGTGGTGGACGGCGACACCGGCGCGGTGAACCCGGACGGCGCCGGCACGAAGGTGGCCGCCGACGTGTCCGCCGAGGTGCCGGCCGGCGGTTCGGTCACCGTCCGGTTCCGGCTGTCCGACCGGCCGTCCGCCAGCGACGCGACGGCCTTCGACGAGCTGGTGGACCGGCGCCGGGCCGAGGCCGACGAGTTCTACGACGTGCTGCTCGACCCGCGGCTCGGCGAGGACGAGCGGCAGGTGGCCCGGCAGGCGCTGGCCGGCATGCTGTGGAGCAAGCAGTACTTCGGCTACGACGTGGAGCGCTGGCTCGCCGAGCACGGCCGGGACCCGTTGGACGCCAAGGGGACCCGCAACGGCGACTGGTTCCACATGATCTGCCACGACGTCATCTCGATGCCGGACAAGTGGGAGTACCCCTGGTTCGCGGCGTGGGACCTGGCGTTCCAGTCGATCGCGCTGGCGGTGGTCGACCGGTCCTTCGCCAAGGGCCAGCTCGATCTGCTGCTCAGCCGCCGCTACCTGCATCCCAACGGCCAGATCCCGGCGTACGAGTGGAACTTCAGCGACGTGAACCCGCCGGTGCACGCCTGGGCCACCTACCTGGTCTACGAGCTGGACAAGGCCCGCAACGGCCGGGGCGACCACGACTGGCTGGAGGCGATCTTCCACAAGCTGGCGAGGAACTTCACCTGGTGGGTGAACCAGAAGGACCACGACGGCAACAACGTCTTCCAGGGCGGCTTCCTCGGGCTGGACAACATCGGCGTGTTCGACCGCAGCGCCCCGCTGCCCACCGGCGGCTACCTGGACCAGGCCGACGGCACGGCGTGGATGGCCCTCTACTGCCAGAGCATGCTGTCGATCGCGCTGGAGCTGTCCCAGCGGGACCCGGTCTACCTGGAGCAGGCGCAGCAGTACTTCGAGCACTTCGCCTGGATCGCGGTGGCGGTCAACCGCGAGCACGGCAGCGCGGCCATGTGGGACGAGGAGGACGGCTTCTTCTACGACCTGCTGCGGCTGCCCGACGGGGGCGCCCAGCGGCTGCGGGTGCGCTCGCTGGTCGGCCTGCTCCCGCTGGCCGCCGCGACCGTGTACGCCAGCAGCACCACCGCCCGCTATCCGCAGCTCATCGAGGGCGTCCAGGACTTCCTGGACCGGCACCCCAGTGTCACCTCGGTGCTGAGCCGGGGCCGGATGCAGGGCCGGCACGGCGAGCACCTGCTGGCGCTCTTCGACGAGCAGCGGCTGCGGCGGATCCTGACCCGGCTGCTCGACGAGGACGAGTTCCTCAGCCCGTACGGGATCCGGTCGCTGTCGAAGCACCACGCCGAGCACCCGTTCGAGTTCCGGGTCGGTGACCAGACGTTCGGGGTGTCGTACCAGCCGGCGGAGTCGGACAGCGGCATGTTCGGCGGCAACTCCAACTGGCGCGGGCCGATCTGGGTCCCGGCCAACATTCTGATGGTCCGGGCCCTGATGAACCTGTACGTCGGCTACGGCGACGAGTTCACCGTCGAGTGCCCGACCGGCTCCGGGGTGAAGATGACGCTGTTCGAGGTGGCGCGGGAGATCTCCGGTCGGCTGACCAGGATTTTCCTGCCCGGCCCGGACGGCCGCCGGCCCTGCTACGGTGGCCAGGAGGTCTTCACCACGGAGCACTGGAAGACCCTGATCACCTTCGCTGAGTACTTCCACGGCGACAACGGGGCCGGCCTGGGCGCCACCCATCAGACCGGCTGGACCGGTCTGGTGGCCGTGTTCCCGAATGTCTTCGCCGGCCTGTCCGGCCCGGACCTGCTCCTCGAGGGCATGACCGGGGTGCTGCGGCGGGCCCAGGTGGAGGAGGAGGACCGTTGAGCAGGTGGCCGGACACTCCGGTAATCTACGAGATCGGCACCTGGCCGTGGCTGACCGGGTTGAGCCGGCGCTACGGCCGCCCGGTCACGCTCGCCGACGTGCCCGGCGAGGTGTGGGACGAGATCGCGGCGCCCGGCATCGACGCGGTGTGGCTGATGGGCGTCTGGGAGCGCAGTCCCGCCGGGCTGGTCCTGGCCCAGCACAACGAGGACCTGCAACGGTCGTTCCGCGAGGCGCTGCCCGACCTGGCGCCGGAGGACGTGGTCGGCTCGCCGTACTGCGTGCGCCGCTACCGGGTCGACGAGCGGTTGGGCGGGCCGGCCGGGCTCGCGGCGGCCCGGGCGGCGCTGCGCGGGCGGGGCGTCCGGCTGATCCTCGACTACGTGCCCAATCACGTGGCGCCCGACCACCCGGCGGTCACGCTGAATCCGGAGTGGTTCGTCCAGGGCTCGGAGGAGGACCTGGCCGCCGACCCGAGGGGCTGGTTCAGCGCGGGCGAGCGGGTGCTGGCGCACGGCCGGGACCCGTTCTTCCCACCGTGGCCGGACGTGGCCCAGCTCAACGCGTTCGACCCGGGGCTGCGGGATGCCACGGCGATGGTGCTGGGCGACATCGGCGACCAGTGCGACGGGATCCGCTGCGACATGGCGATGCTGTTCACCAACGAGGTGTTCGCCCGTACCTGGGGGCGGTGGGTGGGGCCGGCGCCGGAGGAGGAGTTCTGGCCGCAGGTCTTCGCCCGGGTCCGCGCCCGGCATCCGGGCCTCGTGCTGATCGCCGAGGCGTACTGGGACATGGAGTGGACTCTGCAACAGCAGGGTTTCGACTTCTGTTACGACAAGCGGCTCTACGACCGGCTGGCCCACGAGGACGCCGGGTCGCTGCGCAAGCATCTGGCGGCGGGCCGCGACTTCCAGGACGGCCTGGTGCGGTTCCTGGAGAACCACGACGAGCCGCGGGCCGCCGCGACGCTGCCGGGCGGGCGGGGCCGGGCCGCGGCCGTGGCGATCGCCACCCTGCCGGGCGCCACGCTCTGGCACGACGGCCAGTTCGACGGGCGGCGCACCCGGCTGCCGGTCTTCCTGGCCCGGTTTCCGGACGAGCCGGACGACCCGGAGTCGCGCGACTTCCACCGGCGGTTGCTGTCGGCCGCCGCCACGGTCCGCGGGGGCGACTGGCACATCGTGGAGACGGGGGGCTGGCCGGACAACCCGTCCCACCACGACCTGCTGGCCTGGTCGTGGCGCGACGGGGAGCGGCGGCACCTCGTCGTGATCAACTTCGGGGGCCGGCCGGCCCAGGGGCGGGTGGAGGCGCCATGGCCGGACCTCGCCGGACGATCCTGGGAGCTGGCCGATCTCCTGGACGGCCGGGTGTTCACGAGGGACGGTGACGAACTGGCCGAGTCCGGGCTGTATGTGGATCTTCCTCCGTGGGATTTTCATCTGCTTACGTTCCGTTAATGCATGCGACACCGAGGGTCACGGGATTATCCGATCCGAACGATGTGCTGAGCGGGTGAGCGAGAAAGTCTGAACGAGAGATCAAACGGGGTGGCTCTTGGAGGTAGCACGTGTCGATAGAACTGATCGTGGATCCACCCAGGACATATGGATCGGACCAGGCCAGCGCGTTGCTCGCCTCCAAGTTCGTGGTCCCGGCCGCGCCACCGTTCATGGTGTCCCGGCCGGGGCTCCTCGACCGGGTCACCGAGGGGGTCGCGGGCCCGGTCACCCTGGTCACCGGCGTGGCCGGCAGTGGAAAGACCCAGCTGCTGGCCGCCTGGGCACGCGCCCGGGCCGGTGACCGGCCGGTCGCCTGGATCACTCTCGAAGAGGGTGACGAGCAGGTGTCGACCTTCTGGACGTACGTCGCCGAGGGGCTGCGCCGGGCCGGGGTGCAGGTGCCCTCGATCGCCGACGGCGCCGTCACCCGCGCCGTCCTGGGCCGCCTGGCCGCGGCCGTCGCGGACCACCCCACCGACATCGTCCTGATCCTGGACGGCGCCTCCCAGCTGCCCGGGCCGGAGTGGGCGTCCGGGCTGGAGTTCCTGCTGAGCCATGTGGACAACCTGCGGGTCGTCCTCACCGGGCGGTGGGACCCGCCACTGCCGCTCTACCGGTACCGCCTCGCCGGTGAGCTGCACGAGCTGCGTACCGCCGATCTCGCCTTCACCCCGGCCGAGGCCACCACCCTGCTCCGGCTGCACGGCGTCGACCTGGGCGCGGACGACACGGCGGCACTGCTCGAGCACACCGAGGGCTGGGCCGCCGGGATCCGGCTCTGCGCCTGCGCCATGCAGGGCAGCGCCGACCCGGGCCGGCTCGTGCAGACCATCTCGGGGGACGAGTCCACGATCGCCGAGTACTTCATCGGCGAGGTGCTGCGGATCCAGCCTCCGCAGGTGCGGCGTTTCCTGCTGGAGACCAGCGTGCTGGACGCCTTCACCCCGGACCTGGCCGGCGCGGTCACCGAGCGGCCCGACGCCGCCCGGCTGCTGGCCACGCTCACCCGGGAGAACGCCTTCATCCAGCCGGTCGGCGCGGGCGCCGAGGTGTACCGCTACCACCGCCTCTTCGCCGAGCTGCTGCGTGCCCAGCTGGCCTGGACCGAGCCGGAGGAGGTGGCGGTGCTGCACCGGCGGGCCGCCGCCTGGCTGGTCGCGCACGGGCAGCTGGCCGAGGCGGTCGGGCACGCCGTCCAGGCCGGGGACTGGGCGGGCGCGGCCACCATGGTGATCGAGGACTTCGCCCTCGGCGCGCTGGTCATCGAGGGCGGTGGCGGCCGGCTGGGCGCGCTGTTCGCGGGCATGCCCGCACACCTCGAAGAACCCGAGACGCTGATGATCCGGGCCGCCATGGCGCACGGCGACGGCGACCACGCGCGGGCCGCCGAGCAGTTCACCCACGCGAGCAAGCTGCTCAGCGTGCGGGGCGCCGACGACGGCGACGGCCTGACCGCCTCCTGCTTCCTGATGCGCCTGCTGCTGCTCGCCGACGGCGCCGACCCGGAGCAGGTCGCCCATCTGGCGCCGGTCGCCCGCACCTTCCTGTCGGTGGCGCCCGCCGAGCGGCTGGCCCGGCACCCCGAGTTGCGGATGCTGCTGCTCGCCGCCGAGGGCCTGGCCCGCAGCGGCAGCGGCGACGTCGACGAGGCGGCCACGGTGCTGGCCGAGGCGGCCGCCGTCACCGCGGCCGGCGCCGAGCCGGTGCGGATCTCCTCCCTGGAGAACCTGGCGCTGATCGAGGCGCACCGCGGCCGGCTGGCCCGGGCCGAGGCGAGCGCCCGCCAGGCGATCGAGCTGGCCACCCGGCGTGGGCTCGGCAAGGACCGCTGGCCGGCCGCCGCCGAGGTGGCGCTGGCCTGGGTGGCGCTGGAGCGCTACGACATCGAGACCGCCGACCGTCGGCTGCGGGCCGCGCAGCACCTCTGCGCCAACGGCACGACCGGGCCCGGCCCGGCCGCGTACGCCCTGGTCCGGGCCCGCCGGCTACAGACCCGTGGGGAGCTCCGGCAGGCGTCCAACGTGCTGGCCGCGGCCCGCGAGGGTGTCTCCGGGACGCCGCGCTGGCTGAGCCGGGAGATCGCCGTGAACCTGTCCCGCCTGCTGATCGCGGGCGGCCGGGTGAACGAGGCGAGTGGCCTGCTCGACGGCTGGACCGACTCGCCCGCCGCGGACGTGGCGGTGGCCCGGGCCGCGCTGCTGCTGGCCCAGGGGCAGGCGGGGGCGGCGCACGAGGTGGCCCGGACGGTCGCCGACGCGGCCGGGGTCCCCGCGCCGGTCGCGCTGGACGCGTGGCTGCTGCTGGCCATGCTGGCGGACGGCCAGGACGACACCGTGGGAGCGCGCGAGGCGCTGCGGCGGGCGCTGCGGGTGGCCGGGCCGGAGTCGTACCGGCGGCCGGTGCACCAGGTGTGGAGCGAACTGCGGCGGCTGCTGCGCGACGACGACCGGCTGATCGTGCAGTACCGGGCGCTGAGCCCGGGCGCGGCCACCGCCGACGGCCCGGTCACCGACCCGGTCGTGGTGGAGCAGCTCAGCAAGCGGGAACTGGACGTGCTGCGCGGCATGGCCGAGATGCTGCCGACCGAGGAGATCGCCGCCTCGATGTACGTCTCGGTCAACACGGTGAAGACCCACGTTCGCAGCATCCTGCGGAAACTCTCCGCGTCCCGGCGTAACGAGGCGGTACGCCGGGCGCGCGCCCTGCGGTTGATCTGAGCGGGTCTACTCGTGGCGGCCGCGGCGGACCTCGCCGCCGTGCGCGCAGAGGGCATAGATGACCAGTACCTGCATGCAGATCAGGATGCCGGACCAGAACGGCGCGGTGGCCAGGAAGAGGAAGTGGACCATCGCGCCGAAGGCGGTGAAGACCACGCCGACGACGCGCGCCCACATCTGCCCGAGAAGGACGCCGACCCCGGCCGCCCCACTGACCAGACCGAAGAACAGATGCGTCCAGCCCCACATCACCGGGTTCGGCTCGATCAGCATGCCCTCGGCGCTCACCAGGTACGCCTCGCCGTGCAGCAGCGCCGTGAAGCCCTCCATGATCTGGAAGACACCCAGCGAGAGCAGCATGACCCCGCCGAACACCACCAGCCCGATCCAGGTGTCGGCTTCCGGCGCGGGCGATTCCCTGGTCGGCGCCTCCCTGCGTACCGGATCGCCGCGGTGATCAAGTGTCATCGTCGAGTCCCTCCTGTGAATCCGGACGGTGTTCCGGAAGCTCAGAGTGCTTGCCGGGGACGGTCTCGCGCCTCGCACGCGGCGGATGAGATCCGCGGCGCACGTGCAACTTGCACGCTGCGGAAACGGCTTTCTTCCACTCCTGGCGCGAATACGCATGGTTGCCCCATGTGTACGCCGTGTGTTTCGGTAGGCCCCGGACAGCTGGGACCCACCTGATTCGTTCCGGCCGCTGAGCGCGTGTGGGGGCCCGCGCCCGACCGGCTGGAATCCGATGGCCGTGTCAGTACGGGGACGACCGCCTCGCGAGCGGTCCGGTTCACCGTGCGTTCCGAGCGACTGGGGGCGATATGCGAGATCAGGCCACTACCCGTTCGACCGTGCCGATAGCGGTGGACCACAACCTTCCGCCCCGCCTGCCCACCGGCCTGGTCTGGCGGGGGCGTCTCGTCGAGGCCCTGGACGTGGGGGTCCGCCGGGCCGTCACCCTGATCTGCGCCGGGCCCGGCTGGGGCAAGACCGTGCTCACCGCCACCTGGGCGACCGCCCGTTCCCTCTCCGGGCCGGTCGCGTGGCTCACCCTCGACGAGCGGCACGACGACCCGTACGCCTTCTGGGCCGATCTCCACCGGTCGCTGAGCGCCGCCGGGGTGACCGTCACCGGCGACGGCTCCGGGGCCGACCCGCGCCGGGCCTTCGCCGAGGCGGTGACCGCGACCGAGGCGCCGGTCGTCGTGGTGCTCGACGACCTGCACGAGATCGCCGACCCCCGGGTGCTCACCAGCCTGACCGGACTACTCGGCGCCATCCCCAAGCGGTTGCGCTTCGTGTTGCTCAGCCGTCGCGAGCCGGACCTGAGCCTGCACCGGCTGCGGATGAGCGGCGACCTCACCGAGATCCGCGCCGCCGACCTCGGCTTCGGTCCGGAGGAGGCCACCGAGCTGCTCGCCCTGCTCGGCCGGGCGCTGCCGCCGGAGCGACTCGCGGAGCTGGTGCGCCGCGCCGAGGGCTGGGGCGCCGGCCTGCGGCTGGCCGCCGGCGCCGCGAACGGCGGCGAGGACGCGGTGGGGGAGTACCTGACCCGGGAGGTGCTGGCCGCCCAGCCCGCCGAGGTCCGGACCTTCCTGCTGCGGACCAGCCTGCCGGACCGGATCTGCGGCGAGCTGGCGGACGCCCTGACCGGGGGCACCGGCGGCCATCGCACGCTGGAGCGGCTGGTCCGGGAGAAGCTGTTCCTGGAACCGGCCGGCGGCCGGTGGTTCCGGTACCACCCGATGGTCCGCGCCGCGCTGCGCCACCGGCTCGGCGACCTGTGGCCGGACGCGCCCGCCCGGCTGCACCGCGCCGCGGCCCGCTGGCACGCCGGCCAGGGCGACGCGCTGACCTCGCTCACCCACGCGGCGGCCGCCGAGGACTGGAACCTGCTGGCCGCCCTGGTCGTCGAGCGTGGCGTGCCGCTCTACACCTCGGCGGACCGTCCCCAGTTCCTCGAACTGCTCGGCCGCATCCCGCCGGCCCTGCTGCCGACCAGCCCGGAGATGGCGGTCTGCGCGGTCATCCTGTCGTTCGCCCGGGGCGAGCTGGCGGCCGTGCCCCGCCGGATGGCCCACGCCCGCGCGCTGCTCGCCCAGCGGCCGGCGTCGCCGCTGCGGGCGGAGACCGAGACGGCGCTCGCCGTGCTGGAGACCGGCGCCGTCATCCGATGGCACGGCGACATGCCGCACCTGGCCAGCGCCTCCACCGCCCTGCTCGCCCAGCTGTCCCGGCTGACCTGGGGCGAGGCGCCGTCGCTGTTGCAGTACCGGGCCGCGGCGCTGAACAACAAGGGCGCCGCCTGGCTGTGGACCGGCCGGCTCGACCACGCCGACCGGTACCTGTGGGCGGCGGCCACCGCGTCCCGGACCGCCGGCACGCCGTACATCGAGGTCAACTCCTTCGCCATGCTGGCCTGCCTGGCGTTCCTGCAGGGCTCGCCGGGTGAGGCCGAGGAGCACGCGGAAACGGCGATCGCGCTGGCCCGCCGGATCGACGCGGAGCACCGGGCCACGGCCGCGCCGGCCTACCTGGCGCGGGCGCTGATCGAGGCGGAGCGGGGCCGGGAGCCGGAGGCCGAGGAGGCGCTGCGGCAGGGGCTGCACGCCCTCGGTGAGGTCCCGGAGGCCGCCATGTCGGTGCTGGCCGGCCTGGTCCGGGTCCGCCTCACGCTGGACCGGGGCGAGGCGGCCGGCGCCCGTACCCTGCTCGCGCAGATCCGCGCCGAGGCCGGGCCGCCGATGGTGGCGCCCTTCGCGGACCGGCTGATCGCCCTGGCCGGGGCGGAGATCCGGCTCGCGCTCGGCGACGCCGCCGGCGTCCTGATCCGGTACGCCGCACAGTCCGACCTGATCGCCGCCGAACAGGTCTGCCTGGCCCGCGCCTACCTCGCCACCGGCAACCTGACCGCCGCCGAACCGCTGCTCGCCCGGGTCCGGGGCGGGGCCGACCGGATCGCCGCGGTCGGCGCCTGGCTGCTGTCCGCCCTCGCCGCCGACACCCAGAGCCGCAGTGCCGTGGCCAGCGAGGCGCTGGCCCGCGCGCTGGCCGCTGCCGAACCGGAGCGGATCCGGCGGCCGTTCCGCCGCTACGACGCGCACCGGGTGCTGGTGCTGGCCGAGCGCCAGCAGTGGCTGACCGAGCTGCGCGGCCCGGCCGGCGACGGCGTCCTCGGCGAGATCACCGGCGAGATCCCGATGCTCGGCGCGGGACAGGCGGCCGGGCCGCTCAGCGAGCGTGAGCTCGACGTCCTGCAATACCTGCCGACCGTGCTCACGGCCGGGGAGATCGCCGTCAACCTGAGCATCTCGGTCAACACGGTCAAGGCGCACATGCGGTCGATCTACCGCAAGCTGGGCGCCGGTCGTCGCCGTGAGGCGGTGGTGCTGGCCCGGCAGGCCGGACTGCTCTGAGAACCCTCATCCGTCTTGGGTGATGCCGTGGCGGCGGCCGTCTCCCACGCTCACCCCATGACCGACGTGGAACAAACCTGGCCCGACCCCATCGTCGAGGTACGCCGACAGCCGTTCCCCTGGTGGACGCTGCTGATCACCGGCCTGCTCGCGATCGCGCTCGGCCTCACCGTACTCATCTGGCCGGACATCTCCCTGCGGATCATGGTCGCGCTCACCGGCATCTGGCTCTTCTTCGGTGGGCTGGCCCAGATCATCGGAGCCTTCCTGCCGACCGGCGCCGGTGTCGCCCGGAGCCTGCTGTCCGGGATCGTCGGCGTCATCGTGCTGATCGGCGGTCTAGTCTGCCTGCGGAACCTGGTGACCGGCCTGGCCGTCCTCGCGGTCATCTTCGCGACCACCTGGATCCTCAGCGGCCTGGCCCTGCTGATCGGCGCGGCCACCGCGCACGGTCCGATGCGGGCCGCCCTGATCATCGTCGGGGCGCTGTCCATGATCATCGGAATCGTCTTCGTGCTCACGCCGTCGCTGTCGCTCGGCACCCTGGTCCTGCTGACCGGCGCCGGCAGTCTGCTGACCGGTCTGGCCGAGGTCGGACTGGCCCTTTACCTGCGTAGATCGTCCTGACCAGCGGGTGGCCCGGCCGGTCGTCCGGGTGAAGCGCTCCGCCCCGAGGTCGGCGAGGATGCCGCCGGCCACCGCGGACAGCAGTAGGCAGAACGACAGCACGTACAGCCAGCCGATGTAGGTGAACGCCAGGCCGATCGTGCCGTACCGCTGGGAACTGGACTCCAGCGCGCGGGGCAGGTAGAGGTGCCCGGCGGGCCGGACGGCGAGCATGATCGCGCCGAAGACGACGCCGGTCAGCAGCAGCCGCAGCCGGCCCACCGCCGGGCCGAGCAGGATGCGCGGCAACAGGGCGGCCAGCGCCACGTCGGCGAGCAGGGCCAGCAGCGTGCCCGCGATCACCGGGGTCAGGATCCGCCCGGCCAGGGTGCCGAGCAGGCGTACCGCGACCAGGAAGCCGACCAGGATCAGCACGCTGCCGATCTGCCAGGCGGTGGCCCGCGCGCCGACCCGGCGGCCGGGCACCGCCCAGATCGCCCGGTACGCGCGAACCAGCGCCCGGGCCAGCCCGGTCGCCGACAGGATCACGATGAGGCTGCCGAACACCCCGAACGCGTTGCTGCGGCTGCCGGCGAGCGCCTCGTCGAGCAGGCGGGTGCTGGATGCCGGCAGCCGTACCAGGCTGTCGAGGTGATCCCGGGCCCGCCCGCCGGACAACGCGCCTATCATGATCAGCACCGGGAAGATCGACGTGAAGGCCTGCGCGGCCAGCGTCATCGACCGGTCGAAGATCTGTACCCGGACCAGTTCGCCGGCGGTGCGCAGCAGCACGAGGGCGGTCTGATGGCCGAGCAGCAGCGCCGCGCGGGGCCGCAGCCGGTCCGGCACGGCGGCGAGGATCCGTCCGGGAGTGAAGGCGCGGTCGGGCTCTGTCACCCGCTCATGGTCGGGGCGCGGGCGGCCGGTCAGCCTCATCCGGTACGGATGGGGCCGCCCCCATGAGCCACGCCGACACTGACACCCATGGTGCGCGTGTTGGTGACCGTGCTGCTCGGCACGGCGGTGGTCGGTGTCGTGGCCGGGATCCTGCCGGGGATCTCGGCCGACAACGGCTGGGCCGTCCTGACCGCCGCGATCCTGGTCGGGCTGCTCGGCGCGGCCGTGCGCCCGGCGCTGGTCCGTGTGCTGTCCGCGATCGGGTGGCCGGGCGTGGTGCTCGGCTGGCTCGTGGCCCAGTCGCTGCTGGTCTACGTGGCCCTGTGGCTCACCCCGGGCGTGCACGTGGACGGGTTCTGGCCCGCCTTCTGGGCCTCCTGGATCGGCGCGGTCCTGATGAGCATCGGGCTCTGGGTGATCACCGCGGGCCAGCCGGGGGTGGCCACCCGGCATCTGCTGCGGGTGAACCGGCACTTCCGGCGCAGCGTGCCGCCGACCGACACCCCGGGCGTCCTGTTCATCCAGATCGACGGGCTGTCCGCCCCGCTGGCCCGGTGGGCGATCCACGCCGGCAACCTGCCCACGCTGGGCCGGTGGCTGAGCACCGGCAGCCACACGCTGACCGAATGGCACGCCCAACTGCCGGCGACCACGCCGGCCAGCCAGGCGGGACTGCTGCACGGCGCGAGCGATCAGGTTCCGGCTTTCCGCTGGTACGAGAAGACCACCGGCCGCCTCGTGGTGACCAACCAGCCGGCCGACAGCGCGCTGGTCGAGTCCCGCTGCTCGGACGGCCGCGGGCTGCTGGCCGAGGGCGGGGTCAGCGTCAGCAACGTCTTCTCCGGCGACGCCCCGACCTCGCTGCTCACCATGAGCACGGTCGCCAAGCAGAGCGGCCCGGCCCGTTACCTGAGCGCGTACCTGCTCGACCCGTTCGGCCTGACCCGGTCGCTGGTGCTGACCGTCGGTGAGATCGTCAAGGAACTGCACCAGGCCCGGCGGCAACGGGTGCGCCAGGTGATCCCGCGGATGCGCCGGGACTGGCGGTACGTGCTGCTGCGCGGCGCCACCAACGTGCTGCTGCGGCACCTGAACCTGGCCGTCCTCGCCGAGCAGATGATGCGCGGCGCCCCGGTGGTGTTCTGCGACTTCGTCGACTACGACGAGATCGCCCACCACGCCGGCCCGGCCCGGCCGGAGTCGCTGGCCGCGCTGGAGGGCATCGACGGGGTGCTCGCCACCCTGGAGGAGGTGGCGCTGGCCGCGCCCCGGCCGTACCACCTGGTGGTGCTCTCCGATCACGGGCAGAGCCAGGGCGCCACCTTCGAGCAGCGCTACGGCGTCCGCCTGGACGAGCTGATCAGACGGCTGACCGCGGCGGGCGGGGTGGCCGTCCCGGAGGAGAACGAGCAGAAGGGCCGGGCCAAGGTGCTGCGGGCCGGGCTGAGCCGCGACACCCCGCGGTACGACGAGGTTCCCGGCCGGCCGGCCGCCGAGGAGATCGTGGTCGCGGCCGGCGGCAACCTGGCGCTGGTCTACTTCGCCCGGGTGCCCGGCCGGGTGCCGCTCGAGGAGATCGAGGAACGCTATCCCGCGTTGCTGGCCGGACTGACCGGCCATCCCGGGATCGGCTGGGTGATGGTCCGCTCCCGCGCCGACGGGCCGATCGTGCTGGGCCGGGCCGGCCGGCGACGGCTCGCCGACGACCACGTCGAGGGGCTGGACCCGCTGCTCGGGTTCGGCCCGCGGGCCGCCGACGACCTGCGCCGCCACGACGGCCTGGCGAACACCGGCGACCTGCTGATCAACAGTCTGTTCGACCCGGTGTCGCAGGAGGTCGCCGCGTTCGAGGAGCTGATCGGCTGTCACGGCGGGATGGGCGGGGCGCAGAGCCGGCCGATGCTCATCCACCCGCGGACCCTGACCGTCCCGGCCGAACTGACCGGCGCCGACGCCGTGCACCGGGTGCTGGTCGGCTGGCTGGAGCAGGTCGGCTGCCGGAAGTCGGCGGACCTCATCCGCGAGGGGTGAGCCCGGCACCCGGCCGGTACGGCCAGGATGGCCGTCACCGACCCTGGAGGATCCTGTCATGTGCCGTTGGCTGGCCTACTCCGGTACGCCCATCCGACTCGAAGACCTGCTCTACCGGCCCCGCTACTCGCTGATCGACCAGAGTCAGCACTCGCGCGAGGGGGTGGAGACCACCAACGGCGACGGTGTGGGCGTCGGCTGGTACCCGGTCGACGCCGCCGGCGAGCCGGCGCTGTTCCGCGCGGTCGGCCCCGCGTGGAGCGACGTCAACCTGCGGGAACTCGCCCACGCCACCAGTTCGCCGCTGTTCCTGGCGCACATCCGGGCCAGCACCGGCACCCCGGTGCAGCAGAGCAACTGCCACCCGTTCCGGTTCCAGAACTGGCTGTGGGTGCACAACGGGTCGATCCGGGAGTTCGCCCGGCTCAAACGGGACCTGGTGCTCGCCGTCGACCCCGAGCTGTACCCGTCGATGGCCGGCTCCACCGACTCCGAGGTGATGTTCCACCTGGCCATCACGTACGGGCTGCGGGACCGCCCGGTCGCCGCCGTGGAGCGGATGGCCGGCCTGATCGAGTCGGTGGCCCACCGGCACGGGGTGCCGGACCCGCTCCAGATGACCGTCGGCACCACCGACGGCGACCGGATCTGGACCTTCCGGTACTCCAGCGAGGGCCGCAGTCGCTCGCTCTACTTCAGCACCGACATGACCGCGCTGCGGGCGCTGCACCCGGAACTGGACACCCTGCGCCGGCTGTCCGAGGAGACCCGGCTGATCGTCTCCGAGCCGCTCGGCGAGATGGAGGGAGCCTGGCAGCCGGTGCCCGAGTCCAGCTACGGCATCATCCAGCAGGGGGACGACGAACTGGGACGTTTCGCGCCCGCCGGACCGTGACCCGCGAGGCGTACATTCGATGTTCATCCGGCCGGAGTGATGCCCCGACCAGCCGGTTTGCCAGAGGCTTCCGGCACGGCTGTCCGAACCGTAGTTCCCGGGGGTAGCGCATGTCCTTCCACGTCGGCTCCGAGATCGGCCGATTGAGGCAGGTGATCCTCCATCGCCCGGGTGTGGAACTCGGCCGGCTGCGCCCGGGCGACACCGACCTGCTGCGCGGGGACATCCGGTGGGCCCGGCGGGCGCGCGAGGAGCACGACGCCTTCGCCGCGACACTGCGCGGCCACGGCGTGAAGGTGCACTATCTCGGCAGTCTGCTCACCGACGTGCTGGCCATTCCCCGGGCACGCTCCTGGATCCTCGACCGGGTCATCACCGGCGACACCGCCGGGCCGACGCTGGCCGGCCCGCTGCGGCGGCTGGCCGAGCAGGCCGACAGCGACCGGCTGGCCGACTACCTGATCGGCGGGGTGCTCAAGAGCGAGCTGGCCGGGTTCACCGTGAACAGCCTCCGCTGGGAGCTGATGAACGCCGACGACTTCGTGCTCGACCCGCTGCCCGGCCACCTGTTCCAGCGGGACAACTCGGCCTGGATCCACGACGGGGTCAGCATCAATCCGATGGCCTCGCCGGCCCGGCTGCGCGAGACGGTGCACTGCGCCGCCGTCTACCGCTTCCACCCGATGTTCGCCCTCGCCGACGTCACCGTCTGGTACGGCGGCGACGACCGCCCGTACCAGCCGGCCACCCTGGAGGGCGGCGACATCCACGTGCTCGGCGGCGGCGCGGTGATGGCCGGGGTGGGCGAGCGGTCCACCGCGATGGGCGTGGAGAACCTGGCCCGCGGCCTGTTCACCGGCGGCACGGCGACCCGGGTGATCGCCGTCGAGCTGCCGCGCTCGTCCGGCGTCGAGCACCTCGACACGCTCATGACGATGGTCAACCGGGACACCTTCGTGATGTACCCCTACCTGGACGGGCCGCTGCGGTCGTGGACGGTGGAGCCCGGCGAGGGACCGGACGGGCTGCGGGTGGACCGCAACGCCGACCTGTTCACCACCCTCGCCGAGACCCTCGGCATCGACAAGCCGTACGTGCTGGAGACCGGCGGGGAGCTGCGGGCCGCGCAGCGTGAGCAGTGGGACGACGGCAGCGACTTCCTGGTCCTCGAACCCGGGGTGATCGTCGGCTACGAGCGCAACGTCACCACCAACACCTATCTGCGCCGCCAGGGGATCGAAGTGATCACCGTGGCCGGCGGCGAGCTCGGCCGGGGCCGGTCCGGGCCCCGCTGCCTGGCCTGCCCGATCGAACGGGACGCTGTCCGATGAGGCCGCCGGTGATCATCGCGCACCTGTCCGACCTGCATCTCGGGGCGCACGACCCGGTCGCGGTGGCGAGTATCGCGGCCGACGTGGAGGCGGTGCGGCCGTCCCTCACGGTGGTCACCGGGGACCTCACCATGCGGGCCCGGGAGCGGGAGTTCCGGAAGGTACGCGAGCTGCTCGACCGGCTGCCCGGACCGGTGCTGGCGGTCACCGGCAACCACGACGTGCCGCTGGTCGACTGGCGGCGCGCGCTCACGCCGTACGATCGCTGGAAGAGCTGGATCGACGGGGACCTGGAACCGGTCCGGAAGGTCCCCGGAATCACCGCCCTGGGTCTGCAGTCGATGCCGCGGTGGCGGTGGAAGAACGGGCGGGTCACCTCCCGCCAGGCCGGCGAGGTGGTCCGCGTCCTGGGCGCGGCGCCCCCGGGCGACGTGCGGGTGCTCGCGCTGCACCACCCGCCGCTGGCCACCGGGACCGCCGCGCTGCTCGGCCGGCGCCATCTGCTGGCCGCGGTCCGCGCGGCCCGTGTCGACCTGGTGCTCGCCGGCCACACCCACGTCCCGGACGTCCGGGTGCTCGGCCACCAGGTGTTCGTGGTGGCCGGGACCACGACCAGCCACCGGGTCCGTGGCTCCTCCTGTTCGTGGAGCGTGATCAGCGTGGACCGCGGCGAGATCGAGGTCCGGGAGCGCAATCTCGGCCCGGACGGCTGGCACGTCGGCCGGGTCGTGCACGTGCGGGTCAGTGCAGGAGCGTCTTCAGGATGATGAGCGTGGCGCCGAACCCGCCGGCGACCAGCATGGACGCCAGCCGCTCGCCGGGTTGCAGCCGGCCGTTGGAGCCGATCAGCCAGCCGGACAGGCAGAGCAGCACGGTGGAGCACATCAGTGCGGCGAGCACCGCGGTATCGATCGTCGCCCCGCCCAGGAAATAGGACCCGATCAGTGCGAGCAGCGGCAGGCCGCTCGCGGTCACCATCTCCCAGCCGGTGGTGAGCTGGCGGCGTACCGTGTGCCAGGTGGGCCGCTGTCCCGCGTGGATGCGCTCGGCCACGATCCGTGCATAGCGTTCGGCCAGCCAGTAGATGGTGAGGGTGGCCAGTACGGCGAACACCGCCCGCGCGACGGTGGGAGCGTGCGAGGCGACCAGGACCGCGGCGCCGACGATCAAGCCGTAGATCCCGGAGGCGGTGGCCTCTTCGCTCTCGTGTTTCAAGCGTACCCACATTGAACGGGTCATGTCCGAAAGCGTCGCCGAACCGGGGCGTGCTCATCCTCATCCGGTGCGGGTGAACCGTCCCGGCTCGGTGGCAACGGATGATCGGCCGGAGTGGCAGGGAGGGTGAGGCGATGTTCGTCCGGAAGAACAACCCCTTGTGGCGGGCCTCGGACCGGGTCGAGGCCGGCATGCTGCTGGGCCTTTTCGTGCTGTTCCTGTTGGGCGGACCGGTGCTGGCCTGGTGGGCGGCCGGTGGCGCCTACGAGTCCGCGACCGCCGAGGCGATGCGCGACCGGCGCAACGCCTTCCAGGTGCCGGCCGAGCTGGTCACCGTGCCGCCGTCGCTGAGCGGGGACGCGGCCGGAACGGCGGCGCCCACCCCCGGCACGGCCCAGGCCCGGTGGACCGCGCCGGACGGCACCCGCCACGCCGGCGAGATCGGGGTGGCGCCCACGCAGCGGACCGGTGAGGAGGTGACGATCTGGGTGACCCGTAGTGGCCAGCAGCGCGAGGCGCCGTCCGACCACAATCCGGTCGCCAAGGCCGGCCTGGTCGCGGTGGTGATGATCGTCCTGGCCGCGGCGGCGCTGAACGGGATGCGCAAGATCGGCCTGATCCTGCTGGACCGGCACCGGGCCCGGGCCTGGCAGCAGGAGTGGCTCGAGGTCGGCCCACGCTGGAGCCGCGACCTGCGTTCCTAGTTTCCTCATGCGTTCGGGAGGATGCCTGTTCGGCCGCGGCCGAGCAGGCTCGGTCCCATGACCCAAGAGAAGTCCAGGGCCGCGCGGTTCCCGGCCGGGTTGCGAAAGGCGCTGATCGCCTTCGCGCTGGCGCAGTTCATCTGCTCCTTCGCCGGCTCCAACATGAACGTGATGATCAGCGACATCAGCCGTGACCTGGACACCGACGTCCACGGCGTGCAGTTGGCCATCACCCTGTTCCTGCTGGTGATGGCCGCACTGATGATCCCCGGCGGCAAGCTCACCGACGTCTTCGGCCGCAAATGGTGTCTCATCCTGGGGCTGCTGCTGTTCGGCGCCGGAGCGCTGATCAGCTCGCTCGCGCCCAGCCTGCCGGTGCTGATCATCGGATACTCGGTGTTCGAGGGCGTCGGCACGGCGCTGCTGATCCCACCGGTCTACATCCTCACCACCCTGCTCTTCCAGGGCGTCAGCGCCCGGGCCCGCGCCTTCGGCGCGATCAGCGCGATGGGTGGTGTCGGCGCCGTCGCCGGCCCGCTCATCGGCGGTTTCATCGCGTACGCCGTGAGCTGGCGCGCCGCGTTCGTGGCCCAGGCCGCGGTCGTCCTGGTGATCGTCCTGCTCAGCCGCCGGGCCGTCGAGGACCCGCTGCCCGCCGACCGGTCCCGGCCCTTCGACGTGGGCGGCGCGGTGCTCTCCGCGGCCGGCCTGATCCTGATCGTGCTCGGCATCCTCGCCACCGACGACGACATCCGCCTGTGCATCGCCCTGCTGGCCGCCGGCGCGCTGGTGCTGACCTGGTTCTTCGTCGCCGTCCGGCGGCGCGAGCGGTCCGGCCGTGAACCGCTGCTGAGCCTGCGGCTGTTCCGCAACCGGGCCTCCAACCTCGGCCTGATCACCCAGAACACGCAGTGGCTCATGGTGATGGGCACGTCGTTCGTGGTGTCGACCTACCTCCAGGTGGTCCGCGGCTTCAACGCGATCGAGACCGGCGGGGTGTTCACCGCCACCACGGCCGGTGTGCTGATCTCCTCGCTGGGGGCCGAGCCGATGGCCAAGCGCCGCCCGCAGCGCACCCTGATCATGGCGGGTTTCGTGGTCACCATCGCCGGCATCGCCCTGCTGCTCACGCTGGGCCGCTCGTCCGGCTCGGTGTGGACGATGGTGCCCGGTCTGTTCGTGATCGGTCTCGGCCTGGGCGGGATGCTCACCCCGTCGGTCAACGTGGTCCAGTCGAGCTTCGGCGAGGACCTCCAGGGTGAGATCTCCGGGCTGTCCCGCAGCGTCTCCAACCTGGGCTCGTCGCTGGGCGCTGCGCTGACCGGCACCATCCTGGTGGCCGGGGTGGACGGCGCGGCGCCGGGGCGGGCGTACCTGTGGGCGATGACGGCGGTCGCCGGCGCCGGGCTGATCGGCCTGGTGGCGGCGTTCTTCCTGCCCAGGACTCAGCCGAGCTCGTAGTCGATCCGGGCGGCCGGCAGCCGCTCCTGCTCGCGGGCCAGCAGGGTCATGGCCCGGGCGTCCGCCTCGGTCGGCCGGGCCGGATCCAGGGCCCGCGGCCAGAGGCGGGCGTGCCGGACCGCGGCCACCTCGGCGGCGATCACCAGCGCGTTGCTGAGCAGGTAGAGCACGGTGAAGACGCCGGCCGCGCCGGCGAACGCGCCGTAGACCCGGCCGGCCCGCTGGACCAGACCGGGCAGCACCGCGGCCGCGACGGCCAGCGCGGTGGTCACCGCCACCGCGCCGATCGCCGCGGCCGGCCACACCGAACGCAGCGGCGCCCGGCGCATCAGCAGCAGCCGGGTCAGCGCGATCAGGGTGAGGAAGACGACGGCGACCTCGCCGGCGAGCTCGGGCACGGCGCCGGCCGAGGCGGCGTTCAGGGCGCCGGCGGCCACCGCGCCGATCAGGATGACGATCAGGCCGGCCACCGCGCGCAGGTAGCGGGAGACGACGCCGGCGCGCCGCCGGATCGGGACGGCCGCCAGGTGGTTCAGCGTCTCGTACGCGGAGAGCACCACCCCGAGCCCGGAGAACACCAGCCCGGCCGCGCCGGCGATTAGGGCGGTACGCGACGTGGACAGGTCCGCCATCGACGCCTCGATGCCCGGCTGGAGCCCCGGCGGCACGATCGCCGCCACCAGCTCCTGGCGCAGCTCGGGCCGGGAGGCCAGCACCCGCGACACCACGGCCACCCCCAGCAGCAGGATGGGAAAGAGGCTGAGGAAGCCGTAGTACGTGATGAGCGCGGCCTCCCGGAGACCGAAGTCGTCCAGGTACTTGCAGATCACCGCGTGGCAGAAGCCCAGGACGGGCCGGCGCCGCTGGAGGTCGTCGAGGCGGCGCAGGAGCACGTCAGCAGGTGTTCTTCAGCGAGTCGGCGAGCGCCTGGGCGGTGGCCCGGACCCCGTCGACCGCCTGGCGTACGGCGCCGAGGTTCGCCAGGTCGGGGTTGTCCCGGGCCTTGTCCACGCTGGCGGACAGCACGTCGACGGACGCCCGCAGCTGGTCGGCCTGCTGGCTGAACTGCGCCTTCGCGTCGGCGGCGAGCTGGGTGAGCTGTTGGATGAGCTCGGAGACGTACGGCCGCAGCGCGGTCAGCCCGTTCTCCGAGACGTTGGCCTGTTTGATGTGGGTCACGGTGTTCTGGGCGGCCGCGAAGCTCTCGCAGACCGCCGGTTCGGCCGAGGCGTCCGCGGCCTCGCCGCCGGCGCAACCAGCGCCGGCGGCGAGGACACAGAGGGCCGTCGCGAACGTGACGAGCCCCGAGGTTCTGTGCATGTCAGGCGGACTGCTCGGAGCCGTGCAGGGCGTCCTGGAGCTCGGCCTCGGCCTCCTTGGACAGCGACGACTTGAGCACGGTGCCGCCGAGCTGGGACAGCGCCTGGATCGCCTTGTCCGGGGTGACCTTCTCGACGACCAGGAACAGCGCCGAGGTGCCCGGCTGGAGGAGGTCCCGGACCTGCTGCTGGAACTCCTTGTTGATCGCGTTCTTGCCGAGCTTGCCGGTCAGCGCGCCCAGGCCGGCGCCGACCGCCATGCCCAGCACCGGGATGAAGAACAGCAGCCCGAAGAAGAAGCCCCAGAACATGCCCCAGGTGGTCCCGGCCGCCACCTCGTGATGGCTGGTCGTGACGTGGAACTTGCCCTCCTTGTCGCGGATGATCGCGGCGATCGCGTCAGGCTGGATGATCAGGTCCTTGGCCAGGCGGTGTGCCTCCAGCGACGCTGCGGTCGCGGTGGTTTCGTCGTCGTAGCCGATGGCGACGAGGGTTGCCATGTCGTTGTTCCCTTCCTCGATGCTCGGGTCTAACCCCAGTGGACTCGGTGCGGGCCGGTCGCGTCCTCACCCGTACCGGATGAGGCGGCCCCGGACCGGCCGGCCGGAGTATCGAAATCGGGCGTGACCACGTCTGAACGGTCGAGTGGAGGAGCGGAAGAACGATGTCCATCGGACCTGTCCAGCTGATCGTGCTGGGCTTCAAACACCCGAACTTCCACGGCGAGATCATCGCCGAGCTGGAACGACTCCGGCAGAGCGACACCGTCCGCGTGATCGACGCGCTCGCGGTCCACAAGGACGCCGACGGCGAGGTGGAGGTGAAGCACCTGAGCAACCTCACCCAGGAGGAGGCGATCGAGCTGGGCAGCAAGGTCGGCGCCCTGATCGGTCTCGGCCTCGACGGTGAGCAGGGCCTGATCGTCGGCGCCGAGCGGGGCGCCGAGGCGGCCGTCGACGGCGTGGCGGTCCTCGGCGACCAGCGGGCCTGGGACGTGCTCGGTGACATCCCGAACGACAGCGCCGCGGCGCTGCTGCTGATCGAGCACCACTGGGCGGTGCCGCTGCGCGACGCCATCGCCCGGGCCGGCGGCTTCCGGCTGTCCGACGGGTTCATCAGCCCGCTGGATCTGGTCGGGATCGGCCTGATGGCCGCCGAGGAGGCCAAGGCCCTGCACGACCTCGAGACGGCCGCGGCCGCGAACTACTGACGCGCGGGGTCTAGCGGCGGCTGGTCCAGGCCAGCCGCCGCAGTCGTGTCCAGTCCATCTCGGGCAGCATCGGCGGGACCCCGGGCCGGCGGCGGGGCACCCGGACGCGCAGCGCGGTCGGCCGGATCTCGCAGACCACCGGCGTGGGCATCAGGATCGACTCGCCGTCGACGCCGACCGGCACCTCGGGCGCGGCCGCCTCCACCACCGCCGTGGTGCTCGTCCGGATCAGCACCGACCGGGACCGGCCGCGGCCGCCGACCAGGCGGGCCGCGTCGGCCGTGCCGCGTACGGTGACCGCCAGGACCCCGAGGGCGCCCTGGTCGAGCCGGGGGCGGTGGCCCAGACCGGCGATGTCGGCGGTGGCGTAGGGGTTGTTGCTGACCAGCACCGCCTGCGGCCCGGTGACGGTCACCCCGTCGACGCGCAGCTCCAGTTGCGGGCCGTTCTGCCCGGCCAGCGTCTCCGGCAGCAGGTCCAGGGTGGTGCCGACCTTGTCGTCGCGGTAGGCGGGACTCTGCACCACGGTGGCGTAGGCCCCGAACGAGGCGTTGTTGACGAACGTCCGGTCGCCGATGCGGCCCAGGTCGATGTGCACCTCCACCCCGTCGGTGAGCGCGTCCAGGCAGGTCGACGGGTCCTCCCGGTCCAGGCCCAGATCCAGCGCGAAGTGGTTGCGGGTGCCCGCCGAGATCACCAGGAACGGCACGCCGTGCTCGGCCGCGATCCCGGCGACCAGCGCCTGGGTGCCGTCGCCGCCGGCGACGCCGAGCAGGTCCGCGCCGTCGCGCAGCGCCTGCCGGGCCAGTTCCGCGACGTCCGCGTTCGGTTCATCGATGACATGCACGCGCGCGCCGAGTTCGCGGGCCCGTTCGGCCAGGCGGAAACGCCCCACCTTCCCGCCACCCGAGCGAGGATTCATGATCAGGTACGGGTGACGCGGCGCCGGTGTCTCGAACTCCTCCGGACCGTCACCCGGCTCGGCCAGCGCCCGCCGCCCGGCCGCGACCGCCGCCGCCCACAGCGCACCGAACAGGATCACCACCCAGAGCAGCCGCTGCTGGGCGTAGAAGACGGTGACGGTGAGCGGGGCCAGCACCACCACCACGCCGGCCAGCCACCGCTGCACGCCGCGATGGGTGAGGAACCACCAGGCCGCGGACAGGCCGACGGCGCTGCCGAGGACGGCGGCCAGGATCAGGTTGAGGCTGGCGCGCAGGCCGGCGACGGCGAGCAGCAGGACCACGGCCGCCGTGGCGGCGCAGAAGGCGAGCCGAGCGAGATTGCGCCGGGTCGATGACATGGCGGAACTCCCTTCGCGTACGGGTCTGTTCCGAAGCGTCGCCGTGGCGCGGTCGCCGGTCCTCATTCCGGCGGGATGAGGCGGGGCGTGCCAGCGCGGTGGATCGTCACCGGTCAATCGGGATGAACAGCAGGACACAGGACAGGAGGACCTCAGTGTCGACGTCATCACGGCAGGGCGCCGTACCCCCCAGGCTTCGGCATCCCGCCGAACTGCCGTTCTACGTCTTCATGGTGGTGCTGAACATCATCATCATCTGGGCCATCGTGCAGGCGGCGATCACGCTGCCGCTTCTACCCGAACGACTCCAGGACAGCGGCTGGGCGGTGACCGTCCGATCCGCCTTCATCGGACTGTTGCTCTTCGTCCCGGCGCTCATCGTGATCCGTGAGACGCAGCGGGCGTCGATCCGCGGCACCGCGGTCCAGCTCTCGCCCAAACAATACGGCAGCCTCTACGAGACGATGGACGATTTCGCCCGAAAGCTCGGATTGCGCCGCCGGCCGCAGCTGTTCCTGGCCAACGGCAACGGCACCCTGAACGCCTTCGCCGCCCAGGCCACCGGCCACGACTACGTGGTGCTCGCCAACGAGCTGTTCGTGAACCTGTACGAGAACAACCGGGACGGGCTGCGGTTCATCCTCGGCCACGAGCTGGGCCACATCCGGCTGCACCACGTCGGCCTCTGGTACCAGCTGTCGGTCGCCTACTCGGAACGCATCCCGGTGCTCGGGCCGACGCTGTCGCGGCTGCGGGAGTACTCGTGCGACCGGCACGGCGCCCACCTGTGCCCGTCCGGCGCGTCCGGCCTGGTGCTGCTCGCCTCCGGCCGGCACACCGAGCACACCACCGACCTGGACGAGCTGGTCCGTCAGGGTCAGTCGCTGCGCGGTTTCTGGGTCGAGCTGGCCCAGCTGCCGATGTCGCACCCGTTCACGGTGCGGCGCCTGGAGCGGTTGTTCAAGCTCGGACTCTTCCACGCCCGGGTCCGCGGATCGGAGTCGGAGACCGCCGCCTGACCGTGACCGTCATCCGTGAGGAATGACGCGCCCGGCCGGGCGGACCGACAGGCTGGTCCGGAGGGGTTGGAGAAGGAGGGACGATGCCTGAGCCGACATATCAGGTCAGGGTTTCCGGGGTGATTCCCGATGAACTTCTTACAGAGCTGCAGGATCTGACGGTGAGCGTGGAACCGCCCGAGACGGTGCTGCACGGCTCGCTGCCGGATCAATCCGCCGTGGTGGGGCTGATCTCCCGGATCCACGGACTCGGGCTGCGCCTCATCGAGGTGCGGCGGCTGCCGGCGTCCGAGGAGCCGGAACGGCCACTATGATCTGGTTCCGGCCACGGACCGGCTACGGACTGGTGCTGCTTCTGATCATCAGCACCTACGTGCTGGCGCTGCTCGTCCGGGACCGCTGGCAGTTGGCCGCGCTGCTGCTCGTGCAGACCATCACCGTCTGGCAGGCGCTGCGGGTCTCCTGGGCCCGCAGCGGCATGCGATACGCGGCGGCCGGGGTGTTCCTGCTGGCCCTGGCCGCGGCGCTGCTCAATCTGGTGGTGTCCCACGACTCACCGTTGTTCGGCTGGACGTTCCTGGCGGCCAGCGCCCTCTATCTGCTGGCCCCGTTCGCGATCGTGCGGCATCTCGGCTCCCAGCGCGGTGTCGACAAGCAGACCCTGCTGGGGGCGCTGGCCGCCTATCTGCTGATCGGGATGGCGTTCGGGTTCGCGTACCAGTGCCTGGCCGTCATCCAGCCGGGGCCGCTGTTCGGCGACGACGGCGAACCGGGCATGTCCGACTCGTTGTTCTTCAGCTTCGTGACCATGACCACCACCGGATACGGCGACCTGGTCCCGGCCACCGATCCGGCCCGCACGATCGCCGTCGTGGAGGCGCTGACCGGTTCGTTGTTCCTGGTCACCGCGGTAGCCAAGGTGGTCGAGAACTGGCGGCCCCGCAACTGGGACAACGGCGACGGCAGCCGTGCCCGAGACGAGTGAGGAGGATCGTGATGAGCTACTGGCTACGGCTGATCGTAGGCATCGTGGTGGCGGTGATCGGCGTTGTCGCGTTCGCCTGGCCGGAGGCCACCCTGCGGGTGGTCGCCTTCCTGTTCGGGCTGAACCTGCTGGTGATGGGGGTGTCCCGGACGGTCCTGGCGATCATCGCCCGGGAGGCCCCGGCGCTGCAACGGGTCCTGGCCGGCGCCTTCGGCGTGCTGGTCACCCTGGTCGGTGTGCTCTGCGTGCGGAACCCCACCGGCTCGCTGAGCCTGCTGCTGCTGATCATCGCGATCGGCTGGATCCTGGACGGCCTCGGCGAGATCGTGGTGACGTTCGGCCGGCACGAGCCGGGCGGCGGCTGGCGGATCGCGCTCGGCGTGTTCGTGCTGCTCGCCGCGATCGCCATCCTGGTCTGGCCCGGCCTGAGTCTGGCCACCTTCCTGCTGATCGGCGCGACCACCCTGGTCTTCGCCGGCATCTGCCTGGTCGTCGGCGCGATCGCGGGGCTGCGCTCCTCCCGGGCCGCGGCCTGAGAACGCACAGCGGGCCGGGTGCGCATCGCACCCGGCCCGACTGCTTGCTCGTCTACTTGCGATAACCGCTCAGGAACAGCGCCTCGGCGTGGGCCAGCCGGGCGATCTCACCCGGGTCGACGCTCTCGTTCGGGGCGTGGATCAGGGCGAGCGGCTCCTCCACCCCCATCAGGACGACCTCGGCCTCCGGGTAGGTCTCGGCGAACACGTTGCACAGCGGGATCGACCCGCCCTGCCCCAGGTACGCCATCTCCCGGCCGTACGCCTCCCGCATCGCCGCGGCCAGCGCCCGGTAGGCCGGACCGCCGGACCGGGCCTCGAACGGCTGCCCCAGCGCCTCCCGCTCGACCGTCACCCGAACCCCCCACGGCGCGGCCGCCTGCAGGTGCGCGACCAGCGCGTCCTGCGCCTTGACGGCGTCCGTGCCGGGTGGCACCCGCAGGTTGAGCCGGGCCCGGGCGTGCGGCTGGATGGCCGCCGCCGAGCCCACCACGGGCGGGCAGTCGATACCGAGCACGGTGACCGCCGGCCGGGCCCAGACCATGTCCGAGACCGTGCCGTCGCCGAGCAGCGACGCGCCCTCGACCAGGCGCGCGTCCGAGCGGAACTGCTCCGCCGGGTACGGCGCCCCGCTCCACGTCTGGCCGTTGTCCAGCCCGGTGACCGTGGTGTTGCCGTCGGCGTCGCGCAACGTGGCCAGGATGTGGACGAGCGCCGCGAGCGCGTCCGGGGCGGGGCCGCCGAACATGCCCGAGTGCAGCTCCCCGGCCAGCGCCTCCACGCTCACCACCACGTTCGCCAGGCCGCGCAGCGTCACCGTGGCGGCCGGCACCCCGACCGCCGCGTTGCCGGTGTCGCAGACCAGGATGGCGTCGGCGCGCAGCAGCTCCGGATTGCGGACCACGAAGTCCTCCAGGCCGCCGGTGCCCTGCTCCTCGGAACCCTCGACGATCAGTTTCAGGTTGACCCCGATGTCGTCGCCGAGCGCCCGCAGCGCGGTCAGATGCATGACGATGTTGCCCTTGCAGTCGGCGGCGCCCCGGCCGTACCAGCGGCCGCCGGACTCGGTCAGCTCGAACGGCGGGGTGTGCCAGGCCGCCTCGTCCAGCGGGGGCTGCACGTCGTAGTGGGCGTACAGCAGGACCGTCGGCGCGTTCGGGTCGGCGGCCGGGCGTACCCCGAAGACCGCTCTGCTGCCGTCGCTGGTCTCGTGCAGGCCGAGGCCGGTGAAGCCGGCCTCGGCGAAGCGGTCGACCACCCAGTTCGCCGCGCGCAGGCACTCCTCCGGCGGGTACTGGCGTGGGTCGGCCACCGACGGGATGGCGACCAGCTCCCCGAGGTCGATGCGGGCCCGCCCCATCAGGGAATCGATCCTCTCCCTCACGTGTCCACCTCCGCGAGCTTGAGGTCGTCGACGATCTCCTGGAACTCCTCCAGGTGGCCGGGGCAGTAGACCTTCATGATGATGAGCTGGCCCTGGACGACGTTGTTGCCGGCGATCACCGGCCGCTGTCCCGGGCCGGCCGCGCCGTTGGTGAGCTGGCCGTAGAGGATTCCGCGGCGCAGCGCGTCGCCCGGGTCGAGGCAGACCGCGCCGCCGTCGTCGCCGAGCACCTGGACGATCTGGTCGGTGGCCGGCGCCCGCAGCCCGGCCGCGGTGAGCTCGGCGACGAGCTGGTCCGCCTTCTCCTGGGCCGCCGCGCCCTGCTTGGCGCCGGCGTGGCTGAGCACGCCGATCCCGGCCATCACCACGAGCACCCCGATGGAGATCCAGGCGACCACCCTGGTGTCCCGCATCATGCCCGGAACTCCCGCCGCCGGTAGCGGTTGATCAGCCCGAACCCGGCCAGGACGACGAGCACCACGACGGAGACGGTCAGCGCCTTGTGTTGCTTGATCATGCGGAGACTTCCTTCCAGGAGGGTTTGCGCAGCCGGTAGAAGAGGAACGGGACGAGCAGGCCGAGGCCGAGCGCGCCGCCGGCGACGACGGCCAGGTAGACGCCGACGCTGCCGGAGCCGAACTGCGACGGCGGGACGAAACCGATGAGCAGGGCGGCCAGCGAGGCGGCGAAGCCGACGCCGCAGAGGCCGGTGAGCATCGGGGCGCGGTAGCCGCGGGGGTGCTCCGGGTGGCTGCGGCGCAGCCGGACGGCGGCTACGAACATCAGCAGGTACATGATCAGGTAGACCTGCGTGGTGATCACCGAGAAGATCCAGTACGCGCTGGAGACGTCCGGGATGAACGCGTAGGCCAGCGCGATGACCGTGGTGATCAGACCCTGGGTGACCAGGATGTTCTGCTGCACGCCGTGCTTGTTCAGCCGCTGCAGGAACGGCGGCAGGTAGCCCTCCTGCTTGGAGATCAGCAGCAGGCCCTTGGACGGGCCGGCCAGCCAGGTGAGCATGCCGCCGAGCGAGGCGGCGACCAGCATGACGCCGAGGATCGGGGTGAGCCACTGCGAGTCGAAGGCGGCGAACACGTGGTCGAACGCCTGCATCACGCCGGCGGTCAGCGACAGCTGCTCGGCTGGCACGATCCAGCTGATCGCCAGCGCGGGCAGGATGAAGATCAGCAGGACCAGGCCCATGGACAGGAACATCGCCTTCGGGAACTCCCGGCCCGGCTGCTTCAGCGAGCCGACGTGCACCGCGTTCATCTCCATGCCGGAGTACGACAGGAAGTTGTTCACGATCAGCACCAGGCTGGACAGCCCGGCCCAGGCCGGGATCAGGTTGTCGGCGGTCATCGGCGCGGCCGACTCGTTGCCCTGGCCGAGGAACGCGATGCCGAGGATCACCAGCAGCGCCCCGGGGATCAGGGTGCCGATGATCAGGCCGCCGCTGGCCAGGCCGGCCACGCCGCCGGTGCCGCGGGACGAGACCCACACGCCGGTCCAGTAGCAGACCATGATGACGATCGCGGTCCAGACGCCGCTGGAGGCCAGGTCCGGATTGATGACGTACGCCAGCGTGCTCGCCACGAACCCGAGCAGGCTCGGGTAGTAGAAGATCGTCATGGCGAACTGGCACCACACCGCCAGGAACCCGGCCGGCTTGTTGATGCCCTCGCTGACCCACTTGTAGACGCCGCCCTCCCAGCCGGAGGCCAGCTCCGCCGAGACCAGCGCGGTCGGCAGCAGAAAGACGATCGCCGGCACGATGTAGAGGAAGATGCTGGCCAGCCCGTAGACGGCCATCGTGGGCGACGGACGCAGGCTGGCCACGGAGCTCGTGGTCATCAGCGCCAGAGCGACCCAGGAGATGTATTGGATGGTGCGGGCCGTCCCCGGCTTCGCACCCTTGTCGCCCACCGGCTCCGTGGCGGGCACGTCCATCGCACTCAACGCTGCCTCCGATCGAGGGGTTTCCGCGGATCATCGGCCGGAACGGCCGGTCCTCACCTCACCCCTGGGGAACGGTTCGCGGCGCCGTCACGCCAGCTCCTGCCTCAGATTCCGGATGGCCAGCGCCCGGGCGAGCCCGCGATAGATCGGATGACCACAGAGCACCCCGAGGGCGATGGCCAGCATCGAGCCGAGCGCGCGGATCAGGTCCGAGACGCCGTGCACCGAGTCCTGGCTCAGGTACTCGGTGAGGCCGATCAGGCTCAGCGCGCCCGGCACCAGCAGCCAGAAGCCGGGCAGGAACGAGACCAGCGCCGGGGGCCCGGACGGGGCCCGTTCCACCAGGTACGCCACGACGGTCAGCAGCAGCGCGCCGAGGAAGCCGCTCAGGTAGCCGCCGAACACCAGGCCGCCGAAGTACTGGGCGATCCACCCGGAGTAGAGCACCAGGCAGAGCCAGCCCAGCGAACCGGGTGGGCCGGAGTGCACCAGGTAGTTGCCGACGGCGACGACCAGCGCGCCGAGCCAGGGCGCCCATGCGCCGATCGAGTTCTGCGGCGCGCTCACCAGCTCCTCGGCGCGGGGCAGGCCGACCGCTTGGGCGGCGCCGATGATCCCGAAGGCGAGCAGCAGCAGTTGCAGGATGCCGGTCACCAGGCGGCTGGCGCCGGTCACCATCTCGCCCGCCGACACCTCGACTACCGCCATGGTCAGGATGGCGCCGGGCAGGTAGGTGGCCAGCGGCGCCACCATGGACCGCAGATCGGCGTCCGCCCAGCCGCCTCCGGCGATCAGGAAGCTCAGCGCCGCCACCACGAAAGCGGCCGTCACCGGCATGATCATGCGCAGGCTGGTCCAGCGGGCCGCGATCTGCTTGAAAACACTCACCAGCACGCCGAAGGTCGCGGACAACACCAGGTCGATCCAGGTCGGCTGGAGGATCAGGCAGATTCCGGCGGTCAGCACGGCGTACCCGAGAATCTGCACGGCCGGGCCGAACCGGGGCCGCATCCGCGCGATCTCCCGGATCCGGAGGCTGCCCTCGGCCGGTGAGATCAGGCCCTGCTCGGCCTCGCGCAGCACCTCGTAGACAGCCGCGGTCTGGTCCAGGCGCAGCCCGCGGCTCAGCGCCCGGGTCGGCTCCAGCGTCGCCGGGTAGCCCGGCTCCAGCGACATGACGACATATGTGGGAAGCACGACGAACCGGGCCTGGACCGCGCCGTAGGCCACCGCCACCCGCAGCAGACGCTCCTCGATCTCGTTGACCGCCTCGCCGGCCGCGGTGAGCGCGCTGCCCAGCAACAGCAGGAACCGCTGCAACTCGCGGTCGAAGATCGTCGAGTCGCTCATGCGCAGAAGGTAGACGTGGAGGCGCACCGGTCGTAGCGCTGCGGGATCAAATTCATCCGGCGCGAGCGATGCCGGGCGGTGCACCCGGACGGGAGATTGGCGGCATCACGTGGCGCCCATCCGAAGGGACCTAGATGTCCACGACAGGTCACGACGCCCCGGCAGCCGGCGCCGGACGGGCGGCGGGGCGCGGAGTCCTGTTCGCCGCGTGCGTGTCCGCGCTGGTGGTGAACGCGAACACCTCCGCCGTCACGATCCTGCTGCCGGCGATCAGCGAGGACGTCGGCGCCCCGATCGACGTGCTCCAGTGGGCCGTCACCGGCTACATGCTGGTCGGTGCCGCCGTCATCGTCACCTCCGGCGCGCTCGGCGACGTCTTCGGCCGCCGCCGGATCTTCCTCGGCGGCCTGGTCCTCTTCGTGCTCTCCTGCGCCCTGATCGCCCTGTCCAGCGGAGCGGCCGGGGTGATCGGCGGCCGGATGATCCAGGGCGCCGCCGGCTCCACCATCCTCGCCTGCGGAATGAGCCTGCTGTCGGTCGGATCGTCCGGCACCGGGCAGCTGAAGGCCATCACCCTGTGGGGTGCGGCGTCGGCCGTCGGCGCGGCCGTCGGCCCCCTCGTCGGCGGGGTCCTGGTCGGCACGACCGGCTGGCAGGGACTGTTCTGGATCGACGCGGCGATCGCCGCGGCCTGCATCCCGGTCACCCTGGCTGCGGTCGCCGAATCACGCGACCCGGACCGGCCGCGCTCGATCGACGTGCTCGGCACCGTCCTGGTCGCGGTCGCTCTGGTGCCGCTGGTGCTGGCGCTCAGCGAGGGCGGCGGCTGGGGCTGGGCGTCCGCTCCCACGATCGGCTGCCTGGTGCTGTCGGTCCTCGGCGGAGCGGGCTTCGTCGCCGCCGAGCGCCGGGCCACCGCCCCGCTCGTCGACCTGCGGCTGCTCCGCAATCGGGTGCTGATCGGGTCGACCCTCGCCATCCTGCTCGTGGCCGGCATCATCAACGCGCTGATGTACCTGCTCAGCCTCTACTTCCAGGACCCGGCCGGATTCGGGATGACGGCCCTGGAGGCGGGTCTGGCCACCCTGCCGGCGGCGGCCGCCATGATCGCGGTGACGCCGTTGATCACCCCGCTGGCCGTGAAGATCGGACCGCGGCAGGCGGTCGCCCTCGGCTTCGCCCTGGCGGTGGCCGGCGCCGGCGTCATGATCCTGGTGACCGCGGACTGGAGCTACGCGACCTTCGTGATCCCGCTGATGGTCCTGTCGGTCGGCCTCGGCTTCGCCAACGGGCCGGCCTCGTCGGCCTCCACCTCGGCGGTCTCGGCCGACGAGGTCGGCCAGGCCTCCGGCATCTCCAACATGGCCCGGTACGTCGGCGGCTCGCTCGCGGTGGCGGCGGCCTCCACGGTCTTCACCGCGGTGAGCGACTCGCACGCCACCGCCGGGGAACCGGCCGGCGACGCCCTGGCCGCCGGCCTCGCCGGTGCGGCCCTGCTGCTGACGCTGCTGTCGGCGGCCGGTGTCGCGCTCGCCGTCCTGATGGGACGGCACCGGGGTGACCCGGCGGGCGCCGTGCAACTGGCCGCCGCTGCGGCCGCGACCAGCCACACGATCCCGACCCGCCCGGTCGCGGCCTCCGGAGGTGCCCCGGCATGACGCCACGACCGTTCACCACGAAGGACTTCACCGCCCGGATGGAACGGGCGGTCGCCCAGGCCACCGACGCCGGGCTCACCGGCCTGCTGGTCACGCCGGGCCCGGATCTCGTGTACCTCACCGGCTACCGGCCCACCGCCATCACCGAGCGGATCACCATGCTGGTGCTCGACCGTGACCACGAGCCGTGCCTGATCGTCCCCACCCTGGAACGCGCCGACGCCGAGGCGGCCCCGGGCGTGGGCGCGGTGACGATCAGCGACTGGCGTGACGGCGCCGACCCGTACGCGGCCGCCGCCCGGCTGCTCGCCGCCGACGGCCGCTACGCCATCTCCGACTCGGCCTGGGCCCTGCACCTGCTGGCCCTGCAACGCGAGCTGCCGGCATCGTGGTTCACGTCGATGACCGGAACCCTGCCGATGCTGCGGGCCGTCAAGGACGCCGACGAGATCGAACGGCTGGCCGGCGCCGGGGCGGCCGCCGACGCCGCGTACGAGGAGATCGTCGCGGCCCGGTTCGCCGGCCGGACCGAGCACGCGGTCGGCACCGAACTGGCCGGGCTGCTCCGCGAACACGGCCACAGCCAGGTCGACTTCACCGTCGTCGGGTCCGGCCCGAACGGCGCCGACCCGCACCACGAGATGGGCGACCGGGTGATCGTCGAGGGCGACATGGTGGTCCTGGACTTCGGCGGGCTCAAGGACGGGTACGGCTCGGACACCACCCGTACCGTGCACGTCGGCGAGCCGACCGATGTGGAACGCGAGATCCACGACGTGGTGCGGCACGCCCAGCAGACCGCCTTCGAGGCCGTCCGTCCCGGTGCGACCTGCGAGGACATCGACCGGGTGGCCCGCACGGTGATCGAGGACGCCGGGTACGGGCCGCAGTTCATCCACCGCACCGGCCACGGCATCGGCCTGACCACCCACGAGCCGCCGTACCTGATCGAGGGTGAGACGCGGCCGCTCGTACCCGGAATGTGCTTCTCCATCGAGCCGGGGATCTACCTGCCCGGCCGGTTCGGCGTACGGATCGAGGACATCGTCACGGTCACCGGGAACGGTGGCCGCCGCTTCAACAACACCAGCCGCGAGATGCGGATCGTCGCCTGACCGGAAGTCCGAACTGGGGAGTGGACATGATGCAACGGGCATACCGGCCGGCCGCCGTGACGGCCGTGCTTCTCTGTCTGCTGGCGACGGCGGCGTGCGGCGGCGAGGGGGAGAACCGGACGTTGCCGTCCACCCTGCCGTCGATCGAGCGCACCGCCGACGAGGAGCCCGCAGATACGCCGGAACCGACCAGGACCCGTACCGAGAAGCCGGAACCGACCAGGACCACCGAGAAACCGGAACCGACCGGCGAACCGGAACCGACCCGGACCGGCCAGCAGCCGCAGGAACCTGAGAAGACACCGGAGAAGCCGTCCACCACCAAGGTGGAGGTGACGGTGACCGTGGTGCCGCCCAAGACCACCACGCCGACCCCGGAGGCCACCACACCGGCGCCGGCGGCCACCTCGTCGTCGGCCGAGGTGGTGCCGATCGCCGCGGAGGACGACTCCGGTGGCGTCTGGGGCTGGATCCTGCTGTTCCTGCTGTTCGCCGGACTGGCCGCGGTCCTGCTGATCAGCCGCTCCCGGCGGACGGCGACCTGGGACGCCGAGGCGGGCACCCTGTCCGCCGAGACCCGCATGGTCACCGAGGCGCGGCTGACGCCCGTGCTGGCCTCCGCCGATCCGGTCCAGCGGGCGAACACCTGGCCGCGGGTCCGCGGCGACCTGGCCGCGCTGATCAATGGCTGGGGCCGGCTGTCCACCCAGCCCTCGGACGCCGCCCGCCAGGCCCGGGCCACCGGGATCGCGGTGCTGTTGCGCGATCTCACGGCGGCCGTCGACGCGGAGAACGAGGCGCTCGCCTCGGGCCGTGACTGGCGCGTCCTGCGGCCGCAGATCGAGGAGATCCTGGACGGCCTGGACGCGGCGATCACCCCGCCCGGCCCGCAGGCGCCGTCGGCCGGTGGCCCACCGCCCAGTGGCCCGCCCTATGGTGGCCCGCCGCCCAGTGGCCCGCCGCCCACCTCCTACCCGTGACCCGTCGGTGACCCGTGGCGTTGTTGACCGGAGTGACGGCCCGTGGCGGCGGGCCGTCACTCCGGAGGTCAGCCGGCCGGGCGGTTGAGCCGCCGGTACACCGGCGCGAGGCGTTTGTGCAGCTCCTGGTAGATGTCGTAGATCTCGCCGTAGCGGGCGTGATCCGGCCCGGGAGTGAAGACGTGATCGTTGCGGCTCAGCGCCGGAATGTCGTCGAACCCGATCATCCCGGCGCCGACCGCGCCGATCCAGCCGGCGCCCCGGGCGTTCACGGTCACCGGGTTGGCGTCCCGGCGGATCTCGTGGCCGAGCACGTCGGCGAAGATCTGGCACCACGAGCCGGAGCGGGCCGCGCCGCCGGTGATGACCATCGACTCCACCGGCGCGCCGAGGAACCGGTCGACGGCCTTGGCCAGCCACCGGGTGTTCAGCGCGACGCCCTCGAAGACGGCCCGCAGCAGGTCGGAGCGGGTGGTGTCGAGGGAGATGTTGAGGAACGCGGCGCGCAGGTTCGGGTCGTCGACCGGCGCGCGTTCGCCGTACAGCCAGGGGGTGTAGAGGACGCCGTTCGCGCCGGCTGGGACCGTCGGGATGATCTTGTCGAAGGCGTCGAAGATGGTGCCCTCGTCACGGCTCACGTGGCCGGCGCTGACGATCGGGTCGTCGTACTCCACGATCTTGTCGCGCAGCCAGGTGAGGTTGGCGCCGGCGGTCGCCTGGAGCGCGGTCATCAGGTAGCGGTCCGGGATGGCGCACGGGATCGACGCGATGCCGGTGAGCACGTCGGTCTTCTTTCGCGGGACGTGCGCGGCGATCCAGGACGACGTGCCCAGGTAGAGGTGGGGTTCGTTGTCCCGGATGGTGCCCGCCCCGATGGCGGCGGCCGTGTTGTCGATGGCGCCCGCCACGACCCGCACCGATCGGGGGAGGCCGAGGTGATCGGCAGCCAGGGGGGATAGCGTGCCGATCACCTCGGTGCATGCCACGATCGGCGGGAACTTGTCCGCGTCGATCCCGCTGGCGGCGACCAGCGCGGGGGCGTACCGGATGGCGGGGGCCTTCCGGTTGTCGGTGACCCAAGAGGTGAGGATCGAGTCGACGGTCGCCACCGTGCGGCCGGTGAGCTTCAGGTTGATCCAGTCGAGGACGTTGAGGAAGGTCTTCGTCCTCGCATACACATCCGGCATGTCGTCGCGGATCAGCAGCATGTGGGCGGCCGGGTCCTTGCCGGTCACCGACGGCATGCCGCCGGTGAGCCGCAGCCAGCGGGCGATCCGGCGCACCGAGATGCCGTCGACCGCCGGAAACCCGCCGAACTGCCGCCGCAGGTGGGTGGCCCCGCGCATGTCGAGCCAGCTGATGCACCGGGTGAGCGGCTCCCCGGCCGCGTCCACCGCGATGGTGCCCTCGCCCTGCGTCGACGAGCAGATGGTGGTCACCGCGCGCAGATGATCCGGGAGATCGCGGCCCAGGTCGGCGACCACCTCGGCGAGGGCGTCCCACCAGGCGACCGGGTCCTGCTCGGCGCCGCCGCCGGGCAGGACGACCAGCGGGACCGGCCGCTCGGCCCAGCCGGTCACCGTCCCGTCGGCCGCGACGAGTGCGGCCTTCATCCCCGAGGTCCCGAGGTCGATCGCCAGGATCTGCGGCGGAATGGCCACCTACACTCCCTCGACCAGCGCGAAGACCTGGTCGAACCGGGCGAGCGCATCGTCGATGACCTCGTCGGTGTCGGCCATCGACGTGTACATCCGCGAGCCGGCCAGCGTGATGATGCCGTGGGCGGCGTAGGCCGCGCCCATCTGCTCCATCACCTGCTTGCGGCCCTTGTTCTCCTTGAACAGCTTGACCGGGTTGCGCATGTCCAGCATCAGCACGCCGCTGGACTGCAGGTGCACGATCGAACCCTGGTTGTAGGCCACGTACGGCAGACCGTACTTGTCGATCAGGCGCTGCAGGCCCCGGGTCAGCCGGTCACCGGCCCTGCCGGCGATCACCGGCGCGTTGGTGCGGGCCATCTCCTGAATGGCGAAGTAGCCGGCCGCGCAGGACAGCGGGTTCGCCGAGAGGGTGCCGCCGACCTGGATGTGGGCGCCGTGCTTGCCGTCCAGCCCGGAGCCGAAGACCGCCATGACGTCGGCCCGGCCACCGACCCCGCCGGCCATCGGGTAGCCGCCGGAGACGGCCTTGCCCAGGACGGTCAGGTCGGGCGTCACGCCGAAGTAGCCGGCGGCGCCGCCCAGGCCGGTCCGGAAGCCGGTGACCACCTCGTCGAAGATCAGCAGCGCGCCGAACTCGTCGCACAGCTTGCGGACGGCGGCGTTGTAGCCCTTCGGGACCGGGCGGGTGCCGGACTCCGGGCCGAGCGGCTCCACCACGACCGCGGCGGTGCCGCCGCGCAGCCTGTTCTCGATCAGCTTGCGCTTGAGCAGGCCCAGGTCGTGCGGGAACGCCTCCCGGGTGCGGCCGGTGGCGCCCCACGGGATGCCCTTGGCGTTCATCCGGAACGAGCCGGGGACGCGCAGGCCGTAGACCATCGTGTCGGACCAGCCGTGGTAGGCGCCGCCGACCTTGATGACCATCTTCTTCTTGGTGTACGCCCGGGCCGCGCGCACCGCCGCCATGACCGCCTCGGTGCCGGAGCCCAGCGACCGGTACATCTCGATGTGCGGCATGTACTGGTGGATGATGTCGGCGAGCTTCAGCTCGTACTCGTGGAAGAGGCCGGTGACCGGGCCGGACTCGCGGATCACCTCGGCCACCCGCTCGTTGACCGGGGCGTAGTTGCTGCCCAGGATGGTCGGGCCGCCGGCCTGGAGGAAGTCGATGTAGACGTTGCCGTCGCGGTCGGTCAGGTAGGCGCCCTCGGCCTTGTCGACCGCCAGCGGGAACGGGTAGTTGAACGCCAGGTTGTGCTGGACGCCGCCGGGGATCCGCTTCTTGGCCCGCTCGGTGATCTCCTTGCTGGCGGTGCACTTGGTCTCGAAGTAGTTCAGCGTGTCGAGCAGGGCGTCGTGGCGCAGCCCGCGCATCGGCTGGGCCACGAGAGCCTTCAGTCGGCGCAGGGTGTCGTCGACGTCGAGATACTCACTGATCGAGTAGCCGAGGTCCGCGGACGTCTCGAACTGCTCGGGGGCCTCGGTCTCGGCGGACGGCAGCTCCTCGTCCTCCGGCACCCGGACCGGCTCGACCGCCTCGGTGATCTGCGCCGCGATCCGCTTCTCGTCCTTCTTCAGCTTGCTGAAGGCGATCTCCCGGATCGTGTCCGGAATCGTGTAGACCTTGCCGGCCTCCGAGGTGAGCGCCATCAGGTAGGCGATCGACACCTTCTCCAGCAGCGCCATGTTGAACACCGCGCGGTCCGGGTCGGTGCCCAGCGCCACCACGCCGTGGTTGGCGATGATGAACGCGTTGTCGCCGCCGGCCACCTTCTTCTGCACGTTCTTCGCCAGGAAGCCGGTGCCGGAGGGCGCGTAGTCGATGATCGCCACCTGCTTGCCGAGGAAGCGGACCTGCTCGTCGGTGAGCGCCGGGATCGGCTTGCGCAGGAAGGCGAGGGCCGACGCATACGGCTGGTGGGTGTGGACGATCGCATTCACGTCCGGCCGCTCGCGGTAGACGTTGGCGTGCATGCCGCACTCGATCGACGGGACCAGGCCGCCGGCGCCACCGGGGTCGGGCACGTGCTTGCCGTCGAAGTCGACGATGCAGATGTCCTCCACCCGCATCTTGTCGTAGTCGTAGTTGCTCGGCGTCACGGCATAGAGCCGGTGACCCGGGATCCGGACCGAGACGTTGCCCTCGGTCGCCTTGAGATAGCCGCGGTCGAGCATCGTCCGGCACATGTCGACCACGTGCTGGCGGGACAGACGGTGTTTCACAGGCGGGTCCGATCCGTGCGGGGGAGTTACGGGACCATCGTCGTCCCGAGTCCCGGACGAAGCATCATCGGCGAACCAGCAAGAATCCATCGTTGCTTTAGCACCGGGTGACAAAATCGGTGGCGATGAACACCCCCTGGCAGAACCTGCCCACCGATCTCGCCGTCGCCATGCGCCCGCGCCTGCCCGCCGCCGTCCGGGCCATCGCCACCGCGGTCCGGGAGAGCCCCGGCGCCGGGGCCGGGGAGAAGTTCGAACGCGACGTGCGCACCGCCGTGAAGGTGGCCCTGGACCGGTTCCTCGACCTGGCCGGCACCCGGGAGCCGGCGCTGCCACCCCGGATCCGCGAGGTCTTCGTGGCCCTGGGCGCGGCCGAGGCCCGGGAGAACCGCGGCCCGGAGACACTGCTCGCCTCCCTGCGGATCGCCTCCCGCCTGCTGCTGCGCACCGCCACCGAGGCGCTCGGCGAGTTGCGGCCGGTCAGCGTCGCCGAGGTGATCGACCTGTCCGACGCCACCAGCGCGTTCATCGACGAGCTGGCCACCGCCTGCACCGACGGTCTGGCCCGCCAGCTGCGCGAACAGGCCGGCGAGGGCGACCGGCGCCGCCGCCAGGTGGCCGACCTGCTGCTCACCGGCGGCAGCTCGCCCGAGGTGGTGCGGGAGGCCGCCGCCGGGATCGGCTGGCCCGGCGTGGACACCGTGGTTCCGGTGCTGCTGCCGCCCGACCAGGCCCGCGACGCGCGGTTCCGGTTCGGCGCGGACGGGGTGGTCGCCGAGCGCGGCCGGGACGCGGTGCTGCTGCTGCGCGCCGGTCCCCGGTCGGAGCGGGCGGCGCTCACCGGGGCGCTGCACGGCCGGGAGGCGGTGGTCGGCCCGGCCCTGCACTGGACCGAGGCGCCGCAGGCGGTCCGGCTCGCCGAGCGGACGGCCGAACTGGTCACACCCGGCGCCGAGCCGGTCTTCGCCGACGACCACTTCGCCGTCCTGGCGCTGCGCGGGGAGACGGCCGCGCTGCCGGTGCTGACCGCCCGGCGGCTCGCGCCGCTGGCCGGGCTGCGGGCCGGCCAGCGGGAGGCGTTCCTGGTCACCCTGGAGAGCTGGCTGCGCCACTGGGGTTCGCGTTCGGCGGTCGCGGCCGAGCTGTTCGTGCACCCGCAGACCGTCAGCTACCGCCTCAACCGCCTCCGTGAGCTGCTCGGAGACGACCTGGACGACCCGCGCGCCCGCTTCGAGCTGCTGCTGGTCCTGACCTACCGGTCCCGCCCGGCGTGACCGGGGCCGCTTGCGGCCTTCTTTTGAACCGTGGTTCACTTCTTGCCTTGCATTGAATCCGGATTCATAGCTTGGGGGCCTCCGGATGCCATACCGGCAAACCGCATTGACCAGGAAGAACGCTGAGGACAAGCGGGACGGGTTCCTGCGCGCCGCGCGGGCGCTCGTCGCGGCGGACGGCTTCAAGGCGGCCACCGTCGCCGCGATCGCCGCCCGCTGTCAGGCCAGCGTCGGATCGGTGTATTCGTACTTCGACGGCCGCGACCGGCTGCTCGCCGAGGTGTTCCGCAGCGCCGCCACGCACGAGATCGACCTGGTCCGTCTCGCCGTCTCGGACGCCGGGCAGCGGGCCTCGGAGCGGATCGACGAGCTGATCCGGATCTTCTCGACCCGCGCCCTGCACGGCCGGCGGATGGCCTGGGCCCTGCTGTTCGAGCCGGTCAGCCCGGTGGTCGAGGCGGAGCGGCTGGTCTACCGGCGGTCCTACACCGACATCGGCGAGCAGATCATCTCCGACGGGCTGGCCGGTGGCGAGTTCGTCCCGCAGGACCCGCGGCTCGCCTCCTCGGCGGTGATGGGCGCGATCTCCGAGGCCCTGGTCGGCTGGATCCGCCCGGACAGCCCGGAGCCGTCCGACGAGACCCAGACCGCGGTCGTCGACGGGATCCGCTCGTTCTGCTTCCGCGCGCTCGGCGTACCGATGATGTCTGGAGGAATGCGATGAGCCCGATCACCGCCCTGAGGACCGCCCAGCGGGTGCTGGCCGATCAGTCCGTCACCCGGATGCTCGGCACCCGGCTGATCTCCTTCAGTGAAGAGGGCGCCGTCGTCGAACTCGACATCCGCCCGGAGATCACCAACCATCACGGCGCCGTGCACGGCGGGATCGTGGCGTACGCCGCGGACTGCGCGCTGGCCTTCGCCGGCGGCGCGGCCCTCGGCCCGGACGTGGTCACCTCCGGCCTCACCATCGACTACATCGCCCCGGCGCGCGGCCGCACGCTGCGCGCCAACGGCATGGTGATGCGCGCCGAGGGCCGCCGCGCCGCCTGCCGCTGTGAGCTGGTCGCGATCGCCGACGACGGCACCGAAACCCTGGTCGCGGTCGCGCAGGGGACGATCGTGGCCCCGGAGAAGAAGCCGGAGCGGACCGAGGGGACGGTCGCGCAGGAGGAGCGGGCGGCAAAGGCCACCGACCGGGCGAGCGTACGGCTGGGCCGCATCGGCACCCCCACCATCCAGGAGGTCCTCAAGGAGCGGCGCCGCACCGGCGACACCGACGACGGCGCCACGGTGGCCCTGGTCATCGAGGGTGGCGGCATGCGCGGCATCGTCTCCGCCGCGATGGCCGCCGTCATCGAGCAGGAGGGCATCCTCGATCACATCGACATGATCGTCGGCACCTCGGCCGGCGCGGTGAACGCCGCCGCCCTGGCCGTCGGCGCCGCCAACGCGATGGCCGAGTCGTACGCCGAGGTCTTCGCGTCGCCCGAGTTCATCGACGTCCGCCGGATCGCCCGCGGCCGCCCGGTGATCGACGGCCTGCGCATCGTCTCGCACGTCGACGACCTGCTGGACATCGGCTCGGCGTCCGGCACCGACTGGGCGGGCCGCCTCGCCATGGTCGCCACCGACGTGGACACCGGCCGCGCCGAGGCGCTGTCCGACTTCGCCGACCGGGACGACCTGGTCAACAGCCTGCACGCGTCCGGGCTGCTGCCGCTGCTCGCCGGTGACCCGGTCCAGTGGCGGGGCCGGCGCTGGCTGGACGGCGGCATCGTCGAGGCGGTGCCGGTGGTCAGCGCCGCCGCCCGGGGCGCCACCCATGCGATCGTCCTGGCCACCCGGCCGCCCGGCACCCAGCCCGGTTACGGCGCCGCCGACGTGGTGGTCGAGCGCTACCTGCGACGGCTCAACCCGGAGCTGGCCGCCGCCTACCGGGGCCGCCCGCACCGCTACCGGGAGACGTTGCAGCAGGTCCGGGACGGGTGGTCGCACGGGCTCAGCACGATCGCGCTGACCCCGCGGCTCAGCGACCCGCTGCCCGGCCGGCTGGAACGCGACCAGGTGGCGCTGCGCGCGGCCCGGACCGCGGCCGCCGACGCCGCCCGCGAACACCTCGCCTTCCTGCTGGAGGAGAAGCCGTGACCCACGACGTCGTGAACCAGGCCCCGCCGCGGGTGGACCTGAACGAGTACCTGACCCATCCGGCGCTCACCGAGGCGGTCGGCCGCTACGGCGCCGGCTGGGCCACCGGCCACCTGACCGGGGTCGGCGCGCTGGTGGGGCGGGGTGACTTCCAGCGGGACGCGGAGCTGGCCAACACCCATCCGCCGGTGTTCTCCAGCCACGACCGGTGGGGGCACCGGGTGGACGCGGTCGAGTTCCACCCGGGCTACCACCGGATCATCGGCGCCGCGATCGAGAACGGCGCGCACACCAGCTGCTGGGCCGAGCCGCGGCCCGGCGCGCACGTCGCCCGGGCCGCCACGTTCATGCTGTTCGCGCAGATCGAGCCGGGGCACGCCTGCCCGGTGAGCATGACCCACGCGGTGGTGCCGTCGCTGCGGTTCACGCCCGAACTGGCCGGCGAGTGGCTGCCCCGGGTCTTCTCCCGCGACTACGACCCCCAGCTGCGCGCCGGCAAGACCTCGGCGATCTTCGGCATGGCGATGACCGAGAAGCAGGGCGGCTCGGACGTACGGGCGAACAGCACCCGGGCCGTCGATGCCGGCGACGGGACGTGGCGGCTGACCGGGCACAAGTGGTTCTGCTCGGCCCCGCAGTCGGACGCCTTCCTGGTGCTCGCCCAGGCGCCCGGCGGACTGTCCTGCTTCCTGGTGCCGCGGATGCTGCCCGGCGGTGACCGCAACGTCTTCCGGATCCAGCGGCTCAAGGACAAGCTCGGCAACAGGTCGAACGCGTCGTCGGAGATCGAGCTGGACGGCACCGTCGGCTGGCTGCTCGGGGAGGAGGGCCGCGGCGTGCGGACCATCATCGAGATGGTCGCCCAGACCCGGCTGGACTGTGTGCTGGGCAGCGCGGCCGGTATGCGGCAGTCGGTCGCCGAGGCGGCCTGGCACGTCCGGAACCGCAGCGCGTTCGGGGCGGTGCTCATCGACCAGCCGGCGATGACCGCGGTGATCGCCGACCTCCAGCTGGAGGCGGAGGCGGCGACGTGGACGGCGATGCGGCTGGCGTCCGCGTACGACAGTGATGACGACGAGTCGGTGGCGTTCCGGCGGCTGGCCACGGCGGTCGGCAAGTACTGGGTGTGCAAGCGGGGGCCGAACCACGCCTACGAGGCGCTCGAGTGTCTCGGCGGCAACGGCTACACCGAGGCGTTCCCGCTGGCCCGGCGCTACCGGGAGCAGCCGGTGATGGCCGTCTGGGAGGGCTCCGGCAACGTGATCGCCCTGGACGTGCTGCGTGCCATGGCCCGGGAGCCGGAGTCGGTCGGGGCGGTGGATCGTGAGCTGGCGAGCGCTCTGGGCGTACACCCGGAATTTGATCGTCATGTGGCAGCGACCCGGAAGCTGGTCGCGAAGGCCGCGGGAGATCCGGCATCGGCGCGCCGAGTGGTGGAGGCCCTGGCACTGGGATTGCAGGGTGCGGTGCTGATCCGCGAGGCCCCGGCCGAGATCGCGGACGCCTTCGTGGCGGCGCGGCTGGGCCCGGACCGCTCGCTGGAATACGGCGCGCTCGATCCGGGCCTGCCGGTCGCCAAGATCGCGGCGCGCGCGTAGGAGCGCTCAGAGCCAGCCCCGGAGCTGGTCACGCAGGCGGGCGTCGTCCGCCTGCGTGACCACGTCGCAGACCCAGTCCCAGTGCAGGGTGACCCGGTCGCCGACGGTCAGCTCCGGCAGCAGCGACCGCTCCCACCGCACCTGTTCGCTGCGGAAGTCCCCGACGGCCAGCGTCCCGTCCCGCCACGCCAGGGCGGGTGAGTGGACGACCGCGCGGGAGCCCCGCACGGAGAAGACCGTGCCGGTGCGGATCCGGCAGCGGTCCAGCACCGACACCGCGTGCGAGCTGCCGGTGCGGCGCAGCAGCGACAGCCACGGGTACACCTCGAAGACGTGGAAGCTGTGGTGGGCCATGGCCCGCGACCCGCGGTACTGTCCGGCGAACCGGGAGCGGAGTACCGCGGCCAGCGCGTCGCCGTCGACCCGGTCCAGCAGCGTCCCGCCCAGCCAGTAGGCCGCCACCACCCGTTCGTCGAGCGGGTCGGCGATGCCCGCCGAGGAGGCGATGAAGCAGAGGTACGCCCACGCGCCCTCGAAATCACGGGCCCGCCGTCCCAGCTCGGCCGGCGCCACCCCGTCCGGCCCGCAGTAGCCGAGCTCGTTCGGTGGGAACGCGTAGCGGGCGAACAGGGCAGCCCCGGCATCGCTCATGATGAGGTCAGCAGATCCGGGGGAGTTGTTCGCCGATCGGCATCGAGATCACCCGGGTGCCGCCCAGCGCGGTCCGCGCCACCACCATCCCGGGATGGTCGGCCACGCACGTCCCGATCCGGCGGGCGCCCGTCCCGTACGGGTGGGCCCGCATCGCCGCCAGCACGTCGTCGGCCTGATCCGCATCGACGAACGCCACCAGCCGCCCCTCGTTGGCGACCTGCAACGGGTCGAGGCCGAGCAGATGGCAGGCGTCGGCCACCCCGTCGGGCACCGGCAGGTCCCGTTCGGTCAGCTCCACCCCGACCCGCGCGGTGGCCGCGATCTCGTTGAGCGCCGCGGCCAGCCCACCCCGGGTCGGATCGCGCAGCACGTGCAGGTCGGCGCCGGTGGCCAGCATGGCGGCGACCAGCCCGTGCAGCGGCGCCGTGTCGCTGGCCACCGTGGTCCCGAACTCCAGGCCCTCCCGGCAGCTGAGCACCGCCACCCCGTGCCGGCCGAGATCCCCGCTGACGAGCACGGCGTCGCCGACCGTGGCGCGGCGCGGCTCGATCTCCACCCCGTCCGCCACGACACCCACCCCGCTGGTGGTCAGGTACACCCCGTCGCCGTTGCCGTGGCCGACCACCTTGGTGTCGCCGGTGACCAGCCGTACCCCGGCCGCGGTGGCCGCCGCGCCCATGGCCGCCGTGATCCGGCCGAGGTCGGCGAGCGGCGTGCCCTCCTCGAGGATGAACGCCGCCGACAGGTAGAGCGGGGTGGCTCCGGCCATCGCCAGGTCGTTGACGGTGCCGTTGACGGCCAGGTCGCCGATCGAGCCGCCGGGGAAGAACATCGGCTGGACCACGTACGCGTCGGTGGTGAACGCCAGTCGCGCCCCGCCCGCCTCGACGACCGCGCAGTCCCGGTCGGCGGTGCCGCCGGCGTCGCCGTACCCCGGGACGATCAGATGCCGGACGAGTTCCGCGGACATCGCGCCCCCGCCGCCGTGCCCGGCGACCACGTGGGGGGTGTCGCGCAGCGGCGCCGGGCAGGACCAGCCCTCGAAGTCGATCATCCGGCGACCCTCCGGTACGTGTAGTACGCCGCGCAGGCCCCCTCGGACGACACCATGGTCGCGCCGAGCGGCTGCCGCGGCGTGCACACCCGGCCGAACGCCGCGCACTCGTGCGGTTTGATCAGCCCCTGGAGCACCTCCCCGGACCGGCACAGCGCCGATTCGGCGGCATGCACCCCGGTCACGTCGAACCGGTGCTCGGCGTCGAAGTCCCGGTACCGGTCGGTGAGCCGCCAGCCGCTGCCCGGGATCGTGCCGATGCCCCGCCACGCCCGGTCGGTCACCTCGAAGACATCGGCGAGCATCTGGCGGGCCACCGGGTTCCCGGTCTCGGGGACCGCCCGCGGGTATGCGTTGCGGGTCTCGTGGCGGCCCTGTTCGAGCTGGACGATCGCCTGCCGGATGCCCTCCAGCACGTCGAGCGGCTCGAACCCGGTGACCACGATCGGCACGCCGTACTTCTGCGACAGCGACGGATACTCGGACGTGCCCATCACGCTGCACACGTGTCCGGCCGCCAGGAACCCCTGCACCCGGCACCGCGGCGACTCCATGATCGCCGAGATGGCGGGCGGCACCAGCACGTGCGACACCAGCAGCGAGAAGTTGCGGATCCCGAGCCGGCGCGCCTGGTGCACGGTGAGCGCGTTGGCCGGGGCGGTCGTCTCGAACCCGATGCCGAAGAACACCACCTCACGGTCCGGGTTGTCGCGGGCGATGCCGAGCGCGTCCAGCGGCGAGTAGACGACCCGGACGTCGGCGCCCGCGCTCCGTACCTCGAACAGGTCCCGCCCGCTGCCCGGCACCCGCAGCATGTCGCCGAACGAGCAGAAGATCACCCCCGGCCGGGCGGCGATGGCCAGCGCCTTGTCGATCACCGACAGCGGGGTGACGCAGACCGGGCAGCCCGGCCCGTGGATCATCTCGACGCCGTCCGGCAGCAGCTGGTCGATGCCGTGCCGGATGATCGAGTGGGTCTGCCCGCCGCACACCTCCATGAGCGCCCACGGCCGGGTGGTCGCGGCGTGGATCTGCCGCAGCAGGCTGCGGGCCAGGTCCGGGTCGCTGAACTCGTCAAGGTACTTCACCGAACTCCTCTTCCAGCAGGCCCAGCCGGGTGAACTCGTCGAGGGTGCGGCGCGCCGACTCCTCGTCGAGCCGTTGGATGGCGAAACCGACGTGCACGATCAGGTATTCGCCGGGCGCCGCGTCCGGCACGTACTGCAGGCACACGTCCTTGCGCACGCCGCCGAAGTCGACCTCGGCCATCGGCGTGCCGTCGACCACGCTCACGCGGACCACCCGCCCGGGCACCGCGAGGCACATCAGCGGGCGCCCGCGACGGCCAGCTGGCCCAGGGCGATGCCACCGTCGTTCGGCGGCAGCAGCCGGGGCCACAGCACGGTGAAGCCGCGGTCGCGCAGCTCACGGACCGCGCCGGTGAGCAGAATCGTGTTCTGGAAGACGCCGCCGCCGAGCGCCGCCACGCCGAGGCCGGTCCGCTCCCGGCAGCGCTGCGCCTGGGTGACGATCAGGTCGATCACGGCGGCGTGGAACCGGGCGCCGATCAGGGCGGCCGGCACCCCGGCCAGCACGTCGGACGCGACCGCGCGGATCAGCGGGCCGGGATCGGCGGCGCCCGCCTCGTCGATCTTCCAGGGGTACGCCGTACCGCACGAATCCCGGCTGAGCCCCTCCAGGACCAGGGCCGCCTCGCCCTCGTACGTCACGTTCTGCCGCACCCCGGCGATCGCCGCCACCGCGTCGAACAGCCGCCCCACACTGGACGTCGGCACACACGCCAGCCCGGTACGCAGCTGATGGGCGAGGATCTCCCGTTCCGCCTCCGGGCAGGCGGCCACCGGGGGCAGCGCCGGATCCCACGGCACCCCGGCCGACCGCAGGTGCGACAGGGCCATCCGGTAGGTACGGCGTACGCTCGCGTCCCCACCGGCCAGCGGAACGTAACCGAGGTGCCCGGCCCGCTCGAAGCCGGCATAGCCCGCGATGAGGATCTCGCCACCCCAGATCGCGCGATCGGTGCCGTAGCCGGTCCCGTCGAACGCGATCCCGATGACCCGCTCGTCCGCGCCGAGACCGTGTTCGGCCATCACCGCGGCGATGTGCGCGTGATGGTGCTGCACGGTCCGCACCGGGCGGCCGCCCGCGTTGGCCCGCGCCCAGCATCCCGACCGGTAGCCCGGATGCTGATCGGTGACCAGTGACTCCGGCTCGATCCCGGTGATCTCACCGAGATGCGCCGCGAGGGTGTGCAGAGCCTCGACAGTGGACAGATCGTCCATGTCGCCGATGTGCTGGCTCACCCACGCCGACCGTCCGGAGGCGACCGCGCACGTGTTCTTCGCGTCGGCTCCGGCCGCCAGCGACGGCCCGACCGGGAACGGCAGCGTCACCGGCATCGGCGCGTAACCGCGGGCCCGCCGCAGGATCACGTCGCCGCGCACCACCGAGTCGTCGCACGGCACCCGGATCTCCCGGTCGTGCCGCAGCCACGCGTCGGCCAGCCCGGCGAGCCGCCGCAGCGCCTCCGCGTCGTCGGTCACGATCGGCTCGCCGGCCACGTTTCCCGAGGTCATCACGAGCACGTCCGGGCCCGGCGGGTCGCCCGGCAACCCGAACAGCAGCACGTGCAGCGGCGTGTGGGGCAGCATCACACCGACGTCCGGGCTGTCCGGCGACACCTGGCCGGCGAGCCCGTCGCCGGGCCTGCGCGGGACCAGCACGATCGGGCGGCGGGCTCCGGCGAGCAGGTCACGGTCGCGGTCGGTGAAAACCCCGATCTTGTACGCCGTGAGCGCGCCCGCCACCATCACGGCGAACGGTTTCCCGCCCCGCCGTTTGCGCCTGCGCAGTTCGGCGACCGTGTCCGCGTTGCGGGCGTCGCACACCAGGTGGTAGCCGCCGAGCCCCTTGACCGCCACGATCCGCCCGGCGGCCAGCAGCGCGCGGGCCCCGGACAGGGCGCCGGCGCCGGTCATCGGCCCGGGGATCAGTTCCAGGCGGGGGCCGCAGTCGTGGCAGGCGATCGGCTGGGCGTGGAACCGCCGGTCGGCCGGATCCTCGTACTCGGCCCGGCACCGCTCGCACATCGGGAAGCGGGCCATCGTGGTGGCCGCCCGGTCATAGGGCAGCCCCGTGATGATCGTGTAGCGGGGCCCGCAGTTGACGCAACTGATGAACGGGTGCCGGTGGCGCCGCCCGTCCGGATCACGCAGCTCGCCGAGGCAGTCGTCGCAGATCGCCACGTCCGGCGCGGCCAGGGTGCGGGCCGGGCCGCACGTGGACGCCTCGATCCGGAACCCGGAGGTGCCGCGGACCTCCTGCTCCAGCTCCTCGACCGCGGTGATCACGGCGAGCGGTGGGCCCTCGCGCAGCCGCACGCCGTACTCGTGGACCGCGTCCGGGCAGCCCTCCACCTCGACGGCCACCCCGTCGGCGGTGTTCGTCACCGATCCGGCCAGGCCCAGCCGGGTGGCCGTGGTGTATGCGAACGGCCGGAACCCGACGCCCTGCACCAGCCCGGACACCGCGAACCGGCGGCGGACCGTCCGGGCCTGCCCGGCCAGCTCCAGGCCGCGCAGCGCCTGCCCGGCCCGCTCCGCGTCGATGATCTCCACGGCGAACCCGAGATGGATCAGCACCCAGTCGCCGGGCTCCGGCGGCGTCTCCAGCATGCCGATGTTGACCGGCCGGCGCGCCCCGATCACGTCCACGCTGGCCAGCTGCCCCTCTACTCCCGGCAGGATCTCCACCACCCGCCCGGGGATCCCGAGACACACCCCGGTCACCCCCGTGCCGGTGTGCTGATCAGGGCGCGGACCGTGGCGACGGCCTCGGGGACGGCGGCGGCGACCGGGGCGGAGAGGCCGATGCGCTCGTCGACGGTGACGACCCGGCAACCCACCACGTAGGTGCGGGGCAGGGCGACGCCGAGCCGGGCCACCGCGGCCAGCACGGCGAGCGGGTCCATGGCGTGGCCGTCGAAGCCGCCCGTGCCGACGTCGGCCGGGTCCACTTCGAGGACCTCGACGGCGCCCGGAACGCCCGGGGGCAGGGCGTCGACGAGGATCAGCGTGTCGTGGCCGTCGACGTCGTGTGCCAGGTGCAGGCCACGGATGCCGTAGTCGGCGGCGCGCACCCCGTCCGGCAGCGGACCGGCGGCCAGCCGCCGCGCCACCTCCGGCCCGAACCCGTCGTCGCCCAGGAACACGTTGCCGATGCCGGCGATCAGGATCACGACACCGGCTCCAGCTCGTCCGGGGCGAAGTACAGGTAGCGGCCGTAGCCGTCGTGCAGGTCGGCGGCCGGGTCGTCGAGCAGGACGACGGCCACGTGGGTGCCGCCGTCGACGTCCGTGATCACCTCGTTGACCAGGGCGATCCGCCCGGCCAGGAACAGGTCCTGTGCGTCGGCGCGGCGGGCCGGGCGCAGCCGGACCAGGGTGCCGTGCGTGATCGTCCGGGCGTCGATGCGGGTGCCGTGCGTATTCGCTTCGGCGTCGATGCGGGTGCCGTGCAGGCTGAGCAGCGCGTCGTCGTCGAGTGCGTCGCAGCGGTCGACGATCGCGGCGGCGCGCGGGTCGGTGGCGCGGGCCTCGGCCTTCTCGTGGTCGGTCATGGTTCGCACCCTCATCGTCAGCAGCTCGTCGATCTCACATCCGTCGAACAGGTCGCCGGGACTGCGCTCGGCCAGGCGCGGATGGTCGTACAGGATGATCGGGGCGCCGAGCAGCAGCCGGGTCTCCCCGGGCGGTCCGGCCAGCACCGGCCAGCAGCGGTCCTGCCGGCAGCGGCGCGCCGCCGGGATCGGCTCGCGCACCGACACGAACTCCGCATCGTGTGCCTCCACCATCAGGTGCGCGGCGATCAGCGAGTGCCGGGTCGCGCTTTCCCTTTCCGGTACGCGCTCCGCGTGCTCGTTCGTGACGGAGACGGTGAGCCGCAGCAGCCCGTCGTCGGCCTGTGCCGAGGTGCGGACGCGGGCGGTCAGCGGCCACCGGCGGCGGACCACCCGCCCCACCGGCCGCCCGTCGCCGTCGTGGACCGGTTCGACGTCCTCGCCGCCGGGCACACTCACCGGGAACTCGGCGTCGCCGTGCACCGGCAGGTCCGGCAGGGTGATCTCCCGTTCCACGGCCTCGTCCCAGCTCAGCAGGGTGGTGCCGCCGACCCGGAGGCGTTCGGCCGGTTCGTGGTCGTCGCCGCGGCGCCGCTGCACCTCACGGGACTGGAGCTGGAGGAACCGCAGGCGGACCGTGATCCAGCCGGCCCCGTCCGGGGTGAGCAGGCACTGCATCGACATCTCCGGCGGTTCGGCGAACGCGGCCGGCACGGCGTGTGGCGGCCCGAGCACCCCGAACTGCCAGCGGGAGCGGTTCTTGGCGGCCCCCGCCCGGTACGGGTAGAGCAGGTAGCCCTCGTAGAGGACGGTGTCGGCGACGGCGCGGACGCTGTCGAGGCTCATGACATACCCGCCCCGGCGGACTGGGTGGGGGAGTGCAGCACCTCGATCTTCTTTCCGCCGCCCAGGTACATGTGCACGCCGCAGGGCAGGCAGGGGTCGAAGCTGCGGACCGTACGCATGATGTCGATGCCTTTGAAGTCGTCGCGGCCGTTCTCCTCGAAGATCGGCTGGCCCTGGACGGCGTCCTCGTAGGGGCCGGGGGTGCCGAAGCTGTCGCGGGGGCTGCCGTTCCACGGGGTGGGCGGGTAGGGGTGGTAGTTGGCGATCCGCCCGTCCCGGATGACCATGTGGTGCGACAGGGCGCCGCGCACCGCCTCGGAGAAGCCGCAGCCGATCCCCTCGTCGGGCACCTCGTAGGGCTCCCAGGTGCGGGTCCGGCCGGCCCGGATCTCGGCGAGCGCCCGCTCCGCGAAGTGCAGGGCGCAGGCGGCCGCGTACGCCTGGAAGTAGGTTCTGGCCCGGTTGCGTTCCAGGGTGTTGCTCCAGCGGGGGATCCGCCACTCGAACTCGACCGGCCCTTTCAGCGCGGTCTTGGGCAGGCTGATCCGGACGCCGTCGCCGGTGGCGCGCACGTAGCCGAAGTCGACGGTCCCGGCCAGCGCGGTGCTCCAGAGCCGGGCCAGCGGGCCGCCGCCGGTGTCGAGGGCCAGATAGTCCCTGCCGTTGAACCAGCGCGGCGACATCACCCAGCTGTACTTTCCGTCCAGGTCGCGTTTCTGCGGGCGCGGGATGGTGTGCTGGTTCCACGGGTGGCGGCGGTCCACCGGATTTCCCAGGGGGTCGGCCGTCACGAACATCTCCTGGTCCTCCCAGTCGTCGTAGTACGACGAGCCGAGCAGGATCCGGATCCCCAGGTTGATCTTCACGAGGTCGGTGGTGACCAGTTTTCCGTCGACCACGATGCCGGGCGTGACGAACATCCTCCGTCCCCACGCGGCCATGTCGGCGTACCGGAAATCGCAGTGTTCTGGATCTTGAAACGATCCCCAGCAGGCCAGCAGCACCCGGCGCTCGCCGACGTGCTCGTAGCCGGGCAGCGCCGTGTAGAAGAAGTCGAACAGGTCGTCGTGCATCGGCACGGACCTCTTCATGAACTCGACGTAGCGCATCAGCCGGGTCAGGTAGTCGGTGATCAGCTGGCTGCTCGCCTGCGTGCCGACCCCGCCGGGGAACAACGTGGACGGATGCGGGTGGCGGCCCTCCATCAGGCAGAACATCTCCCGGGTCAGGCGGCTGACCTGGAGCGCCTCCCGGTAGAACTCGCCGGTGAACGGGTTCAGCGAGCGCATGATGTCGCCGACCGTGCGGAAGCCGTGCTCGCCGGCGTGCGGCGCCGCGGTCCGGTTGGCCAGTTCCAGCACGCCCGGGTTGGTCTCGGCGACCATCCGCTCGCAGTAGTCCACCCCGACCAGATTCTCCTGGAAGATGTTGTGGTCGAACATGAACTCGGCCGCCTCGCCCAGGTTGACGATCCACTCGGCCAGCGCCGGCGGCTTCACTCCATAGGCCATGTTCTGCGCGTAGCAGGAGCAGGTGGCGTGGTTGTCGCCGCAGATCCCGCAGATCCGGCTGGTGATGAAGTGCGCGTCGCGGGGGTCCTTGCCCTTCATGAAGACCGAGTAGCCGCGGAAGATCGAGCTGGTCGAGCGGCACTCGGCCACCACCCGCTGATTGAAGTCGATCTTCGTGTAGATGCCGAGGCTGCCGACGATCCGAGTGATCGGATCCCAGGCCATGTCGACCAGTTCGCCCGGGTCAGAACTCATGTCGCCTCTCGGGTTTCACTTTGGTGTGACGCCGCTAACAGCGTTCTCCGGGCCGTGTAAGACTGTCAATCCGCGCCACCTGACCGGGGTACAGCGTCATCAACGCGGGAGACGAAGCGCCATGCACGAGCTGGCGATTGCCGAGAACATCGTCGACACGGTCTGCACACGCGCCGCCGGACGGCCGGTGCGGCGGGTCACCGTCCGGATCGGAGCGCTCACCGCGGTCCTGCCGGACGCCATGCGGCTCTGCTGGGACCTGGCCGCCACCGGCACCGCCGCGCACGGCGCCGCCCTCGACCTCGACCTGCGCCCGGCCGTGGTGTTCTGCCGCGCCTGCCGCACCGATCAGCGGCTGCCCGACATGATCCCGCTGTGCCCGTGCGGCAGCGCCGACGTCACCGTCACCACCGGCCGGGAGCTGCACATCGTGTCGATGGAGGTGGCCTGAGAATGTGCTTCGACGATCGCCCGGTCGTCACGGTCACCCTCGAGGAGCGGGTGCTGGCCCGCAACGACGACCTGGCGCGGGCCAACCGGGAGCTGCTGACCGCCCGCGGGATCCGGGCGATCAACCTGATGAGCTCACCGGGCTCGGGCAAGACCACCCTGCTGGAGCGGACCGTACGGGAGCTCCGGCGCCCGGTCGCGGTGATCGAGGGCGACCAGCGCACCCCGCTCGACGCCGACCGGATCCGCGCGGCCGGCGCCCCGGTGGTGCAGGTCAACACCGGGGCCGGCTGTCACCTGGACGCCGCGATGACCCGGCGGGCGCTGGACGACCTCGACCCGCCGCCCGGCTCGCTGCTGTTCGTGGAGAACGTCGGCAACCTGATCTGCCCGTCGCTGTTCGACCTCGGTGAGCACGCGCGCGTGGTGATCGTGTCGGTCACCGAGGGGGCGGACAAGCCGCTCAAGTACCCCTACATGTTCGCGGTGGCCGACCTGGTCGTCATCAACAAGACCGACCTGCTGCCGTACGTCGACTTCGACGTGGACGCCTGCCGCCGGCACATCGCCGCGGTGAACCCGGGCGCGACGACCCTGACGGTCTCCGCTACCCGAGGCGAGCACCTGCCGGACTGGTATGCGTGGCTGACCGACGGCGCCGGGTGAGCAACCGCATCGCGGGCTTCTCCACGAAGGTGAACAGCATCCAGGCGACCAGCAGCGACCCGGCGACCGAGGCGGCGATCACGCCCAGGGCGGGCAGCGGATCCCAGCCCACACCGTGGCGCTCCAGCAGGCGCAGCACGTTCTGGACCAGCGCCACGTGCACCATGTAGAACAGATCACATTTCCGCGTACGGATGCAACGCTTCTCGACGGTGCCAGACCGGCAGCAGGCCGGCGCCGAACGGCGTGTGCTGGACCCGCAGGACCCGGTCGGCGTGCAGCCGGCCGCTGAGATCGGCCGCGATCGCGTGCCGGCCCGCGGTGTGGGTGATGAGGATCGGCAGCACACCGTCGAAGAGTGAGCCGGCCACTATCGCGGCGTTGCCGCGCAGCCAGTCCTCGCCGTGGTGGGCCGGCAGGACCATCATCCGGCGCCGGGGGAGCAGCCGGGCCAGGCCGGTGATCAGGGTGTCGGCGTCGGCCCAGCCGACCACCAGCAACAGTCGCCCTTCCGCGAGACCGGCCAGCCCGTCCAGCACCCCGGCCGCGTCGCCGTCGGACAGCACCACGACGGTGACCGGCCCGCCCTCCTCCTGCGCGTCCCACCAGGCACTCTCCGGCTCGCGGTAGAACGGCGCCCGGTAGACCGGCTCCCGGAACCGGCCGGGAACGACACACGGCGACGGCCGTCTCGGTGAACGCCGGTCGAGCACGTGGACACCGGCCCACCGGCCGGAATTGTGTGCCGCCAGGGCCCGGTGCGCGGAGATTCGTCGCCAGAACACTGTGTCGCTCCTAGGGGGATCCGTGAGACGCCGGACTACGGCGTGGTCCTGACGCTGCCCGAGCCCGGCGCCACGCGGCCAGACCCAAGGCTGTCCACCCACCTCTGACCGGCCTACCGGGTCGTGTTCTCCCTGCTCACAGCCTTGACCGGACAGTTCTGTCCGGGGGTTGTCACGGCGCTTGCGTCTTTCGGGTGACCGGTCATTCGCCCGCGACCCGCAGCGTGTAGCCCCGCAGCGTCTGCTCCAGCGGGACGAACACCGGCGCCGGCGGGTCCTCGGCGAACGGCCGGAACTTGTCCGGGAACCCGGGCATCGTGCAGCCGATGCAGATGCCGCCCACGTTGGGGCAGCCGCCCACCCCGTTGATCCAGCCCCGCTTCGCCACGTTGCACCGCACCACCTGGCCCCAGCAGCCGACCTTCACGAGGCACGACGGTGAGCCCTGCCCGGCCGCGAAGTCGCTCTGGTCGTAGAAGGAGGCCCGGTCGCAGCCCGAGTGCACGGTCGACTCGAACAGCCGGCGCGGCCGCAGCTCCTCGTCCAGCTCCAGCGGCGGACCGTCGCCGGCCACGTGCATCACCAGGTGCATGAGCGTCTCGGTCAGGTTGTCCGGCAGGGTGGGGCAGCCGGGCACGCACACCAACGGCACCCCGTCCCTGGAGCGCCAGTCCCACCCCAGGTGGTCCGGGACGCCCATCGCCCCGGTCGGGTTCCCGGCCATGCCGTGGATCCCGCCGTACGACGAGCAGGTGCCCGCCGCCAGGATCGCCGACGCCCGCGGGGCCAGCCGGTCCAGCCAGTCGGCCGCGGTGATCGGCTGCCCGGTCCGCGGATCGTTGCCGAACCCGGACCAGTAGCCGGCCGTCTTGTTCCCCTCGTCCGCGATCGACCCCTCGACCACCAGGACGAACGGCTCCAGATCCCCGCGGGCCGCCCGGTGGAACCACTCCATGAACGGCGGCCCGTTCTGGAAGTCCAGGTACGGCCAGTGCAACTCGATCGGCGGCACTCCGGGCAGCGCGCCCAGCACCAGATCCTCGATGCTCGGCTGGGTGGCCGCGGTGATCGCCACCGACTCGCCGTCGCAACTGAGCCCGCCGTTCATCCAGAGGACGTGCAGCATCGGTTCAGCGTAGGTGCGGAACCACCGGATCCGTTGTCACTCGTTCGGGTATCGCGGGTTTCCGTACCATCGGTACGTGCCGTCCCCGGATGTCGAGATCCTCCCGCTCACCGTGGTCGCGCAGGCGTTCCCGGCCCGCCCGTCGGCGCTGCCCGACGTCCGGGCCTTCCTGCGGCGGCAGCTCACCGGCACGCCGGTGTCCGACGAGGACGTGCGCAACCTTTGCGAACGCGTCGCCGACGTGCTGCTCGAGGCCGCCGGGGTGAGCCCCTCCATCCAGGTGTCGCTGCGGATCTTCCCGTCCGGCGCGGAGATCGACGTGCTCAGCTCGTCGGCCGCGCCGTCCGCCCCCACCGTGACGAAGGCGCCGCGGCCGCCCGCCCACGGGGCCCGGGTGACCGTGCCGGCGACGGCGTCGTTCGCCGCCTGGTTCGCGGCGCGGCTGCGGGCCGAGGGGCTGACGCTCGAGGCGGCGGCCCGGCGCCTCGAGGTGTCCACCAAGACGGTCAGCCGCTGGGTGTCCGGCGCCACCGAGCCGCGGTTGCGCGACTTTCACCGGATCAGGTCGGCCTTCGGGGAACCGCCGCTCTGACGCTCCTTGACCCCGACGATCAGCAGGTAGCCGACCATCCAGAACTCGCCGATCGAGGCCGGGACGGCCAGCAGGTCGGCGATCGCGGTCGCGTCCGGGGCCACCGCCTTGACCAGCGCGATGAGCACGTAGCCGGCGCCGCCCGCGATCAGCACCCAGCCGAGCGCCCGCGGCATCCAGCCGGTGGTCAGCACGGCCGTGCCCATCGGGATGAGCCAGAGCCCGAAGAAGATCGCGCCGACCGACCACAGGTTCGTGCTGATCAGGAACAGGGTCGTCGTGGTGGCCGGATCGGTCGCGGCCGCGGTGCCCAGCATCGCCGCGCTGATCAGGATCACCACCGCGTTGGCCAGGCCGAACGCCGAGACGCCGGCAGCGCTCACCGGGTCGGCGGTGCGGAACAGCCGGTAGAACCAGGCGGCGGTGAGCGCCTGGCTGAGCACGACGAGCAGTTCGAAGAGGACCACGGCGTTGGTCAGCGTGGGATGGTCGGCGACGGCCGCCCCCTCGTCGAGCCGAGGGCCGCCGTCACGATCGCCGACACCGACGGGCTCGCCGCGGTGACGATGCGCCGGATCGGGGCCGACCTCGGCGTCGAGGCCATGTCGCTCTACCACCATCTGCGCGGCAAGGACGCCCTTCTGGACGGCGTCGCCGAAACCCTGGTCGCCGAGGTGCTCGACGCGGTCGGCCGGGCCGGCGGCGGGGACTGGCGGGCCCGGCTGCGCGGCCGCTTCCTCGCCGCGCGGGAGGTGATGCTGCGCCACCCGTGGGGGCCGGGGCTGCTCAACTCGCGACAGTCGGTGCCGTTCGGCGTCTACACCTACTACGACGCCATCCTCGGCACGCTTGTCGAGGGCGGATTCACGTACCGGCTGGCGCACCGGGCGCTGCACGCCTTCGGCAGCATGCCGCTCGGCTTCGTCCAGGAGGTGTTCAACGCCCAGGCCGGCGCCGGCGACGACCTGAGCGCGGTCGCCGACGTGCTGCCGCACCTGACCGCCATGGTCGCCAGCGAGACGCACGAGGCCGAACTCGGCTGGTGCGACAGCCGGGTCGAGTTCGAGTTCACTCTGGACCTGCTGCTCGACGGACTGGAGCGCCTGCGCGCCTGAGCCCCGCTCGGAAATGTCGGTGGGGTCGCGTATGCTGCGGCGCGGCGAAGTTGTAGCGCAGAGGTCGTCGCGCCTTGGCATCGAGCAGGAGGACGCCGGTTCGAATCCGGCCGGCTTCGCCGCCTGACCACCACCGCGGGGAGGCGTCGGCATGATCATTCGATGCCCGGCCATCAACGATCCGGATCGCGGCCTGGCCGATCCGGGCGACTTCGACGGCATCCTCGGCCGCCTCGCCGCCCCCGAGCCGATCACCGCGCCCGAGGAGTTCGCCCGCGGCCTGCTCCGCCCCGACGGCCGCGTCGACCTGTGCAAACAGGGCCTCGGCCCGGAGCAGGCGGCCCGCGTCACCACCGTCGCGGCCGCCTCCCCCCACCGCACCCACCTGCTGCTCGGCACCAACGGGCTCGGCGCCGACGGCGCCCGCGCGGTCGCCGGAGCGCTCGCCCCCGGCCACCGGATCAGCACCCTCTACCTCGGCTGCAACCGGATCGACGCGAACGGCGCCGGCGCCCTCGCCGACCAGCTCGCCGCCGACGGCACGGTCCGCGCCCTCTGGCTCAAACGCAACCCGATCGGCGACCAGGGAGTGGCGCGGCTCGCGGCCGCACTCTCCGAGAACACCACCTTGCGTACGCTCGACCTGGTCAACACCGGCCTGACCGCCGCCGGTCTGGAGCCACTCGCCGACGCCCTCGCCGCCCGGCCGCCCGGCATGCAGCGCCTCTTCCTCGGCGGGAACGGCCTCGGCCCCGACGCGGTCGGCGTCCTCACCAGACTCGTCCGCGAGGGCGGCGTCCGCGAGCTGTTCCTCGCCGTCAACCACCTCGGCGACGCCGGCGCCGCCGCCCTGGCGGAAAACCTGTCGGGGTCCGCGATGACCCTCGGCCTGGGTGGCAACGGCATCACCCGCATCGCCCCGATCGCCGCGCACCTGCGCGCGTGGACCGCCCTCGACCTGGCCCGGCCACCGTCCGAGCGCGCCCTCGGCGGCCGCGCCAACGAGGTCGGCGACACCGGCGCGGCCCTGCTCGCCGAGGCCCTGCCCGGCAGCTCCCTGAAACGGCTCGACGTGCGGTTCACCGGCGTCACCGGCCGCGGCGCCCGGCTCCTGCTCGCCGCCGGCGCCCACCTCGACCACCTGGGCCTCAACGGCGGCGTCCCCCGGCGCATGCGACGGCAGGCCCCGAAGACCACCACCCCACCACACGAGGACATCAACGCGATCGTGAGCGTCTACCGGTGACCGAGCAGCCACGCCGAAGCGCGTCCCGCCTCACCCACCGCATACCGGTGACCCGATGAGCGGGCCGTCCGGCTCGTTTCCGGGCCGGCCGCCCACGGGGGAGGCGGCGCGATGAGCGGCACCCTGACCGAGTGGGCGCGGATCCGCCGCTACGCCCTGCCGGAGTGGATGATCGCCGAGTCCACCGAGGCGCGGGAGCGCGGCGACTGGCGGGCCGCCTGCGAGGCCGCCCGGATCGACGCCGACCTCGACGACGAGGGCGCCGAGCTGGCCCGCCATCTCGCGCCCGACCTGCTGCGCTGGCACCTGCCGCGGGCCCTCGGTGGCTACACGACACTCGCGCCCCAGCGAGAGTACGTGCTGGTTCCGGACGGTCCGGTCGATCAGGACACGCTCACCCTGGTGGTCGACGCGCCGGTGTCGCTGATCGGATCGCAGCGGCTCACCCTGAAGGCGGTGCGCGGCGCCCACCTCGGGCAGGAGAGCTACCTTCCGCTGCCCACCTACCTGTGGGACGCCCGCCACGCCGGTGAGCTGCGGTTCGCGCTGGGCGGCTCGGCGGAGCGGATGCCCGGGTTCACGCCGGTCGGCGAGCCGCTGCCCGATGCCGAACTCGGCACGTGGGGCGACGCGCCGGCGCTGGCCGAGCGGGTGCGGCTGGCACCCACCCTGGCCGCGGCGTTCACCACGGCCGGGCTTCTGGTCACCGACGAGGACGGGGTCGGCTGGGCGCGCCAGGGCGACCTTGCGGGCGTCGATCCGCTGCGGGTGGCGTTCGACGCCCGGCAGCTCACCGCGAAGTACGGGCAGGCCACCTGGGCGCTGTGGGCCGACTACCGGTGGTACCTGCGGGTGAAGGCCGGCGACGATCGGATCCGCGTCGCCTGGAAGAAGTCCGACCGCGGCTGGTCCGACCCGATGCGGCACGCCCCGCGCCTGCACCGCGACCTCACCCGGTATTCGCCCGACCTCGACCTGGTGCGGGCGGGCCGCCTCACGCCCGCCGACCTGCATCCGCTCGTCCGGGCCGCGCTGTTCCCCGCCCACTCCTCCACGACCGCCTCCGGCACGCCGCCTCGGTCCCCGGCCCCGCCGGCCCTCTCGCCGTCCGCCTCGTCCGTCCTCTCGCCCGGCGACCCGGTGGCGGCTTCGCCGGGTGTCCCGCCGTCCGCTTCGCCTGCTGATTCGCCCGTCGCCTCGCCGCCGGTTTCGCCCGTCGCCTCGCCGCCGGTTTCGTCCGTCGCCTCGGTGGGGGCGGAGATCATCCGGGTGCGCTGCCGGGGTGAGTGGCATCGGGTCGACCTGGTCGGTGGGCGGTTCGAACTGCCCGCGCACAGTGCGGAGGAGCGGCAGCGGGAACGCGCCATGCGCGCCTTCGGTGGCGCGGTGACCGGCTGTTTCGCGGCCGAGCAGGCCTGGCGCGGCACCGGCGGCCGCCTCCCGAAACGGATTCGCGCCCACCGCAAGGACCTGTGGCTGCGCATGATCCACGGCGGGACCCGGGTCGTCCTGGAACTGCTCGACGCCGGCATGGACCCGCACCTGCGGGACAGCCGTGGCCGCACCCTGATGCACCGGGTCCGCTCCTTCGACCACACCCGCCTGCTGCCCCGGCTGGTCGCCGAAGGGCTCGACGTCAACGCCAAGGACCTGGAGGGCAGCACACCGCTCTACCTCGCGGTGGTGCACCGGTGGCCGGCCGACCTGATCCGGGCGCTGGTGGACGCGGGCGCCGACCCGCACCTGCCCAACCAGGACGACATGTCGGTGATCGACTACTTCGACGAGGCGCTGGACTACTTCGAGGATCTCCCACCCGAGTTCGTGGCCGCCGTCGAGTACGTCCGCAAGAAAGCGTGACCGAACTTCCCCAGTGGCGGCGGATCCGGGCGTACGGCGTACCGGAAAGAATGATCGAAGAATGCGCCGCGGCACGGGCGAAAGGCGACTGGCAGGCCGCGTGCGTGGCCGGTGAGATCGACCTCGTCCCCGGTCCGGAGCGCCTTCCGGAGGAGCTGCTCGCCGGGTTCGCGCCCGATCTGGTGCGCTGGCACCTGCCGCGGGCGCTCGGCGGGCACACCACGCTGGCCACCGGCATCGAGTATGCGCTGGCCCCGGACGGTCCGGTCGGCCCGGACACCGTCGTGCTCCGGCTGACCGCGCCCGCGTCGGTGCTCGGGTCCCAGCGGTTGCGGCTCGGCGCCGTCCGGATGAGTGACCTCGGCGAGCCCGGGGTCGTGCGGCTCGCCCCCTGGCAGTGGGACGCCCGGAGGGCCGGTGAGCTGCGGGCCGCGGTCGGCGGTGACCAGCGGCGGGTTCCGCGGTTCGGGCCGGACGGGGACCGGCTTCCGCGGGCCGAGCTGGGGCTTCGCACCGACCGGCCGGGGCAGGCCGAACGGGTCCTGCTGGACCGCGGCACCCCCGAGGCGTGGGACGCGGCCGGAATCGTCGTGGACGGCGACTTCACGGACCCCTACTTCGGCCAGGCGGTCGGCAGGCTCCGGCGCACGGCCGCGGCCATCGATCCATTGCGGCTGCACCTCGAGGTACGGCGGCTCGCCGAACAGTTCGGGCAGCCGTCGTGGGCGTTGTGGTACGACCGGTCGCGGGCGCTGCGGATCGACGTCGACGGGGACGCCGTCCAGGCCACCGCGGTCGAGGCGAACTGGTGGGAGCAATCGGCGCCGATCCGCCTGCTGCCACGCCTGCACCCCGCGCTGCTGCGCTCGCCGGTCGACCTCGACCTGGTCTGGAATGGATTGCTCACACCGTTTCACCTGCATCCACTCGTACGATCAGCGTTGTTTCCGACGACCGGGGCCGCTCCCGTCCCCTCGCCCGCCTCGCCGGGGGCCGGTTCGCTCGCCTCACCCCTTTCATCGCCGCGGGGCAGGGCGGCGTCCCACTCCTCTTTCTCGCGTTTCTCGCGGGTGGAAGCGGCCCGGGTGCGGTGCGGCGGGCGGTGGCATGTGGTGGAGAGCCGGGACGGGCGTCTCGTTCTGCTCGCCCATGACGACGCTGAGCGGCGGCGGGAGCGGGCCATGCGGGCCTTCGGCGGGACGGTGACCGGGTGTTTCGCCGTCGAACAGGCGTGGACCGGGAACGCCGGGCGGCTGCCGCGACGGCTGCACGCCGTACGCGATGACCTTTGGCTTCGGATGGTGCACGGCGGTAGCCGGGTGGTCTTCGAACTGCTCGACGCCGGGATGGACCCCGACCTGCGCGACGGGCGGGGCCGTGGCCTGATGCATCTGCTCCGGTCCTTCGACCATGAGCGGCTGCTGCCGCGGCTGCTGGCGGCGGGGGCCGACGTCGACGCCCTCGACCGGGAGGGCAGCACGCCGCTCGCCACCGGTGTCGCTCTGGGCTGGCCGCTCGGCCTGATCAAGGCGCTGGTCGCGGCCGGGGCGAATCCCGGTTGCCGGGCATACAACTACCGGGACCTCACCCTTCTCGAAGCCGTCGAGTTCCAGGATCAGATGCGGTCCGAACCCCGGCCCGCGGAGGCGCTCGCCGTGATCGACTTCCTCAAGGGGCACGTAGGATCGCCCGCGACGGAGTCGTAGCGCAGAGGTCGTCCACTCGCCCGGCGATGGACGCCCCGGCGAAGGCGGGCTATTTGAGCAGGTCGGACACGACGATTGTCACGAAGATCAGGATGACCGCCTCGCTCACCAGCCACGAGTGCTCGTTGGCCCAGTCCCGGGCCTTTGGCAGCACCGTCACCGCGCGCTGACCGAGCACGAGCAGGATGATCAGCGGCAACGCCAGCAACAGTAGCGTCAGAGCCAGGAACGGCAGCAGGTGCCACCAGGGTTTGTCGTGGCCGGCGAGGCTTCCGGTGACCGCCACCATGGTGGCCTCGTCGCTGGGCATGGCGATGACCAGCAGAAAGCCCAAGCCGAAGGCGAAGCGAGGGCTGGCCGCCTGCAACGTGTTCATCCACTTCGGAGGCCGGCTCCGCTTGCGGCGGACGAAGACGATCACCATCAGCGCCAGCAGCGCGGCCAGCACCACCCAGTCGATCAGGTGACGAGTACCGTCAGGCTTGCCCTGGCCGCCTCCCGTACCTCGTACGACGTGAAAGGCGAAATGCCAGACGGTCAGCCCGATGAGCCCGGCGAGCCCGGCCCCACACAGGTAGGCGAGCGAGCTGCGCCTCGCCTCCTGGCTGGAGGCGAGGAAGATGGCGGTGATGATCTGCGGGCCGGCGATCATCACCACCGAGAGCAACAGCACGCTCAGCCAATTCACCGCTTCCCTCCTTCGGGGCTCATCCTCCCCAAGCGGAGCCCGTCCCGGACGTCGTTTGCCCGATCAGGTCCCGTGCGCGGCCAAAGTGTCGGTGGGTCGCCGTATGCTCCGGCGCGGCGGAGTCGTAGCGCAGAGGTCGTCGCGCCTTGACTGCACGCAGGAGGACGCCGGTTCGAATCCGGTCGGCTCCGCCACCTCAGCAACGACACGGGGGTGGACCGATTTCTGCACTGGGAGACTGGCGGATCGTCCGCCGCTACGCGGTCCCCGACTGGATGATCGCCGCGTGCACGGAGGCCCGGGAGCGCGGCGACTGGCGGGCCGCCTGCGCCGCGGCCCGGATCGACGTCGCGTTCACCGACGCCGGGCCGGTCGCCGGGCTGCTGGCCGGGTTCGCGCCCGACCTGCTGCGCTGGCATCTGCCGCGGTCGTCCAGCGGAAACGGCGCCCTGGCCACCGGGATGCGGTTCCTGCTGGCCCCGGACCGGCCGATCACACCGGACACCTGGGTCCTCGTGGTGCGCTCGCCCCGGTGGGTGACCGGGACCCAGCGGCTCACCCTCGAAGCGGCGCGTGCCGGGGATCTGGGGGAGGGGCTGGTCTTCCCGTTTCCGCCCTACCTGTGGGACGCCCGCCGATCCGCCGAGCTGCCTGCGGCGGGTGGAGCTGCGAGGCTGCGCGGGGCCGGGGCGATCGATCTGTGGGCCTCGGCCGGGTGGCTGATCGACCACGCGGACGCCCGTTCCTGGCCACGGGACGGCCGGGCCATTCTGGACGAGGCGGATCCGTGGGTGGCCGCGCGCACCCTACGATGGATCGCGGACCGGTTCCGGGGCTGGTCGTTTCCGGTGTGGGCCGACGGTCACCGGCCACCCTCGCGGTGCGTCCGGCTCGAGGTGGCGGGGGAGCGGACCGGGATCACCCGGTCGCTGTTGGACCCACCCCAGCCGGGGATGACGCCGGCGCGACCATGCCTGCATCCGGTGCTGCTGCGGCAGCCGGTGGAGATCGAGCTGGTCGCGCGAGGGCTGATCCCGGTTCGGGACGTGCATCCGCTGGTTCGGGCGGCGCTGTTCCCGGATGTTCCGGTCGATTCCGGGCCGCCTCGGCGGCACGCCCACGAGGTGCGGGTCAGGGTTCGCTGCGGCGGGGAGTGGCACTGGGTCGGCCTTCGCGGCAACCATCTCGACCTGCTCGACCACACCGGCGCCGACCGGCTGCGGGAGCAGGCGCTCCGCGCCTTCGGCGGGTCGCTCGCCGGATGTTTCCGGGCCGAATCCGCATGGTACGGAGGTGAGGGCGCCGTGCCACGCGGCCTTATCGAACACCGGCGCGACCTGTGGCGGCGGATGGAGCACGGCGGCAGCCGAGTGGTGCTGGCCATGCTCGACGCCGGGCTCGACCCGCACATCCGCGACGGTCAGGGGCGGACCCTGCTGCACCGGATCCACCTGTTCGACCACGAGGAGTTGCTGCCCCGACTGCTCGCCGAGGGCCTCGACGTCAACGCCGTCAGCCGGCGGGGCTGGACGCCGATGTGTGAGGCGCTGGTCCACTCCGCTCCGGCTGAGCTGCTCCAGGCGCTGAACGCGGCTGGCGCGTACCCTCAGCTCTCTTTGACCGATCCGGCCGAGTGGGCCGCCTCGCCCGCCTGACGCCGGGGCGGATCGCGGCCCCGGCGGAAATGTCGTAGGGCTCGCGTATGCTCCGGCGCGGCGAGGTCGTAGCGCAGAGGTCGTCGCGCCCGGCATCAACCGGGAGGACGCCGGTTCGACTCCGGTCGGCCTCGCCACCTGGGGATTCGCGGCACGGGGGAGGAGCCGGCGTGATCGGGACGAGTCATGGGGTGGGGGCGTCCCGGTGAGCCCGCACCGTGACCGGCTCGAGCTGTCCGATGGGGAGCGCATCCGAAGGTATGCGGTTCCCGGTTGGATGATCGCCGAGTGCACCGCGGCCCGGGAGCGTGGCGACTGGCGTGCGGCGTGCGAGGCGGCCCTGATCGACGTCACCTTCGACGACGCCGGGCCGGTCGCCGGTCTGCTCGCCGGGTTCGCGCCCGACCTGCTGCGGTGGCATCTTCCGCGGGCCATGGGCGGCGCCGTTCATCTGGCCGGCTGGCGGAGCTACCTGCTGGCCGGGGACGGGCCGGTCCGGCCGGACACCATGGTCCTGTTGGTCCGGACGCCCGAGACCGAGAACGGGGCGAACCGTCTGACTCTCGACGCGGTGCGGGCCGGCGACATCGAGGGGCGTTCGATCTGCCCGCTCCCGCCGTACCTCTGGGATGCCCGCCGGGCAGCCGAGCTGCCGCACACCGGGGCCGCCGGTCCCGCCGACAGCGACGCGGCCCTGGCCGCGGCCTGGACCACGGCCGGCTGGGAGCTCGACGAGGACGGCTTCCGCGCCTGGCGCCGATGGCATCTCTCGCTGCTGCGCAGCCTGGATCCGGTGCTGACCGCCCGGGAGCTGCGCCGGGTCTCGGCGCAGTTCGGCCACCGGTCGTGGGCGTTGCAGGGCCGCTGGGACATCAGCGAGCTGCGCCTGCTGGCGTCCGGTGACCGGATCCGGGTCACCGTCCCGGCGAAGCGGCCGGAGGAGACGAGCGGGCCGGAGTTGCGGCTGCTGCCCGACCTGATGCGCCCGCCGATCGACCGGGCGCTGATCGAGGCCGGCCGCCTGGACCCGGCCGACCTGCATCCGCTGGTTCGCGACGTGCTGGCGCCCGGGGTGACGGGAGATCCCGACCCGTCGCTCGTGCCCGCCGGGCTTCTCGACGAGCGGGTGTTCCGGGTCCGCTGCCGCGGTGTCTGGCACTGGGTGTCGGTCCGCTCCGGCCGGCTCGCGCTGCCCGAGCACAGCGACGACGAGCGGCAGCGTGAGCTGTCCCTCCAGGCGTTCGGCGGGGAGATCGGCGGCTGCTTCAAAGCCGACCTGGGCTGGCACGGCCATGCACGGTGGCTGCCGAGAGCCCTGCGGGAGCACCGCCGGGACCTGTGGCTGCGGCTGGAGTCGGGCGGCCCGCGTGTGGTCACCGCACTGCTCGACGCCGGGCTCGACCCGCGGCTGTGCGACGGCGGCGGCCGGACCCTGGTGCACCTGCTGGGCGCGTTCGGGGATCCCGCGGTGCTGCCCCGGCTGCTGGCCGCCGGTCTCGACGTGGACGCCCGCGACCGGGAGGGCGTCACGCCGCTGTTCGAGGCGCTGACCCGGCGGTGGCCGGTCGAGCTGATCACCGCTCTGGTCGATGCCGGCGCCGACCCGCGGCTGCCGGTGCAGGGCGTTTCGCCGTTGAAGTACCTCAAGACGCTCAGGAAACGGGACATGACTCCCGGCCTCACCGCCGCGCTGGCCTACCTCAGGAGGAAATGATGACGACCGGGCTCGACGCCGCCGACGAGCTGCTGCGCCAGATCAGGGTCACGCGGACCGAGCCGGTCACCGACCACCGGGCCGCCGCGCTGGCTCTCTGTGTCGCCGCGAACCTTCCGGTGCTGCTCTGGGGCGAGCCGGGCATCGGCAAGTCGGCGACCCTGGCCCAGCTCGCCGAGGGCCTGGACGCGCCGATGGAGACGGTCATCGCCAGCGTGCACGAGCCGTCCGACTTCGCCGGCCTGCCCATCGTCGGCGACGACCCGGCCGTTCAGGGTGTGCCGATGGCGCCGCCCGACTGGGCGGTCCGGCTCGCCCGCCACGGGCGCGGCCTGCTCTTCTTCGACGAGCTGTCGTCGGCGCCGCCGGCCGTGCAGGCCGCCCTGCTCCGGGTGGTGCTGGAGCGCCGGGTCGGCAGCCTGGTCCTCCCCGACGAGGTGCGGATCGTGGCCGCCGCGAACCCGCCGTCCAGCGCCGCCGACGGCTGGCATCTCAGCCCGCCGCTGGCCAACCGGTTCGTCCACCTGCACTGGGCGCACGATCCGCGGGTCGTCGCCCGGGGTCTGTCCGGTGTGTGGCCGCGGATCGAGGTGCCGGCCGTGTCGCTGGACCGGGCGCCCAGCGCGCTGGCCCGGGCCCGTGGTGTGATCGCCGGCTTCCTGACCGCCCGCCCCGGCCTCACCCACCACCTGCCCACCGACGCCGAGGCGCGCGGCGGCGCCTGGCCTTCCCCGCGGACCTGGGACATGGCCCTGCGCCTGCTGGTCTTCCACTTCTGCGCCGGCACCGGGCGGGAGGCGCTGGCCACCGCGATCATCGGCGCGGTCGGTGACGGTCCCGGCCTGGAGCTGACCACCTACCTCGACGAGCTGGACCTGCCCGACCCCGAGCGGGTTCTCGCCAACCCGGCCGCGTTCGCCCTGCCCGACCGGGGTGACCGCCAGTTGGCGTTCCTGACCGCGGTGGTGGCCGCCATCGAGGCCTCGGTGACCCGGGACCGCTGGGAGGCGGGCTGGACCGTGCTCGCGAAGGCCGTCGACGCCGGGGTCCCGGACGTGGCCGCCCGGGCCGCCTTCGACCTGGCCCGCATGCGTGATCCGAAGTGGCCGGTCCCGTCGTCGATCGACGCCTTCCTGGACGTTCTCACCGCTTCCGGGATGCTGACCGGTGGCGCCTGACCCGACCCCTGCTGCTCCGGCGCTCGACGACCCGGAAGCGGTGGCACCTGTTCAGGACCCCGTCGCCTCGGGGCATACCGACCCGGAAGCGGTGGCGCCGGCGCGGGAGCGGGCGGCGGAGGCGGCCCGGCGGCTGGACCGGACGAAGCTGCTGGCCGCGCGGCTCAAAGCGGCCGGCGGCCAGCCCTATCTGGCGTCCGCCCTCTACAGCCTGACCGTGGTGCCGAGCCTCGGCGTCCCCACGATGGGTGTGGACAGGCACTGGCGTTGCTATGTGAATCCCGGGTTCGTCGAGGCCACGCCGGTCCACGAGCTCGCCGCCGTCTGGGTGCACGAGGTCGCCCACCTGCTGCGGGACCATCACGCGCGGGCCGCGCTGCTCGTTCCCGGGTACCGGCACGATCACCAGCGGGTCAACATCGCCCAGGACTGCGAGATCAACGACGATCTGTCGTCGCTGCCGTCGGGCGCCATGCGGCCGGAGATGTTCGGCCTTCCCGATGGGCAGCTGTTCGAGCAGTACGTGCCCGGCATCCCGGCGGGTCACCGGCACCACGAGTGCGGCTCCGGAGCGCACGGCCGCCCGCAGCCGTGGGAGTCGTCGGACGCCGCCCGGGTCAGCCCGGTCGAGGCGGCCGCGATCCGCCGGCAGACCGCGCAGGAGCTGCGGGCCCAGGCCAAGGCCCGGGGCCGCATCCCGGCGGGGTGGCGTCGCTGGGCGGACGAGATCCTGCAACCCACGGTCGACTGGCGGCGGGCTCTCACCGGCGCCGTCCGGGAGGCCGCGTCCTGGGCCTCCGGGGCGGTCGACTACACCTATCAGCGCCCGTCCCGGCGTGGGGCGGCCGTTCCCCGCGTGGTGCTGCCCAGTCTGCGCCGCCCGATGCCGCGGGTGGCGGTGGTCGTCGACACCTCCGGTTCGATGGGCGACGACGAACTCCGTGCGGTGCTCGGTGAGGTCGCCGGCGTGCTCCGTGCGGTCGGCATCGGCCGCAACCGGGTCGCCGTGCTGGCCTGTGACGCCGACGTGCACGCGGTGCGCCGGGCCGCCACGGTCGGTGACGTCGTCCTTGCGGGCGGCGGCGGCACCGACATGCGGGTCGGCATCGACCAGGCGCTGAAGGGACCGGAACGACCACACATCGTCATCGTCCTGACCGACGGCTACACCCCGTGGCCGGAGGCCCAGCCCGGCCAGGTCCGGGTCATCGCCGGCGTGATCGGCGAGGGCGGCGACGACCCACCGTCCTGGATCGAGACCATCCGCATCCCGCTGGAGACCGGCGCCGTCGGACGCTGACGGCCCGGACGGTGACGGGCGCTCGGGGGTAGCGCCTACGATCGCGGGATGCGCAGGCGCCGATGGATCATCGCGGGGGCCGTCATCGGGACGCTCGGCCTGTCGGCCGTGGGGGTGGCGGTGGCCGCGCCCGCGGTGGCGGCGGTCGCCTGCCCGCAGTGCTACGGCCTGTCCTCCCTGGGCGACGGCGTCTATGCCGAGGCCGCCGACGGCACCTCCGAGGACGCCTACCGGCGGATGATCGCGGCGGCGAATCAGCGGGTCGCGAGCTTCTACGGTGGCCGCACGTCGAGCCCGCGCGTCCTGATCTGCGCGACCACCGACTGCTACCACCGCATCGGTGGCGGCGCCGAGAAGGGGCGAGCCCTGCGTACCTGGGCTCTGATGCTCTCCCCGGCCGGCGCGGACGAGACCATCGCGGCGCACGAGCTGGCGCACACCGAGCTGCGGCAGCGACTGGGCGACGCCATCGGCCAGGTGCCGTACTGGTTCAACGAGGGCCTGGCGGTGCTGGTCTCCGGCGATGCCCGCTACCTGAGGGCGGAGGGCGAGGCCGACCGCTGCCGGATGCCCTACGACGAGGCGGTCCGGGTGGCCGAGCAGAGCCGCGATCAGGCGACCGAGCGCACCTACATGCAGGCCGCCTGCGTGGTCAGCCGCTGGGCCGGCGCGCGGGGTGGACCGGCCGCCGTGTCCACGCTGATCGACGACCTGCGCGCCGGGAAGTCCTTCCCGGACGTGGTTCGGATCTGACCTCCGAAGCCGTCGCGGGGCCGCACCTGCCCGGAGTTCGGCGAGCACCGCTGTACCGCTTGCGATGGATACCGGTGCCCGCCGCCCCGCCGCTACCGTGGCCCGGTGCCACCGACGGAGCCACGACGGCGCCTCGCGCAGGTCGCCGGCGGTGTCGCCGTCGCGGCCTGCCTCGCCGTCCTCCTGGCCCGGCACGAGGGCGCACTGTCCACCGCGGATCAGCTGGCGAGTGTCGGCAGCCTGATCGTCGCCCTGGTCCTCGGCGTGCTGGGGCTGCGGCGCGGCGCACCCACCACCCCGGACCCGGCGGACGATGCCGCGGACCGGCTGGCCGAACGGGTGCGCAGGCAGTGGCGGCACGAGATCGGCGTACGCCGTCTGGAGCAACCGCGAGCGCTGCGCCTCAGCTGGACCCCCGCGACGCCGGCCGTGGCCGGCGTGCCGGCGCCGCTTGCCGGAAGCCTGGACCGCGACGCCCCGGCCGCGCACCGCCTGGTGGAGCTGGTCCGCGCGACCCGCCCCGGCCAGCTGGTGGTGCTGGGCGCGCCCGGCTCCGGCAAGTCGAGCCTGATGACGCTGTTCACGGTCGCCGCCGTCGACCTGGCCGAACCGGGCGACCCGATTCCGGTGCTGCTGGCCCTGCCCGCCTGGGACACCCGTGAGCCGCTGGACGACTGGATCGCCCGCCGGGTCGCCGGGGACTATCCGGGCACACGGGCGGACCTGGTCGCGGAGGGTCGGGTCCTGCCGATCCTGGACGGCCTCGACGAGCTTCCGGATCCGGCTCTCGCCTTCGACGAGCTGAACCGGATCGCGGCGAGCCTGCCCGGCCTGGTCCTGACCTGCCGCGACGCCGAGTACGAGCGGGCGGTCGCGGCCCGGGGGCCGCTCGGCAGCGCGGCGGTGGTCCGGATCGAGCCGGTCCCGCCGGACGACGCGATCGCCTTCCTCACCGACAGCGACCTGCGCGGCAGCACCCGCTGGCTGCCGGTCGCGAGGCGGCTGCGCGACGACCCCGGCGGCGACCTGGCCACCACTCTCACCAATCCGCTGATGATCTCCCTGGCCCGGGCGGTGTACCGGGCGCCGGCCACCGACCCGGCGGAGCTGCTGCGGATGCCCGGTGACATCGTGGACACCCATCTGCTCGGTGAGTTCCTGCGTGCCGCGTACCCGGCGGAGCGGGATCGCCGCCGGCTCGCCCTGCTCGCCGCCGGACCGCAGTTGCGCTGGTGGACGCTGGCCTCCCTGGTACGCTCGGCGGTCCTCACCGGGGTCATCGCGGCACTGCTGGCCGGGCTGGGCGCGGCCGCGGGCGCCGGGATCGCGGCCCTGAGCGGCTACCGGTTCGGGCCGGCCATCGGGTACGCCACGGTCACCGGCCTGGCCCTGGGCGTCCTGGCCGGGCTGCGCACCGCCCGTACCGCCCGTGGTGGCGAGCCGTCCGGCGGACTCGGGGTTCTGGCCGCGGCGCTGCGCGACGGCCTGGCCGCAGGCACGGTCTTCGCCATCGGCGGGACGGCCGCGCTGGCCGCCATCGGCGGGAGCGGGGCCGGGCTGCTCGGTCCGCTGGCCCTGCTCGGCGTGGTCGGCGGCACCATGTTCGGGATCATCAGCAACGGTCTGGCGGCGGGCCGCCGGATCGTCCCGTACCGCTTCGGCCGCCGGGCCGCCACGCTGCCGCGCCGGATCGCGCACGGCTGCGTGACCGCGTCCGCGTTCAGCCTCCCGGCGGCCGCGGTGATCGCCGTCCTGAACGCCGTCGAACGCTGGGACCCGGCGCAGGGGGTGCTCCCGCTTGTGCCGTCGGCACTGGCCGGGACCCTGGTGACCGGTGTGGGCGGCGCCCTCGCGATCGGCGTGCCGATCGGGGTGGGCCGCTGGCTGAGCGTCCCCGACGTGACCGATCCGGATCAGGCGGTTGCCGCCACGTTCCGTTCCTCGCTGCGCAGCGAACGGGAAACGCTGCTGATCACGACGCTCGGCGCGGGCCTCGCGGTGGGCGCCGTGACCGCCGCCGCGGTCGGCCTCTTCGGCGACGGCCTGCCCGGTCTCGGTGACGGCAGTGTGGCCGCGACCGCTGCGGTGGCTGCCGCGGTGGCGGCCGCGCCGGTGATGGTGCTGGCCGTCTTCGGCTCCGGCGCCCCGTGGATCGCCTACACGGTGGCCCGTGCCTGGCTGGCCGCGCGCGGCCGCCTGCCCTGGCGGCTGACCCGCTTCCTCGAGGACGCGCACCGCCGCCAGGTGCTGCGCCAGGACGGCCCGGCCTACCGATTCCGGCACGAGAGGCTGCGGTCCCATCTGGCCGGCGATCCGCCGCCGGCGTCTGCCACGCCGAAACCCTCAGGGGTACGCCGGAGCAGCACGACCGCGACCGCTCTCGCCGGCGTCGTGCTGCTGCTGGTGACCGGCACGACGGTCGTCCCCGCGGCGGCGCGGACGGTCGCGGCGAAGGTCGCGGACGCCGCGTGCCGGTTGTCTCTCCGGGTGGCCGTGGCCGAGTCCGCCGTCGACACGGTTACCGACGCCGCGAATCGGTTCAACCGGCTGGAGAACGCGGTGTGCGACCGGATCCAGGTGCTCGACGCGGGCCCGGATCCGCTGGCCCCGCCTCCGGACGGCGCGGACGTGTGGATCCCCGAGTCGTATGCCGCCATCCGGGCCGCTCCGCCCGGGGTCACGATCAGGTACCCGCTCCTGGGCGAGGGCGGGCTGGTCCTGGCGTTCCCCGAGCGGGCGAAGCCCCATCTGGACGGGGCCGGCTGGCCGGAGATCGCCGGCTATCTGAGCGATCCGGGCCGCTGGCGACGTGACACCGGTGGACGGCTCGGACCGCTGCGGGTGATCCTGCCGGACCCGGGACGCTCGGCGGCCGGGCTCTCCGCGCTGACCGGCCTGGCCGCCGGGGTCGCCGGGAAGCAGGAGCTGTCCGTACGCGACTCCGGGGATGCCGCGAACTGGACCCGGGTCGCGGACGTGCTCGCGAACGTGGCCGATGTCGAGCAGCACGGGCCCGCGACGCTGTGCGAGCGGGAGTGGGACGACGGCGTCACCGTGGTCATCACCGAACCCCGGCTGGTCCGGGACGTCAACACGGGGTGGTGCGGCTGGCTCCCGGCCCGGCGCTGGCACACGACCGCGCTCGTGTCCAACGGCATCGAGGCCGACCTGCCGTTCATCACGCTCGCCTCGGTGGGGGCCGACCGGGAGGATCTCGCGAGCGCGTTCTACGACTTCCTGCGACCCGTGCTCGCCAATCCGAATCCGGACCGGCTCCTGCCGGACATCCGGGACATGGTCCTGGTGGCGGTGGCCGCCCAGTGGCCCCTGGTGCGACCGCCGGTGACCGCCGTCCTGGTGGTGGACGCGTCGGGATCGATGAGGGGCCGGATGGACCGCGTCCGGCGGACCGCACGTCCCGGGATGGCGGCGCTCGGTACGGGTGACCGTCTCGGTCTGTGGTCCTTCTCCGGCGGGCGGCGCCCACCCGATCCCGGCTACCGGCAGCTCGTCGCCACCGAACCGGCGCGCGACGTGTATCCGCTGGTCGGCGCCACGATCGACCGGATCGCGCCGGGCGGTGACTCGCCGGCAGGGACGGCGGTCGCCGGGGTGCACCGCTGGATCCGGGAGACGATGCCCCGGAACCGGCACGTAAACCTCGTCGTGGTGTCCGACGGCGTCGGGGACCGTCCGTACACCGCGGCGGCGGTCACCGACGAACTGGTGAACCGGGACGGTCCACCGGTGGAGACCATCCTGATCGAGCTGCAGGACGAGCCGGGCTCCGGCGATCCGTACACCGTGACGCCACCGCGTCCCGGCTACCGGGGTGCGATGACCACGTTCGCGGTGAGTGCCGACGATGCCGCGGCGGACGCCTTCCGGCAGGCGTTCACCTGGTATTGAGCAGGCGTAATAGGGTCGGCGGATGCGTGCTCCGATCCCGTCCCTGCTGGTCGCCCCGATGGCCGGCGGCCCGTCCACTCCCGCTCTGGTGATCGCCGCCGGGCGAGCCGGCGCCCTCGGTCTGCTGGCCGCCGGGTACAAGACCCCGGAGGCGGTGGAGGACGAGCTGCGCGCGGTGCGGTCCGCGGGGATCGGGTACGGGCTGAACATCTTCGTCCCGTCGCGCCCGCCGTCCGACGTCGCCGCCCTGGAGCGCTACCGTCGCCTGCTCCAGGCCGAGGCCGACCGGTACGGGGTGGACCTGCCCCCGCTGCGCCTGCGCGACGACGACCACTTCGACGCCAAGGTGGACCTCGCCACCGCGTACGCGCCACCACTGGTCAGCTTCACGTTCGGCGTACCGGATCGGAATGTGGTGGCCGCGTTGCAGGCCGCCGGAAGCCTCGTCGCGGTGACCGTGACGTCCGCGGCGGAAGCCGCGCCGGCCCTGGCCGTGGCCCCCGACCTGCTGATCGCCCAGGCCGGTACGGCGGGCGGCCACGCCTCCACGACCACACCGGCCACCTACCGGGGCGCCACGACGGCCCCGGAGATCCTGGCCGCGATCCGGTCGGTGACGGATGTGCCGGTGATCGTGGCCGGTGGCACCGGATCCGCGCCGGATGTGCGCCGGCTGTTGTCGGCGGGCGCGGCCGCGGTCCAGGCGGGCACCGTGTTCCTGCTGGCCGAGGAGGCCGGCACCCGGCCGGCGCAGCGTGCCGCCATGCTCTCCGCGGGCGCCCACGAGACCGTGGTGACCCGGGCGTTCACCGGCCAGCCGGCGCGGGCGCTGCGCAACCGGTTCACCGACGAGTACTCGGCGGTCGCTCCGGTGGGCTATCCGGCCGTACACCATCTGACCGCGCCGATCCGGGCGGCGGCCGCCGAGCAGGGCGACGCCGGGGCGCTCAACCTGTGGGCCGGCACCTGCTTCCCGGCGGCCCGCCCGGCGCCGGCCGCGGACATCATCCAGTCGCTAAGTTAACCGACCTGGCTGTTGCTGTAGACGAATAATCGCACCATAAGCTCGGCACTCTTCACAGCAAGTCAATCATGGTATACACCTCCAGGTCTGCACCGCACCGTCACCACGCTCCAGGTCAGCGACCAGGCCCGGGAGATCGCGGCCGCGCTCATGAGACCGAAGAAACATCCCGGCCGTGCTGCGCCCCGCGAAGCCGCTCAACCGCCTGGTCACCATCGGGCTGCTGCCGGAGCCGATCCGGGCCGGATTCGGCTACCCCTGGTCGTCCCGGCGGCAGCGGACCCTCGACGCGTTCCTCGCCACCACCAAGGTCGTCTACCCACCCCACCTGGCTACCCCTGAACATCTGGCTGCCCGCCTTCTCCGGCAACGACGTCAAGGCCGGCCAGGTCTTCATCCGCGCCGGCACGGTCCGCGGCAGCGACCTGTCCGCCGACGTCCGCTCCACCTCGCTCGACTGAAATTCACCAGCGAACGGGTTGTCCACGCACGAACCCGCCGACCGGGCGCCGCCTCCTGTTGTCGGTGTTCTCGCGCTCCACGCGGCGGCTCAGGGCGGAGATCCTGTCGAAGGCCGTCCCTCGGTAACCCGGTTGCCGTTGCCTGCTCCTGTCAGCAGCGACATCAGTGCGCCCAGGTCGCCGTCGTCGCGGAGCCGGGTCGCCTCGGCGGTCAGCTCTTCGTCGCGGTCGTGCTTCGCCAGGAGGTATCCCAACCCCTTGTAGGCGTCCAGGTCCCGGTTGGCGATCGCGTCGCGGATGACGGCCAGGGCCTCGTCGATGCGGCCTGATCGTTCCAGTGCGCGCGCCAGCCGGGGACGAAGGTGGCCGAGTCCGCCGGCGAGGGCCCGCGCGTAGACCTCGATGGCCTCGTCCGTGCGACCCAGCTTTTCCAGCAGCTCCCCGAGCGGCCACGGAGCGACGCCCTCAGCGTCGATGGCGATCCGGTAGGCGGCTACAGCCTCCTCATGACGGCCTCGGTCGGACAGGAATCTGCCGAGCTCGCTGCCCGCCGCGGTGTGGCCGGCAGCGATCGCCGCGCGGTACACGGCCTCCGCATCGTCCGCACGATCAGCGTCCTTCAGCAGGTCCGCCAGCCGTGACCAAGCCCATGGTTCGTCCGCCGCAACGGCCGATGTGCAGGCGGCGATCGCGTCGTCGGTGCGCCCCGCCGCGTCGTACAGCCCAGCCAGAGCGCAATGCGGTGCCGGGTGGCCGGCCGTCACAGCCGTCCGCCACGCACCATGAGCTTCATCGACTCGTCCCCACCGGGCCAGGAACTCTGCAAGCGATTCCTGGTCTTCCCAATCACCGTCGTCGGCAGACTCCCGCCGCAACGCGACAGCCTCGTCCACCCGTCCGCTGTCGGCCAGCCAATCGGCGCGGTCGTAGGGATCTCGAGGACCATCGCTCATGGCGGTCACCATAGGATCCACACACCCGTGACGGAACCTCATTTCCAGGGCGGCAACGGCAGTCCACGAGCTGCTGCTCCGGCTGCTCCGGCGAGCGAACAAGTGTTCACCTGGGCAATTCGCCGAGCCCGATGTCTCCCGTCAGCCGTGACGGGCAACGGCAATGTGCCTGTATGCCGCGAGTCGCTCGCTATCCGACGCGACGAGGCACAGAGCCCGACTGCGAGAGGGCCCAGCGATGTGCGCCGGGCAGGCTACCGATCGGCCAGGTTGGGCCGGTGAGCGATACGTCCGGGAAGAGTACGCGACGCCTGACGGCGTCGAGGGGGCGCGATCGCGACCAAGGTCGAGATTGGGCTGACCTGGCGCAGCTGCCGATACGGGAGGATGATCTTGATGCATAAGGACCGGTGCGTTGGGAGGCAACATTGGGAACGCGGAAGACTTCCGTCACCGAGGTACCGCACGACGAACGCGGGAATCTTCTGTTCTACGTCGAGGGGGCGCATGGCTGCTCCTACCTGGACGACGACGCGTACTGGGTGACGTACAGCATGCGACCCAATGTCGCCTTCGCCGCGACGCTGACCCTTGACTCGATGCGGTCTGGGCGATCCGCGAAGTATCTGGTCTGGCGCGACGCCGAGGGCCATCACTACCCAATGTTCATTTCGGACCTCACGACCATGTTGCCCCTGGTGACCGTGCGTCGCGGCGTCGTGTCCGGGACCTGGATCGTCCGAAAGAAGGGCCAGAACTTCGGCATCGCGCTAGCGTCCGACACCTGAGTCACGTACCGGCTGATCGACTCGACTCCGGCCGCTCGCCGTCGGCAATGCCGGTGATCATGTCAAGGCCGTGCTCAGGGCCAATGGACCGCGCCGTTCCCGTTCGGTGAGCAGGCTGAGCCGTGTGCGGTGGCGACTGGGCCGCGCCGGCCGTCACCGCTGAGGAAGTGGCTGAGCACCTGTCGGACGCCGAAGAGAAGATCCGCAAGTCGCGAAGTGGGCGTGGCCCGGGGCGCCTCGGGCGTTACCACTCAGCTTTGGGAGCGGAGTCGGTACTGCGACGGGCGAACGCCGAACTCGCGGAGGAAAGCCGTGGACAGGTGGGAAGGGCTGGAGAAGCCGCACTGCGCGGCGACTGCGGTGACCGTACCGCCGGCATCAAGGAGCCGGGTGGCTTCGCGCACGCGCAATCGGGTGAGATGACGACCTGGCGTTTCCCCCGTGGCCCGCTTGAAGACGCGCAGGAAGTGGTACGGACTGAGATTGGCCGCCGCGGCCAGGTCAGCGAGGGTCAGCGGGTCGCCGAGGCGGTCCCGCATCAGGGCAACCGCATTGCGTACGCGCGCATCCTCACGGCCCGACGGTGCGTCCAGCCGCCGCCTGCCGTAGTGAGTAACGAGGTGCGCGGCGAGGAACTCGGCGGCGATATCGCCGTACATCGGGTCGGCCCGCTGCCCGGCGGCGGCCGCGAGCGAGTTCAGCAGGGGCGCGAGTAACGCGTCACCGGGGCGCTCCTGCCGGCCCGGCTTGGTCTGGGCGCTGACTCGGTCGACGATGTCGGCGGGCACGTGCACGTGCACACTGCTCATCGCGGCGGACGTGGTGTAGCGAACCTCGGTGGGAACCCCTGGGGTGGCCCGGCCCAACAGGCCCGGGACGATCGCATACTTCCGCCAGCCGTCGGCGGAGCGCACCTGCATCGTTCCAGCGCCGCGCGTGATCGCCCAGAAATGGTGATCGGACGACGCGGGCAGATTGATCACATCGGTGGCGGGCCGGTGGTCGAAGCGTTGCACCAACAGCGATCGCCAGCCTGCCTCATCCCAGCTCGACAGCCGCCGGGCGACGTGCCGCTCCGTGTCGAAGCCAGCGTAGCCGCCCTGGTCGAAACGCTCCCGATGATGCACTCGGCAAGCCTACGCAGCCCGGGCGAGCCCCTCCACCATCCGGCGCATCGTCCGGTTCATCAGCGGCCGCATGAACAGGTGCACCCCGAAGGCCACTTCGTACGTCCCGCGCCAGCGGATCGACGTGCCGCCGGCCGCGGCCGGACTGAGCCGAATCTCCGCCCGATAATCGCGTAGGTACGGGTTATCGGCGTCCACGTACGCGAAAAGCCGGCACGGTTCCAACTCCACGATCCGCTCGCTGGTGACGACCCGGCCGGTGCGAAACGCCCGCACGGCACCTACTCCGTCCTGTCCGTCGTCGGAGACGTTCGAGGACCTCTCGGGCATGAGTTCATCCACGGTGCCCCACTTCGGCCAACTGCTCGCATCGACGAGCAACGCCCAAATCCGCTCGGGATCAGCCGGCGACTGCGCCTCGGCATCGTAAGAACCCTTCATGAACAGCACGTTAGTGGCGTTCCATTGGCACAAGCGACCACGTCATTGCTCTTCGCATGCACCGTATTGCGCTGTTGCCGGGACGGTGTGTCGGCAGTTGGTGGTCGAGGATCCGGGCGGCTGGGTTCGGGTGAAACAGCCGAAGTCGCACAACGGGGTGCGCCCGCTGGTGCTGGCCCCGGTGCCATTTGCCACGTGGCCAGGACTACCGTTGTGAGCCGGCCCTGTGGTTCCGCCGCGTCACCGGCATCGCCAACCGTTCATTCGGGCCCGTAGCCCGGCCGCCATGGCTCCGCGCGGATCGCAGCCATCTGCCCATCTGCGGCACGCCGGAACAAGACGAAGGCCTCCTGACGTGACACGCCGGTTCGATGGAATGGTCTGCCATCCGATTCGGTGTTCTCCAGGACAACCAGCCCACGATCGCCGGCGAAGACCCCGATTCCCCATCCTGTGGCGTCTTCCGATAGCCAGACGTCACCGTGTTCGGCGTCTTCTCCCTCGTCCAATTCCGCCAGTAGTTTGTAGAGCGTTTCATCAGGTATCTCGTCGTGAGCCGACGATGCGCCATGTCGCCATAGAAGGGAAAAGCTCATACCACGCTCCAGGAGATCATCGGGCACATCGCTCGGTCGTTCAGACACTCTCACATGCCGTGATCCGCGTCGGCAGTGCTGTGGAGAACGAGCGCGCGCAGTGACCCGCCTCCAGTTCGTCGCCGACCACACCGCCATTACCGCGACCAGAGCCGGGTACATCCGCGAGAGCCGAACCAGCGTACGGACTTCACGCGTACGTCATGGCCGTTTTCCGCAGGTCAGCACAGTGGCAACTTCGGCTGGGATGCACCGGCGGCTCGCGGCCGGTGATCAGCGCGGCCACCTGACCCCGGGGCCGTCCGCCTCCCCGGTGGCGGGTAGGTTCGGGACCGATGAGCTCCCTTGACGAAGTGGCGAAGCGCGACGGATGGCGCTGCTGGGTGTGTGACGAGCCGGTCGAGGCCGGCATGTCGGTGAACGATCCGCGGGGCCCCAGCGTCGACGCCCGGACCGCTGACCGGAAGGCCAAACTGGCCGAGCGGCTCGCCCACCGGGCCTGCAACTCCCGCAAAGGCGCGGTCAAGATCGTCATCGCCTGGCCGGACCGGCTCAACGTGATCGAGCCCGCCCCGCTGCTCACCGTCGCCGAGCGCCTGGAACGCAAGGGCGGCCGGGAACTGGTGGCCCGCTGCCCGAGCCGCAAGGACGCCCAGGAGGCGGCGGACTGGCTGGCCGACCGCTTCACCCGCCTCGTGCCCGGCCTCCCGGTGACCACGACCGTCGAACCGGGCGGCGGCCAGTTCCTCGTCGCCCTTTCCACCGGCCGCCGCTGAACCCGTCCCCGCGCGCTCGTCGCGGGGCAGAGGCTCAGGCGACCCGCGGAGTCGGGGGCCGTCGGGAGTGCCAGCATGGAGACGTCGCCGGTCTGCTCCGGCGATGGCGATGGCGATGGGATCTCGGCAGTCGCGGGAGCGACCTGTGCCAGCAGCGCGGTGAGGCGGCCCACTTCGTCGGCGGCCAACTGGAACGAGCCGCGGCACACGGCGTCCGCCCACAACGAGACCACGACCACCTGACGGTTCTCGTGGTAGCTGACGCGCATCGTCCGGCCGTCGCCGCGTACGTCGGTGAAAACGTCACCGACTGTCGGCATCGGATACACCTCACCCATGTCCGCAGTCTCTCCCACGGACACCCGATCTGGAAAGATCGCGGAACCGCCCGGGATGCGTACGATCCGCGCATGGAACTGACGGAGTTCGAGGCGCTCGCGGAACCCTTCTGCCGGGAGGCGGCCGAACAGCAGGCCCGGTACGGGTTCAACCCCATCGAGGGCCTGACCGTCACCGCGGCCGAGATCGCGGCCGTCGAACGCGGGATGGCGGTGACCCTGCCGGACAGGTACAAGGCCTTCCTGACCCGGTTCGGCGCGGGCCTTTTCGGTTTCGTCGAGCTGTTCCCGATCGTGCCCGTGCCGGGACGGTACGACGACCTCCGGACCGTGAACGACCAGGAGTTCCCCGACCGCGATTTCGTCGTCGTCGCCCCGGTCGGCACCGGTGACCACTGGGGTTTCCCGGTGGTCGCCGGGCGCTGCCAGGAGCAGGTCTGGTTCCACTACCACGACGTCGACGACGACGAACTCGTCGCCGCGGACTTCCTGGAGTTCCTGGCCGAGCAAGGTTTGAAAAGTTGCAGCGACCGGGCCCTGGAACGCCGCGACTGACCAGGCAGCGGTCAGGACCGGCTGAGGTACGGGACCCGGCGGGCTCAGCCTCCGGAGGAGGAGGTGCCGCCGCCGGAGGTCGTGGAGCCCCCGCTGGAGCGGCCGACGACGTTGGTCTTCACCGTGCCGTTGGAGACCGCGCCCGTGCTGGGCAGCTTGAACGCCCGCCGGCTCGCCCGGTCACCGGCCGGGAAGTAGTCGCCGCCGTCGAGGTAGGTGCCGACCGGGTAGCCGCGCGAGTACGTGGGGGAGTACCAGATGAGGTAGAGGCCGCTGTCCTCCTCGGCGCAGGACTCCTCCTCGACGACCATGCCCTCCTCGTCGGCGCAGTAGAACACCTCCTGGTCCATCGGCTCCTCGATGGGCGCGGTCGTGACCGGCTCGACCGGAGTCGTCGTGGGCGCCGTGGTCACCGGCGGCTCGAAGTCCTCCGCCTCGGCAGGGGCGTCCCAGGTGTAGCCGGAGGTGTCCGCCGACTCCCACTCGTCTTCCGGCGAGGAGCTGTCGCAGGCCGCGACGCCGCCGGCCGCCAGCGACAGGAACGTGGCCGTCAGCACGACCTGACGGGAGCTGATGCGCCGGCTTCTCACCGGGCGGGCTCGTTGATCAAATTCATGGCTGCAGGCTAGCTGGCCAGAGCCAATTCACGCTGTCCCGCCGGGGCCGACTGTCCAGCCCTCCACACCGAGCCGGACGATGCCGCGGGGCGGCCTGCCGCACGGCATCGTCCGGTTGCTGTCAGCTGACGGTGAGCGCGGTGTCGTCGATGACGAACGACGTCTTCAGCGAGGAGTCTTCGACCCCGGTGAAGGTGAGGGTGACGGTCTGCCCGGCGAAAGCGGCCAGGTTGTACGAGCGCAGGGTGTACGCGCTGGCGTTGAGGTTGGAGAACACCTGCAACGTGGTGCTGCCGGCCTTCACGGTCAGTTTGTCGTACTGGGTGGTGGTGGTCGTCTCCGTTGTGATGATCTTCAGGTAGAACGACAGCGTGTAGGAGCTGCAGCCGGTGGGAAGGGTCACCGACTGGGACAGGGTTTCGGTGTTCGTCGAACCGTTGCCGTTGAGCCACGCGTCACGGGTGCCGGTTCGCGGTGTGCCGTCGCCGGTGTTCGCGCCGATGACTCCGGTCGAGGCGGTCCACGGTGCCGTCGCGGTTTCGAAGCCGGGATTGCCGAGCTTCTGGCCGGCGCCGGTGCACCCGCCGGTCCCGTTGACCGTCAGCGTGTACGAAGCGCTGTGGGTCGCCGAGCCCGTTCCCGTCACCGTGATGGTGTAGGTACCGGCCGCGGCGGCCGTGGTGGTCGCGACGGTCATGGTCGATGATCCGCCGGAGGTGACCGACGCCGGGCTGAAGCTCACCGAGACACCGGCCGGAGCACCGGAACTCGTCAGCGCGACGGTCTGCGCGCTGCCGGCGGTGGTGGCGGTGTTCACGGCGGCCGTGGCCGGGGAGCCGGGGTTCACCGAGCCCGTGTTCGGGCTGAGCGACACCGAGAAGTCGTTGGCCGTCGAGGTGCCCGTGGTGAGGGTCCACGCGGCGTACAGCTCGGCGTTGGCCCAGCGACCCAGCGAGGTGGTGTTGATGTTCGACGGGTAGGTGTCGCAGGCCTTGTGGTAGCAGGGGTCGTAGGCCTGCCCGGCGGTGCCGCCCCACTTGGTCACCTGGGCGCTGGTCTTCGTGTAGCTTGCCCCGGTGGAGTTGATCGACGAGGGGATGCCGGCGTTGCGGAACGATCCGTCGTCGCTGCAGCACTCGGTCGACGTCTCGGTGGGCACGTTGATCGAGGTGAAGTACTCGCGCAGCTTCACGGCGACGGCGTCGGTGCCGGTCACGAAGTAGCCGCCGTTGGTGGAGGCGATCATGTCGAAGGTGCCGTACGCCTTGATCGCGCTCTTCTGGGCCGTGGTCAGCGAGTTGACGTAGAACTTGGAGCCGATCAGTCCCTGCTCCTCACCGGCCCACCAGCCGAACCGGACGTGGTTGGTCATGGTCGGGTTGTTCGCGGCCAGTTGGAGCGCGGCTTCGAGGAGCGTGGCCGTGCCGGAGCCGTCGTCGTTGATGCCCGGGCCGGCCGACACGCCGTCGGAGTGGGCTCCGAACATGTAGGTGTTGCTGGTGTTGCCACCCGGCCAGTCGGCGATGATGTTCTTCCCGGAGCCGCTGCAGGTGGTACACGTCTGCACGGTGACGGTGAAACCGGCCGCCTGCAGCTTCTGCTGCAGATATGTCGTCGTCGCGGTGTGCCCCGCCGTGCCGGTGGCCCGGTTGCCGCCGTTGCTGGTGGCGAAGTTCTGCAGTTGTTGCAGGTGGGCGTTGACATTGGCGACATTGACGGTCGGCGGAGCTGCCAGCAGGGAGGCGCTGGTCGCCGGCGCGGATGAGCCGGACGACCGCACGCCGGTCGAAGCCGGCGCCGGCAGGGCGCTGAGCGCCACCGTCGCCGCGACGAAAACAGCTAGGGCAGATCCTGCCGTCACCGTTCTGAGTCTCATGAGGGGGCTCCTAGGGTCGAGGCCGATTCACGGCCGGCCGTAGGAGAACAGGAACATGCCACCAGCCACAAGATATCGAAACACTTATATCTTTTGGTCAGGTACGTCTGCCGGAGCGGGTCGACGGTGGTGTCGTCGGCGTCGAGGGTCGCCGGGTTGCCACTGCCGGCGGCGTCGCACCCGGCACGTCCGCCGCGAGCACGTACGTCAAAACTCAAGCCGAGGGACTGGCAATGAGACCCGAAACGGGAACGGCGGGATCGATCATCTGCCGGTCGAGGCCGGATCGCGTCACCACGGTTTCGATTGCATTACCAGGACTCGCCATCTCGCCGGCGAACCATGTGACCTCACCCACTGGCCGGTTCTCATGGTGGAATTTAAGAGACTGAAAGGTCATCAAGATTTAACGCGTCCACATGCTTAGCAGCAGTTCAGGGCCGATGCCGAACAATAGGTGAAGATCATTAGGCGGTGCGCGAGGAAACGATCTCATCAATTTGTAACTCGTGCCGAATATGAATGTTCGTGGCGATGTGTCGCGCGTCGGCAGATGTTCCTGTTTCCTGGTCTACGGCACCGAATCCACGGCGCTACATATCGAAGGCTTTCGGGAGCATCCATGACGGCACCGCCAGTTCCGCCGGCCCGGGCAGCCCGCCTGGCATGGCGGCCGTTGCAGCGTTCGACTCGGGTAGCCATCATCGCGGCGCTCGCCGCGACCCTGTTCTATCAGCTGTTCCTGCTCAACCCGGCGTACCGCGGGCCAGGCTGGCTCTGGTTCGCCATGCTTACCGCCGAGGGCCTGACCGCCCTGCACCTGATCGGTACATGGTGGACCATCCTGGCTCACGACGACCGGCCCGAACCGGTGGACGCCACGGTCTGGCGCAATCGGCTACGGGCCGGCTCGGACGCGCCGTCCATCGACGTCTTCATCACCGCGTACGGTGAGGAGCCGGCGCTGGTCCTGCGCACCATGATCGCGGCCCGCGACATGGACCTGCCACACCGGACGTTCCTGCTCGACGACGGCGACAGCGATGAGCTGCGCGAGATCGCGGACCAGGTGGGCATCGACTATCTGCGCCGCCCGGGCGGCGCGCATGCGAAGGCCGGCAACGTCAATGCCGGGCTGGCCCGTACCAACGGTGAGTTCGTGGTCATCTTCGACGCCGACCATGTGCCCGAGCCGAGCTTTCTGCTCAGCATCCTGCCGCACTTCCACGACCCGGACGTGGCATTCGTCCAGTCTCCGCAGTTCTACACGAACAACGTGAATCTGGTCGCCACCGGCTCCGGCGAGGCTCAGCGCATTTTCTACGAACTCGTCTGCCCGGGTAAGAACCACTTCAACGCCGCCTTCTGCGTCGGTACGAACGTGATGTTCCGGCGGGCCGCGCTGGACAACATCGGCGGCATCTGGACGGGCAGCAACTCCGAGGACATCTGGACGTCGATCGAGCTGCACAAGCGTGGCTGGAAGTCCATCTACGTCCCGCAGGTGCTGGCTCGCGGGCTGGCTCCACAGGATGTCCCGTCGTACCTGAAACAGCAGCTTCGCTGGGCGAGCGGCGGTTTCGAGGTGCTGCTACGCGGGCGGCTGTTCAAGCGGGGCATCGGCCTGACGATCGACCAGCGACTGCAGTACCTGTTCTGCGGTACGCATTACCTGCTGTCCATGGCGATGCTGACCTTCATGCTCTTCCCGGCGCTCTACCTCCTCTTCGCGCTGAGCCCCATTCGCGCCGACGGCTTCGCATGGGCGACCCACTACCTGCCGTTCCAGGCGGCCGTGCTGCTGGTCACCTGGCTGCAGTCGGGCGGCTTCAAGCTTTCGGCGATCGTGGCCAGCATCGGTGCGACGCCGGTACATCTGCGAGCACTCGGTGGCGTGCTGCTCGGGCGGCCGGCGAAATGGAAGGCCACCAACGCCGGCGGCGACGGCACCCGATCGCTGTGGGCGGTCATGCCCCTGTTCGCGCTGTTGGTGCTGAACGTGACCGCCATCGTGGTCGGTGTGCTCGTGATGGCCGATCCCGGCCCGACCTGGCTCTCCGTCGGCTGGGCCTCCATGATCGTTCTGATACTCGGCCGGATGATCCTCGAATCGATCACCGGCGGCCGGCTCCGGCAAGGCGCGACGCCATCTGCCGGACCGCCGGAAGCCCAGCCCTCGCCCGCCGGCGAAGAGGCCGCCATCCGGCCGCGGCACGTCGCGGCGAACGCCTGACCCCGGTTCTGCCCACCCCGTCCGCCGCCTGACCCGGTCCACACCGCCGAGAGGGTACGACCATGAGCGCCACGATCGACAATGTCAGAACCCACGACAACGACTCGACCAGGGTCATTCGGCGCACCACACCGGAGGCCCCGCCGAAGCGCCGAGGACGCGACGCACTGCGCGTCGCGCGTACCAGCTTGGTAGTGCTGATCTTGCTGGCAGCGGCCGGCGCGGGCGGCACCCACATCGTGCGGCAGCGCCTCGCCGAACGAAACATGGTGGATGCCGGCACGGCCGTGCTCATCGCGAAGCCGATCGCGGTCGGTTCGGCCGACGCCGCGGTCGTCACCGACATGCTGACCACCGAGCGGACCAGCGTCACCGCCGGCGCGGTCCTGGCCACCGTCACCCTGACCGCGGACGGGGACGGGAACACGCGACGAGTGCAAAAGCTGCAGGCGCCGGCCGCGGGCATCATCACCAAGATCAATGTCGCTCCCGGGCAGATCGCCCGCGCCGGTGAGCCGATCGTCACCCTGTACGACCCGGCCAAGGTCGCCTTCGCGGTCGACGTCCCGCTGGAGAAGTTGCGTAAGTTCCGGCTCGGAATGACCGCCTACGTGACCGGCCCCGGCCTCTCCAGCCGGATAACCGCGACGCTGGAGAAGGTCGAGCCGAAGGTCGATGCCGGCCAGCAGGCGAGCGCCGAGGACCAGTTGACCGTCGTGCTGCGGCCGGACCCGGCGGCCCGGGCGACCGTGCGGACACTCGTTCCGGGTCTGCAGTTCGCCGTGGTCGTCGACACCACCACGGCCGCCGGCAGCACCCCCGCGGTGAACAGCGCATGAACCGCCGCATTCTGACCATGACCGCGATTGCGGCGCTCACCGCACTGGCAGCGTGCACCTCCTCGCCCGACGCGGCGCCGCCGGACCGGGTTCCGGCCCCGCCGCCGCAGAATGCCGGAACGGTCATGGAGGACGCCGCCGCGTCGCCGCTCACCATGCCCGTCATGACCGGCCGCGGAAGCATCGCCGAGAAGCTGCCGGCCGGCTCCGCCCCGGCCAAGGCCCCCACTCAGGCCGGCGACCTCACGGGCCAGGCGGTGCCGACCAACCAGTGGTGGAGCTCCGCACTGACCGGGCCCCGAACCCAGCCCATCTGGACCCACCCGCTGGCCGTGCAGGCCGCCGCCGACGGCCTGCAGATCAGTGGCGCGTCGCTCACCGCCTCCGCGAACGCCGTCATCACCCCGTTTCTACCCGCCCTCACCGTCGGCACGGCCACCGGCGCAGTGACCGTCGTAAGCTACGGCGCTTTCCACGTCGTCCTCCGGGTCGGGCTCGCCGGCGGCGGCCGGGTCGACGTCACCCTCGCGCAGGGCAGTCCGGTGGTGTGGCTGCGCTTCGACGGGGCGGCGCCCACCGTGAGCGGCATCTTCCGCGACGTCGGTAGCTCGCCCACCCGGGTCCGGCTCGACATCGGGGGCGCGCGCTGGGACGTTCTCGGCACCGATTTGGCGCAGGCCGGAACCACCATCACCGGGTCGGGCCGGCAACTCGCCGTCGCCCGGGTCCCGGTCGGCGCTGAGCGGGCGAGCTGGGAGAAGGCCAGCACCGGCGATCCGATCGTGCAGACCACAACCACCATGGCGTACGACGCCGCGGCCGGGACGGTCAGTCAGACGCTCACCGCACGCCGGGCCGCCGGCGGAGCCGGAGCGTGGGCCCTGCTGCCGCACCATCAAGCCGGCCTGGTCGCAGGACCGCTGCCACTGGCGGGCTCCTATCCGAACGCACGAGGAACGATGTCCCTGGTCACGGCCAGCGCGGTGCAGGTCAGGATCTCGATGCCCGGCCTGCTCACCGCCATGCCGAGAGTGTCGCTGAGCCAGGCGGCGAACAAGGCCGTGCTGGCCGACCTGCACCGTGACCTGGCCGATCCGCCCGGCACCGGCGGCAGCTACTTCGGACTCAAGGAACTCGGCCGGCTGTCCACCATCGCCGAGGTCGCGGCCGCCTTGGGCGCGGACACACAACGCATGGCGGCGCTCAACCGGTTGCGGCCGCAACTCGTCGACTGGCTGACCTACACGGGACCAGACGACGGGCGCTACTTCGGCTACGACCCGATCTGGGGTGGACTGATAGCCGTCCCGGCCGAGTTCGGCGCACAGGACTACAACGACCATCACTTTCAGTACGGCTATTTGGTCCGATCCGCAGCCGTGCTGGCAACGGCGGATCCCACATTCGCCCGCGACTACGGCGACGTGGTCGACCTGATCGTCCGCGACTACGCCGGTTCACTGGCGATCGGCCCCGCGAGCGGGCTGCCGCCGTTCCGGGCCTTCAACGCCTATCTGGGCAGCTCGGCCGCCTCCGGGTTCGCCCCCTTCGCGGACGGCAACAATCAGGAGTCGTCCAGCGAAGCGGTGGCGGCCTGGGAGGCCGTGGTTCGCTGGGCAGTCGTCCGTGACAACGCCGAGATGACCGGGTACGGCATTGCCCACTACGCTCTGGAGGCCGCGACAGCCCGAATGTACTGGCTCGGCGAGGGGTTGACCCGCGAGGCCGGATACGCGCACACCACGGCCGGCATCGTCTGGGACGCCAAGATTGACTATGCGACCTGGTTCGACCCCAAGCCGGAGTCCGTCCTCGGCATCCAGCTACTGCCCTTGACGGCTGGTGCCTTCTACCGCGGCCCGTCGGCCGCCCGCCAGAAGGATCTGGGCGACGAGCCCACGGTCTGGGGCGACCTCTTCGCCGCAGACCTCGCCCTGTCCGACCCGCAGGCTGCCCGCCGCCGGCTCGACGCGGGGGTTCCCCGGGAGGAGAGCACCAGCCGGGCGATGGTCCGCTACTGGATCGAGGCTCTGGCCGTGCTGGGACCTCCACAGCCGAAAGCCGTCGCGCCGGTAGGGTCGCTGGCGTTCGGGCCCGCAGACGCTTCGCGGATCCTCCGGGCGCCCGAAGGGTAAGCAACGACGGCCGGAGCGGGCTCGGCAGATCCACCACCGTGGGCATCGGCAAACCGAAGATCCTCCGGAACAACCTCGCAGGACTCCGGTCACGGCGCATCGACGACGAACACCGCATGGTGTACGCCGTCGAGCCCAACGAGATCACCATCATCTCCTGCCGGTACCGTTACGAGTAACGCCGACCCTATCGTTGCTGCTCAGCGGCGTTTGGCAAACTCTGCCAACCGCTCGCTGAGCGGACTCACCCGCGGGCGCGGCGGCCGATCGAAATAGCCCGGCTTGACCTCACGCATCAGCGCCTCACCGTCCCGGCTCCAATCGAACCGTGGCCGTTTCAGCAGCCGCCGGAACACGACACTCGCCTTCTCGGGATCCCTCGCCGCCAGCCGGCGCAGGACCATCGGCTCCACGCTGTCGTCCTCGAGATAGGACAACGTCTGCTCGCGCCACCGGCGGCGTCGCAGCAGGTCGGGGTTCGCGAACGCTTCCTCCACGAGGCCGAACTCCGCATAGAAGCCGAGTCCGTCCGTCTCGTCGTAGATCAGCGCCACCGTTTCCGCATCGGTCAGGTCCGGCGGCAACGACATCGACACCACGGGAGGGACGTCCTTCGGGTCCGGTCCGAGAACCGCGTCCCGGCAGTACCTGTAGTAGCCGTCGAGCCGCTCCTGTGTCTGTTCTCCCGGGACCACCAGCAGGTCGCTGCCGAAGAACTCGACGAACCGTGCCCGGTCAGCACGCTGGTGTTCCCACGCCAGTGCAATCTTGTCCGGGTTTCGGAACACCGCTTCCGGCGTACGCAAGGACATGTCCAGCGCGAGCTGATAGGCGATGCCCCGCTCGCTCCCGCGCAGGATCTGTACCGGCCCGCTCAGCATCCACTCGTCACCGACCGCGACCAGCCGGGCGATGATGAACGAGCGGCGCGGCATCTGCTTGAACACGGCCGGGCCCATGTTCGACCGGACCCGATAGGTCAAGTCGTCGACCAGGCTCTCCACCAGAAGCGCGGACCCGTCCTTGCGCTGCACCTCGAACGGGCCCTGCACCACATCACGCCAGCCGAGCAACATCTCCCGCTCGACCTCCGGCAGGTCCGGCCGGGCCTCCACGAACTGCTCCACCACCGTCCGGCCGTTCGCCAGCCGGTGCTCCAGCACGAAACAGTCCCAGAGCAGCATCCACCGCTGCTCATCGGCGTCTTCCAGGCCGTTGCCGTAATCGGCCAGAAAACTCGACGCAGCCCGGTCGTAGCGGGGCTGCTGAGAGAACGCCACCAGCTCGCCCTTGAGGTCACCAGCACGTCGTAGCAGCGCGGCATCAGACATCGACATGCCACAAACCTATGAGCTGCCAGAGTCAGATCGTCACGGGGTGCCTCGTTCGAGTAATCAGATCAGCCGGTCAGATATCGAGCGAGGCGTTCGGCGTTGAGTCCCCGCATCGCGTCCTCCACGGCTTCCGAGTCGGAGAGATCGACACCACGGGCCGTCAGCTCCGCGGCGATCTGCTTGGCCGGGCCCCACGCCGCCGTGTCGTCGAACGCCTCCTCGAACGATGGAAGGAACGTGTCGACGGCCTCGACCGCCGGGCTGATCCACTCCAGATCGATCTCACGACGTTCCAAGACGTACCGGATCCAGCGTCGCAACACCTCCGGCAGCGCGGCACGCTGCTCGACGTCCAGCGCCGCCTTGCGCGGCAGCCAGTCGGCCAGGAACAAGCCGACCTGTCCCGGGCTCCAGCACAGCGGACCGCTGGTCATGTAGCCGTCGCCGTAGTCCAGGAACAGGTCGGCCAGCGACCTGACGACCATATCCGCCGCCGGCGCGAACCCGTCCAGCAGTCGTTGCCGTTCCTCATCGCCCATCGGCTGCCAGTCACGGAAGTCCGGCAGGTACGACCGGCATCGCGACCAGGCCAGCGCCCGCAAGTCGACGAAGTCCTCGCCATCGTGACGGGGCCAGGTCATGTCCGTGCTCCGCAACGCGTCCGCCAGCTCCGCCAGCGCAACCTCGACCGGGCACTCGACGGCCGGCATCGGCACCTCGCCGGACTCACGCAGCCGGTCCCAGATCTCCGCAGCCCCGGTCTGCAGTACCGCCAGCTTGTCGACAAGCACACCACCGGCGAGGGAGATCTGCGCCATCAGCGTGTGCGGCGTCTGCCCGGCGAACTCCACGAACAACACGTGCTCGCTGTCCCAGACATCCACCGCCCGCCATGCCCGAACCGGCTCGAATGCAGGGAGCTCGGACCACTGCGGCACCGGCTGACTCTCCGACAAGATCTCCAGCGTGCCGTCCAGCATCGACCACTCACCAGAGGCGGCGACACGGCGCAGCGCCGCCACCGCGGCCAGCCCGTGCGGCGACGGCCGAGTCGACGCCCGCCCCACCACCTCCAGGTGGAACATCTGCTCCGGCTCACGCTCGCCGAGCCCCGCCGCCGACCAGGCCGCACCGAGCCACCCACTGGCCCACTGCTCGAGCTCAAGCACACTGTCCTCGGACACGATCGTCACCGCGTCACGCATCAACCGATCCGACAACCTCAGCTCACGCACCGGGCGCTGCGGACGCTTCGGCTTACCTCGTCCCGCGGGACGACCACGACTCTTGGGCATGCACCCCGTTTACCACATCCAGCCCGGGACAACGCCTGAGCGACCCGCGGTTCGCGCAGTGCCACATTCGGCCAGCACGAACACGCAGGCCAGGCATGAAGTGGGGCGGGCGGGGCTCGAACCCGTGGCCGAGAGCCTCTGAGGAAGCGGCGGTCTGCCCGGCCTGCCCGGGCACCGATCTAGCTCGAAAATCGACAGTGACCGGACGCGCGGCAGCATCCCGCGTCGCGGAGCGGCGTGGGATGGGTCTTGGTTGAGGCGGTGGCTATGCGGCGAGGTCGAGGGTGACGGTGTAGCCGAGGGCTTCGAGCTGGCGGATGTGGTTGCGTTTGCGGCGTTCGGTGTCGGTGCGGCTGAGGTAGAAACCGGAGCCGAGATCACGGAAGCGGGTTTCCAGGTCGGACAGCAGGTGCCAGATGATCGTCAGTACGGATCGGCCGACCGCGACGATCGCGCGTTTGGCGCCGCGTCTTCGGGCGATGCGCCGGTAACGTTCGCCGAGGAATGTGTCGGTCCGGGCGACGCTGACGGCGATCTGCCCGAGGACCCGGGCGAGGTAGCGGTTGCCGTGCCCGGTCGAGCCGTTGCCTTTGCGCCGGCCGGCGGACTCCTTGACGCCGGGTGCGAACTTGGCCCAGCCGGCCAGGTGGGCCGGGGTCGGGAAGCGGGTCATGTCGACGCCGATCTCGGCGACGATCGTGGCAGCGGCGGCCGAGCCGATCCCCGGAATCTCAAGCAACCGGGCCGCTGCTTGCGCGAAAGGGGCCAGTTGCGCCTCGATCCGAGCATCGACCTCGCGGATGTCGGCCTCGATTTGCTCGACGCGGGCGATCATCTTGCCCAGCAGGAACGCGTGATGATCAGTGAAATGCCCGGTCAACGCCTCGTATAGCGCCGGGATCTTGCGCCGCAGGCCGGCCCGGGCCAGTTCGGCCAGGGTCTGCGGGTCACGCTGCCCGGCGATCAACGCGGCCATCATCAACCGCCCGGACACCCCGAACAGGTCACTGACCACGACCGACAGCTTGATCTGTGCGTCTTCGAGCAACTTCTCCGCCCGCTGGCGTTCCGCACCGGCCTCGGCAATTAGATCGACCCGATACCGAGTCAAATCGCGCAGCATCCGGATCGGTGCCGGCGGCACGAAACTGGGCCGGATCATCTGCCGCTCGGCGACCTTGCACAACCACACCGCGTCCAGCTTGTCGGTCTTCGGCCGCCCGGGTAGATGCTTCACGTCGCGGGCGTTGACCAGCCACACCTCGAACCCGTGCGCTTCGAGCAGGTAGAACACCGGCTTCCAGTAGTCACTGGTCGCCTCCATCACCACCCGCGTCACGCCCAGCACGGCCAGCCGCTCAGCCAACCCGATCAATGAACGGGTCATCGTGGCGTAAGTCCGTACCTCCTGCATCCGCCGTCCCGGCCGAGCCTCATCCGGCACCCGCGCACAGCAGACCAGCGACGCCTTACCGATGTCCAACCCCGCGACATGCGTGATGATCTGTTCCTCGTCCTGGGCCTGTTCCAGCACCGACACCCTCCCGACCAGCATCAACCAAAGGGGGATCGCCCGCGGCAGCCACAGGATGGGTGAATCTAGCTCTCGTGCTCGCAGCAACAATGAAGGGCCCATAACGCGGCTGCCAGCGTCCGACTAACTCACGATCTCGTACGAATCAAGAAGACACGACGTCAGCAGGCGACCAGCAACGATTTTCAGCCCGGAACGGGCCGCCCGCCAGCGGCGAAAAAACTCAGCCCGGCGGGCGCGGCGCGGGCCGCCATTGGGCAGCGAGATCGCGCCGACCGGAGGGGACGGTCCGGATGAGACGGGGACGAGGTCGGGCGTACCGGGGAAGGAACCGGAAGCGAAACGCGGACCTTGACCACGAAAGGTTTCAAGAGGCCCGGCGGGGGAGCAGGGCCAGGAGGCCGGCGGCGGCCAGCAGGGCGATTCCGGCGAGAGCAACCCATGAGGTACGGCGAAGCGCCGCCCCCGCGCGATCCGGCAGCAGGCCCCCGCGCTCACCGGGGGCGAGCACCGCCACGACCCGCCCGCCGACCGTGGTGGCCGCCACGGTGCCGTCGCCGTCGGACGGATCGACCGTGACGGCCGCGGCGCGGGAGTCGACCGAGATGCCCGGGTTGTCGCCGAGCAGGAAGAGCCGGCCCGGGGCGACCGTCACCGAGAACGGCTGGTTGCCGGCCGCCGGGGGCTGTGCCGCGGGGGTCCCGCCGACGGTCACCCGGGCGTCCGCGGTCAGCAGGCCACGACGTCGCCGCCGATCGCCGCGACGCGTTTGACCAGGCGGGTTCCGCCGTCGACCAGCACCACGTCGCCGCGGGCGGCATCCTGGGACCAGGTGTCCACGACGATGCGGTCGCCGATTTCGATCAGTGGGCTCATCGAGGCGCTGGGTACGGCGTAGACGCGGTAGCGGGCCAGGAGCAGCGCGGCGGAGCCGAGGAGCAGGATCAGCCCGGCGGCCAGTACGAGGCCACGAATGCGCGGCGGACGTCCGTACATCGAAGGGGATCTTATCGGCCCGAAGGGGCCGCTTGCTATGAAACGAGTTGCATAGCAAGATGCGGGCATGGCGCTGGAACACGCGATCCTGGTCTCCCTGCTCGAGCGGCCCGGGTCCGGATATGAGCTGGCTGGGCGGTTCGAGCGTTCGATCGGCCGGTTCTGGACCGCGACGCACCAGCAGATCTACCGCGTGCTGAGGCGGATGGAGTCGGACGGCTGGGTGGTGGCCGAGGAGATCGGCCAGGACGGCCGGCCCGACAAGCGCAGCTTCTCGGTCACCGGCGTCGGCCGGCGGACGCTCGCCGAGTGGCTGCGGGCGCCGGTGCAGCCGGAGGCGGTGCGGCACGAGCTGGCCGTGAAGATCCGGGGTGCCGCGTTCACCGACGCGGCCGGGCGGGCCGAGCTGCTCGCCGAGGTGACGCGGTACCGGGCCGAGCACGAGGCGCTGCTCGCGACGTACCTGAATGGTGAAAAGCGGGATTTTCCGGATCCGGACGCGTTGGATGTCGGGCAGCGGCTCCAGCACGTGGTCCTGCGCGGCGGCATCGCCTACGAGCGGATGCTGCTCGACTGGCTTGACGACGTCCTCCAAACGCTCCGAGCACTCTGAAAGGAATCCCTGTGCTCCTCAACCCCAACACCTACGATCCCGCGCACCTCGATGACGAGAGCCGCCGGCTGCTGCGCGCGCTGGTCGCCTTCTTCGAGGAACGCGGCAAGAAGACGCTGGTCAAGAGCTACATCGACCGGAGCTGGTACGACGACTTCCTGGAGTTCTCGGCACGTGAGGGCCTGTTCGCGACGTTCCTGACCCCGTCCGCCGACGCGGCCGGCGACCCGGACAAGCGCTGGGACACCGCCCGCAACGCCGCGCTCAGCGAGGTCCTCGGCTTCTACGGGCTCGACTACTGGTACACCTGGCAGGTGACCGTTCTCGGTCTTGGCCCGGTGTGGCAGAGCGCCAACGAGGTCCAGCGCAAGCGGGCCGCCGAGCTGCTCGACGAGGGTCACGTGATGGCGTTCGCGCTGTCCGAGCGCAGCCACGGCGCCGACATCTACGCCACCGACATGATCCTCACGCCGACCGGCGACGGTGGGTTCACCGCGAGCGGCACCAAGTACTACATCGGCAACGGCAACGTGGCCGGGCTGGTGTCGGTCTTCGGCCGCCGCTCCGACGTCGAGGGCCCGGACGGGTACGTGTTCTTCGCCGCCGACAGCCGGCACGAGAACTACCACCTGATCAAGAACGTCGTGAACAAGCAGATGTACGTGAGCACGTTCGAGTTGATTGACTATCCAGTACATGCAGAGGATGTACTGCACACCGGCAAGGCTGCATTCGATGCTGCACTCAACACAGTCAACGTGGGCAAGTTCAACCTGTGCACGGCCGCGATCGGTATCTGCGAACACGCCATGTACGAGGCGGTCACCCACGCACACCGGCGGATGCTCTACGGCAAGCCGGTCACGAACTTCCCGCACGTGCGGCGAGAGCTGACCGACGCGTACGCCCGGCTCGTCGCCATGAAGCTGTTCAGCGACCGCGCCGTCGACTACTTCCGCAGCGCCGGCCCGGACGACCGCCGTTATCTGCTGTTCAACCCGATGACGAAGATGAAGGTCACCACCGAGGGCGAGAAGGTCATCGACCTGATGTGGGACGTCATCGCGGCCAAGGGCTTCGAGGCGGACACCTACTTCGACAAGGCCGCCATGGACATCCGCGGCCTGCCGAAACTCGAGGGCACGGTGCACGTCAACCTGGCGCTGATCCTCAAGTTCATGCCGAACCACCTGTTCAACGCGGCCACCTACGAGCCCGTCGCGACGCGGCACGACCCGGCCGACGACGAGTTCCTGTTCCGGCAGGGCCCGGCGCGCGGGCTCGGCGCCATCCGCTTCCACGACTGGCGGACCGCGTACGACGCCGCCGCCGCGATCCCGAACGTCGCCCGGTTCCGGGAGCAGGCCGACGGGTTCTGCGCGCTGCTGCGTGAGCACGCCCCGAGCGAGGAGCAGCAGAAGGACCTGGACTTCCTGCTCGCGGTCGGCCACCTGTTCGCGCTGATCGTCTACGGACAGCTGATCCTGGAGCAGGCCAGCCCGGCCGGGGTGGACGACAACCTGCTGGACGAGATCTTCTCGATCCTGGTCCGCGACTTCTCGGCCTACGCCACCGAGCTGCACGGCAAGGCCGCCACCACCGAGGCACAGGCCGCCTGGGCGCTGGCCCACGTCCGCCGGCCGGTCGCCGACGACAAGCGCGACGCCGCGGTCTGGGATCAGGTCCTCGCCCTGGTGGGCGCCTACGAGATGCGCCCCTGACAATCGGCGGATAGGGGTTCTCGATCAAGAACCCCTATCCATGCCGTCCGATATTGCCCCGCCATTCCTCGCATCCGTAACGTTCTCGGCAACACCGAGAACGGAAATGCGAGGGGGTGGAGGGCGTGACCGCGTCACCGAGCGGTGTGCTGACGGAATCGGTCTCCGTTTCCGAGGCCGCGGAAATGGCCCGCCGGGCACGGGAACAGGTCGTCGGCCGCGTTTCCGGGCACCCCGACCGCCGGGACACCGACGAGTATTTCCGGCTCGCCGCGCTGAACGACACGCTTTTGCCGGAGCGGGTCCGGGACGCGCTGGACCGGTTGCGCGACGGCGCCGCCGACGCGGTCGTCGTCCACGGCCTGCCGGCCGACGGGCCCGCCGTGCCCGTGCTGGGCTGGACCTGGCTGGGCATGGTGACCCGCCGGCTCGGCCACGAGTACGGGTACCGGGCGGAGAAGGACGGCGACCTCGTCCACGACGTCCGGCCCCGTCCGGAGGGCGCGGCGACCCAGTCGAACGCATCCTCGGCGGTGGACCTGTCGCTGCACACCGAGGTGGCCTTCCACGACATCCGCCCGGATTTCGTGGTCCTCTACGGGGTTCGCAGTCCGGAGCCGCGGCCGGCCACCCGCCTCGTCCGGATCGCCGACGCCATTCGGGAATGCCGTCCGGAGACCGTTCGAGAATTGCGCGAGCAGCGTTTCCGGATCGCCGCCCCGGAAAGTTTCTCGCAGGCCAGAATCGTCGACGACGTCGCCCCGATCGGTGGCTCCTACGATTGGCCGACGATTCGCTGGCACAGCTCCATCGTCGCGGAGAATACGCACCGCCGGGCCGCGGTCACCGATTTCCTGGAGTCCGCGGAGAGCGTCGCGCATCAGGTGCGGCTCGGCCCCGGCAGTCTGGTGGCCTTCTCCAACAGCCGCTGCCTGCACGGCCGGGACTCGTTCGCGGCCCGCTACGACGCCCGCGACCGCTGGCTGCTGCGCACCTACGTGCTGCGTGACGTGACCCGGCTGATGTCGCGCTACGGGCTCGAACCCGACAGCGCCGGGATCCGCACGCTGGCCGAGGCGGTGGCCTCATGATCACCGAGCGCCTGCTGAACCTCGACGACTTCGAGCGCGCCGCCCGGACCGCCCTGGACGACGCCCGCTGGGCCTACCTGGCCGGCGGCGCGGGCCGCGACGACGGCGTCCGCCACAACGAGGCCGCGCTGCGCCACTGGAAACTGCGGCCGCGCCCACTCAACGGGGTGGCCGACCCGGACACCGGCGCCGACGTGCTGGGATTCGCCTCCACTCTGCCGGTGCTGCTGGCGCCGACCAGCCCGCTGCGGCTGTTCCACCCGGAGGCCGAACTGCCGGTCTCCCGGGCCGCGCACCGGGCCGGAGTGCTGCCGATCGTCAGCAACGACAGCCATCACAGCCTCACCGACATCGCGAAACAGGGGCCGTTCTGGTTCCAGCTCTACTGCTACGGCAGCCGGGACGACGTCACCCGTACGATCCGGCTCGCCGAGTCCCTGGACGCCCGCGCCCTGGTCGTCACCGTCGACAACAGCCATCCGTCGCGGCGGCTCGCCATGCTGCGGGCCGGGTTCGCCACCCCGCCGGAGGTGCGGTTCGGCATCCACCGGGAGAGCGGCTTCTCCGACGGCTGGGTGCCACCCGACACCCGGCTGCCGCGCTGGCCGCTCACCTGGGAGCAGCTCGACTTCATCCGCGGGCAGACCGGGCTGCCGGTGGTCGTCAAAGGGGTCCTGCACCCGGCCGACGCCGCCGAGCTGGTGGCCCGCGGGGTGTCCGCGCTGATCGTGTCCAACCACGGTGGCCGGCAGCTCGACGACACGGTCGCGGCGATCGACACGCTGCCCGCGATCGTCGCCGCCACGGCCGGGCGGATACCCGTACTGATGGACGGCGGCATCCGCAGCGGCGCCGATGTGATCAAGGCGCTCGCGCTGGGCGCCACGGCCGTGTGCATCGGCCGCCCGTACGTCTGGGGCCTGGCGGCCGGCGGCGAGGACGGCGTGTTCCACGTGATCGACGTGCTCCGGCAGGAACTCCTGGACGTGGCGAGGCAGCTCGGTGTGAGCAGCCTGCGCGACGTCCCCACAGACCTGGTGGTCCGTACCGCCACGGAAATCACTGTCAGCGAAGAGTGGAGGTGTTCTGCATGATCAAGCGAATCAAGGCGCGCTTCGCGCGTAAGGCCCTCGCGGGCGCGTACCCCTGGCACTGATCGATGACGGGGGCCGGAACCACCCGAACGGTTCCGGCCCCCTCGTAACACCCAGATGGGAGGCGGCCGGTGAGCGTCGCACCGCCGGTGCAGGCCGGACTGTCCCGCGCCGACCTGCTGGAGGACTACGACCGGGACCGCGCCGGTTTCGTGCTGCGCGCCGCCCGCCGCTACGGGCCGGTGGTCGAGCTCAGCCCCGGAACCGTGCTGATCAGCGACGGCGAGATCGCCCACGACGTGCTGCGCCGCACCAACCGCGACTTCCTGATGGACCGCGACCGCGCCTGGCGCCCTACCGACAGCCGCCGCGGCGAGGACGCCCTCGACAGCTGGATGCACGCCCGCCGCACCATGCTGTCGGCCCTCTCCGGCGGCCTCGTCGAAGAACACCTCCGCTGGTACGACGGCGAGCTCACCACCCTCATGGACACCTGGGCGACCGCAGGCCGCACCGACGGCCCGATGCCGCCGCTCGTGCACCTGAGCACCGACGCCTTCCTGCGCCTCTGCGTCGGACCCGGCACCGCCCGGCACACCCGCGACGGCCTCTCCGCCCTGGTCGCGGACCTGCTCGGCGCGCTCAACCCGATCGTCCGCTCGTCGTTCGAGCTGCCCTGGTTCCTCGACCGGTTCACCGCCCGCCGCCGGCGCGCCGACCGGGCCCAGCACCGCCTGGACGCGGCCCTGCGGGCGCTGGTGAACCGGCCACCGGACGGCGGCCTGATCGCGATCCTGCGCGACGCCGGCGTGCCCACCGACCCCCTGGTGCGCATCCTGGTGTCGGCCACCATCGCCGCCCGCCTGGTCCCGGCCGCCGCCAACGCCTGGCTGCTGCACGCCCTGGCCGTCCACGCGCTCGCCGGGGAGCCGTCGCACATCGTCGACGAGGTGCTGCGGCTGCGCCCGCCGACCTGGCTCATGCACCGCGCCACCCACACCGAACAGGTCAGCGGCCCGTGGCGGTTCCCGGCCGGCGCGGCCCTGATGATCAGCCCGTACGCGATCCACCGCGACGAGCGCCACTTCCCCGATCCGGAGGCGTTCCGTCCGGACCGCTGGGCGGGCGCCCGGCTGCCGGCCGGCGCGTACCTGCCGTTCGGCGGCGGACCCCGCTGGTGCGTCGGCACCCACCTGGCGAAGGCGCAGCTCACCACCGCCGTGGAGGTGTTCCGGCGGTTCCGGCTGGAGGATGTGTCCGGTCGGGTGACCGCCGACACCGACTCCACGATGTACCCGCGTGGCCTGGCGCTGAGCGTCGCCCGCACCGACTGAGGAAGGACAGCACATGCGAGTTCGGGCCGGAGACGTACGCCTGCACGTGACCACGCTGGGCGACGAATACTCCGACGGGCAGCGGCGGCCCGACATCATCGCCGTCCACGGTGGCCCCGGCATCGACGGCGGCATGCTGCGCCTGACCATGCGGCCGGCCGTCGACTACGCCCACGTCATCGTCCCCGACCTGCGCGGGCACGGCCGCAGCGACCGGGGCGAGCCGGCCGACTGGAACCTCGACGTGTGGGCCGACGACCTGGCCGCCCTCATCGACACCCTCGGGCTGCCGAACCCGTACCTGCTCGGCACCTCGTTCGGCGGTTTCGTGGTGCAGCGGTTCCTGTCCCGCCACCCGGAAACCCTCGCCGGCGCCATCCTGATCGGCACCGGCGCCCGGCAGGCCAGCCACGACGAGATCGTGGAACGGCACCGGGTGCTCGGCGGCGACCGGGCCGCCGACGTGATGCGCCGCTCGCTCACCGACCACTCGCCGGACGCGGAACGCGAATGGGCCGAGGTGTGCGGACCGCTCGCCATCCGCCGCGCCCCGGACGACGACTACCAGCGGGCCGTCCGCAACCGGATCAGCACGCCGGAGATCAACGCCGGGTTCATCTCCCAGCTGTCCGGCCTGGACCTGCGGCCCGACCTGGCCGCCGCCCGCCGCCCGGTGATGGTGCTGGTCGGCGAGTACGACCCGCTCATCCCGTACCAGGTGGCCGCCGAGACCGTCGACAGCCTGCCCGCCGGAACCGGCGAGCTGCACGTCGTGCCGGGCGCCAGCCACCAGGCCATCTGGGACGCGCCCGACGCCACCCACGCGCTGATCCGCGAATTCACGGAGGGGTCATGACCGGCTTCGTCGCGCCGACTGTCGAACGGTTCCGGGACGCCACCGCCGAGCTGCGGGAACTGTCCGCCCCGTACGCGAAGGAGCGGTTGATCTTCCAGCCGCCGATCGAGAGCGCCGAGCGGGTGAGCCGCCTCGAACAGGCCTGCCAGACCGTCTTCGAGGGGCTCGACGCGGTGCTGCGTGAGGTCTGCGACGGCGACGTGCTCCGGATGGCCGGACTGTGCCGCGCCACCCCGCCCGAGCTGCGGTTCCTAACCCGCCAGCCGCACCAGAACTGGTCCACCGTGGCTCGCCCGGACGTCATCTCCTCCGGCGGCCGCACCGTCGTCATCGAGATCAACGGCGACTCGCCAGCCGGCCTGTTCGGCCTGCACGACATCATCACCCGCGCGCAGACCGCCTTCCTGCCGCCGTCGGCGAGTCTGGCCCGGCCCGCCGTCGCCATGCACGGCCTGCTATCCGGGCTCACCAAGAGCTTCGGCGAGTTCGACGGCATGGTGGCCATCTGCTACTGGCGGCACGAGCAGGCCGTCGGGCCGGTCGACTGGCAGTACGAGCTGTTCGCCCGCGAACTGCGCCGGCACGGCATCCCGTCGGTGCACTGCGCGCTGGAGGACCTGGAGCTCTCCGACGACGGCGTGCGGCACGAGGGCCGCGAGGTCAGCGTCATCTACCGCTACTTCGAGTCCCCGGAACCGGGCGCCGCCGACGAGTTCGCCGTCCTCGACACGCTGTTCCGGATCGCCGAGAGCGGCCGGGTCGGTCTGTTCACCGGCTACCGGGCCGAGGTGCTGGCGTCCAAGGCGGCGCTCGCGGTGCTCTCCGCCGCGACCGGGATCGCGCCGTCGCTGCGGGCCCGGCTGGCCGAGCACGTGCCGTGGACCCGGATCATCGAACCCCGCCGGACCATCTACGACGGCAGGGAGGTCGACCTGCTGCCGTGGGCGGAGCGGGAGAAGGACCGGCTCATCGTGAAACCGGTCCGTGGCCACGCCGGCAAGGGCGTCACCGTCGGCCGGGAGGTGTCACCCGAGGCGTGGGCCGAGGTCCTCGCCACCGGCGTGCGCGGTGGGGCGGGCGATCACCCGTACATCGTGCAGGAGCTCTTCGAACCGGATCCGCTGCCGGTCGCGTTCACCGACGAGCACGCCGACGTCACCAGCACCGTCACCCCATCGGTCAACGGCGTGTTCATCGTGGAGAACACGGCGGTGGCGGTGCTGCGCCGCTACGCCGTCAACAACACGGGCACGATCAACATCAACCCCTTCTCCGGGTACGCTCCCTCGCCCGTCTGGATCGCGTCATGAGGTGGCAGCCGTCCACCTACCTGTTCGCCTCCGGAGCGGCGTCCAGCCTCGGCGACGGCATCCGCTACGCGGCCATGCCCCTGCTGGCCGTGCACGTGACGAGGAACCCGGTCAGCGTCGCCGCCGTCGCGGCCACCCTGTCCGCGGCGCACCTGCTGTTCGGCTTCCACGTCGGCGCCGTGGTGGACCGGTTCGACCGGGTGCGGCTGCTGCGCCGGACCCAGCTGCTCCGGCTGGCGATCATGCTCGTGCTGGTCGCCGCGGTCGCCGTCGACCAGGCGACCCTGCCGTTGCTGCTGGTCACGGCGTTCCTGCTGGGCGCCGCCGAACTCGCGGCGGACACCGCGGTGCAGGCGCTCACCCCGGTCGTGGTCCAGGACGCCGGGCTGGAGAGACTCAACGCCGGGCTGACCGCCTCCCAGTCGGTCGGCGAGGACTTCGCCGGCCCCGCCGCCGGTGGCGTGCTGTTCGCGTGGAACCCGCTCGCCCCGTTCGTGGCGGTCGCCGGCACGCTCGCCGCCGGCTGGGGTTTCCTGACCCGGCTGCGGGTGCCCGGCCGGGTCGCCCAGCCTTCGGCCCGGCAGTCGCTGACCGCCGAGGCCCGGGAAGGGCTCACCTACCTGCTGCGGGAGCCGACCCTGCGCACCCAGGCGGTGTGGGCGGCCGCCATGAACCTCGGGGTGGCCGCCGCCGGCGCCACCCTGGTCCTCTACGTGGTCGAGAAGCTGCACCTCAGCGGCGGCGCCTACGGCCTGCTGCTGACCTGCGCGGGCGTCGGCGGGCTGGCCGGAGCGGCCGCCGTGTCGCACACCGTCCGGCTGCTGGGCCGGGTCCCCACGATGATCGCCGCCAGCCTGGTGGCCGGTGTGGCGACGGCCGGTGTCGCGCTCACCGGCTCGGTGTGGCTGATCGGCGTCTTCCAGTTCCTCGCCGGGTTCTGCGGGGTGTCCTTCTCGATCGTCGGTCGTTCCCTGCGGCAGAGCATCACCCCGGACGCCCTGATGGGCCGGGTCACCAGCATCTACCGGCTGATCGGCTTCGGCTCGCTGCCGCTGGGCGCGATCGGCGGCGGCGCGATCGCCCACCGGCTGGGCCTGGGCGTGCCGTTCCTGCTGGCCGGCGCCGTCATGGTCGGCAGCACCCTCACCCTGGGCCTGCTCACCCGCCACGCCCACACCACCCGCCCGGAACCGGCCCGGCAGGTGTCGGCCCTTTAAGGTTTGAGGGTGCCCCGCGTCTCCGAAGCCCACCTCGCCGCCCGCCGTCAGCAGATTCTCGACGCCGCGGCCCGGTGTTTCGTGCGCAACGGGTTCCACCAGACGTCCATGCAGGATGTGATCAAGGAGGCCGATCTCTCGGTCGGGGCCTTCTACCGCTACTTCAAGAGCAAGAACGAGCTGATCACGGCCATCGCGGGGGAGAAGATCTCGCAGGCCACCGGGCTGCTCGACCAGTTGCTCGCGCTCGACCCTATGCCGCCGATCCCGGAGATCCTCAAGCGCCTGCTGGAGCTGGTCGACGCCGCGGCCGAGCACGACGGCACGGTCCGGATCGCCGTGCAGGTGTGGGGCGAGGCGGTGCACGATCCGGAGGTCGGCGCGCTGGTCGCGGAGATCTACGGCCGGGTCCGGGAGCGGGCCGTGCTGATCGCCGAGCGGGCCCGGGCGGCCGGGCAGCTGCCGCCGGACGCCGACGTCACCGGGGCCGGCGCGGCGTTCTTCGGGCTGGTCCAGGGTTACATCCTGCAGAAGGTGCTGCTCGGCGGCACCGACCGGCGCACCTATGTGTCCGGCGTGCGGACACTACTGTCCTGATGCGGCAGCCGCCGTGGGGACGGCAGCGAGGCCGTTCGGCAGCGTGAAGGTGAAGCAGGTGCCGCCCGCGGGATCGTCGGTGGCGGTGATGGTGCCGCCGCGTCCGTGCGGGCGAGGGTGATGTCGGCGACCACCTCACCCAGATCCACCTGGACCGGGACGATCGTTGCCTCCCGCGCCGTCGCGTAGTGCAGCAGACCGTCGATCAGGCCGCGCATGCGCGCCGAGTCCTGGGACAGGCGGTCCAGACCTCCGCGTGCCTCATCGAGATCGGGATGGTCCGGTACGCCGTCCAGCGAGTACCGCACCGCCATCGTCCAGCCGTCCACGCTGGCGAGCGGGTTGAGCAGGTCGTGGGCCACCACGCCGGCGAAAGTTGGTCAGCTCGTCGCGGTGCCGTCGTTCGGCGGTCACGTCGTGGAGGAGCGCCACCGTGCTGCGTGTACGGTCGGGGCGCGGCAGGGCCGTGGCGGTCACCTGGACCACCCGGCTGTCGGATGCCATCTTTCGTGGTCGAGGTCCGCGTTTCGCTTCCAGCTCTTTCTCTTGTACGCGTGTCCTCGTCCCCGCCTTTCAGGGCCGTTCCGTTCGCTCGGCGCGATCTCGCTGCCCGCTCCGGCCTGTGCCGCGCCCGCCGGGCGCAGATCGGTACCCGGACAGGCCGAGCCCGACCGCCACGTCCTCACCTGCCGCCGGTCACGGCCGCCCGCCTTTCGGTCACGCTGGCCGGGTGGTCGCGGTGTTGCCGACCAGGCACCCGGGTTGCCCGCTCGCGGCCGTTGCGCCTGCCGCCCGGTGCGGGTGGTCGCGCTTACACCAGGGTGGGCGCGCACGGCGGCAGAGTCGTGGTCGCCTACGTGGCATATGGCCGCGACGGCCGCACACGTAGCGGCTTCTGTGTGCGCTCACCTCCGAAAGCTCGCCCTGACCGGAACTTCGCGTGAGTGCGGGACCCCCGTTCACCGGCTCGTGTGAAAGATCGAGGTGGCCGGAAAGCCTCTCTCGTCATCGTCTGGCATCGATGTCGAGTCGCTTGTTCGCCCGCTTCCCCGCCTTCGCCGCGAGATTCGGCCGGTCACGGTCGGCCAACATCGATGTAGATCTTGAGTATTCGTTGCCGGGCGGCGCGATCTTGTACGATCGTGGTCGTCCGGATGCATCTGATTACCCAAGGTCTTGCAGGGAAAATAGATATTGGACGATTATCGATCGCCGGACGGCAACCAGGAATCAAGATCGGCCCGACAGCTACCATCGCCCAAGATCGCCAGCGAGTCGGGATGATGCCGCAGCCATCCGAATGCGCGACTCGACATCGCGGCCACCCACAACCGAGAAACAGGATTCAGAAGAACCCGGATCTACCACGCACCTTCATGCACTCACCACCGCGGTCACGGCGAGTGACTCCCGACAGGGCCCCATGGCGCGACCGGCATAAACCGCAACCACCCGCCAGGCGCGACGGGCGTGACGGCCGGGAACACCGCCCCGGATGCCTGGCGAGCACCACCGCAACCACCCACCCGGAGCGAGCGGCAGCGCATGCGGGGGTGTCCAACCGATCTACGCCCGGCGGGCGCGGCAAAGGCCGGAGCAGGCAGCAAGATCGCGCCGACCGGACGGAACGGCCCTGACAAGGCGGGACGAGGACACGCGTACAAGAAGAAGGAGCCGGAAGCGAGACGCGGACCGAGACCACAGAGGTTCTACAGAGCCACGACCGACAGCACCAGCACGCTCGCGCCGATCTCCACGAACCCGACCTGCTTCGGTGTCAGCGACCGGCCGGGCAGCACCCACGCGCGGGCCAGCAGGAGCGTGAAGACCAGCGCGGCCGGGATGCTGATCACGGTCGCCGCGGCGAGCGCGGCCAGGTGATATCCGGCAGAGGCCTTCCGGTACGTGTGATTGCCGCGCTCGCGGATCATCGTCTTCACGTAGAGGACCGTGCCGGTGAGGTAGAGCAGCACGAGCACGAACGCCGCCCACGTGTCGGCGGGGCGGCCGCCGGCGATCACCGTGACGACTCCGATGATGAGGCAGCTCTGCGCGACCGAGGCCAGATCGTTGAGCAGGGCCCGTTCCCGGCGGCGCCAGGCATACCAGGCATTGGCCGCCAGCAGGACGGCGTAGACCGGCGCGAACCACAGCAGCCGTGGCTCGGCGGCCAGCACGATCACCCCGGCCGGGACCGCGAGCAGCCCGTACAGCCGGAACTGGGGCAGGTAGCGGCCGGGGCGGCGCGACTTGACCGCCAGGAACACGTAGTACGACAGCAGGTAGCCGGCCAGCCAGGCGATCAGCAGCGGCACGTCCGGCCAGCGGAACCCGGCGACGAGCAGCCCGGCCAGGTAGGGCAGCAGCAGCATCGCCCACGCGCCGTGCTGGGGCGGCAGGAACTGCCGGATCGTGCGGCGGGCCGGGCGCGTCGAGGTGCTGCTCACGGCACCGACGCTAGGCGCCGGACGGCTCTTCGCCCAGGGGCGAAGGTCACCCTCGCCACTACCTTCGGCTCTGCCGGCGGGTTCGGGCGATCGGCTAGCCTTGCCGCCATGAGTGAGCGGGAGGCCCAGCGGCGGATGGCCGGATACCGGTTCGCCGTGCCGATGGCGGGCCCGCACGTGCGCCGGGTCTTCGACGAGCGCTGTCCCGGCCGCTGACGCCGCACCGCCGCCACGCACGCTCCGACCGAGGATCCCCCCTTGCTGGAAGACATCCGCGCCTACTGCCGGCGCGATCCCGCCCTGTACGGCGTCCGCGTCGCCGAGGTGTTCCTCTACCCCGGTCTGTGGGCGCTCTGGGGTCACCGCGTGGCGCATCTGCTGCACCGCGCCCGTATCCCGTTCCTGCCGCGCCTGCTGTCGCAGGTGATGCGTTTCGTCACCGGGATCGAGATCCATCCGGGTGCGGTCGTCGGGCGGCGGTTGTTCATCGACCACGGCGCGGGCGTCGTGATCGGCGAGACCGCCCGGATCGGTGACGACGTCACCATGTACCACCAGGTCACCCTCGGTGGGCGTGGCTGGCGGCGGGACGCCAAGGGCAGCCGTCGTCACCCGGAGGTGGGTGACCGGGTGACTCTGGGGGTGGGCGCCACGGTGCTCGGCCCCGTCCGGATCGGGGAGGACGCCGAGATCGGCGCCATGTCCCTGGTCGTCTCCGACGTTCCGGCCGGCGCCCGGATGCGGGCCCCGGCCGCAGAAATCGTCCCCGACTCTTTCCCACAGAACGCAGGAGCGAGGAATTGATCTACAACGACGTCACCGAGTTGATCGGCCGGACCCCGATGGTGCGGCTGACCCGTTTCGAGCCGGGACTGCCGGCGAAGCTGATCGCCAAGCTCGAGTCCGCGAACCCCGGCGGCAGCGTCAAGGACCGGATCGCCCTCGCCATGGTCGAGGCCGCCGAGGCCACCGAGGAGCTGCGCCCCGGCTCCGCCATCGTGGAGGCGACCAGCGGCAACACCGGTATCGGGCTGGCCCTGGTGGCGGCCGCCCGCGGCTACCGGCTCACCCTCACCATGCCGGACAGCATGAGCGCGGAACGGCGGGCGCTGCTGGTGGCGTACGGTGCGAAGCTGGTTCTCACCCCGGCGGCCGAGGGCATGAAGGGCGCGGTGGCCAAGGCGCTGGAGATCGCCGAGGAGCAGCGGGCCTGGCTGCCGATGCAGTTCGACAATCCGGCGAACCCGGACATGCACCGGCGTACCACGGCCCTGGAGATCTGGAACGACACCGACGGCCAGGTGGACCTGTTCGTGGGCGGTGTCGGCACCGGCGGCACCCTCACCGGCGTCGGCCAGGTGCTCAAGGAGAAGCGGCCCGAGCTGCGCGTCTACGCGGTCGAGCCGACGGAGTCGCCGGTGCTGTCCGGCGGCCGGTCGGGTCCGCACGGCATTCAGGGCATCGGCGCCGGGTTCGTGCCCGAGGTGCTGGACCCGACCATCTACGACGAGGTGGTCAAGGTCGACGTGGAGCAGGCCCGGGAGGCCGGGCGTCAGCTGGCCCGGACCGAGGGCATCCTGGCCGGTGTCTCCAGCGGCGCGGCCCTGCACGCGGCGCGCGAGCTGGCCTGGCGGGCGGAGAACGTGGGCAAGACGATCGTGGTCGTGCTGCCGGACACCGGTGAGCGCTACCTGAGCACTCCGCTGTTCGCCAACCCCTGAGACGCCGATGTCCCGGCGTGCGTGGCACGCCGGGACATCGTCAGCGGATGGATCAGAGGTTGGTCTTGACGCCGACGGCCTTGCAGGCGGCGTTGAACTCCTTGGCGGCCTTCGCGGACTCCGGGGTGTCCGCGGCGTTGACCGGATCGTCGGCCTTGGCGGCCTTCGCGGCCTCGGCGGCGTTGGTCTTGAGGGCGGTGGCGACGGCGGTGTCCGAGCCCTCGGCCGCCTTCTCCAGGTTGGCGGCGAAGTCGCTCAGCATCAGCGCGGCGTCCTTCTTCGGAACGTCGCCGCCGGTGGTGCTCATGATGGTGAGCAGCGCCTTCTTGAACGACTCGGCCGCCTTGTTGGCGTCCTCGCAGATCACCTTGTCGGCGGGGGCGGCCGCGGCGGGCGCGGTGGTGGCCTCAGCCTCGGGCAGGGCTGAGGTGGCGGCCGGCTTGGCCGGCTCGGCGGTGGTGGCGGCCTTGTCGTCGCCGCAAGCGGCCAGGCCCATCATCGAAACGCCGGCAAGTACGGCGGTGGCAATTCGCACAGCAATCACAGAGGCAAGTTAGTCGATCAGTTGTACGAAGATCAACTGCTATTTCGTATTTTCTGTGGAAATCATGGCGAGCCGCAACGAGCATGATCGCCATCAGTGCCACGGTGACGATCATGTCGAACCGGCGCAAGCCCGGAGCCGGACGGCTCAGGAGATCGGCCCGGATGCCGAAACGACAACCGAGATGAGCGGATCGGACCGGGCACTGCGCGTACCCCTGATCGTGAGCCTGACCACGATCGTGGCCGTGCTCGCCTGGCTCGCCGTGCGTGACGCCGATGATCGCGTCTGGGGGAACCTGGGCGGCACCGTCGTGCTCTGCGCGGCCGCGTTCGCCTGCTGGCGTGTGAGCCGCCTGGCCGCCCCGATGCCCCCGGTACGCGGATTCTGGGCACTCTGGGCGCTCACCGCGGCCAGCCTGGTGCTCAGCACGGTCGCCAACATGGTCCACGGCGGCGTCGGCGCCCCCGGCATGCCGCTCTACGAGGCGATCCCCACGCTGATCGGCCTCGGCCTGGCGATGCTGGCGTTCCGGCACGTCCCGCTGGTTCCACGGACCCGGCTGGACTGGGCGCGGCTGCTGCTCGACGGCATCGCGGTGGGCGTCGCCGGCACGGTGTTCTTCACCTACGTGGTGCTGGACGCCGTTCCCGACGGCACCTCGGGCGGCACCCTGATCACGGCCGGCGCGGTCGGCGTCGGCTGCCTGCTGGCGCTGGTGGTGTTCGGCAAGGCGGCGGTCAGCCCGGAGGGCCGCGTCGACCCGGTGGCGCTGGCCGTGCTGACCATCGGGCCGCTGGCCGGCCTGGTCGCCGTGATGCTGATCCTGGGCGGCACCGAGACCGGCATGCTGCTGCTGTCGGTGCTCGGCTACCCGCTGGTCGGGTTGGGCATCTGCATGGCCGCCTACCGGCAGAGCCTGGTCCTGGACGTGCAGCCGCCGAAACGGCCGCGCTGGTCGATCGGCGGCCCGCTCCAGTTCGTCGCGGTCACCGGAACCGCCGTGCTGGTCATCGTCGTCTCCGCCCGCGACCTGGACATGCGCGGCCGCGCCGTGATCATCGGGGCGGTGCTGATCGCCGCCATCATGGTCGCCCGCCAGCTGCTCAGCCTGCGGGAGAACCAGCTCGCGCTGCGTGGTGTCCGCCACCAGCAGACCGAACTGGAACGCCTGGCGCTCAGCGACCACCTGACCGGCCTGCCGAACCGCACCGGATTCACCCTGGCCCTGACCGACCGCCTGGCCGGTGGGCGACCCGCCACCGTGCTGCTGATCGACATCGACGACTTCAAGATGGTCAACGACACGCTCGGGCCGGCCGCCGCCGACCAGCTGCTGGCCCGGCTCGCCGAACGGCTGCGGCGATGCGCCGACGGCGACCGCGGGTGCGTGGCCCGCCTCGGCGGCGACGAGTTCGCGGTGCTTCTGCCGTCCGGCGACCCGGCCGGGATCGAGGCCGCCGCCGCCCGCTTCCAGCACGCCGTCGGACGGCCGCTGCCGGTCGAGGCACAGCGGTTCATGCTGCACGCCAGCATCGGCGTGGTGGTCGCCGAACCGGGCGAGACCGCCGACGAGGTGCTGCGCAACGCCGACATCGCGATGTACGTGGCCAAGGATGCCGGCAAGGCGTCCTGGGTGCGGTTCGAGCCGCGGATGCGCCAGGACATGACCGGCCACGCCCGGCTCGCCGGCGAGCTGCACGACGCCATCCAGGGCGGCCAGCTGCGGCTTCTCTACCAACCGGTGTACGACCTGGTCACCGGCCGGATGCATGGCGCCGAGGCGCTGGTGCGCTGGCAGCACCCGGAACGCGGTTTCGTCTCGCCCGCCGACTTCATCCCGGTCGCCGAGCGCTCCGGCCTGATCGTGCCGCTGGGCGCCTGGGTGCTGCGGGAGGCCTGCACGCAGCTGGCCCGCTGGCGGGACTCCTTGAAGGATGGAGCGGTCGAGGCGATCAACGTCAACGTGGCGGTCCGCCAACTGCGCGAGGCCGGCTTCGTCGACGAGGTCGCCGCCGTGCTCAGCGACACCGGGCTCACCCCGCACCACCTGATCATCGAGGTCACCGAGTCGTCGGTGGCCGACGGGCCGCAGGTCAACGAGACGCTGCACGACCTGCACGAGATGGGGGTGCGGCTGGCCCTCGACGACTTCGGCACCGGCCAGTCGTCGCTGAGCCTGTTGCGCGCGTTCCCGGTGGACGTGCTGAAGCTGGACAAGTCGTTCGTCGACGGGATCGCCGCCGGCGCCGACCGGGGCCGGCTCGCGGTCGCCGCGGCGGTCGCCCAGCTGGCCGAACACCTCGATCTCAAGGCGGTCGCCGAGGGCATCGAGAGCCGGGCCCAGCTGGAGCGGCTGCGGGACATGGGCTACCGCTACGGCCAGGGCTATCTCATGGCCAAACCCCTGCCGGCCGACGAGTGCGCCGCCCTGATGATCGCCGAGCCCCTCGCCGTCGCCGCCGTCACCGGCAGGAACTAGCCGGGCTCCGTCCGCTGGATCCGGGCCAGTTTGTCCGGGGCCCGGATCAGGTCGACCCGCTGGATCCGGCCGGCGGCGACCGTGAAGGCGATGATCGTGTCGACCCGCCCGTCGCGGTGGACCGCCATGCCGAGCAGCCCGTTCACGGTGACCGGGGTGAGTGGTTCGGCCTTCGCGGCGAGGGCGAGCAGGAAATGGGCGGCCCGCGGCGCGCCGTGCACCGGGCGGCGCGCGTTGCCGGTTCGGCCGCCGCCGTCGCTGGTCACCACGGCGTCCGGGTCGAGCATGGCGACCAGGTCGCCGAGGCGGCCGCCGGCGGCGGCCGCGAGGAAGCGTTGCACCACCCGGCGGTGCTGGTCCGGGTCGATGTCGAGGCGAGGGGTACGGTCGCGCACGTGCCGCCGCGCCCGGACCGCGAGCTGGCGGACCGCCGCGGGAGTGCGCCCGACGACCGTCGCCACCTCTTCGAAGGGGAGGCCGAACAGGTCGTGCAGCACCCAGGCGGTGCGTTCGGCCGGGGTCAGTGACTCCAGGACCACCAGGAGCGCGTAGCCGATCCGTTCGTCGAGGGTGATCCGGTCGGCCGGGTCCGCGGTCACCACCGGTTCCGGCAGCCACGGCCCGGGGTAGGTCTCCCGCCGCATCCGGGCGGACCGCAGCACGTCGGTCGCGGCCCGGGTCACGGTCACCACGGCCCACGCCTCGACGTCGTGCACCGGTCCGGCGCGCGCCAGCCGGAACCAGCACTCGGACACCACGTCCTCGGCCTCGGCGACCGAACCGAGGATGGCGTAGGCGACCCGGACCAGGCGGGGGCGGGCGGCGGTCCAGGCGTCGGCGGTCATCGCCGGGCGACGGTCGTGTCCAGGATCGCCGCGACGACCAGGCTGGGGGTGTCGTCCATCGGCACGTGGCCGGCGCCGGGCAGGTCGGCCCGATGGGTGTGCGCCGGCAACTGGCCGGTGTGCCGGGACTGTCCGGCCAGCAGCAGCCGGTCCCGCATGCCGAAGGCCAGCGTGACCGGCATGGTGAGCGGCTCGGTGGGGCGGTAGCGGATCCGCCGGGTGGCCCGCAGTGTGGCCCGGAAGCCGGGGCCGCGGCCCAGGTCGGCGATGCCCCGCCGGGCGACCTCCGGGCTGATCCGGCCGGGGCTCGCGTGGAACTGCCACAACAGCAGGCGGCGGCCCCATGCCGATCCCACCAGGGCGGTCAGCGGGCGGCGGGCGTACCGGCAGCCGGCCCAGGTGAGCAGCAGGCTGACCGTGCAGTAGGCCGGGGTGCGCCGCCGCCACAGGCCGGCCGGGGACAGCAGGGTGATCGAGGCGACCGGGCGCAGCGCGGCGAGTTCCAGGGCGACCCAGCCGCCGAGCGAGTGCCCGGCGACGTGCGGCGTGTCCACGCCGTGCCGGTCGAGCATGAGGGCCACCGCCTCGGCCAGTCGTCGCGGGGCCGGCGCGACACCGGGCGGCAGCGGTGGCGTGTCGCCGCATCCCGGCAGATCGACGGTGTGGACGGTGTGGGTGGCGGCGAGCCGGTCCAGCACCGGCGTCCAGGCGGCCCGGGTGGAGCCCAGACCGTGCAGCAGGACCAGCGGTGGCCCCTCACCGATCGAGAAGAGTCTCATGGGTGAAGGACGATGTGGATCCCGTGGAATGTGACAGTTCAGGCGGCCAGTCTGCGGATGGCCGAGGTGAGCCGGGGCGCGTCCAGTTCGCGGCCGGTGACCAGCGCCTCCAGGATGAAACCGTCGAGCAGGGCGCAGATGTTGCGGGACGCCTCCGCGCCGAAGGTGGCCGCCACGATCTCCGGGAGGCCCTCCATCCAGGCTTCGGCGAGTGGCCGCAGGGCGGTGTCCCGGGCGGCGGCCACGCACAGCTCGTACTCGATGCGGACCTGGCGGCGGTCGGCGAGATACTCCCGGACCAGGTCGGTGAGGGTCTGTGCGATGTCGGTCGCGTCGCGCAGCCGCTCGTCCCAGGCGAGCAGGTCGGACCGCAGGCCGTCGAGGGCGTGCCGCAGCCCGGCCGCGATGAGATCGTCCAGGGTCGGGTAGTAGTAGGTGGTCGCGCCGAGCGGGAGCCCGGCGCGGGCGGCGACGGCCCGGTGCGTGGTGCGGCCGACGCCGTTCTCCGCGATGACCTCCATGCTGGCGGCGGCGAGGGCGGCCCGGCGGGCCTCGGGGTCACGGGCCCGCTGCGGGCGGCGCGGCGCGGTCAATGGGCCCCGCTGGCGTTGAGGTTGAGCATGACGACTCCGGCGATGATGAGGGCGATGCCCGCCACCTTAACGGTGGTGAGCGGCTCGCCCAGGAAGACCGCGCCGATGGCGACGATCGCGGCGGTGCCGACCGCCGACCAGATGGCGTAGGCGACACCCACTTCGATGCCCTTGACGGCTTGGGCGAGCAGGACGAAGGAGATGACGTATCCGGCGAGGACGGCCAGTGTCGGCCAGAGCCTGGTGAATCCGTCGGTCGCCTTCATCAGGCTGGTGGCGATGAGTTCGGCGGCGATGGCGCCGCCCAGGAGGACGTAGTGCACGGTGAGCCCTCGATCCACTCTTGTACGAACGTACAAGTACGATCGTACAAGAAGGGCTCATCGCAGTGCCATGACCAGAAAACCCGCTCCGATGGCGGCGCACAGCACGCCCAGCCCGATCACCAGCAGGGTGACCTGCCAGGCCTGATAGGCGCCGAGCAGCGCCCCGCGCAGCGTCTCGCCCATGAACGCCGTCTGGCGCAGCCGGCCCAGCTTCTCGTCGCCGGCGTTGCGCTGCGCCTCGGCGGTCACCTCGGCGTAGGTGCGGCCGCCGGTCGCCGACCGGACGTGCTCGCCGATCATCTCGGAGTAGGCGCGGGCCTCCGTGCCGGTGCGCACCGGCCGTCCGGCGTACCCGACGAGGGCGGCCGGCAGACCGTCGGAGGGGAAGCGGATGCGCTGGTCTTCCAGCTCGCGGGTCACCTGGCGACGGCCCGCGAAGCCCTGGAGGACCAGGATCACGGCGGCGCCGATGAGGGTCAGGCCGACCAGGCTGAGGAGTGTCTGAACCATGCCGTCGAGCCTTCCCGGCGGTATCCCCCGCGGTCAGGGACGGACGGCCTCTATCCGCCGGGCCGACTGCACGGGGTCCCGATGGACACTTCGGCCGTGGCGTCCGGCCCGACCCGGATCGGCACGCAGTCCGGCTCGATCACGGAGACGCCGCCCGCGAAGACCGACCACGCGCCGTCACCCCATCCCGGCGGGCAGCCGGTGACCGTCTGCGACATGGCCGGCTCCTGTTGGCCCCAGCCGATCCGCGCCCGCTCGCTCCACTCCGGCGGAAGGCTCAGCTCGGTGGTCGTGCCGGCCCGCACCAGCAGGCCGAACTTGGCGAACAGCCGGGCCGGTCCCTCCTGCCCGGACTCGCTGGGCTGGTGAACCGTGTCCTCATCGGGCAGCGCGATGTTCTCGCCGACCACGCGGTAGCCCGCGGGCGGCTCGGCCACGTGGTCGATCACCGCCGGGCAGGGCGCGGTCTGCGCCGGTTCCGGTTCCGGCTCCGGTGTCCGCGCGGCACATCCGGTCAACAGCAGCAGCGGCGCCAGTGATCGAATGATCGACATGCGGCGATTCTGTCAGAGGGTGCCTCTACTGTGCTGACCATGGATCTCGTGCGCCGTGGCCGGATCGCCACCTCCCTCGTCTTCCTGCTGTTCGGGGTGGCTCTCGGGGTGTGGACCGCGCGGATCCCGGCGGTCAAGGAGAGGCTCGGGCTGACCGACGGCCGGCTCGGCATCGCTCTGCTGGCCTTCGCGGCGGGCTGCATCGCCGGCATGGCGCTGATCGGCCGGCTGACCGACCGGTTCGGCAGTTCCCGGGTGCTCGTGCCGGCCGCGATCCTGGAGGGCCTGCTGCTGATCCCGCCCGGGTTCGCGGGCGGCCTGGTGACCCTGTCGATCGCGCTGTTCGCGTTCGGCGCCGGGCACGGCACGCTCAACATCGCGATGAACGCGAATGCCGCCGAGGTCGAGCGCGCCATGGAGCGGCCGGTGATGACGTCGTTCCACGCCGTCTACAGCATCGGCGGGTTCGCCGGCGCGCTGCTCGGCGGCCTCTTCGCCCACCTCGGCATCGGTGTGGGCGCCACCCTGCTGGCGGTCGGCCTCGTGGTGCTGGCCGGGGCGGCGTGTTCGGCCCGCTGGGTGCTGCCGTCCACCCCGGCGCCCGCGGCCCGGGTGGAGGAGAGGAGCCGCGACCCGTGGCTGCTGTTCTTCGGCGTGGTGGTGCTGTGCACCCTGGTCGGCGAGGGCGCGGCGGCCGACTGGAGCGCCGTCTACCTGCGCGACGAGCTGGGCAGCGCGGAGGCGTTCGCGGCCTACGGCTACGCCGCCTTCGCGATCATGATGACCGTCGGCCGGGTCTTCGGGGACCGGCTGGCCGCCCGCTTCGGGCCGGTCGTCCTGGTCCGGGCCAGCGGGGTGATCGCCGCGGCGGGGCTGGGCGCCGGGCTGCTGGCCGGGAGCCCGCCGGCCGGGGTCGCTGGGTTCGGCCTGCTCGGGCTGGGCCTGTCCGGTGTGGCGCCGCAGTTCTTCTCCGCGGCCGCCGCCATCGATCCGGCGCGGGCCGGGCGCGCCCTGTCGACCGTGGTGAGCATCGGCTACGTCGGCTTCCTGATGGGCCCGATCGCCATCGGCGCGGCGGCCACCGTGGTCGGCCTGACCGCCGCGCTGTGGATCCCGGTGGCGCTGGCCGCGTTCGTGGCGGTCAGCGCCGGGACGATCCGGAGGTCCGGGGTCACGCTTCGACCAGGCAGTCCCGGTTGATCGACGCGATGTCCGGGACGCCGGCCAGCGCCATCGTCAGCTCGAGTTCGGCGATCACGTTGCGGATCACGTCCTCGACACCGCTCTGGCCGGCGATGGCGAGCCCGTACATGTAGGGGCGACCCAGCAGCACGGCGTTCGCGCCCAGCGCCAGCGCCGTGAAGACGTCGGCGCCGGTGCGGACGCCGCTGTCCAGCAGCAGTGCCGGCGACGGGCCGAGCGCCGCCCGGATGGTGACCAGCGCGTCCAGCGAGGCGACCGCGTTGTCGATCTGCCGGCCGCCGTGGTTCGACACGACGATCGCGTCCACGCCGGCGTCGAAGGCGCGCCGTGCGTCGTCCGGGTGCAGGATGCCCTTGAGCACGATCGGCAGCCGGGTCCGGCCCCGCAGTGTGGCCAGATGTTCCCAGCTCAGGCCGGGGTTGGAGTAGATGTCGAGGAAGGTCTCGACCGCCGCCCGCGGCGCCGGTGACCGCAGATTGCTCCAGAACCCGCCGGGGTGGTTGCGGGTCATCGCGAGCAGGGTGCGGATCGCGCCGAGGGTCACCTCTGCGGCCGGTTGCGGGGGCCGCCCGGCGACGATCTCCCGAAACCGGGGGTCCGAGGTGTACTGCGCGATGCCCTGGCCACGGCTGAACGGCAGCGAGCCCAGGTTCAGGTCCTGCGGCCGCCAGCCGAGGACGGTGGTGTCGAGGGTGACGACCAGCGCCGCCGCCCCGGCCGCCTCGGCCCGCGCGATCAGGCTGTCCACGAGCTGTTCGTCCTTGCTCCAGTAGAGCTGGAACCAGCGGGACACGTCACCCATCGCGGTGGCGCAGTCCTCCATCGGGTTGCAGCCCTGGTTGGAGAAGACGTAGGCGGTGCCGGTGGCGGCCGCCGCCCGGGCGATCTTCAGGTCGCTGTCGGCGCCCATCAGCGCGCCCGCGCCGACCGGGGCGAGCAGCACCGGCGTGTCATGCCGGCCGCCGGGCAACTCCACCGACAGATCCCGCTCGACATGGCCGGACAGCATCCGCGGCATGATGGCCCAGCGTTCGAAGGCGGCCCGGTTGCGGCGCATGGTCCGGCCCTCACCGGCGCCGCCCGCCACGTACGCCCACGCCTTGGCGCTGCTGGCCCGCTCGGCACGGCGTTCCAGTTCGGCGAAGTCGGCCGGCACGGCCGGCCGCCGCCCGAGGGCGCCCTGGCGGTAGATGGTGCTCAGGCGGGACAGTCCGGCGCCCATGGGTTCCTCCTCGACGAGTCTGCCCGGGAGGCTAAACCAAGTCACGTGACTTGAAAAGCTAGGATCCCGGTATGGCATCCCGCGCCGAGCGCCGCGAGCAGGCCGTCGCGGCGCTCCTCGACGCGACCCTGGAGAGCCTGGCCACGGTCGGGTTCGCGGCCACCACCACGCGCGGCGTCGCCCAGCTCGCCGGGGTCAGCCAGGGCCTGCAACAGCACTACTTCCCGACCAAGACGGCACTGATCGACGGGGCCATCAACCGGCTCGCCACGAGGCTGCTCGACGAGGCGTCCCGGCCGGTCGAGGGTGCCACCGAACGGCAGCGTGCCGAACTGCTGCTGCGCCGGATGTGGGACAGCTACTCGTCGCCGGTGCTGGCCGTGGTGGCCGAGCTGCTGGTGCTGGCCCGCACCCATCCGGGCACCGCCGCCATGACCGCCTCGACGCTCACCGCCGTCACCCACCGGATCGTCGGGGTCGCGGAGCAGGCCCTGCCCGGCTACGCTCGCACCCCCGGCTTCCGGGAGGCGCTGCTGCTCGCGCTGGCCGCCATTCGCGACACCACGACGATCGCGCGGATCCCCGGCACGGAGGGGGCTCTGCCCACCCTGGACGACATCGTCGACGCCTTCTTGAAATCAGTCGTTACCGATTCGTGACGCTAGGTGACTTGACACGGTCCTTGATAATCTTCGCGATGATCGAAACCCGTGAGTTGACGAAGACCTACGGCCGGGTGGACGCCGTCCGCGACGTGACGTTCACCGCCGCCCCGGGCCGGGTGACCGGCCTGCTCGGGCTCAACGGCTCCGGCAAGAGCACCACGCTGCGGATGCTGCTCGGCCTCACCCGGCCCACCCGCGGCCAGGCGCTGATCAACGGCAGCCGCTACCGGGACCTGAAGAACCCGCTACGGCAGGTCGGCGCCGTCCTGGAGCAGGGACTGAGCCACCCCGGCCAGACCGGCTACGCCCACATGATGACCCAGGCCAAACTCAGCGGCGCCTCCCGGGAACGGGCGACGGCCCTGCTCGAGTACGTCGGCCTCGAGGATGCCGGCGGCAAACGCTCCGGCGAGTACTCGCTCGGCATGCGCCAGCGCCTCGCCGTCGCGACCGCCCTGCTCGGCGAACCGTCCGTGCTGATCCTCGACGAACCGGCCAACGGCCTCGACCCGCCCGGTATGGCCTGGCTACGCGGGCTGCTGCGCGACCACGCCTACGCCGGCGGCACCGTGCTGATCTCCAGCCATCTGCTCAGCGAACTGGAACTGCTCGTCGACGACGTGGTCATCATCGGCGAGGGCCGGGTGCTGCGCGCCGGCCCGCTCGACGAACTGCGCGCCGGCACCCAGCTGCGCATCCGCGGCGGCGACCACGAGCGGCTCACCACGGCGTACGAGCAGGCCGGCGCCTCGGTCGCCACCGACGGCCGCGCCCTCTGGGTGGCCGGCCTCAGTCCCGAACAGGCCGGCGACATCGCCCTCGAACAGCGGATCCCGATCTACGAACTCGTCGCCGAGACCCAGCACCTCGAAGACGTCTTCCTGAGCGTGGCGGAGGCCCGATGATCGCCGTACTGCGCAGCGAGCTCTACCGCACCGCCACCGTCCGCGCCTCGGTGCTCGCCCTGATCGGCCTCGGCATCGTGGCCGCCTGCGCCGGCTACCTGAGCGACGAGTTCTGGGCCCTGATGGCCGGCATCGGCACCTTCGGCATCGCCGTCATGGTCACCTGCCAGCACTACCAGCACCGCACCGCCATGCTGCTCTTCCTCGGCGAACCCCACCGCCTCAGGATCCTGGCCGCACAGTCCATGGTGGCGATGGCCCTCGGCGTCGTCCTGGTCGCGGTCAGCGGCATCGCGGTCGTCGCCTCCGGCGAATCCGACCGCTACCTGGCCACGCTGCTGGTCTCCCCACTGCTGGCGGTCTTCGGCGTGGCCAACGCGACGATCGTCCGCAGACCGCTGTGGCTCATCGCCGGCTGGCTGGGCTGGCTGCTCTTCGTCGAAGGCATCCTCTACCAGCTCGAAGGCGACATGATCTTCAGCGCCTTCCTGGCCGCCGCCAGCGGCTCCACCCGCGGCCTGCTCTGGGTCTCCATCTGGACGGCCGCCTCGCTGCCGATAGCCGCCTGGTCCATCCGCCGAGACCTCTCCGGCGACTGACCGTCCTGGTCACGGTGGGCGACGCCACTCACCCACCGTGACCTTCCTTTCCGGTACGCACGACGCCGCCCTCAATCGCACGACGACCGTTCCGCCGGTTCCCGCAATCGCCTGCCATCGTCGAGCTCAATAGCGGCATCGATGGGGATGTTGACAGGAGATTTGATCCGGCCAGATATCGGCAGCTCGCGGAATCAAGATACCAACGCGTAACGTGGGAAAGGATTTCCTCGTGGCGCTGTGGCGCCGGGGCTGGACCCTGCCTGGCTGTCAACGGCCTAACGCCCTTCACGGCTCGTCGGTTCACCGGCAACCGAGGGTTCGCAGCTCATGCTAACCACGCCACGGGGGACAGTGATCAGGCTCATCGATCGCTACGGTCTCTGTCATGGCACAGAACAGCGGTCGGAAGAGGCGCGGCACGCCTGAGGAGCGGCATACGGCGGCAGCAAAGTATCAGGAGTCGGTGGGAAGACTCCAGCGGATCGCCTACTGGAACGTGCGATCGACTATCGCTGCTCTGTGCGTCTTCCTGGGCCTCGTCGCCGTGGTGTCCCTTTCACGAGGGCAGAGTGACGGCGCAAGACTGCTGCCTTCTCTGGCGAATGTGGTGGGCGGCGTCTGCGGTGTAGGTGTTTACCTCAGCCGCTCGCGCCCTCGGCTGAACCTCTGGCTTCTGCTGACAGCGGTCGCGTTCACCGCACTCGGGCTGGCAGGATTGGCGATCGTAGCTGGGAACAGCTCATGAGCGCCTTGAAGGTGGAACCGCAGGCGCTCATTTCTTACGCCGGCCAGCTGGGGCGAGCACGAGACGATTCCCGCGCTGTTAGTGACTACATCGTCAAAAACGCCACGGACGGGACTGGCGGGGGAGCTTTATGCCATCGCCGCTGAGGGAAACAAGCATGCCGTGGAGGTAATCCAGAACACCTTCAACGGGATAGCCTCGGTTCTGGACAGCGCGATGCCGGAGTTGCGGGCAGCCGCAGAGCACTACCGAAAAGAAACCTTGCAGGCAGCGATCGAACTCGACCGCACACTCCCGGAGAGCGGCGAGTACTGCCCAACAGCGATCGAGCACGAGATCGCCGTGTGCCCGCCCCTACCGTTCAGCGATTCTAGAATGCCGGAGCAGCACCTCAAGAAGCCGGACCTGGAGCCCGAAGGCCCCGTCAACAAGCTGGGATGGATGGACTACATCAGCCCCACCGCTTGGATGATGAAGGGTTTCGACATCATTCTTGGGTTTGACCCGGTTCAGGAAGTTCAGAACAAGCTCGTCGGCGACTGGGAGATGCTCGCCCAGATGCAGCAAGTCCTAACCAACGCGTCAACCGCCGTGCACGATCTCGCCTACAACATTCAGGCCGGGGCAACCGCACTGCACGGTGGCTACTGGGAAGGAAACGCCGGAGAGCAGGCCCATCGGTATTTCACCGACTTCGCTACGTCCGTCGACCAACTGCGGGCTCCACTGGCGAAGATGGGCGAGGAATACCGGACCATGGCCAACGCCGTGTGGGAGGCCGGTGACGCCATCGGCGGCCTGATCAAGGGTATCTGCGATGCCGCCATCATCGCGGGCGTGGCGGCCGCCGCCGGCACTGCCACGTCATTGACGGGTGGTGGAGCAGTGGTGGGGTATGGCGTCGCAGCCGCCGAGGCGGCCAACATGCTTGCGATGTGGGCGCAGGTCACGAAGTACCTCGCCTACGCGGACTCGGCAGTGAAAGGGTTCCGGTCACTGCTGGACAGCTCACTCAGCGACCTGGACGAGGTTGAACTCTCCGCTATCGGTGGCGGAGCCGGCTACGATCACCCGCTGGCCGGGGCAGGCGCCCATGTCTGACGAGATCCTCGACATCGCGCACGGCAATGTCCGCCTGGCCGCCGAGATCAGGGAGCTACTCAGGGCGTTGCTCGATCACCAGAACGGCAAGGTGCGCGAGATGGCTCGCGACGTGCTCGACGGCGCCTCGCTACGCCAGATGGCCGCAAGCAGCGTGTACGGCGACGAAATCGGCGCTGACATCGAGACGCTCTGGCAGAAGTACCAGGAGATGGCGCCGGAAGAACGGGCCGAACTCGAACAGGGCGGCCGTGATCGCATCAACCCTCGTCGTCGGCCGCAGGTAGGGGAGTGACGACAGCCTCGGTGGGGGCCTTGCCGGACCAGGTGAGAGCCACCTTGACCGTGGCCTTGCCGCCCGCCTCGGCCAGCATGCTGGTGATCTTGCCGGTCTTCACGGCCAGTTCGAGGCCGAATTCGATCTGCACCTGATCCGGCACCAGGTCGTCGATGGCGGCGCGCAGGCTGTGCGAGACGCCGCGGATGGTGTTGCGGAACTCGTCCACATCGACCTGGAGGACCTTGTTGACCGACGACACGTCGGACGGCCCGGAGCCCGCACTCTCCAGCCGGGCCCAGACGATCTCGCCGGTCGGCAACTGGATCTGGACGGGTCTGCTCATGAGGCCGGCCTCGCATCGCGGACAGTGATCACAATGGAATGGTCCGATCACGCTATCGCGCGTTCGAGCGCGTTGGGAAGCCATGCAATGGCGCTGGTGGGCACACTGCGGCCCGGCGCGGCAAGGCGTTCGCGCGGAGCGGGCGGGACGGCTGTCGTTGCGTTGTAGGGTGCTCCAGCCCGTACCGATAACGGTCACCGCATCACCCCGGGACGTGCTCCGCACCGCTCTGCGCATCGACGGTCCCGGGCGACCGAACTCCGCTCGACGTCTGGACCGCCGTCGCCGACCTGACCGCCCTGCTCGTCGAGGTCGAACGGCTCCACCGACTGCCGGCCTGGAGGTAGTGGCTGCCAAGACGAAACCGAGCCAGCCCCATGTCCGGTCAATGTCCAGGCTCGCCGCATCAGGCTCCGCCGACGCCGTTCGCCCACCACCAGCTCTTCATGAAGCCGTACTCCATGTCGCCCCAGAACCAGCCCCACTCGTTGAACCGGGTGACGTACTGGCCGATCTCGTCGAAGGCGATCTTAGCTGCCTTCCGGCGGCCGATCAGGCTGTAGTACACCGCCATCCACTGCCGCACCTGCGAGAGTTGCTGCGACGTCGGCGTCGCCGAACGGAACTTCGCGATCCATCCGTCGATGTCCCGTTGCACCTCCGGTCGGCGGAAGTACCTGCGGACTGCTCGCTGAGATTTCTTGCTGCGGTCGTCCCAGGCGAACTCGCGCATCGCGTACTCGAAGTGGGCGAATAGCGGCAGCAGCACTGTCTTGTGTCCGGGCGGCGCCGCGTCGGCTGCCGTCCGCGCGATGTCGAACATCAGCTCGTGCGAGCCATACCACTTCTCGCAGGTCAGCATGACGGCGACCTCGTGCATGTCGAAGTTGTGCTGGTCGCGGCGCCGGGCCTCGGAATAGACCTCGTTCAGCGAGCCGGCCCCGGCGGCGAAGCAGGACGACATCATTCTGATCAGCGGAGCCGGGTCCCGCGGATCGGACAGTTCGAGCGCCCGCTGACTGGCCTCCGCGGCCCTCTCCGACAGGACGTGGAAACTGTGGAACTGTTCCTTCGACGTGTTCGCGGCCGAAGCGTCTCCACGGGCCCGGCTGGCGCGCCCGGCAAGAACTTTCGCCCAGATCAGCGCCGCCGCCGGATGTGACGGCTCGGCCCGTACCCAGTCGTCGAACCACTTGGCGTCGTCCTCGGCCAGGCCGGCGAAGACCCCTAGCCGGTAGCCGCGCAGCGCCCAGTCGTCGCCTGCAGCCTCGATCGCCTGCTTGGCGGCGCGCCAGTCGCCGTCACGCAACAGCCGTGCTCGCGCCTCGCGCAGTACCTCATCCTTGATCATGAGCTGCACATCGGCGTCGAACTCGGGGATGGGCGGCAACGGCCCGCCGATGATGCGTCGGATCAGGTAGTGGACGTGAAAGAGCATTGCAAGATCATATGGGTGAGTTGCCCGCAGGACAGCTCTGCCCAGTCAGGCTGAGGCGATCACCCGGGGCGGAGGTTTAGCTTCCGCTGGCTCTCGCGCGTTTCCATCGGCGCACGCTGGTGCTGGTGTTTTCGGGCGACAACCGGGTTTTCGGGCACGTCCTGTTACCGTGCGCGCTGCAGTCCGGCTCGCAGACCGCCACCGACTTCAGCGTCGAGGTGCGCATTCTGCTCACCCTGCTCGCGGTGGCCAGCGCGGTGATCAGCGCCTGCCGTGGCGACGTGCGAGCCCGGCTCGCCTGGGCGGTGCTTACCGTTGGTATCGCCGGCGACCCGGCCACCGCGGTCAAGCGCGCGGGCTGACCTCGGTCCACTCAGCCGCGCCGGGGGCGGTCGGGGAACACCGCGGCGATCAGGCCGAGCACACTGGATCCGATCGTACCGGCCAGTGCGGCCGGGCCGGCCGGCAGAAGGAATGCCAGGAGCACGGCCGCCGCCGCCGCGATGAAGATCACCGCTTGCCGGACCCAGCGGGTCGGCTCGGCGGTCTCGGCGGCGGCGCTGGTCGTGGCCGGGGTGGCGTCGGTCGGTGGCAGAGGTTCGGGCGGCCTCAGTTCGGGAGCTTGGACCTGCCGCGGTCGGCCGGTTCGTCGTCCGTTCGGCGGCGGCGCCGCCGCGGAAAAGTCGTTGATCATGGCGTTCACTGCTCCTCGGTGCCAGGCGAATGATCGGGCGGGACGAACCCGTCACGGGCCGGGCAGGGAGCCTCCCGCCGCCGCCCGTACCTCGACCCGGCTCCGCCCGGCGGCGATGGCGGCCGCCACGAGTTGGGCGAACTCGAGGTCGGCGGTGGTCAGCGAATCGGGCACATCAGAGTCGATCATCAGGATGCCGTAGTTCACGCCGTCGTGGTGGACCGCGACCGAGATGACCGAGCGGTAGGCGCAGTTCAGGTACTGCTCGAAGTGGGTGCCGTCGGCCTTCGTCACATCGGGGAGCAGACGGGACTCGAAGGCCGCGGCCAGATCGTGGACGCTGCGGAAAGCCTGTTTCTCTGCCGCCGGGTCGAAGGTTTCGCGGGGCCGTAGGGTTCGCCGCCCGGCATAGGGTTGCTCCAACCGATAGATCGTGCCGTCCCATCGGTAGAACAGCGATCGCATTCTGGTGGATTCGTCCACCTGTTTGCCGGTCCGATCGACGAGCATCTGCAGCGCCTGGCGCCGAAGCCCCTGCTCGGCGTCAACCACGCCGGAATACGTGACCGCGGCGCTGACGCTCTTCAGGTTGTCCAGCATCGGTTGCAGCGCGGCGAACTGCTGCAGGGTGGCGTTCAGTCGGCGATTCGCCGAACCGGTACGCAGTTCGCGCCGGATGCCGAGCCAGGCTGTGCTACCCGTCGCCAGCGCGGCGATGCCGACCGCGATCCACTGGATGCCACCGCGCGTGTGACCTCCGGTGAACGTGGCGGCGAAGACCGCCATCGGTAGCACGACCGCGAGAGCCCGGCCCAGCTTCTCCGGCATCTTCACGAGATCACCTTTCCTATGACAGGGAGGCGGCTCAGCTCACACCCCAGACCGGCTAGTGCCTTTCCGAGCGGCCGTAGATCGATCGATGTAGTGCCTATCAGTCGGCCGGCGTCGAGTGCCCGGATGTCGACCTTGGGTCGACAGGCGTCCGCGAGGCACCCGCCGATGTCGAGCGTCCCGGAGGAAGCCTCGACCCGGCCGCATGGACTGCTGCCGACGACGATGTCGACGCCGGTGTCCACGGGCAGGCCGGTCACGGTCAGCCGGGTGCCGTTCAGGGTCAGCGTCACGGCCCCGGCCGGCGGCGGTGACGGGCTGTGCGAAGGCGTCGGCGGTGAGCCGGCGGAGACCGCGGGATCGGGTGACCGCTTCGGCGGTGGGGATGATGACTGCGAAGCGGTGGGACGGGCCGGCGACGCGCTCGTTGCGGGTGTCGCGGTGGCGGTCCTCGCCGCCGAAGCGTCAGGCGCACTGCTGCTCGCCCGGAACTCGTGGCCGTGCGGCTGTCGCTCCTGCCGGACGGTTCGCGTCGTGGCGACGGCCACGCCGGTCACCGCGCCGATGCCCAGCACCACGAGCGGCAACAACGCGACACGGACCTTCAGCGGCCAACGGCGGCGCAGCGTAGGCGGCGGCGTGGGCGGCGGTGGCGGCCATCCCCGCGGCCGCGGAATCTGTGTCGCTTCATGCGGCACGGTGCCACTCTCCAACGCCCAGCTGTTCGATTCTCTGCTCCCAGGAACGGGATCGAGCTCAGCGGGGTCACGCACCGGTTATCCGGTGGCGGCCATGGCGCACGAACGCCTGAAAGCCTTAAATCCGGCTAATAGGGCACTCTGGCCCGCTGCTTGGGGACGAGGACCGCGACCGGATCCGGTGATCGCGCGACCGGCGGCCTGGGGGTTTCAGGTTTTGAGGCCGAGATAGGTGAGCGGGCCGGGATCGGGGACCGGGAGCACCGCGAAGCCGAGCCGGTCGTAGAAGCCGCGCGCCTTCACGTTCGCGGTCACCATGCCGACGTGGACGCCGGGCGCGCCGACCGCACCGATGAAGGTTTCGATGAGACGGCGGCCGAGACCGCGGCCCTGATAGGGCGGCAGCAGGTCGATGTGCAGGTGGGCGGGAAAGCCGTCGAGGCCGGGCACCAGCATCCGTTCCGGATGGTGGTGCAGCCAGTGCATGTCCTGCTCGGGGGTGCGCGGCGGGGGCGGCGGCACCGGGTAGCGGTCGCCGAGCAGCGGAATCCACTCGTCCTGGTAACGCTCCGCGAACCGGGCGGTGTCCGACGTGCCGACCACGTAGCCGACCGCCTCCCCGCCGTCGTCGACGACGTAGGCCAGGTGCGGTTCCAGGTGGGCGTAGGGCGCGGCGAACAGGTCGCCCATCAGGTCGTCGGTCGAGTAGTGGCCGCGGGCGTCGCCGCCGGCGTCGGCGGTGCGGACACAGATGTCGTAGAGGGCGCGGCGGTCGCCGGGCCGGTAGGGGCGGATCTCTGGCACGCCCCGACGCTAGCCGATGGAAACGCTGCCACCGCAAGAGATCTCTCGTGGTTGAGGTCCGCGCTTTGCTTCGGCGGGGTTGGTGAGCGCACGACACTTGCGGTGTCGTGGTCGCCCACCCGGCCTGCGGCCCTGGTGGCCACTCACGCGGCGGCTACCGTGTTCGGCCACCGGCCCTGGCCGTTCATGGGGTCGATGAATACGCGGGACTCTGGCCCTGCGAGTCCGGGACCTTGGTCCCGGCCGTTGCGGGACCGGCGGCTCAGGTCAAGCGGGCTTCAGTCGGAAAGGGTGGGGGTGTGCCGGGCGACCGCCGGGCAGAACCACCACGAAGGACGATGACCGTGTCACTGGACCCCGGGACCGGCCCACTTCTGGGCGCGCGCCGCTTTCTGACCCGAGAGACGATCGGTGACCACGGGCGCACGTTGCACCAGGTCGACGGCAACGAGTGGGACTCGTTCTACCGCGACCGGTGGCGTTACGACAAGGTGGTGCGCTCCACCCACGGCGTCAACTGCACCGGCTCCTGCTCGTGGAACGTGTTCGTCAAGGACGGGCTGATCACCTGGGAGCACCAGGCCACCGACTATCCGACGACGGGACCGGACGCGCCCGACTACGAGCCGCGCGGCTGCCCTCGTGGGGCCTCCTTCTCCTGGTACGAGTACTCGCCGTCGCGTGTGCGTCACCCGTACCTCCGTGGTGTTCTGGCCGAGATGTTCCGGGAGGCGCGGCAGCGGCTGGGTGACCCGGTGGCCGCGTGGGCCGAGATCGTGGAGACGCCGCTGAAGGCGATGGCCTACAAGGGGCAGCGGGGGCGCGGCGGGTTCGTGCGGGCGTCCTGGGACGAGGCGATCGAGCTGATGGCGGCCGCGCACGTCTACACGGTGAAGACGTTCGGGCCGGACCGGGTGGTCGGGTTCTCGCCGATCCCGGCCATGTCGATGGCGTCGTTCGCGGCCGGCACCCGCTACCACGCGCTGCTCGGCGGCACCCTGTTGAGCTTCTACGACTGGTACGCCGACCTGCCGATCGCCTCCCCGCAGATCTGGGGCGACCAGACCGACGTGCCGGAGGCCGGCGACTGGTGGAACGCCACCTACCTGATGATGTGGGGTTCCAACATCCCGGTGACCCGTACGCCGGACGCGCACTTCCTGGCCGAGGCCCGCTACAAGGGCACCAAGGTGGTGGCGGTGTCGCCGGACTACGCCGACAACGTGAAGTTCGCCGACGACTGGCTGGCGCCGCACCCGGGCACCGACGGCGCGCTGGCCATGGCGATGGGTCACGTGGTCCTGACCGAGTTCTTCCGCGACCGGCAGGTGGACTACTTCACCGACTACGCCCGTAGTTTCACCGACCTGCCGTTCCTGGTGACGATCGTGGACGGTAAGGCGGACCGCTTCCTGACCGCCGCGGACCTGGGCCACACCGAAGGCGAGCACAAGACGGTGCTGGTCGACGCGAACACCGGTGAGCTGGTCGTCCCGAACGGCTCGCTGGGCTTCCGGTACGCCGAGCCCGGCCGCTGGAACCTCGACCTCGGGGACGTCGTCCCCTCCCTGGGACTGGTGTCCGACGACGTTGCCGAGGTCGAACTGGCCCGCTTCGACGTCGGCGACACCGAGGGCGGCTCGACGATCCGCCGCGGCGTCCCGGTCCGGCGCGTCGGCGATCATCTGGTCACCACCGTGTTCGACCTGGTCATGGCCCAGTACGGGGTGCGCCGCGGCGATCTGCCGGGTTCCTGGCCCACGGGATACGACGACGCCGAGTCGCCGAACACGCCGGCCTGGCAGGAGAAGATCACCGGGGTTCCGGCCCGGCTCGCCATCAAGATCGGCCGGGAGTTCGCCCGCAACGCGGAACGCAGCCGCGGCCGGTCGATGATCGTCCTCGGGGCCGGCGCGAACCAGTGGTTCCACTCCGACATGACCTACCGCGCGTTCATCTCGCTGGTCACGCTCACCGGCTGCCAGGGTGTCAACGGCGGCGGCTGGGCGCACTACGTCGGTCAGGAGAAGGCCCGCCCGGTCACCGGCCAGCAGCACATGAGCTTCGCCTTCGACTGGCAGCGGCCGATGCGGCACCAGGCGTCCACCCCGTTCTGGTACCTGCACACCGACCAGTGGCGTTACGAGCGGGTCCCGGCCGACGAGCTGGCGTCCCCACTGGGCACCGGGCGGTTCGCGGGGATGGCGTTCGCCGACACGGTGGCCGCCGCGCAGCGGATGGGATGGAGCCCGGGGCACCCGTTCTTCAACCGGAACCCGCTCGACCTCGCTGATCAGGCTGCGGCGGCGGGGGAGACCGTCCAGGATTACATTCTCAAGAACCTTGAGAACGGCACTTTGGGTACGGTCGCCGAGGACCCGGACGACCCGGCGAACTTCCCCCGTTGCCTGACCCTGTGGCGGGCCAACCTGCTCGGCTCGTCCGGCAAGGGCAACGAGTACTTCATGCGCCACCTGCTCGGCGTCTCCTCTTTGGAGACCGCGACCGAATGCGACCCGGAGAACCGGCCCCGTGACGTGACCTGGCGTGACGAGGCCCCGGTCGGCAAGCTCGACCTGCTCACCGCGATCGACTTCCGCATGACCAACACCGGCCTGCACGCCGACGTGGTCCTGCCGGCCGCCACCTGGTACGAGAAGCACGACATCTCGACCACCGACATGCACCCGTTCGTGCACGCGTTCAGCCCGGCCGTCGAGCCGCCCGCCGACGCGCACACCGACTACGACACGTTCCTGGCCCTGGCCGACAAGGTCAGCGAGCTGGCCGTCACCCACCTCGGCGTGCGCACGGACGTGCTCGCCGCCCCGTTGCAGCACGACACCCCGGACGAGCTGGCCATGCCCAGCGGCCGGGTCCGCGACTGGAAGTTCGGCGAGTGCTCGCCTCAGCCGGGCAAGACCATGCCGAAGCTGATCGAGATCGAGCGCGACTACACGCTGATCGGCAAGAAGATGCGTACGGTCGGCCCGCTCATGGAGAAACTCGGCACCACCACGAAGGCGATCACGGTCGACGTGAAGCCGGAGGTCGACTACCTGAAGCACCAGAACGGGGTGATCGACGGGCGGCCGTCGCTGGCCACCGCCGACCGGATGTGTGAGGCGATCCTCTCCTTCTCCGGCACCACCAACGGCCGGGTCGCGCACGCCGGCTTCCAGGAGCTGGAGAAGCGCACCGGCCAGCGGTTCACCGACCTGATCGAGGGCCACGAGAACGACCGGGTCACCTACTCCGAGACCCAGGAGGCGCCGCAGCCGGTCTTCACCAGCCCGGAGTGGTCCGGCTCGGAGAAGGGCGGCCGCCGCTACTCGCCGTTCACCATCAACGTCGAGCGGCTCAAGCCGTGGCACACCATCACCGGCCGCCAGCACTTCTTCGTCGAGCACGACTGGGTCGCCGAGCTGGGCGAGCAGCTGCCCGCCTTCCGGCCGCCGTTGAACATGGCCCGCCACTTCGGCAAGCCCGGCGACGCCGTCGACGGGGGAGTGACCGTCCGGTTCCTGACCCCGCACGCCAAGTGGTCGATCCACTCGATGTACCACGACAACGAGCTGATGCTGGCCCTGTCCCGCGGCGGCCCGGTCATCTGGATGAGCGTCCAGGACGCCGCCAAGATCGGGGTACGCGACAACGAGTGGATCGAGGCCCACAACCGCAACGGCCTGGTCGTGGCCCGTGCCGTGGTCAGCCACCGGATGCCCGAGGGCACCGTCTTCCAGTACCACTCGCCGGAGCGCACGGTGAACGTCCCCAAGGCCGAGAAGTCGAAGCGGCGCGGCGGCTACCACAACTCGATGACCCGGCTGCTGGTCAAGCCCACCCACCTGGCAGGCGGGCACGCCCAGCTCACCTACGCCTTCAACTACTACGGCCCGATCGGCAGCCAGCGCGACGAGATCACCGTGATCCGCCGCCGCACGCAGGAGGTGGAGTACTGATGCGCATCAGAGCGCAGGTCGCCATGGTGATGAACCTGGACAAGTGCATCGGCTGCCACACCTGCTCGGTCACGTGCAAGCAGACGTGGACCAACCGCGAGGGCACCGAGTACGTCTGGTTCAACAACGTCGAGACCAAGCCGGGCATCGGCTACCCGAAGCACTACGAGGACCAGGAACGCTGGAAGGGCGGCTGGAAGCTGGACGGAAAGGGCCGTCTGGTGCTCCGCTCCGGGGGCCGTCTTTCTCGCTTGGGAAAGATCTTCGCCAACCCGGACCTGCCGACCATCGACGACTACTACGAGCCGGCCACCTTCGACAAGGACATCCTGGTCAGCGCGCCGGGCGGGCTCACCGACACCCCGGTCAAGAAGCCCTGGTCCAAGCTGACCGGCGAACCCATGTCGATCGAGTGGGGCGCCAACTGGGAGGACTCCCTCGGCGGCGACACCATGGACCAGGACCCGAACCTGCGCGGCCTGGCCGACAAGGTCAAGTTCGAGTTCGAGAAGACCTTCATGTTCCACCTTCCGCGGATCTGCGAGCACTGCCTCAACCCGGCGTGCGTGTCGGCCTGCCCGTCCGGCGCCATGTACAAGCGCGAGGAGGACGGCATCGTCCTGGTCGACCAGGACCGCTGCCGCGGCTGGCGGATGTGCGTGTCGGCGTGCCCGTACAAGAAGGTCTACGTCAACCACGCCACCGGCAAGGCCGAGAAGTGCACGTTCTGCTTCCCGCGCATCGAGGCCGGTCAGCCCACCATCTGCTCGGAGACCTGCGTCGGCCGCCTCCGCTACCTCGGCATTCTCTGGTACGACGAGGACGCCGTCCTCGCCGCGGCGACCGTGCCCGAGGAGGAGCTGCTGGACGCCCAGCGCGGCGTCTTCCTCGACCCCTTCGACCCGGCCGTGCAGCAGGCCGCCCGCGACGCCGGCCACCCGGAGGAGTGGATCGAGGCGGCCATGGCCTCCCCGGTCTGGAAGCTGATCAGCGAGTACCGGATCGCCCTGCCGCTGCACCCGGAGTACCGCACCCTGCCGATGGTCTGGTACGTGCCGCCGCTGTCGCCGGTGCTGGACGCCGCGGGCGCCGCCGGCCGCGACGACACCGACGCCGACGACATCTTCCACACCATCGAGGACCTGCGGATCCCCGTCGAATACCTGGCGTCGCTGTTCACCGCCGGCGACACCGCGGTGGCCGGGGGAGTGCTGATGAAACTGGCCGCCATGCGCGCCTACATGCGGGCCCGCACCCTCGACGGCACCGTCGCGAACGAACTGCTCGACGGCATCGGCATGACCGCCGGCCAGGTCGAGGCCATGTACCGGCTGCTCGCCATCGCCAAATACGACGAGCGGTACGTCATCCCGGCCGCGCACGCCAAGACCGCGGCCGCGCTGGAGGACCTCGGCGGCTGCTCGCTCGACGGCGAGGGCGGCCCCGGCATGGGCGGCGGCCCGGTGCCGGTCATCCTCAGCACGCGGAGGCCCTGACCATGGACCGCTCACGGATCTTCCAGCTCACGTCACTGCTGCTCACCTACCCCGACGACGAACTGCTCGCGGCCGGCGGCGAACTGCGCGCCGCCGCGGCCGGCGTCGACGGCCTGGAACGCTTCGTCGACTGGCTGCTCACCACCAGCCCGATCGAGGTGCAGCGGCACTACGTGCAGACCTTCGACCTGCGCCGCCGCTCCGGGCTCTACCTCACCTACTACCTGCACGGCGACACCCGCAAACGGGGCATGGCCCTGCTCATGCTCAAACAGCGCTACCGGGCGCACGGGCTGCGGCTCGCCGACGGGGAACTGCCCGACCTGCTGCCGATCGTGCTCGAATTCGCGGCCACGGCCGGGCCCGGCGACGGCGAGGCCCCGCTGCGCCAGCACCGGCAGGGCATCGAACTGCTGCGGGCCGCACTGCACGAGACGCGTACGCCGTACGCCATGGTCCTTGATGTCGTCTGTGAGCTGTTGCCGCAGCTCACCGACGCGGACCGGGAAGCCCTCACCGCCCTGGCCTTCGACGGCCCGCCGGTCGAGACCGTCGGTCTCGACGCGGTGGGCATGGGCCCCAACCTCGCTCCCTACGCGGAGGTGTGCAGATGAGCACCCTTGTCTGGATCGTCGTCCCCTATTTCTGCATCGGCGTGTTCATCGGCGGCCACATCTGGCGGTGGCGACACGACCAGTTCGGCTGGACCACCCACACCAGCCAGATCCTGGAGAACCGGCTGCTGCGGCTCGGCTCCCCGCTGTTCCACCTGGGCGCCTTCGGGGTGATCGGCGGCCACGCGATGGGCCTGCTCGTCCCGGCCTCCCTGACCGAGGCCGTCGGCGTCTCCGAGCACACCTACCACCTGGTTTCCGTCACCGGCGGCGTGGCCACCGGGGTCATGCTGGTCGCCGGCCTGTCGCTGCTGATCGCCCGGCGGTTCGTCAGCGGCCGGATCCGGCGGGTCACCACGACCATGGACAAGGTTCTGTACGCGGCGCTCGCCGCCATGGTCGCGCTCGGGATGAGCGGCACCGTCGTGATCAACCTGTTCGGCGAGGGCTACGACTACCGGGAGACGCTGGCCGTCTGGTTCCGGCAGATCTTCTACCTCCAGCCCGACCCGTCACTGATGGCCGACGCGCCACTGGTGTTCCAGCTGCACGCCATCGGCGGGTTCCTGTTTCTGGCCATGTGGCCGTTCACCCGGCTCGTGCACGTCTGGTCGGCGCCGCTGGCCTACCTGTGGCGGCCGTACGTCGTCTACCGGGGCCGCCGCGGTCCCGCCCCCGCGCCGCAGCCCGCCCCGTCGGCCGTCCGGACCGTCTCCGCCGCCCGCCCGTCCGGTCGGCCGTCCGTCCGACCTGCCGTTCAGCCTTCCGATCAGCCCGATCGTCCTACCGTGAAAGCATGAGCGAGGACTACCTGCCCGGCATCTACCAGCAGTTTCTCGAGCGCTTCCCGGAGGTGGCCGAGGCGCAGGGCAACCTGGCCCGCACCATCCGGGAACGCAACCCGTTCGACGACCGTACCGATCGGTTGATCAAGCTGGCCATCGCGGTCGGCGCCGAAGCCGAGGGCGCGGTACGCTCCAACGTTCGCAAGGCACTACAGCACGGCGCGAGCCTCGACGAGGTCCGCGCCGTCGCGCTTGCCGCCGTCACCACCTGCGGCTTCCCCGCCGCGATCGCCGCCCTCGGCTGGATAGAAGAGGTAGCCACCGCGCCATGACCAGCACCGACAACCTCTGGCTGCAGAAGATCGCGGAGAACCCGGGCCACTCCCGGTGGTACATCGACCGGTTCCGCGAGATGGCGGCCCGCGGCGACGACCTGGCCGGCGAGGCCCGCATGATCGACGCCATGGTGCCGCGCGGCGCCCGGATCCTGGACGCCGGCTGCGGCACCGGCCGGGTCGGCGGGCACCTCGCCGCGTCCGGCCACGACGTCACCGGCGTCGACCTGGACCCGGAACTGATCGCCGAAGCGCAAGCGCAGCATCCCGGCCCCCGCTGGCAGGTCGGCGACCTCAGCGAACTCGACCTCCCGGACCGGTACGACGTGATCGTCTGCGCCGGCAACGTGATGACCTTCGCCGGCCCGTCCAGCCGGGTGGAGATCCTGCGCCGCTTCCGCGCCCACCTGGCCGACGGCGGCCGGGCCGTGATCGGCTTCGGGGCCGGGCGCGGCTACGAGTTCGACGAGTTCCTCGCCGACGCGGCCACCGCCGGCCTCACCCCCGATCTGCTGCTGGGCACCTGGGACCTCCGGCCCTTCGGCCCCGGCTCCGACTTCCTGGTCGCCGTGCTCCGCTGACCCACCGGGCCCGGGGAACAGGGCCCACTCCGAACGGGTCCAAGGTCCCTGTCCGCGGCGGTTACGGACCGGAAGTCTGAAGATGTCGGACCTCTCGGACAACGGAGTTAGATCATGAGCGCACCCCAGGCCCGCCCCCGCTCGGCAGGGCTGATGCTCGCCCTGGCGACGATCGGCTTCGCCGTCAACTTCTGGGCCTGGGCGCTGCTCAGCCCGCTCGCCACCAAGTTCCAGGCGGCGCTCGACCTCACCCCCTTCCAGCAGGCGCTGCTGGTGGCCGTACCGGTGGTGGTCGGCTCGGTCGGCCGGATCCCGGTCGGTGCGCTCACCGACCGCTACGGCGGCCGGATCATGTTCCCGCTGATCTCCCTGACCACCATCGTCCCGGTCCTCTACCTGGGACTGTTCGGCCACGACGCCCTCGTCTCGCTGCTGGTCGGCGGCTTCTTCCTGGGCATCGGCGGCACCGCCTTCGCGGTCGGCGTGCCGTTCGTCAACGCCTGGTTCCCGCCGTCCCGCCGGGGCTTCGCGGTCGGCGTCTTCGGCGTCGGCATGGGCGGCACCGCGATCAGCGCCCTCACCACCGTCAAGCTGGTCGACGCCAACGGCACCGCCACCCCGTTCGTCATCACCGCCGCCGTCCTGGCCGTCTACGCCGGCGTCTCCTGGCTGGTGCTGCGCGACGCCCCCAACCGGGTGGTCCCCACCACCTCCCTGGGCGCCCGCCTCGGCTCGGCCCTGCGCCTCCGCGTCACCTGGCAGGCCTCCGCCCTGTACGCGGTCGCCTTCGGCGGATACGTCGCCTTCTCGGTCTACCTGCCCGCCTACCTGAAGACCGCCTACGGCCTCACCCAGGCCGACGCCGCGAACCGGATGGCCGGCTTCGTCCTGCTGGCGGTCGTGATGCGCCCCGTCGGCGGCTGGCTCTCCGACCGGGTCGCCCCCAGCCGCGTCCTGGCGGTCTCCCTGGGCGTCGTCGTGGCCGGCGCGATCGTGCAGGCCTTCACCCCCGGCCTGGCCCCGCTCGGCACCATCGCCTTCCTGACCATGGCCGCCGCCCTCGGCGCCGGCTCCGGCGCCACCTTCGCCCTGGTCGCCCAGCTGGCCCCGGCCAACCAGGTCGGCGCGGTGACCGGCATCGTCGGCGCCGCCGGCGGCCTCGGCGGCTTCATCCCGCCGCTGCTCATGGGCGCCATCTACGGCCACTTCCAGTCGTACGCCCTCGGCCTGGCCATGCTCGGGGTGGTCGCCCTGGCCGCCCTCCTCCTCGACGTCCTGTCGGTAGGCCGCCGCCCCGTCCCCGCCTGACACACCCACCCCCGACGGTCCGCCACCTGCTTCTCGCGGTGGCGGGCCGTTTTCGTGGTGGCTCGAACCGGGTGCCTGCCGGGCAGGTACACCCTCACATGTGGACGATGAGAGGGGACTCGATGGAGCAGACGGACACGGTGAGCCCCCGGCGGGTTCTCGTGGAGCGGGTCACCTGGCTCTACGCCTGGGCGGTGACGCCCGCCGCGTTCACCGGCTTGTAAGGAGAGCGGGCCGCGGCAACGTGGTGTTACGGGGTTTCATGGACCGCTGCGCCGTCGGTCAGCGGAATCCGCTCGCGAAGAGCAGCACGCCTCCGGCCGCGGTCAGCGGCACCGCGCACGCCAGGACCTGCGCGCGTACCCGCCAGGCCGGGACGACGACGAGGGTGATCCCGAGCGCCGCCGCCACCAGGACCCCGACGTAGCCGAGGGTCTCCGAGAGCACGACGCCGGGATCGCCGATACGGAACAGTTGGAGGACGGCCTCGGCGAACAGGACCGCGGCGGGCAGCGCGAGCGCCGGAATCCGCCGGCGCGAGGGGGTACGGGCGATGCCGCCGCCCGCGCCGAACACGGCACCGGCGACCACACCGAGCGACATCCACAGCAACGAGTAGGACGAGTAGACGTTGGCCCAGTCGTCGTTCTGGATCAGAGCCGCCGCCACGTAGTAACTCGGCACGGCCACGACGAGGAAGACCACCGCACCGACGGTGGCGCGCGGCAGACTCCAGCGAGAGTGGAACGTGAGCAGGAAGGCGGCCACGGCCCAGACGGCGATCGAGTTCCCGAGCCCGCCGAACGGGAACGGTACGTACTTGATCCAGACGAAGTCGAGGAACCCCAAGAGGAAACCCGCGACCGGAGCCGTAGTCCCCACGCCGTGGCTGATCTTCATGGCGCCGACCATAGGCGGGCCGGCGCCTGGTGGGGATCTGTCCCCAGCACGATTTCGGAGCAGCCGACTCGGCCGAAAGGTAGAGCAGTAAGCCGACCGGGTCAGCGGCCTGACGGGCGGGCGCGGCCGGCGGGGAGGCCGGCCAGCAAGGCGTCGAGGGTGTCGGAGTCGGCCCAGCCGTTGACGGCGATGTCGCCGGCCGCCGAGACGGTCACCTCGATGCGGTCCGGCCCGGTCACGTCGGCGAGACGGTCGGTCAGGTGGAGGAACTCCTGGTTGGTGGAGCCCACCCACGGCCGCTCGTGATCGATCAGGTCCTGCCGGAACGGGCCCGCGACCAGGAGATCGGTCGCGCTGAGCAGGGCGGCCACGCCTTTGTCCGCCGAGGAGCGGAGGTACGCGTACTCGTACCCCGTGAACGTCATGACGGTGAGCCCGGCCCGCCGCACCCCGGCCGCCACCGCCGCCAAGCCCGCGGCCTGCTCGAACGGCTCCCCGCCCAGCAGGGTCACGCCGGAGGTGCCGGCCGCCACGACCCGGTCGACCAGGCTCTCCGGTGTGGTGGGCGTGCCGCCGCGCGTACCGAAGAGGTGTGGGTTGAAACAGCCGGCGCACCGGATGGAGCAACCCTGCACCCAGATCGCGCTCCGCTCGCCGGGCCCCTCGGCGGTGGTCCGCTCAAGGAAGCGGGCCACCCGCACGAGCGGCTGGTCAGACATCGACGATGCGCCCGAACGGCTGATCGTGGTCCTGCTGCGGCGTCACCGGCGGAGGGGCGCAGGTCAACCGGCCGCGGACGGCGACGAACTCGTGCGGGGCCAGTGACGCGGCGGCCGCGAACTCGGTCAGCGACACGAAGCCGCCCCGCGAGTCGCGGGAGGACACCGCTTGGGCGGCCCGCTCCGGACCGACGCCCGGCAGCTCGGCGAGCTGCTCCAGGGTGGCGCTGTTGACGTCCAGCGGGACGTCCGGCGGCGTCGGCGCAACAGTGGCGCTGTCGACGTTCATCGGGACACTCGGTGGCGTCGGCGGAACAGCGGTGGTGACGCCCAGCGGCTCGCGCGGAGCGGGTGGCGGGGGAGCGGCGTTTGCCGGTGGCTGGGTGCCGTAGTACTGCTGTGGCGGCGGCACGAGGCCCTGCACCTCGGGTGGCAACGGCGCCGGGGCGGGCGCACCGGCCCACGGCGCGGCGGGCTGCTGCGCATACCAGGGCTGATACCCCGCCCGCCATCGCAGCCACTGGTTGTTGATCACCAGCGCGTGGACGATCGAGGCCAGCCAGACGATCAATGCGAGGGTGAAGGCGAGGTACGACGCCAGCGCCTCCGGCGGCACGGACGAACCCCAGATACCGGCCGAGATGCTGAGGAGGCTGTAGACGACGCCGGCGATCGACCAGTTCAGCCGACGGGCGCGGATCCCGACGTAGAGAAATCCCGCGCCGCTCAAACACCCGCAACTGAGGATCGGCAGAAGAACCCAGGCGCTGTGGCCGAGCCGCCACGAGAGCCGCGCCGGGCCTTGCGGCTTCGGCGATGGTGGTGGGAAGCCCTGGCTAGGCGGGGTCCACGTCACGGTTCACCTGCTGTTCCTGTGCGGTGTGGTGCTGGCGCGTGTAGTCGTCGGTGAAGGCGCTGGACTGTACCCTGCCGCCGACCAGGTCCTCGAGGACGGCGATGTAGTCGAGGCACCGGTCACCGAGGATGTCGAGCGTCTCGGCACTGACCGTGCCGTCGCCGTTGACCGTGACGATGATCCGTGGCTTACTCATGCCCGCTCCACCTCGAAGACCAGCCGGACGGCGTCATTCGTGACCGATTCGGACTCCAGCCGGAGCCCGGCCGCCGGCGCCTGGTCGCGCAGCCGCTCCAGAACCGCCCGCTGCACCCGGCGCCCGTAGGCCTCGTCGACCGCGGTGACCAGCTCGACCGCCCGGTCTCGCTGAATTCCGGTGAAGTGCGCGCCCCAGATGCCCTCGGCGTCCCGGGTGAACGTGGCGGACGCCTTCGTCTCACCCCAGACGGCGGTCAGCGTCTCGCCGGACGTGACGACGGTGGCGCCGGTGTCGCGCAGCGCCTCGCCCAGCAGGGTGACGTCGCGCATCCGGGTCCGGACGTCGCAGACGCCGTCGGACTTCCCGGCGCGAGCCTGGACGGCGGCCACGCCGGCCATCGCCAACGGCACCAACAGCAGTGACACGCTCACGAGAACCCCCCGTTCATCGCTGGTGTGCGGACACCCTACCGCCCCGGCGCTCCCGGGCGGTCGGTCAGATCCCAGTCATCGGTGCTGGTCGCGGACACGGCACGGTTGCGGGCCCAGGCGCGCAGACCGTCGATCCGCTCGGCCTGGGTCACGCTGAGCGGGACGATGCTCATCACGGCGCGCACCAGATCGTCCCGGCTCAATGGCCGGCGCTCGGAGAACGCGTCGAACAGCGCGACCGTGACGGCCTGCTCGATCTCGGCGCCGGAGTAGCCGGTGGTCAGCCCGGCCAGCTCGCCCAGCAGCTCCGCGCCGACCGGCAGCTCGCCCGCCACCCGGGGATGGCGCAGCGCCCGCAGCAGGTGCACCCGCCACACATCCACCCGTTCCGTGCGGCTCGGCAGGTCGACGAAGAACGTCTCGTCGAACCGGCCCTTGCGCAGCAGCTCGGGTGGCAGCCCGTCGAAGTCGTTGGCGGTCGCGATCACGAACACCGGCCGGCTCTTCTCCTGCATCCAGGTGAGGAAGGTGCCGAAGACGCGGGCGCCGGTGCCGGAGTCACCGCTCCCGCCGGCGAAACCCTTCTCGATCTCGTCGACCCACAGCACACACGGGGCGACGGCCTCGGCGATCCGCAGCGCGGTCCGCATGTTGTGCTCACTGGACCCGACCAGCCCGGAGAACACCCGGCCGATGTCGAAGCGCAGCAGCGGCAGGCCCCACACCGTCGACATGGCCTTGGCGGTGAGCGACTTGCCGCAGCCCGGCACGCCGGTGATCAGGACGCCGCGTGGGGCGGGCAGGCCGTACTCGGCGGCTTCGGGCAGCCACGATCCGTTGCGTTTGACCAGCCAGGACTTGAGATTGCCGAGCCCGCCGACGTCGTCGAGCACGGTGCCGGTGGTGATGAATTCCAGAACACCCGATTTCCGGACGGTCTGGCGCTTCTCGTCGTGCACGATGTCGACGTCGCCGAGGTCCAGCACCGCGTCGTTGGCCATCGCCCGCGCGTACGCGTTCTCCGCCTCCTGCATGGTGAGCCCGGCCGCCGCCGCGACGAACCGCTCCCGCCCCACCTCGTCGAGATCCACCCGCAGCCGCCCGCTCCCGCTGTTCGACCGGATCATCGCGTCCAGCAGCGCCCCGCGCTCCGCCTCGCCCGGCAGTGGGAAGTCGACGATCGTGATGTCCTTGGCCAGCTCGGTCGGCAGGCTCAGCACCGGCGACATCAGCACCAGCGTCCGCGGGTGCTGGCCGGTCCGGAAGGCGTGCGCGATGTCCCGCAGCATCCGCACCACCTCCATGTTCTGCGGATACTGTCCGTCCACGGTGAGCGGATGCAGGTCACGGAAGACGAACACGCCCGGCTCCTCGATCCGGTGCACAATCTTGAGCGCGTCCATCACCCGCCCGGTGTTCGACCGGACCTCCCCGTCCGGCTGGATCAGCCCGCCGGTTATCGTCCACGACCAGACCGGGCGCGGCACCCGCACCAGCTCCGGGTTCTCCGCGATCAGCGAGATCTTGTGCATTGCGCGCTGTTCCTCATGCGTCTCCAGGTAGAGCACCGGAAACCGGGCCTTGAGCAGCTGCGCGAACGTCTCCGGGAACGACCTCTTCACCGCGCTCACGTCAGCTCCACCCCGATATGGTGACCGGATGCCGTCGCAGCACAGACGCGATCCGATCCGGATGGCGCCCCACCGGGCGGCCTGGGCGGACGACTTCGAACGCGAGCGCCGGCGGCTGACCGCCGTGCTCCGGCCGTGGCTGGCCGGCGACATCGAGCACATCGGCAGCACCGCGGTCCCCGGCCTGCCGGCCAAACCGATCATCGACATGGCCGCGCGGATCGGCGCCTACCCTGACGGGGCCGCGGCGATCGCCCCGCTGGCGCGGATCGGCTGGGCGCACGCGCCCGAGCCCGGCGACGAGACCGGCCGCAAATGGAGTTTCTGCTTTCCGGACCCCGGCCTCCGGACACACCACCTGCATGTGTACGAGGAGAGCGATCCGCTGGTGCCGAAACTGATCGCCTTCCGTGACCACCTGCGCCGATGCCCCGAGGACGCCGCCGACTACGCCCGCCTCAAGACGGCGCTGGCCGAAGCCGACGCCCACGACCGGCCCCGTTACCGGGCGGGGAAGGCCCCGTTCATCGAGGGCGTGCTCGCCCGCCTCAACGACCGCTGACACCGGAACGCCTCGCCTGCCGCAGGATCAGGGCGATGTCGGCGCCCCACCCGTCGAGGACGTCGCCGTGCCCCCGCTCGCGGGCCAGGTCGGCGACCGCCGGAAAGAGGCTCAGCGCACGGCCGGGCAGCCGCCCCGGCTCCAGAGCGGCGTTCCACCGGCCCGGCAGTGGGTGGGTGGCCAGCTCCCAGGCCAGATACTTGTTGTAGGGCCGCAACCGCCCGTGCAGCGCGAACACCGTCGACAGCAGCCACGGCACGCTCTCCAGCTCGTCCAGCTTGCCGGCCGCCGCCGCACCGTCCCGATGGCTCTTCACCGCCCGGTAGAGCTGGTTCACATACGCGTCCAGGAAGTCCCGAGACCAGGTGCGGGCCTCCGCATCGGTGGGAGTGGCCTGCCGCTCGACCAGGTCGGCGATGCCACCACCGAGCCGGTCGAGCAGGACGCGGGCGCCGCGATAGCCGTAGCGTGGCCAGTGCACCGAGGTGTCGGCGAGGGCCTCGACCGTGACGACCGCCTGGTCCAGCTCGGCCGACCGCACCCGCTGCCACCGGGCCAGCGCCGGCCCGGCCACCACGACGGTGACGTCACAGTCCGAGTGGGCGGTGACCATGCCCCGAGCATGCGACCCGGTCAGCACGACCCCGCGCACGTCAGGATCGGTCTCCGTGTCGGCCAACAGCCGGTCCAGCACCGCACTCCCATCCATGCCCGCCATCGTGGCACGCCCCTACGACACTTTCCGGAGCCGCCCGATCGCCTCCGGCCCGTCACTGCCCACGATCCTCCTGGCGCTGAACTCCCTTGGGAGCCGGTCAGCTGGCGGTGCCGGTGCCGCGGATGGGCTGGGTGGCGGGGGCGGTGCGCTGGAGGACGATGATGCGGCCGCCGTTGTAGACCTGGCGGAAGCCCATCTGGTCGAGCTGTTTCATGATCTGCGGGATCTCGGTGCGGCCGATCGGGCAGCTCGGGTTCCAGATGTCGACGACCGCCCAGTCGCCCTTGTCGACGTTCGAGCCGATCAGGGTGACCTCGTTGGTGGGTAGCAGCGGGATCAGCAGGTTGTTGCTGGCCCGGACGGTGACGCCCTTCGGGATGCGCTCGAGGGCGTCGGTGGCCTCCGCGACCACGGTGGCGTTGTTGAACGGGGCCGCCGTCCCCTCGTACCAATCGACGATCTTGTGATTTTGAAGGTCCTGGACGGCGAAGAAGATGAACACCGGCGCGGCGATGGCGGCCATGACGGTCGCGGTGCGGAACTGGTACCAGGGGCGTTTCGGTTCCTCGACGGGTGTGCCGCGGGGCGCCATCGCGAGATCCGGGTCGGGGCCCAGGCCGCGGGCCCGGTCGACGAGGCTGCCGATCCGGCGGAAGCCGTCGGCGACCGCGGCGAACAGGATCGGGATGAGCGGCATGTCGTAGTAGAGGTCGGAGGACCACTGGGTGTCGCGCGACGACAGCATCCGGCTCAGCATCACCGGCGCGATCATCAGGATCAGCGGGGACGCGAGCGCCGCGAAGCCGACCGGGATCAGCAGCTGTTCCCAGGTGGTGAGCTTGGCGGGCTCGTTCGTCATCAGGTTCAGGATCTCGAGCGGGTGCGTGATCATGTACGGGATGCCGGCGAAGATCCCGTCCGCGTGCAGGCTGGCCTGGTAGTCCTTGGCGTAGGTGAAGCCGCCCGGGTTCAGGTTCGGGATGATGAACTTGAGCGTCACCAGGAACCACGAGGCGCCCCAGGCGATCAGGAACCCGCCGTGCTTCCACCGCCGGTTGAGCAGGGCGTAGAGGCCGAGCATGGCGCACAGCAGGCCGCCGTCCTCCTTGACCGTGACCAGCGCCGCGGACAGGATCGTCGCCTGCGTCCACTTCCCGGCGAGCATCCGCTCCAGGCCCCAGGCCAGGAACAGCGCGCCGAACATCACCTCGTGCACCGGGAAGGCGACGGTGCCGAACACGGCATGACTGCACAGGTACGCGATGAGCATCCCGGTGCCGACCGCGATGCCGTGGCGGCGGCGGAAGATGTGGTAGATCGGGATGCCGGATAGACAGATCAGGACGATCTGGGCGTACACCAGGGTTATCGCCGAGTCGTGGATCCACACCAGCGGCGCCAGCAGTGCGAAGACCGGTGAGAAGTGGTCGCCGAGCTGCACGTACCCCTTGATCGGCACCATCGGCCAGGCGCCGTTCGCCCAGCCCTGCACGGCCTGGTAGAAGATGCCGAGGTCGCACGCGCCGACGCTGAGGGCGTCGTATTGGGCCTGCGCCCACCGGGCGAACAGATAGATCGCCACCCCCACGATCCATCCGCAGGGGGACAGGAGCGTCCGGATCGCGGTGTCCCGCACTCTGATCAGCACGGATGCACAACCTAGTAGATCTCCTCGAGGCGGCTCGGCGGGGGCATGCAAGGGATATCCCTCTTGTGTGCTTCGGCCGATATGTGCGGGCATATCACGACCGGAATAGGTCACCCGTGATCTACCGGCATAGATCCAATCGTCCGTAGTGTCCGCTGCTGAAAGCCGTTAGGGGGACGACGGCTCCCTTCCAGAACCGACCGAAAGGGAACAGGGGACGTGAGACTCCGAACGATCGCCGGCATGGGCACCCTCGCGCTGACCGTCACCACGCTCGCCGCCTTCGGCGCGCCCGCCACGGCCGCCGAGCCGACCGGCGCCATCCGGCAGGCGAACTCGCCCGACGCCATCGAGGGCAGCTACATCGTCGTGCTCAAGGACGGCACCACCAGCACCCTCGGCAGCCGGGCCGGGAAACTGGCCGACCGGTACGACGGCGCCGTCGAAGAGGTGTACGCCAAGGTTCTGAAAGGCTTCGAGGCGCGCATCGACGCGAGCGACGCCGCCCGGCTGGCCGCCGACCCGGCCGTGGCCTACGTCGAGCAGAACCAGATCATCCGGCTGGCCGAGGGCACCCAGACCGGCGCCACCTGGGGCCTGGACCGCATCGACCAGGAGAGTCTGCCGCTGTCGACCACCTACACCTATCCGAACACCGCCTTCGGCGTGCACGCCTACATCATCGACACCGGCATCCTGACCACGCACGGCCAGTTCGGCGGGCGCGCGGTCAGCGGCTACGACTTCGTCGACAGCGACAGCGACGCCACCGACTGCAACGGCCACGGCACGCACGTCGCCGGGACGGTCGGCGGATCGACGTACGGTGTGGCCAAGGCGGTGCAACTGGTCGGCGTCCGGGTCCTCGACTGTGAGGGCAGCGGCACCACGGCCGGCGTCATCTCCGGCGTCAACTGGGTGACCAGCAACGCGATCAAGCCGGCGGTCGCCAACATGAGCCTCGGCGGCGGCGCCAGCACCAGCCTCGACACGGCGGTCGCCAACTCGATCGCGGCCGGCATCACCTACGGCGTCGCGGCCGGCAACGACAACGCGAACGCCTCCACCTACTCCCCGGCCCGGGTCGCCAGCGCCATCACCGTCGGCGCCACCACCAGCACCGACGCCCGCGCCAGCTACTCCAACTACGGCAGCAGCCTGGACATCTTCGCGCCGGGCTCGTCGATCACCTCCGCCTGGTACACCAGCACCACCGCGACAAACACCATCAGCGGTACGTCGATGGCCACCCCGCACGTCGTCGGCGCCGCCGCCCTCGTGCTCCAGGACAACCCGTCCTACACCCCGGCACAGGTCGCGTCGGCACTCGTCGCGAACGCGGTCAGCGGCAAGGTCACCAGCGCCGGAACCGGCTCACCCAACCTGCTGCTCCAGGTCGGCGACAGCGGCGGCGGCGAGACGCCGGCGGGATGCACCGGCACCAACGGTACGGACGTCGCGATCCCGGACGCCGGATCCGCGGTGACCAGCTCCATCACCATCTCCGGCTGCGGGCGGTCCGCCTCGTCCACCTCCACCGTGGCGGTCGACATCACCCACACGTACCGGGGTGACCTGGTCGTCACCCTGGTCGCGCCGGACGGCTCCACCTACACCCTGAAGAGCAGCAGCAGCTCGGACAGCGCCGACAACGTGAAGACCACCTACACGGCGAACCTGTCGAGCGAGGCGGCCGACGGCACCTGGCAGCTGCGGGTGCAGGACGTCTACTCCTCCGACACCGGCACCATCGGCTCCTGGACCCTGACGGTCTGATCTCACGACGTTCACCGAACGGCTCGGCGGGTGTTCGCCGGGCCGTTCCCTCCTGGGTGACAGACTCTGCGGTATGGGGTTGTTCACGCTCGCCGAAGCACGTACCGAACTGGCCCGGCTGCGCCCGGTCCTCGATGAGGTCATCACCCTGCGTGCCGACATGGTCGAGCTGTCCGCCGCGCTGGTCCCCGGCGGGGAGCCGACCAGCCTGGGCGGGCTGCCGGAGCGCAAGGCCGCCGAGGCCCGCCTCAACGAGCTGATGACCGAGATCCAGGAGACCGGCGCCGAACTCAAAGGTGTCGCCCCGCTGCTGGTCGACTTCCCGGCCGACCTGGACGGCGTCCCGGTCCTGCTGTGCTGGCTCGAAGGCGACACCGACATCACCTGGTACCACCGCGCCGACCTCGGCTTCGCCGGCCGCCGCCCGCTCCCCGACGACGCCGTCTGACCGGCGTCCCAGCCGGTCACGGCCCCATCGGAAAGCCCGGCCCGGCAGCTCAGCCCGGCGGGCGCGGCACAGGCGCGAGTGGGCAGCGCCTCGCGTGGCCGCCACGGTTCTGGTCGCCGCTCGTACGAAATAGGGGGGAAGGTCTCGCTGCGCTCAGGGTGAGAGATAAGTGGGGGTTTCTGCTTGACGCGGCGGTTCAGTGCGATGAAGGGGTGCCGGGGTTTTGCCGAGCTCCGGACCGCAAGGGGGCCGGCCGGCGGCCGTGTGTGGGATCGGCCGCCGGTGGGGGCGGTCTCAACCGTGATATGTCAGCGAGATCACGTCACGGCGGCGCTGGCTCAGATACCAGTCGCCTGACTCGGCCGGGTCGAAAGTGAGCCGGAGCAGGCCCTTCTCGCCCATCGGCAGCTCGGCGAGCACCTCACCGCGCGGAGAAACGATCATGCTCGGGCAATGCTGCGCCGGATCGGGGATGTTGGCGGAGAGTACGAAACGCTGGTTCTCGGCGGCCCGGCTGACCAGGTGGGAACGCCAGACACCGTCCGGCTCGCGGGGGTTCGCGGCGTTGGTCAGATAGACGAGGAATCGCGCGCCGGCGGCGGCCAGATGCTGCCACTGCTCCGGGAAGCGGATCTCCCGGCAGAGCTGGATCGCCGCGGTGACGCCGTGCACGGTCGTCGTCTCCAGACGGTCACCCGGTGTCATCCGGCCACGCTCGTTCATCGCCAGGTTGATCTTCCGGTAGACGTGCGGCGGGCCGTCGGGACAGAGGTGCAGGGCGGCGTTCGACCAGCCCTGCTCTTCGGGCAGCACGGACCCGCAGAACACGTGGACCTGCTTCTCCCTGGCCAGGTCGGCGGCCTGATGGACGGCGGCGCGGATCTCCACGGGATCGATGGTGTCCAATGGCGACAGGTCCTCGGCGTAGCCGGAGAGCATCCCCTCCGGGAACAGGACCACGTCGCCGGGCCGGGCCTCGGCCAGGACCTCACGGTAGGTGGCCAGATTGGTGGCGACGTCCCAGACGGTGGGGACCTGGGCGATCAGTACGGACATCTGCACCCCGACATTCTGTCGTACCCCCGGTCTAGCCTTCGTGGTCCAGTGATCGAAGCGGGGAGATGCTGTGCTGCCGAACGACAACTGCCGAGATCCGGTACGCGCCCGGCTACTACTGGGACGATCCCGACGTGCCCCAGAAGGTGACCGGCGTGTCCGCTGAGGACCTCGATCCGGTCGCCTACTCCGAGGTGGCCCGTGACCTCCGCTACCTCACGACTGCCTAGGATCCGCGCATGACGACACGGGAATCGGCCCTCGCCACCATGACCGAGCGGTTTCCGCTGGTCGCCGAACGCGTCCAGCGGGTGTACGGGCTACGCCTGCCCCGGCACGTGGCGGTCTTCGCCGCGCTCTGGGCCAGCGACCGGGCCGCTGTCATGGAGATGGAGCACTCGGCGTGGGGCGTCACCGACTACTTCCGTGACGGCGGTCTGGATCTGGTCGGCCGCGACGGGCTCGACGAGCGGCTGCACGCCCGGTTCCGGTGCGACCCGGCCGAGTTCGTCACCGTCATGGGCGGCGGGACGGACGGGTTGCACTACGGCCTCTGGTACGACGACCCCGCCCAACTGCCCACCCTGATCGCCCACAACTACGCCCGCGACAGCGCCGAGACCTGGGCGTCCCGGCCACCGACCCTGATCGGCGTGCTCCGCGAGCAGACCGAGCGGTTCCTCGCCGACTACGGCGACGAGCCGGAGGACGCCGAACGGGCCGTACCGCTGATCGAGGCCCTCGACTGGTATGCGGACGCCGACGTCGAGGCGCTCCGGCAGGACGGGCCACCCCGCTGGGCGTCCGGGACACGGCGGCGCACCGCGGTCTCGCTGTTTCCGATGCTGCCGCCCCGCAGCGGCAAGCCGCACCTGCCCTCGTCGGGGATGCGCCTGGAGGCCTTCCAGAAGGATCCGGCCAAGGCGGCCGAGTGGATCGCCGACGCCGAGAGCGAACTCGCCGCGGGCCGGCCGGCGCTCGCCCTCTCCGTCGGGAGCGAGCTGCACTGGGTGGACCGTGACGAGTACCGGGAGGTCGGCCTGGCCCTGCTGACCGGGGCCTACCGGGCGCTCGGGCGGGACGCGCTGGCCGAGATCGCCGAGGTGCACGCCGCCCACCGCGATCTACGGTCGGTGCAGGTGCTGACCACGCCGTGAGCCGGGGCCTATGCCGCCGCCCACCGGATGCCGTCGACCACGTGGGTCAGGAAGAGGGCGTCCGACCAGGCCTCCTCCCGGTGGCCGAGCCCGGTGTACCAGGAACGGCCCGCGCCCACCTCGCGAAACCAAGCCTGTGGGTGCGGCGACGGCATCCCGAATTCCGCCGGGGCGTAGGTGGACTCATCGACGCCGAGCAGCAGTGTGGAGCCGGGGCGGACGTCGGAGAAGGCGTACCACTCGTCGGTGAAGCGCCAGGCCGCAGGCAGATGCGCTGTCGACGGATGGCCGGTGGGAACGACGTCGACGGTTGCGGGCTGCACGCCTTCGGGATGGCCGGCGAAACGGGCGCCGAGCAGATCCGGCCACCAGTCCCAGGACGGTTCGGTGGTGGCTGCGGCGTGCACCCCGGCGAACCCGCGGCCGCCCTCGACGAACGAGCGCAGGGCGTCCCGGGCCCGCTCGCCCAGCACATCGCCCGAGGTCGAGACGAAGGCGACGGCGTCGAAACGGTCGCAGGCGGCGATGTCGGCCGGATCCTCGGAGGCGGTCACCCGGAGGTCGTCCCGCCCGGTGAGCGCGGCGATCGCGGACGGGATCGAGTCGTGCCGGAAATCGGTCGTGCGGGTGAAGAGGAGTACCCGTGGCGGCATCGGTCCATCCTGATCCCTCGGGAGGAGGGCCGTGCGGAACCGGAGCGCCGCGCGTGTCGCTGTGATCACCGGCGTGAGCTCACCCTCCACTCGCCGACCAGGGCCGGCACCTCTCCGATGTGCAGGGGAACCGGCCGGCGCTCCGGAAGATCAGGCGGCCCGCTCTCGCGAGGCGGGGGAGGGCGTCAGCGTCCCCCGTACGCGATCCGGGGGTTGATCTGGATCTTCGGACCGGGCCCCGCGCCTGCCGGGCGTGAACCGGACAGGACGGCCGCGGCCTCCTCGAGGCCGACCGTCGCGGCGACCAGCGGCCGCGGATCGATCGCCCCCGCCGCGAATGCTGCGATGGCGTCCGCGAGGCCGGCTGACGCGCCGAGGATCCCGACCGTGGTGACGTCCTTCAGCACGGCGTCCCGGGTGTCGATCATGCTGGGTGTCCCGGACAGGCCGATGTGGACCACCCGGCGTCCCGGTTCGACGAGCGAGATCGCGAGGCCCGGCATCGACGGCGCGTTGGTGGCGTCGACAACCGCGTCCCAGGACAGCGTGGGCAGGGTTGTTGAGGGCAGGGTTGTTGAGGGCAGGGTTGTTGAGGGCAGGGATGCCACATCCCAGGATTGCGAGAATCCGAGTGACCGGGCGAACTCCAGCTCCTGGCCGAGCAGGTGCACCTCCAGCCCGCGCGCCCGGGCCAGCATCGCGGTGAGCAGGCCGATCGTGCCGGTGCCCAGGATCAGCAACCGTTCCCCGGCCGCGAGATCGGCGGCATCGACGCAACGCTGGGCGTTGCCGGCCGGCTCGACCATCGCGCCGGCCACCGCGTCCACCGAGTCCGGGAGCGGGTGCAGGTAGGCCGCCGGAAACGCCATCCGCTCGGCCAGCGCTCCCGGGAGCCCGTCGCGAATGCCCAGCTCATGCCGTTCAGGGCAGACGTGATGTCGCCCCGCGAGGCATCGCCGGCAGTCACCGCAGCCGATCATGGTGTCGCCGGTGACCCGTCGCCCGATCCATGACTCGCCGACGCCCGCCCCGACCGAGCGCACCGTTCCGGACCACTCGTGTCCGGGCCGTAGCGGGTACGACGACGCCCCGCTGTGCAGGTAACTCATCTCGCCGGTGAACAGTTCGACGTCGGTGCCGCATACGCCGACCCGCTCGACGTCGACGATCACCTGCCCGGGTGCGGCGATCGGCATCGGCACCTCACGTACCTCGGCCTTGCCCGGAGCAGTGACCACCAGCGCCCGCATCATGATCAGGATCCTAGGACCCCCGCCCAGATCTCCATCACACCCAGATCTCCATTACGCCCAGATCTCCATTACGCCCAGATCTCCATTACGCCCGGGCCCGCTCCCAGGATCTGCCCCGTTCCCGCCCTCAGGATCGGGACCGGGCTCCCATGAGCCCCGCCCCGACCTGCAACACGCCCAACCCCACGATCATGACCAACGTCGCGTCCCATGCGTCGGTCCGCTCGGCGAGGACCCCGGCCGCCACCGGCCCCGCCGCCGCGAGCAGATACCCGAGCGACTGCGCCATCCCGGACAGCCGGGTGGTCTCCGCCGCGGTCCGCCCACCCAGGCTGATCAGCGTCAACGCCGTCACCAGCGCGGCGCCCTGCCCCAGCCCGGCGATGCCCGCCCACACGACGGCGAGCCCCGGCGCGGCCAGCAGCCCCAGCATCGCGACGATCACCGGGAGGCTCGCCACGACCGCACCCAGCCGACGGGTCCCGGGATCACGCAGCAGCAGCGGAATCGCCAGCCCTCCCAGGATCCCCATCCCCTGGAACAGGAACAGGTGCAACCCCGCGACCCGCTCCGGGAACCCGGCCGCGATCTCGATCGTCGGCAGCCATGTCACCAACACGTAGAAGCACGTCGACTGCAGACCCATGAACGCGGTGATCATCCAGGCCCGAGGCTGCCGCCACACCGCCACCGAACCCGTGACCGCGACCACCTCAGGAACGGGAGAGATCCGCGCCCGGGGCAGCCACAGCGCCGCCACGGCCAGCGCCAGCCCGCCCCACACGGCAAGCGACAATCGCCAGTCCACGGCGTCCGCGATCGGCACCGCGACCGCCGAAGCCGCCGACGCCCCGATCGTGATGAATGCCGTATAGAACCCGGTCGCCCGTGACACATTCGACGCGTAGTCACGTTTCACGATGGCCGGAACCAGCACGTTCCCGACCGCGATCGCACACCCGATCACCATCGTGCCCACCCACAGCCCCGCATGCCCGGTGTAGGACCGCACCAGCGTCCCCACCGCCAGCACCAGCAGCGCCGCGAGTATCGCCCGCGCCATCCCGAGCCGCCCGGCCATCCGGTGCACCTGCGGCGACACGAACGCGAACGCCAGCAACGGCAGCGCCCCCAACAGTCCCTGCGCCGCCTCGCCGAGCCCGACGTCCGTACTGATCTGCGGCAACAACGGCCCGACCGCGGTGATCGCGGGCCGCAGACAGAGCGCCACCAGGAAGATGGTGGCGGCAGTCGCCGCCGTCCCGGTCAAGGCAGGCATGACACGTTTCATCCGAGTGAGCCTCTTACGCGATGATCCACTCGGTCAAGAAGCCTGGCGCCCAGCGGTGCCGGATGAGGTCGCCTCATCCGGGCTGATCCGTGATCACGGTCCTTGGCCGGCGTACTAGCCTCGAACCCGCTACGACGTCGAGAACGATCTCCATGGAGGTGCCATGCCGCGGGACACCTTCGCCGCGCCGCCCGATCCTGCCGAGGCCGACACCGTCGACGACCTCGTCGAACGGTTACGCCTGCTGAAGGTCTGGGCCGGCGACCCCTCGTACGAGACGATCAAGGAGCGGGTCAACGCGGCCTGGACCGCGCAGGGCCGGCCGGCCGGCGAGCTGGCGCGACGGTCGACGGTGGCGAACTGCTTTCAGTCCGGCCGGCGACGGCTGAACACCGACCTGGTCGTCGCCGTGGTCCAGGCCCTACGCGACGATACCGGGTACGTGACGCAATGGCGGCAGGCCCTGCGCGTCATCGGCGGAGAGGTCGAGGCGGTCTCCCAGGTACGGGTCCAGGACACCCTGCCGCGGGATCTGGTGGAATTCACCGGCCGGACCGGCGAGCTGAACCGGCTGAGCGACGCCGTCCGGCAAGCCTCCCGGGCCGGCAGCGCGGTAGTGATCTCGGCGATCGAGGGCATGGCCGGGGTCGGCAAGACCCAGCTGGCCGTCCACGCCGGACACCTGCTCCTCCGGGAGGAACAGTTCGACCGGGTCCTGTTCGTCAATCTGCGCGGCTTCCACCCCGACCCCACCCAGCCGCCGGCCGACCCGGCGGCTGTCCTCGACGGATTCCTGCGGCTGCTCGGCATGCCCGGCCATCAGATACCCCACCAGCTGGCCGCCCGCGCCGCCGCCTACCGCAACCGTCTCGCCGGCACCCGGGCCCTGATCGTGCTCGACAACGCCGCCACCGCCGAACAGGTCGGTCCGCTCCTGCCCGACGTGTCGGGCTGCGTCACCCTGGTCACCAGCCGGCGCAGCCTCGCCGAGCTGCAGCCCACCGCCCAGCTCACCGTCGACGTCTTCGACCCGGACGAGGCGACGGCCTTCCTTGCCGCCGCCGTGTCCGGGCTGCCCGTAGGCCCGAATCCGGATGCGATCGCCCGGATCGCGCGACGCTGCGGCTACCTACCTTTGGCACTGGGCCTCATCGCCGGCCACATCCGCAACACCGCGGGCTGGACACTGACCGACCACGCCGATCGGCTCGACGAGCGCCACCATGACCGGCGCCTCGAGGCCGGCGTCGAACTGGCTCTCGACCTGTCCTACCGGCACCTCCCCACCGACCAGCAGCGTCTGCTCCGCCTGGTCGCCCTGCACCCCGGCCAGGACTTCGACGCGTACGCGGCAGCCGCCCTCACCGACACCGCCCTCGACACCGCCGAAGCCTGCCTGGGCGCCCTGTTCCGTGATCACCTCATCCAGCAGGCCACGGCCGGCCGGTACGTCCTCCACGACCTGGTCCGCGCCTACGCCACCGCGCGCGCCCACGACCACGACTCCCCACCCGCACGCCGCGCCGCCCTCACCCGCCTGTACGACTACTACCTGGCCACCACCGCGGCCGCGATGGAGATCCTGCTGCCCGGCGAGGCGAACGTCCGACCGCACGTCTCCCCGGCCGGCACCCCCGTCCCGCCCCTGGCCGATCGCCCGGACGCGCTCGACTGGCTGGACACCGAACGGCCCACCCTGGTCGCCGTCGCCAACCACACCGCTACGCACGGGTGGCCGGACCACACCACCCGGCTGGCCCGCACCCTGTCCCGCTACCTTCAAGGCGGCCACCACAACGACGCCCTGACCATGCACGGCCACGCCCACCGCGCCGCCCGCGGCAGCGGTGACCTGAAGGGGCAGGCCCACGCCCTGAGCGGTCTTGCCATCGCCCACCTGCGGCTGGGCCGGCCCGACGCGGCCGACGACCACCTCCGGCAGGCTCTCGAGCTGTTCCGCCAGACCGCCGACACGGCTGGGCAGGCCCGGGCTCTCTTCAACATCGGCCTCATCGCGGAACGGGCCGGCCGATACCCGGATGCCATCGAATACAAGCAGCAGGCCCTGGAACTCGACCGGCGCAACGGCGACCGCATCGGAGAGGCCACCACGCTGGGCGGGCTCGGCGCCGTCATGGAACGGGCGGGCCGCCTCGACGAGGCCACCGACTACTACCGTCAGTCGCTGACCGTGTCCCGCGAGACCGGCAACCCGCGCGGTGAAGCCCTGGCGCTGCACGGCCTCGGCGAACTCGCCGTTCGCATGGGCCGGTACGAGCCGGCCGGCGACCACCTCGAGCAGGCAATGCGGCTGTACCGGCAGATCGGCGACCGCACCTCCGAAGCCGGCGCGCTGGAGAGCCTCGGCTCACTGCACACCCGCCTCGACCGGCTCGCCGAGGCCACCGAGTACTACCAGCAGGCACTGACCGTCTTCCAGGAGACCGGCAACCAGGACAACGAGGCATGGGTGTGCAACGGGCTCGGCGAGGTGTCCCGCGCCGCCGGACGGACCGCTGACGCACTGACCCACCACACTGCCGCCTTCGCCATCGCCAGCGTCACCGGCAACCGTCATCAGCAGGCCCGTGCCCACGCCGGTCTCGGCGACGTCCACCGGGCCCTCGCCGACCCCGGGCGGGCCCGCGACGAGTACCGGCAGGCCCTCACCCACTACGTCGACCTCGGACTGCCCGAGGCTGACCAGATCCGCGTTCACCTGGCCGAACTCGACGCACCCGAGCAGAGCTGACCCTGACATCGGCCGCTCGCCGTGCGTCGCGTCACCCTCGCGTCCAAATTCGTCCAGACTCCGCCCACGCCACCTCGTCGAGGCGGATGCTCGACAGCGCCGGATCTTCCCAGGGATGGGCGGCGCTGGTCACGGGGGTCGAGGAGCGCAGAATCCTTGGCCGGCCAGCCACAGAGATCGGCCCTGCGCCTCGCCGCCGGGGCCGATCTCTCATCCGGTGTCCACGGTGTTCGCCGTGCACGCCTCGGTGACGGGCCAGCGTCGCGTGGTGAAGGCGTACGGGGTCGTGCCCATGACGCGGTGGAATTCGGCGGTCATGTGCGACTGGTCGTAGTAACCCGCTCGGGCCGACACCTCCGGCAGCCTCTGCTGGATACGGGCGAGCACCGCCCGAACGCGGTCGAGGCGCACGAACTGGCTGGGCGTCAGGCCGACTCCATCGGCGAACACCGTACGAAGATGTCGCTCGCTCACATTGAGGCGCCGGGCGACGCGATGGACGGACTCGCGTGACGAACCGTCGCCGATGGACAGCAGCGCCGTCGCCTCGGCGACGATGTGCCGGCGGAGAGCGGCGCGGTCGCCATGGGCCGACGGGGCATCCGGCAACGCCGCGGTCAGCGATCGCAGTCGTGCCGCGTGCGACTGCGAGGCGACCAGTGGACCGCTGTCGGCGATCGCCTGGACGAACGCTGTCAACGACCTACTGTCCAGATCGGCGGCGGCAACGGCCCGGTCGGCAAGGTCGCGCAGGGGAAGGCCGAGGAAGTCGGCAGCCCGTCCTGGCCGGAAACGTAGTTGTAGGCAGTCCCGGCCGGGCCGCCCGAGATGGTACCTGGCTTGAGTCCGGGGTCCCATGATCACGATGTCATGCGGGTCGTCGGAGCCGACCCGCCACGTCAGTGTGGCGGCATGGTCGGGCTGTTCCAGTACGGCCGGCGCATCGTGGATGACAGGTTGCGCTCCCACAGTGACACCGGAGAACCATGGCCGCAGCAGGTGGGCCATCTCCGGGGTGATCAATCTGTCGCGCTGCACAGTTCAGCACCGTACTTCGTGGTGCGGGAGAACATGGGTGCCCACATCGGGCTGTGCCGAAAGTTCCTAGGCCTGGCCACGGTGGTCCTGCAACGGTGACACCCATGATCCTCGTTACCGGTGCCTCCGGAACCATCGGCCGCCACGTTGTGCAGCTTCTGCGGCAGAGCGGGCAGCCCGTTCGCGCGATGACCAGGGCCCGGCCCGGCCACGCCATGCCGCCGGGCGTCGATGTGGTGCAGGCCGACTTCGAAGACCCTGCCTCTCTGCGCCGGGCGGTGGCCGACGTACGCGCCGTGTTCCTGCTGACCGCTCCGGCTACACCTACGCCAGATCATGACCTGGCGTTGCTGACGGAAGCTCGGGCGGCGCGGGTCGGCTCGGTGGTGAAACTCTCCGCGATCGGCACCGGCGAACGATTCGGCAGCGCAACCGTCGGCGCCTGGCACCAGACGGCTGAGGACGCCGTCCGCACCAGTGACCTGTCGTGGACGGTTCTGCGGCCGTCGGCCTTCGCCTCGAACTGCCTCCACTGGTCGGGCGCCATCCGCGCTGGACAACCCGTATCCAATATGACAGGCGACGGCGCGCAGGGCGTCATCGATCCGCGCGACATCGCCGCGGTCGCGGTCGCCGCCCTCACTGATCCCGCGCATGCCGGCAAGACCTACACGCTCACCGGTCCGGAGCTGCTCAGCGTTCCCGATCAGGCGCGTCAACTAGCCGAGGTCATCGGCCGCCCCGTCGTCAGCGTCGACGTCCCCTCGACCAGCGCATCCCAACAGCTCCTTTCCTCAGGGATGCCCCCGGCGGCCGTGGAGGCCACCGTCATCGGGACCGCCTGGGCGCGTGCCGGGCACAACCGCATCCTCACCGAGGATGTAGCGACGGTGCTGGCACGCCCCCCTGCGACCTTCCGGGACTGGGCACAGCGTCATCGGGAGGCCTTCATCGGAACCCCATGACGACAACTACAGGTTGTTGATCCGGGCCAGCAGCTCTGCCTCGGTCAGGTTCTCCAGGACCGCGTCCTGCTTGCGCCCCAGGACTGCCAACAGCTTTTCCTTCTCCAGCTTCTTGGCCGCCGCTGCCTTCGCCGCCTGCTCCTCCGCGAGGCGTACGGCGATGACGTGCTTGACGACCTCCAACTTGGTCTCCAGGGTTGCCTTGGCCGGATTGGTCTCGGTGGCCACGAACGACTCGGTGTCGATGGCCTTGAGTTCGGCGTTCACGGCCTTGGCCACGTCATCGAGGCTGAACCCGGACTTGGCGGTCAGTGGAAGCTCCCACAGCTGTTCCGTGGTCAGCAGGCCCTTGGCCGACGGGTAGCGGAACTTCTCCCGCGTGGCCTTTTCGAAAATGGTCACGGTGGCCTCTCTCGGATGTCCGGGTAGGGAATCAGAACTGGATGCTGATGAGGCGGCGCCGCCCGCCGGTCATGGTCACCTTGGCGACCACTGAATTGCGGACCGTGGAGCTGAAGCCGAGGCCGGACAGCTGATCCTCCGACGGCTCGCACTTGGTGCGGTCGCCGAGAACCTCGAACACCTTGCGGTGCGGGTGCAGGTCGCCGCGGAGGAACTCGTTGTAGATCCCCCGGGCCGGCTGGTCGTTCACGCACCCTTTCAGCATGAAGAAGTAGTGGCGGTTGCCGACCTCGTTGTCGTCGAAGTAGTTCGGCGAGTACATGACGGTGGACACCGGCACGAACTGTTCGGTGGTGATGCCCCACAGATCCTTGCCGACGCTGCCCGACCGCATGTCCTTACCCGGCCGGAAAGCGGTGATCACCTCGCCGGCGACCGTCATCCGGCCCACCTCGACGGTCTCCTTCTGGCCGACCGCCCGCTCGTGGCTGTAATGCTCGATCTTTCCGTTGTTCTCGGTCTCGATCACGAAGCCGACCCCGGCGCTGTCCCGCTTGCGGAACTGGTTCACCTCGATCCGGTACTCGCCGTCGGCGATCTTGCCGGCCCAGGTGACGTTCTCCACCGGCTCGCGCGAGAACGGCCCGTTCGCGTTCATGTCGACGTCCAGTTTGTTGCGCTTCTCCTGGTACCAGATGTGGTCGCCGTTGGGTTCGAACACGTGCAGGTCGAGGTCGTCGTGGTTGAACCAGGACAGGCTCACCCGCAGCTTGCCGGTGACGTTGCCGCCGGCCCGCTTGACCTTCTCCTTGATCGAGTCGGTGACGTTGCCGCCGTAGGACCAGCCGAAATCGTTGTCCCAGGTGAACAGTCGCGGGGCGTCCGGGTTCCGGCCGGTGGTGAGACTGACGAAGTGCGGTTCGTGGCTGTTGGCGACCCACAGGTCGATGGACGCGGCGCCGGGCAGGATGTCCTTCATGAAGGCGATCACGGGAATCTCCTCCGGCTTCGCGTCCCGAAGGCGCGCACCTGCCGAACCGGTGGTGGCCGCCTGCATGAGCAACCCTTCGATGCCGTCCTTCATCCGCGACTGCGTGTCGTTGTCGACCCACAGCACGTTGGTGACCGACACGTCGGACAGCCGGGCGAAGCGTCGCTGCAGCGACTCCTCGATGCCCAGCTCGCCGATGGTCTTCATGGCGGCCTTGACCATGGCCGGAGTGATCAACGCCGTGGGCCGCTGGTAATTCTGCGGCGCCACCTTCGCCTCGAACGACCGGACCGCCTGCTCCAGGTCGACGCCCGCGGAGAGATCCTGGACGAGGGTGCCGATCACCGTGTTGCGGAACCGGGCCGCCGGGTTCATGGCGTTGGCGAAAATGAAGGCCCGTCCGTCGGCCGCCTGCGTCCACTGGTTCCGCAGCGACCGGAACTCGGTCACCGCCCGGCGATGCTCCGTGCCGCGGTAGAGGGCGTTGTCGTCGATGAGGTCCACGACGGTGTCCAGAGCGTGCTGGGTCAGCTCGGCCAGGCCACGCTGGAACACCTGCACCGCGGCGTCGAAGGCGCCCCGTGCCGCGCCGACATCCCCGGTGTGGTGCCGCTTCTCTACCCGGCCGTGCAGGTGGTGCCACACCTCGACCTGGCCGTCGCGCAGCGTCCGGGTCGTCTTCGTCCCGTACTGCGCCTCGGCGGACCGGAAAACGCCGGACAACGGCAGCGAGCCGACGAATTCGTCCATTGCGGCGGCGACGACCGAGAAGACCGGGTCAAATGCAGAAACCCCGGACCAGACGGTACGGACATGTCCGTTGTGGATCTCGACGACGTTACCGAAGTTCTTGACGAACCCGCGGCAGGTCGAGCAGTCGTACTCGGACCGCTCACGGAACCGAGGATTGGTGCCGGCGGGAAAGGAATCGAGAAAGGTGAGCCAGAGCGAGTCCCGGTCGAGACCGTCGCCGACGACGTACAACTCGCCCTTGGACATCGCGGACAGACGTGTAGTCACATCCGTCACGAACTGCTGAAAATCGCCCACCGTGTCATCCCCCTTGATCACGAAGATCCTATGGAGCGCACGCCATCGGAGAAACGTATTTCCAGCCGTCCGCACGGTCACGGACGGGTGCCGGAGCCGGCGGTCAGTCGACCGGATCCGCGTACGGCGATGATGTGCCGAGCCGGCTCATCTGCGCGCTCGCCGCGACGGTCTGTTCCGTTGGCTCCCGGCGGATCGCCTCGTAGGCGGCGAAGGCCCCGGCGGCGTCCGTCTGCTCGCGGAGGCAGCGCGCCAGTGCCACCGCGTCCTCCAATGCCATCGACGCGCCCTGGGCCGCCGCCGGCGACGCGGCGTGTGCGGCATCACCGGCGAGCACCATGGATCCGCGATGCCAGATCGGCGTGGTCGGTACGTCGTACGAGTCGCCGCCCGTCACGTCGTCGCCGGTGGCACGGATGACGGCGGCGGCCGGCGACGCGTCGTCGGCGAACGCCAGCAACGCCCGCTCGCGCCACTGCGCGGCCGTGATCGTGGAAGGTCCCGCCTGCGGTCCGGGAATCCGCGCGAACCACCAGGTACGCCCGTCGGGGGCCGCCGTGTAGCCGAAGAACGCCCGGCTACCGAAGATCATGTGGTACGCGTCCGGGGCGGTGGGTGCCGGCACGCTGGACGCATAGCCGTAGACCACCGCCTGGCCGGTGTAGCGCGGGCGCGGGGCATCCGGGTCGATCAGGGTGCGGGTCGCCGAATGGATGCCGTCCGCGCCGACGAGGATGTCGCCGGCAGCGGAACCGCCGTCGGCGAAGGTCGCCCGCACCCCACCACCGGCGATCATCCCGGCGTGGACCAGCCGGCGTCCGTGCTCGATGCGCACTCCGCGCGACACCGCCTCGCCCTGCAGCGCCCGGTACAGCGTGGACCGCAGCAGGGTGCGCGGCCCCGCGTCGTCCGCGTCGCCGATCCCGCGGGTCTCCAGCAGGCGCCCTCCGGCGTCGTAGATCTCCACACTGGCGGCCGGGTACGACCCGGCGATCACCGGTCGGTGCGCGTCGAGGGCGCGCAGCGCCGCCATGCCGTTGCCCATCACGGTGAGGAACGCGCCCGCATCGTCCCCGCCGGCCGGATACGCCTCGTACACGACGGGCTCGTATCCCACTGCCTGCAACGCGATGGCGGTTGCGCAACCGGCGATGCCACCGCCGATGACAAGAGCCTTGGTCATCAGATTCCTCCCGTGAAATGCCCGGCGCGGCGGCACCCGCCGGGCGCTCCGGCAGCACACGCTACCCGGGCCGTCGTAGTGAGCTCTGGGCCTTCAGCAGCGACATGCAGCATTGGCTCAAGCCGGCGCCCGCCGATCCGGAGCTCGTCCTGCCGCAGATCATGCGCCCAGGAGACCCGGAAGCGCCGCCCGGGAACCGGGCGGCGCTTCTCGTACCAGGGAAAAGATCGGGTCAGCCGATCTTGACGTTGAAGATGGGGTCGGCGGCGAGCTTCTTGAACGACGCCAGGCTGGCCTTGGTGCTGTCGATGCTGATGTCGCGGTCGCCCTGGTCGTCCTTCTGGGTGTCGAAGTGCACGATCGCCTTGATCTGCGGGCGCTTCTTCAGCTCCGGGATGACGTTGTTGTAGAGGGCGGACTTGTCGGTGTTCTTACCGACGCGGTGGTAGGCGCCCCACTCGGCGACCATGAACGGCTTGTCGGCGTGCTTGCTGGCGGCCCAGTCGTAGAAGCCCTGACCGCCGCCCTTGGGCTTGCGGTCGAGCAGGCTGGCGAAGTTGCCGTGGTGGTAGTAGCCCTTCTCGACCGAGGAGTAGGAGTCCAGGCCGATCCAGTCGACGACGTCGTCGCCGGGGTAGAGGTCCTTCCACCAGGACTGGGCCATCCACTTCTCGTTGCCCATGTAGGCCATCACGTTGACGACGTTGGTGACGCCCTGCGCCTCGAGGCGCTCGATGGTGTGCCGGTACATCGCGGCGAAGTCCTTGGCCTCCCAGCCGGACCCCTTCTTCGCGATCACGTCGTTCTCCGGCTCGTGGTTGAGCGCGAGGAAGAACGGCTTGCCGTACGCCTTGGCCCGCTCGGCGAACGCGTCGATCCGGTCGTCCTGCTCGCCCTTGGCGACCTTCGCCCAGGTCGAGCCTTCGGCGACCTTCCAGTTCTCCAGCAGGATCCGCGGGTTCGCCGGGTCCTGGGTCATCGCGATCTCGGCCTTGGTCGGGAAGACCTCGTCACCCTTGTGGTACTGGTGGAAGATCGTCGCGGTCCGGCCCGACGCCTTCTCCCAGCTCTTGAGGGCCTGGTCACGCGGGGTGCTGGTGAAGCCACCCGCGGCGCCGCCCCACAGCACGCCGCAGGTCGGGACGAGGTTGTCACCGGTGGTGCACGTACGCGGCGCGGCGGACGCGGACGTCGGCGCCACGACAGCGGTGGCTCCGGTGATCACGGCGGTCAGAGCTGTCACGAGCATCGGCAGCTTGGCACGTCGCAAGATGAATCTCCCCCGGTAGTCGGCCGCGTTTCGGCCGGCATGTGAAAGAGATTCCAGGACCGCCAGAGCAGGCCCGGGACCCAACCGGGTGCCACCCGGTTGCCCTACTTGAGGAAACCCACGGTTGCATTCCGGTTGCCGGACCGGCGGGTTCGGATGGGTACGACAGAGCAGCCCGCCGGGCGCCGATAGGCGTCAATGGGTCAGTGCCTCGGTGGGTGCGAGGCGGGCCGCTGCCGCCGCGGGGTAGAGGCCCGCCACCGCGCCGACCGTGATGGTGGCGGCCAGGCCACCCATGAGCGCCCAGCCGGGTATCACCGCAGGCCACGTCCGGTACCAGGCGTAGCCGGCGGTGGCGATGGAGCCGAACAGAACGCCCGCGCCGCCGCCGAGAGTGGCCAGCAGCAGCGATTCGCACAGGAACTGCAGGCGGATCTGTCCGCGGGTGGCGCCCAGGGCCCGGCGCAGGCCGATCTCGGCGCGGCGTTCGAGCACGGAGATCACCATGGTGTTGGCGACGCCGACCCCACCGACGATCAGGGCGACCGCGCCCAGCCCCAGCAGCATCCCGTTGAGCGTGTTGCCGGCCACCCGGGCCGCCGACAACGCGTCCGAGGGCCGGGAGACCTTCACCTCGTTGGGGGCCTGCGGGTTGACCGTCGCGGCGAGCACGGCGCGGACCTGCTCGACCGACGCGTCCGTGGTGCGGGTGTAGATGGTGGTCGGCGATCCGTCGAAGTCGAGCAGGCGCTGGGCCGCCGGCCAGCCGACGAGCGCCGCCGAGTCCAGCTCGGGCGCGAGCGGGATCGGCGCCAGGATGCCCACCACGCTGAACCAGCGGCCGCCCAGCCAGACCCGGGGGCCGGGGGAGTCGATGCCGAGGCGAAGCGCTGCGCCGGCGCCGAGCACGACGGTCGGCCCGTCGGCCCCCTCGGTGAGCCAGCGTCCCGCGGTCAGCCGGGCGCCGACGTGTTCGAGCAGGTCCGCCCGCGCGGCCAGCACGGAGATGCTGCCGTTCTGCCCCGCGGGGATGTGCTCGTTGCGGTAGACCTTCGCCGCGAGCCTGCCGGTGGCGGTGACGCTCTGCACGGGACCGATGCGCCGTACCATCGCCGTTGATTCGGGCGGCAGTTTCGCCTGCGCGCCGGCGAGGGTGTTGCCGGGCGCCACCGTCAGCAGGTTGGTGCCCAGGGCGCGCAGGGTGCGGTCCAGTTCGGCGCGGCTGGACGCCGAGATCCCGACGACGGCGAGCATCGCGGCGATGCCGATCGCGATGCCCAGCGCCGACAGGACGATCCGCAGCGGCCGGGTACGCAGGCCGGCGGCCCCGACCCGGACCACGTCGTCCGGGGCGAGCCGGGCGGGTACCGGCCTCGTCGGCGCGCTCACGACTCACCCAGCCGGCCGTCGCGCATCGTCAGGCGGCGGGGGAGTCCCGCGGCGATCTTCTGATCGTGCGTGATGACCACGACGGTGGCGCCGTCCGCGTGCAGGCCGTGCAGCAGCGTCATCACCGCGGCGCTGGCGCTCGAGTCGAGGTTGCCGGTCGGCTCGTCGGCGAGCAGCACCGCCGGGTCGCCGACGACCGCCCGGGCGATCGCCACCCGTTGCCGTTCCCCGCCGGACATCTCGTGCGGCCGGTGGCCCGCCCGGTGGTCGAGGCCCACCCGCGCAAGGGCCAGGGCCGCCCGGCGTCGCCGTTCGCGCCGCCGTACGCCGCAGTAGAGCAGCCCGTCGGCGACGTTGTCGAGCGCGGACACCCCGGGCGCGAGGTGGAACTGCTGGAAGACGAAGCCGATGGTGCGGGCCCGCAGGGCGGACAGCGACCGGTCGGGCAGGTCCGCCACGTCGTGGCCGTCGATGCGTACGGTGCCGGCGGACGGGCGGTCAAGCGCGCCGAGCAGGTGCAGCATCGTCGACTTTCCGGAGCCCGAGGGGCCGACGATGCCGACCAGTTCACCGGCGGCCACGGTGGCCGACACACCGGCGAGCGCGGTGACCCCGCCCGGGTAGGTCTTCGCCACGTCGATCATCTGGATCATGCGGGCATCCCGACGGTCATGCCTTCGGCCAGGCCGGAGCCGCTGACCTCGGCGCGTCCCTCGGCGAACATGCCGACCTGTACGGCCAGGTACCGGGATGTGCCGTTCTCGACGACCTGCAGGCCGTATCCGCCGTCCGCCAGCGCGAGCAGGGCGGGGACCGGCACGGTGAGCACGTCGTTGCGCTGCCGGCCGGTGTAGGTGACCTCCACCGGGGATTCGCGCGGGCCGCCGGTGTCCGGGCGGCCGGTCAGCGCGATGGTGACCGGCACCGTCGGGTCCTCGCCCTCGGCGCCGGTCGCCCTCGCGCCGACGTGCTTCACCTTGCCGGAGGCCTGCTTGCCGCCGGGCAGCGCCACCGAAACCTTCACGCCGGGTGCGGCCCAGGCGGCGTCGGCGGCCGGAGCCTTGACGGTGACCACCGCAGCGGTGCCGGTGTAGGTGAGCACCGCACCGGTCCCCGGATCGCCGATCCGTACCTTGAGCTCGGCGATCCGGATGCTTCCGGGCGCCACGACCGCCCAGGACGTGGTGACGGTTCCGGTTCGTGGCAGGCCGAGCCGCTCCTGCCAGCGCCGTACGGCCTGGGCGGTCGACGCGGTGTACTCGTCGTCGACGGTGAAGCCGTCGTAGCCGAACGCGCGCAGGTTGCGCTCGAACTGCCGCACGTCGGGGCCCTCGGTGCCGGGCGCCAGCGGGCGGTACAGCGGCAGGACGCCGCCCAGCAGCACCACCGGCCGGTTGTCGACGCGTAGCAGGGTGCCGCCGGGCCTGATCGTGGCGGTCTCCTTCGGCAGCCACGTCACGGTGCCGGTGGCGCCCGACCTCATCGGCGCCGGGTCCCCGTACCCGAGACTGCCGTCGATCTTGATCTGTTCGGCGAGAGTCTGGCGCCGCACCGTGGTGGTGGCCGCCGGGCCGTCGGGGGTGGGCTCCGGTTCCTTCTCGCGGCCGAGGATCGCCGCGGCCGTGCCCGCGGCGCCGAGCGTCACCAGCGTGACCAGCAGCGCCGCCGTTGTCCGGCGGGTCATCCGTCCACCCGGATGGCCGGCATGGCGGCGCCCCCGCCGAGCTGCTGGCACTTCGGCGCCGCCGCGTCCAGCTTGTCGAGAACGCCGGCCTTGTCCTTGCCGATGCTGAACTCGCCGGTCTCCGGATCGGGGTCCGGGAACTCCGGCACTCCGTTCTCCCGCAGGCATTCGGCGTATTCGCGGCGCTTCGCGACATCCTCGGCCGGCATCTTCCCGGGTTCCCCGCCGTTGGGCAGGAACTCGCGGCACCTGGTCGACGCGGCCGTCAGCTTCGCCTCGTTCGCCTTGGTCACCTCGAGCCCGCGCATCATGCCGTCCGGGCCGGGATCCTCCATGTCGACGCCGTTCTCCCGCATGCACTGCGCGAATCTGCGGCCCTGCGCGGCCGCGTCCTGCGCCTGCGGCGCGGTCGCACCGGCACTGGCCGTCGGTTTCCCGCCGGCCGACGCCACCGACGGCTCCTGCTTCTGTTCCGCGCAACCGCCGAGCACGGCCGCGAGCAGCACCGGTACGACGATCAGCCGGGTTCTGTCGGCGAATGTCATCGTGGTTCCTCCCTGGGTTCGGGAACCACCACACCAGTTCGCCCGTTAAATGATCATTAGTGCTGGCGCTAACAGCTTTCTAACGGGTCCGCGCGGCAGGATGGCCCGATGCGTGTACTGGTGGCAGAGGACGAGGTCGTGCTGGCGGACTCGATAGCCGAGGGCCTGCGACTGCAGGCCCTCGCCGTGGACACCGCCTACGACGGCGACGCCGCATTGCGACGTCTCGCTGTCAACAGCTACGACGTCCTCGTCCTCGACCGGGACCTGCCGGTGGTGCACGGCGACGACGTGTGCCGGGCAGTGATGAACGCCGGTTGGGACGTGCGCATGCTGATGCTGACCGCCTCCGGGGGCCTCAGCGACCGGGTCGCGGGCCTTTCGCTGGGCGCCGACGACTACCTGCCCAAGCCGTTCGCGTTCGCGGAGCTGGTCGCCCGGGTCCGGGCGCTGGGCCGGCGTGCCCGCCCGGCCGCCCCGCCGGTGCTGGAACGCGCCGGCATCCGGCTCGACACGTCGCGCCGTCAGGTGTACCGCGACGGCCATCACGTCGCGCTGTCCCGCAAGGAGTTCGCCGTGCTCGAGGAGTTGCTGCGCGCCGACGGCGCGGTGGTGAGCACCGAGCAGCTGCTGGAACGTGCCTGGGACGAGCACACCGACCCGTTCACCGGCGTGGTCCGGGTCACCATGCTGACCTTGCGGCGCAAGCTCGGGCCGCCGCAGGTGGTGACCACCGTGACCGGAGTGGGGTACCAGATCCCGTGACGACGCACCGGCTGACCATCCGGGCCCGCCTGACCGCCCTGTACGGCGGACTGTTCCTGCTGGTCGGCACCGCGCTGCTCGGCATCACCTACCTGCTGCTCGCGTCTGCCCTGAGCAACCCGAGCTTCGGTCGTACCGCGGTCGTCGCGGCGATACCCGGGATCGAGATCACCGCCGTCGACACCGGCGTGGCGCAGCCGTCGGACGACGCCGCGACCGAACCGCAGCCGACCAGCCCCGACCCGGCCTGGACACCCGAACAGCAGCGGCAGGCCGAGAAGACCATGCGGCTCGCGGCGACGCTGCAGGAGCAGTTCCGCCAGCAGACCCTCACCTCCCTGCTGCGCCAGGGCGCCCTCGCCCTGGCCGGGGTCGGCGTCATCGGCGTCTGGCTCGGCTGGCTCGCGGCCGGCCGCACCCTGCGACCACTGCAGGAGATCACCGCGACCGCCCGCCGGGTGGCCGAAAGCAACCTGCACCAACGCATCGGCCTCAGCGGACCGCAGGACGAGCTGCGGCAACTCGCCGACACCTTCGACGACATGCTCGCCCGCCTCGACGCCGCGTTCGGCGCCCAGCGCCGGTTCGTGGCGAACGCCTCCCACGAACTGCGCACCCCGCTGACCATCAACCGGACCCTGATCGAGGTCGCGCTCAGCCACCCCGACCCGCCCCCCGAGCTGCGCCGGCTGGGTACGGCCCTGCTGGCGATGAACGCCCGGCACGAGAAGCTGATCGAAGGGCTGCTGGTGCTCGCCGGCTCCGAACAGCGGCTCACCACACGCGACCGCGTCGACCTCGCCGAGGTGACCGGTCGCCTCGTGGACGCCGCCCGGCCCGGCGCCGTCGCCGCCGGCGTTGACCTGCGGTTCTCCGGGGCGCCGGTCCAGGCGATCGGCGATCCGGTGCTGCTCGAACGCGCCGTGCAGAACCTGCTGCAGAACGCGATCGCCTACAACGTGCCGGACGGCGACGTGACGGTGACCTGCGCCGGATCCGTGGTCACTGTCGCCAACACCGGGCCGGTCGTCGCCGCCGACGAGATACCCGGCCTCTTCGAACCCTTCCACCGCCTGTCCGGCCGCACCGGCCCCGTCGACGGCAGCGGGCTCGGCCTGTCGATCGTCCGGTCCGTCGTCACCGCGCACGGGGGCGAGATCACCGCCGAGCCCCGCCCGGCCGGCGGACTCCGTATCTCCCTGCGGTTCCCCGTGCCTCCGCGACCCCGGTGAGGCTTCCTCAGCCGGATGTCAGCGGAACCGGGGGACCGGGTCCGCCGTCGAGCCGACCGTCGGATCGTGGAGATCGAGCGGCCGGCGGCGGACCCGTGACCCGGGCTACCGCTCGTCGAGCAGGTCGCGCAGCTCACGCAACGCTTCGCGGAGCCGGTCGGCAAACGTGTACATCATGCCGGCGACCGGGCGAGGTGTGCTGAGGTACAGGTTGAACCGGTCCGGCAGCAGCACGTACGCGATCCCGATGCAGCGACTGCTGGTGGCCCCGAACCCGAAGTAGCGGATGCCGGCCGACGGCGCCGAGCTGGTGCTCAGGTAGTCATCGCGCATCGTGAGCCACCCCGGCGTCTCGTACAGCCGGGACGCCTCCGGCACGCCGAGCTCGAGTCCACGCCGCTTCTGGATCAGCTGCAGCTCCCACAGGTGCTGTTCCGGTGCGGCACCGGCCTGGCACTGCTTCGCCCGCTCGACATGCTTGTCGGCCGCGGCCCGGAACGCTGCCCGCCGCTCGCCGGGTGACGCGGCGGGGTCGTCGAACGTGGACACGAACCGCAGCACCTCGGGCGTGACGACGCGCATCGCCTCGGTCCGCCCTCGCCGGTACTGACGGGTGGCGATGGACTCGTACGTGGCACCGATGAAGTCCTTGGCCCGCTTGTGCGCGAGCTGGTAAGCCATCTGCACGAACGCGTCCGGCGACATCCGCAGCCGCTTGACCTCGTCCACCCCGAACTCGTCGAAGGACAGCGTCGCGGTGGCGGTGTCCGCGCCGTACTGGGCGAACGACCGTGCCGCGGCGGCGATGTCGGCCCGCAGCGCGTCGTCGAGCACGAACGTGACCGGCTCGATCGCCGGCACCCCCTGCTCCGCCGCACCCGACTTCGCGGCATGCTCCTCAGGCGACGCGGCGAGCAGCGCGTCGACGAAGCTGAGGATGGTGGTGCCGTCCAGCTCGCAGTGCTCGACGTTGATGCCGGCCGTGCCGTCGGCGAACACGATGAGCGACACCGCCTTGTCGAACCACCGGTTGCCGCTGTCGCCGTGCAGCAACTGATCGCAGGCCGCCAGGTCGTCGGCCGGTGTCAGGTCCTCCAGGCACACGCAGAACAGCGCCGTCTCGATGGTGTCCAGCGTCGCCGTGTTCCCGGGATCCAGTGCCGCCAGCCGGTCCCTGGCCGCCGCCCACTCGGCCCGGGCCATCGTGGTGAGATGACCGGCCGCGGTGTCCGTCGTGGCCCGCGCGGCACCAGCCTTCTGCACCTCACGCAGGCCGGCCGCCAGGTCGTCGAGGGAGTACGGGCGCCCGTCCGGACCGATCACGTTCATCCGGAACACGTTGCCGCGCTGGAACACCACGATGTGCCGCGCCGTCGACGGGCCCGGCCACTCGTCGCTGTACGGCGCTCGGACGGTGTCCTGCACCGGCCCCGGGATGCGGGTGGTGGAGAACAGGAACCTGTGCTGCGCCATCGACAACGGCTTCCCGCGCGTCGCGACCGGCGGGATGCGCTCGCCGTCGAGCTGAGTCTTGTAGTTCACCGCGGCGGCGATGAGCCCCGCCGCGCGCTCCACCTGCGGCTCGGCGAACCCGTGCAACGGCGTTTCGCGGAACAGGAAGAAGAAGTTGGCGTTCAACGCGATCCGGTCCCGGCGACCGAGGTAGCGCGCCGGCCAGAACGTGTCCAGCCAGCTGTGCGTGGCCGGATCCGCGTTGTAGCGCACCAGATCGGCGTGCAGCTTCGGCCCCGGACCATCGGGCCGTCCGAACTCCCGTACCGCGGCCTCGGTGTCGGCGAGCTCCTCCTCCGTCAGCAGCGGCGTACACCACTCGAGGAACCGGGCGCAGGTGTCCTCCAGCGCGGGCAACGGCACCCGCGACAGCGTGTCGTCGTTTTCGAACGTGCTCACTCGGTCTCCTCGAATTCGATGCTCATCGGGCGGCCTTCTGGGTCATTGAATCGTCAACGTCGAAGGTCAAGGGGCCGGGAGTGCCGACGGGCCGGGAAACGTAGAGCTGAGCGTGCAACCAGCCATCGGTCTCCAGCCCCTCCGGATCGACACCGGCGGCGGACATCGTCTCCAGCACCTGCCGCTGTTCCCGGTCGGACGCGAAACGGCGCTGCCGGAACGTCCGGTCCACCCGCATCGTCTCGTAACCGAGGGCCGCGAGGCGATCGGCGATCGGCTCGAACGGGAACATTCGCAGCACGAAATGCGCCATCCACGGCCGCCGGTCCCGGCGGGAGCCGACCACCCGCACGAGCGTCCGGCCGGTGACGTAGCCGAGGCATCCGGTGGAGATCACGATGTCGGCGTCGGCGAACAGGGCGCGCTGCCTCGCCGTGGGTTCGCGCGCCTCCAGGTCGGCCTGCACGACCTCGTCGAGGAACCCGGCCGCCGATGCGTACGCCAGCGCCGGCCGGGACACGTCCAGCCCCACGAACCGGGCCGGGGACCCGTGCGACCGGACCAGCTCACGATCGCGCTCCAGCAGTTCCTGCCGGGTGCGCTCGGTGTCGGTGTAGCGGTCGTACAGGTCGTCCATGGTGGTGTCACAGCGCAGCAGCGCCGCGTTGATGCCGTAGGAGCAACCGACGTCGACGACGGTCGGGACGGCCACCTGCCGCGATTGGCGATACTGCCCGATGATTTGCTGGAAATAGGGCTTGGCGAGTTGAGGAATGCAATAGCCGAGCTCACGCAGAGTGGTGAAATAGGCGCGGGGATCGGGTTGCGTGTAGATGCCGTCGAGCGAAATTTTTCCGGTCTGGTCGAAACGCACGCTGCTCCTCGCGATTATCAGTCCAGCAACTGGTCGACCCGCACGGCATTGCGCTCGGCGTCGAGGTGCGCGGGCAGGACCCGGCCGAACAGTTGCCGGGTACGGGCGACGCTGCCCATCACGCCGGGGCGTTCGGAGTAGGCGAAGATCGCCGAGTGCCGGGCGGTGGCGCCGCGTACCGCGCTCACCCGGTGCAGCGCGTACCGGCCCTTGAACAGCTGGAGATCACCGGGGCGCAGGGTCAGGGCCCGCACCGGCGAGCGGTCGGCGCCGGTGAGCACCGAACGGACGGCGTCGAAGTTCTCCGCGCCCGCCGAGCGGATGTTCGGGCAGTACTCGAAGACGCCGCCCTCCTCCGGCTCCTGGGTCAGCATGCTGACGGTGAACTCGTTGGTGTCGAAGTGCCACGGGTGCTCCATCCCGGGCTGTACGACGTTGAGCACCAGGCCGGACAGCGGGTCGGCGAGCTCGTGCAGCTCCGGTAGTTCGAAACAGGCGGCGACGAAGCGTACGAAAGACGGGTCGGTGTACAGCCGGTGGATGACGCTGTCGGTGGGGATCCGGTCGCGCGGGACGAACGCGTTGCCGCGCTGCATGACGATGCGGCCCGGGTGATCGGCCGGCAGGTCGGCGTCGAACGCGATGTTGTAGACGTTGGTCTCCTCAACGTCGTAGTACGCCAGCGGGGCGACCCCGGCGCCTTCTCGCCGCAGCGCCTCCCGGCTGCCCGGCAGAATGAACTCCGGCAGCACGCTGCATCCGAGCTCGCGCAGTTCGGTGCGTGCCCGGGAAACGACGCTTTCCCATGCGTCGCTTCCCGGGTCGGCAACTGGATAGCGCGCAGTGTCCACAATAGCCATGGGGGAGCGGGTCCCCTTCCTCAATGGTGGCGGCTTGAAGGAATGGGGAATCCTAACCAGATAGACCGGCGTCCAGCTCTATGTTGGTTACATTGTTCACAGTGCCGAAGCCGGGGCGTGGCCGGCCGGATCAGCCGAACTACCGGTGGTCCGTCGGGTGGCCGTCGGCCCGGCCGGCGGCGTGCGGTGGCGCCGCGAGCCGGGCGGCTACCGCGGCGCGGCGTCCCACCCCGAGCTTGGCGTACACCCGGCCGACGTGCACCCCGACCGTGCCCACGCTGAGGAACAGCCGCTCGGCGATCTGCCGGTTGGTCAACCCTTCGGCGACCAACCCGGCCACCTCCGACTCTCGTGGGGTCAGGGTGCGGCTATCGCCGGGCCGCGAGCGGCGCGCGTTCATCCGCCGTTCGTCGCGGAGGGCGGCGTCGTGCAGCAGCGGCGCCTGTGCCGTGGCGAAGCGGGAACGGGCGTCGGCGAAGCAGGCCCGTGCCTGCGCCGGGCGGCGCAGCACAGCCAGGGCATTCGCGGCGAGGTGGTGGGCACGTCCGGCGGCGATCAGGTCACCCGCCTGGTCCAGGAGTTCGCCCGCGGCTCGGGCTGCCTCGAGGGCGCCGGCCGGGTCGTCGCTGAGCAGGGCGTACCCGCGTGCCATGGCCGCGTGTGCCCGGCTTCGGCGCAGACTGCTGCCGGCGGCCAGCTGACCGGCGTGTTCGGCGGCGTTCCGGGCGGCATCGGTGTCTCCGGCCGCCGCGCATGCCGCCGCCCGGACCTCCCACCAGCGGATCCGCGACCCCGGATCGATGGTCGGCTTGTGTGGCCGGTCACCGGCCGACTCGAGGAGCCGGATCGCCGCTGCCGGGTCGTCGTCGAGCAGGTGTGCGAGAGCGAAGATCGCCACGGAGCTCCAGGACAGCGGGTACTGCTGCGCCCGGGCGTCGGCGAGTGCCCGCTCACTCAGGTGCAGGGCGGCCGGTAGGTCACCACGCCACAGCGCGAGCCAGCTCTGATGTTTGAGCGCGGTGCCGCATTGGGCTGCGCTGCCGGTGAGCAGCGCGGCGTCGTACTCGTTGTCGAAACACTCGGCTGCCCGGTCGCGGTCGCCGGTCAACGCGTACGCGGTGCCCAACTGTCCGTACAGGTCGGTGAGCACGTGAGCCGGTCGGTGCCGGTGGGCCACCGCGAGGACCCGGTTCAGGTGCCGGATGGCGTCCGGGATCCGCTCATGGGCGATCTCGGCGGCGCCCACCAAGCCGACCGGTTGCAGAACCTCCACCAGGTCGTCGTCGGGCAGCCCGTCCAGGATCCGGGCCGCCTCGTCGAGCCGGGCCGCCGCGACGGTGAACGCGCCGGTGAGGTGACCGGCCATCGCGGCGAGCGCCAAGGCTCCGGCCAGCCGGTCCGGGCGGGCGTCGCGCCTGGCGTCGTGCAGCGCAAGCCCGGTCCACCGGTCGGCCGCGGCCGGGTCGGAGCGCAGCACTGCGCACGTGGCCAGGCCGGTCCGCAGCGTCACCCCGGCGGCGCCGTGCGCCTCGGGACAGGCGGCGAGTTCTGCGGCCAGCAGCGCCTCCGCCTCCATCGCGTTGCCGAGCAACCGTTCCACGGTGGCGGCGAGCACGGCCACCCGGGCGCGCTTGTCCGCGGGGTGCCGCGGCAGGAGCGACAGCAGGGTATGGACGCTGTCCCGGCCGCCGGACAGGTCCCCGGCCAGAGACCGTGCCTCGGCGTGCCGCACCAGCAGCTCCCACCGGACGGCGTCGGTGGTGGCGCCGGCAGGCAGCAGGCGCAGCGCGGTAGCCAGCCACCGGGCGGCCGTCGCCGGCCCCGCGGGCAGGACCGTCGCGGCGGCGTCGCTCAGCGTGGTGACGGCCGCGGTGTCTCCGACCCCGGCGCAGCGTTCCAGGTGGTACGCCCGAACCGTGCCCGCTGCGCCACGCTCGGCGAGGGCGGCCGCGGCGCGGGCGTGCGCGGCTGTCCGCCAGCCGGCCGGAGCCGACTCGTAGGTGACGGCGTGCACCACCGGATGCCGGAACGGGAACGTCGCGCTCCCGGGGACGGGCCGCAGCAGGTCCCGGGTCGCGAGCCGGTCGAGCGCGGCGACGACACGGGGTGCCGGGCACTCGGCGACGGTGGACAGCAGATCGATGTCGGCCGCCGCGCCGGCCACCGCGACGGCGGCCGCGACCAGCCGTTCGGTCGGTGCCAACGTCGCCAGTTCGGCGGTGAGCGCCGACCAGACCGGGTCCGGCAGGCCGGCCTGATCCGGTGGGCGGTGGCCGGTGGCCGACTCGGGCGGCGCCACCTCGGCAACGGCTGACAGCGCTTTGAGATAGAGCGGATTTCCGGCGCTGGCCACATGCAGGTCCTGCCGGCGCCGCGGGGACAGCGAGTCTGGAAGCAGCGCCGCGGTCTCGTCCTCGGTCAGTGGCGGCAGATCCACGCGTACGCTCGTCCCGGTCACGGCTGCGTCGGCGAAAGCGCCGCGTAACCGGCTCGCCAACTGCCGTGGCCGGTACACCGCCAACAGCAGCACCGGTCCGGGCGGCGGATGCCTGAGCAGGTGCCCGAGCAATTCGGTCGATCCCTCGTCGGCCCAGTGCACGTCATCCAGCGCAACCACCAGCGGCCCGTTCCCGGTGCCGGCGGCCAGCACGGCAAGCAGATTCCGTGCGGCCCGGTGCACCCGGTAGCGCTGCGCCGCCGGAATCGGCTCCGGCGCATCCGCCGGTCCCGGCAACTGCGGCCAGACGGCGCGCAGCACCGGAAGGTCCGCCTGCGCCGCCGCCAACTGCGCGGCGCGCAGTCGGCTCACCACGTCCCCGAGCGCGTTGACCAGCAGGCCGTACGGGACGTGCCCGTCCGACTCGACGGCCTGCCCGGCACACACCTGGGCGCCGGCGCTGCGGGCATGCGCCAGAAACCGGGCCAGCACGCTCGACTTGCCGATGCCCGGGTCACCGGTGACCTCGGCAACGGTCCACGCGCCGGCTGACGCCTGGTCGTACGCGGCATGCAGACGCTGCAACTCGGCGCCGCGCCCCACGAACGCCGCACCGGAGGTGTGACCGCTGCTGCCTCGGGATGGTCGCGGGTACGGCATTCGCCAGATGCTAGGCGGTCGGCACATCGACAGAATCCATTGGCGGCAGGCGTTGTGGCGTGCGGCACGCCCGCGCGGGCGCGGCCGTGGACAGGAGGAAATTGATGACTGGAAAGCAGTTTCTTCCCACGGTGGGACGTACGTTCCACCTGTTGACGGCCGCACGGGGGCGCGCGGCCGTTGCCGCTCTGTCCGTGACAGCGGCGTGCGCGACGCCGCCGGCGGCAACCAGGTGTGGGACCAGAACGGACTGACCGGCGTGGCGGAGCCGTACGACAACCTCGGAGCCGTTCTGGCCGCCGGCTGACCCGACCATCCACCTCGAGGAAGGAACACCTACAGATGAACCGTCATCAAGCCAGGATCCGCACGCTGACGGGCGGCACGGCCGTCACGCTGCTCACCGCGGCCGGCCTGATTCTCCCCACCGCCGGCGCGCAGGCTGTCGTCACCTGTGCCGGACTCACCGCCACCATCACCGGCACCGCCGGCATCGACACCCTCCGCGGCACCGCGAACCGCGACATCATCGCCGCCCTCGGCGGCAACGACACGGTGGAAGGGCTCGGCGGTGACGATGTCATCTGCGGTGGAGCCGGCAACGACACCCTCATCGGCGGAACCGGCAACGACACGCTCAACGGCGAGGACGGAAGCGACACCGCACGGTCGCTGAACGTCGCGGACGGCGCCGACAGGTTCTCCGGCGGACCGGGATCCGACCTCGGCACCTACGCGGATCGCACCACGGACGTGAACATCAGCCTCAACGGCATCGCCGACGACGGCGTTGCCGGTGAGGGCGACAACTTCCTCACCGATGTCGAGAACGCGCAGACCGGCTCGGGCGATGACCTCGTCGTCGGCAATGTCGCCGACAACCTCCTGGTGGGAGGAGTCGGCGACGACGACCTGCTCGGTGGTGGCGGCGACGACGAGCTGCTCGGCGCATCCGGGGCCGACGAGCTCTTCGGCGGACTCGGTAGCGACGAGCTCTTCGGCGGAGGCGGCAGCGACACCCTGTCGGCGGACGACGGCGTGTCCGCCAACGACACCTCCGATGGCGGCGACAGCTCCGACAGGTGCACATCCGATACCGGCGACGTGAAACGAAACTGCGAGTCCTGAGGAAGGAAACGCGGGCCGGTTCCCCGGCGTCACGTAAAGGCCGGCGCTGAATCCGCCTGGTCCGCCGGGATCGCGGCGGACCAGGCCAGGGGGTGGTTCAGCAGCGCCGCAGGCAGCGTACGAAGAGGTGCGCCCGGCCGTCGCCAGGGTCGACGCCCAGGTTGGTCGCCTCCGAGGTGAACAGGACACGGCTGCCGTCGCCCGACGGAATGCCGCCCCAGCTGTAGTCGTTGCCGCTGTCACCGGAGGCGGACCTGGTCACCAGGGTGGTGCGGTCCCTTCTCAGGTCGCGGAGGAAGACGTCGTTGAGCTCGCCGTTGGTGTCGGTCGCGACCAGGTCCGAGGCGAGTGAGAAGAACCCCGCGTAGCGGCCGTTGTTGGACAGCGCTCCCTCGAAGGTTTCGCCGTTGCCGGAGCCCGAGCCGGCGTGATTGGCGCTGACCAGCACGGTCGTGCCGGCGGTCAGGTCGTGGACGTAGGCGTCCGAACCCGCGTTGGTGTCGGACGGGACGAGCGCGGCGTTGCTGGTGTACAGCACCTTCGTGCCGCTCCGGTCGATTGCCGGCGTGCGCCCGTCCGCCGGGTCGGTGCCGATCGATTGCGGGCTGATCCGGATCGTGGCGCCGGTGGCCAGTTCGGACAGGTAGACCGCACTCGTGCTGCCGCCGTCGCCGGTGTAATCGCCGGTGCCGCTGAAGGCCACCCGTTCGCCGTTGCCGGAAAGGACGGCCTCGAAGGCGGCCGTCTGGGCCGGGGCGCCGCCGGCCGGTGCGGTGATCTGCCTGGTGACGCCGGTTCTCCGGTCATGGAGGAACGCCTCCTGACCCACGCCGTGCAGGTAGTCCGTCTCGATGAAGGTCACGTACCGGCCGTCGTCGGAGATCGAGGGGCCGGACTGGATGCCGTCGAGCTGGACGTTGCCGGTGGCGACACTCACGCGGGTGGTGATGCCGGTACGCAGGTCGTGGACGAATACATCCTGGTCGCCGTTGGTGTCGTCGGCCACCAGATTGGACGCGAACGAGGCGAACGCGACGTACCGGCCATTGCCGGAGATTTTGGTGTCCGCGGCGTAGCCATCGGCCGGCTGGCCGCCGATGCCCCTGCTGACCAGGTTGGTAGTGCCGGTTCGGAGGTCGCGAACAAAAACGTCGTAGGTGCCGTTCGCGTCATCGGGAACGAGGTTGGACGAGCTCGAGGTGAAGGCTACGTACCTGCCGTCGTTCGAGATGTCCAGTTCGCCGATGTAGCCATCTCCGGGAGTGCCGTCGGCAGCCACGTCGACCTGGATGATGTTGCCGGTGCCGGCGGCAGCCTGAGTCGCCGTCGGTGTGAGAAGTAATGCGGCCATGGCACCTGTGGCCACAAGTGATCGAGCCCCCCATGAAGTTCTCATGATCGAGAGGCTAACGACCGCGGATCGGCCGCCGCTGTCCCGTTTCACGATGCTCCGCAATCGACGTGGCCGACCGGGCGGGCGTGCCGATCCGCCTGCCGCACACGTCGTTCGGCTTCCTGGGGCGATGGTTGGGGAGGGGAGGTCGTACGCGCGAAAGAGTTCCAGGTGTTCCGGCGGTTCCGGAGGCCGTGCCACATTGATGATCGTTTAGCGTGTGAGCGTGAGCGGCTATTGGGGGACGATCGTCGTGGCCCGGCCGTCCGGGCTCCTTGCTGCGGAGGACGCGACCCAGGGGTATGGATTCCAGCACCGCTGGCTGCGAGAGCTCGGCGATGGCTGGCAGATGCTGGAGACGCAGGGCTTCAACGACCCGCCGGATCTGATCGCACCATCGCGTGAACTCGCCGGGGTGACCGGGCAGCCGGTGCTGGCCGCCTACGTCAGTGACGATCACTGCGCGGTGATGTGTGCGGCGGTGCCCGGGCGGGTGGGGCCGTTGACTCATCTGTGGGGTGTGGAGCAGCCGTGCCGGGTCTTCCAGCATCAGCCGAGCAGGTTCCCGAAGCCTGCCGGGCGAACGGTGCCCGACGTGGTCACCGAGCTGGCGCAGTGGTCGGCTGCGGCCGGGCTCGTCGCGGCCCGGGAAGCGTTGCAGGACCTCCTCGCTCGTCCCGACGCGCAGGGCGAGGCGGGCGATCTGATGTTCGAGCTGGTCAAGGCGCTCGGGGTGGCGCGGATCGGCCGGACCAGGCCGTGGTCGGTGCCGGTTTTCAACTACCCGTTTTCGTTGCTCGGCGGTGGCGCCGCCCTGCGGGCGCGGAGCAGGGCGGCGGAGCGGACCGTGTACGAGGAGGACGGCGACCCCTACCCGCCGCCCGAACCGTGGGAGACGGAGACCATCGCGCTGGAGAACGAGTTGTACGCCTCCCTGTACCGCGATGACGTGGACGTGGTGGCCCTTGCGCGCCGCGTGGTTCACGTCTGCGCGGACGCCAAGCGTGCTCAGCGGTACAGGCTTCCGGAACCTGTCTGGTATTCGATCGAGGACAGGGAGCGGAGGACGCCGATCAGTGAGGAGGAGATGACGGCGGAGCTGGTGGCCCGGTTCGAGGCGCGATGGGTGGCGGGAACCGAGCAGCCGGACTCCACAGAGGTGCGGGCGCGGCGGGTCGCGGACGCACGGGCGTGGAATCGCTGAGTCACCTCTCTGGTGCGTCAGGCGACCGGAAGCGGTTCTCCAACCTGACGGCGCTGGTCACGGCAGGTGAGCGGCGCCTTTCGGGCATGTCTTTCGTCGCGGGTGTCCCGGATCCGAGATGGGGGCGGCCACCGGTGCGAGTCGCACCGGTGGCCGCCGGGTTCAGATCAGTGTTGCCGTTACTTCAAGGATCAGGGGTACGCCACGACGTTGCGCGGCGTGGTGTTGCCGGCCGGGTTGGGGACGGCGCCACCGACGTCGTTGACGACGTTGGCGATGGTGCCGACGTCACCGAGCGACACGGTCAGGACACTGCGGAGCCGGACACCCGACCGGTTGGGCACCTCGAACGCCCGGTCCACCCGCACGCTGGGGTTGGCGCTGAAGAAGGCGTAGGAGCCGCCGCCCCAGAGTTCGTGGTCGGTGACGCTGTCGGCGACCTTGTAGGCGGCGTACCCGTTCCCGCGGGGACCGATCCAGGCGGCCTGGTTGGGTACGTCGTACGGCTTCTCGTTCTGGAAGAAGATCGTCCGCCCGCGGTTGCCGTTCCAGATCACCTCGTACTTCTGGTAGTGCTCGACGAACAGGCCGGTGGCCAGGACGTCGTCGCCGTTGACGAGCAGGCCGGTGTCGCCGGTGTTGACCGCCCAGCCGGTGGGCGCGCCGCCGTGGTCGGCCCGCCAGGCCCAGATGTGGTCGATGATCGTGTCGTCGCTGTGCACGGCGAGGGTGGTGGTGGCCTTGCCCTGGACGCTGCTGCCGATCCGGAAGAAGACGTCCTGCAGGCTGATCGGGTTCGCGGCGTGGTCGGTGTGTACGCCGGCGCGCCCGACGCTCATCAGGGTGGGGCTGTTGGTCGTACCCGCATCGAAGGTCAAACCGCTGACCTTGATCCCGTCGACGTCGGCGATGTTCAGCGCCTCGACCCCGCCGGTCGGGATCAGGGTCGGGAAGCCGATGCCGGTGACCACGGTGTTGGCGCGGGTGACCCGGATGGTGTCGTTGAGGGTGTACGTGCCCGGGGTGAAGAACAGGTTCAGGCCCTGGGCCAGAGCCGAGTTGATCCGAGCGGCGCTGTCACCGGGCTTGGCGACGTAGAACTCCCGCATCGGAATCGACGTGCCGGCCGTGTTCGGCCAGTTGGCGCCCGCGGAGTTACGCCGCAGAGCGGGCACGAAGACACGGTAGAGACCGGCGCTGTCGACGTACAGGAAAGGCTTCTCCCGCGTCACCGGCGTGGTCGCCAGGGTGGTGTGCGGCGGGTTCGGGAACGCGTTCGCCGGCGCGCCCTGGACGCCGGAGTACACCATGTTCCAGACGCCGCCGTCCCAGCGCCCGATCCGGGTGTCCCGGGTGTACCACTGCTGCTGGGAACCGGAGGAGACGACGCCGTCGACCACCGAGTCGGCCAGGTAACCGCCGCTGGAGTAGCCCTGCCCGTTGTCCTGGTTCGACGGCGCCAGCGTCAGGTTGCCCTTGATGTGCACCCGGCGCATCGGGGCGGCCTGGGAGACCGCCCACCGGTTGGTGCCGCCCTCGGGCACGATCGACAGGTTCTCCATGCTGCGCCAGAAGTTCTGCGTCGCGTTGGACTCGTCGCCGTAGTTCCAGCCGGAGTCGACGTTGACCGCGCCGTTGATCGTCACGTCGTCGGGGTTGAGACCGAGACCGGCCAGCGTGGTGTAGAACCCGACGTTGGCCCACACCCGCCCGTACGTGCCGGGCTTGAACAGGAACACGTGACGCTGTGCCCCGAACTGCGCGGTCGGGCTGCGCAGCTGCGCGTTGAACGCCTGGTCCACCGCCGACTGGATGGTCGACGCCGGTGTGGACGGCTCGAAGATCCGCACGTTGGGGCCCAGGTCGGGGGTGTCCGAGGTGGGCAGCGACGGGTCGGTTCCGCCTCCGCCGAAGACCTGGAACTCCCAGAGCGAATAGCCGTACGGGGTGGCGCGGGTGGTGCCGTTCATCCGCACGTACCGGCCGCTACCGGTGACGTTCAGGGTCTGCAGGCCGTTCTGGCCGACCGTGACCGGGCTGATGTTCGTCCAGGTGCTGCCGTTCGCCGACGTCTGGATGGTGAAGGCCGAGGCGTAGGCCGCTTCCCAGTTCAGCACGACCTGGCTGATCGACTGGGTGCTGCCCAGGTCGACCTGCAGCCACTGCGGGTCGGCGAACGTGCTGGACCAGCGGGTGCCGGTGTTGCCGTCGACCGCGGCGGACGCGGGGAAGGTGGCGTTCTCGACGGACGAGGCGGTGGCCGGCTTGCCCTGCGAGATCAGGGCGTCCGCGGCACTGGCGTTGGTGGCGACCGAGACGACGGTGATGCCGAGGGTCGCGGCGAGGACGGTGCTCAGCACGACCCGCCCACGGCGGCGGAGTGTCTGCGGCGGTGGGGAAGTCAGTGTCGGGGGTGTCATGGACCTGCCTGTCGGACGGGTTGCCGCGCGTCCGTGAGGACAGACGTACGGCGGGGCGGGGTGTCATGCGGCACCGGTCAGAGAGCGCTCTCCGGTGGAGTGAATTGTTACCTCGGCGTTGCGGTTCGTCAATATGCCGAAAACAAATGACCGGCGGCACCGGAATGGAGGTGGCCGAAGAAACTCTCGAGAAGAGTGTTATTGCGCGCATCAAGCCTGGTGGCAGTCATGGTGGCGTGGATCATCGCTTGAAGCGCGCCGTGACCTGCGCACCGGCACTGCCGCCGCCGTCGGCCGAATTGTTAGCGCTCACGGCATGGCCGGGTTCCGTGAACTCAGGTCAGGCGGTGGCGCGGGCGATGACTTCGGCCCATACGGGCCGCGCGGTACGCCCACCTCGCGGGCCGAAGGCGCCGGCGACGAAGCTTCCAGGCTGTTGCCACGGGACAGGCCCGGCCGTGAAAGAGACTTGGAGCCGCGGGCTGGCATACGGGACCGCCCTCAAGAACCGGGAGCGCGCCACCATGAAGTACACCGTCTCCATCGAGATCGCCCTGCCGAGGGAGCAGGTGGCCCAGCTGCTGGCGGACCCCGCGCATCTTCCGAAGTGGCTGCGGGGCTTGGTGCTGCACGAGCCGGTCAGTGGCACACACGGGCAGCTCGGCGCCACGTCGCGCGTCGTGATGCAGATGGGTAAGCAGAGGATGGAGTGCACCGAGACCATCACCCGCCGGGAGCCGGCAGACCTGCACGGGATCCCCAGCGAAGCCGTCGTTCATTTCGACCGCGAGATCGTCGGCGAGGGCATGTGGAGTGTTTCGCGCGATCGGCTGACCGAAACCGGCCCGCAGCGGACGCTCTGGGAGAGTGAAAACGAGTACCGGTTCACCGGCCTGCTGATGCGGCTGGTGGGGCTCGTCATGCCTGGCGCCTTCCGCAAGCAGTCGCTGCAGCACATGCAGGATTTCAAGAACTTCGTCGAGTACGGACAGGACGTCCGCGACGCAGCGGGCTGATCGGCTCCGAACTGGGAGCGGCCATCAGTCCGGACCGCCGGTCACTCCGGGCGGCCGGCGGCGCGGCGTCGGGTGTACGGCAGGACGAACAGGTACAGGCCGGTAAACAGCAGTAGCGCGAGCGGTGGCAGTGGTGTGTAGGAAACCCAGACGAGCGGGTCCTCCTGGGCGAGAACGATGAACGTAACGACAACCGTGGCCGTGAAGACAATCGATGTCCACCGATGGACTTGCCGGACTCGCTTCTGCATCGTGAACCTCCTGGGCGGGAATCGCTGTACCCGCAACGCTAGGTTCCGGCATGCGCCGGCGGCTTCTCGATTCCTGATCATCAGCGAAGGTGCCGTTACCCTCGGGGCCGATGCCGCCGGCCGCGAAAGTGGGCAGGCCCGCCGTGATCGATCCCGGCACCACCCGGGCGCGCGACTGGACGGGGGGGATCCGGCATGATCGTCTCGTGACGGTGACGGCATCAGTTGACGACTACCTCTGGTTCGGCGAGGACTGCCCGTTTGGCCTCAACTTCTGCGTCACCCTGGTCCGCGGTCTCACACCGGACCAGGTGATCGCCGCGTTCGACGGCAGCGAGGCCGTCGACATCACCGGCGCGCACCGGCTCGAGAGGGCCGCCGATCAGGTCGGCTATCCGGATCCCATCGGCGAGGACGGGGCGTTCTACGCGGACCTGGACAGCGGGCTCGACTTCATCGCCGCCTGCGACGTCGGCGGCTGGACGTTGATCACCGAGCCGAACGGCTTCCGGTGCTCCACCGAGGAATCCGCCCGGCTGCTGTCCGCTAGCGGCGAACTGGTGTCGTTCTACTTCAACGAGAACACCGACCCGGTCCTGCGGTGGGCGCGCGACGGCGAGACCCTGTTGACCTTCGATCCGTCAGGCGGGGCCGGATGGCGCGAAGGCAGCGACCCGGACCGGTTGGTGCCGGTCCTGGAGGCGCTCGGCTTCGACCTCAGCACCGAGGAGTACGACCCCGCCGACCCACGCTGGCAGTACGACGAGGCCTGGCAGGCGCGAACGCTCGCCCTCATGCAGCACATGACCGGCGTACGGCTCGACGCCGACCTGCTGGAGAATGCCACGTTCCGGTGCGCCGCCGTACCCGATCCGCACTCGCTGACCTGGATGCGAGCCAACCCCGACCGCATCGGCCCCCTGACGGTCGAGCAACTGGCGGTGCAGGCCCGCGGCCGGCTGGCCGCCTACGCCGCGGACCCGGACCGCGACGAAGACGACGAGTGGGGCGAAGACGGCGACGAATGGGATGCCGAGTGATCTTGCCGGGCCGGCCGCGGGCTCGCGCCCGAGATAGGTACTCAAGCCGGTCGAGTCGATAGCAGCCGGCGCACACCGGGCGGCGGGATCGACGTCACGCCAGGTGAGCGGCCGGAAATCGGGCAGGTGGACACGGGCAGCGGCCAAGGGCGGGCTGGGCCTGCTCACCAAGGTGCTGGCCCAGGAACTGGCGGCCGCCGGGATCACCATGAACGCGGTCGCCCCCGGCGAGATCGCCACGGCGATGACCGGCAACGAGGACGTCGACCCGCACACGGTGACCCGCCCCGGCATCCCGGCCGGCCGGCCCGGCGACGCCAACGAGGTAGCTGCGGTGATCGCCATGCTCGCCTCACCCGAAGCCGGCTATGTCACCGGCGCCTCCTGGGTCATCGACGGCGGCATGCTGCTGATGGGCCCTCAGGCCGGCTCGCACCTCACGTCCGACGACTGGCGCGAGGGCTGACACCGCCCATAGGCGCATGCAGGAGAGAGGCGTTTCTCGAAGGTCACGTCCATGCCCGAAGAAGCTCGGCAGCTTTCCTCCGGGCCGGCTCTCGTTAGGATGACTGCTGCTTTTCCGGCGTCCCGCTATGGGATGCTGAAACGGCAACAGCATGGAATCGAGGCGAAGATGGAACACGCCCGACAACTCGCCAGTGCCGGCATGTCGCTGACGCGACGCGGCCTCGTCATCGCCGGCTTGGGCGCCACCGCGGCCCTGGCCGGGCTCGCCGTGGAAAACACCGAAAAAGCGCTAGGATTCTGGGAGCTTCAGCAACAGGGACAGCCCGACTGGCGTTTCTGTGGCAAGTGCAATGGCATGTTCTTTTCCGGTCGTGATGGCACCTATTACCGCCAGAATCAGCGTTGTCCGGCTAGCGGTTTGCACGAGCCGATGGGATTCAACTTCGTGCTGCCCCATGATGTGCCGGGGTCGGCGACCGCACAGCCTGACTGGCGTTTCTGTGGCAAGTGCAATGGCATGTTCTTCTCCGGTCGTGATGGCACCTACTATCGCCAGAATCAGCGTTGTCCGGCTAGCGGTTTGCACGAGCCGATGGGATTCAACTTCGTGCTGCCCCATGATGTGCCGGGGTCGGCGACCGCACAGCCTGACTGGCGTTTCTGTGGCAAGTGCAATGGCATGTTCTTCTCCGGTCGTGATGGCACCTACTATCGCCAGAATCAGCGTTGTCCGGCCAGCGGTTTGCACGAGCCGATGGGATACAACTTCGTGCTGCCGCACAAGGGAATCGTTCCGGACGGGTCGGCGCCGCTGAGCCCGGCAGAAAAGCAAATCCTGGACCAGGTCAACGTCATCCACCGCGAGTCGTGCGGCACGACGCTACAGGTCGATCCGCAGCTGGTCGGCGTGGCCCGCAGGCACGCCGACGACCTGTCCCAGCATCCCGGGCCGCCCGGCCTGTGGGAGAAGGGCGATCCCAACAAGCAGGGCCACGTCGGCTCCGATGGCAGCGACGCCGCCACCCGGATCTCCCGGGAAGTCGGCCGGGTCGGCACCGAGAACGCCTACGTCCGCTATTACACCGGCAGCGCACCCGCGCCCGAGGTCAACTACGCGCTCGACTATTGGCGGAACAGTCCGGGCCACAACGCCACGATGCGAAACTGCGCCTATCGCACCACCGGTGTCGGGGTGGCCGTCGGCAAAGGCTTCGTCCCAGCCGGCCAGCCCAATGCCGGCGCCCCGGCGACCCTCCACTACTTCATCCAGACATTCGCCCAGGCTTAGGCCGTCTCGGGATGGGCGCCGGTCTGCAGCCGATCAGGTTGGTCGGGTGGTCTCCGCCTCTCGGCGGGCGGTGGTGATGGGAGGCAGGAAGCAGCCGATGATGATCGCCAGGATCGGCAGCACGGACAGGATGGCGAGCGGCTCCGCCCCGTAGATTACGAAACCGCCCCAGTACACCGAGGGGCCCGGTCCGTTGCGGTGGGTGTTGGCCATCAGGGAGCCGGCCGCGGTGGGGATGTTGCCCAGGCAGGCGGGGGTGAGCATCAGCAGCGTGACGGAACAGAGACTCACGTACGCCCGCTGCATCCTCCGGCTGTGCCTCCGCCATCGCCGCGAGGTGAAGAACCCGAGCAGCGCGCCGAGCAGCGCGCCGGCCAGACCACCGGCGACGGCGTAGCGCGGCTGGCTGGGCGGCTCGGCCCACATCAGGTCGAACCCCAGGGTGGCCGGATTGGCCTCGTCGGCCCGGGTGAACTGCACGGCGGCGAGGTACCCGCCGCGGGTGCCGGTCACCTCGACGGTCGCCAACGGCGAGTTCTGAATCGTGCTGTGCACGTCCTGCCAGCCGCCCGCGCGCATCTGCCGGGTGACGGCGGCGGCGACCTCCTCGGGGCCGGCTTGCGCGGGCACGGCGCCGGTCACGTGGGCCCGGCCCACCCGTACCCCGGTGCCGCCGTGCAGGGTGTTCTTGCTGTACGGATTCCAGAAGGTGTGCCGCCCGTAGTAGTCGACCCGGTCGTCGAATGCGCCCGGCAGGACGGTGGGCGCGAGCTGGAGCGTCGTGGCCCGGTCCGGCGCCATCGGGTCCACGTCCCGCCATGCCAGCCAGGAGCCGAGCGCGATCCCGCTCAGCCCGCCGAGCACGGCCGCGAGGGCCGCGACCAGGAACGCCCGCCCGCCGAACCCGGCAACCCATCGACCGAGGCCACCCCGCAGTGGTGGGGCGGGCTGCCGCGACCGGTCCCGATCAGCGGTGTCGAGTAGCGTCATGGCCGCCAATATACGGTCCGTCGGCCACGTGCCCGGGAAGGCCGCGCGACGGTGCGCATGGACATCGCCGCCAAGGGAACGAAGCAGCCGGTCAACCAGGACGCCTTCGCCGGAGCCGGTTCAGGATTGCGCTCACGCGGCATCACGCCCCGGGGCGCAGCGCCGCGATCGCCTCGTCGACGGTGCTGCCCAGGCGGGCCGCGGTGGCGAGGTAGGACTCGGCGGCGGCTCGCAGCAGCCGCTGCCGCTCGGCCGCGGGCAGCGTGGGGAGCTGCGACACCGTGGTGCCCCGGCCGACCCGGGTGACGATGAGCCCGGCCGATTCCAGTTCGCGGTAGGACCGGGCGACCGTGTTCGGCGCCAGCCCCAGATCGGCTGCCAGTTGGCGGATCGATGGCAGGCGCACCCCGGCGGCCAGCACCCCCGCCTGGATCATCGTGGTCAGCTGTTCCCGGATCTGGTCGTACGGCGGGACGGTGCTGTCCGGATCGACGGCGACGATCATGCCGGTCGTGGCCGGGCGGTTCCGTGGCGCCAGCCCCACCATGGCACCCCGATCGCGACCAGGGGGATCAGCAGCAGCGCGAGGTCCGCGGACCGGCCGGCGACCGCGCGCAGCAGCAGGTCCGCGGCGCAGTAGGCGACCAGGGTCGTTCCGGCGGCGGTCACCGCGTGCAGCGACCGGGACCGGATCGCCTCGTCGGCGGCCAGCGCACCGGCGGCTGCGACGGGCTGCGGGCGTAGCAGGATCCGGCGTACGGTCAGGGCCACCAGCGCCGCGACGACGGCGACGGCGGCGGACAGCGCCGCCAGCCGGCCCGAAGGCGCGCCGCCGGCCGCCGCCAGCGCCGCGAAGGCCAGGATCACAGCAGGCAGTGCGTACCGCTGGGCGGCGGGCAGGTAACGGGCCGCGGTGCGCGGGGTCAGTCCGGCGCCCGGCCGGCCCGGCGGCAGGGCCGCCAGCTGCGCCTCGGCGATCACCGCGCCGGCGAACCATCCGGCCAGCAGAAACGTCACGCTCACGCTGAGCCGGTTGTTGCGCACGTCGACGATGGTGTACGCGGTGAGCGCGGCGGCCAGCCCGGCGGAGCGCCAACGCCGGACCGTGGCCAGATAGTCGGCGATCCGAGCGCCGTTGTCCGCGGTGACCACGAAGCCATGACGTTCGGCGAACCGGCGAACCGCCTCCCGTTGCACCGGGAAATCGGTCAGCACGGCGGTGAACAACGCGACGGCGACCGGCAGTGTGACGATCAGCAGCCAGAAGCTCATCGCCACAATGTACCAAGTTGCTGGTACATTCCTGCCGTGCCGTCCGACTCCGTGCTGACCGATGAGGTGTGGCGTGGGCTGAATCCGCAGGCCGGGATGCTGCCCGTGCGTACCCGCCGACGCCTCGCCCTGATCGCGGCCGTGCTGCTCGCACTGGTCGTCGCCGGCGTGGCGACCGACCGTTCCGGGGTGGTCGCCCCGCGCCTGACCGCCTTTCCCGGCTGGAACGGCTGGTACGTCTACGGCGACGCCACGAACCCTCTGGCCGAGACGGATTCCCTGGTCAACCGCCTGCACGCGGCGCCGACCGAGCACGTCGCGCAGGAATTCACCGTCTCGAACGACAACCGCCTGTCGCTGACCATCGTCGGCGTGGAGGAGGACCGGCCGGGCATGAGGGTCGAACGGGTCACCGTCGGCGACCTCTACTACGACACAGCCCTGCAGATGACGCGTGTCGGAGGCGAGACGCTGACCCCGGACCGCCCTTACGTGCTACCGCCGGGGGAGACCCTGAAAATCAGGGTCTACTACCACGTCACCGACTGCCGCGCGGTGCCCGCCTCGGCCCAGCCGGTCCCGGTACGCATCCGGCGCCTGACCGGCCTGCACACGATCGAGGTCCCGTTGTACCCGCTACGACCGCACCCGACCGGCGGCTGGCGGGTCAGTACGATCGACGACCCGGACGCCGTGCCGTGGCAACGCTTCCTCGCCGACCACGTCTGCCGATAACGGTCCGCCGCGCTTCCCGGGTAGGCAGTTGATCATCACGCCCATGATCACCTAGCCTCACGCCCTGTGAATCTTGTGAGAATTGGTTCCGCCGTACTGATCGGCGTTTCGATGATGGGTCTTGCCGCGTGCGGCGAGGAGGAGAAGGCCTCCTCGGCGGCTCCGGCCGTCACCACCCCCGCGGCCACCACGACCTCGGCCGCGGCCCCCGCAGGCGCCTCCGAAAAGGAGATCTGCACCGCTGCCGAGAAGGCGAGCCTGGCCTACGGCGAGGGGTTGATCGCCCTGGCGGCGAAGGCCACCAACGGCGGCGCCGACCTTCCGCTCGCCGAGAGCAAGGGGGTGCTGAAGAGCCTCGCGGCCTCCCTGACCGAGGCGGCCGGCAGCGGCGACACCGCGACCGCGAAGGCGGTCACGGCTCTCGCCGCCGCGGCGGGCTCAGCCGCCAAGGACAAGGCGGACCCGATCGGCGAGTACGACAACAATGCCAAGGCGACCGCGGCCCGCACGGCGGTCAACAAGGCTTGCGAGGCTCTCGGCGTCGACACCGCCCTCTGACCCGGCCGTGATGTCCCGGCAGGCGGTCCGCCCACCGGGACATCACCCCTCTCGACGTCCGAGGAGTCCCGGAATGTCCATCCCCCCGCCGCAGCCGCAACCGGGGATTCCGTACCTGCCCCGTCAGACTCGCCTGCCGATTCACAGCTCTCCGCCCCCGTTCAGGAGGCGGAGGAAGTTGCCGATCATTCTGGGTGCCGTACTCCTGGTCGGCCTTGGCGTGGCCCTGGGCAACACGGACGACAGCGACCGTCCGGAGGGCGCCGGAAACACCGCTCAGCAAGCGACCACCGCCCCGGCACCGGCCGAGCCGAAGCTGTCCGTGGAAGAGCAGAACGCGATCGGGTCCGCCAGGAGCTTCCTCGCCACGTCGCCGTTCTCCCGCACCGGCCTGATCCAGCAACTGAAGTTCGAGGGCTACCCGGAGCAGACCGCGACCAAGGCCGTGGACTCCCTGGGTATCGACTACGAGGAACAGGCCGCCGAGTCGGCGCGGAACTACCTCGACACCTCGTCGTTCTCCCGCACCGGCCTGATCGGGCAACTGACGTCCGACGGCTTCACCCAGGAGCAGGCCACCGACGGTGTCGACCAGGTGATGTAGGGGAAACCCGCGGCGTTCGGTGAAGCATCACTGCGCCTCACCGAACGCCGACCCGCTGAGGAAGGACGTGAGAGTCGGCAGTACCTGTTACAGGTGTGCCCGGCCGGCCGCGTCCGCCTCCCGTACGGCCGTGGACCGGCGCTCCTCAGCGCGTTCCTCAACCGTTTCCTGCCGCGGGGTGGTCACCGTCAGCGCCTGGTGCTGCCTCTGCGCGGCCGCGGCGGGTGGCGCCCCGGCCACCCCGCGGCGGATGCGATTGTTCGCGGCGATCACGGCGGCCGGTTCGTTGCTGTGTGCGGTCAGCTGCCCGTCGATGATGTTGTCGTCCACGGTCGTCGCGCCGGTGGTGTTGGTGACGCTGACGTCGCCGCCGAAGTAGCCGCCGGAGGCGCAGCTGTCCAGGGCGCCGTTCGGGCCGAGCTGGACGCCGCCGACGTTGCCGGCGAACGTCGCCTTGCCGCGTACGGCACTTCCGCACACCACGGCCCCGGAGCCGCTGTTGAGCACCGACAGCGTGCCGTCCACGAACGAGTCGTGCAGGTCGGTGTAATAGGTGCCGGAGCTGACGAGATTGCCGGCGACCTCGGTTTCCTCGCCGAGGCGTACCTCTCCACCCTGGGTGTTGACGGTACCGGTGATGCGTGCGCCTTCGGTGAACAGGAAGCTGTCGATCGACGCCGTGCCCTTCGGCCGTACCGTGACCGCGCCGCTCGTCGCGTCTTTGAGGAACACGCCGTAGCCGCCGGACGCCAGAACCACGGAGCCGCCGATCGTGGTGGCGCGGGCGTCGAGATAGCCGTCCGCGGCGACGCGGATCGTCCCGTCCGTGCGGCCGCCGTCGATCACGAGGTTGGCGCCGGCCGCCACGGTGACGTTGCCGGTGATGACGGTCCCGGTCAGCGCACACGATTCACCGGCGGGAACGAGCAGGTCGTTGGGAACGGTCACCGCGCCGCCGGTGCCGATGCAGTGCGTGACCAGGCCGGCGTTGGCGGCTGACGGCCAGGGCAGCAGGGAACCGGTGACGACGGCGATGGTCAGGGCGGCGAGGGCGGCGGTACGTCGCATGGGTGCGCTCCCGGGCGTCGAGGTGCGGGTGATGGTCATGAGCCCACTCCGGATCGTGCGGCGGCCCGTACGATCGCTCCGGCCTGCCGTGCGGTCAGCTTCCCCGCGGTGACCAGGCCGGCGGTGACGGTTTCGACGTGCCGGACGAAGGCGGCGTGGTGGGGGTATCGGTCGTTCTCGGCGATCAGGTCGTTGACGGTGCAGCCGTTGCCGGAGTCGGTGTTGGGCACCCGGGTGTCGGCGCCGTCGATGATCACGGTGTCCCGGGTGTCGGAGTCCGGGCAGGCGTCGGCGCCGGTTGCGGCCACGGTGAACGACACCTGCTGCTCGGCGGCGGTGTTGCCGGCGTTGTCGGTGGCCCGGTACCGGACGGTGTGGGTGCCGGGCACGCTCACCGCGAGCGGCGAGGTGTACGCCGTCCACGCGCCGGAGCCGAGCCGGTATTCCACGGTGCCCACTCCGGACCCGGTGTCGGTGGCGGTGACGGTGACGGTCGCCGTACCGATGTAGTCGCCCGCGGGATCGCGCTGGCCGGTCACGGCGGCGGTGACCGCCGGTGGGGTGGTGTCCTCGGCGGGCCGCTGCACCACGGTGAAGTGCGCCATCTGCTCGGCCGACACGTTGCCGGCCTTGTCGGTGGCCCGTGCGTGCAGCATGTGCGCGCCGAGGGCGCTGATCACCAGCGGCGCCGTGTAGGCCGCCCAGGCGCCGCCGTCGAGCTGGTACTCCACCCGGTCCACGCCCGACCCGGTGTCGGCCGCGGTGACGGTGGCGGTCGCCGCGCCGAGATAGCGTCCCGCGGTGTCCCGGTCGCCGGTCAGGGCGACGGTCGTCGTCGGCGGGGTGGAATCGGAGTTCCCCGCCACGACGCGGAACGACACCGAGCCGGTGGTGGAGACGTTGCCGGCGTTGTCGGCGGCCCGGAACTGAACCGCGTGGTCGCCGATCGCGGCGACCGCGACGGGTGCGGTGTACGGCCGCCAACTGGTGTCGTCGATCTGGTATTCCACGGTGTCCACCCCGGAGCCGGTGTCGGTGGCGGTCACCGTGACGGTGGCGGAGCCGACGTAGTGGCCGTCGGCGTTGCGGGTTCCGGTCACCTCGCCGGTCACCGTGGGCGCGGTGGTGTCCTCGCCGCCCCCGCCGGTGACGGTGAGTTCGCCGACCATGGTGCTGTGGCCCGGGATGGTGCAGTAGTAGCGGTACCTGCCCGGGGTGAGGGTGACGGTGGCCTGGTGCCGGCCGTTGTTCACGTCGAACGGGCTGGCCAGGATGTTGAGGGTGACGTCGTGGTTGTAGCCCTCGGCGCTGGTGTCGAAGGTCAGGGTGTGCGGCATCCCGGTGGTGTTGCCGGTGGCCGTGCTGTTCTCGAAGACGATGGTGGTCGCGCCGGCCTCGGCGGTGGCCGGTGTGCTGCGGTATCTGGTGATGTCGTCGTCGGTGGTCCAGGTCAGGGTCTGTGCGTCGTCGGCCACCGCGGATGGCGCGGTGACCGGCAGCACGGCGAGCAGCAGGCCGATCAGCGCCGCGCCGGCGCGCCGGCTCACGGATGTTCGCAAGGGTTGGCACCTTTCCCGATGGTGGGGACCGGCCGGGATACCGGCCGGTCCCCACCGGATCAGAGCTTGCGTACGCGGATGTTGCGGAACTCGATCAGGTCGTTGTCGCCGTGGTTCTGCAGCCCGATGTGCCCGCGCAGGAATTGACGCAGGTCGGTCGGCGGGTCCGAGGCCCGTGACGACGTCTTGCCGGGGGTGTTGTCGAACTCGTTGATCACCACGCCGTCGCGGACGATGGTGTAGCGCTGCCCCACGACACGGATCTCGTAGTCGCTCCACACGTTCTTCGGTGTGGCTCTCGCGTCCGGCAGTGGCGCCGGGTCGAAGTTGTAGATCGAGCCGGTCTTCTGCGGCTCCCCGGTCTCGCCGTCGTAGATCTGCACCTCGTGTCCGCAGTAGATGGCCACCCAGGCCGCCGAGGTGCGTGCCGAGCCGAGCGTGCCGCAACTGCCCGGTGGCCGCTGGTCCACCGGGGTTCGCGGGTCCGGGAACCGGGTGAACACCCCGCTGTTGCCGCGGGACGTGCCGGGTGCGACGTCGCGGAACTGAAGGCGCAGCGAGAAGTCCGCGAACTCTGCGGTGTGCCAGAGCATGCCCAGGCCGCCGGAGGGGCGCAGCGAGCCGTCCGGTTGGATGCCGAACGATCCGGACGGCGCCTGGATCCAGTCCCGCAGCGACCGCGCGGTGCCGTCGAACAGCGGCTCGTATCCGGTGTGGCCGGGCCGGCCGACCGGTGCCGCCGCGGCCGCGCGGGTCAGCGTGCCCGCCTGCCGGGCGGTGAGGAGCCCGTCGTCCTCGAGCTCACGGGCCACCGCGGTGACGTGGCGTACGAAGCTGTCGTGGCCGGCCCAGGTGCTCTCGTCGTCGATCAGGTCGTTGATCGTGCAGCCACCGCCGGCCGCCTTGTTCGGCACCCCGGTGTCGCTGTCGGCCAGGAACACGGTGGCCCGGTCGTCCGGCACGGCGCATCCGGCGTTCACGGTCGTCGTCACGGTGACCTTCTCGCCGTCGGCGTAGGTGACGGTGTGCCGGGCGGTGTAGCTTCCGGGATCGTCGTAGACGTGCTGCGGGTCGGCGAGCGCCGAACTGGTGCCGTCGCCGAACTCCCACAGGTGGCTGACTCCACCGGACCGGGAGCCGCTGAAGGCGTACGTCAAAGGTTTGTTCTGGACCGCCACCGAAGCCGCGGCCGGCGCCGGGGTCGCGGCCCCGCCGGTGTAGATGACGCGCAGCAGCTTCTGTGCCGGGTGCAGGCTGAAGAAGCCGCCGCCGTAGTCGAGCAGGTACAGCGCGCCGTCCGGGCCGAACTTGGCGTCCATCCAGCTCATCAGCCGGTTGTCGGCGTTGCCCCCGGGCAGGATCGCGCGCAGCGACTCGCCGAACAGCGGCGGCTTCTGCTGCGGCACCCCGGCCGGGTCGAGGGTGACCGCCACCCGGTTGGCAGAGTTGGACTGGTCGCCGATGAACCACTTGTCGTCCCAGTAGGCCGGCCAGGCGACCGTGCTGCCGGGGTCGACCCGGTCGCGGTGGTATGTCGGGCCGGACATGATCGCCTGGCCGCCGCCGCGCAGGTACGGCTGTGTGTAGACGGCGTCGGCGGCGTTGTAGGTGGGAATGCCGCTGCCGTCGGCGCGCGGCGGGAAGACCGGGCCGCCGCCGCCCGGCGCGTACCAGATCATGTTGTCCCGGGCGGGCGGGATGTCGACCAGGCCGGTGTTGCGCGGTGAGGTGTTCTTCAGGTTGCCGCAGTCGTACCAGCCGGTGAGCACGGTGGCGTCGGTGGTGCTGCGGTCACGGTACGGCTGCCGGTTGCCCATGCAGTACGGCCAGCCCTGGTTGCCGGCCGAGGTGATGACGGTGGCCGTCTCGTACTTCGCCGGCCCCAGTTGGGGGTTCGGCTGCGCGGCGTCCGGGCCGACCCAGCCGGCGGTCAGCCAGTCGTGTTCCGGGTCGATCTGCAGGCGGGCGATGTTGCGTACGCCCATCACGTAGATCTCCGGCCGGGTCTTCTCGGTGCCGGGTGGGAAGAGGTTGCCGTCGGGAATCGTGTACGTCCCGTCCGGCTCCGGATGAATGCGGATGATCTTCCCGGCCAGGTCGTCGGTGTTGCCGGAGGTACGTCGTGCGTCCTGGAAGGACAGCCCGGCGTACTCCTGGGTCCAGTTGTTGCCGGAGTAGCCCTGTGAACCCTCCGACGAGTTGCTGTCCCCGGACCCGACGTACAGGTTGCCCTGCCTGTCGAAGGCCATGCCGCCGCCGGCGTGGCAGCAGCTGTGGATCTGCACCGGGAATCGCAGCAGATCCCTGCGGGTGGCCTGATCGATGCTCTGGGTCTCGTGGTCGTAGGTGAACCGGCTGACAGTGCGCTGCCCGATGCGTTTGACCCGGTCGATCGACTCGTGCGGCATCCAGTAGACGTAGAGCCAGCCGTTCTCGGCGAACTTCGGGTCCGGCACGATGCCGAGCAGACCCTCCTCGTTCTTCACCAGCTCCGATCCGCTTCCCCGGTTGCCCATCACCGGCAGCGTGGTCAGCAGCTTGACCTGTCTGGTGCGCGGTTTCCAGGAGTGGATGGTGCCGCAGCCCAGCCCGACCTTGGGGTCGTCCCAGCTGACGACCGGTCCGCTCGGGCAGGCCGCCTTGCCCACGTAGAAGACCGTGCCGTCGCCGGCGATGGTAAGCCCGTGCGGTTCGCCGATCTGGTCGAGCTGCCCGCTCTGGTTGGCCACGGTCAGCCGCTCGGTCCGGTAGTTGGCCGCGATGGTCGCCTGGCAGTCGCCGCGCACGATGCCGGTCGCCCAGCCCAGCGCGCCGGTCAGGTGCTGCCGGAAGCCGGCTTCGGCGTAACTGTCCGCGGTGTGGCCCATGCCGGTGTAGAAGGACCGCCCGCCCTCGTAGTCGCGGCACCACGACACCGGATGGAACGGCCCGTTGGCGCTGGTCCCCGGGTTGTAGTGGCGCTCCTCGACCTGGGCGAGGGTATGCACCGTGCCGATCGGGTTCGGCGACCAGTTGTACCAGCGGTCCGCCCGGGTGATGGTGGCCGGCAGGTCCTCGGTGGCCGGATGCTGCCGGTCGAGCACGTCGACGACGGAACGGTTGACCGCGGGGGAGCCCGGCGCGGTGCTGTCGGCGGTGAACAGCCTCAGCTCGGCGAGCTGGATGAGCGGTTCACCGGCGTTGGCGGTGATGTTGAGGCGGAAGAATGTGGCGTTCTGCGGTGCGGCCAGGTCGAAGCGGCGGGTCTGGAACCGGTCGGGGAACGTCTGCGCGGTGCGCCGATCCACGTCGGTCCAGGTCTGCCCGTCCGGTGAGGTCTGCAGCGACCAGTCCCTGGGGTCGCGCCCCGCGGCGTCGTTGGCCGAGGTGAGCGCGTACCCGGTGATCGCCTTGGGGGCGGCGAGCTCGTAACTGACCCAGCCGGTGGTGCTGCGGGTCAGCCATTTGGTGTTCGCGTCGCCGTCGGTCAGCTTCTCCTTGGTCTCGTTGGGCGGGTTCTCGCCGTTGGCGCCGACCTTGGCCACCGGCTCGGCGGCCGGGACGGCGCCGGCCGGGCGGGTGCCGATCAGGCCGGTGAACCAGGCCGAGTCCAGTTGCGCCTTGGCCGCGTCGGCGATGCCGACAAAACCATTACCCCCTCTGATGTACGCGGTGAGCGCGCTCTCCTGATCGCGGGACAGGGCCGTGCCGCCGGCCGACAGGAACACCACCGCCCGGTGTTCGGCCAGTTCGGCGGCCGTGAACACGGACGGGTCGCTGGTGACCTCGACGGTGATTCCGGCCGCCTGCCCGAGCTGCTGGATGGTCTGCGCGGCGGTGCTGACCGGGTCCTCCTGCTCTGCCGCCGCGCCGTGGAATACGATCACCGAGATCTGCTCCGCCGCGGCGGCCGATGCCGGCACGGCGTACCCCATGGCCGGTGTCATGCCCGCCACCAGGGCCATCGCCGTGATGACGGCGAGCCCTCGTCGTGGTGCCCTTGTACTCATCCGCCTGCCCCCTGATGGTCGGTGTGGCTCGCCGGGTCGTGGTGGGCGTGGCCCTGGAAGCGGTGGATGGCCTCCTCGGCGCCGGGCGGCATGCTGCCGTCGGCGTTGCGGACCAGGAAGATCCCCGCCATGCCGCCGTCGGAGTGGTTCTGCACGTGGCAGTGGTACATCCAGGCGCCGGGGCCGACGCCCTCACCGGCCAGCACCTGGAAGCCGAAGGAGCTGCCCGGGTTGAGATCCTTGTTGTCGATCGCCGGGCTGGAATCGCTCAGGCTTTCCAGCATGCCGGTGCGGTTGTCCACCCAGCGATGCGCGTGCAGGTGGAAGGTGTGGAACAGGTTGCCGTGCCCGATCGCGATCCATTCCACCCGCTGGCCGAGATCCGCCTCGAACAGGGGCGTGTCGGGCGCCGTCCGGTTGTTGATCGTCATGTCGTGGAAGACCACGGTGAACTGCTTGTCCGGCAGGATGTCGCCCCGGCGGCGCACGATCAGCGCGCCGTAGAGCCCTCTGGCCACGCCCGCGGTGCCGTGGTCGGTCCCCATGGCGTGGTCGTGGTAGTGCCAGTAACCGGCGCTGCCCGGCATGAGGCGGCGACCGGCGGCCGCGAACATCTCCCGTGAGCGCCACACGTAGGTGCGTGTCTCGCCCGGATCGTTGTACGAGTCGTTCAGCGGACTGCCGTCGGACCCGGTGCTGTAGTCCACCCCGTGCGGATGGATGGACAGGCGCTGGTTCGTGGTGTTGACCAGCGTGATCTCGAGCGTGTCCCCCTCGTAGATCTCCAGCACGGGACCGGGCACGGTGGCCTTTCCGGGTTGCAGCCCGTAGCCGAAGAGGCCACCCGGCAGCGCCTCGGCGTAGATCGTCACCCGTCTCGTGACGGAGAGGACCGCGCGTGCGGGGGTGCCCGCCAGGGTCGCCGCGCCGCCGATGGCGGGTACGGCGGCGCCCAGCGTGCCGGCGGCGATCAGCGAACGCCGGGAGAACGTTGGTCGGGTCCGGTCGGCGGTGTCGTCCATGCGTCTCCGTTCCTCTCGAGCCGAATGGACGCGGCAGAGCACCCAAGATCTAAAAAGGATGGGGATGGCCTGGCGTCCCGCCGAAGGGCGTCGTCGCGTTAACGGCTCGCTGATATCAGTGATGCCTGATACGACAGAATCTATGGATGGGATCGACGAAAGTAAAGGTCTGCCCGACGTAACTACGGCAGAACAATGCGAAAGTTTCCCTGAAAAGCCAGGTCAGGACATTGACGACGATGATATTTGATCTTCGGTCGGCCGGGCCGGAAATTCGCACGGCGGCCGCGTCGGGATCCTGAACATGTCCCGGATTCACCAGGCAAAACGTGGCCTGGCGGAGATGAAGCGGGCCATCTCGAGCGCTGCCGCCGGTCGATGGCCGCCTCGCCGAGCAGCCCATTCATCAGGCTAAATGCGATGGCAATCGCCAACTTGACCGATTAAGGATTGCCGACTCGGGAAATGGTGGTGGGCTGGTGGCGGGCGAGCAATCGCACCACCGGCCCGGCGATCGCGGCGGTGACGGCGAGAAGCACGGCCAGCGCCAGCCAGCCGGACCGGCCGTGCGGGACGATCACCGAGGTGACCAGCGCGGGACCGGCGATCTGCTGCACGGTGGCGCCCAGGCTGAACACCGACAGGTATTCGCCGGCCCGATCCGGTGGGGCGTAGGCGTACGACAGGTCCCACGCCCCGGTCGCCTGCCACAGCTCCCCGGCGGTCAGTGCCAGCACCGCGGCGAGCAGCACCGCCACGGCGGTCCAGCGGCTGGTCCCGGCGGCCGCGGCGAACAGGGCGCAGCAGACGGCCAGCGCGAGCCCGGCGTAGCGCAGGGCCCGGAGGGCGCCGTCGGACCGCTGGGCGATGCCCGCCATCGGGACCTGCAACACCACCGCCAGCACGGTGTTGACCAGCACCAGCAGCGGAAGCGCCGACGCCGGGGCGGTGGTGGCCTGCAGCGCCCACAGCGGAAGCGCCACCGAGAGCAGCGTCATGTGCAGGGTGAGCCATCCGTTGACGGCCGCGAGCAGCAGATACCGCCAGTCCCGGAAGCCCCACAGGGAGCGCAGCGGCGCCGGCTTGCGGGCGGTTCGCGCGGGCCGTACGTCGCGGACCCGGGTCAGCAGCAGCGCGGCCAGCACGAAGGAGAGAGCGTCGGCCAGCACGACACCCCGGTACGCCCACGTCGAGTGGTGCGCCAGCAGCGGAGTCGCGAGCAGCGCGCCCAGCCCGAAACCGACGTTGCGCACCGAGCGCATGACCGCCATGGTGCGGGTCCGGTCCTCGGCGGTGGCCGTGCCGCCGACCAGCATCTGGGTCGTCGGCGACGCGGCTCGCTCGGCGACCGCGACAGCGGAGGCGATGAGGGTGAACGCCACCGGGCCGGTGGTGAACGCGAACGCCGCGAACCACGCCGCCCGCCACACCTGCATGCCGATCAGGGTGCGTTTGGCGCCGATCCGGTCGGCGAGCAGGCCCATCGGCAGCGTGGTCACGAAACCGACGCAGCCGGCGACCGCCAGGCCGAGGCCGATCTGGCCCGGGTCGAGCAGCATCGCCCGCAGGAAGAAGACCGTGGCGCCGGCCAGGTAGAGGCCGGTGCCGGTGGAGTCGATCAGGGCGACGACGGTGAGGATCCGCCCGTCCCGCCCGGCCGGGACGTACCGGCCCGCCAGCCGGCCGATCACCGTGGGGAACTGTGGACGGTGATCAGATCCGCGGCGTGCCGGGCCCGCCGATCGGCCTCGGCCGCGTCGTCGCCGGTCGCCAGCACGCTGCCGATCCGGTCCCAGGAGGACGAGACCGGTGCGATCACGTCGCCGGCGCTCGCGGTGACCTGGACGTCGTGGACGCCCGGCGCCGACCGGGCCGCACCGGCGCCGTCGACGGTCGTCACGGTGCCGGGCGCGCCGGTCAGGAAGCGGATGGCCGCGCCACGGCGGGCCGCGGTGCGCGGCCGTCCCGGGCCGCCCCGCAGGATCGTCATCCACGCGGCGGTGAGGTCGAGGTCGTACGCCAGGTCGATCAGGTCGACGATCCGGTCGCCGGGCAGCCGCCCGGCGCACTCGACCAGGTGCGGTCCGCCGTCCGCGGTGACGATCCACTCGGCGTGCAGCACGCCCGACCGGAAACCGATCGCGGCCGCCAGAGCGGCGGTCAGCGCCGCCAGCCGTTCCCGGTCCGGCTCGGCGATGTCGGCCGGCACCTGATGGCCGAGTTCCACCGGGTTCGGTCCGGGCTGCACGGTCTTCGCGCAGACGTTGACGAATCCCGGCCGCCCCTGATCGACGAGCATCTCGACGCTGACCTCCCGGCCCCGCAGCCGCTGCTCCATCAGGTAGCGGCCGGTGGACAGCTCACCGCGCAGCCGGGGCTCGTCGGCGCCGATCAGCCGCCGCCAGGCGCCGGCGAGGTCGTCCTCCGGCTCCAGCAGCTGCACCCCGAGGCTGGCCTGCCGGTTCGCGGGCTTGAGCACGCACGCGCCGCCCAGGGTGGCGCGGAAGGCGGCGGCCTCGTCGAGACCGGCGACCACGCGCCAGGCCGGCTGCGGCAGCCCGGCGGCGCCGGCGGCGTGACGCAGCCGGGCCTTGTCCCGCAGGAGCCGGGCGGCGGGCACCCCGGCGCCCGGGACCCGCCAGCTCTCGGCCAGGCCGGCGGCGGCCACCACCGCGTACTCGACGGCGGGCAGCACGGCCTGGAGCCCGGCCGGCCGGGCCACCGCGGCGGGCGCCGCGCCGGGATCGTCCTCGCGCTGCACCGGCGCGCCCGTCAGCGCGGCGACACACGGGTGGGCGGCCGCCCGGCGTACGGCGTCACGCGCCGACGCCACCTGGGGATCCTCCAGGACCAGCACCGATCCGGCGGGAAGGAGACCGTCGAGTCTCGACAGCAGGACATCGCTGAATCCGGCGACGACATGGGTGACGGTGGAGCTCATCAGGAAGCCTCGCAGGGCACGGTGTCGATGGTGATCGTCGCGGCATGCCGCTGGGCGAGCACGGCCGCCCGGTCCGCGTCCGCGGCCCGCGCGATCACGTATCCCGCACGGGAGTCCGACCGGGCCAGTTCGGGGACGACGTCGCCCGGCGCCACGGTCACCTCCGCGGCGACCACGGAGGGCTCGGCGCGTACCCGGTCGAGGTCTCGCACCGCCCGCACCCGTCCCGGCGCGGGGGTGAGGAAGCGGATCGCCGCTCCCGCCCGCGGCACGGCGCCGGCCGGCGGACGGTCCGCAAGCCCGAGCGGCCAGGCGAAGCTGAGCGTGACCGGGTCGACGCCGGTGGTCAGCCGGACCAGATCGGCGATCTTGTCGCCGCCGACCCGGTTGTGCGACTCGACGATGCGCGGCCCGTCGGCGGTCAGTTTGATCTCGGTGTGCGACGGCCCCTCGGTCAGGCCGACGACGTCCAGGAACGCCACGGTGAGCGCCTCCACACGGGCGGCGTCGCCGGGCGCCAGGCGGGCCGGAACGGTGTGCCCGACCTCCACGAAGTTGGCGCCCACCAGCTTGTCGGTGATGGCCAGCACCCGATGGTCGCCCGGCCCGAAGGTGAACGCCTCGACGCTGATCTCGGGGCCGTCGAGGTACCCCTCGGCCATCAGCGGCCGGCCGGTCGCACGCCGGGCCCGCGACCACACACTGTCGACGTCGCCGGGACGGTCCAGGCGGACGACGGCGAGGCTGCCCACCCCGTCGACCGGTTTGACCACGGCCGGTGTGCCGTGGCGTGCGGCGAAGGCGGCCAGATCGGTGACGTCGCCGAGCGCGGCCGCCGGGACCGGGCTCAGGTCGGCGGCGGCGAGACGTGCCCGCATCGCCAGCTTGTCCTTGAGCAGCCGTACCACCCCGGCCGGGGTTCCGCCCAGACCGAGCTGCTCGTTGACCAGGGCGGCCGGCACCAGGCCGGGTTCGGTCAGCGACACGGCACGGGTGAATCCGTAGCGGGCGTGCAGATCCCGGGCGACGCCGGGCAGCACGTCCGGGTCGGTGTAGTCCACGAGCTCGATGTGGTGCGCCTGCCGGGCGGCGCCGGGATCCGACCACCCCGGCGGCTGGAGCAGCACCACTCGGGCGCCGGTCGCGGCGGCCTGTCGCAGGGCGCGTGGGGAGCCACCGATGAGCAGGACGGCAGGGCGCCCGTCCGGCGATGAGGTCATGGCGGAGCAACTCCCGAGGTGGTGTTTCTGTGGAATGCCAGCCACATTAACAGCGGGGGAATAGACCGTGAACGGTTTCCGGAATGAGAGAGATCACAACGCTGGTCGATCGCCGTTCCGTTTCGGGGCATCGACGCAGCTCAGCGGCGTTTTCGGGGGATCCCGGCCGAGTGCTCGAAAACTGTCTCGACGTTTATGAATACGAGCTGCTCAACATGCCTTCGGAGCACCCTTTTCCCAGTAGTTGAGAGGGGCGTTGTGTCCGGTTAGCGGCAGCCGTTACGTTTCTGGAGGCCGCCGAACAGGTGAACAGAAAGTTTCTAGAGGGTGTCCACGCCCCCTCCATTCGGCGCCTGCCTGACCGGCTCGAGAATTCCCGCCACGGCGGGCGGAGCCATTCGACATTCATGGTGCGACACGGTCGTCGCGACAATGAACCATCACCGGGGGAAAGCAATTCATGTCTGAATCGACCTACGATCTCGTCGGCATCGGCTTCGGCCCCGCCAACCTCTCCGTCGCCATCGCGGCCGAGGAGGCCGGGCAGCCGGTGCGCGCCGTCTTCTTCGACCGCAAGCCGGAGTTCTCCTGGCACGAGGGCCTCATGTTCGCCGGCGCGGAGATGCAGGTGTCCTTTCTCAAGGACCTCATCACCATGCGGAACCCCCGCAGCGACTATTCGTTCCTGAGCTATCTCGCCGACCGTGAGCGACTCGCGAAATTCGTGAACCTCAGGACCTTCTACCCCACGCGTACGGAATTCAACGACTACTACCGATGGGTCGCCGCACGCTTCGCCGACCGCGTCCACTGGGGCACCGAGGTCGTCGCCGTCCACCCCGTCGCCGGCGCCGCTGACGACGTCGAACTGCTCGACGTCGTGGTCCGCGACCTGGCCGACGGCACCGAGCGCACCGTACGCACCCGGAACCTGATCATCGCGCCCGGCGGGCAGCCGCACCTGCCGGCCGGAGTCCAGGCGGGCCCGCGCGTCTTCCACGCCTCCGAGACCGCCCACCGGCTGGACGAGTCGTACACCGACACCGCGGCGCCGTACCGGTTCGCGATCGTCGGCGCCGGGCAGACCGCGGCCGACGTCTTCCTGCACCTGCGCCGCACCTACCCGAACGCCCGCATCGACCAGGTCATCCGCGGTTTCGCGCTGCGCCCCGAGGACGACACGCACTTCATCAACGAGTTCTTCGACCCGGCGATGCCCGGCTGGTTCTACGGCCAGCGCGAGGAGTTCCGTGGCGAGGTGCTCGACACCTACGGCCTCGCCGCGCACACCGGCGTCAGCTACGACCTGATCCCCACCATCTACCGGGAACACTACGAGGACCTCGTCACCGGCTCGCAGGCCGTCACCCTGCACCGCTGGAGCGAGCTGACGGCCGCGGAGAACGGCCCGGACAAGGCGACCGCGCACCTGCGCCGCCGCGACACCGGCGACACCACCACCCTGGACGCCGACGCGATCATCCTGGCCACCGGCTACCGCTACCCGATGCCGGTGCCCGTGCTGCACGACGTCCAGCGGCACCTGACGATGGCCCAGCCGGACCGCTACGCCCTGCGCCGCACCTACGACATCGAGGCCACGCCGCGGTTCCGGCCCAAGATCTTCCTTCAGGGGTACGGCGAGGCGACCCACGGATTCAGCGAGGTCCTGCTGTCGCTCATGCCGTTCCGTGCCGCCGAGATCGTCGACGCGGCGATGGCCGGCGCGCCGATCCCGGTCGAGGCCTGACCATGACCGCCACCACGAATCCGGTCGACCTGCACGGGCGGGTCCGCGCCGCGACCACCGACGAGATCGACACCGTACGGCGACTGCTCGGCACGCCGGCCGGCGACCCGGTGATCGTCTTCGCCTACCCGGGCCACGGCGTCGGCGAACAGCACCACGACCTGTCCGGCTGCACCAGCCAGACGCTGCTGCTCGGCGCCGTCCACCACGAGGTCCGCCGCCTCGGCATCACCGTGGCCGCGCTCAGCACCGAGGACCCGCAGAAGCACGCCCACCTGCCGGCCGACCTCGCGGCCGCCGTCCGGCAGCCGGGCGACGACGCCGCCCGCCTGCCTCACGTGGACCGCGACGGCAACCGCTACCTGTCCCGCTGGACGCTGTTCCTCGACGGCCCCCGCCACGGCACGATGATCGACCGGATCACCGACAGCGCCCAGCACACCCGCGCCGTCATCGACCTGCTCGTCGCCGACCGGCTGCGAACCTGGGCGGACACCGCCGACGTCACCCTCGGCGAACCGGCCACCGTCCGGGCGGCGTACGCCAACGGCGCCGACTCACTGGGCATCGTGGCCTTCGGCGCCGACCCGGCCCTGGTCGCCAAGGTCGGCTCGCGCGACGTGGTCACGGCCGAGGCCGAGTTCGTCGACCGGGTCAACGACCACCTCGCCGCCCACCGGCAGCCGCCGCTGTTCCCGCGCCGCTTCGGCACCCACCTCGACGGCACGCTCGCCACCAGCGTCATGGAACAGGCCGACCCGGCCACCCTGGACGAGATCGTCTTCGCCGACGAGGGCCGGTGGCGCCTGCGCCCCGACGCGCCGGACACGATGCGGCCGCATCTGGAGCTCCTCGACACGCTGTACCGCACCTCCACACAGCAGCGGACCCCCACCGTCGCCGCGTACCTGTACCGCGACCGGTTCCAGGCCGTCGTCGAGCACCCCGGATACCGCGGCACCTTCGCCGCACTGCTGCCCGGCTGGCGGGCCGACGAGGTGCTCGGCGCCCGGGTCCGCGTACCGGGCGGGCGGCTGCTGCCGTCCTTCCAGGAGGCCACCCAGCGCCTGTACGAGGTGTACCCACGTCTGGAACCCGGCCACGGCTGCCTGGTGCACGGCGACGTCCACCTGCGCAACATGATGCGGCGGGCCGACGGATCCCCGATCTTCGTGGACCCGCGCACCGTCTGGGACGGACGCGACCGGCCCGACATCGGCTACGGCGACCCGGCGTACGACTACGCCACCCTCCTGCACAGCGCCCTGCCGATGAGCGGGCTGCTCACCGCCATCGCCCGTGGCGCCACCGCGCAACTGCTCGACGGCCCGCCGTCCCCACCGGCCGACGGTGTCCTGGACCTGACCGGCCTGCGCACACCGTTCACGATCGACCCGGTGCTCCAGGGGTTCGAGGACCGGCTCGCCGCCGACACCGCCGCGCACGATCCGGCACCGGCCCGCGCCCGGCTGCTGATCGGAGCCGCGAACGCCCTGGCCGGCTGGCTCAAGTACCAGGACGCCCTCCGGACCACCGAAGTGTGGCTCGCCGTGCACGCCTACACCCTGTGGTATCTCGACCGGGCCTTCACCACACTGGAGGAGACGTCGTGACCCGCATCCTCATGATCAACTCGGGCAAGGCCGAAGCCCTGGACGAGCTGCGGCAGGCCGCCCCCGGCGCCCACATCGACGTGCTCACCGAACCCGCCTACCGGGCGCAGTACCCCGGCGACGCCCACCTCACCTTCGTCGACGACATCGGTGACCTCACCGCCGTACGGGAAACCGCGCTCCGCCTGCTCGCCGGCAACCCGATCGACCACATCGTCACCCCGTCCGAACGCAGCGTGCCGGCCGGCGGCTACCTGCGCTCCTACCTCGGACTGCCCGGCATCGGCTTCGAGGTCGCCAACCGGTTCACCAACAAGGCGGTGATGAAGGCCGCGCTCACCCGCGCCGGACTGCCGGTGGCCGCGCACCGGGTCGCCGCCGACCTGCCGGCCGCCGTTCGCGCCGCCCACGAACTCGGCGGGCCGGTGGTCCTCAAACCCGCGTTCGGCACCGGCTCGATGAACGTCCACGGCTTCACCGGCGCCGCCGAACTGGAGGCCTTCACCGCCTCGGCCGCGGGGGACACCCTGCGCCGCGCCGCCTGCCCGCTGCTGGTCGAGCGGATGGTGACGATGTCCGCCGAATACCACTCCGACGCCATCGTGCAAGACGGCCGGCTCGTCTTCGCCTCCGTCGGACGCTACCTGGTCTCACAACTCGACCCGGTGGGCCGGCTCAACGGCTCCCACCTGCTCCCCGAACAGCGACCCGAGACCGAAGCCGTACGCCGCCTGCACGCATCGGTGGTCACCGCCCTCGGCCTCCGCGACGGCGTCACCCACCTGGAGGTCTACCAGTCCGGACCGGACCTCGTCGTGGGCGAGATCTCCTGCCGCCCGGCCGGCGGCGGCATCACCGACATGATCAAGGCCGCCTACGGGGTGGACCTGTGGGAGGCGTTCAACCGCATCTCCCTCGGCCTGCCCGCCCCCACCGCCCCCGCCCGTCCGGTACGCGACGGCCTCGTCGCCGTCTGCCTCCTCCCGGTCCGTCCGGGCCGGGTGAAAGCGGTCACCGACGCCGGCGAACTGCGCGCCATCGACGGCGTCATCAGCGCGACGGTACGGGTACGGCGTGGCAGCACGATCGGCGCCCGCCTGCACTCCGCGTCCGCCGCCGGAACGGTGCTGATCGAGGCGACCGACGAGGACCTCCTGAACAAGCGGATCGACCTGGTCGCCGAACGCTTCCACCTCGACCTGGAACCGCTCGCCTGACCCACGCCAGGCCCGGCCGGACCCATCCGGCCGGGCCGATCACCCGCGCAACGACAGAACGACCGATAAATACGTCGCGCATTCCGCAGGCATGATGCAGAGTGATCTCAACGCCGGTGAGGCGGGCGAAGAACCCGCAACACCATGATCGTCGAAGGGAGTTGAACCGTCATGTTGACGCAGCCCACGTGCGCGACCGCCCAAACCCGGGCCAAGCGATATGGGTCCGCCGTGCCCGTCGTGGCGGCGAGACTGCACCGGCGAGGTCATGGCCCGCATCGGTGGAGCGGATAGCGCAGCATTTTCTGCGTCCTGGCCGCCCACCTCGCCATTCGAGGAACGGGCGGCTTTCCTGTTTCCCGCTCGTGTCCACCGCAGAAACACCCTCGGGCCTGTAGCTCCAATTGGTAGAGCAACGCTTTTGCACAGCGAAGGTTGTCGGTTCGACTCCGACCGGGTCCACTTAGTCCCGCCCAAGGGACGTCACGCGCCGTTAGCTCAGCTGGTAGAGCTGCCGCCTCTTAAGCGGCAAGTCCGGGGTTCGAGTCCCCGACGGCGTACTGCGGGGTAGAGGAGCTCGGTCGTCCTCGCCGGCCTCATAAGCCGGAGATCACGTGGTTCAAATCCCGTCCCCGCTCCCGTTCCGGTGGCTCAGTTGGTAGAGCGCCGCCTCGACAAGACGGAGGTCCCTGGTTCGATTCCAGGCCGGAACACGCATGCCCGTGTAGCTCAGCGGCGAGAGCACCGGTCCTACAAACCGGCTGTCCCGGGTTCGAGTCCCGGCACGGGTACGACCCGTCACCGGAGTCGCCGGTGACGGCATGGTGGCTGTAGCTCATCAGGTAGAGCGCCAGGTTGTGGACCTGGAGGCGGCGCGGTTCGAGTCCGGCCAGTCACCCTCACGCGGGCGCGCCGACGTTGGAGAGCCGGGCCGACCTCGCCCGGCAAGCGATCCCGATCCGCCGTATTCCCTATTCCGGCACGTGCCGGTTCGGCTCCAGCGGCCGGAACACGCCCCGCAGGGGGTAGCGCAGCGCGACACCGGGCTGTCCATCGGCCGGCGTCGTCGCCGCGGCGTGCAGCGGCAGGCGTACGAGGATGCGGGTTCCGTCCTTCTTGGTGGGATCCAGGGCCACGGTGCCGCAGTGCGCCTGCACGATGGCTCGCACCAGGGTCAGCCCCAGCCCTGATCCGGGGATGTTGTGGCGGGCGTTGTCGCCTCGGTAGAAACGGTCGAACAGCCGGTCCCGGTCGTCCGGGAGGATGCCGATACCGCTGTCGGTGACGGCCAGCTCCGCGAAGTCCTCCCCGGCGACCAACTCGACATGGATGTCACCGCCGTCGGGGCTGTACTTGACGGCGTTGGAAAGCAGGTTGTCCACCACCTGACGCAACCGCCGGGCGTCGCCGGCCAGCATCACCGTGCTCGGCAAGCCGGTGTGCAGCCGGGTCCCGCCTTGATCGCCGAGCTCCGCGATCGCGTCGGAGACGACGGCGACCAGGTCGATCGGCAGCAGATGCGGTCTCAGGTGGCCCGACTCCAGGGCGGCGAGGTCGAGCAGGTCGTCGATGATCGCATGCACGGATCCGACGTTGCGGCTGACGATTTCGACCAGCTCACGCGCGTCGCCGGACAGCTCTTCGTCCTCCAGCAACAGGTCGCTGCAGGTGGTGATCGACGTCAGGGGCGTGCGCAGCTCATGCCCGACCAGGGCGATGAAGTCGTCCCTCGCGCGGACCAACTGCATCGCCAGTTCCATGCTGCGGCGACGGGCGAGGAAGTAGCCGACCTGCTCGGCGATGTCCTCGAGCAGGCCGGTGAGCAACGGCCTGTCGTTTTCGACCGTGTCGGCGAAGCAGGTCAGCACGCCGACGACGCAGTCCTCATCGCGGATCGGCACCGCCACCGCTGTGTACAGACGCGGCCCTTCACCGGCCGGGCTGAACTCCCGAGCTCCGGGCCCGCGGACGTACCGGGACTCGGCATATTGCGGCACCCACAGCAGCGTGCCGCTCCGCCAGCATTCACCCGTCACGCTCGCGCCACGCCCCATCCGTGCCGGAATCGGCGCGGCGAGCGCGATGCCGGGGTCGACGTGGTGCGCGACGAGGTCGAGCACCCGTTCGGCCGGGTTGGCCAGCCAGAGCGCGACGCACGGCCAGTCCAGGGCCTCGCCCAGCGCGTTGACCAGCTCCGGACCAGCCTCTTCGACGGTGTCAGCGTGGTTGAGCATGGTGGCGATCCGCAGATTGCACTCGCGGAACCGGTCGGCGCGCCACCGGTCGGTGACGTCGAGGACCGTCGTGACGGTGCCGAGCACCTTGCCCTCGTCGGTGCGGAGCGCCTTGCCGTAGGCGACCACGTGCTGGTCCAGGAACCCGGGACCGTGCGAGATCGATTCGGCTCGCTGCACGGTCTCGTCGACGAGCGCCCGCACGTACGCCATCTCGTGTCGCTCGAACGGAGTGCCGTCGGGGTGGTACAGCCGGCGGCAGATCAATGCGATGGCCTCCTCCGGAGAGAGGCCGGCGGGAACCTTGTTCCGCTCGCGCGACATTTTGTTGACCAGCACCGGGCGGCCGGTGCTGTCGGCCACCACCACGCCGACCTGCAGGCTGTCCAGGAGCGCGGCGAAGAACTGACGGTCCCCCTCGAAGCCGGCCTGCATGCTCGACGGCCAGGCCTGGCCGGTCGGCCCGGAGGGCGGAGGCTCCTCGATGAGCGTGGCGCGGGCGGCCTCGCCGTCCGGCTCGAACCGGAGCATCTCGGCGACCTCGGAAAGTACCGCGAGTTCGCCCGGATCCCACGCGCGCGCCACGGTGTCGGCGACCGACACCGCACCCAACGGCCGGCCGGCCCCGTCGCGGAGCGGGGCACCGGCGAAGGCGCGAATTCCGCCATCGACGAGCAGCGGGTTGTTCCGGAGCGGATCGTCGGACGCGACCTCGCCCGCAAGCAGCTCCTCGACCGCGAGCACGTCGTTGCCGCAGACCACGTAGGCGCAGAGCGCGTGCCGGCGTGCACCGTGCCGGTCCGGTGCGAACCACTCGGGAACCCCGCACTGCCCGATGAGCTCTTCTTCGGTGTTGCCGAGCAGAGAGATCATCCCGATGGGGGCGTGCGTGAGACGGGCGGTCATCCGGGCGATGGCATCGAAGCCGACGGGCCTGCCGGCGAAGGTTTCGCGGGCTTGCGAGACGGCATGTAGCCGGGTGGGGGCGTCGAGTACGGCCCTGTCGAGCATGGGCATGCCCACCATCGCTGCACCCCCGTTCCGTGTGCCGCGCCCTACCACCTGACTATATGAGGCGGCCCGGATCATCGACGGCGCATTGGACCCGTCCTCGGCGTTCAACCGTCGCGCCCCACTGTCGCAGAAGTAGCGTTCAGTCCACCCTATTGCAACGCCGCCATTGCATTAGCTGGATGGCAGTTGCAACGAAATGATGGCGATGAGCTGGTTGTTTCCCACTGCAGTGCAACAAGCTTGTTGCTGGATTCGCAAACGCAACGTAGCGTTTCCTGCATCGGAAACAACGAGCTCGCAGGGAGAACATCATGTACAAGTTCGACACCACCACCGCCGTCACCGCCGTCCTGAACATCCCCGCCGGCCGCATCCAGGTCATCGCCGCCGACCGCTCGGACGCCACCGTCGAGGTCCGGCCGATCGACCCGGCCAAGAGCCGCGACGTGAAGGCCGCCGAGCAGACCACGGTCGAGTTCACCGACGGCGTCGTTCGGGTCACCGGCCCCGCCGCGACGAAGCAGATGTTCGGCCCGTCCGGCACCGTCGAGGTCACCCTCCAGGTCCCGTCCGGCTCCCGCATCGAGGCGACCGCCGGCGCCGCCGAGTTCCGCGGCGTCGGCCGGCTCGGCGACGTCACCGCCACCGGCCTGCACGGCACCGTCAAGATCGACGAAGCGGGCAGCCTGACGATCGACGCCCTCGGCGCCGACGTCACCATCGGCCGCCTCACCGGCCCGGCCGAGATCAGCACCCAGAAGGGCGACATCACCGTCGCCGAGGCCACCGGCGGCACGGTCGTGCTCCGCACCCAGATGGGCAACGTGGCCGTCGCCGCCGCCCACGGCGTGTCCGCCACCCTCGACGCCGGCACCGGCTACGGCCGCATCAACAACACCCTGCTCAACACCGACGGCACCGCCGCCGCCCTCACCATCCACGCCACCACCACCCACGGCGACATCACCGCCCGCAGCCTCTGACCACGAAAGAGAGAAACAGATGACCACCGGCACGATCGAAATCGACGACACCGCACTCGCCTTCACCGACACGGGCGGCCCCGGGATCCCGGTGGTCTACCTCAACGGACAGTTCGCCACCCAGGGCTACTGGCGACACGTCATCACCGGCCTGGGCCCGGGCTTCCGCCACATCACGTACGACGAACGAGGACGCGGCAGAAAGTCGAGGACGTCCGCCGACTACTCCTTCGAGACCGTGGTCCGTGACATCGACGTGGTCCTCGCCGACCGGGGCGTGGACCGGGCGCTGCTGGTCGGCTGGTCCTACGGGGCGTACGCCGCCGCCCACTGGGCCAGCCGCAACCCGGAGCGCACCATCGGCGCGGTGCTGGTCGACGGCGCCATGCCGTACGACTGGCTGGACGAGGCCATGGAACAGCGCATCCGGAAGCTCTTCGGCCGGCTCCGCTGGATCAGCCCGCTGCTGCGCCCGTTCGGGCTGATGCCCCGGTTGACCCCCGGCCAGCAGGCCGACAGCAACATCGAACTCGGCCGGATCGGCAGCGAGAACGAACTGTGCCCGGTGCTCGACGCGATCACCGTCCCGACCCGCTACGTGATCGCCTCCGGCCAGTCCCTGGGCAGCCGCGGCGACGAGCAGGAACGGATCCGCGCCAACCTCGACAAGGTAACCGCCGGCAACGCGAACATCAGGATCCACGCGAAGGTTCCCAGCAACCACGGCGCCATCCTGCGCAAGGACCACGCCGCGATCGCCGCGGCCGTCCGCGAGATCGCCACCCTCGACCAGCACTGACACACCGCCAGGCGGGTCCTCATCCGGCGCCAGCCCCGGACGAGGACCCGCCTGCGGCGTCTGCCCAGGCGGTTCGTGCCAGGTTCCTGGCGGTGCTGTGACGATGTCCGGCCATGGTCGAGGCGCTGGACGAGCCGGCTGACGACGGTGCGGCCAGCAGGTCGTTCATGTCGCGGAATCGTCCCGGCCGGCTGGTGAGCTCGGCGTGGGTGCCTGCTTCGACGACACGGCCGCGGTCGATGACGAAGACCCGGTCTGCGTGGCGCAGCGTGGTCAGGCGGTGGGCGATGACCAGGACGGTGCGCCCGGCCGTGAGCCGGGCCAGGCCGCGCATCACGTAGGACTCGCTGATCGGATCCAGCCCGCTGGTGGGTTCGTCGAGCACCACGATGGGGGTGTCCGCGGCGAGGGCGCGGGCGATGGCGATGCGCTGTCGCTGACCGCCGGACAGGGAGAGGCCGCCCTCGGTGACCTGGGTGTCGTACCTGTGGGGGAGGCGGTCGACGAATTCGTCGACGTAGGCGGCCTGCGCGGCGGCGAGCAGCTCGTCCCGGCTGGCGTGGGGGGCGCCGTAGGCGATGTTGTCGAGAATTGTGCCGGAGATCATCAGTGGTTCCTGGAGGACGACGGCGACCTGGCTGCGTACCGAGCGGAGGGTGAGGTCGCGGACGTCGTGGCCGTCGAGGAGGACCTGGCCCGCGGTGACGTCGTAGAGGCGGGGTACGAGGGTGGCGATGGTGGACTTGCCGGCCCCGGTGGGCCCGGCGAAGGCGACGACCTGGCCGGGGCGGGCGTGCAGGGACACCTCGTGCAGGACGGGCTGGCCGGGCTGATAGCCGAAGCAGACGTTTCTGAGTTCGACGTCGCCGGACAGCCGGGGAGCGGGCGTGGCATCGGGGCGCTCGTGGACCATCGCGGTGGACCGCAGCACCTCTTCCACGCGTTCGGTGCCGGCCTGTGCCTTGCTGATCGTCGAGGTGAGCCGGGCAAGGGCTTTCATCGGGGCGTACACCTGTTGCAGGTAGGCCAGCAGCACCAGCAGGACACCCAGGCTGAGCTGGCCGCGCAGGACGAGGGTGGCACCTACGAACATCACGGTGGCGCGGCCGGCCTGGGCCACGATTTCGACCGCGGCGGGAAGCCGTGATTGCAGTTCCACGGCGCGGAGCCCGGCGTCGAGCCGGGCCTGGTTGTGGGTGCGGAACCGCTCCAGAACGCGGCGCTCCGCGGCGAAGGACTGCACCAGGCGGATCGTGGTCAGGGTCTCGGTGACGTGGCCGGAGAGCCGGCCCTCATGGGTACGCGCTTCGCGGGAGGCGTGCTTGATGGCGCCGCGGTAGTGCCGGACGACGGCATACAGCGCCGGGGTGACGCACAGCAGCAGCACGGCGAAGACCGGCTGGATCGCGATCGCCACGACGACGATGCCGATGAGCAGGGCCAGGTTGGGCAGTAGCGTGCTGAAAGCGGCTACCAGCAGCGCCTGGACGGCTGTCACGTCGCCGGTCAGCCGGGCGGCGAGGTCCCCGACCCGTCGCTGGTCGTGGAACGTGAGGGACAGACGTTGCAGGTGGGTGAAGATGTCGGCGCGCAGGTCGGCGACGAGCCGCTCCCCGACACCCTGCAACAGCCGGGAGGCCAGGTAGGTGCCGAGCGCGGCCAGGGCGGCGAGCACGACCAGGGACAGGGCGCAGACGGCGAGCACGGCTGTCGGGGAGTCGGCGACCGGACCGAGCAGATCGCCGAACAGGCCGCTGGGCGGCCGCTGTCTCAGGACGTCGTCGACGACGACCATCAGCGGCCATGGCTGTGCGAGTTCGACGGCCGCCACCAGCATCACCAGCACGCCACCGGCCACCATCCGGGGTCGGTAGGGGCGTAGGTTGGGGCCGAAACGGCGCAGGATCTCGAACACGGTCACTCCTTGCCTCTCGACGATGCTGGAACTCTTCGCGTACGGATCATGGTGGTGTTCACCCGGCTCCGACCGTCGCGGGCATCGTGGTGGTCTGCCCGGCCGGCGCGGCCGCGTGTAGCCGGGCGTCGGCGGCGGCGATGTGTGCCGCGCCGGTGCTGTCGTCGACCGGGCCGGTGCCCAGCACCAGGTGCAGGTGGCGGCCGCAGCCGTCGACGGCGCCGACCAGGGCGTGTCCGGTGGCCGGGCTGGTGGCGACCAGTTGGCCGGTGTGTTCGGCCGGGTCGTGCGCGACCCATGCGTCGATCATGGGGGTGCTGGCGCCCCACCAGGTTCGGCCCTGGCGCAGGCTGGTGTGGCGGCGGCCGGCCCGTAGCAGCCCCGGGTAGTCCGGGGAGAGCGCGACGGTGGTGCGCAGTTCTCCGGGTAGGCCGCTGCGCCGTACGCACACCACCAGGGCGGTGCCGTCGGCGGTCAGGAGCATCTGCTTGGTCAGGCCCCGGTCGGGACCGGGCTCGACGTCGATCAGTTCGACGACCGCGGCCGCGGGGGTGACGGTGACGCGGCCCAGCTCGTGCCGGTGGGTCTCGGTGCCGAGCACGGCCAGCGCGCCCGGATGGTTGGGCGGCGTCCGCATGTGCTGGTGCAGCTCGGCCTGGAAGTTCCAGTGGTCGGCCGGGTTGCCCACGAGCATCACCGCGCACGGAGCCGCGCTGGTGTGGGTGTCGCGGCGCACGAGCAGGCTGAGACGGCCCCCGTGACGCGGGGAGAGCACGGCGAACAGCCGGTCGCTGCTGAGAACGACCTCCTCGCCGCCGTCCTCGTCCACGTCGGTGACCAGGACCCGCGGACCGTGCGGGCTCGGGTCGGCGGCCCAGCGGGCGGCGGCGAGCACGGGCAACGCGTCGGCGGCGTGGACGGCGGTGGCCCGCGCCCACGGGGCGGGGGAGCGGCCGCCTTCGGTGCCGGGGTCCTGCCAGGCGGTCTCGTGGCGCCCGAGCAGCACCAGCCGTTCGGCCAGCGCGCACAGGGTGGGGTCGGCGCCGTCGTTCTCGGCCTGTTCGAGGGTGGCCTCCACGTGGTCGAGGCGATCGGCGTGCGGGCGCCACCGTGGGTCGTCGGCCCATCGGGCGTAGTTCTCGCCGGCGCCGTGCTGGTGGGCCAGTTCGTAGTAGGTGCCGGCCTCCACGGGTAGCTCGGGTGCGGGGTCGATCCGACCGCACCAGTCGTCGAGCGCGACCGGGCGTACCGCGTGGCTGTGGGTCAGCCAGCGCAGGAACCGTGCGTAGCGTTCCAGCCCCTGTTCCCAGCCGGCGACGCCGGCGACCCGTTCGAGGTCGTCGGCGAAGACGAGCAGTGATCCCTCGGGGGCCTGTTGGGCGTCTTCGCCGAGTTCGGTGAGCAGCCGCAGGTGGCCGGGGTCGTGCGGTGGCACCAGGTAGCGCAGGTGGGAGGCGATGGGGACGGCGACCAGCCCCTGGCCTTCGGCGATGCGGTACGGCCTCAGCGATGGGCGGTGCAGCCGGCCGTGGACGCTGGCGGGGAAACCGTCGCTGTGCCAGCGGTACGGGCCGTCGGCGTCGAAGGCTTCCCGCGCGCTGCCCGGGTAGCGGCCCTCGCGCAGGGGATGGGACAGCCGATCGTCGAGCAGCACCCGCTGGTAGCGCACGCCGGTAGCGGCGGCGTCGCGCAGCGGCGGCGCGCACGACGCGGTGGCCCACACCCGTTCGGGCACCCAGGCGGTCTTCAGCCGCCGGCGGGGGACTTCGAGCAGATCCTCGGCGAGCTCGTGGAAGGCCCGCAGCTGCCGGCGGTTGTGGCGGGGCGAGGCCAGCGGCATGACGTTCTCCCCGTAGGTGCCACCGATCAGGGTGACCACCCCGCTGGCCAGGTGCTGGCGAAGCCGGGCCAGCAGGGCGGGCCGGTGCCAGGCGATGGCCTCCAGCACCGGGCCGGACATGTGCAGCGAGGCCGGGACGCCGAGTTCGACGTGCAGCGACAGGACCGCGTCGTAGCCGGCGGCGATGGTGCTGATCCCGTCCCGGTCGGCGTACCCGTCGGTGATCAGGAACTGGTTGGCGTGGTGGACGAAGGCGATCGGGGCAGCGGTCATGGCACGGGCTCCTGGACGGTGGTCAGGGTGTGGAAGGCGGCGCAGAGGCCGTCGGCGAGCACCGCCTCGGCGATGTCCAGCCAGCGGTCGAGCAGGTCTGTCCGGGCGGTGCGGTAGATGATCAGCTCGAAGTGCAGGCTCTGCATCAGGGTGCGAGCGACCTCGGCCGGCACGGCGTCGGCGCCGGCGCCGTCGTGGGCCGTCCACCGGCGCCAGAACGCCATGCCGGCGCCGGCTCCGGGCCGGAACGATCCGGTGCGCATCCATGAGGCGACCAGCAGTTGGGCCAGCGCATAGCCGACGTCGTAGGACGGCCGGCGCAACCCCGCGGTGTCGACGTCGATGGCGGTCACCGTGGGCGATCCACCGGGTGTCAGGTGCAGGTTCTCCGGGTGCAGGTCTCCGTGGGAGGGCACCAGGGCGGGGCCGGCCGCCTGCCGGTCGTCGTGCAACCGTCGATGGGTCGTCTCGGCGACCCGCAGCAGCCGGGTGGCGTGATCCGGATACCGGTCGGCGAGCCGGCCGGCTTGCCGGCGCAGCTGCGCCTCGGCGCGGTAATCAGTGCGGTCGGGCAGCGTCACCGACAGCGACTGCAACCGGATCAGCCAGTCGGCGGCGGCGACCGCGGCGGCGCGGCCGGCGGCCGGAGCCCGCAACCAGTGGGCCCAGGCGTGACCGCGAGCCACGTCGGTGACCAGGGTGTGGTGGATACCGGACCAACCCCGCGCCGGAGTCACCGCGAATCGGGCCGGTGGGGCGAAACCCGCTTCGGTCAGCCGCTGCAACCATTGCCGGGTCCACGCGCCCTGGCTGTCGCCATACCGCTTGAGCGCCAGCCACCGGCCGTCGCGGAGTTCGACCAGAGCCAGCCGCCGGTGGCCATCACGCAGCATGACGACCCGGTCCAGGCCGCCGGCCAGAGCCGGAACCGCCGCGGCCAAGACGTCGCGCGCCCACAGAGACACGGCCGGGCTCGCCTGACCGGACGTCACCATCCGTCCGGGGCCGGACGAGCGCTGGTGCTGCAAGACCGTCATGTCTACGAGGTTGGGCGCCCGGGATGACACCCGCCTTGGCCCTGCCTTAGAGACCTCTCATCTCGGTCAGCGGGTCGTCGACGGTCGCGAGCATCGCCGCGGACCCGAGAGTTTTCTCATCGTTGGCTCATCCGGCCGCAAGGCTGCGACGGAGACTTGATGGCATGACTGGTCGCCGGCTGGCGGCGCTGCTTGCGGTACCGCTGCTCCTGGCTGCCGCGTGGATGCTCGGTGGAGCGCTGTTCACCCACCCACCGCTGGACGTGGGCGGCGTGGTCGTGGTCCCCGCCGGCGACCGGCCGCCCGCGACCGCTCCCGCGATCGGCGCCTCGACCCAGCCGGGCGACCCGGCGACCCGCGCTCCCGCACTGCCTGCTCCGGGGACCGCCACCCCGGCTCCGCCGGGAGCCACCAGGGTGACCAACGGCCCCGCGCCGACAGCCGGAGACGACGATGACGACGACGGCATCGACGACGACTGCACCGACAGGTGAATCGCCATGCTTCGCCACCCTGCGCCCCATGCCGTGAGCCTGAGCGCCCGCAGCCGGATCATCGGCTGGATGATGCTGCTGGTGGCGTTGGCGCTGAGCGCGGAACTACTCATCGCCGCCCGCGTGCTGACCGAACGGGCCGAGGCCGAACTCGACCAGGAACTGGTCCACGAGGGCCACAAGCTGCGTGACTATGCGGGACGGACCGTGGACCCCGCGACAGGCGAGCCCTACCGTGAGGTTCGCGGCCTGCTCGCCGGCTACCTCGCCGAGGCTGTTCCCGACGCCGACGAGACGCTGTTCAGCCTGATCGACGGTCGTCCCGCGCATCGCGCCCGCACCGAGCCGCTGGCCCGGCTGGACACCGATCCGCAGTTCGTGGGCCGGATCGCCGGGCTGGGGCAGCCGCAGACGGGCACGGTGACCAGCACTGCCGGCCCGGTCCGGTACGCCGTCTTCCCGGTCCGCTTCGAGGGCGCCCCGGATCTCGGCGCCCTGGTGGTGGTCGAGTTCGCCGCACCGGTCAAGGAGCGTGTCGCCTCGACGGTCCGGGTGCTGGGCGCGGTCAGCTTCGTGGCGCTGAGCCTGGCGGGCCTGGCGAGCTGGCAGGTCGCCGGCCGGGTCCTGGCCCCGATCCGAACCCTCCGGCGGACCGCGGAGACGATCCGCGGGTCCGACCTCGACCAACGGATCACCGTGACCGGAACTGACGACGTCGCCGCCCTGGCCCGCACCTTCAACGAGATGCTCGACCGCTTGCAGAGCGCCTTCGCCGGCCAGCGGCAGTTCCTCGACGACGCCAGCCACGAGCTGCGAACCCCGATCACCGTGATCCGCGGCCACCTCGAACTGATCAGCGAAGACCCGGCGAAACGGAAACGGACCCTCGCCCTCGTGCTGGACGAACTGCAACGGATGAACCGCCTGGTCGACGACCTGATGCTGCTGGCCAAGGCCGAACGCCCCGACTTCCTGGACCTGTCCGAAGTCGATGTCACCGATCTGGTGATGCAGGTCCTGGCCAAGGCCGGCGCTCTGGGCGACCGGCACTGGACGGTGTCCGACCTCACCGAGCAGACGGTGCTCGCCGACAACCAACGGCTGACCCAGGCGCTGATGCAGCTGGCCGCCAACGCCGTACGCCACACCCGGCCCACCGACCGAATCTCCATCGGCGCCACGACGGTCACCGACCGGCTGAGGCTCAGCGTCACCGACACCGGCACCGGCATCGCACCTGAGGACCAGACCCGCATCTTCGACCGCTTCACCCGCCTCGATCACCCCGGCCGCCGCAGCCGCGGAGGCGCCGGCCTCGGCCTGGCCATCGTCGCCTCCATCGCCCACGCCCACGGCGGTCGGGTGCTGCTGGACAGCACTCCGGGCAAGGGCTCGACATTCACCCTCGACCTGCCCCTGACCCCGGCCCACCGTCCACACCGTCCCGGCGCTGCCGCCGACTCGCCCAGGATCCACCGGTGAACCGCGTCCTGGTCGCCGAGGACGAACCCCGGATCGCCTCGTTCCTGGAGAGCGGCCTGAACAGCAACGGGTTCGTCGTCACCGTGGTCACCGACGGTGAGTCGGCCTACCAGTACGCCCGAACCGGCGCGTTCGACCTGATGGTGCTCGACCTCGGCCTACCCGTCACCGACGGCCTGACCGTGCTGCGCCTGCTACGTGCCGAGAAGATCGACCTACCCGTGGTCGTGCTGACCGCCCGTGACAGCGTCGCCGACACCGTCACCGGTCTGGAGAGCGGAGCCGACGACTACATCCGCAAGCCCTTCGGCTTCGACGAACTGCTCGCCCGCGTCCGGCTCAGGCTCAGAGGGCCGGGACACGCACCGGAGCCGACGATGCTGCGTGCCGGCGACCTGACCCTCGACCTGCGCACCCGCAAGGTCCTGATCGACGGCGGCGCGGCGGAGGTAGCGCTGACCGCCCGCGAGTTCGCCCTCGCTGAGGTGTTGTTCCGCCACGTCGACCAGGTCCTGACCCGCGAACAACTGCTGAGCCAGGTATGGGGCCTGGACTTCGACCCCGGCTCCAACGTCGTCGAGGTCTACGTCCGCTACCTACGCCGAAAAATAGGCGACTCGCGGATCGAAACACTGCGCGGAATGGGATACCGCCTGCACGCGCACCCTCCACCCCACACCACGGACTGAGCCAGCCACCGTGCCCGCCGGATGCGGCTACTGCCGCGGTCGAGGACGCGCTCGGATCCGACCGTCGCGTGCCGGAGGAGCTGGCCGCGAACTGGCGAGACCGTTACCCGCTCGTTATCCAAGATCGCGAACTGCCGGGTGATCGCGTGCATCGCACCGTATGACAGCATGTCCCCCTGCTCCAGGAGAACGAGAAACCGTGCGCGCCTTCACCATCCCCGCCTCCTTGTCCTCGTTGCCCTCGCCGGCGCCTGCTCGACGCCCATCGAGCACGTCGGCGGCGCCGCCCAGCCGGTGAACGACGCGCCGGCGGTCGCGTCGTCCGCCCCGTCAGCGGCGCCGACCACCGCGCCGGCCAGCCCGTCGGCGACCGGCTTGCGAGGACGGCCGCCCCGGGAGGGCGCGGCCATCGCGATTCGCCTGGCCACGCTGCCCGACGGCGGCCCGACCGGTTCGTTCTTCAACGACGCCGGCGTCATCCCCTGGTGACCGGCAGGGAAAGGGTGCGGCAAGGTAGCACACGATTTATGACAATGTCGGTTGCCTATCTATTAACAAATGTTTCTACGCCGTGATTGTCAAGCTCAGGGCGCGCAAGCTGTCCACTGTGGGTTGACTTCAGATGACGAAACCATGGGGTCGTTAACCTCGCATTCGCTCGGGTAGCAGGATGTTCAGCGGGAGTTACCGGAAAGACTCCAGAAAACGACCGGCGTAGCGGATGTTCACCACCGCTTCGCCTCGACGGCGCTCGCTTGCCGGTTTCCACCGGGCGCATCCATGACCTCACGACGGGATTCCTGCTGCCCTGAGCACGCCCGGAAACGAAGGAGCATCATGGCGTTACACCACCCTGCCCCGACCATGCAGCGCGGCTCGCCCGCCGCCCTGCTGGGCTCCAAGGCCGAAACGCTGGAGCAGCTCGCGCCACTGGTCCGTACCGCCCGTGTGCTCCCTCTGCTGTACTTCCCGGTCGACGCCTGGCAGTCCGGCCCGGACCGGTTGCTCGACGACGTGCTGAGCCGGCCCTGGGGTGGTCAGCCGCTGATCGTGCGCAGCAGCACCCGCCGGGAGGACGACGCGGGAACCCTGATGCCGGGCAGCTACCTGTCGGTGGCCGGCGTCGCCGGCCGGCAAGGGCTGCGCGACGCGGTCGACGCGGTCATCGACTCCTACCGGCAGCGGCCGGAGACGGCGGTCCTGGACGGGCTCGGCGAGGAGCTGGTGCTGGTGCAGCCGCTGGTCGTCAACGCCACCATGACCGGGGTCGTCTTCACGTGCGATCCCAACACCGGCGCCCCGTACCTGGTGATCAACTATGAGGAGAACGGTGACTCCGCGGCCGTCACCAGCGGGGCCCGGGCCCGGCTGCGCACCTTCTACGCCTGGAAGACCAGCGGCACCGGCCGGGGCGATCCGCACCTGCAACGGCTGGCGGATCTCTCCCGGGAGCTGGAGGAGCTGCTGGAGCGCGACAACCTCGACATCGAGTTCGCGTTCGACGACACCGGCGATCTCTATCTGCTGCAGGTGCGGCCGATGGTGGTCGAGACACTGCTCGACAACGTCGACCACGAGCAGGCGCTGACCGCCATCGCGACCAAGGTCCGCACGGCCGCCCAACCGCATCCCCACCTGCGTGGCAAGCGCACGGTCTTCGGGGTCATGCCGGACTGGAACCCCGCGGAGATCGTGGGCACGCGGCCGCACCCGCTCGCCCTCTCGCTGTACCGGCGGCTGATCACCGACGGTCTCTGGGCGGACCAGCGGGCCCGGTACGGATACCGCGACGTCCGCGGGTTCCCGCTGATGGTGGACTTCTTCGGCCTGCCGTACATCGGTGTCCGGGAGAGCTGCAACTCGCTGATTCCCGCCTCGATCGACGACGAGCTCGCCGAACGGCTGGTCGACCACTACATCGACCGGTTGGCCGCGAACCCGGAACTGCACGACAAGGTGGAGTTCGACGTCGTGTTCTCCTGCTACTCGCTCACCCTGCAGGAACGCCTGAGCAACCAGGCGGAGCACCTGTTCAGCGTGCAGGAGCGCGACGACCTCGTCAGCGCGCTGCGGACCCTGACCAACCAGCTGATGGATCCGGAGCACCCGGCGCGCCGGGAGGACCTGGCGAGCATCACGTCGCTGCGCGCGAAGCTGGGCGAGGTGCGCCAGTCCGACCTGGACCTGCCGACCCAGATCTACTGGCTGCTGGAGGACTGCCGCCGGTTCGGGACCCTGGCCTTCGCCGGCTTCGCCCGGCTGGGGTTCATCGCCACCGAGATCCTGCGGTCGCTGGTGGACACCGAGGTGCTCACCGAGAGGGACGTCGCCCGGCTGATGGCCTCGCTGGACACGGTCACCAACCGCATGCTGCGCGACCGTACGGGGCTGTCGCGTGCCGAGTTCCTGCGCCGGTACGGCTTTCTGCGCCCCGGAACGTACGACATCCGCTCCCCGCGCTACGACGAGGAGCCCGACGGCTATTTCGACTGGCCGAACTCGCGGGTCAGGCTGGAGGCGCCCGAGCCGTTCCGGCTGCCGGCGCCGACCATGCACCTGATCGACGACCTGCTGCGCCAGCACCGCCTGGAGCAGGACGCGTACGGGCTGCTGAACTTCATCATCACCAGCATCGAGCTGCGGGAGAACTCCAAGTTCGAGTTCACCCGGCACCTGAGCGAGGCCCTGTCGCTCTTCACCCAGCTGGGCCGCGGCGTCGGCATGGACGCCGAGGAGATGTCCTACCTCGACGTGGACTGCGTCGACGAGCTGCACCGCGGCGCCGAGAGCCCCGCCACGGTGCTGCGCCGGTGTGCCGCGGAAGGCCGGCGGCGCTACGAGCTCACCCGCCGGCTGGTGCTCCCGCCGATGATCACCGAACCGGCCGACGTGAAGGCGTTCCACCTGCCCAGCACGGAGCCGAACTATGTCACCCAGGAGTGCGCGGCCGGGCGGGTGGAGCTGGTCTCGGCGCATCCGGCCGACCTGACGGGAAAGATCCTGATGCTGCCCAGCGGCGACCCCGGCTACGACTGGATCTTCTCCGAGGGGGTCGCCGGATTCATCACCCGCTACGGCGGCGCGAACTCCCACATGGCGATCCGCGCACACCAGTTCGGCATCCCGGCGGTCATCGGCGCCGGTGAGGTCCTGTACAACCGCTGGGCGGCAGCCGAGTACCTCAGGGTGGACTGCCTCAATCACCGCGTGGAGATCCTCCGATGACGTGTATCGCCGTCACTCAGCGCGTGGTCGTCGACCCGGTGCACGGCACCCGCAGCGACGCGCTCGACCAGCGGTGGTGGCCGTTTCTGCGCGACTGCGGCCTGGTCGGCATGCCGGTGCCGAACGACGCCGGCGTCGCCGTGCGCCTGGTGCGCGCCGCTCCGGTCCACGGCATCCTGCTCACCGGCGGCAACGATCTCGCCGAACTCGGCGGGGACGCGCCCGAACGGGACCGCACCGAGACCGCCCTGCTCGACGTGGCGCGCGAGCGCGGCCTGCCGGTGGTGGCCGTCTGCCGGGGCATGCAGCTGCTGCTGCGCCGCTTCGGCGTCCCCCTGCAACGGGTCAGCGGGCACGTCGCGGCCCGGCAGACCGTGACGATCGGGACCCGCAGCCGGGTGGTGAACAGTTACCACAACTGGGCGGCGAGCACGGTGCACCCGCCGCTGCGGGTGTGGGCCACCGGGCCCGGCCGGGTCGTCAAGGCGGTACGGCATGAGACCGAGCCGCTGCTGGGCCTCATGTGGCACCCCGAGCGCCTCGCGCCGGACCTCGCCGCGGAGGACCGTCAGGTGATCCGGGAGCAGTTCGGGGGTGCCCGGTGAAGGGGATCATCCTCGCCGCGGGACGCGGCAGCCGCCTGGGCGGCCTGACCGCCGAACGGCCCAAGTGCATGGTGCCGCTGGCCGGCCGGCCGCTGCTCGACTGGCAGCGTGCCGCGCTCACCGCCGCCGGGATCAGCGATCTGGCCGTCGTCGTGGGCTACCGTCGCGAGCTGGTCGACGCCGCGGACCTGACGATCTTCCACGCCGCCCGCTGGGCCGAGACGAACATGGTCGGTTCCCTGCTCGCCGCCGAGAGGTGGCTGTCCGCGGGGCCGTGCGTGGTCTCCTATGCCGACATCGTCTACAGCGCCGCGACCGTACGCCGCCTGGCCGCGGCGCCGGGGGACCTGGCCATCGCCTACGACCCGGCCTGGGCCGCGCTGTGGCGGCGGCGCTTCGCCGATCCCCGCGACGACGCCGAGACGTTCCGGCTGGCCGCGGACGGCGCGCTGGCGGACATCGGCACCCGGCCGGCCACCTTGGAGGAGGTCCAGGGCCAGTACATGGGCCTGCTGCGCTTCACCCCGTCGGCCTGGTCGGCGGTGCGGGCGGTGCTGGACACGCTGCCGCCGGCCGAGGTGGACGCCCTGGACATGACCAGTCTGCTGGGGATGCTGCTGCGCGCGGGCCGGCGGATCGAGACGGTCGCCTGCGAGGGCGCCTGGGGCGAGGTCGACAGCGGCTCCGACCTCGCGGTCTGCGAGGACCTGGTGGCCCGGGGCGATCTGCGACTCGACGAGCAACGGAAGGCACTCTCATGATCGTTTGGCTGATCGGTCTCTCCGGCGCCGGGAAGACCACCGTCGGAACCCGGCTCGCCGCACGGCTGCGCCCGGATCTGCCGAATCTCGTCTACCTCGACGGTGATCTGCTGCGTGACGTCTGGGGCGGCGACCTGTCCCACGACGTCGCCGGGCGTGAGGTCAACGCCGCCCGGCTGAGCAAGCTCTGCCTGATGCTCGACCGGCAGGACATTCACGTGGTCGCCGCGGTGCTCTCCATCTTCCCGCAGTGGCAGGCGTGGAACCGGGAGAACCTGTCCAGCTACTTCGAGGTGTTCCTCGACGTGCCGATGGACGTCGTCGTCGACCGCGACACCAAGGGCCTCTACCGGGCGGCGCTGCAGGGCCGCGGCCACGACGTGGTCGGCGTCGACATCCCGTTCCCCCGGCCGGCCGGCCCCGACCTGGTGCTGGACAGTTCGGGACGCGACGGCACACCCGACGAGCTGACCGACCGGATCCTCGCCGCGCTGCACGAGCGGGCCGCCCGGTGAGGGCCCGGCACCTGGCGGCTCTCGCGGCCGGATACCTGGCCGCCGAGTACGGCGTCAGCGTCCTCGTCAAACGCCTCAAACCCGTCTTCCCCTGGCTGATCACCCCGGCGGACCTGACGCCGCCGATCCCACCCGGCCTGGTCGAGCGGCATGTCGCCAAGTCGTTCGACCCGGAGCTGGGCTGGTGCCGGCGTCCCGGCGAACACGGTGACGAGGCCACCGACCGTGGCCGGGTCGGCTACGCCGTCGACCAGCACGGCCGCCGCCGCAACCCCGGCTTCGAGCAGGACCCGGCGCTGGTCGCCTGCTTCGGGGACTCGTTCACGTTCTGCCGGCTGGTCGCCGACGACCAGACCTGGCCGCATCACCTGTCCCGGGCGCTCGGGGTCAACGCCGCCAACTACGGTGTGGGCAACTACGGCCTGGACCAGGCCCTGCTGCGCCTGGAACGCGAACTGCCGCACCTCGAGTCGCGGGTGGTCGTCATGGGAGTGGTCCCGGAGACCATCGCCCGCGTGCACTCGTACTGGAAGCACTACTTCGAGTACGGCAACGTCCTGGCCTTCAAACCACGCTTCACCCTGGGCCCCGAGGGGCTGCGACTGCATGCCGGCGCGGTGCGCGAACCCGGCCAGTACGCGACCTACCGGCAGCGCCTCGCCGAGATCACCGCTCTCGACCCGTTCCACGCCGGCAAGTTCCGCCCGGATCTGCTGCACTTCCCGTACCTGCCGAAGCTCGTGCGCCGGGCCCGCCGGCATCTGCCGGTACTGGCCCACCTCACCGCGGGCCTGGCGCGCGGCCGCCGCGAGGAGGCGGTCCGCGCGGCGTTCGGTGTGGTCCTGCGCGACAACGCCCGGTGGACGGCCCGGCTGTACGCGGACCCGCAGGCACGCCGGCTCATGCGCGCCCTGGTCGAACGGTTCGCGGCGGTGTGCCGGGACGCGGGCAGGCATCCCGTACTGCTGATCATTCCGCAGCTTGCCGACCTGGAACGCGGCGACGGCGCGACGGCGCACCACCGGTTCGCCGCGGAGGCGGCCGGCATCCTGCCGGTCGTCGACCTGACCGGCCGGTTCCGGCGGGAACCCGACCGGGCGGGACTCTTCTCCTACGGCCGGCTGGGACCGCACTGCAGTGACCGCGGCAACGCCCTGGTCGCCGAGGAGCTACGGCCCGTCGTCGGCGCCCTGCTCCACTCCGACGCCGAATCCCACGCGGGGTGATGACCGATGCTCGAGGCACTGGGGCTCACCCCGGCCGACCAGAGGGTGTACGCCATGTGGCTGCGGCATCCGCAGTGCACGGCCGCCGAGATCGCCCGGCGGCTCGGCGCGACCGAGGACGAGGTGACGGCCAGCCGCCGGGCGCTGATCGGCGCCGGCATCCTGATCGCCGACACACAGCGGCCCGGCCGGCTCACCCCGGTCGCGCCGGACGTGGTGGTGGACCGCCGGCTGGCCGACATCGAGGCCGCCGCGGCCCGCCAGCGGGCGCAGGCCATGCGGGCACGCGTCCACCTGTCCGCCCTGATGGCGCAGCAGATGCCGGGTGACGGCGGCGACCTTCCGGGCCAGCGCATCCGTGGGCGGTTGCGGCAGGCCAAACTCGACGAACTGGTCCGTGGCGCCCGCAGTGAGATCGTCGCGTTGCAGGCGGGCCGGCCCACGGTCACCGGGCTCACCGGCGCGTCGACGGGCCTGGACCGGCGCGTGCTGCGCCGGGGCGTGGCCATCCGGGTGCTCTACCCGCACGACCGGCTGGCGCGCGGCGACGACGTGGCCCACGTGCGGCGCCTGGCCGGCGACGGCGCCGAGGTCCGCACCACGGCGCGGGTGCCGGCCGCGGCACTCGTGGTCGACCGGGCCGCCGTGGCCCTGTTCGTGGACGGCGACGACGGCGAGACGGAGATGCTGGTGCTCATCGACCACGTCGTGGCGGGCACGCTGGCGGCGCTGTTCGAGTCGTGCTGGGGGCAGGCACAGCCGCTCGGCGCGCCGGTCGACGGGCTGAGCGGCAACGACCGTACGCTGCTGCAGTTGCTCGCCCTCGGCGCCACCGACGAGACCGCCGCGCGCAGCATGGGGGTGTCGGTGCGCACCGTCCGGCGGCACGTGTCCCTGCTGCTGGACCGCCTGCAGGCGGTCAGCCGCTTCCAGGCCGGGGTGCAGGCCGCCCAGCGCGGATGGCTGTAGGGCGCGCTCAGCGCCGGGGGATCAGCAGCAGGGTCAGCAGCGCGCCGGCCGCCACCACGAGCGCTCCGGACAGCTCCACCGAGCGGAAGGCGATGCCCGCCCCGAGCATCGTCATGAAGGCGGCCACCGCCAGCGCCCCGCCGAGGTGGCTCATGCACTCGAAGAGCGCCGAAGCGGTCCCGCGGTCGTCCTCCGGCGCGTCGCTGATGCACTCACGGGTGAGCCCCACGTAGATCGGGCCGGAGCACAATCCCCACAGCAGCAGCCAGGGCACCATCCGCGGCACGCTGCCGGAGGTGGCGATCAGCGTCAGCGACACCGCGCACAGCGCCATCGCCGTCACCACGATCGTGCGCGAGCTGAAGCGGCGCATCAGCAGCGGGCCCAGGGTGGAGCTGACCACACCGCCCACCAGGACCGGCGACAGGGCCAGGCCGGCCGCGTCGGCGGAGAGCCCGTACCTCTCCTGTAACGCCTGGCTACCGATCACGATCAGGGCGGTGTACCCGGCGCAGTAGGTGCCGAACGCGAGGTAGCTGCCGGCCCGGCGCCGCGACGCGAGCAGGCCGGGTTTCACCATCGGGTACGCGGACCGGCGCTCCACCACGACCAGCAGCACCAGCAGGGCCAGCCCGGCGCCACCGAGCAGAGGCGCGCGTACGCCGCCGTGCCCCCCGATCTCCTGCAACCCGAGCAGCAGCACGATCAGCCCGGCGCTGACCAGCACCGCGCTGGCGACATTGAGCCGCTGGCCGGACACCGCGCCCGGCCGGTCCGCCGGCAGCAGCACCCGCGCCACCGCCAGCGCCGCCGCGCCGACCGGCACCGTCACCAGGAACACCCAGCGCCAGCCGAACTGCGTGGTGACCACTCCACCGAGCATGGCGCCGGCCAGCCCGGCCGACCAGGCCGCGAACGCGATCACCGAGAAGACACGGCTGCGCCACGGCTCGGTGTCGAACTCGCCGGCCGCGGTTGAGAGCGCCGCGGGCAGGGCGAACGCCGCGGCGACACCCTGCAGCCCCCGGCCGGCGAGCAGCACCGCAAGGTTCGGCGCGAGCCCGGCCAGCAGGCCGGCGCCCGTGCACATGGCCAGCCCCGCCATCATGACCCGGCGGCGTCCCCACACATCGCACACCCGGCCGCCGAGGATCAGGAAGGCGCCGATGGACAGCGAGTAGAGGCTGACCACCCACTGCAGCACGCCGGGCCGCAACGCGAACTCGTCACCGATGGCGGGCAGCGCCGTGGCGACCGCCAGGCTGTCGAAGAGCACCAGGAACGAGGCGCTGGCGAGCAGCAGGGCGATGGCCCAGGAGCGGCCGGCCGACCGCTCCTGGGCCACACGTGCCGTCGGCGACGGCGCCGCGTCGGTCACCGCCGCGGCCGCAGGCGGGCGATCCAGCCCACCGTCTCGTACGGGATCTCCAGCTCGTCGGAGCCGAGCGAACGTACGTAGGCGTCGATGTCCTCGAGGATCGCCGGGAACTTGTCGCCGGCCTGGTTCTCCAGGATGCCGTGCGATCGCCACGCGGCCAGCCAGTCCTCGACCGGCACCCGGTGCAGGACCGGCTCGCGCAGGGTGGTGGGCTCCTCGAACAGGCCACTTTCGATGATCACCGGCGCCTGGTCCTCGCGCCGGACACCGTAGCCGTAGTCCGGGATGTGCCGGCGGATGATGCTCTCGACCTCGTTCTGGATCGGGTCGTTCAAATCCCGGTGGTTCCAGATGCAGGTGAACCAACCGCGCTCCCGCAGGATCCGTGCCGTCTCCTTGAGGGCGAGCAGCCGGTCGGTGGTGGCGAACGACGAACCGAACGTCACCAGGTCGTACGCATCCGTCTCCAGGCCGGTGTCCTCGCCGACGCCGACGTGCCAGGTCACCGTGCCGCCCTCGGTGCGCTGGATGCCGATGGTGCGCATCGCCTCGTTGGGTTCGACGGCGTCCACGACACAGCCGCGGGCCAGCAGGTCGACCGTGAGATGGGCGTTGCCGGCGCCGACGTCGGCGACCCGGGGACCCGGCTTGCCGGTGGCCTCGACGATCCGGTCGATCGCGCCCGGCGCGTACGAGGGTCGCTGGGTGTAGGTGGCGGCGAGGTCGGTGTAGTCCCACTTCACGTACTTCTCAACGGCGGGCATGCGTAGACCTTTCTTCTCTTCGGGGGAGTGCTGGGGTGGGTGGTCGAGGAACCCGCGGACCACGTCGATGAAGGCACCGTGCTCGTCGTCCTGCACGTTGTGGCCACTGTTCTCGAACATCCGCAGCTGGGCGCCCGGGATGCGGTCGGCGATCTCCACCGAGAACTCCGGAGCGCAGATCCAGTCGTGACGCGCCCCGATCACCTGGGTGGGCACGGTGATCCCGGAAAGCCGGTCGGTCACGTCGTACTTGTGGAGATCGACGCCGTACGCGGCATTGATCGCCTCGTGGTTGAACCGGGGTTGGAAGGACTGTTCCTCGGCCGTGTCGAAGTGCTGGGCGTACATCGATCCCATCGTCTCGAAGTAGTCCCGCATCTGGCCGGAGTTCTCGAAACCGCCGCGGAACAGCCGGGCCGCGGCGGCCTGCTGCCGCGGGGTGCCGCGCTCCGCGGCGATCTCCTGCGCCCGCGTCATGAAGCGGTGGTCGGGGGCGGTGACCACGAGGATCAGGTGGCTCAGATGCCGCTGGTAGCGGGTGGCATAGGTCATCGAGACCATGCCGCCGTAGGAGATGCCGAGCAACCCGATCCGGTCGAGCCCGAGATGCGACCGCAGCGCCTCGACGTCGTCCACATAGGTGTCCATCGTGTGGGTCCCCGGCGGTGCGGGCGCGGACCATCCGCAGCCGCGGTAGTCGAAATACACCAGCTGGGCCTTGTCGGCCAGCGGCGCCAGGGTCGCCTTGAGCCGGCTGTGGTCGCCGCCCGGTCCACCGGGGACCACGAAGAGCACCGGCTTGTGGCGCATCGTGGCGCGGTCCCGCACGAGGCCCGCCCCGTCGACGTCGAAGAACAGCCTGGCACCGCGGACGTCTGCGTACACCTGTCAAACACCTCATTCCCTCGGTTCCACCCTGGGGCGACAACGATGAGTAATGTCCCGGCCTCCCGCCGGCAAACGGCCCGGAGCTGGCCGAAAGCTGCCGCGATCCCCTTTGGCCGGAACCTGCAAGGCGGTGTCCCGTCCGGCGGTTCAGGGAATCGGCTTCTCCACCGACAGACGAGGAGATCCCGTTCATGACGACCCTGCCCGACGAGCGAACCGCCGATGCCCGAGTCAGCGACCTCTACCGCCGCAACGTCACCCGGCTCGGCGCCGGCGACATCGTCATCGCCAGCCACGGCGGCTCCGGCCAGTCCCTGATCGGCAACATCCTGGCCGAACTGGGACTCAACTACGTCGACGCCTACACCGAGGTGCTCCACGCCGACGGCCGCGCCGTGGTCGCCGACCAGCACCTCTCGTACCGCCGGCACCTCGCCTCGCAGCACGACAAGGACCACGCCGCCGATGAGCGCACCACCCGGTTGTGGCCCCGGTTCGTCAAGACCCACCATCCGCCGTCGGTCTTCGCCGGCGCGACCATCGGCGGCGTCTGGATCCTGGTACGCGACCCGCGCGATGCCATCTACGCCAGCTACCAGTGGCGCGCCGGCTTCGCCGAGGAGGAGTGGGACAAGGTTCCCGGCACGTTCGAGCAGTGGCTGCGCGGCCCCGGCGACTTCAGCCCGAGCCCGGCCGACGACTGGCACGCCTTCTACACCGCCTGGGCGGGGCACGCGCGGGCCTACGACCGTACCGAGGTGCTGCGCTTCGAGGATCTGAAGACCCGCCCGGCCGAGATCGTCACCGGCGTGCTGCGCCGGGCCGGCGTCGACATCGACGCCGGCGCCGTCGCCGAGGCGGTGGAGGCCAGCTCCTTCGCCAGGATGCGCGCTCACGAGGATCAGGTCTCGGCCGGTGGTACGGCCCAGGCCGCGCCCCGCGTGATCCGGGAGGGCCGGACCAACGGCTGGAAGGGCTGGATGACCCCGGAACTGGCGGACTTCTTCACGGGTACGGAGCTGCGGGCCGTTGCCAAGGAGTACGGCTACCACCTGAATCCCGCCATGTGACCGCGGCGCCGCGCGGATCGGCGATTTGGAATGATCAGCGCCATGGCGATGTCGAACACCGCCCGTCTGACGGCGGCGGACCGGGCGGCCCGGCTCCTCACCGAAGTCCTCTCACCCGCGGTGCTGGTGGCAACGGTGCTGCTGGCGGTCGCCTGGCACGCCGCGGACTCCCCGATGTCCGCGCTGATCATGGGCGTGATCGCGGCCGCCGCGGCCAGCTTCCTGCCGATCGCCTACATCCTGCACGGCGTACGGCGCGGAGCCTGGACCGACCGGCACGTCGGCGTCCGTGCCCAGCGCACCCTGCCGATGCTGGTCTGCCTGGGCTCCACCGTCTCGGGCACGCTCGCCCTCGCCGCGGTGGGCGCGCCCCACGACCTGCTCGCCCTGATCGCCTGCATGGCGGCGGCGCTGGTGGTGGTCACCCCGATCACCCTGCTGGCCCGGTGGAAGATCTCCATCCACGCCCTGGTGGCGGCCGGAACCGCGGTGACGTTCACGGTCGTCTTCGGCCCCGCGCTGGCCTTCACCTGGCCGCTGGCCGCGGCGGTCGGCTGGTCCCGGGTCCGCCTCCTGGATCACACCCCGGCCCAGGTCCTGGCCGGCGCCCTGGTCGGCGCGTGCGCCACCGGCCTGCTCTACCCCGCGCTGCGCTGAAAGGCCATACCAGGCATCTCGACGAATGATTTCCGGGATCCGCGCCACCTTTGATTGGCTCGGGTCATGAAACTCGATCACGTCGGACTGAGCGTGGCCGACCTGGCCGCCGCCGAGGCCTGGTACACCGCCGCCTTCGGGCTGCGGGTCGAGCTGCGGCTGCGGGTCGACCCGGTGGACCTGGACATCGTGATGCTGATCCACGACGAGCACGGCTACCGCCTCGAACTGCTGCACCGTCCCGGCGGCGCGCACGCCGAACCGGCCGAACACCCGGCCGCCGAGGTGCTGCGGCACGGCTTCGGGCACTGTGCTTTCGGCGTACCGGATGTGGGTCTGGCCTATCGGCACCTGCTGGATCTTGGCGCGAAGCCGGTGATGGCACCCGGCCCGTCGCCCGAACCAGGCGTGACCATGGCGTATGTCGCCGATCCGGAAGGCAATCTGCTCGAGCTGGTCTCCGCCATGGGAGGTTGACCATGCGGTGCCAGGGCAAGGTCGTGGTGGTCACCGGCGCGGCCCGCGGGCAGGGTGCGGCCGAGGCGGCGGCGCTGCGGGCCGAGGGCGCCACGGTGATCGCGGCCGACGTGCTCGACGCCCCGGGCGTACGCCATCTCGATGTCACCCGCCTGGAGCAGTGGGAGGAGCTGGCCGCCGAGGTCCTCGACCGGCACGGGCGGCTCGACGCTCTGGTCAACAACGCCGGGGTGACCGGCCGTGACCGGCTCCCGGACATCGACGTGGCCGCCTGGGAACGGACCATGGCGATCAACGTGACCGGCCCGATGCTGGCCATGAAGACGCTGGTCCCGCTTATGCCGGCCGGCTCGTCGATCGTCAACATCTGCTCGGTGGCGGCGGTGTCCGGGCACGCCGCGGCGCCCTACACGGCCAGCAAGTGGGCGCTGCGGGGCCTGACCCGCAGCGCGTCACTGGAGCTGGGGATCCGCGGCATCCGGGTGAACGCGGTGATGCCCGGCCTGATCGACACGCCGCTGATGGAGTCGGCGCCGCGGGCGTTCTTCGACGCGGCGCTGCCGGAGATCCCGCTCGGCCGGGGCGGTGTCCCGGCCGACGTCGCCCCGTTGATCGTCTACCTGGTCTCGGACGAGTCGGCGTACGTCAACGGGGCGGAGATCGTGGTCGACGGCGGCCTCACCGCGCACGTGTCACACAAGGCGATCGCCGACGCGACCCGTCCTCAGGTCCGGAACGGTCCGGTCCCGCAGTCGCCTCAGGTCCGGAACGGGCCGGTCACGCAGTAGGTTATGCCGCCCGACGACGCCCCGGTCGTGCCGCGCTGCGACGAGAAGTAGAGCCGGTTGCCGGCCGGGGTGAACGCCGGGCCGCACAACTCCGACGAGCCCTGCCCGGTGACCCGCAGGAACACCGAGATCTTGTCGTCCGGCGTGATCAGGCAGATCTCCATGTTGCCGCCGTCCTCCGCGACGTAGAGATCCCCGTACGACGACCCGGTCACGTTGTCGACGCCGGTCAGCGGGGCCGTCCCGGGGGAGACCAGGCTGTCGTCGTAGGCCAGCTCGTACGTGCTGGTCAGCAGGTTGACCTGCCACACCCGGTTGTCGCCCTTGGTGGTGAACCAGACGGTGTCGTTCGCGTAGTGGCAGCCCTCGCCGCCGTTGAACGACTTCGACCCGGACACCTGACTGCGGGTACGGGTCGGCGAGCCGTCCGGATCAGGCACGTTCGCCCAGGTGAACGACCCGGACGTGCCGGAGCCCGCGACGAATACCTGGAGTGTGCCCGAGGACAGGTCGCCCCAGGTGGTGGGCACGAACCGGTAGAACCGGCCGTTCGTCTCGTCCTCGGTCAGGTAGATCACCTGGCGGACCGGGTCGGCGGCGGCCGCCTCGTGCTTGAACCGGCCCATCGCCGGCCGCGCCACCGCCGTACCGCCGAGCGGGTAGGTCTCCCAGACCCGGCCCAGGTCCACCTCCTCGCAGCTCAGCCAGGTGTTCCACGGGGTCTTGCCGCCCGCGCAGTTCTGGTTGGTGCCGGACAGGATGCGGGAGGCGCCGACGATCGCGCCGCCTCCGTCGAACAGGATCCGGGACGCCCCGCCGCCGGCCGACGAGCTGACCTCGGAGTTGGAGACGTAGACCCAGCCGGAGCCGTTGGGGATGACCGCGCCGCCGTCGGGCGCGTCGTGCCAGACGTACGAGGTGCCGGGCACCGTCTGCCGGGAGCGGGCGATCACCGTGCTGGTGAAGCCGGCCGGCAGCTGGATGCCGTTGGCGTCGGCGGCCTGGAGCGCGCCGTAGGGTCCGGTCGCGTTCTGGGCGGGTGCGGCGTACGCGGCCGACCACGCGGTGAAGGGCAGAGCCAAGCCTCCGGCTCCGGCCACGGTGCTGCGAAGAAGGGTTCGGCGATCCATGCGCCAGACGGTGGTGGAGATTGCTGACCATCAATCGATCTCATTCTTAACAGTGGGCGACCAATCGCTGTCCATCAGTGACGCCCGATTCGCCGGATTTGCCTGGACCCCCGGTAGAGCGTCGCCCGGCTGATCGCCAGCTCGGTGGCGAGGGCATTCATGTCCATTGTGGAATGCTGCAGGAAATGCATGGCCGCACCCCAGAGGAGGACTTCGGGAGCGATGACACGCCGTTTGATCAGCAAGATTCTCCCCCCTTCCGAAATGAGTACGGAAGAGAGGAGAAAACGGATCACTAATGGTGGCGGCGCCGCATGGCGAACAGGGTGACGGCCGCCCCGGCGAAGGCGATCCCGGCGATCATCGCGCCGACCGGGAACGGCCGGTCCAGCGGGGAGGTGGCGTCCACGACGGGGGACGGCGACGGCGATGGCGACGGCGGGACCGGCAGCCCTGACGGGTAACGCGTCAGCGGCACCCCGCCCTTGCCCTCGGAGACCGTCAACAGGGCGGTCCCGTCCGTGGAGTACGCGATCGACTCACCCTGCGGCTCGTCCGGCAACGCCACCGGCGTGGCCGTGCCCTCGGTGATCGCCCGCACCACGTCACCGTCCGGCACGTCGAACTCGAACGCGTCCGCGTACGTCCGCAACGCCACCCGCCGGCCGTCCGGGCTGACCGCGCCGCCGGTCACCACGGCCCGGCCCCGGATGCCGTACGGGTTGCTGGTCCCGGTGCCGATCGGGATCCCCCAGCCGCCGGCCCGGCGCAGCGTCGTGGTCCCGTCGGCGCGCAACTCACCGTCCGGCACGTACACCCCGGCGGTCAGCGGATCCTTCGTCACGATCACCGGTACGCCGTCCGCGCCCACCAGTAGCGCCTCCGCGTCGTGCGGCCCGTCCGGGTAGGACAGCCGGAACAGTTCCGGCTTCTTCGACCCCGGGTCCAGCCGCCACAGCGCGATGGACTCCCGCTTCTTGTCGTTGTCGCCGGTGTCGCCCACCCACAGCGTCCCGTCGGCGGCGCGGGTCAGATCCTCGGTGTCCTGCGGGTCCGACGGGTACTTCACCGTCCGGGTCACCGCACAATCCTCGTCCAGGAAGAAGATCCGGCGCCGGTCGTCGTCGTCGGAGCTGTCGTTGATCACCACGTAACCGCTGCCGTCGCTGACCAGGCCGGAGATCTCCACGAGCCGGTCGTCCTCGATCCGGCACACGGTCTCGGCCGGTCCGGCCGTGGCGACGGGCGCTCCGGTCAGCGCGGCCATCAGTAGAACACCCATCACGGCCCATACCCTGCCATGACGCCGCCACCGGCCGGCGCGGGCCGTCAGCAAGCCCACAGTTGGCCACGGCCCTGGTGGTCAACCTCGGCGCCCGTCCGGAGACAGATCAAACCCTTTCCCGGTACGCCGACCGCGGCGCCCCGGTGACGCGGGCCCGTCCCGGCGCGGAGCGGTTCACGTAGGTGTACCGGACCGGAATCGCGGAGTGGCGGTGCTTGCCACCACGCCGTGCCATCCTTACCTTCATGCAAATGAAAATCGCTTTCACTGGCAAGGGCGGCAGTGGGAAGAGCACCCTGGCGGCGCTGTTCGTGCAGCACCTGCGGGCGGCCGGGCACCGCGTGCTCGCCGTCGACGCGGACGTCAACGTGCACCTCGCGCCCCTTCTCGGTGTGACCGCACGTGCCGAGGACGCGCTGTCGCACCCGGACAACGTGCGGTCGGTGCGCACCCATCTGCTCGGCGGCAACACCCGGATCGCCGGGGTGGAACACTTCGTGGCGACGACACCCCCGGGCCCCGGGTCACGGCTGGTCACCCTCGACCCGGCGGACCCGGTCCTGGCCCGGCACGCGACACCGCTCGACCATCGGGCACACGTCCTGCACGTCGGGACCTACGAGCCCGCGGACATCGGATCCGGCTGCTACCACGGACATCTCGCCATCCTGGAGAACCTGCTCTCCCACCTGGATCCGGCCGACGACGGCTGGGTGGTCTGCGACATGGTCGCCGGGACGGACGCGTTCGCGAACTCGCTGCACGCCCAGTTCGACATGATCGTCGTGGTTGCCGAGCCGACGCCGGAGTCGGTGTCGGTGGCCCGCCGCTACCGGGAGCTGGCCGCGGCGGCCGGGGTGGCCGATGCCGTGGTGGTCGCCGGGAACAAGGTGGCCGACGAGCTGGACCGGGAGTACCTGGAACGGGAACTGGGCGTCGCCCCGATCGCGGTCCTCGGCATGCAGGCCGGTCTGCGCCGGGCCCGCCAGGCCGGCAACCCGCCACTGCCGCAGGACCTGGACGACGCCGCCCCGCTGGCGCGGATCGCGCGGCACGCCGAGTCCCGGCCGATCTCCGCCGGCCGGCGCGCGGACCTCATGCGCACACTCCACCTGCGCGTCGCCGGCAAGGGCTGGGTCCGCGCCGCGCACGGCGACGTCACCGGCCAGCTAGGCCCGGTCACGGTGTGAGAAACGCCGGAGTGCCCCGCCGGCAAACGGGGCATTCCGGCGCGGTCTCAGCGACTCCTGCTGGAAACGGTTGTCATTATAGACACGATCCGCTCGCAGGCGGTCCCGTCCCGGCGACTACTATGTTGCGCGATCTTCGAGGCGGCTGAGACGAGGCGACATGCGGTGGTTCCGATTCGGGTCGGGTGGACGGCAGGCGCAGACGGACCCCGGCCGCCAGCAGGAGCTGCTCCGCGAGCTGCGGACCCGGTTCGGCGGGCAGGCGCCGGCCCGGTTCGCCGATCAGGCCACCGAGGCGGCCGCGCTGCTCGACGGTGACGACGGGCTCGTCACCGCGACCCTCGTGCTGCGCGAGTCCGCGGACACCGCGTTCGCGGCGATGGCCGCCCAGGGCTTCCCGGTCGAGCGCCGCGACTACCGCTGGACCTGGCAGAGCGCCGGCACGCGGCTCCGGTCACCCTTGACCACGGTGCCGGCCGGTGCCTTCCATCCGTACGTCCAGACGACCGCGGCCGTGACCGTCGCCGGAAACCAGGCCAAGCAATTGGTCCGGATCGTCGACGCGAACCCGGTCCTGACCCACATCCTGGAGCTGCTCGACCTGGTCACGGCCGGATGGGAGTACGGCGGCGTGCTCCCCGACGCGGACTCCGCCACCCTCGCGGCCCGCCTCATCGCGGCCGCCCGCGACATCCGCGACGCCATGCCCGACACGCCGCCGCTGCCGTCGCCGATCCGCGAGCAGATGCGCCGCAACAACACCGTCGACGTCCGCGATCCGGCCACCAGCCGGGTCGTCGGCGGCTTCAACCCGGGCAAGGAGATGCGCGAAGCCCTCCTCGCCTAGCCCGTCCCGCTGATCACGCGGGACCACGCCGCACACCCGCGCGACCGACCGGGCAGACCCTAGACCAGCCGGAGCCGGCGGGCCGCCACGCCGATCCGGACGCGCTGGCCCCAGGACAGCTCCAGCGCGTCCGACTCCAGCCCGTCCGCGAAGACGACCAGGCGCTCCGACTCGCTGGTCAGCTCCAGCTCGGCGGTCGCGGAGAGCCGGCCGGCGGTCTGCCGCACCCCGGTGGCGGGGGAGGGCCACGCCTCCCGGACGAACCAGCACAGCTCGGCGTCACCGGGCCCCGGCAGCGGCGGCGCGGCGGCCCGCTCCCGGGCGATCGACGCGCACCAGCCGGTCGCCCCGGTGCCGGTGCCGGCGATCAGCCCGGACGACGACTGCCGCTCCCGCTCACCGTTCGGGGTGGTCAGCACGTACCGGGCCGACTGGTGGCCGGCGTGGCCGACGTACACCTCGTTCAGGCCGTACAGCTCCTGGCCGTCGTCGAGCCGGGCCACCACCATGGTCCGCTCCTCGGCGTGCCGGCCGGAGTCGCGCAGCCGGGCCGCCACCCCGGCCGCCCGGTGCCGCGACAGCACCCCCGGATTGCGGCCCGGCTCCGGGTCCACCCCGATCACCGGCTGCCCGTCCAGATACTTCGCCACGTTCGCGACCAGCCCGTCCTGGCCGACCGCGACCACCACGTCCTCCGGCGCGAACAGGAACCGCGGCAGATCGGCCCGCTCCACGTGACCGCGCCGCCAGTCGGCCGGCACCGCCGCGCCCACCTCGGCCAGCGCGGCCCGCAGCGCCTCGTGCCGGGCGGTGACCTCGTCCAGGTCACGGCCGCGCTGGCGCAGGAAGTACGCGGCCGCGCCCAGCGTGCCGTGCCGGGCCAGCAGCTCGTCGAGCTCACTGCGCCGCGACACGACCACCACCCGCGGAGCCAGGCTGCTCATCGTCCCGCCTTCGGTGGTAGCTCGCTCATCGGCCCAACCGCCCGACCAGCTTGGTGAGCACGTCCGGGGTGATCGTCAGCTCGTTCACGGCGGGCAGGTTGCCGGCCAACTCCTTGAGGGCCAGCGCCTGCAGGACGGCGGGCGGCAGATCCTGGTACGCGGCCAGGCGCGCCGCCTCCGCCTCCGCCTCGGCCAGCCCGACGATCCGCGCCCCGGCCGCCCGGGCCTCGTCGCGCACCCGGGTGGCCTCGGCCTCGGTGACGGCGCCGCGCCGGGTCCGCTCCCCGGCCGCGATGCTGGCGATCTCCTTGCGGTCGGCGTCCGCCTGCGCGGCGACGAGCTGCGTCTCGGCGTCCAGCTCGGCCTCCCGGCGGGTGTTGGCGCCGTGCTGTTCGACCAGCTCCTGCTGCCGGCGGGCCAGCTCGATCTTGCTCTGCAACTCGTTCTCGGCGATCTGCCTCTCCTGCTGCACGGCGTGCGCGCGGCGGGCGTACGTCGCCTTGTCCGCCTCCTGCTGCACCTGCTCACGGGTCGGCGTCTGCAGGGCCCGCTCGATGTCCGGCTCCGGCCGGATCGCCACGACCCGGGCGCTGACCACCGAGACACCCGTCTCGGTGAGCCGGGGATCGCCGGCCAGCGCGTCCGCGACCGACTGGCGGACCGGGGCGATGCCGCTGGTCAGCGCCTCACCCAGGGGCACCCGGGCCAGCACGTCGAGGGCCGGCTGCTGGGCCAGCTCGGCCAGCAGCGTCGCCACCTGGTCGAGGGGCTGACCACGCCACTTCCCGGTGAAGGGGTCGATCGAGAAGTCGAGGCGCCCCGCGGCCGCGGCCGGGTCACTGAACCGGTAGGTGACCGTCGCCTGCACGGTCACGTCGGCGAAGTCCCCGGTCCGGGCGTGGAACAGCAGCGGCAGCTCCCGGTCGTCCACCGGGACCTCGGACAGCACCGCGGTCAACGGCCGGTACCAGAACGACAGCCCCGTCCCGGCCCGCTTGAGACGCCCCTTGACGGTGTGGCTGACCCAGATGGTCGGGGCCCCGCGCAGGTGCCGCAGGTGCAGTCGTCGCGTCACGTCAGCCATCTCAGCCGTCCTTCACTCGCTTTTTCGTCGTGCTGACGATAATCCCGGGGCGCTATTATCGTCAACATGACGCTAAGCGTGGTGTCGGTCACCGTGGACCTCGTGCTGCTGACCATCCGGCAGGCCGCACTCCAGGTGCTGCTGATCCGCCGGGGCATCCCGCCCTACCCGGACCGGTGGGCGCTACCCGGCGGGTTCGTGCTGCCCGACGAGGACCTCGGCGAGGCCGCCGCCCGCGAGCTGCGCGAGGAGACCGGCCTCGACCCGCAGCACGGCCACTTCGAACAGTTGGCGACCTACGGCACACCCGGCCGCGACCCGCGCGGCCGCGTGGTGACCGTCGCCTACCTGGCCCTGCTGCCTGACCTGCCGGCCCCGGTGCCCGGAAGCGACGCCGCCGGCGCCCAGTGGCGCCCCGCCGCCGACATCACCCCGGGCGAACTGGCCTTCGACCACGACCGCATCCTCGCCGACGGCCTGGAGCGGGCCCGCGCCAAACTCGAGTACACCCCGCTGGCCACGGCCTTCTGCCCACCCGAGTTCACCGTCGCCGACCTGCGCGCCGTCTACGAGACCGTCTGGCGGACCCGCCTCGACCCGCGCAACTTCCACCGCAAGGTGACCGGGGCCGAGGGCTTCATCGAACCCACCGGCGGCACGGTCATCCGCGACCGCGGCCGCCCCGCCCAGCTTTTCCGCCGGGGCCCGGCCACCCTGCTGCACCCACCCCTGCTGCGCCAGCGCGTTTGACGCCGGTCGCCTGGCCCGCGATCTCCCGCAGGACGTTCAGAACCGTGCGCACCGACGCCCGGTGCAGCGTTTCCGGCCTGGTCAGCACGTCGATGTGCCGGCCGGCCGGCAGGTCCGCGAGCGGCCGCAGCGCCAGCCGCGGATCCGGCACCGTGGTACGCCCCGGCAACAGCGCCAGCGCCGCGCCCGACGCGACCACCGACGCGGCCACGGTGAACTCGTTGATCCGGTGCGCCACGTCCAGCGGCCGCCCGGCCGCCGCCGCGATCGCGGTCAGCACGCCTTCGAGCGGGAACCCCTCGTGCACGCTGATCCACGGGAACGCGCTCACGGCGGCCGCGGTGAGCCGCTCCCGCCCGGCGAGCGGGTGGTCCACCGACATGGCGACGTACAGCGGCTCGTGGATCAGCGGCACGACGGTCAGCCGGCCGACCGGCCAGGGCGGGCTGTGCGCGAGGCGGTGCGCCAGCACCAGGTCGTAGTCGCCGACCAGCCGCGGGAAGCCGGCGTGTGCCACATCCTCGTCACAGCAGCGCACCGGTGGCCCGCCGGTCGCGGCGAGCCGGGCGATGAGCGGGGCGAACCAGGTGAGCCCGGCGCTGTGGAAGGCGGCCACGCTCACCGGAGCGGCCGGATCGTCCAGGTGGTCGCCGACCGCCCGGGACGCCCGGTCGAGCGCGGTCATCACCTCGACGGCGGCCGCCGCCAGGGCACGCCCGGCCTCGGTGAGCACCAGCCGGCGGCCGCTGCGCTCGGTCAGCGGCACCCGCGCCGACCGTTGCAGGGTGTTCAACTGCTGGGACACCGCGGACGGCGTGATGTGCAGCGCGCGGGCGACGGCGGCCACGCTGCCCCGCTCTCCCAGCTCGCGCAACAGTCTCAGGTGATGCGGATCCATCAGGCCTACTACATCGTCGATTCACCAGTTGCCGTCTTGTCTACCGGATCGAACGCCCACACGCTTCCCGATGTGACCGGAGACCTTCTTCTGCTGGCCGTGGCCGTGATCTGGGGCAGCAGCTATCTGGCGGCCAAGACCCTGACCGTGGCCGGGGGCGTGCTCGTGGTGCTGGCGCTGCGCTACCTCGTGTCGGCGGCCGCCCTGCTGCCGCTGGCGGTCACGCGCCGGCCGGGACGGCGAGAGCTGGGCGCCGGTGTCCTGCTCGGGTGCACGCAGGCGTCGGTGCTGGTGCTGGAGACGTACGGGGTGTCGCAGACCAGCGCCACCAACGCCGGTGTGCTGATCAGCCTGACCATCCTGCTCACCGCGCTGATGCAGGGCGGCCTGCCGGGCCGGTTCCTGCTGGCCGCCGCGACGGCGACGGCCGGGGTGGCGCTGCTGGTGGTGGGCCCCGGACTGAGGGCGCCGTCGGCTGGTGACGCGCTGATCCTGGCCGCCGCCGTGATCCGGGCCGCGCACGTGACGCTCTCCGGGCGGCTGGCCAGGCCGGGCTACGACACGCTCACGCTGACCACGGTGCAGACGGTCGTCGGGGCGGTGGTCTTCGGCGTGGCCGCCGGGCCGGCGCTTCTGCCCACCGCCGCCGGATTCGGGACAGCGCAGTGGCTGGGTGTGCTCCACCTGGCGCTGGGGTGCAGCGTGTTCGCGTTCCTGGTGCAGCTGTGGGCGATCCGGCGAACCTCCGCGGCCCGGGCCAGCCTGCTGCTGGGCACCGAGCCGGTGTGGGCGGTGCTGATCGGCGTGGGCATCGGCGGCGAGCACCTGACCGGCACCGCGGTGGCCGGGATCGGGCTGGTGCTGGCCGGTGTCTACTGGGGTCAGCGGGTGGAACGGTCCTCCAGGGCGCGGACCACGGCCGCCATGTCCGCGGCCCCGAGCCCGGAGGACTCGGCCTCCGCGTACAGCCGCGCGCAGACCTCCAGCAACGGCGACGCGAACCCGGCCCGGCGGGCGGCCTCGACCACGAGCCGGTTGTTGTAGTGCACGTCGCGAATGGACGCCTGCACCTCGAAATCGCCGTCGGCGAGCTTGCGGCCCTTCACCCGGGACACCGTGCTGGCCATCGGCCCGGCGTCCAGCACGGCGAGCAGCGCCCGCGGGTCCAGACCGTGCCGCCCGGCGAAGTGGAACGCCTCGGCCAGCCCGGTGACCATGCTGATCAGGAAGGTGTTGACGGCCAGCTTCATCAGCAGCGCGCCGGGCACGTCGCCGCAGCGCACGATCTCCCGGCACAGCGGCCGCAGCAGGGCCTCCACCTCCGGATCGCCTCCGGCGATCATCACCACCAGATCGCCCGACTCCGCGGGTCCGCGCGAGCCCGAGACCGGGGCCTCGACGTACGTTCCCCCGGCGGCCCGCACGTCCGCGGCCAGCCCGGCCGCCCAGTCGGGCGCCACGGTGCCCATGTTGACCAGTGTGCGGCCCTCGACCAGCCCGGCGAACGCGCCCGAGCCCCGGCGCAGCACGGTGTCGGTGACGACGTCGTCGGCCAGCATCAGGATCACCGTGTCCGCCGCGGCGAAGACCTCCCCGGGGCCGTCCGCGACGAGGGCCCCGGCGGCCCGCAGTGGGGCGGCCCGTTCCGGCGTCCGGTTCCAGACGATCAGCCCGGTGCCGGCCCGTGCCAGATTGAGCGCCATCGGCTGCCCCATCACGCCGAGCCCGACGAATCCCACCCTCATGCACCCGACGTTACGGGCCGGGCGCCCGCCGGAATGCGGCCAATCCAGCGGCCGTGGCCCGCCGCCCGGCGCCCGATCTCATCCCACCCCGCCAGACTTCCGCTGCCTGGGCCCGATCTCATCCCACTCCGCCGAACCTCCCGCTGCCCGGGTCAGGCCGTGAAGTAGGCCTTGATCGTGTCGGACTCGCTCGTGACGGTGTCGGCGGGGACGAGGTCGCTCGCGTGGGCGGTCAGCACCGCGGCCCGCTTCTGGAGGATCTCGGTGGCCTTGCCGCTGGTGTAGAGGCTGGCCTTGAGGTCGGTGAGCGCTTTGTCGTACGCCGCTTTGAAGGTGGTGTCGGCGTTGAACCGCTGAACCAGGATGTTGCTGCGGCCGCCGGGCCGTCCACCCCCGCCGCCGTTGCGCTGGCCTCCGCCGGCCGGGGCGTTGCCGTCGGTCGGGGGCTGCATCTGGCCACCGCCCGGGTTTCCGCCACGGCCGCCGCCGCCCATTCCGCCGAACGCCAGATTGTGGTCCCAGGCGACCACGGTGAACTGGTCCTCGGCGGTCGTGTAGCGCAGGTACGAGTTGTTGCCAGGCCCGTCGATGTCGTCCGAGTTCTTGACCAGCTCCTGGAACGCCAGGTAGGTCGCGAACGCCGACACGTCCAGGTGCGAGCCCAGATCGGACGTGAAGGCCGCGTCCTCGGCCTGGTTGATGAACTTGAGAAAGGCGATCAGCGGGACCAGGTTCGGATTGCCGGAGTCGGTCTCCTGGTCGAAGACGTCCTGGTAGCTCTCGGCCCCCTCACCCCGGTACGAGTAGTCGCCGCCGCTCTCCGCCTTGTAGAGGATCCCGGCCGCGCCGAAGTTGTCGGAATCCCACTTGTCGCCCAGGTTCTCGACGATCAGGCGCAGCACCTGGTCGCCGCCGTTGACCTTGAGCCGGGTGGACGCCGACCTCTGGGTGGCCAGCCCGGCCAGGCCCAGCAGTTCCAGGGCGACCGCCTCGTTCAGCGCCGACTTCGTAGTGTTCGAGCGGACCACGAACTCGGTGTACCCGCCGTACGCCTGCCCGGCGGTGAACTTGTCGAGCCGCACGAGCCACGGCAGGTCCTGCGGGTTCTCGGCGGAGACGCTGCCGCCCGGCCCGCCACCGCGCTGTTGCTGGGTGCCGGTGGTCGCGGTGCTGCCCGACTTGGTGAGGCCCTTCAGTGACGAGTTGCCCTTGAGCCGCAGGCCGGCCTTCTCGAAGGTGGTGCCGTCGATCGTGACGTCGGCCTCGATCCAGTTCTTGTCGCCGTCTTTCAGGAAGGCGTCGATCACCGTGTCGTAGTCGGACTGCTCGAACATGACGTCGATGTCGTGCACCAGCGTGGCGTCGAAGAGCCCGCTGCCAGCCGTCGACGCCGCCTTCCCGCTGCTGCCGCTCTGGATACCGCAGCCGGCGAGGACGGCCACTCCGAAGGCGCCGGCGAGCGCGGCGCCGAACGAGCGGCGGGAGAGCTTGTGGTCGAGCATGCGGGCCATCCTTGAACGCGATACGGCGGGGACGGCTCAAGGAAACGTCGCGGGCTCAGGAGTGGGTTGTGCGGAGCCTGTGCGCCGCCTGACAGCCACGATCAGCAGGACGACGAGCAGCACGGTGGCGATCGGGGCGCCGGGGAACTTGACGAACCGGGCCAGCCCGCCGCCGTCCGGCAGCACCGAGAACGCGCACACCACGGTGGCCGCCATGATCGCCGTGGTGCGGCGGGTGGTGGCGGCGAGCAGGGTGAGCGGCCAGAGCAGGTACCACGGGTGCAGGACCGGGGCCAGCAGGACGGTCGCGGCCAGCGCCAGGGCGGCGCCGTGCAGGGCGGCCCGGGTGCGGTCGGGGGCGCGGTGGGCCCGCCACCAGAGGTACGCCAGGGTGGCGGCGAGCAGGACGACGGCCAGGGCGCGGACCACGGGCACCGCGTCGAAACCGGGGTGCACGGTCTTGCCCAGGTAGGTCAGGGTCATCCCGACCGCGGTCGGCGGTGACGTGAACTGGATCATCGAGGTGCCCACGCCGGTGGCCGGAATCCACCCCCAGCCCAGGCCGCTCGCCACGGCGAGGGACATCAGGGCGGCGGCCGCTCCACCGCCGATCGTCACGGCGGCCCGGCGCAGTGGGCCGGCGGCCAGGATCGCGAACGGGACGATCACCAGGGCGGTGAGCTTCACGGAGATCGCCAGGCCGAGCAGCGCGCCGGCGGGGAGCAGCCAGGATGTGCGTGCTCCCGACCGTACGATCAGAAGAAGGGCGGCCACCGCCAGGCCGAGCATGACCGCGTCGTTGTGTGGCGCGGCGAGCAGATGGGCGCCGACCAGCGGCCCGGCGAGCGCCAGCCAGAGGGCCCGCTGCGGCGGGATGCCGCAGCGGCGCGCCAGCGGCGGCAGGGCGACGGCGACCGCCACGATTCCGGCCAGCGAGGCCAGCCGCAGGATGAGGACGGCGCCGGCCAGGCCTCCGCCCACCGCGACCGCCGCGGCGGCGATCAGGATGAAGAGCGGGCCGTACGGGGTGACCGTGTCCCGCCAGTTCATCGAGACAGTGTCGATCCAGGTGCACGGGAGCGCGTTCACGCCATGCCGGTAGGGGTCGATCCCGTGCCGGAACATCTCGCCCTGGCAGACGTAGGAGTACACGTCCCGGCTGCCCATCGGCGGCGCCAGCAGGAACGGCAGCGTCCACAGCGCCGCCGTGACGAGAACCCAGCGCACCGACGGCGCCCGGTCGCGGCCGGACCACCAGGCGTACGCCTGCAGACCCGTCCCCACCAGCCAGCACGCCAGGATCAGCAGTCCGTGCGGGCCGCGCGCCACACTCGCCGGTGTGGCGTCCAGGTCGGCCGTGGGCAGCGCGCCCCCGAGCCGTCCGCCGATCACCAGCAGCACCGTTCCGGCCAGGCCGAGATAGCGGATTCCCGTCAACGACACGTCCACATCGTCGGGCCGCCCGGTGAACACCGTGCGGCCGGCGTCGAACCGGCGGTGCTCCGCCGGCCGACGTCATGATGACCGGTTCGCGCCAGCGAGCTGCCGTGGTCGACGTCCGTGTTTCGCTTCCGGACCCCGACCACAAGATCGCTAGCGCACCCGGTAGGTGATGTGGGTGGCCAGCGACGCGGCCCGGGAGCCGATCTGTTCCAGCTTCAGTGGCGGGATCCCGTCGAACAGTCGCTCGCCGGCCCCGAGCATGACCGGTACGACGTTCAGGGTCAGCTGGTCGATCAGCCCGGCGGCGAGGTACTGGTTGACCGTCGAGGCTCCGCCGGCGATCATGATCCGCCCGTCGCCGGTCGCCTCGCGCGCCCGGTCGAAGGCGTCGTGGATTCCGCCGGTGACGAAGTGGAAGGTCGTGCCGCCGGCCATCGGCTGGTCCTCGCGAGGGTGATGGGTGAGCACGAAAACCGGTTTGTGGTAGGGCGGGTCGTCGCCCCACCAGCCCGTCCACGACAGATCCCACTCACCGCGGATGGGGCCGAACATGTTGCGGCCCATGATGTACGCGCCGGCGTCCGTGTGCGCGTCGATCTCCGGCCGGTTCTCCTCCGGCGTCTCGAACAGCCACCGGTGCAGCTCGATGGCCGGGGCCTCGCCGAGCGGCCGGTCGGCGGCCTGGTTCCTCCCGGCGACGAACCCGTCGACCGAGACCGAGATGGATGCGGTCACGAATGCCATGGTGAGCCCTCTCAACCTGATCGCGTCTTGCCGACATTCTGGCTCAGGTGGCCGTTTTGAGCGCCCCCACCAGATAGCGGGACAGGTGCCGGACCGCCGGGGAGCGGTCGGCGGTCCGGGTGGTGGCGTAGATCTGGCGGACCAGCCCGGTGGGCCGGGCGATCGGCAGGTGCACGAGCCCGCGCTGCCCGGTGGCGGCGAGCCGCGGCACGAGGGCGACCCCGAATCCGGCGGCCACCATGGCGAGCGCCATCGGATAGCTGTGCACCCGCGTCTCGATCCGTGGTTCGAAACCGGCGGCCCGGCAGGCCATCTCGGTGGCGGCCTGGAAGCCGGTGCTGGTCAGCGCCGCGACCCAGGCCGCGCCGGCGAAGTCGGCCAGGTCGATCGGGCCGCTTGCGGCCGGTGCGTCTTTGCGGGGTACGGCGAGCAGCATCGGTTCGCGGTAGAGCGGCCGCTGGTCGAGGCCGCGCAGGTCGGGCCGGGACAGTGGCGCGTATTCGTGGGTGACCGCCAGGTCGACCGTTCCGGCGCGCAGTTCGGGCAGTGCCTCGGCCGATTCGAGTTCGGTGAAGCGTAGTTCGACATCGGGGTGGCGGCGCCGGAAGGTGGTCAGCGCCGGGACCACGAACCCGATGGCGGCGGTGGCGAAGGCGGCGACCCGCAGGCTGCCACCGCGTAGTCCGGCCACGTCGCGGACGGCGCGTTCGGCCTCGTCGATGCCGGCGAGCAGGGGGCCGGCGTGGTCGGCGAGAACCCGGCCGGCCTCGGTGAGCCGGACGCTGCGTGCCGAGCGTTCCAGCAGCACCGCGCCCAGGTCGCGTTCCAGGGCGGCGAGTTGCTGGGAGGCGGCGGCCGCGGTGCATCCGGCCAGTTCCGCGGCGGCGGCTATGGTGCCGGTGGACGCCACGTCACGTAACAGGCGCAGTCGGCGGGGGTCGAGCATCGGCCAACCTTATGCTCAGCCTCCGTCACCGGCTATGGATCTTGTGCTGGGCCGTCGGCAGGCTTGGCCGTATGCCGTTGGATCCGCATCTTCTCGCCGCGTTCACCGTCGCCACGATCGTCGCCATGCTGGCGCCGGGGCCGGACATGCTGTTCGTGCTGAGCTGTGGGATGCGGGGAGGGCCGCGGGCCGGGTTGCTGGCCACGGCGGGGCTGGCCACCAGTGAGGCGGTGCACGTGCTGGTGGCCGCCGCCGGGTTGAGCGCGCTGTTCACCGCGGTCCCGGAGGCGTTCACCGTGCTGCGGGTGGCCGGGGCGGTCTATCTCGGCTGGCTCGGTGTCCGGATGATCCGGCAGCGTGGGGAGGCGCTGTCGGAGAAGCCGGGCGCCACCGGCCGGCGGGCGTATCTGAGCGGGTTCCTGACCAATCTGTCCAACCCGAAGATGATCGCGTTCTCGGTGGCGTTCCTGCCCCAGTTCGTGGATCCGGCGCGGGGGCCGGTGTGGGCGCAGTTCGCCGTACTCGGGGCGATTCTGATCTTTCTGGAATTTCTGATCGACGGGGCCGTGGGGGTCGGCGCCGGCCGGATCGGCTCGTGGTTGCGGCGGCGGCGCGCGCTGAGCCGCCGGATCGACGCCACCACCGGTGGCATCCTGATCGCCCTGGGTGTGCGTCTGGCCGTGGAGCGGTAGCCGGCGTCAGGGACGCCGGCCACCCCGGTCAGCTGTACCGGATGACGTAGGCGACCTGGGCCTCGTTCGCGTCGCCGGCGCCCTCGACGTCACAGCGCAGTTCGTCGGGGACGTCGCAGATGTAGTCGCTGCTCTGCGTCCACGGATTGCTCAAATAGAATTCCACCTTGCCGAATCGTGTCTTGTAGGTGGCGGTGGCCGCGGTGCCGCCGGTGTCCCTCGTCGACTCCGCCGAGAATGTCACCGTCTTGTTCCGGTTGACGCCCTTCGGGGGTTTCACCAGCCATTCCCCCTCGGACACATCGAATTCGATCAGACTCAGCCTTTCGTCGCTGTAATTCCGCACGGTCGCACTCACGCTCCGATCACCGGGATCTGCCTGGGCGGGAACGGGAACGGCCGCGCCGGCGGACGCCGCTACCAGCACCGATGCGATCGCCAGATACTTGCGTGCCACGAAGGTTCTCCTCTTTCACGGGGTTCGATCCGCTTTCGCCTGCGGTCGATTCCAGTATCAGGTTCGGCGCGTTGTGGACCTGCCGGAACGGCACAGGCCAAAGGTATGACCTTTCACCCGGCAAGATCATCAAGTGTTGTGCCGGATGTGCACCGTTTCGTACGCCTTCGTCGTTGGACTCGGCATGAGCACCCGAGCCACCCGGCGCACATCGCGACCGGGGCGCCCGCAACCACGCACCACACCGGACACTCGATGGAATTCACATAGAACTCTCAGGTGAACCTTAGGCGAGACGCCCTCGTAACAAAGTCGAGACTCTTGTAAAGTGCACAACCGCACCGCTCCGGCCGGGATGAAGATTCGGACTCAGACGATGCTCAATCGCACGGTCATGTTCGCCAAGCAGCACGCACCCGAATCCGTGCGTGTCCTCGCACGAAGGGCGCAGCTCGAAGCCCACAACGCACGGCTTCGCCTCACCGTGCCGGTCGTCGAGCGCAGTGAATACGTGAACCTCTATCACTGCGCGGTCCGCAAGACCGCCAGCCAGTGGATCAAATCGCTGCTCAGCGACCCGATCGCGTACCGCTACTCTGGGCTGCTGACCTATGATCCGCGCTTCTACAACTGGAGCCATCCGCGGGTCTGCCCGCCGAACCGGATCGCGCTGTCGCTGTTCTTCTCCCGTAAACGATTCGACACCATGCCGAAGCCCGACGCCCACCGCGCGTTCTTCGTCTACCGCGATCCGCGGGACCTGGTCGTGTCGAGCTACTTCTCCACCAAGGACTCGCACGGCCCGATGGGCGACGTGCTCGAGGTCCGCCGGAACCTGCGGGAGAAATCGAAGAAGGACGGCCTGCTCTACCTGGTCGACCACCTCGCCCGCAAGGGCACGTTCAACGCCGTCCGCTCCTGGGTGAAGGCGCCGTCCTCCGCCGAGGTCGCGCTCTTCCGCTACGAGGACCTGGTCGGCCCGGACCAGGCCTCCCAGGTCGACCGCCTCTTCCGGCACTGCGGGATCATCGTCCCGCCCACCGAGATGACGGCGCTGCTCGACAGGTACAGCTTCGGCCGGATGAACGACAAGAAGGGCGCCGGCACGGTCTCGCACTACCGCAAGGGCGAGGCCGGCGACTGGCGCAACCACTTCGACGACGACATCACCGAGGCCTTCAACCGGGCCACCGGCAACCTGCTCACGCTGCTCGGCTACGACGAGCCGGCGCCCGCCCCCGAGACGGAGCTGCGCCGCCCGGCCACCACGTAGGATCCGGAGATTGTCACACCCCGCGCATACGATGCCGGACATGACGGGGACCATCGATTACACCTCACCGGGCCCGCTCACCGACCTCGCGACGATCGACCGCGGCGCCCTCGCGGACCTGCCGGAGGATCCCGCGGCCATCCTGCGGCTCGCGCAGCACCTGGTCATCCAGCCCGGCGACGCCGGGCAGCTCAGCCCGCCACCCGGCCGCTTCGGGGAGAACCAGTTCCGGCCCGCGGCCCGCCTGATCCGCGCGTTGCTGGCGCTCGATCCGTCGCCGCTGACCGTGGCCCGCCCACCCGAGCGCCGCGTCATCGGCACCTGCCGCCATTTCGCCGTGCTGACCTGCGCGCTGTTGCGCCACCGGGGGATCGCGGCCCGGGTCCGCTGCGGGTTCGGGGCCTATTTCCAGCCTGGTCTGGCGCTGGACCACTGGGTGGTGGAGTTCCGCCTGGCGGCCGGGGCGCCGTGGGTCCGCGCCGATCCGGAGACCATCTCGGTGACCACGCTGCCGCCGTCGCCGTTCGGGCCGGGCGGCCGGCCGGATCCGGCGGCGCTGCGGCCCGGCGAGTTCCTGACCGGGGGCGAGGCGTGGGCGCTGTTCCGGGCCGGGCGGGCCGACGGGGCGGTCTTCGGCGTGCCCGGCACGGAGAATTTCGGTCCCGCCGAGATCCGGGGCAACGCGATCCGGGATCTGGCCGCCCTCAACCGGGTGGAGATCCTCCCCTGGGACGAGTGGGGCCGCATGGAGGCGTCGTACCAGAACCGCACCGGCCCCGGCTACGACGCCCTGATCGACACCATCGCCACCACCTGCGCCACGGACGACCCAGCCGCCGTCGCGGCCCTCTACAAATCCGAGGACCTGGAGGTGCCACCGACCCTGCTGCTCTGAGCCGCCCGCCCCGGCCCGGGCCGGCGGCCCTTGCCCGCCGACCCCTCTTTGCCCTTGGCCGCCGACCCCTCTTTGCCCTTGGCCGCCGACCCTCCTTCGCCCGGGCCGCCCGCCCTCCTTTGCCCGGGTCGTGGGCCTTGGCTGCCCGGGCCTCCCGCCCACCCAGCACCGGATCGGGGTGGTTGCCGCCCTACGTGCCACCCGACCCCCGTCGCCCTCGGGCGTGAGGTCGGGTGGCGGCGCCGGGCCGGTGGCTGCAAGCATGTCGCTTCTATGGGCTACAACGTGCGCGAAAGTGGGCCGGGAATCCCTGGGAGCGCCTGCCGGGTCGTGGTCACCGATCTCGACGGAACGGTCGTTCCGCACGGGGACACGATCAGTTCCGCCACGCTGGCCGCCGCGGCCGCACTGCGAGACCGGGACGTTCCACTCGTGGCCGTGACCGCGCGGACCACCCGGGCTACGCCGCCGCCATCCGGCACCCCACACTGAGCTCGGACGACCTGATCGCCCAGCTCACCGCCGCCGGTTTCGCCGGCTGGCTCAACCTGACCTACTCGGCCGAGCGCCTGGTCGACGTCAACCCGCTCGGCGTCGACAAGGCGACCGGGATCCGGCGCGGGCTCGCCGTGCTCGGCCGTACCCCGCAGGAGGCCGTCGCCTTCGGCGACATGCCCAACGACCTCCCGATGTTCGCCTGCTGCGGCCGTTCGGTCGCGATGGGCAACGGCCACCCATCGGTACGCGCCGCCGCCACCTTCACCACCAGGACAGCCGCGGACGACGGCTTCGCCCACGGCCTGGCACTCCTCGGCCTGATCCCGGAACCGAGGCGCCGCCCCGCCTGAGCCCGCCGTTAACCTCCGGCTCCCAGCACAAGTGCCGCGTCGCATGGAGGCCTTCGACGATGAGGTCATAGCCGGTAATCACCGGGGCGCGGCCGGCTGTCGATTGCCACTGCACGTGAAATCACCACCTGCCGATCTGCGGTGATCATGCCATGTAAGCGGTTGTCTCCACGACGACACCTCGCTGGCCCATAGGGGATAATTTGACCCTGCCACCCGGCAAGGCGGGTCAGCCGATGGTCCAGTGTTCTAGCCTTCGGTCGATGACTGACATACATGCTGGCGACGTTCCTGACGGGGCTTGGACCAGATTGACCGCAATCGCCGACCTCGACCGGCGAGTAGTCCCCTGCTGGCTCTTTGGGCTCGGATTCAACCGCTCGGCGCCTGAAGACGTACTTCTCGGCCTCTTGGATCTTGGTGAGACCGGCCTTCTCCACCGCGATGACCTTCCTGCCGGGGTCATGGATGCTGCCGTCGTCCATGACTCCGCGCAGGTTCGCGCCACCGCTGCAGAATCCGGCCGCCTTTCAGCTACGCAGTGGGACAGACTCGTCACCGCCACGCCAGAGCCGAGACGGCGAGAAATGTTCGCGGCGCTAGCGGCAGAGCAACTGGCCGCTCAGCGACGCTCCCGTGGGGGCCGTGGCGTCGGCAGTGCTCCGCACCCTGACGCCACACCACCCCGGACGCCGCAGGAAATCGCGGCGATGGCGGCCGAAGTCCCCGACATCGACCCGGCCGACGTCACGACTGCGCTCTGGTGGATCGGCGCCCTCCACGAGAACGCCGAGGCCATGCGCCAGCTCGCCGTCTCACCGAAACTACTGGTCCGACGGAGCGTCGCACGCGCACCGCGTCTGCCCACCGACGTAGCGGCGACGCTCTCCCGTGACCAGGACCGCATCGTGCGGCTCTTTCTCGCCGAGTCATGCGACGACGCTCCGCCGGAGATGCTCCTGGAGGTGGCTTCGTGGTGGGAAGGAAGCCTGTCCTTTCCCGGCCGACCGCAGACCCATCCCAACTTCCCCCGGGACGGGCTGCTGCGCTATGCGGCCGATCCCAACCCTCGGATGCGGATCCTCGCCCTCACCGACCCGGCCTCCACGAGCGCACTAGCCGAACAGTTCAGCTACGACCCCGACCCGATCGTGCGCAGAGCCGCCGGCGAGGACCACCGCCTCTCGCCGGAATCGCTGCGGAGGCTTGCTGCCGACACGGATCAACGCGTCCGCCTGCGAGCCTGGCTCAACCCCTCGATATCGGCGGACACCTTGGTGACACTCCTGCTCGGCACGCGCAGTGCCAAACATGCCGCCCGCAATCCCGGCATCCCCATCCCAGTCATGCGCCGCATGGTCACCATCGCAAGGCTCCCCTCCACAGCACAAACCTTGTGAGTACCCGAGGACGGCGCGGCCCGCACTTTGCGCGGGTCGCGGCAAGGTAGCGTCGTGGATGGTAGCCGCGCTCGGCGTGGGCTGCGGCGTGGACCGGTTGCAAGGATTGACTGCGGCTAGAGTTGCGGCGGAGCGTTGCGTGCGGAGATGGCGACGCACGCAACCGGCAGCGGCCCGTCGCTGGACGGCGACGGTCGCATCGTGAGGATCTGGATGCCGGCGTCGGCAATCTCGATCCCGGCCTCTTGCTCGATAAGGCGGTGACCGGCCTGGGTAAGAAGCGGGCGCACATCCTCGATCGTCTGCGGATAGGCCGGCATAAGGTTGATCGCATCCAGGAGCACGGCGTCCGCCCTGGTCACGAAGATGCGGTCGGCCAGCAGGCTCGGGCCGTACCGGACCACCAGGTGGTCTTCGAAGAAGTTGTCCTCCACCGGTTCCCGGGAACCTGCCGCGTGCTGCCAGCAGACGCCACCGTTCAGTTGGCGCCTGACCTCGTCGCGGTGCTGTCCCAGCATGATCGGGCCGATACCCGTTCCTGGGGTGACGAGGTACGACGAGTTCGCCGGCGTCGCGTCCACACCGGCCGGGAAGAAGACGATCTCGCCGCGCATTTCGTGTCCCGGCCCGAACGCTGTGACAGCCTCGATATGGGCACCCGGTTCCGAGGACGGCGTGTACAACGCGATCGCGCCGTCGGCGAGGAGCCAGCCGGAGTCGTCGGCGGTGACCTCGATGCCTGCGACCCGTAGATCGTTCAGCACGGTGGTAACCGCGCCATTGAGGTGTACGCCGCGGTAGTACACACCGTCCGGGTCCGGGATCTCGATCAGGTGAAGGCCCTGATCGTCGGAACAGGTGAGCATGATCGTGCCGGTCTCGTACTGGTCCGCCAGATCCGACGTCGGGCTGCGGCGGAACGCCCGATGCTGTCCGAGAAGTGCTTGCAACTCGGCGCGTGGGGTTCCGAACCGCAGCGGGCCGACTCCGGAACCGGGATCGACTTCCCATGATCGCTCGGACACGTCTGAATCGTACGCAGCGCTCGATTGCTAGCGGAAACGCGAAAATCCTTGTCAGCGGACAGTTGAGTCCCGGCTCGCGGACACCGGAATTCCTGGTGAGCGGTCAGGTGATCTCGGTCCGGGCTTCATGAAATCGGATCTCTCCGGCCGATCGGTGCGGGTGCTGACCCATGCACTCGATCGGACCGGAGAGACCGTGACCAAGTCTGACAGGGAGATAATGGAAATTCTGGAAGCTTTCGACCTGACCGGATGCGTGCACTCGGCCGGGCAACTCGCCGGTTGCGACCCGAAAACCGTCAAACGCTACGTAAACCTGCGTGATGGCGGCGGGAACCCGTTCACCCGGGCCGCACGGCCAAAGCTGATCGACGCGTTCCTGCCGAAGGTCGAAGAGCTCGTCGAGAAGTCCCGAGCGAAGATCCGGGCAGACAAGGTGCATGAACGCCTGGTCGCGATGGGGTTCACCGGCACCGAACGCACCACCCGCCGGGCGGTGCAAGCGGCCAAGCAGGCGTGGCGGGCTGGCAACCGAAGGGTTTATCGCCCGTGGGTCGCCGAGCCCGGGCTGTGGCTGCAGTTCGACTGGGGCGAAGGCCCCCGCATCGGCGGCCGCCGCACGAGTCTGTTCTGCGCCTGGCTGGCCTGGTCACGGTTCCGGATCGTGATCCCGACCTGGGACCAAACATTGGGAACGCTGGTCGCCTGCCTCGACGCGACGCTGCGCCGGATCGGCGGCGCCCCCACCTATCTGCTCGGCGACAACGCGAAGACCGTCACGATCGAGCACGTCGCCGGCGTGCCGGTGCGGCATCCGCAGATCGTCGCCGCCGGCCGGCACTACGGCTGCACCGTCGCCACGTGTGAACCGTTCGACCCCGAGTCCAAAGGCGGTGTCGAAGCAACCGTGAAGATCGCGAAAGCCGATCTGGTCCCGACCAACGCGAACCTGCGCCCGGAGTATGCGTCATTCGCTGAGCTCGTCACGGCCTGCGAAGCCTGGTGCGATCAGGTCAACACACGAGCCCATCGAGAGACCTCGGTCGCCCCGACCGAACGCCTCGCCGCCGAACGCGGGCGCCTGCATCCGCTGCCCGCCGACCCACACACAACAGCATTGGGTGAGGAACGCCTGGTCAACGACGATCAAACAGTCCGGTTCGGATCCGTGCGGTATTCGACACCACCAGGCCACATCGGCTCACGCGTCTGGGTCCGGGTGGTCGGCGACGACCTGTCGATCACCGCCATGACCAGCACCGGCGTCACCGAGATCGCCCGGCACCAGCTGTCGACGCCCGGCAACCCGTCCATCCGCGACGAGCACTACCCCCAGCATCCGAACATCGGCGGTGGCCCGAAAGCACCCCGGCCCCGGCCACGCACCAAAGCCGAAGCCGACTTCCTCGCCCTCGGCGGCGGCGCCCACGACTGGCTGGTCGAAGCAGCCGCCACCGGCACCGTCCGAGTCCGAGCGAAAATGGCCCGCGCGGTCGAACTGGCCACCATCCTGGACACCGACCGCGTCGATCACGCCCTCGGCCTGGCCGCGGCCGCCGGCCGGTTCGGCGAACACGACCTCGCCGCCATCCTCGACCACCTTTCGCAAGCAGGCGACCCCGCCGACCTCGTCCGCGCCGACGAAAACTACTCGGCCCAACCCGGCACCGCCGCCTGGAAGCAGCTGGGCGCATGATCACCACGACCGCGACCGTCAAAACACCCCGGTCACGCAACCGGCGTCCCGACCAGAGCCTGACGGCCCCGGCCTTGCCGGCCGAACTCGACACGCTGCTACGCCGCATGCGCATGCCCTACCTGCGGGCGGCCGCCCCGGACGTCCTGGTCACCGCGAAAGCACAACGCTGGGACCCCGCCGAAGTCCTGCGGGTGCTGCTGGCCGAGGAAGTCCTCGGCCGTGACAACGCCGGACGCCGCATCCGCCGCAAAGCCGCGAACCTACCCACCGGCAAGAGCTTCGCGACCTGGAACAACCAGCAGTCCTGCATCCCCGAGGCCACCCAACAAGGCCTGGCCACCCTGGAATGGATCAGCCGAGCCGAGAACCTGACCATCGCCGGACCGTCGGGCACCGGCAAGTCCCACTTCGTCGAAGCCCTCGCCCACACCGCCATCGACCAGGACCTGCGAGTCGCCTGGTTCACCCTCGAAACGCTGACCGCGACCGTCGGCAAGGCCAAGGCCGACGGATCAGTGGCCCGCACCGTCGCCCGGATCTGCCGCGCGGACCTGATCGTCGTCGACGACATCGGCATGCTCCCCGCCGGAGCCGACGCCGCCGAAGCGTTCTACCGCGTCGTCGACGCCGCCTACGAACGCCGCTCGATCGCCGTCACCAGCAACATCCACCCATCCGGCTTCGACACCATCATGCCGAAAACGATCGCCACCGCGACCGTCGACCGGCTCCTGCACCACGCCCACGTCATCACCACCAAGGGCGACAGCCACCGCCTGCAACAAGCCCTCGCCGGCCACGGCACCCAGCCCTTGACCACCTAAACCCACCGCAGAGCACCTGGCCACCAGCACGGAATTCTGGTGTCCGCCAGCCCAGAGATCACAAGACCGTCAGCAAAGAGCTCTTCCTGACCGTTGACACTCGATCCCGCTGATTGGCAGTTCAGCACGACGGACAGCCGAGATTTCGATCACCAAGCGCCACGGCCCGTTGAGTGCTCGCGCACGCCCTGCGGCTAGTTGCGGACGTTCTTGTCGGAGGGCCGTGCCAAAATCCCGCCCATGCCTGAGATCGTCACCGCAGCGCTGGTTCGCGAAGGTCAAGTCCTGCTTGTCCACCGAAGTCCGAACAAACCTGCTTACCCGAACGTGTGGGGTCTGGCCGGTGGGCACATCGATGCCGGCGAGACGGAGCTGGCAGCGCTCGCGAGGGAGGTTCACGAGGAACTGGGCGTGCAGATAGCAACAGGCTCGGCGATCCACCTGTGCCGGCTGGATATAGGCCGTGCAGAGGAATCCGTGCGCTTGAGCGCCTGGATCGTCAGCGAGTGGGAGGGGACGCCGACAAACGCCGCTCCCGATGAACATGACGAGATCCGCTGGTTCCAGCCGGAGAAGTTACCTCCGCTCGCCCACGAACCCGTACGTACCGCCTTGATGGAAGCCATGCGGGGAACTCGCGCCTGACCGTCAACGCGTCGTCTCATCGGCTTCCCCGCGCCAGCCGCGTCGACTTGGCCGTGACGCTGCGTGGCGTGCTACTCGCGGCAGGAGAGTAAGCCGGCGCTCACGCACCATTGCCTTACTCTAATCGGTTTGTCACCCTCATAAGGTATGGACCCGGCATGATCAGACAAAGGCTTGGTACCCGGTGAGTGACCGACACGTCGAAAGCAAGTTCGAGGGGCCGAAGTTCCGCATCATATCGTGGCCGGCAGTAGCTGTCGCTTTAGTCATAATCGCTGGCGGTACCGCCGCATTGATGGTGTGGCTTCTCGGCATAGCGGGTGCCGACCCGGGCCGGCGGCTCGATGCGGTGAAGACCGCCTTCACCGTCGGACTCGCCGCTGGCGGGACGCTCGCTCTCCTACTGGCAGCACGCAGGCAATGGCTTCAGGAACGCGAACGCATACATGCCGAACTTGTTGCCGCCGACACGGCCGATCGCGCCGAGAGGGTAGCCGCCGCGACCGAGCGCGATGCCACTGAACGGCGGATGACCGAACTTTATGTCAAGGCATCTGATCAGCTTGGCTCCGAGAAAGCGGCAGTAAGACTGGCCGGTCTTTTTGCTCTGGAGCGTCTGGGTCAGAACAATCCAGGCCAGCGTAAGGTTGTAGTCAAGGTCATTACTTCATATCTACGCATGCCTCTCCCTCGGGCTAGGGTGGGTGAGAAATCCGATGACGGACCTGCTCCAGAGACCGCTGACAGCGTCGAGATGATCCAAGAGGTAGAGGTCAGAAAAGCGGCACAGCAGATCATCGCGGACCATCTAGGCAGCGACAGGGTCGAAGATGCACGGTGGCAGGAGATCGACTTCATCGACCTTTCAGGAGCGCATCTCTTCGACTTCTCACTCTCCGATTGCCATGTCGGGAGCCTCCAAGTGAATGGGGCGGTTTTCGAGGGTGAGACTCTTTTCCGCAACTTTCATTGTACCCGGATGTTTGCCGCCAGCACCGTCTTCAAGGGATTCGCCGACTTTAGAGGAGCGGTCTTTGAAGGCCATGCTTGGATTTCCTGGGCGAAATTCGAGGGTGGAGCAATGTTCAACTCTGATGATTTCTTCGCGGGTTCCCAATTCAAGAACTTCGTATCTTTTCAACATACCCGCTTCGCAGAGCAAACGAATTTTTCGGGCGCCATATTTTCGGCAGGTGTCAACTTCTCGGGAGCGGAGTTCGACGGTGACCGTCGGACAATAGGGTTAGGCGATGCAGTCGTCGAAGACCCAGACGCCAGATCGCCCGAAGTTGGCAGTGCGCCGAGCATTTGGCCAGAAGGCTGGACT
>NZ_BMPW01000007.1 GCF_014647795.1 Actinoplanes campanulatus | reverse complement strand
CTACGGCACCGCCGAGACCGTGTTGCCCGGAGTGCCGATCGCGGCCGCCATCGGCGATCAACAGGCGGCACTGTTCGGGCAGACGTGCTTCGAGCCGGGCGAGGCCAAGTGCACCTACGGCACCGGCGGATTCCTGCTGATGAACACCGGCACCAAGCAGGTCCGGTCGAGTCATGGGCTGATCACCACGGTCGGCTACCGGATCGGCGCCGAGAAGCCGGTCTTCGCGCTGGAGGGATCGATCGCGATCGCCGGGTCGCTGGTTCAGTGGCTGCGCGACAACCTGGGCCTGATCGGCACCGCCTCGGAGATCGAGACCCTCGCCGGGACGGTCCGCGACAACGGCGGCTGCTACATCGTGCCGGCGTTCTCCGGCCTGTTCGCGCCCTACTGGCAGAGCGAGGCGCGGGGCGTCATCGTGGGGCTGACCTCGTACATCACGAAGGCGCACCTGGCCCGTGCGGTGCTGGAGGCGACCGGCTGGCAGACCCGCGACGTGGTCGACGCCATGAACGCCGACTCCGGCCTGGCGCTGACCGCGCTCAATGTGGACGGTGGGATGACCGCGGACAACCTGCTGATGCAGATCGTCGCCGACTTCCTGGAGGTCCCGGTGCTGCGGCCGATGGTCGCCGAGACGGTGTCGCTGGGCGCCGCCTACGCGGCCGGGCTGGCCGTCGGCTACTGGGCGGATCTGCGGGATCTGCGCGCCAACCGGCACATGGCCGGCCGGTGGCGGCCCCGGATGGACGCGGCCCGGCGCGCAGGTGAGTACGCGAACTGGCGGCGCGCCGTGGAGTGCTCGATCCTGTTCAGCCGGCCCGAACCGTCCTGACCGTCGTGACCGTCCTGACCGGACAGCCGTCAGCGGATCGTGAAGGCGTCGAAGCCCTCGGCCGGCTCCTCGTGAACCTCCAGGTTGTCCACTCGGGCGCCGGTCGGGCCGGTCCGCGCCCAGCTGACCAGCTGCGCGACGCCCTCCGGGTCGCCCTCGAAGACCGCCTCGACCCGGCCGTCCGGCAGGTTGCGCACCCAGCCGCGGACCGCGTGGCGGCAGGCGACGCGGCGGCAGGAGTCGCGGTAGAAGACGCCCTGCACCAGGCCTTCGGCGAGGACGCGTTTGCGGATCATCGGCCCACCCTACGTCGGGATGTGTCACCGGGAGTCGTTATTGAACCGGCGTCCGGCGAGCTTTCCGGTTAGCCGGATGGTGAACATTTCACTTCGATCACACCAACCCCAGCTATCTCAAGATCCACTACAGTCGCGTGCACACACGCGCGCCGGCCGGGTCGCGTGAAGCAGGCATGCGAAAGGAGGCCGACGTGGGTAAGACCAAGGAGAAGGCCAAGAAGGCGGTAGTGGTCGAGGCCGCGCCGGTTGTCGAGGCGCCGGTTGTCGAGGCCAAGGTCAAGAAGGCCAAGAAGGAGAAGGCGGCCGCTCCCGCCGAGGCCGCTCCCGCCAAGGCGGAGAAGAAGTCCAAGAAGGACAAGAAGGCCAAGAAGAAGTGATTCGCCGGACCGCCGCGCAATCGTGCGGCGGTCCGTTTCACGATGCGTTCGTGAACAGTTCGCAAGTCATGTTGTAGTACCGATCGGTCTGTCCCAGGTGGCGCATTCCGAGCCGTCGGCAGACCGCCTGCGAGGCGGTGTTCTCCGGCCAGGTGACGGCCAGCACGGGCGAGACGCCGGACCGGGCCGCGTACGCCATCACGGCGTTGGCCGCCTCGGTGGCGTACCCCTTGCCCCACGCGTCCGGATGCAGGTGCCAGCCGATCTCGGTCTCGCCGGTGGGGGCCAGTTTCTCGCCGGAGCCGAGCAGCGGGACCAGCAGTGCGGTGCCGAGCAGGTGACCGGTCGCCCGGTCCTGGATCGCCCAGATCGTGTGCACGTCGTCCTGCCGGGCCCGCCACCGGGTCAGCGTGGCGACGGCGTCGTCGTGGCCGGCGAGGGCGCGTGGCGCCGAGCCGAGATACTGGGCCACCTCCCAGCGCGAGTACATGTCGAGGAGGAAGTCGATGTCCTTCTCCTCCCACTCACGCAGAAGCAGCCGTGGCGAGATCAGTGACCGCATCGCCGCAGCGTAACGGGGAAAGTGAAGGAATGTAACCGGCCGGTAACTCGGCAACGTCTGTGACGTTGGAAAGGCGTGCACTCGGAGGAACTCGTCATAGGCATGGTCTACGGTCGGCACGTGCTTGAAGAGGAGACGGAGTCCAGTGGTGGCTTCACGGTCCGGTTGGAGAATTTCACCGGGCCGTTCGATCTGCTTCTGCAACTGATCGGCAAGCACAAGCTGGATGTCACCGAGATCGCGCTGCACCAGGTCACCGACGACTTCATCGCCTACATCCGGGCCATGGGCGACGGCTGGGACCTGGGCGAGACCAGCGAGTTCCTGCTGGTCGCGGCGACCCTGCTGGACCTCAAGGCGGCCCGGTTGCTGCCCGCCGCCGAGGTCGAGGACGAGGAGGACCTGGCCCTGCTGGAGGCGCGCGACCTGCTGTTCGCCCGGCTCCTGCAGTACAAGGCCTTCAAAGAGGCGGCCGCGCACATCGCGGAGCTCGAGGCCACCGGGGCGCGTCGCTGGCCGCGGCTGGTCACCCTGGAGCAGCGGTACGCGGACGCGCTCCCCGAGCTGGTCCTGGGCGTCGGCCCGCAGCGGCTGCTGAAACTGGCGCTGAAGAGCTTCCTGCCCAAGCCCGGCCCGCCGCAGGTGTCGATCGCCCACATCCACCAGGTGCGGGTGAGCGTCCGGGAGCACGCCACGCTGCTGCGCGACCGGTTGCGCCGGGCCGGCACCGCCACGTTCAGCCTGCTGGTCGCCGACTGTGCGAGCACGCTCGAGGTGGTGGCCCGGTTCCTGGCCCTGCTGGAGCTGTACCGGGAGGGGCTGATCGAGTTCGAGCAGCCGGTGTCGCTGGACGAGCTGACCGTCCGTTGGGTCGGCGGTGACTCGGACGTCGAGCTCGACATCGACGACTACGAGGGCAGCAAACCGGAGGCCGAAAGTGCCGAATCGGGCGAAACACCGGCGGAGCGGCTTGACGATCCCGGCTCCGATGGCGATCTTGGCACGGGTGATGAGGCCCCGGTGGCTGTGGAGGAGAGTTCGTGAACAGCGAGGAGCGTCCCGAGTCGCTGGCGGCGCAGGCGGCCGCGTGGGTGCCGCCGTGGGAGCGGCGCCGGGAGCCGGACCGGGATTATCAGGACGCGGTCGAGGCGGAGCTTCCGGACGAGCCTTCGCCTACGTCGGAGCCTCCGGCCGAGGCGGAGCCCTCGCAGCCCGAGCCCTCGCAGCCCGAACCGGAACCCTCGGAGCCTGAGCCCTCGCAGCCTGAGGCGGAGCTTCCGCGGCCTGAGCCCGAGGCGGAACCGCAGCCGGAACCCAGGGCCGCGGTCCCCACCCAGGCGCGGCCACGGCGGGAGGATTCGCCCGCTCCCACCCGTACCCCCGCTGTTGTGATGGACGACGCAGAGCTGGCGGCGGCGCTCGAATCGATCATGCTGGTGGTCGACGAGCCGGTAGGCGAGTTGCAGTTGGCGCAGGTCCTGGAGCAGCCGGTGGAGCGGATCGCCCGCGTCCTGGAGGACGTCTCGGCGCGCTACACCGCGGCCGGGCACGGCATCGACCTGCGGCGGGCGGCCGGCGGCTGGCGGCTCTACACCCGCCCGGAGTACGCACAGTACGTCGAACGGTTCGTCCTCGACGGCCAGTCGGTCCGGCTCACCCAGGCCGCCCTGGAGACACTCGCCGTGGTCGCCTACAAACAGCCGGTGACCCGATCGCGCATCTCGGCCATCCGCGGTGTGAACTGTGACGGGGTGATGCGTACGCTGGTCACTCGTGGCCTGATCGAGGAGTGCGGCACCGAACCGGAAACCGGGGCATACCTGTACCGGACGACGTCGCTGTTCCTCGAGAAGCTCGGCCTCAACTCGGTCGACCAGCTGCCGCCGCTCGCCCCGTTCCTGCCCGACGATGTGGAAGAAGTGCTCGATGCCTCAGGCTGACACCGCCGAACGCCTCCAGAAAGTCCTGGCTTCGGCCGGTGTTGGATCCCGGCGCGCCTGCGAAGACCTGATCTTCCGGCGGCGCGTGACCGTCAACGGCCGGGTCGCCAAGCTCGGCGACAAGGTCGACCCCGCCACGGCGGAGATCCACGTCGACGGGCAGCGGGTGATCACCAACACCAAGCTCGTCTACGTGGCGCTGAACAAGCCGCGCGGCGTCGTCTCCAGCCTCGACGACGAGAAGGGCCGCACCGAGCTGGCCGACTTCCTCGGCGCCAACTTCGAGCAGCGGCTGTTCCACGTGGGCCGGCTCGACGCCGACTCCGAGGGGCTGCTGCTGTTCACCAACGACGGCGGGCTGGCGCACAAGCTGATGCACCCGTCGTACGAGATCAACAAGACCTACCTGGCCGAGGTGGTCGGGCCGCTGCCGCGCACCGTGGGCCGGGCCCTCCAGAAGGGCATCGAGCTGGAGGACGGCCCGGCGAAGGTGGACTCCTTCCGGCTGGTCGACGCGATCGGCAAGACCGCCCAGGTGGAGATCGTGCTGCACGAGGGCCGCAAGCACATCGTCCGCCGGATGATGGACGCCGTGGGGCACCCGGTCACCCGGCTCATCCGGACGGCGGTGGGCCCGATCCGTCTCGGCGACCTGCGACCCGGCGGGTTCCGCCACCTGTCGCAGGCGGAGATCGCCGCCCTGTTCAAGGCGGTCGGCGACTAGTAGGTGCGGTCGGGCAGCGCGTCGGCCGCGCTGTCGGAGTCGAAGACCGCCTTCTGCGACTCCACGCGCTTCTGCACCTGGCCGCCGAAGAAGAGGTCGACGACCACCGCCATCAACTGCTCGCCGATCTCCGGGCTGCACTCGACGACGTAGTTCAGCTTGCCCGCCGCCAGGGCCGTCAACCCGGCCCTGGTGGCGTCCACCGTGACGATGCGGACGTCGGTGCCGGGCTTCTTCCCGGCGGCCTGCAACGCCTTGACCGCGCCCAGGCCCATGTCGTCGTTCTGCGCGAAGACGGCGTCGATCTTCTTGACCCGGCGCAGCAGCTTCTTCATGGCCGCCTCGCCGCCGGCCACGGTCCAGTTGCCGGTCTCGCTGTCCATCACCCGCAGCTTGCCGTGCCGGGCGGCGGTCTCCCGGAAGCCCTCGGTACGCAGTTTGGTCGGCGACGATCCGCGGGTGCCGAGCAGTTCCACGACGTTGATGTGGCCGCTCGTGTCCTCGTAGTCGTTCTCCAGGTAGAGCGCCGCCAGGTTGCCCTCGGACGCGAACTCGGCGCCGATCGAGCTGACGTACAGCGACTCGTCCGCGGTCTCGATGAGCCGGTCGGTGAGCACCACCGGGATGCCGGCGTCGCGGGCCTGGCGCAGCACGGCGTCCCAGCCGGTCTCCACCACCGGCGAGAAGGCGATCACGTTGACCTTCGCGGCGATGTATGACTGGATCGCCGCGATCTGCTTCTTCTGGTCGCCGTCGGCGTTGTCGAATTTCAGCGTGATCCGGTTGCGCTCGGCCGCCTTCTTGATCGACGCGGTGTTCGCCTCACGCCAGCCGCTCTCCGAGCCGACCTGGGAGAACCCCAGGACGATCGGGCCGCTGGGGACGTCCCGCAGGTTGAAGCCCTCTTGCTCGTCGTTCCCGCAGCCGGCCAGCGCCGAACACATGCCGGCGGCTCCGAGTGATATGAACAAACGTCTGCGCATAGGTGAAACCCCCGTCAACGGCGATCATCAATCCCGGAACGGGTGTCGACGATAACAACGCGTTGATCGTGGCTCTACCCCATGTGGCGCCAGCAGTGGAAACCACCGCCGGCGCCACAGATGATCACGCTCTCATGACCGTGGCGATGGGAATTCCGGCCGCCCGGACCGCCGGGACGAAGCCACCGAGCACACCGGCGATCAGTCCGGCGATCACCCCGGCCACCCCGGCGTCCCAGGGGAAGACGACACCCTGGAGGAACGGCTCGGAGTTGCCGGCCACCATGACCACACCCTTGAGAGCCACGGCGCTCACCCCGATCGCCAGGGCCGCGGTGAGCAGGCCGGTGATCAGCGTTTCGGCCAGGACGATGCCGGCCAGCAGGGCGCGGGGTGTGCCGACCGCACGGCGCAGCGCGAACTCCTCGACCCGCTCGCCGACGGTGGCCAGGCCGACGTTCAGGATGCCGGCCACACCGATCAGCAGGACCAGGCCGGCCATCGACAGGAAGATCAGCCGCATCAGGGCCAGTTCCTTCTCCTGGTCCTTGCGCGAGTTGATCAGTTCGACGTACGGCTCCGCGTTGATCGCCTTGAGCTTGCTGGTGAGCACCTGCTCGACCGGCGTGTTCCCGGTCATCAGCACGTTCATCTCGCCCATGGACGGGTCGACGAGTTTCGTGGCCGGGATCCAGTTGGCCATCTCGTCCATCCGGACGTACGCCCGCGGCTGGTAGTCCCCGTCGTCGACCACACCGATGAGCTGCGGTGTCACGTTCGCGCTGGCGCCCGGCACACGCATCTCGGCCGGCACCTTGTAGCGCTCGAAGCCCTTGGCCGCCTCCTTGTTGAGCACCAGCCGCGGCGCCATCATCGGCATCGAATCGAAGTCGAGCCACTGGCCGGACTCCGGGCGGAAAGGCTTGAACTGGCGGATGTCGCCGGTGAGCGCGGTCAGCCGTACCTCGATGGCCTGTCCTTCCGGACCGGCCTCCGCGGACGTCTGCTCCCGGCAGTTGCCGGTCGCGTCGCACACCATCGGCATGCCGTAGAACCCGATCTCGTCGAACGGCGAGGCGTTCGGGTTGACCGGCCGGACGCCGGGCTCACCGATGATCGCCGAGACGCCCACCACGGCCACCGCGTCGTCCCGGCCGGGAACGGTGTCCATGATGATCTCGCTGACCCGCGGCTGCGGGGCCATGCCCATGACCTTGGTGCCGTCGATGCCGCGCTGGAGCTCCATGTCGGCGAGCAGGGCGCGTTCGGCGATGCTGGCGCCGGCCTGCACCACCACGACGGCGAGCACACCGAGGAAGAGGCTCACCATGGACAGCAGGGTGCGGGTCTTGCGGGACCGGATGCCCTGCAACCCGATGATGAGAGCCGAGCGGAACCGCCCGGAGAGCCGGATCACACTGCACCTCCGGAAACCCGCACAAGACCGCGATCGTGACGCTCGCTTCGCTCGGTCACGCTGTACCACCCCAAACCCGCACAAGACCGCGATCGTGACGCTCGCTTCGCTCGGTCACGCCGCCACCTTCTGCTCGGCCAGCACACCGTCGTTGAGGTTCAGGATCCGGCCCATCCGGGCCGCGTGGTCCCGGTCGTGGGTGACCAGGATGAGCGCGCACCCGCGGGCGGTGACCCCCTGGAGGGCGTCGATCACCAGCGTGCCGGTCTCGGTGTCCAGGGCGCCGGTCGGCTCGTCGGCCAGCAGGATCCGCGGTTGCCGCACCAGCGCGCGGGCGATCGCCACCCGCTGCTGCTCACCGCCGGACATCTTGGCCGGCCGGTTCTTCGCCAGATGCGCGATGCCGACCTCCTCGAGAGCGGCCATGACCTTGGCCCGGCGCTGCCGGCGGGGCAGCCAGCCCTGGCCGTTGACCAGCGCCATCGCCACGTTCTGCGCGGCGGTCAGATGCTTGAGCAGGAAGAACCGCTGGAACACGAAACCGAAGTGCGAACTGCGCAGCTTCGCGGCCCGGCGCTCCGGCAGCCGGCTGATCTCGGTGCCGTCCAGCAGGTAGCTGCCCTGGTCCGGGCGGTCGAACAGGCCCAGCACACTGAGCAGGGTGCTCTTGCCGGAACCGGACCGGCCGACGATGGCCAGGCTCTCCCCGGGGTGCACGCTCAGGCCGACGCCGTCGAGGATCGTCCGCGGCTGTTCCTGTCCCTTGAGGACCTTGGTGATGCCGTTCAGCTCGATGAGGGCCGTCACCCGGTCACCTCGCCCGGCGGCGGGGTCGGCAGGTTCGGCCCGGGCACCGCGATGGTCTCGTTCCCCTGGAGGCCCTTCTTGATCTCGATGACCTTGCCGTCCGAGATGCCCAGCGTCACGTCGATCGTCTTGCGCCGCCGCTCCTCGCCGATGACCAGGTCGACCTTGCCCCTACCCTGCGAACCGGCGACCGCCTCGACCGGCAGGACCAGCGCGTCCTCGGACCGGCCGGTGATCACGTCGAGGGTGACGTCCGAGCCGTTGATCAGCTTGATCTTCGCCGGGGCGACGCAGACCACCTGGAGGCCGGTCGGTTCGGAACCGGTCGCGCCACCGGCGTCGGGCGCCGGCTCCTCCTTGAACACCGGGGGCGCCGACGGGTTCGCGGTCGGCTGCGTGGTCGGATCCGGCTCGGGCTCCGGCAGCGTTCCGGCGGGCAGCGCCGCGATCGTGCCGATCGGCTCACAGTTGAACGGCCCCGGGCCGTTCTTGATCTGCGCCTTGATCGACTTCACGGCGCCGGAGATCCGGTACGCCTGCGCGCTGTCGATATCGGCCACGATCCCGTAGCCGACGTGCTTCGCCGAGATGATCGGCATGCCCTTCGACACCGGCGACTTGTCTGCCATCAGCCGCCCGGCCATGATCGAGCCCTCCGGGACGTACACCCGGCGCGGGGCGCCCCCGGCCCACACCGATGCCACCCAGGTGTCCCGCACCACCGGCACGGTCGTCGGCTGCCGGTCGGTGAACCGCAGCTCACCCCCGGCCGGCGCGACGATCCCGAAGGTCGGGTTGATGGTCACCTTTCCGGCCAGGCTGATCTGGTTCACCAGATCCTGCCGCGTCGGCTGAACGGTGGTGAGCACGGTCCCGCGGGCCTCGAGCTCCGGGGTCTGCGGCTGCTCGCCCTCCGACGTACAGCCACCCAGGAGCACCACGACAGCCGAGGCCATCACGCACACACGTCTCTTCACCCGGTTCCCCGTTCACGCTGACAGCGGACATTCCGGTATCGAAGGTGATCCCCACCCGATCCCGGCGCGACGGAACGGTACATGACCGTCGCAAGCCAGGGCGAGCCCCGTGAGTCTCGGTATTCGAGACGCCACGATGAGTCATCACCAGGTACGACATCCGTTGCTGTGCGACAGCTGTGCGTGATCGGCAGGCGTGGCCCGGGCCCGGTCCGTGAGTGATCGGCGGGCGCGGCCCGGCTCAATCCGTGCGGTATCCGTGCGCCGCGAGCACCGTCAGCAGCCGCTCATCGAATGCGGTCTCGTCCCCGTCGCGCCATCGGTGCCCGCCGGGACACTCCCAGTTGGGTGGCTGCGGGGGCATGAGACAGCCACCGAGGGCCAGCTCTCCGCTCCGCGCGGCCGCGAGCGCCTCCGGCACCGGAAGACCGAAGATCAGTGGCACCCCGGCCACGCCGCATTCGGGACACAAACTCACCCCCGCACCGTACCCGTGACCTCGCCCACCGCACCCGGGTCTTCCGCCTCGGCTACGCCTTCGCCGCCACCCCGGTCACCCCGGTCGTTCCTCTTCCGCCTTCTTTTCCGGTACGCCTACGCGCCCCCATTCGTGCGGCCGCGGCCTGCCTGCTCACGCCCGCGAGACCCGCGCCGGGCCTGGATCGCGTGCCCCCGCGCGCCGCCGTGGAGCCAGTCGCGGTGAGCCGCCTCCCGGAGCCTCGAGAGCAGGTCAGCGCGCACGATCGAGTGGCCGTGACAGTGGTGACCGCACACGCGGGACCCCGCGTGTGCGGGCACCACTGTCAGAGGGCGGGCAGGCGCACACGAACCCGCGAGTGTGTGCGATAGCCGGGACGGCGTTCGGCGAGAGGCTGAGATCAGCCGGACCCAGTGGCCCGTGCGGCGCCAGCCGCCCGGGCGGGCTGGGGTGAGGTGGGGCACGCGATCTAAGCCCGGCGCGGGCCTCGCGGGCGTGCGTGGCAGGCAGGTCGCGGCCGCACGAATGGGGGCGCGTAGGCGTACAAAAGTGAGAAAGAGGCGAAGCGGAGCGAGCCGGGTCAGGTCAGACGGGTGACCAGGATGCGGCCGCCCTCGAAGACGCCGCCGTCGACGGCGATGACGCGGCCGCCGGTGTAGCGGTGGGCCGAGACGGCCTGGGCCGGGGTCAGGCCGAAGTGGCTGAGCAGCGTGCTGTGGCCGTGCACGATGGCCGAGCCGCCGTAGGCGGACAGCAGCTTGTCGACGGCGGCGGGGGAGCGGAGGTCGCCGCGGCCGCAGAAGCGGGACCACAGGTGCAGCCAGATGTACGGGTCGCTGCTGGCCAGGGCGCCGGTCACGTGATCGTTGACGGCGGTGAGGGTGGCGCCGAACTCCAGGTACGCGGTGCTGTCGCAGTGGGCCAGCAGGTGGTCGTCGGCGACGGTCAGCGCCGGCAGCGTGGCCAGCCAGTCCAGGTGGTCGGGGGTGAGGCCGCGCAGGTCGTTCTCGCGGCCGCCGTAGAGGCGCCAGGCCCCGTAGTAGCCGCCCTCCGACGCCGGCCATCCCGGCACCGGATCGGTGCCGAAGCGGCGTGCGGCCAGCAGGAACACCTCGTGGTTGCCGAGCAGCGCCCGGACGTTGCCGCCGGACTGGGCGGTCAGGCGGCGGATGTCGTCGACGATGCCGAGGCCGTCGGGGCCGCGGTCGAAGTAGTCGCCGAGCAGCCACAGCCGGGCGTCCGCGCCGCACCAGTCGCCGGCCGCGTCGACCAGGCCGGCATCGCGCAGGGCGTCGCGGAACTCGGTTCGGTGTCCGTGCATGTCACTGGCGGCGAAGAGAGGCGGCACGGGCGAGGACTATAGACCTGTCATATGTCGGTGGTGTTGAGATTCATGCGGTCAGCACCGGGGCGTTGAGCAGGGCGTCGATGTCCGCGGCCGGGATCGGGCGGGAGAAGTGGAAGCCCTGGGCGTACCGGTAACCGAGCGCGTGCAGCCGGTCCGCCTGGTCCTGGGTCTCCACGCCCTCGGCCACGGCGCGCAGGCCGAGCGTCGACGCGATGGTGCTCAGGGACGAGGCGATCGCCTCCTGCTCGGCGGTGCCGTTGAGGTCGTCGATGAACGACTTGTCCACCTTGAGGGTGGTGACCGGGCAGGTCCGCAGCAGGGTGAGCGAGCTGTGCCCGGTGCCGAAGTCGTCCAGCGCCACGCCGACGCCGAGCTCGCGGAGCTCGCGGACGGTCTCCAGGGCCGCGCCGCCGGCGAACACCGCGGTCTCGGTGATCTCGATGGTGATCCGGTCCGGGGTGAGGCCGTGCCGGTGCAGGGCGTCGGCGACCATGCCGGGCAGGACCGGGTCGAGCAGCTGCCGGGCCGAGACGTTGATGTTGACGCGTGGTCCGGCGATGCCGTACCGGAGCTGCCAGGCGGCGGCGTCGGCGCAGGCGGTCTCGAGGATCCAGGCGCCCAGGTCGATGATCAGGCCACTGTGCTCGGCGACCGGGATGAACTCGGCCGGCGAGATCACCGGCTGGTCGTTCGGCTGCCAGCGGATCAGCGCCTCGACACCGGCGACCGAGCCGCTGGGCAGTTCCACGATCGGCTGGTAGAGCAGCTTGAACTCGCCCCGTTCGAGGCCGCGGCGCAGGCCGGCGGCCAGTTCGGCGTGGTGCTGGGCGGTGGCGTCCAGGGCGCCGCTGTGCTCGCGGGCCCGGTCCGCGCCGGTGTACTTGGCCGCCTGGAGGGCGAGCTCGGCGCGGCGCAGCAGGTCCGGCACGGCCTTCCCGGTGCCGGTCGCCACCCCGGACGTGACGGTCACCAGGAGGTCCCGGTCGTCCACCCGCAACGGGGTGCGGAACGCGTCCACCAGGGTTTCGGCGAGGTTCCCGTCGATGCCGGGCATCAGGACGCCGAACTCGTCGCCGAGCAGCCGGGCCACCACCACGGCGCCGCCGGTGACCGCGGTGACCCGTTCGGCGGCGGCGCGCAGCAGGGTGTCACCGGTGTCGTCGCCGAGCTGGTCGTTGAGCGCCGCGAACCCGTCCAGGTCGCAGACCGCGACAGTGGTCGGCGCGGTGCGCTCCGCCAGGGTGGTGGTGAACAGGCGCCGGTTCGGCAGGCCGGTCAGGTCGTCGTGGTGGACCTGGTCCTCCATCCGGTCGAGCAGCACCGCGTTGTCGAGCAGCGCGGCGAGCTGCCGGATCATCACGAGGACGGTCAGCGCCACGGAACCGCCGGCCAGATCGGGCGGCAGGAAGCCGGTGTGCAGGGTGACGGTGATCAGCATGACGAGGGCGACCCCGACCGCGATGTACGGGACGAGGCTGATCCGGCGTTTGGTGGGCCGGGGCTCCGACGTCACGGTCCGGGTCTGGACCCAGGCGGCCAGCGTGAACAGGAGACCGGCGATCGGCGCCGTGACGACGGCGCCGCTCAGGTGCGGCCAGTGGTTGAGGACGGGCTGCAGCACCCAGGCGGCCGGGCCGAGCAGGCCGCCCGGGGCGAGCGCCCACAGTGCCGGAGCCACGGCCGGGGCGGTGCCGGTGACGCTCACCTTGAGCACCATGACGATCGTCGAGGACGCGATCACCACCACGGTCACCATCAGCGTGGTGGTGATCGGGCTGCCGGCGGCGAAATCGGGGGTACGCCGGAGGAAATGGGTGAGGACGACCGCGGCGGCCACCCCGACGATCGCGACGTCCAGGAAGGTCGCGAGGGCGGCCCGCCAGTTGCGGCGGGTCGTCGGCAGCCGGAAGACCGCCAGCATCGCGTAGCCGGCCGCCGCGGCGAACAGGGCCGCCGTGATCGGGCTCATCGGCTTCAGCGCGTTGCCGAGGACCACCTGGCTGACGATCTGCGTTCCGACGCCGGCGAGCAGCAGCGAACAGGCGGTCGAGAACCGCCGCCAGAGAAGACGGACCGGCCCCTCCCCGAGGGCCGCGGCGACCCGGCAGGCCGCGATCGCGGTGCCGATGCCGCCGACGGTGGCCGGCCAGATCAGCCAGGACGGCACCGGCCGCAGCACGCCGACGACGCCGAGCGCGAGGGCCGCCAGCGCCCAGGCTGCCGCCCACACGGCCAGCAGGTTGGCGGTACGCAGGGATGGTCTCGTCACGGCCGCTCGATCGGCAACGGAGAGCCGCCGGTTGAGTCAATCGGTGGGGAGTAAACCCTTTTGCACCTTGCCCATAACGTTGCGGGGCAGTTCGCTGACGTGGCGCACGCGGCGGGGCCGTTTGTGGGCGGCCAGGCGCTCGGCGACGAAGGCGATCAGTTCCTGCTCGGTGACCGGGTCGCCGACCACGTATGCGGTGATCTGCTCACCCAGGTCGGCGTGCGGGGTGCCGATCACCGCGGCCTCCCGGACCGCCGGGTGCAGCAGCAGGGCGTCCTCCACCTCGCCGGCGCCGACCCGGTAGCCGCCGGTCTTGATCAGGTCGGTGGAGGCGCGGCCGACGATGCGGTGCCAGCCGTCGGGGGCGATCGTCGCCACGTCGCCGGTCGGGTACCAGCCGTCGGTCAGGTCCGGGGCCCGTACGCCACCGTCGCGCAGATAACCGTCGAGCAGGGTGGGGCCGGTCACCTGGAGGTGGCCGATGGTCTCGCCGTCGGCGGGCAGGGGCGCGCCGGACTCGTCGACCAGCCGGGTCGCGACCCCGGGCAGGGGAGTGCCCACCTGGCCGGGGCGGCGTTCGCCGTCGGCGCGGGTGCTCACCGTGATCAGGGTTTCGGTCATGCCGTACCGCTCGACCGGGGATTGCCCGGTCAGCGTGGCGAGACCGTCGAAGACCGAGGGCGGGAGCGGGGCGCTGCCGGAGACCAGCAGGCGGGCCGGTCGCAAGGCTTTCGCGGCGGTGGGGTCGGCGGCGATCCGGGACCAGACGGTGGGTACGCCGAAATACATGGTTCCGGCCGCGGCCGCGTAGTTCGCCGGGGTGGGGCGGCCGGTGTGGACCAGGCGGCATCCCAGGCGCAGTGGTCCCAGGACGCCGAGCACCAATCCGTGGACGTGGTAGAGGGGCAGGCCGTGGACCAGGGTGTCGTCGGGGGTCCACTGCCAGGCCGCGGCCAGGGCGTCGAGGTCGGCGGCGATGGCGTCCCCGGAGATCACCACGCCTTTGGGGGCGCCGGTGGTGCCGCTGGTGTAGAGGACGAGCGCTCCCCGCACATCCGACTTGTCCAGATTTAGGGGTGTAAAGTCGGGCAGGGCTAGCGCCGCTCGCGAGTCCTCCAGGATGTGCCGCCGCTCCAGAACGCCCGCGTCCGGCGGGATCGGCACGATCGGCACCCCCGCCAGCAGCGCCCCGGTCACCGCCACGATCGTCGACAGGCTCGGCGTCGCGTCCACCGCCACGATCGGCGCACCCGTGATCTCGGCGGCCACCTGACCGGCCCGGTCCAGCAACTCATGACGGGACAGCGCCCCGTCCGGCGTGGTCACCGCCGCCTCCAGGTCGGTGGCTTCGTGCAGTGCGGTCAGCAGCGGCATGACCGGATCCTACGAAAGTGCGACGGCTCGCCCCTTGCCGCGCCTGGCATCCGGGCGCCGGCGTTGTCCTGCCCGAAACGTCTGCCTACGGTCTAAATCTCCTGGTGTCTGAATCTCCTGGTGAGAGGGGCGGTGGGATGGCTGACCTGGCCCGGTGGCGGGATCTGCACCGGCTGGCCCGCGGCTATCGCGGGCGCATCCTGGGAGCGGCCGCACTCAGTCTGTTCGGAACCCTGCTGGCGCTCACCCAGCCGCTGCTGGCCCGGATCGCGGTCGACGGCGCCGCGGCCGGCCGGCTGCCGTGGCCGGTGATCGGCGCACTGGCCGCCCTGTTCGCGGCGCAGGCCAGCGCTCTGGCCCTGGCCCGGTACGTCCAGGCGCACACCGGCGAGACGATGACCCGTGACCTGCGCCGGAACGTGACCGGTCACCTGCTGCGGGTGCGGCTGTCGGTGCTGGAGCGTGGGCGGACCGGGGATCTGATCGCCCGCGCCTGCGGCGACACGGCCGCCGTGAAGACGCTCATCGCGCAGAGCCTAGGCACCGGCGTGGCCGGGCTGATCGGCCTGATCGCGGCGGTCGGCGTACTGGCCTGGCTGGACCCGTGGCTGCTGGCCGCCGTGGTGGCGCTGTTCGGCGGCTCGTTCGGGGCGCTGCTGGCGGTGGTGCGCCGGGTGCGGATCGCGTCGCGCAGCGCCCAGTCCGCCGAGGGCATGCTGCTGTCCGATCTGGAACGCGTCCTCGGCGGCATCCGGGTGGTGCGGGCCTGCCGGGCGGAACGGGCCGAAGCCGACCGCCTGAACTCGTCGGCGCGGCATGCCTACCTGGCGAACCTGCGGATGGCCGGCATGGTCGCCCTCAGCGGCCCGGCCAACGACCTGGCGGTCAGCGGAGCGTTCCTGGCGGTCCTGCTGGTCGGCGCGTCCCGGGTGTCGTCCGGCGCGATGACCCTCGGTGAACTGGTCGGCTTCACCCTGGCGATGACCTACCTGGCGGCGCCCATCTACGAGATCTTCCAGGCGGTGAGCGCCGTCCAGCAGGGCTCCGGCGCGCTGCACCGGATCAACGAGGTGCTGTCCCTGCCGGTGGAGGGCGACCGCCCGATCGCGGTGGCCCGGGTCCGCGGCACGTCCCGCCGGCCGTCACCGGTCCTGGAGTTCCGCGACGTCTGGTTCGGCTACGAGCCCGGCCGCCCGGTGCTGCGCGGCATCGGCTTCACCATCCCGTCCCGCGGCCAGACGGCCCTGGTGGGCCCGTCCGGCGCCGGCAAGTCGACGATCTTCGCCCTGGCCGAACGCTTCTACGACCCGGACCACGGCACGGTCCTGCTGAACGGCCGCGACGCCCGCTGGACCCGCTACGCCCACCATCGAGCAGCGGTGGGCCTGGTCGAACAGGACTGCCCCCTGCTGGCCGGCACCCTCCGCGAGAACCTCCTCTACGGCGCCACCCGGCCCGACGACCGCGAACTGGCCCGCGTCCTGGCGATGACCGGCCTGCTCCCGGTGGTGGCCGCCCTCCCACTGGGCCTGGACACCCCGGTAGGCGAACGGGGCCGCCGCCTCTCCGGAGGCCAGCGCCAGCGCGTCGCGATCGCCCGCTGCCTGCTGGCCCGCCCCGAGTTGATCCTGCTGGACGAGCCCACCGCTCACCTGGACCCCGACAGCGAACGGGCCCTGACCGCCACCCTCCGCGAGGTCTCCGCGGTCTGCTCCCTCATGGTGATCGCCCACCGCTCCACCACCGTCCGCTCCGCCGACCAGATCCTGGTCATAGACGCGGGCGTGGTCACAGCCACAGGCACCCACAGCGAGTTGTCCCGCTCCGACCCCTACTACCGCTCCTTGGCAGATCAAACCCCATCAATTGTACGAATTTCCCCGTCCCCTCTCCTATGACCGCCCCACCAGCTCCCGCGACCCAGTCCCTACTCCAGCCCGTGCCGCCCCCGCCGGGCTTAGCTGCCCACTCACCCTTACCCCCACCCGCCCCCGTCACCCCTTCGCCCCGCGCCGGCCCGCCTCCTTCTCGCCGTCTCCCGCACCCCCCCCGCGCCCGTCACTCGTTCGTCCCGCGCCGGCCCGCCTCCTTCTCGCCGTCTCCCGCACCCCCCCGCGCCCGTCACTCGTTCGTCCCGTGCCGGGCTGGCTCCTTCTCGCCGTCTCCCACGCCCCCGCGCCCGTCACTCGTTCGTCCCGTGCCGGGCTGGCTCCTTCTCGCCGTCTCCCACGCCCCCGCGCCCGTCACTCGTTCGTCCGTCGCCGACACCCGGCTCCCTCTGGCCGTCTTCCGTGCTCATGTGTCGCTCACCCGTTTGCCGCGTGCCGGGCTGGCTCCTTCTCGCCGTCTTCCGTGCTCATGTGTCGCTCACTTGTTCGCCGCGTGCCAGCCCGGCTCCCTCTGGCCGTCTTCCGTGCTCATGTGTCGCTCACCCGTTTGCCGCGTGCCGGGCTGGCTCCTCCTCGCCGTCTTCCTCACCCGTGTGCCGCTCACCCGTTCGCCGTGCGCCGGGGTCGGGTCCCTCTCACCCTCTTCCGCGCTCATGTGCCGTTCGGGCGTTTGCCGCGCGCCGGGCCAGTCCCCCCACCCTCGTCCGCGTCCACGCCTTCACCCGCGCCCGCGTGCCGCTCAGGCGATTGCCGCGCGGAGCCTGGGCCTGTCCGTTTTCGGGTGGCTGTGCGCCATGGTCGATCTTGTCCGGCTGGTTCTGAGTGCCGTCTCGGAGCGCTCGAGACAGCACTCACGACCAGCCGGAACCGACCGGCTGGCGCTGAGGGCTGTCTGAACGGTGCCGAGACAGCGCTGACGACCAGCTGGGCAAGATCAGCCGCTATCCGAACAGTCCCCGGTCTGAGCTGCCACTCGTGCTTCTCCGCGCCCGGGCTCCGCTCGGGCGTTTGCCGCGCGCCGGGTTGGGTTGCCCGGTCATCTTCCGTGCCCGGGTGCCGCTCTGGGTGCCGTCTCAGCGCCGTTGAGATGGCACCCAGGGCCAGCCGGACAAGATTGACCTCGTCGCGCAATCGCCTGAAAGCGGACACGCCCGAACCGGTCTCGCGTATTGCGTGCCAATTTGTAGCGCCCGCTTCATGGTGTCGACATTGAGGCGCGAGCCATTCCGGATGGCCAGCCGGAAAAGTGCGGCAGGTGAAGGAATTGAAGTGTAAAGCGGCGGTGCTCGGTTCCTGCTTCAGCCACGAGACAAAGTTACTGAAGGCGCTTTCGTTCGCCGAAACGCGGCTCGGACCTCCGGATCTATTCGATTTCGCGGCGCGGGCGCGTGGGTGTTTTGTGCCTGAATAGCTGAGTTGGGGTTGTCTGGGCTGCCGGGCTGCATGGGACTGGCCGGCGTATCACCCGCGCTCGGTGAGGTGGGCTGACCAGTGGGCTTGGCTGATCGCCGGTTGGTGGCCCTGGCGGACGTGCGACGGAGCTTCGTCGGCGAGTGGCACCACATCGCGGAACAGTTGAGGGGTGACGTAGGCCTGCGAGCCCGGCAGAAGTCCTGTTTTCGCTGGCGGGTGCCATTGCTGACCGGCCCTGCTCTGGTTTCTGTCTTGGAGCGGCGGGCCGGCCGAGTCCCAGAGCCTCCACGCTGATGAGGGTTTGAGTTCGACCCTCGGCTGTCGAGAGCTGGGATCCCACGACCGCTCGTCGATCGGGCGTCGTTGCCCTGCCGGCGACCGTCGGTGAGCTGGTTGGGCGCCATGCTGCCGCTTCGAAGTAACGGGCTCGAATGTAAATACGGGGCGATCTCGCAGCCTGATCGGCGTGGTCGTCACCTTCAGCTCGGTTGCGGCTCCTGACCCCGGCATGGGCCTGGGCCACAGGAGAGGTTTGAGCGCAGACGCCGGCGTCGGTGCGGGCCTCGGAGAAACGTCGTGAGGGGATGCCGGTGTCGCCCCGGTCCCTGGGCATCGCGTGGGGCTGGTTACAGGGCTCCGGCAGGGCGTCGGCATCGGCGGAGTTGTCGGGAAGGGTTTGAGCGCGGGCGTCCGTGTGGGCCTGGGTTTCGGGCGGGGTGTCGGTGCGGACCTTCGGTAGGGCGTGGGTATGGGCCTCGGTCTCGGGCACGGTGTCGGCGTGAACCTTGGGCAAAGCGTGGCCCTGGGCCTGTGCGTGAACCTGAACCTGGACCTGGTCGTGGACCTGGGCGTGCGCGTGGACCTGGGCTTGGGTTTGTGCCTGTGTGCGGACCTGGGCCTGAGCCTGGGTGTGGGCCTGGGCCTGGGCCTGGGCCTGGGTGTGGGCCTGGGTGTGGGCCTGGGCGTAGGTGTGGGCCTGGGTTTGGGCGTGGGCATCGAGCACGGGGTCGGCGAGGGTGTGGGGCCTGGGGAGGGCCGGGGTGCGGGCGCGGCGCAAGCGCTGTGCGTGGCGCTGGCCCAGACCCCATGCGCGATGACGCTCATGCTCGCGGCGGAAGTCCTCAGCGGCCGGAGAGTAGTTGCGACGCGCGCGCCGATCGCGCATTGTGGCAATCGCTCTCGCAGTGAACAACTGGATCTGGGCCATGCATAAATTGTCCTGCGCCCGGAAGGAAAAGTGTAAGGCCGCACAAGAATTCGATCATGCCAATCTGGGAGGCGCGATCCGTGCGGAAATTGTTGTCACAATTCTCGCTAGATTTCCCGGCAGCGGGATGCATGCCTGATTCACCTGATCGCAATCGGTCCTGGCCGGTCGGGTGCCGTGGTGGTGAGTGGTGGGTGCGGCTGGCCGGCCGCCGGGTTGATGAGTGGTGGGGCGCGGCCGGTTGGTGGGTGTGCGGCCGGTTGGTGGGGCGCGACCTGGGCGGCCGGTTGGTGGGTGTGCGGCTGGTCGGTGGGGCGCGACTTGGGCGGTGGGTGGTGGAAGCGCGGCTGGTCGGGTGCCGTGGGTTGGTGGCGGTGGGGAGCGTGGCTGGTCGGGGGTGTGCCGGTGGTGGGGGCGGGGGGTTAGGCGTCGTGGTGGCGGAGCCGGCGTGGCTGGTCGGGGCTGTGCCGGTGGTGGGGCCGCGGGGGGTTGAGCGTCGTGGTGGTGGCGGTGGGGAGCGTGGCTGGTAGGGGCTGTGCCGGTGATGGTCGCCGGGTTGGGCGCCGTGGTGGGCGGGGGTGGCTGGTCGGGGTGGTGGGGCCTGGTTGGTCGTGGGGTGGGCCGGGTGCCGCGGGTGGGGTAGGGCCCGGAGGGTGAGTCGCGGGCCGGACCGGCGCGGGCCTCGCCTGATGGACCGGTGATCAGGTGGCGGACAGCTTGGGGACGGACTGGTTGTGGTTGGGGACGGGCTCGTCCGTACAGGATGCGGGGGGTTATGAGTGAGTGGCGCACCTCCATCGAGCCTCGTCGGGGTTCCACCAGCAGCGCGGGCAGGGGTGGTGGGGGAGGGGCGCCGCCTCGGTGAAGGCCTCCTCGGCGATCCATGCGGCGTAGGCGGCCGGGCCCATCTCGGCGATCAGGGTCGAGGTCTGGGTGGTCTGGGCGGCCAGGGCGCGCAGTTTGCGGTCCACAGTGGGTTCGTCGAGGGTGAGGTGCAGGGTGAGGGCCTGTTCCGGCCGGGTTTTCGGGTAGCCGGGGAGGAAGATCTGGAAGCGGTCGTTGACCGTGCGCCATCGGTCGGCCCAGGTGTCGGATACGGCGGTCTGGAGCAGGCGGGTGTGTGCGGGGGCCGCGTGGTCGACGGCGGTGGCGGTCCAGCGGGCGACGGCCTGGTGGTCGGGGTGGCCGGTGTTGCCGTCGGGGCCGAAGCTGACGACGGTGTCCGGGCGGATCTCGGCGATCAGGGTGCTGAGCCGGTCGATCGCGGCGGCTGGTGGGATTTCGGCGCAGTGGCCGTCGGGGTAGCCGAGCCAGTGGTGTTCCTCGACGCCGAGCAGGCGCAGGCAGGCGTCGAGTTCGATGGTGCGGCGCTCGGCCAGGCGGCGTGGTGGCCAGGTTCGAGGGTCGGGCGTGCCGCGTTCGCCGAAGGTGGCGGTGACGCAGACCACCCGGGAGCCGGCGTCGCGGGCCAGGGCCATCAGGCCGCCGGACAGGTAGGCCTCGTCGTCGGGGTGCGCCCAGACGCCCAGGATGGTGCCGAGTTCGGTGAGCATGGTCTCACTCTGGGGCCGCGTGCTTGCCGAGTGCTTGCGGTTCGCTTGTACGGGTTACCCCGGAAAGGTGGCCAGCTCCTTCACGGCCATGGCGAGGCGGGCGTCGAATCCGGAGTGGACCAGTTCGCGGCAGTCGTGGTCGCCGGCGGTGGCGAGGCGGCGGATGTCGTGGATGGCGGCGCTGATGCGGTCGCGGACCTCGCGGATCATGTCGGCGGCGGTGCCCTGCCAACGGTAGGCGTCGAGCAGCATCCGCAGCCTGCGGGGCCGGTCGGCGAAGGCGGTCCAGCCCTCGGCGAAGGCTACGTCGCGGGCGTTGAGCGGGACCCAGGCGAAGGCGGTGAAGGCGAGGTCGGCGGCGCGGGTGACGGGGCCGGCGAAGTCCCAGCCGACGAAGCCGGTGAGGCGCTGCCCGGCGCGGGTGGCGTTGTAGGGCGCGACGTCGTTGTGGCCGATGACGAGCCCGGGTTCCCAGGCGCCGCCCTTGCGCCAGATCGCGTCGCCGGGCGGGACGAAGTCGGCGACGGCCTCGTGGTATTCGCGCAGCCACTGGGCGACCTGCCAGAGGGTGTCGTCCTGGCGGGTCCATTCGGGCCAGGGGAGCACGGTTCCGGTCCGTACGCCGCGGAGGGTCTGCTCCTCGACCGGCGGCGCGCCGTCGAATCCGGCGTCCGCCAGGTGCCGCAGCAGGGCCTCGACCGCGGGGGTCCAGGGCTCGCCCGGTAAGTCCTCGTCCTGATTCATGATCAACCTCCGGCATGGACGGTAGTCCGGAGATCATGGATCATGCATCGGCCGGGTGTCCGACCGGCCGCCGTCAAGTGACCGATATCGCCCAGGCCCGCCCCCCTTTTTCAGGGGAGCGGACCCGGCGGAGACTCAGGCGAAGATCTCGCCCGCGTCCGCCTTGGCGATCAGCAGCGGCGGCGGGGTGAACCGGTCGCCGTAGCGCTCGGCGAGCTGCCGGGCGCGGGCCACGAAGCCGGGCAGGCCGCCCTCGTACTGGTTGATGTACTGGAGCACACCGCCGGTCCAGCCGGGGTAGCCGATGCCGAAGATGGAGCCGATGTTGGCCTCGGCGACCGACAGCAGCACCCCCTCGTCGAGGCATTTCACCGTCTCGATCGCCTCGATGAAGAGCATCCGCTCCTTGAGGTCCTCGAACGGGATGCTCACGTCGGGCTTGGCGAAGGTGGACAGGCCCGCCCAGAGCCCGGTGCGCCTGCCGTCGGCGTACTCGTAGAAGCCGGCCCCGCCGGAGCGGCCGGGCCGCCCGAACTCGTCGATCATCCGGTCGATGACCTCGTCGGCGGGGTGCGCCTCCCACTGCTGGCCGGCGGCCGAGGCGGCGGCGCGGTACTCGTTGCGGATCTTGCGGGGCAGGGTGAGGGTCAGCTCGTCCATCAGCTGGAGCACCGGGGCCGGGTAGCCGGCTTGGCTGCTGGCCTGTTCGATGCTGGCCGGCGCGACACCCTCGGCGAGCATCGCGATGCCCTCGTTGGTGAAGGTGCCGATCACCCGGCTGGTGAAGAAGCCGCGGCTGTCGTTGACCACGATCGGCGTCTTGCGCAGGCGGCGGACCACGTCGAGGGCCCGGCGTACGGTCAGGTCGCTGGTCTTCTCGCCCTTGATCACCTCGACCAGGGGCATCTTGTCGACCGGGGAGAAGAAGTGCAGGCCGATGAAGTCGGCCTGGCGCTGGACGCCGTCGGCGAGCGCGGTGATCGGCAGCGTGGAGGTGTTGGAGCAGAGCAGCGCGTCGGGCGCCACGATGCCCTCGATCTCGGCGAAGACCTTGTGCTTGAGGGCCGGGTCCTCGAAGACGGCCTCGATCACCAGGTCGGCGCCGGCCAGGTCGGCCACCTGGTCGGTGGCGGTGATCAGGTCGAGCAGGGCGCGGCCCTTGTCCTCGCTGATCCGTCCGCGGCCGATGTCCTTGGCGACGATCTTCTCCGAGTAGCCCTTGCCGCGGACGGCGCCTTCGAGGGAGACGTCACGCAGGACCACCGGCAGGCCGGCGCGGGCGCAGACGTACGCGATGGCGGCGCCCATCATGCCGGCGCCGAGCACGGCCACCTTGGTGATCGGCGGCACCTCGCCGATGTCGCGCTGGCTGACCTCGTTCAGGTCGAAGAAGAACGCCTTGATCATGTTCTTGGCGACCGGGCCGGTGACCAGCTCGACGAAGTAGCGGGTCTCGATGACGAACGCGTTGTCCACATCGACCTGGGCGCCCTCGACGGCGGCCGACAGGATGTTGCGCGGCGCCGGGTAGAACGCGCCCTTGAGCTGCTTGCGCAGGTTCGCCGGGAAGGCGGGCAGCATCGAGGCGAGCGCCGGGGTGGACGGGGTGCCACCGGGGATCTTGTAGCCCTTGGTGTCCCACGGCTGGGCGGCGGCCGGGTTGGCGGCGATCCACTCGCGGGCCGCGGCGATCAGCTCCTCCGGGGTGTCCACCACCTGGTCGACGAGACCCAGCTTGAGAGCGGCGGCGATCCGGTGCCGGGTGCCCTGGAGCAGCACCTGGGTCAGAGCATTGACAAGACCGAGCAATCTCACGGTACGGACGACGCCGCCACCCGCGGGGAGGAGGCCGAGGGTGACCTCGGGCAGGCCGATCTCGGTCTTCGGGTTGTTCAGCGCGATCCGCCGGTGGCAGGACAGCGCCAGCTCCAGCCCGCCGCCGAGCGCGGAGCCGTTGATGGCGGCCACGACCGGTTTGCCGAGCGTCTCGAGCCGCCGGAGCTGGCCCTTGACCCGGGTGGACAGGTCGAAGACGTCCTGACCGCGGTCGGCCGGCACGGAGCCGAGCTGGTCCAGGTCACCGCCGGCGAACCAGGAGTTCTTCGCCGAGGTGATGATGACGCCGGTGATCTGGTCGCGTTCGGCCTCCAGGCGGGAGACGGTGGCCTCCATGCTGGCGACGTACGCGTCGTTCATGGTGTTGGCGCCGCGGCGCGGGTCGTCGAGGGTGAGCACGACGATGCCGTCGTCACCGCGGTCGTAGCGAATGGTGTCAGTCACTGTCGGTTTTCCCCTCAGAGCCGTTCGACGATGGTGGCGATGCCCATGCCGCCGCCGATGCAGAGCGTGGCCAGGCCGTACCGGCCACCGCGCCGCTCCAACTCGTCGACGAGGGTGCCGAGGATCATGGCGCCGGTGGCGCCCAGCGGGTGGCCCATGGCGATCGCGCCGCCGTTGACGTTGACCTTCTCCGGGTCGAGTTTGAGGTCGTCGATGAAGTGCAGCACGACGGCCGCGAACGCCTCGTTGATCTCGACGAGGTCGAGGTCGTCGACGGTCAGGCCGGCCTTGGCGAGCGCCTTGCGGGCGGCCGGGGCCGGGCCGGTCAGCATGATGGTGGGGTCGGCGCCGCTGAGCGCGGCGGAGACGATGCGGGCGCGCGGGGTGAGCCCGGCGCGCTGCCCGGCTCGCTCGGAGCCGATCATGACCAGTGCCGCGCCGTCCACGATGCCGGAGGAGTTACCGGCGCTGTGCACGTGGTTGATCTTCTCGACCCAGTGGTATTTCTGGAGCGCCACGGCGTCGAAGCCGCCCTGGTCGCCGATGGTGGCGAAGGAGGCGGGCAGCTTGCCCAGGCTCTCCACCGTGCTGTCCGCGCGGATGTGCTCGTCGCGGTCGAGGATCAGCAGGCCGTTGCGGTCGCGGACGGCGACGACGGAGCGGTCGAAGTAGCCGTTCTGCCAGGCCTTCGCCGCCTTCTGCTGGGAGCCGACGGCGAAGGCGTCGACGTCCTCACGGCTGAACCCGTCCATTGTGGCGATCAGGTCCGCGCTGATGCCCTGCGGGATGAAGTCGGTGTTCAGCGCGGTGTCCGGGTCCATGGCCCAGGCGCCGCCGTCGGAGCCCATCGGCACCCGCGACATCGACTCGACACCGCCGGCGAGGACCAGGTCCTCCCAGCCGGAGCGGATCTTCTGGGCGGCGATGTTGACCGCCTCCAGGCCGGAGCCGCAGAAGCGGTTGAGCTGGACGCCGGCCGACTCGTACGGCAGGCCGGCGGCCAGCGCCGCGGTCTTGGCGATGTCGGAGCCCTGGTCGCCGAGCGGGGACACCACGCCGAGGACCACGTCCTCGATGTCGGCCGGGTCCACCCCCGGGTAACGTCGCCGCAACTCGTCGATCAGGCCCACCACCAGTGAGATGGGTTTCACCCCGTGCAGGGATCCGGTCTTCTTCCCCCGGCCGCGCGGCGTGCGCACGGCGTCGTACAGATAGGCCTCGGTCGTCATCGACTGCTCCCCTGGATGCGAATTGCGGCTAACTTTTGCCGATGTTTCCGCTAGGTGTCAAGGATATGGCGACGAAGGTCGGGCGAACCACAGATCACCGATACGCTGTTCAGCATGAGCATCGCCGCGGCCGGCGAGCCGGCCCCAGCCGAGGTCCGCAAGCGGCCGAAGAACCGTAAGACGCAGCTCGCCCTGGCCGCTGCGGAGATGTTCTGTGACCGGGGTTACCACGGCGTGAGTCTCGACGAGATCGCCACCGTGGTCGGGATCAGCGGCCCGGCCATCTACCGCCACTTCCCGAACAAGTACGCGATGATGGTGCACGCCACCCGCCAGCTCGCCGACGCCGTGCTGGCCGCCACCGACCTGCCCGACGGCCCCGATCCGGGGCAGCGTCTCGACCAGTTGCTGGCGGTGCTGGCCCGGCTGGCCGTCGAGCACCGCCGGGTGGCCGGGCTCTACCAGTGGGAGTGGCGCTATCTGACGCCCGAGCACCGGGAGGAGTTCATGGTCGACCTCGGGGTGCTGGCGGAGCGTCTGGCCGTACCGTTGCGGGGTCTGCGGCCCGAGCTTTCCGGCCGGGACGCGGCCGCCATGGTCCGTGCCGCTCTCAGCGTGTTCGGCAGCCTGGGCACGCACCGGGCGGTGATCGCGCGGGGCCGGGGTGAGGCCGTCCTGCGCCGCGTGGCCTGGGCGGTGCTGCGCGACGAGCCGGCGACGCCGGCGGCGCCCACGACGGAGTACCCGGAACCGGAGCCGGCGCTGGGGGTGACCGCGCGCCGGGAGATCCTGCTGGCCGAGTCGGTCAAGCTCTTCCACCGGTACGGCTACCACGCCGTCGGTGTCGAGGACATCGGTCGTGCCGCGGGGATCAACGCGTCCAGTGTCTATCGTTACTTCCCCGGCAAAGCCGACATCCTGGCGGCAGCCTTCTACCGGGCCTCGGAGCGGGTCGCCGAGTCGACGGCCGCCGCCCTGGCCGGCGCGACCGACGACGAGGACGCGCTGCGCCGGATGGCGGAGTCCTACGTGGAGCTGACCTTCGAGCGCAGCGCGCTGGTGTCGGTCTACCTCGCGGAGAACAACAACCTGCCCGAGGCCGACCGTCATGAGCTGCGCAAGGTGCAGCGGCTGCACGTGGAGGAGTGGGTCCGGCTGCTCGGCCGGCTGCGGCCCGGACTGCCCGTCCCGGAGGCCCGGGTGCTGGTCCATGCCGGTCTCAACCTGGTCACCGACCTGAGCCGGCTGGTCCGTTTCGATCGTCGCTCCGGCATGGACCGGCACCTCGTCCGGCTCGCTCTGACGGTGCTCCGTGCCTGATCCACGACGAAAAAGTTAGGCCGGATTCGCTCGCCGCCTTCCCAGGAAGTTAGTGCGCGTTTACAGTCGCGCCATAGCCGTCCGTCTTCGGCTCTCCAGGAGGCAGCTCATGGATCCCGCCCTTGCACAGCGATGCTCAGACGTCGCCCGCGATCTGACGATTCCCGCACTGCTGCACCGCAACGCCACCGAACACCCCGATCTGCCGGCGCTCAGTTGGCTCGGCTCACCAGAGACGCTGACCTGGCGGCAGCTGCGCGACGAGATCACCGTGGTCTCCCGCGGGCTCGCCGACCTGGGGCTGAGCTCCGGCGACCGGCTGCTGATCATGATGTCCAGTCGGCCCGAACACTGGATCGTCGACCTCGCCGCCGCCCATCTGGGCGCCGTCCCGTCGACCGTCTACGCCACCCTCTCCACCGACCAGCTGCGCTACCTGGCCCGGCACAGCCACGCCGAGATCGTCGTCCTGGAGAACCAGGCGGCGCTGGAGCGCTGGCAGCCGATCCTCGACGAGGTGCCGGAGATCCGCCGGGTGGTGGTGGTCGACGCGGAGAACACCGGCGACAGCGACGCCGACCGGGTGGTCTCGCTGCGCCAGGTCGCCGTCCGCGGTTCCGCCGCACACCAGGCCGACCCGGCCGCGTTCGAGAAGGCGTGGCGGGAGGTCCGGCCGGACCAGCCGGTCACCCTGCTCTACACCTCCGGCACCACCGGCGACCCCAAGGGCGTCGTGCTCACCCACCACAACGTGATCTACCAGACCGTGGTCATGCAGCACACCATCGACACCCCGGAGCACACCGAGTCGCTGGCGTACCTGCCGCTCGCGCACATCGCCGAACGCGTCCTCGGCGTCTACAACCCGATCTACCGCGCCGGGCACGTCACCATCTGCTCCGACCCGGCCCAGCTTCTCGCCGGGCTGGTCAAGATCCGGCCGGTGTCGTTCTTCGGCGTGCCGCGGATCTGGGAGAAGATGGTCGCCGGGGTGCAGGCGCAGCTCGCCGCCGCCGACCCGCAGATCAAGGCGGCCGTCGACATGGCCCGGGAGGTGGCCCTCCAGGTCTACCGGCTGCGCGGGGCCGAACAGCCGGTGCCCGAGGAGCTGGCCGCCAAGCACGCCACCCTGGACGCCCAGGTGCTCAAACCGCTGCGCGCCAAACTCGGCATGGACAACATGCTGTGGGCCGGCAGCGGCGCGGCGCCGATTCCGGTCGAGGTGCTCGACTACCTGGCCAGCATCGGGATCGACGTCCTCGAGGTGTGGGGCATGACCGAGACCACCGGTACGGCGACGATCAACACGCCGGAGCACTTCCGTACCGGATCGGTCGGCCGGCCCAACGGCGGCATGGAGATCCGGCTCGCCGAGGACGGGGAGATCCTGGTCCGCGGGCCGCTGGTCTGCGCCGGCTACCTGCGCGCCGACGGCGGCATCGAGCCGATCACCGACGCCGACGGCTGGCTGGCCACCGGTGACGTGGGCGTCCTCGACGACGAGGGTTTCCTCACCATCACCGACCGCAAGAAGGAACTGATCATCAACTCGAGCGGGAAGAACATCTCACCCGCGCAGATCGAGAACCTGCTGCGGGCGCATCCGCTCATCGCGCAGGCGGTCGCGGTGGGTGACCGGCGGCCGTACGTGACCGCGCTGATCGTCCTGGACGAGGAGATCGCCCCGCTCTGGGCCCGGTCCAAGGGCCTGCCGTCCAGTGCCGTCGCCGAGCTGGCGAGCGATCCGGTGCTGATCGCCGAGATCGAGGCGGCGGTGGCGGTCGCCAACGCGAAACTGTCGCGGCCGGAACAGGTGAAGACGTTCCGGATCCTGTCGCGCTCGTGGACCCCGGAGACCGGGGAGCTCACCCCGACGCTGAAACTGCGCCGCCGGGTGATCCAGGAGCGCTACGCCGGCGAGATCGGCGCACTGTACGGCGGATGAACGGCACCGGCCGGAACAGCACTGTTCCGGCCGGTGACGTCAACAACACTCAGCGGCAGAAGATGCGCCATCCCCGGGCGAAGCCGGTGTCGTAGCCGCGCTCGTAACCCCGCTCGTAGGCGTTGCGGTAGCCGCCGCCGTACCGGTAGTTGTAGCCGCCTGCCTTGCGGCAGAACCGCTTGGCCTGACGGAAGCCTTCCTCGTAGCCGCGGTCGAATCCGGCACGGAAGGCGCCCCTCTCGCCGTAGCCACGGTAGACGTCGTCGTAGCGGTCCCGGTAGCGGTCCCGGTAGCCGTAGTCGTAGTCGTCGTCATCGTCCGGCGGCGGGTAGACGGAGGCGACGGTCATCGCGGTGCTGGTGTCCGGCGCCGCCATCGCGGGCGATCCGGTCAGTGACGTTCCGACGGTCGCCAGGACGAGCGTGCTGGCGGCCAGGACACAACTCTTGCGAAGTTTCATGAGTACTCTCCCCGTTGTCGCCGGAGCCTTTTGTGGCGTTCCGGCACTCGGCAAAAAAGCTACGCTTCAAGTCCGCGGGCATCCGGCGAAACGGCGTGGCAGAGACGTTCGGCCGGATTTCTGAGGTCGTTCAGGTAACAGCGCGCGAGCCAACCCGCGGAGTGGTATCAATCAGCGGCAGTTCTTCCCGGACCCCTTCGTGAAGCCCGACTCGAATCCCTGCGCATAGCCGCGCTCGAAGGCTCCGCCGCTCTTCGTCGGCGCGTCCCGGTAGCCCGACGGACGCTGGCACGACTTCCTGGACAGCTTGAGGCCGTCCTTGAAGCCCTCCTTGAAGCCCTTCTTGAACTGCTTCTTCGACGCCTTTCCGGTGTCGCGGAAGTCGTCGAACCTGCGATCGTCGTCCTGGAAGCCACCGGGCTTGCGGTCGTCGTCCTGGTAGCCGCCGCCGGGCATCCCACCGGGCATTCCACCGGGCATCCCGCTGTCGTCCGGGTAGCCGCCTCCGCCGGGGTAGCCGCCTCCGCCGGGGTAGCCGCCTCCGCCGGGGTAGCCGCCCCCACCGGGGTAGCCGCCACCGCCCGGATAGCCGCCACCGCCGGGGTAGTCGTCCCCGCCGGGATAGCCGCCACCGCCGTCGCCATACGGGTCGCCGGGTGGCGGATAGTCCACGCCCACCACGACGGTGTCCGGCGCGGCCACGGCCGGAGCGGCGGTGGTGAGGGCCAGCCCGGCAGTCGCCAGGACGAGGCACCCGGTGGCCAGAACACGATTCTTACGAATTCTCATAAACCAATCTCCTGATTCTCGCCGAGGCCGCCGGAACAGCGTCCCCGGCACTCGCCGATGAAGTTACGTGCCATTTCGGTCACCGTCCGGGAAACGGCCGACACGGTCGCGGACGGCCCGGTGACAACCGGACAAGAATGCCCGCGGAGGCCTTGTCGGACATGGTGGAAAGTGCCCGGGATCCGGCTGTGGGCTTGGTCATCCGGCTGTTCAGGTGAGACGCGTTCCGCGCCGGTAGGGCATGATGAGGCGGATTCACGGGTCGTCTCATCGGGGGTGGGTGTCGTTTTGGAGCCGGGCAACGGGCGTGTGCTGAAGCGCCGTCAGCTGCTGACACTGCTGGCTCTCACCGGCGCCGCCGGCTGCGGCTCGGCGTCGTCAGCGGAGACACCGGCCGCGCAGGCGGGAGGAGGCACTCCGCCGCCCGCGCCGCCGTCCGCGTCCCCCGGGGCGACCGCCCGGCTCGGCTCGGCGATGACCGTCACCTCCAGCGCTCCGGCCCCATCCGCCTCGGTGTCCACCGTGGCGTCCTCCGGTCTCGGCGGCGCCGTCCAGGCCCCGGCCGACCGGGTGATGCTCGGCTCCTATCTGGCGCTCGGCGGCCGGAGTCTCCAGCAGAGCCTCGCCCTGCGCCGCCGGCAGCTGGGCCGGGAGCAGCGGATCGTCCACCGGTTCTACCCGTGGGACGGCTATGTGCCCACCTCCGAGCCGGAGGTCGCCAAGAGCAGCGTCCTGATGGTCTCCTGGCACGGCGCCCCCTACGCTGGCATCCTCGACGGCGGCTCGGACGGCAACATCCGCTCGGTCGCCCGCAAGCTCAAGGGCATGAAACGCCCCATCCTGCTGCGCTGGGGCTGGGAGATGAACGGCGACTGGTTCGAGTGGGGCGGCGCACAGAACGGTCAGAGCGCCGCGAACTACGTGAAGGTGTGGCGTCGCCTGCACCGCATCTTCGCCGAGCAGGGCGCCGACAACGTGTCCTGGGTGTGGAGTCCCAACTGGAACTCGTCACCCGGCGACTCCTGGAACAGGGTGCAGGGCTACTACCCCGGCGACGACTACGTCGACTGGGTCGGCATCTCCGGCTACAACTTCTTCAACGAGACCCCGTCGACCCTGTTCGACCCGATCACCGACCGGTTCGGCGGCAAGAAGCCGATCATCCTGTCCGAGACCGCCGCGGTCCAGGGCAAGGCCAAGTGGATCAAGCAGCTGCAATCCTGGGTCGAGAAGACGCCCGCGGTCGGCGCCGTCGTCTGGTTCGACACCGACATCCAGGAGGGCACCGACAACAACTTCCGCTTCGACACCGACTCCGCCGCGCTCGCTGCCTACCAGGCCATGGCCCGCAGCCCCCGCTTCAGCGGTTGATTTTGATCGTACGGGCGGGGCGTGCAGACTTCGGGGATGTCCGGAGCGATGCGCAGCGTTGATGACCTGGTGGTGGCGGAGGTCACCGAGCAGCGGCTGAGGTTCCTGTTCTTCTGGGGGCACCAGCCGGAGCACGACGGCAGCATCGGCGCCGGCTGTCTCAGTCAGTGGTTCCCGTCGCCGTTCACGGTGGACGGCACGCGGTTCGCCACGGCCGAGCACTACATGATGTGGCGCAAGGCGGTGCTGTTCGGCGATGACGCCATGGCGCAGCGGATCCTGGCCGCCGGGCATCCGCACGAGGCGAAGAAGCTGGGCGGCCGGGTGGCCGATTTCGATCAGAAGACGTGGAACGAGCACCGCGTACCGATCGTGGTGGCCGGCAATCTGGCGAAGTTCGGCGGCGACCCGGCGCTGCGCTCCTACCTGCTGGGCACCGGCGACCGGATCCTGGTCGAGGCCAGCCCGCGGGACCGGATCTGGGGCATCGGCCTGTCCCGCGACGACGACGCCGCCTCGTCCCCGTCCCGCTGGCGCGGCCTCAACCTGCTGGGTTTCGCGCTCATGCGGGTCCGCGAGGAGTTGCGGTAACGGGGCGGTCGCCTTCCTCAGGAGAGCGTCAGAGTCTGACGTGGGGCGTAGCCGTCCCGTTTGAGCCAGTGATCGGTGTAGACGATCCGGGCCGGGCTGATCACCCCGAGCACGCAGCGTGACGGGTCGGCGAGGAAGCCGGCGCGTTCGGCCTCGTCGATCCGTGGGCTGACGATCGCCCAGTGCTCGTCGAAGGCGCTGTCCCCGGGCGCCAGCACCCGCGCGGTCCCGAAGAGCTGCGCCCCGCGGCTGCTCTCCGGCCCGGCGAGCGGCGCGAAGACCCCGGCCGAGATCCGCGGATCGGCCCGCAGGTTCCGGATCTTCGGCGAGCTGCCGAGCGACGTGAAGATCAGCGTGAACTCCCGCGAGAAGTAGCGGACCGGTGTGGCGTGCGGCGCCCCGTCCGGATCACTGGTGGCGAGCACGCACATGTTCAGCGACGCGAACAGGTTGAGGACACGCTCCGCGAGCCGGTCCCGCTCCAGTGTCCGGGTGGGCTTGATCGTCATCCCCCCAGCAAACACCCGGGCGCCCACCGCGGGAACGGCGGGCGCCCGGCGTGCGGGGAACGGGAGGCCGGTCAGCCGCCGAGGCTGGTGGCGGCGGAGCGGATCGCGGCGGAGAAGTAGCTGACCTGGGTGTAGACGCCGGGCTTGTTCGGGCGGGCGCAACCGTCGCCCCAGCTGACGATGCCGACCTGGACCCAGCCGGACGCGCCCTGGCGGAACATCGGGCCGCCGGAGTCGCCCTGGCAGGTGTCGACGCCGCCGGAGGTGTAGCCGGCGCAGATCTCCTCGGCGGCGATCACGTCGCCGCCGTACATGGCGGAGGAGTTGCAGGTGGCGTCGCTGACGAACGGCACGGTGGCCTTGAGCAGGTAGCGCTGCTGGGAGCCACCCTCGCTGGCCGCGCCCCAGCCGGCGATGGTGAAGGTGCCGCTGTCGTACGCCGTGGACGTGACGATCGGCAGCGTGGCGATGCCGGTCACCGGGCTGGCGAGGCGGACGAACGCCCAGTCGTCACCGTTGCCGTTGTAGCCGGGCGCCCGGTAGACGTAGTTGGACCTGCGGGTGATGCGGCTGGACGACTGGAGGTCGACGACCCCGAGGGTGGCGGTGATCGACGTGTTGGCGCCGGTGCGGCTGACGCAGTGGGCGGCGGTGAGCACGAGCGTCGGGCTGTAGAGCGCGCCGCCGCACCCCATCGAGAGCCGGACCATCCACGGGAACTCGCCCTGGGCGGCGCGGGTGCCGCCGACGACGTACGGAGTGACGGGGTCCGAGGCCGCCGCGGGGCTGGGGGACATGGTGGCGGCGGTGACGACCGCGGCCAGTATCGCCAGAAGGGTTCGCCATCTGCGCATCTCGGTTCTCCTCTGAATCTGGGGTGCACCGAGCTTTTCATTGATGTGCGTCGATATAAACATCCCGGCTCGCTTATATCGCGAGCGGGCGGTCCCGGCGGGAGCCGGAACCGCCCATCGGAAGCGAGGCTCAGCAGTACGTGGACTGCTTGTTGATCACCTTGTACGGGCAGTCCGCCGCCTCGGCCAGCATCAGCGCCGCCGTCCGGTTGCGGGAGGTCTGCGCCGGGATCACGCTGGCCGGCGGGTAGAAGCCGCCACCGCCCGAGCTGCCCGGGTACAGCTCGAAGGTGTACGCGAAGATCTTGTGCACGCCCCACAGCCAGTCGAGCGAGTCACCGTCGGTGATGTAGAGGTCGCTGGACTGCTGCGGTGTGTAGCCGTTGGTGGCCGCCATCTGCCGCCCCAGCGTGGCGAACGTGTTGGCCTGGTCGGCGTTCATGCCGGTGGCGGTGTTCGCCGTGGTGTGCCCGTACGGCCACAGCACCAGCTGCGAGTAGGAGTGGAAGTCGATGGCCACCTTGATCTGCTGCACCCCGCCGACGACCCGGCTGTTGACGAAGTCCCGGATGACCCGGGTCTCCGGCGCCGAGAACGCGGACGGACCGCGGTAGGTGGCCGACGACGTGCTGCCCGACGAGCCGCCGCAGCAGCCCCAGTTGTAGCCGTAGTTGCGGTTCAGGTCGGTGCCGACGTAGCTGGAGCCGCTGTTGGGCTGCCGGTTCTTGCGCCACGACCGGTAGCTGCCGGTGGCGATGTCGTACTCGACGCCGTCCGGGTTGACCATCGGGACGATCCAGATCTCCCGGGTGTCCACGATGTTCTTGATGCGCGTGTCGGTGGCGTACGACCTGGTGAACTGGCCGAGCAGGTAGAGCGCCTGCTCCACGGTCAGGTGCTCACGCGCGTGGTGGTTGGCGTCGAACAGCACCTCGGGCTCGGACTCGTCGGTGCCCACGTTGTCGGAGATCTTCACGGCCACGATCTGCCGGCCCTCGTACGTCGTGCCGAGCACCCGCTTGCTGGCGATCGCCGGGTACGCGGCCACCACCGAGTTGATCTCGGCGATCGTCTCGGCGTAGTTGTGGTAGGCCGAGTCGGCGGGCGGGAAGTCGAGCGTGCGCAGCACCGGTTCGACGGTGAAGCCGAGCCGCTTGAGCCGGGACACCTCGGCGCCGGTGGCGGTCACCGTGGCGACGCCGTGCTCGATGTCGTCGATCGACACACCGGTGCGGGTGATCGTGTTGCGCTGGGCCAGTGTGCGGACGTCGTAGATCTCGTACTCGCCGGCGGGGTCGGGCACCGGTTCGGCGGTGGCGGGGGAGGAGGCGCTGATCGCCGCGGTCGCGCACATCGCGACCGCGGCGAGCACCGCGAGGGACCGTCGTCTCATGAACGACCTCCGGATCTGGGGAAGACAGTGCTCACAGCAAACCCCCAGAGATAGAAGGTCAGCAATGCATCAGGCCATGTCAATATTCCCCTGGTCCTGACGTGATGGCCGCCGCAGCTCCTCCGGCAGATCGTCCGGCGGAGGCGGCGCACCCAGGTCGGACGGCCGGTAACCGGTCGGATAACCCGGGTACGTGTGGTTGCTCTTCGGCCTGCCGAGCACCGACTCACGGCGCGGCGGGAAGAACCGCAACGCCCCGGCGCGGGCTTTCAGACCGGCTCCGGCCAGGGCGCCGACCCACGCGGGGGCCGGCTCGAACCCGAACGCCCGCAGCATCCGGTCGTCGAGCATCCCGCGGACACCCAGGCGCACGGCCGGGCGCGCGAACCCCGGGAACCAGCCGGCGAACAGGCCGACCGTGTACTCCCCGATCTCCCGGTTGGTGTCCGAATAGACGAAGTGCTTCTCCTCGTACGAATCCTTGAAGTTCCGGAAATCCGGAAAGGTCTGCGGGATGTCCTTGATCCCCATCCGCCTGCCGACCTCGCGGTAGTAGAAGTAGGCCGCCAGCTTCTCGTTCGAGTGCAGCGGCCGCCAGCCGTAGCGGGTGATCCAGTCGATCGGGTCGTAGATGAACGTCGACAGCACGTAGAGCATGTCGTCGTTGCTGATCGCGTAGTTGCCGTGCGCCCGGTTCACCACCTTCAGCGCCTCGCGGCCGCGGTCCGAGTCGTAGCCGTGCGCCGCCATCTCCGCCATCAGCAGCGCCGTGTCGTCGTACCGTCGCTGTGCTCTGTCCCGGAATTCGCCGGTCGCCGCCAGCAGCTTCGAGATGCTCGGCACGCAGTAGGTGCGGAACAGCGCGAACTCCAGCGCCCGGGTGTAGTCCCAGGGGAACTCCTGTCCGGAGGAGATCTGGTAGATCTCCAGGTGGTCCTTCTCGGGGTCCAGCGCGGCGATGCGTCTCGCCAGGTCGAAACGGCCCATCTCAGCTGATCAACTCCTTCACACGGGCGATCTGGCGCAGCGGGTCACCGAACGGGATCACGTTCAGCACGGTCACTCCGGCCTCCTTGTACGCGGCGATCCGGTCCCGGACGTACGACTCCGGGCCGATCAGGCTGGTCAGCTCCAGCAGTTCGTCGGGGACCGCGGCCGCCGCCTCCTGTTTGTGTCCGGACAGGTACAGCTCCTGAATGCGGTCGGCGGCGGCCTCGAACCCGTACCGGCTGACCACGTCGTGGTAGAAGTTGCGGCCCTTGGCGCCCATCCCGCCGACGTACAGGGCGACGATCGGCCGGGCCAGATCCCGCAGGCCGGTCACGTCGTCGCCGATCGCCAGCGGACCGCCGGCCACCACCTCCAGCGGCGCCAGATCGGTCGGCCGTTTCGCCGCGCCCTCGGCCAGCGGCTTGCCCCACACGTCGGCGGCGCGCTCCGGGATGTAGAGGAACGGCAGCCAGCCGTCGGCGATCTCGGCGGTCATCCGGACGTTCGCCGCGCCCAGCGACGCCACGTAGACCGGGATCCGGTCGCGCACCGGGCGGGTGAGGATCTTCAACGGCTTGCCGAGGCCGTCGGGCAGCGGCATCCGGTAGAGCCCGTCGTGCTCGATCACCTCGCGCCGCCAGATCGCCCGGCAGATCTCGATGATCTCCCGGGTCCGGCCGATCGGCTTGTCGTAGGGCACCCCGTGCCAGCCCTCCACGACCTGCGGCCCGGACGCGCCCAGTCCCAGGATGGCCCGGCCGCCGGACATCGCGTCGAGCCCGGCCGCCGTCTGTGCGAGCAGCGCCGGCGTACGCGAATAGATCGGCAGGATCGCCGAGCCGATCTGCACCCGCTCGGTCTTCGCCGCGAGATAGCCCATGATCGTGGGAGCGTCGAACCCGTACGCCTCCGCCACCCACAGGATGTCGAGGCCCGCCCGTTCCCAGCCGGCCACCTCGTCCGCGGTCGTCCGCGGGTCTCCCGCATACATCAGTGTCGTTGCCAGGCGCATCGTCAAACCTCCCGTGTTTTTTGATATTTGATACGGTGAAGCCCGATAAAGCGAGAGGTAGACGGACATGCTCTCCGAAGAGGTCGCATCCGCGCTGCGGACCAGGATCATGTCCGGAGACCTTCGCCCCGGCGCCCGCATCAGGCTCGAGGAGGTCGCCGCCGGCCTCGGGGTCAGTATCACCCCGGTCCGGGAGGCGTTGCTGACACTGCGCGGCGAGGACATGGTCATCCTGGAGCCGCGCAAAGGATATGTGGTGGCCCCACTGTCCCGGCAGGACATTCTCGACGTCTTCCAGTTGCAGGGCGACATCGCCGGTGAGCTGGCCGCCCGGGTGGCCGTCGCGATCGGCGAGGCCCAGCTCGCCGAGCTGCGGGTGGCGCACGCCAAGGTGGCCCGCGCCCGCCGCGCCGCCGACGTCGAGACGTGCGAGTACGAGTTCCACCGTGCCGTGAACCGGATGGCCCACTCCCGCAAGCTCAGCTGGTTCCTGCGCACCGCCACCCGCTACACCCCGGCCCGCGTCTACTCCGCCGACCCCGGCTGGCGCGACGGCATGCGCACCGACCACGAGGCGCTGCTCACCGCCTTCGCCGAAGCCGACGCGGCCGGCGCCCGCACGGCGATGACCAGGCACTTCACCGATGGGGCGGAGCGCCTGGTCAAACACCTCGACGGCCTGGGCATCTGGGACAGCTAGCTAGCGCCCGTGGCGCATCCGGAAGAGCTTCACCGCCCGCGCCATCACCTTCGGGTCCCGGTCCAGCCGCATCAGATCCAGCGGCGCGTGGAACCGCTGCCGGGTCACCGACTGCGCCCGGGAGAACTCGCGCAGCCCGTCCGCCCCGTGGATCCGGCCGAACCCGGAGTCACCCACCCCACCGAACGGCAGTGACGGCACCCCGGCGAACCCCAGCACCGCGTTGATCGACGCCGCCCCGGTCCGCAGCCGCCGCGCGATGCCGGTCGCCGCGTGCGCGTCCTTCGTGAAGATCGACGCGGCCAGGCCGTACTTCACCGCGTTCGCCCGGCGGACCGCCTCGTCGAGGTCGGCGACCGGGTTCACCACCAGCGTCGGCCCGAACGTCTCCTCGGTCACCGCCGTCGAGTCCTCCGGCACGTCGGCCAGCACCACCGGCGCGATCCGGGCGCCCCGCACCGACTCCGGCCCGCCGACGATGGCCCGGCCGCCGCGGGCCAGCGCGTCCTCCACGTGCGACAGGACGATCGCCGGCTGCTCCGGGGTGGTCATCGGGCCGTACGACGCCGACTCGGCCAGCTTCTGCAATCGGTTCAGGAAGTCCTCGTAGACGGACCGGACCACGTACACCCGCTCCACGCCGGCGCACGTCTGCCCCGAGTTGCCGAACCCGCCGAACGCCGCCGCCCGGGCCGCCGCGTCCAGATCGGCGTCGGCCGCCACGATCAGCGCGTCCTTGCCGCCGCCCTCCACCACCAGCGGGGTCAGCGTCTCCGCGCAGGCCGCCATCACCTTGCGGGCGGTCGCCGCCGACCCGGTGAACGCGATCTTGTCCACTCCGGACCAGCACAGCGCCGCCCCGGTCGTGCCGTCACCCACCACGGCCTGGAGGACCGGCTGCTCACCCGGCCACGCCTCGGCCAGCCACTGCCCGGTGCCGGGGGTGTGCTCGCTCGGCTTGAACACGACCGCGTTGCCGGCGGCCAGCGCGTACGACACCGAGCCCAGCGGCGTGTAGACCGGATAGTTCCACGGCCCGATCACCCCGACCACGCCGAGCGGCAGGTACTCCACTGTCGCCGCGTGGTTGGCCGCCAGCATCCCGGACGGCACCTTCCGCCGGCCCAGCACCTTCGGCGCGCTGCGGGCCGCCCAGTCCAGATGCTCGACCGCGAGCATCACCTCCAGGACGGCGTCGTCGACCGGCTTCCCGGTCTCCGCCGACACCAGTGCGGCCAGTTCCTCGATCCGGGTGGCGATCGCCCGCTTCCAGGCGAGCAGCCGCACCCGGCGCTCCTTGAAACTCAGGCCACCCCACCAGCGGGCGGCGTCCCGGGCCCGGTCGACGGCGGCCCGGACGGCCTCGGAATCGGCGACCGGGTACTCCCCGACGACGTCCGTGGTGCCGGGTGAGTAGGAGCGCAAGACAGTGCCCATGGCGAACTCCCGACGCTGAAAATTTGATATTTGATATGTTACGGTCGCTGTCAACATTACGCGCCACCTGCACAAACCATCGGAAGGTGACGACATGAGCATCGATCTAACGGATGAGCAGCGGGCCTTCGTGGACGCCGTCGCCGACTTCTGCCGCCGGGAGACCGGCACCCGCGAACAGCGCGGCGACGGCCCCCACCACCCCGACATCTATCGCAAGATGGCCGACCTCGGCTGGCTCGGCGTCACCGTCCCCGACCAGTACGGTGGAGCCGGCGCCGGCATGGTCGACACCTGCCTCTTCCTCGAACAGGTCGGCTACGGTCAGGCCCCCGTCGGCGGCTTCACCACCTCCGCGATCGTCGCCGCCGCCGTCGAACGCTCCGGCAGCGAACCCCAGAAGAAGACCGTCCTCGGCGGCCTCGCCACCGGCCGCGTCTACGCCATCGCCATGTCCGAACCGGAAGCCGGCTCCGACGTCGCCAACCTCTCCTGCCGTGCCGTGCTCACCGACGACGGCTACGTCATCAACGGCCAGAAGACGTGGTGCTCCAACGCCCACATCGCCGACGCCATCCTGCTGGTCGCCCGCACCGCGGGAAGCCCCGGCGACCACCATGGCCTCACCATGCTGCTGGTCCCCACCGACAGCCCCGGCCTGCGGATCAGCGGCATCGAGACGATGGGCGGCCGGGAGGTCAACGACCTCTACCTCACCGACGTCGTGGTCCCCGCCGACGCCGTCGTCGGCACCGTCGACCGCGGCTGGCAGCAACTCATGGCCGGCCTCAACGTCGAACGCCTCATCCTCGCCGCCCTCATGCTCGGCACCGCCCAGCGCGCCTTCGACGACGCCCTCGACTTCATCAAGCAGCGCAAACAGTTCGGCCGCCCGGTCGGCTCCTTCCAGGCCCTGCGCCACCGCGTCGCCGACCTGGCCACCGAGATCGAATGCTGCCGCCTCCTCGTCCACCGCGTCGCCACCCTCACCGACCGCGACCCCCACAAGGTCCTCCCGCGCGAGAGCTCCATGGTCAAACTCAAGACCACCGAGGTCGCCCGCCAGGTGGCGCTGGCCGGCATGCAGATGATGGGCGGCTACGGCTACGCCACCGAATACGACATGGAACGCCACGTCCGCGCCACCCTCGTCAGCACGATCTACGGCGGCACCAGCGAAATCCAGCGCGACATCATCGGCAAGACCTACGGCCTCTGAAGACCACCCCTTTCCGGTACGGGTGAGCCCGCACCACAACCACAACGACGGCCGTCCCGCCAGTTCGGGACGGCCGTCTGCCGGGTCAAGGCCGTAGGCCCGCTGCGGGCGTGACTGCGACCAGGGCTTCAGTGCCGCCACCACATCCGGCCCGGTGATCGCAATGCCGGTAACCCGGTGGACGGTCGTGAACCGCTCCCCGGAATGACTTCCGTTCACTGTCGGTAATGCCGCGAATACCGTGGTGTGAAGCGGCTACGGAAGGCGGGGATGCCATGGGAACGGCGACGATCAGGCGGATGGCGGTTCTGGCGGGATTCCTCGCGAGCCTCCTGATCGCGACACCGGCCAGCGCCGACAGCGACGACGAGATCTGGTACCAGCCCGGTGGCGACCAGTTCACCCCGTCGTTGATCTGGCATTTCGACTCCGGCACCGGCAGCGGGTATTCGACGACCTATCTACCCAGCCAGACCGCATGGCCGGTACAGAGTCAGAAAACCTTCACCTACGAGGTGTCCGAGTCGACGATCACCCTGAAATACCCGGTCTGGGGCACCACCGGCACCGTCGAACTGCTCCGGTACGCCGACTCCTCCGACACCCTCACCGTCAAGGTCGACGGATACCAGCAGAAATGGTACGGCTGCCAGGCCTCCGGACTACCGGCCGCGGTCATCGCGGCCTGCTGAGGCGGCTCGGCACCTTGTTTTCGCGCCTGTTTCGGCAGCTAAGCCCGGATGCGGCCGCACGGGCGCGCCCCGGCAGAAGATCGCCGGGAACTCCCGGGAACGGGGCGAATGCGGCGGAACTGCCAGTCCCGTACCGGAAAAGGGGTGATGAATTTGAGAGAGTGGCCCCGTGCTGAGCGAAAGAGACCGGGAAACCGCCGCCGAAGCCGGGATCGTGGTTTTCGCGAACCGGATCATCACCGAAGCGGAACCGCCGATCGACGGCGAAACCCTCGCGGCCGTGGCGGCGCGATGTTCCGGAACCATTCCGGTGGAACTGGTCGCGCTGTGGCGGACCGCTTTCGGCGGGCGCCTCGATTACGACCTGGACGCGCCCGTCTCGTTCAGCGAGGTGTTCGGTTCCCACGACGGCTATCACGACCTGTGGGGATGGATCGACCACGAGGCCGAGCTGGCCGGATCACCGAAGCTGCGATATCTGCCGTTCGGCGGATTCGAATACCTCGACCGGCTCTATGTGGACACTCACGGCGGCGGCGCCGTCGTCTACTGGCAGCAGGGACTCCCACCCGGATGGGAGCTGGAAACCGGTGACCACGCCGATGCGCTGGCGTCCGGGCTGACCGAGTTGTTCGGGCGGCTGGCCCTGGAGGAAGACCCGTGGAACGGCGGCGATTCCGGCCTCGAACTGCGCGACGCGATCGACGAACTGGGCGACGAATCACCGGACGTGGCCCAGAAACTGCGGGATCTGGCCCGGTCGACGATTCTCGACTGGCGTGCGGCGCTGGCACGGGGCGAGATCGCCGCACAGCCCCGGATGCGGCGCATCGGCCTCGACCGCGCCGCCGCGACCGGCGACATCGACCTGCTCGACCGCCTGGCCGCCGCCGGCTGCAACGTGGCCGAACCGGTCCGCAACGGCCTCACCCCGATCGACATCGCCCTCGCCAACCGGCATCTCCCGGCCGTCGAATGGCTGCTGACCCGCCAGGTCCCGGTGACGAACACGCTGCGCGTCGGCGCCCACGCGGCCGACGCCACCCTGGCCCGCCGCCTCGCCGCACAGGGCGCGCTGATCACCCCCGACGCGTTCGGCCACGTCGTCGAGAGCGAGGACATGGACCTGGTGACATTCCTGGCCGCGTCCCTGCAACCGTCGGAGGAGATGCGCCACCACGGCCCCCGGCTGCGGATGCAGGCCGCCCAGTGCCGGATCGCCGCCGACCAGACGGCCGACGAGACACTGCGCCACCGCTCAACCGTGCTCCGGGAACTCGCCGAACGCTTCGACCCCGGCGGCCGCTAGGCTGTCGCGCGAGTGGGGACCGTAGCGCAGAGGTCGTCGCGCCGCCCTGCACAGGCGGAGGACACCGGTTCGAATCCGGTCGGCCCTCACTCCCCTTCCGGCCAGCGCACGCGGTTTCGGCCCACCGTCTGCCGTCCGCATAATCGGGTTCCCGGGGGAGTGGCGCGCTGCCAGGCTCAACCGGGTGACGACCTTCGCGCTCCAGGCCGTACCCGAAGATGCCGCCTCCTGGCTCGCCCTGGCGAGACGGGCCGAGGCCGCCGGGTTCGACGCCCTCTACTCGCCCGACCATCCCGGATCCTGCGCCGCCCCGAGCGTGGCCCTCGCCGCCGCCGCGGCGGTCACCGAGCGGATCGGCCTCTGCGCCTACGTGTCCAATGCGGGCGTACGCGAGCCGATCCACCTGGCCGTCGACGCCGCCACCCTGGACGTGGTCTCCGGCGGCCGTGCGCGGCTCGGCCTCGGCGCCGGGCACACCCCGGCCGAATGGCAGGCGATCGGCCGGCAGCGACCGGGCGTCAACGACCGGGTGGACCGCTGCCTGGCCGTAGCCGCGGCCACCCGGGCCCTGCTCGCCGGCGACACCGTCACCGTCCACCAGGCCGGACTCGACATGCACGAGGCCCATCTCGCCAAGCCCCGCCCTGTGCAGGAACGCATCCCGCTGCTCCTCGGCACCGCCAACACCCGCATGCTGCGCTGGGCCGGCGAACACGCCGACATCGTGGGCCTCAGTGGCCTGGGCCGCACCCTCGAGGACGGCCACCGGCACGAGCCCCGCTGGCTCCCGGACCAGATCGACCACCAGATCGAGCAGGTCACGGCGGGTTCGGCCGGCCGCGACACCCCGCCCGCCCTGGAGGCTCTCGTCCAGATCGTGGCGGTCACCGACGACGCCGAGGCCGAAGCCGCACCCCACGCCGAACGCCTCGGCATGACGGTCGCCGACGTCCTGGCCGCGCCGTTCGTGCTGATCGGCACGCCCGCCGAGATCCGCGCCGCGATCGAACGCCACGAGAAGCGCTGGGGCATCACCCGCTACGCGGTCCGCAAAGACGCCTTCGACGCGATCCAGTCCCTCGGCCTCCTGACCGCGAGCCATGCATCATCCTGATCCGCCTGCCGCGGCGCCGCCCAACGCGATGTCCGAATCTCGCTAGCCGCGTGCCGCGCGCCACGCTTAGCTTGTCCCACGTGACCCCAGATTTCGTACGCCCGGAGCGTTCCGCCGTCGTAGCCGCAGCCGTAACGGTGGTGTTGTGGGCGTCCGCGTTCGTCGGAATCCGGGCCGCCGCCCCACATTTCGCCCCCGGCTCGCTGGCTCTGGGCCGCCTGCTGGCCGGCGCCCTCACCCTGCTGATCTTCCTGCTGATCAGCCGCCAGGGCCTGCCGCCGCGGGCCGCCTGGCCGGGAATCCTGATTTCCGGGGTGGTGTGGTTCGGCGGCTACATGGTCGCCCTCAACTGGGGCGAGGAGCTCGTCGACGCCGGCACCGCCGCCATGCTGGTCAACGTGGGCCCGGCCATCATGGCCCTGCTGGCCGGTTGGCTGCTGCACGAGGGTTTCCCGCCACGCCTGCTGGCCGGAATAGCGGTGTCCTTCGCCGGTACGGTCATCGTCGGCTACTCGATGTCCGGCGACGGCGGCTCCTCGGTGCTGGGCGTGGTTCTGTGCCTGGTGGCAGCGGTCACCTATGCGGCCGGAGTGGTAGCCCAGAAGCCCGCCTTGAAGCACGCGTCAGCGTTGCAGGCGACCACGTTCGGCTGTGTGATCGGCGCGATCGCCTGCCTTCCGTTCGCCGGCCAGCTCATCGCCGACGTCCGAGCGGCCCCCGTCGCGATCACCCTGAACGTCGTCTACCTGGGCGTCTTCCCCACCGCGATCGCGTTCACGACCTGGGCGTACGCACTGGCCCGCACCACCGCGGGAAAGATGGGCTCCACCACGTACGCGGTCCCGGCCGTGGTCGTCCTGATGTCCTGGCTGATCCTCGGCGAGGTGCCCGGCTGGCTGACCCTGGCCGGCGGCGCCCTGTGCCTGGCAGGCGTAGCCGTCTCCCGCAGCCGCCCCACCCGAGCCCGTCACGACGAGCCCGCCCGCAGCAGCTGACCGAATCCGCGGGGCGGGGCCGGCAGCCGCCACCGGCCTCCTGGGCGAGGGGAAGCCGGTGGCTTTGCGCTGGGCGGTGCGCTTTGGGCGTACGCCTAGAGCTGGGGTGAGCGCAACGCTTGCAGAACCTCGGGGTACAGGCGGGTTTTGATCGTGCCCAGCGCGTCGCTGGCCTTGCCCGCCAGCGACGCGGCGAGCGAGATCGCGGTCGGGAGGACCTCGTCGGCGGGGAGTGCCTGGTCGATGATGCGCAGCTCAGCGGCTTCGAGGCCGCCGTAGCGGCGGGCGGTGACCATCGCCTCGTGTGCGGTCTGCGGCGTGAGGCGGGCCTGGATGAGGGCGCTCATGCCGGGGGTGAAGGGCAGGTTGATGTCCGCTTCCGGCAGGCACCAGAAGCCGCGGTCGGCGCGCATGATGCGCAGGTCGTGGGCGAGGGAGAGCATGGCGCCTCCGGCGAAGACGTGGCCGGGCATCGCGGCCACGGTCACCATCGGGAGGGTCAGGATCCGGGCGAAGAGATCGTGTACGGAGATGACGTACGCCAGGCGCTCCTGGGGGTGCCCGGCCAGCCAGTCGAGGTCGAGCCCGAGGCTGTAGTGGCGGCCGCTCGCGGTGGTGACCAGGGCTACCGGGCGTGGCGCGTTCCGGATGTCCGCCTCGATCTCGTCGAGCAGTTTGTTGAGTGCGGTGAGCATGTCGGGATGGAGCCGGTTCTCGGTGTCGCCGAGGTCGAGGACGTAGACGTCGTCGTGGCGGTCAAGGGTCGGCATGTCGGGCCTCCTTAGTTACCTGTCGGTAACATAGCGGACCGGCCCCGGTTCGTCGATGGCTCCGAGCCCCGGCACAATGGGAGGGTTGGTTTGCCATGAGAACCCCTCAGGAGGAACGGTGGCGCTTTCGGAACGGCCGGAGAAGTGCGTGGTGGCCGTCGACGGCCCGTCCGGATCGGGCAAGTCCACCGTCTCCCGGCGACTGGCCAGCGCTGTCGACGGGGTCTACCTCGACACCGGCGCGATGTACCGGGCGATCACCTGGGCGGTCCTGCAGGGTGGCGCTGACCTGGTCGACCCCGACGCGATCGCCAAGATCGCGCTGGAGACCGAGCTGTCGATCGGCACCGACCCGACGGCCCCGCACTTCGCCGCCAACGGCATCAACGTCGACGAACCCATCCGCGGCTCCGAGGTGACCGGCGCGGTCTCCGCGGTCGCCGCCGTCCCCGCGGTCCGCAAGCACCTGGTCGCGCTCCAGCGGGCGATCATCGCGGCCCACCCGCGGATCATCGTCGAGGGCCGTGACATCGCCTCCGTGGTCGCCCCCGACGCCGACCTCAAGGTCTACCTGACCGCGTCGGCCGCCGCCCGCGCCGCCCGCCGCAGCGCCGAGAACGCCACCGACGTCGCCGCGACCGAGGCCGACCTGGCCCGCCGCGACAAGCTCGACTCCAGCCGTGCCGTCGACCCGCTCAAGCAGGCGTCCGACGCCATCGAGGTCGACACCACCGGTATGGGTATCGACGAGGTCGTCCAGCATCTTCTCGGTCTACTCAACAGCAAGGTAAGTAAGTGACTGAACTTCCCGCCGGCCTCGATCTCAACGACTTCGAGGGCGGGTTCGAGTTTTCCGATTCCTCCGCTGACTCCTCCTCCGAGGAATTCACCGGCCCGGTGCCCGTCGTCGCCGTCGTCGGGCGGCCCAACGTGGGCAAATCCACGCTGGTCAACCGGATCATCGGCCGTCGCCAGGCGGTCGTCGAGGACAAGCCCGGCGTGACCCGCGACCGGGTGCCCTACGACGCCCAGTGGAGCGGGCGGCGGTTCACCGTCGTCGACACCGGCGGCTGGGAGCCCGACGCCAAGGACCGTGCGGCGGCCATCGCCAACCAGGCCGAGATCGCGGTGCAGACCGCCGATGTGGTCGTGTTCGTGGTCGACGTGTCGGTCGGCGCCACGGATGTCGACGAGGCGGCCGTCAAGATGCTGCGCCGCAGCCACAAGCCGGTCATCCTGGTCGCCAACAAGGCGGACAACCAGAACCTCGAACTCGAGGCCGTCTCGCTGTGGTCACTGGGGCTCGGGGAGCCGTACCCTATCTCCGCCCTGCACGGCCGTGGCTCCGGCGACCTGCTGGACCAGATCCTGGAGTCGCTGCCGCCGACGCCGCCGGTCACCGAGGGTGGTCCCCGCGGTCCGCGCCGGGTGGCGCTGGTCGGCCGCCCGAACGTGGGCAAGTCGAGCCTGCTCAACCGGGTCGCCAAGGAGGAGCGGGCGGTCGTCGACTCGGTCGCCGGCACCACCGTCGACCCCGTCGACAGCCTGGTCGAGATGGACGGCGAGGTCTGGCAGTTCGTCGACACCGCCGGACTCCGCAAGCGGGTGCACCAGGCCTCCGGTACGGAGTACTACGCGTCCCTGCGCACCGCCGGCGCCGTCGAGGCCGCCGAGGTCGCGGTGGTGCTGCTGGACTCCGGCGAGGTGATCAGCGAGCAGGACCAGCGGGTGATCACCCAGGTCATCGAGTCCGGGCGTGCCCTGGTCATCGCCTTCAACAAGTGGGACCTGGTGGACGAGGACCGCCGGTTCTACCTGGACAAGGAGATCGACCGGGACCTGAAGCGGGTCACCTGGGCCGTCCGGGTGAACATCTCCGCGAAAACCGGCCGCGCCGTCGACAAGCTGGCCCCGGCGATCCGCCGCGCCCTGGCGTCGTGGGAGACCCGGATCCCGACCGGTGCCCTCAACCAGTGGCTGACCGCCCTGACGCAGGCCACGCCGCACCCCGTTCGTGGTGGTCGCGCGCCGCGCGTCCTCTTCGCGACGCAGGCCGGCGTGGCCCCGCCGCGGTTCGTGTTGTTCACGACCGGCCCGTTCGACGCCGGTTACCTGCGCTTCATCGAGCGCAAGCTGCGCGAGGAGTTCGGCTTCGAGGGCACGCCGGTGGAGATCTCGGTGAAGCCCCGCAAGAAGACAGGGCCGGGGGGTCGCGGAAAAGCCCACGGGTGAGGTTGGTAGTCTTTAGGAGATGTCGCGCGGGGCTGGGGTTCCGGGCGGGATCGGGCTGTAGCGCAGCTTGGTAGCGCACTTGACTGGGGGTCAAGGGGTCGCAGGTTCAAATCCTGTCAGCCCGACTTGTTAAAAGGCCAGCGTAGCTGGCCTTTTTCATTCGTCGATATTGATGCATTCGCGGTGGCGCGACACGTGTTTTTGCACGTACGCGCGTACGGTTTATGCCGGGATTCCGGCCGATCGTCGTTGCCTGCTTGTGCTCGACAGTCCTTACGGCTTCAACCTGAATCGAAATCGCCTTCTGGAACCTCGGCTGAGCAGGTCATCCAGGGCGTGACCAGTCAGATCTTGGCGTGTCGGGCCTTCTTGTCCGCGATGCCAAACGTCGATGCATACCTACCTCCTATGTGGATGATCACGACACTTCGCTGACACGAACGCCCGTACGGTGATCTTTGCTTGGTTCGCCGGCTTTTTGCGGACCGGTGAATCCATGATCGTGGTTGGTGGCGGGCGCGGAAGTTGGCTGCGGTTGTCCCAGGTTGTCCGCGGCAGTCCCGGCGGTCGACTGATGTGCCCGTGGCGGGCTGGCGCCGGCCCTGACAACAGGCCCGGGGCTGCATCGGCGAGTGTATGGGGGGGTCAGTATTGGACTGGGGGCGTCAACATCGTGTAGCAGCGTCTTGCCGCTCCCGAGCGTCCGGCTGAGGCTGATTTCATGAATACTGTTTCCGTCGTTCCGGGATGGCCGTCATGACGCTCGCTGATCTGTTTCCGTCGTTGCGTGCCTCGGTGCGCCCGCACCTGGATCCCGCGGTCTGGTCGGTGACGGCCCTCGGGGCCGCCTACGGTGATCTATTCGTCGGCGGAGTCGCGGCGACCGCGCTGGTGCGCTCGTACGGGCCGGTGGTTCGTTTGCTGGCCGAGTCGGACATCCCGCCTGCTGCGTCGAGTACGTGCGGGTGGTTGGGTTCGTGCTCTCCGATCTGCTGGCGATGTCGGCGGGTTCGCCGGCTGCATGGCTGAGCGCTGGCGGGCTTTGTCAGTTGTGATGGCGGGTGTGTTCACCGGATGCCGGCGCGGACGGAGTCGGGCCGTGCTGGGCGGGGCTGTCGTTGCCGGGCCGCAGCGCGGGACCGATGACCAGCGTAGACACGGCGAACATGGCGGCGAACACGGTCACCGCGATGCCCGGCGCCCACCAACTGTCGAAGCGGCGGCGTAGGCGCAGCAGCATGGGAAGCATCGCGGCCAGGCCGAGCAGAGCGAACAGTGCGGCGCCGCCGATTCCTGCCAGCAGCGCCGTGCCGGCGAGCAGGCCGACATGGTGCAGCAGGTGCGGGGCCAAGCCCATGACGCCGCCGAGGATCGCGCCGAGGCTCCAGCGTCCGTAGCGGCGTGCCGGCTTCTTGCCGGTGGCGGGTGCGCAGGTCATCGGGACGCAGCCGCAGTGGCAGCAGTACCGGCCGGCCGGTAGAGGCGGACGAGGCGGGGTTCGTCGTCACCGCGGCTGTTGCGGTAGGTGTCGTAGCGGATCTGGTCGTCGCGGCGTAGCCCGGCGGCAGCGCCGATCGCGTCGACGTGTTGCGGTGACCAGGCGAAGAACGCCAACCCGGGCCCGGTGGGCAGGCCCGGGTTGGCGCGCATGACGTTCCGGCCGGCGGGACTCGGCCAGGACACAGGATGCCGTAGCTGCTGTGCGATGAGTTCCCGGGTGCCGAAGTTGAGGCAGCCGAGGGCGAGGATCACGTCGATGGAGCCGGCTTGGATCGGGGCCTCGAGCAGATCGCAGACCAGGTCGGCGGCCGGATTGACCAGGTCGATCCCGATCAGGTTGGCGATCTTGCCCTTGAACAGGTTGTGCCCTCAACGCCGACACCGCTTACGGTCCCGCGTTCTTTGCCACCGCCCTGACCGCCACGTTACTGCTCATCGTGTCCGCGATCGTCCTCGGCACCGCGATCGCCCGCACCGACCGGCGACTGCGCTGGCACGGCATCGCCTACGCCGCCCTGCTGCCCGCCTTCGCCATCACCGGATTCGTCCTGTAACCCGTACAGTCGTGGACCGGCTTCGCCCTCGCCGCAACCACCGCCGCCCTGGCCGTGCGACTTCGCCGAACCAGCCGGTGACCCACCGCCCGAAGGCGCCCATCAGGCTGTCAGCCGAATGCGCAGTTGCCGCCGGGCCTGATGGAGCCGGGACTTCACCGTCCCTTCCGGAACGTGGTGCAGGACGGCGATCTCTGCGCAGCTGAGCCCCACCACGTCCCGCAACGCCAGCGCCTCGGCCAGTTCCGGCCGTAGCTGCTTCAGTGCCTCGAGCAGGTCCACCCGGGTCATGGCGACCACGCTGGTTCGCCGCAGTTCCGAGATGTCAGCGAGTCCGTCGTCGCGGCCGGTGCGGGCGTCCGCCCGGTTCCGGCGGCACGCCGAGCGAGCCCGGTTGGTGGCGATCCGGAACATCCAGGTCCGGAAGGCGCTGCGGCCTTCGAAGCGGGGCAGGCCCCGAGCCACGGCCAGCAGGGTGTCCTGGCATGCCTCCTCGGCGTCCTCGCGATTGGTCAGCAGGCGGCTGCACACCCGGAGAACCTCCGGACGGACCGTCACGAGGAGCACGTTAAGCGCCGCCAGATCGCCGGCGGACGCGATCCGGGCGAGGCTCTCCACATCGTGACCAGACATAGCGCGTCCTTTCCGCGCTCAGTATGCGTCCGCGCGAGGCCATGGAAGACGCTTCACCAGTGCCACGTTCCGTAGCGGTGCGGGAACTGTCGGGTGGGCGACAGTGGTGAACCGCAGCGGGGCAGCGGTGGACGAACTAGTTGACCGTCCCACCAAGAAGCGGAGTTTCACATGCGTTCAGTAGCACCACAGACCCGCGACCGTGCCGCCACCGCCGCCCATCTCACCGTCGCCGTAGCGCTCTCCGGGGCGCTGCTCGCCACCGGGATGCCGCCCGCCTGGGCTGGCGCCACGGCCGCCCGTCCGGCGCTCGTCTCCACCGACAAGTCCCCGCCGCAGGTGCGAGACGTCAAGTTCTCTCGGGCCTTCGTCGCGGTCCGCGGTCTCGCCGTCGTGCCCGTACGGGTGTCCATGCGGGTCACCGACCCGTCGGGGGTACGGGACGACCCGCACGAGATGAACCCGTCCCCGCAGCTCGTGCTCGGGCCGGTCCCGGGCCATCAGTCGAAGCTGCGGCCGGTGCTGACCCGGACCTCCGGGACCGCCACGGACGGCATCTGGAGCGCCACCGTCAACGTGCCGTCCACCTGGAACGGAACGGTCCGAATCGTCTCGGTCGGCGCGATGGACAAGGCCGGCAACGAACTGTCCACCGCCCTCTCCGGCGCCCGATCACCGAAACTGCGGGTCCGGGGCACCCACCGGCCCGCGCTGACGTTCCAATACTCGATGCTGGCCGGGGGCGGCTTCCGGATCCACGGCCGGGCCTCTTTCACCGACACCGGCCGGCCGCTCTCCCGCCAGAGGCTGGCTACCGCGCTCGACAGCGGCTGCGACTTCGACGGCGGCGCGAAGAACAACATCGTCACCGACGCCCGCGGCAACTATGAGAAGCGGTTCCGCGCCGGCGGCCCGGGCGACGCGGGTTGTGTCGCGCTGATCGGGGGGGCCGCACACAACCAGCGACCGGCGATCCTCGCTTACCGCATCGCGTCCGCGCCGGCGTACTCCGTCCCCGCGGCGGCAATGCTGCAGGCCGCGGACCTGAACGGGACCGCCACGACGCCGGTCACCGACAACTCCTGGGTGGCGCTGCGGCCGCCGCAGCCGTGCGGGCCGTACGCGTCGGCCAAGCTGCGCCGCGCGGATCGGGCCGTCCAGGCCATGATCGGCGTGAACGACCGCCCGACGGTCATCGTGAATGACGTGGCCATTTATGCCTCCGACGGCGCCCAGCGGTATCTGCGTGACGTGCGCCGGGCCGTAGCCACCTGTGGCCATGGCTGGTCCATTCGCGCCAGTGGCGTGGCCGGCGACGAGTCCGTGCTACTGCGGCATCGGGAGTACATCGACTACGCACAGACGAACAAGGACACCTACATCGTGGTCGCCCGGACCGGACGCGCCGTGGTGGTCGTGGCCGACACCGGCTGGGAGACCGCGGATGGGCACGAGGCCCTGGTCCGCAGCCTGAGCGTGGCGGCAGTGCGACGCGCCGCCGTGGTGAACGGGCGGTAGTGCGCAGGGCGCCGCGATCCGTGACTTCTAGACGATCGCGCAATGAGGTCCGTCTGTGGGGGCCGGGCCGGTACTTCCGATGAACGTGGCCGCGGCGGTTATCCCTGTCGCGGTCACTGTCGCGTCCGGCCGTCCGCGACGGCCCGGCTCCGCCGCCGCAGGCGCCGGGACGCCAGTCGGGCGGCGCCGGAGCCGGACCCGGCCCGTACGGCACCAGCCGGCTCTACCCCCTGCGGGGGGCAAGGGGCCGCAGGTTGAAATCCTGTCAACCTGACTTAACAAAAGGCCAGCTTAGCTGGCCTTTTGCATTGGTTGGCACAGATGTATTCGTGAAGGCGCGACACGTTTTTCCTGCACGTACGCGCGTACGGTTTGCACTGGGATTCCGGCGGATCTTCGTAGCCGGCCTCGTACTGAACAGCTCTTGAGCCTTCCACCTGCGTCGACCTCGCTTTCGGGGACCTTGGTTGTGCAGGGCGTTCATGGCTTGAGTGATCGGATCTCGACGTGACGAGCCCCCTGCCGGCGATCCCGAATGTCGAAGCGCCGCTGCCTCCTACATGGACGATCGCGACACCTCGATGACACGAAAGCCCATACGGTGATCTTCGCCTGTTGTCCGAGGACTCGGGGGCGCTGCACGGCAGACACGGTGATGACCGGCTCGTCGTGCTCTACGGTCGCGGAGTCGCCGCAGTGGAGGTGGCGCCCCGCGGTGCTGTTCTGTGACCGAGACGCGCTCGCGGGTTCTGACCCTCGCTCGGGGTGTGGTGCTGGAGGGTGGAGATGAGGGCGAGGGTGGACTCGGCGCCCTGGTTGAGGTTCGGTCCGTGCAGCGTCAGTCCGTCGTAGCCGCCGCCGGTCGCCGGGTCCCACATGGCCTGGCCGACGTCGTTGTCACCGAGGAACCAGGCGATGGACCGGTGCACCCCCGTGTGCCAGTTCCGGCCGCCGGTGACGGCGGCGGCGGTGGCGCAGGCGTCCGCCAGCGCCGCCACCTCGATCGGTTGCTGGTCGTGGTGCAGCCGGGGGCCGCCGCGCTGCCACCCCGCGGACGGCAGGACCGACAGATGGCCGCCGTTGACCTGGATCGTCAGCAACCACGTCAACATCCGCAGGCCGGCGGCGAGGGCCGGTGGGTCGTCGAGGAGGTCACCGGCGGCGATGAGGACTTCGGCGAGGGCGGCATTGGCGTAGGCGAGCTTCTCCTCCGGCCACGGCCAGTGCGGGTCGGGACCGAGCGTCCCGATGGCGATCGTGGCGTCGGCAAGAAGCTCGGCGGCCGGCCCGTTGCCGGGATCGGCCCGGAGAAGTTCGGCGGCCCCGAGCGCGGCGAAGGCCATCGCCCGCGGGTCGGGGGATCGGCAGCAGGCTCCCAGGGTGAAGGCGAGGAGCGCTTCCTGGCGGATCCACCGGGCCGGCGAGCGTGCGGCGGCTGTTCCCAGGCCCCAGAGGGCGCGGCCCCACCAGTCGCCGACGCCTGGCTGATCGGTCCAGGTCCGGTTGAAGTTCAGCCGGTTGTGGAAGGCGCCGTCGGTGCCCTGGGCATGGGTGAGGAACGCCAGATACCGCTCAGCGAGCCGGAGGACGTCAGTGGACGGGTCCGTCTCGCGGCTGGTCACGACGAGACCCCGGGCGACGTCATCGGTGCAGTAACCGTGCTCGCGGCGGACAGTGGCGTGCCGGGCATGTTCGAACAGGCCGGTGTCGTCGGTGAGCCGCATCAGGTGGGTGAAGGGCGCAGCGGGAACGAGCAGTGCGGACCCCGGCGTGGTGATCGCGCCCTCGGTCATACGCCGGCCGCCGTGACCGGGCGGACGCCGGCGCCGATGAGTGTCGAGGCGAGTTGCTGGTAGCGCAGGGCGACTGCGGGCCACCGTACTGCCGGTTCGGCGTGGCCGCTGCGCTTTCGTAGTTCGGCCGCCAGGGCGGGCTTGGTGAGGATCTTCCGGACCGCGGTCGCCAGGGCCGCCGGGTTTCGGTGCGGCACGAGCAGGCCGGGCCCGTCGGTGAGCAGCTCCACCGCGTGCGGGAAGGCGGTCGCGACGACCGGAATCCGGGCTGCCACCGCCTCGACGAGGACGCCTGAGGTGACCTGTTCGGTGGAGTCGTACGGCAACACGACCACGTCGGCGGAGCGGATCAGGTCGCCGAGTGCCGCGTCGTCGAGGTAAGCCGACTCGTAGTTCACGTCATGCGCGACGCCGAGAGACGCCCCGAGCCGGTGCAGGCTCGCCCGGTACGCCTCGCCGTGCTGTTCGACGACCTTGGGGTGGGTTCGGCCGGCCACGGTGTAGACCGGTGCCGGATCGAGGTTCTGCAGGCGGGCCAAGGCACGCAGGGCCCACTCGATGCCCTTTCCCGGGCCCAGCAGGCCCCAGGTGAGCAGATGCGGCCGGTTGTCGTGGCGGCGGGCCGGTTCCCCGGTGTAGTCGAAGGCGCCGTGCGGGATGACGCAGACCTTCGCCGCATCCACGGCATAGCCGAGAAGGAGCCGGTCGTGCGCCGCCTCGGTGATGGTCACGACCGCGCCGGCGGCCGCGGCGATCTGCTCGAGCAGCGATTTCTGCCTCGGGGTGGGATGGGTCAGCACGGTGTGCAGGACGACGATGCTCGGCACGGTGAGCCGGCGCAGTACGGACAGGACTTCTCCGCCGTCGCGGCCGGGGTAGATGCCGTACTCGTGTTGGACGACGGCGACGTCGAAGGTGTTCAGCACCTCGGCGCTGTCACGCCAGCCGGACGGCGTGGTGTCCATCCAGGTGTGTGCCACACCGGGTGAGGGCCTGATGTCGTCGCTGTTCGCGGCGACCCGGACGATGCCGCTCGGCCCGGCGACCTCGCTGAGGTGATTGAAGAGCGCGGAGTTGAAGGTCGCCAGGCCGCACCGGGTGGGCGGATGGGTGCTGAGGAATCCGTACTTGATGGTCATGGTGGTGCCTTCCTGTAGCCGGTCTCGGTGGCGGTCGGCCCACGACCGCATACGAGACACGTGCCCGTGGTGTGCGGGCCGGTGGTGGGATTCGCGGGCTGGTCAGCCGCGGCCGCTGCCGATGAGCTGCTCGTAGACGGCCAGATAGTCGGCGACCATGCGGTGCGCGTCGAAGCGTTTGCGGGCCTGTTCCCGGCAACCGGCCCGGTCGATGGTGCGGACAGCGCCGACAGTGGCGACGGCCTGGTCGATGCCGCGTACGAGAAAGCCGGTGACGCCGTCGTCGACGATCTCGGGCATGGAGCCTCGCGGGTAGGCGATGACCGGTGTGCCGCAGACCATGGACTCCACGACCGACAGGCCGAACGGCTCGTCGAAGTCGATCGGGTGCAGAAGCGCCTCTGCCCGGCCGAGGATCTCACCGCGGCGTTGTGGCCCGACCGCGCCGAGGAAGATGACGTGTTCGCCGTCGATGTGGGGTGCCACTCGTTCGGTGAAATACCGCTCATCCTGAACGATGCCGCAGATGGTGAGTGTACGCCCGGCGCGGCGGGCGATCTCGATCGCCGTGTGGGTGCCCTTGTCCGGGTGGATTCTGCCGAAGCTCACCAGCCCGGGTGCGCCGGCCGGTGAGAACGGGAGCCCGCCCGCGTCCACGCCGTGATGGACCGTCGCGACATAGTCGAGGTCGGGGTGCCGGTCGGCATCGGAGATCGACACGAACGAGGAGCGGCTCGACCGGTAGGCCGGCAGGATCGTGGGGCCGGAGAATCCGTGCACGGTGGTGACCAGCGGGGCACGGCAGTGATCCGCGAAGGCGAGCGGGAGCCAGTCGAGGTGGTTGTGGACGATGTCGAAATCACCGGCGCGGGCCAGGGCGTACGAGACATGCATGGCCTCGGCGACTCGGCCGTCCGCCGACGCATCGTCTGCGTACCCCCGCGGGCACACACCGTCGAGCCGCGCCGCTGTGATCGAGTCCAGCGTCGCGAAGAGCGTCACCTCAACGCCGGTTTCCACCAGACCGTCCGCCAGTAACCCTGTGACCTGTTCCCAAGGCCCATATGCGTACGGCGGGGTGCGCCAGGCCACCGGCCCCAGGATGCCGACCCTCACAGGGGTGTCCCTCGGGACGATGTCGCCGGCTCGAGATGGAGCACGGCCAGCAACCCGCCATGTTCGGAGGTGTCGATGCGCTCGGGAAGCTCCCGTTCGACGAAGGCAGCTCTGACGTGCTGCCCGCGCTCACGGAGAACAGTGACGACGACTGTCTTGAAGATGATCATTGTCGGCTCTCTCGGATCACTCGTCGGCGGTGGACGGAGCCGCCGGAGTCTGGAGCGACACCGTCAGCCTACGCCTGCCACGGCTGGCCGCAGCGCGCTCGCGGCACGCCGTGCGGCCAGCCACAGCGGCATGCTGGCGGCATCAGGGTCACCGAGGTCGTACAGGTCGGCGATGATGCCCGCCGGTGGTTCGGCCAGACACCTTCCGATCGCTGCGGACACGTCGGCGCCGAGGCACCGTGACCAGCGGCCGTGCACGCCGATCTCCACCAGGGAGGTGTCGGAATCCGCGGTCACCGTCACCAGGGGGCCGATGCGCGGCCCCGGCGTGGTGAAAAGGTGCGGAGGCTGGGCGTGCGCGCCGGAGGCATCACGGTCGATGACGCTCATCGGACGGCAGCGACCGCGCTGCAGGCGCCGGTACCGGGTGCGAAAGACGGCACCACACGGGCGTGTTGAAGGTCGATGATCAAGGCGGCTCCCAGGTACACAGCGGCAAGAGGGCGCACTGCCGGGGTCCTGAGCAGCTGGCGGCGGCGCATGACAGCGTCACCGCTGGCATCGATGATAGAGGTAGCGGCGCCCGGCCGCCGGATACGGCTCGGCGAGAAGAGAACCGCCGGGTCACTTGTCGGGCCGTTCCGTGGGGAGCCGGACGGTGATCGTTGTGCCGGGTGGTTCGTCGCCGGTGCCGGCGGTGATGGTTCCGCCGTGCTGTTCGACGATGACGCGGGCCAGAGAGAGTCCCAGACCGGCTCCGGGGATGGCGTGGCTGATGGCGCTCGGGGTACGGAAGAAGCGCTGGAAGAGTCGTTCGCGTTCGGCTGCGGGAATGACGGGGCCGGTGTTGGACACGGTGAGCTGGGCGGCGGGCCCGTCGGTGGAGACGGTCACGATGATGCGGGTGCCGTCGTCGGCCCAGTCGAGGTCGTTGGCGAGTAGTTCGTCGGTGACCTGGGCGAGCCGTCTCGAGTCTCCCCACAGAATCGTCTCGTCGGGTACGTCGATGTCGAAGGTGACGTCCCGGCCGGCAGACCGGTTGCGGATGGTGGCGACCGTGGCCCGCCACCGCCGAGCGCAACATGCCCCAGTCAAGGGTTTGCGCGCATGAACCGGCGTCGGTGTTCAGGGTTTCTCGCCCAGACCGTCTCGAGGTCTGCCAGGCTCGCCCGGGCATGCCCTCTCCCTGGCCGTGCCGGTCCGGTGACCCGGAAGGCAACAGGTTCCGCTCATCGGTCCAGCACAGACGTCGGCGCAGGACGTTGCCGACCTCGTCGATGGCCCAGAACTCGGTGGCCGCCCAATCGAGCATCTGCCCGACGGTGGTGATGACGTCGCGCAGCAGCCCGTCGGCGGGGCTGGTGTCGGAGCCGGAGAGCAGGCGCCGGATCGTCGGCTCGCAGTCCTTCAGCACGGCTGCGCTGTGCTGTTGGGTCACATCCTGCAGGGTGACCACGGCGCCCAGCGAGGCGCCGTCGGCGTTGATGATGGGCTGTGCGTCGGCGAGCAGCGTCGAAGGTCGCTGCCGCGGGCGTCCGACCATGATTTCGATGTCGTGCAGGCGCTCGCCGGCGAGGGCCCGCAGGAGCGGTCCAAGGGCGGGAGGCAACGTCGGGGGCCGAGGCCAACCGCTGCCGGGTCCATGCCCGCAGGTCGACGTCCTCGGGTAACTCGCCGTGGAGGTCCTGGTTCGCCTTGTTCGAGAAGACCAGTCGCCCAGCGGTGTCGCACGCGGCCACACCGGTCTGCAAGCTCTCCATCAGAGCGACCAGCAGCCTCCGCGCCTCATCCGCCCGTACGGCGGAGCGTTGTTCGATCACGAGAACCGCGCACGCCTTCGCCCCGTGGGCCACCGCGGTCAGATGCTCCGGCTGCCACGGCCGGGGCCGATGGTCCAGCACCGCGCACACCCCCGTGACCGCCCCATCGGCGTCACGGATCGGGTATCCCAGGTAGGCGCGTTCACCCATCACCGATTCCGGTGCCTCAGCCGGGACCTGAGCGTCAGCAGTGACGTCGCTGATCACCACGGGTGATCCCCTCGCGATCACCAACGCGCTCAGCGTCGACGATACGGATGCCGGAGGTGTGCTCGCCCACTGCGATGGCAGACCGTACCCGCCGACCAGACGCAGCTGTTCGCCGTCCAGCAGGTGAACCATCGCCGCGGGCGCTTGCGTCGCCTGCGCCATCAGTGTCATCAGATGATCGGCTGCGGCCCGCCGCAGACCTCCGGACCGCGGATCCATCCGGTCCGGCTCAACCCCTCGTTCGTCGGCGATAGCCATGGGGAACCTCAGCGATGTCAGGGGCGGCCGGTAGCGAGTCGCAGGCCAGGCGGTGAGACCGCGATCCGCATCACCGGCCCGACGGTTGTCACGCCCGGTCGATGGTCTGCTCGGCGTGCAGCCGCGGCGCATGCGGCGCGGGGTCCGCGGCCGGGTCGGTGCGGCCGAGCCGCAGCAACAGGTGGGGGTACCCGACGCTGGAGATCATCGCCCGAATCGCCTGACGGCTTGCAATGACCTCGATCGGTGCGCTGTACGGCAACACGGCGGCCCCGCGCATGGTGGCGGTCAGCCAGCCGGCGGACAGCGCCTCACCGGCGCGCAGCCAGTCGATTGGGTCGTCGCCGGGGCCGTAGAGCGTGACGAACACCGCTGACTCGTCGTGTGCGGCGCTCACCGGCAGATCACCGTAATGGCCGAAGTCGCGGCCCGGCACCGTGGTCTGCGTGGCCCGGTTCGGGATCGCCGCGTCCGGAACACCCGATCCGGACGGCCGCGTGCCGCCCGCCCACACAGCGAGTTCCGCCTGCCATGCGGGATCTCCGGCCTCGCTGCGCTGCGCGTGGTCGACGGCGGCGGCAAGCTCCAGAATCTGATCGGGCCGCAGAGTATGCAATCGGGTGCCCTGGGCCTGCACCGCTGCGGTGACCGCGGCCAGATCGGCCGCATCGACCGGTGATCCGGTGACCGGACGCCGGTCGGTGTGCCGCGACGGGATGGTCCGGAGATACTCCACCGCCGCAGGGTCGGCGGGCGCCCGGCCGCCGACCCGGATCCGGGCGAGTACGGCCGTCGCGCCGTCGCGTGGTAGGCGGGTCACCGTGGCGTCCCAGCCCTGCGCCCGCAACGCCACGTGTGCATGATGCAGGGCCGCGCCGCAACTCAGTGTTGCCAGACGCGCTTCCGGGTCGGTGACCCGCATGATCCGCTCCGAGGCGAGGCACAGTTCGAGGGTGTCGGCGGTGAGCCGCCACCGCCACGGTTGTGTGTTGCAGATCGACGGGGCGTACCCGCCGATGGTGGCCGCCTCGGCGAGGGCGTGGGTGCTGACCGGGGTGTCCGTCGGATGGGTGATGGCATCACTGAACATCACGAAAGTCCTTTATGGGCAGGTGACGGTCACCCGGACATCCCCCGGCCGCCCTGGGAGGACATGGACGGGCCCGAATGGCCGCAGCTCTGGGACCATCAGTTTCCGCCTGGCGGAACAGACGGCTACGGAACGCCGACTCGGTCGAGGTGGCGGATGTCCGGTCGTACCCGCGGGGTCCAGGCGGCAGAAACCAGTGTCAGCGGATGACTCCGGCCGACGCGGTCACACGTACACGAAATCACCACAAGATTACGCCGATCCGGCACCCGTCGTGCGGCGATCACCGGCCAGGGCGGCAGCGCCGCATCGCAGTGCAAGAGCGGAGGTTTCGACGATGGTGGCGACCCGTCACGATCGGGGAACCGTCAGCCACCGGGATCTCAAGCGACACGGTGAACGTACGCTTGCTCGACTGCCGGCTCTCGAGCGTTTACCGGATCTGCAGCCGGGGTACAACCACGCTGTCACCGGTTCTTCGGTGGCGACCGGCCGTCCAGACTCCGCGGCCTCAACACCGGTTCACGCCCCATGGCTTCTTCTGCATGGCGGGCGGTGGCACCAAAGGAGTCGTTGCATATGAGCGAAACCGGCACCCAGCGGCCCCGCGTTGCCGGTAGTGACTTTGCCGCGCTGAACCGCCAGATCACCGAGGCGGGTCTTCTCGAGCGGCGGCCGGCCTATTACGCGATACGGATGAGCGTGGTGGCGGCCATGCTCGGTGGTGTCTGTGCCGCCTTCGTCCTGGTCGGCTCGTCGTGGGGGACCCTGCTGGTCGCCGCGGTCCTCGGGATGGTGTTCGCCCAGGCGGCTCTGCTGGCGCATGATGTGGCGCACCGTCAGGTCTTCCGTACCCGAAAATCCAGTGACGTGGTCGGCCGGATCGCCGGCAACGTCGTCGTGGGGATGAGTTACGGCTGGTGGACGGAGAAGCACACCCGTCATCACAACAACCCGAATCACGACGACCTCGATCCGGATGTGCAGCCGGAGGTTCTGATCTGGGCCACCGAGTCTGCCTGGGGCAGGCGTGGGCTCAAAGGATTCATCACCCGTCACCAGGCGGGTCTGTTCTTTCCGCTGCTCACCCTGCTCAGCCTCGATCTGCGTATCTCGAGCATCAAGGCGTTGCGGCACCCCGGCATGCGCCGCCGCGGCCTGGAAACGTCTCTCCTGGCCGTACACCTGGTCGCCTACACCGTTGTCCTGTTCGCCGTGCTGTCGCCGTTACAGGCCCTCGCCTTCTTCGCCGTGCATCATGCGGTGTTCGGTGTCTACCTCGGCATGACGTTCGCCCCGAACCACAAGGGCATGCCGCATCCGACCGGCGACGAGGATTACCTGCGCAAGCAGGTGCTGACCTCCCGCAACGTCACCGGGGGCAGGCTGACGGACATGGCCCTGGGCGGGTTGAACTATCAGATCGAGCATCACCTGTTCCCCGCGATGCCGACACCCAACTTGCGCCGGGCGCAACCTCTCGTCAAGGCGTACTGCGCGCGGATCGGCGTCTCCTACGAGGAGACCAGCCTGCTCCAGTCGTATCGCCAGGCGCTGTGGCATCTGCACGCCGTCGGAGCGCCGCTGCGCGAGGCCCGGACCGAACGGCCCCGCAGCTCAGCCCTCGCCGACGCCGGCCGAGCGGCGGCCGGAGATCAGTAACAGGTCCGAGCTTTTCTCGAGTAGAGGAATCCTGTGGGCCGCCGAGGGGGCCGGCGGCCCACAGGATTTCGTGTAGTCAGGCGGCATCCATGACCTGGACGTCGTGCAACTCGCCCGCCATCATATGCAACCGCTGGACCGGCACCTGGACGCGCAGGATCGGGAATTCGTCCAGTTCCTCCCGGGTGGCGTGGTCCAGGATCGCCCGGTACAGGGCTGCGAACCCGTTCTCGAAATCCAGGTGGCCGGTGCCGAGGTCGTGCAATGTCGTGACGGACCGCTCGATGGCCTCTCCCTCCAGCATGCGTGCCACGCCGACCGCGCTGCCGGTGCCGTTACGGGTCGCTGGATGCACAACCGTCCTTGCGCCGCGCTCGTGCAGGTGGACCAGCCGGGCAAGCTCCGCGAACCGCTGTGCTCTTTCCGGTCCTCGGGAGCGCTCGACGCCGGCACACAGCCGGCGGATCTCGTCATGCTGCTCCATCAGCAGGTCGATGACGTCGGAGTAGCTCATCAGGGCCACCGGGCCACGTGACGCGGATGGGTGGTGGCGTGCGAGGAGGTGCGGATCGAGAATCTCATGACTAACCCTCGGATCTTGAATCACACGGTGAACGCCGGGGTCCTGAGCGTGGTGGGCTGACATCTCTACGGTACTCCGTATCCCTTACAGCATTCCGCTGCGCCGTGTAGGCGTTCCGCCCGACCGCTGAGGGAACTGAACGGTCAGTCAAGCTCCGGTGGGGTGGTGCGGTCGTTGACGAGAGCCTGTGCCACGTCGGTCAGTTTGCGGTTGTGGTTGCGGGCGTAGTTCCGGATCCGTGTGAACGCCTCGTCGACGCTGACCCCATTGGCGTAGGCGACAGCGCCCTTGGCCTGTTCGATGACGATCCGGCTGTTGAGTGCGCCCTGAAGTTGCTCGGTCAATGCTTCGCCGCGGCGTAGGGCACGTTCTTGTAGCAGGGCGATGGCGGCCATGTCCGCGAGGGACTGCACGATCGGTACGTCGGCGCCGCTGAAGTCGCCGCCCTTGGTGTCACCGAAGACGTTCAATGCTCCGATGACCTGGCTGCGCAGCCGCAGGGGGAAGGCGTGCACGGACTGGAACCCGGAGGCGGTCGCGCGCGGCGCGAACCGCGGCCACCGGGCGGTTGCGGCGCTCAGGTCGACGTTGATGACCGCCTGCCCGGTGCGATAGGCCTCGAGGCACGGGCCCTCCCTGGTCTGGAGTTGGAACAGCTCCAGCAGCTTGACGTTCTCGTCCGATCCGGCCATGAACTCGAGATTGCCGCGGCCGTCGGCGAGCATGAGCCCGACCGCGGCCGCGCCGACCAGGTCCGCGGTGCGGTCGGTGAGCATGTGCAGGAAGTCGATCAGGTCGAACTCTTCGACAAGGGTGTCGGCGACCTCGACGAATATCGACGCCAACCGTTGCGCGGAAACGGTGGTCATCGTTGCCTCCTGGCTGCTGGGCGGTGCGGCGGCACGGTCATCAGTGGTCCGCTGCGAAGCGCAGATCGCCCGCGACGATATCGTGGGCGACCTGGCCGAGGCTGCGGTTCTCGACGTAGGCGTACGCTCGGATGCGGGCCGCAGCGTCGGTGATGCTGCCCTGGATCTGAACCATGACCATGCCTTGGGCCTGGAACAACTCCGCCCGGTGCGCGACCGCTTCGGTCACACCGTCGTGTGCCGGCCCGCCCGGCGCTTCGGCGGCGTCTCTCTGCCGGTCGAGCAGGGCCTCGACCGCGATGTCGGCGAAGCAGAGGGCATCGGCCAGATGTTGGTCGGACAGGCGGCCGGGGTGGTCGCGGAACACGTCGAAGACACCGAGCCGGGCCGCGCCGATCTGCAATGGAAACGCGAAGACGGCGCGGACACCGCGGTCATGGGCCTCCGGTGCGTATCCCGGCCATCGGGTCATCGCCTCGTCGGCGAGATTGGCGATCAGCACCGGCCGGCGGCGATCGAAGGCCTCCAGGCACGGGCCCTCACCGAGAAGGAACTGGAGTTCCTCCACCTGCTCGCTGAGCGGGTCGGAAGCGGCATACACGCTGCGGCTCCCGTCGTCGGCCAGCACGCTGATGCCCGTCCCGGAGGCCGACAACGCTCCCACCGCGGCCTGGCAGACACACCGCAGGTGATCGACGACTCCACCGGCGCGCGCCGGCTGAGCGGCGATGAGACCTCGAATCATGGTCGCCCGGTCATTCATGGTGAGCTCCGGAAGCAGGCCGGGCTCGCGGACGGCGCCACGAACTGGTGGGATCAAGCGGCCGATCGCCACCGACCGCCGGGTATCTGCCCAGCCGGACCAGCTGATAAGGGACGCCGATCTCGGGCATCACCCCGCGCAGGCGTTGCCGGGCGCCGGCGTACTCGATCGGTGCGCTCAACGGCAGCACCGAAACCCCGAAACCGGTGGCCACGAGGAAGCCCGTGGACAGGGCCTCGCCGGCGTGCAGCCAGTCGACGCCTTGATCACCGGGTCCGTGCAGGACCGCGAAGGTCGCAGTCCGATCATGATCGCCGCGCGCGATGGGCAGCCGCAGGTTGCCGGTATCTCCGGCGATCCGGCCGGCGCAGGTCCACAACGCGAGCTCCGCATGCCATTGCACCTCGGCCGAACCGGGCTCCCGAACCTGAGCGGACGCCATCGTGAGGCCGAAGATCTGATCCGGGCGCAGCACCGCGAGGCGAACGTGCTGAGACGCGAACGCAGTGCCGACGATCCGCAGGACAGGCGGCTCGATCAGGCCGCCGACGACCGGCCGTATGCCGATGGGCCGTAACCGGATGCAGCGGGCCAGGCCGGCGGTGGCCGGGCCCACCGGGGCCGGGCCGTCGATGTGCAGGCGCGCCAGCAGAGCCGGTTCGCCCGCGTCGGGCAGCCGGGCCACCGTCACCCGCCAGCCACGCGCCGTGAGCGTCACCCGGGCGTGATGCGGGGCCGGCGCCACAGCTGATCATGGTGAACCGGCCGCCCGGGTCAGGCAGCCCCGACATCCGGGCTCGGTCGGCGAACAACTCCAGCACACCGGTGCCCACATGCCATCGCCAGGGCCGCCGGTCGTGCGCCGACGGCGCCCGGTCGGCCGCGGCGACGGCCCGGTAGATAGCCTCGTTGACGAGGCGAGGACTGACCGGGCGCGGCACGCCGGCCCGGACCGGGGTCATCGAACCGCTCGCAGGCGCGGCAGACCGAGGCCGCCGCCCTCGGTCTCCCATGCCTCCGCGTCCGGTCCCGCTGCCGAGCCGTCCGAGGCTGTGGGACTCGGGCCGGGCGGGACCACGCGCATCGTGAAGGTACCCCCGTCGACACAGACGACTGTCATCGTCCACGGCGACTGGCCGGGCGAATAGTCGACGTCGACCGTACGCAGGTCCAGCACGACCCGGTCCGGGCCGGCTGCCCAATCTCTGGCGCTCAGCACCAACTGTCGCACCGGTCCACGGACGTGATCGAGCATGGGCAGCAGAACGGGCAGCTCACTGTCGAGATCGGGCGAATCCGGCCACCAGCTGCCATCGAACGAAATGTGATCGAGCTGTCTCAGCTCTCGCGCCCAAAGGCGCTCGGCAGGCGACAGAAACTCAGGGTGACGGAGGAAAATAGCCATGACAAGATCCATCGTCCAGGACCGACGCAGGCGCGCGGCCCAACCTGGAGACAACAGGCGAGGACGAGGTCCACCGAGTCCGGTGAAAGGCGCGGCATCCGGCAGGCGGGGCGCGCACCGGCCGAGGCCGGCACCGATGACGGAGCCATCGGTCATCCCCAAGTGTACGCACCGCCGTCGTCGGACGCGCGTACGGTGGAAAGGCGCCAGCCACTCGACCTCCCCGGCGAGCCGGTGCCGCACCCGCCGAGCGAGGGACGTGGAAGCCGTCCACGGAGAGGCGCTGTCATGCACCAGAGCACCCGGCCCCAGCCGCCCGAGCACCCGATGATGCCGTACGCCGGCGATCGGCCCCGCATCCCGGCCGCACCACCATCCTCGACGGATCCTGGTGGCCCCGATCGACGAACGCACCTTCCGCAACGCCCGCCGGGCCGGCACCGGCCGCCGGGCAGTGCGGCTCGGCTGGTACACGTCCCAGCCACCCGGTGTGGTCACCGTGATCAGTGACTTCGGGGCAGACCGGTTCGATCTTCTGATCGTCCCGCCCGGCGCGAGCCAGGCCTCGGCCGACACCGCCGCAGCGGACCCCACCGACAGACGCCACACCCCGGAACTGATCGCCGAGATCGCACACGCCGACTGATCACCACACCACAGCGTCATCACCGACCGGCCCGGCGCCGCGCTACGCCGGGCGTGAGGATTCGATCAAGCGAACACAGCGGTGCGGTAGTCCATGAGAATGCGCGGCACCGGACCCGCGAACCAGCAGGTCGCTCCAGACCCCGACGGCAGCTCGACACCAGCCTGGAGCACCCATGCGAACCTTCGCCCGCAAAGCAGCCAACCCAATGACACCAACCACGATTCCGCCCAGCGCTGATCCCACCGCGGAGACTCCTCGAGTCGGCGGCGATGGAGGCGATCTCTCGCGGCAGCCACCAGGCGTTCGCCGGGCTCGTCGACCGCACGGCCAAGATCCTCGCCGCCGACCTCACGGCACGTCTTACGGAGCCCCGGCAGCGGATCGCGATTCTCGCCGCCACCTACGTTGAGGTGTGGTGGCTCGCCGGCTGCCGCAGCGACGCGGATGCCGACGTCGCCCAGTGGATCAGTCGCATCCTGGAGTGGAGGATCGCGGACTCGTGCCGGTTTACCACGGACCAGGCTCACCACGAGCCGGGGCACTCCCGCGCGGAACACGAACTGGCCGCCTGCTGGACCGGCCGATCGACGACCACTGGCCGGTCTGAATTGTGCCGTCGCCCCCGTGCTCCTGCGTCACCGAGTACCCGGCCACGCGACACCGGCAGCCTCAGCGGCTGCACGAATACATCAATCAGGGCCGGGCCGAAGCCGACCGTCCCGCAGTCTCGCCCCGCCGCCTGACGAGCTACCTGCTGACCCATCCCGATCCCCGCAGCCAGCGGCAACAGGAGATATTCGAAATCCTTAACGACCGCCTGCTCTGAGATGACGGCTCTCACCAGCCTCGGGCACTCCTTCGCCGCCTTGCTGACGCCCGCCGACGGCAACGCCGACCGGTTTCCGGATGGATCACCGCCGCCCGGCAGGAAGAACTAACCTGCACGCCTTCACCCGCGGGCTCGAGCGGGACCGCCTCGCCGTCGATGCCTGGGGGTAGCCGGAGACCGACCGCCGGACGTGGTCGCCCGCCCGGAAATGACGGGAAGGGCGCACGCGAACTGCGTCATGGGACCCCGGGGCCCAGCGGGCCGACGCATCGTTCGTGACGGACAGAAACCCTGGTTGAGCAGGCCATTCATGGCCTGAGCGATCCGATCTCGACGTGACGGGCCCCCTCGTCGGCAATGCCGAACATCGATGCGCAGCTCCCTCCGAAATGGACGATTTCGACACTTCGGTGACACGAACGACCGTACGGTGATCTTCGCCTGGTTCGCCTGTCCGGGCCGGTAAGTCCATGATCGTGGTTGGTGGCGGGGCGCGGAAGTTGGCTGCGGTTGTCCTGGGGCGTCCGCGGTTGTCCCGGCAATCGGGTGGTGTGCCCCGGTGGGCGGCGGCGCAGACGGCGATCGGACAAGGACTCAGTAGATTCCTGCTGTACCGCCAGCACCGCTCGTCGCAGCCGGGCCCACGACAACCTGGGCCGCTGAGGCACTCACTACGTTGGCCTTGCTGGTCATGATCCATAGCGGATGCGGCGACATCGTCGGCGTCGCCTGGTGGAAGCGGCAGGCATCAGATGTTCGTCATGGGCGCCAGTGAGGAGGCAGGAGCTCGAAATCGTCTCGCATATGCTGCTCAAGAACGGGAACCAGTGCGCGGCGAGGAGACGGCTGCGTGTGAAGCCGCCGAAAAGTCGCGGACTGCGCGGGTTGCAACATGATCGGTCAAGTTCGAACAACTCGCCGGGCGGTTGGCTGGGGATCCGGTGTCGCGCGGCGACTGTTCATCGACCGGACGGAGGATATGGCGCCGTGAGCGAACCTCGATATCTGGGCGAATACCACACATGGACAGGGTTCACGAGCCGTTGCGATCTGTCGCCTTCATACCCGTCAGCGGTGTCGTGTCCCTCGGCGGTCGGTTGAGGTGCACTCTCTGCTCGAGCAGCTCGGGGGTGTGGCGTACCTGGGCGGTGTCCATCGCGGCGGCGGAGACGGTGTCCGCCGACTCTCTGCTGGCGTCCGGCGGGACGAGGTAACGGGCACGACGAAATCCGTACCCGTGAGGAACTGGACGAGTTCCCGCTACTGCGGCGCCGTGTGCCGGTTCAGCGGCTGCATGCGAAGACCGGCGAGCTGAACGACGTTCAGCTGATGGCCGCGGCCTGATCCGTTTGCCGGACCGCCTCGGTGGCGTGGTGGCCCAGACGCGCCATCAGGTATGGATGGCCGAGATCGGGGACCGCGTCCAGCAGGATGTCGCGGGCGCGGTCGTGCTCGATCGGTGCGCTGAAGGACAGGGTGGACACTCCGAGTCCGGCGGCGACCAGCGAACCGACGGAGAGGGCTTCGCCGGCATGGAGCCAGTCCAGACTCTGATCACCCGGACCGTGCAGGACCGCGAACGTCGCGGCCCGGTCGTGCCCGTCGCGGGCGCGGGGAAGATCGAGACGGTGGCGTGCGCCGACGATGCGGTCGCCACCGGCCCACAGTGCCAGCTCCGACTGCCATTGTCTGCCGGCCGGTTCAAGGCCGCCGGTGTGGGCCGTCGCCACGGCGAGATCGAGGATCTGGTCCGGTCGCAACACGGTGAGGTGGGCATACTGAGATTCGAACGCGGCGCGGATGGTGCTCAGGCGGTCGGCTGTGATCGGGAGACCGGTGACGGGGCGGCGGTCGGTGTGGCGCAGTTCGATGACGCGCGCCAGGTCGGCGGTGGAGGGGCTCACCGGTCCGGGGCCGTCGATGTGCAGTCGCGCGAGATGGGTCGGTTCGTTGGGGTCGGGCAGGCGGGTCGCGGTCACCCGCCAGCCGTCTGCGGCCAGGGTCAGGCGGGCGTGGTGCAGCGCGGCACCGCAGCCGATCGTGGCGAGTCGCCTGTCAGGCACGGGGAGTTCGGTTGAGGGCTCGGTGTGCAGGAACAGGTCCAGAACATCGTTGGTGACCTGCCATCGCCACGGCCGGGCGTCGTGAGCCGAGGGGGCCTGCCGGGCAGCGACGACGGCTCGATTGAGGGCTTCGTCGGTGATTCGCCGTCCGACCGGACGTACGGGTGTCATCGGGCCTCCTCTTCTCGTAGCGCGCCGCAACCACCGCGTCCGGCTTCCCAGGTGGCCTTGTCCCACGCCGTCTCTCCAGGACCCGGTGCCGGGCCCTGCGGGGCCAGGCACACGCTGAAGGAGCCTCCGTCGCCGCAGATCACGGTGATCAACGTCGTGGGCCGACGGGTCCGGTAGCCGATGGTGACCATACGGCCGCCCATGACGATCCGGTGTGGCTCGGTCGTCCAGGTACCGACTGCCAGCAGCAGCCGTGTCACCGGGCCACGAACCTGGTCGAGGGCTCGCACCAGATGCCACAGCTCGGTGGCGAGGTCGGGGGAGCTGGGCCACCAGGTTCCGTCGACCGACAAATCCGGGGAGTACGGGACGAGCTGTGTCTCAGGTGGTTCGGCAAGGGCGGGTGATCCAGCCCGTTGAGCGGGTGTTCTCATGGCGTTCCCGTCGTCCGGGACCAACGCAGGCGCGGGTCCGGCCCTGATGAAGCGGGCGAGACGAGGTCCACCGAGGTCGGTGAAGAGGCGCGGCCTCCGGCGGAGTGCCTGGCCACGCACGCCGACCGGGGTCAGCGCCCGACAGTGAGGCCGCCGGTCGCCTTCAAGCGTACGCGCTGTGGCTGAGTGGCTCCTGGTTCGTCACCGCCGGCCATCTCTCCATTGATTCCCTTCCGTTGACGGCTGCGGGATCGTCAGGCGACCGGAGGGGAGGCGGCTCCCCTCTCCCGGAAGTGGTGGTTCTGCAACAGCAACGGACGCCGCCGTCCCGTCTTCGAGGGTGGACCCGTGTCGTGCGGTTGATCGTCCGGCCGGCCGATCGCGGGCGGCGTACCGGGTTCCGGTTGCTTCCGGCGCGGCAAGGGTGTCGCGGAGGTCGGAACGTCGCTTCCCAGCGGCCCGGAGACTTCGGGGGCCTGCGCGTCGGTGTTTTCGGCAGGTTGACGAGGACTCACGCTGAACACCTGGTCTCCGCCGATTCGGGCGGCCCGTTCGCGTGATCGGTGGCGGCGTCCGCATCGACGCTGAGGTCGGGGTGGCCGGCCGGCTCGGGCACGCACAGCCAGAGCGCATGCGGCAGGACTCCGACGGCCAGCCGGTCACTGCTGCGGATGAGATCGCCGTCGAGTTGACGAGGCTGGGGCCGGTTGCTGATCACCTCGATCCGGCTGCCGCGAAAGACCTCGAGAGCGGGTACCCGCTCGCTGCGCCGGATCAGCCCCCACGCCAGGGCCACCCACGTGCGCAACGTGTTCGGCGTCAGGACGGCGATGTCGAGGACGCCGTCGTCCGGGTGTGCCTCGCTCAGCAGTCTCAGGCCGCCCTGCAACCGGCCGACGTTGGCGACGAGCACCGAGCGGGCGCGCCGGCGCATCGGTGTGCCGCCGTCGATGCGCAGGGTGACCCGCATCGGGCGGTCCTTGAGGTGTTTCACCGCGCCGAGCACGTACGCGGGCCAGCCTATGTGCTTCTTGGCGGTGTCCGAGGTGGCGTCGAGCATGTGGGCGTCGAAGCCCATGCCCGCCATCACGGCGAAGTGCCGGCCGTCGAGAGTGCCGACGTCTATGCGCCGCAGACCGCCGTCCACCGCGACTGCGAGACCGGTTGCCAGATCGGTGGACAGCCCCAGGTTCGCCGCGAGGAGATTGCCGGTGCCGGCGGGGAGGACGGCCATCGACACGTCCGTGTTGGTCAGCGCGGACACCGCGGACATCACCGTCCCGTCACCCCCGCAGACGAACACCACCTGCGCACCCGACGCGACCGCGGCGCGGGTCTGGCCGAGACCGGGGTCGTCCTCGGTCGTCTCGAACCATCGTGGCGCCGGCCAGCCGGCCTCTTCCAGCGTGTCGTCGACGGTGCGGCGCAGTTCGGCGAGATCGTCGATCTTCGCCGGGTTGACGACGACTGCAGATCGGGGCGCCGGGTCGGTGCGGGTGGTGGTTACCGTCATCGAGCTGGCTCGCTTTCCTTGAGGGTGGCTCCGGTCGGCTCGAGGGTGCCTGCCTGCTGCGAGCGATGGGCGTCATTCGGACGGGTCGTCCGTCAATGTCGCTGGGTCGAGGCGGAGCATGGCAAGCAATCCTCCGTGCCGGTCCAGGTCGATGCGTTCCGGTAGCTCACGGTCGACGAAATCGGCTCGGTCGTACTGGCCGCGTTCTCGCAGAGCGGCGAGCACGGCCGCTTTCGCAATGATCATTTCTGCTCCCCGGATCACTGGTCGGCCATAGGTGAGGTCACTCCAATCCGGAGCGCCGATCAGACGGTCGCCCAACCGAAATGGCTACCTGCCCAGGCCCGGAAGACACCAAATCGAAGATCTTTATTGGGTACGAGGAGCGAGCGACGCCCTCGCGGGTGCTTCGGCACCTCACCCGACGAAGCCAGCGGCCGAGGCCGGCGCCCTCAGCGGATGCCGGCCTCGTTGGAGCGTGCGATGATCACTTCTTGAAGGCGTCCTTGATCTTCTCGCCGGCTTGCTTGAGGTTCGAGGACCTCTGGTCGCCCTTGCCCTCAGCCTGAAGATCCTTGTCGTCGGTGGCCTCACCGACGTTCTGCTTCGCCTTGCCGGCGGCTTCCTGCGTCTTGTTCTCGATCTTGTCGTCGAGTCCCATGACGCTCCTCTCCCGCGCCCGAACACGGACCTCGTCGGCTGACGACATCTCGCTGAGCCACGGTGCAGTACCCGGCATGCCCCCGTCCGGCGATACGAAACACTTAGCCGGCCTTCGATCGGCCGGCCCCGCCGGAGCTGGGTACCGGCCCGATTGTGCCCTCATCGCATCGGTGACGTGCGGCCTCCCGTGGGAGACTCGGTGGGTGAAGCAACCGATGTGTCAGGCCGCTGATCAGGCCGGCGCCTAGTGCGGCCACTGCCTCGCCGGTCACGTCGTGGGCGCCCGCCTGTGAACCGCCTGGTGCGGGTCTCGTTCCCGGCCCTGCTGGATGACGATCTCGACGACCTCTAAGACAACGCGCCGTGTGGTTTCGTCTCCACTCTGCCGGACGGCACGATCGTCAAGGTCAACGCCACCCTGCTCACTTGGTTGGGATACGGCAGCGTCGATCTGGTCGGCCGGCGGCGCTTCGCCGATCTGCTCACTCCCGGCAGTCGTCTCTACCACGAGACGCACTGTGTGCCACTGCTGCGGCTGCGTAACCAGGTCAAGGGAATCGCGGCGGAGATGCGTGCCGGCGACGGCGCCGTGTTCCCGGTCCTGGTCACCTCTGTCGTCAAGACCGGCGCGACGGCGTACCCCTGTTGATACGAACCACCGTTTTCGACGCCCGAGAGCGTCGTGCGTACGAGAACGAGTTGCTCGAAGCCCGGCGGACCGCCGATCGGGAACGTGATGTATGTGGTGCGTACCGGTCTGGCTGCCCACTACGTCTGCCACGTCGGCCGTTCCTACTCGCCGCAGTCGTCGATCGCGATCCGCGACGACAGCGTCGAGGAGGCTGTCTGGACCGCGGTAAGCGCGCTGCGGGAGAAGATGATGATCATCGAGGAGTTGGTGGAGCAGTCGCCGCGGCGAGGTCGCGATACCCGGCCCGCCGATCGAGGCTGCCGGCCGCCTCGTCTCGCGAGTCCTGCAGGAACTCATGCCGATCCGCGCAAGCCTCCCGTGCCTCCACGCTACCCAGCCGGCCCTGCAGTTCGATCTCCCGCTGGTCGGCATCGGCGTCTCTGCTGTCGGCCGCCGTCTCGCGGGGCGCTGACACGGTGCTCGCTCATCCAGGGTCCGGCTGCGCTCCTGTCCTTCGGCGCCGTTCCCCACATCCTCGCTCATGGCGTCACCGTATGCCGGAGCACGCGTCATTCCGAGGCGCGGACGCCGCCCGGAGCACCGGTCGCCGTTCCTCCGTGCTCTGCCCCATTCCGGCCGGTTCACGACATATGCTGGATCGGGACCGGAGCACGACCGCCTGGTGAAAACGCCGTGTTGCCGTGCAGAGGGGCGGGCACATCGTGACCGACGCGGCGGAGCCTGAGGCACTGGCCTCGGTGTTCCCCGATGACCCCCATGAACCTGCGGCCACCGGATCCGGCAACCTCGGCTCATCAGGGCACATGGTCACCGCGGGTTCGGTATCCGTCGACCAGGGCCAGGCGTTGCGGGCGGTTCTCGACAGCCTCGACGTGGCGGTGCTCGGTTACGACCGCAACGGCCGGGTGATCTTGATGAATCCGGCTGCTCGAGCCCTTGTCGAAGAAGTGGGGGAGCCGACCGGAGATGACGCCGTGCCCACCGGGATGTTGCTCTTCGACACCTCGGGCCGGCAGATGGGCGGCGAGCGGCATCCTGTCTCCCTGGCGTTGCGCGGGGAATCCGTGCGCCACGTCGAGGTGTGCGTGCGGGCGGCCGACAGCCCGGCCCGGATGTATCTGGCCCAGGGCGGTCCGGTGACCGGAGCGGGGCGGCTCGCCGCGGTCCTGGCCTTTCACGACGTCACGCTGCAGAGCAGGGCGAAACAGCTGAATGATTGTGTGGCCCGGGTGTCGGCGATCCTTGGCGAGCCCGGACCTGCGGGACTGATCATCGCGACCGCCGTGAGAACCGTCGGGGTCATGCTCGGCTGGGCCGCCAGCGAGTTCTGGTCCGTCGACCGGGTGAGCCAGGTCATCCAGCGGCGTAACCGCTGGCAGGCGGACGACAGCCACTCGACCGGCCTCGATCGCGTCGGTGATCTCCTCAACGGCGTGGGTCTAGCCGGTCGCGCATGGCAGAGCAGAACGCCGGTGTGGGTCACCGACCTCGTCACCGATCCGCTCACCGCCGCTCAGACCGACTGGGGTCCGTTGCGTGCCGCGCTGGCCGTTCCCATCCCCAGCGGCTCGTCGGTTCTCGGCGTCCTCATCTGCTACAGCGACCAGGACGAGACACCCGACGACATGCGTACGGCGATCCACGGCAGCATCGCCGTACACCTCGGGGAATTCCTCGAACGACGCCGGGCCGACGATTCCTCCACCGCACTGGAACACAGCCGCGACGAGTACATCACCCTGGTCGGCCACGAACTGCGCACTCCCTTGACCAGCATCCAGGCCAACGCTGAGATGCTGCGCGCCGAACCCGACATGCCGGCCGACGAACGACAGCAGATGCTCGAGGTGATCCACCGGCGGGCCGAGGAACTCAACCGGCTCGTCGCGACCCTACTCGACGTTGCCGGCACCAGAGCCGGACATATGTCGCTGCATTGCCGGCGCATCGACCTCGCTGAGGTCGTCCGGGCCGCTGTCGGCCGGAACGACACGGCTGCCGCCATCGACCTCGGGGCCCCGGTAGCCCTGCCCGTCAACGCCGATCCGGACCGGATCCGCGTCGCCGTCGAGGAACTGCTGCGCAACGCCCGAACCTGGGCGCCGCCGGACAGCCGCATCAGCGTCACCGTTCGCGGAGAACAGCGCGCCGCCGTGGTCACGGTGTCCAACAGTGGTCCGCCGATCCCCGCCGACCAGCACGCTCGTGTCTTCGAGCTGTTCTACCGCGGCGACGAGCTGCGCCACGGGGGCGTCCCGGGCTGCGGCCTCGGTCTCACGCTCGCCCGGGCGATCGTCGAACAGCACGGGGGCACCCTGACCCTGAGCGAACCCGATGAGATCACGACGACCTTCACCATCCGCCTGCCGCGCCCCAACGGCCAAGAACCGTGACGACTACCGCGTCGTCAATGTCCGGGGCCGGCTCGCGTCACTACAGGTATTGGCCACTCGTTGCGCTGTCCCGGCGTGCCACCCGTACTGATACGACGTTGGCCAGGTTGATCAGTACGGCGTTCTCGTCCGCCTCCCGGTTGTACCTGGCACGAGTGAGGATCAGGCTACGACGCTCGTCCAGCGCCCGGGCGATCGCCTCCACCGCCTCGTCCGGTCCCGGGAAGTCGCTGGTCATCACGGCCACGTCCTCGCCGCCCACCGGATGGAACCTGATGATCATTTCAGTGTTGTCAGCCATGGCCGTCTCCTCACGACGTGACCTGCATACCCGATGCCACTGGCGAAATGCCGGAGTAGCCCCATTGCCGGATGCCTCGTCCGGCGAGGCCCGGCCGTCCATCACCGGCCGGCGCGGGCCTCATGCTCGGCACGGGCCGGTGCACCGACCTCGTGCAGGTATCGCAGTGCCTGCCGGTAGGACGTGACGAGGCTGGTCTGCTCGTACGGCACGCCGATCTGTGCGCAGTAGGCCTCGACGATGGGCTGGGCCTTGCGGAGGTTGGGCGCTGGCATGCCGGGGAACAGGTGGTGCTCGATCTGGTAGTTCAGGCCGCCCAGGGCCGCGTCGGTGAATCGGCCACCCCGCACGTTGCGGGAGGTCAGCACCTGCTTGCGCAGGAAGTCCTCGTCACCGGCCGGGTGCGGCATGCCCTTGTGGTTGGGTGCGAAGGTCATACCGAGGTAGAGGCCGAACAACGCCTGGTGAAGCAGGAGGAAACCGAGGGCGGGCAATGGCGGCAGGACGATCAGCAGTACGGAGAGGTAGCCGACGCCATGCAGGAGCAGCAGTGTGCTCTCCAAGCGTGGGCGTTTCACGACTCCGTTGCGCAGGGCCTTGATGCTGGAGATCTTCAGATCGACGGCGAGCAGGGTCAGCAGTGGGAAGAAGAGCGCGGCCTGGTGCCTGGTGACGAAGCCTTTCAGCCCGCGTCGTCCGAGTGCTGATTCGGTGGCCCAGATGAGCACCTCGGGGGCCACATCGGGGTCGAGGTCGTCGTGATTGGGGTTGTTGTGGTGCCGGGTGTGCTTCTCCATCCACCAGCCGTAGCTCATCCCGATGCCGACGTTGCCGGCGATGCGGCCGGCGATCTCTCCCGGTCGCTTCGTGCGGAAGACCTGCCGGTGAGCGAGGTCGTGGGCCAGCAGTCCCACCTGGGTGAAGGTGATAGCCAGGAACGCCGCCGTCACGATCTGCCACCAGGACGAGCCGATCAGGAAGAACGCGGTCCATCCGCCGAGGAACATGAGGGTGACGACGCTGATCCGGGCGACGTAGTAGGCGGCCCGGCGCTGCATCAGGCCTTCCGCGTTGATGCGGCGAGCCAGGACGGCGAAGTCGCTGCCGGCCGTTGCCGCCCGTGGCGCCGTACTGGTCGCCGATGTCAGAGTTGTCATGTGTCCATCGAACCGCTCGGGACGCGATTCGTCAGGAGCGCTAGGACCCTCGTCCTGGTGGTGCTAGCACCACCAGGACAGCCTTACCGGCGGGAGGACACTGAAGTTCGTGAGAATGCGCGTGGATGGGACGGGCCTGGGTAGTGGCGCCCGGCGGGGCGTGCGCGGTGTGCTGGGCGGCATGGCGGCGATCGGCTTGGCGATCACCAACATTCCGCTGCTGGCCGTCGCGGTCGTGGCGTTGGTGCTGACGCCCGTGCCGTACCTCGGGCTGGCCCTGGTCCCGTGGACCATGACGCTGGTCCGCAAGCGCACCGACCTGGAGCGCCGGCGTGCGTCCCGGGCGGGCGTGCTGGTCAACCGCCCGTACCATCCGCTGCCGGAACGTGCCGTCGCCGACGGGTGGGAACGGTTCCGGTGGACCGTGACGGATCCGGCCACGTGGCGGGACCTGGCCTGGCTGGCACCCGGAGCCGTCGTCGGGCTGACCCTCGGGGCGATCGGCGTGCTGGTGCCGTTGTACGGGCTTCTGGGCCTGACATTGACGCCGTCGTGGATCTGGCTCGGCACAGGCTGGTACGGCTACGGCGCGGTCTGGTCCATCGACGCGTTCCTTGCCGGTCTGGTGTCGGTGCCGCAGGGCGTGATCATCCTCGCCGCCGGGCTGTGGGTGGCGCCGTGGCTGCGCCGTGTCGACGCGCTGTTCGCCCGGCTCCTGCTCGCGCCCACCAGGTCGGCCGAGCTTCGTCTGCGGGTCACCCAGCTGACCGTCACGCGTGCCGGGACGGTGGACGCCCAGGCGGCGGAGCTGCGCCGCATCGAACGCGATTTGCACGACGGTGCGCAGGCCCGTCTCGCGTCGCTGAGCATGATGATCGGCCTGGCCGACAACCTCATCGACCGTGACCCGGCCGAGGCCCACAAGCTGCTCGCCGAGGCCCGGGCATCCAGTCGGGCCGCGCTGGCCGAGTTGCGTGACCTGGTGCGCGGAATTCACCCGCCGGTGTTGGCCGAACGCGGGCTCGACGGCGCGGTCCGGGCGCTGGCGCTCAGCCTGCCGATCCCGATCACCGTCGACGTCGACCTGCCCGGACGGCCCGACCTGCCGCTGGAGTCCGCCGCCTACTTCGCCGTCGCCGAAGCGCTGAGCAACGTCATCCGGCACAGCCGCGCTCACCGCGGGTCGGTGTTCTCCCGGTACGCTGCCGGTCTGCTGACGATGGTCGTCACCGATGACGGCAGGGGCGGCGCGAACCCGGCTGCCGGCACCGGGCTGCGCGGTATCAAACGCCGCCTGGCGGCGTTCGACGGCACGATCATGCTGTCGAGCCCGCCCGGGGGCCCGACCGTCATCACCATGGAGTTGCCGTGCGCGTTGTGATCGCCGAGGACCACGCCCTGCTCCGGGACGGCCTGACCCGGCTGCTGGGCGCCTTCGACTTCGACGTCGTCGCGGTGGTCGACAACGGCCCCGCGCTGCTGCCCGCACTACTCCAGCACCGGCCCGACGTGGCAGTCCTGGACGTACGCCTGCCACCCACCTTCACCGACGAAGGTCTGCAAGCGGCCATCGCCGCCCGGACCCGGCTGCCGGGCCTTCCGGTTCTCATGCTCTCCCAGCACGTGGAGCCGCTGTACGCACGGGAACTGCTCAGCACCCCGTACGGCGGCATCGGATACCTGCTCAAAGACCGGGTCGCCGATGTCAGCGACTTCGTCGACGCCGTCCACCGGGTGGCCGACGGCGGCACCGCCATGGACCCCGAGGTGATCTCACGACTGGTCGCCCGCCGGGAACCGCTGGCGGTGCTCACCACCCGGGAACGTGAAGTGCTCGGCGAGATGGCTCAGGGCCGGTCCAACGCCGCGATCGCCACCAACCTTGGTATCACGGAGAAGGCCGTGAGCAAGCACATCAACAACATGCTGACCAAGCTCGACCTGCCTCCCTCCGACGACGACAACCGCCGGGTGCTGGCCGTGCTGGCATACCTGAACGCGTGACGGCGCGCGCCGGATTCACCGGCGGGCCGGACGGTCCGGCAGCAGCCGCTCCTCGAGATCCAGTTCACGTTCCAGCACCCGCAGGCCCTCGTCGGACAACCGGCCGGCATCACGCCAGCGCAGGCACTCCTCCCGCTGTGCATCGATGGCCACCCGGCGCACGTGCAGGGCGGCCTCATACTCCGGGGAGATCGGCGGACCCGCCGAGTCGTTGTCGCGCAACAGGGAGAGCCGGTCCCGATAACGGCTCAGCCGGGCCCGCAACTGCTCGCGCATCGTCTCGATCACCTGGCCGCTGATGTCCTCGTGCTCCTGCTCCTCCAGCTCGTCGAGCGCGGTGAGGGCGGCCTTGACCGATGCTGCCCGCGCCTCGTTGCGCAGAAGGGCCTGGTCGTTGTCGTCCGCGCGCAGCCCCAGTGCCCGCACCATCGGCGCGAACGTCAGGCCCTGCCCGACCAGGGTGACGAGCACGACCACGACGGTGCAGAACAGCAGCAGATCCCGAGCGGGGAACCGGTCCCCGGTCTCGGTGACCAGCGGCAGAGTGAAGATCGCCGCTAGACTGATCACGCCTCGCGTGCCGGCCCAACTGAGAACCACGACCTCCCGGCCGGTCCACCACCTCACGGACGCCCTCGCGTCCGCTCCGCCCCGGCTCCAACGGGTGTGCAGTGCTCTGGGCACCAGCAGGGTGAGAACCAGCCACAATGGCCGTAGCAGCAGTGTGACGCCCACAGTGATCGCGACCGCGACGACAACGGTGGCGGCGTCGTATCCCGCCAGCCCTCTGATGACCTCGGGCAATTGCTGGCCGATCAACAGGAATATGAAGCCCTCGAGCAGGAAGTCGACCAGTCGCCAGACCGCATTGGTCTGCAGCCGGCCCGCCCCCGAAGCAGAGCGTGGCGTGTGGTGTCCCACGATCAGCCCGGCCACCACCACGGCCAGCACACCGGAGACGTGTATCACCTCACCGAGTAGGTAGGCGCCGAACGGTATGGCCAGCGACACGGCGTTCGCGAGCATCGGATCGCCGCTGAGCGGTCTGGACAGCAGACGGACGGCGAAAGCGACCAGTGCGCCCACGGCCACTCCGCCCGCGGCGGCGAGCAGGAACTGACCGACGGCGGCCGGCGCCGAGAACCCGTCTCCGGTGGCCGCGGCGACCGCGACGCTCAGGATGGTGAGCGCGGTGGCGTCGTTGAGCAGCCCCTCACCCTGGATCAGGGTGATGATCCGGGGTGGAAGCCCCACCTTGCGGCCGACGGCGAGCGCGGCGACCGGGTCGGGTGGCGCGACCGCCGCGCCGACCGCGATGCCGGCGGCCAGGGTCGCACCGGTGACGAACCACGCGAAGCCCAGGCCGATCAGCAGCGCGGTGAGCAGAACCAGCACCACCGACAGGCTGACCACGGTACGCAGATTGCGGCGGATCGCGATCATCGACGAGTCCAGGGCGGCGCTGTACAGCAGTGGCGGCAGTACGACTGCCAGGACTATGTCCGGGTCCAGGGGAATGTTGGGCCCTGGCAGGAGGGCGTACCCGATACCGATGAGTGGCAACAGCGCGGCGGCGGGCAGCCCGGTCCGGCCGGCGACCCACCGCACCACCGCGACCACCGCGACAGCGGCGAGGACAAAGATCAGAATCGGCTCGACATGCACCGTCCCATCCTTGCGGGCCGGCCTACGCCGGCCGCAGAAATCGGTACCGGGTATCGCCCCGGCCGGAAACCGGCGGCCAGGATTCGGGTCGGCAGCCGAATTTCTGTGCTACGGTCGTCCCGTTGCAGTTTTGATTTCCGTAGACGTTTTCGGCGCCTGATGGGTTATCTGAAACCCTCCAGGCGCTTCTTCGTTTTCCGCGTCGATGCGACGCGAGTGATCAACGCGGCGGCGTGAGAGTCCGCACAGTGCGGATTCCGACAGCTTGCTAAGGAAAAAGACATGGTTACAGGTACCGTGAAGTGGTTCAACGGCGACAAGGGCTTTGGCTTCATCAACCAGGACGAGGGCGGCCCCGACGTGTTCGCCCACTTCTCGGCGATCTCGGCGAGCGGCTTCCGCAGTCTCGACGAGAACCAGCGGGTGGAGTTCGACATCACGCAGGGCCAGAAGGGCCCGCAGGCCGAGAACATCCGCGTTATCTGATCTTGCGTCATTACCGACGGCGGCTCGACTGGTTCAGCGAGCCGCCGTCGGCATTTTCCGCATCTGTAAATTGCGGCCCGGCTTCGATGAGACGTGCCGTTCGAGAAAGGCCCTTATGGCGACGATCACCAATGTGCCGTACCCGCCCGTTTCCCGCTCCCTTTCCGCTCTCTCGCGTTTCCGTCGCCCGGCTCCTGGCACCCCCATCGGAGGCCTGACACCGTTCCTGGCTTCATCCGCCACCGAGGATTCGACGCTCGTGGTTCGTGTCTCCGACCGTGGTCAGCAGGCGATGCATCGGCTTCGCCATCCGTTCACCTCACCGTAGACACGGTTACCGGCCGGCCATGCGATGACAGCCGATCGGCGGTCCATCGCAGGTAGACGGCGGTGTCGTCGTTGTGGCGTCCGGCGTCGGCATGCCGGATCTCGGCCAGCAGGGCATCGACGCTGGTGTCGGGTTCCTCGATGGTGGCCAAACGTGTGGCGAGTGGACCGCGACCACCGCACGAGTGTCGCGGAAAGTGTCGTCAACTCGCCCAGCGACGACAACCCCTTGCGGAAGCGCAGGCTTCGAGCGCCGGCGACGGACCCCGCCAACATCGTCTGCTGCGCGCGGCCTCCGACCGATGCGAGCAGGTCGCTCGCCCGGTCCATCCGGAAACCATCTGTCGGAATACTGCGCGCCGCGCGATGGCCGGTGACTTCATGATCGTGGTTGGTGGCGGTAGTGCGGAAGTTGGCTTCGGTTGTCCTGGGTTGTCCGCGGTAGTCCCGGCGGTCGATAGGAGGCCAGCGCCGCGGGGCTGTCGCATCGCTGAGAGTTCCCATCGCGCTGCTGACTGTTCAAAGGGCTCACCAGATCTCTCGCCCCTTGAGGCCCTCCGACCGTTTCATCAGGGCCATCGCCGAGGATCGAGATCGGCGCCGTCGCCCGTCACCTCGTAGAACTTTGTGGGAGCTCCCACTGTCCTCGGGAGTTCGACATACGTCGTTCAGGGCGGGCATCCGGGGCACCTTTCGGCAGAGGGGGAACGCCGACGAACATAGCGAGGGGGTACGACATCGCCGGCTCGCGTGCCCGGCGTGCGGTGCTGCTGGGCGGCTCGGCCGACGCGTTCGGTGTGGACCGCGCCCACGGCGACCAGGGGGAGGGCTTCGTCGAGGTGGGCGGGCCGGTACCCATTACACTCCTTGATCGCGCTCATCCTCCAGGTCACCGTGTCCGGGCGGGGCGACGCGAGGCTGGAGACGGAGAGGCACATGCGGACCGCCGGGCAGTACCGTTTGCAGCAAGCGCTGAGCACCTGCGAGGTCGGTGACGTCTGGTCGGGCGTCGGGGCGCGCGGAGAAGCCGTCACCGTGGCCGTTCTCAACGAGCGGGCCTCGGCCGACGACCGCTGGCGCAAAGCGTTCGGGGCCGCGGCGGACGCGCTCGCCAACGCCACCGCCGACCGTCTCCCGATCGTCGGCAGGGACTACCAGGGCCCGCGGCCGTGGGTGGCCTGCGCGCCGGAGCAGGGCAGCGGCGCCGGGCAGGTCTTCGAGGTGCTCGGACAGCGCCTGGTTCCGGTCGCAGTCCCGGAATTGGCGCCTACGCCCGCACCCGCGCCTACGCCCGCACCCGCGCCTACGCCCGCACCCGCGCCTACGCCCGCACCCGCGCCTACGCCCGCACCCGCGCCTACGCCCGCACCTGCACCGGTGCCTACGCCTGCACCCGCGCCCGGGCCCGCACCAACGCCTGCACCCGCGCCTACACACGGGCCAAAACCCGCGCCGAGGCCGGTGGAAGCCGATGTGCCCACACCGGTGGACGACCCGGTGGTCGCACGGGTCGGACCGTCGCCCCACGCTGAGCGAAACGACCGGCCCGTACCCCCGTTGCGGTTTCCGCCCAGGCCGCCCGTCAAGCGGCGGCGTGCCGGCCTGGTCGTCGCCCTGGCGGCCCTCGCCGGGCTGGTCGCCGGCGCCGGTGGCACGGCGGCCGGGATGTCGCTGCGTGACGAACCGGCCCCGGCTCCCCGGCCCAGCGCCACGCCGGCGCCGACCGACGAGCAGTTGCTGCTGGGCGATCCCACCGCGCCGGGGGTGGAGCCGCCGGTCGGCGGCGGCTGGCCGTCGTCCTGGCCGACCTTCGTGTCCACCGAGCCGACGAAGCCCATCAAAGGGCTGGACGGCGTCGGCTTCGACTTCCGCGTCCCGCCGGCGTGGAACTGTGAGCAGGTGGCCACGGCGGCGGCCGCGGCGCACTACCGGTGCGGCGGCGGGGACGCGGGCGGTGGCGACCTGATCGTGCGGACCTGCGAGACGCCGTGCACCGAGGAGCGGCGCACGGCTCTGCGGCAGCGCGAGGAGGCGTGGGGCCTGCAGTGGACCCGCAGCGGCCCGTTCGCCACCTGGGCCGAGACCACCCAGATCGACGGCAAGCGAATGTACGGTCTGGTCTACGTCGCGTTCTGGCGGTCCACCCCGGAGGGCCAGATCGATCGTCAGCTGGTGGTGCGCCTGACCGCGCCGCTCGCCACCAGTGATCACCTGAAGAAGGTCGTCAACTCGATCCGTGACGAGACGTTCACCCTCTGATGACCCTCTAAGGAGTGCTTGTGGCCACGACCCTGGCGGTACCCGGGGCCTATCCGACCATCGCCGACGCTCTCGAGGTGGCGCCCGACGGAGCGGTCATCTCCCTCGCGCCCGGCACGTACACCGAGCGGTTGCGGGTCGCCGGGCGCCGGCTCACGGTGCGAGCCGCCGGCGAGGCCGGTTCGGCGGTGATCGAGGCGACCGCGCTGGACGGCCCGGCGCTCGCCGTCGTGTCCGGTGAGGTCACGGTCGAGGGCGTGGTGTTCACGAGCGGCGACTACCCGGCGGTCACCGCCACCGGCGGCCGGCTGCGGCTGCGCCGGTGCGAGCTGTCCGCCGGCTACGGCGCCGGCCTGCAGGCCGACGACGGCGCGACCGTCGAGGCCAGCGAGGTACGCGTGCTGCGCGGCCAGCACGGTCTCGTCTTCTCCGACGCGGGCGGAACGGTGGAGTCCTGCGAGGTGCGGGGCGTCACCGACGACGGCATCATCGTGCGCCTCGGCGCCGACCCGGTGGTGCGGAGCACGACCGTGGCGGACTGCGGTCACCGGGGCGTCTACGTCTACCAGTCCGGGCGGCCGACGATCGAACGGTGCGACATCTCGGGCACCGGTGACGCGGGCATCGTCGTGGCGAACGGCGGCGCGCCGACGATCGTGGAGAGCTGGATCCACGACACCCGGGGCGTCGGTATCGCCTTCGGCCCGGGCTGCGGTGGTGTCGTCGACCGGTGCCGGGTCGAGGCGACCGCGGCGCCGGGTGTCGACGTGGACCCGACGGCGAACCCGGCGGTCACCCTGGACGAGGGCACGGCGCCGAAGGCCGGCGTGGGCGTCACCGACGGCGCCGCCGACCGGAACGAGGCCGAGGTCGAGCAGTTGCTGGCCGAGCTGGATTCCATGATCGGTCTGGCCGGGGTGAAGAACGAGGTCCGGGCCCTGATCGACGAGATCCAGGTGAACGAGTGGCGGCGCGGCGCGGGCCTGTCGGTGGGCGCCGCCAGTCACCACCTGATCTTCACGGGCGCTCCCGGCACCGGCAAGACGACCGTCGCGCGTATCTACGGCAAGCTGCTCAAGGCGCTGGGCGTGCTGCCCAACGGTGAGTTCCGTGAGGTGTCCCGGCGTGACCTCGTCGGGCAGTACATCGGGCACACCGCGGAGAAGACCACCAAGGTGTTCGAGGACGCGATGGGCGGCGTGCTGTTCATCGACGAGGCGTACACGCTGGCCCGCGCCGGCGGGGCGGCCGCCGACTTCGGTCAGGAGGCGATCGACACCCTGGTGAAGCTGATGGAGGACCACCGGGACCAGGTCGCGGTGATCGTCGCCGGCTACACCAAGGAGATGTCCGACTTCCTGGACGCCAACTCCGGTCTGGCGTCCCGGTTCGCCAAGACCCTGGAGTTCGAGAACTACGGGCCGGACGAACTCGTGCGGATCGCCGACCGGATCGCCCGCAACGACGACTACGTCTTCGCGCCGGGCCTGAGTGACGCACTCCACGAGTACTTCTCCCAACTGGAGCGCGACCGCAACTTCGGCAACGCCCGAGAAGCCCGCAAGCTGCTGGAAGGCATGCGGAAAGCGCAATCCGGACGGTTGCGGGCGCTCGGCCGGATGCCCAGCCGCGAGGATCTGTGCGCGTTCGTCCTCGATGATCTGCTCACCGCGATCCGCTGATTGCCGGTACGCTGGCCGATCCGAGAGACCGAGCTTCATGATCATCTAACCGGGCAGTGACAACCACGAATGTCAGGACGCTTACCGACCATGCGGGCCACGAGCACTGATCAGACGGCGATCATCGTCCGGGTGCCCCACCAGCGGACGGATCCGGCCGACGGTGAACCGGCGGACTGGCCGCCGTCGCCGGAGGACCGCCCGGACGAGCCGGAGCCGCTCACCAATCCGCGGCTGACCGTCCTGTCCTGGTTGGTCCCGTTCCTCGTCGCCGGTGGCCTGGGCTGGTGGAACCTGGCCAGGCCCGGGCTCAGCGAGGACGAGCTGGCCACCTGGGGCATGGTCACGATCGGCTGGGCCGAGTTCCGCGGTGTGCTGGAGAACGTGGACGCCAGCGTCGGCGCCTACTACGTCCTGTTGCGCCTGTGGGCCGCCGTCGCCGGCGACACCGACCTGCTCCTGCGACTGCCGTCGGTGCTGTTCGGAGCGGCTGCCGCGGCGGTGGTCGCGGGCATCGGGATCCGGCTGGCCGGGCGCCGTGCCGGGCTGACCGCCGGCCTGGTCTTCGCGCTGCTGCCCGGCTTCTCCCGCTACGCTCAGGACGCCCGCCCGTACGCGCTGGTCATGCTCGCCGCCGCGGTGTCGACCTACATCCTGATCGGCCTGGTCGATCGTCCCCGCGCCCGCGCCTACGTGGGGTATTCGTTCTCCGTGCTGATCCTGGGCCTGTCGCACGTGGTGGCGCTGCTGCTGCTCGTCGCCCACCTGCTGCTGGTCGTCCGGGTGCGCCGTTCCTGGCGGCCGTTCCTCGCCTGGGCCTGCGCCGTACTGGTGGGTGTCTCTCCGGCCCTGCCGGTGCTCTATCTGGGCCAGGTGCAGAGCGGCGGCCAGATCGGCTGGATCCCGCCGCTGACCTGGGACCGCCTCGCCGAGACGCCGGAGCGCCTGTTCGGCGCCACGATCATCGCGGGTGCGGTGATCGCGCTCGCCCTGACCGCCCTGTCGCTGCGCACGAGCGCGCACGCGCTGACCCTGTGGGCGCTGGCCCCGGTGGCCGCCCTGGCGGCTGTCGCCCAGCTCACCCCGCTGTGGGTGCCGCGCTACCTGCTGTTCGTCCTGCCTGCCTGGGCGCTGCTGGCCGGGCTGGCGCTGTGCCGGCTGAGCGTGCTGCGCGGCCTGGTGGCGGTGCTCGGGATCGGCCTGCTGGCGATCCCGGCGCAGGCTGACATCCGTACGGTGTACGGCCACGATTACGCCAGCCGCGACATCGCCGAAGTGATCAAGGCGAACCAGGCGGCGGGCGACGCGGTGCTGTTCGGGCCGTTCGCCGACGGCGACCAGCGCACCAGCCGCGACGCGTTCATGCGCTACATGCCGGCGCAGCGGCCCGCCGACAAGCTCATGGTCCGTGCTCCGCGGACCGGGGGCACCCTCGGCGCCCAGGAGTGCCCGGACGCGGAGATCCCGTCCTGTTTCGGCAAGCCGTCCCGGGTGTGGGTGGTCCGCAAGGGCGGCTGGACCAACATCGTGCAGAACATCGGGGACGCCAAGGAGGCGCTGCTGCGCCAGGACTTCGTGCAGTCGGAGATCTGGCCGCTCAAGGGCTTCACCGTGGCGCTCTACATCCGTAAGCCGGCCGGCTGACGAGGCGAGGACGGATGACGGCGACCCAACCCGACGACACGGTGATCATCGAGATACCGACGGCCCTTCTCCCGGTGATCGGGGATCGCGGCCGGCCGCGGACGCTGTCCGACCTCATCCCGCAGCAGCGCCGGCCGCTGGTGCGGGCGGTGGGCGTGGCGTCGCGCGACCGGGCGGCCGCCCCGCTGCTGTCACCGCCGTCCGAGGAGGAGACCGGCCTATACGGCAAGCGTCGGCTGTGGGTGCTCACCGGCTTCTCGCTGATCAGCTTCGGGTCGCTGCTGGTCAGCCAGGTGTTGTTCCTGCGGATGTCACCGTGGCTGTACCTGCTGGTGCCGGCGCTCGGGTTCACCGTCCTCTACTACCTCATCTCGCTGGCGGTGAACGTCGGTACGCCCGGGTTCGACCTGCGCCGGCACCGCGAGCTGGTGGCGAGCTGGAAACCGGAGCAGTACCCGTCGGTCGACGTCTTCCTGCCGGTCTGCGGCGAAGCCCTCGACGTGCTGCGCAACACCTGGCAGCACGTGGACAGGATGGCCGACCACTACCCCGGCCGGGTCTGTGTGTACGTGCTCGACGACTCTGCCTCCTCCGAACGGCAGGAGATGGCGCTCGACTTCGGCTTCGTCTACCAGCGGCGGCCCAACCGCGGGTGGTTCAAGAAGGCCGGGAACATGCGGTACGCGTACCACCGCACGCTGGGTGACATGGTCCTGGTGCTCGACGCCGACTTCACGCCCCGTGCGGACATGCTCGACCAGATGCTGCCGTACCTGGACGCCTATCCCGACCTGGGTATCCTCCAGTCGCCGCAGTACTTCCGGGTGGACGGCGGCCAGGGCTGGCTGGAGCGCGGCGCGGCAGCCGTGCAGGAGCTGTTCTACCGCTCGGTGCAGGTCTCCCGGCAACACCACGAGGCCGCCATCTGTGTCGGCAGCTGCGCGATCTACCGCCGCGCCGCGCTCGACGACATCGGCGGGTCCACGCTGATCGAGCACTCGGAGGACGTGCACACCGGCTTCGACATGCGCCGCAAGGGGTGGCTGCTGCGGTACGTCCCGGTGCCGCTGGCGGCCGGCCTGTGCCCGGCCGACCTGAACTCCTTCTACACCCAGCAGTACCGCTGGTGCGCCGGCTCGATGAGCTTGCTCGGCTCGACGAAGTTCTGGAACCTGCGGATGCGGCTGCGCCAGCGCCTGTCGTACTTCTCCGGATTCTGTTACTACGCGCACACGGCTCTGTTCACGTTCGTCGGCCCGATGGTGCCGATCGTGATGCTCTTCTTCTTCCCACAGTTCGTGAAGCTGCACCACTACCTGCTGATCGTGCCGAGCGTCCTCTACAACTTCGTGGTCTTCCCGCTCTGGCACCGCACGTCCTACCGGTTCGAGACGTGGACGGTGAAGCTGGTCTACGGCTGGGCGCACGCCTTCGCCATCTGGGACCTGCTGCGGGGGCAGCCGATGGGCTGGCAGCCGACCGGCAGCACGGCGAAGAAGTCGCGCACCCGCCGGCTGCGCACCGGCATCACGCTGTGGAGTCTCGGCACCGCGCTGGTCTGGACCCTGACCGCGGCGGCCCGGATGACCACCATGGATCTGGCCACGTTCACTCCCGCGTTCCTGGCCGGGACGGTCTACCTCGCCACGGTGCTGCAGGCGCTGCTGGTCGACCCGGTACGCGACGTCCCCCGGAGGCAGGAATCATGAGGACACCGCACCTGCTCATCGCGATGTCGGTCTTCGTCGCGGGCGTGTTCGGCTACGCGGCGCTGGCTCCGTCGCCGGAGGCGGACCGGGCCGCGCAGACCGTCGCGGAAGGCACCACGGTCCCGCCGAGCGCCGGCGCGAGCGCCTCTGCGGCGCCCACCGTCTACGACGTCGGTCACCTGGTCAATCCGAGCCGCGACTACTTCGGCACCGCCATCTCGGGTGCGCCGCAGGACATGAGCCGGGTGGACGCCTTCGCCAAGCGGGTCGGCAAGAAGCCCAACATGATCACGATCTACGAGAGCTTCGACGACGACTTCGCGGCCTCCGAGGTGCGTGACATCTACCAGTACGGCGCGCTGCCCATCGTCCGTTGGGAACCGTTCAAACAGGGGCTCGGCGACATCGCGGCCGGTCGCTTCGACGAGTACCTGACCGAGTTCGCCACCGCGGTGCGCACGCTGAACGTGCCGATCGCGCTCACCGTAGCCCACGAGATGAACGGCCACTGGTATCCGTGGGGCACCCGCAAGAACCAGCCCCGCGACTTCGTCAACGCCTGGCGGCACATCCACCAGATCTTCGAGCGGGCCGGGGCCACCAACGTGATCTGGACCTGGACGCCGAACGTCGTCAACTACCTGCCCGGGGTCGCGCTCAAGCCGTACTGGCCGGGGGACCGGTACGTGGACTGGGTCGGCGTGGACGGCTACTTCACCCAGTCCGGCGTCAAGCACTTCACCGAGCTGTTCCGGCCCACGCTCAACGAGATCAAACGGTTCACCGCCAAGCCGGTGCTGATCGTGGAGACCGGGTCCGAGCCCGGCTCGATGCGCGCCACCGCGGTGAAGGAGCTGCTCACCGAGGTCGCGAAGAGCAAGGAGATCATCGGGTTCGTCTACTTCAACGCGCGCGGCTCCGGCGACTGGGTCCTCGACAACGATCCGAAGGCGCTCCGCGTGTTCCGTACCCACCCGGACCGCGACGACTTCTCCTTCGCCGTAAAGTGATCGTTCTCGCCGCTGTGCACCGTGGGTTGCCGGCGGTCCGGTGGAAAGGAGCGCGGTGATCGAGGGCAACGGCCATCCGGGACAAACCATGATCAACGCCACGCCGGCCGGCCCGTCACCGTCGGATGCCGCCGAGGTGCGTCCGGTACGCCGCAGCGGATACCTGGGCCCCGTCAACGTCGGCCAGATCATCGTCGCCGAGGCCGCGCTGCTCGGCGCGGGCGCGGCCGCGTCTCAGGGCCTCACCGCGGGCCTGGCCGCCGGCGCCGGCGCCGCCGCGCTGCTGGGAGTGGTCTTCGCCCGCCGGCACGGCCGGTGGTGGCTCGAGAACCGCACGATCGCGTGGCGGCACCGCCGCCGGCGCGGCACCACCGGCGGCGTGGGCGGGCCGCTGCGGGCGCTGCACGCGGTCGCCGCGGGACTGGTGGTCCGCGACGTGTCCGCACCCGACGGAGCCCGGGTGGGTGTCGCCCGTGACGACGCCGGCTGGTACAGCGTCGTCGCGCTGAACCCCACGGCGCCCGTGCATCAGGAGGCCGGCCCGGTGCCGCTGGACACCCTGACCGACGTGCTGGCCGCCACCGGTCAGCCCGGGCTGGTGGTGCAGATGGTCACCCACACCGTTCCGGCCGCCGGACTGGACGTGCATCCCTCGTCGCCGGCCGGCTCGTCGTACCGTCAGCTCACCGGCTCGCTCAGCCCGGTGCCGGTGCCCGCCCACCACGAGTCCGCGGTGGTGGTCCGGATCGACGCGCGTACGCTCGCCGGGGCCCTGCTGGACCACACCGCCGACCCGGAGGCCGCGGCGGCGCTGGTCGCCAGCCTGGGCCGCAAGGTCGCCACCAGCCTGCGCCGCTTCGGCATCGGCTGCCGGGTGCTCGACGCCGCGGAGGTGACCGCCGCGCTGCTCCGCTCCTGTGACGTCGACCCGGCCACCGCCGAGGCCGTCCAGGTGCGCGAGGAGTGGGCGCGATGGCACTCGGCGCGGCTGAGCCACCGCACGTTCTGGCTCAAGACCTGGCCGGGCACCACCGCCGCGATCACCGATCTGCTCACCTGGGTCTCCACGGTGCCGGCCGCGCAGACCAGCGTGTCGCTCGTGCTGGACCCGTCGGACGGCACCGATGTCACGGTCCGCTGCCTGATCCGGCTGGCCGCCCGGCACGAGGACGACCCACAAGCTCTGGAAAGGCACCTCGTCGAAGGTGTCAGACGATTCGGCGGGGAGGTGGAACCGCTCGACGGCGAGCAGGGACCGGCCGCCTACGCCACAGCGCCGACGGGTGGTGGTGCGGGATGACCTATCCGGATCGGGACGGGGCCTGGCGGCCACGACCGGCGCAGCGGTCCGAGGAGGAGACGACCCAGCCGTTCCAGGCCCTTCCACCGCCGCCGTCGATCTTCGCGCCGCCGCCGGTGGCCGTGCCGCGCCCGGAGGTCCCGGTCGCGCCGGTGGTCGCCGAGCCGGTCGCGCCGGCGCCGCAGGAGACAGAGACGGCCGACCCGGTGGCGCGGCGGCTGGCGGCGCCCGCGGTGACCAGCGCACCGCTGGCCGCGCCGAGCGCGCTGGCCGCCGTCGGCGTGCCATCGGTCACCGACCGGCCGGACAGCGGCGGGCCGCCGCCGGAGGGCGGCGCCGAGGCGGCGGCCGATGCCCGGGTCCGTCCCTCCGGGCGGATGCACCGGCTGCACGCCGGCCGGCACACCATCTCCCGGGCCACGCTCAAGAAGATCACCGTGGCGCCCTCGACCGGCGCCGGCCTGATCATTGGCCGCGACCGGCAGCACGCCGCGGTCCCGTTGCGCCTGTTCACCCCCGAGCCGGTACGCGTGACGCTGGTCGGCGGCGTCTGGGCCGCCCAGCTGGTGGTCTTCCGGGCGTTCTCGATGGGCGCCCGGGTGACCGTGGTGACCGACGAGCCGCACGCGTGGGCCGGGTTCGGTGAGCGGGCGACCGGCCGGCACAACCGGCTGCGCGTGCTCAACGGCCCGCCGGGACCGGCCGGGCCGGGCACCGCGCAGACGCCGATGCTCACCGTCTACGACCTCGGGATGACCGGGCCGGCGGCGACCACACCGCTCGGCCCGTGGCGCAGCCAGCTCACCGTCCTGCGCCAACTGGACCGGTCCGGTGTGCCGGCCTTGCAGGACGCCCAGGTCGTCCTGCTGCAGCGCCTCGGCGGCGACGAGGCGGCGCTGGTCTCCTCGGCGCTGCGGCTGCGCCCGCACAGCAGCCAGTTCCTGCAATTCATGGCGGACGACATGATGGCCCTGATCGACGAGGGGACGGACCGCTACCTGTTCCTCGCGCAGACCGAGGCCGAGCACCGGGAGGTCGGCGCCCCGCGGCGCTGATTCGGCGCCGCGGGCCGTCCGCCCGCACGTCAGCGGGCGGGCGGCGTCCAGGCCAGCTGAACCAGCCGGGACCCCTGTTTACGGGTGACCATCCAGGCTCGGCCGGGCGGCAGGATCTGCGGCTTGATCGTGCCGAACAGCGGACCCTCCTCGCGCGGCCCGGACATCATGAGGCCCGGCGTGGCGAGCTCGCGGAGCCGGCCGATCACCGGGTCGAACATGGCCCGGGCGGCGCCGCCGATGCGGCGCGTGAGGATCAGGTGCAGCCCGATGTCGCGGGCCTGCGGCAGGAACTCCAGCAGCGGCAGCAGCGGGTTGGTGGCCGCCCCGGCGACCAGGTCGTAGTCGTCGACCAGCACGTACAGCTGTGGACCCTTCCACCAGCTGCGGTCGTTGAGCATCTCCGGGGTGACGTCCGGTCCGGGCAGCCGCTCGCGCATCGCCACCGCCACCTGGTTGATCAGGTCGGCGGTGACCTGGTGCGAGGTGCCGTAGCCGATGGTGTGCCCGGCGTCCACACAGCCGAGCAGGCTACGGCGCAGGTCGACCAGCAGCAGCCGGGCCTGCGACGGGTCGTTGGCGGCCGCGATGGACCGGGCCAGACTTCGCAGGAAGGAGCTCTTGCCGCTCTCCACGTCGCCGAAGAGCAGCGCGTGCGGTTCGGCGTCGAAGTCCAGGTGGACCGGTTGTAGGTCGGACTCGGCGATGCCGATCGGCACCAGGGCGCCCTCGGCCGGCGGCAGCGCCTCGAACGGCAGCTGGGGCGGCAGCAGGCGCACCGGTGGGGCGGGCGGGCCGGACCAGTGCTCGGTGGCCGTCTTCACGTACTCGCTGACGGCGTCGGACAGGTCCTCGACGCGCTGCTCCCGGTCCACCCGCGGCAGCGCGGCGAGGAAGTGGTAGCCGTCCGGGGTGAGGCCGCGGCCGGGCGCCTGCTCCGGCACGTTGACCGCCTCCCGCCGGTTGATCACCGAGTCCGCGGGCTCGCCGAGGCGTAGCTCGACGCGGGTGCCGAAGACGTCGCGGATCTGCGGCCGGATGTCCATCCACCGGTTCGCGGCGGCGATCACGTGGATGCCGAACCCGAGGCCCCTGTTGGCGAGTTCGTTGACCGTCGGCTCCAGGTCCTCGAACTCGGCGCGCATCGTCGCCCAGCCGTCCACCACCAGGAACACGTCGCCGAACGCGTCCTCGGCGAACCGGCCCTGCGTCCTGGCCCGGCGGTAGGCGGCCACGCCCTCCACGTTGTGCGCGGCGAACAGTTCCTCGCGGGCCCGCATCAGACCGTGCACCTCGGCGATGGTGCGGCGGACCCGGTCCACGTCGCGCCGGGTCGCCACCCCGCCGACGTGCGGCAGGTCGGCGAGCCCGCTGAGCGGGCCGCCGCCGAAGTCGAGCCCGTAGAACTGCACCTCGCGGGGGGTGTGCGTGAGCGCCAGGCTGACCACCAGGGTGCGCAGCAGGTTGGACTTGCCGGACTGGGCCGCGCCCACCACCACGAGGTTGCCGGCCGCTCCGGCGAGGTCCAGCCACATCGGGTCACGGCGCTGTTCGAACGGCTTGTCGACGATGCCGACCAGTGCGTGCAGCGTGCCGAACCGGTCGGCCGCGTCGGCCACCAGCCCGCGCACGGGGTCGGTGACGAGCGGCGGGAGCAGCTGGCCCAGGGTGGGTGCGGTCTCCAGCGGTGGCAGCCACACCTCGTGCGCCGGGGTGCCCCTGCCCTCCATCTGCCGGACCAGGACCTCCAGCAGGGTGTCGCCGACGACGCGCTCCTCGGCGGCGTCGGCGGCGGCCTGGGTGTCGACCTCCGGCTGCTCGTCGCGCAGCGGAGCGGCGTAGAAGGTGGAGAAGTCGCGGATCGGGTCGCCCAGCTTGACCCCGGCCGCCGCGGCGGCGTTCTCCTGCCGGACCGCTCCGGAGACGTACGCCGCCTTCAGCCGCACCAGGCCCTCGGTTCCGGTACGCAGGTAGCCGTGGCCGGGGGAACGGGGCAGTTCGTAGGCGTCCGGCGCGCCGAGCACGGCCCGGCTCTCCATCGACGAGAAGGTGCGCAACCCGATCCGGTACGACAGGTGCGACTCGAGCCCGCGCAGCCGCCCCTCCTCGAGTTTCTGCGAGGCCAGCAGCAGGTGGATGCCGAGTGACCGGCCGACCCGCCCGATCTGGACGAACATGTCGATGAAGTCGGGCCGGTGGGTGAGCAGTTCGGAGAACTCGTCGACGATGAACAGCAGGCTGGGCAGCGGGGCCAGCGGCACGCCGGCCGAGCGGGCCCGCTCGTAGTCGCGCTGGGACGCGTAGTTGCCGGCCTTGCGCAGCAGCTCCTGCCGCCGGGTCAGCTCGCCCTGGATGGCGCCGAGCATCCGGTCGACGAGCGTGAGCTCGTCCTCCAGGTTGGTGATCATCGCACTGGTGTGCGGCAACCGGTCCAGGGAGGCGAAGGTGGCGCCGCCCTTGAAGTCGACCAGCACGAAGTTGAGGATCTCCGGGCTGTGCGTGAGCGCCAGTGCGAGCACCAGGGTGCGCAGCAGCTCGGACTTGCCGGAGCCGGTGGCGCCGACGAGCAGGCCGTGCGGGCCCATGCCGTCCTGCGCGGACTCCTTCAGGTCCAGCTCGATCGGCCGCCCGTCGAGACCGACCCCGATCGGGACGCGCAGCCGGTCCCGGTTGGGGCGGCTCGCCCACAGCTCGTCGAGGTCCACCTGGTAGGGGTCGTCCTGCCCGAGCAGCTCGGCCAGGCCGAGATCATGCAGGACCGCGGCCTGGTCCCGGTGCGACGCCACGGACAGGCGCAGCGGGGCCAACTCCCGGGCCAGCACCTCGGCCTGATGCGTGCCGAGCGCGTCAGCGCGGCCGACCTGGGTGCTGCCGTCCATGGTGGTGCCGGTGACCGTGCCGTCGGCGGCGATCTCCAGGACCACCGAGCTGTCGTCGAGCAGCCGGGGCGGCGGCACCGACAGGTCGAGGATCGTGACGCCGGCGACGCCGCCCTCGGTCATCAGATGGTCGGAGCCGGCCGTCGAACCGCCGTCGATCACCACCACCATGTGCGGGCCGTTGAACGGCGGCCCGTTCGGGTCGAACCGGGGCCGGTTGACCAGCACGTCGTCGACGATGGCCTCGAGCGCGGGCACGCTCGGCGCCACCAGCCGCACCGAGCCGACAGCGTCGGTCTTGCCGGGGTGCTGGGCGTGCGGCAGCCACTTCACCCACTCCCACCGCGACCGCTGGTGGTCCGGCACGCACACGCCGATCCGCAGGTCGTCCGGGGCGTGGAAGGTGGACAGCTGGGCGATCAGCGCACGGGTCAGGTCGAGCACCGCGTCGTCGCCGCCGCGCAGGTAGATGTGTGAGAAGTCGCGCAGCGCGACCGCCACCGGCAGGTCCGGCACCACCGAGTAGGTGCTGACGAACTTGCGCAGCGCCATCGCGCACAGCGGCTCCAGCTCGTCGACCGGCCGGGTCTGCGGCGGCACCAGACGGGTCGCCACCTCCTGAGCGCCGAGGCCCACCCGGATCACGGTGAAGTCCGCGTCGCCCTGCCGTCGCTCCCAGAGCCGGCCGCCGCCGGTCAGCGTCCACAGCGTGTCCGGGTCGGGATTGCGGTAGTACATCGCCTCCCGCTGCTGCCGGATGGCGTTGCGGACCTGGGCCCGCAGCTGGGACAGATGGCGCAGGTACTGCCGCCGGGCCTCGATCATCTCGCGCTTGCCGGGACCGGTGGTGTTGGTCACCATCATGGCGATCATGCCGAGGATGGACACGCCGTACATCGCGCCGGCCACATAGGCGATCGCACCGCTGCGCTGCGTGCCCATCATCAGGCCCATGGCCGCGGCGCCGGCGCCCATCGGCAGGACCATCAGCATCCGCGTCCAGCCCTTGCCGCCCGCGGGCGGCACCTCGGGCGGCGGGTCCAGCAGCACCTCACCGGAGGGCATCAGGGGCGCCGGACGGCGCGGAGGGCGCTTGACGATGGTGACTGTCACGCTGGCGTTCCTCCTCGGCGGCTGGTCGGCGCCCCATCCTAGTCATCGGCACCGGAGCCGGCTCAGCCCCATCGGCACGGGCGAATCCCAGGTCACCCGCTCATCGGCCGCGCCTGCTAGGTTGTGGCGCGAAGATCGGCGTCCAAGCTGGAGGTGATCGCTTGAACACACCGGGTGGCCCTAATCTGGCCCGGGTCACGATCGCGGCTCCGGAGCGCCGGATGGACGTCGCGCTGCCGGACAACATGCTCGTCGCCGAGCTGCTGCCGCACCTGCTGCGGCACGCCGAGGGCGGCCTGGGCGAGACCGGTGACCTGGGCGGTGGCTGGGTGCTGCGCCGTGCCACCGGCGCGGCGCTGGAGCCCCATCGCAACCTCACCGCGCAGGGCATCCGCGACGGTGAGCTGCTGCATCTCAAGCCCGTCCGGGAGGACTGGCCGGAGCTGGCCTACGACGATGTCGTCGAGGTGATCGCGAGCGGCTCCCGGCGGGCCGGGCGGGCCTGGGCCGGTGCCGCCACCCGTGACACCGGGCTGGCGATCACCGCTGTCGCGCTGCTGATGGGCCTCGCCGGTCTGGCGTTCACCGGGCCGCAGTGGCGCACCCCGGGCGTCATCGCGATCGGCGTCGCCCTCGCCCTGACCGTCGGTGGCGTGCTGCTGTCACGCGCGTTCCGCGATGCCGGCGCCGGTGCCGTCGTCGCCGCCGCCGGCCTGCCGTACGCGTTCTTCGGCGGCGCCTGGCTGATCATGCCGGGCGACGCGGGCTTCCTCGACACCGGCGCTCCCGGCCTGCTGCTGGGCTCGGCGGCGCTCCTGGTGCTGAGCCTGCTCGGGCACACCGGCGTCGCCGGCCTGCCGCGGCTGTTCGTCGCGGGCATCGCCGCCTCGCTCACCGGTCTGCTGGCCGCGCTGCTGAGCATCGCTGGCATCACCGCGGCCGGTGCGGCGGCGGTCGCGCTGACCACCGCCATCGGTCTGCTGCCGGCCTACCCAGTGCTGGCCGGCTGGCTGGGCCGGCTGCCGTTCCCCGAGCTGCCGAGCCGGGCGGAGGAGATCCTGGCGGACAAGCCGACGCCGCGCCGCTCCGACGTGTTCGCCGCGGTGGTGCGTGCCAGCGAGGTGCTGACCGGGCTGCTGCTGTCCACCGCGATCTGCAGCGTCGTGTCGATCGTCTACCTCACCGCGCAGCGGCCGGACATCTCCGGTGTCCTGCTGATCGTGGCCGCGGTCGCCGCGCTGCTGCTGCGCGCCCGGCTCCTGCCGATGCCCCGGCAACGGGTGCCGTTGCTGGTGGCGGGCCTGACCGGGCTCGCGGTGCTGGGGCTCGGCGCCGCGTACCACGCCGATGGCCGGTCGCCGGGGATGCTGCTGCTGGCCGGCGCTGGCGTAGCCGCGGTGATCGCCCTGTCCACGGCGCTCGTGTTCAGCCGCCGGCAGCCGTCGCCGTACCTGGGACGGGCCGCGGACGTGTTCGACGTCGTCGCGATCATGGCGCTGATCCCGCTGGCGTGTGCGGTCATTGGCATCTTCGGGTCGATCCGGGGGCTCTTCGCCTCGTTCGGCGGGTGACCCCGCGATGGCCTCCCGTCGTGATCAGCTGCACTCGTACCAGTTCATGAACCAGCGAGTGGTCTCCGCGTTCGTCATGCGCGAGACCGACCCCGCCCAGTCGCCGCTGCGCCGCGGCATCGGAGCGCTGTTCGGTGGCCTGATGGTGGCCGTGCTGGTCGGCGCGGTGTACGGCATCATCGGCCTGCTCACCAAGGTGGGCACCGACACCTGGAAGAGCGACGGCTCCGTGGTGGTGGAACGCGAGTCCGGCGCCAGCTTCGTCTACCTGAACGGCAGGCTGAACCCGGCGCTCAACCTCGCCTCGGCCAAGCTCGCCGCCGGCCGGCCGAACCCCACGGTGTTCCGGGTGGCGGCGAAGTCCCTGACGGAGGCGCCACGGGGTACGACGATCGGCATCCCCGGCGCGCCGGCGTCGCTGCCCGAGCCGGACCGGCGGTCCGGTCTGCCGTGGACCATGTGCGCGCTCGCCGGTGACAAGCCGTGGTCGGTGCTGCTGGCCGGGTCCGGCGCTCCCGCGGCCAGTGAGCTCGGCGACCGCGGGATGCTCGTCAAGGACGCCGCCAAGGGCATGAACTATCTGGTGTGGCACGGCCGCAAATACCAGTTCCAGGACTCGCGTACGACGATCCCGGCGCTGTTCGGAGCGGTTTCGGCGACGCCGGTCGGCACCGCCTGGCTCGACGCGATGCCGTCCGGTGTCGACATCGCCGCCATCGCCGTGCCCGACCGGGGCGCGCCCTCCGGCAAGGTGCCCGGCCGGCGCAACGGCGAGGTGCTGGTCGCCGGCACCGGCAGCGGCGAGCAGTCGTACCTGGTCTTCGACGACGGTCTGGCCCCGATCACCGCGCTGCAGCGGGCCGTGCTCGACGCCCGGTTCCCCGGCGCGCCGGTCGAGACCACGGTCAACGCGGTCGGCCAGGTGCCGGTCAGCAACCGGCTCGACGGCCAGGACCCGGCGACGCAGCCGCCGGCCGCACCACCCGAACTGGCGTCGGTGAACGACGGCGAGACGCTGTGCGCGCAGACACGCGACCCGGCCGAGCCGCCGGTGGTGTCCGCGGGGGGCCCGGCGGCCGCACTGGCCGGGGCCGTGCCGACGACCGCCACCACCGAAACCGGTCGTGCCCTGGCCGACGCGATCCTGGTCCCGGCGGGGCGCTACCAGTTGGTCAAGGTGCCCGGCTCGGGCGGCTACACGCTGGTCACCGATCTCGGCGTGCGCTACCCGATCCCCGGCGCCGACGTGCTGGCCCTGCTGGGATACCCGGCCTCGTCGGCGATCGAGGTGCCCACCGCGCTGGTGAACCGGATCCCGGCCGGGGTGACACTCGACCCTGCCGCCGCGATCCTCCCGGCCGCGCCGGCCGGCTGATCAGCTCTGGCGCGAGTCGGCCAGGTCGTCGAGCAACATCACCGGCGGGCCGGGCTCGACGGGCTCCTCGGGGCGCGGCAGCGGGGCCGCCAGACCCGGCCGCCAGCTGCGGCGGCGCAACGCCGCGGTGGCGAGCAGCACGCCCACGACCAGGATCAGCACCAGACCGGCGCCGAGAAGCGCCAGGTCGCGGCGGCGCCGCTCGGCCGCGGTCTCCGGCGGGGAAGCCGGCTGGACCGCAGGCAGAGCGCGGTGGCTCGGCGCCACGACCTGCGCGGTCAGGGCCGCGTACGGGTTCACCACGCCGGCGCCGTACTGCGGGCCGGCCGGTGTGGGGCTGGCCGCGGCGATCAGCGTCTGGGTGATCTCCGAAGTGAGTAGATTGCCCCGTTTGGCGCGGGCGAGCGCCACCGTTCCGGCGACGAACCCGGCGGCGACCGCGGTGCCGTCCACCTGCACGAGACCGGTTCCGCGCTGCAGGGTGGGCACGGCGACACCCGGGGCCACCAGGTCGACGAAGTCGCCGCCCGGCGAGTTCTTCCAGATGCCGCCGTCGGGGCCGATCGCGCCCACGCCGAGCACGTCCGGGTAGGCCGCCGGGAACGAGGGGACGGCCCGGCCGCCGCTGGCCTCCAGGTCCCCGGCCGCCGCGACCACCACGATCCCGCGGGCCACCGCGGCGGCGACGGCCCGGCTCAGGCTCGCGTCGCCCGTGTGGAGCGGCGTCGCCACGACGATCACGTCGGCGCCGTTGTCGGTGGCCCAGGTGATGCCGCGGGTCAGGGCGGCCGGCTGGGCGACCGCGCCGAACGGGATGTCCGGGACCACGCGTACCGGTTGGATCCGGGTGTCCGGGGCCACGCCGACGACGCCGTTGCCGGTCGAGCCCTGGGCCGCGATCACCCCGGCGACCTGGGTGCCGGTGCCGGTGCAGTCGGTGTCGGCCGGGCCGCGGCCGGAAACCGCGTCGAAGCCCGGCAGGACCCGCCCGTGTAGCTGCGGGTGCGCCGCGTGGACTCCGGTGGACAGCAGCGCGACCGTGGTGCCGCCGCCGCGGGTGAACGGCCGCACCGCGTCGAGCGCGAGCATCGAACGTGGCCACGGCGCTTCGGCCGGGACGTCCTCCGGCCGGGCACAGCGGTCCACCGGGGCGGCGGCGGCCGGTACGGCGGACACGGGCACGACCGGAAGGGTCACCAGCGCGGCCAGGACCGCGCCGAGGAGTCGGTGGCTCGTCGATAGCACCGGAGAATGATATTCGCCGGTCAGGTTCGGCTGCCGAGCGCGGCCCGCCGGGCTTCCAGATCGGAGCGCCGGAAGCGGTTCGGCGCCCGGTCGCGCAGGGCCCGCCCGGGGACGCTCCAGAACGCGTCGCCGGGCACCGCGGCCGCTCCGGACGGCACGAACTTGAGTGCCTCGCCGAGACAGGCCGCCGCCGTGGCCAGCCACTCCCGTGCCTCCTCGGCCGTGATGTCGGGCAACTCGGCGGCCAGGGCCATCATGTCCGCGATCTCGACCCACTCTCCCGGGTCGAAGAGCACCGACGTCTCCTCGTCCGCGCCGAACGTGACCGTGGCGCCGGCGCGCGGCGGCGTCGGGCGCCGCGGCAGGGCGAAGACGAATCGCCGCTCCCGGCCGCATCCGTCACACCGGCCGTGATAGCTGCGTGCCGGCACACCGTCCTCCTCCACCAGGGACTCGGACCAGGGCACCTCCACCGCCATACAGTCGGGACAGCCGTGCAGGTCCATGTAGAGATGGGCTTCATCGCGGGTGCGGGCGGCGGGCAACACGCATCGAATGATAGAACCGTTGACCATGTCTCGTGGACGGATCATCCTCAGCGCCGTAGTGGTGCTTCTCGGCGCGGTCGCCCTGTTCGTCGTGTCGAACATCGATGCGCCCGGCGGCTCCGCGGACGCGCGGAAGCTGCTGACCGGCGTCGAGTCCCGGCTCCGTGCGGCCGGCAGCGCCCGGGTCGGATTCACCGCCGAGATCCGTCCACAGGTCTCCGGGCCGAAGGCGACGTTCGCGGGCACCAGCCTGATCAGGTTCGGCGAGACCGACGAATGGGACACCACCTTCTCCGGCATCGTCGCCGACGGCCAGGCACCGGTCGAGGGCCGGGCCATCCGGGCCGGGCGGCAGACGTACCTCACGTCGCCGAGCCTGACGGCCGACGACGGGCGCGCCTGGTTCGCGGCGACGACACCGGCGTTCTGGGGCAACACGATGGCCAACCCGAACCTCGGCCTCGCCGATCTCACGGTCTGGACCGGCTTCCTCGCCCGCACACCCGGGCAACTCGCGCTCAACGCCGCGACCGAGGAACTGCCCGACGTCGAGGACGCCGAACACGAGTTCCGGGTGCGGTGCACGCCGACTCAGGATCCGCATTGCCCGCCACCGTTCGGCACCGACCTGGACGCGCTGTTCGACGAGGCCGGCTTCCCGGTCTACCAGGCCTGGATCGACGGCGACGGCCTGATCCGCAAGCTCGAGGTGAGCTTCAGCGTGATCAACAGCGGGACCCGCGCCGCCGACCCGCTGCGCCCGCAGGGCGAGTACCAGGCCCACCTGACCTTCACCCTGGACGATTTCGGCACGCCGGTGACCGTCACCGCCCCGCCGGCTGATCAGGTGACGCAGAGCCGCCTGGTGCGCCGGCGGGAATGAACGTCAGCAGCACCAGCACGTCCTCGGCGGAGACCTCGATGGCGCCGTCGCCGCCGGGGTCCACCGCCAGCCCGTGACCCTCGGGCCAGACCGCCAGCGCGAACGGCAGCGCCACCTCGACCGCGGGCACCGGGCCGGGATGGCGGCCGGCCAGCGCCTGCGGGGTGGTGAAGACCTCGATCATCTGATCCGGGCCGGGCAGCCACGGGAAGCCGGGCTCGACGATCTCCTCGGCGGTCACCGGCCGGCCGGCCGGGATCAGCACCACCGAGTCGAGCAGGCGGTCCAGGTAGCCGTACACGTCCCCGGCGCGCGCGGCGGCGGTCAGGGCCGCCGCCGCGTCGTCGACGGGATGGTCACCGGCCGCCTGCAGGGCACGCAGCTCCTGCTCGGCGATCTCGTCCTGCTCGGCCTCCTCGGCCAGTTCCGCCAGCGTCGGCACGGTGACATCGCCCACGGCCGCCCGCTCGACACCCTCCACCGCGAGGTACGCGTCGATCGGCGTACCCGGGTTGATCGCCAGCCGCCATCGCGGATCGGGCCACTTGCGGCGCAGCTCGGCATAGGTGGTGACGGTGTAGCCGTTGACCGCGTGCCCGAACTGTCTCGCCAGCGCCTGCACCGAGGTGAAGACCGGTAGGAACACCTCGTCGAACGCGTGCACGGTGAGGAACCGCTGCCCGGGCGAGTCGTCCCCGGCGATCTGCGGCAGGTACAGTTCGGCGAGCGCCACCAGCTGGAAGTAGGACTGCCGGTCGTCCTCACCGGCGGCCAGCAGCATGGCCCGTTCCACCTCGTTGACCGGCTCCCAGCCGGTCACCGCGCGGCCCGCCGGTGCGAGGAGGGCAGAAGAACGCCGAGGCCGTCCGTCGAGACCGATTCCGCGGCGGCCGCGGCGTTCGCCGCGAGAGCTTCCAGATCGGAGGGTACGGGCCGCAGCGCGACCCAGAACGACGCGAAGTCGCCGGTGAGCCGGTGCAGCAGACGGGCACAGACGTCGTCGGCGGTGAACCCGTCACGATCGCGGGGATCGTCGTCGTCGAGGTAGCCCACCGCGCCGGCGTCCGGGCCGCCGGTCCGCAGCACGAGCAGGCCGCCCTGGACGTGGCCGATCGCCAGCCAGTCCGCGGTCAGCCGGTCGCCGAACCAGGCGTTGCGGTAGGCCAGGTCCTGGGTCCGGTCCTCCCGGAAACCGAACAGCGGCTGGTCCAGGACGAACCCGTGGCCGGGGAAGACGGCGGGTGCCCCGGGCGCGCCGCCGTTCGTGCGTTCCAGGAAGTCGCGGTACGCCGCCGGTAGGCGTACCCCCAGGGTCTGTTCGGCCTTGACCACCGCGGCGCTGGAGAGACGCTCGGAGACCAGGATCCGCGGAGCGGCGCCGGTCCGGGCGGTGAGCCCGCGCCCGGCGGAGCGTGCGGCGGCGACACTGACTCCGCCGAGATGCCGGAACGCGGCGTGCAGTTCGGCCGGCACCAGTGCGAGGAAGCGGCCCTGCGCCGCGTGCGCCCAGGTCCAGCCGGGCGGCGTGCCGACGCTGCCGTCCCACAACGGGTCGCCGTCCGCCCGGGCGGCCAGCTCGGCGGCCCGCACGGCGACCACCCGGGCCTCGTCGATCGTGAGGTCCGCGACCGGCGGTGGCAGCGCGACAAGGGTGCGCGCATAGGGCGTCCAGTCCGGGAAACCCCATGGATCGACCGGTACGCCGTGGCGGTAACGCACCCGCAGCATCGGCGACGCCGGGTGCGCTGCCCGGAAGGCGTGGCGCGCGCCCGCGATCCGCTCTCTGGTCACCACTTCGGCTCCGTCTCCGCACCGTAATGATCGGACAGGTAGGCGTCTCCGCCGTCGTCGAGCCGGACCGCAGGCGAGCGGAGTACGACGTCTCGGCAGCGCCCGATTCGCTCATGGCCAACGCAATCTACCCGCTTGACGCCGGCCGGTCAGATGTCGGTGCGCGCCCCGGTCTCGGGATCGAGACCCATGATCTCCCGGGCGCGCCTGGTGTACTCCCAGTCCGCCTCCGGCGACGCCTCGGCGTCGACGTGGTGCACGTTGTAGTCCGGCTCGTCAGGATGCCGATCCGGGCGGAACGGGGTCGTGGCGGAGTGCTTGCGCTCCCATTCCGCGTGCCAGGCGCCGAGTGCGCGCTGACGCTCCTCCTCGGTGAGTGGCCCCGGCTGACCCGGCACACCGGTCTCCTCGACCCGCTCCGTGCCTCCGGAAGCCGCTGCGATCTCCAGCAGCCGCCGGGCGCGCTCCAGCACATCCGGGTTCACCGGCTCCGGGAAGAAGAACCGCCGCGCCCTGATGTGGTAGTAGAACAGGTCCTCGGGCGGTGCGCCCGTCGCTCGTACGTCGTCCTCGATCGATTCCGGCCACACCCACATCCCGTCGGTGCGGTAGGTGCCGGCCGGTCCCGTCGTCACCAGCGGCGCCCCGGTGAGGAACCCGATCACCTCGGCCCGGGCCTCCGCATCCAGGTCGTCATAGTTCTGGGCCCGGCCCGGCATCGCCAGCCGCAGAGGAAACGCACCGGCGCGTTGCCGCTCCAACGCCCGGCACACCTCGCGGTAACGCTTCTGTGCGGTGGCCTGCAGCGCACCCGGCAGGAGGGCGCCCACCGGCCTCAGCGTCCCCGGCAGTTCACCGCGCTCGGTGCGTGCCAGCATGTCCGACGGCCGCCACAAACCGTCGAGGCCGAGAAGCTCATCCACCGTCCCCGCCGGCGAACTCACCCGGCGCATCAGCCATGACGGCTTGGAGAGCTTGTCGCCCGGGCGCAACCGACCGAAGTAGGTGGTGTCGACGTCGTTGGATGCGTCCATAGCCATGGGAATCTACCCGCCTCACCACGCCGCGGGACAGAGTTGCCCGAGGTAGGTCGATTCAGCGTCCACCGGTTCCTCCGCCGGCGTGGGAAGGCCGCCGGAACAGGGCCGAGCCGGCGAGGGCCGCCCGGTGGTACGGCGACAGATCCTCGCCGGTCCAGAACACCTCCACCTGAGCGCCGGAGTCGCCGTGTCGTTGCAGCGCCTGCTGGACCGTACGCATGATGTCCCACGCCGCCGCGCCGGCGGCGACCTCGACCAGAACCACCCGCACGCCCGCTTCGGGCGGGCATCGCCAGGCCCTGGCGATGGACAGCACGTCCTCGTTGCCGCGCAGCACGCTCACCGGTGAGCTGTCCTCGAGGTCGGTGAGCCGGTCGGCCAGGTCGTCCAGGGCGGCCAGGGCGGGCGGCAGGTCCCACAGGTCGTCACCAGGGCGGCCGCTGAGGTCGAGCCGCGGCGGGATCCGAGCCGCGTCGGTCGCCAGCACGTCGGCCGGCACCGGGAAGAACCGGTGCGAGGGCGCCGGGATCTCGTCCGAGATCCGCACCTGCTCGATGCGCATCGGCTCCCGCCCGCCGAAGAACGTCCCCACCGTCTCCCGCAGGAGCGCCACCTGGCCGGTGGTCAGCGGCACACCGAGATCGGCCACCGCCCCGGAGACGGTGTCCGGGATCTGCGCCAGGTCCCCTGCCGCGAGCATCGCCCGGACGTGGTTCAGCCACTCGTCCGGCACCCGGCCGGCCAGGTGCAGCAGCAGCCGGTGCAGGCCGCTGAAGAACCGCCAGCCTTGCTCACCCAGCTCAGGCCGCACGTCAGCCATGTCAACGCCCCTCATCCACGCCGATGGCTCGGCGTTGCTCAGCCCGCCCACCGGCTCCGTCAAGAGGTCGCACCGACCGGCTCACCGTCCGGCCCCATGATGTAGCCGAACTGGGCAAGCGATCCAGCACGGTCGATCTCATCGAGAGCGTCGGGGGCGAAGCTGGGCATCGGCGGACTGTCGGCTCGTTTGCGCCAGCCACGCATCGGTACGGACCGGTACTCGAGGTCGACCTCGCCGTTCTCGGTGTGGAATCCGCCGTCGCGTTCGAAGAGCAGGATCAGCGGCTCGAACGGGTCTTCCAGATGAGTGGGCAGGTCGATTCCCGGCGTGGCCCGCAAGGCGGCCCAGCGGAGGATGAACGGCGTCACCTGCTTGACATTCAGGCCGCCTCGGCCGGCGGCGATCTTCTCGATCACACCGTCGAGTACGTGCTGGTCGATGCGGACACGGGAATCGACGCAGAGCGCTATGTCGAAGAAGGGAACGGGCGAGTCACATCGGTAGGCGGCCGCCCATTGCGCGGCGCGACGGAAGTACTCCTTGAGCAGGACCGACTTCGACCAGCACCGGTGCCCATGCCGTTCCCAGTCGATAGCGCCCAGGCGGTCCGCCATGGCGCGTACGGATTCTTCGGGTGTCATCGTCCCCATCCTCGCAGAGCCGCTTGGACGATCTGATCCAGGTTCGAGAGGTCGTCGGCCATCCGAAGGCCGGAGCCGTCCAAGCCGAATTTCCGCCAGTGCGCGAAGGGCGCCTCCGGCCGCCACTGGTTCGGCGCCAGTTCGTGAGCCCCGGGGTGGTCGCGATGCAGGATGCGGTCACCGTCGGCGTCGAACGCGTCCGGATGTGCCGACCGGTAGGGCAGTCCGGCCTCCATCAGCTTGTTCTCCACGTACTCGTGGGCCGCGAGGTTCCGGAAGGCGGCCATCTCGTCCGCGGTCAGGGTGCCGTTGACGGCGCTGTCCCAGAGGTCGGCGATGAGCTCGTCCGGCGTGAAGTACCCGCGCTCCACGTGGTTGGGACCAAGGGCGATGTCGTGCTGCTGCACGAACAGGTTCTGGCGCACGACTTCGACGACCGCGCGATCGATGCCGGTGTTCGCGGCGGCGAGAGGAGTGTCCTGCGGGCTGTTGCGGATGCGCACGTAAGCCTCGGCGGCTCGATCCGAGAACCCCTGGCCGTCGTCGATGAAGTCGGAGCCCCGGGGAAAGTCCGGCCGGAAGTCGCTCGCAGCCTGGTCCTTGGGCGGGCCGCCCTGCTCCTCCAGCACGATGATCCGGGTCCGGTCGCGCCATTCCGGCGGCAGCTGGTCACGGGTCTGCTGCTCCAGGACCGGATCGTGCACCTGGCGGGTGTGCGAGCCGGGCGGCAGCACCGCCTCCTGGTCGCGGGGGAAGGAGGAGAACACCGAGATGTCGCGAGCGTTCACGCCGGTGAGTTTGTAGACCGCGATGATCCGGTTGTCGCTGGCCGGGTTCTCGGCCATGAACCGGACGGCGACCTCCGGCAGGCGGCTGACGCTCAGCACGCTCAGCGCCATGCCGTGCGGGAACATCTTGTTGCCGTAGATCGGTGACCAGACCGGTGTCGACCAGTCGCCGCGGTAGGCGATCACCGGGCGTTCGGGCGTACCGATGGCCGGCAGTTGCCGCAGGGCGTCGTAGACCATGTCGGCGTGCCAGCGGACCTCCTCGAACAGGCGGGGTGCCACCTCGCCGAGTTCGCGGCCGATCTGCTCGCGGGCCGCCTGTATCTCGGCGTCGGCGCGCATGACCTCGGCCTTCGCCTGGCGGGCCGCGGCCCGGTCGCCCTCGGCCAGGTGACGCTGCACGTCCTGTCTCGCCGCCTGCATGTCGTTGGCCGCGTCGAGCCAGCGTTGCGCCGCCGGGCGCAGTGGTGACGTGGAGTCCAGGTGCCCGGGGCCGTCGTGCAGCACCGGCCGCAGCGCCAGCGGCAGGGGCAGCGGCTTGTCACCCTCGGACAGCTTGCCGAGGTAGTTGTCGACCAGCTCGCCGATCTTGCGGTCGTGCACTGCCCGGACGGCCGGCTCGGACGCCCCGAACGTCAGCATCTGGGCCGTGATCACGTTGTTGATCAGGTAGTGGCTGTGCCGGGTGTAGACGGTCAGCGCCATGACGTGCGGCTTCGTCAGGCGCTGAGCGAGCTCGGTCGGGTCGACGCCGTTGCGTTCCAGCCAGTGCGCCAGGTCGGCGTCGGTGACCCGGCCGGTCTCCAGCTGAGGCCAGAGCCGGTCGGCGATCTGCGGCACCTTGTGCTGCGTCTCGGTGAACCCGTCCGGGTCGAGCGCGTGGTTGAGGTAGCGGGCCTCGTGCGGGAACAGGGCGTCGGGCGCGATCTGGGTACGCAGTGTGTGCGCGTCGATGCCGGGGATGCCGCGGTAGAGGTCGATCGCGGTCGGTCGCACACTGCGCGAATGCACGGCGACCGGCTCGACACCGGCGATGCCGGCGCCGCGGAGCAACTCGATCAGCGAGTGGTCGCGTGCCGGCAGCATCCAGCCGATCAGGCTGTGCAGGAAGCGTTCGGCGGCCACCCCGTGGATGCCGAGCATCTTCGCGCCGGTCAGCATGCGGGTGGTGGTCGCCGAGACGCCGTCCAGTACGGGGTAGCCGTCCCGCCCGATCCGGGTGGCCCAGGTGCTGCCGCCGGTGTCGTGCCAGACGTACCCCTCACGCCACGGCAGCTTGGTGTCGGCGTCCAGCCGGCCGACGATCGACTCGACGAAGGCTCGTTCGAAGCGGCCGAGCGGCGCACCCATCCGTTCGTAGTGCCCGAGGGTGGTGGCGAGCGCCAGTTGCTCGTCCACGCCGCGGGGCCGCCGGCCGGCTTGGCTGCTGATCACCTCGGTCAGGTCCCGGAACGGCCGTTCCGAGCGCATGATGACGTTGGCGGTGGCGAACGGATGCCGATTGAAACGCGGTGATTCCGACGGCGGGAACCGCTCCTCGACGCGGCCCATGATGGCGCGGTTGAGGCTGTGGTCCAGCTGGCGTTCCATGCCGCGCAGCTCGTCCACGTCGATGCCGGCCCGGCGCGCCTCCTCCCAACGGCCGTTGTCGATCACGTCGAGCAGCGTCCTGGCGAGGGTGTGCGGGCTGTCCCGGTTGAAGTACGCGGCGTTGTAGAACGCCGTGGTCAGCTCGCGGACGTTGCCGTCGCGCAGCAGCGCGTCCAGCGGCACGCCGAGACCGACCTGGCCGGCGCTGTTGTACGCGTTCTCGTCACCGCGGAAGAAGGCTGCCTCGACGTCGCGCGTGATCGCCGCCCGGGCTGCCGGGTCGGTGACGCCGCTGGTGGCGAGGTCGGTCAGCGCGTCGCGGAGTCGGGCGACCGCGTCCCGTGCGGCGTTGAGCGCCTCCGCGTCGTTGAAGTAGTGCACGCCGAGCCGCACCTCGAAGGCGAGGGCCTCGGGCGTCCAGTCCGGATCGCGGTAGAAGCGGTCGTAGCCGAACGGTGGCTCGTCCGGTCGCCGACCGCCGATCGGCCGGTTCAGGTCACCAGGATCCGGCCGACGGCCACCGGCGTCGGTGTCACGCGTTCCACCACCAGCGTCGTGAGGTTCAGTTCGCGAGTCCGGGGAGTCTCGAACTCCACCCCGAGGACCTCCGCCGTCGCCCCGGTCACCGCGTCCACCAGTCTCTGTCCCCGCGTGATCTGCCCCGCGAGCAGCCTGCCCGTCACCAGCAGACCGCCACGGCCCGGCAGGTCCACGACCTCCTCGATCTGGAACTGTGCCTTCTCGGACACCTTCCCACCCTTCGAATCCTTGCCGGAACCGCTGGAGCGCGGCCGCCTCGCTCGCGAACGCCTCGTCCTCGAGCTGGCGCAGCGTGTGCGTGCCGGGGTCGCGGCCCTCGCGCAGTTGAACAACATGTTGGTGCTCGTGAGCGACCGTAGCCGCCAGCGTCTCCGCGTCGGCGAAGGCCGCCGGGCCGAAACGGATCTCCGCGCCCCGCATCTCGGGCGGGGTGATGGCGCTGATCCGGCCGGCGTCCATGTGCCCGAGTTCCGCCATGTCGGTCACCAGGTGGATGTCCACCCCGGTGAGGTCGATGCCCATCAGCTCGGCGACGTGGGCGACGGCGTCCGGGTGCAGCGGCACGTCGCTGCCGTTGAAGAGAACATCGAGATTGGTACGGGCGGGCTCGTGGTGTACGGGCGGCTGGGGCTCCGGTTCCGGGAACCGGTCCGGGTTGAGCGCACGGTCGATCCGGTCGCGCTGGGCCTGCCTTTCCGCATCGGAGAGAACGTCGTCGTACCGCCGGTGCAGTGGCCGGTCGTCAGTCGTCGTGTCGCCGGGCCGGACGGGCTCGTCGGCCGGGGGCCGTTCCGGGTGGGCGGCGGGAGGCTCCGGCTCGGCCCGCAGCGGTGCTTCGGGGCGCGCCCCGGGCACCTTGGTTCCGTGCCAGCTGGCGCCCATCATGACCCGCTTACCGATCCAGCCGGCGTCCCTGCCGGTCTCGCCGGCCCGTCCCACCTGGCTCACCTCGTGCGGTGACGGGAAGCCCGGACGACCGAACGTGCTGCTGTGATAGCGCTCCAACAGTTGCCCGGCCGCATCCTGTTGATCGGCCAGACGTTGCACAGCGGTTCCGGCATCGGGAAAGCCATGCTTGCGCAGGATCTCGTCCACGGTTCGCGCGTCGCCGAGGCTGTCGGCCTCGACCAGCCGATCGAGGTCGCGCTCGAGCGCACCCAGCTCGGACTGGAGGCGCTGAAACACCGATTGCGCCTCCTGCGGACCGAACCGCTGGGTGTCCCAGCCGTAACCGGCCCGCGCCCAGGCGTACCCGCCGATGCTCGATGCGGCGTGCAGGCCGACGCGGCTCACGCCGGACTCGGCGTACCAGCCCTCCAGATGGTCGTTGAACGCCCGGGCGAACCCGGATCCCTGGATGCCGTGGTCCAGGGCCAGCGTGACGTGGAAGGCCTCGAGATGCCCGGTGTCGCGGTCGATGACGAACTCGCGGGTGATCCGCCCGACCGGGTCGGGCCGGTCCGGGTGCATGACGCTCATCCGGGCGACCATGTGGCCGGGCTGGGCATGCACGCTGTCGACGCGTACGTCGAAGCCGGCGTAGTCGCGCCCGCTCAGCTCGCGCGCGAAGGCCCGCTCGGCCACCGGCCCCCAGTGCGCGGCCTGCTCCTCGGTGCGCGGGAAGAGCTCCCGCAGGGGGGTACGGGGCTCGCCGGGGCCCCGTGGACCGTCGCCGCCGGGATCGTGCGGCACCGGCTCCGGCGGGACCTCGTCGCGTGGCGCCGGGTCATGCGGCGCCCCGTCGTCGTCATGGGGCCGGCCGGTCTCCGGCCCGGCGTCGTCGAAGCGCGGCATCGCCGGTGTCTCCGGCCCGTCGTTGCGATACCAGTCCGGCACCCGGTATGCGGGATCCGGCGCCGTGTGCTGCCGCCCACCGATCACCGGGTCGAGGCCGGTTCGTGCCGGGGCCGTCGCGCCCCAGTCGAACAACTGGCGGGGAACCCGATGCCCCAGCGTCTCCAGATCCCGGTCGAGGCCGTCGATCTCCTGCCGCAGCCGCTGCTGCTCCTCCGGCCGCCCGTGTGCCCAGTCGTGCAGGCGCTGCAGATGCAGCCGCTCGTTGAGCCGCGCGGCCGTGTGCGCGTCCACCCGCGGAACGGACGTCTCCGGCCGGGGTTGCTCCCCACCACCGAAGACGCGGCCGATCGCCGACAGCGCACGACGGACCACGCCGTGCGGCTGCGCCCGGTTCTCGCTCGCGTGCTGGAGCGCCAGCGTCTCGGTGATCTCGTGCACCCACACCCGGGACAGCTGATCCGCCGCCACCCGGTTGTTGACCCGGACGATGTGCGGGTCGTCCGGCGTACCGGACCGGACCGTGGTCTCCGCCAGGGCGCGCATGCCCTGGCCGACCTCCGGCCGGAAGTGCCGGACGGCGCCATCGGTCATCTCCACCCGGACGGTCGGCCCGTCCGGCACGACGTACGCGACCCGGCCGTCGGTGAAATCGCCCGCCAGCGCGTTGTGCGCGGCCTGGCGCAGGTCGCCCACAGTCACGTCGGGCTGCTGCCATGGCCGCCCGTCCGGCACGAAGTCGGTGCCCTCGATCGCGCTGGCCGTGTGCCGGACCCCTTCCGGCCGGGCCGTCTCCACCGGGGTGACGCGGTCGAGGGCCTCGTCGCCCAGCCGGTCGACGGTCGCGGCGATCTCCTCGGCGCTCTTCGGCCGCGGTGTCCCGTTCCGGTCGTGGTCGGCGAGATGCTCGCCCGCCCAGCGTCCGAGCTGTTCCGGCCCGCCGCGGCCGGTCAGCGTCTGCCGCACGCTGTCCGGGGTGAGCGGTGGGGGAGCCGGCGGCTCCGACGGGTCCGCCCGGTGCACACCGACCCCGTCGGCGTCCCGCACCGGTACGTCGGGCGAGGTCGTCTCCTCCAGCCCGCGCAGCGCCTCCGGCCCGTCGGCGCGCGGCGGCGGGGTGTCGTCACCCGGCCGCGACGGTCCGTCCGGTCCGTCGCCGCGTGGCGGCACGCCGTCGTCCGCCGGCCGCAGCTGCGGCCCCAGCTCGTCGTGTACCGCCCGGAAGGCCGCGTCCAGCGCGTCGGTCACGTGCGGCGCGCGGGCCGCCGGATCTCCCGGGACATGCGGCGACAGCACCACACCGGCCGGTTGCGTCTGCCGCCAGCCGCCGCCGTCCAGCGGCTCCAGCGCGGGCCGGACCACCACCGACCGCCCGGGCGGCACCGACTCGTTGACCTGCACGACGACGTCGATCTCGAGCCCGTCGCCGTAGCGGACCCGCAGGGTCCGTGACTCCGCATCCCAGTCGGCGCGGTGCGGCTGGTCCGGCGCCCCGGCCTCGCGGCCGGCGACCAGCGCGCCCAACTCGGCCTCCAGCACGGCGGCGACCTCGTGCGGCGCGGCCACCGGATGGTCCGGCACGGGCCCGTCGACCGACACCAGACGGTACGGGTCTACGCCGCGTACGTCCCGCCCGCCGGCCAGCTCTCCCGTTCGCGCCGCAGCCGAAGGATCTTCGTGAGCACCGCCGCGTACGCCCGGTCCACCGTCCCGTCCACCGGGCTCCCCGCCAGCGAAACCTTCTCGATCACCAGCGCCCGGTCCATCGTCGGGTGACCGAACTGATATTCCACCTGTCTCTCGTCCTCGCGGGTTTTCCGGAAGTCGACCAGCAGCGCCATCCGAGTGCCGCCCTCCCCATCTGTTGTCCAGGTCCTCGCCGGTGCGCGCCGGCACGATGTCCTGCCAATTGTGCTGCTGGTTGGCGGCGTCGTGGGCCTCCCGGTAGTCCGCCTCGGGATTGCGGCGCATGTAGTTGGACTCGGCCAGCTCGTGGTTGAGCAGCACCAGGTCCTCGGGGAGGTGCCGGCCCTCCCGCAGCCGGATCCAGGCCTCGGCGATGTCGGGGGAGGCGTCGAAGCGCCGGATCTCGACGGTGCCGTCGTAATCGGTGATCCGGTGCGGCTCCACCATCAGGTGCTGCTTGATCTGGTGGATCTCCGCCGGCGTGTAGCCGGTCCGGCCCTCGGAGCGGGGCACGTCCCCGAGGTTTCCGGCGATCTCGGCGACGTCCGCGTCGTCGGCCCGGAACCGGTCGTACGCCCGCTCCGCCCAGTCGTACGCCGCGAACTCGTCCCGCGGCCGGATGGACGCGCCGGTCATCGCGTCACCCGGCTCGCCGGAACGGTCAGCCGGGCCGTTCTCGAAGTCGGTCCGCAGCTCCCGCAGGCGGTTCTCCAGGGACGGGATGTCGGAGAAGTGCTCGCGCCGCCAGTTCTGCGCCGCCGAGTCGCGCTGGTGCACCTTCTGGTTCATCAGCGCACGGCGTTCGTCGACCCCGGCCAGGTGCTCGCGGGCCAGCGCGGGATCCACGCCGCGTTCGAGGAGCCGGATCGCCTCCTGCAGCCGCACGTGGTACTCGACGATCGTGTCGTACTTGGCCGACAGGATCCGCTGGGCGCCCTTGAGTTCGACGCGGGTGCCGTTGGCGCGCTCCCGGTACGCCTCGGTGCCCAGTTCGCCGCCGAACCGGTCGAGCATCTGCCGGACGTGGTCGAGCTCGTGCTCCAGATCCAGCCAGCGCATGCCGTCGAGGTGGCGCACCTCGCGTTCCTCGTGCAGAAACGTCTTGCCGTCGGCGCTGTAGACGTGCCGGATGACGACCCGTGGCCCGGCCGGGTCCTCGACCAGCCGGAAGCCGTTGTCGGTGAGGAACCGCGTCACGTCCGGGAAGTCGGGGTGCAGCTCCATGCGTACCGTGCCCTGCCGGATCGACTCCGGTGTCGGCATCTCGCCGACCTCGGCGCCGGCGCTGCGCAGCGGCGGTTCCTCGCCGGTTCGATCGGCCGGCGGGCCCGCCTCGTCAGGGTCCCGTGGTGGTCCGGCGGGCGGATCGCCGTCGCCGCGGCCGCGTACGGCGTCGTCGCCCTCGCGTGGCGCGCCGGTGTCCTGGTCCGCCCGTGGCGTGGCCGGGTCGCGGGGCGTCGGCGCATCGGCGTCGTGCACCGGCCCGTCGCCGCGGGGGCCGGTCGGCGTCGTGTCGGTACGCGCCGGGCCGTCCGCCGGCCGGCCGGGCGGGGGAGCGTCGTCCGCGCGCCGCTCCGGCACCGTGTGCTCAGGCGCCCCACGGTCGGTGGCCGAGCCGGTCCGGTCACCCGTGGAGGTCGTCGTGTCCGCTGTGGTCCGCGGTTCCGCGACCGGCCCACGGTCAGCGGCAGGCGTGCGGTCGCCGTCCGGGGCACGGTCCGTGACCGGCGTGCGATCGGCGCCGGGTCCCCGGTCGGTTGCCGGGCCGTTCTCGGCGACGGGCCCACGATCAGGGGCCGCAGGCCGCGCCGGCGTCCCGGAGTCCGGCGGGTGTCCGCCATCTGCCCCGCTGCGGTCCGCTGCCGGGCGGTCGGAACCGGCGGGTGGTTCGGCGCCCCGTCCGGCCCCGGCCCCGTCCGGATCAGCCGGTACCCGTACCCGTTCCTCGGTTCTCGGGGCCGGGTCCTGCGGCCGGCCGCCGGTGTCCCGGTCCCCACCGCCCTGCCGTACTCCGGTGGTGTTGTCCCCGGACCGCGCGCCGGCGCCACCGCCGCCCTCACCGCGTGGCGCGGGCGCGTCGACGGCGCCGCTCGGGAAGTGCTGGTTCATCGCGGCGACCACATCGGAGCGTCCGGCGATCTCGTCCGGGACACTGACCTCGCCGCGGCGCTCGAACGCCACGTAACCGTCGCTGGTCAGCAACAGCCCTTCGCGGCCGTTCGCCCGGGTCGACGCGAGGTTGAAGCCGCCGTTGTCGCCCGGCAGGAACTGCACGTCGGCGCCGATGCGGACCGAGCCCATCCGGGTGTGCGGCATGCCGGGGTTGGCGTTCTCCAGGACCGTCTGGCCGCCGAAGACGACACCCGCCATCGCGCCCTCGGCCGCGCTGTGCCGCACGGCGCCCCAGTCGATCTCGTTCTTGCCGTCGCTCTTGAGGTAGTCGACGAGCTCCTGGCCGTACGTCAATCCGCCACCGGCGAGGCCGCCCCCGACGCCGTGCCCGACCACGCCGCCGAACATGCCGGCGCCGTAGGCGGCGCCCTGGATGGTGTGCGTCCTGATCTGGCCCCAGTCGAGACCTTCGGTCCGGTTGCCGGACAGTCCCTGGCCGAACTGGCCGAGCAGATTGCCGCCGCCCATGAAGCCGGCGCCGAAGGCGACGCGGACCCCGACGTACTTGGCGAACTCCTTGCCGAGCGTGACCTCCGCGGCCCGGGTGGCCGCGATCCGGCCGACGGTGGTGGTGGCGGCCTGCTGGACCCCGCGGCGGGCCCAGTTCTGCACCAGCTGCCGGCGGATCTCCTTGGAGAGCTGGCGCTGCGCCTCTCGCATGGCCTGCCGGCGCAGCACGCCGCCGACCTGCTGGGCGGCGAGCCCGCGCAGACTCTGTGCGGCGAGCCGGTTGGCGACCGCTTTGGAGATGCCGCGCGCCACGATGGTGCGGGCTCCCCGGGCGATCGCGTCCCTGGTCATCGCCGAGGTGATCCGCGGGCCGGCGGCGGCGATGACGCGTGGGGCGGCGGCCCGGATCACGGCCGGGCTGACCCGGGTGGCGATCGCGCCGGGAAGCTTGGTGAACAGCGTGGCGAGGCTGCGCATGACGACCCGCAGCTCGAGCGCCGCGATCTTGCTGACCGTGGTGGTGGCGGCCTTCGCCAGGGCGATGCGGCAGGCGGCGAAGAGGCCCGGCGCGGCGCCGAGCGCGGCGCCGGCGGTCGGGATCGCGGCGGCGATCAACATGTAGATGGAGACCGCGAGCATGATCAGGTTCAGGGCCGCCATGAACTTCATCAGCTCGACCTCGAGCCCGAAGTTCTGGGCGCCGCGCTGCATCTGGGCGGCGCTCTCGGCGGTCTGGCGCAGACCTTCGAGGTACGCGAACCACTCCTGCGTGAAGACCTGCGCGGCGCCGTCGCCCGACCAGTTCTCCAGGATCGGGTTGGCCGCCTGCATGACCTCCTGGTACGCCTCGTTGAGCGCGTCCGCGAGCCGTCCCCACTGGTCGGCCAGGTCGTAGGCGTTGTTGGCGTACGCCAGCGGAATCGGGCCGATCAGCAGGTCAGCGGCCCACGACCCGGCACCGGGGATCCACTCCTCGATCTGGCCGAACCAGTCGAGGATCGAGGTCATGACCTCGTGTTCCTCGTGGCTCATGCGTCAGCGGGCGCTCTGGTTGATCTCGGTCGCGCCCTGCTGGTCGCCGGCCTCGTAGTTGACCATCGCCTTGTTGACGAAGTCGCCGATCTCGGTGAGTTTCGTGCCGCAGTACGCGGCGCCGAGCCGTACGGCTTCGTTGGCCGGGTGGCCGTCGCCGTCGGTGGCGTCGGCGACCTTCTTGTACTGCGCCACGAACGGGTCGGTGAACTGGTCGCTCGGGAACGTCTTGGGTTCCCGCTCCTGCGCCTCGATCTCGTGACAGATGCCGGACACCGCCGTGACCAGGTCGGCCCCGCGGTTACGGAGGCCGGTGGCGATGCTGATGATCTCGGCAGGGCTGGACCTGATCTCCACGAAGTTGCTCATTCGCGATCCTCGCTCCGCAGGCGTACGTCGGCGTCGTGGCTGCCGACGAACGTGGTCATGTCGGTGTCGCCGATGGCGCGCAGGTCGCCGGGCAGGCTGCCGCTGAGCAGCTCACGGCTCTGTTCGCCGGCGTTCTCGACGGCCGCGCGCACGGTTTGCACGATGCTCGCCGACAGGGCCTTCGAGTTCGGCTGGCGCAGCACCCGCGGGTCGATGTCCAGCTCGAGCAGATGCCCGCGCGGGCCGACGACCGCCTTGATCATGCCGTCCGGTGACCAGGCCGTGCCGGTCACCTCCAGCATCCTGCGCTGCAGGTCGGGCAGGCCCTTGGTGGCCTTCTGCAGGTCGGCCATCATGCCGCGGAGCACGCCCCAGTCGGGTCGCCCCGGTACGTCCGCCAACTTCCTCGCCTCTCTCACCCGGCCGGGCGACCGGCCGGACGATCCGATGGGGATGTCCGGCCGGCGCCGGCCGGCTCCACTACATTCCGGCCGCGATCTGCTGGTCGATCTGCTGCATCCGGTCCGCCGACGCGCCGAGCTTCACGCCGACGCTGGCCAGCGCGGCCTTGATCTCGGTAGCGCCCTGGTTCCACTTCTGCCGGGCCTCGTCGCAGGCGGTACCCGCCTGACCCTGCCAGTCCTGCGCGAACAGCTGCGTGAACGCCGTGTAGAGATCGTTCAGATCCTGGTCCATCCGGCCCTGGAAAGTGCCGATCGCGGTGGCGACGTCGTTGATCTGACCGAAGTTGTAGGTGATGCTCATGTCGAAATCTCCCCTCAGCCGCGCAGGATGCTGATCACGGAACTGTCGCCGGTGGCGGCCGCCGCGGCGCGGATCTCGTTGGCCGCGTCCTCGTCGTTCACGCCGTACTGCGTGGAGGCGTTGCTCATCTTGCCGGCCAGTTCGTCGAGCGCGTTGATGATCTTCTTGAGGCCCTCGTTGAGCTGCACGGAAACGTCCTGAAGAGCGTTGTTGGCCGCGCCCGCCATGCCCCCGCCGCCGAGCGACTGGACCCGGTCCAGCAGCTGCGCCATGCCGGTCGTGATGTTCTGGCCGGTGTCCTCACATCGCTGCGCCATCGCGTTCAGCTGGTCCTGGGTGGCATGGACCTGGCCCATTCCGGGTGTCGCTGACAAAGTGGTTCACCCCGCCTCTCGGTGTCGGCTCGCTCCGATCGAAGCGGCACACGATTCTGCATCGAACGCTGACGGTAACGGTGATCGTCCAGCCGCGGCCACCCGGAGTGGCCAATTCGCGTCAACGGTTTGTGCCACGATCGACATTCAAGTCCTTCTTCGCCACCACGCTCCCGGCCGACTACCCTGGCAGCGCTACGGTGTCGTGTCGGACGGGCAGCCAGGACGGGGAGGCAGGATGGGCCACGAACCAGGGGAGACCGCGCCGTACTCCTCGGAGACGTACGCGAACACCCACGCACCGTGGGTGAGCGGCGACCCACTGAAGGTCGATGTCGAGGGCCTGCGCGACTACGCCAAAGACATGCTGGACCAGCGGCTCGACCTGGCCGGCCGCGCCGCCCACCTCAAAGAGCTGTTCAGCATGCCGGTCGAGGCGTGGAACGGCATGGTGCTCGGCGAGGCGGCCTTCCTTCGGTCGCAGCTTCTGGCCAACGCCTCCGAGCTGAGCGCCTACCTCGGCAATCTCGGCGAGACCCTGTTCAACGTGGGCTCCGCGGCGCAGACCATCGCGGACATCTACGGCAACGGCGACGCCATCGGCGCCGCGGACCTCAACGACGTCCTGTTCGCCTTCGGCGACAAGAGCGTCCCGCGCCCGGCCGGGCTGCCCAAGGGCATCGGGCAGACGTACGAGGAGGCGCTGCGCGCGGGCGCCGCCGGTGTCGTTCCGCCGACCGAGACGAGCGCCGAGTGGGGTCCGGCTACCTCCACCGTCCAGTCGCCGTACCAGTCGACGCTGACCTCGGAGAACGTGGTCACCGGTCAGACCCGCGAGGTGGTGACGACCACGATTCCGGGCACCGGCGCCACGGTCGTCACGACCACGGTCTACAACAGCAAGGGTGACGTGGTGTCGACCAGCAGCACCCGCACCACGACGTCGTACGACGCCACCAGGAACCAGCAGGTGAAGGTGGTCACGAGCGGCGACACCACGACCACCACGACGACCACGTACGACGGCAAGGGCGAGATGACCGGGGAGACCGCGCAGACCAGCACGGGCGGGCGCCGCGAGATCACGATCGACCCGGAGACCGGTGCGCGCACCGAGACGACGTACAACGCGAAGGGCGACGTGACCGACCGGATCGTGATCGGCGCCGAGACCGAGGGGCAGCCCGGCGTGCAGAAACCTCTCAACGAGAAGTACGACCCGTACCTGAACGGCAGCCTCTGAGCACATGGTCGACTACTGGGGCGCCAAGGCGGATCCGAACTACGGATACAGCCCGTACAGCGGGCAGCTGCACTACGGCCAGCACGAGTCGTCGTCGGAACCGTTCACCTCGAAGGCGGGCGACGGCAACAACATGACGATCGAGGAGATCCGGGCACGCATCCACAACATGCACCCGGAGCAGGTCTCCGCGCTGGGCGACCAGTGGCAGAACGCGTGGACCATGCTGGACAACGTCCGGACGTACGTGTTGCGGGAGAGCACCCTGCTGCACGACGAACGCTGGGAGTCGCCGAAGGCCCGGGACGCGTTCCTGCGCAAAGGCCCGGGCGAGGCCCTCGCCTATCTGGACGTCTGGATGGACGCCGTCCAGAAGAACGTCACCGCCCTGCGCCATCTCACGCAGATCACCATCGACGCCCGGCGTGACATCGACACCCTCTGGACCGAGTACGAACAGGCGCTCAAGAACGCCCAGAAGGTCGACTTCGCCGGCCAGCTCAGCGAATGGGTCGACGTTTCACGGCACTACGGCTTCGAGACCTGGGACGACTCCAAGCAACAGCAGGTCAAGGAGCAGGTCGACCAGGTCACCCGGGACTTCCAACGACGGGCCCAGGAACTCGCCTACCGGGTCGGCAACGAGCACTACGAGTACACCTCGATGGTGAACACCGGTGTCGGCCCGCCCTACCGCCCGATGAACGTGGTCCTCAACACGCCGGGCAGACCCGCCATGCCGAACGCGCCGTCGCTGCCTCCGGGCGCGCCGAATCCCGGCACGCTGCCGCCGGGCGTCCCGCCGCCGCCCCCACCGGCTCAGCAGAACCAGCCGCCCGCCCCGCCGCTGCCGGGCGAGGACAAGCCGACGATCACCCCGCCGAAGGCACCGTCCGACGCGCCGGAGGCGCCGGCGACCGATCTGCCCTCGAACCCGGGCACACCGAATCCGGTGAACCCGCCGGTGAATCCGCCGATGCTCACCACCCTGCCACCGCCGCCCCCGGCGTTCACCAACCCGGGCGTGAAGCCACCGGTCACCAACCCCGGCACCGGTCCGGCGCCGTCACAGCTGAACAAGTCGGCCGCCCCGCCGGCGCCGAACACGAGCAAGCCGCCGAATCCCGGCCAGCTGACCAAGAACGCCTTCACCAGAGGACCGGGCGGCGGCAGCCAGCTCCCGCCGGGATCCACCCAACCGCCGGGCAAGACGCTGCGCCGACCGAACGTGCCGGCCGATCCGTCCCGGGCCAACCCGGGCCAGCCGCAGCCGGGCCGGCCAGGCGAGCGTGGCCGGGACGACCGCTCGGGCCAGCGCACGCCGGTCAAGCCGACCGCCGCCGGCGACGGCGCCTTCGGCCGCCCGACCGGCAACACCGCACCGCCGGTACTGAAGAATCCCACCGGCGACCGCGACCGGGTCCGCCCCGGCAGCCGGCAGGAGATGCGCCCCACCGCGCCCACCGGCGGTGACACCACGCCGCGCGACGGCACGACCCCGCCGGTGTTGCAGCGGCCCACGCGTACCTCTGAGCCGCCCACCCCGACGCGAAGCCGGACGGCCCCCACCACTACGGCGGGTCCGTCCTGGCTCGGCGCCGAACAGGCCCGCGCGGCCGCCGGTAACCCGATCATCGACGCCCCCGCGCCGCCGCCAACCGGCAGCCGCGTGTCCAGACTCGAAGAGGTGCCGAAGGAGCTGCGCAGCCGTGCCGCGACCAGCACCACCGGTCCGGCCCGCGTGGAGAAGCCGGGGACCGTTGCGCCCGAGCTCAATCGGCGCCGAGTCGGCGACGAGCGGACGGCCGGCGTCCACCCGGCCGACGACGAGGCCCGCGGCGTGGTCACCGACGAGCAGGCGTTCGAGGTGCGGACCCCCGGCGGGGGCGTGGTCACCGGCAAGCGCGAGGAGGCGGTCTACGAGCCCGAGATCCGCAAGATCCTGGGCGGCCGCTAGCCTGCGAGAAAGGGGGTGGACCGGTGAAACTGGGGTCGGACGCCGACTACAACGTTCGGGTACGAGCGCGCGGTTGGGACGAGGAGGCCGAAAACGCCTCCTTGTACGACGGCATGTACACCTTCGACCTCAACCAGACCGTCTCGGTGTCGTTCGTGCCGGCTCCCGGCACGGAGCGCCCGTGGTCGCTGGACACGCTGCCCGAGGACATCGCCGACTTCACGACGCCCGCTCAGGCCCGCCTGCTGGAGATCCTGACGGCGCAGTACTCGGTCACCCCTGATCCGGCCCGCGCCGGCACCGAGGAGCAACTCGCCTGGCCCTTCGACTGGGCCGGCGACGGCGATCCTCCCCGGCCGACCATCTTCTACGTGACGCCGGAGGAGTTCACCCGCTACGCCGGCGACCTGGAGGCCCTGTCCGAGTTCGCCGGCGGCACCCACTCCGTCGTACGGCGCTCGGAGGTCACCGGCCACCCGGTCGTACGTTTCCTGGAGCAGCGCATCCTCGCGTCGCCGAGACTCAGCCCGCTGAGCGCCCGGGCCCTCGGCCGCCGGCCGTGAACGGGGCTGCCACGGCTGCTGGACGAGGCCGGACTGGCCGGACGTCGACCAGATCCAGCTGAACCCGCGCCTTCCGCGCCGCGCACGGTGTCCTCACGCGGTCGTGAGCGCCTCTCGGTGGCGGCGACGTCGACGCGCTGACTCCGACGAGTTCGGTCCCTGACGCGCAGAGTGTCGGCGCGTTGTGTCCGGCACGCAGGGCACCGCGTGCGCAGCCGCGCGACGATCCCGAGCGGCGGAGCGGTCACACGCCGTGCTGTCCGAGTCGCCATGCGCAAACGCGATCGACCGGAATGACCGCCCAGGCGCTTCCCCAGCGCTCGGTCCGCCAGTGCCGACCCAACGCATCGACATCTGGAAATATTTACGTAACAATGTTTACAGAAAACGCTCTCATGTCACCCCCGCAGTAGATCGACCACTCCGTACGAGAGGACGTTCTCCGTGACAAAGAATGCAGGTTTCGCGGACCGAGCGCTGTCACGCAACCTCCGGCGCCTCCTGGTCCTCCTCACCGCGGCCGTCACCGCACTCGTCGGCAGCGCGGTCGTCCAGCAGCAGCCCGCACAGGCCGCTTGGAACCTCGTGTGGGCCGACGAGTTCAACGGGTCCGGCGCGCCCAGCAGCGCCAACTGGAACTACAACGTCGGCAACGGCCTCAACCCCGGCCTCAATGCTTTCGACGGCTGGGGCAACGGCGAGTGGGAGTGGTACCGCCCCGAGAACTGCACGCAGTCCGGCGGCAACCTCGTGATGCGCGCCAACTGGCTCACGACGCCCATCACCGTCAACGGCCGCAACTTCTACCAGACGTCGTGCCGCATGACGACGGACACGAAGCGCTCCTTCCAGTACGGCCGCATCGAGGCGCGCATGGCGCTCCCGACCGCCACCGGCTCGTGGCCGGCCTTCTGGATGCTCGGTGACGCGTGCGACGAGACGTCCACGAGCGCCTACAACCCTGCACAGACCTACTACGACCGCCTGCCCACCAACTGGGCCAGTTGCGGCGAGGTCGACATCATGGAACACGCGAACGCGAACGCGACCGTGACGAACAACATCTTCTGGGATCTCCGGACCGGCGTGTTCCCGTGGACAGCGGGTCAGAACGCCAACTACGTCGCGAACCCCGCCGTCAACAACGCCGCGGCCTTCCACGTCTACGCGATCGAGTGGACGGCCGCGCAGATCCGCTGGTACGTCGACGGTGTGCAAACGCACGTGATCGACACGACACCGGCGACCCTGGAGGAGTTCCGCAAGCCGTTCCACATCATCTTCAACCTGGCGCTGGGCGGCACGTACCCCGGACAGAACCCCGTGCAAAGCCAGTTCCCGCTCACCGCATCGATCGACTACGTGCGCTACTACCAGGACGGCGGGGGCACGACGCCGCCTCCGACGGGCGGACCCGCGACGCAGGTCAACGGGCCGGGCGGCAAGTGCGTGGACGTGGCCGGAAACGACACGGGCGGCAATGGCGCGGCCGTGCAGCTGTGGACCTGCCAGGGACCTTCTCTTTCGAAGGACCAGCAGTGGAGCTGGGACGGCCAGACCCTGCGGACGTTGGGCCGGTGCCTCGACGTCACCAGCGCGGGTACGGCCAACGGCACGAAGGTGCAGCTCTGGGACTGCAACGGCAGCGGCGCACAGAACTGGGTCCAGGAAGGTAACCGGTTGCGCAACCCGAACTCCAACAAGTGCCTGGACTCCCCGAGCGGCTCGACAGCGGACGGCGCGCGACTGCAGATCTGGGACTGCAACGGATCGGCCGCACAGTACTTCGTGAAGGCCGCGTGACGGCCGGCCGAGGGGCACACTGACGGTCAGGGCGCGGAAGCGGACAAGCTCCCGCGCCCTCTTCCGCGCGTTCCGGTGCGCGCGGCGTCCGACCATGGCAGAGATCTGCTAAGAACTGATCCCCTGCACAGGGCGGCCGTCCTCGAGATAGCGCACCCGTTTGGTCTTCCAGGCGGCGCGTACCCGACGTCGGACCGGTCCGCTCAGCAGAGGCAGCGCCGTGTCGATCGGCAGGATCCGGCTTTCGGCGATCTCGACCGGCTGGGGGACCACCGTGTCCAAGACGGCGTCGTCGAAGACGCCGCAGTCGAAAAGGAAGCGCATACCACCCGGACGGCCAGGCCGTGGGCGCAGGAAGTCTACGCACACGAGCCGCCCCGTGGTGACGTTGAGGCCGCACTCCTCGTTGGTTTCGCGGCGACACGCCTCCCAGGGTGACTCGCCGATCTCGACAATCCCACCCGGGATCGTCCAACCGCCCTTGTACGTCGGCTTCAGGATGAGCAATCGGCCCTTGCGGCCACGCACCAGAGCTCCGGCAGAGGCCGGGATGGTCGGGAGTGTGAACGCCAGCTCGGGTACCTCACCGGCGGTGACGTCGCTCATGGAGATCATGCTAGATCTGGCGCGACCGATCGGCCATCCGTCGGGCTTGAGCATCATCCCTCGCGGTTCGCGTGGCCCGGCCAGTAGTTGAGTCGCGGCTACTGGTAGAGGGCCCGGGTGCACGAGGGGCACGCGAAAGCACGGAACCGGCCCGAGATGGGTGGCGGATTCGCCATGCCGTTGCTCGGGCCGGTTCGGTAGCTGTCAGGAAGCGATGCCGCGGGAATCGGCGAAACCCATGGTCAAAGCCGTATCCGTCGAGGATGCAGGACCTTACGGTGATGCCCTCGATGAATTGTTGGCGACAGGGTCAGCTGGGCGCGTTGAGGGTGATGGCAGCGCAGTCTGTGCAGGTCTTGTGCCGACTCTGCTGGATCCTCTGCCCGGAGGGCGCCGGCAGTTTCGCCTCATTGTAATCGTGCTTCCAGGCAGACCAGGAATTGTTGACCTTGATCTGGACCCAAGCATGTCCAGCGCAGTCGTTGGGGGCTGAACGATGGGTCTCCGCCTCGAATCCCCAGTTCTCCGCCGTCCAGAGACAACCGCTTCGCTCGATGATTCGTGTGGTGGGGCCAGCCGCTGCGGAGGCGGACGACGGCACCATCACAGCGACTGCCGCCAGCGCCAATGCGGTAGCCGATCCCATGAAGCTGAGCTTCTTCATCTGTACTGCTCTCCTATTCGTCGTTGAAACTGCCAAGAGGAGGTGGAGTGCTAGAAAGTCGGAGTCAGCGTGTAAACGCCGCAGTCGGAGCAGGTCTTGTGCTGGCTCTGCTGAATCGGGTGCGCGGCGCTGGGCAGAGGGATGACGATCCACCTCTCCTTGTGTTGCCAAGAACGCCAAGACCCGTCGACCTTGATTCGAGCCCAACTGTGCCCCGTGCAGCCACCATCGGTGTCGACGCGCTCGGTCTCGGCCTCTCCCGACCAGACCTCCGCATGCCACCTGCAGTCCCCACGGTCGATGAACGTGCTGTTCGCAGCGAGAGCCGGGGCTGGAAACGCGATCACGCCCGTGACGATCGCAGTGGACACCGCCAGAGCACTTACGAACGGCGGCTTAGCCGCCTTCTTGACCCCCATGGATGAAACTCCTTACTTTGGTTGACCAGCTAAGATTCCCTGCTCACGGACGAACAACGGTGAGCAGGTTCGGTACCGAGAAATGCTCTGCCGGCCAATCGGGTTCCGCCCGGCTGAGCGAGATGGGGTGGAAAACGTCGCAGTCGGAGAAGGAAAAGAGATTCCCCGCTTCACACGCCGATGTTCAGCGACCGGTTGGGATGAAGTGTCTGCGCCGACTCCTTGACGCACTTAAGGACATCGTCGAACGCAGCCTTCCCCGCGCTGGCGACCAGGTCCTCTATGTTCGTCTCGTTCCTGGTTGTCTGGATTCCCTGCTTGGACAAGCAATTCTGCGACGCTTTCAGGATCGCGGGATCCATGACGGGCTCGGACGATGCCACGAATGACTCCTGGATTCTTTCCAGGTAAACCTTCTGGCAGCCGTCTCCGTAGCCGAGAACCTCATCGTCCGAGAGTTCGGGGTTACCGAAGGTGAAATCGATCGTCTGGTTTCCAACGGGGTCCCACCCCTCGTCGGTAAACCTCAGATTGTATCGCGCGAAGCATTCGCCCACCGCTTTTACCGCTTGCTCGTAATCACTACGGCTCACGGAGCCATCGGCCATCAGCCTGTTTTGGAGATCTTCGCCTTCTTTGATGTCACGATCGTCAAGGTGGTAGGTCTGCTGATTTATCGCAGTGGGTTTCCCACTTGACGGTTCACTGACATCGCTGCAGCCGGCGAGGCCACATGCCAGCAACGCTACTGCTATCGACAATACCCTCTGGGAACGCATGACAGTCTGCCTTGGAAATAGGGAGCGCGGGGCTCGGTGGGCCTTCTCATCACCAGATCAGGTGGAGGCCGTGCGGTTATCGGTTGCCAGATCCGTGGTGGAAATCACCGGCGACAGACAGTGTCGTTGCGTCGATGACGAATCCGGCTCCAGATGAGCCCCTGCGTGCAACTGTTGACATGCGAACCCGTTCCCCCGAATCGGTTTCTTTATGTGCGCGGTCATGGCGCGGGCTCCCGGGCCATGGCCCGCGACGGCGACATCCCGTGTATCGCGGACGTGGTGCCTGCCGGAATACGTCCGGGCTGGTCAAGCGGCATGCTCGTACTCGTGGCGGGCCAGCGTGAGCAAGAACGCCTCGATGTCACGGCGGACGGCTGGGCTGGTGATGGGCGTGGAAAGGACCCGCACCACGGGCGCCTCGCTGGCGACCCACTTCACTCGGCGAGAGGTCCAGAGCAACGGACCGGGCGTAATCCCGCCACCGCGCTCTGGACCTACTCAGCGGTCAGTTCAGGCCCAGATCCCGAAACCGAAGCGGTCGGCGACGGTGCCCGTGCCCCAGTCGAACTCCATCTTGAAGGTCGTGCCGTCTGACACGTTGGTGGCGACCACGATGCGGTTCTGGGTCCTGCTGTTGTACGACTTCCAGCTGCTCTGGCAGTACCCGGCGCCGACGAAGCAGACCCGCACCCTGCCGACGGCGTCGCCGCTCTCTGCGACCTCCCCGAGGGCGAAGTTGATGTCCTGGCAGTTCGCGGTCGTCGTGTAGGTCGGCGACTTGCTGTTTCCAGCGGACGCGCTGCCGTTCACGTACCAGGAGTGCACGTTGTCCGTGGAGATGCAGGCGGCCGCGGAGGCGGACTGGCTGGTGGCGACCTGGACGCCGACCACGGCGGTCAGCGCCACGGCGGCGCTCCCGAGGACGGAAAGTGCCTTTTGACCGATTGACCTACGCACAGAAATCCCCCGTACTAGAAATGTGAATCGTCCAAGTCGATGACTGGACGGGAAGAAGATACACGTTTCGCCCATGTGATGTGGTGGTGACATAGATCACCGGCTATGGGCGGTTGTCCTCCGAGTGCGGTGTGGGCGCGGTGGTGGTTGGGCGTTCTGGGGGAACGTCGTTCAGGGCCGGCCCCGGCGTACGCACCGGGGGCCGGCCCTGAGTTGGAGCCTCGACCTCAGCGTCCGGTGATGGTGAAGCTCGAGCCCGGCTGGATGACGACGTCTCCGTCGGCCGAGTTCGTCATCGTCACGTTGGACAGCGTCGCGTTGCCGCGGGCGCCGCCCATGGCCAGGATTCCCGCGCCGTTCCTGGAGCCGTCGATCTTGACGTTGGTGATCGCGACGTTGGGCATGTTGCCGCCGCCGGTCTTGAACTGGATGCCGTCGTAGGTGGAGTCGGCGATCTCGGTGTCCCGGATGGTGACGCCGGTGATGTCCCGCGACGACGGGAACAGCGTGATCGCACCGAACTCCTGCGCCTCGCCCCAGAACGCGCCGCCGGTTCGGTAGAGGCCGTTGTTGGCGATCAGGGTGGTTCCGCCGAACGGCAGCGGGCTGTGGTCTGTCGCCAGCATGATGCCGGGGTAGTTCATCGTGTCGTAGACCAGGTTGTTCTCGATCGCGTTGTTCGATCCGCCGTAGATGGCGAGGCCGTTCGCCCGCCACGGCAGTTGCACGGTGTTGTTGACGAGGCGGTTGTTCGACGCGATGTCCACCGCCTGGTCCTTCACGTACGGGTTGGCCCAGACCGCCAGTGAGTCGTCGCCCGTGGTGCGGAACGACGAGTTGAACACCCGCGAGTTGCGTGTGCCGTTGCTGAAGTTGATGCCGTCCGCGTAGGTGTTGCGGATGCGCATGCCGGAGAATTCGAGCCCGTCACCGGGGTTCCAGTAGGCGGGGGTGTCCGAGTAGTCGCGGCCGACCCAGGCGCCGACGTTGACGTGCTCGATCCAGACGTTGCTGATTTCGGTGTTCTTGCCGAACCGGCCGTTGAGGGCGTGGCCGCGGTTCGCCCGGTTCTGGGTGTTGCCGAAGATCGCCAGGTCGGAGATCTGCGTGTTGTCGTCGATCTCGAAGCCGACGTTGCCCTCGTGCGGGTGGTTGATGTTGCCCACCACGTTTTGCGGCTGGGTGTTCGAGTAGAGCTGGGAGTGCCACATGCCGGCGCCCCGGATGGTGACGTTGCGCAGGCCCTTCTGGTTGTACTGGCCGCGGGCCGGGTCCGGCGTGAGGATCTTCTGCTCCTGGCGCCACTGCCCGGCAGGTATCCAGACGCAGCTGATCACGCCGTTCTGGTTGTCCGTCACGGCCCGCTGGATGGCCGCGGTGTCGTCGTTGCCGTCGTTCGGGACCGCACCGTACGTGGTGATCGAGGTGCAGCCGGCCGGTTGGCTCGCGGCCGGCGCCACCTGCTCGAGGTCGATGAAGTCGATGATGTAGAACGACGCGTTGTCCCCGGCGTCGCGCTGCAGCTTGAAGCGGGTACCGGCCGGATACGACTGGGCGAGCAGCGCGTGCGACTCGTCGAACAACCGCCGCGCGTCGGCCGAGGGCGAGTTCGACAGGCTCTCGGTGTCGTCCGTCGTGCCGTAGACCCAGCTGTTGCGCGAGGAGAGCGTCAGTTTCCGTACGAACTGGTCGTTGACGTAGAGGCTGATGCTCGCCTCCTGGCCGCCGCCGCCCGGCGCGTCCGGGACGGAGTTGCGGACCACGATGGAGTTCGCCTGGTTGGTCGAGGTGAACTCGACGAACTGGCCGGTGCTGTTCAGCCGTACCGATCTGCGTCCCGAGGACTCGGTGGCGAAGTTGGTGTGCCCGAAGGTGCGGAGTGCGTCGGTCTCCAGCAGGGTGCCCTGGTAGCGGGCGGCCTCGGCTTCGTACTCGACGTACGGCACCGCGGCGCCCCGGCCGACCACGACCGAGCGGGTCAGCACGTTGTTGTTCTCGTTCGTCTCGGCGACGGCGTCGGTCGCGTCCGCGGTGGCGGTCAGGGTGGCTCCGCCGCTGGTCGCGGTCCAGGCGCCGGTGATGGCCACGGTGGCCGTCGCGTCGGCGCCGATCGCCGGGGTGGTGCCGCTCAGCGTCGTGCCGCCGACCGTGAGCCGGGTCGTCGAGGCGCCGGCGCCGCTGGTGCCGCGGTTGTGCACCGCGACGGTGAACGAGACCGCCGCGCCGACGGCCGGGTTCGCCGGGTTCGTCGTGATGCCCGTGACCCGCAGGTCCGGACCCGGTGCTTGACCGACCACCAGCTGCGTGGACGCGGTGAAGGTGTTGTTGCCGTTGTTCTGCTCCGCGACCGTGTTGTCCGGGTCGACGACTGCCGCGACGGGGTAGCTACCCATCGGCTGGGCGCCGATGTTCGCCGAGACGGTGGTCGACGCGCCGGGTGCGAGGGCGCCGGCCGGTGCGCTGCCGACGACGTTGCCGCCCAGCTTGAAGTCCACGGTGGTCGCGGCCGCGGCGGCCGTGCCCTGGTTCTTGACCGTCGCCGAGAGGGTGATCGCGCTGGTCTCGCCCGGTGACTGGGGTGTCCAGGTCGCGGCGGTGACGACGAGGTCGGGGTTCGGTGCCCAGCCGCCGATCACCTGCAGGTCGGCGACCTGTCCGCCGGGTGCTCCGGTGTTGCCGAAGAACTGCAACTGGACGTCCGCCGCGCGACCGGTGACCGGGATCGTGATCGAGTTCTGATTGGTCGCCGGGTTGAAGGTGTAGTCGGCCCGGGCCTTCAGCGAGGTGAATCCGGTCGCGGTCTGTGCCCGGCCGAGGACCTGGAGATTCTGGGTACGGGTGCTCCAGACCGGGTCCGGGTTGAGCTTGACGATGATCGCGGTGACGTCGGCGTCGGCGCCGAGCTGCACGGTCAGCGTCGCCGGGTAGCCGTTGGACTCCCAGTAGCTCGTCGGGCTGGTGTCGTTGGCGTTGCCGGCCACGAAGTCGTACCTGGACGACGACGCCGCGATCGGTTTGCCGCCGGCCAGGTTGGTGCCCGCCGGCGGCTCGCCCGGATCCCCGCCCCCGTCCGTACCGTGGATCTCGAACTCGGCGAGCTGAGCGGCCGGCCACCCGGTGTTGCCGCTGATGTTCACCCGGACGTACCGGACGGTTGTGGTGTCGAAGTCGAGGGTGACCGTGTTGGACGTGGCTGGATCGAAGATCCGGCCGGCCGAGGGGGAGAGCGCGCTGAAGCCGCTGCCGTCGGCGCTGCCCTGCACGCTGAGCGTCTGGGTCCGGGTGGCCCAGGCCGCCGCGGGTGGCAGCTTGAGCACGACCTGACCGACGCCGACGGCGCTGCCGAGATCGATCTGTACCCATTGCGGGAACGCGTTGGCCGGGCCTTCCCAGTACGTCTGCGGGTTGCCGTCGTTGACGTTTGCCGCGACGTAGGGGCCGTTGGCGCCACTGGCGGTGACCGGCTTGCCGGCGGCGAGATCGGGTCCGGCGGCCGCACGTGCGGGCGTGGGGGCGAGCGCGACGGCGGCGGTCAGGCCCGCCGCGAGGAGACGGGCCAGCAGCCTTCGGCTGAGTTGCTTGCGTGTCATGGCGTCTCAGTTCTGTGAGAACGACGGGGAGGACGGCGAGGTGCGGGCGACGCAGATGAACGGAGCAGGGCGGGCGGGGGCGTCCGCCTGGATCTTTCGGACCGTGCAACAGAAATTTCGTGGTGTTTGCCAGCTTCTTGCGGCATAGCGAATTCAAAGTTTCAGATTCATCACTGTTTTGTCAACGTCGAGTACGGCCGCCGGCGGATCTCGGCAGTAGCGCCGCGGCCGGTCCTGGTTCGGTGTCGAGCCGGGCAGGATGCGGGCCGACCCCGTTGGCGCTCGACGCGACCCGGCGATTTTTGCAGCACCCAGTCCATCTTTTTCAGCACTGTGAGGCGGTTGTTGCAGGTGTCGGAGCGATGTATTAGCGTTCATGAATGCCATGGGTTGAGGCGGATAAGTTGAGCACCCACCTCCGGTTGCTAGGCTGGGCAGGTGACTGACGCCACCCGAACCGCGCGGCCGCTACGCCGGGACGCCGAACGCAATCGGCAGCGCATCATCGAGGCCGCTCGTGAGGTCTTCGCGGCGCGCGGCGTGGCTGCCACCCTCGACGACGTCGCCCGCCAGGCCGGCGTCGGGATCGGCACGGTGTACCGGCGCTTCCCGACGAAGGAGGCTCTGCTGGAGGTCGCGCTGGAGGAGAAGCTGCGTGAACAGGTCCGGGTCGCCGAGGCGGCACTCGAGGCGCCCACCGGCTGGGACGGACTCACCATGTTCCTGCGAGCCGCGGTGCGGATGCAGGCAGCCGATCGGGGCCTGCGGGATCTGGCGCTGGGCGCCGAGCTGAGCCTCACGCTGTACGACCGCATCCGCGAACGGGTGGAACCACCCATCACCGCGCTCGTCGAGCGCGCGCAGAGCGAGAAGTCCCTGCGACCCGACATCACCGTCCACGATGTTCCACTGCTGCTGATGATGGTCACCGAGATCGCCCACCACAGCCATCAGGTCCGTCCCGACCTCCATGACCGTTACCTGCAACTGCTCATCGACGGGCTGCGCCGCTCCGAGAGCGCCGGCGCCCTCGGCCGGCCACCGTCGTCCGACGACGTCGACGCCGTCGCGAAAGCGTGGCTGCCCAGCGCTGCCGCGCGTCGCTAGTCAGTGGCCGCCGGCGCGGTGCCCGGGCCGGGTAGGTCGGTCGGCGGGGTTGTGGCTGCTCGGAACCCTTCTTGGAACAGGGTCAGCACCATGGTCACGCCGCCAATATCGAGTAGACACTCTCGCGGTCAGCTGCCCGTCGCGGACCTCGACGATCCGGTCGACCCGGGCCAGCGCGGCGGGGTGGTGCGAGATGACGAAGGTGGTGCGGTTGCGGGTGAGCCGGTGCAGGCCGTCGAGCACCAGCGCCTCGGAGTCGCGGTCCAGGCCGGTGGTGGGTTCGTCGAGGATGAGGATCGGGGCGTCGTGCAGCATGGCGCGGGCGATGGCGATGCGCTGCCGTTGCCCGCCGGAGAGGGTGCCGCCGCGTTCGCCGATCCTGGTGTCGAGTCCCTGGGGGAGCCGGTCGAGGAACTCGGTCACGTGGGCCCGCGTGGCCGCCTCCCACACCCGGTCGGGCGACGCCGTGGGATCGCCGTACCGGATGTTGTCCATGATCGTGCCGTAGAACAGGAACGGTTCCTGCAACACCAGGCTTATCTGCCGGCGCAGGTCGGTCAGGTGGAACTCCCGGATGTCCATGCCGTCGAGCAGGATGCTGCCGGCCTGCGGGTCGTAGAACCGGGGGATCAGGCTGATCAGGGTGGACTTGCCGGCGCCGGTGCGGCCCACGATGCCGACGTGCTCGCCCGGTTCGACGGCCAGGCTGGCCGCGTTCAGCACCCGCGGTTTCGCCGGGCCGTAGGCGAAGGTGACGTCGCGCAACTCCACCCGCCCGCGTAGGCGGCGGACCGGCCGGGCGTCGCGGGCCTGGGGGATCGTGTCGTCGGTGCGCAGCATGGCATCGACACGTTCCGCGCTGGCCACCCCTTGACTCACGACGTAGGACATCTTCGACAGTGCCCGCATCGGCCGGTACAGCGACCGGAGGTAGCTGAGGAACACCAGCAGCACTCCCAGGCTCATCCGGCCGTCGAGTACGCGCTGGACCCCGACGTAGGTGACCAGCAGGGTGCCGGCGAGTGACACCAGGTCGACCAGCGGTGGCAGGCCGGCCCGGAGCTTGATCGCGCGGAGGCCGGCCGTCAGGCTTTCCCGGCTCTGGCCGGCGAACCGGTCGTCCTCGAGTCCCTCCCGGCCGAACGCCTGCACCACCCGGATCGCGCCGAGCGTCTCGCTGGTCATCGCCGCCAGGCCGGCATCGGCTTCCCGGGCCGCCCGGGACGCGCGCCTGATCTTGCGGGTGAAGTGGTAGGTCACCAGGAACAGCGGCGGCGCGATGCTCAGCGCCAGCAGTCCGAAGGACGGTTCGACCAGCACCATCACCACGGCGAGCCCGGCCAGCATCACCGCGTTCGGGATCAGCGTGCCGAAGATCGCCACCAGCATGTTCTGCGAGCGGTCGATGTCGGTGGTGAGCCGGGCGACCAGGTCGCCGACCCGTTGGTTGAGGTGGAACGACAGCGAGAGGCGCTGGACGTGGGCGAACAGCGCGCCGCGGATGGTCACGGTGATCCGCGCGCCGGACCGGTTCATCAGCAGGTCGCTGATGTAGCCGATCAGCGCGGACAGGCCGACCAGCAGCACGGTCGCCGCCAGTGCCCGGATGAGGACGACGGAGCGGTCGCCGCCCGATCCGGCGATCAGGGTGGGAAGCCAGCCGTCCTGGGGCCGGCCGCCGACGACCCCGTCGACGATCACCTGCAGTGGCCACGGCTGTGCCAGGGCGAGCAGTGTTCCCAGCACCACCAGCAACGCGCCGGCGCCGAGGGCCGGCGCGTGCGGGCGCAGGAACCGCCGGAACCGCCATGCCGCCGTCAACATGCACGTGCCCCGGGTACGGTCATGCGGCGGCGACCGGTGCGGGCCGCCCGGCGTGCCGGTCACCCAGTTGCTCGACCAACGATGCGACGACGGTGCCGAGACCCGCGGTAGGGATGCACGGCCCGGCGCCGGCCAGGTCGACCTCCTGGCAGGCGAGTGGACTGTTGGTCACGACCCCGGTGACCGCGAGAACGTCGTGGCCCATCTGGCGCAGCTGCCTGACTCCGGCGACGGCCGCGAGGCTTTCCCGGGTCGCGAGCACGATGTGCGCCGGTCCCAGCCAGCCGGAAAGTGCTCGCAGGATCAGCTCGGTCTCACGTTGCAGCAGGCCATCGGCGATCTCCAGCACCCCGACCTGGACCGCCGCGGCCTGGAGCTGCCCGGTCAGTCCGGCGACGATCGCCGCGAGGTCCGCCCGGTCGCAGCCGTCGGTCGACGGCCAGCCCATGTCCAGGAATTCGAGGACCGGGTCGGCGCCGGCGTCGCGGTACGACGACAGGTCGCGCGGGCTCGCCGTACCGGTGAGTTTGGCGGCGCCGACGCGATATCCGGCGCCGGTCAGACCGTGGATGATCGACGCGCAAGCGGTCGTCTTGCCGGCATCCATCGCCGAACCGGCCACCACGATCCAGGTCGGCTTCGGGCCGATCGGCTGGGCGGGCGGCAGGAGGAACGACCGGACGTTGAGCGGGCGGCCCGCGTGGTGGGCCTGAGCGAGCACCCGGAGCGTCGTCGGCGGGGCCACCTCGGCGCTGCGCCCCACCACCTCACCGCAGAGGCCGGACGCACTGAGCATTTCGGTGACGTCCCCGGTGACGCGGGCGCGTCCTTGCAATATTGACGTCGAGTACCGGGCACCGACCACGCACGTGATCCGGTCGCCGGGGTAGAGCATGGCGCGCCGGCCGTCGGCGGTGTCGAGGTGCCGTAGCAGGGACGGGGTGATCACCTCGCAGGCCAGTACGTCGCCGACGATCGGGGACCCGATCGGCAACCAGGTCACGTCCAGCCCTGCCGGTATCCGGCGGGTCATCCAACCCGTCTTGGTGGGCGCGAAGTCCATGTCCTGCCCCTTCTCTGCACCGCCGTGCGCCCCGTCTCGGCGGGCACGGCGCCTGTTGTCCAACGAGGTCGCGTCTCCGCCCCGAACTTTGATGATCTTATGCGGCAATTGCGATTGTTCCGATGATTTGGGTGTCGCCCTCACCGTTCCGGTCGTGATCGTGCTGGTCGTGCTGGTCATGACCGGCACCGGGCAGCTGCTGTACCTGCTCGCACCGGGCTTCCTCGCCGTGCTGACCGTGCCGTTCGGCATCGCCTGGATCGCCCGGCCGAGCCGGTTGCCGAAGGCGGATCCGGTGCTCGACCGGACCGGCATCCGGCTCAGCGCGGACGGCCGGTTGCTGCGCCGGGACGTGGTGCTCCCCTACTGCCCGGCGCGCGGGCCGCAAGCCCGGCGGCGCTGGCGGCTGCCGAGTCCTCGCTGGGTGCCGCACTGCCCGCGGACGTGCGGGCACTGTACTTGTCGGCCGGCGCCGGCGACCTGGTGCTGCCGGCGGACCCGGACCTGTTCTACGGCATGAGCATCGTCGCGCTCGACGACGCGGCGGCCCGGGAGTTCCTCGAGCCGCGGTCCCGGTACGGGTCCTGGTCGGACGGTGCGATCGAGGTCGTCGTACCCGACCCGGCCGAGCGGGTGCAGCCGTTGGCGGCCTCCCCGGCATGGGTCGCCGTCGGTGACGACTTCGGCGGCAATCTCCTCGTGGTCGACCTGGAACCCGGCCCCCGCGGACACGTCGGACAGGTCCTCTACGTGGACCACGAAATCCCAGCGGGCGCCCGCTGGCTCGCGCCGTCGCTGACCGAGCTGCTCACCGGCCGGCCGAGCGAACCGGCCGAACTCGGCCCGGAGGGCGGCCTGGTGGTCCGGGTCGGCCCGCGCGGCCGGACTGTCGCCGACGTCCGCCCGGACACCGAGGTGGTGGTCGTCAGCGCCGCGCCGGAGCCGGCGGACCTGTCCGGCCTCGCCGGCAACAAGACGATTCGGACCCTGGTGGTCAGCCACTCCGCCACTGTCACCAACCTGGACGTGGTCACCACGCTGCCGGGGTTGGAGTACCTGGAACTCGGCACCGCGAGCTGGCAACAGCTCCTGCGCACCGACCGGGTGCCGCCGACCCTGCAGGCCGCCGGGATGCAGGGTCGCGCGGACTGGGGCACGACTGTCGAGGTCGTCGACGCCCTGCTCGCACGCTGGGACCGCCCCCGAATCGACGTGACGCGCATCCGGGTTTCCCCGGCTGGCACGTTCGGGTAGCGGGCCGATGCCGGTCCCAGCCCGCCTCGCCGACCGTGAACAGCGGCTCACCGATCTTCGGCGTCTGAGGTGCCGGTCTGGCGGATCGCCCGGCTGCGCTCGACGGCGTCGCGGGCCCGCAGTCGGGTCTCCGCGGCCTCCCGGCGGACCCGTTGGGACCATTCCCGCCAATCGCCCGGGCCGTGGTGGCCGGTCGACGCCGTGCCGGCCCGGCCCGGCTCCTCGGTGACGGGTCCGGCGACGCCGAGACGGGCCAGCAGACCCATGGCTTGGAGTACGCGGACGACCGTGGGCGCCGGATCGCACAGCACCATCGCGACGCCCGCCGCGTCGGCCGCCTCCCGGCAGGCGAGCAGGCATCGTACGCCCACGGCGTCGATGAACGTCAGCCCGGCGAGATCCAACTCCACCTCGGCGACAGTCCCGCCGGCGAACGCGTCGGCGACAGCCGTCATCAGCAGGTGTGTGGTGTGCCTGTCCAGGTCACCGCGAACACGCAGCCGCACCTGCCGCTCGGGCGTGGTGGCGATGCGGTCGATATCCAGATCGTTCGGGGCAGGAAAGAAGGTCATGCGACTGTCCCGACGTCGGGGGACTTCCGGCCGAAATTGTATCCGCCACCGCGGCCGGCGCCGGACGACGCTCGGACCCGTACCGGGTGATAAAGATGAAAGGGACGGGACTCCACGCTGGAAAGGCTGACGAGGTGGCCGAGCAGGTAGGTGACCAGGACGAGTTGTCTGCCGTGGCCGGTGACCCGTGGGTGGTTCGTGCCGCGTTCGAGCAGCTGCCGTTCGTCGCCTACGCCACAGAGGGCCCGGATCACCGGTTCGTGGCGTGCAACGCCATGTTCCGCGACTATGTCGGCCGTGACCGCATGATCGGCGCCAGGCTGCGGGACTCGTTCCCCGAAGCGATGGGCCAGCAGATCGAGCCGATCTACGACCAGGTGTTCACGTCGGGGCAGCAGGCCCACATCCGCAACTTCCGGGCGCAGATAACTCTGCAGAACACCGGCGAGCAGGTCGAGATGTACGTCGACCTGCGACTGCATCCCCGCCGCGATCCGGACGGTCGCGTCGTGGGCGTCCTCGTCGATCTGGTCGACGTCACCGAGCAGGTTCGCGAACGGCAGGCCGAACGGCAGCGGGCCGCCGAGACCGAACGCCGCCTGGAACAGGCCCTCGACGTCATCACCACCCTGCAACGGGAGCTGCTGCCCGCCGGAGTGCCGATCCTGCCCCGGGTGCAGGTGTCGGCGAGCTACCTGCTCGCCGACACCGACACCGCGGCCGGCGGTGACTGGTTCGACTCGTTCGCCCTCGCCGACGGCCGGGTCGCCCTGATCGTCGGTGATGTCGTCGGGCACGGCGTGGCCGCCTCGGCGACCATGGGACAGCTACGGGTGCTGCTCCGGCAACGACTCGCCGCCACCGCGGACATCGCCGCGGCGATGTCGGCGCTGGACACCACCGCCGCCGAGATCCGCGGGGCGCGGGCGAGCACCGTGTGCGTGGTGCTGCTCGACCCCACCAGCGGCAAACTGGAGTACTGCACCGCCGGCCACCCCCCACCGCTCGTGCTGTCCACCGACGGCCGGTTCCGCTACCTGCCGGCCACCGGCGCCGGACCGGTCGGGGTCGGCCGGACGTTCACCGACGCGTCGACCGGCGCCGCCGAGCTGGCCGACGGCGAACTGGTGCTGCTCTACACCGACGGCATCCTCGAGCGCCCCGGCCGCGACCTGCCCGGCAGCACGATCGAACTCGCCGAGGCGGCGGCCGCCATCGCCGCCGACCGGGCGTTCCGCGGAGACACCGACATCCCGGCCGAGCGGGTGTGCGTGCAGACGCTGGAACTGCTGACCCGGGCCACCGGCCACACCGACGACATCACGCTGCTGGCCGCCCAACGCGTCACCGCGCCGCCGCCGCTGAACCTGCCGGTGATCGCCGACCGCACCGCACTGAGACCCCTGCGCGCCCGCGTGCAGGCGTGGCTGACCGAGGCACGTGTCGCCCAGCCCGACGCCGGCGCCATCACCCACGCGATCGTGGAACTCGCCACCAACGTCGTCGACCACGCCTGGATCGACGTGGCAGCACAGCGGAATGCGTTCACCGTCACCGCCGCCCTGACCGGCACCGGCCACGTCGAGGTCCGGGTCACCGACCGTGGCCGTTGGCGCGAACCCGCCCCGTCACCCGACCGCGGACTCGGCCTGCACATGACCTCACAACTGGTCGACAGTCTGCGTATCGAGCACGACGAGACCGGCACCACCGCCACCGTGACCCACCGCGTGAGCCGGCCGGCCCGCCTGCTGACCGCCGACGACCTCACCTGGGCGACCACCGACCGGCCACCCGTCCCGGCCGACTTCCTGCTGATTCTGGACCAGCCCTCCGCGCCCGGGCCCCGCCTCCGTGTCGACGGTCCGGTCGACGCCGCCACCGTCACCGAGTTCGACCGCGAGATCCGCACCGCAGGCTCCACCGGCACCCGCTCGCTGACCGTCGACCTCACCGGCGTCACCCACCTGGCCAGCGCCGGTGTCGCCGCCCTGCACCGGCTCAGCGCACTGCACCGCGACAACAACACCCACCTGCGCCTGTACGCGCCGGCCGGCACCCCCGCGGGCACCATCCTGTCGCTCGTGACCCTCGACCACCACACCCGCGACCCCGACATGGTCGGCTGAACCCGGGCGTGAGGCGCGCGCCGGAGGCGGATCTCTAGGCTGGGGGCATGAAGGTTCTGTCCATCCAGTCGGCGGTGGCCCACGGCCATGTCGGAAACTCCGCGGCCGTGTTCCCGCTTCAGCGCATCGGTGTCGAGGTCGTCCCGGTTCCCACGGTCAACTTCTCCAACCACACCGGGTACGGGGCCTGGCGCGGGCCACTCCTGCCGCCGGCGGACGTCGCCGAGATCATCCTCGGCGTGGAGGAACGCGGAATCTTCCCGCAGATCGACGCGGTACTGTCCGGCTACCAGGGCGGGGCCGGCATCGCGGACGTCATCATCGACGCGGTGCGCCGGGTGAAGGCCGCGAACCCCTCGGCCGTCTACGCCTGCGACCCGGTGATGGGCAACGCCAAATCCGGCTGCTTCGTCGCGCCCGAGATCCCGGTGCTGCTGCGCGACCGGGTCGTGCCGGTGGCCGACATCATCACGCCGAACCAGTTCGAGCTGGGCTTCCTGACCGGCACCGAGCCGGCGACCATCGAGTCGACGCTCGAGTCGGCCGACCTGGCCCGTGCCATGGGGCCGTCGACCGTGCTGGTCACCAGCGTGGCGCGCCCGGACCGGGAGGCGGGCACGATCGAGATGCTCGTCGTGGACGCCACCGGCGCGTGGCTGGTCACCACCCCACACCTGCCGTTCAAGGCGAACGGATCCGGCGACGTCACGGCCGCGCTGTTCACCGCCCACTACGTGGCTACCAAGGACGCGGCGGTGGCGCTGGAACGTACCGCCTCCAGCGTTTTCGATCTGATCGACATGACCTACCGATCCGGCGAACGCGAACTCCGATTGGTGCAGGCCCAGGACTTCTACGCCACGCCGCGCATGCAGTTCAGCGCCGAGCAGGTGCGCTGAGGTACGCCGCGGTTGCGGCGTGTCGTTGCTTAGATGCGGAGCGTGCCCCTATGGTGGCCGGGTGAATTCGGCTGACGTCGATATGTATTTCGATGATCGCAATACCGCTCGGGCCACCCGGGGGCGCTTTCGCTATCAGGACGAATGTGTGGCCCTGCGCTGCATCCTGAACCTCGCGTCCGGTGGGTTGACCTCGGTCGTCGTCGAATGGTCCACCGACTACATCGCGACCTTCGAGGACCGGGACCCGGAACTGGTCTCGGTCAAACACCGTGATCCCGGCACTGGTGACTGGACACTCAGCAGGCTGCGCGAGCCGCTTCGGGACCTGCACATGGTCTGGCGAAAGATGGACGAGCGATGCACCTGCGCGTTCGTCTCCAGTTCCGGTGTCTCGGCGGGAGCCCTCAAGGGACTCCCGAATATCGAGTTCGACGGAGTGGGCGCCGCGGAGAGGGACCGTTTCCTCGGCGTTCTCTCGCTGCCGGATCCGCCGCTGCCGCGACGCTCGGAGATGACCACGATGGGCATCAGCGCCATGTCCGGGGCGCTCACCCTGCTGGGCCGGGACGAGCAGTACGCCGCCGAATGCTATTCCGTGCTTCTGCGCCGTATCGAGCGGGCCGCCGTCGAGGAGCCGGTCGATCCCGTCGAACGGATCGCCCGGCTCACCAGATCGCTGCGTGACCGGCGATGGCCCGACCAGGAAGCACAGACCTTGCGCATCGACGACCTGCGGGAGCTGGTCCTCGCCACCGAAGCCACCGCCGCACGTCGTACGCCGTCTCCGATCCGGTCAGCCGTGGTGGTGCGGGATCGGGGCGATCGGGAGGTCGAGGTCGGCGGCTCGCGGTTTCGGCTCGTCGGGGAACCGGAGGAACAGGAGGCGCCGGACGGGTCCTACCGGCTGCTGCGGTCGAGTGCCCGATACGTCACGGCGCCGTCCCGCGAAGTGCGGGTGACCCGGTTGGAGATCCTGGCCGAGACTCGGAAGGTCGCGGAGTTGCGGCAGGAGGCGAAGCTCCACGACACGGTCGCCGGGTTGCCGAGGGTGCTGATCAGGGCGGAGACGCCGCACTCGTTCGCCTTCGTCACCGCGTCGCCGCCGGGGGAGCCGCTGCCCAGCGCCTACGGTCGGCCGCCCTGTCCCAGGATCGCCCTGGACATGCTGGTGCGTGCGTTGCCACAGGTCGCCCGTACCCTCGAAGGACTGCATGCGTCCGGACGGGCGCATCGCGCGCTGCGGCCCGAGGCACTGATCGCGTCGCGTGATCGGTTGTGGCTGCGTGATGCCGGTCTGGCCGCGACACCGGCGGTCGCGGGCGAAGGGCCGGCCGAGTACCGGGCACCCGAGCAGGACCGGCCGATACTCACGCCACCCGGTCCGGCCAGCGACGTCTATCAGCTCGCCGCGATCGTCTACCACCTGGCGACCGGGGAGCCGCCGGGAGGTGACCCTCCGCCTCCCGGGCTGTTGCGGCCGGAACTGGCCCCGGAGCTGGAGGAACCGCTGCTGCGGGCGCTCGCGGACGAGATGGATCAGCGGCCGGCTCTGGGAGAGTTCGTGCAGGCTCTCGGCGCGACGCTGCGGCGGGGTGGGACGGTCCGGTGCTGATCGACGCGCCGTCGCTGCTCACCCTGAGCGGTCCGGTCGCGCTGGTGCCGGGTCTCTCCCTTCCCCAGTCGTACGCGAAAGCGCGCCGCGAGAATCCCCACCTCGCCGATCCCGCGTCGCTCGTGGCGGACCTGCATCTGCTCAGCGGGCAGGGCGGGTTCCCGATCGCCTTCGACGACAAGAACCGGTGGCTCCGCCTCTACGCGCGACGCGGCTCGGTGGCCGTGCGGCCGACGAAGCAGGGCGACGCCTACTCGATCGAGTTCGTCGAACCCATGACGCTGCGCAATCACGGTCGGCTGGCTCGTAGCAGGCTCCGGCTGACCGGTCCGGGCTGGTACTACGTGGCGCAGCTACGCGACGTGCCGTCCGGCTACCGGGCGCCGGACGCACAGATCCGTGCTGCCTGGCAGAAGGCGCAGACACCCCGCGAGGTGCCGGTGGCGCCGGCACGGCCCGCCCGCCATGACGCCTTCTGCGACGCACTGGACCTGGTCATCGAGGGCGGTCGGCAGATCGAGGCGGCGAAGGATCCGGCCGAACGGATCCTGCCCTACTACGAGGTGCGCAGCGTGGCACAGCCTCGCCAGTCGGCCGCCGGGATCTACGACTTCCTGCTCTCCCGGCCCGGACCGGCGCAGTCGGGTTCGATGGTGCAGATCCAGGGCCAGCCCGACCTGCGGGGCCGGGTACGCGAGGTCGACGGCGAGCGGGTGACCGTCGCCTTCGACAGCCCGGTCGACCGGCGCAGGATCCCGGAACGCGGTGAACTCATGACGACCGCGAACGATGTCGTGCCACGGGTGCAGAGCGACGCGGTCGCCAAGCTGCGCAACGGGTCCGCGCCGAATACGAGCCTGGCGGCGATTCTCATCGACGGGACGTTCGCCGGGTACCGGGAACGGCCGGTGAAACCCGCCGAACCCCTCGATGACAACCAGGCTGTCGCGTTGCGGCGGGCACTGGCCGTACCGGATCTGCTGTGTGTGGTCGGACCGCCCGGAACCGGCAAGACCCGAACGATCGTCGAGATCGCCCGTGCGGCGGCGGCCCGGGGTGAGCGAGTGCTGATCGCCTCACAGACCAACACCGCCGTGGACAACGTCATCGAACGGCTGCCGCCCGAGCTGACCGCCGTTCGCGTGGGCAACGAGGACCGGATGAGCGAGGCGGCCCGGCGGCGGACCCTCGCCCAGACCGCCGGGGAGTTGCAGCGCCGTATCGCGGACCGGACCGGCTCGACCGCGCAGCGGCTGGAACCCTGGCTGGGCGACTCGCCTCTCGCCGTACGCTGGCTGGATCGGCTCAGTGGAGAGCTCGCCTCGGCTGACGCGTCGATGGTGGCGCATGACGCGGCACTGGCCGATCAGCGATCGGCGGAGGCGGCCGTCGAGGCCCGGCACGGTGAGCCGGTACGGGCGAGCCTGGCCGGACTGCGAGCCGCTGAGCGTGCCGCGGAGTCGGCGTCGGAAGCGGTGGACCGGCTGGAGACGAGGCTGCGCCGGGCGGAGTCCCGTACCGGGGGCATCCTGGGCTTCTGGTACCGCTCGGCGGCTCGCCGGCACCGCGGGCGGCTCGCCGAGGCAGCGCCCCGGGCCGTCGCCGCCGACGCCGCCGGCCGATCCGCACGGCAGGAGTACGAGACGCTGCGCGCGGGCCTCGATCGTACGATCAAAGATGATCTTTCGGTGTGTGCGGAGAGGGACCGTGCGACGCAGGCGGAGGCGGCCGCACAACGGTCGCGGGAGGCGGCTCGCCAGGCGGCGCGGCGGTTGGCCCGCCTGGTGGCCGGGCTGGAACCGGCGCCGCCACCCGAGCCCGACATCGCCGCCTTCGCCACCTGGTGCCGGGCACATGCGCCGATGCTGCGGGAACGGGCGCAACTCCTCGCCGACTGGCGAGCCAGGCTGGAGCAGCCGAGCGAACAGTTGCACGCCGAGCTGATCCGCTACGCCGATGTCATCGGAGCCACCTGCATCGGGGTCGGGGTGCAGCGCAACCGGCTCGCGGACCTCGACTTCGACCTCGCCGTCGTCGACGAGGCGGGGCAGATCCCGCTGCCGTCCACCCTCGTTCCGCTGACCCGGGCCCGCCGTGCCGTGCTCGTCGGCGACCATCACCAGTTGCCGCCCTATGTCGACGACGACGTCCGGGAGTGGCTGGCGCAGCGGGACGAGACCGGCGTGGACGAGAACCTGGTACGGGAACTGCTCACCCACAGCGCGTTCGAGCGGCTCCTTCTCCGGGCGCCGGACGACAACCAGGTCCTGCTCGACCGGCAGCGCCGGATGCCGGCGGTGCTGGCCGACTTCGTCTCCGGGCAGTTCTACAGCGGCCTGCTGAAGACTGCGGACGGGGACCGGCCGCCGTCACCGCTCTTCCGCAGCCCGCTCGCGATCGTCGACACCTCCGGGCTGCCCGAGTCGCAACGGTCCGAGCGGCGCCGGGAACGCACCGAGACCTGGCAGGCCGCCGGCTGCGACAACCGCACCGAGGCCGGGCTCGTCGTCCGGCTGGTGCAGTGGTACACCGCGCACGGATGCGACTGGGCGGTGATCGCGCCGTACAAGGCCCAGGTCCAGCTGATCGACATCCGGTTGCGGACGCTGCTGGGCGACGAGGCGACCCGGGAACGGGTCGGCACGGTCGACACCTTCCAAGGTCAGGAGCGCGACATCGTGATCTTCAGCTTCACCCGCAGCAACGCGGGTGGATCGGTCGGCTTCCTCAGCGAACTCCGCCGACTCAACGTCGCGATCACCCGGGCGCGGGACCAACTCGTCCTGGTGGGGGACCGTGGCACCCTGACCCGCGCCAAGGATGCCGGTTTCCGTCATCTGGCCCGTGAGTTGTTCCGGTACGCGGATCAGCACGGCGACGTCCTGCCGGCCGAGGCGCTGCGGGACCGTTTGACGGCGGCGCGGTGACCGGGCCCGCTCACGTTCCCGTTCGGAGAGTGCTGGAACGGGTGGCCGGCATGCCCGGTGTCCAGCCTCTGCGTGTCTTCCCGGTGTTGCTGCCGATGTGGGCTGTGGAGATCCGGACCGTGGTCCTCGACGCGCAGCCCTACGAGGTGTTCGACCAGTACGTCTCACGAGCCGTCGCGGGAGCGGGACTTCGGGAACCGTCGCGCCTCGCCGCGTTCTTCGGTGTCGAGGTCGGCCTGATCGAGCGGGCCGTGCGGTTCCTGGAGTCCGTCGGTCACCTGCGCGGCGACGGTGCCGGGGTGGTGCTCACCGAGCTCGGTCGCCGGTCGGTCGCGGACGGGTGCCGGTACGTTCTCAAAGAGGATCGGCAGGTCGTCTACCTGGACGGGTTCACCTGTGAGCCGTTGCCGAAGAGCCACTACGCGGGAACGGAGTGGTGCGACGAGCCTTCGCTGCGGCTGGCCGATCGGACCGCGTTCCATCCGGTGACGGCGTCGCCGGCCTTCCGGGTCGGCGCGATCCAGGAGCTGGCCGACCGGCCCGATCGGGAGCGGTTCAACCTGCCCGGGGCGCTCACCTCGGTGGAGCCGCTTGAGGCGTGGCAGGCCTGGTTGCCGGCCTACATCGTCGAGTGTGTGTCCGAGCTTCTGGTCTTCATCAAAGCCGTCGACGGGCCGGACCGTCACCTCGGGAAGATCGTGACGCCCTATCTGTCCGAGGTCCTGGCCGCCGAGCCGCGAGTCGACGACATGCAGGTGTGGCTCACCTGGCTGGAGGCCAAAGGTCTTCCGGGCGCCCGGATTCGGCGAATGCCCAACCGGGTGCTGCGGGCCGGGTTGCCGGCGGCCGTCTTCGGTCAGGCGGTGCGGTGGGCGCAGCTCGGGTCCTTCGAGGTGCGGCAGCAGACGTTCATGCAGCTCTGGTGCGAGGACGTGGCGGCGCGGCGACAGGCCGTGCTGGTGCGCGCGGCGGCGATCACCGGGGCCGGCGGGGTACGCCGCCGCGCCGAGGTGGAACAGCGACTGGCCGACCTGGCGGGGCAACTGGAGGTGGCGGCTCCCGGGTGGGACGACCTGTACCGGTACGCGGAGGAGGCGGACGACCGAGCCCTGCTCGACCGGCTCAATGTCCTCGCTTCCGGCTGATGGAGTGCCGTTCAACAGCCCTACTTGCGGCGCCCGGTGTGCTCTGGTGGAGGATCAGGCTTCGATCGGGCGCATGTGCGGGGAGGGCCAGTGAAGCTGATCGACGGTCGTTACGAACTGGAGCATGTGCCGCTCGCCCGTGGTGGGATGGGGGACGTCTGGCTCGGCCGGGACGTCCGGCTCGACCGCGAGATCGCCGTCAAGTTCCTCCGGTTCCCCAACGGCGTGCCGGACGAGGCCTTGATCCGCCGATTCGATCGGGAGTCGCGCATCACCGCCAGGCTTGAGCATCCCGGTGTGCCGGCGGTCTATGACGTCGGTGTGCATGAGGACCGGCCGTACATGGTCATGCAGCGGGTGCACGGCGTCAGCGTCGCCGACCTGGTCGCCGAACAGGGGCCGCTGCCGGTGGGATGGGCTGCGGCCATCGCCGCGCAGGTGTGTGCCGTGCTGGTGGCCGCGCACGCGGCCGCGCTCGTGCACCGGGATCTCAAACCGAGCAACCTCATGTTGGAGCCGGACGGTGCGGTGAAGGTGCTGGACTTCGGTCTGGCCGTGGCGCCGACGCTCACCGACTACTCCACGATCACGCACACCCACCAGTCGCTGGGCACGCCCGCCTACATGGCGCCGGAGCAGGCGGAAGCCGGCACCAGCGAGGCCGCGACGGACCTGTACGCGCTGGGCTGCACCCTGCACGAGATGCTCACCGGGGAATGGGTGTTCCGTGCGCCCACCTCGTTCTCGTTAATGATGAAGCAGGTCAAGGACACCCCGCCACCGTTGCGGTCGCTGCGGCCAGACGCTCCCGCCGAGCTGGAGCGTCTGATCCTCGACCTGCTGGAGAAGCGGCCGCAGGACCGCCCGGCGGGTGCCGACGCGGTCCACCGGCGTCTGTTGCCGTTCGTCACCGGGCTGGGACCGCTGCCCGGCGCACTGCACCCGGCCGGAACCCTCAGCTCGGCCCGCCTGTACGCGGGTGTCCTCGCCGAGATCCCCGACAACCCGGACGGTACGTCCCACGACCCGATCGACCCGGACATGCTTCTTCTCAGCCGGCACCTTGCGACCGCCATCATGTCGCCGGAATGGCGCCAGGTGATCCGGCAGGCTGATCCGTCCGTCGCGGGACTGCTTCACGACCTCGCCGTACGGGATCTGCCGGTGCCGATCGTGGACTTCGAGCTGGCCGGCACATCCCATCGGGCGGCGCTGGCCTGGCCGGAGCGCAAGGTCGCGGTGCTGCCGCCGTCCCAGCCCTGGACCGCGGATCGGGCCGAAGCCTTCATCGCGGCGGGCTGGGACGCCCGACCGGCGAACACCTGGACCGCCGAAGGGCTGGCCCGGCGGATCGCCGGCTGAACGACTACTCCCGGCGGACGATGGCCAACTCGTCGCGGGCACGGGTCGCCGCGACATAGACCAGCGACCGGGCCGTCGAGGATCGCCATCGCGTACCGAAGGTTCTGAGCGGTCGTCCGGTAGTTGAGCGTGAGCCGCCGGGACCGTCCGACGGTCTTGATGCCGTAGCGGCCCAGGACCGAACGGGTGCCGTAGATCCGCTGGTGCGAGTCCTCAGCGATGAAGAGATCATCCGGCCCTTCGGCGACCAGGGCGCGCAGCATCTGCCAATGCGTGGGGGACAGGTCCTGACCCTCGTCGACGAGCACATGGTCGGCCTGGCCAGCCCTGCCGCTTCTCCTTCGGCCACAGCCAGACGTTCTCCAGCTCATGGGCCACCGCGTCCTCGGCCAGTGTCGCCGGAACCAGTTGTGGGATTCGTCGATGACGACCGCATCCCAGCGCTGCTTGCGCAGGCTGGCGACATGACGCTCGGACTTGAGCGTGTCGATGGAGATGATCGCCCGCCGGAAGTAGGTGAACGGATTGCGGTTGGCCGGCAGTTTCTGGCGGACGCGCTGGATTCCGGCGGTGTCCAGCCGGACGAACGGCAATGCGAACCGTGACCACAATTCCTGTTGCATCTGTTCCAGAACATGGCGTGGGGTGACGATGAGAATCCGGTCGTCCCGGCCGCGGCGAACCAGTTCCGACAGGATCATGCCGATTCGAGTGTCTTGCCGAGCCCCACCGCATCGGCGAGCAGAATCCTCGGCCGGAGATTGGCCGGGTCGAGAGCCTTCTTCACGGCGGTCTGCTGATAGCTCAAGGGCCGGGCGAGCGCCTGAGTGGCGACGGTCAGGGAGCGGTCGCCGAGCGGCACCGCCGTCTTGCGGAAAGTCGACTCCACCCAGAGCCGAGCCTTGCGGTACTGCGGGCTGTCGTCCGCCACCACGTCGGCGGCCGCGGGATCCAGGGGCTCGATGGTGTCCAGGCGGGCGAAGAACGATGCCGTGGTGTCGCGGACCAATTCGCTGAGACCGCGGACATGGACGAGTTGTCCGTCGGCGGTTTCTTCGACGGCCTGGACGAGCCATTCCTCGTCGCGAACGAATACCACGGATCCCGGTGCGGCATCAAGCTTTTCCCCGGAACGGATGTCTTCCATGGTTGTCCCCACGTTCCATCGAGCCGCTAGCGGTGCGGCCGACCGTATACTGATCAACAGGAGTGGATGAATTCGCACAATCGGTTCGTATCGAACCAGTCAACGGATTCCAGGGTCGGGCGAATGGCCGAATCGTTGCAGGTCAGCCACGCTCGTGAGTTCAGAGCACTTCCTGTACCTCTACACGTAAGGGTTGCTCCGCGACGGATTCCGGCCGTTCCGTACTACTTCGGCGCAGGAGGATCCGGCCAGGCGCCACCGCCGACGGCTGCATCGAGGATGTCACCGAGCCGTAGCCACGCGGTCGGCCCTGAATAGGAGGCCGGGCCACCCGCGAACCGTGTCCAGGCGTCCGCGTCGTCGCGCAGGGCGGTCGTCACCAGGGAGACGACCCTCTCGTGTGAGGGCCGGTATCCGTTGCTTCCACCGACGGTCATGGCGGACCAGGCCGGGAGCGCACGGATGACCGCCGAATCGCAGTCGGGCAGTGACAGCACCGCGCGCGTCCAGTTCTCTCGATTGCTCGGACCGCCTCCGACGTGCCGGCGTAGGCCGAGGGTGAGTCGGAGGAGCGCCTCATCCGGCTGGGAGTGACGACCGAGAACCGACGCGAATGTGAGCCTGTATCTCGCGTGGTGGCTGAACGACAGGAGTGCCTTCTCGATCAACTCGTCGCCGGCATGCCGTTGCAGGTAGTCCTCCAGCACATCCTCCGAGGTGCCGGCCAACTCCCGGACCGTGACGCGGCCGGGGTCGCCGAGAGCAGAGGAGCGATCCGGGCCGTCCAGGTCGCCGAGGATCCGCTCGATCGCTGCGCGGAGTTCGGCCGCTCGGCGTTCATCCTCATGCCAAGAGATGCGGTGATACCGCGGGTTGGCCTTGAGCACGTCGCGTACCCGTTGTTCGACCTCAGCGGTCACTTCGGGAAGGTGCAACAGCAGTACGTGCACCCACCGCAGCTCACGGACACGGTCGGCTCCGCCGTCGGACGACGGTTCCCAGAGTTCCAGCGCTTCGACGGCGGCCTCGGCGAAGCGGCGTCCGAGTTTGCTCAGCAGCTCGTCGGAGGCCTGCCAGGTGTGGGCTTCGCCGAATCGGCTCTTCGCCTGGGCCGGTGAAAGGATGTGCCGCCACGTCTTGTCCACCGCGCGGGATACCCAACGGACCGCGGCGTCGGCGCCGTACTCAGACAGTTCGAGAAGCTCGGTTACGAAATCCCGGGCGTCAGGATCGAGGCCGTTCATCTCAGCGTCGAAGGCGGCAAGCGTCTGTTCGGTGGTAGCCCCGTCACGTTTGAGCCGGTGCATCCGGGTCAGCAGGGCGTGCTTCGGGAACTCGGTCAGATCGTCGGCGGCGAGTTCCTCGAGCAGTAGTGGGTCGACGGTCCAGGGAAGCTCACTGAGAAGGGACTCCCGGATGGTCGAGTAGGTCTTGGTTCCGCGTGCCCACTCGACCAGCCAACGATGGCGGGAACTGTGCACGGCCAGGAGCCGTTCCCACATGAGTCGCCATGCCTTGGAGTGACCGATCCAGGCTTCGAAGTCATCCTGCTCCTTGAATTTCGGATGTGCGGGGAGCAGTACGACAGCAGCGGAGAAGACCACATCATGCAGGGCGGGATCGCGAAGGACCGCCTGCGCCGGTCCGGGGTTCTCCAGTAGATCTACCGTCATCTCCAGTGGCTGGGTGCATCGTCGCTGTAGCTCGGTCACCACCGCCTCGGTGAGGACCTCGGCGCTCGTGGACCGACCGAAGACGCCGAGCTGATTCGCGGAGCAATCGCTCAGGGTCTGCGCTCGCATCGCGGCCGGGCAGGACGGATGTGCTAGCGCCGTCGTCGCCGATTCCAGCCGGCTGTAGCCGTATCCCTGATCCTTGTCGGTTTTGAGGTCACGTTCGATGGCGGCTTCGAGCATCCACACGGGTGCGCTGTCCTTCAGCGCACCACGGAGCAGGGCGAGGATCAGACCGTCTCGGACCGTGCCATCGGCCATGGATCGGAGGCGTTCGACAGCCATGCCGGTCTGCGGGGAATCGGCGCTCGCACCGGCCACGACAGCGTGGAGGAACTCCACCGGCAGGCCGGACTGTGGTTCGTTGGTCGACATCGATCCCTAGCCTTCGATCCTGTTCGGCATGAGGTACTCCTCGACCTGTTCGGCGAGGTGCAGGGGCCAGGGCAGGTTCGTGGTGTCGCGGACGTAGGGTGCGGCGTTGCGCAGGTCGTGGGCGAGTGCCGCCCAATCCTCCGGGCGGTCGCCGTCCTGGATGCCGGCGACCAGCAGTTCCACGAACTGGGCGTTCCAGACGTTGCCCTGCGGGCGGGGGGTGGTCGGCTTGCCGTCGTAGTCACCCGGGACGACCTTGGATGCACCCTTGAGGGCACTGGTCTGGGTGACCGGTTTGGCGGCGGTGCTGCCGTAGAGGCGGGGGACCAGGTAGGCCCACAGTCCGCCCGGCTGGCCCACCTCGTCACCGCTTACGCCGAAGCATTCGGGGGTCTCGTCGCCGGGGTTCACCGTGCGTACGCGGACGTGCCGCAGGCCTGGCAGTTTGCTCATCGGCACCGGGTCGCCGGCCCCGAAGTGGAGGGCGTCGAGGACGAGATTGCCGTTGGTGAGGGTCTTCCACGGCCCTCGGAGGTTCTGTGCGTGGGTCAGCAGCAGCGTGTCCGGATAGGCCGCGACGACCCCCTCGATCGCCTCTTTGATGAAGCGGACCGTGCCATCGGCGGTGTACTTGAGATCGGCGTTCAGGTAGGCGTCGCCGATGCCGAGCAACCCGGAATGCAAGGGCTGCCAGTCGACCTTGGGGGCGCGGACCTGGACCTCGCGGCCGGTCGGGTCCACCAGGACGGCGATCGGGATCTGGCGTTGCACCCCGCGCGAACGGCCCTTGTTCCGACGGATCATCCAGAGCGCCAGCAACGCCGGCTGCCTTTCCAATGTTCCGGGCGCCGGGAACGGGAAGGCACTGGGACGTAGTCCGAGCTGGCGGAACAACTCGTCGACCGCGGCATTGCAGCGCTCCCGGTCGGCTTTGACGTCCGGTTCGGTGACCGGGGTGACGAACTGACTGAGCCGGCCGGTGCGGAGCAACCCGTGCCGGATGGCGAACTTCGGATCGTCGGCGGTACGGGTCTCGTACTCCTTCGGGCCACCGATCTCCACCAGGGCCGCCGTCGGGCCGGTTGCCGGGCGCAGGGCGGCCGCGATGTCGTCGAAGCGCTCCTGGACGGCCTCTTGCACGGTGCGCCCGCCGCGGTCGAGTGCGCTGCGCATCCGACCGTCACCGACGTGGCGGATGGTGACCGTGGTGGGTCCAGCACGGACGACCGTTTCGGCCCTGTCGAGGTCCGCGGCTGAGGGCAACGCACGGCCGAGCCGCATGGAGAGCCGCTCGAGGGCGTACTGCATGGCCTCTCTGCCGGTGAGGAGTTCGATCGTGAGTCGTGATCCGACCACCCGTTCGAGTTCAGCCGGGGCGATCGCGCCGTCGGCGATGCCGGAGAGGCCCGGATATACGGTCCGTTTCACCCGGGGAAGGGGGCCGACCTGGTGTAGACGGGGCGCCAGCTGCTCGGTGATCCACTGCAGGATCGGCACCCGGTCGGCGAGGGGCAGGCCGGCGCTCACCTTCTCCCTGCGGCCGTTGAGCATGCCGTTGCGGTACACCAGAGCGGCGGCGTCTCCGGTCCGCTGCAGGTAGTCCATGGGGGTGGCGACCACCTGTTCGGGGTCGGGCAGCCGGTTAAGACAGCCTGCCTGCTCCAGCACGTTCGCCAGGCTGTCGTCCCATCGCGCGGGGTAGGAGGTCTTGCCGTCGGCATCCTTGACACGCACCGAGCGGATCTTGGCCGTGCCGAAGTGGCGTGAGTTCTCCAGCCCGGCCAGGTACGGCACGGTCGGCGCGAGATAGACGGAATGCCCGTGATCCGAGGCGAGCCGGCCGCGGGACGGCAGCCAGCGGCGTACCCCGAAGGAGAGGTAGACGAGCCACTCGTCGCTGGTCGGGACCGTCTGCACGGTGATGCCGATCTTGACGGAGAAGGGGCGGCCGTCCTCGGTCCGCTCGGGCGGCCAGGACATCAACTCGGCACCGGTGGCGGCCGGGCAGCGTACAAATCGAAGGTTGCCGTGCGGACAGACCGATTCGGGCCGTGACAGAGTCGCGGCGATCTCCATCGGCAGAAGGCGGGAGATCTGGGCGAAACCACCGCGCCCGGTCAGGTCGATGCGCACCGGTGACCAGGTGAGGTCGGAGGCGTTCAGCTGCGAGAGGGTCCGGCGGATCTGCTCCGGATCCGCCTTCTGGGCGCGAACCCAGGCGGCGACCAGGTTGAACAGGGCCGCCGGATTGATCTCCCGGTAGGCGAGCAGCCAGTCCTCGTCGTCGTCGCCTTTACCGGCGTAGGCGAGGGTGACCACGCAGTCGGGTACCAGCGCGGTGATCGCCTCGTTCAACGGGGCGATGGGAACGGTCACCGGTCCGTCGGCCCGGCGGGTGCGCATCAGGGCCCGCAGCGGTTCCTTCCACCGGCCGGGGAAACGCATGACGTGATAGTCGCGCTCGAACGGATGCTCCGAGTTCAGGCGCAGGACGGTGACGGCGAGCTGGTCGTAGCGGGGTGCCATGTCAGCGGTCTCCCATCGTGGTGAGGGCCTGGTAGAGGGGTTGGTAGAGGGCTTGCACCAGGTGCCGGTTCGTGTCGGCGCCGTCGGCGGTGAAGTAGGGGGTGAGCACTTCGCGCATGCCGAGGAGCAGGCTGGTGCTCGCGTCGTCGAGGTCGGCCGGGTCGTCGCCGCCGTAGGCGGTCTGCGGGGCGAACGCGGCGTCGCAGAAGTAGACCTTCGCGGCCTGCCCGCCTCGAAGGAGACGGCCGACGACCTGCCAGATCGTCACGAGTTGAGTCCAAGCCACCCGGTTGCGCTCGTCCGTGCCGAGCCGGCTGTAGGCCACCAGCGCACGCAGCAGGCGACGCCACTGCCGTTGTGCCGACCGACGCCGTTGCCGTCCGGCGGTGGCGAGCCGCTCCGACTCCGGGCAGTCGTCGGCGAGAGGCTGCGGGCGGAGCTGCTCTATGGCGTACTGGTTGATGCGCTGGGTGACGTATCCCAGGTCCTTCGGCCTCGGGTGCGGTCGCACCAGGAAGAAGGCGGCGCCGATCGCGGCGATGCCCTCCTCGTTGAGGATGTTGTGGCCACGCTCCACGGCCAGTACCGGGGCGACGAGCAGCCAGGCGTCGTCGGTGCCGAAATCGGCGACCCGATGGCGGCGGAGCAGGTGTGCGTCGTCCCATCCGCTCTCCTGCTCGTCGTCGCCGACCAGGCATTTGACCTGATCGGCCCACGACGACTTCAGGCGCCGGATCTCGTCGGTGACCGTACGGGCCTCGGCGTAACTGCCGACCAGCAGCATGATCTTCCGGCGATCCGGTGGCAGCGTCGCGCGTTCTCGTTCCAGCCGGTTCGGTTGTCCCGGGCCTGGCCCCGGACGGGTCAGGGCCTCGACCACCTGCCGTAGAGCCGAGGTGCGTGCCTCGCCGTAGCGGCCGGAGATCCAGATCGGGGTGCTGCGTTCGCCGCTGTGCTGAATGTCGAGAGTGAACGTGGTCCGTCCGATCTCGGCGAGCTTGCCCGCGGTCGGGCGCAGGATCGCGGTCACCGGCACGTCGATGTGATAGCGCGGTGAGGTGCCCGCCCAACTGGTGCCCGAGAGCAGCAGGACGCCGGGTCCGGGCCCGTCGGTGGGGAACAGGTCCGGCAGGTTGATCAGGAGTGCGCGGCCGACACCGGTGTAGCGGAAGAAGCGGAACTCACCGAGCTGTCCGTCGCGGCTGCCGTTGTCGTCCTCGACGTACTGGAATCCGAGCACGTTGCCCATCGGGGACTCCGGCACCGCGACGGCGAGGTCGACGGGCGCTCGTCGTACCTCGGTGGGCAGGCTGTCGAACAGCTCCAGCTCGGCCGCGACCTCGGGCCACATGGTGAGCATCTGGTTGAGCCGGTTCTCCAGCACCGCGACCGCGACGGCCAGCTCCAGGCGCCACACGTTCGTGTCGAGGTCACTGGGGGAGACCTTCGTGTCCTCGGCGAGTTCAGCCAACCAGGTTCGGACGTTCTCTTCGCGAGCGTCCTCGTCGGTGTTGGTGAGCAACACTTCGGCCAGTTCCGCGAGCCCGGACGAGACGCCGTCGCCGGAGGTGTCGGTGGGCGCGTCGATGAAGTCGTTGAACCCGTCACGCAGCGACCGGTATAGCGGATCGCTCTCCCAGCCCGGCGCCGGCCGAGCGCCGAGGCCGGCCCAGTCCTTGGCGAGGTCGTCGAACAACGACCAGGCGGTGAAGTAGTTGGGGTCGACCCAGCTCAGCACCGGGCGGTCGGGACGGACGCGGTCACGGTGCAGGAGCTGATAGATGATGTCGGCCGCGGTCCGCGCATTGTTCAGCGCCAGCATGAACCGGCGGACCTGCCGTGAGCGGACCTGAGCCCGGCCCTCGGCTCGTAGCGTCTCTCGGACTCGCGCGTCGATCTCGTCGATCCACGCCTCCTCGCTCGGCCCGAGGAGAACCTGCGAGTTGGCGAACATCGCATCGAGGTTCGTCTGCACCTGGTCGGCCTCGTCCACCAGGAAAAGGTCACTGCGCCGCCACGCCGCCTCCAGGTAGCGCATCTGCTCGGCCGACAGCGGATCCGGCACCCGGGTGTGCACCAGGCTCCACGGCGTGGCGATCCAGACGTTCGCCGTCACGAGCCGGCGTGCCGCCTCGTGACGCTGACATCCGTGCCACAACGGGCAGGTACGGCGGGGACGGTTACGCCAGCCGTCCACCGGCTCGTCGTCGTCGGTGGCGATCAGGTCCTGGCAGGGTGCCTCCCGGATCGCCAGTGGTGGCGCCGCATCCCGCAGCGTGTTGAGAGCGCATGCGGTGCTGACCAGGTCGAATCCGTACGGTCGCCGCGGAAGTAGCTGTCCCGGCGCCGCGGGTTGAAGGTGATGCAGGCGCTCGGCGTGCCGCTGGCGGTTCTGGCCCATGACCGGGGCGGCGACCACCCCCGGGTAGCCGGACAGGTCGTGGGCGGCCCGCAGCGCGGCGGAGTTGTCACCCATCACGATCGTGACCCGGCGGTCGTGCTGAGCCGCCCACACCGCCAGGATCATGACCAGGGTGCTCTTGCCGACACTGACCATTCCGACCAGGTGGAGGATCCGGTCGATGCGGAGCACCGTGCCGTCGACGAACGTGTCGTCATCCAGACGCACCTGCAGAGTGACGTCGCGAAGTCGTTCCGCCCAATGGTTGTCGTCGCGACCGAGCCGCCGGTCGTCCCCGTCCATCGCGACCGCGGTCGCCTCCAACTGGTCCCAGGTCACCTCGATCGGCTCACGGGTCCGCACGGTCAGATCGTGCAGAACCGGATCTGGAAGGATGGGCAGGTTCTCGGGGATGTCGACACCGACGCCGCGCGCCGTCGACCTCATCCGGTGCCGTCCGGGTTCGGCGGGCCGTGCCGCGGTGACGGTGAACGGCAACGGCTCGGTGAGCAGCCGCTCGTACCAGGTCCAGCGATCCGGAGCGACACGGCACTCCTGCCGTACCGGGCGTCCGAGCTCGTCCAGCCGGTAACCGCGGACGTCCGCGGTCACCGACAGGTAGCCGCGAAGGGCGCTGTCCCACCCGTACGATCGCTGATTGGGCCAAAGGAGAGTGCGGGCGTTGGCCAGCCGCACTCCGGCATCGACCGGGATCAGGGAGACCGCGTCCCAGAGCGCCCGATAGCCGTCGAGCAGGGCCGGCACACCGGTGGCGGCCTGGCCCTTGGCGACGGTCTCCAGGAGATACAGACACAGCTCGACATCCATCAGGCCACTCGCCGACGGCTGACCGTCGGCCGGTGTGTAGACGCCGGCCAAGGCTCGGCGGAACCGTGCGCGAAGGTTCTGGATCTGCCTCACCGTCGTGCCTCCACCTCGCGGCGCACCGCATCCAGGAACTGCTTCTCGGCGACGGCGGTCACTCGCTTGCCCGGCTTCAGCGCCGGACAGGCCCGCCGTAGCACCGCGACGTAGCGGGGGTGCATCCGTACCTGCTCGCTGCCGATGACGATGTACGCCTTCTCGGCCTCCGGTGGCACCCTGAACATCCGCTCGCGCAGCGCCCGGCCCAGGCGGGTGGGGTTGCGCCATGCCTTGATGTCGGCCACCCATGGCCGGTCGGCGAAGACGGCCAGGTCGCAGGAATCGAAGTCGGGCCAGAGCTGTACGGGCACGCCCATCGCCTCGATCGCCTCGGCGATGCGCAACTCCGCCCGCCCCGGACCGGTGACGAAGGTACGGAGCTCTCGGCGCAGCCAGTGCACGCCCTCGGCCGCTGAGTGATCGGGACCCGGTGTGCCCGGCGCCGGGCAGGAGTAGTCCTCGCACACCCACGTCCGGTCGTCGTCGAGAGGCAACCGCAGGCCGTTACATCCGCCGCAGGTGCGGACGATTCCGTCGGCCCTCGCCTCCGGCGGAGCCTCCGGATATGCGAGCCGAAGCTCGTCGGCGACGACGGCAAGCTCCGGGTCGGCGAGTCGGGCGTCGAGCCCCAGTGCGGTGATCGCCGGACGTTCGATCAAAAGGCGGCGGAAGGCGACGTACGAATCGGGCGCGCCCGCCGCGCGGGTTTTGTCCATCACCGCGAGCATCAGTGCGTTCTGGCGCATCTCGGCCGCCACGTCGCCACCAAGGCCGCCGAGCTCCTCGCATGTGACGGATGGGCGTCCGTAAGCGAGCAGGGTCTCGCCGGGATCCACATCGGCGTCCGAAAGCCGGATCGGCCAGGATTCGAAAGGCCTCGCCGCCAGCTGAAGGAGTTCCACGACGTTGCTGGGTGGCTCGGCGTTCTGCTGCCAAGCCACCATCGTCAAGCGGTCGAGGGCGAGTTGAAGGTTCGGGGGGTACGGCAGCCGAAACGTCTTGCCGGCGGACATGGCGGCTGCGTAATCGAGGACGCCGGCTGCCAGCTGGGCGATGACGATCCGTTCTGAAAGCCGCGACGAGTCGGTGGTCAAGTCCTTCAGCTCCATCGAAGTAATCGTGAGCAGACGGTGGATTTGATGTCGGACGAAGTGTCCGACGAGGTGAGGGTGCCGCCCAGCCTCGGCGACGCACTGTTTCGGCAACAACATACGCCTTATGTATCCGTTGTCAACATGCTATACATGTCGAGTGTTGCTCACGGATGGGTGAGGGGCACCGTTCGAGGGCGTTCGGCATTCATTCAGATCAGGGAGGGCGTAGCCGCATGGCCGACGAGATCAAGTACGAGTACATGACGCGAACCTGGATTTCGCGACCAGATACGAGGGCCGGAACGTCGCGTTCAACGGCTCGATCGTGAACCTGACGCCCCACGGTGACTACGACACCCGCTACGACGTCCTCTTGGGACCAGGCGACGAGGGGCCGAAGACGACGGCGGGCCCGGCCTTCAAGTACGAGAACGTCGGCATCCTCGACCTCAACCTGACCGGCAAGAACATCCCCGCCGCGGTGGGCGAAGGCGACAAGTTTCGCTTCGTTGCGGAGGTGGCGAGTTCAACGCGGACCAGTGCCTCTTCCTGCTCGACCCGGTCTCGACGGAAGTCCGGTAGCCGGCATGGGCCCAATAGCAGGGGCACTGTCCGGCTCTGGGAACGAACCATCCCCATTCGATGCAGGTCCCAGGCTAAGGAAACGGCGTGGGATTGTCGCCGGGCCGCGGTGGGCGACCCGGCGACCACGATCACGGCCAGACGTACGGTGACCGGACCGGTTTCGGCTCGTGCGGCTGCTTTACCGGATGGGCCGCGAACTGTTCGGCGTGCAGCCCGAAGGACCGGTCCAGCTTCGGCATCCAGTACGCGTCATCGTGCCGCCCGGCGCCCAACTGGTAGTCGTGCCGCACACCCTTGGCGGCCAGCGCCGTGCTCATCTGCTGTGCCGCCGCCCCGAACCGGTACTCGTCGGAGTCGCCGCCGTCGAAGTAGTACCGGTGCCGGTTGAGGTCGTCCACCGGCATCCCGGCGACCAGCGTGAGCGGCCGCAGCCCGGCGTTGGCGGCCTGCTCGGCGGACGTCCCGACCAGCGGCGGCAGGCTCAGCGCGCCCATGTGGCTGGCGATCGAGCTGAACACCGCCGGGTTGGTCAGCCCGAGCGTGAACGCCCCCTGCCCGCCCATCGAGACGCCGCTGATCCCGCGGTGCTCGCGGTCGGGAATCGTCCGGTACGCCCGGTCCACCAGCGGCACGATCTCGTCCACGATCATCGTCCGGTACCTACCGGCAGACGTGTCGACGTACCAGCCGCTGCCGCCGTCCGGGAACACCACGATCGCCTCGACGCCGAGCCCGTCCAGGACACTGTCGATGTCGCGGGCCTCCCACTCGATGTTGCTGCCGTTGAACCCGTTCAGCATGTAGACGACCGGGAACCGTTTGGCGCTGGTACGGGTGTAGCCCGGCGGCAGGTACACGTTGAACTGCGCACGCCGGCCCATCGCCGCCGACTGGTAGTCGTCGCGAAAGAACCGGGAGTGGTCGCCCAGTTCGACCGGCCTGCGCGGGTCGAGGTAGAGCAACTCCCGGGTCGGCGGCAGCCCGGTCCAGGTGCGGATGGTGTCGACGACGAGGCGTCGCTGGCTGTCCACATACACCTCGGCCTGCGCGTCGGTCAGTGTCACCTTTCCGGCCTTGAGCAGCTGCCGCAGGTCGGCGACGCGGCGCGAGGCGGTGTCGCCCTGGTGGAAGAACCCGTCGGCCAGCGTCGCGGCATAGCCGCGGACGTCCCCGGCGGCGACGGCGCGATGCTGCCGGTCCAGCACGGCACAGGCATGAGCCAATTGGGTACGGGTGGCAGCCGTCCCCGTGTTGCCGGCCAGCGCTCGTAGCCGCGCCTTCGAGTAGAGCCCGACCGGTCCCTGGTAGAAGCCCCCGCCACCGGTGCCGTCGTAGACCCGTACGGCGAGGACGTTGGTGGCGCCCCACTTCAGCAGGCCGTCCGCCGGGTAGTACTCGCGCGGCACCTCCCACGTGGAGTCGAAGGTGGGCGGGAAGCCCCCGGTCCGCCCGATCTCCTGCCCGTTGAGGAACGCCTGATCCGCGTCGTCGATCTTGCCGAGCGCGGCGACGACCGCCGAGTCGGTCACCCCGTCCGGTCGCGCGGGCAGGGTGAACGTCTTGCGATACCAGGCGAAGCCGTCGTACGAGGTGAGGTCGGTGTGCGCGCCCCAGTTGTCCGGAACCGTCCAGTCCCGCCAGCCCGTGTCGGCGAAGGAAGGATCCGACCAGGCCGGATCGTCGCCGGTGGTGAACTTCCAGCCGTCGCCGGCCAGATCCACCCCGAAGTCGACCGACCCGGTGGTGGCGCACGCGGTCGACGAAGGCCCCGCTGAAGCCGATGTGGGAACGTTCACACACGCAAGCGAAAGGAGTATGGTGCCCAGCAAGGCGCGGGTCTTCAGTGACATGAGGTGTGCTCCCGGAGAGAAGAGACAAGTCCACAGACTCAAACAGGAAACATGCTGGACGCACACTCGCAATATCCACGTTCCGTGTCAATGGGGACGGACGCCGGGAGCCTGGTGTTGGAAATGTGCGAAACGCTCCGATGGTTCGGCAACGGAGCTGATCACCTCGACGGCGTAGCGGTCGGCACGGGTACTGCTCGCCGGAGTGCTCGATGGTGGCGCCGGTGGCCTGGATGTCGATTACCGAGTGCCCGCGGCCCGCGAGCGCTCGCGTGTGCCCTGCATGCCACCAGGCACAGGGCTGGCAGGGCAGCAGCGCGCGGCCGGCGGCAGATATGGATACGGTGCCGACGTCGCCTTGATACCCGCCAGCGGCGGGCATCAGGCTGATTCACGGCTCAGAAGGGTGCAGGGCCGCTACCGGTGAGCGACATCAGAATCTGCGTCGCCAGTAGTTTCCGGACGCCGGTGACGGCAACAGCCCCGATCTGGTCGTAAGGCAATTCCAGGTACAGCCCGTCACTCGCGTCCCGGATCTCCGCGTTGATCTGGTCCGGACGGAAGGTACCGCTCCAGCCGTTGATGCCCCCTCGCTGGTTGGTGCTCAGCGAAGCCATGCCGGACACCTGTGTTCCGCCGGCAAGGATCAGCCTCGCCGGCCCGGAGTAGGTCGTCATAGTTGCCAACCGTAACCGGCTCCCCGGCGGCCGCCACTTCAGAGTGACCTGAATGCCGCCGGGTCGCGTGCCGCTGGGCACGTCGCGGCATGAAGGTGAGCGGCGAGCACGATCAGCGGCAGATCGAAATCGGCCTCAACCGTAGGCGATTCCAGCCTGGTCGAGTAGGCGGCACATGTCGTGAAAGCCCTCCACGCACGCATCGACAACGACGCCGTAGTGGCCGGCGGACTTTGCATACTCCAACAGGAAGTACGGGTCGAGGGCGTCGGGAGCATAGATGTTGGCCTCGACAACCTCGCCGCTCACCGCGTTCTCGAACCGGCAGTGCTCGCCGTGCGGGTCCAGATACCAGGTCGCGTCGCCATATCGCACGGAATCCGGACAGTCGTCCTCCGGCGACGCGCCGGCCCTCATCTGCTCGACGAGCGCTCCCGCGATGCGGCGGAATCCGGCGACAAGGTCTTCCAGGGTCGGGCGCACGCTCGAGGCTTCCTCTGCGCTGACGAGCCGCAGGACGGTCAGAACCGGCCCCCGGCCTCGTGCCGAGGCGAAGACGGCCACATCCGGCCCGAGCGCGGACTTCAGGTCGCGCGCAGCGGCTGTCGCGATCGGCATAGTCATGGCGTCGTCGAGCGGGATGAGGAGGCTGCCGAGCCACAGGGTTATGGTTCTGAGAACTATACTTCTGTGAGTTGCTGGGCCGTGGGAGGCGCGTTCGTGGACAAACCGCTACGGATCTTCGGCCGGGCCCGGGAGTGGGACGGTCTCGCTTCCTTCGCGACCAGGCCCACCAGCGCGATGCGCGGCGGTGCGTCGCTTGCCGTGGTGAGCGGCCGGCGTCGGCAGGGCAAGAGCTACCTTCTGCAAGCGCTCGCCGAGGCATCTGGAGGGATGTATTTCGCTGCGACCGAGGCGACCGAGGCGGAGTCGCTCCGGCTGTTCACCGAGGCACTCGCGCGGCACACCCGCGAGTTCATCGAGACGCCGTTCCGGGATTGGAACGACGCGATAGCGCACATGTTCCGCAGCTTCAGTGACCGTCCGGCGGTCGTCGTGATCGATGAGTTCCCCTTCCTGTCGAGGACGACACCGGCTCTGCCGTCGATCATCCAGCGTGAACTCGGCCCGGGCGGCAGCGGTCAGGCGAGCACAGCACGGCTGGTGCTGTGCGGGTCGGCGATGTCGGTCATGGGAGGCCTGCTGGCCGGGCAGGCACCGTTGCGTGGCCGAGCGAGCCTCGAGCTCGTCGTCCAACCGTTCCGGCATCGGGAATCAGCCGAGTTCTGGGAGATCACCGACCCCCGGCTCGCAGCCCTGGTGCATGCGGTCGTCGGTGGGACCCCGGCCTACCGTAACGAGTTCACCCAGGGCGACGCCCCCACCTCGGTCGAAGACTTCGACGCCTGGGTGGTCCGGACCGTGTTGAACCCGCAGACGCCGCTGTTCAGGGAGGCGCGATATCTGCTGGCGGAGGAGTCCGCCATCCGGAACCCCGCCCTCTACCACTCGGTGCTGGCGGCGATCGCCGGCGGCCACAACACCAACGGCGGGATCGCCAACTTCATCGGACGGCGCGCGGACCAGATCACGCACCCACTCAACGTCCTGGAGGACTGCGCACTGATCGCCCGCGAACCGGACATGTTCCGGCCGGGCCGGGCCCGTTACCGGATCGTCGAGCCGCTGATCACCTTCTACGAAGCGATCATGCGCAAACGCTGGGCCGAACTGGAGATCCGCAGGGCTGAGCAGGTCTGGGCGACATCGCGGCAGACCTTCCTCACGCAGGTCGTCGGCCCCCACCTCGAAGCCCTGTGCCGGGCCCTCGCCCTGGAATCCGGCGACCAGCTCTTCACCGAGCAGCCCTCAGAGGTCGGATCCGGCACGGTCAACGACCCGGTCAACCGTACGCAGATCGAGATCGACGTGGTCGCGTTGTCCGCGCAGGAGGCGAACAGTCCTCGGCGCATCGTGTCTCTGGGTGAGGTGAAGTGGGGCGAGGTCATCGGCCATCCTCATCTCCACCGTCTGATGAGAGCGCGCGACCTGCTGCGAGCCAAGGGCTACGACACCGAAGCCACCACGCTCGCGCTCTACGGCGGTGCGGGGTTCACCACGGAGCTGACTGCGGCCGCCGCGACGGACGACCGCATCCTCCTCGTCGGCCTCGACCGCCTGTACTCCTGAGGGGTGGTTCGTAGCTTTCCGGGTCATCTATGCGTTGGCGCCACGGGCTGGCAATGCATGGCGATCTATCAATGGAGGAGGGGCGAGCGTCACCCTGCCGACGACGTGACGGACTCGGTCTCGCCCGCGACATTGAGTGGAATTCCTGCCGTCTGTAGGAACGCTCGCAGCGTCGCGGCGAGTGACTCCAGCCTGTCGTCTTCGACGAAGGCGTAACCGCCGTACGAAAGACTGTTGGCCGCCTGCTCCGCCGCATCGCGGATCGGGTCATGACCATCAAGGACTGGGCAACCGGCGGGCGCTCAACGGTCACCGCGTCAGGGCACGGAAACCAGGCACAGTCACAGGCGCATTTCGTCTTCCAGGGCTTGAACCACACGCGCACTGCACGGTGTCTCCGCATGGCCTTCTCCTTCCGTGGAGGTGAGGGGGCGGGTGTGGCCGCTACAGCACGGGGGACGTCAGCCACCACACCTGCACCGCCGTTGTGCGCGCGCACTTCTATTGGGTCAAAGACAACGGCGCGTGAATGACACCATCGAGGTCCGCGACACGAAGGACCGGACCAAGCCCGCACACGTCTTCACCCTGGCGGAGTGGAACGCCTTCATCGGCGGGGCGAAAGACGGGGAATTCGACCTCTGACGGGACGGTAGCCGGCCGAGCGCCACGGGGTGTGGGAAAGAAGCGGCAATCGATGAAAGCGGGCGGCTACGCCCGTAGGTCTGACAGCAGGGTTTCGAGGAGCCGCTCCTCCATCACCGCGCGGCCCGTGTCAGCCATGAGCCGGGACAGGGCAGGATCCCAGACCGTCGGGGCCGGGGTGCCGGCCAGCGGGATTCCGGGGCCGTCGGCTGCCGCGTAGTCGGTGCCCGACATACGCCACGGGACCGCGCCGGGGTAGCGGGCCAGGGCGGCTGCGGTCAGGCGCACGCCGGTCCAGTCGAAGTCGTTGCGCCAGTGGATCACGGTGTCGGGCCGGTGGCGGGACAGTAGGGCGTGGACCGCCGCGGAGGGGACGCCCTCGGTGCAGATCAGCGGGGCGGTGGCGGTGCCGGCGGCGGCGCGCAGGACGGCCGGGTTCTCGCACACGAAGATCTTCGCGAGATCCAGTACGAGCGGGGCGAGCCGCAGTTGGTGCAGGGTGACCCGGAACGGGACGTGCTCGGCCGCCGCCGCCGAGAGCCAGTCGCCGAGCAGGCCGCCGGAGGCCGGGAGGTTCAGGACCAGGACCTGGCTGGCCAGGTCGTCGGGGACCACCCCGGCCAACTCCCACAACGCCCGCTCCTGCTCGGCGCCGGCCGGGGCCGGAACCTCGTTCCAGGTGGCGAGGGCTCGCTGGATCAGGCCGCGCAGCGGGCCGTCGGTCAGGGCCTTGGTGTCGCCGAGGACCCGTTCGGCGAAGACCGGCATCGGCTCGGCGCTTGCCGGAAGCGCGTCCAGCACCGCCAGCACCTGGGCGAACGGCAGGCCGCCGCGGACGATGCGGGTGAGGGTCCCGTCGCGGCGGAGAGCGTCGATCCAGGTGTCGAACCACGGCTGCCCGGCGTGCCGGCTCGACGCTGCCTGCTCCAGGACGGCGTTGCGGGCGTCCGCGAGTTCGGCACGCTCACCGGGGCGGTCACGGAAGGGACCCACCGCCGACGCAAGATCGATGCCGTGGGCGTCGCGTAGGTAGCCGTCCAACTCGACGAGCCGGACCGAGACCCGGGCGACGCCGGCGGGCCGGTGCACCCCGGTCACCCCGATGACGACGTGCCGTTCCGCCTCGTCCGGTGCGGACAGCGACACCGACCCGGAGAGGCTGCCGCCGGTGCGTTCCAGACTGCGCCGGGCAGCGGCCAGCAGCCGTCCCCACCCCGGGCCGGCGGACCGGCCCGCGGCGGAGGGAGGAGCCGGGTCGGAGGCGGGGGAGGGGTCAGACATCGGCGGGGGCCCGGCGAGTTTCCGGGGAGCCCAGGGCTCGGGCGAGGGTTCCGTCGAAGTCGGCCACGTTCATCGTGCCGTCCCAGACCAGCAGGACCGTCGACACCGCGTGGTCCACGGTGGAATGGGACAGGTCGTAATGGGCGCAACCGGTGACCGCCGGATGCGTGGCCCACAGGTCGTAACCGGTCATGAACAGGTCCAGGTCGAACTGCTTGGCCAGCGACATCAGCTCACCCCGTCCGTTGTCGTCGACCCCGGCGAACGCCTCGTCCAGGCCCAGCAGCCGGGGCGCGTCCGGGCGGGCCGAACCGAACAGCGCGTTCGCGGCCGCGAACAACGGCAGATGCAGCGACACCGACTGCTCACCACCGGAGAGCTGGCTGTGCCGGGCCCGGGTCAACGGTTCGGCGTTGCTGCCCGGCCGGTGCAGCGTGAACGCGAACACCCGCCACTGCCGGTAGTCCAGGACCTCGGCCAGCAACTCCCGGTACGGCTTCTCCGGCGCCTGTGCCCGGGCCGTCTTGATCCGCGACGCGAAATGCCGCCGCAGCATGGTGAGCTGGCCGGGCCCGAGCCGGGCCGGGTCGCGTTCCAGCAGCTTGCACACCTCACGCTGCTCCGGATCCAGATCATCGGAGAGCCGCCAGCCGACACCGACGGTCAGGCCGGACGACATCCGGCGGGCCCGCATCTGCGTGTCCATCGCGTCGACCAGGTCACGGGCCTCGATCGTACGGCGGTGGATCTGCCCGGCCAGCTGACCCAGCAGCGCGTCCTCGAAGACCCGCTGCTCCGCGTCGGTGAGCAACTGCTCCTGGTCACGGCGTTCACCGGCGATGCGTTCCGCGAAGTGGGCGACCGGGGTCAGGCCCTGCTCGTCGGCGACCCGCACCACGATGACGCCCTCGTCGGTGTCCCACTCCGGCCGGTGATCGAGGCCCGCGGCCGGCAGCTGCGCCTGCAGGTCGGTGAGCGCGCCGGTCAACCGGGTGGCGCTCTGCTTCAGCGATGTCTCGGTCGGGGTCAGCTCCCGGGTGGCGGTCAGGATCGCCTCATGCAGCGCCACGACGGCCGGGTCGAGATCGTCGTCCGCGGCCTCGGTGGCCGGCCACCGCAGGTGCGGCGGGCAGCGCATCAGACCCAGAAGATCACTTTGCGCGTACGGGCGGAGCCGCACCGCCTCCCGCTGCGCCTCGACGACCGCGTCCGCCGCGGCCTGCTCCCCGAGTTCGACCCGGGCCGTGGCACCCGCATGATCACGCAGCGCTGAAGTGTGCGCGGCGCGGGCCGCGGACAGCACCGACTCCGCCTCGGTGACGGCCTGTTCGGTCTGTGCCACCTCGGCCAGCACCTGTTCGGCCTCGGCCCCGATCGCCGCCGACAGGGTCCGCAGTTCCTCGTCCTTCTCGGTGTGCCGGGCGTGCGCCTCCCGTGCCGTGGACTCGGCCTCCTCCACCTTCGCGGCCGCCTCGACGTGCCGTTCGGCGGCCTCCTCGGCCTGACCGGCAGCACGGTCGGCCGTCTCGTGGGCATGCCGCAACTCGATGCCGAGCCGCTCGAACCGGTCCAGCGCCACAGCGGTCACGTCGAGGCGCTCCACCGGCAGCGAACGCTCGGCCACCGCCCGGCGCAGCCCCGCACCGGCGGACGCCTGCTCCGCCACGGCGGCGTCGAGATCACCGGACGCCTTCAGCGCGGCTTCCCGCCGTACCCTCGAAAGGTTTGCGGCCTGATCGACCGCCCGCTCGGCGCGTGTGATGGCCGTGCGCGCCGGCAGGGTCGCGCCGGCCCGATCCACCTCGGCCAGCGTCTCCCGGCGTGCCGCCAGCAGCGCCTGGACCTGCTGAATCTCCGCGTCCAGGGCGGCGATTCGCTGGTCGCAGCCGGCGATCCGTGCGGCGCGCCGGGCCGCCCGGGCAGTCGCGCCGATGTATTCACACCGCTCCTTGGCGAACCGTCCGACGCCCGCTCCCTGCGCCCATCCGCCGTCACCGGTCACCCCGGACAGACCGGCCAGATCACCCAGGCCGATGCCGTGGAGCACGGCCGTGATCCGCGCGGCGGGCACCATCTCCTGGTCCTCGGGCACCAGCACTCCGGCCAGCGTGCCGTTCACTTCTGTGACCTGATTCCCTGAGCCGATGGCCCGCAGGTAGGCGTCCTGCTCGCCCGCGACCAGCGCGGTCTCCGTGTCGTCAGCGGAGGGGTGCACCCAGGCGTCGAGCAGCCCGGCCGCGTGCAGGGCCGCCTCGATTCCGGCGGCCTCCGCCTCAGGGATGTGGTCGGCGAAGCGGACCAGCCGCCACAGCGGTGCGCCCGCACGCCCGGCGCGCGGTGCTGGCCGGGTCGGGGACGGCGGGGGAGCGTCGTCGTGTTCGGCGGCGATCGCCGCCCGCTCGGCCCGCACGCTCGTCCGCTCACCGGTCAGGGTGTCGATTCGTGCGCCGAGCCGGGAGGCTTCATCGCGGACCGCCCCGGCCGGGGCCGCGAGCCGCGCGGTGAACAGGTCCCGCAGCGTGGGTGCGTCAACTCCCGTCGCTGCCGCGTCAACGGGATGCCCGGTCTGATGAGCCGCCGGGGCCGCGGGATATCCGGGCCTCCGGTTCCCAGGGCCGGCCGTGAGGGCTCCAGCGTGATCACCATCCGGGCTGGTGGCGGAATCGGCGGGGTCCTCCGGGATCTCGCCGGTGATCGAGGCGGCGAGTTCGGCGGGGAGGCCGGGCAGGTTCAGGTCGGTGAGCAGGGCCGTGTGGTCGGCGCCCCACCGGTGGACGGCGTCGGCGGTCTGCTGTTTCGCCTCCGCCAACCCGGCCGCCGCCGCACGTTCGGCGAGCGCCGCGTCGTCCACGGCGGCTCGGGCGTCGCGGTCGGCGGCCGCCGCGCGGACGTGTTCGCGTTCCGCGTCGGCGAGCCGGTTCACCTGGGCGCGCACCGCCCGCACATCGTCGCGGCGGGCCTCGGCGCGGGCGGACAACCGTGTGGCCAAGCCGTCCGGGTCGGCGTCGCCGGAGGTCCAGGCGATGCCGCCGGCCTCCGCCTCGCCGGCCAGGTCGGTGACGGTCCGGCCGACCTTCGCCTGCGCCTCCCGGGCGTCGGCCGCCGCCCGGACCGCCTCGCCGTGCCGCTTCGCAGCCGCCGCCCGCTCGGCCGTCACCACACCGTCCGCCCTGCGGGTGGCCTCGGCCAGGTCGGCGACGTGCCGTTTCAGGTCGGCGAGCTGCTCGTGCGAACGGTAGGCGGCCGAACCCTTCAACCGGTCCAGATGCGCCCGCAACCGGCCCGGTTCACCCTCGGCGGCCTGTAGATCGGCGGCCGCGCGCGCCGCGTACCCCTCTGCTTCTTCGGCTTTTTCTTGGGAAAGGGTGAGGTCGGCGTGATGCCGGGCCACGTTGTCGCGGCGCGCGGTCAGAGCGTCGGCGGCGGCACGGGCGTGCGTGCGCAGATAGGTGGCATAGACGGTGAGGAACGCGGCGGTCGCCGCGTCGGCGGCGATCAAACCCTCGAGGGTACGGGCGACCGCCTCCATGTCGTCGAACGAGCGGGCCGCCTCGACCAGCAGATGGTCCTCCACCGGGCGCAGGCCCCGCTGCAACGTGCGGGACAGCTCCACCGGGTTGAGATCCTTCGCCAACTGCGGTTTGCGCAGCGTCAGCACCAGATCCAGCAACTGCTCGTAGCGGGCCGGGCCGAGGCCGAACAGTTTCGCGTCGACCAGGTGCCGGTATTCCTCGGCCGAGTCCCGGACCGACTCGGCGCCGAGCCGGTCGATCAGGTCGCGGCGCGACACCGGGCGGTCGTCGGCGTCCAGAAGCGACAGGTCCACCCCGATCCGGCCGTCGGCGACGAAATGCCAGCGGGTCACCCGGTCGTTGTGCCGGTGCGCGCGCAGGCCGATGCCGATCGTCACGAACCGTTCGCCGTCGCCGAACTCCATCCACACGTACGCGTACGACACCTCCTGCCCCCGATAGAGCAGGTTCGACTTCATCGTCCGGTCCTCGCCGGCGAACGGGTTCAGCCGGCGCGGCTCGATCCGGCCGTCCAGCACGTACGGGAACAGCACCTCGAGGGCCTTGGTCTTGCCGGAGCCGTTCGGGCCGCGCAGCACCAGCCAGCCGTCGACGAACAGGAACTCCTCGTCGCGGTAGTCCCAGAGGTTGACGATGCCGGCGCGTGTGGGGGCGAAACGAGCCAAGAGACGTCCTCGATCAGAAGAGTGTGCGTTGTTTGACCTGGGCGATCGTGCTGCGGTAGCGGCCGATCAGTGGCAGGGCCAGCGCCCCGCCGGGCACCTCACGGACCGCGCCGAACCGGGCGAGCAGTGACACCGCCTCGGTGCGGAGCCGGTCCGGGTCCGTGTGCCACGTCGCGCCGAACGCCGACCCGTACCGTCTCAGGATGTCGGCGGTCGCCTCGCGCAGCACGCTGTCGGTGACCAGCGGCAGCCGTCGCTCGTCGGCCTCGGTCCCGTGCTGGGTGGGGCCGTCCGGTGCGGGGTCGGTGAGGATCGGGACCCCGGCGGGCAGGCCCGCGTCGACCTGGCCGATCAGCTTCGCCTGCGCCTCCGCCGGATCCGGTACGGGCATGCGCCGAGCCTTCCGCCCGTCCGGATCGGACACCCGGTCGGCGATCGCCACCGCCAGCAGCACCGCGGCCTGCGCCACCGAGCCGGTGCCGGGGAACCGATCGGCCGACCAGCCGGCCGTGTCGACCAGCAGCACCCCCTCGGCCCGCCGTTCCAGGCGCAATCCGGTCAGCCGGTACATGTCCGCGGGCAGTGCCTGGCCGCGCAGATGGTTGCCGATCTCGGCGGGCACGTCGTCGTAGTAGACGACCGGCCGCTCCAGCACCGCCCGACGGGCCGCCTGCGCCGCCGCCCGCCGCTCCGCGTTGCCGCTGGACTGCACCGACCGGTCCAGCAGGGCGGTCACCGAGTCGATGTGCTGCAACACCCGCGGCGGCAGGAACAGGGCGAACACGGCGTCACGGGCGATGTCGTACAGAGCCTCGCCGGCACCCGGATCGGACGCCCACGCCGTGCTGGAACCGTCGGCCAGCCGCAGCACCCCGCGCTCCTCCAGCCAGGCGACCGCGTCCACGAACGCCCGACGGTCCGCGCCGACGTCCGGATCCAGGCCCAGACCGGTGATCCGGTTCGCGTCGGCGGACACCGACTCGGCCAGCTCCGTCAACGTCACCTGGATGCCGGCGCGGCCCAGGGTGGCCAGGCACAATGACAGGTACGCGTACCGCTGCCGGTCGAACGGGCGGCCGGTACGGGTGATCGCCGGCCGGTCGGTCTCCAGCCGGTCCGCTGTCCGCACCAGACGGGCCGTGCCGCCGTGCAATTCGAGGCGGTAGCCGAACGCCTCCGACAGGTCCTTGCGCAGCTCGGCGGAGAACCGGCGGACCCTCGGCAGCGCCTTCTCGTCCGGCCACGTGGCGGTGATCAGCGGATGCCGTAGCAGCAGCCGGACGGCACGCTGATAGTCGGCCAGCTCCATGTCGGGCACCTCGGCGGCGAACCTCATGCGACGCGCCGAACCCCGGTGTGCCCGGCCGCCTCGACCGTCAGCGTGTACCCGTCGAGGTGCAGGTTCCCCGACTCGGTCGGCACCGTCGTGAACCGGCCCGGCCGGGGCTGAAGCGTCAACCGCACCCCGAACGCCGCCGCGGCCAGCGGCGCGTCCGAGCGGCCCGCCGCCCGCGCGGCCAGCGCGATGTCCAGCAGCCGCCGCAACGCGGACGCCTGCGCGCCGGTCAGCACCTCCGCGCCGACCAGACCGGCCGCCGCCTCCGCCTGCCGGCGCTCCTCGGCGACCTGCTGTTCCCGCAGCGCCCGCCGGGCACCCTCGGACCGGTCGATCCGGGCGATCCGGCCGTTGCCCTGACCCGGCATCCGGCCGGTCTGCACCAGCGACCGGGACAGCTCCACCGCGGGCGCCTCCCACCAGGACAGACGGCCCGGGATCGCCTCCGGGTCGGGATAGCCGACCCCGACGTGCCGGGGCGAACCCAGCCCGAACACCACCTCGAAGATCGCGTGCGCCGCCTCGTCGGAGCCGGCCCCGGTGAACCAGGCCGCCAGGTGCCGCAGCTGCGACTCCCGGCTGACCCCACCCCGGCGGGCCTCGGTGACCCGCCGCAGCAGCGCCAGCACGTCACCGATAGCGGCCATCGTGGCACCCGACAGCCGGTCCGCCTCGCTGGGCTGATCACCGGCCGGGGCCAGCCAGGACCGCAGGCCCCGCCAGCGCCGATGCCAGTCGGCGAGCCGTTCCACCGGGGTCGCGAACAACCTTTCGTCGGCCTCCGCGGCCGCCTCGATCATCCGCTCCAGGCCGGTGGCCTCCACCTCGTGCACGGCCTCCCGCAGCCGGGGCGTGTACCGCTGCAACTCGTCGTGGAAGTCGCGCAGATGTGCGAGCAGGGCGTCCTTGTGGGTGAGGAACACCTCCGGGCGTACGTCATGGGTGCGGCTCAGGTCACCGAGCATGTGATAAAAGCGGGCGGCGCGTTCCGCGACGTCGGCCAGTGCCCGGTCCAGGCGGTTGAGCTTGCGGTACACCTCCTCGGCGTCACCGTCCTCGTTCGCCTTCGCCAGCGCCTTGAGGTCGGCGAGCAGGTCGGCGAAGACCAGCCGGGACAGGGTGCTGTCGTCGATCCCGGCGGCGAGCACCGATTCGACGGCCCGGTGCGCCCGGTAGCCGGCCTCGGTGAACTGGTAGACCGAGTGACGGTTGCGGTACTCGGCGAGGGTGGCGGCGCGGGCCCCGTCCTGGCCGCGGTCCAGCACACCCCAGTCGACCAGCGCGTCCAGCAGACGCGGCAGCTCCAGGGTCGCCGGGTCGGGGCAGTCGTGGTGTGCCTCCGCCAGGGCGGCCAGCGACGCCTGCACCTCGGAGGTGTGCAGGACGACGTGGTAGCTGGAGCGGGCCGTGTCGAACGCGCGCAGCAGCCACAGGTAGGCGAGCCGGTTGTCGGCATTCACATAACTGAACAGCCGGAGACGTTCGTCGAGCCCGAAGTCGTCCAGCCCGAAAGACGGCGACGGCGACTCCGGCATGGCGCCAACCCTACCGTCCGAAACATGAAACCCCGGACACCCGGAAGTGGGGTTTCCTCTCCGCGGGGCGAGGTCGCGCTGCTGGTTCCGGATGCGCGACGGGTGGCCGTGGTTCCCGCGAGGGTGGGTGGGCACACACGGTGGCAGTGTTGTGGTCGGCCACATGGCTGATAGCCCTGGTGGCCGCGCACGCGACGTCTTTCGTGTTCGGCCACATGGCTTGGCGGCCCGGCCGTGTGCGCCCGGCCCGGGAGGACGGACGGTTGTGTGCGGGCGTCGGTTCCTCAGACGGTGACGCGTTCGGTGACGGGCTGGGTGGCGACCACAGACCAGTCGCAGATGGCGGCTGTGTTCTCGAACGGGCTGGCGCCCACGCTGACGTAGAAGTGCCCGGTGGTCGACGGCGGGGTGGGCAGGGGAAGGGTGCCCGGGGACAGGTATGACCGGGTGACCCAGCCGGGGCCGGACATCGAGTTGTCGGGGCTCCTCGGGGGCAGCGTGTTGGTGGGTGAGTCGGTGAACGCCATCGTCATGCCCGCTTTCGGCGTTGCGCACGCCCTCTTGCCGGTCACCGTGATCGGGGTGTCGGCGATGGTGATCGTCGGGCCGGCGAAGGTGCAGGCGTTGGGCCGGGGGGCGCCGCAGTCGACGCCCTCCTCGCTGTGGGAGAAGATCGTCTTGGTCACCGTCTGGTTGATGTAGACGGTGAGGGCGTCGGCCGCGGTCGCCCGCTTGCGCTTGGTGTTGCCCCGGTAGACGGCCTTGTACATGCCGGTCGTCGTGGCCGTCACGGTCTTGCGGAAGTTTCCGTGTGCGTTCGCCGTGGTGGACGTCAGCAGCCGGTAGCCGGCGCCGGTCCTGGCGAAGTAGACGTCCACCCGGGCCTTGTTGCCGGTCGCGTTGTAGTGCGCCCGCCCGGTCAGGGTGACGGTGCTGCCGCGGACGGCGGCGGTGGCGGATGCCGCGAACGTGATCCTCACCGGCTTCTTCGGCGCCGCCACGGCGGGGCTGGAAGTCAGGACCACCGCCGTGGCCAGGGTCATGGTGAGCATGGTCAGCCTGATGGTCCGCACCGGCGGGGCCCCCTACCCGTCTAGGTGATCTTCAACGCGCGCCATTGCATCAGGTGGGGGCAAACGGACGACACACGCGGCGGGAGCGCCGAACGGCTCCAGGGTGGCGCCGTCGGTGGGGGCGCCGTGCTTCTCGAGGATGCCGCGGATCACCCCGGCGTGCAGGGCGCACATCGCGTCCGGATTCTTGCCGACCAGGTCCAGGAACGGGCACGTGTGCAGATGCACCGGGATCTGGCCGCTCTCGGTGGCCGGCTGGACCGACGGGGCGAAGCCCAGCCCGTCCAGGACCGTGGTCACCGCCTCGATCGGGTCGCCGGTCGGCGGGGAGGCCGTGGCCAACTGCCGGCCCCAGTCGCGGCCCACCCGGCCGGCGGTCGCGCGCACGTCCGGGCCCTCGCCGGTGACATGGTCCAGCAGGGCGGCGGCCAGCGCCCGGTACGGAGCGGGCACCGGATCGGTCGCGGTGGCGCGGTACCGCCACGCCGGGCGGCCGGGCAGACCACCGCTCGCCCGGGCCTTGACCAGCAGGCCGGCGTCGACCAGCCGCTCCAGGTGGACGCGGGTCGTCGACATGTGCTGACCGGTCCGGGCGGCGACGTCGGCGGCGGTCAGGCCGCCGGCCGCCTCCCGGATCAGCCCCAGGATCGTCACCCGGCTGTCCGACCCCAGGGCCCGGTGCCGGGGAGTTTCCGTAGTCCCGCCGTTCGGCCCTACTCGCATGGTTTCCACGGTCAATAACGTTATAACGCAGAACAGCGTTGAAACCAGGAGGGCTCATGTCCCACAACACCGACGCCGACGCCCGCGCCGCCCAGGCCGTGGTGACCCACCACCGGCAACTGGCCGCCGCGCTGACCGGGCACGTCACCGACCTCGTCGCGGCCGCGGAGATGGGCGGCCTGCGGCAGGTCTGGCACCACCGCGACGCCCTTCTCGGCTGGCTGCACACCGAACTGCTGCCCCACGCGTACGCCGAGGAGAACGCCCTGTACCCGGCGGCCGCCGCCCGGCCCGGAGGGCGGCTGCTGGTCGACGGCATGCTCGACGAGCACCGGACCATCGCGGCCCTGGTCGCCGAACTGGAGGAGACCAGCGCGCCGGTCGCCGCCGCGGCCGCGGCCCGCGCCTTGCAGGCCGTCTTCTCCACGCATCTGGCCAAGGAGAACGACCTGGTCGTACCCCTGCTGGTGGCCGCCGGCGACGTCAGCCTGGCCGATCTGCTCGACGGCATGCACGACCTGATCGGCGGCGGCGGGCAGGAGGGCTGCGGCGGCCACTGCGGCTGCGGTGGGGACGCGCCCAGCGAAGGAGAGCCCGCGGTGCTGAGCATCGACCCGCGCCTGGACGTCCGCGACCTGCCGCACGGGCAGCGGCACGCCCGGGTGCTGGCGGCGATCGACGCGCTCCCGGCCGACGGGGCGCTGGTCCTGGTCGCGCCGCACGCCCCGATGCCGCTGCTCGCCGAGATCGACGCCCGCTACCACGGCCAGGTGGCCGTCGAATGGCTCCAGAACGGGCCGGACGTGTGGCAGATCCGTCTCGAGCGGGTGACCGTCGCGGTCTGACGCCCGAGGGCCGGCGCGGACTCCGCGCCGGCCGAGGGGATCAGGCGGGTAGGCCGCCGACCTGCGTGTTCACCCAGGCGCGGATGGACGGCAGGTCGCCGTAGATGGACGGGGCGGTGGCGCAGACGGAGCTGTTGTTGCCGGCGCGGCTGGTGACGCCGATCAGTGCCCAGCGGCCGCTGACCTGGCGCACCTGCGGGCCGCCGGAGTCGCCGTAGCAGGCGCCGGCGGTGCCGTTGGTGTTGTTGGTGCAGATCTCGTACGCCGCGTCGATGCCCGAGCAGCGGCTGTCGGCGACGATCGAGGTGTTCAGCTCGTTGGCGACCCGGGGAGTGGAGCCGCAACCGCGGGTCGGGCAGGTCTGGCCCCAGCCGATGATGCGGGTGGCGGTGCCGACCGCGCCCGAGGCGGTCGGGATCGGGGCCGGCGCGTGGGTCACCGACGACGCCAGTTCGAGCAGTTTGACGTCGATCCGCGGGTGGTTGACGGCCCGGCGGACGGCCACGACGGTGCCGCCGCTCGCGCGGTCGACGCTGCCCACCCGTACCGATGCGGGGGTGGGGCAGTGTTTGGCGGTGACCGCCCAGTTCGCCTTGATCAGCGAACCGGTGCAGCCGGACACGTAGACCATGAACGAGTAGTTCTCGGTGGCGGGCTGGCCGCCGACGACCAGCGGGCCGGGGTCGCCGGGTGCGGCGAGGGCGGCGGCGGGCGTGAACAGGCCGGCGACGGCGACGACGGCGGCCAGCAGGATCCGGGCTGGGGTGCGCATAGAACGTCCCTTCTGCCTTCGGGGGAACGGGCGGGGTGCCCGGCCACGAAGATTGCCAGAAAGTTACGTTCATCAATACATCCCAGGTGGTGCCTCTGGTTCGGATGATGAACCGGCCGAATCGGCCACTGTGGATTAATCTGGGACGGTGAACAGGCAGGGATATTTCCAGAGGATCGTCGTTGTGGCGGCCGCCGCGGTGCTGGTCGCGGGGTGCGCCAAGGAGGACACCGGCGGGACCAGCGAGAGCGGGGTCCCACTGATCAAATCGGGCGTGCTGACCACCTGTACCCACCTTCCCTACGCGCCGTTCCAGTCCAAGGACTCCAGCGGCAAGGTCGTCGGCTTCGACGTGGCGCTCATCGACCTGGTCGCCACGAAACTCGGCGTCACCCAGGAGATCGTCGACACGCCGTTCGAGGGCATCAAGTCCGGGTCGGACCTCAACTCCGGCAAGTGCGACGTCGCCGCCGCCGGGATGACCATCACCGACGAGCGCAAACAGGTGCTCGACTTCTCCGAACCGTACTTCGACGCCACCCAGGCGCTCGCCGTGCTCACCGGCAGCCCGGTCAAGACCCTCGAGGAGCTGGCCGGCAAGCGGCTCGGCGTGCAGGGCGGCACCACCGGCGAGGACTACATCAAGAAGCAGGTGGCGGAGAAGAAGCTCGACATCGAGGTCGTCTCCTACCGCGACCTCGCCGCCCTCCAGCAGGCGCTCGCCACCAACCAGGTGGTGGCGGCGGTCAACGACCTGCCGGTCTGGAACGAGTACATCAAGGCCAACCCGAGTAGGGTCGCCGTCGCCGCCGGGTTCGACACCGGAGAGCAGTACGGCTTCGCCGTCAAGAAGGGCAACACCGCGCTGCTCACGACCGTCAACGAGGCGATCGCGGCGGCGCGGGCCGACGGGACGTACGACAAGATCTACGCCACCTGGATCGGGGACAAGCCCACTTCATGAGGTTGAGTCCCCGCCGCCGCCGACGGATCGCCCAGGCCGTCGGGTATCTCGTGTTCGCCCTGGTGATCGCCGTCGTGGTGGCCGCCGCCGACTGGGGGCGCCTGTCCGAGGCGTTCTTCCGGCTCGACATCGCCCGCGGCATGTTCCCCGGGGCGATCACCGTGGCGTTGCGCAACACGATCGTCTACACGCTGCTGGCGTTCGTGTTCGGGCTGACGCTGGGGCTGATCCTGGCGCTGATGCGGTTGTCGTCGATCCCGCCGTACCGGTGGTTCGCGACCGCGTACATCGAATTGTTCCGGGGTTTGCCGGCGCTGTTGGTGCTGTTCATGGTGGGGTACGGCGTGCCGCTCGCGTTTCCGGACCGGGAGATCCCGGGCGGCGTCTACGGGTCGGTGACGGTCGGCCTCGGGCTGACCGCCGCCGCCTACATGGCCGAGACCATCCGCGCCGGCATCCAGGCCGTCCCGAAAGGGCAGCTCGAGGCGGCCCGCACGCTCGGCATGTCGCACACCCGCGCGATGATCTCGATCGTGCTGCCGCAGGCGTTCCGGATCGTCATCCCGCCGCTGACCAACGAGATCATCCTGCTGACCAAGGACACCTCCCTGGTGTACGTGCTGGGCGTCACGGCGACCACCATCGAGCTGACCAAGTTCGCCGGCGACACGCTGAACACCCGGGTCAACCCGACGCCGCTGGTGGTGGCCGGGCTGCTCTACCTGCTGATCACGCTGCCGATGTCGCAGCTGGTCCGCGGGCTGGAGCGCCGCGCCGGAAGGGAACGCTGATGTCCACCATCGAGATCGAGGGCCTGCACAAGTCGTTCGGCGCCCTGGAGGTGCTGCGCGGCATCGACCTGGCGGTGGAGCCGGGCGAGGTGGTCTGCGTGATCGGGCCGTCCGGGTCGGGCAAGTCGACGCTGCTGCGCTGTGTGAACCTGCTCGAACAGCCGACCGCCGGGACGATCCGGGTGGCCGGGGTGGAGGTGACCGACCCGGACTGTGACATCGACGCGGTCCGGCGCGGCATCGGCATGGTGTTCCAGCAGTTCAACCTGTTCGGGCACCTGACCGTCCGGGAGAACGTGACGATCGCGCAGCGGCGGGTCCTCAAACGCGGCCGTGCCGAGGCCGACCGGATCACCGCCGAGAACCTGCGACGGGTGGGGCTGGCCGAGAAGGCGGCCGCCTACCCGGCGCAGCTGTCCGGCGGCCAGCAGCAGCGGGCCGCGATCGCCCGGTCGCTGGCGATGAGCCCGCGGCTGATGCTGTTCGACGAGCCGACCAGCGCGCTGGACCCGGAGCTGGTCGGGGAGGTGCTGGCGGTGATGCGCGCTCTGGCCGGCGAGGGCATGACGATGCTGGTGGTGACGCACGAGATGGCGTTCGCCCGGGAGGTCGCCAACCGGGTGGTGTTCATGGACGCGGGCGTGATCGTCGAGCAGGGTCCGCCCGCCGAGGTGTTCGGCCGGCCCCGCGAGGAACGCACCCGCGAGTTCCTGCACCGGGTGCTGGAGCCGACACGGGTGCGCCCGGCGGACTGAACCACCTGTAAGAATCGAAATCTATAGATGTAAGGGGGATTGACCCCAGGTCAGTGGGAGCGCTCCCGGGAAACGGGGTTGATCGTACACATCGATGTCCGTGAGGGTGGCTGGCGGCTTGTCCATCCACTGCGCGGGGGCGCATCGTGAAGACACTGCCGGCATTCCGGCTGCTCTGCCATGCCCTGACACTGATTCTCATCGTCACCATGCTCACCGGTACGCCACGGCTCGCCGTCGCCGCACCCGGAGCGCCGGTGGCCGTACCCGGACAGGGACCGGTGCAGCGCGGCGTGCCCGCCTCAGCCGCACCACGACATGGTCTCTCCGACGGAGTGACCGCTCCGGCCGTGCCGCCGGCCATCGAGGCGGCCGGGAAACCGGTGTCCGCCGCGGTGGCCGCACGCACCGCCGAACCGGCCGTGCTCCAGGCCGTCGACCCGCTGCTACGGCCGGGCTACCTGCTCGGCGACACCTCACTCGTCCTCTACTTCAACGGCGACCTCGACCGCGGCAACCCGCAGTCCTGGGCCCGCTGGTGGGTGACCGTCACCGACGTCGCATCCGGCGCCGAACAGCGCTCGGCCGACCTCGGCCAGAACGACGTCGCCGACTGCGGGACACCCCGCGAGTTCTGCCGCAGCCTCGGCGCCGCCGAGGGCTGGGTCCTGAACCCGGCCCGCGAATACCACGCCGTGATCACCGTCGTCCAGGCCGACGGGTCGGAGGCCGCGTCACCGCCGTCGAACCCGGCCGAGCCGCGGACCACCGACGTGCCGCCGGCGCTCCCGGCCGGCCAGGCGGTCGGCTGCGGATGCCCGACCGTGCTCGGGCCGGTCCTCAACGGCCAGGCCATCCGCGGAGCCGGCGTCAACACCGCCACCGGCGCGTTCTCCCGCACCGAACACGACTTCGTGATGGCCTCCTACGGCATCCCGTTCTCCGCCAGCCGCTACTACTCCTCGGCCAACCCGGCGGTCGGCATGTTCGGCACCGGCTGGAGCTGGACCTACGACGCCCAGGTCGTGGCCGCCGAAGGCTCGGTACGGGTCCGCGCCGAGGACGGATCGGAAGCCGTCTACACCCGCCGGGCGGACGGCGCCTTCGACGTCCCGGCCGGCATCCGGTCCACACTCACCACCGTCGACGGCGGCTGGCAACTGCTCACCCCGGACCAGCGCCGGGTGCGGTTCGACACCCAGGGCCGCCTCGTCTCGGTCAAGAACGCCCGCGGCCACGGCGTCACCCTCGCCTACGACACCGACGGCCTGGTCTCCACCATCACCGACGCGTCCGGCCGGGTGGTCCGCCTGGAATGGCGCCGCGACCTGCGCCGCATCTTCAAGATCACCCTGCCGGACAACCGGTCCGCGCAGTTCGACTACGAGGCCGGCCGGCTCGCCAAGATCCAGGACCCGCGCGGCTTCACCACCCAGTACCGCTACGGCGCGACCGGCCTGCTCACCGAGGTCGTCGACGCCCGCGGCGCCCCGGCGATCCGCAACGAGTACACCGCCGGCCGGGTGGTCAGGCAGCTCGACCCGGAGGGCGGCGCCACCACCTTCACCACCCAGGCGTCCACCGACGGCGGCGCCGACACGGTCGCCACCACCCGTGACCCGGACGGCGTCGAGACCGTCGACGGCTACCGCAACAGCGTCCTGATCTACTCCCGCAACGCCAACCAGGACGTCGTCAACCACCGCTACGACGGCAGACTGCGCCGAAACCTGGTCGTCGACGCCAAGGGCAACCAGGAGTCCACCGGCCACGACGCGAACGGCAACCCGGTGTCGCGGACCGCCCCGGAACCGTTCGCCTACACCACCGAGAACACCTTCGACGACCGCAACAACATGACCGCGCACAAGGACGGGCGCGGCAACACGTGGCGGTACACGTTCAACGACAACAACGAGATGACCGGGCAGAGCGACCCCGGACAGAAGGGGTACGAGTACACGTACGACGCCAAGGGCCAGGTCGTCACCCGCACTGACCAGCGAGACAAGACCACCCGGTACGAGTACGACACCCACGGCAACCGCACCGCCGAGATCAGCCCGACCGGCCGCCGCACCGAGATGACCTACGACCTGACCGGCCGGATGACCACGATCGTCGACCCGCGCGGCACCGTGACCGGTGCCGACCCGGCCAGGTACCGCACCCGGATCGTCTACGACCAGCAGAGCCGCGTCCGGGAGGTGTGGCAGCCGGGCAAGAGCCAGCCGTCCCGCACCGACTACGACGAACTCGGCAACCCGGTCGTCGTCACCGACCCGCTCGCCAACTCGACGCGACTCACGTACGACAGGAACAGCCGCGTCGTCACCGTGAAGGACCCGATCGGCAACGTCACGTCGAAGACGTGGACGCCCGGCGGGCGGCTCGCCACCGAGACCGACGGGCAGGGCAACGTCACCTCCCGCACCTACGACAGCGAGGGCCGCCAGGCCACCGAGACGTCCCCGCGGGGCAACCTGCCCGGCGCGGACAAGACCCTGTTCACCACGGTCTTCCACTACGACTACAACGGCAACCTGATCCAGGCCGACCGGCCCTACGGCTCCGGCGGCCAGCGGGTGCAGGTCGACACCGGCTTCGACGAGATGGACCGGCCGGTCGAACAGCGCGACGAGTTCAACGTCGCCACCAAGGTCGGCTACGACGCCAACGGCAACGTCACCGAGATGACCGACGAGAAGGGACAGAAACTCACCCACTCGTTCGACTCGGCCAACCGGCGCACCGGATCGACCGGCGCCTCCGGGGCGGCCGCCATCGAGTACGACGACGCCGGCAACCCGCTCAAGCAGACCACCCCGAACGGCGGCGTGATCACCTGGCGCTACGACGACGACGGCCGCCCGGTGTCGATCACCGAACCGCGCGGCAACGTGGCCGGCGCCGACCCGGACGCCTACACCACCCGCTACGCCTACGACCCGGCCGGCAACCTGGAGACCACCACCGACCCGCTGGGCAACGTCACCCGCACCGCCTACGACGCCAACAACCAGGTCGTCTCGGTCACCGACCCGAAGAGCCAGATCACCCGCTACACGTACGACGCCGCGGACCGGCTGGCCTCGGTGCTCGGGCCCGACGCCAGCGGGGAACAGCAGTCGACGCGGTACACGTACGACGCCAACGGCAACGTGATCAAGCGGACCGACCCGCTCGGCCGCGTGTCCAGCCTGGAGTACGACCGGGCCGGCCGCGCGATCGTCAGCACCGACCCGCTCGGACGGCGCCGGGAGATGGTGTACGACGCCGACTCCAACCTGATCGAGCAGGTCACCGCCCGGCAGGTCGACTCGGATCAACCGGACCGCCCGGACCCGATCCGCCCGGCCCGGACCATCTTCTACACCTACGACAACCTGAACCGGCTGATCGCCAAACGGATGGGCGCCGACGGGTTCACCTACACGTTCGGCTACGACGCGAAGAACCGGCTCGTCTCCTCGGCCGACCCGGGCGGCGTGCAGGACCGCGTCTACGACCGGACCGGCCGGCTCACCGAGGTCCAGCGCGGCGCCGAGGTCTTCACCTACGGCTACGACGACGACGACCGGATCACCGCCCGCACCTACCCGGACGGGACCCGGATCACCGCCGAGTACGACGAGGGCGACCGGATCACCGCGCTCACCTCGGCCAAGGGCGGCAACGCCGACCGGTACGGCTTCACCTACGACGTCGCCGACAACCTCACCAGGGTCACGCACCCGTCGTCGACCGGCTATGTGGAGGATCGCGGCTACGACCGGGCCGGCCGGCTCACCTCGGTCGCCACCACCAAGGGCGACCAGGTCGTCGCCGGCTTCGACCTGACCCTCGACCCGGCCGGCAACCCCACGAACGTCACCTCCCAGCGCACCTCGGCCGGGACGCCGACGATCACCGAGACCACCGCCTACCTGTACGACAAGGCGAACCGGCTGACCTCCGCCTGCTACGGGGCGACCACGTGTGCGGGGGCGTCGGGGGAGCGGATCGACTACACCTACGACCTGGTCGGCAACCGGGCCACGCAGAAACGCGTGGCGCCGGGCGAGAACACCACCGCCACCTACACCTACGACGCCGCCGACCAGCTCACCCGCGAGACGGTCACCGGCACCGCGGCCAGCACCCGCGCCTTCGAGTACGACCTGGAGGGCAACCAAACCAGGACCGGCGGCGAGACCTACACCTACGCCCTCGACCACACCATGACGTCCGCGACGGTCAGCGGCGTCACCACGGTCTACCAGTACGACGGATCCGGCAACCGGATCTCGGCGACCACCGGCGCCGGCGCCGGGCAGACCGTGCAGAAATGGGCCTGGGACGTCAACGCGGGCGGCATGCCGCAGCTCGCGGTGGACAGCACCGGCGGCACGTCGCGGTCCTTCCTGTACGACCCGGCCGGCTCACCGCTGGCCCTGCTCGCCGGGGACGGGGCTCACACGTACGCCCGGGACTGGCTCGGCGGGGTCGCCGCCGTCGTCTCACCCACCGGCGCCGCCGAATGGTCCTACCGGTACGACCCGTTCGGAAAGGCCCGCGGCACCGGGCTCACCGACGGCGGCACGAAACTGTCCGACACCGCCCCGGACAACCCGATGCGGTACGCGGGCGGCTACCACGACGACAGCCAGGGCGACCGCTACCAGCTGCGGGCCCGCAACTACGACCCGGGCACCGGCCGGTTCGACGCCCAGGACCCGGTCAGCCAGCCCGCCACCGACACGGCGATCTCGGCGTACGCCTACGCCGACAACCGGCCGAGCGTGCTGACCGACCCGACCGGCCGCGACCCGATCTCGGAACACTACGAGAGCATCTACAACCCCAACTACCAGGCGCCGGCCCCGCTCGACCCGCAGACCTCGGCACAGTGCGAGGCCGACACCAGCGACCCGGAATGCGTCGACAACCCGGGCTACCTGGACGCCAAGAACCTCGTCGACGAGGCCGACAAGTTCGTCAAGCAGATCGCCGACGAGATCGTCAACCTCATCCTCGACCTGGTCGGCTTCAACGACGCCAAAGCCTGCGTCACCGAGGGCGACATCGTGGCATGCATCTCCACGGCACTGCAGGCCGTACCGTGGGGCAAGCTCTTCAAGGCCGCCAAGGTGATGATCAAGGCGGTCGGCGTCGGACGGCGCCTCATCGAGGCGTACGGGAAACTGAAATCCGCCAAGGCCGCGCTCGCCAACATCCCGCGCAAGCTGAAACGGGCCGGCGCCACCGCCGACGAGGCGGCCGACACCAACAAGTACAAGAAGGCCGTCGAATCCGCCTCCTCCGGCGCGAAGGAGACCGGCCAACAGGCCAAACAGACCACCCGCAAGGCCACCGAAGGCGCCAAGAAACAGCAGCGCAAGGAAGGCTGCAACTCCTTCGCCGCCGGAACACTGGTGGTGATGGCCGACGGCACGGCCGAACCGATCGAGGACGTCCGCCCCGGCGACGCGGTGCTCGCCACCGACCCGGAGACCGGGCGCAGCGCGAGCCGGCAGGTCACCGCGGCCATCGAGGGCACCGGCGACAAGACACTCGTCGACCTGACCCTCACCGGCGACGGCGAGGAGCTCACCGCCACCGGCGGGCACCCGTTCTGGGTGCGCGGGCGCGGCTGGGTGCCGGCCGCCGAGGTGCACGACGGCGACCGGCTGCGCGACACCACCGGCCGCGACGTCGAGGTCCTCGCGGTCGAGGTGCGCGGCGAGCACACGACCGTCCACAACCTGACCGTCGCCGACATCCACACCTACTACGTCCGTACGCCGTCCGGCATCGCGGCACTCAACCACAACGACAACGACCCCGGCCTCATCGACCTGCGGGGACAGGTCGGCGCCGCCTGCCCGCTCCGGCAGGTGTCGGAGTCCGACGAGTTCTGGCTGGAGACCGGCGGCGGCCTGTTCGTGCCCGGCCCGTACGCGGCCCGGTCGATCGCCTCACGCAGCCGGTCGCAGACCTTCGACGAGGGACAGCGCTTCTTCCTCAACCAGATCGGCGACCGGTACGGCTGCCACACCTGCGGGGTGCCGCTGCCCGGCACGAAGACCGGATGGTGGATCCCCGACCACCAGCCCGTCTCGTTCTTCGTGCCGCCGGGCACCACGCAACGGCTCTTCCCGCACTGCGCCGCCTGCTCGTTCTCGCAGATGAGGGCGGTGAGCGTCTGGCGGGCCAAGGGCTGGTTGCGCCCCTACAGCTGATGCCGATCGATTAGCCTCGAACCCATGCCTCTTCTCGGACAACTCACGGCCTCGATCCGCGGAGGCGTGCTCCTCATCGGTGACGACCGGGTGCTCGAGGACGGCATGGGAGACGACGGGCCCCACCCCCTGTTGGGGGTGGGGCCCGCTCAGCTCGTCCTCAGCGTCGAGCACGGCGCCGAGGGCGACACCGCCGTCCGGATAGCGTCCACCGCCGTCGACCAGCCGGTGGGCCCGGCCATCTTCGACGGCATCGTCCGGATCTCCTCCGGGCGGCTGCGGGTCGGCGACGCGGTCGACGAGGCGGTCCTCTGGATCACCGTCCCGCCCGGCGATCTGCGGGTCCGGCTGTGTGTCAGCGACGCCGACCCCGACGCCTACCCACCGGACCGCGTCGACATCGTCCTGCCCGACCTCTGACTCTCCGGACTCCGCCTAGTGGCGGAATCCGTTGACGATGGCGGTGAGCTCGTCGGAGAGCTGGGTCAGACCGGCGGCGGCCTGCTGGGTCGAGCTGGCGCCGTCGGCGGTGGCGGTGGCGCCGTGAGCGACGTTGGACACCGTGCCGGCCAGGCCACTGCTGTTCGCCGCGACGTCGGACACCGACCGGCTCATCTCCGAGGTGGTCGCGGTCTGCTCCTCCACGGCCGAGGCGATCGTGGTGGTGTAGTCGCTGATCTGCTGGATGACCTGGGTGATCTCGCTGATCGCCTCGGTGGCCGTGCCGCTGGAGGACTGGATCGCCGCGATTCGGGTGGTGATCTCCTCAGTGGCCTTCGCGGTCTGCTGCGCCAGGTCCTTGACCTCGCCGGCCACGACCGCGAAGCCCTTGCCGAGCTCGCCCGCCCGGGCGGCCTCGATGGTGGCGTTCAGCGCGAGCAGGTTGGTCTGCTCGGCGATGACGGTGATCAGCTTGACCACGTCACCGATCTCGGCGCTGGCCGTGCCCAGCTCGGCGACCTGCGCGGTGGTGCGCTCGGCGACGCTCATCGCCTGGCCGGCGACCTGGGCGGCCTGCCCGGCGTTGTTGGCGATCTCAGCGATCGACGCGCTCATCTCCTCCGCGCCCGCCGCGATCGTCTGCACCCCGGCGTTGACCTCCGCGGTGCCCTGCGACGCCGCACTGGCCTGCGCCGCGGCGTCCGCGGCGCCGGACTGGAGCCGCGAGCTGACCACGGTCAGCTCCTTCGACGCGCCGGCCAGCGTGACGGCCGACCCGCCGATGGTGGCGACCGTCTCACGCAGCCGTGCCACCGCGGTGTCCAGCGCGCGGCCCATCCGGCCGGGCTCGTCGAGAGATGTCAGGTCCGCGGTGTGCGTCAGATCGCCCACGGCGAGACTGTCGCAGACGGCATGAACCTTGCGCAGCGACCGGACGATCTGCCGGGCGACGAACACACCCAGGCCGAGTGCGGCCGTCAGCCCGACCGCGAGCAGGACGATCGAGATGGCGAGATTCGAGTCGTACGACTCCTGTGCCGCGTCGGCGTTGGCCTTGGCGTCGGCGGTCTCGGCGGCGCCCATGGCCGCGAGCATCTGCTCGGCCTTCTCGGCCAACGGCGCGGTCGCCGAGGCATGGATCTTCTGCCAGGTGGCCAGGTCGTTGCGGTCGCTCACCGGGAAGAGCTTGCCCTCGGCGATCTGCACGTAGCCCTGGTAACCCGTCTCCAGCCTGTCGATGAGCTCGACATCGGTGGCCGGGTTGCTGGCCCGGTAGGTGGCGAAGGCCGCTGCCGCCGCCTTCTGGTCGGCGGCGAACGCCTTGCGGTATTCAGCCTTGCTCGCCTTGTCCTGTGAGGTCGCATGGCTTGTCATGTCGACCTGGGTCTTGTAGAAGGCCGTCTTCAGCTCCGACAGCGCGCTCACGTTGGTGACGTTGCTGCTGTAGAGCTTGTCGGCGTATCCGTTGGTCTCGCCCAGCCCCTGCCAGCCCAGGACACTCACGGTCAGCGCGACCAGTGACGACACCGCCACCGCGCTGACGATTTTGACGTTGACGCTCAAGTCGTTGAAGGAGCGCCGTCGGGTGGACGAGGCGGACGATTTCACAGCACTACCGGGCGCGTTCAATGCGATCTCCCCATATCCTCGTCGAGATTCATCGGGTGCGAGCGATTGGCCTGCTTGCCGCCATGACCGCTCGCCTACGAGATCGGTACGGGAGTCCACGTATCTGAAGGGCGCCACCGAGTACACCGATGTCGCACCTGGGTTGCACCAGGGTTGTCCCTCCGGGGGTGATGCAGGACACGCATCGGCTGTGCTGTGGGCGTACGATATGGGGTTTTTTCAAATAACAGGCAGGTTTATGAGGCTAAATAGAGAAGGTACAGAGCAACCGGTTGGGTCCGGTTTGGGGGTCGCTGGTTGGCCTCCGGCGAGGGGTCATGTCGAAGCGAGATCGACATGGCCCCTCCGTGCGCCCGGGCGGTACGGGAGCGCTCCCGCGACGGTTCAGTCAGACTATTTGATCGATGCGACCATCTTGTCCGGCAAAAAGGACATATTGTCGCGTTCATGTCCCTAGCTGGTGTTTCACGGCGAATAGCCGTACTCGCGATGTTGTTCGCCCTGCCCGCCGCACCCGCCTCCGCGGCCGGCACCCCACCGCTCTCCACCACTCCCGAGCAGACCGTCGGGTTCGACGGCCTGGTGTACGCCAGCGTGCACGTCGGCGACACGGTCTACCTCGGCGGGAACTTCACCCACGCGTACGCCGGCGGCCAGACCGTGAAACGAAAACGGCTCGCCGCGGTCGACGCCCGTACCGGCAAACTGCTGCCCTGGTCGCCGGTCCTGGACGGGACCGTCCTGGCCCTGACCGCCCACGGCAGGAACCTGTACGTCACCGGCGAGTTCACGAAGGTGAACGAACAGCCGCGGGCCAGGCTCGCCGCCGTCGACCTGTCCACCGGCGCGGTCGGATCGCTGCGGCCCGCCCTCAACGGCTTCGGCCACGCCGTCGAGGTGTCCGGCGGGCGCCTCTTCGTGGGCGGCCGGTTCACCGCGGTGAACGGCCGCGCCGCCCGCAGCCTGGCCGCCATCCGCCTCGCCGACGGCACCGTGGACACCGGCTTCACGGCCGGCACCGACGGCAAGGTGCTGGCCCTTGCCGCCGCAGGCAATCGACTCTACGTCGGCGGCGCCTTCAAGAAACTCGCCGGCGCCGCCGGCACGGCCCGGCTCGGCGCGCTGAAACTGGCCGACGGGAAGGTGGACACCACCTTCAAGCCGGGCACGCCGTACCCCACCTTCGGCCTCACCGTCACGAAGGACCGGGTGTTCGCCGCCCTCGCCGGCGCCGGTGGCCGGGTCGCCGCCTACCGCCCCGACGGCGGGCTCGCCTGGACCAGCGTCACCGACGGCGACGTACAGGCGATCACCCACCTGAACGGGACCGTCTATGCGGGCGGCCACTTCACCACCGTCTGCACGCAGCCGTCCCAGATCGCCAATTCCTGGTGCAAGCGGGCCATGCAGCGCAAACAGTCGAAGATGGCGGCCTGGGACTCGGCGACCGGCAAGGTGCTCGACTGGGATCCGCGCAGCAACGGCAAATGGGGCGTGCTCACCATGAAGGCCGACATGAGGCAGGGCCTCACCGTGGGCGGCGACTTCACTGCCTTCGGAGCGCGGGACCAGAAGCGCTTCGCCCGGTTCCTGATCTGCCGTTACGGCTGCCCCACCCGATGACCACCCGGTCGCCCGGCCCGGCGGCGCCGGACCGGGCGGCCCTCACCGCGTCAGGACGCGAGCTCCAGCACGTACGAATCGCCCCGGGGCTGGAAGCCGAGCCGGTCGTAGTAGGGCGACCGCATGCCGGCCGGGGTGATCACCGTGCGGCACCCGCGGTCGATGAAGTAGCTGCTCCGGCGGAAGACGAACTCACCCGGCGTCAGATCCCGGTATCGTTCGGTGACGTAGTCCAACTCCACCTGGGCGACCCCGTCGCCCGCCGCGTGGAAGACCACCACACCGGCCACCTCGTCCGCGTTCAGGATCAGGAAGGCGGCGGCGTCCCGGCGCGTCAGGCCGTCCAGGGTCAGATCCGGGTTGAACCGGACGATGTCGTCGTGATGGGTCCGCAGAATGTGCGCCAGCAGATCGTCGCCGGTGCGGACCTCCACCACCTGGTACGCCTTGTCGTCGTGCCGGGTCGCCAGCATCCGCCACAGATACCAGAGGTTGATCACCGCAAGCACCACGTTCAGACCCACCATGGGCCAGACGCCGATCGCGGCGTTGAACCCGAGCAGCACCAAGCAGCCGAGCAGGTTGAGCGCCCGCAGGCGCAGCAGGCGACTCTGCAGCAGAGACCAGACCAGCAGGGCCGATCCGGCCCAGCCGATCACGTCGAGTGGTTCCATCCGGCCAGCGTACGGCGGGGGACCTTGGTCCTGACCAGCGCCGCCGATGGTCCCGACTCGGCCCCGGGTGATAACGCGGCGAACCGATCTACGCCAACGTGAAGGCGGACAGTTCGTACTAGGGGGCCAACAGCATGGGCACTAAGACCGGTAACCGGCACACCGCGGCGCAGAAGGCGGTCGCCTCCGCACGCGCCGGACAGCGCGGGCACCGGACCATCATGATCATCGGCGGGGCGATCATCGTCGCGCTGATCGCGGCCATCGCCATCTCGGTGATCACCGCCATGAACGACGGCGACAAGTCCGGCGCCGACGGGCCGCTGGTCGTACCGGCGACGGCCACCGCCGACGGCGGCCTCGCGGTCGGCAACGGGCCGGTCGACGTCGACATCTACCTGGACTACATGTGCCCCTACTGCGGAAAGTTCGAGGCCGCCAACCACGCCGACATCCAGCGGCTGATCGACGACGGCACCGCCACCGTGAACCTGCACCCGCTGGCCTTCCTCGACAAGGCCTCGCAGGGCACCGAGTACTCGACCCGGGCGGCCAACGCCGTGGCGACCGTCGCCGACAAGGACCCCGGGCACGTGCTGAACTTCAACACGGCACTGTTCGAGAACCAGCCCGAGGAGAACTCGGAAGGACTCGACGACGCCAAGATCGCCGAAGTGGCCGCGTCGGTCGGGGTGCCGCAGAGCGTGACCGACACGTTCGCGGACCGCACCTTCGTCCCGTGGGTCACCCAGTCGAACGACGCCGCCTTCGAGAACGGCATCACCGGGACACCCACCGTCAAGATCAATGGTGTGGTGACCGAGGTCGACCTGTACACCGCCGGACCGCTCTACGAGGCCGTCACCGCCGCCGCGGGCACGACCAAGTGACCACCCTGTTCACCCGGGCCCGCGCGATCCGGCAAAGCAACACGTGGATCTACAGCACCATGCTGTTCTCCGCGCTGATCAGCCTCACCGCGTCGCTGGTGCTCTCGATCGACGCGGTGGAACTGGCCCGCGACCCCACCGCCGACCTCTCCTGCAACATCAACTCGGTGGTCAGCTGCGGCGCGGTCGGAGTGTCCTGGCAGGCGCAACTGCTCGGCTTCCCCAACGCGTTCCTCGGGCTCATCGCCGAACCCGTGGTGATCACCATCGCGGTCGCGGCCCTCGGCGGGGTGCGCTTCCCGCGCTGGTTCATGATCGCGGCACAGACCGTCTACACCATCGGGCTGATCTTCGCCTACTGGCTGTTCTACCAGGCCATCGTCAACATCGGCGCGCTCTGCCCGTGGTGCCTGCTGGTCACCCTCTCCACCACGGTCGTGTGGGTGTCGCTGACCCACGTCAACATCCGCGACGACTACCTGCCGATGCCCCGCGCGTGGCGGAGCTGGGCGCGCGAGGCGATCGCCAACGACATCGACCTGCTGGTGGTCATCGCCTGGCTGCTGGTGCTGGCACTCATCATCGTCACCCGCTACGGATCCGCCCTCTTCGCCTGACTCCGGCCACCCCGATGACCATTCGGCCCACCCCGGGGTAGCGGAACGGGTGATGGATGTGGTTCGATTTGAAGCGAAAGGCCGGGCATCTTCCCCCGTGGATGCCCGGCCTTCCTTTTGTCCGGGTGAGAGCGAGGCGCAGGACATGATCTCGGCGGAGTTCCACACCGACCCGCACACCGTCTACCGCCGGCTCCGCGAACACAGCCCGGCCACTCGGGTGGAGCTGCCGGACGGCTCCCCGGTCTGGCTCGTGACGCGGTACGCCGACGTTCGCGCCCTGCTCGCCGACCCCCGCATGTCGGTCGACAAGGCCAACGGCGACGGCAGCTGGCGCGGATTCTCACTGCCGCCCGCACTCGACGCCAACCTGCTCAACATGGACCCGCCGAACCACACCCGCATCCGCCGGCTGGTGTCCCAGGCGTTCACGCCGCGCCGCGTCGACGGGCTGCGCCCCACCATCCAGAAAACCGCCGACGACCTGCTCGACCGTCTCGACGGCCAGGCCGACCTGGTCCGCGACTACGCCGGCCGCCTGCCGGTGGCGGTCATCTGCGACCTGCTCGGCGTCCCGGACGGCGACCGCGACCGCTTCCGCTCCTGGACCGACGTCATGCTGGTCCCGCCGCGCGACGACCCCGCCGCCGGAGCCCGGGCGATCGGCGCCATCCACGCCTACCTGTCCGGCCTGATCGCCGCGAAACGCGCCGAACCCGCCGACGACCTGCTGTCCGCGCTGATCGCCGCCCGCGAGGACAGCGACCGGCTCAGCGAGGACGAGCTGACCTCACTGGCCTTCCTGTTGCTGGTCGCCGGCTACGAGAACACCGTCCACGCCATCGGCACCGGACTGCTCACCCTGCTCGACAACCCCGGGCTGCCGGTCGACGTCGAGGAACTGCTGCGCTACGAGCCACCCGCCCCCGTCCTGCTGCGCCGCTTCCCGACCGAGGACATCGAGGTCGCCGGGACCGTGGTGCCGCGCGGGTCGACCGTACTGCTGGTGGTCGGCGCCGCGAACCGTGACCCGGACGCCTTCGGAGACCCCGACACGGTCGTCCCGGGCCGGGCCGGAGGCCACCTGACCTTCGGGCACGGCATCCACTACTGCGTCGGAGCGCCGCTCGCCCGCCTGGAGCTGGAGATCGCCATCGGCACGGTGCTGCGCCGCTTCCCGTCACTGCGGCTCGCCGTCCCGTCCGGCGACCTGCGCTGGCGGCCGTCCTTCCGCACCCGCGGACTGGTCGCCCTGCCGGTGCTGCTCGGCTGAGCCGTCAGAAGCGGACCCCGCCGTGCCGGTAGCCGCCCAGCGTGTCGGCCGTCTTCGTGACCAGCGCGGCACCCAGGTCGACACCCAGATACTCGGACAGCTCCAGCAGCCGGATCAGGATGTCGGCGAGCTCCAGGCTGAGCGCGTCATCGGGCCGGCGCGCGGCCGGATCCAGATCGACCGCCCGGTTCCGGATCTCCTGCAACGCCTCGGCCGCCTCACTCTGCAACAGCGCCAGCCGGGTCGCGGCCAGATAGGCGCGCCCACTGCCGTGCGCGGCCTCGACCTCGCCGGCCCCCGAGAAAAGATCAATCCCTTTGGCGTACGCGTGCGCGCCGCGCTGAGCGTCCGGCAGCAACGCGGCCAGCGCCTCGATGTGCCGCAGTGCCTCACTCACCCTGCCACCATCCATCTCCGTCAGTCAGCTTCCCACCCGTTGCGGAGAAGTCGCTCGCGCCATCGTTGCTCAGCCGGCCAGCACCCACCACCCACAGATCTTGTTCGATTGGCCACCGGAATCGGTGGCAAGGCGTTCAAGATCGCGGGTGGTGGGTGCGGTGCGGGGCGACGGGCGGAGGGGTCAGGCGGCGGCGCGCTGGACCAGGTCGGTGATGCGGGACTCGGTGGTGGGGGTCAGGGCCGTCACGGCGAAGTAGGTGGCCCACAGGTCGCCGTCGTCGAGGTGGGCCTCGTCGCTGAAACCGAGCATCGCGTAGCGGGACTTGAACTTGGCGGCCGCCTGGAAGAAGCAGACCACCTTGCCGTTGCGGGCGTAGGCGGGCATGCCGTACCAGAGCTTGGGGGCCAGGCCGGGCGCGGCCGCCCGGATCAGGGCGTGCACCCGCTCGGCCAGCACCCGGTCGTCGCCGTCCATCTCGGCGATCTTCGCGAGCACCTCGGGCTCGAGGTCCTTGCCGTTCTTCTTCAGCTCCCGGGCCCGCTCCTTCATGGCGCCCCGCTCGGCCTCGGTGAAACCGTCGTACGTCTTGGTGCTGGTCATGTCAGTTCTCCTCTGGCGGTGTGCCGAACTCTGGCGGTGTGTCGAAACGTCGATGCGGTGGACGGCGGCGGTGATCGCGATGCTGAGCAGCAGCGCCGCGAGTTCCCGTTGATCGAAGTGCTTGGCGGCCCGGTCCCAGACCCGGTCGGGCACCGGGCCGGAACGGGTGACCGCCGCGGTCAGCGCCACGACGGCGCGTTCCTCGCCGGTCTGGGCGCCGGTGGCCGCGCCGGCCGGGCCGGTCAGTGCCAGCAGCCGTTCGCCGAGGCCGGCGCCGGCGATCGCCCGGTGCAGGGCGGTCAGCGCCTCCCGTGCGCCGGGGACGAGATCCGCCGGGTCCGGCATCCGTTCGATCGGCATCGGTTCCCCCTCCCTCGGTGTCGTGGTGTTCCTCGCCGACGGGATTCATCCGACCACCGCGGGCATGCGGCCCGCGCCGTCCGTGGGACACCGTGGGACACCCGGAACAGGCCTGACCTGCGGCGACATGTCGCCGATCCGTTGCCGTGGCACGGGACGTTAGGGTGTTGCACGTGTCCGGCCCGCACGAGCGACTGGTCTCCCAGCTCGCTCAGATCAAGGAGTTGAGCGGGCTCAGCCTGCGCGCCCTGGCCCGCGACGCCGGGCTGAGCAGCTCCTCACTGTCCCGCTACCTGACCGGCCGCCTCGTCCCGCCGTGGGAGGCCGTCGTCGCCCTGTGCCGGGTGGTGCACCGCGACCCCCGGCCGCTGCGCCCGCTGTGGGCCGAAGCCGACAAGGCCGGCACCGCGCCCGGGCCCCGCCGCAACGACCTGCCCGCCGACCTGTTCGACTTCACCGGCCGGGAGCGGGAGACGGCCCGGGTCGAGGAACTGCTGCGCACCGCCGGGGCCGTGGTGATCGACGGCATGGCGGGAGTGGGCAAGACCAGCCTGGCCGTGCACGTGGCACACCGGATGGCCGGCGCCTACCCGGACGGCGGCCTCTACCTCGACCTGCAGGGGTTCACCCCGGGCCAGGAGCCGCTGGACCCGCCGACCGCACTGGGCCGGCTGCTCGGCGCCCTGGACATCACCCATCCACCGGCCGGGGAGCAGGAACGGGCGGCGCTGTGGCGCTCGGAACTGTCCCGGCGGCGGGCGCTCGTGGTGCTCGACAACGCCGCCGACGCCGACCGGGTGCGCCCGCTGCTGCCCGGCGCCGGGAAGTCGGCCGTCCTGGTGACCAGCCGCAACCGGCTGGTCAGCCTGGACGGGGTGCCACCGGTGTCACTGACCCCGCTCGCCGACGACGACGCGGCCCGCCTCTTCGGCACGGTCGCCGGGGTCGCGCTCACCGGCGAGGACGAGGTCGGCCAGGTGCTCGACCGGTGCGGCGGGCTGCCGCTGGCGCTGCGGATGGCGGGCGCCCGGCTGCGGCACCGGCCCGGCTGGACGGTCGGCGTCCTGGCCGAGCGGCTGCGGGACAGCCCGGCCCGCTTCGACGCCGCGTTCGGCATGTCGCTGCGGCAGCTCGACGACCCGGACCGCCGCGTGTTCCGGCTGCTCGGGCTGCTGCCGGGCGCCGACTTCGACACGGGAGTCGTGGCGGCGCTCACCGGCCTGCCGCCCGGCCGGTGCGCCGACGCGCTCGACGAGCTGGTCGACGCCCACCTGGTGCTGGAGTCGTCGCCGGGCCGGTTCCGGATGCACGACCTGATCCGGCAGTACGCGGCCGACCTCGCCGCCGAGGAGGAACCCGCCTCCGGGACGGCCCAGCGCCGGGTGCTCGACCACTACCGGGAACGGGCCGAGACGTACGACCGGATGCTGCCGTCACCGCACCGCCCGGCCCCGGCGCCGGGCGATCCGCAGCGGGCCATGGCCTGGTTCGACCTGGAGTACGTCAACCTGATCGCCGCCTTCGACCTGGCCGTACGCCTCGGCGCCGACGAGGTGGCGGTCGCGCTGCCGCAGGCGCTGCGGGTCTGGTTCTTCCGCCACCGGGGCACCGACGACCAGGTGCGGCTGCTCGACGGGGCGGCCGCCGCGGCCGGACGGCTCGGCCGTGACACCGAACGGGCCGCCCTGCTCGCCGACCTCGGCTACGCGCTGGCCGCCGCCGGCCGCCTCGGCGAGGCGCTCGCCGCCTACCGGGAGGCCGACCGGTCCGGCCCCGCCGACGGGCTCGCCGCCACGCTGGCGCTGCGCACCGGGTTCGCCCACCGTGACCTCGGCGAGGCACGGACCGCCCGGGAGTCGTTCCGGCGGGCCGCCGACCTGTTCGAACGGGCCGGCAACCGGGCCGGGCACGCGCAGGCGCTCGCCTTCGATGCCTTCGTGACCCTGCGCCTCGGGCAGCCGGCCCAGGCCGCCGGCCTGGCCCGGGCCGCACTCGACCGCGCCGACGGGCCGGCCCGCATCACCGGGCTGGTCACCCTCGGCGTCGCTCTCGCCCACGACGGGAACGACGCCGAGGCGCTACGGCACCTGCACGAGGCGCTGGACCTGGCCGAGCGCAACCGGCTCCAGCACCAGCAGGCCTGGTGCCACACCTACCTGGCGGTCGCCCTGCGGGAGACCGGATCGCCTGAGCGGGCCCTTGAACACCACCGGACGGCACTCGCCCTGCTCGAGCCGCTCCACGAGGTGCAACTCGAGATCGAGTGCCGGCAGGCGTACGAGACGACGCTGGCGGCTCACACGGCGGGCGAGGGGTAGTTCGTCGACGAGTACGTGGCCGGATGGCAGATCCGATACGTCGCCCGGTAGTGCAGCAGCCGCCGGCCGGGGCTGCCGACCGCCAGGTCGATGTGGCAGACGTTGCGGTCCCACCGGATGTCGTCCACGTAGCTGGCGTCCTCGAAGTAGAAGTCGGTGCCGTCGTACCAGCCGGCCCGCCCGACCCGGTAGGCGGCCCGCGCCACCGCGAGCGTGGCCCGGCAGGAGGCGCTCGTCGCACCCTGCGCGAACATCGCGATGCCGAGCAGCTTGGACAGCAGGGCGCCCGGGCGCAGCAGCCGAAGCCCGCCGGAGGTGAGCAGCAGGCCGTTGGCGAAACAGCGGGCGATCACCTTCCTGTTGGCGAGCAGCAGCGGTACGACCACGGCCTTCCACTGCGCGGCCGCGTACCGGGTGGGGTCGCGCCGAGCGGCCGCGTGGGCGGCTCCGGGCCCGGCGAGCCCGACGGCGAGGGCGAGAACGACGACAACGACGATCATGCGGGATTTCACCGATTTGCTCCTTCTCATGCGGACCGCGCCGTACGCGACCGCAGTGTCGACAGGTCCGAACGCGGTGGGGCGCACGTCTCGGCGGGGGCCGTGAGCTGTGTCCCGGCCTGCGAGAGCGCCCGATCGTGACGACCGGCGCCTGGGTAATGTGCGAACCGCGTTAACCCGTGGCCACAAACAGAATGCCTGGACATCTCGTGACACAAGCAGCCATTGCCGCACCGCTGGTCGAGAACCTTCGCCGGGCGGGCGTGACCGACGTCCTCACCGACGCGGCACACCGATCGGCGTACGCGTCCGACGCCTCGCTGTACCGGATCGTGCCGCAGGCGATCGTCCGGCCGCGCTCCGCCGAGGACGTCCTGGCCACCCTGCAGGTGTGCCGGACGCTGGGCGTGCCGATCACGGCGCGCGGCGCGGGCACCTCGGTCGCCGGTAACGCGATCGGCCCCGGCGTGGTCCTCGACTTCAGCCGCCACATGAACCGGGTGCTCGACATCGACCCGGTGGCGCGGACCGCCCGGGTGCAGGCCGGCACCATCCAGGCCACCCTCCAGGCCGCCGCCAAGCCGCACGGGCTGCGGTTCGGGCCGGACCCGTCGACGCACACCCGCTGCACCATCGGCGGCATGATCGGCAACAACTCGTGCGGGTCACGCACCCTCGGCTACGGCCGGACCTCGGACAACGTGGCCGGGCTGCGCGCCTACACGATCGACGGCGACGAGCTGATCACGGACCCGCTGAGTGGCGCCGAGAAGATCACCGAAGCCCTGCGCGGCGTCATCGGCGACAACCTCGCGGTCGCCCGCACCGAGTTCGCCCGCTTCGGCCGCCAGGTCTCCGGCTACGCGGTGGAGCACCTGCTGCCCGAGAACGGGTTCAACCTCACCGAGTTCCTGGTCGGCAGCGAGGGCACCCTCGCGGTGATCACCGAGGCGACCGTGAAACTGGTCGCCGACCCGGTCCACCGCACCCTCGTCGTCCTCGGCTACCCCGACTTCGGTACGGCCGGCGACGTCATCCCGAAGATCCTGGAGTTCGCGCCCACCGCCTGCGAGGGCCTCGACCACCGCATCTGCGACGTGGTCCGCAGCCGCCGCGGCCCGGACGCCGTCCCGCCGCTGCCCGGCGGCGCCGCCTGGCTGATGGTGGAGATCGCCGGCGACGACCTCGACGACGTCCGCGACCGCACCCGTCGGCTGATCGCCGTCGCCGAGGCGGTCGACTCCCGGATCGTGGAGGACACCGCCGAGGCCGCCCCGCTGTGGAAGATCCGTGAGGACGGCGCCGGCCTCGCCGGGCGCGCACCGTCCGGGCTGCCCGCGCACGCCGGCTGGGAGGACGCCGCCGTCCCGCCCGCCCGCATCGGCGCCTACCTGCGCGACTTCGACGCCCTCACCGCCCGGCACGGACTCAGCGTCATGCCGTACGGGCACCTCGGCGACGGCTGCGTGCATGTGCGCCTCGACTTCCCGCTGGACAAGCCGGACGGCCCGGCCCGCTTCCGCGCCTTCCTGGAGGACGCCGCCGACCTGGTCGTCAGCTACGGCGGATCACTCTCCGGCGAACACGGCGACGGCCGCGCCCGCAGCGAACTGCTCGCCCGGATGTACTCGCCGGACGCCATGAACCTGTTCCGCCGGATCAAGCACACCTTCGACCCCGGCAACCTGCTCAACCCGGGCAACCTGGTCGACCCGGACCCGGTGGACGCCAACATCCGCGTCTCCCAGGCCCGGCCGGTGCGCACCGAGCTGGCGCTGGCCTACCACTCCGACGGCGGTGACTTCAACCAGGCCGTGCACCGGTGCACCGGCGTCGGCAAGTGCCGCGCCGACACCACTGTGCTCGGCGGCGTGATGTGCCCGTCCTACCTCGCCACCAAGAACGAGAAGGACTCCACCCGCGGACGGGCGCGCGTGCTCCAGGAGATGCTCGACGGCGATCTCGTGCCGGACTGGCGCGCGGAGGCCGTACACGATGCGCTTGATCTTTGTTTGTCCTGTAAAGGCTGTGCGTCGGACTGCCCGACCGGGATCGACATGGCGGCCTACAAGTCCGAGGTGCTGCACCAGAGCTTCAAGGGGCGGGTGCGGCCCCGGTCGCACTACTCGCTCGGCTGGCTGCCGCGCTGGTCCCGGCTCGCGTCGAGGATGCCCGCGCTGGCCAACCTGGCGACCAGCCTGCCCGGCATCCGCGGCCTCGCGCTGTGGATCGCGGGCGTCGACAAGCGCCGCAACATCCCGAGCTTCGCGCCGAAGACGTTCCGCGGATCCTTCGTGCCGGTCAAAACCGGCAAACCGGTCGTGCTGTTCGTCGACAGCTTCACCGACCACTTCTCGCCGGAGATCGCCCGCGCCGCCGTCGACCTGCTCGTCGACGCCGGCTACGCCCCGCAGGTCACCAGCCGGAAAGCCTGCTGCGGCCTCACCTGGATCTCCACCGGCCAGCTCGACGCGGCCCGCCGCATCCTCGGCACCACCGTCGCCGAACTGCACGAGGCGGTCAAGCAGGGCATCCCCATCGTCGGCCTGGAGCCGTCCTGCACCGGCGTGCTGCGCCAGGACGCGGTCGAGCTGGTCGACAACGAGGCGGCCAAGGCGGTGGCCGCGGCGACCAAAACGGTGGCCGAGCTGCTCGCCGCCACCCCCGGCTGGGAGCCGCCCTCCCTGGAGGGGGTCCGGGTGATCGCCCAGCCGCACTGCCACCACCACGCCGTCATGGGCTGGGGCGCCGACGCCAAGCTGCTCAAGAACGCCGGGGCCACGGTCAAGCGGCTCGGCGGCTGCTGCGGGCTGGCCGGCAACTTCGGTGTCGAACGCGGCCACTACGAGGTGTCCGTCCAGGTCGCCGAACAGCAGCTGCTGCCCGCCCTGGAGAAGGCCGAGGAGGGTGACGTCTTCCTGGCCGACGGGTTCTCCTGCCGCACCCAGGCCGACGACCTGGCCGGGGTGACCGGCGTGCACCTGGTGCAGCTGCTCGCCGACGCGCTGCCCAAGAAGCAGGTCAATCGGTGAGCATCCGGTCCAGGAACCGGTCCGGGTCCGCCAGGAAGGCGCGGGTCAGCACGACCGCGTCCGCCTGGTCGTAGCCGATCTCGCTGATCCATATCAAGTCTGACCAGGCCGCCCCGGTGATCGCCGCGGTCAGTGTCGACTGGAGTACTCTCGCCGCCGAGAAGGAGGGCGACGGCATCCGTAGCCGCCGCCCCGCCATCGCTGTAACGCCCGCACCGCAGGCAATTTTCGAGGAGAATTTCCCTGTTAACGGCTCCCCATGGACAGATCCACGGGGATTCCCAGCTCGAACCGCACCCGATCCACCACCCAGTAGGTGAGGTGGCCGCGTGTCTCACGTCGTCAGTGCTGGCACAGACCCGCTCTGCCGTGTCGAGGTTTCCCTCGCGGCATCGATACTGCCCGAGGGGGTTGGTGCGATTCAAGCCCTGCACACGTAAGGATTCCGTTAGGCATCCAGCAAGGCTGCCTCAGATGACGTGCCGAAAGTCCGGCCGAGGCGTCTGCTCATGCGGGTGAACTTGCAGCGATGGAGTTGGGAGGAGCGCATGCTGGTCCGAATCAGTCATCGGCTCGCCGCTCTGCTCGTCGCGGGAGCCCTGAGCTCCTGCGCCCCGGTGACCGGCGTCGCCGCGGAGGAGCCGGCCGCACCGGTCGCGCGCAACGTCATCTTCATCAACGGCGACGGCATGGGCGCCGCCCACCGCGAGGCCGCCCGTCTCTACCACCTCGGCCCCGACGGGCGGCTCGCCATGGACCGGCTGCCGTTCTCCGGGCAGCTCACCACCAGCCCGAAGGACCCCGTCTCGGAGATCACCGACTCGGCGGCCGGGGCCACCGCGTGGGCCACCGGCCGGCGCACCTACAACGGCGCGATCAGCGTCGACACCGCCCGCAATCCGCTGCCGACCCTCGGAGCCCAGGCCAAGGCCGCCGGCCGGGCCACCGGGCTGGTCACCACGGCCCAGGTGACCGACGCCAGCCCGGCCGCGTTCTACGCCAACGCCGTCGACCGCGACGCGCAGGACGACATCGCCCGCCAATACCTGGACGTGTCGAAACCGGACGTCATCCTGGGCGGCGGCGAGGACTGGTGGCTGCCGAAGGGCACCCCCGGCGCCTACCCCGACAGGCCCGCCGCCGACCGCACCGAGGCCAGCCGCGGCACCGCGGGCAACCTGATCACGCGGGCCCGCGCGGCCGGCTACCAGTACGTCTCCACGCCCGCCCAGCTCGCCGCGGCCGGCTCCGGCAGACTGCTCGGCCTCTTCGCCAACGAGGAGATGTTCCAGCAGCACGCCGAAGGCAGGGGCGACGTCTACCAGCCGGTGGTCAGCCTGCCGACGATGACCGGCAAGGCGCTGGACATCCTCTCCACCGACCCCGACGGCTTCTTCCTGTTCGTCGAGGAGGAGGCCATCGACGAGTTCGCCCATCAGAACAACGCCAGACGCACCCTCCAGGCCATGTGGCAGCTGGACCGCACGGTCGCGGTGGCCCGCGCCTACGCCTCGGCCCATCCGGACACGCTCGTCGTGGTGGCCGGCGACCACGAGACCGGCGGCCTGTCCGTGGAGGCCGTCGACCCGAAGGACGAATCCGGCGCCGGTAAGTCGGCAGAGGACGGGCCGCTCCCGGTCAAGGGCACGAAGCTCCGCTTCACCATGGACTGGACCACCACCGCGCACACCGGCCAGGACGTTCCGGTCACCGCGGTCGGCCCACAGGCCGACAGATTCACCGGCAAACACCCCAACACCCATGTGTACGACGTACTGGCGCCGATCCTGACCGGTTGAGCAGTCAATGGGTGTATCGGTGGGTGTAGCTATCGGATAGCGGACAGGGTCGGGACCGGTAACGCCGTCCCCACTTCCGGTAATGATGCTTCGGACAGCGCGTTCGCGTGGTTCGAGACTCAGATCCGGAGATCGCATCGATGACTGCTGACCTCAGCACTCCCGCCCGGCAGGCCCTCATCGCCCTGATGGTGCGTGCGGAGCGGACCTCGAACCCCGACCTCAAGCAGCGCTACCGGGTCGAGATCACCAAGCCCGCCCGGGAGGAACTCACCGCACAGAAGCTGATCACCTGGGAGACGGGCGCGCGGCGCGCGATCTTCTACGAGCTGACCGACCTGGGCTGGGCGCGGGCCCGGCAGGAGTTCCGGTCGCCGCCACCGGAGAAGGTCTCCGCCGCCTGGCTGCTGCACTACGCCACCCTGCGCCACCTGGACAGCCTGCTGGCACGCGGCGACCAGCAGATCGCCGACCTCTACGCCGAGCCGGACCCGGGGCCGCCGCCCGCCGGCACCATCGAGGAGCGGATCCGCGGCGCCTACGCGGACCTCGCCGAGAGGCCGGGCGACCTGATCCGGCTCGTGCTGGTCCGTGATCGCCTGACCGACATCACGCGGGACGAACAGGATCGGGTCCTCGAGGAGCTGGACCGGCGCCGGGAGATCCACCTCGACCCCGACCCGGCCCGCAACGAGCTGCCGCGGGAGGCGCTCGACGCCGCGATCCTCATCGGGGGCGAGGCGAAGCATCTGATCACGATCGGCCCGGCGTGATCGAGGCGGACCAGCGGCGTGCGCTCACTGAGCTACGCCGGCTGGACTGGGCGCCGACACCCGAGGACGTCTGGACCGCCCTCGACGTTCACCTCGACGAACTGAACGGCGCCGCCGGAGCGGCGGTTCTCCACGCCTTCGAGGAGGCGGAGGCGAGGCGGACCGGCTCGCCGCTGGGCCTGGTCGTGGAGGGACAGCACGGCTCGGGCAAGACGCACCTGCTGCGATGGGCCCGTGAGAAGGTTCAGGAACGCCACGGCTACTTCTTCCTGATGGGCATCACCGACGGCCGCATGTTCTGGCCGAACATCCTGCAGACGTTCCTGCGGGGGTTACGCCGCTCCGGCTACTACCGGCACTCCCAACTGGTGATGCTCCTGGAACGGCTCAGCGAACGGGCGGAGGTCCCACTCGCGCTGCGCCGGCAGATCCGTGGGCAGAGCCCACTGACACCGGCCACACTCGATGCGTTCGTCACCGCGGTCCGGCTCGCGGACCCCGAGACCGGCCGGGAGTGCCGGCACACGCTTCGCGCGCTCGTCCTGATGGCCTCGGCCGACATCGACGTCATGGACCTGGGTGAGTCCTGGCTGCTGTCGGCGCCGGACCTGGAACAGGCTGAACTGACCGAGTGGAGCCTGCCGAAACCCGGTATGTCGGCCCAGGCCGTGGCCGTGCAGATCTCCCAACTGCTCGCGCTCACCGGACCGAGCCTGCTGGCGGTCGACCAGATCGACGTGATCTTCGCCCAGAGCAGCGATGTCGCAGCCCCAGGACTCGCCGCGGATCTCGGGCATGGGCTGATGGACGTACGCGAGAAGCTGTTCCGGACCGTGACCGTGGTGGCCTGCCTGCCCACCTCCTGGCAGCGGATCAGGCAGGACTCGCTCGCCTCGTTCGAGGGCCGTTTCCGGCAGGAGACCCGGCTGGCGCGGCTGCCGTCACGGGAGGTCGCCGAGAGCCTGATCGCGGCCCGGTTCGCGCCGCTCTTCGACGTGGCCGAGTACAAGCCGCCGCATCTCACCTGGCCACTGCTGCCGGGGGCCTTCAACCGGGCGGACAAGTACACGCCGCGGCAGTTGATCCAGCGGGCCGACGAGCATGTTCGCTACTGCCTGGCCGAGGACGAGGTCATCGGGCTGGCGGACTTCGACGATCACCGCGAAGGCACGGCGCCGCTGCGGGCGCCGGTGGACGAGGCCGGGATGATCCGGCTCGGCGCACGTCTCGCCGAACTGACCGCGAGTGCCGACGTCGACGGCGCCCTCGCCCCGCGAACCGAGGACCGGGAGATGCCACGGCTGCTGGAGGCCGGGCTTCGAGCCTGGGCGGTGGAACAGGGCGGCGGCCGGTTCTCCGTGCAGCCGGTGGAACAGGGCAACCCGTCCGCGCACGCCTGGCTGTGCGAGACGCTCGACGCCGAGATCGAGGACGAGGCGCACTGGTACATCCGGGGTCTGTCGCACGCACATCCCCGGGCCGTCCAGGCGCGCCTCGCCCGGTTGCGTGACCTCGCCTGCCTGGATCCGATGATCAAGAAGCGGCGTGCCTACCTCCTGCGCAACGGACCATGGCCCACCGGCCCGGTCAGCACCCGGGTCCGGAAGGAGTTCCTCGACCTCGGCGGGATCATCACCGGAGTGTCCCCGGACGACCTGCGCACCTTCGCGGCACTGGCTGTCCTGCTGGAGGAGAACGACCCCGCGCTCCCGGAGTTCCTCCGGGCCGACCGGCCGGCCGGGAACACCACCCTGCTCACCGAGATCCTCGGCCCGCCCTCCGGCCACGATGCCGGACGGCCCGGGCCCGCACCGACCGGACCGACGGCCACCGCGGTGCCGCCCACCGCCGCACCGGCCGATGAGCCGACCGGAGAACCCGGCATTCAGGTCGGCACGGTCGCCGAGAACGGCGCCCCGGTGAGCCTCACGCTCGAATCGCTGCGCAAGCACTCGGTGATCTTCGCGGGCTCCGGGTCCGGCAAGACCGTGCTGATCCGGCGGCTCGTCGAGGAGTGCGCCCTGCACGGCGTCTCGGCGATCGTGCTGGACCCCAACAACGACCTGGCCCGGCTCGGCGACGCATGGCCCGAACCGCCGGAATCCTGGCGTGACGGCGACGCCGAGCGGGCCCGGGCCTACCTCGGCGCCACCGACGTGGTGGTCTGGACCCCGCGCCGCGAATCCGGCCGGCCGCTGGTCCTGCGGCCGCTGCCCGACTTCGGGGCGGTCCTCGACGAACCGGACGAGTTCGCGCTCGCCCTCGACGCGGCCGTCGCGACCCTGGCCCCGCGCGCCCGGATGGCGGCGAACACCGCCAAGGCCGACCGGGGAAGAGCGGTGCTGCGCAAGGCCCTGGAACACTTCGGCCGCACCGGCGGAGGGCGGCTCGCCGATTTCGTCGACCTGCTCACCGACCTGCCGGACGAGGTGACTAGCCTCGGCCGGGCCAGGGAGCTCGCCGCGGACATGGCGGAGACCCTGAAAGCCGCGATGGTCAACGACCCGCTGCTCGGCGGCTCCGGAACCCCGCTCGACCCCGGTGCGCTGTTCACCCCGGCTCCCGGCCGCCGCGCCCGGGTGTCGGTGATCAGCCTGATCGGATTGCCCGGTGACGAACAGCGGCAGAGCTTCGTCAACCAGCTCCAGATGGCGCTCTTCTCCTGGGTCAAACGCCATCCGGCCGGTGACCGGCCGCTCGGTGGGCTCTTCGTGATGGACGAGGCGCAGACCTTCGCCCCGTCCGGCGGCACCACCGCCTGCACCGAGAGCACCCTCGCGCTGGCCAGCCAGGCCCGCAAGTACGGCCTCGGCCTGATCTTCGCGACCCAGGCGCCGAAGGGCATCCACAACCGCATCGTCGGCAATGCGGCCACCCAGTTCTTCGGCTTCCTGAACAGCCCCACCCAGATCGCCGCGGCCAAGGAGGTGGCGCAGGCCAAGGGCAGCGCGGTCCTGGACATCTCCCGGCTGCGCACCGGCCAGTTCTACGCGGTCACCGAGGGCCGCCCGTTCCGCAAGGTGTCGACCGCGATGTGCCTGACCTACCACCCGCCGAGCGCGCTGACCACCGAAGAGGTCCTACAACGGGCCCGCGACTGAGGAGCACCGGTTGGACATCGTCGTAGACAGCCTGGTCAAGAAATTCCAGGCGGACCATGATCTGTCGGCGCTGGCCGAGGACGAGGCGTTCGAGGCGTTCGCCGGCTACTGCGTGCTGAGTTCGTTCCACGAGGAGGCCTTCAACCCGGACACCTTCCGGATGGGCGGCGGCAACGACCTCGGCATCGACGTCTGCGGTCTGCTGGTGAACGGTGTGCTCCTGCGCGACGAGGTCGACGTACGGGCGGCGACCGAGCAGGCCCGGCAACTCGACGTGCGGATCATCCTGGTCCAGGCCAAGACCAGCCCCAAGTTCGAGGCGAAGGTGCTCTCCGATCTCGCCGACAACCTGGCGCATGTCGTCGTCTCCAAGGAGAAGCTGCCGTACCCCGCTTCGCCGGACGTGGAGAATCTGCGCGCCTGCCTGGACGCGATCTACGCCAACATCGCCAAGTTCTCCGGTGGGCGCCCGAAACTGCACGTCGCGTACGCCACGACCGGCGGCCAGGTCGCCGACCTGATCCGGCGCAAGGCGGTGTCCGCGGAGAAGCGGCTGATGGCGACCGGTCTCTTCGACGCCGCCGAATTCCGGTGCGTCACCCGCGACGACCTTCGCGATCTCTACCGGCGGGCGACGCAGGCGGTGTCGGTGGTCTTCGAGATGCCGAAGAAGATCTCGCTGTCGCGGATGCCGGGGGTCAAGGAGTCGCTGCTCGGCGTGATGCCGGCCCGGGAACTCGTGACGAAGGTGCTGACCGATCCGACCGGCCACATCCGCAAGGCGCTGTTCCACGAGAACGTCCGCGACTTCCAGGGCTACAACGGCGTCAACGCGCAGATCCGTGACACCGTCCGCGACGACGACGGCCACCGGCGGTTCGCGGTGCTGAACAACGGCATCACCATCGTCACCCGGAACCTGGACGTCGTCGGCGACGAGGTGCACGTCCGCGACTTCCAGGTGGTCAACGGCTGTCAGACGTGCCACGTGCTGTTCGACGAGCGGGACCGGCTGACCGACGACGTGCAGGTCAGCGTGCGGGTGGTGCACAGCGAGGAGGAGAGCGTCATCGCGGGCATCATCGCGGCCACGAACCGGCAGACCGCGGTGAGCGAGGAGGACCTGTCGACCCGTGAGGACTTCCACCTCAAGCTCGAGGACTTCTTCGCCGCCCAGGACCCGGAGCGGCGCCTCTTCTACGAGCGGCGGTCCAAGCAGTACGCGTCCCGCCCGGACGTCGAGAAGACCCGGGTCGTCAACCGTACCCAGCTGACCCGTGCGTACGCCGCGCTGTTTCTCGGCGAGCCGGCCGCCGTCGGGCACTACCGTGATCTGACGACCCGGCGACGCGACGATCTGTTCCAGCCGGACCAGCTGCCGGAGCTGTACTACGCCGCAGCCGCCATGCACTACCGCGTCGAGTGGCTGTTACGGACCCGTCGTCTCCTGCCCCGGTTGCGCCCGGTGCGCTACCACCTGATGACGGCGCTGCGCTGGCGGGTGCTCGGCGCGGCGCCGGTCGCGAGTCACCCACGCAGAGCCGTGGAGCAGGGCCGCCGGCTGCTCGATCTGGTCTGGGAGCCGGGAAAGGCGGAGCAGGCCGTACTCAAGATCGTTCCGGATCTGAACCGGATCATCGAGCGGGAGGAGGCCGCCGGGGTGCCGCTGGGGGAGATGGTGCGGAACCGGCGGTTCGCGGACGCCGTACGCGCGGCTGTTCTGCCGATGTGACGACGGCCCGGTGGGGCATCACCCAGGGTGACACTCCACCGGGCCGGCTGTCAGTTGGCGTCGGCCAGGGCGGCGAGGGCCTGGGCGGCGCGGAAGTACTTGTTGCGGCCCAGCTCGCCGATGGTCTTGATGCCGAGGGCCTCGCGGATCAGCTTGGCGCCGTTCTCGCTGACGCCGGCCAGGGCTTCCACCGGAGCGTCGAGGATCTCCTGCAGGGACTTGTCCTGCCAGGCCTTGTCGACGATCTTCTCCAGGTCGGCGGTGACTGCCACTCTTCCTCCACTAAGTCGATCCGAAATGGATCTTCACTGTCGGGCGCGAAGCTTAGCTGATCTTGGAGTCGCGCCAGCCCGCGGTTGGCCCTGTGAGCGCGCCAGCCGACTCGATGGCTGATCATGAGGCTGACTTGACTTCCTGCTTGTGATCGTTAACATAACGGCAATCGCATCGATGTCGATAAAAGTTTTACCGGGAGCACGGATGTCGCCAAGCACCACCCGTCGCGCCGCGGCGATCATCGCCGCGCTGATCCTCACGACGGCCGGCGGCTGCGACACGGACGAGCCCGGCGGCACCCCCGCGACCGCCCCGGCCACCCCGCCCGATCCCACGTTCCTGCTCGGCGACGCAGGGGTGCACGACCCCACCCTCGTCAAGAGGCCGAACGGCGGCTACCTGCTCGCCCACACCGGGGCCGGCCTGCGGCTCCGCACCTCCACCGACCGCAACACCTTCACCGAGGCGGGCGCCGTCTTCCCCGGCGGCGCACCCTGGACCACCGCCTACACCAAGGGCAGCGCCGACCTGTGGGCGCCGGACCTGTCGTACCGGGATGGGAGGTTTTGGCTGTACTACTCGGCCTCGACGTTCGGCTCCAACCGGTCGGCGATCTTCCTGGCCACCAGCCCCACCGGCATGGCCGGCAGTTGGACCGACGCCGGCAAGGTCATCGAGTCCACCTCGAAGAGCGACTTCAACGCCATCGACCCCAACCTGTACGTCGACGACGCCGGAAACTGGCGGCTCACCTTCGGGTCGTTCTGGACCGGCATCAAGCAGATCGAGCTGGACCCCACCACCGGCCTGCGCCGCGGCGACACGATGGCCGGCGTCGCCGAACGTTCCGACACCGCGATCGAGGCCCCCTACCTCGTCAAACACGATGACTACTACTACCTGTGGGTGTCGTTCGACGCCTGCTGCAAAGGAGCGGCCAGCACCTACCGGACCATGGTGGGCCGCTCCATCAGCCCCGACGGTCCGTTCGCCGACCGGAACGGCACCCCGATGACGGCCGGCGGCGGCACCGAGATCCTGGCCGGGCACGGCAGTGTCCACGGCCCCGGCCACCCGGCGGTCCTCGCCGACACCGATGGCGAGTACCTCGTCTACCACTACTACGCCGACTCGGGCTCGCCGCACCTCGGCATCAACCCGATCGGCTACGACGCGGCCGGCTGGCCGTTCGTCCACTGATCCACCCGCGCGGCGGGGCCCACCCCCAGCGCCGGCGCGCGGCGACCCCCTTGAGGAACCGCTTTCCCCGAAGCGAAACCGAAGGTGACATCCCCATGAGAATCCGCAAGCTGCTCCTCACCGGCGTGACCGGCATGCTCGCCGTCGCCGCCGGCCTCTACGGCATCCAGTCGGCCAGCGCCGCCACCTACCCCAACCCGGGCGTCGTGACCGGCTCGACCGGCGCACACGACCCGTCGCTGATCAAACGGCCGACCGGCGGCTACCTGCTGGCCACCACCGGTGACGGCATCACCCTGAAGACCTCCGGCGACCGGACCGCCTTCGCCGACGCCGGCAAGGCCTTCCCCAACGGCACGTCGTGGGCGTCGACCTACACCGGCGGCAGCGCCAACCTGTGGGCGCCCGATCTGTCGTACCGCAACGGCAGGTACTGGCTGTACTACTCGGCCTCCACGTTCGGCTCCAGCCGGTCGGCGATCTTCCTGGCCACCAGCACCACCGGCGCGGCCGGCAGCTGGACCCACGTCGGCAAGGTCATCGAGTCGACCACCAGCAGCGGCTGGAACGCCATCGACCCGAACCTCAGCGTCACCACGTCCGGCGAGTGGTACCTGACGTTCGGCTCGTTCTGGACCGGCATCAAGATGGTGAAACTCAGCTCCAGCACCGGCCTGCGGGCCGACAGCACGATGTACAACATCGCCGAGCGGTTCACCAACAGCAAGTCGGTCGAGGCGCCGTTCATCCACTACCGCAACGGCTACTACTACCTGTTCATGTCGTTCGACTTCTGCTGCCAGGGCGCGTCCAGCACCTACCGGACCATGGTGGCCCGCTCGACCAGCATCACCGGCCCGTACAAGGACCGCGCCGGCGCCCTGACCACGGCGGGCGGCGGCACCGAGATCCTCGCGTCCCACGACAGCATCCACGGCCCCGGCCACCCGGCGGTCATGACCGACTCGGACGCCGACGTGCTGATCTACCACTACTACAACTCGTCGGGCGCCGCGAGGCTCGGCATCAACCTGCTCTCCTGGAGCTCCTCAGGCTGGCCCACGGTCTACTGACCCGGTCACCCTCGCGGAGAAGGCGCCGGCACGTCGCGGCGCCTTCTTCCCTTTCCCGGAGTACGGGGTCGGCTTCGACGATTCCGCTCTGCTTGCCCTGCCGGGTACATGGCAGAATTGGCGCGTCATCGGTCTGGAGGTGTTGTCGATGAGCGTGACGCTGTTGGAGCATCCGGGTCCGTGGAACGAGGAGCAGTACCTCGCGCTCGGTGAGACGCCGAACCGGATCGAGTTGATCGACGGGGGACTGTGGGTGAGCCCGGCACCGAACAAACCTCATCAGGACATCTCGTTTCTCCTGATGACCGGCATCCGCCCAGCGGCTCGGGCCGTCGGCCTGCGTGCCTACGAAGCGGCCAACGTCCGGCTCGGCACCGACCGGATCGTCATTCCCGACCTCGTAGTCGCCGACACGGATCCCAAGGGTGGTGTGATCGAGGCGGCCGAGGTCGCCTTGATCTGCGAGATCGTCTCACCGAGCAACGCCGCGAACCACCGGCTCCTCAAGATGCAGTTCTACGCTGCCGCCCAGATCGGCTGGTATCTGCTGGTCGAGCCGGACCTCACTGATTTCGAGTCGGTGGCCTTGCGCCTGTTTCGCCTCGAGGGCCAGCACTACGCCGAGCATGCCATGGTGCCGTTCGGTACCATCCTGACTCTCGACGTCCCGTTCCGCTGTGCGATCGACACCAGAACCCTTCTCGACTGGTAGGCCGGCTGGGGTTGCGCCCGGTGTCGGCGTTCGGTGCGTTGGTTCGCGTGGGTGTGGGCGGGGTATCCGGACGGTATGGCTGCTCGACGAACGAAGAACCATCAACTGGACGCCGGCGACCGCAACGCCATGCCGGAGAGTGTGTTCGCGTTTCCGCGGGTGCGGAAGGAGCCGCTCAACGACGCGGGTCACGTTCGGAACGCCATCGCACGGTTCGACCAGGTTCGCGACGTCAGCGACACCGAGCGGGGCGAGGCGTTCCGCCGCATCCAGCAGGCCGCCCGTAGGTTCGGCGTGGAGATGACCGAGACCCGCTGGCGGCAGCTAGGCAAACCGTCGAAGAGCATGAAGTCGTCGGACAAGCCGCGCGACACCGCTACCCGGGCCGAACTCTACGCCCAGGCCCGGGATCGTGGTGTCGCCGGCCGGTCCACCATGACGAAGGAGGAACTCCTGCGGGCGCTGCGGGATTAGAGGACCGCGCGGGCCTTCTCGTGGAACTCGGCGGCGCGGTCGATCAGCTCCTTCACGTCGTCGACCGCGGCCGGGAGTGTCACGTAGATGTGGTCGGCGCCCGCCTCGGCCAGTGCCGCCACGTCCTCGGCCAGCTGGGCGACGCTTCCCGCGTACGGCGGACGGGGTGACGCGGTCGACTCGGTGATGTCCAGGGTGCCGATCTGGACCGTGCAGCTGATCGCCGCCGGGTCGCGGCCCGCCTCGGCGGCCATCTCCCGGATCCGGGACCACGTCGCCTTCACCTGCGCCGGGGCCGCGCCGCTGGCCACCCAGCCGTCGGCGCGCCGGGCCACCCGGGCCAGCGCCTTCTCGCCGGCCCCGCCGAGCAGCACCGGGATCGGCCGGGCCGGCTTCGGGCCGATGTCGGCGGCCGCCAACCGGTAGCGGCCGGTGTCGTAGGCGACCGGGTCGGGGCCCCAGGCGGCGGCCGCGATGTCCAGGAACTCGTCCAGCGCCCGGCCGCGGCCGGCGAGCGGCACCGGTGACCCGGCCTCGAACTCGTCCGGCGACCAGCCCGTGCCGAGCCCGGCGAGCACCCGGCCGCCGCTGGCCGCGTCGAGGGTCGCCAGTGCGCGGGCCAGCTGCAACGGCGTGTGGAACGGCACCACCAGCACGCCGGAGGCCAGCTCGATCCGTTCGGTGACGGCGGCCGCCAGGGTGAGCGTGATCAGCGGGTCGGTGACGCCCCGGTAGCGGTCGGGCCAGGGCAGATCGGGTACGCCGTACAGTCCGTGCGGGCCGCTCTGGTCCCGCGGCACGAGCAGCCGTTCGAAGGCCCACAGGCTGTCGTAGCCGATCTCCTCGAACGCCCGGGCCGCGGCGATCACGTCGGCGCCGGGGGAGTAGTGACGGAACTGGGGCAGGCTGATGCCGAGTTTCACCATGCCACCCACACTTCCACAGGGGACGGCGCCGCAGTGACCGGCGTTATATTTACGAACGGTCGGTCGGATTGTAGGTTCGGGGCATGACCCAGGACGGCCGGCTCATCCGCGGCGAGCGCACCCGCAGCGCGGTGCTCGAGCAGGCGCTCGTGCTGGCCACCGTCTCCGGCCTCGACGGCCTGTCACTGAGCCAGGTCGCCGACGCGCTCGGCGTCAGCAAGTCCGGCCTCTTCGCCCACTGGCGATCCAAGGAGGCGCTCCAGCTCGCCGTCATCGACCAGGCCCGCGCCCAGTGGCGTGACCGGGTCATCCGGCCCGCCCTGGAGGTCCCGGCCGGGGTCCGCCGGCTGTGGGCCGTGCACGATCGGCGGATCGCGTTCTACGAGGCCAGGGTGTTGCCCGGCGGCTGCTTCTTCGCCAACGCCCACTTCGAGTTCAACGCCCGCCCGGGCGTCATCCGGGACCGCCTGGCCGGCGAGCTCACCGACTGGATGACCTTCCTGACCGGCCTGGCCGGTGAGGCGGCCGGCCTCGGTGAGCTGCGGCCCGGCGTCGACCCGGCCGGGCTCGCCTACCACGTCGAGTCGCTCGGGGTCTGCGCCGTGATGCAGGCCCCGGTCGTCGGCGCCGCACCCACCTACGCCCAGGCCCGCCGGCAGCTCCTCGAGCACCTGCGCGCCGTCACCATCGATCCGACGATCCTGGAGCAGAAATGACCACCGTCACCGAGACCGGCGCCGCCTACGGGGCCGTCGAGCGCACCGCGGTCCACTTCGACGACCTCGACGCCATGGGCATCCTGCACAACTCGCGGTACGCGGTGCTGGTCGAGCGGGCCGTCTCCCAGTGGTGGACCGAGCGGGGCGTCTCCTTCACCGGCGGCCGCCCGACCACGCCGGACGCCTTCAACGCCGTCCGGGAGTACGCGATCATCTTCCACCGCCCGGTCGCCAGTGTCGGTGACATCGCCGTCCACTTCTGGCTCGATCGGCTCGGCAGCTCCAGCGCCTCCTACGGCTTCCGGGTGACCTCGCTGGACGGGGAGGTCGTCTACGCCGAGGGGCGCCGGGTCAACATCCGCCTCGACCCGGCCACCATGCGCCCGGTCCCGTGGACCGACCACGCCCGCACCCTGGCCACCGCCCTGATCCGCTGATCACCCCGACAGTCGGCCGGTGACGGACCGGTCACGCCCGGCGGGCGCGCCGCGGCCTGGACGGAAGTCCCAGGCCGCGGCTCTGTGCGTACAAGAAATGGGTTTTAGATGCGGTCTGCGGCGATCAGCAGGTAGTGGAAGCTGCCCTCCTGGTAGGCGGTCAGGAAGGCCTCCTCGATGCCGGTTGCGACCGACGACCGCGCGCGCAGCTGCCAGTAGGGGATGGTCGCCGCGGTGAGATCGACGACCTCGATCGGCACCAGGCCGTTGTCGGCCAGCGCGCGGAAGTAGGCGCTGCGCGGATGGATGTCGCACGTGTAGTGCTCGTTGATCCGGCTGACCGCTTTCGATCGCAGGCCGGTCACGTCGTTGGCGCACCCGGTGATGCAGACGTAGCGGCCGCCGAAGCCCAGCACCCGCGCGAACTCCCGGTACAGGTCGCCGAGGTCGACATACATGGTCGTCTCGTTGGTCCAGATCGCCTGGCGCGAACCGGACGGCAGCCGCGTGTCCAGCATGTTCCGGAAATGGAAGCGGACCCGCTCGGCGATGCCCCGCCGCGCCGCCTGGTCGTTGGCGAACCCCACCTGGTACTCGGAGATCGACAATCCGTCCACCTCGCACCCGAACCGCTGGTGCGCCATGATGCTGGTGCCGCCGCGACCGGAACCGGCGTCCAGGATCAGCTCGTCCGGCTCGACCGGCCCCAGATGATCGAGCAGCAGGTCGGCCTGTGCGCTCTCCAGCCGGTGCAGCTCGCCGATGATTCGCTGCTCAGGGCCCTCCAGCACGGCCGGGTCGTACGGACCGACGCCGTAGTGATGGTGGTAGAGGTCGTCCACCTCGCCCAGCCGCAGGTTGACCGGATCGTTGCGGTGGGTGTTCCAGTACGCGGCCACCGACTTCTCGAAATCGGTACGCAGAATCGTGCTCGTCATGATCAACTCCTCTGATAGCGGCCGGTGGTGGCGTGCCAGCGTCGGCTGCCGCCGGTCCAGGCCCAGACGTCCGCGAGGAACCGCCGCAGGTTCGGCGATCCGGCGACGCTGAGCCGGGCGGCCAGTTCGACGAAGGTGTGCATCAACTCGTTGTGGATCTCGACGGTGCGCCGCATCGCGTCCTTCGGCGAGAGGCCCTCGGCCTGGGCCAGCACCTTCGGCAGGTTGTAGTCGTTGTCCGATTCCGACGGCGCCGAGTGGATGTCGTTGACGAGGACCGCGGCGTTGGCGGCCGTCGTGTAGGCGCGGCGCACCTCCGGGTGGTAGAACTCGTGCGCGGACAGCTCGTACCCGGCCAGCACGTCGACCAGGATCATCGGCGGCAGGTAGCTGTTGAGATGCCGCTGGACCAGGTATTCCCAGACCGGGGGAGTGCGCCGGTTGGCGTGCCAGTCCGCCTCCTGGCACCAGGCCAGGAACAGGATCGCCATCTGATGCTGGAACCGGCCGATCTGCGCCGTGGAGGCGTACCGGGCCAGGTGTTCCATGGCCGTGCGGAAGGCCTCCGAGATCGGTTGCAGCCGGTGGTAGGCGTCCATGTCGGCGGCGTAGCGCGGCACCATCGCCGCCGGGTCGACCACCGACATGAGCCGGGCCAGCCGCGAGCCGACCACCATCGGATCCGACCCCAGCTCCACCTCGTCGACGTAGTAGTCGTCCGCCGCCCACTCGGCCACCAGGCACTTCGTGGCGGCGAGCAGCCGGTCCGGGTCGTCGACGGCCGGGTGGGCCAGCATCATGTAGCGGCCGAAGCCGTACGACCGCAGCTTCTCCAGCCGGCCCTCGTAGATCCCGACCTGGCCGGCCCAGGCGATCAGACCGTCGTCGACCACCTCGCCCAGGGCCGGATCGTCGCGCAGCGCGTCCGGGCAGTACAGCTCACCCTCCGGCGGCGGCTTGACCAGCGGGCCCAGGAAGGCCGCCGACATGCCGAGACCGGGCAGCAGCCTGCGCAGATCCCCGGGCGGCGCCAGGGTCGCGGCCATCAGTGCGACAGCTCGACGTGGTCGAGGATGCCCAGCGCGTCCGGCACCAGCACGGCCGCCGAGTAGTACGCGCTGACCAGGTACGACATGATCGCCTTCTCGTCGATCCCCATGAACCGCACGTTGAGGCCCGGCTGGTACTCGTCCGGCAGCCCGGTCTGGTGCAGCCCGATGACACCCTGGTCATCTTCGCCGGTCCGCATCGCCAGGATCGACGTGGTGTGCGTGGGGCTGATCGGGATCTTGCCGGACGGCAGGATCGGCACCCCGCGCCAGGACGGGACGGTGTGCCCGTCCATCTCCACCATCGGCGGGTAGATGCCCCGCTTCGTGCATTCCCGGCCGAACGCCGCGATCGCCTGCGGATGGGCCAGGAAGAGCCGGGTGCTGCGCCGCATGGCGAGCAGTTCATCCAGGTCGTCCGGGGTGGGCGGGCCGCTGCGGGTGTGGATGCGCTGGCGCAGGTCGGCGTTGTGCAGCAGACCGAACTCACGGTTGTTGACCAGCTCGTACTCCTGCCGCTCCCGCAGCGCCTCCACGGTCAGCCGCAACTGCTGCTCCACCTGGTCCATCGGGTCGTTGAAGAGGTCCGCGACCCGGGTGTGGATCTTGAGGACGGTCTGGGCCACGCTCAGCTCGTACTCGCGGGGGCGCAGCTCGTAGTCGACGTACGTGCCGGCCAGCGTCGGCTCACCGTCGTGCCCGGCCGCCAGCTTGATCTCGGCCTCACCGTACTTGTTCTGCGGCCGCCGGGTCTTGTCCCGGAACCCCTCCACGTGCCGCCGCAACGTCTCGCTGGTCGCCGTCAGCTCGGCGAACGCCGACCGCGGCAGCGCCAGGATGGTCACCGAGGTCATCGCCTTCGCGGTGTACGCCCAGATCGGGTCGGCCTCGATCAGCACCCGCTCGCCGAACACCTCCCCGTCGGCCATCACGCCCAGGCTCAGCGGGTCACCGTAGGCGCCGACGCCCACCTTGACGACCTTGCCGTGCGCGATCAGGTACATGTTGTCGGCCACCGACCCGAACTCGACGATCACCTGCCCCGGCTCGTACTCCTGCTGCTCGAACCGGCCCGCGATCCCATTCAGCAGCTCCATGTCGTCGATCCCGGCGAGCACCGCGATCTCCCGCAGCTCGTCCGGCACCACCTGCACCGTCGAACCGGTGTTGATGAAGGTGAGCCGGCCGTCGCCGATCCGGTAGGTCATCCGGCGGTTCACCCGGTAGGCGCCACCTTTCACCTCCGTCCACGGCAGCTTGCGCAGCAGCCACCGTGAGGTGATCTCCTGCATCTGCGGGACCGACTTGGTGGTGTTGGTCAGATTCCGGGCCGCCGTGGTGCTCAGGCTCTGCTGGTACTGCTGGTCCTTTTCCTCACGCGTTTTCGCCGACTTCACAGAACTGGTCACGGTGAACGCCCCGTTTCATCCGGATGTAGGGTGACATGCTGGTTCTATCCCAGTCATCCGGTGATTTGTCAGGGTTCTCGCATTCTGCTGGTAGGCGAGATCAGCCGAGGAAGCCGTCCACCAGCTCACGGAAGGCCACCGGCTCCTCCACCCACGGGCGGTGACCGGAAGCCGGCATCACCTCGAGACGGGCACCCGGATGGGCGGCCGCCACCGTCCGGGCCGGGGCGACGCCGATCATGCCGTCCGAGGCGCCCGCCACCACCAGCACCGGGGCGCTCACCGGGGACGGGCAGGCCGCCTCGGCGCCCGCGTAGAACGCGTCACGCAGCCACGGCAGCGACGTCGAATGGCCCGCCACGTACTCGTGGCGGCGCTCCGGCGCCCACCGGTGCCAGTGGAACGGGATGAGCCGGGCCTGCAGGAACGGGCCCTGACCGCCGGCCGCCAGCTCGCGGGCGGCGGCCGCGGCCTGCGGATACCACGGCTCGGCGCTGCGGGTGGCACGGACCGCGGCCACGTCGGCGAGGTCGATGTCCCGGCCGGTACGCCCCACCGGCGTCACCAGGACCAGCCGGCGCACCCGCCCGGGATGGCGGGCCGCGTACTCCTGGGCGGTCAGCGAACCCGCCGAATGCGCCAGCAGGTCGAGCCGGTCCAGCCCCAGATGCTCACGCAGCGCCTCGACATCGCCCGCCTGCCGGACGAACGACACCGTCGACCGGTCCGCCGGCACCTCGGAACGGCCCGCCGCGCGCCCGTCCAGCCGGATCAGCCGCCGGCCGGCCGAGAGACCGCCGAGGTCACCCAGGTAGCGCACGTCCATACCGGGGCCACCGCCCAGCACCACCAGCGGATCGCCGGTACCGAGGACGTCGTAGAACAGCTGGACACCGTCAGGGGCGGGGAAGCGCGGCACCCGGAGATCGTGCCACGCCGATTGAATCCGCCGCGATCGGGAAAATCACCTGTCGTGACCTGGCTCGAATTCGCACTGCTGCATGCCGACGAACCCTGCACCGTCCGGGTGCAGACACCCGGCAGCGGGACGGTCCCGGTGGGCCCCTGCGTCATCGCGCACCGGGAGACCGGCACCACCGTCCTGTGCCCGCCGGACACCGAGGCCCCGCCCGGCACCCGGATCATCCTGCCCGCGGGGGAGACCGTCGAGGTCGTCGGCGCCCATCACCTGGACCCGGCCGGCACCCGGCTGCCCGAGCACCGCCAGTTCGACGTCGTGCGGTAGGCAATTCTCAACCTCCGGCCGGAGCCGCCGATAGGTCCGGCCATGTGGAGGCTGGCCGGTGTCGTCGTGGGTGTCTATGCGGCCGTCTGCATCCTGTCCGACCTCGGCGCCGGCATCAGCGACCACCCGGTGGGCGGGGTGCTGCTGATCACCACCTACCTGATCCCCGGCCTGCTCGTCGCCGCCCGCGCGCGCCGCGACGACCCGGCCTGGGCGTTCCTGTCGGCCGGCATGATCGCCTACGGGGCCGGCAACCTCTACTGGTTCCTCCGGATCCGCGACATGAATCCGGAACCGCTGGCGACCTGGGCCGACGCGCTGTGGCTGGCCTTCTATCCGGCCTGCGCGGCCGCCCTCGCCCTCCTGCTGCGCCGGCGGCTGCCCCGGCTCGGCACCACCGCCTGGCTGGACGGGCTGATCGCCGCGACCGCGGTGGCCGCCCTGGTCTCCCTGCCGTTGCTGGCCGCCGTCGAACCGGCCCCGCACTCCTCCACGCTCGGCGTCGTCGTGAACGCCGCCTACCCGCTGTCCGACATCGCCGTCACCGGCTGCCTGCTCGGCGTGTGGGCGCTGTGCGGCTGGCGCGCCGACCGGGTCCTCGGGCTGCTGATCGCCGGGATGGGCCTGTTCGCCGCCGCCGACGCGGTCAGCATGATCCTGCTCTGGCAGGGCGTCGAGATGCCCCGGACGCTGGACCTGCTGTGGATCGCCGGACTGTTCCTGCTCGCCATGGCCGTCCGGCAGCCGTCCGGCCGGCGCGAGACCGGGCCGCCGAACATCTGGCTCAGCACCGCCGTACCCGCCGGGCTGGCCTTTCTGTCCCTCGGTCTTCTGATCTTCGCGGCGCTCAGCGAGCGGTCCGTCACGACGGTCACCAGCCTGCTCGCCGCGACCGCGGTGACCGCGGCGATCATCCGGATGATCGCCAGCGTCCGCACCGCCGAACAACTCGGCGCGGCCCGCCGGATGGCCCGCACCGACGAGCTGACCGGCCTCGCCAACCGGCGCCACTTCATCGAAAGCCTCGACCGGGAACTGGCCACCACCGGCGGGCCGCTCGCCGTGGCCTTCTTCGACCTGGACCGGTTCAAAGAGGTCAACGACAGCTTCGGCCACGACGTCGGGGACAGCCTGCTGCGGCTGGTCGGCGCCCGGCTGCGCGACGCGGTCCGCGACCCGGTCCTGCTGGCCCGGCTCGGCGGCGACGAGTTCGCGCTGCTCATGCCCGGCATGGGCCGCGACGACGCGGCCGCCGTGGTGAACCGGCTGCTGAGCACCCTGCGGAAACCGTTCCTGCTGCCCGAGGTGGACCTGCACGTCGACGCCAGCGTCGGCATCGCGGTCCACCCCGACGACGGCGCCGACCGCTCCACCCTGCTGCGCCGCGCCGACGTGGCCATGTACGCCGCCAAACACGGGCACGGCGGCCCGGTCTTCGCCACCGGCCTCGACGACCACGCCCGCGCCCGCCTCACCACGCTCGAGGAACTGCGCGCCGGCCTGGACCGCGACGAACTGGTCCTGCACTACCAGCCCAAGGTCACCGTCGGCCCGGAACGCCGGGTCGTCGGCGTGGAGGCGCTGGTCCGCTGGCAGCACCCGGTCCGCGGGCTGGTCTACCCGGACGCGTTCCTCGGCACCGCGGAGAGCGCCGACCTGATGGGCCGCATCACCGGGGCGGTGCTCGACCTCGCCTGCCGGCAGAGCCGCGCCTGGCACGACCAGGGCCTCGCCGTACCGGTCGCGGTCAACCTGACGGTCTCCAACCTGCGCGACCCCGCCTTCCCCGACCAGGTCGCCGCGCTGCTGGAGCGCTACCGGCTACCCGCCTCGGCACTCGAGCTGGAGGTCACCGAGAGCGTCCTGATGACCGACGCCGACAACGCCCTCAAGCGGCTCGGCACGCTGCGCGACATGGGCGTACGCCTGGCCGTCGACGACTACGGCACCGGCTACTCCAGCCTCGGCTACCTCCAGGTGCTGCCGGCCGACGACCTGAAACTGGACCGCGCCTTCGTGAGCCGCTGCGGCACCGACCCGCGCAGCGCCGCCATCGTGCACAGCACCGTCCAGTTGGCCCACAGCCTCGGCATGCGCATCGTGGCCGAGGGCGTCGAGGACGACGAGATCCTCGACCGGCTGCGCGAGTACGGCTGCGACTACGCCCAGGGGTACGGCATCGCCCGCCCCCAGAACGCCGCCTGGCTGGCCGCGCACGCCCCAGCCCCGGTCACCGCCGCTCCCGCACATAGGTGACGCCGAACGCCCGGACCGGCCGGTACTCCTGCAACCGGTGGGCCAGGTCGAACGCGTCCGAGCTGACGTGCTGGAAGACGTCCAGCCCACGGCCCAGCACGATCCGCCAGCCGGTGTCGGTGACGATCGACCGGTCGTGGGCGCCGTTGTCGAACGACACGTCCAGGTCGACGCCGCCGGCCGCCGCGCCCTGCTTCACCTTCACCAGCAGCTCCAGCTGACGGCGCAGCCGGTCCTCGTCCTCCCGGTGCTCGGCGGTCACCAGCTTCACGCTGATCTCGTCGGCCGGATCCTTGGCCCGCACCAGCACCTCGATCAGCTCCATCAGGTTCCGGGCCTGATGGAACTGCCGGATGTACGGATCGGTCACCGTGATCGTGGTGGCGCCCCGCAGGTACGGCAGCAGGATCCGCTCGAACGACACCCCGCGCTGGTTCTCCGCGAAGTCCCGGTGCCCCTCGAACAGCGCCGGCTCACCCGACGGCCGCGGCCGCGGTTCCGTGCGCGGCTCCGGTGGCCGGCTCCGGCGGTGGTAGTGCTCCGGGTACTCGTCCTCCTCCAGGGTGGTCACCGGCCGCCAGCCGCCGGCGGCGTCGGTGTACCCGAACGCGACAGTCGCCATCGTCGCGTCGATCCGCAGGATCTGGTCCTTGACCCGCTTACGGCCCTCGATCGCCAGCCGCAGCAGCTCCTCGATCTCCGCCGGGCTCGCCTCGCCGTGCGGGTGCAGCAGCTTCATCAGCCCGGAGAAGGTCTTCTGCACACCGTCGCGGTCCCGGGTGGAGATGTCCGGTGACAGGGAGAAATACGGTTGGTAGCGGTCGGAGAAGTCCATCGGCCGCATCGACCGCAGCACCTCGGCGATGTAGTCGACCACGAACCCGTACCCGCTGGAGAACATCTCCCCGCGGATCGTGTCGACCTCCCAGCCCGGGATGTAGTGGTGCAGCCGGTCCAGGTAGGCCGCGTCGTGGTAGCTCTCCGGCAGCTCGTCGAACAGGTCCGCGTGCTTGAGCATGTACGGCACGGTGTGCGAGGTGTTGCCGACGAACACCATCGACGCCTCGGCGCCCAGCGTCTCCACACCCCGCGAGAACGACTTGTTCGCCATGTAGTTCTTCATGATGTCGACCAGCGCCTTGTCGGCCCGCTTGCGCTTGCCGGCGAACTCGTCGAAGGCCACCACGTCCCAGTAGCCGACCAGGCCGATGCGGCCGTTGGCGTTGTTCACGAACAGCTTCGGTACGGTGACCTCGCCGCCCGAGATCAGCATGCCGTGCGGCGAGAACTCCGAGTAGATGTGCGACTTGCCGGTGCCCTTGGGCCCCAGCTCCACCAGGTTGTAGTTGCGCTCCGCGAACGGGATCAGCCGGATCAGCTGGAGCAGCTTGGCCCGGCGGCCGAACAGCGCCGGATCGAACCCGACGGACTGCACCAGCAGGTCGATCCACTCGTCGGTGGTGAACTCCCGGCGGGCCGCCAGATACCCGTCGAAGTCGAAGCTGGACAGCTGGATCGGCTTGATCGAACCGAGGATCCACGGCACCGCCCGCGCCGAGTCGGTGTGCGTGTACTCGATGTCGCAGATGCACCAGACCCCGCCCACCAGCAGCTTCGGGTGCGCCTTGATGGTGGACGGCTCCACCAGCACACCCCGTACGCCCAGGTTGGCGAACTCGGCCTCGTACACGTCGGCCCGGTCGTTCAGGGTGGCCGTGACCCGGTCGATGATCCGGTGCCGGCCGCGCTCCCGGATCGTCGACTTGACCAGCTCCGACTCGCTGCGGTGCACGTAGTGGTCGGCCAGGATCCGCCGGACCGCGTGGATGCCGGCCTGGATGGTGGCCTCGTCGTCGGAGGCCGCGTACTGGCCGAGCAGGTACTCCAGCACGTAGGTGGGGACGATGGCGTTGCCCTTGACCGCCTTCACCAGATCCTTGCGGACCACGACGCCCGGGAACAGCCGATTGATCTTGGAGTCGAGTTCGCTCACGACATCTCCCCTAGAAGTCGAAGTCGGACGTGAACGAACGCCGCAGCGTGTACATCGCCCGGGCGTACGGCCGCCACTGGCTGGTGTTCGGGATCGGCTCCTCCAACCGGAACTCGACCGCCCGGTTGTTGTGGTCGTTCGCCTCCTGCGTGAGCAGCAGCACCACGTTCTGGTAGCGGTCCCGGGTGTCCGCCGACTCCTGATCGAACACCAGCTCCGGCCGATCGGAGATCAGCACGTCCCCGGCGTACAGGCAGGCCCGCAACTGCCGCGGCCGCACCTTCTCGCTCACCGGCCGGGTCTGGTACAGCTTCACCACCAGCTGCCCCGTCGTGATCTTGTCGGTCTCCGGCAGCACCTCCACCCCGACCAGCTCGGTGTCGCTGCGCCGCTTCTTACCGACCGTCAGCACCGGCACGACCACCTCCTGCAACGTCGCCCCGCCGTGCACGAACCGCGACCCGGCACCCGGCAGCCGCAGCCGGTGCACCGACTTCGGCACCTGCACCTCCAGGTCCCCGGCCAGACCCAGCCGGTCCGCGGTGAACGTGCTGAACGCCGGATCCTCGCGCAACCCGCGGCCCAGCACGTACCGGCGGTTGACCACCCGGATCTCGTCACCGGCCGGCTGCGTGGACAGGTGGAACGCGTCGGCCAGCGGCGTGTGCTGGAACAGGAACCCGTGGTCGGCGGTGATCAGGATGTTCGTGGCGTTCGCGTTCGCCAGCCGCTTCACCAGGTCGACCAGCTCCCGCATGGTCTCCTCGGCGGCCTCGAACACCCGCGTCTCGGTGGCCGGCTTGTCACCGGTCGCGTCGATCCGGTCGTGGAAGACGTACAGCACCTGATGCTGCTGGTACAGCTCCCGCAACTCGTCGCGGGTCAGCGCGAGCACCGCCTCCGCCTGGATCGCCCGGCCGCCGGCCGCCGCCAGGATCCGGCTCCGGTTCGCGGTGCCGTTCGACGGCATCCCGTCGACCAGTACCGGGTCGCCGCCGGGGGAGTGCCCGATCGTCGTGTGCGGCAGCAGCGCCGCCATCCCCAGCTGGGTGTAACTGGGCAGCACCCCCAGCACCGCACCCAGCGTCGCGTCGAACCGGTCCTCCTGCCGGATCCGGGAACCCAGCTCGTCGGCGATCTCGTAGCGCAGCGCGTCGGAGACGATCACCACGGCCCGGCGGCGGCCGTCGCGGATCACCGGCTGGACGTGCTCGGCGAAGAACGACGTCTGCGAGGACAGCGCCGCCGACCGCCACCGGTCGGCCGTGTCCACCTGCCGCTGCCACGCGGCGCCCAGCTCGTACAGGAACTTGTTGGTGTAATGCCTCTCCACCCGGGCCCGCAGACCCTCCAGCGGCACCGGCGACTCGGCGGTCCGCGCCGCGTGGATGAACCGGCGGTACAGCTGGTCGATGCGGAACCACTCGGTGCGGTACCGCTCCAGGCCCTCGTCGAACGACCGCATCGACAGATCCAGGCAGCCGATCGCGGTGAGCAGGTCGGACGCGCTGCCGATCGCCGCGTACAGCCGGCGGTGCCCGTCGAACCAGACACTGCTCTGCCGCTGCCGGACCGCCTCGGTCACCTCGCGGGCGGTGACCGTCCGCTCGTCCACGCCGCGCGCCAGATCCCGCACGATCCGCTGCTCGGTCTCCTCGAAGACGTCGGTGCCGAGCAGGTCGCGGTAGCCGGTCTCGCGGATGCCCTCGGCGTACCCGATGGTGGCGGCCACCCGCCGGGCCAGCGTCTTCATCGCCTCCCGGCTGCGCACGTCGTAGCGCAGGCTGCCGAAGTCCCGGGCGATGTTGTGCAGGCCGCCGGCACCGTCCGCCCGGAAACCGCGGTCCGCCTCCCGGAACAGCCACAACACGAAGTCGTCGACACTCGGCCGCGACGAGGAGTAGCCGTAGATCGACGCCGTGCCCCGCCAGAAGAACTCGTCCAGACCGTGATCGGCCAGCGCCTCGAACCGGGGCCGGGACTCACCGGCGTGCTCGGTCAGCACGGTCCGGGTGATCTCCAGCAGGCTGTGCTCGCGCTGCCCCAGCAGCACGGCCGACATCTTCGCCCGCAGCAGCCGGGCGTCGTCGGCCGGCCCGAGCAGCGCCCGCAGCGCCTGCACCCGCTTGGCCGAGCGGAAGAACCGCTCGTGCGCCCGCAGCGCCTCGTCCATCCCCTCGCCGGTCAGGCCCAGCTCCTGGCGCACCAGCGACACCCGGTCCGCGGTGAACACCCCGTACGTCAGCTCCAGGTCGAGCAGCCAGTTGCCGATGTCGGCCGGCGCCGGGCCCGGCCGGTAGACCAGGAACCGCCTCTCCGGCTCGGCCCGCAGCATCCGGTGCTTGAGCCCGTACTCGTTGTTCTCCACCCGGACGATCCGCACGTCGCCCAGATCCAGCGAGTCCAGCTCGCCGGCGTACTCGCCGTCCGGGTCGTGCCAGAACACCAGCCGGTTCGTCTCGAACCGCCGCCGCAGATGGGCCCGGATGGTGGCCGGCTCACTCATCGCCCGCCTCGAGACCCTGGATCCGCCGCAGCGCCGCACCGAACCGGGGGTAGTTGGCCCGCACCCCGTCGTCCAGGTCGATCGCCAGTTGCCGGGTCGCCAGCGGGTACAGCACGTCGTGCTCGTACTCGTCCAGCTCGACCAGGATCCGGCGCAGCCGGTCCAGCTCCTTCTGCGCGGCGGCCCGGGCCCGCGGGGTGCCCGCCTGGTCCACCGACAGCCGCTCCTGGTGCTGCCGGTTCGCCGTGAGCTTCGCCCGGAACTGCCGCAGGTACTCGTTGAGCACCGTGGACACCGTCGACGGCTGGTAGCGGTGCAGGTACACCAGCGCCGTGAAGGAGCCCTTCGCGCTGGAGAACAGCCAGTACACCGGCCGCTTGCGGTACCGCTGCACGTGGTCCTTGTAGAACGACTTCACGAAGTAGTCGCGGACGTCCTTCACACCCAGGGCGGCGGTGACCCACCGCAGGTTCTCCTCCAGGTGCTCGTCACCGAACGCCACCCGCAGGAACTGCCGGAACCGGCCCACGATGTCGTCGTCGAACCACTCGCCGTCGACCACCGGGATCACGTTGTCCTGATCCGGCGGGAACGACGGCCGCGGCACCCGGGCCAGATAGTCCGCCACGGTCGCGCCGGCGTGCCCCAGAACCAGGCCCGGCTCGTCCAGGCTGTACCGGCCGAACATGCAGCCCACCGCGTACGAGACCAGATCGGCGGCACGCTCCCGCGCGTACAGTCGCTCGTGCTCCTCGGCCGGCTTGCCGGCGAACCGGAACTCCGGATTGCCGAACAGGGTGATCTTCGCGGGCGACACCTCGGTGTCCGCCTCGCCGTCCAGCCGGTAGGCGGCGGCGACCTCGGCGTTGAGCCGGGTCTCCAGCTCCCGCGCCCGCCCGGCCGTCGCCACCCCGGCGGCGAAGCTCGCCGCCACCGCGTCGGACAGCAGGCCCCCGGCCTCCACCAGGTCCAGGGTCCGGAAGTCCCAGGACGCCTCGCGGGCGTCCCAGTCCGCCCGGTGGATCTCCACCAGCTCCCGCACCGTCGCGGCGGTCTCCTCCGGCACCTCCGGGACCGGCAGCTGCGCCAGCGTGCCCACCTCGAAGTTCATCCGCGACGACGTGGCGGCCAGCAGATCCCGGGCCACCGTCGAGTTGCAGACCGCCGCCAGCCGCAGCAGGTCCCGCTCGGACGCGAAGATCGACGTGCCCGCCACGTCGAAGATGAACCCCTGCGGATACCAGCGGAACGCGGCCTTGGCGCCCACCTTCGACCACGACACCGACGGCAGGAAGTAGTAGCCGGTGTTCTGCGCGCGCGACCGCGGCCGGCCGGTCTCGATGCCGAACGACCGGATCTCCGCCCCGTCGTCCTGCCAGTTGACGACGAACTCCTGGTTGCCGTACCAGCGGCGGAACTCGCCGCCCTTGTTGTACGGGAACCACCGGAGATCAGAGGCCAGCGCCTCGTCACGGGCCAGCCCGAAACCGGTCCGGTCGGCGCTCACCTCGTGCCACTGCCGGACGAACCGGCCGTTGTCCGCGGTCGCCAGGCCCTGCCGCGGCTCGCCGATCTCACCCAGCGGGCGGCCCAGCCCGAACGCGCGCAGCATCGCCTCGGACAGCCAGTACGCCACCGGCGCGCTCGGATGCTGGCGAAGCTGCCGGCTCGACACCGTGTATACCGGCCGCCGCCCGGCCACCGACTCCAGGAACGCGGCGTTCATCACCGCCTCGCCACGCTCCTCGACCAGCCGCACGAACGTTCCGGCCAGATCCGGATGCCCCTCGTTGACCAGCAGGAACGCCGTGGTGGCGACCACCTCGCCCGGGATCGTGTCGAACGCCCGGGCGTCCAGGTGCGCCATCGTCACGATCGCCTGGTCACGGAGCAGACGGTCACGCAGTGCCGCGTACGAGCCGAGGAACATCCACCCCTGCATCGTGATCATGCCGATGAAGGCGCGCGGCACCGCCAGGTCGACGCACCGCTCGATGAACATCGCGAACAGGTCGGTCTTCGAGTCCGGGTACTCCCGCTTGGCGAACCCGGACAGCATCGCGTTCATGTCGCCGCTGTACAGATAGGGCGGATTGGCGACCACCGCGTGATAACCCCGGGCCAGATACCCCGCCTGGGTCAGCACCCGCTCGGCCCGCCGCCGCAGATCGGCGGCCAGCAGGTCACCCTCCTCGGCCGGCAGCCCGGCCAGATGCCCACGAAGACGATCGACCAGATCGGTACGCGGCCGCACCAGCGAACCCAGGGTGTCCGCGTTCTCGAACAGGCTCCAGAACGACTCCTCGGCCACCCGGTCACCGGTCGGCGTGACAAGCGTGTTCAGCTCGCCCGGCGTGAACGACACCGGCTCCAGCACACAGATGTTCGGCGCCACCCGCCGGTTGAAGAACGTCCGCTGCCGGGCCCGCGCCTTCATGGTCAGCGCGAACGCCGCCAGCGCGCCGGCCCGCGGGTCGATCTCCGTGCCGTGCAGGTTGTGGGTGAGGATCAGCCCGGGGATGTCCGAGGGGGCGTACCCCTCCTCCTCGTAGATCGCGTAGAGCAGATCGAACGCGTAGGTCAGGATGTGCCCGGAGCCGCAGGCCGGGTCGATCACCCGGATCTCCTCCGGGGAGGACACCTTCGGGTAGGACGTCAGATCGGACGGAAGGTAGTAGTCCATCCGCTCGGCCAGCGCCGACGACGGCCGGTTGTGCAGCCACAACCGGCCCACCGAGTTCTCCACCAGATACCGGACGATCCAGTGCGGCGTGAAGAGCTGGGTCGCGGCCGGGATCTCCGGCGCCCCGGCCTTCTGGTTGCGCTTGAAACCGGCGGACACCTCGTCCTTACGCTCCGAGATGTAGAGCTGGTACAGCCAGCCGATCACCTCGACGTCCCGGCAGACGTCCTCGGTCAGCACCGCCACCGTCCGCGCCGGCACCGAGTCCTCGGCCAGCAGATTCGTCGGGATCAGCAGCTCGGTCCAGTCGCCCTCCCGCTCGAACATGAACGGCATCGCCCGGTTCCAGTGCCGGCAGTACTCGGCCAGCAGCAGCGCGTACGCCTCACCCTGCGGATCGGCGCTGCGCCGGGTCCCGTCCAGCAGCCCGGTGATCGCCTCCACCGCACGCCGCCCGGAGACCACCTCCGGGTCCAGGTTGCCGCGCTTCGCCTCGGCCAGCACCTCCGGCTGCCCGGCGACCAGACCGGCGGCCGGGGACACCACCCCGATGCCGGTGTAGCCGTTGGCGTCCATGAACCGCAGCGCCACGATCCGGTTGAACCAGGTGTACGCGACCCGGTCGGCCACCGCGTCCCGGCCGGACGCCGCGATCGCGCGTTCCATGGCGGCCACCGCGTTGGGCTGCTCCACCCGCTCGGCCGACGCCGGGGCGAGCACCACCGCGATCCGGGCCGTCACCTCACGGATCAGGGCGGTACGCGCCCAGGTGGCGAACGTCTTCAACCGTGCCGTGTCGATCACAGTGCGATCCGCTTCCCGTCGTCCAGGGCCGACAGCAGTGCGGCGCGCAGCGCGTCCACGTACCGGTCGACGTCCTCAGGTTTCTCCAACAGGCCCTGCACCCCCGCCGCGGTGACCGACCGGATCGACACGATCGGCCGCACCGGCGCCGGTGCCGGACCGTCCCCACCGCCCGGCGCGGGCGCCGGCGGCACCAGCCGTTCCAGCAGGCCGGGATAGACGACCGACTCGAACGAGTTGCCCAGCTCCCGGATGAACGCGATCTGCGTCTCGGCGGCCACCTGCTCGAGGACCCGGTCGATCGCGCCGGCCACCTCCACCCGGGCCGCCTCCGGTGTCTCGGTCCAGTACCGCCCGGCCACCAGCTCGGCCCGGCGGGCGCCGATCGCCCCGGCCACCGCCTGCCGCGCCCCGGACAGCGCCTCGTCGAGCAGCGCCCGCAGCGTCGCGGCCGCCTGCCGCAGCCGCGTCATCCCGTTGCCGCGGAACGCGTTGCGGTCCGCCAGCAGCCGCCGCACCTCGGCGTCGCTGCCGGCCGGCAGATAGCCCAGATTGTTGGCGTTCCCGGCGAGCAGCGCCGCCGCCTCGTCGTAGATGACCCGCTGGCCGCCCTCCAGGAAGGACAGGATCGGGTCGATCACGTCCTCCTTGGCCTCCAGCAGCTCGTCGCCGAGACCGAAACCGGTCAGGTACCACTCGTCCGGCTTGCCGGTGACCTGCTCCAGCAGCTCGACCGGGCCGGCCAGCTGACCGATGAACGGGTACGGCGAGCCGGCCATCCGGGACCGCAGCTCGTCCAGCCGCGACCGCAGCCGGCCGGCGCCGTACCGGGCCACCTCCAGCGGGTCCCGCGGCACGCTCGCGTCGTCGAAGAAGTCGGTGCAGAACTTGCGGAACGCGGTGACCCGGCGCTCGTCGAAGACCTTCTGCGGGGCCACCACGGTGTGCGCGTGCTTCTGCGTGTTGCGCAGCACGGTGGCCACCTCGCTGCGGCGCACGGCGTTGCCGTCCATCGACAGCGACACCTTCGAGGCGCCGACCAGCCAGGCGATCACCACCTCGGCCGAGGCGAGATCCCATCCGTACGGGCGGGACTGGAACGTGTCCACCACGGTCTTCACCGTCACCTGCTCGCCACGCCGGTCCCGGCCCAGCACGAAGGAGTACACCTCCTCGCCCGGCGCGGCCAGCGTCGACAGACCCGGCCCCTCGACCAGCACCGCCGGATCCGGGTTCGCGGCCGCCGCGATCTGCTGCTCGGTGTAGCGCAGCCCGCCCAGCAGGCTCAGATGCACGTAGGTGCGCCCGATCAGCTCCTGGAAGCCGTCGGTCACCCGGGCCAGCGCCTCCTGCGCACCGGACACCACGGTCGCCGCGTTGATGATCAGCTCCGCCTTGCCGACGGCCCGCCGGACCCGCTCGACGATCTCCCGCTCGCGCTCCACGTTCTGCGCCGCCTTGGAGCGCAGGATCTGGTCCTCGATCGCCGAGATGGACGTCGTCTGCTTGCGCTTGAGGTACTTCTCGCTCTTGATCAGCAGCCGCAGGTCGGCCAGCGCCCGCTCGTCCGGCTCCAGCACCACCCGCAGCTCGTCCTTGCCCGCGCTGTGCATCCGGATCTCCTCCGGACCGTACGGGTACTCGGGCGTGATGAAGTGCACGGTCAGCTCACGCTGCGGCCCGTACTGCTGGTCGTCCAGCTTGTAGCCGAACGCGAAGTCCTGGCCGTTGCGCGCGTACCGCAGCTTGGTGGTCCGGATGACGTCCCCGGACAGCATCCGCAGCAGCCGGTTGCCCACCTCGGACCCGTCGATCTCGACGTTCTTGATCTCCTCCTCGATGACCTGTTCCTCATTGGTCAGGTACTCGTAGAGGTTGCCGTTGCGCTGCACGTACGTCTGGGTCTCCAGCAGCGTCAGCGCCGCCTGCACCCGCCGCGCCAGATCCGGCAGATCCAGCCCGAACCGGTCGTAGACCAGCACCGTCAGGTTCCGCGGACTGGCGTGGAACCCCTCCACGTACTTCACCAGGAACAGCGCCTTGAGCAGGCGGACCGCCAGCGGATCGTCGGCGATGTGCCGTTCGGCCAGGTCGATCGACCGGCGCGCCGCCGACTTCAGCGACGCCCGGATGCCCGCGAACATGTGGTCGAAGGTGGCCAGCGTGCCCACCTCGACGTCACCGATGTCCTTGGCCACCTGCTGCACCACGCCCAGCATCGAGCGCTCACCGACCGAGCTGTTGCGGCCCTCGAAGACGTTGTGGTCCGAGATCCCCTCGATCGCGGCCTGGAACAGCGGGAACTGGTAGCTCACGAACGGGTACGTGCCGGTGAAGTGCGCCTCGTCCGCGTAGTTGCGGTAGGTCTTGCCACCGTCCACGAAGTCGAACAGCGTCTTGAAGTTCGCCGACTCCCGGTCGTAGATGGCCCGCAGTTCGCCGGCGCCCGGCCCGTTCTTCTCCAGCAGCCGCTTGCGGATGACCTCCTCGACGTCCGCGCTGGTCAGCTTCACCCGGGTGGCGAACCGCGCCTGGATCTTGGAGAAGTCGTTGCCCTGCTGCCGGGTCCGGTCCCCGACGACCTTGTCCATGTCCTCCTGCGACGTGACGAACACCCAGGCCCGCCCCTGGCAACGGGTGTTCAGCGACTCGGCGATCGTCTGGAGGTTCAGCATCAGATGGGTGTTCGTGCCGATGAACTGGCCCACCTCGTCGACGAAGAAGTTCAGCCGCAGACCGGCCGGCTGCCGGTCCAGCCAGGTCCGCACCTCGTCGGCGAAGTCCTCGATCGACATCGAGTACTCGTTGCGGTACTTCGTCAGGATGTTCGTCGGCGCGCCCTCGGTCTGGCCGCTGACCACCGCGTACGCCCGGGCCACATTGCCCTCTTCGAGGACGCCCTCCTCCCGGCCCAGCGACCAGTCCCGGCCGGAGATCCGCGCGTACTCCGCCTGGAACGCCTCGTACTGGCCGCGGTTGTCCAGATCCCGCTCGAACCGGGCGACATGCCCCTGGTTGCCGAAGTAGCCGCGGCTCTCGTCGAACACCTTGACGAACACCCGCAGCAGCGCGTCCCCCTGATCCTTCTTGCTGATCAGGGTCGCCTTCTGGTCGATGTTGAACAGCAGGCTGCGCGCCGGGATCCGGTCCGCCCGGTCCAGCAGCGCCGGCAGGAACGCCCCGTGCGCCTTCTCCCGGAAACTCGCCGACACCCGCTCCCGCGGAAACCGCTGCCCGTCCACCTCGCCGAGCAGGTGGGCCAGCATCTTGAGCAGGTGCGACTTACCGGAGCCGAAGAAGCCGGAGATCCACACGCCGTTGGCGGTGGTGTAGTTCGTGTACGCCTCGAGCAGCAGCTCCAGGCCCTTGGCCGCCTCGTTGGTGAGCACGTACTCGTCCACCTCGGTACCGAGGTGCGCGACGTCGTCCGCCTTGATCACGCCCTCGATCGGGCGCTGCACGTCCTTGGCGAAGATCTCGTTGAGCCTCATCCGGATCTAGGCCTCCTGCTCCAGGATGTTCTTGGCGCGGTAGTACTGGTCGTCGGTGAGCCGGCCGAACAACACCAGGGACGAGCCCAGCGTGTCCGACTGCTCGTAGCGGCCCGGGAAGAACACCAGCATCGGCCGCCCGGTCACCACGCTCTGCAGGTTGTTGAGCACGTTGTGCGAGCGGATGTACGGAAAGACCTCACCGATGCCGGTCAGGAACACGATGTCGCAGTCCCGCTCGGCCAGCTTCGCCCGGATCGCCGGAGCCAGATGCCGCTGCGGATCGAGCATCCCCTGCAACAGCTCCCGGAAGTCGTCGCGGTCCTGCTCCGGCTCGATCCCGAGCAGCCGGTCCCACACGCCCCGCGCCTGGAGGATCTCCACCGCCAGGTCGTACAGGTCCACCTCCAGGACCTCGACACCCTGGGTGCCGAGCCGGTTGCGCAGCCGCCGCCTCGCCCGGCCCACCTCCAGGGCGTCCTCCGGCGCGTACGGGTAGATGAAGAACGGCACCTCGTTGCCCAGGCCCTCCATGGCCAGGAACCGCTTGCCGCTGAGCACCGCGAACAGGTGCTCCTCCTGCCGCGGCAGGTCACTCGCCGTCATCACGCCCCCGGCCCGTCACTTCACTGATCGTCGGGAAGAACCGGATCTCACCCGGCGACAGCACCGCCCCCGTCCGCGGCGACAGCACCGCCCCGGCCAGCCCGCCGCTCTCGGTCAGGAAACCGGCCTCGTGCAGCATCCGGAACAGATTCGCCCGCAGCTTGCGCGCCGTCGACGCGGTCAGCCCGGCCAGCTCGTCGTGCCACACCGCCTTGCCGCGCACGAAACTGTCGAAGTCGTCGTGGGTCAGCGCCGGGGCCCGCAGCAGGAACCGCTCCCGCAGCACCTCCTCGGCGAAGTCGCCGATCAACCGGTACCGCCGGCAGGCCGCCAGCCACAGCAGATGCCCCCGCTCGGTGGCGGTCGCACCGGCCAGCGCCTCGATCTCATCGCCGGACAGCGCCGACAACCGCTGCACCACCTCACGGGCCAGCCGCTGACCCGACGTCACGGTCCGCGCCTGCAACAGGTTCTGCGACTCGATCCGCGCGCGCACCCGCGCCCAGTCACGCTCCGCCAGGAACACCGGCGCGACCACCGCCGCCTCCCGGGTCAGCAGGGCGCCACTGGTGAACGACAGCCGGTACCGCGCACCGGCCACGGTGTCCCCCGCCACCGGCCCCTCCTTCCACCGGCGGAAACCCTCGTCGCCAGGCCAGGGTCGACCTTATCTCGCCGGTCCGTCAGGTCTTGACGTGGCTGTCGTATACCTGCTGCTGGACGTGTCCGGATCTACCGTGCGGCACGGCTTTCACCAACGGGCCGCCCAGGCGCTGCCGGCCGTCGTCGACCGGATCGAACGTGTCCGCGGCGACCAGGCCTGGCTCGGCATGGTGACCTACGCCGACCAGGCCGCCCTGCTGATCCCGCTGACCCGGGTCACCGGGCTGCACCACCTGCCGGTACCGCGCCCCGGCGGCTTCAGCTCCCTGGCCGCCGGGCTGCGGATGCTCGCCGGCTGTACCGCCCACGACACCGACCAGCTCGCCGCCGACGGCTTCGCCACACCACGCCCGATCGTCGTGATCATCGCCGACGGGCTGCCCACCGACCGGGACACCGACGTCCTGGCCGCCCGCGCCGCCCTCGACGCCGACGTGCACGCCCTGCTTCCCGGTCACGTGCCGGCCCTCGCCGCCGCCGGCCTCCGCGCCACCCTCCACCGCCACGGCCCCGAACACCTGCCCGACCTAGTCGAAACCCTCCTTTAACCCCCTTTCCGGTACGCCCAAGCGCCCCCGCCTCACGCAGAAGCGGATCGACCACCGCAATCGGTGGCAAGACGTCCAAGATCGCCAAGGTGTGCGAGTGGGCACGGGGTCGCGCGTTCGGCATGCCTCTTCCGCCCGTGATCTTGGACGGTGGGCCACCGGAGGCGGTGGGTTGGCGTTCAAGATTGCGGGTGGGGGCTTTGGGGTGGGGGCTGGACCACTGATCTACGCCCGGCGGGCGCGGCACGGGCGGGACCGGGCAGCCAGGTCGCGGGGCAGGGCGGGACTGTCCTGAAAGGAGTGGACGGGGTCGCGCGTACCAGGAAAGGGGTTAAAGGTTCAGAAGGGTCGCGGGGCCCAGGCGGGGCACTTCGGTGAGGGAGTCGAGGGGCGCCGTCCAGGTGCCGGACGGGCCGGCCACCAGGAGCAGGTCGCGGGTCGCGGCGATCGCGTGCGGCGCGCGGGCGAAGCGGGCCACCCCGGCCGGATGGTCGACGCTGCGCCACTGCCGGGCGCCGTCCAGGTCGTAGGCGAGCAGATGGCCCGTCACCGTGTACGCCAGCAGCCACCGCCCGGCCAGGGTGAGCGTCGCCAGCCGGGCCGGGGGATCGACCGGCGTCCAGTCGCCGATGCCGGCGGTCAGATCCCAGCGGGCACACGCCGTCGTGCCGGCCTCGGTGAGCGCCGCGAGCCACACCGTCCGCGCCGAGCCGGTGGCCGCCGCCAGCGCGGTCAGCCGTTCACCCGATGGGGCGGGCGGCACCGTGAGCGACGACGTGCCGCCCCAATCGCGCAGGGCCGCGTGCTCGATCCGCACCCGGTCCGGCGTCCAGAAGACGTCGACCGTGCTGCCGTCCGGGCAGACCGCGGCCAGCGGATAGCGCACCTGGTCGGCCGTCGCCACGATGCGCGGCTCGTCGTCGATATGGCCGTTAGGGCGCGGCTCGTCGGCGGTGTGGTGGTGAGGGCGCGGGTCGTCGGCGGTGAGGCGGCGGGCGAACACGCCGCCCGGGGCGGTCCACAGGACGTGGCCGCCGGCGAGCGCCACGTCCCGCGACGTCGCGCCGGGCGGGGACGCCACCCGCCGCCATGCCCCGGCGGACCCGGTGAAGACTCCGGAGCCGGTCACCAGGGCGAGCACCGGGCCGTCGCCGAGCGCCACGGCGGCCGGCGGGCCGGGTGACTCCGCGGGCGTGCCCGTGTCGTCGCCGGACCAGGCGGCCAGCAGCTGGGCGGCGATCTCCGGGCGGAACCCGGCGTACCCGGTGAGCCGGTCGCGGGCCTGCTCGGCGTGCCCGCCGGCGAGCAGCTCCGGCACCCCGGCCCGGGCCGCGGCGACCAGCAGGGCGACGGTCCGCTCGTCGCCGGGCAGCAGATCCTCCAGGGCGCGGGCCAGCCGGTCCGGCTCGCCGGCCAGTGACGGGTCGTAGCGCAGAGCGGTCGCGAGGGCCGTGGTCGCGGCCGAGACATCCACCGATGTTCCTCCTGTCCGTCAGTTAACGGCGAGCGGAGATTACCGCCGCTTGATGGTTTTCCGGGGACGAGAGGAAAGTCCGATGACCACATCCGCGACGGACACCCACGGCGACGACCGGCTCCTGGTCCTGCCCTTCTACATCGTCGTGGACGTCTCGCTGTCGATGAGTGTTCCGCAGGGCGGCGACAAGTCGGCGATCCAGGCGGCCAACGAGATCCTGCCGACCGTGATCGACGGCATCGAGGCGTCGCCGACGCTGGGCGACGTGGTTCGCCTGGGCGCCGTCGACTTCTCCGACGACGCCCGGGTCGTGCTGCGGCTCGACGACGTGCGCAACGTCAACCCGATCCCGCAGTTCACGGTGCGTGGCGCCACGTCGTACGCGGCCGCGTTCCGCCTGCTGCGCCAGGAGATCGAGAAGGACTACGCGCAGCTGCGCGGCGACAACTACAAGGCGTACCGGCCGGCGGTCTTCTTCATCACCGACGGCGAGCCGACCGACGACCAGTCCGACATCGTCGCCGCCTACAACGACCTCACCGACCCGTCGTTCAAGCTGCGGCCCAACCTCATCCCGTTCGGCGTGGGCACCGCCACCAAGGACCAGCTCGACCAGTGGGTCTACCCGAAAGAGGGATCCAAGAAGCCGATGCGCAGCTACGTGATGCGCGACGGCGCCGACCCGGCCAAGGCGATCACCAAGGTCGCCGAGATCCTGCTGTCCAGCGTCATCGCCTCCGCCCAGTCGGTCAGCGAACAGGGCAGCGCCGGCGGCTTCGTGCTGGACGACGAGGACCTCGACAGTGACTGGAACTGAGGTCGCCTGGGCACGGCACCCCAACGGGCGGTGGATCGTCGGCGACGCCGGCAACCAGCCGTCCGTGGTGGCCGTGCCCCCGGTCCTGGTCCGCCGCCGCCCGGACGTGACACTCGACGGCGGCCGCGTCGGCATGCTCGACTACCGGGCCGCCAGCCTGCGCGGCATCGGCCATCTGGAGACCGGCAAACCCCGGCAGGACTCGTACGTCGTGACCGTCACCCGCGACGACCACTGGCTGGTCGGCTGCGTCGCCGACGGGGTGTCCGACGGCCGGATGTCGCACCGGGCCGCCGACCTGGCCTGCGAGAAGCTCGCCGCCGAGCTGATCGACGGGCTGGCCGCCGGCCCGGAGGCCGACCTCGGCACCTTGGACTGGGCGGCCGGCGTGGCCGGGGTCAACGCCGCCATCCACCGGGAGTTCCTGCACACCGCCAAGGTCGAGGAGGCGGCCCTCGCCGACGTCCGCGCGCTCATGTCCACCACGGCGGTCGCCTTCGCAGTGGCCACCCAGGCGGACGCCGACGGCACCCACCGGGCCGTGATCGCGTCGCTGGCCGGTGACTCGGCCGCGCTGATCCTCGACGGTGAGGGCTGGCGCCCGGTCACCGCCGTCAAGGGCGACGGCGAGGAGGTGGCCTCCAACGCGGTCCGGCCGTTGCCCCGCGAGGTCGAACCGGAGCCGGTGACGCTGACCCTGCGGCCCGGCGACGTGCTCGCGGTGATCACCGACGGCATCGGCGACCCGATGGGCAGCGGCGGCGGGGTGGTCGGCCGGTTCCTGGCCGAGCAGTGGGCGGAGCCGCCGGACACCATCGAGTTCGCCAACCAGGTCGGCTTCTACCGCAAGACCTTCATGGACGACCGCACCGTGATCGCCGTCTGGGTCGCCCCGGAGCCGACATGAGCGAGCTTGCGAGCGAATCATCGGGCTCAGTTCTGAAGTCATGGCGGCGCCGGAGCGCAGCGGAGGCGACGGCATGACAGAGCCGGACACCGTCGCCAAGGGGGTGCTCGGGCGGCTCGACCACCTGGGCAAGGGCGGCACCGCGGTGATCTACCGGCTGCCCGGCTTCAAACTGCCCGGCCACCCACCGCTGGTCTACAAGGAGTACAAGGACCGGACCAGGACGATCGCCGGCCCCGCGCTCAAGCGGGGCCTGCTCGACCTGGTCCGGCGGCGGCTCGCCATGACCGACCAGCAGCGCGCCGCCTGGGACAGGCTGGTCACCTGGCCGTTGCGGGTCGTCGTCGACGGCGACGAGGCGTGCGGCATCCTCCTGCCGCTCATCCCGGCCGCCTACTTCCAGGACCTGCACACCCGCTCCGGACAGCGGCGGCGGGTGCCCCGCGAGGTAGACATGCTGTTCGGCGACACCAAGGACATGGCCCGCATCGGCCTGCCCGCCACCAGCCCCGAGCAGCGCCGCGCGGTCGCCGTGCAGATCGCCCGGGTGTGCGCCCTCACCCACCACCGCAACGTGGTGCTCGGCGACATCTCCGGCCGCAACATGGTCTACGACGTGAGCGGCCCCCGGCCCCAGGTGATGATCATCGACGCGGACGCGGCGCGGGTCGAGGGCAGCCGCGGCGCCTTCGGCGGACAGCCGCAGACCCCGCACTGGGAGCCGCCCGAGGCACTGCTCGCCGCCTCGCAGCTACGCGCCGCCCGCAAACGCGGCGACCAGAAGTCGATCAACACGCTGCTGCCGCGGACCACCGTGCAGAACCGGGCCACCGACGTCTACAAGCTCGCCCTGATGCTGGTCCGGGTGGTCGACCACGGGCGCGGCAAGGCGGTCAACCGCAGGCCGGACACCGCCCTGCGGATCTTCCGCCGCGCCTGGGGCAAGCCCGCCGCCGAACTGCTGGAACGCGCGATGGGCGCCGCACCGGACGACCGGCCCACCGCCCGCGAGCTGTACGAGTCGATGCGGCCCGGCGGACCGCCCGCGCCGAAACCACAGCCGAAACCACAGTCACAGCAACAGCCGCCGGTCCCGAAGCCACGCCCGCCGGACCCGCCGAAGACCGGCACCGGTCCGATCGAGAACGGCAAACGGGCCGGATCGTTCGTCTTCGTCGAGGGCCGGGGGTGGGTACGCGATGGCAGATGACCCGGGCAGGTGGTGCCGTGCCTGCGGGACGACCGCCGGCGACGGCGCCGGGAACTGCGCCGAATGCGGCGTCGACCTGGCCGCCCCGGCAGCCGGGGACACCCGCATCGGACAGGTGGTGGTGCTCCCCGGACTCTTCCTCACCCGTACCGGGATCGTCGTGGCCGCGACCGGCGACACGCTGTCCGTGCTCGGCAAGGGTGACCAGCCGAACAGCGTCGGCGCCGCCGAGTTCGCCCGGATGCGCCCCGTCGACGTGCCCGGACCGGCGGTCATCGGCGAGGCTGGCCGGCTCTGGGCGGCCTCCCACGCGGCCGGCACCGGCGCCGTCAAGGCGTCCTGGAACGACGCCCGCCTCAAGACGTACGCCGACGACCTGGCCGGCCGCGACCTGGGCCGCCGCCGGGCCGCCGCGGCCGACGCCATCGCTCTGGGCCGGCAGTTCTGGCTGCCGCAGGCCAAGCTCACCGAGACCGAGCTCTGCTGGTACCAGGCCCGCCAGGCGGCACTCCGCGGCGATCTCGGCCAGATGATGGCCTGGCTCGCCAAACTGCCCACCGGCCGGTACGCCGTCCGGATCCCGCTGCTGCTGTCGCACACCGCCGGGCTGCTCGCCGACACCGGCCTCGCCGCGCACGCCGCCGCCCAGCTCACCCCGTTCGAGGACACCCACCCGGACGCCCGCGCCCTGCGCCACCTGCTCGACCCGGACGCCGGTGCCGACCTGATCCACCTCACCGTCGCCTACGCCGCCACCAGCGGAGTCCCGAAGGCGGTGGCCGCCGCCGAGCGGATCCGGGACCGCCGCCGCATCCCGATCGAGCCGCACGCCGGCCCGAACACCCGGGCACTCGACGCCTACTTCGCCGGCCTCAACGGAACCAACCTCGACCAGTACGCCGGACTGCTCACCGAACTGCCCGAGGCGCTGCTCGACGACCTGGTCGACGCCCACGCCCTGACCAAGGTCGACGCCGACGGCACCGCCCGCGGCGCCTACCTGCGATGCCGGCTGCACCCGGGCCGGGTCACCCCGGACGAACTGGCCGCCGCCGGGTTCACCGCCGAACAGGCCCGCCGCCACTACCTGGCCCGCGACACCGACGCCCTCGATGCCCTCGACGGCGCCGACCCCGCCGTCGGCCACTACCGTGCGCTGCTTGCCTTCGTCCGGGACCGCGACCGCGGCCAAGCCGACGACCTGTGGCCGCAGACCCGCGCCCTGGTCGACCTGATCGACGGCGGTGGCGAGGTTCCGGAACAGCTCGCCGCCGACCGGTCCGCCTGGCCCCTGCTGCGCGACGCCGCCCTCCAGGGCCGGATCACCGTCCCCGAGCACGTCAGCGCGGCCCACCCCGACTTCGCCGCCTGGTACGGGCTGTGCCGCCTCACCCGGCTGGTCTACGACGGCGACTGGGAGGGAACCGTCCGGCTGGCCCGCGCGATCGGCCGGGCCACCCGCGGCGGGCCGCTCGCCGACGAGGTCGCGAGCCTCGTGGCGTACGCCAAATGGCAGCTCGGCGACCACGACGGCGCCCTCGCCGCCCTCGACACCGGACCGGCCGCCAGGTTCCGTGCCGGGCTCACCCTGAACGCCTCGGTGATCGCCGCCGAGAAGGGCTCCGCCGCGGCGCAGGAACCGCTGGCCCGGCTGGCCCGCGAGGCCCCCGACCAGCGGCTGCGCAACGGCGCACTGATCAAGGCGCTGGGGTTGTGGATCGCCGACGACGCGGTCACCGAGTACCCGCCGGAGCTGGCCGCCCTCGTGCACGGCCGGCTCGCCGACCGGATCGACGACGACGACTTCTTCCTCGACCTGCTCAAGTTCAGCGCCAACAACGACGCGTCCTGGGTGGCCGCCACCCCCGCGATCCGCGCCACCGGCGGGAACCAGGCCGACATGGTGCGCTACTTCCAGACCCGCTGCCGGATCCTCGAGGAGCACCGGCCGGAGACGTTCTCCGACCTGGCCGAGGTGCTGTCGCAGATCTGGCGGCGCGACCCGCGCCCGGAGTGGCAGGCCCGCGAGCGGGACTGGTTCGCCGACCTGCTGCTCGACCTGGTGCACCGCGACTTCGGCGAGGCGGCCGGCCTGGCCGGGGTGATCGAGATCCTGCTCGACGGCGGCGTCCTGGAGCCACGCGAACGGCTGATCCTGTCCATGCAGGCCGGCGGCCACCTGGCCATGGGCCTCGGCGACGACCAGGACCTGCGTCCGGAGTCGGAGAAACGGTTCCTGTTCGACCCGGCGTACGAGTTCCTGCGCGTGCGCGACGAGTTCCCCGAACCGGTCCGCGAGGCCCTCGCCGAGGAACTGGGCCGCTGCCTGGGCGTCGCCGCGTTCGCCGTCGGCAACGCCATGTCCCGCGCGGTCGACAACCTCGGCGACCAGTACAACGAGATCGTCGAACGGCGCAGCTGGGACCGCAGCAACGACTATTCGCTGTCCCGGATCCAGCTGGAGCTCCTCGACCACATGCAGACGGTCGTCGACCGGATGCGCGCCTACCAGGTACTTCTCGTCCAGTTCCCGCTGGACGGCCCGATGAACGAGATCCCGGACATGCTGCGCGGCCAGGCGGACGCGCTCGCCGGACAGATCGACATGCTCCGGAGGGACTTCTGATGGCCGACCGCAACCCGTACGTCATCCTCGGCATCCCGTTCGGCGCCGGCCGGGAGGAGGCCAACCTCGCCTTCGCCCGCCGGGCCCGCCCGCTGCGCCGCCTCGGCGCCGAGGGCCGCGACCGGATGACCGAGCTGACCTGGGCGCTCAACCAGATCGACGAGGCCATCAAGGAACCGGACACGGTGCTGTGGCTCTACCGGATCCCGCACGACCCGGCGGTGCTCGCCCCGAGCGGACCGGGCGAGTTCGCGCCCAAGCCCCGGCCGATGGCCCGCCGCAGCGGCGACAGCGGCCCCGGCCTCGACGCCGTGCAGCGGGCCGCCGCCCGCGAGCACCTGCGCCACCTCGTCCTCGACCGGGCCGGCCGGACCGCGATCCCGGCACCCTGACCACCGCATCCGAAGGGAAGACCGTGTTCGGCAACAGACAGCAGTTCGAGGCCATCGAGAAGATAGCCAAGCTCATCGACCAGATCGACCGCCGGGTCGAGCGGATCGAGACCGTCACCCTGGTCCGCGAGCCGGGCACGGCCGCGGCCGCCGAGGCGTACGAGGGACTGCGCAAACAGGTCGTCGCCGCGGTACAGAACCGGACCAGCCACCTGGCGCAGCTCGCCCAGATCGACGCCGCCGTGGCACACGGCGCCGCCGCCGAGGACCTCGCCGAGTTGCTCGGGCGCTGCTTCGAACAGGCCGGCCTGGAGAAGGTTGACGACGCCGACGACCCTGAACTCGCCCGCTACTTCAAGTTCGTCGGCGACCGTGACAGCGGCCGTCCCGAGGTGATCGAGGCCGCCTACGTGGACCGGGCGACCGGCCGCGCGGTGCGGCTCGGCGTCGCCAAGTACGTGGGGCACCGGTCTCCACAGGACGAGGGGGAGGAAGAAACAGAATGAGCGACGCTTTCGGGATCGACTTCGGCACCACCAACAGCGTTCTCGCCCGTACCACGGCGAACGGGGTCGAGGCCGTGCCGCTCGACCCCGGCCTGCCGCTGGAGTGGGCGAACCTCGAATTCGACCGGGTGCTGCCATCGGTCATCGGCTTCGACGGCGGCGACCCGGTGTTCGGCTGGGCCGCCAAACGCCAGCGCACCGGCAAGCTGGAGGCGGTCAAGCGGCTGTTCGCCACCGAGGACTCGGTCACCATCGGCGACCAGGACCTCAAGGTCGAGGTGGCGGCCGCCATGTTCTTCCGGCACATCCAGCAGCAGGCCGCCGCGGCCGGCATCATCGCGAAACTCAACCGGGCCGTCGTCACCATCCCGGCGAACAGCCGCGGCCTGGCCCGCTTCCGCACCAAACTGTCCGCCGGGCTGGCCGGCATGGAGGTGCTCGCCCTCATCAACGAGCCCACCGCGGCCGCCATGGCGTACGCCCACGCGATCGGCCAGAACCAGCGGATCCTGGTCTTCGACTGGGGCGGCGGCACCCTCGACGTCACCGTCCTGCAAGCCTTCGACGGCGTCTTCATCGAGCAGGCGTCCAAGGGCGTGCAGCGGCTCGGCGGCCTCGACATCGACGACGCCTTCCGGGCCGCCGTCCTGCCGCAGATCCCCGGCTCGGCCGACTGGGACGACGAGAAGCAGGCACTCTTCCGGCTGGAGCTGGAACGCGCCAAGATCGAACTGTCGCAGCAGGACACCACCCGGATCCCGCTGCCCTCCGGCGGCTACCACCAGGTCAGCCGCGCCCTGCTGGAGGAGTCGGTCGCCGCCCTCGTCCAGCGCACCCGCGAACCCGTCGACATCTGCCTGCGCGACAGCCCCGGCCGCATCGACCACCTGGTCATGGTCGGCGGCAGCTCCAACATGCCGGTGATCCGCCGGTTCGTCTCCGACATCGTCGGCGTCGAACCGTCCACCGGCGTCAACCCGATGCTCGCCGTCGCCCAGGGCGCCGCCATCGCCTCCGGCATCCTCCAGGGCACCGTCACCGACCTCGACTTCCACGTCGGCACCGAACACGCCCTCGGCATCGTGGTGCACAACGACTCGTCACCGCCGGAGGGCTCCTTCTCGGTGCTGATCCGCCGCAACACCAAGTACCCGGCTCGGGCCACCGACTCGTACGTGCCGGCCATGGACTTCCAGGAGCAGGTCAACGTCCAGGTGATCGAGGGCGACCCGGACAAGCCGATCGGGCACGAGGACAACGTGGTCCTCAAGGACTGGGACATCGACCTGCCGGAGCAGCGGCTGCGCACCGACGCCTCGTTCACCGTCACCTACGAGTACGACCTGGACGGCATCCTGCACGTCCTGGTCCGCGACCAGCGCACCGGCAACGTGCTCTCCGAACAGGAGGTCGCGGTCGGCGCCGCCGAGGACCGCACCCAGCTGCCCCTGATGCGCCGCAACGTGGACAACCTGATGACCGTCGGCGCGACACCGAAACCGCGGATCTCCGCCGAGGCACAGGCGGTCATCCGCAAGGCCCGCGACAAGGTGCTGCCGTTCGTCGCCGACGACGACCGCGACACCCTGGCGAAACTGGTCGCCGACCTGGAGTCGGCCACCCCGGAGACCGAGAAGGACCGGACCGAGGCCCTCGAGGCGGAACTGCGCAACCACGCCTACCTGTTGTGGTGATCCCAGCTGAACGACGTGCCGGCCACCGAGACGGTGCCGCCCGGCGGGCAGGCCGCCGAACCGCGACTGCCCGCCGACCCGTCCGGTGAATAGCTGATCATCAACTGCACGTCGGACGAACCCACGCCGGACCGGGCCGCGGTGATCTCACCGCTGCCCGGCAGGCCGGTCGCGTCCGCGCTGAGCACCACCCGGCGCCCGGACAGCGGCAGGACGCGCTGCTCGCCGCCGCCCCGCCGGATCGTCACGGCCCCGGTCAGCGGCGGGCTCAACCGGCCACGCCGCCAGCGGACGAGAACCACCGTGAGCGCGGCCAACAGCACCGCCGTGGTCACCCACCACCACAGGCTGCCACGCTGGGCGGAGAACTCAGCTGTGCCGGGCGCGGCCGCCGGCGCCCCGGCCAGGGTCAGCCCCAGATCCCCGGTCAGCACCGCCGACCAGGGCGAGTCCACCCGGGCGGTGAGCTGGAGATCCCGCTGAGCGGTCACCGTCTTCAACGGGGCCAGCGACCGCGGGCCGGGATCCCAGTCGACGGTCACCGGCACCGTCACGCCTCCGCCCGGCGGCAGCTCGACCGGACCGGGAGCGACCTCGGCACCCGTCACCGCGAGGTCGTTCAGCACCAGTGGCACGTGCGGCATCGGATTCTCCACCCGGACCTCGACGGTGGTCCGGCCCGCGCCGATCGGCTCGGCCGGCCACGTCACCCGCACCGGCTCGGTCACCTCGGCGGCCAGCAGGCTGCGCGCCTTCGCGGCGCGGGCCTCGGCCTTCGGCCGGGCCAGCTGCGCGGTCAGCCGGTCCACCGACGTCGGCGCCAGCACGCTGGCGCCCGGGAACACCTTCCGCAGCAGGGTCGCGCCGGTCGCGCCGGAGAGCGGGATCGCGTACGCCTGAAGCGACACCTTGTTCAACTTCGCGGCCCGGTCGGCGAGCTGGTTCCAGTTGTGCCCCTGGGTCAGCGGGTAGGCGCTGCGCGGCCCCGGATCGTGCCGCCCGTCGGTCAGCAGCACCACCGTGGCCAGCGGCGGAGCGTCCGGCCGGGCCAGCGCCGTCACCCCTGCCTCCAGGGCCGCGCCGATGTCGGTGTACGCCCCCACCGCGTCCCGTGGCAGCCCGGCCGCCAGCTGACCCGGCTCCCGCCCCACCTGCCGGGTGACCGCGTTGGCCCGCTCGTCGAACGGCACCAGCGTCACCCGGTCCTCCGGGGCCAGCGCCGCGAAGAAGCCGGTCAGGCCACGGCGCAACTGCGCGTACCGGGCGCCGCGCATCGACCCGGACACGTCCACCATCACCACGTAGTCGGACGCCACCCGGTCCACACCCAGAGCCGCGTACACGTCGTCGAGCCCGGCCGGTGGCGCCTGCACAGGCGTCGCGGCCAGCAGCATCGCCGCCACAGCCGATCGGATCCACATCACATTCCTCTCTGACGGACAGAGCTGTCCGTCAGATACCGGCGTGACCTTCGATTCCAGGGCCTACCTGCGGGACGTCGTCAACCCGCTGCGCGACCAGGTCGGCGCCCTCCCCGGCGACCTGGCCCGCCACTACGGCGTGGAACCCGGGATGACCAGCACCGAGATCGCCGACCGGCTGCGAAAGGTGCGCGAGTTCTGGGAGCAGCGCCAGGGCGGCTCCGGAGCGGCGGCCCGGGTCTGCGCACGGATGCTGGACCGCGACGAGATCCTGCGGCGCGACCACGGCGACCGGATGCACTCCCCGGACTGGTGGACCACCCTTCCGGAGGAGCCGGAGGAACCGGAGGAGATCGACTTCGAGGAGGACGAGGAGCAGCCGCCGGAACCGCCGCCGGTGAAGGCCACCGCCCACGTCGAACGGCTCAGGGTCACCGTCACCGCCGAGGACCAGGACACCGCCATCGCGCACATCGCCTGGCGCACCCCACCCTCCGGCCGGGTGTCGATCCGCCGCTCCCCGGTCCCGCCCGTCTGGCCGCCCGGCACCCCGGTCCGGGCCGCCGACCTGCGCGGATTCGGGGAACCGCTGGCCGGCGACCGCCTCACCGTCGGGCCGGAGTCGCAGATCGCGGTCCGGGTCCCCGGCGGCCCGCACGTCTACACCCCGTTCACCCTCGACGACCAGGGCGGCGGGGTGGTCGGCGAACCGGTCAGCGCCGGCGTCGCCGACTCGGTGCAGCAACTGCGCGCCCGGCGTACCGGATCCGAGGTGGTCCTGTCCTGGATCTGGCCACCCTCGATCAACCTGGTCGACATCACCTTCACCCCCGCCGACGGGCCGGTCCAGCGGCGGCGGATGACCCGCGGCGAGGTCGCCGAACAGGGCTGCCGGATCCCGGCCGGGACCGGTGGCGGCCGGATCACGGTCTGCGCGGTGACCCGCACCCGCGACGGCGACCTGCTGTCCGCGCCACGGTCGGTGACCGTCGAAGGGGTGGGCGGCACGCTGACGTACCGGCTGCCCAAGGTGGGCGGGCCGCTCAGCCGCGGCCGCCGGATGCTGCGCGTCACCGTCGACCGCACCTGCGAGGGCGTCGAGCTGCGGCTGGTCGTCGTACCCGGCAACGCCCTGCCGGCCCGGCCGGACGCCGGCGAGACGCTGCTGCACTTCACCGGCCTCAGGTTCGAGGCCGACACACCGTGGGAGGTTCCGTTCACCGTGCCGCGGCGGTCCCGCCCCGGCCGGCTTCGCTGCTTCGTGGTGTCACCGCGCGGCATCCGGGTCGTGGACCCGATCGACGAGATGAAGGTTTCCTAGATGAACGTCGCCTGCCCCTACTGCTACGAGCGGATCAACACCCGCCGGCTCTGGTTCCGCTGCACCGGGCGCAAAGCCCCCGGCCGGCCGGCGTGCGTCCCGCAGAAGGACCCGGCCCGCAAGGAACTGACCGGCATCGACGAGCTGGTCCTGCCGTCCTTCCCGGCGCCCGGCCGCGGCCTGCTGCCGGTCAACTCGGCGGTGCACGACGTCTGCAACGCCGTCTCCGGGGTCAAGGTGTGCCCGCACTGCCACAGCCGGATGCCGCCGTCGTTCGGCGAGGGCCGCAGCCCGCTGATCGCCATGGCCGGCGCCCCGCACACCGGCAAGAGCGTCTACCTGCGCATCCTCGCCGACCAACTGCGCCACGGCATGGGCCTGCGCTTCGGCGCCGACGTCAAGCTGATCGGCGACGAGCAGTTCAGCAACACCACCGGCCGCGCCGACTACCTCGACCCGGCCGGCGAGCTGTTCCCCGGCGGGCAGCTCTACGCCAAGACCCAGCAGGCGTCCGAGGGCCGCCGCGACCCGATCGTCTTCGGCTGGCGGCAGCGGCGCATGGGCCGGTACGACACCACGCTGCTGTCCTTCTTCGACACCGCGGGCGAGGACCTGTCGTCCATGTCGACCGTCGACAACCTGCGCTACCTGGGCGCCGCCGACGCGCTCATCCTGCTGCTCGACCCGTTCCTCATCCCGCGCGCCCGCGACCAGATCAACCTGCCCAAGTCGGCGTACACCACCAACCAGTCCACCGTGGACGTGCTCAACCGGGTCACCGACAACCTGCGCGAGAGCCGCCACCTGGGCGGCCGGAAGAACATCCCGATCCCGGTCGCCGTGGTCTTCGCCAAGATCGACGCGTTCTTCGACGTCTGGGGCGAGGACCACCCACTGGTCCGACGGCCGGAACCGGGCCCCTACTACGACGAGACCGCCGGCCGGGCCACCCACGAGTACGTGCGCGGCCAGCTCGCCGACTGGGGCGCCCACGACGTCGACAACCACCTGACCCACAACTACAAGAACTTCCGCTACTTCGCCGTCTCCGCGCTGGGCGCCGAACCCGACTACGACAATGACATCATCGACCCGAACGGCGTACACCCGTTCCGGGTCGACGAGCCGCTGCTGTGGCTGCTCAGCCAGTTCGGCGTGGTGCCGGACAGGGGCTGAGCATGGACCGACGATTCGAGACGCTCGTCTACACCGACTGCCGCCCCGGCGAGGGCCTCGGCGGCGGCGCCGGCCTCCAGTTCCAGGCCCGCTCCAGCGACGCCGCCGTGGCCGCGCAGACCCTGGTCAAGGACCGCCTGCTGTACGAGCCGCCGGCCCGCTGGATGGCCGACCGCCGCCCGGCGGGGGAGTACCCACCCTCCTTCGGGCACCTCAGCGCCTCCGGTTACCTGGCCACCGCGGCCGGCGTCTACCTGGGGCGGGAGGCCAACGGGGTCCGCGAGGGCAACCAGCTCACCCACGCCATCGTCACCACCGGGCCGGAGGCGTACCGCGGCCTGCGCCCGGCCCAGCTGTACGGCGCCGGGTTCTGGACCACCACCCCGGCGCCCGGCTGCCGGTCCGCGCCGGTCACCGTCAGCCCGGAGGACGTGCCGTACACCCCGGCCCGTGCCCGCAAGTTCGTGCTCGCCCGGCCGAACGGCGCCGCCATGCTGTTCGCGCTGGTCTCCGCCCTGGAACGGGCCGGCAGCGACGGCCGGGTGCTGTTCCTCGGCGACGACGTCGGCGACATCGTGGAATGGCTGGTCGCCGGCACCCTGCTGGTACCCCGCCGGCGCGCCCTGGAACTCGGCTTCAAGATCTACTCCAACGACCCGGCCCGGTCACCGGCCCCCGTCGTCGCCGTGCACCCCGACTTCGCCGGGCCCGCCACCCGCGTCGACAACCAGCTCGGCTACCTCGTCTTCGACCTCACCACCCACCGGCACAGCCCGGTCGCCGTCACCGACAGCTCCGACCGCTGGGTGCGGCTGTTCCTCGACGGCGACCCGCGCGACGCCGTCGACGCCCTCGACGTGGCCGGCGAGTCCGGCATCGACGACGGCGCGGCCGCCGCGGCCCTCGGGCTCGCCGCCATCCTGCACGCCGAACCACCCCCCGAACACGCCGAGGCGGTCGTCGGCTGGCTGCGGCGCGGGCCACCGCGACTGCGGGACGCTTACGGCGCCGACCTCACCGACCTCTTCGCCGAGATGCCCGAACGCTGGTCCCGCGAGGTGCTCCGGCTGCTCGACGAGGTCGGCAGCGACGGCCTGCTGCCCGGCAAGGCCGCCGAGGTGCGGATCGCCCTGCTCATCAAGGACATCGAGGAGGCGGTCACCGGCGGCCCGGTCACCTCCGAGCCACCCGCCCCGCTGCCCGCCGGCGAGTGGGGACCGGACCGCGACGACCAGGCGCTCGCCCTGCTCCTGGAGGCGCTGCGGGCCCCCGGCCGGTCCGGGCACGCCATCGAGGCGCTGCTGCGGGTCGCCCACCGCTACCGCGCCGACGTGCACCCGGCCGGGCTCGGCGACGCCTCCGCCGAACTCGCCCGGCACCTGTCCCGCGACCCCCGGCTGCTGCGCCCCGCCGAATGGCCGCACGCCGCCGAGACCGAGGACCTGGTCATCGCCGCGTTGCGGGGCCGGGCCGCACGCGGCGGCGCCGAACCGGCCCTCATCGGCGACGTGTGGGGGGACTGGCTGCTGCGCCGCCGCCCCCGGCTGCCACGCGAGCTGCGCGCCGCGGCGCTGGGCGCCGCGATCCGCGAGGGCGAGGACCGGTCCGGGCTGCTGCGCGACGAGCTCTCCGCGGTTCTCCAAGACCCCGACCGGTACGCGCGGCGCGTCACCGACCTGTTCAGCCAGACCCCCGCCCGCCCCGACGAGATGCAGCTGATCGCCGAGAACGCCCCACCCGGCACACCCCCGATCGACCGGGTGTTCCGCCCCGTCACCGAGCCGGTCGCCGGCCAGGGCCCGGTCACCACCCGCCAGCTCAGGCTCTGCCACGACCTGCGCCGCCGCGGCCTGATCCAGCCGGACCGGGCCCTCGAGGTCACCCTGGCCGCCGACGAGATCCTCGCCGGCGCCGTCGCCCGGCTGCTCGGCGACCCACCCGACGACCGGGTCACCGGGCTGCTGACCGACATCGCCGACGCCCCGCCCCGCCTGGTCCGCGCCCGTACCCCCCGGATCCTCGCCGCCCTGCTCGACCTGCCCGTCTTCCGGGCCGGCGACAAGGTGTTCGACCGTCATCCGGACCTGCTCGACCCGTACCTCAACGAGCTCGCCGCCACGCTGCGGACCAGCACCCGGGCCGCGCTCGCGGTGATGGCCTTCCAGCTGGAGGGCAACCGGCTGCGCGACGACCGGACCCGCAAGACGGCGCTCGGCAAGGCCCTCGACCACTGGCTGACCTGGGTCCCCGACCGGCACCTGGCACAGGCCGCCCACCAGGTCGCCGACGTGCTCGGCCGCAAATGGGCGGAGGCCTGGGAGGACCGGGTGGACCGGCTCGCCGGCCGCCGCAAGCGGTACCGCATCACCCATCCGTTCGGCGGGGGACGCTCCTGATGCGCGTGATCGGATTCGCCGTCTACTACGCCGGCGCCCTGGCCTGCCTGCTCTTCGTCACCGTGCCGGTCAGCCTGGTGCTGGCCGGGGTGAGCCTGGTGACCGGCGCCGTGGCCGTCATCGTGGCCGCCGGCCTGGTCCTCGCCGGCCCCGGAGCGGGCCTGCTCACCCCGGACGGCGCCCGGACCGGCCTGCCCGGCCGGGTCGCCCGCGAGTTCGTCCGCCGCGACCCGGCCTGGCCGCAGTACTTCGCGGCGCAGGCGATCCTCGACGCGGGCGCCACCACCGGACGGGCCTGGGCCTGGACCGCCGGCGCCTGGCGTGCCGGCATCGCCTGGCTGGCCGACACCAACTGCGGCGGATTCTGGTGGCCGATCGTGGTGCTGCCGGTGCTCACCGTCCTGGCCGCCGGTTCCCTCGGCGTGGCCGTCGTGCTGCCCGCCTGCCTGCTCGTGATCGCCGCGCTGACCCTGGCCGCCTGGATCACCGGGCCTCCGCTGGTCTACCTGCTGCGCGGCGTGGACGCCGGCTGGCGGCGGATGTTGCGGTCCCGGGCGAGCTGCACCGCCTGCTTCGCCACGGCCGCGGTTCCCGCCTACCGCTGCCGGGGCGCGCACGGCCCGGCCCAGCGGTCCTCCGGCGACGACCTGCACCGCGACCTGCGGCCCGGACGGCTCGGCGTGCTGTGGCGGCGCTGCTCGTGCGGACTGCGGCTGCCCACCATGGTGCTGCGGGCCGCGCACAGCCGGCACCTGGAGGCCTGCTGTCCGAGCTGCGGGGAGGCGCTCTTCGCCGGCGCCGGCCGGGTCCGCGACGTCCGGGCCCCGGTCTTCGGCGCGGCGTCGGCCGGCAAGACCCAGTTCATCATGGCGGCCCTGGTCGGGCTGCACCGCGCGGCCGACAAGGCCGGCGTCGCCGTCACCATGCCGGACAACCGCGGCCGGATCGCCTACGAGGTCTACGCCGACCTGATCTCCCGCGCCGCCCCGGCCCCGAAGACCGACACCACCGCGCCGGTCGCCGTCACCGTCCGCCTCGAACAGGGCCTGAACACCACCCTGCTGCACCTGTTCGACGCGGCCGGCGAGACGCTGACCGACCGCGAGCAGAACGCCGGCCTGTCCTACCTGGACACCGCCGAGACGCTCACCTTCGTCCTCGACCCGTTCTCGATCCGGCGGATCCGCGACGAGCACGGCGCCGCGTCGGCCACCGTCTTCACCGACGCCAACGCGGCCCTGCACGACCCGGAGGACGCCTACAACGCCACCGCCCAACGGCTTCAGGAATACGGGGTACGCACCGACCGCAACCGGCTGGCCTTCGTCGTCACCAAGGCCGACCTGCTACGCCGCCTGCCGCTGACCATGCCCGGGGACGACAGCGCCGCGGTTCGTGACTGGCTCCGCTCGTACGGCCTGGAGAACCTGGTGGTGACCGCCGAGCGCGACTTCCGGCAGGTCCGCTTCTTCCTCGTCTCCGGCCGCGACACCGACCCGGACGGCCCCGTATCGGTGCTGCGCTGGGTCCTCATGAAGGGATGGGGAGGCATTGGCTGACCCGCGCACCCGGCCACCGGTCGTACACCGGCTGTCCCGGCTCACGATCCTGCTCGTCATCGTGGCGCTGGCCGTCTGGGTCGGCACCTCGGCCCTCGCCCTGACCGCCGTCGACTGGGCCACCACCGTCGTCTCCGACATCACCGCCACGATCTGGCGCCCCCTCACCGAGACGTCCTGACCGGCAGGTCATGTAAGTGTGGTTGCAGTAACCACGCCTACAACTCATCGATCCCGCCGGTTGGGCGCGCTCGACTGACCCCGGCGTCAGGGCTGGGTGGAGAGGAAGCGGCGCACCTCGCTGAAATCGGTCTCCTCGGCGCTCGCCGCGAGCACCGCGCCGAGCAGGCCGGCCAGGTCCAGGCCGGGCAGCTCGAAACAGCCGTCGTCGGTGGCCAGCGCCCGCATCACCGTGTCGTCCGCGCCGGGCAGGCCGAACGCGAAGATCTGGGTACGCCGGTGCCCGCGGGCCCGCGCGAGCCGCCGCGCCAGCGGCCGCCACTCGTCGCTCGGGTTGCCCTCGAAATCGGTGGGCGCGCCGTCACCGACCAGGATGATCCGGGACGCGGCCGGGCCCGGCGCCAGCGCCCGCCGCTCCTCCAGCAGGTGCAGCGCCAGGTCGATGGCGGCCACCATCGGGCTGGCGCCGCCCGCCGTCAGCTCCGGGATCTCCAGCCGGGCCGCCGGCACGAACGCGCCACCGTCGGCGGCCGACGGCGTGCCGTCGCCGGAGACCACCAGGACACCGCCCAGCCCGTACGTCACGACCGCGAACTCGACGCCCCGCAGCGCACCGGCGCCCGCCGCCCGCACGGCCGGCAGCCAGGCGGCGAGCTGCCGGTTCAGCGCCACGATGGCCGGCACGCCACCGGTCTCGGTGGTGCGCATCGAATCCGACGTGTCCAGCAGCAACGTGACGAACCGGGGCTCCATTGTCACCTTTCCGGGTGGGTGATCTCACCCGGTATCTGACGGACAGCGCCCGCCTGTCCGTCAGATACCGATGCGAGGGGAGACAGGGATGGACGAGGACGCCGAACGGTACGCCGTGATCGCCGCCGCGCTGGCCGGGCACGCCCCGATCGCCGACGCGGTGGGTGCGCTGCGATCGGTGCCGGCCGGCGGACCGTACCGCGGTGCTCTCGCCGCCGGGCTGATCGACCGGTTCGTGGCCGACGAACAGAGCCAGCTCTTCGGCGACCGGGAGCCGCTGGAGGCCCTGATCGCGATCGGCGACGACGACCCGCCGGCCGGGCCGTCCTGGCCGCGGACCCGGGCGCTGGGCCGGTCCGCGGCCCTCGCCATGGCCGCCCTGCGCTACGACCTGCCGAACACCGCGGACGCTCTGGAGGAACTCGACGAACTGGCCGCCACGATCACCGACGGCGACCGGGTCGGCCGGATCTACCTGGAACGCGCCCGCCTCTCCGTCTCCATGTACCACGCCGTGATCGACGGCGACGACCCGTTCCAGAGCGAGGCGTGGCAACGGTTCCGCAAGCTCGCCGACGGCGGCCCGCCCGAGGCCGTCGCGCTCGGCGAGGCCATCGACATCTCCCAGGCGCTGATGAACGACCCGCACACCGACCTCGACGCCCGGCTCGAACGGCTGCGCGAGGTCGCCGCCCGGCTGCCGGACTCGGCGGCCCGCTCGATGATCGAATCGACCGCCGACCAGATCCGCCAGGTCATCGGCGGCAACCTGGACGCGATCCCCTCGACCGGCGGCGGTGCGGATGCGCTCCACATGGCCGCTTCGGTCATCGGCCCGCTCTCCGCCGAGGACGCCAGCGAGGAGGACCTGGACCGGGCGGTGGACCGGATGCGGGCCGCCCTCGCCGCCAGCCCGGACGACTCCCACCAGCGGATCGTGCACCTGACCGGGCTGGCCGTGGTCCTCGCCCGGCGGGCCGAGGCCATCAACGACATCGGTGACCTGCCGGAGGCGGAGCGGCTGCTGGTGGAGGCGCAGGGGCTGCTCAGCGGCCCGCAGGACCGGGGCTGGGAGATCGTCCACGAGGGCCTGTCCCAGGTACGCCAGCGGATGGGCGTCGAACAGGACTCCTACCTGGACGCGGTGGTCTCCCTGCGTACCCATGTCTGGCGGGTCCTGATGCAGCCGGACGCGGCAGGAGCCGCCGCCGTCGCGCGGGAGGCCGGGGACGCGGCCGTCTCCGCCGCCCGCGGCTGCCTGCGCGTCCACGACGTCGCCGGAGCGGTCCGCGCCCTGGACGCGGGCCGTGGGCTGGCCCTCTACGCGGCCACCGAGATGCGCTCGGTGCCGGACCTGCTGCGGGACGCCGGCCGGGACGACCTGGCCGCCGACTGGCAGCGGGCGATCGACGCGGACGGGCCTGCGCCGGGCCTGCGCCGCCGGGTGTTCGGCGTGCTGGCCGACATCGCCCCGGGTGGCGCCCTGTTCGACCCGCCGGAGATCGACGAGATCCGCGACGCCCTGTCCGAGCTGGACCTGGACGGCCTGGTCTACCTGGTCCCGTCGTCCGATGTGTGGCCGGGCCTGGCCGTCACGGTGCCCGCCGAGGGTGAGCTGTCCTATCTCGGCCTGCCCGCCCTCAAACCCGCCGACAGCCCCGAGGTGGCCGCCTACCTGGACGCCGCGAGCCGCCGGGACAGCGCGGCGGTCGGCCGGGACGGGAAGCGGGACCTGGTGGTCCTCGACGACGACCTGACCGACCGGCTGGACATCGTCCGCGACTGGGCGTGGCGGGCCGCCATGGGCCCGATCATCGACACCGTGCTGCCGACCTGGACGCACGTGCCCGCCCACCGGGTGCCCCGGATGGCGCTCGTGCCGATGGGTGAACTGGCCCTCATCCCGTGGCAGGCGGCCTGCCGCGCCGGCGGGGAACCGGCCATCCGGTCGGCGGCGTTCTCCCAGGCCGCGTCCGCGCGGATGCTGCTGCGCAGCGCGGCCCTGCCGCCGGTCGCCCCGTCCCGGCTCGGCCTGATCGTCGCCGACCCGGAGACCGGCACCGCCGCCGCGGATCTGCACGGCGCCCGCGATGAGGCGTCCGCGATCCACGACGTCCTCTACCGCGGCGCCCGCTACCTGGGCCGCCTGCCCGGCGACGACGGCGCCGTCAGCCCTTCCGGTGAGGGCGCCCCGGAGCAGGTCCGCGCCTGGCTGACCAGCACCAGCCGCGCCGCCGGGACCATGCTGCACCTGGCCTGCCACGGCGTCGCCGACCCGGACGGCGGCTCCTACCTGATGCTTGCCGGTCAGCGGCTGGCCGCCGAGGAACTGGTGAAGCTGATGACCGCGGTGCCGGAACGCGCGGTCGGCCTGGTCGTGCTGGCCGCGTGCAGCTCCGGGATGGCCGCCCGCGACTACGACGAGGCGTACAGCCTCGGCACCGCCTTCCTGGCCGGCGGCGCCCGCTCGGTGCTGTCCACCCAGTGGACGATTCCGGACAGCAGCACCTCGTTGCTGATGTTCATGTTCCACCACCACCTGATGACCGGACGGCTGCCGGTCTGGGAGGCGCTGCACCGCGCCCAGCTGTGGATGCTCGACCCGGACCGCGAGGTGCCCGAGTCCATGCCCGCCCGGCTGAGCGCGCAGCTCGACGACGGCGATCCGGCCGACGTCACCGGCTGGGCCGGCTTCCTGCACGGCGGTCGTTGAGAGGAGACCGGAGTTTGTCCAAGATCGACGCCCTGCGGGCCCGGCTGAGCAAGCTCAAGGGCGCCACCCGCGCCCGGCCGCTGCTGGACCTGACACAGCTGCTCAGTGACGCGTACTGGCAGGCCGGGCCGGGCAAACCCGAGTCACGGCCGCTGCTCGACCAGGCCATCGCGGCGGTCGACGAGGCGTACGGCTACTTCGGCGACGCCGACCCGATGCGCCGCAACGTGGCCGGGATGCGCGGCTGGCTGCACGGCTCCCGCCACCTGGCGCACGCCAGCCCCGCCGAGGACCGCGACATCGGGCTCCAGCAGATCGAGGAGGGCCTGCGGGCGCCCGGCCTGTCGCCGGTGCTCAGCGGCTCGATGCTCCTCACCCAGGGGCAGCTGTACATGAGCCGGGTGACCGAGATCCTGCAACAGCCGGGCGCCGTCAACATGATCACCGAAGGCCGTCTGCCGGCCGGCGCGACCACCGACGTGGACCGGGCGGTCGCCTGTTTCGAACGGGTACGCGACGAGACCAGCGCACCCCAGCAGGCCCGCGACATCACCGGGCCGCTGATCCGGATGGCTGGCGCGCTGCGGATCTTCGTCACCACGCCGAAGGGCACCTCCAGCGTGGAGATCATGAACCGGTGGATGGAGGCCATGAAGGTCATCCAGCAGATCCACCAGGAACAGTCGGCCATGCACATGGTCGTGCCGATCGGCACCAACGGCGCGTTCTACGGCGCGGACCGGCTCGCCGACCAGGATCCGCTGGACCGTCCGGTGCCGCTCGTGCAGTCGGCCGCCCCGGCCGTGCCCCGGCCGCGCCGCCCCCCGCGCCCGGCCCGGACCACTCCCCGGGCCCCGGCCCGGACCCCGGCCCCCGTGCCGGCGCCGGACGACGCCACGGCCCTGCGCCGCGAGCTGCGGGAGCTGATCACCGGCGGCGGTGACCTCTTCCCGGCGCTGGACCGGCTGCTGCGGGCTCCCGCCCCGGCGCCGGGCCTGGTCGACGACATGGTCGCGCTGGCCACCGCGGTCGTCGACGCGGGCGCCGCGAACCGCACCGACCAGTTGCTGCTCGCCGCCGGGCTGAGCCTGCGGGCCCGCGCGGCCGGTGGCCGCCGGGCCCGCCGCGACCTCACCGAGGCAGCGGACGCGCTGGTCGAGGCGGCCGGCTCGGCACGCATCCCACCCGCCGAGGCGGTCCGCGTGATGCGCCGGGTGGCCGACCTGGTGGACCAGGCCGACCCGGCGGTACGCGCCGGTCACCGCCTGACCGCGATCCTCCGCGAACGTGAAGGAGGCCGCTGAGGTAGCCGGAATGAATCGACTGTCCACCCGATGGCGGCCTCTGAACGTGCGGAATCGGGGCAGCGGACGGTTCGACCGGCCCCATGGGACTCCCCGTAGGACGGTGATTAGAGCAAGCTTCAACCACCGATCCCGGCCCCACAGTCGGAAGGAGTCCTCGGTGGTCATCTCGTACGGCTCGATCACCCGATCAGAACCGGACACCCTGTGCCGGCTCCGGGAGCTGGCCGCGGCCGGTTCCCTGGCCACGGCGGCGTCCGGGGACGGTGCTGAGCGGACCGTGCTGGCGGGCGCCGCGTACGAACTGGTGTGGCCGATCGTGTTCGCCCGGGTGACCCGCCGGTTCGAGCGGAAGCGCGGCCACGCCGTCTGCGCCTCGGGGCTGACCAAACTGGCCGACGAGTGTCTCGACCGGTTCCACGACGACGTCGAGGCGGTGGTCGACGATCTGCTGACCCACGCCCGCCGGCCGATCCGGCACCTGGAGGCGTGGGTGACCGCCCGGCTCGGCGCGGCAACCGTGAACGCGCACCGCCGCCGCCGGGGCGAACGCGGCGCACTGCAACGGCCACGGCTGCCCGGCTGGCTGGCCGACGGCCTGGGCCGGGACCGGTGGCTGATGGCGCTTGCCGTCGACATGCTGGTCTGGGTGGGGGTGAGCGGCACGGCCGGTGACCAGCTGTGGCCGGTCGAGTCGTGGGCGCAGGCCCGGGGCGCGTGCACCGGCGACTGGCAGGGCAGCGACCCGGCCACGGTACAGCGGGAGATCGAATCGGTGCTGGCCGCGATGCGGGCCCGCCCCGCGTGGTACCGGTCCTTCGTGGAACGACCGATCGGAGCCAAACGGCCACCAGTGGTCACGATGGCCGTCGACCCGTACGGTGAACCCGTGCTACCGCTGGTCCCCGGTGACCCCGACGCGCGGGTCGAGTCCGAGCTCCGCCACCTCGCCGGTGACGCCGTCCGGGTCATAGTCGCCCGTCTCGGCCGTGGCGAACCGGCCGAGACGGTGGTCGTCGAGGTGCTTCACACGATCTTCGGTGGCGCCTTCACCGGCACGCTCGACCAGATGCCGCACAGCATGGCCGACCCGCTCGGCGGGATCGTCGGCGGGCTGACCGACCGGTCCCGGGTGGACCGGATCGTCACGGAGATCCTGGCGATCGTCGATGAGGGCGATGACGGTGGCGCGCTATCGATGTGATTCCATGCCGTGATCCGACCCCATCCGAGGGTCCGAGATTCCGGAAATTGCCGGACTTCGTGCTGCCATCCCAGCGTTTGCGAGGTCACCGTCCGTAAGGTCCAATGAGGACATGACGCGTGCGGGTGAACCGGCCTGGGCACCGGGATCCTTTCTGACCCTGCTCACCGTCGCCGAACGCGACGAGCTGCTGTCGCTCGGCACCACCCGGCGGCTGCCAGGCGGCCGGCACCTGCTCGTCGAGGGCCGCCAGGACACCCAGGTCGAGGTGATCCGGCAGGGCCACGTGAAGATCACCACCACGGTCGGCGGGCTGCCCCGGCTGCTCGCCATCCGGCTGCCCGGCGACCTGGTCGGCGAACTCGCCGCGATCACCGGCAGCGGCCGCATCGCCACCGTCACCACCTGCGGCGACGTCGTCTCCACGGTGATCCGGCAGGCCGAGTTCCTGCACTTCGTCAACCGCCATCCACACGTCGCCGCGCAGGTCACCGCGGCGGTCGGCCGCAAGCTGCGGTGGGCCAACGACCGGCGGTCCGAGTTCTCCGCCTTCCCGGTGCACGTCCGCCTCGGCCGGGTGCTGCTGGAGATCGCCACCAGCTGCGGCGAGGCCGTCGGCGACACGTGGCTGATCCGGGTCGAGCTGAGCCAGACCGAACTGGCGTCGCTGGTCGGCGCCCGCGAGGACACCGTCCAGCGGGCGCTGCGTGACCTGCGCCGCGAGGGCCTGGTCCGGACCGGCTACCGCCGGATCACCGTGCTCGACGCGGCCGCCCTGCGCGCCCTCACCGAGAAGGCCGAGTGGCTCTAGGGGACGACGACCTTGATCACCGCCTCGCTGGTGGTCCAGTCGTAGGCCATTCCCAGTTCGGCGTCGACCAGGTCCCGGTGCACCCGCCCGCCGAGCCGGTCGAGCAGGTCTTGGGTGCCGAGCCCTTTGCGGCGAACGGGGATCCGGCGGCCCAGGACCGGCAGCCGGAACGGCAGGACCGAGAACCGCTGCTCGGCTGCGAACAGTTTCAGCCGGTCCCGCGCCCACGCCCCGGGCTCGACTGGGATGTCGCCGGGCAACTGCACCCCGATGCGCCGCCGGTCCCTGCTGTACACGGTGACGCCCGGCCCGATGTAGTCACCCGGGAACAGCATCGGGTCCGCCGCGAACCTCGGCGTCAGGTCGAGCAGCACACAGAAGAGCGGGACAGCGCCGGTGTTGCGCAGCCGGACCCGGATCGACGGCGGCCGCCAGTCCCGGAGGTCGGGGGTGTAGGCGAGCACGTGCTCACCGAGGCCGTTCGGGACCAGTGGCTGGTCGGTCAGCGGATCGACGATCTCTATGCGGACCGGCGAGACGATGCCGGGCGCCGGGTTCTCCAGTTCCCAGATCAGCAGCCACCGGGCTATGTGCTCCAGCGCCGTGATCACCCGGTCGACGCCCTCGTGCGCCCATTCGGCGTACCGTTCTGCGTGCCGGTCGGTGATCACCAGGTTGCCGTCGGCGGCCAGCGTGACCCGCACCTGCACCGGCTCGCCCGGCGCGGCCACCCGCAGGTGCGGCGACCGGCCGATCGCCGCGCTCAGGTCGGCGACCTCGGCCGGGTCCACCCCGGCCACCGCTACCGTGGTGCGGGGCAATGGCACCGACGTCGTGACGACGGGGAACTGACGGTCCCGGTCCGGTTCCCAGCCACCGGCCGGTTCGACGAGGCTGTCCGTCGCGCGCACCTCGACGATCTCGGCCTCCTGCCCGGCGGCGTCGTGCACACCGACCCGCAGACCGCCGCCGATCGGCAGGCCGTGCACCGTCCCGGCGTCGATCGCCCATTCGTCGTGGGTGTACCGCATCCAGATGCCGCTGTCCGGCGCCACCACGGTTCCGCCCAGGAACGGCTGGTCGAGCTGCTCGGGGATGGCGGACCTCGCCGACGACTCCTGGTATGCATGCCGTACCGCCAGCCGGCCACGCGCGGCCTGTAACAGCTCGTAGTAGGTCGCCGTGTTGCCGAGCAGTTTGCGGGCCCCCAGGAGTGCCCAGGTGAAGACGCCCCGCCACTCGCCGTCCAGGATCAGCTCCTGTGCGGTCTCGTGGGCCTCGCAGGCGGCCATCTCGACGTGCCGCATCGGCGGTACATCGGCGGCCCTTTCAATGGTGCCGGGCAGGAACGACTCCGGCGAGCGGGTCTGGGCCGAGTGCGGCGGCGTCCGGATCCGGGCCTCCGGCGTGTGTTTGAGCACGATGCGGGAGGCTCCGGCGGAGTGGCAGCTGTCCAGCACAACGGTGATGTGCCGGGCGGTCAGCTCGTCGATGAGCAGCGCCAGCTCCTTGTCCCACAGGTCCGGCACCCCGTCGCAGCGGCTGTCCGCGCAGACCAGCGTCTGCACCCGGCCGGCGGATTCGAGACCCGCCACCCAGTCCGGTGCCTCGGCGTCCGAGCCGTGCCCGCTGAACCAGAACAGCGCCACGTCGTCCCGCCCGGCTCGGCCCAGGTGGGAGCGGAACGCCGCGATCACCGCATCCCGGGTGGCCTGGCCGTCGCGCAGGATCAGTGACTCCATCCGGACGCCGGGCGCGAGCGTGGACCGCAGGTGCGCCTCGGCGGTCTCCACGTCCCGGACACAGCCGGACAGGTCCGTCACGGCGCGGTACTCGTTGATGCCGACCAGGAACGCGTACAGCACCTTCACGCGCTCACCTCCGGTCCGACGTGGATCCAGCCACGTTCCACGAAGTTCTTCTCCGGCAGCTCGACGGTCATCGCCCGGAAATCGGCGGCCACCGGCGGCTGTACGGCGTGCACGATCACGTCCCGGTAGAGCACGTCCGGTACGCCCAGCGCGTACACCGCCGTGGGGTTGGTCTTGACCGCCTCGCGCAGCGGCGCGCTGTCCAGCAGCCGGTGCACGGCGATCGCCGACGTGCCGACCCACCCGTTGTCGCCCTGTTTCACCAGGCCGCGATGCAGTGCCACGCGCAGTTGCATGGCAGGGCGGCCCCGGTCCCGTGCGGCGAGCCGTTCGCCGAGTTCGCGCAGCAGCGCCGGGATCACCCGCGACTCGTCGATGCCGTACGGCAGGACGGTGAACTGCCCGTCCCCCTGCGGCTGCGGATCCACCTGCCGCTCCGCGATGCCGGCCGCCTGGCGGGCCCGCCCCAGCACCTCGACCAGGTCGTGTTGCAGCAGCTCGGTCTCGGCGTTGCCGCGGCGGCTGTACCCGACCACGTCGGCGGCCATGCACAGCCGCACCGAGGCGCCGTCCGGCCCGGCGGCCGGGGTCAGCGGCTCGGTGAACGGGACGGCGTCGGACAGCACCGCGGTCTCCCGGCCGCCCGGCCCGGTCGTCTCCACCTGCACCGACAGCAGCCCGGCGACCTCGGGCGCGCCGGCCGGGATCTCCAGCAGGGCGTGCATGCCGTACGTGCGGGGCAGCACGAACCGCCCCCGGGGATCCTCCCAGGACCACCCGAACGAGCCCGTCTGCACCCCGTTCGCCCAGGCGCGCGGCACCCCGCGGCGGCCGAGGAGCCGGCGCAGCAGCCCGCCGCGCTCCCCGGCGGCGGCCGTGGCCAGGACCGCCACGCCCGACGCGGGACTGCCGGTGACCAGCCCGAACTCGTCGCCGTCGAGATCCAGCCGGACGGCCCGGGAGCCGCCGTCGGCGAGCGTCACGTCGAAGCGGGCGGCGGTGTAGCGGCGGCCCGGCTCCAGGGCGTCCAGGTCGAAGGCGAACAGTGCTCCGGCGTACCGGTGATGTCCGAGAGCGGCGCGACCGCGCAGGGTGACCGGTAGATCCTCGGCCGGCACCGGATAGATCAGCGGGTGTCCGCATCGCACCCCGCCCCGCCATCCGTCCGGCCCGGACAGGCCCTTGCCGCCGGCCGGGCCGAGCGTGTGGTGGCCCAGGATCTCGGCGCCGGTCAGCTCTTCGTCATCCCACATGCCCCTAGCTGACGGACAGCGGCGTCCAGGCCAGGCCGTACCCGTGGCCCTCGCGCAGATTGTGGAAGTCGCGGACCACCTCGCCCAGCGCGGACGGCTCGATCACGGTCCGCCCGGGCGGCCGGTTGCGCAGATCGGTGTACGGCACCTCGTCGAGCAGCCACACCTCGGCCGGCCGCCGTGCCCCGAACCGGACCCGCACCGTCCCGGACTCGCACGGGTCGAGCGGCACGATCGCGTAGTACGGCCAGATCGGCTGTCCGGGCGCCAGTGCCACTCGCAGCCAGAACTCGTGCATGTCGCCGGGCCGCATCTTGTCCGGCAGTTCGAGGACCACCCGCTGGCCGCTGCCGTTCGGCTCCATGGCCCGCACCCGGGCGCCGAACAGCGCGTCCACCGTCGGCGGGCCGACCTCCACGGGGGATTCCGGCAGGCCGATCCGGATCACGATCTCGTCTATCTCGCGGGTGGCCACGATGGTGCGCATCTCATACAGCTCCGGTGTCGTGGCGTCCAGCCGGAACAGGGCCCGCAAGGACGACACCCGCCAGCCGGAGCCGTTCGCCGGATCGGTGGGCGGGTCCGGGGTCTTCTCGCCGGCCTGGGCCATCAGCGCCACCGCGTCGTCGATCCGTCGCCGTGCCGTGCGCACCGACACGTTCTGGAGGTCGGCCAGGCGCTGCTCGCGGTCGAGGAGGGTGGGGAAGCGGGAGTCGCGGTCCAGCGCGAACGCGAGCATGGCGGCCTGCCGCATGTCCGGCGCCAGGTCGGCGGCCAGCTCCCGCAGCAGTGTCCCGACCGCCGCGTGCACCCGGTTCTCGCGTTCGTGCGTGCCGAGCCGGCAGCGGCGGCGGATCTCCGGCCCGAGGAATCCGCCCAGCCCGAGGCGTTCCACGCCCCGGCCCCGGCGGAGTCTCTTCAGCTCGTGGTACAGATCGGAGTCGGCCATGGTCGTCCTTCGGCTATACAACAGACTGACCGTAGTGCATATTTGTGTCGGCTAGCACACCGCCGGTGACCGAGATCCCGGAAAACTACGGATTGTCATCGAGTTGAGAACGTCCTCGATGGCCAGTGCGACGGCCAGAAATATGGCCACTGAGTTGCCGCGATCCGGTTTTCCCACGGTCCAGTATGGGCCGATGATCTGGGGGGATAGGGTCACTGAGAGTTACAGTATGAATGCTGGGCCGGGCCGGACACGGATCCCGCGCCAGCGGCGCAGCACGGCCGCCGACCGGGCCCGCCTGCGCCGCCTCGCCGAGGCGGGCCTGCTGGGCGCCCTGTCCCAGGAGGAACGACGGCGCCTGCTTCCGGCCGCCTACGAGGTGGCCTATCCGATCGTCTACGACGTGATCACCCGTCGCATCGCCCGCAACCGGGGGCACAACGCCTGTAGTCACGGGCTGCGGCACATGGAGGAGTCCTGTCTGGACGGGTTTCATGATGATCTTGAGGCGGTGGCCGAGCACCTGCTCGCCGTCACCCAGCCGATCGCCGACCTGGAGGGCTGGCTGGCCCGCCGCGCACAGAACGCCGCCATCGACGGCCATCGGCGGCGGCGTGGCGAACAGGGCGCCCTCCAGCGCCCGCGGATGACCAAGGCGCTGTCCGAGGGGCTCGGCGACCCGTGGCTGTGCGAGCTGGCCCTCAAGATCCTTACCTGGGTGGGCCTGCCGGGCGGCGTCGGCGTCACCGTGTGGCCACTGGACAGCTGGGCCCGCGACCGCGCCGACCACACCGGCGATCACCGGGGCAGCACCCCGGCCCGGGTGCAGGCCGACATCGACCGGGTCCTCGAGGTGATGCGCCGCCGCCCCGACTGGTACGAGCGCAACGTCGAACGCCCCCTCGGCCGCAAGACCACCCCGGTCGGCGGCTCGCCGGGGGAGCGGATCGGCGAACCCCGCCCGCTGCTGGTGCTCGACGCGGCCGAGGTCGGCGAGGCCCGGTTCGCGGATCTGGCCGCCCTCGCCGTCGAGGCGATCCGGGCCGGGCTGAGCCGCGACGAGGACCCGACCGTCACCGTGGTCACCGTCCTCACCACCCTGTTCCTCAACGGCAGCGGCGCCGACGAGATCGACCGCGCCCCGGGCGGCGGCTCACTCGCCGAGGACCGGCTGTCAACCGTGCTCGGCGATCCCGCCGCCGTCTCCGCCCTGGTCCAGCGGGTCCTGAGGATCGTGCGCGGGCCCGGATAGCAACCGTTCGAGAGCGCGGCGGCGGTCGGCGGTGAACTCCCCGACCTCCGCCGCGTCGTGCTGTGCGAGGGAAACACGGGCGGCCTCCGCCAGCGCCTCCTCGAGAAGACGCCGGATCCGCTCCTCCTGCCCCGGGGTGAGTTCCATGAGAGGGCTACCGGTCGCGATCTTCGATCATGAACAAATGATGACTGATCATCCCGGCCTCTTCTCATACCGTCTGCGGCGCACACCTAGAACTGGCGGACGGGACGGCGGGCGAGCCGGATCAGGCCGTGCGGACCACCTCGGTGAGCCGCGCGAGCGCCTCCGTGCCGGACAGATGCCCCCGGTGCAGCACGGTCAGATCCTCCACGGCACACGCGGGCGGCGTGCACCCGCCCGCCCGCGCCAGCGCCGGCCGTAGCCTGGCCCATCCGGCCACCGCGGCGGTCAGCACCCGCTCCATCTCACCCACCGGCATCCGGTCGCTGAGCTGCCGCATCGCCTCCTGGCGGCTGTCCCAGAACGACCACACCTTGGTCTCGTCGAGCAGCTGCGCCACCGGATCGGTCCGCAGGTAACGCAGCGCGATCTCGATCACCCCGGGCCGCCCGTCCCCGATCAGGTCGTCGACCATCCGGTGCCGCGCGTGCCCGCCGGCCACCTCGTAGAACGTGCTCCGCGACCCGCGCGGCCCGGCCTGCTCCACGATGCTCTTCCAGGTCAGCTCGGCCGGCGCGTCCAGCAGCGCCTCCGCCGCCCGGTAGTAGATCTGCCGGGTGTGCCAATGATTACGCCGTGGTGCGGTGTTGCCGGCCAGCCGCCGGACCCACCCGCCGACGGCCGTCCCGTCGAGCTCCGCGACGGTCTCGGTCCGGGCACCCATCGTCATCGGTCGCTCCGATCGGCTCGGCGAGGCGTTCCTGAGGCCGATTCTGTCCGCCCGGGAAGATCAACTTAAGCCCCTGATGGACCGTTTCCACCCCGCTGTCCGGTTGCGCTCGGCGCGCATCACCCTTCAGAGCATTTCCGGTACGCCTACCCGTACCCGATCGTGCAGACCCGCGAGGCGCTGCCGGGTCCGGCCCTCGGCGCGCCCGCCGGGCGGTGCTGCCGGGAGACCTCAGGGAAACGACAGGGCGCCCCCGGCGATGCCGGGGGCGCCCTGTCGTTCACACCAGTCTCTTCTTCTTCTTGGCCTTCTTGCCGCTGGCCAGCGCCGAAACCCGCCGAACGTGCTCCTCGACGTCCTGGGTGGCGACCGCCAGGATCTCCGCCTCCCGGCCCGCCTCGGTGAAGTCATGGCCGGGTTTGTTCTCGGCGACGAACCACTCGGCCCGCTCCACCATCCTCAGCAGGTCGACGACCGCGCCCGGATGCCGGTGGCACAGCTCGACCGCGATCCGCATCCGCCGCTCCGGCACCCGGGCCACCTCGGTCAGGTACTCCGGCATCCCGGCCCGCCAGGCCAGCGGGTGCACCAGGTACCCGGCCGGCAGGTTGCCCGGACCGCCCAGCGGCCTCAGGATCCGCAACTGATCCACCTCCAGCGGCGGCGATCTCAGCCCGGTGTAGGCCATCCCGCCCAGCGCCAGCACCACCGCGAGAACGATCGCCAGCACCGGATTGCCGGTGCCGATGGCCAGCACCAGCCCGAGCCCCACCAGGACCAGCGCACCGCCCGTGAGCGTCGCGGAGTTGCCGGTGGTGTCGGACACGGTGCGCCGCGCCTCGTCGATGTACTTGCGGATCACACTGTCCAGCTGTGGGTTCACCGGTTTCCAGTGGTCGTGGCGAACCGGCAGGCCACGTTCGGCAACCTTCGTCATGGGGGGTCGCTTCCTTCCCGAACATCCGTGTCTGGGACCGGCGGAGCGATTGCCCTGGCCACGATGCGGACCGTGTCTCTCTCCGGCAGTGCCGCGAAAATCGGCACGGCGCCGGCCGACCTGAGGGCAATCTCCCCGCCTTCTCGCCGCGACCCCCTCCCACCGTCAGGACAGCGGGGCGCTGAACTCCCGCCCGGTGCCGGGCACCGGCGTCGGCAGCCCCCGGCGGGCCCGCTCGGAGCGCACCGCCACCTCGACGACGTCGTAGAGCGAGCCGCCCACCGCGATGCAGATCGTGGCGCCCGTCAGCCAGGCCAGCGGATCCGTGGCGCCCCAGTCCAGGGTGGCGATCCACTCCGGGTTGAAGAACCGCTCGTTCGCGGCCAGCCACGTCACCGGGATCGCGAACATCGCCGCGAGCACCGCGTTCACCACCGCCACCGTGCGGGACCAGGCGCCGCGACGGAACAGCCAGACGGCGTACACCCCCTCCAGGATCAACACCCCGATCAGGTACGGCCACCAGAACGACCAGTTCGCCGGGTCCAGCACGGGCACCTCGGTGAACGCGAACTGTTGCAGGACGATGACGGCGATCAGCAGCACCGCCCATCCGAGAGTGGCGACCAGCTGCACCGGCGTCGGAGCGCCCGGCTCGTAACGCGGCAGATCGTCCAGCGACCAGGCCCGGCCGCGCACCTCGCTCCGGGCCACCCCGGTGCGCTCCAGGATCGCGAAGGTCAGCGTCACCCAGAACACCATGTGCGCGCCGGCCGTCAGCGCCGTGCCGACCGCGGTCCCGATCACCTCGCCGATCGAGGCGTCCTCCAGGATCCGGATGACCACCATGACGGCGACCACGATCGGCAGGACGACGGAGAGCAGCATGACCAGGATCCGCTGCCAGGCCGGGTAGAAGACCGGGCCGATCAGGTAGCGGGGGCGGTCCGCGTAACCGTCGGCCAGCCGGTCCGGGTCGCCCAGCTCCAGCAGGGTCTGCTCGACCGCGGCCGCCCGGTCCTGGCCGCCGTCGACCCGGGCGTCCACCGCGTCCTCGATGGACGTGCGCAACTCCCGCTCGATGTCGGAGCGCTGCCCCTCCGGAACCCGGCGCAGCACGGTGAAGACGTAACGGTCGATGAGGCTGGTGGTCACTTCTCACTCCTCGAGTCGGTGCCGGCGGGGTGGTCCAGGTCTCCGATCGCCTCGTCCAGCCGCACCCACTCGTCGCGCAGCGCGGCCGCGATGGCATCGCCCTGCTCGGTGGTGCGGTAGAACTTGCGCGGCCGTGCCTCGTCGGTGTTCCACGAACTGGTCAGCAGGCCCTGCGCCTCCAGTCGCCGCAGCAGCGGGTAGAGCGTGTTCGCCTCCACCTCGAACCCGGCCGCGCTCAGCGTCTCGAGCAGCGAGTACCCATACCCCGGCTCGCGGAGAACGGTGAGGCTCGCGACGACGACCGTGCCGCGGCGCAGCTCCTGCAGATGACCGGAGAGCGTCGCATCCATTGTCATGCCAACCACGATACTGTGTCTCACACACTATCGCAACAGGCGCGCTATCGTGTCGACGGCAACCCGCGCTGCCGGCCTGCTGAAGTCGGCGGTCCGACACATGCCTGGCACGACTCCGTGAGAGGCGTGAGCCGGACTCACTAGTAGGCTCTCGCCTGGTTTCCGAAAGGCACAGGCAGAGGGACGGATATGAGTGACGAGGCCGAATTCCACGCGGACCGGACGCAGGAGTTCTACCTGCCGGCCGTGGTTCCGGCCGTGCCACCGCAGCACGGCGGGGCCGAGGTCATCGAGGTGGCGGCCTACCGCGGCGACACCAAGTTCGAGCGCGAGGTGATCGAGAAGATCGCCGCCTCCGCGGCCAAATCCGTTCCCGGCGTCGCCGAACTCGGCGGCGACGTGGCCCGCTTCTTCAACTCGGTGCTCGACAAGATCGGCCTGGACAAGGTCGGCGACGCCACCCGCGGCGTCTGGGCCAAGGTGGACGGCACCGACGTGGAGATCACCGTCATCCTGGTGATCAACGCGGGCGAGGTGGTCTCCGACGTGACCGCCAACGTCCGCCACGAGGTCATCGAGGCCGTCGAACGGTACGGTCTGCACGTCAGCGACTGCACCGTCAAGGTCGACGACATCCGCCTGCCGGAGGCCTGACCCGCCGAATCGCCCGGTGAGGCCCCCCGGCGGCCGGTACTGTCGGTTCGTCGGCGGCCTTTCACCGGGAGGGGCGATGATCACCGTTCCGGCGGGCAGCAGCCTCACCATGCGCTGCCCCGACACCCAGCCCATCGTCCTCGTCTCGCTGGCCGAGGTGAGTGCGCCGTTCCTCGCCGAACTCCCGCCCATCCCGGTGCTCAGCCTGGACGGCCCCGGCGTCCGCCGCATCGGCATCCTCGAACTCGTCACCGCCTCCGGCGTCACCTGGGTCGAGGCCGAACTGCGCAACGACCAGCTCACCGTCATCGGCGACGCCCCCACCGACGTGGTCCAGCGCCGGGCCGCCACCCGCCGCCCCGGCAACTACCCGGCCATCGGCACCGCCGAGATCGAGACCATCGACGGCCGCCAGCGGGTGCCGATCACCGGCCGGGTCGAGGACATCTCCACCGACGGCCTCCTGCTGAGAGCCACCACCGACGACAACCTGCCGGCCCTGCCGTACGGCATCGAGCGCATCCTCCTGCACGTCACCATGCCGTGGGGCGAGATGACCGCCACCATCACCACCGTCGACCAGCGAGCCGACCTGCTACGGGGCACCTTCGAGTGGATAGACCCCAGCGGAGCCACCGAACTGGCCCGCTTCTGCCTCGGCCGCTGAACAGCCGGGATCGCGGGGGCCGTACCCCGGAAGAACGACGCGAACAGCGAGACGGCCCGCCCAGCGCAACCGGGCGCCGGGCGGGCCGTCAGGCCATCAGCTGAATCAGCGGGTGACGACCGTGCTGACGATCTTGTCAGCGAGGGTCTGGCGCTTCGCGTCCCACAGCGGGAACAGGAAGCCGATGTAGCAGATGATGGCGTCGATGAAGTGCGCGAGGTCACGCAGGAACGCCTTGCCGGCGCCGATCGGCTGACCCGTGTTGGCGTCCACCAGCGTGATGCCCAGCGCCTTCTTGCCCCAGCTCTGCCCGGTCTTGCCGGCCTGGAACCAGCGGTTGTAGCCCTGCACGACGAGCGCCAGCAGCAGGAAGATCCAGTAGAAGGCGTTGACCGTGGGCAGGCCGTTCTCGTCGGTGCCCTGGCCCAGCACGGAGGCGAGGATGCTGAACGGCGCCACGATGATGCCGTCGATCAGGTAGGCGCCGACGCGCTGGCCCCAGTTGGCGTAGTTGACGGCCGGGGCGCCGTAGGCACCGGCGCCACCGTAGGGCGCGCCACCGTAGGGCGGGGGCGGCGGAGCCTGGTTGCCGTACGGGTCGTTGGGGGGCGGAGGCGGGTAGCTCATATTCGTTTCCTTCGTAGGGGGTCGGCTCATCCGAGCCGGTGCAGTTGAAATATCCAGCTCGCCAGGGCGGTCAGCCCGGCGAGCCAGCCCACCTGTCGCCGTCGCGCGGACGACCACGAGCGTGGCGGCTTGAGCACGCCCGCGGCACGCAGCGCCACGAGCGGACCGGCGACGGCGGTGAACGCCGCCAGACCGAAGATCAGAGGGTTGGCCTGGAAAGCCGTCTCGACCTGGCCGCGCACCAGCGCCACGGCGGCGGTCGTCAGACCACACGCCGGGCACGGCACACCGGTCAGCGTCCGCAACGGACACGGCAGACCCGCTCCGGTACGGGCGGTGACCGTCGGCCAGACCGCCGCCCCCACCGCGACGAGCGCGCCGAGGCCGCCCAGTCGCTCGGGGACGGAGAACTCACGCATGCACACACCTCTAGATCTCAAAGCTGGAGGATCATACGGGTGTTCGGGCCGGTTCGGCGACCCCGTATCCGCAGCGTGGAACCACTAAACGCCCGTTCGAGTGACCGATTTGGCAGTCCCTCCGCCACGTTAAGCCTCAATGCGCACCGCGGCGGTGTCCGGCTCACGACAATCCGGGCCCTCCGGTTCGGTGGCCGAGCCGCCGCCGGGCGGCCCGCAGTTCGGCGACGTAACCTCGATCGGGTGAGCGCCGCCCCCGTCATCCCTCTGACGTCCGTCTTCGCCGACACCTTCCCGGAGATGGCGACCCCCTGGCGGGCCGCTGACCCGCCCGACCCGCGCCTGCTGATCCTCAACCGCCCCCTCGCCGAGGAGCTCGGCCTGGACCCCGACTGGCTGGAGACCCCCGCCGGCGTTCGCTTCCTGACCGGCACCAACCTCCCCGAGCAGGCGAAACCGGTGGCCCAGGGCTACGCCGGCCACCAGTTCGGCGGCTACTCCCCGCGCCTCGGTGACGGCCGCGCCTTGCTGCTCGGTGAGTTGCACGGGCGCGACATCCACCTCAAGGGTTCCGGCCGCACCCCGTGGGCGCGCGGCGGCGACGGCCTGGCCGCGGTCGGCCCGATGCTCCGCGAGTACGTGATCAGCGAGGCCATGCACGCCCTCGGCATCCCGACCACCCGATCCCTGGCGGTCGTCGCCACCGGTAAGAGCATCGTCCGGGAGAACCTGGCCCCGGGCGCCGTCCTCACCCGGGTCGCGGCCAGCCACCTGCGGGTCGGCAGCTTCCAGTTCGCCCGCGCCACCGGTGACGCCGACCTGCTGCGCCGCCTCGCCGACCATGCGATCGCCCGCCACCATCCCCACGCCGGGAACGCGCTGGAGCTGTTCCAGGCAGTGGTGGACGCGCAGGCCGAACTGATCGCGAAGTGGATGCTCACCGGGTTCGTCCACGGGGTGATGAACACGGACAACATGACCATCTCCGGCGAGACCATCGACTACGGGCCGTGCGCCTTCATGGACGCCTTCGATCCGGCCACCGTGTTCAGCTCGATCGACGAGACGGGCCGTTACGCCTACGGCAACCAGCCGACGATCGCCCAGTGGAACCTGGCCCGCCTCGCCGAGTCGCTGCTGCCCCTCTTCGACGACGACCAGGAGAAGGCGATCGCCCTGGCCACCGAGGCACTGGGGACGTTCCGCACCCGCTATGCGCGGGCCACCATCGCCGGCATGAGCGCCAAGCTGGGCCTCAAGACCGACAATGCGCCCCTGGCCGAGGATCTGCTCGCCCATCTGGCCGCCGAGAAGGCCGATTTCACCTCGTTCTTCCGCAGGCTGGCCGCGGGCGATGAGACCGGCGACTGGGTCGACCGCTGGCGGGCCGAGAACCCCGACACCGAGGCGATGAACCGGGTCAATCCCATCTACATCCCCCGGAATCACCTGGTCGAGGAAGCGCTGGCCGACGGCGAGGTCCGCCACCTCCTGGAGGCGGTCACGTCACCCTTCGACGAGCGCCCCGAACTGGCCCGCTACGCGGCCCCGGCTCCGCCGGACTTCGGCACCTACCGCACCTTCTGCGGGACCTGACAAAACCCATTTATCGTACGCGTTAGGCACAGTACCGCCCTGCCCCGCGAGCCGCTGCCACGCGAGCGTCTGCCGCGCCCGCCGGGCTTACCTGCCCGCTCCGGCTCAGAGCAACACCCGGCGGAGGCGCTGGACGGCCTCGTCCATCGTCTCCGCCCCGGTGGCCGCATAGGTCAGCCGCAGGAACGGCCCGGGCGGCTCGGCCGCGTGCCAGGCCCGCCCGGGAAAGACGATCACCCCGGCGGCAGCGGCGGCCGAGGCCACCGCCACGTCGTCGGCGCCGTCCGGCAGCCGCACCCACAGGTGCAGGCCCCCACGCGGGACCACCGGCGGCGCCAGGCCGGGCAGATGACGTCGCAGCGCGTCGAGCAGCGCCGCCCGCCGGGTCGCCAGCTCGGCCCGCAGCCCGCGACGATGCCGCCCCCACGCCGGGCTGGTCACGAACTCCACTGTGGCCTGTTGCAGCGGCCCCGACACGAAGAAGTCGTCGAGCAGCCGGGCGGCCCGCAGCCGGGCGCCCGCCGGACCACGTGCCCCGAGCCCGGCGACCCGCAGCCCGGGCGCCGCCGACTTGGTCAGCGACCGCAGGTGGATGACGTGACCGTGCGGGTCGGCCGACGCCAGCGGCGCGGGCGGATCACCGTCGATGGCCAGATCGCGGGCGTAGTCGTCCTCGATCAGGAACGCCCCGGCGTCCTGGACGGCGGCGAGCACCTCCGGCCGCCGAGCGAGGGAGAGGGTCGCGCCGGTCGGGTTCGCGAACAGCGGCTGGCAGTAGAACAGCCGCGCCCCGGTGCGGGCGAACGCGGCCGCCAGCTGGTCGGGCCGCACCCCGTCGTGGTCGGCCGGCACCGGCACCACGCGCAGCCCGGCGGCGTGGGCGGCGGCCAGCGCCCCGAGATAGGTGGGCGACTCGACGAGCAGGGTGTCGCCCGGTTCGGTCAGCGCCCGCAACGTCGACGACAGCGCCGCCTGACCGCCCGGGCAGATCACCATGTCGTCGGCGCGCAGTCCGCCACCGGCCTCCCGGGCGAACCAGGCCCGCAGATCGGCCCGCCCCTCGGCCGGCCCCCGCTGCCACGCGGCCGGCTGACGGGCGGCCCGGGCCAGCGCCGCCCCGAGCGCGGCGGCCGGTTGCAGATCGGCGTCCAGGTAGCCACCGGACAGCGGGATCGCGCCGGATGGCGGTAACGCCAGTAACGCCTGCATCTCCTCCTCGCCGAACCGCCGGGGGCCCAGCGCCACCGTCTGCCAGGACAGGTCGGGTGCCGCGGCCGGGCCGGGGCGGGCCGCCACGAAGGTGCCCCGCCCGGACCGGGTCTCCACCAGCCCTTCCGCCACGAGCTGCCGGATCGCCTCGGCGACGGTGACCGGGGAGGCCTGGTGCCGGAGGGTCAGCTCACGCACCGACGGCAGTCGTGTCCCGGCCGCGGCGGTGCCCGCCAGCACTCGCAGATCTTGGACGACCCGATCGGCTGCGTTACTGTTACCCATGACGGATAAGAGTAACGCTACTGTGGCCGGAGCGATAACAGCCGGAGCCCTGGGAGTGCTCGGTTTCAGCCTGTCCCTGCCGGCCACCCGGGTGGCGGTGCAGGAGCTGGACCCGTGGTTCGTGGCGTTCGGCCGGGCGGTCGGCGCGGCCGTCCTCGCCGCGGCCTACCTGTGGCTCACCCGGGCGCCCCGGCCCACCGCGGCCCAGTGGCGGCGGCTGACCGTCGTGGCGGCCGGGGTGGTGGCCGGGTTCCCGCTCTTCACCTCGCTGGCGTTGACGAGCGAGACCGCCTCGCACGGCGCCGTGGTCGTCACCCTGCTCCCGGCCACCACCGCGGTGCTGGCCGTCCTGCGCGCCGGCGAGCGCCCGCCACCCGCGTTCTGGCTGGCCGGTGGCGCCGGGCTGCTGGCCGTCCTGACCTTCCTGGCCGCCAGCGGAACCGTCCACGGCACACTGTCCACGCCCGACCTGCACCTGCTGGCGGCCATCGCCCTGTGCGGCCTCGGTTACGCCGAGGGTGGCGCCCTCTCCCGGGAGCTGGGCGGCGCCCGTACCATCTGCTGGGCCCTGCTCGTGGCCCTGCCGGTAACCGTCCCGCTCACCCTGGCCGCCGTGTGGAGTCATCCACCGCAGGCCGGTCCCACGGCGTGGGCGGCCTTCACGTACCTCACCGTGATCTCGATGTTCCTGGCGTTCTTCGCCTGGTACGCGGGCCTGGCCCGGGGCGGCATCGCCCGGGTCGGCCAGATCCAGCTGGCCCAGCCGATCCTGACCCTGCTCTGGTCCGCCCTGCTGCTCGGCGAGCACCTGGCGCCGTCGGCCGTGGTCGCGGCCCTGGCCGTACTGGTCTGTGTGGTCCTGACCCAGCGGACCCGGAGCCAGGACCGGCGGGGATGTGTTGACACTGTTATGCGCCGCCGCCGTGAGAACGCTGGTCAACGTGTAGGGTCGGGCCGTGACGGGTCCCACCTCAGGCGCTGACGGCCGCCTCATCTCCGCCGCGGAGGTGGCACGCCTGGCCGGGGTGACCCGCGCCGCGGTCTCCAACTGGCGGCGACGACATGCCGACTTCCCCGAACCGGTCGGCGGCGGCCGCAACGCGCTCTTCGCCCTCTCCGAGATCACCGGCTGGCTCGACCGCCAGCGCAAGAACACCGACGTCTCCGACGAGGTGCTGATCTGGCAGGAGCTGCGCGCCCGGTACGGCGAGGACATGACCGCCGGGGTGGCCGAGATCGCCGAGCTGCTGACCGCCGGGGAGTCCGCGGGGCGGCTCGACGAACCGTCCCGGCTACGGCTGCGGGACATGGCCGCCGCCACCTCACCGGCCGACGTGGTCGCCGGCTTCACCGAGCGCCTGATCGCCTCCGGCGCCGCCCTGACCACCAGGCACCTGGCCCGGGCGGTCGCCCACGTGGCCGGCGACGTCACCGGCACCGTCTTCGACCCGGCCGCCGGCGCCGGCTCCCTGCTGCTGGCCTGCGTGAACCGGCCCGGCGTCCGCCTCACCGGCCAGGACGGCAACCCGGCGGCGGCCCGGCTGGCCCGGGCCCGGGCCGTCCTCGCCGGAGCCGAACTGGAGATGCGGATCGGCGACTCCTTCCAGCAGGACGCCTGGCCCGGCCTGCGCGCCGATCTGGTCGTCTGCGATCCACCGGCCGGGCTCACCGACTGGGGCCGGGACAGCCTGATGCTCGACCGGCGATGGGAGTTCGGCATCCCCACCAAGGCGGAGAGCGAACTCGCCTGGCTGCAACACTGCTACGCGCACACGGCGCCCGGTGGACGGGTCGTCTTCGTGATGCCACCCTCGGTCGCCTATCGCCGGGCCGGCAAACGCATCCGATCGGAGCTCCTGCGCGGCGGAGTCCTGGAACAGATCGTCGCCCTGCCCCCGGGACTGGTCGCCTCGCACGCGCAACCGGTCCACCTGTGGGTGCTGCGCCGCCCCACCGACGGCGAGCGCCCGGCCGCCGAGATCCGGCTGACCGACCTGACCCACGCCGACCCGGACGAGCCGTTCGCCGCCGAACCCCGGCCGGCCGTGGACGTACCGGTGATCGATCTGCTGGACGAGAACGTCGACCTCACCCCGGCCGCGCACATCCCGGTGGCCCGGGCCGACCTGGCCGGCGAATACGCCGCCGCCCGCGAGCGGATCCTCCAGGCGCTGCACCGGATCGCCGCCGCACTGCCGGATCTCACCGCCGGACCCGGATCGATCGAGGGCGGGACGCTACGCATCGCCGACCTCGCCCGCGCCGGAATCGTCGACATCGGGGAGCGGACCGCGACCTCCGCGAGCGATCAACTGGACACCGACTATCTGCGCGGATTCCTGCGCGGCTCCGCCAATGCCGCGCGCAACACCAGCGGCAGCGGAACGTTTCGGACGGACATCCGCGGTTCCCGCATCCCGCAGATGGACCTCGAGGAACAGCGCCGCTACGGTGCCGCCTTCCGTGCCCTGGACGACGCGGAAAGAGCCCTGCGTGAACTGAGCGCGCTCGGCCTCGACGCCGTCGCCCGCGCCCGCGACGGCCTCACCAGCGGCACCCTGCGCCCCGGCGAGTGGCCCTGACTTGCGGCCGCTCCTACTCGGCGGCTACGCGGCCAAGTCCTGCCCGCGCGCCGTGCACAACGACTACGACCCCACCGTGCCCCGCCCCGTGCTGCCGGTCGCGCCCGAGTTGCAGGCCCTCTACGACACCGGCGTCGACTTCGAGACCGAGGTCCTCACCGCCTGGCCGGCACTGAACCTGCCCGGCTACGTCGACCTGCGCGACCTCGACGGCGACAAACGCGTCCACATCGGCGCCACCATCGGCGCCATGCGGGCCGGCGCGGCCGTCATCGCCGGTGGCCGGCTCCCCGACGACGTCGCCGGCGGCCGCACCGGCAAACCCGACATCCTGCTTCGCGACACCGGCGGCGGTTACCACCCGGCCGACATCAAGGCCCACCACGTCCTCGACCGCAAATTCGACAACGCCCTGGCCAGCACCCTCAAGGCGCCGTCCTTCGAGGACGCCGTGGCCCTGCCCGACGGCGGCGCGCGACAGCGCGAGGAGGACCTGCTCCAGCTGGCCCACTACTGGCGGATGCTGGAGGCGTGCGGCCACCAGGCCACCCACCCGCGCGGCGCGATCTGCGGCGACGACCGCCCCGGCGATCCGCTGCTCGTCTGGTACGACCTGACGGCCCCCGCCTTCCGCACCTTCTCCCGGACCACCGGCGTCGCCACCCGCAGTGCCCTGGAACGCTACGACCACGAACACGGCTTCCGCTGCCGGGTCGCCGACGTGGCCCGCCGCCGTACCGGCGCCGCCGGCGATCCGCTTCCGCTGGTCGATCCGATCGGCCAGGCCGAGTGCGCCACCTGCCGCTGGTCGCCGGTCTGTGTCGACACCCTTCCCGGTACGGACGTGAGCGCCGTCCTCCGCGGCGCCCTGAGCGCCCGCGAATACCTGGCCCTGCGCGCGGCCGGCGTGCACACCGTGGCAGACCTGGCCGCCAGCGACCCGGAGACCCTACTCACCGGCATGTACGGCACCGAGGTCCCGCACCTGCGCACCCGCGCCTTCCGCCTCCGCAAGGCGGTGACCGCCGCCCGTCTGGCCGCCGACGGCCTGATCGTGCGCCGCCGCGAACGGGCCGACGTCCCCCGGGCCGCCGTCGAGGTCGACATCGACATCGAATGGGGCGCCGACGACCGTGTCTACCTGTGGGGCCTGCTGATCACGTCGAACGGCGTGAGCCGCTACGAGTCGTACTTCGACCCGCGGGTGACCACCGACCGGGACGAGGAACTCCTCGCCCGCCGCTGCCTCGACCGTCTCACCGCACTGGCCGCCGGGACCCCCGACCTGCTGGTCTTCCACTACGGCGCCCCCGAGCCCCGCCAGGCCCGCCGCTTCCCGCCCCTGCCGTCCGGCCCCGCCGGCCCGGACCGCTGGATCGACCTGCTGCCACTGGTCCGCGCCACCGTGGACTCCCGCGCCGGCCACGGCCTCAAGGCGATGGCCACCCACGGTCCCGGCCACACCTGGCGCGACCCCGACCCGGGCGGCCTCCAGTCCCAGTCGTGGCACGCCGCCGCACGCCAGGGCGACCAGGCGGCCGCCACCCGCCTCCTGACCTACAACGAGGACGACGTCCGGGCCACCCTCGCCGTCCGCAGCTGGTTGCGCTCCTGACAAACCTTCAGCTGGCTGTGGGCGCTGTCTGAAACCGGGCGGTTTCAAGCAGCCCCCGCGACCAGCCGGACGTTGATCATGCCTGGACCGGGCGGGGGAGGGGCCACGCACGATGGAAGGAGCCGACGCACGACGACGCCGGGCGGATCTCGATGCCCGGGGTGTCGGCGGTGACCGGCGGCAGTGGAGTGACCCTGCGGATGTCGTTGAGGCAGGCCTCGAAGCGGGAGCGGAAGGCGGCCTGGTCCTCACCCGCCGCGCTGAACCGGGCGAGCAGCGACGGCCAGGGGAACTGGCGGGCGTCGTCGAGGTACGTGCCGACCAGGGTGAGCCAGATGTAGACGTCCAGGGCGAGGCACGACTGGCGGCCCAGCGTGCGTACGGTGTCGGCGTCGAGCGGGATCCAGCGCAGCGCCGACTTGGCGAACTCGGCCTCCAGGGTGATCACCGGCGGGCATTCCGACGACGAGTCGAGGAAGCCGTCGGTCTGCCGGCTGCGGCCGCTGACCAGGAAGCCCGAACCGCCGGTCCCCTCGTTGACCCAGCCGTGCCGCAGCGTGCGGTGCAGCTGTTCCTCCAGTTCGGTGAACCAGCCGCCGCGGACGGTCGACTCGGAGAGCGAGCCGAGGCCGGCCAGGAACGCGTAGAGCCGGTGCGGCTGGAACGTGATGGTGCGGCTGCGGCAGCGGAACGCCTCGGTGCACAGGAACATCACCAGGTGCCGGCCGAGCAGCCCGTACGGGACACCGGCGTAACGCGCGAACTCGCCCTCGCTGAGACCGGACCGCCAGCTGCCGAGGCCGGGCCGGTAGTGCAGCTCGCTGTCGCCGGGGTCGGTGTCCGGCAGCACCAGGTCGGCGTGCAGCGGTGGGTAGAGGATCGTCTCACCGGATGATCCGGCGGAGCCGGGCAGGCGGCATCCGCCGTGTGCGCCGGTCTCCGGCTCGACGGTGATGTGGACGGCGACGTCGCCGTGCCGGAACGAGAAACTCACATCGTCCTCCCGCGGGGAAGTTCCTCTGCGGTGAACGAGTGATCTTCAAGAATGGGTGCCGCCCACCGTCAGGTCGATGAGCGGCACCCGGGTTCAGGAGGCGGTGCAGGTCACCGTCGCCGGGGCGGTGTTGGCGCCGGTGAAGGTGCCGGTGAATCCCCAGTTCGTGGTGGCCCCGGCGGCCAGGCGGCCGTTCCAGGCGGCGTTCTTCGCGGTGACCGTCTCACCGGAGGTGGTCACCGTCGCGCTCCACGTGTTGGTGAACCGCTGCCCGTTCGGCCAGGCCCAGCTCACCGTCCACGCGGTGATCGCGGCGCTGCCCGCCTTGACCGTGACGTCGCCCTGGAACCCGCCCGGCCACGAGTTGGACACTCGATAGGTTGCGGCGCATGCGCCGGTGGGCGCGGACGACGACGGGGAGGACGGCGGCGGGTCCGACGGCGGCCAGTTCGACGGCGAGGTCGACGGCTGCTCACCGAAGACCGTCGCCTGCTTGGAAGTGGCCTTGATCCCGTTCGCGCCGTTGAACAGCCGCTGGCCCCACGAGGTCAGCTGGGCCGGGTCGAAGTCGGTGACCATGTCGAGGTACTCGACGCCGCCCCCGTTGCCGCTCCACGACCAGCCCAGATAGCCGACGCCGAGCTGCTGCGCGGTGGCCAGGATGGTGTCCTCGTCCGGGTTACCGTCCGAATGGTTGTGCCCGAACTCGCCGATCACCAGCGGCAGCCCGGCGGTCCGGAACCGGTTGAGGTAGTCGGTGATCTCGGCGGCCGTGTCGAACACGCCGTACATGTGCACCGAGAAGACGGTGTTGCGGTTCGGGTCGGCGGCGAACACCGACGCCGCGTTGTCCCGCATGGTGAACGACCAGTCCTGGCCCCAGTTCGGCGCGTCGACCATGATCTGGTGCGCGAACCCGGCCGCCCGCAGCCGCGTGATCGCGTTCTTCGTGTCGGCCACCCAGCCCGCCGGATTGGTGTTGCCGTAGGGCTCGTTGCCGATGTTCAGGATGACGTAGTTCTCCTGGCCGTCCAGCGCGCTCTTGATCGAGACCCAGTAGTCGGCGGCCTGCGCCAGCGTCGCGGCGGCGCCCTCGTCGCCGTACCCGGTCGTGTCATGCACCTCCAGCACGCAGATCAGCTTGTTGGCCTTGCACTGGGCGATGACGTTGCTGACGTCCGCCGCGTCGTTCCTGGTCCACCGGTTGCCGCTGCTCAGCACCACCCGGACGGTGTTCGCGCCGAGCGCCTTGATGTTCGCCAGCGAGCCGAGCTGACTCGTGTACCAGGTGTGCGCGTGGTTGACGCCACGCATTACGAACGGCGTGCCGTTGCCCTCCAGGATCTGCGTGCCGGACACGGTGAACCCGGTGGCCGCCTGCGCCGGCTGGGCCACGGCCACCGCCGCGAAGCCGGCACAGAGCGCCGCCACGACGCTGGCCCACCAGGTGACTCGGGGGATGCGTTTCATGCTTGGTCTCCAGGGGACGGAGTGTTGGGAGCGCTCCCAATTTCCCTCCCGCAATTCACACTTGTCAACGCCCGGCCGTCCCCTCCCACCCTTTCCTTTCCGGTACGGGCATCCCCGCCCCCGCCGAATCCCGGCCGTCCCGCCGGCGCACGCGATCCGCTGCCCACGCACGCCCGTGCCGCCCGCGCCGGGCGTTGCCGCCCGCGCCGGGCGTTGCCGCCCGCTCACCCTCGCGACCCCGTTCCCACTCGCGCCCGTGCCGCGGCCGCCGGGCTCGCCTGCCGCTCACCCTCGCGATCCCGTTCCCACTCGCGCCTGTGCCGCGGCCGCTGGGCGTGGTTGGCTGCTCGCTCTCGCGATCTCGTGCCCGCTTGCGCCTGTGCCGCGGCCGCCGAGTCACCTTCTCGCCTGCGCTGAGCGGGTCCGGTTGGCTTCCCAGGTACGCACACCGCCGGCCCGCGGCCGTGACGCCGGTCGCGGCGAGCGGGCGGTTACGGTTCTCCGTATCGGGTGGGCGCACATGATCGATCACCAAGTGCGGGCAGGCGCACACGGCAGGAACGGCGAACGGGCAGGTGCACACGGAAGGAACTGCGTGAGTACCCGCCAAGCTCATAGGTCATGTAGGTGCCCACAGATCCAGGATGGTGTGCTCCGGCCTTGCCGGAATCCGCGATCGCCCAACCGCGTGACAGGCTGCGCGGCCGTGAGCAGGCGATGCGGGGGGCTGGGAAGCCGGCCTCGCCCCAACGTTCCGGCGTGGCTTGCGACGGGTGACCGATATGTCCCGGCGTTGGCGTGATCTTCGTCCGAGCGGCCTTGACAGGATCGTCGGCAGCGCACCAGAGTGACGCATTCACCCCCGCTGACCTGCGAATACGCAGCTATGAAGGACGAACGCGCACATGGATCTGCATCCGGACGACCACGACGAGCTGACGCACGGCAGCTCCAGCCTCGAGATGTGGCGTCGCAGTGATCACGCGGTTCAGGTGGCGGAGGAGCTGATGCGGATGAACGGCGGCACGGTTCCGATGAGTGACCTGCTGTGGCTGGGCGCCGAGTCGTTCCTGCCGCGGCAGTGGGAGGCCGGTTGCGCGCCGGAGCCGGTCGAGGCCGCGGTCCTGGTCTACAACCGCTGGCGCAAGCTGGAGGAACGCCGCCTCCAGCGCCGTCAGCAGACTGGTGAGAACTACTGACCGCCGGCCATTCGGCATGAGCCGACCGTGGCGCCGCCGCTGAGCAGTCCCCATCTTCCGTGCCGCACCGCGCCGTGCCGCACCGCGCCGCACCGCGCCGTGCCGGGCCGGGGCGCGACGGGGCGCGACGGGTAGGGGCGCGTCAGCGGCGGGGCGGGTGGGGCAGGGTGGCGGGTAGCGGCGCCGGGGTGTGGCCGGTGGCGCGGAGGGTTGCGGTGCCGGGCGGGGTGCGCCGGAAGAGGCGGCCGCTGAAGCGGAGCCAGCCGACCGAGCCGTCCGGGTCGCGGACGAAGTCGGCCCGGGTGTGCGCGTCGGTGCCGTCGGGGGCCCACACCAGCACGTGGTCGCGACGGTAGAACGGCAGCACCATCGCCTCGGCGCTGTCGGTGCGGCCGCTCAGACGGCCGCCCGCGGCGACCAGGTCGAGTGCGATGGACGCATGCTCGCCGGCGAAGCCGATCTGCTCGGCCACGTAACGGCCCTCGTACCCGGCCAGCTGGGCGGGGGTGAGCGAACGCGGGGTGGCCGGCAGGTTGTGCAGGCCGGCCAGGCGGGTCAGCGCCCAGTCGTCGGCGAACAGTTCGGCGAGCAGGGCCGGGCCGCTCTCCGAGTTGGTGAGGACGGTGAGCGCGAGGCCGCGTTCCGGTACGAGCAGGAAGCCGGAGTGCTGGCCGGGCAGGTCGCCGCCGTGCTGGACGACGCGCGGGCCCTCGGCGGTGGGGCGCAGCATCCAGGTGACGCCGAAGCCGTCGACCTCGACGAACAGCGTGCCGCCGGGGCCGGGCCGCCACCGCATGGCCCGCAGTGAGCGCCGGGTGAGCAGCGGGCCGCCGTCGCCGAGGTGGAAGCGGGCCCAGCGCAGCTGGTCGCGGGCCGTGGAGTAGAGGCCGCCGGCCGCGTGCAGGCTGCGCGGGATGGCCAGCGCCTCCGGCACCGGCACCGGGTCGCCGGACGCGTCGGCGCCGTGCGGCACGGCCACCGTGGCGCCCGCCAGCTCGTCCAGTGTGAACGCGGTGTCCCGCAACCGGAGCGGGTCGAGGACCAGGGATCGCAGGGCGCGTTCGTAGACGGTGCCGGTGGTCACCTCGATGAGCCGGCCGGCGAGACCGATGGCCGCGTTGTTGTACGCCATCACCGCACCGGGCGGGGTCAGCTGCGGCGCCGTCTCCAGGGCCGCCACGTACTTCTCCAGGGTGTCGTCGCCGCTGCCGGTGTCGGTGAAGACGTCGCCGAGCCAGCCGGCGCTGTGGTTGAGGACCTGCCGCACGGTGACCCCGGGGGAGGTGGTGGTCCGGAAGCCGGGCAGGTAGGCGCGGACGGCGCGATCGAGGTCGAGGCGCCCGCGTTCGGTGAGCCGCATCGCGGCCGTACCGGTGAAGGTCTTGGTGGTGGACGCGATCCGGAAGACGGTGTCGCCGTCGACCGGGGCGGGAGCGGCCACGTCGGTGACCCCGAAGCCGCCGACGTATTCACGGCCCTGGTAGTAGAGGCCGTAGGCGACGCCGGGAATCCGGTACGCCGCCATGCCGGCCCGGATCTTCTCTTCGAGCTCACGGACCGCGGCGGGAACGCGGGCCCCGGTGACGGCGGCGGTAGCGGGCGAGGCGGCGGCTCCGGTGGTGACCGCCGCGGCGCCGGCCGCCGCGGTGCGCAGCAGGGACCGGCGGGAGATCGGTTCGACCATCACGCCACTGTATCCACGCCTGTCACTCACGCCGAAGATTTCGTTGACGTCGTCCGGCGACCCGTCTACGGTGGCGAGGAAAGCGCTTTCCTCCAGCGCAATCCCCTCATCAAGGAGTTGTGGTATGCGTCGGCGTACCTTCCTCGGCATGTCCTCCGGCCTCGGCATCGTGGCGACCGGGCTGACCACCACCCCGGCCCTCGCGGGCGGCCGGCGACCGGACCTGACAGTCGCCGTCGACGGCAGCGGCGACCACACCGGAATCCAGGCCGCGATCGACGCGGCCCCGGCCGGGGCGACCGAGCCGTTCGTCATCGGCGTGCGCCCCGGCACCTACCTCGGCCAGGTCGTCGTCCCCGCCACGAAGCCGTTCCTGGAGCTGCGCGGCCTCGGCCGCCGCCCGGACGACGTGGTGATCGCCGACGACCGCGCCAACGGCACCCTCAAGCCGGACGGCACGCCCTGGGGCACCTCCGGCAGCGCCTCGGTAACCGTCAGCGGCGCCGACTTCCGGGCCGTGAACCTGACCTTCGCGAACCTCTTCGACGAGGCCGCCCACCCGGAGATCACCAACCGGCAGGCGGTGGCCGTGCTGACCCGTGCCGACCGGCTGATCTTCGACCGGGTGCGGTTCCTGGCCAACCAGGACACCATGTACGTGAACAGCAGCGCGGCCGGCGTGGTGGCCCGGGTCCACCTGCGCGACTGCTATGTGGAGGGCGACGTCGACTTCATCTTCGGCCGGGCCACCGCCGTCTTCGACCGCTGCCGGATCCACTCGCTGAACCGCGGCAGCACCCCGAACGGATACGTCACCGCGCCGAGCACCGACATCACCAACCCGTACGGGCTGCTCTTCCAGCGCAGCCGGTTCACCTCGGACGCCCCGGCCGGGACCGTCCTGCTGGGCCGCCCGTGGCACCCGAGCAACGACCCGAACGCGATCGGCCAGACGATCATCCGGGAGTCCTGGATCGGCGCGCACATCCCGGACGTCGCCTGGAGCGACTTCGGCGCCTGGCCGTGGGAGGAGGCGCGGTTCTTCGAGTACCGCAACGCCGGGCCGGGCGCGATCGTGTCGGCGAACCGGCCGCAGCTGACCGACGGGCAGGCCGGGGAGTACACCGCCGCGGCGTTCCTGCGGGGCGGTGACGACTGGGCCCCGGAGCGGTGCTGAACCGCCCGTGCGGGTGACGACGGCGGGCCGGGACAGAGACGGCCACATATTCTCGGCCCGTGCCGGTCTCTCGTAAGCGCAAGAAGTCCCAGAAATCGGCGGCGGCAGCCAGGGCGAGCCGCCGACGCGACCACGCCCGGAGGGTGTCGCTGTCCAACATGGTCTCCGGTTGGACGGAGGCGTTCACCCGCCGGGTGGAGGCGGCCCGCCCGCACGCCCGGGCCCTGGCCGAGTCGCTGCGGGAGTCGCCGGCCACCGGCACCGCCCTGGAGGACGAGCTGTGTTTCCGGCTCGGCCCGCTGCTCACCGAGCTGGCGGATCGCACCCCGGCCGATACCGCCGAACTGCTCGCGGCCGCCGAGAGCGGGCACCTGGACGAGCTGCTCGCCAAGAGCGACGACTACATCGGGCCGGAGCACTTCGCCGAGGCGCTGGCCGACGCGGTCGCCGATACGGGCGCTGACCGGGTGCGCGCCGCCGTCACCGCGATCCTGCCGTCGCCGCTGCGTGAACGGACCGGCCTTGCGGCACCCGGCCCGGCGCTCGGCGGCCCGGTGCTGTGGACCCCCGACCGGTACGGCACCCGCTTCGCCGTGGTGGCGCCGTTCGCCGTGCCGGACGCCCCGGTGCGCTGGTACCTCTGGGACGTCGACACGTGCACGGTCACCCCGCTCCCGGTGCACGCCGGCTTCTATGCCTCACCCGAGGAGGCCCTGGCCGCGTGGCAGGTCGGCGTCGGCCCGGTCGCGGCGGGCGGCACCTCGTGGCGCGCGGCCGACGACCCCGAGCTGCTCGAGGACGTGCTGCCCGCGCTGTTCGGGCTGACCGCGCTGGGCGGCGAGTCGGCCGAGCAGCACGCCGAGTACCTGCGCTGCCGCCGCCTGGCCGAGACGGTCGTCGCGTCGCTGCCGCGGCACCCGGTCCCGCGCGACCGGGCGGATCTGCCGGAGCTGGCCGCCGAGTGGATGGGCCGCTGGCCGGACGCCCAGGACGAGGCCGGCGCGGTGCTCGACGCCTGGCCGCTGGACGTGCCCGCGCTGGCGCTCGGCTGCTCACCGCACCGGGTCGCCTACGTGGCCCAGCAGATCCGCGAGGAGTACGGCGACGAGGCCGGCCCGATTCTCGCGCTGCTGCCGGGCTGGGTGGACCTGCTGGCCACCCGCAACGGGCTCACCCCGGAGCTGGTGGCGCGCGCCCGCCCGTACGCCGAAGGTCTGACCCATCCGGATGTCGCCCCGGGCGACCGCGACGCCCACCAGGCCCGCGTCATCGAGTGATCAGCCGGCCCGGGACTCCTCGCCGCGCCCGGCGATCGCGCCGAACAGCCTCCGCGCCTGCTCGGCACGCAGACCGACGAACACGCCGGTCGCCGCGACCAGGATCTCGCCGGGCTCGGCCGCGGTGGCGATCGATCCGGCCACGGTGACCCGCCGCCCGTCCACGTCGACCACCTCGGCGGTCAGCCGCAGCGGGGTGAGCAGCGGGACCGGTCTGCGGTAGCCGGTGTCGAGCCGGACCGTCATGCCCGGATTGCCGGAGGCGCCGGCCGCATAGCCCAGCATCTGGTCGAGCAGCATGGCGCTGACCCCGCCGTGCGCATAGCTGGGCGGCCCCTCGAAGGCCAGCCCGAGCGTGCAGGCGCCGACCGTGATCTCACCCTCCTGGTGGATTTCCAGCGGCGGGGCGAAGGCGCTGCCCGCCCCGGTCACCGGGTTGTAGAGGCGCACCCCGGCGCGCATGTCGTCGGCGGACGGCGGCTCGTGCCGGCCGCGGGCCCGCTCGCCCAGCGGTGCGGCCGCCTGCCGGATCCGCTCGGCGGCCCGGCGCAGCTCCTCGGTGGGCGCCTCGGTGGCGGTGGCGTGCTCGATGAGCAGTCGCAGCGCGTCGCCCAGGTCGCTGATCGCCTCGCGGCGGCGCAGCAGCGCGTCGTCGACGGCGTGCAGCCGGCGGCCGTTCTCACTGTCGGTCACCCTGTCAGGCTCCCTCACGCCAGCCCCATCGGACCTAGTGAATCTCATCACACTGCTATAACCTGTTCTAGTTATTGCGGACACGTAAACGGCCCGGCGGATGGGGAGGCCATGGCGGTCACCGTGGAATACGACGTGGTCGTGGTGGGTGCCGGCGCGGCCGGGATGACAGCCGCCCTCACGACGGCCCGCAACGGACTGAACACGGTTCTCATCGAGAAGGCGCCCGTCTACGGTGGATCGGCGGCCCGGTCCGGCGCCGGGATCTGGGTGCCGAACAACGACGTTCTGCTCGCCGCCGGGGTGCCGGACACGTTCAGCAAGGCCGACACCTACCTGGCGGCCGTGGCCGGACCCGAGGTGCCGGCCGCCCGCCGTCAGGCCTTCCTCACCAACGGGCCGCGCACCATCGCCTTCCTGCAACGCTGGACACCGCTGCGGTTCGCCTGGATGAAGGACTATCCGGACTACTATCCCGAGCTGCCCGGTGGCATGCCCAACGGCCGCTCGATCGAGCCGCGGGCCCTCGACGCCAACGTCCTCGGTGACGAGCTGGCCCACCTCAACGGGCCGTACCAGGCCAGTCCCGCCGGAACCGTGGTCTACACGATCGACTACCGGTGGCTGTCGCTGGTCGCCCGCCACCCGCGCGGCGTCGCCACGGCCAGCGAGATCCTCTGGCGCTATCTCCAGCTCGCGGCCCAGGGACAGAAGCCGGTCACCATGGGCCAGGCGCTGGCCGGTGGACTGCGGGCCGGGCTGATCGCCGCCGGTGTGCCGGTCTGGCTGAACACCCCGCTGCTCGACCTGCACGTCGAGAACGGCCGGGTGGCCGGGGTGCTGGCCCGGCGCGACGGCGCCGAGACGCTGATCCGGGCCCGGCGCGGCGTGGTGATGGCCAGCGGCGGGTTCGAGCACAACGAGCGGATGCGCAAGCAGTACCAGGCCGCGCCGATCGGCACCGACTGGACGATCGGGGCGGACTCCAACACCGGCGACGGCATCGAGGCCGGCGAGCGGGCCGGGGCCGCGCTCGCCCTGATGGACGACGCCTGGTGGGGGCCGATGATCCCGCTGCCGGGCGAGCCCTGGTTCTGCCTCTCCGAGCGGACCCTGCCCGGCACCATCTTCGTCAACCGGGCCGGGCAGCGGTTCGTCAACGAGGCCGCGCCGTACAGCGACGTCGTGCACGTGATGTACGAAAAGGGCCACATCCCCTGCTGGATGATCACCGACCAGGACTACCGGAACCGCTACCTGTTCAAGGACCTCGCCCCGCTGCTGCCCTACCCGGACGAGTGGTACGAGAGCGGCGCCCTGGTCAAGGACTGGACCCTGGCCGGGCTGGCCGCGAAGATCGGCGTGCCGGCCGGTGCGCTGCGGGCCACCGTCGACCGGTTCAACGCGCAGGCCCGCGCCGGCCGGGACACCGACTGGCACCGGGGCGACAGCGCGTACGACGCCTACTTCGCCGACCCCACCAACACGCCCAGCCCCTGCCTCGCGCCGATCTGGCTGCCGCCGTTCTACGCCTTCACGATCGTGCCCGGCGACCTCGGCACCAAGGGCGGGCTGCTCACCGACGCCCGGGCCCGGGTGGTGCGCCCGGACGGCTCGGTGATCCCCGGCCTGTACGCCGCCGGAAACGCCAGTGCCGCCGTGATGGGCCACAGCTACGCCGGCGCCGGCTCCACCCTCGGACCCGCGATGACCTTCGGACACGTGGCCGGCCTGGACCTGGTCACCACACCGTGACGAAGGCCGGGCGGCCCCACCCCGTGATGAGGAGGAAGACATGCCCAAGGTGAGCGTCTCGGCCACCACCACCGCCGAGCCGGACAAGGTGTGGCAGGTCATCACCGATCTGCCCCGCACGCCCGAGTGGAACGCCATGCACCAGGGCTTCACCGGCGAGGTGCCGGCGACCGTGGCCGAGGGGACCACGTACAAGCAGAAGGTGAAGCTGATGGGCATGCCCGCCGAGATGGCCTGGAAGGTCGTCGCCGCGGACGCCCCGAACCGCCTGGAGATGGCCGGCGACGGCCCGATGGGCGTCAAGGCGAAGAACCGCTTCGTCATCGAACCCGAGGGCGCCGGCTCCCGGGTCACCTACGAGATGGAGTTCGCCGGGCCGGCGCTCAACGGGCCGATGGCCGCCATGCTGGAGAAACAGGCCGGGCCCGCCGCGCAGCAGGCCCTGGAGAAGCTGACCGCCCTGGCCGGGTGACGCTCAGCGGACCAGCAGCCGGGTGGCCAGCTCGAGGTGGTTGACGACATCGTTCGCCGACGCCCGGCGGGTCACCCAGGCCACCAGGTTGGACAGCCACACGTCACCGATCACCCGCGCCTTGGCCCGGTCGTCGGCGGTCGGCTCACCGTCGTCGCCGGCGTGCATGGCCCGGGTCAGCATGTCCTCCATGAGGCCGGCCACCGCGTTGACCTCGGCGCTCGCCGACGGGTCGGCGAACATGAAGGCCCTGGTCATCGCCTCGGCGAGCAACGGCTCGCGCTGCATGGTCCGGGTCATCCGGCCGAGGACGTAGAGCGTCCGGTCATACGGCGTATCGCCCGGAACAGGCTTCTTGCCGATCTTGTCCTGGATCGTCTCGAACTCGCCGGCCAGCGCCGACACCAGCAGATGGATCTTCGAGGGGAAGTAGCGGTAGAGCGTGCCCAGGGCGACCCCGGCCCGCTCGGCGACCGTGCGCATCTGCACCGCGTCGTAACCGCCCTTGGACGCCAGCGCCAGCGTGGCCTCCAGGATCCGGCGGCGCCGGTCGCGCTGTGCGGCCGAACCCGCGATGTCGGCGCCGGTGAGCGCGCCGCGCGCGGTGGCCGTGGTGGTACTCGTTCTCGTGACTGCCATGGTCGCCCTTTCGCCTCTGAATCAAGCCTAGCAACGGCGCGTTGCGTCCCTGTGTCACCCGACCGTGGTGCGCCCAAACTGAAACGTGTTCTAATCAGTGTCATGGATTTTCAGCCGGACGGGTCACACCAGGCGATCAGCCGGCTCGCCGGTGAGGTGCTCGACGGGAGCGCCGGCGATCCGGACAAGGCATGGGCCGCTCTCGGCCAGACCGGACTGCTCACCCTCGCGGTCCCGGAACGCCTCGGCGGCGCCGGCCTCGGCGTCCTGGAGACCACCCTCGTGCTCACCGAGATCGGGCGGCGCGCGCTCGACCTGCCCGCCCTCGGGCACCTCGTCGCGATCCTCACCGGCGCCCACGAGCCCGGGCGGACCTTCGGCATCGCCGTCGCCGAACCGGGTGACCCGCTGCCGGCCGCGCCACGGACGACCTTCGCGGACGGGACGGTCACCGGGGTCAAGACCGGGGTCACCGCCGCCGACCGGCTGCTCGTCACGGTCGCCGGCCCGGCCGTCGTGACGATCGACCCGGCCGGGCCCGGCGCCACCCTCGACCGCGGCATTCTGCGCCTCGACCGGGCTGCCGCGCATCCGCTGGGCGACGACAAGACCCATCAAGACCTTCACCGGTACGCCGTGAGCTGCGCCTGCGCACTCGGTGACGGCGCACTGGCCGGGGCGCTGGCGCTCACCGCCGAGCACGTGCGGACCAGGCGGCAGTTCGGCCGGCCGCTCGCCACCTTCCAGGCGGTCGCCCAGCAGATCGCCGACGTCTACATCGCGAGCCACACCCTGCACCTGGCGACCCTCGCCGCGTCCTGGCGGCTCGGCACCGGCCGGGACGCCGACGACGACCTGCACGTCGCCGCCCAGTGGCTCACCGCCGAGGCGCCGCCCGCCGCCCGTACCTGCCATCACCTGCACGGCGGGCTCGGGCTGGCGATCGACTACCCGCTGCACCGGCACACCACGCTGATCCGGGACCTGGTCCGCTTCCTGGGCGGCGCCGAACACCGGCTGACCACACTGGGGGAGCGGCTTGTTCATCGACCTGACTGACGAGCAGCGTGCGTTCCGGGACGAGCTTCGGTCGTACCTCGCCGGGGTCCTGACGCCCGCGCAGCGTGGCGAGCTGGCGCGGGAACGGCTCGGACCCGCCTACCGCGACGTGGTGGCCCGCCTCGGCCGCGACGGCCGGCTCGGGCTGGGCTTCCCGGTCGAGTACGGCGGGCGCGGCCCCGGCCCGGTCGAGCAGCAGATCCTCGTCAACGAGGCGGCCCGCGCGGACGTGCCGCTGCCCGCCGTCACGCTCCAGACGGTCGCACCCACCCTGCTGGCGCACGGCACCGAGGAACAGAAGCGGTTCTTCCTGCCGCGGATCCTGGCGGGGGAGCTGCACTTCGCGATCGGCTACACCGAACCGGAGGCCGGCACCGATCTGGCCGCGCTGCGGACCCGGGCGGTGCGCGACGGCGACGAGTACGTGGTGGACGGCCAGAAGACCTTCACCACCGGGGCACACGACGCCGACTACCTGTGGCTGGCCTGCCGCACCGACCCGTCCGCCGAACGCCACCGCGGCCTGTCGATCCTGATCGTCGACACCCGTGACCCCGGCTACGCGTGGACGCCGATCATCACGAGCGACGGGTCGCACCACGTCAACGCCACCTACCTCACCGGTGTCCGGGTGCCGGTCAGCCGCCGGGTCGGGCCGGAGAACGGCGGCTGGCGGCTGCTCACCGCACAGCTCAACCACGAGCGCGTCATGCTCGGCCCGGCCGGGCGGATCGGCGCCCTGCACGATCGGGTGCGCGATTGGGCGTACGCCCATGGGGTTTGGGAGATCGCGGAGGTCCGCCGCGCGCTGGCCCGGACCCACGCGGCGCTGCGTGTCAACGAACTGCTCAACTGGCAGATCGCCGGCGGCGAACCGGCCCCGGCGGACGCCTCCGCCACCAAGGTCTTCTCCTCCGAACGCCTGCTGCGGCTCGGCCAGGAGCTGGAGGAACTGGTGGCCCGCCACGGTGACCCGGCCGATCCGGGCACCGCGGACCTGCTCGACTGGCTCGGCCTGCACGCCCGGCGCGACCTGGTGCTGACCTTCGGCGGCGGCGTCAACGAGATCCAGCGCGAGATCATCGCCAGCGCGGGCCTCGGCCTGCCCCGAGTGCCCAGGTAGGTCGTGATGATCGAAGAGGTGGTGGCGCGGTTGACCGCGGCGGGGGAGACGCCGGCGCGGGCCGGGCGGGATCCGGTGAACCTGCCCATGATCCGCACGTGGCTGGAGGCGATGGGGGACGGGAATCCGGCCTATGAGCAGGCGGGCATCGCGCCGCCCGCGATGATCCAGGTGTGGACGATGCGGGGTCTCGCGCCGTCTCCGGTCGAGGATCCCTTGCAGGTCATGTCTGATCTATTGGACGAAGATGGATTCAGCGCGATCGTCGCTACCGATTCCGAGCAGGTCTACCATCGGCCGCTGCGTCTTGGCGAGACGGTCTCGGTCCGCAGTCAGCTGGAGGCTGTCGTCGGGCCCAAGAGGACCTCGCTCGGCGAAGGGTGGTTCGTCACCACGCTCAGTACCTGGCTGGTGGGGGATGAGCCGGTCGGCGAGATGCGCTTCCGGATCTTTCGGTACAAGCCAGGGCCTAGACCGGACAGATCAACTGCTCTACGGCCGATGATCACCGCTGACAACGCCGCCTTCTGGGAGGGCGCAGCGGCGGGCGAACTGCGCATCCAGCAGTGCGGCGAGTGTGGAACGATGCGCCACCCGCCCGGCCCGGCCTGCCCGCACTGCGGCTCGCTGAAACCGGAGTACACGACCGTCGAGGGAACCGGGCGGATCCACAGCTACGTGGTGCACCACCACCCACCCGTCCCCGGCCGGCGGGCCCCCTACACAGTCGCCCTCGTCGACCTCACCGAGGGCGTCCGGGTGGTCGCCGAGTACCGCGGCCCCCGCCCCGAGATCGGCGACCCGGTCCGGGTCCTCTTCGACGACGGCCTGCCGGTGTGGCGGCCCGACGTCGAAGTCCTCGGCCCGTGGGAGCTTGCGGTCACCCCCACCCTGATCGTCAGCACGGCACTGGCCACCCGCGACTTCCAGAACGTGCACCACGACCGGGACGCCGCGGTCCGGCTCGGCGGTAAGGACATCTTCCTCAACATCCTCACCACGACCGGCCTGGTGCAGCGGTTCGTCACCGACGCGCTCGGCCCGGCCACGGACGTGCGGGGCATCCGGATCCGCCTCGGGACACCGTGCCACGCGTACGACACGCTCACCTTCACCGGGCAGGTCCTCCCGCACGGCATCGAGGTCGTCGGGCGTACCGCCGCCGGGGTGCACGTCAGCGGAACCGTCGAGGTGGCGTCATGATCAGCCGAACCGCCGCGATCGCCGGCATCGGGGCCACCGAGTTCAGCAAGGACTCCGGCCGCAGCGAGCTGCGCCTCGCCGTCGAGGCGATCCGGGCCGCCCTCGACGACGCCGGCCTCCGGCCCGCCGACGTCTCCGGCCTGGTCACCTTCACCATGGACAACAACAGCGAGATCGCCGTCGCCCGGGAACTCGGCATCGGCGAGCTGACCTTCCTGACCCGGATCGGGTACGGCGGAGGCGCCGCCTGTGCGATCGTGCAGCAGGCCGTCCTCGCGGTCACCGCCGGGCTCGCCGACGTCGTCGTCTGCTACCGCGCGCTCAACGAGCGGTCCGGCCGCCGGTTCGGCCAGGCCTACGCGTCCCCGGACACCGACGCCGGCTGGCACGTGCCGACCGGACTCGCCACCCCGGCCGCGCAGGTCGCCATGGTGGCCCGCCGCTACCTGCACGACCACGGCGCGAGCACCGACGACTTCGGGCGGGTCACGGTCGCGGCCCGCCGGCACGCCGCCACCAACCCGCACGCGTGGTTCCACGGCCGCCCGATCACCCTGGACGACCATCGGGCCTCCCGGTGGATCGCCGAACCGCTGCGACTGCTCGACTGCTGCCAGGAGAGCGACGGGGCGGTGGCCGTGGTGGTGACGACCGTGGACCGGGCCCGTGACCTGCCCCGGCCACCGGCGGTGATCGCGGCCGCCGCCCAGGGCAGCGGACCCGGGCAGTTCGTGATGACCAGCTACTACCGGCCGACGGTGGCGGGGCTGCCGGAGATCGCGGTGACCGGGCGGCAGATCTGGGCGCAGTCCGGATACCGGCCCGCCGACGTGCGGACCGCTATGCTCTACGACCACTTCACCCCGTACGTCCTGATGCAGTTGGAGGAACTGGGTTTCTGCGCGCCCGGCGAGGCCCGGCACCTGATCGCCGACGACGGCATCGAGCTGGACGGGCGGCTGCCGGTGAACCCGCACGGTGGGCAGTTGGGGGAGGCGTACATCCACGGCATGAACGGCATCGCCGAGGCGGTCCGGCAGGTCCGCGGCACCGCCGTCAACCAGGTCCCCGGCGGCGGACCGGTCCTCGTGACCGCCGGCACCGGCGTTCCGACCAGCGCCCTTCTGCTGGAGGCGACCCCCTAGGCTGTGGCGCGACAGATCACGTCACGCACGGGGGAGACCGAGTTGTCCAAGAGAGCCGCGGCCGTTTCACTGGTGGCGCTGGCCCTGCTCGCCGGCTGCACGCCGGACGAGAAGGGCGCCACGGACGCGCCGATCGGTCCCGCGCCGAACGCCACGGCCAGCCCGGTCGCGCCGGAGAACCTTCCGGAGGCCGAGGACCCGACCGGCACCCTCGCCGCGGTCGGCGACGGCGGTGACTGGGACAACTACGTCGCCGCGTGCGCCAACGCCGAGCAGGAGCCGATCGTCCAGCAGGTGGCGATCGGTGACGTGAACGGTGACGGCACCGCCGACGCGCTGGTCGCCCGCACCTGCGACGCCTCCACCTCCTACTTCCCGTCGACGGTCGAGGCCTTCGACGGCAAGTCGCCGGTGGAGGAGCCGGCCCGGATCGGCAAGCCGATCCTCACCGACGTCGGCCCCACCGACCAGCCGTGGGTGATCGGCCTGTCGGCCAAGGGCGGCGCAGTGACCATCCAGGCCTACGGGACCGGCGGCACCGACAGCAACGCCTGCCCGAAGCTCAAGCTCACCTACCGCTACGAGTTCCAGGGCGGCGACTTCAAGCAGACCGACCGGGCCGCCACCACGTCCTCCTCGTGCTTGAAGACGGAGTGAGCGGCCCGGTGACGGTTCAGTCCTGAGGCTTCGCCTCGACGGCCCGGTCGCCGTTCGTGTGCGTGCCCAGCCGCGACAGCAACCCGGCCAGGTCGATGCCGGTCAGGTCGGTGCCCAGCTGCAGGCCCTGTGCCACGTTGCTGGCCACCGACTTGGTCAGCGACGACGCGCCGTCGGTGGAGATGACGGTCAGCTTGTCGATGCCACTGATCGGGGCGCTGGCCGCCTCGACCACCTGCGGCAGCACCTTGACCAGCAGGTCCATCACCGCGGCGTCGCCGTACTGGGCGTACGCCTCGGCCTTGCGGGCCATCGCCTCGGCCTCCGCCTGACCCTTGGCCAGGATGGCCGCGGCCTCGGCCGCACCCTCCCGCTCGATCGCCTCGGCGATCGCGGAACGCCGCCGCTGCTCCGCCTCACCCTCCTTGGCGCCCTCGATCGCGTTCGCCTCGGCCAGCGCCGCACGACGGGCCCGCTCACCCTCACCGACCAGGCGGGCCTGCTCGGCCTGCGCCTGCGCGGCCGCGATGGTGGCCTGCCGCTGCGCGTCCGCCTGGAGCACCGCGGCACTGCGGGACGCCTCGGCCTCCTGCTCCACCCGGTACCGCTCGGCGTCCGCCGGCTTGCGCACCTCGGTGTCCAGCTGACGCTGCTTGAGCTCGGCGTTCTGCTCGGCCACCTTCTGCTGCTCGGCCAGGATCTTCTGGTCCCGCTCGGCCTGCGCCAGCGGACCGGCCGCCGCCGACTGCGCCTTCGCGGCGTCGATCTCGGCCTGGATGGCGGCCTGCTTCAGCGACAGGTTCCGGTTCGCCTCGGCGATCGCCTCCTCGGCGAGCAGCCGCTCCTGCTCGGCCGCCTGCCGGGCCCGGGCCTCGGCGATGGCCGCGTCCTTGAGCACGCGCGCCGCCTCCGGACGACCCAGATCCTGCAGGTACGACCCTTCGGCCAGGATGTCCTGCAACTGGAACGTGTCGAGCACCAGACCCTGGTTGGTCATCGAGTGCTCGGCCTCCTCGGCGACCGCGCTGGCGAACGCCGCCCGGTCCCGGATGATCTCCTCGACGGTGAGCCGGCCCACGATCGACCGCAGCGCACCGGCCAGCACCTCACGGGTGAAGTCCTCGATCTCGGACTGCTGGTGCAGGAACCGCTGCGCGGCCGCGCGGATCGCGCCCTCGGTGCCGCCGACCTTGACGATCGCCACACCGTGCAGCTCGGCCCGGATGCCCTGCTTGGACACCGCGCCCTTGATGCTCACGTCGATGCGGCGGCTGGACAGGTCCAGCGACTGCAACTTCTGCACGATCGGCAGCACGAACACCGACGCGCCCATCACGACCTTCTGGCCGGACATGTCGGTGCTGCTGGTGCCGTCCAGGCCCTGGGTCGTCTTGCCCTTGCGGCCGGTGATGATGAACGCCTCGTTCGGCCCGGCCACCTTGATCCGGGAGAGCACGAACACCACGAGCAGTACGACCAGCAGCACGGCGCCGCCGATCGCGTAGAACAATCCAGACATCTATGCCTTCCCACTGTGAGGGGTTTCCTCGACCACGACACTCGTCTCGCTCGGCGCCTCGATCACGAAGATCTGGGCGCCCGCCGGAATCGCCCGCTCGGCGCGGGCGTAGAGCTTGACCGGCTGACCGCCGAGCCGGACCCGGACCTCGCCGTAGCCCGTCCCGGCCGGCACCGGGGTGACCACCACCCCGAGCGAACCGACCAGGTGGGCCCGCTGTGGGGTGGCGTCGGTGCGCATGTTCCGCGCGGCCCGCGACAGGCGCCACGCGAGCCAGGCGGCGGGCACGGCCGCGAGCGCGCCGATCAGCATCGACACGGCGACCACCGCGGGGGTACGGGCGCCGAGCAGCTCGGAGGCGGCGGCCCCGGCGAACCCGAACGCGCCCACGAAACCGGCCACCACCTCGAGCGACACCGGCCCGGCCGCCTCCGGATGACCGAAGTGAAGCAACTCGCCGCCGAGCAGCGCCAGCGCCAGGACCGCCACGGCGACGCCGCCGATCACCAGAAACACCACGGTCGCCGTCAGCACCGGTCATCCTCCCAGTTCAGCCCGGTCATCGACCGGCTGCGCCAGGGTAGTCCAGCCGGGCCACCCGCGCCTTCGGCCGAACGACCCGTCAGCGGTAGACCGCCGCCGGCGGATCGGCCGGACCGAGCCGCTCGGCCAGCCACTTGCCATAGACGCGGGTCCACGTACCGTCGGCCCGCATCTTCTCCAGCACCCCGTTGACGAACCGGACCATGTCCTCGTTTCCCTTCGGGATGCCGATGCCGGCCGGCTCGTCGGACACCGGCGCCCCGATCACCTCGGTGGTGGGATCCTGCGCGGCCAGGCCGGCCAGCAGGATGTCGATGGTCGAGACGGCGTCCACCTGGTGCTGCTGGAGCAGCACCAGGCAGTCCAGGGTGCTGTCGGTGCTCACCGCGATCGGCTTGGACGGCTGCGCCGCGATGGTCCGGATGCTGGTGCTGCCCCGGGTGGCGCACACCCTCTTGTTCGCCAGGTCGGCGAAGTCTTCGATGCCGTCGCCCTTGCGCACCAACAGCCGCTGCCGGGAGGCGATGTACTCGGTCGAGAACAACACCTTCTGCCAGCGCTCGCAGGTCATCGTCATGGTTCGGATCACCATGTCGACCTGCTTGTCCTCCAGCACCGGGATGCGGTCGGCGGTGGTGATGGCCCGGAACTGCACCCGGTTCGGATCGCCGAAGATCGCCCGGGCCATCTCCCGGGCCATGTCGATCTCGAAACCGACCAGCTCACCGCTCTCCGGGTCGCGGAAGCCGAACAGGTACGCGTTCTGGTCGATGCCGACCACGAGGCGGCCGTTCGCGGCGATCGTCGCCATCGTGCTGCCGGCCGGCATGGCGCCCGCCTTCGGCAGCGTCCCCTGCGGGCGCAGGCTGGCCCGGGGGTTGCAGTCCGGAGCCGCCGCGGCCGACGGCACCTCGGCCGGGTCCTGCACGTTCACCGGGCGCGGAACCGCCGCGGTCGCGTCGGCGGCCACCGGCCGTACCGTCTCCCCGTCATGTGATGAGCCGCACCCGGCAGCCAGAGTGATCAGCAGCAGCGAGGCGACGACCTTCAAAGTTCTCACCGGCACTCCCCGATCCGTGGCCTTCACCGGCATTTCCCGATCCGTGGCCTTCACCGGTACTCCCCGATCCGTGGCCGGAAACCCAGCACGACCCCGGCGACCAGCCCTAGGGTCAGCAGCACCAGGCCGGCGGCCAGGCCGCGCAGCGCACCGGCCGCCGCGTCCGCCTGCCGGTCCACCCGCTCGTTCGCGGTGTCGAGCGCGTCGCTGATCGCGGCGTCCAGCCGGCCGAACACCGACGAGAGATCGTCGGCGCCGACGGCGGTGGCCAGCTCGACGGCCTTGTCCCAGTCACCGCCGTCGTCCAGCTCACGAACCTGCCCGTGCAGCTCCTGCCAGCGGGCCGCCTCGTCCCGGGCCTGCTGGATGAGCTGCCGGTCGCTCTCCGGGGCCTGCGCCAGCGCGCTCGCGAGCCACCCGTTCGTACCGGTCAGCTCCGCGATCTGCTTGCCGAACGTCTTCTCGAACTCGGCGCCACCACCCCGCGCGACAAGCGTCAGCGACTCGTTGGCCCGCGCCTGGAGGCTGGCCCGCCCGGCGTTGGCGAGCGTCGACACCAGGTCGGTGCCGTCCCGCTGCCCGGTCTCCAGCCGGTTCGCCGACACCGTCAGCGCGGCCGCCGACCAGAGCAGCGCCAGCGCCAGCACCAGGCTCGCCGCGACCAGCCCCGGATTGAGGACGCGCCGGCTGCGGCGGGCCACCAGCACCTGCGCGGCCCCCAATGCGCCGGCCGTGACCAGCGCGAGCAGCGCCACCAGCCACGGGAAACCGGACGCGTCCCGCTGCTCACCCGCCACCCGCCGCTGCGTGCTGTCGAACACCTGGGCCGACGCCGGCAGCAGCGTCTGCTGCATCAGCGCCGACGCCTCCCGCAGGTACGCCCCACCGAGCGGCACCCCCAACCGCTGGTACGACCGGGCCGTCTCCACCAGCCCGGTGTAGACCGGCAGCTGATCGGCGACCACCCGCAGCCGGTCCGCGTCGGCGTCACCGGCGTCCCGCAGCGCCACGGTCAGCGCCGCGGTCGCCTTCGCGATGTCGTCCAGATAACGCTGCCGCAGCCCGGCTGGCTCGGCGCCACCGGCCAGGAAGGCGGTGGCGGCCGTCGCGTCGGCGTCCGCGAGCGCCCGGTAGAGGGTCTGCGCGTCCACGCTCACCGGGCCGCTCGCCGAGGCCACGTCCTCGATCAGGGCGGACCGCTCCCGGACGGCGGCGACCGTCGCCGTGCCGGCCAGCAGGCCCAGCGCCACCAGACCGGCCGCGACCAGCCAGTAGAGCCTCGGGGTGTTCATCCGCCCGCGCACCCGGGCCAGCGGACCCGCGCTCGGGGGTGGTGTCTCGGTGGTTCTGACCTCGGCAGGCGCGAGTTGGGTCGGCACGCTCACCCCTTCGATCGGCGACACCGCCAAGGTACGTGCCGCCGTCCAGAGTTCACCCGGTCAGGTCGAGGGCCGCCAGATAGCCGAACGTCATCGCCGGGCCGAGGGTGGCGCCCGCGCCGGCGTACCCGCGGCCCATCACCGAGGCGGACGTGTTGCCGGCCGCGTACAGGCCCGGAACCGGGGTGCCGTCCGGGCGCAACACCCGGGCCCGCTCGTCGGTGCGCAGCCCACCCTTCGTTCCCAGGTCGCCGGGGACCAGGGCGAACGCGTGGAACGGCGGTTTCAGCAGCGGGCCCAGGCACGGGTTCGGGCGCTGCCGCGGGTCGCCGTAGTAGCGGTCGTACGCCGAATCGCCCCGCCCGAAGTCGTCGTCCCGGCCACTCGCGGCGAAGCCGTTGAACCTCTCGACCGTACGGCGCAGCTCCTCCGGCGGCACCCCGATGCTCGCCGCCAGCCCCTCCACGGTGTCCGCCCGGTGCGCCACGCCCGCGTCGAACCAACGGCGCGGCAGCGGGGTGCGCGGCGCCCGGCCGGCGAACAGGTACCGGTCCCGGTAGGTGCGGTCGGTGATCAGCCAGGACGGCAGGTGCGGTGTCCCGGTGCGGCGGCCCAGCATGACGTGCACGACGTCGACGTACGGGGCGGACTCGTTCACGAACCGGCGACCGGAGCCGTCCACCATGAGGCTGCCCGGCAGGTTCCGCTCGGCCAGGCAGAAGTAGGGGCCACCGGTGAGCGGCAGCGACGGTCCCCACCACGCCTCGTCCATCAGATCCAGGGCGGCGCCCAGCTCACGGCCCATCACGATGCCGTCGCCGACGTTGCCGGGCGCGCCGACCGTCCACTCCGTACCCAGGTCCTGATGCTCGCGTCGCATCCGCTCGTTGCGCTCGAAGCCGCCGCTGGCCAGGATCACCCCACGGCGGGCCCGCCATCTTCGCGCGCCGGACCGGACGGCCGCGACCCGGCCCTCGTCGACGTCCAGGCCGGTCATCGGGGTGTCCATGAGCACCGGGACCCCGGCCCGGCGCAGCCCGGCCCGCAACCCGGCGGCCAGCGCCTGGCCCATGGTGAGCCGGTGGCCACGGAACCGGCTCGCCGCCAGCCGCACCGCGGTCAGCGCCGACCGCGGGTGGCGCATCCCCAGCGACAGCCAGCGGTAGTCGACCGCGGTCACCGCCATCCCGTTCGGTGCGGCCCGGTACGGCGGGGCGAGCGTCTCCAGATCCGCGCCGATCCGGCGTACGTCCAGCGGTCGCGGCTCGACGGTCCGCCCCTCGGCCAGCCCACCGGGCGCCTCCGGGTGGTAGTCCGGATAGCCCGGCACCCGGACGAACTCCAGCGGCGTGTGCTTCTCGACGAACGCCAGGACCTCCGGGCCGTATGCCAGCAGCGCGTCTCGCCGGACCGGTGCCACCTCGTCACCTGCAACGTGTTTCAGGTAGGTGGACGCTTCCGGGCCGGGCAGCCACAGTCCACCGCCGGAGCGGGCGGTGGAGCCGCCGTACACCTTCTCCCGCTCGATCACCACTGCACTGAGCCCGTGGTGGGCCGCGGTGAGGGCGGCGGTCATCCCGGCCGCGCCGCTGCCGACCACGACGACGTCGTACTCTTCCTCGGTCTTCACTAGAACAGGTTATAGTTATCCGGCTGGATCCGGGGAGGTGCATGTGGACGAATCGGCCACGGTCGTGGTGGTGGGCTTCGGCGCGGCCGGGGCGTGCGCCGCCATCGAGGCCGCCGAGGCGGGCGCCGACGTGCTGGTCATCGACCGGTTCACCGGCGGCGGCGCCACCGCGATCTCCGGCGGCGTCGTCTACGCGGGCGGCGGGACCCGCCAGCAGCGTGCCGCGGGCGTCACCGACAGCCCATCGGCGATGTACGCCTACCTGCGCCACGAGGCCGGCGACGCGGTGTCACCAGCCACCCTGCGCCGGTTCTGCGACGAGTCCGCCGACATGCTCGCCTGGCTGGAGGACCACGGGGTGCCGTTCGACGCGCGGTTGTGCCCGTACAAGACGTCCTACCCGACGAACCGCCACTACCTGTACCAGTCCGGCAGCGAACACGCCCACCCCGACCCGGCGCCGCGCGGCCACCGCGTCCACGCCCCCGGCACGTCGGGCGGCACCCTCCACACCCGGCTGGCCACGGCGGCCCGCGCCCTCGGCGTCCGCTTCCTCCCCCAGACCGAGGCCGTCTCCCTAATCCTCACGCCCGCGTCCGCGCCGTCCGCGCCTTCGTCCGCGCCGTCCGCGCCCCCCTCTGCGCCGCCCCCGCTCGAGTCTTTCGCGGTCGAGCCGTCCTCGACGGCCGAACCCTCACCGGTGCCGCAGAGGGAGACCGCGGCCGCCGGGGCCGATCATGCGGAAGGGCGGGTCGTCGGCGTGGAATGCCGGACCCTGCGGGACGCGCCCGCCTGGGCACGGTTCGCGCACCGGCGACTGCACCGCTGGTCGGTGAAACCTGGGCTCTACCTGCCCGGATTCGGCCGCGCGATGCACCGGCTGGCCGCCCGGATCGATAACCGCCACGGCCGCACGCTGCGCATCCACGCGGGCGCGGTGGTGCTGACGGCGGGCGGATTCGTTTTCAACCGGGAGATGATGCGCGAGCACGCCCCCGGTTATCGCGGGCTGCGCCTGGGCACGCCCGGTGACGACGGTTCCGGCATCCGGCTCGGGACGGACGCCGGGGCGGGGGTCCGGCATCTCGGCCGGGTCACCCTGTGGCGATTCCTGACACCGCCTTCGGCGCTGCTCGGCGGCGTGCTGGTCGACCGGGACGGTCACCGTTTCTGCGACGAGTCCCGGTACGGAGCAGCGCTCGGCGACGCCATCCTGCACCGCCCCGGCGGCCGGGCCTGGCTGCTCATCGACGCGACGGTGCTCGCCGAGGCGCGCCGCCAGCTGCGTTCGCAGACCCTGTGGTTCCAGCGCCTCCCCACGTGGTGGCTGCTGACCATCAAGCGGCTCCGCGCCGCCACCCTCGACCGGTTGGCCGACCGCGTGGGCATCGACGCGCCCACCCTGGCGACGACCGTCACCGCCAACAACACGACCGCCCTCCGGATCGGACCGTCGAACCCCACCGCGTCCGCGGACGTGGTCGCCCTGGCGTCCGGTTCCGGGGCGGGGGATGTGGATGTTGTGGCGTTCGGCTCCGAGGCCGATGCGCCGATCCCGACCGTGTCCGCGGACGTGGTCGCGGTGGCGTCCGGTTCTGAGGCCGATGCGCCGATTCCCGGAACGCGCGACGGCGACGCCGCGGTGAGCGGTGCGGTCGAGTGTGACGAGTTCGGGAAGCCGCTGGCCTTGGTGCGGCCACTGATCCGGCCACCGTTCTCGCTGCTGGACGTGTCGCTGCGGGCGTCGCCCGCGCCGATGCTGACGCTCGGCGGCCTCACCGTCGACGAGGAGACGGGCCGGGTGCTGCGACCGGACTCGACCGAGATCCCGGGACTCTACGCGGCCGGGCGCACCGCGGTCGGCATCTGCTCCGGCTCCTACGTCAGCGGACTGTCGCTGGCCGACTGTGTCTTCTCCGGTCGCCGGGCCGGTCGCGACTCCGCCGCCACGTCGCCGCCGGCTCCCCGGCGATCCTGGGTACCTGTTCACCGCGGACGGTGGTCGATCGCCCAAGATCGGCAGGGGATTTCGGAGCCCGCGCCGGAACCGGAAACGCCCGCCCGGCACACCGGCGCCGACTCGAGTGATCCCACCCGGCCGGCATCGCGGAGCAGTGGGGGAGGACAGGGGGATGAGCGTGCTCGCCGTCACTGAGCTGCGGGGGATCGCGGACCGGCTACGGGACGCCGAGCGGGACCGGGCGCCGGTTCCGCCGCTCACGCTGGAACGGCCGTGGTTGAGTGCGGCGGACGCCTACGAGATCCAGCTGCACAACATCCGGCGCCGGACGGCCGCGGTCGTGGGGCACAAGGTGGGGCTCTCGTCCAAGGCCATGCAGGAGATGATGGGAGTCGACGAGCCCGACTACGGGCATCTGCTCGCGGACATGCGGCTGTCCGAGGACGAACCGGCCGACGCGGCGCGGTACTGCTATCCGCGGGTCGAGATCGAGGTGGCGTTCCTGCTCGGGGACGATCTGCCGGGCGAGGACTGCACCGAGGCGGACGTGCTCGCGGCGACCGAGGCGTTCGCCCCGTCGATCGAGCTGATCGACAGCCGGATCGTGGACTGGCGGATCAGGCTCGCGGACACGATCGCCGACAACGCGTCGTCGGCGGGATTCGTGGTGGGCGCGTCGCGCGTACCCCCGAATGATCTTGATCCTCGCGGCATCGCCGCGGTGTTGCGCCGGGGAGCGGACGTGGTGGCGGCGGGCCGGTCCGACGCCGTGCTCGGCAACCCGGTGACCGCGGTCGCCTGGCTGGCGCGGACGGTGGCGAGATTCGGGGTACGGCTGCGGGCCGGCCATCTGATCCTGCCGGGCGCGTGTGCGCGGGCCGTCGATGCGCGGCCGGGCGACGAGTTCCGGGCCGAGTTCAGCGGGCTCGGCGAGGTGCGGCTGACATTCGCCGACAGCGGCGGGCGAGCCGGGACCGGGGCCGGGAGCAGCGCGACCGGCCAGAGCGCGACGGGCGGGAACAGCGAGAAGGAGGGCTTGCCGTGACGGTTACCGCGGCGATCGTGGGGTCGGGGAACATCGGCACCGATCTGCTGTACAAGCTGCTCCGATCGCCGGTGATCGAGCCACGGTGGATGGCCGGGATCGACCCGGAGAGCCCGGGGCTGAGGCTGGCCGCGTCGCACGGGCTGGTCACCGGGACCGGCGGCGTGGATTGGCTGCTGAGTCAGGAGCCGCGGCCGGACCTGGTGTTCGAGGCCACGTCGGCGGCCGTGCACCGGGCCGGCGCGCCACGCTATGCGGAGGCCGGAATCCGGGCGATCGACCTGACTCCGGCCGCCGTGGGACCGGCCGTGGTACCGGAGGTCAACCTCGGGGAACACCGGGACGCGGTCAACGTCAACCTGATCACCTGCGGCGGGCAGGCGACGATCCCGATCGTGCACGCCGTGTCGCGGGTGACGCCGGTCAGCTACGCGGAGATCGTGGCGAGCGTGGCGTCCCGCTCGGCCGGGCCGGGGACCAGGGCGAACATCGACGAGTTCACCCGGACGACGAGCCGTGGGCTGGAGACCATCGGGGGAGCGGCGCGCGGTAAGGCGATCATCGTGCTCAATCCGGCCGAACCGCCGTTGGTCATGCGGGACACCGTCTTCTGCGCGGTGTCCCCGGACGCGGATCAGGCGGCCGTCACCAAGTCCATCGTCGACCGTGTCTCCGAGATCTCGGCATATGTGCCGGGGTATCGGCTGCTCGACGAGCCCCAGTACGACCCGGTGGGCGATCGACTTCGGGTCGGGATCTTCGTCGAGATCGAGGGCGCCGGAGACTATCTACCGAAATATGCGGGGAACTTGGACATCATGACGGCGGCAGCGACCAGGGTGGGTGAGGAACTTGCTGGATCTCCGGATCACTGACTCGTCGTTGCGGGACGGGTCACACGCGAAACGGCACCGGTTCACCGTGGACGAGGTCACCGCGATCGTCCGGGCCCTGGACGACGCCGGAGTGCCGGTGATCGAGGTGACCCACGGTGACGGGCTCGGCGGTTCGACGTTCACCTACGGGCTCAGCCGTACCCCGGAACAGGAGCTGATCACGGCCGCGGTGCGGACGGCCACCCGCGCGAAGATCGCCTTCCTGATGCTGCCCGGCGTCGGCGTCCTCGACGACATCCGCGCGGCGGCGGGAAACGGTGCGGGCGTCTGCCGGATCGCCACCCACTGCACCGAGGCCGACATCGCGGTCCAGCATTTCGGCATCGCCCGCGACCTGGGGCTGGAGACCGTCGGCTTCCTGATGATGGCCCACTCCCGGCCGCCGGAGGCGCTCGCGAAGCAGGCCCGGATCATGGCGGACGCCGGATGTCAGTGCGTCTACGTGGTCGACTCGGCCGGTGCGCTGGTCATGGACCAGGTCGGCGACCGGGTGGCGGCGCTGGTCGCCGAACTGGGCGACGACGCGCAGGTGGGTTTCCACGGCCACGAGAACCTGGGGCTCGGCGTGGCCAACTCGATCCTCGCCTACCGGGCCGGCGCGAAGCAGATCGACGGCAGCACCCGCCGGTTCGGGGCGGGCGCCGGGAACACCCCGGTGGAGGCGTTCGTGGGAGTCTGCGACAAGCTGGGCATCCGTACCGGAGTGGACTTCTTCAAGATCGTCGACGCGGCCGAGGACGTGGTCCGCCCGGCCATGCCCGGCGAGTGCAAGCTCGACCGGATGGCCCTGATCATGGGGTACGCCGGGGTCTACTCCAGTTTCCTGACGCACGCCTACGCGCTGGCCGAGCGCTACGGTGTCTCCGGCGCCGAGATCCTGGTCCGGGCCGGCGAGCGCCGCCTGGTCGGCGGCCAGGAGGACCAGTTGATCACGATCGCCCGCGAACTGGCCGCCCGCTGAATGATCTCCCCGGCTGGCTCTCAGCGCTGTATCACCGGACTTGAGACAGCTCTGGGGCCGGCTTGGTCGACTGGGCCGTTGAGGCCGGCCATCCACCCACGCCCGGCGGCGCGCCATCCCCGTACCGGATCTATTGGTAGGTGACGGTGACCGAATCGGTCAGCGGTTCCGCCTGGCAGGCCAGGATGTAGCCCTCGGCGAAGTCCTCCTCCTCGAGGATCTCGTTGTTGACCAGGGTGACCTCGCCGCTGAGCAGGCGGCAGGCGCACGCGCCGCACTGGCCCTGCCGGCAGGAGTAGGGCGGGTTCAGCCCGGCGTCGATGATCACGTCGAGCAGGCGTTTGCCGGGTGCCCAAGGCAGCACGTGGGTCTGCCCGTCGAGTTCCACCTCGGCGACCGCGGCCCGTGAACCGGCAGGTTCGACCGCGGCGCTTGAGCCGGCCGGATCGGCCGCGGCGCTTGAGCCGGCCCGAGAGATCGCGGCGCTTGAGCCGGCTGGAGCGGCCATGGAGCGTGAGCCGGCTGATTCGAGTTCGAAGCGCTCCACCCGGATCCGCGACGCGGGGACGCCGGCCAGCTGCAACGCCTTCTCGGCGACCGCGACGAACGCTTCCGGGCCGCAGACGAAGGCCCATCGATCGGGGTACGCCGTGAGTAGTTCCCGCAGAGCGTCGGCCGTCGGCACGCCGCGTTCGCTGTCGAGCCAGTGCGTGACCGGGAGCAGCCTGTCCAGCTCGTCCCGGAAGATGATGGAATCAGCGTCCCGGTTCGCGTAGATCAGCGACCAGACCCCGCCGCGCATCGACTTGATGATCCCCATGATCGGGGTGATGCCGGAGCCGCCGGCGAGCAGGAGCAGGTCGTCGTCGGGGGAGTCCGGAGTGAACGTGCCGGCCGGGCCCGACATGTCCAGGGTGTCCCCGGCGTGGACGTGGTCGCAGATCCAGTTCGACACCCGGCCGCCGGGCACCCGCTTGACCGTCACCTTCGGCGCGGTGTCGACTCCCGGCGCGCTGGACAGCGAGTAGCAGCGCGCCCCGGCCGGTGTCCGGACCGTCAGGTACTGGCCGGGGCGGTAGTCGAAGCCGGCGTCCAGCACCAGGGAGCGGGCGTCCGCGGTCTCCGGGATCACGTCCACGATCCGGACCGGTCGGAACGTCGGCATCAACTCACCTCCAGACGGCCCTCACGAATCGCACGGTCGATGCTCTCCCGCAGTTTCGGGCAGGTCGGGACCAGTGCGGTCGGCCGGCCGCCCGCCTCCGCGGCGATCAGTTCACAGGCTCGGCCCCGCCACTGCACGCTGGTCTGCATGGTGCTGCGCCTACCGGCCCGGACCGGGATCCCGCAGCCGTCACAGCCGATGTCGACGAGGCCACCTTCCAGATAGTCGCGGCGCTCGTTCACGTCGCCGCCTCCGCTGCGCCTGGTTCGTTCGCAAGCTCGGTCATGTCGCCGCCCGGGCCTGGTTGGCGGCGACCTCGGCCTCCCAGGTCTGCACCGCCCGGGTGGTGTCGACCTCGAACTCGTAGCGCGCCACCATGTCGTCGGTGACGTCCTCCACGTCGACGTAGAACTGCTCGTACCACCGGCGTAGCTGATAGACCGGACCGTCCTCGGCGCAGAGCAGCGGGTTGTCGATGCGGCTCTTGTTCTGCCAGATCTCCACGTCCTGGAGGAACCCGACGCCGATGCTCTTGGCGAACCTGCCCGCCGCCTTCGCCGCCTGCTCGGTGGTGAGGCCGGGCAGCCGCTTCATGATCAGGCCCCACTGGAGAACGAACGAGTCGGGCGACACCGGATAGTGGCAGTTGATCAGCACCGACTCGATGCCGATGCCGTTCCAGTCGTTGTGCAGGTAGTCGATCATGTAGGACGGCCCGTAGTACGCCGCCTCGCTCCGCAGCGTCGACTCGCCGGACTGGCTGGCCGTGCTCGGCACGTCCGGACGTGGCCGGGTGTGCAGGAACTGCGCCGCCACATGCCCCTCCATGACGTTCTTGAAGAACGTCGGGAAGGCGAAGTGGATGTAGAAGAAGTGGGCCATGTCGACCACGTTGTCGATGATCTCCCGGCAGTTGGCGCCGTCGATCCGGACCGAGTCCCACGTCCAGTCGCTCCACTCGTCGGAGAAGGCGCCCTCGATGCGGGGGATGGCCACCTCGGGCGGCGGCGGATTGCCCTGCGGATCGTTCCAGACGAACAGTTGACGGTTCTGCTCACAGGTCGTCCAGGAGCGGGTGCGGGCGCGCATCGGGATGCGGTGTGCGTACGGCACCTCGACGCAGCGGCCGTCCCCACTCCAGCGCCAGTCGTGGAAGGGGCAGGCGATGGTGTCGCCCTTGATCGTCCCCATGGTGAGGTCGCCGCCCATGTGCCGGCAGTAGCCGTCGAGCACCTTGATCGCCCCGCCGGAGTCCGCGAAGACCACGAGTTTCGTGCCGAACGCCTCGATCGCGTGCGGCCGCCCGTCGCGGAACGTGTCGGCCAGCCCCAGGCAGTGCCACCCTCGGGCGAACCTCGCGGGCGGCTTCCCGGCGTCGATGGTGCGCGGTTGCTGGCTGATGCTCATGCGCCGCTCCTGGTCCGCTAGGTAGAACGTGTTCTAGTATAGGGGTCGCTCGACACACGGCCAACCAGCCTGGAGGGATCTCATGGAAGCGGTCCTCGCCGGAGTTCGGGAACTGTTACCGGTTCTGCGGGAGCACGCGCAGGAGACCGAGGATCGCCGGGCCCTCGACCCGGAGACCGTCAAAGCGCTCGCCGAGACCGGCTTCTTCCGCCTGCTGCAACCAGCCCGGTTCGGCGGCTACGAGGCGCACCCACTCGACTTCCTCACCGGGGTCCGGGAGATCGCCTCAGCCTGCGGCTCCACCGGCTGGGTCGCCTCGGTCATCGGCGTGCACAACTGGCAGCTCGCCCTCTTCCCGGACCGGGCGCAGCAGGACGTGTGGGGAGCCGACACCGGCACCCGCATGTCCTCGTCCTACGCGCCGACCGGCAGGATCACCCGGGTCGACGGCGGCTTCCGGGTGAACGGCCGCTGGAGCTTCTCCTCCGGCTGCGACCACGCCACCTGGGTGCTGCTCGGCGGCATCATCCCACCCGGTGAGGACGGGACACCCGCGGACTTCCGCACCTTCCTGCTGCCCGCCGCCGACTACACCATCGAGGACGTCTGGCACACCGTCGGGCTGCGTGGCACCGGCTCCAACGACATCGTGGTCTCCGACGCCTTCGTCCCGGAACACCGGACGCTGAGTTTCAACGACACCGCCCGCTGTGCCTGCCCGGGGCAGGAGCAGAATCCGGGGCCGCTCTACCGGATCCCCTACGCCTCGATCTTCTCCTACGCGATCACCACACCGATCATCGGCATGGCCACCGGCGCCTACCGGGCCCACGTCGACCACACCCGCGACCGGGTTCGGGCGTCCTACGTGGGCGTGAAGGCCGCCGAGGATCCGCACTCGCAGGTGCGCGTCGCCGAGGCGGCCAGCGACATCGACTCCGCATGGTTCGCCCTCCAGGCCAACATGCGCGAGCTGATGGAACTGGCCACCGCGGGCGCGAAGCTGCCGATGCCGTTGCGCCTGCGGATCCGCCGCGACCAGGTCCGCGGGACCGAACTGTCCATTCGCGCCGTCGACCGCCTCTTCGAGAACTCCGGGGGCCGGGCCCTCGCGGTCGGCACCCCGATCCAGCGCTTCTGGCGCGACGCCCACTCCGGCCGGGTCCACGCGATCAACGACCCGGAACGGGCACTGTCCATGTTCGGCCGCGGCGAGTTCGGCCTCCCGCTCAACGACGCGATGGTGTGATCCCATGACGCTGGCCTTTCACCGCGACGGCGCGGGCTCTCCGGTGGTCCTTCTTCACGGCGGCGGTCCGGGTGCGTCCGCCAAGAGCAACTTCGGGCGGACGATCCCCGCGCTCGCGCCGCACTTCGACGTCATCGCGGTCGACCAGCCCGGGTACGGTGGCTCGCTCGGCGACCCGATCGTGGGGCAGTACTTCACCCACGCCGCCGGTGAGCTGGCCGCGCTGCTGGACAAACTCGGCATCGACCGGGTCGACCTGATCGGCAACTCGCTCGGCGGTGGCACCGCCGTGCGCTTCGCCCTCCAGCACCCGGCACGGGCCCGTCGGCTGCTCCTCATGGGACCCGGTGGCCTCTCCCTCAACGTCCTCGCCGCCGACCCGACCGAAGGGGTCAAACGACTCGGAGCCTTCGGCCGTGACCCCAGCCGGGAGAGGCTCGCGGCCTTCCTGCGGACCCTCGTCTTCGACCCCGCACTGATCACCGAGGAACTGATCGAGGAACGTTTCCAGGCCGCGGTCGACCCGGCCGCCATGCGGGCGATGCGTGAGATGGGCGCCTCCTTCAGCGACCCGCGGACCCGCGAGGAAGGGATGCTCTGGCGCGACGCCCACCGGCTGCGGCACGAGACCCTGCTCGTCTGGGGCCGGGAGGACCGGGTCAACCCGCTCGACGGCGCGCTGGTCGCCCTCAAGCTGCTGCGCAACGCCCGCCTGCACGTCTTCGGCGGCTGTGGCCACTGGGCCCACCTGGAGAAATTCGACGAGTTCAACCGCCTGACCATCGACTTCCTCACCTCCTGAACCGCGCCTTCACTCTCCCTATCGCGCCCACCCCGACTTTCGGTTCACGCCTTCTTCGAGAGGGGACCGCTCCATGAGCGAGCTTGCGAGCGAATCATTCGGCTCAGTCATGTACTCATTGCGATGCCGGAGCGCAGCGGAGGTGGCGCAATGAGCGTCATCCGCTCCCTCGGCTATCTGCGCGTCGAGTCCACCGATCCGCCCGCCTGGCGTGAGTTCGGCGTCAAGGTGCTCGGCATGGCCGAGGGCCGCGGCCCCGACCAACAGGCCGTCTACCTGCGCATGGACGACCTGCCGGCCCGCATCGTGGTGGTGCCCGGCGAGAAGGACCGGCTGGCCGCCTCGGGCTGGGAACTCGCCGACCCGGCCGCCATGACCCGGCTCGCCGCGGCGCTCGAGGAGGCCGGGTACGCGGTCAAACCGGCCGGCGCCGACGAACTCGCCGACCGCCGCGTCTCCCACCTGATCAGCGTCGACGACCCGGCCGGCAACCGCCTCGAGTTCTTCTGCGGCGCGGCCCTCGACACCCGGCCCTTCCTGAGCGCCACCGGCACCCGGTTCGTCACCGGCGGCCAGGGCATGGGACACGCCGTCCTGCCGGCCCGCGACGACGCCGCCTCGCTGCGGTTCTACACCGAGGTGCTGGGCTTCCGGCTGCGTGACTCGATGCGGCTCGTCCCCGAGCATCTCGGCCTGCCGCCCGCCGACCGACCACTGTGGATGCGGTTCCTCGGCTGCGGGCCCCGGCACCACAGCGTCGCGCTCGCGCCCATCCCGGCGCCGACCGGGCTGATCCACCTGATGATCGAGACCGAGACCCTCGACGACGTGGGCCGGGCCATCGATCGATGCGGCCGCCACAAAGCGCCGATGATCTCCACGCTCGGCCGGCACGCCAACGACGAGATGGTCTCCTTCTACGTGCGTACGCCCAGCGGCTTCGACATCGAGTACGGGTACGGCGGGCTCACCGTCGACGACAGCACCTGGGTCGCCCGGCAGACCACCGCGCACAGTGTGTGGGGCCACCGCTTCTTCGGCGGGGGCGGTCATTGACCGAGGTGACGGCCGCCGGCCTGGAGCCCGCGCGGTTCCGGCGGGTGTTCGGGCACTTCGGAACCGGGGTCACGGTCATCACCACGGCCGACGACGACGGTCCCGCCGGATTCGCCTGCCAGTCCTTCGCGCCGCTGTCGCTGGACCCGCCGCTCGTGCTGTTCTGCGCGCGGAACGAGTCGGAGACCTGGCGGCGGATCCGGGCGGCCGGGGTCTTCGGCGTCAACGTGCTCGCCTCCGGCCAGCGCGACGTCTCCCGGCTCTTCGGCACTCGGGGCGCCGACCGGTTCGCGGCCCTGGACTGGGCACCCGCGCCGTCCGGTGCACCCGTCCTCGCCGACGTGCTGACCTGGGCGGACTGCGCGGTCGAGGCGGTCCACCCGGGCGGCGACCACGTCATCGTCATCGGCCGGGTGACGGCGCTGGGGCCGTGCCGCGACGTCCCGCCACTGCTCTTCTACCGCAGCCGCTACACCTCCACGGCGCCGAACTCCCCCTACGAGCCCCCCGAGGTCGTCGACACCCTGCTCTCCTGGCCCCGCCACACCGACTGGATCTGAGATCACCCGGCCGAGTGGAATCCGGTCCGGGATCCTGGTGGCTGATGTGCCTGGAGCAGGGCCACCGAGCAGCGGTGAGGTCTGTTCGGGCGGCCGGATGGGTAGGCTACGGGGTGAGCCAGCTTTCCCTGGAGGGGGTAGGTTTCATGAGCGCCGAGCCGGCGGCAGAGTGGCACATTCCGCCAGCGGAGGGGCATACCGCGGATGACCTGGATCGCATTCCCGATCTGCCGCGGCACGCGGAACTCATCGACGGAAGCATCATCGTCGTGAGCCCGCAGAAGCGCTTCCACATGAAGATGCTGCGCCTGCTGGAGAACGCGCTCGCCCGGTCGGCACCGCGGGACTCGTTTCACGTGAGCCGGGAGATGTCCGTGGTGCTGGGCCCCCGGCAGCGGCCGGAGCCGGACCTCATCGTGGTGCATGCGGCCGCGGAGATCGACGACGACGCGAGCTGGTATCCGGCGGAGGCGGTCGTGCTCGCGGTGGAGGTCGTCTCACCTGAGTCGCAGGAGCGCGACCGTGTGCGTAAGCCGCTGCTCTACGCCGGCGCCGGGATCCCGCATTTCTGGCGGGTGGAGGAGAACGACGGAAGCCCGGTCGTCTACGCCTTCGAGATCGAGCCGGCAACGCGTCAGTACGTGCCGACCGGGATCTTCCACGGTCGGGTGGACCTCAAGGTTCCTTTCGAGATCGACATCGACCTCACCGAGATCGACCGGATGTGATCGTCAGCCGCAGTGCTCGAAGGGGCTCTGGTAGGTCAGGCCGCCGATGGTGCCGCCCCACTTGACGCAGATCCCGTCGGCCGCGGCGTGTACCGGGCCGGCGTAGTACTGGAACGAGCCCTTGTCGAGGTGCTGGGTGCCGCCCTTCACCTGCAGGGTGGCGGACATCGCGGTCTTCTGGTCGAGCGTGTTGCTCTTGACGGTGACCACACAGTTCGAGCCGTCCGCCGCGTAGAGCAGGTAGACGACGCCCCGCTTGACGCCGGCGGCCGTGGTCAGGGGCTGCTTGTCGATCACCGAGTAGCCGCTGCCGCAGATGTCCACCGGTTTGTACGGGTTCGTCTCGGTCGTCGTGGTCGGCGTCGGCGAGGTTGACACGGCCGGGTCGGTGCTCGCCGTGGCGGTCGGATCGCCGGCCGGGGCCGAGACGGCCGGCGACGACCCGTTCACCGGCGTGGTGGGCTTGGCCGGCTCGTCGCCGTTCGCCGACGGCTTGCGCTGCTCGATCGGCCGGTCGGTCACCTGGTCGCGGGCACGCGGGCTCTCACCGTCACCGGCCGGTGGCTGGCCGCCGCTGTCGAACTCGCTGACCGTCTCGGGCTCGCCGGACCTCCACTGGTTGCCCAGCACGATGCCGCCGCCCGCCAGCATGAGACCGACCGCCACGGCGGCCAGCGCCACGGTCAGCCGGCGGCTCCTGCCAGGATGCGCCCCGGTCGCGCCCGCGTTCGTCCCGGTCTCGTGCCGCAGCGAGCCGAGCGAGACCGCCCCGGAAACGGCCGAACCGCCCGGCATCCCAGGAGAGCCAGGCATCCCAGGAGAGCCAGGCATCCCAGGAGAGCCGCCAGGCATCCCAGGAGAGCTGCCGGGCATCCCAGGAGCGCCGCCCGGCGGGATCGGGGCGGCGCCGAATGACGGGGCGGCAGCGGCGCCGGATGACGGGGCGGAGGCGGCGCCGGACGGTGGCACGGTGGGGCCTGCCGGGAACCGGTTCGGTGGGGCCGGGTTCGGGGGAATCGGGGTGCTCACCGCGTACCCCGAATGGTTTGAAGCGGCCCGCGCAGCCGCGGCCAGACCGGCGGCGTGAGGGAAACGCTGAGCCGGATCGCGTGCGAGCGCGCGCATCACCACCGACGCCGTGGCGGGCGGCACATCCGGCGGCAGGACCGGCGGATTGCCGTGCACCAGCTGGGCCAGGACGGCGAGCGGGTTGTCACCGACGTAGGGCGGGCGGCCGGTGAGGCAGCAGAACGCCACCGCGCCGAGCGCGTACATGTCGGTGGCGGCCGTCACCGGACGGCCCTCCGCCTGCTCCGGCGCCATGTAGTGCGCGCTGCCGAGGACCACGTTCGTGCTGGTGATGCCGGTGATCCCGGCCGACCGGGCGACCCCGAAGTCGACCAGCACGATCGCGCCGGCCGGACGGACCAGCAGATTGCTCGGCTTGACGTCGCGGTGGATGATGCCGGCCTCGTGCGCGGTCTGGAGCGCCTCGGCGACCTGCGCCACGATCGTCATCGTCTCGGCCGGACCGAGCCGGCCCGCCTGCTGGATCCGCTTCGACAGCGGGGTGCCGTCGATGTACTCCATCACCAGGTAGTCGAGCCGGTGCGCGCCGACCGCCGCGTTCTCGCCGTAGTCGTAGACCTGCACGATCCCCGGATGCCGCAGCGCCGCCATCATCCGCGCCTCGGACCGGAACCGGGTGATGAAGTCCGCATCGGACATCAGCGCCGGGAGCAGCACCTTGACCGCGATCTCCCGGTGCAGCAGCAGGTCGTTGCCGCGCCACACCTCACCCATGCCGCCCGCGGCGATGCGCTGGGTCAGCTGGTAGCGGCCATTGAGCACGACACCCGGTGAAAGCACCGGATCATGCTAGTCGCCGCGCGCACGCCGCACCGCCCGCCGATTCACCCGTCCCGATCCTCGGGCCGGATCGGGTCAACCGTCCAACAGGGACGACGCCAGCCGGGTGACATGGTCGGACGGCTGCCCGAACAGCCGGGCCGACGCCCAGGCCCGCCGCAGGTAGAGGTGTGCGTCGTGTTCCCAGGTGATCGCCAGGCCGCCGTGCATCTGCACCATCTCGGCGGCCACCGCCCGCAGCGTCTCCGAGCAGTGGATCTTCGCGATGGTGGCCTCGGCGCCGCCGCCCGTGAGCGCCGCGTTCGCCGCCGACCGGGCCGCCTGCACCCGGAGGTACGCCTCGGCCAGCCGGTGCTGCAGCACCTGGAACGACCCGATCGGCCGCCCGAACTGATGCCGCACCCGCACGTACTCGACCGTCAGCTCGAGTGCCCGTTCCGCCGTGCCGGTCTGCTCGGCGGCCAGCGCCACCATGGCCAGATCCCGGATCGGCGCCGCCTCCCCGAGACGCCGCCCGGGCACCCGGTCGAGCCGGATCGCGCTCAACGGCCGCGTCGGATCGAACGTGTCGACCGTCAGCGGTTCGGCGCTCCTGGGATCGACCTCGTACAGCCCGGTCGGCAACGCCACCAGCAGCGTGTCCGCGATCGCCAGGTCCAGGACGTCGGAGAACGAGCCGCTGACCAGCCCGTCCGCGGCGCTCCCGGACCCCTCCCAGGCCACCGCCACGATCCGTGCCCCGGCGCAGATCCCGGGAAGAAGCCGGGTGTCACCGGACCGCAGCAGCAGATGCGTGGCCAGCACCCCGCACCCCAGCATCGGGCCGGGGGTCAGCTGCCGCCCCAGCTCCTCCAGCACCACGGCCGCCTCGGTCAGGGTGGCGCCGGAGCCGCCGTACCGCTCCGGAACCGTCAGCCCCGCCACGCCGATCTCCTTGCAGAGCCGCCCCCACAACCCCGCGTCGAACCCGTCCCGTGCCGCATGGCCACCGGCCAGGTCCCGCACCGCCGCCCGCAGAGCCGCACGCTCCTCGATCATCGAAAACCTCCGTGGAAACCCCCGGCTTCAGCCGTGGGGAGGAAACGGATTCCCTGCGGAGCAGGACACGGAAAGCCGGTTCGCCGCCGAGGCGGATCCGGCGTCCCACCCGTGGGGCGCAAGTGAACAGATGTGCTAACGTTCGCCACGTCCGGCCGGTGAGAACCAAACCGGCTGGAATGAATGCGTGTTGTCGAAGTTTTGCCACGGCGGAGCGTGACCGTGCCAGTGCTGACGATGTAAGACATGCGGCTTGACTCCCTTCGGGGTGGTGGGTCGGATGCGGTCTGAGCTGGGAAATCCCCCGGATTTATCCGTGGGGATGACGTTAATCAAACCCTCCGTCCGGTAGGGATGTGCCGGCGCCCGCCAGGCCGGTGAGGATCCGGGCCCGGTGCCAGGACGGCGTGCCCCAGGCGAGATCCAGTACCCGCACCAGGCCGAGCCAGCGCCAGAGCCCGTGCTCCCGCGTGTACCCGACCGCCCCGTGGACCTGTAGCGCCACCCGGGCGGCCAGCCGTGCGGCCTCCCCGCAGGTCACCTTCGCCGCCGACACGTCCAGCGGGCCGGGCCCGGATCTCAGGGCGACGGCGGCGGCGTACAGGAGCGGTTGGGCGAATTCGATCGCCACCGCGACGTCGGCCAGTTGATGGCGCACCGCCTGGAACGAGCCGATCGGCCGGCCGAACTGCGCCCGCTGTTTCGCGTGGTCGACCGACCTCTCCAGCAGCGCCCGCGCCGCGCCGAGCAACTGCGCCGAGCAGGCCAGGGCGCCGAGTTCCATCGCCCGTCGCGAGTCCTGTCCGGAAGCGATCAGCTCGCCGGGCGTCACCTCGGACAGTCGCCGGGCGGGATTCAGCGAGGGGAGCACCGATCGGGCGTGGCCCTGCCGGATCTCGGCGCCGTCGGCCACCAGGATCAGATCCGCGCTGTCCCCGTCGGCCGCGAGCGGCAGCCACGGCGGCGCCACCAGTGAGGCCGTCAGCCTGCCCTCGGCCAGCGCCGCAAGCCACTCCCGCGGGCCGGGCCGGGTCGCGGCGGCGGTCAGCAGGGCCGGGACGGCGGCGATCGACTCGGCGAGCGGGCCGGGAACGGCGTGGTGGCCCAGTTCCTCGCACGCGACGATCAGATCGTCCGGGCCGGCGTCCTGTCCGCCCCAGCGTTCCGGTACGAGGAGCCCGGTCACCCCGGCCCCGGCCAGCGCCGACCACAGCGCCCGCCCCGCTCCCGGATCGCCGTCCGCCCACGCCGTCGACACCTTCGGCAGGTCGGCGGCCGCCAACAGGCCGTGCAGGGCCGCCGCGAACGCGAGCTGTTCCGTCGAGGGCGCCAGTCTCATCGCGGCTCCCGTCTCATCACGGTTCCCGTCTCATCGCGGCTCCCGGGGGAGTCCCAGGACCCGCTGGGCGAGGGTGTCCCGCTGGATCTCGTTCGTGCCCGCGTAGATCGGCCCGGCCAGCGAGAACAGGTAGCCCGCGGTCCACTCCGGATCCGTCTCGGCGAGCGGGCCGAGCATGTCCAGGGCCGTCTCGTGAAGGAGCACGTCCAGTTCGGACCAGAAGAGTTTGGTCGCGCTCGGCGGCACCGGTCGCTCGAGCGAGGCATACGCCGCCATCCGGTACGCGCGTGCTCTGATCCACGCGCCCGCCACCCGATCCCCGTGCCGATCCTGCTCGGCTGGCTCCCAGGGCTGTTTCGGGGGCTTTGAGACAGCCCTGGGAGCCGGCCGGGGGTGGAGCCAGAGCTGGACCAGACGGTCGGCGGCGGCGGTGAAACGGCCCGGCCCGCGCAGGGAGAGGCCACGCTCGTGGGCGGCGGTGCTCATCGCGACCCGCCAGCCGTCGCCCGGTTCGCCGATCACGTCGGCGTCCGGCACGAAGACGTCGTCCAGGAAGATCTCGGCGAACCCGGCCGCGCCGTCGAGCTGCCGGACCGGCCGGACCGTCACGCCCGGCGCCCGCAGATCGAACATCAGGTACGTCAGGCCCCGATGCCGCCGCTCCCCGGGCGCCGACCGGAACAGCCCGAACGCCCGGTCCGCCACCACCGCCCGGGAGCTCCACGTCTTCTGGCCGGACAGCGACCAGCCGCCGTCGACCCGCCGGGCCCGGGAACGGAGGGCGGCCAGATCGCTGCCCGCGTCCGGTTCTGACCATGCCTGCGCCCACACCTGCTCGGCGCGGGCCATCGGCGGGAGGATCCGGGCGCACTGTTCGGCCGTGCCGTGCGCCAGCAGCGTCGGAGCCAGCAGGAACAGGCCGTTCTGCCCGATTCGCACCGGTGCTCCGGCGGCGTGGTACTCCTCGTCGAACAGCAGCGTGTGCAGGGGTGGCGCCGCCCGCCCGCCGTATTCGGCCGGCCATCCCACCGCCGCCAGCCCGGCCGCCGCGAGCCGCCGCTCCCAGGACCGATGCGCGAGATCCCCGGCAGTGGTGTCCACTCCCGGCAGGGGGCCGGCCGGGACGTTGGCCGCCAGCCAGTCCCGCACCTCGTCCCGGAAACGGACCGCCGCCTCGTCGAGGTCGAGATTCACTCCGCCACCCCGCCCATGTCGGCGCCGGGCGCTGCCGGAGAGGTGGGGGAGGCGGCGGCCTTCATGGTGGCGGGGGTCAGTCCGGCCAGCGGGTCGGCGGTGGTCTCCGCGTTGTGGGAGTGGGCGACGTGGTGCAGCCCGAAGACCGTGTCCATGCCGGCGCGCATGCCCATCTGGTCCTCGCACAGGTTGACCGCCCGCTTGGCCAGCGCCAGCCCGAACGACGGCATCGCGGCGACCTTCGCGGCCAGCGCGAACGTCTCCGGCTCGAGAGCGTCCCGGGGCACGACCCGGTTGACCATGCCCACCTCGTACGCCCGCCGGGCCCCGAAACGATCGCCGGTGAACAGCACCTCCCGGGCGAAGCGCGGCCCGAGCGCCCACGGGTGGGCGAAGTACTCGACGCCGGGGATGCCCATGCGCAGCACCGGGTCGGCGAAGAACGCGTCCTCGGCGGCCACGATCAGGTCGCACACCCAGGCCAGCATGAGCCCACCGGCCACGCAGGCGCCCTGCACCATCGCGATGGACGGTTTCGGGATCTCCCGCCACCGCCGGCACATGCCCAGGTAGACCTCCATCTCGCGGGCGTACCTGCGGTCGGCGCCGTCCCGTCCGGTGTGGTCCCACCAGGTCACCGCCCGGCGCGGGAAAGGTGTGTCGGCGTCCCGTTCGGGGGTGCCGATGTCGTGCCCGGCGGAGAAGTGGTCGCCCGCCCCGGCCAGCACGATGACGGCCACCTCCGGGTCGTCGACCGCCGTCGTGAACGCGTCGTCCAGGGCGTACGTCATCGCCGAGTTCTGCGCGTTCCGGTAGCGCGGCCGGTTCATCGTGACCAGGCCGACCGGCCCACGCCGTTCATAGAGGACGACCTCGCTCATTGCGCCACCTCCGCTGCGCTCCGGCGTCGCAATGAGTTCATGACTGAGCTCAATGATTCGCTCGCAAGCTCGCTCATGTGGACTCCCGCAGCCGGTACTTGAGCACCTTGCCGCTCGCGTTGTGCGGCAACCCGTCCGGGAAGACGACCGACCGGGGCACCTTGAAGCCGGCCAGCCGCTCCCGGCAGAAGCCGATCACCTGCTCGGCGGTCAGCTCGTGTCCGGGACGGGCCACCACGTACGCCCGCCCGACCTCGCCGAGCCGTGGATCCGGCACCCCGACGACGGCCGCCTCGGACACCCCGGGCAGGGCGGCCAGGGCCCGCTCCACCTCGGCCGGGTAGACGTTGAAGCCGCCGCACACGTACATGTCCTTGAGCCGGTCGGTGATGGTCAGATTCCCGGCGTCGTCCAGGGTCCCCACGTCGCCGGTGTGCAGCCACCCGTCCGGGTCGATCGCCTCCGCGGTGGCGGCCGGGTCGTCGAGGTAGCCGAGCATCACGTTGGGCCCGCGCAGCAGCACCTCGCCGTCCTTCCCGGCGATCCGCACCTCGAAGTCGGCGGCGGCCCGTCCGCTGGTGAACGCCACGGTCCGGGTGTCGTCGCCGGGCCGGCACATGGTCGCCACCACGGCCTCGGTCAGCCCGTACGCCGTGAGCACGGTGGCGAACCCCAGCTCGTCGCGGATCCGCTCGACCAGCACGGGCGGGACGGTGGCCGCCCCGGTCACGGCCAGGCGCAGGGACCGCAGGTCACGCCCACCCCGGACCGGATGGTCGAGCAGCCCGATGTAGAGCGTCGGCGGCCCGGGCAGCACACTGATCCGCTCGGTCTCGATCAGATCGAGGGTCCGGGGCACGTCGAACACCGCCTGCGGCACCACGGTGGCCCCGCTGACCAGACAGGCCAGGATGCCGGCCTTCAGCCCGAAGCTGTTGAAGAACGGGTTGACCACCAGGTACCGGTCGCGGATGTCGAGCCCGCCGATCCGCGCCCACGCCCGGGCCACGCCGAGCGACTGCCGGTGCGCGCTCATCGCGCCCTTACTGCGGCCGGTCGTCCCGGAGGTGTAGAGGATGTCGCTGACGTCGTCCGGCCGTACCGCTGAAGCCCGCTCCTCTGCCGCGTCGCGCGGCACCTCGCCGGACCGCTCCCGGAAGGCGTCCCACTCGGGCAGCGCGAGCACGAACGGCGGCAGCCCGGCGCCGCTCTCGCGCAGCGAGGCGAGCCGGTCGGTGCCGAGGAACGGGCCGGTGACGATGAGGCCGCGCGCCCCGCTGCGGCCGATCACGTCGGCCGCCTCGACCGCGGTGAAGCGGGTGTTGACCGGCACCAGCGTGCCGCCCGCGTAGAGGACGCCGAGCGCGGACAGCATCCACCGGGCGCTGTTGGGGGCCCAGATCGCGACCCGGTCGCCCGGCTCGATCCCGGACGCGATCAGCGCGCGCGCCACCGTGACGACCTCGTCGTGCAGCCCGGCGAAATCCCATCGGCGCACGTGCGGATCGACCAGGGCCGGATGCCTGCCGAATTCGAGCGCCGCCCGTGCCAGCGCCGCCGGGACGGTCTCCATGGGACCCCCAAAGAGGCTTGCCAAGATAGGAGCTTTACCAAGCAAGTGCTTGGTCGGTAGCGTGAGCCTACGCGTGATCCCGGAGGTGGCGCCAGTGACCGACGACGATGCGTTCCGGCACGAGATCCGGGACTGGCTGGCCGCGAATCTGACCGATGAGCTGCGCGGCGCCGGTGGCCCGGGCCGGGAGAACGAGGCCTTCCCGCAGCGCCTGGCCTTCGCCCGGCGGCTCGCCGCGGCCGGGTGGACCACGCTGGCCTGGCCGGTGGCGCACGGTGGGCGCGGCGCGCCGCTCCAGCGGCAGGTGATCTTCCATGAGGAGTACGCGAGAGCCGGCGCCCCGAGTCGCGTCGACCACATCGGCACCACCATGGTCGGCCCGACCCTGATCGCCCTCGGCACACCCCGGCAACGCGACCGGTTCCTGCCCGCGATCGCCGCCGTCGATCAGCTGTGGTGCCAGGGCTACTCGGAGCCGGGCGCCGGTTCCGACCTGGCCGGCGTCACCACCCGGGCCCGGCTCGACGGCGACCGGTGGGTGCTGACCGGCCAGAAGGTGTGGACCTCGCTGGCGCACGTGGCCGACTGGTGTTTCGTGCTGGCCCGCACCGAGCCGGCGCCTCCCGGCGGCCCGCGTCACGCCGGTCTGTCCTACCTGCTCGTGCCGATGCGGCAGCCCGGCATAACGGTCCGGCCGATCCGGCAGCTCACCGGGGACAGCGAGTTCAACGAGGTGTTCTTCGACGACGCCACCACCGAGGCGGGCCTGGTCGTCGGTGAGCCGGGTCAGGGCTGGCGGGTCGCGATGGCCACCCTCGCCTTCGAGCGGGGCGCGGCCACCGTCGGCCAGCAGGTCGGCTTCCAACGGGATCTGGACGACCTGGTCGCGGTGGCCCGGCGGACCGGCGCCACCACCGACCCGGCCCTGCGCGACCGGCTCACCCGCGCCTGGATCGACCTGTCGGTGCTGCGCGCGCACACGCTGCGCAGCCTCACCGAGGACCTGCCGGCCGGCTCCTCGGTGATCAAACTGCTCTGGACCCGCTGGCGGCAGGGGCTCGGCGACCTGGCCATGGACGTGCTGGCCGCCGGTGACGCGGGACCGGAGGCGACCGAGCGCTGGCAGCGGTACTTCCTGTTCAGCCGGGCCGACACCATCTACGGCGGGTCCAACGAGATTCAGCGCGGCATCGTGGCCGAGCGGGTGCTCGGGCTGCCCCGTCAGGCCCGGGGATGACCGGGCCGACCGGGCGCGGTCTGCTACTGGGCAAGGTCGTCGTGGTGACCGCGGCGGCCGGCGCCGGCATCGGGTCGGCGGTGGCCCGGCGCTGCCTGGACGAGGGGGCCCGGGTGGTGCTCGGCGACAGCCACGAGCGCCGCCTCGGCGAAACCCGCGACAAGCTCTCCGACCTGCATCCGGGCCGGGTGTGGGCGATCCCCTGCGACGTCACCGACGAGGCCGGGGTGGGGCGGCTGATCGGTGGCGCGGTGTCCCGGTACGGCCGGATCGACGTGCTGGTCAACAACGCCGGACTGGGTGGGAACCGGCCGGTTCCCCAGATGTCCGACGACGAGTGGCACCGGGTTCTGGACGTCACCCTGACCGGCACGTTCCGCTGCACCCGGGCGGCGTTGCGCCAGATGATCGCGCAGGGCGGCGGCGGTGCGGTGGTCAACAACGCGTCGGTGCTCGGCTGGCGGGCCCAGGCCGGGCAGGCGCACTACGCCGCCGCGAAGGCCGGGGTGATGGCGTTCACCCGGTGCACCGCCCTGGACGTGGCCGGGCACGGCATCCGGGTCAACGCGGTCGCGCCGAGCCTGGCCGCCCACCCGTACCTGAGCCGGGTGATCAGTGAGACCGAGCTGGCCGAACTGGCCGGGCGGGAGGCCTTCGGGCGGGCCGCGCAGCCGTGGGAGGTGGCCACCGTGATCGCCTTCCTCGCCAGCGACTACGCCTCCTATCTGACCGGCGAGGTCATCTCGGTGAGCAGCCAGCACGCCTGAGACACCGGGGGTTTCCTTCGATGTTACGGAGCAGTAGATTGTAACGCGTTCTATTTTTTGCGAAGGGAGACCGCGATGCGGCGGATCACCGGCGCGGCCCTGTTCGGACTCGGCATCCTCAGTCTCCTGCTCGCGATGGCCCTGGTCTGGATCATCGTGCCCTCGCAGGAGAAGGTGCCGCTCGACCTGGAGCCGCCGGACGTGGTGGTGGAGGCGGCCAATGCGTCTTTCGTGCAGGTCAAGACGTTGCCGGACGGGGCGCCGCAGGTGGCCGTGGAGCACGCCGGCCTGCGTTCCACCACCGGCATCAAACCCGACTTCGAGGCGGCCGCCGAGATCCCCGGCGAGCGGGCCGGCGAGACCCTGGTCTGGAACGTGTACCACTCCACCCGGCGGGCCGACACCGACGAGATGATCAACAGTTCGGAGAGCCGGGTCGCACTCGACCGCACCACCGGCGAGGCGGTGCCCTGGGCCGGGCAGTGCCACCTCGAGGAGAAGGCCGACCCGGCCACCGGCGTCGGATGCACCCCCGGCAACGTGCAGTTCGAGGGCCAGCTCTACCTCTTCCCGTTCGGCACCGAGAAGCGCACGTACCAGTACTGGGACTCCACCCTGGGCGAGGCGCTGCCCATCGACTACCAGGCCGAGGAAGAGTTCAACGGGCTGCCCACCTACCGCTTCCAGCAGCAGGTGCCCGAACAGGAGGCCGAGATGGACCCGCAGACCCTGGCCGGGCTGCTCGGGTTCCTGGCTCCCGGCGCCACCACCGGCACCATCTCCTACCGGGCCACCCGCACCCTCTGGGTCGAGCCGATGACCGGCGCCATCGTCGGGTACCGCGAACAGCAGCACCGGGAACTCGTGCCGGACGTCGGCGCCCCGGTCGTCATCTTCGACGCCGACCTGCAATACGACCAGGCCACCATGGACGCCGTCGGGGCCGAGGCCGAGAACGGGCGCGACCTGCTGCTCATGCTCGGCCGGTACGTCCCGATCGGGCTCGCCGTCCTCGGCCTGCTGCTGATCGTCGCCGGTGTGCTGCTGTCCCGGGGCGCCGGACCGCGCGGCGGGCACCGGGCGCCGGACAACAGCCGGCCGCTGCCGACGCCCGTTCCGCAGGGCTGAGCGCTCTCCCCGTACCCCCGCCCGGTTTTGATCTTTATCGCGTGCCGTAGAAATCGGGCGGGGTGGCGGGATCGTTGTCGGCGATGTTCGTCGCGACCTCGGTCGCGCTCGGGTTGATGGCGGCCATCACCGCGGTGACGCCGATGGCGGCGAGCACGGCCGCGACCACCGCGCTCAGCAGCATGAACCGGAACGGAACCATGACAGTGCTCCTCTACAGCCGTTCGATGACGCTTGCGGTCGACATCGCCCCGCCGGCGCACATGGTCACCAGCGCGGTCGTGCCGTCGATACGTTCGAGTTCGTGCAGTGCGGTGGTCAGCAGCCGGGCGCCGGTGCTGCCGACCGGATGACCCAGCGCGAGCGCCCCGCCGTTGACGTTGACCCGGTCCGGATCGGCGCGGTGCACCGCGAGCCAGGACAGCACCACGCTGGCGAACGCCTCGTTCACCTCGCACCGGTCCAGGTCGTCGATCTTCATCCCGGCCCGGGCCAGAACCCGGCCGGTGGCCTCGATCGGGCCGTCCAGGTGGTAGTACGGCTCCGCGCCGACCAGGCACTGCGCCACGATCCGGGCCCGTGGCCGCAGACCCAGCGCCCGCGCCCGGTCGGCATCCATGATCAGTAGCGCGGCCGCGCCGTCGGAGATCTGCGACGAGGTGCCCGCCGTGTGCCGCCCGTCCGGCAGCACCGGCCGCAACCCGGCCAGCCCTTCGGCGGTGGTGTCGCGCAGGCCCTGGTCGCGGGTGACGTCACCGACCGCGATCACCTCCCGGTCGAACCGGCCCTCCGCCCAGGCCCGTGCCGCGTTCGCCTGCGAGCGCACGCCGAACCGGTCCAGGTCCTCGCGGGTCAGGCCGCGGCGGTCGGCGATCCGTTCGGCGGCGACGTACTGATTGGGCAGGTCGATGTCCCACGACCCGGGGCGGGGCAGGCCGGCGTCGCCCAGGTTGGCACGCAACGGCACCCGGCTCATCGACTCCACCCCGCAGGCCACGCCCGCGTCGATCGCGCCGGCCGCGATCAGGCCGGCGATCAGGTGCGCCGCCTGCTGCGCCGAACCGCACTGCGCGTCGATCGTGGTGCAGCCGGTCGCGTGCGGCAGTCCCGCGTGCAACCAGGCCGTACGGGTGATGTTGTTCGACTGTTCGCCGCCCTGGGTGACGCAGCCGCCGATGGCCTGCTCCACATCGGCCGCCGGGAGCGCGCGCAGCGCGGCGCCGAGCAACTCGGCCGGATGCAGGCCGGACAGCCACCCGCCACGCTTGCCGATCGGAGTGCGAACCGCATCGACGATGACCGGTGTCCCCACCGCGACCTCCAGCTAGAACGTGTTCTCGATTGAACCTACCAAATCTCTCTGTTGCCATGTTTGAATCGGTAGAACTTGTTGCCGTAGGAGGAGCCGTGGCCGAGCCGCGCACCCGCATCGACCCCACCGATCCGGACATCTACCTGCACGGCATACCGCACGCCGAGTTCGCCGAACTGCGCCGCACCGACCCGGTCTGCTGGATCCCGCAGCCGCGCGGCAGCGCCGGATTCGACGACGAGGGGTACTGGGCGGTCACCCGGCACACCGACGTGATGACCGTGTCCCGCGACAGCGACACCTACTCCAGCCGGGAGAACACCGCGATCGTCCGCTTCCAGCCGGACATGACCCGCGACCGGATCGAGATGCAGCAGGCCGTCCTGCTCAACATGGACCCGCCGCAGCACACCAAACAGCGCGCGATCGTCTCCCGCGGCTTCACCCCGCGCGCCGTCAACAGCCTGCGCGCCGCCCTCCAGACCCGCGCCGAACGGATCGTCCACACCGCGCTCGCCACCGGCGACCTCGGCGACTTCGTCACCGAGATCGCCTGCGAACTGCCGTTGCAGGCCATCGCCGAACTGCTCGGCGTCCCGCAGGAGGACCGCCGCAACGTCTTCGAATGGTCCAACTCGATGATCGGCTACGACGACCCCGAGTTCAGCGGCGCCGACCCGATGGAATCGGCGATGGGCCTGCTCGGCTACGCCATGCAGATGGCCGACGAACGCCAGTCCTGCCCCCGCGACGACATCGTCACCACCCTGGTCAAGGCCGAGATCGACGGCTCACACCTGTCCGTCGACGAATTCGGGTTCTTCGTGCTGATGCTCGCCGTCGCCGGCAACGAGACCACCCGCAACGCGATCTCCCACGGCATGCTCGCGCTGCTGTCCAACCCCGCACAGTGGGATCTCTACAAGGAGACCCGCCCGCGTACCGCCGTCGACGAGTTCGTCCGCTGGGGCAGCCCGATCAACGCCTTCCAGCGCACCGCCCTGCACGACACGGTCCTCGCCGACGTCCCGATCCGGACCGGCCAGCGGGTCGCCATGTTCTACGGCTCCGCCAACTACGACGACGACGTCTTCGCCGCGCCGCACACCTTCGACATCACCCGCAGCCCCAACCCGCACCTGGGCTTCGGCGGCAGCGGCGCCCACTTCTGCCTGGGCGCCAACCTCGCCCGCCTGGAGATCGACCTCATCTTCAACGCCCTCGCCGACCACATGCCCGGCATCACCCTCGCCGGTCCCGCTCAGCGCCTCCGCTCCGGCTGGATCAACGGCATCAAACACCTTCCGGTTCGCTATCGCTGAGCGGTCCTCCAGGCCGTTTCGCTTTCCGGTACGCGGTGCGCCGCCGGCCAACCGCAACGACTCCGCCCCGCCGAGCCCCGCGATCACCTGCCGGGTCGAGCCTGTGCCGCGCCCGCCGGGCTGAGTCCCTGCCGCTCCGCTGCGCGAAGCGGCCCTAATCGGGAGGAAGTAGGTCTACTTTCGAGTTAGATCGGTGGTCCAGCTGAGATCGTCCTGACTCGCGGTTCCCTGACGGTGGGCGCACACACTCGCGGGTGCGTGTTCGCCCACCCGCCCTATGACGTCGGCCTCCGCGCACGCTGGGCCCTGCGTGTGCGTCCACCTTCGCCAAGCCCACCTAACCGTGTGCGTCCACCTCTGCCGGGCCCACGCGTCGATCAGCGGGACGCCGGCGGCGAGGGCGCGACCACCGGAGCGGCGGCCGGGTCAGGGGGTGAGGAGGGCGGCGCAGCGGGTGGGGGCGTCGGAGAACGGGAGGTGGCCGGCGCTCGGCAGGGTCACGTGGCGGGCGGTCGGGAGGATGGTGCGGGCCCGGCGCGACTGGTGGTGGGGGAGGATCGCGTCCCGCGTACCCCAGGCGATGGTGACCGGGATGCGGGGGAGTGCGCCCGCCTCGGCGAAGGACCACGGGTGAAGGTGGGTGAAGGCGTCGCGGGCCTCGGCGAAGCCGGGCGCGGCGACCAGGGCGCGGGCCGAGCCGACGCACTCGGCCGGGTCGAGGCGGCCGGGATGGGCGTAGAAGAGCGAGCAGAACGCGGACCGGCCCACCGATGACGCCATGATGCGCGGGAGGGAGCCGTCCAGGCGCGTGGCGGTGGCGCGGGCGGCGGTGACGGCGGTCTGGCACCAGCGGCGTTCCGCCCGGGTCCAGAAACCGATCGGGGCGAAGGCGGTCACCGCGCGGGCGTGGCCGCGGCGGCCGAGTTCCAGGGCGATGCCGCCGCCCAGCGAGTTGCCGGCGACCGCCGGGGTGTCCACGCCGAGCCGGGCCAGGAACGCCTCCAGCAGGTCGGCGAGGTGCGCGACCGATCCGGGGAGCGGGCCTCCGGAGAGAGCCCAGGACGGGGAGGCGCCGAAGCCGGGCAGGTCGACGGCGATCACGTCGTGGTGCTCGGCGACCGCGTCGAGGATGGGGGACCAGACCTGGCGGTGGCTGCCCAGGCCGTGGATGAGCACAAGCGGCGGGCCGGATCCGCCGCGATCATAGGACAGCTCGGTCATTCCGCCACCTCCGCTGCGCTCCGGCGTCGCAATGACCTCATGACTGAGCCTGATGATTCGCTCGCAAGCTCGCTCATGGGGCCAGCCTTCCACCGGTGAGAGAGGACCGGAAGGTGATTCGCGGTGCGAGCCAAGACCGAAACCAGTTGTTGACATGTTGCCAATAAGGGTGTGATGGTACGGCGATGTCGTACGACTACGACGTCCTCGTCATCGGCTCCGGCTTCGGTGGCAGCGTGACCGCGCTGCGTCTCACCGAGAAGGGCTACCGCGTCGGCGTCCTCGAGGCCGGCCGCCGGTTCACCGACGAACAGTTCGCCAAGACGTCCTGGCGGCTGCGCGACTACCTCTACGCGCCCGCGTTCGGCTGCTACGGCATCCTGCGGCTCACGCTGCTCCGGGACGTGATGATCATGTCGGGCGCCGGGGTCGGCGGTGGCTCCCTGGGCTACGCCAACACCCTCTACGAGCCGCCCGACGCCTTCTACGCCGACCCGCAGTGGTCCGGCATCGCCGACTGGAAGTCCGAGCTGGCCCCCTACTACGAGCAGGCGAAACGCATGCTCGGGGTGACCGTGAACCCGGTCGAGACGGCCTCCGACCGGGCCCTGCGCGCGGTCGCCGACGACATGGGTGTGGGCCACACCTACCGGCACACCCCGGTCGGCGTGCTGTTCGGGGACGAGCCGGGCGTTCCGGTGGCAGATCCGTTCTTCGGCGGTGCGGGACCGGACCGCCGCACCTGCACCCTGTGCGGGTCGTGCATGACCGGCTGCCGGGGCAACGCCAAGAACACCCTGGTCAAGAACTACCTCTACCTCGCCGAGCGGGCCGGCGCCGAGGTGCACCCGCTCACCACGGTCCGTGCGGTGCGCCCGCGCGACGGCGGCGGCTACCTGGTGGAGACCCGGCGCACCGGCGGGCTCACGAAGCGGACCTTCACCGCCGAGCAGGTCGTCTTCGCCGGTGGCGCCCTCGGCACCCAGCGCCTGCTGCACCGGATGCGCGACCGGGGACTGCTGCCGGACGTCTCCCCACGGCTGGGCGAGCTCAGCCGTACCAACTCGGAATCGATCCTCGGAGCGCGCACCCGCCGCACGGACCGCGACTTCAGTCACGGGATCGCGATCACCTCCTCGATCCACCCGGACCCGGTCACCCACGTCGAACCGGTCCGGTACGGGCCCGGCAGCAACCTGCTGGCGCTGCTCGCCACGGCACTGGTCGACGAGGGCCGCCCGCGCTGGTGGCAGGCCGTCAAGACGATCGCGAAGGCGGGCCGGGACATGCGGCTCTACCTCTCCCCGCGGAAGTGGTCCAGCCAGACCGTGGTGCTGCTGGCCATGCAGCCGCTGGACAACTCGATCACCGTGCACACCCGGCGGGGCCTGTTCGGGCGGCGGATCACCAGCCGGCCGGGCATCGGCGAGCCGAACCCGGTGTGGGTGCCGGCCGCGCACGACGTGGCCCGCCGGGTCGCCGCCGAAGTGGACGGGGTGCCGACCGGCTCCTACACCGAACTGGTGGGCCGGCCGGTCACCGGGCACTTCATCGGCGGCTGCGCGATCGGCGCGGATCCCTCGCAGGGGGTCGTCGATCCGTACCACCGCCTCTTCGGGCATCCCGGGCTGCACGTCATCGACGGGTCGGTGGTGGCCGCCAACCTGGGCGTCAACCCGTCCCTGACGATCACCGCCCTGGCCGAGCGGGCGGTCGCGCTGTGGCCGAACGCCGGCGAGCCGGATCCGCGGCCGTCGTCCGGGTTCGCGCCGGTCGAACCGGTGGCGCCCCGCGAACCCGTGGTGCCCGCGTCCGCCCCCGCCGCGCTGCGGCTCACCATCGGACGGCGGCCATGACCCGCATCGCGATCGTCGGCGCCGGGTTCGGCGGGGTGGCGGTCGCCGCCGAGCTGCTCCGCGCCGGCTTCGACGACATCGTCCTGCTGGAGAAGGCGGACCGGGCCGGCGGCGTGTGGCGCGACAACACCTACCCGGGGTGCGCCTGTGACGTGCCGGCGCCGCTCTACTCCTACTCCCGCGCGCTGAACCCGGACTGGTCGCGCCGCTACCCGCCGCACGACGAGATCCTCGCCTATCTGCATCGTTGCGCGGACGTCTGGGGCGTCACCGAGCGGGTCCGCTTCGGCGCCGAGGTGGCTTCCGCCGCGTGGTCCGGCGACGGCTGGGAGATCATTCTTTCCGATGGGGATTCGGTACGCGCGGACGTGCTGATCCCCGCGGTAGGACAACTGTCGCGACCGTCGATCCCGGCGCTGCCCGGCGCGGAGAGCTTCGCGGGCGTCGCCGTGCACACCGCACACTGGACCCCCGGCGTCCCGGTCGCGGGCAATCGGGTCGCGGTCGTCGGCACCGGCGCCAGCGCCATCCAGCTCGTCCCCGCGATCGCCGGAACCGCCGCCCACGTCACCGTCTTCCAGCGCACCGCGCCGTGGACACTGCCCAAACCCGACCGTCGCTACGGCCGCCTCCGGAAGGCCGCCTACCGCCGGATGCCGTCGCTGATGCTGCTGTCCCGCGCCGCCACCTGGGGCCTCACCCTCGTCCCGGGCGCCGCCCTGACCGGCAACCGGGTGGTCAACGCCCTGGTCCGCGGCTACTCGTGGAGTCAGCGCCGCTGGCAGGTCCGCGACCCGGAGCTGCGCGCCAAGGTGACCCCGGACGAGCCGATGGGCTGCAAGCGGGTGCTGTTCACGAACGCCTGGCTGCCCACCCTGGCCCGCCCCGACGTCGACCTGGTCACCGAGAAGATCGTCGCGGTGACCCCGGACGGCGTCCGCACCGCCGACGGCGTGGACCATCCGTGCGACGTGCTGGTCTACGGCACCGGCTTCGCCGCCACCGAGTTCCTCGTCCCGATCCGGGTCACCGGCCGCGACGGCGCCGTGCTCGCCGACGAATGGCGGGACGGGGCGCACGCGTACCTGGGTCTCGCGGTGCCCGGCTTCCCCAACATGTTCCTGGTCTACGGCCCGAACACGAACACCGGCAACACCTCGGTGATCTACTTCCACGAGGCCCAGGCCAGGTGGATCACGCAGGCCGTCCGGCGGGTCGCGGCAGGCGACGATCTGGAGGTACGGCCTGAGGTCGCGGCCGCCTACGACGCCGAGATCCAGTCCCGCCTGGCCGGTTCGGTGTGGACGGCGTGCCAGAGCTGGTACCGCACCGCCGCCGGCCGCGTCGTCGCCAACTGGCCGGGCAAGGCCACCGAATACCGCCGCCGAACCACCACCCTCAACCGCGCCGACTTCCTCCCCCGTTGATCACCGTCGCCGGATCCGGAAGAGGTCGCGAATGAATCCGCGGACGATCAAGAGCGCGAACAGTCCCGGTAGGAGACCAGCCAGCGCGACGAACACGCCGATCCACTTGAGCCACGGCCGGTAGGGGGCGTCCTGCTTGGCGAGTTCCGTGCTGGTCCGGTACCTGCCCAGATCGCCGACGCGCACGTTCGAGCCGATGTCGGCCGAGGTGAAGACCCCGTCCTTGGTGAGCGAGCCGGTCGTTCCGTCGTCCCAGCGAATGGTGACGTCGCAGGTCTCCCAGTAGCCGAAGCCCTTTCCGGTGACCGGGCCGTGTCCCCGGCAGCGGTCGACGGTCGCCCAGCCGGCACGGCGGGCGTCGTCGAAGTCCCGGCCTGCCGACCTGACCAGCGTCATACCGGCCAGGAGGACGATCCCGGAGAGCATGATGATCGCCAGCAGGAACGAGACGTCACGCAACGGCCGGCTCCCGCGGCCGTCGACGACGTCGGAGTCCGGGCCAGCAGCTGCCACGCTCAGCTCCGCCTCGGCTTGGGCCTGTTCGGCTTCGAGCGCCCTTATCCTGGCGCGGTACTTGGCCCTCCAGTCGTCATCGGACCCCATGGTGCGCACCTCCTCAGAGCGGGATGTCGATGGGCGCCGGCTCCGGGTTGTCGTCCCTGGAGCTGTCTGCTGACTGTCCGGTGTTCTGTGAGCTGTTGGTCTCCGCCGCGGAGCGCCCGGTGTTGACGAGGACCTGACGCATCGGCCCGTAGACCCGCACGTCGCCCTCTCCCAGAACACGGTAGGCCTTCACCGGGCCGGTCCAACCTTGCCGGACCAGTTCCGTGGCCTCGGCCCGATGTGCCACCAGACGCAGGACGTCATTGTTCGACTTGCTGATCACCATGATCCATTCCTGCATTCTCTGAACGAACCGGCCGATCTCCTTGATCTTCAAGAAGAGCTGCTTCAGCACGCCCAGGATCTTCGTGCTCGTGTTGGCCACCAGCAGCGCGATCTCCGCTAGTGCCTTGGGCATGAGCAGGCCCGTGGCGACCTGCAGTGCTTTGGAAAGGATCGCGCCGACCACCTGGGCGACGATGTCGCGAATCGTATTGCGGGCCACACCGACGACGGCACCCAGCAGCGTTGTCACCCTGCCCATGCCGTCTGCGACCTTTCCCATCGCCTGGACAGCGTCGGCGTGCCCGCGAGCGCGTCTCCGATAGGCATCGGCTGACTCGGCCGCCCAGGCGGCGGTGGTGCGGTTGACATCCGCAACGAAGGCATCCGTCGCCTCGTAGATCCGCTTCTCCATGTTCTTCCACGTCGCGGCGTGGCCTTCGATCGACTTGGGATCACCCATCAGCCGGTCGAGCGGCTCGCGAAGGACCGCGACGTGCTCCATCGCCCAGCCCACACCGGCGGCGAACAACGTCTGAAGCGGATCGACGATGGCACCGAGGCCCGACATCAACGTGGCGGCGCCGTTGCCGATGGTGCCACCCGGGTCGAGGTTCGCGATGCCCTCCACCGTGCCACTGACCGACTCGAAGATGCCGGCGCCCTCGTAGAACTTCCGGCCACTCTCCGCCGCGATCAAGCCACCGTAGGGATCCGTCACCGCTCCGTCTCCCGGAATCTCAGGATGGCGGCCGCCTCGTCGTCGGTGAGGCCGATGTCCACGGTCATGGCGCGCAGTACGTCGGCGAGGTGCGAGGTCGCGTCGGTTCCGGTGCGCAACTCCTGGACGGCATACTCCTGCGCGATGTTGAGGATCGGCAGGATCAGCATGCTCGGCCACTCGCCGTAGACCGAGTCCTGCTGGTCGAGATACCCGGCGGCCGCGGTCACCTGATCGAGGATGTCCGCGATCTCGTCCACCTTGGTCGCATGGGCGTCAATGGCCGCAACATCGATGTGGAACTCGGGAACGGCCATCACCGACCACGCCCCTCGTGGCCGTCGGAGGGCTGGGCCGGGAACCGGTCGGCGTAGGTGCCGGCGACGAACGACGTGGTGGCCGAGTCGGCACCGAACATGCCCTTGACCAGGTCGGCCATCTCGTCGGAGAGCCGGGACTGGGCCCGCCGGCTGGTCGCCATGATGAGCCGCGCCAGGTCGTCCGGGGCGAGTCGCATCGCCTCGTCGGTCAACGTCAGGCCGCTCAGCCCGCCGGCGTGGTCGACGGTCACGGCGACGTCGCCGTCGCGGGACTCGGCCGAGGCGGTGACCTGTTGCATCCGCCGGCTCAGTTCCTGGGTGGTCTCGGTCTGCCGCTGGACGCGCCACTGCCAGTCGGCGAGCAGCTCCTCCGGGTCCTGTGGCATGGCTTCCCTCCCCGTCGGGACATGTACCGGTCGTCCTGGTACACACCCGCGAGCGGGAACGAGTTCATTACGCCGTTCAAGAACTGAGCCGACCTTGGACGGTGGCCCACCTGACGCGGTGGTCGATCGTCCAAGATCGGCTCAAGGCTTGTCAGGCGGCGACCGGGGCGGGGCGCCACTGCTCGGAGCCGAACACCTCGTACCGGATCCGCTCGTCGGGGATGCCCCGCCGGTGCAGGCCGGCCCGGACGGTCTGCATGAACGGCGCCGGGCCGCACAGGTACACCTCGGCGTCCGGGTGCACCGGGACCTGATCGGTGTCGATCAGGCCGGTGTGCGCGCCGGTGGGGCCGCCCTGCTCGTACCAGACGACCTCGCGGAACGAGCGGAGCCGGGCGCCGCTGCTGAGCATGTCGCCGCGCAGCGGGTGGCGGCCCGGGTCCCGGTCGGCGTGGACGACGGTCACCTCGCGGGTCGGCTGGGTCCGTGCCGTCTGCTCCAGGATCGCCGCCATCGGGGTGATCCCGACCCCGGCGCTGACCAGCAGCAACGGGGCGTCACCGGGGCGCAGGACGAGGTCGCCGTACGGCTGGCTGATCCGCAGCCGGTCGCCGGTGCCGACCTGGTCGTGCAGGAACGCGGAGACCACGCCGTCCGGGGCGCCGCCGCGGCCGCGGACCCGCCGGACGGTGATCCGCAGGGTGCCGCCGGTCGGCGCCTGGGACAGCGAGTACTGCCGCAGCTGACGGCCGGCGCCGGGCAGGTCGACGGCGACCGTCACGTACTGGCCGGGGTGATAGCCGGGGGCGGCCCGCAGGTCGGCCGGGACCAGCACGAGCGAGACCGTGTCGTGCGCCTCCTCGATCTTGTTGGCGACCGCGTAGGAGCGCCACGGGTCGGCGCCCTCGACCCCGGCCTCGGCGTAGAGACGCGCCTCCCGGCCGATCAGCTGCGCCGCGAACAGCCAGTACACCTCGTCCCACGCGGCGGCGATCTCCGGCGTGACGGCGTCGCCGAGCACCGTGCCGACGGCGCGCAGCAGGTAGCGGCCGACCATCGTGTACTGCTCGGGGCGGATGCCGAGGGCGCAGTGCCGGTGCGCGATCCGGTCCACCACGTGCTCGAACGCCACGCCGGACGGTCCGGCGCCGATGAGGTGCGCGGCGTACGCCGCGACCGCCCCGGAGAGCGCGCTGCGCTGCTCGCCGGTGGCCTGCGCGCTGCGGCTGAACAGGTTCAGCAGCTCCGGGTTCTCCCCGATCATCGTCTCGTAGAAGACGGTGGTGATGGCCTCGAGATTCTCGCCGACGACCGGGAGCGTCGCCTCGACGATCGGGGCGCTGGATGCGGACAGCATGAGGGGTCTCCTCTTCACTGGGGAGATCGGCCGAGGGTCAGGAGCACCTGCCGGACCGGGGGAGCGGCCAGGTCGCCGATCGTGATGGGGTCGAGCGAGGCGTAGAACGCCTCCTGTGCGACTCGCAGCGCGCCCCGCAGCCGGCAGCCGGCGTTGAGCGGGCACGGTGTCTCCCCGCCGCAGTCGACCACCTCGGTGTCGCCCTCGAGCTCGCGGACCAGGCCGCCGATGGACGCGCCCGCGGCGCCGGTCGCCAGCCGGACGCCGCCGTTGCGGCCGCGCACGGTGTCGAGCAGGCCGAGGTGCTGCAACCGCTGGACCACTTTGGCGAGGTGGTTGCGGGGAACCGCCACCGAGTCGGCCAGCACGTCGATGGTGAGCAGGTCGTCCGGCCGTGCGGCGGCGAGCATCAGGACGCGGAGGCCGATGTCGGTGGAGCGGTTCAGTCGCACGTGCCGACCGTACTAAAAGAGGTATCTCAAAGTCCTGTTTTGAGCCATAGATCACGGAGGGGGCGGACCCCCTCCGTGATCAGGGACTAGCTGAGCTTGAAGACCGTCGCCTTCGCGGCGACCGTGATCTGCCCGCCCTGGTGCCGCAGGTACCGGCCGGGCGCGACCCGGATGGTGACGCCACCCTTGGCCGCGATCCGGGTGACCGGGGTGCCGGTGGCGCCCAGCCCGACGGTCGTGCCGCTGACCACGAGGAACCTCGTGGGCTGGTCGACCGACTGGATCGTCTCGGCGCCGTCCGTCCCGGCCACGAACCGGAACTGGGTCAGCTCCAGCTCGCGCGGCGCGTGCGCGGCCCGGATCACCTCGCCCTCGTGCTTGACGAACGAGCGCGGCGCGTCGGACGGCGACAGGCGCACGATCGGCCCGCCCGACCCGACCGGGATGCCGAACAGCGGCGTCCCGTCCTCGTGCCAGTAGAGCTTCTGCACCCGGGTGTGGCGGTTGGGGTCGTTCAGCGGGTCGCCGACGATCTGCTTGTAGTCGCGGGCGTGGTAGACCAGCACGTCGGTCTCCCCGTCCTCGGCCACCGTGAACGAGTTGTGCCCGGGGCCGAAGCGGGAGGTCTCGTCGTTGGAGACGAAGATCGGGTCCGGGTGCTTGGTCCAGCTCTCCCGTTTCAGGAGATCATCGTTGGCGGAGGCGGAGAGCAGGCCCATGCAGTAGTTGGCGTCGGTCGCGCTGGCCGAGAAGGTGATGAAGACCTTCCCGTTGCGGATCAGCACGGCCGGGCCCTCGTTCACCCGGTAGCCGATGATCTCCCAGCTCTTCGTGGGCGTGGTGATCCGGGTCGGCTTGGTTCTGAACGTCCACGGGTTCGCCATCTCGGCGATGTAGAGGCTCGTGTTGACCGCGATCTCCGGCTCGCTCTGGGCCCACACCAGGTACTGCCGCCCGCGGTGGGTGAAGCTGGTGGCGTCCAGGGTGAAACCGTCCCACTCGGTGACCAACTGGCCCTTGAGGGTCCAGCCGGCCGGGTCGCGCGGGTCGTCGAGCGCGGACTCCATCACGTACGTCCGGATCCGGAACACGTTCCCGGCGTCGCCGGCGGCGAAGTAGATGTACCACTTCCCGCCGATCCGGTGCAGCTCCGGCGCCCAGATGTGGCCGCCCATGGTGCCGCTGGTGGGGCGGCGCCAGATGACGGTCTCCTCGGCCCCGGCGAGGCCCGCGATGGTGGTGGCGCCGCGCACGACCAGGCGGTCGTACTCCGGCACCGAGCCGGTGAAGTAGTACATGCCGCCGACCGGCTTGGTGATCCAGGGGTCGGCGCGCCGGCTGATCAGCGGGTCGATGGTGGGCACTCCGTAGATGGCGGCGTCATCGGGCAGCGGGCCCGGCTGCGGGGCGCCTTCCGCGCCGCTCGCGGCGAGCGCGCCGAGAGCTCCGGCGCCGGCCACCCCGAGAGAACCCCGGAGCAGCGTACGGCGATGCAGTGCGAACGTCATGTCCACGTCCTTATCGGGTCTTGATCCGGAGGAAGGTGACCGAGTTCGCCGGGAACTCGCGGGTGAACGTGGCGGCGATCCCGCTGACGGTGCTGGTGACCGGCAGGATCGGCTCGGCCGAGCGGGTGTTCTGCTCGCCCGGGTCACCGGTGATCACGGTCTGCTTCGCGGTGCGGGCCACCTTGCGCCCACCCAGGTCGATCTTCGTGACGGCCGGGGTGTCCTGCGCGTTGACGACCTTGACGATCAGCTCGCCGGTCCTCGTGTCCTCCGTGACGACCTGGGCGAACGGCTCGGTGACGGCGTTGTCGTCGAACGAGCCCCACTCCACGCCGTCCAGGAACAGGGTGACCTTCGTACCCCGTACCGAAATCTTCAGGTCGTAGGTCTTGCCCGTGGTCACGCTGTTGGGCTTGGTGAGGATCTGCTCCTTGGCGGAGGTGATCCCCTTCTCGATGGCGCCCTGGGTGTTGTTCCAGCCGCCCAGGTTCCACCAGTAGAACTGGCCGGTCTCCTGGATGCCGAACGCGACCAGGAAGCCCTCCGCACCGGCCGTCTTGGTGGCCTTCAGCGTGTAGTCGTAGTCGGTCGCGCTGATCGTCGCGCCCTTGACCATGGTGTCCTCGGTGTCCGTGGTCGTCTGGGTGTAGGCGCCGTTGGTCACCGCCCAGGCGCCGCGGTTGGTCACCGAGGTCCAGCCGTCCGCGTTGCCGTCGTTGAAGTCGTCGCTGAACAGCACGGTGCCGTCCGGGCTGGTGACCTTGACGTCGTCGTAGGTCGCGGCGGTCCGCCAGGTGGAGAGCCCGACCCCGCCGGTGATCGGCTTCGGCTGGAGCACGTTGCCGGTGGTGGTGGTCGGCACGACCCGGTCGCCGACGTTGTTCATGAAGAGCTTCTGCACCTGGTAGCTGGTGGAGCCCCACGACTCGTCGTTGTCGAACCAGATCATGTCCGGCTTCCACTGCACGTTGTCGATGTTGGCGAGCAGCGGCGCGTAGGAGGCCATCCGCACCACGTCGGCGTTGCGCTCCAGGCCGGTCATGTAGGCGGCCTCGGCCAGCGAGTTGAACAGCTTGGCGTCCAGCGACGCGTATTCGCCCAGGAAGACCTGGGGGCCGCTCCGGTCGTACGCGTCATATCGCCTGTTGTTCTGCAGGAACCACGACGGGCTGTTGTAGTAGTGCTCGTCGACCATGTCCGAGCCGTGCGCCCGGTTCTTGGCCCACAGGTTCTCGAACGTCGAACCCTGGTCGTCCGGGCCGGAGTTGCTGACCACCGTGATGTCCGGGTACTTCGCCTTGATCGCGGACTCGAACCTGAGGAAGTTCGCCCAGTACTCCTCGGGCAGGTTCTCCTCGTTGCCGATGCCGAGCGTGGTGAGGTGGAACGGCTTCGGGTGGCCCATGTCGGCGCGCACCTTGCCCCACGTGGTGGTGGGCGCGCCGTTGGCGAACTCGATCAGGTCCAGAGTGTCCTGGATGTACTGCTGGAGCAGCGCCTCGTCCACGGTGGCCCGGTTCTGGCCACAACCGGTCACCAGGGCCGGCAGCACCGGCAGCGGCATGGCGCCGATGTCCTCGGAGAACTGGAAGTACTCGTAGTAGCCGAGGCCGTAGCTCTGGTTGTAGCCCCAGAAGTTCTTGTTGGTGGCCCGCGTCTCGACCGGCCCGACGGTGTCCTTCCACTGGTAGGACCGGGCGCGCGGGTAGTTGTTGGCGGCCGTGTACTGGTACATGCTGCCGGTGTTGACGAGGCAGCCGCCCGGGAAGCGGACGAAGCCCGGCTTGAGCGCCGCGATCTTCTCGGCCAGATCCTTGCGCAGGCCGTTCGCCCGGCCCTTGTAGGTGTCCCGCGGGAACAGCGAGATCTCGTCGAGGCGCGCGCTTCCGGAGGCCTTCACCGAGAGCCGTGCCACGTCGCTGGTCGCGGTCGCCTGCAGGGTGCCCGTGTACTTCTTCCACGTGTCACCGGCGACCGAGAGCGTCAACGGCGCGGCCAGTGCCGTTCCACCGGCCGTGTGAAGGCCGACCTCCAGCGAGGTGGTGGCGTCCGCACGGGCCCAGACCGAAAAGTCGTATCTGCCGGACTTCTTGACCGCGAGGCCGGTGTTGTAGCCGGCGTTGGTCAACCCGGCCTCTCCGGTGACACGCAGGTAGTTGCGGTTGCGCTCGTCGAGCCGCTGGTCGTCGTTGGTCACCACGGCCGATCCGGTGGCCGCCCACGCGGTCAGTCCGTGGTAGCCGGACGCGTCGGTGCCGTTGAACTCGAACGAGCGGTTGCGGACCAGTTCGGCGTAGAGACCGCCGTCGGCGGCGTAGTTGATGTCCTCGAAGAAGACGCCGTACATCGACTTGGGGATCGCGGCTCCGGTCGCGTCCGGGTTGACCGTGATGGTGTAGTCCGGTTCGACCGCCACGGCGGCGACCGGCGGGGCGACCGCGAGCGGGAGCGAGACCAGTACGGCGGCCGCGCCCACGAGACGATAGGGGATTCGGGGCATGAAGAGTCCTCCGGTGCGGATCGCAACGGTTTCGGAAGCGTTTCCGATATAGGGGCTCCGCAATGTGTACGCAAACATCGACAGGGCTGTCAAGTGTTTCGCGACCAGGATTTGCAGCGCTGCAACCGCAGGACCTCGATCTTGTTAACGTTAACCAGCGGCCTGGGCTCCACCCGGTTCTCCGGGCAGTCACGTGCGGAGGACGTTCATGCCTCGTTCACCTCGGTGGCACCTCTGCGGGGTGGTAGCCGTACACCTGGGCTTTTAGCGTCCGGGCAGCCCGTCACCGAGCGCGGTGACGTGAGACCGAGGAGAACAGAACCGATGCCGGACCTCAACCGCCGCCTGCTTCCGCTGCTGGGACACAGCGGTGGCAGTCGCGACGCGATGACCTGTCTGTACCGATGCGGCAACGCGTGTGACCACCCCGTGCCGAACGAGTCGGCCAACCCCTACCTCGGAGACGTCGTCAACGCCGAGATGAGCCGCCGCGGCGTGGTCCGGGCCGGCGCCGTCGGAGCGATGGTGCTCGGCTTCGGCGGCTCGGCGCTCGCCGCCGCCGGCCCTGCCGCGGCCGCCCCGGTGGAGACCGCCCGCCACGGTGGCCGGGCCGGCCGGCTCACCTTCGAGACGGTCGCCCCGAACACCCTGGACCAGGTGACCATCCCGGCCGGGTACCAGTCGTCCGTGGTGATCCGCTGGGGTGACCCGGTGGAGCCCGGCGCGCCGGCGTTCGACGTCGACAGGCAGACGGCGGCCGCCCAGTCGAAGCAGTTCGGCTACAACAACGACTTCGTCGGCGTGATCCCGGTCCCCGGTGAGCGGGACCGGGCGCTGCTCGTGGTGAACCACGAGTACACCAACGAGGACCTGATGTTCCGTGGCTTCACCACCATGGACGCCCTCACCGTCGAGCAACTCAGGATCGCCATCGCGGCGCACGGCCTGTCCGTGGTCGAGATCGAGCGGGTCGGCCGCACCGGCCGGTGGAAGCCGGCCACGAGCCGCCGGCTGCGCTGGAACCGCCGGATCACGGCGCTCGCGACCGAGTTCGAGCTGACCGGCCCGGTGGCCGGCTCGGCGCCGGTCAGGACCGCCGCCGACCCGTCCGGCCGGATCGTCATCGGCACGCTGAACAACTGTGCCGGCGGCGTCACCCCGTGGGGCACCGTGCTCTCCGGCGAGGAGAACTTCAACCAGTACTTCGTCGGCGGTGACGCGGTGGCGGCCGACGTCAAGCCGAAGCTCAACCGGTACGGCATCAGCACCACCGCCCGCTACCCCAGCAGCAGCCGCAAGTGGGACCGGGCCCAGGAGCGCTTCGACCTGGCCCTGCACCCGAACGAGGCGAACCGGTTCGGCTGGATCGTCGAGGTCGACCCGTTCGACCCCGAGGGCCGTCCGCGCAAGCACACCGCCATGGGCCGCTTCAAGCACGAGGGCGCCAACGTCATCGTCGCCAGGAACGGCCGGGTCGTCGCGTACATGGGTGACGACGAGCGGTTCGACTACCTGTACAAGTTCGTCTCGGACAAGAAGTACATCGACAGCGACTCGCCGTGGGCCCGCCGGCACAACCTGACCCTGCTGGAGTCGGGCACGCTCTACGTCGCCAAGGTCACCGGCGACAGCGACCCGGTCGAGATCGACGGCACCGGCAAGCTGCCCACCGACGGGAAGTTCGACGGCCGGGGCGAGTGGATCAAGCTGGTGTCCGGCAACACGTCGTACGTTCCCGGCATGACCGCGATCGACGTGCTCACCTTCACCCGCCTGGCGGGCGACGCGGTCGGCGCCACCAAGATGGACCGCCCCGAGGACGTCCAGCCGAGCCTGCGGACCGGCAAGATCTACGCGGCGATGACCAACAACACCAACCGCGGTGTCGGCACCAGCGCCAAGGCGGACGAGGCCAACCCGCGCAACGCCAACAAGCACGGCCACATCTTCGAGATCACCGAGGACCGGGGCGACCACACCGGCGCCACCTTCACCTGGCAGCTGCCGATCGTGTGCGGTGACCCGGCCGCGGCCGACACCTACTTCGGCGGGTACGACAAGGCGGCGGTCTCCCCGATCTCCTGCCCGGACAACGTCGCCTTCGACAGCGCCGGCAACCTCTGGATCTCGACCGACGGCAACGCGCTGGGCAGCAACGACGGTCTCTTCGCGACGCCGGTCGAGGGCCGGGAGCGGGGCCACCTGCGCCAGTTCCTCACCGTGCCGAAGGGCGCCGAGACCTGCGGCCCCTTCATCACCTCCGACGACCGCTCGGTGTTCGTGGCGGTCCAGCACCCCGGCGAGATCACCGGCGCGTCGGTGGACAAGCCCGCCTCGGTCTGGCCGGACGGCGACTTCGCCAAGCCCGGCGTCGTGGTGACCTGGCGTAAGGACGGCGGCCCGGTCGGCAGCTGATCCACCGAGGTCCCACCCGGACGGCCGCGGCGTACCACGCCGCGGCCGTCCTGGCGTCCACTTTCTACGGTGATCTTCGTGAACGCGTACCACGCCGCCGCCCGGCGCCCACTCCCGGCTCTTCTCGCCGCCCTGCTGGTCGCGGTGATCACCGGCGTCGCGGTGCAGACGGTCGACCAGCCGATGATCTGGTCCCTGCTGCTGCTCGGCTCGTTCCTACTGGCACTGGTCCTGTGCGTGATGGGCATCCTCCTGCGTGACCGGTCCGGCGTCCCGCTGGCGCCGACCGGGGAGATGGCGTTCGAGACACCGGTGTCGCCCTATGCCACCTGCCTGGCCGCCGCCCATACCCTCATGTGGGTGCCGCTCGGCATCTCCGAGACGGTCGGCGACCTGGTCCGGGGAGAGCTGGAGTGGCCCCGCGACGTGTTTATCGCCCTGTTCGCGGCGCTGTTGATCGTCACCGCCTGGATCATGGCCCTGCTCTCCCGCGGCATCCGGGTGGAGGCCGCCGGGGTGTGGCGGCGCGGACCGTGGCGCGACCAGATGATCCGCTGGGACGAGCTCACCGTGCCGGGCGCGATCACCGCCGGCGGCCGCCGGTGGATCCCGGCCGTCCGCTTGCGCCGGGCGAGCGGCCGTACGATCCTGGTGCCGACCCCGCACCCCGGCCGGCTGGCCACGATCCTCCGGGAGTACGCCGCGGACCCCGGCCGCCGGGCCGCCATCGGCACCGTCGCTGAATCGGGGCGAATCGCCCGGTGACGTCCCGCATTCGGGCCATCATCGGGTGATGATCATCGGGGGGTCGCCGAGCCCGCCACGGTCACCGAAAGCGCGTGGCCCACGGCTCAAAAGGGCGACGAAGTGATCCGTACGGCCCTGGCCGGCGTGTACCTGAGCGTCCAGGGGCCGTAACACCTGCGGGGGTGACAGGTTTGACCGAGACGCGGACGACGACCAGGGCGGACGTTTCCGATCCGCGCGTGGCACCGCCGCGCCCGGCCGCCGGCGGCGACGTCCCGGGGCCCGGGCGGCGCCGGCCACGGGTGGCCGCGTGGCTGCTGCGGATCCTGCCGGCCGCGGTGCCCGGCGTGCTGATGCTCGGCATCGCCCTGATCCAGGCCGGCCGGCCCACGCTCAGCTGGGACGAGGTCACCTCCGCGGAGATGGCCTCCCGGTCGGTGCCGCAGATCCTCGCCACGATGCCGAACATCGACGCCGTCTTCGGGTTCTACTACCTGCTGCTGCACTGGTGGACCGGGCTGGCCGGCACGTCCGAGGTGGCCCTGCGGCTGCCCTCGATCGTGGCCATGGCGGCCGGCGTGGCGGTCACCGCCGAGCTGGGTAGACGCCTGTTCACCCCACTGGCCGGGCTGGTCGCCGGACTGATCCTGTGCGTCGTGCCGAACACCTCCCGGTACGCGGCCGAGGCCCGCCCGTACGCCTTCGCCTGCTTCTTCTCGGTCCTGGCGCTGCTCCTGCTGGTGGAGGCGATCCGGCGCGGCGGCGCGTACCGGTGGATCGCCTACGGCCTGAGCGTGCTGATGCTGGGTCTCTTCCACCTGGTCGCCCTGACCACCCTGGTGGCGCACGCCGCCCTGGTCGCCCTGCAACCCGGCGGGAGGCGCCGCCGACGCGCCCCGATCTGGGGCGGCACGGTGCTGGCCGCCCTGCTGCCGCTCACCCCGATCGCCTGGCTGGGCCTGCGCCAGCAGGACGTCCAACTGCACTGGGTCGAACCGATCACCGTGCGCGGCATCGCCGGCATGCCGGCCGGGATCGCCGGCTCGCGGGAGGTGGCCTGGTTCCTGATCGGCATGGTGGCGCTGGCCTCCTGGCGGCCGCTGCGCCGCCTGGTCCCGGTCGCGCTGCTCGCCCTCGGCCCGCTGACCGTCCTGGCCGCCGTGTCGTACCTGGTCTCGCCCATGTGGGTGGCCCGCTACCTGCTGGTGGTGCTGGCCCCGGTGGCGATCCTGGCGGCGGTCGCGCTGACCGGTGGCCGGGACGGCTGGGCCCGGTTCACCGTGCCGCGGGTGGTGACGGTGCTGCTGGTGCTCGCCGCGGTGGCGGTGCCGGGACAGCGAGCGGTCCGGGCCCAGACCGCGAAGAACGGGCCGGACTATCAGGCCATCGCCAGGATCATCGGCCGGGAGGCCCGGCCCGGGGACGTGGTGGTCTACCCGGCCGGGAACCGGGCGATCCGGGCCGGCACGGACCACTACCTGGCCGGAGAGCCGGTCGTCCCGGCCGACCCGCTGGTGCGGGTCCCGTCGGCGGAGACCGGTACGCTGATCGCCGAGGAGTACCCGGACGCGGCCGCCCGGGTGGCCGGCGCCCGCCGGGTCTGGCTGGTTCACGGGAGCCGGGTCACCGACCCGCTCACGACCCGGCCGGAGCTGCGCGGGATGCTGACCGGCGGTTACCGCCAGGTCGATCTCTGGCAGCCCAAGCGGGCCACCGTCGCGCTCTACGAACTACGGGGCTGAGCTGGCAGGCTGACCGCCATGAAGGTTCTGCTGCCCGACACCGTCCCCCTCGACCCAGACCTGCCCGCCGGCGTGACCACCGCCGTCTACGACGTCCGCCGCCCGGTCCCCGACGAGCACACCGACGCCGAGGTCCTGGTGGTGTGGGGCAACACGCCGGAGAACCTGTCCGACGCCGCCCAGCGGCTCAAGGGGGTCCGCTGGGTGCAGACGCTCGCCGCCGGGCCGGACGCGGTGCTGGCCGCCGGGTTCGCCGCCGGCGTGGTGGTCACCGCCGGGCTGGGGCTGCACGACCGGACCGTCGCCGAGCACACGCTGGGCCTGGTGCTGGCCGCCGCCCGCAGGCTCAACCGGCTGGTCCGGGCGCAGATCGGCCGCCGCTGGGCGGGCGAGTGGGGCGGCCTGCAACCGGTGGACGAGCCGGGCGCGTTCCGTACGCTGCGCGACGCGAACGTGGTGATCTGGGGTTTCGGCGGGATCGCGGCGAGGCTGGCCCCGCTGCTCGCCGCGCTGGGCGCGCGGGTGACCGGGGTGGCCCGCGGCGCCGGCGAGCGGCACGGCTTCCCGGTGGTGACCGGCGCCGACCTTCCCGGCCTGCTGCCGGAGACCGACCTGCTGATCAACATCCTGCCGGCCACGCCGGAGACGGCCGGCGTCCTGGGCGCCGCGATCCTGGACCGGCTGCCCGCGCACGCCTGGGTGGTGAACGTGGGCCGCGGCGCCACCCTGGACGAGGACGCGCTGCTGGCCGCGATCCGGGCCGGGCGGCTCGGCGGTGCGGCCCTGGACGTCTTCGCCGAGGAGCCGCTGCCGGTGACCTCCGGCCTGTGGGACGAACCCGACGTGATCATCACGCCGCACGCCGCCGGCGGCCGTCCGGAGGGCGCGTCCGCACTGCTCGGCGAGAACCTGGCGGCCTACCTCTCCGGCGGCTCACTGCGCAACGTCGTCTCCTGACCCGCGGGTCGAGCGGGCGCGCACGTGCACCCGCTCACCCTGCGGCCCGAAGATGTTGAGCACCTCGGCCGGCTCCGGGCCGGGGTTGAGGATCGCGTGCGGCAGCCGGGTGTCGAACTCGGCCGCCTCGCCCGGGGTGAGCACCAGGTCGTGGTCGCCGAGCAGCAGCCGGACCCGCCCGGACAGCACGTAGAGCCACTCGTAACCCTCGTGGGTCTGCTGTTCCGCCCCGCACGCCCCCGGTTCGGGCGGCAGGATCTGCTTGAAGGCCTGCAACCCGCCCGGCCGCCGGCTGAGCGGGACGTACGTGTGCCCGCCCCGCCGGATCGGCCGCGCCCGGACCCGGGGGTCGCCGGTCTCCGGCGCGTCCACCAGTTCGTCGAGGGTGACCTGGTACGCCCCGGCCAGCGGCAGCAGCAACTCCAGCGTGGGGCGGCGGCTGCCCGACTCGAGGCGGGACAGCGTGCTCACCGAGATCCCGGTGGTCTCGGCCAGCCGGGTGAGCGTGATCTCCCGCCGCTGGCGCAGCTCGCGCAGCCGGGGCCCGACGGCGGCGAGCGCGGACTCCAGGTCTTTTGCCATAACAGCAACAGTAGTTGCCGTCCTGCCGCAGTGTTGGGCACGGTGAGCGGGAGAGGCGAGAGAGGAGTACGCCGTGGAGGAGCAGACGTACGACGTCGTGGTGATCGGCGGCGGCGCGGCCGGACTGAGCGGAGCCCTGGCCCTGGCCCGGTCCCGGCGGTCGGTGCTCGTCGTCGACAGCGGGGAGCCGCGCAACGCCCCGGCCGCGCACATGCACAACTACCTGGGCCGGGACGGCACACCCCCGGCCGAGCTGCTCGCCGCCGGCCGGGCCGAGGTCCTCGGCTACGGCGCCGAGCTGCTGACCGGCCGCGCCGAGTCGGCGGTCCGTGACGGCGACGGGTTCCGGGTGGCGATCGACGACGGCCGGCTGGTCCGCGGGCGGCGCCTGCTGGTCACCACCGGCCTGGTCGACGAGCTGCCGGACATCCCGGGGCTGGCCGGACGGTGGGGCCGGGACGTGGCGCACTGCCCCTACTGCCATGGGTGGGAGCTGCGGGACAGGCGGATCGGCGTGCTGGCGACCGGGCCGCTGAGCCTGCTCCAGGCGCAGATGTGGCGGCAGCTCAGCCCGCACGTGCTGATCCTGCTCAACGGCCGGCCCGCGCCCGGCGCCGAGCAGGCCGAGGAACTGGCCGCCCGGGGCATCCCGGTGGTGGCCGGCGAGGTGGTGGGCGTGGAGGTGTCCGGCGACCGGATGACCGGGGTGCGGCTGGCGTCCGGCGAGACGATCGCGGTGGACGCGCTGGTGGCCGGGCCCCGGTTCACCGCCCGCTCCGGGGTGCTGGAGTCGCTCGACCTTCCCGCCGAGCCGTTCGAGATGCACGGGCATGTGCTGGGCAGCCGGATCCCGGCCGACGAGACCGGGGCGACCCGGGTGCCCGGCGTGTGGGTGGCCGGAAACGTGACGAACCTGGGCGCTACCGTCGTGGTGGCCGCCGCGGGCGGGCAGACCGCCGCCGCCGCGATCAACATGGACCTGATCGCCGAGGACACCCGGCGGGCGGTGGACGCCTACCGGGAGCGGATCTCCACCATGTTCACCGAGGAGGCCTGGGAGCAGCGCTACCGCGGCAGGGACGCGATCTGGAGCGGGCGGCCCAACCCGCAACTGGTCGCCGAGGCGCCCGGGCTGACCCCGGGGCGTGCCCTGGACGTGGGCTGCGGCGAGGGCGCCGACACGGTGTGGCTCGCCGAACGCGGCTGGGAGGTGACCGGCGTGGACATCTCGACCGTCGCCCTGGAGCGGGCCGCCGGGCACGCGGCCGGGGCCGGGGTGGCCGAGCGGGTCACGTTCCGGCACGCGGACCTGCGCGCCGACCCGCCGGGGGAGGCGTACGACCTGGTGTCCGCCCAGTTCATGCACCTGCCGCCGGAGGAGCGCCGCGAGCTGTACGCCCGGCTGGCCGCCGCCGTGGCCCCGGGCGGCACCCTGCTGGTGGTCGGCCACCACCCGTCCGATCTGGCCACCTTCGCCCGGCACCACTTCCCGGACATGCTGTTCACCGCCGAGGAGATCGCCGCGGAACTCGACCCGGAGGCGTGGAAGGTGGTCACCGCCGAGGCCCGCCCCCGGACGGCGACCGACCCGGACGGCCGGGTGATCACCGTCCGGGACGCGGTTCTGGTGGCGCGGCGTCAGGGCTGACCCCGGACAGCGGCCGCAGTCGGTGTACTTGTCCGAGTTTTCCGGGCCGAGTTCCGGCTAACCGGGCGAATCGCCAGCATGGCTGCGGCTGCCTTGCTGCAATGGGCACATGCGGCCGGACGATCCTGAACGACACCCCGATCCGGGCGAGGACGCCCGGGCGGCGCTCGCGGCCTGGCGGGACGGGCTCGTCGATCCGGGCGGCGCCGACCGCCTCGTCAACCTGCCACGCGGCGGCGCCGACCTGGTGGAGATCGTCTCCCCGAACCCGGCCGGAGTCGTCGAGGCGCTGCGCCACGGCCGGGACTGCACCCTGTCCGGGGCCGGGGCGGAGAAGGGCGGCCTGCGTACCGACCTGCCGGACGGGGTGCTCCGGCCGCTGCTGCGCCGCCTGCGCCGGCAGACCCGGCTCGAACGGGCCGACCGCGGGGTGGACGTGCTCTACCTGGCGGCCGGGCTGCTGCACTGGCAGGACGACGACGGCGCCGGCTACGCCAGCCCGCTGCTGCTGATCCCGGTCGACCTGGTCGTCCTCGGCCCGGGCGAGGTGCCCCGGCTGCGCGCCGGCAGCGGCGACCCGCTGGTCAACCCGGCCCTCGCCGCCCGGCTCGCCCGCCTCGGCGTCACCCTGCCCGAGAGCGGCGACCTGGCCGGAGTGGACATCGCGGCGCTCACCGCCGAGGTCGCCGCCGCCGGCGCCGGCCGGCCCGGCTGGCGCACCGCCGACCTGGCCGTGCTGGCCCGCTTCGACCCGGCCGTCGAGGCGATCCGCCGCGACCTGACCGAGAACGAGGACCGGATCCTCGCCCACCCGGTGGTCCGGGCGCTGGCCACCGCCGCCGGCACCGAGGGCGCGTTCGCCTTCGCCCCGATCACCGCGGACGAGATCGACGTGCTCGTCCCGCCCGACGACGTGCCACTCGTGCTGGACGCCGACGCCGGGCAGCGCGCCTGCGTGGCCGCCGCCTGCGAGGGCCACAGCTTCGTCGTCGACGGCCCGCCCGGCACCGGCAAGTCGCAGACCATCGCCAACATGGTCGGCGCGCTCGCCCACGCCGGGAAACGGGTGCTGGTCGTCTCCGAGAAGGCGTCCGCCCTGAACAGCGTCCAGCACCGGCTGGCCGACACCGGGCTCGGCAACTACCTCCTCGACCTGCACGGCGACCGGGTGTCCCGCCGGCACGTCGCGGCCACGCTGGCCGCCGCCCTGGAGGCGGACCCGCTGCCCGGCACCCCGATGGGCGACGAGGAACGTCAGGAGCTGCGGGACCGGCGGGAGCGGCTCAACGCGTACGCCGAAGCCGTCAACGAGATCCGCCACCCACTCGGCCGCAGCCTGTACGAGGTGGCCGGCCGATTCGCCCGGCTGGCCGGCCTGCCGGAGGCGCCGGCCCCGGCCCTGCCGGCCGCCGCCCTGACCGACGAGGTCCTGGACCGGATCCGTGACGCCGCCCACCGCCTGGCCGGGGCCTGGCGCCCCGCCACCGAACGCAGCGGCTACCGCTGGCGCGAGGTCGCCGAACGCGAACCGCTCGATGAGGCCCTGCTGGAGGCCCAGCTCGCCCTGGAGGAACTGGCCGGCGCCGTCGCCGTGAACGGGCCCATCGCCGCCGCCTTCCACCTGCGGGCGCCGGACGACGCGGCCACCCTCGGGGAGATCGCCGAACACGCCGCGCAGCGCCCGCCCGGCGTCGCCGACCAGTGGCTCACGGCGAACACCCTGCGCCCGGTCCGGACCGCCGCCGAGGAACTCGCCCAGCGCATCGACGTGTCCCGCCGGGCCGCCGAGGCGGTCCGCAACCGGGCCGGTGTCGGCTGGGAGACCCTGGCCGCCCCGATGGACCTGCACACCCTGCCCGAGCCGCCCCGGCTGAACCCGCCCGCGGTCCGGCTCGAACCGCTCACCGCGGAGGAGGCCAAGGCGCTGGCCGGCCGGTTCGCCGCGGACGCCGACGAGCTGGAGCACCAGCAGAAGAACCTGGAGCGGGCCACCGTCCGGCTCGGACTGCCGGACGTGGTCACCTTCTCCGACGTCGAACTGGTGCACCTCGTCGCCGAGCTGGGCGGCCGCCCGGACAAGCCGGAGAAGGCGTGGTTCGCCCCCGGCGCCCAGTCCGCCGTGCACAACGCCGCGAGCACGCTGCGGCTGCACATCGACGCGGTCGCCGCGGCCCGCGCCGCCGCGCACGAGATCTTCACCGGCGCGGTGCTCACCGAACCGGTCGAGGACCTCGCCGAGCGGTTCGCCACCCAGCACCGCGGCGCCCGCAAGCTGCTCGCCCCGTACCGGCGCGACCGGGAGACGGTGGCCGGGTTCATCCAGCCGGGTGTCACCGTCGACGATGCGGTCGCCGAACTCGGGCTGGCCGTCGCCTGGCGGCGCGCCCAGGAGGGCCTGATCGCCGCCGAGAGACAGCACGCCGGCCTGCTCGGGCGCTTCTGGGAACGGGCCGACACCGACTTCCCGGCGATCGGCCGGGCCCTCCAGACGGCCAGCGAGGTGCTGCGGGTCACCCCGCCCGAGGCGCTGCCCGCGGTCATCGACTACGTCTGCGCCGTGCACCCGGCCGACGACCTGGTCCGGGCCGTCACCGAGGCCCGCGACGTGTTCCGGTACTGGCGGGGCACCCTGCGGCCGGAACCCGACCCGGCCGGGCGGCCGGAACTCGGCCACGGCCCGGTGCAAGAGGCGGTCGCGTGGCTGCGTGCCCAGGTGGCGCCGCTGCGCGACACCGCCGCGATCCTGCGGCAGCTCGGCGACGCCGTCGGCCGCGACCTCAACGGCGCCGAGGCGGCCGGGATCATCGAGGTACGGCAGGGCGTGATCGAGGCCGAGGACGCGTTCGCCGCCGCGAGCCGGTCCTTCGAGAACACCCTCGGGCCGGTGTTCCACGGACGGCACACCGACCTGCGAGCCCTCGAGGACGCCATCGAGTGGACGGCGCACGCCCGTACGTTGCGCACCGGCACCGACTCCGCGCTCACCGGCGAACAGGCCGAGGCGCTGACCGCGGGCCGCCCCGCCCCCGACCTGACCCCGGCGCTCACGGCATGGCAGGAGGCCCGGCAGCGCATCCTGGACGCCTTCGGCCCGGCCCGGCAGGTCCGGCTCGGCACCACCCTGGACCGCTACGAGACCGCCCACGACCTGCTGCGCGACCTGCTCGACGACGACACCGGCCAGCAGGAGTGGTTCCAGTACCTGGAGGCGCGCGCGGTCCTCGCCGAGTACGGGATGGACACCGTCGTCGACTTCTGCGCCGACCACGCGGTGGACGTACAGCGGCTCGGCGACGTGCTGGAACGCAGCGCGTACCGGGCGTGGACCGACCACGTCCTGGCCGAGGACGAGCGGCTCCTGCCGGTCGCCGGGGTCAACCGCGACGAGCTGGCCGCCGGGTTCCGCCGCCTGGACTCCGAACTGCTCACCGACGCCGCCGAAGCGGTCATCGAGGTGCTCGGCCGGCGGCGGCCGGAGGTCACCGGCGGTGACGGCGCCGCGCTGATCCGCGCCGAGGGCCTCAAGAACGACGGCCACCTCCCGGTACGCGACCTGCTCGCCGGCGCCTGGGACACGGTCGCCGCCCTCAAACCGTGCCTGGTCATGCCGCCCGCCGAGGTGAGCCGCCTGCTGCCGGCCGAGGCGTCCTTCGACGTCGTGGTGATCGACGAGGCGTCCCGGATGACCCCGGCGGCCGCGGCGGCCTGCGCCTACCGGGGTGCGTCCCTGGTGATCGTCGGCGACGACGCCCAGCTGCCACCGGCCGGCGACCAGCCGTCGGTGCTGGTGGTGGCGAACGACTGCGGCGCGTTCACCCGGCTCGCCCTCACCTGGCACTACCGCAGCCGGCACGAGAGCCTGATCGCCTTCGCCAACCAGGCCTTCTACCAGGGCCGGCTGAACACCTTCCCGAGCCCGCACCCGTCCGGCGAGGATCTCGGCGTCCAGCTCCACCCGGCCGCGGACACGGGCGAGGCCCGCCTGGTCGCCGAACGGGTCCTGCACCACCTGACCACCCGGCCGTCGCTGTCGCTGGGCGTCGTGACGCTCACCGCCGGCCACGCCGACGAGATCGCCGACGCGGTCGAGGCCGAACTGGCCGGGCGCCCCGACCTGGAGGGCTTCCTCGGCGACTTCGTGGTCGAGGGCGCCGAGACGGCACAGGGCGACGAACGCGACGTGATCATCCTGTCCACCGGCGCGAGCCTGGACGCGGCCGGCGGCCCCACCGGCGCACGGCGGCTCGCCGTCGCCGTCACCCGGGCCCGGCACCGGGTCGAGGTGGTGTCGGCGATCGGCGCCGGGGACCGTGAGGAACCCGCCGACGAGGGGGAACGCCAGCTCGCCGCGTACCTCGACTACGCCGAGCGCGGCGGGCCGGCGCCCACCGAGCAGGAGCCCTCCCCGATCGAGGAGTCGATCCGGGAGACCCTGGAGAACTGGGGCTACCCGGTGCACACCCGGTCCGGCGCGGGCCGCTACCGGGTCGAGATCGGGGTGCGCCACCCGGACGACACCCGCGAGTCGTACGCCCTCGGCGTCCGCTGCGACGGCCCCGGCTACCAGCTGCCCCCGGTCGCCCGGGACCGGGACCGCCTGCACGAGCAGGTGCTGCACAGCCTCGGCTGGCACCTGCACCGGATCTGGTCGGTCGCGTGGTACCACGACCGGGAGAACGAGGAGGCCCGGCTCCGGACGGCTGTCGAGAGCGCCCTGGCCATCCCGGACGTCTTCGCCGAGACCGAGGACGAGACGCTGACCGCCCGCCCGGCGCAGCGGCCCGAGTGGGCGCTGCCCTACGAGCGCGCCGTGATCGAGCCGCTGCCGGCCACCACCCGCCTCGCCGACGCGGTGGCCCGGCAGCTGCTGATCGAGGCCGTCGAGCGGGTCGCCGAGGTGGAGGGCCCGGTGCACCTGGCCACGCTGACCCGGCGGATCCGTGACGGCTGGGGCATGTCCCGCGTCACCCAGCAGGTCAAGGCGGCGATCGAGACGGCCGTACGCGACTCCCGCGCCGGCTTCGACGGCACCTTCGTGACCGCCCCGGACGCCCCCATCCCGGCCGTGCGGGTGCCCGGCGACGGGGTCACCCGCAAACCCGAGCAGGTCGCCGACTCCGAGATCCAGCTCGCCCTGGAGTATCTGGTCCTCGACGCCGGCCTGGTCGAGGGGGAGGACCTGCTGGCCGCGGCCGGGCGGCTGTTCGGCTGGAGCGGCAACCGGGCGGGCGCGGCCCGGCTCGCGGCGATGCTCGACGACCTGGTCGAGGCGGACCGGCTGATCGCGCACCGCAACGGGCTGATCGCCGCCCCGGCGAACGACCTGCTCGACCTGCCCGACCCGGCGATGCTGCCGCGCCGGGAGGAGGCCGGCCGGCCGGTGTGGACCGAGGTCAACCTTTGACGTAGTCGTCGTGCGGGGTCCCGGCGGTCCACAGGGTCGTCCGGGTCCGTGCGCAGTGCCGGACGATCGCCGGATCCTCGGTGAGCGCGCCCCCGGCGAACCCGCCGTCCGGACCGAACAGGCTGAACACCACCCGGCGGTCGTCGAACAGCCAGAAGTCGTCGAAGGCGACCGCCAGCCCGCCCGCCTCGGGCCGGGGCAGCCAGCGGATGTCCTCGCCGGCCTCGACGTTGAACCCGGAGATGCTCAGCAGCCACCGCGTGTAGTCCAGATGAGGCACCGGCACCACCCGCAGCCGCCGGACGCTGCGGCCCGCGTCGGTGACCTCCCGGACCAGCTCCAGCCACGGCCGCTGCCAGCCCAGGTCATCCGGTTCGCCGTCGAGGAACCGCTGGAACGGCGCCGACTCCTCCCGCGTGTGATAGACGTCCTGCACCTCCAGGTGGAACGCCGTCCGTTCGAAGGACCGGAACAGCCCGTCGAACGCGTCACCCCGAAGCAGCCGCATGCGTCCCACCTTGACCACAGTGGACGAGACCGGTCCAGCCCGCCCGTGACGTTGACGCACGTGGAGGGAAAACGTCAGCGGATCTGCACGCCCGAGATGGCGCGTGCGATCACCAGCCGCTGGATCTCCGAGGTGCCCTCGAAGATCGTGTAGATCTTGGCGTCCCGGAACATCCGCTCCACCGGATGCTCCCGCAGGTAGCCGGCGCCGCCGAGGATCTGCACCGCCTTCTCGGTGACCGCGACCGCCACCTCACCGGCCTTCAGCTTCGACATCGAGCCCTCGCCGGCGGTGAACGGCCGCTCGTTGCGGCCCATCCACGCCGCCCGCCACACCAGCAGCCGGGCCGCGTCGATCTCCATCCGCATGTCGGCCAGCGCGAACGCGACCGCCTGGTTCTCGATGATCGGGCGACCGAACTGGACCCGGGTCTTCGCGTACTCCAGCGCGTACTCGTAGGCGGCCCGGGCGATGCCGATCGCCTGCGCGCCGACCGCCGGCCGGGACAGCTCGAAGGTCCGCATCGCCGCCTGGCCGGACCGCTTCTGCCCCTCACGCGCCTTGGCGAGCCGCTTGTCCAGCGCCTCCTTGCCGCCGAGCAGGCAGCTGCCGGGCACCCGGACGTCGTCGAGGAACACGTCGGCCGTGTGCGAGGCCCGCAGCCCCAGCTTCTTCAGCTTCTTCGTCCCGGTCAGGCCCTTCGTCCCGGGCGGCACGACGAACGCGGCCTGCCCCCGGGAACCCAGCGACGGGTCGACACTGGCCGTCACCACGTGCACGTGGGCGATCCCGCCGTTGGTGGCGTACGCCTTCTGCCCGCTGATCACCCACTCGTCGGTCGCCTCGTGGTAGACCGCCCGGGTCCGCATCGACGCCACATCCGAACCGGCCTCCGGCTCGGTGCTGCAGAACGCGCCCACCCTGGGGTCGGCGGCGTCACCGAAGCACTGCGGCACCCACTCGACCAGCTGATCCGGCGTACCCGAGCCGAAGATCGCGGCCACCGCGAGTGAGGTGCCGGAGATCGCCATGCCGATGCCGCCGTCGCCCCAGAACAGCTCCTCGTTGGCGACCGGCAGACTCAGCCCGGACGTGTCCGACCAGGTGTTGGCGAGGAACTCGAACCCGTACAGGCCGATCTTCGCGGCCTCCTGGAGGACCGGCCAGGGAGTCTCCTCCCGCTCGTCCCACTCCGCGGCCGCGGGCCGGACCACCGACGCGGCGAACCCGTGCACCCAGTCGCGCAGCTCGCGCTGTTCGTCGTTGAGGTCGAGCCAGAACTCCACGGTCAGCCCCTCCGCCGGCAGGTTAACTCGCCGGTAACCTTACGAGGGCGTAACTTCCGGGACAAGCCCCATCAATGGGTCTCAACGCTCCAGGATCGCCACCACGCCCTGACCGCCGGCCGCGCAGATGGAGATCAGGCCCCGGCCCGAGCCCTTCACCGCGAGCTGCTTGGCCAGGGACGCGACGATCCGGCCGCCGGTCGCCGCGAACGGGTGGCCGGCCGCCAGCGAGGACCCGTTGACGTTGAGCCTCGCCCGGTCGATCGAGCCGAGCGGGGCGTCCAGGCCGAGCCTCTCCTTGCAGAACTCGGGCGACTCCCACGCCGCGAGGGTGGCCAGCACCTGTGACGCGAACGCCTCGTGGATCTCGTAGTAGTCGAAGTCCTGGAGGGTGAGGCCGTTGCGGGCCAGCATCCGGGGCACCGCGTAGGCGGGCGCCATCAGCAGGCCCTCGTCGCCGTGCACGTAGTCGACCGCCGCGGTCTCCGAGTCGGCGAACCAGGCCAGCACCGGCAGCGAATGCTCGGCCGCCCACTCCTCGGAGGCGAGCAGCACGGTCGAGGCGCCGTCGGTGAGCGGCGTCGAGTTGCCCGCCGTCATCGTGGCGTTCTCCTCGCCGTACACCGGCTTCAGCTTCGCCAGTTTCTCCAGGCTGGTGTCCGCGCGCAGGTTCTGGTCCCGGGTCAGCCCCAGATAGGGCGTCAGAAGATCATCGAAAAAGCCGCGATCGTACGCCTCCGCGAGCCGCTGGTGGGAGGTGAGCGCCAGCTCGTCCTGGTCGGCCCGCCCGATGTTCCACCGCAGGGCCGTGACCGCCGCGTGCTCGCCCATCGACAGCCCGGTCCGCGGCTCGGCGTTGCGCGGCAGCTCCGGCTTGATCGCGTGCTGCGGGCGCAGCTTGGCCACCGCCCTGAGCCGCTCACCGAGGCTCCGGGCCCGGTTCAGCTGGAGCAGAGCGCGCCGCATGTCCTCGTTGAGCTGCAACGGAGCGTCCGAGGTGGTGTCCACGCCACCGGCCACGCCGGAGTCGATCTGCCCGAGCGCGATCTTGTTGGCCACCAGGATGGCCGCCTCCAGGCCGGTCCCGCAGGCCTGCTGGATGTCGTAGGCCGGGGTCCGCGGGTCCAGCCGCGAACCGAGCACCGTCTCCCGGGTCAGGTTGAAGTCGCGCGAGTGCTTCAGCACGGCCCCCGCCACGACCTCGCCGAGCCGCTCACCGGCCAGCCCGAACCGGGCGATCAGCCCGTCCAGCGCGGCGGTCAGCATGTCCTGGTTCGAGGCCTCGGCGTAGCGGCTGTTGGAGCGGGCGAACGGAATCCGGTTCCCGCCCAGCACGGCCACACGGCGCACGTCCACCACGACTATCCTCCACATCGAAGAATCTCGGTTACTCACCGGTAGGCTACTCGCATGGCTGACAGGTACGCGAACTTCGCCAACTCCGGTCTCGGCCGGACCGTGGTCAAGCGCCTCGGGCTGCCTGATCCGCCCCGGCTGCGCCGCCACCGGGCCGGAGATCCGCTGGTCAACGGGCCGGTCCTGCTGGGCGCGGCGCCGGGCGGCCGGCTCTCCGAGCCGATCCGCAAGCTTCTGGGCGCGGCGGGCGCGGAGGTCACCGATCAAAACCCGGACGGGGTACGGGTGAGCGCACTCGTCCTCGACGCCACCGGGATCACCGACAGCACCGGGCTGCGGGCACTCTACGACTTCTTCCACCCGTACGCCCGCTCCCTGGAGGTCTCCGGCCGCGTGCTGGTGCTCGGCACCCCACCGGAAGCCACCGCGACGCCGGCCGAGGCGACCGCGCAGCGGAGCCTGGAAGGCCTGACCCGCAGCATCGGCAAGGAATTCGGGCGCGGGGTGACCGCGCAGCTCGTCTACGTGGCGCCCGGCGGCGAGCAGGCCGTCGAGTCGACGCTGCGCTTCCTGCTCAGCGGCCGCTCGGCGTACGTCTCCGGCCAGGTCGTCCGCATCGGCGCCGGCGACGTGCCCGCCCCGGCCGACTGGGACCGGCCCCTCGACGGCAAACTCGCCCTGGTCACCGGCGCGGCCCGGGGCATCGGCGCCGCCATCGCCCGGGTGCTGGCCCGCGACGGCGCCGACGTGATCGCGCTCGACGTGCCGGCCGCCGGCGACGCGCTCGCCGACGTGGCCAACGAGGCCCGCGGCCGCGCCCTGCAACTCGACCTCACCGCCGACGACGCGCCCGAGCGCCTGGCCGGATACCTGGCCGCCGGACCGCACACCGGCGTCGACATCGTCGTGCACAACGCCGGCATCACCCGGGACAAGACGATCGCCCGGATGTCCGAGGACCGGTGGGACTCGGTGATCGGCGTCAACCTGACCGCCCCGGAACGCGTCGACGACCTGCTCCTGGAACGCGGGCTCATCGGCTCCGGCGGGCGGATCGTCGGCGTCGCCTCGATCGCCGGCATCGCCGGGAACCGCGGGCAGACCAACTACGCCACCAGCAAGGCCGGCGTCATCGGGAGGGTCCAGGCGTACGCCCCGGTGCTGCTCCCGCGCGGCATCACCATCAACGCGGTCGCGCCCGGCTTCATCGAGACGGCGATGACCGCGAAGATGCCGATCGGGCTGCGCGAGGCCGGACGGCGGCTCAACAGCATGTCCCAGGGCGGCCTGCCGGTCGACGTGGCCGAGACGATCGCCTGGCTCGCCTCGCCCGGGTCGGCGACGATCACCGGCAACGTGGTCCGGGTCTGCGGCCAGAGCCTGCTCGGGGCCTGACATGGTGGCGGTCGTCGAGCTCAGCGAAGGGCCGGGCACCACGGCCGCGTACGCCCGGGCCGCCCTCGGCCTGCTGCCCGGCCTCGGCCGCTCCGGCGACACACTTCCCGACGTCGAGGTCCAGCACCGGGGCGTGACGGTCGACCCGGGGCACCTGGCCGCGTACGACCGGGTCTGCGGGTTCCGGCTCATCGACACGCTGCCCGCGACCTACCCGCACGTGCTGGCGTTCCCGCTGGCCCTGCGACTGATGACGGGGGACGGCTTTCCGCTCCCACTGATCGGCCTGGTCCATGTCGCCAACCGGATCACCGTGCGCCGCGCCATTCCGTCCAGCGCGGTGCTCGACCTGTCGGTCCGGGCCGCCGACCTGCGGGAGCATCCGCGCGGGCGCCAGTTCGACATCGTCGCCACCGCCACGGTCGACGGGGCCGAGGTGTGGCGGGGCGTCTCCACGTACCTGCGTCTCGACGCCTCCCGTGCCGGCTCGCGTTCCGCTTCTTCCGGTGGTTCGCTCACCGGGTCGCGCCCGTCCCCGGTCGGCGGGGCCGTGTGGCGGGTGCCCGCCCGGGTCGGCGGTGACTACGCCGCGGTCTCCGGCGACCGCAACCCGATCCACACCTCCCGGCTGGGGGCGCGGCTCTTCGGCTTCCCGCGCCCGATCGCCCACGGCATGTGGACCGTGGCCCGCTGTCTGGCCGCCCTGGAGGGCCGCCTCCCCGGCGCGTACACCGTCGACGTCGCCTTCAAGAAGCCGGTCCTGCTGCCGGCCACGGTCCGGTTCACCGCGAAGCCGGCCGCCACCGGCTGGGATCTCACCGTCCACTCGGGGCAGCCGCACCTGTCCGGCACGGTCACCGCCGGCCGATGACGATGGCGCTCAGGTCCCGTGGCTCCGGGTCGGGGCAGTCGGTCAACCGCGGTCGCTCGCAGCGCACATAGGTGCCGACGCCCGGATCGAGGTCGGTCCGGGTGAAATACACCCTGGCCGCCGCCTGCCACAGGTTGTGCGCCCGCAGATACAGCCGTGTGCCCTGATACCTCGCGACGTCGACCGGGACCGGGAAGGTGACCTTGGCCCGCCAGTCACGGACATCCGCCTCACCCGAGGCGATCTCCGTGCCCCGCTCGTCGACGACGGCCAGCAACAGCCGGGCGCCCTCCCCACCCGCCGCGACCTCCACCGACAGGATCAACGACCCGGTCACCCGGAACTGGGTCGCCACCCAGTCACGGCGCTTCAACGGATGCGCGACATTCTGCGCGCTGCTCGGCCAGATCTCGTGCATCCGGATCTCGTCACCCGGCTCCGGAGCGACGTTCTGCGCGCTGCTCGGCCAGATCCCGGGCCCCCGGACCCCGTCACCCGGCTCCGGGCTCCCGTAGAACGGATTCAACGCCATCCCCGAGATCGCCAGAAGGACCGACGCCACCGCGCCGGCGATCCACCGGCGCGGCGCCAGCCACACGGTCAGCGCCGTGGCCCCGGTCGCGACGAGCACGACCAGCAGGTTCCACAGCTTCGCCGGTTCGTCCTGCTCCGCCACGAAGACGCCGAGGAGCCCGAACGCCCCCATCGCCGCGGTGACGACCGCCGGCGTCCGCGACCGCCGGCCGGTCTCCGGAGCGGGACCTGGCTCGGCGGGCCTCTCGGTAACAGCACCTCGACCTGCCATGAGTGAATCCATGCCCGGCGATCGAGGTCATCAAGGCCCGCGGTCGTTGATCCGACAGGCCACACCGTCGTGCCCGTTTCATCCCCATCCTTGATCATGTGGAGCCGCCCCCGCTGGCGGTGGCTCTTTCCGTGGCCCCGCCCGCGCCGGCCCTCTCGGTGGCCACCCTCTCCGTGGCCCCGCCCGCGCCGATCTCCTTCGTGGCTTTCGCGGCTTGCGTCGGCCGTCTTCGTGGCTTTCCCCGCCCGCGCCGGCCGGAAAAGCCGCACGGCGGCGGAACGATCGACTCGGGCATGCCGGTACCTCAGTGACGACACCTCGGCATCCGGCGTCTTGCGGCGTTGACTCGGCATCCGGCGTTCTGTTGCGTTGGCCCGGCATCCGGCATCCGGCGTCGTGCCGCGCCGGCCTGGCGCGTTATCGCGTTGATCCGGCAGACGGGGCTTCGGTAGGTTCCGGGGCATGCGGATGGGTGATCTCGCAGGCGCGATGGTGCGGCTGCGACCGGCGATCCGGGACGACATCGCGGCGCTCGCCCGGATCCGGGCGGCGCCCGAGGTGTACCAGCGGTGGGGCGGAGGCGACGACCTGACCACCACCGTCGCGGAGGACCTCGCCGATCCCGGCACGCGAGTGCTCGTCATCCTCTACGAGGACCGCGTCGTCGGCGCCATCCAATGGAGCGAGGAGGCGGACCCCGACTACCGCCACGCCGGTATCGACATCTACCTCAGCCCGGAGGTGCACGGCCTCGGGCTGGGTAGCGACGCGGTTCGTACCGTAGCCCGGCATCTCATCGACGACCTCGGCCACCACCGCCTGGTGATCGATCCCGCCGCCGACAACCACGCGGCGATCCGCTGCTACGCCAAGGTCGGCTTCCGCCCGGTCGGCGTCATGCGCCGGTACGAGCGAGGCCCGGACGGCACCTGGCACGACGGCCTCCTGATGGACCTCCTCGCCGGCGAGATGACGTGATCAGCCGGAATCCTCTCTGATCCTCGAACCACCGACGATGGTCCCCTCTCGACTTTCGCACTTTTGGGTGGTTGAGCGTGGGTGTGCGGCGTGGCGCGGTGAGGGGATCTCAGAAGAGATGAAGCATCGGCGGTTCACTATCTTCGGGCAGAAGGTGTGGACCGCCGATGCTTCAGTACGAGACCCTACCGCCGTCGCTGGCCGGGATGCTTCGCTCGTTCCGGTCGTGTTTCACCGCTCCGACGTTTCGCACGTTCAGTGCGTTGCCGGCCGGGATGATCGCGCAGCCGGGCCGGCACACGGTGTGCGGGATGCTGACCGCCGCCGGGCTGGCCGGGGTATGGCACCACGCCAAGGCCCACTGGTTCTTCAGCCGGGCCCGCTGGAACACCGACGAGGTCGGTCTGGTTCTGTTTCGCCTGGTCGTCACCCATCTCATCCCGGCTGACGCGCCGATCGTCATCGCCGTCGACGACACTCTGCTGCGCCGCAGCGGCCGCAAGGTGGCGCTGACCGGGTGGCACTACGACGGCGCCGCAGGCCGTGACGAGAAGGGCCGGACCCGGACCGCCTGGGGCAACTGCTGGGTCGTGGCCGCCGTGATCGTGAACCTGCCGATGCTGCACCGCCCGGTCGCCCTGCCGGTCGCCGCCGCACCGTATCCACCCCGCGACGCCAGCAAACACGTCCTGGCCTGCCGCCTGGTGACCCGCCTCGCGCACGCCTGCCCGCACCGGCAGTTCCACGTCGTCGCCGACTGCTGGTACGCCGGCATGGACGGCGCCGCCGGCGCCGCCCGCACCCCCGCCGCCGCCCGGCGGGGCGTGCCCACCAACGTCACCGTCACCGCCCGGCTACGCGCCAACGCCGGCCTCACCGCGATCGCCGAGCCCGTACCCGGCGCCGGCGGCCGGCCCCGCCGTATCGGCGCCCGCCTGGGCACCCCCAAACACCTCGCCGCCACCGCCACCTGGAACAGCGCCACAGTCCACCGCTACGGCACCACCGGCACCGTCGACCTCGCCGAGTTCACCGTGCTCTGGTACGGCGTCTACCGCAGCCGCGCCGTCCGAGTGATCCTGCTGCGCGATCCCGGCCGACCCACCCGAACCGGCTACCACCTCGCCCTGATCACCACCGACCTGACCACACCCACCGCCGACCTGATCAACCGCTACGCCACCCGCTGGAGCATCGAAGTCGCCTTCCAAGACGCCAAACAGACCACCGGCGTCGGCCAAGCCCGCAACCGCACCCGGCAAGCCGTCGAACGCACCGCCCCGTTCGGCTTCTACACCCAGACCATCGTCATCTGCTGGTACACCCTGCACGGCCACACCAGCCACACCGTCACCCAACGCCGCACCGCCGCACCCTGGTACCCGACCAAAACCCAGCCGTCCTACCAAGACATGATCACCAAACTCCGCCGCACCCTCATCGCCACCCGAATTCTTGGCACATCCCCAGCTCAACCAACCGCCGAAGAACTCCACACCCTCCGACTGACCTGGGCCGAAGAAGCCGCCTGAAACCCCACAACTACGAAAGTCGAGTCCCCTCCGAGCCACAAGATTCAGGAGTTACCACGCCTTCGTCACTTGGGCGCCTGACAGGCGAGATCAGGCTCTGCCACGCCGGTGACGGCCGTGACGGTCGCCGGCGTATCCAGCCGCTGCGGACCAGATCCGTGCTGGCGGTGGTTCACAGGGTGAATTCGCCTGTCCGCATGTTCCGTGGGCGCCTTCCCGGGTGAACCTCACTATTTCCTGACAAATCTCGCTCGCATGGTGATTCGGCCGGACGTGGTCTGGGACGTGGCTGTCGGCCGGTCATATTCGGTAGTGATTTCCCGTGCCGAATGCCGATGGTCTCGACAGCCGTGTAGAAGTTCGCGAGACGTTCCAATGCGTGCCGATGTGCCGTTACAAAGCGGCGGGGACGACAGGTTGGCATGATCGACTTCTTACACTTCTGAGCCGGGGTTCGGGATAATTCTCGTATGAGGCAGTCATCGTTGTTTGGAAGGGCGGAAATCGCCGGGATGCGCGATCGCTCCGCGTCGCGGAACTATTCCGCCGCCCGCGATGAATTCCGTCGTGAACATGAGCGGCACCGCGCATGGGGCCTTCGGTGCCGTCATGCCGAAAAGCTGCGCCGTGCCCGCCATGACGACCGCACACCACCGGCAAGGGCTGCCCCCAGCGTCGTTCCGGTCTGTCCGACGGCACCCACTTCCCGGCCGGGAGTCGGCGTCGCCCCGTCGGCCCCGGTTGGCTTGGAGGTGTCCGCTGTCCCGCCGGCCGCGATGATCTCGGAATCGTCCGTTGTCCCGCCGGTCGCGGCGGCCTCGGAAGTGACACCCGGCCCCCGGGTGACAGCTGCTTCAGAGGTCGGGCCGGCCCGGCGAGCCGCGCCGGTCTCGAGGTCGTTGGTTGCGCCGGGAGTGCCGGGTGCTCCGGCGGCTGTAGTGGTTCCGTGCGCGTCGGCTGTCTCAGCGGCTGTGTTGACCCTGCAGGTGTTGGCTGCTCCTGTGGTTGAGGCCCTTCCCGAGCCGTCAGTCGGCCCGGAAGGTGGGGTCGCTCCGGAGGCGCTGGCTGCTCCGGCGGCTGTAGCGAATCCATCTGCGTCGGCTGTCTCGGCAGCTGTGTCGACTCCGCAGGTGTTGGCTGCTCCAGTGGCTGAGGCCCTCCCGGAGACGTTAGCCGGCCCGGAAGGTGGGGCCGCCCCGGAAGTGCCACCCACTCGGGCGGCGGTGGCGGTCCTCGGAGTGTCAGCTGTCACGGGAGCCGAGGTGGTTCTAGGAATGTCAGATTCTCCGGAATTGCCGCCGTTTAAGAAATTCGCTAGTGTCCCGCCAATTGGAGGTGCTCCGGGCGGTAGCCACTACGACGGGTGCGGTGAATCCGCGATTGTGGTGGTTCTGCAAACTGTCAGTCACTCCTCGAGGGCTGGATTTCTTGCTTCTGTTTTGTATCCCACCGCGAAGAATGGCGGCAGAGCGCAGTCGAAGGGGTTGCGACGACGAAGACCTGGTGGAAATGGTTTTCGACGGAGGGGTGCGATGGGGGCGGGTCTGGGTTTGCGCGCTGTCGGACGGAATCCGCAAACCGGATCCGAGGATGACGTCGACACACGGAGTTGCGGTGTGAAGAGAGCAGCCAAAGCGTCTACGGAGGGCGGCGGCGGTGGTGGCCATCGGCAGTGTGGAGACTGATGGTGGGCCACGGCGACGGCGGCGGCAACGGTGTGTGGGCGACGGCGACGGCGGCGGCAACGGTGAGTGGGCGACGGCGACGGTGGGCAGGGGTGAGGTGGGAGCGCGGGCGCCGGGTGAATGGTGGAGTCTGTGTGACGCGCTTCTGCCGGGGTGGCCTGCGTTGATGGAGGTCGCTAGCGTTCTTGATCATGTGGATTCGTGCTGCTGCGGTGGCGGCCTGTGTTGTTCTCCTTGCCGGTTGTACCGGGTCGACCGGCGCGGGCAGGGTGGCGACGGAGGAGTCGTCGGCGGGGCGGTCGATTCAAGCCCGCTGGTGGGAGTGGGCGGCCGCCGAGCCCGAGGGCACCAATCCCGTCGTCGACGAGACCGGCGAGCACTGCGCCCGTAATCAGCCTGGAGACGTGTGGTTTCTCGCCGGGACGTTCGGTGGACGGGTCGAGCGGCGGTGCACGGTTCCGCTTGGTGTGCCGGTGGTCGCGCCGGTGGTCAACCTGGTCGCCACCAGAGCGTGGGACTGTTTCGCCTTCATGACTGAGGCCTCGGGCGTGGTCGAGCTCGACGGCGCTGAAGTGCCGCTGGAGCGTTTCGAGGACGAGCCGATCACCTTCGTCGCCGGAGCGGGTAACCCGGTGACCGGTGTGGGCGGCAGCACCCAGGGTGCGGGGTGCGGGCTCTGGGCCCGGATCGATCCGCTCGGCGCCGGCGAGCACCACGTCTCCATCCGCGGGACGTCGGGGACTCTCGAGGTGGTCGCGGAGTACACGCTGACGGTGGCCGCATCGTCCGAGTCGGCGGCATAGAACCCGCCGCGCGGCTTGGAGAAGTTCGGGCTGAGCGGGGAAGCGCCGGGAGGTTCGGGAAGAGGGCTGGTCGGTGTGGGAGCGCCGCGTGGCCTGGAGACGTGCGGGCTGAACGATTTGGGGCGTTGGGAGGCCCGGGAAGGGTGGGCTGCTCGGTGTGGGGGCGCCGCGTGGCCCGGGGAAGTGCGGGCTGGTCGGTGTGGGGGCGCCGAGTGGCCCGGGGAGGTGCGGGCTGAGCGGTGTGGGAGCGCCGTGGGGCCTGGAGAAGTGCGGGCTGAGTGGGGGAGCGCCGGGTGGATTGGGAAGGGTGGGCTGGTCGGCATAGGAGAGCCGCGCGGCCCGGGGAAGGGCAGGCCGCGCGGCGGGGTGGGGCCGGGAGTCAGCGGGCGGTGCAGGTGGTGGTTGTGGACGGGGGGTTGCCGGTGCCCTGGAAGCCGAACTCGGTGGTGCCGCCGGCGGCGACCGTGCCGTTGTAGCCGACGTTGGTGAAGGAGACCGCGCCGCTGGTGCCGGCGGCGGTGGCGCTCCACGTGTTGGTCACGGCGCTGCCGGTGGGCAGGGTGAGGCCGGCGGTCCAGCCGGTCAGGGCGGCCCCGCCGGCGGTCACCTTGACGGTGGCCACGAAACCGCCGGTCCACGCGTTCACCGTGACGGTCGCGGTGCAGGAGCGGGTGCCGGAGGACTGGCTGGCCGACGGGGACGGGGACGCCGACGACGAGGATGCCGACGGGGACGGCGAGGACGTCGAGCCGCCGAGGGCCGCCAGGGTGGAGGTGTAGGCCTGCTTCGGGTTGCCGTTGGCGTCGAACAGCAGCGGGGTGCCGCTGGCCCGCCACGAGTCGCTGTCGCGGATGCCCCACACGGTGATGCCGTTGCACCGGGTGACGGCGAGGCAGTCGCGGACCACATTGGCGTACGTGTTCGCCTGCGTGGTGCCGGAGCCCTCGATGTCGAGCTCGGTGATCTGCACGTCGACGCCGAGATCGGCGAAGTTCTGCAGGGTGGTGCGGTAGTTGCTCGGGTACGGCGAGCCGCTGTTGAAGTGCGATTGGAAGCCGACGCAGTCGATCGGCACACCGCGCGCCTTGAAGTCCTTGACCATGTTGTAGACGCCCTGCGTCTTGGCCCAGGTCCAGTTGTCGGTGTTGTAGTCGTTGTAGCAGAGCTTGACAGCCGGGTCGGCGGCGCGCGCGGTCTTGAACGCGTCCTCGATCCAGTCGTTGCCGGTGCGCTGCAGGTTGGAGTCGCGGCGGCCGCCGTTGCTGTCGTCGAACGCCTCGTTCACCACGTCCCAGGAGTCGATCTTGCCCTTGTAGTGGGTCATGACCTGGGTGATGTGGTTCTTCATGGCACTGCGCAGCGCGGTGCCGCTCATGCTCTGCATCCAGCCGGGCTGCTGCGAGTGCCAGGCCAGCGTGTGACCGCGGACCTTGGCGCCCATCCCGTTGGCAAGGGTGATCAGCCGGTCGGCGGTGGTGTAGTTGAACTGGTTCTGTTGCGGTTCGAGAGCGTCGATCTTCATCTCGTTCTCGGCCGTGACCGAGTTGAACTCGCGGTTGAGGATGCTCGAGTAGGTCGCGTCGCTCAGCTTGTTGATCGAGACCGCGGTGCCGAAGTAGCGGCCCTGGGCGGCGGCGGCCGACCCGAGGGTGCTGGCGGCGTCGGCCGAGGGCGAGAGGACGGTGAGCGCGCCGGCGGTCAGGGCGCCGGTGGCCAGGACGGTGAGGATCGCGCGGGATCGTCTCATGGGGAACTCCAGTCGGGGATCTGGAAGGCATCGACGGGGATCGACGCCACTCCGGAACGCTACCGACATGTTCCGGAAACCTCAACCGGTTCAGTCGATGAATCGCCAGGCAGTCACGTCCGAAACTTTCGGAAGATCACTCGGAGGTGAGCAGAGCCGCAGCGACCGCCCGGGCCGCCGCCGCAGCGTCCCCACCGGTGGCGTGCACGACGACCGTGGCGCCCGTGTCCGCCCCCAGCGACATCAGCCGCAGGGCGCTGCGGGCGCTCGCGGACCGCTCGCCCACCCGTACCTCGATCTGGGATTGAAAGGATGCCGCGGCCCGGACCACCGCGCCCGCCGGGCGGGCGTGCAACGCGGCCGGAAGGACCACCGGGATCTCAAAATTTCCCGACATCGCGGGCCTCCCGGGCGGCGTCGGCGACCGTCGCGAGATCGGCGCCGGTCGAGGCGAGGACCGCGGCGGCCACCGCGCCCTCGACGAACGGGGCGTCGACGAGGAGCGGGCCGTCCGGCAGATCGGCCAGCACGGCACGGGTGGTCAGGACGGCGCTGCCCAGATCGGCGAGGATCAGCACCCCCGCCCCGGCGTCGGCACGGGCGATCGCCGCTTCGATCAGGTCGGCGCTGGTGCCCAGGCCGCCGTCGCCGGTGCCGCCGGCCGGCTCCACCCGGACGTCCGCGCCGGCCACCTGGGTGAGCAGATCGCGGACGCCGGACGCCAGCGACGAACTGTGTGAGACGAGCACGATCCCGACGTACGCCATGGATCCCGATGGTAGTCACCGAAAGCCTTGGCCGAATCGCTCAGCGCGACCATGCTGTGGGGAACGAGGCGCGACCATGCTGTGGGGAACGAGGCAAAGGAGCCGGCCGTGAAGAAATTCATCAACGATCCTGCCGACGTGGTCGCCGAGGCGCTCGCCGGCCTCGCCGCCGCCCACCCCGAGTTGCGTGTGGACGTGGCCGGGCGGTTCGTGGCCCGGGCCGCCGCGCCCCGCCCCGGCAAGGTGGCGCTGGTGTCCGGCGGCGGTTCCGGGCACGAACCGCTGCACGGTGGTTTCGTGGGGCCGGGGATGCTCGACGCCGCCTGCCCCGGCGAGGTCTTCACCTCCCCGGTCCCCGACCAGATCCTGGCCGCCACCAAGGCCGTCGACGGTGGCGCCGGGGTGGTCCACATCGTGAAGAACTACACCGGTGACGTGATGAACTTCCAGCTCGCCGCGGAACTCGCCGCCGACGAGGGGATCACCGTCGAGACCGTGCTGGTCGACGACGACGTGGCGGTGGAGAACTCGACGTGGACGGCCGGCCGCCGCGGCACCGGCGCCACCCTGCTGGTCGAGAAGATCGCCGGGGCGCTCGCCGAGGAGGGCGCCAAGCTGGGCGAGGTGGCCGCCGCCGGCCGCGAGGTCAACGCCGCCTCCGCCTCCTTCGCCTACGCGCTGACCGCCTGCACCACGCCCGCCGCCGGACGGCCCGGCTTCGACCTGCCGGACGACGAGATCGAGGTCGGCGTCGGCATCCACGGCGAGCCCGGCCGCCGGCGCGAGAAGCTGCGCCCGGCCCGCGAGCTGGTCCGGTCCGCTCTCGACGCGATCCTCGAAGCAAAACCTCTGAACCCCGGCGATCGTACGCTCGTGCTGGTCAACGGCCTGGGCGCGACCCCGTTGCTGGAGCAGTACCTGGTCTTCGGCGAGGTCGCCACGGTGCTCGCCGAACGGGGTGTGGAGATCAGCCGCCGCCTGGTCGGCAACTACGTGACGAGCCTCGACATGGCCGGCCTGTCGATCACCGTGGCCCGGCTGACCGACGAGATGATCCGGCTGTGGGACGCCCCGGTCCGCACGCCCGGGCTGCGCTGGGGAGTCTGACATGGACACCATCCACCTGGACGTCGCCCTGGCCGTCGCCTGGCTGCGCGCGGCCGCCGCGTCGGTGACCGCCGAGACCGACCAGCTCACCCGCCTGGACGCGGCGATCGGCGACGGCGACCACGGGGTGAACCTGGCCCGCGGCTTCACGGCCGTGGCCGCCACCCTGGACGGTGCCGGGCCCACCGCGGTCGGCGACGTCTTCGTCCGGGCCGGCGCGACCCTGATCTCCAAGGTCGGCGGCGCGTCCGGCCCGCTGTACGGCACCGCCTTCCGGGCCATCGGCAAGGCGCTGCCGCCCGGCGCCGCGTCGGCCGACCTCGCCGACCTGGCCGCCGCCCTGCACGCCGGACTGGACGCGGTCCGCAAGCTGGGCGGGGCCGAACCGGGGGACAGGACGATCGTGGACGCCTTCCGCCCGGCGCTGGACGCCTTCGAGGAGGCGGTGGCCGGTGGCGCGGCCCTGCCCGAGGCGGCGGCGTCGGCGGCCCGGGCGGCCGGGGAGGGGGCCCGCGCCACGGTGCCGCTGACCGCGCGCAAGGGCCGGGCGTCCTACCTGGGCGAGCGCAGCGCCGGTCACCAGGATCCGGGAGCGACCTCCACCTGGCTCATTTTCCAGGCGCTGGCGGACGTGACCGCGCCCTGAGGTCCCATCGGCCCCACCCGTCAATCGGGTGGAGTTGACCCCGGTGGGGCCTTTTCGGTTTCAAACTACGGAGGTGGGGCTGAGCAGGATCTTCGAGGACCGGTCACTGCGCGTGAAGATCGGCGCGGCGGTGATGATCGCTACCCTGAGCGGCATCCTGGTCGGCGGCCTGGCGGTGAAGACGATCCATGACCTGAACGAGGACGGCGCCGCGGCACAACGGCGGTCCCTGGCCATCGCCTCGGCGATCGGCTCGTACAGCACGAACATCGAGGCGTTCAGCGGGGCCGTCTCGGCACGCCAGCTCTACCCCAACCTCGCCGCGCGGGCCGCGGAGCAGATGGCGGGGAATCAGCAGGCGATCGAGGAGGCCCTGGGCACCCTCAACAGCCAGATGCCCGGCGACGCCGCGGTCGCCAAGGCCGAGAGCGACTGGGCGGAGTATCTGACCTTCATCAACCAGGACCGCGCCGGGCAGTCGCGCGCGGAGCTCGTCGCGGCGCTCAAGGAGTACGACGAGCTGCGTACCGCGCTCGCCGCCGACCAGGCCGAACTCCGCAAGCTCGGGATGGCCCTGGCCGAGCAGAGCATCAGCGACGCGAAATCCGACGGCAAGCGGGCCGCGTGGACGGTCGGCATCGTGCTCGCGGTCGGCGTCCTGCTCAGTCTTCTCGTCGGATTCCAGGTCGCGTCCCGGGTGGGCAAGACCGTGCAGGCCGTCTCCCGGCTGGCGGACAAGCTGGCCGAGGGTGATCTCACCGGCACCTCCGGCGTGCGCAGCGGGGACGAGATCGGACAGATGGCGTCGTCGCTGGACCAAGCCGTGGGCCGGCTCCGCTCCGACGTCGTGCAGCTGGCCGGGAGCGCGACCACCCTCCAGGGCGCGGCCGACCGGCTCAGCTCGGTCTCCGGGGCGGTCAACGCGGCCGCCAGCGAGGCGTCCAACCAGGCCGGCACGGTCGCCGCCGCGGCCGACACGGTGTCGCACAACCTCCAGGTCGTCTCGGCCGGCTCGCTGGAGATGGGTTCGGCGATCCGCGACATCAGCGTCTCCACCTCGGAGGCGACCGAGGTGGCCGCGCAGGCGGTGCGGGTGGCCTCGGACACCAACGCGATCGTGGCCCGGCTCGGCGCGTCGTCCGAGGAGATCGCCACCGTGGTCAAGGTGATCACCAGCATCGCCGAGCAGACCAACCTGCTGGCGCTGAACGCGACCATCGAGGCGGCCCGGGCCGGCGAGGTGGGCAAGGGCTTCGCGGTGGTCGCGGGCGAGGTGAAGGACCTGGCCCAGGAGACGGCCAAGGCGACCGAGGACATCTCCCAGCGGGTGCAGGCCATCCAGGCCGACACCAGCGGGGCGGTCACCGCGATCGGCGAGATCTCCGAGATCATCCAGCGGATCAACGGCATCCAGTTGACCATCGCCTCGGCGGTCGAGGAGCAGACCGCCACCACCCAGGAGATGAACCGGACCCTCTCCGAGGCGGCCAGCGGCGCCGGCGACATCGCCCAGACCATCGGTACGGTCTCCGACGCGACCCGCCGTACCACCGACACCGTGGGCGAGACCCGGACCGCGGCCGACGAACTGACCAGCACGGCGGCCCAGTTGCAGGCCGTGGTCTCGCGTTTCCGTTACTGACATCTGGTGCGCGCCCGTGGGAGCTGACACTGTGGAGGGCATGTACCCGCCCGAACCCTGGCATCTGCGTGGTCAGATGTATCTGTCGGTCTTCCTGCTGCCCACGGCACAGGCGCCGGCGCTGCCCCCGGTCCTGGGCGCCGCGGTGCGCCCGCTCACGGTCGGCGGCCGGGTCGCGGTCGGCGCCGCCTGGGTGTCGTACGAGCCGGGCGGCGTCCTGCACTACCGGGAGCTGCTCAGCGCCGTCCTGGTGCGCGAGGGCGGCCGCCCCCGGGTGTGCATCACCGACATCTGGGTGGACAGCGTCGCCTCCCGTGAGGGCGGCCGCCGGCTCTGGGGCATCCCCAAGGAGCTGGCCGAGTTCACCCTCGACGCGGAGAGCGACCCGCTGGTCGACGCCACGATCACCGAGCCCGGGGCGGGCGGCCCGTTCTGTTCGGCGCTGGTCCGGCTCAAACGGCGGATGCCGGGCCGGTTCCCGCTCGGGTTCACGGTGGCGCAGGCGCTCGGCGAGCACGTCAAGCGGACCCCGGTGCGGGGCCGGGCCGGATTGCGGACCGCGTCGGCGGCCTGGCGTCCCGAGCCGGACGGCCCGCTCGGCTACCTGGCCGGGCGGCGGCCGGTGCTGACCCTCGCGATCACCGACTTCTGGCTGGTTTTCGGGCGTTCCGCCGAGGACCGGGCGAAACGCCGCGAGCGCTCGGCGCCCTGACCCGCTCCGGGTACGGTTCGGCAGGACCTTCCGCCGACCGCCACGAGGAGCACGATGAGCCCGGCCGACCACCGTCACCACGCGCACGGTGACCTCCCCGAGTTCCCCGGCGCCCGGCGGCTCACCCTGCTCATGCTGATCCCGGCGGTGCTGATCACCCTGGTCGGCATGTTCCTGCTCTGGCCGGGCGACACGTCGGTGGCGGCCGGGGACGGCGACGGCCCGGTGCAGGTGACCGGTGAGGTGGTGGCGGTCCAGCCGGCCCCGTGCCCGCAGGTGCCGGAGGGCGACCAGCCGCTGGAGAACTGCGGCACCGTGTCGGTCCGGCTCACCAGCGGCGCGGCGTCGGGCACCCAGATCACCACGGACGTCCCGAACGGGCCGGGCGCGCCCGAGGTGGCGGCCGGCGACGACGTGGAGCTGCTCCAGCTCAACGCCGAGGGCGAGACGACGTACGCGATCTCCGACCACCAGCGCGGCGCCGAACTGTGGGCGCTCGGCGCGGCGTTCGCGCTGGCGGTCATCGCCTTCGGCCGGTGGCGCGGGGTCACGGCGCTGGCCGGGCTGGGGGTCACCTTCGGCATCCTGGTGTGGTTCATCGTGCCGGCCATCCTGGACGGCCGGTCCCCGGTGCTGGTGGCGGTGGTCGGCGCCGCCGCGATCATGCTGATCGTGCTCTACCTGACGCACGGGTTGTCGATGACCACGACCATCGCGGTGGCCGGCACCCTGGCCAGCCTGGCGATCACCGCGATCCTGGCCGCGATCGCCACCGGGGCGGTGCACCTGACCGGCGTCGCCGACGAGACGTCCAACTTCCTGACCATCACCCAGGGCGACGTGAACATGCGCGGCCTGCTGCTGGCCGGCATCGTGATCGGCTCGCTGGGCGTGCTGGACGACGTGACGGTCACCCAGTCGGCCACGGTCACCGAGCTGGCGACGGCCAATCCGGCGTACGGGTTCCGGCGCCTCTACGGCGCGGCGACCCGGATCGGCCGGGCGCACATCGCCTCGGTGATCAACACGATCGTGCTGGCGTATGCGGGCGCCTCACTGCCGCTGATGCTGCTGTTCGCGGCCGGCGACACCCCGGTCGACGAGCTGCTCACCACCCAGCTCATCGCGCAGGAGCTGGTCCGCAGCGCGGTCGGCACGATCGGCCTGGTCGCCGCGGTGCCGATCACCACGGCCCTGGCCGCTCTGCTGGCCACCCGCCGGGCCCGGCCGGTCACCCCGCCGCCGGAGCGGGTGGAGCGGCCGGTCGAGGACCCGTGGGCGGCATTCGTGGATCGCGCGGATCAGTAGCCGTACAGTCCGGTGACACCTGGATCCGCGCGGTCCCGGACGGGCTACGAGCCCAGGCGCCGGGCCAGGGCGGTGTGCCGGCGGCCGGCGCCGACCGTGCGCACCGCGGCGGCCAGGGCCCGCCGGGAGCCGACCAGCACCACCAGCCGCTTGGCCCGGGTGATCGCGGTGTAGAGCAGGTTGCGCTGCAACATCATCCAGGCGCTGGTGGTCAGCGGGATCACCACGGCCGGGTACTCCGAGCCCTGCGAACGGTGGATCGTGATGGCGTACGCGTGAGCCAGCTCGTCCAGCTCGTCGAAGTCGTAGTCGATCAGCTCGTCCTCGTCCGTCCGTACGCTCAGGGTCTGCTCCTCGGGCGACAGCCCGGTGACGACGCCCACCGTGCCGTTGAAGACTCCCGCGACCCCCTTGTCGTAGTTGTTGCGGATCTGCGTGACCTTGTCGCCCACCCGGAACACCCGCCCGCCCACCCGCCGCTCCGGCAGCCCCTCCCGGGCCGGGGTGAGCTGCTGCTGGAGCAGCGTGTTGAGCGCGCCCGCGCCGGCCGGGCCGCGATGCATCGGGGTGAGGATCTGGATGTCCCGGCGCGGGTCGAGGCCGAATTTGCGGGGAATCCGGGTGCAGGCCACGTCCACGGTGAGCCCGGCGGTGGCCTCGGTGTCGTCGCACGGGAAGAGGAAGAAGTCACGCATCCCGTCGAACACCGGCGGCCGTCCCTTGTTGACCCGGTGCGCGTTGGTGACCACACCGCTCTCGGCGGCCTGCCGGAAGATCTGGGTGAGCCGCACTCGCGGGATCACCTCGGCGGTGAGGAGGTCGCGCAGCACCTCACCGGCGCCCACCGAGGGCAGCTGGTCGACGTCGCCGACCAGCAGCAGGTGCGCGCCCGGCGGGATCGCCTTGACCAGCTTGTTGGCCAGGATCAGGTCCAGCATGGACGCTTCATCGACGACCACCAGGTCGGCGTCGAGCGGGTTGTCCCGGTCGAAGGTGGCGTCGCCGCCCGGTTGCAGCTTGAGCAGGCGGTGCACGGTGGCGGCCGGGTGGCCGGTCAGCTCGGCGAGCCGCTTCGCGGCCCGGCCGGTCGGCGCCACGAGCTGGATCTTCGCCTGCTTGGCCGCGGCGAGTTCGACGATCGATCGTACGGTGAAGCTCTTGCCGCACCCGGGCCCGCCCGTCAGGACCGCGACCTTCGACGTGAGAGCGAGCCGGACGGCCTGTTCTTGCTCCGGCGCGAGACTGTTGGAGGTCCGCTGCTGCAACCAGGCGAGCGCGCGGGTCCAATCCACATCGGCGAAATGCGGCATCCGGTCTGCTTTATCGCGTAAAAGGCGGATGAGGGTCGAGGAGAGGGACTGCTCCGCCCGATGGAACGGCACCAGGTACACGTCGTCGTCCTCGCGCACCGCACCCTCCTCCTCGACCAGCTCGTCGAGGCAGGTGGGGATCAGCGAACCCGGCACGTCGAGGATCTTGGCGGCGTCGGCCATCAGCTCCGGGGCCGGCAGGAAGCAGTGCCCGTTGTCGGTGGCCTGCGACAGCGTGTACTGGAGGCCCGCCTTCACCCGTTCCGGGCTGTCGTGCGGGATGCCGACCGCCTGCGCGATCGTGTCGGCCGTCTTGAAACCGATGCCCCACACGTCGGCGGCCAGCTTGTACGGCGAGTTCTTCACCACGGAGATGGACGCGTCGCCGTACTTCTTGTAGATCCGGACGGCGATCGAGGTGGACACCCCGACCCCCTGGAGGAAGACCATCACCTCCTTGATCGCCTTCTGCTCGGCCCACGCCGCGGTGATCTTCTTCGTGCGTTTCGGGCCCAGCCCGGCCACCTCGACGAGCCGCTGCGGGGCGGTCTCGATGATCTCCAGGGTGTCGAGTCCGAAATGGTCCACGATCCGCTCGGCGAACACCGGGCCGATGCCCTTGACCAGGCCGGACCCCAGGTAGCGGCGCAGCCCCTGAATGGTCGCGGGCAGCACCGTGGTGTACGAGACGACCTCGAACTGCCGCCCGTACTGGGGATGCGACGACCACCAGCCGCTCAGCCGCAGGCTCTCCCCGGGCTGCGCGCCGAGCAGCGACCCCACCACGGTCAACAGGTCGGTGCTGCTCTTGTGGGCGACCCGGGCCACCGTGTAGCCGGTCTCCTCGTTCACGTAGGTCAGCCGCTCCAGGACGGCCTCGAGAACGTGCGGCGGGCGGGCGGGCGATTCTGGTGGCACGCGCCCATCGTGCCCGCAGGGGTGGAACGAGTCGAGTCCCGGCCCCTAACGTGATCGCCATGGCGCTCTTCGACCTTCCCCTCGCCCAGTTGCGCGACTATCGCCTTGATCGTCCCGAGCCGTCCGGTTTCGATGAGTTCTGGGACGGCACCCTCGCCACCGCCCGGCGGCTCGCCCTGCCACCCAAGCTGCACGAGGTGCGGACCCCGCTGAGTGGCATCACGACGTACGACGTCACCTTCACCGGCTACGCGGGCCAGCCGATTCGGGCCTGGCTGAACCGGCCCTCCGGCGTGGCGGGGCCGCTGCCGGTGGCGGTCGAGTTCATCGGGTACGGCGGTGGCCGCGGCCTGCCGATCGACTGGCTGATCTGGGCCAGCGCCGGGTACGCCCACCTGGTCATGGACACCCGCGGGCAGGGCGGCTCCTGGCGCGCCGGCGACACCCCCGACCCGGACGAGCACGGCGCCGGCCCGTCCACCCCGGGCTTCCTGACCCGGGGCGTGCTGTCGCCGGAGACCTTCTACTACCGCCGGCTGATCACCGACGCGGTCCGGGCCGTGGAGACCGCCGCCGAACTGCCCGGTGTCGACGCCTCCCGGCTCGTGGTGACCGGCAGGAGCCAGGGTGGGGCGCTCGCCCTGGCGGCCGGTGGCCTGGCCCCGGACCGGGTCTCGGCCGTGGTGTCCGGCGTGCCGTTCCTCTGCGACATCCGGCGGGCCGTCACGATCACCGACAGCAACCCGTTCCACGAGGTGGTCCGGTTCCTGCGGGCCAATCCGCTGGCCGCCGAGCGGACCCTGGACACACTGGACCACGTCGACGCGGTCCACTTCGCACGCCGGATCACCGCGCCCGCCATCCTGTCGGCGGCGCTGATGGACGACGTGTGCCCGCCGTCCGGGGCGTTCGCGGCCTATCACGCGATCCCCGGCGACAACAAGCACATCGAGGTGTACGAGTGGGACGGCCACGAGGGCGGCCGTAGCTGGTTCGACGTCACGGCGCTGGAGTTCGTGGACGATCGCCTGAGCTGAAACCCTATGTAGAGAAACGGCACAGGGTGGGCTACGGTGGCGCACATGATCTCGCTGACCCGGTTCACCCGGTGGGCGCTGCGCGCGGCGGCCCGGCGCTGGCCCGCCGGCCTGCGCGAGGAACTGTACCGGGAGTGGGAGGCCGAGCTCGCGTACCTGGAGACGCGGCCCGGCTCCGCCGCCCGGCGCCTCGGGTTCGCGCTCAGCCTGCTCGCCTCCCCGCCGGCGCGGGACGCCGCGGGCGTCCCGCGCGGGTGGGCCGAGGCCCGGCCGGCGATCGGCCCGGCCGCCGCGCTGTTCCTCGTCGCCCTGATCGGCGCCGGCCTGCCGGGGCTCGCGGGCCAGTTGCTCTACCTGCTGCTGGACTCCCTGGCGATCGACCAGGACGGGGCCGATCGGCTGATCGACGGGGCGGTGCGCGCGCTCTGGTGCCTGCCGATGGCGTGGTGGCTGGGCCGCCGGCTGCCGATGTCCCGCAAGGGCCGGTTCGGCACGGCCACCCCGGCGGTCCTCGCCCCGCTGGCCGTGCTGCCGGCCCTGCTGGCCCCGGCCACGCCGGGGGTGGGGCTCATGGCGCTGTCGCTGACCACCGTGGTGGGCGCGCTGGCCTGGACCGCGCTGACGTCGCTCACCGGCTGGGCCGGGGTCCGGTCCGGCCGGGCCGGGGCCCTGGTCCTGATCGCCGGAGTGCCGGTGGCGGCGGTGGCGACGACGGCCCTGTCCACGATCCCGGTGCTGGCCCGGTACGGCTGGGACGCGGCCGTCGCGTCGATGCTCATGCGGGACTGGTCGGGGCTGGACGGCGCCGGTGTCGACTGGTTCGCCTACACCGGCTACACGTTCCCGGCGTACCTGGTCTACGGCTGGTTCGCCGTCCTCTACGGGCTGCGGGCGGCCACCGCGCCCGAGCGCCCGGTCCGGCTCGGTGAGCCGGCGGCCGTCGAGGTCGCCGGGCAGCGGCCCGCCCGGCCGGCGGTGGCGCGGGCGGCCGGCCTCACCGCGGTCGTCGCCGGGGTGCTGGCGTGGGCGTACACGGTCACCTGCCTGAGCCCGGCGATGGACGACTGGTCGGCGGTCGCCCCGATGCCCGGCGGGGACGGCGAGATCTACCTGTGGGTGGCCGAGCTGCGCTGGGCCGCCGTCCTGCTGGCGGCGCTCGGCACGCTGGTCGCCACCGCGAGCACCCGGGCCGCCGTCGTGCTCGGCGTGGGCCTGCTGGCCGTCGAGTCGATGCTGCTCAACCTGCCGATGACCGGGGCGGCCGGGTTGCGGATCGCCCTGCTCGCGGCGGCCGTGGTGATCGCGGTGGGCTGGACGGCCGCCGGCCGTGCCGCGGCTCCGGCTGTGATCCGGCGCCGGACCACCACCGCGGCGATCGTGGCGGCCGGCTGCGGCCCGCTGCTCTTCGCGCAGAGCACCCCGCCGGAGAACCACCCGTTCATGCCGTGGGGGCTGCCGATCACCACGGTCGGGGTGGCGATCGGCCTCACCCTGCTCGGCACCGTGACGGCGGCCGCCACCAGCCGGCACCGCCCGCACCCGGTGCTGATCGTCCTGCTGACCGGCCTGCCGGTGATCGTCCTGCTGGCCGCCGGGGCCGGGCTGCGCGGCGGCGCCGGCCTGGAGGACCTCGGCGCGCTCGGCATCTTCGCCGGGCTGCCGCTGGCGGTCGTGGTGACCGCCCTGCTGCGGCGGCACCGCCCACGGCGGCGCGGCCGGACCGTGGCGCTGTGGTCCGCGCTGACCGCCGGCGCCGTGGTGGCGACCGTTCCGCTGCTGCTGGCGGCGGCCATGATGCTGGCCTTCGTCGCGGAGCTGCTCTTCCAGATCGACGGGACCAGCTACCCGGCGGACGGCATCTCGGTGCTGCCCGGGGCGCTGGTCCTGTTGCTCCCGATGGCCACGGTGCTGGCCGGGAAGGCGGACGGCGCCGTGGCCGAGGCCCCGGCGCCGCAACCGGTCAGAGGAACGAGCGGATGACGCTGATCCCCAGGAACAGCACGATGAACGCCAGGTCGATCGAGACGCCACCGGCCCGCAGCGGCGGGATGATCCGGCGCACCGGGGCCAGGATCGGCTCGGTGATCGTGTAGACGACGTCCAGGGCCTTCGACCGGAAGGAGCCCGGCACCGCGGGACCGGCCAGGGTCACGCTCCAGTCCAGGATCACCCGAGCCACCAGCACCAGCTGGACCAGCAGCAGCGCGAAGCTGACCAGACCGAGAAGACCCATCAGAACCTCCGTGTGAGGGGAACGTACCACCCACTATGCGGCGGATTCCTGTGAACTCGCTCGGCGGTGGCTGTGACGCGGCCCGCCATGACGGGCCGCGTCCTCTCAGCTGTTGAAGTGGTCCGGGTGGGGCCCGGTGCGGCCGTCGCACTCCAGCGCGTCGATCGCGGCGATCTCGTCCGCGGTCAGCTCGAAGTCGAAGATCGCCAGGTTCTCCCGGATCCGCGCCGGGGTGACCGACTTCGGGATCACGATCCGGCCCTGCTGCACGTGCCAGCGGAGCACCACCTGCGCCGCGGTGCGGTCGTGGGCGGTGGCGATCCGGGTGATGGCCGGGTCGCCGAGCACCCCGGCCTGCGCCAGCGGGCTCCACGCCTCGGTCGCGACACCGAGCTCGGCGTTCGCGGCCTGCGCCTCCCGCTGTTGCAGCTGCGGGTGCAGCTCGATCTGGTTCACCGCGGGCACCGTGCCGCCCAGGCCGGCCACGGCCCGCAGATGCTCGGGCAGGAAGTTGGAGACACCGATGGCCCGGACCCGGCCGTCGGCGAGCAGCGTCTCCAGCGCCCGCCAGGTGTCCGGGAACCTCCCCCGCTTCGGGGTGGGCCAGTGGATCAGGTACAGGTCGAGGCGGTCCAGCTCGAGCCGGGCCAGGCTGGCGTCGAAGGCGCGCAGCGTCTCGTCGTACCCCTGATCGGTGTTCCAGACCTTGGTGGTGACGAACAGCTCGTCCCGCGGTACCCCGGCCGCCTTCAGCGCGGCGCCGACGCCGGACTCGTTGTGGTAGATCGCCGCCGTGTCGATGCTGCGGTAGCCGGCCTGCAGCGCCGTGGTGACGGCGGAGGCGGTCTCCGCCTCCGGGATCTGGAAGACGCCGTAGCCGATCTGCGGAATCGTGACGCCGTTGTTGAGCGTGATGACAGGCGTTTGGCCCATGGAGAGTGGTTCCCCTCATTCAGCGGGTGCGGCCACCCGGCGATGGCCGGGTGCTTCCCTCATACCCTGAACAGGTTCCCATTCCCCCGTTCCGGCCTGGCCGGCCCCGGTGGTGGACGTCCCGCGTGCGCCACATCCGGCGGACGGCGGTCGGTCCGGCCAGGCGTTCCGGCGCCTGCCATTTCTTCGGTACGGCTACCCGTACCCGCCGGTGCGGTTGTCCGCTCGGCCGTTCCCGTAGGCCCGGCGGCACACTCGTGGCTCCGGGTCGCCGGGTCGGCGTAGACCGGTCGCCGTCGTCGTCCCGATGGTGGCGGCCGGTCCGGCGCCGCCCGGGACGGCAGGCCCCGGTGCGCGATCGCCAGCAGCAGGCGTTCCGTCGTCCGCCGTGACGTGCCCCGGCGGGTTCGTCGTGCTTCCCCCGTCACCGCACGTGGGTGAGTGTCCGATTGTTCGGCGTGGTCCCGGTCGCGCCGCGCGGTCCGGGTCGCCGCCGCTGGTGGCCCGGGCGCCCGGGTCGTGGCGCTCACAGGCCGACCAGTCTGCGGGCGGTGACCGCGCCACGATGGCCGCGGGTACGGCGGGTCACCGAGCCGCCCGGGGTACGGATCTCCGGAAGGGGGGTGTCGCCGCGGCGCGGTATCACGGCCGCCCGGCCGCGGTACGGGGGAGGAGCGGGGGCCGGCGGGCGCAGGCGCACCGTCGGCCGGACCGCCGGGGGACCGCCACCCGCCGGCCGGGCCGGCGCGGTGACCTGGGACGTCGGGGCCCGGCCGAGGGCCGGCGGGGGTGCCACCGGCATGCGGCCTTCGGGGGGCTCGGTCGTGCTCCGGGATCCGGCAACCGGTATCGCCTCGGCTCGAGTCATGGCGCTCATTATTGATGAACGTGCATTTAACGCAAGGCTCCCGGAGTGCCTGTAACGGCGCGGAAACAACTTTCGTCAGAACGGGTAGCCCGGGGGCTCGTCACGCACAGTCACCCAGCGCGTCTCGGTGAACGCCTCCACGTTCGCCGCCGCGCCACCGAACCGCGACCCGGTCCCGGACGCGGCGACCCCACCGAACGGGCTGTTCGCCTCGTCGCTCACGGTCTGGTCGTTGATGTGCACGATGCCGGTCGGAATCCGGTCGGCCAGCGCCAGGCCGTGCATCACGTCCCGGGTGACGATGCCGAGGGACAGCCCGTACTCACTCGCGGTGGCGAGCCGGACCGCCTCGTCGGCGCTCGAGAACCGGACGATCGGGGCCACCGGACCGAAGATCTCCTCCCGGAATGCGGGCGTGTCGCCGGAGACGTCGGCCAGCACCGTGGGCGCGTAGAACAGGTCCCGGTAGGTGCCGCCGGCCGCCACCCGGGCCCCGGCGTCCGCCGACCGGGTCACCACCGCGTGGATCTTGTCGCGCTGCCCGGCGTCGATGACCGGGCCGAGCACCACCTGCTCGCGGGCCGGGTCGCCGACCGGCAGGGCCGCCGCCTTGGCCGCCAGCCGCTCCACGAAGTCGTCGTACAGCCGCTCGTGCACCAGGTGCCGCCCGGTGGTCATGCAGATCTGGCCCTGGTGGAACCAGGAGCCGAAGGACGCCGCCGCGACCGCCTTGTCGACGTCCGCGTCGTCCAGCACGATCAGCGCCGAGTTGCCGCCCAGCTCAAGGTGGGCCCGCTTCAGGTGCTCACCGGCCAGGGCGCCCACCCGGCGGCCGGCCGCGGTCGAGCCGGTGAACGAGATGACCCGGACGTCTCCGTCGGTGACCAGGGCCTCGCCGACGTCGGCGGCGCCCGGCAACATCTGGAGCACGCCCGGCGGCAGCCCGGCCTCCTCGAAGATCCGGGCCAGCGTCACACCGCCGGTCACCGCGGTCCGCGGGTCCGGTTTGAGCAGGACGGCGTTGCCGAGCGCCAGGGCCGGGGCGACCGACCGGATGGCCAGGATGATCGGCACGTTGAACGGCGCGATCACCGCCACCACCCCGGCCGGGACCCGCCGGGCCATCGACAGCCGCGGCTCCTCGCTGGGCAGCAGCTCGCCGTACGGCCGGGCGGGCAGCGACGCCGCCTCATAGCACTCCTGCTCGGCGACGTGCAGCGCGAACCCGGCCATGGCGCCGATCGCGCCCACCTCGCGGACGTTCCAGCCGGCGATCTCCTCACCGTGCTCGGTCCACAGCTGGGCGGCGCGGCGCAGCACGGCGGCGCGCCGGGTGTGCGGGGTGGCGGCCCAGGCGCGCTGGGCCTCGGCGGCGCTGCGGGCGGCCTCGGTCACGTCCTCGGCGGTGGCCCGCCCGATCCGGCCGAGCACCGCGCCGGTGGCGGGTTCGGTCACGTCGTACGCGCCGCCCCGCCCCGGCCGCCACTCGCCGCCGATGAAGATGTTGCCGGTCCAGAGCTTGTCGTCGAGAAACATGGGCGGTCGCCTCCAGGGGGTGCACGGGTGCGCTGACGGTATGCCCGTGTTTCCGGCAGATCAACGGACCGTTCCATCCATCCGAACGCGCGCGCGGAAAGTGAAACGCGACCTACCGGTAGCCCAGCCGAGTGGAGATCTCGGCGGCGGTGTGCCGCAGCGGGCGTTCCAGCCGGGCCACCACGGTGTCCGCCGTGGTCGCCCACACCGTCAGGTGCACCGCGATGTTGATCGCCGCGATCACCCGCCCGGTCCGGTCCCGCACCGGCGCCGCCACCGAGCGCAACCCGGCCGCCAGCTCCTCGTCGTTGGCCGCCACCCCGGTCTGCCGGATCTTCGCGAGCGCCGCCGTCAGCTGCTCCCGGTTGGTCAGCGTCTTCGGGCCGCGGCGGGCGAAGTCGGTCCGGTCGAGCAGCGCCCGCAGCACGGCCGGTTCCTGGTGGGCGAGCAGCACCTTGCCCATCGACGTGCAGTACGCCGGCAGCCGCGACCCGACGTGCAGGTTCAGCGAGATGGCGAACGCGCTGGTGGCCCGGCCGCTGCGGCGGCGCTCCACGTAGACCACGTCCGGCCCGTCCAGCACCGCCATGCTCACCGTGTACCCGGTCTCGTCGGCGAGGCTCTGCAGGCAGGGCGCCGCCACCCGGTTGATCTCCAGCGAGTTGAGCGCCGCGAAGCCCAGGTCGACCACCTTCGGCCCGAGCGAGTACTTCTTCGTCTCCGGGTCCTGTTGCAGGTAGCCGAGCCGGGCCAGGGTCGCCACGTACCGGTGGGTGGTGCTCTTGTTCAGCGTCACGGCACGGGAGATGTCGGCGATCCCCAGCACCGGCCGGGTCTCGCTGAACGAGGACAGGATCAACAGGCCGCGTTCCAGGGACTGGGAGAACGCGGCCCCACTGCCGGCTTCATCGTCGATGGGCATGGCGCAGCCTAACCTCGCCGTTCGAACTGTTGAAACGCTGTGTTGACCGCTGGTGTGACCCGCCTTACCTTTCCGCCACCACTTCTCGCGGGAGGTCACCGTGGAAACGCCCCCGTCATCATTCGGAACCTTCACCCGCCGCCGGCTGCTCCAGGGAATCGGGCTCGGCACCGCCGGGCTCGCCCTCGGGGCCTGCAAGGGCGCGGAGCAGCCCGGCGGATCGGACACTTTGAAGATCGGTTTCGTCAGCCCCCGGACCGGGCCGGCCGCCAGTTTCGGCGAGCCCGACTCGTACGTCCTCGAACTGGCCCGCAAGAAACTCGCCGAAGGCCTCACCATCGGCGGCACCAGGTACGAGGTCGTGGTCGTCGACAAGGACAGCCAGTCCAACCCGCAGCGTTCCGCCCAGGTCGCCAACGACCTGATCAACAGCGACGGCGTGGACCTGATGCTCACCACCTCCACCCCGGAGACGGTCAACCCGGTCTCCGACGCGTGCGAGGCGGCCGGCGTCCCCTGCATCTCCACCGTCGTGCCGTGGCAGGCCTGGTACTTCGGCCGCGGCGCCGAACCCGACCAGACCGACGCCTACAAGTACACGTTCCACTTCTGCTTCGGCGTCGAGCAGTTCCACAGCGCCTACACCCACCTGTGGCCGCAGGTGGAGACGAACAAGAAGGTCGCCGTCATGTGGCCCAACGACAGCGACGGCAACGCCATCCGCGCCTCGCTCGGCCCGATGCTGGAGAAGTCCGGCTACACGATCGTCGACCCGGGCGCCTACACCAACGGCAGCAACGACTACTCGGCGCAGATCGCGAAGTTCAAGGCCGAGGGCTGCGAGATCTTCTCCACGTTCCCGATCCCGTCGGACTTCGCGACGTTCTGGCGGCAGGCCGCCCAGCAGGGCTTCCGGCCGAAGATCGCGCAGGCCGCCAAGACCGGGCTGTTCCCGTCCCAGGTGGAGGCGCTCGGCGACATCGGCGCCGGGTGGCCAGCGCCGCCTACTGGACACCGACCTACCCGTACACCTCGTCGCTCACCGGCGTCAGCTCGCAGGCCCTCGGCGACGGCTACCAGCAGGCCGCCGGCAAGCAGTGGACCCAGCAGCTCGGGCCCAGCCTCGCGCTGTTCGACGTGGCGGCCGCCGCGCTGACCGCCGCCGGCACGCCGCGGGATCGCGACGCGGTCGCCGCCGCCATCGCGACGCTGGAGGTGGAGACCCCGGTCGGCCGGCTCAAGTGGGGCGCCGGACCGAACCGGAACGTGGTCTCCACCCCGATCCTCGGCGGCCAGTGGGTGCCCGGCAGCGGCGCCTACCCGCTCGACTTCGTGCTCTGCGAGAACTCCTCCGACCCCAACGTCCCGGTCGCCGGGCAGCTCAAGCGGTTCGGAACCCTCACGTGACGGTGTTCCCTGGCGACACCGTGTTCCCTGGCGACACCGTGCTCGACGGCGAGCACCTGCACAAACGGTACGGCCGGCTGCACGTGCTCGACGATGTCGGCTTCACCGCCGCCGACGGTGAGGCGATCGGCATCGTCGGGCCGAACGGGGCCGGCAAGACCACCCTGCTCAACGTGCTCGCCGGATCGGTCACCCCGGACTCCGGCACGGTACGGCTGGACGGCGCCGACGTCACCCGCTCCGGCCCGCAGATCCGCTGTCGCCGGGGCGTGGGCCGGGCACACCAGATCCCGCGCCCCTTCGGTGGCATGACCGTCCTGGAGAACGTCCTGGTCGGCGCCACCTACGGGGCCGGGCTCCGGCACCGGGAGGCACACCGGCACAGCATCGAGGTGCTACGCCGCTGCGAACTGCTCGACCTCGCGAACCGGCGGGCCGACACGCTCGGCCTGCTGCACCGCAAACGCCTCGAGATGGCCCGCGCGGTCGCCACCCGGCCACGGGTGCTGCTGCTCGACGAGATCGGCGCCGGCCTCACCGACGCCGAGGCCGCCGAACTGGTCGCCACCATCCGCGAGCTGAACGCCGGCGGCGTCACCGTGGTCTGGATCGAGCACATCGTGCACGTCCTGCTCCAGGTCGTGAACCGGCTCATCTGCATGGACGCGGGCCGGGTGATCGCCGACGGAGAGCCGTCGGCGGTGCTCAGCGACGCCGTCGTGGTCGACGCCTACCTCGGAAAGGCACGATCATGACCCTGCTGTCGCTGGAGTCGGTCACGGCACGCCACGGGCTGCTCACCGCCGTACCGGAGATGTCTTTGAAAATCGCGGAGGGTGAGACGCTCGCCCTGGTCGGGGCGAACGGCGCCGGAAAATCAACCCTCCTGCGTACGATCGCCGGCGCGCACCCGGCGGCGGGTGGCCGCATCCTGCTCGACGGCACGGACATCACCGCCCGGCCGGCGCACGAGCGGGTCGCTCTCGGCCTGGCCCTGGTGCCCGAGGGCCGACGGCTGTTCCCCGGCATGACGGTGGCGGAGAACCTGGCCGTCGCCGCCCGGCGGGCCCGCGAGGGGCCCTGGAGCCTGACCCGCGTCTACGACACGTTCACCGTGCTCGCCGGCCTGCGGGACCGGCGGGCGTCGGAGCTCTCCGGCGGGCAGCAGCAGCTCACCGCCATCGCCCGGGCGCTGCTCACCAACCCGCGGCTGCTGCTCATCGACGAGGTGTCGCTCGGGCTGTCCCCGGTCGCCGTCGACGCCGTCTACGAGACCCTCACCACCCTGGACTCCAGACCCACGCTGCTGCTTGTCGAACAGGACCTGTCCCGGGCGCTGGACGTGGCCGGGCGGGTGATCTGCCTGCTGGAGGGCCGGATCGCGCTGTCCGCCGCGACCGGCGACGTCACCCGCGAGCAGGTCACCGAGGCCTACTTCGGGCTGCGCGGCCGTAGGGCGGCGACATGACCTGGGTCAATGCCGTCCTTCAGGGGATCTTCCTGGGCGGGCTGTACGCGCTGTTCGCCTGCGGCCTGTCGCTGATGTTCGGCGTCATGCGGATCATCAACCTGGCGCACGGCGACCTGGCCGTCCTCGGCGCCTTCGTGGTCTGGTGGGCGGCCACCTCGCTCGGGGCGCCACCGGCGCCGGCCCTGATCGGGGCGCTGCCACTGGCCCTCGCGCTCGGCTACCTGTTGCAGGTCACCGTCCTCACCCGCAGCCTGCGCGGCGGGGAGCTGACCCCGCTGCTCACCACGTTCGGCCTGGCCATCGTGATCCAGAACGCACTGCTGCTGATCTTCTCCCCGGACGTGCGGTCGCTCGCCACCGTCACCGGGTCGCTGAGCACCGGCAGCTGGCAGATCGGCGGCCTGACCGTGCCGTACCTAGGTCTGTTGATCCTGATCGTCGCGACCGGGGTGCTCGGCGGGCTGCACCTGGTGCTGGAACGCACCGGGTTCGGCCGGGAGATGCGGGCCGCCGCCCAGGACCCGGACACCGCGGCGCTGGTCGGGGTGCCGGCCACCGCCGTTTACGCCCGGGCCACCGCGATCGCCGTGGCCACCGCCACCCTGGCCGGCACCTTCCTGGCCGTCCACTCCACCATCGACCCGGCCAGCGGGCCCACCCAGCTGATCTTCGCGTTCGAGGCGGTGGTGATCGGCGGGCTCGGCTCGCTGCGCGGGACCCTGATCGGCGGCCTCGTGCTGGGCGTGGCGCAGACCATCGGCGCCCAGATCGACCCGCAGTACTCGATCCTCGCCGGCCACCTGGTCTTCCTGATCGTCCTGCTCGTCCGTTTCAGCCCAGGAAGGCTGGTGCCTGCCGCATGACCGCCCTGGCCTACCGGATCGACCGGAGCAGCCGCGCCTCACGGATCGGGTCGTCCGTACTCATCGGCCTGGGGTTGATCCTGGCGACCGTGCCGCAGTTCTTCGTGGCGACCGTGGTGCAGCAGCTCACCAGCCTGTTCATCTTCGTCATCCTGGCGGTGATGTGGAACGCGCTGGCCGGCTACGGCGGGCTGGTGTCGGTCGGGCAGCAGGCGTTCATCGGGTTCGGCGCCTACGGGACCGTGTTCCTGGCCCAGCGCGACGTGCCGCCGTACCTCGCGGTGCTGCTCGCCGCCGGCGCCTCGGCGGTCCTCGCCGCCGTCCTCGCGCCGCTCGTGCTGCGGCTGCGCGGCGGGCCGTTCGCGGTCGGCACCTGGGTGGTCGCCGAGACGCTGGCGCTGCTCGTCGTCCTCGACCACAGCCTCGGCGGCGGGACCGGGGTGTCGCTGCGCGGGCTCAACGTGTTCCGCCCGGACGAGCGGCGCGCGTACACGTACTGGCTGGCCCTGGCCTTCCTGGTGCTCCTGCTCGGGGCGGTGTTCGTGCTGCTGCGCGGCCGCACCGGGGCCGGGTTGCAGGCGATCCGCGACGACCAGGAGGCGGCCGCGTCCCTCGGTGTCCGGGTGTGGCCCCTGAAAGCCGGGCTCTACGTGCTCGCCGGGTTCGGCGGCGGCGCGGCCGGGGCGCTGATCCTCGCCAACACCCTGTTCATCGAACCGCGCTCGATCTTCGGGGTGCAGTGGACCGCGTACATGCTGTTCATGGTGCTCGTCGGCGGGATCGGCACGTTCGAGGGGCCGCTGCTCGGCGCGCTGCTCTTCTTCGGGGTGCAGTACCTCTTCGCCGACTACGACGCCTGGTACCTGATCGGGCTCGGGCTCACCGCCGGAGCGTTCGCGCTGTTCCTGCCACGCGGCCTGTGGAGTCTTGTCCCGGTGCGGCTGCTGCCCGTCGGATACCATCTGCGACGCGATGGACCAGGTGTTTTCTGAGGGCGTGCGGCATCACATCGGCGGGAGCTGGGTGGATGCGGCCAACGGGCGGACGTACGACAAGCTGAACCCGTGGACGGGCCGCGTCTTCGCCCGGGTCGCCGCTGGTGACGCCGACGACACGCGGGCCGCCCTCGACGCCGCCGACCGGGCCTTCCCGGCTTGGGCGGAGAGCCTGCCGATGGACCGCCAGCGAATCCTGCTGCGGGCCGCCGACGCGCTCGACCGGCGGCGCGACGAGGTGCGCGGGCTCCTCGCCGCCGAGACCGGGTGCGGGGTGCACTTCGCCGGGGTCCAGCTCGACTTCTGCGTCAACCTGCTGCGCCAGGCTGCCGGGCTGGCGTACGCGCCGGCCGGACAGATCCTGCCCTCGGACCTGGCCGGCACCCGGGCTCTGGCCATGCGCCGCCCGGTCGGCGTGGTCGCCGCGATCGCCCCGTGGAACGCGTCGCTCGTCCTGGCCGGCCGGGCCGTCGTCGCGCCGATCGCCACCGGCAACACGGTCGTGCTGAAACCGTCCGAGGAGGCGCCGCTCACCGGCGGCGCCCTCTGGGCCGAACTGCTCGCCGACGCCGGCCTGCCCGACGGCGTCCTCAACGTGGTCACCCACGCCCCCGGTGAGGCCGGCGCCGTGGCCGAGACGCTGATCGCCGACCCGCGGGTCCGGCGGATCAGCTTCACCGGCTCCACCGTCACCGGGCGACGGCTCGCCGAGACCGCCGGCCGCCACCTGAAACGGGCCGTGCTCCAGCTCGGCGGCCACAACCCGCTGCTCGTGCTCGGCGACGCCGACGTCGGCCAGGCCGTCGACGCGGCCGTCTACGGGGCGTTCGTGCACAGCGGCCAGACCTGCATGTGCGCCCGCCGGCTCATCGTCGACCGGTCGATCGCCCCCGAATTCACCGCCCGGTTCGTGGCCCGCGCCGCCGAACTGCCGGTCGGCGACCCGTCCGACCCGGCCACCGTCGTCGGGCCGGTGATCAACGAGTGGGCGCTGTCCCTGCTCGAACGCCGGGTCCGGGAAGCCGTCGACCTGGGCGCACGGCTGCTCACCGGCGGGCTGCCCAGCGGGCGCTGCTTCCCGCCGACCGTCCTGACCGGCGTGCCGCCCGAGGCGGAACTGGCCTTCGACGAGACGTTCGGGCCGGTCGTCCTCCTCGAGGAGGCCGACGACGCCGAGGACGCGCTGCGCCGGGCCAACGCCTCCGACTTCGGGCTCACCGCCGGGGTGATCACCGGCGACCCGTACCGGGGTCTCGACCTGGCCCGCCGCCTCCGGGCCGGGATCGTGCACGTCAACGACCAGCCGGTCAACGACGAACCCCAGATGCCCTTCGGCGGCGTCAAGGACTCGGGCGCCGGCCGTTTCGGCATCGGGTTCGCGGCCGAGGAGTTCACCGAGGTCCAGTGGGTGACCGCCCGCCAGGAGACCCGCCCCTACCCGTTCTGACCCCGGGAACCCGGCTGGCTCCCAGCGCTTGATCAACGGGGTTGCGACAGCGCTGGGAGCCGGCCGGTCCTAAAGGCCGTGGGCCGCGAGCGCCTTGTCGATCCGGGCGCGGTGGGCCCGCTCCCAGTCGTCGAGGGTCTCGGCCTCCTCCTTGGCCAGCTTCGCCTGGGCGGCGGCGAGCACCTCGTCGTGCCGGGCGGCCGGGACCACCACGACGCCCTCCTCGTCGGCGACCACGATGTCGCCCGGCCCGACCTGGACGCCGCCGCAGCGGACCGGCTCCTGATGGGTGCCCGGTTCGGACTTGGTGCCGGGGATCGGGATGACGCCGCGGGCGAAGACCGGGAAGCCGATCTCCCGGACCTCGCCCAGGTCACGGATCAGGCCGTCGAGCACGAACGCCGCGACACCCCGCCGGTGCGCGACCGCGCAGACGTTCCCGCCGGCGAGCGCGTAGTCCAGGTCGCCGGACTCGACGACGATCACCGAACCGGGCTCGGCGCGGTAGATGGCGGCGTGCAGCATCAGGTTGTCGCCGGGCGGGCAGCGGACCGTGAACGCCGGCCCGGCGACCCGCGGCACCGGCGTCCACAACGGCCGGATGCCGATGTCCATCACCCGGCTCCGGTCCAGCACGTCGGCGAGCGTGGTCGGCGGAATGCTCTCGAACCCGGTCATACGGCCCCTCCCAAGTCAGGCGATCTTCGCAGGGTAGTCAACCAGCCAGCCTGCCAGCCGGGCCGCGGCCTCCGCCGGGGTGGACGACGTCTCCCGCGCCGCGTCCAGGATCCGGGTCAGGGTGTCCCCGATCCCGCCGATCCGTGCCGCCACCCGGTCCGGCGCCTCCCGGTGCAACTCGGTGCCGATGGCGTGGATGATCCCGCCGGCGCTGACCACCACGTCCGGCGCCCACAGGATGCCGCGCTCGTGCAGCAGCGCGGCGGTGCCCGGACGGTCGAGCTGGTTGTTGGCCGGCCCGGCGACCGCCGCGCAGCGCAGCTCCGGCACGGTCTTCCGCGTCAGGACACCGCCGAGCGCGGCCGGCACCAGCACGTCCACCTCGGCGGTGAGGCAACCGTGCGGATCCGTCCAGGCCGCGCCGAAGGAGTCCGCCACCGACCGCCGGGACGGGTCCACATCGGCCGCCACCACCCGCGCGCCGGCCTCGGTGAGCAGCCGCAGCACATGCCCGCCGACCCGGCCCACACCGAGGACGGCGAAGCTGCGGCCCGCCAGGTCGTGTGATCCGAACCGGTCGGCGACGACGGCGCGCAGCGCGGCCAGCACCCCGGCGGCGGTGCCCGGGGAGGAGTCGTAGCCGCGGCAGAACACGTACGGCGTACGCTCGCCGATCGTCACCATGTCGTCCGGCCCGGTGCCCACGTCCGGACCGGTCGCGTAGTCCCCGCCCAGGCTCTCGATCACGTCGGCCACGTCGTGCAGCACCGCCCGCCGGTCCGGCGCCACCCCCGCGGGCAGCGCCACCACCGTCTTGCCGCCGCCGTTCGGCAGCCCGGCCAGCGCCGCCTTCGCGGTCATCGCGGCGGACAGCCGCAGCGCGTCCTCGAGACCGTCCCGCCAGTCGGCGTAGACGGACAGGCGGCATCCGCCGATCGCCTGCCCCAGAGCCGTCGAATGGACCGCCACGATGACCGGGAACCCCGACCGTGGACCACGTTCCGTCACCACACGCACATGTTCGAGCGACATGCCTCGAAGCTAGAACGCCCATCGGCGGAGGAACGATCGTGCCGAACGATGTTCGGTGAACCCATCATAATGACGGCCGTGGATGACATTGATTCGGCGATCGTACGGGAACTCCAGGCGAACGCCCGGCAGACCAACCGCGACCTGGCCCGCACGGTCGGCATCGCACCGTCGACCTGCCTCGAACGGGTGCGGTTGCTGCGCGAGCGCGGCGTGATCACCGGCTTTCACGCCGAGGTGAGCCTCACCGCGCTCGGCCGCGAGGTCCAGGCGCTGCTGCATGTCCAGGTCCGCCCGCTCAACCGGGAGGTGATCGAGGGCTTCAAGGCCTACGCGGCCGGGCTGCCCGAGGTGCTGTCGGTGTTCGTGCTGGCCGGTGGCGACGACTTCCTGGTGCACGTCGCGGTGCCCGGCGTGGACGGTCTGCACGCCTTCCTGATGGACCGGTTCTCCGCCCGCCGGGAGATCGTCGGGTTCCGCAGCTCGGTGATCTACCAGCACCACCGCAACCGGATCATCGATCCGGGTCCCGCCGAAAATGCCAGATGATCAGTACGGGCATGTCGCCGGTCACCGCACGGCACACCTCGGGGGTGAGGCTGATCAGCGACCACGGCCACTGATCCCACGCCCCGGTCTCCAGCGTGTCCGGCAGCTCGGCCGGCGTGTCGAGCGGCACCGGCGGCGACATCCGCGGCTCGGCGCACGACACCACCCGCAGCCCGGCCGGGACGGCGGCGCCGAGATAGTCCGACGCCCGGTGCCGGTGGTCGACCAGCAGCGCCGGCCGCTCGCCGTCGATGCGCACCCGGGGCACCGAGCCGATCGCGGCCAGCTCGTGCGAGACGTCCGAGATCACCAGATGCCCGCCCGGCCGCAGCACCCGGGCGAACTCGGCGAACACCGGGCCCAGATCGCGTACGTGGGTCAGCGCCAGCGAGCACACCACGATGTCGGCGTGCGCGTCCGGGATCGGCAGCCGCTCCAGCGGCGCCTCGTGGAACTCGCCGGACGGCACCCGCTCACGCGCCCGCTCCAGCATGTCGGCCGAACCGTCCACCCCGATCACCCGGTGCCCCTGGCCGGCCAGCCACTCGCTGTGCCGGCCGGTGCCGCAGGCCGCGTCCACCGCCGTCCCGGGCGGGAGCCCGCCGAGGATGCCGTGAACCGTCTCCTCCTCCGGCGGGAACAGCCCGTTGCCCGGCTCGTCGTAGGTCCGCGACCAGACCCGGTACCCGTCGACGGCCGACACCCGCTCGACGGCCACCGGCTCGACGTCCAGCTCGGCCCGGTCGAGCAGGCGCCGCATCTCGGCCACCCGGGCCCGGCCGAACTCCGGATCGGACTCCTCGGTGAACGACCGCAGCAGCGCCGCGCCCTGTAGCCCGAGCAGGTACTCCAGCGCCCGCTGATGAATCATGGATCGATTCTTATCGCTCCCACGGTGGTGGCACACGCGAATATCCCATGCCCGCCGCCTCGGCCGCGGCCACACCCAGGTCGGTGTCCTCGAAGACCAGGCAGTCCGCCGGCTCCACGCCGAGCAGCCGGGCGCCCAGCAGATAGCCCTCCGGGTCCGGTTTCGGGCGCGCGTAGTCCCCGGCGCACACCAGCACCTCGAACCGGTCCAGCAGGCCGAGCGCGGTCAGCGACGCGGTCACCGACGCGCGGGTGCTGCCGGACACCACCCCGAACGGGATCCGCCCGTACGACGCCTCGATGTGCTCCAGCACCCCCGGCACCGCCGCCACCTCGCCGAGCAGCTCCTGGAACAGCTCCTCACGCCGCGCCGCCACCTCGGCCACCGGCATGCGCAGGCCCTGCCGCTCGTTCAGGTCGGCGATGATGTCCACCACGAGCCGCCCGCCCCAGGCGTAGAACAGCTCCTCCGGGAGCTCCGCACCCCACTCGCCGAGCGCCTTGCACCAGGCCCGGTAGTGCGCCGGCATCGAGTCGGTGATCGTCCCGTCGCAGTCGAACAGGTACGCCTTGAAGTCGCCGTCCGGCAGGGGTAGCAGCACCGGGGCAGGCTACCGGCGGGGCCGCGCGACCGGCGGCCCGCGTGGCAGGTTGGTGACATGGACTACCGCCGCACGTACCGCTCCGCCGCCATCGCCTTCGCCGACCTCGTCTCCCGCATCCCGGCCGCCCGGCTCGACGCCCCCGGCCTCGGCGAGTGGACGCTGCGCGACCTGCTCGGCCACACCGTCAGCTCGGCGCTGCGCCAGGTGCCCACGGTCCTTGCCGACCGCGCCCCCACGCTGCTGGTGCCCGGCCCCGAGTTCTACTTCGCCCTGGTCCGGTCGGCCTCCGACGAGATGGTCGCGGCCGTCCGCAAGGCGTCCACCGACGACGCCCGGGCCACCGGGGCCGCCCTCGGCGATCAGCCGGCCACCGCGGTCAGCGGCTACATCGGCCAGGCGACCGCCGCACTGGCCGGGGCCGCCGACGACGACGTGGTGGCCACCCCCGCCGGCGGCATGCGGGTCCGGGACTGGCTGCCCACCCGCACCTTCGAACTGGTGGTGCACGGACGCGACGTGGCCACGGCTGCCGGCGTACCGATCGACCTGGACCCGGACACCCTCGCCGAGACCGCCGCGCTCGCCGCCCGCGTCGCGGTCGCCCTAGGCGACGGCGAGACCGTGCTGGGCGCGCTCACCGGCCGGGCCACGCTTCCGGCGGGTTACTCGATGATCTGATTTCTCGTACGCGCGGGAGCGGCCCCAACCACACAGCGGCCGTTCCGCCGCACCTCGCGACCCGCTGCCGGGGCCGAGCCTGTGCCGCGCCCGCCGGGCTGAGTTTTTTCGCCGCTGGCGGGCGGCCCGTTCCG
>NZ_BMPW01000006.1 GCF_014647795.1 Actinoplanes campanulatus | reverse complement strand
CGCGGGATGCTGCCGCACGTCCGGTCCAGGTCGATTTTCGAGTTAGATCGGTGGTCCCGCTCCAACCCGCACCGCCCACCCACTCCACGCACGCGCCCGCCGGGCCGACCTCGGCGGACGCGCTCCGGAGCACGGGAGAGGTTCAGAGCGAGTCGGCCGGGATCTCCTCGATCAGGGCGGCCAGCTCGGCAGCCTCCATCAGGTCGGTGGGCCGGACCGTGACCTGCTCCCGGACGTAGTGGAACCCGGCACGCACCTTGCGCACCGGCACCCCGGCCAGCGACGCCCAGGCGATCCGGTAGGCGGCCAGCTGCACCGCCGCCGCCTCGGCCTCCGCGCCGCCCGGCCGCCGCCCGGTCTTCCAGTCGATCACGTCGAACCGGCCGCCCGGATCGGCGAAGACCGCGTCCATCCGCCCCCGGATCACCACCCCGGCGACGGTCGTGGCGAACGGCACCTCCACCTCGACCGGCGTCCGCTCCGCCCACTCCCCGGTCAGGAACGCCTCCTGGAGCAGGGCCATCTCGTCGTCGCCGGCCGCGTCGTCGTCGGCCGCGCCCGGCAGCTCGTCGATGTCGATCAGCCGCGCCGACCCGAACCGCTGCTCCAGCCAGGCGTGGAAGGCCGTGCCCCGGCGGGCGTGCGGGGCGGGCCGCTGCGGCAACGGGCGGCGCAACGAGCGGGCCAGGGCCTGCGGATCCCGGCGCAGCACCACGAGCTGGGACACCGACAGGTGCGGGGGCACCACCACCTCGATCGGGCCCTCATGACGGGTGCGCTCGGCCCGCTCGGCCAGCAGCAGCCGCGCCTCGTGCCGCCACCGGGCGATGTCCGGGTCCCCGGCCTCGGCCACCCGGTCGGCCGCCTCCACGGCGGCCACCACCTCCGCCCGGCCGCTTCCGTCCGCCCGGCCGCTTCCGTCCGCCCCGTCGCTTTCATCCGCCCGGTCGCTTCGGTCCGCCTTGGCCGCTTCCGCCCTCGGCCCGGCCCCGCTCGCGTCGGCCCCGATCGCGTTGGGTCCGGCGTCACCGGGCACCTCGGCCTGCGCGGCGGCTGGCCGATCGTTTTCGGTCGCGGCCTCTTCCGGGGTCGCCGCGCCGGCGCTGTCGTCCGAGTGGGGGCCGGAATCGGCCTCGCTTCGCCGTACCCCGGATTTGGGTGTGCTGTCCGGTGAGCGGGGTGAGGGGACCGACCAGCCGGCGCCCTCCTCGGCGAGGCCGACGAGGTCGGCCGCCAGGCCGGCCCGGGCCGCGACCTCCGGATCCGCGGCGGCCAGGTCGGCGAACGCCTCGGCCGCGGAGGCGTCCGGGTTCTCGATCATGCGGCGGATCAGGTCGGCGGCGGCCGCCATCGCCGGGCGGCGCAGGCCGAGCGGATCGGCCGGCCACTCGGCGGTCGCCACCACCTGATCGCTCGGATTCGTGTCGCCGGGCGCCGGCTCCGGCGTCCAGACGTCCACCACACCCGCACCGTCGGCGCAGGCCGCGCGGATCTCGTCGAGGAAGACCGACGGACCGCGCGGGCGCTTCACCCCGTCCCCCCACCAGTAGCCGGAGCAGAGCAGCAGGCGGCGTGGCCGGGTCACCGCGACATAGGCCAGGCGGCGCTCCTCCCGCTCGTCGTGCTCCCGCCAGGACCGACCGAAATCGGTCACCGCGGCGGCGACGCCCTTCTGCTCGACGGCGTCGCCGAGATCCAGCGCCGGAAGCCCCGACGAGTCGCCACGCAGCGGAAACGGCAGCACCCCGATACCGCCCAGGTAGTGGTCGGAGGAGCGGACCAGGCCCGGCCAGACCCCCCGGCACAGGCCGGCGACCGAGACCACGTCCCACTCCAGGCCCTTCGCGGCATGCGCGGTCAGGATCTGCACCGCGCCCTCGACCACGTCCACCTGGCCCGGCTCCAGACCGCGTTCCTCCTCCTCGGCCGCCGCCAGGAAAGCCAGGAACCCTGCCGGGGTGCCGGTCTCGTTCTCGGTGATGTAGCGGGTCGCCGCCTCGCCCAGCGCGTCCAGGTGACCGCGGGCCAGCCCGGCGTCACCGGCCGCCCAGCCGCGCACCGCCACCTCCACGTCCAGGCCGATGGTGCGCTCGATGTCGGCGAGCAGGTCGGGCAGCGGCTGGTCCAGGCGGCGGCGCAGCGCGGCCAGCTCACGGCCGTAGTCCCGCACCCGGCCGTAGCCCTCCTCCGAGTACTGCCGGGGAGAACCCGGGTCGGCCAGCGCCTCCACCAGGGTGGCGTCGTCCAGACGGTCGGTGTTGATCTCCTCGGGGTCGTCGCCGGACCGGCCGGAGGCGGCCGCCCGGGCCGCCGCGATCGCCCGGGCCCGCCGGTGCAGGGCCACCAGATCGCGCGGGCCGATCCGCCAGCGTGCCCCGGTGAGCAGCCGCAACAGCGACGCGCCGTCGGCCGGGTCGGCCAGCACTCGCAGCGTGCAGACCACGTCCCGGACCTCCGGGGTGTCCAGCAGGCCGCCCAGGCCGACCACCTCGACCGGCAGGCCCCGGGACCGCAGCGCCTCCTCGAGCACCGGGATCTGGCTGCGCACCCGCACCAGGACGGCGCTGGTCGGGCGCTGTTCGAGCGGGATCTCGGCGGCCGGGGCGGTCGGCATCCCGGCGACCAGGCGCCAGGCGGTCAGCATCGAATCGGCGATCCAGGCGGCCTCGTCGGCGTACGTCGGCAGCAGCGCGCACGTCACGGTCCGCCCGCCGACCGCCGCGGCCACCCGGTCGGCCGACTGCAACTGGTGCACGTGGGCGCGCAGCGGGGCGGAGATCGTGTTCGCCACCCGCAGGATCTCCGGCCGGTTGCGCCAGCTCCGGGTCAGCGTGCGCTCCCAGGCCGGCCGGTCCCCGGAGTCCCGGAACTCCTGCGGGAACCGCTCCAGCGTCCCCGCGGACGCGCCCCGCCACCCGTAGATCGACTGGCAGGGGTCGCCCACCGCGGTCACCGGATGTCCGCCGCCGAACAGGTTGTTCAGCATCGTCACCTGGGCGTGGCTGGTGTCCTGGTACTCGTCGAGCAGCACGATCCGGAACCGGCCGCGCTCGATCTCGCCGACCTCCGGATGATCACGGGCGACCAGCGCGGCACGGGCCATCTGGTCCCCGAAGTCCATCGCCTCCAGGTCGAGTTTGCGCTGCTCGTATGCTCGGACCAGGGGCAGCAGGGTGAGCCGGCCCTGCTGTCGGCGCAGCACCTCGGAGACGTCCTTGTACATCCGGCCCGGGAACTCCTGCACCTCGGCGAAGAACCGGCCGGTCCAGGCCGCCAGGTCGCCCGGCGTGACCAGGTGCTCGGACAGCTCCGCGGAGAGTGCCAGGACGTCGTCGGTGACCGTGCCGGGCGCGCGGTTCAGCCCCGTCATCTCACCGGTGTAGGTGCGCACCAGCGAGTCGACGATCTGCCAGCGGGCCGCCTCGGTGAGCAGGCGCGCGGACGGCTCGTACCCGGCGCGGAGCCCGTGCTCGGTGACGACCCGGGCCGCATAGGCGTGGTACGTCGAGATGGTGGCCTCACCGGCGAACGCGTCATCCCGGCCCAGCCTGCGGATCAACTGGCCGAGCCGGGTCCGGACACGGTGCGACAGCTCGCCGGCCGCCTTGCGGGTGAAGGTCAGGCCAAGGATCTCGCCGGGGTGCGCGTACCCGTTCGCGACCAGCCAGACCACCCGCGACGCCATCGTCTCGGTCTTGCCGGAGCCGGCGCCCGCCACCACGAGCAGCGGCTGCACCGGCGCCGCGATGATCGCCTCCTGCTCGGTGGTCGGCTCCGGCAGGCGCAGTAGCCGGGCCAGCTCGCGGGGCGTGTAGCGGGGCCCCGCGTCGGCGGCGCGGCGGCGCGGCGGCGGCCCCTCGGCGAACAGCGTCGGCTGCGTCATCGATCAGTTTCCGGTCGTCTCGTATCCAGTGGTCCAGGTGCCTTCTCCCATGCGCCACGTCATCCGTCGCGCCCCTCTTCCCGACACTTCCCGGCGGCCGTCATCCGTCGTCCTCCGGGGCCGGTTCGACGACCTGGCGGCCCTTGCCGGAGATCGGGCAGCTGGTGCGGACCGGGCACACCCGGCAGCGGCTGTTCGCCACCGCGGAGAAGGTGGCGGCGGCCATCGTCTCGGCGGTGCGGCGAACCATCGCGTACGCCCACTGCGGGTCGGCGGCCTCGGTGATCGGCACCTGGAGCTGCTCGCGGGCGTCCTTACCGGGCCCGAGCTGCACCAGGGCCGCACCGCCGCTGTCCGACCCGTAGTCCGCGAAAGCCCCCGCCGCGATCGCCGCCTGGTAGCCGCCGAGCTGCGGATTCTCGGCCACGTCGGCGGACGAGACGGCGGTGGTCTTCCCGGTCTTCAGGTCGATGACGACGAGCCGCCCCTCCTCGTCCACCTCGAGCCGGTCCACCCGGCCGGTCAACTGGATCGGCCGGCGCTCGTCCTCCAGCCGGACCGTGAACTCGTGCTCGATCGCCAGCAGCCGCCGCGGGTTGACCGCAAGCCAGCGCAGCAGCTTGTCGACCATCGCCTGGGCCCGCTCCTGCTCCGAACCGGCCAGCCACTGTGCGGCAAGCTCGATCGAGTCGAACCGGGCCGACACGTACTCGACCAGCTTCTCCCGGTCCGCGTTCGCGTCCTCGGCCAGCATCGCCGCGGCGTGCACCAGGTTGCCGATGCCCTGCGCGGGCCCGGCCGGGGCCGCGCCGCCGTGCCGCTCCAGCAGCCAGCGCAGGCTGCACCGCAGCGCGCTCTCCATCGACGACGGCGTCACCTTGACCGCCTCGCCCTCGTCGACGAGCGGCCGGTCGTCGGAGAGCTGCCGCAGACCCCACCACTCGTCCGGATGCGCCCCCGGCACCCCCGCCGCCGCCAGACGGGCCAGCTCGGCCGCCGCGGCGCGCCGCCGGCTGGGCGTCTCCGCGCTGCCCACCACGACGGTACGAAGCTCGGCCACCAGCGAGGCCAGGGTCAGCGCCCGGGGCGGCCGCCCCATCGGGATCTCGACCTCGGCGTCCCCGTCCTCCGGCGCCGCTCCGCCGGAGTCGCCGCGTCCCGCGCCCGCACCGCGCTCACCGCTACCTGCCGGCTCGGCGTCCTTCTCCACTGCTCCGCCAGCGGAATCGCCGCTCCCCATGCCCGCACCGCGCTCACCGCTGCCTGACGGCTCGGCGTCCTTGCCGGCCCTGTCTCCCGCAGGAGGCCGTGCGGCCTTTCTCCCCACTGCCCCGGTGGGGTCGCTGCGGTCAGACGAGCCGCCGCGATCGGACGGGTCTTCCGGGCCGCCCGGCTCGGACGAGCCGTCGGGGCCGGAGGAGCCATCCGGGCCGGACGGGCTGCCCGGGGGTTGGGGAGGGCCGGTGTCCCAGGGGCCGGGATCGGGTGGAGGATCGCCGCCGTCGAGGCGGCGGACCGGGGTGGCGAGTTCGGCGAGGAAGCGGCTCGGCTGTTCCTCGCCGATGGAACCGCCCACACTCGCCGACGAGACGGCGGTGGCGACCAGGCGGCGGCGTGCCCTCGTGACCGCCACGTAGAAGAGCCGCCGCTCCTCGTCGAGCAGGGCCGACGTCTCGGCGATCACCGCGGCCGGGCCCGAGGCGGGACGGCCGGCCAGCACGTCGACGAGGCGTTCCGAGCCGAGCAGGCTGCCGCGCAGGCGCAGGTCGGGCCAGATGCCCTCCTGCACACCGGCGAGGATCACGACGTCCCATTCGAGGCCCTTCGCCGCATGCGCGGTGAGGAGCCGGACGGCCTCGCCACGGTCGGCGCTCGGGGCGATCGAGTCGGCGGGCAGTTCCTGGCCGAGAACGTGGTCGAGGAAGACCGACACCCCGGCGCCGGGCAGCCGGTCGACGAACCGGGCGGCCGCGTCGAAGAGGACCACCATGGCGTCCAGGTCGCGGTCGGCGGCCTCGGAGCGCCACTGCCGGGCACGGCCGGAGTCACGCTGGTCCGGCATGGGGACGTTGCCGGTGCTCATCGCGAACCACCGGTCGTGCAGGCCGCTCTCCCGCCACACGGTCCAGAGCACCTGTTCGGCGGAGACACCGGGGGCGGCGGCCGCCTCCCGGGCGACGGTGATCAGGCGGGCGATCATCTGCGCCGGGCGCGCCCACCGCCGCTCGACCAGGTCCAGCCCGGCCGGGTCGCGGATCGCGTCGACCAGCAGCTCACCCGAGGGCCGCCGGTCACCGGCGGCCACGGCGAGCGCCCGCAGGCCCTGACGCAACCGGCGCTCGGCCAGCGGATCGGCCCCGCCGAGCGGCGAGTGCAGCAGAGCGACGGCCGCCTCCTCATCGAGGGCCGCCGGATCCACCGCACAGCGCAGGAGCAGCAGGAACGGCGCCACCGCCGGTTGCAGATGCAACGGCAGATCCTCGGCGTGGATGACGGTCGGCACCCCGGCCGCGGCCAGCGCCCGCTGCACCGACGGCTGTTGCAGCATCGTGGACCGCATCAGCACCGCCATCCGCGACCACGGCACCCCGTGCAGCAGATGGGCTTCCCGCAGCGCGTGAGCGATATACGCCGTCTCCGCGGCGGTGGACCGGAATGTCCGGACCACCGCCTCCGGCCGCGGCCCCCACCCCTCTCCGCTCACCGCGACCGACGGCGAAGCGGACCCGGGAGCCGACGGATCACCCACGGCGATCGGAGTCCCAGCGGCCGAAGAGCCCGCGGACGTGGCGGCGGCGAGTGTGGGGTCGGCAGACGGGGATCCCGCGGCCGAAGAGCCCGCAGCCGGGGACTCTGCGGCCGAAGAGCCCGCGGACGTGGCGGCGGGTGTGGGGTCGGCCGGGGCGGGTGGGTGCATGGGGCGGTGCCCGATCGGGCCGCGCATGCGGCGTGCGACCCGGCCGGTCGCATTGAGCAGCGACGGAGCGGCCCGGTAGTTGGTGTGCAGGACGATCGTCTCGGCCGGGGTGCCGGAGGCGGCGCGGAAGGTGGCCGGGAAGGTGCCGACGACGCCGGGGTCGGCGCCCCGGAAGCCGTAGACGGACGAGTCGGGGTCGGCGAAGGCGACCAGGGGCTTGCCCCCGCCGGCGACCAGGTTGAGCAGCTCGATCTGGGCGGGGTCGGTCTCGGCTAACTCGTCGACATAGACGAACGCCAGGCGGCGGCGCTCGGCCTCGAGGAGGTCGGGCTCGTCGGAGAGAAGGCCGGCGGCGGCGCGGACCAGCTCGGCCGGATCGTACGCCGCCGAGCCGCGGGTGGTGACGTCGCGCAGGGCGAGGACCGCCACATACTCCCGGAGGAAGCGGGCGGCGGCCGGCCAGTCGTCGCGGCCCAGGCGCTCGCCGAGGCGGGCCAGCTCGACCGGGCCGACGCCACGCTCGGCGGCGCGCTGCATGAGGTCGCGCAGCTGTTGGGCGAAGGCACGGGTGGGCAGGGCCGGGCGGAGGGTCTCGGGCCAGCCGATGTCGCCGGTGGCCTCCGGGTCGGCGACGGCGGCCAGCAACTCCCGGATGATCAGGTCCTGCTCCGGGCCGGTGAGCAGGCGTGGAGACGGTTCGCCACGCTCGGCGGCGGCCCGGCGGAGCAGGCCGAACGCATACGCATGGAAGGTCCTCACCAGCGGCTCGTGCACGATGCGGCCGGGCTGGTCGGCGATCCGTGCCTCGATGCGGTCGCGCAGCGTGGCCGCCGCGCGGCGGCCGAAGGTGAGCACCAGGATGCGCTCGGGGTCGGCGCCCTCGGCGATCCGGGCGGCGACCGACTCGACCAGCATCGACGTCTTGCCAGTGCCGGGGCCGCCGACGACCAGGAGCGGCCCGGCGGTGTGCTGGATGACGCCGCGCTGCACCGGGTCGGCGGGCAGGGCGGCCGCGACCGGGCGGGGACGCCGGACCAGACGGTAGGTGGGCCGGCGCACCGGAGGGAGGGATACCGGCGTGCTCACGGCATCTATGAGAGCACGCCGGTACGACGTTATTCCGGGGCGGGAAGCGCAACGGCCCCGGAGTTCACGTCCGGAGGACCGATCCCGGCGTCAGGCGCCTTCGGCGGGGCTGGCCGTCCCGGAGGCCGTGCCGGACGGCGCGTCACGCGGACCGGCCAGCGCGTTCTCGATCAGGTCGGCGGCCTCCGGCACGGTACGCGCGACGAGCAGCAGCTCCATGGCGGCCGGCCGGACGAACTTCCGGTCGACGAGCCCACCGAGCCAGCGGGTCAGCCCGTCGTAGAACCCGTCCGGGTCGAGCAGCACGATCGGCTTGCGGTGCACGTCGAGGGTGGCCGTGGTCCAGACCTCGAACAACTCGTCGAGGGTGCCGAGCCCGCCGGGCAGCGTGATGAACGCATCCGACCGGTCGATCATGAGGGTCTTGCGGGCGCCCATGTCCCCGGTGACGAGGAGCTCGTCGGAGTCGTGGTCGGCGACCTCCAGGTCGACGAGGCACTGCGCGATGATGCCGAGGGTGTGCCCGCCGGCGGCCCGGGCGCCGTCGCCCACGGCGCCCATCATGCCGACCGAGCCGCCGCCGGAGACGAGCGTGTGCCCGCGGTCGGCGAGGATCCGGCCGGTCTCGGTGGCGAGGTCGAGCCAGCGCTGTTCGAGGGTGGTGGAGGAGGCGCAGAAGACGCAGATGTTCGCCACGTCAGTGGGCCTCGCTCGTCTCGGCGAGGACCGCCTCGGCGTCGATGATGATCCGGACGGCTTCGGCGACGTCGTCGGTGAGCTGGATGAGGTCGAGATCCGTGGTGGATACCTTGCCCTCGCCGAGCATCCGGGCCTTCATCCAGTCGAGAAGCCCGCCCCAATAGTCGGTGCCCATCAGGATCACCGGGAACCGGGTGACCTTCTTCGTCTGGACCAGGGTGATCGCCTCGAACAGCTCGTCCAGGGTGCCGAAGCCGCCGGGCAGGACCACGAAGGCCTGCGCGTACTTGACGAACATGGTCTTGCGGACGAAGAAGTAGCGGAAGTCGATGCCGACGTCGACCCAGTCGTTGAGGCCCTGTTCGAAGGGCAGCTCGATGCCGAGCCCCACGGACATGCCGCCGGCCTCGGTGGCGCCCCGGTTGGCCGCCTCCATGACGCCCGGCCCGCCGCCGGTGATGACCGCGTACCCCGCTTCGGCGAGCGCCGCGCCGAGGCTCTCGGCGAGCTCGCACTCGTAGCTGCCGGGGGTGCAGCGGGCCGAACCGAAGACGCTCACCGCGGGCGGCAGGTCGGCCAGGGTGTCGAAGCCCTCGACGAACTCGGAGAGGATCCGCAGCGCCCGCCAGGCGTCCTTGGTCTTCCACTCCCCACGATGCGGGGAATCGAGGAGTTTCTGGTCGGCCGTGCTCGGCGGAATGGAGTCGCGGCGCAGTGTGACGGCTCCGCGATGCCGTTCGGGGGCCGGTCCCGGTCGCCCGTTGGTGCTGTCCGTCATGCCACAAAGGTAGTGCGGACGGTCAGCACCCGGTGAATATCGGGGCGCGTTTCGGCAAGAGGATTGCGACCCGCAGACCTTTTTGCCAGATTGAAGCAACCGACAGTGACTCTGACGCGTCTGTACTGTTACCGACCTGGCATCACCGGGCTCCCGGCGAAGGAGCAGTCACCATGACGAACCGACACGAGCGCCTCAGGATGCAGCGCCGGATCCGCCTGGTGCTGGAGGAGCGGCGGGCGGCTTTCGCGGCGCGCGACGCCGAGCCGGCCGTCGACCCGGAGGCGACGATGGAGATCCCGCCACCGCAGCGTGCGGTGGGCCGGGTGACCGTGGAGTACTAACGGGCGAGCCACCGGTAGAGGGTGGCCGCCCCGTCACGGATCTTGCCGATCTCGACGTGCTCGTCCGGCGCGTGGGCGAGCGCCGGATCGCCGGGGCCGTAGTTGAGCGCCGGGATGCCGAGGGCCGCGAACCGGGCCACGTCGGTCCAGCCCAGCTTGGCGGCCGGTTCGATGCCGACGGCGGCGAGGAATTCGCGGGCCGGGGCGGCGTCGAGGCCGGGCCGGGCGCCGGGCGCCGAGTCGGTGATCTCCAGCTGGAACCCGTCGAAGACCTCGCGCAGGTGCTCGTGGGCCTGCTTCTCCGAGCGGTCCGGGGCGAACCGCAGGTTGACCTCGACGCCGCACTCGTCCGGTACGACGTTGCCGGCCACACCCCCGAAGATCCGCACCGCGTTGAGGCCCTCCCGGTAGGTACAGCCGTCGATGGTCACGGTCCGCGGGTGGTACGCCTCCAGCCGCCGCAGCACCTCACCGGCCGCGTGGATGGCGTTGACCCCGCGCCAGGCCCGGGCGGTGTGCGCCCGCCGGCCCCGCAGGCTGACCTGTGCCGAGACCGTGCCCTGGCAGCCGGCCTCCACCGTCCCGTACGTCGGTTCGAGCAGCACCGCGAGGTCGGCCTGGAGCCATTTGGGGTGCGCTCCGGCGACCAGGTTGAGCCCGTTGTGCTCGGACTCGATCTCTTCGGACTCGTAGAACAGGTAGGTGACGTCGTACCGGGGATCGGGCAGGGTGACGGCGAGGTGGAGGGCGAGGGCGACGCCGCCCTTCATGTCCGAGGCGCCGCAGCCGTAGATCAGGTCGTCGACGACGGTGGACGGCAGGTTGTCATTGACCGGCACGGTGTCGAGGTGCCCGGCGAGGATGACCCGCTGGTCGCGGCCCAGTTTGGTCCGGGCCATCACCGTGTTTCCCACCCGGCGCACGGACAGGTGCCCGGCCTTGCGGAGGGCGTCCTCCACGCAGTCGGCGATCACCTTCTCGTCGCGGGACACGGACTCGACGTCGACCAGCGCGCGGGTCAGCACAACCGGGTCGACCAGCACGTCCGGGGTGAGCGGGTTGGCCATGTGCGCACCATACCGGGGTGGCGCGAGGCTCCTGGTGGCTCATGTAGGTCCGGTAGGGTTTCGCTCGTGGAAACCCCGATCTCGACTTCGCCCGCCTGGGGCATCGGCCTCGCCACCGTCACCGCCGAGGGACAGGTTCTGGACACCTGGTTCCCGGCCGGGCACCTGGGTCTCGGTGAGGAGCCGGCCGACGTTCCGGTGTTGCCGGCCGGGCTGACCGGCCCGAAGCTGCTGCCCGGACTGAGCACCGTCGAGGTGCGGGTGGTGGTCAAGTCGCTGGCCGACCCGATCGCCGACGCCTCCGACGCGTACCTGCGACTGCACCTGCTGTCGCACCGGCTGGTCCGGCCGAACGAGCTGAACCTGGACGGCATCTTCGGCAAGCTGGCCAACGTCGCCTGGACGTCGGCCGGCCCGTGCCCGCCGGAGCGGGTGGACGAGCTGCGTTTCCTGGAGCGCGCCGCCGGCCGTCAGCTGAGCGTCTTCGGGGTGGACAAGTTCCCGCGGATGACCGACTACGTGGTGCCCTCGGGTGTCCGGATCGCCGACTCCGACCGGGTGCGCCTCGGCGCTCACCTGGCCTCCGGGACGACGATCATGCAGGAGGGATTCGTCAACTTCAACGCGGGCACGCTCGGGACCTCGATGGTCGAGGGCCGGATCGTGCAGGGCGTGGTGGTCGGCGACGGCTCGGACATCGGCGGCGGTTCGTCGATCATGGGCACGCTCTCCGGCGGCGGCAAGGAGAAGGTGCGGATCGGCGAGCGCAGCCTGCTGGGCGCGAACGCGGGCGTCGGCATCTCGCTCGGTGACGACTGCGTGGTGGAGGCGGGCGTCTACATCACCGCCGCTTCCAAGATCTCGCTGCCCGACGGCCGCGTGGTGAAGGCGATCGAGCTGTCCGGTGTGAACAATCTCCTGTTCTGGCGCAACTCGGTCTCCGGCGCTCTGGAGGCCCGGCCCCGCAAGGGCACCGGCATCGAGCTGAACTCGGCTCTGCACGCCAACGACTAGTCCCTGATCAGCGCTTGGGCGGCCGCCGTGCGAACGGCGGCCGTCAGTGTGTCCAGGGCTTTCGAGGAGAGCCGCCAGCACTGCCAGTAGAGCGGGACGTCCAGGTGCCGGCCGGGCCGGACCTCCACGAGGCTGCCGGCGTCGAGATGCTTCCGGGCCTCCTGCTCGTAGAGCATCCCCCAGCCCAGGCCGAGCAGCAGGGCGTGGTTGAAGCTCGCGGTGGCCGGGATGTAGTGGACCGGTGGGTCGTACCGGGTGGTCAGGAAGCGGTGCTGGATCCGGTCCTTGCGGTTGAAGGCGAGCAGCGGCGTCCGGTTCAGGTCGGTGATGTCCAGGCCGGGCGCGGCCACCGCGAGATACCGCATGACACCCAGCCGCTCCACTCGGCAGCCCTGGACCGGCTGGTGGTCGGCGGTCACGGCGGCCATCGCGGTGCCGTTGCGCAGCAGGTCGGCGGTGTGCTCCTGGTCGTCGGTGTGCAGTTCGAAGAGCACGCCGGGCACCTGCTGGAGCACCGGGAGGAACCAGCTGTCCAGCGAGTCGGCGTTGACCACCACGGAGAGCCGGGTGTCATCGCGGGCCTGGTCCAGCGCCTCCCGTTCGAGCAGCGCCACCTGGCCGGCGAACCGGACCAGCGCCGCGCCCGCGGTGGTCGCCGTGCACGGTTTGGCGCGGCGCACCAGCACCTGGCCGACGGCCTGCTCCAGCGCCTTGATCCGCTGACTGACCGCGGACGGCGTGACGTGCAGCACTCGGGCCGCCGCCTCGAAACTGCCCTCCTCGACCACCGCCAGGAAGGTCGCCAACTGCACCTGATCCACGTTAGGAAAACTAATCCATCCCCAAAATGATTAGCTGGAGACACGCGTAGATGCTGACTAGCGTCGAGGCATGCTCGCCTCCGCTTTCGCCGGTTTTGTCGCCTCCGCTGTGCTGATCATCGCGATCGGAGCCCAGAACGCGTTCGTCCTGCGTCAAGGGCTGCGCCGGGAACACGTACTCCCGGTGGTCCTGACCTGTGCCCTCTCCGACCTCGCGCTGATCTCCGCGGGTATCGCCGGGCTCGGCGCGGTCCTGACCGCGCGTCCCGAGCTGATCTCGGCGATCCGCTGGGCCGGCGCCGCGTTCCTGCTCGGCTACGCGGTGCTCGCCGCGCGCCGCGCGCTGCGCCCGGAGGTCCTCGATCCGGCCGGGAAGGCGCCGGCCACGCTGCGCGCCACCCTGCTCACCTGCCTCGCCCTGACCTACCTCAACCCGCACGTCTACCTGGACACCGTGCTGCTGCTCGGTTCGGTGGCGCAGCAGCATCCGCACCGGTGGCTGTTCGGGCTGGGCGCGGCCGCCGCCAGCCTGACCTGGTTCGTCGGCCTCGGCCTGGGCGCGCGCCGGCTGGCCCCGGTGCTCGCCCGGCCCGCCTCGTGGCGGGTGCTCGACGGATCGATCGCGCTGGTCATGGCCACTCTCGGCATCACGCTGATCGTGCAAGCTTGACTCTCCACCAGGTGGAGACACCAGGGTTCAGTGATGTGGAGAGCGACATGCGAGGCATCGGCGAGGCGGCCCGGGCGAGTGGGCTCAGCGTCAGCGCGCTGCGGTTCTACGACGGCGCGGGCGTGCTGATCCCGGCCGCCGTGGACCCGGTCACCGGCTATCGCCGGTACACCGCGGAGCAGATCAGAGCCGCCCGGCTCATCGCCGGCCTGCGGCGGGTGGGCATGCCCGTCGCCGAGATCGCGGATGCGGTGCGAGACCTCGACGACCCCGCTTCGGTACGGGTGAGGCTGGACGATCACCTGGCCCGCCTGGAGGCCGGTCTCGCCGACGCCAGACGTGAGCTCCTCCGCCTGCACACCCTGCTCGACCTGGAGGAGAACCTGATGACCCGCATCACCCTGTCCGCCGCCGACCTGTCCGCGGCCCTCGACGCCGTGCTGTTCGCCGCGGTGGGCGCCACCGACCCGATGCCGGCCGGCGTGCTCGCCGAGACCGGCGACGGCGACGTCACACTGGTCGCCACCGACCGCTACCGGATCGCCGTGGCCACCACTCCGGCCACCGTGGAGGGCTCGGCCGCCCGGCTGTTCCTCCCCCTCGATCTGGCCCGGGACCTGCGCGGCCTCGGCGGCGGTGAGGTCACACTGGACCTGACCGCCGATCGGGTGACCGCGCGCGCCGGCGACCGGACCGTCGAGGGCAAGCCGCTCGACCTGGAGTTCCCGGACTGGCGACGGCTGATCGCGGCCGGCCCGGAGAGCCGCCGGGTAACCGTCGACGTGGCCGAGCTGCGCGGCCTGCTCGACGGCGCCCCGGTGATCGACCGCGAGCACGAGGGCCAGGCGTACCCGGTCTCCGTCCTCACCGTCGACCCGGCCGGCGGCGTGCGGTTCGCCGGCGCCGACGAGTGGGCCGCCGACACCGGAGCGCACGTCGCGGTGAACCGGGAGTTCCTGCTCGAGGCGCTGGACGCGGGCGGGGCCGGGCAACTGGTGCTGGAGTTGGACGGCCCGGTCCGCCCCCTGGCGCTCCGGGGGCTGAGCAGCGATTCCCGTTTCTCGCTCCTCATGCCGGTCCGCCACTGAGTCTGGTAACCGTTCAGCCACAGTCCGGCACCGGTCCTGGAAAGGCCGTGGGATCGAGTCGCTGTTCAGCGGGGTCTGCGGATACTTTCGGTCCGTGCGCAGCAACCGGCAGGAGGAAGAGCTCAACGCCGCGACCGCCGGCGCCTCCATGACCGGGTGGGAGTTCGCCTGGCTGGACGGCCTGGCCGTGGCGTCGGAGCCGTCCTGGTCGTACCTCGAACTGGTCCGGCCGCTGATGCGCCGCGCCACGAGCGTCCTCGACCTCGACACCGGCGGCGGTGAGCTGCTCGCCGAACTGGCCCCGCTTCCGCCGCACACCGTCGCGGTGGAGACGTGGGCGCGCAACACTCCGGCCGCCCGCGAGCGGCTCACCCCGTTCGGGGTCGAGGTCCAGACCGAGCTGCCGTCCGAGGAGAACGAGTTCGACCTGGTGCTGAGCCGGCACGGGCGGCTGCCCGTGGCCGACATCGCCCGGCTGCTCAAGCCCGGCGGCGTGCTGCTCACCCAGCAGGTGGGTAGCGCCGACCTGGCCGATCTCAACGTCGCCCTCGGCGCCCCGCCCCCGCATCCGCGGCGGTGGGACGCCGAGGTGGCGGTGGCCGCGCTCCAGTCGGCCGGGCTGCGGGTCACCGAGGTGCGGGAGGAGCATCCGCTCCTCACCTTCCGGGACATCGTCGCGGTGGTCCATCATCTGCGCACGGTGCCCTGGCAGATCCGCGACTTCACCCCACATCGGTACGAGCGGGAGCTCGCCCGTTTGTCGGCCCTCATCCGGACCCGGGGCGAATTCGTGGTGCGGGCGCACCGGTTCCTGGTCCGGGCCGAGCGCCCGACAGAGGCATAGGTCGCAAGCCTCTTTCAGGGGAATGGCTCCGCCGGCGGGTGACCCGTTCGGGTTCCGGATCGGGAAATCCCTTTCCGGAAAGCGCGTGGATCCGGCCCGAAACTTCACGTTTCAAGCTTCGTTCCGGGGCCGCCGAGGGCCGACGGACGATCCGAACCCGGTTCGGGCTTGCCTCCGCACCGAACGTCTGCTCGCGGCCATGGTCCCAGGCGGACGCGGGTTTCGTGGATCTCTATGGCGGTCCGCTGTGGCCGGTGCGGTGAACGCCGTCACGCCTGCGGGGTAACCGAGACGGATCGCGTCCGCCGCCGTCCCGCATGCAACAGGCGGACGGTACGGACGATCGCCGGGCGGGAACGGGTCAGCCATCTTTGTCGCAGCGCCGGGTGGCCTTGTGGGCCCGGTGACATCCCAATCAACGACGTACACCCGGAATCGGTCGCTCATGACTTCGTCCGGGGTGTGGCGCTCGCTTACCCCGTTCCAGGAGGAACTCCCCATGCCCAAGTACACCAAGCGCTCCGTTGCCCTGATCACCGCCGGCGTCGTCGCCGTCAGCGGAGGCGCGGCCTGGGCCGCCTGGAGCCTCACCGGCGTGGGTGAGTCCTCGGCCGCCGCCGGTCAGGTCGTGGAGTTGGACGTCACGGACGCGAGCATCGTGCTGGACCCCACCACCTTCTTCCCGGGCAGCAAGCACGACGTCACCTTCAGCGTCTCGAACCCCAACCCGTTCCCGGTCCTGATCACGGGTTTCGCCATCGAGCAGATCGCCAGCAAGAACGCGGCGGCCTGTGCCTCCACCAACGTCGTGGAACTCGCTGGTGCGACCACGACCAGCACGCTGACCCTCCCCGCGAACAGCGGCCCTCAGACGATCAAGTACGAGGACGCGATCGGGATGATCGCCGACGCCGCCAACGGCTGCCAGGGCGTCGGCTTCGACTTCGATGTCGCACTCGACGCCACGAGCAACGCGTCGTAGTCATCCGGTCTGAGGGGCGTCGGACGCGACGCCCCTCAGGCGTTTCCGCACCATCCGGACCGAAGACAGGAAGGCATCGTGCTCACAACATCGCGGCGCACCCGGCCCCTCCTCGCGGCGGCCGTCGCCGCCGTCGTGGCGACCACGGGTGGCGCGGCCTGGGCGGTCTGGCGAATCACCGGAGCCCAGACCGGGGCCTCGGCGGCCCAGATCAGCGCGGACCTCCGGCTCGTCGCACATCCGAGCCCGGCGAAACCGCTGTACCCGGGGGCCAAGGTGACCATCGAGGTGACCGTGCACAACGACAACCCGTTCCCGGTGCTCGTCAACACCGTCCGGCCCGGCTCGGCTCCGGTGACCGTGGACGCGGCGCACCGGAACGCGGGCTGCCTGACCACCGGCGTCTCGCTCACCAAGGCCTTCTACTCGGTCACGTGGCGGATCGGCGCCAACACGGAGAAGAGCTTCTTCATCTCGAACGCGGTCACGATGACGAACGCCTCGGACTCCGCGTGCCAGGGCGCGACCTTCACCGTTCCGCTGGCCGCGAGCGGGAGAAGCGATGCGAGTTGACCTGATCAGCCGGCGGCCCGTCCGTCGGCTGATGGCTGCTGGAGCGGCCGTGGCCTGTGTCTGGGCCGCGGCCGGTTCGCGTTCCGATGCTTCCACGATCGGAGTGGCCGACCGTGGAATCTATGTGTTCTCGGTGAATGGCACTTCGATGGAGGGCCTGCATCCGGGCGCTGTCCGGCGCACACGGGTGACGGTGACGAATCCGTACCCGTTTCGGATCGCGGTGCGACACGTCGAGGCGCGGGTCGCCGGGAGTTCCAGGCGGCACTGCAAGCCGACTGCGACCAATCTGGCGGTCGGGTCCTATCTGGGCAGCCTGCCACTGACCGTTCCGGCTCATGGACGGAAGGCTGCCGGGAAGTTCGAGGTGAGGATGCCGAACACCGTGGCCGACGCCTGCCAGAAGGCGACGTTCCGCCTGACCTTCACCGCTACGGCCGACAGGGTGGGACGGTGAGGCGGCGGAGCGCGGCGGTGATCGTCGCGGGCACGGTCGTGGGGGCCATCGCGGTCGGCAGTGGGCTCAGCGCCTGGGCCACCTGGGCGGTCGGCACCACCGAGGGGCAGGCCACTCTCAGGGGAGACACGCTACCCACGGTGAAGAAGCCGGATGCGGCGTTGGTCGATGGGGTACCGGAAATCGGCTGGGAGGCCGTGCGGCTCGGGTCGGGGCAGGCGGTCGGCGGGTATGTCGTGTTCCGGCATGACGGTGACGACCGGCTTGCGGTGTGCCGGGGTCCGGCCACCAAGCTGACGTGCATCGATGACGAGGCCGAGGTGGGACGGGCGGTGACCTACACGGTGGCCGCGATCGCCGGGGACCACTGGACCGGGCCGGCCAGCCCGATCAGCGACCTGGTCATCCGGCCGGGCGGACCGGGCGCCGCGAGTCTCGCGGCGGGATCGCCCACGCCGTCCGCGACGTCCGAGACCGGCCAAGCGGGAGAGGACAGGACCGGCAGGACCGAGGCCGGAAAGACTGTGGAACCGACCGCGAGCCCCAGCGGGCCCGCCCCGGAGACCTCGGCGTCGCCATCCGCGCCAACCTCGCCTTCACCGTTGACGCCGGGAAAGGCCGGGGCGGGCGGCGCGAACTCGCCCGCAGCGAATCCGGGGAAGGCCGGGTCAGGCGGCACGAAGCCGCAGTGAGCGCGGGAAGCGGCCGGGTGCGGCGCGGATCCGCGGTGAGCCCGGGGGGCGTGAAGTGGTCTCCGCGGCGGGCGGGTGACGCGCGCCGGAGCTGGATCGACCGGCTGGCGGCGGCCGGGTCCGGGGTCGCGGGGGCAGTGGCGCGGCCCGATTCCCTCACCCCGCAGGGGTAAACCGGATGGGCAGACCTGTCCGATTTATGCGCCAGAACGGCGGACGGAAAACCGATCACATCGGACATCTCTATCGGGGAACGTTGTATGAGCGCCGAACCCGGCATCATTCCCACCGGCCTTCGAGGAGGACGAGCCGCATGTCCGACCTGAGCGATCCCCGCGCGGCTGTCACCACCGAGGTTGTTTCGTGAATCGGCGCGACGTCCTGTCCGGTTTTCCCGAGGGTTCCCACCTGGAGCTCGACACGGCCGATCATGAGGAACCCACCTGGGAGGTGCGGCAGCCGGGGCGGCGGCGCCGGTTCGATCGGCGGGCCCGCACCATCCTCACCGCCGCGGCGGTCGCCGCGGTGCTCGCCAACGCCGGGGCGGCCTGGGCGTACTGGCGGTTCCGGGGGCCGGACACCGAACCGCTGCCGCCGGCCGCGACCAGTGTGGAGATTGCGCTGACCGGGTCCTCGGACAACAGCCGGCCGCTGCTGCCGGGCGAGACCGGGGATCTGACGGTCACGGTGACGAATCAGTACGCGGTTCCGGTGCGCATCACGTCGATCACGGCCGGGGCGGGCCGGGTGATGGTCGACTACGCGCACCGGGAGGCGGGCTGCGTCGATCCGCCGGTGGAGATCACCCGGCAGAGTTTCGCGGTGTCGTGGGAGGTGCCACGGAACACGATCGGGGCGTTCCCGGTGAACGGGGCGCTGGCCATGCGGGCGGACGCTCCGGCGGCCTGCCGTGGGGCCACCTTCACCGTTCCGGTGCGTGCCCAGGCCGTACGTCCCTAGGGAGACGGCAGGGTCAGCGCGCGTTGCCGGAAGTGGCGGATCAGGCCGGCGGCAGGGTCGGCTCGGTGATGGTGACCCGCAGCAGCACCCGCGCCTCGACGGTCTGCCGCTCGGGCGACAGATCGAAGCCGCCGGTGTCCTCGGCGGCGCCGCCCGCGAAGGCGGCGGCCCGCATCATCGGGTGCCCGCCGGCCGTGTCGGCGTCGGCGATCTCGAGGATCCGGTCCAGCTCGGAACCGACCGCCGTGGCGTACTCCCTAGCGCGGGTCAGGGCGTCGGCGACCGCCTCCCGGCGCACGTCGGCGCCGGCCCGGCTGCCCGGGCGCAGTTGCCACCAGGGGCCGGAGATGGAGATCAGCTCCGCGCCGGCGAGCTGGTAGAGCAGCTCGCCGAGGGGCTCGAAGTCGGTGACGGTCACGGTCGTGGCGATCGATCCCTGGTACGCCTCGGCGCGCCGGCCACGCCGGTTGTACTCCGGATGCATCTGCAGGCCGGTGGTCTCCCGGCGCTCGACGGCCTGGGCGTACCGGTCGAGGAGGGCCGACGCCTCGGTCGCCCGCTGGTTGATGCGGGCGACCAGGGCGGCCTTGTCCCGGTCCACCGCGGAGACCGTCACGGTGAAGACGGCCTGCTCCGGTGGGACCTCACGGCGCGCCTCGCCGTGGACGGTGACGATCGTCTTCTCCACGGCGGGGCGCCCCTCTCAGTCGGTGAACGGCTCCGCGAGGCGGTCGGCCGCGGCCGCCACCCGCTCGTCGGTCGCGGTCATGGCGATCCGCACGTGGCGTGCGGCCGCCGGGCCGTAGAAGGCGCCGGGCGCGGCGAGGATGCCGCGCCGGGCGAGCCGGTCCACGGTCGCCCAGCAGTCCTCGTCGCGGGTCGCCCACAGGTAGAGGCCCGCCTCCGAGTGGCTGATCTCGAAGCCGGCCTTGGTGAGGGCGGTCCGCAGGGTGTCGCGGCGGGCCGCGTAGCGGGCACGCTGGTCGGCGACGTGCGTCTCGTCGGTCAGCGCCGCGATCATGGCCGCCTGCACCGGCGCCGGGACGATCATGCCGGCGTGTTTGCGCACCGCCAGCAGCTCGGCGACCAGCGCCGGGTCGCCGCCGACGAATCCGGCGCGGTAGCCGGCCAGGTTGGAGCGCTTGGAGAGCGAGTGCACGGCCAGCACACCGGTGTGGTCGCCGCCGGTCACCTCGTCGGCGAGCACCGAGACCGGGGTGGTCTCCCAGCCCAGCGACAGGTAGCACTCGTCGCTGACCACGGTGACCCCGCGCTCGCGGGCCCAGTCGACCACCTTGCGCAGGTGCGCGACGGGGAGCACCCGGCCGGTCGGGTTGGACGGCGAGTTGATCCAGATCAGCTTGACCCGCCGGTCCGGGCCGATCGCGGTGAGCGAGTCGGACCGGATCACCTCGGCGCCGGCCAGCCGGGCGCCCACCTCGTACGTCGGGTAGCAGACGCTCGGGATGACCACCACGTCGCCGGGGCGGACCCCGAGCAGGGTGGGCAGCCAGGCGACCAGCTCCTTGGAGCCGATCGTGGGCAGCACACCCGGCTCACCGGTCGTGCCGCACGCGCGGGCCAGCCAGCCCGCGATGGCGGCGCGCAACGCCGGCGTGCCCGCGGTCAGCGGGTAGCCGGGCGAGTCCGAGGCGGCGGACAGCGCCTCCTGGACGGCCGGCGGGACCGGGTCGACGGGGGTGCCGACCGACAGGTCCACGATGCCGTCCGGGTGGGCGGCCGCGAGGGTCTTGGCCGGCTCCAGCAGGTCCCAGGGGAAGTCCGGCAGAGCCGACGAGAGGGCGCTCAGTGTGCGTCCCCGCGCGGCGGCTGGGCGGCCACGAACGTCGCGTCCTTCTCGATCTTGCCGACCTTGGAGGCGCCACCGGGCGAACCGAGGTCCTCGAAGAACTCGTAGTTCGCGTTCGTGTAGTCCTTCCACTGCTCCGGGACGTCGTCCTCGTAGAAGATCGCCTCGACCGGGCAGACCGGCTCGCAGGCCCCGCAGTCGACGCACTCATCGGGGTGGATGTAGAGCATCCGGTTGCCCTCGTAGATGCAGTCGACCGGGCACTCCTCGATGCATGCCTTGTCGAGAACATCGAGGCAGGGCTCAGCGATGATGTAGGTCACTGGTCTTTCCCTTCAAAGCCACGCCGCGGAACCGCCGACGACAAATTGCAGAGCCTAGTATTCCTGCCGAAGGAGGTAATGCGTGCTCCGACAGCAGGATGTGGGACACCGGGTGGTGGTACGGCGAATTGTAGGCGTAACCGGGGACCGCACGCTCTTCACGGATGCGCTCGGTGAACTCGTCGACCTCACCGAGACCGATCTCACACTGGCGACTGACAAGGGCACGCTCCGGGTGCCGCTGCGCGAGGTCCACCGGGCCAAGCGGGTGCCACCGGCCCGCCGTCCGCACGCGGCCGCGGTGATCGCCCTGGAGACGGCCGCCGACGAGGCGTGGCCCGCTCCGGTCCGGTCCCGGCTGGGCGACTGGATCCTGCGGGCCGCGGACAACTGGACCGGCCGGGCCAACTCGGCGCTCCCGGTCGGCGACCCGGACCGCCCACTGGAGGCGGCCATCGACGCGGTGGTGAAGTGGTACCAGGACCACGGCCAGCAGCCCCTGATCAACGCGCCCATGCCGCTCGCCGCGCCGGTGAACTCGGCGCTCGACGAGCGCGGCTGGACGAGCCGGCCACTGACCCTGGTGCAGACCGCGTCGCTGGCGCCGCTGCTCGCCACGCCGGCCGCCGCCGGGCTGCCGCCGGTGGAGCTGGCCGACGCGGCCGGTGACGACTGGTACGCGATGGTCGCGGAGCACAAGGGCACTCTTCCGGCGGCCGCGATCCGCATTCTGAACGGCGTACCGGAAAGGGTCTTCGCTCAGATCCGCGACGCGGAGGGTGACCTGGTCGCGGTGGCCCGGGGTGCGGTGACCGGCCCGGATCGCTGGCTCGGCGTGTCGCTGCTGCAGACCGCGCCGGCCGCCCGCCGGCAGGGCCTGGGGCGGCACGTGATGCGCGGGCTGGCGCAGTGGGCCGCGCAGCGTGGCGCGACCCGCGCGTATCTACAGGTGGAGGAGCGGAACACGGCGGCCGTGGCGCTCTACGGGCGGCTCGGGTTCAGCACCCATCACACCTATCTGACCCGGGAAGGGCCGGCTTAACGGCCGACGACCCGGCGGGGGCGGCTCTTGCGGGCCTCGGTGAAGGCCTTCAGCGCCCGGGAGCGGTAGTCGCGGCCCAGCATGACGGCAATCCAGAAGCCGAGCAGTGTCCCGGCGACGGCGCAGGCGCCGTAGATCCAGATCTGGGCGAAGAAGTCGCCGGCGCCGTCGGCGAACGGGCCGTGGCCGCTCAGGAACGGTCCCACCAGGACGGTCAGGAGCATGCCGCCGAGCGCGCCGAACGCCACGTCGGGCAGCCAGCCGGACGGCCTCTCCCGCTGCGAGCGGACGAAGGTGAGAACCGCGAGGACCAGCGCGATCACCGTGAACATGACGATCGTGGCCCTGCCCTGGGCGGAGTCGTCGCCGTCGAACGCGAAGCGGATCACCAGCCGGGCCACCGCGTTGATCGCGAACAGGCCGAGCGCCAGCGCCGTGATCCTGAACCAGCGCTGCTGCCTCATCTCGTCCTCCAGGGGGAATCGCACCGTGTGAATGTTCCGCCGGACATCTTCGCGGATGGCACCCGGTGATTCCTAGAGGGTGCCTGAGAGTCCGCTGTCAGTCGCCGCCGGAACGGGCGGCGGTTTCAGGATCAATCGGTACGAGAACATGGCAAATGTCAGGCTGCCGGCCATCATCGTCACGAGGAACACCCAGTTCGCCCCGCCGACCAGGTAGTCGCCGCCGTCGGTGCGGACGCCCGAGGCGGCCAGCATGATCAGCGTCCACAGGGCCCAGGGAAGGGCCACCGCCCAGCGGCCGACCGTGGTGAGGGCGAACCAGGCGAGCGCGAGGTTGGCCCCGACCGCCAGCGGGACGGCCAGCGGCAGCGGGAAGCCGCTCCCCTCGTACGGCGAGTCGCCGGCCAGCAGCGAGCCGACCGCACCCACCCGCAGGGCGCTGAGCTGCATCTCGAGGAACGCGGTGACCACCGTGGCGACGAGCACCACGGTGATCCCGGCGGCCCTGGTCGCGGTGGAGATCATCGGTCGCCCGTGTCGATGCCGGCGAAGAGGTCGCTCTCCCAGCCGTGCGGGCCGGATCCGGGGCCGCGCTCGCCCTTGACCAGCGTGTAGTACTCCACGCCCATGAACTCGCCGCCGAAGTCGCCGGCGATCCCGTACAGCCAGGAGTTGTCCGGGATCTGGGTGGCGTGGGCGCGCATCGCCGCGGTCTTCTTGGCGTAGTGGTCGGTGCCGTCGATGCGGGCCGCGATCTCCGCGTCCGGCGTGCCGAACGGCAGGTCCTCGGGCTTCTCCACCTCGGCGAACGGGTTGCTCTCCGAACCGCGGAACGCCTCCATGCCGTCGACCAGCACGCTCAGCGGCATGGCGGTCCAGTAGATCTTCTCCGGGCCGTCCGGGCCGGCCAGCTCGGCGGCGCGCATCGCGACCCGGTGGGCCTGGATGTGGTCCGGGTGGCCGTAGAAGCCGTTCTCGTCGTAGGTGATCATGACCTGCGGGCGGATCTCCCGCATGATCTCGACCAGGTGGGCGGCCGCCTCGTCCAGGTCGGCGCCCCAGAACGCGCGGGGGTGCTCGTTCGTCGGCAGGCCCATCATCCCGGAGTCACGGTATCGGCCCGGACCGCCCAGCATCCGGTGATCGGTGACGCCGAGCGCGGTACAGGCCCGCTCCCACTCGACCAGGCGGTAACCGCCCAACTGGTCCGCGTGCGCCGCGCCGAGCCTGGCCAGATCCGGAACGTGGATCTCGCCCTCCTCACCGAGGGTGCAGGTCACCAGGGTCACGTGGGCGCCGGCGGAGACGTAGTGCGCCATGGTCGCGCCGGTACCGATGACCTCGTCGTCAGGGTGGGCGTGCACCAGCAGCAGACGGCGGGCTGGAAGGTCAGTCACGGCGGATACTGTACGCGCGACCAGCGCCGAACTAGCTTCACCAGCCCGCGGTTTGCCCGGCGCGAGTCGCCCTTGATCGGCGATGCTGGGAAACGTGGAGTACCCGTACGCCGTGACCGTCGGTGCCGACGGCGCCCGAGTCGTGTTCCTCCGATCCGCCGAGTTGTGGCTGCTGGACGTGGCCTCCGGGACGGAACGCCGGGTCGTCGAGGGGCCGGTCGGCTCGTACGCGGCGGATCGCGACGCCCGTACCGCCGCGATCCTGCGTGACGGTGAGCTGTTCCGCGCCGACCTGATCGGGGGCACGGTCACCGCGGTGCCGACCGCCGGGCCCGCCCACGACGCCCGGCCCGACCCGCAGGGCCTGCGGATCGGCTACGTCACCGACCTCCCCGGCGCGGCGTCGCTGCACGTCACCGGGCCGGAGGGGGACCGGCTGCTGGCCGGTGAGCCGGGCAACGCGTGGCGGGAGCACGGCGGCACCATCGCCTGGGGTGTGCCCGGCCCGGCGTCGGCCGAGTTCGGGCGGGACCGGGGCTGGTGGTGGTCGCCGGACGGGACCCAGATCCTGGCGGTGCGCAGTGCCCGGGCCTCCAGCCTGCACCTGCTCGACCTGGACTACGGGTGGGTGGACGTGCACTGGGACCGGGAGACCTACCCGTACCTGGCCCAGGTGCGCTGGTTCGGCGGCGGCCCGCTGATCACCGTGCTGCGCCGGACGCAGCAGCACGGACTGATCCTCTCGATCGACCCGCGCACCGGGGAGACCCAGGTGCACGCGGAACTGGCCGACGCCCGCTGGGTGGAACCCATCCCGGGCACCCCGCGCCACCTGCCGGACGGCCGGGTGCTGGTCGGCGGCGAACTGGCCCACGACGGCTTCGACGCCCGCTGCCTGTTCGCCGACGGCAGCCTGCTCACCCCGCCCGGGCTCTACGTGCGGCGGGTCGCCGGGACGCTGCCGCACGACGGCGGGCCGGCCGGGGCGCCGGACCTGATCGTCGAGGGCAGCCTCGGGGATCCGGCGGTCCGGGAGGTGTTCCGGGTCCGCACGTCGCTGGGCAGCGGGGGGCCGGAGGTGAGCCGGGTGGCCGTGCTGGGCGGCGCGGACCGGGTCACCGTGGGCGGGGACGTGCTGGTCGTCGGGGCACAGGTGTGGCGCGGGGACCGGCGGGTGGCGAATTTGCGCACGCCGGGGCCGCACCTGCCGTACCGCCCGGATCCGGCTCTGGAGCGGGTCACCGACCGGCGGTTGCCGGCCGCCGTGCTGTATCCCACCGGCTTCGTGGCCGGGACCCGGCTTCCGGTCCTGGTCACCCTGGGCGAGGGGCCCGGGCATCAGCAGGTGGTCGCGGACCGCGCGGCCTGGCAGGAGCGCCGGCGCTGGGCCGACTCCGGCTTCGCCGTCGTCAGCATCGATTCCCGGGGTACGCCGGGGGTGGCGCCCAGTTTCGAGAAGGCGGTGCATCGCCGGCTCGCCGAGGTGATCCTCGCCGACCAGGCCGACGGCCTGCGCGCGCTGCACGGCAAGCACCCGGACCTGGACCTGAGCCGGGTCGCGGTGCGCGGGCACGGGCTGGGCGGCTGGCTGGCCGCGCTGGCCGTGCTGCGCCGCCCCGAGCTGTTCCACCGCGCGGTGGCCCGGGAGCCGGTCACCGACTGGGCCGACCTGCCGGTCCCGGTGGCCGAGCGCTACCTGGGCGACCGGTCCGACTCCGCCGAGGTCTACGCCCAGCACGCCCTGAGCGGCGGCTCCCCGGACGTGCTGCTGGTCGGCGCGGAGCTGCCCGGCTTCCGGTCGGTCCCGGACGCCGGTTTCGACGAGGAGCGCGCCTTCCTGCTGGACCACTGAAAGTGTCGCACCCGGCACATAGGGTCGGGTTCATGAGCCACTTCGATGAGGCGGGTGCGGCGGTTCAGGCCGCACTCGACGCCGGCGCCCGATATGCCGACGCACGCGTCATGGTGCGGCGGACCGAGGCCATGTCGGCACGTGACGGCGATGTGGAGGATCTGAGCTTCGACGAGAGCGCCGGCCTGGGCGTCCGCGCTCTGGTCGGGTCGAGCTGGGGTTTCTACGCCGTTCCGGATCTGTCCGGGCCCTCCGCCCGCGCGGCCGGCGAGCGCGCCGCGCGGATCGCCGCGGCCAGCGCCCTGGTCCGCGGGCCGGCCGCCGAGCTGACGCCGGCTCAGCCGGTCACGGCGAGCTGGGCCGCCGACTGCGTGATCGACCCGCTCGGCGTCCCGCTGTCCGACAAGGGTGACCTGCTGGTCCGGGCCACCGCCGCGGCGAAGGCGGCGGGCGCCGACGTGGCCGAGGCCAACTACGCGATCTGGGACACCCGCAAGTGGTTCGTCTCCAGCGAGGGCCACCGCATCGACCAGCACATCCGGGAGTGCGGCGCGGGCGTCACGGCGATCGCGATCGGTGACGGCGAGGTGCAGCGGCGGTCCTGGCCGTCGCACCGCGGCCAGTTCGGCACCCGCGGGTGGGAGCTGGTCGAGGAGCTCGACCTGGTCGGCAACGCGCCCCGGATGGCCGAGGAGGCGCGGGCGCTGCTGACCGCACCGCTCTGCCCGTCCGGCGAGACCACCCTGGTGCTCGGCGGCGAGCAACTGGCCCTGCAGATCCACGAGTCGGTGGGGCACGCCATCGAGCTCGACCGGATCCTCGGCTGGGAGGCGGCCTTCGCCGGCACCAGCTGGCTGGATCTGAGCCGGCTCGGCTCGCTGCGCTACGGCTCCGAGCTGATGAACATCACGATCGACCCCACCTTCCCCGGCGCGCTGGGCAGTTTCGGCTTCGACGACGAGGGCACCCCGGCCGCCAAGCGGCACGCGGTTCGCGACGGCGTCTGGGTGGGTGTGCTGGCCGGGCGGGATTCGGCGGCGGTCGCCGGGCTGGACTACGCGGGCAGCGTCCGCTCCGACGGTTGGTCCCGGCTGCCCATGGTGCGGATGACGAATGTCGGGCTGGAGCCCGGTCCGCACACCCTCGACGAGATCATCGCGGCCACCGGCGACGGCGTGTTCATGGACGTCAACCGCTCCTGGTCGATCGACGACCGGCGGCTGAACTTCCAGTTCGGGTGCGAGATCGGCTACGAGATCAAGAACGGGAGGCTGGGGCGGATGCTGCGCAATCCGACCTACACCGGGATCGGCCCCCGGTTCTGGCAGTCGATGGACATGCTCTCCAGCGAGACCGTCGCCTGGGGCACGCCCAACTGCGGCAAGGGGCAGCCCGGCCAGATCGGCCACACCGGGCATCCGGCGGCGCCGGCCCGGTTCACGAACGTCCGGGTGGGGGTGCGCGCATGAGCGACTTCGACTTCTCCCCCGGCGACGGGCTGGAGCTCGCCGCCCGGATCATCGAGCTGGTCCGGGAGGTGGCCGGGCGCGGCTGCGAGGCCGAGGTCAACGTGCGGCACGAGGCCGAGGCGCTGACCCGGTTCGCCAACTCGGCGATCCATCAGAACGTGGCCTCGGCCACCACCGGGGTCCGGCTGCGCCTGCACACCGACGGGCGGACAGCCGGCGGCTCCACCACTCTGACCAGCGCCGACGGGCTGCGCGCCCTGGTCGAGCGGACCCTCGCGGCGGCCCGGGTGAGCCCGGCCGACCGGTCCTGGCCGGGCCTCGCCCCGCCGGCCCCGCTGTGGCTGTCGCCCGGCCACCCCGGCTCGGACGAGTGGTCCGGCTTCCCCTTCGGTTTCGACGAGGCGACCGCCCGGGCCGATCCGGCCGAGCGCGCCGGCCGGGTCCGCGACTTCGTCGACGCGGCCGGCGGCCTGGAGACGGCCGGCTACTGCCGGACACTGTCCGTGTCGGCCGCCTTCGCCAACACCGCAGGGCAGGCCCTCGAGGGGCGGACCGCGGAGGCCGCGATGGACGGCATCGCCCGCGCGGACGGCGCGGACGGGGTGGCCCGGCTGGCCTCCGCCCGGCTCGCCGACCTGGACGGCGCGGTGCTCGGCGCCCGCGCCGCCGCCAAGGCCCGCGCCGCCCGCAACCCGGTCGAGCTGCCCCCGGGCGAGTACGAAGTGGTCCTCGAACCGGACGCGGTCTCCGACCTGCTGGAGAACCTCGCGGTCTTCGGCTTCGACGGCAGGGCGCACCACCAGCAGCAGAGCTTCGCCGAGCTGGGCAAGGAGCAGTTCGACCCGTCGGTGACCATCGTGGACGAGCCGCTCGGCGGCCGCGAGGAGCCGGCCGCCGACCTGCCGTTCGACGACGAGGGCACGCCCCGGCGCGCGCTGGTGCTGGTGCGCGACGGGGTGACCACGGCGGTGACCCATGACCGCACCTCGGCCGCGCGGGCGGGCGCCGAGTCGACCGGGCACGCGTCGCCGGCGTCCCGCTCGTGGGGGCCGCACGCCACGCACCTCCGTCTGGAGGCGGAGCCCCTTTCCGGTCACGGCCCGTCGGCCGGCGGCCCTGCGCTGATCGCCGATTCGGCCCGGCCGCTGGTCGCGCGGATGCGCCGGGGCCTGCTGGTGACCGATCTTTGGTATACGCGGGTCCTCGACCCCAAGACTCTCGTGATCACCGGGCTGACCCGTAACGGCGTCTGGCTCGTTGAGGACGGTGAGGTGACCGCGCCGGTGAGCAATCTTCGTTTCACCCAGTCCTACCCGCAGGCGCTGGCCCCGGGCCGGGTGCTGGGGATCGGCCCGTCGACGGTGCTGTTGCCGGAGCGGTGGGGCCGGTCCCGGTACGGCGCTCCCGCCCTGCACCTGGCGACGTGGAACGTGACGGGGAACGCCTCCGGATAGATCCATTAACTTATCGGTTCCGATCTCTGCGATCCGGGATGGCGCTTTTGTGACCCGCCCCGCACAAGATGTCGGACCTTGGGCGTAACGTGTGCCCCACATCACCGTCACGGAGCGACGGCGGAGTGGGGCACCACTGTGTCCGTCCACCGTCGCCCCGCGACCCTGCACACGGCACTGTCCAGGGAGATGGAATGACGACGACGGCAACGCGGCCGGGCGGCGGCGAGGAACGCGCGGCGATCTCCGCGCGCACCCTGCGCACCGACCGGTGGTGGCTCGCGCCGCTGGTGACCTTTATCGGACTCGGGGCGTGGGTCACCTACGCGACCGTCCGGGTTTTCATGCACAAGTGGTTCTGGGTGGAGGAGTTCCACTACCTCACACCTTTCTACTCACCGTGTCTGACCGACCGGTGCGGTGACGCGGCGATGTTCGGCACCCCGCTGCCGAACTTCTTCCTCATCCCGGAGGCGGCGTTCACTCTGCCGTTCCTGCTGCTCTTCCGGTTGACCTGCTACTACTACCGGAAGGCCTACTACCGGGCGTTCTGGTTGTCGCCGCCGGCCTGCGCCGTGCCGGACGGGCACAAGAGCTACTCCGGTGAGACCCGGTTCCCGCTGATCTTCCAGAACGCGCATCGGTACGCGTTCTACGCCGCCATGGTCATCTCGGTGATCAACACGTGGGACGCGGTCCTGGCGCAGAGCACCGGGCTCGGGCTGGGCAACGTCATCCTCTGGGTCAACGTGATCATGCTGTGGGCGTACACATTGTCCTGCCACTCCTGCCGGCACATCGCCGGCGGCCGGCTCAAGCACTTCTCGAAGCATCCGGTGCGCTACCGCTTCTGGACCTTCGTCTCCAAGCTCAACACCCGGCACATGCAGCTGGCCTGGATCACGCTCGGCACCCTGGCGCTGACCGACTTCTACATCATGGGTCTCGCCGCCGAGTGGTTCTCCGACCTGCGCATCATCAACTGAAGGGCCCCCCAATGAGCGAGCTTGCGAGCGAATCGTCGCGCAGCCGGAGCGCAGCGGAGGCGAAGCGATGAGCAGCACGATCGAACGACACCTGTACGACGTCGTCGTGATCGGCGCCGGTGGTGCCGGACTCCGCGCGGCGATCGAGGCCCGGCTCGCCGGGAAACGCACCGCGATCATCTCGAAGTCGCTGTTCGGCAAGGCCCACACGGTGATGGCCGAGGGTGGCGCCGCCGCCGCGATGGGCAACGTCAACTCGAACGACAACTGGATGGTCCACTTCCGCGACACCATGCGCGGCGGCAAGTTCCTGAACAACTTCCGGATGGCCGAGCTGCACGCCAAGGAGGCCCCGGAGCGGATCTGGGAGCTGGAGACGTACGGCGCGCTCTTCGACCGCACGAAAGACGGAAAGATCTCCCAGCGGAACTTCGGCGGCCACGAGTACCCGCGCCTCGCCCACGTCGGCGACCGCACCGGCCTGGAGCTGATCCGCACCCTGCAACAGAAAATCGTCTCGCTCCAGCAGGAGGACTTCGCCGAGACCGGCAGCTACGAGTCCCGCATCCGGGTCTTCCAGGAGACCACGATCACCGAGCTGATGCTGGACGGCGACCGGGTGGCCGGTGCGTTCGGCTACTACCGCGAGTCCGGCGAGTTCCTGCTCTTCGAGACGCCGGCCGTGGTGCTGGCCACCGGCGGGGTGGGCCGCAGCTACAAGGTCACGTCGAACTCCTGGGAGTACACGGGCGACGGCCACGCGCTGGCCCTGCGCTCCGGGGCGACGCTGATCAACATGGAGTTCCTGCAGTTCCACCCGACCGGCATGGTCTGGCCGCCCAGCGTGAAGGGCATCCTGGTCACCGAGTCGGTCCGCGGCGACGGCGGGGTGCTGCGCAACTCCGACGGCAAGCGGTTCATGTTCGACTACGTCCCCGACGTCTTCCGCAAGCAGTACGCGGAGACCGAGGAGGAGGGCGACCGCTGGTACGACGACCCCGACAACAACCGCCGCCCACCCGAGCTGCTGCCCCGCGACGAGGTGGCCCGGGCCATCAACAGCGAGGTCAAGGCGGGCCGGGGCAGCCCGGCCGGCGGCGTCTTCCTGGACGTGTCCACCCGGCTGCCGGCCGAGCAGATCATCAAGCGGCTCCCGTCGATGCACCACCAGTTCAAGGAGCTGGCCGACGTCGACATCACCAAGGAGCCGATGGAGGTCGGGCCGACCTGTCACTACGTGATGGGCGGGGTCGAGGTCGATCCGGACACCGGCGCGGCCTTCGGCACGGTCCAGGGGCTGTTCGCGGCCGGCGAGGTGTCCGGCGGCATGCACGGGTCCAACCGGCTGGGCGGCAACTCGCTCTCCGACCTGCTGGTCTTCGGCAAGCGGGCGGGTGAGCACGCCGCCGCCTATGTGGACACGCTCGGCGTACGCCCGAAGCCCGCGAAGATCGACGTGGCCGCCGCGGCCGAGGTGGCGCTCGCCCCGCTGGCCCGCGCCGGCGGGGAGAACCCGTACACGTTGCAGCAGGACCTCCAGGCGGTGATGGGCGATCTGGTCGGCATCATCCGCCGTGCGGGCGAGCTGACCGACGCGATCAAGCGCCTCCAGGAGCTGAAGGCCCGGGTGGCGAACGTGAGCGCCGACGGCGGCCGGCTCTACAACCCCGGCTGGCACCTGGCCCTCGACCTGCGCAACATGCTGGTCGTCTCGGAGTGCACGGCCAAGGCGGCGCTGGAGCGGGAGGAGTCACGGGGCGGCCACACCCGCGAGGACTTCCCGAAGATGAGCCCGGAGTGGCGGCGCGTGAACCTGGTCTGCTCGCTCGACGAGACCGGCGAGGTGCACCTGGAACGCAAGCCGGTCCCCCGGATGCGGGCCGAGCTGATCGACCTGTTCGACCGCAGTGAGCTGGCCAAATACATGACCGATGAGGAACTCGCCGAGGTGGAGGCAGAGTGAAACGCCACTTTCGTGTCTGGCGCGGCGACGCATCCGGCGGCGACCTGCGCGACTTCGACGTCGAGGTGAACGAGGGCGAGGTCGTCCTCGACATCATCCACCGGCTGCAGGCCACCCAGGCGCCCGATCTGGCCTGCCGGTGGAACTGCAAGGCCGGCAAGTGCGGCTCCTGCTCGATGGAGATCAACGGCATGCCGCGGCTCGGCTGCATGACCCGGATGTCGACGTTCACCGAGGACGAGACCATCACGATCACCCCGATCCGGACCTTCCCGGTGATCCGCGACCTGGTCACCGACGTCTCCTTCAACTACGAGAAGGCGCGGGAGACGCCCGCGTTCGCCCCGCCGCCCGGCGTCGCCCCCGGCGACTACCGGATGCAACAGGTCGACGTGGAGCGCAGCCAGGAGTTCCGGAAGTGCATCGAGTGCTTCCTCTGCCAGAACACCTGCCACGTGATCCGCGACCACGACGAGAACAAGCCGGCCTTCTCCGGCCCGCGCTTCTTCATCCGGGCCGCCGAGCTGGACATGCACCCGCTCGACGATCGCGAGGACCGCAAGGAGCACGCCCAGGCCAGCCAGGGTCTCGGCTACTGCAACATCACCAAGTGCTGCACCGAGGTCTGCCCCGAACACATCAAGATCACCGACAACGCGATCATCCCGATGAAGGAGCGCGTGGTCGACCGCCGCTACGACCCCCTGGTCTGGCTGGGCCGCAAGATCTTCCGCCGCGACGAGCTGGAATCGGCGTCCACCAAACCGTCCTTCCCCCCGATCGTCAACCCGTCGACGGCCAACCCGTCGACCGTCAACCCGCCGATGTCCAGCGCCCGCCTTCCACAGACGGCGCCGGTCGGCCCCGACGGCCACATGGACATCGCCGAGCTCGTCGCCCCGCAGCAGGGCGGCCTCTCGCCCTTCGGCGAGGACCTCGAGTTCCCGCTCCCGCCGGAGCAGATCGCCTACCACCACCCCGACCCGGACAAAACCCCCGACCGCTGACGGGCGCGAGCGAGGCGGCGGGCTCCCCCTCGCCGTCTCGCTCCAACCCTTCTCCGGTACGCGTGACCTCGCCCCGCCAATTTCGGACCGTCCCGCCTGCTCGGCGCCGGCCGGCTGCCCGCTCAGGGCCGTGCCGCGCCCGCCGGGCTTGAGCGGGTGGTCCCGCGGGCCGGCCTCCACCCCGGCTCCCCCTCGTGCCGCCGCTCCCGGCCGTAGCGCAGGGCACCGTGGACGTCACCGCGACCACCGAGCGGGTGAGCGGTGGTCACCACGACCACCGAGCAGGTGAGCGCACACACCGACCGGCACGTGGTCACCCACACTCCCTGTCACCCCGGCCACCGCACACGCGAAGCCCTCCGTGCGACGCCACCCACCCGGCACTCCCACTCGAGGCACGTGCTCGTCCTGTGGTCGAGGCCCTAGAGTCGCTGCGTGCCTCTTCTCACCACGCCGGCGCTTCCGCCGGGTTCGCTGTCCACATCGGCGCAGCCCGTCATCGACGGTGAAGGGCTGCGACTTCGGCCGTGGCGAGAGAGCGACGTGGAGGCGGTCGTGGCGGGCTTCGCCGACCCGGCGATCCAGCGATGGCACTGCCGAAGCCTGAGCCGGGACGAGGCGCTCGAATGGATCGCGCAGTGGCCGCTCCGCTGGCGGGCGGAGACGGACGCGGGCTGGGCGATCGTCGAGAACGAGCAGGTCGTGGGCCAGACCGGCCTGCGGCACATCAGCCTCACCGAGGGTCTCGGGCACGTCTCGTACTGGGTGCTCCCGTCAGCCCGCGGCCAGCGGATCGCACCCCGCGCCTTGACCGCCTTGACCCGGTGGAGCATCGGCGAACTCGGCCTGCACCGCCTGGAATTAAGCCACTCCACCCACAACGCCGCCTCCTGCCAGGTCGCCCAGCGGTCCGGCTACCTCCTGGAGGGCACCAAACGCGGCGAGGCCCGCCATGCCGACGGCTGGCACGACATGCATCTGCACGCCCGCCTCGCCACCGACTGATACCACCCGGCGCTAGACGGCTGAACCCACCCAGCGCTAGGCGACTGGTCCCACCCGGCGCTAGGCGGCCGAGGTGTCGCCGATGTTGTTGACCCGCCAGAGTTCGAGGCCGTCGAGGATCCGCTCCAGGCCGAAGGCGAAGCTCTGGTCCCACACCTGGTCCGGGTCCATCTCGGTGACCCCACTCTCCTGCCGCCAGCGCGCGTAGTCGGGGTAGTCGCCGGCGGTCTTCTCCATGAACGGCTCCAACTGCTCGCGGATCTCGGCCGCCGACTGCCCGGCCCGTTGGACCGCGGCGGCGACCGCGGCCTCGGTGGTGGCCGCGCCGATCACGTGCGCGGTGATCAGCGAGTGCACGTGCGACAGGGCGGGCCCGGTGAACCCGGCCGCCAGGAGCAGAGCGACGCTGCGGTTGCCCATCCGCATCACGTTGGGCCCGATGGTGGGCCGCACCCCGAGCAGCCCGATCACCCAGGTATGACGCAGCAGCATGGCCCGCATGCCGTCGGCCATCACCGACACGCCCACCCGCCACGGGGTGTCCCCCGGCTCCGGCACGTAGATCTCTCCCATCACCTGGTCGACGGCCAGTTCGAGCAGGTCGTCCTTGTTCGCCACGTGCCAGTAGAGCGAGGTGGCGCCGGAACCGAGGCGGGCCCCGAGCCGGCGCATGCTCAGGCCGGCCGCTCCCTCCGCGTCGAGGAGCTCGATCGCCGCGCGCACGATCTGCTCCCGGCTGAGGGTCGGCTGACCGGTGCGCGGGCGGGCCGGGCGGGTCCACACCGAGTCGGTGAATTCGGGCATGAGGTCATCATAAAGTGACTCGCACAGTGTTCGAGCCCACTGGTACGGTGTTCGAGTCCAACCGAACATCGTACGAGAGAGGCATGTCTATGCCCGACCGTCACCCCCGCCGCTGGCTGATCCTGGGCGTGCTCTGCCTGAGCCTGCTCGTGGCCGTCGTGGACAACATGGTGCTCAACATCGCCATCCCGGCCCTGATCCGCGACCTCGGCGCGAGCACCGCGGACATTCAGTGGATCATCGACGCCTACATCCTGGTCTTCGCCGGCGCGCTGCTCACCGCGGGCAGCCTCTCCGACCGGCATGGTCGCCGCCTCGGTCTCGTCACCGGCCTCGCGATCTTCGGTGGGGCGTCCGCGCTGGCCACCGTCTGCCAGACCCCCGGCCAGCTGATCGCGGTCCGTGGCCTGATGGGACTGGGCGCCGCCTTCCTCATGCCGGGCACCCTGGCCATCCTCACCACGGTCTTCGCGGAGGACGAGCGCAAGAAGGCGATCGCGATCTGGAGCTCCGTGCTGATGCTCGGCGCGATCGGCGGCCCGACCCTGGGCGGCTTCTTTCTGGAGCACTTCTGGTGGGGCTCGGTCTTTCTCCTCAACATCCCGATCGTGGTGCTCGGCATCGTGGCCGCGGTGCTGATCATCCCGGAGTCCAGGGGCCCGGCCAGCCGGCCGGACACGCTCGGCGCCCTGCTCTCCACCATCGGCATGACCGCCCTGGTCTGGGGCGTGATCTCCGCACCCGAGCACGGCTGGCAGTCGGCACGCACCATCGGCGGTTTCCTCGTCGCCCTGGTCGCGCTGACCGGATTCATCCTCTGGGAGCGCCGGGTCGCCGAGCCGATGCTGCCGCTGTCGCTCTTCGGGGACCGCAATTTCCGGGGCGCCAGCCTGTCGCTGGTGCTGCTCTCCTTCTCCGCCGGTGGCGTGATGCTGGCGATCACGCAATACCTCCAGTTCGTCCTCGGATACGAGCCGCTGCGGGCCGGCTCGGCCTTCATCCCGATGATCGTGACGACGATGGCCTTCAACGGTGTCGGCGTGGTGGTGGACAAGCGGTTCGGCGCGCGGATTGCGCTGGCGGCCGGTCTGCTGCTGGTCGCCGGCGGCTTCGCGATCCTCTCCTCGCTCGACCCGGACGATGGGTATCTGAAGCTCGCCGCGGCCCTGGTCGTCATCGGCATGGGCAGTGGTGTGGCGGCGCCGGCCGCGGTGGGAACGCTGCTCGGGGCGCTTCCGCCGGAGCGGGCCGGGGTCGGCTCGGCGGTCAACGACACGGTCCAGCAGGTGGGCACCGCGCTGAGCGTGGCGATCCTGGGAAGTGTGCTGACCACGGCGTATCGCGCGTCGATGCCGGCGGACGTCACCGGGCCGGCGCGGGACTCGCTCGGTGAAGCGCTCGGGGTGGCGGTGGCGACCGGAGACACGGGCCTGGCCGAGGCCGCCCGCGCCGCTTTCGTGGACGCCATCGCGGTCACCTCTCTCATCGGCGTGGTGGGCGGGATCGCCGCGGCGGTCCTGGCCGCCACGGTGTTGCGCCCGAAGCCTGCCACGGCCGGGGCGGAGTCCGGCCCGTTGTCCACAGAAGGCGAAACGGCGAATCCGTTGTCCACAGGCTCGGAGATGAAGGCCGCCGGAATCGAACGCCAGTACTAACATGGCGGCATGACCAGTGCCTATCAGCCTTCGATGCTCGATCTGCTGTCCGGGCCGGCTGAGGTCCGGGTCGGGTCACTGACCGGCCGCCTCACCCGCCGCCACCTCACCGCGGACGCCTGGGTGGACATCCTGCCCGGGTGGCTGCCCGGCTCCGACGCCGTCTTCGAGACGCTGCTCGGCATCGACTGGCGCGCCGAGCGCCGCCGGATGTATGACGGCGTCGTCGACGTTCCACGGCTCCTCCGCTGGTTCTCGGCGGAGGAGCCGCTGCCACATCCCGCCCTGACCGCCGCTCGCGCCGAACTGAACAGGCACTACGCCGATGAGCTCGGCGAGGAGTTCATGACCGCCGGGATGTGTCTCTACCGCGACGGGCGTGACAGCGTGGCCTGGCACGGCGACACCATCGGCCGCTCCGCCACGCAGGACACGATGGTCGCGATCGTCTCGGTCGGCTCCCCACGAAATCTCCTGCTGCGACCACGCGCCGGCGGGCACGACACGCTGCGGCTGCCCCTCGGTCACGGCGATCTGATCGTGATGGGCGGCTCCTGTCAGCGCACCTGGGAGCACGCCGTGCCCAAGACCGCGAAGGCCGCCGGACCCCGGATCAGCGTGCAGTTCCGCCCCGCCGGCGTGGCCTGAGGTAACAGGGTCATCGCAAGTGGTTGACGAGTCCGCCGAGAAAGTTACACTCCAAGTGTAAATAGTTGAGGCTCCATCTCCATCCAGGATCTCCACCGGTCCGGCGAGGCGGCCATGTCAACAGATCCCCCGCTCAAGGAGCTCGCGCTCCACAACATCACGGTCCGCTTCGGCGGCTTGACCGCACTCGACGACGTCTCCCTGCGCGTGGCGCCGGGGCGGATCGTGGGCGTCATCGGGCCGAACGGCGCGGGCAAGACCACCCTTTTCAATGTCATCTGCGGCTTCGTGAACCCGACCTCCGGGTCACTCACGCTGGACGGGCAGCCCTGGCGGCCCCGGCCGCACCATTTGAACCGTCTCGGCATCGCACGGACCCTCCAGGGCGTCGGCCAGTTCGCCGGCATGACCGTCCTGGAAAACGTGATGGTCGGTGCACGCAACCGGCATGCCGAGCGGGAGGCGCTCACCGCCCTGGAGCGGTGTGGCGTCGCCCGATACGCGGGCGCCCATCCCGGCGCGCTGCCGTATGCGATTCGTAAACGCATCGAGCTGGCCCGGGCGCTGGTCGCCAAGCCACGCATCCTGATGCTCGACGAGCCGGCCGGCGGGCTGGACTCGGATGAGATCCGCTGGCTCGGCACCCTGATCAAAGAGGTCGGCACCACCGTCCTGCTGGTCGAACACCACATGGACCTGGTGATGTCGGTCTGCGACGAGATCCTGGTGCTCGATTTCGGTAGGTCGATCGCGCTCGGCACCCCGGGCGAGATCAGCGAGAACCCACGGGTGACCGAGTCCTATCTCGGCGCTCCGGCCTGATCCGGGCCACCGTTTCCCTGCCGGGCTGACAGCCCGGCACGCCTTTCACAGCACGGGGCCGAACCGGCCTCTCATTTCGCATATCCGGAAAGCCGGGCATGACCCGGCTCTCCTCGGCATACCCACCGAGCGGCCCCAAAGGAGGAGCGCCGATGATCACCCGTACCCGGAGCGCACCGGAGGCATCGCCATGACCGGGGCGTTACTGCAGGTCGACGGCCTGACCGCGGGGTACGGCGCGGCACCGGTCCTGCACGACGTCGGCCTCACCGTCCAACCGGGAGAGATCGTCGCCGTGCTCGGAGCGAACGGCGCGGGCAAGACCACTCTCCTGCGCACCCTCTCGGGTCTGGTCCGCAGCTCGGGTGGCCGGGTCCTCTTCGACGGCGCGGACCTCGCCGGCACCAAAGTGGAGCACCTGGTGCGGAGGGGCATCGCGCACGTCCCGGAGGGGCGCGGCGTGGTCACCGAACTGACCGTGGACGAGAATCTGCGGCTCGGTGGGCTCTGGCGGCGCGACCGGGCGGATGCCCGGAAGGCGCTCGACGAGGTCTACGAGTTGTTCCCGCCGCTGGCGCAACGTCGCACCTTCGCCGGCCATCAACTGTCCGGCGGTGAGCGGCAGATGCTGGCCCTGGGCCGGGCGCTCGTCGGGCGGCCCAGGCTGCTGCTGCTCGACGAGCCGTCGCTGGGCCTCGCGCCGAAGGTGACCGGCCAGATCATGGCGCTGCTCCGTGACCTGCGGGAACGCACCGGCCTGGCGGTCCTGCTGGTCGAACAGAACGTACGCAGCGCGCTCTCCATCGCCGACGAGGGCGTGGTGCTCGCGCTGGGCCGGGTGGTGGCCCGTAACAAGGCGTCGGTGTTGCGCGACGACGCCGATCTCCGACACGCCTACCTGGGGTTCTAGCGATGGACCGATTCATCTATCTGACCTTCGACGGGCTCAGCCGCGGCCTGGTCTACGCCGCGTTCGCGCTGGCCCTGGTCCTGATCTGGCGCGCCGCGCGGATCGTCAACTTCGCGCAGGGCTCGATGGCGGTGGCCGCCGTCTACGTCGCCTATTCGGTGACGAACGCGACCGGGTCCTACTGGCTCGGGTTCGTGGTGGCCCTGCTGGCCGGGCTCCTGCTCGGGGTTCTGGTCGAGCGGGTGGTGATGCGGTTCGTCGACCACTCGTCACCGCTCAACGGGGTGGTGGTGGCGCTCGGCCTGGTCCTGGTTCTGCAGGGCACGCTCGGCATCATCTACGGCAACGAGTACCAGCCGGTGGAGACGCCGTTCAGCCGGGACGCGTTCGAGGTGGGCGGGATCGCGATGCTGTCGCGGTACGACCTGTTCGTCTTCGCCGCGGTGGGCACGGTGGTCGTCGTTCTCACGCTGCTCTTCACCCGTACGGCGATCGGTCTGCGGATGCGGGCCGCGGCCTTCGCACCGGACGTGTCCCGCCTGCTCGGCGTCTCGGTGGGCGGCATGTTGACGCTCGGCTGGGCGCTGGCGGCGGCGGTCGGGTCGCTCGCCGGGATGCTGGTCGTCCCCACCGAACTGGGCGTCCACCCGACCGCCATGGACGTCGTCTTCGTCTCGGCGTTCACGGCCGCGGTGGTCGGCGGTCTGGACAGCCCGATCGGTGCGGTCGTCGGCGGCCTGATCGTGGGTCTGCTGCTGTCGTACGTCAGCGGATACATCGACGTCACGGTCGCCCCGATGGCGATCCTCGCCCTGCTCGTGCTGGTGCTGCTCGGCAAGCCGGGCGGCCTGTTCTCCAGTTCGAAAGCGAGGGTGGCATGACCGCGGCTCACGGGCGCGGGCCGGGTGGGCATGCCCAAGGAGGCCCAGCATGACCAACGTACAGACGAAAGCGAACGCGACAGCCGTACCGGATGCGGGTTTGAATGTGCCGAAGCGCCGGCGGCGCCTGCACCCGGCTCTGGTGATCGCGGCCGGCGCGGTCCTGGTGGTGGCGCTGACGTATGTGCTGCCGCCGTTCCGGAACTATCAGCTCGCGACGACGGGCGCCTACCTCTGCGTCACCGCGGGCCTGACCGTCCTCACCGGACTGAACGGTCAGTTGTCCCTGGGGCACGGCGCGCTGATGGCGACCGGCGCCTACACGCTGGCGCTGACGCAGAACAAGTGGGTGAACCTGCCGCTCAGTTTCGCCGTGGCGATCCTGGTGACGACCGCCGCCGGCGCGGTGATCGGCCTGGCCGCGGCCCGGCTGCGCGGCCCCTATCTGGCCGGCCTCACCCTGGCCGTGGCGATCGTGGTCCCGTCGGTGACCAGCACGTTCGACGAGACGTTCAACAGCGACCAGGGCCTGTCGGTGATCCTGAACCCGCCGCCGGAGACGATCCCGATGGAGCGCTGGCAGGCCTGGCTGTGCTGGGGCGCGGCGCTGGTCGTGGTGCTGCTGCTGGCGCTGCTGATCCGCGGCCGGTTCGGGCGTGACCTGCGGGCCGTCCGCGACGACGAGACCGCCGCCAAGCTGGCCGGGATCAACATCGCGCGGACCCAGGTGCTGGCGTTCGTGGTGAGCGCCGTCTGCGCCGGTGTCTCCGGCGCGCTGTTCGCCGTGCTCGCGCAGAGCGTCTCACCCGGCGCGTTCCCGCTGACGCTCTCCCTGTTCCTGGTCATGGCCATCGTGATTGGCGGGCTGGGGAGCCTGTTCGGCGCCCTGTGGGGCGCGGTTCTGCTGGTGGTGCTTCCCACCCTGGCCCAGTCCGTCGGTGAGCAGACCGGATCGCAGCAGCTCGAGGGCAACCTCGCGCTCGTCGTCTTCGGTGTGGTGCTCGTCGTCGTCATGCTCGCCGCCCCCGGCGGCCTCGCATCCATCCCATCCCGAATTTCACGTCTTATCAGGAGGAATCGATGAAACGTACGGCGACGGCGGCCCTGGCCGTCGTGCTGCTCGCCACCGCGGGCTGCACGAGCGAGGGCGGCGGCAGCGGTTCCAGCGGCGCGAGCGTGCCGGGTGTGACCGACAGCGAGATCGTGGTCGGCACCCACATGCCGCTGACCGGCCCGGCCGCGGCCGGCTATTCGAAGATCGCGCCGGCCACCAAGGCGTACTTCGACTACGTGAACGCCAACGGCGGCGTGCACGGCCGGAAGATCAGCTACAAGATCAAGGATGACGGCTACAACCCGGCCAACACCCAGACCGTGGTGCGCGAGCTGGTGCTGCAGGACAAGGTCTTCGCGATCCTCAACGGCCTGGGCACCCCGACGCACACCGGCGTGCTCGACTTCCTCAAGACCAACCGGGTGCCGGACCTCTTCGTGGCCAGCGGCAGCCGCAGCTGGAACCAGCCGGACAAGTACCCGGGCACGTTCGGCTTCAACCCGGACTACACGGTCGAGGGCAAGATCCTCGGCACGTACGTCAAGGAGAACCTGGCCGGCAAGAAGACCTGCTTCCTGGGCCAGGACGACGACTTCGGCCGGGACAGCCTGGCCGGCATCGAGAAGATCCTCGGCCCGGTGGCGGCCAAGGAGAGCTACGTGACCAGCAACCCGAACGTGGGCCCGCAGATGGGCGCGCTGAAGGCGGCCGGCTGCGAGGTCGTGGTACTGGCTACTGTGCCCGGTTTCACTGCCCTCTCGATCGGCACGGCTGCGAAGATTGCGTTCAAACCGCAGTTCGTGGTCAGTAACGTCGGCGCCGACCCGACCACCGTCGGGAAGACGCTGGGTGCCGCCGCGCCCCTGATGGAGGGCCTGGTGGCAGCCAACTACCTGCCGCTGAACAACGACGATGCCAACCCGTGGATCCAGCTGTTCAAGAAGGTGAACGCGGCGCACAACGGCAACGCCGAATTCGACAACAACGTCGTCTACGGCATGTCGGTCGGCTACCTGTTCGTGCAGGCGCTCCAGGCCGCCGGCAAGGACCTGACCCGCGACAAGATCATCGAGGCCGTGCAGAAGAACGGCTTCCAGGGTCCGGGTTCGGTGCCGCTGCGCTTCTCCGCGCAGGACCACTCGGGGTACGGCGGAGAGCAGCTCACCAAGATCCAGGGCGGTAAGGCGGTGTACTTCGGCACGCCGTACACAACCGACGACAAGGACGGTCCGGTCGCGCCGTACACGGGTCAGCCCGTGGCTCCGCCGCAGAGTGGCGTACCGGCCGCGTAATATCTGCACTCGGACTGCAAAAACACGACTTCAGGAGGTTTGAGCGATGGCGGACCAGATAGCGATCGTGACCGGGGCAAGCCGCGGAATCGGGTTCGCCATCGCCCAGCGATTCGTCGCTCAGGGGGCGAAAGTCGCGATCACCGGCCGTGACACCGACGCCCTCGAGGCCGCGGTGAAGGAGCTCGGCGGCCCCGAGGTGGCCCTCGGCGTGGCCGGAAAGGGCGATGACCCGGCGCACCGGGCGGCCGTGGTCGACACGGTGCGGGAGCGGTTCGGGCCGGTCACCACACTGATCAACAACATCGGGATCAACCCGGCGTACGGGCCGCTGGCCAGCCTCGATCTGAACGCGGCCCGCAAGATGGCCGAGGTGAACCTGATCGGCACGCTCGGCTGGATCCAGGAGGCGCTGCGCGGTGGGCTCGCCGACACCGGTGGCTCGGTGGTCAACATCTCCTCGGTCTCCGGCGTGCGCCCCGCGCCCGGGATCGCCTTCTACGGCACCACCAAGGCCGCTCTGATCCACCTCACCGAAGAGCTCGCGGTCGAGCTGGCCCCGAAGATCCGGGTCAACGCGGTCGCGCCCGCGGTCGTGAAGACCCGGTTCGCCTCCGCCCTCTACGAGGGGCGGGAGGCGGAGGTGGCGGCCACGTATCCGCTCAAGCGGCTCGGCAACACCGATGACGTGGCCGGCACCGTGGCGTTCCTCTGCTCGCCGGACGCCGCCTGGATCACCGGGCAGACGATCGTGATCGACGGCGGCCTCACCCTCACCGGAGCCGTCCAGTGAAACGGGTCGTGGTCACCGGCGCCGGCGGCGGAATCGGGGCGGCGCTGGCCCGCCGGTTCGCCGCCGACGGCGCCCGGGTCGTGGTCAACGACCTGAACGGCGACGCCGCCCGCTCGGTGGCCGGGGAGATCGGCGGCATCGCGGTGTCCGGCGACGCGGCGAGCGAGGCCGACGTCCAGCACCTGATCGACACCGCCTGGACCGAGCTGGGCGGCATCGACCTGTTCTGCTCCAACGCCGGGGTGCTGTCGTCCGGTGACGAGACGACCCCGGACGCGCAGTGGCAGCGCGACTTCGGGGTCAACGTGATGTCGCACGTCTACGTGAGCCGGGCACTGCTGCCGCGCTGGCTGGACAGCGGCGAGCCGAAGCGACTGCTGATCACCGTGAGCGCGGCCGGGCTGCTGACCCTGCTGGGGAGCGCCACCTACTCGGTCACGAAGCACGCGGCGCTGGCCTACGCCGAGTGGCTGCGAGCGACGTACGCCCATCGGGGTCTGATCGTGCAGGCGCTCTGCCCGCAGGGCGTGCGCACCGACATGCTGACCCGCGGCAACGAAAGCGGCAGCGGGTCGGCGTCGCTGCTCGCCGAGGGGGCGCTGGCCCCGGAGACGGTCGCCGACCTGGTCGCCGATTCGCTGGACGGCGAGGGTTTCCTGATCCTCCCGCACGCGGAAGTCGAGGGCTACTACCGCTTGCGTGCGAGCGATCCGGACCGTTGGCTGGGTGGCATGAACAAACTTCAGCGCGGTTTCGAGCGGCAGGCGTCCTCATGAAGGGCCTCGACCTGGAAAAACTCCAGGCCTATCTGGACAGCCCGCCGCTCTCCGGGACGATGTTCGCGGGCGGTAGGTCGAACCTGACGTACGCGGTCACCGACGGCGTCAACCGGTGGGTGCTGCGCCGCCCGCCGCTGGGGCACGTGCTGCCGACCGCCCACGACATGGCCCGCGAGCACAAGGTCCTCGACGCCCTCTCCAAGGCCGATTTCCCGGTGCCGAAGCCGGTGCTGCTCTGCACCGACACCGAGGTGATCGGGGCGCCGTTCTACCTCATGGAGCACGTCGACGGCACCATCTACCGGGACCCCGCCGGCCTCTCCCCCACCGAGTTCCGGGAGTTGACGTTCACGCTCGTGGACACCCTCGCCGACCTGCACGCGCTGGACCCGCAGGCGATCGGGCTCGGTGACTTCGGCAAGCCGGAGGGCTTCAACGCCCGGCAGGTGCGCCGCTGGAAGCAGCAGCTTGACGCGTCCCGCAGCCGGGAGCTCTCCGGCATCGACGAGCTGCACGCCCGTCTCGCCACCGACATCCCGGACGGCGCCGGCGCCGTGGTGCACGGCGACTTCCGCCTGGACAACGTGCTGGTCAGCGACAAGCTGACGGTGAACGCGGTGCTGGACTGGGAGATGTCCACACTGGGCGACCCGCTCAGCGACCTGGCGTTGATGCTGATCTACGCCGGGCGCCCGATGCTGGAGCGTGACGGTGTGCCGGTGGCCCCGATCGACATCCCGGGCCATCCCACCCTCGACGAGATCTCCGCCCGGTACGCCGAGCGGAGCAAGCGGGACGTCAGCGACCTGCACTGGTACGTGGGTTTCGCCGCCTTCAAGCTCGCCGTCATCCTCGAGGGCGTGCACTACCGCTACATCAAGGGTCAGACGGTCGGCCCCGGCTTCGACACCGTCGGGGCGATGGTTCCCGCCCTGGTCGAGCAGGGCCACCGAGCGCTGGAAGGAAACTGATGGACTTCGAGTACGACGCGAAGACCGAGGACTACCGCAAGAGACTGCTCGCCTTCATGGACGAGTACGTCTACCCCGCCGAGGCCTCGTTCCACACCGACGGCTGGGAGCCGCCCGCGATCCTGGCGAGCCTGAAGGAGGCCGCCAAGGAGGCCGGCCTGTGGAATCTCTTCCTTCCCGGTGAGCACGGCGCCGGCCTGACGAACCTCCAGTACGCGCCGCTCGCCGAGATCACCGGCCGCAGCCCGGCGGTGGCGCCGGCGGCGCTCAACTGTGCCGCCCCGGACACCGGCAACATGGAGGTGCTCGCCGAGTTCGGCACTCCGGAGCAGCAGGACCGCTGGCTCAAGCCGCTGCTGGCCGGGGAGATCCGGTCCGCCTTCGCGATGACCGAGCCGCAGGTCGCCTCGTCCGATGCCACCAACATCGGCACCCGGATCGAGCGGGACGGCGACGACTACGTCATCAACGGTCGCAAGTTCTACATCACCGGCGCGATGAACCCGAACTGCAAGATCTTCATCGTGATGGGCAAGACCGATCCGGACGCCGCCCGGCACGTGCAGCAGAGCCAGATCCTGGTCCCCCGGGACACGCCGGGCCTGACCGTCGAGCGCGGCATGACGGTCATGGGCTACACCGACGGCGACCACGGCGGTCACGCCGAGCTGATCTTCGAGAACGTGCGGGTGCCGGCCGCCAACCTGATCGGCGTCGAGGGCGGCGGCTTCGCCATCTCCCAGGCCCGGCTCGGACCCGGCCGGATCCACCACTGCATGCGGCTGATCGGCATGGCCGAGCGGGCGCTGGAGCTGATGTGCACCCGGGCGCTGGCCCGCACCACCTTCGGCAAGACCCTCGCCGAGCAGGGCGTCATCCAGGACTGGATCGCCGAGTCGCGGGTCCGCATCGAGCAGGCCCGCCTGCTGGTGCTCAAGGCCGCCTGGCTGATGGACACGGTCGGCAACAGGGGCGCGCACACCGAGATCCAGGCCATCAAGATCGTGGTGCCGTCCGCCGTGGAGTGGATCCTCGACAAGGCGATCCAGACGCACGGCGCGGCCGGGCTCAGCCAGGACACCCCGCTCGCCGGACTGTGGGCGAGCGCCCGCATGCTGCGCCTGGCCGACGGCCCGGACGAGGTGCACAAGCGTTCCCTGGCCCACCGGGAGCTGAAGCGTTACCGGAGCGGTTCGTGACCACACCGCCCACCCGCGTCGACGGTCGCACCGCACGGTCCGAGCGGACCCGCAACGCGATCGTCGACGCGCACCTCCGGCTGATCGGCGAGGGGGACATGCGCCCCACCGCCGACCGGGTGGCCAAGCTGGCCGGGGTGTCGCTGCGCGCCCTGTGGAGCCATTTCGCCGACATGGAGGCGCTGATGGCCGCCAGTGGTCAGCGTGTCCTGGAGCAGCGCGACGCGTCGTACCGGCCGATTCCGGCGGATCTTCCGCTGGCCGAGCGGATCGAGGCGTTCAGCCACCAGCGGGCCCGCCTGCTGGAGGAGATCGGGCCCGCCGCGCGGGCTTCCGCGCTCAAGGAGCCGTTCTCGGCCGGATTGCAGCGCTATCGCAAGTTGCACACCGCACGGGTACGGGACGAGCTGACCACCACTTTCGCCCATGAGATCGGCAGCGACGAGGACCTGCTCAACGCTCTGACCGCGGTCAGCCTCTGGCCGACGTGGGCGTCGTGGCGCGACGGCATGGAGCTGTCGGTCGAGTCGGCCCGGTCAGCCCTGGCCCGCACGGTGGGAGCGCTGATCAACCCGGGCGCGGCCGCCCGCACCTGAAATCGCGCTGATCGGCCCGGGTGCGACAGCCCGCACCTGAAAATCGCGTTGATCGGCCCGGGTGCGACAGCTCGCACCCCGAATCGCGCTGGTCAGGCGGGCCGGGACAGGGCGTTGCGTAAACGGATGCCGCTGAAACCCACGGTGCCGGCGGTGACCTGGTCCCAGAACGGCCACGGGTTGTCGAGGATCCGCAGCTGGATCCCGGCCGCGGCGTGGCAGGCGATCAGGTCGCCGACCGGTTCGGGCGGGCCCAGCGGCTCGACCGGATCGGTCGCCACCCACGCGTGCGGCCGCCCGGTCCGACGCGGCTTGAGATCGTCCGGAGCCGGCCGCGACATGGCCGGCTCCGGACGATCGACAGCGGTCAGCGGAGGGCTACCTCTCCGGACGCGGGGCGCACGATCAGCCGACCAGGGCTTCCACTGGTTGACCGGTGACCGTGGCGATGAGCTCGAAATCCTTGTCCACCGCGAGCACGGTCAGGCCGGCCTTCTCGGCGGTCGCTGCGATGAGCAGGTCCGGAATAGACGGGGCCCGGTGCTGGCCTCGGTCAGCGAGGATCATCTGCACCTCCAGGGCCCGGTCCTCGATGGCGGGCGTCAGGTATTCGACCGGCATGTATGACAGCGGTGGGCGTGCGAACTGTCGCCGGCCGGCCTCACCCGAGCGCGCCGAGTAGCCGAGCTCGAGCCGGGTGATCGTGGAGAGCCGCACCAGTCCACGGCCGATCCGGGTGCTCCAATCGTCCCGGTTCGTTACCAGGCCGGATTGCAGGCGGACGTAGGCGGACTTGTCGATCAACCAGCTCGTCACCGCCACGCCGACTCCATTACGTCGGGATCGTCCAGGTCCGCGAAGACCTCGGCGGATCGGTCCCAGTCCGCTGCGGTCACCGTGCGTTCGACCGGGGGGATGCCTTCCTCGAACCTACGGCGAAGGTATTCGTTTCGCGACAGTCCGAGCCGCGCCGCAGCGGCATCGATCCGGTCGACGGCTTCCTGGCTCAGGTCCCGAATAAGGATGTTCGGCATGGTGACCTCCGGCATGCAGGCAGTGATATCACGATATCAATCATCCCTGGCCGATGTTCCCCCGAAAGGGTGAGCCACCGAGCGGCGGCCCACCCTTTCGGCGGTCAGAGGAGGACTACGGAGCGGGCGCCCTCGCCGCGGGACATGCGGTCGAAAGCGGCCGGGACCTCGGCCAGCGTGATCCGGTCGGTGATCAGGTGGTCCAGGTTGAGCTTGCCGTCGAGGACGTCGCGGGCCAGGGCCGGCACCTCGATGTCGGTGTCGGCCTGGCCGTACACCGATGCCTTGAGTGTCCGCGCCGACGAGAAGATGTCGAGCGCGCCCAGCTGGACCATGTCGTCGGCCGCGCCCATGCCGACCACGGTGACCTGGCCGCCGCGCCGGGTGGCGCGCCACCCGGCGCGGATGGTCGACGCCCGGCCGACGCATTCGATGGCGTGATCGGCGCCGAGCCGACCGGTCAGGTTACGGATGTCCTTGGACAGGTTGTCCGAGGACACCACGAAGTCGGTGGCGCCGGCCGCCTCGGCCAGGCCCTTCTTCGCCTCGGTGACGTCGACGGCGATGACCTTGCCGGCGCCGGCCGCGCGGGCCGCGGCGACCGCCGACAGCCCGACTCCGCCGAGGCCGATGACCAGCACCGATTCGCCCGCCCGGACCTGGGCGGTGTTGCGGACCGCGCCGCTGCCGGTGAGCACCGAGCACCCGAGCAGGGCCGCCACGTCAAAGGCCAGTTCCTTGGGTACTCCGATGACCGCGTTCTCCGGGGCCACCACCTGTTCCGCGAAGGCGCCCAGCCCGAGGGTGACGTGGACCGGCGCACCGTCCAGGGTGAGCCCGTTCGCCAGGGCCGCTACGCCGGACGAGGTGCTGCACAGCCACGGTTGGCCGTGCTCGCAGAACCAGCAGGTCCGGCAGGCCGGCTGCCAGTCGAGGACCACGTGGTCGCCGACCTTCGTACGCGTGACGTGCTCGCCGACCTCGACCACCTCGCCGGCCGCCTCGTGACCGAGCACGAGCGGGTGCGGCGGGCGCAGCGTACCGTTGATCATGGAAAGGTCGGAGTGGCAGACACCGGCGGCACGGACCTTGACCCGCACCTGGCCCGGCCCGATCTCGGGCAGCCGAAGCTCGGCGATCTCAGCCGGCGCGCCCGCGCTGCGGACCACCAGCCCTCGCATGTAGTGACTCATCGTTGAATCGCCTTCACCTGCTGGAATTCGGCCAGGCCGTACGCGCCCAGCTCACGACCGATACCGGACTGCTTGTAACCGCCGAACGGGGCGAACGGGTTGAACGCCCCGCCGTTGACGTCGACCGCGCCGGTACGCAGCCGTCGCGCCACGGCCAGGGCCCGCTCGTCGCTGCCCCAGACGGCGCCGGCCAGGCCGTACCTCGAATTGTTGGCGATCGCGACGGCCTCGTCGTCGGAATCGAAGCCGATGATCGACAGGACCGGGCCGAAGATCTCCTCCTGGGCCAGTTCGCTGTCCGGGTCGACGTCGGCGAAGACGGTCGGCGCGACGAAGTGGCCGGTGGCGGGCACCGGCGCGTCCAGCCCACCGGCGACGAGGCGGGCGGAGGCCCGTTCGATGAACCCGCGGACCCGGTCCCGCTGGACGGCCGAGGCGAGCGGGCCGAGCCGGGTGGCCGGGTCGAACGGGTCGCCGAGGGTGTAGCCGGCGGCCGTCTTGGCGGCGAGTTCGACGGCCTCGTCGTAGTGGGCCCGGTGGACCAGCATGCGGGTCCACGCCGTACAGGTCTGGCCGGAGTTGAGGAAGGCGTTGCCGACGCCGACCTTGACCGCCTTGACCAGGTCGGCGTCCTCCAGGATGACGTTGGCGGACTTGCCGCCCAGCTCCAGCGACACCCGGGCGACGCGGTCGGCGGCGGCGTGGCTGATCGCCCGGCCGGTCGCCGTGGAGCCGGTGAACGACACCATGTCGATGTCCGGGTGCCCGGCGATGGCCGCGCCGACCACCGGGCCGGTGCCGCTGACCAGGTTGAGGATGCCGGGTGGCAGGTCCGCCTCGGCGGCCGCGTCGGCAAGCAGGAACGCCACGAGGGGGGTCATCTCGCTGGGCTTGAGCACCACCGTGTCGCCGGCCGCCAGTGCCGCGCCGACCTTGGCGATGACCTGGTGCAGCGGGTAGTTCCACGGGGTGATGGCGCCGATCACGCCGACCGGCTCGTGCACCACCAGGGAGTTGCCGATCGTCTCCTCCGCCCACGGCTGGGCGGCGAGTTCGGCGTACCCCGCGAGGACGGTGATCGGCAGGCCCGCCTGGACCGCCTTGGCGATCTTGAGCGGGGTGCCCAGTTCGAGGCCGACGATCCGGGCGATCTCGTCGGCGCGGGCCGCGAGCGCCCGGTGCAGGCGCCCGAGGGCCGCGCCGCGCTCGGCGGCCGGCAGGTTCGCCCAGCCGGGCAGGGCGGCCCGGGCCGCCGAGACGGCGAGGTTGACGTCCTCGGCCGTGCCGGCCGGCACGTGCCCGAACACCTCCTCGGTGTACGGGTTCTCCACTCCGATCCGTTCGCTGGATTCCGGGGGCACCCACGCGCCCCCGATCCAGAGCTCGTCACGGTGGACCGGCGTCATCGGCGTACCCCCAGGTCGTAGCGGTCGGACAGGCTGGTGATCAGGAGATCCAGCCCGAGTTGGAAGGCACCCTCGTCGACCGCGTCCCGGTGGGCCGCGAGTTCGTGGGCGCGGTGCAGGTGTGGATAGTGGTCGTACAGCTCCGGGTCGGCGTCGAAGCCGAGGGCGAAGGAGCCCAGTGCGGAGCCGGTGATCAGGTAGCGCATCAGGGCTCCGATGTGGGTGGCCCGGGCCCGTGACCAGCCGGCGTCGATCAGCGCGCCGTAGACCGCCTCGGCCATGGCCAGCCCGGCTGGGCGGCGGCCGGGACCGGTGGCCAGCACCGGCACGATGTTCGGGTGCGCGGCGAGGACCGCGTGGTACGACTTCGCCCACAGCCGTAGCGCCTCACGCCAGTCGTTGCCGTGGAACACCGAGATGTCGACCTGCGCGACCACCACCTCGGCGACCGCGTCGACGATCTCCGCCTTGGTGGCGAAGTGGTTGTACAGCGACGGGCCCTGCACTCCCAGTTCGGTGGCGAGGCGCCGCATCGAGCACGCGTCCAGCCCTTCGGCGTCGATCAGGGCGGCCGCCGCCTCGACGATGCGCTCCTTGGTGAGCAGCGCCTGCCGGGGCCTGGCCATGAGAGCTCCCTGCGAGAAAACCGAAATCAACACTGGACGTGTAAAAACTTACGCCGCTAGTTTAAGCACAGCTGCGACGTACATCACTTAGGGAGATCATCATGACGACGCTATCCCTCGCCACCGTTCTGGCAGAGGCCGCGCGCCGGTACCCCGAGAAGGTGGCGATCGTCGACGCCGGTGGAGAGCGCATCACCTATCGCGAGCTGTGGGCGCAGACCCGCTCGTACGCGGCGGGCCTGCGCGAACTGGGCGTCGGTCCGGGCGACACCGTGGCGATCATGATCCCCAACGTGGGCGACTTCCCCCGGGTCTACTTCGCCGCGCTGGCCGTCGGCGCCCGGATCGTGCCGGTCTCGCTGCTGCTCAACGCCGAGGAGGTCGGCTACGTGCTGGCCGACAGTGGCGCGAAGCTGCTGGTCACCCACTCGGCGTTCCTCGCGGCGGGCGCTCCCGCGGCGGCCGCGGCTGGCACCAAGCTGGTCAACGTCGGTCCGCTCCCGGCCGATCTGCCGCAGTACCCGCCGCGCCTGGAGGAGATCTCGGCGACGCTGGAGCCGCTGCGGACCTACGTGACCCGCGAGGCCGAGGACGTCGCGGTGATCCTCTACACCAGCGGGACGACGGGCAAGCCCAAGGGCGCCATGCTGACGCACCTCAACCTGGTCATGAACGCGGCCGTGAACGTGTTCGACGTCCACCCGCTGACCGGCGACGACGTGGTGCTCGGCTGTCTGCCGCTGTTCCACACGTTCGGCCAGACGGTCGGGATGAACGCGACCTTCCGGCTCGGCGGGACGCTGGTGCTGCTGCCCCGGTTCACCGGTGAGGCGGCGATCGAGCTGATGCTCAGGGAAAAGGTGACGATCTTCCACGGCGTGCCGACCATGTACATCGGCCTGCTGGAGGCGGCGGGCAAGGCGGAGACCCTGCCGCGGCTCAAGCTCTGCGTCTCCGGTGGCGCCTCGCTGCCGGTCGCGGTTCTGGAGAAATTCGCCGGAGCCTTCGGCTCGACGATCTGGGAGGGGTACGGGCTGAGCGAGACCTCCCCGACGGCGACCACCAACCAGCCGGCATTCGGAGCGAAGCCCGGTACGGTCGGGCACCCGATCTGGGGTGTCGAGGTGGAGATCGCCCGGCCGGAGGTGCCGGAGCGGATCGAGTTCCTGCCGGACGGCGAGCTGGGCGAGATCGTGATCCGCGGCCACAACGTCTTCGCCGGCTACCTGAACCGCCCGGAGGCGACCGCCGAGGCCCTGATCGACGGCTGGTTCCGCACCGGCGACCTGGGCGTACGGGACGAGAACGGCTTCATCAGCATCGTCGACCGCACCAAGGACCTGATCATCCGCGGCGGCTTCAACGTCTACCCGCGCGAGGTCGAGGAGGTGCTGGCCCGGCACCCGTCGATCCAGCAGGTCGCGGTGATCGGCGTGGCCGACGAGACCCTGGGTGAGGAGATCTGTGCGGTCGTGGTGCCTTCGGACCAGGGCCTGACCGAGACCGAACTCATCGAGTGGTCGAAGGAGCGGCTCGGCAAGCACAAGTACCCGCGTCAGGTGCGGTTCACCGAGTCGCTGCCTCTCGGCCCGAGCATGAAGGTGCTCAAGCGGGAGCTGCGTAAGCAGTACTCCTAGACCTTGAGCAGTGGCGGCAGTTCCGCCACGATCGGCACGTCGGCGGGCAGCCACGGAACGCTGTCCAGCTGGTCCACGGTCAGCCAGCGCATGGAGCGGTGCTCCAGCGCCTCCGGCACGTCGCCACCGAGCAGGGTGACGGCGTAGACGCGGAGCACGGCCCGGCCGTGGGCCAGCGGCACGTCCGGGCCGACCCGGTCGCCGACCTCCACCCGGACGCCGAGCTCCTCGGCGCACTCCCGGACCAGCGCCTGCCGCTCGGTCTCCCCCGGCTCGACCTTGCCACCCGGGAACTCCCACCGCCCGGCCGCCTCCGGCGGGGAGCTGCGCTCGCAGGCCAGCACCCGGCCGGCGGTAATGATCACAGCAGCCACGATCACCCTGGGTGATGGGTGGCGCTTGACGTACTGTTCGGGCCGCATGCGATCAAAGATCGCACAGAAGTTCGTCGTTCAGGTTGCCCACTGGTGCCCTGATCGTCACGCAATCACGGATATGTGGCCGTGGACACGAGTGTCCGGACGGACGAAACTGTGGGGCACCGACCATGACGACACGGCGACAGTTCGGCCACAAGCCGGCAACGACGCTAGGGGGGTGCGGCAGTGCGGGCCAGAAAACGCCGGGACTCCGGCGCGGATTATCTCAGCGACGCCCTTGCGCTACTCAGCGGATGGACCCGTGACGGGGTGCAGCTCCGCCGGGATCTGGCATGTGACGACAGTCAGCATGCCGCGTTGACCGAGCGGATCAAGGTCGCGGCGGACACTCTTCACATCAGGCCGACCATCCGGCGCGTCAACGGTCACACTCAGATCTGCCTGGGTCCGCAGGACGGTTCGACCATCACCGACGGTGAGGTCACCCTGGCGGCCCGGATCGAGGATTTCTACCGCACCGTGGTCGGAAGGCCGTAGAACGGGCGGACTACGCTGCGCGAATGACTGACGTGGCGTACGACAACAAGGGCCAGCTCGAACAGATCCAGAGCGGTCTGTTGGAGGGCGAGCAGATCATCGCGGTCTACGACGCGATCGGCGCCGGGACCGGCTTCATCGGCCTCACCAGCCGGCGGATCATCATCCAGGACAAGTCCTTCGTCGGTAAGCGCTTCGCGATCACCAGCATCCCCTACTCCAAGGTGAGCAGCGTCAGCGTGATCAGCAACAAGAGCTGGGCCGGCCAGTTCTTCTCGTCCGGCACGATTGCCATCACCGTCGGCACCCACGTGTACGAGATCGAGTTCCGTGGCTCCGACAAGGCTCACCACGTGCACAACCTGATCCTGTCGTACGCCTCCTGACCGGGTTCAGTGCCCGCCGACCGCCTGCGTGAGATCCCAGACGTAGCGGCGGCCGGCGGGTTTCTCGTCCCGCCACACCACCTCCCACCGGCCGCGAGCGTCGCGTTCGGGTTCGCTCATCTGGCCGTACCCCTGTCGTTCCTTGACGCTGGGCGGCTGATCGCTGTCCGGGAAGCTGAAGGTCACCTGGAAGCGGGTGAAGGCGGACGGGGTGCCGCTCGCGGTGGGCAGGCGGTCCTCCCAGACCAGTTGGTCCCAGCCGCGTTCGCGCAGTGGCCGCCACAGTCCCCGGGGGCGGTACTCGACCTGCCACTCGGTCGGCGTGGTCATCGCCGGGTCGAAGATGAGCCAGACACGCAGCAGCCGGGTCTGTTCCAGGGGCAGCGCGGTGATGGTGCCGCCGACCGGCCGCAACGTCTTGAACGAGATCTCGTCGAGGCGGGCCAGCCGGTCGGTGTCGGTGGGCACGATCGGGCGCATGGTCCGGTGGGTGACCAGCGGCTCCGGGGTGGTGACCCGCTTCTCCACGATGCGGTCGCTGTCGTCGTCGGCGCCGATCGCGACGAGCACCTCGAGGGTCTCCGTGAAGAGCGGCTTCTCCCGGTCGCTGATCCGCTGGATGGCGTCCAGGTAGTGCTGGTGCCCGGCCTGCTGCAGGGCGAGCCGGCTGGTGGTCTCCCGCAGGTCGGCCTTCAGGTCGCGGATCCGGACCACGAAGGCGAGCTGCCACAGGCGGACCACGAAGTAGAGCAGGCAGGCTAGGGATATCGCGGTGAGCGCCCACTGGCCGATCCGGGTGGGTATCTCGGCTAGCTGCGCGACACCCGATGCCAGACCGATGAGCACGACCGAGGCGTTCAGGGTGCCCCTGAACAGTGCGTGATACGTCGATGGTGTCTCCGGCATCGCCCCAATGATGGCGAAGTGAGCGTTACCGACAAATCCTCACATGGAGTGAATGGTCACGGCACGGGACGCCTGTTCGCCCGATATCCGGTGACCGATCAGGGGAACGACCATGCCAGACCGGCCCACCCACGACGGTTACTGACGAGTAGCCATTGCTCGCCCATTCCGGCCCGCCGCATGCTACCGGGAGTCATCGCAATCGATCGAGTAACGCCGTTCGATCCTCGACCCCCGGAGGCGATCACCGGTGCTCACCCATCTGACGAGGCCGTTGACCCGGAGATATCGGCCGGAACTCTTCGGCCACGACCTGGATCCGGTCCCGGCGCCGGGCGGTGGTGAGGGCGGTCAACCCCGTCGACGGGCGATCCTGCTCGGTCACAACACCGTCTTCGCGGTGGCGATGCTCCTGTCGGCGGTGCTGGTGGGCCTCGCCACGGTCGCTCTGCACTGACCGGGACGGAGACCCACGTCAACGTCAGCTACCGCCTTCGCCGCCCTTGCCGGACATGGTTCTCCTCACACCTACGAATGGACTCCGAAGTCACAACGGAGCCGGTCGCCTCCGGGTTGCGGATTTTCGACTTCAGCCTAGCGAGCCGGCAGGCGGGTAGCAGCGGAGTCTGCAGAACCGCAGGTCACCGCAACATCGTCGCGCACGCGTCGGTGGTCTCCAGGACCAGATCGGCGGCCAGATCGATCGCGGCGGCGAGGCGTACCGGATCGCCGTCCACCGTGGCGAAGACGGCGTCCATCCGGGTCTTGAACCGGGCCGGCGCCCCGGGCAGCGCGGCCGCCGCGGCGACCGCGCCCTTCTCGTTGATCAGCCAGTGACCGGCCGCGCCGTGCAGCGCGTGTGCCAGCACCCCGGCCATCCGGAACAGGCATCCGGCGACGTACGCGCTGTCGCCGCGGGACACCGCCTTGCGGGCCAGCCCGATCAGGAAGTCGGCCTCCCACAGACCGGCCACCAGGGCCTCGGCCAGCGGCCTCGGATAGACCCGCATCCCCGCCCGGAGATCGGCCAGCTCACCGGAGGGATCGGCCAGGATACGGCCGGATGCCAGTTCACCGGGGTACGAGAAGTCGGTCACGCCCAGCGGATGGCCGGCCTGGACGTGGAACGCGTACCGGCCCCGCTCGGCGTCGGCCCAGCAGGCCCGGACCCGGTCGACGTCCCGGTAGATCCAGTCCACCGGGCCGCCGTCGACGGTCAGCCAGCCGCCGCCGTCCACCCACGGCCCCCACTCGCCGGTCGCCGTGACCCGGGCGCCCGGCCCGGCCACCTCCGCGGCGAGTTCGCCGAGGCGGCCGGTGTCCAGCGGCCCCCGGTAGTAGAGGCCGAGATCGGTGTCGGAGTCCGGGGCGTGCGTGCCACGGGCCCGGCTTCCGCCGAGCACCACCCCGACCACGCCGGGCACGGTGACGAGGTACTCGGCCAGCTCGCCCAGACGGGCATCGGTCAATCCCATGTCCCCGATCATCACCTCGCGGCGGTCAGCACAGGGAGGCGGGTTCCAGGAGTACGCCGTCGAGCAACTCCTCACCCGCGGCCAGCAGGTCCTCCTCGGTCACGACGGTCCCGGGCGACGTCGACGGCGACGGCGTCACCGCCACCGTCACCGCCGGGCCGGGGGTGGCCTCCGGCGGGCACACCGCGGTACGCCCCATCGGCACGCAGAGAGCCATCGCGTGCTCGCAAGCCGCGTCCAGGTCCGGCTTGCGGAAGGCGCCGAAGACCACGACCCGGTTCTCCGGTTTCCGGGTGACGGTCTTGCCGAGCAGCCGGCGCGCGGTCTGCTTTCCGTCGGTGAGGGTGACCAGGTACCGCGCGGTCTCCACACCGGGCGCGCCGGGCGACCGCACGAACCGGGTCCCACGCGGCAGCGCCGGATCGCGGATCACCTTCGTCCGGAACGGGATGGCCCGGGTCTGTTCGTCGGTGCGGGTGGTGACGACCGGGCCGGCGGCCGGTTCCCGCCGGTCCCGGCCGGCGCGCTTCCCGCTGGTGTGCGCGGGCCGCGGCCCGGTCCGGTCGGCGCGCTCGTCGGCGACCCGGGCGCGGCTCAGCTGGTCGGTGCCGGCCGGCTTCCCGGCGGGGACCGGCGCCGCCGGGGTGTGGCCGCGGCGTTTGGGCAGCGGCTGGGCGGCGGCCGCAGCACGGCTGACCACCTCCGGGTTCTCCTCCAGCCGGGCGGCGCCCGGGTCCGGCTGGACGGCCCCCTCGGCGGCCGCGACCGGCGTCCCGTCCGGGGTGGTCATCGTGGAGATCCCCGCCGCTCCGCCGCCGACGAGCACGAACAGCGCGCCCGCACCGGCGGCCATCCGGACACCGAACGGCAGCTGGGCCCACCAAGACTTTCGTGGCATTTCGAGCAGATGCTGCCAAGAGTCACTAGTTGTCTGGTTTTGCACCAAAGCATTGTGACTCTCTCCGGCGCGCAGGCAAGTCTCCCGCGGTCACCCGAATCGGGGACCCACGCAGCCCGCGACCGGGCTCACGCGTTGCCCCGGCGAGGCGCAGAGTGGTTCGCGCCCCGCCGTACGATCGATTCCATGTCTCCGACCGGCCCTGTACCGCTCAGCCCGGACGAGGAGGCCGTGATGCGGGCGCTCGGCCGGTTCCTGCTGGTCATGCCACGTGCGCTGGACGCTGATCTGATGCGCGAACAGCGCATGTCCGCCAGCGAGTACGCGGTGTTGCGCCACCTCTCCGAGACCCCCGGCCAGCTGATGCGGATGAGCGAGCTGGCCACCGCGTGTGACATGTCACTGAGCGGGATGACCCGGCTCGCCGCGAAACTCGAGTCGCTCGGCCATCTGCGCCGGATCCGCTGCCAGGAGGACGCGCGCGGCGCCAACGCCGTCCTCACCGAGAAGGGGCTGGCCCGCCTGCGCGAGGCCTGGCCCACCCATCTGGCCAGCGTCCGCCGCCACATCTTCGACCACCTCGGCGACCTCGACCTGAAGGCACTGGCCGCCGCTTTCCAGACCATGGCCGAGCCCGACGACTGAATTCGATTGCTCCGCTTCGCTCCGCGGCAAACGCTGGGCCTAATGGCTCCGGTTCGCTCCGCGGCAAAACGCTGGGCCTAATGGCTCCGCTTCGCTCCGCGGCAAAACGCCTTGTAACCGGTGTCGAGGCAGGTGATTTCCCGCCGCCAGCAAACCCCGCTGGCGTCGGCAAATCAGCTGCCTCGACACCGGCGGCGTTTTGCGGGTTATGCGGCAGCTGTTGCGATGATGGTGGCGTGATCAACGCCGTCGCCGAAGATCGCCGGAACGCTCTGGACCGGCTCGCCACCGTCGTCTCCGAGGTGCTGGCCCCCGCGGTCCTGGTGGCCGCGCTGCTGCTGACCGTCGGCTGGCACGCCGGCGACACCCCCGGCGTCTCCCGCTGGTGGGGCCTGCCCGGAGCGCTCTTCGCCGCGGTGATCCCGCTCGGCTACGTGCTGCACGGCGTCCGCAAGGGACGGCTCACCAACCACCACATCCCGGAACGCGCCGCCCGGCGAATCCCGCTGCTGTTCGGCACCGCCTCGCTCATCGCCGGCCTGCTGGTGATGCTCGCGCTCGGCGCCCCACGCGAGGTCCTCGCCCTGCTCACCGCGGGCGGCACCGGTCTCGCCGTGTTCGCCCTGGTCACTCACTGGTGGAAGATGTCCATCCACGCCGGCGTCGCCGCCGGCACGCTCACCGCACTCACCGCGGTCTACGGCCCACTCATCCTCATCGGCACCCCGCTGGTGCTGCTCGGCTGCTGGGCGCGGGTCCGGCTCACCGCGCACACTCCCGCCCAGGTGGTGGCCGGGGCCCTGGCGGGCTTGATCATCGCAGGCACGATCTTCCCGGCGCTTCGCTGAGACCCTTTTCCGGTACGGCTACGGGAGAAACCGCCGTACCTACGAAGCGGCCTCACCGTCGGTCCGGACCGTAACGCCCGCGCCGGGCGTGAGCCTCTGGTCACCCAAAAGATCAGGTTCGGCGCGACATCGGTTCCGATCTCTCGATTCGCTACGGGCGCTCCCTGAGCATCACTGCTTCGCTAACCTAGTCCTATGACAGCGCTGCCCGACTGGATGCGCCCGCCGCGCGCGGAAGGCTGGTTCGCCGACGACCTGGACCGCCTACCCGAGGCCCCCCGCCACACCGAACTCATCGACGGAGCGCTCGTCTTCATGATGTCCCCGCAGCGCGCCTGGCACAGCCGCACTGTCTCCGCTCTCAAACACGAGCTCGCGGCACAGGCGCCGGCAGGTCTCGAGGTCGACCAGGAGATGACGATCCGGCTCGACGAACGCAATCGGCCGGAGCCGGATGTCGTGGTCACCACCGCCGCCTACGACCCCGGCCGCACGTACTTCACGCCCGACGTAGTGCGACTGGTCATCGAGGTCGTCTCCCCCGAGTCCGCCCACCGAGATCGCACCGTCAAACTCCGCAAATACGCGGAAGCAGGAATCCCGCACTACTGGCGCGTCGAAGAGGAGGGCGACAGACCGGTCGTCCACGCCTACGAACTAGATCAACCGACCCGCGCTTACGCCCCCACCGGCATCTTCCGCGGAACCCTGCACAGTCCGGCACCCTTCGACATCACGATCGACCTGGACGGGCTCACCCCACCCGGGCCAAGCGGCCGCTGACAGCCACCCACCATCGTCTGCCGGAGGACCTTGCCGAAGCGGTACACCGTCGAGTTGGGCCAGGACATTTTCCGGTACGCCTACGGGAGAAACCGCCGTACCGAAGAAGCGGCCTCACCGCCGGTCCGGACCGTAACGCCCGCGCCGGGCGTGAGCCTCTGGTCACCCAGAAGATCAGGTAAGGCCGTAGGCGCCCAGGGCGGCGTCCAGCATCCGCTCCTGATCGGCCGCCGGAAAGGCGCCCGGGTCCGCCGCCGCGTAGGCCGCCACCCCCTCGGTCATCGCGATCAGCGCCAGCGCGACGGTCGCCACCCGCTCCGCGTTCCACTCCGGAGCGGCCGCCGCGGTGAGCCGCTCGACCCGCTCCCGCCAGGCCCGGTTGTTGCGCCGGTGCTCGGCGATCAACTCGTCGTCGGCGATCGCCCCGGCCAGGAAGCCGATCCACACGACCGCCTCCTGCCGGGTCCGCTCGTCGAGGGCCATCCCCTGACGCAGCACCGCCCGCAACGCCTCCCGCGGCGTGCCGGCCGCCGCCTCCAGCATCTCCACCCGCTCCCGGGTGACCCGGTGCAGCAGTTGCCGGGCATGCAGCAGCAGCGTCCGCCGGTTCGGGAACCGGTGCATGACCAGCCCGGTCGTACATCCCGCGGCGGCCGCCACGGCGCGCACCGTAAGCCGCTCCAGCCCCTGCTCGGCCAGCACGCTCCACACCGCCCGGGACAGTGCCGCCCCCTGCGCCGACCGATCCGCCGTTCGTGACACGAGTCTCACCCTCCTCGATTCATAACGGATGTTACCGTAACGCCTGTTACGAACGGAGGATGCCATGACTTGGATCATCGAAGCCCGGCCGTGGGACGACGCCGACGGCACCGCGCTCCGCGCCGCCCAGCGCGCCGAACTGGACGCCCGCTACGGCACCGGCGACCACGAACCCGGCACCCCACCCTCGGCCGCCGACATCGACCTGTTCCTGGTCGCCGCCGACCCGGCCACCGGCCACCCGGTCGGCTGCGGCGCCCTACGCCGGCTCACCACCGGCACAGCCGAGGTCAAACGGATGTACGTGGCGCCCGGCAGCCGCGGCTCCGGCGTCTCCACGGCGATCCTGCGCGCCCTGGAACAGGCGGCCGTCGACCGCGGCTGGACCACCATCCGCCTGGAGACCGGCCCGGCCCAGCCCGACGCGATGCGCTTCTACGAACGCGAGGGCTACCACGAGATCCCGCTGTTCGGCGCGTACATCGACTCCGACCTCTCGGTCTGCTACGAACGCTCCCTGACCCCCACCGGTTCGCCGATCCCCTGACCGCATGCGCGGTTCTCCGTTACGACGCTCGTGTGCGCCGAATGCGCCAGTTTCGCCCTAAAGCGTGATCCCCCACCGAAGCGAGGCCTGTGTCGCCTCGCTCCACGTGAAATTGGTACGGAACTTCCAGCCGACCAAGGAGTCAGCAATGTTCATGCCCATTCTTATGCTTTTCAGCGATCCCGATGGCCTCAAGTTCGCCGACCTCGGCGATCTCGGCCGCTATGTTTTCGGTACAGGTGGAAATGTTTTCTGAGACCGTTGCCGCCGGGCCGGGCACGCACCCGGTCCCGGCGGCATCCCGTTGAAGCCGCCTACAGCCCGATGATCCGAACCCGCCGCCCGCACAGCTTGGTCATGTCGTCGACATCGGATGTCAGAACCGCCACCGGACCGGACCGCAGCGCCACCTCGGCAACCATGGAATCGATGGCGTATTCGTGCCCATGCAGCCCGGCCGCCTTCAACAGCCCCGCACTACGGCAGGCGCTCTCCTTCGTCACCGCCTCCACCCGGACGCGGGACAACAGCCAGCTCAGCCGCGCGACATCCACGCCGCCGTGGGAGACCTCGATGATCGTGGCGGCCGATATGGCGAGATCGGCCCCGTCACGCTCCGCCTGCTCCAGCAGTCGCATCACTTTGCGATCCCGATCGATCCACCCGGACAGGCCTTGCGAGTCGAGCACCAGCGACTCGAGGCTCACGCCGCGCGCCCGGTCTCCTCGGCCCCGTGCAGGAGCGCCCGGGCCTCAGCCATCTCCTCGTCCGTGAACGCCCCGAACTCGCCCTGGTAGTGGTCCAGCTCCTCCCGGAGGAGCCGGCGCCGCTCGGCCCGCTCGGCCAGCTCGGTGAGATAACCGGAGACGTTGTCGGTGTGCGTCTTCATGCTCTCCAGCAGCTCCACCGGCAGCGTGATCGTGACCTTCTTCGTCCTCCCCATACGACGACCATACCCCGGTATTACCGCGACGAGGCGGCCTTGACCCGAAAGTGACTCGCCCGCCCCGGCTAGAAATTCATCACCGGAGAACCTGCTCGCGGAAGGGCGACGTCGGCGCTGAATCAGACGTTGAAGCGGAACTCGACGACGTCGCCGTCCTTCATGATGTAGTCCTTGCCCTCCATGCGGACCTTGCCGGCGGCCTTGGCGGCCGACATCGAACCGGCCGCCATCAGGTCGTCGAAGCTGACGATCTCGGCCTTGATGAAGCCGCGCTGGAAGTCGGAGTGGATGACACCGGCCGCCTCAGGGGCGGTCGCGCCGACCGGGACCGTCCAGGCGCGGGCCTCCTTCGGGCCGGCCGTGAGGTAGGTCTGCAGGCCCAGGGTGTCGAACCCGACACGGATCAGCCGGTTCAGGCCGGGCTCCGACTGGCCGGTCGACTGGAGCAGCTCCAGGGCCTCGTCCTCGTCCAGCTCGATCAGCTCGGACTCGATCTTCGCGTCCATGAAGACCGCCTCGGCCGGGGCGACCAGGGCACGCAGCTCGTCCAGGAACGCCTCGTTGCCCAGTTCGGCCTCGTCGACGTTGAACACGTACAGGAAAGGTTTGGTCGTGAGCAGGTGCAGCTCGCCCAGCAGGTCCAGGTCGATGCCGGCGGCGCCGGCGCCCTGATAGAGGGTGACCCCGTCGTTGAGCAGCTTGAACGCGGCCTCGGCGGCGGCCACCGTGGCGGCCTTCTCCTTCTTGAGCTTGGCCTCCTTCTGCAGGCGGGGCAGCGCCTTCTCGACCGTCTGGAGGTCGGCCAGGATCAGCTCGGTGTTGATCGTCTCGATGTCGTCGGAGGGCGACACCTTGCCGTCGACGTGCAGCACGTTCGGGTCGGAGAAGGCCCGCACCACCTGGCAGATCGCCGACGCGTCACGGATGTTCGCGAGGAACGCGTTGCCCCGGCCCTGCCCCTTCGACGCGCCGCGGACCAGCCCGGCGATGTCGACGAAGCTCACCGGCGCCGGCAGGATCTTCTCGCTGCCGAACAGCTCGGCCAGCTTCCCGAGCCGCTCGTCGGGCAGGCCCACCACGCCGACGTTGGGCTCGATCGTCGCGAACGGGTAGTTCGCGGCGAGCACGTCGTTCTTGGTCAGGGCGTTGAACAGGGTGCTCTTGCCGACGTTGGGCAGGCCGACGATTCCGATGGTGAGGCTCACGGAACGCCAGTCTACGCAGTGGCTATCGGAAGAACTTCCGCAGTTCGGCAGCGACCAGCCCGGGCCGGCCGCTGTTGTCGGCGGCGACATGACCCACGCCGGTCAGGGTCACCCGGCGCACTCGCGGCAGGATCGGCTCGAGGCCGTTCAAGACCCCTTTGAGGTACGCCGGGGAGCGCTCGCCACCCAGCAGGAGCGTCTCCGCCGCGACGCCCGCGTAGGTGCTCAGCGGGCCGGCCGCGTCCTCGACGACCGCCGCGTCCAGGCGCATCGTCGGGATCAGGTCACCGATCCGGCGGCCCTCCCCGGCACGGAGGGCCAGGCCGGCCATCGGGATCAGGGCCGCGCGAGGCGCGTACCGGAAATCGCCTGTGCCTTTCACGACGGTGACGAACGCGGCGGCCCGCCGGCCCCGGGACAGCTCCTTCTCGAACCTCGGCAGCCAGGCCACCGGATCGTGGTCACCGTGTTTGAGCGGCGGCTCGTAGAGCGCGAGCCGGTCGATCGGCAGCTCCATGGCCGCGCGCAACGCGATCACCGCGCCCGAGCTGAGGCCGAACACGTTGCGCGCCCCGGTCTCGTCGAGCAGCGCCGCCAGGTCGTCGATCTCGGCGCGCAGGCCGTGGCCGGGCGCGGCCGGACCGCTGAGCCCACGGCCCCGCCGGTCCGGGACATAGACGGTGAAGTCGGGCGCGAGGGCCTGGGCCAGTTTCGTGAAATTCGCCGAGGTCTGCATGCCGCCGTGCAGGAGCACGACCTTGGAACCGCCACCGAGGGCGCGCCACCGGATGTCCGTCCTTGCCGCCATCGCCTTCATGCCGTCAACCGTAGTTGACAGTCTCAATGGTCGTCAACCTCAGTTGACAGCAACCTTCGCGGAATCGGAGTCGCATCGTCGCGGCCGGGTTGAGCGGTCCACGGTGACCGGCCGAATCTCCGGCCCACGGTCATGTCCGAATCCCGCCAGCCGGATGGTTCGGCGCGGGGGCAGACTCGAGGCATGGAGCTGGACTTCGAACGCTGCTACCGGGCCGTCGACAGCCGCGACCAGCGGTTCGACGGGTGCTTCTACACGGCTGTACGTACCACCGGCATCTACTGCCGGCCCTCCTGCCCGGCTGTCACCCCCAAACGGCAGAACGTCTCGTTCTACGCCAGCGCGGCCGCCGCACAGCGCGGCGGCTACCGGGCCTGCCGACGGTGCCGGCCCGACGCCGCCCCCGGCTCACCGGAATGGGACAGCCGCGCCGACACCGTCGGACGGGCCATGCGGCTCATCGGCGACGGCATCGTCGACCGGGAAGGAGTGCCCGGACTCGCCGGGCGGCTCGGCTACACCGAACGGCACCTCAACCGGATGCTCACCGCCGAACTCGGGGCCGGGCCGCTCGCGCTCGCCCGGGCCCAGCGCGCCCAGACCGCGCGGATCCTCGTCGAGACGACCGACCTGGGGCTCGCGGAGATCGCGTTCGCGGCCGGGTTCGGAAGTGTGCGGCAGTTCAACGACACCATGCTCGAGGTGTACGCGCAGGCGCCCAGCCAGCTGCGGGAGCGGCGCCCGGCGGAACGGGGCGAGGCCGGGGTGGTCAACCTGCGGCTGGCCTACCGGAGTCCGTTGCATGCCGGGGCGCTGCTGTCGTTCTTCGCGGCCCGGACCCTGCCGGGTGTGGACGAAGTGGACGGGGAGACGTACCGGCGAGGGCTGAACCTGCCGCACGGCGGCGCGGAGGTCGCGCTGCGGCCGGGAGACCGGTGGGTGCACGCGACGCTGCGGCTCGAGGATGTGCGGGACCTGGCGCCCGCGGTGGCGCGGTGCCGGCGGCTGTTCGACCTCGATGCCGATCCCGTGGCGGTGGATGCGATGTTGGGGGCGGATCCGGGGTTGCGGGAGGTCGTGGCGGCGGAGCCGGGGGTGCGGGTGCCCCGGGCCGTGGACGGGTTCGAGATGGCTGTCCGGGCGGTGGTGGGGCAGCAGGTGAGCGTGGCGGGAGCCCGGACGACACTGGGACGGATGCTGCGTGCTGCTGCGGCATCGCGCTCCCCCTCCCCCCGAACCGATGGCGCGTCCGGTCGGCCGGCCGAAATCCCGGCCGCGCACACCATCGCCGACCTGCCCGAAGACGCCGTGGGCACGCTGACCGCCCACAGCGCCCTGACCCAGGCAGCGGCCGACAGCAGGAACACCTCCGGCCGCCTGGCCGGCTTCCCGGCCGCGCACACCGTCGCCGACCTGCCCGACGACGCCTTCGGCATGCCGGCCGCCCGCCGCGACACCATCCGCGCCCTGGCCCGAGCCGTAGCCGACGGCAAGCTCGACCTGGACCCCGGCGCCGACCGGGCGGAGACCGCCGCCCGCCTGACCGACCTGCCCGGCATCGGCCCGTGGACCGCCGGTTACATCGCCATGCGCGCGATTGGCGACCCCGACGTCTTCCTGGCGACCGACCTGGCCGCCCGCCGCGGCGCCGCGGCACTCGGCCTGCCGGACACGGCCAGAGCCCTCGCCGAACACGCGGAACGCTGGCGTCCCTGGCGTTCCTACGCGTTGATCCGTCTCTGGCGCGCGGCCTGACCGGCAACCTACCCCGTTCCGGCACCGGCCGGACCGTTGTCCACATTGGCGACCCGGCCGCCGCGGTTGTCCACAGGCGGACCGGATTTCCGCCCACGCCCCCGGAAAACGCGCCACGCTGGTGGCCCCTCGTGAGGAGAAGACGATGTTGAAGTATTCGACGATGGACACTCCGGTCGGCCCGTTCACGCTGGTGGTGAGCGCGGCCGGGGCGGTGCGGGCGGCCGGTTTCACGACCGATGTGCCGGAGCTGCTCAGTCTGGTGCATCCGATGCTGCTGGAGCCGGCGCGGGCGGTCGACGCCACCGAGGCCGACGAGCCCGTCCGGGCATATCTCGACGGTGATCTGACGGCGATCGACGCGGTGCCGGTGGAGCAGCACACGGCCGGCGCGTTCATGCGGCATGCGTGGCGGGTGATGCGGAGCATCAAGCCGGGCGCCCCGGTGACCTATACGGCTTTCGCCGAGTTGTCGGGCCGTCCGGCGGCGGTGCGGGCGGCCGCGGCGGCGTGTGCCCGCAATCCGGTGGCGTTGTTCACGCCATGCCATCGGGTGTTGCGGACGGACGGTTCGCTGGGCGGCTACCGGTGGGGTCTCGAGGTGAAGGAGTGGCTGCTGAAGCACGAGTCGGGCGATTGAGGCGGTGGCGCGGGGCGGGCACACTTCACGTGACCGCCGCGCGGAGGTGTCATGGGGTTCGCGGAGTGGCTCGCCGCCTATCGTCGTCTGGCGTCGAGGGTGGTGCACGTCTGTTCGGTGTGCGGCCGGCCGATGACGTCGTCGTTCTATCGGGCGTCGACCGGGGAGACGTACTGTGCCCGGCATGCGGGCGAGCGGCCGTGCCTGTGTTGTGGCATGCCGTCGGATTCACGGCTGGTCATGGAGATTCCGCTGTGCGGTCGTTGTGCGGCGACGGCGGTGCGGGATCAGGCGGCGGTGAAGCGGGTGCTGCCGCCGATCGCGAAGCGGATCCGGGCGCTGTCGATCCGGACGACGACGCCGGTGCGGGTGCGCCTGGTGGTGCGCGACGAGTTGCGCAGCCACCATCCGGAGGGTGCGAATGCGCTGGGTATGACGATTTCGACGGGCACCCGGGTGCTGGATCTGATGGTGGTGCGGGATCTGCCGTTGGTTCAGTTCGGTTCGACGGTGGCGCACGAGGTGATGCACGCCTATCTGGCGCAGCAGGGTTTCGGGGTGTTGCCGCCGCCGGTGGCGGAGGGCCTCTGTCAGTTGCTCGCCTACGCGTGGTTGCGTGATCAGCCGGATCCGCTGGCGGCGGTGGAGCGGCGCCGGATCGCGGAGGATCCCGGGCCGGTCTATGGGGACGGTTTCCGGGCGGCGCGGGCCGCGTCCCAACGGTTGGGGGTCCGGGCGATGCTCGATCACGTGCGCCGGAACGGCGCGTTTCCGTGATCGGCGAAGGCGGATTGTGGATGATCGTCCGGCTGGCGGCAGCCGAATCGGTGATTTCGCCGGGTTGGAGTCCAACCTGGAGGGGCGAATCTGGCATCGGGTGGGCGGGCCTCGATAGGCTCACGCACAACGTCGCAGCTATTGATCTTCATCGTGGGGCGGGATCCCCGACTTTGCCAGCACAATTCCTGACCTAGTAGCGCAGGAGCGGATATGGCCGACTCACGACAAGCAAATGACGACAGGGTTCTGGCTCTGGCGTTCTATCTCCTGGTCGACGTCTCGTATTCGATGGACGGTGCGCCACTGGACGCGGTGAACCGGATTCTGCCGGAGGTCATCGACACGATCGAGGAGAGCCCGACGCTCGGTGACATCGTGCGGTTCGGGGCGCTCGACTTCGCCGATGACGCGCGGACCGTTCTGCCGCTCGGCGATCTGCGGGATGTGGAGAACATTCCGAGTTTCACGGCTCGCGGCGGCACGTCCTATGCGGCCGCTTTTCGCCAGCTCCGTAAGGACATCGAGCACGATCTGGCGCAGTTGAAGAGCGACGGCTACAAGGTTTACCGGCCGGCGGTCTTCTTCATCACCGACGGCGCGCCGACCGACAACATGACTGATGTGCAGGCGGCGTTCAGCGATCTGACCGATCCGGGTTTCCGGGGCCGTCCCAACATCATTCCGTTCGGGGTGTCGCCGTCGCTGTCGAAGGCGGTGCTGGATCCGTGGGTGTCGCCGAAGCCGGCGGAGAGCAACAAGGCGATGCGCAGTTACGTCTACAACGGGGCCGGTGACGCGGCGACGGCGATCAAGCAGATCGCCGAGGTGCTGATCAGCAGCATCGTGGCGTCGGCGACGTCGGTGAACGACGCGGGTGCGGCGGGCGGGTTCGTGCCTCCGGACGACGACGACCTGGACGACTGGATCTAGCGCGGGGACGACGGATCGGCATGGTCAATCGGAGGAAGCCGCAGGAGCCCGAGCCGACGAGGGTGGAGTTCGCGCCGCATGTCCCGGCGAACCGGCCGGAGTCGTGGGAGGAGACCTGGGAGGAGCCGCCGGAGAGCGGGCCGTCCGGCCGGGAGATTCCCGAACCGGAGGCGCCGGCACCGGCCCGGCGCTCGCGGGGGCAGGTGTATGTCTCCCGCCGGCATGAGGTGGATCGGTACGACGAGCCGGACGAGGACGCGCGGTACGCCGATCCGGCTCCGCCGCAGGATCCGTACGAGTCGTTCGAGCTGCCACCACACCACGACGGCGGCGGGCAGGGGTACGAGGAGCCGCTCCGGCACGAGGAGGAGGCCGCCGAGGTGACCGCTCCGGAGGAGGAGTGGGACACGGCGCCGGCCCCGCGGCGGCCCGAGGAGGACGAGGATCGGGCCCGGCCGTGGGAGCGGTATCCGAACGACCGCTGGGTGGTCGGCGACGCCGGGAACCAGCCGGCGGTGCGGCCACGGGTGCCGCACAAGTTCCGTAATCCGCCGCCGGACACGGTGATCGACGGGGCGGAGATCGGCTCGATCTCGTACCGTGCGGCGTCGGTGCGCGGCATCAGTCATCAGGAGCGGGGTGAGCCGCGGCAGGACGCGTACGCCGTGCATTTCACGCGTGACCAGGACTGGCTGGTGGGGTGCATCTCGGACGGGGTGTCGCAGGGGACGCGCTCGCACGAGGCGGCGGCGGCCATCTGTGAGCGGATCAGCCGCGCGCTGGTGGATCATCTGATCGCGTCGCCGCCGTCGGCGGACAGCGGGCGCTGGCCGGAGGAGATCGGGAGCATCCGGTGGAGGGACGCGGTCCGGTCGGCGAACGCCGCGGTGTGTGAGCTGGCCCGGCCGTACCTGCGGAAGTCGGCGCAGAAGCGGGGTGGGCCGCCGCCGGTGGATCCGGCGGATCCGGTGCCGTTCGCGCAGGCCCGGCTGATCATGTCGGGGACGGCGCTGGCGTTCGTGGTGGCGACGGAGCCGTCGCCGAACGGCACGTTCCGGGCGATGTTGGCGAATGTGGCGGGTGATTCGGCGGCGTTCGTGGTGCAGGACGGGCACTGGCTGCCGCTCACGATGATCAAGAATGAGGGCGAGGCGATCTTCTCCAGTTCGGTGAAGGCGCTGCCGGCCGAGACCGAGGTGCACGCGAAGCCGTTCTACCTGGAGCCGGGCCAGCCGTTGATCATGATGACGGACGGGCTCGGTGATCCGCTGGGGGCGGCCCGGGGCGCGGTGAGCCGGTTCCTCGGCACCCATTGGCACACGCCTCCGGACCTGCTGGCATTCGCGCAGCATCTGGCGTTCTACCGCAAGACGTTCACCGACGACCGTACGGCCGTGGTGGTGTGGCCGGGCCCGGTCCGGAGCGGGCGATGACCGCTCCGCTGGAGTTGACGCTGGATCAGCTCGGCCGGTTGGACGAGCTGGCCCGCGGCGGCACGGCGACCGTCTATCTCGCCCCGGAGTTGCGGCTGCCGGGCCTGGATGACGAGCGGTTCGTCTACAAGAAGTACAACGAGGCCACGAAGCAGAGCGCGGGGCCGTCGCTGGGCACCGGTCTGTCGAATTTCGTGCGGTTCCGGGAGCGGCTGCCGGAGGAGCAGCGGGAGGCGTGGGACGCGCGGATCATCTGGCCGGTGTCGGTGGTGCTGGACGATTCCGGCGCCGCCGACGGGGTGATCATGCGGTTGATCCCGGAGCGGTATTTCCAGGAGTTCACCAAGCGGGCCGGTGGGGTCAACCGGAAGCCGCGTGAGGTGGAGACGCTGTTCGGCGACGACGTGACGTCGGCGCGGAAGGGTCTGCCGGGGGTCGATCTGCCGGCGCGGATCCGGCTGATCCGGGCGATCGCCGCAGCGTACGGAATGATGCACAAGCAGAACGTGGTGGTGGGCGACATCTCCGGCCGCAACATCATCTACGACCCGGATCCGGCCCGGCCGAGCATCATGGTGGTGGATGTCGACAGCGCCCGGATCAAGGGCAACCGGGCGGTTTTCGGGATGCAGCCGCACACCCCGAACTGGCAGCCGCCGGAGGCGCTGCTGGCGAGCGCGGCCCTGCAACGGGCGTCCCGGTCGTCGCCGTCCCCGCCGGTGGAGATGCTGGACCGGCTGCGCAGCCGGTGGGCGATCCAGACGACGGCCACGGATGTGTACAAGTTCGCCCTGATGACGGTGCGCATCCTCAGCAACGGCCGGGGTGGCGCGGTGAGCCGGGATCCGGCGCGGGCGCGCGGCGTCCTGAAGGCCCGGATCGGCGACACCGCCGCCGATCTGCTGGACGCGAGCTTCTCCGACGACGCGAAGCAACGGCCGACCATGCGCGACTGGTACGACGCCCTCCAGCACCGCAAGCCGGGGTCGAAGACGCCGTCCCCACGAGTGGCCGCGGACGAGACGCCGGCGGTGGCGAAGACGTCCACGCTGCTGGCGAACGGCCATCAGGTCGGCCAGTGGGTGTGGGTCGAGGGCCAGGGCTGGGTGCGGCGGAGCTCCCGGCCGCGGCCTTGACAGCCGGTCCGGGCGGTTGCCGTCCAGTGCGGAGGGACGGCGGAAACGCCTGGCCGGTCCGGCCGGGTCGTCCTACGCTGACCGGCATGACTGATACGGGAACCGGGCGCCACGGTCTCCCCGAGAAGCCGTCACTGGACGGCCTCGAGGACCGGTGGGCGCCGCGCTGGCAGGAGGAGGGCACGTACGCGTTCGACCGTTCCAAGGAGCGGGCCGACGTGTACGCGATCGACACACCTCCGCCGACCGTATCCGGCTCGTTGCACGTCGGCCACGTCTTCTCGTACACGCACACCGACACGATCGCCCGCTTCCAGCGGATGCGCGGCAGGACCGTCTTCTATCCGATGGGTTTCGACGACAACGGGCTGCCGACCGAGCGGCGGGTGCAGAACCTGTTCGGTGTCCGATGTGACCCGTCGCTGCCCTACGACCCGGACTGGAAGCCGTCGGCGGGCGGCGGCGAGGAGCGGATCTCGCGGCGCAACTTCGTCGAGCTGTGCGGCCGGCTGACCGTCGAGGACGAGAAGGGTTTCGAGGCGCTGTGGCGGCGGCTCGGGCTGTCGGTCGACTGGGGGCTGACCTACACGACGATCGGCGCCACGGCGCGGGCCGTCTCGCAGCGGGCGTTCCTGGCGAACCTGGCGGCCGGTCAGGCGTACACGGCGGAGGCCCCGACGCTGTGGGACGTCGGGTTCCGCACCGCCGTCGCCCAGGCCGAACTGGAGGACCGGGAGCGCCCGGGGGCGTACCACAGGCTGCGCTTCCACGGCCCGGACGGGCCCGTCGAGATCGACACCACCCGGCCGGAGCTGCTGCCGGCGTGTGTCGCCCTGGTGCGTCATCCGGACGATCCCCGCTTCGCGGGTCTCACCTCCGTGCGGACCCCGTTCTTCGACGTCGAGGTCCCGGTCCGTGCCCACCCGCTCGCCGACCCGGGCAAGGGTACGGGGATGGCGATGGTCTGCACGTTCGGCGACCTGACCGACGTCACCTGGTGGCGCGACCTGGCTCTGGACACGCGGGTGGTCCTGGGCCGGGACGGCCGGTTCCTGCCGGACGCCCCGCCCGGTGTTCCGGTCGCCGCCTACCGTGGGCTGGCCGGGCTGACCGTGGCGGCGGCCCGCGCCGAGACGGTCCGGCTGCTGCGCGAGTCCGGCGACCTGATCGGCGAGCCGCGCCCGGTCACGCATCCGGTCAAGTTCTACGAGCGCGGCGACCGGCCGTTGGAGATCGTCACGAGCCGGCAGTGGTTCATCCGCAACGGTGGGCGCGACGCCGGGCTGCGGGAGCGGCTGCTGGCCCGGGGCCGGGAGCTGCGGTGGACGCCGGAGAGCATGCGGCACCGCTACGACCACTGGGTGGGTGGCCTGACCGGGGACTGGCTGATCAGCCGGCAGCGGTTCTTCGGCGTGCCCATCCCGATCTGGTACGCGCTGGACGCCCACGGCGAACCCGACCACACCCGGCTGCTCGTCCCGGACGACGCGGCGCTGCCGGTGGACCCGTCGTCGGACTGCCCACCGGGCTACGTCGAGGATCAGCGGGACGTCCCGGGCGGGTTCACCGCCGACCCGGACGTCATGGACACGTGGGCCACGTCGTCGCTGTCACCGCAGATCGTCACCGGCTGGAGCACCGACGCCGACCTGCACGCCCGCACGTACCCGATGGATCTTCGCCCGCAAGGCCAGGAGATCATCCGGACCTGGCTGTTCTCCTCGGTGCTGCGGGCCGACCAGCTCGGCGACAGTCTGCCGTGGCGGCGGGCCGTGCTGTCCGGCTGGATCCTCGACCCGGACCACAAGAAGATCTCCAAGTCGCTGGGCAATGCCGTCGAGACGCCGATCCAGCTGCTCGAACAGTACGGGTCGGACGCGGTCCGCTACTGGGCGGCGAGCGGCCGGCCGGGCGCCGACCTGGCGTTCGAGCCGGCTCAGCTGAAGGTCGGGCGGCGGCTGGCGACCAAGCTGCTGAACGCGTCGAGGTTCGCGCTCGGGCTGGGCGCGGCGGCGGCGCTGCGGCAGCCGGTCACCGAACCGCTGGACCGGGCCATGCTGGGCCGGCTGGCCGAGGTGGTCGTCACGGCGACGACGGCGTTCGACGAGTACCAGCACACCGACGCGTTGCAGGCCACCGAGACGTTCTTCTGGACGTTCTGCGACGACTACATCGAGCTGGTCAAGGACCGGGCGTACGCGCAGGGCCCGGGCGGCGACTCGGCCCGGGCGGCGCTGGCGGCCGGGCTGTCGGTGCTGTTGCGGCTGTTCGCGCCGTTCCTGCCGTACGTCACCGAGGAGGTCTGGTCGTGGTGGCGTTACGGCTCGGTGCACCGCTCGACCTGGCCGACGAGGTACGAGCTGACCCGGGTGGCGCCGGAGAGCGATCCGGGTCTGCTGGACCTGGCCGGTGAGGCGCTGCGGCAGGTCCGCCGGGCCAAGTCGGACCGAAAGCTGTCGATGCGGACGGAGATCCCGCTGGCCGAGGCGCTCGGCCCGGCCGACATGCTGGACCGGCTCGCGCTGATCGACGGCGACTTCCGGGCGGCCGGCCGGATCGGCAAGCTGGACCTGCTCCGGGACCGCACCCCGGAGCTGGTGATCGCCTGCGCATTCTGAGCGGGGCCGCCACCATAGGAGGCATGTCGCTCACCCCTGAGGAGGTTCGGGCCCCGGCCCGCGACGCGGTGGTGTTCCGGTCGTCGCGGGCCCGGACCTTCGTCGTCGTGTTCGCCGTGCTGATGGCCGCCTACCTGGTGGTGTCGCCGCTCGTCGACTGGTTCACCGGGGGCACCGGCGACCCGTGGTGGGCGATCCTGCTCCAGGGGGTGCTGGTCGGGGCGGTCTTCGCCGGCGCCTACGCGCTGTCCGCCCGGGCCGCTCTCACCACCTGGGTGCGGGTGTCCTCCGCCGGCCTGGAGCTGGCCTCGCAGGAGTCCGACCCGATCCTGCTGGACTGGGGCGACATCGTGGCCGTGGTGTTCCGGCGGGACGGGCTGCGGACCGTGCTCGAGGTGCTGCCGGCCGGCATGGACAGCGTGCACCCGGTGCAGGGGGGCGCCACCGGCGGCCCGGCGCTGGCCGACACCCCGCGCGGTCCGGTGTTCACCGCCGACGTCACCCAGATCTGGCCGAGCCCGCGCGCGCTGCGCCGCGAGATCGCCCGCCGCACGCGAGGCGAGAAGCGGGGCTAGAAGTCGCCGCCGAAATCCCCGAAGTCGCCGAAATCGCCACCGAAGGCATCGCCGGCGTCGCCGCCGAAGTCCATGTCACCGAACCCGGGTGACAGCAGCGCGTCGAAGATCAGCATGCCGCCGAGCACTCCGGCGCCGGCGCCGAGCGCTGTCTTCCACACCGGCGTCGAATACCAACCGGCCGGCACCGGCCGCCCCTGCACCCGCCCGCCCGGGTAGTAGTAGGGGGTGTCGGCGCCCGGCCGCGGCCCCGCCTTGTAGGAGTGCCCCTCGACCGTCACCTCGCGCTCCTGGGTGATCTGCCCGGCGCCCTGGGCGGCGTGCAGCGGCGGCAGGTCGGGGCCCGGGTCGAGGCCCATGGCCAGGCGGGCGGCCCGCACATAGGTGAGGCCCTCCAGCGCCGACTCCCGGGCCAGCGCGAACTGCCGGACCGAATTGGCCTGTTGCAGTTGACCGCCGGCGGCGTTGTAGCGCTCGGCCGCGTCGGCGAGTGCCTGCCGGGCGGCCGGTTCCTCGGAGCTGAGGTTCATCACCTGGCCGCCGAGCCGCTCGTACCACCGCTGGGCCTCGGCGCGGGCGTCGTCGAGTTGCGTCTGGCGGCGGGCCTGCCCGCTGCGCTGCACGGCGGCGATCAACAGCAGCACCATCGCGACGATGGCCAGGAGCAGCAACACGCGCATCATGTTTTCCACGCTACCCCCGCCTGTCGTGTCCGGGCTTTCTGGCAATCTGCGGTGGTGACGTTCTCGACACTGGCCGTGGTCCTCGCCTGTCTCGCCGCCGGGGCGGCGATCGGCTGGCTCGCCGCGCGGGCCCGCGCCGCCACCGACATCGCCCGCCTGGAGGCGACGCTGGAGGCCGCCCGGGAGGGTGAGCAGCGGCTGGAGCAGTCGCTGCGGGCGCTGTCCTATGAGGCGACCGCCCAGTCCCAGGAGGCGGTGGCCCGGGCCGTCGCTCCACTGCACGACACCCTGCAACGGTACGAGCAGCGCGTCGCCCAGCTCGAGCACGACCGGGTAGACGCCTACGCGGAGCTGCGCGAACAGGTGCGGTCGATGGGTGTGGTCTCGGGTGAGCTGCGCACCGAGACCCGGCAGCTGGTGGCCGCGCTGCGGGCCCCGCAGGTGCGCGGCCGCTGGGGCGAGCACCAGTTGCGGCGCATCGTCGAGGCGGCCGGGCTGCTGGAGCACTGCGACTTCGCCGAGCAGGTGACCGCCGCCACCGACGAGCAGGGGGTGCGGCCCGACCTGGTGGTCCGGCTGCACGGCGGGCGGACCGTGGTGGTCGACGCGAAGGCCCCGCTGGAGGGCTATCTGTCGGCGATGGAGGCCCGCGACGAGCACACCCGCGACGGGCACCTCGACCAGCACGCCCGGCACCTGCGGCTGCACGTGGACGCGCTGTCCGGGAAACGGTACTGGTCGGCGTTCGAGTCGGCGCCCGACTTCGTGGTGCTGTTCGTGCCGGCCGACCCGTTCCTGGACGCCGCCCTGCAACGGGACCCGGCGCTCATGGAGCACGCCTTCCGCCGCAACATCGTGCTGGCCACCCCGGCCACGCTGATCGCCATGCTGCGGACCGTCGCCTACTCGTGGCGGCAGGAGGCGCTGACCCGCAACGCCGCCGCCGTGCACGGGCTGGCCCGCGAGCTCTACGGGCGGCTGTCCACCCTCGGCGACCATGTGGACAAGCTGGGGACATCGCTGTCCGCGGCGGTCGGCGCCTACAACCGGGCGGTCGGCTCACTGGAGTCGCGGGTGCTGGTCAGCGCCCGCAAGCTGGCCGAGATGGGCGTCTCCGACGAGGAGCTGCTCCCGCCCGTTCAGGTGGAGGTGGCTCCCCGCCAGCCGCAGGCTCCCGAACTCAGCTAGCTCGCCTTCCCCGCGGCTTTCATGTCGCGGCGCAGCTCCTGCGGCAGCGAGAAGGTGAGGCGCTCCTCGGCCGTGGTGAACTCGGTGACCTCGCCGAAGCCGCGTTCGGCGAGGTGCGCGAGCACCTCCATGACCAGTTCGTCGGGCACGCTGGCGCCGGACGAGACGCCGACCGTGGTGGCGCCGGCCAGCCACTCGTCCTGGATCTCCGAGGCGTAGTCGACCAGGTGACCGGCCCGGGCGCCGGCGCCGAGAGCCACCTCGACCAGGCGGACCGAGTTGGACGAGTTGGTGGAGCCGACCACGATCACCACGTCGCACTCCGGCGCGATCTCCTTGATCACGTGCTGCCGGTTCGAGGTGGCGTAGCAGATGTCGTCGCTCGGCGGCGACTGGAGCAGCGGCAGCCGCGTCTTGAGGCGGGCCACCGTCTCCATGGTCTCGTCGACGCTGAGCGTGGTCTGGGACAGCCACACCACCTTCGCCGGGTCGCGGACCACCACGTTGTCCACGTCGTCGGGGCCGTCGACGAGCTGGATGTGCTCGGGAGCCTCGCCGGCGGTGCCGATGACCTCCTCGTGGCCCTCGTGGCCGATGAGCAGGATGTCGTAGTCGGCGGCGGCGAACCGTTTGGCCTCGTGGTGCACCTTCGTCACCAGCGGGCAGGTCGCGTCGATCGCCTTGAGGTTGCGCTCACGGGCCTGGTCGTGCACCTCGGGCGCCACGCCGTGGGCGGAGAACACCACGGTCGAGCCCTCGGGAACCTCGAAGTTCTCCTCGACGAAGATCGCGCCGCGGGCCTCGAGGGTGCTGACCACGTGCTTGTTGTGCACGATCTGCTTGCGCACGTAGACCGGGGCGCCGTAGAGCTTCAGCGCCTCCTCGACGGTCTGCACGGCGCGGTCGACACCGGCGCAGTAGCCACGCGGCTTGGCGAGCAACACCCGCTTACGAGGTTCAGTCACCCGGCCATGGTACGTGCCCCGCCGGGCGCCCCGCCGCTCTGCGATCAGCGCCACAACCGCCGGCTGGCGCGGCCTTGCCATACTGCGCGCATGACGGTGACCGAGAAGGTCGACATGGTGGGGCCGGCCCGCGCGGCGATCGGTCTGATCAGCCTGGTCCTCGGCGGGTTCTGGCTGGTCATGAGCCCGAACGGCGGCGACCTGACGGACGCGTTCATGGGTGCCGTGGTGGCCGCCGGCGGGCTGGTGCTGCTGCTGTGGCATCGGCTCGGGCTGTCCGGACGGCTCGTCTCGGTCGCCGCGGGGGCGGCCGGGGTGACCGGGACTCTGGCCGGCCTGACCGTGTATGCCAGCGGCATCTGCTGCATGTTCAGTTTCGGCGAGTCGCGTGGCTGGCCGCTGACCTGGCTGGGCCGGGGCGCGGTGGCCGACACGTCGGACGAGGCGATCCGGCTCGCCCGGCTCGAGTCGTGGGGCGTCTACCCGACGGATCTGCTCATCGACCTGGTCGTCTGGGCGTACGCGGGAATGGTCCTGGCGGTTTTGATCGGTCTCGTCGTGAGGGCCATCCGCAGCCGGTAAGCCCGTTTTGGCCCGGATAAGCGGTTAGCGGCTTGATAATCGGTACGTGAACGCGAAGTTGTGGCCCTCGATTCCGGCCGTCCTCCGCGTGATGGCCGGCTGGTTCCTGCTCGGCATCGGCGTGCTGAACCTGGCGGTCTCGGCCGACGGTGGCCTCACCGACACCTTCCTGATCTTTCATCTGGTCCTGGTGGCCGGCGGCGTGCTGCTGCTGATGCGGCGGCGGCTGATCCCGAGCCGGCCCGGGATCGTGGTGGGCGCCGTTCTCACCCTGGCCGCGATGGTGGCGACCGCCATCCCCACCACGACGCGGTGCTGCATGGCGGAGTACCCGGCGCGGCACGGCTTCCCGTACCCATTCCTGGGCATCGACGGCGGCGTGCACGTGGACGTCAAGTACCTGGTCGCCGACCTGGTCTTCTGGGCCTGTGCCGGGCTGCTCGCGCTGGCCGTGATCGCGCTCGTCGAGGCCCTCCTGCCGGAGCGGCGCACGCCGGTCGATCTGACCCGGTACGGCGGCCACGCCGAGCCCCGCGTGAGGGACACCGCCGAGGATCGCACCGGCGAAAATGTCGGAGGGCTTACGTAGTCTGGCCGGGTGAACGAGCCCGACAGCACGGCGCGCAGCACCCCCGAGGATCCGTGGCCGGTCCGCGTGGTCAGCCAGAAGATCAGCGGGTGGATAGCCAAACTCGGCTGGGTGTGGGTCGACGGGCAGGTCGCGCAGATCAGCCGCCGCCCCGGCTCCGGCGTGGTGTTCCTGACCCTGCGTGACCCGTCGGCCGATCTGAGCCTCACCGTGACGGCACACCGTGACGTGCTGGACGCCGGCGCCCCCGAGCTGTCCGAGGGCGCCCGGGTGACGATGCACGCCAAGCCGGAGTTCTACCCGGCCCGGGGCACGCTCAGCCTGCGCGCCGACGAGATCCGTCAGGTCGGTCTCGGCGAGCTGCTGGCCCGGCTGGAGAAGCTGAAGCGGCTGCTGGCCGCGGAGGGCCTGTTCGCCCGCGAGCGCAAGCGGCGGCTGCCGTTCCTGCCGCGGCGGATCGGCCTGATCACCGGCCGGGCCAGCGCCGCCGAGCGCGACGTGCTGATGAACGCGCGGCGCCGCTGGCCGTCGGTGGACTTCCGGGTGATCAACGTGCCGGTGCAGGGCGCCACCGCGGTGCCGCCGATCATCGACGCGCTCAAGGTGCTCGACCACGACGACACCGTCGACGTGATCGTCATCGCCCGGGGCGGCGGCAGCGTGGAGGATCTGCTGCCGTTCTCCGACGAGGCGCTGTGCCGGGCGGTGTTCGCGGCGCGCACGCCGGTGGTCAGCGCGATCGGCCACGAGACCGACACGCCGCTGCTCGACTACGTGGCCGACCTGCGCGCGTCCACCCCGACCGACGCGGCCAAGCGCATCGTGCCCGACCTGGCCGAGGAGCAGAAGCTGATCACCCACGCCCGGGCCCGCCTGGACCGGGCGGTGATCACCCTGATCGACCGGGAGCGGCAGCGGATCGAGGCGTGGCGGTCCCGGCCGGTGCTGGCCCGCCCCGAGGTGCTGCTCGACCAGCGGGGCGCCGAGGTGACGGCGCTGCGCGACCGGGCCGGGCGCAGCCTGGAGCACCGGCTGCGCCGCGCCGACGACGCGCTGGAGCACACCCTGGCCCGGCTGCGCGCCCTGTCGCCGGCCAAGACGTTGGAGCGCGGTTACGCGATCGTGCAACGCCCCGACGGTCACGTGGTCCGCTCCGCGGACGAGGTGGCCGCGGGTGACCTTCTTCGGATCCGGCTCGCCGAGGGCGAGCTGCAGGCAGCGGTGGTGGAGAGCTGATGAGCGACGAGCAGCTGACGTACGAGCAGGCCCGCACCGAGCTGGCGACAGTGGTGGAGCGGCTGGAGCAGGGCGGCGGCACCCTGGAGGAGTCGCTGGCCCTGTGGGAGCGCGGCGAGAAGCTGGCCGACGTGTGCCGCCGCTGGCTGGACGGCGCCCGCGAGCGCATCGAGACCGCTCGCGCCGCCCGCACCGACGACTAGGCGCTAGGACAGCGACGAGGCCAGCTTCTCCAGGTTCTCGGTGTCGCTGTCGTCACCGATGATCACGATGGTCCGGGCCGGCTCGGTGAAGATCAGCGCGGTCTCGCCGGGCCGCCCGGCGTACTGCATCCACACCCGCTCGTCGGTGCGGTGGGCGCCGACCCGCTTGCCCGAGCCGCCGACCTCGGCCGGGATCAGCGTGGTCGCGGCGACGGTGCTCTGGACGAGCTGCATGGCCTTGCCGGCCGGGCCGACGTAGCCGATGCGCAGCGTGGCGCCGCCGTCGACGCGGCGGAAGGCGGCCGACGAGACGTGCCAGTCGTCCTCACCGAGCCCCCGCGGCTGGGCCACCGGGAACTCCCGCTGGGCCGTCTGGATCGTCTCGGCCGGATCGATGGAGATCGGCTTGTCGCCGTCCAGCACCACCCGGTAGAAGGTGAGGAACAGCGCGATCGGCACCAGCAGCACCAACAGCGACATCATCATGTCGCGCGGCGACCGGCCCTCCCGGGTGGAAAGGCGAGGCGAAGGCTGGGGTCCGGCTGGGGTTGGTTCCACCCCGCCATTGTTAACCATGTCGCTGAACCGAGACTTGGCACGTCCCGAGATGCCAGGATCAGGAGAATTGACAGCCCCGCAACGTCGCGAGGAGGCCGCCGTGCCCGCCCGAGTCCCTCAGGACCTCGACCGCAACATCGCCCTCGACCTCGTCCGCGTGACCGAAGCCGCCGCGATGGCGGCCGGCCGCTGGGTCGGCCGCGGTGACAAGAACGGCGGTGACGGCGCCGCCGTCGACGCCATGCGCAAACTCATCAACTCGATCCAGATGCGCGGCGTCGTCGTCATCGGTGAGGGCGAGAAGGATGAGGCGCCCATGCTCTTCAACGGGGAGCGGGTCGGCGACGGCACCGGCCCCGAGGTGGACGTCGCGGTCGACCCGATCGACGGCACGACGCTGATGAGCAAGGGCATGCCCGGCGCGATCGCGGTGCTCGCGGTGGCCGAGCGCGGCGCCATGTTCGACCCGAGCGCGGTCTTCTACATGGACAAGATCGCCGTCGGCCCGGACTGCGCCGACGTGATCGACATCGACGCAGGCGTGAAGGAGAACCTGCGCCGCATCGCCAAGGCCAAGCGGTCCAGCGTCTCCGACGTGACGGTGTGCATCCTCGACCGCCCGCGCCACACGAAGCTGGTCGAGGAGGTGCGGCAGGCCGGCGCCAACATCAAGTTCATTTCGGACGGTGACATCGCCGGCGCCATCTCCGCGGCCCGCCTGGAGTCCGATGTGGATGTGCTGATGGGCATCGGCGGCACGCCGGAGGGCATCACCGCGGCCTGTGCGCTCAAATGTCTCGGCGGCATGATCCAGGCCAAGCTGTGGCCGCTGGACGACACCGAGCGGGAGAAGGCGATCGCCGGCGGGCACGACCTCGACCGCGTCCTGACCACCGACGACCTGGTCACCGGCGACAACTGCTTCTTCGTGGCGACCGGCGTGACCGGCGGCGACCTGCTCAAGGGCGTCCGCTACCGCTCCGGCGGCGCGCACACCCAGTCGATCGTGATGCGGTCCAAGAGCGGCACCATCCGGGTCATCGACTCCTACCACCGACTGGAGAAACTCGCCCTCTACTCGGCGGTCGACTTCGACGGCCGAGGAGTCTGATTGCTCCGCTGGGCCTGATGGCTCCGCTGGGCCTGATGGCTCCGCTAGGCCTGATGGCTCCGCTTCGCTCCGCGGCAAAACGCCTTGTAACCGGTGTCGAGGCAGGCGATTTCCCGCCGCCAGCAAACCCCGCTGGCGTCGGCAAATCGCTTGCCTCGACACCGGCGGCGTTTTGCGGGGCAGGGTGAGTGCACCGCCGTTCAGCTCAGCGTGACCGTTTTGTGAGTGGGCGAGGCGCCGTTGGAGATCAGCGGCGGCGGAAGATGATCGCGGCGATGACGCCGCCGAGCAGGCCGAGCCCGTGCCCCTGCCAGGAGATCCGCTGGTCGGTGGGCAGGATGTTGAAGAACTGGTACCAGTACAGCAGGCCGATGAACGCGGCCACCGCCAGATGCCACCAGCTGCGCTCGACCAGGCCACGGGTCAGCAGCAACCCGAGATAGCCGAAGATCACACCGCTGGCGCCGACCACCACCGTGTCCGGGTCGCCGACGAACCAGACGCCGAGCCCGGCGACCAGCATGATCAGGGCGGTCGACCAGAGGAACCGGCGCGCTCCCCCGGCCAGCACGAACGTGCCGAGCAGGATGAGCGGGACGGCGTTGCCGTACAGATGCTCCCAGTCGCCGTGCAGGAACGGGCTGAACAGCACCCCGTCGAGCCCCGCCACGGTGTGCGGGATGATGCCGCCGGCCACGTCGAGCGTGCCGGCGCCGAGGGCGACGTCGATCGCCTCGATCAGGAACAGCGCCGGGACCACGGCGCACATCGTCACGAACGCGCGCCCCAGCGACGCGTAGAAAGCCTCGGTGCCGAAACGCCCCGCATCGTCGGTGCGTGCGCCGGCTGCCCACCCGTACCCCATGCATCGATGGTCGCAGGGCGGCGCATCCTCGGCCACCGGAAGAGGCGGTCAGCTCAGTTTGCGGACGGCTTCCCGGATCGCCCCCCGATAGACCGAGATCTGCGTGTAGACACCGAAATATCCGTCCCGCGCACAACCCAGCCCCCAGCTGACGATCCCGACCTGCGCCCAGCGCCCGGCCCGGTCCCGGCGCACCATGGGCCCGCCGGAATCGCCCTGGCAGGTGTCGACGCCCCGCCGCCCGGCACAGATCGACTTCTCCTTCATCACTTTGACGCCGACCTTGCGGTACGCGGCCGCGCACTCGGCGTCCGGGATCGTCGGCACGTTCGCGTAGTGCAGGCGGCGTTCCTGCTGCGGCGAGCTCTCCCGGGTCTGCCCCCACCCCATCACCGTGAAGGTGCCCTGGTCGGCGTCGTCGGCGACGAGTTCCAGCGTGGGCAGGGCCAGTTCGCGTTCCAGGCGCACCACCGCCCAGTCGTCTCCGGAGGTCTCGGTCACGAAGTCCGGCGAACGGTAGACCTCGACGGATTTCACGGTGATCGCCTGCCGGGACTCCAGGTCGGTGGAGCCGGCGGTCACGGTGATGCGGTCGTTGGGCCCGGTCGGCCCCACGCAGTGCCCGGCGGTGAGCACCACCCGGGGCGCGGTGAGGGCGCCGCCACAGCCCATCGAGAGCCGCACCGCCCAGGGGAACCGGCCGTTCCCGGCGATCTTGCCGCCGACCACCTCACGGACCGGTGGTTTCGCGGTCTCGGCGCGGGCGTCGCTTCCACCCGGTGTGACCGAAACCAGGACCGCGAGCAGACAAAAACCCGCTTTGGGGACCATATGGACATTGGATCACAGCGAAAACGGGGCTGCGCGGATTGCCGCGCAGCCCCGTCAACGAGCTCGAATCAGTACCAGCCGACGTCCTGTGAGTGACCCCAGGCGCCACACGGAGTGTCGTAACGGCCCTCGATGTAGCCGAGACCCCACTTGATCTGGGTGGCCGGGTTGGTCTTCCAGTCGTCCGCGACCGAGGCCATCTTGCTGCCCGGCAGAGCCTGCGGAATCCCGTACGCCCCGGAGGAGCTGTTCTCGGCCTTGTAGTTCCAGCCGCTCTCCTTCTTCCACAGCTTGTCCAGGCAGGGGAACTGGTCGAGGCCGAAACCCGCGTCGAGCATCAGGGCGCAGCCGATCTCCCGGCTGCCGTTGTACTCGTTGCAGGACGACGGGATCTCCCCGGTGAAGACGACCGGGCCGGACGCCTCCTCGGCCTTCTTGGCCTCCTCGGCCTCCTTGGCCTCGATGACCTTCTTCTCCAGCGTGCGCGCCTTGGACGCGGCGGCCTTGACCTCGCTGGCCGCCTTGGCCGCGGCGGCCTCCTCGGCCTGCACCCGGTGCGCCCGGGCCGCGGCGTGATCCGCCTGACGCTGTTTCAGCAGCCGGATCTCGTCCTGGTTGGCCTGCGCGACGAGTTGAGCTTCGGCGCCCTGCTGCTGGACATCCCGGTCCTGGCCGAGGTACACGCCGCCGGCGAGACCCGCGACGAGAAGACCGACGGACGCAGCACGAACTCCGAGCCGGCTCCAGAGCCGCTTCACGAAGATTCCCTTCGTCGGGGGCAATGACACGGCGCGTCCGCTCAGGGCGAATCGCGCCGGGAGCACCGCGACCCGACCGGGGCCACCAGATGGCGCTCGCCAAAGACCATGGCGCAAGGTGAAGTGGATGTGAAACGCCAGCGCGGAGTTGTGACCTCAATCACATGACTTTTTGGGGAAATTCGGCACGAAATCCCCGCGCTGGCGCTACCTCACAGAGGGATCTCCTCCAACAGATCGGTGACAACCTCAGCGATCGGCGACCGCTCGGAGCGGGTGAGAGTGACATGGGCGAAAATCGGGTGCCCCTTGAGAGCCTCGATCACCGCGGTCACGCCGTCGTGCCGGCCGACCCGCAGGTTGTCGCGCTGGGCCACGTCGTGGGTGAGCACCACCCGCGAGTTCTGCCCGATCCGGGACAGCACGGTGAGCAGCACGTTGCGTTCCAGCGACTGCGCCTCGTCCACGATCACGAACGCGTCGTGCAGGCTCCGGCCGCGGATGTGGGTCAGCGGCAGCACCTCCAGCATGCCGCGGGCCAGCACCTCCTCGACCACGTTGGCGTGCACCACCGAGCCGAGGGTGTCGAAGACCGCCTGGGCCCACGGCGACATCTTCTCCGACTCACTGCCGGGCAGATAGCCGAGCTCCTGGCCGCCGACCGCGTACAGCGGGCGGAACACCACCACCTTCTTGTGGCGGTTGCGCTCCATGGTCGCCTCGAGGCCCGCGCACAGCGCCAGCGCCGACTTGCCGGTGCCGGCCCGGCCGCCCAGCGAGACGATGCCGATCTGCTCGTCGAGCAGGATGTCCAGCGCCACCCGCTGCTCCGCCGACCGGCCCCGCAGCCCGAACGCGTCCCGGTCGCCGCGGACCAGCTTGATGGTCTTGTCCGGGTTGACCCGGGCCAGCGCCGAACCACGCGGCGAATGGATCACCAGGCCGGTGTGGCAGGGCAGGTTCTCCGCCTCCTCGGCCTCCAGCTCATCGCCGGAGTACAGCGAGTTCACCTGCTCCTCGGACAGCTCCAGATCGGACATACCGGTCCAGGTGGGATCGCTGGCCTGGCCGTGTCGGTACTCGTCGGCGGTGATGCCGACCGACGCCGCCTTCACCCGCAGCGGCATGTCCTTGCTCACCAGGGTGACGTCGCGCCCCTCGGCGGCCAGACCGAGCGCCACGGAGAGGATCCGGGTGTCGTTCGAGTCGTTGCGGAACCCGTGCGGGAGGGCGCTCTGGTCGGCGTGGTTCAGCTCCACCCGCAGCGTGCCGCCCTCGTCGTTGCAGAGCACCGGCTGGTCCAGCCGGCCGAACTTGATCCGCAGCTCGTCCAGCATCCGCAGCGACTGCCGCGCGAACCAGCCGAGCTCGGGGTGGTGACGCTTGCCCTCCAGTTCGGAGATGACCACGAGCGGGACGACCACCTCGTGGTCGGTGAACCGGCGGAACGCCGCCGGGTCGGACAGCAGGACCGAAGTGTCCAGAACGAAGACCCGGCCGGCCGGGGCGGGTTCCGCGTCGGCGTGCCGGTCCCGGGTCTTACGGCGCCCGGTGGTGGCGCGGCTGCTGGGCACTTTGTCGGCCGGGTTCTGGTCGATCCCGGCATCGGTACGGCGAGATGTCACAGGCCTGCTCCAGCGGGCGTGCAACCCGGTCCGCCCGCGGTCCGCCACCTACCGGTCGCCGGCCCTCTGCACGGGGTCGGATTGCGGTCCCCGTGGCGCAGTCGTCGCAGGTCCGGGCCGACCGGCTGGCCCGGGACGACCCCGCGCCATGACTCAAACGCTAGCGGTCAACTACGCCTCGCGGTAGTGCGCAAAATCAGTCCCGCAAGGGTGACGACCGCCGCACCCGAAAATCACCAGGCTTAAAAGACGACCATCCGCGGGTAGTCTGGGCCCGTGGCAGAGACTGCACGTCCGACCCATCCACTGACCACCGACGAGGCGTGGGCGTTCACCGCCGAGCGCGCCTCCGCGACGACGTTCTTCTTCGATTTCGACGGTGTTCTATCCCCCGTCACCGAGGACCCGGACGCCTCCCAGCCGGTGCCCGAGGTGCTCGGAGTCCTGGAGCGACTGGCCGAGTCGGTTGCCCGGGTGGCCATCGTCTCCGCCCGCCCGGTCAGCTTCCTGCGGTCCCGTTTCGAGACGCTCGGCAATGTCGACCTGCACGGCCTCTACGGCCTCGAGGTGTGGCACGACGGCCAGGTGGTCACCGAGCCGGCCGCCCTCGACTTCGTGCCCACGATGGCCGACCTGGCCGACTCCGCCCGCGCCGAGCTGCCCACCGAGATCCTGGTGGAGTACAAACGGCTCTCCGTGGCACTGCACTACCGCACCGCCCCCGACCACGCCCGCGCCGTCGAGCGCTGGGCCCACGAGCAGGCCGAGCGCCTGGGGCTGCGCATCCAGCACGGCCGCATGGTGGTCGAGCTGAAGCCCCCGGTCGACCAGGACAAGGGCATGGTCATCACCGAGGGCGTCCGCAACGCGGGCTGCGCGTGGTATTTCGGCGACGACATGTCCGACGTCAAGGCCTTCGACGCGCTGCGCGCCCGGGAGGCCGTCGACCCGGCCTTCTTCGGCATGGCGGTGGCCGTGGCGAACCCGGAGACGGGCGCCGAGGTCTCCAGCGCCGCCGACCTGACCCTGGAGTCCCCCCACGCCGTAGCCGCCTTCCTGACCGAGGGCCTCCGCAGATTCTGATTGCTCCGCTTCGCTCCGCGGCAAAACGCCTTGTAACCGGTGTCGAGGCAGGTGATTTCCCGCCGCCAGCAAACCCCGCTGGCGTCGGCAAATCACTTGCCTCGACACCGGCGGCGTTTTGCGGAGAGCGCTGAGTGCACCGCCGTTCAGCTCAGCGTGATTGCTCCGTGGCTACGGTTAGGCACCATAACGGCGCTGGCGGGTGGCGTAGGAGCGCAGCGCCCGGAGGAAGTCGATGCGGCGGAAGTCGGGCCAGTTGGCGTCGTGGAAGTAGAACTCCGAGTGCGCCGACTGCCACAGCAGGAAGCCGGAGAGGCGCTGTTCGCCGCTGGTGCGGATGACCAGGTCGGGGTCGGGCTGGCCGCGGGTGTAGAGGTGTTCGGCGATGTGCTCGACGTCGAGGATCTCGGCGAGCTCCTCGATGGTGCCGCCGGTGGCGGCGTGTTCGTAGAGCAGGGACCGGACCGCGTCGGTGATCTCGCGACGGCCGCCGTAGCCGACCGCCATGTTGACCTCGACGCCGTCGCCGCGGTCGCGGGTCTTCTCCTGCGCGGCCTTGAGGGTGGCGGCGGTGGCGGCGGGCAGGATGTCGAGGGCGCCGACCATGCGCAGCCGCCAGGGGTTGCCCTCCTCGGCCAGCTCGGTCGCCAGATCTTCAATGATCTTGACGAGCGGGTCCAGCTCGGCGGACGGGCGGCGCAGGTTGTCGGTGGCCAGCAGGTAGAGCGTGACGTGCTCGATGCCGGCCTGGTCGCACCAGGTCAACAGCTCCTTGACTCGGCTGGCGCCGACGCGGTGGCCGTCGTTCGGGTCGACGAAACCCATCTCGCGGGCCCAGCGCCGGTTGCCGTCGCACATGACGCCGACGTGCCGGGGCACGGGCTTTCCGGCCAGCTTCCCCGCCAGCCGCCGCTCGTAAAAGGTGTAGACCAGAGAACGCAGACTCATCACCTCAAAGCGTAGCCACCCCCGCCAGAGGCTCAAGCGGGGACGGCCCGCACAGTGACGATCCGCGAAAGGATGCGCCCGATCGTGCGAGCGGGCACATCCGCCGACCGGCCGGTCCCCGCCCGCTTCAACGAGAGCGTTCGGGCGGGGATCGGCCGGTTGTTCATGCGTCGGCGAGACGGGCTTTCAGCGCGTCCAGCTCGGCCCAGAGGACCGCCGGGAGCTTGTCGCCGAACCTGTTGAACCACTCGGTGACCTGGGGGATCTCGGCCTGCCACTCCTCCGGGTCGACCCGCAGAGCCGCCGCCAGGTCGGCCGGGTCGAGGTCCAGGCCGGTCAGGTCGAGCGCCTCCGGGGTGGGCACGTGACCGATCGGGGTCTCGACGGCGTCGGCCTTGCCGTCGAGGCGCTCGACCACCCACTTGAGAACCCGGCTGTTCTCGCCGAATCCGGGCCACAGGAACCGGCCGTCGTCGCCGCGCCGGAACCAGTTGACGTAGAAGACCTTGGGCAGCTTGGCGGCATCGCCGGACGCGCCCTTGGCCATGTCGATCCAGTGCTGGAAGTAGTCGCCGGCGTGGTAGCCGATGAACGGCAGCATGGCCATCGGGTCACGCCGGACCACGCCGACTTGGCCGACCGCGGCCGCGGTGGTCTCGGACGACAGGGTGGCGCCCAGGTAGACCCCGTGCACCCAGTCGCGGGCCTCGCTGACCAGCGGGATGGTCGTCTTGCGGCGGCCGCCGAAGAGGATCGCGTCGATCGGGACGCCGCGCGGGTCGTGGTACTCGTCGGCGAGGATCGGGCACTGCTCGATCGGGGTGCAGAACCGGCTGTTCGGGTGGCTGGAGACGGCCTCCGACCCGGGCGTCCAGTCCTTGCCCTTCCAGTCGATGAGGTGCGCGGGCGGCTCGCCCATGCCCTCCCACCAGATGTCGCCGTCGTCGGTGAGCGCCACGTTGGTGAAGACCGAGTTGCCCTTGGCCAGGGTGCGCATCGCGTTCGGGTTGGTGTGGAAGTCGGTGCCGGGCGCGACGCCGAACAGCCCGAACTCGGGGTTGGTGGCCCAGAGCCGGCCGTCCTCGCCGAACCGCATCCAGGCGATGTCGTCACCGATGGTCTCGACCTTCCACCCGTCGAGAGTCGGGTCCAGCATCGCGAGGTTGGTCTTGCCGCAGGCCGACGGGAACGCGCCGGCGATGTAGCGGACCACGCCCTCCGGCGAGGTCAGCTTCATGATCAGCATGTGCTCGGCGAGCCAGCCCTCGTCGCGGGCGGCCACGCTGGCGATGCGCAGCGCGAAGCACTTCTTGCCCAGCAGCGAGTTGCCCCCGTAACCCGAGCCGAACGACCAGATCTCCCGGGTCTCCGGGAAGTGCGAGATGTACTTGGTCTCGTTGCACGGCCAGGCGACGTCGTCCTGGCCTTCCGCCAGTGGCGCACCGATCGAGTGCAGCGCCGGCACGAAGTCGGCGTCGTCACCCATCACCTTGAGGACCTCGGCGCCCATCCGGGTCATGATGCGCATGCTGGCCACGACGTACGGGCTGTCGGTGAGCTCGACGCCGAACATCGGCTCGGCCGCGTCCAGCGGGCCCATGCAGAACGGGACGACGTACATCGTCCGGCCCGTCATGCAGCCCTTGTACAGCCCCGTCATGAGCTGCTTCATCTCGGCCGGGTCCATCCAGTTGTTGGTGGGACCGGCGTCGGCCTCGTCGACCGAGCAGATGAAGGTGCGTTCCTCGACGCGTGCCACATCGGACGGATCGGTGCGCGCCCAGAACGAGTTCGGCTTCTTCTCGTGGTTGAGGCGGACCAGGGCGCCCGACTCGACGAGCTCGTCGGTGAGGCGGGTCCATTCGGCCTCCGAACCGTCGCACCAGACGATCCGGTCGGGCGTGGTCAGGGCGGCGACCTCGTCGATCCACGCCAGCAGGCGCGGATGCGAGGTAGGGGGCTGAGACAAGGTGAAGCTCCTTCGGTCGGCACTGACCTATGACGAAACAGCCGGGATCCGGCCGTCTTCATGGGAGTTACGTCAGCGTAAGCCCGACAGCGCGTTGAGTTCATCGGCTTCACCTGTGGACAACCGCACATTCTTTGGCTGCTGTGCGCGTAAACGATCGATTCTTCGCCGGAAAGTGCACGAGCTTGCAAGGCCGCTTGAGCCACACCGTTCTCGCGACAACTTTCACAAAACGGACTTAGCACCTTAGACTTTCACCTAATCGGGCTTTCCTCGCAGTTCCGGCCACAGGAGGCGGAATGACGATGCCGGGTGACGGCGCGGACTCGGACACCGATCTGCTCGGAGCGGTCCGGACCGGTGACACGGCCGCGTACGGGACGCTCTATCAGCGGCACCACGCGGCAGCCCGCAGGTTCGCCTTCGGTCTGGTGCGCGATCCGGCGGACGTCGACGACCTGGTCGCCGAGACGTTCGCGAACGTGTTCGCCACGCTGCGGGCCGGGCGGGGGCCACTGGTCGCCTTCCGCGCCTACCTGCACACCACCATGCGGCACCTCTCCTACCGGCGGGCCCGGGTGGACCGCCGGCTGGAGTTCACCGACGACCTGACCCGGTACGACGCGTGCGAGCCGTTCACCGACCCGGCCCTGGACCGCCTGGAGCGCAGTTTCGCCGCCGCCGCGTTCCGGCAACTGCCGCCCCGCTGGCGGGACGTGCTGTGGCAGACCGAGGTGGAGGGCAGCACCCCGGCCGAACTGGCCCCGCGGATGGGCCTGACCCCGAACGCGGTGGCGGTGCTTGCCCACCGCGCCCGGGAGGGTCTGCGCAGCCTCTATCTCCAGCAGCACGTGACCGCGGCCGATCACCCGGAGTGCCGGTGGGCGGGCGAGCGGCTGGGCGGCCAGGTGCGCGGCCGGCTGGCCCCGCGCGACGCCCACCGGATGCGTACCCATCTCGGGTGGTGCGTGGACTGCCGCAACCGGCTCGCCGAGATCCGTGAGGTCGACGGCTTCCGTAACCCTCCGTACCGACAGCGTCACCCCGCCGGGACGTCCGGTTAAGACCCGGCAACGGGGACAGCGATCCGTGACCCGCGCCGGTACCCTCGGATCCGTGCCCCCGAATTCCCCGCAGGCGAGTGGCCTGCGCACCCGGATCAAGGCACTCATCCCTGAGTTGGGCAAGTTCGGCCTGGTGGGCGGTTTCGCGTTCACCGTCGACTTCGTGCTTTACAACCTGTTGCTGCGGGCCGGCGCCGAGACGCTCACCGCGAAGGCCACCTCCACCGTGATCGCCACGACCGTGGCCTTCCTGGGCAACCGGTTCTGGACCTGGCGCGACGGCGACCACACCAACATGGCCCGTCAGTACACGACCTTCTTCGTGCTGAACGCCATCGGCCTCGGCATCGCCCTGGCCTGCCTCGGGATCAGCCACTACGGCCTCGGCCAGATCTGGCCCGCGCTGCGCAGCCCGTTCGCCGACAACATCTCCGGCGTGCTGATCGGGACCGCCCTCGGGACACTGTTCCGCTTCTGGTCCTACCGCCGTTTCGTCTTCCGGGCCGCTGCCGCCCCGGTGCCCGCTGCGACGCCGTCGCCCTCCTCACAGTGACTCGGCGTAATCACCCCCGTTCCCTTAAGGTTGCCCAATGCCCTCAGCCAGCACGCTGACGGAACGCCTCCGCCGTCTCGCACCCGAAGCCATCGCCTTCGGCATCATCGGGGCCGGCAACACGCTTCTGTACCTCGCGATCTACTACGTGTCGATGCCGATCGGCCCGGTGAAGGCGAGCGTTCTGGCGACGGTCATCACGACCACCCTGGCGTACGTGGCGAACCGTTACTGGACGTACCGACACCACACCCGGACCGCGCTGCGCCGTGAGTACACGCTGTTCTTCGGGTTCAACCTGATCGGCATGCTGATCCAGTCCGGCCTCACCTACCTGGGCAAGTACGGGTTCGGCTTCTCCGAGCACGACGACAAGATGGCGCTGCTGGCACTCACCACGTTCGGCATCGGGCTCGCGACACTGTTCCGCTTCTGGGCGTACCGGACGTTCGTCTTCCTCAAGCCGCCGGTCGACGGTCACGAGGGCGCCATCGCCGACCTGGACGCGACCGCCGGCCTCGCCGAGCTGAGCGCGGTGGACGAGCCGGGCAGCGTGGCCAGCCTCGACCTGCGCTAGCCGACCTCCTCCTCCTCGGTCTCGCCGGCCGGGGCCAGCTCGATCAGCTCGTAGAGGGTGCTCTGCACCAGTTCGGCGGCCGGCGCTCCGGCGAGCACCATGTTCTGCTCGCCGATCGAGTCGACGGTGAGGGTGCCGCTGCCGAGCAGCCGGTCCAGCAGCGACTGGGTCAGGGCGTGATCGTTGATCCGCTTCAGCGGCAGGTCCCGCCGCTCCCGGGTGAGCAGGCCGCGCTGGAGCATGATCCGCTCGGTGGTCAGCACGTAGCGGGTGGCGTGCCACTCCAGCAGCGGCAGGGCGCCGTAGCGGACCGCGTAGTAGAGCATGATCGCGGCCACCAGCAGCAGGCCGATCCGGCCCGCCTCGGTCCCCGGCAGCTTCACCCAGCCCAGGACCAGACCGGTCAGGGTCAGCGCCAGGATCAGGACCGGGGCGACCGCAGCCTTCCAATGCGGACGCAGGTGGAGAACGATCTCCTCCTCGTCCGCGAGCACGTCTTCCGGGAACGCCACGCGTTCAGCGTACGTGCAGGACATCCCCGGCCGAGACGGAGAAGTCAAGCCCTTCCACCGTACGGATCACCAGTTGCCCGTCCGCGTCCACCGAGACCGCCTCCCCGGACCGCTCGTCACCGCCGGGCAGCAGCACCCGCACCCGGCGGCCCAGGGTCGCGCAGACCCGCTGGTACTCCCCCGTCAGCCCGCACATCTCGGCGTCGCCGCCCGCCTCGCGCCAGCCGGTGTACCAGCGCTCCAGGCCACGCAGCAGCGCCCGCAGCAGGGGGTCGCGGTCGGTGTTCTCCGCGCCGGCGACCCGCAGCGAGGTGGCCTCCGCGCCGGTGGTGGCCGGCAACTCCTCGGCGCGGGTGCTGACGTTCAGCCCGATCCCGATCACCACGGCGTCACCGGACACCTCGGCCAGGATCCCGGCGCACTTGCGCTCGCCGACCAGCAGGTCGTTGGGCCATTTCAGGGCGGCCTCCACACCGGCCACCCGGGTCACCGCCTCGGCCAGCGCCACCCCGGCCATCAGCGGCAGCCAGCCGAAGGCGGCGGCCGGCACCGACGGGCCGGGCCGCAGCAGCACGCTCAGCGTGAGCCCGGCCCGGGGCGGCGAGGTCCACTGCCGGTCCCGGCGGCCGCGCCCGGAGATCTGGCTCTCGGCCACCACGACCAGGCCCTCCGGTGCTCCGGTCCGGGCGGCGGCGGCCACGTCGGCGTTCGTCGAGCCGGTCTCCTCCGGGATCTCGAGCCGCGACCACAGCCCGCCGGGCACCACCAGGGCGCGGGTCAGCGCCCGTACGGACAGGGGCGGGCGGTCGAGCTCGGTGTAGGCCATTCCGGCAGCTTAAGCCGGTGGACGCGCGGAGTGGCGGCTGACGTACGGACGGGGCCGCGGACTGGGCCGGGACTCCCCATCGCGCTGGTCGTCACGGTCCGTCCAGGATCGGGGTTGCCGGGCCCGCTGCTCATGCGGGGGCCACTCCGGCTCGGCGGGCACCACCGGCAGGTCGAACCCGGTGGCCGGCTCGTAGGTGGGCACCGGTGGCAGCCGGTCGAAACCCTGGGACGGGTAGAGGTCGTCGGGCACCGGCGTCCAGTAGTCGCCGGCCGGCGAGCGGTCGTCGACGTCGTTCCAGCGGGGCCAGTCCCAATCCGGCACCGGCTTCTCGGCGTCCTCGCCGGTATAGCGTCCCGCGTACCCCGAGGGGTTCTCGGCGTCTCGCCGCGCCCAGGCCGGACCGTCCGGTTCCGGCTCCCGCCGGCGTCGCGCCGGCCAGAAATCGTCCTCGAGATAGCCGTCCTCGTAGCCGAGCCGTTCCTCCTCGTCGAAGAACAGCGGCCCCAACTCGCCGAGGTCCTCCTCCTCTCCGGGGTCGTAGTCGGCAAAGCCGATCCGGCGGTGGGCATCCTCGTCCTCCTCGTCGGCCAGCCCGATGGAGGCCAGTCCGCTCGAGGCCAGCCCGCTCGGGAGGGCGTCCGGCTCGGCCGGCTGTCCGCTGAAGGCGGCCGCCAGCCTGCGACGGCGGCCGAACCGGGGCTCTCCGCCCGCTACCGGACCGGCGTCGACCGCGGAGCGAGGTCCAGGTGTGGACCTCACGGTGGATTCCGAGCGCCGGCGGCGAGCGGATGAGCCGGCCCGGTTCGCCCGACGAGCCTCGCCGCCGAAGAGCACGGTGCGGAAGCTGATCAGTGTGGCGAGGCCGCCTGCGATGAAGGCGAGCCCGGCCGCGGTCATCCAGTTCGTCACGCCAGTCGTAACGAATGGGGCATTGGGTATGAAACGCACGCGTAGCGACGCCCTCCGCGTGCGACGGGATCTGGTTACGATGCTGATCGTTGCCTTAACGAGCGCTCAGAGGGTGGAGACCTTCGTGACGACAGAGCCCGACATCCACACCACCGCCGGCAAGCTCGCCGATCTCAGCCGCCGAACCGAGGAGGCCGTGCACGCGGGCTCCGCGCGGGCCATCGAGAAACAGCACTCCCGCGGCAAGAAGACCGCGCGGGAACGCATCGAGCTGCTGCTCGACAAGGGCTCCTTCGTGGAGCTCGACGAGTTGGCCCGGCACCGGTCCACCGCCTTCGGCCTGGACCGCAACCGGCCGTACGGCGACGGCGTGGTCACCGGCCACGGCACCATCGACGGCCGGCAGGTGTGCGTCTTCTCGCAGGACTTCACGGTCTTCGGCGGATCCCTCGGCGAGGTCTTCGGCGAGAAGATCGTCAAGGTCCTCGACCTGGCCATGAAGATCGGCTGCCCGATCATCGGGATCAACGACTCCGGCGGCGCCCGGATCCAGGAGGGCGTGGTCGCGCTCGGCCTCTACGCCGACATCTTCTTCCGCAACGTACGGGCCAGCGGCGTCATCCCGCAGATCTCACTGATCATGGGCCCCTGCGCGGGCGGCGCCGTCTACTCCCCGGCCATCACCGACTTCACCGTCATGGTCGACCAGACGTCGCACATGTTCATCACCGGACCTGACGTGATCAAGACGGTCACCGGTGAAGAGGTCGGCATGGAGGAGCTGGGCGGGGCGCGTACCCACAACACCCGCAGCGGCAACGCGCACTACCTCGCCAGCGACGAGGAGGACGCGATCGAGTACGTCCGGGCCCTGATCTCCTACCTGCCCAGCAACAACCTGGACGAGCCGGTGGTCTACGAGGAGCCGGCCGACCTGGAGCTGTCCGAGCGGGACCGGGCGCTGGACACCCTCATCCCGGACTCGCCGAACCAGCCGTACGACATCAAGACCGTCATCGAGACCGTGGTCGACGAGTTCCTCGAGGTCCAGCCGCTCTACGCGCAGAACATCGTGGTCGGCCTCGGGCGTGTCGAGGGACGGCCCGTCGGCGTGGTCGCCAACCAGCCGATGAGCCTCGCCGGGACGCTCGACATCGCCGCGTCCGAGAAGGCCGCCCGCTTCGTGCGCACCTGTGACGCGTTCAACATCCCGGTGCTCACCTTCGTGGACGTCCCCGGCTTCCTGCCCGGCACCGGACAGGAGTGGGACGGCATCATCCGGCGCGGGGCGAAACTCATCTACGCGTACGCCGAGGCCACCGTCCCCAAGGTCACCGTGATCACGCGGAAGGCGTACGGCGGGGCGTACGACGTGATGGGGTCCAAGCACATCGGGGCCGACGTCAACTTCGCCTGGCCGACCGCACAGATCGCGGTGATGGGCGCCCAGGGCGCGGTCAACATCCTCTACCGGGCGGAACTGGCCGCCGCGGAGGATCCGGTTCAGCGCCGGGCCGAGCTCATCCAGGAGTACGAGGACACGCTCGCCAATCCGTACATCGCCGCCGAACGGGGGTACGTGGACGCGGTCATCCAGCCGTCGCAGACCCGTACCCAGATCGTCCGGTCGCTGCGGATGCTGCGCACCAAGCGGGAGTCCCTGCCCCCGAAGAAGCACGGCAACATCCCGCTATAACACTGGTTCCGCTTCGCTCCGCGGCACGAGTCACGTGGTGAGGGTCAGTATCCACTGGCCGGCGAGCAGGAAAGCGCCGGCCAGCAGGGCCGCCACGTTCACCGCCAGGAACACGGTCACCCAGAACAGGGCCGGCAGGTGGGTGAGCCGGGCCAGCTGGTCGGGGTCGGAGTCACGCATCCGGCCCCGGCTGCGCAGGTTCTGCAGCTCGAAGACCGGGCGGATCCCGCCGAAGAGCAGGAACCACACCCCGGCGTACGCGAAGGCCGCCTGCACGTCGGGTTCGGCGTACCAGGAGACGGCGAACACGATCGCGCCCGTCACCAGCAGCGAGATTGCGCCGAACAGATTCCTGATGTTGATCAGCATGAGCAGCAGCAGGACCACCGCGAGCCAGAGCAGCAGCGTGATCCGGTTGCCGCCGAGCAGCCAGGCGCCCAGCAGGCCCACCAGCGACGGCGCGATGTAGCCGCCGAGCAGGGTGAGGATCATGCCGAACCCGGTGGGGCGGCCCGCCGACAGAGTCAGCCCGGACGTGTCGAACTCCAGCCGGATGCCCCGCAGCTTGCGCCCGGTCAACAGGGCGAACAGCGCGTGCCCGCCCTCGTGGGCGATCGTGACGGCGTTGCGGGCCACCCGCCACACCGGGCGGATCGCCACCGCGAGGAACCCGGCCACCGCCGTGAGCAGCACCAGCATCCCGGGCGGGTCGGGCTGCGCACCGAACAGCTGGTCCCACAGGTCAGTCACACCGTCGATCGACAACACGCCGGGGACTGTAGCCGATCCCGCTACGAACGGCGGCGCACCACGACCTTCGCCGGCTCCGGATCGGGCCGGCCCAGGGACCGGGCCGCGATCACGCCGACTCCGACGACCACCGCGAGAGCGGTCAGGACCAGCAGGATCGCCAGCAGCCCGGTGGACGCCAGGATCGCGACGTCAGCCACCGCGACCAGCATCCACAGTGCGATCGTGGGCTTACTGCCGTGCCGTCGGCAGTTCATGATGCACCTCCATCCGTGATCCTGGATAACTACCCAGCCACCCGGGAATCACGCATGACGGAGGTCACTTACGGGGCTCGAACCCCTCGTAGATGCTCTGCAGGTCGGACTTCGCCTTTTCCCAGTCCTGATCCTCGGTGTACCAGGTCAGCACGTACATCTTGTCTTCGACCAGGATGTACCGCCGCACCACGTGCTGGGCGCCGCCGCTGATCGAGCGGAAGTACTCCAGGTCGACCGCCTGGTACCCCTTGTACTCGAGTCTGGTGGGGCCGACCTCGTCGTACCCGCCGGTGTTGTCGTCCTTCTGGTATTGCATCGGGTCGACGCCGGTCGGCACGATGTCGAGGCGGATCTGCCGGCCCTTGCCCCACCCGAAGGTGCGCCCGCCGCCGACGGCACCACCCTCGTTGCGGGCGTTGTCCGGAACCGGAAGGACGTAGCCGGAACCCTTGTAAAGGCGCCAGCCGTCCGGAAGCCCGGCGGCGGTCGGCGAACTCGACGGCGTCTGACTCGCGGGCGTGCTCGGCTTGCCGGACGACTGCTTCCCGCCGGACTGCTGCGGGGCGGCCGACGCACCGGTCCCGGCCTGCGAGACCTTCTTGTCGTCGGCGTCCGAGCCGAACGCCTGCACCAGGATGATGCCGACGAGCAGCACGAACGTCATCACGATGCCGAGACCGATCGCCGCCTGCCGGCGGGTCAGGGTGGTTCCGAAGATCGTCACCCCACCGGTACGGCGGTCCGACGGCCGCAGTTGCATCGGGGTCCACGCCGGGCGCGACGGCCGGGCGAACTCCGGCACCGCCGCCAGGTCACCGACCCGGGTGGCGTCCGTCACCGGGCGCCGCCGCGGCGGGATGTTGACCACCGAGGTGCGGTCGTCGTCCAGCGCCAGCATGGTGGTCTTCTCCTCGGCCGGCGCGGCCAGCACCGAGGTCATCTCCTCCACCGCGGGGCCGGCCGCCGCGGCCGGTGCCAGCAGCGTCGTCTTCTCTTCCGGTACGGGCGGGGCCGCGGCCGGCTCCTCCACGGCCTCGGCGGGCGTGTCCGCTTCCGCGGCCGGCTCGTCCTTCGCCTCGGTGCCGATCGCCGCCTCTGCTTCGGCCGGCGAGTCCTCGGACCCGGCGTCCGCCTCGGTCGTCACCTCGGACGCCGCCTTCGACTCCGATCCGGTGTCGTCGGCAGTGACGGGCTCGGCGGTCTCGGCGCTCGTCGCGGCGTCCGGCTCGGAACCGGCGTCAGCGCTGGTGGCGGCCTCCGGCTCGATGCCGGTTACCGCCGTCGCCGCCTCCTCGGCCTCGATCACCGGCGGCGCCTCGACGGCCGGCGTCTCCGCCTGCTCGGCCGCGGGCGCCTCGGTGCGCGGGGTCACGACCGGGTAGCCGGCCGTGGCCTGGGCCAGCGACCGCTCGTGCTCGGGGGCGGCCTGCTTACGCCGGTTGGCGGCCACGTCGGCGGCCGTGAAACCGGTGCGCAGCGCGTTGGTGGGCGCGGAACCGCTCGCCACCGACGACGGGGTGACGGCCGGGCCGCTCTGCGGTGCGGTCGGGGGCGCCTGCGCCGGACCCGAAGAGGAGTCGCGGACCGGAGGCGTGTCGAGGCGCGTGGCGTCGAGGGGTTTGCCGTCCCGGCCGACCGGCGGGACCTGGCCGCCGACCTGGGCCTTGCCCTGTGCGAAAGGCGTCGCCGGTTGCTGCGGCTGGCCCGCCGGACGATGCGGCTGCCGGCCGTCGGCGGCCGGCGGCTGGGCGACCGGTGGACGCGGATTGGGCACCACCGGCGCCGAACCGGTGGCGGTGCCCCACCCGGAACCGGGCAGAACCGGCGGACCACCCGGACCGCTCGGCAGCGACGGCCGCTCCCGGCCCACCCCGGGCCGGCGCATGGTCGGGCTCATCGGGAAGGTGATCTTCGACCGGCGGCCGGCCGCCCGGTTCAGCAGGCGCTCGGCCTCCTCCGCGTTGATGCGGTGCGCCGGATCCTTGCGCAGAAGCCCGTTGAGCACCGGCTTCAGCGGGCCGGCGTTCCGCGAGACCGGCACGTTCTCGGTGGCCAGGGCGGCCAGGGTGGCGATCGCCGACGGGCGGGCGAAGGGCGACTGCCCCTCCACCGCGGCGAACAGCGTGGCGCCGAGCGACCACAGGTCGGCCGCCGGGCCCGCCGTGCCGTCCCGGGCGCGCTCCGGAGCGATGTACGCCGGGGAGCCCAGCACCAGCCCGGTCCGGGTCACGTTGGGGTCGCCCGGCACGGTGGCCAGGCCGAAGTCGGTGAGCACCACGCGGCCGTCGGCGCCGAGCAGGACGTTGCCCGGTTTGACGTCCCGGTGCACCACCCCGTTGCGGTGGGCGGCGCGCAGCGCGTTGAGCACGCCGAGGCCGATCTCCGCGGTGCGCAACGCGTTGAACGGCCCGTCGGCGGCCAGGGTGTCCTGGAGCGATCGGGACGGCACGTACTCCATCACGATCCAGGGGTCGGCATCCGTGCTGAGCACGTCGAAGACGCGCACCACGTTGATGTTGTTGAGCCGGGCGATGGCGCGCGCCTCGCGAAGGGAGCGCTCACGCATCTCCTGCCGCTCGGCCGGGGTCAGCCCTGGCGGCGGCACGAGCTCCTTGATCGCCACCTCTCGGTGCAGGACGACATCGGCCGCGCGCCAGACACGTCCCATCCCGCCCTGACCGAGCGGCGCGACGAGCCGGTACCGATCAGCGACAACGAGTGGGGGAGAAGAAGACATCACGCAGAAAATACCTGGTTCTGTCGAGCGGCCGCGAATTGATCAGCCGAGTGTGGGACGCGTGTCACCGGATCTCCGGTCGCCCGTCGTACGCTCGGCTGATGAACGAGGAACCGCTGGTCAGCGTCGTAAGAGGAAGCCTAGACGATCATGAGGTGGCGGCGCTCGTCGCCATCCTGACATCTCGATCCACTTCGGTCAATTCTCGTACTACCCCCCAACCCGTCTCAGACTGGATCCGATCAGCGCACCCCGCCGGACGGCAACGGAACTGGCGCACCTCGGCACTTCCCCGCTGACCGTCGTCCACAGGGGGCGGAAGCCCGGCCCGTGATTCGCTAACCTCTCTGGGTCACGAACTGCCGATCGATGGGAGGACGCACGTTGTCCGAAGCCAGGGATTCCGCGGGGTGGTTGGGCAATGTCGACTACACCGACTTCGGCGCCATCGAGGCGGACATCAACGCCATGGAGCAGTTCGCGGCGAAGCTGAAACAGGACATCGAGCTGAACTACGCCCCATATGCGGACGCGGTGAGCACCACCATGATCAAACAGCTGCCCGACACGCCGTTCTACGAGCTGCACCTGTTCCTGTACCGGCACGACCAGGTGCAGATCGCCACCCAGATGAACGTCGCCGGCTACACCGACGGGACGTACAAGTTCGCCAGCGCCGCCAGCGGCATCAGCGAGCAGTACCGGGGCTCCGACGCGTTCTCCCGGGCCAAGGTCGCCGACGTCGAGGCCCAGTTCGAGAGCACCGGGGAGACCTCGGAGCCGTTCCCCGGAGGCGCATGATGGCGATCGAGACCGGCGGCGGCACCAGCGGCACCAGCTGGAACGGCATGAGCGTCGATGCCATGTGGGACCTGATCCGCGATCACGACAGCGCCCCGCACCAGGAGATGGGCGACGCCTGGCACAAATCGGCCACGCTCCTGGAGAACCACGTGGCCCAGGTTCGGGCGTACCGCGACAGGTTGGCCGAGGCCTGGCCCCCGGAGAGAAGCCGGGCGGCGTATGCGTACATCGAACGCCTCGAGCAGCTGATCATCAGCCTGGAGGAGACGCGGCTCGCCTCCAACACCAACTGGCGTGTCCTGACGACCACCATCGACGCGGTCGAACAGGCCAAGGAGAAGGTCGCCGGCATCCAGAAGGAGTACGCGGCCAACCGCGAAAAACTCCAGGAGTACGAGAAGGCCAAGAACGAGGTGGCGCTGGCCACCATGGACCCGATCGCCACGACGCCGCCGGTGCCGTACAGCCGTCAGGACGACCTGACCACCCAGGCCCGCGTCACGATGCAGTCCCTCTCAGCCGAGTTGGCCGCCGCCCAGTCCAACTTCATAGCCCCCAAGCCGTTTTCGCTGACAAACCTTGTCAACGAAAGCGCCGACACGAACTACCAGGGCACAACTGGAATCAGCCCGATGGCGGTCACCCCGCCCTTCTCACCTCGATCGATCGCACCAGCTACGTCTCCCAAGTCCGGCTCACCTGATTCGGGTGCAAATAAGGGCATCACCAAGCCGAGCGTGGATTCCGAAAAACCGGGAACTTCTAAACCAGCTCCCGACGGCCCTATTTTGGGCGGGACAAAGACACAACCCGCGCCGACTCCAGGGGTTCCACCCCTCACCACGCCCACAACGACGACCACACCGAGCACCAACCTGCCCAACGCCTATCCGTTCACGCCAACCACCCCAACCTCGCCGACTACATTGCCCCGAGTGCCCGCAACCAATGGCACTCCGATCGGCACATTTCCACCCTCCACAGGGGTGAGAGGCGGGGCTTCTCCGTATGGTGGTGTCATCGGCGGCGCTCCGCCCGGAATGATAGGCGGCGGCCCTCCCCCCGGGAGGGGCAGCCAACTAGGTGGCTCAGCGCGAGGAACGCAGAGAATCAATCCAGCGGGCGGGATGATCGGGCAAACTCCAACTCCACCGACTGGCCGACGCCAGTCACCGCGAGACACGGAAAATATCCAGAATCACCACTGGGATCCGGATAACCCCTGGGAGACGACAGAGGGAATTGACCCTGTCCTACTCCCTTCTCCGGAGCAACGAATTGACCCCGGACCCTCCATCGGTGGACGATAAGTGGAACTCGGCAATAAAATAGGAAATTTTCTGGCCGCCGTTGCTTTAGTCACCGCAAGCGTCTATCCGGCCGCGCCAGCACTAGCCGACCAGACCAGAAACGACCAATGGCATCTGCGTTACCTGAATCTTGCCCAGGCTCACCAGGTAACCAAAGCAGCAGGTGTAGCTGTTGCCGTGACCGACAGCGGAGTTTTCCCTCACCGCGACCTAACCAAGAACCTCAAGAAGGGCACTGATACATCTTCGGGCGGAGACGGAAACGGATCCGGCCAGACGGACCAGGTCGGCCACGGAACCAACATGGCTGGATTAATAGCCGGACATGGACATAACGTCAACGACGGCGCACTTGGAGTGGCGCCGAGTGCCGCAATAATTCCGATCAAGGTTACGGGCGCCAGGGATAACGGCCTTGGCCTTGCAGCTGGCATCGAATGGGCAACTACCGCAGGAGTCGATGTAATAAACATCTCGGCTACGGCTGCGCCATCGAGGCCATTGAGTGCGGCGGTGACCGCTGCAGCACGCGCCGACATTGTTATTGTGGCTGGCACTGGTAATGAATCGGAAAATATTAGGCTGGCATATCCCGCAGCCCTGCCCGAGGTCCTAGCTGTAGGCGCAATCGACCGAAACGGCAAAATCGCCGATTTCTCCGTTACCGGCGCGAAGGTCGGAATTTGCGCACCTGGCATGGACATTGTGACCACTGGGCTCGGTAACAACTATGACCGAGTGGACGGCACGTCTGCGGCTACGGCGATTGTTTCGGGGGCGGCTGCTCTGGTGCGGGCGAAGTTCCCCGATCTTTCGGCGGCCGAGGTGATTCACAGGCTCACCGCCACGGCTGACGACAACGGGCCGCCCGGACGGGATGACCAGTGTGGCTACGGGGTGCTCAATGTCGTCAAGGCGCTGACCGCCGAGGTTCCGCCGCTTGAGGGAGGCACGGCCGTGACCGCATCGGCCCAGCCTTCGGTGGTCGCGCCGTCGGTGGGGAGTTCCGCGGATCCGGAGACCGAAGCGGAGGAATCCAACCTTCCGGTCATCGCCGGCGTCGCGGGTGGGATCGCCGTCCTCGGGGTGCTCCTCGCGTTTCTGGCGCGCCGGCGGCGGAGACCGACCGCATAGTTCGCGAACTCCCGCGGGTGCCGGCCCTCCGGGACCGGCGCTCGCGGCCGAAAGTGGGCATTGAGCTGCACCATTTGTCCGAGATAGCCGCTGAAACGCCGGGCCTGAGCACACTTTGCACGCCTGCGGCTTGTAGGCTCGTTTCCCGTGCAGAGCGTGCAGACCGACATCGTGTACCGCCTGGTTCTCGCCTCGGCCAGTCCCGCGCGGCGGGCGCTGCTGACCGGGGCCGGGATCGACGCCGAGGTCGTCGTCAGCGGTGTGGACGAGAGTGCCGTCGAGGCTGACGACGCCTATTCGACGAGTCTCGCCCTGGCGCGGATGAAGGCGCGGACGGTCGCCGCCGCACTGCCCGCCGATCCGGGGGCGTTGGTGCTCGGGTGTGATTCGGTGCTGGCCTTCGAGGGCGAGGTGCTGGGCAAGCCGGCCGACGCCCAGGAGGCGGCCGAGCGCTGGTTGGCGATGCGCGGCAAGTCGGGGGTGCTGCACACGGGGCATCACCTGACCGGGCTGGTCAGTGGCCTGCAGGCGGAGGCGGTCGGCATGACGACGGTGCATTTCGCCGATGTGAGCGACGCCGAGATCGAGGCCTATGTCGCGTCGGGTGAGCCGTTGCATGTGGCCGGCGCGTTCACGTTGGACGGGCGGGGCGGGGCTTTCGTGGAGCGGATCGAGGGCGATCCGGGCAACGTGATCGGCCTGTCGTTGCCGCTGCTGCGCCGGCTCCTCGCCGACATGGGTGTCCCGATCACCTCACTCTGGCGTCGCTGAGCCCTACTCGCGGCGCCCACACGCGGACTCTGCTGGTCAATTGATCCTCTGCCCGCCGCTCGGGCCCATTCGCACCGGCCAGCGCACACGCAACGACCTCCGAAGGTCACCCACCCGCGTCATAGCGGCAGGCCGGGCGCACGGACGGCATACCGTGAGCGCCCGCCAGGGCCGGAAGCGGACGGTTGGCGGGAATGGCCGGCAAAGTCACACGCCGCGCCCCGTTCGGACGGTCGAACAGAACGATCGGACCGGCCATGCTCAGCCGCGCGGTGTGAGAGCAGGGCGGTGTGAGAGCAGGAGCGATCGGGCCGGCTCCGGGCCGTGGGTGAGGCGCGGCCCGGTAGACGAATCGGGACTAACTTAGCGGCGGATTTCCACAGCCCGGGAACGTTGCAGAACAGTGAAGATCGATCACGGCGGAACTACCTGAGGAACCGTTAGGCTCTACCCCGTGCGGAAGATATTGATCGCCAATCGCGGCGAGATCGCCCTCCGGGTAATCCGGGCCTGCAAGGACGCCGGCCTCACTAGCGTCGCCATCTACGCCGACAGCGACCGGGACGCGCCACACACGCGGGCGGCCGACGAGGCCTTCGCGCTGGACGGTGAGACCGCCGCGGACACCTATCTCCGCATCGACAAGGTCCTGGGGATCGCGGCCCGCAGCGGGGCCGACGCGATCCACCCGGGCTACGGCTTCCTCTCCGAGAACGCCGAGTTCGCGCAGGCCGTACTGGATGCGGGTTTGATCTGGATCGGTCCTTCACCGGAGTCGATCCGTGACCTGGGTGACAAGGTGACCGCGCGGCACATCGCGCAGCGTGCGGGCGCGCCGCTGGTGCCGGGCACCCCCGAGCCGGTCGCGGACGCGGCCGAGATCGTCGCGTTCGCGCAGGAGCACGGCCTGCCGGTGGCGATCAAGGCGGCGTTCGGCGGTGGTGGCCGGGGGCTGAAGGTGGCCCGGACGATCGAGGAGATCCCGGCGCTGTTCGAGAGCGCGACCCGCGAGGCGGTGGCCGCTTTCGGTCGTGGCGAGTGTTTCGTGGAGCGCTACCTGGACCGGCCCCGGCATGTGGAGGCGCAGGTTCTGGCGGACACGCACGGCAACGTGGTGGTGGTCGGCACCCGGGACTGCTCGTTGCAGCGCCGTCACCAGAAGCTGGTCGAGGAGGCGCCGGCGCCGTTCCTGAGCGATGACCAGCGACAGAAGATCCACGACAGCGCGAAGGCGATCTGCCGGGAGGCCGGTTATCACGGCGCCGGCACGGTGGAGTATCTGGTGGGCCAGGACGGGACGATCTCGTTCCTGGAGGTGAACACGCGGCTCCAGGTGGAGCACCCGGTCAGCGAGGAGACCACCGGCATCGACCTGGTGCGCGAGCAGTTCCGGATCGCGGCGGGCGAGCCGCTGCCGTTCACCGAGGACCCGGCGCCGCGCGGCCATTCGATCGAGTTCCGGATCAACGGCGAGGACGCGGGTCGCAACTTCCTGCCGGCGCCGGGCACGGTCACCGCGCTGACCTGGCCGTCCGGGCCGGGTGTGCGGGTCGATTCGGGGGTCGAGCAGGGCGGTGTGATCGGCGGCAACTTCGACTCGATGCTCGCGAAGATCATCGTGACGGGCGCGAGCCGGGCCGAGGCGCTGGAGCGGGCCCGCCGGGTGCTGGACGAGACGGTGATCGAGGGGATCGCCACGGTGCTGCCGTTCCATCGCGCGGTGGTGCGGGACGAGGCGTTCACCGGCGAGCCGTTCACGGTGCACACCCGCTGGATCGAGACCGAGTGGGTCAACGAGGTGCAGCCGTTCAGCACGCCCGCCGCGCCGGCCGAGGAGACGGGCGAGCGCGAGACCGTCGTGGTCGAGGTGGGCGGTCGGCGCATCGAGGTGCGGCTTCCCAAGACCCTTTTCTCCGGTACGGGGCCCGCGGCCCCCAAGCGCAGTGCGTCCCGTCCCCGCGGCGGCGGCGCGCAGACCCGGGTCAGCGGCGGCAGTCTGACCGCGCCGATGCAGGGCACCATCGTGAAGGTCGCCGTGCAGAACGGTGACGAGGTGGCCGAGGGCGACACCATCGTGGTGATCGAGGCCATGAAGATGGAGCAGCCGTTGCAGGCGCACAAGGCCGGCACGGTGGCGGGCCTGTCCGTGGAGCCGGGCGCCACGGTGACCGCCGGCACGGTGATCTGCGCGATCGACTAGCCGTCACGGGTTCGCCGCCTGTGGCGTTCTCTGGAGGGGCCCGGGGCTTCCCGGGAGGGAGGTGCCCGGGGTTTCCCGGGAGCGGGCCGTCGATACGGGACCTACCGACGGCCCGCGGCCGCGCGCCGTCGTGCGGCGGGGCCGATCCCACCGTACGCCGGGGATCGGCCGCCCGCGAAAAGCGGGCGCGCAAGGGTGGCTTCTCGCCGTAGCGTGTCCGGCATCACGACGGACCGTGCCCGGCGGGAGCGCGTTCTGAACACAGCGCACTCTCAGGCGGGTTCACGCACAATGCCGGGAGTCCTGAAAGCCGCGAGGTGGCCCGACCTATGACCGAAATGCTGACCATGTTGGCGGTACCGGCGTGGGCCTACCTGGCCTTGTTCGCGTTTCTCGCGGTCGACGCGCTGGTGCCGGTGGTACCCACCCAGGCCATCATGATCACATCCGGAGCGCTCACCGTCTACGGAGATCTCGATCTTGCCGCGGTGGTGGCGGTCGGCGCGGTCGGCATGTTCACCGGTGACCTCATCGCCTTCGTGCTGGGCCGGTCGACCGGCGCCCGGCTGAGCGCGTTGCGGGACAGGTTCGCGCCGCGCAACGAGGAGAGCGAGTCGAAGACCCGGCGCGCCGCCGCCCGCTTCACCCGTGGCCTGCGGCGGCCGGGCCCGCTCGTGGTGCTGCTCTGCCGGTTCGTCCCGGGCGGCCGGATGGCGTCCGGCTATCACGCCGGCCGGTCCGGTTACCCGATCAAGTCCTTCATCGGGTACGACGTGGCGGCCGCGCTGAGCTGGGCCTGCTACGGCGGGCTGGTGGGGCATCTCGGCGGCACCGCGATCACCCAGTCCGCGTGGCGCCTCTTCGCTGTCGCCGCGACCGCCGCGCTCATCTTCGGCACGGCCGGCTGGATCCTGGCCCTCTTCGGCGGCCGCGATCAGGCGGCCGCCGACGGGCCGGCTACTGGATCTCGTGCTGCATCAGCTGACGCGCCGCCTCGGCGATCGAGCCGGAGAGCGACGGATAGATCGTGATGGTGTGGGCCAGCTGATCCACGGTCAGGTTGTTCTCGATCGCCATCGTGATCGGCAGGATCAGCTCGCTGGCCTTGGGTGACACCACGACGCCGCCGACGATCTGGCCGGTGGCCGGGCGGCAGAACAGCTTGACGAACCCGTCCTGGAGACCGGCCATCTTGGCGCGGGCGTTGCCGGTGAGGGGCAGCATCACCTGGCGGGCCGGGAAACGGCCGGAGTCCACCTCGTTCTGGGAGACGCCGACGGTGGCCAGCTCGGGGTCGGTGAAGACGTTCGCCGAGACGGTCCGCAGACGCAGCGGGGCGACCGCCTCGCCCATGGCGTGCCAGATCGCGATCCGGCCCTGCATGGCGGCGACGCTGGCCAGCGGCAGCACGCCGGTGCAGTCACCGGCCGCGTAGATGCCCGGCACGTTGGTCCGGGAGACCCGGTCCACGGTCACGTAGCCGCCGTCGGAGATGTCCACGCCGTACTCCCGCAGGCCCAGCTCGGACGTGTTGGGGATGGCGCCGACCGCCATCAGGGCGTGTGACGCCTCGACGGTGCGCCCGTCGGAGAGGGTGACCAGGACCCCGTCGCCGGTGTTCACCACCGAGTCGCCACGGGACTGGCTGAGGATCGTCATGCCCCGCTCCCGGAACACCCGCTCGATCGCCATGGCGGCGTCCGCGTCCTCGTGCGGCATGACCCGCTCGCGGCTGGAGATGAGCGTCACCTTCACGCCCATCGCCAGGTACGCGCTGGCGAACTCGGCGCCGGTCACACCGGAACCGATCACGACCAGGTGGCTGGGCAGTTCCTCGAGGTCCCACACCTGCCGCCAGTCGAGGATGCGCTGCCCGTCCGGGCGGGCCGACGACAGCACCCGCGGGGTGGCGCCGGTGGCCAGCAGCACGGTGGTGGCCTCCACCGCGTACGTCTCCCCGCCCTCCGGGGTGATCAGCACCTGATGGGTGTGCCCGAGCCGGTCCTCACCGAGGCGGGCGCGACCGCGGACGACGTCCACCCCGGCCTTGATCAGCTTGGTCTGGATGTCACCGGATTGGGCGAGGGCCAGCTTCTTGACCCGCTCGTTGACCGCCTTCGCGTCGACCGTGACCCCGGACAGGCCGGACGACCGGATCCCGAAGCGCTCCTCGTAGCGGAGCCCGGTCACCACCTCCGAGCTGGCGATGAACGTCTTGGACGGCACACAGTCGGTCAGCACACAGGCTCCACCGGGCCCCTCGGCTTCGACGAGAGTGACGTCAGCGCCGAGCTGCGCCGCGACCAGAGCCGCCTCGTACCCTCCCGGTCCCCCACCGATGATCACGATCCGACTCACGACTAAAGACCTCCAAAAGCGGCACCCAATGCCGAACAGTTGTGCCGACACGCACTCCTCATATTCTCACCACCGCCCGCTAGGACTATCGTCGTCGCCGTGCGTCACTACGCCGCGTATGGCTCGAATCTGGATCCCGCCCGCATGCGGGCCTACTGTCCGCACTCGCCGATGGTCGGCGTGGGGTGGATCGAAGGCTGGCGCCTCACCTTCGCCGGTGAGGGAGAAATCGGCTGGGAGGGGGCGGTGGCGACGATAGTCGAGTCGCCCGGCGACCGGGTCTTCGTCTCCGTCTACGACGTCCACGCGTGGGACGCGTCACAGTTGGACGAGATCGAGGGCGTGACCGCCGGGGCGTACCAGAAGGTCACCCTGCGTGTATCGACGCTCGACGGTGAGGTCTCCGCCTGGGTTTACGTCTTCGCCGGGTACGAGGGTGGTCTGCCGACCGCCTGGTACCTGTCGGAGATCGCCAACGCGGCGGAGAAGGCCGGAGCGCCCGACGACTATGTCGCCGATCTGCGCGGCCGGCCCACCGGAACGGCTTCTCCAGAGATCTAGGCGGGTGGTGGGCGAGACCGTTCTCGCCTACCGCCTAATCGACGGCTGTACTACTGTTCGAACTTCCGTCACTCTTCCGCCGTCTCGCAGAAGCTGATCTCACACATGCTCATGAAAGGCCTCAGGGCCGACCCCACGGCCCCGCTGCCGAAGCGCTTGGATTCCCTGACCAGCCTGCGGTTCTTCGCGGCTTTCGCGGTCTTCGCCCACCACTTCACCGGACTGGGCGGCAAGACCGGTTTCGGTCGGTCCGAAACGATCTTCCCGTTCTCGGGCATCGGCGCGCACGGCGTCACGTTCTTCTTCGTACTCTCCGGCTTCCTCATGATGTGGGTCTTCAAGCCGAGGGAGAGCCCCCTGGTGTTCTACTGGCGGCGGGTCGGCCGGATCTGGCCGGTGCACCTGGTGGCCCTCCCCTTGGGCATCTACGCGTTCTACATCGCGGCGAAGGTGGACATCGACTGGCCCGGCCTGATCTCGTCGGTGTTCCTGGTGCAGACCTGGTTCCCGGACGTCACACCCACCCTGCCGGGCAACCCGGTGACCTGGACGCTCAGCGTCGAGCTGCTCTTCTACGCGCTCTTCCCGCTGGTCGCGCCGTTCGCGAACCGGATGCGGACCCGCTGGCTGATGGTCGCCACAGCGGTCGGCCTGTTCGGCATGTACCTGGTCAACTGGGTCGCCGACGCGAACCTCGAACCCGCCATGGCCCGCTGGGTGATGCGCCACCCGCTGGTGTACCTGCCGGAGTTCCTGCTCGGCATGACCATGGCGCTGGCCCTTCGGCGCGGCTGGCGGCTGCCGCTGCACCCGGTCGTACCGCTGGCCGGCCTGTTCGGCTGGACCTACCTCTACTACCAGGAGCGGTGGCCGTTCTCCGACGTCGTCGAACACCAGATGGAGTTCGCCATGCGGCCGGTGGTGGGCATCCTGTCGGCCCTGATCATCCTGGCGTTCCTCCAGCGTGAGGCGCGGGGGCACCGGGGCGTCCTGAACAACCGGCTGCTCGTCTCGCTGGGACTCTGGTCCTACAGCTTCTACCTGGTTCACCATGCGATCAGCCGGCTGGCGACCTACGAGTTCGGCCGGATGCCGGACAACGACTCGGTGCTGTTCACCCTGATCGGGATGGCCGTGGTCATCAACGTGATCTGCTGGGTGCTCTTCACGTACGTCGAGGAGCCGGCCGAGAAGTGGTGGCGTAAGCACACCCCGAAGCGGTGGCTGGACCGCGGTGGGGAGACCGGCGGCAGCGTGCTGCCGCCGGCGCCCCGGCGAGAGGCCGAAACGGCCCCCGCCTCGGTCTAGGCGGGCGTCTTGATCTCGGTCCGGTACACATCGGCCCGGTAGAGCGGGGTCATGCCGACCTTGAAGTAGAGGCTCGCGGCGTCGGTCGGGTTCGCCAGATCGACGCCGAGCCCGGCCTTCGGGCGGCCCTTGGCGGCATAGACGGCGAAAGCCCGCCGCAGCAGCGCCTCGCCCACCCCGCGCTTGCGGAAGCCACGGAGGGTGGCCAGGTACTTCACGTAGCCCTCCTCGGTGTCACCGCTGCCGTCGGCCGACTGGAGCACCCCGGCGATCTCCCCGCCCACCTCGGCGACGAGCCACTCGTCGAACGAGACCGAGGACTCGGACTCGAACTGGGCGCGCCAGCCGTCGTACCCCATCGCGGGGTGATCGGAGTCCCGGAAGGCCTCCTCGATGACCGCGTGGAAGCGGCGCATCTCGGCCTCGTCGCCGGAGTCCACCGCGCGGATCGTGACGCCGGCCGGCGGCTCGGGCGCAACCGGGGAGTAGCCCTCGAGTGACATCTGCATCCGGGCGAACTGCTTGAGGAAGGTGAAACCGGCGTCGGTCAGCGCCGCGATCAGGTGGTCCTCACCCGGGATGGCCCCGGACCGGACCTCGTAGACCTCGTGGCCGAACTCCCGGGCCCGCTCGGCGATCCGCGCCATCAGCATGGCGAGCAGCGGCCGCAGCGCGGGCAGACCGATCTCCGGCCAGAAGTAGACGTTGGCCATGTCCCGGGCCCGGCCGGTCCCGTTGTACGGGTACGCCCAAGCGACGATCTTGCCGGACGGGTCGAGGGCCAGCCAGGAGTCCCTGTCCAGATCCGTGTTCGGCGCGATGAGCTCCTCACGAACCTCGTCGCTGGTGAAATCGGGCTCGCCCACCGCGGCGATGTCGCTGGCGTGCACCACCTCGAGGATCGCGGGGATGTCGTCGAGAGTGGGCCGGCGGGTGGTCCAGCCGCTGGGCAGTTCGGTCATGCGGGCATCCGACCACGCTCCCGGGGCCGCCGCCAAACGAGTTTCCGCTCCCCCGGGGACCGGCCTACCATAACCGCATGCAGCCGCACCGTGAGTCGATGATGGGCCCCGCCCCGGGGCTCCTCGCCGTGCGCTGACCACCTCACGCGACCAGGCCCTGTCCGCCGGGCCTGGTTTCGCCGTCTCCCGCCCGGACCGGGCCATCCCAGGAGACGATCATGAACTCTCTCTACGTGACGACCGCGATCCCGTACGTGAACGCCGCCCCGCATTTGGGTCACGCCCTGGAGCTGGTGCAGGCCGACGTGCTGGCCCGGCATGCCCGGCTGCGGGGCCGCCCGGCACGCTTCCTGACCGGCACCGACGACAACGCGCTCAAGAACGTCACCGCGGCCCGGGCCGCGGGGGTGAACGTCCGCGAGTTCGTCGACCGCAACGCGGCCCGTTTCGCGGCCCTGCGCGAACCCTTGTCCCTGTCCTTCGACGACTTCATCCGCACCAGCGCGGACGCCCGGCACCGGGCCGGCGTCGAGCGGTTGTGGCGGGAGTGCGCGGCGGCCGGAGACCTCTACCGGCGCCGCTACGAGGGTCTCTACTGTCCCGGCTGCGAGCAGTTCTATGCCGAACCGGAGCTGCCCGACGGGCTCTGCCCCGAGCACCGGGTACGACCCGAGACGGTGGCCGAGGAGAACTGGTTCTTCCGCCTGTCCCGGTACACCGATCAGTTGCTGGAGATCCTGGAGTCCGGACGGATCCGGATCGCGCCGGCCGCCCGGCGCAACGAGGTGCTGGCGTTCGTCCGGGCCGGGCTCACCGATTTCAGCGTCTCCCGCCCGGCCGCCCGCGCCGCAGGCTGGGCCATCCCGGTGCCCGGTGACCCCGGCCAGGTGGTCTACGTCTGGTGGGACGCGCTCGCCAACTACGTGACGGCGCTCGGCTACGGCGGCGGCGGCCCGGACTACCGGCGCTGGTGGGACGGCGCGGGCGAGCGTACGCACGTGATCGGCAAGGGCATCGTGCGATTCCACGCCATCTACTGGCCGGCCCTGCTGCTCTCGGCCGGGCTGCCGCTGCCCACAACGGTGCTGGTGCACGACTACCTGACCGTGGACGGGGCGAAGATCGCCAAGAGCACCGGCAACGCGGTCGACCCGGCCGGGCTCACCGACCGGTACGGCACGGACGCGGTCCGCTGGTGGCTGCTCCGCGACGTGGCCCGGCTCGGTGAGTCCGACTTCACCGCCGAGCGCCTGATCCACCACTCCGACACCGATCTGGCCAACGGCCTCGGCAACCTGGTCAGCCGCACGCTGACGCTGACCCGGGGCGAGATCGCCGCGAGCCCGCCACCCGCCTGGTGCACGAACCTGCCGGAGCGGATCGACCGGGCCCTGTACGACTTCGACTTCCGGGCGGCCACCGGTGCGATCTGCTCGGTGGTCGACGAGGCGAACCGGCTGATCGAGGCGGAACAGCCGTGGAAGGGCGGTGGGGAGGCGGTGCTGGCCACCCTGACCGGCGTCTGCCGGCTGCTGGCCACCGAGCTCGGGCCGTTCCTGCCGGACGGCGCCCGGCGTCTCCGGGAACAGCTGGACCGGCTGGGCCGCCCGAAGCCGGTCTTCCCCCGATGGGCTCAGCGGACGAGGCGGTGACTCACGGGACCGCACCGGCTCAGCGGACGAGGCGGTGGCTCAGTGACTCCAGGAGGCCGGCGAACTCGAGCCGCTCGGCCCGGTCCAGGGCCGCGAATGCCTGCCCGGCCAGTGCGTCCGCCACCGCGTCGGCCCACAGCAGGCGGCGCAGCAGCGGGCCGGCCGGCGGGTAGGGCGGCTGCCAGCCGAAGGCCACCGCCCCGGTCTCGCCCTCCGGCCCGGCGATGATCGCCTCCAGCGGGGTGAGGCCGGCCGCCCGGACCGCGATCACGTGGACGCCCTGCCGGTGTTCGTGCAGCAGGTGCAGCAGGACCGCGGCCTGCGCGCCGGGCTCGGTGTTCGGCACCGGCATGGCCTGCCAAGCGGCGAAGAGCGGGAGCCCGGCCGGGTCGATCCGGTCCGCCACCCGACGGGACAGGTCGAGCAGCCGGGTCAGGCGGGGGAAGCCGCCCAGGTGTTCGGTGCCCCAGTCGCAGAGCTCGACCAGGTGCCAGGTGGCGACCTCGGTCGGGGCGTGCGTCTTCACCGTGGCCTCCCAGCCGTCGGTGACGGCCTCCGGCGCGATGAAGGCCAGTGCCGCGGCCACCGTCTCCGGCCGGACGTCGCCGAGCGCGCCGGCCCGGGCCGAAACGTGGTAGGCCCAGCCGGAGAGGCCGAGCAGCCGGGCGCGGCGCAGCGTACGCGGTGATTCGGCGAAGGCGCCGACGATGACGGCGAGTCCCGCGCGGGCGTTGGCGGCAGCCTGTTCCGGGGTCACCTGCCCGATTCTGCTCCCCTCGACCGTCTAAAGAAAACGCTCCCCGCTATCGATGCAGGTCGTCCAGGGCCGCCTGCACGTCACCGACCCGGCGGCGGGCGTCCGCGGCCTCCCGTTCCGCGGTCCGGCGGGCGGTCTTGCGCCGGGCCACGTCGGCCACCGCCTCGGTCCGCCGTCGCTCCAGTTCGGCCAGTTCGGCGTCGAGGTCCTCGACCAGGTGGCCGGCTTCCCGTTCGGCGTCCTCGGCGCGTTCCAGCTGCTGGTCGGCGCGCCGTTCGGCGGCCGTGGCGGCGTTCAGCTCCCGCTCCAGTTCCCGGCGGCGGCGCTCGGTCCGCTGCGCCTGCTCCCGGTGCCGCTGGTCGGCCTCCGCGAGTTCCCGGTCGGCCTCCTGCGAGCCGGAGACGACCGCATCCGTTTCACCGTCCGACGCGGAGAGAGAGGCATCGGTGACCAGCCGCAACCGCGGCCGGGGCACCTCACCGAAACCGGAGTGGCTGACCGCCCGGATCAGCCGCCCGGTCCGCACCTGCTCGGCGATCCCCGGCTCGGCGAGCGCCGTCGTGAACGTCGCCTCCACGTCCCCGAGCGGCAGCTTCGCGGCCCCCGCACCGGCACCGACGGCCAGTTTGCGGGCGGCCGCGACCAGCGACGCCACGAACTGCCGCCGCTGCGTCGACAGTTCCCGCAACTGGTCGCCCCGCAACTCCCGCTGCGCCGCCCGCAGCGCCGTCGAGAGCTCGACCAGTTCCTCGATGAGCTCCGGGCGCCGCAGCGCCACCAGGTTGACCACCCAGGCCGCCACGGTCGGCTTCTTCAGCGCGGCCAGCCGTTTCGCGGCCTCCCGGTCGCCAGCCTGCCGGGCCGCCGCGATCGCTTCGGCTCGGGCGGCGACGAACCCGTCCGGCGGCGCTTCGTACAGCCGCTGGATGACGTCGTCGGCGTGCAGCACGTCAGTCCAGCACGCTGCCCGGCTCGACCCGGGCGAACCGGGTCTCCGAGAAGCTTTCCAGGTGTTTGCCGTAGACCGCCGCGCCGCGCTCGTTGACCAGCCCGTCGTGCAGCGCGAACGCCCGCTCCGGCCGGACCCCGCGGACGAACTCGAGCGATTCGGCGATGGTCGCCCACGGCGCGTTCAGCGGCACGAACAGCGTCTCGACGGCGACGTCCGGTGCCACGAAGGAGTCGCCCGGGTGGTAGAGGTTGGTGGCGCCGTCGTCGATCAGGAAGCCCAGGTTGGCGAAGACCGGGACGTACGGGTGGATGATCGCGTGCTGCCCGCCGAAGGCCCGGATCCGGTAACCGGCCGCCTCGAACTCCTCCCCCGGCGAGATCGCGGTGGTGGCCTCGTCGACGTCGGTGAGCAGTTTCAGCACCGCCGGATGCGCGAAGATCCGCAGGTCCGGCCGCCGGGCGACGGCGCCGGTCACCGCCTTCACATCGAGGTGATCGAAATGCTCATGGGTGATGAGCACCGCGTCCGCGCCGTCCAATACCGACGCTTCGGAGAATTCGCCCGGATCGACGACGAGGACTCCGGCGCCTTCGACCCGTAGACAGGAGTGCGTGAACTTCGTGACGCGCACGGGATCCCTCCGCTGCTGATTTGTGACCGCTCATCTCGCAGTCTGCCGGAACCGGGACGTGTGTGCCTCACGTCCGACGGTCAGTGAAGACATGAGATCGGAGCTGCCATGCATAAACGGGGACTCACGGCGACATTCCTTCTGGCGGGCCTGCTGCTCGCCGGCTGCGGCGCCGGCAACGAATCACAATCGGACAGCGGATCGGCGGGCGCCCCGGCGGTCGGCGAGGCGGGCAAGATGGCCGACCAGGCCGGCAGGGCGGCACCGGAGCAGGCCGCGCCGAACCAGGGCAAGGACGCCACGGCGCAGGCGCCCGACCTGCGGGTCGACCAGCGCTCGATCATCTACACCGGGTCGATCACCCTGCGGGTGGACGACGTCACCTCGGCGGCGGCCCAGGTCACCGGCATCGCCGCGGCCTCCGGCGGGTTCGTCGGCGGCGACGAGCGGCACAGCGGCGACGGCTCGTCGACCGCGAACATCACGTTGCGGGTCCCGGCCGACAAGTTCACCTCCGCGGTGGACCAGATCGCCAAGCTGGGCACCGAGGAGGCGCGGGGCATCGACACCGAGGACGTCACCGAGCAGGTGGTCGACCTGGACGCCCGGATCTCCGTGCAGAAGGCCCGGGTGGACAGCGGCAAGCGCCTGCTCGCCGAGGCGAAGAGCCTGGAAGACCTGGTCATGCTGGAGCGGGAGGTGGCCACCCGGGAGTCGGATCTGGCCGCGCTGGAGGGCAAGAAGCGGCGGCTGTCCGACCTCACCTCGCTCTCCACGATCACCGTGGTGCTCCTCGACCCGGCCGCGGCCGCCGTGGAGCCGAAGGAGGAGCCGCCGGGCTTCCTAGCCGGTCTCGCCGGCGGCTGGAAGGCGCTGATGGCCTCGCTCGGGGTGCTGCTCACCATCCTGGGCGCGCTGCTCCCATGGATCATCGCGATCAGCCTCCCGGCCTGGGCGGTCATGCACCTGCTGCGGCGTTACCGCCGCCGCAACGCCCCGGCGCTGGTCGCTCCCCCTGCCGAGACTCCCGCTTCAAACCCCTGATCCGGTACGCCGTACGCGTTCTGGCTCCCTGATGCGTGGAAGCGGGACAGCCACACCCGCAAAACGCCGCCGGTGAGGAGGCACGTGATTTCTCGACGCCGCGGGGTTTGCGGTGGCGGGAAATCGCCTGCCTCCTCACCGGTTACCAGGCGTTTTGCCGCGGAGCGAAGCGAAGCCAGTTAAAAAGACCCGGTCGAAAGGGCGGCCAGGGCGGTGTGGGCCATCACCCGGACGCCGTAGCCGATGCAGCTCTCGTCCACGTCGAAGTCGCCCTGGTGCAGGTCGTGCCGGACGTCGGAGCCGGGCCGGGCGGTGCCGAGGCGGATCATCGCGCCGGGGACGTGTTCCAGGTAGAAGGCGAAGTCCTCGCCACCCATGCTGAGCTCGGCCTCGACCACCCGGTCCGGGCCGAGCGCGGCGCCCGCGGCGCCCGCGATGATCGCCGACGCCATCCGGTCGTTGATGACCGGCGGGACGCCGCGGATGTAGTTGACGTCGACCTCGGCGCCGGTGGCCGCGACCACGTCCCGGATCAGCTTGGTGATCAGCTCGGGCGCCTCCCGCCAGGCCTCCCGGCTGAGGACCCGGACGGTGCCGCGCACCTCGCCCGCGCCGGGGATGGCGTTGAACGCCTGCCCGGCGTGCACCGAGCCCCAGACCAGCGAGATACCGGCGCGCGGGTCGATCCGGCGGCTGAGCAGTGCGGGCACGTCGACGATGATCCGGCCCAGCGCGTGCACCAGGTCGGCGGTCAGGTGCGGGCGGGCGGTGTGCCCACCGGGACCGGTCAGCTTGACCTCGACCGCGTCGGCGGCCGCGGTGAACGGACCGGAGCGGACCCCGACCAGCCCGGCCGGCAGTTGCGGGTAGCAGTGCAGCGCGAAGATGGCGTCGACGTCCTTGAGGCCGCCCGCGGCGATCACCTCGGGCGCGCCGGACGGCATCGCCTCCTCGGCCGGCTGGAAGAGCAGCCGCACCCGGCCGGGCAGCAGATCCTGCTCGTTGAGCTGCGCCAGCGCCATGCCCAGCCCGAGCATGACGGTGGTGTGCACGTCGTGGCCGCAGGCGTGCGCCTGCCCGTCGACGGTGCTGCGGTAGGACACGTCCTTGAGGTCCCGCAACGGCAGCGAGTCGATGTCGGCCCGGAAGGCGATGGTCCGCGGGCCCTCACCGATGTCGCAGATGACGCCGTTGCCGCGCGGCAGCATCTGGGGGGTGAGGCCGGCGACGGAGAGCTCCCGGGCGATGAGCGCGGCGGTCTCGAACTCGGAGTGTGACGGCTCCGGGTGGGCGTGGAGGTGCCGGCGAATGGCTACCAGCTCGGCCCCCCGCGAGGCGAGCCAGCGGTCCAGCCGGCCGGGGAGGGGGTCGGACCCGGGGAGTTGCCCGGGCCACGCCGTATCGGCGCCCTCGGGCGCCTCCAGAGCTGTAGTCACGTCAGGCTTCCGTATTCGCTCTCGAAGTTTTGTCGGGTTCCACGACGCGCGACAGCTTAGTCCCGTTTTTGGTGACGCTGTGCAACGGTCGTGTAAACAGCTGCTCACACCGTTCCGGAGGCTGGGCGGGCGCACGGGAGATCATCCCGGCCCGCCAACCTCAACGGGTAGTGGATCGCCGAGGTGACGCGACACACTACGAGTACGTCGACCCGCTCAGAAGCGCTCGACGGGGCGGTGGACGCCCCATACCCCGCGGAGGGTGTGACACACCTCCCCCACGGTCGCACGGAGCCGCAACGCCTCTTTCATCAACGGTAGGACGTTCACACTTCCGGCGGCGGCCTTCGCTAGATCTGCCAGCGCGGCCTGCACGGCCGGCTCGTCCCGTTCGGCGCGCAGCCTCGCCAGGCGGGCCACCTGTGCGGCCTCGATCGCCGGGTCGACCCTGAGGGGCTCGTACTTCTCCTCCTCCTCGACGGTGAACCGGTTGACGCCCACCACCACGCGCTCGCCGGCGTCGATCTCGGTGGCGATCCGGTACGCCGACGCCTCGATCTCGTTCTTCTGGAAGCCCGCCTCGATGGCGTCGACCGACGAGCCGAACTCGAAGACCCGGTCGATGAGCGCGGTCGCCTCCTTCTCGACGGCGTCGGTGAGCGCCTCCACCGCGTACGAGCCGGCGAACGGGTCGACCGTGCCGGTCAGGCCGCTCTCGTAGGCGAGCACCTGCTGGGTGCGCAGGGCGAGCCGGGCCGACTTCTCGGTGGGCAGGGCGATCGCCTCGTCGTACGAGTTGGTGTGCAGCGACTGGGTGCCGCCGGCCACCGCGCCGAGCGCCTGGATCGCCACCCGGACCAGGTTGACCTCCGGCTGCTGCGCGGTGAGCTGCACGCCGGCGGTCTGGGTGTGGAACCGCAGCATCAGCGACTTCGGGTCCTCGGCGCCGAACTCGTCGCGCATGATCCGCGCCCACATCCGGCGGGCCGCGCGGAACTTGGCGATCTCCTCCAGCAGCGTGGTCCGGGCCACGAAGAAGAACGACAGCCGGGGCGCGAAGTCGTCGACGGCCAGGCCCGCGGCGATCGCGGCGCGGACGTACTCGATGCCGTTGGCCAGGGTGAACGCGATCTCCTGCGCGGGCGAGGCGCCGGCCTCGGCCATGTGGTAGCCGGAGATCGAGATGGTGTTCCACTTCGGGATCTCGGCCTTGCAGTAGGCGAACGTGTCGGCCACCAGGCGCAGCGACGGTTTGGGCGGGAAGATGTACGTCCCGCGGGCGATGTACTCCTTCAGGATGTCGTTCTGGATCGTGCCCTGGAGCGCCGCGCCGGGCACCCCCTGCTCCTCGGCGACCAGCTGGTAGAGCAGCAGCAGGACCGACCCGGGCGCGTTGATCGTCATCGAGGTGGACACCCGGTCCAGCGGGATGCCGGCGAAGAGCTGCCGCATGTCGTCGATCGAGTCGATGGCGACGCCGACCTTGCCGACCTCGCCGTGCGCGATCGGGTCATCGGAGTCGTAACCCATCTGGGTGGGCAGGTCGAAGGCCACCGAAAGGCCCATCGTCCCGGCTGCCAGTAACTGGTGGTAGCGGGCGTTCGACTCGGCCGCGGTGCCGAACCCGGCGTACTGCCGCATGGTCCACGGCCGTTTCGTGTACATCGTCGGGTAGACGCCGCGCGTGTAGGGATAGTTACCGGGCTCGTCGGTCCCGGCGCTCACCGGCACGTCAGCAGGGCCGTACACCGGTTTGATGGGGAACCCTGACTCTGCATTCACACCGGTGATCCTAAGACTCGTTAAGGCCGCCGACCGTGAGGAATTTGCCACCCTGTGTTCGCCTGGGGGCCACCCTCGGCCACTCAGCCACTACCCACCGTCGAAGTGTGGTTAACAGTGCCTCAGGAACTTTCGTTCTCCCCCAACCTGCGGGCAAGATAGCGGGGTTGGTCGACAGCCCCTATACCCCCTCGGTGGCATCCTCAGTGACTCAAATTCCGACGTGGAGCGGCGGCAACACGGCTCCCCCCAACGGACGCGCCGCCCCCGGCACGCTCATCGGCGGGCGGTACACGCTGCGCGCCGCGGTGGGTCACGGTGGCATGGGAACGGTGTGGCGCGCGGCGGACACGCTGCTGCGCCGCGACGTGGCGATCAAGGAGGTCATCCTTCCGCCGGGTCTGGCGCCGAGCGACCGTGACGCGATGTACGAACGGACCATGCGCGAGGCCCGTGCCGCGGCCGCGCTCCAGCACCCGGCCGTGGTGCAGGTCTACGACGTCGTGCACGAGAACGGCCGCCCGTGGATCGTCATGGAGCTGCTGGACGCCCGCAGCCTCGCCGACATGGTCATCGAGGACGGGCCGGTCCCGTCCCGGGTGGTCGCGAAGATCGGCATCGCCCTGCTCGGCGCCCTCGAGGTGGCCCACGCGCACGGGGTGCTGCACCGCGACGTGAAGCCGGCCAACGTTCTGATCTGCGGTGACGGCCGCTGCGTGCTGACCGACTTCGGTGTCGCCCGGATGCCCACCGACGTGCAGCTGACCACGCCGGGCATGGTGCTCGGCTCGCCGCACTTCATCTCGCCGGAGCGGGCCATGGGCCACGACTTCGGCCCGCCCAGCGACCTGTTCTCGCTCGGCGTCACGCTCTACACCGCGATCGAGGGCCGGCCGCCGTTCGACAAGGGCGACCCGATCGAGACCATGCACTCGGTCGTCGAGGACCCGCCCGCCCCGGTGGTGCGGGCCGGCTCGCTCACCCCGGTGCTGATGGGCCTGCTGGAGAAGGATCCGGCCCGGCGGATGGACGTGCAGACCGCCCGGACCATCCTGCGGCAGCAACTGGCCGGCCCCCTGGCCAGCAAGAACCCGCCGCACATGATGACCGACCCCTATTCGGTGGTGCCCTCGCCGCGGCCGGTCAGCCCGGCCCCGGCCGAGACGCAGCAGATCCCGCCGCAGCCGACCGGTCAGATCGGCGGCCGGGCCATGCTGGCGCCCGACGAGTCGCTCACCGACCACCTGGCCAAGCTGGAGCAGCAGAACGCGGGCGGCGGCCGCCGTCGCGCGCCCGAGCCGTCCGGCCCCGCCGTGAGCATGCCCACCGGCGCGATGCCCGCCCACAAGCTGCCCGACGGCGGCCGGCGCGCCGGTGGCGACACCACGAGCGTCATCCCGCCGCAGAACCCCTGGCAGGTCCCGCCGCCCGGTGGCGCGCCCCGCCCGGGCACCGTGGTGGTCAGCCCGGCCGCCAAGCGCCGGGCCGCCTTCGGGAGCATCGTCGGCACCGCCAAGGAGACCACCGGCAAGGCGGTCGCCACGTTCCAGAGTTGGCCGCGCAACAAGCAGCTGATCTCCGGTGGCGCGGCCGCCGCCGTGGTCCTGATCCTGGTGCTCGTCTTCGCCCTGAGCGGTGGCGGCGACCCGAAGAACACCCCGGCCGCCGCCGGGCCCACGAGCGCCCCGCCCGCGCCCGCGGTGGAGACGCAGGCGTACAAGGGCAACGCCGCGGTCAGCGTGAACGTGCCGGCCGGCTGGACCCGGGCGGCCGGTGGCGTCTACGTGGAGTACTACGAGCCCGCGGACAAGACCACGAAGGTGCGCATCCTGGTGGAGAAGGGCTCGGTCGACCCGACCAAGTTCGTCTCCCAGACCGCTCCGGCCGGCCTGAAGAAGGGCAAGACCTGCCCCGACCCGTTCGTCTCAGTCGGCACGCAGCAGGTCGAGATCGCCGGCAACGCGGGGGCCGAGCTCGAGTACACCTGTGGTGAGGGCGACGCCATGCGCCACGGCGTCTGGCGGATGACCACCGTCAACAACAAGATGTACTCGTTCTACCTGACCACCACCGAGGCCAAGTTCGCCGACTACCGGAAGTACTACGACGCGATGGTGGAGAGTTTCCAGCTCAACCTGTGACGGCTCTGTGCTATCAATCCCTGATGGCACCACAAGTTGATGTTGACCTGATCGCCCGGGCCGAGGCCTGGCTCGCCGACGACCCCGATCCGGCGAGCCGGGCCGAGCTGCGTGCGGTAATCGACGGTCTGCCGGCCACCGCCGCCGAACTGCTCGACCGCTTCGCCGGCCCGCTCACCTTCGGCACCGCCGGTCTGCGCGGCCGCCTGCGCGCCGGCCCCAACGGCATGAACCTCGCGGTGGTCACCCGGGCCGCGGCCGGCCTGGTCGGCTGGCTCGCGGCGAGCGGCGGCGAGGGCCCGCTGGTGATCGGGTACGACGCCCGCCACGGTTCGAAGGAGTTCGCCGAGCGGACCGCCCGGGTCGCGACCGGCGCCGGCCGGGAGGCGCTGCTGCTGCCCGGGCCGCTGCCGACACCGGTGCTGGCGTACGCGGTTCGCGCTCTCGGCGCGGTCGCCGGGGTGATGGTGACCGCCAGCCACAACCCGCCCCAGGACAACGGCTACAAGGTCTATCTGGGGGCCGCGCTGGGTGGTCCGGCCGGCGACGGGGCGCAGATCGTCCCACCGGCCGACGCCGGCATCGAGGCCGCCATCCGGGCGGTCCCGAGCGTCGCGTCGGTCCCGCTGGGCGGTCCGGGCACGCTTCTGGGTGCGGAGGTGGCCCATGGGTACGTGCGCAGCGCGGCCGCCGTCCTGGACCCGTCCGGCCCGCGTGACCTGACGATCGCGTACACCCCGATGCACGGGGTCGGCGGGTCGACGCTCGCCGAGGCGTTCGTGGCGGCCGGTTTCCCCGCCCCGGCGATCGTCGCGGCGCAGGCCGAGCCGGACCCCGAGTTCCCGACCGTGGCGTTCCCGAACCCGGAGGAGCCGGGCGCCATGGACCGGCTGCTGGCGCTGGCCGGGGAGCACGGCGCCGACCTGGCGATCGCGAACGACCCGGACGCCGACCGCTGTGCCGTGGCGATCCCGGGCCCGGACGGCTGGCGGCCACTGCGCGGTGATGAGCTGGGTGTGCTGCTGGCCGACCATCTGATCCGCCGGGGCACTCCCGGCCTGTACGCCACCACGATCGTCTCGTCGTCGATGCTGGGCCGCCTGTGCGCCGCCCGTGACGTCCCCTACGCCGAGACCCTGACCGGCTTCAAGTGGATCGTCCGGGCCGCCGAGCATCTGGCGTTCGGTTACGAGGAGGCGCTCGGCTACTGCGTGGCGCCGGCCCTGGTCCGGGACAAGGACGGCATCACCGCGGCGCTGACCGTCGCCGAGCTGGCCGCCGGCTTGAAGGCGGAGGGCCGCACCCTGGCCGGCCGCCTGGACGAGCTGGCCCGCGAGCTGGGCCTGCACGCCACCGACCAGCTGTCGGTCCGTGTCGACGACCTCGCCGAGATCGGGGTGGCGATGGGCCGGGCCCGGCGCAACCCGCCGGCGACGCTCCTCGGCGCCCCGGTCACCGAGACGACCGACCTGCTGCCGGATAACGACGTGCTGACCTTCCGCACCGCCACGACCCGCGTCGTGATCCGGCCGTCCGGCACGGAGCCGAAGCTCAAGGCGTACCTCGAAGTGGTCGTCGAGGGTGACCCGGCGACGGCCCGCACCCGCGCGGCGGCGGACCTGAAGGTCCTTCGCACCGAGATCGCGGCAACGCTCGGCGTCTAGGAACCGTCCCCGGGGCTTCCCGCGAAGCCCCGGGAGAGCGGTCAGATCGGCTTGGGCGCGCCCAGCGCGGCCTGGATGGCCCGACCCAGGGTGGCCACCACCAGCGCGACGCTGGGCCGCACGATGGAGTCCTCCAGGGAGACGTCACCCACGAAGCCGGCGTTGCTGGCGATCTCCGCCAGTCGCTCGTGGGCCCGCTCGGACTCCCCGGCCGGGAGTTTCAGCGCCGGCTCCATCCGGGCCGCGACGAGCAGGGTGGCCAGCGCGGCCGTCCGCTCGTCCGGCAGGGTGTCACCGGTCAGCGCGGCCGCCAGCCGCTGCCGGATCTCGGCCTCGTACGCCGGGTCGCTGGTCGGGTAACGGTGCACGTGGATGACGCCCATCTGGGTCTCGTCCACGTCCTGCACGACACCCCGGGCGCACAGGTCCTCGAGCACCCGGGTGCGCAGCCGGTGGCGCAGGCGCTGTAGCCACTGGGCCGGGGTGTGCGGCTCGTCGGACGCGACCTTTCCCAGCACGGCGTCGGCAACCGGGTCGCCGAGCGGTGTGGCGTCCACGACCTTCAGGTAGCCGTCGGCCGCGTACGCGATCCGGTTGGCCAGCGCCAGGTCGATCAGCACCGCGGCGGCCATGCCCAGGTCGAGCCCGATGCGGGAACCCGTGGCCTTTCCGGTCTGGTCGTCATACGCGAGGAGGAGGAGTTCCTCGGCGAGCGGGATGGGGGTCATGTGACGCAACGATAGTGGCCCGAGTCATCCGAGCCGATCCCCAGGTCGGTCAGATCATCAGCCGCTATCGGGCGGAAAGATCGGGCAGGATCCGCTCCCGCTGGGCGAACCAGTTCAGCGAGTCCCGGATGCCGTCGGCCACGCTGTGCTCGGCCCGCCAGCCCAGCAGGTCGGCGGCGCGGCTGCTGCGGGTGTAGGCGCCGGCCGAGTCACCAGGGCGGCGTGGGGCGTGCCCGACCTCGACCGCGCGGTCGGCCACCTGGTTGAACGCCTCGACGAACTCCAGCACCGTGGTGCCGGTGCCGGTGCCCAGGTTGATGGCGAGCGACCCGTTCTCGAAGGGAAGCGTGTCGAAGACCTCGAGGGCCCGCAGGTGGGCGCCGGCCAGGTCCCACACGTGCACGTAGTCGCGGATGCCGGAGCCGTCCCGGGTCGGGTAGTCGACACCGGTCACCGGGAACGCCTTGCCCTCCCGGTAGACCTCGATGAGCTTGCCCAGGGCGTGGCTCGGGGACCGCAGTTGGAGGCCGGTCCGCATCTTCGGGTCGGAGCCGATCGGGTTGAAGTAGCGCAGCGACAGCACCTTGATCGGGGTCGCGGCGGTGATGTCGCTCAGCATCTGCTCGACGATCAGCTTGGTCCGCGCGTAGGGGCTGAGCGCCGTGAGGGCCGAGTTCTCGTCGACGGTGAAGTCCTCGCCGGGCTGGTAGATCGACGCCGACGAGCTGAACAGCAGCCGGGTGACGCCCTTGCCGATCAGGTGGTCGACGAACTCCAGGGTCTTCGCCACGTTCTCCCGGTAGTAATGAACCGGGCGCTCCACCGACTCCGGCACCACGATGAGCGCCGCGCAGTGCACCACGGCCGTGATGTCCGGGTGTTCGTCGAAGATCCGGTCGAGGATCGCGGTGTCGGCGATGTCACCCTCGTAGAAGGGCCGGCCCTCGCAGAACTCCCGGCGGCCGGTGACCAGATTGTCCAGGATGACGGGCTGGTGCCCGTTGTCGAGCAGACAGGACGCGATCGTGCTGCCGATGAAACCGGCGCCACCGGCGATAAGTACCTTCACGAAACGTCCTCTCGTTCTCCGAATCCCGCACCGAGGCTAGCTGACCTCTTCGTCCGGCCGGCGACAGCGGGCGGCAGCCATTCACCGCCGCCTTGATCGTGAGCCGGATGTGAGCACGCTGGCTGTAACCTATGATGCTGACCGCCTTGGGCTCCGCCCCCATCACCGCGTCCCGTGCACACCCCGCCTACCGGCTGCGACGACGGACGACGGATGCGTTGAACTTTCAGAAAGGACCACGTCAACCGTGACCTCGCCCCAGCCCCGGCCCCCAGACGTCACAGTCGTGGTCATCGTCTACAACGACGCGGCCCGGATCGAGACCGCGGTCCGCTCGGTGCTGAACCAGTCGCTGCGCAGCCACGAGGTGATCGTCTGCGACGACCACAGCACGGACGGCACGCAGGCCGTGGTGGAGCGGCTCGTCGCGGAGCACCCGGACGTGGTGCGCTACATCCGGCTGGAGGCCAACTCGGGCCACTGCGGCGCGCCCCGCAACCGGGGTGTGGCGGCGGCCCGGGGCCGGTTCATCATGTTCCTGGACAGTGACGACACCCTGGACCCGCACGCCTGCCGCAACATGGTGGCGATGGCCGAGCAGTCGCACGCCGACATGGTCATCGGCCGTTGCATCCGGCACGACGTGGCGACCGGCCGGGAGACCTCCTGGATGCCCTGGCTGGTCCAGAGCAAGGTGGTCTACGAGTCGCTGCACGACCAGCCCGAGTTGCTCTACGACGTGCTGTCGACGAACAAGCTGTACCGGCACGACTTCCTGACCCGGGAGAACCTGGTCTTCCTGGAGGACCGGCTGTACGAGGACAACCTGTTCTCGGCGCACGCGTACCTCGCGGCCAAGAAGATCGCGATCATCCCGCAGCGCATCTACACCTGGAACATCGAGCGCAAGGCGGCGAACCTCTCGATCACCCGCCGGGCCGCCGACATCCGCAACATCACCGACCGGATCATCGTCACCCGCAAGATCGACGACCTGCTGACCAAGCACGATGCCGGTGACCTGCGGTTGCAGAAGGACATCCGGTTCATCGAGAACGACCTGCGGGTGCACCTGGCCCGGCTCGGCACCCTCCCGGAGGAGAACCAGCGGGCCCTGGTCGACGCCGCCCGGCCCTACCTGGAGACCCTCCAGCCGGAGGCGTTCCGCCAGGCCAAGCCGCTGCCCGCGATGGCCGCCTACCTGGCCCGGCAGGGTGACTACCACGGTGTGGCCACGGTGCACGACTACATGGTCGGCAAGCCGTTCCAGCCGCACCTGACCGCCGATCTGGTGGTCCACGACGGCCGGGTGTACTGGTCCGACCGGCACCTGGACGACGAGCTGGGCCGTGCGGTGCTGGACGTCACCGAGCTGGGCCTGCAGGACCGCCCGCTCAGCAAGCTGCGCCTGGGCGGCCGGATCGACAGCGTCCACCGCGACGGCGAGCTGGTCACCATCGCCGGCTCGTTCGTCAACCCGCTCGGCCGGATCACCGTCGAGTCGGCGCCGAAGGCGCAGCTGGTCTTCTCCGAGCGGCGCAGCAAGCGCCGGGTGTTCAAGACCAGGGCGCAGCTCGTCGTGGACGAGCAGCGGATCGGCTGGACGGTCGCCTTCGAGCCGGAGAAGCTGCTGCGCCCGGTCGGTCTCATCGACCCCAACTACTCGGTCCGGCTGCACCTGGCCGTCGGCACCGACAGCGCCGACCTGGCCCTGTTCGCCGAGGACGAGGTGACCGACGCGCTGCGGCTGCCGGCCCGGCCCAAGCTCACCCGGCTCACCGCCGACCTGCTCCAGGGCTACCGCACCGACAGCGGCAACGTGGCGCTGCGGCTGGACGCCGACGGCAGCGCCGCGAAGCTGGGCACCGCCGCGATCAGCGGGGTGCGCAACACCAGCATCGGCAGCCGCGCCTGGGAGCGGGCCGCCGAGTTGCAGACCTCGCTGCGCCAGCGCCGCAACAAGCGGGCCACCAAGCTGTCCTGGTACGAGAACGTCTTCCTGAGGATGCCGGTCAAGAAGGGCACGGTCGTCTTCGAGAGCCACATGGGCAAGCAGTTCTCGGACAGCCCGCGCGCCATCTACGAGGAGATGAAGCGGCAGGGGATCAAGTTCACCCCGATCTGGGTGTACGCGACCCATCCGACCGGTTTCCCGTCCGAGGCCAAGCTGGTCAAGCGCAACTCGTGGGCGTACCTCCAGGCGCTCGGCCAGGCCGAGTTCTGGATCGACAACCAGGGCTTCCCGCACGACCTGCGCAAGCGGCCGGAGACCACGTACATCCAGACCTGGCACGGGTCGGCGTTCAAGAAGATGGGCTTCGACGAGGCCACCATCAAGGCACAGACCGAGCAGTCGCAGCAGCGGTTGCAGCGGGCGATCGACCGGTTCGATGTGTTCCTGGTCCGCTCGGAGCACGACGTACGCACCCTCACCCAGGGCATGCGGGTCGGCGCCGAGCTGCTGCGGGTCGGCTACCCGCGTAACGACGCGCTGGTCAACGGCGGTAACGAGGCCGAGGTCGCCAAGCTGCGCAAATCGCTGGGGCTCGCCGACGGACGGAAGGTGGTGCTCTACGCGCCGACGTTCCGCCCCGAGGAGGTGAACCGCAAGTCCGGTCTGCAACTGCCGTTCGATCTCGACGAGTTCGTGCACCGGTTCGGTGACGACGCCGTACTGCTGGTCCGCCCGCACTACCTGGTGTCGTTCGCGCTGCCGCCGGCGTACGGACACTCGGTCCGCAACGTGGGGAACGTGCACGACGTCACGCCGCTGATGCAGATCTCGGACGCGCTGATCACCGACTACTCGTCGCTGATGTTCGACTATTCACTGCTCGACCGTCCGATGATCTTCCACGTACCGGACTACGACGACTACGTCGGCAGCAGCCGCGGTTCCTACTTCGATCTCGGTTCGATCGCACCCGGCCCGCTCACCCGTACCTCGGAGGAGCTGATCGCCGCGCTCTCCGACCTGGACGGCAACGCCTCGGCGTACTCCGGCAAGCGCCGCGAGTTCGTGGCCCAGTACGGTGAATTCGACACCGGTCAGGCCGCCAAGGCCGTGGTCGACCGCTTCTTCCGCTCCGGAGCACGCCGTGGCTGAGACCCGCGACATCTTCATCATCTGCAACAGCGTGAACGAGCTGGGTGGCCTCACCCAGTGGGTGCACGACATCTCCCGGCTGTTCACCGCACGCGGCCACCGTGTGCGGCTGATCGGCGTGGAGCCGGCCACCGACTACCGGGATTTCGGCTCCGATCTGCCGTACCCGACGTTCACCCTGCACGACGACCAACTGCCCCGGCGTCGTAAGGCCACCGGCGCGGCGCTGCTCAACCCCGGGCGGAGCCTGATGCTCCGCAAGCGGCAGCAGATCTTCGAGGGCGGCGTCCGGCGGCTCGACGAGCTGCTGCGCACCGCGGAGTCCCCGGGCGCCGTGGTGATCGCCTCGCAGGTGTGGGCCGGCGAGTGGGTGGCCGCCGCGGACACCACCGGCATGCAGGTCATCGGCATGTCCCACGAGTCGTTCGAGGCGTGCAAGAACAGCAGCCGCTACAACCGGGTGCTGAAGTACTACGGGGACATGGACATCCACCTGTCGCTCACCGACGCCGACGCGGACGCGTGGGCCCGGGCCGGCATGTCGAACGTCGGCGCCATGCCGAACCCGCTGATGACCGTGCCGAAGACGTTGCCCACGCTGAACGAGAAGACGGTGGTCACGCTCCGCCGCCTCTCCCACGACAAGGGCATCGACATGCTGATCGAGGCGTGGGCGCAGGTCGGGCCGCAGCACCCGGACTGGAAGCTGAAGATCTTCGGCGCCGGCCCGGACGAGCAGGCGCTCCGCACGCAGGCCCGCTCGCTGGGCCTCGACGATACGGCGCTGTTCCAGGGCAAGACCAGCGACATCGACGGCGCGCTCAGTTCCGCCTCGGTCTACGCTCTGCCGTCCCGCGAGGAGGGTTTCCCGATCGCGGTGATGGAGGCGATGGCGTACGGGCTGCCCACCGTGGCGTTCGACTGCGCGCCCGGCATCCGGGAGCTGATCGACGACGAGGTCAGCGGTGGCCTGGTCGTCACGCCCGGCAACGTGGGCGGGTTCGCGAGTGGCCTGGACCGCCTGATCGAGGACCATGACCTGCGGGTCCGCCTCGGTTCCGCGGGCCGCGAGTCGGTTCAGCGGTTCACCCCGGACAGCATCGTGGACCGCTGGGAGAGCCTCTTCGCGCTCCTGGACCGCTGACCACCTTCACCGGCGCGGGCGGGGCTCCGGCCCGCGCCGGTAAGGTGCATCGGTGCAAGCGATCCTGGCCACCCTCGGTTACGTGCTCTCCCCGGACGGCTCGCGGGTGCTGATGATCCGGCGGGACGCCCGGCCGGACGACATCCACTACGGCAAGTTCAACGGCCTGGGCGGCAAGCTGGAGCCCGGCGAGGACGTGGTGGCCGGGATGCGCCGGGAGATCCACGAGGAGGCCGGGCTCGACTGCACCGGCCTCGATCTGGCCGGCACGATCTCCTGGCCCGGTTTCGGCCGGAACGGGGAGAACTGGTTCGGCTTCCTCTTCCGGATCACGTCCTGGACCGGCGACCCGCACACCGCCAACGACGAGGGCAGTCTGCACTGGGTCGAGGTCACCGACGTGCTGGCCGGAAAGATCCCGATGTGGGAGTCCGACCGGCACTTCCTCCCGCTGGTCTTCGCGGGCGAGCCCGCGGTCTTCCACGGCGTCATGCCGTTCTCAGCGGGCCAGGCCCTCTCCTGGAACTACACAACCCCATAAAACCAGTCATATCGTACGCACAAAGCCGCGACCTACTGCCCACTCACGCCCGTGCCGCCCGCGCCGGGCGTAGATCGGTGGTCCGGCTTCCGGGTACGGCCGTCGCCGTACCCGGAACGGGTTTTCAGAATCGGCGCATGCCGCCGAACTGGCGGTCGCCGGCGTCGCCCAGGCCGGGCACGATGTAGGCCTTCTCGTTGAGCCCCTGGTCGATCGACGCGGTGACCAGGCGCAGCGGCAGGCCGGAGTCCTTCAGCCGGTCGACGCCCTCGGGGGCGGCCAGCACGCAGCAGATGATGATGTCGGTGCAGCCGCGGTCGGCGAGCAGCCGGCAGCAGTGCAGCAGCGAGCCGCCGGTGGCCAGCATCGGGTCGAGGACCAGGACCGGCTGCCCGGTCAGGTCGCCGGGCAGCGACTCCATGTAGGCGCGCGGCTCGTGCGTCTCCTCGTCCCGGGCCAGGCCGACGAAGCCCATCGACGACTCGGGCAGCAGCCCGAGCGCGGCGTCGGCCATGCCCAGACCGGCCCGGAGCACCGGGACGATCAGCGGCGGGTTGGCCAGCCGGGTGCCCTCGGTCGGCGCGACCGGCGTCTCGATGGGGTACTTCTCGACGGCGAAGAGGCGGGCCGCCTCGTAGACCACCATCGTGGTGAGTTCGTGCAGTGAGGCACGGAAGACCCCGGAGTCGGTCTCGGTACGGCGCATCGCGGTGAGCCGGGTCTGAGCCAGCGGGTGGTCTACGACAAGGACATCCACGGCAACAACCTAATCGTTCCAACATGATCAACTGCTACAGGGTTGCGTAGAATCGTTCTCATGACTGTGACAGCGGCCGCCGAACTGTCTGATCTCCGCTCGTTCCTGCACGGCCTCCCCGGGGTCGACAAGGTGGGCGTCGAGGCGCGGGCGGCTGCGCTCGCGACCCGGTCGATCAAGACGAGTTCCAAGGCCAAGGCGATCGACCTGGCCATCCGCATGGTGGACCTCACCACGCTGGAGGGCGCCGACACCCCGGGCAAGGTGCGGGCGCTCTGCGCCAAGGCGAGGCGGCCCGACCCGGCCGACCCGACCTGCCCGCCGGCCGCGGCGATCTGCGTCTACCCGGCGATGGTCAAGGTCGCCGCGGAGGCCCTCGCCGGCTCCGGGGTGCACCTGGCCAGCGTCGCGACCGCCTTCCCGTCCGGTCAGGCGCCGCTCGAGGTGAAGCTCGCCGACACCCGGGAGGCGGTCGCCGACGGCGCCGACGAGATCGACATGGTGATCAGCCGGGGCGCGTTCCTGGCCGGGGAGTACACGCGGGTCTTCGACGAGATCGCCGCGGTCAAGGAGGCGTGCGGCGGCGCCCACCTCAAGGTCATCCTGGAGACCGGTGAGCTGGCGACGTACGACAACATCCGCCGGGCGTCCTGGCTCGCGATGCTGGCCGGCGCCGACTTCATCAAGACCTCCACCGGCAAGGTGACGGTCAACGCCACCCTCCCGATCACCCTGGTCATGCTGGAGGCGGTCCGCGACTTCCGGGCCCGGCACGGGCGGATCATCGGGGTCAAACCGGCCGGCGGGATCAAGACCACCAAGGACGCGATCAAGTACCTCGTGCTGATCAACGAGACGGTGGGCGACGACTGGCTCAGCCCCGACCGGTTCCGGTTCGGCGCCTCCTCGCTGCTCAACGACCTGCTCATGCAGCGCACCAAGCTGACCACCGGCCACTACGCCGGTCCGGACTATTTCACCCTGGACTGAGGCATGTTCGAGTACGCACCAGCACCCGAATCCCGTTCCGTAGTAGACATCGCCGGGTCCTACGGGCTGTTCATCGACGGCGCCTTCGACGGCGGCAAGGACGGCAACGTCTTCAAGACGGTGAACCCGGCCACCGAGGAGGTGCTGGCCGAGGTCGCCGCGGCCGGCCCGGAGGACGTCGACCGTGCCGTGGCGGCGGCCCGCCGCGCCTTCGGCCCCTGGTCGGCCCTGCCCGGCGCCGAGCGCGCCAAGTACCTGTTCCGGATCGCCCGGATCATCCAGGAGCGCTCCCGCGAGTTGGCCGTGCTCGAGTCACTGGACAACGGCAAGCCGATCAAGGAGTCGCGCGACGTCGACCTGCCGCTCGTGGCGGCACACTTCTTCTACTACGCGGGCTGGGCGGACAAGCTGGCGTACGCGGGCTTCGGCCCCGACCCGCGCCCGATCGGGGTGACCGGCCAGGTCATCCCGTGGAACTTCCCGCTGCTCATGCTGGCCTGGAAGATCGCGCCCGCGCTGGCCACCGGCAACACCGTGGTGCTCAAGCCGGCCGAGACCACCCCGCTGTCCGCGCTCTTCTTCGCCGACGTGTGCCGCCAGGCCGAGCTGCCGCCGGGCGTGGTCAACATCGTGACCGGGGCCGGCGACACCGGCGCCTACCTGGTCCAGCACCCGGACGTGAACAAGGTGGCCTTCACCGGCTCCACCGAGGTGGGCCGGGAGATCGCCCGCGCGGTGGCCGGCACCGGCAAGCGGCTCACCCTGGAGCTGGGCGGCAAGGCGGCCAACATCGTCTTCGACGACGCCCCGATCGACCAGGCCGTCGAGGGCATCGTCAACGGCATCTTCTTCAACCAGGGGCACGTCTGCTGCGCGGGCTCGCGGCTGCTGGTCCAGGAGTCCGTCGCCGACGAGCTGCTGGCCTCGCTGAAACGGCGGATGGCCACGCTGCGGGTGGGCGACCCGCTGGACAAGAACACCGACATCGGCGCGATCAATTCGGCCGCACAGCTCACCCGTATTACGGAATTGTCGGAAATCGGCGCCTCCGAGGGCGCCGAGCGCTGGTCACCGGAGTGCACGCTGCCGGACCGGGGCTTCTGGTTCGCGCCGACGATCTTCACCGGGGTCACCCAGGCGCACCGGATCGCCCGCGAGGAGATCTTCGGCCCGGTGCTGTCGGTGCTCACCTTCCGTACTCCGGAGGAGGCCGTCGCCAAGGCCAACAACACGCCGTACGGGCTCTCCGCCGGCATCTGGACCGAGAAGGGCTCGCGGATCCTCGCCGTGGCCGACAAACTGCGGGCCGGTGTGGTGTGGGCCAACACGTTCAACAAGTTCGACCCGGCGTCGCCGTTCGGCGGCTACAAGGAATCCGGCTACGGCCGGGAGGGCGGCCGGCACGGCCTGGAGGCGTACCTTGCCTAAGTCATCTTCCGTGAAGGCCCCCGCCGAGCCGGGCCGGCTTTCCGTGCGCAAGACCTACAAGCTCTACATCGGCGGCGCCTTTCCTCGCAGCGAGTCAGGACGGACCTACCTGGTGGACGGCGACAACGTGGCGCTCGCATCCCGCAAGGACGCCCGGGACGCGGTGCTCGCCGCCCGGGCCGCCCAGCCCAAGTGGGCCGGCGCCACGGCGTACAACCGGGGCCAGGTCCTCTACCGGATCGCCGAGATGATGGAGGCCCGGCGCGCCGAGTTCACCGCGCTGGGCGTGCGGTCCTCCGAACTGTCGGCGGCCGTCGACCGCTGGGTGTGGTACGCGGGCTGGTCCGACAAGATCGCCCAGGTCGCCGGCGGCGCCAACCCGGTGGCCGGCCCGTTCTTCAACATCTCCGCCCCGGAGCCCACCGGCGTCGTCGCCGTGGTGGCCCCGCCCTCGCTGCTCGGGCTGGTCAGCGTGATCGCCCCGGCGATCGTGACCGGCAACACGGTGGTCGTCCTGGCCGCCGGCCCGCAGGTGGCGATCACCCTGGCCGAGGTGCTGGCCACCTCGGATGTACCGGGCGGCGTGGTGAACCTCCTCACCGGCCGGTACGCGGAGACCGCACCGTGGCTCGCCTCGCACGACGACGTGAACGCCATCGATCTCACCGGCGTCGACCACCCCGACGTGGCCATCGAGCTGGAACGCGCCGCGGCGGGCACCCTGAAGCGGGTGATCCGGCCGGTGACCGGCGGTGTCGACTTCACCGCCGACCCCGGGCTCCGGCCGATGACCGCTCTGCTGGAGACCAAGACCGTGTGGCACCCGAAGGGCTACTGACGACACCAGTTCGGATGGCGCTGGGGACGGGGCGGTTGTCACACAGCGTTGCCGACTAGGGTGTGTGCCCAGAGTCACCCGTCCCGCCACCCCCAGATCACCCGGAGGTCACCGTGACCAGCCAGTCCGACGAGCCCGAGGCGTCCGCGCCGGTGGCCGAGAAGCCCTCGTCCGAGGGGACTTCCGGGCGGGAGCTTTGGGAGCAAGTCCGCGTCTCGCCGGTGGAGATCGCGCTGCCGGCCGGGGTGGCGCTGACCCTCCGGGCGTACCGGAAGGCGTCCGAGCTCACGCCCACCGAGGTTCAGGTCGATGAGGACGACCCCTTCGAGGCCCGCAAGAAGCGCGCCGAGGAGGACGAGGAAGAGGTCATCGTCGACGGGGAGTACCAGGCGCTCCTCTCCGAGGGCGACGCGGAGGAGGGCAAGTCCGCCGAGGAGCCGGACCCGGCTGACTTCGAGGAGGAGCCCGCGGCCCAGGCGGATGACGAGGAGGTGCCCATGTTCCTCAGTCACAAGGGCCGCCTGCTCGCCTTCAAGACGCCCGAATCGCTCGTCTCCTTCCTTCGTTCGGGTGCTCCGCACGATCTCGCACAATTGGACACCTGGGGTGACCTGGCCGAGCGGGTAGAGTCGAGCGACATCGACCCGCAGCCGGAGGACCGCTACGAGCTCGATCTCGTGGTGGAGAACCTGCGCGGCGGCCATGACACGTGGGATCTGCCGCTGCTCATCAACGCCGGCGAGGTCGCCCGCGACCTGGGGTTTGCACTCCGTATCAAGCCGGTGATCCTGGCGCTGTCGCCCGGTTCACCGCTCGACGATCTGGACGAGTCCCTCCGAACCGCGGAGAAGGGCGGAATGGGCGGATTCTTCGGTCGCCGCCGATTGAAGAAAATCGGGGCACAACAGGCGAGTCTCGGTTGGCGTTCGGTGATCGGCAAGATCTCCGCCGCTGTGGACTGGCGTGACTGACCGATTACCAGGGAATATCAATCCTTGGCCACAGAGAAGCACTCCCGGGGAGGAGGACGACGCCGTGGCGCTCGTGCGCGTGTACTGCGGTCTCGCGTCGGCTGATGATTCGGTGCGTACGGCCTCGGCCGCACCACTGACCGTCGCCGTGGTGGACGACGCAGGCCGGCTGCTCGGCGTCCATGAGATCAGCGACGACCCGGCCGGCTACGCCCAGCTGGGGACGCTGCTCGTGGAGCGGACGACGGGCTTCAGCGACGCGGCGGTCGCCGCCGACAGCGACGACCACGTCGTGACGTCACTCCTCACCGCGGCGGGCCGGCCACTCGTGGTCGTCGACGACGACGGGGCCGACGACTTCGCCGAACGCTTCTCTGACGACGACTCTCCCGAGGAGATCGCGGCGCCTGCGGCCGCCCGGCGGGCCGTCGGCCTGGCCCGGGCGCTGCAGGCCGGCGCGATCGCCGCGGTCACCCTGCCCGCTCCCCGGGAGCTCGTCAGCTACAAGCCGGTCCTCGCCGCCCACGTGGCGATGCTGGGCGGCCGGAACGCGGCCGCCGTCGCCCTGCGCGAGGTCCTCCGCGAGCTCTACCCGGCGGCCCTCCGGGCGTACCCGGATCCCGCCCACCCCGTCTGCCTGGCCGTGCTCGACGCGGTGCCCGAGCCCGGTCGGCTGACCGGCCGGGCCGGCGACTCCGACCAGGTGCTGCGGGAGATCACCGCGGAGCTGGTCCGGGCCGGCGCCGGATCCGCCGGCGAGGTCGGCTCGGCCGTCACCGCCCTCCAGGTCGCGATCAGCGAGTCCCCGCGCCGGGGTGGCGTCAACAAGTCCCTCGCCCCCGCCGCGGCCGACGCGGTCCGCCAGGCGATCTCGGCCATCCGCTCCTGCGACGCCGCATGCTCCGCCCTGGTCGGCACGCTCGCCGCCCGGGCCACCCCGCCGCTCACCGGACCGAACGTGGGCCGTCGCGGCACCCGCCGCGGCACCGAGCCGCCCGTGCTCGAGCCCGTGCCGACCGGCGACAACGGCAGCCGCTTCGGCCGTCGTGGCCGCCCCGAGCCGGCCTCCACCGGCGCCGGCCCGGCCACGCCCCGCCCGATGACCGCGCCGCCCGTCGCGCCGGACCCGATCGGGCCGCCCCCGATGGCCCCGGCCGCGGCGAACGGCCTGCCCGGCCGCTCCTCGAACCCGTTGAACCGCCCGGTCTCGGTGCCGCCGCCCCCGCCCGGCATGACCCCGATCACCCCGGGGTCCCGTCCGGCCCCGGCGACACGCAACCCGGCCCGCCCGTCCTCGGCGCCGCCGGTCCGCCCCACGTCGGTTCCGCCCGCCCGCCCGTCGTCGGTGCCGCCCGCCGCGGCGAGCACACCCGCCGAGGCCGGCGAGCCGTTCCGGCCCACCCTGACCAACGCCGAGCTGAGCCGGGCCCGGTCGGAGCGGCGCACGGTCATCCCGCCGCGCCCGTCGACCACGCCCCGTCAGCAGCCGGCCGCCAACGGCACGCCGGCCGGCCCCACCGACTTCAGCCTCCCGATGCCGGCCCAGCGGCCCGCCCAGGAGATGCCGGAGCCGGGTTCCCGGGCCAACTGGCCGCTGCTCAACACGGAGAAGGACGACGCGCCCGTCGCCTCCTCGGTCAGCTCGCCGCCCGGTGGCCGCGTCCGGCCGCCGTGGCACGACATGCCGCAGGAGCCGCCCGCCCTGGAACTCCCCAAGGAGCCGGCGCTGCGTCTCGTCGACCAGGCGAAGAACGGCAAGCGCGCCCGCCTCCCCGGGCTCGACCAGATGGGCGGCGCCGCCACCCCGCCGATGCGCCGGCCGGACAGCGACGACCGCGGCCACAACGGCGGCCGGCTGACCGCCCTCGACCGCAGCTCCGCGCCGCCGGTCCCGTCCGACAGCAGCGACGGCGACCTGCTGATCTTCGCGGCGGCCCGGTCGGCCTGGTTCACCGGCCACACCGACACCAACGACGACGTCACCTGGACCAACCCCAACGACAGCGGCTGGCGCGCCGCGGAGAAGGCCGCCACCCCGGCCGTCGCCGCGGAGACCTCGGCCGGTCTGCCCAAGCGGGTGCCACAGGCCAACCTGGTCCCCGGCTCCCCGCTGCGTGAGGAACGCCCGATCCGCATCGTCCGCGACGCCGCCTCGATCGCGGCACACACCACGGGCTACTTCCGTGGCTGGCGGCGCGGCCAGGAGATCGGTGGCTTCGCCATGGGCGGTCGCCCCGGGCGCGAGGCGGCCGGCGGCTGGGACTTCACCCGTGACGGCCAGCCCGCCGACGAATACCGCAACAACAGCGCGGGGTACGGCGGCCGCTGACCCCCGCCCTGATCCCTCGGAGGGGCCGCGACCACCCGGTCGCGGCCCCTCCGCCGTTCCCCCGCCGGCTCCCAGCGCTGCCTCAAGCCCCCGAAACATCCCTGACCCCGCTGGTCAATTGGTCCTCTGTCCGTGCCTCCGGCTCGTTTGCGCCGACCAGCGCACACGTAACGGTTTGCGTGGTCGCCCGCCCGCGTCATGGCGGCAGGCCGGGCACACGGACGGCGCGACGTGAGCGCCCATCGGGCCGGACAGCGCGGGCGGCGGATGGCAGTGGGGCAACTGGCCAGCGGGGTCCGTGCCGAGGGCCAGCCGCGAAGATCCATGAGCCCGGGCGGGCCCAGCGGCCTCCGCCTGCCGGGTCGTGTCCTTCGTGGCGGGACGGCGTTGAGGGGAGATGGAGTGGGCGGCAAAGCCCGGCGGTGCCGCACGGGCGGGACCCGGCAGCGGATCGCGGTGCGCCGCGGTTCGGGGGTGGTGCGGTCGAGGACTGCTCAACCCGTACCGGTGAAGGGTTTTGTGATGATGGCGCGATGCGCGCGGTGATTTTCGATTTCTTCGGGACGTTGACGGATCCGGCGGCGGAGGCGCTGCGGCCGGGGACGTTCGGCGAGACGGCGGCGGCGCTCGGGGTGCCGGCGGAGCCGTTCCGGGCAGCGATGGTGGCGAGTTTCCCGCAGCGGATCGTGGGGGCGTTCGGCGGGACCCGGGAGACGCTCCGGACGATGGCCCACCGCTGCGGCGCCGAACCGGACGACGAACGGCTGGACCACGCCGTCGCAACGCACCACGCGGGCGCTGAGCGGCTCCGCACGCCGCGTAGGGACGCCCTCGCGGTACTCGACCACCTCCGGGCCCAGGATTTCCGTCTGGGGCTTCTCAGCGACTGCGCGAGCGAGCTTTCCGAGGCGTGGCCGGGGACGGTCTACGCGGACCGCATCGATGCCCCGGTGTTCTCCTGGCGGGAGGGGCGCCGCAAACCTGATCCCCGGCTGTACGCCGTCGCCGCCGAGCGTCTGGGCGTTCCGGCCGCGGAGTGCTGGTTCGTGGGCGACGGCGGCGGCCGGGAGCACGACGGCGCCCGCCGGGCCGGCATGCGGCCGGTGCTCGTCACGAATGCCGCCTACCCGGGTGCTCCCGGGATGCGGGTGGACCCGGACACCTACCTCCCGGAGCACCGGATCGACGAGCTGGACGAGCTGATTCGGTTACTGGGAACGGCTTGTGACAACGGGTGACCGCTCATATACGATGGCGAACGGCCGGAAAGCGCGCGAAAGCCCCGCACCGGCCAGTGGAGGTTTCCACCGGCGGGACGGGGCTTTCGACCGTTGACTGGGTGCTGAGCCTCCCCAGTGGAGCGGCTCGTCAGACGGTCTCTGCTCAGGCGGGCGCGGTCGCGCGCGTGCGACGCATCGTCAGCACATACTCGACAAGCGAGATGAGGACGTTCTTCGTCGACTCGCGGTTACGGGCGTCGCAGCTGACCACGGGCACGTCGCTCGAGATCGCCAGAGCGTCCCGCACGTCCTGCGCGTTGTGGTACTGCATGCCGTCGAAGCAGTTTATCGCCACCAGGTACGGCAGGCGGCGATGCTCGAAGAAGTCGATGGCGGCGAAGCAGTCGGCGAGCCGACGCGTGTCCACCATAACGACCGCACCGATGGCACCCCGGACCAGTTCGTCCCACATGAACCAGAACCGCGTCTGGCCGGGGGTACCGAACAGGTAGAGGATCAGGTCACGGTCGATGCTGATCCGGCCGAAGTCCATGGCCACGGTCGTGGTCATCTTGCCCGGCACCTGCCGGTTGTCGTCGACACCCACACCGGCCGAGGTCATAATCGCCTCGGTGGTCAGCGGGGTGATCTCCGAGACCGACCCCACCAGCGTCGTCTTACCGACGCCGAAGCCACCGGCGATGACAATCTTCGCCGATGTCACGCGTCCCGCAGCGGGACGGTGAGACATGTCAGAGCCTGCGAAGTCCACTCAGCACCCTTTCCAGCAGTTCCGTGCCTACCGCGTCGGTCTCATCCTCGAGCGAGGTGGGCTCGTACACAGCGACGAGGCCGTCAGAGGCCATGTCGGCGACGATCACACGTGCCACACCAAGCGGCAGTTGCATGCGAGCGGCGATCTCGGCCAGCGACTGAACTCGGCCGCCGTCGCACATCGCCGCGATGTACTGATGCTCGCTTCCACCCTGCCCGCCGCGGCTGATTCCAGAACGGCCGCGCACGGTTGTCTCGACCAGCGCTTCCAGCGCTATCTCAAGCTTCGGCCGGGTCCGACCACGGGTCATGGCGTACGGCCTGACCAGCGCGCCAGTCGGCTCATCGCGTTCAGGCATCGTCACCCTCAACCCCTTCCTCGGCCCCTCGAAGTGTATTGGTTCTCAAAGTTTTCACCAGTAGCCGGCCGGAGCCTGTCCGCGGCCGAAAACCCCGGATGAGCCCCTGATCGACTCCGGCTGACTGTCGCCTCAGCCCAGCACCCCGGCCGCGGAACGCGGCGCGGGGGTCAACGCCTCGCCGACGCGGTCGACCAGGAGGGCCATCTCGTAGCCGACCTGACCGACGTCGCAGCTGCGCGCCGCGAGCACCGCGAAGGAGGAACCGTCAGAAATGGACATGAGGAACAGGAATCCGTTGTCCATCTCGACGACCGTCTGAAGAACGGCGCCGCCCTCGAAGCATCGCGCGGCGCCCTGGGTAAGGCTTACCAGGCCGGACGCGATGGCCGCCAACTGGTCGGCACGGTCACGCGGAAGGTCCCGCGAGGCCGCCAGGAGCAGACCATCGGCGGAGACCGCGATCGCGTGCGCGACCCCGGGAACGCGGTCGGCGAAGTTGGCGAGAAGCCAACCGAGATCCTGCGTAGATGTCATGCCTCATGCTCCTTGCCAGCCTGCGAGGGCTGCTGCCCTCCCGGAGTGTCCTCCAGGTTGGTCGATTGTTCCTTGGTGCGACCGCGCTGAACACCGCGGTGGTACGCGGACAGCAGACCGCGAACCCCCTCAGGAGTACGGCGCTGGACGGAGGTACCGCCCCGGTCGACACCGCCGGGGACGAGTTGCGCCATCGGCGTACGTTTCGGCAGGCCCGCCGTGGTGGTCGAGTCGACCGGAGTCTCAGCGGCCGCACGGGCCGCCTGCCAGCCGTCGTCGGCCGCGGTCCGCCACGGGTTCGACGCGGGAGGCGCGCCGTTGCCGTAACCGGTCGCCGCCGTGGCCGGTGCACCAACACTAGCCGTGTCGAGGTTGCGGACCTCGGGCGATGCCGCCTGCTGCGGAACACCCGTGTTGCGGGTCGGCTCACCGGTCGGGATCCGCTGGGAGACCACCGACTCCTCGCCGGTGCCGGAGACCTTGGGACCGGCGGCGTCGGGCGCCGTGGTGGTGAACCAGGCGGACTCGAGCTCCCGGAAGATCGGCAGTTCCATCGTCTCGTCGGCGAACGGAACCGCGCCCTCCCGGGCGGAGGCCATCTGGGCCGCGGCCGTGGCCTGCGCCTCGACCGGCGTGGTAACCGGCGGAGCCGACACCGGGATCGGTGCGGTCTGCGGGTTGGCCGGCGGCGTCACCTGCGGCTGGGGCTCGTAGTTCTCCGGACGGTACCGCGGGATCTCGGCCGTCATGTCGAGCGCGGCGGCCAGGTTCTCGGGCACGTGCGGGGTGGCCTGTTCGCGTTCGGCGGCGACCGGCGGCCAGGCCGGCGGCGCTGCCGCGAACGGGTTGCGGTGGTCGGCGGGCGAGACCGGCGAGGCCGAGATCGGCTCGATCGGGGCCGCGGAGTACGGAGCCGCCGACACCGGAGGCGCGGAGACCGGCGGCACCGGGGGCGCCGAGACCGGCGGCATGAACGAGTTCGGGTTGGCGGGGAGCTGCCTCGGTATGGTCGCGCCGAAGCCGTTGGTGTCGCTCTCCGGGCGCTGGTACTCAGCGTTGCGGCGCTGGGCCAGCTCGTCCAGGCCGGCAAAGCCCTGCGGACCGGACGGCAGCGGCGGGATGACCTCGTTGCTGCGCGGGCCGTGGAAGCCGTTCGCCAGGCCGTTGCCGTTGCCGTTGAAGCCGCCGCCACCGTTGTGGCCGCCGGCGTTGAACCCGCCGAAGCCGGCCGGAGCCGCGCCGGTCAGGTCGGACCACGCCGGGACCGAACCGTTGGAGCCGTTGGAACCGGGGTAGCCGTTGGAAGCGGGGTAGCCGCCGTGTCCGCTGCTCTCCAGAGCCAGCGGCTCGCCGAAGCCGCCGGGCAGGCCGGGGCCGGGGCCGCCGTCGAACGAGCCACGCCCCTGAACCTGGGCGGTCGCGGCGGTGGCCAGGACCGAGACGGGCAGGCCCACCTCGGCGACGGTGCCGCGCTCGCGGTCGGCCGGTCGCAGCTCCACCCGAACGGCATGGCGGTTGGCCAGCCGGGCGACCACGACGAGGCCCATCATCCGGGAGACGGCCACGTCCACCGTCGGCGGGTTGGCGAGCCGCTCGTTGAGGTCGCGGAGCTGCTCGCGGCTGATGCCGATGCCGTGGTCCTCGACCGTCAGTACGGCGTTGTCACCGACGCGCCGGGCCTCGACCAGAACGTTGGAGTTCGGCGGGGAGAAGGCGGTCGCGTTGTCGAAGAGCTCGGCGACCAGGTGGACCATGTCGTTCACGGCGTGCGCCGCGACCTCGATGTCCCGGTCGATCATGCCGAACTCGATGCGGGTGTAGTGCTCGACCTCGGACTGGGCGGCACGGAGCACGTCGATCAGAGCGGCCGGCTCGCGCTGCACACGGGTCGAGTCGGCGCCCGCGAGAACCAGGAGGTTCTCGTCGTTACGACGCATTCGGGTGGCCAGGTGGTCGAGCTGGAAGAGCTCGGCCAGCCGGTCCGGGTCCTCCTCGCCGCGCTCCAGCCGGTCCAGGTGACCGATGAGCCGGTCGACCAGGATCTGCGAACGGCGGGCGAGGTTGACGAACATCGTCGCGACGGAGGCACGGAGTGCGGCCTGCTCGGCCGCGGTCCGCACGGCCTCGAGGTGAACCGCGTTGAACGCCTCGGTCACCTGCCCGAACTCGTCCCGGCTGCGCACCGGGAGGGGCTCGGCGATCTGGTCGGCGACCTGGGCCGGGGTGAGCGACGCGGAGAGCGCCGGGTCACGCAGCCGGCTCACCGCGTGCGGCAGGCCGAACTGGGCGACCGCGAGGGCGCCCTGACGCAGCTCCCGCAACGAGCGGGCCATCGACCGGGCGACCAACCAGGCGAACAGGATGGCCAGCAGGAGCATGCCGAGCAGGATGCTGGTCTCCAGGAAGACCTGCTGGTTCGTCTCGTCCCGCAGGTCGGTGGCGTCGGCCACGATCTGCTTGTCGAGCGAGGTCTCCACCTGACGGAAGAGGGTGTTGTAACCCGCGAGGGCCTCTTCCCACTCCGCCGAGTTGAACTGGATCTTCTTGGTGTTGTCACCCTGGAGGGCCATGAGCGGGATGCTCAGGTTCTCCGCCTGCTGCTTCAGCTTGCCGACGACGGTGTTGTCGAAGAGCTCCTGCTCCTCGGCGGTGCCGACCGCCTTCATCGTCTCGGTGGCGAGGAGGTAACCGGTCTGGGTCTCCAGGAACCTCTGCCGCAGGTTCGGGGCGAGCTCGCCGGCCGCCACGACCTGCTGGCCGATGAAGCGCTGCCGGGCGATGTAGTCCTTGGCCTGGGCGACCGCGGCCACCATCCGGAGGTGGTTGCTCAGCTCCGGGTCGATGGCGAGCTGCGCCGACGCGTCACGGACCTGGAGCAGGTCGTTGATGAGCGTGTCGTAGGTCTTCGTGATGTTGCTGAGGTCCTCGCCGCCCTTGGCCGCCCGGCTCCGGAAGGTGGGCAGGTCGACGAGGTTACGGTCCAGGCGAACGATCAGCTTGCCGACGTTCTCCGGGACATCCTCGAGGACCTGCTTCTGCTGGAGGTAGGGCTCCTTGGCCGCGTCCACCTGGGCGTGCTCGTTGTTGTAGAGCTCCACGGCGGTCTGGAAACCGGCCGGGTTGGTGGCCTTCGGCGCGGTGTTGATCATGATGGCGTACGTGCGCTCGGCCTGCAGGTGGTCGACCAGACCACCGGCGGCCTGTGACAGCACCGAGAGGGTGCGCGCGCGCTCCGCGTTACTGGCTTCGTCGATGTGGTCCACGAGGCCGTTGACACCAACGATGATCGTCGCCACCGTCGGAACCAACATGATCAAGCCTAGTTTTGACCAGATCGGTAGGTCTCGGAGTCGACCCGCAGGTCGACTGAGACGCGACATGACGCCATTCGCGCTGTTGGGGCGCTTGCTCACGTCACCGTCCTCCTGATTCGGGCCCGGCATTCGGCTCGCCGGGCACCGCACACGGCCGACTCGCCGACGTCGGGCCCCCGAGATTCCATCACGACAAGTGTCAAAGAGAAAGAGCAGCCGGACACGGACCGGTTGTGTGACGCGATGTTGCAACCTCGTAGTTGGACATCGCCGGTCCTTTATCACTGCCTGTGGAGCTGTGCATCTCTCAAGGTCACTTACTCGGTCGGCACGGCGTGGGGGGTGGGTGCAGGCCGACCGGGTCCCGATCGTAGTCGATCGGGATAACAGTCACGATGACTCGGTTCCCCGCGATCGACAAGGCGAGATGCCGGATTATGCCGACTTTGCAGGCGGCAGTCTAGCCGAACGGCGAGGTTCGCAAGGCTGACGGTCGATTTCTTTTGACGTACGTTCGTTCAGATCCTGGAATATCCGACAAGTCCTAATCTCAGCTCAGCAACTTGGCGTACGCCGGCTTGATCACCTCATTGATCAACACCAACCGCTCGTCGTACGGGATGAAGGCGGATTTCATGGCGTTGATCGTCAGCCACTGGAGTTCCATCCAGCCCCACCCGAACGATTCCGTCAGCAGAGTCATCTCCCGTGACATCGAGGTGCCGCTCATCAACCGGTTGTCGGTGTTGACCGTGACCCGGAACCGGAGGTCGTGCAGCAGCTTGATCGGGTGCTCGGCGATCGACGGGGCGGCCCCGGTCTGCACGTTCGACGACGGGCACAGCTCCAGCGGGATCCGCTTGTCCCGGACGTACGCCGCGAGCCGGCCCAGCACCGGCGGCGCGGCGTGGGTGCCCCCGGTCGTGGTGACCGCGCTCGGCTCGGCCGCGGTGACCGTGATGTCGTCGACGATGCGCACCCCGTGACCCAGCCGGTCGGCGCCGCACCACTGGATCGCCTGCCAGATCGACGGCAGCCCGAAGGCCTCGCCCGCGTGGATGGTGAAGTGGAAGTTCTCCCGCTGGAGGTACTCGAAGGCGTCCAGGTGCCGGGTGGGCGGGAAACCGGCCTCCGCGCCGGCGATGTCGAAGCCGACCACGCCGGTGTCCCGGTAGCGGACGGCCAGCTCGGCGATCTCCTGCGAACGGGCGGCGTGCCGCATCGCGGTGAGCAGGGTGCCGACCCGGATGGGCGTGCCGAGCGCCGCCGCCTCGGCGCAGCCCTCGCGGAACCCGGCGTGCACGGCCTCGACCACCCGGTCCAGGGTGAGACCGCGCTCCAGGTGCTGCTCCGGCGCGTACCGGACCTCGGCGTAGACCACGCCGTCGGCGGCCAGGTCGAGCGCGCACTCCTTGGCGACCCGGTGCAGGCCCTGCTCGGTCTGCATCACCGCCACGGTGTGCGCGAACGTCTCCAGGTACCGTTCCAGCGAGCCGGAGTCGGCCGCCGCGGCGAACCACTCGCCGAGCCGCCCGGGATCCGTGGTGGGCAGTTCGTGACCCACCGCGGCGGCGAGTTCCACGATGGTGGCCGGCCGCAGCCCGCCGTCCAGGTGGTCGTGCAGGAGAACCTTCGGGGCCTTGACGATGTCGGAGTGTGCGATGCCAACCATCAGCAGAGCCTAGAGGGAAGCGCCCGATGATCGACGGAGCAATTCGGTTTCTGTGGTGCCCGGTCTGCCGGGAACCGCTCAGCCGCCAGGAGCGGGCGCTGCGCTGCCCGCGCCGGCACAGCTTCGACATGGCCAGGCAGGGGTACGTGGACCTCAGCGCGGGCCGGCTGCCGCACACCGGGGACACCGCGGAGATGGTGGCCGACCGGGCCGCCTTCCTGAGCGCCGGGCACTACCGGTTCATCGCGGAGGCGCTGGCCGCACACCGGGCCGAGGGTCTCGTGGTGGACGCCGGCACCGGCACGGGTGACTACCTGGCCCACTTCCTGGAGGGTTCGCCGGGCGCGACGGGGCTCGGGCTGGACGTCTCCAAGCCGGCCCTGCGGCGGGCCGCGAAGGCGCATCCGCGGGCCGCGGCGGCGCTGACCGACCTGTGGCGCCCGCTGCCGGTCGCCGACGCCACGGCGGCCGTGATCCTGAACGTCTTCGCACCCCGCAACGGGCCGGAGTACCGGCGGATCCTGCGGCCGGACGGGCTGCTGCTGGTGGTCACCCCGGCCGCCGACCATCTCACCGAGCTGATCACCGCGTACGGGCTGATCCAGGTCGACCCGGAGAAGGCGGCCCGGGTCAGCGGCAGCCTCGGTGAGCACTTCACGCTCGACGCGGCCGCCACCCACCGGCGCGAGCTGAGGCTGACGGCGGGCGAGACGCGGACCCTCGTCGGCATGACACCGAGCGCGCGTCACGTACCGATGGAGGATCTGCCCGGCCACGACGTGACGGTGACCGCCGCGGTGGAGGTGGCGGTCTATCGGCCGTGTTAGCTCCTCAGACCGAGAGGTCGACCTCTTCCCACTCCGGCGGCTTGTCGTGGTAGGGGCCGTGGAAGACGACCGCCCACTCGAGCGCCCACCGGCGCTGGCCGATCGCGTTGCTGTCCACCTCGCCGGGCAGTGACCGCCCGTTCTGCTCCGCCTCCTGGTAGGCCCAGTCCAGGCAGTAGTAGAGGTCCAGCAGCACGGCGGCCTCGGCCGGGTCCCGGATCGCGACCAGCGAACGGGACCGCCAGTCGGTGAAGCTCTCACCGGCCGGCAGGTCGGGCATCTGGATCATCAGCCGGTCGTCCGGCGGCACCGTGGGGTCCAGGTGCCGGCTCAGGCCGAGCAGCCAGGCCAGCGCGAAGACGGCGTCGTGGTGCAGCACGAAGGAGCGGTGGTCGCCCTTCGCGCCGATCACGAACTGCCACTCCGGCGGGGTGACCAGATCGACCAGGTGGGAGCCGAGCAGCCAGCTCATCGCCGCCTCGGTGGGCATGCCGAAGCAGCGGGCCACGACGACGTGCAGCACCGCGGCCCGGGCCTCCAGTTCGGCGACCGGGCGGAGTTCGACGGTGTCGCCCATCTCCCACACCAGCGGGAACGCCAGCGGGGGCAGGGGCAGGCCGAGGCGCGCCAGCTCGTCGAGACTGGCCTCGCGGACCGCGCGGGGGTCGGGGACGGCCTTCTGCATGGCGGCTCAGGCTATGCGGTCGAGCAGCAGCGGGGAAGGGGCGGGCGCCTCTGTCCCGACGGTGATCGCGGCGGCCGCGTCGGCCCGGGCCACCGGGATCCGCGACTCGTCGTCGGCGCGCAGCTCCAGCAGCACGTCACCGGCCCGGACCCGGTCACCCGGGCGGACCTTGAGCTGCACCCCGGCGCCGAAGCTGACCGGGTCCTCCTTACGGGCGCGACCGGCGCCGAGGCGCCAGGCGGCGATCCCGATCCCGTACGCGTCCAGCGAGGTGACCACACCGTCCTCGGTGGCCCGCAGGACCTCGGTGTGCGCGGCCGTCGGCAGTGGCGCGTCCGGGTCGCCGCCCTGCGCCCGGATCATCGCCCGCCAGGTGTCCATCGCGGCGCCCGAGGCCAGCACCTTCTCCGGGTCGGCGTCCACCCCGGCGGCGGCCAGCATCTCCCGGGCCAGGGCCAGCGTGAGTTCCACCACATCGGACGGTCCGCCGCCGGCCAGCACCTCGACCGACTCGGCCACCTCGTTGGCGTTGCCGACGGCCAGGCCGAGCGGGATGCTCATGTCGGTGAGCAGGGCGACCGTGGTGACGCCGGAGTCCTTGCCGAGCTGGACCATGGTGCGGGCCAGCTCCTGCGCGTTCGCCAGGTCCTTCATGAACGCGCCGGTGCCGACCTTCACGTCCAGGACCAGCGCCCCGGTGCCCTCGGCGATCTTCTTGCTCATGATCGAGCTGGCGATCAGCGGGATGGCCTCGACCGTGCCGGTGACGTCGCGCAGGGCGTAGAGCTTGCGGTCGGCCGGGGCCAGGCCCTCACCGGCCGCGCAGATGACCGCGCCGATGTCCTGCAACTGGCTCTTGAACTGCTCGTTGGAGATGCGGGCCTGCCAGCCGGCGATCGACTCCAGCTTGTCCAGGGTGCCGCCGGTGTGGCCCAGACCGCGGCCGGAGAGCTGCGGCACGGCCACGCCGCACGCGGCGACCAGCGGGGTCAGCGGCAGGGTGATCTTGTCGCCGACGCCGCCGGTGGAGTGCTTGTCGGCGGTCGGCCGGGACACCGAGGACAGGTCCAGCCGCTCGCCGCTGGCGATCATCGCGGCGGTCCAGCGGGCGATCTCGCCCGACGTCATGCCGCGCAACAGGATCGCCATGGCCAGCGCCGACATCTGCTCGTCGGCGACGGCCCCGCGGGTGTACGCGTCGACGACCCAGTCGATCTGCGCGTCGGTGAGCACGTGGCCGTCCCGCTTGGCACGGATGACGTCCACTGCCGCAAATGCACTCATGCCTGATCTTCCCAACGCTGCGGGATGCCCTCCGGGGCCTCTCCCTCGCCCGCCCAGGACAGACCGCCCTCGGCATCCACCACCACGACCCGCGGACTACGGACGAGACCCCACGCCACGGCAGCCGCCGCGGTCGGCAGGTTCGGGCCCTCCTCCAGGATGCCCTTCTCCTCGGTCGAGCCGGGCTCACCCGACGAGCGCTCCCAGTAGCCGGTCCAGATCGTCGCCCCGCCGGACAGGTCGGGGTGGACGAAGACCGTGCCGCGTCCACGCCACTTGGCCAGCTCGGCGGGGACCTCGGCGCCACCGACCGGGCCGGTGACCCGCTCCATGTCCTCGTAGCCGAACGCGTGCGGCAGCAACTCGGTCATCCGCAGCGGCCGGGGCACCGCCTCGACCAGCAGCTCCGGGCCGCCGTGCTCCCACAGCAGCTGGCGGCAGCGGCCGCACGGCATCAGCGGGGCGCCGGTGGCGTCCACGCAGGAGATCGCCACCAGGCGGCCCCCGCCGGTCGCGTGCAGCGAGCTGACCAGGCCGCACTCGGCGCACAGGGTCATCCCGATGGACGCGTTCTCCACGTTGCAGCCGACGATCACCCGGCCGTCGTCGACCAGGCCGGCCACCCCGACGGGGAAGTCGGATATCGGCGTGTACGCCCGCCGCATCGTCTCGATGGCGGCGGCGCGCAGGGCCGCCCAGTCGATCTCCATGTCCCTGATTCTGCCGCTTTTGAAATGGCTCGTTGAACTCAGCCCTTGATGTAGGGCTGTCCGTCCGCCGCCGGAGCCCGCACCCGCCCGACCAGGCCGGCCACCGCGATCAGGGTCGCCAGGTAGGGCAGCATGTTCAGGAACTGGCTGGGCACCGGGCTGCCGATCGCGCTCAGGTAGGTGGCCAGCTTCTGCGCGAAGCCGAAGAACAGCGCCGCCCCGAACGCCCCGAACGGGGTGAACCGGCCGAAGATCAGCGCGGCCAGGGCGATGAAGCCCGCGCCGGCGGTCATGTTCTTCGTGAAGCTGCCGGTCGCCACGAGCGTGAAGTACGCCCCGCCGATGCCCGCCACCACGCCACCCAGCAGCACGTTCAGGTAGCGCAGGCCGCGCACCCGGATGCCCACCGTGTCGGCCGCGGTCGGGTGCTCGCCGACCGCCCGGGTACGCAGGCCCCAGCGGGTCCGGCTGAGCCCGAAGTGAATCACCACGACCAGCACGAGCGCGATCCAGACCAGCAGGTTCGCCTCGAAGAACACCGGCCCGACGACCGGGATGTCGGCCAGGCCCGGGATCCGCCACTCCGGCATCTGCGGCGGCTGGTTGTACTCCTGCGCGTTGGGCTGCATCAGCCGCTCGTAGAGGAAGCCGGTGATGCCGAGCGCGAAGAGGTTCAGCACGATACCGACGACCACCTGGTCCACCAGGTAGCGGATCGCCATGACGGCCAGGATCGCCGCGATGATCACACCGCCGACGGCCGCGCTGAGCAGGCCCGCCCAGACGCTGCCGGCCATCGTGCCGACCAGGGCGCCGGCGAAGGCGCCCATCAGGAACTGGCCCTCGATCGCCACGTTGACCACACCGCTCCGCTCACCCAGCACGCCGGCCAGGGCGCCCAGGATGAGCGGGAGCGCCAGCTCCAGCGTGCCGTCGGTGGTGTCCACCAGCGGCATGAACTCGCCCGCCACCTGCCAGCAGAGGAAGGACAGGAGGAAGGACAGGATGCCGGCCACCAGGAACACGTTGGACCAGCGCTTGAGCAGGCCGGCGAGGAGCACCCCGCCGGCCGCCGCGGTGAGCAGCCCGAACAGCACCGCGCCGAACTGGCCGTTGATGGCGAGCGCGGCGCCCGCGGAGTCCTCGCTCAGGGTGAAGCGGGCGTCCTCGCTCGGCGCCAGCGAGCCGAACACCACGGCGGCCAGGCCGCCGATCAGGATCAGCGCCACGCCCAGGTGGCGCTGCCGGCTCCAGAACGGCTCCGGCGCGGTGACCTCGGCCATCTCCTCCACAGTCGTGGTCGACATGTCCTCAGCCCTTCGCCAGCGAGGCGCCGAGCCCGGTGGCCCGGGAGGCGCGCAGTCGGAAGATCGCCTTCACCAGGGCGGGGGCGGCGATGAAGATGACGATGAGCGCCTGCAACACGGTGACCAGCTCCAGCGAGATGCCGGAGAAGGACTGCATCCGGTTTCCGCCGGCCCGCAGCGCGCCGAACAGCAGCGCGGCGAACAGGGTGCCCCAGGGCCGGGTACGGCCCAGCAGGGCGACCAGCAGGCCGTCGAAGCCGATGTTGCCGGCCACCGACGGGGTCAGCGCGTGCGCGGTACCCAATACTTGGGTGGCGCCACCGAACCCGGCCAGACCGCCGGCGACCGCCATCAGCAGCACGTACGTCTTGGCGACGCTGATGCCCGCGGTCTTCGCGGCGTGCGGGTTGGCGCCCACCGCCCGGATCTCGAAGCCGAAGGCCGACTTGTTCAGCAGCCAGGCCACCCCGGCCGTGGTCAGCACGGCCAGGATGATGCCCAGGTGCACCCGGAGGACCCCACCGGGCGACGGCAGCTGGGCGGACTCGGCGACCGCCTTGCTGATCGCGTCGCTGCGGCCCGGGGCCTGGATGCCCTGCTGGATGACCAGCCAGGCCAGGAAGAGGCCGGCCGTGTAGTTGAGCATGATCGTGGTGATCACCTCGTGCGCCCCGGTACGCGCCTTGAGCAGGCCGGGGATGAAGCCCCACAGCGCCCCGCCGAGGACGCCGGCGACCACCGCGACGATCAGGTTGAGCGCGATCGGCAGGCCGAAGGTGAAGCCGGCGACCCCGGCCGCGATGCAGCCGAGCACCGCCTGGCCCTGCGCGCCGATGTTGAACAGGCCGCCCCGGAACGCGAGCGCCACCGAGAGGCCGGTGAAGACCAGCGGCGCGGCGTAGGTGAGCGTCTCCGAGATCGGCGCGAACGCCTGCTGCCAGGTGGCCTCCCCGGAGAACCAGGCGGAGAACACCGCGGGGTCGCCGAGGGCGCCCTTGAGCAGGTCCGCGTAGGCCGTGCTGACCAGCAGCCAGCTCGACTCGAACGCGTCACTCGGGCGGGCCGTGAAGTAGCCGAACTTCGCCAGGACGGTGGCGTCCGAGATGATGATCAGGACCCCGCCGATGACCACGGCCATGAGCATCGACAGGGCCGTGAGCGTGAAGTTGTTCGCCGACCAGAACCTCTTCACTTCGCCCCCTCCGGCGTGTCGCCGGTGATGCCGGCCATGAGCAGACCGATCTCCTCACGTGGTGTGTCCGGCGAGACGATGGCCAGGACGCGGCCGCGGTACATCACCGCGATCCGGTCCGCGAGGCCGACCACCTCGTCCAGCTCACTCGAGACCACCAGCACCGCGGTGCCCTGGTCGCGCTCGTGGATGATCCGGCTGTGGATGAACTCGATCGAGCCGACGTCCACACCACGGGTGGGCTGGGACGCGATGAAGAGGCGCAGCGGGCGGGACATCTCCCGGGCCACCACGACCTTCTGCTGGTTGCCGCCGGACAGGGCGCCGACCAGGCTCGCCGGTGACTGGCACCGGATGTCGAACTGCTCGACACGGTGCTTGGCGTTGCTCGCCACGGAGTCGCCGTCGATCCGGAAGGCGTTGCCGAACGGAGCCCGGTCGTACATGTCGAGGATCAGGTTCTCCGCGACGGAGAACTCCTTGACGACCCCGTCGTGGCTGCGGTCCTCGGGGACGTAGCCGACACCGGAGCGCAGGATCCGCTTGGTGCTTCGGCCGACCAGGTCCTCGCCCTCCAGGTGGACGGCGCCGGCCCGCACCTCGCGCAGGCCCATCACCGCCTCGACCAGCTCGGTCTGACCGTTGCCCTGGACGCCCGCGATACCGAGCACCTCGCCGGCCCGGACCTCCAGGTCGACCCCGTCGACGGCGCGCACGCCGCGGTCGTCGTCGACCACCAGGCCGGAAATCTTGAGGATGCTGTCGCCCGGCTCGGCGGGCGCCTTCTCCACCTCGAGGCTCACGGCCCGGCCGACCATCAGGGCGGCCAGCTCCTCCTCGCTGGTGTCCGGGGAGGCGGTCCCGACGACCTGGCCGCGCCGGATCACGGTGATCCGGTCGGCGATCGCCTTGACCTCTTTGAGCTTGTGGGTGATGAAGACGATGGACTTGCCCATGGCGGTGAGCGAGCGCATCACCGTGAGCAGTTCCTCGGTCTCCTGCGGGGTGAGCACCGCGGTCGGCTCGTCCAGGATGAGCAGGTCGACCTCGCGGGTCAGCGCCTTGACGATCTCGACCCGCTGCTGAGCGCCGACCGGAAGGTCCTCGATCAGCGCGTCCGGGTCGACCGGCAGGCCGTACCTCTCGGAGGTCTCGATGACGTCCCGGCGGGACCGGCGGCGGTCGAGCCAGCCGAGCGGGCCGCCGCGCACCTCCTCCGCGCCGAGCGCGATGTTCTCCGCCACGGTGAAGACCGGCACGAGCATGAAGTGCTGATGCACCATGCCGATGCCGGCCGCGATGGCGTCTCGCGGGCTCTTGAAGACACGGGGCTCGTCGTTGACGACGATCTGCCCCTCGTCCGGCTGGAGCAGGCCGTACAGCTGGTTCATCAGCGTCGACTTGCCGGCGCCGTTCTCCCCCAGCAGGGCGTGCACCTCGCCGGGTTCGACGGTGATGTCGATGTGGTCGTTGGCCACCAGGTCGCCGAAGCGCTTGGTGATGCCGCGCAGTTCCAGTTTCAGCGGAATCTCCCGGGGTTCGGTGACTGATCCTGGTGGACGGGGGGAATGCGAGCCGCCGCTCGACCACGGGTTTTGCCCGTGGCCGCGCGGCGGCCGAATGCTACTACCCGAAGGTCACTTAGGCGCGTTGGCCGACTCGACCTTGACGGTGCCGGCGATGATGTCGGCCTTCAGCTTGTCGAGCTCGGCCTTCAGGGCCGGGTCGACCTTGCTCTCGAACTGGTTGAACGGGGCGAGCGAGACGCCGTCGTTCTCCAGGGTGCCCAGGTAGCCCGGGCTCGCCGCGAGGGCCTCACCCTTGGCGCCCTTGACGACGGCCTGCTTCACCGCGTCCTCGATGTTCTTGACCACGGTGCTCAGGAACACCTCGCAGTACTGCGCGGCGCTGGTGCAGCCGTCCTGGTCGACCCAGATGACCGCGAGCTTGCCGTTGGAGTCCTTGGCGACCTGCGCGGTGCCCAGGCCGGTGCCGCCGGCGACCGGCATGATCACGTCAGCGCCCTGACCGACCAGGGTGTCCGCGATGCTCTTGCCCTTGCTCTGGTCGATGAAGCTGTCGGCGAAGCTGCCGTTCTGGGCGGCCTTGTCCCAGCCGAGAACCTTGACGTCCTTGCCCTTGGCCTTGTTGTACTGGGCCACACCGTCGGCGAAACCGTCCATGAAGATGGTCACCGGCGGGATCTTCATGCCGCCGTAGGTGGCCACCTTGCCCGACTTCGAGTAGCCCGCGGCCAGGTAGCCGGCGAGGAACGCCGCCTGGTGGGTCGCGAACTGCATCGGGTAGACGTTGGGGCTACCACTGGAGCTGTCCACGATGCCGAACTGCGAGCTCGGGCTGTCCTTGGCCACCTTCGTGGTGACCTCGCCCATCAGGCCGCCGACCGCGAGGATGAAGTTGCAGCCCTGGCTCACGAAGCCCCGCAGGCCCGGCTCGTAGTCGGCCTCGGAGGAGGACGCCACGTACTTCGGGTCGACGCTGGGGGCCTCGGCCTTGGCTGCCTGGAGACCGGCCCACGCCGAGGCGTTGAACGACTTGTCGTCGATACCGCCGAGGTCGGTGACCATGCAGGCCTTGTAGGCGGCGACCGCGGCCGGGCTGGAGCCGGTCGAGCCGCTCTCCTCCGGGGCCTCGCCACATGCGGCGGCAGCGAGCGTCAGCCCACCTGCCGCGAGAATCGCCACGATCCGCTTCCCACGTACTGGGCGCAAGACGCCCTCCTTCCGCTGCACACCGAGGTTCCTGTATCTCGGGTGAATCTCAGGCGGGAGCGTATCCCCGGGTCCGCACCCCGTCAGGACATCGGTACGGACTGTTGGCGCACCGTTATAGCTCCGCAATCACCGCGCCCGCGGGCCGTTCCTTTCGGCTGGATCAGGAGGGAATTGCGCCTCTAGCAGGAAACAGAGAGTTAATCTGCGGCCCGCCGCCAGGCCTTGACACCGAGCACTCCGACCCCTGTCCCGATCGCCAGCGAGGCGGCGATCAGCACCGCGTGCACCCACAGGAACGAGGTCGGCGCGCCGTCGGCGAACGACCGCTCGTCCTTCCAGATGGCCAGCCCGAAACGCGGCCAGATCAGCCAGGTCCACACGCCGACCGCGACCAGGAACGCCGCCCACCGTTTGTTGATCACCACGGGGTGAGTATCTCAACCGGTCAATCGCGCCGCGATCCGCCGCCAGCCGGCCCGCACCTCGGCCGGCTCCGGCGGGGCGCCCGGCTGCTCGCGGGCCAGTTGCGGCGGGAAGTCCTCCTCCTCGCCGGTCCGGGCCAGCTCGATCTCCCGGCGGATCGCGTCCACCCCGTCCAGCGGCAGCAGCGGCTCCACCACGGCCATCAGGTCGTCGTCGGCTACCACGGCACGGGCCAGGGCCAGGGCATGGGCGTGCTCGTACGGCCCGCAGACCACCGGCTCCCAGTCCTCCAGGTCACCGAGCGAGCCGATGGTGATGACCCACGGTTGATCGGAGATCGGCGAGCCGGGCGGCAGATGCAACGTCACGAGTGTCCCCACCGGCTCATCATCGCGGGCGGGAGTGCCGAATCCAGGTGTTCTGCCCCACCGGGGCGGTCTTGTCGTCAGCCGACAGATCGACCACCCGGCCGTGTGGGCTGGTCGCCGCCCAGGCCGCCCCGAAGAGCAGCAACTGGTTGAAGACGTAGAGGTAGACCAGCGCGCCGACGGCCGAGCCGACCAGGCCGTACGCCGGATTCCGCTCGACCAGCGCGACGAACGACCTGCCCACCGTGTTGAGCAGCATGATCCCGATGCCCACCTGGAGCACCGGCGGCGTCATCCGGCGGGCGGTCATCCGCAGCCGGGGCACCGCGGCCAGCAGCGCCGCCGCCAGCAGCATGTTGACCGCCAGGGTGAGGGCCCAGCTGGCGATCGACAGCAGGGTGTGGAACCCGCCGCCGGCCAGCCAGTGCAGCAGGGTCTCCAGCCCGTACACGGCGAGCTGGGAGAGGGCCAGCAACAGCAGCATGCCGATCAGCACGAGCAGGTCGACGACCTGGCGTACGCCGATGTAGCCGGGCTGCTCGCGCAACTGCCAGATGAGCCGCTGCGAGGACCGGATCGACTCGACCCAGCCGATGCCGGTGAAGGTCAGGCCGACCAGGCCGACGATGCCGACCGTCCTCTTGCTGTCCAGGATCGCCTGCACGTCGAGGAAGGGCAGGTTCTCGGCGAGGAAGTCGCGCACCAGGTCGAACAGCTCACTGTTGTTGGTGAGCAGGAAGCCGAAGGCCGAGTACCCGATCAGCAGCAGGGCGAAGACCGCGAAGAACCCGTAGTAGGCGATCGCCGCGGCCAGCCGGCCACCCTGGACGCTCTCGTAGCGCAGGATGGCCCGGCACAGATGATCGAAGTATGGCGATCGGTACCGCACCGCGGTGATCCGAGCCGCGGTCGCGTCGTAGGCCCGGTCGATCGGGTTCACCGGCAGACCGTAACCGACCGGTCAGCTTCCGAGGGGGAAGTCCCGCCGGGGCCGCCACGGTCCCTCGCCGCCGTGCGAGAAGAGCGTGAACGAGGCGACCTCGAACCGGGCCGAGAAGCCGGCCAGATCGTCGAAGACCGCGTCCAGCGCGTCCGCCGGCACGTCCTGCGCCACGGTGACGTGCGGGTGGTACGGGAACCGGGTGTCCCGTCGCACGTCCTCCGACCGGGTGATCGCCTCGGCCAGCAGCTCGCACTCGCTGATGCCCTGCGCCAGCGCCACGAACACCACGTCGGTCACCGGCCGGAACGTGCCGGTCCCACGCAGGTGGACGGTGAACGCCGGCTGCGCCGAGGCGATCTCCTCCAGGTGCTTCTCGATCGCCGGCAGCGCGTCGGCGGCCACCTCGGTGGGCCCGAGGAGGGTGACGTGCGCCGGGGTCCAGGCGGCCTGCGGGTCGCCGGCCTCGGCGCGCCGGCGGGTCAGCGCCGAACCCCAGGGTTCGGGGATGTCGATGGCGACGCCGATGCGGGTGATGGCCGGGTCGGACACCGGGTCAGGCCCCGCGCACGGGGCTGAGGAAACCCACGTTCCGGTACGCCGTGGCGAGCGTGGCCGCGGACACCGCCCGCGCCTTCTCCGCCCCGATCGCCAGGACCTTGTCGAGCTGGGCCGGGTCGTCGAGGTAGAGCCGGGTGCGCTCCTGGATCGGCTTGACGAACTCGACCAGCACCTCGGCCAGGTCCTTCTTGAGGTCGCCGTAGCCGCGTCCCTCGTACGCCTCGAGAAGCTCGTCGATCGCCCGGCTGGTGAGGGCCGCGTAGATGGTCAGCAGGTTGCTGATGCCGGGCTTGTTCACCTCGTCGTAGAGGATCTCCCGCCCGGTGTCGGTGACCGCCGACTTGATCTTCTTGGCCGAGCGGGCCGGGTCCTCCAGCAGCTCGATGAGACCGTTCGGCGAGGAGGCCGACTTCGACATCTTGCTCGTCGGGTCCTGGAGGTCGGTGATCTTCGCGGTGTCCTTCACGATGTACGCCGAGGGCACGTTGAACGTCTTGCCGAATCGGGTGTTGAAGCGCTGCGCCAGGTCGCGGGTCAGCTCCAGGTGCTGCCGCTGGTCCTCGCCGACCGGCACCTGGTCGGCCTGGTAGAGCAGGATGTCGGCGGCCTGGAGGATCGGGTAGGTGAACAGCCCGACGGTGGTGCTGTCCTGCCCGGCCTTGGCCGACTTGTCCTTGAACTGAACCATCCGGCCGGCCTCGCCGAACCCGGTGATGCAGCTCAGCACCCAGCCGAGCTGCGCGTGCTCGGGCACGTGGGACTGCACGAAGAGGGTGCAGCGCTCCGGGTCGAGACCGAGCGCGAGCAGCTGGGCGGCGGAGATCCGGCTACGGTTACGAAGAGTCTCCGGGTCATGGCCCATGGTGATCGCGTGCAGGTCGACGACGCAGTAGAAGGCGTCGTGCGTGTCCTGCATCGACACCCAGTTGCGCACCGCGCCCAGGTAGTTGCCGAGATGGAAGGAATCGGCGGTCGGCTGAATGCCGGAAAGCACACGCGGGCGGCGGGCAACGTCGGACATGGCCGCCATTGTGTCAGCACCGGGCCTCGAACCGCGAATCCTCTCAGCGGGTGGCACGATGTTCGAACCTGTTGACCTATGAGCGATTCTGGGGAATTCTATGATCGTCTGACTACGGAAAGGGCCTGAACCGTGAAATTGCTCGTCACCGGCGGCGCCGGCTACGTGGGCAGTGTGACCAGCAGGCTGCTGCTGGACGCGGGCCACGAGGTCGTCGTGCTGGACAGTCTGCGGACCGGTTTCCGGCAGGCGGTCGCCCCCGGCGCCACCTTCGTGGAGGCGGACATCGCCGACGCCGCCCGGGTGCTCACCCCCGACGCCGGCTTCGACGCGGTCCTGCACTTCGCCGGCCTGATCGCGGCCGGTGAGTCGATGGCCAAGCCGGAGCTGTACTGGCACGAGAACATGGTGAAGTCGCTGGCCCTGCTGGACGCGGTGCGCGCCGCGCGGGTGCCGCGGTTCATCTTCTCGTCCACCGCGGCGGTCTACGGCAACCCGGTCGAGCTGCCCATCACCGAGTCCGCGATCAAGGCTCCGACCAGCACGTACGGCTCCACCAAGCTGGCCTTCGACCTGGCGCTGACCTCGGAGACGTTCGCGCACGGCCTGGCCGCCGTCTCGCTGCGCTACTTCAACGTGGCGGGGGCGTACATCAGCGACGGTCACGAGATCGGCGAACGCCACGACCCGGAGACCCACCTCATCCCGATCACCCTCCAGGTGGCCGCCGGGAAGCGGGAGAAGCTCCAGCTGTTCGGCGACGACTACCCGACCGCCGACGGGACCTGCGTACGCGACTACATCCACGTCGAGGACCTGGCCCGGGCCCACCTGCTGGCGCTGGACGCGACGGTCGCCGGCGAGCACCGCATCTACAACCTGGGCAACGGCAACGGGTTCTCCAACCGGCAGGTCGTCGAGGCGGCCCGCGAGGTCACCGGGGCGGCCATCCCGGTCGAGATCGCCCCACGGCGCGACGGCGACCCGGCCACCCTGGTCGCCTCGTCGGCCCGGGCCCGCGACGAGTTGGGCTGGACGCCCCGGAAGAACACCCTGGCCGACATGATCGGCGACGCCTGGACCTTCTACCGAAAGCACGTGGCATGACCAGCATCAGAGAGACCGCCACGGCGGCCTTCATCGAGGCGTACGGGGACGAGCCCACCGGGCTCTGGGCCGCGCCGGGCCGGGTCAACCTGATCGGCGAGCACACCGACTACAACGACGGCTTCGTGCTGCCCTTCGCGCTGCCGCAGCGCACCGTGGCGGCGGTCGGCCCGGCGCCGGACGGCCGCTGGTCGGTCTGCTCCACACTTGCCCCCGATCCGGTGACCTTCGGGGTCACCGAACCGGGTGAGGTCACCGGCTGGGGCGCGTACGTCGCCGGGGTGGTCTGGGCGCTGCGGGACGCCGGTTTCGAGGTGCCACCGGTCCGGATCGCCCTCGCCTCGGACGTGCCGCTCGGCTCCGGGCTGTCCTCGTCGGCCGCGCTCGAGTCGTCCGTGCTGACCGCTCTGATCGACCTGGGCGGGCTGGACGTGCCGCTGGAGCGCCGGCCGGCCATCGCCCAGCGCGCCGAGAACGTGTACGTCGGCGCGCCCACCGGCATCCTCGACCAGTCCGCGTCGATCCGCTGCCTCCAGGGCCGGGCGCTGTTCCTGGACTGCCGCAGCTACCGGATCGAGCAGATCCCGTTCGACCTGGCCGCCGAGGGCCTGGCCATACTGGTGATCAACAGCAACGCGCCGCACCAGCACGTCGACGGGGAGTACGGCGAACGTCGCAAGAGCTGTGAGGCGGCGGCCGCGGCCCTCGGGGTGCCCGCCCTGCGCGACGTGTCCACCGCCGAGCTGGACGACGCCCTCCGGCGGCTGGACGACGACGTGCTGCGCCGCCGGGCCCGGCACATCATCACCGAGAACCAGCGGGTGCTGGACACCGTCTCGCTGCTGCGGTCCGGCCGGGTCCGCGAGATCGGCCCGCTGCTGACCGCCTCGCACGCCTCGATGCGCGACGACTTCGAGATCACCGTGGCCCAGGTGGACGTCGCCGTACAGTCGGCTCTGGAGGCCGGGGCGTACGGCGCCCGGATGACCGGCGGCGGCTTCGGCGGCTGCGTGCTGGCCCTGATCGACGCCGACCGTGCCGAGGCGACGGCGACCGCGGTCGCCGTCGCGTACGAGGAACGGGGTTTCACCGCACCGACCAGCTGGGTCGCGGTGGCCGGGCCGGGCGCCACCGCGCTCTGACGCCCGGCCCGTCCCCGGAAGTGCCCGAGTGGCCTTCCGGGGCCACCCGTCCGGGGGTCGCGCCGGCCTTCGCCTGATCACCCGCACGAGCGAGACCAGGGCTTGGCAATCGGGCACGGGACTATCGTGTCCGGCATGGGGGTCAGCCCACCGTATCTTCGCGGTGACACCGAGCAAGGTGTCACCGTCAGCATCGACTCCACCGAGGACGCCGCGGTCTCCCTCCTCACCGTGCGCGGACCGTGGGACGCACAGCTGTGCTGGACCGCGTCGACGACGCTCCGCCGGTGTTTCACCGACCATCCGGACGGGCTCATCGTGGACCTGTCCGGGCTGCTCGACCCACACAGCGAGAGCGCCTCGACCTGGATGACGGCCCGCCGGCTGGCGGCCGGCCTGCAACCGCCGGTGCACCTGGCCCTCTGCGTGCCCCCGGAGCTGCCGCTCGCCGACCGCATGCAGGGTCTGGGCGCCGGGCGCTACCTGCCGGTCTACGCCAGGATCGGCCAGGCCCGGGTGGCCCTGGCCGGCCGGATCCCCGGCGACGAGCGGCTGAGCGCCACGCTACGGCCCGATCCGGACGCCCCCAGTGTGGCCCGCAACCTGGTGAGCGACGCCTGCCTGGGCTGGGGGCTGGTGAACCTGCTGCACCCCAGCCGGCTGGTCATGTCGGAGCTGGTGACGAACGCGGTGGAGCACGCCGGCACCGACATCCGGGTGGTGGTGAGCCGCCGGGGCGCCGGGATGCATCTGTCGGTGGCCGACGGTGACCCGCGCCTGCCCCGGCTGATCCGCCCCTCCCCGCCGCGCCCGGACCTGCCGCTCGACGAGCGGGGTCGCGGGCTGCGGACGGTTCAGGCGACCGCCGACCAGTGGGGCAGCCTGCCGACCGAGGCCGGCAAGGTCGTCTGGGCGACGGTCCGGCTCAGCGAGCCTCGATGATCATTCCAGCGCCGACCGTACGGTTGGTGCTCTCGTCGATCAGAATGAAGCCACCGGTGGTCCGGTTGCGGCGGTACTCGTCGGCCAGCAGCGGCACCGTGGTGCGCAGCTTGACCCGGCCGATCTCGTTGAGCTTGAGCTCGCCGGCCGCCTCGTCCCGGTGCAGCGTGTTCACGTCCAGCCGGTACTGGAGACCGCGGACCACGGCACGCGCCGACCGGGTGGTGTGCTTGATCGAGTACTTGCCGCCGACCCGCAGCGGGGCCGACTCGTCCATCCAGCAGATCATCGCCTCGACGTCCTGAGCGGGCGTCGGGGCGTTGTGCGGGCGGCAGATCATGTCACCGCGCGAGATGTCGATCTCGTCGGCCAGGCGGACCGTCACCGACATCGGCGGGAACGCCTCGTCCACCGGGCCGTCGGCGGTCTCGATCGAGGAGATCGTGCTGGTCAGGCCGGAGGGCAGGACCATCACGTCGTCGCCCGGCTTGAGGATGCCGGAGGCCACCTGACCGGCGTACCCGCGGTAGTCGGTGACCGTGGTGGACTGGGGCCGGATCACGTACTGCACCGGGAAGCGCACGTCGACCAGGTTGCGGTCGCTGGCGATGTGCACGTGCTCCAGGTGGTGCAGCAGGGACGGGCCCTCGTACCACGGGGTGTTCTCCGACCGGGTGGCGATGTTGTCGCCGTTGAGCGCGGAGATCGGGATGATGCTCAGGTCCGGCGCGTCGAGCTTGGCCGCGAACGAGGTGAACTCGTCGGCGATCCGCTCGAAGACCTCCTGGCTCCAGTCCACCAGGTCCATCTTGTTGACGCACAGCACCAGGTGCGGCACCCGCAGCAGGCTGGTCAGGAAGGCGTGCCGCCGGGACTGCTCGACCAGGCCCTTGCGCGCGTCGACCAGGATCAGCGCCAGGTCCGCGGTGGACGCGCCGGTCACCATGTTCCGGGTGTACTGAATGTGCCCGGGGGTGTCGGCGATGATGAACTTCCGCCGCGGCGTGGCGAAGTAGCGGTAGGCCACGTCGATCGTGATGCCCTGCTCCCGCTCGGCGCGCAGGCCGTCGGTGAGCAGAGCCAGGTTGGTGTACTCGTCGCCGCGCGACGCGCTGGCGCTCTCCACCGCCTCGAGCTGGTCCTCGAAGATCGTCTTGGTGTCGAACAGCAGCCGGCCGATGAGCGTGGACTTGCCGTCGTCGACGCTGCCCGCCGTGGCGAACCGGAGCAGGTCCATGCCGCGGGAGGCGGCGGCGTCAGGCTCGAGAACTGCCTGGCTCATCAGAAGTAACCCTCTCGCTTGCGGTCTTCCATCGCGGCCTCGCTGACCTTGTCGTCGCCACGGGTGGCGCCGCGCTCGGTGATCCGGGTCGCCGCGACCTCGTCGATCACCTTCTCCACCGTGTCGGCCTCGGAGAGCACGGCCGCGGTCTGCGACGCGTCGCCGACCGTCCGGTACCGCACCCGGCGGACCTCGGAGGTCTCGCCGTCCCGCAGCCGGATGAACTCGTTGACCGCGTAGAACATCCCGTTGCGCTCGACGACCTCGCGGTCGTGGGCGTAGTAGATGCTCGGGAGCGGGATGTTCTCCTTGGCGATGTAGTGCCAGACGTCCAGCTCGGTCCAGTTGGAGAGCGGGAAGACCCGGATCGACTCGCCCGGGTGGTGCCGGCCGTTGTAGAGCGACCACAGCTCGGGCCGCTGGTTCTTCGGGTCCCACTGGCCGAACTCGTCGCGGAAGCTGAACATCCGCTCCTTGGCGCGGGCCTTCTCCTCGTCGCGGCGGGCGCCGCCGAAGAGCGCGTCGAACCGGTACTTCTCCACGGCGGCGAGCAGCACCGGCGTCTGGATCCGGTTGCGGGTGCCGTCCGGCAGCTCGCGCACCTGACCGGCGTCGATCGCCTCCTGCACGCTGGCGACCACCAGGTTCAGGCCGAGCGAGGCCACGCGACGGTCCCGGTACTCCAGGACCTCCGGGAAGTTGTGCCCGGTGTCGACGTGCATGACCGGGAACGGGATTCGCGCGGGCGCGAACGCCTTCTCCGCTAGGCGCAGCATCACGATCGAGTCTTTACCGCCGGAGAAGAGCAGCACAGGGCGCTCGAACTCGGCCATGACCTCACGCATGACGAAGATGCTCTCCGCTTCGAGAGCATCCAGATGCGATACGCGATAGGGCTTCGTCTGGCTCATGGGTTCTGTCCCCAGACCTTTCTCCGGTATCAGCCGGGCAGGGCAGACGTCATTCTGACGGAAGGTGCCTCTGCAGTGCAGCAAGCAACCGAGGAGCGAGATCTTTCCGACAAACCACCAGGTCAGGCAACTTGGGGTCTGCCTGGTTATAGGTGAGCGGGGTGCCGTCGATACGGCTTGCGTGCAGGCCAGTGGCCAACGCCACAGCCACCGGGGCGGCGGAGTCCCACTCGTACTGACCGCCGGCGTGCACGTAGGCGTCCGCGTCGCCGTTGATCACCGCGGCGATCTTCACCCCGGCCGAGCCCATCGGCACCAGCTCGGCGCCGATCTCCTCGGCGAGCGCGGTGACGAAGGCGGGCGGGCGGGTCCGGCTCGCCGCGATCCGGATCGCCCCGCCCGTCGCCGCTTCGAGGGGCATCGGGGGGTAGGCCGGCGCGTGGTCGGTGGCCAGGGTGCAGTGCCGGGCCGGCATGGCCACGGCACCCGCGGTCAACCGGGCCGGCGCCGACGAGTCGGCGGTCCACAGGGCCACGTGTACGGCCCAGTCGTCCCGCCCCTCCTCGGAGAACTCGCGGGTCCCGTCGAGCGGGTCGACGATCCAGACCCGGTTCGCGTCGAGCCGGTTCGGCCGGGTCAGGGTGGGCTCGCCCTCGATCCAGGCGGTCCGGGAGTGCTCGTCCTCCTCGGAGAGCACCGCGTCGGCCGGGCGCCAGCGGGCCAGCTCGGCCCGGAGCAGCTCGTGGGCGGCCTGGTCGCCGGCCGTCTTGAGGGCCTTGCCGTCCGAGTACCCGGTGTCCTGGCGGACCTGGAGCAGCACCTGTCCGGCGCGGTCCGCGAGCCAACGGGCGAAGGCGGAGTCGTTCACCGGGGGCGCTCCGCCCTCTCCGGCTTCCCGTGGCCCGGCAATGCGTGCCGACGTCTTCGTCTGCTCGCCCATCGTCTCGCTCCTTCGCTCCGTGTGCGTCCTCAGTACGCCCCCGACGACCGCACCACCGCGGTCACCGTCCTCAGCAGGATCACCAGATCCAGGCTCAACGACCAGTTCTCCACATAGCGCAGGTCGAGCCGGACCGCCTCCTCCCAGGAGAGATCCGACCGCCCGGACACCTGCCAGAGGCCGGTCATCCCCGGCTTGACGGCAAGCCGGCGCCGCACGTCGTCGGCGTAGGCGGCGACCTCGGTCGGCAGCGGCGGCCTCGGACCGACCAGCGACATCTGCCCCGACAGGACGTTGAGCAGCTGCGGCAGCTCGTCGAGCGAGAACCGGCGCAACCACTGTCCGACCGGAGTGACTCGCGGGTCGTCGCGGATTTTGAAGAGCACACCATCGTGCTCGTTGAGATGCCTCAGCTCGGCAAGCCGGGCTTCGGCATCGACGTACATGCTGCGGAACTTGAAGATCCGGAACAACCGGCCGTCACGTCCCACGCGCACCTGGCGAAAGAGTACCGGCCCGCGCGACGTAAGGCCTACGCAGAGCGCCACGGTCAAGAGCACCGGGCTCAGAAGAATCAAAAGGAGGACCGCGCCGAGCCGATCGACCAGGTCTTTCACCAGACGCGAGCCGCCGTGCAGCCGGGGATGCTCGACATGCAGCATGGGCAGCCCGTCGAACGGCCGGATCGTGGTCCGCGCCCCGGCGACGTCCACCAGCGCACTGGCCACCACCAGGTCCACCTCGTCGCGCTCCAGCCGCCACGCCAGCCGGCGCACCGCGGCGCCGTCCAGCTCCGGGCAGCTCAGCACCACCACGGTGTCGGCGTCGGCCAGCTCCACCGCGGTCGCCACGTCGTCGAAGGTGCCGAAGACTGTCGGATCGGTCAGCCCGACCCCGTCGGCGCCGGGCGGCAGGCACGCGCCCACCACCTCGAGGCCGTGGTAGCGCTCACGGCGCAGCTGCTGGGTCATGCCGATGACGGAGTGCTCGTGCCCGACCACGATCACCCGGCGCAGGTTCTCGCCCCGAGACCGGGCCAGATGCAGCCGTTTGCGCAGCACGAACCGCAACACCACGATCGCGACGATGGCCAGCGGGCACGCCACCAGGACGTAGGACCTGGCCAGATCGAGATTCAGGGCGTACGACACGACGGCCGCCCCGCCGACCAGACCGGCGCCGCCGCGCAGCACCCGCTGGTACTCGTCGGAGCCGACGAACAGATAGCGGCGCTCGTACGCCCGCGCCGCGACCAGCACCAGCAGCAGCGCCAGCGGCATGAGCGCCGACCACACCAGATACTGCCGGTTGTACGCGGTGACATGGTCACCGAACCGGGTGAAGAAGGTGCCCGCCCCGGCCACCACTCCGGCGCTCAGGTCGGAGAGGACCAGCGACCGTACGTAGCGGCGCTCCCAGTCCTGCCGGCGGGACATCGCCGCGTGCCGGCCGCGGACCCGCTGGAACGGGCGGGCCGCCATCGACCGGTTCCGGCCGGCCGGCAGGTGCCGCTCGACCGCCTGGTTCCGGGCCGGCACCGGCTCGCCCCGGACGGCCTGTGGCGGAGCGTTCTCCACACCGGCCGCCGGTCCGGGGATCCGGGTGTTGAGGCCGCTGCGCCGCTCGGGCGCACGCTGTGGCCCCTGGTTCAGTCCTACGCCCCGCCCATCGACCGCCGGCAGGGTCACCGTGGGTTCGATCAACGCGTCCGCACGGTCCTCGGACACGTCCTGCGACACCTCGAGCCTCCCGTCACGTCAGCCAGCGCACCTGTTCGTGCGTCCGATTGACCAACGGGTCGGAGGCGGAACGCGTCACGGGATCGTTAGATGGACAAATCAGACACCATGGTACTTGTTCTGTGCCCATTCGACGCCCTCTTGGACGATCGCCTCCACCATGTCGGCCGCCCGGTCCACCAGGAAGTCCAGCTCCTTGCGCTCCGCCCCGGAGAAGTCGGAGAGCACGTAGTCGGCCGGGTCCTGTCGCCCGGGGGGCCGTCCGATGCCGAAGCGCACGCGCGCGTACTCCTTGGTCGCGAGCGACTTGGACATCGAGCGGAGTCCGTTGTGACCGCCCTCGCCTCCACCCCTTTTCGCCCGAACCTGCCCGAACGGCACATCCAGCTCATCATGCACCGCGATCACCTGCGTCACCGGGATTTTGAAGAACTGCGACAGCGCCACCACCGGGGCACCGGAGAGGTTCATGTAGGTGAGCGGCTTCAGCAGGATCAGCTTGGGTCCACCGAACCCCAACCTGCCCTCCGCGGCCTCGGCCTGCGCCCGCTTCGCCCGCCCGAACTTGCCACCGGTCCGGGAGGCCAGCAGGTCGGCCACCAGGAAACCCACGTTGTGCCGGTTGCCGGCGTACTCCCGGCCCGGATTGCCCAGGCCGACCACCAGCCAGGGTGCCTCGTCGCTCATCCCTCTCGCCTCCCGCCGCATACGCATCAGGGAAAGTGCCGGCCGGCACTTTCCCTGATATCTGGCTTACCGCTGCTGCGCGACAGAATTACTCCGCGCTCTCGCCCTCAGCACCCTCGGCCGACTCCTCGGTGGCCTCGGCGTTGCTCTGGGCGGCACTGATCACCGCGAGCACCAGCTCCGGGTCGGCGGCCAGCTCGACGCCCTTGGGCAGCTTCACGTCGCCGGCGGTGACGTGCGAGCCGGCCTCCAGGCCGTCGATCGAGACCTCGAGCTCGGTCGGCAGGTGCAGCGCCTCGGCGACCACGGCGACGGTGGTCGACTCGTTGACGATCAGGGTGTTCTTGGCGGCCTCGCCGGTCAGGGTCACCGGGACGTCGACCTGGATCTTCTCGCCACGCTTCACGATCAGCAGGTCCACGTGCTCGAACGTGTCACGGATCGGGTCGCGCTGGATCGCCTTCGGCAGGGCCAGGGTGGCGGCCGAGTTGCCGGCGATGTCGATCGTGAAAATCTGGTTGATGCCGCCGTGGCGGATGGCGGCCGCGAACTCACGGGCCGGGAGGGCGATGTGCTGCGGCGCCTCGCCGTGGCCGTAAAGCACGGCGGGCACGAGACCGGCCCGGCGCGTGCGACGGGCACCACCCTTGCCGAACTCGGTACGGGGCTCGGCGCTGATCTTTACCTCGGACACGGGGAAACTCCTGAAACTCTTCGATGCGGGCTGCGGCTAAGTCTGCGGCTGCGGTATCCGGCAGTGCTGCGGTGGTGGCCGCCGACGGCGCGTGGCCGTCGAAGGCTTTGGTGTTCCTGGCGCTGCCGGGCAAGGGGCGCGCTGGGCACAGGCCCGGAGCACCGCGTCGATGACGGCACCTCGAGTGGACTGCGGAACCTCAGCAGACCACGAGGCACCCTCGCCGTGGCAACCGCACCAGCTTACCTGGCACGATCGTGCATCAGTCAGCGGGTCCGTCCGGCTGGCGGCGTCCGCGAAAAAACGATGCTACTGATGCAAGTTGCACCAGATGCGAAAGCGCCCGTCGAGTCGACGGGCGCCTCACGAACCACAGAGGTCAGCTCAGGCCACCGAACAAAGTGGTCACCGAGCCGTCGTCGAACACCTCACGGATCGCCCGGGCCAGCAGCGGGGCGATGGAGAGCACAGTGATCTTGTCGAGCCGCTTCTCCGGGGAGAGCGGCAGCGTGTTCGTCACCACCAGCTCGCTGATCCTGCTGTTCTTCAGCCGCTCGGTGGCCGGGTCGGAGAGCAGCGCGTGCGTGGAGGCCACGATCACGTCGGCCGCGCCCTCCTCGAACAGGATGTCGGCCGCCTTGGCGATCGTGCCGCCGGTGTCGATCATGTCGTCGACGATCAGGCAGACACGGCCCTCCACCTCACCGACCACGCGGTTCGCCACCACCTGGTTGGGCTTCAGCGGGTCACGGGTCTTGTGGATGAAGGCCAGCGGGCAGCCGCCCAGCCGGTCGGTCCAGCGCTCGGCCACCCGCACCCGGCCGGAGTCCGGCGCGACCACGGTCATCGGCCGGCCCGCGTACTTCTTCTGCACGTAGTCGGCGAGGATGTCCATCGCGAACAGGTGGTCCACCGGGCCGTCGAAGAAGCCCTGGATCTGGGCGGTGTGCAGGTCCACCGTGAGGATCCGGTTGGCGCCCGCGGTCTTCAGCAGGTCGGCCACCAGACGGGCGGAGATCGGCTCACGGCCGCGGTGCTTCTTGTCCTGCCGCGAATACGGATAGAACGGCAGCACCACGGTGATCCGCTTGGCCGAGCCACGCTTCAGCGCGTCGATCATGATGAGGGTCTCCATGACCCACCGGTTGACGCCCTCGGTCACCGACTGGACGACGAACGCGTCCGAGCCGCGGACCGACTCCTTGAAACGGACGAAGATCTCACCGTTGGCGAACTCGTACGAGTCCGACGGGGTCGGTGCCACACCGAGCACCTGACCGATCTCCTCGGCCAGTTCCGGGAAACCCCGGCCGGAGAAGAGCATCAGACTCTTACGGTTCTCGGCGACGATGCTGCCCATCGGCTCGCTGCTCCCGTGGATTAGGGGGATGGAGGTTCGCAGTGAAGTATCCCTTGCGGGAACGTAACCGCCACGTTTCGAGGGCCTCGCGTGGGATGGCTCACCCCAGCTGGATCAGTCCTGCTCAGGGGTGATATCCGTGGCCCTGGCGGCGGCCTCGGCGGAGGCCGTCCCGGGACGGGCCCGCGCCACCCAGCCCTCCACGTTGCGCTGCGGCGCGCGGGTGATCCCGAGGTTGCCGGCCGGGACGTTCTTCTGCACCGCGCTGCCGGCCGCCACGTACGCCCCCGGGCCGATCTCGACCGGCGCGATGAGCACGGTGTCCGACCCGACGAAGGCCGCCTCGCCCACAGTGGTGTGGCTCTTCCGCACCCCGTCGTAGTTGGCGAAGATCGTGCCGGCGCCGATGTTGGCCTTGGCCCCGATCGTGGCGTCACCCACGTACGTCAGGTGCGGCACCTTGGCGCCCGCGCCGAGTTCGGCGTTCTTCGCCTCGACGAAGCCACCGATCTTGGACTTCTCACCCAGACGGGTGCCCGGGCGCAGGTACGAGTACGGTCCCACGGTCGCCGAGGGGCCGATCTCCGCCCCGATCGAGTGAGTCCGCAGGACCGTGGCGCCGGCCGCCACCGTGGTGTCGACGAGCGTGGTGTCCGGCCCGATCACCGCGCCGGTCGCGACCGAACTGGTGCCGAGGATCTGCGAGTTCTGGTCGACGGTCGCGTCCGGCTCGAGCGTGGCGGTCACGTCGATCCAGGTGGTCGCCGGATCGAGGATCAGCACACCGGAGCGCATCCAGGCCTCGTTCACCCGGTCCCGCATCAGCACCCGCAGCCGGGCCAGCTCGGCGCGGTCGTTGCAGCCGAGGGTCTCGTACGCGAACTCGGCCACCTCGATCGCCACCGGGTGCCCCTGGGCGGCCAGGATCCCGAAGACGTCGGTCAGGTACTCCTCGCCCTGGGCGTTGTCGGTGGACAGCTTGCCCAGCGCCTCACGCAGCAGCGCCGCGTCGAACGCGTAGATCCCCGAGTTGATCTCCCGGATCCGCCGCTGCTCCTCGGTGGCGTCCTTCTGCTCGACGATCCGCTCCAGGTTGCCGTCGGCGCCCCGGACGATCCGGCCCAGCCCGCCCGGCTCGGCCACCTCGGCGCTCAGCACGGTCGCCGCGGCGCCGGCCCTCTCGTGGGTGGCCAGCAGCGCCTCCACCGTCTCCGGGCGCAGCAGCGGCACGTCGCCGCTGAGCACCACGACGGTGCCGGTCAGGTCGGGCGTGGCGTCCAGCGCGATCCGCACCGCATGGCCGGTGCCGTTCTGCTCGGCCTGCAGGACCGGGGTCGCCGCCGGAGCGGCCTCGGCCAGGAACGCGCCGACCTGGTCGGCCTTGTGGCCGACGACCACCACGGTGCGGTCGGTGTGGATGGCCTGCGCGACGGCCAGCACGTGCCCGAGCAGGGTGCGCCCGAGCAGCGGCTGGAGGACCTTGGGCGTCTGGGACTTCATCCGCTTGCCCTCGCCGGCGGCGAGGACGACGACGGTACGGCTGGGGGCCTGGCTCACGCGGTTACTCCATCGATCGCAGTGGCATCTTGCATAGGTGGCGACATGTCCACCCGCAGCCATCGGGGCTCACCACAGAAATTGCTCGGCCGCCAGGACTCGAACCCGGAACATCTGGACCAAAACCAGAGGTGTTGCCAATTACACCACGGCCGAATGTTGCTGGAGACAGACTAGCGTCCCGCGGAACGATCGCGATAAGCGGACGAAGCCTGTCGAGTTGACGACAGGATCGGGCTGGCAGGATGAACCGGGTGAGTGAGTACGGGGACGCCACCGACCGGCAGAGACGCGTCCGGATGTCGGCCGCCCAGCGCCGGGAGCAGCTGATCACGATCGGGCGACAGCTGTTCGCCGAGCGCGGTTTCGACGCCACCAGCGTCGAGGAGGTCGCGGCCCGGTCGAAGGTGTCGAAGCCGGTGGTCTACGAGCACTTCGGCGGCAAGGAGGGCCTGTACGCGGTGGTCGTCGACCGCGAGGTGCGGGCCCTGCTGGACCGGATCACCACGGCGCTCACCGCCGGGCATCCGCGGGAGTTGCTGGAGCAGGCCGCGCTGGCGCTGCTCGACTACATCGACGAGGAGCCGCACGGCTTCCAGGTGCTGGTCCGCGAGTCGCCGGTGCTGTCCGCCTCGGGCAATCTCCAGAGCGTGCTGAGCGACGTGGCGCACCAGGTGGAGCACATCCTCGGCGCCGAGTTCAAGAGCCGGGGCCTCGATCCGAGGTACGCCGCGCTCTACTCGCAGGCGCTGGTCGGGATGGTGGCGCTGGTGGGGCAGTGGTGGCGGGAGGAGCGCAAGCCCAAGAAGGAGATCGTCGCCGCGCACCTGGTCAATCTGGCCTGGAACGGTCTGTCCCATCTGGAGGCCAAACCGGGGCTGATCACCCGCCGGGTCCGCTGAGCGGTCCCGGCGGGTCACCCGGAGCGAGATTCAGGCGGTACGGCCTTCGCGCACCTGCCGCGGCGCACCGGCCTGAGCCTTCGGGGCGCTCTTGCTGTACAGGCTCACGGTGATCAGCAGCAGGCCGACCAGGTAGGTGACGACCACGGTCGACATGGTGAACCCGAAGATGTTCAGGTCGTCGGTCCGCAGCACGGCCAACTGGTAGGTGCCGACCACCAGCAGGCCCCAGCCGAGGAACTGGTCGACGGCGACGTCGATGTTGCGGCCGACCGCGGTGGCGAGCAGCACGATCGCGCCGAGCACCAGCGAGATGATCGACCACAGCATGTTGCTGCCCTGTCCGAGCACCCGCTCGCCGGGGCCGGTGAACTCCTCGCCGGAGGTGGTGATGAACCCGATGAGGCCGAACGCCACCAGGTACGCACCGGTGATGAAGCCGACGATCCGGTAGATCGGCCGAAGCGGGTGATTGACCGGGGTGTGCGCCATGGTTCCGTCTCCAAGGTCAGGTGTCTTCGAGCAGATTCTCGCGTATCCCCGACAACGGGCGCAGCCACACCCCCCGCTTCAGCTCTCGGACACCTGCTCCGCCAGCTCGAGCCAGGCCTCCTCGGCCTCGGCCTTCTCCTGCTGCACGGCCTTGAGCTGAGCCTCCAGCTCGATCAGCTTGTCGTAGTTGCTGCCGTGCTCGGCCAGGCTCTCGTTGATCTTCGCTTCCCGGTCGGACAGCTTCTCCATCTGCCGCTCCAGCCGGGCCAGGTCCTTCTTCGCCTGGCGCAGCTCGCCGGCGGAGAGCCCCGAGGCGGCGGACGGGGCACCCGTCTTGGCGACCGTCGGCACGGCGCCCGGCGTGGCGACCCGGGCCAGATATTCGTCGATGCCGCCGGGCAGGTGCACCAGCCGGCCGTCGCCGAACATGCCGTAGACCGTGTCGGTGACCCGCTCCACCAGGTAACGGTCGTGGCTGGCCACCACCATGGTGCCCGGCCACGAGTCGAGCAGGTCCTCCAGCGCGGCCAGGGTGTCAGTGTCCAGGTCGTTGGTCGGCTCGTCGAGCAGCAGCACGTTGGGCTCGGTGGCGAGCAGGCGCAGCATCTGGAGCCGCCGCCGCTCACCGCCGGAGAGATCGCTGACCGGCGTCCAGATCCGCTTGTCGGTGAACCCGAACACCTCGGCGAGCTGACCGGCCGACAGCTCCCGGTCGCCCAGCTTGACCCGCTTCGCGACCTCCTCCACGGCCTCCAGCAGGCGCAACTGCCCGGGCAGCTCCTTGAGCTCCTGGGAGAGGAAGGCCGGCCGGACCGTCGAGCCGGTGACGAGCCGGCCGCCGTCCGGTTTCGTCACCCCGGCGAGCAGCCGCAGCAGGGTGGTCTTGCCGGCCCCGTTGGCGCCCAGGACGGCGATCCGGTCGCCGGGACCGACCTGCCAGGTCAGGCCCTGGAAGATGCTCTTCGGACCGGCGTTCAGCTCGACCTGCTCCAGGTCGTAGACCTGCTTGCCGAGCCGGGTGGTGGCGAGCCGCTGGAGGCTCACCGTGTCGCGGACCGGCGGGACATCGGCGATCAGCTCGTTGGCCGCGTCGATCCGGAACTTCGGCTTCGACGTCCGGGCCGGCGGGCCACGGCGCAGCCAGGCGATCTCCTTGCGCAACAGGTTCTGCCGGCGGGCCTCGACGGCCGCGGCGACCCGCTGGCGCTCGGCGCGGGACAGCACCCAGGCGGCGTAACCACCCTCGTACGTGTGCACCTGCTGATCCACGACCTCCCAGGTCATGGTGCAGACCGCGTCCAGGAACCAGCGGTCGTGGGTGACCACGAGCAGCGCGCCCCGGCGGGTCAGCAGGTGCTTGGCGAGCCAGTCGACACCGGCCACGTCCAGATGGTTGGTGGGCTCGTCGAGGATCAGCAGGTCGCTCTGCCGGACCAGCAGCGCGGCCAGGGCGACCCGGCGGCGCTCGCCACCGGACATCGGCCCGACCGGCGTGTCCAGCCCGAGGTAGCCCATGCCGAGGCCGTCGAGGACGGTGCGCACCCCGGCGTCGCCGGCCCACTCGTGCTCGGCGCCCATGCTCTGCGGCAGCCAGGCGGTGCCGAGCACGACGTCCCGCACGGTGGCCTCGCCGGCCAGGGAGAGGGTCTGCGGCAGCGACGCGACCCGCAGGTCACGGCGGTGGGTGACCCGGCCGGAGTCCGGCTCCTCGGTCTTGGCGAGCATGCGGAGAAGGGTCGATTTGCCGGCGCCGTTGAGACCGACGATCCCGATGCGGGCGTCGTCGTCCAGGCCGAGCGACACGTCGGTGAGCAGCTGACCGGCGGCGCCGTAACCCTTGCTGACCCGGTCCAGGTTGATGATGTTGGCCACGATGCTTCTAGATTACCCGCGCGCCCGGCTGCGGTCCGCGCGCGGTGACCGCCGCCCGGCACACCCCGGCCTCGGTGAGCCCGGCCGCGACCCGCTGGGCGTGGTTGGCGTCGGCGGCCAGGAAGACACAGGTGGGGCCGGACCCGGAGACCAGCCCGGCGATGGCGCCCGCCTCCTGACCCGCGTTCAGCACGTCGGCCAGCTGCGGGCGCAGCGCGAGCGCGGCCGGCTGGAGGTCGTTGCCGAGCGCCGCGCCGAGCACCTTGGGATCACGCTGGCGCATGGCGGCCATCAGCTCGTCCGGGCCGCCGAGCGGCTCGGGCGGCGAGGAGGCGGCGCGCAACCGGTCCAACTCGCGGTAGACGGCCGGGGTGGAGAGCCCGCCGTCGGCGATCGCCACCACCCAGTGCCAGGTGGTCGGGCGGGCCAGGATGGGACTGACCGCCTCACCGTGGCCGGTGCCCAGGGCGGTGCCGCCGTGCAGCAGGAACGGCACGTCCGAGCCCAGCTCGGCGCCGACCTCGGCCAGCTCGTCGCGGGACATGCCGAGACCCCAGAGCATGTCGCAGGCGATCAGGGCGGCGGCCGCGTCGGCGCTGCCCCCGGCCAGACCACCGGCCAGCGGGATGCTCTTGCGCAGGTGCAGCCGCGCGTAGGCCGGGACCCGGCCGCGGGCGGCCAGCGCCCGGGCCGCCCGGATGATCAGATTCGACTCGTCCAGCTCCAGCTCACCGGTGCCCTCACCCTCCATGGTGAGCGTGAGGGTGTCCCCGCGGCGGGCGGTCAGCTCGTCGAAGAGGCTGATCGCGTGGTAGACGGTGTTCAGCTCGTGATACCCGTCCGGGCGCAGCGGGCCGACCCCGAGATGCAGGTTGATCTTCGCCGGCACACGCACCTTCACCGGACCGTGGTGCGGGCGCGGCTCGTCATCGTCCGGTCCCCACGCCTCCGTCACGGAGCGAAGTCCCGGATAGCTTCCGTGGTCATGAGTTCTTCTCCTCGGGCTCTGCGCCGGACGGGCTGAGCTTACCGCCGGACCCCTGCTGTGTGGCCGCCCCCGCGATCGCGGCGAACTCACCCACGGTGAGCGACTCTCCCCTGGCCTGCGGGCTGACCCCGGCCGCCCGCAGCACCGACTCGGCCCGGTCCGGCCCGCCCGCCCAGCCGGCCAGCGCGGCCCGCAGCGTCTTGCGGCGCTGCGCGAAAGCGGCGTCGACCACCGCGAACACGGCGGCCCGCGGGACGTCGGACGGCGGCTCCCGCCGGGTGAAGGCGACCAGCCCGGAGTCCACGTTGGGCACCGGCCAGAACACCGCGGGCGGCACCTTCCCGGCCGGTCTCGCCTCGGCGTACCACGCCAGCTTGACCGACGGCACGCCGTACACCTTCGATCCCGGACCGGCGGTGAGCCGGTCGGCGACCTCCTTCTGCACCATCACCAGCCCGCCGCGCAGGGTGGGCAGCTCGGCCAGCAGGTGCAGCACCACCGGGACCGCCACGTTGTACGGCAGGTTGGCCACCAGCATGGTCGGCGCCGGGTCGAACCGGTCGCCGGTCACCTTGAGCGCGTCGGCCGGGTGCACGGTGAGGTGCGCCGCGGTGACGGTGCCCGGCAGTGCTGCGGCCAGGGCCGGGTCGATCTCCACTGCGTGCACGTGCCGGACCGCGCCGACCAGGCCCAGCGTCAGCGAGCCGAGCCCCGGGCCGACCTCCAGGGCCACGTCCTCCGGGCGCAGGGCGGCCGCCGCCACGATCCGGCGGATCGTGTTCGGGTCGTGCAGGAAGTTCTGGCCGAGCTTCTTGGTCGGCGCGACGCCGAGGCGCGCGGCCAGGTCCCGGATCTCCGCCGGGCCGAGAAGTGCATCAGCCATGGCCAGAGCCTACGGTGACCTCATCGCCAGCCGCCGAAGACCTCCTCGCCGTTGGCCGAGATCGCCGCGCAGAGCGTGTCCAGGTCGGTGCCGGTCGTGGTGGCGAGCGCCCGCATGGTCAGCGGAACCAGGTACGACGCGTTGGGCCGCCCCCGGAACGGCGTCGGGGTGAGGTAGGGCGCGTCGGTCTCCACCATCATCTGCCCGGGCGGTGTGATCGCGGCCGCCTCCCGCAGCCCGGTGGCGCTCGCGAAGGTGACCGTCCCGGCGAAGCTCAGGTAGTAGCCACGGCGCACGCACTCGGCCGCGAACTCGGCGTCCCCGGAGAAACAGTGCAGGACCACCCGGTCCGGCGCGCCCTCGGAGTCGAGCACCCGCAGCACGTCGGCGTGCGCGTCCCGGTCGTGGATGATCAGCGCCTTGCCGTAGCGCTTCGCGATGGCGATGTGCGCGCGGAAGCTCTCCTCCTGCGCGGCCCGGCCCTCCTCCCCGGTACGGAACGTGTCCAGCCCGGTCTCGCCGATCCCCCGCACCCGGGGCCGGGCGGCCAGCGACTCGATGACGCGCAGCGCCTCGTCCAGATCGGAGAGTCGCGGCGCCTCGTTCGGGTGAAGGGCCACCGCCGCCAGAATCGACTCATGATGCTCGGCCAGGTCGGCGCCCCAGCGGGACGATTCGACGTCCACCCCCACCTGGACCAGCCGGTCCACACCGCTCTTGGCGGCCGCGCCGATCAGTGCCCCGACCGGGTCGCCGGCGCCGTCCCCGGGCACCCCCGCCTCCTGAACCGTGAGGTCGAGGTGGGTGTGGCTGTCGAAGACCGGGACCGCGAGCGGCTCGGGCGCCGGCGGGAACTCACCGGCCCGGCGGGCTTCCTTGGCGCGGCGCCGGTCTGATGGGGACTGACCCGGGGGAGACGAAGGCATGTGAGACATTGTGCACGCCGAGATTTCCGGTAACCGGGCGTTCATCCGATATCCACCGCGATCACTTAGGTTGCGCGGCGTGACCGTGACCGGTGAGGAGAGCGAGCTGGGCACCGACCCACTCGAGCCGCCCCTGATGGCCCCGCTGCGCCGCGACCTCACCTGGCAGCAGGTGCAGTCGATGAGCCAGTCGGTGGCCTACCGGGACGACCCGATGCTGCGCCGGATCCGGGCCACCGCGGCGGTCCGCCGGGGCACCCGGATGACCAAGGTGCTCTCCGCCGCCCAGGTTGCCGGCCATCTCGGCGGCTGGCTGCCGTACGGCTTCTGCTACCGCGCAAGCGACCTCGCCCACCTGCGTGAGCCCGGGGAGCTGGCACTGCTGCGCACGGACGGCGCGGCCGACTCGCAGGTGACGTTCGCGCTGCGCTGGCGGGCCACCGATCCGCTGGACTACGAGATCCCCGGCGAGCCCGCGCACCCGGGTCTGGCCGCGCTGCCCGCGCACTCCCGGATCGGGGCCATGGTGCTCGGCACCGGATTCACCCCGAGCGCCGACGACCTCATCCCGGAGTACGTGACGGCCGGCTTCGCGGACCTGCCGATGCCGGCGAACGCGCAGTTGCTGGCCCATGTGCCGGGCGGGGACGAGGTGGTGCTGTACACGTACCAGCCGGAGCAGCACGGGTGGCTGCGCCTGGCCGGGCCGCGCTGGCGGAGCCTGCTCTCCGAGATTCCCGGCGGCAGCCCCGACCGGGAGTACGTGCCCTGCACCACGGCCGGGTCGGCCCGGCTGGTCGGCCGGATCGACGACAAGGAGTACGAGGCGGTCGCCGACCCGCCCGGCGAGTTCCGGGTGCGGGCGCTGACCCGTGCCGCCCGCTATCCGGTGCAGACCCTGAGCCGCCGGGCCGAGCAGGCCCGATGGCGCGGGGTCCCCTGCTGGGTGTTGCAGCGCGACGAGACCTGGGCCCGCCTGCGGCTGCTCCGCCCCGAGGTGGACGGGATCAACACGACCGGCGCCCGGTGCTACGAGCGTGGCGTCTACGAGGCGTGGGCGCCGATCGACGAGCTGACCGATCACCACATCGCGGACATCGCCTACCAGATGTAGGTCAAACCTTGTTCAGGGTGACCTGCCGGGCCCGCTCGGTCAGGTTGCCGGCCCGGTCGAACGTCCAGGCGTAGACCAGGAACTGCCCCCGGGTGACCCCGGCCGGCAGCCTGAGCGACCATCTGCCCTTGCTGACGGTGACCCGGACCCCGGAGTTCGAGCAGTAGGCCAGGAACTGCGCGTCGGTGTAGAACCGCTTCCACTTCCGCTGCGGGGTCAGGCAGTACAGTTTGCCGCTCGCGGTGGATCGGGCCACGGTCATCCACACGTGGGTCACGCCGGACGCCTTGTCGGAGGCCGTTCCGCGGACCGTCTTCCAGGAGCTGACCCGGTTCGACTTCGACGGTTTGGTGATGCTCAGCGACGGCTTCACGGCGTCGGCGTAGACCTGGACCGTGCCGATGGCCTGGTAGGCGCTCCACCCGTTCGCATTCCAGAAAGCGATCTTCAGGGTACGGGCGCCGGTGATCTTCCTACTCAGGTTCCACTGGCGGCTGGCGGCATCCCAGTCGTACAGGAGCGAGGTGTTGTAGGTGCCGGTCTTCGCCGACAGGCCGGACCGGTAGTTGTTGCCCCAGTCGATCGACACGTACCGGGTCCCGGCCGGCAGGCTGCTGATCTTCACGGCGAACGGGTAGCCCTGGTAGACACCGGCCCGGCTGAGTGAGTACTTCCCGGCCGGGTTGGTCACCGCGACGGTCCGGGTGAGGGTGCGGGCGTTGCCGGCCCGGTCGGTCATCGTCACGGTGATCGTGAACGACGCGACCCGGGAGTACTGCCTGGTCGCACCGACGGCGCCGGCCGCGAGCGTCTGCGGCGCCGAGCCGTCGCCCCAGTTGACGACCCGGGTGATCTGCGCGTCCGTGTCGGTGTCGTCCTGGAAGTCGGCGGCGGTCTGGCTGAGCTGCACCGACTGGCCGAGCCAGAGCGAGGTGGCGTTCACCCGGAACGAGCCGGTCGGCGCCCCGGTGTCACCGGTCGGCCCGGTGGTCGGCGGCGTCGTGGTCGGCCCGGTGGTCGGCGGGGTCGTCGTCGGCTCGGTGGTGGGTGGGGTCGTCGTCGGCTCGGTGGTGGGCGGCGTCGTCGTCGGCTCGGTCGTCGGCGGCGTCGTGGTCGGGTCCGTCGTGGGGTCGGTCGTCGGCTCCGTGGTCGGGTCCGTCGTCGGGTCCACGGTGGGGTCGGTCGACTCGTCGGCCAGGTTGACCACCGTGGTGGCCGGGCCGACCGCCGACGCCGGGGACGTGACGACCACGCCGCCGGCCACCAGCACGCCACTGACGATCGCGGCCACGAGCGGACGGGTGTGCCGTGACTTCAACTTCGACTCCTTCGGTGCGGAACCACACGAAGGACACGCGAAACCCAGGCCTCCCCGTGGTTGTCGCGACGCTACCCCAGCCCAGGACCACGATCAATCCTGCGGAAGGCCTGGAAAACAGCGATGCCCGCCGGTTTCTCACCGGCGGGCATCGGGCGATCAACTACGGGTGATCTCCGCGGTGCGGTAGGTCTGGCGGAAGTAGTCCGCGTAGTCGTAGACCCAGGCGTCGACCGCGAAGTACTGGTTCTTGGCGAGGCCGGCAGGCAGCTTGAGCGACCACTTGCCGTTCTTGATCTTCACCTTGACACCGGTCGCGTAGCAGTACTTGTTGACGTCGGCGTCGCTGTAGTACCGCTTCCACTTCCGCGCCGGGGTGAGGCAGTAGGCCTTGCCGCTCTTGGTGATCCGGAAGGCGGTGACGCCGAGGTGCCGCACGCCGGAGCCCTTGTCGGCGACGGTGCCGGTGATCGTCTTCCAGGAGCTCGCCCGGTTGGTGCTGGACGGCTTCTTGATCGTCAGGGTCGGCTTCCACTTGTCCTTGACGAGGTTGAGGTTGCCGATCGTCTGCCAGGCGCCGTAGCCCTTGTCGTTACCCCAGGCGATCCGGAGCGTGCGGGTCCCGGAGAGGCGGGCGTTGCTGACCTTGACGTGCCGCCGCAGCGCCGGGTCCCACTTCCACCGGTAGAGGATGCGGCCGGAGAGCGACCTGGTCGACGACCAGTGGGACGAGTCCCAGCCGTCACTCCAGTCGATCTTGTACATCGTCGCCCCGGCCGGGACCTTGCCGATGTTGATGTTGAACAGCGCGCCCTGGTAGACGCTCTTGCGGCTGAGCGAGGCCTTGCCGGCGGGCACGGTGACCGCGACGGTACGGGCCGGGATCGCGGAGGTGTTGCCGGCCGGGTCGGTGATGGTCACCGTGACCTTGAAGCTCCCGGCCCGGGTGTACGACTTCCGGGCGCTGTACGTGGTCGGGCTCAGCACCGTGCTGGTGCCGTCACCCCAGCTCACCACCCGCTTGAGGGTGTTCTGGGCGTCGCCCGGGTCGCTGTAGTCCCAGGACTCCTGGACGACCTTGATCTGCTGGCCGGCCCAGACCGAGGTGTAGTCGAGCGCGAACGAGCCGGTCGGCTTCGTCGTGTCCGGGGTCGGGTCGGTGGACGTCGGTGTCGGGGTCGGATCCGTCGGCGTGGGGTCCGTCGCGGTCGGCGTCGGGTCGCTGGGGGTCGGCGTCGGGTCGACCGCGTCCAGGCCGGTGGCGGACTCTTCGATGACGGCCGACGGGTTCTTCCCGGAGGGCGCGTCGGCGGCCGAGTCCGGGATCGCGTAGGCCGGTGCGCCGATGAGCGTGCCGCCCGCGATGAGGGCGCCGCTCACGACGGCGACGGCAAGGCGTGTCTTCACAGAACTCCTTCAAGGGGGATGTCTGCCACTTGAAGGAGCGAATTGGTCGTTACCAAGACGTACCGACGAAACGCCCCCGTCCCCGTGGCACTGTGAAGATACCGAACCGATGATCAGCGATCAACGTCATTTAACAACGACGATGCCCACCGGATTGATCACAATCCGGTGGGCATCGAAGTCGACTCAGGACTCGTCGCCACCTTCCAGGCGGGCCAGCTCCTCCTCGATCACCGACGGGTCGAGCTTGCGGAACACCGGCGTCGGCGCGGCCAGCGGGGTGCCGGCCACCAGCGGCACCGACTCCCAGCGGGCGCCGGTCCGGTAGTCACCGGTCAGCACCGGGTAGCCGGGGCCGCCGTCCAGGTCCTCGACCTCCTCGATGCGCGGCATCGGGGCGTGCACGCCCTCGCCGCCGAGCAGCTCGAAAACCTTCTGCGCGGAGTGCGGCAGGAACGGGGTGAGCAGCGTGTTGGCGTCGCTCACCACCTGGAGCGCGACGTGCAGGACGGTGGCCTGGCGCGGCTTGTCCTCATCGGACTTGAGCTTCCACGGGGCCTGCTCGGACAGGTACCGGTTGGCCTCGGCGACCACCCGCATGGCCTCGCCGATCGCCGCCTTCTGCCGGTGCTTGCCGATCAGCTCGCCGACCGTGGCGAACCCGGCCTTCGCCACCTCGAGGACCGCCTCGTCCTCCGGCGTCAGCGGACCGGCCGCCGGGATCTCGCCGAAGTTCTTCGCGGTCAGCGAGATCGACCGGTTGACCAGGTTGCCCCAGCCTGCCACCAGCTCGTCGTTGTTGCGCCGGACGAACTCGGCCCAGGTGAAGTCGGTGTCGTTGGACTCCGGCCCGGCCGCCGCGATGAAGTAGCGCAGGGCGTCGGCGTCGTACCGCTCCAGGAAGTCGCGCACGTAGATGACCACCCGGCGGGACGAGGAGAACTTCTTGCCCTCCATCGTCAGGTACTCGCTGGAGACCACCTCGGTGGGCAGGTTGAGCTTGCCGAACTCGCCGGCCGTGCCGCCGGAGTCGCCCTCGCCGGAGTAGCCGAGGAGCAGGGCCGGCCAGATCACCGAGTGGAAGACGATGTTGTCCTTGCCCATGAAGTAGTAGCCGAGGGCGTCCTTGCCCTGCGCGTCGGCCGACCACCACTGCCGCCAGGCCTCCGGGTCACCGCTGCGCCGGGCCCACTCGATGGACGCCGACAGGTAGCCGATGACCGCGTCGAACCACACGTAGATGCGCTTGTCGTTGCGGTCCCGCCAGCCGTCCAGCGGGATCGGCACGCCCCACTCCAGGTCCCGGGTGATGGCCCGGGGCTGGAGGTCGTCGAGCAGGTTGCGGGAGAACTTGAGGACGTTGGGCCGCCAGTTCTCCCGGCGGTCCAGCCAGCCGCCGATCGCCTCGGCGAAGGCCGGCAGGTCGAGGAAGAAGTGCTCGGTCTCGACGAACTGCGGGACCTCGCCGTTGATCCGGGAGCGCGGGTTCAGCAGCTGCTCCGGGTCGAGCTGGTTGCCGCAGTTGTCGCACTGGTCGCCGCGGGCGCCCTCGTAGCCGCAGATCGGGCAGGTGCCCTCGATGTACCGGTCGGGCAGGGTGCGGCCGGTGGACGGGGAGATCGCGCCGAGGGTGGTCCGGGCGACGATGTAGCCGTTCCGGTGCAGCCCCTCGAACAGCTCCTGGACGATCGCGTAGTGGTTGCGCGTGGTGGTCCGGGTGAACAGGTCGTACGACAGGCCGAGCCCGTGCAGGTCCTCCACGATCACCCGGTTGTACCGGTCGGCGAGCTGACGCGGGGTCACCCCGTCGGCGTCGGCCTGCACCTGGATCGGGGTGCCGTGCTCATCCGTGCCGGAGACCATGAGCACGTCGTGACCGGCCATCCGCATGTACCGGCTGAAGACGTCGGACGGCACCCCGAAGCCGGACACATGACCGATGTGGCGGGGGCCGTTGGCGTAGGGCCAGGCAACCGCGGCGAGAACGTGACTCATGGTGTCCAAGCGTAGTGACCGCTCCCAGGGGTTCGCGAACGGATTGCCTCCTCCCGCGCTGGTATGCCGATTTGTCCCGACACGCCCCATCAGGAACGTGATCACCGACGGGCCGGGGCATTCAATGGGCAAATGACCGGAGACGCTCCACAGCCCGCGGAACCGCCCCGTGACCAGGGCAACCCGTGGACCCTGTCCGACCCCGACGGCGCCTGGTGGCACGGCGAGGACGACCGGGACCGGCCGGACGCCGAAGATCCGTCGTCGGCCGCCGCCCACGTCGCCGGGGTCCGTGACCTCACCGAGCACCTGAACCGTCTGGAACACCTGGACCGCCTGGAGAACCGGGACCGCCGCGACCGCCGGGAACACCGGGACCGCCCGGAACCCGCCGAGGAGCCGGGACCGCCCGCCCGGCTGACCGAACCGGGCGCCGCGCCCGGTGGCTCCCGGCTCGCCACCGCGGGCGAGCTGATGATCGTCGAGGGCGGCCCGGAGCGGGAGCCCCGGCCCGGGGTCACGCCGCTGCCCGAGGTGATCGGCTGCCCCGACGTCGAGGCCCGCCTGGAGCGGATGGAGAACTCACCGTTCTGGCTCACCGAGGAGGAGCGCGCCCGCAACGACGCGGCACGCGCCGACCACCGGCCCGGCCGGCGCCGCCGGCCGGCCGACCACAACCCGCTGAGCGCGCTGTTCGCGCTGGTCCTGCTGAGCCTGGTGGCGGCCTTCTTCGGCTGGGTCAGCGCGGAGCCGTTCTGGCTGGCGGTGGGGCACGGCGACCGGGGGTACGCGACCACCACCCACTGCCGCGGCGACGGCCTGGCCCAGCGCTGCGCCGGGCGGTTCGCCTCGCTCGACGGGCACTACAGCGTCTCCCGGGTGACGCTGCTCGGCATCTCCGGCGCGGGACGGCAGACGGGCGCGGTGTCCTCGGCCCGGATGGTCAGCCCGGACAGCGACCAGGCCTACGCGGCGCCGGCCGGGGCGCTCATGCACCTGCGCTGGGGGCTCGGCTTCCTGCTCGTGGCGATCTGCGGCTACGGCATCGCCGAGGCGACCGGGGCACGGCGGCTGCCGTCCCGGCCCACCCGGCGCAGTGCCCTGATCGCCAGCTTCCTCGGCCCGTTCCTGCTGCTGAGCGGCTTCCTGGTCGCGGCCTACTGAACCGTCGGCTGGGCGGGACCGTGCTTAGCGTATTTCCTCCGAATCGGTTCGGGTAGCCGTACGAATCAATGGTGTATCAGGGCGTAGACGTCGCGTTTGCGCAGCTGATAAGCGTCGGCCACCGACTGGATCGCGTCCCGGCGGGAAGCGCCGGCGGCCTCCCGCCGGGCGACCTCGGCACGCAGCTCGTCGTCGCCGGGCCGTTCCGGCGGCCCGGCCGGCGCGCCCGCGACCACCAGGGTGATCTCGCCGCGCGGCGGATCCGCCGCGGCGTTCGCGGCGAGCTCGGCGAGGGTGTCCCGGCGGATCTCCTCGTACGTCTTGGTGAGCTCCCGGCAGAGGGCGGCCGGCCGGTCCGCCCCGAAGATCGCGGCCAGGTCCTCGAGCGCGCCGCCGATCCGGTGCGGCGCCTCGAAGAACACCAGCGTGCGCGGCTCGGCGGCCAGTTCGCGGAGGCGGGAGCGGCGGTTCGAGCCGGACCGGGGCAGGAAGCCCTCGAAGACGAACCGGTCGCTGGGCAGGCCGGAGAGGGCCAGCGCCGTGGTGACCGCGCTCGGCCCGGGCGCCGAGGTGACCGGGAAACCGGCGTCGAGCGCCGCCCGGACCAACCGGAAGCCGGGGTCGGAGACGCTCGGCATGCCGCCGTCGGTGACGACGGCGACGACCGAGCCGTCGCGCAGCGCCTCGACCAGTTCGGGGGTACGCCGTTCGTCGTTGCCCTCGAAGTAGGAGACGATCCGGCCGCGCACGGTGACATCGAGGTCCCGGGCGAGCCGGCCGAGCCGCCGGGTGTCCTCCGCGGCGATCACATCTGCCGAGGCCAGGACCTCGCGCAACCGGGCCGAGGCGTCGCCGGTGTTGCCCAGCGGGGCACCCACCAGGATCACCCGTCCGCCGGCTTCTTCGTCATCAGGCATCGCAAAAGTCCATCACATGGCAAGAGGTGGTGATGGCGGGCATCGCTTCTCAGGCTTCCGTCCTACGATCGCGGGGTGACGACGGCGGCGACAGCTGACACAGACCTCACCCCCGCGGACCCCACCGCCGGGACAGGGTCATCCCCAAGCATGCGTGATGTGCCCGAGATCGTCCGGCGTCGGCTGTCGACGCTGGACCAACGGTTCAATCCGTACTCGTGGCTCATCACCCTGATCATCGTCACGGTGGCCGGCATCCTGCGGTTCGCCGGGCTGGACAAGCCGAAGGGTTACATCTTCGACGAGGTCTGCTACCCGACCGACGCCTGGGACATGCTCCAGCACGGCTTCGAGTGGGACGAGAAGGTCAACGGCGCGGCGTACGTCGTGCACCCCCCGCTCGGCAAGTGGCTGATCGCGCTCGGCGAGACGGTGTACGGCAACAACGAGCTGGGCTGGCGGTTCTCCACCGCGGTCGCCGGCACGCTGATGGTGCTGATCCTCATCCGGATCGCGTTCCGGCTGTTCCACTCGATCGTGCTGGCCGGGATCGCCGGTCTGCTGATGACGCTGGACGGCTTCCAGCTGGTCCTCTCCCGGACGTCGCTGCTGGACATCTTCATCGGCCTGTTCATCCTGATGACCTTCGGCGCCCTGGTGCTGGACCGGGACCACTACCGCCGCCGCTGGCTGCGGGCGCTGGAGCGGGGCTACGACCCGGAGAAGACGCCGACCGTGCCGCTGATCGTGCCGTGGTGGCTGCTGGCCGCCGGGATCACCTTCGGCATGGCGTGCAGTGTCAAGTGGAGCGCCGCCTTCTTCGCGCCGTTCTTCGCGGCCCTGGTGATCGTCTGGCGGGTGCAGGCGCGGCGCTCCGCCGGGGTGCGCGGGCCGGTGCTGGCCGGCATCCTCGGCGACCTGGGCTGGCTGCTGCTCTGCTTCGGTCTGGCCATCGGCGTCTACCTGGCCAGTTGGACCGGCTGGTTCGTCACCGACAACGGCTACTTCCGGCACTACCGGGCGGACAACGGGTGGAGCGAACCGCCGGTCGTCGGGGCGCTGCTCAACCTGGCCCACTACCACTCCGAGGCGTTCAACTTCCACACCGGACTGACCGAGAAGCACACCTACCAGTCGTGGCCGTGGCAGTGGCTGCTGCTGGGCCGTCCGGTGGCCTTCTACTGGAGCACGGCCGGCAACTGCGGGGCGCCGAGCTGCGCCGCCGAGATCCTGCTTCTGGGTACGCCGATCCTGTGGTGGTCGTTCCTGCCGGCGCTCGGCGCGCTGACCTGGTTCGGGATCGCCCGGCGCGACTGGCGGGCCTACGCGATCATGACCGGCGCGGTGGCCGGCCTGCTGCCGTGGTTCTACTTCGCGGTCAAGGACGGGCGCACGATGTTCGCGTTCTACGTGATGCCGGCGCTGCCGTTCCTGATCCTGGCGGTGGTCTACGTGCTCGGGGCGATCATGACGCCCCCGGGCGGGATGGCGGCGGGGGCGAACCGTTCCGACCGGCAGCTCATCGGCGCCGTCGCGGTGTCCACCTACGTCGTCCTGGTCGCGCTGTGTTTCGCCTATTTCTACCCGGTCTTCGTGGGCACACTGCTGCCCTACGACGACTGGTCGGTGCGCATGTGGCTCGGGGGCCGCTGGATCTAGCGGCGACAGCCCGGAAACAGAAGGGCGCGCCCCGATCGCCTGCCACGGGGGAAGCGGGCGATTGGGGCGCGCAACAAGAGCTTAACTAGGTCGGATGGCGTGCACAACGGGTGCGGCCAGGAGTTTGTCGTGTCGCTCCCACCATCACAGCGATTCAGACATTAAGTTCATACTTCTCTTATCGGCTTTATCGTTTCGCGAGAATTGCTCGGCCGCGCAGTCGGGAATACGACAGTAAATTGCTTCGGATAACGGCATAACGTCTTTCGATCCGATGCCGCGCCGCTGGTCAGCGAAACGGGTTCACACCCCCTCCGACCGGCCAAATCGCCACGCATGGCATTTCGTCCTATTTCAGTGGATCAGTCGACCGTCCCCCTTGTGAGTGATCTGTGCCAAGATCGCGATAAATGTTCTTAAGCTCGCCGCGTGACTTCGCAGGAGCCCAGAGACCCACACGACCCTCACCTCCCCACGGAAGTGATCACCGTGCCGGAGCCGGCGCCGGTGTTCGTGGACTCCACCGGACGGCGCAGCCGGTTGCTCCGGCGCCTCGCACTGGCCTTCGGCATCCTTCTCGTCGTGTACGGGGGCCTGGTCGGCATCAGCCTGGCCGGCGGTCCGGTGAGCTCGAGCGCGGTGTTCCCGCTGCCCGGACTGGACGAGGACGACGAGGACGAGGAGCAGAAGCCCACGGCCCGTCCCACCCCGGCGCCGACACCCACGCCGAACGCCACCCCGACCAGGCATGTCGAGTCGGTGGAGCGGCGTACCGGCGGCACCGAACGCCGTACCGCGAGCCAGTCCGCGAAGACCTCCAGCAAGCCGGCGCAGTCGACCACCCGGCCATCGGCCGCCGGAACACCCAGCGCCACGGAGACCAGGACGCTGGAGTCCACCAAGACGCCGACACCGACCCCCACCTCGACGGACACCCCGGTCCCGAACCCGAGCGAGCCGGTGCCGCCGGCCCCGCCGGTGGTCCCCGACTCCGGCGGTGAGGGTGGCGGCGGCCCGGTGCCGGCCGAGGACACCGGTACGCCTCCGCCCCCGCCGTCGCTGTCACCGGCCGCCGACAGCACTCCACCGTCCACCCGGGCCGCCCCGTGACTCCCCCGTCCCGCCGGGCCCGGGCCCGCAACCGGCGGCGCATCGTGCCCCCGCCGCGCGTGCTGCTCGGCACACTCCTGGTCGTGTTCTTCACGGCGGTGCTGTACGTGCAGACGTACATCAACCCCAAGGTCGCCGGCGACCACGTGGCGAGCAAGGCCGGCGACTACGCCGGGGTGCCGTCGACGATCCGCGACGGCGGCCCGATCATCAACACCACCGGCGGCCAGGAGAGCACCAGCCGGCTGCCGGAGCGCACCATCGCGCTCACCTTCGACGACGGACCCGATCCGGTGTGGACGCCGAAGATCCTGGAGGTGTTGCGCGAGCAGGACGCCCACGCCACCTTCTTCGTCGTCGGCGCCCAGGTCGCCAGGCACCCCGAGCTGACCGAGCACATCGTGGACGGCGGCCACGAACTGGGCCTGCACACCTTCACCCACCGCAACATGCAGAAGCTCGCCCCGTGGCGGCGGGAACTCGAGCTGTCCCAGAACCAGGTGGCGATCGCCCGGGCAGCCGGGGTGCACACCAACCTGGCCCGGTTCCCGTACTCGTCCAAGAACCCGGCCATCGACCGGGACAACTGGGAGCTGGTCCAGGAGGCCGGCGCCCTCGGCTACCTGGTCGTGGTCAACGACAGGGACAGCCGGGACTGGGAGCGTCCCGGGATCGACGAGATCATCGCCAATGCCACCCCGGCCGACGGCGAGTCCGCGATCGTCCTCTTCCACGACGCCGGCGGCGAGCGCTCGCAGACCGTCGCGGCGCTGCGCGAGTTCATCCCGCGGATGAAGGCCCAGGGCTACCGCTTCACCACCGTCACCGAAGGGCTCAACCTGAGCATCGCCGGACGCGCGGACGCTCCCGCGGCGGCGCTGCCGGTCAACCCCGAGGCGCCGGCCGGCGACAAGTGGCGCGGCATGGCCCTGATCTGGACGGTCAGCCTGGCCGACGGCATGGTCGTCGTGATCGCCGGGCTCTTCCTGGTGGTCGGGCTGCTGACCATCGGCCGTACGCTGCTCATGCTCGCGCTCGCGACGCGCAACGCCCGGCAGCGGCGCAAGCCCGGCTGGAGCTGGGGCCCGCAGGTGTTCGAGCCGGTCTCGGTGATCGTGCCCGCCTACAACGAGAAGGAGGGCATCGAGGCCGCGGTCCGCTCACTGGCCGGCGGCAACCATCCGATGATCGAGGTGGTGGTGGTCGACGACGGCTCCACCGACGGCACCGCCGACCTGGTCGACCGGATGGACCTGCCGCACGTGCGGGTGGTCCGGGTGCCCAACGGTGGCAAGCCGAATGCCCTGAACACCGGCGTAGCGCTGGCGAAGCACGACCTGATCGTGATGGTCGACGGCGACACCGTCTTCGAACCCGACGCGCTGCACCGGCTGGTCCAGCCGTTCGGCGACCCGTCGGTGGGCGCGGTGGCCGGCAACGTCAAGGTCGGCAACCGGGAGACCATGGTCGCCACCTGGCAGCACATCGAGTACGTGATCGGCTTCAACCTGGACCGCCGCCTCTACGAGGTGCTGAACTGCATGCCCACCGTGCCCGGCGCGATCGGCGCGTTCCGGCGGGAGGCGCTGGCCCAGGTGGGCGGGGTCAGCGACGAGACCCTGGCCGAGGACACCGACGTCACGATGGCGCTGTGCCGGAAAGGGTGGCGCGTCGTCTACGTGGAGGACGCCCTGGCCTGGACCGAGGCGCCGACCACGTTGGAGCAGCTGTACCGCCAGCGGTACCGGTGGAGCTACGGGACCATGCAGGCGATGTGGAAGCACCGGCGGTCGCTCTTCGAGTCCGGGCCGTCCGGCCGCTTCGGGCGGGTGGGCCTGCCGTTCCTCGCCCTCTTCGGGGTGGCGCTGCCGATGCTGGCGCCGGTGGTCGACATCATGCTCGTGTACGGCCTGGTCTTCTGGGAGCGCCAGGAGACCGTAGCGGCCTGGCTCGGCATGCTGGCCCTCCAGTTGTTCACCGCAGGGGTCGCGTTCCGCCTCGACAAGGAGTCGTTCAAGCCGCTGCTCCGGCTGCCGTTGCAGCAGTTCGCGTACCGGCAGTTGATGTATCTGGTGCTGTTGCAGTCGGCGACCACGGCCCTGACCGGTGGGCGGTTGCGCTGGCACAAGCTCAACCGGGCCGGGCTGGCCCCGCGCTCGCCGGTTCCACCGCCACCACCACCGCCGGCGCCGATGCCGCCCGGGCAGCGGGTGGCGCCGGAGGTGGACTCCTGGCCGCCGAGCGCGCACGGAAGGCCACCGGTACGGCGGCGATGAGACCGGCCCGCCCCCGACCGAACTGCAGCCGATCGGGGGCGGGTTCCGCTCGTGCTCAGGCGATGGCCAGGTCCCGGATCATCTCGGCCGGGGTCATCTCGGCGTACGGGAACACGACGTGCAGTGACGTCCCGTCGCCCGGCCGGTCGGAGAGCGCCACGGTGGCGTGATGGGCGTCCAGGATGCGTTTGGCGACGGCCAGCCCCCGGTCCGGCCCCGGTACGTCGGTCGGGTTGGCGATGGCCCCGTAGTACAGGTGCGGGAACAGGTCGGGCCGCAGGCCGTCGGGCAGGTCCATGTCGTCCAGCCGTACGGTCGGGCCGGACTCCATCTCGGTGCCGACCCGCACCCGGCCGCCCTCCGGCGTGTACTTGACCGCGGCGAACAGCAGGTGGGTCAGGACCTGCTCCAGGCGCACCGGATCGGCGATGATCGGCAACGACGGGCCGCCCGCCTGGTTGAGGATCCAGATGTGCTTGCTGGCGGCGATCGGGCGTACCGCCTCCACCGCCCGCTGGGTGACCCGGGTGAGGTCGCACTGCCGCATGTGCAGGCTGTCCCCGCCCAGCCCGGCGTCGGCCATCGTGGTGAGGTGGTCGATCAGCTCACGGAACCCCCGTACGTGCGCCGCCGTGGCCCGCCCGACCAGGTCCGCCATCTCGGCGTCGTGATAGCCGGTGTCGCCCAGCCGTTCCAGGTACCCCGACATGAGCCGCAGCGACGACCGCAGCTCCCCGCCGACCAGACCGGCCAGGTCGTCCTTGCGGCGCTCCAGCTCCTGGAGCCGGGCCGTGGTGTTGGCCAGCGCGAAGGCGTACCGGCGCAGCTCCAGCTGGGCGGTCACCTGCCGGGCGAGGGCACGCAGCGCCTGCTGCTGCTCCATGTCGAGCCGCCGCGGTTCGACGTCCGTGACGCAGAGGGTGCCGAGCGCGAACCCGTCGGTGGTCAGCAGCGGCATCCCGGCGTAGAACCGGATGCCCCCGCTCGCGGCCACCGCCGGGATGTCGGCGAACCGGTCGTCCGCCCGGGTGTCCGGAACGACGAGCAGGTCACGGCCGAGGATGGCGTGGGCGCAGATGGACACGTCCCGGGAGGTCTCCGCAACCTCGGAGCCGGTCCTGGCCTTGGCCCACTGCCGATCGGCGTCGACCAGGCTGACCATCGCGATGGGTACCTCACAGACCCCGGCCGCCAGCGCGACGATGTCGTCGAAGTCCTTCTCCGGGGGGCTGTCGAGGATGTCGAGCGAGTACAGCGCCGCCAGCCGCTCGATCTCGTTGTCGGGCAGTGGTGCTTTCATGTGACGTCACCTCCGAGACTTGATTCAGAGATACCACCCAAAAGTAGCAACACTCGCTTTTCACCCAGATCAGGCACCGACAGCGGCCGTGCCGACCGTCACTACCGGTGCCGCCCGTATGCTTCGCGGCCATGAGCACCGAGCAGTTCACCTGCGGCACGTGCGGGGCCTTGCACGACGGCCCGCCGCTCAGCTTCGCCGCTCCGGCCCCGGATTTCTGGCAGCCGGAGATGGCGGACCAGGAAGGCTGCCTGCTGGACGCGGACCTGTGCGTGATCGCCGGGGAGCAGTTCTTCGTCCGCGGCCTGATCGAACTGCCGGTCTGGGACACCGGAGAGATATTCACCTACAGCATGTGGGTGTCACTGAGCCGGGCCAGCTTCACCCGGGCGGTCGACGTCTGGGAACAACCCGGCCGCGAAAAGGAGCCGCCCTACTTCGGCTGGCTCTCCAACATCATCGCCGGGTACGAGCCGTCGACGCTCAACCTGCGGACGAACGTGCACACCCGGGCCGTGGGGCAGTTGCCGTACATCGAACTGGAACCGACCGGCCACCCACTCGCCGTCGAACAGCTCGCCGGCGTCACCCGGACCCGGGTGGAGGAGATCGCCGCCTTCCACCTGCACCGCTAACCTGCCGAAATGCATCTCCGCAAGGTCGACCCGGACAACTACGAGGCGGCACTGGCCCTCTCCGTCCGCCCCGACCAGGACGACCTGGTCGCGCCGGTGGTCAAATCCCTCGCCGAGGCGTACGTCTACCCCGAATACGCCTGGCCACGCCTGATCTACGACGGCGACGAACTGGTCGGCTTCGTGATGGCCTTCCTCGACCTCCCGTGGGGCGAGCCCTCCGACCCCACCGACCTACGCTCCGGCCTCTGGCGCCTCAACATCGCCGCGGACCACCAGGGCCGCGGCTACGGCACCTTCGCGGTGGAGGCCGTCTGCGCCGAGATCCGCACCCGCGGCGAAACCCGCGCCTACGTCACCTACGAGCCCCGCGAGGGCGGTCCCGCGCCGTTCTACGCCAGGCTGGGCTTCACCCCCACCGGCGAGATCACCGAGGGCGAGACGGTCGCGGTCAAAACCCTTGCATAGAGGTACGGGGAGGCAGAGTCACCACCTGTCCCCACTCACCCCCCGTGCCGCCCGACCCGGCGGGCGCTCACGTCGCGCCGCCCGTGTGCCCGGCCTGCCGCCATGACACGGGCGGGCGACCACGCAAGCCGTTACGTGTGCGCTGGTCGGTGCAAACAAGCCGGGGGCGGACAGAGGACCTGAGAGCCTGCCAAGCAGGATCAGCCGCCGGAAACCAAAACGCCCGAACCGAAGTCCGGGCGTTTCCCAAGGGTGGAGCTGTGGGGATTTGAACCCCAGACCCCCTCGATGCGAACGAGGTGCGCTACCAGACTGCGCCACAGCCCCTTGGCTCCTCGATGATCGCTCACCGTGGAACCGAGGAAAGGTTAACAGGTCGTCCATGCGCCTCGCGAACCGCCCCTCCGGAGAAGCGGCAGGGCAGCACCGCCCGGATGCGGGCGGCACCGGCCGGACCGGCACCCGGGTCGCCGGGCCGGCGGGACGGGGCCGATGTCGTCGGGGGCGGCGTACGCCGTACCCCTCTATGAAGCGTGATGATGCCGGCCGCCGGCCTCGTAGGGGCGACCACGCAGCCCGCCGCGCCTCCGATAGGAGACCGAGCCGCCGTTGGCGGCGACGGGCAGGTCGGAGGGTTCCCGGTCGAGGCCCATGGCGGCTCGCCGGACGGCTTCGCGCTGGGCGGCGAGGCGGCGCTGGGCCTCCCGGCGGGCGGCGGCGCGGCGGGCCTGTTCGCGGCGGACCTCGGCTTGGCGGGCGGCGAGCCAGGCGGCTTCGCGGGCCTGTACGCGCCGGCGCCGGCGGTCGGCGATGGCGCGGTTGCGCAGGTGTACGAGGTACACGCCGAGGAGGCTGCCGGTGACGGCGAAGCTGATCCAGAAGCCGGGCCCGACGACCAGTACGCCGACCAGTTCGATGGCGTTGAGCAGCACCAGGGCGGCGAAGACGCGGCGGCGGCGGACGACGGCGGGTGTGCCGCGGCGGCGTGGGATGCGGCGCGGCCGGCCGGTGACGAGGCGGAGCCTGCGTTCGGGTGGCGCGGGATCACCCGATGGGGCCGGAACCGTAACCGTGACCTGGCGGGCGGGGTTTATCGGTCGGCGTCCGGGCACGGTGCGCGGACGGCGGCGGCGTTGCAGCACCCGCGCCGTCGATGACGCCCGCTCCGCGGCGAGGCGCTCGGCGGGATCGTACCGGCGGGCCAGCGCCGGAGCGAGAGCGAGCAGACCCGCCGCGGCGAGGACCGCAAGGAGCACCGAGGTCGGCACCCTCAGGCCTCCGATCCGCCACGGAAAAGGACACGACGAATGCGAGGTTACGGGCGGTAGCCGTGATATTTCGCGCGCCGCGCCGGAGGCTCTCCGACCTTCAAGATCATTTAGCGGTACGGGCGCGCCGCCACCGCGCCAGCAGGCCACCCTCGGCTGCGACCTCCTCGCTCGTCATCGCATAGCCGAGGTGATCACGCCAACCACCGTCGATGTGCATGTACCGCTGGTGGTAGGCCTCCTCGCGGAACCCCAGCTTCTCCACCACCCGGCGGCTCGGCCCGTTCTCCGGCCGGATGTTGACCTCGATCCGGTGCAGCCCGCCCGGCCCGAACGCGTGGTCCACGGCGAGCGCGAGCGCGGTCGGGATCACGCCCCGGCCGGCCACCCGGTGATCGACCCAGTAGCCCGCGTACGCCGACGCGAACGCCCGCCGCACGATGTTGCCCAGGTTGACGTGGCCGACCAGGCGTTCCCGCCCGTCCTCGGCCAGGCAGACGGCGAACGGCATGCTGTCGCCGTTGCGGGCGGCCCGTTTCATGTCGCGGTAGACGTAGCCGTAGGCGCGGGGCGAGTTCATCTCCGCCCACGGCCCGGGCGGCGCCGACTCCCAGGGCGCCAGCCACGCCTGGTTGGCGATCCGCACCTCGGACCACGCCCGGGCGTCACCCCGCTTGTACGGCCGGAGCAGCACGGCCCCGTCCGAGAGCACAGCGGGCCATCCGGGTGTGGTGGCCCCGAGCATTCATCGCCTCCGGTCGAGCAGCAGTACGTCGACGGTCGAGCCGGCGGCCGCTGTGGTGACCCGTTCGCCGAGCACCAGCAGGCCGTTCGCCTCGGCCAAACCGGAGAGAGTGTACGGCCCTCCGGCGAGCGGCTGCACCGTGTAACCGCCACCGCGCCGCTCGGCGACGTGCGCCGGCCGGAACTCGCGCAGCCCACCGGGCGAGGAGACGGTCTCCAGCAGGTGCGCCTTGACCCCGGGACGGAACACCGGTTCGGCGCCGGCGAGCAGCTGGATCACCGGCCGGGCCAGCACCTCGAAGCCGATCAGGGCGGCGCCCGGCTCCCCGGGCAGGCAGACCACCGGCACCTCCTCACCGCCGACCGTGCCGAAGCCGAGCGCGGTGCCCGGGCAGAGGGCGACGTCGGTGAACTCGACGGTGCCGCGACTCGGGCCGGGCCGGGACAGCACCCGGCGCAGCATGTCGCCGGGTCCGGTACCGGTCCCGCCGGTCGTGATGATCAGGTCGGCGCGCAGCGTCTGGTCCTCCAGCAGGCCGCGCAGCCCTTCCGGGTCGTCGTCACAGATCCCGATCCGGTACGCCATCGCGCCCGCCTCCACGGCCGCCGCGGTGAGCGCATGCGAGTTGGCGTCCACCACCTGGCCGGGCTGGCTGGGCCGGCCCACGTCGACCAGCTCGTCGCCGGTGGCCACGACCACCACCCGCGGACTGGGCCGGACCAGCACGTGGCCGATCCCGGCGGCGGCGAAGACGGCGACCATGGGCGGGGCGACGTACGACCCGGCGGCGGCGAGCAGCTGCCCGACGGCGAACTCCTCACCGGCCCGGCGGACGCCGGAACCCCGTTTCGGGGCGTGCAGGATCTCGACGGCGGCCATGCCCTGATCGGTCCAGTGGACCGGGACGACCACGTCGGCGCCGATCGGCAGCGGCGCCCCGGCCGCCACCGAGAAGCAGGTGCCCGGGGTGATCCGGACCGGCCGCCAGTGTGCCGCGCCCATGTCGCCGACCACGTTCAGCCGGACCGTACGGGCGGTGTTCTCGAACTGCCCGAACGACGGGTGCGACCCGATGCGCCCGGCACCGGCCAGGTCTTCCCATCGGGCCGCGTACCCGTCGATCGCGGCCTGGTCGAACGCCGGGAACGGATGCGGCGCCACCACGTCGGCGGCGAGCACGTTCCCGTGCGCCTGGGTGAGGTCGAGGTCGAGCGGAGGCAGCGCCCGGAGCCTGCGCAGCACGCTGCCCAGGTACTCGGCGAGAGGCATCAGCTCGTTGGAAGCGGCCGCCTCGCGATCGGCCGTGGCGGTCATCCCTTCCGGCCGCCGACGAATTCGGTCAGCCAGGCCCGGAACTCCTCGCCCAGGTCGGGCCGCTGCACCGCGAGCTGGACGACGGCCTGGAGGTAGCCGAGCGGCATGCCGGTGTCGTACCGGTGGCCGCGGTAGACGATGCCGTGCACCGGCACCCCGTCGGCCAGCATGGCGGCCATCGCGTCGGTCAGCTGGATCTCGCCGCCGTTGCCGGGCTTGGTGTCGGCGATGACGTCGAAGATCGAGCCGGGCAGCACGTACCGGCCGAGGACTGCCAGGTTGCTCGGGGCCTCCCCCGGCGCCGGCTTCTCCACCAGGCCGGTCACCTCGACGACGTCCTCGCCCAGGTCGCTCTCCCGGATCGAGGCGATGCCGTACCGGGAGGTCTCCTCCGGCGCGACCTCCATGAAGGCCAGGACGATGCCGCCGGTCCGCGCCTGGAGGTCGAGCATGGCCGGGAGCAGCGGCTTGTCCTCCTCGACGAACTCGTCACCGAGCAGCACCGCGAACGGGTTGTCGCCGACGTGCGAGGCGGCGCAGCCGACCGCGTGCCCGAGCCCGAGTGGCTCACCCTGCCGGCAGGTGTAGATGTCGGCCAGTTCGCTGGACCGGCGCACCGCGGCGAGACGCTCGTGGTCGCCCTTCTCCTCGAGCCGGGCCTCGACGTCCGGCCGCCGGTCGAAGTGGTCCACCATGGCGGTCTTGCCACGGCCGGTGACCAGCAGGACGTCGGTGATGCCGGCGGACGCGGCCTCCTCGACGATGTACTGCAGAACCGGCCGGTCCACCACCGGCAGAAGCTCCTTGGGCACCGCCTTCGTGGCCGGGAGGAAGCGGGTCGCGAGTCCCGCCGCCGGAATCACCGCCTTGACGGCGCGCTTCGTCGTCATTCAGTCACTTCACCTTCGCTGGTTCGTGGCCGGATATGCCGCGAGACTATCGGCCACGGCCGTGTCGCGGCGGCTGCGGCCCACCGGTGATGGCGGTCGCGGCGTCCAGATGCCCCTCCGCCCCGGTCCGGGAAACCCGTTCCGCGAGCCGATAGGTGTCCCGGCCGGCGTGCTTCGCCGCGTACAGCGCCTCGTCGGCGGCGTCCAGCACCTGCTGGGCGGTGCCGCCGTGCTCGGGGAAGACGGCGATCCCGATGGAGACGCTGATCGGGATCCGGTCGTCGAGCCCGGGCCGGCGCGGATCGACCGGTACCGGCCGGTCCCGCACCGCGGCGCCCAGCCGCTCGGCGACGATCGCGCCGCCGTACGCGTCCGTCTCCGGCAACAGCACCACGAACTCCTCCCCGCCCTGACGGAACGCCACGTCGACCTCCCGCAGCCCGATCCGGATGCGCCGCGCGAACTCGCCCAGCACCTGATCGCCCGCGGTGTGCCCGTACGTGTCGTTCACCTCCTTGAAGTGGTCCAGGTCGAGAACCAGGACGGTGAGCATCCGGCCGAACCGGCTGGCCCGCTCCACCTCGCGGCGCAGCACCTCGCGCAGATAACGGTAGTTCCAGAGTCCGGTCAGCGGATCGGTCAACGAAAGACGCTGCGCCTCCTCATGAACCCGGACGTTGTGCACGGCCACCCCGGCCTGCCCCGCGAAGGTGCGCAGGGTCCGCAGATCAGCGTCCTCGAAGGCGGGCCCGCCCAACCGGTCGTAGAGGGCCAGCACCCCCAGCATGCCCGGCTCCGGATCGGTCTCCGGATCGGCCGGCGGCGCGCAGATCGGCACCGCGAGGTACGACTCGCAGACCGGCTCGTCCGGGCTCTGCCCGCCGGTCCCGCGCATCGGCCGGCCGGTCGACGCCACCGTCCCCAGCACGCCGCGTCCCGGCGGCAGGCGGCGCTGCGCCAGCTCGGCCTGCGTCAGATCCCACGCGCCGGTCAGCCCGGCGCCGCAGCGGGCCGCCAGCCGCCCGTCGGACGGGTCGGCGAGCAGCAGCAGCCCGGCCCGGGCGCCGGTGGCGGTCATCGCGGTGCGCAGGATCACCGGCAGGATCCGGTCCAGGTCGTGCGTACTGGACAGGGTGTCCCCGAGGATGGCCAGATGACGGCGCAGCTGATCCCGGCTCGCGGTCAGCGCCTGCACGTAGGACTGCAGCTCACGGGTCATCCGGTTGAAGGTCCCGGCGAGCCGGCCCAGCTCGTCCGGGCGCGGGATCGGCACCCGGGTGTCCAGATCACCGTTCGCCACCCGGTCGGCGGCCCAGGCCAGGTCACCGAGCGGACGGGTGGTCGACCGGGCCAGCCAGCGGGCGGCCAGGACCGCCACCACGGCGGTGACCAGCACGATCAGGAACAGGATGGCGTACCGGAGGGTGGGTTCGCCGGTGGGCACGCTGAGCGTGAGCGGCAACGGCTGGCCGGGCACGGCGGTCAGCTGCCGGGTCGTGCGGGGGCCGGCCTCCGGCGCCGGCGCGCCGATCGCCACGGCCACCCCGGCGGCATCACCGAGCCGGTCCATCAGGGCGGGATCGATGCCCTGGGCGGCGACCACTGTCACTTCTTCGGCGTACGCGTAAGCGGCGAACGCCGTGGCCGTCCCCCGGGGCGCCGGGTCGGCGCAACTGAGCGGACCGGTCGTCCCGTTCCCGCTGTGCGCCGCCGCACGCCCCAGCAACGGCTGATTCGGAACGGTCACGTCCACCGTCGTGGCCAGCCCGCGGGCGACCAGCTGGTCGGCGACCGCGACCCGGTTCTCGGCTGGAACCACCGCCACCGCGTCGGCCGCGGCCTGCAACTGGCGGCAGAGAGCGCCCACGGCGGCGCTCACGGTGGTTGCCGCGTGGTCCAGGCGTTCGGTGGTCCGATCACGGTTGACGGCACTCACGGTCAGTGCGACGAAAATCGCCCCGAGCAGGACCGGACCGAGCACGACGACCAAGAATGCACTGGTCAGCCGGCCTCGAAGTGTCACACATCCTCCCGGGAGCGACCTTCTCTTCCAGCGATGCTGACATAGTGTGCACCGTTTGCCGCATTTCAAAAGGGGGTGTTGCATGTCGGATTTAACCGGTGATGCGGAAAAATCACTGCAAATCAAGATCGCGCTACGCGCACGGCTCCTCACGGTCCGTCGATCACTCTCGGACAGCGCCCTCGCGACCGCGGCGGCCAAACTTCAAGATCAAACCCTTGCTCTGGTACGGGCGGCGCACCCGATCACGATCACCGCCTATGTCCCGATCGGCTCCGAACCCGGGGGCCTCGACCTCCCGTACCGCCTGGCGGAGGCGCTCCCCGCCGGTGGCCGCCTGCTGCTGCCGATCCTGCTCCCCGACAACGACCTGGACTGGGCCGAATTCACCGGCGACCTCACTCCCGCCGCCCGCGGCCTACGGGAACCCACCGGCCCGCGACTGGGCACGGCCGCCCTGCGCGCCGCCGACCTGATCCTGGTCCCCGCCTTGGCCGTAGCCCGGGACGGCACCCGCATGGGCCGCGGCGGCGGCTCCTACGACCGAGCCCTGGCCCACCTGGACGACTCCCACCACGGCGTGACCGCGCCCCGCTCCGGCGACCGGATCGCGCCCACCGGCCCACGGATCGTGGCGCTCCTCCACGACGGCGAGGACGTCGACACCGTTCCCGCCGAGCCGCACGACCGCCGTATCCACGCCGTGATCACCCCGACCGGCGGGCTCTCCCTCCGACCGGCCCCGAACCACCGGGTGTGACCAGCCCCACTTCGAACCGCATGAGCGGCTACATACACCAGCCCGCTTCTCCCTCAGGCCGGGCCCGGAGTGGACGAACTGACCTCCGATGCCGCAACATTGGCACTCGGAGTTGGCGAGTGCCAAGAGCCGATCGATCCGGAGGAGCCGTGCCTACCTACCAGTACTCCTGCACCGAGTGCGGGGAGCACCTCGAAGCCGTGCAATCCTTCTCCGACCCGGCACTCACCGAGTGCCCGAACTGCCACGGCAAGCTCCGCAAGGTGTTCAACTCGGTCGGTATCGTTTTCAAGGGTTCGGGCTTCTACCGCAACGACTCCCGCTCCGGCAGCGTGAGCGCCGAGAAGTCGGGCAGCGGCGACACCGCCGCCAAGAAGCCGGAGACCTCGAGCACCTCGACCTCCACCTCGACGACCCCGTCAACCTCCACCACCACCAGCAGCGGCTCGACCTCCTCGTCGAGCAGCGGTGGAGCGAAGGCCGCGGCCGCTTCCTGAGCGCACCGCCACCACCCTGACGCGAAGCGCCGAGCCGACCACCGGCTCGGCGCTTCGCCGTTTCCATCCCCGGCCCGGGCACCTCAGCCCGGCGGGCGCGACACAGGCCGTAGCGGGCAGCAAGCACGCGCCGACCGAACGAAACGGCCCTGATCAGGCGGAGACGAGGACACGCGTACCGGAAGAAGGAGCTGGAAGCCCTCGACCACGAAAGATCTCTAGTTCCGGCGCCGCCCCCTTGGTGCGCCGATGCTTCCCCGGCAGCGCCGTCTCCCCGCGCCGCCGCATCCTGGCGCCGCCCCTTGTGCAGGCACTTCCGCGCGCCGCCGCTTGTGCAGCCACCTCCGCGCGCTGCACCAGCCATCAGTCCGGCACTCCACCGCTTCCGTAAGCCGCGACATCGCCCGGGCCGTAGCAGGTTTCGTGGCGCGGCGGGGGTTTTCCACATTCGCCCGTCATCCACAAGCGTCTGCGCGGCACCGAGCCGCCCATGCCTAACGTCGATGCGGTCGCTCTTCCGGCGGCCCGATGTCGATGCGGCCGTTCCCGCGGCAGCTCGACAGGGTGTGGCGATTCTGTGGAGGCCCTCATGCCCCGCGCGGCTCCGGCACGGTCCGGCGAGCGCCTCGATCCGGTGCGATGGCGCCGGCCGAGCCGCGGCATGTTGCTCCGGCTGGCCGCGGCCACGGTGCTGTTGATCACAGCGGCCGCGGTCCTGTGGGTGGAGCCGTCCGGCTGCGTGCCGACCACGGCGACGCCACGGTCGTCTTCGTCCGCGACCGGCGAGCCGTCGGCGGCGCCTTCCGGGCAGTCCGCCGCCCGGCCGATCCCACCGGGCAGTGTCGGGGTGCCGGTCCGCCTGGCCGACCCGACAGCCCTGACCGTGGTTCGCCCCGGCAACCGGGTGGACCTGCTGAGAATCGACGGCGACCGGGACCGGCCCATTCCCGTGGCGAACTCGGCCCTGGTCCTCGATGTGACCGGAGCCGACGACCCGGTGACCGGCGGTCTGCTCCTGGCCCTCACCCCTGACGAGGCAGATCGCGCGGTAAGCACTCCGGCCCGGGGCTTCGCCATTCTGATCCGCCCCGGCTGATCCGCCGAAACGCCCCGGGAGACCGGGTCGGGCGGTCAGTCCCAGTGTGGCGGGCGGTCCTCGAGCAGGCGGTCATCGTTGGAGTGGCTGCGCTCACCCCAACCGCGCTCGGTGTCATCACGGGTCTGGTCGGGCAACACCGGTGCCTCTTCGGATTCGAAGTCGACCTCGCGCTCGGCGTCGTTGTCCCGCTCAGGCTCGTCCAGGATGTCCACGACTACGAGGGTAAGCCGCGAGCGTTGCGGCCGTCGTCCCCCTCCGGCTGTACCGTCGGTGAACGTGAGTTCCCCCACGCGCCCTCCGGACGACGACGCCTACTGGCAGCGGCCAGACCCGTCCACTGATCCACTGGACCGGCCCGAGCCGGCGCCCGAACCGGAGACGCCGCCGTACCCGGGCCCGCCCCGAGCCGAGCCACCCCCCGCCGGCTGGCGCCCGCCGACGATCGCCCACCCGCCGCCGCCGCGCGCCCTGCCCCCACAGGACATGGACGCGCTGGACGAGGCGGAGGGCTCCGCCCGCACCGTCACCTACGGCGTCGGCCTGGTCGTCGGCGCGATCGCCCTGGTTGTCGTCTGCCTGCTCTGCGCCCGGGTCGTGTTCTGACCGACCGCGAAACCCGCCACCCGCGCCAGCCCGTGTCTCCCGCCCCCGGAACCAGCGGCCCGGCGCCCGGGACCAGCGGCCTGGTGCCCGGGACCAGCGGCCTGGTGCCCGGAACCAGGGGCCTGGTGCCCGGAACCAGCGGCCCAGCGGCCCGGCGGCCCGGCGGCCTGGTGCCCGGAGCCGGCAGCCCGGCGCGCGGAGCCGGCGCCCGGAACCGCTCGGTGGACGGTCGGCTTCAGGCAGGATCGGGAGGTCGGCGGCGGGTCAGTAGGTGCCCCAGACGGCCGTGGCTCCGGAGTCTCCGGTCCGGTAGAGGTAGTAGCCGCTCAGGGCGGCCAGCACCACCAGGACCACGGCGAAGCCGAGATCGGCGGCCTTCGGCAGGGCGCGGGGGTCGCGGAAGGTGAGGGCGACCATGAGCAGGGCGACCACGCCGAGGCCGAGGGTGAGCCAGAAGGTGAGCGTCCCGTTCGCCATGTGGCCGTCGAGGATCTCCTTGCCGGCCGGGGAGACCCGCTCCTCGCTGAGCAGCCGGTTGTAGAACTCGGTACCGGAGAGCATGGTGATCAGGGCGGCGACCGGCGCCGTGACGGCCAGCAGGCCCACGGCCCAGCCGATGCGGGAGCGCAGTGGTGCGGCGAGGGCGTAGACGACCGCGCCGAGAGCCAGCAGGGGCACGAAGATGACGGCGGCGTGGAGCACGAGGACATGTACCGGCAAGCCGTTGACCTGGTCTAACACCAATTCCTCCTCGATCCGGGGTGTGGCTAGCTTAGGAGTTGCGTGACGCCGCAAACATCCCCTGACGGCGATTGCCAGCGAAGCGTGACCGAACCATTGTGATCATCACCTGTTGGTGAATCCGCGTACCCGTGTTGTCATGGACGGATGTCCACAGGTGCGGAACTCCTGCGTGCGCACGGGTTGCGTGTCACTCGCCCCCGGCTGGCCGTGCTGGACATCCTCACCGACGGCGGCCACCTCGAGGTCGACGAGATCGCCCAGCAGGTTCGCGCCCGGCTGGACTCGGTTTCCACCCAGGCCGTCTACGACGTGCTGGGCGCCCTGTCCCGGGCCGGTCTGGCGCGCCGGATCGAGCCAGCCGGCAGCCCCGCCCGCTACGAGGCCCGGGTCGGCGACAACCACCATCACATCGTCTGCCGGGGTTGCGGCGCGATCGCCGACGTCGACTGTTCCGTCGGCCGCCGCCCATGCCTGACGCCGAGCGAGACCCACGGCTTCGACCTGGACGAAGCCGAGATCACCTTCTGGGGCCTGTGCCCCGCCTGCCGGACCCGCCGCGAAGCCGACCGATCCGACCCCGCTTGAGCCCGACCCGGCTTGAGCCCGACCCAGCTTGAGCCCGTGCCGTAACTGACCGACGCGGCGAGCGCCCGGGAAAAGCCGCCACGCCGTGGCAGGCTGGAGGGCATGACGGGAGACGTCGGGCTGTTCGGACCGGACTCGGTCACCTGGAAACTGCACCGCGAACCCATTTTGATGCTCGGCGGCCTGCGCTCGCTCTATCTACAGGCGCTGCATCCGCGAGCGGTGGCCGGTGTGGCACAGAATTCCGGCTATCGGGCCGACCCGTGGGGTCGGCTCCTGCGCACCTCGGACTATGTCGGGACGGTCGTCTACGGCACCACCGACGAGGTCCGGCAGGCGGCGAGCCGGCTCCGGCGGCTGCACGCCCGGATGTCGGCGACCGATCCGCGGACCGGGGAGCGCTTCCGGATCGACGAGCCGGATCTCCTGCGCTGGGTGCACGTGGCCGAGGTGGAGTCGTTCCTGACCACCGCCGTGCGTGCCGGGGTGGACCTCACGCCGGAGGAGATCGACGGCTACTACACCGAGCAGCTCCGCTCCGCCGAACTGGTCGGCCTCGATCCGGCGACCGTCCCGGCGACCGCGGCCGAGGTGGCGGCCTACTTCACGGCGATGCGCCCCGAGCTCGGCCTGACCAGGGACGGCGCGGAGGCCGCCGTCTTCCTCACCGTGCCGCCGATCCCCGGGCACTGGGGTGGGCTGCCGTTCCGGCTCAGCCTGACGCTGGGCCCGGCCCGGTGGGCCTACTTCGGCATCGCCGGGACGGCGCTCGGCCTCCTGCCCGCCTGGGCCCGCAAGATGTATGGCGGCCTCGGCTGGCCCACCACCGACATGGCCGCCGCCCTGTCGGTACGAGGCCTGCGCGCGCTGATCGCCGGTGTCCTGGCCACCCTGCCCGAGCAGTACCGCATGGCCCCACTACGCCGAGCCGCCATGGAACGAGCCGGCCTGGCCTGACCCCCAGCCAGGCAGGCTCAGGCCGGGCAGCCGGGCAGGACCAACCAGCCGGGCACGGCCGGGCAGCCGGGCACGGCCGGGCAGCCGGGCACGGCCGGGCAGCCGAGCGGGGCCGGGCAGGGCCGGCCGAAGGTGGCCTAGCTGTTCAGGTGCTCGACCGCTGTCCACGGCTCCTTCGCCACGGCGTCGGCTCCGGCCGGGCACACCTTGCGGAAGTCGCACCACCCGCACAGCGACCCCGGATTGACCGGGAACTGCTCGTCCGGATCAGCACCCGCCGCCACCGCCTTCTCGGCCCCCATGATGTCGAGGGCGGTCTCCTCGGCCCGGCGCACCTGCCGGGCCAGTGACTCCTCGGTGTGCTCGTGGGCGGCCACCGTGCCGGTGGGCAGGTGGTGCAGCTCGACGCGGCGGCACGGCCGCCGGAAGACCCGCTCGGCTGCGTACGCATACAGCGCGAGCGCCTGCGAGCCCCGGGCGTCGTCGGAGCTGAGCCCGGACCGCCCGGTCTTGTAGTCGACGATGACCGCCTCGGGCCCCCGGGAGTCGATGCGGTCGGCCCGCCCGTTCAGGGCCAGCACCGAGGTCTTGGTGGCGACCACCCGCTCGACGCCGAGCGGCTCCTCCTCGGGATCGAGGGTCGCCACATAGCTTTCCAGCCAGTCGAGCGCCCGGCGGTAGACGACCCGCTCCTGGTCGACGTCGCGATAGCCCTCCCGCACCCAGGTGGCCTTGAGCAGGGTGGGCAGCGCCTCGGGCTCGCGCCGCTCCGGGGCGAGGGCGAACCAGTTCTTCAACGCCGTGTGCACGCTGGCGCCGAGGGAGTTGTGCGCCCACGGCGGGCCTTTGGGCGGGCTGGGCCGGTCGACGTAGGAATACCGATACCGGCGTGGGCAGTCGGCATAGGCCCCGAGCTTGCTCGGCGTGCAGACGAAGAGTCGCTCGGGCATGCCGGCGAAGCCGAGCTGCTCGGGGACCGCGGACCTGGTGGCACGTGATCGGGAGGGGGGCACGGAACAATCCTGCCAGCACCCCCCGACAAACTCAGACCATGCCCGCGTAGGACTGCACGAAGGCGAACACCGCGTCGGCGATCAGCTGTACGGCGATGGCGGCCAGCAGGAGGCCGGCGATCCGGGTGAGCACCTCGATGCCGGCCGGGCGCAGCAGCCGGACGATCAGCCCGGAGAACCGCAGGACCAGCCACACGCAGGCCATCACGGCCAGGATGGCGGCGGCCAGGATGAGGTATTCGTCGGCGCTTTTGGCACGCTGGACGAACAGCATGGTGGCGACGATGGCGCCGGGCCCGGCGAGCAGTGGGGTGCCGATCGGCACGAGTGCGACGTTGCTGGTGCCGGCCTGTTCGGCCGGCTCGTCGGTCTTGCCGGTGAGCAGTTGCAGCGCGACCAGCACCAGCAGGAGGCCACCGGCCGCCTGTAGGGCCGGAAGCTGCACGTGCAGGTAGTCGAGGAGGGTCTGTCCGGCGACCGCGAACCCGACGATCACGCCGAGGGCGAGCAGCACGGCCTGGGTGCCGGCCCGGTTCCGGGCTTTCGCCTGCATGGAGCCGGTGAGCGCGAGGAAGACCGGGACCATGCCGGGCGGGTCGACGATCACCAGCAGCGTCACGAAGAACTCGCCGAACAGCTTGACATTCACCCGATCAAGGTAGGTGCCGGGATGCTCCGGCGCTGGCCGGTGCGTCGAGTGTCACCCCAGGACCGGTACTCCGGCCGCCGCCGAGACGATCTTCTCGTACGCCTCGGGGTCGGTTTTGAACGCTCCCAACTGGACCGCCTTGTGCGTACCGTGAAAGTCGGATGATCCGGTGACGACCAGGCCGAGCCGGTCCGCGAGAGCCCGCATCTGGGCCCGCTCGGCGGGCGTGTGGTCCTCGTGATCGGCCTCCAGGCCGAAGAGTCCGGCCCGGGCCAGCTCGGCGATCAGCTCGTCGGGCACCACCCGCCCGCGCTTGGTCGCCCGCGGATGAGCGAAAACGGCCACCCCACCGGCCTCACGCACCGACTGCACCGCATCGAAAACATCAAGATCAGACTTTGGTACGAAGTACCGCGCGCCCAGCCACGCGGAGGCGAACGCCTCGGTGGTGGTCCGCACGAGACCGGCTCTGATCAGCGCCTGGGCGATGTGCGGCCGCCCCACCGAACCGCCGGCCGCGTATCCGCTCACCTCGGCCCACGAGATCGGCACCCCGTCCGCCCGCAGTTTTCCGACGATCTTCTCGGCCCGCTGTTCCCGGTCCTCGCGGAGCCGGGCCAGCTCGCCGGCGAGGACCGGCTCGGCCGGGTCGAACAGGTAGGCGAGCAGGTGCAACGGGATGGCCGGCTCGGCTCCGTGCCACCGGCAGGACAGTTCGGCACCACGCACCAGGCGCAGGCCGGCGGGCCGGGCGGCGGCGGCGTCGTCCCAGCCGCCGGTGGTGTCGTGGTCGGTGATCGCCATGACGTCCAGCCCGGCGGCGGCTCCGGCCCGGACCAGCTCGGCCGGGGTGAACGTGCCGTCGCTGGCGGTCGAATGACAGTGCAGGTCGATTCCGGTCACCGCTGTCACGCTACCGCCGGGCGGCCACTCAGGCGTCCTCTCCCTCGTCGTCCTTGCCGAGACGGGCCTCCACGGCCTGCGGCTCGTACATCTCCTCGACCACCCGCAGGTACAGCTCGTTGGGGTTGGGCAGGTGCTTGACCTCGCGCAACGCCTGGTCCTGGCCGGCCGACTCGAGGACGAACGTGCCGTAGCTGAGCATGCGCCCGAGAGCCGACTGTTCGTACTTCATATCGGTCACCCGCAGGAGGGGCATCATCGCCACCTTCCGGGTGACGATGCCGTTGACCACCATCACCCGCTTGTTGGTGAGGATGAACCTGTCGAAATACCAGTCGAAGACCTTCCAGGCCACCCAGCTGATCACGCCGAGCCAGACCAGCACGGCGACGGTGACCAGACCGTCGAGGTCCTCCTGGCGGGTCAGGAAGCCGGCCAGGTAGCCGAGTGCGAGCGTGGCGGCCACGCCGATGCCGAGCGGCTTGGAGAGGTGGATCCAGTGTCGCTTCCACTCGCCGCGGTAGCGCTCGGTGGGGAAGAGGTAGCGGGCGACCAATGTGGTCGGCTCATCCTCCAGGGGGAGGAAGCGGCGCGGTCCGCCACCACGGTCGAGCCCTTCCAGTTCCTCGGCGGTGAAGCTGGGCGCCTCGTACTCCTCCGGCTCGTCGTAGACGTCGGAGGGTGAGCGGCGCCGCCCGTACGCCGGATCGTCCTCATAGAGGTCGCCCTCGGCGTAGCCGGAGTCATCGTCGAAGGCCGGGTCGCGGTACCCGTAGCTCTCATCGTCATCCCGAGGGCGACGCGCGCCCTCGCCTCGCGGGTCGCGCGGCTCACCAGGATCCATGGAGAGATGCTATGCGACGAGGTCCGTGAAGAAAGTGCCGAAACCACGCGCGATGTCCGCGATCGTGCCTCCGAGTGACTCGAACACCGCCGCTGCCGAACTCGGGTTGAAGGCGATGAAGAAGATCAAGAATGCAATACCAAGCCAGGTGAGGACCTTCTTGACCATGGGGGCCTTCTCCTCCGGTGCGGGATACGTTCTGCGCCGCGGCAGTACTGACGGTATCAGCTTCGTCGCTTCGTGTGAACAAAGTGGCCAGAAAGTCGATTGCCATAGCCGCAGGTCACACCTAAGAGTCAGGCACGACCGTGCAGAAACGGCGACGGCGCTCCGAACACGAGCTCGGACGGCACCCCCTCGGAGAGGTCGTGCAGGACGACATGCTCCGCGAGTAGATAGCCCGCGCTCGCGGGCCACGCTACCGCATAGAGCCACATTCCTTTGGCCTCACTCACGTAGGCGCTTCGATCTTCCGGTGACTTGACACACCACAGTGGAGTGGGATGCCCGGCCGCCTTGATCTTCGCGTGTGGACCGGCGTGTCCACCCCGGTCGGCCAGCGCCTCGGAGAGCAGGTGACCCGGGTCGAGACCGGGGATGCCGGCGAACCTGGTGCCCAGACCGACACCGGGCTGCTCGGCGATCAGGGCGAGGTCCGCGGGCCCGCCGCCGAGCGGCTCGGGACCGCTGCACGTGAGCACGGTCGCCCGCACCCCGAAGCGGTCGTCGCCGGACCAGCCCACCCCGGTGACCATCCATCCGGAGGGCAGCGGCCAGGGGCACCAGAGCGGAATCCGCTCGGCGCTCGACGCGGACTCCCGCAGCACCGTTCCGACGATCTCCGCACTGATGTGCTCGGCCACGTGGAACGGCGGAACGTCGCCACAGTTGTCGCACCGCCAGTTGCTGTGCATCAGGTCCGGCTTCCGAACCTGTGCACCACATCTGGGGCAACTCACCGTGACACCCACACTCCATACCGTGCTGCCCGGGGAAGCCCCCGTCAAGCGAATCGGCAGAAGACGGGCCGATCCGAGTCAGGCCGGAGGCGGGCCGGCGTGCGCCCGGATCCACGCGTGCATGGCGATGCCGCTGGCCACACCGGCGTTGATCGAGCGGGTCGAGCCGTACTGGGCGATCGAGAAGAGCTGCGTGCAGGCCGCCCGCGCCGGGTCGGACAGGCCGGGGCCCTCCTGACCGAAGAGCAGGACGCAGCGGCGCGGCAGGGTGACCGTCTCCATCGGGCGCGAACCGGGCAGGTTGTCGATGCCGATCACCGGCAGGTCCTCGCCCGCCGCCCACGCCACGAAATCCTCGATCGCCGGGTGGTGCCGGACGTGCTGGTAGCGGTCGGTAACCATGGCGCCCCGCCGGTTCCACCGGCGCTGCCCGACGATGTGGACCTCGGCGGCCAGGAACGCGTTGGCGTTGCGCACCACGGTGCCGATGTTGAAGTCGTGCTGCCAGTTCTCGATCGCGACATGGAAGTCGTGGCGCCGGGTGTCCAGGTCCGCGACCACGGCCTCCCGGCTCCAGTACCGGTACCGGTCCACCACGTTGCGGCGGTCGCCCTGCTCGAGCAACTCCGGATCCCAGTGCTCACCGGCCGGCCGCTCACCCATCCAGGGACCGACTCCGACCTCGGTAAATATGTCCTCGCCCGCCGTCATGGGGCGATAGGCTACCGATTCCGCCGGGGGCGACTCACCCGGCAGGAGACGCAATGAGCGGCGGGGCCCTCCCCGGCACCCGCCGCCCACGCTCTGTTGGAAAAGAGTTTGCCTCACCGTCCGTATCCATGTGAAGGACTTTCAAATGTGAGGCAGCTCACATTTAAGTAACTTAACAGTTTATGGTCGCCATGGCACCGCTCCCACCAAGCCTTCGCGGGCTGGACAAACCACCCATCAAGACTTGATCAGGTACGGAAACGTCAACACAATCGTGTCAGCAACCAGACACCGAGCGCCTACTTTCGGTTACGATAGGGCGCCCATGGTCGTTTGACGGTCCGAAACCCGAGGGTGCTGTACGCCACGTGTGGCGGCGCACGACACGGGAATGATGGATGGGTGCCAGGAGTTCCACCCGACGAAAGCGATTTCCCGCAGACGGAGGCATCATGGCGACGGTTGCGCTGACCGCAGCGAACTTCGACGAGGTCACCAGTAAGGACGGCATCGTCCTGGTCGACTTCTGGGCCAGCTGGTGCGGGCCCTGCGTAAGCTTCGCGCCCACCTACGAGCGCTCCTCGGAGAAGCACCCGGAGATCACCTTCGGAAAGATCGACACCGAGGCCGAGCCGGCTCTGGCGCAGAAGTTCGACATCCGGTCCATCCCCACGATCATGGCGGTGCGCGACGGCATCGTCGTCTTCTCCCAGCCCGGCGCGCTCCCCGCGTCCGCACTGGAGAGCCTGATCGAGAAGGTCGCGGAGCTGGACATGGACGAGGTGCGCGAGCAGCTGGCCGCGCAGCGCAAGGCCAAGGACGCGACAGCCGCCGCACGCGGCTGACCCGCCCGACGAAAGAAGGCCCGCGAACCGGTTCGGTTCGCGGGCCTTCTTTCGTACGCTCGTTCAAGCAAGGTCATGGACAGGCTCTAGAACGTGTGTTCGAATACCTGCCATGCGATGGTCCCACCTGTCGGCTCAGCCCGGTGACGGCTCGCTCCCGGACAGGGCGGCGCCGGCGGCTCCACCCCTGCCGCTGGCGCTGCCCGGCGCCACCGTGCGCCGGTTCGACACTCCCGGGTTCGCCGGGATGACGTTCTACGAGATCCACGCGAAATCCCTGATCAACCGGGTTCCCGGCGCCTCGCGGGTGCCGTTCGAGTGGACCGTCAACCCCTATCGCGGCTGCTCGCACGCGTGCACGTACTGCCTGGCCGGTGACACCCCGATCCTGCTCGCCGACGGCTCCACCCGGCCGCTGGCACAGATCCGGCCCGGCGACGCGGTGATGGGCACGATGGGCGCCGGAGCACACCGGCGATGTGTGCCCACCACGGTCCTCGACCACTGGGAGACCAGCAAGCCGGCGTTCCGGGTGACCCTGGCCGACGGGACCCGTCTGGTGGCGAGCGGCGACCACCGCTTCCTCACCGACCGCGGCTGGCGGCACGTCAGCCCGGCCGAGCCGCACCAGCCGGCGCTCGCCGTCGGGGACCTGATGTTCGGGGTGGGCCACTTCGCCGAGCCGCCCAAGGAGTCGCCCGACTACCAGTCCGGGTTCGTCTGCGGCCTGATCCGGGGTGACGCGTCCGGGTCCGGGGTGGCGGTCGAGGGCGACGCCTGGGTGCGGGCCGACGCCTATCTGGACGACGTCTCCCTCACCGAGGCGGTGCGCTGGCCCGAGCTGCCCAGCAGCGACTGGTTCCGCGGCTTCCTGGCCGGCGCCTTCGGTGCGGTCGGGCGCACGGATCGGCTGGCCGTGGTTCTGGAGAGCACCGACGTCGGCTATCTGCGATGGATCGTGCACGCCCTGACCCATCTCGGCCTGGTGGCCCGGGGCCCGGGGCCGGTGCGGCCGGGCGCGACCGGCCGGGTGGAGACCGAGCGCCACCTCGACGCGGCGCTGCGCTTCCGGCACCTGACCGGCGCCTCGATGGGCCCCCTGGACGCCTCCGGGGTCGGGGTCCGCGGGGAGCGGCGGTTGGCCGTCGCCGACATCGAGGAGCTCGGGCTCACCCTGCCGCTCTTCGACATCTCCACCGGGACCGGCGACTTCATCGCCGACGGGGTGGTCAGTCACAACTGCTTCGCCCGGAAGACACACACCTATCTGGATCTCGACGCCGGCCACGACTTCGACAGCCGGGTCCTGGTGAAGGTGAACGCGGGTGAGCTGATCCGCCGGGAGCTGGCCGACCCGCGCTGGGCCGGGGCGCCGATCGCGATGGGCACCAACGTCGACGTCTACCAGCGGGCCGAGGGCCGCTACCGGCTCATGCCGAAGATCCTGGCGGCGTTGCGCGACCACGCCAACCCGTTCTCGATCCTCACCAAGGGCACCCTGATCCTGCGCGATCTCGACCTGCTCCGGCAGGCCGCCGAGGTGACCCGGGTGGGGCTGGCGGTCTCGGTCGGCTTCGTCGACGAGACGGTCTGGCGCTCCGCCGAGCCGGGCACGCCGAGCCCGGGCCGCCGGCTGGAGGTGGTCCGGCGGCTGACCGACGCCGGCTTCGCGGTCAACGTCCTGATGGCCCCGATCCTGCCCGGGCTCACCGACACCGACGAGTCGATCGACGAGACCGTGGCCGCGATCGCGGCGGCCGGGGCCGTCGGTGTGACGCCGCTGGCGCTGCATCTGCGCCCGGGCGCCCGCGAGTGGTTCGCGTCCTGGATCGGCCGGGAGCACCCGCACCTGCGGCCGCGCTACCGGGAGCTGTACGGCAACGGAAGCTACCTGCCCCGGGCCTACCAGGACGAGATCGCCGCCCGGGTGCGGATGGCGACCCGGCGGCACGGCCTGCACCGGCCGTCGGCTCCGGCCGCCGACCACCGGCCGGCCGGCGACGCGCCCGCGGCCCGCCCGGTCCACGACCAGCCCACCCTGCTGTGACACCCGGCCTGGGCGACGGTGCGGGGCCGGGGAAACCACCCAACCTCGTCCTACCGGACGTGGATAGAGTTCGGGTATGCGGAGCGCTCAGCAGATCCTGGCCGGGGCGAGTGTCATCGCGGTGGTGGGAGCATCCCGTGATCCCTACAAGCCGGCGCACACCATTCCGCTGCAGATGCTCCGGCACGGGTGGCGGATCATCCCGGTCAACCCGTTCGTCGACGAGCTGTTCGGCGTCCCGACCGTGCCCACCCTGGCCGAGATCGACGAGCCGATCGACCTGGTGAACGTGTTCCGTCCCGCCCGGGACGCCGTCGACGTGGTCCGGCAGGCCGTGGCCGTGAAGGCGCCCGCCGTCTGGTTGCAGAGCGGCATCGTCTCGACCGAGGCACGACGGATCGCCGAGGAGGCGGGGCTCGAGTATGTCGAGGACCGCTGTCTGGCCGTCGAGCGGGCGCTGGGCCAGCTCACCAGACGTCCCTGAACGGACGCCGCCGAAGCCCTTCCGGACTTGGCGTGACAGGCCAAAATGGGAGGCCATCGGGTTCCGCGCGGATGGAAGCCGGTCTCACACGCCTCCTCCCCGGCAGGTACGGTGCGAGGACTCAAGGAGGACCTCAGATGACCTATCCCCCGGCTGACGGCAACCAGGATCCATACCAGCCGCCGCAGCCTCCGGCCAACGACCCGACTCTGCAGTACCCGCCGCCATACACGCCTCCGACGAGTCCCGCGCCGTCCAGCGGACCCGGTTACTCGCCGACGCCGGGCTACAAGTCGGCGACGGACGGGGCGGGATATCCGCCCGCGGGGGCCGGATATCCGCCGCCGTCGGCCGGTTACGGTCCTCCGCCCGGCTACGGGCCGCCCGGCGCGCCCGGCTACGGTGCGCCCTACCCGCACTACGGCGCTCAGCGGCCCACCAACGGCCTGGCCATCGCGTCGCTGATCTGCTCGCTCGCCGGTCTCGTGACGTGCATCAGCGCGCCGGTCGGCGTGGTGCTGGGGCACATCGCGAAGAAGCAGATCCGGCAGACCGGCGAGGCCGGCGACGGGATGGCCACCGCGGGCCTGTGGGTCGGCTACATCCTCAGCGTGCTGAGCCTGATCGTGATCATCTTCTACGTGGTCGTGGTCGTCTGGGCGATCGCTGACGGCGCCGCGGGCAACACGACGTTCTGATCCGGCACGACACGGTGGACCGGTCCGGCGGACCGGTCCACCGCTGCGTACGGGTCAGCGGAACTGGGCCTCGCGGACGCTGTTGCCGCCGTCGACCACGAGCATCTGGCCGGTGATGTAGGACGCGGCCGGCGAGCAGAGGAAGCTGACCGCCGCGGCGACCTCGTCCGGGGTGCCCGGGCGGCCGATCGGGGTGCCCAGACCCTGCTTGATCTCGGTCACCGTCGAGGCGGCCGTGTAGATCGTGCCGGGGGCCACGCAGTTGACGTTGACCCCGTCGGCGACCAGCTCCATGGCCAGTGCCCGGGTCAGGCCGACCACACCGGCTTTGGCGGCCGCGTACGCCGCCTCGGTGGGCAGCGCGTTCACCGGGCCGGCGGTGGCGGCCAGGTTGACGATCCGGCCCCAGCCGCGCTCCGACATGCCGCCGACGAACGCCCGGCTGCACAGGAAGGCGGTGCTGAGGTTCCGGTCGATCTCGGCCTTCCACTCGTCGAAGGTGAGCTGAGCGACCGGCCGCAGCACCTCGGGGCTGGCCCGGCTCGCCAGGCCGGCGTTGTTGACCAGCACCTCGACGTCGCCGAGCTGGTCGGCGATCGCGTCGGCCAGGGCGCCGACCTCGGACTCGTCGGTGAGGTCGGCCACGAAGCCGGTCACGCCGAGCTCGGTGGCGCGTTCGTGGATGCGGCGGGTGGTGGACACGATCGCCACCCGGGCGCCGAGGTCACGCAGGCGGCGAGCCGTCGCGTACCCGATCCCGTCCGGGCTGCCGGCGCCCGTGACCAGGGCGACCTTCCCGTCCAGGCGGAGCGTCACCGGGGCGTCGCCGGAGGCCTCGATCTCCGCCTCGACGAGCTCCTGCATGTCGGTTCCGGTCGGGCGGTCGAGGGTTTCGCCGGGTGCGCCGGAGTTCGGTGGTCGGCCGTCGGCCGGGCGTGTGGTGTCGCGCCGGGACGGGCTGCCCCCGGTGGAACGGGCGTCGAAGACCATGCGGCGATCCTGCCTGCTCCGGCAGGCCGGGGCAAACATCGTGTCACTGTGGCGTCCCCCGGGACGACCGCCCCAGCATCGCATCCGCCCTGGTAGTGACGGCTTTCCGACAGGACCCGAAAAGATCAGTCACCGGATCCGGGGGGTGAGCGGGCGCACCGGGTTCTCCTCGACGAACACCAGGGGCGCGTCCGCTCCGTAGCGGGCCGGGAACTCCCGGCGGATCCGGTCGATGTCGCGGGTGCCGATCTCCACGCCCATGCCGTCGTGCCGGCTGCCCACGGTCACGATCCGGATGCCGCGGGAGTCCCAGTACGGCAGCTCGGCCACCACGCGGTCGTGCCAGTGGGTGAGCTCGGCGACGGCGTGCGCCGCGTCGCGCACCACGACGCAGGTGTCCTCGGCGCTCTCCCGGATGAAGTCGTCGAAAACCTCCGACGGTACGCGGTACACGATCGCCCGTACCCGAAGCTGATCGACCTCGAGCCCCGCGAAGCTGTCGGCGAACCGCTCACGCCCGCCGCGGTCGATCCGCTCGATGGCGGCGGCGAGCCGCTGCGGAGTGACCGGCATGCTCCGCCCGCCGACCGTGCTGAACTGCGCCGGACGGCTGAACTGGCAACCCGCCGTGCGCCAGCCCCCGGTCGGCCCGGACTGCTCCCGCGGGTCACCGCCATCGATCTCGCCACAGCCGGGCGCGGTCATGAGGAGCGCCCCGGCGAGCAGGAGCCGGACCAGCCGATCGCAATGCATCGCATCCCCCTTCACTATCGCGTTCCGGCCACCATCCGCCAGGGGCGGCCGCGGCCGCCGAGGGAGGAGGGGCTTCGGCGGGGCCAACGACCGAGCTTCAAGTACTGAATCGGATGAAGGTTGCAATCAGCCCATATTTAGCTGGAAAGAGATTCGGTACGGACCGCCCGGGCCGCGCCCACGAGAAACACCGCGACTCCGGTCAGCAGCAGCGCCAGCCCCGGCAGGGAGCCCGCCCGCGGCACCTGCCCGAGCCACCACCAGGCGAGAAGGGCCGCGCCCGGCACCTCCAGCAGGATCAGGACGCTGACCGTGGTGGCCGACGTGTGCTGGAGCGCGTAGTTGAACATCGAGTGCCCCAGCAACTGGGCGCCCGCCACGATGGCCAGGATCGCCGCCCAGGTGCGGCCGTCGTACCCGGTCAGGTCGACACCGAAGAGCAGGCAGACGGCGAGCAGCACGACGGCGCACGTGCCGTAACAGATCCAGGTGTACGTGGTGGTGCTCAGCCGGATCCGGGCCCGCTCGCCGAGGGCCGTGTAGACGGCCGCCGCGACCGCCCCGAGCAGTGCCAGCACGTCGGCGAGGACGGCCTGCCCGGACACCCCGACGTCGGCTCCGGTGGCCCAGGCGGCACCGGCCACCGCCAGCCCGATACCGGTCCACCCGGCCACCGACGGCCGCCGGCCCTGCACCGCCGCGATCAGGCCCTGCCAGACCGGCTGGGTGGCGACCAGCGCGGTCGCGGTGGCCACCGACCCGAGCTGCACGCTCGGCATCCAGGTCGCGAAGTGCAGGGCCAGCGCCAGGCCGGCGAGCACGCAGAGGATCCCGGCCGGGCCACCGGCGGCCCGGCGCACCTCGGCCCGGCGCGGACCGAGCGTGATCGGGGTGAGCACGAGCGCCGCGAGGCTGTTGCGCCAGAACGCGATGGCGAGGGCCGGCGCGGCCGCGAAGGCGATCAACGGGGCCGACGAGGAAACGGCCAGCACCGCCACGGTCAGTGCCAAGATCAGGCTCGCCGGTTGACCTGGTGAGCGCATATTCATCCCCGGCCGTCGCTTCTTGCGCGGTCGTCCTGGCGAGTTTTCCACTGTCTATTGGCGGACAGTGACGGAGTCGATACAGTCACCGGCGGTTCACTCCCTGTTTCCGCCCCCCATGTCCTGGAGGCCGATTCGCATGCCCGCCTACCGTGCGGTCGTGTTTGACTTCTTTGGCACTTTGACCCGGTCTGTCCAGCGCGGCCCCCAGCACGCCGCCATCGCCCGGTCGCTCGGCGCCGACCCGGATGCCGTGGTCGGCGTCCTGAACCGCACCTTCCGGGCCCGGGCCTGCGGCCGTTACGGCTCCGCCGAAGCCACCCTCCGCTGGGTGATCGAGCAGGCCGGTGGCCATCCGCACCCGGGTGCCATCCGCGCCGGGGTGCCGGCCCGGGTCGACGCGCTGCGCGCCGACACCCAGCTGCGGCCGGACGCGGTGAGCGCCCTCGATGCCGTCCGCCGGCGCGGGGTACGCACCGCGGTGGTCAGCGACTGCACCCACGAACTCCCCGCCTTCCTGCCCGGCCTGCCGGTCGCGCCGCTGCTGGACGCCCAGATCTACTCGGTCGAGATCGGCGTGTGCAAGCCCGACCCGGAGATCTACCTGGCCGCCTGCGACGCCCTCGGAGTCGCCCCGGAGGACTGCCTGTACGTCGGCGACGGCGGAAGCCACGAGCTGACCGGGGCGGCGGCGGTCGGCATGACACCGGTCCGGCTGGCCGCCCCCGACCTCGCCAACCATCTGGTCTTCGACGCGGACACCAACTTCGCGGGGCGTACGGTCCGGTCGCTCACCGAGGTCCTGACACTGCTCGACTCGGTGCCCGTACTGGTCTGACGCGGCGTGGGAGGATGGCTCGGTGAGCTCTGGCGTGCTGGAAGAGGCGATCAAGAAGGCCGCGATCGCCTGGATCTCGGTGGGTGACGGGCCGGCCTACGCGCTCTGGTGCATGCCGGTGGAGTCCTCGCTGGCCGTGGTGAGCGGGCCGGGTGAGCAGTTCGCGCCGGGGCTGGCCGAGGCTCAGCGGGCGACGGTGCGGCTCCGCGGCGACCACGGCGGCCTGATCGTGCAGGTCGAGGCCGAGGTGTCCCGGCTGGACCCGGGCTCCGCGGAGTGGGACGAGATCGCCCCGCAACTGGCCGGCAAGCGCCTCAACGCCTCCGGCACGGCCGAGGAGGTGGTGGCCCGCTGGGCGGCCGACGGCTGCGCGCTGGTCCGCCTCACCCCGGCCGCCGACGCGACGACCGGGGCCGCCGATCTCCCGGCCGAATCGCAGGCCGCGCCGCCCCGCGAGACCCCGGCCCGGGTCGAGACCCGCCGCCCCTTCCGCCTGCACCGGGTGAAGAAACCTGACCGGGCGGCTGACGCCGCACGGTCCACCGGGTCAGGCTCATTACCCGATGAAGGGTGGGACGGCTATCTCGCCTGAGGCGACCGGCCAGACGTGGCCGGTGACCGTGGCGGAGACGGCGGCGCCGCCGGAGGCCGTGACCGTGCACTCCAGGCGGGACGGGCGCTTCATCTCCACGCCCTGGTGGATGCGGTAGGACGAGACGCCCTCGCCGGGCACCCGGCCCGCCGCCACCAGCCACACGCCGAGGGCCAGCGCCGCCGAGCCGGTCGCCGGGTCCTCGGGAACGGCGCCGCCGGCCACGAAGACGCGGGCGTGCGCCTCGCCGTCCGCCCAGGAGAAGACGCTGATGTCGGTGACCCCGGCCCGTTCCGCCGCCGCCACGTCGACCCGGGCACGGGCGAGCGCTTCCCGGCGTACCGGAAGAAGCACCCAGTCCAGGCCGCACCCGGCGGAACGTGGGGCAGCGAGATCGTCACCGGCGTAGTCGGAGGCCGTCAGGCCGACCGCCGCGAGCAACGGCGCCGGATCGAGAGGCGCGCCGAGCCGGGGTTCGGCGCCGGTGAGCGTGGCCGTGCCCGCGGCCGTCACGGTGATCGGCAACAGGCCGGCGCCGCACTCCTGGATCACCGCACCGGCCCGGAACATGCCCCGGCGCATCGCGGTGACCGCCACCCCGACGGAGGGATGGCCGGCGAACGGGATCTCGCCCTCCGGGGTGAAGATGCGGGCCCGGTACGTGGCCCCGGGCGCCGACGGGGGCAGCGGGAACACCGTCTCGGAGAGGTTGAACTCCCGGGCCAGGGCCTGCATCTGGGCGGTCGCGAGCCGTGCGCCACCGAACACCACGGCGAGTGGATTTCCGGCGAACGGCCGATCAGTGAACACGTCGACGATCTCGTACGCCAAGGTGGACATGTCCGGACCCTAACCTAGGCTGGGGTCGTGACCATGGGGACGCGGATTTATCTGGCTCGCCTCGCCGGCCTGCCGGTGTTCGACCCCAACGGCGACCGGGTGGGGCGGGTCCGCGACGCGGTCGTCCGCCTGCGCACCACCAACCGACCGCCGCAGATCGTCGGCCTGGTCGCCGAGATGGCGCTGCGGCGGCGCATCTTCCTGCCGATCGGCCGGGTCACCAGCATGGACGCGGAGGCGGTGGTGCTCAGCACGGGCACCCTCAACCTGCGCCGGTTCGAGAAGCGGCCGAACGAGCTGCTGATCCTTGAGGATCTGCTGGACCGCCGGGTGACCGTGGTGCCGGAGCACGGTGAGGGCCCCGTCCACCACGGGATCGTGGTCGACGTCGGGATGGACCTGAACCGGAACACCGAGTGGATCGTCACGCGGATCGCGGTCCGGGAGCTGACCGGGCGGCTGGCCCGGCGCGGGCACGTCTACCAGGCCGAGTACGACCGGGTCCGTGGCCTGGTCGGCCCCACCGACACCCAGGGGACCGCGAACCTGATGGCCGTGCTGGACCAGATGCGCCCCGCCGACATGGCGAACGCGCTGCAACACCTGCCGGACGCCCGCCGCAACGAGGTGGCCGCCGCCCTGGACGACCGGCGGCTGGCCGACGTGTTGGAGGAGCTGCCCGAGCACGACCAGGTGGAGATCCTGGTCGCGCTGGAGCGGGAACGAGCCGCCGACGTGCTCGAGCGGATGGACCCGGACGACGCGGCCGACCTGCTCGCCGAACTGCCGCACACCGAGCAGACGGTGCTGCTCGACCTCATGGAGCCGGAGGAGGCCGCACCGGTCCGGCAGCTGATGAGCTACCAGGCGGGCACCGCGGGCAGTGTGATGACCTCGGAGCCGGTGATCCTCACCCCGGACGCCACGGTCGCCGAGGCGCTCGCCCGGATCCGCAACGCCGAACTGTCACCGGTGGTCGCCGCGCAGGTTTTCGTGGCCCGGGCGCCGATGGCCACGCCGACGGGTAAGTACCTGGGCGTGGTGCACTTCCAGCGACTGCTGCGGGAGCCGCCGGCCGCGATCGTGGGCGGGCTGGTGGACAGCGGCATCGAGCCGTTACGGACCGAGACCGGGCTGGCCGAGATCACCCGGCGGATGGCGACGTACGACCTGGTGGCCATGCCGGTGGTGGACTCGACGTACCGGCTGCTCGGCGCGGTGACCGTCGACGACGTGCTGGACCACCTGCTGCCGCGCGACTGGCGGGAACACGACGCGCACGTGGACGAGCAGGTGATCCCGTGAGCGACAACAGGCGGGGGCTGGACCGGCCACGCGACCCGGGGCGGATGCAGTTGCCCCGGTTCGACCCGGAGGCGTTCGGCCGCTGGTCGGAGAGCATCGCGCGGTACATGGGCACGGCGAAGTTCATCGTCTACATGACGGTGGTGATCGCCGCCTGGTTCGCGTGGAACACGCTGGCGCCGGATGATCTGCGCTTCGACCCGTACACGTTCACCTTCCTCACCCTGATCCTGTCGCTCCAGGCGTCGTACGCCGCGCCGTTGATCCTCCTGGCGCAGAACCGGCAGGCCGACCGCGACCGGCTCGCCATGGAGGAGGACCGGCGGCGGGCGGCGATGCAGAAGGCGGACACCGAGTTCCTGGCCCGCGAGATCGCCGCGCTGCGGATCGCCCTGGGTGACGTCGCGACCCGGGACTTCCTGCGGTCGGAGCTGAGCCGTCTCGCGGACGAGCTCGACGAGGCCGCGATGCGCCGTGAGAAGCGCCGTATGGAGTGAGTCTCACCTCAGGAAGAGCGGCTCTGACCTCGACGTAGCATGGGCTGCATGTCCGCTCCCGCCAACACGCTCGAGGACGCGATCCAGGCCGCTCTGGCGACCGTGGACGACCCCGAGATCCGCCGCCCGATCACCGACCTCGGCATGGTCTCGGGCTTCACCGTGAGCGACGGCCTGGTCAAGGTCGATCTGCTGCTCACCGTCGCCGGCTGCCCGCTGCGGGACAAGCTGAACAACGACATCACCGCCGCCCTCACGAAGATCCCCGGCATCGACCGGGTCGAGATCAATTTCGGGGTGATGACCGACGAGCAGCGCAAGGCGCTGCAGACCACGCTGCGTGGTGGTGGCGCTTCGGAGGAACCGGTCATTCCCTTCGCTCAGCCGGGCTCCCGGACCCGGGTGTACGCGGTCGCCAGTGGAAAGGGCGGCGTCGGCAAGTCGAGCGTCACCGTGAACCTGGCCGCGGCCCTGGCCAAGCGGGGCCTGTCGGTCGGCGTGATCGACGCGGACATCTACGGCCACTCGGTGCCGCGGATGCTCGGTGTGGAGAGCCGCCCGACCCGGGTCGAGGAAATGATCATGCCGCCGCAGTCGCACGGTGTGAAGGTCATCTCGATCGGCATGTTCACCTCCGGCAACGCCGCGGTGGTCTGGCGTGGCCCGATGCTGCACCGCGCCCTGCAGCAGTTCCTCGCCGACGTCTACTGGGGCGACCTGGACGTGCTGCTGCTCGACCTGCCGCCGGGCACCGGTGACGTGGCCATCTCGCTGGCCCAGCTCCTGCCGAACGCGGAGATCCTGGTCGTCACCACCCCGCAGATGGCCGCCGCCGAGGTGGCCGAGCGGGCCGGGGCGATCGCCCTGCAGACCCATCAGCGCCTGGTCGGCGTGGTGGAGAACATGTCGTGGCTGGAGCTGCCGGACGGCTCCCGCATGGAGGTCTTCGGCGCGGGCGGCGGCCAGACCGTGGCCGATTCGCTGAGCACCACCATCGGCGCCCGGGTCGAGCTGCTCGGTCAGATCCCGCTGGACACCCGGGTCCGTGAGGCCGGCGACGGCGGCACCCCGATCGTGCTGGCCGAGCCGGACGCCCCGGCCGCCAAGGCCCTCGACGGCGTGGCCGACAAGCTGGCCGTCCGCCGCGAGTCCCTGGTCGGCAAGCCCTTGGGCCTCATGGTCAACACAAAATAACTGGCTCCGCTTCGCTCCGCGGCAATTCGCCTTGTAACCGCTGAGACGGCAGGCGGTTTTCCGCCACCCGCAAACCCCGCGGGCGTCGCAAAACCGCTTGCCATCTCACCGGCGGCGAATTGCGGGCGGGGCTAGACCTCAGGTCGCGTCGAGGTCGTAACGCTGCTGCGCCGGTCGAGGAGCCTCGGCCGGCGCGGTCGTTTTCGGGGTGCTCTTGAAGTCGGCCGCCGAGGCGACGTCGGAGAGCTCCGACTTGACCCCGTTGAGGTCCTGCTTCACGTCGTCGAAGAGGCTCTGCAACGGCTTGCGCAGCGCCTGTTCGTCCTCCTCGCTGAGCAGGTGCTTGCGGATGAACGCCTTCGGGTGCAGGTCCTCGAGCTGGATGTCGGTGCCCAGCTCACGGCTCAGGTCAGCGGTCGCGCCCTGAGCCATGTTGCGCAGCCCGCGCAGCATCTTCAGACCGTCCCCGAGCACCTTGGGCAGGCGCTCACCGAAGATCAACAGCGCGAGCATGAGCAGCGCGCCGATCTCCCACCAGTTCAGATTCTCGAACACGTCCGGCCTCCCCAGCGTCCCGCGCCAAGACTACGCACGCTCCCTGTGCAAGCACAGCCCACCCGGATGGGACCTGACTGTCAGTTGGTGTCCGCGGCGAGGGTCACCGAGACCGACGCGGTCTTGGTGCCGCGGCGGTACTCGACCGCGACCGTGGAACCGGGCGCGTACTTGCGGACCAGCGCGATCAGGTCGGTGCCCTCCTCGAGCGGATGCCCGTCGAGCTTGGTGATGACGTCGCCGGCACGCAGACCGGCCGTCGCCGCCGGGCCGGCCGACTCCACCCCGCGCAGCCGGGCGCCGGCCACCGTCTCCCCGGTGATCACCTCGGCGCCGATGACCGTCCGCCGGGCCTTCCCAGTGTCGATGATGTCCTCGGCCACCCGTTTGGCCTGATTGATCGGGATGGCGAAGGCGAGGCCGATGTTGCCGGCCTCGGTGTCGGCGCCACCGACCGAGCGGATCACCGAGTTGACCCCGACCACCTGGCCGCCCGCGTTGACCAGCGGCCCGCCGGAGTTGCCCTGGTTGACCGCGGCGTCGGTCTGGATGGCCGCGTAGTAGCGGGTGGTGCCACCCTCGCCGGCCTGGATGGGCCGGTCCAGGGCGCTCACGATGCCCTGGGTGACCGTGTTGACGAGCGCGAGGGGCGAACCGAAGGCGAGCACCGGGTCCCCGACCGCGATGTCGTCGGAGTTGCCGAGCGAGACCGGCGTGAGGCCGCTCTTTGCGACTTTGATCACTGCGACATCGGACTCCGGGTCGCGGCCGATCAGTTTCGCGGTGGCCGTGGAGCCGTCGTGGAAGGAGACCGACAAGCTCTCGTCGGCGCCCTCGACCACGTGGTCGTTGGTGATCACGTAACCGTCCGTGGACACCACGAAACCGGAGCCGATCGCCCCGCTGACCCGGACCGTGACGACGCTCGGCATGACCCGCTCGGCCACTCCGGCGAGGGACTCGGGTGCACGCTGCGTATTTTCCGGGATCTGCCCGCCGGACGCGCCGAGCTGGGTCCCGCCGCTCGCGGCATACCCGCCGCGAACCGCGAAGACGAACCCGAGCGTGCCGCCGATGCCACCCGCCAGCAGGGCGGTGACCAGGCAGATCACGATGATCGGCGCCCATGATCGGCGGGGCGCGTCGGGATCGGAGACCGGCTCCGGGGCCCCTCCGCCGGCCAATGGGGTGGGCAGGACCACCGCTGACGGAGCGTACGGATCACGCCACGGGTCGGTCGTCGTGCCGGACCACCAGGGCGAGTCTGGCTCGGGCCCGGAGGACCGGCCGGGAGTCGTGGACTGCGGGGCGCCGTGGGCAGGCGGCGTCGGTGGCCGGCGCCAGTTCCAGCCGTCGGTCACGTCGGTGCCTCCATCCGCTCGCCCGGATCCGCGCTCTCCAGGATGACACGTATCCGCCGGTACCCACCTTGCCACGGGTCCGCCCGAGCCGGGTGACCCCCTTTATCCATCGACGGCGCAGTGCGTCACCGGAGAACATCGCTCTACTCTCTTATCCGATGTGCGTGGTTCCGCCGCGGGCATCACAAACGCTCGTACGGAGGTCGTCATCATCGGTCCCGCTCGTTCATTCGGTCAGCCGGCGGCGCAATCGACGCCGTTCGCCGAGACCTACGCCACCGAGGACCCGGTCCTGCAGACCGCGCGTGCCCTGGCACACGAGCTCGGCCTGCCCTGTGTCTCCCCCGGCGCCGGCTCCGTGCTGCGCCTGCTGGCCGCGGCGGGCAGCGCCAAGGCGGTGGTCGAGATCGGCACCGGTACGGGCGTGAGCGGCATCTGGCTGCTCCGTGGCATGCGCCCGGACGGGGTGCTCACCACCATCGACGTCGAGCACGAGCACCAGCGGATCGCCCGGCGGATCTTCCTGGAGGCGGGGTACGCGTCCTCCCGTACCCGGATCATCAGCGGCCGTGCCCTGAACGTGCTGCCCCGGCTGGCCGACGGCGTCTACGACCTGATCTTCGTGGACGCCGACACCACCGAGTTCGCCGCCTGCACCGAGGCCGCCCTGCGCCTGCTCCGGCCGGGCGGGGTGCTGATCGTGAACGGGGCGCACGCGGGCGGGCGGATCAGCGACCCGTCCGCCCGGGACGTGGACACCCTGACCATCCGGGAGACGGTCAAGGCGATCCGTGAGTCCGAGGACTGGATCCCCGCGGTGATCCCGTCAGGCGCCGGTCTTCTGACCGCCGTCAAGCGCTGACAGGTAGCGCAGCCGGGATACGCCCGTTGCTGGCGAGGGCTCCGAAAACGACCACGGCTTCGCCTAGCCGTTTTCGGAGCCCTCGCCAGCAACTCAAAAGGGCGTATCCCCGCCGAGCGAAGCGAGGTAATAAAGCAATGTGCGGGCGCCCCAGCCGGTGGCGCCCTTGGTCAGTTCCGCATCGGCGGCCTCGGCCCAGCTCGGCGCGGACATGTCGAAGTGCGCCCAGCGGACCGGGCCGTAGAAGTCACGCAGGAACAGCGCGGCCGTGATCACGCCGGGTCCGGGGCCCGCGTTGATCCGGTCGGCGATGTCGCTGCTCTGGTGCTCGACGTAGTCGTCGGCGAGCGGCAGCCGCCACATCCGCTCGCCCGCCGCCTCGCCGGCCGCGGTCAGCGCCGTGACCAGCTCCTCGTCCGGGCTGATCAGGGCGGCCGTGCGCTTGCCGAGCGCCACGGCGTTCGCCCCGGTCAGGGTGGCCAGGTCGATCACCAGGTCCGGGCTGAGCTCGGCGGCCGCGTACGCCAGGGCGTCGGCCAGCACGAGACGGCCCTCGGCGTCGGAGTTCGTGTTCTCGGTGGTCGAGCCGTCGTAGTGGGTGATCACGTCGCCGGGACGGAAGGCGGCGCCGCCGATCGCGTTCTCGGCGAGCGGCACCAGCGTGGTGATCCGCACCGGCAGGTTCAGGTCGGCGGCCCCCAGGGTGGCGGCGACCACCGCGGCCGCGCCGCCCATGTCCTTCTTCATCAGCTTCATGCTGTCCCGCGGCTTGATCGAGATGCCGCCGGTGTCGAAGGTGATGCCCTTGCCGACCAGGACCACGTGGGTGGTGGCGCCGGGCGGCTGCCAGGACATCTCGACGAAGCGCGGCGGCGACACCGAACCGCCGCCGACGGCCAGCAGACCACCGAACCGCTCCAGCTCGTCGCCGGCCCGGACGGTTACGGTCAGGCCGGGACGGCGCGCGGCCTCGGCCACGATCTGGCCAGCGAACCACTCCGGGTTCTTCACCGACGACGGTGCGTTGGTCAGGTCCCGGGCGAGCCAGGTGGCCTCGGCGGTCACGGTCGCGGCCGCCAGGCTCTCCGCGTACGCCGAAGGGTCGTCGAGAACGAGCCGCACCTCGCCGGACCGGGGCGCCTTGACGGCATCGCGATAGCGATAGCCGCCCAGCCAGAGGCCCTCGGCCAGGCCGCGCAGCGCGCTCGGAGCGAGGTCCGCCGGAAGCAGCGCCTCCAGGATCTCGTCGTCGCCGGCCTCCCGCACGATCGCGGCGCCGGCCGCACGCCAGGCCGCCTCGTCCCCGGTGCCGACGCCGGCCAGCAGGACCCGGGACGGCTGCCGCAGCGGGCGCGGGAACACCGTGATCCGGCCCGCCGTATCGGCGCCCTCGGTCGCGGCGACCAGTGCGGACATCTCAGGATCCAGGCCGGGGCCGACCGGGAGGACCCGGGTCGGAGAGTCGTCGGAGACGTCGGTCAATCGGATGGTGAACACGGGAGGATGACCTTTCCCTGAGACGTGGAAAGCCCGCCGGTACGGGCGGTACCGTACCGGCGGGCTCGCGTGAAACGTCAGCCGGCGATCGACTTCAACGCGTCACCCAGCGCGTTGGCCTCGTCCGGAGTCATCTCAACGACGAGACGGCCACCACCTTCCAGCGGGACGCGCATGACGATGCCACGACCCTCCTTGGTGACCTCCAGCGGACCATCGCCCGTCCGCGGCTTCATCGCCGCCATCTTGTCTCCCCTCAGACCTACGTCAGGGTCGGTGGGTTGCCCCACAGCCACTTGCTCCTGGAATGCCAGCAGCCCCGTCACGTGCTCAGCCCCACGCGACGCGGTGCTCGTTTCCGACCGGCGGCCGTACAGGCCGTTTCACGTTTCCACGCGTTGCGGCCCACCGTGCCGATCAAACATTTTCCCTGATGAACACCGGCGAACCCAAACCCAGCCCGGGCGGATGTGACAGCATCTAGCATATCGTCTTTTGGGCTGTCACAATGTGCGGTCATGCAGGCGCGGTCCGCACTCTTCGACCTGTACGGCGACTACCTGCGCGATCGCGGCTCCCGAGCCCCGGTGTCGGCGCTGGTCCGGCTGCTGGCACCGCTCGACATCGCGGCTCCGGCGGTCCGCACCGCAGTGTCGCGAATGGTGCGACAGGGCTGGTTGCATCCGCTCCGGCTGGCCGCCGGACCGGGTTATCTGCTCACCCCGAAGGCCGCGCGGCGGCTCGACGAGGCAGCCGCCCGGGTGTACCGAACCGGTCGCGGTGGCTGGGACGGTCGCTTCGACATGATCCTGCTCCACGAGCCGGTCACGCGGCGGGACGCGCTCCGGCTCACCTATCTGGGCTACGGGCCGCTCAGCGAGCAGGTCTGGGTGGCGCCCCGGGCCTCCGAAGAGGTCGAAGCGCTGCTGGCCGAGGCGGGTGCGGGCTACGAGCGTTTCAGCGCGAGCCCCGCGGCGGACGCCACCGGGATCGTGGACCGGGCCTGGGACCTCGCCCGCATCGGACAGTCGTATCGGGAGTTCGTCGAAGCACTACTACCCGTAGTGAAGGCGATCACTCCACGTAGCACCGACGAGGAGGCGTACGCGGCCCGGTTCCGTCTGGTGCACGCCTGGCGGTCGTTCCTCTTCCAGGACCCGCAACTGCCCGCGGCGCTGCTGCCCCCGGGCTGGCCGGGCGTCAAGGCCGCCGGATTCTTCGACAAGCACGCCACCCGGCTGCGCCCGGCCGCCGACCGGCACGTGGAACGGTGCCTGCAGTCGGCCACCCGTGGAGCGCGTGTGGGATTCTCGAACCCATGAACGACTCGCTCCTCGTCGACCGCACTGACGCGGTAGTCACCCTGACCCTCAACCGTCCCGAGGCGATGAACTCCTTCACCGTCGACCTCAAGGAGGCGTTGCGGGACACCCTTGCCGAGCTGGAGGGCGACCGGTCCTGCCGGGCGATCGTGCTGACCGGCGCGGGCGGCGCCTTCTGCGGCGGCCAGGACCTGCGGGAGCACGCGTCGCTGCTGCGGTCGGGCGCGACCGACCTGAACACCGTGCAGGTGCACTACAACCCGATCGCGCAGCGGCTGGCCAGCATGCCGAAGCCGGTGATCGCCGCGGTGGGCGGGATGGCCGCCGGGGCCGGCGCCTCACTGGCCCTGCTCGCCGACTTCCGCATCGGCGGCCCCCGGACCAGCTTCCTGATGGCCTTCGCCAACGTGGGCCTGGCCGGGGACAGCGGCATCTCCTGGTCGCTGCCGCGGATCGTGGGCCACGCCAAGGCGGTGGAGCTGCTGCTGCTCGCGAAGCCGGTGAAGGCCGAGGAGGCGTCCCGGATCGGGATGCTGACCGAGCTGCTGGACGACGACGAGAAGGTGCTGCCGGCGGCCCAGGAGCTGGCCGCGCGGCTCGCGGCGGGTCCCACGGTGGCCTACGGCGCGATCAAGCGTGAGCTGTCCATCGCCACGGCCGGCACGCTGTCCGACGCCCTGGCGGCCGAGGCCCAGGCTCAGGCGATCTGCGGCGCGACCGCGGACCACTCGGCCGCGGTCAACGCCTTCGTGAACAAGCAGCGCCCGGAATTCCAGGGACGCTAGTCCTCGTCGTCTTCTTCCTCGGGGTCCTGGTTCGCCTCGGCCCCGAGGACGAAGGCCTGCATGGCCAGTTCGTCACCGGAGGGCCAGACGTAGGTGGGCAGCTCGGCCGGGCCCAGCTCCAGCACGTGCGACCAGAACTGGCGCACCGCCTCGGCCGGGTTCACCGCCTCGATCGGCATGGCCACGCTCACCAGCCACGGCTTCCGGTCGGACGGGCCGCCCAGGCGCTCGGCGAACCGCCGGAACGTCGCCTCGTCGATCGGGCCTTCCGAAAGAGCGGCCGGGACCGGCTCGTCGAAGGCCCGCCGTAGGTACCACAGCGCGAGACCGCCGTCGGTCTTCTCCACCCGGGCCAACGCCACGACCTGCTGTTCGGCGACCACCAGCACCTCGTCGCCGACCGCGGCTTCGGCTGGGCCGCCCGCCACGGTCACCACATCGTGCTGGAACAACCGCTCGGTCGCCCACTGCTCATCCGGAAGAACTACCGACCATCGCGCCATGGCTTCATCTCATCACGGGCACCCAGCAGTCCGTGAGGTGGTCGTCGACCATGCCGGTGGCCTGCATCAACGCGTACGCCGTGGTGGGCCCGACGAACTTGAATCCGCGCTTCTTGAGCGCCTTGGCCATGGCGGTGGACTCGGGCGTGACCGCCGGGACGTCGGAGCGGGTCCGCGGCCGGTCCCGGCCCGCGGGCGCGAAGGACCAGAGCAGTTCCGTCAGGTCGATTTCGGCCGCCACCCGGGCGTTGTGCAGCGCCGCGTCGATCTTCATCCGGTTGCGGACGATCCCGGCGTCGGCCATCAGGCGCTCGGCGTCGGCCTCGGTGTAGCCGGCCATCTTGGCGATCGAGAAGCCGTCGAAGGCGGCCCGGAACGCCGGGCGCTTGCGCAGGATGGTGATCCAGGACAGGCCGGACTGGAAGGCCTCCAGGGTGAGCCGCTCGAAGAGGGCGTCGTCGCCGCGGACCGGCCGGCCCCACTCGTCGTCGTGGTACGCCGTGTAGTCCGGTGAGCCGCCCGCCCAGAAGCACCGAGGCTGCCCGTCGGCGCCGATCACCAGCCCGGTGTCGGTCACGGTAGCCGCCCCTGCTCGACGAGCCGTGCGAAGCGTTTGAGCGCCCCGGTGAAGCCGATCTTGGAGCCCGGCCAGAGGACCGGCCAGGCGATCTTGCCGACCGCGCCGGGCGGCAGGTGGAACCACTCGTGCAGCACGATCTGGGTCCGGTCGCCGGACATCGCGGTGCACCGCATCGAACCGGGGCCGCGCAGCACCTTGCCGCAGTGCACGACGCGGACCTCGTACGGCTCGTTGACCTTGACCACCCGCAGCTCGTCACGCAGGACCGCCGGGCCGAGCGCGGTGATCGCCTCGACCAGGCTGCCCTCGCCGCCGTCGCCCTCGACCACCCGCACCCGGGTGAACGGGATCCACTCGGACTGCTTCTCCCAGTTCATGAAGGCGGCGAAGACCCGGGACGCGGGCGCGTTGACGATCACCTTGGCGGTGAACTCGCCGGAACCCGCCCGAGCGGCGTCACCGAGCCCGCTACCTGGGCCGGCCCCCGAATCACTGCTCATTGCTTCTCCACCGGCTCCTGGCCGGTGTCCATCGGGATGACCGGCGGCTCCGGGATCGGCGGCAGTCCGGCGACCGGGGCCATCGCGGCCTCCCGGGCCTTGCGCAGCGCGTCGGCGTCCTCGGTGCGGCCCTCGCGCAGCGCGGCCACCTCGGCCTCGAGCACGCCGATCAGCTCGCCCTTGTAGCCGATGTCGTACGCCGCCCGCTGCAACGCCTGGTCCACCTGCTCCATCCGGTAGCCGCGCCAGACGGAGTCGAACCTGGTCCGGGAGATGTCGTCCTCACCGAGGGGACGGTCGCTGGGCAGCGGAACCGCGCGACCGTCGGGCTCGACCGGGGTCAGGCCGGGGTCGCTCCCGCTCAACAGAACGGTCACGCCGAAGACGATCGTCGCGACGACCAGTGCCACGACAATGAAGAGCAGAAGCTGACCCATGCGCACGATGTTGACATGTCCGCATTCCGTAGGCGAGCCCACCACCCATCCGGACGCTCAGGTCCAGGTGAGGATCTTCTTGCGCCAGGCGTACAGGATGCCCAGGGCCAGCACGGCTACGAAGATGCCCATCTCGGCGATGGCCATGCCGCCGAAACCCGGCCGGTCGAAGATCACCGCCCACGGGAAGAGAAATACGGCTTCCACGGCGAAAAGCACATAGAGGTACGCATAGACGTAATACCGGATCTGGGCCTGCGCCCAGTCGCCGCCGACCGGGTCGATGCCGCTCTCGTAGGCGATCCGCTTGCCCGGCGGCTCGGCCGGGTGGGCCGGGCGCAGCAGCCGGTTCGCGCCGAAAGCGGCCACGAACAGCAGCACTCCGGCGAGCAGCAGCAGCCCCAGGGTGGCGTACGAGCCGAGGTAACCGTCCACGATCGGGGAGCCTATCTGACGCAACCAGTGAGATCTGCTAGCTGGTTGTTCATCGCCACGGCTACCGTGGGCAACGGTCCGCGGCCGCTTCGTAAGGAGCGGCGACGTAGTGTGGAACTGACGATTTGCGGGCCGGCTCATCGACAGTCTTGAAGCCGCCGGACCGCGCCTTATGGAGGTTGAATCGTGGCCGCTCCCGCGAAGCGAGTCGAGCAGCTGGACCGGGTGGTAATCCGATTCGCCGGCGACTCCGGTGACGGAATGCAGCTCACCGGAGACCGGTTTACGTCGGAGACCGCCCAGTTGGGCAACGACATCTCGACACTTCCGAACTTCCCTGCAGAGATCCGTGCACCAGCGGGCACCCTTCCCGGGGTCTCCAGTTTCCAGGTGCACTTCGCCGACTACGACATTCTCACCCCGGGCGACGCGCCGAACGTCCTCGTCGCGATGAACCCGGCCGCACTCAAGGCGAACCTGGCCGACCTGCCGGCCGGCGCCGACATCATCGTCAACACCGACGAGTTCACCCGGCGCAACCTGGCCAAGGTGGGCTACGCCGAGAGCCCACTGGAGGACGGCTCGCTCGCCGAGTTCGCCGTCCATCCGGTCGCGCTCACGTCCCTGACCCTAGGCGCCCTGGCCGAGAGCGGCGTCTCGAAGAAGGACGGCGAGCGCGCCAAGAACATGTTCGCGCTGGGACTGCTCAGTTGGATGTACTCGCGGCCGTTCGAGTCCACCCTACGGTTCCTGGAGCGCAAGTTCGCCAAACGGCCGGATCTGGTCGCCGCGAACAAGATTGCCTTCCAGGCCGGCTGGAACTACGGCGAGACCACCGAGGCGTTCTCGGTGCGCTACGAGATCAAGCCGGCCAAGATGCAGCCCGGCACCTACCGCAACATCACCGGCAACCAGGCGCTCGCGCTCGGGCTGGTGGCCGCCGCCGTGCGGTCGAGGCTGCCGCTGTTCCTCGGCGCCTACCCGATCACCCCGGCCTCGGACATCCTGCACGAGCTGTCCAAGCACAAGCGGTTCGGTGTGACCACGATGCAGGCCGAGGACGAGATCGCCGCGATCGGGGCGGCGCTCGGCGCGGCCTACGGCGGGGCGCTCGGCGTCACCACCACCTCCGGGCCGGGTGTGGCGCTCAAGGGCGAGACCATCTCGCTCGCGATCGCCCTGGAGCTGCCGCTGGTGATCGTGGACGTGCAGCGGGCCGGCCCGTCGACCGGCATGCCCACCAAGACCGAGCAGGCCGACCTGAACATGGCGCTGTTCGGCCGGCACGGCGAGGCGCCGCTCGCGGTGATCGCGCCGAAGTCGCCGTCGGACTGCTTCCACGCGGCGCTGGAGGCCGCCCGGATCGCGCTGACCTACCGCACCCCGGTCATCCTGCTGTCCGACAACTACGTGGCCAACGGCTCCGAGCCGTGGCTGCTGCCGTCCGTCGACGAACTGCCGGACCTGCGGGTCGAGTTCGCCACGGCGCCGAACACCGAGGACGGGCGCTTCCTGCCGTACCTCCGTGATCCGGAGACGATGGCACGGCCGTGGGCCGTGCCCGGCACGCCGGGCCTGGAGCACCGCATCGGCGGCCTGGAGAAGGCCGACAAGACCGGTGACATCTCCTACGACCCGGCGAACCACGAGTTCATGGTCCGCACCCGGCAGGCCCGCATCGAGGCCATTCCGGTGCCCGATGTGGACGTCGAGGACCCGGACGAGAACGCGCAGGTGCTGGTGCTCGGCTGGGGCTCGACCTACGGGCCGATCGGCGCCGCCTGCCGGGCCCTGCGCCAGCGCGGCCTGACCATCGCCCAGGCGCACCTGCGGCACCTCTCGCCGCTGCCGGCCAACCTGGGCGAGGTGCTCGCCGGGTACGAGAAGGTGGTCGTCCCGGAGATGAACCTGGGTCAGCTGGCCGCGGTGATCCGGGCGAGATATTTGGTCGACGCGGTTCCGTTCAACCAGGTCAGCGGCCTGCCGTTCACCGCCGCGACGCTGGAGAGCATGCTCGAGGACGTGGTCAAGAATGGCTGAGACGATCGCGCTGAAACTGACCGCCAAGGACTTCAAGTCCGACCAGGAGGTCCGGTGGTGCCCCGGCTGCGGGGACTACGCCATCCTCGCCGCGGTGCAGCAGTTCATGCCGGAGCTGGAGATCCCCCGGGAGAACATCGTGTTCGTCTCCGGGATCGGCTGCTCGTCGCGGTTCCCCTACTACATGAACACGTATGGGATGCACTCGATCCACGGGCGCGCCCCGGCGATCGCGACCGGCCTGTCCGCGTCCCGGCCCGATCTCAGCGTCTGGGTGGTGACCGGCGACGGCGACGCCCTGTCGATCGGCGGCAACCACCTGATCCACGCGCTCCGGCGGAACGTGAACCTCAAGATCCTGCTGTTCAACAATCGGATCTACGGGCTCACCAAGGGGCAGTACTCCCCCACCTCGGAGATCGGAAAGATCACCAAGTCGACGCCGGCCGGGTCGGCGGACTCGCCGTTCAACCCGCTGTCGCTGGCCCTCGGCGCGGAGGCGACCTTCGTGGCCCGGACCATCGACTCCGATCGCAAGCATCTGCAATCGGTGCTGCGGGCCGCGGCCGAGCACGAGGGCTCCGCGTTCGTCGAGATCTACCAGAACTGCAACATCTTCAACGACGGCGCCTTCGACCTGGTCAAGGATCCGGCCACCCGGGACGAGCACCTGATCCGGCTGGAACAGGGCCAGCCGATCACGATCGGGAAATACAACGTGGTCCATCCCGAGGGCAGCTTCGGCCTGAAGGTGCAGGAGGGCGGCACCCCGATCGTCCACGACGCGACCGTGAGCGATCCGGCGTACGCCTTCGCGCTGACCCGGCTCTCCGGTTCCGACCTGAACACCACCCCGATCGGCGTGTTCCGGAACGTGCGGCGCCCGTCCTACGACGAGATCGTCCGCAAGCAGGTGCTCGACGCGGAGGCCCAGGCCACCGGCACCCCCGAGGAGATGCTCGACGGTCTCCTCAACGCCGGCGACACCTGGACCATCCTCTAGCCAGGGTCCGTCCTGTCGATCGCGCCCCGCGTGATCGACAGGACAGACCCTAGACCGACACCCCGTTGGGTGCGGTCGCCTCGTCGCGGATGTAGACGAGCAGGTCGCCGGTCTCGATACTGACGGCCTGCTCACCACCGAGCGGCAGCACCTTGCCCCGGCGGATCAGCGCCACCACCAGGGTCATCAGCTCACGCGGATTGCGGCCGACCTCGGCCCGCTCCGCCGAGCGCATCGCCAGCGCCATGCCCTGCCCCGGGGTGAGCAGGTCCTCCACCACGTCGATCAGCGGCGGCGCGGTGGTGGTCAGGCCGAGCAGCCGGCCGGCCGTCGCGGACGACACGATCACGTGGTGGGCGCCGCTCTGCTTGAGCAGTGCGGCGTTCTCCTGCTCCCGGACCGCCGCGATGATCCGGACCTGCCCGGCGGTCAACTGCCGGACGGTCAGCGTGATCAGGACCGAGGCCTCGTCCCGGTCGGTGGCGATGATGACCGATTTGGCGTTCTTCACGTCCGCGTCGTTGAGCACCACCGACCGGGTGGCGTCGCCCTCGATGACGACGAACCCGCCCTGGGTGGCCTGCCGGACGCCGGCCTCACGGTTCTCCACGATGACGATCCGGGACTTGTCGTAGCCCGTCTCCAGCAGCGCGGCGACCGCGGCCCGGCCCTTGGTGCCGTAACCACAGATGATCACGTGGTCCTTCAACTTGCGCCTCCACTGGCTGACCCTCAGCCCCTTGCGGAACTGGTCGGTCAGCACCTCGAGTGTGGTGCCGACCAGGATGATCAGGAAGAGGACCCGGGCCGGGGTGATGAACAGGACGTTCACCAGCCGGGCCTCCTGGGTCGCCGGGGTGATGTCGCCGTAGCCGGTGGTGGAGAGCGAGACGACCGCGTAGTAGAAGCAGTCGAGGAGGGTGAGCCCGTCCTCGTTGACGTCGCGGTACCCGTCCCGGTCGACATAGACGACCCCGACCGCCAGGAACACCAGGACGCACGCCATCACCAGGCGGACGCTCAGCGCCCGCAACGGTCCCTGTCGGACCAGAGGTAGATGAATCATGGAACCGCCCGCACGCGATCACCCTAACGGTCAAGCTTGAGGTCCTAGCTGTAGGACATCACATCCGTCACCGGCCGCGCGCTGGAGGTCCCGTATGCGCCACATCGCGGTGGTCGCGCTGCTGTTCGCCGTCCTGACCCCGGCCGTACCGGCACAGGCGTCGATGAGCCGTGCCCAGGTGCTCGCCCGCTGGACCCAGCCGACCGACGCCAGCTACACCGCCTGGAACACCGCAAGGCGCCAACCGGCCCGTTGGGCGTCCTACCGCTTCGACTGGTCCACCGATCTGTGCACGCGGGCGCTGGAGGTGCCGTTCGGCTTCGACTTCTCCGACGCCTGCCGGCGCCACGACTTCGGCTACCGCAACTACCGCGCCGAGGGCACCTTCACCAGGCACAAGGACCGCGTCGACGAGGTCTTCCGCGCCGACATGCGCCGCGTCTGCGACGCACACCGCCCCGCGACCCGGCGTCCCTGCAACGCCATCGCCTTCGCCTACCACCGGGCCGTGCGTTCCCTACCCAAGACCTGATCCGGGGAAGGTTCTATCGGATGATCTGAGCGAAACGGGCCGCGCCGTCCTCCAGGTCGGGGTGTTCGACGGCCAGGGCCATGGCGACTATCCGGTCGAAGCCGAGGCCGGCGCCGTCGGCATAGGCCGCGTCGAAGGCGGCGTCGCCGAGCGCCGCCCGCAGCGACATCTGCTGGGCCGACCAGAACGCGCCGAACGACTCGGTACGCCGCGCGCCGCGCGCCACCTCCGCACCGCCGAAGAGCACCGTGGCGGTCGCCGGGTCGCCGCCGAGCGCGCAGCGGACCGCGATAGCCGCCACCGCGTCCGCGGCCGCGCCCCGGAAACCGTGCCGCAACCTCGACCGCAACGCCACCACCAGGTGATCGTGCGCGGCCACCAGGTCGCCCCGGCGCAGCGCCACCATGCCGAGAAGCCAGTCGACGGCCCGGCGGCCACGCGCCTCCGGGCAGATCGCCTCCAGATGCCGGGCCGCGCCGAGCAGGTCGGCCGCATCGGTGAGCGCGTCCCGTCGCCACAGCAGTTCGGCAAGGGTCAGCACGGCGGGCAGCGCGGCGTTCGGAACGCCGGCCCGCTCCGCCTGGGCGATCACCTCGCGACAGCTCTGCTCAGCGGCGGACGGATCGCCCTCCGGCAGCGCCACCCGGGCGGCCCGGACCCGGATCGGCAGCGCCGGGTCGCCGGACCGCCCGGCCGCCTCCTCGGCCCGGGTCAGGAACCGGTCGCGTTCCGCCCGTTCGCCGGTCAGGCCGGCGTGCGTCAGATAGGCGCCGGCCAGGTCGGCGGGCGGCACCGAGTCGTCGTCGGGCAGCGCCCGGTAGAGGGCGGCGAGCAGCTCACGGCCCTTCCGTCCACCGCCGTGCTCGCGCCACCACGGATCCAGCGCGGCCACCAGGCGCAGCCCGGCAACCACGTCACCGATCGCGGCGGCCCAGCGCAGCGCGCCCTCCCACTCGGTCACGAAGGGGGCGAACTCGGTGAGCGAGACGGTACGGCCGGGGTCCTCGGCGACCACCGCGACCCGGTCCAGGGTGTGCAGCGACCAGGTGAGATGCCGGCCGCGGACGGACGGTTCATCGCCGGTGGCCGCGAGGCGGCGCAGCGCGTACGCCCGCACCTGGTCGGACATCCGGTACCGCGGGCCGGGGATCACCTCGACCAGCGACTTGTCGGCGAGCTCGGACAGCGCGCTGAACCCCTCCGCGTCGCACCACTCCACCGTCGCGAGATCCACCGGCCCGGCGAAGACCGCGAGCCGGCGCAGCAGATCCGCGGCCCGGCCGCCCAGCGTCCGGTACGACCAGGCCAGATTGTTGGCCAGGCTGGCGTGCCGGCCGTCCCCGGCCGCGTCGTTGTCCAGCGCGCCCAGCGGGTCGTCGAGCCGCCGGGCCAGATGCTCGGCCGGCAGCAGCCGCAGCCGGGAGGCGGCCAGCTGGATCGCCAGCGGCGAACCCTCCAGCCGCGCGGCCAGCCGGGCCAGCTGCGCGTCACCGTCACCCGGGCGGCCACCCTGCGCGGCCGCCGCACGGTCCCGCAGCAGCGCGAACGCGTCCGCCGGAGCGAGCGGCGGGATCCGCCACACGGTCTCCCCGGCGAGCGCCAGCGGCGCCCGGCCGGTCGCCACCACGTCCAGCCGGCGGCACCGGCCGAGCAGGCGATGCGCCAGCGTCGCGGTCAGGGCGGGCGCCGCGTCGCAGGTCTGCAACAGCACCAGCATCCGGCGCTCGGCGCACTGCTCGACCACCGTGTCGATCATCGGACGGCCCGGTTCCGGGCGCAGGCCCAGGGCGGCGGCCAGGGCGTTGGGCAGGCCCTGCGCCGCGGTCGCGGCATCGATCGTCCAAACCCCGCCCGGGTACGCCGGAAGCAGCCGCTCGGCCACCGCCAGGGTCAGCCGGGTCTTACCGGAACCGCCCGGCCCGACCACCGTCACCAGACGGTTGTGGCTGATCAGCTCGGACAGTTCGGTGATCTCGGTACGCCGCCCGACGAACGGGCTGTGCTCGGCGGGCAGATTGTGCCGGGGCGCCTCGGCGGTCCGCGGGCGCGGAAAGTCCCGCTCCAGGCCGGGCGCGCACACCTGGAAGATCCGCTCGTCGTCGTCGAACCCGCGCAACCGGTAGGCGCCGATGTCCAGCAGGTCCACGGTGGCCAGCGTGGCGGCGGCCGCGGCGCCCCCGCCGGAGGTCGCGGCGAAGGTGGCGGTCACGGCGAGGGCGGTCGCCTCCGAGCAGAGCACCTGACCGCCGTGCGCGGCCGCCGACACCCGGGCGGCACGGTGGACCTCGGCGCTCGCGTACTCCTGGCCGATCGGAACGGCCTGCCCGGTGTGCAGGCCCATGCGCACTTTAGGAATCGCATCACGGCGTGGCCAGTCGTACGCGGACAGTCGCCGCTGCGCCTCGACACAGGCCGCGACCGCCGCGTCGGCATTGGAGAACGCCACGAAGAAGGAGTCACCCTCCGTAAGGAGTTCGACACCATCAAAATCCTTAAACACAGCGCGTAGCACAGCTCGGTGCGCGCCGAGGACGCTCCGATACGCCTCACCGAGCATCCGGGCGAGTCGCGTCGAGCCCTCGATGTCGGTGAACATAAAGGTCACCAGGCCACTGGGTAGCTCGATCCGTCCCGACACGGTGGAACCTCCGCCCCCTTTGGGAAGTCGCGACTCATGCTGCCGTATCTCTGTGTCACCGCCCATCGTAGAAACGGACGGTAATCATTTGCCCGCCACGGCCGACCCCTTACGGAGGACGTCCTGATCGTGGGATCGACCGGAGGCATACGGGACTACGCGTCTCGTAACGAAAGAGATCGAACGCGGAAACGCGGCTGGCGGGCAAAAGCGGCGGGCCGTTCGGGTGTACCCGAACGGGTCACACTTTCGCCACCGCGCGCGAGCGAGACGTCACCGGCCGAAGTCGACACTGATCATGGTCATTCCCTTGCGACGCCATCCCCTCACGGTGCCGCCGTCGTGATGCTCTTCCGCGATAAGCCTCGCCGGATCTTCGTACGTTCGCTGAATATTCACCAGGGTGTCACCCGGGCCATGCGTTGCGTCGTACTCCACATCGGCGTGTCCGGGTTCCACTCAGCCACACATGGTCGAGCCGCCCGGACATCAACCGGATCTCCCCGGCTGGCTCTCAGCGCTTTCTCAAGCCCCGCGAAACAGCCCTGGGAGCCAGCCGGGGAGGTGCGGTGTGCTTTGGGCTCGGCGGGAATGGGCGGTGGCCGCGGGAAGTCCGGGATCGACCACCGCGCGGCCGGCACGGAGCGGACGCGCGGTGATCGACGGGGGTCAGCAGCCGCAGCCGCCGCCGCAGCATCCGCCACCGCCGCCGCCACCGGCGGACGGGGCCGCTCCGCCGCGACCGGTCACGGCAACGGTGGAGAGCAACTTGACGGTGTCGCCGTGGCCCTCCGGGCAGGTCGCCGCGGCGGCGGCCTCCCGCATCGGGCGACTGATCTCGAAGGTGGCGCCGCAGGAGCGGCAACGGTACTCATAACGCGGCATCCGACCAGCGTAGGGCCCCTGTCCCGGGGCGTGTAGAGGGAGTTGTCCACAGGGCTTCGGCGGCCTCCCCGGGAATGGTTTCCGGCGGGTAGGGTCGACGCGTGGCGGAGGTGCGGAAGAACCCAGCAGAGCGTCCGGAGCTGCGACCCGCGGCACCGCATAAGGGCGGGCCGCTGGGCAGTTCCGGTGCGGCCCCGAAGGAGGCCGCCGCGTCCGCTCCCCCGTCGTCCATCGATCCGACCGCCACACCGGCTGACGCGGCATTGACGGCCGAGGCCACTACTCCGGCGGCCGCTACCTCCGCCTCACCGGACTCGGTCCACGCCGCTTCCGGGTCGTCCGGCCCGGAGAAGCCGGCGGCGGCTGGGGAGAAGGCCACCGGGAGTGATGCGGTTGTGGCCGGCGACGGGGAGAAAAGGGCCACCGAGACTGGGAAAGCCTCGGACGGAGCCGCGAAACCGGGAAACCCCGCGGAATCGACTGCGACCGAGAGCGCCGCACCGGAAAAGGCCCCGGACGAAGCGGCTAAGGGCGCCGAGGCCGCGACCACAGGAGCGGCGAAGGGTTCCGAAGTCGGGGACTCGGGAGCGGCGAAGGGTGCTGGGGCTGGGAAGGACGCTCGACGGCGGCGGTTTCGGCCGGGGTCTGCCGCCAAGCGGGCCGCGCGCGGGACGGCGGCCTGGGCCAAGGGGCCCAGTGGACGGGTGGTTCTTCCCGGCGTGCTGCTGGCGGCGCTCGTCGTGCTGGCGGTGACTTCGGGGGCCTATCTCGTGCCCAAGGCGCTCGAGGCGGTGCCCGCGCCGAGCGCGACGCCGGCGTTCGGGACGGATGGGGCCTCGGTGCCGCCGCCTGTCTGGGCCTCGCCGGGTGGTGTGCCGGGCGGTGGGGTGGTCAGCGCGCCGCCGAGTTTGCCGGTGCCGCCGACCGGGATCGGCGGGCTGCCTCAGCCGACGGTGGGCAACACCCGGCCCGCGGATGCGCTGGCGGGCTGGGCGTCGGAGATCGGCACCCGGGTGAGCATTCCGGTGGTGGCGGTGCAGGCCTACGTCTATGCCGAGCTGGTCACCGCGCAGACCACGCCCGGCTGCCATCTGAACTGGACGACGCTCGCCGCCATCGGGGAGGTGGAGTCGTCGCACGGCAGTGTCAACGGGGCGGTGCTGGGCGCCGACGGGGTGGCGCTTCCGGCGATCATCGGGCTTCCACTGGACGGCCAGGGTGGGCGGCAGCTGATCCCGGACACCGACCAGGGCGTGATGGATCTGGACAAGACCTACGACCGGGCAATGGGGCCGATGCAGTTCATCCCGTCCACCTGGAAGGAGACGGCGATCGACGCCGACCGGGACGGTGTGGTGAACCCGAACGACGTCGATGACGCCAGCCTGACCGCGGCCGTGTACCTCTGCAAGGGCGGCCGCGACATGTCCAACGCCGACTCCTGGTGGGACGCGATCCTGTCCTACAACGCGGTCCGGCCGTACGCGGAGAAGGTGTTCCGGATCGCCGACGACTACGGACGCCGCAGCAAGGCGTGATCGACACGCATTCCGCGACTCAGCGTGAGCGTAGCTGCACTTTTGCGTGGTCAGCACTTCCCTCAAGGTCTCACAAACGGCACGATGTACCCGTGAGGGTGCGTGAATGGGATCCCCGCTCCGCGTCCGCGGCCGAGGTCCGCTCGCTCGTGGAGACGGTGAATGCGGTCCTGGCGGCCGACCTCCCGGACGATCCACCCTGGCGCGACGTGCAGGTCCGGGACTATCTGGCCGAGACCATGCCGGGCGAGCGCCGGATCACCTGGGTGGCCGAGGACGACCGGCTCCCCGAGGGGGAGAGCAAGATCTTTGCGCATGTCAGCATTCTGCTGCTCGGCGACATCGGGGTGCTCGAGGTGCTGGTCCGGCCCGAGTTGCGGCGCCGTGGCCTGGGCCGGCAGCTGGTGGCGGTGGCGGCGCGCCGGGCCTATCTGGAGGGCTTCTCCTCGATCGGGGTGGAGGCGATCGGCGGCACCACGGCCATCCCGTTCTACGAGTCGCTCGGCTTCGAACGGGAGTATGTGGAGACCCGCGGCGTGCTCAACCTGGACTCGGTGGACTGGCTGGCCCTGGGTGGCATGGCCAGCGGGATCAGCCCCGGCTACCGGATCGAGTACCACCCGGGCGGCCCACCGGATCATCTGCTGGGGGCCTACGCGCAGGCCAAGGCGGAGGCGCAGCACGACGATGACGACCTGGAGCTGGCGCCCCGCTCGTCCGATCCGCAGCGGCTTCGCGACTCCATCGAAACGCTCCACCGGCGTGGCCTGAAGCCGTTCATCGTTCTGGCCATCCATGAGGCGACCGGTGCGGTGGCCGGGCTGACCGAGGTGGTCGTTCCCGCGCAGCATCCGGAGCGGGCCGACCAGTACGACACGATCGTCGTCCGGGAGCACCGCGGCTACGGCATCGACCGGGCGATCAAGGCGCGGATGCTGTTCGAGCTGCGGGCCGCCGAGCCGACGCTGCGCCAGGTCCAGACGTGGAACGCGCAGCACAACGAGTCGATGCTCAAGGTCAACGCCGAGCTGGGCTACCAGTCCGACCGCGACTGGTACGAGTACATAGCCGACGTCACACAACTGGTCCAAAGCCTCGAGCCCAGCTGAGCCTGATTGCTCCGCTTCGCTCCGCGGCAAAACGCCTTGTAACCGGTGTCGAGGCAGGTGATCTGCCGCCGCCAGCAAACCCCGCTGGCGTCGGCAGATCACTTGCCTCGACACCGGCGGCGTTTTGCGGGGGTGCTGAGTGCACCGCTGTGCGGGCGAGAGTGGTCTTGTTTTGTGCCGGACCACCGATCTACGCCCGGCGGGCGCGGCACAGGCTTGACCCCGCAGCCGGATCGCGTGGCTCGGCGGGGCGGCCATTCTCGCCGGGGGCGGGAACGCCGTACCGGGAACGGTTTTGAACTCTCTAAAAACGCGAGCGGAGCAGTTGGGCGACCTCGGTGGCCCAGTAGGTGAGGGTGATCTGGGCGCCGGCCCGCTTGATCGAGGTGAGGGTTTCGAGGATGACGCGTTCGCGGTCGATCCAGCCGTTGGCGGCGGCGGCCTCGACCATCGCGTATTCGCCGGACACCTGATAGGCGGCGACCGGCACGGTGACCCGTTCGCGGATCGCGGCGATGATGTCCAGGTAGGGCAGCGCCGGCTTGACCATGACGATGTCGGCGCCCTCGGCGACGTCCAGGTCGACCTCGCGCAGGGCCTCGCGGACGTTCGGCGGGTCCTGCTGGTACTGGCGGCGGTCGCCCTGGAGGGTCGACTCGACGGCCTCGCGGAACGGGCCGTAGAAGGCGCCCGCGTATTTCGCCGAGTAGGCGAGGATCGCCACGTCCTGGTGGCCGGCCGCGTCCAGGGCCTTGCGGATCACGCCGATCTGGCCGTCCATCATGCCGGACGGGCCGACCATGTGGGCGCCGGCTTCGGCCTGCGCGACCGCCATGTCCGCGTAGATCGCGAGGGTGGCGTCGTTGTCGACCGTGCCGTCGGCGGCCAGGACGCCGCAGTGGCCGTGCGAGGTGAACTCGTCCAGGCACAGGTCGCCCATGATCACCGTGCTGTCGCCCAGCTCGGACCTCAGGTCGCGGAGGCCGACGTTGAGGATGCCGTCCGGGTCGAGGCCGCCCGAACCGGTCTCGTCCTTGTTGGCGTTGTCCGGCACGCCGAAGAGCATGAGGCCGCCGACGCCCGCGCTGACCGCCTCGGTCGCGGCCTTGCGCAGCGACTCGCGGCTGTGCTGGACGACTCCGGGGAGGGAGCTGATCGGCTTCGGCTCGGTCAGGCCCTCTTTCAGGAAGAGCGGCAGGACCAGCTCGGACGGAGCGAGCCGGGTCTCCTCGACCAGGCGGCGGATGGCGGGCGTGCGCCGGAGACGGCGCGGGCGGATGTCAGGGAAGGACATCGGGCGCTCCTAAGCGACAAGCGACAAGCGACGAGCGACAAGCGACGAGCGACGAGCGACGAGCGACGGGAAACGAAGAAGCGCGCCGCTTTCGCAAACGGCGCGCTTCGTTCAGTGGATCAGCGGAATCGGAGGGCGGTCGGGCCCTGCACCTTGGAGCCGCGGCGCTGCTTGGCCGGCATCGCGGCCAGCTTCTCGCGCAGCTCCAGCGCGTACTCCGCGAGGGCCTCGACCAGGTCGGGCACCGAGGCGTTCTGCGGCTGGGTGTCGACCCGGAGGCCGAACTCCACCGCGGTCTCGGCGGTCTTCGGGCCGATCACCGCGACCACGGTACGGGCGTGCGGCTTACCGGCGATGCCGACCAGGTTCCGGACGGTCGAGGACGAGGTGAAGAGCACCGCGTCGAACCCGCCGGACTTGATCGCGTCCCGGATCTCGGCGGGCGGCGGGGCGGCCCGGACCGTCCGGTACGCGGTCACGTCGTCCACCTCCCAGCCGCGCTCGATGAGCCCGGCCGCCAGGGTCTCGGTGGCGATGTCGGCGCGCGGCAGCAGTACCCGGCCGACCGGGTCGAGGATCTCGTCGTGCGGCGAGAACTCGGCCAGCAGGCCGTCGCTGGACTGCTCCCCGGTCGGGATCAGCTCGGGCTGGATGCCGAAGGCGCGGACCGCGTCGGCGGTGGCCTCACCGATGCAGGCGATCTTCACACCACCGAAGTGGCGGGCGTCGAGGCCGTGCTCGCCGAACTTCTCCCAGACGGCGCGGACCGCGTTGACCGAGGTGAAGATGACCCACGCGTACCGGCCGTCGACCAGGCCCTTGACCGCGCGCTCCATCTGCGCCGGGGTACGGGGCGGCTCGACCGCGATGGTCGGCACCTCGCACGGAATGGCGCCGTAGGCACGCAGCCGGGCGGACATGGCGCCGGCCTGCTCCTTGGTCCGCGGGACGAGCACCTTCCAGCCGTACAGCGGACGGTTCTCCCACCAGCTGAGGGTGTCGCGCTCGGCCACGTCGGCGCCGACGGTGAGCACGACCCGGCCGGTGAAGCCGAGCGCCGCGGCGACGAAGCTGTCCACGGTCGAGGTGGTGGTGTACTGCGTCTCACCGGTGCCGTCGCCGGTCACCGCGACCGGGACGCCCGGCTCGACACCGGCGGCGAGCAGGCCGTCACGGACGGCGGCCAGGTCACCGGCGTCCACCGCGACGGCGAAGGAGCCCTTCTGCGCGGCGCCGGCGAGGGCGTCGAAGTCCAGGGTGGTGACGTCGTCGACGTCGGCGGCGATCCGGACGCCGGGCAGCGGCACGCCGGCGTAGGCGGCGACGCCCTCGGCCTGGCCGATGCCGGGGATCACCTCGAAGTGCACCGCGGTACGCGCGACCGCCTGCACCTCCTTGACCACCGTGTCGTGGCCGAACGGGTCACCGGCGACGAGGTGCACGGCGGAGAGGCCGGACTTGGCGGCGGACAGCAGCACCTTGGCGACGTCTCCGGGCGCGCCCTCGGCCGGGCTGAACTGCGCGTCCTCCTTGGCGTCGGAGCGGATCGCGCTGAGCAGGGTATCGGGCACGCCGCGGTCGTAGACCACCTGGTCGGCATCGGTCAGCGCCGCATACGCGCGGCGGGTCAGCAGCTCCGGGTCGCCGGGTCCGGCGCCGATGAACGCGATGCGTCCGGCTGGCTTACGGGCGGTGCGGGTGGTCATTCTGTGCTCCCCATCAGGGTATCGGCTCCGGCGTCGAGGAGATCGATGGCAAGCGCCTTGCCGATCTCCGCCGCGCCGGCGGGCGTTCCGGTGCGCGACAGTCGGATGGCTCGGACCCCATCCGGGCTGATCACCGCACCGCGCAGGTAAATCTCGTCACCGTCGTCGCCTTCGGCGATTTCGGCATGTGCCGCGACCGGGGCGGAGCACCCGGCCTCGAGCGTGGCAAGCATCGACCGCTCCGCCAGCACGGCGGCCCGAGTCGGTGCGTGATCGAGAGCGGACAGCAGCTCGATCAGGTCGGTGTCGTCGGCCCGGCACTCCACCGCCAGCGCGCCCTGGGCGGGGGCGGGCAGCATGAGCATCGGGTCGAGCGTCTCGGTGATCTCCGCGGACCGGCCGAGGCGTGCCACACCGGCCCGGGCCAGAACGACGGCATCGAGGTCGGCCTCGGGTCCGAGAACCCGGGCGATGCGCGAGTCGACATTCCCTCGAATCGGCGTGACCTGCAAATCTAGCCCCAAAGCGCGGATCTGCGCGATACGGCGCACCGCACCGGTGCCGATGGACGAGCCCGGCGGCAGCTCCGCCAGCGTCAGTCCGTCGCGGGCGATCAGGGCGTCACGCGGGTCCTCCCGCAGCGGTACGGCGGCGATGTGCAGCCGTGGGTGCTCGCCGGTGGGGAGGTCCTTGTACGAGTGCACGGCGAAGTCGATCTCGCCGGCCAGCAGCGCGTCCCGGAGCGCGGAGACGAAGACCCCGACGCCGAGCCGGGCCACCGGAGCGTCGGACCGGTCACCGGGGGTGACGATCCGGACCAGCTCGACCGGGCGGCCGGTGGCGGCGGTCAGCGCGTCGGCGACCATCTGTGACTGGGTGAGCGCCAGGGCGCTGCCCCGGGTGCCGAGTCGAAGCGTCACGGTTTCCCCCCGATCTCCGGTACCGCGTTCGCCTGTGTGGCCAGCGGGACGTCCAGGTCGAACAACTCACGGAGCAGGGCCGCGTACTGGTCGCCGCCGGGTTCGGCGGCGAGCTGCCGGACCCGCACGGTCGGCGAGTGCAGCAGCTGCTGGACGACCCGGTGCAGGGTACGGGAGACGTCGCCCCGCTGCTCCTCGGTGAACTCCGGCCGCCGGGCGATCAGCTTGCGCATCTCGGCCGAGACGACCTCCTCGGCCCGGGTCCGCAGGGCGGCCACCGTGGGCGCGATCTCGGCGCCGCGCAGCCAGCCGAGGAAGTTCTCCACCTCGGTGGCGACGATCTGCTCGACGGCCGCGGTCTCGGCGGCGACCGGGTGGGCGCGCCGGCTGGTGGCGAGGCTGTCGATGTCGATGATGTGCACGCCGGGCAGACCGGCGGCGTCCGGTGCGACGTCGCGGGGAACGGCCAGGTCAAGCACCACCAGCTCCCGGCCGACCCGCTCCAGGCGCTGCCGGGTGAGCACGGGCACGGTGGAGGCGGTGGCGCACACCACGAGGTCCACCTCTTTCAACACCGCGTCGAGCTCATCGAACCGGACGGCGATCGCCCCGTACGCCTCGGCGAGCCGGTCGGCGCGCTCGTGGCTGCGGTTGGTGATCCGCAGCGGCCCCACACCGGCCCGGGTGAGCGTGGCCACCGACAGCGCGCCCATCGCCCCGGCCCCGATGACCAGCGCGGAACGCCCGGCCAGGTCGGCGCCGAGGTGCTCGGCGGCCAGGTCGAGGGCGGCGGTCACGACGCTCTGCCCGGCCCGGTCGATGCCGGTCTCGGCGTGCGCCCGCTTGCCGACCCGCAGCGTCTGCTGCATCAGCTCGTGCAGCAGCCGGCCGGCCGAGTCGACCTCGGTGGCCGCGTGGTACGCGTCGCGCAGCTGGCCGAGGATCTGCGCCTCGCCGACGACCATCGAGTCGAGGCCGGCGGAGACCCGGAACGAGTGGCGGACCGCCGCCTCGCCGTAGTGCACGTAGAGATGGCCGGCGAGCTCGCTGGCCGGGATGCCGGAGTGCTCGGACAGCACGTTGCAGATGTCGCCGAGGCCGCCGTGGAAGCCGCTGACCGCCGCGTACACCTCGACGCGGTTGCAGGTGGAGACGACCACCGCCTCACCCACGTACGGCTGGGCGACCAGGCGTTGCAGCAGACCGGGGACGGACGGCTCTCCGATGGCGAGGCGCTCGAGGACCGCGACGTCGGCCGTGCGGTACGAGGCTCCGATGCTCAGCAGGTTCACGAACCGACCGCCTTCTGATTGTCCGGCAGCTTGTCCGGGCTCGCGGCGGCGGACCGGCCGCCCGGGAGGGCGGTCAGAGACGCCTTGCGGTGCTCGTGGAACGAAAGGATCTGCAGCTCGATGGCGAGATCCACCTTACGGACATCGACGTTGGAAGGCACCGACAGAACGCCCGGCGCGAAGTTGAGGATGCTCGTCACACCGGCGGCGACCAGCGCGTCGGCGACCGTCTGGGCGGTGCCGGGCGGGGTGGCTATCACACCGATGGCGATGGACTCCTCGGCCGCGATCCGCTCCAGGTCGTCGATGTGCCGCACGGTGAGGCCGTTGATCTGCTCGCCGACCTTTCTCGGGTCGGTGTCGAAGAGGGCCACCACCCGGAAGCCGCGGCTGGCGAAGCCCGCGTACCCGGCCAGGGCGTGCCCGAGGTTGCCGACGCCGACCAGGCAGACCGCCCGGTTCTCGTCGAGGCCCAGGATGTACTCGATCTGGGCGACGAGCAGGGAGACGTCGTAGCCGACGCCGCGGGTGCCGTAGGACCCGAGGTGCGACAGGTCCTTGCGAAGTTTGGCGGAGTTGACCCCGGCGGCGGCCGCCAGACCCTCACTCGATACCGTCTCCGCGCCGGTCTCGGCGAGGTGATGGAGGGCGCGAAGGTACTCCGGCAGTCGCGCGATGGTCGCCTCCGGTAGATCCGGGAAGGCCGGGACGCCACCGGCCTCGCCGGGCGTGCTTCCGTGACGCTGCTGACTCATCTGACTCCGTGCCGACGAGGCGAACCTGCGGTGAGCCCTGTCTGTGCGATACCGGTGAAACCCTCGTGGGGTGGCTGTGGTAGCGGGGCTCGTCGGAGTCACAGAGTAGGCGCTTGTGAAGGCGTGCACAAATCGCGATCTTGTTGGGACAATTGGACAAGATCGACCCGGCTGTGTTAGTCGGGCCGACCCGTCGAGTATTACCGCTCGACCCCCGCCAGGGCCACCTGGCTCAGAGTGACATGGCCATCTTTACCGCCTCCACCAGCGTGTCGGCGACCGGACGGCCGGATTCCCGCAGCCGGGCCGGGTGGGTGAACCCGCCGGTGTAGAGGACCGCGCACCCGCCGACCGCCTCGGCCGCGTCCGCGTCGTCCAGCGAGTCGCCGATCAGCACCACATCTCGCCCGGCCACGCCGAGTTCGTCCAGGTGAGCGGCGAGATGGGCGGCTTTGAACCCGCCACCGAGCTCGGCCCGCAGCCCGTCGACGCGGGCGAAGAGACCGGCCAGCCCGTACCCCTCGACGGCCGGGATCAGCTCGCTGTGGAACCACATGGACAGCAACGACTGGCTGCCCGGCCACGTCTTGATCGCGGTCATCGCGTCGGCGGCCAGCGACACGTCGGTCAGCCCCAGGCGGTACGCGTCATGGAAGATCCGGTCCAGCCGGCCGAACTCCTCCTGGTCGACCGCCCGGCCCAGCATCTCGGCGTAGAACTCGGCGACCGGCCGCCGGAAGGCCCGCCGATGCTCGTCGGCGTCCACGTCGCGGCCGCCCACCGCGGCGAAGGCCGTATTGGTCGACGAGACCACCAGGTGGAGGTCGTCGAGCAGGGTTCCGTTCCAGTCCCAGACCAGGTGCTTTGACGTCACGGGAAGCGAGGCTACAGTCGCGGCTCGCCCGGCTGCCGGGCCAGATCCCGCAGCAGGCGCTCCTCCTCGATGCGCCAGTAGCCGTGCTCCTTCCCGTCCAGCAGCAGCACCGGCACCCGGTCGCCGTAGTCGCGCTCCAGCTCGATGGACGAGTCCACGTCGACCTTCGTCCACTGGCCGGGGGCGATCCGGTCCAGCGTCTGCTCGGCCACCTCGCACAGGTGGCAGCCGTCCCGGCTGATCAGGGTGAGTCTCACAGGTCGGCCTTCCGGATCTTCCCGATCGGCGAGCGCGGCAGCGTGGCCACCAGCTCGATGCCGGGCAGCTTGAACCGGGCCAGCCGGGCGGCGCAGTGCGCCCGCAGCTCGTCCGGGCCCGGCGCCGGCTCCCCGGCCGGCACCACGTAGGCGTGCGGGCGCTGCCCGGTCTCCGGGTCGGGCAGCCCGACCACGGCCACGGCGGACACCGCCGGGTGCGCGATCAGCACCCGCTCGATCTCGGCCGGATAGACGTTGAAGCCGTTCACCAGGATCAGCTCGCCGATCCGGTCGACCAGGACCAGGTCGCCGTCGCCGTCGGCGTAGGCGATGTCGCCGGTGGGCCACCAGCCGTCCGGGCCGGGGCCGCCGCGCCCGTCCGGCCAATAGCCGGAGAACAGGTTCGGCCCGCGGACCACGATCTCGCCCGGATCGGTGCCGGCCGACTCCGCGATCTCGAGATCCGCGTCGACCGAGGCGGTGCCGTCACGCCACAGTTCCAGACCCGAGGGGGTACGCAGGAGCAGCTCGACACCGGGCAACGGGCGGCCGATCGAACCGCTCTTGTCCCGGTGGCTCACCGCCGTGGTGGTCAGCACCGGGGCGGTCTCGGTCAGCCCGTACCCGATCAGGACGGCCCGGCCGGTCAACTCGCGGAACCGCGCCGCCACGCTCTCCTCCAGCGGCGCCGCGCCGCACACCGCGGTGCGCACCGCACGCAGCGCCGGAGCGAGAGCCGGCAGGCGGGTCCAGGCCTGGTACATACCGGGCACGCCGACCGTGACGGTCACCCGGTGACGGGTGATCAGCTCCAGCGAGGCGGCCGCGTCGAAGCGCTCGGCCAGCACTCCGGTCGCCGCGTGGTGCGCCACCGTGCCGAGCCCGGTGTTCAGCCCGTAGGCGTGGAAGAACGGCACCGCCAGCAGCACCACGTCGTCCGGCCCGACCACCGGCGGCTCGATCCGGTCGAGCTGCTCGTGGTTCGCGGCGAGCGCGGCGTGGGTCAGCATCGCGCCCTTCGGCCGCCCGCTCGTGCCCGAGGTGTAGAGCAACACCGCAAGATCATTTTTTCCGGGTACGGCGTCCCGCGCGAATTCCTGGACCCCGCCGGGCAACGGCTCCTCGACGACCAGGGCGGCCGCCGAGTCGGCGATCGCGTACTCCCGCTCGTCCGCGGTGTATTGCGGGCTGAGTGGCACCGCGACCCGGCCGGCCCGCAGGGTCCCGAAGTAGGCGGCCGCGAAGTCGACGGTGTTGCCGAGCAGCAGCGCCACCCGGTCGCCGGGCGCGGTGCGTGCGGTGATCGAGGCGGCGGCCGCGGAGACGCGGCTGTCCAATTCCGCCCATGTGATGACAATGTCCCCGGCGATCAGCGCGGGCCGGTCCGGACGGCGGCCGGCGGCCTCGGCGACCGGGTCTCGGGCGGGTTCCTCCACGAGGCCCGAGTCTGGCACAAAGCGCGCCCGACCGGGACAGCGGACAGCGGGTGCGCCGTGTACGCGGCTTGTTCGGCAAAAGTTGACCTTGAAGGCCATTGCCGCTTTCGCGTCGTTCGCGGCTTTTCGCGTAGCGCACACGGTGTGCGACTCCCCGTGTCCGAACTCGGCGATACTTCCGCACTGTGTAACGAATCCACACCAACGGGTGAGGTCGACCGGCTTTTCAGCGGGTTGCCCCGCCCCTTTTGTTGTGAAGTGACCACCCTCATCCCGAGGAGGCCGCTGTGCCCCACAAAGCACGGAACCGCAGTGAATCCACGTCTGGCGGGACGGATCCACTGTCGTCGCAGGCCCGCCGGGTTGAGGAGGCGCAGTGACTCATGTGTACGCCGAGGACCCGTACCACCGCGACGTGCTCGCGGCCCGGCACGCGCTCTCCGAGGGGCTGAACGCCCTGCGCGGGTCGTCGATCGTGAACGCGCTGCGCGGTGACAGCCCCAAACAGGCCGGCAGCCGCCGTCCGCCGAACGGACCGCCCGCTGTAGCGACGCCGAACTCCGGCAACGGCAGCAGGTTCGGCCGCCCCGGCGCCAACCGGCCCCCGGCCCAGTCCACCGGCCAGCACTCGAACACCGGCGAGGCCGACACCGTCACCGGTGACCACACGGTGGTCCTGCCGACGCAGAGCACCACCGGGCCGCCGACCGAGACGGCCCCGCCGAAGCATCCGGCCCGGCCCGACCGCGGCGATCCGGCGGCCGAGGTGTGGGCGCTGGTCGAGCGCGCCCAGGCCGGCGAGGCCGAGGCGTTCGGGCTGATCTACGACCGGTACGTGGACACCGTCTTCCGGTTCGTCTACTTCCGGGTCGGCAACCGTCAGCTCGCCGAGGACCTCACCTCGGACACGTTCCTGCGCGCCCTCAAGCGCATCGGCAGCTTCACCTGGCAGGGCCGTGACCTCGGCGCCTGGCTGGTCACCATCGCCCGGAACCTGGTTGCCGACCACTTCAAGTCCGGCCGCTACCGCCTCGAGGTCACCACCGGGGACGTGCTCGACGCCGACCGCGAGGACCGGGGCCCGGAGGGCAGCCCGGAGTCCGCGGTGGTCGACCACATCACCAACGTGGCCCTGCTCACCGCGGTCAAGCAGCTCAACCCGGAGCAGCAGGAGTGCATCGTGCTCCGGTTCCTCCAGGGCTTCTCGGTGGCCGAGACCGCGCAGACCATGGGCAAGAACGAGGGCGCCATCAAGGCCCTCCAATACCGGGCCGTCCGGGCATTGAACAGGCTCCTGCCGGACGGGTTCCAATCTTGATCCGGCGCTCTCAGATGTCGATCTCCGATACCCGATGGGACCGCCTCGCACCCGTAACCGGGGCCGCGTGTCGCGCGTTTGTCCGGATGCGACCCGGGGCCGTGACCCACGGTCCGGTCGCCGACGTCGGCCCGCAGGCCGGCGAGACAGTCACGAGCGAGGGGAGGTGCCCACGGTGAGATTCGCCTTTCCGAACTCCCGGAGTGCCGAGCACTTCGCGGAACTGATCGACGACGCCGGCGGCGCCCGTCACCACCACAGCCGTGGCCAGGCCGACGAGGAGCTCCACCGGCTGGTCGCCATCGGCAACCGGCTCTCCGCGGCCCGGCCCGGCGCACCGGTCGACTCCGAGTTCCGCGTCGGCCTGCGCGCCATGCTGGTCGCCACGGCCGAGCGGGACGGCATCGGCCGCACCGCAGTCGAGCCCGATCCGGATCCGATCGTCGAGACCCGCAACGTGCGGCGGATCGGTCGCCGGATACGAGCCCGCGGCGCGATCGTGATCGGCGTGGCCGCCGGCGCGATGGCCGTCTCCGGGATCTCCGCGGCCAGCGAGAGCGCCTCACCGGGCGACGCCCTGTACAGCGTGAAGCGGCAGACCGAACGGGCCCAGCTCGCGATCGCCGGATCCGATGTGACCCGGGGCGAGCTGTCCCTGGACTTCGCCCGGACCCGGCTGACCGAGGCGATCGCCATGCGAGGTGACGAGCCCGAGTTCGCGCTGGTGTTGGACGACATGGACGCCGACACCCGCAAGGGCGTACGGCTGCTGACCACCTCGGCCGTGTCGCAGAAGGACACCACTCCGCTGACCACGCTGGACGGTTTCGCCACCGGGCAGCGCCGCACCTTCACCCCGGCGCTGGAGAAGCTCTCCCCGGCCAACCGGGAGCGCGCCTCGGTCTCGCTGGGCCTGCTGGAGGACGTCGCCGACCGCACCGAGGACCTGCGTGCCGGCCTCGCCTGCGACAAGGTGGACCCGTCCGGGTCCGACGCGCTCGGCCCGAAGCTGCACCGCTGCGAGGGCACCGGCGACAGCGGCCCGGATGGCACTTCGCAGCAGAACGGCACCGGTAGGACGACCGGTAAGCAGCCGGGTCAGACCGCCACGTCCAAGCCCAGCAAGAGCGGTGCCGCCGACCCGGGAAGCACCGGGCAGGTGACCGTGCCGGGCACCGGCAAGGCGAGCCAGCCGGGCGTGACGCCGACCGGCACGGCCGGGGTCACGCCGACGCCGACCGCGACCACCGGTCCGGCGGGCACCGCGAACGAGGAAGCCGACGGTGTGCTGGGCGGCCTGCTCGGCGATCTCTTCTAGAACGACGGAACTGGCGAGGGGCGGTGCCGGAGATCATCACTCCGGGGCCGCCCCTCAACCGTCACTATAGGACGGACCGGACGGATCACTCCAGGAATTTGGCACTCGCCGAGGTCACGGCCCGAACGGATCCGGCCGCTTCTCCAGCAGCTCGTGCAGCGTGGCCTGGATCGTCTCCCGGACCTGATCGGCGAGGTTGTAGACGACCAGCGGATCGTCCGCGTACTCCCGCAGGTGGGCGGTCGGGATCGGCGGGCAGAACTGGATCAGCCACTTGCTCGGCAGCGGCACCAGCCCCAGCGGGCCCAGCAGCGGGAAGGTCGGGGTGACCGGGAAGTACGGCACGCCGAGCAGCCGGGCCAGCGGCTTCAGGTCGGCCAGGATCGGATAGATCTCCTCGGCGCCGACGATCGCCACCGGGACGATCGGGGTGCCGGTGCGCAGCGCCGCCGACACGAACCCGCCCCGGCCGAACCGTTGCAGCTTGTAGCGTTCGGAGAACCGCTTCCCGATGCCCTTGAAGCCCTCCGGGAAGACGCCGACCAGCTGGCTGGAGTTCATCAGGCGCTCGGCGTCCGGGTTGCAGGCCACCGTGGCGCCGGCAGCACGGGCCAGCTCGCTCATCACCGGCATCCGGAAGACCAGGTCGGCGCCGAGCAGCCGGAGGTGCCGCTTACGGGGGTGCTTGTCGTGCAGCGCGACGGTCAGCATCAGGGCGTCCAGGGCGATCGTGCCGGAGTGGTTGCCCACCACGAGGCCGCCGCCGTCCAGCGGGACGTTCTCGATACCGAGCACCTCGGTCCGGAACCAGTCCCTGTACAGGATCTTCAGCATCGGGTGGAAGACCGCCTCGGCAAGCTCGGGGTCGAACCCGAACTCGTCCACCTCGTACGATCCGGCCAGGCGACGGCGCAGGAACGCCAGGCCGCCGGCCACCCGCTGGTCCCAGACGTCCAGGCTGTCCGCCACGCCGACCGCGGGCGCCGGCTCGGGGCTCTCAGGGATGGGGCGGCGGCCGTTCACCCGCCGCACCGGCGCCGGCTCGGGCAACCGGAACTCGGTGTGCCCGGGAAACATGTCCCGATATTCGTCCTGGCTCATGCTCGGTCGCTTCCCGCCGGCGCGGGCTCGGCGGCGGCCCGGACCCGGCGGATGGCGTCCAGGATCGCGCTCTCAGCGGCGGCCAGACGGTCCGCGGTGAGCGTCGAGCCGGCCGCGTGCGCCTGGATGAACTCCTCGAACGCGGCCACGGTGGTACGCGGGGTGAAGCCGAACTCATTGATCAGCCGGGTGGTGTCCACCACTCGACCGTGCACGAAGAGGTCGATCTGGTCCAGCCCGATCTGCTCGACACCGAGGTTGCGCAGCAGGGCCGCGCCGGTGGAGAGCGCCGGCTCGGGCACCGGCAGGGAGATCCGGCCGGCCCGGCGGACGGCCTGGCTGAGCATCAGCACGCCGGAACCGGCGACGTTGAAGGTGCCGGGATGGTCCTCGGTCACCGAGCGGTGCAGGATCTCCAGCGCGTCCTCGACGTGGACGAACTGGAGCCGGGCGTCACGGCCGAGCACGGTGGGCACCACCGGCTGGGCGAAGTAGCGGGTCAGCGACGTCTCGGCGGACTCGCTGATCATCGGGGCGAACCGCAGGACGGTCGCGGCGACCTCGGGGCGGCGCCGGCGGAAACCGCGGACATACCCCTCGATGTCCAGGATGTCGCGGGCGAACGCGCCACGCGGAACCGCGCGCGGCTCGGTGTCCTCGGTGAACACGGCCGGGTCGCGGAAGGAGGCGCCGTACGCCGCGGTGGAGGAACGCACCACCAGCTTGCGCAGCCGCGGCGCGCCCTGGGCGGCCGCCAGCACCTGCATGGTGCCGATGACGTTGTGTTCCTTCATCGCGGCACGGCCACCGTGCTGCGCGTCGGGCACGCTGGTCACGGCCAGGTGCACGACCGCTTCGGCGCCGAGGTCGGCGATCGCCTCGGTGGCCGCGCGCGCGTCGGCCCGGATCCGCTCCACACCGTCGAGCAGGCCGAGAAGGCCCGCCGGCGGGTCATGCGGATCCAGACCGACGACACGGTCGATCTTTGGATCTGCGGCGAGGCGAGCGGCCACCCGAGCGCCGAGATAACGGCTGACTCCGGTGACCACGACAACGCTGGGTGGTGAGGTCACCAAGGGTGCACCTTTCGATGCGCGGCCTCGAACAGGAGGCAAGTGCCGCCGGGAGCCGGGCCATCGGCCCGGCCCGGGGTCACTTGCCGAGACGGCGACGCTGGACGCGGGTCTTGCGCAGCAGCTTGCGGTGCTTCTTCTTCGCCATACGCTTGCGGCGCTTCTTGACCACGGAGCCCATACGAAAAGCCTCTCGAAACACTGATGAATGGAACCGGGAGTGCCCGGGGGCACGGCCGGAAGCCGACTGGAGGGCGCCCGGAGCGGTAGCACCGATCCGGGAACCAACCGGTCCAGCGTACCGGCCCGTCCCAGCCGGGCCAACACGGCCCCGGGTCGTCAGGCGCTTTGCGAGAAGGCGCCGCGAAGATACTCGTGTACCGCATGCTCGGGCACCCGGAACGAGCGGCCGACCCGTACCGCGGTGAGGTCACCACCGTGCACGAGCCGATAGACGGTCATCTTGGAAACGCGCATGAGCGCGGCCACCTCGGCCACCGTCAGGAACCGCACTTCGGCGAGCCGTTCCTCGGTTTGGGCTGGACCCGTCATCTCGTCGCACCGATCCTTTCCCAGGCACGATCCGCCGCGGCCGGAGGCTCCCGGACGCCGCGGGGACGACGTGCGTGTCATCAGAACGGTATCGATACGGCTGTGACCAACGCGATACGTTCCGTGAAATGCCCAGAAAAAGTCAAGCCTGACACGCCGGATGTATGACGGTATCGCCCGTTTGATGCCGCTATTTGCGAGATGCCACGGCACGGGCCACGAAACCCAGGTTCGCCGGACGCTCGGCCAGGCGGCGCATCAGGTACCCATACCACTGGTCGCCGTAGGGCAGGTAGACCCGCACCGTGTTGCCGCCCGCGGCCAGCCGGCCCTGCTCCTCGGACCGGACCCCGTAGAGGAGCTGGAACTCGAACTCCCCGGTGGACCGGTCGAACCAGCGGGCCCGGTCCTCGGCGATCGCGATGAGCCGCGGGTCGTGTGTGGCGACCATCGGGTAGCCCTCCCCGGACATCAGGATGTTGAGGCAGCGGACGAACGACTTGTCCACGTCCAGCGCCGACTGGAAGGCCACCGACTCGGGCTCGGCGTAGGCGCCCTTGCACAGCCGGACCCGCGACCCGGCCGTGGCGAGCTCCCGGCAGTCCCCCTCGGTACGCCGCAGGTGCGCCTGGAGCACCGCCCCGGTCGAGGGGAAGTCCCGCCGCAGCTCCATCAGCGTCTCGAGGGTCGCGTCGGTGGTGCTGTGGTCCTCGGCGTCCAGCGTCACCGTGGTGCCCGCCTCGGCCGCCGCGGCACAGATGGCGCGCGCGTGCTCGTACGCCAGTTTCTCGTCGATCCCCTGGCCCAGCGCCGAGAGTTTCACGCTGACCTCGGCGGCCGGCGTCAGCCCGGCGCCGTGCAGGCCGGACAGCATCGCGACATACTCGTCGCGGGCGGCGACCGCCTGTTCCACCGTCCGGGTGTCATCGCCCAGATGATCGAGGCTCACGGCGAGGCCGTCGTCGACCAGCTCCCGGGTGACCCGCAGGACCTCGTCGGTGCCACGGCCGGCGACGAAACGCTGCACGATGCCCTTGCTGACAGGGGCGGACTCGACCAGCCGCTCGAGCCGGGCGGACCCGGCCGCGGCGAGAAACAGGGAACGGAGCATGGGGCGAGCGTAACCTCCGAGCGTGTTCCGGATGCCCCGGTGCGCCGCCGATTCGCACCGATGGAGACAGCACATGTGTGCTTCATCGCCTCCGGTGCCGCTACCGTTGTCGAGTGAACTTCGATGCGTACGCCCGGACGGCGATCGACCTCGTCAACGCCGGTCTGGACGACCTCGCCGGGTTGCGTGCCCTGTTCTCCGGCGATCAGGCCTACATGCGCGATCAGGTCGCGGAGAAGGACCTCGTCGCGTTCCGCCGTGCCCAGCGCCGGCTGCGCGAGGTCTTCGAACACGGCACCACCGGTCAGGACGCCGACGCGGTGCGGGAGCTGAACGGTCTGCTCGAGGCGTACCCGGTGCAGCCACGCATCTCCGGTCACGACGCCAGCGACTGGCACATGCACGTCACCAGCCGCGGCTCCTCGGTGAGCGCCGAATACCTGGCCGGCGCCGTGTGGGGCCTCTCCGTCTGGCTCTGCGAGTTCGGCAGCGCCCGCTTCGGGATCTGCGCCGACGAGCGGTGCGGCAACGTCTATCTGGACACGTCGTCGAACAACTGCCGCCGGTTCTGCTCGGAACGCTGTGCCACCCGCTCACACGTGGCCGCACACCGCGCCCGCAAGCGGGCCGCGAACACCGCCCTCACCCCTGCCTTATAGCGCGCATTTCGCCCGTCGGTGTCGAGGGCTCTGAAAACGGCTAGCGAAGCGTGGTCGTTTTCAGCGCCCTCGACACCGACTTCAGGGGCGAAATGCAGCCGAGCCGGAGGCGAGGCCATCAGACACAGCCGGCTCGAGGTGGCGGCGGGCGAAGGCCAGCGCCTCGCGCAGGTCGGCCTCGCGGGCCGGACGGCTCGCCGCCTTGCGGGTGTTGATCTCCAGCGCCACCGAGCCGGTGAAGCCACGGCCGGCCAGCGATCGCAGCAGCTCGGCGCACGGCTGATTGCCGCGGCCCGGCACCAGGTGCTCGTCGCGGCCCTCGCCGGTGCCGTCGCCGAGGTGGACATGACGCAGGCCGGCGCCCATCCGGTCGGCCATCTCCAGCGCGTCGACGTGGGACGCCGCGCAGTGCGACAGGTCCAGCGTGTACGCGTTGAAGCCGGTCTCGGTCGGATCCCAACCCGGGTTGTACGGCACCACCCATCGACCGGCCATCTTGATCGGGAACATGTTCTCCACCGCGAAGGTCAGATCCGGATGGCGGCCGCGGACCTTGGTGAGCCCCTCGGCGAAGTTGCGCGCGTAGTCGCCCTGCCAGCGGAACGGCGGGTGCACCACCACGGTCGGCGCGCCGAGCGTCTCGGCGAGCTGGGCGGCCCGGGTCAGCCGCTCCCACGGATCGGAGCTCCACACCCGCTGGGTGACCAGCAGGCAGGGCGCGTGGACCGAGAGGACCGGCACGCCGTAGTGGTCGGCGAGGCCCTTGAGGGCGCCGGCGTCCTGGCTGACGGCGTCGGTCCACACCATGACCTCGAGACCGTCGTAGCCGACCGTGGCCGCCATCTCGAACGCCGCCGCCGTCGGCTCGGGGAAGACCGAGGAGCTGGAGAGAAGCACGGGTACGCGGGAAGTCACGCTCTTCAGCGTAGCGGCGCGCAACAGGCTCGGATATATCCGCTCTAAACGGTCATGATCCACCGGTGCGCGTACCCTGAGCCGGATGAGCCGCACGCCGCCCACCCGGGAAGTACCCCTCGACTTCCCTCGGGAATGGATCGAATTCCTCGACCCCGCCGACGAACAGCATCTGGTCCGGGCCGACCTGACCTGGCTGCTCTCCCGGTGGACCTGCGTCTTCGGCTCCGCCTGCCGGGGCATCCTGCCCGGCCGCGCCGAGGACGGCTGCTGCTCGCACGGCGCGTTCTTCACCGACGCCGACGACGAGAACCGGGTGAAGGCGGCGGCCGCGAAACTCACTCCGCAGACCTGGCAGCACCACCGGCGCGGGTTCAAGAATTACACCGAGGTGGACACGGTCGACGGGACCAAGCCCGCCCGGCGGACGGCGACGCGGTCCGCGGACGGCCCCTGCGTCTTCCTCAACGAGGCGGATTTCGCCGGCGGTGGCGGCTGCGCGCTGCACGCCCAGGCCCTGCGGGACGGGGTGCACCCGCTCGCCTACAAGCCGGACGTCTGCTGGCAGCTCCCGGTCCGCCGAGAGCAGGACTGGATCACCCGCCCGGACGGGACGAAGCTGCTCCAGTCCACTTTGACCGAATTCGACCGCCGCGGCTGGGGGCCGGGCGGTCACGATCTCGCGTGGTGGTGCACGTCGTCCTCGGAGGCCCACGTCGGAACCGAGCCGATGTACCTCACCTACGCCCCGGAGCTGACCGCGCTGATCGGCACGGCCGCCTACGAGAAACTGGCCACCATCTGCGCGGCCCGGATCAAGAGCGGCCTGATCGCGGTGCACCCGGCCACGGCCGAGGCGGCCGCTCCCCAGCGGCGAGGCGGGCGTGAGCCGGCCTCGCCGCCTTTTCCAGGGGGGTCGGGTGGCCACTCACGGACGGCCTCCCGATGACTCCATTGTCACGGCGCGAGTTGTCATTGCGCAAGGGTGAAAATCAGGGCTCGAATTTGTAGCCCAGGCCGCGCACGGTGACGATGTAGCGCGGCGCGGACGGCTCCGGCTCCACCTTGGAGCGCAGCCGCTTCACGTGCACGTCCAGCGTCTTGGTGTCGCCCACGTAGTCGGCGCCCCAGACCCGGTCGATCAGCTGGCCCCGGGTGAGCACCCGGCCGGCGTTGCGCAGCAGCAGTTCGAGCAGCTCGAACTCCTTCAGCGGCAGCTGGACGCCGGCGCCGTCGACGGTCACCACGTGCCGCTCGACGTCCATCCGGACCGGGCCGGCGGCGAGCGTCGGGGTGCTCACCTCGGCGGCCTCGGCCCCCTGGCGGCGCAGCACCGCACGGATGCGGGCGACCAGCTCCCGCGGTGAGTACGGCTTGGTGACGTAGTCGTCCGCACCGATCTCCAGGCCGACCACCTTGTCGATCTCGCTGTCCCGGGCGGTGACCATGATGATCGGGACCGCCGAGCGCTGCCGTAGTTGACGGCAGACCTCGGTGCCGGACATCTCCGGCAACATGAGGTCGAGGAGCACGATGTCGGCACCGGTCCGGTCGAACTGCGTGAGCGCGGAGGTTCCGGTCGCGGCGACCGAGACCTCGAAACCCTCCTTACGCAGCATGTACGACAGGGCGTCGGAGAACGACTCCTCGTCCTCGACCACGAGCACGCGTGCCAATGAAGTTCCTTCCGTCGTCGGTGACAGGGTCAAACGCGGGTTTCCGGGTTTGACGGCGGAGCCGCCCGGAAGACTCAGCGCCCGGCCACACCGGACTCGATCTCAATCGCCGTCGGTGACGACGAGGGGGACTCAGGGGGTCGCGCGGGTAGGCGCAAGGTGAACGTAGAGCCGTCGCCGAGTGAACTGGTCACGTCGACGCGGCCCCCGTGGTTGGTGGCGATGTGCTTGACGATGGCCAGGCCCAGGCCGGTTCCGCCGGTGGACCTGGATCGGGCCTGGTCGGCACGGTAGAACCGCTCGAAGACCCGCTCGACGTCCTGCGGGGCGATGCCGATGCCCTGATCCGCGACGTCGATCTCGAGCCAGTCGTCACTGTGACGCAGGGTGATCGAGACCTTGGTGTCCTCACCCGAGTACGCGATCGCGTTCTCCACCAGGTTGGTGACCGCGGTGGCGATCTGGCTGTCGTTGCCGTACGCCATGACGCCCTTGGGGCCGTCGTAGGTGATCTCGATGCCCTTGGCCGAGGACGTGGTCCGGGTCCGGTCGATCACCTCGGCGATCACCCAGTCCAGCGAGACCGGCTCGGGGTCGGGCAGCGGCTCGGCGTCCTGCAACCGGGTGAGTTCGAGCAGCTCGTTCACCAGACGGCCCATCCGGGCGGACTCGTGGTGGATGCGCTCGGCGAACCGGCGCGCCGCCAGCAGGTCCTCGGACTGGGCCTCCGGTGCCGCCTCCGGCATCTGGGTGGCGTCGAGCAGCGCCTCGGCCAGGAGCTGAAGGGCCCCGATGGGCGTCCTGAGCTCGTGACTGACGTTGGCCACGAAGTCGCGGCGGACCCGGGCGAGACGGTGCGACTCGGTCACGTCGGCGGCCTCGACCGCGACGTGCGTCGAGTTCAGCGCGACGGCCCGCAGGTGCAGGCCGAGCGGTGCGTGCCCGCCTCCGGCACGACCCCGCGGAAGATCAAGTTCAACCTCCCGGCGTACGCCCGTGCGCCGCACCTGCCCGGCCAGCGTCCGCAGGATCGGATGAGCCGCGATGGTCCCGGGCGCCCCACCGGACCGCAACAGCCCCATGGCCCGCGCCGCGGGATTGACCAGGACCGGATGGTCCTCCGCGTCGAGCACCACGACCCCGACCCGTAGCGAGTCGAGGCTCTTGCGGCCGAGCCCCTTGAGGCCGTGCTTGCCCGCCGGGCGATCGTCGTCCGGTTCGATGTCGGCTCTCCCCTCCGGTGCGCCGGGCCGGGCTGATCCACCCGACCGGCGCAACCGGGCGAGGGCCAGTCCCGCTCCCACACCGACGGCGAGCGCGGCTGAAACCAGGCCGGCGGCGTATTCCCACTCCACGCTGCGATCGTAGGGTCATTGTTCACCTGAGCCACAGGGTCATTACGGCAAATCGGGCGCGCGTCGAACAATGTTCACCATCAGGCCCGGCGTCGTTCACCGGTGTTCATGTTGAGGCCGCCCCATGGACCTAGCGTGAGCAGGGCACACGGGGTGTCACCCAGCGAAAGAGGACTTGAGAAATGCGCGAGGAGTACCAGGCCGATCTCGTCGAGGTGAGCCGTCTGCTGGTGACGATGGCCGAGTCGGTCCGCGCCGCACTGCGCAAGGCGACCACCGCCCTGCTGGCCGCCGACCTGAGCGCCGCCCAGGCGGTGATCAACCGGGACGCCGAGGTCGATGCCGTCTACGACCAGATCGAGCTGAAGGTGGCCGACACCATCGCCCGGCAGGCGCCGGTCGCGTCCGACCTGCGGCGGGTCATCACCGCCCTGCACATCGGCGCCGACCTGGAGCGGATGGGCGACCTGGCCGAGCACGTGGCGAAGACGGCCGCCCGGCGGCACCCGTCGCCGGCGGTTCCGGCCGAGCTGCGGCCCACCTTCAAGGGCATGGCCGAGGTCGCCGACCAGATGGCCGAGAAGATCACCGCACTGATCGCCAAGCCGAACGCCGAGGGCGCGGCCCAGCTGGAGAAGGACGACGACGCGATCGACGACCTCGAGCGCGCCCTGTTCAAGATCATGCTGGCCGACGACTGGCCCTACGGCGCCGAGACCGCGATCGACGGCGCCCTGCTGGGCCGCTTCTACGAGCGCTACGCCGACCACGCCGTCAACATCGGCGAGCACCTGATCTACCTGGTAACCGGAGAAAATTGAGCCTGAGCCTGAGCCTGATTGCTTCGCTTCGCTCCGCGGCAAAACGCCTTGTAACCGGTGACGAGTCAGGCGATTTCTCGACGCCGCAAACCCCGCGGCGTCGAGAAATCGACTGCCTCGTCACCGGCGGCGTTTTGCGGGTCGTTCCGTGGCTACGCCCTCGCGGCGACTACGGGGTGGAGGAGGGCCGGACGCCACCGGGGGATCCCGGCCCTCCGCTTTTCTTACTTCTTGCCCTGGTTGGCGACCGCCGCGGCGGCCTCCTTCGCGGCGACCGGGTCGAGGTAGGTGCCGCCCTTGGTGATCGGGCGCAGGTTCTCGTCCAGGTCGTAGCGCAGCGGGATGCCGGTCGGGATGTTCACCGAGGCGATCGCCTCGTCGGAGATGCCGTCCAGGTGCTTGACGATGGCGCGCAGCGAGTTGCCGTGCGCCGCGACGAGCACGGTCTTGCCGGCGCGCAGGTCCGGGACGATGGCGTCGTACCAGTACGGCAGGGCCCGCTCCAGCACATCCTTCAGGCACTCCGCCTTCGGCAGGACCTCCGGGGCGAGATCCGCATACCGGGCGTCGCCGACCGCGGAGAACTCGGAGTCGTCCTCGATGGGGGGCGGCGGGACGTCGTACGACCGGCGCCAGAGCATGAACTGCTCCTCGCCGTACGTCTCGAGGGTTTGCTTCTTGTCCTTGCCCTGCAGGGCGCCGTAGTGACGCTCGTTGAGCCGCCAGTGGCGCTTGACCGGAATCCAGTGCCGGTCGGTGAGGTCCAGGGCGATCCAGCCGGTCCGGATGGCACGACGCAGAAGGCTGGTGTGCACCACGTCGGGCAGCACTCCCTGCTCCTTGAGAAGCTCGCCGCCGCGCCGGGCCTCAGCCTCCCCCTTGGCGTCGAGGTCCACGTCGACCCAGCCGGTGAACAGGTTCTTGGCGTTCCACTCGCTGTTGCCGTGTCGCAGCAGCACCAGGGTTCCAGTCATGAGCACATCTTCCCTCGTCGCCGGAGTGCATGTACCGGCACCCGGCACGTGTCCGCCACCACACCGGAACCCGGTTGCGCCGATCCGCCGAATGTAAGGGAATAAACGATGATCACAGCTTACTGAGGAGACCCTGTGCACGGTTGGTTACGACAGGCCACGGGCGGGCTGCCGCGGCAGTTCTGGTTCCTGTGGACGGGAACCCTGATCAACCGGCTCGGCTCCTTCGTGGTGCTGTTCCTGAGCATCTACCTGACCGGGGAGCGCGGCTTCAGCCACAGTCAGGCCGGCCTGGTCCTCGGCCTGTACGGGGTGGGCGGCGCGATCGGCACGATGACCGGCGGCGTGCTGGCCGACCGCTGGGGACGCCGGCCCACCATGCTGACCGCCCAGTTCGGCGCGTCCGCCCTGATGCTGGCGCTCGGGTTCGCCCACTCGTACCCGCGGATCCTGGCGGCGGCGTTCGCCCTGGGCCTCTTCGCGGAGGCCGTGCGCCCGGCGTTCAGCGCCATGATGGTCGACATCGTCCCGGAGGCGGACCGGGTCCGCGCCTTCTCCCTGAACTACTGGGCGATCAACCTGGGCTTCGCGCTCGCCGCGGTCTGCGCCGGGCTGGCCGCCCAGGCCGACTATCTGCTGCTCTTCGTCGTGGACTCGGCCACCACCCTGTTCACCGCCCTGATCAGCCTGATCTTCCTGGCCGAGACCCGGCCGGCCCGGGTCGGGCCGCGCACGCACGCGGCGGCGCCGTCCGGCGGGCTCGGCACGGTCCTGCGGGACCGGACCTTCCTGATCTTCGTGAGCCTCAACTTCTGCGTCGTGCTGGTGATGTTCCAGCACCAGTCGACGCTGCCGATCACGATGCTCGCCGACGGGCTGTCCGCTGCCACGTACGGGCTGGTCGTCGCGGTGAACGGGGTGCTCATCGTGTTCGGCCAGCTCTTCGTCCCGCGGCTGATCGCGGGCCGGGACAGCGCCCGGGTGCTGGCCGTCGGCACGCTGGTGATCGGCGCCGGGTTCGGTCTGGTCGGCCTGGCCGGGTCGGCGGTCGCCTACGCGCTGACCGTGGTGGTCTGGACGCTGGGCGAGATGATCCAGTCGCCGAGCAACGCGGCCACCATCGCGGCGCTCTCCCCGGCCGAGCTGCGTGGCCGCTACCAGGGGCTGAACTCGCTCTCCTGGCAGGCCGGCCTGGCGCTGGCCCCGATCGCCGGCGGCCTGACGCTGCAGAAGGCGGGTGGCGCGGCGCTGTGGGGCGGATGCTTCGCGCTCTGCGCGCTGGTGGCGGTGGGTCAGTGGCTGGCGGCTCCGGCGCGGGCCCGGCGGGCGGCGTGGTTGCGGGAGCGGCGGTCGGCCGACGCGGTCAACGTGTCGTGAATCCGGGGGCAGCGGGAATCAGGGAATTCACAGCGCCATTCGCTGGAACATGTGTGAAGAATGTGATCCCTCGGAAACAAAGCGCCGGCGGCGGCGGACGACACCCATCCCCATAGGCGCCGCCCGCACTAACCGCCGGTCTCGGGTCGCGCCGTCCCCCAACGGCTCATGCCACCCGTCCCCAAACGCCGATCCGCGGCGATCATTGCTGATCGACCCGTTCCCCGAACTGACGGCTCGGCGTCCATCGACCACGCTAGTTGGGGCAGTCAAGCTCGACAACCCGATTTCGTGTCGACCTCTGTTCCGACCGTCACATTCACCAACAACCAGCCGATCGGATGATCCGCCAATCACTCGTATGGGTTCGCGCGCTGGAAGAATTCACGAGCTATACCCCACGAATCGATCGCGATTCCCACGGGAGTAACCACATTGGACTGTGGATGATCGGAAAGGTCAGTCGGCCCGTTCCACCAGGTGCTTGAACGCGCTCAGGTTGGCTGTCGATTCGCCACGTTTGACCCGCCAGTCCCATTCGCGACGGATGGACGAGCTGAAGCCGATCTCCAGCATCGTGTCGAAGGACTCGTCGGCATAGGTCAGCACCGAGCCGAGCAGGCGGTCCAGCTCGTCCTCGTCGAGGCCCTTGAGTGAGACCCGGCCGGTCAGGTAGACGTCGCCGGCCGCGTCGATGGAGAAGGCGACGCCGTACATCCGGGCGTTGCGGCGCAGCAGCCAGGCCCAGAGCTCCTCGTGGCACTCGTCGGGGCGGCGCATCACGAACGCCTCGATCCGCAGCGAGTGCTCGCCGACGATCAGGTTGCAGGCGGTCTTCAGCTTGTGGGTGCCGGGCAGGCTGACCACGTACGATCCCGCCCCGGTGGACTCCCAGTCCAGCTCGCGGTCGGTCAGGACCCGCTCGATCAACTCGGTCACCATGCGCAGGACGCCCCCTCGAGTCGCGCTCTGATCAGCGCCCGATGCTCGCTCACCGCGTCACGGTAGACCCGCAGCAGCGTCTCGGCGGTGCGATCCCAGGAGAACTGGGCCGCGTGCGCGACCGCGCCGGCGGCCAGCCGGTGCCGGAAGCCGGGGGCGTCGAGCAGCCGGTCCAGGACCTTGGCCCAGTCCGCCGGATCGTGCCCGTCGACCAGCACCCCGCTGATCCCGTCCCGGACCGCGGTGACCAGGCCGCCGACCGCGGCCGCGACCACCGGAGTGCCGCAGGCCTGGGCCTCCAGGGCGACCAGTCCGAACGACTCGTTGTAGGAGGGCACCGCGACCAGGTCGGCGGCCCGGTAGAGGGCGGCCAGGTCGGCGCCGGTCTGCGGGGGCAGGAACACCACCGAGTCGGCGACGCCGAGAGAGGCCGCCAGCTCGATCAGGGCGGTGGGCCGGTCCAGGCCGCTGCCGCTGGGGCCGCCACAGATCACCAGGGTCGCGTCCCGGGAACCGGCGGCGCGCATCTCGGCGAGCGCGGCGATCAGCACGTCGGGCGCCTTGAGCGGCTGGATCCGGCCGACGAAGGCGACGATCCGGCCGTCCTCCGGGAGGCCGAACCGGGCTCGGTCCCTCGTACCGGGACGGAACCGCCGCAGGTCGACGCCGGGCTGCACCACGCTCACCCGGGCCGGATCGGCGTCGTAGTGGGTGATCAGGTCCCGGGACTCGAAGTCGGTGTTCGCCACCAGCCGGTCCGACTCGGCGATGACCTGTTCCTCGCCGATCACCCGGGCCTTCGGCTCGGGCCGGTCACCGGCCGCGATGAACCTGTTCTTGACCTTGGCGAGGGTGTGCGCGGTGTGCACGTGCGGCACTCCCCAGCGCTCCCGGGCCAGCCAGCCGACCTGCCCGGAGAGCCAGTAGTGGGAGTGGACCAGGTCGTAGTGGCCGGGCGGGTGCGCCGCCTCGGCCCGCAGCACGCCGTGCGTGAAGGCGCAGAGCTGGGAGGGCAGCTCCTCCTTCGACAGCCCCTCGAACGGGCCGGCGGTGATGTGGCGCACGTGCACGCCGGGCGACATCTCGACGACCGGTGGCAGGTCCCTGGCGGTGGCCCGGGTGAAGATCTCCACCTCGACGCCCCGCTCGGCGAGCCGCTTCGCGATCTCGACGATGTAGACGTTCATGCCGCCCGCGTCCCCGGTGCCCGGTTGCTCCAGGGGTGAGGTGTGCACGGAGAGGGTGGCGATCCTGCGGAGGGCGGGCCATCCGCCGACGCCTCGAGGCTGGGCCACGCTGACTCCCATCCGTTACGAATACGCAAAACTTGTCGCGCCAACGTTCATCTTCCCCATCGCCGCTCCACGAACCAGCATGCAGACGACGCGGGGTGATCCAGGTCATTGAGCGCGCGGCCCGATCCGGGTCATGGACAAGAATCAGGACATGCAGAACATCGCAGTGGTCACGGGGGCTTCGAGCGGGATCGGCGCGGCGACCGCCCGCCGGCTGGCCGGTGAGGGTTTTCACGTCGTGGTGGCGGCGCGCCGCGCGGACCGGCTGGACGCGCTGGTCAAGGAGATCGGCCCGAACGCCACCGCCGTCGAGTGCGACGTCACCTCGGACGACTCGGTGGCCGCGCTGGCCGCGGCGGTGGCCGCGCTCGGCGCCCCGGTCACCCTGCTGGTGAACAACGCGGGCGGGGCCCGCGGCGTGGATCCGGTCGCCACCGGGTCCGTCGACGACTGGCAATGGATGTACGACGTGAACGTCCTCGGCACGCTGCGGGTCACCAAGGCACTGCTCCCGGCGCTCGAGGCAAGCGGCCGCGGCACGATCGTGACGGTCGGGTCCACCGCGGCCTTCACCCCCTACGAGGGTGGTGGTGGTTACGTGGCGGCCAAGCACGCCGAGACCGCCCTGGTCGGCACATTGCGGCTGGAACTGTGCGGGAAGCCGGTCCGGGTGATCGAGGTCGACCCCGGCATGGTGCGCACCGACGAGTTCGCGCTCAACCGCTTCGGCGGCGACCAGGACCGCGCCGACTCGGTCTACGCCGGGGTGCGGGAACCGCTGGTCGCCGACGACATCGCCGACTGCATCGCCTGGGCCGCCACCCGCCCGCAGCACGTCAACGTGGACCGCCTCGTGGTCCGGCCGGTCGCCCAGGCCGCCCAGCACAAGGTGCACCGGGAGCAATAGTGCCCAAACCGGTCGGCGCGATCACCCGGGGGACCACCAATCCCAACCGGTTGCGACGCGTCGACAACTTCATCGCGTACCGCTGTGGTGGGCTCTTGAAAGAAGCGGCGAAGCCGCTCGTCGTCGACCTGGGCTACGGCGCGACGCCGGTGACCGCGGTGGAGTTGCGGGGCCGGCTGGCGGGCGCGGTCCGTGCGGACGTCACGGTGGTCGGTCTGGAGATCGATCCGGTACGGGTGAGCGACGCGCAGCCGTTCGCGGACCCGCCGTGGCTCGCCTTCCGGCGCGGCGGGTTCGAGCTGGCCGGGCTCGCGCCGGTGGTGGTGCGCGCGTTCAACGTGCTGCGCCAGTACTCCGAGGACGAGGTGGCGGCCGCCTGGCGGACGATGACCGCCACCGGCGCGCTGCTGGTCGAGGGCACCTGCGACGAACTTGGCCGGATCGCCACCTGGACGGTCGTCGAGGAGGGCGTACCGCGGACGCTGACCCTCTCGGCCCGGCTGCCGGTGCTGGAGCATCCGGCGGTCTTCGCGGAGCGGCTGCCGAAGGCCCTGATCCACCACAACGTTCCCGGTCACCCGGTGCACGAGCTGCTGCGCGCGCTGAGCCGGGCCTGGGAGACCGAGGCCACCCCGTTCGGGCCGCGGCAGCGCTGGCTGGCGACGGTCCGCCGGATGCGGGCCGAGGGCTGGCCGGTGCTCGACGGCCCGGCCCGCTGGCGGCTCGGCGAGCTGACGCTGCCCTGGCCCCTCTAGGGCCTAGTCCTTCTTCAGCGCCTCGCGGACCGCTTCGAGCAGGGGGTCGGCGGTGAACGGCTTCTTCACCAGCACGTCGCCCTCGTCGATTTCGCCCTTGCCGACCGCGATGTCCTTGGGCAGCCCGGAGACGAACACCACGCCGATGCCGGGACGCAGGTCGCGGATGGTCTTGGCCAGCTCTCCGCCGGACACGCCGGGCAGGGTGAGGTCGGTGATCAGAACGTCGATCTCACTGGGGTGTTCCCGGCAGATCGCGATGGCCTCGTCCGGATCGCCGGCCGCCAGTGTCGCGTAGGAGCCGCGCCGTTCCAGCATGCGCTGCATGATGTCGCGCAGATCCTCCTCGTCGTCGACGACCAGCACTGTCGGCTGCTCGGCGACCGGCGCCTCAGGCATCGGATCCTCCTCGGGCTGGGGGTCGTTCCCCACGCTAATCGCCCCGGGGCCCGGTGTCTGGGAAAACGAACGCCGCGCGACGCACCGGAGGCGTCGCGCGGCGTTCGGGGCACCGCCGGTCAGCGGGCCGTGTTCAGGTGACCGGTGTAGAGCAGGCGGTTCGGCGAGCCCTTGCCCGGATTGCGGACCAGGCCGGATCCGGCGTGGGCGACCAGGTCGTCGCGCACCTGGCGGGGCGTCCAGGCCGGGTGGGCGCCGAGCACCAGGGCGGCGGCGCCGGCCACGTGCGGCGCCGCCATCGAGGTGCCGCTCATCGTCGCGACGTTGGTGTCGGAGGCCTTGCCGGCCGACGTGATGTTCACGCCCGGCGCGAACAGGTCCAGGCAGGTGCCGTAGTTGGAGAACGAGGCGCGGGCGTCACGCCTGTCCACGGCGCCGACCGTGATCGCCTCCGGGGTGGCGGCCGGCGAGGCCTTGCAGGCGTTCTTGCCGTCGTTGCCACCGGCGATCGCGTAGGTCACCCCGCGGTCGATGGAGCGCTTGACCGCCGTGTCCAGCGCCTTGCTCAGCGGGCCGCCGAGGCTCATGTTGGCCACGGCCGGGAGCTTCGCGTTCTCGGTCACCCAGTCGACGGCGGCGATGAAGTCGGCGTACGAGCCGGAGCCGTCGCAGCCGAGCACCTTGAGCGCGACCAGCTTGACGTCCTTCGCGACGCCGTACGTGGTGCCGCCGACCGTGCCGGCGACGTGCGTGCCGTGGCCGTTGCAGTCGTTGGCGATCTTGTCGTCGTCGACGAAGTCCCAGCCGTTGCTCGCCCGGCCGCCGAACTCCTTGTGCCCGACGCGGACGCCGGTGTCGATCACGTAGGCGGTGACGTTCGCGGCCGGCTTGTAGGTGTAGCTCTTCGACAGCGGCAGCTTCCGCTGGTCGAGCCGGTCGAGGCCCCAGGCCGTCGCCTTGCCGGTCTGGGTGCGCCGGGCCGGGGTGCGGCCCGCGGTGCTGATCTCGGCGTCCTGCTCGACGAAGTCGACGGACGGGTCGGCGGCCAGACGGCGCGCCTCATCCGCGGTGGCCCGCAGGTGGAAGCCGCGGACCGAGGCGAGGTAGTCACCCTCGACCCGGCCGCCGTACCGCTGGGTCAGTTCGTGCGCGGCGGCGGCCCGGCCGGCCGCCTCGGCGCCGGCCTTCATGACGACGATGAAGCTGCCCGGGATGGCGCCCTCCACGCCGGCGCCGGAGATGGTGCCCGTCGCGGGCGCGGCCGGAGCGGCGGCGGCCGGTCCGGTCAGGCCCCAGACGACTGCGGTGGCGGCGCTCGCGGCAACGGTCAGTCGGATGGCCAGGCGGGCGTCGTTACCGAACATAAGGTGGGTGTCCCTCTCGGTCGTCAGCACAGGTCGATGAAGTTCCGGCCCGGGGGAATGCCGAAAGAAGCTGAGGGAAATGGTGGGGAGGGGGCAGTGCGCCCCCGGGTTCCTCCGGGTTGCGTCCCGGTTGTACGGATCGGAGACATCCGATCGGACGTGTCACACCGCGAACCTCTAAGCCGACCGTGCGGTAGGCCGAACTTCTCGCTGTCGGGACCGCTGCACCGCCACCGAAGCAAGGAGAGCGATATGAATACTCTGCTGTCGCCCGCGATCGACACCGTCGGCGAGCTGACCGAGCGCTGCGATCGTTGCGGTTCGGCCGCCAAGCTGGAGGTCGTTCTGGCCAGCGGTGGGGATCTGGCGTTCTGTGGCCACCACGCCAACCGGCACAAGGCCGACATCACTCGCGTGGCGAGCAGGATCCGCCTGGAGGAGGGCTTCGAGTGGGCCGGTAGGTAACCGCTCCCGGGGGTAGCCCGCGTTATGCTCTTTCCCTCACGTATTGTGGGTATTTGTGCATATCGCGGCGCACGGCGTGGGCAGGCTGTCCCAGCTGACAGCCGCATGCGCCGGAGTGGTGGTCGCCGTCTTCGGTGCACTGCACACATTCGATGCGGGCGTTCCACCGGAGGGCCTTATCGGCACTCCGGCGGCCGCCCTGATTCCGGCCGGAATCGCCCTTGTGCTCCAGGTGACGCCCGTTCCCGATCCGGGGACGGGCCGTTTCCGCGTGGCCGCGGCGGTGTCGTTCGCCCTGATCGCGACCGGCGTGGGCGTCGCCTCCCTGGGCGGGCACCCGGCCGCGGGCGTCGCCACCACCCTCACCGGGCTGGCGATCGCCTGCCTCGATCTGCGCGTGCCCCGGCGTACCGGTGGGATCGGGTTCCGGGTCGCCGACCCGCTCCTGCTGGGCGCCGCGATCATCGTGCTGGTCGCCCTGGTCCCCCGGCTGGTCGAGCCGGCCGGCCCGCCCGGAGTCATGGTCACCCACCTGGCCGTCGCCCTGCTCATGCTGGTCATCGGCGCCATCCTGGCCCGCCCCGAGACCGCACCGGAGCACAGCCCTCCGGCCCCCGGGACACGCGCCGCCGTACGCGACCACGCCCCCGTCCTGATCGCCACGCCGATCGCCGCCGTGCTGGTCACCGTGATGGTCGCGGGCCTCGGGATCGGCCCCGTCGCCGCGGCGGTGAGCATCGCCGTGATCCTCGCGGCGCTCGCCCTGCTGGCCCTGCTCGCCTACCTGGTGCGCACCCTCGGCGCCGGCCGGCGTCACCGGCACATGGTCGACGATCTGCGCGAACGGCAGGACTTCGCGCAGACGCTGTTGCAGTCGATGAACGAGGCGGTCATGGTGATGGACGCCAACTACCGGGTGATCGACGTGAACCGGCGCTGGCGGGAACTCACCGGGCACGACGACACCCTGCCGGAGTCGCCGCCGCTGCCCCCGCCCGGCACCGGCGGCGACTGGCTGCTTCCCCGCGCCGACGGCACCGACGTGCCGGTGCTCGCCACCATGGCGGCCATCCCGGACGCGGCCGGCGCGACCCGCGGCTACGTCGCCACCTACGTCGACATCGCGGAGCGCAAGCAGGCCGAGGAGGAGCTCACCCAGCACGCCGCCGACCTGGAGCGCGGCAATGCCGAACTGGCCGCCGCCCTGGCCTTCAAGAACGACCTGACCTCCATGCTGACGCACGACGTGGCGCAGCCGATCAGCTCCATCGCGAGCCTCGCCGAACTGCTCTGCGCCGACTGGGCCGATCTGCCGGAGGACATCCGGCTGGAACTGGCCACCAAGATCGACAAGAACACCCGGCGGCTGATCAAGATGATGAACGACCTACAGCTGCTGTTCCGGCTGGACACCGGCACGGTCACCGCCCGCCGGGTGCCGGTGCCACTGCTCGAGGTGGTCGAGACGGTCAGCGCGGCGACGGCCGGCTCCGGCGACGTGGAGATCACCATCGACGAGGACCTGGCCGCGCTGGCCGACCGTGGGCACCTCATCGTCATCGTGGAGAACCTGCTGAAGAACGCACTCACGCACGGGGCGCCGCCGGTCCGCATCCGGGCCGGACGGGAGCCGGGCGGGAGCCTGCTCCTGAGCGTGCAGGACAGCGGCACCGGCATCCCGGAGGACGTGCTGCCCAACCTGTTCGGCCGGTTCATCCGGGGCGCCGGGCTCGGCCTCTTCATCGTCCGGCACCTGGTCGAGGCGAACGGCGGGTCGGTCCGCTACGAGCACGCCGAGCCACGTGGCGCCCGTCTGCTGGTCACCCTGGAAGCGGCGCCGGCGCTCTAGGCGTACCCAGGAAAGGGAAAGGCCCGGAGACGCTCGGCGTCTCCGGGCCGCTCAGGCCGGGAATCCCTAACCGCGTTCCTCTTCATTGATCATGCCGGTGCCCCACATGTCGCTCTGACCGGTGCGGCCGCCCATCCGGGCGGATCCGGCGACGCCGCCCGAGTTCTCGGCGCCGGCGGTGTTGGTGGCGGCGTCGGCCAGGGCCGCTTTCGCGGCGGCGTTGCGGTTGCGGATGCGGGCGGCGACCGAGGCCGGTGAGGCCGGATCGGCGGCGACGCCGGGCAGCAGGGTGTGCGAGTGGGCGGCCATCCGCTTGGAGCTGGCGCCGCTCTGCGGAATCGGGCGACCGCCGAGCACACCGCTCTCCACCAGGCCCTTGAAGGTGGTGAGGTCGTCCTTGAGCCGCCGGTTCAGCGACTCCTGCCCGTGCCGGTCACTGGGCATGAGGAACGCGACGTCAGCCTCCAACTGGGCGACGATCTGCGTCTTGGTCTCCCCCATCGGGCGCAGCGTGATGGTCTCGGCGAGCAGCGGGCCCTCCATGGTGGACCAGGAGACCCGCTCGTCCGGCGACCGCTCGATGATCTGGGCGTCGAACTCGCGGCGCTTCCCGTCGACATCCATGATCCAGTGGGTCTGGTCGGACCCGACCGCGGTCACCTGTCGCACGCCGGTCATGAAACGGGGGTAGTTCTCGAACGCCGCGAGCTGCTCGTACACCGTGTGAAGCGGTGCGCTCACCTCGATAGCCTGCTGAACCATGCTCATCGCAACTCTCCCATGCTGAAGTGCTGGCATCACAGAGAGTACGGAGGCTACTGCGAAACGTGTTCGATTTGGCGGTTCCTCGTCGCGCTCACACGCGGCGCAGGTATTGCCAGTGCCCCACCTCGGCGGCGTACCGGGCGTCGCTGGCCGGCACCACCATCACGGCGGCGTCCAGCAGCATCTGCACCACCCGCGGGGACGGGCTGCGCCAGGCCTCGCTGACCTCCACCACGGCGCCGGCGGCCCGGCAGGCCGTCGCCAGCTCGGCGACCAGCGCCGACGTGACCACGGAGTCGTCCAGGCCGACCTGCCCGAGCAGGGCGAGCGGGCGGGCCAGCTGGGTGGGCACGTACCGGGAGGCCCGCTCCATGCCCTTCACCGCCGCCGCCACCAGCAGCTCCGCCACCTGACCGGGAACCATCAGGCCGCCGTCCAGCCGGGCGCGGACCTCACGCGGACCGAGCACGTCGTCGCCGATCGGGAGGGCGGAGACCGCCACCGACAGGGCGTCCAGCGGGGCGAGGTCGGCCGGCAGGGCCAGCCACCCGTCCGCGCTGACCACCTCGACCTCGACCGCGACCCGCAGCGTCATCTCGGTACGGTGCCGGGCCCGCCGGACCGCGGCCGCGTACGCCGGGAGCCAGGTGGTGTCCGGCCCGGCCTGATCGGCGAAGGTGATCGCGGTCAGGCCGGCCTGGTCGGCGGCCGAAACCACCACACCCACCGCGTCCCGGCCGGCCGCGAATCCGGTGTGCACGTGCGCGTCCACCGCCAGATTCAGCGCGCGGGCCGTACCGACCACACCGCCTTCGATGACTGACTCGCGCTCTGTGCCCACCACTCGCCTCCCGGCTCGACGAACGGGATTCTCCCGACCAGATGAGAGTGCGGGTCCGGCGTTGTCCCCGGGGTCAGCGGACCGGTGCAGGTCAGGAGCGGCCGAGCCGGTGGGATGAGAAACGCCCGCCGCGTGATCGCGGCGGGCGTTCCCGGGTGTTCCTCATCCGGCCGATTCCGGCTTCTCGAATATCTTGGCGAGCGCCTTGACGGCGCCGTCGGTGGGCGAGGCGGCCGCCTGGTTGGCTTCCTGTAGTTCGCGGTAGACCTCCTCGCGGTGCACCTGCACGTCGCGGGGTGCCTGGATGCCCAGCCGGATGACGTCACCGCGGGCTTCGAGAACCGTGACGACGACGTCGTCGCCGATCATGACGCTCTCCCCGGCCCGCCGGGTCAGCACAAGCATCGGTGCCCTCCTCCATCCATGGAACGGACAGCATGGCAAAGGCGCGGCCGCGACGAAACGCGACCGCGCCCATACTTCGAGGTCTAGTATTTCTTGTTCATGATCGCCCGAACCGGGTAGTTCGAGCCGGTCAGGACGACCTGCATCGCTCGCATGCTGTCGCGGTCCAACACGATGGGGGCGAGCAGGTTCGCCGTGGTCTCGTTCTCCCCCGCGGTGATGACGGTGAGCAGCAGCAGCCGATCCGGGTCCTTGCAGTTCAGCGCGGAGAACACCGAGTTGTCGATCTCCGGGGCGTAGTCCGGGAAGAACGGCTCGGGCGGGGCCACGAGAAACCGGAGCTCGGGATCCTCGATGGACGTCAGCGCATAGAGCAGGCCGTCGTCGTTGATGCGCACCAGAACGAATTCCCGGTGTGCCGGGAAGCCGGGCATGGACGCCGCCATCATGATGGTCGGCAGCCCCAGCGACGGGTCGGTCATCGTGGCCTCAATCGGACGGGATGTGGTACGGGTAGTCATGGTCACCTCAGGAAATCGATGAGCGAGGGCTGGACCACCTTGGCCGTGGCGGCCAGGGCGGCCTGATAGGAGTTCTGCTGAAGCTGCAAATCCATGATCGCCTTCGGCAGGTCGATGTCCTCGATACCGGACAGCTGCGACGACACGGACATCAAGCGATCCTCGGCGGACTGCTTCATCTGGGTAACCCGATTGTATCGAGCGCCTACCTCCGAAAGGGTGGATTTCACGAGGTCAGACGCTTGATCGAGATTCTTCATACCGGCGTTGATGGCGGTGTGGTCACTCGCTCGGATCGCCGTCGAGAGGTCGTCCAGGACCCGGAAGAGCTGGGTCGGAGAGCCCTCGGCCCCGAAGACCTCCGGACCCCCCAGATCCACCCGGACCTTGGCGTTCGGGCCGACCGCCCGGAGCGTCTGAACCGTCGACTCGCCGACGTAGGTGCCGGACATGTCATAGGCCTCGGCGCCCACGGTGGCGCCGCCGAAGACCGGCCGGTCCAGATACTTGCTGTTCGCCTGTTGGAGCAGCGTGCCCTTGATCTGGTCGATCTCGGCAGCCCGGGCCGCGTTCGCCTCGGGTGAGGTGGCACCCGTGCTGGCCCCTTCGAGAGCGAGCTCGCGGACCCTGGACATCAGGCCGGTCATCGACTGCAGGTTGTCCTGCAGCATGCCGAGCCGGCCGAAGGCGTCGTCCGCGTTGAGGGAGTACTTCTGGTTCGCACGTACCTCCCCGCGCAACTGGAGGGCGGTGACCGTCCCGGTCGGGGAGTCGGAGGGCCGGTGCAGCTGCTTGCCGCTGGAGATCTGCTCCATGGTCGTGTGGGTCCGGCCGAGGCTGCGCTGGAGGTTCCCCATCACCCGGGTACGGACACTGTTCTCGGTGACGCGCGGGCTCATGCTCATGAAATGGCTCCCCTTACCTACCGACGAGGCCGGTACGGTTGATCAATTGGTCAAGCATCGAGTCGATCGTGGTGAGGACGCGTGAGGCCGCCTCGTATCCCCGCTGGTAGGTCAGCAGGTTGGTCATCTCCTCGTCGAGGTTGACCCCGGACTCCGCGTCGCGTGCCGCGTCCACCTGTTCGGTCACCGAGACCTGGATGTCGCGCCGCCGCATCGAGGACTGGGCGACCACACCGAGGTCGCCGATCAGCGACTGATACTCGGCGTCGGCTCCGCTCGTCGAGGCGCCCAGATCGGAGAGGCTGTCCGCGATCGACCCGTCGAGCACCGGCGGTGTCCCGGTGGGATCCCCTCCGGAGACCGCCAGCTTCCTCGTGTCGGTGATGCCGACCGCGATGTTGGCCGCGGTGATCGGGGTGCCGACCGGGAGACCGCCGCCCGCGATGAAGAGGTTCTGCCCGGTCGTGCCGTCGACGCTGTACCCGGTGCTGTGCAGGTCGTTGACTGTCTTCGCCAGGGCGGCGGCCACCTTGTCCAGCCGCCCGGCGATCTCGTCCAGCGTGCCGCCCTTGCCGAGCAACTCCATCTGGGCGCCCATGGTCCCGCCGGCGTTCACCGGAAGTCCGGTGTCCGCCCATCGCAGGTTGACCCCGGTGGCGGCGAGATCCTCGAGCCGCGTCGCGCTACCGGGCGCGACCTCGATCGTCTGGGAGGTGAACTCGCTGACCAGAGCGGCGTTACCGACGTAGACGTTCATCGAGCCGTTCGGCAGGCTCTGCGCCGTCGCACCGATCATGTCGGACAGTTTCAGCATCAGCTGCCCGCGCTGGTCGGCCAGTTCGTTCGGCTGGAGGCCGGCCGCGGTGGCCACCACGATCTCCTTGTTCAGCTTCGCGATCTCCGCGGCGGTCTTGTTCACCTCAGCGGTACGGATGTCCAGGCCGGTCCGGTTGGTCGTGTACTGGTTGTTCAGCGAGGCGGCCGCGTCGTTGAGCGACGCCGCCGCGGTCGCGGCCTGTTCGAGCAGCGCCGCCTTGGGCGCGCTCTGGGTGGGATTCATCGCGACGGCGTTCCAGCCGTCCCACAGGTCCTGCAGGCGAGCCTGGAGCGCGGTGTCGCTCGGCTCGGCGAAGACCTCCTCGATGAGCCCGTACGATCCGGCCCGCTCGGTGTGATACGCCGAGGTCCCGTGTTCGATGTAGCTGCGCTGGTCCAGCCCCGCGCTGCGCAACCGATCGACCGACGAGACCGCGACACCCGCGCCGGCCTCCGTCGACATGGAGTACATGCCGGGCACCGTGTTGGAGTTCAGCGAGCGCATCGACACCCGCTGCCGGCTGTAACCCTCGGTATTGGCGTTCGCGATGTTCTGGCCGGTCACGTCCAAGCCGCGACGCTGCGCGTAGAGCGACGTGAGCGCGGTGTTGATGCCGCCGAAAGTGCTGCCCATCAGATCGCCTCATCTACCAGGGTGGGGCGGCGCACGCCGCCGGTGACTGTCTGTCCCTGTGGTCCATACGTTTCCACTGTCTCGGCGAACGCGAGCATGGTTTCGCGGGCCGCGCGCTGCCCGGCCGTGAGCAGGTCCCGGTTGACGTCTGCCAGCGTCCGGATCTCCGAGGTCAGCAGCAGGAACGCCTTGCGGTGCTGGTGCAAGAGGTCGGACCAGGGGTCCGGGGCGGCATCCGCCAGCTCGCCGAGCGAGGCCTCCGGGTCCAGACCCAGTTCGGCGGCCACCGCCTGCGCGTACGTCGCCCGGATGACCTCGGTCTGCCGGATCTGATCGAGCACCAGCTCCACCTCGCGGGTGGCGTGGCTGAGCCAGCGCGAACGGTTGGCGGCGAGCAGCAGCTGCTCCTCCTCCAGTTTGAAGAGCAGCATCTCCAGCAGCTCACGTGAGCGCCACAGGACACTGGCCAGATCGGTCAGGCTCACGTGGTCCTCCGTCGTGTCGATGGTCGGGCCACCCGCCGGGCGGACCGTTCATCCGGGCAGATCGGCACATCGGCCTTAACACTGAGCAGTTTCGCCGCCGACCGGCACTTCTCCGTTTCGCCCGATAGGCCCGAAGAATTTTCCGATAATCCTCATGGCCTCCCGCCGGTCCGCCGATGGGTAGGGCACAACACCACGGCTCACGGACGGGCCGGTCAGGACCCCACTCAAGGAGGAATTTCTCATGGGTCTTCGTATCAACCAGAACATCGCCGCGCAGAACGCCTACCGCAACCTCTCCGTCAGCGACAACCAGATGTCGAAGCAGCTGGAGAAGCTGTCCAGCGGTTTCCGCATCAACCGCGCGGCGGACGACGCGGCCGGCCTCTCGATCTCCGAGGGTCTGCGCTCCCAGGTCGGTGGCCTCAAGGTCGCCACCCGCAACGCCCAGGACGCGATCAGCGTCGTGCAGACCGCTGAGGGCGCCCTGAGCGAGGTCACCAGCATGGTGCAGCGCATGCGTGACCTGGCCGTGCAGGCGAACAGCGCCGCCCTGGACACCGACGCCAAGGCGGCGTCGCAGAAGGAGGTCGACGAGCTCGCCCTCGAGATCACCCGGGTCAGCGACACCACGTCGTTCGGTAAGTCGAAGCTGCTTGACGGTTCCTTCACCGCCAAGGACTTCCAGGTCGGCGCGAACACGGGTGCGGAGGATGTCCTCAGCATCTCGATCGGTGCCATGGACGCCACCACTCTCGCCATCGACGCTCTCGACCTGAGCACCAGCGCCGGTGCGACGGCCGCCATCGATGCGCTGGACGCTGCCCTCAAGACGGTCACCGACCAGCGGGCCTCGCTCGGTGCGTCCCAGAACCGCTTTGAGCACACCATCAACAACCTCAACACGACCGTCGAGAACCTGTCCGCGTCGGAGTCCCGTATCCGGGACGCCGACATGGCCACCGAGATGGTCTCGTTCACCCGTTCCCAGATCCTGACCCAGGCTGGCACGGCCATGCTCTCGCAGGCCAACCAGTCCTCGCAGGGTGTGCTGTCGCTGCTCCGCTGACGTTCTAACCGGACGGCAACCGACAACAACTGAATTAGCAAGGCGCGATACCGAAGATGGGGGTGGACCGGCAACGGCCACCCCCATCCGCATTCACAACCGGCTAGACCCCTGAAGGTAGGTACCCGTGGTCAGCTCCATCGACGGTCTCGTCAGCGGTCTCAGCACCTCCTCGATGATCACGCAGTTGATGCAGGTCGAGGCCGCCCCGCAGAACAAGCTCAAGGCCAAGGCGCAGACCGCGCAGAACGCGCAGAACGCCTACCAGTCGGTCAACACCAAGCTGAAGGCCGTCAAGACGGCCGCGGACGCGATGCAGTCGCTCACCACCTGGCGATCGCTCAAGACCGAGTCCACCTCGACGAGCGTCACCGCCGCGGCCACCGGTGGCATGTCCGGCATGTCCGGCAGCATCACCTTCGACGTGGACCAGGTGGCCCGGGCACAGGTCAGCGTCGTCAAGAACGTCGACACCACCGCGACCACCTATCCCCGCTCGTTCACGATCACGACCGGAGCGTGGTCGGACAGCGACGCGGACGGGACGAACGACCTGTTCACCGCCGCCGGCGCCCCCACCACGATCACGATTCCCGCCGATCAGGACCCCACGGCCGCCAACATCGCCGCCGCCGTCAACGCGGCCGGGCTCAATGTCCGCGCGACCGTGGTCAACACCGACGGCACCAACGGCGTGCTCCAGTTCTCCGGCACCAAGACCGGCGCCGGCAACGGATTCCAGGTGGATCTCAGCGCGGGTGGCCTCACCGCCGAGGACACGCCCTCGCAGAGCGCCCTCCTCAAGGTGAACCCGGGCACCGCCGCGGAATACGCGGTCAGCAGCGACACGAACACGTTCAGCGGGCTGATGCCGGGCGTGGCGATCACGGCCACCAAGAAGGAGGCCGGCGTCACCGTCACGGCCGCCTCGGACGCCGCCGCCGTCACCGCGAAGATGCAGGCGATGGTGGACGCCATGAACGCGGCGCTCACCGAGGTGAAGACGCAGACCGCGTACAACGTGGGGACGAAGAAGGGCTCGGCCCTCACCGGTGACTCCACCGTGCGGGAGATGAGCCAGGCCATCCTCGGCACGGTGAGCCGGGGCCTGACCTACGACCGGACCCTGCCCGACCAGACCACCGAGACGGTCGACTTCGGCAGCCTCAGCCAGTTCGGCGTCGGGCTGAACCGGGACGGCCAGCTGACCTTCGACGCGGCCAAGTTCACCGCCGAATACAACAAGGACCCGCAGAAGATCCAGCAGGTCGGCACCGCGTTCGCCAGCCAGGTGGAGGCTCTCGCCGACAAGCAGTCCACGGTGATCACGAATGCCGTCACCGGCCGCAAGAACGAGATCGACTCGCTGAACGACCAGATCAGCAGCTGGGACGTCCGGCTGGTGAGCAAGCGTGAGGCGCTGCAGAAGCAGTACTCCGGCCTGGAAGTCGCGCTCGGCAAGCTCCAGAACCAGTCGAGCTGGCTGTCCGGTCAGCTGGCAGGCCTGATGTAACGCGTCCGCGACACCGACTCCGCACACACCGACCGAGGGGACCGACGACCGTGACCAACCACCGTGACCGCTATCTTCAGGACTCGATCAACACGGCTTCGCCGGCGAAGCTGCTGATGATGCTCTACGACCGGCTCGTGCTGGACCTGATGCACGGCGAGGAGGCCCTCCGCGGCGGTGACCGGGAGTCGGCGAACAACCGGATCGGCCACGCGCAGGAGATCGTCATGGAGCTGCACGCCAGTCTCAAGGTGGACGCGTGGGACGGCGCGCCGGGTCTGGCGAACCTCTACGGCTTCCTGCTCACCGAGCTGATCGGCGCGAACATCAAGCGGGACGCCGACCGGGTGGCCGCTTGCCGGAAACTGGTGGAGCCACTGCGTGACGCGTGGCGCGAGGCCGCTCTGGCCCCGGCATGACGACCGTGATGGCTTCCACCGATTGGCGGGGCGCCTGGAGCGCGGCGCTGGACGAGCTCGAGCTGGACGTGCTGACGGTCGAGACGCTGCTCGCCGATGAGCGGCGCCTACTCGAGACGCCGCCGGCGAACCTGTGGCGTCCGCCGACCGACCTGGGTGCGCTGCCGCTCGAACTCAGGCCGCGGGCGGACGAGATCCTCACCCGGCAGCTGGCGGCGGCCGAGGAGATCGCCCGGCGGATCACCGCGAACCGGCAGCAGGCGGCGATGACCGCCCGGATCGAGACCGGGGAGGCCGTCAAGCGCCCGGTCTACCTCGACTGCGCCATGTGATCCACGGCTGATGAAGGTCCCGTCCCCCGACACGGGGGACGGGACCTTTTCGTGTGCAACCTACCGGCAACCGGTTGGGACTCAGCGGATCGGCGAGTGCGCCGAAGTGCAGGGTACGAGCGACGGATTGCTCGAACGAGAAGCCAAGGATCGGCGACAGGAACGGATCGACGGAGGGAGCCACCTTGTTCGACGACCGCTCGTCGTCCGCGCTGCGGGTAGCGGTGACCGGGCTGGGCCTGCGCCAGCAGGCCATCGCCAACAACATCGCCAACATCGAGACCCCCGGCTACCAGGCCCGTAAGGTCAAATTCGAGGAGGCGCTGCAGAGCGCCGTCACCCAGGGCCGGACACCGGCCGAGGTGACCCCGAGCGTGCTGAGGTCGCTGGAGCCCACCCGGCTGAACGGGAACAACGTCAACCTCGACGAGGAGACGTTGTCGCACATCGACACCACGATGCGTTACAACCTCGCCATCCGGGCGCTGGACGGCAAGTACAGCCTGCTGCGTGAAGCCATCAAGGGGGCCTGACGATGAGTACCTTCAACGCCATCGGGATCGCCGGCACTGGTGTCACGGTCTACCGGAAGTGGCTGGACGCCGTGGCCGACAACCTCGCCAACGCCAACACCACGACCCGGACCAGCGAGAACGCCTTCCAGGCCCGGTACGTCGCGGCCCGCGCCGCGCAGGACGGGAACGGCGTCGAGGTCGCCGGCGCCCACTTCGGCAGCCCGGAGGGGATCCTGGTCCACGAACCGGACAACCCGCTCGCCGACGCCGAGGGTTACGTCCGCCGGCCGGACATCAACATGGGCGACCAGATGGCCCAGATGATGATGGCCCAGCGCTCCTACCAGGCGAACCTTGCGGTCGTCGACCGGGCACGCGAGACGTACACCGCCGCGATCAACCTCGGGAAGTGATTGTCTTGACCTCACCGATCAGCCCCATCGGCGGTTTCTCCTCCGTCTCCGGCCTCAGCGGTCTCAGCGGTGTCACCGGCGGCTTGAAAATCGGCGGCCTCGGCGGCGCCTCGGAGACCGGGTCCACGCCCTCCGCGGTCGGCCCGAACAGCGACTTCGCCAGCATGGTCGCCAAAGGCCTGGAGAACGTGCAGGCCGCCCAGACCAAGGCCAGCGACCTGGCCGTGCAGGTGGCCGACGGCCGGCTGCAGGACCCGGCGCAGTACACGATGGCTTCCACCGAGGCGGCCCTCGGACTGCAGCTGACCATGGCCGTTCGCAACAAGGCCGTCGAAGCCTTCCAAGAGATCATGAGGATGCAGGCCTGACATGACTGACCGCCTTCCCGCTCCCGTTCGCCGCGTTACGGACACCTTCAAGTCCTTTACACCGGGACAGAAGGCAGTCACCATCTTCGCGGTTCTCGCCATCCTCGTCGGTGGCTACTTCTTCGCCACCTGGGCGGCCAAGCCGTCGTACCAGACGCTCTTCAACAACCTCTCGACCAAGGACGCCGCCGCGATCGTCGAGTCGCTGGAGAAGTCCGGCACCTCCTACGAGCTGGCGAACGACGGCCAGACCGTCATGGTGCCGCGCGACCAGGTGAACGAGCTGCGGCTCCAGCTCTCCAGCGAGGGCCTGCCCGGCGACGAGGGCACCGGCTACTCGCTGCTGGACCAGCAGGGCATCACCACCAGCGACTTCATGCAGCACGCCAACTACCAGCGGGCGCTCGAGGGTGAGCTGGCCAGCACGATCAAATCCATCGACGGTGTCGAGGCCGCAACGGTTCACCTCGTGATGCCGCAGGAGGACATCTTCTCCGACGACGAGAAGAAGCCGACGGCGTCGGTGCTGGTCGCCTCGAAGCCGAACGAGGAACTCGACCAGCAGCAGGTGCAGTCGATCGTGCACCTGGTCGCGTCGAGCGTCGAGGGACTCGACCCCACCCAGGTCACGGTCGCCGGCTCGGACGGGCAGATGCTCTCCACCGGCGGGGGCAACACGGTCGGCTCAGCCGGCGCCGACAGCGGCACCGAGCAGCAGACGGTCGCCTTCCAGAACCGCATGAACACGTCCCTGCAGCGGATGCTCGACAACCTGGTCGGTCCCGGCAACGCGGTGGTCACCACCAGCCCGGTCCTGGACTTCGACCAGACCGAGACGCGCAGCAAGGAATACAGCACCGATCCGTCGATGCCCGCCGAGCAGGAGAACATCAAGAGCGAGACCTACGCCGGGACCGGCACCGGTACGGGTGGCGTGCTCGGCCCGGACAACATCCAGGTGCCGAACGGCGCCGGGGGCACCGGCCAGTACCAGCAGAAGGACGAGACCCGTACCCGCCGCTTCAACGAGGTGGAGGAGGTGCGCCGGAACGCTCCGGGCAGCATCGAGCGGCTCAACGTGTCGGTTCTGCTGGACAGCGCGGCCGCCGGTGCGGTCAACAAGGAAGAGGTGCAGCAGCTGCTCAGCGCGGCGGCCGGCATCGACCCGACCCGGGGCGACACCATCGCGGTGGCCGCCATGCCGTTCGACGACACCCAGGCGAAGGCGGCCCAGGAAGAGCTCGCGGCAGCGGCCGCGGAAGAGGAGTCGGCCAAGCGGACCAAGCTGATCCAGACGGCGGTCCTGCTGCTCGTGGTGCTGGCCCTGATCTTCCTGGCCTGGCGGGCCCACCGGCGTGCCAAGAAGCGCCAGCAGCAGCTGACCGACGAGGAGCGCCGTCTTCTCGAGGACATGCAGGCCGCGCTGGAGGCTCAGCGGGCGGAGCTGGAGATCGACGCGCCGCCGCCGCTGGAGCTGCCGGACACGGCCAACCAGATCGACGAGGCCCGGGAGGAACGTCGCCGGGAGATCGAGGAACTGGTCCGCGAGAAGCCCGACGAGACGGCGGCACTGATCCGCAGCTGGATGTCCTCTGACCCGGTCTAGCACTGAACGGCAGGAGTACCCGTTGACTACACCGCAGCTAGCCACGATGTCCATGACGGGCGCCCGCAAGGCCGCGATCATGCTCGTCCAGTTCGGCAAGGAGCAGGCCTCCCAGGTGATGGCGAACCTGACCGAGAAGGAGGTCGAGATGGTGTCCGCCGAGGTGGCTCGGCTGGGCAAGCTCCAACCCGCGCAGGTCGACGACGTGATGGACGAGTTCTACGTCATGGCGACCACCCGGTACGCCGGAGCGGGTGGCATGGATTACGCCCGGGAGCTCCTGGAGGCGTCGCTCGGTTCGGAGCGGGCGGCGCTGATCCTGGACCGGCTCGAGGCGTCGATGGACGACATCCCGTTCAACTTCCTCAGCAACGCGGACCCACGGCAACTGCTGTCCTATGTTCAGTACGAGCACCCGCAGACGATCGCCCTGGTGCTGGCGCACATCCCGTCGGCGCTGGCCTCGTCGATCCTGGCCAACCTGCCGTTGGAGGTGCAGACCGAGGTCGCGCACCGCATCGCGATCATGGACCGGACCTCGCCGGACATCATCCGGCAGGTGGAGAGCGCCCTCCAGCGCAAGCTCTCCAGCGTGCTGCAGCCGGACGAGCTCTCCACGGTCGGTGGTCTGCAACCGCTCGTCGACATCATCAACCGCGCCGACCGCACCACCGAGCGGCTCATCCTGGAAGCTCTCGAGACGCGCAGCCCGGAGCTGGCCGAGGAGATCCGCCGGCGGATGTTCATGTTCGAGGACATCGTGAACCTGGACGACCGCGCGGTGCAGCTGATCCTGCGGCAGGTGGAGCCGGCCGACCTGGCCACCGCCCTCAAGGGTGTGCCGGTGAGCGTGCGGGACAAGGTCACCGGCAACCTGTCCGAGCGGGGGCGGGAGAACCTGCTGGAGGAGATGGACCTGCTGGGCCCGGTCAAGGTCAAGATGGTCGAGGAGTCCCAGGCCAAGATCGTCGGCGTCATCCGCTCGCTGGAGGACTCCGGCCAGATCGAGATCCAGCGTGGTGGCGAGGCCGATGAGCTCATCGCCTGACCGGGTGATCCGCGGGGCGATGGCCGAGAACGCCGCCGCCGCGCGGTTCGCCGTCGATCTGCGGCCCGACACCCCGGTCGACAACGAAGCGGTCGAGAAGGCCAAACAGCAGGCCCGGACCACCGGTTACGCCGAAGGGTGGTCGGCGGGCAAACGTGACGCCGCGGTGGCCAACGAGGCCGCCGCGGCTCGCGCCGTGGTCGCCGAGGAGGAGCACGAGCATCGCCGCGCCATGGCCCTGGCCCAGGCGGTGAACGCCCTCGGCCGTGCCGTCACCGAGCTGGAGGACCAGCTCAGGCCGACCTACACCGATGTGCAGGAAATGATCATGGCGAGCGCCTGGGAGCTGGCCGAGGGAATCATCGGCCGGGCGCTGCGGGAGGACCCGGAACGCGGGGCGGACGCCCTGCGACGGGCCATGACCGCCGCCCCGCAACACGCCGACGTGGTCGTCAGCCTGCATCCGGACGACCTCCAGAGCCTGGTCGGCGAGGGCTCCGGGGGCGATTTCGACTATCAGGGGCGGCGGATCGTGCTGCGCCCCGATCCCGGGCTCCGACCCGGTGACGCCGTCGCCGAGACGGGTACCGCGACCGTCGACGCGACCATCGCCACCGCGATGGACCGCGCCCGGGAGGCCCTGCGGATGTAGAGGATCCGGCGATGACCGATCTGTTCCAGCACCGGCTGCACAGTGCCGTCGAGGCGGCCCGCCCCCTGGTCAGTGGGCGGGTCACCGGAGCTGTCGGGTTGCGCGTCACGGTCAGCGGGCTCGAGGCGAACGTCGGTGACCTGCTGCGGCTCGGCGTCGGTGAGGACATCGTGCTGGCCGAGGTGGCCGCGTTGGACGGGGAACGGCTCTCCTGCATGCCGCTCGGCCCGATCACCGGGATCGGCGCGGGCACCCCGGCGGTGAGCACCGGCGGGCCGCTGCGCGTCGCGGTCGGGCCCGACCTGCGCGGCCGGATCCTGGACGGGCTGGGCCGGCCGATGGACGGTGGTCCGCCGCTGCGCGGGCACCTGGTGCCGATCGACTCGGCGCCGCCCTCGGCCATGGAACGGCAGCTCGTCGACGCGCCGATGTCCCTCGGGGTACGCGTCCTGGACACCCTCGTCCCGTGCGGCCGGGGCCAGCGCATCGGCATCTTCGCCGGCTCCGGGGTCGGCAAGTCGACCCTGATGAGCATGATCACGCGGGGCACCTCGGCGGAATTGAACGTGGTCGCCCTGGTCGGCGAGCGCGGCCGCGAGGTACGCGAGTTCATCGAACACGACCTCGGCCCGGAAGGGCTGGCCCGCTCGGTGCTGGTGATCGCCACCTCGGACACCCCGCCGCTGGTCCGGCTCCGGGCCGGCGCGGTGGCCACCCGGATCGCCGAGTACTACCGGGACGACGGCGCCGACGTGCTGCTGATGATGGACAGCGTGACCCGTGCGGCGATGGCGCAGCGTGAGGTCGGCCTCTCGGTCGGCGAGCCGCCGGCCACCCGCGGATATCCGCCGTCCGTCTTCGCGATGCTCGCCTCCCTGCTGGAGCGGGCCGGGCCGGGCGCCCGGGGCAGCATCACCGGCCTCTACACGGTGCTGGTCGAAGGCGACGACCACAACGAGCCGATCGCCGACGCCGCCCGCTCGATCCTGGACGGGCACATCGTGCTGGACCGTAAGCTCGCCACCGCCGGGCACTTCCCGGCGATCCAGGCGCTGGACTCGATCTCCCGCGTCGCCAACCGGATCACGACACCGCAGCAGCGGTCCGACGCCACCGAGCTGCGCCGGCTGATGGCCGCGCACCGGGACGTGCGCGAACTCGTCGAGATCGGCGCCTACGTACCCGGTACCAATCCGGACGCGGACCGGGCCAACGCGGCCTGGCCGCAGATCGGCGCGTTCCTCCGCCAGGGCCTCGACGACCGCACCACCGCCGAGTCCGCCTGGGCCGAACTGCGCGCCCTGATCGCCACCACCTGAGGCGGTCACGGATCCGGACATCCGGGCGGGTCGCGGAGTTGAGGTGAGCGAGCGGGGCAGGTCGGGAGCGAAGCGGGTGCAGGACCTCAGCGGAGCGGCTGTCTGACCGAACCGGCATGTGAAGGCCCACCCGTCCCGCTAGGAGGCCAACGTTGAATCGTCTGTTTCGGCTGGCGCCCGTACTGCGTGCCCGCAAGGCCCAGGAGGACGCCGCCCGCGGCGCCGTGATCCAGTCCCGGGCCGATGTCCGGGACGCCGAGGCCATGGTCCGGCGCCGCAGGCTCGAACTCGTCGGGGCGGACGCTCCGTCCGAGGGCTCCGCCCGTGCCATGGTGGCGGCGCTGGTCGCCCGGCAGTCCCTCGCCTCCGGCCTCTTCGACGCACAGCGGATGGTGACCGCCGCCGAAGAGATCGAGCAGGAGAGACTCGCCGCCCTCGCGGACGCCGCCAAGCGGCGCCGGGCGGTGGAGATGATGGGCGACCGCCACGCGGCCATGGTCAAGGCCCACGACCTGCGGACCGATCAGGCCGTCCTGGACGAGCTCGCGGTGACCGCCAAGGCGCGCAGCGCCGCCGGAGACGTCCACGACCCGAGCCGGAGCGAAGCGTGACGATGCTGGGAGTCAGCGGGATCCTCTCCCGTGTCGCGGAACTGCAGAACCAGCTGGGCCTGAACCCGGTACAGGTCACCGCCGGCGGCGCCTCCAGCACGAAGTTCGCATCGGCGCTGGCCGGAGCCACCGGCACCCTCGGCGGGCCGGCCGTCACCGGCGGACCGAGCGGTGACGACATCGTCGCGGCGGCCAAGAAATATCTGGGTACGCCGTACGTCTTCGGCGGCACCGACCCGGACAAGGGTCTGGACTGCTCCGGCCTGGTCCAGCGGGCCTACCGGGACCTCGGTGTCGAACTGCCGCGCAACTCGTGGCAGCAGGCCCGCGCCGGGCGCCCGGTGGCGAGCCTGTCCGAGGCGAAGCCGGGCGACATCCTGGCGTTCAACTCGCCGGTCGACCATGTGGCGATCTACCTGGGCGACAACCGGATGATCGCGGCGCCGAAGCCCGGCGACCGCGTCAAGATCCAGAATGTGTACGAGACGCCCAGCGCCATCCGCCGGGTCCTCGACACCGTTCCCACCGCCGCGGTGCAGGACATGTCGTCGCTGCGCCCGGCCGAGCTCCGGACCGGCGGCGGGCTCGGCGGAGTGCCGTACGCCGACCTGTTCCTGAAGGCCGGCGCGAAGTATGACGTCTCACCGAAGCTGCTGGCCGCGGTTGCCAAGGTGGAATCCGGGTACGACCCAAAGGCGGTCAGTAAAGCCGGCGCCCAGGGCCTCATGCAGCTCATGCCGTCCACCGCTCGCGGCCTCGGGGTGCACGACGCCTTCGACCCGGCTCAGGCCGTGAACGGGGCCGCCAAGCTCCTGTCCCAGCATCTGCGCGAGTTCAAGTCCGTACCGCTTGCCCTGGCCGCGTACAACGCGGGCGGCGGAGCGGTCCACAAGCACAACGGCATCCCTCCGTACGCGGAGACCCAGGCATACGTCCCGAAGGTGCAGAACGCCCTGGCCGCGCTCGATCGCTGAGTTCGGTCCGGGCAGATATCGAAGAGCAGGGAGATCCGATGACCACGCCGAGTTCAGTGACCGGCCCCGACCGCCGACCGGGTACCGAGATCGGCCGCCCGCCGACTGGGCGCCGCAGTGGTGACGGATCGGACTTCGGGTCGGCGCTCTCGAACGAGATGGGCCGATCGACCGATGCGAAGGACCAGGATCGCGGCGGCAGCCGGGCCGGTGCCGGCTCGGCTGACTACCAGGCCCTCATGTCCCGCGCCGCAATGTCACGGGCGGCCACCGAACGGGCCGCCGCCGCCACCCGGGCGGCCGCTGCCCGCACCGCCGACAGCCGGGAAGCCGCTCAGCGGGCCGCCGTGGCGCGAGCAGCCGAGCGGGCAGCCGACAGCCGGGAAGCCGCTCAGCGGGCCGCCGCCCGCACCGCCGACAGCCGGGAGGCCGCTGCTGAGCGGGCCGCCGCCACGCGAGCGGCGGAGAAGGCCGCCGACCGGCGGGCGGTCGCGGGCCGGAACTCGTCCGGCCGCACCACGTCGGAACGTACCTCGCCGAACCGCACCGCCGATGACCGGAACACCGCCGAGCGGGTGACCAAGCAGCCCGCCACGGCGTCCTCGGAGCCGGACCGGACCAGCGCCGAAAAGGAGCCGACCGCCGTTGAGACGGGTTCCGTGGCGGCGACGGCCGTCGTTCCGGTGCCGGTCGCTGTCCAGGCCATGACCACCGAGCCGCCGCAGGCCGACCCGGCCTCGGCCGGCACGGACCAGCTGACGGCACTGACCGGACCGGCTCCGGCGGGCCAGGGCGGCCCGCCCGTGCCCGGAACCACCGCCGACGCCGACCAGGTCGCCGCTCCGGCCCAGGGCGGCCCGCCCGTGCCCGGAACCGCCACCGACGCCGGCCAGGTCGCGGCTGCGGGCCGGACGGCCGCCGAGCAGGCCGCCGCTCCGGCGAACGGCCCCACCGGGACGACCACCGGCGCCGAGGCGCCCGCCGCACTGCGGCCGGAGAGCCTGCGCGCCGGCGAGGCCGCCACCCAGGCGACCGCGGACGGCACGGAATCCGCCGGCACCGACCTCGGCGCCACCGCGGACGCCTCCGGCCCGGCGGCGCCCACCGCGGACACCGCGCCCGAGCAGGGTTCCGCCGGACAGGGTGACCAGCAGCCCGGAACGGGCGACAGGGCCGGCGCGCCCACCACCGGACGTGCCGCGGCGGAGTCCGCCACCGCGTTCTCCACGGTTCTTCCCCAGGCCGCCGGACCGGGCGAAGCCGGTCCAGCCCATCCGGGCGCCGCCGGGCTGCCGGGGATGACCGGCCCGCAGGCCACCGCGCCGACCGCCCAGGCCCCGGCCCCGCAGGCACCGGCGCCTGCACCGGCCACCCCGTCTCCCTACGCGGCACAGCTCGCCACCCGGATCATCCCGCTGCGACTGGACGCGGACGGCGTGCACCGGCTGACCGTGCACCTGCACCCAGCAGACCTGGGACCGGTGCAGGTGGTGGCGGAGATCCGCAACGGCGACATCAGCGTGCGGTTGGCCGGCGGGACCGAAGCCGGCACCGAGGCGCTGCGGCAGTCCCTCGACGACCTGCGCCGCCAACTGAACGAGGCCGGCTTCAACAACTGCTCACTGGATCTGCGGCAGGGCAGCGCTGAGCAGCAGGCCCGGCAGCAGTTCGCCGAGCACCTCGGCCGGCGCGCCGACGGCGGATCCCGGGGTGGCCCGGACACCGCCGCCGAACAACCGGCCCCGGCCCCCACCCGACGGGCCGACCTGGGCAGTGGACGGCTGGACACCCACGTCTAGCGACGTGACCGGCGCCGGCCCGCGGATTCGCGGGCCGGCGCCGGTTGGTTCACAGCGGGTGGGTCAGCGTGACTCATCGGGCACGGAGTCGTACCGCTCGGGTGTCACCACCACGGATGTGGGCGCCTCTTCCTCCTCGACCTTCCGGTAACCGGCCAGGAGGAACCGGAGCCCGGCGAGCAGCACCGCGGCGACCGGCACCGCGATCAGGAACCGGATCAGCACCTGGCGGAGCTCCAGCTCGTCGAGGAGCAGGCGGTACCAGGCCGGCGCGCTGATCAGCAGCGCGAACAGCAGAACCGACGGCCTGATCATCGCGGCGCCCGCTCAACGGCGGCCGGAACGGGTCAGCCGGCGCTGGGCGACCGCGGACGGCATCACCTCGGCCGCGATCCGGGCGCAGAGCATCGCGGCCCAGGCGTGCGGGGTGGCCGGCTTGCCGTCCAGCGAGAAGATCGGCACGTCCAGGCCCAGCACCGAACCCGGATCCGAGGTGAGCTCCACGCCGTGCACCACGAGGGCCTCGACGTCGCCGAGACCGAGCAGATGACGGGCGGTGTCCGCGGTCTTGCGGGTGGCGTCGACGACGGCCCAGAGCGCGGTGGCCCCGAGCGCCTCGCACATGTCGTTGACCCAGAACGCGTCGGTCCCGCCGACCGGGGCGTCGATCACCACCACCCACGGATTGTCGGAGCTCTGGAGCTTCTCGGCCCGCGACTCGGCCGCGCTGCAGCTGGAGATGAGCCGGGACGAGTGCAGCCCGGTCCCCGCCGTGGAGGGCGCCGCCAGCAGCAGATGGGTCTGGTCCACGTGCACCTGGTCGAGGAGTTGCTTGGCGATCGGCACCGCGGCGTGCACCTCACCGGCCAGCACCAGGATCTCGCCGCCGCCGTCCGGGATACCGGGTGCGGCCGGACGGGCGGCCAGGACGCTGAGCACACCGGCGTACGTGTCCCCGCCCGTGATCTTGCGGGCCATCGACTCCGGCATCCCGACCGACATCAGGTTGCGCTGGACCGCATCCAGCTCGCCATGGCCGACCGCGACCGGAGCCGCAACCGGGACCGGGGCCTCGACCGGAACCGGGGCCTCGACCGGGGCCGATGACGCCGGAACCGGGGAGAGCGGCATCGACTCCTCCAGGCCGTACACCTCGGCGGCCGACCGCATCGGGGACGGAACCGCACCGAACCCACGCGGAGGCGCCGGCTGCGCCGACACGGGCGCCGCGGCGCGCGGTGTCGCGGCGGCCGCCCGGATCGGTGTCATGGTCCCGCGCGGCTCGGCGGACTCCCGGTCCCGGCCGGTGGGCCATTCCCCGAAATTCGGCATGGCGGGCAGCTCGGCCGGCGCCGGCCGGAACGGTCGCACCGTGGGTTTGTCCTCGCCGGCCTCGGCATGCCGGGGCTTGGCCGACCGGGGGCTGCCCGGCGCCCGGCCCTCGCCCAGGTGACCGGCGACGTCCAGACCGGCCATCAGCTCGGCGAACGCCGCACCGGTGTCACCCATTCCGGCCTGCCGGCCTTCCTGGCGCGCGGGCCGGTCGGGGACGGCCGTCCTCTCGGTGTTCACCCGGTCCTGGGCTTCGGCCTGTTCGAGCAGGCGCTCGAAGCTGGGTGTGCTGCTTTCGGCAACGGACTGTTGCGCCATGTCCTCACTGTCCTCGTTCGGATCCGGTACCTCGACGGAGAGTTCGAAGTGCTGTTTCGCGAAGAAACCCCCGATGCCACCACTTCGTACCTTGTCGGCGGAGATGATCCGTACGCCTGAGCCGTACTCGTCACGAATCTGAGCCAGCAGTGGCTCGATGGCCGGCCCCTCAAGAAGCACCCGCGTAGGCACCGTTCACCACCCCTATCGTCTCGATCTGTGCGGTGGAACCAGAGATTTCGCTGTACGACAGCACCTGGACCCGGCGTGAGCCGGCCCGCAGCAGTCGCATCAGCGGCAGCCTCAGCTGTGGTGAGCACGCCAGGACCGGATTCAGGCCCTGCTGCTCGGCGGCCTCGGTGAGCCGGCCCGCCTCGCTCACGATCGCCTCGGCACGCATGCCGTCGATCGCCATGAAGGCGCCGGTGTCGCTGGGCCGCAGTGATTCGAGTAGGCCCTGCTCGAGCATCGGGTCGAGGGTGAGCACGGTGAGCCGGCCGGCGGTCGCGTACTGGGCGGCGATGGCCGGGCCGAGGGCCCCGCGCGCCGCCTCGACCAGGCCGTCGTGGTCGACGGAGACCTTGGCCCGCAGCGAGAGCGCCTCGAAGATGCGCACCAGGTCACGGATCGGCACGCCCTCGTCGAGCAGCGCCTGCAGCACCTTCTGGATCTGGCCGAGGCTGAGCAGCGCCGGGGTCAGTTCCTCCACCACGACCGGGTGGGTGCGCTTGACCATGTCGCTGAGCGCGCGGACGTCCTCCCGGCCGAGCAGGCGGCTGGCGTTGGTCCGGACGATCTCGGCGAGATGCGTGATGATCACCGAGGCCCGGTCCACCACGGTCGCCCCGGAGATCTCGGCCTGGTAGTGCAGTTCGGCGGGGACCCACTTGCCGGCCAGCCCGAAGACCGGCTCGACCCCGGCACGGCCGGGCAGCGCCTGGAGGCCCTCGCCGATGGCGAGAACGGTGCCCGGCGGCGCCTGGCCGGCGCCGGCGTCCACCCCGGAGATCCGGATCGCGTACGAGGAGAGGGGCAGGTCCAGGTCGTCCCGGGTGCGGACCGGCGGCATGATCACGCCGAGTTCCATGGCCATCTTGCGGCGCAGGGCGCGGACCCGGTCGAGCAGGTCGCCGCTGTTGACGTCGACGAGGTCGACCAGGTCCGGGGCGAGCGCCAGCTCCAGCGGGTCGATCCGCATCTCGCCGAGCAGTTGTTCCGGGCTGTCGGGTGCGGGCAGGTCGGCGCCCTCCGCCGCGGCGCCGTGGGCGTCGACCACCTCCGGCTCGGGGTCCTTCACCCGCTGGGCGATCAACAGCACCGCCCCGCCGACCAGCAGAAAGGGAAGTTTCGGCAGGCCCGGGATGACGCACAGGGCGATCGCGGCGCCGCCGCCGATGCGCAGCGCGAGCTTGTTCTGGCTGAGCTGGGTGGTGACGCTCTGCCCCATGTCCCCGGTGGTGGCCGAGCGGGTCACGATCAGACCGGTGGCGACCGACAGCAGCAGTGCCGGGATCTGCGAGACCAGGCCGTCGCCGATGCTCAGCATGCTGTAGTGGTTCATCGCGTCGGCCGGGGACATGCCGGCCTGCATGATGCCGACCGCGAAGCCGCCGACCAGGTTGATCACCGTGATGATGATGGCCGCGATCGCGTCGCCCTTGACGAACTTGGATCCACCGTCCATGGCGCCGTAGAAGTCGGCCTCGGCGGCCACCTCGGCGCGGCGCTTCTTGGCCTCGGCGTCGTCGATCAGACCGGCGTTGAGGTCGGCGTCGATGGCCATCTGCTTGCCGGGCATGGCGTCGAGGGTGAACCGGGCGCCGACCTCGGCGACCCGCTCGGCGCCCTTGGTGACCACGATCATCTGGACGATCACCAGGATCGAGAAGATGACCAGGCCGATGACCAGGTTGCCACCGACGACGAAGCTGCCGAACGCGTGGATCACCTTGCCGGCGTCGCCGTCGCGCAGCACCAGGCGGGTGGCGCTGATGTTGAGGGCGAGCCGGAACAGGGTCAGGACGAGCAGCAGCGCGGGGAAGATGGCGAAGTCGAGCGGTTTCTGCACGAACATCGAGATCAGCAGCACGAGCAGCGCGGTCGTGATGTTCACGGCGATCAGCAGGTCCAGCAGGAAGGTCGGCAGCGGGACGACCATCATGATGATGATGCCGACGACCCCTACGGGTACGGCGAACCTGCCAAGCTGCTTCGTCTTCACGGCACCTTCCGAGCGTGGGCAGTCCGGTGATCGTCCGAGCCCCGCCGACGCCGTCCTGGCATTGGTCCGACCGGCGTTTCGGCGCCGTCACTGAGGCCGCTGTGGCACCGCCACGCACCGATCTTCCCTGCTCTTGCACCGCGTTGTGAGGAAATCTCCGGATTTGGTAGTTATGCCGCAGCTGGGGTGGGGTTCGGGTTGCGGTGGAAACCAGCGGCCGCACCACGTGCCTTCAGGCTCATCACGAACGCGAGCACCTTCGCCACCGCGCCGTAGAACTCCGCCGGGATCTCCTGACCGATCTCGCAGTCCTTGTTCAGCGCCCGGGCCAGCGGGACGTCCTGCACCATCGGGATCCGGTTCTCGGTCGCGAGGTCGCGGATCTTCGCGGCCAGCGGGCCCTGCCCCTTCGCCACCACCCGCGGTGCGCCCTTCTCCGGCTCGTACCGCAGCGCCACCGCGATGTGCACCGGGTTGACCACCACCACATCCGCGGTCGGCACGTCGGCCATCTGCCGGTTCCGGGCCATGGCGTGCTGCTTGGCCCGGATCTGGGCCTTGATCAGCGGGTCGCCCTCGGTGTTCTTGTGCTCCTGCTTGACCTCTTCCTTGCTCATCCGCAGCTGCTTGTTGGTGCGGCGCCGCACCACGAAGTAGTCGGCCGCGGCCATCACCAGGCCGGCCGCCGCGGCGGCCCGGATGAGCTGGATCGCGGCGTCGTTGATGACGCCGATCAGGGACCGCAGCGGCAGCTGGCCGGCGGTCATCAGCGTCGGAACGATGTCCTTCATGATCAGGTAAAGGACGACGGCGAGCACCGTCGTCTTGACCAGCGCCTTGACACCCTCCCAGAGCCCCTGCGGGCCGACCATCCGCTTGATCCCGGTGAACGGGTTGAGCCGGTTGAACTTGGGTTTGAACAGCTTGGTAGCGACCCGGATGCCGCCCTGCGCGCCGGCCGCCACGATGCCGACCGCCATCATGGTCAGCGCCAGCGGCAGCACCGTCCAGGCCGCGCCCATCAGCCCTTCCTTCAGGATCGCGAGGGCCGTGGCGGGGTCCGGATCGGCGATCGTGTCCGGGACCTTCGCCATCAGCTCCTCGGCGTGCTCCATGGCCTTGCCCAGGGTGCGCGGGAGGATGATGCTGGCGGCGAGCATGCCGGCCCAGGCGCCGAGGTCCTGGGTGCGGCCGATCTGCCCCTCCTGCTTGGCCTTCTTGAGCTTTTGGGCAGTGGGTTGCTCGGTCTTCTCGCCGGACACGTCTCACCTCCTCGGCCCCGGGGCGCTGTGCGCCTGTCAAAGGCCTTTTCGGCGTACCTCAGCCGCCACTGAGCCGCACCACCATCGTGACCGCCTGGTCGATCAGTTTGTCCAGCACCGTCGGCAGCATCATGATGGCGATGCCGGAGAGGGTGACGACCAGGAAGATCTTGATCGGGAATCCGAGCTGGAACACGTTCAGCGCGGGCGCCACCCGGTTCAGCAGGCCCAGCGCGACGTCGGCCAGGAACAGCACCGCGATCAGCGGCCCGGCGATCTGGACCGCGGCCAGGAACATCTCACCGATCCCCTGGATCAGCACCTGGCTGAACGTCTCCATCGAGAAGACGGTGTCCAGGGGCAGGGTCTTGAAGCTCTGGAGGAAGCCGCGCAGGATGATCTGGTGCGCGTCGCTGGCGAACAGCAGGGTGAGCGCCACCAGGTTGTACAACCGGCCGAAGACCGAGCTGCTGCTCTGCGAGAACGGGTCGTAGGTCGACGCCAGGGTGAAGCCGGAGAAGAGGTCGAGCAGGTCACCGGCGGCCTGGAGGGCGGCGAAGAACAGCGCGGTGATGAAGCCGAGCGCGGCGCCGATGAAGACCTGGAGAACCGCGCTGGCGATCAGATCCATCGTCTCCAGCGACGGGACGGTCTGCCTCAGGTAGGGCGCCATCGGCAGGGTCAGGCCGACGGAGAGCAGCGCCTTCACCGGCCCCGGGATGAACCGCGAGTTGAACGGTGGGCACACCATCAACCACGCGCTGGTTCGCACGACCCCCAGCATGAAGGCCATGAACTCCCCGATCGGGATGTCGAAGTTCATCGCCTCAATACGACCCCACCAGCGCCGTGATGATCAGGGCCCAGCCGTTGACCAGTACGAACAGCAGAAGCTTGAACGGCAGCGCCACCGTGACGGGGGGCAGCATCATCATGCCCAGCGACATCAGCGACGCCGATATCACGAGGTCGATGATCAGAAACGGGATGAAGATGACGAACCCGATGATGAACGCGGCACGCAGCTCGGACAGCACGAAGGCCGGGATCAGGGTGGACAGCGGAACGTCGTCGATGTTCTCCGGCTTCTCCTGACCGGCCGCCTTGGTCAGCAGGGCGATCTCGTCCGGGCGGGTCACCTGGTACATGAACTCCCGCAGCGGCTGAACCCCGTCCTCGAACGCCTCGGACTGGGTCTTCTCACCGTTGAGGTAGGGCTGGATGCCCTCCTGGTTGATGGCCGAGAGGGTCGGTCCCATGATGAACATGCTCAGGAACAGCGCCAGGCCGGCGAGCACCTGGTTCGGCGGCATGCTGGTCAGGCCGAGTGCGTTGCGGGTGATGCCGAGCACCATGAATATCTTGGTGAACGACGTGCAGAGCAGCAGCAGGGCCGGCGCCACCGAGAGCACGGTCAGCGCGAGGACGATCACCAGGGACGCGGGTGGGCCGCCGTCGGGATTCGTACCGTTGATCTGGATGTCGACGCTCGGTGGCGACGGAGTCGGCGCGGGAGCCGCCGCGGCGGCCTCCGGCAGCAGCACCAGGGTGGCCACCATCAGCAGCAACGGGATCGCGCGCCGGCTCATCGGATCATCGCCTCGTCGTTCGATCGCGCAGGAACTCGATCGCCGAACTCCAGGTCCGCCGGGAGAGCACCGAACCCTCCAGCCGGCCGTGGTGGCCGGCCGGATGCCGGCCGGGCAGCTCGTCCGGCGCCACCTTGAGAACGTCCTGGTGCTCCTCGTCCGGCTCGGCCTCGAAGGCGTGTATGTCGGTTTCACCGAGGAGATTCACCTGCTGTTCGGTGATCCCCACCACCAGCGCCCGATCCGCCACCCGGATCACCGCCACCGCCGCGCCCCGGCTGAGCGGCTGGCGGTTGAGCACCGTCAGCGAGCCGCTGCGGCGGGCGGTGTACGGCCTGCGCATCACCCTGGCCAGCAGCCACATCAGCAGCAGGACGACCAGCAGGGCCAGGATCATCCGGAGGGCGGAGGGGATCAAGACGGCTACTCCGTACCGGGAGAGACGATCTCAGTGATCCGGATACCGAAGTTCTCGTCCACCACGACGACCTCGCCGCGGGCGATCAGCCGGCCGTTGACCAGCAGGTCGGCCGGACTTCCGGCGGCCCGGTCCAGCTCGACGATCGCGCCCGGGGTGAGCGACAGCAGCTCCCGCACACTCATCCGGGTCCGGCCCAGCTCGGCCGAGACCTCCATCTCGACGTCGTAGAGCATGTCCAGCCCGCGCCGGCCGCCGGACCCCTGGACCGGTGCCGCACGCTGGGCGACGTCCACCGCGCCGGGGTCGTCGCCGGGCCACTGGTTCAGGGCGAGAGCGACGACCGCGCGTACCTCGGACTCGTCGCGCAAGGGCACCGCGACGGCGCCCTCCTTCACGGCGAGTGCGCTGAGCGCGACCTCGGGCTCCATCAGCTGACCGGGATCCAGCACCACCGGGCCGAACACCCGGGCCGCCGCCTCCAGGGCCGGGCGGACCGCCGCGGTCAGATCCAGCTCGCCGAGCGGACTCTCCCGCAGGGCGTTCGCCAGATCCTGGCCGACCACCACCACGACCTCACCTGAGGTCGCGCCGGTGAATCGGGCCGTGATCGCCTGCCCCTCGATCGCCGTCCCCGCGTCCGGCGCCACCGGGTCGGCGACCGTCAGGGTGTAGCTGGTGGGCAGGACGGCCAGCGCGGCTTCGGCGGCGTTCCGGGCAAGACCGAGCTGGGAAACAGTCATGGTGGGCGCTGTCATGGGCGGCCAGACTCCTTGGACGGGCTCTCGTTGGACGACGGCACGACGAGACAGGCGAGCCGGGTGCCCTGGTTACCGGGAACCGCATGAGCGAAGACGATGTCGGCGGTGGTCACCTCGAGCGGCCGGCTGGTCGGGTGTCCCAGCGGGACGACGTCACCGGGACGTAGATCCACGATGTCATCGGTACGCATCCGAATGGGGTGGAATCGCACTGCTACGTCGATCGGAGCGGCGGAAAGTCCGGCGGTCAGGTTGCGCCGGGCCCGATCCCGCACCTCCCGCTCGGCGGCGCTGAGCACCACCGCCTCGGTCCGTTCCAGCACCGACAACATGGCGTTGAACGGCAGGCAGATGGTGGAGAGGCACTCCTCCGCACCGATCTTGGTCTCGAACGACGCCACCACCACGGCGTCACCGGGCGCATGGGCACGCAGGAACTGCGCATTGTACTCGATCTCCTTGAGCTTCGGCCGGAGGTCGACCATGCTCTCGAAGCCGTACCGCAACTCGCCCAGCATCCGGTCGAGCAGGCCGCGCAGCAGCGGCATCTCCACCTCGGTCAGCGGCCGCTCCGGCTGGGAACCACCGGGGCCGCCGAGCATGTGGTCGATCGCGGTCATGATCGTGGGCTGTGCGATCTCCAGCAGCCCGGTGCCGGGCAGCGGGTCGAGGGCGACCACCGCGATGATCGTCGGGGTGACGAGCGAGGCGACGTACTCGTCGTAGGTGAGCTGCTCAATGGAGATCAACGAGACATTGCTGACCGCCCGGAGCCGGGTGGTCAGCAGGGTGCCACAGCTGCGCGCGTACGTCTCGAAGGCGATCTGCAGCGTGCGGACGTGGTCACGGGAGAGCTTGATGGGGCGCCGGAAGTCGTACGCGGTCGGGCCTCCGCCCTGGCCGCGACGTGACATCCTGCCGGGGGTACGGGAAGCGGTGGTCACGTCGTCCTCATCGGCTCACTTACCGATCCGCTGAGCCGTGGCGGCGCTTTCCGCCATTCTTCGCGCCGATGGGCGGGTCCGCACACGGCGGCCCGCCCATCGGCCCGGGCGTTACTGGGTCACGAAGGAGGTGAAGTAGAGGTCCATGACCATCTGCTTCCCGTCCTCCTCGTAGGCCTTCTCGATCTTCTCCAGCAGCTCGCCCTTGAGCTTGACGCGCCCCGCCTCGGTGGAGAGCTCGGCGACGGTTCGGCCGGTGTACTGCTCGATCGCGAGGTTCAGCGCCTCGCTGGTGTCGATCTCCTCCTCGCCGGCCTTCTTGGTCATCTGGAGGGCGAACCCGACCTTCAGGTAGTGCCCGTCCGCGAGGTTCACCGTGAGGGGGTTCTCGATCGTGACCACCACGCCCTTCTCCGGCTTCTCCTCGGCCGAGGCCGAGTCGCTGCCGAGCATGAAGAACGCCCCTACTCCACCGCCGCCCAGCAGGACCATCGCGAGGGCGATGATGATCATCAGCATCTTGTTCGACTTCGGCGCCTGGGCCGCTTCGTTCTCGTCAGACATCAGAAGAATCCCTCGGAATCAGTCGTGGACAGTGGTGCTGGTGGTCGGGGTGATGCTCTTGGCCTTCTCGGCGTTGACCTTCGCCAGGTACTCGGCCGTGGTCTGCCCGGTGTGCAGCTTGCCGTCGGCGCCGGCCGCGGAGGGCAGTAGCGCCGCCTGCGCGGCCGTGAGCTGGGTCAGGACGACGACGTCCACCCGGCGGTTCTGGGTGATCGAGCGGGGGTCCTTCGGGTCGATGAGCGGCTTGGTGTCGGAGAAGCCCACCGCGGTGAGCCGCTTCTTCGCCACGCCGTGGTCGGTGAGGAACCGGACCGTGGTCGAGGCGCGGGCCGCGGAGAGCTCCCAGCCGCTCGGGTAGAAGGTGGTCTTCGACCTGAGCTGGTTGGTGTGGCCGTCCACCTCGATGTTGTTCGGCAGCTTCACCAGCGTCGGGGCGATCGCGTTCAGAATCTTCTCGCCGCCCTTCTGCAGCTCGGCACGGTTGCCGGCGAAGACCACCTCGTTGGTGACGATGGTGACCACCAGGCCGCGCTGGTCGATGGTGAACTTCGCGCTGTTGAGCAGCTTCTGCCCGGCGAGCGCGTCGGCGATCTTCCGCTCGATCGCCTTCAGGTTCTCGGCCTCCCCGGCCGCCTTCTTGGCGTCGACCGTGGCCCGCTTGCGGTCCTCGGCCTTGACGGCCCGCTCGACCGCCTCCTTCTGCTTCTGGGTCATGCCATCGGTGCCGGAGGTGCCGTCGTCCGGGTTGGAACCCGGCTCGATCTGCACCAGCTGCGCGCTGTTGGCCGAACCGTCGAGCGGAGCCTTGGCGCCCTGGAAGGCGACGGTCGGGGCACCGAACCCGGCCGACAGACCGGACGCCAGCTGGGCGAACTTCTTCTGGTCCACGCTGCTCATCGAGAAGAGCACCACGAAGAGGACGAACAGCAGGGTCAGCATGTCCGCGTACGACACGAGCCAGCGCTCGTGGTTGACGTGCTCCTCGTGTTCCTCGTGCCTCTGTTTACGCTTACGCCCCCCGCCGGAACTCATCTAGATCAGGCCGCCTTCCTGCTCGATGCGGCTTCGGCCTTCTTCATCTCGTCCGGCGGCAGCAGGCTGCGCAGCTTCTGGGCGACCAGACGCGGGTTCGAGCCGGACTGGATGGCCAGGACACCGTCGATCACCAGCTCCATCTCCTCGGCCTCGATCGCGCTCAGCCGACCGAGGCGGGCGGCCAGCGGAAGGAAGATCATGTTGGCGCTGAGCACGCCCCAGAGGGTCGCGACGAACGCGGCGGCGATCGAGTGGCCGAGGGTCTCCGGCTTGTCCAGGTTCTCCAGGACGTGGACCAGGCCCATCACCGTGCCGATGATGCCGATCGTCGGGGCGTAGCCACCCATGCCCTCGAAGAACTTCACACCGGCCTTGTCGGCCTTCTTCTTGGCGGCGACCTCGGCGTGCAGGATGTCGTGCAGCTCGTCCGGGTCGGTGCCGTCGATGGCCAGCTGCAGACCCCGCTTGAGGAACGGGTGCTTGACCGTCTTGACCGCGTCCTCGAGAGCCAGCAGGCCCTCACGGCGGGCTCGCTCGGCCAGCTTCACCACGCTGTCGAGCAGCTCGGCGGGCGGGGTGACCTTGCTGGTGAAAGCCTTCTTGAGCTGTTTGATGAAACCGCCGGCGTCCTTCATGACGCCGCCGGCCATGGCTGCCGCGAAGGCGCCGCCGAAGACCAGCAGCATCGCCGGGAACAGCAGGATGGAGACGGGCGAGCCGCCCTCCAGGATTTGGACGGTGAAGACGATCGCCAATCCGGCGACGATACCGACGATGCTAGCGAGGTCCATCAGCGTTCCTTCCGGTGCATCGGGAGCACCTTGGCTTCGAGTTCGCTGTCCAGGGCAGACGAGGAGCTGATTGCGGGCTCGGGCTCCAGGCGGCTGGCCTGGGCGATCAGAGAAGCGCGGTAGTGACGCACCGAGTCGATGAATTCGGGCACGGACTCGGCGACGATGTACTTGGTGCCGTCCACCAGGGTGACGACCGTGTCGGGCGTGCAGTCGACGCGCTCGACCAGGTCCGGGTTCAGTGCGAACACGGCGCCATTGATGCGGGTTACGAGGATCACGACATCCGTCCTTGGTACGTCTTCGGCTGGTTGGACCGTCCGTGGCCCGACACATGTCAATTCGGCTGACCGCCGGTTGCCTATGAGTTAAAGGCGGTCGCTATCCGGGTGCGAACAGCGGCCCGGAAGCGGGTACGGAAACGGCCGGGACGGGCACGAATGCCCATCCCGGCCGGCCTGGCTCGGGTGCCGGTTTAACGCTTCATGCTGACGAGTTCCTGAAGGAGTTCGTCGGAGGTGGTGATGATGCGGGAGTTCGCCTGGAAGCCGCGCTGGGCGACGACCAGATTGGTGAACTCCTGGGCGAGGTCGACGTTCGACATCTCCAGCGCGCCGCCGACGAGTTGGCCCATGCCGCCGGAACCCGCCTCGCCGACCTGGGCGTACCCGGAGTTGACCGTGCTCCGGAATTGCGAGTTGCCGACCTTCTCCAGACCGTTGGGGTTGGTGAAGGTGGCCACGGCGACCTGACCGAGCACCTGCTTGAGGCCGTTGCTGAAGACACCGACGATCTCACCGGTGTTGGAGACCGTGAACCCGGTCGACGTCAGCGTGCCGGCCGTCTGGCCGTCGGTGCTGAACACCCGGGCGTCGGACTGGCCCGAGTACATGGTCATGTCGGAGACGTTGACTTTGTACTCGTCAGGGCCGCCGAGATCGAAGACGATATTGCCCTCGGCGTCCATGGGTGGCATGGTGCCCGCGCCGGGCCTGCCGGACGCCATGTCGAGGGTCACCGGCGCGCCCACGACGGTGCCGTCCGCCTTGGTGAGGGTCACCGTCCAGTCCGTCGATGCCGGGACGGCGGTGGTGTCCCGTCTGAATTCGACGGTGGCGGTGCTGGTCGCACCACTGTTGTCGTAGACCCTGACCGGGATGGTCACGACGTCGTCGACCGCCGGGGGAGGCGGCACGTCACTGCTCAGATTGCCCTTGAGCCCCATCTGGGAGGTCCTCGCCGGCGGGATCGAGGCGCCCACCGGCATCCGGATGTCGCCCGGCTGCCCGGCCGAGTTGACCACGCCGTTCACCCCGGTCCAACCCTGGATCGGCTCACCGCTGCTGGTGACAAGTGTTCCGTTCGCGTCGACGGAGAACGAGCCGGCCCGGGTGTAGAGCATCTCGTTGCCACTACGGGTGACGAAGAAGCCGTCGCCCTGGATCAGCATGTCGCCGGATCGGCCGGTGGTCTGTGTCGAACCCTGGGCGAAGTTCGTATTGATGGCGCTGACCTTGACGCCGAGACCGACCTGGGCGGGGTTGGTGCCACCCTGACCGCCCTGTGGGGAGCCGGCCGCGTACATCATCTGGCTCAGCGTGTCGGTGAACTGGATCTGGGACGACTTGTAGCCGGCCGTGTTGACGTTCGCGATGTTGTTGCCGGTCACGTCGATCATTCGCTGGTGGGCGTTGAGGCCGCTGATGCCGGAGTAAAGGGAACGCAGCATAAAGAAGTCCTTAGGAGAGCTGGAAAGGAGACGGACTAGGCGGTCTTGGCGTCGGTCATGATTTCCGTGACCCTGGACAGCTGTACATCCGTGTTCCCGACCCGGAGCGTCGGTTCGCTGTCTCCGTTGAGCTTCGCTGAGGTGATCACACCGGTCTGTGGCATACCGAACTCGTCCTGGTAGTTGACCGTCTTGCCGACCAGTGAACTGGCACCGATCATGCGCTGCGACTGCAGCATCTCGACCATGTCCTCAAGCTTCTCGACCTGAGTGAACTGGGCGGTCTGCGCCATGAAGGCGGTGGAGTCGGCGGGCTTGGTGGGATCCTGGTATTTCAGCTGCGCGACGAGGAGCTTCATGAACGTGTCCTTGTCGGCGAGCGTCTTGCTCTTGGCCGCGGCCGCGTTTGCCGCGGCCACTCCCTGATAGGCATCGGCGCCGGTGGGTCCGGACATCGGTGAGGTCATCGACTTCTCCTGTCCCGTAGCTGGCTCAACCTAAGCTTCGGCCCGGCCCCGGCTTTGCTTAGTTGCAAATCAGGTCCCGGGAACAAATTTGCGGGCCCGCCGATCGGCGGGCCCGCAATGTCAGGTTCTTCAGTTCTGTACGCCTTGTGGGTCAGGGTGCGAGAGCCAGGCTGAGCTTGCCCTTCCCATAGCGGGTGACCTCGACCGTGAGGTCCAGCCGGCGCCCGAGGGACAGGAGGATCGCACGGACGTCGGCCGGGAGATCCTGCTTCGGGTAGATCACCTGGTAGAGCTTGATGTGCTTGGCGCCCTCCTTGTTGAGGAGGCTGGTGAAGATGTTGCACAGCTCGAAGACGTTCTCCGCGAGGTTGGGGAAGAGTTCCTTCTCGTCGATCGCGTCCTCGGCGGCGCCTGCCGGCAGCAGGCCGAGGGCGGCACCGGCGTTGGCGGCGAGGCTGAGATCCAGGGCGAGCGCCGCGTACATCTGCTGACGGTTGTCGGTGAAGACCGCCACCGACGACGTCGGCACCTCCTCGGCGCCGATCGGTTCACCGGGGCTGACGTTCACCTCTCGCCCGAGAAGATCCTCGAACAGATTGCGTACGGCTAGAGAGCCGGGAAGAACGTATACGTCTGACATGTCGTGATTATCCCAGGATAGGAGCGAACACTTCGTCGAATCGCTCAGCCGTAAAGGGTTTGATGATGAAGAAGTCCGCGCCCGCTTCCTCGGCAGCCGTCTTCATCTCAGCGGTCGACTCCGAGGTCACGAAGCCGAACTTGACCTTGTTGCCGGCGCCACGGAGGCGACGCAGCACGTCGATGCCGGTCAGGTGCGGCATGTTCCAATCGGAGATGATCAGATCGGGCTGCTCCTTGGTGGCCATCTCGAGCGCCTGCTGCCCGTCGGCCGCCTCGATCAGGTCGTGATCGCCGAACCCGGCCTGGCGCAGGGTCCGGACGACGATCTGCCGCATGACCCGGCTGTCATCAGCGACAAGGATCTTCATGCGCCCTCCTCCTTGTTGTCGATGCGGCTCTGCCACATCGAAACGGACACGGGTTCGCCTTCCCACACCCCGTAGACACCACCGATGCGCTGGGTGTTCGGGAACCGCGCCGACGATTCCGGCGTGAGGTTCACCTGCGGAAGCGACAACTGCGACCCCGGCGGCAACATCGCCTTGACGTTGCCGCCGACGATGTTGGCCAATTCGCCGAGCGTGTCGGACATGTCGTCCTCGCTCACCTCGTCGAGATCCATGGCGAGGAAGGCTGCCGCGGCACGCACCGCGGCGGCGCGGGAGGACGCGTAGACGACATGCCCGGTCCAGGACCCGGTGATCGAGACCGAGGAGTGCACCTCGGACGGCTGGTTCTCGTCGTACGTCGGAATCAGGGGACTGACGCCCTCCGGATCCAGGTACGACTCCCAGACCTGTTCCACCATCTCGGCGAGGTCACTCTCATCGACCTCGACTTCGATGCTCATGAGTTCGCTCCGGTCGGGACGAGGCCCAGCAGGGCCAGCTTTTCGATCATTGCCCCTTCGGTGAAGGGTTTGATCACGTATTCATGGGCGCCCGCCGCGAGGGCACGGACGATCTGGCTCTGCTCACTCTCGGTGGTGACCATCACGAGGGTCATCTCCCGGAGCCGCGGATCGGCCCGGACCTTGGTGACGAACTCCAGCCCGTTCATGTTGGGCATGTTCCAGTCGATGAGGGCCAGATCCGGCACCTCGGTCATGTCGGCCAGAAGGTCCAGCGCCTCCTTGCCGTCCCCGGCCTCCACCGCCTCGAAGTTGAGCTTCGTGACGATGCGCTTGAGAATCATGCGCATTGCGCGTGAGTCGTCGATCACCATGGCGCGCATCGGCGTCATCCCCTTCTCGCGGCGCCGACGGGCGCCGCAGTACGAGTCCGGTAGGCAGAGGTGCGGCCGGCGGCCACTCGCTCGTAGTTGTCGTCGATTCCGATCGTGGTCTCGGCCGCGCCGAGGAAGAGCAGGCCGTCCGGGCGCAGGATCTTCGAGGCGTTCCGCAGGACCTGGCGCTTGGTGGCCACATCGAAGTAGATGAGGACGTTGCGCAGAAAGATCACGTCGAACGGCTGCATCGGCGGGAACGGCGCCGTGAGACTCATGTGCTTGAACGAGACGTTCCTGCGCAGCGCGGGAATGACCCGCCAGTGCGCGCCGGCCCGTTCGAAGTACTGCACCAGCTGGGTGGCCGCCAAGCCGCGGTTCACCTCGACCTGGCTGTACTCGGCCTTGTTGGCGCGTTCCACCATCGCGGTGGAGATGTCGGTTCCGAGGATCTCGTAGGTCCAGCCGGTCGGCAGCGTCTCCTGGAGCGTGATGGCCAGGCTGTACGCCTCCTGCCCACTGGAGCTGGCGGCCGACCAGAAGCGGAGTTTGCGCACCGCCGACCGGGACTTGATCAGCTCGGGCAGCACCACGTCGGTGAGCGCCGAGAACGGCTCCCGGTCCCGGAAGAACGACGTCTCGTTGGTGGTCAACGCATCGATGATCCTGATCTGATGGGCCGGGTCGGGCCGCTTCTGCAGGTCGCCGATGAAGTCGTTGACGTTCGCCGCCCCGACCGCCCGGGCCACCGGGATGAGCCGGGCCTCGACCAGGTACTCCTTCCCCGGCGCAAGGACGATCGATGCCTCCTTGCGCACCAGGTTGGAGACGAAGGCGAACTCCGCTTGGGAAAGTGTCATCGGGCCACCGCCGCCGTCCGGCCCACCCGTACCCGGTTGAGCAGCGCGGTCGCGATCCGGTCCAGGGGCAGGACCTCGTCCGCCAGTCCCGCACCGACCACGGCGCCGGGCATGCCCCAGACCACCGAACTCGCCTCGTCCTGCGCCAGCACCTCGGCACCCGAGTCGCGTAGCACCTTCGCACCACTCCGTCCGTCTTGTCCCATTCCGGTAAGCACGGCCGCGTATGCCAAGCCGCCGTACAGCGCCGCCACCGAACGAAACATCACGTCCACGGCCGGGCGGCAGGAGTTCTCCGGCGGCGCCCCGCTGAGCTGGGTGACGGTGGTGGTGCCGCGACGCTCGAAGACCAGATGACGATCGCCCGGGGCGATGTAGACCGTGCCGGCCGCGAGCTCCATGCCCTCGCCCGCCTCCAGCACCCGGAGCGGGGTGCTCCGGTCCAGGCGTTCGGCGAACATCTTGGTGAAGACCGGCGGCATGTGCTGCGTGATCACGATCGGGACCGGCAGATCGGTCGGCAACCCGAGAAGGACCTTGGTGAGCGCGTCCGGCCCACCGGTCGAGGAGCCGATCGCCAGAATGTCGATCTTCCCGCCCGGGGCGCGACGGACGGCCGGCCGGACCGGCACGGGTCCATTGGCCGCGGGGCGCCCGGCCGCGGCCGGTAGACCACCGGGCCGCATCGGCGCGGCGCCGGGACGGAGGCCCGCCGGCGACGTGCCTCGCAGGGGTGGCCCGGCCGGCGGGCGGCGGCGCCCGCCGAGCACCTGGATCTTGGGTACGAGCTGCTGGCGCACCGCCGCGATGGACTCCGCCACCGAGCCCACGTTGCTGGGCTTGGTGACGTAGTCGGTCGCACCGGCGGCCAGTGCCTCCAGGGTGGCGTTCGCGCCCGCGGCGGAGAGCGTACTGAACATGATCACCGGCGTGCTGTGCCGTTTGCGCAGCTCACGGACTGCCTCGATGCCGTCCATCTGCGGCATCTCGATATCCATGGTGATCACGTCGGGTTTGAGCTGATCGATCTTCGCCTGGGCGAGCAGACCGTTCGCGGCCGTGCCGACCACCTGAATGCCCGGCGCTTCCCCGAGAGCGTCGACGATCAGCCGACGAACCACGACGGAATCGTCGACGACGAGAACCGAGATCATTCGACCACTCCCTTCAACCGAGCCAGGCCGGACCGAGCGCCGCCACGACCGGTGCGAGCAACCGGTGTGCCGTTGCGGTGTCCAGCAGATCGCGGACCACGAGCGCCTGAACGGCGCCGCTGAGCATGTTCCAGACCCCGCCGGCCCGGTCGGCCAGCGGAATCCCGGCCGTATCCACCGCCTGGACCAGCAGCATCTGTGCCGCGGCGGCGGTTCGGACCCGATCGGAGAGGTACGCCGCCCACGACGCCGAATGCACGGCGGGCGACCAGCCGGCGGTGTTCCGCCGGGCGTCGTCGGCCGCGGTCGAGACCCGTTGCCGGTCCTCGGTCCGCAGCGTGCGCAACCGGTCGAGCAGGGACGACACCGTGTAGTGGTGTGGGCCCAGGTCGATCGGCGCACCGGTCGGCAGCTTCCGCACCGCCGCCACCCAGCCCGCGCCCAGCCGTCGCCGGGTGTCGTCGTCCAGCACCTCACGCAGGTAGCTGGCGACCGCCGCGTCACACAGCAGGGCGGTCGCCGCTGCCGCGTCCTCGCTCTGCCGGGCGGCCCGGCCGGCGCCCTCCCAGGTCCACGACATCACGTCGTAGCGCAGGCAGGTCAGCAGGGCGTCGACCGTACCGATCGGCGCGCGCTCGACCAATGCGAGGTTTCCGGCCGGGTCGTCTTTCGACATCGCCTTGAGCGACGGCATACGGCGGGCGGCGCTCTCCACCTCCACCCAGAGCGGTCCGCGGACCTCCTCGTCGGGCAGCCGCTCGGCGAGCACCGGTAGGTCCCCGGCCTGCAGGCGCAACGCGCGCAGCAGGACCTCGGCCGCGGCCGGCCCGCCCTCGAGGCGGGTCAGATCGAAGCCCAGAACGGGGGCGCTGACCAGGCTGTACATCAGTGGGTGGCGCGGTATGTGTCGACGGCCTGATTGACGTCAAGAGCCAGCATCAGCCGCCCGTCCAGCTTGAACGTGCCGACCACGAGCTCCCGGGTGGGGCCACTCAGCGTGTCCGGTGGCGGTTCGAACGTCTCGTCGTCGAGATCCACCACCTCGCCGATCTTGTCCACCAGCAGGGAGACCGGCTCACCGTCACCGCGCAGGATGACGTTCATGACCGGGCCCTGCAGGGCCTGGCGGGCCAGCCCGAGCTGCACCCGCAGGTCCACCGCGGCGATCACCTGGCCGCGCAGGTTGAAGAGTCCACCCACGGCCGGCGGGGCGAGCGGCACCGGGGTGTACTCGTTGTACGAGAGCACCTCCTGCACCGTGTGCACCTCGACCCCGAAGAGCTGGCCGTCCACCTCGAAGGTGGCGAACTGACGGCTCGCCATGTCAGACCTCCACCATCATCTCGTCCATGGAATCGCTGTAGAAGTTCGGATCCGCGGCGAGGATGGCCCGGCGCACGTCGAGCAGCTCGGTGACCCGCTGCTGGATCACCGCGGTGCCGACCAGGCCGTCCTCCTCCGCGTCCCGTCGCGCGGTGGTCGAGTTCTCGGCGATGTCCACGATCCGGTCCACGACCAGTGCCACGCTCTTTCCGCCCTCGCTGTAGACGACCACCGAGACGGTGTCGCCCTCCAACTCCTCGCCGTACGCCCCGAGCAGGTGGGACAGGCGCACCAGCGGCAGGATCTGCCCCCGGTACTGGACCACCTCGCGGGATCCGGCGTGCTCGATGCGGTCGCGCGGGAACTCCTCCAGTCGCGTGACCGTGTCCAGCGGGATCGCCACGCGGCGTTCGCCGACCGCGGTGACCAGCAGGCGCTCGGTGCCGGCGGCTTGCTGGCCGCGCTTCTCGGTGACGCTCTCCCGCTCCGAGTCGACCGCGAGGTGCGAGCGCCGGGCCAGCGAGGAGACGTCCAGGATGAGGCCCACCTTCCCGTCACCCAGGATCGTCGCCCCGGCGTACAGTCCGATGTCCTTGAATCTGGTGTTGAGGGCTTTGACGACGACCTCTTCGGTGTTCAGCACCCGGTCCACGACCAGGCCGAACCGCCGGCCGTCGGCCTGCAGCACCATGATGTAGACGCCCTGGTCGCCGCCGACCTCGAGGCCGAGCGCGCGGTCCAGACGGACCAGCGGGAGCAGCTTGCCGCGCAACCGGTAGACGGGCGCGCCGGAGGCGTACTCGACCTTGGTGGTGTTGCCGTCGATGAAGACCAGCTCCAGCACCGCGACCTGGGGCACGACGTAACGCTGGTCGCCGCAGTCGACGGTGAGCGCCTGGATGATCGCGAGCGTCAGCGGGATGGTGAGCCGCCAGACCGTACCCTCGCCGGGTGTCGAGTCGACGCTGACCGCGCCGCCGATGTTCTCGATGTTGGTCTTGACCACGTCCATGCCGACGCCGCGTCCGGAGACGTTGGTGACCTTCGCGGCGGTGGAGAAGCCGGGCTGGAAGACCATCGCCATGATGTCGCGCTTATCCATGTTCGGGATCTGCTCCGGTCGGAGCAGGCCGTTCTGCACGGCTTTCTGCGCGATCCGTTCGATGTCCAGACCAGCACCGTCGTCGGCGACCTCGACCGCGACGTGACCACCCTCGTGGTACGCGCGGAGCGTGAGCGTGCCCTCCGGCCCCTTGCCGCTGGCGATCCGCCGCTCTGGATCCTCGATGCCGTGGTCCACCGCGTTGCGCACGAGGTGGGTCAGCGGGTCCTTGACCGCCTCCAGCAGGCTCCGGTCGAGCTCGGTCTCCTTGCCCTCCATGACCAGGGCGACCTGCTTGCCCATCGAGTTGCTCAGATCCCGGATGACCCGGGGCAGCTTGGACCAGATGTGCTCGATGGGCTGCATCCGGGTCTTCATGATGCCCTCTTGCAGCTCACTGGTGATCATGCCGAGCCGCTGGGCGCTACGGACCAGGCCGGAGTCACCGGTCTCCATCACGCCGCGGACCAGCTGGTTCCGGGCGAGCACCAGCTCACCGACCATGTTCATCAGGGTGTCGAGCAGGTCGACGTCGACCCGGATCGCACTGTCCGCGATGCTCCGCTTCGGAGTCTGGGACTGCAGCGCCTCGTTGACCGCGGCCGGCTGGGTCTTGCCCTCCTCGAGCAGGATGGTGCCGAGTTTGCGCTCGTCACCCTCGATCTGCTGCTGGAGCGCCGAGCTCACGTCGGAGGCCTGCGCCGCGCCGGCGTCGACCAGGATCTGGCCGAGCGGCTGACGCTGATCGGCGACCGGCTCGGGGGCCGACCGGGCGATCTCCGCGGACTCCTGCTCGACGCTCACCGGCGCCTCGGCCTCGGCGGCCGGCGCGGGGGCGGGGGCGGCCGCGGGAGCGCCGTCCGAGGGCGCGTTCATCTGCGCCTGGATCTTGACGATCACACTGTCGATGTCGACTTCGGCCTCGGAACCGTTCTCCTCGATGGAGGCGAGGATGGACCGGACACCGTCGATGCACAACAGCAGGACCGTGATGGTCTCCGGGCTGACCGGCTGCACCCCGTCACGGAGCCGGGACAACAGGGACTCCCCCGCATGCGCCAGCTTCTCCAGACGAGAGAACGCCAGGAACCCACTGGTGCCCTTGATCGTGTGGATCGCCCGGAAGATGCGGGAGATCAGGTCACGCGAGCCCGGTTCCTGTTCGAGGCTAACGAGGTCCCGGTCGATCTGGTCCAGGTTCTCGTGGCTCTCCATGAGGAATTCGCCAACGATCTCGCCAAGGTCTTCCACGACTCACTACCCTCCTGCTCGGCTTCACTGCCCTCATCGACTCGAGCTGGCGTCAACTGAGAAGACTCGACCGGTACGGCGAGAATCAGCCCTCGCCGCCCGGGCGCCGGTAGCGGTAGCCGAAGCCCCGGACGGACTCGATGGGAGAGTCGTCGGGATCGGACCAGCCCAGCTTGCGGCGCAGACGGAGCACCGCGAACTTGACCCGCTCCTGGCCGATGCCGGTCGGGTCGTCCCACGCCTGGGTGAGCAGCTGGTTCGGGCTGAGGACCGCGCCGGCATGCCGGACCAGCGCGTTGAGCAGGCGGAACTCGGTGGGCGTGAGACGCTTCTCGTCGCCTTTGACGTAGACCCGGCGCTTGGTCGGGTCCAGGTGCACGAGGCCGTCGTCGTAGATCTGGCTGGCCCAGGTGTTCTGTCCGGAGTTGGAACGCCGCAGCAGCGCCTCGACCCGGGCCAGCAACTCGTTGTTGGCGAACGGCTTGGTGAGGTAGTCGTCGGCGCCGCCGCGCAGGCCGCGCACCTTCTCCGCCTCCTGGCCGTGTGCCGTGAGGACCAGCACCGGGACGTCCGAGACGTCACGCAGCCGCTCCAGCACCTGCCAGCCGTCCATCTCCGGCAGGCCGACGTCGAGCACCACCAGGTCGGGGTGTTCGGCGTAGGCCTCCTTCAGCCCGGAGCGGCCGTCGGCGGCGTGCGCCACCTCGTATCCGGCCCGGCTGAACAACATCCGGAGAGCGAGTGCGATGTCCGGGTCGTCCTCGACCACGAGAAGGCGACTCATCGTTTGCTCACCCTGCCCCCAACTCGCGCTCGTGCCTCGTACAGGCACGGCCGATCCCCGCCGCGCGAACGCCAGCGGGAAGGAAAAGTCCGGCGCAAACACACCATAGCGTGATGTGTTCACCTATTTACGGACAGTGACAGTTTAGCGCCGAGGGGCGGGGCCGGAGCCGGTCCCCGCGGATCCGGCCGGTGGACCTGAACGAGCTAACCCTCATGCCCGATCGGGACATCCCTACAGCCTGACATTTCTCGTACGGCTTACCGCCCATTCCCCGAAAGATGTGACACGCCGCGTGTAACGGGGTGCGATTAGCAGTAACGGGGCGATCCGCGCCCATACCTGCATCCGGGAGGCATTCGTGTTCGACCTGGTAGTTCGACGCGTCGGCACGCTCGTGGCAGCACCCGTGCTGTTCGCTCTCACCGCACCGGCCCTGGCCCAGGGGCCGACCGTCCCGGAACGACCGCAGGCCGTCCCGCCACGGACCAGCACTTCCTCACCCGGCATGCCGAGCCCGGCAGGAGAGCCCCCGGCGACCACCGTCAACGTCCGGTCGGTGCCGAACCGCACCCCGCTCCGGGCCCGCGCCGTGATGGCCCAGGTGGTCCGCCTCACCAACGAGACCCGCCGCAACGCCGGCTGTCCCGGCCTCACGGTCGACGACCACCTGGTCGCCGCGTCCCTGCGGCAGAGCAACTACATGGCCCGGACCCGGCTCTTCAGTCACGTCTGGCGGGACGGCTCGACCTTCGTGGACCGCACCGCGGAAGCCGGATACCAGCAGCCCGCCGGGGAGAACATCGCCTGGGGCTACCGCACCGTGCCCGAGGTGATGGCCGCGTGGATGTCCAGCCCGGGCCACCGGCGCAACATCCTCAACTGCAAGGCCCGCTCGGTCGGAGCCGGCGTGGCCTACGCGGCCGACGGCACTCCGTACTACACGCAGGTGTTCGGCTGGCGTTAGACGGTCAGAGGGCGCAGTTGATCAGAACCGGCTCCGGGTGCAGTTCGACACCGAACCGGGCACGGACCCCGTCGCGGATCGTCCGGGCCAGGTCGAGCAGGGCCGCCGTACTGCCGTCACCGCGGTTGGTCAGCGCCAGCGTGTGCTTGCCGGAGATCGCCACGCCGTCCCCGGCGTACCCCTTCGGAAAACCGGACTGCTCGATCAGCCACGCCGCCGGGATCTTCACGGTCCCGTCCGCGCCCGGCCAGTGCGGCATCTCGCCCAACGTCGCGAAGAACTCCGCGGGCACCACCGGATTGGTGAAGAACGACCCGACCGACCAGGTGTCCCGGTCCTCCGGGTCGAGCACCATGCCCTTGCCGGCGCGCAGCTTGAGCACCGTGTCGCGGGCCTGCCGCAGCGGCACCCGATCGCCGGCCGAGCCGCCGAGGGTACGGGCGAGTTCCGCGTACCGGATCGGGGCCGACTCCGCCGAGCGGGCGAGCCGGAAGTCGACGGCGGTGACCAGATGCCGGTCGTCGTGCTTGAACACGCTGGACCGGTAGCCGAAACCGCAGTCGGCCGGGGACATGACGCGGGTCTCGTCGGCGATCCGGTCGTACGCGTGGACCGCCTCGATCGTGTGCGCGACCTCCTGGCCGTACGCTCCGACGTTCTGGATCGGGGTCGACCCGGCCGCGCCCGGGATCCCGGACAGGCACTCGACGCCGGACCATCCGTTCGCCACGGCGTACGCCACGAAGTCGTCCCAGGGCTCGCCGGCCGACACCCGCACCAGCACACCGGAGGCGTCCTCACCGACCACCTCGACGCCCCGGTCGCGCAGCAGCAGCACCTCGCCGTCGAAGCCGGAGTCGCCGATCACGACGTTGCTGCCGCCGGCCAGCACCAGCAACGGCCGCCCCTCCGCGGTGGCCTTACGGACCGCGGCGACCGCCTCGTCCGTATGGACCGCGTTGGTCACTGTGCCGGCGTGGCCGCCGAGGCGTAGCGTCGTGTACGCCGCCAGGGAAGTGTCAGTCACGACGCTCACCCTAAGCTCACACTGCGGGGGGTTTCACCGGCGGTCCGGCCGAGCGGGAGACGACTGCGATGAACAGGTTGCACGCGACGAAGGATTTCTGGCTGGCCGCGCTGCGTGCCGACGGCCCGGCGCTGTGGGACGCCGTCGCCGAGAGTGGGCCGGACGCGGTGGTTCCGGGCTGCCCGGACTGGACCGTCGCCGACCTCGCCCATCATGTGACCACGGTGCTGAACTGGGTGCGCGGCACGGTGCCCCGCGGCGTGACAGTGCGCCACGAGGGGTTCGTCCATCCGGAGCGCCCGGCCGAGTGGTCCGAGGCGCTCGACCACCTGCGCCGCGAGATCACCGGCACCATCGAGACGCTGGAGGCGCTCGACCCGGACCTCCCGGCGTGGAACTGGGCGCCACAGCCGAAGCGGGCCGTCTTCTGGCATCGCCGGATGGCCCACGAGATCTCGGTGCACCGGTGGGACGCCGAGTCGGCCGCCGGGCGGGCCACCCCGATCGAGACGAAACTCGCCACCGACGGCGTGAGCGAGATCCTGGACACCTGGCTGCCGGCCGGCAAGCGCCAGGGCCCGGCCGACATGCACGGCGTCGTGCACCTGGTCGGGACGGACGCGGCGCAGGAGTGGTTCGTCCGGCTGCGCGGCACCGGCATCGCCCTGCTGGACACCGGCACGATCCTGGACGGCGACGATCATCACCCCCGGGCGAGGATCACCGGCACGGCCAGCGACCTGCAACTGGCCCTGATGGGCCGGAAACGGACCGATCAACTCGCCCTCACCGGCGATCCGCGGCTGGTGCAGGCCCTGCACACCGGCTGAGGTTCGGTGTCAAGATCCGTTGTCACCGCGTCGCCAGGCCGTAAGATGAACCGGTTAAGTTCAGCGGATCATCAGGAAGCGGAGAAGACATGACGGCAACCGTCACGTCCACGTCGGCGCAGCCGGCCCCCGCGGGGATCACCTTCCCCGAAGGTTTCATCTGGGGAGCGGCCACGGCCTCGTACCAGATCGAGGGCGCCGCGAGGGAGGACGGCCGCGGCCCGTCCATCTGGGACACCTTCAGCCGCACACCGGGCAGGGTCTTCGCCGGCCACACCGGCGACATCGCGTGCGACCACTACCACCGGTACGCCGAGGACGTCGCGCTCATGGCCGAGCTGGGCCTGGCCTCGTACCGCTTCTCGATCGCCTGGCCCCGGATCCGCCCGGACGGCACCGGCCCGGTCAACGTCCGCGGCCTGGACTTCTACGACCGGCTCACCGACGAACTGCTCGGCAAGGGCATCGACCCGGTGGTCACCCTCTACCACTGGGACCTGCCGCAGACGCTCGAGGACCGCGGCGGCTGGACCAACCGGGAGACCGCCGAGGCGTTCGCCGACTACGCCGAGATCGTCCACCGCCGTCTCGGTGACCGGGTCACCACCTGGACCACGCTGAACGAGCCGTGGTGCTCGGCCTACCTCGGCTACGGCTCCGGCATCCACGCGCCCGGCGTCCAGGACCCGGTCGCCGCCCTGACCGCGGCGCACCACCTCAACCTGGCGCACGGTCTGGCCACCCGGGCGCTGCGCGCGGCCGGCGCGAAGAGCATCAGCATCACGCTGAACCCGTGCGCCGTCGCCCCGCTCGACCCGGACAGCGAGGCCGACCGCGCGGCCGCCCACCTGATCGACGGCCTGGCCAACCGGATCTTCCTGGACCCGCTCTTCAAGGGCCACTACCCGGCCGACGTGCTGGCGCACATCGCCCGGATCGCCGACCCGGTCTGGATCCGCGACGGCGACGAAACGATCATCAACGCGCCGATCGACGTGCTGGGCATCAACTACTACACCCCGGCGTACGTCTCGGCGGCCCCCGGCCACCCGGGCCCGCTCGACTACCCGGGCAGCCACGGCGTCAAGTTCCGCTCCCCGGTCGGCCCGGTCACCGACATGAACTGGCAGATCGAGCCGGCCGCGCTGACCCGCCTGCTGACCCGCCTGCACCGGGACTACCCGGGCGTCCCGCTGATGATCACCGAGAACGGCGCGGCGTACCCGGACGGCCCGGCCGAGAACGGCGAGGTCCACGACCTGCGCCGGATCGAGTACGTGGACTCCCACCTGCGCGCCTGCCACGACGCTCTGGCGGCCGGAGTGGATCTGCGGGGATACTTCGCCTGGTCGTTGATGGACAACTTCGAATGGGCCGAGGGCTACGCGAAGCGTTTCGGTATGGTGCACGTCGACTACACCACGCAACAGCGGGTGCTCAAGGACAGCGCGAAGTGGTACAGCGAGGTGATCCGGCGCAACGGCCTGGGCTGAGCCATTTCAGAGCGGGGGGCTTGTGACGACGCGGGAACGCCCGACCCTGGAAGCGGTCGCCCGTCGAGCCGGGGTCTCCCGCGCGACGGTGTCCCGCGTCGTCAACGGTTCGACCACGGTGGCGGCCTCCATCCGCGAGGCCGTCAACCAGGCCGTCGACGAACTCGGCTACGTGCCGAACCAGGCGGCCCGGAGCCTGGTCACCCGGCAGACCGACTCGATCGCCCTGATCCTTCCGGAGACGGCGAACCGGGTCTTCTCCGACGACCTGTTCTTCCCGGCCATCATCCGCGGCGTCGGCTCCGAACTGGAGGCCGCCGACAAACAGCTGGTGCTGATGATGGCCGGTTCGGCGGCCGGTTACGCCCGGGTCGAGCGCTACGCGGTGGCCGGCCACGTCGACGGCGTCATGTTCGCCTCGATCCACGGCGCCGATCCGCTGCCCGGCCTGCTGGCCCGCCGCGGCATCCCGGTGATCTGCAGCGGTCGCCCGATGATCGCCGACCCGCCGGTTCCGTACGTGGACGTCGACCACGCCGGCGGTGTCGCCGCGGCCATCCAACACCTGATCACTTCCGGTCGCCGGCGCATCGCGACCATAGCCGGCCCACAGGACATGGTGGCCGGCCTCGAACGCCTCACCGGCTACCACGACACGCTGCGCGCGGCCGGCCTCCCGGAACTCGTCGTCACCGGCGACTTCACCCGCGACTCCGGCATCACCGCGATGCGCGAACTGCTCGACCGCGACCCGGACCTGGACGCCGTCTTCGCCGCCTCCGACCTGATGGCCCACGGCGCCCTGCAAACCCTGCGCAACGCCGGTCGCCGGGTCCCGGAGGACGTCGCCGTGATCGGCTTCGACGACTTCGAGGTCAGTCGCTACAGCGACCCGCCGCTCACCACGGTGCGCCAGCCGATCGGCGAGGCCGGCCGCACGATGGCCCGCGAGATGCTCCGCCTGATCTCCGGCGACCCCGGCGTGCCGCCCGCGATCATCCTGCCCACCGAACTCATCGTCCGCGCCTCGGCCTGATCATTCCCGGCCCTCACGGCCGTTTCCGCGGCCGACCGAGACGTCCTTCCCGCTTTCCGACGCCTTCCCTGTACGCCTACCCGAGCCGCCCCGGGCAAACAGCGATCTCACTGCCGGGTCCGGCCTGTGCCGCCCGCGCCGGGCGTAGATCGGTGGTCCCGCCGGGCATTTCAGGACTCGCGGCGGATCTCGCAGTTGACCTTCGTGGTTGCGGAGCCGCCCACGCAGGTGTCGGTGGCGGTGCCGCCGTTGAGGTGGTCCTTGGCCTTCGGGTTGCTGGCGGGCGTGCCGTCCGCGTCCGGCACGCGGGCGTGCTCCTGCTCCCCGTAGAGCCGGTCGCTGCCCGCGTCCCCGCGCAGCGTGTCGTTGCCGCCCTGCCCGACGAGCAGGTCCTTGCCGCCGCCGCCGGAGATGCGGTCGTCACCGGTGCCGCCGTAGATCCGGTTGGCGGCCCCGTTGCCGGTCAGCCGGTCGTTCCCGGCGCCGCCGACGATCATCTCGACGTCGGCGCCGACGGCGTCCCCCTCGCCCGGCGCGCCGTCGTCGCCCTTGGCGCCGTCCAGGTCGACCCGCACGGCGCCGCGCCGGCCGCCGTAGTAGGCCAGGTCGATCCCGCTGCCGCCGCGCATGACGTCCCGTCCGGCGTCGGCATTGAGGTTGTCGTTGCCGGCGCCGCCACCGAGCACGTCGTCGCCGGCGCCGCCGATCAGGCTGTCCGGTCCGGCGCCACCGGAGAGCACGTCCCGGCCGCTGCCGCCGTAGAGGCTGTCCGCGGTGGAGCCGCCGACGATCCGGTCGTCGCCGGTCCCGCCCAGGACCATGATGTCGATGGCGCTCCGGTTGACGATGCGGTCGTTCCGGTCGCCGAGCTTGGCGAAGATCCAGAACAGGTGGTCGTCGGTGCACCGGACCTTGGTGCTGTCGCCGGGGACGGCCCGGCAGCCCGGGCCCGGCTTGATCGCGACCCGGTCGTCGATGGTGACCGTGTTCCCGTTCACGGTGATGACGACGTCGTTGACCGCGCCCTTGGCAGCCGTGAACTCGACGGTGTAGTCGGCGATGAACGCCGTACCGGCCGAGGCGGCGTAGGCGGGCGCCGGCAGGACGGCCGCCGAGGCGATGGCCGCGATGCCCGCAGCGGCGATACCGACCGACTTGATGCTGAAAGTCATTGTTCTTCCCCGTTGTCCAGGCTGCTTCGACATGTAGTGCGATGCACTCCCGGACGGGGTGGTTCTGATCCTCAGGTCACGGAAACATAACGGCCTGGACCGCACGCCCGACGGCCGCCGCCTCGGACCCGAACAGGACCAGGGTCGCGGCGCGGACGTGGTGCGGGGTGGCGGCGCCGAGCACGGTGAGAGCCTGGCGGACGGCGTCCTCGACCGGCCAGCGGTAGACCCCGGCCGAGATCAGCGGGAACGCCACCGAGACCGCGCCCAGGTCGTCGGCCACCTGAAGGGAGTTCGTGTAGCAGGCACGCAGCAGCTCGGAGCGGTCCTCGGTGGCACTGAAGACGGGGCCGACCGTGTGCACCACCCAGCGGGCCGGCAGCCGGCCCGCCGTGGTCGCGACGGCCTGGCCGACCGGCAGTCCACGGCCGTAGCGGGAGGCCCGCAGCATCCGGGTCTCGGCCAGGATCTCCGGTCCGCCCTTACGGTGGATCGCCCCGTCCACGCCGCCGCCGAGCAGCGACGAGTTGGCCGCGTTGACGATCACGTCCGCGGACCGGGCGGTGATGTCGCCCTCGACCAGGTCGATCCTCACAGCGAGGCGGTACTGGTGATCTCGATGGGCTTACCGAGCGACCGCCGGGCCAGCAGCGTGGCGCCGGCGATGGCGGCCGGCATCACCAGGACGGCGCCGAGCGGGATAAGGAAGCAGGCGAAGACGGCCGAGCCGAAGCCCAGGGCCAGGGCGCGGTGATGTCCGAGCACCACGCGACGGTGCCGCAGCCGCTGGCCACGCCGCTGGAACGGGACGCCGGTCAACTCCAGGGCGAGCAGCCAGCCGCCGATCGCGCCGGCCAGCACGGGGATCACGGTCTGGCCCACGAACGGCAGGAACCCGAGCAGGAAGAGCGGGATGCCGACCAGGATCGAGATGCCGATCAGCTTGAGCGAGTCGACGAGGCTGCGGCGCAGCGCCTCCCAGAAGCCGAGGTTCACCGCCTCGGGCACGCCGCCGAACCGGTCCTCGACCAGTTCCGAGATCTTCTCGTAGAACGGGTCGCCGATCAGCAACGTCACGGCGGTGAAGGTCAGGACGCCGATCAGCACGCTGAGGCCGAGCACCGCGGTGCCGCCGAGCACCCGGAAGGTGCCGCGCAGCCAGCCCGACCAGTCGTCGGCGAACCAGGTGACCTGTGCCGAGAGATCCGGCAGGAACCGCAGCAGCACTACCATCGCGGCCGTGTAGAGGACTCCGGAGATCAGCGCCGGGATCAGCCCGATGAGGAAGAGCCGGGGGTTGCCCAGCACCAGGCCGAGCCCACGGCCCAGCAACCCGGCTCCGGTGAAGAACTCACGGAGGGCTGTTACCGGACGTTTCTGATCACCGCTCACGTTGCGTGAGCTTAGAACCCCATCGCTACCGGGGTCGATGCGGAGGGGGTGGCGGATGCGCTCGGCGAGGACGGTGTGGCGGACGGGCTGGGCGGCTGGTCCGGCTGGGTCGGGGTCGGCACCGGCGGCGCGGTGAGCGGCGGATCGGTGGTCTCGACCGGCGACACCGGCACGGACTGGACGACCGTCACGGTGGCGATGACCGTGGCGGGCCCGGCCGCCGGCGCCGACAGTGACGGGACCGGGTCCGGGGTGGCGCGGGGTGGCCGGGCCGTGTAGCCGGCGGCGGAGTCCCGGGTCGGGGCCGCCCCGTCCGGCGCGGCGCCCAGACCGCCGTCGCCGAGGATGGCGCCGGACCCGTCCGGGGCGCCGAGGCCGGCCTGGCGCGCGACCGGCGCTCCGAGGGCCCAGCCGGCCACGACCGCGAACGGCAGCCCGAGAACCACCAAAGCGAGGAAAACGGACTTGGGGGACAAGCGCACGTAATACTCACCGCTCTACCGCGGGAAAAGTTACGGCTTTCCGGACATAGCTCCCGAACTCAAGCGTTGAGGAAGGCGGAGACGCGGTCCCGCAACTCGGCCCGGTTGTTCCACAGAACGGCCGGCCGGTCGTACACCTCCAGCTCGGCGCCGGGCAACAGACCGGCGATCCGCTCCGCCCAGGCCACCGGGTGCACCTCGTCGCCGAGACAGCCGATCACCAGCGCCCGGCCCCGGAAACGCCGCAACAAAGACTCGTCGGCCACCGGCGGCGCCGACCACAGCGTCTCGACCTCGGGCGCCAGCCCGTCCCGTTGCAGCTGCTCGACCCGCTGCCGCAGGAAGCTCCAGCCGGCCGGGGTGTTGCGCACCGAGGACGGCAGCTCCTGCTCGACCGCCGCGGCGATCACCGCGGCCTCCCCCGACTCGACCGACGCCAGCAGCCGGGAGAGGCGCTGCACCGAGGCGGCCGTCCGGGACCCGTCCAGCGCGGCCGGCAGGTAGAGGACCACCCGCTCGAACCGGTCCGGAGCCTCGGTGAGCAGGCGGCACAGCGCGGCGGCGCCCATGCTGACGCCGAGCGCCCGGGTGGCCCCGGACAGGTCGGCGACACCGCGCAGGTCGGCGGCCAGGTCACCGAAGGACCACGGGCCGGGCGGCGCATCGGAGCGGCCGTGCCCGCGGAAGTGGAAGAACACCCGGCGGCCGGCGACCGCGCTGCCCAGCGGGCGGGTGCCGGAGACGTCCCCGGCCAGCCCGTGCGCGAACACCGTCACCGGGTCGCCGGCACCGGTGACGAGCTGCTCCACCCGTACCCCCGAGGGGAGAGTGACCAGCTCGGTGGCCGGACCCGGCAACGTGGGGCGACCGGTCCGCGGGCCGCTCCGGTCCATGCGCTGGAGGCGCGGCCCGCCGTCCGGAGGAGGCGGGCCGAAACGATTCCTCAACGGCCGGCCCGGATCACCAGAAGCCCTTGCCGTCCGACAGATCCTTGAGGCCCGGGCGGACGTCGAGCATGTAGATGAGCGCCGCGGCGACACCGATCATCGTGATGATGAGCAGACCCAGGCCGACGAGCACGGTCAGCGCCAGACAGACGCCGATGATCGCGGCCCACGCGCCTTTCGGCAGTGTCCCGAGCGCCTGGAAGCCGGCGCCGCGCTGTGTCAGGCAATGGATCAGGGCGACCGCCTGCACCGCCATGGACACGAACCACATGGCGGCGTCCAGGTAGTTGCGGACGTCGTCGAAGAAGATGGGCGCGGCGGATGTGGCCATGAGGGAGAGTCTATGCCGCGGGCCCCGGCAAACGCCGGGGCCCGCGGATCATGTCGGATTGTCGATCACTCGGCGGACGCGGCCGGCTTGGCCCGCTTGCGCGGCTTCGGCGCGGTCTCGACGGCCGGGACCTCGGTCGCCGGGGCCTCGACGGCCTTCGGCTGCTCGGTGGCCTCGATGTCGGCGTTGACCACCTCGGCGGCCTCGACCACACCGGTGCCGACCACGCGCTCGCCGCGGGCGACCAGGTCGTTGTAGACGGCGATCGCGCGCTCCTGGGCGACCTGGGCGAAGTTGACGGCCGCGGTGGTGGCGCTGTCGCGCAGGGCCACGAAGTCGGTCTCCTGAGCCTTGCCACGCAGCTCGGCGGCCTTGGTGCCGGCCTGCTCGTTGTAGGACTTCAGCGAGGCGGTGGCCCGGTCGCTGAGCTCGGTCAGCACGGCCGGCAGCTTGCGGAGCTGCTCGTAGGCCGCGTCACCGGCGCCTGCGGCGGCGTACAGCGGGGCGGGGATCTTGGTCTTGGTCTGCTCGGTCATTTCGACTCCTCAGCGTCTTCTGCGGGTGGCGCGTTACGGGCGTTCTCGTTGCGGAATGTCTCGTAGATCTGCGTCAGGGACTGCTTCTGCGCGATCGTGAGCTCCGGGTCGACCGCGATGGCGGCCAGCACGCCCTGCTGGCCCTCACCATCGAGCAGCCCCGCCCGCAAATACATCGCGGGCGTCGACACTCGCAAGGCGCTGGCGATCTGCTGCAGCACCTCGGCGCTCGGTTTACGCAGGCCACGCTCGATCTGGCTCAGATAGGGGTTGCTGACGCCGGCCTTGTCGGCGAGCTGCCGGAGCGAGATCTTCGCGGTCTGCCGCAGGTCTCGGATGAACGATCCGATGTCCTCCGGCAGATCCTTCGGTGTGGCCATGACTCGAAACTAGCTCGGAGTGCTAGCTCTTGCAAGCAAAATGCTTGCAAGAGCTAGCGTGAACCCGGTCACCCCGCTAACCGACCGCGCGCACCTCGCCGACCGGAAGGCCACCACCCAGAACCAGCTCCGGCATCGCGGGAACCTCCAGGCCGAGACGGCGCAGGGCGGCGAGCAGCACCGGTACGCGGGCCCGGCTCGCGCCGTCGGAGATCTTCAGCGCCACCGCTCCCACCCCGGCCATCGCGGCCGCGGCCACCCCGTCGGCGCCCTTCTTCACGAGCAGGCCGGGCACCGCGTTCATCAGCACGGTGTCCTCGGTGCCGGTGCCGGCGACCAGCTCCGGGCGCGCCCGCATCGCATCGGCCACCCGGCGCTCGGGGCTGCCCGGCTCGGCCTCGACCAGCCGCCGGAACGCCCGCGCCAGCCCGATCGGGGAGATCGCGAAGATCGGCGCGCCGCAGCCGTCCACCCCGAGCGCCGCGATCGGCTCGCCGGACAGACGGCTCACCGCGTCGGCGAGGGCTTTCTGTAACGGATGGTCGATGTCGAGGTACGTGTCCAGGGGCCAGCCGTTGAGCACACAGGTGGCCAGCATCCCGGCGTGCTTGCCGGAACAGTTCATCAGGATCGGCTCGGCCGCGCCGCCGCCACGCAGCCAGTCGTACCGCGGGGTCTCGCCCAGCGGCAGGTCGGCCGGGCAGCGCAGCGCCTCCGGCCCGAGATCGACGGCGGCCAGCATGGCCCGCACGCGTTCCACGTGGAACCCCTCGCCGTCGTGGCTGCCGCTGATCAGGGCGAGGTCGGCCTCCTCCCGCGGCATCAGGCCCGCGTTCAGCAGGCCGACGGTCTGGAGTGGCTTGTTGGACGAGCGGGGAAAGAACGGGGTGTCGACGTCACCGATGCTCGGGCCACCGTCGACCGCGACGACACCGTGGTGCGTGCTCTCCACGAAGCCGGAACGGACCACTTCGGCGATGATCATCGGGCCGGGACCCCCAGCAGCTCACGGGCCTGCGACGGGGTGAGCGGCGGGCGCTGGGCGAGCTGGGCGAAGCCGACGGCACGGGCCACGAGCTGCATGTTCGACTCGACGGGACGGCCCTTCGCGTACGTCAGGGTGTCCTCCATCCCGACGCGCAGGTGCCCACCGGCCGCCAGGGACGCCAGCATCACCGGGATCGTGCTGCGGCCGATGCCGGTCGCCGAGAACGTGGTGCCCTCCGGCAGGTCACGGACGGCCTGCTCACAGGCGACCAGGGCGGCCGCGGTGCCGGGCATCCCGCCGGGCACGCCCATCACCAGGTCCACGTGCACGTGGCCGCCGGCGGGCAGACCGTACCGGCCGAGCAGGTGTTGCAGGGTGGTGAGCTGGCCCAGGTCGAAGATCTCGTACTCCGGCACGATGCCGCGCTCCTGCATGCGGGTGTGCAGGTCGACGATGAACCCCCAGCGGTTCATGAACACGTCGTCGCCGAAGTTCACGGTGCCCATCGTGCAGGAGGCCATCTCCGGGGCGGCGTCCAGAACCGCCAGCCGGTCCGCCTCCGGATCGTGCACCGAACCACCCGAGGACAGCTGCACGATCAGGCCGGTGCCCTCGCGCAGCGCGGCGACGGTGTCCCGCAGGCGGCCCTGGTCCAGGGTCGGGCGGGCGGCGTCGTCACGGATGTGGACGTGAATGATCGAAGCGCCCAGCGCCTCGCACTCCTTTGCGGTGGTCACCAGCTCGTCCAGGGTCACTGGCAGAGCCGGCGCGTCCGCCTTGCTGCTCTCCGCGCCGGTCGGGGCGACGGTGATCAAGGTCCCGGTCATGCCGGTCATCCTGCCATGCGGGACAGCCCGATCTCCCCGGCCGGCAGCGCCCGGAGACCCGTCCGATCGGGGTCAAAATCTCTCCGGTACGCGAGACGTCGTTCCACCCGGCTCGGATCGTCCCCGCCAGCGCCGTCTTGGGATGGGCGAGCGCACACGATCGCGGCATCGCGACCACCCACCCGCCCTACAACCGCGGCGGCCGCACACACGGTGCCTTCCGTGTGCGGCCACCCACCCTCGCAGGCCCGGCCGCGGGCGCCCGGCTGGGTAGGACGAGGTCGGGCGTACCGGAAATGAGGCTCTCCTGCTGTTTTCGTGGGTTTCTGGTCGTCGGCCGCGGGTGGGGTGGGCGGAGACCACCGTGGGCGAGGTCGGCGACGGTGATGAGCGTGTCGGGGCGGCGTGGCCGTGGGTGTGCCGGGCGGCGTGGCCGTGGGTGTGTCGGGGCCGGCGCGCGTGGCTGGGTTTCGGCCGGTCCCGCCGGCTGTTCGAGCCGTCCGCGAGCGTCGATGTGAATCTTGGGCGATCGTTGCCGAGCGGCGCGATCTTGCGCGATCATGGCCGTCCGGATGTAACCGATAACCCAAGGTCTTCCAGGGGAAATAGATCATGGGTGGTGATCTACCGCCAGATGACGACCAGGAATCAAGATCGGCCCGGAGACCGCAGTCGACCGAGATCGCCGGCGAGTCGGGGTGACGCCGTGGCCATCCGAATGCGCGTCCGGCATCGCGGCCACCCGCAGCCGGGAGACAGCTCCAGCGGCACGGATGTTCCACACCGACCGGACCTCGGGAGTTGGTCGCCGTGATTTAAAAGGCACGCCATGTATCCGATCTTCGGATCCACGCCTCGACCTCGGCCTCCAGCCACACCCGCCCTTGGCGGAGCACCACGACAGGATCCGGAAAATCCTCCCTCGAAACCATTCTTCGTACGCGGCCGCGCGACCCGCCGAGACGCCGGTGAATCTCGGTGACGCCCATCAGCGCCAGGTCCCCGCTCATCCGGCGGCCGGCTCGGTCCAGTGCAGGAACCGCTCGAACAGCTCGGCGGCCGGGGTGTGCGGCAGAATGCGCGCGGCCTCTTCGAGGGCGTCCCACATCGCGATCCGCAACTGAACCGCGTCGTGGGTGGTCAGGAGATCCTCACGTGCCGGGTCGCACGGCCAGGGCCGGCCGCAGGCCAGGCAGTCCCAGTCGATTTTTCGCGCCGGGTCGTGCCCGGTCCTTGGAGTGCACATCCGACAGGCCCTCTCGATTACGGTGCTGACCAGGGAAGATTCTCCGATCGTGGCGGGCCCGAAAAATGAACGCAACAATCCAAAGAATGAAATCCTCGTCGATGCCTTGGTTTTCGCGATATCTGCGTGTACCTATTCCAGGAAGGCGCACGGAGTATTCCAGGAGAGGACGATGCCCGTGGTTGAAGCCACCCCCAGCTCCGGCTCGACGGTCCCTCGACGCCAACTCGGCCGGTTTCTGCGGCGATATCGAGAGGCCGCCGGAAAAACGATCAAGGACGCGTATGAACACATCGAGTGCTCACAACAGAAAATCTGGCGACTCGAGAAGGGCGATCCGAATGTGGTCGTCAAGTCCACTGAGGTGAAGCTGCTGTGCGACTTCTACGGCGTCCCCGATGACGTCAAGGAGGCCCTGGTCAGCCTGTCGAAGGAAACCAAGGTCAAAGGCTGGTGGCATGCGTACGGCGACGTGATCCCCGAGTGGTTCGAGCTGTACGTCGGCCTGGAGACAGCAGCAAGCCGCCTCCGAAAGTACGAACCATCCCTCATTCCGGGCCTACTTCAAGCCCACGCCTACCTTGAGGCGGTGATGACGGCCGAGCGGCCACGGGTTCCTGTCGAGGAGTTCGGTCGGAGAATCAGGGTCAAACAAGAACGTCAGGTGCTTCTGACGCGAGGCTTCCCGCCACCACCTCAACTGGATGTGATCATGGCCGAGGCTGTGATCCGGGCAAAGATTGAAACGCCGGGTGCCATGCAGCAGCAACTGTGGCACCTTCTCAGAGCCACAGACGAGTTGCCGCATCTACGATTGCGTGTCTTACCCTCCGTAGGCCCGCACTCAGCTGCCGCCTCCGGCGGTTTCACCATTCTTGAGTTTCCGCCAAGTGACCGCGGCAGCAGCGAGCCCCCTACGGTCTACAGCGAGAACATCACCGGAGCGCTCTACCTTGATCATCCGCGCGAGCTTGCCGTCTACGAGCAGGTGTGGGCCGAACTGGAGGAGTTAGCGCTGAATGAGAGAGACTCCAAAGCGATGATCACCACGCTCTTGAAGGATTTAGGGGATACATCGTCATGACCAGCAATAACATGACATGGCGCAAAAGCAGCCGATCCACCGCCAGCGGCGACTGTGTCGAAGTCGGCACTGTTTGGCGCAAGAGCAGCCGGTCTAGCGCCAACGGTGACTGCGTTGAAGTGGCCGACAATCTCCCCGATGTCGTGGCGGTTCGGGACAGCAAGGATCGGGACGGCGGCACGCTGACGTTCACCACCGCGCAGTGGACGGCGTTCATCGGCGGCATCAAGAACGGCGAGTTCTGAGGGCAGGGCCCGACCGCCAGGCCGGGCCCGGTTCCTACTCGGCGTCGATGGCGGCGGCCGACTCCCCCACCGTGAGGCGGGCGTCGTCGGGCACGTTGCGCTTCACCACGGCCAGCGCGATCATGCCCAGCTCGTGGTGCCGCACGGCGGTGCCGACGAAGCCGATCGCCCGCCCGTCCAGCTCCACGGCCGTGCCGCGGGCCGGTGGGTGATCGGTGGCGACCCCGTCCAGGTGCAGCAGGACCTGGCGGCGGGGCGGACGGCCCAGGTTGTGCACCCGGGCGACCGTCTCCTGACCGCGGTAGCACCCCTTCTCGAGGTGCACACTGGCCGCCATCAGCTCGATCTCGGCGGGAATCGTCCGGTGGTCGGTCTCCCAGCCCAGACGCGGGATGCGGGCCGCGACACGCACCGCCTCGTAGGCCCAGAGGCCGGCCGGCGCCACGCCCAGCCTCTCGACGACCGCCTCCTTCGCGGTACGTGGCACGAGCAGGTCCACACCGAGGGGCACGCGACGGGCCAGGCCGCCTTCGAATGCCCGTACCGGATAGGAGGATGTGGCCTGGGCCGGCACGGACCCGGCGGCGAACCGGCTCGCCGGAACCGCGCTGACCCGAGCGGCCGCGAGGTCCGGGAAGAGCTCGGCCGCACCGGGACCGACCAGCGACAGCACGGCGATCTCGGCGCTCGCGTCGCGGGGCTCCACCCGGGTGAAGAAGCGCATCATCTCCAGATACTTCAGGAGGCCCGCCCCCGCGCCGGGCTCGGTGTCGAGCCAGGCCGTCGTCCCGTCCTCGGTGACGAAGGCGTGCTGCTCGATGTGCCCGTTCGGCGAGAGGACCAGCAACTCGCTGCCCTCGCCGCTGGTCAGCGACGAGAGGTGCTGGGTGGTCAGCGTGTGCAGCCAGCTCGCCCGCTCCTCGCCGGGAACCGCGATCACCTCACGGTTCGACCGGTCGACCAGGCCCACCCCGGTCTCCAGCAGGCGCTGCTCGCGCATCGGGTCGCCGAAGTGCGCGGGCACACCGGCATCGGCCGAACCGGGGTCGAGATCCTCGACCATCACGACGGTCACTCGGACTCCTTGCAGTTGCCGCACAGGCCGAAGAGGGAGACGTGCCCGACGTCCACCCGGAACTCCCGCTCCCGCAGGAGCAGCCCGGTGACCGGCTCCATCACCCCCGGATCGACCTCGGCGATCGACCCGCACGACCGGCACACCAGGTGGACGTGCTGATCCTCGCCGGCCGCATGGTACGTCGGCGAGCCGTGCGAAAGATGGGTGTGATTGACCAGCCCCAGCTCCTCGAGCAGCTCGAGGGTGCGGTAGACGGTCGTGATGTTCACCCCGGCGGCCCGCTCCCGGACCGCGTTGTGCACCGACTCCGGTGTTGCATGACCGAGTTCGTGCACCGCTTCGAGGATCAGCTGGCGCTGCGGGGTGAGTCGCAGACCCCGCTCCCGGAGCATGGCGGCTAGCGATGTGGCGGACACGTTACGAGCATAGTTCGCTGGATCTCCCGCGGCGTCCCGCCACATCCGGACCGAAGGTGTCGCTCAGCCGCCGATCCGCAGCAGCCGGGCGGACATGTGCGGGTGCAGCTTGCTGTTGTCGACGGAGATCTCGTGGGCGTAGAGCAGCGCACCCTCGACGATCCCGAAGAGCCGCTGCCCACCGGTGACGTGCAGACCCGACGGCGTGTAGGCGACCGCGTCGGCGGTCATCTCCAGCCGCGTGTTGTTCGCCTTGCCCAGGTAGAGTTCGGCCACCCCGTCCGGCCGGATCATGGTGGCTTCCATCTCGTCACCGGGACGGTCGTCGACCAGCACCGGACGCCAGAACCCGGACTCGACCAGCGCCTGCCCGATCGGCTTCGACTCGTCGTCGAGCAGCCAGGCCCGCGACTCGAAGCGCAGGAACGACCGGCCGTCGTGGCTGATCCGGATCTCCTGGGCGAAGTTGTAGTCCTCGTCCACCGGGAACCCGCCCTGGCCACGGCCCCGCCACAGGCCCACGAAGGGCAGCAGGCCGAGCAGCGACGGGTGCAGGTCCGGGCCGGACCGCAGGTCGTGTGTGTCCTCGTAGGGATAGGGATCGACCGGAGGCGCATGCAGCCACGGCGGCGGGCCCAGTGGGTTTTCCGTCTCGCTGCCGCTCACCAGCGCCCCCTCGAAATACGCATTGCCAGATAGCCGAACCCGCCGGCCAGCCCACCCAGGGCGGCGACCAGCAGGCTCACGAACCCGATCTCGGTAACCATGACCGGCCCATCTTATGCTGACCGGTATGGCACGTTTGCTGGTCGTCAAGGCCACCGCCGGCGCCGACGCCCCGGAGCGCTGTTCGCAGGCCTTCAACGTGGCGAGCACGGCGGTGACCGCCGGCATCGACGTCTCCCTGTGGCTCACCGGGGAGTCCGCGTGGTTCGCCCTGCCCGGCCGGGCCGCCGAGTTCGACCTGCCGCACGCCGCACCCCTGCCCGACCTGCTGGAAGTCCTGCTGGCCGAGGCCCGGGTCACCCTCTGCACGCAGTGCGCGGCCCGCCGCGGCATCGGCCCCGGCGACGTCATCCCCGGCATCCGCATCGCCGGCGCGGCGGTCTTCGTCGAGGAGATCATGTCGGAGGGCGCGCAGGCCCTCGTCTACTGACGGCAGCCGGTGGTCAAGCTCACCTGCCACCGCCCACCCTCGGTGGTCGCCACGACCGATTCAAACCCGATCCGGTACGCCCATGCGCCCGGCTCCACCCACACCGGAAGCGTCCCCTCGGGCACGCCGACGGGCTCGCTCTCCGGCCGGGCCGCTCCACCGTCCGCCACGAACGTCGCCGCGGTCCCCCCGTCCGGGCAGGCGACGGCCCGGGTCTCCGTCGTGCCCACCCCGCCGTCAGCCGGATCCCCGCCGCCCTCAGCCGGGCTCGGGGTCCGGAGCGCCGCCAGCGTCTCGGTGAGCAGCTCCGGGGCCGGTCCGGAAGCCGGGTCGGCCCGGTCGAGCCGCTCCACGCCCGGCCGGCACCCGCTGGAGATCAGGATCCGCAGCACCTGGTCGGCGGACGACGCTTCGGCCGCGATCCCGACGAACTCTCCGGCATCCGCGAACAACGACAACCGGGTGGCGCCCCGGGCCACGGTCATCCCGGCCCGGTAGCCGGCCGGAAGCCCGGCCGCGATGCCGTCGAGCGCCGCGTGAGCCTCCCCCTCCGGCACGTAGACGGTCACCTCACGGCTGAGCTCGGCCCCGTCCCACGCCGGGGTGAGCGCGCACTCCTCGACCCGCAACTCCCCGAGCCGCAGTGCCCACTCACCGCCCTGAGCTGCCGAGACCACCGCACCGGCGGCCTCCCGCAGCACCGGCAGCGCCTGCCCGGCGTCCCGCTGCTCCGGCACCGTCGGCGGATCGGAACGCACCGACCACAACCCGCCGCCCAACAGCAGCACAGCCCAGGCGGTGACCCCACCGATCAGCCATCGACGCCGCCCCGCCCCTGTCACGGCAGTCATGGTGACACGTCGGGCCGGCGGAACCCTAGGTGAGGGACGCATACTCCCCGGACCGCAGGAACCGCTCGATCATCTCGGCGCTGCCCGGCGTGAAGGGCCGATCGAGCACCTCGGCCGCCGGCACGAACACCATGGCCGCGCCCTGCTCCGGTGTCTCTCCCGCTTCGATCGCCCCGCCGGGAAGCCCCCACACATTCGGAAAATAGGGCGCCTTGTCATCACGCAACTGCAGAAGCAGAGCCCCATCCCGATCCACCACGAACGTGCAGGCGATGAGAAGCACCAGCGTCCCTCCATCTCAAGGCTCTACAAACGACAACATTGATGTCGCCTGATCGTGGTCAGGTCTGGGCCAGGCGACGGAGGGCGCCCTCGGCGACGTCGGGCCTGGTCGTGTACCAGAACGGGGGCAGGGACTTGCGGAGGAAGGCGCCGTAGCCGCGGGCCGTCTCCAGGCGGGAGTCGAGGACCGCGACAACGCCCTTGTCGCCGGTGGAACGGATCAGGCGGCCGACCCCCTGGGCCAGGCGGACCGCCGCGATCGGGACGCTGACCGCGGAGAAGCCGGAACCGCCGGAGGCGTCCACGGCGGCCGAGCGGGCGGCGGCCAGCGGCTCGTCGGGGCGCGGGAAGGGCAGGCGGTCGATGACGACGAGCTGGCAGGCGTCGCCCGGCACGTCGACGCCCTGCCACAGCGACATCACCCCGAAGAGACAGCTCGCCCTGTCCTCTTTGAACTTGCGGACCAGGATCGGCAGCGTCTCCTCGCCCTGCAACAGGACCGGCAGGTCGGTCTTGGCGCGCAGCAGCTCGGCGGCCTGGGCGGCGGCCTTGCGGGAGGAGAAGAGCCCGAGAGTACGCCCGCCGAGCGCCTCGACCAGCCGGAGCAGCTCGGCCGCGGCCGCGTCGGGCAGGCCGGACGCCGCGGGCCTGGGCAGGTGCGCCGCCACGTACAGAATCCCCTGTTTGGGATAGTCGAAGGGCGACCCGACGTCGAGGGAGGTCCACCCGTCTCCGGAGGAGGCGCCGTCCGCGCCCGCGGGCAGCCCGAGGGAGCGGGCCACCGTGTCGAACCGGCCGCCCAGGGTGAGGGTGGCCGAGGTGACCACGACGGTCCGGTCCTTGTAGAGGCTCTCGGAGAGGGTGCCGGCCACCGACAGCGGCGCCACCACGAGCGCGCGGCGGCCGTGTCCCAGGTCGGACTTCTCCACCCAGGCGACGTCGTACGCATTCTCCTCGAGCAGCCGCTGAGCGGTGCCGGACAGCTCGTCGAGCACCGCCTTGGCCTGCTGCTTGCCGACCGGGTCGGAGTCGTCGGCCTTGATCTCGCCGATCGCGGACAGCCCGGACCGGGTGGCCAGCTCCAGGGTCGTGACGGCGCGCCGCAGCGCCTCCGGCAGGCCGTCGGTGAGCCGCCCGGCGGGCACGTCGGCCAGGCCCACGGTGAGGGCGTCGGCGGCCTCGGCGAGCTGTTCGGCGGCGGCCTGCGGGACCAGGGTGCGGGCGCGGCGGCCGGCCCGCTCGATCGCCTCCGGGGTGAGCTCGGCCTGGGCGGCCGAGGAGACCCGGTCGGCGAGCTCGTGTGCCTCGTCGACGACGAGCAGTTTGTGCGGCGGCACGATCTGCCGGCCGGCGAGCATGTCGACGGCGAGGAGGCTGTGGTTGGTGACGACGATGTCGGCCTCGCGGGCCCGGGTGCGGGAGGCCTCGGCGAAGCACTCCGCCCCGTACGGGCAACGGCCGGCCCCGACGCAGTCGCGTGCCGGCATGGACACCTGCCGCCAGGCGGTGTCGTCGACGCCGGGGTCCAGCTCGTCCCGGTCGCCGGTCTGCGTCTTCTCCGACCAGGCCCGGACCCGCTGGATCTGTTTGCCGAGCCGGCCCGCCTCGCCGAGCCACTGGCCGGCCTTGGGCGCGGGGGCGGCGTCGAACAGGGTGTCGGTGGGCCCCTCCTCGTCGGCGTGCTCCAGCTTGGCCACGCAGAGGTAGTGGTGGCGGCCCTTGAGCACGGCGAACGTGGGCTGGCGCCCGAGCACCGGCTGGACCGCCTCGGCGAGCCGGGGCAGGTCGTGCTCGACCAGCTGGTTCTGGAGCGCCAGGGTGGCCGTGGAGACCACCACCGGGCCGTCGACGAGCAGGGCCGGGGTCAGGTAGCCGAGGCTCTTGCCGGTGCCCGTGCCGGCCTGGACGAGCAGGTGCTCACGGTCCTTGATCGACTTCTCGATGGCCTCGACCATGGCCTGCTGACCTGGGCGGGCGGCCCCTCCGGGGACCGCGCCGACGGCGGCGGCGAGGAGCTGTCCGGCGGTGGTCTTCTTCTTGGCGGCTGCGGGCACGGTGGAACCGTACCCGCCACCACCGACATATCCGGGTCACCGCTAGGGTGCAAGCCATGCCGAGCGAGATGGTCCGGGTCATCTACACGAAGTACGACGGTTCGGCGCATCGTGACTACCCGGCCCGCCGCCTGGCCGAGGACGACCTGGGCACCTGGGTCGGCGTGACGCGCGGCACAGCGTCGGTCTACCACGGCCGCCCCTCGGTGGAGCAGATCCCGTTCGTCCTGTTGATCCCGCATCACGCCTGGTGGACCGGGATGTTCAACCCGCCGCCGCGGACCAGCGAGGTCTACTGCGACATCACCACCCCGGCCCGCTGGGAGGGTGACACGGTGCACATCGTCGACCTGGACCTGGACGCGGTCCGCCGCCGCGAGAGCGGCCTGGTCGAGCTGCGCGACGAGGACGAGTTCGCCGAGCACCGGGTCGCGTTCGGTTACCCGGAGGATCTCGTGGAGCACGCCTATTCCGCGTCCCACTACCTGCTCGGGGTGCTCGGCGACGGCACCGAGCCGTTCGCCTCGCACTACCGCAAGCACCTACTCGAGGTCACCCAGGACTAGCTTCTCCGGGTTCTGCTGGCTGAAGAGGCCGGTGATCCGCCCGTCGTCGACGGCGACGGCGACCGCCACCCGGAGCCCCTCGCCCCGGATCAGGATCGCGGCCGCGCCGTCGACCAGCACCGGTTCCATCGTGACGCCGCTGACGGCGGCGAATTTCCGGGCCAGCCCGAGGTAGAACCGGGCCACCTTCTCGGCGCCGAGGATCGGCCGGAGCGCGGACCGGACCACCCCGCCGCCGTCGCTGATCGCGACCACGTCGGGGGCGAGCACCGCGGCGAGGGTACGCATGTCGCCGTCCCGTGCCGCGGCGAGGAAGGCGTCGAGCACCCGCCGCTGCTCGGCCGGCCCGGCGGTGTGCCGGACGCCGCCGCCGGAGACCGCCCGGCGGGCCCGTGAGGCGTGCTGGCGGGCCGCCGCCGGTGTGCCGTCGAGCACCGCGGCCACCTCGTCGAACGGCACGCCGAACGCGTCGTGCAGGACGAACGCGACCCGCTGCTCCGGGGTGAGCCGTTCCAGCACCACGAGCAGCGCGAGGCTGACCTGGTCGGCGATCTCGGCCCGGTCGGCGGGGCCGGCGTCCGGTTCGACCACGAAGGCGGGCAGCCACTCCCCGGGGTACGCGGTACGGCGTACACGGGCGGAATTGAGCTGGTCCAGGCAGATCCGGCCGGTGACCGTGGTGAGCCAGCCCCGCGCGTCCCGGATGTCGCCGGCCGGCTGTTGCGCGTAGCGCAGCCAGGCTTCCTGGACCGCGTCCTCGGCCTCGGTCCGGTTGCCGAGCATCCGGTACGCGACGGCCATCAGATAGGGACGGTGGGCCTCGAACTCGGTCACGGTCGGCGACGGCATGAAGGAAATTCTGCGGGAGATTGCCGGTTCCCGGGAGTCGACTGTGCCACAGTATGAAACACCCATAAAGTACGAATCGGATGGTGCGTGTTGCAGGACATGGCGACTCTCGCCGGCGGCCTGGCCGGTCTCGCCGGAGCCGGTGGCGCGGTCTCGGTCGCGGTATTCCGCCGTTCCCGCCGCTCCTGGCTGACCTCCGGGCACGCGCTCACCGGGCCGGCCCTCGCCGACCCGCTGCCCGGGGTGCTCAAGCTCGGACTGGGCGGGATGACCGTACGGGTCTACCCCGGACCCCGCGGCGAACTCTTCCTCGGGCCCGGCGCCCCGCAACCCGGCCGCACCCTGCGCCGCCTGGTGCTGGCGCCGCTCTTCGCCCGGGCCATGGCCGCCGACGGCCGGCTCTGGCCGAACCAGCAGGCGCCGTTCCGGCTGGTGGTCGAGTTCGGCGGGCCGAGCCGGGACCCGCAGGCGCTGCTGCGCGCCTACCGGATGCTGGACCGGCAGCTGCGCGACCACGCCGACCTGCTCAGCCGGAGCCGCGACGGGGTGCTGACCGCGGGCGCGGTGACCGTCACGGTGACCGGCGCGGTCGACGTCCGTGAGCTGCTCGCCGCCCAGTCCGAGCGGTACGCGTTCACCGACGGCACCTTCGACGACCTGGGTTCCCGCGCCGCCCCGCCGGACCTGGTCCCGATGGTGAGCGAGTGGTGGACCAGGCGGTTCGGCTGGGACGGCCGCGATCCGATCACCGCCGAGGAACGGCATCAGCTGCACGCGCTGGTCCGGGCCGCGCACGACGACGGCCGTACGGTCCGGTTCTCCGGGCTGCCGGACGGCTCCCGCAAGGCCCGTGCGGCGGTGTGGAGCGAGCTGGGAGCGGCCGGTGTGGACGTGATCGCCGACGCCGACCTGACCGGGCTGGCCCGGCACCTGCGCCGGCACCCGGTCAGCGGAACCCCTCGCCCGCATCTGCCGACGAGGGCGGTACGCCGTTCCGTCCCCCGCCCGAACGCGCCCCGCACGGTTGCACATCACGAACAGGTTTAACCCCGTCGCGAAGGGTGAACCCGCGTGGACCGATAGCATGCCTCCGGAGATCCATCCACAAGACCGCCGATCGAGGTCCGCGCCGTGAAGTTCTCATTCCGTCCCGTCGAGGGCGCCTTCTACGAACTCTTCACCAAGGCCGCGTCCAACCTGGTGAAGGGAACCGAGCTGCTCAACGAGCTCGCGCTGCCCGGAGTGGACGTCCAGTCGGTCGCCGACCGGCTGAGCGACGTGGAGCACGACAGCGACTCGATCACCCACGAGCTGTACAAGAAGATCAATTCCACCTTCATCACCCCGTTCGACCGGGAGGACATCTACTCGCTCGGCTCCCAGCTGGACGACGTGATGGACCACCTGGAGGCGGCCGGCAACCTGCTGTACCTGTACGGGCTGACCGACCTGCCGTCGCTCCCGCGGGAGATGCACGAGCTGGTCACCGTGCTGGACCAGCAGGCGAAGATCACCGCCGAGGCGATGCCCCGGCTGCGCTCGATGAAGAACCTCGAGGACTACTGGATCGAGATCAACCGTCTGGAGAACGACGGCGACCGCGCCTACCGGATGCTGCTGGTCCGCCTCTTCTCCGGGGAGTACGACGCTTTGACCGTCTTGAAGATGAAAGAGGTCGTCGACGAGCTGGAGGCGGCCTGTGACGCCTTCGAGCACGTGGCCAACACGGTCGAGACCATCGCGGTCAAGGAGTCCTAGACCTTGGATCCCGAATTCATAGCGGTCGTGGCGGTGATCCTGGCCGCGATGGCGTTCGACTACACGAACGGCTTCCACGACGCCGCGAACGCCATCGCCACCAGCGTGAGCACCCGGGCGCTGACCCCGCGGGTCGCGCTGGTGATGGCCGCGGTCGGCAACTTCATCGGCGCCCACCTGGGCACCGAGGTGGCCAAGACGGTCGGTGACGGCCTGGTCAACCTGCCGACCGGGATCGCCAGCCTCGGCGTCGTGTTCGCCGGCGTGCTCGGCGCCATCGTCTGGAACCTGATCACGTGGTATTTCGGGTTGCCGTCCAGCTCGTCGCACGCGCTCTTCGGCGGCCTGGTCGGCGCCACCCTCTTCGCCACGGCCGGCGAGGTCCAGTGGGACAACATCATCAACAAGGTGCTCATCCCGATGGTGCTGTCGCCGCTGGTCGGGCTGGTGCTCGGCTTCGTGATGATGGTCGCGATCATGTGGATCTTCCGGCGCGGCCACCCGGGCCGGCTGAACCGCGGTTTCCGGTGGGCGCAGACGGTGTCGGCGGCGGCGATGTCCGTCGGGCACGGCGTGCAGGACGCCGCGAAGACCATGGGCATCGTGGTGCTGGCCCTCTACACCGGCGGCATCCAGGACGACCCCACGCACATTCCCGAGTGGGTGTACTGGACGTCCGCGACCGTGCTGGCGGCCGGCACCTACTCCGGCGGCTGGCGGATCATCCGCACCCTGGGCCGCAAAATCATCGACCTGGGCCCGGCCGAGGGGTTCGCGGCCGAGACCGTGGCCAGCTCGGTGCTGTACTTCAACGCCCTGGTGCTGGGCGCGCCGATCTCGACCACGCACACCATCACCTCGGCGATCATGGGCGTGGGCGCGACGAAGCGGCTCAGCGCGGTCCGCTGGAACATGGCGGGCAACATCGTGATCGCGTGGATCACGACGTTCCCCGCCGCCGCGTTCATCGCCTGCCTGATCTACTTCGTGGTCCGGCCGCTCTTCAGTCAGTGAGCTGGTAGGCCACGCCGATCTGATCGCGCAGCGCGTCCAGCAGGGCCATCACCTCGAGCGTGGTGGCCTGCGGGACCAGCGGGCTCTCCAGCTCACCGGCGAGCAGGCAGCGCTGCACCTCGGCCGCCTCGAACTGGTAGCCGCTGCCCTCGAAGGGGAACTCCCACGTCTCCGGCGCGCGGTCCGGCCGGTTCAGCACGAACGAGCGCGGCGCGAAGAAACTGACCGGCAGGTCGATCCGCCCGGCGGTCCCGGTGATCGAGGCCGCGTTCCGGCTGGCGCCGTTGATGCTGCACGTCAGCGCGGCCACCGCACCGGCCTGGTAGCCCAGCAGGACGCCGGTGTTCTCGTCCACCCGCTCCGGGGTGAGATGCGCCCAGGCGTGCGCCGAGGCCGGCGAACCCAGAATCAGATGCGCCAGGTGGATCGGGTAGACGCCCAGGTCGAGCAGCGCGCCGCCGCCCAGCCGCGGGTCGCGCAGCCGGTGCGTGGCCTCGAACGGGCCCTGGAGCCCGAAGTCGGCGTGCAGGGCGCTGACGTCGCCGATCGCGCCCCCGGCGACCAGCTCGGCGATCTTCCGGATCGCCGGGTTGCAGCGCATCCACATGGCCTCCATGAGGAACACCCCACGGGCCCGGGCCGCCTCGATCAGCGACGTGGCGGAGGCCAGATCCACGGTGATCGGCTTCTCCACGAGCACCGCCTTGCCGGCCTCCACGCACAGCATCGCGGCGTCCAGGTGGAAGGCGTGCGGCGTGGCCACGTAGATCGCGTCGACGCCGTCGTCGGCCGCCAGGTCCGCGTACGAGCCGTGCGCCCGGGCGAACCCGAACCGCTCGGCGAACGCCTCGGCGCTCGCGAGGTTCCGCGAGCCGACCGCGGCCAGCTCGGCGCCCGCCACCAGGGGCAGGTCGGCCGCGAATGTACCGGCGATCCCACCGGGACCGAGAATCCCCCAGCGCACCTTCTGTCCAGTCATGATCGATACCGTATCGCCCGGGGCACCTGCGGTGGCAGGATCGACCGGTGACCGACTCGATGCCGCTTCCCCCCGCCATGTCGCAGCGCGCACGTGAGTTCACCGGTCCACCGGTCCCGGCCCGCCCGGCGGCCACGGTGGTCCTGCTCCGGCCGCACGCCGACACCTTTCAGGTCTACGTCCTCCGCCGGGCCTCCACCATGGTCTTCGGCGGCCTCTACGCCTTCCCGGGCGGGACCGTCGACCCCTCGGACCGTCCCGACACCATCCGCGCCGACTGGCCCGGGCGTCTGGGCGTGCCCACCGAGGAGGCGCACGCGGTGGTCGGCGCCGCCGCCCGGGAGCTCTTCGAGGAGACCGGCATCCTGCTGGCCGGCCCGCTCGCCGAACCGGACCACACGGCCACCGCCACCGACGGCGTCGACTGGGAGACCGACCGCGCCGCCGTCCAGCGCCGCGAACTCACCATGACCGAGCTGCTCGCCCGGCGTGGCATGCGCCTGCGCGACGACCTGCTGCTGCCCTGGGCCCGCTGGATCACCCCGGACTTCGAGTCCAAACGGTTCGACACCTGGTTCTTCGTGGCGCTGCTCCCCGAGTCGCAGACCGCCCGCGACGTCTCCGGCGAGGCCGACCGCACCGCCTGGATCACCATCGAGGACACCGCCGGCCTCCCGATGCTGCCGCCCACCCGGCGCACCCTCGACCAACTGGCCGCCTGCAAAACCATCCCGGACGTCGTCGCCGCCTCCGCCCACCGCGACGCCGCAGCCCCCCTCAACCCCCGCGTCGAGCTAACCCCCGACGGCCAGGTGGTCCTCCACATCCCGTCCTGACTCCGGCTCAGAGCAACCCGATCTCGGCCCGGATCAACCCCACCAAACCGTTTCTTGTACGCGGAGGGCAGCCCCCACAGAATCGTGACCGTCCCGCCCGCTCCGCGCGACCATCTGCCGGGCCCAGCCCGTGCCGCGCCCGCCGGGCGTAGATCGGTGGTCCAGCAAACCCAAACCACAAGACACCACCCACCCTTACGGCGGTGCACTCAACGTCCTCCGCAAAACGCCGCCGGTGTCGAGGCAAGCGATTTGCCGACGCAGCGGGGTGTGCTGCGGCGGGAAATCGCCTGCCTCGACACCGGTTACAAGGCGTTTTGCCGCGGAGCGAAGCGGAGCAATCAGGCACAGCGAAGCGGAGCAATCAGGCACAGCCCAGCTCTATCCGAAGCGTCCCGTGATGTAGTCCTCGGTCTTCCTCTGGGTGGGGTTGCTGAAGATCTTCTGGGTGTCGTCGTACTCGATCAGGCGGCCCGGGTCGCCGGTCTTGTCGATCGAGAAGAACCCGGTCTTGTCGCTGACCCGGGCAGCCTGCTGCATGTTGTGCGTGACGATGATGATCGTGAAGCGGTCCTTCAGCTTGAACATCAGGTCCTCGATCGCCAGCGTCGAGATCGGGTCGAGGGCGGAACACGGCTCGTCCATCAGCACGACCTGCGGCTCGACCGCGATGGTGCGGGCGATGCAGAGGCGCTGCTGCTGACCGCCGGAGAGACCCGCGCCGGGCCGGTCGAGACGGTCCTTGACCTCGTCCCACAGGTTCGCGGAGCGCAGTGACTTCTCGGCGGCCTCGTCCAGCAGCGACTTCTTCCTGACGCCGTTGAGCTTGAGGCCGGCGACCGCGTTCTCGTAGATCGACATGGTCGGGAACGGGTTGGGCCGCTGGAAGACCATGCCGATCATGCGGCGGACGGCGGTGACGTCCACGTCCGGGTCGTAGATGTTCTGGTCGTCGATGGTCAGGCTGCCCTCGATGCGGGCGCCCGGCAGCACCTCGTGCATGCGGTTGATGGACCGCAGGAACGTGGACTTGCCGCAACCGGACGGGCCGATCAGAGCGGTGATCGTCTTCGGCTCGACCGTCATCGAGACGCTGTCGATGGCCTTGAACGAACCGTAGTAGGAGGAGACGTTGCTCGCCTCGATGCGCTTTGCCATGGCGGGGTACACCTTCTTTACCGGGACAGTTTGTTGCGTCGGGCGAGCAACTTGGCGGCGATGGTCAGGATCAGGACCAGCGCCACCAGGGTCAGCGCGGCGGTCCAGGCCCGGGCCGGCGCGTATCGGGAGGCGTCTCCGGCCTGCTGGTAGACGAAGAGCGAGAGGGACTGCTGGTTCCCGCCGAACGGGTCGAAGTTGATCGCCGCGGCGCCGCCGGCGACCAGCAGCACCGGGGCGGTCTCGCCGGCCGCGCGGGCGACGGCGAGCATGACGCCGGTGACGATGCCGGGCAGGGCGGTCGGCAGGACGACCTTGAGGATCGTCTTCCACTGGGGGACGCCGAGCGCGTACGAGCCCTCGCGGAGCGGCCCGGGCACCAGGCGCAGCATCTCCTCGGTGGAGCGGACGATCGTCGGCAGCATCAGCACGGCCAGGGCCAGTGAGGCGGCGAAGCCGGAGAACCGCGGCTGCCCGTTGTTGAACCACGGGCTGACGATCAGGACCCAGAACGACAGGATGAACAGACCGGCCACGATCGACGGGATACCGGTCATCACGTCGACGAAGAAGCGGACCGTGCCGGCGAACTTTCCGCGGCCGTACTCGACCAGGTAGATGGCGCCGAGCACACCGAGCGGCACCGACATCAGGGTGGCGATGCCGACCTGCTGCAGGGTGCCGATGATGGCGTGGTAGGCGCCACCCAGCGGGTCCCGGGCGCCGATGTTGTTCATCGAGGTGCTGAAGAAGTTCGCGTCGAGGCGCTCGACGCCCTTGGAGACCAGCGTCCACACCACCGAGGCGAGCGGCAGGATGGCCAGGACGCACGCGGAGTAGATGAGCGCCTGCATGCTGCGGTTCTTGGCGGCCCGCTTGCCCTCCACCCGGCTGGCGGCGAAGTACAGGCCGACCAGGTAGAGGAAGGCCCCGACCACGACGGCCAGGACCCAGTTGCCGATCCCGGTGCCGAGCACGACCACCGCGGCGACCGCGAAGGCGGCGACCGCGACGAGCACGTTGGTGACGACCGGGAGCTTGCGGCTGCGAATGTGGTCCGGCGTCATGACGACGCCCGGCACCTGACGTTCCAAAATACTCATGCGGCACTGTCCCGGAACTCGCGACGGCGGTAGATGATCGCTCGCGCCGTCATGTTGACCACCAGCGTGATCACGAAGAGCACCAGGCCGGAGGCGATCAGGGCGCCGCGGCCGGTCTCGTTGGCCTCACCGAAGGCGTTCGCGATGTTGGCGGCGATCGAGTTGCCGCCGTTCTCGATCAGGTTGAAGTTGATTTTGAAGGCGATGCTGAGCGTCAGGGCCAGGGCGATGGTCTCGCCGAGCGCGCGGCCGAGGCCGAGCATCACGGCGGCGATCACACCGGGCTTGCCGTACGGCAGGACCGCGGTCCGGATCATCTCCCAGCGGGTGGCGCCGAGGGCCAGGGCGGCCTCCTCGTTCATGCCGGGGGTCTGCTGGAACACCTCACGGGAGAGCGAGGTGACGATCGGCAGCACCATGATCGCCAGCACCAGGCCGCCGAGCATGATGGACTGGCCGAACGGGCCCTCGCCGCCGAAGAGCGGGATCCAGCCGAAGTACTCGTTGAGCCAGATCGAGAAGTCGCGGACCGGCTGCTGGAACACGTCGCGGCCCCAGAGACCGAAGACGACACTGGGCACCGCCGCGAGCAGGTCGATCACGAAGCCCAGTGGGGTCGCCAGGCGCCGGGGAGCGTAGTGCGACAGGAAGAGCGCGATGCTCAGCGCGATCGGCACCGCGACGATCAGCGCGATGATCGAGCTGAGGACGGTGCCGAAGGCGAGCGCGGCGATGCCGAAGACGGGTTCCGTGTCGTTCGGGAACCACTTGAGTTCGGTCAGGAAGCTGGCGTTGTTGGCCTGGAGGGCCGGCACCGCCTTGGAGATCAGGAAGACGGCGATGGCGACGATGATGACCAGCACCATCGCACCGGCGGCCGTGGACAGGCCACGGAAGCCCGTCTCTATCGAGAAGCGGGTCTTCTTGGGCAGTGCGCCACCGCCACCGAGCGGGGGCTCGTTGTAGTTGCTCGGAGAATTGCCGTAGCCGGCGCCCTGAGCGTGACGCGGGGTCACGCCCAGGTCGCCGGCGGTGGCGTTCACCGAGCGGGAAGGGTAGTCACCCATCTGCGCGCTCGCTGTCGTCTAGGAGGGATTGACGGATGGGTCAGGAGATCTTGGCGACCGAGTCCGCGACCTTGGTGCGGAGGGTCTCCGGCAGCGGGGCGTAGCCCAGGTCCGCGAGCGCCTTCTGGCCATCGCTGCTGGAGGTGTACTTCAGGAAGGCCTGGACCTCCTTGGCCTTCGCGCTGCCCTTGCTGCACGCGATCTCGTAGGTCACCAGCACGATCGGGTACGCGCCGGGGGTGGTGGTGGCGTAGTCCAGGCTGAGGGCCAGGTCGCCGTCGGTGCCCTTGATCTCGGCGTTCTCGAAGGTCTTGCCGGCGCTCTCACCGGACAGCTCGACGTACTCGCCGGCGCCGTTCTTGATCTTCGCGGTCTGGAGGCCGCTGTTCTCGGCGAACGACAGCTCGACGTACGAGATGGTGTTCGGGGTGCTCTTGACCTTGGTGGCGATGCCGTCCGACTTGGAGACGCCGGTGCCGCCCGGGGCCTTCCACGCCTTGGCGTTGCTGTAGGTCCAGTCCGCCTCGGCGGTCTTGCTCAGGTACTTGGTGAAGTTGTCGGTGGTGCCCGACTCGTCCGCCCGGTGCACCGTCTCGATCTTGGCGTCGGGCAGCTTGGCGCCGGTGTTCTCGGCGGCGATCGCCGCGTCGTTCCACTTGGTGATCTTGCCGGCGAAGATCTTCGCGATGGTGGAGGACGAGAGCTGGAGGCCGTCGACGCCCTCGACGTTGTAGACGACCGCGATCGGGCCGATCACCATCGGGAGGTTGAGCGCCTTGCCACCGGCGCACTTGGCGTCGGCCTGCGGCTGCTCCTCCTCCTTGAGCGCCGAGTCGGAACCGGCGAAGTCGGCGGTGCCGGCGATGAAGGCCTCGATGCCCGCGCCGGAGCCGGTGCCCTGGTAGTCCACCTTGGAGTCGGCGCACTTGGTCTGGTACGCCTTGATCCAGTCGTCCATGGCGTTCTTCTGAGCGGTGGAGCCCTGCGCCGTCAGGCTGCCGCCGACGCAGTCGCCCGGCGCCGCGGACGAGGTGCTGCCGGCGGACTCGTTGTCGGAGCCGCACCCGGTGAGCGCGATCGCCGCAGTCAAAGCAATGCCGGCCACGAAACCGGACCGCTGGAGCTTCACGGTAGTCCCTTCGGGGTTATGCAGCCGGTCTCTCACCGGCTCACACCCGAAAAGCTAAGAAGGCCAGGTGACTGGATTCCTGGTCGTAAATGAACTGGGAGTGAACACGTACGTCCCAGAAGGTAGCCATCCCCCTAGAGACAGTTGTCCGTTAAGTGAACTGCGCTCCCCCTACCCGAAATGTCGGGTATATACGGCCAGCCGTGACCTCAGCGAGACAAGCGCTTGTCCGCGCCGTTATCGGCGGTAATTGACGTCGGTCTTGTAGACCTCGAACCCGAGACGCCGGTACAGCTTCACGGCGGCCGTGTTCGACTCGTCGACATAGAGGCTGGAGACCGTCAGACCGGCCCCGGCGAGATGCCGCAGACCCGCCACGCTCAGCGCGGCGCCCAGCCCGCGCCGGTGCCCGGACGGGTCGACACCGAGCACGTAGATCTCCCCGATCGCCGGCTCGTCACCCGAGGCCGGATGCACCTTGGTCCAGTGGAAACCCAGCACGGTGTCGGCGACGTCCACCGCGAGCAGGAAGCCGGCCGGGTCGAACCACGGCTCGTCCTCCCGGGTCAGCAGATCCGGAAGGGTCCAGCGCCCCTGCTCCGGATGATCGGCGAAAGCCTTCGCGTTCACCTCGAGCCAGGCCTGCTCGTCGGCCCCGGGACGGAAGACCCGGACGGTCACGCCCTCGGGCAGCGGGATGTCGGGTAGCGGCTCGAGCAGGGAACGGCGCATCTGCCACAGCACCCGGGCGCGCTCGAAACCGGTCCGCGCGGCGAAGGCGGCCGCGCCGGGATCGTCACCGTGCGCCCAGAACCGCAACGGGCCCGGCCCGGCGGCGGTCAGCAGCTCGGTGCCGACGCCGGCCCGGCGGAACTGGGGGTGGACGATCAACTCGCCGGAGGCGTCCTCCACGAAGGCGTAGCCGGCCAGCCGGTCACCGGCGTAGGCCAGCAGGTGCCGCCCCTGCGCGGAGACGCCGCCACGGACCCGCAGCACGACGTCCTCGGAGAGCGGGTAGACGCCGTCCAGATAGCCGGCGGCCGCGGCCAGGGCCAGCACGTCGTCCACCTCGGACGACGACAGCCGGTCCGTGGCACGGACCGGCTGTCGCGACGTCATGGAGGAAACTCTAGATCAGACCGGGAGCGAGACGGGCTCGTTGTCCGGCAGCTGGCGGCCGGACGGCGGGGTCACGAACTTGTAACCCACCTGGCGGACGGTGCCGATCATCGACTCGTACTCCGAGCCGAGCTTGGCACGCAGGCGCCGGACGTGGACGTCGACCGTCCGGGTGCCGCCGAAGTAGTCGTAGCCCCACACCTCGCGCAGCAGCTGGTCGCGGGTGAAGACCCGGCCCGGGTGCTGGGCGAGGAACTTGAGCAGCTCGAACTCCTTGTACGTGAGGTCGAGCGGCCGGCCCTTGAGCTTCGCGGCGTAGGTGTCCGGGTCGATGTTGAGCTCGCCGGCCCGGATCGAGCCGCCGGCGCCGGCGGTCGCGTTGTTGAGACGGCCGACCGACAGGCGCAGCCGCGCCTCGACCTCGGCCGGTCCGGCGCTGGCGAGGATGACGTCGTCGACACCCCAGTCCGCGTTCAGCGCGATCAGCCCGGCCTCGGTGACGACCGCGATCAGCGGGACACCGATTCCGGTGGCGTGCAGCATCCGGCAGGTGGCGCGCGCCTCCGAGAGCTCGGAGCGGGCGTCCACCAGGACGGCGTCGGGGCTGGGCCCGGACACCAGGGTTCGTACGTCGCGCGGAGCGGTGCGAACCGAGTGGGGCAGAAGGTCCAGAGCGGGCAGTACGGCAGAAGGCTCACCGGCACGTGCCGTGACCAGCAGAAGGATCTCCACACTCACCTCCGTCCTCGCGGCACAGGCCGCTCGGGTGACCCGGTCTGCGCAGCACTGGAGGCTTCGCCACCGGAGTTTGGGGCCCGGCGTCACCGACGGGTGGGTTGCGGTTACCTTAACCGATACATCAGGCTGAACACCCGGGTCGCACTCGCAAGTGATGTAGAGAACGCGATGAAGGTGGCCGAACGGCCGATCCTTAACCGGCTTTTTACCCGAGGATTGCCACGCCCGGCGATTGGGTCCGCGGACCCGGGTCTGGCACGATCGCAGTCGTGTTTCCCTCCATGCCGAACGACGACCCCTGGGACGCCGAAGCCTCTCAGCAGGTCGCCCGGATGAATCCAGGCCGCCCCAAGGCCGGGTTCTACGGCGCCGTCCCCGAAGAGGAGGGGGACGACCGTCCCACCTCCGCGGATCACGAGGACGACGAGTTCGAAGAGATCCCGATAGCCACGGTCCGGCCCAGACTGTCGGCCGCGATCGGTGGCTTCGCCGCGCTGCTCGCCATCGCGCTGGTCATCGGGGCGCATGCGACCGGCCCGGGTTCGCGCGTGTCGTACGCGATCGTGCTCTTCGGAGTGCAGTTGCTCGGCCTGCTCGCCTGGACCATGGCCCTGCACCCGCCGGCGGCGGGCGCCACCGCCGCGATCGTCGCGGTGACCGCGCTGGCCACCGACTACCTGGCGGTCACCGGCGAGGACACGCTGCTCCCGCTGGTCTGGGTGACGCTCGGCGGTTTCGTGGTGACGCTGGTGGCGCAGATGATCCGGGCCGAGGACCGGCAACGGGCCCGGGACTCGTGGCGGACCACGCTGATCATCGTCAGCGGCGCGACGGCGTACTCGATCATGATTTTGCTGGTCCGTGAGCCGCTCGGCGCCCAGGCCATCCTGGTCTGCTGCACCGGCGCCGGGGTGGCGCTGCTGACCGCCCGGCTGGCCGACGCGGTCTTCCCGAAACCGCGGATCGCGCTCCAGGTGCCGCGCGGCGCGACCGGCATCGTGCTCGGCGCGATGCTCGGCACGCTGGCCGCCTCCCTGCTCGGCAGTTACCTGGTGCTGCCGTTCACCCCGGCCAAGGGTGCGGTGCTGGGCCTGGTCGCCGCGGTGGCCGCCCACCTGATCGACCTGGCCGTCAACTTCGGCGAGGCGGGGCGCCGACTGGCCGGGGAGGCGCCCACCTTCTGGCTGGCACGGCACATGCAGGGGCCGCTCGGCGGGTTCGCGCTCACCGCGTTCGCGGCGTACTCACTGGTTCACCTCTACCTCACCTGACACACCGGTTTCGGTGAACCCTCGACCCGGGCATGTACGTTCCCCAGGGTGGATGAGCTGGGAGGAACAGTGACCGAGGTGCACGTATCAGGACGTCCGCGGCGTCGCCGTCGTGGGCGTGCCCTGATGATCGTCGTCCTGACGCTGCTGCTGCTCCTGTTCCTCGGTGTCGTGGTGATCGACCGGATCGGCTCGTCGTACGCCGAGGGCGTCCTCGCCGAGAAGGTGTCCCAGCAGGTCGCCGACCAGGGCGCCACCAGCGGCACCCCGGAGGTCGAGATCGCCGGCGTCCCGTTCCTGACCCAGGTCCTGGCCGGGAAGTACCAGGAGATCCGGATCTCGCTGCCGGACTTCTCGGCCCCGACCGGCACCGACGTCACGGTGCGGATGGACTCGCTGGACATCCGGGCCACCGACGTCAGCGCGCCGCTCAGCGCCCTGCGCGACGGCACCGGCGACGTGCGGGCCGAGACGGTCACCGGCACCGGCACGATCGACTACGACGTGATCGCCGACGCGACCGGTCAGCCGGGCCTGACCCTGGCCGAGAAGGACGGCAGGGTCGTCGGCACCGCCGAGCTGAAGATCTCCGGCCTCCAGACCGTCGAACTGGCCGGCACCGCCGACCTGAGCGTCGCCAAGGGCAAGGTTCAGGTGCGTTTCTCCGATGTGACGGCCAAGGACGTGGCGCCCAACCCGTTCGTCCAGGGCCAGATCGATTCGTACGTGAAGCGGATGACGTTCACCGTCGACGTCCCGGATCTGCCGATGAACCTCCAGGTCCAGGAGCTGACCCCGCTGCCCGAGGGCCTGCGGGTCACGTTCGGCGCCAGCGACGTGGCGCTCGCCGGGGCGGGCGCCTGACCGGCCGCGTCTTCCCGGATGGTGGTCGGTGCTGTTCCGCTGGCTGAGCCCGCTGGTAGGGTCGGTTCCCATGAGCCTGTTGCTCACGAAAAGGCGCGCGGTCGACCTGTGCCGCGTGGCCGCGTGCCTGTGTCGCCCCGTTCACTGACGGGGCCACTCGGTGCTGAGCACCTTTTCTGATAGCCCAGGGCATTTCTAGCCCGGCAGTGGCGCCGTCGCACAAGCAGCCCGTGATCCCAACCACCCATGGGTCCGCGCGGAGTGCGACTGAACAGGACACTTCCGTGCGCTGACTCACCCATCACCCACCATCAGGGAGTGAACCGATGAGTCGCGACACCGCACTCGTCTCGGCCGACTGGGCCGAGGAGAACCTGGAGACCCCGGGTCTCGTCTTCGTCGAGGTCGACGAGGACACCACCGCCTACGACGGCGGCCACATCCCCGGCGCGATCAAGATCGACTGGAAGAAGGACCTCCAGGACCCGGTCCGGCGGGACTTCGTCAACCAGGAGCAGTTCGCCGCTCTGCTCTCCGAGCGCGGCATCTCCAACGACGACACCGTGATCCTGTACGGCGGCAACAACAACTGGTTCGCGGCGTACGCGTACTGGTACTTCAAGCTGTACGGCCACGAGGCGGTCAAGCTGCTCGACGGCGGCCGCAAGAAGTGGGAGCTGGACGCCCGCACCTACACCAAGGACGTTCCGGTCCGCGAGAAGACCAGCTACGTCGCCAAGGCGCCGAACCTGGAGATCCGCGCGTTCCGTGACGAGGTGGTCCAGGCCATCGGCGTGAAGAACCTGGTCGACGTGCGCAGCCCCGACGAGTTCGCGGGCCGCCTGCTCGCCCCGGCGCACCTGCCGCAGGAGCAGTCCCAGCGGGCCGGCCACATCCCGACCGCGATCAGCGTGCCGTGGAGCAAGGCCGCGAACGAGGACGGCACCTTCAAGTCCGACGAGGACCTCGCCAAGATCTACGGTGAGGCCGGTCTGGACGGCAGCAAGGACACCATCGCGTACTGCCGCATCGGCGAGCGCTCCTCGCACACGTGGTTCGTGCTCAAGGAGCTGCTCGGTCACGAGAACGTGAAGAACTACGACGGTTCCTGGACCGAGTACGGCTCCCTCATCGGTGTGCCGATCGCCCTCGGCGACGAGCCCGGAAAGGCCTGATCATCATGACTTCTCCCACCGCGAACGTCGCCGCCGGTTGCGCCGCCCCCGACCAGTCCGCGCCCCTCCCCAGCAGCGTGGACCTGGCCAAGGAGACGGTCATCACCGGCATCGTCCGCAACGCCGACAGCGAGGCCGTCGGTGGCGCGTACGTGCGCCTGCTCGACTCCTCCGGCGAGTTCACCGCCGAGGTGGTCTCCTCGCCCGAGGGCGTGTTCCGGTTCTTCGCCGCGCCCGGCTCCTGGACCGTGAAGGCGCTCAGCCGGCACGGCAACGGCGAGCTGGCGGTCGACGCCGCCCTCGGCGTCAACGAGATCGCTCTGAACGTGGCCACCGCCTGACCCACGCTCTGTTGAAAGGGCGGGACCCCTCGGGGTCCCGCCCTTCTCTCATGCCCCGCCGGTGGTGACCACCTCGGCGTGCGGTGGGATCTCCGGCCGCCGCCGGGACAGTCGCCGGATGCCGGTGTTGAGCACCGCGATCAGCGGCACCGCCACCAGCGCCCCGATGATCCCGGCCAGCACCACACCGCAGGCGATCCCGATGATCACCGCGAGCGGGTGCACCGACACCGCCCGGCCCATGATCAGCGGCTGGAGAACGTGCCCCTCGATCTGCTGGACCAGGATCACCGCGGCCAGCGTGATCAGAGCGACCACCCAGCCCTCGTCGACCAGCGCCACCAGGACGGCGACCACACCGGACACGCTGGCGCCGACGATCGGGATGAACGCGCCCAGGAAGACCAGCGCGGCCAGCGGGAAGGCGAACTCCACCTCCAGCACCACCAGCGCCAGGCCGATGCCGACCGCGTCGATGAAGGCGACCAGCACGGTGGCCCGCACGTACGACCCCAGGGTGGCCCAGGAGGCGTCGCCCGCGTCGGCCAGTGACCAGCGCGCGTTCACCGGGAAGAGCCGGACGATGAACCGCCAGATCGACCGCCCGTCCCGCAGGAAGAAGAACGTCGCGAAGAGGACCAGCAGCAGGCCGGTGACCAGCTCCGCGATGGTCGCCACGGTGGCGATGCCGGTGGAGGTCAGCGACGTGGTGTTCGAGTTGATCCACTCCTGGCCGGCGTCGATGCCCTGATCCACCTGCGCGTCGGAGAGGTGCAGCGGCCCGGTCCGCGCCCACTGCTGGATCTGCCGGACACCGGCGCTCGCGTTCTCGGTCAGTTTCGGCACCCCGGCGATGAACTGGTTCACCACCAGGGTCAGCGTGCCGACGACCGCGGCTATCCCGGTGACCATCACCAGGAACGTGGCCAGCGACCGGGGCAGGCGCAGCCGCAGCAGCCAGCCCACCGCCGGGCCGAACAGCGCCGACAGCAGCAGCGCGATGGCCAGCGGGATCATCACGATGCTGACCATGCCGATCAGCTTGAGCAGCGCCCAGCCGATCACGCCCACCACGATCAGGCGCCAGCTCCAGGACGCCGCGATGCGCAGCGGCTGCGGCACGTCCGCGTCGTCCCTACTGGCCGTCGAGTGGTGCGTGAACTCGGGCGCGGGCGGTGGTGGGATGAACTCCTCGTACCGGTCGGACTCCTCCTCGGCACGGTCGGTCCGGCCATGCCGCACCGATTCGCGGCCGGAGTCGTAGGCCTTCCTGAGGTTGTCCCGGACCCGTCGGAAGCGGTTCAACCGCCATACCCCCTCGACTCTCGAATGCGCGGTAATCACGCTAGTACCCACTGGCCCGGAACGCCTTACCCCGCGGCGACGGGAATCCGTGGCGGCGTACCGTCTGCAATCGTGAGTGCCGACACCGCCCGTACCGAGACCGGATTGCCGATCCGGATGCTGCACGACCGCGTCCTCGTCCGTCAGGACGGTGGGGAGGGCGAGCGGCGGTCCACCGCCGGCATCGTCATCCCGGCCACCGCCTCGATGGGCCGGCGCCTGTCCTGGGCGACCGCGGTCGGCGTCGGGCCCAACGTCCGGTCGATCGTGGTGGGCGACCGCGTCCTCTTCGACCCGGACGACCGCTCCGAGGTCGAACTGCACGGCAAGGGGTACGTGCTGCTCCGCGAACGGGACGTGCACGCGGTCGCCGCCACCCGGGTCGAGCCGGACGGCACCGGCCTCTACCTCTGAGGCGGCATCGGGGCGAACATCGGCGGAGGCGGCGGACTCGCGTAGTAGCCCAGCCGCACCGGCACCGGCATGACCGGCTCCGGCGGCGCGGCCACGGTCCGCACCACCCCGTCCGGGAAGGCGATCCGGTAATACCGCCCGTCCCACCAGGATGGCGGCGTCTGCGGGTCGCGCCCGGCGAAGACCGAACGGTACCCGGTTATCGCGGTCAGCAGCTCCCGCTCCTCCTCGGTGGCGTGGTTCAGCTCGTACGGAGTCCGCGGCAGCCCACGCCGCAGCCCGTCCCGCAGCAGCGCCAGCCGGGTCGCCGCGAACTGGAAGTCCCGCATCGCGCGGCGCCCCATCGGGCCGGCGACCCGGGTCGCCCACTCCCGGGCGGCGTGCCGGCGGCCGAGCGTGCCGAGGGCGGCCACCTCGGACGGGGCTAACCAGCCGGCGGCGGCGTAGTCGTAAAGCACCCGCTCGGCGAGTCGGCCCTCCCAGCTGCGCAGTGCGATGGCGAAGCCGACCACTAGGAAGAAGAACGGCACCATGAAGCCGAGGTAGCCGTACAGCATGATCATGGTCTCGCCGGTGGCGCCGGCCAGGGTCGGCAGCAGGTTGAAGATGCCGTGCAGGATCATCGCGAGCAGCAGGCCGGCCACCGGGGCGAGCCGCCGGACGGTCCGGTCGCCGGAGCGCGCCGCGATGCCCAGCCCGATCCCGGCCATCGAGGTGAACAGCGGGTGGGCGAAGCCGGTGAACAGGATCCGGACGATGAAGATCAGGAACACGTTCTGCAGGCCGGTGGCCGGACCGTACTCGTCGGCGCCCGCCGCGTAGCCGTGCCCGCCCAGGTACAGCACGTTCTCCACCATGGCGAAGCCGAGCGCGGAGAGCCCGCAGTAGACGATGCCGTCGGTGATGCCGGACCACTCGCCGCGGCGGCGCCAGAACAGCAGCAGCGGGCCCAGCACCTTCGTCGACTCCTCGATGAGCGGGGCCACCAGCACCGCGACCAGCGCGTCCGGCAGGCCCACCTTGTCGAAGAGCCAGGCGGCGCCGCTGTTCACCCCGAGGGACACCGCGGTCGCCACGGCGGCGCCCCAGGCGAAGCAGTAGACCAGGTATTTCGCGGGCTCCGGCTCGTACCTGTCCAGCCAGACGAAACTGCTGGCCAGCAGCGGGACCGGGAGGATCGCCGCGGTCAGGCCGACGGCCAGGCCGGTGATGCCGATGTTGTAGCCGAGGAAGACCAGCATGAAGACGGCCCCGGCGGCGATCAGTGCGATCACCAGGGCGACCGGCAGCCAGCGCCGCCACCCGGCGGTACGCCCGGGGACCGGCGCCTGCGCCGCCTCGGTCACCTCGGGGTAGGGAGGGACAGCCTCGGTCGTCTCGGGGGCGGGATCGTCGGCCATGCCCGCAAGCCTAGTCATCGACCGGTACGACGGCGTGCTCCGTGGGGCCGCCCCCGCCAGCCGATGGCGACCCGCACCTGACGGGTCGCCTCCGCGTACTCGACGCCGGTGGCACGCAGCAGGTCGGCCACCGCGGTCCGGATCTGCGCCACCACCACACCCCCGGAGTAGCCGACCCCCTCCTGGTAGGCGTGGCCCGACTCGGCGACCGCCCGCAGCGCCCGTTCCCGGGCCGCGACCGGCTCGACGCCCCGGTCCCACTCCTGCCGGAGCAGCTCCACGGCGTCGCCCAGGTGCCGGACCGACACGGGCAGCACCGCCGGGACCGGCTCCTGGTCGTTGAGCGCGGTGTGTGCCCGGCGCAGCAGCACCCGGACGTTACGCAGCGAGTAGGTGAGCTGGGGTGCGCCCTCGACGTACTGGGCCAGGGCGCCGCGGGCCCGCCACCGGGCCGGCGCGAACGCCACGTTCTCCCCGGCCGCCTCGATCGCGGACTGGAACGCCGCGAAGGGGCCCTCGGCCGCCCGCAGCCGCTCCAGGGCACCCTGGAGCACGTCCGGATCGGCGGCGGCCAGCCCGCGGGCCGCGTCGTGCAGGCCGTCGGTGAAGGCCCGCAGCGCCGGATCGGCGGCCCGGCGCACCACGGTCAGCGGATTCAGCGGCAGCAGCACGGTCATCACCACGAGCGCCACCGCACCGCCGACCAGAGCGTCCAGGAAGCGGGTCCAGGGCTGCCCGTTGCTCGAGGTGAGGGTGGCGACCAGCACCGCCGAGGAGGCGGACTGCACGATCAGCGCGGCGCCGCCGCCGACCGCGGTCGCCAGCAGCACCGCGAGCAGCACGATCAGGCCGATCTGCACCGGGCCGTTGCCGATCAGCAGGATGATGCCGTCGCCCAGGCCGATGCCGACCGCCACCCCGATGACCAGTTCCGCGGTCCGCCGCAGGCGCTGGCCCACCGACGAGCCGAGCGCGATCACCGCGGCGATCGGCGCGAAGAACGGTATCGGGCGTCCGGACAGGTCGTGAGCCACATACCACGCCAGTCCGGCGGCAAGACCGGCCTGCATCGCGAGCATCAGCCCGGCCCGGCCCCGGGCGAGGAACACCGGGACCCGCTTCTTGCCGATCATGACAACAACCTACGTGTCAGGATGCCTGAGTGACCTCTCTGCCTGAAGCTTTCCGGGCCGCGGCCCGTGGCGCCGGCGCCACCGCGAGCGACGCGGACCTGGACTCCGCCGCGAACTACCTGGTCGGCCGCTGGACCGAGCCGCAGCGCCACTATCACGACGTGACCCATCTCGCCGCGGTGCTCGAGGTGGTCGACCGCTTCGCCCACCTGGCGCCCCACCCCGACCGGGTACGCCTGGCCGCCTGGCTGCACGACGCGGTGTACGACCCGCGTGCTCTGGGTGACGCCAACGAGCGGGACAGCGCCGAGTTCGCCGAGGGTCTGCTGACCAGCCTGGGCGCCCCGGCCGAGGTGGCCGTCGAGGTGGCCCGCCTGGTGAGCCTGACCGCCGGGCACGCGACCGGGGAGAACGATCCGGACGGCGAGCTGCTCTGCGACGCCGACCTGTCGATCCTGGCCGCCGACACCGAGCGGTACGTCCGCTACACCAGCGCGATCCGCCGCGAGTACGCCCACGTCCCCGACGACGCCTTCCGGGGCGGCCGCTCGCGGGTCCTCACCGAGCTGCTGAACCTTCCGTCCATCTACCGCCACGCCGAGATCCGCGAACAGTGGGAGGACCGAGCCCGGGAGAATCTCAGGGCTGAGCTGGAAGAACTCGCTTGACCAGATACTTTGGGCGGCGCAGGCCGGCCGCCCGGAGACGGGCGGCCAGCTCGCGCGAGGGCAGCAGGGTGGCGCCCAGCCAGAGCGCGCTGTGGAACCGGAACTCCGGGATGTCGTAGTGGTCCCGGTCGAAGGCCCGCCGCGGCGTGCCGAGCATCTCGGCGAAGACGTGCAGCTCGTCGTAGGAGACGTCGCTGACCAGGTGCGACCAGAGACGGCCGCGACCCGGCCAGAGTGGCTCGTCGACGAGGATCAAAGGTCGATCTCGAGCAGCGGCTCCCGCCGGTCGGCGGCCAGCCCGCGAACGTCCGGCGCGCCCATCCGGGCGGCGTCGGCGGTCTCGTCGTCCGGCTTGGTCTGCGACTGCCGCTCGGCGGTGACCCGGGCCAGGTAGTGCTCGATCTCCTTCTGCCGGACGGTGGCGTCCCAGCCGAGCGCCTGGCCCATGATCTCGGCGGCGTGCGCGGCCGACTCGGCGCCACGGTGCGAGGTCTCGATCGAGATCCTGGTCCGCCGGGTGAGCACGTCGTCGAGGTGCAGGGCACCCTCGGCGAGCGCCGCGTACGCCACCTCGGCCGCGAGGTATTCCGGCGCCCCGGCCAGCGGCGCGGCCAGTTCGGGCTGGGCGGAGATCATCGCCAGCAGGTGCACGGTGAGGGTTCCGTACCTCTCCAGGAGATGCTCGACCACCCCGGCGGTGACGCCGTGCCGCCGGGCCGTGTCGTGCCGGTCCCGCCACGCGGCGGCATAGCCGTCCGCGCCGAGCAGCGGCAGCTCGGCGGTCCGCGACGGCCGGGCCGGACCGCCCAGCCGGCGCACCGCCCGGTCGATGACGTCGGCCGCCATCACCCGGTACGTCGTGTACTTGCCGCCGGCCACCAGCAGCAGCCCCAGCATCGGCTCGACCACGGCGTGCTCGCGGGACAGTTTCGAGGTGGAGTCGGCCTCGCCGGAGAGCAGCGGCCGCAGACCGGCGTAGACGCCCTCGATGTCGTCGGTGGTGAGCGGCCGGTCCAGCACCGCGTTGACCTGGTCGAGCAGGTAGCGGATGTCGCGGGCGGAGGCGGCCGGGTGGGCCCGGTCGAGCTGCCAGTCGGTGTCCGTGGTGCCGATGATCCAGTGACCGCCCCAGGGCAGCACGAACAGCACCGACGTCGCGGTCCGCAGGATCAGGCCGGACTCACCGGTGATCGCCGAGCGGGGCACCACGAGGTGCACCCCCTTGGAGGCGCGGACCCGCAGCCCCGGCCGGACGCCCACGTCGTTGAGCATCTGCGACATGTCGTCGCTCCACACGCCGGTGGCGGCGACCACCGTGCGCGCCCGGACCTCGAACTCCTCCGAGCCCGGGGCCTCCAGGTCACGCACCTTCACGCCGACCACCTGGCGGGCCTCACGCACGAAGCCGGTGACCCGGGCGCTGGTCACCACGGCGGCGCCCAGGCTGGCCGCGGTCCGCGCCAGGTTGACCACCAGCCGGGCGTCGTCGACCTGGCCGTCGTAGTAGCGGATGGCCCCGGCGATCCGGTCGGCCCGCAGGCTGGGGAACAGGTGCCGGGCGCCGTCGCGGGTGAGGTGCCGGTGCAGCGGCATGCCCCGGCCGGTGCCGAAGATCCCGGCGAACGCGTCGTAGGCGGCCACGCCGAGCCCGTAGTAGCCACGCTGCCAGGCACGCCGGGGCAGGCCGGCGCTGGGCAGCGGGACCAGGATCGGGACCGGGCGCACCAGGTGCGGCGCGAGCCGGGTGGCCAGCAGGCCGCGCTCGGTCAGCGCCTCGTGGACCAGATGCAGCTCGAGCTGCTCCAGATATCGCAGACCACCGTGGATCAGCTTGCTGGAGCGGCTGGACGTGCCGGCGGCCAGGTCCCGCGCCTCCACCAGGGCGACCTTGAGGCCACGGGAGGCGGCGTCGAGCGCGGCGCCGGCGCCGGTGGCCCCGCCACCGATCACCAGGACGTCGAACTGCTCGTCGCGCAGCCGGCGCAGGTCGGCCGCGCGCCGGATCGGGGACAGACGGCCGGCCGAATAGCGGGAAACGGAGGGATCACGCATCCGTCCCAGGTTAGCCCCCACAGGCGTCGCCCAGGCGAGGGAATATTTGCCGGCACACCCCGGGGGGAAGCGTCGCGCAGAAGGCCGGAAGGCGGCCCGCCGAAGCGGACCGCCTTCCGGTTGGGAACCGATGGACTCAGAAGTCCATGTCACCGCCGCCCGGGGCGCCGGCCGGAGCCGGGGTCTTCTCGGGCTTGTCGGCCACGACGGCCTCGGTGGTGAGGAACAGCGCGGCGATCGACGCGGCGTTCTGGAGCGCCGAGCGGGTCACCTTGGCCGGGTCGATGATGCCCGCGGCCAGCAGGTCCACGTACTCACCGTTCGCGGCGTTGAGGCCGTGGCCCGCCTCGAGGTTGCGCACCTTCTCCACCACGACGCCGCCCTCGAGGCCGGCGTTCACGGCGATCTGACGCAGCGGGGCGTCGAGCGCGACCTTGACGATGTTGGCACCGGTGGCCTCGTCGCCCGACAGGTCCAGCTTGTCGAAGGCGGTCTTGCCGGCCTGCACCAGCGCGACACCACCACCGGGCACGATGCCCTCCTCGACGGCCGCCTTCGCGTTGCGAACGGCGTCCTCGATGCGGTGCTTGCGCTCCTTGAGCTCGACCTCGGTGGCCGCGCCGACCTTGATCACCGCAACACCGCCGGCCAGCTTGGCCAGGCGCTCCTGCAGCTTCTCACGGTCGTAGTCGGAGTCCGAGCGCTCGATCTCGGCACGGATCTGGTTGACCCGGCCCTGGATCTGCTCGGCGTTGCCGGCACCGTCGACGATGGTGGTCTCGTCCTTGGTGATGACGACCTTGCGGGCCTGGCCCAGCAGCGACAGGTCGGCGGCGTCGAGCTTGAGGCCGACCTCCTCGCTGATGACCGCGCCACCGGTGAGGATGGCGATGTCCTCGAGCATGGCCTTGCGACGGTCACCGAAGCCGGGGGCCTTGACGGCGACCGACTTGAAGGTGCCGCGGACCTTGTTGACGACCAGGGTGGCCAGGGCCTCGCCCTCGACGTCCTCGGCGATGATGACCAGCGGCTTGCCGGACTGCATGACCTTCTCGAGGACCGGGAGCAGGTCCTTGACCGCGGAGATCTTGCTGTTCGCGATGAGGATGTAGGGGTCGTCGAAGACGGCCTCCATGCGCTCGGCGTCGGTCATGAAGTACGCCGAGATGTAGCCCTTGTCGAAGCGCATACCCTCGGTGAGCTCCAGCTCGAGACCGAAGGTGTTGCTCTCCTCGACGGTGATGACGCCTTCCTTGCCGACCTTGTCCATGGCCTCGGCGATGATCTCGCCGACCGTGGAGTCACCGGCGGAGATGGAGGCGGTGGAGGCGATCTGCTCCTTGGTCTCCACGTCCTTCGCGAGCTGCGAGAGGCCCTCGGAGACGCTGGCCACGGCGGCCTCGATGCCCCGCTTCAGGGCCATCGGGTTCGCGCCCGCGGCGACGTTGCGCAGACCCTCACGGACCAGAGCCTGGGCCAGGACGGTCGCCGTCGTCGTGCCGTCACCGGCGACGTCGTCGGTCTTCTTGGCGACCTCCTTGACCAGCTCGGCGCCGATCTTCTCGAAGGTGTCCTCGAGCTCGATCTCCTTGGCGATGGATACACCATCGTTGGTGATCGTGGGGGCGCCCCACTTCTTCTCGAGAACCACGTTGCGGCCCTTGGGGCCGAGGGTCACCTTGACCGCGTCGGCGAGCTGGTTCATACCGCGCTCGAGGCCCCGGCGAGCCTCCTCGTCGAATGCGATGATCTTGGCCATACGGCGTTGTCCTCCCGGACATCCGCGGCGCCGGGCCTCATCAGCCCCGCTCTCCGCACTTTGAGGAAGTCTGTGGACGTCACCACCTGGCGATGTGACGTCCTCAGGCCGAGCCGGATAGCCCGCGACGACCGGCTCCGTGCCCCGATGCCGATGGCAGCATCGTGACCGGAACCCCACCGTCCCGACCTGCTGGCACTCAGCATGCGCGAGTGCCAATCACTTGTTTAGCACTCTCCGATGGCGAGTGCAAGAAACCCCATCTTCCCGCGAAACCCCCGGGGGAGCCCAGGTTTCCGCTAAGGATCTTGACGTCCCAGCTCAGCGGGGTTGCCGGACCACTCGGACGCCTTCCGGCGGGACGTGACGAGCACCGCAACCGCCCAGACCACGTAGAGGAGTCCCGCCGGCACCGGCTGCCACTCGGCTTCGCGACAACCCGGTTGCCGACCGGGGGCCACGGCGGTAGGGATTACCCATGGAGAACTGGGACGTACGCCGGGTCACCCCGGAGGATGCCGGGCGCATGCGGGCGCTCCGGCTGGAGATGCTGGCGGACAGTCCCCTCGCGTTCCTGGAGACCCTCGCGCAGGCGGCGGCCCGGCCGCACGAGAGCTACCGGCAGCGGATCCGGCAGTCGTCCGAGGGTTTCGAGACGGCCCAGTTCATCGCCGACCCGGGTGGGCCGCTGGCCGGACACGCCGGGGGGATCGTGCTGCCGGACGAGCCGCACTGCACGGTGATCTTCGCGGTGTACCTGACTCCGGCGTACCGGGGCGGCAAGATCCTCGGGCAGTTGATCGAGGCGGTCGCCGACTGGTCGGCCGCGGCCGGGCGGGACGAGCTGATGCTCGAGGTGGTGTGCGGCAACGGGCGGGCCGTCCGGGCGTACGAGAAGCTGGGTTTCGCCGACACCGGGGTGCGCCTGCGGCATCCGACCATCCCGGCCCTCACCGAGCTCCAGATGCGACGGCGGGTCTGATGGCCGGGCGGGGGTGGCACGTGACGCGCACGGTCCTCACCGCCGTGAACGGGACGACCGTCATCGGTCTGCTGATCGCGCTGTCCACCGGGGCGCGGGTCCGGCGCGGCCGGCACGGCGTGCTGATCGCCGAGAACTACCGGCTCCGGGTGCCGCCCGCGACCTGCTTCACGGTCGGCTCGGTGATCATCACGAAGCGCACCGCCGAGTGGCTGCTCGCCGAGGAGCGGGCCCGGCTGCTCGCCCACGAGAGCCGGCACGCCGGCCAGTACGCCGTCCTCGGACCGCTGTTCTGGCCCGCCTACTGGCTGGCCTGCGCCTGGTCGATCGCGCTCACCACGTCCTACGGGGTGCGCAACTGGTTCGAGCGGGACGCGGGACTGGCCGACGGGCACTACCCGGAGGACCTGCCACTGCGGCCGTGGGCAGTGCGAAGGCGGTGGGCAGTGCGGATGTTTGGTCGGGAGGACGGACGCACAACGCCTCCGGGCACGTAGCCGTATGGGTCAGCGCTGGATCGTTGGGACCCTCGGAGATTGTCGCCAAGCTCAGGTGAGGGGCCTCGTACGGCGTCGCGTCCTCCCGCAGAGAGCATCCTGCCCATCCGGAGATCGGAGTGCAAGTCCTCGGAGGAGGGAAATCTCGACAACCGGCTGATCGCCGATTACCCAGTGTTATCCGAGCAGGCCGGCTTCGCGAGCACCACGCAGCGACGGCTTGATCGTGTGGGTCGGTCCAACCTGTCCGGCGACCGCGTCGAGGGTCTTCAGGCCCTCGCCGGTGTTGTAGACGACCGTCTCCTTGGTGGGGTCCAGCTTGCCGCTCTCCACCAGCTTCTTCAGCACGGCCACCGTGGTGCCGCCGGCGGTCTCGGCGAAGACGCCGGTGGTCTCGGCGAGCAGCCGGATGCCGGCCCGGATCTCGTCGTCGTTGGCGTAGTCCATCCAGCCACCGGTGCGGCGGACCGCCTCGATCGCGTACGGCCCGGCGGCCGGGTCGCCGATGTTCAGCGACTTGGCGATGCCGGTCGGCTTCACCGGGGTGATCACGTCGGTGTCGGCGTGCAGCGCCACGGCGATCGGGTTGCAGCCCTCGGACTGGGCGCCGAAGACGGTCCAGCCGCCCTCCGGGGCCTCGACCAGTCCGATCTCGACCAGCTCGGAGAACGCCTTGTCCACCTTGGTGAGCAGCTCACCGGAGGCCATCGGGATGACCACCTGGGCCGGGATGCGCCAGCCCAGCTGCTCGGCCACCTCGTAGCCCAGCGTCTTGGAGCCCTCGGCGTAGAACGGCCGCACGTTCACATTCACGAACGCGGTGTCCTCGAAATCGTCGGTCTCCACCAGCTCGCTGCACAGCCGGTTCACGTCGTCGTAGGAGCCCTCGATGGCCACCAGCTCGCCGCCGTACACCGCAGTGGTGATGATCTTGCCCTGCTCCAGGTCGGAGGGGATGAAGACGATGCTCGGCACGCCGGCCCGGGCCGCGTGGGCGGCCACCGAGTTGGCCAGGTTGCCGGTCGAGGCGCAGGAGAACCGCTGGAAGCCCAGCTCCTTGGCGGCGGTCAGCGCCACCGAGACGACCCGGTCCTTGAACGAGTGGGTCGGGTTCTGCGAGTCGTCCTTCACCCACAGCGGCGCCGTCAGCCCGAGCGCGGCGGCCAGCTGCGGGGCGGCGACCAGCGGGGTCATGCCCGGGTCGAGCGTCACCCGGGCCGCCGGGTCCTGGCCGGCCGGGAGCAGGGCCGCGTAGCGCCAGATGTTCTGCGGGCCCGCCTCGATCTGGGCCCGGGTCACCCGCGCGAGCGCCGCCTCGTCGTAGGCGACCTCGAGCGGGCCGAAACACTCGTAACAGGCGTGCTGCGCGGCCAGCGGGTACTCGGCGCCGCAAGCGCGACAGATCAGCCCACGAGCGGGCGAAGCGGAGGTGGCAGAGGGTGCGTCGACGACAGACGTCATTAGAGTTTCCTCTCATCTTTCCCCGCGGCGACCTGCCGGAACGGGGACGGAATTAGCACCTGCCACGTCGCTGCCTCGTCATCGAGAGTCATGCGCGGTGGTTGCCGGGGCTTCGTCGGGCCGTATCCCTCTGCCCCTCTGGATGAGGTATTCAGTTGTTTCCAACACCTTACGACGAGATCCCGCCAACACCACACGGAGTTCCCGAGGTGTGAGCCACCTCCTTCCGCGGCCACCCTGCCTCGGTCGCCCCCACCTCCAAGATCAAAACCTCGAGGTCGCAGCGGGGTGGTGGGTACAGACCGCTGCTCCCGCCGAGGGCCCGGCTGGCCTCGCTGGCCGCTGGCGCGTCCAGAACGCGAGCCCCACCGTGCGACGTGCGTGAGCGGTTGCGCCCAACCCTGCCCCCACCGCCACCCCACCACACGCACGGGCCTGCGCGTGCGACCACCAGCCCTATGACAGCGGTGGGCGCACACGAAGCTGCCTCGTGTGGCGGGCGGAGCCCGCCGCCCGGCTCTCATGAGCGGGCGGCGGGGGACGGCCTGGAGGAGCGCCTGGAGTAGCCGCCGCGGGTCACGGGACCCGGCACTTCCGTACGAGAAAAGGGGTTTAGGAAGTTATGTCTTTTCGGGTGAAGCGGTAGAAGGCAATCCCCCAGAACAGCGTGGCGTAGACGACCGCGGAGATCGCGCCCTTGGCCAGGTCCTCGGTCTGGACGGGGGTGGAGAGCAGGCCCATCCAGGCGTCCGTGTAGTGGGTGGGCAGGGCGTTGCGGATGCTGCCGAGGGCCTCGATCTGGTCCAGGATGCTGGACAGGATCCACAGGAGCACGGCGCCGCCGACCGCGCCCAGAGCCGCGTCGGTCAGCACCGAGAGCAGGAAGGCCAGGCCGGCCACCACCAGCAGGGTGGTCGCCAGATAGGCGAGGATGCCGAGCAGCCGGAGCACACCCTCGGCCGGCGGGATCTCCGCGGCGATCGTGCTGCCCAGCGGGGACCAGCCGTAACGCAGCGTCCCGATCAGCAGCCCGGTGCCGGTGAGCAGCAGCAACGCGACGAGCGAGTAGGCGGCCGCGACGGTCAGCTTGACGCCGAGCAACCGGGCCCGCGGGACCGGAACGGCCAGCAGATAGCGCAGGCTGCCCCAGCTCGCCTCGCTGGCCACCGTGTCGCCGAAGAACAGCGCCACCACCACGACCAGCAGGAACCCGGCCGAGACCGCCAGCCCGAAGAGGGCGAAGTTCAGACCGCCGGAGGTGGCCAGGTCGGCCATGCTGCTGAACGCGCCGCCACCGTCGCCGTCCTCGTCCGGGCCGCCCCCGCCGCCGAACTCGAAGGCGGCCAGGATGATCAGCGGCAGCAGCACCATGAAGCCGAGCGCCAGCTGGGTGCGCCGGCGGGACGCCTGGCGGCGCACCTCGGCCCAGATCGGCAGGGTGCGCGACGGCCGGTAACCGGTCGCGGCCTCCAACGAGCTCATCGTGCCACCTCCGCTGCGCTCCGGCGTCCCGACGAGCTTTCAACTGTGCCCATGGATTCGCTCGCAAGCTCGCTCATCGGTCTCCACTTCCTCGCGAGTTGTCGCCGACCAGGGACAGGAACGCGTCCTCCAGGCGGCGGCGCGGCACCAGCCGCTCCACCCCGATGCCGGCGCCGACCAGCGACGCGACGATCTCCGAGCGGGCCGTCCCGTTCATGTCGACGATCAGGCCGTTCGCGCCCTCCGTCTTGACCGAGTGCACGCCCAGGTCCTCGAGGATCCGGGTGGCGGCCGGCACGTCGGAGACCTCCAACTGCACCGACGGCGACTCGCCGACGATGTCACCGACCGGGCCGGACGCCACGATCCGGCCCTTGTTGACGACGACCGCGTGGGTGCAGGTCTGCTCCACCTCGGCGAGCAGGTGGCTGGAGACGAGCACGGCCCGGCCGTCGGTGGCGTACCGCTGGAGGACGCGGCGCATCTCGGCGATCTGCGGCGGGTCGAGCCCGTCCGTCGGCTCGTCGAGCACCAGCAGCTCGGGCAGCCCGAGCATGGCCTGCGCGATGGCGAGCCGCTGCCGCATGCCGTGGCTGTACTTGCGGGTCTTGCGGTGCACCGAGTCGCCCAGTCCGGCGATCTCCAGCGCCTCCTCGAACCGGGCGTCCTCCCACGGCCGGCCGGTGGCCTGCCAGTACGCCTGGAGGTTCTGGTAACCGCTCAGATGCGGCAGGAAACCGGGGCCCTCGACCAGCGCGCCCACCCGGGACAGGATCGGCGCGCCCGGGACCAGCCGGTGCCCGAAGACGAAGATCTCGCCCTCGGTCGGCTGGGTGAGGCCCATCAGCACCCGCAGCGTGGTGGTCTTGCCGGCGCCGTTCGGGCCGAGCAGGCCGACGACCTGCCCGCGCTCCACGGTGAAGCCGATCTCCTGGACCGCCACGAAGCCGTCCCCGTACGCCTTGCGCAGCCCGCGCACCACGAGCGGGGTGCCGGCGTGCTCGGCGACCACCGCCACGTCCCGCCGCCGGTGCCGGATCCGGCTCACCACGAGCAGCAGGACCAGGCCGAGCAGGATGGCCGCGACCACACCGGCCAGGACGATCCACCACAGGCTGCCGGGATCGGCGATCGGTTTGCCGGTCAGCGTCGGCAGGGTCAGCTCCGGCTCCACCGCGACGGTGTAGGTGGCGGGCTGGGCGGGAGTGAGGAACGCCTGGTCGGAGGTGGCGACGGTGACGCGTACGGTATGGCCCGCCTCGATCTGCCGGACGATCGCCGGCAGCGTGACGGTGACCGGTTGCGCCTGGGCGATGTCGGCCGGCAGGCCGGTGAGCCGGACCGGCGCGACCAGGCCGGCGCTGAGCGTGGCCGTGCCGTTGGCGTCCATGTCGTAGAGCTTCACGAAGACGACCGCCTCGCCGGTCGGCGACGCGACCCGCAGCCGGACCGTGGGCGAGCCGGCCACGTCGGCGGCCGCGGTGAGCGGCGCCGAGTCGAACATCGCGTGCTGACCGGCCACGTCCAGGGCCACGTTGCCGCTGAGCAGCGAGCTGAGCCGGCCGGTGAGGCCGGGCATCGAGGAGATGGCGCCGGGGTTGCCGTTCGGCGGGTTGGCGATCGGCTGCGCCGATCCGGTGAGGGTCACCCGGGTGCTTCCGGTTCCGGCCAATCCGGGGTACGCGTCCGCGGAGTAGCCGTTGGTGACCAGCCCGCGGTCGAGCGCGCTGAACCCGGCCACCCTGGACCAGGTGAAGTCGTCGCCGGGCGCCTCGCCCTCGCCCTTGAGGTAGTGGTTGAGCCACTGCACCGTCAGGTACTTGAGCCGGTCGGAGTCGGAGGTGGGCCCCTCGCCGCCGTCGTGGCCGCCGGTGAACCAGGCCACCCGGACCGGGGTGCCGGCCGCCGCGATGCCCTTCGCGTTGGCGTCCGCCTCGGAGAGCGGGAAGAGCGTGTCGACCGCGCCCTGGATCAGCAGCGTCGGCGCCTTGATCTTGTCGAGGACCGTGGCCGGGCTGGACTTCCGCAGCAGGGCCAGGGTGTTCTCGTCCGGGATGCCGCTGGTGGCCATCTGGAGGTAGGCGGCGCAGACGTCCTTCGCGAACCGGCCGCACGCGGGATCCTGCGGCTCCTGCCGCTGCGGTGGGCCGCCCCTTTCCACAGAGGCCGTCCCGTTGCCGAAGAAGTAGCCGGCCCAGCTCTTCTTGAAGACGCCGGCCGCGCCGGTGTCCGCCGACTGCGGGACCAGGGCGGTGCCCAGGTCGTTCCAGGTGATCGACGGGACGATCGCGTCGACCCGGCCGTCCTGGCCGGCGAGCAGCAGGGCGAGGGCCCCGCCGTACGAGCCGCCGACCACCGCGACCTTCGGGTCCCCGGCGCCGTCGGTGGTCACCTCGGGCCGGGTGGCCAGCCAGTCGAGCAGCCGCTGAGCGTCCTTGACCTCGTGGTCCGGGCTGTCCAGGTGGATCTCGCCGGTGCTGCGGCCGAACCCGCGGGCGGTGTAGGCCAGCACGGCGTAGCCCTGCCCGGCGAGCGCCTCGGCGTCGCTGCGGACGGTGTCCTTGGAGCCGCCGAAACCGTGCGCCAGCAGGACCGCGGGCACATCGGCGTCCCGGTCGGCCGGCAGGTAGAAGCGGGCGTCCAGTTCGACGCCGTCACCGGCCAGCCGGAGATCCTCGGTCGTCCAGGCGTCCGGCGCGGGGCGGACGGCCCAGACGGCCACGGCGGCGAGCACCACGAGGGCGGCCACCGCCGGGACGACCCGGCGCCGGTTGAGCCGGGGAAGCGCGCGGCGCAACCCGGTGGTCAGGGCAGACATGGCGCACACGCTAGTAGGAGACCCCTGAGGTGGGGCTGAGGGTTCTCTGGGAAAACTCTCAGCATCCCCGGGTGCCGGCGAAGACCTCCTCGACGGTGGTGGTCACGCCGGCGGTCACGGCGGTCGCCGTACCGGCGGTGAACTCGACGAGCATGGCGTTGGCGCCGTCCACGACGAGCCAGCCGGTGACACCGCCCGCGCCGGTGACCGAGCGGCCGGCCGGGTACGCGGCCCGCACCTCGGCGAGGGTGGACCCGATCGGGACGGTATCGGCGGTGGGACTGGTGAGCCGTACCCGGACCAGTTCGCCGCCCCAGAAGTCGACCTCCGGCGTACCGGGGAAGTCGCTCGCGCTGCCGCAGCCGTCCGATGACAGCTCGGCGACCAGCCCGGCGTCGGTGACCTCCTGCTGGGTCATGCCGATCCGGAACGGGCCGTACCCGGCGGGGCTCATCTCCATCCGGCCGGTGGGGGTGGGTGCCGGCGGGGGCGGGCCGAAGCTGTCCGGCGGCATGTCCAGGGTGGTCCCGGGCGAGGTGGCCGGGGACGCCGGGGGTGGTGCCGACGGCGTGGGCGGGTCGTCGGTGCACCCGGACAGCACGGCCAGCGCCACCGTCAGGACGACAAGCGGTCTACGCCTCATCAATGGACTACCCCTCGGCGGATAGCGTGGACGAACCAGATGGCCCCAGACATTCCATCGGAGGCACGCGCGGTGGCTGATGATCTCACGCTGACGGTGACCCTGCGCCCCGCTGCGCTGGATGCGCGGCGTGGAGTGGTGCGGTTGCATCCGGAGGTGATGGCAGGGCTGGACCTGCGTACCGGTGATCCGGTGCGCCTCACCGGCAAGCGGACCACCGCCTGCCTCGTCGCCAGGGCCGAGGCGGCTTCCGGCGGAGGCCTGCTGTACGCCGACGATCTGATCCTGGGCAACCTCCGGATGCGGGACGGCGGCGAGGTGACCGTCACCCCGATCCCGGTGGTGCACGCCGACCGGGTGACCCTGTCCGGGCCGCCGGAGGTGGTCGCCGCGGTTTCCCCGGAGATGCTGCGCCTGGCCCTGCTCGGCAAGGTGGTCAGCGCCGGCGACGACGTCTCGCTGCTGCCGCAGGACGTGGTGCCGGAGGCCGGGAACCGTCCGCATCTCGAAGCCGCCCGGCGCAGCCTGGCCAACCGGGTCGGCTACGGCTGGACCAGTGCCCTGCTGCGGGTGACGGCGGTGGCCGGCGCGGATGCCTCCCTGGTCACCATGAAGACCGTGGTCACCTGGCAGGACGGCCCGGGCACCGCTTCGGCCGGTCCGGCCGCGCCGATCAGCGCCGGGACGCCCGCACCGGCCGTCCCGGCGGCGCCTCCGCCGAACCTGGACGACCTGCCCGGCCTCCGCACCCAGGCCAAGGAGTTGGAGGAGCTGCTCGACCTGGGCTTCCACCACCGGGAGGTGCTGACCCGGTTGGGCACCCGGGTGACACTCGGTGTCCTGATCTCCGGACCCGCCGGGTCGGGCAAGTCCACGCTGGTCCGGGCGGTCGGCGGCGCGGTCGGCGCGAAGGTGCGCACGGTGTGGGCGCCGGAGCTGGCCGCGCTCACCAACAACGCGGCGGCGGCCCGGCTGCGTGAGCTGGCCGCCGAGGTGCGGACGGACAGCCCCGCCATGCTGCTGTTCGTCGACGTGGAGGCGCTGGCCCCGCGCGAGGAGCCGGGACCGATCTCCACGATCTTCCGGCAGGTCCTGGCCGAGACCGTGGCGCAGGGGACGGCGGTGGTCTGCACCACCAGCAAGCCCGAGTCGGTCGATCCGGTCCTGCGCGCCCCGGACCTGCTGGCCGTCCAGTTGACCGTGCCGCTGCCGGACTCGGCCATGCGGCGGGAGCAGCTGGGCGTCCTGACCCGGGGGATGCCGCTGGCCGAGGACGTGCGGTTGGACGAGGTCGCCGGGCGCACCCCCGGTTTCGTGGCCGCCGACCTGGGCGCGCTGACCCGGGAGGCCGGGGTCCGCGCCGCGCTGCGGCAGAAGGACGCCGAGTCGCCGACCGTGGCGATGGCCGACTTCGAGGCCGCGCTCGACGTGGTCCGGCCCACCTCGATGGCCGAGTCCACCCTGGAGGTGGCGGCCGTGACCCTCGACGACGTCGGGGACATGGTCGAGGTGAAGCAGGTGCTCACCGAGTCGGTGCTGTGGCCGCTGACCTACCCGGACACGTTCGCCCGGCTCGGTGTCTCGCCGCCGCGCGGGGTGCTGCTCTACGGGCCGCCCGGGTGCGGGAAGACGTACCTGGTCAAGGCGATCGCCGGGACCGGGAAGGCGAACGTGCTGTCGGTGAAGGGCGCCGAGCTGCTCAGCAAGTGGGTGGGCGACAGCGAGCGGGCGGTGCGGGAGCTGTTCCGCCGGGCCCGGGAGGCGGCGCCGACCCTGGTCTTCCTGGACGAGGTGGACGCGCTGGCGCCGGCCCGCGGTCAGGGCAGCGACGGCGGGGTCACCGACCGGGTGGTGGCGGCCCTGCTGACCGAACTGGACGGTGTCGAGGACCTGCGCAACGTCGTGGTGATCGGGGCCACCAACCGGCCCGACCTGATCGACCCGGCGCTGCTGCGGCCCGGCCGGCTGGAGCGCCTGGTCTACGTGCCGCCGCCGGACGCCGCGGCGCGGGCCGCGATCCTGCGGGCCTCGGCCAGGGCGGTGCCGCTGGACGACGCGGTCGATCTGGACGAGCTGGGCGCGGAGCTGGAGGGTTTCTCGGCGGCCGACTGTTCGGCGCTGATCCGGGAGTCGGCGCTGGCCGCGATGCGCGACTCCCTGGAGGCGTCCACGGTCACCGCCGGCAACGTGGCCACGGCCCGCGCCCGGGTGCGGGCCTCACTGGACCCGGATCAGGTGGCCTGGCTCGCCAACTACGCCGAGAGCCGCCAGGCCTAGCGGCGGCGGCCGCGGGCCCGGGCCGAGCGGAGCCGGCGCAGCCGTCCGACCAGGACCGGGTCGTGCTCGAGAGCGGCCGGGTTGTCGAGCAGGCCGTTGAGGATCTGGTAGTAGCGGGTCGAGGAGAGGCCGAAGGTGTCCCGGATGGCCTGCTCCTTGGCGCCCGCGTGTTTCCACCACTGGCCCTCGAAGGCGAGGATCTCCAGCTCCCGATCAGTGAGAGCGGGCTGCTCCCCGGTCGGTTCGGCGGCGGGCTGCATGGCGCTCCCAGACGGCATCGGTGACCACGGATTTCACGAGGGATCCTCAGCATAGGTCGGACCGAAGATCCCCGCAGACGCTACCTCAAGCGACCAAACGACTACGCAACGTCCGATCCGCTGACACCCATAGGCGGCTTTCAGGCGGTGATGACGTCGACGCCCGCCTCCCGGAAGGCGGCCAGCACCGACGGCGGGGCGCCGGAGTCGGTGACCAGGGTCTCGACCTTGGTGATCGGGCAGATCCGGGCGAAGGCATGGCCACCCAGCTTGGACGAGTCGGCGATCACGACGACCCGCTTGGCTCGGGCCACCATGAGGCTGTTCATCGACGCCTCCCCCTCGTGGTGGGAGGCGGCGCCCAGCTCGACGTCCAGGGCGTCGACGCCGAGCAGCACGATGTCCAGGGTGACCTCCCGCAGGAGGGCGCCGCCCAGGGGGCCGACCACCTCGAAGGACTGCGGACGGACCACACCGCCGGCCACGACGATCTTCATGCGCGAGCGGAGCAGCAGCTCGTTGGCGATGTTCAGGGCATTGGTGACCACGGTGAGCTGGGAACCCTCACCGCCGGCGTTGAGGTCGGGCCGGACCGCCAGCGCCCGGGCCACCTCGGTGATCGTGGTGCCGCCGTTGAGGCCGACCACCGTTCCGGGAGTGACGAGACGGGCCGCGGCCTCGCCGATACGCTGTTTCTCGGCGGAGTGCTTGGCGCTCTTGTAACGCAGCGGCAGGTCGTAGGAGACACCGTTGGCGACCGCACCGCCCCGGGTTCGAGTGATCATCTGCTGCTGGGCGAGCTGGTCGAAGTCACGCCGGATGGTGGCCTGGGAGACGTCGAGACGCTCGGAGGCCTCTTCGACGGTTACCCGGCCGCTCTCCGTGAGTAATTCGAGCAGGGCATTCCACCGCGCGTACCGGTCCACCCACCACTCCCCGATGCACGTTCCATGATAAGTGTGTGCACATTAGTGCGCGAAAGCCCTGGAAGCAAAGACATTCGTTGCGCGAAGGACCTTAGGCGCTTGCCCCGACGACGGCCTCGTGAGCACAATAACGCGCGAAAGTCCCGGGAACCGAGCGCTAATGCGCAGCATCAACCGGTGAGGAACAGACATGAGCCATGTCAAAGCGGAAATCGCCACACAACCGGAGTGCTGGCGGCAGGCGGCGAAACTAGCCGGGGCGCCGGGGCTGCCCCGCCGTGACGAGCGGGTCGCCGTCGTCGGGTGCGGAACCTCGTGGTTCATGGCCAAGTCGTACGCGGTTCTGCGGGAACAGGCCGGCCACGGCGAGACCGACGCGTTCCAGGCGTCCGATTTCCCGTACGGCCGCCACTACGACCGTCTCGTGGCGATCACCCGCTCCGGCACCACGACCGAGACCCTCGACGTGATGCGCACTGTCGGTGAGCGCACCCCGGTGACCGTTTTCACCGCCGACGCCGCGCAGCCGGCCGCGGAGATCGCGAACGAGACCGTGGTCCTCGACTTCGCCGACGAGAAGTCGGTGGTGCAGACCCGCTTCGCCACCAGTGTGCTGGCCGTCCTACGGGCGCACCTGGGCCACGACATCGAGACGGCCGCCTCGGACGCCGAGGTCGCGATCCGCCTCCCGCTCCCGGTGCACCCGGCCCTCTTCGACCAGATCACCTTCCTGGGCCGGGGCTGGACCGTCGGACTGGCCGAGGAGGCCGCCCTCAAGTGCCGGGAGACCGCCGGCTTCTGGACCGAGTCGTACCCGGCCATGGACTACCGGCACGGGCCGATCGCGATCGCCGGGCCGCGCCGGGTGGTGTGGGCGTTCGGTGACGTGCCGGAGGGCCTCGCCGGGGAGGTCGAGGCCACCGGCGCCGCCTTCGTGCACAGCCGCCACCACGGCGGGTACGGCTCGATCGGCCGCTGGGTCGGCGGCCGGGCCCCGCTGGACCCGATGGCCGACCTGATCCTGGCCCAGCGGGTGGCCCTGGCGCTGGCCACCACCCAGGGCCTCGACCCGGACAACCCTCCCAACCTCACCCGTTCCGTAGTCCTGGCGTGAACGACAGCGTCGTAGTCGCCCTGGACGTGGGCGGCACCGGGATGAAGTGCGCCCTGGTCCGGCCAGACGGCACGGTCCACCACGAGGAGCGGCACCCGACCCGGGCCGAGCGCGGCCCGGAGGCGGTCACCGAGACGATCCTGGGCGTGGCCGGGGCGCTGGCCGGGAAGGCCCGCGCCGACGGGCTCACCCCGGTCGCGACCGGCATCGCGGTGCCCGGCGTGGTCGACGAGCACAACGGCGTCGCGGTCTGGTCGGCGAATGTGGGCTTCCGGGACGTACCGCTGAGGGATCTGGCCGTGCAACGGCTGGGGATGCCCGCGGCGCTCGGCCACGACGTGCGGGTGGGCGCTCTCGCCGAGGCGCGCCTCGGCGCCGGGCGCGGGCGGCGGCACGTGCTGTTCGTGGCGATCGGCACCGGCATCGCCGGCGGCCTGGTGATCGACGGCGCCGGCTACCCGGGAGCGCACGGCGCGGCCGGCGAGCTGGGGCACGTCGTGGTCCGGCCGGGCGGCACCCCCTGCGGCTGCGGGCTGCGCGGCTGCCTGGAGGCCGAGGCGTCGGCCAAGGCGGTCGGGCGACGGTACGCGGAACTGTCCGGCGAACCCACCGCCACCGCCTTCGACGTCGCCACCCGGGCGGCCCGCGGCGAGGAACTGGCCCGCCGGGTGTGGCAGGACGCCGTGGAAGCCCTGGCGGATGGCCTGATCACCGCTCAGGCGCTCTACGACGTCGGCATCGTCGTCCTGGGCGGCGGGCTGGCCGAGGCCGGTGACGAGTTGCTCGACCCGGTCCGCGCCGCGGTCGCCCAGCGGGTCACCTTCCACCGCTCCCCCGAGATCGTCCGCGCCGAACTCGGCGACGCCGCCGGCTGCCTGGGTTCCGCCCTGCTGGCCCTCGACTCACTGAAAGAGACACCGTGACCCGCATCTCCGGCCGGATCGTCACCCCCGGCGCGGTCGTCCCCGGCCATCTCGACCTGGACGGCGAGGCGATCGCGGCGATCGTCCCGGACGACGCGGTGGGCGACGACGTGATCGTGCCCGGCTTCGTGGACCTGCACTGTCACGGCGGCGGTGGGCACACGTTCACCACCGGTGACGCGGGGGCGGCCCGCAAGGCGGCCGCCTTCCACCTGGGACACGGCACCACCACGATCCTGGCCAGCCTGGTCAGCTCGCCGTTCGAGCTGATGCGGTCGGCCACGGTCGACTACCGGCCGCTGGTCGCCGAGGGGGTGCTCGCCGGGATCCACTTCGAGGGGCCGTACCTGTCGCACGCCCGCTGCGGGGCGCAGAACCCGGCTTTCCTGCGGGATCCGTCACTGTCCGAGATCGCCGAGCTGATCGAGGTGGGCGACGGCGCGGTACGCATGATGACCGTCGCCCCGGAACTGCCCGGCGCGTGCGAGGCGATCGGCCTGCTGCGGTCGTCCGGTGTCCTCGCGGCGATCGGGCACACCGACGCCACGTACGACCAGACGCACGCCGGAGTGGCCGCCGGCGCGACCGTCGCCACCCACCTGTTCAACGGGATGCGGCCGCCGCACCACCGCGAGCCGGGCCCGGTGGTCGGTCTGCTCTCCTCGACCACGGCGTGCGAGCTGATCGCCGACAACATCCACCTGCACCCGGGGATGCTGGCGTTCGCGGCCCGCAGCGCCGGCCCCGAACGGGCCGTGCTGGTCACCGACGCGATGGACGCCACCGGCATGCCGGACGGCCGGTACGAGCTGGGCGGCCAGGAGGTCCTGGTCGCCGACCGGGTGGCCCGGCTGGCCCACAACGGCTCGATCGCCGGCAGCACCCTGACCATGGACGTGGCGCTGCGCAACGCGGTGGCCGCCGGCCTGCCGCTGGTGGACGCCGCCGCGATGGCCGCCACCACCCCGGCCCGGCTGCTCGGCCTGTCCGAGACGCTGGGCGCCCTGGTCCCGGGCCTACGCGCCGACCTGGTGGTCCTCTCCGCCGACCTGACGCCGCGCCGGGTGATGCGCTCCGGCGCCTGGATCTGACCGGAGTCCCCACGGGATCCGGCCCAGCAGGCGGACCAGGACGAAGCCCAGGAAGAGCGCCGCGATCGAGTCGGTGAGCCAGTGGAACCCGGTGTAGACCGTGGTCACGAAGACGATCACGACCGGGGCCACCCGCAGCAGCAACCACTCCCGCCGGGACAGGTCCCGCTTCATCAGAACGGTCAGGAGCAGGGCGATCACCCCGAACCAGACCAGCGTGTTGGCGACGTGCCCGGACGGGTAGCTCATCGCCTTGTCGCCGGCCGCGCTCGGGTTGAACAGCATCACCGCGTCCGGGCCGGTGAAGCGAGGGGCGGCCCGGTCGAAGAAGATCTTCGCCGGGCCGATGGTGCAGTAGGTGAGCGCGAAGGTGACCACGAACGGCAACAGGGCACGGACCGATCGGGTACGCCAGAACAGCACCCCGGTCAGGATCAGCGTGACCGGCATCAGCACCTGACCACCCTGGCCCAGGTAGTTGAACACGCGTGCGGTCCAGTACACCGGCGCGGGCTGGTGGGCGAACGCCCAGTCGGCCACCCACTGGTCCAGGTCCAGCAGGTGACCGCGGACCAGCGCCAGGGTCAGCGCGGCGAACGCCACCAGCGCCGCCACCTCGGGCCACCAGGTCTTACCGATCTTCTCGCTCACCTCTACAAACTAGAGGTACGTGCGCAACCTCCCGGCCAGCAGATCGCCCCGCACGCCGGAGTTCGGGCAGCCGCCGAAGTGGTGCAGCGCCACCACCCGGTTGGTGGCGCGGGAGATGACCGGGCTGCCGGACGAGCCGCCGGCCGTGTCGCAGAAGTACGAGACGTCCGAATGTGCCGCGTACCCGGTGTAGTCGGGATTGTCGACCTCGCAGTTGCCGACCGCCTCGCCCTTGGTGCCGGCAATCTTGGCAGGCTCACCGGACGGATGCTGTGGCACGTACAGCTCCTGGCCCTTGCCGGGCCGGACGGTGTCCAGGGTGAGGTAGCCGAACTTCTCGATCGACGGGAAGCCGTCGACCGTGAAGAGCGTGTAGTCGTACGTCTTGTCGGTGGCGAGCACCTGATCGCCCCACACCTTGGTCGGCTTGAACACGTCGTAGCCGCCGCACTTGGCGCACTGGTAGTTGAACCAGACCTCGGTGTCGTACGCCTCCCCGGACGTGGTGAGGCAGTGGTTGTTGGTGATCATGCGGTTCTTGGGGCCGACCCGCCAGCCGGTGCACAGCTCGGTGCCGTTGATCAGCAGCCGGGCGGTCGCCTTCGACTTGGTGTAGGCCACCGGGTCCTTCGACTCGTAGCAGACCGCGTCGCTGGAGGTGTCGGTGCCGCAGACCGACTCCTCCCGGCCCGGCCGTGCGGGCGCCGGGCGGGAGTCGCCGCGGGCCACCCGGTCGATGCCGATCCCGAGGTCACCGGTGATGTCACGGAGCCCGAGCGGGTTGATCTCCCGGTGCACCTCGACGACCGCGGTGTCCCCGGTGATCGACATGGCCCAGCGGCCGTCCGGGTCGCTCTCGTCGTACCGGTAGGACTCGGTGCGCTCCGGGTTCGACACGGTCACGTAGTCGCCGGGCAGCATGGTCAGGCGGTCGAAGTGCACCTTGACGTAGGAGGCGCCGGGATAGGCGAACTCCTCCCGCTTCGGGCCGCCCACGTTGCCGATCAGGCGGTCCACCCGGAGCAGTTCGCCGATTCGCTGACGGCCGGCGGACCGGGCGGTGGTCGATTCCAGGCGGCGGGCGCCAGCCGAAGCGGAAGATGAAACGTCCGGTTTAACCCCAAACGAATTGTCCGGTTTAATACCGTGAGTCGCTGTTGTCGGTGTAACCTGTGGAATAGCCCGCCTCCCCACCGCGGCCGGGGTGCGTTCGACCGCGGAGGGCCGGGCCGCGGAGAGCCGGGGTTCGGACGGCCGCTCGCCGGCGCCCGCGGACACGACCGACCCGGCCGTGCCGATCAGGGCCAGCGCGGTGCACGTCCCGATGACGATTCCAGTCCTACGTCGCATGCCACTCCCGTACGTCGTCGGCGGTTTCGCACCTGTGTAACGAGCCACGTGCAAGCACGACGCGCCGCGCGACCCGGCACACTTGTGATCGTGCGCATCACCTCCGCCCTCATCGACCCCGCGCTGCTGGATCTGCCGTGGCACATTCCGCTCGAGGACTGGCCGGCCGATCACCTGGTCGCGCTGCCACAGGGCATCTCGCGGCACATCGTCCGGTTCGTGAAGCTGAACGGCGTGGTCTACGCCATGAAGGAGACCCGGGAACGAATCGCCGAGAAGGAGTACGACCTGCTCCGCGCCCTGGAGCGGATCGACTTCCCGGCCGTGCAGGCGGTCGCCATCGCCACCGACCGGCAGACCTTGGAGGGCGAGCCGCTGGAGACAGTGCTGGTCACCCGGCATCTCCAGTTCTCGCTGCCGTACCGTGCGCTGTTCTCCCGGGTGCTGCGGCCGGACACCATGAACCGCCTGCTCGACGCGCTGGCCGCCCTCGTCGTGCGGATGCACCTGACCGGCTTCTCCTGGGGTGACTGCTCGCTGTCCAACACGCTGTTCCGGCGGGACGCGGGGGCCTTCGCCGCCTACCTGGTGGACGCCGAGACCGGCAATCTGTACCCGAAACTGTCCGAGGGGCAGCGCAGCGAGGACATCGAGATCCTCCGGCTCAACATCTTCGGCGAGTGCCTCGACCTGGAGGCCGCCGAGCTGCTGCACGAGTCGATCGACCCGGAGAAGGTGGTCGACGACATCGTGGCGCGCTACGAGCGGTTGTGGCACGAGGTGACGTACGAGCAGGAGGTGTCGAAGGACTCCCGGCACCACATCGAGCGGCGCATCCGGCGGCTCAACGAGATGGGCTTCGACGTCGCCGAGGTATCCATGTCCACGTCGGACGACGGCGGCTATCTGGTCCGCCCCAAGGTCGTCGACGCCGGCTACCACACCCGGCGGCTGATGCGCCTGACCGGCCTGGACGCCGAGGAGAACCAGGCCCGTCAGCTGCTCAACGACCTGGACGCCTACCGGGCGGAGAGCCACCTCACCGACGAGCAGCAGGCCGCGCACCGCTGGCTCACCGAGGTGTTCGAGCCGGTGGTCCGCGCGGTCCCCGCCCACCTGCGCCGCAAACTGGAGCCGCAGGAGATCTTCTCGCAGATCATCCAGCACAAGTGGCTGCTCTCCGAGAAGGCCGGGCGGGACGTCGGCATGGGCCCGGCGGTGCAGGGCTACCTGACCGACGTGCTGGTCAACAAGCCGGACGAGCAGGCCGTGCTGGGTGTCGAGGCGGACTCACTGAGCGGCACCCTGTAGCGGCGGGCCGGCCAGCTCGGCGAGCGCACGCAGCCCGCCCCGGCGGGCCACCACCAGGATCTCGTCGCCCTCGGCCAGCACCCGGCGCCGGTCCGGCACCCAGTCGACCCAGCCCTGGCCGGCCGCCGACATGCCGATCACCCGCGCCTCACCGGGATGGTCGGCATGGTCCAGCGGGGCGCCGTCCAGAAGGGACCCGCCCGACACGGTCACCGTCGCGACCATCACGGCGTGCCGGTCGACCGGGATGGTCGCGTGCACGTCCCGTTCCAGCAGCGCGGCCGCGAAGACCGGGGCGCACAGCCGGGAGACGCTGCGGGACGTGTTGATCTGGAAGGCCGACTCGACCCGCTGCGCGAAGTCGTCGTCGAAGAGCCGCAGCACCACCCGCAGGTCCGGCCGGGCCGACCGGGACTGCAACGCGGCCTGGAGGTTCACCACGTCGTCGGTGGAGAGCACGACCAGGGCCCGGCACGTGTCGATCGAGGCGGCCCGCAGCGTGGCCTCGGCGGACGCGTCGCCCACGATCACCGGCACCCCGCGCCGCTGCGCGCTCTTCGCACCCCGGGGGTCGGCGGTGCGGTCGATCGCGACCACCCGGACCCCCAGGTCGGCGAGCTGGCGCAGCACCTGCGTGCCGACGTTGCCGAGCCCGACCAGGACGATGTGGTCCCGCAGCTGCCCGGCCACCCGGCCCTGGGCCAGCGCGAGCCGGGCGTTGACCATGCCGTCGACCACGGCCGCGGTGATCAGCGGGATCAGCGCGAGCCCGGCGATGGTCAGCACGAGCTGCGCGGCCTGCGCCACCGGATTGCGATCGACCTCCACATCGGATGATCCGACCGCGGTCAGCAGGGTCACGTAGACCGACTCCCACAGCCCGTGCCCGCCCTTGTCGAAATTGGCCAGGACCAGACCGGCCACCACCGTGGTGGCCAGCGTGATCAGGACCGCGATGCCGAGCTTGCGGCTGAGCGCGGCGCGCAGCACCCGGCCGACGGCACGCAGCGGGCGACGGCGGCGACCGGCCCGGGTGAGCAGGCGGCGGGTCACGTCCTCCCCGGCCGGGCGGCCGAGCGCCTCGGCCAGCACCAGGTCTCCCGGCCGCGCCGAACCGGGCGGCGGGTCCTCCGGCAGGACGCTCACCTCACCCCGGTCGCCGGCGGTGGTCAGGGTGAGGATCACCTGTCGCTCCGCGACGTCCTCCCGGTGAGCGACATAGAGGGTACGCCCGGAGTGCCGGAAATGTGTCGGAGCCACCTCGCCCAGCGCCGCCGCCACGAAGGCCGGCGCGGCCATCTCGGCGTCGGACAGCACCGCGCAGTCCGGGAAGAGCCGGAGCACGCTGTGCCCCAGCTCCCGGTTGAACATCCGCACGACGACCCGCAGGTCCTCCTCGACCTCGCGGGCGCACAGCGCGGCGTGCAGGTTGACCATGTCGTCCGGCATGACCAGGGCGAGCCCGGTGGCGCCGGTGAGCCCGGCCTCGCGGAAGGTCCGCTCGTCCAGCCGGTCGGCCTTGTGCCACTCCACCCCGCGGTCGGCGAGCGAGGCGAGGTCGGGGACGTCGGCCCGGATCCGGTGCGGCGTGACCACCGTGATCCGGATCCGGTGCCGGGAGTTGGCGAGTTCCTCGGCCAGGGTGAAGACCAGCGCGTCCGCGCCGCACAGCACCAGGTGGGGGCGCGTGTCCTCATCGGACTCCGGATGCTTGTGGATCTTTATCGGCGGCACGGCACTCACGTTCACGAATCGTAGTCAGCCGGAACCTGCCCGCGGGGCCGGTCGTTGCCCCATCCGACACCTTATGTCCGAGTTGGTGGGTATCGACCGAACCCATCGTCCGATGTGGCCAGGAGAAGATCAGTGCGCAAGTTGTGGTGTGCCGGCGCCCTCGCCGGTGGAATCCTGCTCGGGGCGACCCCCGCGTGGGCCGACGACACTCTCGCCCCCGCAGCCGACGCCGGCGCCGCCCCGGCGATCGGACAGGATCCCGCGGCCGGTCTCGGAGCCGCCCGGACCTCACTGCGTAACGCCCTCGGCTACGCGCTGGACCCCACCAACGCCTGGCGGTTCGCCGCCGACCCGCTCAGCGGCCAGCCCCTGGTTCAGGTGGAGCCCGGCACGGCCCGTGTCGCGCCCGCCCTCGAGGACCACCCGGACGGCCGCAGGAACGCCAAGAACGCCAGGAGTGGCCGGCGGCTCCTGCCCGCCGCGGACGTCATCCGCGGCACCGTGCCGGCGGCGACCCGGCGGTACAGCGGCTCCCCGTCCTCGAGCCTCCCGATTCCGGTGACCCTCAGCGGGCTCCTGTCCCAGAACTTCCCCTCGATCGGCGGGCTCGGCCCCGCCGGGGTGTCGCCGTCCGCGCCGCCCCCGAACACCAGGGTCCGTAGGCCCGCCCCCGACGAGCGCCCGTTCGCGCCGCGCCTGGAGCACGACAAGGCCGACTACTCGCTGCTCGGCGGCCTGGCCGGCGCGAACCCGGTGAGGATGCTCGACCGCGACATCACCGACCTCCCCCACGACGTGGCCGGCCTGCCCCTCGGCGGCGAGCTGACCGAACCGAACCCGGCCGACAAGAAGGCCGGCGTCTCGAAGGTCGGCGTCTCGAAGGCCGGTGACCCGAAGGCGGACGACCCGAAGTCCGCCCCCGAGGCCCCCGGCGCCGGATCCGAGCCGGCCGCCGGATCGAACGAGGCGCCCAGCCGCCCGAAGGCGATCCCCGGCGACCCGGCCATCGACGACCCCCGCCTGCACGAGGAGCCGGTCGACGGCTTCGTCGACCGCGGCACCGACTAGACGTCACTCCAGCGAGAGCGCGCGCCGCCAACGTCCAGCGGCGCGCGCTCTCGCGCCTTCAGTCCTGATTCAGATCCCAGCTGAGCAGGGTGAACGTCATCTCCTCGAGCGCACCGGCCCGGCGGTAGGTGGCCAGGGCCGCCTTGTTGTCGTTCTCGGTGGCCACCCACATGCCGTAGCAACCCCGGTCGCGGGCCAGTCCGGCCAGCGCGTCGACGAGCGCCGCGCCGATCCCCTGGAGGCGGGCCACCGGCGCCACCCCGAGCTCGTAGACGAGCATCTCGGTGCCCTTGTCCGGATGGGTGGTCTCGACCCCGGTGATCATGCCGACCGGCCGGTCGGCGTCGTCGTAGGCCAGCAGCAGGTGGTGAGTGGGGTCGGTGAGGAAGCGGCGGGTGGCGGCCTCGATCGGCGGCGCGTCGAAGAGATCGGCCGCGCGATGGACCTCGGCCTCGGCGGTGACCCGTTCGATGCGCATGCCGCCACGATAACCAGCCGGCCGAAAGGTCGACAGGATGGTCATCGATGGTCGACTCGGTAGCATGACGGGCCGACGGGGGTGACCGAGAAGGGCGGGGACATGGCGGGTCCGGGGGACGAGGATCGACCGACGGCTCCGGAGATCGAGTACTCCGATCCGGTCGACCCGTGGGCGACCGCCGAGGCCGCCGCGATCGCCGCCGGTGGACAGCCGGGCGGTTACACGCCACACCCGTACCCCGGCGGCACCTGGACCATCCCGGGCGCGGTCGAGGCGACCGCGGAGGAGGAACCGGCGTGGAAGCGGCGGCGCACCTGGCTGTGGGCCGGTGGCGCGACGGTCGTCGTGGCCACCGCCGCCACCGCCGCCGCGGTGATCCTCTGGCCGGGCGTGTCCCCGATCGACTTCGTCCCGCTGGCGGAACCCCGGCGGGTGACCCCGAGCGTGCCGGTCACCTCGGCGTTCGCCGACACCGAGGTGCTCGGGGACCGGGCCTATCTCGCGAGCGCCGACGACGACGGCACGCTGCGAGTGGTGGCCGCCGACACCACGGACGGGTCGAAGCTGTGGGAGAGCGACGGCGCCGGTCAGGCCACCACGTGGAAATCGATGCTCGCGCGGCCCGGCGTGGTGCTGCTCTACTCCGGTCCGGACTCGGCGACCAGCACGAGCCGGGTAGTGGCGCTCGACGCCGAGGACGGCAAGCGTCTCTGGGACAAGCGGATCGGCTCGTACGACGAGGTCCACCCCGGCTCGAAGACCGCGCTGTGGACGGACCGGGAGACGAAACGGCTCGTCGGGATCGGGCTGTCCGACGGTGCCGAGAAGTGGACGCAGGCCGACCCGGACTCGTCGGCGATCCACCCGGCCACGACGATCGAGGACCTCGCCGGTCCGGCGGGCACTGCCGGGCGGCCCTTCTCCCCCGACTTCACCGACGACGAACGGTTCGTCCAGATCGACGCCGACCAGACGGCCACGGTCCGCGACCTGAACACCGGGAAGGTCGTCGGCGACCCACTGCCCAGCGTCGCGTCGACCAGCGACGAGATCGTGGCGCACAACGGCCGGCTGTACGTACGGGGTTCCGCCGCCCCGCAGCGGATCCTCTCGTACGACCTGGGCCGGCTCGCCGAGAACCCGGTCATCGTGCACACCGCCCCGCCGAACTCCTCGCTCAGCAAGCTGGCCCCGTGCGGTGAGCGGCTCTGCTTCGTGCAGACCGAGAGCTACGACCGGACGAAGGACCGGGTCTTCGCGCTCGGCAAGGACGGCTGGTCGGAGCCGGTGGACGTGCCGGAGGTGGAGGCCCTGGTCCCGGTCGGCGACGCGGTGCTGGCGGTCGGCGACGAGACCACCACCCTGATCGACGCGTCCGGCCGGAAGAGCCAGACCGAGCAGGGCGTCACGGTACGCCTGGACGCCGGCAACATGCTGCGCTTCTCCGACACCCTGACCACCTCGGTGAGCGACCGGGCGGTCTGGGGCATCCCGCTCGGCGAGAGCGCCGTGCCATTGGGGCAGCTCGCGGACGTACGGTCGGCGAGCTGCTCCTGGAACACCTCGGTGATCGCCTGCGCCGCCGAGGAGGATTACGTCGTCTACCGGTTCACCGACTGACGGGAAAGGGCGGCTCCCCGAGGGGAACCGCCCTTCTCCGTGGATCCGTGCGTCAGATGCGGATGCCCGAGCCGGCGTTGAAGACGTGCAGCGCGTTGGTGTGCGGCTGGATGAAGACCGTCTCACCCATGTGCGGCATGTTGCGGCGCTCGGTCCGGACGACGAACCGCTCCGAGCCGTGGGCCAGGTCGGCGTGACCGTAGACGTTGGCGTCCGAGCCGAGGTCCTCGACCAGGTCGACCACGATCGGCAGCGCGCCGGCCGACTCGCCGACCACGTCGGCGGCCTCGGGACGGAAGCCGATGGTGACCTTGCCCTCGCCACCCTGCTGGGCCGCGGCGACCTGCTCGCGGGTCAGCGGGATGGACAGCGAGCCGAAGGTGGCGCCGGCCTCGGTCAGCGGAACGGTCTTGATGTTCATGGCCGGGGAGCCCATGAAGCCGGCGACGAAGACGTTGCCGGGGGTGTCGTAGAGCGCCCGCGGGGTGTCCACCTGCTGGAGCACGCCGTCCAGCATGACCGCGACCCGGTGACCCATGGTCATGGCCTCGACCTGGTCGTGGGTGACGTAGACGGTGGTGACGCCGAGCTTGGCCTGGAGCGTGGCGATCTGCGAACGGGTCTGGACGCGGAGCTTGGCGTCGAGGTTCGACAGCGGCTCGTCCATGAGGAACACCTGCGGCTGGCGCACGATGGCGCGGCCCATGGCGACACGCTGACGCTGACCACCGGAGAGCGCCTTCGGCTTACGCGACAGGTACTCCTCGAGCTGGAGCAGCGCGGCGGCCTCCTTGACGGCGCGGTCGATCTCCGCCTTCGGGGTCTTGCGCAGCTTCAGGGCGAACGCCATGTTCTCGTACACCGTCATGTGCGGGTAGAGCGCGTAGTTCTGGAACACCATCGCGATGTCACGGGACTTCGGCGGGAGGTGCGTGACGTCCCGGTCGTTGATGAGGATGCGGCCGCGGTCCACGTCCTCCAGGCCGGCGAGCATGCGCAGGCTGGTGGACTTGCCACAACCGGAGGGGCCGACCAGAACGAGGAACTCTCCGTCGCCGATCTCGAGGTTCAGCTCGTTGACGGCGGGGCGCTCGGTACCCGGGTAGATCCGGGAGGCCTTGTCATAGGTGACGGTAGCCATGGTGAATCGACTTCCTTTCCACCGGCAGGAACGTGCCGGACGATCCGAGTAGAAGGAACTGCGAGCGCCACCGTATTTGTTTTCTTGCGACCTGCCAAGATGGCGTTCGCATCACAGGACGTTATGCTGAGGCCGTTCGCCCCTGTAGCTCAGATGGCCAGAGCACCCGTCTTGTAAACGGGAGGTCGTCGGTTCGATCCCGACCGGGGGCTCTTTCGTTGATCTTGTATGAGTTCCGTCATGGTTGCCGCACTCGCTGCGGCACTGAGTCTGCCCAGCCCAGCCGCCTGGGCCACACCGCCTTCGGAGTGGTCCCAGACCGGGTACGGCCCAGGCGCCACCTACTACAACCCGCATGAGCGCCGGCTCACCCCGGCATCGGTGGACGACATCCGCCGTCGATGGGACATTCCCACGCACGCCGACCCGGAATGCGAGATCGGCCGGGAGCCGCTCGCCGGGGGCGGTCTCCTCTACACCAGCGATCCGGGCGGGGTCGGGGCGTACGACCCGGCCTCCGGGAAACGCCGCTGGCACGCCGACCTGCACGGCCGGGGCGTCACGCGGATAGCCATGTCGGACGGGATCCTGGCCGTTCTCAACTACGCCTGCACCGGCCAGCGCAACTTCCTGAACGCCTATCGCGCCTCGTCCGGGACCCGGCTCTGGGAGCTTCCCCTGGGCGCCCCCAGCCAGGACATGATCGTCGACCAGGGCGTGGTCGTGGTGGACGCCCGGCCGGATTTCGGCGCCGCCACCATCGCACACCGGCTGACCACCGGCGCCCGCCTGTGGAAACTCGGCGGAACCCGGGCCGACGGGCTGCTCTCGGCCGGCGGACGGCTGCTGCTGCGGACCGAGGGCGGGGGTTCCCGCGCCGTCTCGATCACCACGGGCGCGACCCTCTGGGAGACCAAGGAGAGCTGGTACGCCGTGGGCAGCGACCCGGCCGGCACCCGGTTCTACGTCTCCGGCAGCGACGTCGGCCTGACCGCGGTCGACGCCGCCGACGGCCGGAAGATCTGGGAGTCGGCCTGGCACCCGTCCGCGGTGACCGCCGACGAGCGGCACCTCTACTTCCCGCGGAACCACAGCATCTACTGCGTGGACGCCCGCAACGGCCGGAAGCTCTGGTCGGTGCCTCTGGACGACGCGGCCGGGCAGCCGGTCCGAGCCGGCGCGTTGCTCTACAGCCCGGCCGGCATCGGCGCGAAGCTGTCGATCGTCGAGGCGGAGACCGGCAAGCCGCGCAAGGGCGGCATGCCGAGCGACGAGAGCCACCCGCCGGTCGTCGCAGACGGCCGCCTCTTCCTCACGGATGGCAACCGCCTGCGCGCCTACTTCTAGCCGGACTCAGCCCTGGGATCGGCGGCGGCTCACCTCGGCGAGGGTCACGGCCGCCGCCACGCTGGCGTTGAGCGACTCCACGTCGGAGGCCATCGGGATGCTCACCCTCAGGTCACAGGTCTCGCCGACCAGGCGGGACAGACCGCGGCCCTCGGAGCCGACCACCACGAGCAGCGGCCCGACCGCGGCCTCCAACTGGTAGAGGTCGGTCTCGCCGTCCGCGTCCAGCCCGATGGCGGTGAAACCGGCCTTCTGGGCCGACTTGATCGCCCGGGTCAGGTTGACCACCTGCGACACCGGCACCCGTGCGGCCGCCCCGGCGCTGGTGCGCCAGGCGGTCGCGGTGATGCCGGCGGCCCGCCGCTCGGTCATGAAGACGCCGTGCCCACCGAAGGCGGCCACCGACCGGATCACGGCGCCCACGTTGCGCGGGTCGGTGATGCCGTCCAGGGCCACCAACAGCGGGGCGGTCTGCTCCAGCGCCGCGTTGACCAGGTCGTCGAAGTCCTCGTACGCGAACGGCGGCACCTGGAGCCCGACGCCCTGGTGCAGCACGCCGCCGGTCATCCGGTCCAGCTCGTTGCGGCTGATCTCCAGGATCGGGATGCCCCGGTCGCCGGAGGTCCGGACGATCTCGGTGACCCGCTCGTCGATGTCGATGCCCTGCGCCACGTACAGCGCGGTGGCGGGCACCAGGGCCCGCAGCGCCTCGACCACCGGGTTGCGGCCGAGCAGCAGCTCGGGACCTTCCTTGGTCGGGTTGGACCGGCGCCCCGGAGCGATCCGCGGCCCCCGCGGACCGCCGCCACGCACGCCGCCGCGGGACGACTGGGTCCGGGTGATCCCGGTCGCCCGGCCACCGCCGCGGCCCCAGGTGGTGTCCTTGGTGCCGGGGACGCCGACCTTGGGCGCCCGGCCCTCGGCGGCCGCTGCCCGGCGCTCCTTGTCCTGCTTACGGGCGGTCTTCTCGGGCAGCTTCTCGGTGCCCGAGTAGCCCTTGTGCCAGGGGCGCTCGTCGGCCGGCAGGGTCTTGCCCCGGCCCTTGAGCCCGGCGCGGTTCTTGCCGCCGGACCCCATGCTCGCCCCCTTCTTCGAGGTGGAGCGCTTGCTCGCATTGAACGAATTGCCGGCCATCAGTGCTGTTCTCCTACCGTCCAGCGCGGCCCGGTCGGAGTGTCCTCCACCTGAATACCCGCGTTCTTGAGCTGGTCCCGCACCGAGTCGGCGGCCGCCCAGTCCTTACGTGTGCGGGCCTGGGCCCGCTGTTCCAATGCCAGGGCGACCAGGGAGTCGACCACCGGCTTGAGATCGTTGCCGCCCTCGCCGCCACTCCAGGCGCCGTCGAACGGGTCGAGGCCGAGCACCCCGAGCATGGCCCGGACCGCGGTCAGCGCGCCGCGGATGGCCGGCTCGTCCCCGGCGGCCAGGGCGGTGTTGCCCTCCCGGATGGTGTCGTGCACGACGGCGAGCGCCGCCGAGGTGTTCAGGTCGTCGTTCATCGCGTCGGCGAAGGCCGGCGGCACCGCCTTGGGCCGCCCGTTGCCGACCACCTCGGCCGCGCGCTGCACGAAGCCCTCGATCCGCCGGTAGGCGACCGCGGCCTCGCGCAGCGCCTCGTCGGAGTAGTCGATCCGCGAGCGGTAGTGCGGGCTGCCCAGGTAGTAGCGCAGCTCGACCGGGCGGATGCCGGCCTCGGCCACCGAGTTCAGATCGATCACGTTGCCCAGCGACTTGCTCATCTTGGAGTCACCGAGGTTGAGCAGCGCGTGGTGCACCCAGTAGCGGGCGAAGCCGAGACCGGCCGCCTTGGACTGGGCCACCTCGTTCTCGTGGTGCGGGAAGGTGAGGTCGAGACCGCCGCCGTGGATGTCGAACTCGTCACCGAGGTAGCGCTGGGCCATGGCCGAGCACTCGATGTGCCAGCCGGGCCGGCCGCGGCCCCAGGGCGACGGCCAGTACGCGTCCTGCGGCTCGTCCGCCTTCACGCCCTTCCACAGGGCGAAGTCACGGTGGTCGCGCTTGTCGCGTACCGGGGCGTCGCCGGCGTCGCGCATGTCGTCCGGCCGCTGACCGGAGAGTGCGCCGTACTCGCGGTAGGAGAGCACGTCGAAGTAGACGTCGGCGCAGGCGCCACCACCCGGGTAGGCGTGTCCACGCTCGATCAGTGTCCCGATCAGATCGTGCATCTCGGTGATGTGCCCGGTGGCCAACGGCTCGTACGTCGGCGGCAGCACGTTGAGGGCGCGGTAGTCGCGCTCCAGCAGCAGCCGGTTCTCGTAGGCGATGGCCCACCACGGCCGCTCGTGCTCCAGCGACTTCTGGAGAATCTTGTCGTCCACGTCGGTGACGTTGCGGACGAAGGTGACCTCCAGCCCTTCGTGCAGCAGCCATCGCCGCAGCACGTCGTAGTTGACGGCGGAGCGCAGATGGCCGATGTGGGGCGAGGACTGCACGGTGACACCACACAGATAGATCCCCGCCTGACCGGGCGTCAACGGGACGAAGTCCCGGACCGATCGGGTCGCGGTGTCATACAAGCGCAGAGTCACCGTACAAGGGTACCGGCCGGACGTCAGGGACGCGTCATCCGGAGCACGTCGAGCGCTTCGTCGAGCTGCGCCTCGGTGAGCCGGCCCGCCCCGACGTGGCCGCGCCCGATCACCACCTCGCGGATGGTCCGCCCGGTGGCGAGCGCCTCCTTGGCGATCGCGGCCGCCTCGTCGTAGCCGAGGTACCGGTTGAGCGGCGTGACGATCGACGGCGAACCCTCCGCGTACCCCCGGGCGATCTCCTCGTTCGCCTCCAGGCCCTCCACGCAGCGGTCGGCGAAGAGGCGGGACACGGCGGCCAGCAGCCGGATCGACTCCAGCAGGTTGCGGGCCATCACCGGCAGCATCACGTTGAGCTCGAAGTCGCCCTGGGTGCCGGCGAAGGCGACCGTCGCGTCGTTGCCGATCACCTGGGCGGCGACCTGGCGGACCGCCTCGGGAACCACCGGGTTCACCTTGCCCGGCATGATCGACGAGCCGGGCTGGAGGTCGGGCAGGCGCAGCTCGCGCAGCCCGGCCCGGGGCCCGGAGCCCATCCAGCGGATGTCGTTGGCGATCTTGTAGAGGCCGGCCGCCACCACGCGCAGCTGGCCGGACGCCTCGACCAGCGCGTCCCGGGCGCCCTGTGCCTCGAAGTGGTCGCGGGTCTCGGTCAGCGGCAGGCCGGTCTCGTCGGCGAGCAGCCGGATCACCGCCTGCGCGAACCCGGGCGGCGTGTTCACCCCGGTGCCCACCGCGGTGCCGCCGAGCGGTAGCTCACCGAGCCGGGGCAGGGTGGCCTGGAGACGCTCGACGCCGTTGGTGACCTGTCGCGCGTACCCGGAGAACTCCTGCCCCAGGGTGACCGGGGTGGCGTCCATGAGATGCGTGCGGCCGCTCTTGACGATCTGCGCGAAATCCGCGGATTTCGCGGTCAACGCGGTCGCGAGATGCGCGAGCGCGGGGATCAGCTCCTGGCTGATCGCCTCGGTCGCGGCCAGGTGGATCGACGAGGGGAAGACGTCGTTGGACGACTGGGAGGCGTTGACGTGGTCGTTCGGGTGCACCGGACGGCCCAGGTCACGGCTGGCCAGGGTGGCGATCACCTCGTTCGCGTTCATGTTGGACGAGGTGCCCGAACCGGTCTGGAAGACGTCGACCGGGAACTGGTCGTCGTAGCCCCCGTCGGCCACGTGCGCCGCGGCGGTCGCGATCGACTCGGCCAGGTCCTTCTCCAGCACGCCGAGGCTCGCGTTGGCCCGCGCCGCGGCGCCCTTGATCCGGGCCAGCGCCCGGATGTGCGACGCCTCCAGCCCCCGGCCGGAGATCGGGAAGTTCTCCACCGCCCGCTGGGTCTGCGCACGCCACAGGGCCGCGGCCGGGACACGCACCTCGCCCATCGTGTCGCGCTCGGTCCGGAAACCACTCTCGTCGGTCGTCACCGGACCATCCTCTCTCGACCCTCGGCGGGCCGCAGCAGATCGGCCACCGCGGGCTGTTCGTCATTCAGTGATCACACAGAGTTGGCGGTCGTTGTCTTCGTTACGTAACCTCGGGCGGGTTTGGATGACCCCGACGAAGAGGAACCTCTGATGCGACGCGCCATCCTGGCCGTGCTCACCGGTGGCATGCTGCTCGGCAGCGCCGCCTGCGGCAGCGATCCGAAGCCGAGCAGCGCCCCGCAGCCCGTCACCTCGGCACGGACCGAGGCCACCCCGGCCGCCTCGGCGTCGGCGCCGGACTACTCGGCTGACAACGACGTCGTGTGCCGCCGCCTCGACAAGGCCTTCACCACGGGGTTCGGCGACTTCGGCAAGGCGATCGGCAAGATGATCGCCTACAAGGAGGCCAAGGACAAGGCCGGCGCCGCCGCGGCCGAGAAGACCGCCGCCGCCGAGTTGCAGGCGGTGGCCACCGAGATCCGCAAGCAGGTCGCCACCGCGAAGAACCCGGATCTCAAGGCGTCCGCCATCGTGTCGGTCGGGAAGATCGAGACCAGCGCGAAGAACCGGGACTACATCGAGAAGATCAAGACCACCAAGGATCTGGACAAGAACCTCAAGACCCAGATCGCCGAGTGGCTGAGCCCGGTGGCCGGCTACTGCGCGATCAGCTGACCACCGGTCGGCCCGTCAGCGCCGGCCGATGTCCAGGACCGGCTTTGGCTTCGTCACCTCGGCGAAGAAGTCGTTGCCCTTGTCGTCGACCACGATGAAGGCCGGGAAGTCCTCGACCTCGATCTTCCAGACCGCTTCCATGCCGAGCTCCGGGAACTCCAGCACCTCGACGTGACGGATGCAGTCCTGGGCGAGGCGGGCCGCCGGGCCGCCGATCGAGCCGAGGTAGAACCCGCCGTGGGTCTGGCAGGCGTCGGTGACCTGCTTGGACCGGTTGCCCTTGGCGAGCATCACCATCGACCCGCCGGCCGCCTGGAACTTCTCGACGTAGGAGTCCATCCGGCCGGCAGTGGTCGGCCCGAAGGAGCCGGAAGCGTACCCCTCCGGGGTCTTGGCCGGGCCGGCGTAGTAGACCGCGTGGTCGCGCATGTAGTCCGGCATCGGCTGGCCGGCGTCGAGCCGCTCGGCGATCTTGGCGTGCGCGATGTCCCGGGCCACCACCAGCGGGCCGGTCAGCGACAGCCGGGTCTTCACCGGGTACTTGCTCAGTTCCGCGCGGATCTCGGCCATCGGCCGGTTCAGGTCGATGTTGACGACGGGCGACTCGTCCAGGTCGACGTCGGGCAGGTAGCGGGCCGGGTCGGTCTCCAGCCGCTCCAGCCACACGCCGGACGGGGTGATCTTGGCGACCGCCTGGCGGTCCGCCGAGCAGGAGACCGCGATCGCGACCGGGCAGGACGCGCCGTGCCGGGGCAGGCGGATCACCCGGACGTCGTGGCAGAAGTACCGTCCGCCGAACTGCGCGCCGATGCCGAAGTCCCGGGTCAGTTCCAGGACCGCGGCCTCCAGCTCCAGGTCACGGAAGCCGTGCGCCAGCATGGTGCCCGAGGTGGGCAGGTTGTCCAGGTACTTCGCGGAGGCCAGCTTCGCGGTCTTCAGCGCGTGCTCGGCGCTGGTGCCGCCGACGACCACGGCCAGGTGGTACGGCGGGCACGCCGACGTCCCGATGAGGCGCAGCTTCTCGTCCAGGAACTGCATCATCCGCTGCGGGTTCAGCAGCGCCTTCGTCTCCTGGTACAGGTACGACTTGTTGGCCGAGCCGCCGCCCTTGGCCATGAACAGGAACTTGTACGCGTCCGGCTGACCACCCGGGTCCTCGGCGTACAGCTCGATCTGGGCCGGCAGGTTGGTCCCGGTGTTCTTCTCGTCCCACATGGTGATCGGGGCGAGCTGCGAGTAGCGCAGGTTGAGCCGGGTGTACGCCTGATAGACGCCGAGGGCGATGGCCGCCTCGTCGGTGCCGTCGGTGAGCACGTGCCGGCCGCGCTTGCCCATCACGATCGCGGTGCCGGTGTCCTGGCACATCGGCAGCACCCCGCCGGCCGCGATGTTCGCGTTGCGCAGCAGGTCCAGCGCGACGAACCGGTCGTTCGGCGACGCCTTCGGGTCGTCGATGATCGAGCGCAGCTGGGCCAGGTGGGCGGGCCGCAGGTAGTGCGCGATGTCGTGCATCGCCTCCGCGGTGAGCTGGGTGAGCGCCGCCGGATCGACGGTCAGGAACCGTCGGCCGCCCGGACCCTCGACGACATCCACGCCCTCGTCGGTGACCAGGCGGTACTCGGTCATGTCCGCACCGGTCGGGAGGAGCGGCGAGTAGCTGAAATCGGCGCCTCTGCTCATGAGCGGCAAGCCTAGGCCAGCGAGGCCGTGCCGCGCGAACCACTCCCCGGAGCTTCGCCGCATCAGGAGAACGGCAGGTAGGCCATGTCCCGTCCGGACGCCGCGATCATCCCGTCCGGGCCGACCGCGAAGACCTTCGCATCGGTACGCACATCGGCACGAACCGCCCCGTTCGACGGGGTCAGCGCGGACACCCTGTCCTTCGAGACGACGATCACGGCGTACGGAGTGAGCGCCGCACCCACCTCACCCCGCCCGTCCAGCCGCCAGACCGCCTTGTCCTTGGCGAACGAGTACCCGCGTACCTGATCGCCCTTGCGGATGACGGCGTAGGTGTCGTTGAGGGTGAGCACGGTCGACTCCTTGTCGCCGTACCACAGGGTGCGCCCGTCGTAGCCGTTGATCAGCACCTCCCGCCCGTACGGGTCGACGCCCAGCACCACGTTGTAGCCGCCGGCCGGATCGCGCTCCTGGTCGCAGGCCGACCCGTTGTCGGCGGTCCGCAGGTTCAGCCCGTCCCGCCGCCACACCACCTGGCCGCCCGGCGGGTTCCCGGCCACCACGTCGTAATAGCAGGTGCCGTCCTTGGCGGTGCCGGTGATCGTCAGGACCCGGCCGCCGACCACCGCGACCCGCTGCTGCCGGCCGGGCCGCACGGTCTGCACGAGCCGGCCGCTCGCCGTGTCGATCACCCGGATCTGCCCGTCGTGCGGCAGCCCGAGCAGCCCGGGCAGGACGGGCGGCCCGGCCACGTCGTCGTCCACCCGGTTGGAGGAGAGCCGCCGGGTGTCCGGCAGGTCGGGGTTGGCGGCGTCCAGGACGAACCCGATGCTTCCGGTGCCGACCGTCCAGAGCTGTTCACCGGAGCGCGGGTCCCAGGCGGTGAGCCGGCAGTCGTCGCCGCCGGAACAGCTCAGATCGACGATCGCGTCCTGGTAGGTCCAGACCGCCGTGGCGCTGCTGTCGGAGCGCCGTACCGTGCCGGTGGACGGGTCGAGGACCTGGTAGCCCTTGGTCAGCAGGCGGCCGGTCACCACGACGGCGTTGGCGCCCTTGCCTGCGATCGAGGCCCAGTCGGCGTCCGAGGACCAGAGCTTGACGGCGGCCGTCAGGCCGTACGCCTCCACCGAGGTCCGGTACTCGACGATCACCGAGTCCCCGGCGATCGCGATGCTCTGCGGCGACCCGCCCAGCTGCTGCTGCCAGCGGGCCCCGGGCGCGATCGGCCCGCTCGTGCTGATCCACGACCAGAGCTGCGGGAACGGGTTCCACACGCCGGTCGCGGCCAGCACGGTGACGACGACCGTGGCGGCGACCAGCGTGTATCCCTTCCAGGAACCGCCTCCGGAGGCCATGCGGGCAGGGTAATGACCTTCGATCCGGGAACCCGCCAGCACGGAAAGTCCGTGTCGTCAGGTTATCCGCGCATTTGTCGCCGACCGCACCAGCGGCACGGTCCGGTACGGGATCAGCTCGGCGAGCGCGATGATCGTGTGGGCCCGGCCGATGCCCGCGTAGCCGACGATCTGGTCGATCACCCGTTGCAGGTCGGCGTTGGAGCGGGCCACGATCCGGCACAGGATGTCCCCGCCGCCGGTGATCGTGTGCGCCTCCAGGACCTCGGGGATCTCGGCCAGGTGCTCGGCGACGGCGTCGTGCCCGTACCGCTGAATGATCTCCAAGGTCACGAAGCTGGTGACCCCGAAGCCGATCGCGGCCGGTGCCACCTCGGGCCCGAAGCCCTTGATCGCGCCCCGCGCGATCAGCTTGTCCAGTCGCGCCTGGACCGTGCCGCGGGCCACCGCGAGCCGCCGGGAGAGCTCCAGCACACCGATCCGCGGCTCGGCCGCGAGCAGCGAGATGAGCCGCGCGTCTAGCGGATCCAGCTGGACAGTCTGCTCACCCATGGCGTGAAGCTACCGCACCGATTGCGCACGTTGATCAGCCATGAACACACCGGTTGCCCAGCCTCGCGGACTGGGACACCGTTAGCGGAGAAACCGGCTGCGGCTGGGACAGCACTGATAACCGGCCGATGATGACCTGTGACACTGTGAGCAGACCCCGCGCGCCGGGCCGACCGGTCAGCCCGCAGGGAATCGTCAAGCTGTCGTGGTAAAGGTTTGCGCATGAGTTCCGTTCCCGCGGGTTGGTACAAGGATCCCGCCGACACCAGCACCCAGCGCTACTGGGACGGTGAGGGCTGGGTGGGCAAGGCCATCCCGGCGGACGCGGTGCCACCGGACGGCCCGCCGCCCACGGAGGAGCCGGAGCCGCCCGCCCCGGTCACGCCGGCCGAGCCCACCGTCGTGACCCCCGCCCCGGCCCCCGGCCCGCAGCCGGGTCCGCCGCCCGGCTGGGGCCCGCAACCGCCGCCGCCACCGGGCTGGCAGCCCCCGCCCGGCATGCAGCCGCCGCCCGGTTGGCAGCAGACGGCCGGCGCGCAGCCGATGCACCCCTACCTCTACCCGTTGCCCGAGGTGCGGCCGCACGGCATGGTGCTGGCCGGGCTCGGCCGGCGCCTCACCGCCCGGCTCGTCGACATCGCCGCGGTGCTGCTGCTCAACATCCTGGTCAACGGCTACTTCGTGTACATGTACTGGCAGGACTTCCGGCCGATCCTCAACGACTACATGGACCAGATCGAGTCCGGCGTCGCGGCCCCGGTGGCCCAGCAGCCCCCGGAGCGGATGCAGACGCTGTCGGTGGCCATCGTCATGATCGCCACCCTGCTGTGGCTGCTCTACGAGGCGCCGTCGATCGCCAGCACCGGGCAGACCCTGGGCAAGCGGCTGCTGGGGATCAAGGTCGTCCCGGTGGAGAAGACCGGCCCGATCGGGTTCGGCCGGGCCTTCACCCGCTGGGCCCGGCTCGGCATGTGGACCCTCTTCTGGTGGTGCGGCATCGGCCTGGTCATCCAGTTCGTGGCTGCGCTCTCCCCCGTCTTCGACCCCCGGCTGCGCCAGGCGTGGCACGACAAGGCCGCGGCCACCGTCGTGGTCGCCGTGCCGGCCGGGGCACCACCGACCATCGACGCCGCCACCCGCGACGACAACCCCGGAGGACCGCAATGACCCGGCTCACCCGTGCCGACCTGGACGCGCTGCCCGACTACGTGCCCGGCCGCAACGTCGCCGACCTCGCCCGGGAGCTGGGCATCGCCGAGGCGATCAAGCTGGCCAGCAACGAGGTGCCGTACGGTCCGCTGCCCGGGGTCGTGGAGGCGATCACCGACGCCGCCCGAAGCGTCCACCGGTACCCGGACATGGGCGTGGTCCAGCTCCGCGACCGGATCGGCGAGCGGTTCGGCGTCGCCCCGGAGCGGGTGGTCACCGGCTGCGGGTCGGTGGCGCTGGCCGAGATCCTGGTGAAGGCGACCTGCCTGCCGGGCGACGAGATCGTCTACTCGTGGCGGTCCTTCGAGGCGTACCCGATCATCGCGGCCGGCGGCGGCGCCACCAGCGTCCGGGTGCCGAACACGGCGGCGCACGGGCACGACCTGACCGCGATCGCCGAGGCGATCACCGACCAGACCCGCCTCGTCTTCGTCTGCAACCCGAACAACCCGACCGGCACCAGCCTGCGCAGGGCGGAGCTGGACCGGTTCCTCGGTGAGGTGCCGTCGGACGTGCTCGTGGTGCTCGACGAGGCCTACCGGGAGTTCGTCACCGACCCGGACGTCCCGGACGGCCTGGAGGCGTACGGGGACCGCCCCAACGTCGTGGTCCTGCGCACCATGAGCAAGGCGTGGGGCCTGGCCGGTCTGCGGATGGGCTACCTGGTCGCCCAGCCGGAGATCGCCGCCACCATCCGCAAGGTGGTCACCCCGTTCTCCACCAGCCTGGTCGCGCAGGCGGCCGCTCTCGCCGCCCTCGATCAGGAGGCGGAGGTCCGCCGCCGGTGCGCCGAGGTGGTCACCGAGCGATCCCGGGTGACCGAGGCGCTGCGCAAACTCTCCCTCGACGTGCCGGACAGCCAGGCCAACTTCGTCTGGCTGCCGCTCGGCGACCGGACCGCCGCCTTCACCGCCGCCTGCGAGAACCGCGGCGTGATCGTTCGCGGTTTCCACCCCGAGGGCATCCGGGTGACCATCGGCACCCCGGAGGAGAACGACAAGTTCCTAGCTGTGCTTGATGGCCTCGCTTCGCTCGGCGGGCAAAACGCCTTGTAACCGGTGACGAGGCAGGCGATTTCCCGCCACCCGCAAACCCCGCGGGCGTCGGCAAATCGCTTGCCTCGTCACCGGCGGCGTTTTGCGGGTGGCGCCGATCAGTACGGGAGGACGGTGACCAGGACGGTGTCGAGGGTGAGGTAGTAGATCGGCGACTCCGGGTCCTCCGGGGCCTCGGGGCTCAGCCGCTCCATCGCCAGGTAGCCGTCGAAGACCTGGTACAGCCCCGGCTTCCAGTGGGTGTCGTCGGTCCCGTAGGCCATCGGGTAGGTGTAGCGCAGCACCCCGGTCCGCGCGTCCAGCCCTTCGAGCGTGTTCGACGGTGTGAGCACCAGCACCGTCGCCGGGGTGCCGCCGAGCACCCGCACCATCCCGGGGCGCTCCCAGAGCCGCGTACCGTCCACGGACGCCACGCTGATCCCGCCGTCCGTGGTGGCGACCACCACCCCGGCCGCGAACGTCGATCCGGGCGCGTCCAGGGCCGCCACTCGGCGCGGGACGGCGCCGTCGGCGAGCCAGCCGTGCCCGGAGCCGTCCCGGAACGCCGGGCAGACGAACGAGACGCAGCCGACCGGCTCGTAGGGCCCGGCCGGCCAGCCGCTCACGGGACGGCCGGTCACCGCGTCGTAGGCGCCGGTCGCGCACACGTACGCGCCGCCCTCGGTGGTGAACCCGTCGGCGCATCCGGCCGGGACCGTGATGCTCCACAGTCGCTGGCCGGTGCTCAGCGCGTACCCCGAAAGATCCTGCCCCTGCGTGACCACGACGGCGCCGCCGGCCAGACGCAGACCCGGCGGGGTCCAGACCGTCGCGGCCCCGGTGCGGTGTCCGGCATAGCCGGGCGCTTCCGGGCCGTCCGCCCGCCAGGACACCTTTCCGGTACGGGCGTCGAGCGCGATCAACCACCCGTCGGACCATCGGGTGACCACCGTGGCGCCGCTCGCGACCACCGCGCTCACCTGTGCCGGCCAGCGCCGGAACGACCAGCGGGCGGTGTACATGGTCCGCGCGGTGACCGGCCCGTCCGCCCGGACCTGGTGTTTCGCCGCGTAGACGCGCAGCCGCCGGTCCACGATCAGCGGCGCCTGATTGAGCCGCCCGGTGACACCGAAGGCGGGCGTCGGCTCGGGAGGGTACGGCGTGATGGCGCTCGCGGCCTGCTCAGCCGGGGCCAGCACCCGCCACCCGATAGCCGCACTCGCGACCAGCAGAAGCACGGCCGCCAGGATTCGCAGCAGCACCCGGGTCACGGGCGAAAGTATTACAGGTCAGGGCGAGGTCACTCGAACCCGCCGTTGATCAGGCCGAGCCGGACCAGTTCGGTGAGCGGTTCGACCACGTTCGCCGCACCGAATCCGACGAACAGCGGCCGCGGCCCGTCCCGGTGCGTGCGGGCCGGCTCGACCAGCGGCACCGGGTGGGTCGCGGCCAGCGCCTCGGCCACCTCGGCCACCTCACCGCCACCGGCCGCGATCACCGTCGCGACCAGCACGTTCAGGAAGCCGTGGTGGGTGAACCCGGTCTCCGGATCGGTGTGCCGGGTGGCGTGGCGCATCCCGGCGGCCAGCTTGAACGGCAGCTCCCGGTCCCGGCAGGCGCAGATCACCGCGGCCAGCTCGACCGGGGTCGGGAACAGCTCCGCGGCCAGCCCGCCGACCCGGAACTTGGGGGCGATCGGCACACCGTCGGCCCGGGCCTCGGCCACCGAGTCCAGCGCCGCCAGCAGGCCCCAGCTCAGCGGGATCTCGGCGTACAGCGGGAGCCCGGTGCCGGCGGCCGCGAAGGTGCGGAGGGTGGCCAGGCCGGGTTGCGGGTCCTCGCCCCGGCGGGCCACCGCCGCCTCGAGATGCCTCACCACGACACCGGAGGAGCGCAGCTTCTCCACGGTGTTGGGCAGGGCCGCGGCCGGCACGTCGCCGATCAGCGCGGCGGTGAGCCGGGGCACCCGCTCGGTCCCGAGGAGCGAGGCCGGCATCAGCAGCGAGCCGATCAGGTCGCTGTACCACGAAGTGGTGTGCTCCTGGTGCTTGAGCACCGCGTCGTCCAGGCCGACCGGGCTGGGGGGCAGCAGGCACGCGTCATCGACCAGCCCGGCATAGAGCGGAGGCACCATAGTCGACACGAATTCGAACCTAGTAGACGCCGCCCGAAACGGACAGCCTCAGCGTCTGCGGCGGCCAGCCAGCACCAGGACCTCGGCGACGGCGCCCGCCACCATGCCGGCGACCAGTGGCGCCGGCCCGCCGACGACCGCGTACCCCAGCAGGAACAGCGGCGCCGCGAAGGTCAGGTAGACGGCCGCCGCGAGACGCCGGTCCCCGGAGCGCAGGCGGCGCATCACCACCCCGGCCGGCTCCGGCAACCGGCCACGGAACCAGAACACCACGGCACCGAAGATCAGTACGCCGATTAGCCCCGCCCAGACCCGGGAGATCCCGACGTTGATCAGGGTCATGGCGGCCGCCAGCACGGCCGCCACGATGGTCCCGCCGGAGCCGTACCGGGCCGTCTCGCCCACCGCGTCCGCGGTCTCCCCGGACACGTCGAGAACCGGGTGGGCGGGCACCACGACCGGCAGGGACGGGCTCGCTCCGGGAGCCGGGACGTCCCCGTCGGGCGGCACGCCCAGCGACGCCTCCTCCGCCAGGTCCTCGATGGCGCGGGCCCAGCGGCGGCGCTCGAATCGGACGATCCCGGTGTCCCGGCCCGCGTCACCGATCACCGGGTCCAGTTCCAGCGCCTCCCCGTACGCCCGCTGCGCCAGGTCGAACAACCGCAACCGGGCGGCGACCACGGCCAGCACCAGGTGCGCCTCGGCGTCGGTGGGTGCGATCCGGACGCCGTTCCACGCGGCGTTCAGCGCCTCCTGGCCGTTGCGTGACTCGCTGAGCAGGGCGGCCCCGGTGCGCTGCGCGTACGCGTCGTCCGGCCACCCGGTCAGGATCTCGGCGGCGACTCCGGCGGCGTCCGCGAACCGCCGGCTGTCGGTGAGCGCCATCGACCGGACCACGAGGACGGCCAGGTCCCCCGGCTCAGCGGCGGCGGCACGCTCGGCGGCGGCCAGCGCCTCGGCGGGCTGATCGGCGGCCAGGTGGATGCGGGCCAGGGTGGCGAGGAGGCCGGCCTCCAGCGGCGCGGCGGTCAGACCGGCCGCGATCTCGTCGGCGGCCTCGTCGTAGCGGCCGAGATCGGCCAGCAGGAGGGCACGCTCGCGGTGCTCCTCAGGGGTGGTGTCGGGCTCCAAGGGGGCGGGCACGCTGCCGAGCGTAGGCCGTCCACCTGGGAATCAGTCGAGTCGGGGTGACCCGGGGTAGACCATCGCGACGGCGATCCCGGCCAGGCCCTCGCCGCGCCCGGTGAGCCCGAGCCCGTCGGTGGTGGTGCCGGCCACCGTGACCGGTGCTCCGGCCGCCTCGGAGAGCACCTTCTCCGCCTCGGCCCGGCGCTTCCCGATCCTGGGATGGTTCCCGACCACCTGGATCGACACGTTCCCGATCTCGAAACCGGCCGCCCGGACCCGCCGGGCCGTCTCGCCGAGCAGGGTGATCCCGGCCGCGCCCGCCCACTCCGGCCGGCTCGTGCCGAAGTTGCTGCCCAGGTCACCGAGCCCGGCCGCGGACAGCAGCGCGTCACAGGCGGCGTGGGCCGCCACGTCGGCGTCGGAGTGCCCGGCCAGCCCGGTCTCGCCGGGCCAGTGCAGCCCGGCCACCCAGCAGGGCCGCTCGGGGTCGAAGGCGTGGACGTCGGTACCGATGCCGACCCGCGGAATGATCACTCCGAGAGCTTAAGCAGGCTCGGAGAGCTTAAGCAGGTGGGTGGCGAGGGCCAGGTCGATGGGCCGGGTGATCTTCAAAGCGAAGTCCGAGCCGGGAACGCACAGCACCGGCCGCCCGAGCTTCTCCACCGCACCGGCGTCGTCGGTGTGCGAGTCGGCGGCCGCGGCATGGGCGGCACGCAGCGTGCCGGCGCGGAAGCCCTGGGGGGTCTGCACGGCCCGCAGCACCGACCGGTCGACCGTCCCGAGGACCGTGCCGTCGGCCGCGACCTCCTTGATCGTGTCCACCACCGGAAGCGCGGGGATCACGGCGTCGGCCCCGTCCCGCACCGCGGCGGCGACCCGTTCGAACAGCTCGGCGGGCGCAAGGCAGCGGGCCGCGTCGTGCACCAGGACGATGCCGACGTCATCGGGAACGACCGCGAGCGCGGCGGCGACGGAGTCCTGCCGCTCGGCGCCGCCCGCCACCACGATGACCGGGGCCACCGGAGCGAGCAGATCGTGCACGGCCTCGACCTCGGCCGGCGGAGCGGCCACGACGATCATGCGGACCGACGGCGCGGCGGCCGTCCGGCGGATCGCGTGGACCAGGAGGGGCTCCCCCTCGAGCAGGCGCAGGGCCTTGGGGGCACCCGGGCCGAGGCGCACACCGGCGCCCGCGGCCGGAACGACGACCGCGACGTCACCGCGAGCATTGAGCTGCGCGGTCACGTCGCGGTCGTCGGTCAAGGTGTGAGGGATGCGTTGGACGGATCAGGCCTCGGTGAGGACCTTGTCGAGCAGGACCTCAGCCTCATCCTTGCTGCTCTTCTCAGCGAGGGCCACCTCGCCGACCAGAATGTCGCGAGCCTTGGCGAGCATGCGCTTCTCACCCGCGGAAAGGCCACGCTCACGCTCACGGCGCCAGAGGTCACGAACAACCTCGGCAACCTTCAGCGGGTTACCGGAAGCAAGCTTCTCGAGGTTCGCCTTGTAACGCCGCGACCAGTTGGTCGGCTCCTCGGTGTGCGGAGCACGGAGGACATCGAAGACCTTTCCAAGGCCTTCCTCGCCAACCACTTCGCGCACGCCGACTTCTTCGGCATTCTCAGCGGGCACCCGAACAGTCAGATCGCCCTGGGCGACACGCAGAACGAGATACTGCCTTTCAACGCCCTTGATGACCCTAGTCTCGATTGCCTCGATGAGTGCGGCCCCGTGGTGGGGGTAAACAACGGTCTCGCCGACACTGAAAACCATAGGTTCGAAACCCCTTTCGCTGTGTCTAGGGTAACACGCCCAGACGGCCGTGTCTTGCCCTGTCGGTCACTGTTAGTGCAGCTCAGAGGCCCTGTGATGGGGCTTTCTACCGCTTGACAGCGAAGCGAGAAGCTGCCTAAGTAACGCAAAGTGACCAGACTGTTACGACCCCCGCCAACGAGGCCGCGTAAATCAAGTCGGGAATTCCGGACCTGATGGCTTTGTGAGATCAAGCTTATCGCTAAGGTCCGCATCGCCGCACCACTGGCGATGCGGCCCCACGTGCGGGAGGCTGGACGGAAGTTCCCCGACCGAAGCAAGATCTGGTCGGCCAGGGGGGAGGTTGAGTCATGGCTGGCGCGAGCGACAACGGCGACAGGCCGCCCGGCGGCGGGCCCTCCGACGGTCTCCCGGAGTTCCCCGAGGAGTGGGGCGTCATCGTCATTCCGGACGACCTCTCCGAGCTCGCCGACGAGGTCGCGGCGGTCCGCGCCGAGCTGCACACGGCCGCGCCGCTCAACCGGTGGCAGCGCCTCGCCGGCCGGCCCACGGTCCGCCGGCTGCGCCGCCTCAGCGGTCTGTTGACCCACACCCCGGCCCTGATCATCGCCCTCGCCATCCTCGTCACGGTCGCCAGCCTGTTCGCCTCGGCATGGCCCGGGCCGCCCCGGCAGCCGGCCACCCAGCGGACCTCCGGCGCCACCGAGAGCCGGTCCGACCAGCTGCCGGCGCTGGATCTCATCGACAGCGACGGGCAAAGTGTTTCGATTCGGGGGCGACTTCCGTCAGTGTTGATGCTCACCGACGGCTGCGACTGCGCGGCACTTGTCCGGGACACGATCGCCGCGGTTCGGAGTGACATCGCGATCCTCACGGTGAGTAAGGTGCGGGCGTCCGCCAGCGCACCCGCGGCCGGGCAGGACCTGCTGCCGACCGCGCGGACCCCGCGGGCCGACGGCAAGGTGGTCACCGCGTTGCAGGACCCCACCGACACGCTGCGGCGACAACTCGGGCTCGGGGCGCCGGACGGGACGGCCGCGGTGGTCCTCGTCGACCGGCTCGGCAAGATCGTCCGGGTTCATCCACGGACCGCCTCGGTCGAGACGTTCCGGCCCGACCTGTCCCGCCTCTAACGACTAAACCCCATGATGGGGTACGAGGTGGTCGCTACCGGCATGAATCGGCGCTCCCGTCAGCCGGACGAGCGCTGAAGGGCATAACGGAAGACGACCGGGCCGGATGCGTCGATGGTGACGTGCATGCGCAGTTGCCGGGTGAGACCGACGCTGAAGATGTCCGGGGTGCGGGCGCCGGAGCAGCGCAGGCCCCGGCCGGAGTCGGTGCCGCCGAGGCTGACCCGCACCCGGGCGCCGTCGTCCCCGGCGCACACCACCGACACCAGGAAGTCGCCCTGCTCCACCTCGACGATCTCGTCGTAGCCGGTGCCCGGCTCCAGGACCAGGGTGTTCGCCACCTCCTGCTCGCCGATGTCGGGCAGCAGCTGCTCGGCGGTCAGCCGCCAGTGCGCCAGCCGGCCGTCACCCGCGCCGTCGGGTGCGGCACGCCACCACCACACCAGTCCAATCACCAAGATCAATGCCGCCAGCGCGTGCAGCACGACGCCGCGTCCCCGTTCGCTGCTCACGCTGCGAGAGTAGAGCCCTCCAGAAGAGTGACGTAGAGCGTGAGCCCCGGACCGAAGGCGAGCATCACGATCCGCTGCGGCGGGACCGGGCGACGGCGTAGCTCGTTCAGGACCAGGAGCACGGTCGGTGACGAGCAGTTGCCGTGGGCGGCGAGGACGGCACGGGACTCGGCGAGCGCGGCGGCGGGCAGGCCCAGACGCTCCTGGACCACGTCGAGGATCTTCGGGCCGCCCGGGTGCACGGCCCAGCCGTCCACGTCCGCGATGCTCCGGCCGTGCGTCGACAGGACCTGATCGACCAAGCCGCGGACGTGCGCGGCGAGGACCGCCGGCACCTTCGGCGACAGGCCCATCCGGAACCCCAGATCGGTGACCTCCCATGTCATGTGGTCGGCGGTCGAGGTGTCGGTGATCGCGGCGAGCTCGCGGACGGCGTACCCCGGATGGTTTTGATCCTGAGGGGTGACCACCACGGCGGCCGCGGCGTCCGAGAAGAGAGCGTGCGAGACGATCTGCTGGATGTCCGCGCGGGCGCCGGGCGGCTGCAGGTGCAGGCTGGTCAGCTCGGCACAGAGGAGCAGCGCGGGACGGCCGCGGGCCACCACGAAGTCACTCACCGTGCCGAGGCCCGGCAGCGCCGCGTAACACCCCATGTGTCCCACGAAGAGCCTTTGCACGTTGGGTGACATACCCAGATCCCGGGCGAGCAGGATGTCCAGTCCGGGGGTGGCGTAGCCGGTGCACGAGCAGACCGCGAAGAGCCCCAGATCACCGGCCGCCACCCCGGCGTCGGCCAGCGCCCGGTCCACCGCGGCCTTGCCCAGCGGAACCGCCTCGGCCTGATAGCGGCGCATCCGGCGCTCGGTGGACCAGTTCGCGACGTCCTCCAGCAGCGGGCTCACCACGGCCTGCCGGGTACGGACCCCGGCGTTCGCGAAGATCCGCCGGGCCAGGCCGTGCCGGGCGCCGGTGTAGTGGTGGGCGAAGTAGCCGTCCCAGATGTCGTCCTGTGCGGTCGCGGGCGGCAGCGCCACCCCGATGCCGCTGATCACCGCGTCCATCCGGCGGCCCGTCACGTGCTCGTCCATCCCGCGGCCCGTCACCAGCGCGGGGCGACGCCGTCGGCGTCCGGGTCGCCGCCGAGCGCGTCCACGCCCAGCCAGTCGGCACAGACGTCGCTGGTGGCCGGTTGCAGCGAACCCGCCCGGGCGTCCCGGTAGAGCCGCTCCAACGGATGGCCGCGCCGCATCGCCGAGGTGCCGGCCGCCTCCAGCATCGCCGCCGCCACGTCCGCCGCGGTCGTCCCGGCCAGCAGCTTGGCCCGCCACACCCAGCGGTTCGTCTCCGGTTCGCCGGGCGCCTCGTCGACCCGGCGGGCCGCCTCCCGGACCACCAGGTGCGCGGCCGACACCGCGGCGTCGGCACGGCCGATCCGGGCCCGGACCGCGGGCAGCCGGCCCAGGCCGCGGGCGTTGACGTGCTCGACCGCGGCATCCACCGCGGCCCGGGCCACGCCCACGTAGACCGCGGCGTAACTGGCCACCATCCAGTGCGGGGCCAGCTGGGCGGCCACCAGGGCGAGCCCCTCCACGCCGCCGAGCAGCGCCCGCGCCGGGACCGTCACGTCCACGTGCAGGTCGTGCGAACCGGTGGCGCGCATGCCGAGGGCGTCCCAGGTGGGTTCGACCCGGAGGCCCTCACCCGCCGGGACCAGGAACTGCGACACCTGGGCGGGGTCGTCGGCGCTGCGGGCGGCGATCAGGTAGGCGTCCGCGTGACCGGCGCCCGAGCAGAACGTCTTGGCGCCGGTGATCCGGTAGCCGCCGTCCACCCGCCGGTAGGTGGTGGACAGCTCGGACAGCCGGGAGCCGGCGCCGCGTTCGCTCATCGCCACGGCGTACCAGGCGCCGCCGGCGGCCGCCTTGAGAAAGCCGTCCCGGGCCTCCAGCGCCTCCGCCGGCAGCCCCAGCAACTCGGCCAGTTCGTCGGTGACGCCGGCGATCGCACCGGTCACCGAGGCGTGCATGTTGAAGACCAGGGCCGTCGAGCCGTTGCCGCGGGCCAGCTCGTAGGCGATGTCCGCGTACTCCGCGAAGCCCGCGCCCGCGCCGCCCAGCCGGGCCGGGACCATCAGACCGAAGAAGCCGGCCTCCCGCAGCTCGGCGAAGTCCCGTTCGGGGAAGGACCCGTCCCGGTCGCTGTCGGCCGCGCGGGCCGCGAACCGTGGGGCGAGCCGTCGTGCGTCATCCAGCATGTCGTCTCCCGATGCCCTGATAGAGGATCGCCGCCGAAATGCTGGGGACGATGCGCCCGCCCGCGGCCCGGCCCAGCACCAGCCAGCGGAACAGTCCCGGCAGGCTCGGGCGGACGCCCCGGATCTCCAGCTCCACCCCGTGCCGTGTGAACTCGGTCACCAGGCGCCGGGGTGGCACGAACAGCGCCGGATCGTGCAGGCCCACCGGGGCGATCCCGAGCCGCTCGCCCAGGGTCACCGTGATGAAGCGGCTGAGGCGGGTGTCGTTCACCGTGTCCAGCACCACGAGACCGCCGGGACGCAGCACCCGGCACAACTCGGCCACCGTGCCGGACAGGTCGGTGACGTGCTCCAGGATCTCGCCGGCCACCACCACGTCGGCGCTGCGGTCGGCCAGCGGCAGGGCGGTCACATCCCCGTTCACCGCGGTCATCCCGCGCGGCACGGCCCGCTCCAGCCCGGTCCGGCGCAGGTCGACGCCGATGTGCCGGTAGCCCTTGCCGCGGACGTGCGGCGCGAGCAGGCCGCCGCCGCAGCCCGCGTCCACCAGGATCCGGCCGGGCGCTCCCGCCGGAGGGATCAGTGCCGCCCGGGCCTCGGCCAGCCAGTGCAGCAGTTCGAAGGGTCCGCCGGGTCGCCACCACTCGCCGGCCAGGTCGTCGTACTGACGTGGATCATTGCGCTGCATCGACAGCATGTGATCGAGCCTGGCACGGTCCGTGCGCGGAGGCCACACTTGCAAGCCATGTCCCGTGCGCTCGCACTGCTCAGATCGGCCCATCCGGAACCCGGTGCCGCGGTCACCCTCGCCATCACACTGCTCGCCGTCGGCGCCGGGCATCGCGGGTCCCGGCTCGTGCTCGTCGCCCTCACCGTCGCGGCCAGCCAGCTCGCCGTCGGCTGGGTCAACGATTGGCTGGACGCGGAACGCGACCGGCGGGCCGGGCGGCGGGACAAACCGGTGGCGGCCGGGGCGGTGTCGCCGCGGGCGGTCGGCGCCGCCGGGATCGGGGCGGCTGTGGCCGTACCCCTGCTGGCCTTTGATCTGGGTCTTCCGGCTCTCCTGGCGATCTCGGTGGCGACGGTGTTCGCGCTGCTCTACGACTGGCCGCTGAAGAACACCGCGTTCTCGGTGGCGCCGTACCTGATCGCCTTCGGACTGCTGCCGGCCTTCGTGGTGCTCGCCCGGCCCGGGCATCCGGCGCCGCCGGTCTGGCTGGTCGCGGCCGGTGCGCTGCTCGGCGGCGGCGCGCACTTCGCCAACGTGCTGCCGGACCTGGCGGACGACGCGGCCACCGGGGTGCGCGGGCTGCCGCACCGGATCGGCGCGGCCGGGTCCCAGTCGGCCGCCGCGGGGCTCCTGCTGGGCGCGACGCTCACCCTGGTCCTCGGGCCGCCCGGGCCGCCGTCGTGGACCGGCCTGGCGGCATGCGCGGCCGCCGTCGTGGTCCTTCCCCTCGGTTGGTACGCCGCGCGCCGCGCCGACGGACGGCCGGTCGCGCTGTTCCGGGCCGTCATCCTGGTCGCCCTGATCGACGTCCTGCTGCTGGTGTTCAGTGGCCGGCTGACCTGATCCGGCCACGTGATGGATGGGTCGGCGTACACCGCCGATCGCCGCCCATTAGGCTGATCGAACACCCTGGTGTCTCTATTTGGAGGATCGTGATGCGTCCCCTGGGAACCCGTCGCGCCGCTCTGGTCGCGGGTGCCGCCACGGTCGCCGCCCTGGCTCTGGGTGGCTGCTCCGCCGGCCAGGTCGCCGAGACCGCCATCCTGGACACGCCCATCGCGGGCGTCGACACGGAAACCGCCGATGGCAGCGTGTTCATCCGCAACCTGCAGGTGGAGTACAACGGCATCGAGGGCTACGAGAAGGGCGAGAACGCTCCGCTCGACCTGAGCCTGTTCAACCAGACCGCCGAGCCGGTCACCGTCACGATCACCAGCGCCGCGCCGGACCTCCCGCAGGTCGTCGGGGCGGACCAGGTCGGCTTCGTGAGCGCCGCCGCCACGGTCACCACCCCGGGCGAGGTCGCCGCCAGCCCGTCGGTCGCCCCGAGCGCCTCCGCGCTGGCCGCCACGGTCCGCCCGGCCCGGATCCAGATCGCCCCGCTGTCGGCGGCGACGTTCCGCTCGACCGACCTGATTCCGCTCCAGGTCATCGGCCTGCAGGGCGCGCTCACCCCGGGCGCCTCGGTCAACCTGGTCTTCGAGTTCAGCAACAGCTCGGAGAAGCTGGTCCTCCAGGCGCCGGTCGCCTCCCCGCTCAGCCCGGCGCCCCGCGGCCCGGCGGTGGTCGGCGAGGACACCCCGGAGCTCGAGAGTCACTGACCGGGATTGTCATACCGGCGAGCTAGCTTGTCGGTGTGACGACCTCCCGATCCTCCGCCAAGGCCCCCCGCACGGCATACGTCTGCGACGCCTGCGGTCATCAGCCACCGAAATGGGTGGGCCGCTGCTCCGAGTGCGGTGAGTGGGGCTCGGTCATCGAGTCCACGGTCACCGTCCCGGTCTCGGGCCGGGTGGTCAGCTCCCGCATGCCGGCCGAGCCGGCCCGCCCCATCGCGCAGATCAGCGCCGCCCCGGCCCGCGCCGTCGCCACCGGCGTCGGCGAGCTCGACCGGGTGCTCGGCGGCGGCCTGGTGCCCGGCGCCGTGGTGCTGCTCGCCGGTGAGCCCGGCGTCGGGAAATCCACCCTGCTGCTCGACGTCGCCCAGCAGTGGGCGGCCGGCGCGGGCACCCCGTCGCTGGTGGTCAGCGGTGAGGAGTCGGTCAGCCAGGTGCGGCTGCGGGCCGAGCGGCTGGGCGCGCTGCACGAGAAGCTCTACCTCGCCTCGGAGAATGATCTGGGCACGGTCATCGGCCACCTCGACGCGGTCCGGCCCGGCCTGCTCGTGCTCGACTCGGTGCAGACCGTCTCGGCGCCCGGCACCGAGGGCGTGCCCGGCGGCGTCACCCAGGTCCGGGCGGTCACCGCGGCGCTCGTCGCGATCGCCAAGGAGCGCGGCATCGCCACCGTCCTGGTCGGTCACGTCACCAAGGACGGGCAGGTCGCCGGCCCCCGGGTGCTGGAGCACCTGGTCGACGTGGTGCTCCACTTCGAGGGCGACAAGCACTCCTCGCTGCGCCTGGTCCGCGGGGTGAAGAACCGGTTCGGCGCGGCCGACGAGGTGGGCTGCTTCGAGATGCACGAGGGCGGCATCACCAGCCTGCCCGACCCGTCCGGGCTGTTCCTCACCCGCTATCTGGAGCCGGTGCCGGGCACCTGCGTGACGGTCGCCATGGAGGGGCGCCGGGCGCTGGTCACCGAGGTGCAGGCCCTGATCGGGGCGGAGGTGCAGGGCTCGCCCCGGCGCACGGTGTCCGGTCTCGACAGCGCCCGGCTCGCCATGGTGCTGGCCGTGCTGGAGCGGCGCACCAAGCAGCTCAAGCTCTACAACCGAGAGGTCTTCGCGGCCACTGTGGGCGGCATCCGGCTGACCGAGCCGTCCGCCGACCTGGCGATGGCCCTCGCGGTCGCCTCCGGTGGCCTCGACCTGGCCATGGCCCCGCACCTGGTGGCGATCGGCGAGGTCGGCCTGACCGGCGAGATCCGCCGGGTCGGCGCGGTCGGCCGGCGGCTCTCCGAGGCGGCCCGGCTCGGCTTCAAGGTGGCGCTCGTCCCGCCCGGCTGCGGGCCGGACGGCACCGGTGGCGCGCCCAAGGGCATGGAGATCGTCGAGGTCGGCAACCTCCAGGCGGCACTCCAGAGCGCGGCCCGAGCGTCGGCGGCCGCACAGTAACGCTGCGTTATGAATCATCACGCTACGGAGCATTCATTGAGCCACGCCTCGTTGACGTGGATGACAGTCCGTAGAATGTCCGGGTGCCGCTCGACCGCGATGGTTCCAAGCCCGCCGCCAGTTCAACGCCGCGTCCCGGCGTCAACGGCGTGGGGCATCGCGCGATGACGCCGGCCGCGGGCGCCGGCCTGACCGGCGGAGCAAGTGATCCGTTGCGGGCCAATCTCGCGCTGATGGCCCCCGGGACGGCGCTGCGCGACGGCCTCGAGCGCATCCTGCGCGGCCGCACCGGGGCACTCATCGTCCTCGGACACGACGCCGTCGTCGAGACCATCTGCACCGGCGGGTTCTCGCTCGATGTGGAGTTCTCCGCCACCCGGCTGCGTGAGCTGTGCAAGATGGACGGCGCCGTGGTCCTCTCCAGCGACGGCACCCGCATCGTCCGGGCCGCCGTGCACCTGATGCCCGACCCGTCGATCCCGTCCGAGGAGTCCGGCACCCGGCACCGCACCGCCGAGCGGGTCGCCAAGCAGTCCGGCTTCCCGGTGATCTCGGTGAGCCAGTCGATGCACATCATCGGGCTGTATGTGAACGGACAGCGCCACGTCCTCGACGACTCGGCCGCCATCCTGTCCCGCGCCAACCAGGCCCTCGCCACCCTGGAGAGGTACAAACTCCGGCTCGACGAGGTCTCCGGCACCCTCTCGGCCCTGGAGATCGAAGACTTGGTCACGGTGCGTGACGCCGTGGCGGTGGTGCAGCGCCTCGAAATGGTCCGCCGGATCGCCGACGAGATCTCCGGTTACGTGGTCGAGCTGGGCACCGACGGCCGCCTCCTCGCCCTTCAGCTCGACGAGCTGATGGCCGGCGTCGACGCCGACCGCACCCTGGTCATCCGCGACTACCTGCCGACCAGCCGCAAAGCCCGCACCCTCGACGAGGCGCTCGTCGAACTCGACCTGCTGAGCGCCACCGAGATGATCGACCTGGTGGCGGTGGCCAAGGCGATCGGCTACCCCGGCGCATCGGACTCCCTCGACGTGGCCGTCTCGCCGCGCGGGTTCCGGCTGCTCGCCAAGGTCCCGCGGTTGCCCGCCCAGATCGTCGACCGGCTGGTCGACCACTTCGGCAGCCTCCAGCGTCTGCTCGGCGCCACCGTCGAGGATCTCCAGGCGGTCGAGGGCGTCGGCGATGCCCGGGCTCGTGGGGTGCGGGAGGGGCTCTCCCGGTTGGCCGAGGCCTCCATCCTCGAACGCTACGTCTGACCCGCCGCGCCCACCGTGACCGGCGCTACGGCACGGTGGCCGCCCCTTCCCCACCTGAGCGCGTCCGTTTCCAGGCGCATAGTCGATCTTTTCCAGCTGGTCGCCAGTGCCGTCTCAACCGCGCTGAGGCAGATCGACAGTCCGAGGGGATGCGCTCAGAGGGGGTGGCTGATGTCGTTGGCATGGTCGGCTACGGCGGCGCCGGTGATGGTCGCCTGGAGGGGGAGGTATTCCAGGCAGCGGCGGACGGCCGGGGCCATCACCGGATTGGGGACACGTAGCGAGATGGTGCAGTGCGGGACCCAACGGCCCGGGCGGTAGTGGTCCCAGATCTCCACTCCGGCCGCGGAGAGGCGGTCGTGTACGGCGCGGTGGTGGGACAGCAGGTCCTCGGTCACGGTGACGCCCAGCCAGAGGACGCGGCCCACGAACTGGCCCACGAAGTCGATGCTCAGCGGGAGTGGGCGGGCCACCTGGAAGCCGGACAGCGCCTCCGCTACGGCGTGCGGGTCGATGCGGTGGGCGGCGGCCAGGGAGAGGTGCGGGCGGTGCTTCTGGTGCAGGGAGCCGAGGGACGGGATGCCCTCGGCGTCCAGGGCACGCCACAGGTTGCGGACCCGGCGCGTCGTGTCGACGTCCAGGTACAGCTCGATAGCGGCTACCAACGAGGTCAGGCGACGATGGTCAGGATGACCGGGTTGCTGCGGAGCGTGTCGAGGCGGCCGCGCAGCTCGTACGCGCCGGTCTCGGGGATCGGGCCGGCCGCGACGTTGTCGGCGCACTGGGTGGAGGAGCGGCCGTTCCAGGTGACCTCGTACTCGCGCTCGGCCCCCGCGTTCAGGGTCTCGACCTGGTTGCCCTTCGACGTGGTGCACAGGTCGGAGGACCAGTACTTCTGGGCGCCCTGTTCGAGGTAGAGCTCCTGTGCGCTGGCGCCGAGGTCGCGGGTGCACGTACGCGTACCGATGTTCTTGATCTTGAGTTTGATCTTGAGCGGGGTGCCGCGCTGCGGGGAGGTGTCCGCCGGGACCGGGATCACCGACATCTCGCTGTCGGCACAGGCGCCGGAGCCGGAGCCGGGCGCGGCGGTCGCGGTGGCGCCGTTCACGGGCGGGGGCAGCTTCTCACCGTCGTCGGGCTGCCGGGACAGCAGCTCGTTGGGGTCGGGCAGGGCCGGGCCGACAGCGGGACCGGTCTCCTCGAACGACGGTGACGGCAACGCGCTCGCATCCTTCCCCGCGGCGGGGGTCGGATAGCTCGTCGTCTGGGAGGACGTCTTCTTCTTGCCCGGATCGTCCTCGCCCGAGCAGGACACGAACAGCACGATGACGCCGAGCAGGACCGCGCTCAGCACGACCACACGCCGCCGCCAGTAGACCGCGGGTGGGAGGGGACCAACCGTCGCACGCATGATGCCGCTCACGGTAAACCCGGACAGCCTTCGCTATGTGCACGACGCGCCGGTTATGCGACACCAACTCGCGCAACGCTCGTTAGAGATAGACCTTGCGCTGGTAGACGGCGTGCGCTCCGGCCACCCGATCGAGGAACAGCTTGCCGGCGCAGTGATCGATCTCGTGTTGTACGGCCCTGGCCTCGAACGCGTCGGTGGTCAACGTGAACGGCTCGCCGGTGCCGGGCAGGACCGCCTCGACCACGATCCGCCCGGCCCGTTTCACGTCGCCGGTCAGGTCGGGCACCGACATGCAGCCCTCCCGGCCCGGACGCCACCGGCTCGCCTCGACGATCCTCGCGTTGCAGAGCACGAACGTCCCGTGGGTGGTGGCCGCCTTCGGATGCCCGGTCACGTCCACGCAGAACACCTGGGCGCTCACGCCGATCTGCGGTGCGGCCAGGCCGACACAACCGGGTGACACTCGCATCACCTCGACCAGCTCCTCCGCCAGCCGGACGACCTCCGGATCGGTCGGGTCGACCACCTCCCCGGGGGTGCTGAGCACGCTCGCCGGAGCGGTGACGACCGATCTCACAGGATCTCCGTGTCGGACCGCCGCAGGGTCACGTCCACATCCAGCTCGGCGGCGGCCACCGCGAGACGCTCGGCCAGTTCGTCACCCGCCCCGGCCGGTACGTCCACCTCGGCGAGCAGCAGATAGAGCGGCCCGGTGAGCCGGGTGGTGAGGTCGGTGATGTTGCCGCCGGCGGCCGCGACCACCCGGGTCACCGCGGCCACGATGCCGAGCCGGTCGGCGCCGTGCACACTCACCTGGTACGGCTCGCCGGCCGCCGCGCTGTCGGCCTCCGGCTCCACCCGGCGGACGGTGGCCAGCAGGCCGCCCCCGGTGACCCGCTCCAGGGCCCGCGCCGCCTCGGCCTCGGTCGGTCCGGTGCAGATCAGGGTCATCGCGAAATGGCCGCGCAGCCGGGTCATCGTCGAGTCGGTCAGGTTGGCGCCGACCTCCGCGAGAGCCTCGGAGACGTCCGCCACGATGCCGGTGCGGTCCGGGCCGATGACGGTGATGGCGAGTTCGTACACCCGCCTACAGTAAACGGGATATGACTCTCGCCGACGAAGCCATCGCCTGGTACGCCGTAAACGCCCGTGATCTGCCCTGGCGGCAGCCGGACACCACCCCCTGGGGAGTCCTGGTCAGTGAGGTGATGCTGCAACAGACGCCGGTCGTCCGTGTCGAACCCGCCTGGCGCTCCTGGATGACCCGCTGGCCCACCCCGGCCGCGCTCGCCGAGGACCCGCCGTCGGAGGCGATCCGGATGTGGGGGCGGCTCGGCTATCCGCGCCGGGCCATGCGGCTGCACGCGTGCGCCGTGGCGATCGTCGAGCGGCACGGCGGCGCCGTCCCGTCCGCGCTCGATCAGCTGCTCGCGCTGCCGGGGGTCGGGACCTACACGGGGCGGGCGGTGGCGACGTTCGCGTACGGCCAGCGGCACCCGGTGGTCGACACCAACGTACGGCGGGTCGTCTGCCGCGCGGTCGAGGGCAAGCCGGACGCCGGGCCCGCCACGACGGCCGCCGACCTGACCGCCATGGAGGAGTTGCTCCCCGATGACGAGGCGCGGGCCGCGCAGGCCAGCATCGCGTTCATGGAGCTGGGCGCGATCGTCTGCACGGCCCGGTCGCCGAAGTGCGTGGACTGCCCGTTCCACGACGTCTGCGCGTGGCGGCTGCGCGGCGAGCCGCTGCCGGAGGGCCCGAGTCGCAAACCGCAGCGGTACGCGGGGACCGATCGCCAGGTGCGCGGCCTGCTCCTGGAGGTGCTTCGGCACGCCACCGGCCCGGTGCCGCGGCAGCGTCTCGACATGGTCTGGCAGGACGAGGTACAGCGGGCCCGGGCGCTCGCCGGCCTGGTCGAGGACGGGCTGGTCGAGCGGCTGGGCGGGGAGGACTTCGTGCTCGCCGGGGACGCCCCTCAATAAGCGAACGGCCCGGCCGCTTGAAGCAGCCGGGCCGTCCGTCTGTGGCTCTTACTCCTCGGTGGTGGTCGCCGTGCCGAGGTCGGCCGGCACCGCGTCGGGCACCGTCACGCCCTTCTCGGCGCCGCGGAAGACCAGCTTGGACTTCTCCACCTTGGCCGGGTCGCCCTCGCAGTCCACGACGACGATCTGGCCGGGGCGCAGCTCGTTGAAGAGGATCTGCTCG
>NZ_BMPW01000005.1 GCF_014647795.1 Actinoplanes campanulatus | reverse complement strand
GACGCGGGATGCTGCCGCACGTCCGGTCCAGGTCGATTTTCGAGTTAGATCGGTTGGACACCCCCGCTCGTCCCGCCACTCGCTCCTGGTGGGTGGTTGCGGTGGGTGCTTGCCAGGCAACTCGGAGGTGGAAGCGCACGAAAGCCGCCACGTGGGTGGCCGTCACGGCGATAGGCGGGGTGGGCGCACACGGACGCCGTTCTGTGCGCCCACCCTCGCGTCGACCGTGACCCCGCGCCACCGCTGTCGGCGCTTCGGCCGAGAGTGGGGTGCTGGGGAGCCGGACGGTTACCGGCGGCAGGCAGGGTGGTGGCGCCTGGCCGGGCCCGCCCGGCCACCGATCTACGCCCGGCGGGGCGGCACAGGCTGGAGCGGGCAGCGAGATCGCGTCGACCGGACGGGACGGCCCTGATGAGGCGGGACGAGGACACGCGTACAAGAAAGGGGTCTGGAAGTGAAACGCGGAGACGAAGGGCGGGGATCGACCGGGATCGAGCCCGTCCGCAAGGGTTCATAGGTATACCTAGAGCACCTAGGAGACCCTCCTAAATAGGTCTGAGCAGCGAAGATACGCAGGGTGCTGCCGATGTGCCGGGGCCTTCCACGACCGAGGATCTATGTATCAGGTCGACAGGGAGGAACGGACCATGTTGCTGCACCCCGAGATGATGCTGGATCTGGTGAACGCGCGGCACCGCGAGCTGGCCGCCGAGGCGGAACGTGGACGGCTGCTCGGCCGGGCCCGGTGGTTCCGGGTCCGGCGGGGCGGGAAAGCCCCAGCGGTACGCGGACGCCCCACCGGTACCCTGGCGTCGTGCGAACGATCCGTGGCGGCGCCAGCCCGATGATGGTCGGGCGGGAGAGCGAGCTGCGCCGGTTGGCGCGGCTCGCTTCGTCGCGTGAGCCGGCCGTCGCGATCATCGCGGGGGAGCCCGGCATCGGCAAGACCCGGCTCGTCCACGAGCTGCTGAACACGGTGCCCGCCGGCACGGTGGTGCTGGTCGGGCAGGCCGAGCCCGGATCGCTCTCCCGGCCGTACGAGGTGCTGCTCGACGCCATCGACGGCCGTCCCGGTGTCGATGAGGAGCGGCTTGCCGCCCTCACCGACCCGAAACGCAGCCCGGTCGAGCGCCTGCACATCGGGCTCGCCATTCTGGACGATCTGATCGGTGACGCCCCGGCCGTCGTCGTCTTCGAGGACCTGCACTGGGCCGACTCGGAGAGCGCCGCCCTGTTCGAGCGGACCGCCGATCACCGTGGCCCGCGGCTGGTCATCGGCACCTACCGGCCGGACGAGGTGACCCGCCGCCAGCCGGTCGCCGGACTGCTGGCGCGGATGGAGCGACGGCACGCCGTCACATACGTACGCCTCGATCGCCTGACGCCCTCGCAGACCGCGGCCATGCTCGCCGCCGCGACCGGCGCGCCCGCACCGCTGCGCGCCGCGACGGCGCTGCACCATCGCACCGGCGGCAACCCGTTCTTCCTGGAGGAGCTGCTGCGGGCCCTTCCGGGGTACGACGTGGAGGCGCTCGTCGAGCAGCCGCTGCCGTGGAGTCTCGCCGACGTGCTGCGCCGCCAGGTCGACGACCTCGACCCGGTGAGCCACCGCATCGTCGAGGCGGCCACCGTGCTCGGCCACCGCATCCTGTTCGACCTGCTCGCCGACGTGACCGGCACCCCTGAGGACGAGCTGATCACCGTGCTGCGGGACCTGGTCACCAGGGGAGTGCTGGTGGAGTCCGGTGTGGACGAGTTCGCGTTCCGGCACGCGCTGGTCCGGGAGGCGATCGCCGGGCAGCTGCTCGCCCGGCAGCGGCGCCGGCTGCACGAGGCGGCACTCGACGTGCTGCTGCGCGGCGGCGCCTCCGACCCGGCCATGGTGGCGCACCACGCCTGCGGCGCCGGCCGGTACGACGACATGATCGCGGCCGCCCGGCGGGGTGCGGCGCTCTACCTGTCGATCGGCTCGGCCTACCAGGCGCTGCAACTGGCCGAGATGGGCCTCGACGAGATGCCCGACGACACCGAGCTGCTCGCCTCGGCGGCCCGTGCCGCCTGGCTGGCCGGGCTGCTCGACGACGCCCTGCGCTACGGGCGGCGCTGGCGGGACCTGACGGAGAGCACCTCCGACCGGGCCGAGGCGCTGTACCTGCTGGTGCGGATCGCCTGGGAGTCGCGGGAACCCGAGGAGATGCGCGCACTGACGTACGCCATCGAGGTTTTGATCGCGGAATTGCCGCCGGGCGCGGCACAGGCCCGGGCCATGACGGCGATCGCGCAGTCCGCCTATCTGCGCGACGAGCTGGACGCCGCGGTGCTCTGGGCGGATCGCGCGTTGGCGCTGGCCGACGAGTTCGACCTGCCGGCCGTGCGGCTGGCCGCCCTGCTGGAGAAGGGCTCGACGCTGATCGAGCGCCCGCAGACCGCCGCCGACGGCCGGAAGATCCTGCACGCGCTGGTCGACGAGGCGGAGAAGGCCGGCGAATGGGTGCTGGCCGCCCGCGCGCTGCACACCCTCGTGCACGGCGAGCCGCCGACGTCGCCCACCGAGTACGCCGAGATGCTGGAACGGGCCCGGATCAGCGCCGAACGCGCCGGATTCGAGTCGCTGTCGGTGGCCGCCTACTTCCAGGGCCGGGCCCGGCTGGCCGTCCGGTCCGGTGACCTGCGCGCCGCCATCGCGGCGCTGGAGGAGGGCCGCGAACAGGACCGCGGCTACCGGCGGCGGGGCCGCTGGGCCGACTACCACGGCCTCTTCCTGGCCGGGCTCCACCTGGAGGCCGGTGAGCTGGACCGGGTCGAGCAGCTGATCGCCGATCTGGCGGCGCTGCCCAACAACCCGCCCACCGTCATTCCCGGCCTGGAGTTCCACCTGGCCTGCCGGCGCGGCGACCGGGCCCGCGCCGAAACGGCCCTGGACCAGCTGCTCACCGCCCTGGCCGCCCAGACGTGGCGCAACGGCGAGCAGGCCCACGATCTGATCTCCGCCGCCGTGGAGCTCGGCCTGCCGCCGGCGCGGCTCGACGAGATGGCGGTCGCGCTGCTCGACGCCGAGGTGTGGGACGCCTACCGCACCCTCGTCGACGCCCAGCTCGCGGCCGTCCACGGGCGGCACGCCGAGGCGCTGGCCGGGTTCGAGACGATCGTCGAGGCGCACGTGCTGGGCCCGGCCGCCCGTGGCACGGTCCGGGTGTGGGCGGCCCGCTGCCTGCTCGCCCTCGGCCGCGCCGGCGAGGCCGCGGCCCACGTGTCGGCGGCCGGCCCGCTGCTGGCCGGGTGGGGTGGCTGGCGGGTGGGGCAGCTCGCCCTGGTCCGCGCCCAGTTGGGCATGGACCCGGCCGGCGCCGAACCCGTCGCGACCCTGACGCCGCGCGAGCGCGAGGTGGCGGTCCTGATCAGCGACGGCCTGACCAACTCCGAGCTGGCCCGGCGCCTCTTCATCTCCCCGAAGACGGCGGCCGTGCACGTCTCCAACATCCTCCGGAAGTTGGGCGTCACCTCCCGTACCGAGGTCGCCGATCTGGTCAGCCGCCACTGACCCGGTCGCCGGCGGGGTCGTGGCCGAAGCCAGACGTATCGACACTGATTGAGCGTGGTTGGATGGGCGGGTGACGATCACGGTTGGCGACGCGCCCGAGCGGGAGCGTTTCGAGGCGCGCGACGAGTCCGGTGAGCTGGCCGGGGTGCTGACCTACCAGGTGAGCGGCAACATCGTCGTCTACACGCACACCGAGGTCGATCCCCGCTTCGAGAGGCAGGGCGTCGGTTCGGCCCTGGCGCGCGCGGCGATGGACGATGCCCGTGGCCGGAACCGCACCGTCGTACCGATGTGTCCTTTCCTCGGCGAATGGCTCGACGAGCACAAGGAATACGACAAGATCGTGGCCCGGTCGACCCGAAGGGTCAAATAGCCCGCTGCAGGCGGGGCGCCAGGTCGGACTCCGCGACCGGTTCGCCGATGTGGGCGATCAGGGTCCGGGCCCAGGCGGTCAGCTCGGTCACCGCCACGTCGTGCGGGGCCGTCCCGGCGTACGGCTCGATGCGATCCGCGGCGCGGGTGAGCAGCCGGACCGCGCCCACCGTGTTGCCCCGCCGCAGATGGGTGATGCCCACCGCGAGCTGCGCCAATCCCTTCCACAGCTCCCGGTTGTCGTCGCCGCACCCCTTCCACGCCGTCTCCAGCACCTCGTGGGCGTGGAACGGGCGGCCGGCGTCGAGCAGCCGTTGCGCCTCGCGCAGCGACTCGTCCGGTGGCAGGACCAGGTCCTCCGGTGTCGTCGGCACCCCGGTCAGGCCGCGTGGCAGTGGCCGGCCGAGGCCGTCGCGTGGGCGGTTGTTGCGGGCCCGCCCGGACTCGTCGCGATCACGGGGGACAGGTGTTCCGGCGGTCATGGCTTCATCGTGCCGTGCCCGCTCAGGCGGGGCCGACGAGGGTGGCGATGCGGGCGGCGTCGCCCCAGGACAGGGTGAAGCCGGCGCCGCCGTGGCCGTAGCAGGCGTAGACCGGCCGGTCATGGCCCGCGACCGCCTCCACCCGGACGCCGCCGGACCGGCCCGGCCGTAACCCGGTGGCCCGGGACAGCACCGGCTGCCCGGCCAGCTCCGGCACCAGGGCGCTGACCCGGCGCAGGATGCCGGCCTCGATGTCCGGGTCGATCCGCTCGTCCCAGGATCCGACCTCCCCGGTGCCGCCGCAGACCACGTCGCCGAGCCGGGGTACGACGTAGGTGAGCCCGTCCGGATTGTCCGAGTCGGTGATCCACTCGGTGAGCCCGGGATTGGCCAGCCGCACCACCTGGCCCCGGATCGGGAAACAGTCCTGATCGTCGCCGAGCAGCGCCGCCGACCGCAGCCCGGCCGCCACCACCACGGCGTCGGACGGCGGCAGGTCCGCCAGCGCCTTCACCTCGGTCCAGTCGACATCGACCCCGAGGGAGAGGACCGCGGCACGCAGCCACGTCAGGTAGGTACCGGTCTCGGCCAGAGGCACGACGCAGCGGATGCCGCTGGTTCCGGCCAACTCGGCCGGTTCGGTGTGCGGCACCGCCCGGGTCCAGCTCAGGTCCGGGCCGGGGTGGCGGGACAGGACGGTGCCGGGGCGCATGTGGACACCGGTGCTGGGATTGCCGGCCAGCTCCTCGAGCCGCCGGTAGGTGACCGCGGCCGAGTCGAGGACCGACGCGGAGTGGTCGACGTCGTGCGGGAACCAGATGGCGGCGGCCACCCCGGACACGCCGTCGACGGCCTCCCGGTCGGCCACGATCCGCACCTCGTGGCCGGCCACCGCCAGCTCGTACGCGACGCTCAGCCCGATGACCCCGGCGCCCACCACCGTCACACTGCCCACAGCCCCGACCATACCGGCGTTTGGCCGTCGATCATCGGGGCATGCGGGCGCCATGAAGGTCCCTACCGCGCGCGGACCCGTCTCCTCGGCGCTGGCCGCGGCGCTCGTGCACGCGCCGCACGAACTCGGCCCGGAGATCGCCGGCGATTTCGCGCTGAATCCCGCGCTGACCGACGAAGATCTTCAACTGTCGCTGTTCGTCATGTACGAGCTGTCCTACCGGGGCTGGGACGGCGTCGACGACCGGTGGGAGTGCGAGCCGAGCCTGATCCGGTTGCGGGCGGCCGCCGAAGAGCGGTTCGAGGCGGCGCTGCGCGCGCTGGCCGCCCCCTTCCGCGACGTCGTGCCCGAGCCGCTCACGGCCGCTTCGATCGCGCACACGCTGACGGCGATGACCGGCGAGGACGGCGGCCCGTCGCTGTCGAGGCATCTGCGGGTCAGGGGCACCCTGGAGCAGTTCCGGGAGTTCGCGGCGCATCGCTCGGTCTACCAGTTGCGCGAGGCGGATCCGCACACCTTCGCGATCCCCCGGCTGGGCGGCGTGGCCAAGGCCGCGCTCATCGAGATCCAGATCGACGAGTACGGGCAGGGCCGCGCGCCCCGGATGCACCAGGAGTTGTTCAAGTCCACGATGACGGCCCTCGGGCTGGACGCCACCTACGGCGCGTACGTCCACGTGGCCCCGGCGCTGACGCTGGCCACCAACAACCTGATGTCGCTGTTCGCCCTGCACCGGCATCGGCTCGGGGCCCTGCTGGGACATCTGGCCGCCTACGAGATGACGTCGACCGGACCCAATCGGGCGTACGGCAACGGCCTGCGCCGGCTGGGCGGGGACGCCGGCGCGACCCGCTTCTACGACGAGCACGTGGAGGCGGACGCCGTCCATGAGCAGCTGGCGGCGTACGACATGTGTGGCGTGTTCTGCGCGACCGAACCGGATCACGCCGCCGACGTGCTCTTCGGCGCCCGCTGCGCGCTGGCGCTGGACGGCCTGTGGGCACGGGAGGTGCTGGGCTGCTGGTCGCGGGGTGAGAGCTCCCTACTCGGGTTCGCTTGAGCGGGGCGCGGGCGTCTGCCGGCCCGCTCCGGCCCGGAAACCGGCCGCCTTGTGGGTGCCGTCGCAGAACGGCTTGATCGCCGACTTCCCGCACCGGCACAGCGCCACCGTGGCCCGGCCCGGATCGATGATCTCGCCGTCCGGGGTGCGCAGCGTGAAGTCACCGCGGACCAGCAGTGGGCCGTCCTCGTAGACCACCACGGTCACGCCCTGCCCGTCCTCGTCGGAGATCATGACGGCCGTCTCACACTCTGGTGACGGTGAGCAGGACGAGGGCGATCCGTTCGGCGTGGGCGTAGGCCGGGCCGTCCAGCTCCTCGCCGTACACGTCCGGGTCCACCTCCCGGTACGTCCAGGACAGCCCGGTTCCGGCGAGGCGCTCGGCGGTGGCGTCGTGGAACAGGTCGCGGCCCTCGACGATGGCGATGCCGGAGAACAGCACCAGGGTGCCGCCCACGGCGAGCCGGTCGACCGCCGCGCAGGCGATGGCCAGGGACAGTTCGTGCCCGTGCGGGCCGCCGTTGCGGTAGGCCCGCCCGGCCGGGTCGATCATGAACGGTGGGTTGGTGACGATCAGGTCGAAGTCGCCGTCGACGGCGTCGAGCAGGTCGCTGTCGGACACCCGCACATGCGGTGTGCCGGCCAGGAGGGCGTTGAGCCGGGCGAAGTGGAGGGCGACCGGATTGATGTCGACCGCCAGGATCTCGCCGCCGGGCGCCCGCTTGGCGACGGCGATCGCCCCGGCTCCGGTTCCGCAGCCGATGTCGACGGCCCGCCGGACCGGACGGTCACGGCTCCCGATCTCGGCGATCGCGGCGTCCGCCATCCGGTAGGTGTCGGGCCCGAAGAACACCGCGTCGGGCGCCGTCGTCGGAAACGCCGAATGCACGAAGATCTCGCCGTCGTAGCAGGAGAAACGGACCCGGCTGCGCCAGACGTCCCCGTCCCGGTCCAGCACGCCGGCGATGTCCATCAACTCCACGATCCGCTCCGGCAGCACGCCCGGCCCGAACGGCCGGCTCCAGCCGAAGACGTCGCGCGTGCTCCGCGCCCGCGCGTTTCCGGGTCGCCGGTTGACCCGCTCATGCGTGGCCGGCGTGGTGGTCGTGAACCGGTAGCCGCCGGCCCGCAACGCGTCCCCGAGGTCCACGAGCGCGGTGTCGGTCTCCAGCGGCGTGGCGGCGATCGTCATACCGGCCGGGTGCCCAGCGGACGGCGTCTCAATCTCAGGTCGGGACAAAGGCTTGACGTGATCGACCTGCGGTCGGAGTCTGCATGACACGACGCCTTTACGATGCGGAGAGGTGAGATGCCGGACTTCGAAGTCGTCACCATGGGCCGCGTCGGTGTCGACATCTACCCCCTCCAGACCGGCGTCGGCCTGGCGGACGTCACCTCGTTCGGCAAGTTCCTCGGCGGCAGCGCGACGAACGTGGCGGTCGCCGCGGCCCGGCACGGCCGCCGGACCGCCGTGATCACCCGCGTCGGCGAGGACCCGTTCGGCCGGTACGTGTGCCGCACCCTGGCCGAACTCGGGGTGGACCACCGGTTCGTCGCCGCCGTGCCGGGCCTGCCGACCCCGGTCACGTTCTGTGAGATCTTCCCGCCGGACGACTTCCCGCTCTACTTCTACCGCCTGCCGACCGCCCCGGACCTGATGATCCAGCCGAACGAGCTGGACCTCGGCGCGATCCGGGCGGCCGGCGTGTTCTGGTGCACGGTCACCGGCCTCTCCCAGGATCCCAGCCGGTCCGCCCACCACGCCGCGTGGCGGGCTCGTGGCCGCCGTCCGTTCACCGTGCTGGATCTCGACTACCGGCCGATGTTCTGGTCGTCGCCGGACGCCGCGCGGGCCGCCGTCCAGGAAGCGTTGCCGCACGTCAGCGTGGCGGTGGGCAACCTGACCGAGTGCGCGGTCGCGGTCGGCGAGGACGATCCGGACGCGGCGGCCGCCGCGTTGCTCGGCGCCGGGGTGTCACTCGCCGTCGTGAAGCTGGGGCCCGAGGGCGTTCTGGCCAAAACCAAAGATCATGGGGTACGGCTGCCGCCCACCGAGGTGGAAGTGGTGAACGGGCTGGGCGCCGGGGACGGGTTCGGCGGCGCGCTGTGCCACGGTCTGCTGGCCGGCTGGCCCCTGGCCCGTGTCGTCCGGTTCGCCAACGCGGCCGGCGCGATCGTGGCGGGCCGCCTGGAGTGCTCCACCGCCATGCCGACCACGGCCGAGGTGGAGCGGGTGCTGGCGGCCGGCCGGGTCGGAGAGTCTGCGGCGTGATCAGGCGGGATATGAGGGGGCAGGTCATGGGCTTTGCGGACCGCATCGGTGGGGCGCCGATCTCCTGGGGCGTGTGTGAGGCGCCCGGCTGGGGGTACGAGCTGTTCGCCGACCGGGTTCTCGCCGAGATGGCCGCGCTCGGGTTGCGTGCCACCGAGCTGGGCCCGACCGGCTATCTGGGCATGACCTCGGCGGACGTACGGGCGGTGCTGGACCGGCACGGGCTGCGGTTGATCGGCGGTTTTCTGCCCGTACCCATGCATGTCGGCGCCGACGCCGACCTGGCCGCGGCGGCCCTCGCGATGGACACCCTGGCCGCCGCGGGAGCGGAGGTGGTGGTTCTGGCCGCCCGGTCGGCTGACGGGAGCTACGACCGTAAGGTCCACCTGGACGACGGCGAGTGGCGCCGGCTCTTCGCCACCCTGGAGGTCCTGCGGGAGATGGCCGCCGACCGTGGTCTGTGGCCCAGCCTGCATCCGCACGTCGGTACGGCGGTCGAGGACCGGGACGCGGTGCTGCGGCTGCTCGACGGCAGCGACGTGCCGGTCTGCCTGGACACCGGGCACCTGCTGATCGGCGGCATGCACCCCGCCGAGCTGCTGGAGCAGGCGGCCGACCGGATCTCCCACGTCCATCTGAAGGATGTGGATCTCGCGGTGGCGGCCACCGTGCGCGACGGCAGCCGCAGCTACATGGACGGCGTCAAGGCGGGCCTGTACACGCCGCTCGGCGCCGGTGACGCGGATGTCGCCGGGATCGTCGACCGCCTGGAGACCGCCGGCTACACCGGGTGGTACGTGCTGGAGCAGGACTGCGCGCTCACCGGGCCGCCGGCCGCCGGCGCCGGCCCGGTCGGCGACGTGCGCCGCAGCCTGGAGTTCCTGATGGAGGTGGCGCGGTGACGACCATGCTTCAGCCGGGGCAGATGCCGGCCGAGGCGGGCGGGCCCACGGTGACCCGGATCGGTGTCATCGGCACCGGTGTCATGGGCGCCGACCACGCCCGGCTGCTCACCGAGGCGGTGTCCGGCGCCCGGGTCGGCGGTGTCTTCGACGTCGACGGGGGCCGGGCCCGCGGGGTGGCGGCGGCCAGCGGTGGGGCGCGGGTCTTCGCCGACCCGTACGCGCTGATCGTCGACGACGGCATCGACGCCGTGCTGATCGCCTCGTCGGACGCCACCCACGAGGACTACGTGCTCGCCTGTGTGGCGGCCGGGAAGCCGGTGCTCTGCGAGAAGCCGCTCGCCCCGACCGTCGAGGCCTGCGCCCGGATCGTGGAGGCGGAGATTGAACACGGCAGCCGGCTGATTACGGTGGGGTTCATGCGGCGCTTCGATCCCGGCTACACCGGCATGCGGGCGCTGCTGACCGCCGGCGAGATCGGCGCGCCGCTGCTGATGCACAACGTGCACCGGAATCCGGCCGCGGTCCCGGGCCTGCCCGGCTCCGCCCTGATCACCAACTCGGCGGTGCACGAGCTGGACATCGTGCGCTGGCTGTTCGGGGAGGAGATCGTCGAGGTGGCGGTGCACACGCCCCGGCCGAGCGGGCAGGCGGGCGGCACCCAGGATCCGCAGTTGCTGGTCCTCACCACCGAGTCGGGGGTGCTCGCCGACGTGGAGATCTTCGCCAACGCCCGGTACGGCTACGAGGTGCGCTGTGAGCTGGTCGGTGAGACGGGCACGGTGACGGTGGACGCGCCGCCGCCGACGTCGCTGCGCCGGGGCGGGCTGCACGCGCGGGCGCTGCCGGGGGACTGGCGGCCGCGGTTCGCCGAGGCGTACCGGCTGGAGTTGCAGGACTGGATCGACGGGGCGGCCGGTGGCGCGTCCGCCTGGGACGGGTTCGCGGCGACGTTCGTGGCGCACGCCTGTGTGGCGGCGCTGACCAGCGGCGACCGCCATGCCGTGGAGCTGCCCCCGGTGCCCGCTCTCTACCGGAGGTGAGGCTCTACCAGCGGACCGGCACCTCCTCCAGGCCGCCGACGAGCAGGCCCTGACGGCGGCGCAGCTCCTCGACCGGCACCGCCAGCTCCAGACCGGGCAGCCGTTCCAGCAGGACGGCCAGCACGGTGCGCAGTTCGACCCGGGCCAGCGACTGTCCGAGGCAGGAGTGCGGGCCCGCGCCGAACGTGAGGTGCGGGTTGGGGGAGCGGGCCAGGTCCATCTCGTCGGGGTGGTCGAAGACCCGTTCGTCCCGGTTGGCGGACGGCGTCGACGACAGCACGGTGGTTCCGGCCTCGACGACGGTCCCGGCGATCTCGGTGCGTTCGGTGACCAGGCGGTGCATCCCGAATCCGAGGTTGGCGTCGAAGCGCAGCACCTCCTCGACGGCGCTCGGCACCAGGCCGGGTTCGGCGAGCAGGAGTTCCCAGCGGCCCCGCTCGGCGAGCAGCATGGCGACCATCTTGCCGATCATGTTGGCGGTGGTCTCGTGCCCGGCGACGAGCAGCGCCTGGCCGGTGAAGACGCACTCCTGCTCGGTGAGCCGGCCGTCCTCGGAGTCGACGACCGTGACCAGTTCGGACAGCAGGTCGTCGCCCGGTGCGGAGCGTTTCGCCTCGACGTGGGCCAGCATGTACTGCCACATCTCCAGGCCGGACTGCCTGGCCTCCTCGGCGGTGTACCGGGTGAGGTTGAGGAAGTGGTCGGACCAGCGGGCGAATCGCTCCCGGTCGGCGGCGGGCACGCCGAGCAGGTCGCAGATCACGTAGACGGGCAGCGGGAAACCGAGGGCGGTCCGCAGGTCGGCGGGTGGGCCCTGTTTGGTCATCTCGTCGATGAGGTCGTGGGTGATCCGGGCGATGCCGGGCTCCAGGGCGGTCATGCGCTTGGCGGTGAAGGAGCGGCTGAGCAGACGGCGCCAGCGCATGTGCTGGGCCTCGTCGGCCATGAAGGCGGCCTGCGTGCCGACGGCGTTGCTGCCGGCCGGCGTGTTCCGGACGAAGCGGCGGTCGGTGATGGTGGTGCGCACGTCGTCGTACCGGGTGAGCAGGAGGGCCTCGATCCCGGCGGGCGTGCGGACCGGCGCGACCGGGCAGGTGGCGCGCAGTTCCCGCCATTCGTCGGGCGGGTCCACGGCGGTCGGTGGCGTGAACGGGTAGTCGAGCATCTGCACCCTCTCCCTGAGGTAAACGCCTGATTACTTGGTACCGTACGCACGGGATGACCCGGTAGCAAACGGTTGAAAACGATCACCGGAGGAGCCATGAAGGTCACCGTCGACGAAGACAAGTGCATCGGTGCTGGTCAATGCGCTTTCACCGCCCCGCACGTGTTCGATCAGCGCGACGAGGACGGCGTCGTGATCCTGCTGGCGGAGATCCCGTCGGCCGCCGACGAACCCGCCGCCCGGGACGCGGCCACCCTCTGCCCGGCCGGCGTCATAAAAATTCTGGACGGTGATGTCGAGAACCGGTGACCGGCTCCGTCCCCGGTCCGAACGCCGACCACAATGGGTCGCACCAGCACTGTCGGGAGAACCATCATGGCCAAGTACCTGCTGCTCAAGCACTACCGTGGCGCTCCGGCCCCGGTCAACGACGTGCCGATGGAGAAGTGGACGCCCGAGGAGATCTCGGCGCACATCGCTTACATGAGCGACTTCGCGAACCGGCTCGTGGAGACTGGTGAGTTCGTCAGCGAGCAGGCGCTGCTGCCCGAGGGCACCTGGGTCCGGTACGACGGGGAGGGCCGCCCGCCGGTCACCGACGGCCCGTTCGCCGAGACCAAGGACCTGATCGCCGGCTTCATGATCATCGACGTGGACAGTCACGAGCGGGCCGTCGAACTGGCCGGCGAGCTGTCCGCCGCCCCCGGCAAGGACGGAAAGCCGATCCACGAGTGGCTGGAACTGCGCCCCTGCTTCGCGGAAATGCCGACGATCACCGAATGACGCCGGAGGAGCTGCGGAGCCTCACCCCGGGCGTGCTCGGGATCCTCGTCCGCCGCGGAGCAGACTTCGCGGCGGCCGAGGACGCCGTCCAGGACGCGCTGGTCGAGGCGCTGCGGGTGTGGCCGGACGACCCGCCCCGCGACCCGAAGGGCTGGCTGGTCACGGTGGCGTGGCGGCGGTTCCTCGACGCGGCCCGGTCGGAGGCGGCCCGCCGCCGCCGGGAGGAGGCCGCCGACCAGGAGCCGCCGCCCGGCCCGGCGTCCTCGGTCGACGACACGCTCCAGCTCTACTTCCTGTGCGCGCATCCGTCACTGACCCCGGCGTCCGCGGTGGCGCTGACGCTGCGGGCCGTCGGTGGATTGACAACCCGGCAGATCGCCGAGGCGTACCTCGTGCCGGAGGCCACCATGGCGCAGCGGATCAGCCGGGCCAAGCGGACGGTCTCTCGCGTGCGGTTCGACCAGCCCGGTGACGTGGCGACCGTGTTGCGAGTGCTCTACCTGGTGTTCAACGAGGGCTACACCGGCGACGTCGACCTGGCGGCCGAGGCGATCCGGCTCACCCGGCAGCTCGCCGCCACGATCGATCACCCCGAGGTGCACGGGCTGCTCGCTCTGATGCTGCTGCACCACGCGCGGCGCGACGCGCGTACCGGTGATGACGGTGGTCTCGTCCCGCTGGCCGAGCAGGACCGCACGCGCTGGGACACCGCGCTGATCGCCGAAGGCGTCCTGATCCTGCAGGCGGCGCTGGCGCGCGATCGCCTCGGCGAGTTCCAGGCGCAGGCCGCGATCGCGGCCCTGCACGCCGACGCGCCCCATGCCGGGGAGACCGACTGGGTGCAGATCGTGGAGTGGTACGACGAACTGGCCCGCCTCACCGACAGCCCCGTGGTCCGGCTGAACCGGGCCGTCGCGGTCGGCGAGGCGGACGGCGCACGGGCCGGCCTGGCGGCCCTGTCAGACCTCGACCAAACCCTTCCCCGGTACGCCGCGGTCGCCGCCTACCTGCACGAACGTGACGGAGACAGGAAACGGGCGGCCCGGCTGTACGCGGAGGCCGCCGCCCAGGCATCGAACCTGGCCGAACGCGACCACCTGACCCGCCAGGCCGCCCGTCTGCACCGTCAGCTGTGACGGGTCGCCGCCTCCTCGACCGGGAGCGCGGCAACGTACCGCCGCATGAAGGCGTTGAAGCCCTCGACGTCCGCCGCAACCGGCTCGGCGGTGTCCAGCCGGGCGCCGGCGAAGACGACATCGGTCAGGAAGGCGTCGAGGCTCTGGCCGGGCGTGCGGGTGGTGAGGAAGGCGGCCAGCACCGCGATGCCCCAGGCGCCGCCCTCGGAGGCCGAGTCGCCGACCGTGACCGGGGTGTCGATGGCGGCCGCGAGCAGCCGCTGCGCCACGCCCTCGGTCTTGAACAGGCCGCCGTGCGCGAACATCCGGTCCAGCCGCACCGACTCGGCCTTCTGGAGCACGTCCATGCCGATGCGCAGGGTGGCCAGGGCCGAGTACAGCTGGGTCCGCATGAACGTGGCCAGGTTCAGGCTGCTGCCCGGCTCCCGCAGGAACAGCGGCCGGCCCTCGTGCAGCTTGGTGATCGGCTCACCGGACAGGTAGTTGAACGCCATCAGGCCGCCGCCGTCCGGTGCGCCGTCCAGCGCGGCCTTGAACAGCGTCTCGAAGACCGCGTTGCTGTCCGCCTTCGCCCCGAGCGCGGTGGCGAACTCGGCGAACAGGCCGGCCCACGAGTTCAGCTCGCTGGCGCCGTTGTTGCAGTGCACCATCGCCACCAGGTCACCGGCCGGGGTGGTGACCAGATCGATCTCCGGGTGCCGGCGGCTCAGCTCGCCGTCCAGCACGATCATGGCGAAGATGCTGGTGCCCGCGCTGATGTTGCCGGTGCGGCGGGCCACCGAGTTGGTGGCCACCATGCCGGTGCCGGCGTCACCCTCCGGCGGGCACAGGGCGGCGCCCGGCTGGAGCGCGCCGGTGGGGTCGAGCAGCCGCGCTCCCTCCTCGGTCAGCGTGCCGGCCGCCTCGCCCGCGGGCAGCACGGCCGGCAGCAGCTCGGCCAGCTTCAGCGGCACCCGGCCGGCGGCCAGCTCGTCGAACTGGCCGAGCATCCGGGTGTCGTAGCCGCCGGTGGCGATGTCGATCGGGAACATGCCGCTGGCGTCGCCGACCCCGAGCACCTGGCGGCCGGAGAGCTTCCAGTGCACGTATCCGGCGAGGGTGGTGAGGTGGGCGATCCGGCCGAGGTGCTCCTCGCCGCCCAGGACCGCCTGGTAGAGGTGGGCGATGCTCCAGCGGTGCGGGATGTTGTAGCCGAACAGCTCGCTGAGCGCCTCGGACGCGTCACCGGTGTTGGTGTTGCGCCAGGTGCGGAACGGGGTGAGCAGCTCGCCGTCGCCGTCGAACGCCAGGTAGCCGTGCATCATGGCGGAGACGCCGAGGGCGCCGACGGTGCGCAGCTCGGTGCCGTACCGCTTCTTGACGTCGGAGGCGAGGGCGGCGAAGCAGCCCTGGAGCCCCTCCCACACCGCCTCGAGGGAGTAGGTCCAGGTCCGGTCGACGAACTGGTTCTCCCAGTCGTGGCTGCCGACCGCGATCACCGTGTGGTCCGGGCCGGTCAGCACCGCCTTGATGCGGGTCGATCCCAGCTCGATGCCCAGGGCGGTCCGCCCCTGGTCGATCGCCTCGCGCAAGTCAGCCATCGTGAAAGAGTCCTTCCGTACGTGTTTCCGACCTTCGCCCGACAGGGACACTACGCCCTGACACGTACGGCGAGACCTAGCGGTCTGCCCTCGTCGTGACCGTCTTCTCCCAGATCATCCGGACCGCGGGCAGCACCTCGGAGACCGCCGGAACGGCCGGGCCGGGCTCGCGGACGCCGACCGCGAGCGCCGGGGCGGACCGCTCCAGGCCACCGGCCATCCGTTCGATGTCGGTCATGATCGAGCCGGTGAGCACCAGCACGCCGGTGTCGTCGATCTCGGTGCGCACCTGCCGCAGCGTCCGTTGACGAGTCTCGCGCAGGTCGCCCAGCACCTGCTCCAGCTTGCCGGCGTCAGAGGCGTGCGCCTCGAACGCCTCGGAGACGGCGATCAGCACCTGGCCGAGGCGCTTCGGCACGGCCGGGGTGTGCGAGGTGGCGGCCGCGTCGAACATCGACCGGGCCACCGAGTTGACCTGGTGCACGCCGTGCTCCAGGGCACGGACCCGCTCGTCCAGCGGGGTGACCTTGGCGATCGGGGTGGTCAGCGACCAGCGGGCCTGCTTGGTCAGCTCCTCCACGGCGGCGATCGCGTCCCCGAGGTCCTCGTCCAGCTCCCGGGAGCGGGCCAGCCACTGCTCGGCCTGGTCGCGGTCGTACCCGTCCTGGACGCCGTCGCCGAGCTGGCGCAGCAGCCGGGCGATCTCGGTCGACAGCTGGGTGGCCTTGACGCGGGCGCGCTCCAGCGGGGTCATGCCACCGACCAGCGGCGACAGGATCACGCCGACCACGATGCCGAGGGCCGTGGCGGCGACGCGCTCCCACACGAACGCCTCGGTGACGGCGGTGCCGCCGACCAGGATGCCCAGCGAGGTGAGCGGCACGAGCACCGAGGCGTCGCCGAGGCGCAGCACCCGGCCCACGGCCAGGCCGAGACCGGCGATCACCGCGATCGACCACGCGCTGAGGCCGAACACGCCCCACGCGGCGACCGAGAGCGCGATCCCGGCGACCGTGCCGATCAGGCGCTGGGCGCCCGCGCGCAGCGACGCGTGCGAGCTCATCTGCACCGACAGGGTCGCGATGATCGCGGCGGTGACCGGGCCGACCAGGTGCAGCATGTCGGCGGCGTTCCAGGCGATCCCGGCGGCGAGGGTGGTGACCAGAATCTCGCGGATGGTGGCCGGCTCGACGCGGCCGGCCAGCCGCAGCAGCCCGGCGGGCAGGTGCGGTCGCATCCGGTCGAGGGCGGTGCGGCAGGCGTCCTCCACGACGGGACGGACGGTGCGGCGTAGAAGGGTCACGACCAGCGCGCAGAGCACGAGACCAGTGACGACGAGCGTGATCGGATCAAGGGCGGCGGTGAGCGAGCGCAGCACGATTCGGCTTCTCTTCCACTGATCGGGTTCGTCAGGAAACCTATCGGCGCCGCTGGGAACAAATGAGGGAAACAGGGCCGATGTGACGGCCGTCGCCCGGTCCGGGCGATGCCCGGACCGGGGAACAGGCGTCACACGCTGGTGCAGACGTTCCCGTTGAGCGTGAAGACGGTCGGCAGCACGTTCGGGCCGCTGTAGTTGCCGACGAATCCGACGCCGGTGGACCCGCCGGCGGCCAGCGTGCCGTCGCTGGTCACCCGGACCGTGCGGCCGCTGGAGGTCCAGGTGGCGTTCCAGCCGCTGCTCACACTCTGCCAGGTGGTCGGCCAGGTGAACGTCAGCGTCCAGCCGTTGACCGCGGCGGCCGTGTTGTTGGTGATGTCGACCTGGCCCACGTAGCCGTTGCCCCAGTCGTTGACGTCCCGGAACTTCACGGTGCACGCCGACGTCGCCGGGGTGCCGGTGGTGAAGGTCAGCGGCGGCGAGCCGGCCGACGCTCGCCCGGATCCGTCCCGGGCCACCACGTTGACCGTGTACCGGCGGCCCGGCTCCAGGTTGTTCGCGGTCAGCGAGGTTCCGGTGGTCTCGCCGAGAAGTTCGGCGGTGCCGCCGTGCTGCCGGTACACCTCGTACTTGAGGCCGGATCCGGTCGACTGCCAGGAAATCGTCGCCGAGCGGTCGGTCACCGTCGCGGTCGGCTGGGCCGGCGCCCTCGGCGCGCCCGTCACGGCGTCGGCCGACTTCACGGTCAAGAGCGAGATCGAGTACGGCGGAAGCTTCTGCGACGTGGCCGTACCCGCCGGTGCCGTGGTCACCGCGCCGGCGCCGCTGGTGTAGGTGGACACCGTCGGCGTCCCCACCGCGGCCGTGAAGCCGTGGTAGTTCAGCGACACGGTCCGTTCGGCGTCCGGGTCCTTGTTGATCATCAGCACCGCCACGTCGCCGTTCGCCCGGCGTACCGCATGGGTGCTGACCAGCGCGTCGCCGGAGCCCGCGGCGATGAACCGGTCGCCCGGCCGGGCGAAGTCGCCCACCAACGACAGCGCGTGGTACGGCGCGAACGGCGTGTTCATCGGCGGCTGGCAGACCGCGTTGTCGGCCGTGCAGTTCCCGCTGGACAGCAGCCCGTAGTCGCCGTAGTCGGTCTGCCCGGCGACCGTGGAGACGGTGCCGAGGCCGTTGTGGACGTTCCACCAGTGGACCGTGAAGACGCCCTGGGCCAGCAGGCCGCTGTAGACGTCGGCCAGGAACAGCGCGCCCGGCTGGGTGTTGCGGCCGACCTCGACGTTGGTCTCGGTCATGCTGATCCGGATGCGGCCGGCGCTCGCGGCGGCGTACCGCTCGATCTGCTGCCGCAGCGTCCAGACGGCGTCCTGGATCTGCGCGGGTTTGGTGAGCGTCTCGGCCGGGGTGCCGCCGCCCGGGTACCAGTGCACGTCGACGAAGTCGATCACGTGGCCGGCGCGGGTGAGCACCTCCTGGTTCCAGGAGCCCTGGTCGCCGGCGCCGACGATGGCGTCCGGCCAGTTGCCCGGCATGGTCAGCACGGCGCCGATCTTGATTTTCGGGTCGACGGCCTTCATGGCCTCGGCGTACGCGATGACGGTCGCCGCGTACTCCTTGGGGCTCTTGTCGGCGTGGTCGTCGGCCTCCCAGGCGGCGCCGTAGTGGCCGTTGCCGTAGTTCTCGTTGCCGATCGTCCAGTAGGTGACGTCGTAGTCCTTCTCGACGTTCGCGTACCGGACCCAGCCGGCCGCCTCCTGCGCGGTCCCGGTGCCGTAGTTCGCGATGATCATCGGCTCGGCGCCGGTGCGCTGGGCGCCGGCCATGAACGTGTCGAAATCGGTGTTGGGCGCCACGTAACCGCCGGGCGCGGTGTGGTTCTCCCAGTGGTAGATGTCGGCGTACGAGCCGCCCGGGTACCGCAGCATGCCGACCCCGGCGTCCTTGAGCAGGTCGGCGACGGCCGGGGTGCCGAGCTGGGAGTCCCAGATGGCGTGGTTGACGCCGACGGCCTGGTCGGCGACTCCGGCGAGGCCGGCCCGGACGTCGACGTCGACGCGGGTGGTGGCGAGAGCGTGGGCGCTGGAGGGCGCGGTGGCGACGGCGGCTACGAATACGCCGCTCGCCACCGCCTTCCATAACAGGGATGTGCGCACGGGGGTCTCCGGGAGAGCGAGGGGGATGGGAGCGCTCCCAATAGTGATCCTCTGAATAGAAACCTGTCAATCAGCGAGGGCGGTCAGGTCCTCCACGGTCATCCCCACCTCCGGCGCGACCGACTTGATCACGCGCTCGTGCGGGCGCCGCCCGCCCATCGCCGCGGCGATCGTCGACTCGGCCAGCCCGCACCGCCGCGCCATCTCCCGCCGGGAGATGCCGTGCGACGTCATCAGCGCGGTGAGCACCACGCCGAAGCGGTGCCGTTCCGGCTTCCCGGCCGGCTCGCGACCCGGCGCGATGACCAGATCACCCACCTTCACCTCGAAACGGACCAGCCGGTCGCCGTGGATCCGGATCCGGGCGGACAGCGGCAGCTCGTCGGCGCCGTCGCGGCCCACGGTGCCGGGGACGGCCACCTCGACCGGATCCGGGACCACGTCGACCCGGGTCATGTCGAGGGGATCGGCATGCCCCGCGCCGGTCACCCGCCACGCGCGGTCCCACCAGGGCAGTTGCCCGAGTAACTCGTTGAGCAATGTCACCAGGACACCGCTGTCGACCGGCGTCGCGCTGGTGTGCGCATAGCGCGGCCAGTGCCGCACGGCCTCGATCTCCGCCTCGCTCAGCGGACGGTCCAGAGTCGCATCCATCGATGGATGATGGCAGGTCACGGTTCTCGGGCGGGGACCATCCACTCGGCGGCCAGCCGCCGGTAGTACGGGCTGCTGACCAGGAGATCCTCGTGATCGCCGACCGCGACGACCCGGCCGCCGTCCAGCACGACGATCTGGTCGGCGTCCCGGACGGTCGAGAAACGGTGCGCCGCCACCAGCAGGGCACAGTCTCGGGAGACCTGCTCGATGGCCCGGCGCAGGGCGGCCTCGTTGACCGGATCCAGGTGGGCGGTGGGTTCGTCCAGCAGGAGCAGGACCGGGCGGGCCAGCAGCGCCCGGGCCACGGCGATCCGCTGGCGCTGGCCGCCGGACAGCCGGACCCCGCGCTCGCCGAGCTGGCTGTCCAGCCCGCCGGGCAGACGCTTCACCAGATCGTCGAGGTTGGTCAGCTCGACGACCCGGGCGATCTCGGCGGGGCTCGCGCCGGGCGCGCCGTAGGTGAGGTTCTCCCGCAGGGTGCCGTGGAAGATCGGCGAGTGCTGTTCGACCAGGCCGATCCGGGCTCGGCACTCGGACCGGCGCATCGCCCGCACGTCCATGCCACCGAGCAGGATCTGGCCGATCTCCGGCTCGTAGAACCGTTCGGCCAGGGCGAAGATCGTCGACTTGCCCGCGCCGGAACCGCCGACCAGCGCGATGTGGCCCCGCTCCGGCACCCGCAGCGTGAGACCCCGCAGAACCGGTTGCCCCGGGTCGTACCCGAACCAGACGTCGCGGAACTCCAGCGCCGCCGCCGACTGCCCGGCCGGCCGGCGTGCAAGGGGCGCCGGCTCGTCGGTCTCGCCCGGCAGGGCCAGGATCTCGTTGACACGCTCCAGCGCGCCACGGCTCTCCTGGATCGCGCTGATCGCCTGGAAGACCGAGCTGATCGGTACGGCCAGATAGGTGATGTACAGCAGGAACGCCACCAGGTCGGCCAGCGAGCTCTCGCCGGTGGTGACACGCACGCCGCCGACCAGCAGCACCACCAGGAAGGAGCCGTCCACCGCCAGGTGGCTCGCCACCCCCACCGCTGCGCTCAGCCGGGCCGTACGGACACCGTGCGCATAGGCGGTACGCGCCTGCGCCCCGATGCGCTCGGTCTCCCGCTGCTCGGCGCGGCTGGCCCGTACCGTCCGCAGCGACGACAGCGCCCGGTCCAGGTCGCCGGCCATCTCACCGGTGGCCTGCTGGCCGCCGAGCGAGGCCTGCCGCATGCCGCGCATCATCGGCACCAGGGTGGACAGGCCGGCCGCCACGAGCACCGCCACCACGAGGAACAGGAGCGGGTCGAGCCAGATCAGCACGGCCACCGCCCCGCCCAGCCCGATCACGCCGGCGACCGCGTCCGTACAGCCGTCGGCGACGAGCCGGCGCAGCGCGAAGCTGTCGGTTCCGGCCCGCGAGATCAGATCGCCGACCCGGTAGCGGTCGTGGACCGGCATGGTGAGCCGCAGCAGGCGGTGCACCAGGTTGAGCCGGATCCCGAGAACGATCTCCTCCCCGGCCCGGGCCAGCACGAACCCGGCGACGGCCTGGACCAGCGCCTGCGCCGCGAACAGCGCCACCAACAGCAGGACCACGACGGTGAGCGGCCGCCCGGCGCCGCTGGCCTCGACGAGATGCCGGACCAGCAGCGGCTGGGCGAGACCGAGCGCGGAACCCGTGAGGGTCAGCGCCACGGCCAGGGCGATGCGCCGGCGGTGGCCGCGGATCAGGTCGAGCAGACCCAGCCGGCCATCGGCCGGGCGCGCCGGGTCAGCGGTCACCGGACGCCGGAACCGTGATCAGTTTGGCCAGATATCCGTCGGGCATCGGTTCGTCCACCATCCGCCCGCCGGCCTCCACCCAGGCGTGCGCGGTGAACGGCGGCGCCATCCCGACCCCGACGCACCAGGCCGGCCAGTGGCCGGCTAGGCGGCACAGGATCACGGTGGCCAGCGACCGGGGCAGGCATCCCTGCGGGCCCAGGCATCGCAGGCTGACCGCGAGGACCATGTCCCGCGCAGCCTTCGCCTCCGCGTACCCGGACGGCCGGGCCCCGCGGCGCAGCACCGTCAGCACCGCACGGATGCGTTTGGGCGGCGCCATCGCCAGACCACGGGCCAGGAGTACGGCGACGCGCGCCACCAACCGCCGGCCGACGGTGCCCGGCGGCGTGGGCCGTACCAGGGCCGCGGGCGTCGTCACGAGACCACCAGCCCGGCCGCGGTGAGTTCCGCGAGCACCGCGTCGACGTCGCGCAGCGCCCGGTCCCGGTCCACGTCGAACGCGTCGAGCAGGGTGTCGGCGGCGCGGTCGCGATCACCGCCCTCGGTCAGGATCCGCATGATCAGGGCCGCGCTCGGGTTGAGCTGCCAGTACCGCCCGTCCCGCTGGTCCAGCAGGACGGTGCCGTACTCGGTGTCGGCCGTCGTCAGATCAGGGTGCAGCCGTGGCGACATCGCCGGAACTCCTTTCCATGGTGCCCAGCCCGCGCAGCCACACTTCGCAGCCGATGGTCGAGTAGAGGACCGCGTGGCGCAGGCTCGGATCGTCCGGCCGCTCGGTCAGGTCGATGAGCCGGTCGCGGTCGACCAGGCCCATCTCCGCCAGGCGCGACTGCTCCCACATGGCGATCAGGTCGGCCCGGTTGCGGCGCAGGCCCAGGGCGGCGTCCCGGGCGGCCTGGGCCTTGCTGGTCCGGGCCAGGCACTCGTCCGGGACGACGCCGCGCATGGCCTCCACGAGCAGCGGTTTGTAGCGCCACGGGGTGACCCGCTCCAGTGGGTTCACCGAAAGGCACGCGCTGATCACCCGGTCGTCGAAGAACGGCGAGGCCATGGGCAGTCCGGCCCGTCGGCTCATCTGCTCCCACTGGCGGACGATCCGGCCGGTGACCAGGATCTGTTCGATGTCGACGTGCATGCCGCGGTCGCCGCTCAGCGGTTCCACCGATTCCGCCGCGGCCCGCATCGTCTCCACCACCAGTTCGGCGGCGTGATTGGTCACCCACGGGAACAGACGTGGTGGCGAGGTCCAGCCGAGCGTGCCCCGGACCGGCTCCGGCAACGGTTGCCGCAGTTCACCGGCGGTGCCGGCGAGCCAGCGCGGGTACGACCTGGTGTCGGCGAGCGCGCCCAGCATCGGGAGCAGCGGCCAGGTGAACAGGGCCCGGAAACCCCTCAACTGCCGGATCGCGGCTACCGGACGGCGGCGCAGCAGCCGGTGGTAGTAGGCCTCCGAGCACCAGGTGAGATGGTCGCCGCCGATCCCGGTCAGATGCAGCCGGCTGCCCGCGGCGGCCAACTGCGGCACATGACTCAGCGCGCGGGCGCGGTCCAGCATGCCGATGGTCGGTTCGTCCAGGGGGTCGTCGATGTCGAGCAGCCCCTCGTAGACCAGCGGGGAGTCCTCGGCCCGCCACACCAGGTGCTCCACACCGGGCATATGGGCGGCGGCCCGCCGTGCCCACGGCAGGTCGTCATCGGTGGGGTCCAACCCCGGCCATGTGCTCGCGAGCACGCGGCTGTCGCCGGTCGCGGCGAGGAAACAGACCGACGTCGAGTCCAGGCCTCCGGACAGGTCGCTGCTGATCGTCCCGCCGGCCGCCGTACGCGCGCGCACCGCGTCGGCGAGGGCCTCGCGGACCAGCGGAGCGCCCTCGGCGAGCGACCGGGTGGGCTCCGGGGGCTTCCACCAGCGTGCGATGTGTACGGTCCGGCCGCCGCGGTCCAGCACCGCGTACCGTCCGGCTGGAACGCCGTGCACCCCGTGCCACAACGGCTTGTCCAGGAGAGGATGCGGCGCCGGCCAGAGCAGCCGTACCGCGATCTGCCGCTCGTCGAGGGCCGCGCCGGCGAGAGCGGCCAGCACGTCGGCCCGGTCGCAGCCGACCTGGATGCCCTCGACCTGGGCGTAGTGGGCGATCCGCAGATTCGAGACGCTGCCCTGGAACCGGACCCGCCCGGCCGCGGTGGCCACCAGGTGGAAGCTTCCGGTCAGCGAGGCGGCGAACGCGTCGAGGTCGGCGACCTCCCGCAACCGGCCGGCCCGGCGGGCCAGCGCCTCCGGATCGATCGGGCAGCAGCCGAGCAGCGCGATCCCGGCGGAGCCCGCCTGCGCCACGGTGAGTTCGTCGCCGGACCAGCGCCCGACGATCCAGGGCCGCCCGGACGCGTGCCGGAGGGTACGGGTGTGCGGCCCGTCCAGGCGCCGGGCCACGGCGAGGCCGGCCTCGTGGTCGGGGAGGACCACGAAGTACGGCTCGCCGTGGCGCAGCATGTCAGTCACGACAGACATGAATTCAGTACGGCGACCGAGAGATCAGTTCTTGCTCAGGATCAGGCGGTCGCGGCCCTTGAACTGCAGGAGCCCGGTCTCGGTACGGAAGTCACCGACGACCGTCACCTTGGGAGCCTCGTACGGGCGCTTGACAGTGGTCTTCTTCATGACATGGTCCCCTTCTCTCGGGACGGCGGAGCGGAACCACCGCCGACGGATGGGAACTTTATGCCCGATTCGGGCATTTAGTCCACTTATCTGCGGTGTTTCTCGGCGCAGCGGTGGCAACGGGTCGGGCACGGGGTCAGGGCGGCCGCCGCCGCAAGCCCACTGACGTGCAGGATCGTCTCCACCGCCGCGTCGAAGCCGGTGGACTCCCCGATGACGTGCTCGCCCTCGACGCCGAGCAGATCGCGGTCGGCGTACCAGTCGCGCATCGTCTCGGCGGTGACCGGAATCGGTTCGGCGCGGCCTTCGTGCCGGCGGACCGTCTCCTCGAACGACACGTCGAAGTAGAAGACGCTCGCCGGGCCGGGATGGTCGGCGATCAGCCGGCGCAGCGCCGTGCCGTGGCCGCCGGAGTCCAGAATGCCCTCCAGCACCACGTGATAGCCGAGGCCGAGCGCCGATCGTACGGTGGTGTCGATGAACGCGGGCGCGACCGGATCGTGGCGGTTGCTGCCGTGCTCGCGCAGCAGGACCCGGCGCAGATAGTCCTGTTCGACCAGAGCGGCGCCGCGGCCGTAGCGGCGGCGCACCTCACGGGCCGTGGTGGTCTTCCCGGATCCCGAGTTGCCCCGGATCACGACCAGCGTCGGTTTCACCATGGCTCAACATCACAGCAGTCCGGCGAGCTTGTACAGCACCAGCGAGCCGGCCACGGCGACGTTCAGGCTCGACCCGTTGCCGATCATCGGGATCTCCACCACGCCGTCGAGCAGATCGAGCGCCTCCGGCGGGATTCCGGTGGCCTCGTGCCCGAGCACCATGACGGTGCGGCGCCGGGCCGCCGGCAGGTCGGCGAGCCGGACCGCCTCGTCGGCGAGTTCCACCCCGAGGACCTGTGTGCCCGCCGCGCGCTCCCCGGCGAGCCAGGCCAGGGGATCGCCGACCCGGTGCACGCAGGCGGGCTTCCGTAGCGTGTTGCCCCGGGCGAGAGCCGCGTCCACCCAGTGGTACGGCGGCGCCGCCAGGCAGGCGCCGACGGCGTCGCAGGTGCGCAGCAGGGTGCCGAGATTGGCGTCGTGCATCGGCCAGAGGGTCGCCGCGACGAGATGGCCCCAACAGCGGTGCCGGCTGGGACGGCGGGCGGACCGGATCTCCCGCGGGGTGCGGGTGCGGATGGCGGGGCTCACCGGACGAGAGCGGAGACGCTCCGAAAATCAAGGATCATCTGGTACGTGCTTGTCGGCGCACGCGGGCCATCGACGAGGGAATGTTCCGCCGAGCAGCATACATCCCACCGAAAGCGTAACCTGGCAGTTACGCTTTCGGGGTGGACGAGGTGGCGGGCGCGATCGCCGACCCGGTGCGGCGCGAGATCCTGCTGATGCTGCGCGGCGAGCCGATGACGGCCGGGCAGGTCGCGGACCGGTTCGCGATCAGCCGGCCCGCGGTCAGCCGGCATCTGCGCGTGCTGCGCGAGGCCGGGCTCGTCCGCGGCACCGCTGACGGGCGCCGCCGGGTCTACGAGCTGGTCACCGGGCCGCTCGACGAACTCGCCGGGTGGCTGGAGACGCTGCGGCGCCCGGCCGGCTGGCAGCAGCACCTCGACGCCCTGGAGACCGAGGTGTACCGAACCCGCCGGGAACGGCGAGACGTTCCCGTTGCTGAGAAGGAGAGCGCATGAGCCCGACACCCACCGGCCGGATCCTGGGCGGTGACCTGGTTCTGACCCGCAGCTTCCGCGCGCCGGTCGCGGACGTCTGGGCCAGCCTGACGGAGCCCGACCGTACGGCCCGATGGTTCGGCCCGTGGAAGGGCGACGCCGCGCCCGGCAACACCATCCAGGTCCAGATGGTCCAGGAGGAGGGCCGGCCGTGGATGGACATGACCATCGACGCGTGCGAGCCGCCCCGCCGCCTGGCGCTCTCCGCCGTCGACGACTACGGAAGCTGGCATCTCGACATGGTGCTCACCGAGGCGGGCGGCGTCACCGAGCTGCGTTTCACCCAGCACCTCTCCGGTACGGAGAACGTCGGCGAGGTCGGCCCCGGCTGGGAGTACTACCTGGACCTGCTGGTGGCCTCCCGCGACGGCACCCCGCTCCCCAGCTTCGACGACTACTACCCGGCCATGAAGGACCACTTCGAGTCGCAGCGCTGACTACCGCCGGGTGTAGCGGTGCTTCACCCCGCGCGGGAAGAACTCCGGGTCGTCGGCGGGGCGCAACTCGATCCGCGGCGTCCGGTGCTCCGGCGGCACGTAGTTGGCGAACTCGCTGTTCAGGCGCAGCAGCTCGGTGCGGATCGATCCGGCGGCGAGCGCCGCACGCTCCGGCGTGGGCTCCGCGCCGGCGGCGAGTTCCACCACGACCGACAGATGCCGGTCACGGTCCTCGTCCTCGATCGTCCGGAGCACGAAGCGCCCGGTCGTCCACTCGCTGACCCCCGGCCGTTCCAGACCCACGGTGACGTTCTCCGGGTAGACGTTGGCGCCGAAGAACGACACGGTGAACAGGGAACGGCCGAACACGTACACGAACGGCAGCTCCGGGCCGTCACCCGGATCGAAGCCGTGCTCCCGGCAGAGCGCGACCATCTCCGGGTACGACAGCAGCCCGCCCTCGTCCGCGATGTGGTACCTGACCAGCGGCACCATGCCGTCGGCGCTGAACGCGAGCGTCCCGTCCGGCGCCGTCTCGAACAGGCGGGCCGCCGGATCGTACTGAACGAGCGTAGGCAGCCGGGAGTCGCCGAACAGTTTCGTGGCGACCTCCGGGCGGTCGGCGAGAAACCGCCTGATCCGTACGCTCAACGCCGTCTCGTTGCCGAGCACCCCGGCGTCGGCCGTCCCGTACAGTGACGCCACCCCGGACACCGGGTCGGTGATCGCGGCCCGGGCGGCGACCAGATCCCGCCACTGCTCGCTGAACACCTCACCGGCCAGCACCAGCTTCACGTCGTACTCCGGCCAGTCCACGCCCCGGGCCAGGCCGGCGTCCACGACGTTCTTCACGAACGGCGGATAACCCAGCAGCACCACCTGCTCGAAGTGCCGGCCCAGTTCGCCGACCACCCGCAGGATCTCGCCGATGTCGTTGCCCGGGGCGGCCACCGTGACCGGAAACCCCGCGGCCGACAACTGCCGGCAGGCCGCTACCGTGTACATCCCGCCGACCCAGTTGCCCAGCGCGAAACACACCACCGCCAGGGTGCTGCGCCGGTCCGCGCCGAACCCGTCCCGGAACACCTGCGCGAACCGGGCGGTCACCGGCTCCTCGTCACGCTCCGAGCGCGGCCACACCGTCGCCCGCCCCGACGACCCGGACGACAGCGCCACCATCGCGGCCGCGTCCAGGCGCCCGTCCCGGCACCGCTCCGGCAGCGGGAACCGCAGGTGGTAGCCCTCCTTGGTCATCAGCGGGATCTGGCCGGGCTCGCGGACCGCCGCCGGGTCCACGCCCTGCTCGGCCAGAAACCGCCGATAGGCCGGAACACTGCCGGCCGCGTCCCGGAACAGATCCAGAATCGTGGTGTCGAGCTGCATACCGCCAGACTGCCCTACCTACACTCACCCGGTGCCGCAAAGCCGTTTCGTCGACAGCGGGCGATGGCTGCCCTCGTTCGCCGGGGAGTTCCTCGTCCGCTGCCCGCGCTGCCCGGCCACCGCGACCGTCCGGCGGGGCTGGGACCGGGAGGCGCGCTGGTGGGAACCCGCCGCGGTGACCTGCGGCGGCTGCGGCTTCGCCCGCCGTCAGGACCGGCGGGCCGGGTGCGAGTGCGGGCGCTGCCGCCGCCCACTGCCACCGGGCTGGTCCGGACCGGTACGGGTCTGCGTACGCGGGCACTGCGGCACCTGCGGCAGCCCGGTCCGGGTGTGGCGGCGGGAGGAGGCGGCGCCCGGCTACCGGACCGTCACCGTGGACTGCGCCACCTGCGGGGCCACCGCGGAGAGCGGCTACGACCTGCACCCGGTGACCGTCCCGGACGCCGTCGTCGACAACTGCTTCGGCCTTCCGCTGCGGCTGCAGGCGCCGTGCGCGGGCCACACCCTGTGGGCGTTCAACGCCGCGCACCTCGCCTACCTCGAGGACTACCTGCGCGCCGGGCTCCGGGAACGGCACGACGCCCCCGCCAAGTCGGTGATCTCCCACCTGCCGCGCTGGCTCAAACAGGCCGGCGTCCGGGCCGAGGCCCTGCGCGCGGTGCGTCGCCTGGAACGCCTGCTGCCAGCGCTTTAGAGATCTTTCGCGGTCAGGGGGAGGGCTGCGCGTTTCGCGTCCACCAGATTTGCGATCTTGAATGCTTTGCCACCGAAAACGGTGGTGAACCGTCCAAGATCGGCGTTTCGATCGGTGTGAGAGGGGCCGCAGCCGCGACCCTTCCCGCGAACGAGGTCTAGGCTCCGGCCATGCTGGTTGACGGCGACTTCTCGATCCCGGACTCGTTCAGTGCCGACGGCTTGCGGCTGGAACTGCTCGGACCCCGCCACAACGAGGCGGACCACGCCGCCTGGACGTCGAGCATCGACCACATCCGGTCGACCCCCGGGTTCGACCGTGGCTGGCCGCCCGCGAATGGGATGACGCTCACCGAGAATCTGGCCGACCTGGCAAGCCACGCCGACCGGTCGGCCCGCCGGGTGGACTTCGCGTACTCGGTCATCGACCCCGCTACCGGCGACGTGGTCGGTTGCGTCTACTTCAAGCCCACGGCGGCCGGCGAGGTTCGGGCGACTTCCTGGGTGTCCGCCACCCACGCCCACCTGGACGGCCCTCTGACCGGCATCGTGGGCACCTGGCTGCGCGAGTCGTGGCCGTTCGAGGTGGTCCACTACCGCACGGGCCACACTCCGATCACCATTCGCGGGAATCCCGCCTGACCCGGGTGGCGTGATCGCGGTGACCGTGGGATGTGCGGTCACAGGGCGGCGAGGAAGCGGTTGACCTGGCCGTGGCTGGTGAAGCGCAGGTAGCCGGCGTGCCCGGCGTGTTCGGCGATGAGGGCCTCGACGCGGGGCCGCATCGTGCGGCGGTAGCGCACCACGTACCGGATGAAGGAGGGGGTGATCCGGTGCCGGCCACGGCGCCGGGCGATGCCCCACAGACAGGTGTGTGCGGGCAGGTCGAGGAGGATGACGGTGTCGGCGTGGGCCAGCCGGATCGGTAGCGTCGAGGCGTAGTTGCCGTCGATGATCCACCGGTCGGCGGCCACCAGGTCGCGCTGTGCCGCGGCGAATTCGTCGACGGGGGCCGGATTCCAGTCATTGTCGTAGTACAGGTCGTCCAGGTGGGTGACGGGCAGACCGAGCCGGGTGGCGAGCTGCCGGGCGAGGTGGCTCTTGCCGGCGCCGCCGCAGCCGAGGATCGCGATGCGCTGCCTCGGCGCGGACGGATCAGCGTGCCCCACCGGGCCGGGGGAGAGAAGCCGCATTCGCGGTGGCGCCGGCGCGCCGCGGGTCGCCCAGCCGGGCCCAGGCGCCGGTCACCGTCGTCAGGCGGTAAGGCCCCCATGACGTGTCGAGGGACCGGGCCAGTTGCTCGGCCCGGTCGGTCAGTGCCCGGGCCAGGGCCGGACGGTGGGATTCGGCCAACCGGCGGCTCTCCCTCGGGAGTCGGTACGGCGGTGACCCGATGCTATCCGGCCGAGCGCAGCCGTCCCATCACGACACCGGCCACGTCGGTCAGCGGGATGAAACCCCAGACGCGCGAGTCGATGCTCTCCGGATGGTCGCCGAGCAGCACGCCCATGCCGGGCGGCACGGTGCGGCCGGCGTGCGCCACGGACTCCGGCGCCGGGTCGCCCGGGAGTGCGGCCAGCCGTTTCACCAGCCACGTCGTCACGTAGGCGCCGGTGCGGCGGTCGCCGTCGGGATGGTGGGCGATCACCACGTCGCCGCGCCGGAGCCGGCGGGTACGGCGTACCAGAAGGCGGTCTCCGGGTTTGAAGGCCGGCGACATGCTGTCGCCGACGACGTCGATGAGCAGCAGCCGTCGCCGTGCCGAGGCGAGCACGCCGGCGGCCGCGAGCAGGGCCAGAACGCCACCCACCATGTCGTGTTCGGTCCCTTCGCTGTCGGGGCGGTGGCCGGTCCGGCGGAACCGGCCACCCCGGGAGGGTCAGCAGCAGCCGGCGCGCGAGCTGTAGTACGGCCCGGAGCAGCTGCGCTGCTGAGAGGCGTAACAGCGGGGCGAGCCGCTGACGATCCGGTTGTAGTAGTAGGTGCAGACGGGCCCGCCGCAGCCGATGTAGGCGAGCGTGCAGTTCGTGCACGCGGACGCCTTCGCCTTCGGCAGCACGGCGCTCAGCATCTTGTCGCCCAGCCGGGCGATGGTTCTGGTCATTTGAATCCTTTCGTTGATACTCCGGCCTTCTGGTCGGAGAGAAAACGGAATCGCCTGCAGAGCAGGCGGGGAGGACTGATGCCCCGTCCGGGTCGATCGGTGTTGGGTGCGCCGCCCCCGTCACGACCGTGCTCGTACGTCTGTTCTATCCTGTGTGGATGGTCAGGGTGGTGGAGCGCGGATACAAGTACCGCTTCTACCCCACCCCGGCGCAGGCCGGCCTGTTGACGCGGACGTTCGGGTGTGTCCGGCTGGTGTACAACCTGGGGTTGCAGGCGCGCCGTGACGCGTGGGAGCAGCGGCGGGAGAGTCTCGGCTACGGGGCGACGTCGGCGTTGTTGACCGACTGGAAGAAGACGACCGAGTTGGCGTTTCTGGCCGAGGTGTCGTGTGTGCCGTTGCAGCAGGCGCTGCGGCACCTGGACACCGCCTACAACAGGTTCTACAAGGGCGAATCCCGGTTTCCGCGGTTCAAGTCGCGTAAGCGGTCGCGGCGGTCGGCGGAGTTCACCGCGAGCGCGTTCACCTATCGGCCGGGTGAGTTGCGGCTGGCGAAGCTGATGGATACGCCGCTGCAGGTGGTGTGGTCGCGGCCGCTGCCGGAGGGTGTGGTGCCGTCGACGGTGACCGTGTCCCAGGACCGGGCCGGCCGCTGGTTCGTCTCCCTGCGATGCGAGGCCCCAGCCACCGTCGCTCCCACCACCGAGAAGGTGGTGGGGATTGATGCCGGGTTGAACCGCTTGTTGACGTTCTCGACCGGTGAGCTGGTGGGGAATCCGCGGCAGGAGCGCCGTGAACGCGGGCGGCTGGCGCGGGCTCAGCGGGTGTTGGCGCGGAAGGAGAAGGGCTCCCGGAACCGGGAGAAGGCGCGGCTGCGGGTGGCGCGGGTGCATGCCCGAGTGGCTGACCGGCGCCGGGACATGTTGCACAAGGTGACGACTCGGCTCGTGCGCGAGAATCAAGTGCTCGTGATCGAGGACCTCGCCGTCCGCAACATGCTCCAAAACCACACACTCGCGCGGGCGATCAGCGACGCCTCCTGGCGTCTGTTTCGCACCCTGCTCGAATACAAAGCGACCGAGTACGGGCGGACGCTGATCGTGGTGCCGCGCTGGTATCCGTCCACCCGGCTCTGCTCCCACTGCGGCCTGCGTACGGAAAAGATGGAACTGTCGGTGCGGGTGTGGACCTGCACCGGCTGCGATAACAGGCATGATCGGGACGTGAACGCGGCCCGTAACCTGGTGGCCGCCGGGCTGGCGGTGACGGCCTGTGGAGCTGATGGAAGACCTCAACGGGGAACCACCTCCCGGGCAGGCGATCGGCTGTGAAGCAGGAAACACTCTGGGGCGACCCAGTGGAATCCCCGCCCCTTCAGGCGGGGAGATGTCAAGCGAGTCGTTCCCTTCTTGAGCCCGACGTCGTGTCGGCGCGGACCGAGCCTCGCAACGGCCGCTAACGAGCCGCTAACGATGCGCTGTCGCCGAGCGGCCGCGGGCGGCGTCGATCAGGTGGGCGATCCGGTGGCCCGGCGCCACGCCCAGGCCGGTGGCGAGCGTGCGGCTCAACCGGTCGTGGACCGCCAGGGCCGCCGCGATGTCGCCGCGTTCGAGATGTGCCGCCATCAGGTGCTCCCAGGCGCGTTCCCGGTACGGGGCCTGCCGCACCAGCGATTCCATGGCGTCGATGGCGGCGGCCGGATCGCCGAGTGCCAGGTCCGCCTCGGCGAGGTCCTCCATGACCCGCCAGCGGCGCTCGTCGAGAGCATGCGTGACACCGGCCGCCCAGGCCGACCGGAGGTCCGCGCACGCCGACGCGCCGCGCCACATCGACAGTGCCGCCCGCAGCAGTTCGGCCCGCTCCGGCAGGCCGGCGTCACGGGCCCGCCGAATCAGCTCGTCGTGCCGGACCAGGTCGGTGGTGACCCGATGCCGGCACAGCACGTACCCCGGAGGTTTGGTCTGCAGGGCGTCGGCGGCGCCGAAGCCGGCGAGAGTCTGGCGCAGCGCGCAGATGTGGCCCTGGAGTTTGGTCGTGGCGGTCATCGGCGGGCGGTCGTCCCAGATGGCCTCGAGCAGTTCCGGCACGCTGAGGGTGGTGCCGAGGCCGAGGCTGAGGGCGGTCAGCAGCGCGCGCCGGCCGGGTCCGCCGATGGCGGTCATCGGGTGTCCGGCCACGGTCACCTCGAGCGGGCCGAGCAGCGACACCCGGACCGTCGCGGTCATGGCGTCGCCCCGGTGACGAGCACGTCGTAGCCGGAGGCCTGCAACCGGAACAGCTCGGCGTAGCGGCCGTTCGCCGCCATCAGCGTGGCGTGGTCGCCCTGTTCCAGGATCGTGCCGGCGCGGAGGACCACGATCAGGTCGGCGTCCCGGACGGTGTTGAGCCGGTGCGAGACGAGCAGGCTGGCGCGGCCGTGCCGCAGCGACGACAGCCGCCGGTGGATCTCGTGTTCGGCCTCCACGTCCAGCCCGGACGACGGCTCGTCCAGGATCAGCAGGTCCGTGCCGTCGCGCAGGCAGGCCCGCGCCAGGGCCATCCGCTGCCACTGCCCGCCGGACAGCACGACACCGGCGGACGGGTCGGCTTCGTCGGTGAACGCCCTGGTCAGCACGGTGTCGTAGCCGCGGGGGAGGGCGCGCAGGGCGTCGTCCACCCCGGCGGTACGGGCCGCGGTCACGATGCGTTGCGGGTCGTCGGCGGCGGTCACGTCCCCGACGGCGATGTTGTCGTGGGCGGACAGCTCGTAGGACATGAAGTCCTGGAACGTCGCGGCGATCCGGGCCCGTAGCGAGGCCGGGTCCAGGCCGGTGATGTCGGCGCCGTCCCAGCGGATCACGCCCCGCGTCGGCGGGTAGAAGCCGCAGATGAGCTTGACGAGAGTGGACTTGCCCGCCCCGTTCTCGCCGACGACCGCGAGCGAGCTTCCGTACGGAACGGTGAACGTGACGCCGCGCAGCACCCAGTCGTGGTCGGGCGAGTAGCGGAACCAGACGTCGTCGAACTCCAGCCCGTGCCGCAGTGGCGGCGCCTCCGGCAGCGGTACGGCGGGCGCTCGCCCGGCGGCGGTGACGTCCACGTAGTGACCGAACATGATCATTGTTTCGCCGGCCATGGCGAGCTGCTGGACGAGACCCGAGACCGACATCTGTACGGCGGCGAGCGCCGCGATCACCACGACCAGGTCGCCGACCGTGCCGTGACCGGCCAGCACCTGCCGTACGAAGACGGCCAGCGCGACCAGCGACACCACCCCGGTCAGCGCGGCCAGGGAACCGTCCACCCACAGGGCGATCCGGTCCTGCCGCCGCTCCTGGGCCTGGGCCGCGTGCAGCTCACGCATCATCCGGCCGCGCAGGAACCCGCCGAGCCCGAACAGCCGGATCTCCTTGGCAGCGCGCATGTCGAGCAGCAGCCCGGCGTAGAACGCCTGCCGGCGGAACAGTGGCGCGGTGCGCTCCAGCATCTCGCCGCGCAGCCGGGCCAGCCGGATCTGGGCGGCGAGCGTGGGGGCGGCGGCCAGGAACACCAGGGCCGCCACCGGACCGGACCAGATCACGAGAGTCGCGGCGAACGTGCCGATCGTGATCAGTTCCTGGCCGACCCCGAGGAACATCGTGCTGAGCTGGGTCGGGGCGTACCGGCTCGCCTCGCCGGCCAGGCGCAGCCGGTCGTGGTAGCCGCTGTCCTCGAGTTCGGTGAGGCCCGGGTGCGCGGACACCGCGGTGAACAGCTCGGCCTGGGTGCGGACGAGGACCCGTCGTTCGGTCTCCCGCTCCACGTAGTGCGACACGTGCGCGATGACCGGAGTGAGCAGGCCCAGGAGGCCCAGCCCGGCGACCCCGGTGACGATCTCCGTCGTACCCCGGGTGGTCAGCCCTTCGATGATCGCCCTGGTGAACCAGGCGACCGCCACCGGTGTCAGCCCGCCCACAACCATGAGGACGGCGCTGAGCGCGGCGGCCCATGGCGCGGCACCCACGTGGATGGCGAGAGCCCGGCGGATCAAGCTTGCCGCCCGTTTCATGGCGCCACCTCCGCTGCGCTCCGGCGTCGCCATGAGTTCGAGACTGAGCCTGATGATTCGCTCGCAAGCTCGCTCATCGAATGTCTTCCGTGGAAACCCCCGGCCTTAGCCGTGAGGAGGAGACGGATCGCCTGCGGAGCAGGGAGGGGGTGACCCGTTCGCAGTCAAGGCGGATGGGCGTCTGGTCAGATGTTGAGTTGGTTCTCCACATGCCTCTTCGCGATCTCCAGGGTCGTTCGGCTTCGCGGGTATGGTGTCGGGTGTGTCCGAGACGGTGCGTTTCACCTTCCGCCTGCGGCCCGGCCGCACTGCGGAGGCCGCATTGCTCGGGGAGTGGGGTCGCTGCCGGTGGTTGTGGAACGAAGCCGTGCACCAGCAGAAGACTGGCCGCAAGCCGACGTTCGGCAAGCTGTCGAAGCTGCTGACCGACGCCCGCAGCCGGAACGCCTGGATGCGGGCCGGGTCGCAGGTCGCTCAGCAGCAGACGCTGCGCACCTACGGGGCGGCCCTGGGGCATTCGTTCACGGTGAAGGGCCGGGGCCGTCCGAAGGTCAAGCGGCTCAAGGACGCGTTGCCGAGCTTGGAGTACACGACTCGTGGCTTCTCGATCAAGGGTGGCCGGCTCTGCCTGCCGAACAGGGTCACGATCCCGGTCGTGTGGTCCCGGGAGCTGCCGTGTGACCCGTCCAGCGTGCGGGTCTACCGTGACAGCCTCGGCCATTGGTATGCCTCGTTCGTGGTCCGTCGGGACACGGGCGGCATGCCCGGGGCGGATTTGCCGGGCATCGGCGTCGACTGGGGTGTGAAGACGACCGCCACCACGACCGACCCGGCGTTCGACCTGCCGCACCTCGGGTATCGCCGACGGTGCGCGGCTGAACTGGCCAAGGCCCAGCGCAGGATGGCCCGCCGCCGCCGGCCGAAGGGGCAGCCGCCGTCGAAGGGCTACCAGACCGCGAAACGCCAGGCCGCTCGCATCGCCAGGAAGGCTGCCCGGCAGAACACTCACGACGCCCGTGTCTGGGCGAAGAACGTCACCGAGCATCACAGCTTGATCGCTGTGGAGGACTTCAAACCGAGGTTCCTCGCCAAGACGACGATGGCCCGTAAGGCCGCCGATGCGGCGATCGGCGCGTGCAAGAGAGAACTTGTCGAGCGTGGCATGCGGGCGGGCCGGAAGGTGGTGCTGGTGCCGCCCGCCTACACCACGATGACCTGCTCCGGGTGCGGCGAGAGCGCCAATCACCGCCTCGGACTGGGCGTACGAGTCTTCGAGTGCGCGGCCTGCGGCTACACCGCCGACCGCGACCTCAACGCCGCGAGGACGATCCTCGCCACGGCTGAACGCCACCGTGCCAGTGCCGACGACGTCAGACATCTGATCGCCTCCTTCCGGGACGGTGGATCAGGTGCGGTCCGAGCTGGGAATCCAGGGCCTGGCCCCGGAGGGAAATCCCCCGGAATAATCCATGGGGATCGTTAACGGCCGCCCAGCACGTCGTCCAGGCCGTGGTCGCGGTTCAGCAGGACACCGGCGTCGTCGAACAGCAGGAACGTCGGCGTCGCCTCGACCTGGAAGGCGTTCGTCATGTCGCCGGCGCCGGTCTCGACGATCAGCCGCCCGGCCTTCTCCAGCCGCGGCGACAGTCCGTCGGTGTCGCCGCCGGTCACGGTCAGGACGCTGACCACGGTGATGCCCATGGCGGCCAGGTCGTCGGCGCGGGCCGCGAGCCGGTCGGCCTGGGCCGGGCAGTGGTGGCAGCCGGCCGAGAAGAATCCGATGAGCGCCTGTGTTCCGGCCAGGTCGGTGCGGGACAGCCCGCCGTCCGGTGACGTGAACTCGGGCATCGGGTCACCGGGACGCATACCGGTGTCGGGTGGTGTGGTGATCTCGATGAGTCTCTTCTCGGTCTCCCGCAGCCGCCGGATGACGGCGCCGGTCAGGACCAGATCGAGCAGGACGAGCGCGGTGAGGACAGCAACCGCTACGGACAGCAGAGCCATGGGTCTCTCCGGTGTGGTCGGTGGTGCCGGACGAGTCAGCGGGCGGGAGTCGCTCCGCGGAAGAGCCAGACGATCTCGTCGAGCCAGGCCAGGGCGGCCACGCCGATCGCCGCGACGGCGGCCGCGGCGAGGGCCTGCGGGGCGCTGATCCCGGTGAGCGGATCGGCGGGGCCGGCGAGCGCGCCGGTGGCGACGGCGCAGAGCAGCGCGGCGCGCAGCACGTGCCGGCGGGACACCGGGGCGCTGGACGCCCCGAAGCAGTGGCAGCCGGCCCGGGAGCCGCGCCGGACAGCCGTGGCCAGGGCGGCGGTGAAGACCGCGAACAGCGCCGCCGCCAGGGCCAGGCCCACGGTGGCGCCGGACGGCCGGAGCAGGGCGGCCACCACGATCGCCTCGGCGGCCACGGCCGCGGCGGCGACCGGACGGGCCCGGCGGCGCGGCGCCAGACCGAGATCCACGACCGCGCCGGCGAACGCGGTGAAACCGGCGCGGCTGCGCAGTTTACTGATCAAGGAGATGGCGAGAACGCCGGTGAGCAACAGAATGCCAATGACGGTGACGACGCGCATGAGGCCCCCGATGACCGCGTGTCGATGTCTTAACAAGTGCGAATCAACGGTTAGGAAACTACGTCCCTCGATCGACGCGAGTCAACCACTTCAGTGAAGATTCCGGTATTCCATGTGAGCGCTCACAGGCGCACGAAGATCGTTGATCTTCCTAGTCGCAGCGGATGAGCGAGCCGAAGGGGTTGATCTAGGCGTTCCGTTGTTAGCGAGTCACCCGGCCGAAAAGTCCGCTGAAACAATCGCGTTCCGATCCGTTTTCCAGCCATTCCGTGGGCGCCGGTAGCCTTGGCCCCGTGCTCCGGATGATCTCGCTGGCGGCGGTGATGGCCGCCCCGCTGCTGGCTGGGCCGCTCAACGAGGGCCTGCCGGTCTGGATCACCCCGCTCAGCCTGCTCCTCGTCGCCGCGGCGTTGGCGCTGCACCGGTCCCGGCCGTCGGCGGCGGCGCTCGGTCTGCTGGCCGCCAGCGCCGTCGACTGGCGGCTGCTCCCCGCCGCGGCGATCCTGTCCTACCTGGCGGGCCGTCGCGAGCCGCCGGCCACGACCGCCCTGGCCGGGCTCGCCGGTGTGCTGGCCTTCGGCACGGCGGTTCCCCTGCTGCGCGGCCCCAACCTCTACGGTTGGCTGGTCTGGATCACCGGTGTGTTCGTTCTCGGCCTGCTCCCGGCCCTGATCGGCTCGTTCCGGCGCCTCCAGGCCGATCTCGTCCAGGCCGGCTGGGACCGGGCCGCCCAACTGGAACGTGAACAGCGGATCGTCGCCGACCAGGCCCGCCTCCAGGAGCGCGCCCGCATCGCCCAGGACATGCACGACTCCCTCGGCCACGAGCTGAGCCTCGTCGCCCTGCGCGCCGGCGCTCTCGAGCTCGACGGCACCCTCACCGCGGAACAGCGGGCCGCCGCCTCCGAGGTCCGTGCCGGGGTGACCACCGCGGCCGACCGGCTCGGCGAGATCATCGGCCTGCTCCGCGACGACGACACCCCGCCGCGCCCGGCCGGCGACCACATCGAGGCGCTGGTCGACCGGGCCGCCGCCTCCGGCGTGCCGGTGGTGCTGACGGCCACCGGCGACCACCGCGACGTGGCGGCCATGCAATACCGCGCCGCTCACCGGGTGGTCCAGGAGGCGCTGACCAACGCCACCAAACATGCCCCGGCGGTCCCCGTACGGGTGCTCGTCGACCGCGCCGGCGACGAGATGACGGTGACCGTCCACAACGGGCCATCCCCGCGCCCGCCGGTCGAGCGCCGGCCCCACGGTGGCCGCGGCCTCACCGGGCTCGGTGAACGGGTCGGCCTCGCAGGTGGTGTGCTGCGTGCCGGACCACTGCCGGACGGCGGGTTCCAGGTGGTCGCCCGGCTGCCGACACGGCCCGGTCCGGTGCTCGAAGCCGGCCCGGACCCCGTCCCGCCGGTGGGGCCGGAGACCGCCCGCCGCCGGGCGCGGCGCGGGCTGGTGCTCGCGGTCGCCCTGCCCACGGTGCTCACGGCCGGGCTGGCCGGCACCCTGATGGCGCTCTACGCCCACGACAGCCGCACCTCCCACCTGCCACCGGAGCGGTTCCGGGAACTGGCGGTCGGAGCCGGCCGGGACGAGGTGGCCGGCCGGCTCCCCGAACGGCAGGCGCCCGAACACCGCGACGAGAACGGCCCGCCACCACCGCCGGGCAGCGCCTGCGAGTACTACCGGTCCACCGCCGGGTTCCTGCCCACCCCGTTCGACGTCTACCGGCTGTGCTTCCGCGACGGCCGGCTCGTCGCCAAGGACGTGCTCCCACCGAGCCGCTGAGAGGACCGAGTTGATCCGCGTGATGCTCGCCGACGACGAGGCGCTGATCCGTGCGGGCGTCCGCGCGATCCTCGCCGGAGAACCGTCGATCGAGGTGGTGGCCGAGGCCGCCGACGGCCGGGAGGCGGTGGAACAGGCCCGCCTGCACCGCCCCGACGTCGCGCTGCTCGACATCCGGATGCCCGTCATGGACGGTCTGGAGGCGATCGCCGAGATCCGGCGGACCGTGCCGTCGACCGCCACCGTCGTGCTGACCACCTTCTCCGAGGACGAGTACATCGCCCGGGCCCTGGACGGCGGCGCCGGCGGGTTCGTCCTCAAGACCGGCGACCCCCGCGAGCTGATCGCCGGGGTGCGGGCCGTGGCCGAGGGCGGCGCCTACCTGTCGCCGCGGGTCGCCCGCCGGGTCATCACCCACTTCCGCGGCGGGCACGTGACCCGGGGAGCGGCGGCCCGCGACCAGCTGGCGGTCCTCACCGAGCGGGAACGCGACGTCCTGCGGCTGGTCGGCGAGGGACTGTCCAACGCGGAGATCGCGGCCAGGCTGCACCTCGTCGAGGGGACCGTGAAGGCGCACGTCAGCGCGATCCTGGCCCGCCTCGGACTGCGGAACCGGGTGCAGGCCGCGCTCCTCGCGTACCAGGCTGAAATTCTCTGATCAGCGGGAGGCGCGGCAGCAGGAAGACCACGATCGCGGTGGCGACCGCCCCGATCAGGAAACCCGCCACCACGTCGTGCGGGTAGTGCACGCCGACGAACACCCGGGAGAATCCGGCCAGCAACCCGACCGGGAGCGCCAGCAGGCCCGTCCGCCAGGAGACCAGCAGGATCGCCACGACCAGGGCGGCCGCGATGGTGCTGTGGTTACTCGGGAACGACCAGTCTCCGGTGGGTGGGCACTCGCTCGCCACGATCGGCAGATCCGGGAAGGTACGGCACGGGCGTTCCGCGTCCAGGTAGGTCTTCGACCACTCGCTCAGCCCGTACGCGAGCACCACCCCCACGCCGCCGGCCAGCACCCTCGTCAGGGCCGGGCTCCGGCGGGCGCGCCAGAGGGTCAGCGCCCACATTCCCGCCAGCAGCACCACGCCCAGCTCGGTGAAGTGCGCCATGAAGCCCTGTACGAACTCCGGAGTGGTGGCCGCCCACTCGACGATCGCCCGGTACCAGCCACCGGCCACATCCGGAACATTCTCGATCCGCGTCTCGATTGCCATGCCGATGAACCGTAGGCACGGTCGGGCCTCCGGACATTGAACGTCGGTCAGGACCGGCCCCTGACGAAAGTGAGGGTACTGGAGTGAGGGATTCAACCTCTGGAATGTCTCACTACGTCTGGTTACCGTCCGGTAACCCGCACGACTCATCGGAAACAGTCGATGAACGTGCGGGCTCATCCGAGGGAGGCCGGACATGTCCGTACGAACCCGCATCTCCGCCGCACTGCTCGCCGGAACCGTCGCCGGGGTGACCGTCCTACCGGCCCAACTGGCCGAGGCCGTCACGTCCCGTGCTGTCACGATCCCGGCGTTCTACACCCCGCCGGCGGTGCTGCCGGCGTCGAACGGCACGCTGATCCGCACCGAACCCCTCAAGCTCGCCCTGTCGCTGCCCGGCATCACCGGCACGCTGCCGGGTAAGGCGACGCGCATCATGTACCGGTCCACCGATTCCGCCGGTGGGCCGGTCGCCGTGACCGGCGCCTACATCGAACCGGCCGCCGCCTGGCGTGGACCCGGCGCCCGCCCGCTGGTCGTGCTCGCCCCGGGCACGATGGGCCAGGGCGACCAGTGCTCCACCTCGCTGGCCCTCCAGAAGGGCCTGGTCATCGGCCTGGGCTCCCAGACGACGGTCTCGATCGGCTACGAGGTTCTGGCGATGTACCGGCTTCTCGCCAAGGGCATCGCCGTCGTGCAGACCGACTACCTGGGACTCGGCACCCCCGACCTCCTGCACACCTACGTCAACCGGGTCGATTCCGGCCACGCCGTGCTCGACGCCGCCCGGGCCGCCCTGGCGCTGCCGAACACCTCGCTCACCGACCGGTCCAGCGTCGGGCTCTACGGTTACAGCCAGGGCGGTGGCGCGGTCGCGTCGGCCGCCGAACTTCAGGCCACCTACGCCCCGGACGTGCCGTTGAAGGCCACCTACGCGGGCGCGCCCCCGGCGAACCTGGCGGACGTCACCGCGGCCATCGACGGCAGCGAGTTGCTGGGCGCGCTGGGCTGGTCGGTGAACGGCTTCGCCCAGTCCGAACCGGCCCTCCAGCCGCTGCTCGACCACTACCTCAACGACGCCGGCCGGTCGACGCTCAAGAAGCTGTCCACGATGTGCGTCGGCGACGCCCTCCTCACCTACGCCAACAAGCGCAGCACGGCCTGGACGACCACCGGCCAGTCGGTCTCCCAGATCATCAAGACCGAGCCGGCCCTGCGCGACTACCTCGCCGGGCAGACCATCGGGACGCTCAGGCCCACTGGCGTGATCCGGGTGGCCACCGGCGTCAACGACAACCTCGTCCCGTTCGCGCAGGCCCGCACCATGGCCGCCGACTGGTGCCGGCTCGGCGGTGACGTCGTCTTCGCCCCGATCAGCCTGCCCAGGCTTCCCAGCCCGGTGATCAACCACTTCGGACCGCTGGTCAAGGACCAGGGCACCGCGGTCGGCTGGCTCCGCGACCGGCTGGCCGACCGCCCGGCCACCGCCAACTGCTCCGCCTTGAACGGATCGTAACAACTGTCAACAGGGGGATGTCACTAGGCTGGCGGCATGACGCCGCGCATCGGAGTGATCTTCCCGCAGACCACGCTGGGCGCGGACCGCATCGCGGTCCGCGCCTACGCACAGGCCGTCGAGGAACTGGGCTACACCCATCTGCGGGCCGCCGACCACGTGCTCGGGGCCGACCGGGCGGCCCATCCCGGCTGGACCCGCCCCTACGATGTGGACAGCACCTTCCACGAGCCGTTCGTCCTCTTCGGCTACCTCGCCGCGATCACCTCGCTGGAACTGGCCACCGCCGTCATCATCCTGCCGCAGCGGCAGACCGCCCTGGTCGCCAAGCAGGCCGCCGAGGTCGACCTGCTGACCGGCGGCCGGTTCCGGCTCGGCATCGGCGTCGGCTGGAACCATGTCGAGTTCGAGGCGCTCGGCCAGGATTTCGACAACCGCGGCCGCCGCTACGACGAGCAGATCACCCTGCTGCGCCGCTACTGGACGGAGCGGTCGATCACCCACCGCGGCGAGTTCGAGACGGTCACCGGCGCCGGCATCGCGCCGCACCCGGTGCAGCGGCCGATTCCGCTCTGGTTCGGCGCCGGCTCGGTGCCCGCCTACCGCCGCATCGGCCGGCTCGGCGACGGCTGGTTCCCGCAGCTGGCGCCCGGCAGCGCCGAACTCGAAGCGGCCCAGCGTGTCATCAACCGGGCGGCCGTCGAAGCCGGCCGGGACCCCGCCGCCATCGGCCTGGAAGCCGGCGTCCCATGGACCGGCTCGGCCGACGAACTGGCCGAGAAGGCGCAGGCGTGGCGGGAAGCCGGCGCCACGCACCTTGCCGTCAACACCACCCAGCCCGGCATCACCACGGTCGACCAGCACATCGACGCCCTCACCCGGGCTGCCGCGGCCCTCGACCTCAAACCCGCTTGAACCATTCTCCGGTACGGGTGACCCCGTCCCGCCCCTTCAGGGCCGTTTCGCCAGCTCCGCGCGAGCAGACTGCCGGGTCGCGCCCGTGCCGCGCCCGCCGGGCTTGGACCGGGTGGTCCCGCGGGCCGGCCTTACTGCCACTCCAGCCTTGCCGCCGCCCACGCGAGGGCAGCGGCAAGGGCTGCACGGGTGGCCGCGCACGGACGGCTTCGCGTGTGCGGTGGATGTGGTGACAGCGGGTGTGGGTGAACACGGGCCGGCCGGCGTGTGCGCTCACCCGCCTCGGGTCGCGGGGGACGCCCTGCGGTGGCCGGGACCGGCGGCACGAGGGGGAGCGGGGATGAGGCCGGCCTGCGGGACCACCCGCTCAAGCCCGGCGGGCGCGGCACGGCCCGGAGTGGGCAGCCGGCTCGCGTGGCTGGGCGGAACGGTCCGAAATGGCGGGGCGGGGTCACTCGTACCGGAAACGGGTTTGGTCCTGAAGGTTGGTTTTATCCGGCCGGAGGAAGGGTGGTCGGATGGGCGGGGTGGCCTACTGGAGGCCGGAGCGGACTGAGGTGATGCGCTGGGTGTTGAAGCCGAGCCAGTGCATGCGGCCGACGTAGCGGGCGTGTTCGACCTTCAGGCAGCGGTCCACGATCACGGTGAGGCCGCCGGAGGAGGCGATGTCCGCGCCCTCCTGATTGATCACGCCGAACTGGGTCCACAGCGTGCCCGCGCCGATCGACACCGCCTGCCGGGCGATCTCCGGCAACGCGCTCGGGGCGCGGAAGACGTTCACCACATCGATCGGTACGGGCACGTCGGTCAGGCTCGGGTAGGAGGTCTCGCCGAGGATCGCGGACTCGCGCGGGTTGACCGGAATGATGCGGTAGCCGTGCCGTCGCATGTAGTAGCCGACGAAATAGCTGGCCCTCAGCTCGTTTCCGGACAGGCCGACGATCGCGATCGTCTTCGCCGTGTTGAGCACCCGCTGGATGGTCAGCGGATCCTGGTATCGCGTGGTCACGGCGCCGCCACCTCCCGGAAGCCCTGCTCCAGGTCCCAGATCAGGTCCTCGACCGACTCGGTGCCGACCGACAGCCGGACCGTTCCCGGCCCGACCCCGGCGGCCCGCAGCTCGTCGTCGCTCAGTTGTCGGTGTGTGGTGCTGGCCGGATGGATGATGAGGCTCTTCGCGTCGCCGACGTTGGCCAGATGTGACCACAGCCGCACGCCGCGGATGAGGTTCTGGCCGCCGTCGCGGCCGCCCGCGCAGTCGAACGAGAAGACCGCGCCCGGGCCGAGCGGAAGATACCTCTCCACCAGCGGCCGGTAGCGGCTGCCGGGCAGGCCGGGATAGGTGATGTTCGAGGCCAGCGGGTGGGTGGACAGGAACTCGGCGACCCGGCGGGCGTTCGCCACGTGCCGTTCCATCCGCAGCGACAGCGTCTCCAGGCCCTGGAGGAACAGGAACGCGTTGAACGGCGACATCGCGCCACCGAGGTCCCGCAGCGTCTCGGCGCGCAGTTTCATGAGATAGCCGTAGGTGCCGAACGTCTCATGGAACTTCAAGCCGTGGTAGGCGGGCGAGGGGTCGGCGACCACCGGGAAACGGCCGTTGGACCAGTCGAACGTGCCGGCCTCCACGACCACGCCGCCGATGCTGGTGCCGTGCCCGCCGATGAACTTGGTGGCCGAGTGCACCACGATGTCGGCGCCCCAGTCGATCGGCCGGCACAGGTACGGCGTGGCGAACGTGTTGTCCACGACCAGCGGCAGCCCGTGCTCGTGGGCGATCCCGGCGATCGTGGCGATGTCCAGGACGTTGCCGCCCGGGTTGCCGATCGTCTCGCCGAAGAACGCCTTCGTGGTGTCCCGGACCGCCTTGCGCCAGAGCTCCGGGTCGTCCGGGTCCACCCAGGTCAGCTCCACGTTCATCTTGCGCAGCAGATGTTTGAGCTGGTTGACGGTGCCGCCGTAGAGGGCCGACGACGCGACCACGTGGTCACCCGGCTCCAACAGGGTGAACAGGGCCGCCGCCTGGGCCGCGATCCCGCTGGCGAAGGCGACCGCGCCGCTGCCGCCCTCCAGGTTGGCCACCCGTTCCTCGAAGACGGCCACGGTCGGGTTCATGATGCGCGAGTAGGTGTTGCCGTACTCCTGGAGGTTGAAGTAGGCGGCCGCCGACTCCGGATCCTCGAAGACGTAGCTGGTGGTTTGGAAGATCGGCACCGCCCGGGCGCCGGTGTTCGGATCCGGCCGCTGCCCGGCGTGCAGTTGCCTGGTCTCGAACCCGAACTCGTGCGGCTCCTCCGCCCGGCTCATGAATTCTTCTCCTCGAGGAAGTCGCGGACGATGGGGGTCTGCCGGGCCTCTTCCAGCAGGAAGCAGTCGTGGCCGTAGGGCGCGTCGATGACGTGGTTCTGCACCGGCTTGCCGAGCCCGGTCAGCACGTCGGCGATCTCCCGGGAGGCGGCCGGCGGGTAGAGCCAGTCGGAGCTGAAGGAGATCAGCAGCGTACGCGCCTGGACCTTCTCCAGTGCGGCCTCCAGCGAGCCGTGGTCGCGGGCCAGGTCGAAGTAGGTGAGCGCCCGGGACGTGTAGAGGTAGGTGTTGGCGTCGAAGCGGCGTACGAACGAGGCGGCCTGATGGCGCAGGTAGTTCTCCACCTCGTACTCGGGTTCGCTGATCGTGTAGCGGATGTCCGCACCGGATTGCAGGCGGCGCCCGAATTTCGCCGCCAGGCCCGGCGCCGACAGGTAGGTGATGTGCCCGACCATGCGGGCCACGCCCATCCCGGCGTCGGGGGAGCGGCCGGTGCCGTAGTAGCGGCCGCCCTGCCAGTCGGGGTCGCGCTGGATCGACTCGCGGGCGATCGCGTTCCACGCCACCCCCTGCGGCTGCAGCGCGTGCGTGGAGGCGATCACGACGATCGCGCCGACATCGGAAGGGTGGTCGATCGCCCACTGGAGGGCCTGCATGCCGCCGAGGGAGCCGCCGGCCACCGCGGCCAGCCGGTCGATGCCGAGCTGGGCCAGGAACGCGCGTTCACACCGGACCATGTCGGCGACCGTGATCACCGGGAAGTCCGGCCCGTACGGCTCGCCGGTGGCCGGATCGATCGACGACGGGCCGGTCGTGCCACGGCAGCCGCCGAGCAGGTTGGTGGAGACCACGAACCAGCGGTCGGTGTCGAACGCCTTGCCCGGCCCGATCATGCCGTCCCACCAGCCGAGGCTCTTCTCGAAACCTTCCCGGGTGCCCTCCTGCGGGGGAACCGCGGCGATTCCGGCGGCGTGTGCGTCACCGGAGAGCGCGTGGCAGACGAGAATGACGTTGTCCCGATCGGGGGCGAGGGTGCCGTACGTCTCGTAGGCCACCCGGACCGACCGCAGCTCGCGCCCACAGTCGAGCGGCAGTGGCTCCGGCAGGTCCAGGAACCGTGTCTTCACCACACCGACTGTCGTCATCAGGAAACAACGCTAGGCCAGGCCAAGATCATTGTCTAGCATCCCGATGGGTGTTGTAGAAGAGTGGATCAAGCGGAAGGATTCCAGCCATGACCACCACCGATAACGGCGTCAACGTTCAGGCCCTGCTCGATGCGCGCGAAGCCCTCAAGGGCGCGCCGGAGGCCGCCCAGTTCACCTGGCGTGCCACCTCCACGTGGAAGAACGGCGTGCACAGCACCACCACGATCCAGAACTTCTTCGGCCTCGGCCAGGAGCAGTCGCACAAGACGAAGACCGAGTTCACCGCCGACCACCCGGAGATCTTCGCGGCCGAGGACAACGGCATCACCCCGATCGAGTACCTGCTGGTCGGTCTGGCCGGCTGCCTCACCGCCGGCGTCGCCTCGGTTGCCCAGAACCGGGGCATCCAACTGCGTTCGGTCACCTCGACGGTCGAGGGCAACCACGACATCCGCGGCATCCTCGGCGCCGACAGTGACGTCCGCAACGGCTTCAACGACGTCAAGGTCACCTTCACCATCGACGCCGACGCCAGCCGCGAGGAGATCGAGGCCCTGGTCGCGCAGTCGCAGAAACGGTCCGCCGTCTACGACGCGCTCACCAACCCGACCAGTGTCACGGTCGAGGTCGCCTGAGTGTCGCAACGGGTCACCACGGTCGTCATCGGCGCCGGGCACGCCGGCCTCGCCGCCAGCCACTTCCTGAGCGAGCGGTCGATCGACCACATCGTGCTGGAGCGGGGCCGGATCGCCAACACGTGGCGGCGGGAACGGTGGGACTCGCTGCGCCTGCTCACGCCGAACTGGCTGAACCGGCTGCCCGGCCACGCGTACGGCGGGCCGGATCCGGACGGGTACATGACGGCCGGCCAGGTGGCCGACTTCATCGGCGACTACGCGACGGTCACCGCCGCGCCGGTCCGGGAGAACACCACTGTCACTTCGGTCCGGCGTACCGATGGCGGCTATCAGGTATGCACCGACGAGGGTGACCTGGACTGCGTGACCGTCGTGATCGCGTCCGGCGCGTGCAACGCGCCGGTCGTGCCGGAGTGCGCCGCCGGCGTGCCCGACGGGATCACGCAGCTGACCCCGTTCGAGTACCGAAACCCCGGGTCGCTGCCCGACGGCGGGGTGCTCGTGGTCGGGGCGTCGGCGACCGGTGTGCAGCTCGCCGCCGAGGTGCGACGGTCCGGGCGGCCGGTGGTGCTGTCGGTGGGCGAGCACGTTCGCCTGCCACGGACCTATCGCGGCCGTGACGTGCTGTGGTGGATGGACGCGACCGGGGTGTGGGCGCAGAGCTACGACGAGATCGAGGACCTCGCCCGCGCCCGGCGGCTGCCGTCGCCGCAACTGGTCGGCGAACCGGGCACCACCATCGACCTCAACGCGCTGACCGGGCTCGGTGTCGAACCGGTCGGGCGGCTCGCGGTGATCCGGGACGGGGCGGCGCTGTTCTCCGGCGGCCTGCGCAACGTCTGTTCGCTGGCCGACCTCAAGATGAGACGGCTGCTGGCCGGATTCGACGAGTGGGCCGGGATCGGTGACGGCCCGGCCGGGTTCGAGCCGACCCGGATTCCGGCGGCGCCGAGGCTGCGGCTCGATCTGCGCGGCGGTGAGATCGCCACGATCATCTGGGCGACCGGGTTCCGGCCCGACTACCGCTGGCTGGACGTGCCGGTCGTGGACGAGAAGGGCCGGCTGCGCCACGACGGCGGTGTCGTGGACAGTCCGGGTCTCTACGCGCTGGGCCTGCCGGTGCTGCGCCGTCGCCGGTCGACGCTGCTGCACGGCATCGAGGACGACGCCCGCTTCGTCGCACGGCACCTGGCCGAGCGGCTCACGCCAAGGGTAGTCGCATGATGGTCAGGTCCAGCCAGCGGCCGAACTTGGTGCCCACCTCCCGGATCGTGCCGGCGTGCTCGAAGCCGAACCGCTCGTGCAGCCGGATCGACGACGTGTTGCCCGCCTCGATGCCGGCCACCATGACGTGGTGCCCGGCCTCCCGCGCGGCGGCGATCACCGTCGTCATCAGGGCCGATCCGATGCCGAGGCCGTGCCGGTCCGCGCGGACGTACACCGAGTTCTCCACCGTGTGCCGGTAGCCGTCGAGCGGCCGCCACGGTCCGTAGGTGGCGAAACCGGCCACCTCGCCGTCGGCTTCCGCCACGAACGCCGAACCCCGCGCCAGATGGGCGGCCAGCCACGCGGTCGCCTCGGCCGGGGACTGCGGCGTCTCGGTCCACAGCGCCGTCGTCTGCTCGATGGCCCGGTTGCGGATCGCCCGGATGCCCTCCATGTCGCCGGCGTCGGCCGCCCGGATCGTCGTCTCGTATATTAGATTCATGTCCAATATCGTAGACCCGCTGGTGGGACGGATCGCAACCCGTATCCGTGCCGAGCGGGAAGGCCGCCGGTGGACCCTCGCACAACTCGCCGACACCTCCGGGGTGTCCTCCGCGATGATCAGCCGGATCGAGCGCGGCGAGAGCAGCCCCTCCGCCGTCATCCTCGGCAAACTGTCGGCCGCCTTCCAGCTCAGCATCGCCGCCCTGCTCTCCGAGACGGATCCTGAGCCGGCGAGCGGGGTCCGCCGCCGGGACGACGCCGTCGAGTGGCGGGACCCCGGGACCGGTTACCGGCGACGCCAGATCACCGGCCCCGACTTCCCGGCCGAGATCGCCGAGATCCACCTGCCGGCCGGCGCCCGGGTGCCCTACCCGGCGGCCGCGTTCGCCTTCATCCGCCAGGTCGTGTGGGTCCTCGACGGCGAGCTCACCTTCCACGACGGCGACACCGTGCACGTGCTCGGGCCGGGCGACACCATCGAACTCGGCGAACCGGCGGAGCGGGCCTTCGTCAACGCCACCGGCAGGGAGTGCCGGTACACCGTGATCCTCACCCGGCACACCGCGCCGTGACCGTCGTCCGCCTGCTTCTCGCCACCATCGCCGGCACGGCCATCGCCAACAACTACGCCATCCAGCCCGCGCTGGCCACGGTCGCCGCCGACCTCGGGGCCGGGCTCACACTCATCGGGCTGGTGCCCACGGCCGCGCTCGCCGGGTGCATGGCCGGATTCGCCCTGCTGCTGCCGCTCACCGACCGGATCGCCGCGGACCGTCTCGTCGCCGCGCATCTCGCCGTGCTGGCCACCGCTCTGACCGTCGCCGCGATCAGCTCCCACCCGGCCGTGCTCCTGGCCGCCTACCTCGTCATCGGTGCCGCCGCGAGCGTGGCGGCGCAGGCGGGCGTCATCGCCGGGCGGCACGCGCCGGCCGGGCAGCGGACGGCCGCCATCGCCACGGTGGCCGCCGGGATGTCGGCCGGGATCCTGCTCAGCCGCCTCGCCGGCGGAGGGCTGACCGACCTGCTCGGATGGCGGTGGATGCTGCTCGTCTTCGCCGCGGTCGCCCTGACCGGTGCGGTCGCCGCGAAGCTGCTGCTACCCGGATCCCGGTCGCGCGCCAGCCGAACGGCCTCGCCGTGGCGAGAAACGCGCGCCGACCGGGATCGCGCCAGCCGAACGGCCTCGCCGTGGCGAGAAACGCGCGCCGACCGGGATCGCGCTGGCCGAACGGCCTCGCTATGGCGAGAAACGCGCGCCGACCGGGATCGCGCCGCCGGGCCAGAGGCCGTGCCCGGTCACGGGCCACGCGCCGGCCAGACCTATGCCGTCGTGCTCGCCGAACTCCCCCGGCAGCTGTGCCGCCACCGGGCGCTCCGCTGGGCGGTCGCCTCGGGCGGCCTGTGGTATTTCGCCTTCCACCTCGTCTGGGTCACCCTGGCGCTGGCGCTCGCCCCACTCGGCCCGACCGTCATCGGCCTCTACAGCCTGGCCGGGCTCCTCGGCTTCGCCGTCCTGCCGTACGCCGGACGGGTCACCGACCGCTTCGATCCCGCCACCGTCATCGCGGCCAGCCTGCTGATCGCCATCACCGGCGCCACCCTGCTGGCGACCGGCCTCGACCGCCCGGCGGTGACCGCGTCGGGCCTGGCCCTGCTCGACGCCGGCCTGTTCGCCGCCCAGGCCGCCAACCAGAGCCGCATCCAGGCCCTCGACCCACGGCACTCCGGCAGCCTGAGCAGCGTCTACCTGGTGCTGTACTTCTCGGTCGGAGCGGTCGGCGCCGCGCTCGCCGCGCCGCTGCTGCACACCGTCGGCTGGCGCGGCACCGCCCTGGTCGCGCTGACCGCGCTACTGGCCGCCCTCGTGGTGGACCAGACGGCCGTACGAGGTGAGCGTCCGCAGCGCCTGGAACGTGACGAACCCGCGCCACTCCAGACGTGACGCCTCGGACGGCGGCTCCCAGGTGACCGGCCACCCGCCGTCCGGCAGTTGCGCGGCGGCCAGCCGGTCCAGGTGCGCGTCGATCTGCGTGTCGTCGAAGAGTTTCCGCCACGGCGAGCCGGCGGTCGGCGCCACGTGCAGGGGAGTGAGGCCGTACTCGCCGGGTTTCGGGATGGCCTGGAACATCGACGTGCCGATCATCTGATCCAGAACGGTCCGGGCGTGCTTCTCGGCCCGCTCCCGATCGGGCACGTGCGCCAGGAACGTCATCACCTCGGACAGCCCGTGCACCTCGTCCGGCAGGGCGCCGCCCTCGATGGCGTCCCAGCAGAACCGGGTGGCCGAATCCCGCCACGGGTGATCGAAACCGAGCGCGTACAGGTGCCCGGCCAGCCCGGCGGTCGGATTGACGCCTGGCTGATAGGTCCAGTCGGTCCAGTGCGCGGCCCGCGGATAGTCCTCGATCACCGGGAACGCGAGCGGCACCGCGCCATCGGTGGAGACTCCGGCCAGGAAGTCGCAGGCCCCTGTCAGCACCTGGACGTCGTGGGCGCCGGCGATCGCCATCGACTGGAAGGCGATCTCCACGTCGACCGGGAGGCTGGCCGGGCAGCGCTTGTCGGGTTCGAGCCCGTGCCCGAACCCGCCGTCCGCGTTGCGGTAGGCGCGCAGGCCATCCACCACACCGTCCGGCGGCGCGCCCTCGAAACAGGTGGCGTAGAGGCGGCGCTCCAGCGGGCGGGCCTCACGGTGCAGGAAACGGGTGGCGGCAAGGAAATCGGTCACGCCCCGAACCTAGGCAGCGGCGTCCGGTTCGTCTTGTAGGAAACGGACGCCCGGCGATACTGGGTTCCATGGGCTACGAGGAGTGGGCGCCGCCGGCTTCACTGCGTGGCTCCGTCGTCTGCCTGTGGCACCGGACCGCCGTAGACGGCGAGGCGCGGACGCTGGTGCTGCCGGACGGCTGCGTCGACCTGATCTGGGAGCAGGGGCGCGGGGCCTTTCTCGCCGGTCCGGACACCGGGCCGATGCCGGCCACGATGCCGGCCGGAGGGACCATGATCGGGGTACGGCTGAGGCCGGGCGCCGGAGGACCGCTGCTCGGCATGCCGCTCGACCCGTTGCGGAACCTCCGTGTCGACCTGTCCGACCTGCGCCCGGAGGCGGCCCGGCGACTGCCCGACGACCTGCCCCCGGCCGAGGCGCTGCACCGGCTCGTGGCGATCTCCGGTGGGTTCGCCGAGGAACGGCCACCGGACTCGGCCATGCTGGCGGCGGTGCGGTGGCTGGACGACCCGCACACACAGGTCCACGACCTCAGCGGGCGGCTGGACATCGGCGACCGCCAGCTGCGCCGCCGGTTCACCGCGGCCGTCGGCTACGGCCCCAAGACCATGCACCGGGTGCTGCGGTTCCGCCGTTTCCTGGACCTGCTCGGCGAACCGGGCGGCCTCGGCGAGAAGGCGGTCCGGGCCGGCTACGTGGACCAGGCCCACCTCAGCCGGGAGACGGTCGCCCTGGCCGGGCTGCCGCCCGCCGCGCTCGCCCGGACCGTCAAGGCGCGACCCTGACGGTCCGGGGAGATCCGGTCAGCTGGTCTCGAAAGCGCCCAGGTCAGGGGCCGCACCGGTGTACGCGATGCCCACGTTGGTGCCCTTGTCGATCAGCGTGCTGGTCGACGCCAGGCGCAGCGAGGTCACACCGGCAGGCTGCCGTTCGACTGCCGGGACACGTTCCAGCCGGTCGTCGACACACTCTGGAACTGCGCGTCGGACATCGTCACCCCGATGTTCCACGAGTTGTAGGACGCGCTCGTGCCGCTCAGGTTGGCGGTGAGCGTCCCCCGTACGAAATGTTGTTCTTCAATGTCCCGAGGCCGACCGCCGCGCCGCTGGAGTTGATGCCGAGCATGTTGAAACCGATGCTGTTGCTGTACGCCGTGTTGGTGGGGGCCAAGAGGTCCCGGATCCTAAGGATGCAAACTGTGCAAACGGTTGACCCTACCCACTGTGTGAGGCCCGAACCTGGCTTCCGTGACTGACTACATCGGATCCGGGCCCTACTGTTACGCCAACTCGCTGGCCATGATGCTCGGCGCCGGCGCGCCATCGCCGTCGGTGATCGAGGTGCTGACCGGCTCGCCGTTCGGGTTCGAGATCCTCGGCGGGCGGCTTCCGCTCTTCGACCCGTACGGGTGGGATCCCGACCGTGGCCTCGACGACGCGATCCGGCTGCTCGGCTGGACCTGCCACCGCACCGGCGCCGAGGATGACGACCAGGCGCTGGACATGCTGCGCGACGCCCTCGAAAAGGGGCCCGTCCTGGCCGGGCCGGTGGAGTTCGGGCTGCTCCGGCATCTGCCCGGGATGACCGGGCCGATCAATTCCGACCACTTCGTCGTGGTGCTGGAGATCGACGGCGATCTGGTCCGCTTCCACGATCCGCACGGCTGCCCCTACGCGACCCTGCCGGTGCCGGACTTCCTGGCCGCCTGGCGCGCCGACACCATCGGCTACCGCACCACGGCGTACACGATGCGTGGCTCGTTCCAGCGGGTCCGCCCGGTTTCCGCCGACGACGCGCTGCGTGCGGCGCTGCCCGGAGCGGCGGCCTGGCTGCGCGGCCGCGAGGACCTGCCGGTCCCGGCCGGGACGGTCGGCGGCGAGCCAGGTGTCCACCTACTCGCGGATCAGATCACCGAAGACCTCGATCCAGGGGTACGGGAACACCTGGCCCACTTCGCGATCCGTGTCGGCGCACGGCGGCTCGCCGACGCCGCCACCGTGCTCACCCGGCTCGGCCACGACCGGGCCGCCGCCGTGGCCACCCGCCAGGCGCGGCTGGTCGGCGCTCTCCAGCGCGACATCGTGGCCGGCGACCTCGAACCGGCCGTGGAGACGCTGCGCCAGCTCGCCCCCACCTACCCCGAGCTGGCCGGTGCCCTCGGCTGACGCACGATCTCGGCGAGGGCCCCGACCTGCGACGGGTCCTCGCCGTAGCAGTAGAGGACGAGTTCGTCGGCGCCGAACTCGCGGTATGCCTCCACCGTTTCGGCGATCTGGGCCGGATCGGTCATCGGTGCGCCCCAGCCGGCCCGGCCGGTGAAGGCGTAGTAGTCGGCGACCGCCCGGTTGGCCTGCTCGACCACGGCGGCCGAGCCGACCGCCACGTTGATCTGGCAGACCAGCCGGGGGCGGCCGGCGCGGCCGGCCGCCGCCCACTCCTCGTGCACGGTCTCCACCAGGGGCCCGGCCCAGGACAGCGGGGCCGCGCAGAGGAAACCGTCGGCGTGTTCCGCGATCCGTCGCAGCGCCGGCCGGGCGAATCCTCCGATGAGGATCTCCGGGCCGGTCGCGGTGACGGGACGCGGGCCGATCGTCGCCCCGGCGTACGGCCTACCCTGCCAGATCCGGCGGAGGGCGGGCAGTTGCTCGTCGAGGGCGCGTCCCCGCCGGTGGAGCGGGGTGCCGGCGGCGTCGTGGTCGTCGGCCCGCCCGCCGACGCCGATACCGAGCACGAACCGGCCGCCGGACATCCGGTCCAGCGTGGCAACCTGCTTGGCGAGCAGAGCGGTCTGCCGGAGCGGGCCGAGCAGCACCTCGGTCTGCAGGCGGATGCGGGAGGTGGCGCCGGCCAGGGCGGCCAGGGTGATCAACGGTTCGGGGTTGTCGAAGGTCAGCCGGTCCAGCAGGGCCAGGCTGTCGAAGCGGTGTGCTTCCGCCGAGCGGGCCCAGTCGAGCAGGCGGGCGGGTGCGCTGATGGGGAGGCCGAGGCCGAAATCCATGTGAATCTCCGTAAGGCAGGCAGCGAACATCGAGTCGCCACCTCCTCCCCGTCAGCGGGGTCCCGGGCTCGTCTGCGACGTGTCTCCTGAGCCGGAAGCGGAGTGCCGCCGACTATACGCCCGCGACGCAGAACTCGTTGCCCGAGGGATCGCGCAGGACCGTCCAGCGGACGCCGTACTCATCGTGTTCGGCCTCGTGGGTCGCGCCGAGGTCGAGCAGACGCTTGACCTCGGCCTCCCGGTCGTCGGAGGAGAAGTCGAGATGGCAGCGGTTCTTCGCCGCCTTGTGCTCGCCGACCTGGAGGAACATGAGCGTTGGCCCGGCGTCGGCCGAGCCGATGGTGGCGTGGAACCGGTTGGCGCCGTCGTCGACCGGCCGTTCCAGCGCCCGTGACCAGAATCCGGCCAGCTCCGCGGCGTCGGCGCAGTCGAATGTGATGTTCTCCAGCTTGAGCATCATTCCTCCGTGAGGTGTAGGGGCCAGCAGATGTCGGTGCGATAGCCGTCCTCGGGCACGCCGTCGCCCGGGCCGACCAGGTAGGACTCCCGGACCGGCCCGGCGATGGCCATCCCGGTTCCGGCCAGCCAGGCGCCCAGCGAGCGGTATCCGGCGGTCATCTCCCGGTACGGCCCGGTGAACTCGAAGACCGCGAACCGCCCGCCCGGCAGCAGGGCGGGGCCGTCGTCGGCGGGCATGTAGGCGGTCACCGGCACCGGTTCGTCCCGGTACTCGGCCGGGAACACGGCGCCCGGCGGCCCCACCGCGGCGACCGCTGTGAGCTGCCGAAACGCCTCGCCGAGGAACCCGGCGAAGTCGTCCTCGGCCACCTCGCGGGTGATGGTGAACGCGCGGACCGGCGGCAGGACCCGCTCGATGACCGCGGCCGGGGTCACCATCTCCGGCGCGTCCAGCAGTTCGCCGGTGGTGCGCAGCACCCGTTCCAGGTGGGCGGCCCGTTCGAGCGTCCGGTCCCGGTGCTCGGCCAGCAGCCGCCGGGTGACCTCCGGATCGCGGGCGGCCAGGATCTCCCGGATCGCGGCCAGCGGCACATCGAGCTCCCGCAGGTGCCGGATGACCGCCGCGTCCCCGAACTGGGCGACCCGGTAGCCGCGGTACCCGGTACGCGGGTCGACCACGGCCGGTTCCAGCAGCCCCGACTCGTGGTAGGCCCGCAACGTGTTGGCCGAGATCAGCGTCGCCCGGGAGAACGCGCCGATCGGCAGGAGTCCGTCCATGCCGCCAAGTCTCGACCTTCACCCGGGGCGAAGGTCAAACGTCGGGCTCAGCGGGCTTCAGGCGGCCGGCACACCCAGACGGTCGAGCAGGTGGCGGCGCAGTCCGCCGAAGCCGGGATCGTCCTGGTGACGCGGGCGCGGCAGGCCGATCGGTAGCTCCTCGGCGATCCGCCCGCCCTCCAGGACCAGCGCCCGGTCGGCCAGCAGGAGCGCCTCGTCTACGTCGTGGGTGACCAGCAGGGCGGCGAAGCCGTGCCGGTCGCGCAGGCGCTGCAGCAACTGTTGCATCCGCAGCCGGGTCAGCGCGTCGAGGGCGCCGAACGGCTCGTCGAGCAGCAGCAGCTCCGGCTCGCGGACCAGGGCGCGGGCGACCGCGACCCGCTGGGCCTGGCCGCCGGACAGCTCGGCCGGCCAGGCGTCACCGCGGTCGCCGAGGCCCACCTCGGTGAGGGCGGCGAGCGCGCGGGCCCGGGCGCCCGCGCCGGGCACACCGAGCGCCACGTTGTCGGCGACCCGCTTCCACGGCAGCAGGCGGTGCTCCTGGAAGACGACGCCGTAGTGGTCGGGGACGGTGATGTCGCCGGTGGCCTCCGGGTCGAGTCCGGCGAGCGCGCGCAGCAGGGTGCTCTTGCCGGAGCCGCTACCGCCGAGCAGCGCGACCACCTCGCCGCGGCCGACGGTGAGGTCGGCGCCGTCCAGGACGACCGTGTCGCCGAAAGCCCGGCGCAGGCCGGTGACCTGCACGGTCAGGTCGCCTGTAGGCCGCGTCGCCATGCGAGGGTCCTCCGTTCCGCGATTCGGATCAGGGTGTCGGAGAGCAGGCCGAGAGCCGCGTAGACGAGCAGGCCGAAGACGACCACGTCGGTCTGCGCGAACTCGCGGGCCTCCATCATCAGGAAGCCGATGCCGGTCTGGGCGTTGACCTGCTCGCCGACGACCAGGCTGAGCCAGCCGGCGCCGATCGCCAGCCGCAGGCCGAGGAACAGCGACGGCAGGGCGCCGGGCAGCACCACGTGCCGCAGCCGCTCCCACTGGTTGAGCCCGCACGTCTTGGCGGCCTCGACGAGCCGCTGGTCGATGTCGCGAATCCCGGCGTACGTGTTGAAGTAGAGCGGGAAGAAGCTGCCCAGCGCGACCAGGCTGATCTTCAGCTCCTCGCCGATGCCGACCCAGATGATCAGCAGTGGCACGAGTCCGAGGTGCGGCAGCATTCTGGCCATCTGCACCGGCGGGTCGATGGCGTTGTCGCCGATGCGCAGCAGGGCGGCCGTGGCGGCCAGCGCCACGGCCAGGGTGCCGCCGATGAGCAGGCCGACGGCGGCCCGGGTGAGCGAGTCGAGCAGGTGTTCGCTGAGCTGTCCCTCGGTGGCCAGCCGCCAGCCGGTCTGCGCGACGAGGCTGGGGGCGGGCACCTTCTCCTCGGGCAGGACGCCGGTGCGGGCGGCCGTCTCCCAGAGCACGAGCAGCGCGAGTGGGCTGATCAGCCGGTACCAGCGGCGCGGACCGCGGGTGCGCCGCCGCAGGGGAGTGCGGCTGCGCAGGGCGGGCGGGTCGGCGACCGTGGTCACAGCAGGGCCTCGTTGAACTGCTCGTCGATGCGTTCGGCGATCTTCACCTCGACCGGGATGAGGCCGAGCTTCGTGAACCCGTCTGCGATGGTCTGCAACTCGGTGCCGATCTCCGGGGTGATCGGGGTGAGTGGTTTGGCGCTGCGGGCCAGAGCGCGGGTGGTGGTCGCCTCGTCGATCTTCAGCTCGGGGGAGAGGATCTTCGCGCGTTCGGCCGGGTTGGCGATGCCCCAGTCGGTGGTGGCCCGGTACTTGGCCAGGAAGCTGCGGATCAGGTCGGCCTTGCCGGTGACCGCCTCCGGGGCGGCCAGCAGGTATTCGCGGTTGTTGGCGAGGCCGGTGGCGTCTGCCAGGATCTGGACACCGGGCTGTTCGGCGAGCGCGAAGTACGGGTCCCAGATGATCCAGGCGTCGACCTGATCCGAGTCGAAGGCGGGGCGGCCCTCGGCGGGTTTCAGGTACTTCACGTTGATGTCGTCGATGGTCAGGTTGGCCTGTTCGAGGAGCTTCACGAGCAGCCAGTTGACGTTGGAGCCCTTGTTCAGCGCGACGGTCTTGCCCTTGAGGTCGGCGAACGTCCTGTACCCCTTGGCGGACTTGACCAGGACGGCTTCACCCTGGGGGACGGGCTCGCTCGTACCGATGATCTTGAAGTTGATCTTGCCGGCCGCGGCGAAGATGGGTGGCGCCTCGCCGGTCTGGCCGATGTCGATGGCGCCGGCCTTGAGCGCCTCGGTGAGCGCCGGACCGCTCTCGAACAGCGACCATTCCGCGTCGGGCGCGTCGCCGCGGGCCTTGGCGAGGCTCAGCCCGCCGAAGCGCTGGTAGCCGATGCGCAGTTTCCCCGGGGCGCTGTCGGCGCTCGCGCCGGATTCCGTCCCGCCGCAGCCGGCGAGGAAAGCGGCGCCGGCGGCGCCGATCAGGAGACGACGGCGAGAGGTGGGCATGGGGAGATCTCCTTTTCAGCGGTACGGGGAAACGCGCCCGAAGGCGGAACGGTGGAACACCAGCGGCCAGCCGTCCTGGTCACCGCACGGCTCGTCCCACGGCGGCGAACGGCACGGTGGGGCTGCTCCGGCGGCGTGGCCGTTCGTCCTTCCACAGCCCGCGTTCGGCCAGGATCGGCAGGACGCCCTCGCCGAACCAGTAGGCGCCCTCGAGGTGTGGGTACGCCGACAGCACGAACTCCTCGATGCCGAGCGCCGCGTACTCGGCGATCCGGTCGGCGACCTGCTCGTGGCTGCCGACCAGGGCGGTGCCGGCGCCGCCGCGGACCAGGCCGACGCCGGCCCACACGTTGGGGTAGATCTCCAGGTCGGAGGTCTTGCCGCCGTGCAGGTTCAGCATCCGCCGCTGGCCCTCCGACTCGGACAGCCGCAGCCCGGCCTGGACCTTGGCGATCGTCTCCGGCAAGATCCCGGCGAGCAGCCGGTCGGCCTCGGCCCACGCCTCCTCGGCGGTGTCGCGGGTGATGGTGTGCATCCGGATGCCGAACCGGATCGTCCGGCCCTGAACGGCTGCGAGTTCGCGGATCCACGCGATCTTCGCGGCCACCGCTTCCGGCGGCTCGCCCCAGGTCAGGTAGACGTCGGCGTGCTTGGCGGCGACGATCCCGGCGGCCGGCGAGGAACCGCCGAAGTAGACCTCCGGAATCGGGTCCGGGATCTGGCTGAGGGTGGCCGCCTCGACCGACAGGTGATCGCCCCGGAAGTCGACGGTCTCACCGGCCCACAGGCGGCGCACGATCTCCAGGAACTCGTCGCAGCGGCGGTAGCGGGCGTCCTTGTCGAGGAAGTCGCCGTACATCCGCTGTTCGTGGCTCTCCCCGCCGGTGACGACGTTGAGCAGCAGGCGGCCGCCGGACATGTTCTGGAAGGTGCCGGCCATCTGCGCGGCGAGGAACGGCGAGATCACGCCGGGCCGGAACGCGACCAGGAACTTGAGGCGGTCGGTGGTCTGGCTGAGCATCGCGGTGCTCAGCCAGGCGTCCTCGCACCAGGCGCCGGTCGGGGTGAGGGCGGCCTCGAAGCCGTTGTCCTCGGCGGCGCGGGCCACCTGGGTGAGGTAGGCGACGTCGGCGGGGCGGCCGGAGCCGCCTGCGGAGACGCCGTGACCGCCGCCGACGACGTGCCGTCCGTCGCCGCCGTTGGTGGGCAGGAACCAGTGGAATTTGAGAGACATGCGAGCCCTTTCAACGCAACACCTATAGGCTCGCTAGATTTTGCAGGTAAAGCAAGCCCGATGGGCGTGGCGCGGGATCACGGCCGCCGCCGGACGAGGGCGGCGGCCGTGGGTGACCGGTGTCAGTGCCGGTGCGCCTGCTGGCCGGCCGCCTCGATCAGGTGCCACGACTTCGGCTCGGACGGGACGCTCAGCGTGCTGATTCCCAGGTCGGGCCGTCCGGGCGTGTAGAGCCAGGTCTGCAGGAATCCGTCCAGGTCCACGCCGGAGATCTTCTCGGCGAGCGCCTGGAACTCCGGGGTGGTGCCATCACCGTCGCGGTTGGTGCTGGTCCACGCCGCCAGGATGGCGAAGAAGTCCTCGTCGCCGACCAGTTTGCGCAGGTGGTGGACGGTGAGCGCGCCACGGTCGTAGACCGCGTTGTGGAACAGGCGAGCCGGGCCGGGGTCGCCGGGCAGCACCTGCCAGAACGGGTCGCTCGCGGGGTGGGCGACCGAGTAGACGTAGTCGGCGATCTCGTCGGCCGTGCCCTCGTTCTGGTCCTCCGACCACAGCCACTGGGCGTACGACGCGAAGCCCTCGTTGAGCCAGATGTCCTTCCACTGGCCGAGCGCCACCGAGTCGCCGAACCACTGGTGCGCCAGTTCGTGGACCACGAGCGAGTTGTTGCTGCCGCGGGTGAAGGAGACTCCGTCGTACACCGGACGGGTCTGGGTCTCCAGGGCGAAGCCCTGATCGTTGATGCCGGTGACCACGCCGCCGCGGGCGGTGAACGCGTAGGGCCCGAACTTGCCGGCCGCCCAGTCGATGATCTCGTCGCTGCGCTCCACGCTGGCCCGGGCCGCCGCCGCGGTGGTCGCGTCGAGCCGGGTGTTGTAGGCCGTGACGATCGGGCTGCCGTCGGCGGAGGTGTCCCGGTACGTGTCGAAGTCACCGATCGCCAGGAACGTCAGATAGGTGGCCTGCGGCCGCTCCTGCCGCCACGACCAGCGGTCCCAGTCCACGAGCGCCTGCTGCGCCCACCGGGTCGGGGTGCCGTTGGAGATCACCTCGACGCCGTCCGGAACCAGCACCGACACGTCGAAACTGGCCTTGTCGGTGGGGTGGTCGTTGCTCGGGTACCACCACCAGGCGATCTCCGGTTCGTTGACGGCGAGCGCGCCGTCGGCCGTGCGGTTCCACGAGGTGAAGCCGGACGCCACGACCTGTGACGGGATGTCGTCGTACTGGACCACGATCGTCACCTGGCTGCCCTTGGTGATCGGGCGGGCCGGGGTGACGACCAGTTCGTGGTCGCTCTGCCGGGTGAAGGTGGCGGCCCGGTTGTTGACCCGCACCGACTGGGTGGCCAGGGCGAAGTCCAGGTTGACGGCGGACAGGTCCTGGGTGGCGGTGGCGAGAATCGTGGTGGTGCCGGTCAGGCGGTCGGTGTCCGGGTAGTAGCGCAGGCGGATGTCGTAGTGGCCGACGTCGTAGCCGCCGTTGCCGTACTCCGGGTAGTAGACGTCGCCGATGCCGGGGCTGCCGGGGGTGGGGGCGGCCTGGGCGCCGGCCTGGATGCCGAGGACGACGGTGAGGACGGCCGCGGTGACGGCGACGGTCCTGCCGAGCATGGGTCTCATCCGGGCAACGTACCAATGCATTTAAAATAATCGATTAAAGGGTGCACCGGCCCTGAACAACGGCCGTTCGGTGAGCCGCTAACCTCGGGGTTATCGAGGACGACCTGCGCCTGCTGCGCGCCTACGAACCGGTGGCCCGGTTCACCGAGGGGGAGTACTTCTTCCCCGTCTCGGTCGAACGCTATGTGGGCCGGGCCAGCCTGTGGCGTGCCCGGCCCGGCAGCGGCCCGGAGCAGGAGGCGCCCCCGGGCGGGCTCACCCTGGACCGGCTGCCCGCCGCCGGCGGCTACTCGCTCTCCGGCATCGGCGCCAACGACAGGCACGCGCACATCCCGCTCCGGGAACGCCCACCCCACCTGCGCCGGTCCAGCCGGCTCGCCTCGGTCGGCCCGACCGCCCGGCTGGTCGACGCCATCAACCGGTTCTCCCTGCTGTTTCGCGGCAGCGTGCCCGGCGGCAGCGCCGCCCAGTCCTTCCTGCTGCAACGCGACCACCTCCGGGCGGACCAGCCCACCTACTACGGCCGGGTGCTGCGCGACGACCCGTGGATCGTCTGCCAGTACTGGTACTTCTACAGCTTCAACAACTGGCGGTCGGCGTTCGGCGGAGTCAACGAGCACGAGGGCGACTGGGAACAGGTCACCGTCTACCTCGACGGCACCGTCACCGGCCCGGACGGGCTGCCGCCGCCCCGCTGGGTGGTTTTCTCCGCCCACGAGGAGACCGGCGACGACCTGCGGCGCCGCTGGGACGACCCGGACCTCACGGTCTACGCCGGCCGGCACCCGGTCGTGTTCGTCGGCGCCGGTTCGCACTCCGGCGCCTACCTGCCCGGCGACTACCTGATCACGGTCAAGCCGCCGAAACTGCGCGGCCTGGTCGGGGCGCTGCGCTGGTCGGCCCGGCTGTTCGCGCCCTGGCACCATGAGCACCACCCGTCGGTCGGCATCCCGTACGTCGACTACGCCCGCGGCGACGGCCGCGCCGTCGGCCCCGGCCACGACGAACCGTGGCACCCGGTCCTGATCGACGACGACACCCCGTGGATCCGCGACTACCGCGGCCTGTGGGGCCGCGACACCCGCGACCGGCTCGGCGGCGAACGCGGCCCGGCCGGCCCCCGCTACAGCCGCACCGGCATGGTCCGGCAGCCCTGGGCCGACCCGGTCGGCTGGGCCGGCCTCGCGAAGGTCGCCCCCAACCCGGAGGCCGAACGCAAACTCGCCGAGACCCGCCTGCAACGCGACCACGACCGCCTCGCCGCCCTCGACGACCAGATCACCACCCTGCGGCAGGAACTCGCCGTCGCCGCGGCCGGGCTCCCGGCCGGCTCGGCCGAGGTCCGCGGCCTGCTCCCGGAGGAACGCCGGCTGCTCAACCTGCGCATGGAGCACACCCGCCTCGCCGACGAACTGGCCGGCGCCGCCACCGCCGCGCCGCTGACCGACCACCCGCACGCCCACCTGCTGCACCGCCGGGTCCCGCTGGAACCCGCCATCGGCCTCCGTGGCCGGATCATGTCGTGGTGGGCGGTTCTGAGCACCCCCCTGATCCTCGGCGCGCTCGGCGCCCTCGCCTTCCCGTTCGGCACCGGGGGAAGCGACATCGCCCTGGCCCTGCTGCTCGGCCTGCTCGCCGTGGAGGGCCTGGTCCGCGGCAAGTTCCTGGCCGTCCTGCTGCGCCTGATCCTGGCGGCTGCCGCGATCGGGGCACTGGTCCTGCTCTGGTACGACGGCCGCTACGTCGTCACGTTCACCTTCTTCGCCGCGGCGCTCCTGGTTCTGCTGATCAACGTGCGCGAGGCCATGCGCAGATAGGCTCGCGGTGTGGACCAAGAAGAACGCATCGCCCTGTTCCTGGACTACGAGAACCTGGCGATCGGCGCCCGCGACCACCTCGGCGGCATGACCTTCGACCTGCGGCCGGTCACCGACGCCCTGGCCGAGCGCGGCCGGGTGGTGGTGCGCCGGGCGTACGCCGACTGGTCCTACTTCGACGAGGACCGCCGCCTGCTGACCCGCTCGCACGTCGAGCTCATCGACATCCCGCAGAAGATGGGCGCATCCCGCAAGAACGCCGCCGACATCAAGATGGTCGTCGACGCCCTGGAACTCGCCTTCGAACGCGCCTACATCTCGACGTTCGTCCTCTGCACCGGCGACAGCGACTTCACCCCGCTCGTCCACAAGCTGCGCGAACTCAACAAGCGGGTGATCGGCGTCGGCGTCGAGCGCACCACCTCGGCGCTGCTGCCGCCCGCCTGCGACGAGTTCCTCTTCTACGACCGCCTCGAAGGCGTCGAGATCCCGGCGGCGCCCGCCGCTCGCAAGAAACCCGCTCCGGTCCCGGAGACCGTCATCGACACCCCCGCCCGTGACCCGGAATCACTGGCCACCCTGGTCGCCCAGACCGTCTCCGGCCTCCAGCACAGCGCCAGCGGCACGGTCACCGCCTCCACCCTCAAACGCACCCTGCTGCGCAAGGACCCGACGTTCAGCGAGGCCGAATACGGCTTCCGCGCCTTCGGCGAACTGCTGCGCCACCTCGCCGGCCGCAACGTCATCGAACTCGGCGACGGCCAGGCCAAGGGCGACCCGGAGGTCTCACTGCCCGAACACGGCGACCGGGAGGCAGCGTTCATCCTGCTCAAGGCGGCGGTCACCGACGCCGGGCCGGTCGCCCTCTCCGGACTCAAGAACCGGGTGCGCAAGGTCGCCCCCGACTTCAGCGAGAAGAAGCTCGGCTACCGCAGCTTCCTCCAGTTCGCCAAGGCCGCCGCCACGGCCGGCGCCATCGACCTCGCCTGGAGCCCCGAAGCCGACGACTACCTGCTCACCTCCGTCAAGGAATAGGGACGACCGTCCCGTCACGGCGGGTACAGGTAGATCTCGATGTTGGTGATCCCGCCGGTGGTGTGGAAATTCCGGTACACCGCGCCGCCGAAGAGTTTCGGGTCCACCCCCGGCAGCTTGCCGTTGACGCCCGCGGCCACCGCCTTCCCGGTCGCCGGGCCGCCGCGGCCGAAGGTCAGGACCATGCCGGCGCGGCGCCCGGCGAGCTGCGGGGCCTCCTGCCGGATCGTCCGGCGGATCGCCGCCACGCTGGAGGTGTCCGGCAGGTCGATCTCGACGGGTTTGAGTTCGAGGCCGAGTGGCGCGCTGCGCGCCGGTGCGGGTTTCCGGCCGGCCGGGGCCGACGCGGACGACCCGGGCGCGGCCCTCGTCACCGGCGGCGTGGAGATCTGTGAGCCCATGGCGATCACCAGGAACGCGGCCATCAGATCTGCGAAGATCCAGCCGGCCAGCACACCGGGGGAGAGTTTCAATCGCCCGCGCCGTTCCAGACGGCCACCGCGGTCCGGTCGTCCGGATAGGCCTGGTGGCCCGCGCCGAGCTGGGAGAGGAACGCGGCCGGCCCGGGCGGCTCGTCGTCGGACCACAGCTCGGCGAGGCGTTCGCGGACCTGATCCCGGCGCAGATATTCGGCCGTGCCCGCGGTGCAGGCGATGACGGTCTCGCCGGGCGCGGTCGTGAACGTCTGCCAGGAGACGAGGTCATGGCGCTGGGGCAGCCGGGGAACATCACCCACCGCGGTGGCCGGCCGGAACACCTCCTCGAAATCCGTGCCGGCGGTGACCCGCAGGACCGGCGAGGCGCCGACACCGAAGGCGAGGTGTGGCCGGTCCCGCATGTCGCCGAGCCGGGAGAGGACACCGGTCAGTTCGGTGGCGACGGCGGATTCCGGCTGGTTGCGGCCCTGCGCGGTGAGGGTCAGCGAGTCCCGTAGCGCGAGAGTGACCTCGCGCAGCAGCTCGGTCAGCTCGGTGCCGGCGGCGGTGTCACCCTGCTGGACCGCGGTCCAGGCGGCGTCGATGCCGTACGCCCGGTCGGAGATCTTGACCTGGACGCTTCGGCACACCTGGGCCGCTCCCACCTGCGAGCGGGCGCCCCGCGGGTCGCCGGCGGCGACGACCGAGAGCAGGACCGGCGGGCCGAAACGGCTGAGCAGCGCGATCGCCGTGCTCTGCCGGCGCAGCCGGGCGTCGCGGCGGGCCAGATCGCCGCGGATCGAGGCCGCGCGCACCACGACACCGCCGAACCGGGCGCCGTCGAAGACGGTGTCGTGCACCGCGTCGGGAACGTCGGGCAGCGCCTGGGGTTCGGTGAGGTACTCGTTGGGGCCGAGGGCGATCTCGGGCTCGGAGACGATGGCGGCCGACGTGTAGACGGGCACCGGCACCTCCTTGACCACCTCTCTGATCACCTCGACCTCCTTGATCACCTCCTTGATCTGGACGACGGGCACCTCCTTGATCCGGACGATCTCCTTCGTCACGGTGCGGACCTCGGGCGGACGGCGGCGCAGGACCAGGGCCCAGCCCAACAGGGCGAAGCAGGCCAGCGACAGCACGACGACCAGTAGAACCTGCCCGTTCACGGCGACTCCTGAGAGGTTGACTCGGCGGCCCGCGCCCGGCCGCGGCGCCGGCGGACGGGTATCCCGGTGACCGGCCGGCTCCGGCGCGGCGTGGGTGCGGCACGGATGCTGGTCAGCCGGATCACCGTGGCCTGGGTGGCGGTGGCGGCGCTCAGGGTGGAGGCCGCCACCTCCCGGGTGGACGCGGCGGCCATCTGCGTGGACTCGGCAGCCCGCTGGGAGGCGCCGGCGGCCTCGGCCATCGTGGCGGTGAGGCCGGCATAGGCGTCCTGCACCGAGCGGACCGCCTCCGCGTTGCGTTCCGCGCTCGCCCGCACCGTCGCGACGGCGTCGTTCAACCCGGCGCCGATCTCGGCCATCCGCCCGGCCAGGCTGACCGCGGCGGTCGCCACCGCCTCGCCGTAGAACTCACCGATCTCCACCGAGGCGCGGCGCGCGGCGTCGCTGATCGTGCGGGCGTACTCGTCGCCGGCAGCACGCAGGGCGCTCGTGCTCGCGTCGATCCGGTCGGCCACGTCGCCGAGGGCACGATCGATCCGGGCGGACGCGTCCCGCAGGGTCGCCTGAGCGCCGGCCTGCAACGCCCTGACCTGGGCGGCCGCCTGCTCGCCGGCACTGTCCAGGCGCTCCGCGGCGGCCGAGGCGCGCACGGTCAGGTCGTCGCGGAGCACGGCGGTCGCGGACTGGAGGACGGCGGTCGCCTCGCGTACCTCGGCGCCGGTACGGTCGAGGGTGCCGACCGCCTCGCGCAGGCTGTCGATGGAGACGGCGAGGCGTTCGGCGGCGTGACTGTTGTGCTGTGCCAGATCCGCCGTGCCGCGCTGGGCCTCACTCGTACGGGTGAGAAGCTCCCCCAGAAGATGCGCGGCCTGAGAGAGTTCGGCCGCGAACCGGGCCGGTGAGGCGAGCCTCCGCCGGTTGAGCTCGATCTGGCAGCGCACCAGGACCGACCGGAGCCGGCTGCCGACCTCGGTGGCGCGGCGCGCCTGGCGGGCCTCGTCGCCGCGCCGGACCATGACCGAGCCGAGCGTGACCACGATGAGCAGGCCGATCACCGCGAGCGCCAGCATCGCGACGTGCCCGAAGTTGAGGATCGACGGCAGCCGGCCGGCGAAGCCCTCCTGCCAGAGCTGGAGGAAGCTGCGGCCCTCGGCGAGTTCGCGGCCGGCCGGGTCGGCGAGCATCCGCCCGTAGGCGACGGTCGCGGCGGCCAGGCCGAGCCAGGTGACCAGCACCGGGAAGAAGACCAGCAGCGCGGGGGCCTCCTCCAGCGCCGACCGCCACGACCGGGACCGGCCCGGCGATGTGCCGATCGACTCGGGGCGTGCGTAGATGCCGACCACGTCGAGGTCGGCCCACCCGCCGTCGGGTTCGGCCGACCGCAGCGCGGTGGCGAGTTCGAGCAGGTCAGCACGGATCGGATGCAGTTCGGGCGTCCGTTCCGCGAGGGTGGTCAGCTCATCGGCGAGGGCGCTGCCGGATCTCCGGCCGGACCCGGCGGATGAGGCGTGCGAGGTGGTCGGAGGCGAAGCCGCGGTCATAGTCCACCGATACGGTCGTCCATCTTGGATGCGTCGAGTTTCCAGTCACGCGACCAGTGCCACTACCGCGGATCGGTGGGTCTTCCCGGACCCGTGGCGTGCCTGTGGCGGCTGGACGGCGATTGTAGACAGACCGATGTGGCGGGTGCGCATCACCGGATCGGATGGTTGTCGGTTCATCGAACGCTACGGGAGCATCGGTCCACGCCGCCCGCCTCACTGTGAGGAGCGCAATCGATCGTGTCCGTTACAGAGCTGCTCCAGGACGCGAGAGCCGTGATCACGGCTCTCGGCGCGGAGCCATTCGACGACAACGCCGCACTCCTCAAGTGGCGCCAGGAACTGGAACAGCACGCGAACGACCTGATACAGCAGGCCCAGGATCCGATCGCGATCGGCGTCGTCGGCGAGTTCAGCGTCGGCAAATCCATGCTCATCGGTACGTTGCTGGGGCGTCCCGACCTGTTGCCGGTCGAGCAGCGGGCGACCACCGGCAACGTGACCGCGCTCTACCTGCGCCCGGCGGAGCCCGGTACGCGTACCGCGATCGACGGTGACGCGACGGTCCGCTTCCTCTCCGAGCCCGAGCTGAGCCGCTGCGTCGAGTACATGCTCTCGGAGCTGGCCGCCGCGCTGCGCCAGGTGCACCGGGTCGAGGCGCTCGAGCAGCTCGCCGGCTACGACCCGGTGGCCGACGGCTGGGACCGTTTCGACGCCTGGTGCCGCCGGCACATCTGGCCGGGCCCCGATGCCGAGGCGATCGGCAACCTCGAGGTCCGGAAGATCGCGGTGGAGCTGGCGGCCATGCGCGACGGGCATCTGGCCGGCCGTGATCTCCTGAAGGCCCAGGTCAGCGTCAGTCATGCGATCGTCCGTGCGGCGCTGGATCTGGGTGACGAGGCGCCCGACCTCGACGAGTTCCCGAGACGGCCGGGGCTGCCGGCGCTGACCCTGAACGGCATCCAGACCGACAGCGCCCAGTTGCAACGGTCGTTCTCGCTGATCCGCCGGGTCGAGTACCGGGTCCTGGTCGACCCGGATTTCTGGCCGCTGGACGGGCTGCGCGGCGACAACGAGGTGCTGCTGCTCGACTTCCCGGGGCTGACCGCCCGGCGGTCGGCAAAGCGCGACGAGTTCCTCTCCCGCAGCGTGCTCCGCGACATTCACACGATCATCACGGTGTACGACAGCGGCAAGGCCGGCACCGACGTGCCGGACAAGTTCTACACCATGCTGGAGGAGCACGGCCGTCCGCGAACCGAGCTGCGGGAGTCGATCCTGGCGGTGGGCAACGCGTTCGACCGGGTGAACGAGCCGGACCTGCCGCCGTCCGGCCCGATCACGCTGGAACGGCTGCGTGCCGCGTCGCAGCAGTACAACGACCTCTACAACGGGGCCCTGCTGCTGGTCGACAAGCGGGACGAGCGGATCGTGCTCACCTCGTCGGTGGTGGCCATCGAGAAGCGTGGCATCCCCACCTCGTTCACCGGTCAGGAGGCGGCCAAGCTGGCCACCGCCCGCGCCGGCGTGCCCGAGGTCCTGGTCCGGTGGCGTTCCGTGGCCCGGCGGCTGGTGGAGGCCGAGCCGGACAGCCCAGGGGTCTCGACGATCGAGGCGTTCGTGGCCGACGGCGGCTTCGACCACCTGCGCCGGTTGATCGAACGCCACGCGACCGAGCACGGCGTGGCCAACAAGCTGAGCACCATGAAGCGGCAGCACGCCCGGCTGCGGGAGGCGCTGGAACGGCTCTGCCGGCTGTTGCCGCACCATGACCTGCCCCGGGGCGCGAACGCCATGGAGCAGGCGCGGGCGAAGCTGCTCGAGCTCACCGACGACATGCGGCGCCGGCACGAGGCCCTGTTCCGGGCGCTGGGCGACTTCCGGGATCCGCTGACCGTCGTCATGGCCGCCGGCGAGCCGCTCATCGAGGCGGTGCAGAACGACGCCACCACCGCGGTCGCCTCGTGGGAGGCGTGGCGGACCGTGCTCCAGCGCGCCGACGGCGGCCTGATCCGCAAGGACGCGCCGGCCGCCCAGGGGCCCGCGGGTGGTCTGCGGGCCAGGTTCCCCACCGCGCCGCGGGCCCGTTACGACTCGACCGGCGCCTTCCGGGAGCCGTACCTGGAGACGTGCGGCCGGTACATCCACGCCGGACGGCGCGCCTTCGCCGAGGCGGTGCGGGTGTGGGTCGAGGAGCAGAGCACGGAGACCGCCGAGCTGCGGCTGAGGATCAACGACGACGACATTCAAGACCTTCTGCGTACGGGTCTGCTGCGCCTGACCGGGGACGCCGACACCGTCGAGACGCGTATGCAGGGGCTCGGTCTGCTCGCCGACCTGGAGTGGTTCATCATCCCGGCGCCGACCGAGGCCGAGGCGGTCGACGGCGAGGCCGCGGCCGCGGTGGAGTACGGCTTCCCGGCCGAGCGGGAGCGGGCGCTGCCGTGGAACGTCTCGGTGCCGGAGAAGGCCGGCGACCGCCAGCAGCAGATGGTCCGCCATCAGCTCTACCTCTTCCGGCAGCGGCGCGAGCTGGACAACGCCGTGGTCAGCGTGGTCACCGCCGAGCTCGTCCGTCAGATCGAGGCGTTCTACGAGCTGCGGCGCGACGACCTCGCCGTCGTCAGTGAGCAGATGCTCACCCGTGACGAGATCCGCCGGATGTTCCCGGTGGACCGTCCGGCCGGGCAGGAGGAGGACGCCGCGGAGCCGGACCGGTCCGAGTCGCCGCTCAGGAGTCTGCTTCGGCAGTGGAGGGAACGCGATGATCAACCTGGTGTTTGAGGAGCCCGGCTCACAGGCGGCCAGCCCCGACCCGTACGTGCAATCGGTCGGCGCCCAGAAGTTCCGGCTCTTCGAGTACGAGGGCCGCTACCCTCTGCCCGACGTGGTGCTGATGGTCGAACCCGGCATGCCGACGCTGCCGGTGCGGGAGGCGCGGATCGCGGGCGTCGCCTACGACGAGACCGACTACGGCGAGCTGCGGCGGGCGCTGCACACGGCCTGGGACGCGGGCGCCCGCAACACCGAGTGGGTGGCCGGCCGGCAGGAGATCAGCCACCGCCGCAGCCTCCAGGCCGACCTGCTGGACCACACCCTGGCCACGAAGAACGGCGAGTACGCCGAGGTGATGGTGACCTGGCGGCTCGAGTACACCGACCGGACCGGAGCGCCGGCCACCGGCCGGGAACACGTCAAGCTGGAGTTCGCGCCACGCGGTGTGCGTCCGGAGACCGGTCGTGGCCGGCGCGGCGACCCCGAGTCGCGGCGGCTCGGACTGCCCGGCCCGTTGCGTCACCGCCGGGCCACCGAGCCGGCGTACAGCGGTTTCGCGGCCGTGGACTTCGGCACGTCGGCGTCGACGGTCACGCTCTTCGACAGCCGCGGCAACGTGATCACCGGCCTGGACGAGGGTCAGCTCGCCACCCTGCGCGGGCAGCTCGCCGGCCTGCTCACCGGGAAGCCGCCGGAGCATCTGGGCCAGGCCTGGTCGGTGACGCTGGCCGGGCTGCTCAAGGAGGTCGGCACCGTGGCGCCGGAGGTGGCGGCGGGCGGCGCGGCGGCTCTCGCGGACCAGCTGGCCGGGCGCGGCCGGCGCCAGAACGGTGCGCCGAACGCCGCGGAGCGCCTGTTCGACGCCGTCTGCGTCGCGTTCGAGAACGCGCTCGTCGCCGCCGAGCCCGGACTGCGACGCTGGCTCGCCCCACGGCTGCTCGGCGCCTACGACCAGGCGTTCCGGGTGCCGCCGCTGGCCGACTACCAGCTGCAACAGGTCCAGTTCACCCGGGCGCAGGTGACCACCAAGGAGATCGCGAGCCGGTTCCGCATCGTGCGGGACAACCCGATCGAGATCGAGCTCGGCGCCACCACCGGCCCCAACACCCGCCAGCGGCTCAAGAGCAAGCTCCTCAAACGGGAGGAGCTCACCGGGATGACCGGGGCGGACGAGCGGGAGGCGACGACCGACGACCTGATCGCCCACGTGTACCTGCATCTCGTCCAGGACACCGAGGCGTTCGCCCATCGTGATCGCGAGGGCCTGCCGAAGATGTTGGACACGGTGGTCGTCACCTATCCGACCACCACGCCGCCGTTCGCCCGTACCCGGTTGCGGTCGCTCGTCAAGCATTGTCTGGACGTCACCACCGTCGTCACGTCGTACGACGAGGGGGTGGCCGCCGGCCTCTTCTTCCTGATGTGCGACTTCGGCGGCAACCGCCGGGAGTTCGGCGCCGAGACGTTGCGGGCCCGGTCCCGGCGGGTCGCCGACGACCCGCCGACGTGGCGGCAGAACATGCTGGTGCTCGACATCGGCGCGGGCACCACCGACATCGCCCTGATCCGGCTGACCCTGATCGACCAGACCGAGCCGATCGACGGCGTGGACCCGGCCGTGCAGGGCCGCTACTACGTGATCCGGCCCGAAGTGATCAACTCGACCGGGCACGCGCAGCTCGGCGGCGACTACCTGACGCTGCGGGTCTTCTACTGGATCAAGGCCTGCATCGTCGACGCGCTGGTCACCGGAAGCGACCACGAGGAGGCCCGGGCGCGGCTGCGGGACACCATCGACTCGCTGCTGCCGGACCTGGGTACGGACGGGCCGCTCGGTGTCCGGGTCGCACACGCGGGCGTGAACGATCCGGTGCCGGCCGAGCTGATCGACGTGCTCCGGGAGATCCTGCCCACCCACTATCCGCCCGGCCCGGACACCCCGGAGGCGGCCAAGCTGGCCTTCCAGCAGCTGTGGGAACTGGCCGAGGCGGCGAAGATCCAGCTGGGCGCGGACCCCGGACCGGACGGCAAGGAACACCACCGGATCAGCCGTGAACAGTTGCAGTCGGTGCTCAACCCGATCGACCAGCAGAACCGCAACAATCTGGCGTCGCTGCTGCCGGCGAAGGGCATCCGGCTCGCCCGGGCCGACTTCGTGGCGCTGGCCCGGCCGGTGCTGTCCCAGGCGGTGGCCCTGGCCCGCTGGCTGGCTCGCACCACGCTCGGCGACGACCCGGAGGAGCGCCTCGACCGGGTCATGCTCTCCGGGCAGACCAGCAAGATGGAGCTGCTCCAGCAGGTGGTGGTCGAGGACCTGCCGGGCGCCGAGTCCGACGACCGGCTCCGCTGGAACCCGGCGGCGCTGACGGTCGAGGCGACCTACGCCAAGCAGGCGGCCGCGATCGGCGCCTGCTGGGGGCACTCGCTCGGTCAGCGTATCGGCGGGCAGAAGCAGGAGAGGCCGGAGCTGGCCGCCGGCCGCACCGTGGTGAGCATCGACGTGGAGAACCTCTTCCACACCCTGCCGTGCAGCTTCACGCAGTTCACCCAGGGTGTGAACCGCGTCGAGCTGATCGAGGGCGGCGTCCGGATGGCCGAGCTGACCGAGAACACGGTGGGCGTACGGTCCGCGTGGCGACCGCTCGTGCCGCTCTTCGACGTGCACCGGCCGATCGACGACCTGGCCTCGATCCAATGGGGTGTGTTCCGGTTCGAGACGTACGCCGAGGAGAAGGAGAACTTCTCACCGGACCCGGCGATCTGGCTCGCCAAGCCCAGCATCGGGCGCGAGTCGCTGGTCTCGATGCAGCTGGAGGTCGACCAGAACCTGAGCCCCCGGGTGAACATCTGCCAGGGCGACCCGCACTACCTGGTGAGCGGCGGTCTGGAACTGCGCGGCGACCTGCGTGACCAGTGGGACGAAACGGAGATGCGGCTGCGGTCGATCCCGTACACGCTGGTCGTCGACACCGTGGACGGCCGCCGTCCGGTCTTCGAGCCGTGGGACCCGGCCACCCCGGTGACCGAGCGGTTCCCGCTGCTGCTGCACGAGGTGGCCGAGCTGGACAGCCCGGCGGTGCACGGATGGCTGTCCGAGCTGCTGCCGCCCCCGCAGGAGAACGGCGACTACTTCTTCCATCTGCGCCGGCCGGACGGGAGCGACATACCGCTGGGACCGCTGAGCGCGAACGGTCCCCGGGACGCCGCCTCGGCCCGTTACCGGGTCACGCTCGACGTCCGCGGGCGGCTCAGCCTGCACCGGGGCTCGCCGCGGTACTGGAAGGCGGCGAAGCTGCACGATGTCGAACGGACGCCCGGCGCGGTGTTCTCGACCGACATGGACCGCAGCGAAGTGGAGCTTCGCGACAACTGGGACCCGTTCAGCGGGAAACACTGAGGTGCCGGCATGAGGGGAACAAGGGTGTGCCGATGAGCGACGAGGGACCGCGATTGGACGAGGCACTGCTCGCCATCCTCCGGTCTCCGGAGAGCGAGCACACCGAGGCGCTGCGGCGTCACCTGGTGGAGCTGCTGAAGTGGCTGACCGGGGTGACGCACGAGCGGGACCGGCCTCCGCGGGTGGACGAGGCGTGGCAGGCGCTGGACTCGCTGCTCAAACGTGCCCGCGAGCCGGAGGAGCCGGAACCGGTGCTGGCGGCCGTCGGGGCCGAGGTGGTCGAGCCCGAGCCGGAGGACGCCGAGGATCAGGTGACCACCGGGGATCAGGACACGGAGGTACGGGAGAGTCTCCCACCGTCGGCCGATCCCTTCCGGGACGAGCTGGAGTCGCTGTGGCGGGAGCTGACGTCCACCGAACCGGCCGCCGCCTACGCCGGGTGCCTCGGCGCCGGCCCGGCCGATGATCCGATCGCCGACCTGTGGAAACGGATCCACCTTCTCCTGATCCGCCTACCCGAGGAGGAGTCGAAAGCCGTACGCCAGCAGGCACGGGAGATCGCGGCGGCCTACGTGGACCTCCCCGTCGAATACGACGCGTACCTGCCGGCGCTGCCCGGGCATGACGGCGGCGGCCCGGAGCTGGCCCTGGAACACCGGCCCGGGGCGGCCGACCGCCTCGGGGATCTGCTGCCCATCGCGCGCCGGTTCGCCTGGCTGGCCGCGAACGACCCCGCGGTGTGGATCGGCGACCGGCGCCTGATGACGTCGGTGATGGAACGCGCCAATCCGGAGAGCGCAGGGATCTACCGCACCACGATGGGCCAGCAGATCGACAACATCCTCGTCCACGAGCCCGGATCGGCTCAGGAGCTGGACGGGCTCATCCGGCTCGACGAGCTGATCCGCGGGCTGGTGCCGCGGCCGCTGCCACATGAGGACAGCTGGTGGTCGTTGATCCTGAACGACATCCGCGACTCGGTGCTGCTCCGGCATCCGATGACGAGCCGCTACAGCATGTCGGTACGCCCGGGGATGGCGTTCAGCGGGGTCCGCAAGACGCTGCAGGAGGACAAGAACATCGCCCTCGCCGATTCCGGATGGGTCCGCGACGAGGCCCGGCTCCGGGGCAAGGTGGTCTGGGTCCTGCGATTCCCCGGCCGGGCGTCCGGCATCGATCCGGGACGTGTCATCTACCTGCCGGAGTGAGCGTGCGGCCACACCTCGACCGGTGGGCGGCCACGGCGGACCTCCTCATGTCGCTGCCCGCCGCGGTCACCCACGGTGTGCTCCCGGAGCGCCTGGCCGGGGACATCACGGCGTTGCGGGACGGCCGTCCGCCGGATCCGCGGGTGGTCCTGCTCTGCCGCGACGCCGGCGACGGCGACCCGGTGGCGGCCGCGTTGCGGGACGGCACGGCCGGCACCGCGATCCGGCCGGAGTTCGGCGTCATGGTGGCGCCGCCGCTGGACGACACGGTCGGTTCCGGGCTGGTACGGGCCGCGATCCTCGACGTGGACGTGGTGCTCGCCGTGGTTCGATACACGGACGTCGTGTCCTCCCCGGGCGCGGGGATCGCGCCACTGGCGCCGTGGACGGCCCTGGCCCTGGAGGTCGTCGGCCCGCACCGGCTGACCGTCGTGGTCGACGGCATCGAGGACTGCCGGTCGACGGCGAGCAACCGGCGGGACTGGGTCGCACGATCGGCCCGGCGCGGGCTGCTGCTGGGGGAGCGTGTTCCGGATCAAGCCATCGCCGAGGTCGGCACCCGTGCCGGCACCGGTCTCGCCGGCCTGCTGGAGCGGGCGCTCGGCGGCTGGCTGCGGGATGCCGAGCGGGCGGCCGTGGACGCGGTGGGGTGCCGTCTGGCTCGTACGGTCACCGATCTGCGGCACTGGTGCCACACGATCCTCGACGGCGGCACCCGGACGGCTGCCACCGGAGCGGCCCTCGACCCGGCCCGGGTGCTCGAACCCGGATACGCCCGCGAGCGCGAGACCCGCCTGCTGGCCCGCGGCACGCTCGTCCTGCTGGACGCGGCGGACCGGCGCCTGACCGCCGTGTGACCGCACCGCCGGCGGTCCGGCCCGCCGCTCAAACGGGCGGTCGATGTGCCGATGGGTGATAGGTGAGCCCGATACCGACCGGTCCGGTCATGGCCGGCGCCCGCCTCGACGTGCACTGCGTCTATCAGCCGTTCGTGGATCTCGACACCGGGGCGGTGCTGGCGTTCGAGGCGCTGATGCGTGGCCCCGATGGGACGTCGCCGATGGCGCTTCTGGAAGCGGCCCGGGCCGCCGGGCAGCTCGCCGAACTGGAACGGGCCTCGCTGCTCGCCTCGCTGCGGGACGCCGCGCGGATGTCCGGCGGGCGGCCGGTGACGCTCTTCGTCAACCTGGAGCCAAGCACGCTGACCGAGCGGCTCGACGTCATCCTCGACGCGCTCGGCGAGCGGGCCGACCATGTGCAGCTGGTCGTCGAGATCACCGAGCGGGCGCTGTTCGAGGACCTCGCCGGGGTGCTGACCGCGGCCGAGCGGCTGCGGGCCGCGGGCTGCGCCATCGCCCTCGACGACATCGGTGTGCATCCGGAATCGCTCGCCTTCATTCCGATCGTGCGGCCGAGAGTGGTCAAGCTCGACCTCAAACTGCTGCGGACGATCAAGGATCCGGCCACCGTCGCCGTCGCCGGGGCGGTCCGGGCGTACGCCGAGGAGGTCGGAGCCGAGGTCGTCGCCGAGGGCATCGAAACGCCGGAGGACCTCACCCGGGCGCTCGTGCTCGGGGCCACCATGGGGCAGGGCTGGCTGTGGAGCCGGGGTGAGCGCCGTTTTCCGCCCTCGACGTTCCAGCCCGAGCGGTTCCGGCCCCGGCCGATCGGCACGGCGTTGCAGAAGTCGCCCTACCAGCTGGTCGGCTCCGGACGGCGGATCCGGCACGCGCCGAAGCACCTGCTCGTGCCGCTGTCGAAGACGCTGGAACTGATGGCGCTACAGACCGCCGTGCCGCCGGTGCTGCTGGCGGCCTTCGAGCACGTACGGTTCTTCGGGCCGTCGACGATGCGCCGGTTCAGCGACCTGGCGGACCGGCTGCCGTTCGTCGCCGTGCTCGGCGTGGACATGCCGCCGGAGCCGGCGCCCGGGGTGCGCGGCGCCGGCCTGCACCCCTGGGATCCGCTGGCCAATGAATGGACCGTCGTGGTGCTGGGTGCGCACACCTCGGCCGCGCTGATCGCCCGTGACCTGGGGGAGAGCGGGCCGGACGAGGACCGGCAATTCGAGTTCGTCGTCAGTTACGACCGGGCTCTGGTGACCGCGGCCGCCCACGCGATGGTGGGACGCCTCACCCGCTGATGCTCCCCGGCCGTCGCCCAGCCGTGATGCCAGGACGACCAGGCCGGCGCCATCGCCGGCCGCGACGGTCGCCCGGCCGGCCGGAGGTGGTGGCGCCGGGCCTCGGCGCGGACGGCCGCGGCGTTCGCCTCCCGGCGCAGGCTGTCCCGGGCGGCGACGGCGAGCTGGGCATCGTGCCAGGCGGTCGCCTCGGTGGCGGCGGCCCACCGGTACAGCTGGTTGCGGACGGCGGCGATCGCCCGGCCCAGGACCAGCTCCTGATCGACCGGGTGCAGCTTCGGATTCCAGCCGCCCTCGCCCGCGGCCAGGTCGGCCAGCACCGTGGCGGGCAGGTCACCACGCTCGACGGCGGCCGCGGCGGCGCGGTGCAGGAAACGGGCGCGGTCGGCGTACTCGGCGACGGTCCGCCGGGTGCGCGGTGTCCGGAACGCGGTCGCCGCGCGGACCCGCGCCAGCCGCTCTTCGGCGTCCTGCCAGCTCTGCCAGGCCTCGGTGGCGGCCTGATCGGTCTGCCGCCAGTGCTCCCGCCACCGCTCGGCGGCCTCGGCGGCGCGGGTGGCCGCGACCAGCACCTCGACGGCGTAGCGCTGGGCCTCGATCGCCTCGGCATGCCATCGGGCGAGAGCGTCCCGGCGGCGGCGCACCGTCGGGATCCGGGCCAGCAGCAGGTGGAGTCGTTGCCACGCGCCGTGACCGGTGGCCACCAGCAGGCCGGGAATCCGGGGCAGGAACAGCCGCAGGCTGCGGGCGGTCCGGGCGCGGGCCGCGAGGGCCCGGGCCGGCAGACGGCGGAGATGTCCCCGCGCCCGGCGGCGGGCCGCGGCCGGCAAGGCGGCGATGTGCGGCAGATACCGATGCAGATGCCGTCGCGCCCGGTGGCCAGCCGCGGCCGGCATTTCCGCGAGCCGCTCCTCAGCGCTCCGGCGGAGCGCGATCAGATGCGCGGGGATGCCGGACAACGACCGGCGGAGGCGACGGCCGGCCACCAGGAGGAGCGGAAGCAGGCTCAACACCAGGGATGCCAGCCGGCGCAAGGGGGTGGACGACGCGGACCATCGCGGCGGGGTGCGCGACGGGTCCCTCATGTGTCCGACCGTACCCGCAGGCCGTGGTCACCTCATCCGCCCCAGAGGGTGATGTGAGGCTCTTTCGACGCGATCAGAGCAGACGCATCCAGCCGGTGGGCTCCTCCGGCTCGGTGATCCAGGCGATGGCCTCGGCGAGCATGGTGTCCGGATCGGCGGCGCCGAGCAGGAGCTGGCGGTCGCCGGGGATCGTGGGCTCGCCGAACTCGTCGCGGTGCAGGGGAGCGGCGAACCAGCCGTGATGGGTGGCCGGATCCCGGTAGAGACACCACTCCCGGTCGGCCGCCTCGAAGCCCAGCGCCTCGGTGGCCGCGACCCGCACCACCCGGGCGGGCAGCCCGGCGCGCCGCGCGGCGGCGAGCAGCATCGGCGCCGTGACATCCGCGCCCGGAAGCATCTCCTCGGTGAGCCCGAGGGCGGCCACGAGCGAGTCGCCCGCGGCCGGCCGGGGCGTGTCGGGTGCGCTCGACGGTGGGCCGAGGCGGCGCAGGCGGTCGCGTTCGCGTAACTCGTCGCGGAGTTCCCGGTGGTCCGGCGAGTCCTCGACGAGGGTGCGCAGCAGCCGTTCCGGGTCGGCGAAGCGGCCGGACGCCGCGTAGGAGCGGAGGGCCTCGGACGGCTCCTCCGGCGGTTTTCCGGGCGGGGGCAGCATGTCCGCCAGCAGCCGGATCGCTTCGGCCAGCGCGGCCGCCGACTCGTCGGTGCGGCCGACCGCGGCGAGCGCGTCGGCGTGCACGTGCAGGGCCAGCGCCCGCATCGGGTCGTCCCGGGCCAGTTCGACGGCCCGCGCCGACGCCCGCAGTGCGTCCGCGGTCTGCCCGGTGACCAGCAGCGACCGGGCGAGCAGCCGGGATCCGACCGCCATCGTGAGATCGTCGGCGCCGGCCATCGACAGCCGCCGCACGGTCGAGCGCACCAGGGCGGCGCACTCCGGCAGCTCGGCCGGCACGCTGTCCAGAACCCGGTACAGCACCAGCGGAGCGACACCCCGATCTACGAGCCGGGTGACCGCGCCGAGCGTCGGCTCGCGGGCCTCCAGGCTGCTCAGCAGGGACATGGCGTCGACCACGAGGTTGACCGGGTCGATCTCGATCAGCCGGCGGATCGGCTCGGTGAGCGCCGGATGGCGGGCCGACGCGTTGCCGAGCACGAGCAGGGCCCGGTGCTTCTGGTCGAAATCGGCCATCCGGGCCGCGTCGATGAGGTCGGGCTGGTCGAGGACCGTCCGCGCGACGTGATCCTCACCGACCCGGTCGGGCCGCAGGGCGTGCGGCGCCGTCGTGCCGGCCGGGGCGTCGCCGGCCGGGTAGAGGTGCATGACCCAGCGCAGGTAGGAGTCGACGACACCGCCGGGTTCCTGCTGGAACGTCAGCAGGGCGGTCAGGACGGCGAGTGCGGCGGCGCGGTGCTGTCCGCCGTACAGGGTGGTGGCCGCGACCGTGGCGGCCAGCCGCAGCCGGCCCGGCCGGTCGAGGTCGAACTCGCCGGCGGACCGTGACCAGTAGCGGCGTTCCTCGATCAACAGCGAGTCGATCGGCATGCCGGACAGGGTGAGCAGCGCGGCCGTGTGCACGTCGAGAGGCCGGGCGAGATGCGCCGGCGCCGGCGGGGGCGGTTGCGGCACCGTGATGCCGAGCCGCTTCGCGTAGGCGCCGAGGGCCTGCTCGAAGGCGGTGTCCACGCCGTCGGGCACGCCGGTCAGCACCAGCTGCCGCGCGGCGAGCACCTCGGCCGACGCCCACGGGTGGACCTCGTCGGTGAGCCGTTCCAGCCACGGCCCCGCGGTACGGGCGATGAGCAGCACCCGGGCCCGCGCCGCGCCCGGACGGCGGCGGGCGAGCGCGGTCAGGACCTCGGCGATCCGGGCGACCGACTCCTCGGCCTGATCGAAAACAGCCAGCATGGGGATTCCGCTGTCACTGAGCGCCGCAACCGCCGACGGCGCGGCCGCGGGATCGAGCGGCCCGGCCACCCAGGGGACCGCGGACGTCCGGCCGCGCGTGGTGCGGGCGCACAGTTCCGCGGCGAGCCGGGTCTTGCCCTGTCCGGCCGGGCCGGTGACGACCGCGACGGCCAGGCCGCCGGGCTGGTCACGCCATGCGGTGAGTTCGGCGAGCTCGGGCGCACGGCCGTGAAAGGGCACGACCGCGTGCTCGGCCCGCAGTAGCGCGCTGGGCGGTGACTGCGCCCCGAGCACCGGGTGGGCCGCCGTGAAGTGCCGCGCCGCGAGCTCCGGTGCGCTTTCGTGCAGTGACGCGGCGAGCGCCCGGAAATCGTCGTCGAACAGCCGGTTGCGCAACGGGCGGTACTGGCGGCCGAGCAGGTCGTGCAGGTCCTCCGGGATCTCGCCGGGCAGCGGCATGGTGGCCTTGTCGAGCAGCACCGGCACGACCGGGATGCCGGCCTCGAGCGATTCCCGCACCTCGCGGCGGACCCAGTCGCCGGGCCGGCTCAGGACCGACAGGTCGGCCCAGCCCCTGCCGATCAGCACGAGCGTGATCCGGGCGGAGGCGAGGCCCTCCTCGAGGGCCTGCCGGAACGGGACGCCCGCCCTGATCACCCGGCTGGACCGGAACACCTGGCCGGCGCCGAACAGTTCGGAGAGCCGGTGGTCGAGGTGGGCGGCGTGCGCGTCGCCGTCGTCGGTGCGGAAGCTGATGAAGATCCGGGTTCGGGCGGTCACGCGGCCCGCCCGTGGTGCCGGTGCAGCGCCGCGACCAGGCCGGGCTGGATGGCGCGGACGGAGGGTTCCCGCGATCGGCGGCGGACCACCCGGGCGTACGCCGCGAGGTCGGCCCGGATCGTCGCCGAGTCGAGCCGGATGATCGCCGGGAGCAGGCCGTCGACCAGGTCACAGGAGCGGTCGATGTCGTCGGCCGCGGCACAGGCCAGCGCCTGCCGCAGCCGGAACCGGACCGCGCTGCGGTTGGTGAGCCCGCCGACCCGGCTGATCCCGGCCTCCAGGGTGGACGCCGCCTCGGTGTAGCGGCCCAGGTCGTAGAGGCCCCAGCCCTCGGTCACCAGGGTCAGGTCGGCGGCGGTGCCGGAGCCGAGCGGTGGGGTGCGGTGGTGGTCCGTGGTCCGTTCGCCCCACTCGCGGGCCCGGTCGAGTGCCCGTTGGAAGCCCCTGTCGTCGCCACCGAGCGCGTGGCCCTGTGCCTCCCGCAGAGCCGCGAGCCAGCGCACCCGGGGGCCGGCGCGGCGGTCGGCGCCGGCCAGGACGGCGTGCTCGACCGTACGATGGGCGTCGCTCTGATAGAGGCTGATCAGCGCGAGCCGGACGTGGGTGTAGGCGGTCAGGTCGTCGTCGCCGGCCGCCGCGGCCAGCTCGGCCGCGTGCAGGGTGCACCACCGGGCGCCCTGGTCGTCGCCGAGTTCCTGGGCCATCCAGCCGGCGAACTCGGCGAACCGGGCCGCCACCGACGCCATCCGCGGCATGTCCCCGATCATCGCCTGGGCCGTCCGCCCGGCGCTGACCAGCGACGGCAGCACGGTGGCCGGGCCGTGCCAGCGGCCCATCTCGGTCAGGGTGGCGAGCTGGTTCAGCAACAGGTCGGCGGTGTGCAGGTCGGCGATGCCGGGCCGGGGCCAGCGGACCACGGCCGGATCGTCGTCGTGGACGTGCAGGCGCCCCGAGCCGTCCGGATCGAACGCGACCGTCCAGGTCGGAGTGGACGCCCGGGACGGCGTGGGGTGCGGGTCCTGCGCCGGCCGGAGGAGTTCGCCACCCGCGCCGAGCACGTCGTCGAGGGTCTTCGCGATCTGCGGGCCGGGCGCGCGCCGATGGTTCTCCAAGCGGCTGAGGTGGCTCTTGTCCACGTTGGAAAGCTCGGCGAGCTGCTGAAGGCTCAGGCGCGCGTCCGACCGGAGGCGGCGGAGTGCGGTTCCGAACGCAGGATCTACGGCCATCGGCGCCCTCCATCGGCGGGGGTTGCCCGGGTTGCCGGTCACCGCTGGCAACGGCAACGGTCTGTCCGCAAACGGTAACGCAGTGATGCGGTTGGTCCCAGGGCGCAAACCTGCGCCGAGAGAAGGGACGCACCGGATGTCCGACAAGCGCAAGGATCCACTGGAGATCCTCCGTCTGCTCTTCACCGACCAGCCCGACCTGTTGCGCATCCTCACCCTGCGGCATTTGGAGTCGGAGGGGCTGCTCGGCGCGTACCGGGAACAGGGTGGCCTTTTCGCCAGCCCGGCGGTCGTCTGCGTGACCGGCCGCACGTCGGCCGGCAAGACCACGATCGGGAATCTGCTGTTCGGCGAGGACGTGATGCCATCGACCGGGCGCCTCAACTGCACCGACTACATCGGCAGCCTGCTGCTGCGCAGCAACCTCTGCTACATCGACACGCCCGGCGCGGGCAGCCGGGAGAACTACGAGAACGTGACCCGGCTCGCGCTCGGCCTGCCCCTGCTGGGCCGTCTCGAGGTGCCCACGATGAAGGTCCGGGACTACCGGCCCGACGAGCCGGACACCTACGACGAGTTCGAGATCCCGGCCTCGGAGTGGCCCACCCGGTCGGCCGCCTACCAGCCGGACGCGATCGTGTACGTGATCGCCCCGCACGCCGGCTTCGGCCGCGACGACGCCCACTTTCTGCAGGACATGCTGACCGCCCACGGGGCCAAGCTGGTGATCTGCCTCAACCGGTTCCGCCGGAGCGGGGTCGACCTGCTCACGCCGGAGAATCTGCTGGACGCCCGGGACGAGGTCGAGGAGGTCTACCGCCGGGTGTTCCCGGGTGGCGAGATCCAGCCACGGTTCGTCGAACTGGACGCGCTCGGCGGGCTCGGCATCGGCGACCTGACGCGGGAGATCTGCCGCACGATCCCGTCGGCGAAGCTCGGCAAGGTGCAGGCCGTTCTCGACGGCGAGCTCAAGGAGTTCGCCGCCCGGGAGCGGGACCGCCGTCATCGGCGGGTGCTGCACCGGATCGCCGCCCGGCTCGCGCTGTACACGGTGGACCAGCATCTCGGAGACGCCGACGTGCTCGCCGAGGCGGCCACCGCGGTCGCCCAGCACACCGCTGTCACCTTCGACGGCATGGACGCGCTGGCCAAGGTCGACATCGAGATCGGGAACCTGGTCGAAGCCGGTGTGGGCAAGGCGCGCGACCTGCGTACCGAGGCGGTGACCACGGACCGCGTGGAGACCCGGGAACGGCCGATCTATCACCGTACGCCGAGGATCGAGACCTTCGAGTCGACCAGTTACATCAAGGACGTACGCCACCGGGTGGTCAAGGAGAAGCAGCAGAAGGGCTTCTTCGGGTTCGTGGGGGCGTACTTCGAGGCCGGTGTCGACCACGTCGCGGAGGCGCTCGGCGGCAACCTCGACCCGGAGTCCCACGCCCGGATCAACGCCCGCGCCCGGGAGCGGACGTACGACACGGTCGAGCGCACGGTGGCGGAGGAGTACCAGACCCCGGTCCAGCGGATCGAGCAGCGGGTGACCGGTTACGACGAGGAGATCGTCGCCACCGTCACCGAGGTGGTCTCGGTGGTGCCCGAGGTGGTCGGCAAGCGGTCGCTGGCCGGTGGCGTTCCGGTCATCGAGCTGCTGGTCGGCGTCGGCCACGGGGTGCGCCGGCATCTGGCCGGCGACGGCTCCGGAGTCGAGGCGTGCATCGCCGCCGCGCAGCAACAGGCCGAGCTGGCGCTCCATCCGGAGCGCACCCGGCTCGACAAGCTGGCCCACGAGGGCGGCCAGGCCGAGGCGGCGATCGTCGGGGTGCTCGACGACCGGCTCGCGGGAATGTGAGGGCCGGCCATGCGTCAGCGGCTCACGCTTCCATCGATTTCCGGGGTACGGGCGACGCTCGTCCAGGAGCGGATGAACGACCGTGTTCGTGCCACCGACACCCTGCCCCGGATCGTGGCCACCGGCCAGACCGGCGCCGGGAAGTCGACGCTCGGCAACACACTGCTGGGCGTGGACGGGGTGCTCGACACGAGTGGCCGGATCAACTGCACCGACCGGGTTCACCGGGTCCTGTTCCCGCGCGGGCTGGAATACGCCGACCTGCCCGGGGTGGCCAGCGACGAGGCGTTCGAGAACTACAACCGGATGGCGCTCGGTCTGCCGCAGGTGGACACCTGGCCACGGGCCCAGCGGCTGACCGTGGTGACCCACCGGCCCGGCGGGCGGCGGCAGGCGACGACCGCCGCCACCGATCTGCGCCCGGACCTGGTGCTCTACCTGATCGCGCCGCACCGGGCGTTCGGCTACAGCGACGTCGCGTACCTCTCCGATCTGATCGCCTGCCACGGGGTGGACCGGATCCTGTTCGTGCTCAACCTCTTCGACGGGGCGGGCGGGGTACGGGTGGCGACCGACCAGAACATCGCCGACGTCACCGGCGAGGTGGCCAAGGTCTGCCTCGATTCCGGCCACGAGCTGAGGCCGGAGCGGCTGGTGCGGATCAGCTGCCGTACCGGTGCGGGTCTTCCGCGGTTGATCGAGGCGATCGCGGAGCTGGTCGGCCCGCGGCACCGGAAGCCTCTCGCCGACCTGCTGACCTACCAGCGGAAGGAGGCTCCGGCCCGGTGGTCCGCGCAGTTGGGTGAGGCGCTCGGCACGTTTCTCGCCTCGGTCGGGGCCGAGTCGCCGTCATCGCTGGAGAAGGGCCGCGAGGTGCTGGCCGGTTACCGCGACGATGTGGTGGCCGCGTTCGCCGCCGAGTCGCCGTGGACGCCGGATCATCGCTGGCCGGACGGCCTGGCGGCAGCGTGGGACACACTGGCCGGGACGGTCCTGGACGACCTGCGCAAGGAGCACCGGGATCCGGTGGTCGAGATGCGCACCGTGGTGGTGAGCACCGAGCAGGTGCCGATCTGGGGCAGCCGCAAGGAGACCGACTACAGCGACCCGAAGATCGAGCGGGAAAAGGTGTACGAGTACCGGATGGTCGAGGGCCCGCCCGACGACGTCATCGAAGGGGTGATCGGGTGGTTCGAGCACGGCCGTTACACCCAGAAGCGCCGGAAGAAGGTGCACGTCGGCTATCGCGACAAGATCGTCGGCTACCACAAGCGGCGCGTCGACTACATCACCGGCTACGAGACGGTCAAGAAGACCAAGAAGGTGCCGCAGGTGGTGGACGAGCGGGTGGTCGTGACGTGGGAGCCCTACGGCCCTCAGGTCGCGGCCCTGCTGCTCGCCGTCTGCCTGGTGGTGTTCGAGGACCTGGCGGAGAAGCCGGGCGGCGCGAACCGCCTGAGGAGGCGGTTCGCGCAGGCCCGGAAGGCGCTCGGCGACTCGTACGATCCCGCGTCGCTGCTCGCCGATCCGGAGGTCGCCCGGCTGATGGCGCCGGCGATGGGTCTCGCCTGAATCCCGCCTAGATCTTGGCGCCGACGGCGGCGCCGTTGGCCGGCACCAGGAAGTTGGACGACGGAATGGAGCCGTCGGCGGCGCGTGCCCCGGTGATCACCGACTGGTCGGTGCTGAGCAGGGTCCACGTGCCGCCGATGTTCCACGAGTTGCCGGAGGCGGTGGACGAGCCGAGGGCGACCGCGGTGGCGTTGCCGACGGCCAGGTTGGCGGTCAGTTTCGAGGTGGAGCCGCCGTCCACGTCGAAGCCGGTCTTCACGTTCTTCCATGCCGTGCTGCGGTTGATCACGATGGCGCCGGTGTTGCCGTTGTCGGTGAAACCGTGCGCCGCGTTGCTGTACGAGAACGTGTTACCGACCGTGTGCGCGGCCGCGGGCCCGGTGCCGCTGCTGCCGCCCAGCTTGAAGCCGTTGCCGTCGCCGGAGAAGTTCGGGATGCTCCAGCGGTTGTAGCCGTTGCCGTACGCCACGCTGTTCTGGATCGTGATCGGCGAGGTGAACAGCCACGCGTCGAAGCCGTCGTCGACGTTGTTCCACAGCCGGGCGCCGCGGACCACGTTGCCGGTGCCGGTGCCCTCCTTGATGCCGAGGCCGTCGGCGCTCTCGCCGTTCTTGCGTGGGTCCCGGTTGCCGTAGCTGTCCAGGTTCAGGATCAGGTTGTTCGCCGAGGACCCCTGCAACTGGAAGCCGGTCTCGTAGTTGCTCCGGGTGACCAGGCGGTCGAACGTGTTGTTGTTGCAGCCGGCGCAGTAGATCCCGTACGGGCCGTTGGCGATCTCCAGGCGGACGAGCTTCCAGTACGACGCCTCCATGTGGATGGCGCCACGCTGCGCGCCGGGGATGGTGGAGCCGACCGCGCCCGGGGTGTAGCCGAGGGCTTCGCCGTCGATGATCACGCGCTCGCTGCCGTACGCGGTGAGGGTGTAGGGCGCGCTCGCCGTACCGCTCTTGGTGATCTGGATGTTGGTGGTCAGCGCGTAGGTGCCGCCGCGGACCGAGACGGTGCCGCCGGCCGGGACCAGACTTATCGCTTTCTGAATGGTGGCGAGCGGCGCGGACAGGGTGCCGGCGTTGCTGTCGCTGCCGTTCGTCGCCACGTAGAGCGTGGTGGTGGCCGCCGATGCCGATGGGATTCCGGTGATGATTCCGGCGGTTACCGCGATGCCCGCGACAGCCGTGGCCAGCACATTCCGGGATTTCATGGGGATCTCCTTTACGGGAACGCGCCGACGTGGGGGAATGCGCTTTCCCGCCGGGAACCTACAGCAGGGTTCGAGATGGGTCAATCCGTCATGGTTCGCAGTGGGTGCGACTGCAACATTCCTGCAAACGGAAAGCATTGACGGGCTCGGATGCGCGATTTTAGGGTCGGCCACAAGGTTTCGCGGAGGTTTCACAGCCGCGGACGGCTGCATTCCCCGATGCGACCGTCCACATCCCCTCGACGCTGTTTCCGCTACCCGTCCCCGTTCCCCCGGGAGTAGCCATGCGCAAGATCGGATGGCTCGTGGGCGGCGCCGCGATCACCGTGCTCGCCAGCGCGGTGATCGGCGGCCCCGCCCGGGCCGACGCCCTGTTCACCGACGATTTCGACGACGGCGACGCCGACGGCTGGAGCCGCAACGGCGGCGCCTGGTCGATCGTCACCGACGGCACACCCGCCTACCAGCAGACCAGCACCGGCGCCAACGCCCGCGCGCTGGCCGGAACCACCACCTGGACCGACTACTCGGTGCGGGCACGGGTCAAACAGATCGGCGCCGGCACCTCCGCCGGGGTGGCCGCCCGCGCCCAGTCCACCAGCCAGTACTACACCCTCGTGATCGCCGGCGGCGCCGCCCAGCTGCAGCGGGTGTCCGGCGGCACGGCCACCACCCTCGCCACCGCGGTCGTCGGCGGCAGCGCCGGGACGTGGCGGACCCTCGCGCTCGACGTGCGGGGCAGCGCGCTCACCGGCTACGTCGACGGGGCCGCCGTGGTCCGGGCCGCCGACACCACGTTCGTGCGGGGCAGGATCGGGCTCGTCACGTCGTACGCCGCCGCGGTTTTCGATGATGTCGCGGTCGACACCGCCGCGCCGGGCCCCGGCCCGTCGCCCACCTCGCCGTCACCGACCACCCCGCCGCCGCCCGGCGGATGTGCCGTCACCGGCGCGGCCGGCGGCTTCGCGGCCGGCACCACCGGTGGCGCGGGCGGCCCGACCGTCCAGGTCGACACCGCCGCCGAACTGCTCTCCTCGATCGCCACGCCCGGCCCGCTCACCATCTGCGTCGCCGGCACGATCACGCTGCCCGCCGGGATGTACGACGTGACCAGCGACAAGTCGATCGTCGGCGTCGGCGCCACCGCGGGCATCACCGGTGGCGGATTCAACATCGGCCTACCGGTTTCGGACGTCACCTCGCCGCCCGCCGGCGCGGTGCACAACGTGATCGTCCAGAACTTGACGTTCCGCAATGCCAGTGACGACTCGATCAACGTACAGATGTACTCCCATCACGTATGGATCGACCACAACGATCTGGCCCAGGGCTACGACGGGTTGATCGACATCAAGCGCGGGTCGTCGCTGGTGACGGTGTCGTGGAACCACACCCACCACCACACCAAGAACATGCTGCTCGGCCATGACGACGCGAACGGCGCGCAGGACACCGGGCGACTCAAGGTCACCTACCACCACAACTGGTTCGACGCGACGCCGCAGCGCAACCCGCGGGTCCGCTTCGGAGAGCCGGTGCACGTCTACAACAACTACTACTTCTACAACACCGATACCGGGGTGGCCTGCCAGAACACCGCCGGGTGCCTGGTCGAGGGCAACTACTTCGAGGACGTCGAGGAGCCGGTCACCAACACGTACGCCGGGCCGTCCGGCCGCTGCGTGGCCCGCAACAACGTGTTCGTGGGGGAGTCCGGCGCACCCGATTGCAGCGGCACCGTGCAGGAGCCGTCGAGCTACTACAGCTACACCCTGGATGACCCGAACCAGGTGAAGGCGATCATCACCGCCGGCGCGGGCGTCGGGAGGCTGTGATGCACACGATTCTCGCCACCCTGCTGGCCTGGCCCGCGGTGTTGCTCGCGCCGGCCACCGCGGCCGACGGGTTCGCCACCGGGACCACCGGGGGTGTGGCCGGGCCGACCGTCACCGTCACGACCGCGGCTCAACTGGCGCAGTACGCCGGGGCGAACACGCCGTACACGATCATGGTCGCCGGCCGGATCACGGCGAGCGGCATGATCACGGTGGTCGCGAACAAGAGCATCCTCGGGGTCGGATCCACCGCCGAGATCACCGGCGGCGGGCTGCAACTGGGCACCACCACCCGGCCCGGCAACAACGTGATCATCCGCAACATCCGGTTCGGCAACGCCTCGGACGACTCGATCAGTGTCACGAACAAGGCGCACCACGTGTGGATCGACCACAATGAGTTCCTGCCCGGCTACGACGGATCGCTCGACATCAAGCGGCAGTCCACCAACGTGACCGTCTCCTGGAACCGGTTCCTCGGCACCGACAAGACGATGCTGCTGGGGCACTCCGACACGTATACCGCCGACGTCGGATATCTGCGGGTCACCTACCACCACAACTGGTTCGAGGGCTCCAACCAGCGGCATCCGCGGGTGCGCTTCGGTGAGCCGGTGCACGTCTACAACAACTACTACAAGAACATCGGGCTGTACGGCATCGCGTCCACCGAGAACGCCGGTGTGGTGGCGGAGGGCAACTACTTCGAGAACGTGCCCTACCCGTGTCACTCCACCGGTGGGTACGCGGAAAGCGCCCCGGGGCGGCTGGTGCAGCGCGGCAACGCGTTCGTGAACTCCGGCGCCTGCGAGGCGGGCGGGGCCGTCACCGAACCGTCGACGTTCTACTCGTACACGCTCGATCCGGCGTCGTCGGTGCCGTCACTGGTCACCGCCGGCGCGGGAGTGGGGAGGCTGTGATGCACGGACTTCTGGCCATCCTGCTGCTGCCGGTCGCCCTGGCGCCCGCGTCGGCGGCCGACGGCTTCGCGACCGGAACGACCGGCGGGGTCGGCGGGGCCACGGTCACCGTGGACACCACCGACGAACTGCTCGAAGCCATCGACACGGTGGGCCCGCTGATCATCCAGGTGTCCGGCACGATCGCCATCACCAGCAAACAGGGGGTACGCCCGAACAAGACGATCGTCGGCCTCGGCACGAACGCGACGATCACCGGTGGCGGGTTCGACATGTACCGGTCGTACAACGTCATCATCCGCAACCTGACGTTCGTCGACGCCGAGGACGACGCGATCAACGTGGGTCAACAGTCACATCACGTGTGGATCGATCACAACACCTTCGTCCGCCCCGTCGACGGGTCGATCGACATCGTGCGTGGCGCCGAATACGTCACCGTGTCGTGGAACCACTTCGCCGGCACCGACAAGAGCATGCTGATCGGCCACTCCGACGGGGCGTCCGGCACCGACGTCGGCCATCTCAAGGTGACCATCCACCACAACTGGTTCGACGGGTCGCGGCAGCGGCATCCGCGGGTGCGCTTCGGTGAGCCGGTGCACGTCTACAACAACTACTTCAACGGCAACGAGCTGTACGGGGTCGCGTCCACGATGAACGCCGGCGTGGTCGTGGAGGGGAACTACTTCAGCGCGGTGCCGTACCCGTGCCACTCCACCGGCGGCTACGCCGACAGCGGTCCGGGCCGCCTGGTCCAGCGGGCCAACGTGTTCACCGCCTCCGGCACCTGCCAGGCCGGTGGGACCGTGGTGGAGCCGAGCACGTACTACTCGTACACCCTGGATCCGGCCACGGCGGTGCCGTCGCTGGTCCAGGCGGGCGCGGGAGCCGGCCGGATCTGAGCCGTCCGCCGGCCGGGCGGCGAGGTTGCGGCAGCCTCGCCGCCCGGCGAACCATGCGGGCGCCCGGAACCGGACACCCGACCGGCGTCGTGTTCCTCGCCGCCCGGTGAGTCAGGCGGGCGCCTGGAACAGCACCGAGGACTGGCCGTCGCGTTCGTCGGGGCGCGGCTGCCGCACCATGCGGGCCACCTCGCGCAGGCCGACCGCCTCCGCGCGGGCCGCCACCTCGTCGGCCGTGTAGTTGTAGCGCTCCAGATCGACGTGGTAGCCCATGCCACGGTAGATCTCGCCGACGTCGCGGCTTCCCCGGCCGTGCTGAAAGCCGACGAGCAGGTGCCCGCCCGGGCGCAGCACCCGTGCCGCCTCGGCGAAGATCCGGTCCTGGCCGGCCGGCGGCGTGTGAATGATCGAATACCACAGCATGACGCCGGGGAACGCGTCGTCCGGGAACGGCAGCTCGGTCAGCGACGCCACCGAGAAGGTCAGCTCGGGACTCTCCTTGCGGGCCCGGGCGATCATGCCGGGGGAGAGGTCGACACCCTCGGTCAGAAGGCCGCGACCGGTCAGATACCGGCTCAGCCGGCCCGGGCCGCAGCCGGCGTCGAGAATCCGCGGGTCGCCGCCGGCGATCACCGCGGCGGCGAAGGCATCGACCATCGCCAGATCGAGCGAATGCTCGGCGCTGGTGTCCGGAAAATAGTCGGCGTACGCGTCCGCGACCGTGTTGTAGGCCTGTTCCACACCGCGATAGTCCACTGGGTCCGTCACGCCCGGCATCATCGCACCGGAGGCCCAGCGGCGGCGGCTGCGGTTCCGGACGTGAGGACCATCGCAGTCATGGTTTCGCCGGCACGCACCGCGGCGCTCAGCCGCCGTTGTCCGCGTATGGCGAAGAAGTGTGGTGCCTGGTGGTGCACGACGATTTCGCCGTCGTCGTCGGTCACCGCGGCCGGGCGTACGCGGTTCGGATCGAGGTGGCATGCCGGTGTCGGCAAGGCGGAGGCAGGAGTCTCGAGCATGTCGACGATCCGCGCGACGACCTGCTCCGGGTTCGCCCTCGTCGTGTCGCAGACCAGGTCGTAGTTGCGGAGATCGTTCTTGTCGACGCCGTACCTGGCCAGAAACCGCTGCCGTTCACTTTCGCTGCGCCCGGCAAGCTGGCGACCGGCCTCCTCGACGCTGGCGTAGTTCTCCACCGCGTCACCGGGCCGGGCGAGCACCCGTCGGGCCGCCACGGCTGGATCGGCAATGAGGTGGACCTTGAGCGCGTCGGTGAAGAAGTGCCAGGCCAGTCGGCTGTCCACCACCAGGCGTTCGCCTGAGGCCGCGATGTCGTGCTGGAGCTGGTCGATGTAGTGGTCGACCTTGTCGTCCAGCTCCGAGTGCAGGTTGAACTGCAGTGCGGTCATGCCGTGCTCCGCGGCCATTCGGCGGTAAAGATCACCGATGCTGACCCGGCGCACCCCCAGCCGGTCCGCCAGCATCACCGACACGGTCGTCTTGCCACTGCCGAGATCGCCGTTGAGGACGACCGTCCGGGGTCGCTTCATCGACAAACCATAACGGGTTCGTGGGCACCTGTCCGGCGCGCGCTCACCGTGGTCAGGCGGGGGCCTCCATGCCGTTCGCGACGGTCAGGAGACGGTCGGCCAGGGTGGGAGCAACGTCCCGCACCGCGGTGAGGTCGGTCCGGGTGTCGAGCTGCTGTGTCCACAGGACCGCCCGGCCCACCTCCATCAGGCACAGCGCACGTGCCGGGTCGCCGGCCGCGCAGGCGCAGGCCGCCGCGTTGTCGGTCAGGTGCCGCCAGTCGAGCAGCAGCAATTCGCGGCTGGTCCGGTTCAGGCCACGCCAGGCCAGCAGCGGCAGCAGGTCGACGGCGGCCGCGAACCCGTCGGCGGCGTCCGCCCAGTCGGCCATCGCCGCGGCGCTGCGGCCCCAGTGCTGGGCCGCCTTCACCCGTTCGGCGACCGGGGCCGACCGCACCGCGACGCCCTCGTACGCCGTGTCGCGGGCCCGTCGGCCGTCCCGCGGCAGGCTCGACAACGCGTGGCGGGATTGCAGGGTGGCGCTGAGATTCGACAGGTACATGACCCGGTCGGGGTGCCCGTCCGGGGTGCCGTCGACGGCCGCCTCGAACAGGCGTACCGCCTCGTCGAGATCTTCGGCCGCGCCGGTGGCGTCGAACCGGTGACGCAGCGCGAGGCCGAGGTTGGAGTCGTACCCGGGAAGTTCCGGATCGTCCGCCGGCAGCAGCGTGATCGCCTCCCGCAGCGCCTCGATCGCCTCGGTGAGGTCCGGCAGCCGCCGGTGCGCCTCGAAGCGGATCTGGAGGACCACACCGAGGTTGCTGAGCATCTCGGCCCGGCCCATCAGGGTCATGCCCGCACCGCTGGGTAACGCGGTCGCGGTCCGGCAGGCGTCGACCGCCGCGTCGAGATCCGCGGGGTTCCGCAACCGGTCGTACCGGCCCCGCAGCGCCACTCCGAGCGTCGACAGGATGGTAGGCCGTGCCGGGTCGTTGCGCCGCTGCACGGCGAGCGCCCGCCCGAGGACATCGATCGCCTCGTCCGCGTCGCTCAGCTCGCCGATGTGGTTGAACCGAGTCGTCAACAGGGTGCCCAGAAGGCACAGTACGAGGCCGCGAACCAGCCGGCGCCGACGCCGGGGCAACCGGTCCAGCCGGCCGCGGATCAGGTCGATCGCCTCGTTGAGGAACCGGATGTCGCCGCTGTGCTCGAAGCGCTCGTGCAGCCGGCCGGCAAGCGTGTCAAGGGTGTCGAAGTCGCGGTCCGACGATCGTGCCAGCCGGTCCCGCAGCAGCGGGAGCTCGAAATCGATCCGGTCGAGTTCGGGCGTCTCGCCGATCCGGTCGACCCGGGCCGCGGCGCCGTCCCACCGGTCGCGGGGAATCTCGTCGATGTCGCGGCGCGCCCGCTCCGGGACGATCTCGTCGCCCTGCCGGTGCAGCAGCAGTTCGGAGAAGTGGTCGAGCGCAGCCGCGTGGTCGTCGGCCGGCGACGGGGCGGCCAGATGGCGGCACCAGTGCAGCCATCCGGACAGGGCCAGCAGCTCCCACTCGGCGGGCCCGTCACCGCCCTCCCACAGGGCGGCGTAGGCGGTGGCGAGCCACAGCCGCCGGACCTCCTCGACCGCCTCCGGGGCCAGCACGGCCGCGGCGTCCCCGGACCGGCGGTAGGCGCCGATCCGGGCCGCGATCGTCCCGGCCAGGGCGAGGGCCTGCTCGGACGCGGTCGGCATGGCGGGTCAACCTCTCAGGGCGTACAGCTCCACCAGGGCCTCGGACAGGGCGACCGGATCACCGTCGCCGAACGGGATCCGCCGTGCGGCGCCGAAGTGGTCCGATTGCGCTTCGTCGACCCAGATCTCGGTGATCCGGTGCTCGCTACCCGGATCGTACGACGAGGTCGACACCGGCTTGTCCAGCTCGGCCAGCAGGGTCAGCCCGCCGGGCAGTTCGGTCCACAGCCGGGTGTACGGCGAGTACGAGGTGCCGTGCCCCTCGCCGTGCCAGCGGCCGTTGACCGGCTCCTCGAACCGGTTGTTCCGGACCGGCCCGAAGCCGGGCAGGCGGGTCGCCGCGCGCTCGGCCTCGGTGAGCACCACCGCCGGCCGGTTCACCTGCGGGAACGGCTGCATGATCTCGTAGTCGGCGAGAACCCGTGCCCACGACGTCAGATCGTCACTGAGTTCCGCCGGGTGCACGATGCGCAGCCGGGCGTCGCCGTCGAGGGTCACCGTGTCGTCGTCGAGGTCGGCAAGACTGCCGTCCTCGGCGACCCGGACCGCCCGGATCAGGCGGTCGCCGGCGTCGTACTCGCCCCACAGCAGCCGGCGCGCGATCGGGCCGAGGACCGGGTGCGGCAGCAGGAAGCCGGTCAGATCGCGGGCCGGCCGCTCGTAGCGGGCGAACATGTCGCGTTCCAGGCGGATGAGCTGCGCCGCCGCGGCCGCCCGCAGATCCTTCTTGAACTGCAGGAACCACGGGTACGCCTCGGGCTTGGTGTCCTTCACACCGGGCTTGGGCGGCCGGGCCAGCAGCTTCCCGGTCGGCCCCTGCACGAAGGCGGTCAGGTGCTCGTCGGTGACCACCGGGAACGAGCGCGGCCCGTAGTCCAGTGTGATCCCGGCGTCCAGGCCGAGCGTCGGCGCCAGCCGGTCGGCGACCTGCGCCACGGTCATGCCGCGGCCCGCGGCGGCCTGGGCGAGGTAGACGCGGAGCCGGTGGTTGCGGGATCCGGGTGTCATGCGCTGCTCGATCGCCAGCAGATGCCGCATCGCCGCGTCCGATCCGATCGCGCACAGCACCGCGTACCCTTCGATGGCCCGCTGGTGACGGCTGTCCTGCGGCCAGGCACGCACCTTGGGCGCCAGATAGTCCACCGTGGCGTCGTCGCCGAGGTGCGCCTGTGCCACCACCACCCACGCCTCGGACGGCGGAAGGCCACCGGCGATCCACGCTTCCACCAGCGCCCGCCCGAATTCCGCCAGGCTCTGCCGATCACACCCGGTGATCAGCTTCTCCACCTCGGGATCGGCCGGCGCCACCATCGGCTGCGCGGCCTCCCACGACTCGACCACCACCGGCCGGCCGAACGGCCCCTCCGGAACACCGGGCGCCGGCTCCGGCGGATCCGCCAGCCGCGACGAGGTCAGCGCCAGGATCAGGCGGCCCGTGTCCTCGGCCGGCATGGTCCCGCCCGCGGTCAGCAGGATCTTCGGCAGTTCGCCGAGATTCAGCCACGGCGGAACCTTCACCCTCCGAGCGGCTCGCGCCGGCGTCGAGAACAGCGGGGGTACGGGAGTGCGCACGCCGTCGTCCGCTCCCACCAGGGCGATGACCGCGGCGTGCACGCCCGCTCCGTACCCCTCGGCGGTTTTGATCAGCATCGGACCGTGACCGATCGACGCGAGATGGCGCACCGCGTCCTCGGCGTTGCGCCGGCCGGCGCCGGCCCGCCCGATCGTGGCCGGAACCAGTGCCCGCGCCGCGATCTCGGCGTGCCGCTCCAGCCACAACCGTGCCCACATCCGGGCCGAGCCGAGCTGGCGCAGCCATCCCGCCGCGAGACGGGCCGGTTCCGGACCGCGGAACGGCAGCAGCAGCACGCCCAGTTGGTCGGCGGAGTGGGCGGCGCCCGCCACGGCGAGCGGCAGCGCGTCCACTCCCAATCTGGCCACCGCGACCCGGCTCAGGTCGATCCGGTGCGGCACCCGGTACCGCATCTCGTCGGTCTTGCCGAGCAGCTTCCGCGCGGTCGCCTCCGGGCCCTCGGCGAGCAGCCACGACACCTGCCGGGACTTCAGATCGGTGAGGTCCTTGGCGGCGTCCACCGCGTCGGCCCAGCCGGGTTGCTCGGGTCCGTGGCCCAGCGCCGCGGTCCGCGACAGCCACCGCTCCCGCTCGCCGTCCTCCCACGCCATGACCGTCGCATCGTCCGTCACCGGCACACCCCCGTGCTCGTACCCATGTCTGTAGCCGGAGACCGTATCCGAGCGCCGCTCAGGCCGCGCCGGCGGAGGAACGGACGTGGTGCCGGCCGATCGGCAGCATCAGCGGCTTGCCGGAGACCGGGTCGGTGATCACCTGGCTGTCCAGGCCGAACACGGTGCGCACGCACTCCTCGGTGAGCACCTCGGCGGGAACGCCCGCGGCGTGCAGGTTCCCGCCGGCCAGGGCGATCAGGTGATCGGCGTAGCGGGCCGCCATGTTCAGGTCGTGCAGGACCATCACGATGGTGGTGCCGCGGTTCGCGTTCAGGTCGGTGAGCAGGTCGAGGACCTCCACCTGGTGGCTGACGTCGAGGAACGTGGTCGGCTCGTCGAGCAGCAGCAGCTCGGTCTGCTGGGCCAGCGCCATGGCGATCCACACCCGCTGCCGCTGGCCGCCGGACAGCTCGTCGACCGAACGGTCGGCCAGATCGGCGGTGTGGGTGGCGTCCAGGGCGGCGGCCACCGCCCGGTCGTCGTCGGCGGTCCAGCGCGACAACAGCCGCTGGTGCGGGTTGCGGCCCCGGCCGACCAGGTCGGCCACGGTGATGCCCTCCGGCGCGATCGGCGACTGGGGGAGCAGGCCGAGCGTGCGGGCCAGCTCCTTGGCCGGCATCCGGTGGACCTCGCGGCCGTCCAGCAGCACATGGCCGGAACGCGGCGCGAGCAGGCGGGACATCGACCGCAGCAGGGTCGACTTGCCGCAGGCGTTCGCGCCGACGATCGCCGTGATCCGGCCAGGCGGCACGAGCAGATCGAGCGAGTCGATGACCACCCGGTCGGCGTAGCCGACGGTCAGCCTCTCGACCGCCAGCGAATGGTCGGTGGTCACAGCGAGCCTCCCGCGCGGTTGGTGCGGACGAGCAGATAGATGAGGTACGGGGCGCCGAGCACGCCGGTGATCACACCGACCGGAAACCGGGTGTCGAACGCGAACTGGCCGATGAAGTCCGCCACCAGCACCAGCAGCGAGCCGACCAGGGCGGCCGGCAGCAGCAGCGATCCGCCCGGTCCGACCAGGCGGGCGGCGATCGGCCCGGCCAGGAACGCCACGAACGCGATCGGGCCGGTGGCCGAGGTGGCGAACGCGATCAGGCCGACCGCGGCCACGATCGACACCAGACGGGTACGTTCCAGCCGGGTCCCCAGCGCCGCGGCCGTGTCGTCGCCGAGGCCCAGCATCGTCAGGTTGCGGGCCTGCCCGAGCAGCAGCGGCCCGAAGACCAGCAGCGCCAGCAGCACCGGGACCGCCTCGTCCCAGGTGGAGCCGTTCAGGCTGCCGTTGAGCCAGCGGGTCGCGGCCTGGAGATCCCACTGCCCGGCCTGGCTGAGCACGTACGAGGTGGCGCTGTTGAGCATCGCGGCGATGCCGATGCCGATCAGCACGAGCCGGGTTCCGGCCACCCCGTCCTTGAACGACAGCAGGTAGATGACCAGCGCCACGCCGAGCGCCGCGACGATCGCGAAGACCGACACGCCGGTCTCGTCGAGGTTCAGCACGATGATGCCGAACGCGGCCGCCGCGCTCGCCGCCGAGCTGATGCCGATGATGTCCGGACTGGCCAGCGGGTTGCGCAGCATGGTCTGGAAGGTGACCCCGCCCATCCCGAAGCACAGGCCGGTGACCAGGGCGAGAACCGCGCGGGGCAGTCGCAGCTCGCCGACGGTGAAGGAGGCGCCCGGCACCGTCTCGCCGAGGATCACCCGCAGGACGTCCTCCGGCGGGTAGAAGGTCTGCCCGACCATCAGCGAAACGGCGAGCATCGCGACGACGGCCACGGCGAATCCGGCCAGGACGGCACGCCGGCGACGGCCGCGGCGGACCCGACCGTGGGTGACCGCTTCGAGGGTCGTGGTGCTCACAGCTCGCGTACCTTCTGCCGGCGGACGATGTAGATGAAGAACGGCGCGCCGATCAGGGCCGTGATGATGCCGGCCTCGATCTCGTCCGGGCGGTTCACCACCCGGCCGATCACGTCGGCGGCGGTCAGCAGTGCCGCGCCGGCCAGTGTCACGAACGGCAGCAGCCAGCGGTGATCCAGCCCGACGAGCAGCCGGCACATGTGCGGCACGATCAGGCCGACGAAGGCGATCGGGCCGGCCACGGCGGTGGCCGCGCCGCACAGCACCACCGCGCCGAGGGCCGCCATGCCGCGGGCCAGGGCGACACGTTCGCCGAGACCGGCGGCCAGCTCGTCGCCCAGGGCCAGCGAGTTGAGCGGGCGGGCGCAGAGCAGGCAGACCACCAGGCCGGCGGTGAGGAACGGCAGGACGTGCCCGATGCTCTCCCAGCCTGCGCCGCCGACCCCGCCGACCTGCCAGGACTGGAAGTTCTCGGCGACGTCGCCGCGCGGCAGCACGACCGCCACCACCAGCGACGCCAGCGCCGCGGAGGTGGCCGCCCCGGCCAGGGCGATCTTCAGCGGGGTGGCGCCGCCGCGGCCGAGGGAGCCGACGGCGTAGACGAAGAGGGCGGAGACCGCGGCGCCGGCGATCGCGACCCAGATGTACTGGATGGCCGTGGACAGCCCGACCGTCGTCATGGCCACGGCGATGGCGAGCATGGCGCCCATGTTCACGCCGAGGATGCCCGGGTCGGCGAGCGGGTTGCGGGTGACGCCCTGCATGACCGCCCCGGACAGGGCCAGGGCCGCGCCGACCAGCGCGGCGAGGACCGTACGGGGAATGCGCTTGACCACCGCGGCCTGATCGAGCGTCTCGTCTGTCCCGCCGAAGGCGGCGACGATGTCGGACCAGCCGACGATCCGGGAGCCGAAGGCGACCGAGGCCAGCATCACGATGGCCAGTACGGCGACGAGCGCCAGCAACCAGCCGAGGCGCACCCGGGCCGGGCGTCGCAGAGCGGCGACGTCCGGCCCGGACGGAGTTTCCAGTCGCGTCATCAGAGCTTGTCGGCGGCCTTGCCGAGCAGGTCGACGTAGTCCTTGAGCACGAACGAGACGGCCAGTGGGGTCGGGTTGGCTGCGGTGGCCACCGGCGTGCTGCCGGGCAGCGACACGAACGAGCCACGGGCGATCGCCGGGATCTTCGACAGCAGCGGGTCCTTCTGGAGGGTCGCCAGGGTGGTGCCCTCGGCGTCGCCGTAGGTCACGATGATGTCCACGTCGCTGAGGTTCTGCACCTGCTCGGCGCTCTGGGTGAGGCTGAACTCGGTGGTCGCGGCGGAGGCCTTCTCGATGCTGGCCGGGTGCTTCATGCCGAGGTCGGTGAAGAACTGGGCGCGGGTGTCGTGGGTGGTGTAGAAGCTCACCTTGCTGAGGTCGGTCGGGTCGATGTGGGTCAGGAACATCACCGACTTACCGGCCAGCTTCGGGTAGCGGGCCGCCTCGTCCGTCATCTGCTTCTCGATGGTGGCGATCAGCTTGTCACCCTCGGCGGCCAGGCCGAGCGCCTTGCTCTCCAGCTTGATGCTGTCGCGCCACGAGGTGGACCAGGCCGACTTCGGGTACGCGACGACCGGCGCGATCTTGCTGAGGGTGTCGTAGTCCTGCTGGGTCAGACCCGAGTAGGCGGCCAGAATGACGTCCGGCTTGGTGTTCGCGACACCCTCGAAGTCGATGCCGTCGGTCTCGTCGAACAGCACCGGGGTCTGCGCGCCCAGTTCCTTGAGCTTCGCGGCGTCCCAGGGCAGCAGGCCGTCGCCGTCCTCGTCGCCGAAGTTGGCCTTCGCGTAGCCGACCGGGACGATGCCGAGCGCCAGCGGCACCTCGTGGTTCGCCCAGTTCACGGTGGCGACCCGCGTGGGCTTCTTCTCGATGGTCGTGGTGCCGAACGCGTGGGTGATGGAGACCGGGAACGCGGCCGTGGCGGCGCCCGGCGCCGACGTGGACTTGTCGTCGGCGGACTCACCGCAGGCGGTCAGCGCCAGGGCGGTGGTGAGAGCGACGATTCCCGCGAGGAACCGAGATGCGCGCATGGCGGGGGAACTCCACTTCTACTCAGATAAGGCATGCCTAACCTAACAGCATTGTTAATCTTGTTCATGATCACCTCCCTGGTCAGGGACCGATATCGTCCCGATATGGAGCTGTCCCGATCCTTCGGCGCGGCGGCGACCGCGTATGCCGTACACCGCCCCGACTACGCACGGGCCGCCGTCGAGTGGGCCCTCGCCTCCGCGCCCGGCCGGCGGGTGCTCGACCTGGGCGCCGGGACCGGCAAACTCGCCGCCGTCCTGGCCGCGGTGGGCGCCGAGGTGACCGCGGTCGAACCCGATCCCGCGATGCTGGCCGAGCTGCGCCGGGCGCTGCCGGAACTCCGGGCACTGCCGGGCAGCGCCGAGGCGATCCCGCTGCCGGACGGATCCGCCGATGCGGTGCTGGCCGGAAACGCCCTGCACTGGTTCGACATGGACATCGCCGGGCCGGAGACCACCCGGGTTCTCGCGCCCGGTGGGGTCCTCGCCGGACTGTGGAACGTCGTCGACGACCGGGTCGACTGGGTCGCCGGTCTGGCGAAAGTCAGCGGCGGCGCCGCCATCGGGCCACGAGACACACCGGACAGTTGGCGTGCCGAGACCGCCCGCCTGCGGCTGCCCGGCTTCGGCGCATCCGAACAGGCGGCGTTCCCGCATGGGCAGCGGCGCACCGCCGACTCGCTGGTCGCGACGCTGGCCACCCGGGCCGGGACGCTCGTCATGCCGCCCGAGGAGCGGGAGGCCCTGCTCGGGCGGATCCGCGCCTACCTGGCCAGCCGTCCGGAGACCGCGGACGGCGAGTTCACCCTCCCGATGCTGACCTGTGTGCTCCGAAGCTCCCCGGTGACATGATCATCGGAGTGTCGACTCCGACCGGCTACTTTGCGGCCGATCTCGCCACCCGCGCGGCTGCCGGAGACGCACGCCTCTACTGCCGGATCATCTGCTCCCCCCTGTAGGGAAGCCGACAACCGGACCGGAATCGCCTGGTCATGCTCTATGTAGACATGGTGGACAGGAGTGAATACCGGTTCGGGCGGCGAGTGTTGATCATCTACCCTCTGGGAGATTTTGGAGCAACGAGGGCGGAACGATGCGTAAGCAATTGACGACAGTGGCGGCGATCCTGGCGATGTGTGTGCTGGCCGGATGCACGGGCGGCAGCGGGACGCCGAAGTCCTCGAAGACGACGAAGCCGGGCTCGAAGACGACCACCCGGACCACCGTGAAGACGACCACGAAGCCGAGCCCCAACCCGGTCGTGACGGCCAGCGGCCCGAGCCGGTTCGTGATCGTGGTCAGGCAGGAGCTGCCGGAGATCGCCAAGGACCGCACCGACCAGGACATCCAGGCCATCTCGGACACCGCGTGCGCCGCGCTCGCCGCCGGCGACACCGCGGACGAGATCGTCGCGGTGACCCGCTCGCTGGGCACCCTCGACGCCGAGGCGACCGATCAGGCCACCGCCCGCGAGCTGATCAAACTGGCGATCGACAGCGACTGCCTGAAGCAGGCGCCCCGCGTCGACGAGTTCTGAGCCGTTAGACGAAGAAGCCCGCCACGTCGTGGCGGGCTTCTTCGTGGCCATTCGCATCAGTTGCCGCCGGCTTGGCGCACGCGGGACCGTCACCCGCGAGACGGTCGAGGTACCGACGACCACTGGGCTGTGCGGCAGGCAGCGCTGCAGGCGATCGCGGCTGGTTGGGCTGACGATCCCGACACCCTTTCGTTGTTGCGCGAGCGTGCCACTTCCGAAGATGACAACGATGTTCGGCGGGCAGCGGCGCAGGCGATCGCACGAACGGTGCGGAATGACCCTCGGCGATCTTCTCACCGACCTCGTCGGGAGGACGTGGCGCTCGTGCCCGCCGCGACGGAGGGCGGGTCACGCCGTGACGGAGACGGCGTGCGCGCGGGCCAGGTCGTGGAAGCGGTAGCGCCCGGCCGCCGGTTCGAGCAGCAGGTTGGCGTCCATCAGCTGGTGCAGCACCTGGGTGGCGGCGACCGGGGTCACGCCGAGCAGCTCGGCGGCGGCGTGTTCGTCCAGCTCGGGGCCGGGGTGGCCGGCCAGCGCCCGGTAGGCGTGCCGCGCCGGGAGGCTGAGCCGCTGGTACGACAGGTCGAAGGCGGCGGCCACACTGCGCTGGCCGGCCTCCAGTTCGGCGAGCCGGTAGCGCGGGTCGCGCAGCCGTTCGACCAGGTGCGCCAGCGTCCAGGTGGGATGGGCCCGTAGCCGGGCCGCCGCGATCCGGATGGCCAACGGCAACCGGCCACACAGGTCGGCCAGTTCGGTCACCAGTTCGGGCGGATGGCCACCGGCGCGGCGGGTGAACAGCGTGACCGCGTCGGCCATGGTGAGGGTCTCCAGCGCCAGCCGCCGGGTGTTGTCCAGACCGGCCAGCTGCCGCCGGCTGGTCACCAGCACGAGACAGCCGGGCGCGCCCGGAAGCAGCGGGGCCACCTGGTCCTCGCCGGCGGCGTTGTCCAGCAGGATCAGCATCCGCCGGCCGACGAGCCGGGTGCGGTAGAGGGCGGCCCGCCCGTCGAGGCCGTCCGGGATCTGCGCCGGCGGCACGCCGATGCCGTTCAGCAGGTTCGCGAGCGCGTCGGCCGGCTCGACCGGATCGGCGCCCTCGCTGTATCCGTGCAGGTCGAGGTAGAGCTGCCCGTCCGGGTAGCGGTCGGCGATGCGGTGCGTGGCCTCGACGGCGAGCGCGGTCTTGCCGGCGCCGGCCATCCCGTCGATCACGGTGATCAGCACGTCGGCGCCGTCGACCGGCGCGGTGAGGCGGGCCAGTTCGCCGTCGCGGCCGGTGAAGGCGGGCGGCGGCGCGGGCAGTTGGTGGGGCGTCCACCGGGTGTGCGTCTCGGTGGCCGCCGGGGTGAGGGCCGGGTCGGCGGCGAGGATCTGCCGGTAGAGCTGTTGCAGTTCGGGACCGGGGTCGGCGCCGAGGCGCTCGGCGAGATGCCGGCGGATGACGGCGTACCGGTCGAGGGCGTCGGAGGTCCGGCCGGCCGCGTACAGGGCCCGGATGTAGGCCCCGGCGAGGGGCTCGTCGGTGACGCGCTCGGCGGTCAGGCCGGCCAGCAGGGCCAGCACCGGGCCGGTCTCGCCGGCCTGTACCGAGGTGGCCGCCCATTCCTGGACGGCGTCGAGGTACTGCTGCTGCCACGCCTGCCGGACGGTGGCCGCCCACTGTCCGGGCAGGTCGGACAGCGGCGGACCGCGCCACAGGTCCATCGCCTCGGCGAGCAGTTTCATCCGCTCGGAGTCGGTGCGGTGACGTTCGTGGGCCTGCTCCACGAGGTGGCGGAACCGGTGCGCGTCCACCTGGTCCGGTTCGACGTCCAGCTGGTAGCCACCGGAGCGGCGCACGACCCGTACCGGTGCCTGGTCGTTTGATTGTGCGGTGTCCAGAAGCCGCCGCAGACGGCTGAGATGGACATGGAGCGTGCGCCGCGCACCGCTGGGCGCCTGGTCCCACACCCGGTCGATGAGGGTCTCGGTGCCGATCAGCCGGCCGGCGTCGGCGGCGAGCGCGGTCAGCACGAGCCGCTGCTGCGGCGGGCCGGCATCCAGTGCCCGCCCGTCGTTGATGATCTCGACCGGCCCCAACAGCCGAATCAGCATCCCGCGCACCCCGACGATGCTCGTCCCGCGGAATCCGCGGGCCGGGCGATCTGCCCGTTAGCTTTTCAGCAGCAATCTATACATCGACGAGGCTCACCCTCTACCGGATACCGGCGCTAGTTCGCTTTCAGTCGGTTTTCCGACTATCTACCGCGTATCGGTCGATGACGAGGGATTGGAGACGGGATGCCGGCGGAGACGACCTATCCCGGGGTGTACGTCGGGGAGATCTCCACGAGCACACGCAGCGTCACACCGGTGTCCACCGCGACGGCCGCGTTCGTCGGTTACACCCGGCGCGGCCCGGTCGGCCAGCCGGTGCGGATCGGCGGTTTCGGCGACTTCGAGCGGTACTTCGGCGGGCTGAGCAGGCACGGCGCGGTCGGATACGCGGCACGCCAGTTCTTCGCCAACGGCGGCGCCTCCGCGGTGATCGTCCGGGTGATCAAGGAGGGCAGCGCCGAGGCGGCGTCGGTCATCCTCACCGCGCGTGATCACGGCCACGATCATCACCCGCACGACAAAGACGATCGAGGGGTACGCGAGACGCGCGCCGATGCCGAAGTTGCGGAGGACCGCGGCCGCCCCGACGACCACGATCACCATCCGCGGGAACGGCCGGTGCTGGAGGTGTCCGCCAAGGAGCCCGGCTGCTGGGGCAACGACCTGCTCGTGCGCGTCGACCACGGCACCCGCGACCCGCACGAGACGTTCAACCTGCACGTCGCCAACGGCCCGGCCCGCGAGTCCTACCACGACCTGTCGATGGACCCGGACTCCGACCGCTACGCCCCCGAGGTGATCAATGAGGCGTCGAGGCTGATCCGGGTCGAGGCGGTCGGCCAGGACCGGCCGGACCCCAACGGCACCGTCTCCCACGAGTTCGACCGCGACCTGCCGGCCTGCGACGACCTGGAGATCACTGTCCGGATCGGTGGTGAGGAGCGGCGTTTCCGCCTCTTCCACGGGCACCACGACGGCCCGCCGCCGCGCCGCCTCTCCGAACTGGCCGCCCTGCTGGAACGCAAACTGCGCGCCCAGCCGGACTGCCCGGGCAGCACCGCCTTCTCCGGCGCCCGGGTGCGCGCCTTCGGCCGCCGCCTGCAAACCGTCGCCGGATCGGTGGACGAGAACGACGTGGTCCACTTCGAGGGGCGCGACGCCGAGCGGCTGGGCCTGGAGGCGTACGCGAATCCGCCGGTCTCCGCCCTGTCCGGCGGCGACGACGGCGACCCGCCGGAGCCCGGCGACCTGATCGGCGCCGAATCCGCCAAGAGCGGCCTGCACGCACTGGCCGACCTCACCGACGTGAACCTGCTCAACCTCCCCGATCTGGCCGGCTGGGAGTCGATCGAGGACGCGTCGACCGTGTTGTCGGTGGCCGACCGGATCACCCGCGAGTTGCGGGCCCTGCTGCTGATCGACGCGCCCGCCGCCTGGACCAGCGTGGACGCCGCCCGCAGCGGCATCGAGCAGCTCGCCGCGGTCCGCAGCGACCACGCCGCCCTGTACTTCCCGCACCTGCTGCTCGACGACCCGCTGTCCGGCCGCCCGTGTGCGGTCCCGCCGTCGGGTGCGGTGGCCGGGGTCATCGCCCGTACCGATGCCGAACGCGGCGTCTGGAAGGCGCCCGCCGGGACCGCGGCCCGCCTGATCGGGGTGCGCGCCCTCACCGTGCCGCTCACCGACCGGGAGAACGGCCTGCTCAACCCGCTCGCCGTCAACTGCCTGCGCACCTTCCCGGGCAGCGGCCCGGTGGTGTGGGGCGCCCGCACCCTGGACGCCGGGGAACAGCCCGCCGAATGGCGGTACGTGCCGGTCCGGCGGCTCGCCCTGCACATCGAGGAGAGCCTGCACCGGGCGCTGCGCTGGGTCGTCTTCGAGCCCAACGACGAGCAGCTCTGGCAGGCGATCCGGCTGGAGGTGGGCGCCTATCTGGACACCCTGTTCCGGCGGGGCGCGTTCGCCGGGCGCACGCCCCGGGAGGCCTTCTTCGTCACGTGCGACGCCTCCACCACCACCCCGGCCGACATCGACAACGGCGTGGTCAACGTGGTCGCCGGGTTCGCGCCCGTCGAACCGGCCGAGTTCGTGATCGTCACCATCCGCCAGACGGCCGGGCAGCTCGCCCTCTGACTCAGGACGGAAAACTTTCGATGGCCGAGTTCGAAGTCAACGCGCACCGGTTCGACCCGTACAAGAACTTCAAGTTCCTGGTCCGGTGGGATGGGCGCACGGTAGCCGGGATCAGCAAGGTCAGCCCGCTCAAGCGCACCACCGAGGTGATCAAGCACCGGGACGGCGGCTCGCCGAGCACCCCGGTCAAGTCGCCGGGCCGCTCCGAGTTCGAGGGCGTCACCCTGGAACGCGGGGTCACCCATGACCCGGAGTTCGACCGCTGGGCCAACAAGGTGTGGCAGGTCGGCGCGGGCCTCGGCGCCGAGGTGTCGCTCGCCGACTTCCGCAGGAACATCATCATCGACGTGCTGAACGAGGCCGGGCAGGTCGCCGTCTCGCACAAGCTGTACCGGGCCTGGCCGAGCGAGTACTCGGTGCTCGGCGAACTCGACGCCAACGCCAACGCGGTCGCCATCCAGAGCCTCAAGCTGGAGTGCGAGGGCTGGGAACGCGACTACGAGGTGCCGGAGCCGGTCGAGCCGTCGTTCACCAACCCGGCCTGATGACGGTCCACGGATCGGCCGGCCTGCTCGCCACCTGGGAGGACGGGCTGGCCCACACCGGGCCGGCCCGCGCCCTGGCGCTGCACCGGGCCGCCCGGCCGGGAACCGCCACGGACGATCTGTTGCGGCTCGCGGTCGGCGAGCGCGAGACCGACCTGTACGCGCTGCGCCGCGTCCTGTTCGGCGACCGGATGCCGGTGCTGGCCGACTGCGCGCACTGCGGCGAGATCCTGGAGTTCGATCTGGACGCCGCCGCCCTGGCCCGGCCCCCGGAGCCCGCCGACGAGCCGCTGCGGGTGGCGGAGGACGGCTGGGAGGTCGAGTTCCGGCCACCCACCGTCGCCGACCTGATGGCCGCCGCCGAGTCCGCCGACCCTCGCGGCGAGTTGCTGGCCCACTGTGTCCTCGCCGCCCGCCACGGCACCCGGACGGTGACGGCCGCCGACCTGCCGGAGCCGGTGCGGCGGCGGCTCGCCGAGGCGGCCGAGCGCGCCGACCCGGCCGGCGACATCACGCTGCGGGTGCCCTGCCCCGGCTGCGGCCAGGCCACCACGCTGCGGTTGGACATCGCCGCCCACCTCTGGGCCGAACTCGATTTCTGGGCCCGGGACCTGCTCGCCGACGTGCACGTGCTGGCCGGCGCCTACGGCTGGACCGAACCCGAGATCCTGGCGCTGAGCCCGGTGCGGCGCCGCTACTACCTGGAGTTGTGCGCGGATGCCTGAGCCGACTCCGGACTACTTCGACCGGCTGCTGGCCCGCCACACCGGGCGCGGGGACACCGCCGGGACGCGGCCCCGGCTGCCCGGACCGTTCGAGCGTGGCGAGGCCCGCTGGCAGGAGGTGGAGATGCCGCCGCTTCCGGCCGCGCACCCGGTCGTCCAGGAATCCGGTGAGCGGCCGCCGACGGCACCGGTTCGTGTCGAGCGGCATACCGAGATCCGTATCGGGCAGCCGGATCCTGGACCGCCCGGTCCGGCGCCGGCTTCGCCCCTACGGACCACCGAGAGCAGGTCGGTGGAACCCGTGCCGGGCCGGGAGACCGTCACCCGGGTCATTTCGGACCCGCCGGTCCCTCCTGCCGCCGCCGCGCCGCAGCGTCCCGCGCCGTCGGCGTCGGCGTCGGCGGATCGTCCGGCGGCCGGTCCGGCGCCCGTCATGCGGCCGGCGGCCCGTGTCGCCCCGGTCGCGGCCGCACGACGGGAAACCGTGCAACCGCCGGCTTCCCGCCGACGGGCGCGCCCCGCCGAACCGTCGGTGCACGTCACGATCGGCCGCCTCGAAGTGCGTGCCACCGCGCCCGAGCGCGCTCCCGCCCGTACCCCGCGAAGTGGCCGGCCGGCTCCGGCCGTGACCCTGACCGACTACCTGGCCGGGGAGGGTCGCCGATGAGCGAGCTTGCGAGCGAAAGCGCCGCGGAGGTGGCGGCATGAGCAACGCGCTGGCGATCGCGACCGTCACCCAGGCGCTGGCGATGCAGATCGAACGGAACCTGCCACCGGAGATCGACTTTGCGGTCAACGTGCAGACCCGGCGGCCGCACACCGAACCGCCGAGCGAGCCGTCCGTCACCGTCTTCTGCTACCAGGTCACCCCGAACGCGGCCCTGCGCAACGCCGACCTGCCGGTCCGCGCCTCCGACGGCACCCCGATCGGCCGGTCCGCCGCGGCGCTCGACCTGCAATACCTGATCAGCGCGTACGGCGAGGAGAACGAACTCGTCGGCCAGCGGCTGATCGGCAGCATCGTCCGAACCCTGCACGAGCAGCCGCTGCTGCCCGCCGACGTCATCGAGGAGGCCGTCCGGCAGCCTTACCTGAACGGCAGCGACCTGGCCGCCACACCGCAACGCGTCCGGTTCTCGCCGACCGCCATGGACATCGAGGAGACCTCCAAGCTCTGGGGCATGTTCCATCAGACCCCGTACGTCCTGTCCGCGGTCTATCAGGCGTCCCTCGTCCTGATCGAGGGGCGTGAGACGCCGCCGCGGCGGCCGCCGGTCCGGGAACCGTCGATCCGGGTGACCGTCCGTGACTGACCCCGCGGCACTCGCCGCCGCCGTCCGCTGGGTCCTGACCCGCCTCGACGCCCACGCGGGCGGGGCGGACCCCGAGCCACCGCCCGGAATCGGCCCGGTGACGCTGCGGGTGCTCGTGGACCGTTTCGGGCTGAGCCCCTTCGAACAGGCCGTCGTGCTGCTCGCCGCCGCCGTGGAGATCGACCCGACCACCGGCAGCCGCTGCGCCGCCGCGCACGGCGACCCGGAACGCGCCTACCCCACCTTCGGGCTGGCGCTGGCCGCGCTGCCCGGCCCGCACTGGGACGCGCTCACCCCGGTCGCGCCGCTGCGCCGCTGGCGGCTCGTCGAACCGGCCGACGAGACCCGGCTCACCGCCTCCCCGCTGCGCATCGACGAGCGGGTGCTCCACTTCCTGGCCGGATCGTCCTACCTCGACGCCCGGCTGCACGGCATGCTGCGGCCGGTGCCGGAACCCACCGACCTGGCGCCCGGCCACCGGACGGCCGCCCAGCGGGTCGCCGCCGGCATCACCGAACCGCCGCCGCGGATCGAGCTGGTCGGCGGCACCCGGCGGATCCGGTCGGACATCGCCGCCACGGCGGCGGCCCAGCACGACCTTTCCCTGTACGCGATGAGCGCCGCCGACGTGCCCACCGACCCGGCCGACCGGGACCGGCTGGCCCGGCTGTGGCAGCGCGAGGCCGTGCTGCTGCCCGCGGCGCTGCTGCTCGAAGTGGACACCTTGGAACGCGACCAGGCGGCGGCCGCCGACGCGTTCGCCGCCGCCGCGGCCGTACCCCTGATCGTCGGCGGCGACGAGCCGCGCCGCGACGGCGGGCCGCGGGTGACCGTCCCGGACCTGACCGACGACGAGCAACTCGGGCTCTGGCGGGACGCCTTCGCCGACGTGCCCGACCTCGGCGACGAGCAACTGCGCGACCTGGTCGCCCAGTTCCAGCTGCCGCCGCACACCGTCCGCTCGGTGGCCGCCGCGGTCCGCCGGGATCTGGCGGACGCCCAGATTCCCGCCACCGAGGTGGCCTGGCGGGCCAGCCTCGACGAGGCGCGGATGGGCCTCGACGGACTCGGCCGCCGCATCGAACCCCGCGCCGGCTGGGCCGACCTCGTGCTGCCCGAACGGCAGGTCGCCATCCTGCGGGAGATCATCGCCCAGGTACGCCGGCGCGCCACCGTCCACCAGGAGTGGGGCTTCGCCCGGACACTGCGGCGCGGACTCGGCGTCACCGTCCTGTTCGCCGGCGGCTCCGGCACCGGCAAGACCCTGGCCGCCGAGGTCATCGCCGGTGAGCTGGGGCTCGACCTGTTCGTCATCGACCTGTCCCAGGTGGTCAGCAAGTACATCGGCGAGACCGAGAAGAACCTGCGGGCCGTCTTCGACGCGGCCGAGCACGGCGGGGCGCTGCTGCTGTTCGACGAGGCCGACGCGCTCTTCGGCAAACGCAGCGAGGTCAAGGACAGCCACGACCGGTACGCCAACCTGGAGGTCAGCTACCTGCTCATGCGGATGGAGGCGTACCGGGGGCTGGCGGTGCTCACCACCAACATGAAGCAGGCGCTCGACCCGGCGTTCATGCGCCGCATCCGGTTCGTCGTCGACTTCCCGTTCCCCGGCGAGCGGGAACGGGCCGAGATCTGGCGGCGGGTGCTGCCCGCGCAGGCGCCCGCCGCCGGGCTCGACCCGCAACTGCTGGCCCAGCTCACCGTGGCAGGTGGGTCCATCCGCAACATCGCGCTGTCCGGGGCGTTTCTCGCCGCCGACGAGGGCGACAAGCTGCGGATGCGGCACCTGCTGGCGGCCGCCCGCACCGAATACCTCAAGCTCGAACGCTCCCTCACCCCGGGGGAGGTGCGCGGATGGGTCTGACCAGAGACGTACGGGTCGAGATCGGCGAACTGGTGCTCGACGGATTCGGGCCATCCGTGGACGTGGACCTGGTCTCGGCCGCGTTCACCACCGAACTGGCCCGGCTGGTGCGCGCGTACGGCGTACCGCTGGCTTCGGGACGTGAGCGTGAGCTGGACGCCCTGGCCGGATTGCCGCCGGTCTCCCCGGCGGTCTCGCCGGAGCGCCTCGGGATCACGCTGGCCCGGTCGGTGCACGCCGGGCTGAGCGGGCGGGGGAGGCGGCGGTGAGCGCCGCCTGCACCCGATCGGCGCCCGCGGGGCTCAGTGGGCAGAGGAGGCGGCGATGAGCGCCGCCCGTGCCGCGCCGGATCGGCGGTCGAAACAGGACGACCGGCGCCGCCGGCGTGGCCGGAACGCGTCCACACCGTCGCCCAGGAGCATCGTCAGCGGGGCCGGGCAGCCGCTCGACCTCAGCGTGCGCCGGGCCGCCGAGGAGCGGCTCGGGTACGACTTCGGACAGGTCAGGCTGCATACCGACCGGGACGCCGACGCGCTCACCGGGCTGCTCGGCGCGGACGCGGTCGCCGTCGGGCGGGACGTCTTCTTCCGGGCCGGCGCCTACCAGCCGGGCACCACCGGCGGGCAGCGGCTGCTCGTCCACGAGTTGCTGCACACCGTTCAGGACCCGTACGGGGCCGGGGCGTTGCGGGCCGGGCGCGAGCCCGGGGCGGTGAGCCTGCCCGCGGAGCCCGCCGAACAGGCCGCCGAACGCGCCGCGCAGGATCCGGCCGCTGCGGAAAGGGTCGACACGGAGGCGCCGCTGCCCGGCTGGATGCGGTACGCGACGGTCACCGCCGACCAGTTGCGGGTCGAGCGCCTGGATCCGGCCACGCTGCCGGACCGATTGGCGGCGACCATCGTGCGGTCCCTGCGCGGGGATCCCGCCGACTGGTCGCATCGGACCCGCACCCAGCTGGCGCGGTTGCCGGAGGAACTCGTCGAGCCGGTCCTCGACCGGCTGGAGAACCGGTTGCTCGGCCCGGAGTACGAGCGGGTCCTCGACCTGATCGACGAGGTCGACGGCGAGATCCCGGAGCCGGAGGGGCACGCCGCGCCGCTGCCCGAACCCGATGCTGCCGAGGATCTCCGGTACCGGAGGGAGCTGGCCTGGCGGCGTGCCGCGGAGCAGCGGGAGGGTGCGGGGCGGCCGAAGCCCGCGCCCGGGCCGGAGAAGGAGCAGTACGGGACGCCTGGCGGGCCTGGAAGCACGCCGCGCAACGGTGGGGCGCCCGGTGACCGGCTGACGCCGAACAGCGGCACGCCGGCAACCGACCCGCAGACCGGGCAACGGTTGCCGGACGGGCCGTCCGCCCGGCCCGGTGACGCCCTCACTTCCGGGCCGTCCGTCTGGCCCGCCCGCACGCCCGGACCGTTTCCCGCTGCCCGACCGGATCCGGCGGCCCGTCCGGATTCCGGTGGGCGACACGATCCTGCCCGTGTTGATACCGGCAACCGGCCGGATTCCGGTGCCCGGCAGGAATCCGCCTCCGCTTCATCCAGTTCCTCTGGCTCGTCCGGCTCCGCGGTGAAGGGCGAGTCCGCATCGGCCGCTCAGAGCGGATCCGCGGCCTCGCGGGAGAAGGCCGCCGCCGGGAGATCCGGTGGGGAGACGGCGCAGCGGGAGGTGCCCGTCGCCAGTGCTGAGGCGTCGGCGGCCAGGAACCGGCCGGAGGCCGCCCAGGCGCGGGCCGCAGGGAAGCAGGTGCGGCCGGAGGAGCGGTCCGAACCGGGGCGGACGACCGGAACGCCGACGACCGTCGGCAAGGACACCCAGATGGCGTCGGCGGTGGGGACCCTCGACCCGCTCCGTAACCAGGACCTGCCGGAGCTGCGGGAAGCGGAACCCGAATCGCCGCCGCCGACCAACCGGTCCGAGGTGGAGGTCGGTGGCGGACCGCCCAGCGCCTGGGACGTCAGCCTGCGGCCGGACGACTTCCTGCCGGTTCAGGACCCGGACGTGTCCGCGATCCCGACCGTCGACACGATGGATCCGGCGTCGAGCGCCGGGCCGTCGATGCCGTCGTTCCCGGCACCGCCGGTCACCCGGGCCGACCAGGTGCAGGCCGAGCGGGAGGCGGAGGACGCCGAGGAGGAGCAGGCCGAAGCGGAGTCGGTGGAGCCGGAGCCGCTTGGTGCCGACGATCAGGCCGGGCCGGACCCGGCGGAGCCGACTCCGTCGCTTTCGGACCTGATCGCAGGGGCGCCGTCCGCGCCCGGCGTCGCCCTGCGGGATCCGGCGAGCGGCGCCGACCCGAAGACCGGGCCGGTCGACGCGCAGACCACCGTGCAGGAGGTGGCGGGGCGATCCGATGGCGGAACCCGCGAGACCGAGCAGGCCGTCAAAGGGGCGAAAGGCACGAACGCCGCGGGGGACAACGTCGCGGCGGCGCCCGAGAAGGCAGGCCAGCAGGCGGCCGGTGGTCAGGCGACCGCACCGGATTCGGCCAGTGCGGCCTCGAACGGCGGAGGATCGGCCACCGCATCATCGAACGGCGTGAGCGGTGGGTCATCCAGCGGCCCAGGCAGTGAATCCACCGGTGGCCGGGACGACGCGTTCTCGACCGGCTCGGCCAGTGGTCCCGCTACGGAACCCGCCAGCGGCTCGCCCGGCGCTCCGGCCAAGGAGTCCTCCGGCGGCTCGGCCGGGGCTCCGAGCAAGGAATCCGCCAGTGGCTCGGCTGGTGGCGGGACCGCTGAATCCGTCGGTGGCGGTACCCCTTCCGGAGGAACGAACGAGTCGTCGACAGCGCCTGCCGCAGGGCCGGGGACGCCGTCCAGCGCGCGGCCCGTCGTACCGGAAATGTCGTCTCGTGAGCCCGCGCCGACGTCGCCCGCGCCCGATGCGCCTGCCTCGGCCCTTGATTCGGCGTCGCGGGACGCGGCGCCCGGCCCCGCCTCGCAAGCAGCACGCGGCGGAAGCGCGGGTGGTGGAAGCGGCGGAGGAGGGAGCGCGGCCGCCCCGGTCAAGCGCAAGGACGAATCCGCGCCCGCCCCGGACCTGTCCACCGCGTCCCCCGAGGGTGGCCTGGCCACCGCCGCCACGCTGACGCCACACCGCGCCCTGGAGGCGATGGGCGGTGTGGGCCGTGCCGCCGACCGCAACGTCGGCGACGAGCACAGGAATCTGGCCACCGCCCCGCCCGCCACGCAACGGCCGGCCGGCGCCCCGCAGACCCTGTCCGGCCCGCCGAAGGCCGACACGGCGGTGCGGTACTCGACGGATCCGGCCCAGCGTTCCACCGCGCCGGAGAGCGGGAAAGCCGAGGTCACCGGCGCGAAGGAGCCGGACGGGCCGATCGAGGCGGAGCAGGCCGAGGAGCCGGGCGGCTGGGACACCTTCAAGATGGCGCTCGGCTTCGGCATCGGCAAGGTCGCCTCGTGGCTGGGTTTCGAGGTGGACGCCCAGGAACTGGCTGCCAAGTTCGCCGGGCTGCCCACCAGGGACGAGGCGCTCAAGCAGGCGATGGCCGGGAACGCGCCAGGCGTACAGATGAGCGGCGCGGCCGAGCAGACGTCGAACGACCAGGGCGCCGCCGTCGACGACAAGGGCCGGCAGACGGTGGGCGCGGCCCGTGAGGACGCCGGCCGGGGGATGGGCGAGGACCAGGTCTACCCGGATGTGCCGCCGGAGACGATGGAGGCGGCGGTGCCGGGCCGGCCGGGTGGCGCCCAGGCTCCGGCCACCAGCGCGCCGACCGGCGCGGTGCCCGCCGAGGCGGCGTCCAAAGTGGCCGAACACGACGACGGCCCCCGGATCCAGACCGCGTTCCGGCAGGGCGGTCAGGGCATGGCGCAGAGCCGCCAGGACCGGGACCGCGGTTTCCGTGACGCGCAGGCACGCCACCGGGCCGAGGTCACCGCCGAGGTCGCGACCAACACCGGGAACCAGGCGGGGGTACGGGGTGGCGCGCTCGACGACGTGAACTCCCAGCGTGCCGCCTGGCGTACCGATCAGGACCGGGAGCTGTCGAAACTCGGCACGAAGAAGGCGGATCGGCAGGCGAAGGTCCGCAAGGACGTCCAGGACCGGGAGAAGAAGGCCGACGACGACGTCACGACCGAGAAGGACGACAGCGACAATAGGATCCGCGCCGAGGCGACCCGGGCCGGGCGGGACGCCGAGCGGCAGCGCGACTCCGCCGTACAGAACTCCGGGAACTGGGTGTCCAAGGCCTTCGAATGGCTGAAACAGAAGGTCATCGAGATCAAGAACGCGATCGTACGGGTGATCCGGGCGGCCCGGGACGCGGTCGTCGGCTTCATCAAGAACTTCAAGGCGACCGTCGAGCGGTGGATCAACGAGGCCCGCACGTTCATCGTCGACGCCATCACGAAGCTGATCACCGAGCTGATCGAGTTCGCCAAGGCCATGGTGCAGGCGGTCATCGAGCTGGCCAACCGCATCCGGCGCCTGATCACCGACCTGATCAAGGCGGCGATCGCCCTGGTCAACCGGCTGGCCGCGATGCTCAAGCAGATCATCAAGGATCTGCTCGACGCGCTCGGCAAACTGCTCGCCGAGATTCTGCGGATCCTGCTGAAAGCCCTGATGGACGTCGTCAAGGCGGTCGTGGACGCGGTCAAGCAGGTCCTCGCGGCGGCCTCCCAGGTGCTGGGCGCGCTGGGGAAGTTCATGTTCATCGCCATCGACTTCCTGTCCGATCCCGGCGGCTGGCTGGGCGGCGCCAAGAACTCGGCCGTGGACGGTGCGAAGAACCACCTGTTCCGCGAGGTCAAGTCGGCGGTCAAGGCGTGGTTCCAGCAGAAGGTCGAGGAGATCCTCGGCGTCGGCAGGGCGGTCATCGACGTACTGGTCAAGGGCGGCTTCACGCTTGAGAAGATCGTCAAGGAGACGTGGGACGCGATCCTGCCCATGCTTCCGGTCATCATCGGCGAGATCGTCATCACCAAGGTCATCGCCAAGCTGATCCCCGGCGCGGGCTGGGTGATGGCCGTCATCGACGCGATCCGGACGGCGATCGGCGCTCTGGGCGCGATCCTGCGGGCGGTCGGAGCGGTCCTGTCCTGGCTGTTGGCGGTCCGGCAGGGCGGCGCCGGGATCCTGTTCGCCAAGGCGGTCGCCGCCGGCATCGTGGCCCTGCTGGAGTTGGCTTACGAGGCGCTGCTGAGCGGCATCGGCAAGTACGTCGCCAAGGTCGGCAAGCGCCTCAAGGCCGTCGCGCAGCGGCTGGCCAAGGGTAGGAAGCGCGATATTCCGGGCGCTCCGGGTGACGGCGGGCGACCCGGCCGGGCACCGGATCAGCCGGCCCGGACGCCGGACGCCGGCACCCCGCGGGCCGGCCTGCCCGGGCGGCCCGGTGCCCCGCCGCGGCCGCGCCCCACCGCTGGGCCGAGACCCGGCAGGCGGCCACCGGCCGGTCCCACAACCCGATCGACCGGCGTCCCGGACCGTCCAGGCACGAGGCCGTCCGGAGCACCCGACCGTCCCGGAACGAGGCTGTCCGGCACCCCTGCGCGGCCCGGCACCCCTGCGCGGCCGGGTCCGAGCCGGTCCGGTGCCTCGGACAGGTCGCCGGCCTCGGACCGTCCGGCGGCTGCCGTGCCCGCCGGACCGACGCCGGCCCCCGCCGCGGGGCCGGGCCGGGCGCCGGCCCGCACCGCCAAGAACAGCGACGGAACGCCGAGGACCGCGGCGGATCAACTCCCCGGCACCCGCCCGACCCCGCCGGCGAAACCTCGGCCCGAGGCGAAGGCCCCGGCGAAGCCGACGTCTCCCGGTCCGAAGGGCGCCGACCCGGCGAAACCGAAGAACACCGACCCGGATCGTCCCAAGGACACCGATCCGTCCCGGTCGAAGCCCGACGGCGCCGGCACCCCGAAACCGCGGCGGGACGGCGACCGGCCGGGCGGCCCGCGTGACCGCCGGGATGCCGATCGCCCGGACCGGGATCCGTCGTCCAGGCCCTCGCCGGACCGGAGTCCCTCGCCGGATCGCAAGGACCGGGAGCGCAAGAAGGACGAGGAGTCCAAGGACGAGCGGCTGCGCCGGATCGTGGCCCGTATCCAGCCGAAGGTGAGACGGCTCGTCGACCGGGGCGTGCTGGGCCGCCCGCTGCGGGCCGCGCTCTCCGGGATGCGCCTGTGGTACCGCCTCACCGGCCTGGACACCGCCGGGCAGCCCGATTTCGGGATCACGGCGGTCCTGAATCCGCGGCGGGACGTCCAGCGGGGATGGGTGCTGACCGGCTCGGACCTGCGCCGCCTGGTCACCGAGGTGTCCGAGGAGATGCTCCGGCGGCCGGACGTCCAGGACGCGGCACGGCGGATGCGCATCACCATGGCGGTGGCCGGGGTCAACGCCGAGGAACAGTCACTGGAGATCGCGGAGTCCCGCGACATCCCGGGCGCGGTCCGTTACCTGCAGAACCGGGGAACCGGCCTGGACCTCGCCCGGCCGGGCGGCCCGAGCCGGGTCGCCGGTCCGCACCGGCCGCGTGAGGGGCGTGGGCGGCAGCCCGGAGCGATGGAGACCTATCGGGTCGGGCCCGATCTGGATCCGGTGTCCGAGGAGAACCGGGTGGGCGCCACGAATGCGCTGACACAGGGAGTCGGCACCTATCCGCAGATATTCCGGGTGATCCAGCGTATGCGTCATGGGGACCGGAGCATCGCACACGCGTTGCGGCAGTATTCGAGGACGAGGCGATTCCCGAGCGGATTCGACGCTGACGAGCGTGAGTTCCTGCGAGCCCTGCACTGGCTGATTTTCGTTCGTGAATCGGTGCGTGACCGGGCCAATCTCGGATTCGCTCCGATGATGGTGCGGCTCATCGAGCGAGGTCAGCTCAGCTGGGAGGAGGCCTTCGTCCAGTTCGAGGCGAGGGAGAGCGGCCGCAGGGGCGGCCGGGGGTCCTTCCCGATGTCGATGCGGCTGGCGGCGAGCGCTGCGCGGGGTATCGCGGCCCGGATCCGGAGCCGGCGGCGCAGGCCGAGCAACGCGTTGCTCAATCGGAGGGAGCTGGCGCGCAGGCAATTCGAGTTGAGTGAACGGTGGATGCGTGCGGTCACCAATGGACAGGGGATTTACGGTCCCACCGCATCGGAGGCCATTCAGAACGGGCGTGCGCAGGTGCAGCGCTTCATGCTGAGATACTACGGTCTCGACTAGCGGATTCTTCAGGGGAATATGAATGGCTGAGATGAAGGCTCGAATGGTGTTCAAGAATGTGGACGCCGAACTGGAGGTCGACCAGATCTCCTTCGATGACGGTTGGGACATGCTCCAGGTCGAGGACCCCGCCTCGGACACGTTCGTCAACGTCTGGGCGACCGCGGACGGCTCCGTCGAGATCCATCTCGTCAAGGACCCGATGGTGGGCCTGGACTATTTGACCCTGTACGGCGACGACGTGTCGGACATCCAGCTCGACATCGAGGAGCGGTCCTCCTTCTGGTCCACCGAGGAGGCGCTGCGGGAGATCGGGCGGGCCACCGACCGCGACGACCGGCTGCGGGCCGTCTACACGGCGGCGCTGTCCGCCACCGACGCCGAGAGCGACGCCGTGGTGGCGGCGTTCCGCACGGTCAGCCGGGACGACGATCCCGGGATCCGGCTGTCGGTGGTGGTCGCGACGGGCTATCTCCAGACACCCGGCCTCGTGGAGATCGTCGCCGACCTGGCCGCCTCCGATCCGCACGACACCGTCCGGGAGAACGCCCGGATCCTGCTGGAGGGGATCGAACGAGAACGTGGAGGTGGATGGTAGATGAGCATGTTCGCCGACATTCCGAAGGCGATCCGGGCCTCGATCGTGGTGATGGACCCGGGCGGCCCGCGGCGGGTCATCGTCATGCAGTTCAATCCGGACTCGCTGGAGCGCAGCATCCAGCCGCAGGCCGCCGGGGGTACCTCCGGTGCGAGCGGAACCGGGACCGACGGCGACCGCAACGAGGCGCTGCGGCTCAAGGGGCCGGCCGAGGAGCAGTGGAAGTTCACCGCCGAGATCGACGCCACCGATCAGCTGGACGTGGCCGCGCCGGACGGCATCCACCCGCAGCTGGCCGCGCTGGAGATGCTCGTCCAGCCCACGGTCGCCCAGCTGCGGGAGTCCATCGACGCGGCCCGCCGGGGCGCCATCGAGGTCAATCCGATCGAGATGCCGCTGACCCTGTTCACCTGGGGCGGCAAGCGGATCATGCCGGTCCGGCTGACCGAGTTCTCGGTCAACGAGCAGGCGTTCGACGTCGACCTCAACCCGATCCGCGCGTCGCTGAGCATCGGCATGAAGATCCTCACCGTCAGCGACCTGCCGGCCGGGCACCCCGGCGGTGACTTCTACCTCGCCCACCTGGCGATGAAGGAACAACTCGCCGCCCGCGGCAGCAGGATCGGAGGCTGACGTGCCCGAGCCCTACCCGAACGTTTACGACGGCATCCCCGGCGCTGCACCCTATCCGCGGACCAGCCGCTACGCCGCTGTCGAGATCGCGGTGCACACCCGGCCGGACGGCCAGGAGATCCGGTACGCCCGGCACCGGCTGCTGCCACCGCTGCCGGACGGCGACCACACCGGCGTCCACACGGTCACCGCCGGTGAGCGGCCCGACCTGCTGGGACGGCGCTTCTACGGCGACCCGGAGCAGTGGTGGCGGATCGCCGACGCCAATCCCGTGCTCGACCCGCGTGAGCTGACCGCCGAGCCGGGCCGCGCGATCGGCGTACCGGAACGGGGTTTTGATCTTGGCTGACGAACCCTTCGGGCGCGGGCCGCTGCACCTCGACCTCAGCATGGGCCGCGACCTGCCCCGGCCGGTGCCGCCGGAGGTCGGCGACGCGCTGCTGTCCGCGCAGATCACCGCGACCGCGGGTGAGCGCAGCGGCTTCCAGCTCGCCTTCGACCTCACCAAGAACGGGCCGATCGCCCGGCGCTACCTGCCGGAACGCTTCTTCCACCCGAGGACGCGGGTGGTGCTGAGCACGACACTGCGCGGCGCGACCACGGTGCTGTTCGACGGGCTCGTCACCCGGCAGGAAGTCGGCGCCAGCAACCGTCCCGGCCAGTCCACACTGACCGTCACCGGCGAGGACCTGACGCTCGTCATGGATCTGGACGAGCGCGCCGAGGGCTTCCCGAACCTGGCGCCCTCGCAGCGGGCCGAGCTGATCCTGCGCCGGTACGCCGGGTACGGCATCACGCCCCGGGTGATCACCGAGCAGGTGCCGCAGCCGCCGGACGCGGCCCAGCGCATCGACTTCCAGAGCGGCACCGACCTGCGATATCTCCACCAGCTGGCGCGCGCCAACGGCTACACCTTCTACCTGGAGCCGGGGCCCGAGCCGGGCCGGTCGACCGCCTACTGGGGACCGCAGATCCGCACCGGGGTCCGCCAGCACGCGCTGTCGGTCAACATGGACGCGAATTCCACCGTCGACCAACTGACTTTCGCCTACGACGGGCTGGCCCGCGAGGAGCCGACCGCTCTCGTGCAGGATCCGGCCACCCGCGAGATCGTCCAGCTCGCCCAGCCGCCGATCGACCCGCTGCGCCCGCCGCTGGGCCGGGATCCGACCGAGGCGCTGAAACGGCCCAGCCTCCGCGACACCGCCAAACTCGGCACCGCCCAGGCGCAGGCCGAACTGCTGGCCCGGGCCGCGACGTCGGCCGACGCCATCGCCGGGTCCGGGTCGCTCGACGTCACCCGGTACGGCTTCGTGCTGCGCCCGCGTGAGCTGGTCGGCGTGCGCGGTGCGGGCGTGGCGTACGACGGCGACTACTTCGTCACCTCGGTCACCCACACCCTGCGACCGGGGCAGTACCTCCAGAACTTCACGATCTCCCGCGAGGGAATGGTCGCGCGCGGCGACACCGTGCGGCCCTAAGGAGCTTTCAGATGCCGGAACCGAGCAACCGTTTCCTCGGCAAGTACCGGGGCCGGGTCGTCGACAACGCCGACCCCCGGCGCATCGCCCGGCTACGGGCCGAGGTGCCCGACGTGCTGGGCCGGGAGTGGTCCACCTGGGCGCTGCCGTGCCTGCCGTTCACCGGTGAGGGGTTCGGGCACTTCAGCGTGCCGGCGGTCGGCGCCGGTGTCTGGATCGAGTTCGAACAGGGCGATCCCAGCCACCCGATCTGGTCCGGCACCTGGTACGGCGACGCCGCCGAACTGCCGCCGGACGCCCGTACCGCCCAGGAGGCCGAACCACCCACCCAGCCGGTCGTCATCCAGACCCGGGCCGGCCACAAGGTGGTCGTCTCCGACACCGCCGGTGGCGGGATCCTGGTGCGGGCCGGCGGTGCGTCGGTGCGGATCGACGGCGGCGGCGTCCGCCTCGAGGACGGCCTCGGCGGCGTGCTCACGGTCTCCGGCGGCCGGGTCGACGTGAACGGCCAGATCTTTCCGGGGAGGGCCTGATGCGCACCGACATCGCCGTCCCGTTCCGGTTCGGCGCCCGCGGCCGGACCGCCACCGCGACCCTCGACGAGCACGCCCGCGACCTTATCGAACAGCTGCTGTTCACCAGCCCGGGGGAGCGGGTGATGCGGCCCGACTTCGGCTGCGGCCTGCTCGACCTGGTGTTCGCCCCGACCGCCCCGGAGCTGGTCGCGGCGCTGGAGCTGTCGGTGCGGGCGAGCCTGCAACGGTGGCTCGGCGATCTGGTCGAGGTGCGGGCGCTGGACATGTCCGTGGCCGGCGGCACCGTGCGGGTCGAGCTGCACTACACGGTGCGGCGGACCGGCAGCGAGCGCAAGGACGTCTTCGAGGGGAGAGCATGAGCGAGCGGAGGCGCGGGGCGATCCGGGCGGCCGGCCACAACGGGGTCGACGAGATCGAGGTGAGCGACGACGGGCTGCGGCTCTCCGTCACGTTCCTGGGCCGGGCCCCGGACGATCTGCGGCCCGGCAACATCCGCATCGACGGCGGCCGGCGCGTCACCGGCGTCACCGCGGTCGAGGTGGAGGTGGAGCACGCGGACGACCCGGAGCTGGACGACCGGCTGCACGTCACCGTGGACCGGGTTGGCGACACCTCCCGCTACCGGCTGTCGATCGTCGAGACCGACGCCTACGGGCGGCCGGGGACCAGGCCGTACCCGGGTTTCGACCAGCGCTGTCACGGCGCCGGGTTCCGGTTCCGGCCACAGTGCGCGCCGCCGTTCGAGCCGCCACCGCCGGACCGGGTGCGCCCGCCCGGGCCGGTGATCGACTACACGGCACGCGACTACGACACCATCCGGCGGCTGCTGCTGGACCGGATGGCCCTGACCGTTCCGGCGTGGGTGGAGCGCGGTCCGGCCGACCTCGGCGTCGCCCTGATCGAGTTGCTGGCCTACACCGCTGACCAGATCTCCTACCAGCAGGACGCGGTCGCCACCGAGGCGTACCTGGACACCGCCCGCCACCGGGTCTCGGTCCGCCGCCACGCCAAACTGGTCGACTATTCGATGCACGACGGCTGCAACGCCCGCACGGTCGTCGTCGTGGACGTCACCGAGCCGGTCACCCTGCGGCCGGGCGAGTACCGGTTCGCGGCTGCCGGCGCGCACCGGTTCGCGGCCGTCGGCGCGGACCGGGGGAGCGTCGTCGACGACGAGCACGCCTTGATCTTCGAGCCGCTCGACCGGCGGCCGGCGCGACTGTGGCCGGAGCACAACGCCATCCGGTTCTGGACGTGGGAGGGTGACCAGCCGGCGCTGCCGGCCGGCGCCACCGCGGCGACGCTGCGCGACGACGACCGCTGTCTGCGGTTGCGGCCCGGCGACGTGCTGGTCCTCGAGGAGACCCGTGGCCACCGGCAGGCGGTCCGGCTGATCTCCGTCACGCCCGACACCGACCGGCTCTCCGGGCAGCAGATCGTGGAGGTGACCTGGGCGGGCGAGGACGCTCTCACCGGATCGCTGGACCTCGGCGACAGCGTGGCGCGGGGCAACGCGATCCTGGTCGATCACGGCCGGACCCTCCCCGAACCCGAGCCGGTCACCGCGCCGGGGCCACGGTCGGTGACGCAGGCCGTCCCGTATCCGCTTCCCGAGCACGTCCGCGCCGGTCAGGCCGCCCATCTGGCCGGTCTTCCGGAGCGCGCCCGGGAACGGCTGGCCGACCTGTGGCGTAGCGCCGGGGACCGCAACGGGCTGTCCGACAGCGAGGTCGACGAGCTGACCGTCCTGTTCGACCTGCCCTACGCCGAACGCACCCGGCTGCGCGAGGACCCGGCCGGCACGTTGCGCGAGCTGCTGGCCGGGAGGCAGCGCCGGCTGGCCGGAAAGCTGCGCCGACTGGAGGTTCTGGCCGCACGGGCCCGCGCCGGAACGGTCCTCGGCGACCACATCGCCGAGGAGATCGCCCAGACCTGGGGCGACCGGTACGCGGACGGACTGCGCCCCGGCGACCCGGTGCTGGCCGGCCCGGTCAGCGCCCTGGCCGGCGACCCGAGGCGGGCCCTGCCCGTCCTGCACGGCGACTGGACGCCACGCCGCGACCTGCTCGACAGCGGCCCCCGCGACCGCCATGTGGTCGGCGAGCTCACCGACGACGGCCGGCTCACGCTGCGTTTCAACACCACACCCCCGCCCGGTACGCGGATCGGCTACCGGGTCGGCGGCGGCACCGTCGGGAATGTCGGCGCCGAGGCGATCACCCACCTGGTCACGTGCCGCGACGACGGCGGAATACCGGCGGCCACCGGCGTACGCAATCCGCTGCCCGCCGTCGGCGGCACCGACCCCGAGCCGGTCGACCAGGTCCGCCGCCTCGCCCCGCTCGACCTGCGCCGTAGAAAGCAACGGGCGATCACCGCGGCCGACTACGCCGAACTGGCCTCCACGCTGCCCGGCGTGCAACGGGCGGCCGCCGAGATCCGGTGGACCGGCAGCACCGCCGAGGCGCACGTCGCCATCGACGCCGGTGGCAGCGGAGTCCCGTCCCAGCGGCTTCTGGACGAGGTGGCGGACCGCCTGGAGGCGTACCGGCGCATCGGCCACGATCTGGTGATCGCCCCGGCCCGCCCGGTCCCGCTGGACATCGTGATCGAGGTGTGCGCCGCCCCCGGCCACCAGCACGGCCGCATCCTCGCCGAACTGCACCGCAGACTGCTCGCCGCCTTCCGCCCGGACGCGCTCACCTTCGGCGACCCGGTCCGGGTGAGCCGGCTGACCGCCCTGGCCGCGTCCGTGCCCGGGGTGCGCACCGCCCGGGTGACCCGGCTGCGGCGGCTGTCCGCTCCGGACGCCGGGGAACTCGAGGCCGGCCTGCTGCGCCTCGGCCCGCTGGAGATCGCGCGGTGCGACAACGATCCGGACCGACCGGAGCACGGCCACCTGGAAATCGCCATGACCGACGGAGGCGACTGACGTGGACCACGGCACGTTCCTCAGCGACATGCTGGACCACCCGGCGCTGCGCCGGCTCACCGTGCGCACCACCGACGATCCGGCGATCGCCCTGCTCGACGCGGCCGCCGTGGTCGCCGACCTGCTCACCTTCCACGGCGAGCGGATCGGCGACGAGGGCTACCTGCGGACCGCCCGGGACCGGCGCTCGCTCGGGCTGCTCGGCCGCCTGGTCGACTACCGGCCGCGGCCGGGGCTCGCGGCGGACACGCACCTGGCGTACCGGCTGGATCCCCGCTCCCAGCCCGGCGGCGCGGACGTGGAGGTGCTGATCCCGCGCGGCTCGCGCAGCCGCAGCGTGCCCGCCGTCTCCGGGGAGCCGCCGCAGACCTTCGAGACCGACGCCGACCTGGTCGCCCGCGCCGCGTGGAACGACCTCGCGGTCCGCCGGCAGCGCCCCGACCCGCTCACGACCGACGATCTCACCCGGCGCGCCGAGATCCTGGTGGCCGGAACGGACACCCTGCTCGTGGTGGGGGACCGGCTGCTGTTCGTCTTCGGCGACGACCGGCGGCTGATTCCGGTGGCCCGCCTACGGATCGACCGGGAACGGGACGTCACCGCGATCGGCCTGCCCGGCTCACCGCCGCCGAGCCTTCCCGAGCTGATCGCCCAACTGCGGCGCGGTCTCGCCGAGCCGCGCCCGAACGGCACGCTCGTGGCCGAGGTGGACCGGTTCGTGCTGGCCCCGCTGGACGCCGATCTCGATCAGATCAACACCCCCGAGGGGTACGCCGGGCGCCTGGCCGATCCGATCCAGCGGCTCACCGAGGCCGCCGCCGTGGCCGGAACCCGTCAGGACGTCGCCGACTGGTGCGAGCGGCTCGCGGCGGTCCTGGCAGATCAGGCCGCCCGCGCCCGGGACCTGGGTGGAGTCCACATCGAGGAGCGCGCCCTCGCCGCGGCGGCCGCCCTGACCGGCCTGTTCGCGTTGCGTGTGACGGCCACGCCGTTCGGCGCCACGGCACCCCTGCAACCGGTCCGGGATCAGCAGGGCCGGGTGATCAACGTGACCGACTGGCCGCTGCCCGGGGCCACGCTGACCACCACCCGGATCGTGTTCGACACGGCCGGCCGCGCGGCGGTGCGGGCCGAGTTCGTCCACGCCCAGCCGGACGGCACCGTCCAGCACAGCGAGAACCTGCCGGTCGCCGAGACCGGTTTCGACCTCGGCCCCGGCCGGATCACCGTGACCGGCACCGCCGAGAAGGTCACCGTCAACCTGCGGCCGGGCCTGCCCGAACACGAGCTGACCGTCACCACCCCCACCGCGGAACGCCGGGTCACTGTCACCGTCGCCGGCCAGTCCGTCGAGCTGAGCCCCGGCGACACCCGGCCGGTCACCGTGGACGGCCAGGTGATCACCATCCGGTACCCCGGCGCACTGGAGATCGCGGTCGCGACAGTGCCGGACGAGAGCCTCCGTACGGTCCTGTCGCTGGACGCCGTCCACAACACGGTCACCCCCGGCAGCCCGATCGTCGTCGAACGACCGGGCCGGCCGCCGCTCGTCACCCGGGTCGCCCAGGCCCGCACCGCCACCTACGCCCAGTTCGGCATCACCGGCCGCGGCACCCGGCTCGTCCTCGACGACGCCTGGCTGGACGAGGGCGACGTGCTGCTGTCCCAGATCCGTGACACCACGATCTACGCGGGCGGTGAGCCGCTGCGCCCGGCCGGGCAGCCGCTCGCCGGGGACGTGCACGGCGACCGGATCGAACTGGCCGGCCGCCATGACGCCCTGCGTCCCGGCCGGATCCTGGCGGTCACCGGCGAACACACCGAGATCGTCACGATCGCCGCCGTCGACCACGGACCGGCGAACACCACCATCGTGCTGGCCGATCCGCTGGCCCACCGCTACCGGCGCGACACCGTCCGAATCCTCGGCAACGTCGTCCCCGCCGGCCACGGCGAGACCCGCGACGACCCGATCGGCAGCGGCGACGCCACCGCGGTGCACCAGACCTTCACCCTGTGGCAGGAACCGCTCACCTGGCTGCCGTCCGGCGACCCGATCGGCGCCCGCCCGGCCCTGGAGATCCGGGTCGACGGCCTGCTCTGGCAGCCGGCCGACAGCCTGGACGGGCGGGGCGCGGCGGAACGGGTCTACGTCCTCGGGAACACGCCGGACGGCCGGACCACGGTCACCTTCGGCGACGGTGTGCACGGCGCCCGGCTGCCCACCGGCCAGGAGAACGTCCGAGCCCGCTACCGGTTCGGGGCCGGACCGGAGGGCAACCTGCCGGCCGGACGGATCACCCAGCCGGTGACCCGGCCGCTCGGCGTCATCGGGGTCACCAACCCGGTTCCGGCCACCGGTGGCGCCGACCCGGACGGTTCGGGGCTGGCCCGGCGGCGCATCCCGCTTGCGGTGGCCACCCTGGACCGGCTGCTGTCCACCCGGGACTACGCCGACTTCACCCGCTCCCGGGCCGGCATCGGGCGGGCCGCGGCACGGGAGGTGTTCGACGGCCGCCGCCGGGTCGTGCACGTGACGGTGGCCGCGGTCGACGACGTACCCCTCGATCCGGGGTCTGACCTGTTGCCCGCGCTGCGGGCGGCGCTGGCCGCCCACGGTGCCCCCCGCCTGCCGGTCCGTGTCGATGTGCGTGAGCTGGTCGCGTTGCGGCTGGTCGCGGGGGTGAAGGTGGCCGCCGGGCACGCGTTCGAGATCGTCGCGCCGCGGCTGGGACGGGCGCTGCTGGACCGGCTCGGCTACCGCGGCCGGGATCTCGCCCACGACGCCTACCTGAGCGAGGTCATGGCGGTGGCCGACCGCACGCCCGGCGTCGACTACGTGGACGTGGCCGTTTTCGCCCCCGCCGACGGGCCCGGACAACCGCTTCCAGTGGTGCCGGCGCGGCCCGCCCGCTACGTCGAACAGACCCACCGGGTCACCGGCCCGGACCCGCAGACCCTGACGGCGGTCGCCGCCGCGGCCGGGATCCCGCTGACCGAGCTGGCCCGCCTCAACCCGGACATCACCGATGTCCGGCCGCTCCCGCCCGGCCGGACGGTGACCGTCTTCCGCGGCCTCCGGCCGGCGCAGTTCGCCGTCCTCGCCGCCGACGGCCTGACCCTGACGGAGATCGCATGACCAGCGAAAGGCTCGCCGCCGACGAACTCGTGGACCTGCTGCCGCGCTGGTACCGGCTCGCCGACGAGGAGGGCGGCGAGCCGCTGCGTGCGCTGCTCGCGGCGATCGAGGAGCAGATCGACCGGGTACGCGACGCGGCCGCCCGCCAGTACGAGGACTGGTTCGTGGAGACCGCCGCCGCCCGGGCGCTGCCGCTGATCGGTGACCTGGTCGGCTACCGTCCGCTGGCCGGATACCAGCGGATCCTCAGTGCGGGGCTGCGCGACGGTGGCCCGGCCGGCGCGTCGGTCCGCCGTCTCGCCGAGGCGCTCGCCCCGCGGCGGGATGTCGCCGGCACGGTCGGATACCGCCGCCGCAAGGGCACCCTGTCGTTGCTGGAGGAGCTCGCCGACTCGGCCGCCGGCTGGCCGGCCCGCGCGGTGGAGACCTCCCGCCTGCTGGCGCACACCCAGCCGGTGCGGCTCTACGGGGGCACGACCCGGACCGACACGGCACGCGCCGCCCGCGGCCGCCTCGCCGACCTGCGCGACGGCGGCGCCCTGGACCTGATCGGCACCCCGTTCGAGTCGTCCGCCCGCACCTTCGACGTCCGCCGCGCCGGGGTGGAGGTGCACGTGTGGCGGCAGCGGGCGTACCCGGTCACCGACGCCCCGGCGTACCGGGTGGAGGGTGCCCGCAACCTGTTCACGTTCTCCGTCCTGGGCGCCGACACCCACCTGGTGACCAGGCCCGAACCGGAGCCGTCCACCACCCATGTCGCCACCGTCGACAACGTGCCCGACCGGTTGCGGCGGCGCCTGTTCGCCGACCGTCTGGCCGACTACTACGGGCCCGGCAAGTCGCTGGTGATCCGGCGCGGTGACCGGATCGTCCCGGTGTCCGGCATCGTGGTCGCCGACCTGACCGGGTGGCGCTACCAGCCGGCCCGCGACCGGGTGGCGGTCGACCCGGAGCTGGGCCGGATCGCGTTCAGCCCGCGCGCCGACCTCGACGAGGGGGTACGGGTGACATACCACTACGCGTTCAGCGACGACCTGGGCGGCGGTGAGTATCCCCGTGACCTGTCCACCCCCGGGACCGTCTACCGGGTGGGCCCGGGTCACCCGTACCGGCGGATCGCCGACGCCCACCGCCAGTGGCGCGCCGACCGCCCCGCCGACGCCGTCATCGAGATCGCCGACAGCGGCGCCTACCAGGAGGAACTCGCCTTCCAACTGGATCACGGGCAGCGGCTCACGCTGCGCGCCGCCGACGGCGCCCGCCCGGTGCTGCGGCTGCTCGACCGGTCCAGCAACCAGCCCGACGCCCTCGTCATCGAGACGGGCGAGGACTGCCACGAGTCGTCGATGACCCTGGACGGGCTGGTGATCGCCGGGCGCGGCATCCGGGCCGGCGGGCCGCTGGCGGCGCTCACTCTGCGGCACTGCACCCTCGTCCCGGACGGCGAGGAGCCGAGCCTGTTCCTGGAATGCGCCACCACCACGGTCCACATCGAGCGCAGCATCCTCGGCCCGATCCTGGTCCTCGCCGACGAGGTCGGCACCGACCCGGCGCCTATCCATCTGCGCGACAGCATCCTGGACGCGACCGCCCACGACCGGCCCGCGCTGGGCGCCCCGGACGGCCGGCACGCGCACGCCGTGCTGCACGCCGAGCGGGTGACCGTCGTCGGCGAGACACACGTGCACGCCATCGAAACCGCCGCGGACAGCATCTTCACCGGGACCGTGCACGTCGCCCGCCGACAGCGGGGCACCCTGCGGTTCTGCTTCGTGCCTCCCGGATCGCGGACACCACGCCGGTTCCGCTGCCAGCCCGACCTGGCCGGACCCGACACGGCCACCCGGGTCCGGCCGCTCTTCGACAGCCTGGAACACGGCACACCCGGCTACGGGCGGCTCGCCACGCGCTGCCCCGCCGAGATCGCCCGCGGCGCCGGGGACGGCTCCGAGATGGGCGTCTTCCACGACCTCTACCAGCCGCAACGCGAGGACAACCTGCGTGCGCGGCTCGCCGGGTACACACCCGCCGGCACCCGCGCCGCCATCGGCTTCGTCAGTTGAAGGGAACCCGCACATGCACGCAGACCTGTCCCGCGACACCTTCCGCGCCGGCCGGAACTACTCGATGGTGCTCGCCCAGCAGGGCCGGGTCCAGCTCGACGCCGACCTCAACGAGCAGGCCGCCATCCAGAACCACCGGCTCCGTACCGTGGTCGCCGACCTGATCGGGCCGGACGGCGGGCCCCGCGACGACGCCGGATTCGCCGTCACCCACGTGCCCGGCGAGGGCGGCGCCCCCGACGACCTGACCATCGGCGAGGGCCGCTACTACGTAGACGGTGTCCTCATCGACGCCACCCGTCCGGTTCCCGCCAGCGCGGTGCCCGACGAGGGCGCCCCGCCGGAGCCGGAGGACCCCCAACCGTGGACCTGGTTCACCCAGCCCGACGGCTTCCGCGACCAGGACCGCACCGGCGACCGGCTGCCGGAGGCCTACCCGTACCTCGTGTATCTGAAAGTGTGGGAACGGGCCGTGACCGCCGTCGAGGAGCCCTCGTTGCGCGAGGTCGCGCTGGGTCCGGCGATGCCGGACACCGCGGCCCGGATCCGGGTGGTCTGGCAGGTGCACACGGTGCCCGAGGCGGAACTCGGCCTCTCCGGAGACCCCGACCCCGGCACGGTACGGGCGGCGCTGGCCGACTGGGCCAGCCGTGACGACGAGCCGCGCCTGGCCGCCCGCGCCCGCCGCCCCGAGGACACGGCCGGCGATCCGTGCCTGATCCGGCCGGAGGCCCGGTTCCGTGGGCATGAGAACCAGCTGTACCGGGTGGAGATCCACGACGCCGGCCCGGCCGCCGGGGCGACATTCAAGTGGTCGCGGGAAAACGGCTCGGTGGTGTTCGCCGTGCACGACGTCGACGGCGCCTGGGTGGAACTCGACACCGTGGACAAGGTGCAGCTCAGCGTGGGGGAGTGGGTGGAGGTGGTGGACGCCGCCTACACCGGCCGCCAGGAGCCGCTGCCGCTGCTGCGGGTCGAGGAGGTGGACCCGCCGGGCGGCCGGGTGCGCCTGTCCGCCGAACCCGCCGCCGGTGTGGGCCGCCGCCCCGAATTGCGGCCCTACCTGCGGCGCTGGGACCACACCGCGGGCGATGTCCTCCGAGTGGAGGAGGGCCGCTGGCTGCCGCTGGAGGACGGCGTCGAGGTGTATTTCGCGGCCGGCGACTTCGCCTACGCCACCGGCGATTCCTGGCTGATCCCGGCCCGGACCGCCACCGGCGACGTCGAGTGGCCCCGCGACCCGGCCGGCCGGCCCCTGCTGACCGAACCGTCCGGCGGCAGCGTCGCGCACGCCCCGCTGGCCTGGGTCACCGGCCCCGGCGAGCAGACCGACCTGCGCCTGCTCTTCGACCCGCTGGCCCGTGCCGTGCGGCCCGCCGCGGAGGAGGGCGCCACCAAGGCCGCCCGCCCGGCCGCCAAGCGCCGCACCCGCCGGACCACCGGAGACAGCCGGTAACGCCGGCGCGGCGGGCGAGCGCACACGAGACTCTTCGCGTGTGCGCCGGCCGAGGGTGTAACCGAAGTGGTCGCGCACGAGAGGCTCCGCGTGTGCCGGCGCCGAGGCATACCCGGGTGGCCGCACACAAACGGTCTTGTGTATGCGGCCACTGACGGTATACCCGGAGTGGATGCGCACGAAGGGACTTGCGTGTGCGGCCGCTGAGGCGTATCCGGGTGGTCGCACCCCAACGGTCCTGCGTGTGCGACCACCCGGGGTGTAGCCAGGGTGGCCGACCGCGGTGTCGCGATCGTGTCTGGGCGCCTTTCCGGCGCTCTCGGGCCATGCTCATCAACGGTCGTTAAGGTTCTCTTATGGAAGTGACCGCTACGGTCCTGCCATGGCGGTCACGACTTCCCCACAGCTGGCGGCACTGACCGGGCAGCGGCTCACCAACGTCCTGCTCGGGCACGCCGTCTCGCTGCGGTTCACCGGCGGCGACGAGGTGCTGATCGAGGGCGCCGCCCGCCTCGACGGGCACCGGATCCGCCCCGGCGACGACTCGGCGGACGCACTGGTGGCGGTGCTCGGTGACGTGGTCCAGGACGTCGGCACCGGGGCCGGCGGCGAGCTGCGGATCAGCTTCGGCAGCGGGGCGCAGCTGGTGGTCGACGCCGACGCGGACGCCGAGTCGTGGGCGATCGCCGGGGCGGACGGACGTTTGATCGTGTGCCTGGCCAACGGGGAACTGGCCGTCTGGGATCAGGCCGGCACCAGTCCCTGATCGCGCAGCCACCGCCCGGTTCGCGCCATCCCCTCGGTGAGATCCACCCGGGGCTGGTAGCCGAGCAGCCGCCGGGCCTTCGCGATCGAGTAGGTGCCGGTCCGGGTGAAGTAGCGCATCGAGGTCGCGTTCACCTCGGTCGGGCCGCTGACCAGCCGGATGGCGGTGCCCATGACCGTGGCCACGGTGACCGCCAGCGGGGTGGGTGCCACGATCGGGCCACGCTTGCCGAGCATCCGGTAGTAGTGGCCGAAGAACTCGCGGCACGGCACCCCGGCGCCGCCGGTCAGCGTGAAGACCTGGCCGGCGGCCTCCGGCTTCCCGGCGGCGAGCAGCACCCCGTCGACCAGGTCGTCGATGTAGACCGGGCTGAAGATCCCGTGGCCGCCCGCGGGCAGCAGGAACCGGTTCGTGCGGATGAGCTCGACCGGCAGGACCGTCCACGGGCGCGAACCCGGCCCGTAGACGTCACCGGGCCGCACGACGGTCACCGCGATCCGGCCCTCGGCGTGCGCCTGCAACGCCACCTGCTCGCCGGCGATCTTCGTGTCCACGTACGGGTTGCCGTCCGTCCGGACCGGATGGTCCTCGCCCACCCCGTCCGGGAAGCCCAGGTCGGAGAACGCCCGGATCGACGAGAACTGGACGAACCGGCTCGCTCCGGCGCGGACCGCGGCGTCCAGCGCGTGGCGGGTCCCGGCGACGTTGACCCGCCACTGCCCGTCCAGGCCGACCGCGTTGGAGACCACGGCGGCGGTGTGGATGACCAGATCCGCTCCGGCGGCGGCATCCTGCCAGGCGCCCTCCTCGCCGATGTCCCCGGCGACCACTCCGGCGGCCTCGTCGGGGCGCAGGTCCACACCGGTGACCGTGTCGCCGCGGGCACGGAGCCGGGTGGCCAGCGCGCGTGCGATGAACCCGTTGGCGCCGGTGATGAAGACTACGGACACCCGACCTCCTCGGCGGTGCGCGGCCGGCGTACCGGTGAAGGGTATGAGATCAGCCCACCGGGAGGGCCGATGCCGGGCGACGGGTTTTCGTCAGCACGCACATCAGGACGAAAGCGGCCGCGAAGAAGCCGCCCATGGCGATCGCCATCGGCGTCAGCGTGTCGTGGCCGAACACTCCGGTCAGCGGCGTCACCAGGGCGGCGGTCAGGAAGGTGAGACCGCCCTGGAGTGCCGACGCGGTGCCGGCCGCCCGCCGCCCGGCCTCCTGCGCCAGCGCGGTGCTCGCCGGAATCGAGAAACCCATCCCGGCGACGACGGCGCACAGCAGCGCCCACGGCACGGCCAGCGGAACCGACTCCGGCCCGGCGAGCGCCACCGCTGGCAGGCCGGCCGCGCCGATCGTCGACACGGTGATGCCGGCCGCCCGCAGCCGGACCGCCCCGGCCCGCACCACGAGCGCCCGGAAGAGCAGACTGAACAGGGCCATCCCGGCGGCGTTCGACGCGAAGACGATCGTGTACTGGGTGGGGCTCAGGTCGTACACCGAACGCAGCACGAACGCCGAGCCCCCGATGTAGGTGAAGAAGCCCGCCGAGGCCAGGCATTGCAGCGCGACGTGCCGCATGAACGACCAGTCCCGGGCCAGGTCGGCCATCCGGACGCCGAGCGCCCGCAGACCGGCCGGATGCCGCTGCATCGGTGGCAGGGTCTCGGCGATGCCCAGCGTCACCGCCACGGCCATCGCCGCGCCCAGCACGGTGAGGGCCGCGAAGACGGTCCGCCAGGTGCCGTGCGCCAGGATCACGCCACCGATCGCCGGCGCCACCACCGGCCCGAAGAAGGTGACCGACGAGATCGCGCCGAAGGCGGCCGCCGCCCGGTCCCCGCGGTAGGTGTCGGTGACCACCGCGCGGCCCAGTGCCACGCCGCCGCCGGCCACGAAACCCTGCAACAGCCGGGCAGCCACCAGCATCGCCCCGGTCGGGCTCAGCCCGCACACCACCGACAGCACCGCGAACAGCACGCTGCACCCGATGAGCAGGCGGCGGCGACCGTACGAGTCACTCAGCGGCCCGATCAGGAACTGCCCCGCCGCCAGGCCGACGATGAACGCGGTCAGGGTCAGCTGCGCCACCGTGGCGCTGGTCTCCAGCGTGCGCCGCAGCTCCGGCAGCGCCGCGATGTAGGTGTCGGTGGCGAACGGGCCGACCCCCATGACCAGGATCAACGCGACCAGGGCGGGCCGCCGGGGCGGGGTGGACAAGACGCTTTCCCTCCTGTCCGGCGGCGCCGCGCCACCGGACAGGGTGAAGTCTGCCCAATCCGCCGCGGGGCCGCTGTGATCGGCCGTACGTTCTATGCGGAAACTGTGCGGTCGATAGCAATATCGTGTGCCCGCGTGTCGATTCTTGACAGCGCCTGACCGGGATTCCTAACGTTCTCGCAACAGCCGGGATTCTATTCTTCGGAGGGTTTCATGTCGACCGCCGTCCGCAACGCCATAGGTTTCGTGGCCCGCCTCCGCCGACCCGCTCCGGCCAGCCCGGACAGGCGTTCTGAGCCGCAGGTCGACTTCGACTTCGACTTTGATTTCGACGACACCGACGATGACCGTGAATTCGAGACCGACGAATTCGATCCGCATTTCCCGCGCCCTTGACCGCGGCGCTGTACTGGCGCTGTGAAATAGCCGCTAATTGCCTGTGGGTAGTATCCCCTACGATGTGGCCGCGCTGAATTCGGCGTTCACCGCCCGGACTGTCGTCCTCGTCGAGATCCTGTTGGCCGCCGCCTATGTCGCCGTGGAGGTCCCGACCGGGGGCGAGTGCGCCTGCGCCCGGACGGCATGGTGGACCGCCGCCCGGTCCGCCCAGTGTTCATCCCGTGGCAGTCCCTCGGGCCGGGGCGGCCCGCCGTGGCCGGCCGTTTCCAGATCCTGGTCGGGCGCCGGGGCCTGGCCACCTGGAACATCGACAGCACCTTCCTGGCCCGGGTCATCCAGGAGTACGCCGACCACCCCGAACACCGGCCCGCCATCGGCACCGAGGCCGAACTGCGCCGCCTTCTTGACCAGCTGGCTCTCAGCGCTGTCCCGACGCGCGTGAGACCGCCCTGGGAGCCAGCCGGCATCGAGGTCAGGGGGCGGTGACCCGGTAGACGGCGCCCGCGTGGTCGTCGCTGACGTAGAGGGCGCCGTCCGGGCCCTGAACCGCCATCACCGGGCGGCCCCACCGGGAGCCGTCCTCGTTCTGGAAGCCGGTCAGCAGGGTCTGCTGCGGGCCGAGCGTCCCGTTGCGCCAGGCGAAGAAGGACACCTCCGGCGGCCGGGGCGGGTTACGGTTCCACGAGCCGTGGATGCCGACCAGCGCGCCCGGCCCGTACGACCCGGCCAGGCCCGGCGAGACGGCGAAACTCAGGCCGAGCGGCGCCGAGTGCGCGCCCATGCCCTGCTCGACGGGCGCCAGCTTCGAGCAGTCCAGCTTCGCGCCGTCCGGATTGGTCTGGAAGTCCCGCACGAACGGCCGCCCGGTGTAGCTCAGCGCCGACTCCGGGTCGCCGGGTGACAGGTCGGGTTCCGAGTTGCAGTACGGCCAGCCCAGCTCACGGCCCTGCGTCAGCCGGGCCAACTGCTCCATCGGATGGTCGTTGACATACGACTGCATCACCTCGCCGCGGTCGTCGCCGCCGTCGCCGTCGTAGTCCCGGTCGTACGGGAACTCGATGTTGTCGCGGTGATTGACCGCCGTCCACACCGCCCCGCCCGGGTCGACGGCCAGCCCGGTCCCGTTGCGGACACCCCGCGCGAACACGGCCGGCTCACCACCGGCGGCCGGAACCCGCAGGATCGCCGCCCGCTCCGGGGTGGCGTCGCGGTCCTCGGCCGAGATGTTGCCGGTCGAGCCGACGGCCACATAGATCTCGCCATCCTTGCCGATCGCGACGCTCTTCAGCGCGTGCGAGTACGCCCCGCGCAGCTCCGGGCTCTTGTCGTCGGGCAGCCCGCCGACCACCACCCGTTCATCCGAGACAACCCCGTTCCGGTACGTGTACGCGTTCACCTGGTCGCTTTCGGCCACATAGAGCGTGTCGCCGGAGAACGCCAGCCCGTGCGGCTGATTGAGCCCGCTGAGCAGCGTCTCCTGTCGGGGTGCCCCGCTGCCCGGCACGAGCGCGACGACGTCCCCGAACTTCGGCCGCGACACCAGCAGCCGCCGGTCCGGTGCCCACGCGAGCAGCCGTGCGCTGGGGATCCGCGCCCACACGCTGACCGTCCAGCCGGGCGGCGCCTGCACCCGCCGTTTCTCGTCGAACGGCGCCGTTCCGGCCTCGTCGAGGACCCGCACGTCGGTCGCCTCCAGGCCCGGCACCTGCGCCACGGCCGGCGACGGCGGCGGCACGGTCGGCCGCGCCGCCTCGACCGGCTCCTCCGCCGAACAGCCGGCCAGACCGGCCAACAGGCTCAAACCCACGACACCCCGCGTGATCGTCCTCATCGGCCCACCCTAGCGATGGCGGCGATCCGGCCACCGACGACGAGATCTCGACCATTTTCCGGTACGGGTGTGACGGACCGTATGCTACGAAGCGTAACCACCATGATCATCGGGGCTGGAAATGAGTGACCTGCTCAAGTCGCACATCGAGAACGTGCTCGAAGCCAACTACGCCACCGTCTCCAAGACCCTCCAGCGTGTCGAGGAACTCGAGGCGGAGGGCCGGCGCGTCATCATCGGCGGCCAGATCGGCGAGGACGCCTGGGACATCATCGACTGGCGGACCAACGAGATCCTCGCCGCCGGCACCGACGGCCTGGCCGGGTACGCCGTGGCCGGCACCGAACTCGACCCGGACGGCACCTGGATCCACCTCGACCAGATCCTCGAGGAGGAGGATCCGGAGTACGTGGAGACGCCCGGTCTGCCCGAGGGTCTGGCCGCCACCATCGAGGACTGGGTCCTGACCGGCGACCCGGAGGAGATCGCCGCGTTCATCGGCTGGCCCCTGGAGAAGGTCGAGGAGTACCAGGCCGAGGCGTGACAGTCTCGCGAATCGGCCACAGTGGTGCGAACCTGGACCGATGCGTCTCCTAGTCTTCGGCGCCGCGGTCCTCGTCCTGCTGCTGGCGCTGCTGGTCCTGGCCCTCGGCATCGCCTCCGGCCTGGGCCTGATCGAGCTGCGGTTCGGCGCCCCGTCCTGACCTTTCCCGTCGCCGGACGATCCGCCGGAGCACCAGGCCCGGCGGATCATCCGGTGGTGACCGGGAGAGTGGCGTAGCCACGCAGAACCAGGCGGTCGCGGTGTTCCGGGACGCCGGCCAGCGCCAGGCCGGGGAGCGTGGCCAGAAGCAGGGGGAACGCCACCTGCGCCTCCAGGCGGGCCAGTGGTGCGCCCAGGCAGTAGTGGGCGCCGCCGCCGAAGGAGACCGGCTGGACGTTGGGCCGGTCGGGGTCGAACCGGTGCGGGTCGGGATAGCGGGCCGGGTCGCGGTTGGCGGAGCCGAGCAGCAGCGTCAGCGCCGAGCCGGCCTCCAGCTTCCGGCCGTCCAGCTCCACCGCCGTCGAGGTGAACCGGGACGCCAACTGCACCGGGGAGTCGTACCGGAGCATCTCCTCGACGAACGCGGGCGCGAGGCCCGGGTCGGCGCGCAACCGGGCGGCCAGATCGGGATGGTCGAGCAGGATCCGCAGACCGGTGCCGAGCAGGTTGGTGGTGGTCTCGAAGCCGGCGACCAGCAGCAGCACCAGGTTAGCCAGCAGCTCACTCCCGGTCAGGCCGGATCCGGCGGCGGCGAGCGCGCTGGTCAGATCCTCCCGCGGGTGGCGCTGCCGTTCGGCGATCAGGCCGATGAAGTAGTCCTCCAGTTCGCGGGCGGCGGCGTCGGCGGCCCGCATCTCCTCCTCGGTGCTGATCGGCTCCAGCACCACGGTCAGGCCGGCGGCCTGCCGCCGGAACCACGGCATGTCGGTGTCCGGAACGCCGAGCAGCGCACAGATCACGCCGATCGGCAGCGGGTAGGCGAACGCCGTCATGAAGTCCGTCTCACCCGGCATCGCCTCGATCAGCTCCCCGGCCTGCTGGGTGATCACGTCACGCATCGCGGCGACCCGGCGGGCGGTGAACGTGGACGCGGCCGCCCGGCGCACCCGGGTGTGATCCGGCGGATTGTTCTGCAACATGGACCGCACGATCGCGGCGACACCCCGGTTCTCCCGCCAGTCCGGCCAGAACCCGTCGTAGTCCGTGGCGTCGGACACCCGCATGCCGGGATCCCGCAGGATCCGGCTGGTCAGCTCGTGGGTGGTGACGAACCAGCGATCGTCGATCGCCTGGAAGACCGGCGCATGGCCGCGGAGCACGTCATAGGCAGGATACGGATCCTGACGTCCCTCGGCCGAGAAGAGTGAGGTAAGCGCGCTCTGGAAATCCATGCGCCCATCATGGCGCGGGCGGGCCAGTGCGGCGACGGCGCGGGCGCGGTTCTTTCTCAGACCATTTCGGGGGTACGCGGCGCGGCGCAGCGGGCTACCAGTTGTCATGGCCGGCCGCCACGATGGCGGGATGACGGATTCGCAGCGCCTCGTCGAGACCCTTCGCCGGCGGATCCGTGCCTATCTCGACGACGGCGACCGGCTGGGCCTGTTCGAGCCACGGGCGAGCGCCGACCTCGCCGAACTGCACGAGTTCTGCATCAGTCACGCCGAGTCGGTGCCGGTGGAGGTCGTGGAGACGCTGGCCTGGTTGCACTGGACGCGCTGGCAGGCGATGCCCGAACCGCGGGATCTCGACATCGCGCGCGCCCTTTTCACCGAGATCCGCGACACGTTCCCCGAACTGATCCCGCCCGAGTTCCGAAATCCGGACCGGGCGCGCTGGCCGTACGCCGGCGCCCGCGTCCTCGACGACCTCGCTCCTGACGCCGACCCGGCCCACCTCGACACCGCGATCGAGATGCTGGAGCAGGGCCTCGCCGCCGTCGCGCCCGATGATCCGCATCGTGGCGTGCACCTGAAGAACCTCGCCAGCGGATATGTCATGCGGTTCGACCGGGCCGGGGCGCCCGGCGACCTCGACCTGGCGGTGCAGGCCGCGGTGGCGGCGTTGCGTACCGGCAGCTTCGCCGGGTCCGGTGCCGACACGTTCCGGGAAACCCTCGAACACGCCATCACCAGGCGTTACGACCTGCACCATCGCGCCGAGGACCTGGACAAGATCATCGACGTCAGTCGGGCCCGGTGGCAGACGGCGGCATCCGGCGACCCCGGCCGGTTCCGCCATGCCGGCACCCTGGCCGAGGCCCTCTACAGCAGATACGACGAAGCCGGGCGGCGTTCCGATCTGGACGAGGCGATCGCCGTCCGGCGCGCCGAGATCACCCGGGAGCGCGCCGACTTCGACGAGGCGCTCGCGGCGTTTCGGGCCGAGCCGGTGCCCGGACCGGGGGATCACCTGGATCGCGCCGCTTTCCTGTCGCGTCTCGGGACCTCGCTGACCTACCGCTACACCGTCGGCGGCGTGGACACGGACCTGGCCGACGCGATCGCCGCGCACCGCGTCTCCGTCGAGATGGCGCCGGATCGCCCGGCCGGGCTCCGCGGCCTCGCGATCACCCTGCGCATGCGTTTCCTGACCGCGGGAGATCCCGCCGATCTGGAGGAATCGGTCCGGCTTGCGCGGGCGGCAGGCACCGCGCTCCGGCCCGGAGACCGGGAGTACGGGGCCCAGCTGACGGTGCTGAGCCAGTCCCTACGGCACCGGTTCGAACACACCGGCCGGATCGCCGATCTCGACGAGGCGGTGGCCACCGGCCGATCCGCCCTCGAGAACCTGCCGGACGACGAGCCGGAGCGGGTGCTCTGCGCCGTGAACCTGCTCAGCGCGCTGCGGTCCCGCGCCATCCAGCGAGGTGAGCTCACCGACCTGAACGAGGCGGTCGAGATCGGCCGTGCCGCGCTGGCCCCGCTGCCGGACGGGCATCCGCACCGGCCGCTCTGCCTCTCGAACCTCGCGCTGGCACTGCTGGACCGGTTCGACGCCGTCGCCGACCGGGACGACATCGACGAGGCTGTCCGAAACGGCCGCGCCGCCGCCGAAACGGTCAACCCGGCCGACCCCGATCGGCAGGCCTACTTCTTCGGCCTCGCCCGCATCCTGCGAATCCGGTACCAGGACACCGAACAGCCGGCCGACCTGGACGACGCCGTCGAAGCCGCCCGGACCGCCGTCGCCCTGGCCGGCGCCGACCTGCCCACCCGCCTGTACGCGCTCGGCGAGCTGAGCCTGACCCTCCACGAACGGTGGCGCGCGACCGACGGCGAGGCGGACCTGGAGGAGGCGGCCGGTTTCGCCAGGCTCGCCATCGATGCCTGCCCGCCCGGCAACCCCAATCGGGCCGGCTACCTCTACCTCCTCGGCCGTGTGCTCCAGGCGCAGGAGAAGGTGGACAGCGCCGTCGACGTGTGGCGGGACGCCGTCGAGACCGCTTCCGGGCCGCCACGCAACCGCATCGCGGCGGCCCGCGCCTGGGGCGCCGCGGCGGCGGGCCGGGAACAATGGCCGTCCGCCCGGGCCGGGTACGCCGCCGCGGTGGAGCTCATCCCGCTCCAGGCCGGGCGCGGCATCAACCGGGCCAGCCAGGAGCTCCTGCTGGCCGACTGGTCCGGGCTCGGCGCCGACGCGGCGGCGTGCGCCGTGCACGCAGGGCCGCCCGGCGAGGCGGCCCAGCTGCTGGAGATGGGCCGCAACGTGCTGTGGGGTCAACTGCTGGAGACCCGTACCGCGCTGACCGATTCGCTCCGGAAACGGGCCCCCGACCTGGCCGAACGCCTGGACACCGTCCGCGCCGCCCTGGACCGCCCGCTCTAGGATCCCCGATCATGATCATGATCAGGGAGGCTCAGCACACGTATCTCGCGGTGGGCGGCCCGCGCCGGCTGATGGCGGCGCTTGCCCCCGGGTACGTCCTCGCCCTGGCCGCCGGCCTGGCGCTCCGGTTCGACCCCGAGTTCCTCGCCGCCGCCCTCCTGTACGTGCCGCTCACCGCTGTGCCGATGCTGTTCCGCGGGTCGCGTGGCTTCAACCGGGCCTGCTACACGGTGTCGGTGCTGCTGGTGTCGGGCGGGATCTGCGGCGGGATCTTCTTCATCCCGGCGTTCATCCCGCTGCTGTTCGCCACCCCGCCGTCACTGCGCGCACCCGTCCTGCATGCCGTCGTGGCGGTCGTCCTGGGCATTCTGGCCACCGTCATCATCCTGGTGCCCTGACGTGGTGCGGTTCGTGGTCGCCGATGTGACCTACCGGTATAGTCGCGCCGCCCGGTTGATTGATCTTGAGGAATCCGCATGAGAAGCACCCTCGCCGTCCTGGCGCTCGGCGCGTGCCTGCTGACCGCCGCCTGCGGTGAGACCGCGGAGCCGGTTCTGGTGTCGCCGGGCACCTCGGAGATCGCCGTCGCGGCCCCCGCCACCTCGGAGCCCGCGTCCTCGTCCAAGCCCGTGACATCGAAGTCCAGGAAGGCGTCGGCGTCCCCGTCGGCTTCGAAGCGCAGCCCGTCGCCGAAGCCGACCACGGCGGACCCGAAGAGCGACCCGAATGCGGCGTGTGACGCGACCGGGAAGGCCGAGGATCGCCTCTATGAGGTCGCTGCGGCCAACGGCCCGTTGGCGGTCGGCGACGACGCCGCCCCGGCCGAGGTCACCGCCGCGGTGGCCGCATTGCGTAGCGGCTATCAGGCCAACGTGCAGGCCGTGACCAAGGCCCGGGGCCTGACCACCGACAAGGATGTGCGGGCCGCCCTTGCCGACCAGATCGCGGCGCGCAAGGCGGTGATCGCGCTGCTGGACAAGGCCGGCGCCGACGGCGAGAAGAAGAACGCGGCCCTTTACACGGCGGCCGACGCGAAAGCGAGCATGAACCTCTGGCGGTACCCCGAAGGTCTGTGCCTGCCCTACGTGGACTGACCGGGAAACCGTTTGCGCGGTTCCGGCCGGTTGTGGAGGATCCGCCCGTGACGAATCCTGAGCAGACCCGGCCGACCGCACTCGTCACCGGGGTCGGCCGCACCGTCGGGATCGGCGCCGGCATCGCCGCCCGCCTGGCCGCCACCGGGTGGAACATCGCTTTCACCTACTGGACGCCCTACGACGACCGGATGACGTGGGGCGTGGAGAAAGGCGCCACCGAGGCGATCACCAAAACCCTCATCGGGTACGGCGCGGCCGTCACCGCCATCGAGGCCGATCTCGCCGACCCGGCGGCGCCCGCGGCGGTCTACGACGAGGCCGAGCGCCGCCTCGGGCCGGTCACCGCCCTGGTGATGTGCCACGCCGAGTCGGTCGACTCCGGTCTGCTCGACACCACGGTGGAGAGCTTCGACCGGCATTTCGCCGTCAACACGCGGGCCAGCTGGCTCCTGATCCGGGAGCACGGTCGGCGGTACCGTGGCCGCCACGGCGACGGCCGTGTCATCGCGCTGACCAGCGATCACACGGTCGGGAACCTGCCGTACGGGGCGAGCAAGGGCGCCCTCGACCGGATCACCCAGGCCGCCGCCCACGAACTGGCGCACCTCGGGATCAGCTGCAACGTGATCAACCCCGGTCCGATCGACACCGGCTGGATGTCCGACGAGGGCCGCGATCTGCTGCTGCGGCAGACGCCGCTCGGCCGCCTCGGCACCCCGCGGGACACCGCCAACCTGGTCGCCTTCCTCTGCTCGCCCGAGGGCCAGTGGATCAACGGCCAGTTGCTGCTCAGCAACGGCGGCTTCGCCTGATGTCGATGTTTCACTTCCATTGCCCGGGCTGCGCGGCCCCCATGGCGGTCGCCGACGCCGAGCGCGTCGGCAAACTGTGCGGCAGGTGCGAGGCCGCGCGGACGTGGGAGTCGCTGCCGCCGGGGATCCAGGAGACGATCGACACGGCGGTCCGTCGCGGCAACATGCCCGGTCTTTTCGCCATGCGCGAGGCCTTGCCGTCGTTCGGGATACCGCAGGCCATGGACCTCCTGATGTTCCGCCATGCCGCGCTGGGCCTGGACGGATCGGTCTGAAGTACGGGATCCGGACGGCACTTCAGCACGGGCCGGTTCCGGACCTCGCTCCGATGAACCGGCGCGTGTCCGTCGCGACGATGGGCGCATGCGAACATCGAACTGGCTCGTTCCTGGCGCGTTACTGCTTCTCGCCGCGATTCCGGGGATCGCCGGAAGTCTGCGGCTGGCCGAGTTCGCGGGTGGCGCCCAGGTGCTGGCGGACAGCGAGCGGATCACCTCGGCGCCCCTGCCGGTCATCGTGCACATCGTCAGCGTCCTGGTGTTCAGCGTGCTCGGCGCGTTCCAGTTCGCACCGCGGCTGCGGCGACGGCGTGGCTGGCACCGGGTGGCCGGGCGGGTCGTCGTCCCGGCCGGTCTGGTCGCGGCGCTCAGCGGGTTGTGGCTGAGTCTGTTCCTGCCGCGTTCGCCGATCGACGGTGACGCCACCGCCGCCGTCCGGGTCGTGGTCGTCGGCTACATGGCGGTGTCGCTGAGTCTCGGGCTGGCGGCCGTGCTGCGGCGGGATTTCGCCCGGCACCGGGCCTGGATGATCCGCGGCTACGCGATCGGGATGGGCGCCGGCACTCAGGCGTTCACCCAGGGATTCTGGCTGGTCACGGCGGGGCCGCTGACGATGTGGGGCAAGACCGGGACGCTGGCCGCCGGGTGGCTGATCAACATCGCGGTGGCGGAGTGGGTGATCCGGCGAACACGGTCTTGAGCATCTGCTCAAAACTGCTAGGGTTTGAGCACTCGCTCAAAGGGGGTGCCGTGGCCAGGATCTACGTCGAAACGATCATCAGAGCGCCGCTGGAGGAGGTCTGGGCCGCGACTCAGGACCACCGGCGGCACGCCCGGTGGGACGTCCGGTTCGGCCGCATCGACCCGGTGCCGGGCAGTGTTCCGGCGGCGTTCACCTACGCCACCGCGGTGCTGCCCGGTGTCGAGATCGCCGGGCACGGCGTGCACAGCGGGGAGCGGCGGCAGGCTGACGGTTCCGCCACGTCGGCGCTGCGGTTCGGCTCCGCCGACCCTCGCTCGCCGATCCGGGACGGGTCAGGATATTGGCGCTATGTTCCGGTTCCCGGTGGGGTGCGCTTCTTGACGGGGTACGCCTACCGCACCCGCTGGGGGCGCACCGGCCGCCTGGTCGACCTGGTGTTCGGGCCGGTGTTCGGGTGGGCCACCGCCTGGTCGTTCGATCGGCTGCGCCTGTGGCTGGAACACGGCGTGTCCCCGGAAAGCGCCCGCCGCCGGGCCCTCGCCGAACTGTCGGCACGCGCGGCTCTGGTGACCGCCGCCGTCGCGTTCGACGGCCGCCCGCTCGTCGTCCTGCTCGCGCTGGGGCTGGCGCTCGGCGTACCCCCGCATCGGCACACGCCCGCGGCCCGACGATGCCGGCGCCGACCCAGCAAGAGCGACCCACCCGAAACGCCTGCCCGGCCCGAAAGGCGCCGCTGGCTCGAATCGCGTGGCCTGCCCGGAAGGCGTCGCGGGCTCGAATCGCGTGGCCTGCCCGAAAGCCGGTGCGGGCGCGAATCGCGTGCCCCGCACGAAAGGCGCCGCGGGCTCGAATCGGGTGGCGCGCTCGTAAGTCGCGGCTGGATTGGATCGAACGGCCCGCGAGGGCAACGCGAACCGCTCGTGACGAGTGGCCCGGCCGGAAAGGATGCCCCGCGATGACCTCGGTTTTCGAGCATGCCCTGCGTGCGGATTTCGGGCGGCTGCACCCGCGACTGCAACGGCGCTTCGGTGTCGACGGCGACCGCGACCAGGGCTGTGTCGGCACCGGCGTGATGGACCGGGTGTGGCGCGGTGGCGCTTTCACGGTGCCGTTCCTGCATGTCGGCACGCTGCGGCACATCCTGTTCCCGGAGACCGGCACCGGCATCCCGTTCACCATCGAGAACTACGCCTACCCGGACACTTTCGGCCGGCCCACGCTGACGTTCGTGCGGACCTTCCAGGTGCGGCCGCACCGGCGCCGCCGGTTCGACGCGACCATGGTGTACGACGGCGGCCGCGACACGGTGATCGACTACCTCGGTACCACCCAGCATCTGGCCGTCGACCTGGATGTGTCCGTCGACGCCCGGGGCGGCCTGCGGATCCGCAGCGGGCCGCAGACGTTGCGGGGTGGGATGCGCTGCCCGTCGGCGGTGACCGGCGAGGCCGAGGTGCACGAGTGGTGGGACGAGCGGGCCGAACGGTTCCGGATCCGGGTGACCGTCACAAACCGGCGCTTCGGGCCGCTGTTCGGCTATCACGGCAGTTTCACGGCAGCCTATGTCCCGGCCGGTTCGCCGGTTCCGGCCGCTGTCCGCCCGTTGCGGGAGAACCCGAGCAGCGGCTTGGTCCGGCCAGCCGGCCTCTGCGCGGTGGACGCCCGATCAGGATCAACCGTCCGCGGACCCCGGGCGGCGGCCTAGCCCCGGTGGGACGGACGGCCGTCGTGCCGTACCCGGTCGGTCTCGGTCTCCCGGGGGGCTGCTCCGGGCGGGCAGGACCGCCTTCGTGCCGTACCCGGTCGGTCTCGGTCTCCCGGGCTGCTCCGGGCGGGCAGGACCGCCTTCGTGCCGTACTGGTCGGTCTGGGTCTGCCGGCTGCTTCCGGTGGGTGACCCACCGGATAGAGTGCCGCGTGTGCGGGTTGTGGTGACGGGGGCGTCCGGTTTCATCGGCGGGCATCTCGTGTACGCGCTCACCGGGCAGGGCCACGACGTGGTGCCGGTTGACGTGAACGGCCCGGACCGGTGCGATCTCGCCACCGGCGACCTCACCGCGCTGGCCGATGCCGACGTGGTCCTGCACCTGGCGGGCCGGCCCGGCGTGCGGGCGTCGTGGGGTGACGGCGCGGCCGCCACCTGGCGGGACAACGTCACCGCCACCGAACGCCTGCTCGCCGCCTGTGCGGCCACCCGGCCGCGATTCGTGCTGGCGTCGAGTTCGTCGGTGTACGGCAGCGCGGACCGCCCGTGCGCCGAGGACGACCCGATCGACCCGCGTAGCCCGTACGCCGCCTCGAAAGCCGAAGCGGAACGGCTCGCGCAGAAGGCCGCGGCGGACGGCCTGCCGGTCGTCATCCTGCGCTACTTCTCGGTGTACGGGCCCCGCCAGCGCCCGGACATGGCGTTCCACCGGTTCATCGAGGCGGCCCTCGACGGCTCACCCGTCCCGCTGTACGGCGACGGCGCCCAGAGCCGCTCGTTCACCTACGTCGGCGATGTGGTCGACGCGACCGTCCGCGCCACCGGGACGCCGCTGCCGCCGGGGACCGTCCTGAACATCGGCCACCCCACGACGACCAGCCTGCGCGAGGCCCTCGACCGCATCGCCGACCTGATCGGCACCCCGGCGCCGACCGTTCCGAAGGACGTCGCTCCCGGCGACGTGGCCAGAACATGGGCGGGCACAACCCGAGCCGCCGAACTGCTCGGCTGGACCGCGCGGACCGGCCTGGACGAGGGCCTGGCCGCACAGATCGACTGGCATCGGGGGAGACGCCGTGCATAGGGCCGCGTATCTGGCGTTCGACCGGTTCCCGTCGGCCAAGGGCTCGGCCGTGCACATCCGGCACATGGCGGCCGAACTGTTCGACCGGTACGGCGGCGGCCTGCTCTGCGTTCTCGGCGGTGGCGAGCTGCCCGCCTACCAACGTGAAGGCGCCGTGGAGATCGTCCGGTTCACCGACGTGGTGCCGAACCTGCTGGACCGGGCCGGGGCGTTCTCCCGGTGGGCCGCCGACCGGCTCGCCCCGCACCGCGACACCCTGGAGATCTGCCACGTCCGCGACCCGTGGGGCGCGCTGCCCGCCCTGTCCACCGGCGCCCGGCTGGTCTACGAGGCGAACGGCCTGCCGTCCATCGAGCTGCCGTACCACTGGCCGCTGGCCGCACCCAGCACCCTTGCCAAGATCCGTGAGCTGGAGGAGCACTGTCTCCAGGAAGCGGACGCGGTGGTCGTGCCATCGCGGGTGATCTTGAAGGCGGTGGCCGACCGCGGCGCCGAACCGGACCGCGTGCATCTCGTGCCGAACGGCGCCGACCCGGTGCCGGCCGACGTGCCGCGGCCACCCACCGCGCCGGGCCGTTACGTGATCTACGTGGGCGCGCTGCAACCGTGGCAGGGCGTCGACGTGCTGCTGAGGGCCTTCGCCCGCCTCGCCGACCTCACCGATCTGACCCTGGTCGTCTGCTCGTCGGTGTCCCCGGCGCGGGCCCGCCCGCTGCGCCGCCTCGCCGAGCGCCTCGGTGTCCGGATCCGGTGGGAGCATCAGCTTCCGCACGCCGACGTGGCCGCCTGGCTGGCGCACGCCGAACTGTCGGTGGCCCCGCTGACCGCCGGCCCCCGCAACCTCGACCAGGGATGCAGCCCGATCAAGGTGTGGGAGTCGATGGCGGCCGGAACCGCGGTGGTCGCCTCGGATCTGCCAGTGATCCGCGAGGTGCTCGGCGACCACGGCCGCCTCGTGCCACCGGACCGGCCGGCCGAACTGGCCCGCGCCATCCGCGTGCTGCTGGAGTACCCGGACGCCTGCCGGGATCTGGGCGAGCGCGCCCGCCGCCACGTCGAGGACGGGTTCACCTGGAAACACGCCCGCGCCAGGCTGGCCGGTGTGTACGACCGGGTCGAAGCCCACTGATACGGTCCGGGTCATGTTCTGGCGCAAGCAGAAGGCGGCCATCGCGGGATTCCACCCGCTGCACCAGGCGCTCATCCTCGAACGAGGGTTCGCCGCGACCCACCCGGCCGCCGAATGGGCCGCTCTGGCCGCCAGCCTGCACCGGCACACCGGACTGATCCGCCGTTCCAAATGGGCGCTGCCGCCCCGGACGATGGACGTGATCCTGCCACTGCTCACCGAGATCTGCGAGGACCTCGGACCGAAGGGCGTCCTCGCCGTCACAGCCGACCTGCGCGGCATCCACGTCCCCGCCAAGTCACATCCGGCCCGGAGCATCCCGGTGCGGCCGCCGGCCCGCTCGGCCACCGAGACGTGGTCGATCGATCCGTGGCTGCGCCTGCACGCCGGCCTGCGCGACGGCAGCGGCCTGGACGTCCTGATCGTCGACCGGCAGCGCCTGCGCCGCGTCACCAAGCGCGGCAGCAGCGGCAAGACCAAAGTCAAGCGGAAGACGCAGATCACCCAGCTGATCAAGGTCCGCCGCCGGCTCCCGCGCGGCGTGGCCGGGGTCCGCCCGCAGACCGCGCCACCGGCCTGGATCGGCGTTACCCTGCGCGACGGGGAGCGCCGCAGCGTGCTCGCCGCCGCCAAACTGCTGCGGCTGCCGCAGTCCGGCGACGAGCAGCTTGACCGGATCCTGACGGTCGCCACCGAAACCTTCCGCTGGACAAGGTGAACCAGATGACGCCCTGCGCGGTTACGACCGGCTTTTTCACCCTCGGCAAGTGCGGGCAGATGGCGGTCGCCGGCTGTCCCGCCTGCGGCCGGGCCGTCTGCGCCGACCACCTCGCCGACGGCGGGCTGTGCCCGGAGTGCGCGGCCGCCCGCAACCGGTTCGGCCACCCGTCCGCGGCCGCCGCCGCCCGCCGTCGCGTCTACCGGCAGCGGCAGGCCCAGTACTACGGGGACACCGTCTACTACAGCAGCTTCGACGACTACGACCGGGCCGCCTTCGAGCCGGGCGCCGCCGCCGACCAGGACTACCTCGACGACGGCGACGACGCCCTGGTGGACAGCTGAATGCGGCTGCTCTGGATCACCGAGAACTTTCCGCCCAGCCCCGGCGGCATGGCCAACTCCTGCGACCGGATCGTCCGCGGCCTGCGCGGCGCCGGTGTCGACGTCGACGTCGTCCACCTGAGCCGCCGCAGCACCGCCCAGCGGGTCACCGGCGTACGGACCGTGCCGCTCACCGACGACCCGGAACACGCGCTGCGCCTGCTCTGGACCAGCCTCGCCCCGGTGATCGGCGACTACACCCACATCGTGGCGTTCGGCGGCACGTACCCGCTGCTGTCCGCGCCCGTCTACGCGGCCTGGTCCGGGCTGCCGCTGATCACCCTGCTGCGCGGCAACGACTTCGACACCGGCATGTTCTCGCTGCGCCGCCAGCCGGTCGTCCTGGAGGCGCTGCGCTCGTCGGCCCACGTCTGCGTCGTCGCCGCGAACACCGCGCCGCTGGTGTCCGCGCTGGCCCCGCACACCCCGGTCACCTGGGTGGCCAACGGCATCGACACCACCGAGTGGCGGATCCTGCCGTCCGAACGGCGTGACGCACAGGCGTGGCGGGACGCGCACGTGGCGCCGGGAAAACGTACCGTCGGCGTCATCGGCCAGCTGAAGAACAAGAAGGGCGTACGGCTGCTGCTCGACGCCATCGCCGCCGGCCGGCACGATCTGCACGTCATCCTGGCCGGGGAACTCGAACCCGGCATCGGCGAGTTCCTGGCGGACCACCCGGAGATCGCCCACACCGCGCTGCCGTTCCAGGACCGCTACCAGCTGCTGTCCGTCTACGCCGCCTGTGACCTGGTGGCGCTGCCGTCGTTCTACGACGGGCTGCCCAACGTCGCCCTCGAGGCGGCCGCCCTCGGCATCCCGCTGCTCGCCTCCGACGCCGGTGGGCTCGCCGATCTGGTCGACGAGACGATCGGGTTCCCGTTCCCGGCCGGTGACCCGCACGCCTGCCGGGCCGCCGTGCACCGGGCCGCGCACGCCACCGCCGACCAGCTCGCCGCCCTGGGCGCGGCCGCCGAGCGGCGGGTCCACGACCGGTTCGGGGTGGCCGCCGAGACCGAGGGCTACCTGAAGGTCCTGGCCGCCGTGTCGTGATCGTCTGCTACGCGCAGGGTGGCGGGCTCGGCCATCTCACCCGGATCCGCGCCTACCTGCACACCTGCCACGGCGACGAGCCGGCGACGATCCTGAGCACGTCGCCGTTCACCGCCGACCCGCGGGTGCTCGGCCCGCACCGGCTGCTGCCCACGTCGGCGCTGCCCAGGCTGCGCCCGTCGCTGCTGGTGGTGGACGCGTTCCCGGCCGGTATCGACGGCTCGCTGTCGGCCGCGTCGGTTCCGCCGGGGACGGAGACCGTGCACCTGGCGCGGCTGCTGCGCTGGGACGTCTACCGCCCGTTGATGCCCCCGGACCCGATCCGCTACGACCGGATCTGGGCGGTCGAGGACCTCGGCGACTCACCGCTGTCGGTGACCGGCCCGCTGTCCCTGGCCGACCCGCCTGCCTCCGGGGACCCCGATCCGTCCGGCGTCGCGGACGGCGCCTGGCTCATCGTTCACTCCGGGCCTCCGGCCGAGATTCAAGAACTCATCGGGTACGCCCGTGACTGCGCCGACCTCGAAGGCGCCCGCCCCCGGTTCGTGCTGGTGGCGCCGCACCGCCCGGCCGGGTTGCCGTCCGGCGTCGGCCACCTCGACCCGTACCCGGCGTGGCCGCTCTTCGCCCGCGCCGAGCGGGTCGTCACCGCGGCCGGATTCAACGCGGTCCGCCAGATGCGGCCATGGCGCGACCGGCACCTGATGCTGCCGTTCCCGCGCCGCTTCGACGACCAGTTCACCCGGGCCGCCCGCGCCCGGCCGGCCGCCAGGGCGGCATCACCGCGCTTGAGACAGCGCTGAGGGCCGGCCGAGTGGCTTCGGCTGGTGGTGAGGGCTGTTTCCCCGCGCTTGAGACAGTTCTGTCCCTGCTGGTCAATTGGTCCTCTGTCCGCCCCTCCGGCTCGTTGCGCCGGCCAGCGCACACGTAACGGTTTGCGTGGTCGCCCGCCGACGTCATGGCGGCAGGACGGGCACACGAACGGCGCGACGTGAGCGGCCGCCGGGCCGGACAGGGCGGGCGGGGGCGGATGGCCGGGTGGTCAGCGGTTGCCGCCGCGGAAGATCCGCAGGAAGAAGAGGAACACGTTCAGGATGTCCAGGAAGATCGACGCCGCCAGCAGCGGGGCCGAGTCGATGTCCCGCGAGCGCCGCAGCCGCTGGAAGTCGAACATGATGAAACCCGCGAAGATCACCAGGCCGAGGATCGAGTAGATCAGCGCGCCACCCGGGATGTTCACGAAGATCAGCACGATGCCGAAGATCAGCAGGCCGACCAGCGCCCAGAAACACAGCCGGGCCAGCGCCGACAGGTCACGGCGGGTGGCGTACCCGGCGGCTCCGAAACCGGCGACGAACAGCGCCGTCGCCGCGCCCGCCTGCCACAGCGCCTGCGGGTCGGTGTTCGCGTAGTAGACCAGCGTCGGCGCGAGCGCGACCCCCATCAGCAGCCCGAACCCCCCGAGCAGCGCGACCGTCGTCTCCTTCGACTTGCGTACCGTGAACTGCATGGCGATCAGGGCCGCGAACGACGCCAGATAGGCCATGAACGCGGCGAAGCTCGGCAGGTTGCGACCGAGGTAGGCGCCGAGCGCGAACAGCGCGGTGGTGCCGGCCACGTACCCCATGGTCTGCGCGAACAGGGTGTGGGCGCGATCCCGGGTGGCCATCGCGGCCGGACGGTACGGGTAGGCCTCGTCCATCGGAAGTCCTCCGCGGTCGTAGTCGTCTGGCCCCCACTCTGACCCCGCGCGATCATCCTGACTTCCTTCGCCAGGGATGAGATCGGTACCTTGCGTCCGTGACCGGAACCCTGCTGTTCATCGTCGGACCGCCAGCCGTCGGCAAGATGACCGTGGGGGAGCGGATCGCGGCCCGGACCGGATTGCGGCTGTTCCACAACCATCTGGCGATCGAGCCGGTGCTGCGCTTCTTCCCGTTCGGCAGCCCGCCCTTCCACCGGCTGGTGGAGGGCTTCCGTCGGGAGATCGTCGAGGAGGTGGCGGCCAGCGACCTGCCCGGCCTGATCTTCACCTACGTGTGGGCGTTCGACGAGCCGTCCGACGAGCAGGCGATCACCCGGTACGCCGAGCCGTTCCGCAGCCGCGGCGGCCGGGTGCTGCACCTCGAACTGGAGGCCACCCAGCAGGAGCGGCTACGGCGTAACGAGGGCGCGTCCCGGCTGGCCGAGAAGCCGTCCAAACGTGACCGGGAAGCGTCCCGGCGCAATCTTCTCGCCCTGGACGAACGGTACGACCTCAACTCCGGCGGCCGCTTCGACGACCGCCCCGACTACCTGCGCCTGGACAACACCCACCTCGAGCCCGCCGAGGTGGCCGAAACGGCCATCACCCACTTCCGGCTCGCCACGATCTGATCAGGGTGCGGCCGGCAGCCCATTCCGGCAGAGTTCCAGTACGTCGTCGGCGCCACGCAGCGCGGCGACCACGGCGGGTGACGGCGACACATGCACCTCGGGCAGATCCCCCTCACCGGCAGGGAAGGCGAGTCGCTCCTCGCCGAGCCGGAACTGTGCGTCGACGCCGGGCCGGTTGCCGCGCGGATCCTGCCGATGCCAGCGGCCGTCGAGGTGGACGGCGACGAGCCCGTGCAGCACCGGCCCGTTCTCTCCGGCCAGTCGCTGGTAGCAGAGTCCGGTGGGGATGCCGCCCGCCCGGGTGACCGCCGCCAGCAGGTGCGACTTGGCGTAACACAGCCCGACCCGGGCGTCGAGCACCTCACCCGCGGTGAGCGTGACCTGGGGATCCTGCGCGTCGATCGAGTGCTGGACCCGGTCCCGCACCCACTCGAAGGCGGCCCGCGCGAACGCCGCGTCCGAGGGGTGGGCCGCGCGTAGCTCGGCGGCCAATGCGCGTACCCCCGAATGGTCTGTCTCGACGATGTCGTCGGCGCCGAGATATCGCGCGGGGTCGCCAGCTCGAAGATCCATCTCGAGAGTCTTTCAGTGCGGGTAGGTGCGGGGGATCCGGGTCGTCACCTCGTTGCGGAACGTCTCGATCCGGGTGATCACCTGCCGTCTGCCTACGGTGTTCTCCAGGCGGTCCAGATAGAGGCAGCGGGCGGCGAGTCTGTCCAGGTCGACGGTGAAGTAGATGGCCATCAGCGGGTTGACGAACAGGGTGCTGCCGCTGGTGCGCCGGGTGAACTGCACGTCGCCGAACGCCCCGCCGACGGCCGCCGCGATCTGGCCGTTGACGATGCTCGGCCGCTCCGGGGTGGCGGCCTGCGCGTCGGCGACCGCCTCCCGGTAGAGCACCGCCTCCCGGCTCGCGCCCGGAATCGACAGGGCGCCCAGGTAGCCGCCCTCCCGGTCGAGGGCGGCCAGGTTCTCCAGCACCTGCACATGGTTGACGCCGTGGTAGGCGTCGATGCCGAAGCCGAGGCAGGTGACCAGCTTGACCGGCACGTCGATGGCGGTCACCGCGCCGAGGCTGGTGATGTCCTCGACCGGGGTGCCGACGCCGTTCTCGTCGCCACGGCACAGGATGTCGGTGCCGCCGTCGACCAGGACGATGGCGTCGATATCCAGGCGGTCGACGAGAAACCGGTACGCCTCCCGCAGCGTCTGCACCCCGAGCGGCGGGAAGGCGTGAACGGTCGACGGCAGCTCGTTCTTCGCCAGCCAGCGGGCCAGCGTCCCTTCCGGGAAGTACCAGTCCGGGGTGGTCGTCGACGGGGTCACCGCCACCACCTGGTCGGAGATCCAGGCGTCCCGGTCGATCAGCTCCAACTCGGAGAACGACAGGTTCGCCAGGTGCACCTCCGTGCCGTTGTTCCACAGGGCGAGAGCGAGCGGCAGCCCGGCGTAGATGTCGAAGCCACCGCCCGCTCCGGCGATCAGCACACGGCGGGCCGAGGAGAGGGCGGCGAACAGCGGAGGGGTGGCCAGCGATGCGGCGAAGTCCGTCACCCGTCCATGGTCAACGATGGGCCCGCGGTACGACTGCCCGCACGAACAGCAATCTGGCGACCCGTCCTCGTTCGGTCAGTCCAGCGTCGACCGCCATCAGGGACAGCAGCCGCATGGCCGGCCGGTCTCCCCGGCCGCACCAGTCGGGGCCACGCCTGTAGTAGTAGTTCTGTATGCCGCAATCCCGGGGGGTTTGAGCTGAACCTTGGCCACATGCCGCGGCCCACAGGGGCAAGTGTGGAGGGATGATCGGCGGCCATATCGGCCGGATCGGCCTACTCCCTTACGGACCGCCTGATCGTTGTCCCATGGCGTACCGTCGATATCGGTGGCCGGTGTCTTGCGGCCCGGCCGCCACCCCCTGACCGCAAGCAGGGATGTGACGCCGTGACCGAGTTTGCTGGGGAGCTTCGCCGACTCCGCGACCAGCGCGGGCTGTCCTACCGGCAGCTCGCCGCGCTCTCGACCGTGAGTTCCAGCCAGATCAGCGACCTGGAGAAGGGCCAGCGGCGTCCCACTCGGGAGATCGCCGCCGCCCTTGACCGGGCACTCGACGCCCGCGGCCGGCTCGTCGCGAGGCTACGCACTCCGGCGCCCGATGACGTCGAGGGCGAGTTCGAGGCGCTGGAGCTGGCGCAGCGGGCCGCCGCCTCCGACGTCTCCGATACCATCCTGGACCGGCTCGACGGGAGCGCCGACCGGATGGCGATGTCGTACGCCACCACCCCACCCGCCGAGCTGCTCCCGAAGGTGCGCCGCCACCTGCGCTACATCGACCAACTGGTCGCCGGCCGGATGACCCTGCAACAACACCGGCGCCTCCTGGTCGCCGGCGGTTGGCTGTCGCTGCTACGCGCCACACTGCACATCGACCTACAGCAACGGGCCGCGGCCGCCGCGCACCTGAGTACGGCGGCTGCTCTCGCAGCCCAGGCGGAGTATCCCGAGATCGCTGCCTGGTGCCTGGAGACACAGTCCTGGGACCATTTGACCCGCGGCGACTACCGACGTGCGGTGAAGCTGTCCCGGCACGCACAGGCGATCGCCCCGGCCGGCGGGTCGGCAATCGTGCAGGCGACCGCCCAGGAGGGCCGGGCGTGGGCGCGGCTCGGCGACCACGGCGCGATGCGCGACGCGCTGGGCCGGGTCGAGTGGATGGCCGAGCACCGGCCCACGCCGGAGCATCCGGAGCACCACTACCAGTACGACCCGGGAAAGATGCACGCCTACACGGCCACGACCCTCTCGTGGGCTGGCGACCCGGCCGCCGAGCGGGTGGCTCGGGAGGTACTCGCTGAGCTGGAAGCGGAGGGTGCGCGGCCGCGGCGGATCGCGTCGGCCCGACTCGATCTCGGCCTGGCTCTGCTGTCCGGCCCGCAAGGCCGCCCGGACGAGGCTGCCGCGGAGGCGCGGGCGGCGATCGAGTCGGGGCGAATCGTGCCGTCGAACTGGTGGCGTGTCGATGAGTTGGTGGCCGGCGTGGTGGAGTCGGGGGCGCCTGACGGTCGTGAGCTGAGCGAGCGGGCCGAGGCAGCCCGGCCGGGCGCCGTCGACTGACCTGTCCGCAGGGCTGCGGACGTCGCCTCCTGACCTGCTGACACACGAAACCCTCTTACCGGACCAGCATTCCGCCACTCTCGGCACAAGGCCGTGACCTGCCGGTGGGTTGTCCCCTGCGGTGGCGCCACGGTCGGACGGCGGCGAGCGCGCGGGCCCGTTGGATGAACTTTCGCGCACGCCGCCCCCGACACTGCAAGAGGGGATCGACGAGATGGCCGTCAAGATCGTGCGACACCTGCTGTGGAGACGCCGGGTCGCTGCCGCGCACGCGTGGCGGGATGCCGAGCGTGCCGAGTACGAGCGGGCGGTCGGCCGGATCATCGAGCAGCTGCCGACCGGATCCGGCACTTCGGCGACCGCGGTCATGAGGTGGTGGGAGGTGCCCGGCACTGACCAGTCGACTGTTCCAGATGTAACAGTCGAGCCGGAGCGCGAGCCGTCGATCATGCGTGAGCTGCTGACGGGCATGCTGCCGGCCGAAGAGGTTGACCGCCTGGAGATCACACCGGGTCAGTGGTACCTGCCCGGTATTCCTCCGTGAGCCTGCCCTTGCCGGGGGCGGGGAGGGCGGCGCGTCGTGGTGAGCGAGACCCGGGCCACGACCGCCGCCTTCGCCCGAACTACGTGTCAGGGCTGCGCACGTCGATCACGATCTCAGCCTTGCAGCAGCTGCCCGCAACGCTGCACCATGTGACCGTCTCCATGATCATAATTGGTACGCCGTGCGAGCCGCCCGCGACGAAAACCGGATCAGTCGGATCCGCAGATGACGTCGTCGAGAAGGCGCATGGTGCGCCGGTGAACGCCGAGGGCGGCCTCCTCGCCGGCCAGTTGCGAGTTCAGGGCGAGCACCGCGACCCGGTCACCGTCGGCGGTGACGCCGTTGACGGTGCTGACGCCGGGGACATCGCCGCCGTGACCCCAGAACCCGCCGCACCGGTTCGGGATGTACATGATGCCCAGCCCGTACCGTCCTCCGGGAATGAAGTCCTGGTAGGTGGTGGCGAGTACGGTCTCGTGCATCTGGGCCATCTGTCGTGGCTTGAGCAGCCGACCGTCCTGGAGCGCCTGCCAGAATTTCGCCACGTCCGACGGCGTGCTCACGATGGCGCCGGCGGCGCTCGCCGCGCTCGGGTTCCACTGCGTGACCTCGGACAGCGCCCCGCCCGGCTGCCACTGTTGGTAGGCCTTGGCGTGCGGCCTCGGCAGCGTCGACCGGTCGCCCGGCGCCGACGTCTCGGACAGGCCGAGCGGGCGCAGGATCCGCGACCGGACCTCGGACTCCCACGGCCGCCCGGTGACCTTCTCGATCACCATCCCGGCGAGGATGTAGTTGGTGTTGGAGTAGTCCCAGCTCGTGCCCGGCGCGAAACCCGGCTCGTGCTTCATGGCGAGAGCGACCAGATCGGCGTCCTCCCAATGGTCGAACCGGTGCTCCCGGAAGCCCTCCTCGGTGAAGAGGCCCGACATGTCGCGGGTGTAGTTGTAGAGGCCGCTGGTGTGCTGCAACAGCTGCCGGACGGTGATCCGGCGGCCGTCGTTGCCGTTGCCGGCGACCACACCCGGCAGCCACCGGTCGACCGTGTCGTCCAGCGACAGCCGGCCCTCGCCGACCAGCTGCAACACGACCACGGAGACGTACGTCTTGGTGTTGCTGCCGATCCGGAACCAGCCGTCCATCGGCACCGGTGTGCCGCGCTCGAGGTCGCCGAACCCGGCGCGCGCCCGGCTGACCACCCCGTCGACCCGGGTGAATCCCTGCACCCCGGTGATGCCCAGCTCGTGCAGATCGTCGACGGCGGCCGGCAACGGGCCGGGCCGGGTGGCGGCCGAGACCGGTGCCGCGGCGACCCCGACGGCGATCGCGGTCAGAGCGGCGGCCGCGCCGAATCGACGCAGGTGTACGCGCATGTTCAAGCCCTCCATACGGATGCGGGAAATGCTGCCCACCGACCGTATGAAGGTTCATGAATCATTCCCATCCGGCTAGCTCCCGGACAAAGGTGGTGCTGACCCCACCCGGTTACCCTTACCTGGATGAGCAACTGGGCCGATCACGCCATCTGGTGGCACGTCTATCCGCTCGGCTTCACCGGCGGACTGCACCGGGGTCCCGGCCACCGGTTCGGTCACCTCATCGACTGGCTGGACTACGCCGTCGAGATGGGCGTCAACGGTCTGCAACTCGGGCCGGTCTTCGCCTCCGGGACGCACGGCTACGACACCGTCGACCATTTCCGCATCGACCCGCGCCTCGGTGACGACGCCGACTTCGACGAGCTGATCGCCGCCGCCGGGTCGCGCGGTGTGCGGGTGATGCTCGACGGTGTCTTCAACCATGTCGGCCGCGGCTTTTCGGCACCCCGTCACTGGTTCCGGCACACCGGCCCGGGACCGGACGACGTCGAGGTGTTCGAGGGCCACGACGCGCTGGTCGCCCTCGACCACGACGAACCCGAGGTCCTCGACCACGTGGTCCGGGTCATGAACCATTGGCTCGACCGTGGTGTCTCCGGCTGGCGGCTGGACGCCGCCTACGCGGTGCCGCCACGATTCTGGCGGGCCGCCGTCGACCGGGTGCGTTCCCGTCATCCGGAGGCCTGGTTCACCGGCGAGCTGATCCACGGCGACTACCCGGCCTATCTGCGCGAGAGCGGCCTCGACTCGATCACCCAGTACGAGCTGTGGAAGGCGATCTGGAGCAGCCTCAACGACCGCAACCTGTTCGAGCTGGTCTGGGCCCTGGAACGGCACGGCGAGATACTGGAGGCGGGGCTGCCGCTCACGTTCGTCGGCAACCACGACGTCACCCGCATCGCCAGCCGGCTCGACGACGTACGCCATCTCGGTCATGCCCTGGCCGTGCTGTTCACCACGGGCGGCGCGCCGAGCATCTACTACGGCGACGAGCAGGCCTACCGCGGTGTGAAGCAGGATCGTGCCGGTGGCGACGACGACGTCCGCCCACTCTTTCCGGCCAAACCCGAGGACCTTTCGGCGTACGGGTGGCCGACCTACCGTCTGCACCAGCGGCTCATCGGGCTGCGCCGTCGCCATCCGTGGCTCACGCATGCCCGTACCAAGTCCCTGTCTTTGACCAACACGGCCGCCGCCCTGGTCTCCACCGCACCCGGAAACCGCCTGATCACCCTGCTCAACGTGGGTGACACCGAGACGACGTTCGACATCGACGTGGCCGGACTGCGGGTGCTGGAGGGTGACGGCGCCACGCCGGGGACCGTCCCCGCGCACGCCTGGCAGATTCTGGGCTGAGATTTCTCGGGGGAGGACGTCAAGACGACGTTGGCGGCTCCGACTACCGGGCGAAACCGAACCCGAAGAGGAGAACGACGATGCGTTTCCTGATCAGCCTGCACATCAACCCGGCCGTGCTGGACGCCCTGACCGACGAGGAGAAGGCGGCCATCGGCGATGGCCACGGAAAGTTCATCGAGGAGATCAAGGCGTCCGGCGAGCTGATCACCACGCTCGCCCTCGCCGACCCCTCCCGGTCCGCGGTCGTTTCGGTACGGGGTGAGGCGCCCGTCGTCACCGACGGCCCGTACGTGGAGGCGAAGGAGTTCCTCGGCGGCTTCTACCTGGTCGACTGCGAGGACCGGGAGCGCGCCCTCGCCCTGGCCGCGAAGATCCCGGACGCCGCCATCGAGGGCCTCGGTGTCGAGGTGCGCCAGGTGATGTTCGCCGACGGCAACCTCGACGCGTGACCGAACCGGCCATCGAGGACCTGTTGCGCGAGTTCGCGCCACAGGTCCTCGGCGCGCTGGTCCGCCGGCACGGCCGTTTCGAGGACTGCGAGGACGCCGTGCAGGAGGCCGTCCTCGCCGCGACCGTGCAGTGGCCGGCAGAGGGCGTGCCGGCGAGCCCGCGGGCCTGGCTGACCACTGTCGCGTCCCGGCGGCTCGTCGACCAGGTGCGCAGCGAACAGGCCCGCCGTGTCCGGGAGGTGGCCGTCTCCGCCGAGACGCCACCGGAAGTGCCGGACACCGACGACACGCTGTTGCTGCTGTTCCTGTGCTGCCATCCGGCGCTGACCCCGGCGTCGCAGACCGCACTGACTCTGCGGGCGGTGGGTGGCCTGACGACGGCCGAGATCGCCCGCGCGTTCCTGGTGCCGGAGGTGACCATGGCGGCCCGGATCAGCCGGGCCAAGCAGCGGATCCGGCAGGCCGGAAGCTCGTTCCCGCCGCCGGACGGCCCCGATCGCCTCGGGGTCGTCCTGCACGTCCTCTACCTGATCTTCAACGAGGGCTACACGGCGTCGTCCGGTGACCGCCTGCATCGCGCCGACCTGGCCCGGGAGGCGATCCGCCTGACCCGGCTGGTGCACGCCCGGCTGCCCGACGACAGCGAGGTGACCGGCCTGCTGGCGTTGATGCTGCTCACCGACGCGCGCCGGGACACCCGTACCACCTCGTCGGGCGACCTGGTCCCCCTCGACGAACAGGACCGCACCTGCTGGCACCGGCCCCAGATCGGCGAGGGCATGACCCTGGCGAAGGCGTCGCTGGCCGGGCCGGCGCTCGGCCCGTACCAGTTGCAGGCGGCGATCGCGGCCACCCACGCCGACGCGCCCACCGCGGCGGAAACCGACTGGCGCCAGATCCACGCCCTCTACCTGATCCTGGAGCGGATCGCCCCGAACCCGATGGTCACCCTGAATCGCGCCATTGCCCTGGCCGAGATCGACGGCCCCGCCGCCGGCCTGACCCTGCTGGCCACCCTGGACGCCGACGACCGCATGGCCGGCCACCATCGCCTCCTGTCGGTCCGGGCCCACCTGCTGGAACGCTCCGGCGACCGGACCGCCGCCCACGACTGCTATCGCCGGGCCGCGAAGGCCACCGCCAGCCTCGCCGAACAGCGTCACCTGGAGTCCCGGGCCCGCCGCCTCCGTCAGGCGGGGCCGGCGTAGAGGGCCGGGACCCGGTCGTCGATGCCGGTGAAGCGGGTCATGAGGCTCCTCGAAACAGTGGGCAGATTGTTCAGTGATCCGGGCTCCGAACTACGGGGTCTGGGCAGGTTGCCCGTCTTCGGATGGACTTGTTGCGCAGCTCACGGCCCTTGAGCAGGCTGCCTCTCAACAGCAGCCCGCGGAGAAGGGAGCAGGATGTCTGTCAACGACACGCTGACCGATGAGGAGAAGCTCGCCGAGCTGGACCTCGCCACTCTCAAGCAGCTGGTGGGGCTCGTCGAGTACGACTCCGCCGGCGACCCCTTCCCGGTCACCGGGTGGGACGCGATCGTGTGGGCGGTCGGCAACGCCACCCAGACGGCGCACTTCTTCCAGTCCGCGTTCGGCATGGAGCTGATCGCGTACTCGGGGCCGGAGACCGGCAACCGTGACCACATGGCGTACGTGCTCAAGAGCGGCGCCATCAAGTTCGTCATCAAGGGCGGTGTGGACCCGGACAGCGAGGTCATCGCCCACCACGCCCGTCACGGTGACGGCATCGCCGACATCGCGCTGACCGTGCCGGACGTGGACAAGTGCGTCGAGCACGCCCGCGCCCAGGGCGCCACCGTCCTGGAGGAGCCGCACGACGTCTCCGACGAGTTCGGCACCGTGCGGATCGCGGCCATCGCGGCGTACGGCGAGACCCGGCACACCCTGGTGAACCGGACGCACTACACCGGCCCGTACCTCCCGGGTTTCGTGGCCCGGACCTCGGCGCACCGCAAGCGTCCCGGCGCGCCGAAGCGGATTTTCCAGGCGCTGGACCACATCGTCGGTAACGTCGAGCTCGGTGCGATGGACGAGTGGGTGGACTTCTACAACCGGGTCATGGGCTTCACCAACATGGCCGAGTTCATCGGCGACGACATCGCCACCGACTACTCGGCGCTGATGAGCAAGGTGGTGGCGTCCGGCAACCACCGGGTCAAGTTCCCGCTCAACGAGCCGGCGGTCGGCAAGAAGAAGTCGCAGATCGACGAGTACCTGGAGTTCTACCGCGGCCCGGGCGCGCAGCACCTGGCGCTGGCCACCAACGACATCCTCCAGGCGGTCGACGCACTGGTCGAGGAGGGTGTCGAGTTCCTGGCGACGCCGGACTCCTACTACGAGGACCCGGAGCTGCGCGAGCGTATCGGCAATGTCCGGGTCCCGATCGAGGAGCTGCAGAAGCGCGGCATTCTGGTAGACCGGGACGAGGACGGCTATCTGCTGCAGATCTTCACGAAGCCGATCGGCGACCGGCCCACCGTCTTCTTCGAGCTGATCGAACGGCACGGGTCGCTCGGGTTCGGCAAGGGCAACTTCAAGGCGCTGTTCGAGGCGATCGAGCGCGAGCAGGCCAAGCGCGGCAACTTCTGACCTGATCGGGAGGGTCCCATGGCGCACTACCAGAGGGCGGGCGACGTCCCGGCCAAACGGCACACCCAGCACCGCGACGGCGACGGCAGGCTCTACTACGAGGAGCTGATGGGGGAGGAGGGCTTCTCCTCCGACTCGTCGCTGCTGTATCACCGGCACGTTCCGTCGGCGGTGATCGGCGCCCGCCTCTGGCAGTTGCCCGACCAGTCGACCGAGCCGAACCAGCCGCTGCTGCCGCGGCACCTCAAACTGCACGAGCTGTTCGACGGCGAGGAGTGGAAGTCCTGTGACGCGGTCCGGGACCGGCGTCTGGTTCTCGCCAACGCCGACGTCCGGATCGGGTACGTGGTGGCCGGCGCCGCCTCCCCGCTGTACCGCAACGCGACCGGCGACGAGTGCGTCTACGTCGAGGCGGGCGCGGGCGTCGTGGAGACGATCTTCGGGGACCTGACCGTCGGGGCCGGCGACTACGTGATCATCCCGCGGGCGACCACCCACCGGTGGGTGCCGTCCGGCGACGTTCCGCTGCGGCTGTACGCGATCGAGGCGAACAGCCACATCGCGCCGCCGAAGCGCTACCTGTCCCGGTACGGGCAGTTCCTCGAACATTCGCCGTATTGTGAACGCGATCTGCGTACCCCCGACGCTCCTCATGTCGTCGAGGGGGAGAACGTCGAGGTCTACATCAAGCATCGCGGCGACGGGCCGGGTGGGCTGGCCGGAACCGTGCACGTGCTGCCGCACCACCCGTTCGACGTGGTCGGCTGGGACGGCTGCCTTTATCCGTACGCGTTCAACGTCAACGACTTCGAGCCGATCACCGGCCGTGTCCACCAGCCGCCGCCGGTGCATCAGGTCTTCGAGGGCAACAACTTCGTGATCTGCAACTTCGTGCCGCGGAAGGTCGACTACCACCCGCTCGCGGTGCCGGTTCCCTACTACCACTCGAACGTCGACTCGGACGAGGTCATGTTCTACGTGGGCGGCGACTACGAGGCCCGCAAGGGTTCCGGCATCAACATCGGCTCGGTGTCGCTGCACCCGGGCGGCCACTCGCACGGCCCGCAGCCGGCCGCCATCGAGGCCAGCCTCGGCGCCGAGCGGTTCGACGAACTGGCGGTCATGGTCGACACGTTCCGGCCACTGGGCCTGGGCGAGGCGGGGCGTCTCTGCGACGACGGTGTCTACGCCTGGACCTGGGCGAAGAACCGATGAACCCGCTGTTCACCGGCCTGTTCGACGACGCCGCGATCTTCCCGCCGGGCAATCTGCCGATGGCCGACGCCGTTCGGGCCCATCGGGAGCGGGCGGAATCCCGGTGGGCGCCGCTTCTCGGCCCGTTCATCTGCTCGCTGGCCCGCTGGGACGAACTGGTCGCCGCCACGGCCGGCGGGCCGCCCCTGCGGGTGTCGCTCGTCGTCCCCGACATCGCGGCTGACCTGCCCGAACACCCCTCGGTGGAGATCGTCGCGGTGGAGGGCCCGGCCGCGTCCGCGTCCGGCGGCACGCTGACCGCGTACCACGAGATCGGCTGCGACGAGATCACCGCGACGCGCGTCGCGGCCCTGCGTGACGCCGGCCTGCGATTGAAGATCAGGACCGGAGGGGTACGCGCGGACGCGTTCCCCAGCGAGGCACGGTTGGCCGGTGCCCTGTGGGCGGCGGTGCGCGGCGGTCTCGCGTTCAAACTGACCGCCGGCCTGCACGATCCGATCAGGCACCGGGATCCGGCCACCGGGTTCGAGCATCACGGCTACCTCAACGTCATCCTGGCGACCGCCCGTGCCCTGCAGGGTTACGACATCGAGCGGGCGCTGGCCGACCAGGACGGCGAACGGGTCGCGTCCGCCGTCGCCGGGATCGACGAGGTCCTGGTCAAGGCGGTCCGGCACCACTTCGTCAGTTTCGGTACGTGCAGCATCAGCGAGCCGGTCGACGGCCTGCTGCGTTTCGGTCTACTGGAGGCTGTGGTTTGACTCAGAACCATGCGTTGACCTGGCTCGACATTCCGGCCGGCCACTCGTTCGGCGTCGACACCCTGCCGTACGGGGTGTTCCACACCGCGGCCGACCCGCATCCGCGCGTGGGCGTCGCGGTCGGTGACCAGATCATCGACCTGCCGGCGGCCTGCCGCCGTCTCGCCCCGGAACTGGCCGGCGCGGTGGCCGGGCCGTCGCTGGACACACTGCTCGCGGCGGCCCCGCGGGTGTGGGCGACGCTGCGCGGCGCGCTGACCACCTGGCTGTCCGACGAGGTGTACCGGGACCTGCTCGGCGGCCACCTGATTCCGGCCACCGACGCGATCATGCACCTGCCGTTCACCGTCGCCGACTACGTCGACTTCTACGCCTCCGAGCAGCACGCCACCAACCTGGGCAGGATGTTCCGGCCCGGGCAGGACCCGCTCACCCCGAACTGGAAGCACCTGCCGATCGGCTACCACGGCCGGGCCGGGACCGTGGTGCTGTCCGGGACCGAGGTGGTCCGCCCCAGCGGCCAGCGCCGCAGCCCGGACGGCGAGATCACTTTCGGTCCGTCGCAACGGTTGGACATCGAGGCCGAGCTGGGGTACGTGGTCGGCCGCCCCTCCACGCTGGGCCGTCCCGTCGCTCTGGAGGCGTTCGAGGAGCACGTGTTCGGCGTGTGCCTGGTCAACGACTGGTCCGCCCGCGACATCCAGGCCTGGGAGTACGTTCCGCTCGGCCCGTTCCTCGGCAAGTCGTTCGCCACCTCGATCTCGCCGTGGATCGTGCCGCTGGCCGCCCTGGAACACGCCCGGGTCGCGCCGCCGGCCCGGACCGTGCCGCTGCTGCCCTACCTCGACGACGAGAAGACCCCGCAGTGGGGCCTGGACATCCGCCTGGAGGTGCGGCTCAACGGCCACGTCGTGGCCCGGCCGTCGTTCGCGGGCATGTACTGGACCGGCGCGCAGATGCTGGCCCACCTCACCGCCAACGGCGCCTCGCTGCGCACCGGAGACCTGTACGCCTCCGGCACGATCAGCGGCGGCGAGCCCGGCTCCCTGATCGAACTGTCCTGGAACGGTCAGGAGCCGCTCACGCTGCCGGACGGCTCGGTCCGCACGTTCCTGGCGGACGGCGACGAGGTCGAGATCACCGCGACGGCTCCCGGCCCGGCCGGCACTCCGATCGGCCTCGGCGCGGTCCGCGGCCTGATCACGGCGGCCGCCCCGATCTAGCCGGGGCGGCCTGCGGATCGCGGGCGACAAGACGGCGGACGGCCGGATCGTCCTCGCCGGTCGTCGTCTCCTTCCGTCGCGAACTTGTCGGATCACGGCCACTCCGGATTCCTCGATAGGCCGTGCATATTTCTGTATTGAGCTACATGATTGTTAAATAAGCATTCTCCGTGCTGTTTGACATCGCTAAACCTCGATGTCTAGGGTTGCCCTGCGCATGCGCGGCTCACATCACGGGGAGATCGGCAGCGACGCCGGAACCCCTTCCTGTGCCATCGAAACCAGCACAAGGGGGAATCCTTGCAGCGGTTAAGAGGGATCATCGTGGCCGTCCTGCTCGGCTCCGGGGCGGCGCTTGCCGCTCCGACGGGGCCGGCCGCGGCGGCGCCCACATCGGAACCGAAACTCGAACGGCTCAGCGCCAGGGCCGAGCCCGCCCAGGTGGCCACTCGCAGCGCGCGGTGGACCAAGGCACGGATCGACGAGGCGATCGAGACCGCCAAGCCGATCCAGTACTCGCCGGCCCTACCGACGACGCAGAAACGCACCAAGGACTTCACTGCCCCGGCCCGCACGATCGCGCCGCCCGCCGCCGCGCCCCGCTCGGCGACGACGGCCGCCCTGCCGGCCCCGGCCACGCACGGCCGGATGTACGCCATCACCGCGGACGACTCCGTCCTGGGCTGGTGCTCGGCATCGGTCATCAACAGCGGTCAACGCAACCTGATCATGACCGCGGCGCACTGTCTGCACTCCGGCGAGGGCGGCGACTGGGCGTTCGTGGACGCCTTCTTCGTCCCGCAGCTCTACGGCGACTCCCAGCCGTACGGCGTCTTCTGGGCCAGTAGCTGGACCATCTGGTCACCGTGGTCGGACGACTCCGACGACGACTACGACTACGGGTTCGTCAACCTCTACGCCAACGACCGGGGCAACGTGGCCGACGTGGTCGGCGCCAACGGGCTGCGGGTCAACAACGGCTACGACAACACGGTCGTCGTCTGGGGCTACCCGGCCGACGACGGCTACCCGGGTGACGTCCCCTACTACTGCGACAGGGTCACCACCTACGACGGCAGCTGGTGGGACTCGTACGTCTACGTCGGCTGCATTCTGACCGGCGGCGCGAGCGGCGGGCCATGGCTGGAGGATTACAATTACTCCAATTCTTTGGGCTATGTCATCGGTTTGACATCACGCGCCGGTGTTGATTTCGATTACTCGCTGAGCCCCTATTTCGACGACGACGTGGCTGATCTTTACCACGAAGTGGACTGAGGAGCGGAAATGACGGATGACGGCCACCACGGCAGGCACACGCTGCGGGCGGTGGCCGTCATCGCCGTCGTCGCGGTGGTCGTGATCCTTGTCGTCGTGGTCGCCACCTCACGCCGGAGACCGCCGCACCCGCTGCCGTCACCCCGCCCACCGGCGCCCTCCGCGTCACCGATCGTCCGGACCACCACGGACCCGGGCAGCTCCGTCCGCCTGAGCGTGCGGATCGTCGCCGAGCAGGGCTGGATCCGGTTGCACTCCACAGTGATCGCCATCCCACCCGGCCGCGAGTACCGCATCGTCGTCCGGACCACCGGCGGCACCGAGGTGACCGCCGGGGCCTGGATCGGATCGAACACGCACACGCTGGAGGGCGTCACGGTCGACGGCACCGCGGCGGTCCCGGCGGCCGAGGTGGCGTCGGTCGCGGTGACCGACGCCGACGGCCGCCGCTACGCCACGGTCTCCTTCACCTGAGCCTTTCTCAGACCGATTTCTGGTACGCGCGGAACGTGCGCGTCGACAGCAGCAGCATCGCGACCGCCGCCGCCAGCAACCATCCGCCCCGGATCAGCACGGTTCCCCATTCCGGATCGGCGCTCATCGCGGCCCGCGCCGCGTCGAGCGCCCAGTTCACCGGATTGGCCGCCGCCACCGTCCGCATCCACTCCGGCATCAGCGTCTCGGCCATGAACGCCGACGACAGGAAGGTGAGCGGCAACAGCAGCATCGAGTTGATCCCGATGATCGTCTCGCGTTGCCGGGCCAGCATGCCGATCGTGTTGGAAAGCGCGCTGAAAATCGTTCCGAGAAGGATCGCCGCCACGGTCAGAACCGTCAGCCCGGCCGGCCCGCCCGGGTATTCGGCGCCCGCGACCAGCCCGAGCAGAATGATCGCCACCACCTGCACGGTGGTGCTCAGCGCCTGCTCGACGACCGCCGCGTTCATGATCGCGCTGCGCGCCACCGGGGTGGTGAGCAGCCGGTTCATGGTGCCGCGCTCGATCTCCTCGAGCATGCCCATGCCGGCCCACATGTTCGACGACACAGCGGTCATCACGACCACGCCGGGGATCAGGTAATCCAGATAGGAGGCCGCCCCGAAACCGGGCAGCTCGACCACCCGCCGGAACAGATTGCCGAACAGGAACAACCAGATCGCCGGCTGCACCAGCAGAATCAGCACGAATGCCGGCTGCTTCACCAGCACTTTCAGGCGCCGATTGGTCATCCAGAAGGTGTGCGAAACAAAGGTCGTCATGCCGCGAACCGCCTTCCCGCGTGACGCAGATAGACGTCGTCCAGGGAGGGCCGGGCGACGGTGACGGTCGCGACGCCCACTCCGGCGGATTCGAGAGCGGCCAATGCGGCCGGAACGGCAGCCGCGCCGTCATCGGCCCGCGCGCTCAGCAGCCGGCCGTCGAAGGAGACCTCCCGCAAGCGGGTGACGGTCCCGATCGCCTGCCGCGCCTGCGGCTCATCGGCGGCTTTCTCCAATTCCAGGTGTACGGCGTCCCCGCGCAATTCGCCTTTCAGTTCCGTCGGTGTCCCCTCGGCCACGATCCGCCCGCCGTCGACGATGGCGAGCCGGGCGGCCAGCCGGTCGGCCTCGTCGAGATAGTGGGTGGTCAGCAGGATCGCCATCGACTCCTCGGTGGCGAGCCGGCCGATCTCCGCCCACATCGCGCCCCGCACCTCGGGGTCGAGCCCGGTCGTCGGCTCGTCCAGGAACAGCACCTCGGGCCGGTGCACCAGGGCCATCGCGACGTCGAGGCGCCGCTGCATGCCACCCGACCAGCCGCGCACGGCCCGTCCGGCCGCGCCGGTGAGGTCGAAGCGTTCCAGCAGCTCGCCGACGCGCGTGTGGAGCGCGCGTCCCCGTACCCCGAAAAGTCTGCCCTGAAGGGTGAGATTGTCGCGGCCGGAAGCCATCGGGTCGAGGCCGGACCGCTGCGCGACCACGCCGATGGCGCGCCGCACCCGGTCGGGGTGGCGCAGCACGTCGTGGCCGGCGACGGTGGCAGTGCCGGAATCCGGCCGGGCCAGCGTCGTCAAGATCTTGACGGTGGTGGACTTGCCGGCGCCGTTCGGGCCGAGTAGCCCGAAGACCTCGCCGGCGCGGACGGTCAGCGAGAGCCCGTCGAGGGCCCGGACGCCGCCGGGATAGGACTTGCCGAGATCACATGCCGTGACGGCATCTGTCATGGGTGACTCCATGTGCGGACGGCCGCGGTCCCGGTCCCGGCTATCCTCGATGCTGCGACACGCCTCGGATGCGCCGGCCCGTTCCCGCGGATCGGTGTGTGGGGGTGGCGGTTTCCGGACCGGGTGTTCCCGCACCCGGTCCGGAAACCGCCGTTCATCCCGGTTCTCGCCTACGGCGGCTCCGGAAAACCCGGCGCCTACGGCGGCTCCGGGAAACTCGTGAAGTCCGGCGTCTCACCGGTCTCGTGGAAGTGCCGCCACAGGTCGAGGCCGCCGAGCGTGCCGTCGCGCAGCTCCTTGAGGAGCCGCTCGATCCAGGCCGCCTCGGCCTCGCGCATCGCGAGCTGGAACTCGCCCTCGACCAGGAACACGCGGGGCACCTCGTGGGCGGCGCCGCGCAGGTCGGAGCGCTGCGAGTCGTTCGCCACGGTGAGCACGCTCAGCCGCTGCTCCAGCAGCTCGATCACCTCGTCGGGCGGCAGGACGCCGATCACCGACAGTGCCGTCTGGAGGCGGGGGAACTCGCGGGCCGGGTGGCCGACCAGCTCCCGAAGCCAGTCCTTCATCTCCTCGCGGCCGGCGTCGGTGAGCCGGTAGACGGTGCGCTCCGGGCGGCGGCCGGCCCGGACGGTCTCGGCCGCCTCGATGAAGCCGTGTTTCTCCAGGTTCTGCACCACGGTGTAGAGCGAACCCCACTGGATCTTGAGGTCCTGGTCCTTGTTGCGGGCGCGCAGGTGGGCGGCGATCTCGTACGGATGCAGGGGCGTCATCGAGAGCGTGGCCATGATGTGCAGCCCGAGCAGGTTGCCCACCTTCCGCCGCTGCGCCATCCCCGCTCCCTCGCCGTCGTAATACTCGGATACGAGTATTACTCATCCGAGTGCGGATGCAAAACCCGGGAGATCGCTGTGACAGCCGTGTGACCGCCCAGGTCGTAGGCTGGCGGCGAACGGCGGAGGTGGCGTGGTGAGAGTCCTGGTGGTCGAGGATCAGATCCGCCTCGCCGACTCGGTGGCCCGGGTGCTGCGGCGCGAGGGCATGGCCGTCGACGTCGCCTACGACGGGACGGTCGCTCTGAAACACGCCGCCGAGACCGACTACGACGTCGTCGTCCTCGACCGGGACCTGCCCGGCGTGCACGGTGACGAGGTGTGCGGCGAGCTGATGCGCGAACCGCAGCGCACCCGGGTGCTCATGCTGACGGCGGCCGGGACGCTCGCCGACCGGGTGCTCGGCCTCACCATGGGCGCCGACGACTATCTGCCCAAACCTTTCGCGTACGCCGAACTCGTCGCCCGGATCCGCGCCCTGGGCCGCCGCACTCAGCCCGCCGTGCCGCCCACGCTGGCGCACGGTGACCTGACGCTGGATCCGGCGCGGCGGGTCGCGACCCGGGCCGGGCAGCGGCTGCCGCTCAACCCCAAGGAACTGGCCGTCCTGGAATACCTGCTCACCGCGCGGGGCCGGGTGGTGTCCGCCGAGGAGCTGCTGGAACGGGTGTGGGACGAGGCCGCCGACCCGTTCACCACGACGGTCAAGGCCACCATGAACCGGCTGCGCGCCAAACTGGGCGAGCCACCCGTCATCGAGACCGTGCCCCGTGCCGGTTACCGGATCTGAGAAAAGGGGACCCTGGTGGGCTTGACGGTCCGGTTGCGGCTCACCCTGCTGTACGGCCTGCTCTTCCTGTTCTCCGGCGCGCTGCTGCTGACGATCACGTACGTCCTGGTCGCCTACAATCGGGGCGCCTCCTCGCTGTCGGTCGAGAGGTCGGCGGACGGTCGCGAAATCGTCACCGCCGTCGTGCTGGGCGACACCGCGCCGCCGGACTCCGACCTGCCCGCGGACATGCGCCAGGTGGTCGCGGCCGCCCGCGAGCAGGTCAGCATGGAGAAGGCCGAGGTCATGCACACGCTCGTCGTGCAGGGCTGTGTGGCGCTCGGCGTCATGTCGGTCATCTCGATCGGCCTGGGCTGGATGGTTGCCGGCCGGCTGCTGCGCCCGTTGCAGACCATGACCGGCACCATCCAGCGCATCTCGGCGCACAACGTGCATGAGCGCCTGGACGCTCCGGGCCCGCGTGACGAGCTGAAGAACCTCGCCGACACGGTCGACGGCCTGCTCGGGCGGCTGGAGTCGGCCCTCGACTCGCACCGGCGGTTCGTCGCCAACGCGGCACACGAGCTGCGAACCCCGCTGACGCTGGAACACGCCCTGCTGGAGGAGGCCGTCATCGACCCGGACGCGACGGCCGACACGTTCCGGGAGCGGTTCAAGGAGGTGATGGCGGTCAGTGAACAGCGGGCCCGCCTGCTCGAATCGCTGCTGGTGCTGGCGACGAGCGAACGCGGCCTGGACCGCCACGACGGCATCGACCTGTCCGGGCCGGCCGGCGACGTGGCGCGAGCCTTCGCCCGGCGTCACGACCTCACCGTGGCGGCCGACCTGGCACCGGCCCGCCTCACCGGCGATCCGGTGCTGATCGAACGGCTTCTGGCCAATCTGGTCGACAACGCGATCAGCTACAACGTCCCGGACGGGCGGGTCGACGTGACGACCGGCACCGAGGACGGCCGCGGCTTCCTGACGGTGACCAACACCGGGCCGCCGGTCCCGCCGGAGCTGGTGGACCGGCTGCTCACCCCGTTCCAGCGGCTCGACCGGACCGCCGACGACGGCCACCACGGCCTGGGTCTGTCCATCGTGGCGGCCATCGCGGCCGCCCACTCCGCCGACCTTTCGGTGCGTGCCCGGCCCGATGGCGGGCTCGCCGTCACCATTCATTTCCCGCCGGAGGATGTGCCCGTCGTGTGACCGGCCGGTGCGTAGAAATCCCGGCATGACGAACACCAGAAAGGCCTGGACGGTCGCCGCGCTCCTGTGCGGATCACTGCTCTCCGGCTGCGGCGGAGCACTCGGCGGATCGGACGAGGACAAATTCCAGCAGGCGATGGACTACACCGAATGCCTGCGGGAGAACGGCATCCCGAACGCCCCCGACCCGGTGCGGGAGAACAACGGCATCGGCATGGATCTGCCGAAGGTCGACGACGCGGTGCTGAAGAAGGCGCAGGAGGCCTGCCGCGACAAGCAACCGCAGGGCGACGCCGAGGACGGCGACCCGGTCGATCCGGCGAAGGTCACCGCCTGGGCCACCTGCATGCGCGGCAAACTGCCGAAGTTCCCCGACCCCGAGGTCGAGGGCAACACCATCAAAATCATCCTCACCGGTACGGGCATCGAGCCCGACTCCTCGCCGTTCAAGGACGCCAGAGAAGCCTGCGACTCCCAGGACCCGGGCGGCAACACGCATTTCGAGGACCTGGACTGATGGCCCCGAAACGAACCCTGCTCGTGCTGCCGGCCCTGGGCGTCACCGTGATCGCGGTCGCCGCCGGCACCGGGATGCTCGGCGGCGCCGACGACCCGGGCGACGTGGCGCTCGCCGGGCCACCGGCCACCGCCACCGTCGAGAAACGCACCCTGACCCGCACCGAGAAGGTCGGCGGTGACCTCGGTTTCGGCGACACCACCGGCGTGCAGGCGCCCCTGACCGGCGGCGGCATGGTCACCTGGTTGCCCGGCGAGGGCGACGTCCTGAAACGTGGCGACACCGTCTACCGCCTCGACCAGCGGCGGGTCCCGCTGCTCTACGGCACGATCCCGCTCTTCCGCAGGCTTTCCGCCGGCAGCGAGGGCGCCGACGTCCGGCAGCTCGAACTCAACCTCCATGCCCTCGGCTACACCGGATTCACGGTCGACGCCGACTACACCTCGTCGACGGCGGCAGCGGTCCGCGACTGGCAGGAAGACCTGGGCCGCACCGAAACCGGCCGGGTCGAACCGGGCGACGCCGTGGTGTCATCGGGGGCACGTCGCGTCGCCGAGATCACCACGCAGACCGGCGCCGCCGCGTCCGGCGTGCTGCTGCGCTGGACCGGCACCACCCGTGTCGTCACCGTCGACCTCGACACCGACTACGCCGACCTGGTCAAGAACGGCACCACGGCGACCGTCGAACTGCCCGACGGCACCGGCGTCACCGCGCGGGTCACCGACATCGGCACACCCACCTCGCAGGAGAAGGGCGGCGCCACCCTGCCCGTCGAACTCGCCGTACCCGATCAGAAGCGGCTGGGTCGCTACCAGATAGCGACGGTGCAGGTGATTCTCGCCGCCGAGACCCGCAAGGACGTGTTCGCCGTACCGGTCACCGCTCTTGTCGCCCGGTCCGGTGGCGGCTACGCCGTGATGACCGGTGGCGAGTATCTGCCGGTCAAGACCGGGCTGTTCTCCGGCGGCTACGTGGAGATCTCCGGCGACGGCGTCACCGAGGGCCTCTCCGTGGGGGTGCCGGAATGACCACACCGGTAGTCGAGTTGTCCGGGGTCTCAAAACGGTACGGTGACGTGCTCGCCCTCGACGACGCCGACCTGCGCATCGACCGCGGGGAGCTGCTCGCCGTCGTCGGCCCGTCCGGCTCCGGAAAGTCGACCCTGCTGCACATCATGGGCACCCTCGACCGGCCCACCACCGGGACTCTGCACATCGACGGGTACGACGTCGGCGCGCTCAGCGACCGGGAGCTGTCGGTGCTGCGCGCCCGTACCATCGGCTTCGTCTTTCAGCAGTTTCACCTGGCCCGCGGGGTGCCGGCGATCGACATCGTCGCCGACGGGCTGCTCTACAGCGGCCGGCCGCGTGGCTTCCGGCGGCAGGCCGCCGAGCGGGCGCTGCACCGGGTCGGCCTCGGCCACCGGATGAGGCACCTGCCGCATCAACTGTCCGGTGGCGAGCAGCAGCGGGTCGCCATCGCCCGCGCCGTTCTCGGCGGTCCGCCGCTGCTGATGGCCGACGAGCCGACCGGCGCCCTCGACTCACAGTCCGGAGAGACCGTGATGGCGCTGCTGCGCGACCTGAACGACGCCGGCACCACGGTTGTGGTGATCACCCATGACCGCGACATCGCGGCCTCGCTGCCGCGACAGGTCCGGCTCAAAGACGGCAAGATCATTTCAGGGGTACGGGCATGAGCACAGTCATGAATTCCTGGCGGCGCCGACGCACGGCGGAGGTGGCGGCATGAGCGCCCCGCCGTTGGTTCCGGCCAGAATGCCGGTCGCCGACGTGATCCGGGTCGGCGGGCACGGCCTGCGCTCACGTCCACTGCGGGTGTTCCTGTCCGCGCTCGGCATCGCGATCGGCATCGCCGCGATGGTCGGAGTCATGGGCATCTCCGCGTCCTCGACCCACGAACTGGACCGGCGCCTCGACTCGTTCGGCACCAACCTGCTGACCGTCACCGCGGAGGAGGAGTCCCACCTGCCGACCACGGCGGTCAGCATGATCGGCGCGCTGCCCGACGTCGACAGCGTGTCGGCCGTCGGGCGCACCGGCGTACGGGTCTACCGCAACGACCACATCCCCGCGGAGCGCACCGGCGGCATCGTGGTCTACGCGGCCCGGACCGACCTGCCCACGGTGGCCGGTGCCCGTACCGTCGCCGGGTCCTGGCTCACCGAGGCGCACACCGCCTATCCGGCCGTGGTGCTCGGCTGGACCGCCGCGAGATCCCTGGCCGTCTACGAGACCGGCCCGGACCAGCTGGTCTGGCTCGGCGGCCGATGGTTCACCGTGGTCGGCATCCTGGCCCCGAACGACCTGCTCACCGACCTCGACTACGGCGCCTTCGTCGGCTGGCCGGTGGCCGAACGCGAACTCGGCTTCGACGGCTACCCGACCACCGTCTACACCCGTCCACAGCAGAGCGCGGTCACCGCCGTACAGCCGCTGCTCGGCGCCGCCGCCAACCCGGAGAACCCCGGCGAGGCCACCGTCTCCCGCCCGTCCGAGGTGCTGAAAGCCCAGCTGGAGACCCGTCGTACGCTCAACGCCCTGCTGCTCGGCCTGGGCGCCGTGGCCCTGTTGGTCGGCGGTATCGGCGTGGCCAACACGATGGTCATCTCGGTCCTGGAACGGCGCTCCGAGATCGGCCTGCGCCGCTCCCTGGGCGCCACCCGGGGCCAGATTCGCACGCAGTTCCTGGCCGAGGCCCTGCTGCTGTCCCTGCTCGGCGGCGCCGGCGGCGTCGCCCTCGGCATCGGCATCACGGCCGCCTTCGCCGCCACCCAGGGCTGGGCCGCCGTGGTGCCCCCGTGGGCGATGGCCGGCGGCGTCGCCGCGACCCTGCTGATCGGCGGCCTGGCCGGCTTCTACCCGGCCGTGCGCGCCGCCCGCCTCCCACCCACCGAGGCCCTCGCCAACCCCTGAGGGGAACAAGCGTCCCTTCCCGTCCTGGCGGCGTGGTGACCGGCTCGCCGGCCTGCTGCTCGGCCAGATCGACAAGAAGTTCACGTCTGGTCGTCGCCCTCGTCGTGGTGACCTTTCCGGTCAGCCGTTTACCGGGCGACGTGGGCGGGTAGCCGATCTTTTCAGAATCGGGCGAAATCGTAAGGAGGCCACCCGATGCCTATGGCAAGTATCCCATCGAATCCGGACAAATATCCGCCCCTCGATCCGGGCGCGCCGATCCCCGACGACCCGGGCGAACTGTCTCCCGACAGCCCCGACCCGCTGCCCCCGCCGCCGCCCGATCCGGTTCCGGCCATACCGGTGCCCGACCAGCCCGTCCCGGACGAGCCCGAAGCGGTCCCGGAACCCGCCTGACCGCCCCGGCTCAGCGGGCCGCGGCCGACTCGAGGAAGCGGGTCACGGTGTCCGTCCAGGTCTGCCGGGCCTCGGCGGCGGATTCCGGGGAGGGCAGGCCCGTCTCGGTGGCCACCAGCGATGCCGTGCCGTTCGTTTTGGGCTCGCTGGTGACGACGATCGCCGTACCGTGCAGGGTCTTGACCCGCCAGGTGATCCGCCGCTCGGTGCCGCTCACCCGTGGCGGGGCGGCGAGCAGCCCGGCGGTGTGCGGGTCCGCCGCCGCGAACCCGGTCCACGCGTCCATCAGGGCGGCCATGCCGAGACGGGTGGACCGGCTCACGCTCACCTCGAACGTGCCGTCCGAGCGCTGGCCGGGCAGCCGACGGCCGATGTGCTGCTCGTACGCCACCGTCACCGACTGCGCCCACCAGCCGGGCGAGTCGATTCCGGTGGCGTCCAGCTCCTCGTGCACCCTGGCCGCGATGGCCCGGTGATCCAGGTCCGCCGCGCCGATGCCGGCCAGGAACGTCAGCCAGTCGTCCCAGCGGCGGCTCGTGGCGGTTTCGATCGGCTTGATCCGGGCGTTCGTCGCCATCTCGCCATGATGCCAGCCCGGACGGTCACTGGCAGTGGCGCTGCACCGGGGACAGCCACTCGGTCAGGTTCTGGCCCATCGTCTTGTCGACGTCCTCGGGCGTCTTGATGGCCTGGAAGAACTTGGCGTCACCCGACTTGGTGCGCAGCTGCTCGGCGGCCTTCTTCCCGTCGGTACGCAACTCGGCGTCCTCGCTGCCCTTCGTGGCGTCGTCGATCGCGGTGGCGAAGCTGGCCAGGGCCTGCTGGGCCTTGGCCACCGCCTTGGGGTCGGAGACCGATTCGGTGAGCGCCTTGGCGAACGGCGCCATGTTGGCCCCGTATGCTGCGGCGAGCGCCTGACAGCCGGTCGCGATGCCCGGGGCGACGACCGCCGCGCTGCCGGCTGGCGCGGCGGTGTCGGCGGCGGTGCCGCAGGCTGTCGCGGTGAGCAGGATCCCGCCGGCGAGCAGGATGATGGCGTTGCGCATGAAAACCTCCATGGGGATGGGGGAGTGGGAGCGCTCCCATGCCGCGAGCACCATAACGCCTCCATGCGAGGCTGTCGATTCCTTAAGGCGATCTTCAGGCAGGCCGCGGGTCGAGGCGGAGCGCGGCCATCGATCATCCCCGTTCTCGTTCGGTCGGGCGAATGACGAAAGTGTTATGGCGTGATGTCCACTCCCTACCGCTAGCCTGATGCGGTGAGCAGTGACTTCGCGTTCTGGAAGGCCGGTAGCGGCAACCCGGCGGAGATCTACGACGCCCTGGCCGAGGGGGTCGCCGACGCGCTCGAGCCGCATCCCGACGTCGCGGTCTTCCGTGGCGAGCTTCTCGAGCGCTGGCCCGATCTGGCCGACGTGCTCGAGCCGGGCGACGGCCCCGGCGACCGGTACGTCCTGCTGACCCTGCCACTGCGGATGCTCAGCTACCTCGACGGCATCTTCGAACTCGCCGGGAAGTACGAGCTGCACGGCTACAGCGGCGTGGCCGGCGAGCCGTTCTAGAAGAAGCTTCGTGGTCGAGGTCCGCGCTCCACTTCCGCTCCTTTTCTTGTACGCGTGACTTCGTCCCGCCTCATCAGGGCCGTCCCGTCCGGTCGGCGCGATCTCGCTGCCCGCTCCCGCCCGTGCCGCCCCCGCCGGGCGGAGATCGGTGCTCGGGCGGGCCGGGCCGACCGCCACTTCCTCATGTGCCGCCGGTCACGGCCGTTGCCGGCCGACCGCCCAGCCGTCGGTCACGCCGAACCGGTCACGCCGGGCGGGTAGTCACGGTCTCGCCGGCCAGGCACCCGAGTTGCCCGCTCCCGGCCGTAGCGCCGGTCGCCGTGGGCGGACGGTCGCGGTTCCGTACGGGTGGGTGGGTGCACGCGGTGGCGGTGTCGTGGTCGCCTGGCTGGCTGATTGTCGTGGTGGCTGCGCACAGGACGTGTTGCGTGTGCGTCTGCCCCGTGTTCGGCGGGCCGTGGGTGGGTGGGTGCACACGGTGGCGGTGTCGTGGTCGCCTGGCAGGCCGATTGCCGTGGTGACCGCGCTCGCCCCGGTAGGGCGGGACGGTTCTGAGGGGATCGGAACGGCGCAGCGCGTACCGAGAGGAAGCGGTCCGGCGGACTCAATCCGCGGTGTGGCGCAGCAGCAGCCAGGCGTCCGCGGGGAAGAGGCGGCTCGCGATCGCCCACGTGACGCGGCCGTAGTAGGGGCGGGCCTCGGTGGCGTCGATGATCCGGGGATCCGCCATCCGGTGATCGACGCCCTTCCAACGGATCACGCAGCCACCGGCGGCGATCACGTTGCGGACCCAGTTGGTGCGGGCGCCCCACGGCAGGTTGATCACGAAGCCGTCCGGGGTGGTGGTGATGGCGATCGGCACCCGAAGGTCGCGGCCGCTCACCCGGCCCCGGTGGTGGACCACGGCCCAGAGTGGAATGAGACGCCGCCCGGCGAGCACCCGGACGGCCGGAGCGGTGGTACGTGCGAGACGCCAGGACGTCGTGGAGGTCGTCATGCCGCTGATCGTCCGCCGTGGGCGGGTGGGTTCGCGTCCCGGTGACCCGTCAGCCGGGATGGCGGAATTCCGTCATGCGCAGCGCGTAGGCCACCGCGTCGGTGCGGCCGCGTGCGCCGATCTTCCGATACAGGTTGGCCAGATGGCGTTCCACGGTGTGGACCGCGATGCCCAGTTGCCGGGCGATCTCCGTGTTCGAGTCACCCGCCGCGAGCAGCCGCAGCACGTCGGTCTCGCGCGGGGTCAGGGTGGTGGGCGCGGTGGACGGGCGGTTGACCCGGCCGTGTGTCACGAAGTCGGTGACCAGTTTGAGGTCGGCCGCCGGGTTCTCCATGAACAGCGTCGGGGTGGATCCGGGCAGCTCCACCAACCGGGCGTCGGGCAGGGCCGCGGCCATGCGCCGGGCGACCTCGACCGGGATCTGTTCGGCGCTCTGCCGGTGCAGGACCAGGGCGGGCGCACGGACTCGCGCCAGCTCCGCGGTCACGTCGATCTCCCGGGCCGCCTCGAACCAGGCTTTCGCGACGGGCGCGCTGGTGGCCGTACGAAATGCCTCTGCCGTGAAACGGCCGGAAGGCGCGGCATCCCAGCCGAGCCAGGCCGTGGCCGCGGCGTCCGCGAACAGGCCCCAGTCCTGCTCGACCAGCGACAACAGCGCCTGAGTCTGCGCCGGAAGCATCGCCTCCCGCATGCGCGGCGCCCCGCCGAACAGCACCAGCCGCTCGACCCGCTCGGGCTCGCGGGCGGCGAACGCGATCGCGGTCGCCACCGAGTGGTAATAGCCGAGCAGGGTGGCCCGCTGGAGGCCCGCGTGATCGAGAACGGCCCGCAGATCCCGCAGGTGCGCGTCGACGCCGAGGTCATCGAGGTCGACCCGGCGGTCGGAACTGCCGGTGCCGCGGCCGTCGTAGAGGACCACGGTCAGATGCTTGGACAGGCCGAGGTAGGCGGCCCGCACCGCCGGGATGCGCCACTGGGCGAGAATGTTGCTCAGCGACGGCATCCAGACGAGTGCGGGCCCCTGCCCGAAGACCTGGAAACCCAACGTCACACCATCATCGGTACGGGCGAAGCGCAGGTCCTCCACGCGCCCAGTATCACTCGGAGTCCACCCGGGCCTGAATGGACTCGGCGATCCGCTTGATGCGCCGCAGCCTGGCGTCCCACGCCGATCCGACCGCCGCGAGCTGCGTCACCGCCCTGGCGAGTTGGGCGTCGTCCACCCGGTACCGCCGCTCCCGGCCCTCGGCTGTGCCGTGGACCAGCCCGGCCCGGTCGAGGACGGCCAGATGTTTGGCGACCGCCTGGCGGGTGACCGGCATCCGCTGGCTCAGTGTCGTCGCGGTGCCGGCGCCGTCGGCCAGCAGCAGGTCGAGCATCCGGCGGCGGGTGGGGTCGCCGATCGCCGCCCACAGGTCGTCGTCGACGGTCGCCGTGCTCACGGACTGACCCGCAGCGTGTCGGCGTAGGGGGCGATCCGCGACAGGAAGTGGGTCCAGCCGGCGACGTGGTCCTCGTACTCGTGCTTGAGAACTGCCTCCGACCAGCCCATCTCCCGGAAGCCGGTCTCGGTCATCCGCAGCAGGGTGCCGTCGCCGGAGGCGGTCAGGTCGAAGGTGACCAGCAGCGAGTTGCCGACCGTGGCGGTCTCGCCCGCCGGATGGGTCCAGCGGAAGGAGAAGGTTTCCGGCGGCCGCGCGTCGACGACGGTGAACTGGACGGTCGTCCCCCCGGCGTTGCAGTCCCCGAAGACGATGTGCCCGGTGGACCCCGGCGCCGGGTCGTAGTGGGCGTCGTCGGGCCACCACTGCTTGACGTGATCCGGGCTGCTCACCACGTCGAAGACGATCTCGGGCGCGGCCTCGATGAAGATCTCGCGTTCGATGGTTCCGTACTCCATGACATCCTCCTGCAACCTTTGGTTGCGTGTCACGCTACCCCTGGTCACCGAAACCCGCAACCGATGGTTGCGCTTTGCGGACGGTGCGGCGGGCGTCGCGCCAGGCGATCAGCGCCGTACGCCAGCGTGGCGAGACGACCGGCGACCCCCGGCGCCGGGCCCGGAGCTGGGCGATGAGCCAGGGCGGCGCGACGGCCTGCTCGATCGCCGCGCTCTTGGTGAGCAGCTCACCGGTCCGCAGCGCGTGCCGGCCCCGGGCCATCGAGGTGAGACCGAGATCGGCGATGACCGGATCCCGCCAGATCCACGGCCGGCGTGCCGCCCAAGCCCAGTACCCGGTCAGCTCGGCGCGCGCGGCGTCCCGTACCGCGTCGCCGGACATCGGCGGGAACACCTCCCGCGGCGGCCGGCCGGCCACCGCGTACCCGTGCCGGACCAGCTCGGCCCTGCTGATCCCGGACAGGACGCGGCGGACCAGCAGCCCGTGGGTCCAGGTCGGATGCCGTACGTCCACGGCTGCACGCCCTGGTCGACTTCATGCGGGCCCGGGCGGCGGCCGGGAGCGAGGCGTTCGCCGGCCACCTCGCCGACGGCCATCACCTTCTCTACCTGGGTGACGCCGCCTACGTGCGGGAGCGGCGGCCGATCCTCGAAGCCGATCTCTGGTCCTGACCGGTGACGGGAACCGGAGAGGTCTACGGTGACCCGGCCGATGGATGCGGTGCCGGGCCCCGTCAGCTCTCCGCGGGGCGGGTGGGCGGCCAGACCAGGACGTCGTCCGGGATATCGGTGCGGCACAGCGCCCGCTGATCCCGGCCGGGGATGCGCCGGCTCGCGGCGACGACCAGGCGGGCGACCTCGATCGCGCCGTGGGCCTGGAAGTGGGTGTTGTCGACGACCCCGTCCGGGTAGTTGGGTGACTCGCCCGCGTCCAGCCACAGGAAGTGGTCCTTGGTCGCCTCCGGGCCCAGTTCTCCCCACAGGGCGAACGACAGGTCGGTCAGGTCGATCAGCGGGGTACGGGTCGTGGTGGCGAGATCCCGCATGGCCGCCGGGTATTCGCCGTGGGACAGGTACGGCGTCCCCTCCCCGGTGAACCGGCGCCGCTCCACCGGGGTGACCAGGATCGGGGTGGCCCGGGCCGCGCGTGCCCCGTCCAGGTAGAGCCGCAGGTAGTCCTGGAAGGTGGTCCACGGCTCGGTGTACCTGGCCGGATCCGCCGTCTTGGAGTCGTTGTGGCCGAACGAGATGAGCAGGACGTCGCCGGGGCCGATCGCGGCGAGGATCCGGTCGAGCCGTCCCAGGTCGACGAAGCTCTTCGAGCTGGCGCCGGAGAGCGCCTCGTTCACCACCCGGATGTCGTCACGCAGGAACACCGGCAGGGCCTGGCCCCAGCCGGCCCGGGGGTGGTCGGCGACCGCATAGGTGGCGGCCGTCGAGTCGCCGGCCACGAAGACGGTGGGGCGCGGGCGCCCGGCGGCGGCCGGTGCGGCGATTCCGAGGGCGCCGGCGATCGCGCCGCCTGCGGTGGCGCGGAGCAACATTCTGCGATCGATGGTCATGGCGCCACATTCAATCAACCGCAGTCGATTCGGGCAAGCGCTTTCCCGCAGGTCGAAGCTGTGAATGTGGAGGGATCCGAGGGCCGGGGCGGCGGCCGCGCGCCGAATTTGGCATGATCCGCCGGGTGATTCGTGTCTATTCGTTGTTCGCCCTGATAAATCTGATCCTCATCGTCGTCGCGCTGATCGACTGCCTGTCCACCGACGAGGCGCTGATCCGGGCGCTGCCGCGGGTCGTCTGGGTGCTGCTCATCCTGCTGTTCTCGCCGATCGGCGCGATCGTCTGGTTCGTCGCCGGCCGCCCGCCGCGCCCGGTCCGGCTGAGCAACGGGACCACCTGGCGGCCCGGCAGCGGCTTCCCGGAGAGCGAGCGCCCGAGGCGTTCGGGGGCTCCCGACGACGATCCGGAGTTCCTGCGCGATCTCGCCGCCCGGCACGCCAGGGAGAAGGCCGAGGATCAGCGGCTGATGAAGGACTGGGAGGCCGACCTGCGCCGCCGCGAGGAGGAGCTGCGCCGCCGTGAGGGTGGTGAGCAGGCCGGCTGACCCGGCGCGGCCGGCGGGCGGCAGTTCGGGTTCTGCGCGCCCGCCGGTCCGGTCGTGTGACTGTGGTGCGATTCAGGCGCAGACCCAGTCGACGCAGGCGAGCGAGCGCAGCCGGGGGACGCTCGCGATGGCGAGGGCCCGGCTGGCCGTGGGGAGCACGCCCGTGTCGTAGCCGTACTTGACGGGGGCGGGGCCGGACTGCGGGTTGGCGTTCTGCGGGTTGGCGTTCTGCGGGCGGACGTTCTGCGGGCCGGAGGCGGCGCCGCCCTGCCAGTTCGGCGGCGGCGGGGATGCCAGCGCGGGGCTCGCCGCCAGCGCTCCTCCCGCCAGGGCGAGAACGATCAGGCCGCCTCGAACCGTGCCTCGGGTGCTCATCGGGTGCCACCTTTCATAGCCTGTTCGGCTGCCGCGGACGTCGCGGCGCGGTCCATTCTGCGCGTAACCCCCACAAAGTGCAAAACGGACATAAACCAGGCATCTGTACGGCCACAGCTCACGTGCGGCCGAGACGCTCCTGGGCCTCCCGCAGCGACCTCTCGTACGGCACCCAGTCGGCCAGCCGCACCGGGAATCCGTCCCGTTTCAGCCGGGTGACCACCGCCGGATCGTCGTCGACGACCACCGCGATCGTGGCCGCGGCCGCCAGTCGCCGCAGCCGGTCGCTCTTGTAGTCGCGGGCCGGCCGGCGATCCGTCTCCGGGCGCATCAGCAACCGCCCCTCCGGCAGGCCGTGCTCGGCGAACCACCGCTCGGTCACCACCCGCAGATGCTCCGGGCGCCCGGTCAGCCACACGAGATCGTGGTCGTGCGCGTACTCATGAACCAGATCGACACCGGGCGTGAGTGGCCGGTCCCGGGCGGCCGCCGCGAAAAATGCCGCCCAGTTCTTCGGCCGGCGGGCCACGTGGCGCAGCCGGTGCCGCACGTCGGCGACCACCCCGTCCACGTCGAAGACCGCCAGCGGCCTCACCCGCTGCCCAACCATCCGGGCATGCTACGCCGAGCCGAGATCGTCACAGCGAATACTGTGGCCTGTCATCAATCGGCGCCCGTGGAGGCGTTTCCCTGCTGTGACGTTCGAAGAGTTCGTATCCGCCCGCCTCGGCACCCTGGTGCGCTACGCGACCGTGGTCACGTGGGATCCGCACCTGGCCGAGGACATCACCCAGAACGTGCTGGTCCGCGCGCAGGCACGCTGGGCGCGTATCAGCCGCATGGACGCGCCGGAACTCTATGTGAAGCGCATGGTGGTCAACGAGTTCCTGTCCTGGCGACGGCGCCGGGCGGCTCAGTCGATCCCGCTCGCCACCGACACGCTGGCCGGGCACCTGCCCGAGGCGCCCGACCCCAGCGTGCAACGTGACGAGAGGGACGCCATGTTGCGCCTTATCGCCACCCTGCCACCCCGGCAGCGTGCGGTCATCGCGCTGCGCTTCTACGAGGACCTGGCGGTCGACCAGATCGCGGAGGTACTCGGATGCCGAACGGTCACCGTCCGTACCCATCTCATGCGTGCGCTGGCCGCGTTGCAGAACGCCCTGCCCGCGCCGCTCGTGACCACGGGGGAGAAGCCGTGACCAGGGACATCGAGGAACTCATCCGGGCCGCGCAGGAACTGCGCGCCGACCAGGCCCCACCGGCCGAGCGGGTCCGCGCGGCCTTGCCGCGGCGCACGGCCCAGGTCAAGAAGCAGCGACGGTACGGGCTGGGCGGCGCGATCGTGGCCGCGGCCGCCGTCACCGCCGCCATCGCCGTGCCCTCGCTCGCCGTGCGCGACGACACCGGGGTCGCCGCGACCGTGCAGCCGGCCGCCCCGGGCACCGCGCCCGCCACCGCGTCGGCGTCCCCGGCGGCGCCCGCGCAGGAACCCGTGGCCGCCGAGGTGGACCTCGGCTTCAAGCCCACCTGGGTGCCGTCGGGATTCGCCGAGCACATCCGGACGGCCAGCGCCGCCGACCCCGGCAACGGCTTCGGCCCGGTGCTGCGCCGGGTCTGGAAACAGAACGTCGGCATCGGCGACCCGTGGACCGGCGCCGAGTTGTCGCTGTCCGTCTTCTCCGAGATGGCCGGCGCCGACGTCGACCGCAGTGGTCAGCCGATCGACGTCAACGGGGCCCAGGGTTACTACTCGCCCGCACAGAACGACCGCAAGTCCTCGGTGATCTGGCACCCCGCCCAGAACACCGTCCTGTTGCTGAGCGCCAGCAAGCTGGACATCAGCAGGAACGATCTGCTGCGGATGGCCCGCTCGGTGCGGCCGGACACCGGGGTCACCGGCGTCCCGGCCCGCCTGAACTGGCTGCCCGACGGGTGGATCATCACCGGCACGACCGTCAGCGGGCCGTCACCGTCGCAGTGGCGCGCCGAGTTCTCGACGGTCAGGAACCAGCCGGTGACCTACTCGGAGAAGCAGCAGAAGGAGACGAAGAAGGACCGGCTCCAGGCGGCCGGGCAGCTGTCCGTCGTGGTCGGCCTCACCACCGACGCGCCGCCCGGTGGCACCGAGCTGACCGTCGGCGGCCGCCCCGCGCGGATCCCGGTGCGCAGCGACGAGGCCGGTAGGGGCCTGCTCTACCTGGTCGTGGATCTCGGTGGGGGCCGCCTGCTCACCCTCGTCGGCAGCGGCGCCGGGCTCACCGTCGACGACCTTCGGCGGATTGCGGAACAGACCGTGGTCGAGCCGGCCGGCCTCGATTGGCTCGGCAGGTAACACGATCGCACGGCGGCGGGTCTCGCCACGGGGGAGGCCCGCCGCGACGGCATCGACAGGAACCGGTCGGTGTGGCTGGTGAGGCGAACGGGCACGCGGGGGCCAACGGAATCCGTCGTTTCCCAGGTCAGGGCACGTGGGCGGGTCCATCCTCGGAAGGTGAGTCTGTTGGCGGCGGCCCGGCAGACCTCCGTCACCGACCGAGGGATCCGATCATGACCAACACCGAGCAGAGTGCCCCCTCCGACGTCTCGATCATGGTGGACGCGCTGGTCACCGCCGGGCTCAAGGCACTCACCGACTACGAGGGCTTCGACCAGGAGCGGATCGATCACATCGTCAAGAAGGCGTCGGTAGCCGCCCTCAGCAAGCACGGCGCGCTCGCGAGATTCGCCGTCGAGGAGACCGGGCGCGGCGTCTTCGAGGACAAGGCGGTCAAGAACATCTTCGCCTGCGAGCACGTCACCAACAGCATGGCGAAGGTGCGCACGGTGGGCGTGATCAGTGAGGACGACATCACCGGCCTGATCGAGATCGCCGACCCGGTGGGGGTGGTCGCCGGCATCACCCCGGTCACCAACCCGACGTCGACGGCGATCTTCAAGGCGCTGCTGGCGCTCAAGACCCGCAATCCGATCGTGTTCGCGTTCCATCCGGCGGCCCAGCGGTGCAGCGTCGAGGCCGCGCGGATCGTCCGGGACGCGGCGGTGGCCGCGGGCGCGCCGGAGAACTGCATCCAGTGGATCGACCGGCCGTCGGTGGAGGCGACGACCGCGCTCATGCATCACCCGGGGATCGCCACGATCCTGGCGACCGGTGGCAACAACATGGTGCGGGCGGCGTACTCGACCGGCAAACCCGCCCTGGGCGTCGGCGCCGGCAACGTGCCGGCCTGGATCGAGTCGTCGGCGAAGCTCAAGCGGGCGGTCAACGACATCGTGCTGTCGAAGTCGTTCGACAACGGCATGATCTGCGCCTCCGAGCAGGCCGCCATCGTCGACGACGAGATCTACGACGCCGCGCTCGACGAGTTCCGCTCGCTGCACGCCTATCTGGCCTCGCCGGACGAGAAGCGGATGCTGGAGGAGTTCATCTTCGGCGTGACCGCCTACGGGACGGCGTGCAGCGGCGCCCGCCTGAACGCGGACGTGGTGGGGAAGTCGCCGGCGTGGATCGCCGAGAAGGCCGGTTTCAGCGTGCCGCCGAAGACGTCGGTCATTCTCACCGAGGTCGGCGAGGTGGGCGAGAACGAGCCGCTGACCAGGGAGAAGCTGTGCCCGGTACTGGCCCTGATCCGGGTCGGCTCCCGGGAGGAGGGGCTGCGGGCGGCCACCGAGATGGTGGAGTTCCACGGGCTCGGGCACAGCGCCGCCATCCACACCGAGGACCGGGATCTGGTCGTGGAGTTCGGCAAGCGGGTCAAAGCGGTGCGGGTGATCTGGAATTCGCCGTCGTCGCAGGGCGGCATCGGCGACATGTACAACGCGTTCGTGCCGTCGCTGACGCTGGGCTGCGGTAGTTACGGCAGCAACTCGGTGTCGAACAACGTGTCGGCGGTCAACCTGATCAACATCAAGCGGATCGGGCGGCGCAACAACAACATGCAGTGGTTCAAGGTGCCGTCGAAGATCTATTTCGAGCCGTACGCGATCCGCTATCTCGCCGACATGCCGGACGTGAACCGGGTGACCGTGGTGACCGACGCGACGATGACCCGGCTGGGCTTCGTCGACCGGATCAGCCGGGTGCTCCAGCGGCGGCCCAACCAGGCGGTTCTCCAGATCATCGACGACGTGGAGCCGGAGCCCCGGATGACCACGGTCGACCGCGGCGCCGAGTTGATGCGCTCGTTCCGGCCGGACACGATCATCGCGCTCGGCGGCGGCTCGGCCATGGACGCGGCGAAGGTGATGTGGCTGAAGTACGAGCACCCGGAGATCAACTTCTCGGACATGCGGGAGAAGTTCTTCGACATCCGCAAGCGGGCGTTCCGGTTCCCGACGCTGGGCGAGAAGGCCCGCCTGGTGTGCGTGCCGACCACCTCGGGCACCGGCGCGGAGGTCACCCCGTTCGCGGTCATCACCGACCACCGCACCGGCAAGAAGTACCCGCTGGCCGACTACGCGCTCACCCCCACGGTCGCTATCGTGGATCCGGCGCTGACGGCCAGCATGCCGCGGCCGATCGCCGCCGACAGCGGCTTCGACGCGCTCACCCACGCGATCGAGGCGTACGTGTCGGTGTACGCCAACGACTTCACCGACGGTCTCGCCCTGCACGCCATCCGCCTGATCTTCGCCAACATCGAGAAGTCGGTGCTGCACGGCGACCCGGACGCCCGCGAGCGGATGCACAACGCGGGCACGGTCGCCGGCATGGCGTTCGGCAGCGCGTTCCTCGGGATCGTGCACGCCATGTCGCACACGCTGGGCGCCACCTTCCACATCGCGCACGGGCGTACCAATGCGGTGTTGTTGCCGCACGTGATCCGGTACAACGGCAGCGCCCCGTCGAAGCTGTCCGGCTGGCCGAAGTACGAGAACTACCGGGCGCCGCAGCGGCTCGCCGAGATCGCCGCGATGCTCGGGCTGTCGGCCCACGACGGGAATCCGGATGCGGCGGTGGAGGCGCTGGCCTCCGCGGTGGAGCGGCTGCGGACGGCGGTCGGCATCGAGCCGTCGTTCGCCCGGCTCGGCGTCGACGAGCAGGCGTTCCTGGCGTCGCTGCCGCAGCAGGCGCTCAACGCGTACGAGGACCAGTGCGCCCCGGCCAATCCGCGGATGCCGATGCTCGACGACATGCAGGAACTGATGCGGGCCGCCTACTACCAGCAGGGCTGAGGCGCTCAGGGCGGTGCGGTCCCCGCCGAACTTCCTTAATGAGGACCGCACCGAGACGGGAGGACCGAGATGAGCACAACCGTGACCCGCCTTGACGCGTGGCGAGGATTCGTCGGTGACGACTGGCGCACCGGTATCGCCGTGCGTGACTTCATTCAGGCGAACTACGAGCCGTACACCGGTGACTCCTCGTTCCTGGCGGGGCCGACCGACCGTACCCGTGGCGTCTGGCAGCGGCTGACCGACATGTTCCCGGCCGAGCGCGAGCGCGGGATCTACGACGTCGACGCGGTCACCCCGTCGACGATCACCAGCCACAAGCCGGGCTACATCGACGAGGCCAACGAGCTGATCGTCGGGTTGCAGACCGACGCTCCGCTACGCCGCGCGATCATCCCGAACGGCGGCTGGCGGATGGTGGAGGGCGGCCTCAAGGCGTACGGGTACGCGCCCGACCCGCGGGTGGCGGAGATCTTCACCAAGTACCGCAAGACCCACAACGCCGGCGTGTTCGACGCCTACACCCCGGACATCCTGGCGGCCCGCCGCTCGCACATCATCACCGGCCTGCCCGACGCGTACGGCCGTGGCCGGATCATCGGTGACTACCGGCGGGTCGCCCTCTACGGCGTGGACGCGCTGATCGCCGCGAAGAAGGCCGACAAGGACGCGTGCGCCATCGGGGCGATGACCGAGGAGACGATCCGCCGCCGGGAGGAGCTGTCCGAGCAGATCCGCGCCCTCGGCGAGCTGAAGGAGATGGCCGCCGGCTACGGCTACGACATCTCCGCGCCCGCCACCACCGGCCGCGAGGCGATCCAGTGGCTGTACTTCGCCTACCTGGCCGCGGTGAAGGAGCAGAACGGCGCGGCCATGTCGCTCGGCCGGACCGCCACGTTCATCGACATCTACCTGCAGCGCGACATCGCCGATGGCGTGCTCACCGAGGAGCAGGCGCAGGAGCTGGTCGACGACTTCGTCATCAAGCTGCGCATCGTGCGGTTCCTGCGTACCCCCGAGTACGACGAGCTGTTCTCCGGCGACCCCACCTGGGTGACCGAGTCGATCGGCGGGATCGGCTCCGACGGGCGGCCGCTGGTGACCCGGACCAGTTTCCGCTACCTCCAGACGCTCTACAACCTGGGCCCGGCGCCGGAGCCGAACCTGACCGTGTTCTGGTCACCGAAGCTGCCGCAGGGCTTCAAGGACTTCTGCTCGCGGGTCTCCATCGACACCAGTGCCATCCAGTACGAGAACGACGAGCTGATGCGGCCCCAGTTCGGCGACGACACCGCGATCGCCTGCTGCGTGTCGGCGATGGCGGTCGGCAAGCAGATGCAGTTCTTCGGCGCCCGCGTCAATCTGGCCAAGACCCTGCTGTACGCGATCAACGGCGGCCGTGACGAGATCTCCGGCGCCCAGGTCGGCCCGCAGCTGCCGCCGCTGGACGGCGACGTGCTCGACTACGGGCAGGTGACCGAGCGGTTCGACGTGATGATGGAGTGGCTGGCCGCCACCTACGTCAACGCGCTCAACATCATTCACTACATGCACGACCGGTACGCGTACGAGCGCATCGAGATGGCGCTGCACGACACCGACGTCCTGCGCACCCTGGCGTGCGGCATCGCCGGTCTGTCGGTGGCCGCCGACTCGCTGTCGGCGATCAAGCACACGGCGGTCCGGCCGGTCCGCGACGAGCGCGGCCTGATCGTGGACTACACCGTCGACGGCGAGTTCCCGACGTACGGCAACAACGACGACCGGGCCGACCTGATCGCCGCCGGCCTGGTCGAGACGTTCATGGCGAAGATCCGCAAGCACCCGACCTACCGCGGGGCGGTGCACACCCAGTCGGTGCTGACGATCACCTCGAACGTCGTCTACGGCAAGCACACCGGCAACACCCCGGACGGGCGGCGGGCCGGTCAGCCGTTCGCCCCCGGCGCGAACCCGATGAACAGCCGGGACTCGCACGGCATGGTCGCGGCCGCGCTGTCGGTGGCGAAGCTGCCGTACGGGGACGCCCTGGACGGCATCTCGCTGACCACCACGGTCACCCCGAACGGCCTCGGCAACAGCCGCGAGGAACGGGTCCGCAACCTGGTCGGCGTGCTGGACGGCTACTCGACGGTCGACGGCTTCCACATGAACGTCAACGTGCTGAACCGGGACACCCTGGAGGACGCGATGGCCCATCCGGAGAACTACCCGCAGCTGACCATCCGGGTCTCCGGGTACGCGGTCAACTTCGTGCGGCTCACCGAGGAGCAGCAGCGCGACGTCATCTCCCGCACCTTCCACGGCGCGCTGTGACCGGAAAGGTCGTCATCCAGCGTCCCGACCTGGGCATCACCCCGGCCGGGGCGCACCCGGCGCCCGGAGAGCCGGTCGCGTCGGTGCACTCGTGGGACGTCGTCACCGCGGCGGACGGCCCGGGCACCCGGTTCGTCACGTTCTTCGCCGGCTGCCACCTGCGCTGCCTGTACTGCCACAACCCGGACACCTGGGAGGGCCGTAACGGTCAGCAGGTCACACTCAGCGACCTGGTCGCCAAGATGCTGTCGTTCCGGGGGTTCATCCAGGCGGCCGGCGGCGGGGTGACGGTCTCCGGCGGGGAGCCGCTGCTGCAGAACCGTTTCGTCGAGGCGTACCTGCGCCGCTGCAAGGAGGAGGGGATGCACACGGCGCTGGACACCGCCGGGTTCCTCGGCGCCCGCGCCACCGACCAGCTGCTCGACGACACCGACCTGGTGCTGCTGGACGTCAAGTCCAGCGACCCGAACACGTACCGGAAACTCACCGGCGTCGCCCTGCACCCGACCATCGTCTTCGGCGACCGGCTGGCCGCCCGCGGCAACCGCGCCCGGATCCGGTTCGTGCTGGTGCCGGGGCTGACCGACGACCCGGCCAACATCGACGGCGTCGCCGAGTACGCCGCCCGCTGGGGTTCGGTGGACGACGGCGGCATCATCGAGCAGGTCGACATCCTCAGCTACCACCGGCTCGGCGTCGCCAAGTACCGCGAGCTGGGGTTGCGCTACCCACTGCCGGACACCGTCCCGCCGACCGCCGAGCAGCTGGCCGCGGCGGCCGAGCACTTCACCCGCCGCGGCCTGTGGGTGACCACCGCCTGAGCGAACGGTCCCGGCCGGGCGGCAACCCGGCCGGGACGTCGCCGTCTCAGTAGCCGTAGCGGCTCTTCAGGTGCCGCCACCAGTCACGCAGCATCCACGCGTCGAACTCGGTGATCGAGGTGGAGCTGCCGGCGCGCATGATGAAGTTGCTGACGCCGGACGGGGTCCAGTCGTAGAAGTCGTCCAGACCCCACGTATGGCCGATCTCGTGCAGCAGGATGTGCATGTTCGCCGTGTTGATGTTGTTCATGAAGTACTCGCGGCCCATCCGCTGGCCCCAGTCGCCGCCCGCGCCGCCGCCGAAGCCGTCGGTCAGCCACAGCGACTGGTCGTAGTGGCGGGCGTAGCCGCCGGGACAGTTCGGGTACTGGCCGTTCTGGTTGAAGAACCGCCCGCACGGCACCGAGCACTGCGGGGCGTTCTCACGGATGTCGTTGACGTAGATGGCCACGCTCGTGTCGGACCACTGCAACTGCGAGCGGTTGCGCACGGCCCAGCCGACGACGCGGACCGGCACGTCACCGTACGGCCAGGCGTTGTGCCCGACCAGTTCGTCCATCCACTTCTTGTGCTGCCGGGCGAGCGCGGCGTGGATCTGGTCGCGCTGGGCGGCGGTGACGGTCGCCGACGAGTCCCAGCGGACGCAGTAGTTGATGTAGCCACGGTTGGCCATGATCTGGTCCCAGCCGTAGTTGCGGAACCCGTACAGATTGCCGTTGTTGTAGGTCTGCTCCTGGTGCTGCCAGACCTGGGCCAGCGGCGTGACCAGGTTGGCGGGCGGGCTCCAGGTCGGGGGAGCGGCGTTCGCCGACGTGGGTACGAGGATGATCGCCAGCAGTGCGGCGACCAGTGTGACCAGGCGTTTCGTTCGCACGGAACCTCCACGGAATCAGTGCTGCGAGGATGGGTTTCGTCCGGTCGGCTCCGTGCATGGGACATCACCGGACGGACCACACGCATCAGCCCCAATCGATGCGTATCGCCTGCGGCAAGGCTGCCTTACGAAAACGTTTTCGGCAAGATGTGCGCGTGACCGGCGTTACTGAATCCCGGGAGCCGGAAGATCCGAGCGGCGGCGCGACTTGTCGCAGAAGTGCCTGTGACCCCGCCCCGGAGCCGCTTCCGGATCGTTCTCGTGCTCGGCCTCCTCTCCGCGCTCGGGCCGCTGACCATCGACATGTACCTGCCGTCGCTTCCGGCCATCACCGACGACCTGACCACCACGGCCGCCGCCGTGCAGCTCACCCTCACCGGCACCCTGGCCGGCCTGGCGCTCGGCCAGTTGCTGATCGGCCCGCTCTCCGACGCGTTCGGCCGCCGCCGCCCACTTCTCGCCGGCACCGCCGTACACGTGATCTCCTCGGCGCTCTGCGTCGTCGCCCCCGGCGTGGTCTCCCTCGGCATCCTGCGGGTGCTCCAGGGCCTGGGCGCCGCCGCCGCGTCGGTGGTGGCCATGGCGATGGTGCGCGACCTGTTCTCCGACCGCGACGCGGCGCGGATCTTCTCCCGGCTCATGCTCGTCATCGGCGTCGCCCCGGTGCTCGCGCCGACCATCGGCGGCCTGGTCCTGAACTGGACGTCATGGCGCGGCGTGTTCGTGGTGCTGGCCCTCGCCGGGGTCGCGATCATGGCGGTTTCCGCGTGGGTGCTGCCGGAGACGCTGCCGGTCGCCAAGCGCCGCAACGAGGGGCTGCCCGGCACGGCCCGCGACTACGGCCGGCTGCTCACCGACCGGGTGTACGTGGGACTGATCCTGGTGGCCGGGCTCGCGATGGCGGCGCTGTTCGCCTACGTGAGCGGGTCCTCGTACGTCTTCCAGGACGGCTACGACCTCAGCGAGCAGCAGTTCGCGCTGATCTTCGCCGGTGGCGCGATCGGCCTGATCGGGGCGACCCAGTTCAACGTGCGGCTGCTGCTGCACTGGACACCGCAGCAGATCATGAGCGTCGCGCTGCTGGCCGGCGTCGGATCCGGCGCGGTGCTGGTCCTGACCGCGGTCACCGGGTTCGGCGGCCTGGCCGGCATTCTCGTGCCGCTCGGCCTGGTTCTCGCCACGGTCGGCCTGGCCATGCCGAACGCCCCGGCGCTGGCCCTGTCCCGGCACGGCGAGGCGGCCGGCACGGCGGCCGCGCTCCTCGGCGCGGTCCAGTTCGGGGTCGGTGCGCTGGCCGCCCCGCTGGTCGGGCTCCTCGGCGTCGGCGCGGTCGCGATGGCCGTCGTCGTGGCCGGTGGCATGGTGGCCGCCACCGCGGTGTTCTTCCTGGTGGTGCGGCCACACCGGCTCCCGGCCGCCGCCCCGGAGCCGGTGGCGGCCCTGGTGCACTAGAGATCTCCCGTGGTCGAGGTCCGCGTTTCGGTTCCAGCTCCTTTTCTCTTGTACGCGTGTCCTCGTCCCCGCTTGATAGGGCCGTCCCGTCCGGTCGGCGCGATCTCGCTGCCCGCTCCGGCCTTTGCCGCGCCCGCCGGGCGTAGATCGGTGCCCGGGCAGGCCGGTCCAGTCGCCGCCCTCCCGTCTGCCGCCGCTCCCGGCCGTTTCGGTCACGCTGGGCGGGCGGTGGCGGTGTTGCCGGCCAGGCTCCCGGGTTGCCCTCTACCGGAGCGCCGGTCGCCCGGTGCGGGTGGTCGCGCTTGCACCAGGGTGGGTGCACACGGCGGCAGTGTCGTGGTCGCCTACGTCGCTATCGCGGCGATGGTCGCCCACGTGGCGGCTTTCGTGTGCGTTCACCGCCGAAACCCCGGCCGGCCGGAACTCCGCGTGAGCGAGGGACCCGGTTCACCGGCTCTTGTGGAGGATAGGGGTGGCCAGGACAGCACGGGTATACCACGCAACCTCATGCACCCAAGATCACGGTCACGGTGAGTGATTCCCGGCGGGCTCCCCGTGGCGCGACCGCATCAAGCGCCACCACCCGCGTGGCGCGAGCGGCGTGACGGCCGGGAGTGGCGCCCGGTTGCCTGGGAAGCATGACCGCGACCACTCGCCCGGAGGGAGCGGCGTGACGGCCGGGAACACCATCCCGGGTGCCTGGCAAGCGCCACCGCGACCACCCACCCGGCGCGACCGGCGGCACATGCGAAGGTGTCCGACCGATCTACGCCCGGCGCGGGCGGCACAGGCCGCAGTGGGCAGCAAGATCGCGCCGACCGGGCGGGCCCTGATCAGGCGGGGACGAGGACATGCGTACAAGAAGGAAGGAGCTGGAAGTGACACTCGGACCTCGACCGCGAAGGTTCTGTGGCGCCTGTCCCGGAAGGTGAGGGCTGGGCTCCCCGTCCGGGACAGGCGCTGGATCATTCGGCCCGGACGTGGTCGATGTCGACGGTGCCGGGGTTGATGTAGATCCACAGGATGCGGACGTCGGCCAGCGCCGCGCTGTCACACGACATCGCGGACAGCAGGTCGATGGTCGCGGTCGTGGTCGAGTCCTGGTTGACCCAGGTGAAGTTCGACTGGCACCAGGCGAGCCCGGAACCGGTCTGCACCGCGATCGCCGCGTTGGTGCCGGCCGTCGGGCTCGTCCGCAGGTCGTACTTGAGCGCGGTCCGGGTGGACAGGTCGACCGGTTCGGCGAAGGTGACGCCGAACCATCCGCCGTCGGCCGCGTTGACCCGCAGGCCGTGGATGCCGTGCGTGGCGAACGCGGTGGTCTGCTCGACGGTGCCGCCGTTGGCCTGCCACGGTGCGGACGCCCAGCCCTCGGTGCCGGTCTCGAACGAGGCGAGCACCGCCACCGCGGCCGGATCGGGCTTCACGGTCACCGTCACGGTCGCCACGTTCGACGTCCGGCCGGCCTGGTCCTTGACCGTGTAGGAGACGGCCACGCGTCCCACGTACCCGGTGTCGGGGGTGAAGGTGAGGTCGCCGGAGACGGTCGCCGTGAACGTCCCGCCGGTGACCGTCCGGGTCGTCTGGCGCTGCGGCGTGGCCGGATCCAGGTCGATGCTCGCCGGCTGGACCTTGGTGCGGTAGGCGATGTCGTTCGCGGTCGGCCGCAGCGTGACCGGGGTGTCGAACTCGGTCACCGCGGTGTCGTGGTCGGCGACCGGCGGCAGTGACCGCTGTCCTGACGCGATCTCGTGGGAGGCGTTGGTAATGGTCGTGCACACCGGGCTCGGGCAGTAGACGGTGAAGCCGTCGTAGTCCGGGTACAGCGTGCCGTCGTCCTGCGATCCGGACAGGATCCAGTACAGGGAACCACTTCCACCGGTACGGGTGAAGTCGCTCATCCACTGCTGGTAGACCGGGTTGCGGGTGTTCTTGTTCTTCCAGCCGAACTCGCCCAGCATCGAGGCCTTGCCCAGTTCGCGGGCCGCCCGGTTGTGCCGGGTGATGTAGTCCGAGCCCCACTGCGCGGTGCGGTTGCCCCAGCCGTCCGGGTAGAGGTGGTAGGACATCACGTCGATGGCCGGCAGTCTGGTCAGCGCGATGGTGTCGATGCCCTCGCCGCAGTTGTCGATCCAGTCCGGGGCGTCCGGCCCGTCGCAGAAGAAGCCCTCGTCACCCACGCTGGCCAGGTGCTTGGAGTCGATGCTCTTGATGTGCCGGGACATCTCGTCGGCCCATGCGGTGATCGTCTGGGTGGTGCAGCCGGAGCTCTGCGGGTAGACGCCCGAGCCCTTGCAGCGCGGCTCGTTGCCCAGCTCCCACGTCATGATCGTCGGGTCGTCCTTGTACTTGACCCCGGTGATCGTGTTGACGCGGTTCAACACGTGATCGATGTAGTCGCGGTACCAGCCCTTGATGACGGGATCCGTGTAGAAGTCGTCATGATGTTGACCGCCACGCCAGCGTACATATTGATCGATGCCGCCGAAGTCGGACCAGTTGTTGGTGAGCGGCAGCACGAGCTTGATGCCGTTGCGGCGGGCCGCGTCGATGACGTAGTCCAGGCGTTCGAGGCCGTTCGGGCCATCGTTGAAGGCGGGCTTCTCGCCGTCCCAGTACTGGAAGTAGACGCCCTCGGGGGCGGGCGCCACCGAGTTGCTGCCGTCGGCGTTGCCGATCAGACCGAACGCCCAGGTGCGCAGCACGGTGAGGTCGGCGGCCCGGGCGTCGGCGAACACGTCGTCGACCATCGCCCGGCTCTTGTAGAACAGGTAGTAGTTGTTCGTCCCGCCGAACCGGAACGACTTCCCGTTCAGCTCGAGCCGGTGGCCGTCCCGCACCACGAACCCGGCCGATGGCGATTCCGGCGCCGCGGCGGCCGGTGCGGTCGCGGCGAGCGAACCGAGCACGGCCGCCACCACGGCGACGATGCGACTCCTCATGCGCGTTCTCCCGGTGTGCATCGAGTGTGATCGATGTCACCGTATGGCCACGCTCCCAGTCGGTCAACCAGCAAAGTTAGCGAGTTTAAGAAAGTCAGGATAGATGACGATCACATAATTCGGCCAGAATCGGCACCATGAGTGACCATGCCGCGACAGTGCAGGACTACGACCCGTTCACTCCCGAGGCGATGGCGAATCCCACCGGCTTTCTGCGCCGGATCCAGACCGAAAGCCCGCTCGCCTGGCTGCCCCCGCTCGACGCCTACCTGCTGACCCGGTACGCCGACGTCAACGCCGCCCTGCGGGACAAGCGCATGGACAGCGCCAACATGGCCCGCGCTCTCCAGCACGAGGAACTCGGCCCGGTCCGCGGGGCTGTCGAGATGTGGATGGGCCACACCGTTCCCGCCGACCACGTCCGCTTCCAGCAGCTGCTCAAGCGCTACTTCACCCCGGCGATGGTCGACCGGCTCCGGCCCCGGGTGCGCGCGTTCACCCACGAACTGCTCGACGCCGTCGCCGAGAAGGGCCAGATGGACGTGGTCCACGACCTGGCCTACCCGCTGCCCGCCAACGTGATCGCCGAACTGCTCGGCATGCCGGTCAGCGACCGCGAGCAACTCCAGGCCTGGTCCCGCGACATCCTGCCGATCTTCGGCAACGGCGACGTGCAGCAACTGCGCGAGGCCCAGCGCAGCATGCTCGAATTCCACGACTATCTGCGGGTCCTCGCCGCCGACCGGCGCCGTGCGCCCCGCGAGGACGTGCTGAGCATGTTCATGGCCGCCGAGGCCGAGGGCATCGTCACCGAGGACGAGGCGGTCGCCAACTGCGTCCTGCTGCTCTTCGCCGGCCACGAGACCACCGCCAACCTGATCGCCAACGGGCTCGTGCTGCTCTTCGACCACCCTGACCAGTTCGACCGGCTCCGCCGGGATCCGGACCTGATGCCCTCCGCCGTCGAGGAGATGCTGCGCTGCGGCGGCCCGGCCGGCGTCATCGGCCGCATCGCCACCGAACCCGTCGAACTGGCCGGCCACACCGTCCCGGCCGGGCAGCACGTCTACCTCGCGCTGATGGCCGCCAACCGCGACCCGGCCGTCTTCGCGGACCCGGACGTCTTCGACATCACCCGCGAACGCAACCGGCACCTCGCCTTCGGCATGGGCACCTACTACTGCCTGGGTGCCGCGCTCGCCCGGATGGAGACCGACGAGTGCCTGCGGATCCTGCTCGACCGCTGCCCGGACCTGCGCCCCGCCTACGAGACCCCGGACCGGCAACCGACCCCGCCGTTCGGCCACCGGCTCGTCTCCCTGCAGGTCACGTTCTGACCCGATCTATCGCGGGCGTATCGAAAAGCGCATACGGCACCGCAACAGGCGTACGTCTTGAGTGGACACATGGACACTTCGAGACGTGGCATCGACCGGCGGTGCGTGATGACCTGGGCCGGCGTGGCGGCCGGCGCGCCGTTCGTGCGCACCGGATCCGCCCACGCCGGGCCCGCGGGGCGGATCCCGCCGGACACTCGGCCCGGCGGCGCCTACGACCGGTACGTGGCGGGGCTGGCCGCCGAGGGGAGATTCTCCGGCGTGGTGCTGCTGTCGCACCGGGGCCGGACCGTGCTGTCACGCGCCTACGGCTGGGCCGATCAGGAGCGGGGGATCCGTAACCACGAGGGGACCGCGTTCACCCTCAGTTCGGCGGGCAAGCCGTTCCACGCGGTGGCCATCCTGCAACTGGCCCAGCAGGGGCGGCTGCACCTGACGGACCCGGTCGGGAAGCACCTGACCGGGTTCGCCGCGGACGTCGCCGAGAAGGTGTCCGTCCACCACCTGCTGTCCGGCACCTCCGGGCTGGACATGCCGGCCGAGGAGGTGCACCGCGTCTTCGGCAGCCGTGACGAGGTGCGCCGCTACCACGAGCAGCGGGTCCGGCGGGCGAGGCTGGTGGGTGTGCCGGGCGTTCCCAGCACCACCCACGCGGAGGCGGAGACCACCATTCCGGCGCTGATCGTGGAGGCGGTGAGCGGGCGGCCGTACTGGGACTACGTCGAGGAGAACATCTTCCGGCGGTGCGGGATGACCGGGGCGGCGTTCCACACCCGGCCGCGGTGGCTGACCCGGGCCGACGTCGCCCATCCGTACATGCGGGTGGACGGTGGGCGGGTGGTGGACGCGCTGCGTCATCTGGAGCTGGGCAGCCCGTACCCGTATGTGCTCGGAAAGAACCCGGGCCGCGCCTTCGTCGACGCGCCCGGTGACGGTGGCTTCGCCAGCGCGCCGGATCTGGTCCGGTTCGCGCAGGCCCTCGGCGACGGTACGGTGCTCGACCGGCCGTGGGCCGACGTGTTCACCTCGGCGAAGATCCCGCACGGGCCGTCGTCGTTCGGGTCCTACGGGACGGTGATCGACATCGTCGGCGGCCAGCGGTCGTTGCAGCGGGCCGGTGGCAATCCCGGGGTCGGCGCCAACTGGAGCATCTACCCGGACACCGGCTGGGTGGGCGTCATCCTCGTGAACCGTGACGCCGACGGGGTGTCGCTGATGGACCTCATCGCCCAGGAGACGCAGGCGATCACCGGTGTCGCGACCGGCGGCGGTGGTGCGGGTGGCTGACCTCACCGCGGCGTCTCGCCGGGTTCGCCCCGGCGAGACGCCGCGACACTACTTCTTCTTGCTCTTCTTGCCCTTTTTATCTTTCTTGTCCTTCTTCTTGTCCTTCGCCATGATGCCTCCCATCCAGCGCAGGGCTCACGCAAAGTGAGCGGTCCGATACTCGTTCGAACTGGTTGCGAGACTAGGGGAGAAGAGTGAACAGATTGTCCGCCAGTTGGCCGAGGTCGGCGTCATGAGTGGCGCTGACCTGGGCGGACGGATGGCGAAAAGGTTGCTTTGAGATGTACGTCACACCAACGGCAGGTGACCGACAACTCAACCCGAGGGGGCTTGACCCCGGCTTCACATCGGGGCCGCGAGAATCGCGCGGATGGGGAACACGAGGACTTTTCGTGCGATAACCGCGGCCGGCATGGCCGCGCTGCTGGCCGCCTGCTCCACCGGTCCGACCCCGCCGGTCACACCGTCCTCAGCGACCGCCGCCCCCAGCACGTCGCCGGCGAGCCCGGCCGCTCCGACCCTCGAGTCCACCCGGTCGGCCCAGCGCGCACGCTACGGCATCCCCGACTTCGCGCCCGCCCCGGAACCGCAGCCCATCACCCTGCCGGCCGGCGACAGGGTGGAGTATCTGCGGCGGATCCCCACCACGCAGAAGGTCGCGTTCCTGACCATCGACGACGGCTACCTCAAACTGCCCGAGGGCCAGGAGCTGATCGCGGCCGCGGGCGTGCCGGTCACGCTCTTCCTGACGACCGACGCCGTCAAGGACGACCCCGGCTACTTCAAGCCCATGCTCGACGCCGGGGCCACCATCGAGGCCCACACCGTCACCCACCCCAACCTGCGCGGCCGCTCCTACGACTTCCAGCGCCGCGAGATCTGCGGTTCGGCCGACAAGCTGGGCGCCTGGTTCGGGAAACGGCCGACCCTGTTCCGGCCGCCCTTCGGCAACAAGGACGGCACCACGCTGCGGGCGGCCAAGGACTGCGGCATGACGGCCGCGTTCATGTGGACCGAGACCGTGCACAAGGGCAAGGTCCGCTACCAGGAGGGTAAGCGGGTCCAGCCGGGCGACATCATCCTGATGCACTTCCGCGAGGCCTTCCGCGACGACTTCGTCGCCGCCCTCAAGGCCATCCACCGGGCGGGGCTCACCCCGGCGCTGCTCGAGGACTACATGCCGGCGCGGCCCGCACCGTCCGCACAACCCTCGCTCCACGCCGACCGGCTCAACCCGGGAAAACCCCGTCGCGCGTCGGCCGGCGGCTGAGAGCGAGCCCGGCCGGGTGGGCGCCGGACTCGCTCGGTGACCAGGGTCAGGAGGCGGCCAGGACGTCGACGACGAATCGCAGCGTGCCGGCCGGCTGGCCGTTCTCGCCGTAGGCGAGGTCGGCCGGGATGTCGAGCTGCACCCGGCTGCCCACCTTCGCCCCGAGCAGGCCCTGGTCCCAGCCCTTGATGACCTTGCCCGCCCCGACCTGGAAGCTGAACGGCTCGGACCGGCTCCAGGACGAGTCGAACTCCTTGCCGTCGGCGTAGGTCACGCCGACGTAGTTCACGTCGACCGTCTGACCCGACTGGACCGCCGCGCCCGTGCCCTCGACGAGGGTGGCCGACTTGAGTTCGGTGACGGCGCCGGTGCCCTTGGCCACCGACGGCTTCGTGCCCAGCGCGGGGTCTGCGCCCGGGGGCAGCGGCGGGAACGCCGGGGTGGTGGTGTCGGCGGCACTCACGCCGGCGTCGGTGCTCGTGCTCGCGGTGGGGGACGACGACGGCGACGATGTGCTGCCGATCCACACGATCAGCCCGACGATGAGAGCCAGCACGCCCACCGCGGCGCCGGCCACCGACAGGATCTCACGGCGTTTGCGCTTCGCCCGGGCGCGCGCTTTGGCGACCTTGGCCTCGGCCCGCTTCTCGGCCTTGGTCTTCAGCGGCGGTCCGCTCTTGCGGGACGGGCCGGGGGCGGCGGCTTTGACAGCCGCACTACCGCGGCTCGGTAGGGATTCAGGCACCGCCCGACAATACGACAGCTTGCTGTGCGCGGCCGACCGCGCGGCGCCGCTATGCCGAGGCCACGCTGATGACACCGACCTTCTTGCGCTTCTTGGCCTCATACATCGCGAGGTCGGCGCGGGTGAGGATGGCGTCGGTGGTGTCGTGCGGCCGGGCGATGGCGACGCCCACGCTGACGCCGATGCGTACCTGCTCGCCACCGACGGCGAACGACCGGGCGGCCAGCGTCCGGACCCGGTCGACCATCGCGTCGGCAGCTCCGGGGCCACGGCAGACGATCACGAATTCGTCGCCGCCGAATCGGCCGACCAGATCCTCGTTCCGCAGACGGGCTCGTAAGTGTTCGGCCACGCCGATGAGCAGCGCGTCTCCGGCGGCGTGGCCGAGACGGTCGTTCACCGGCTTGAAGCCGTCCAGGTCGCAGAACAGCACGGCCAGATCGTCCGGCCCGGCGGCGAGTTCCCGGGTGATCCGCTCGACGCAGGCGGCGCGGTTGGGCAGTCCGGTCAGCGAGTCGGAGGTGGCCAGCCGGTGCAAGGCGGTCTCGGCCGCTCGACGGGCGCGGGAGAGCCGGGCGATCCGCGCCATGACCAGTGGGATCATGACGGCCGACGAGATCACCAGCAGCACACCGTCGGAGGACAGGCCCAGCAGTTCCCGGGCGCCGCCGATGACAGGGGCGATCGCGAGCATGATGCCGAGGAAGACCAACCGGCCGGTGCTCAGGTCGTCGACAGGGGTCGGACCCGGCGCGGTCATCTGTGCCATCGACGGATGCAGCGCCGCGCCGCCGACCGCGACGAACGCCGCCATGTAGGGGATGTTCTGCCAGTCGGCACCGATCACGGTAGACACGTTCTGGGCCAGCGCGAATGCGCCGGACGCGCAGAGCAACATCACCGGTGCCGACGGTCGATAGGGCGCGAGGGAGACCCGCAGCATCCCGCCCAGCGTGCCGGCCAGGAGGAAGACGTTCAGGAACCGGATGATCTGCTGGCCGGTCGACAGGCCGTCAGCGGTCATCGCCGGCAGCAGAACGATGCTCCAGAGCACGCCGCTGAGCCCGATGGCGGCGATCACCGAATCGATGATCCCGCCGATGTCCGCGCGTCCGCGTCGCAGCACCACGGTCAGCGATGCCGCGAGGGTCAGCCCGCCGCCCATTGTCATGGTGACCCTGACCACGTTGTCGGCGTCGGCGACGGCCCGTCCGGCGTCTGTCAGCCGCCATGCCCAGACGGCGTTGCCGATGCCGTAGACGACGGTCCCGGCCAGCAGCAACCACCAGGCCACCCGCGCCGCCCCCGGCGCGGTGCGGCGCAGGCCCGTCACCAGGGCCGGCAGCGGGCTGAGGCAGACCGCCAGAAGCACCCAGCCACGCTGCTGCGCCGGCCAGGCCGGGTAGGTCACCACCGCGAGGCCGGCCAGCGCGACGTACAGACGTAGCGTCAACACGCCCCGCCTATCGGCCGGGCCGAGCCCGGGTTGAGGAAGCGGATCGTGCGGGTCAGGGGCGCCACCAGTGGTCGAGCGGAGTGACCGGCAGGGCCCGCTTGTGGCGGGTGGCGAGGTAGAGCGATTCGATCCGGCCCGCCGCCTCCGGGGTGACGTCCGCGCCCTCCAGGTAGTCGTCGATCTCGTCGTAGGTGAGCCCGAGCGCCGCCTCGTCGGGCAGCCCGGGCCGGTCGTCCTCGAGGTCGGCGATCGGCACCTTCTGCCACGTGCTCGGCGGCGCGCCCAGTTCACGCAGGAGGGCGCCGCCCTGCCGTTTGGTCAGGCCGGCCAGCGGGGTGACGTCGGCACCGCCGTCGCCGTGCTTGGTGAAGAAGCCGGTCACCGCCTCGGCGGCGTGGTCGGTGCCGACGACGAGCATGTTCAGCTGCCCGGCGATCGCGTACTGGATGATCATGCGCTCGCGGGCCTTGACGTTGCCGCGGACGAAGTCGCGCAACGGCTCGAAGCCGGCGGCCACGGCACCGGACACCGCGTCGGCGCCCGGTTTGACGTTCACCTCGATCAACCGGTCCGGGCCGATGTGGTCGAGCGCGATCCGCGCGTCGTGCTCGTCGGCCTGTACGCCGTACGGCAGCCGCACCGCGACGAACGTGGCGTCGTGGCCTTCCGCGCGCAGCTGCTCGCACGCGAACTGGCACAGCTTCCCGGCCAGCGTGCTGTCCTGCCCGCCGCTGATGCCCAGCACGAAGCCGGTGGAGGGCGTCGACCGGAGGTAGTCCTTGAGGAAGCCCACGCGTTCCCGGATTTCGTCCGCGGGTGTGATCGACGCATTCACGCCGAACTCGGCCACGATCTGTTTGCGCAGGTTCGTCATCTTCCGCACTGTACTGGCGTGGAGTCCGGGCCGCCGCGGACTCCACGCCGGGGTGGATCAGGTGGCCGCCGGGACCGGTTCGCGCAGCCGGTGGATGAGCGCGTCGCCCACCCGGGCGGTCTCCCGCCGGTACGGCGTGTCGGACAGGACGAAGTGGCTGATGCCCAGGTCGGCGTACTTTCGCAGGGCCGCGGCCACGTCGTCGGCGGAACCGACCAGCCAGGTCGTCCCGGCGCCGCCTCCGCCGTACCGGCCGGGCGCCGTGTAGAGGCAGCTGTCCAGCACCTCACCACGGTCGGCCAGGTCGAGCAGCCGCTGCTGGCCGACCGCGGCGCGGCGCAGCAACTCGGTGCTGCCGGAGCGGCCCGCCATCTCGGCGACCTTCTCCTCGGCGTCGTGCCAGGCCTGCTCGGTGGTGTCCCGGACCAGGGTGGTGATCCGCAGCCCGAACTCCAGCGGCGGCAGATCCCGGTCCAGGTCGCCGCTGAGCGTGCGGAGCCGGTCGATGCGCTCGGCGACGCCGTCCAGCGGCTCACCCCAGAAGAGCTGGACGTCGGCCTCGGTCGCGGCGACCTTCTCGGCGGCGGCTGACGCGCCACCGAAATAGAGGCGAGGACCATTCCGGTACGGGCGGGGCACGACAGTGGCATTCGTGACGCTGAAGTGCTCACCCGCGTACGTCACGTTCTCCTCGGTCCAGAGTCGCCGCGCGATGCGCATGAACTCCCGGGTCCGCGCGTACCTCGTGGCCTGATCGACCTCGATGTCGCCGTAGGCGGCGAGGTTGTCCTGCCCGCTCACGATGTTGATCAGCAGGCGGCCGCCGGACAGCCGGTCGAGGGTGGCGGCCGCGCTGGCGAAGTGTGCGGGCCGCCAGTAGCCGGGCCGGATCGCGGCGAGTGGCCGGAACGTGGTGGTCCGGGCGGCGAGCGCGGTGGCGACCGTGAACGTGTCCGGCCGCCCCCAGCCGGTGCCGATCAGCGCGCCGGACCAGCCGTGCCGTTCCGCGGTGACGGCCAGGTCGACGCTGTGGTCGAGGGTGCCGTAGCCGTCGACCGCGTCGTCGCCGCGATGCCCGGGATCGACGGTGTTCGGGATGTACCAGAGAAACGTCGCGCTCATGTCGTCACCTCCGCTTCGCTCCGGCGCCGCCATGAGTTCAAGACTGTGTCTGATGATTCGCTCGCAAGCTCGCTCATGTCGCGCTCCGGCGGCGGCGGGCCGGATCGGTCACCGACGGCGGCTGGTAGCCCTGGTCACGGGCGGACAGCGTGACGCCGGGCGGCACGATCTTGTCGATCTCGTCGAGCACGTCCCGGCTCAACCGCACCTGGGCCGCCCCGAGCTGGTCCTCCAGCTGTTCCAGCGTGCGCGGGCCGATGATCGGCGCGGTGACGGCCGGGTGCTCGAGGACGAAGCCGAGCGCCAGATGGATCAGGGACAGGCCGGACTGTTCGGCCAGCAGTGCGAGGGCCTCGACGGCGGCGAGCTTGCCGGCGTTCTCCGGCGCGCTGATCTCGAACCGGCCGGGCTGGCGGCCGCCGCGGCTGGTGGCGGGTTGCGGGGCGCCCGCCCGGAACCTGCCGGACAGCCAGCCGCCGGCCAGCGGGCTCCACGGGATGACGGCGAGGCCGTATTTCTGGGCGATCGGCAGGACCTCGCGTTCGATGCCGCGGGCCAGGATCGAGTAGGGCGGCTGTTCGGAGACGACACGCTCCCGGCCGCGCTTCTCGGCGATCCACTGGCCCTCGACGATCGCCGACGGCTCGAATGTGGACGTGCCGATGTAGCGGATCTTGCCCTGGTGGACGAGGTCGGACAGGGCGCCCAGGGTCTCGTCGAAGTCGGTGTCCTCCTCCGGGCGGTGCACCTGGTAGAGGTCGATGTGGTCGGTGCGCAGCCGGCGCAGGCTGTGCTCCACCTCGCGGATGATCCACCGGCGGGAGTTGCCGAAGTGGTTCGCGTCGGTGCCGATCCGGCCGTGGAACTTGGTGGCCAGGAAGACGTCGTCGCGCCGGTTCTTCAGCGCCTTGCCGACGATCTCCTCGGATTCGCCCTGGCTGTAGACGTCGGCGGTGTCGACCAGGTTGATGCCGGCGTCCAGGGCCCGGTGAATGATCCGGATGCTGTCGTGGTGGTCGGGGTTGCCGCGTTCGCCGAACATCATGGTGCCCAGCGCCAGCGCGCTGACCTTGACGCCGGTACGCCCGAACGGCCGCAGGGGAATACTCATCCGTTGATCAACTCCAAAGTGTTCGCCGGGCGGGGCAGGCCGTAGTGCTCGCGCAGCGTGCGGCCGGTGTACTCGGTGCGGAACAGGCCGCGCTCCTGGAGGATCGGCACGACCTTGGCGGCGAATGCCTCGATGCCGGACGGCAGGACCGCCGGCATGATGTTGAAGCCGTCGGCGGCGCCGTTCTCGAAGTAGTGCTGGATCGTGTCGGCGACCTGCACCGGCGTACCGGTGAAGGTGCGGTGACCACGTCCGCCGCCGAGCTTGCCGATCAGCTGGCGGACCGTCAGGTTGTCGCGCCGTGCCCACTCCACGATCAGGGTGCGGCGGCTCTTGTGGCCCTCGATCTCGTCCTCGGCCGGCAGGTCGGCGGGCAGCGGCTCGTCCAGGCGCAACCGCCCGACGTCGACGCCGAGGACGGTGGCCAGCGTGCCGACCGCGTACTCGGGGCTGATCAGCCGTTCCAGGTCGGCCTCCAGTTCCAGCGCCTCGGCTGGGCTGTCGCCGATCACCGGAACGATGCCGGGCAGCACGACCACGTGGTCGGGGTCGCGGCCGGCCGCCACGGCACGGCGTTTGATGTCGGCGTAGAACTCCTGGCTCTCGGCGAGGGTCGGGTTGGCCACGAAGATCGCCTCCGCCCACCTGGCGGCGAACTCCCTGCCGTTGTCCGACGAACCGGCCTGCACCAGCAGCGGCCAGCCCTGCGGGGAGCGCGGCACGTTCAGCGCCCCCTGCACCTGGAAGTGGGTGCCGTGGTGGCCGATGTCGCGGACCCGGTCGCGGACGGCGTGGATGCCGGACTCCTTGTCGGCCACGATCGCGTCGTCGGTCCAGCTGTCCCACAGTTTCGTGGAGACCTGGAGGAACTCGTCGGCCCGCTCGTACCGGGTCTTGTGCAGGGGCTGGTCGGTGAGGCCGAAGTTGCGGGCGGCGGCCTCGCCGGCGGTGGTGACGATGTTCCAGCCGGCCCGGCCGCCGGACAGGTGGTCCAGCGAGGCGAACCGGCGGGCCAGGTTGTACGGCTCGTTGTACGAGGTGGACGCCGTCGCGATGAGCCCGATCCGGGTGGTGGTCGCGGCCAGCGCGGCCAGAAGCAGGGTGGGTTCCAGCTTTCCGGCCGGGCGGCGGCCCGGGTCGCTCCACAGCACCGGGCTGTCGGCCAGGAACACCGAGTCGAACTTGGCGTCCTCGGCGACCCGGGTCAGGTGCTGGTGGGCGGCGAGCGACAGGTTCGCGTTCGGGTCCGACTCGGGCAGCCGCCAGGACGCCTCGTGGTGTCCGGTGTCGTGCAGGAACAGGTTGAAGTGCAGTTGCCGGGTCATACGGTGGTCAGCTCCAGGCTGTTGACGGGACGGGGAAGGCCGTAGTGGTCGCGCAGGGTGGTGCCCTCGTAGTCGGTGCGGAACAGCTCCCGGTCCTGGAGGATCGGCACGACCTGGTCGACGAAGGCGGTGAGGCCGGACGGCAGGACCGCGGGCATGATGTTGAAGCCGTCGGCGGCGCCGCTGTGGAACCAGTCCTCGATGGTGTCGGCGACCTGCTCGGGGGTGCCGGCGAAGGTGCGATGGCCGCGGCCGCCGCCGAGCCGGCCGATCAGTTGCCGGACCGTCAGGTTCTCCCGCCGGGCCAGGTCGACGATCAGCGTGAAGCGGCTCTTGGCGCCCTCGATCTCGTCCTCGGTCGGCAGGTTGTCCGGCAGCGGCTCGTCCAGGGGCAGGTCGGCGGGGTCGAGCTGGAAGCGTTCGGCGAGCTGCCGCCGGGCGTACTCGGGGCTGATCAGCCGTTCCAGCTCGGCGTCGAGCTCCTGGGCCTCGGCCTCGGTGGCGGCGATGACCGGCACGATCCCGGGCAGGATCTTGATGTGGTCCGGGTCCCGGCCCAGCGCGGCCGCCCGCTGCTTGAGGTCGGCGTAGAAGGCCTGGGCCTCGGCGAGGGTCTGCTGGGCGGTGAAGACGGCCTCGGCGTAGCGGGCGGCGAACTGCCGGCCGTCCTCCGAGGAGCCGGCCTGCACCAGCAGCGGCCAACCCTGCGGGGAGCGCGGCACGTTCAGCGGCCCGTCCACCCGGAACCAGCGGCCCCGGTGGTTGATCGGCCGGACCTTCGCCGCGTCGGCGTGCACGCCCGCGTCCTTGTCGGCGATCACCGCGTCGTCGGTCCAGCTGTCCCACAGTTTCGTGGTCACCTCGACGAACTCGGCGGCCCGTTCGTACCGGTCGCGGTGCGCCGGGACGTCGTCGAGGCCGAAGTTGCGGGCCGCGTCCGCGCCGGCGGTGGTGACGATGTTCCAGCCGGCCCGGCCGCCGGAGACGTGATCGACCGAGGCGAACCGGCGGGCCAGGTTGTAGGGCTCGTTGTAGGAGGTGGAGGCGGTGGCGATCAGCCCGATGTGCTCGGTGACCGCGGCCAGGGCGGTGAGCAGCACGGTCGGCTCCAGCTTCCCGGCCGGCCGCCGGCCCGGGTCGCCCTGGAGCACCGGGCTGTCGGCGAAGAAGACCGAATCCAGCTTGCCACGCTCGGCGATCCGGGCCAGGTTCTGGAAGTGCTTCACGTCCCAGCTCGCGTACGGGTCCGACTCGGGCAGGCGCCACGACGCCTCGTGGTGGCCGACGCTCATCAGGAACGCGTTGAGGTGCAGTTTCCTAGGCATCGGCGGCCACCCCCAGACGGTCCAGCAGGAGGCTGCGCAACTCGGCGAACCCGGCGTCGGAGCGGGACCGGTTGGTCAGCTCCACCCGGACGTCGGTGTCGACCACCCCGGCGTCCAGCAGGATCACCCGGTCGGCGAGCACGATCGCCTCGTCGACGTCGTGGGTGACCAGCAGCACCGCCGGCCGGTGCGTCTCGCACAGCCGGCGCAGCAGGGCGTGCATCCGGATCCGGGTGAGCGCGTCCAGCGCGCCGAACGGCTCGTCGGCCAGCAGCAGCTGCGGCTCGCGCACCAGCGACCGGGCCAGCGAGGCCCGCTGCTGCTCACCGCCGGAGAGCTGGTACGGCCAGGCCCGCTCCCGGCCGGCGAGACCGACCTCGGCCAGCGCCTTGCGGCCCCGATCGGCCGCGCCGGCGCCACGCAGCCCGAAGACCACGTTGTCCAGGACCCGCTTCCAGGGCAGCAGCCGGGAGTCCTGGAAGACCACCGACACCGACTCCGGGACCTGGATCCGGCCGTGCCCGGCGACGTCGCGGTCCAGGCCGGCCAGCGCCCGCAGCAGGGTGCTCTTGCCGGTGCCGGAGCGGCCGATCAGGGCCACGAACTCGCCGGGGGCGATGTCCAGGTCGAGGCCGTTGAGGACACCCCCGTCGGAGTTGAAGCTGCGGTGCAGGTTGCGGACGCGGACCGCCGGTTCGGTGGTCAGCCCTCGAGCGTCTGTCGCCATGCCAGCACCCTCCTCCCGGTGAAGCGGACGGCGCTGTCGGCGCAGTAGCCGAAGATGCCGTAGATGACCAGGCCGACCACGATGACGTCGGTCTGCCCGTACTGCTCGGCCAGCGTGATCATGTAGCCGATGCCGGCGACCGCGTTGTAGTGCTCGACGACCACGAGGCCGAGCAGTGAGGAGGTGACCGCGAACCGCATGCCGAGCAGGAAGCCGGGCAGGGCGCCGGGCAGCACCACGTGCCGGACGAACTCGCCGTGGTTGATCCCGATGGTCTCGGCCAGTTCGGCGTACTTGCCGTCGATGCCGCGCAGCCCGTTGTGCGTGTGGATGTAGATCGGGACCAGGCTGATCAGCGCGATCGTGATGACCTTCATCTCCTCGCCGATGCCGAACCAGGCGATGAACAGCGGGATGATCGCGAGCGTGGGAACGGACCGCTTGATCTGGATCGGGCCGTCGATCAGCGACTCACCGAACCGGGACAGTCCGGAGATCACCGCCAGGACGGCGCCGGTCACCACCCCGAGGGTCAGGCCGACCAGCGACCGCTGGAGCGAGGCGACGATGTTGCCGAGCAGGTCGTGATTGACCCACTGGTCCTGGAAGGCCACCACCACGTCCCACGGGGCGGACAGGATGGCCGGTTTGATCAGGCCGGTCGCCGAGCCGATCGACCAGATGGCCAGGGCGAGCGTCGGGCCGAACCAGAACGAGAACCGGATGCGGTGGCCGGGGCCGAGACGACGGCGTACGACGCGCTGATCGGTGGTGTCCGGGACGGTGACCGGGGCGGTGTGCAGGGTGGCGGTCATGACGCATCACCCGTGACCACCTTGTCGCCGGCGGCGTCCGCCTGGACCTTCTCGAAACGGCGGTCGACCAGCGTGGTCACGTCGAGCTTGTCGTGTTTCTGCTCGGTGGACAGCAGGTCGGCGGTCTCCTGGAGCCGCTTGATGGCGTTGTCCCAGCTGGCCGGGATGCCCTTGTCGCCGTTGATCTCGACGACCGCCTTGGCGTCCGCCTCGTTGAGCTTCTGCGAGTCCTGGTAGTAGGCCTTCGCGAACTCGTCGGGGTGATCGTTCGCCCAGAGCAGGGCCCTGGTGCGGATGGCCACGTAGGCCTTCAGCGCCGCCGCCTTGTCCGCGTCCTCCACCGCCGTGGTGAGGCAGTACAGGGTGGACGCGTCGTCACGGATGCCGGTGTTGATCGAGGTGGCGCCCGGGTACTTCGCCTCGTACAGCTTGATGTTCTGCGCCCCGATCGGGGCGACGTCGACCGCCTTGGTGCCGAGCGCGGTGACGTACGAGTCGCCGGTGCTGGTCAGCTCGATCAGCTGGACGTCCTTCTGGCTCAGCCCGGCCTTCTGGAGCACCCTCAGCACCAGCGCGCCCTGGGCCTGGCCGGCGCTGTAGGCGATCCTCTTGCCGCGCAGGTCGGCCGGCGAGGCGACGTTCACCCCCGGCGCGACGCCCAGTTTGTAGATCGGGTGGTCGAGCGGGTCCTGGGTGACCGCCTGGAACACGATCTTCGTGGAGGTGCCGGTCCACGCCGCGAACAGCGACGGGATGTCGGCGACCGAGCTGCAGTCCAGCTTGTCGGCGCGGAACGCCTGGATGCTCTGCGGGCCGCCGCTGATGTTGGCCCACTCGGTCGTGACGCCGGCGTCGCTCAGCTCCTTGTCCAGGCCGGACGCGCCGAGGATCGCCTGGATCTGCGGGTCGCCGATGCGCAGCGTGGTGCCGGTGGGGACCTTGTCGGGCAGGGCGGCGGACAGTTCCAGTCTGGTGGCGGCCTCCTCGCTGCCGCAGGCGGCGCCGGTGGCCAGGACCGTCGCGAGGACGGCGAGGAGGGCTTTCCGGGGAATCGTGATCATGGCGTCCTTCTCAGAGGGCGTGGTAGTGGCCGGCGTGGTAGAGCAGGGGAGCGCCTTCCTCGGCGAGTTCGGCCTCCTCGACCCGGCCGATGACCAGGTGGGAGCCGCCGGCCGGGTGGCGGTGCTCGATCGATACCCGGAGCCAGGCGGCGGCGTCCTCCAGCACCGGTTCGCCGGTGGGCAGCCGGCGCCAGCGGGTCGGGGCGCCGAACCGGTCGATGCCGCTGGTGGCGAAGGTCTGTGCCAGCGCGGTGTGCTCGGCGCCGAGCAGGTGGATGACCGCGGTGTCGGCGTCGCGCAGGTGCGGCCAGACGGAGCCGGTGGCGGCGACGCTGAACGACAGCAGCGGTGGTTCGGCGGAGAGCGACGCGAGGGAGGTGACGGTCACGCCGGCCGCACCGCGCCCGGCGTCGGTGGTCACGACGGCGACACCGGCGGCGTGACGGCGGAAGGCCTGGCGGAACAGGGCGGCGTCGACCGGGGTCGGCCGGGAAACGATGACGGTCATGTGCGGGCTCCGTTCGATCGGGCTCGCAATCCATACTAATCCGCTAGGCTTAGGAGGCAATATTGCGCCCCACTGAAGTTAGTAATCCCAGCTAGATCGGGGGGTCCGCGTAGACCTGATCCAGAGCGACCGCCCCGCCGGCGACCGCCAGCACGTTCTCCGGGAAGCTCGACGGGTGCACGGTGGTGGTCATGTCGGCGCCCGCCGACGACCACGCCGCCACCTCCGCGCGCAGTGCCGCGAGACAACCCGGCACCCGGTTCGCGCCGGCCTCCGACACCAGCAGCACGTCCGGGTCGAACAGGTCCAGCAGCAGCGCCGCGGCCCGGCCCACCCGGCGGGCCCGCTCCTCCAGCAGCGCCACCGCCCCCGCGGAGCCGGCCAGCGCGGCGTCCACCACGGCGTGGATGTCCGGGCGTTCGATCAGGCCGGCGGCCAGCGCACGGCGGACCAGTGCCCGCTCGCCGACCGCGGCCTGCAGGCAGCCGATCCGGCCGCAGGAGCACGGTTCGGCGCAGCCCTCGACCGGCAGGTGGGCGACCGCGCCGGCCGCCGAACGGGGGCCCTGATGGATCACGCCGCCGGTCGCGAACGCCACGTCGACGACATTGCCCACGAAGATCTGCACGGCACTGCGGCGGGCGTCGCCGGCGACCCGGCCGAGCAGCTGTTCGGCACGCAGCAGGGCCCGGGAGTTGCTGTCCACCCGGACCGGCAGCCGGGTGGCGGCGGACAGGGTCGCGGCCACCGGCACGTCGCGCCAGCCCAGCACCGGGTGCTCGACGACCGTACCGTTGAGGCCGTCCACCCAGCCGCCGGTGGCCAGACCCAGGCCGAGGATCCGGCGGCGGCGCCCGTAGTCCCGGTGGATCGCCGCCACCCGGTCGGCGACCGCCGCCAGCACACTCTGCGGATCGCGGCGCCCGTGTGGATCCTGATGGCGGACGAGCACCCGGCCACGCAGATTCAGCAACGCCACCGTGGCGCGGGGGACCGCGATGTGCACCCCGATCACGCCGACCGCGGCGGAGTCCACGTCCAGCGGCACGTGCGGACGCCCGATGCCCGGCCGGACCACCGCCTCCGGCACCTCGCGGACCAGGCCGCGCGCCTGCAACGACGCCGCGATGCCGCTGACCGTGGCCGCCGACAGCCGGGTGGCCCGGGCGATCGAACTGCGCGCGATCGGCCCATGATCGAGGACGGCTCGCAGCACCGCCGCCGTGGAGTCCGGCGATCGGCGCGCGGCCGGCAACGGCAGGTCGCTGCGCCGAGTCGTGCGCTGCACGCCGCCGAGATTATCCCGCCGTAGGCCGGATGGCGGCTTTCCGTTACCGGACGTTTCACGGTCGGTAACACTGCCGGGTCAGGTCGCCTCGCGCAGCCAGGTACGGCAGAGCCACCAGGCGTTCGTGGCGCCGAACGTGCCGGCCGGGTCGATGCCGGTCAGCTCGGCGAACCGCCGGACCCGGTTGCGCACCGTGTTCGGGTGCACGAACAACCGCCCACCCGCGACCGTCACGTCCCGGTCGCTCTCCAGCCAGGCCAGAACGGCGTGGGCCACCGGTTCCGCGTTCGGGCCGAGCGCGGCCCATGCCGGGCGGTGCCGGTCGAGCAGCACGGCGGCCAGGTCCGCCCGGTCGGTCAGCGCGGCCTGCCAGGCGACGTCGGCGATATGGGCGACGCCGGTGCGGCCGGTCGACTCGGCGGCGCTCAGCGCGGCCACCGCCAGGCGTTTGACCGGCGCCAGCCGGTCCGGGTCGTCCGGGCCGGCCAGCCCGGCGGTCCCGGCACGGGCGGACGGAGCCCGCGACAGTACCGCCACGAACAGGCCGTCCACCACCGCGCACACCACCGGCGGCTGCTCACGCAGCACGGATTCGTCGAACCCCGGCCGGGCGACCAGAACCCACAGGCCACCGGAGGCCGGCAGACCCGCCTCGGCCACCGCCAGGGCGGCCGCCGAACCACCCTGCAACAGCCGCCGCAGGATCGCCGCGTCCCGGTCGTTGCGCCGCGGATCCGCGTCCGCCCGGGTGACCCGGTGCGCGGTGATCAGACGGCCGCGGACGGCGTCGGCCCAGTCGTCGTACAGCTCCCGGGCATCCAGGAGCCGCTCGGCGCTGACCCCCTCCGACCTGGCCACCTCCCGGGCCCGGGCCCAGATGGCGCGTTCGGCGACGTGGATCGCGCCGAGCACCGCCTCGATCGGCACACCCTGCCGGGCCCGGGTCACCCCCAGCTCGGCCACGAACGACAGCTCGGCCTCGGTCGGCCCGCGCCGGTCGGCCAGCGCCCGGGTCGCCGCGGTGAGCAGGGCCCGGGTGTGCCCGGCGACATCCGACGGAGGCAGCACCGAGACCTCCCGCACGGTGGCGCGAACCCCGGCGGTCACCGACGGCAGCAGATCCTCGTCGCCCATCACACGTTCGATCAGGTCGACCACGGCGGTCCAGCCGTCAGACGGTTGCATGCGGCCATGCTGCCGTGCGTTGTGGTGGCCCACAACCTCGGGCCGTAAACGCGTGCTCCACGCCATGTCCAGCCCGGCTGCCAGCGCCTACGGTTTGGAAAACACCACAATATGACTAGGAGTTCCATGCGTGTCGCCGTGATCGGCGCCGGAGCGGCCGGACTGGCCGGAGTCAAGGCGCTGCTCGATGCCGGATGCGAGGTCGTCGCCTACGAGCGGCGTGACCGGCCCGGCGGCCTGTGGACCGACACCTACGCCTCGCTGCACCTCAACACCAGCAGGGGGCGGACCGAGTTCGCCGACTTCCCGATGCCCGCCGACTGGCCCGACTACCCGTCGGCGCAGCGGGTCGCCGGATATCTGGCCGCCTACGCCGACCGGTTCCGGTTGACCGCCCACATCCGGTACGGCGAAACCGTCACCGCCGTCGAACGCGGCGACCGCTGGACCGTCACCACCGATCCCGGCGGGACTGACGAATTCGACGCCGTCGTGGTCGCCAACGGCCACAACTGGGCACCCCGGCTGCCCGACCCCGGCTATCCGGGCACCTTCGACGGAGTGCAGATGCACGCCCACGACTACCGCGCCGCCGACGTCTTCCAGGGGCGGCGGGTGCTGGTCGTCGGCATGGGCAACTCGGCCATGGACATCGCGGTCGACGCCTCCCACACGGCGAGCGGGCCGGTGCTGCTGTCCGCCCGGCACGGCGTCCACATCGTGCCGAAATACCTGTTCGGGCGGCCGTCCGACGCCACCGGCGGCGCCCTGGCCGTGCTCCCGTGGCGGGTGCGGCAACGGGTCGCCGAGACGATGCTGCGGCTGGCGGTCGGCCCACCACAGCGTTACGGCCTGCCCGCCCCGGCCGGTGGGCTGTTCCAGAACCACCCGACGATCAGCGACACCATCCTGCACCGGCTCACCCACGGCGAGGTGGCCGCGCGCCCGGGCATCGAGCGCCTCGACGGTACGAAGGTGGTCTTCACCGACGGGACCTGCGACGACGTGGACGTGATCGTGTGGGCGACCGGTTACCGCGTACAGATCCCGTTCCTGTCTTCCCGATGGCTCGGAGAGGGACCGGAACGCCTGCCTCTCTACCGCCGGGTCTTCCACCTCGACGATCCGAGCCTCGCGTTCGTCGGGCTGATGCAGTCCACCGGATCGGCGTTCCCCGTCGTGGAGGTGCAGGCCAAGCTCGCCGCCGCCTACCTCTCCGGCTCCTACGCCCTGCCGCCGGCCGCCGACCAGCGGCGCGCCGTCGACCGCGACCTGCGCGCGGCCGTCGCCCGGTGGGGCGAGCACGGCCGGCCACACATGCGCATCGACTTCGACCGGTACGTCACCGCCATGACCCGTGAGATCGCCCGAGGAGCCTCAACATGAGCAGCCGTGACCCCCGCGGAATGCGTGTTCTGGTCACCGGCGCGTCCGGGACGTTCGGCCGGGCGATCTGCGCCCGCCTGGACGCGCTCGGCGCCCGCGTCGTCGGCCTGGACGTCGCGCCACGCGTCAACGATCCGGTCGAGGTCCTGCCGTGCGACCTCACCGACGACGCCGCCGTGGCCGCCGCGGTCGCCGAGGCGATCGAGCTGCTGGGCGGGCTCGACCTGCTCGTCAACAACGCCGGGATCGGCGGTCCCGCCCCGGCCGAACTGCCACCGGGCGCCGAAGTGCGCCGCCAGCTCGACATCAACCTGCTCGGCACGTGGCGGGTGACCTCGGCGTGTGTGGACGCCCTGGTCGCCTCGCGGGGCCGGATCGTGATGCTCAGCTCGCGGATGGCCGTCATGCAACTGCCGCTGGCCGCCGCCTACGGCGCCTCCAAAAGAGCATTGGTCGCGTACGCCGACGCGCTCCGCCTGGAGATCGGCACCCACGTCGGAGTCACCTGCGTGTACCCGTCCGCGGTCCGCAGCCCCATTCACGACTCGACGGCCGCCGCCGGGCTGTCGCTGGAGGGCATGAGCCGCTACGAGCCGCTCGACGGGGTGGTCCGTGCCGTGCTGCGGGCCGCCCTGCGCCGCCGCCCCTACCGGGACCTGCCGACCACCGGCCGCGGGGCGGTCGAGTTCTTCCTGGCCCGCCATTTCCCGGCGCTCACCGACCGGATCGTCGCCCGCACCCTGGCCGGACGGATCCGGTCCGGCGCGTTCGAGGGCGCCGGCCTGGCCGCCGGTGTCGTCGCCCGCCACGGGGGCGCCCGGTGACCACCCAGCAGACCGAGACCCGGACCAGGACCGGGGACCTGATCGCGTACGCCACCGGCTCGATCGGGATGGGCGTGTGGGTGACCGTCCCCGGCCTGCTGCTGCTCTACTTCCTCACCCACACGCTCGGGGTGACGCCGTTCCTGGCCGGCCTGACCCTGCTGCTGCCGAAGATCATCGACGTGGTGGTGCATCCGTATCTGGGCAGCCGCTCGGATGCCGCCGCGCGCCGCAGCGGGCACCGGCTCGGCCTGCTGCGGGTGGGGCTGCTGCTCGCGGTCGCCATGGCCGGCATGTTCACCGTTCCGGCCGGGCTGTCCGGGGCGGGCGCCGCGCTGTGGGTCGGTGGCTGGTTCATCGCCGGGAACCTGCTCTTCGCCTGCTTCCAGGTGCCGTACCTGACCACGCCGTCCGACCTGCGGATCGGCTACCACGATCGCACCCGGGTCTTCATGTTCCGGATGCTGTTCCTGACGCTCGGGCTGCTCGGCGCCGGGGTGGCCGCGCCGGCGCTGGTCGCGGCGGGCGAGCGCGGCGACTACGCCCGGATGGCGGTGCTGCTGTCCGGGATCATGGTGGTGTCCGGGCTGGTCGCGGTGACCGGGGTGCGGCGGCTGACCGCGCACGCCGGGTTCCGGACACCGGCGGCCGATGCCCACTCCACCCTCGGCGACATCGCGGTGGCGTGGCGGGACCGCGACTTCCGGGCGCTGGTGCTGTCCTATCTGTTCACCGGTGCGACCACGCACCTGTTCCTGGCCGCGCTGCCGTTCTACACCGAGCACGTCTTCGGGGACTCCGAGCTGACCGCGGTGTTCATGGGCGCCTTCCTCGGGCCGGCCGTGGTGGCGGGCCCGGTGTGGGCGCGGGTGTCGCGGCGGATCGGCAAGCAGCGCGGCCTGGTGATCTGCCAGGTGGTGTTCGTGGCCGGATCGCTGGCGCCGCTGCTCGGGTACGGGGTGGCGCCGGCCGTCGCGGTGGTCGTCGTGCTGGGCGTCGCCTTCGCCGGGCTGCAACTGTTCGCGTTCTCGATGGTCCCGGACGCGGTGGCGGCCGCCGAGGCCCGTGGCGCGGCCCGGGCGGGCGCCTACACCGGGGTCTGGACCGCCACCGAGGCGACCGGCACCGCCGTCGGGCCCTACGTGTACTCGGCGGCCCTGGCCCTCGGCGGTTTCATCGCGACGACCGAGGGCCGGACGGTGGTGCAGCCGGAGTCGGCGCACACCGCTCTGCTCGTCGGCTTCACCGTGGTCCCGGCCGTGCTGATGGCCGCGGCCTGCTTCTTCCAGCTCCGCTGGACCCTCGACCGCTCCCGCGACCCTTCCACGCCGATCTTGGACGTCTGACCACCGCGTGGGGCGGCATAACGTCCAAGGTTGCCGCCGGGTGGGGCGTGGCGGGCATCGTGGCCGCTCTCGCGGTCCAAACCACTCAGATCTTGGACGTCTGACCACCGTGGGCGGTGGTGGAACGTCCAAGGTTGCTGCTGGGTGGGGTGTGGTGGGCGTTGTGGTCGTTCTTGTGGTCTGGCCCGCTCAGATCTTGGACCTCTGGCCACCGCGGACGGTGGCAAAACGTTCAAGATCGCGCGGGGCGGGGCGCGGGGCGCGGGGTGCTGCCGGGCCACCTCATCGACGACCTGCTCGCGGGGAAGGGCGGGCGCGAGTTCTGGTCCGGCGTCGGCGACCAGTTGACGCTTGCCGACTTCCTCGCCTCCGGCGGCTACGACCGGCATCTGTGCCGCATGCGCCAGGCCTACCGCCGTCGGCGAGATCTGCTGGTCACCGACCTAAGCATGAGCCGAATCCATGGTGGACGTCAGGGCGTCGCGGACGCTATCAGCTCCGGCTCTGCGGAGACCGTTGGCGTTGTGCGTGCCGGGAAGTGTATCGATCATAAACGATGTCTAGCTGGCGGGCTCGGAGGCGAAGAGGGTCAGGCCGAGGCGGCGGGAGAGGAATCGGGCGGCGAGCTGGCCGCGGACGCTGTTGCCGAAGCCGTCCAGGGGTGGGGCGAAGGTGGCCAGGGAGCCCTTGCCGGGGGAGACGACGATGATGCCGCCGCCGATGCCGCTCTTTCCCGGTACGCCGACGTCGTACAGCCAGTCGCCGGACGTCTCGTAGAGGCCCGCCGTGGCCATCACCGCCAGGGTGAAGTGGCAGACCGCGCTGTCCACCACGCGTTCGCGGGTGCGCGGGTTGACGCCGCCGTTGGCCAGGGTGGCGCCCATCAGCGCCAGATCGACGGCGGTGATCCGCAGGCAGCTCTGCCGGGTGTAGAGGTCGACGGCCTCGACCGGATCGCAGCCGAGCAGGCGGTACGTCTCCAGCAGGTCGGCGAGCGCCCGGTTGCGGTGGTTGGTGGCGGACGCGGAGGCGTACACCTCGGGGTCCAACGGAAGCTCGCGGCCCGCGAAGCGGGACAGGCCCGCCTGGAGGAACCCCCATTTGTCGGCGGCGGGAATCAGGCTGGCGGTGGCGATCGCGCCCGGGTTGACCATCGGATTGGTCCGGCCGTCCGGCCCGCGTTCGACCGCGGTGAGTGAGTTGAACGGCAGCCCGGTGGCGTTGACGCCCAGCCGCTGCCGGATCGTCTCCGCACCGAGGGCCTCGCTGACCAGGGCGAACGTGAACGGTTTCGCGACGCTCATGATGGTGAAGCCGTGGTCGGCGTCGCCGACGGTGTGCAGGCCGCCGCGGGTTCCGGCCGCGCAGATCCCGAACAGATCCGGAGGTACGCGCGACAGCGCCGGATAGACGTTGGACGGCGTGCCGGAGGTTACCGTGCGGAGCTGCTCGTACGCCTCGTCCAGTGACCGCCGTACCTGGTCGGGGGAAGGAAGTTCGCCGGTCGAGACGTACTCATCCGATGCCATGTTCGACTCCGTAACGTGACGCCGATGGGCGGATGTCACGCTAACCGCGCCCCGCGTGGCGTCCTTCATCCCGGACGGGTGAGGCGACGGGCACGCGACGGCCGCGACCATGACCGTACGCCGAGGAAAGGATCGACATGGCAACGGTGACGGTGGACCGGGATCGTCTCGTTCGGACGTTCCTCGACCTGGTCGCGATCGACAGCCCGACCGGGCAGGAGCAGCGGATCGGGGAGGAGCTGGAGCGCCGCTTCACGGAGCTGGGCGCCGACGTCCGCCGGGACGGGGCGGGCAACCTGATCGCCACCCTGGCCGGTGGGCCGGGGGAGGGCTTCCTGATCTCCACGCACATGGACACCGTCGGCACCGACGTCGGCATCCGGCCGATCGTCGGCGACGACGGGGTGATCCGGACCGACGGCTCCACGATCCTCGGCGCCGACGACAAGGCCGGCATCGCGTCCTGTCTGGAACTGCTGACGCTGCTGGGTGAGCATCCGGAGCTGCCGCATCCGACGATCGAGTTCGTCGTGTCGGTGGCCGAGGAGGCCGGCCTGGTGGGGTCACGTCAGCTGGACGTGGCGCGATTGCGGTCCACCCACGGGTATGTGTTCGACACCGCCGGCGCGATCGGCTCCATCACCTACTGGGCGCCCACCGCGATGGACGTCGACATCACCGTGCACGGGCGCAAGGCCCACGCCGGTGTGGAGCCGGAGAAGGGCGTCGACGCGCTGCGGGTGGCGGCCGAGGCGATCGCCGCGATGCCGCTGGGCCGCATCGACGAGGAGACGGTCGCCGGCATCGGCATCCTGGCCGGCGGGGAGGCCCGCAACGTGGTTCCGGCCACCGCGGTCCTCACCGGTCAGGCCCGCAGTCACGACCAGGGGAAACTCGACAAGCAGCTGGCCGCCATGCGGGCCGCCGTGGATGCGGCGGCACACCGGCACGGGGCGACCTACGAGTTCGTGGCCGAGGAGATCTACCACACCTACCACATCGACCCGGTCGCGAAGCCGTACCGGGACGCGGCCCGCGCCATCCGGGCGCACGGCCTCGAGGTGATCGACCGCAAGTCCGGCGGCGGCACCGACGGCAACTTCCTCAACGCCCGCGGGATCCCGTGCGTCGGCCTGGCCACCGGCATGGTCGACGAACACGCGACCAGCGAGCACATCGCGATCGACGACATGGTGGCGGCGTGCGCGATCCTGTTGACCATCGCCACCCAGCAACAGTGAGGGAGCCTCTATTGAATACCTTCCGTGGAAAGCCCCGGCCTCTGACGTGGGGAGGAATCGGATTTCCTGCGGGGCAGGTCAGGGATAGCCCATCCGCTGCCAGGGCGGATGGGCGTCTGGTCAGACGTTGCGCTGGTCCTCGATATACCTCTTTACGATTCTCCTGGGTTGTGCCGCCGATGGGTACGGGGCGTTGCCGTCAGATCGAATCTCGCAAGGTTGGCGGGGAGCAAGATGTCGCCTGTATTGTGGCTGGAGTGTTCGAGACGGTGCGTTACACCTATCGCCTGCGGCCCGGCCGTCAGGCGCGGGCCGCACTGCTCGCTGAGTGGGCCCGCTGCCGGTGGCTGTGGAACGAAGCCGTCCATCAGCAGAGGCCCGGTCGTAAGCCGTCGTTCGGCAAGCTGTCGAAGCTGTTGACCGAGGCCCGTGCCCGGCTCGGCTGGCTGCGTGCGGGTTCGCAGAACGCCCAGCAGCAGACCCTGCGCACCTACGGCTCGGCGTTGAACACCTCGTTCGAAGTCAAGGGCCGGGGCCGGCCGAAGGTCAAGCACAAGAAGAACGTGCTGCCGACCCTGGAGTACACCCGCAACGGCTTTGCACTGGTCGACGGCCGGCTGCGGCTTGCCAAGGGTGTGACCATCCCGGTCGTCTGGTCCCGTGAGCTGCCCTCAGATCCCACCTCCGTGCGGGTCTACCAGGACAACCTCGGCCACTGGTATGCGTCTTTCGTCGTCCAGCGCGACCCGGCCGCCGTCGCGGACCCGGACCTGCCCGGCATCGGCGTCGACTGGGGTGTGACCACCACCGCCACCACCACGAACCCGGCCTTCGACCTGCCCCACCTCGGCCACCGCAAACGATGCGCAGCCGAACTGGCCAGAGCGCAGCGCACGATGGCACGCCGCCGCCGACCGAAAGGCCACACCCCGTCGAACGGCTACCAGATGGCGAAGCGGCAGGCCGCCCGGATCGCCAAGAAGGCGGCCCGGCAGAACACCCACGACGCCCGCGTCTGGGCCAAAACCGTCGTCGACCATCACCACCTGATCGCCGTCGAGGACTTCAAACCGAAGTTCCTCGCCCACACGACGATGGCCCGTAAGGCCGCCGACGCCGCGATCGGCGCCTGCAAGACCGAACTGATCGAGCGTGGCAAGCGGGCGGGCCGAAAGTTGGTGCTGGTACCGCCCGCCTACACCACGATGACCTGCTCCGGGTGCGGCGAGAGAACCAATCTCCGCCTCGGACTCGGTGTCCGCATCTTCGAGTGCACGGCCTGCGGCTACACCGCAGACCGCGACCTCAACGCCGCGAGGACGATCCTCGCCACGGCCGAACGCGACCGTGCCAGTGCCGACGACGTAAGACATCAGATCGCCTCCCTCCGAGGCGGTGAATCAGATGCAGTCTGAGCTGGGAAATTCCCCGGATTTCATCCGCGGGGATGTCGTTAAGCCAGGTCACATCGTCCCGATGGGCGCCGGACGTGCGGTGATGGACCGCCGCGACGACCCGCTGCACGACTACGTGCTGGAGCTCACCGGCAAGGACGATCCGGTGGTGCTGTTCCTGCCGACCGCGACCGGGGACGACGCGAGCTACATCGTGTCGTTCTACGAGGCGTTCCACTCCGGCCGGTGCCGGCCGCGGCATCTGCGGTTGTTCCACCGTGACTTCGACGACCTGTCCGACATCGTGCTCGGCGCCGACGTGATCCATGTGGGCGGCGGCAACACCGCCAACATGCTGGACGTGTGGCGGCGGCAGGGCGTGGACGCGCTGCTGCATCGGGCGCTGGCCGGCGGGGCGGTGCTGACCGGTGGCAGCGCCGGCGGGCTGTGCTGGTTCGAGGGCGGGACCACCGACTCGTACGGGCCGACGCTCCAGCTGCTGAACGAGGGCCTCGGCATGATCAAGGGCAGTTACTGCCCGCACTACGACGCCGAGGACCAGCGGCGGCCGATCTTCCACGCGGCCCTGCTGGACGGGACGCTGGAGATGGGCTATGCCTCCGGCAACCGTGTCGCCATCCGGTTCACCGCCGGCGGCGAGCTGGTGGAGGCGGTCACCTCGGAGCCGGGCGCCCAGGCGCTGAAGGTGTACGCCCGCGACGGCAAGATCGTCGAGGAGGAGATCCCGTGCCGCCTGCTCGCCGAGCGGGTGGCCAGCCGTAGCGTTTCGACCTGAGCACGGGAAACGGCCGGCGGCTTGCTGAGCCGCCGGCCGTTTCGCCGTCCTAAACGGCAGGCGCCGCGAACAGGATGATCGACACCCGGGTCGGGGTGACGTCCAGTTCCCGTTGCATGCCGACCCGCTGGATCACCGCATAGCCGGGGGTGCCGGCCGAACCGGTCGGGGTGAGCAGCACCAGCGCCCGTCCCGCCTCGACGAACGCGTCCGAGTCGGGCCGCAGGATGTCCCCGCAGGCGGTGGTCTCGCCGGTCGGGTCGCTGATGGTCAGCGAGAAGTCCTGGCCGGTGTAGGCGGTGGCCAGAGCGAACCCGGGCACCGGCGGACTGCCGACGTAGGCGAGGGTCGCGCTACGCCCCGGACCGGTCTCGGCCCGGTAGGGGGTGACGTCGAAGGTCCCCTCGCCCGGCAGGTTGAGCCGGATCGGACCGCTCGGCGCCTGGCAGGTTCCGCCCTTGATGTGGGCGTTGTAGCCGTTCTCCGGCTGGGCGGGCGGCGTGACGGCGCCGGTCGACACCAGGATGCGGGCCCGGGTCGGGACGATGTCGAGTTCGCGTTGCAGCCGGGTCCGTTCCAGGACGGCGACACCCTGCACGCCTCCGTCACCGACCGGCAGCAGTTGCGCCACGGCCAGCCCGGCCCGCCCGAACCGGTCCTCCTCCGGCTGGAGCAGGTCGCCGCAGGCCACGTCCCGCCCGCCCTCGGTCAGGACCAGCGAGAACCGCTGGCCGGTGTAGATCGCGCCGATCCCGAATCCGGGCACCTGCGGCGCCCCGTAGTAGCCGAGGACGTTGTGCCCGGCCCGGTAGGGCTCGATGTCGTGGCTGCCGCCGCCGGCCAGGTCGACGTGCAGGTCCTGGCCGGGTTCCGCGCAACTGCCGTCCCGGACGTAACCGTCGTAGCCGGCCGCCTCCCGCGCCCGGACCGCGACCGGCGTCAGCACCAGGACGAGCACGCCCGCGGCGGCCAGGACGGACCGCATCCACCGCTTCGTCATCGCAGCCTCCCTAGCTGGTGCCGTAGACGAGCGCCGCCGTCAGCAGCGCCACCACGGTCGAGACGAGCCACATGATGAACATCGGCAACGAGAAGGAGTGCCAGATCGCGAACCGGCTGATCCCGGTGGTGCCGGTCTCGTCGGCGGCGATGCTGGTGACCTGCGAGCCGTTGGCCGGGAAGAAGTAGATGCCGATCGCGGCCACCGAGAACGCCGCCAGGAACTGCGGCGGGATGTCCAGAGCCAGACCGATCGGTACGATCGCGGCGAGCGCCGCCGCCTGGCTCGTGGTCAGTGCCGCCACGATGAAGATGGCGATGGCGATCGTCCACCGGGCCGCCTCCACCAGGCCACCCATGGCGCTCACGATCGCGGTCTCGTTCGCCGCGATCCAGGTGTCCGCCAGCCAGGCGATGCCGAACAGCGCGATCAGGCCGATCAGGCCGGAGGTCATCGTGCTCTGCGTGACCACGTCCTTGATCTTGACCTTGCAGAACAGCACGATCAGCGTGGCGGTCACGCCCATCACGATCTGGATCACGATCGAGGTGCTGATCGGCACCAGGTTGCCCTCGTCGTCCGGGAAGGCCGGGCGCAGCGACTCGACCATGCCGAGCAGCACGATGACGGCGATACCGGCCAGGAAGATGAACGTGCTGCGCTTGGCCTCCTTCGGCAGCTGCCGGGCCTCCAGCACGCTGGTGTCCACCGGCTTGATCTCGCCGGCCGAGACCCGGCGCTGGTACTCCGGATCGTCGGCGAGTTCCTTACCGACCCGCATCTGTACGAAGGACGCGGCGAGCAGGCCCACGACACTGGCCGGCAGCACGACGACCAGGATGTCGCCGATCCCGAAGTCGACCGGATCCAGCAGACCGACCAGGGTGGCCATCGAGGCGCTGACCGGGCTGGCCGTGATGGCGAACTGCGACGCCGTACCCGCGACCGCGAGCGGCCGCTCCGGTCGTACCCCGTTGAAGTAGGCCACCGCGAAGATGACCGGAATCAGCGGGTAGTAGATGAAGCCGGTGCCCGCACCGAGGGTGAAGATGAACGCGACGACCGGCGCGATGAGCGCGATCAGCGCGGGTTTGCGTTTAAGGATCTTCTTGGCGACCTCGACCAGATAGTCGATGCCGCCGACCGCCTGCATCGTCGACGCCGCCGTGATGACGGACAGAATGATGAGCATCGACGAGGTGGGCGGCTCGCCCGGCGCCAGCCCGAAGGCGAAGACCAGCACCGCCAGCCCGACCAGGCCCCACAGGCCCAGGCCGATGCCGCCCATCCGTACGCCGAGCAGGATCGCGCCGATGACGACGACGCCCTGCAGGATTATCAGCCCCGTTTCCACGTGACCTCCCGGCTTTCACCGACGCGCCCGAACGGGCCCTCCGTCCGCAACCGTCGATAAAGGATCGGGTGACCACGCCGAAACCCGGCTCATCCCCGGAGGATGACCCGTTCCGGTCAACTGCTTCCGGCGAGTTCGCGCAGAGCGCCGACGATGGCCTGCTGCAGCTCGGCCGGGGTCAGATCGTCGCGGTCGCCGGGCAGCGCGGCCGCGAGCATCGGGGCCAGCGCGCCCGCCAGCGCGACCTCGTCGACCTGGTCCCGGGTCGCCAGGGTGGTGATCGCGGTGCGGGCGTCGATCAGATGGCGGTACGTCCATTGGGCGTACGAGGCGAGGGACCAGTGCGTGTTGGCGGTGCCGTCCGGGTTCTTGTTGCCGGGCGGCGCCGGGATCAGTCCGTCGGTCTGGAGCATCGCGCCGGCGAGGGCGGCCCGGACGTCCTTGTCCTTGAGCATCGCGAGGAACTCGGCCTTGGTCATGGTGTCCTCCTCGGGGAGCAGCTGGATGTGGCGCAGCCACCGTGTCGCCAGCCGGACCATGCGGTGGCCGTCGGCGTCACGGTGCTCGGACAGGTGGGTGTGGGTGCGGTGGCTGTCGTCTCCGGTGGTGCGCCGGCCCAGCCGGTCCCAACGGCGTACCGTCCGGCCGTCCGGGCTGTAGATGACCTCACGCAGGTCGCGGGTGTCCGGGTCGCCGGCTTTGCAGAGCGGGATCAGCCAGGCGTTGAAGTCGTAGAGGTCGAAGGTGCCGCGTGGTGTCTTGAGGCGGAAGAATCCGATGTCCATGGCGGACGCGTGGTCGTCGAGGCCGGAGCGGTCACGGGGGGACTCGTCGACCGAGTAGCGGTCGCGGCCCCCTCGCGCCCGGATCTGGCTCTTGCCGAGGTGGTAGGAGTCGCCGCCGGCCGCGTGGTCGGTGTCGCCGACGATTCCGGCCTCGAGCGGATCCAGGTCGTCGCCGACGGTTCGGCCGGGATGTATGTCCAGGTGGTCCAGCAGTAGGCGCCGTGCTCGCAGGTGGTTCGGTTTCGCGGCTGTCAATGCGGGTTCCTCCCTGCCGGTGGGTGGACCGTTGTTACACCCGATAACGGAGGAGATACCCGCTGTGGCACGCCACTATTGGCCGACCTCAGATCGAGTGAGGGGGAAGGAGGTCGTGGCCCTCCCACGGGTCGACGGCCTCCGGATAGGCGGGATCCGCCACCCGCGGCGGCTCGATCCTGGTGGGCGCCGGCGGTTCCGGCCGCGCCGGCTGAACCCGGGTGGGTGCTGGTGATCGCGGCTGCGGCGGCTCGATCCTGGTGGGCGCCGGGGGTGCCGGCGGGGGTGGTTCCGTGCTGGTGGGGACTGCCAGCAGTTCCGAGGCGGTGGCGCGCTCCTCGTTGAGGCGGGCGCGCGCGGAATCGAACACCCGCCCGGTCAGCCCGGCCATCGGCTCACCCTGCCACAGGCTGAGGTGACGGCGGATGTCGTCGGTGCCCGTACCGATGTCTCCGGTTCGATGTTCGGCGCGGGCCTGCTCCAGCGCCGCCCGGAAGAGGCCGGTGTCGAGCGTGTTCTCGCCGACCCGCAGCACATATCCCTCGTTCGTGAACGTCAGCAACGACGTACGTGCCGGATCGAGGGCGCGGCGCAGCCCGCCGATGCACCGCTGCACCACGTCGACGCCGTTCTCCGGCGGGTCCCCGTTCCACAGCGCGGCGACGATCTCCTGGACCGGCACCGGCCGGTCGGCGTGCAACAGCAGAACGGCGAGAACCGCCCGCTGAACGAGCGGCCCGAGGTCCACCGGATCGTCGCCGCGGAACGCGCGAACCGGGCCGAGAAGCTCGAACCGCAGTGTGCCGGCGGACGAGCCGTCGATCATGTGCCTTACCCCCAGGTTCCCCGCCGTGGCGTTACGGCAGGTCACGAGCAGCATAACGACGGCCGGCGGCGGCGGGGTTGACCGGGCGGGCGACCATCGAGTCTTGAATGCCGACGAGTTGCGCACCTACGCCCGGACGGTGGTGATCCGGGCGAACGACGGTGTCCGGGCCTGGCGGATGGCGTATCCGTCCGCGCGGTTGACCCGGGCCGGGGACCACGGCTCGCAGATCGCCGTCGACGCCGTGTGGGAGGCCTGGCTCTGCGACGGTAATCCGCGGTGGTGGGCTGCACTGCAACGGTGGCGGCGGCCGGCCGATCCAGGATCCGCGTTGAACACCGGAATCCGCGGCGCGGACCTGGTGCACCGCCTGAGTCTCGCCGCCCTGGACGACCCGGAGATCGGCTGGTCGGCCACCGGGATCGTGCACGCGGCGGAAATGACGGGGCATCCGATCTCCCGCATCGCGCGCGGGCGGATCCTCGAACTCGGCGAGAACCTGTGGATCGACGACGTCTGCCTGGCCGCCGTCGGCCGGGACGACGTCCTCGCCCTCCTGAACGACCACCGTCTGGCGCCCATCGAACCGTCGGTGCACGCCGCCTACCTGCTGCTGACCGGCCGGCAGCAGGACTACTGGGAACTCGACCCGGACCAGCGGCTGCTCGTGCGGGCCTATCGGGAGCGGCCGGATCTGCGGCCGGCGCTGCGGGACGCCATGCCGCGATTCGGCGACGTCAACCCGGTGCGAACGATGGGTGCGGCGCTCACCGGCGTACGCATGGATCGCGACGAAGTCGCCTTTCTCTCCCATCGCCTGGCCGAGGACCGTGACTGGGACGGATTGTGGCGGCTGGCCCGGGATCTGCCGCCGGCCGACGCCGTCATGGCGCTGCGGAGGGCCGATCCGGACTGGCGGCCGCCCGGCAGCGCGGACGCCGAACTCCATGCGCTGCTGCGCACGGTGGATGAGCAGCGGCTGCACGACGGGATCGAGACGCTCGACGGGCCGCGCACGCTGCCCGTCAGCGGGTTGGTGGTGCACGGCGCTTTCAGCACCGATGACCGGATGCTGGCGGTGGTCACCCTCGCGGTCGGTAAACGGCTCTGGGTCTTCGACCTCGAGAGGGGTACGCCGCCCGCCGAGTACCCGCTCGACCTCCACGGTTGGGCGCCGGTCTCCTTCGAGGGTCATCGGCCGATCGTCAGCGAGCGGTGGCCGGACGGCGATCCGGCGCGTTCCACGCTCTGGCGTATCGACGGGGGCCGGCGTACCGGGCGGGCGGTGCCGGGCCAGCCGCATCTGCTGCTGCCCGTCACCGTGGACGGGGCCACGCAGATCACGCTGTCGCAGTTCGGCCCGAATTGGGGGACGAACCGGTTGATGCTGGCGCGTCGCAACGGCCCACCCGTGTTCCGGCCACCGAACATCACCGTGCCACGGGGCGCGCCGGCGTGGGCCGCGGACCGGTCGATCGGCCGGCTTCTGGCCACCGATCCACTGCGGCGGCGGGTGGCGTTCTCCGACGCCCGGATCATGGTGGCCGAACTGGCCCGGGGAAACCGGTTGCGTGGCCTGGCGGTCTCGGAGATCGACACTCACGTCCCACAGGCGCTCTGCCTCGGCGCAGGCGATCAGGTCTTCACCAGCGATGACCGCCGGACCACCCGCTGGCTGATCAACGGTGGGCGTCTGGAACAGGGCGGCAGCACGGATGTCGTCAGCGGCCAGCTCGCCTGGGTGCCGTACCGCGATGCCGTCCTCGTCGACGGCCGCGGCCGCGGCTTCCGTTATCTGGACGCCGATACCTTGCAGCCGCTGAACCGGCCCGGCGGTCTCGACGGCATGCGCGGGGAGTCGCTGCTGTGGGGCGCGGCGAACGGGTCGCACGCGGCCGGGCGCGCCGACCGGGTCGACGTCGTCCTCGCCTCCGCGGTGGCCCTCGCCGACCTGGCCCGCCGGCCGATGTCCGAGGCAACCGCGGCCGACCACAAGACGCTGGCGGCCGCCCGCCGCAGCCCGGTCCTGCGGAAACAGGCCGGAATACTGCTGGACATCCTCGAAGCCAACCATCTGGGTCGCACCGGCAGCCCGTCCCCGGTCCCCGACGACCGGTGACACCGCCGCCGCGCGAAGATCAGGGAATGTTTTCCCGGCGGGATGCCGCCGCCGGGGATCGGATAGCGTTCCGGAGGTGAACCGAGATCTGGACGCGGCCCGGGACCTTGTCGTCGACCTGGCGGTCCGTGCCGGGCGGCTTCAGATGGAGCGGCGCGACACGCTGAAGATGGGTGCGCCCAAGGCGCACGCCAACGATGTCGTCTCGGACGTCGACATCGCCAGCGAGCGCCTCATCGTCGACGCGATCCTCGCGGCCTGGCCGGACGACACGATCCAGGCGGAGGAGGGGCACGGGCGGTCCGGTGGGAGCGGCTGGATGTGGGTCGTCGATCCGCTGGACGGCACGCGGAACTACGTCAGCCGTACCGGGCCGTGGTCGGTCTGTATCGCGCTCTACCAGGGGGAGCAGCCGCGGATGGCGGTGGTGCACGACCCCGCCGGAAACGAGACGTTCAGCGCGGTCGACGGTGGTGGGGCGTTCCTCAACGGGCAGCCGATGTCGGTGTCGAGCGGGCCGCCGCTGGCCGAATCGCTAGTCGGTGTCAGTTTCCAGCCGAACCCGAAGACCAAGGAACGCACCGGCAAGCTGATCCGCGAGCTGCTGCCGGTGGTCGGCGACATCCGCCGGATCCCGGCCGCGCTGAACCTGGTCTACCAGGCCGCCGGGCGGCTGGACGGTGGCGTCGCCCTGGACACGAACCTGTGGGACATCGCCGCCGGCGCCCTGATCGCGCGCGAGGCCGGGGTGACACTCGGCGGGCACGGACCGGACTTCTCCACCGAGCTGACCATCGGCGCCGCCCCGGCCCTGTGGGACGCCCTCGCCGAGCGGGTCCGCGCCGCCGCCTGAGCTACGTGGTGAGGCGGTAGGGCTCGGGGACGGCGGCGGTGCGGCGGAGGTCGTAGCCGGGTTCCAGGGTGTGGAACAGGCGGTCCCAGACGGTGGTGTAGAAGCCCAGGTTCCAGCGCGGCTCGGCGTGATGTCCGACGTGCATGGTGGGGGTGGCGATCCACCGGAAGACCACATTGCCGCGGACCCGCTGGGGCAACGGTTCCACGCCCAGGTGGCCCAGGATGCCGAAGATGAGGTTGAGCGCCGTGTAGGCGGCCAGAGCCGGGATCGAGAACGGGTGGACGGCCAGGACCACCAGCCACATCGCCCCGAAGCCGATCGCCTCGAACGGGTGCAGCGCGAACAGGGTGATCGGGCGGGCGTCGGCAAAGACGTGGTGCAGCCGGTGCACCCACGGGAACAGCGCTCGAAGGTGGACGGTCGCGTGCCCGGCGTACATCAGCACGTCCATCACCATGACCAGGGCGAGCAGCTCGACGAGCGTCCCCAGGCCGAGATCGGTGGCCAGGACGATGACGCCGGCCTTCCACAGCCACCACCCGGCGACGGTGACCGCCGTGTTCAGGACGGTGGTGCTGGCCACCAGCGCGAGCTCCTGTCCGCTCACCGGACCGGGGTCCGGGGTGAGCCGCCGCGCGCCGGGCAGCCGCAGCGCCACGTGCCCGAGCAGCGCGCCCACGCCGACCAGCAGGGCGTTCTCCGCCAGGGCGAGCAGGGTGAACCAGCCCGGGTGCATCGTCTCGAGAAACTCCAGCATGCCGCTCCTCTCGCCGAGGCCCGATAACGCTCCGCGAGCGTACGGGAAGGTCAGGAGTCCGGTTCGAGGAGCGGCCTCATCAGGGCGAGGAGCTGTTCGCGCTGGTCGGGGCGCAGCCGGTCCAGGTCGGGGGCGAGGATGGCGCGGGCCTCGCCGTACAGCCGCTGGGTCAGCTCGTGGCCGGCCGGGGTGAGGAACACGTCGACGACGCGGCCGTCGTTCGGGTTCTTCTCCCGGGCGAGCAGGCCGCGGCGTTCGGCGCGGTCGATCAGGCCGGACATCGTGGACTTGTCGAGGCCCAGGTAGGCGGCGAGCTCGGTGACGCGGGGACGCCGGTCGCGCAGGATGCCGAACACCCGTAGCTGGGTGAGGGACAGGTCGTTCGCGGCGCCGATGCGGGTGAGCACGCCGGTCACCTGGAAGGTGTAGCGGACCAGGGCGTCGAGAAGCGCGTCCACGGAGTCCTCGGAAGTCATGACGCCATCCTAGTTGACATGGTTGGCAATCCCAACCATTCTGGAGGTCGTTGGTAATACAAACCATCTCCGGAGGTTCCCATGCGCGCCGCAGTCCTCTCCTCGTTCGACGCCCCGCCCGCCTACCGCGACCACCCGGATCCGGCCACCACCGGTGACGGAGAGATGGTCGTCGAGGTGCTCGCGGCCGGCCTGCACCACCTGACCCGGTCCAAGGCCACCGGGGCGCACTACAGCAGCAACGGCGTGTTCCCGCTGGTCCCCGGCGTCGACGGGGTCGTCCGGGACCCGGCCGGCCGGTTGCGCTACGCGGTCCTCGACGACACCAGCCTCGGCACCTTCGCCGATCGGACCGTCATCGACGTACGCCGAAGTGTGCTCCTGCCGGAAGGTGCCGACCCGGTCCGGATCGCCGCGGCGATGAACCCGGGAATGTCCTCGTGGGTGACCCTGCGCCGGCGCATCGCGTTCCGGCCGGGCCAGCGGGTCCTGATCATCGGCGCCACCGGCAACGCCGGGCGGATGGCGATCCAGATCGCGAAACTGTTCGGCGCCGGCCACGTGATCGCCGCCGGGCGCGACGCGTCCCGCCTGGCCGCCCTCACCGCGCTCGGCGCCGACGAGACCTGCACGTTCGACGAGATCCACCGCGCGGCGGACGTCGACGTCGTCCTCGACTACGTGTGGGGTGAGCCCGCCGCCGGCGCGATGATCCCGATGCTCACCACGCGCGCCGACCGCACCGTGCCGCTGACCTGGATCCAGATCGGGTCCATGGCCGGCGGGGACGCGCCGATCCCGTCGGCGGTGCTGCGAGCCGCCCGGCTGGAGATCATCGGCAGCGGCATCGGCTCGGTGCCGGCCCGCGACTTCCTCGCCGAGCTGCCGCAACTCGCGGCCGCGATCGCCGGGGACACCATCGAGGTACGGGCGAAGGCCGTGCCGCTCGCCGACATCAGCCGGGCGTGGACCGCCGCCGACACCGGCGACCGCCTCGTGCTGGTGCCCTGACCGGATCTTGACCCCGCCTCGTCAGATGTCGAGAATCAGCGCACGATGGTCGGAGACCTCCGGCTCGGCCAGGACCTCGAACCGCTTGACCGCGGTCACGTCGGAGATCAGCAGGTAGCTCGCGTGGCGGACCGGCTTGGGGTAGCGCGACGTGCGGGTGTCGGCGTCGCGAACCAGGTCGGTCAGCCCGGTTTCCGCCAGCACGGCGAAGGTCTCACTGCCGGGCAGCAGGTTCAGGTCACCGCAGACCACTACAAGATCCTCAGGACCACGAAGCCGGCGTACGAGGGCCGCGAGCCGATCGGCCTGCCGCCGGCGGGCCGGGGTGTCGCCCTTGCCGTCGGGGTCGCGCAGCCCGTGCACCTGCACCACCCAGACGGACCGGCCGCTGTCGTGGGCCACGGTCCGCACGGCCAGCGCGATGCGGGGCCGGTCCCCGGACGGCCACTCGTCGTGGTCGGTGAACCGTCCATGCACGAAGGTGGCGTCGAGGCCGCACACGGTCAGGTCCTCGGCGACCAGGGTGGCCAGACCGAAGTCCTGCCGGTGGCGGGCGCCCGTGCCGTCGTGCACCGGCCCGGAGTCGCTGGCCGCGAAACAGCCCTGATGGCGGGGCAGCATCCGGCGTACGTCCTCGAAGAGATCGGCACGCTGGGGCAGGGAGCGTTCCGCGTCGGCGAAGCGGGTCCAGCCGCTCAGCCCCGGGGTCCGTGTCACCTCCTGGAGGCAGACGACGTCCGCTCCGCTGCCGGGCAGCCACGTGAGCAGCTCATCGGCCATCGCCCCACCCCAGGCGTTCACACTCGCGATCCGCACTGTGACCTTCCCGTCGAATCACCGGTACCGGAATCGCTGCACATGATTCCGAATCGCGCGGTCCGAGGCGACTGAAATAGCGCCCGGGCGGCCGTATTCTCAAGTTCGCTCCGGTGCCGACGGAAAATGGGGGAGACCATGCGGATCACCGTGCTGGGCGCGGGTTCTTGGGGCACCACGGTCGCGTCCGTTCTCACCCGCCGGGATCACGAGTCGCTGATCTGGGCCCGCAACCCGGCCACCGCGGAAGAGATCGACGTCAAGCACTGCAACGATCGCTATCTGGCCGGTTTCCCGCTGCCGAAGCGGCTTCGCGCCACCGCCGACCTCGCCGAGGCGGCCGCCCACGCGGAACTGCTGGTCGTCGGGGTGCCCACCGGCGCGTTCCGGGAGACCCTGGAGCAGGTCAAGCCGGACCTGCACCCGTGGATCCCGGTGGTGAGCCTCAGCAAGGGGCTGGAGCGCGACTCGCTGCTGCGGATGACCGAGGTGATCAAGGAGGTGCTGCCGGGACATCCGGCGGCCGCACTCACCGGCCCCAACCTCGCCAAGGAGATCATGGCCGGAATGGCGGCGGCCACCGTGATCGCGACCGAGGACCTGACCGTCGCCACCGAGATCCAGCGGGTGTTCCGGCGCGGCCTGCTGCGGGTCTACACCAACCACGACGTGATCGGCTGCGAGGTCGGCGGCGCGCTGAAGAACGTCGTCGCGATCGCCACCGGCATCGCCCAGGGGCTGGGCGTCGGCGACAACACCCGGGCCGGGGTGATCTCCCGCGGGCTCGCCGAGCTGACCACCCTGGCCGTCGCGATGGGCGGCGAACCCAGCACGCTGGCCGGCCTCGCCGGGATGGGCGACCTGGTCGCGACGTGCATCAGCCCGCACAGCCGCAACCGGCACGTCGGCGAGCAACTCGGCCGCGGCCGCAGCCTCGACGACATCCTGGCCGAGATGGGGCAGGTCGCCGAAGGGGTCAAGACCGTGCACGCCGCTGTCCAGCTGGCCGACCAGCACGGGCTGCCCATGCCCATCACCCGGACGATCCATCGGGTCGTCACCGGCGAGATCACCGCCGAACGCGCCTACGCGGGCCTGTTGCGCACCCATCCGGCCGGCCACGAGTCCGACCCCGGCTGACGCCCGGCGATGGTCCACGTAGTCTTCGGCCGGTGCGGGAGATCGTGACGTATGTCGAGATGACCGGTTCTGACCAGCTCGCCCGGGCCGAGCCGGCGCCCGGGCTGGCGCTGGAGACCCTGGACCGCGACTCACCCTTGGTGGTCGATCTGCAGGTCAAGATCGGTTCCCCGTACGGGTGGAAGTGCGCCGACCGCACCGATCAGCAATGGGCCGCCTGGTATGCCGAGCACCCGGATCGGCTGTTCCGGCTGTTGACCTTCCACGGCGAGCCGGCCGGTCTGGTCGCCTACGATCTCCACCCCGGTGACGGGGTGGAGATCGAGACCTTCGGCCTGGTGCCGGACTTCGTCGGGAGGGGACTCGGTGGATACGCGCTGACCCTCGCGCTGGAGCAGGCCTGGAAGCTGGCGCCCACGGTCACCAGGGTCTGGCTGCACACGTCGTCGCTGGACCACCCCCACGCCCTGCGCAACTACCACCGCCGCGGCTTGCGCACCTTCAAGACCGAAGCCGGCGACCGAACGTGATCAGGGCGTCCAGATCCAGGCGTCATCGACGACGGTCGGGGTGGCGTCCCAGCTCGCGCCGCCGAACACCAGCATGCGGACGCCCGCCGCGACGACCGTGCGATGGGTGACGTCACCGCCGGGGATGGTGGGAATCCGCTGCCACGTGCCGGTCGTGGTGTCGAGCACGACACCCTCGGAGCCGAAGTAGACCGCCGTGTCGTCGGTGCGGGCGCCCGCGGAGCCGGTGTCGCCGACCGGCGGTTTCGGCAGGTCCGACCAGGAGCCGGTGGCCGGGGTGACACTGCCACCGTACGGGTAGCTGCGGCCCCAGCCGTTGACCTCCCCGCCGTCGGCGCTGTCGAGTATCGGGCTGACCAGTTCGCCGCCCGCCGCCAGCCACGGCCCGGTGCCGAGGATCTCCGAGTCGGGCAGTCGTCGCCACGAGCCGGCCGCGAGATCCAGCGTCGCCGCCCGGGTGAGCGTCGGCTTCTCGGAGCCCGGGTTCGGGACCGCCTCGTGGTCGAACAGGACCAGTTCGCTGCCGCTCCAGGCCATCGCCCGGTCGAACGCGGGATTCAGCGGATCCGCCGGCAGCGCGGACCACGTCGCCGTCCGGGGGTCGAAGATGTAGTCCTTCCCGCCGCCGTTCTCCTCGCTGCCCAGGTAGGCCACGAGCCGGTCGCCCGCGGCGAGCAGGTAGTAGCCGCCACCGAACGGCACCGGCAGCCGGGCCCAGACGTCGCCGTCGATCCGGTAGGCGAGCAGTCCGCCGCCGTCGGGCGGTAGGACATACGCTGTCCCGTCGATGACGGCGCCCTCGCCTCCGGTCAGCGGCACGGGTGAATCGGCGATCTTCCGCCAGCGGGTCGTGGCCGGGTCGTAGGCGGCTCCGTCGGTGAGCGGCGTGGGATCGCCGACGCAGGAGGCGCTGGGCGGGCAGGGCGCCGCGTCGCTGCCGCCGATGAGCAGCACCTCGCGGCCGGTCCACAGCCCGAGCACCGCCTCACGGGGGCTCAGCGGCGACTTCGGGAGGGCCGTCCACCCGGTCCTGCCTTCCGCCGCCATCGGTGGGACGGCTTCCGCCACCACCGGCCCGGCGTTCTCGGCACAGCCCGCGAGCAGGCCACACAGGCCGACGATCACCACTGCCATCCCCGTACGTCTCATCGCGGTTGGACTCCCGACCTGCCGTCACGGTTCCCGCGCGCAGGCGTACGTGGTTTGCGATCATCGCGGGATGGAGTTCCTGCTCGATCCGCCGTACGGGGCCGGACCGACCCTCGGCCGGGTCAACGCGATCGAGGTGTGGCGGCCGCACGAGCGGGACGTGGTGCGGTTCCGTGACGTCGACGTGTTCGGGCTGCCCGCGCTGGAGGTCGTGGCGGGGATCCGGCGGAACGTGGAAGTCGTCGCGAACGAGGACGACGACGGGTTCACCGCACGGGAGCTGTATCTCGCGCTGTGGCGGCCCTTCGCGGAGGACGACGATCCGGCGGAGACCGAGGGCTACTTCTTCCAGTCGGTGCTCGTCGCCAGGCCGGGTTACGACGACACGCCGGCCGAGGCGGCGGCACGGCTGGCGGCAGGACAGGAGCCCGGGTACTGATTGTGGGCATCTCCTATGGTCGGTCCAGCCGTAGACGCCAGGAGCGGGGGGTGCCGTGGTTTCGCCGGAGGAACAGTCGGCTCTGCCGCGGTTCGTGATCCTGATCTATGAGCGTGAGGTTCCGGAGAGTGTGCGGGCGGCCTCGCCCACCATCATCGAGGCGCACATGCACCTGCCCCGGCAGGTCGCCGAGACGGGTGGCCGGATCCTCACCGGCAACGCGATGCTGCCGGCGTCGACCGCGGTTTCGGTCCGGGACAACACCGTGGTCGAGGGGTCTCTCATCGACGGCCCCCAGACCCTCGCCGCCTACTTCATCGTGGAGGCGTCGGATCTCGACCACGCCGTCTGGATCGGCCGGATGATTCCGGTCGCCGACGGCTGGGTCGAGGTCCGCCCGATTCTGACCGCTTGAAACAGGCCGCGGTCACGGGCGGTCGTACAGCGTCCAGTGGTCCAGCTGGGTGAGGGCGCGCGCGGAGGCGCGGACCGAGGTGCCGGCCGTCAGCCCGGCGACGCCCACGTGTTCGGCGGCGAGCCGTTCGGCGTCGGCCGGGTCGGTGGGTGGGCGGGAGACCTCGAATCCGGTGGCTCGCAAGATCTGTCGCACGCAGTGGATGCTAGAGAACTGCCGCACACGTAAGACATCGCGTGCGCGGCCACCACGGCTGTCTGCCACGCTAGCGACCACGATGTGGCCACCGTGTGCGCCCGCCCTCGTGGAAGCGCCGCCGCCCGCTCAGGGTGACCGGCGGCACGTGAGGATGTGGCGGTGGGCCCGGCCTGCCCGGGCACCGATCTAAGCCCGGCGGGGGCGGCACAGGCTGGAGCGGGCAGCGAGCGTGCCGACCGGACGGAACGGCCCTGATCGGACGGGACGAAGTCACGCGTACAAATAAGAAGGAGCTGGAAGCGAGAGGCGGACCTGGACCACGAGAGATCTTCCGACGGGGTCGATGGGTTCGGTGGTTTGCGGCATGATCCGAGCGTGGAATCAATGACCGGGGTGGTGCTGCGGCCGATCGAGGATGCCGATCTGGACGGGCTGTTCGCGATGATGCGGGATCCGGTGGCGGTGCGGATGGCCGCGTTCACGGCCGCGGACCCCGACGACCGGGCCGCGTTCGACGCCCACATGGCGAAGGTGCTGGCCGCGCCCGGGGTCACCAACCGGGCGATCATCGTGGACGGCCGACTCGCCGGGAGTGTCGCGGCCTTCGTCATGGACGGGGACACCGAGGTCACGTACTGGATCGATCGGGCCCTGTGGGGCCGGGGCATCGCCGGGCGGGCGCTCGCCCTGCTGCTCGCGGAGGTCACCGTCCGGCCGGTGTTCGCGCGGGCCGCGAGCGACAACGCGGGCTCACTCACCGTGCTGCGGCGGGCGGGCTTTCAGATCATCGGTACGGACGTCGGGTACGCGAACGGGCGCAAAGGGGATGTCGAGGAGACGATCCTGCGCCTGGATCACGCCACCGGCGCGTAGACCCGCCGGAGGATGGCGGTGACGGCGTCGGCCGGCATCGGCCGGGCCAGGTGGAAGCCCTGGGCGAAGTCGCAGCCGATCTCGCCGAGCGCGGCGAGCGTGGGCGCGTCCTCGATGCCCTCGGCGACGACGGTGAGGCCGAGGTTGTGGCCGAGTTCGACGGTGGAGGCCACCAGTGCCCGGTTGCCGCGGTCGGTGCTCATGTCCTGCACGAACGACCGGTCGATCTTGAGTTCGTCGAGCGGCAGAAGGCGCAGGTAGGTCATCGACGAGTAACCGGTGCCGTAGTCGTCCACGGAGATCTTCACGCCGAGGCGGCGGATGCGGTGCAGCGCCTCGATGGCGGTGTTCGGGTCGCTCATGATGCTGTACTCGGTGACCTCGATGCACAGCTGCTCGCCGGGCACGTCGATCTCGCGCAGCAGGGTGGCGACCTGGTCGGGGAAGTCGGCGTCCAGCAGCGACCGGGTGGAGATGTTGACGGCGACCGGGACGCGGTAGCCGGCATCGAGCCAGGTCCGGGCCTGGGTCAGCGCCTCGGTGAGCACCTGGTGGGTGAACTTGTGGATCAGGGTGGTGGCTTCCAGGACCGGGATGAACGCGCCGGGGGAGATGGGCCCCTTGGTGGGGTGCTGCCAGCGGGCCAGCGCCTCGACGCCGACGAGCACGCCGCTCCCGATGTCGACCTTCGGCTGGTAGTGCAGGCTGATCTCGCCGCCGTGGTCGAGGGCGCGGCGCAGGTCGCCGAGCAGGGTGAGCCGGGCGTTGCTGTCCTCGGTGGTGCTGGTGGTGAACCGGCGGAACCCGAGCCGCTGCTGCTTGGCGATGCTCATCGCGGTGTCGGCGTGCCGCAGCAGGGTGGGCACGTCGTCGCCGGGGCGGGCGGTGGCGGCGCCGACGCTGACCTCCAGGTCGACGGTGAGGTCGTCGATGACGAACGGCTCGTCGAAGGCGTCGGTGAGGCGGGCGGCGATGGCCTCGCCGATCGCCGGGTCGGCGTCGCGCAGCAGGACGGCGAACTCGTCGCCGCCGAGCCGGGCGACGAAGTCGTGTTCGCGTACGGAGACCTGCAGCCGCCGGCTGACGTGGTTGAGCAGCAGGTCGCCGACACGGTGGCCGAGCTGCTCGTTGACGTCGCGGAAGCCGTCGAGATTGATCACCAGCACGGTGGCCCGGCCCGGGCGGGGTTCGCTCGCGCGCCGCCGGTGGCTGGTGTCCTCGGCCAGTGCCCGCCGGGTGCGGTCGGTGAAGGCGGCGCGGTTGGGCAGGCCGGTCAGCGGGTCCGTGGTGGCCATCGCCTCGACCTGAAGCCGGTGGGCGCGCGCCGACCAGGCGAACAGGGCGAGTACGAGCAGGGTGACCACGAAGGCCAGGCCGTTGCCCCACATCAGCTGCCGGGACTCGCGCTGCCCGTCCGCCTGCCGGTCGGCGTGTTCGTCCAGGTGGTTCTGCTGTTCGGCCAGCACCACGTCCATGATCCTGGTGGTGGCGGGTTCGATCACCTTTTCCAGGTGGTCCTCGGCCGTTTGCCGGTCGCCCTGGTCGATGAGGGTCAGGTAGGTGGCGATCTCGCCGTTCAAGCCGCGGTGCGCCTGCACGATCTCGGCGGTGAGCTGCTGGTCCTGAACGTCGAGGGCGGCGATGTGCTCCATGGCGTCCTGCGTCTGCCGGTACACGTCGAGCAATTGCCGGTGTCCGTCGCCGCCGGGTTTGCGCAGCGCCTGCTGCATCATCGCCGACTCCCACCTGGCCAGGTAGGAGGTCTGCTGGTAGGCGTCGGTGCTGGCGCCGTCGGTGGCGATCTGCGAGACGATGTCCGCCTGCTGCCGGCTGCCGAACACCGCGGAGCCGGACAGGCCCGCCAGCGCGACGGCCACCAGCCCGACCAGCCACCGTGAAGCACTACCACGCGCCGACCTCATCATCACCTCCTCGCAGTCTCAGCTTCCCTTCCCTTCGGCACCGGCCGGGTGGACGTGACAACCCGCCAGGTTGCACGGAGGTAGCAGATGTCGCGTCGGGCAGGCTCTCGCCGGGTTCACCGCCGACGCGTTCTGTCGACGCCTGGCCGACCGGCCCGTGGCTGAGGACCTTGGACCCTCGCAGCGGGGTGCGGCGGCGGGCAACACTCGACCCAGGCAAGAACGAGAGCGACACGGACGGAGAGGGCGACACTGAGACGGAGAGAGCGACAGGAGAGGAGGTGGCCGATTCGGATCACCCTTTCGCACAGCGGTGCCACGACAGCCGCCGATCCCAGTACGGTCCCGGCCTCGGCAAGGTCCCAGCCGGCCGGCGGACCGCGGCGGCTTCCCGAGAACGGCCGGGCACGAAATGTGCCCGGCCGTTTCGCCGTGACATTTTGCACTCACCGTGCACTTGTCCCGTCCGGTCAGGACATTTAGCGTCAGCGCATGCCTGCATCATGGACGTTTGCCGTCGCCCGTGACGACCTCGGCCGGACGACGATCGCCGAGACGACCACGCCGCCGCTCGCCGACGGCGAGGCGCTGCTGCGGGTCGACCGCGTCGGGCTGACCGCCAACAACGTGACCTACGCGGTACTCGGCGAGTCGATGCGGTACTGGCAGTTCTTCCCCGGCGAACCGGCCGGGCTGGACTCGCGGTGGGGCCTGCCGCCGGTGTGGGGATTCGCCGAGGTGGCCGCCTCGACGACGCCGGGCGTCGAGGTCGGGCAGCGGGTGTACGGCTATCTGCCGCCCGCCGGGCACCTCGTGGTGCGGCCCGGCCGGGTCGACGCCACCGGGTTCCGCGACACCGCCCCGCACCGGGCCGACCTGCCGTCGCCGTACAACGTCTACCGGGCCACCACCGGCGACGACGCCTACCGCGCCGACCAGGAGGATCTGCTGATCCTGTTCCGGCCCCTGTTCTTCACGTCGTTCATGCTCGCCGACCAGATCGTCGACCACGACTGCTATCGGGCCGAAGCGCTGGTGCTGTCGTCGGCGTCGAGCAAGACGGCGTACGCGGCCGCGTTCCAGCTGCGCGGCCACGGTCCCCGGCTGATCGGGCTCACCTCACCCGGCAACGTCGCCTTCACCGAGTCGCTCGGCTGCTACGACCGGGTGCTCACCTACGATCAGGCCACCGACCTCGACCGGGTGCCGACCGCCTACCTCGACCTGTCCGGCGCGCCCGCCACCCGGGCCGCGCTGCGCGAGCACCTCGGCGACCGGCTCGTCCGCGACATCGCGGTCGGCCTCACCAACCAGATCCCGAACGCGGCCGCCGCCGGTGAGGTGTTCTTCGCCCCGGTGCAGATGCGCAAACGCCGCCAGGACTGGGGCCGCGACGGCCTCGACCAGCGCTTCGCCGCCGCGTGGGAGCGGTTCGCCGTCGAGGTCGGCGCCTGGCTCGACGTCCGCGACGGCACCGGCCCCGATGGTCTGCGCCAGGCCTGGCTGGAGGTGCTCGAAGGCCGCACCTCGCCCCGAGTCGGCCACATCGTCACGTTCTAGACCTTGGCGACCTTGATCTCGCCGTGGCGGTGCTGGCGGATTCCGGTGGCGACCCCGGCGATCAGCACCGCCGCGCACAGGCCGACCAGCACCCGCGGGGCCAGATCCAGCACCATGATCAGCGCGACGGCCGGAATGCCGAGGCCCGGCCAGATCAGCGCCGCCCGGTAGCGGCGCGACAGCACGCCCTGGATGACGGCGGCGCTGAGCAGATAGCCGGTCAGCCCCAGCCCGAGGACGCCGCGCGTACCGGCGCTGAGATGCTCCTCCGAACCGTGCTCGATCGCGGCCTCCAGGCCGACGGCCACCGCCGCGAGGCTGACCGCCACCGGCAGATGGGCGTACACGTAGAGGTCGTGCACCCCCTGGTGGGTCCGCTTGCCGCCCTCCTGCACCAGCCGCCGTTTCGCCGCACCACCGGACAGGTCGAAATACGACCACCACAGCGCGGCGGCCACCAGGAAGGCGGCGCCGGCCGTGGTCGTCGCGCCGGCCGTCCACTTCCCGTCGTGCAGGCCGTGCACGGTCGCGGCCACCGACTCACCGAGCAGCAGGATGACGAACAGCCCGAACCGCTCCGGCAGGTGCTCCATGTGCAGTGGCGGGGCGTCCGGCTTGCGGGCGCTCAGGGTCGGGCCGAGCAGATCGACCAGGACGCCGGCCGCCCACAGCACGTACCGGCCGGGCGCCGGCACCGCCAGCGACACCAGCCAGAACGCGCCGCCGACGGCATGACCGATCAGGTACGGCCGGATTCCCGCCCTGGTGTCCGGAAGTGTGCGCCACACCCGCAGGTAGCCGACGGTCAGCACGATCCGCAAAACCACGTAGCCGAGCGCGAACCACGTCCCGGCCGGGCCGGTGACCTCGCCGGCCGTCGACGCCATCACGATCACCCCGGCCATGCCGGTCAGGGTGAGCAGGCGGAAGATCGCATCGTCGGTGTCGAACCGGTTGGCGTACAGGGTGGTGCTGGCCCACGCCCACCAGCCGACCGCGACGACCGCCGCGAACCGCAACCCGCCGCTGACCGTCTCGTGTTTCGCCAGCATGTCCGCGCAGCCGGCCACGAACAGCACGAACGCCAGGTCGAAGAAGAGCTCCAGCCGGGTCGCCGAACGGTTCGACTCCTGGTTGACGTCGTCGGGCGGGCGGACGAGCTCGCGTTCCTCCCGGTCCTCCCGCTCCAGGCGGGCGCGGTCCTCGGTGTTCTGCTCTGCTGACACGGCTACGCCCTACCCGAACCGGTCCGCACCCAATCGGCGTGATTCTGCCTGTCGTTCTGCCTGGGCGGAAACGGACATCGCTGCTTGCATGAAGGGATCAGCGGTGGTGACCGTGTGGCGGGGGAGCCGAACATGTACGCACAGCGATCACTGGTGGGCCGGGCGCCGGAGCAGGCGACCATCGGCGGCCTGCTCGATCACGCGCCCGACGGCGGCGCCGCACTGGTCATCCGCGGCGCGCCCGGGGTGGGCAAGTCGGCGCTGCTGGAGTGGGCCGCCACCACCGCCGGGGAGAAGTTCCGGCTGCTGCACGCGGCCGGGTCGGTCACCGAGTTCGGTCTGCCCTACGCCGCGCTGCACCAGGTGATGCGGCCGGTCCTCGGGCACCGCAACCGGCTCGCCCCGAAGTACCGGCTCGCCCTCGACGTCGCGTTCGGCCGGACCTCCGGCGCGCCGCCGGAGGAGTCCACGGTCGCGATGGCCGCACTGGACCTGCTCGCCGAGGCGGCCGCCGACCGGCCGATCCTGCTGCTGGCCGACGACGCCCAGTGGATGGACGTCGCCAGCCAGCAGACGCTGGCGTTCCTCGCCCGGCGGGTCACCGCGGACCGGATCGTGCTGCTGGCCACCCACCGCGACGCCGAGCCCGGCCCGCTGCTGGACGCCGCCGTTCCGGCCGTGGACATCGCGCCGCTCGACGCCGGTTCCGCGGCCGAACTGCTCGACGGCGCGGCCGGCGCCCTCGACCCGGGTGTCCGGGCACTGGTGCTCGACGCGGCCCGCGGCAACCCGCTCGCCCTGCTGGAGCTGCCGCGCGCGGCCGGCCGGTACGCGGGCGCCAACGCCGGGCGGATCGCGCTGACCGCCCGCCTGGAGAACTCGTTCCTGGCCCGTACCGGTGAACTGGACGCCTCGACCACGACGGTGCTGGAGGTGGCCGCGCTCAGCGACGCCGACGACGTGGCCGAGATCGTCGCGGCCGCCGCGATTCTCGCCCCGGACGCCCCGCCCTCCCTCGACCCGGCCGTGTCCGCCGGGTTGATCGTGGTGGACGGCGCGTCGGTCCGGTTCCGGCATCCGCTGATCCGGTCGGCGGTCCTGCAACGCCTCGGACCGGACCGGCGGCGCGCCTGCCACGCCGCCCTCGCGCGGGCGCTGTCCGGCCGGCCGGAACGGTCGGTGTGGCACCGGGCCGGGGCGGCGCTGCGGCCCGACGCCGCGCTGGCCGCCGAACTCGAACAGCACGCCGACCAGGCGATCCGGCGCGGGGCGCAGGCGTTCGCGGTAGGGGCACTGGAACGCGCCGCCCAGCTGTCCGCCGCACGTGGCGACCGCCAGGCACGCACTTACCGGGCGGCCGCACTCGCCTACACGGCCGGGCAGCCGGAGAACGGGGAACGGCTGCGCCGGCACCACCGCGACCTGATCGACGCCGGGCACGACGAACTCCGGCACGAGTGGCTCAACGAACTGGCCGACAGCGACCACGGCGGTGAGCAGCGCATCCACATGCTGCTCGGCCACGCCGAACGGGCCACCGCGATCGGCGACCACACCCTGGCCACCGACTTCCTGCGGGCGGCGGCGCTGCGCTGCTGGAACCTCTCACCCGGGCGGCCGGTCGGGAAACAGGTGATCGCGGTGGCGGGGCGGCTGGGGGTCACCGACATCGCGACACGGGCGCAGCTGCTGGCGTACGGGTCGCCGTTCGACAGCGACGGCACCGTCCGCGCACTGATCGCCCAGGTGCCGCCGGCCGGCCGGGACGCGGCCACCACCTACCGGCTCGCCCACGCGGCCGCCTGCGCCGGAGCCTCCGACGTCTCCGAAGGGCTGCTCACCGAGGCCGCCGACCGGATCCGGTCCGAGGGACACCTGCACACCCTCGGCCGGACCCTCTCGCTGCTGGCCTGGTCGGCCCTGCGGCGCGGGTCCTGGTCGCACGCGGTCGCCGCCGCCGAGGAGAGCACCCGGCTGTGCGCCGAGACCCGCCAGCCGTTCTGGGAGGCGGCGTCGCTGGTCGCCCACGCCATGGTCGCCGCGTTCCGCGGTGACTTCACCGACGCCGAGAACCTGGTGGTGGCCGCCGAGCGGCTCAACCCCCGCCGGTTCGCCACCACCGACGCGGTCGCCATGCTCGCGCGGGCGGCCATCGCCTCCGGACAGGGCCGGTACGACCAGGCGTTCACCTGCCTCGCCCAGCTGCACGACCCGGCCGGCAGCGCCTACCACCCGGCGCACGCCCTGTGGTCGCTGGCCGGCCTGGCCGAGGCCGCCGTCGCCTGCGGCCGGGAGGACGCCGCCCGCACGCTCATCGCCCGGCTGCCCGCCGAGGTCCGCGCCACCACCTCACCCACCGGGCGGATGAACCTCGCATTCGCCGAGGCGGTCCTCACCGACTCGTTCAGCACGGCCATGGCGGCCGACATGACGATGTGGCCGTACGAGCGCTACCGCCTGTACTTCGCCTACGGCATGTCGCTGCGCCGCGGCCGGCGGGTCCGCGAGTCCCGCGACCACCTGCGTACCGCCCGGGATGGATTCGACCGTCTCGGCGCCCACCCGCTCGCCGACCGCGCCCGCACCGAACTGCGGGCGGCGGGGGAACGCAGCGACTCACCCGTCACCGACGTGTGGGACTCGCTGTCGCCACAGGAGATCCAGATCGCGTCCATGGTGGCCCGGGGCATGACCAACCGGGACATCGCCAAGAGCCTGTTCATCTCCCACCGCACCGTCGGCAGCCACCTGTACCGGATGTTCCCGAAACTCGGCATCACCACCCGCGGCGAGCTCCAGCGGATGGCCGCCGAACACGAACGGTGAACGCAGTCATCTGACTCACGCGCGGGTTCCCGCGACCGCCATAGGTTCCAGTCAGGACATGCGAGAGAGGACGCCACCATGCCCTTCGTCACCACGGCCGACGGCACTGACATCTTCTACAAGGACTGGGGCAGCGGCCGCCCGGTCGTGCTCGCCCACGGCTGGCCACTCAACTCCGACAGCTGGGAGGCCCAGCAACTGTTCCTCGCCGACAACGGCTACCGGGCGATCGCCCACGACCGGCGCGGCCACGGAAAGTCGACGCAGTCGTGGAACGGCAACGAGATGGACACGTACGCCGACGACCTCGCCGCGCTGCTCGACCACCTCGACCTGCACGACGTGACGCTGGTCGGCTTCTCCACCGGCGGCGGCGAGATCACCCGCTACATCGGCCGGCACGGCACCGCCCGGGTCGCGCAGGCCGTCCTCGTGTCCGCCGTGCCGCCGCTGATGCTGCTGCGCGACGACAACCCCGGCGGTGTCCCGATCGAGGTGTTCGACGGCATCCGCGCCGGCTCGGCCGCCGACCGGTCCCAGCTGTACAAGGACCTCGCCGACGGGCCGTTCTTCGGCAACAACCGGCCCGGCGTGGAGATCTCGCAGGGCATCCGGGACGCGTTCTGGCTCCAGTCGATGGCGGCCGGGCACCGCAACGCCTACGAGTCGATCGCCGCGTTCTCGGCCACCGACTTCCGCGACGACCTGGCCAAATTCGACATCCCGACGCTGGTCGTCCACGGCGACGACGACCAGGTGGTGCCGTTCGAGGTCGGCGGCAAGGCGTCGGCCGCCCTGGTCAAGGGCGCCGAGCTGATCGTCTACCCGGGCGCGCCGCACGGCATCACCGACACCCACAAGCAGCGGCTCGGCGACGACCTGCTGGCCTTCCTCAACACCTACGGAGCCTGATCATGACGTCCACGCCTGACACGATCGTGCTGGTGCACGGCTTCTGGGTCACCCCGCGCAGCTGGGAACACTGGATCACCCACTTCGAGAACAAGGGCTTCCGGGTCCTGGCGCCCGGCTACCCCGGCTTCGAGGTCGAGGTCGAGGAGCTGAACGCCAACCCGGACATCATCACCGCGGTCACCGTGCCCGGCATCATCGACAAGATCGAGACCCAGATCAAGGAACTGTCGAAGCCGCCGATCATCATCGGTCACTCCGCCGGTGGCGCGTTCACCCAGATCCTGCTCGACCACGGGTACGGGGCGGCCGGCGTCGCCCTGAACTCGGCGCCCACCGAGGGCGTCAAGGTGGTGCCGCTCTCGCAGGTGAAATCGACGTTCCCGGTGCTGAGATCGCCGGCCAACCGGCACAAGGCCGTCGGGCTGTCGCTGGACGAGTGGAAATACGCCTTCACCAACACGTTCACCGACGAGGAATCGAAAGCCCTCTACGAGCGCTACCACATCCCCGCCAACGGCGGCATCCTGTGGGGCAGTGTCCTGGCCAATTTCCAACCCGGCCACCAGGACACCTGGGTCGATTACCACAACGACGACCGCGCGCCGCTGCTCTTCGTCTCCGGCAGCGAGGACCACATCATGCCGCCGTCGATCCAGCGGTCCAACGCCAAGCACTACAAATCAAAGGCCACCACCGAACACATCGAGTACGAGGGGTACGCCCACCTGCTTCCGGCCCAGAAGGGCTGGGAGCAGATCGCCGACACCGTCCTCGAGTGGGCCCTACGTCACGCCCGCTGACCGCTGGACAAGCCGGGTACGGGCTGTCCGTGCCCGGCCCCACCGGATCCCGCAACAGCGGTCTAATCGCCTGTGGAACGAGTGTCGGAATCGGCGGTGCGAAGCATCTCACTGATTTCTTCCGCGATGGAGATCAACCCGACCTTCTGCGCTGCCGAATGGCTTTTTGCCAAAACGTTCCGTGCGGTGTCGAGATCTCCGAAGGTAATCAATAGTTGCCCCAAAGTGCCGCCGACGATGGCGATTCCGTCAGGTCGCTGCAGTTGGTCGAGGATCTGGAATGCTTCGACCAGGTTGGGTAGCGCGGAGTCAAATTGTCCGAGTTGCAACTGGATTCTTGCGATTCCCCAAATGCTGCTCGCGATGGCATCCGGGTCGTTCATCCTCTTAAAGGCTGGCAACGAATTTTCCTGACGGATGCGCAGGGCTTCGTCGTAGTCTCCGCGCTGGTACCGGATGTCGGCGATGTTGCCCCAGGTCAGCGCGGTTGAGCGAGCGTCGCCGAGTCGTTCATATGCTGGTAGCTCGACCTCACAGCGGATGCGCAATTCCTCGTCGTAGTCTCCGCGCTGGTGCAGGATGTCGGCGATGCTGCCCCAGGTGATCGCGGTGGAGCGAGGGTCTCCCAGACGCTCGAAGGCTGGCAGTGCCCTTTCCCGGTGGATGCGGAGTGCTTCGTCGTACTCGCCGCGCACTTGGAGGATCTCGGCGACTTTAACCCAGGTGATCGCGGCTGAGCGGGCGTCGCCGAGTCGTTCATATGCTGGTAGTTCGACTTCGCGGCGGATGCGGAGCTCTTCGTCGTGGTCGCCGTATTGGTGCAGGATGTCGGCGATGCTGCCCCAGGTGATCGCGGCGGAGCGAGGATCTCCAAGACGCTCGAAGGCTGGCAACGTCTTTTCCCGGTAGATGCGGAGTGCCTCGTCGTGGTCGCCGTGTTGGCGCAGGATGCGGGCGAGGTTTCCCCAGGCGATGGCGGTTGAACGGGTGTCGCCGAGCCGTTCGTAAGCTGGTAGTTCGACTTCGCGGCGGATGCGCAGTTCTTCGTCGTACTCGCCGCGTTGGTGCAGGATGTCAGCGATGTTGCCCCAGGCGACGGCGGTGGAGCGAATGTCGCCGAGCCGCTCGTATGCCGGTAGTTGTCGTTCGCGGCGGATGCGGAGTGCTTCGTCGTACTCGCCGCGTTGGTGCAGGATGTCGGCGACGTTGCCCCAGGTGATGGCGATGGAGCGGGTGTCGCCGAGTCGTTCGTAGACCGGTAGTTGTCGTTCGCGGCGGATGCGGAGTGCTTCGTCGTACTCGCCGCGTTGGTGCAGGATGTCGGCGACGTTGCCCCAGGTGATGGCGATGGAGCGGGTGTCGCCGAGTCGTTCGTAGACCGGTAGTTCGACTTCGCGGCGGATGCGGAGTGCTTCGTCGTACTCGTTGTGCCGGTGCAGGATGTCGGCGATGCTGCCCCAGGTGAGGGCGGTGGAGCGAATGTCGCCGATGCGCTCGAAAGCCGGTAGTTGTCGTTCGCGGCGGATGCGGAGTGCTTCGTCGTACTCGCCGCGCTGGTACAGGATGTCGGCGATGCTGCCCCAGGCGAGGGCGATGGAGCGGGTGTCGCCGAGTCGTTCGTAGACCGGTAGTTCGACTTCGCGGCGGATGCGGAGTGCTTCGTCGTAGCTGCCACGCTGGTACAGGATTTGGGCGAGGCTTCCCCAAGTGGCTGCAGCTTCATGGTCTGATCCGGCAGCGGTGAAGATGTCGCGGGCCTGGTACAACAATTGTTCGGCACGCTCCGGATCACCTCGGGTGAACAGGAGGCGTGCGTGTTCGCCGATGACTCGAGCTTGTTCAAGCGGGTCGGTCGCCGCGGCGCTGTCAGTGGCCTGCTTCATTGCCCGGTCGTACAGCCTCGCCGCGGTATCACCCTCGCCGGTGGTCTGTGCTGCCTCAGCGGTCCGGCGTAGTAATAGAAGTGGCACGGGCGTCACGTGTCGGTCGAGGATGGCAATGGACTGTTGCCCGAGCATCAACGCCTGCTCCGCGGGGCCCGCCAGCAAGCGGTGCACTGCTCCCGCGGCGCACGATTCGATCGCCAACGGATCGTCAGCCAGCACCGCCAGCCGGGTCAACTGCAGGTCTAGATCCGGGTCCCAGATGTGTCGTGTCCCCGAGTCGCTCCACGCGGCCTGCAGGGGCTGCACCACCGCGCCTGCCAGCTCGGACTGTTCGCTGTCGGTCAGGGGCGTGAGCCGTCCGGCCGCCAATGGGCTGACCGCTGTTGCGGTGTCGCCTGGATCGCGGATATCGGGGAAGGCGTCGGCCAATCCCAATCCGCACAACCGCTGCACTGATCCGTGGGTGCGGGCCTCCAACAGGGTGGTGACGGCCGTGGGCATCGGCAGTTCGAACAGCGTCAGTGCACGTAGCAACGCGATATGGGTCGGCCCGGCCTGCTCGATCAGTGCGTCCAGGGCCAAGTCCTCCACGAATGGGCGAACGTCCGCATCAGCCGGCAGATCACCGCGGTCCAGGTACGACTCCATTTCGGCCACCGCCTGTTCAGCGCGGGCCGCGTCCACCTGTGGGCTGTAGACCAGCCGCAACGCGACCAGGTCCTGCAGGCCGGGGTTACCTCGGCTGACCGCTATCGCTCGCGCCGCCAGGCCGGCCCGAGACTCCCGCAGTGCCTCCGCCGGCACCGCCCTCTGCCGGACCGCCAGCTTCTGCTGTGCCACCGGCGAGAGCGGTGCCAACTGCACCGGATCCAGCTGATCTTCCAGCCCATCCAGAGCGAATATGAACCTGCTCGTCACCACGAGTCGGCTGTCACCCCGGTCGGGATCGAACGCCCGCAGCGCCGCTGCCAAGGCCGGCGCATACCTGCTGACGACGCGATGTAGGGCGTCCGGCTGTGGTTCGAGGATCTGCTCCAGATCGTCGATGATCAGCAGCAGTGGCCGCTGCCCGTTGTCGTCAACCTGTGCGCATGGGCCGGACAGCAGATCCACCAGGACCCACCGTAGTGCCTCCGGCTGGTCGCGGACCTCCGCCCGCCGTGCCTCGATCAATGACCGCGCCGCTGGGTTGTCCTCCACCGCGGCCGCGATCGCGTCCAGCATTCCCATCGCCGTGTAGTCGCCGTAAACCACGGCCACTGCGCGGTCCGTGAAACGGTCTGTCAGTCGCGCTGCGAGGCTCGATTTGCCTAGGTGGCCCTGCCCGTGCAGCAACACCCCGGAGTGCTCGTTGCCGCGAAGAGCCCGCAGGGACTGCCGCATCTCGCGGCGGCGGCCGACGAACATCTGGGCTGTCGCCACCGGCACATGCCGTCGCTTGAGGTCGAGGAAGGTCTTTCGGCCGTGCTGTGCCGACAGCCTCGGCCGCTTACGTGTCCCGGCGACCACCGGGCCACCGCCGGTCGGGCCCAGCCAGATTCGGGCCAGATGCCAGTCTGCTCGTAGACGTGGCTGCTTGCAGGCCAGCAGTTCCCGGCGAGCATCGCCGACCGCTGCCGCCAGATTCTGTCGCCTCCCCAACTGCTGGTAGAGGTGTTGCGCGAACAGGGTCGCCGCGCCGTCGGTGACCGACCCGTCCCAGCCGACCACGGCCGGCACCCCGGCGGTCACTAGGCCGGTGGACAGGGAATGCGCCACCGGCACCAGCAGTGCCGGGCTCGTCTCCGAGACGGTCGTGTCCGTGGAGCGGTGATCCGGGCCGGGTGGCAGATACCCGTCCGCATCGGCCGCCGTCGCGGTCAGGCACGCCGAGACGAACATCAACCGGGGCATCACCGGCAGCCGACGGACCAGGTCTGCTGCCGTGACCGGCTGGCCATCGCCGATCTCGTCCTCCATCATCAGTACCGGCACGCCGGGCCGATCCGGTGAGATGCGCCAGTTGTTGACCCCGTGACAGGACAGATGCAGCACCGGCAGACCACCGAGGTCGGCCCACCGCTGCCCCAACTGGTCCGGGTCACCGGTGTCCTCCACCACCAGGTCCACCCGGGTGTCGCCGACCGCGGTCAGGATCGCCGACTCCTCGGCCTCGAAGTCCAGTTCGTGCTGGCCACGGGGTGCCGAGGCCATGAACATCAGCCCGAGCCGGAAGCCGTCGAGTGCCGGAGCGGCGTCCGGTGGCCCCAGCCGGCGCACCACCTCGAACCGCCGCAACTCATCGGCGGCCAGGAAGCCGTGCTGATCGGCGAGCACCTCCCACGGTGCCCGCAACACGGCCCACTCCGCCGCGGACGGTGACGCCGACGCCCGCACCTCGAAGACGAGCGGTGTCCTGAACTGAACCTCATCGCCGCCGATCCACGCGAACAGCTTCCGGCCCAGCGCGACGAAGACCGCGTCATCAGCGTCCGAATGGACCGCGTCCACATACTCGGCGGCCACACCCTGCAGCAGCTCGATGTCGGCAGGCTCCAGGGGGCGACGCGCGTCCACCGGTTTCCCGGCGACCAGCACCTCGAACCCGGCAGCATCCAGAACCAGTCCGGTCATCACCCGCGCCGACCTCCCTCACCCGCCTCACCTGATATCTGGCGGACAGGGGGTGGCCGATCTTGTCCGGCTGGTCGTGGGGGTTGTCTCGAAGCGTGCGAGACAGCGCTCAGAGCCAGCCGGAAGTTCTCGGCCGGCTCTGGGGGCTGTTTCAACGGCACTGAGACGTCGCTGACGGCCGGCCGGAGGTGCACCCGGGGACGACGTCACGCACCGCAAGGGCTGGACGGCTGCCTGGGCCGGCTGGGTGCGGCCCAGGCAGTCGGTCAGCCGACCGGCTGGTCGGTGTAGCCCTGGCTGATCTCGACGATGACGCCGTCGGGGTCCTTCACCCAGACGGTGCGCCAGCCGGGGATGAACTCGTCGAAGGCCAGCGGCCCGAGCGACACGTCCAGGTCGCCGGGGACCTGGGCGAGGAAGTCGTCGAGGTCCTCGACCTGGAAGGCGAGGTGCCGCACCATGCCGGGATGCTGCGGCCCGTCGGCGCCGAAGCTCTCCGGTGACTCGCGGGCCGCGTCGAACAGTTCCAGATGGACGTCGCCCTGCCGCAGGAACACGATGTCGGTGCCGCCGGCGGTGACCACCCGGGACCGTTCGAACCCGAACATGTCGTGGTAGAACCGTTCGGTCGTCTCCTGGTCGCGGCAGTTGAGGCCGACGTGTGCCCAGCGCACCATCACTGCCCGCTCATGACCGGCTTGAACGGGACGGTGTCGTGGCAGTTGCACATGTAGGTGATCTGCCCGTCGGCGACCTCGAAGTAGTTGCACACGTCGGCCTCGACGGTGGCACCGTGCCGGGTGCGGCCGGAGATGTGTGAGACGACCGCGGCCTGGCTGTCCGACACGACCATGTGCCGGGGACGGTTGGCGAAGCTCGCGTACGTCTCGGGAAAGCCCTTCATCATCTCCCGCAGCGTCTCCCGGCCCTCCACGTGACCGGCGAGCTGCTCGTCCATGCGGGTGTCGGGGGAGAACAGGTCGCACCAGTCGTCCCACTGTCCCGCGTTGGCCAGTTCGTAGTAGCGATCGATGACCTGTCTGGTGTTCATCGTGGTCTCCTGACGGTTCTACTCAGGCATGAGTACGCCGACCTGCCGCATCAGCCCGGTCGTGTCGGCCTGGACCCAGCGTTCGACGATCTTGTGGTTCTCGAGGCGGTAGACCTCGATGCTGGTCCAGCTGACCGGCAGGCCGGTGGGATGGATGCCGAAGATCGGGGCGACGTGCCGCCCGGTGAAGGTGATCTGCATGACCACCCGGCCGCCGTCGGCGGCGTAGAGGGCGTCCAGGCCGGCCCGGAAGTCGAGGGCCTCCTGTGCGACGGCGAGGAGCCCCTTGAGCGCCTGGAGGCTGTCGACGTTCCAGGCCGGGTTGTGGTCGACGAAGTTCGGGGCGAACAGTTCGTCCATGTCGTCGTAGCGGCGGGCGTTGACGGCGTCGGTGACCCGCCGGACGAGGGCGACGTTCTCCTGGTCGACGGTGGTGAGGGCGGTGCTCATAGCGAGGTCAGCTCGTCGACGCGGTACTCGGCGATGGCGAGCCCCATCTCGGTGTCGGTGCGGCGCAGCACCCAGCGCTGGCGGGCCCGCATGGCGAGCCGGGATCCGTCGGAGGTCTGGGTGGCCCGCCACACCACGACCACGTCGACGTTGATGTCGTCGCCGGCCATGCTGGGGGTGACCTCCTCGACGACGTGCGTCTCGTCGGTGTAGGCGCGGCAGACCGTCGCGTACCAGTCGCGGAAGTCGTCGATGGAACGCAGCGTCCGTTCCGGGAACACCATCTCCAGGCCGTCGGTGGCGAGGCAGTCGACCACCTGACCGGCCGGGGCGTGCTGATCGAGGTACTTGAACCAGAGCGCGGCGAAGGCGGACACGGAGTCGGCCATTGTTTCGGACTTGGTCGTCACGGTGTGTCTCCAGGATCGTCGAGGACGGCCTCCACGAGGTACGGGCCGTCGTGGTCGAGCATCGTGCGCAGGATGGTGGGCAGGTCGGCGGCGTGCCGGGCCCGGGCGGCCGGCACACCCATGCCGGCCGCGAGGTTCACGTAGTCGACGCGCGGCTCCCGTACGTCGAAGAACGGCGGGAACGCGGCGCCGGGATCGTCGTCGTGGTCCTGGCGGTACTGTTCGAGGTTGTCCTTGAGCAGCTGGTAGCCGCCGTTGTGGCAGACCACGAACTTGGCGCCGATCCGGTGGTGGGCGGCGGTCCACAGTGCCTGGCAGGTGTACATGCCGCCGCCGTCGCCGGTGAAGCCGACGACCGTACGCTCCGGGTGTGCGATCTTGGCGCCGATGGCGCCGGGGATTCCGACGCCGAGTGTTCCGCCGGGTGTCTGGAAGAAGTGTCCCGGCCGGGTGGGTGGCAGCCATCGGGTGAGGGCCGGTGAATTGGTCAGCGCCTCGTCGAAGACGATCGCGTCGTCCGGGAGCAGGGCGGCCAGGGCGGCGACGACGGCGGTCATCCGCAGCGGCGCGGAGTCGGCGTTGCGGCCGGCGCCGAGGTCGTCGGCCAGTGCCCGGTCGAGTTCCGCGGTGCGCTGCACGGTGCGCCGGTGGACCCGTTCGGCGGCGGCGTGGCGTTGCGGGTCGGTCATCGCCTCCTCGAGGGCGCCGGTCAGGGCGTGCAGGGTGAGCCGCGGGTCGCCGAGCATGCCGGTGGTCACCGGATGGTTCTTGGCGATGGCGTACGGGTCGAGGTCGACGTGCACGACGGTGGCGCCGGGCCGGAACGGGTTCTCCAGGTCGGGGAACACGTCCGGGAACACGTAGGTGCCGCAGATCAGCACCGCGTCGGCCTGCGCGACGAGGGAGGCGCTGCTGTCGCCGAACATGTGCCCGGTCAGGCCGCCCCACAGTGGATGGGTCCACGGCATGAGCAGCTCGGAGGCCATCGCCCCGTGCACCACGGCGCCCCAGATCTCGGCGAACCGGGTGAGTTCGGCGACCGCTCCGGAGGCGGCGATGCCGTCGCCCGCGATGATCACCGGGTTGTGCGCGCCGGCCAGGAGGCGGGCGGCCGCCTGGATCGCGCCGGGTTCCGGGACGACCCGGGTGTCCGGCACGGTGGTCGGCACCACGGGTTCGCCGGAGATCTGGTCGAGCACGTCCTGCGGCAGGGCCAGGAAGACCGGTCCGCGCGGCGGGGTGGCGGCGACCTTGAGGCAGCGCCGGACCAGCCGCAGCAGACTGTCCGGATGGGTGACCCGGGTGGCGTACTTGGTGACCGGTTTGGCGATGTCGACGAGGTTCACCGACATGTGTGCCTCGAGCGCGTCGTAGGCGACCCCCGCCTCGCCGGCCATCACGAGCATCGGTGTCTGCCGGTGCAGCGCGTGGTAGAGGCTGCCGACCGCGTTGCCGAGCCCGACGCCGCTGTGCAGCAGCACGACGCCGGGCCGGCCGGTGGCTTGCGCGTAGCCGTCGGCGGTGCACACCACGGCGGCCTCCTGGAGGCCGAGCACGTAGTCGATGTCGGGGAAGCGGGCGATCTCGTCGAGCAGCCCCTCCTCGCTGGAGCCGGGGTTGCCGAACAGGAATCGCACGCCGTCGGCGCGCAGCTGTTCGAGCAGGCGGCGGTGGCCGGTGGCCAGCAGTTCCGGAGCGTCGGTCCGGTCGGTGGTCGCGGTCATGACACACCCACCGGCACGGCGGACCTCGTCAAGACCTCCGAGATCACGGTACGGGCGAACTGTCCCGCCTGCGCCCCCGTCCGGCCGGTGACCAGATCGTCGTCGACCACCACGTCCTGGTCGACGTAGCGTGCGCCCATGTTGAGGGCGTCGCCGTACAGGTTGGGGTGGCAGGTGAGGCGGCGGCCGCGGACCAGTTCGGGGGTGCGTGACAGCAGCCACAGGCCGTGGCAGATGATCCCCTTCACGATGCGGGGTTCGGCGAAGGCACGGCGTACGAAATCGGTGGCCGGTGGCATTTTCGCCAGGTCCTCGCTGTACCGCAGCCGGTCGCTGACCATGGCGGACGGCACGATGATCGCCGAGTAGGACCGCAGCGTGTCGTCGTCCATGTTCTCGAAGGACTCGGCGCAGACGAACGGCGCCTTGTACTCGTGGCCGGTGAAGGTGATCGACTCCTGGCCCCAGAGGCGGGTGAGGAAGTGCAGTTCGGCGCCCTCCTCCGGGAACCGGTAGGAGTAGTACCAGATCTCGTGCTCGTAGAAGTCGCTCTCGACCAGGACCGCGATCCGGTGCCCGGCCAGTGCCCCGGTCACCAGCCGTACCGCCGTAGTCCCTGGCCGAGGACGTCGACCAGCGCCCGTCCACAGCCGACCGACGACTCGGTGGAGCGGGCCGTGATGAACGGGTGGTCGACGATGACCGACTCGGCGTGGCCGACGTTGCCGATGAACTCGCCGTCGGGGCCGACCGCGTCGCGCAGGATGAACTCCAGTGGGTAGAACGGTGGGCCGAAGTTGACGTACCCGTCGCCGAAGCCGCGGTTGGAGCCGTCGACGGCGTGCGGGCCCTCGAAGCCGGTGCCGTCGTGGTAGTCGTAGTCGATCGGATGGCCGGTGACCCGTTTGCCGCGGATGATGCTGAGTTTGCGCAGCGGGTCGCGGGCGAAGGCGAGGGCGGCGACGCCGTAGCAGACCGCCGCGACGGGCTGGTCGAGGCGGACGAAGCCGAGGATCAGCTCGTGCAGGCGCTGGTTGTTGGCCAGGTCGATCATGGCGCCGCTGCCGCCGACGATGACGAGCGCGTCGTACGCGGGCAGGTCGTGGGTGACGACGCGTTCGATGGTGCGGTAGTACTCCTCGCTGTCGCGCAGGTAGGTCGGTGAGCTGGGGTAGGGCCGTTCCGGCAGCCATCCGGCCAGGTCGTGCGGTTTGTCGAGCCGGTCGCCGGCGTCGAGTTCCCGGGTCTTGCGGGCCATCTCGGCGCTGGTCACCGATTTGCCCTGCGGCGGGTCGACGAAGCCGGGGCTCATGCTGACCGCCAGCGGGGTGGGCCGGGCGCCGGTGGGGGTGACGAACTCGACCTCGTACCCGGCCTGGTCGCAGGCTTCGAGTGGGCCGATCAGCTCCTCGCCCCAGTAGCCCCACTCGGAGACGACGAACAGTACCTTTCTCATCGGGGGCCTCCCGTGGTCGCGAGTTCCTGGATCAGTTCGCTGTCGCGGAGTTGCTCGGCGACCTGGCCGGTGGCGTTGACGACGGCGAGCGTGTAGTCGGCGTGCTGGCGGGTGAGGGCGAGGTCGCGGACCGCCGCGCTGTCGAGGTGCATCAGGTCGGCGGCGTCGAGGGTGATCGCGGTGCAGCCGATCCGGCGGGCCTCGTCGAGGCGGGCGTGCAGGGCCGGCATGGTGTTCAGGCTCAGGGTGCCGGCCAGGGAGATGTCGGCCCGGCCGCCGTCGCTGCCGGTGAGGTCGGCGCTGAACGCCAGCCCGGCGGGGCTCATCCGTACCCGTACCGTCTGGGGTTGGTCGGCGTGCGGGAGGGTGACGGTGAGCGCGTCCGGGTCGAAGTCGTGGTGTTCGTGGCCGTTGATCCAGACCTGCATGATCTGCGCGCGCCCGGGTGGCAGCAGGTCGGGCGCCACCCGGAGGGTGGCGCCGAACGCGCCGGGCTGGGGATGGAACCACAGGTTGAGTGGTTCTTCGCGGCGCAGCAGGTTGCCGTAGACGGCGGCGAGGTAGCCGAGTTCGGCGCTGTGGTACATGGCCATCGAGTGCGAGCCCTTGCTGCGTTCGCCACCCATCTCGAACGGGGTGCCGTTGGCGAGGACGTTGAAGTAGATGCCGCCGGCGCCGGTGTCGAGCATCCACCCGTTGTAGAAGGCGGCGCCCTCGCGGGCCTGTTTGGCGTATTCGGGGCGGTGCAGCACCCCGTCCAGGATCAGGTAGGCGAGGATGCCCTGCTCCTGCTGCCACCAGGCTTTGCGGTCGTGCCACACCAGACGGTGGAAGTGTTCGCCGGGGCCGGTGACCCGTTCCACCATGTCGTACCAGCCGCCGCGTTGCGGGTCGGCGCCGACGGACGGCATCAGGTCGGCGATGCGGGTGGCGAGGGCGACGTATTCGTCCTTGGGGCGCAGGCTGTTCATGCGCATCAGGTTCCAGGCGATCTTCAGGTTGTGGCCGACGATGGCCCGGTTCCGCTGCTGGCCGTACTCCTGGTCCTTGTTCCAGTCGCCGAAGAACTTCTCCTGTACGAACGGGCTGGCGTCGTAGTCGGGGAAGTGGCCGACGATCGTGTCGCAGCAGTCCTCGAGCATGTCGGCGTACCGCTGCTCGCCGGTGGCCAGATAGAGGTTGATGAGGTAGGCGGGGATGTGGTCGCCGACGGAGTTCCAGTTCTTGCGGTCGGCGTTGGTGTGCCCGTCGGCCTCCAGGGCGGGGCTGCGCGGGTCGAAGGTGACCGGGTCGATGTGCGAGTAGTAGCCGCCCCGGTCCGGGTCGTGGAAGTACTTCTGGAACAGGTTGATGGTCAGGTCGATGATCTCGCGCAGTCTCGGTTCGCCGGTTATCCGGTAGACCTGGGTGAGCCCGGCGACCGCGTAGATCTGCTCGTAGCAGGGGATGGCGTTGTAGTCGTCGCCGAACTCGGAGGCCAGGATCTTGCGCTCGCCGCCGTCGGGCAGCACGTCGACGGCGTGGTACCAGTAGGCGATGTGCTGGCTGCGGTCCACGGCGCAGAAGTGCTCGATGAGGTAGTTGGCGCCGGCGACGGCCGCGTCCAGATAGGCCTGGCCGCCGCTGAGCAGGTAGGCGGTGGACAACCCGTAGATGAGCCGGGAGATGGTGTCGGTCTCCTGCCGGATCGACTGGGTCTTGGTGCCGAGCATCGACAGGTCGGTGCGGTAGCCGCGGTAGTCGTAGCCGTTGCCGGCACCGCCGAACTCGGCCTGCAGGTAGAAGTCGGCGATGGCGCGGACCTGCCGCTGCCACCAGTCCAGTGCCTCGAACCGGTACTCGTCGGCCTCCTTGCCGAACAGGAGTACGTGCTTGGCCTCGAAGCCGGTGCCGTTGTCCTCGTTCGGGTAGAAGACGCCGTAGACGTGGATGAACCGGCCGGGTTGCAGCAGGCCGCGCATCTGGGCGCTGGCGTCGACGTACGCCTCGCCGAGGTTGCGCAGCATCTCCCCGACGGTGGTCGAGGTGAGCCGGGCGGCGAACGGCCGCCCGTCGGAGGTGCGCAGGCCGACCGTGTCGGTGTCCGGGTCGTAGCCGGTGACGTACCCGGCGACCAGGTCGGAAAAGGTGAAGGTGATCTGGTTGACCTGTTCGTCCAGGCCGATGGCAGGGTTCACGGTGTCTCTCCAGACAATGCCCGCAGCAGCACGATGCTGTGTGCGGTGACCAGATAGCCGGCGGTGGTGACGGGCTGCTCGGCGCCGATGTCGGCGATGTCGGCCGGTGCGGCGAGCGCGGTGTCGACGACCCGCGCCCAGCGGCGTCCCGGGTCGAGGTCGAAGTGCAGCGCCTCGGTGTGCATGTTCATCATCAGGTGCAGGTCGGGCTCGCCACCGAGGCCGGCGATGGTGCAGGCGAAGGCGCGGCCCTGCGGGTCCTGCCAGTCGGGCCGGTCGAGCCGGGTGCCGTGCCAGCGGATGTCGGGTACGCCGCGTTCATCGGGCAGTCCGGTGTAGAACCCGTCGTGCCGCAACGTCGCGTGGCGGCGGCGCAGCGCGATCAGCTGGGTCCAGAACCGCAGCAGGCCGTGGTTCTGCTCGGCCGCGGTCCAGTCGAACCAGCTGATCGGGTTGTCCTGGCAGTAGGCGTTGTTGTTCCCCTGCTGGGTGCGGGCCACCTCGTCCCCGGCGGTGATCATCGGGACGCCGCGGGAGAGCAGCAGCAGGACGGCGAAGTTCTTGATCTGCCGGGTCCGCAGCGCCAGCACCCCGGGGTCGTCGGTGGGCCCTTCCGCGCCGCAGTTCCAGCTCATGTTGTCGTCGTTGCCGTCCCGGTTGTCCTCGCCGTTGGCCTCGTTGTGCTTGCGGTCGTAGGCGACCAGGTCGGCCAGGGTGAACCCGTCGTGGCAGGTGATGAAGTTGACGCTGTTGACCGGCCGGTGCCCGCGTGCCTGGTAGAGGTCGGCGCTGCCGCCGAAGCGGTCGGCCATCTCACCGATCAGGCCGGGCTCGCCGCGTACGAACCGGCGTACGGTGTCGCGAAACCGGCCGTTCCATTCGGCCCACCGGTATCCGGGGTAGCTGCCGACCTCGTAGGCGCCGGCCGCGTCCCACGCCTCAGCGATGATCTTCGTGGTGGCGAGGGTGTCGGACAGTTCGATCTGCCACACCACCGGCGGTTCGTCGAGGACCGCGCCGCCGGGCCCGCGGGTCAGCACCGCGGCCTCGTCGAAGCGGAAGCCGTCGACGTGCATCTCCCGTACCCAGTACTCCAGGCATTCCACGATCATCTTGGTGACGATCGGATGGTTGGCCATGAGCGTGTTGCCGCAACCGGAGTAGTCGTCGTAGTAGCGGCGGTCGGCCTGGTGCAGGTAGTAGTAGTTGGCGTTGTCCAGGCCCGCCCAGCAGAACAGCGGCCCCAGGTGGTTGCCCTCGTCGGTGTGGTTGAAGACGACGTCGAGGATGACCTCGATCCCGGCGGAGTGCAGGGCCTTGACCATGTCCCGGAACTCGGCGACGTGCCTGCCGGCCTGCGGCTCCACGCAGTAGTCGGCGTGCGGGGCGAAGAACGCGGCGGTGCTGTAGCCCCAGTAGTTGTTCACGGTCGCGTCGAAGTCGCACACCGGCAGCAGCTCCACGGCCGTGACACCGAGCGCCGTGAGGTAGGGGATCTTGTCGATGATCGCGGCGAACGTGCCGGGCCGTGCCACCCCGGAACCGGGCGATCGGGTGAAGCCGCCGACGTGTATCTCGTAGATCACCATTTCGGACATCGGGCGGTTCAGCGGCCGGTCGCCCTGCCAGTCGTAGTACCGCTCGTCGATCACCGCGCATCGCAGCGAGGTCGCCGTCGTGTCGTCCGGCCCGCAGGCCGCCTCCCGATCCCAACGGCCACGATCAAGACCGCGGGCGTACGGGTCGGCGAGCACTTTGCCGGCGTCGAACCGCATGCCGAGCTCCCGTGCGCCGTCACCTTCCGGGCCGAACACCCGGAGGGCGTAGAACGACGGCGCGCTCTGGCCGCGCAGGTACACGTGCCAGACGGCGAAGCTGCGGTTGCGGTCCGGATCGAGGGTGACCGTCTGCACGGGTTCGGCGTCGCCGGGCTGGTCGAAGACGAGCAGCTCGATGCCGGTGGCGTGTTCGGAGAAGAACGCGTAGTTCACGCCGTCGTCGTCCGGGGTGGCCCCGAGTGGATGGCTGCGGCCGGGCTCGGGATGAAAGAGGGCTTCGCCAGCGGCGTACGGCCGGCGGAGCTGGCTGACGCTCATGCCAGAAGCCTAGGGAGTAACGCGAGCAATTTTCGTGTTACCGGGCAACCGGAACGGCCTTCACTCGCGGGACTCCAGAAGCTCCACGACGTGGCGGTAGCTGTGCGGACGGATGCTGACCCTGCCTTCGAACGGGTAGTTCAGCTCCACGGCCAGGAACACGTTGACCCCGATCGTGGCGGCCACCCCGGCGATCAGGACGCGGCGCAGCCAGCCGTCCCGGACGCCGCAGGTCACGCACAACGACAGCACGACCACCGAGCCGGTGAGCACGGAGATCCACACGACATCCGGCAACTGCTGCTCATGGGCCAGGCGTACGGCGTCGGCCCGCAGCTCCGTCGCCGTCGCCAGCCGCCGCACCGCGTCCAGCACGAACGCACGCTCCGCATCGGTGTGCGGCGTGATCGTAGCGATTGTCGACGCCAGCGAATCGAGCGCCTCACCGACCACCGGCGCCGCCTCGCCGTGGGTCCGGTTCGACCAGTTCTCCAGAACACCCCGGTTGTATTCCAGCACGACCTCGTCGATCGCCGCCTGCACCGCCGGATCACACACCCGGCTCGCCTCGGCCATCGCGGCCAGATTCATCGCCTCCGCCTCGGTGGCCGCCCGGGCCTCGCTGCGTTTCTCCCACAACGTCACCACGCACAGGCCGATCGCCACCGAATACACCACCGCCGCCGCGGACAGCATGATCCCGGTCGCGTCATTGTGCTCGCCCCGCCGCCAATGCGGCAGCCACCGGTGCACCAGGGATTCCAGCAACAGCATGAACACCGGCAACCCGATAACCAGCAGGATCAGGAGGAGCCACTCCGGCACCTCGGCCGCGAGCCACTTCGCCATCGTGCCGCATCCCTCCGACCAGGTCCCCCTGGGCATTCTTGTCCGGCGGCCGCCGGCCGGACGCCTTTTCCCGATCTCCGGCGCCGCAAGATCCCGTCCCCGACAATGGGCGAATGCGACGTGCCGTCCTGTCCACGTTGGTAGCCGCGACCCTCGGCCTGGCCGTCCCGGCCAGCGCCGCGGAAGGCGGATGCGCGCCGTCCGCGCGCCCGCACGGCACCGCCGCGACGATCGTGGACATCGCCCGCGCCGCCGGACGCGAACTCGGCCTCAGCGCGACGATCGTCCGGGTCACCGTCGGCGGGAAGGAGGTCGTGACCGCCGCCATCGGGCAGTCCATGGCCGGCGTCCCGGCCACCACCGGCATGCGGTTCCGGACTGGAGCGGTCGGCATCACCTACCTCACCGTTCTGCTCCTGCAATTGGCCGAGCAGGGTGTCGTCGACCTCGACGAGCCGATCGCCCGCTGGTACCCGGACCTGCCGCGCGCCGACAAGGTCACCCTGCGCATGCTCGGCAGCAGCACCTCCGGCTACCCCGACTACGTCACCTACCAGCCGTTCATCGACAAGCTCTACGCCGACCCGTTCCAGCGGTGGACCGAACAGCAGCTCATCGACATCGCCCTGACCCGGCCGCTCTGGTATGAGCCCGGCACCAACTGGAGCTACTCACACGCCAACTTCGTCATCCTCGGCCGCATCCTGCAACGCGTCACCGGCACCCCACTGGACCGTCTGATCCACCGGAACATCGTCGAGCCGCTCGGCCTCACCACCACCGTCAGCACCGACGACGCCGTCATTCCCGGCCCGGTCCTGCACGCCTACACCACCGAACGCGGCCGGTTCGAGGACTCCACCTACTGGAACCCGTCCTGGACCACCGCCCACGGCGCCATCCTCACCTCCGACATCTGCGACCTCGCCACCTCGGCACGCGCCGTCGGCACCGGCCGGCTGCTGTCCGCCCGCGCCCAGCGCACCCTGCTCGACCCCGGCACCGTCGGCCTCGGCGGCCCCACCCGCACCTGCCCGGCGACGATCTGCGTCCACCACACCGAACAGCGCCACTACGGGCTCGGCATCGACGTCCAGGACGGCTGGATCAAGCAGGACCCGTCGTTCGCCGGCTACTCCGCCGTACAGGCCTATCTGCCCGGCCGGGACATCGCCATCGCGGTCGCCGCCACCCGCGGCCGTACCACCACGGAGGTGAACTCGGCCCGGACCATCGCCGACCGGATCGCCACGTTGCTCACGGGGCCGGATAACCCCTAAAGCCGGGGTACGCCGCGGCCGATTTACGGGTCGGAGCCGGAAGAGCCGGCTTCGACGCGAACAGGGGGAGTTCCGGTGGCACGATGGGTGGCATGGGCGGCGACGGCGGCGTTGCTGGCTACGACGGCAGCATGCGGCGGCGATGGCGAGACGACGACTGCCGCCCCGGGCGGCGTCATCGGGCTCGCCATGCCGACGAAGACGTCGGAGCGGTGGATCGCTGACGGTGAGAACATGGTGAAGCAGTTCGAGCTGCTCGGCTACCGCACCGACATGCAGTACGCCGACGACGACATTCAGCGGCAGGTCGACCAGATCGACGCGATGGTCGACGCGAAGGTCAGCGCCCTGGTGATCGGCGCGATCGACGGCACCGCCCTCAAGAGCGTGCTCTCCAAGGCGGCCAGCGCCGACATCCCGGTGATCGCCTATGACCGGCTGATCCGCGACAGCGGCGACATCGACTACTACGCGACGTTCGACAACTACAAGGTCGGTGTCGAGCAGGGCGGCGCGATCGTGGACGCGCTCAAGCTGAAGACCGCGAAGGGCCCGTTCAACATCGAACTGTTCGCCGGGTCGCCCGACGACAACAACGCCACCTTCTTCTTCAACGGGGCGATGAGCGTGCTCAAGCCGTACATCTCCTCCGGCAAGCTGGTGGTGCGCAGTGGCGAGACGAAGTTCGAGCGGGTCGGGATCCTGCGCTGGGACAACGCGGTGGGGCAGAAGCGGATGGCCGGGCTGCTGAAGTCCGCTTACGGCAGCGCCAAGGTCGACGCGGTCCTGGCACCCAACGACGGGATCGCCCGCGGCATCCTGGCCGCCCTCGAGGAGGCCGGCTACGGCACCAAGGGCCGTCCGCTGCCGGTGGTGACCGGGCAGGACGCCGAGCTGGACTCGGTGAAGCTGATCGCCGCCGGTAAGCAGACCCAGACGGTCTACAAGGACACCCGCGAGCTGGCGAAGGTCGCCGTCCAGATGACCGACGCCGTGCTCACCGATGAGAAGCCGATGGTCAACGACACCAAGCAGTACCACAACGGGGTCGAGATCGTGCCGACCTTCCTGTTGCAGCCGGTGAACGTGGACCAGTCGAACTACGAGCGCGTCCTCGTCGACGGCGGGTACTACACCGCCGAGCAGATCGCCGCGTGATGAACGCCACCGAAAGGAAGCCCGAGGTGCTGAAGAACAGCGCTCTCCGAGACGCCCCGGTCTGGGCGAAACTGACCGCCCTGGTCGGGGCCGGCGTGCTCGCCGTAGGCGCCTGCGTCGGCGTGACCCTCTACAACAACCACGTGGCGGACGACACCGCGGAACGTCTCACCCGCCTGAACGCCGCCAGCGCGATCGTGTTGCGCCTCGACCGGGTCGCCAGCGAACTCAAGGTCAACGGCCTCCAGGCGATCACCCGCGGCGATGCCGGCGAGCAGACCGCGCTGCTCAAGGCCCGCCTCGGCGAGGCCGACAAGCTGCTGGGCGACCTCGAGTCCGTCGAGCTCGACAGCGACCTGACCGCGGCCGTCGGCCGGATTCAGGCGGTCTACCAGGACTACACCCAGGTGATCGAGCGGTTCGTCAGCGGGGCGGTGGCCGACCAGGCCGAGGCCCGCCTGGCGTGGGAACAGATCGACGTCGACAACTACCTGACGAGCGCGGTGCTGGAGAACGAGCGTGCGCTGTTCGCCGCCCGGGTCGCCGAGGCGACCCAGGAGGCCGCCGACACCCGGGACCAGGCACAGCTTGTCCTGATCATCAGCGCCCTGGTCGGCACGTTCGTACTCATCGTGATCGCGCGGATCATCGTCACCTCCATCACCCGGCCGCTGGAGCGCGTGCGTGCCGCGCTCAAGGCGATGGCCGACGGCGACCTGACGGTCACCGCGGACGTCAAGTCCAACGACGAGGTCGGCCAGATGGCGCAGGCTCTCGACGAGGCACAGCTCAACATGCGTACGGTCGTCGCCCAGGCCGCCGCCTCGGCGCACACCCTGGCGGCCGCCGCCGAGGAGATGACCATGACGGCCGGGGCCATCGAGGAGACCGCCGCCGGTTCGTCCACGCAGGCCCGTGACATGTCCGGCGCCGCCGCCTCGGTGTCGTCGAACGTCGGCGCGGTCGCCGCCGGCGCGCAGGAGATGGCCGAGTCGATCCGGGAGATCGCGCAGAGCACCTCCCGGGCGGCCGACGTCGCCAACCAGGCCGTGGACGTGGCCCGGTCGACCAGCGTGCACATCGACAAGCTGGGCGCCTCGTCGGCGGAGATCGCCAGCGTGGTGCAGGCGATCACCGCGATCGCCGAGCAGACCAACCTGCTCGCCCTCAACGCCACCATCGAGGCGGCGCGTGCCGGCGAGGCCGGTAAGGGGTTCGCCGTGGTGGCCTCCGAGGTGAAGGACCTCGCGCAGGAGACCGCCCGGGCCACCGAGGACATCACCCGCCGGGTCGCGGCGATCCAGTCCGACACCGCCGGCGCGGTCGAGGCGATCAGCCAGATCACCTCGGTGATCGAGCAGATCAACAGCTTCCAGACCACCATCGCCTCGGCGGTGGAGGAGCAGACCGCCACCACCGCCGAGATGAACCGCGGCATCACCGCGGTCGCCGACGGCGCGGAGACCATCGCGGGCGGTGTGGCCGGGCTGGCGTCCGCCTCCGAGCGGACCACCGAGGGTGCCGCCCAGTCCCGGCAGGCGGTCACCGAGCTGAGCACGATGGCCAACGAGTTGCAGACCCTGGTGGCGCGCTTCCGTACCTGATCGCTCCGACCGTGAAGTTGACCGCGACCGGCGGGCCTATTCGAGGCCTCGCCGGCCGCGGCCGTATGCGGCCAGGGCGTGGAAGGCGGCCTTCGGGGTCCAGGAGCCGTCCGGCAGGACCCGGACGATGCCGCGGGCGGCCAGGTCGAAGTCGTGGGCCGGGTCGCCGGTGGTCGGCAGGTGACGGTTGGCGAAGGTGTAGACGAACGCCGCCTCCACGCCACCGGCCTCGTAGTCGTGCAGCAGGTCCATCACGTACCGGGCCTGCTCCTGCTCGTCGCGTTCCAGGCCGGCGGTGAGTTTCGCGGCACGGCCGTGCTCGTCGTACGTCACCGGCTCGGACGCCCCCGCGACGGCGGCCGCGCCGCGGAACGTGCAGCAGCCGAACTCGGTGGCCGCGTAGGGTTTGCCCTGGCCCACCGCGGCTGCCAGGCTCTGCGGGAAGGCGGCGGCGTTGGTGGCGTCCCGGTAACCGGCGTCGCTGGCGATGATGTCGAACAGCGACCAGTCGACGTCCTCGAGGGGGATCGAGGCGTAACCGATCGGGCCGCCGAACCGTTCGCGCACGGCGGGCACCGCCTCGGCCAGGAAGTCGCGGACCGCGGCGCGGGCGGCCGGGATCGCCTCCCGCATCCGCATCGGGTCGGCGAACAGGGCCATGCGTTCGGGCAGGTCGCGACCGGGCAGGAAGCCGTCGGTGAACATGGCGATCTCGGAGCCGGTGAGATAGACGACCGGGGCACCGGCCTGCCGCAGCCGCTCGGCCCGCTCGGCCCCGTCGAGCAGGAACGCCATCAACTGGTCACGGTCGAGGCCGTTGGTGAACGGGCAGTACCAGACCTCGAGGCCGGCTTCGGCCGCCAGACGGGCGGTCAGTTCCAGCCGGTCCTGGATTCCGCCGCTGACGCGGACGGCGTCGCAGTGCAGTTCATCGCGGATGACGTGCAGGTCACGCCGTACCGTCTCGGGGTCGAAAGGCTCGTGGGTGGTGGAGCCGGCGCTGACGAAGCCGGTGTCGTAGTTCATGCCGAAGACGCGCATCAGCGGGTTCCCTTCGCTCTAAGGTACGGCGCGTACCGTATAGGGTACGTGCAGTACCCTGCAAGGCGTGAGCACGAGGCGCCGGGGCGAGGAACTGGAGCAGGCGATCCTGCGCGCGGCAGCGGAGGAACTACGCGAGTCCGGGTATGCGGGGATGACCATGGACCGGGTCGCAGCCCGGGCCGGGACCAACAAGAACGCGATCTACCGCAGGTGGCCGCACCGGGCCGCGCTCGGCATCGCGGCCTACCGCCACCTCACCGACGCCGTGATGCCCGACCCGGACACCGGCAGCCTGCGCGGCGACGCCCTGGAGATGCTGCGACGGGCCAACCAGACGTGGTCCTCGCCGTACGGCGCCATCCTGCGCGGCCTGCTCGCCGCCGCGGCCGACGACCCGGAACTGCTCACCCACATGCGCGAGCGCTCCGGCGCCGACACCATGGACCGGGCCTGGCTCACCATGCTGCGCCGGGCGGCCGCGCGGGGCGAGGCGCCGACCGCGGCCGCGCACCCCCGGGTCGCCACGACGCCGATGATGCTGCTGCGCGCCGAGTACGCGATGCGCGGCCACCCCTCCGTGCCCGACGCGGTGCTGGTCGAGATCGTGGACGAGGTGTTCCTGCCGCTCGTCCACGGCCGCGGCTCAGACCAGGGTCAGGCCCTGGACCAGATAGAGGACCGCGAGGGCGGTGGCGAGCGCGCCCAGCAGTAGGCGCAGGACCCGCTCCGGCAGGTAGGGCTGGAGCCGGGCGCCCAGGTAGCCGCCGAGCAGACCGCCGGCCCCGCAGAGCAGGCCGAGCGCCCAGTACGGGGCGATGTCACCGGTGGTGACCAGGGCGAGGATGCCGTAGGTGGCCGCGCCGACGATCGAGGTGACGAACGTGGAGGCCAGGGCAGCCGGCGCGATCCGGGACATCGGCGTGCCGCGGCCGGCCAGGATCGGGCCGAGGACGGAGCCGCCGCCGATGCCGTAGATGCCGCCGACCGTACCGGTGACGATGCTCAAACCGAGGATGGTGCGCCGCGACAGCGCCGGCCGGTCGCGGACGCCGGGGCGCACCGCCCGGGCGCAGAGCCACAGCCCCAGCGGAAGCAGCACCGCGGCGGCGACCAGCCGGAAGACCCGGGGTCCGGGGATGGCGAAGACCCGGATCAGCGCGCCCAGGACCACGCCGGGGACCGTGCCGGCGATCAGCAGCCGGGCGAGCGGACCGGTGAGCTGCCCGTTGCGGCGGTACCGGGCCAGCGCACCCGGCCCGGAGACGACGTTGTACAACAGATTCGTGGGGGTGACCGCCGGACTGGGCACGTTCAGCACGCTGAGCTGGACCGACAGCAGGAACACCGCGCCCGACACACCGACCGGCGCGGTGACGATCGAGATCAGCAGCCCGGCGAGGAAACCACTGAGTCCGGTCTGCCAGCTCAGCATGATCGACATATTAGTGACCGGGCCCTGTTACCTTTCCCCGGCGGCGCTCGTCATGTGGGTATGCTGATCAACCTCATGTACGTGACGATCAACGTCACCGACCAGGACCGCGCGCTCGAGTTCTACACCGAGGGCCTCGGCCTGGAGAAGCGCATCGACCACCCGGGGCCCCAGGGCCGTTTCCTCACCGTCGGCGTCCCCGGCAGCCCCGTGCAACTGCTCCTCTGGCCGTACCCGCCGGCCGCCGGGAACCCGGGCACGCCCAGCCCGGTGTTCCTCGAATCCGACGACCTGCGCAAGGATTTCGACGCCATGCGGGGGCGCGGCGTCGCCTTCGAGGGCGAACCCGCGGATTATCCGTTCGGCGTCCGCGTCGAGGCCATCGACCCGGACGGCAACCGGATCGCGCTCCGGGAGCGGCACGCCCGATGACCGATGAGCCGTCCGGCCTGGCCGAGATGTTCGAAGCCCAGCGCGACCGGCTGCGCGCCGTCGCGTACCGGATGCTGGGCTCGCACGCCGACGCCGAGGACGTGGTCCAGGAGGCCTGGATCCGCCTCGTCCGCCAGGACGCGACGGCCATCGACAACCTGGCCGGGTGGCTGACCACGGTCGTCGGCCGCCTCAGCCTGGACCTGCTGCGATCCCGGCGGGCACACCCCGAGAGCGAGTACGGCCTCGTGGTGACGCCCGCCGACGAGCCCGCGCCGGACGAGCAGGCGCTGCTCGCCGACGCGGTCGGCGTCGCCCTGCTCGTGGTGCTCGACTCGCTCACCCCGAGCGAACGGCTGGCGTTCGTCCTGCACGACATGTTCGCGGTGCCGTTCCAGGAGATCGGGCAGATCCTCGGGAAGTCGCCCGACGCCACCAAGATGATCGCCAGCCGCGCCCGCCGGAAGGTCCGTGCCACGGACCGGCCGGCGGGCCCCGGCCGCGAGTACCGGCAGGTGGTCGCGGCGTTCCGGGCCGCCGCCCTCGCCGGCGACTTCGAGGCGCTCCTGCGGGTCCTGGACCCGAACGTGAAACTGACCGTGGACACGCCCGACGGCATGATCGTCACCATCGGCGCCACCGAGGTCGCGGCCGGCGCCCGCAGGTTCTCCGGTGAGGTGGCCAGCCATCGTCCGGTGCTGCTCGACGGCCGTCCCGGGCACATCTCCCTGCGTGCCGACGGAACACCGCTCTCGGCCGTCGCCTTCGAGGTCGCCGAAGGCCGGATCACCGCCATCCACATCATCACCGACCCGGCGAAACTCGCCGCTCTGCACTAGGCCGCGCCCGGGCGGCCGGTCCTGGTACGGTGCGCGCATGACATTGTTTGCCGCCAACCGCACTCGCCTCGTCTGACCGGTCGCTGATCAGACGAGTCGCGGCTCGCTGCGTCGCGGCCGGTTGATGCCCATTTTTGCTGGTATCAACTCCCCGAGAGGCAGACACATGTTCATCCGTTCCATGTCCGAGAGTGATGTGGCCACCGTCGTGGCGCTGGCCGTCGACGTGTTCGGGCCGTTCCACGAGGAGTCCTTCCGGCCCGCGGTCGGCGAGGAGATCTTCGCCAACCAGGACGCCGGCTGGCGGCAGGAGTACGCCGAGCAGATCCCGCGCCTGCACGCGCCAGAGGAGCACAAGCACGTCGCGGTCGCGGAGATCGACGGCCGGATCGGCGGGTTCGTCGCCTGGACGGTCGTGCCCGCCGCCCGCAACGGCGAGATCACCCACGTCGCGGTGTCGGCGGCCAGCCGCCGGACGGGCGTCGGCGCGGCGCTGTGCGAGCACGCGTTCGCGCTGCTCAAGCAGGCCGGCGCCGAGGTCGTGACGATCGGCACCGGAGGGGACGGCTTCCACGCGCCAGCGCGTGATCTCTACGCGAGCCTCGGGTGCACGCCGTTCCCGGTGGTCACCTACTACCGCCGCCTGTAACCGCGGTCACCCGGGCACGTACGGCGTCGACGCGATCCCAGTCCTCGCCGCTGAGAGTGGTCAGCGCCGCGGGGAAGACGCCGTCCTGCTCCTTGAGGATGTGGTCGCGCAGCAGGTCGAGAATCTCGATCAGCTGTCGCGGCCACGCCGCGTCATGGGGCGTTGCCGTGGCCGCCGCGCCGAGAACCTTCTCGATGCGGCGGTGCTCCTGTTCGAGAGCGGCGACGTGGTCCGGGAAGTCGTCGGCCAGTAGCGGGAACAGGCCGTGCTCCTCGACTTCGGTGTGCGGGCCGAGCACCGCGCTGATCCGGCGGGCGACGGCGGCCATCCGGTCCACGTCGCCGGCGATGTGTGCCGCCCGCACGTCGCCGATCATGTTCACGACCAGGTCGTGTTCGCGGGTGAGCTCGTCGATGGCGGCGACGGACTGGCAACCGCAGTATTCGCACATGCTCCCAGGCAACCACGAGATCGGGCGATTCCATACGTATCCGAAGCATGGCAAATGCCACGCGACGGTCGGGACCAATGGCCGTTGACTCCGTCAGCCGCCGGGGCCCCGTCCTTCTCCGGCGGCGCGGGATAGAGTGGAGAGTGGAGCTGACACACCAAGAGATCTTCGAACGGTATGTGTACGCCGGCGCGGTCACCCGGAACCCGGACGCGATCGCCGAGATGTTCACCGAGGACGGCGTGTTCGAGGCGCCGCTGGCCCCCGTCGGCCATCCGCTGCACCGGCCCCTGGTGGGCCGTGACGCGATCCGGGCGGGAATCGCCGAGTACCACCGGCTTCCGGCTCACCTGGGCACGATGAACGCGGAACGGTCCGCGTACGTGCTGCACGAGACCGGCGATCCCGACGTCTTCATGGCCGAGATCGACGTCGTCTTCGACAGGCCGGACGGGAACCGGACCATGTCCCTGGTGCAGATCTTCCGCGTCCGCGACGGCCGGATCGCCAGACTCCGCGACTACTTCGCCGAGCCGCCATCGCTGCGCTGAGCGGCACCCTGGTCACGTCGCTTCCGGCAGGAAGAGCCGCATGCGCGATCGCGTGCCGGTGCTGGGACCATTGCCGACGTGGGATCCAAACGGGGGATGTTCCTGTCCGCTCTCGCGCGGTCGATCGAGGGTGGAGCCGCGCCCTGCCCGATGTGCGGCAAGGGTAACCTCAGGCTCCGCTACGTCGCTGACCCGATGAGCAGGGTGGGATACCTGGACGCCTGGTGTGACAACTGCTTCAAAGGCGTCCATGTCTCCCGGGCGAGTGTTCCGGACGGGATGCGTTTCACGCCCTTCGGCGACTGCGGAGAAGGCGACGTGCCGAACTGCACGACCGTCAACTGAGGAATCAGGACAGAAACATGCTGATGGCGGGAATGTCCGGGAACCTGGGCTGGGGGCTCGTCTTCATCACCGACTCCGCGCTGGAGGAAACCGGGCTCCCGGGCGCCTTCGATACCGAGCCCGACGGCCGGCAGGTGGATTTCATGAGCAACGAGACCGCCACGGTGCTTCGGGTCCAGCACGGCAGCGACGGCGACGTCGCGGTGCGGCTCTGGGTCGGCGAGGAGGACTGGGGCAACCGGGGCGAGTACGAGATCGGTGCCACCACGATCTCCGTGCCGTCGGGCATGATCAAGGTCAGTGATGTCCTGGAGCAGGAGTTCATCCAGGTCGCGGTTGAATCTGGTAACTACCGGATGCAGATGAACGGCGACAGCCCCACCGAACCGGCTGTCGTCGACCTGGTGTTGTGGAAGGCGGACGATGGACTTCGACGCCTTCACGGCTGAGGTCGAGCAGGTTCGGGCCACGTGCGCCGGCAAGGGTCTGTTCCCTCCCTGTCCTGCCGGGTCGGCGGGCGCAGCGTGACTAGGCCCCGAGCTTCTTCCATCGGCCTTCCGAGATCACCTCGACGGCGCCGTCGACGACCTTGATGGCGGTCTGCTCGTCGATGACGTAGGACGGGACGCCCAGGTCGGCGGCCCACCGCTCGGCGTGCTCCATGGTGTTGGTTGGGAAGAGGTCCAGGTGCGGGAAGATCGAGAAGTCGACGACGCCCAGGGTGCGGTCGTCGGGGGCGGACGGCCACTCGACGAAGTACGTTCCGATCCGGGGCGTCATCACCATGCTCCCGGCGCTCACCCCCACCCAGACCGTGTCGGGTAGCGACGGCAGTAGATCGGCCAGCCCGGATTCGCGCATCCAGTGGTACAGGTAGGTCGCGTCGCCGCCGTCGGCCAGCAGCACGTCGGCCTCCCGGACCCAGGGGACCCAGCGCTGCTCGCCGATGGTGGGCAGCGCGGTGAGTTCGAGGACCCCGAGCGACGCCCAGCCCAGGCCGGACAGGTGCTCGAAACCCGTCTCGGCGGCGACGAAACCCCGCACCGACCTCGGGCCGCACGCCGGATGTCCCCACTGTGCGGTCGGGATGCAGAGGGCGTGGCACTCGGCGATCGGCTTGCCGAGAAGCTCCACGAGCGCCACGTTGATGCTCGGGTTGGTGATCCCGCCCGAGGTGAGCAGGAGCTTCACAGTGCCTCCGGTTTCGTGCGAGGTCGTAGTTCGGGGATCCGTTTCGGGCGGCGGACGCGGTCCCACAGCGACTTCTTGGGGCTGGGTGGCGACTGGATCAGGGCAGCGGCGGTCTCGCTGTCGATGATGATGCTGTTCTCCTCGATGGCGCTGTTGACGAGGATGCCCCGGCACTTCGGGTCGCCGGCGGCCATGCGCAGCAGGACCTCGCCCGACACGCCCGCGTTGAATCGGGGGCCGTAGTTGCGGAGGAACGCCTCCGGATCGGCGAAGGTGAGAATCCGTGCCTGTCCGTCGCCGTAGTCGGTCCTGCCCACCCCGAGGGTGCCGTCGGACATCAGCCGGCCCTGGTCGTCCGGCACCGGGGTGCCGGTGACGACGACGCCGATGGTGGAGGTTCGGAAGAGCGCGACGAATCGCTCGTACGCCGCCTGGTCCTGACTGTGAATGTGTTCGGCCATGACGTCGGACAGCGGGGTGTCGCTCATGGCGGGAACCATACCGGCGTTTCGGGTGGCGTCGATGCGTTAGAAACGTGTCGTGTTCGTGTTCGAGGGGCGTCAGCAGCGTCGTGTTTGGCCGTGGCTCGTGGGGCTGATTCTCGGGGTGGGCGGGCTTCTGCTGGCGGCCAACCTGGTGGTGTCGGCGCTGCTGGGCGGGTCGACGGGTGCGGAGAACGCGCGCGACGACATCCTGAAGGCGGAGGCGCCGCAGGCCGCCCGGGAGTTCGCGGTGGCGGATCCGGACCCGGGGCAGGCGTCGGTCGACTGGCTCGCCGACCATTTCCGCGGCCGGGGGGATACGGTGCTCGGCTCGGCCGCGGAGTCGGTGGACGTGCGGATGGTGCGGGCGGCGACCGGGGACGCGCTGGGGCAGCCGACCGAGTCGGAGACCGTCGTGGTCTGTCTGCGTTTCGAGGTGTCCGTCGACGCCACCTGGTCCCGGACGTCGGGGGTCCGGGCCAGGTTTCACGAGATCGACTGTCCCTAACCGGTGTGGCTGAGGGCGGGGGAGTCGCCGCGGGTGCGTTTCACCGCGTACATGGCGGCGTCGGCCTGGGCCAGCAGTTCGTCGGAGTCGCCGGTGCCGTACGGGGACCAGGCGACGCCCAGGCTGGCGTGCGGCACCAGGGTGTGGCCGCCGATCTGAACCCGGGCGGCGCTGAGCGCGGTGAGCAGGTCGGCGCCGATCCGGTCGGCGTGCTCGCGGCCGGCCACGTCGCGGCAGACGGCCACGAACTCGTCGCCGCCGATCCGGCCCACGATGGCGCCGGACGGTACGGCACTGCGCAGACTGGCGGCCACGTGACTCAGCAGCAGGTCGCCGGCGGCGTGGCCGTACCGGTCGTTGATGGGTTTGAAGGCATTGAGGTCGAGGAAGACCACCGCGGTGCCGGCGTGCTCGTCGGCCGTGTCGAGTGCGTCGTCCAGCGCGGCCACGGTGGCGGCCCGGTTGTGGCAGCCGGTCAGCGCGTCGAAGGTGGCCTGGCGCCACAGCCGTTCGCGCAGCAGCGCCTCCTCGGTCACGTCGGCGAGGCAGACGATCGCCCCGGTGACCGTGCCGGAATCGTCGGTCAGCGCCCGCAGGTTGGCCCTGATCCGGCGGATGCCCGCGCCCGGTTTGCGGTGCCCGTACTCGAGGTCGGTGTCCTCGCCGGTCAGGACGCCGGCGAGGGCGTCGCCGACGCGCCGGCGGTCCACCGGCTCGGCCAGCTCCAGGAGGGCATCCGTGAGGACGTCTCCGACCTGGGCTTTCACCTGTTGTGCGGCGCGTTCGTTGAGGAAGGTGATCCGGCCGTCGTGGGCGGTCTGGAGGATGGCCAGGGGGATCGTCTCGGTGAGCCGGCGCATCAGCTGCTCGGCGGCGCGGACCGCCTCCTGGGCCACCATCTCGTCGGAGATGTCGAGCATCTCGGCGACCACCCGGGGGTGGTCGGGGTCGGCGAGGTAGTTGTGGTTGGTCACCTCGAACCAGACGGTGCGGCCGTCGCGGTGCAGGTGGCGCAGCCGGACCCGGCGGGCCGAGCCGTGCGGGGTGCTCAGCATGTCCATCCAGCTGGCGATGGCCCGTTGCTGGTCGTCGGGGTGGACGAGTTCGAGGGTGCGCTGTCCGACGAGTTCGGCGGGGGCCCAGCCGAGCAGGTCGGTGATCTCCGGGCCGACCTCGGTGACCACGGAGACCGGGCTCTTGTGCATCGTGACCAGGCGTGGCCGGACGAGCTCGGGTTGCAGGGTGAGCTCGGCGGCGAGCCCCGATCCGCTGATGATCCCGATATAGACGCCGAACCGGTGGGTCATGTCGACGAAGTGCATCCGGGCCAGACGGTCGGGTGCGGCGATCAGGTGGACCAGGCAGTTGGCCACGCCCGCGGTGACGGCCTCGGACCAGGCGTCGATGACCAGCCGGTGGTCGTCGATGACGGCCAGGCCGAGCATGGAGGACGCGCTCTCGATCGGGCGCAGCCCGGTGTCGGTGGCCTCCCGGGGGAGCGGGAGGAACAGCCCGTTCGCCCCGATGGCCCCGATGAAGGCGTCCGGGTGCTGTGCCAGCAAGGCTTTGAAAACGGCGTCCCGGTCGTCGGGCTTCAGTTGGATGTCGGCCACGCGGCTCTACATCGACGGCCGGGCCTACTTCTTGAGGGATTGCTGGAAGAGGTCCGCGTAGGTGGGGGAGTCCTTGATCAGCTCGTCGCAGAAGGCGGCGACGTCCCGGCCGGTGACCTTCAGGACTGGCCGGCCGGCCGCGGCGCCCTCCTCGAAGAAGTCGACGATGCCGGAGAGCAGTGGTCCGTCGGTGAGGTCGACGGGCCCGACCTTGAACAGGTAGCGCTGCATCTCCTTGTAGACGATCTGGTAGTCCGGCGGGAGGGCCTTGACCCGGGCCATGTGTGCCCGCCACTGCCGCTTGCCCTCGATGAGGTCGTGAATGCCCATGTCAGCCTCCCAGCCTGGCCAGTTTGCGTGCGACGTTGCGGTTCAGTTGCTCGCGCCACCGGTCGCGGTGGGTGCGGGCACCCTCCCCGCCGGCCAGTGCCGCGCAGAAGCCCGGGATGTCGTCGCCGAGCACCTCGTGGACGCTCTGCCCCTCGGCGGCTGCCTCTTCGAGCAGGCCCAGAGCGGCATCGACGATCGGTAGCAGATTGCGGCCGGAGAAGTTCGCATAGAGCATCAGATTGTTCGTGATCTCCTCGCAGGCCGCCCGGTAGTCGGCCGGCAGCGCCTCTGTCCGGGCTGCGAACGCCTGCCACTCCCGGGTGAGGTCGCTGCCGGTGACGGTTTCCCAGAAGCTCATCGTCCGGCCTCCTTGAGCCTGTCGATGCGGGAGGAGACGTACTCCCATTTGGACCAGAATGTGGCGAGTTCTCGGCGGCCGGCCTCGTTGAGCGTGTAGAACTTCCGCGGCGGGCCCACCTCGGATCGCCGTTTCGCGACCTGGACCAGGCCGTTACGCTCCAGGCGCAGCAGGATGGTGTAGACGGTTCCGTCGATGACGTCGGTGAAGCCCAGGTCGTTGAGCCGGCGGGTGATGGCGTAGCCGTAGGTCTCCTCGCCGGCGATGATCTCGAGAACGCAGCCTTCGAGGGTGCCTTTCAGCATCTCGGTCAGGTCCTCCATGGCGGCTCCTCAATGTTGGTACCTCGTACTACCGGGTACCACTATACGGTAGCACCGAATACCGGATCGATGCGGGCCGGGCCTTGTCCGTCAGGAATCAGGCGGAACCTCGTCATCGGAGTGACCGCATGGATGTGCAGACCGCATTCGACTCTCTGCGCCAACGGATCGGACGATACGTCGAGGAGGGTGATGCCGGCGGCTTGCGGTCCGATGAGGCGAGGGCGGCGGCAGCGGTGCTGTCGGATGCGTTTCCCCGGATCGAGGCGGACGGCCTACCGCTCCCGGTGTGCACGATTCTGGCCACCTACCACTGGCTCTGCTTCCACGCCGATCACCGGCTGACCGATGCCCAGCAGGCCGTGCGGCTGTTCCACCACCTCGCCGAGATCGACATCGACCACGTTCCACCCGAATTGCACGTGCTCTTCCGCCGTAACGGTCCGGGAGACCGGGAGCCCGGGCAGATGCTCGCCGACGGCATTCGAATCCTCCAGATGATCGAACTCGTGCAGGCGCCGGATGCCCTCGACGAGGCGATCCGGCTGCTCCGTGCACTGGTCGCCGAGCACCTCGATCAGTTGCCGATGAAGACCCCGGCGCTGGCGAATCTCGGCATGGCGCTACTGAAGCGGAACGCCGGCATCGACGATCTGGATGAGGCGATCCGGCATCTGACCGCCGCCCTGGAACTCGACGAGGTCGAACCGGAGGCGCGCGCCGCCCTCCGCAACAACCTGGCCGTCGTTCTGAACAACAGGTACCGGGCCACGGGCGAGATGGCGGACCTCCAAGTGGCGCTCCAGCACTGCCGGGCGGCCGTGCTGGAGATCGATGTCGCCTCGAGTGTGTTCCCGCGGTTGCTGGGCACGATCGCCGACCTCCTGCTCCAGCGGCACGCCATGCTGGGCGGCACTGATGATCTCCGGGAAGCGGCCCTCTGGCAGCGTTGGGGCCTGGGTGCGCGAGACAGCGACGATCTGAGCCAGGCGGGCATGTATGAGGCGCTGAACCGGGTGTGCCGTGTGCTCTACCGGCACACCGGATCCATCGCCGACCTCGACGAGGGCATTCGCGCCGGGCTGGCGGCCCTGCGCTGTCAACCCGACGGTGGGGGTTCGGACAGCTGCCAGATCCTCACCGGCCTCGCCGAGGCGTTCCGGGAACGCCATCAGGCGACCGGTGACCCCACCGACCTGGCGAGCGCCGTCGGCCACTACCGGCACGCGCTGAAGCTGGCGGTGGGCGCCTACCTCACGGTCATGATCATGGTCGGGCTGGCGACGAGCCTCGCCGACCGCTTCGCGCGTTTCGGCGAGCCGGCGGATCTGGCGGATGCCCTGCGGCTGTCGGAATCGGCGATGGCCTTGAGCGCACGCGCCGACCACGAGCTCAGGAGTCAGGCGCTCGGGGCCCGTGCCCGGATCATGCGGGTCCATTTCGAGGTCACCGGCGACATTTCCGTCCTCGACGAGTCGATCGCGATCCTGACCGCCGCCATCGAGGCGATGAAGGTGATCTCACATCGCAGTGAACAGGAGCACGCGAGTCTCGGGATCGCCCTGCTGGCCCGCTACGGAGCGACGCGGGACATCCGGGATCTGGATCGCGCGGTCGAGGTCGCCAGCCAGGCGATGGACGCGTCCGATCCGCAACGGACAGACACGGTCATCACGAAATCGTACGTGGCGGAGGCGCTGCGTCTCCGTTTCCTGGCGACAGGATCAGCCGAGGACATCACCAGGGCGGTCGAGTTGCTGGAGGAGATCGTCGAGGAGCTGCCGCCATCGTTTCCGGGCCGGGCGGGCTACCTCGTCAATCTCGGTGTCACCCTGGAGCGGCGCGACCTAGACGCCTCTCTCGCGGCCTTCGCCGGCGCGTCCGGCACCCGCAGCGCACCCGCCTCCACGCGCCTCATCGCCGAGTCCCGGGCCGGGGAGATCCTCATGGGGGCCGACCGGCCGGCCGAGGCCGCCGAGGCGTACCGGCGGGCGGTGGAACTGCTGTCGGTGGCGGCGTGGCGGGGTCTGGGCCGCCGGGGCGGTGAGGCGATGCTCGCCCGCTGGAGCCATCTCGCCTCTCAGGCCGCCGCCGCCCACCTCGAAGCGGCGCCCCGGACGGCGATCCAGGTCCTGGAGCAGGGCCGGGGTGTCCTGTGGACGCAGTGGCTCGAGATGAGAGGAGACCACGATCTGGTACGGAGACGGGCACCCGAACTCGGACAGCGTCTCCTCGAGATCCGGTCCGCCCTGGACCGATTGGATCAGCCGGTGAGCCCGGCCCGGTAGGCGTAGACCGCCGCCTGCACCCGGTTGGCCAGCCCGAGTTTGCCGAGCAGCGCGCTGACGTGGATCTTCACGGTTCCCTCGGCCAGGTGCAGCCGCTGCCCGATCTCCGCGTTCGACAGGCCGGCGCCGAGCAGGGCGAGCACGTCGCGTTCGCGCGGGGTGAGGACCTGCACCGCGGTCCGGGCGGCCAGCCGGTCCTGGAGTTCCCGGCCGTGCAGCAGCCCGACGATCCGGTGGGCGACCGGGGGCGCCAGTACCGTTCCACCGTTCATCACGGCCTTCACCCCGCCGATCAGCTCGTACGGATCCCCGGATTTGAGCAGGAAGCCGTGCACCCCGGCCTGGACGGCACGGGCGATGTACCGGTCCTCGTCGAACGTCGTGATGATCATGACGCGGACGGCCGGGTGCCGGGCGCGGATCGACTCGGCCGCGGCCAGGCCGTCCATGCCGGGCATCCGGATGTCGAGCAGCGCCACGTCGGGCCGCCACCGCTCGACCGCCTCCAGCGCCGACCGGCCGTCCTGGGCCTCCGCCACGATCTCCAGCTCCGGATCGGTGGCGAGCACGGTGCGCAGCCCGGCCCGGACGAGCGGTTGATCGTCGGCGATCAAGATCCGGATCATGCGGTACGCCCGGTGCCGTCGTGCAACCGCACCACACGGTCCCCTTCGAAACAGACGACATAGTTCCCGTACGCCAGCGGATAGTTCCCATCGGTGTAGTAGTGGCAGCCGGGACCGTACCCCCGCTCGAAACGGACCGGCGCCTCGCGCGCCGGCAGAAGGGTGACCGCCGCAGCGCGTGGCATCCCGACCCGCAACGCGCCGAACGCCTCCTCCTCCATCGACGCGTCCCGGACCGCCCAGGCGTAGAAGCCGGTCGCGACCACGACCAGCACGGCGCCGGGGATCAGGACGGTGCCGGCCAGCATCCGCCGGATCCGCAGCCGGCCGGTGTCGTAGTCGCCGTGCCCGTGGTCCTCGTCGATGCCCGGCGGAATCTCGGCGACCAGCCGGAACCGGCCGTCCACCCGGTCGGCGGCCAGCGAGCCGCCGGCGTGCCGCACCCGTCCCGCGAGCGCGGACAGCCCGGTTCCGGCGCGTTCCGGCAGCTCCCGCGGGGACACCGGGTTGACGATCTCCACCCGCCGGCCGTTGAACGCGACGGTGACCGCGGTGCCCGGCGCGTGCCGCGCGGCGTTGGACAGCGCCTCCGACACCAGCCTGGCCAGGAACCGGTCGGCCGGCGGGACACCGGTCACCTCGACCGTCATCCCGGCGGCGCGGGCCCGGTCGAACACGGCCACGACGTCCGCCTCGGCTTCGACGTCGAGCAGGTCGACGATTCGGCGTACGGTGTCGATCGCCGCCGCCGAACCCGCCCGCAGCGCCGCGGCCTGTTCCCGGGTCGGCTCGTCCGGCGCCGTCACCTGGAGGCCCGCCGCCTGCAAGGACAGCAGGGTGAGGTCGTGTCCCAGCGTGTCGTGCAGGTCGGCGGCGATCCGGGCGCGTTCCCGCAGCCGCGCGGCACGGGCCCGGGCCCAGCCCTGCTCGACGAACTCCTGCCGCAGCCGCAGGTAGCTGCCGGTCAGCGCCGCGAAGACGGCGAGCACCACGACCGCCTGGTCGACCAGCCACGACACGGTGTCCTGACCGTGCGCGACGGCGATCGCGGCGGCCACCTCGACGCCGCACAGCAGCACGACCACCGGCCAGGTCCGCCCGCGCCGCCCGCCCAGGTGGCAGACGGCGACCACGGCCGCCGCGGCGAGCGCGTACCACTGCCCCCACCCGTGCATGCCCGCCAGCCTAGGCGTCGCGGCGGATCAGCAGCAGCCGCGCGGCGAACCAGGCGGCCACCGTCCAGCCCGTCAGGACCAGCAGATGACGTACGCCGTCCCCGCCGGCGAAACGCACCGCGGCCTGGGCGGGCAGGTAGACGCCGATCCGCTGGCTGATCATCTGGAGCCCGAGCAGCAGGACCACCATCGTGGTCAGCGTGCCCACCCCGCTGCGCAGCAGGAACCCGACCGCGGTGGTGAATCCGCAGGCGACCGCCACGACCACGGCGAGCCGCAGCGTGTCGGCGACCGGCTCACCGGGAACCGCGTGCGAGCCCAGCGCCAGCACGGCGGCCTGCCGGCCGGCGGCCGCACAGACCAGCCCGGCCCCGAACCCGACCACCACGGCGACCGCGGTCTTGGCCAGCAGCACGTCACCCCGGCGCGGCCGGGCCAGGAGGGTGGACCGGATCGCGCCGGTGCCGTACTCGGAGGTGACCATCAGCATCGCCGCGGCCACCACGGCGAGCTGCCCCACCTGTACGGCCTGGATCAGCGGCTCCAGCACGGGCCGGGTCGCGGACCCCGGCAGCCGGCCCATCCTGATGTCGTGCACGAAGTCGTTGGCCAGGGTAGACGCCAGGATCGCGGTGAGCAGCACCGCGGCGGCGAGACAGAACCACGGCGACCGCAGCGACCAGAGTTTGCCCCATTCGGCGGTGAAAGCGTTCCTCATCGGGTCACCGCCACGTACTCGGTCTCGTCCCCGACCAGGCGCACGTACGCCTCCTCCAGGCTGGGGGCGTCGGTGCGCAGCTCGCGCAACACCGCGCCGGCCTGCTGCGCGCGGCGGCCCACCGTCGTCGCGTCCATCCCGCGCACCCGCAGCCGGTCCGCGCCGGTGCGCTCCGCGTGCTCACCCAGTGCTTGCGTGAGCAGCGTGAACGACCGCTCGTCGGCGGCCGCCACGTCGACGGCCGCCTGCTGGCCCGCGGTGAACGCGGCCGGTGTCGCGTCGGCGAGCAGCCGGCCTCGGCCGATCACCACGACCCGGTCCGCGATCAGCTCCACCTCGCTGATCAGATGGCTGGACAGCAGCACGGTACGGCCCTCGGCGGCCCACCGGCGCAGCAGCGCCCGCACCCAGCGCACCCCGTCGGCGTCCAGGCCGTTGACCGGCTCGTCGAGCAGCACCGTGCCCGGATCGCCGAGCATCGCCCCCGCGATGCCGAGCCGCTGCGCCATGCCCAGCGAGTAGGTTCCGGCCGGCTTCCCGGCGACCGCGCCGATGCCCACCTCGTCGATCACCGCCCGCACCCGGGCCGGGGCGAAGCCGTTGTACCGGGCGAGCGCCATCAGCCCGGCCCGGCCGCTGCGCCGCGGGTGGAAGGCGCGGGCGTCCAGGTGCGCCCCGACCAGACGTAGCGGGTTCCGAAGTTCGGCGTAGCGCCGCCCGCCGACCAGCGCGGTGCCGGAGGTGGGCCGGTCCAGCCCGAGGACCAGCCGCATGATCGTGGACTTGCCCGCCCCGTTGGGCCCCAGCAGCGCCGTGACCCGGCCGGACGGGACCGTCACGGTGACATGGTCGACGGCCGTGCGGTCCCCGTACCGTTTGGTGAGATCTTGAAGTTCGATCATGGCATCCAGCCTGGCCGGGCGGCCGCCGCCACACATCTCCCGACGGTCGGCGCCCACCTATGTCGTTCGGCCTATCCGGGCCCTCATGCCGGAGCCGTGGCTTCCAGCAGGTCGTAGACAGCGTCCGGCGCCGGTTCCGCGTTCGTGGGCGCCTCACGAAGGACCGTTCTGTCGAAATCGTGGTACAGGGCCCGGTGGACCTCACCGTCCGGCAGCGTGACCGTCAGATGGAACAGGTCATTCAGACGAAGCTCGCGGTCTTCGCCAAAAGTGAGGCGGAGCGGCACCAGCGCCCGCTCACCCAGTCCATCCACGACGGATCGCGGCACCAGGATGCCCGCCGGGTCCACGGTACGCAGGTCGACCGTCCCGCTGAACAGCCTGGTCTCCTCCTCGCGCAGGTTTGAAGCGGCGGTCACGATCTCGCGGAGACCGGCGACGTCGCCCCCGTCCTCGTCGACGAGCTGCGGCAGGAGGTCCTGAGGGGGCAGACGGCTCTGGTCGATCCGCAGGAAGCCGGTGGGGATGCCGAGTTCCCGGTGCAGCGACGACGGGTCCAGTTCCACCTTGACCCAGAGCGGCTGCCCGATTCGGAGCGCGACCAGCGTCGCGAACCCGTTCCGTCCCGGAACCGGGCGCTCGTCGTAGATCTCGATCGATCTGTTGTTCGCCGATGAGAACGATCCGCGCAGCGCCGGCCGTGACGTGCCGTTGTCGATGTAGAACTGGTACGGGCCGTCCTCACGTTCGGTGAGACCCGCGAGCACCTTCTGTCGCGCCACCTCCGCCGGGGTCAACGGCTCTGCTGACGCGCCGTGTGGCGGGCTCGGCTCCGCCGGCGCGGTGCAGCCCGCCATGAGCAGCACGGACATCCCGGCCCAAGCCAACGACCGCATCCCGACCCCCGCCCTCATCCCATCGATATCGGCAAGATCGTAACTGGGTGGCCGCGGCCGCGCGCTCACATCATCGCCGGTGACGGATGACCGGGCGCACACTGGCAGGATGGGCCGGATGGTGATGCGCGGTGCGCTGGGCGTACTCCTCTGTCTGGGTTTGATCCTGATCATCGCGTGGGCCGCGCAGCGCAGGATGATCTACTTCCCGGACCGCGCGCAGCCGCCGATCGCGGCGGGCGCGCGCGAGGTCACCTTGCGCACCGCGGACGGGCTGCGGCTCACCGCATGGCTTTTCCAACCCCTTCCCGGTACGCCGGAGCGAGCCGTTTCCGTGCTGGTCACACCGGGGAACGGGGCCAACCGGGCGGGCCGGGTGCCGCTGGCCGCCGCCCTGACCGCCCGGGGCCTGACCGTGCTGCTGCTCGACTACCGCGGCTACGGCGGCAACCCGGGCAGCCCGTCGGAGTCCGGCCTGGCCATGGACGCCGACGCCGCGCACGCCTACCTGACCGAGATCGGTCACCCGATCATCTACTACGGAGAGAGCCTCGGTGCGGCGGTGGCCACCGCCCTGGCGATCCGTCATCCACCGGCCGGGCTGCTGCTGCGTTCCCCGTTCACCGACCTGGCCGCCGCCGGGAGCGCCCACTACCCGTTCCTGCCGGTCGGCCTGCTGCTGCGCGACCGTTTCCCGGTGGCGTCGCTGATCCCGCGGGTGACCGCCCCGACCGCGATCGTCTACGGCACCGCCGACCAGGTGGTGCCGCCGGAGCAGAGCCGGGCCGTGGCCGAGGCCGCCGCCAACCTGACCCACCTGGCCGTGGTCGACGGCGCCGACCACAACGACCGCGTCCTGCTGGACGGCCCCCAACTGCTCGACGCCGTCGCGGCCCTCACAGCAGCCGTTTCGCCTGGGTGAGAGCGTCCCGGACCACCCTGTACGTGTCCTCGCGCCGCCGGTCGGCCGGTGGCAGCACGTCACCGCCGTCCAGGGTGCGGCTCGCCGCGAGCAGCAGGCCCGCGGCCGTACCGGCGGCCTGCCGGGCCGACGCGCGCCGGGACTGGGTGCGTTTCGCCATGCGGGAGGTCGAACGCCCGGGACAGCCCGGCGAGCGCCCGCTCGCCTACGTCCGAGATGTCGAAACGCCCGGTGGAACTCTCCAGCACCACGGTCGGGACGGCGCGGAACCGGACGGCCTCGACCGGCAGATCGAGCCGGACCGGACTGGTCTGCCGCGCGGCGTGCCCCATGTCGGAGAAGAACCCGACCGCGACCACGATGACCCGGCCGTCGGCGACGGCGATGACCACCGCGTCCCGGCCGTGCCGGCCCCGGGCCAGCGCGTCGACCCGTCGCGCCTTACCGAGCGCCGCCAGCGCCGCCGGACTGTCCGTCACGTCCTTGCAGCCCGACTCGGGGTACACGGACGCGGTCCGGCGATCCAACGACAGTAGTCCTCCCAGTGCCACCGCGAAGCTCTATCGCGGCGGCCCGGGACACCGGCATCCGCCATACCGTTGGCTTCTCCGTCAAGATCCACCTATGGTGGTCGGATGCCGGCAGCGACAGTGCGTCCGCTCGCCGCCACCGTGGTGGCGGCCGTTCGTGCTGTCCACCGGCCGATGGCCACGACGGCTACCAACGGGCTGCCGCGCCCGGTGACCGCCGGCCGTGGCCCACCGGCGGATCCGCATCCTCGATCCGCCGCCAGGGCGAAGCTCATCAGCTTCGGCCCTTTTTCTTTTTCCGGCTCATTCACCGAACAGGAGCGACCATGAGTCTCCAGATCGAACGTCCCGGCCAGGACCGGCTCAGCACCGTACGATCGTGGCTGAGTGAGGAGTTCGCCGTCCAGACGGCACGGCTCAAGGACCTCACCGAGATCAACGCCGACACCGGCGACCCGGCGCAGGCCCACGACCGGGCGGCGATGCTGGCGGCCACCCGGCAGAGCCTCGACCAGATCACCAGCGCGCTGAGGCGCATCGCGGAGGGTACCTACGGCAGCTGCGACCGCTGTTCGACCCCGATCCCGGCCGAGCGCCTGGAAGTGCTGCCACACGCCCGGTTCTGCGTGCCCTGCCAGCAGAAACACCACGGCTGAGCCGACCGGCTGCCGCGCCACCCGGTGCGGCAGCCTCCGCCGTCGTCATTCCCCGGAAAGGATCCGCCTTGACCATCTCACCGGTAGCGCTCGCCGTCGACCTGGGCAGCAGCACCGCCTCGGTGTGGGCCACCGGCCGAGGCGTCGTCAGCGCCCCCACCGGCGTCGGCGCGCTGGTCCGGCGTGGCCGTGTCACCGACGTCGACGGCTGCGTCGCCCTGCTGACCCGGCTCGTCAACCGCTTCCCGCGGCCGGCGCCGGTCGCCGACGTCGTCGTGGCCTGCCGGCCGGTGCTGGCCACCGAAGCCGACCAGGAACTGATGCGCCGCGTGATCGACGGCGCTTTCGCACCCCGCCGGACACTGTTCATCGACACGGTCCGCGCCGCGGCCATCGGATCCGGCGCGACCGCCGGAAACCTGCTGGTCGTCGACATCGGCGCCCAGCTCACCGAGACCGCCCTGCTCGAACACGGCCGGGTCACCGCCGCCCAGCGGGCCGACTACGGTATCCGCGACGGCGCGACCGGGCTGCTCACCGACATCGTCGCCCAGCACGTCGCGAACCTGCGCGCCACCGACCACGCCGAAGCCCTGGACGAGGCCACCGCCCGCGGCATCCTGCTGACCGGCGACGGCGCCCTGCACCCCGGCCTGCCGGAGGCGCTGGCCACCGCCCTGGACGTGCGCGTGCACCGCACCGCCGACCCCCGCACCGCCGCGCTCGACGGCGCCGGCCGGGCCGCCATGTCCGCCCTGCGCCATCCCGGGTTCGCTTGACCACCCTCTGGCTGTCGTTCTGCGCCGGCACGGACCTGGCCGGCCTGCGGGCGTCGGCCCGGGCGCATCTCGACGGCCAGCTCGGCAGCGAACATATCGACGAGGCCCTCACGGTGATCGCCGCGCTCGTCGACCACGCCGGCGGCGAGGGCGAGCTGATCGTGAGCCGCCGCGACAACAGCCTGCTCATCGAACTCGTGACCCGGACGGTCGTCGACGGCTCACCGCCGAGCCCGCCCACACCCTGCTGGGCCTGCGGCGCCTACTCCACCGGCCCCGGCGGCGTCATCTGGGCGGAGCTGGAGATCTCTCGTGGTCCAGGTCCGCGTCTCGCTTCCAGCTCCTTCTTCCATTCTCACTGGTAGATCCTGGGTGATCGGATACATCCGGATGGCCGCGATCGCTCAAGATCGCGCCGTCAGCGACAATCGCTCAAGATTTACATCGATGCTGCGGATGGCTCGACGAGAACGGACGGCCGGGAGCCACGCCCCGAGTGCCTGGCAAGCACCATCGCAACCACCCACCCAGCGCCAGCGGCAGCACACGCGGGGGTATCCAACCGATCTACCCCCGCCGGGCGCGCGGAGTGCGGACGCAATCTCGACGGCCAACTCGGCTGGCGGCTGCTAATCGGCGCTTCCCGGTGAGTCCAGCGGATCGCTGGCCGGCGTAGTGAACGGCTCCGGCGGGGTGTGTGCCGGGCCCCGGTACTCGACCAGCAGCAAGGTGGCGTCGTCCTGCAGCACGCCGTGCTGATGCTCCAGGATCGCGTGCACCAACCGGCGGGCCGTCTCCGGCGCTGCCAGCCCGTCGGCCGTGGCCCGGACCGTGAAGTCGGTCAACCGGTCGAGCCCGAACTCCTCCCCGTCGCGGGAACGCGCCTCGATGATGCCGTCGGTGTAGAGCAGCAGCCGGTCGCCGGGCTCCAGGCATTCCGCCGCGACGACGGGCGCTCGCCGGTGGCCGAGCGGCACCGGCAGCGCGGTCGGCGTGGGCAGCATCCGAACGACACTGCCGCCCCGTACGATCAGGCCGCCCGGATGCCCCGCCGAGATCACCCGGAGCATGCCGTTACGCTGATCCAGCTCGGCCAGGACCGCGGTGATCAGACCCGGCCGTTCGAGGGCGGCGACCCCGGCGTCGATGTGGTGGTAGGTCGCCGTCAGGTCCAGCCCACCGCGGCGGGCGTTGCGGTAGGCGGCCAGCGCGGCCGACGCCAGTGTCACCGCACGCAAGCCGGAACTCGATCCGTGCCCTACGGCGTCGAACAGCGCCAGGTGAACGGTGTCGCCGTTGACGGCATAGTCGAACGCGTCCCCGCCGACGTCGTAGCACGGCTCCAGCATCCCGCTGATCACCACGTGCCCGGTGGAGAACGTGAGCGGCGGCAGCTGTGCCCGCAACATCTCCGCGCCCAGTCGCATCGGCTCCCGGCGGCGGACGACTTCGATACCGTCGCCGTACGCGCCGCGCGTCACCACCAGTTCACCCAGTAGCGACGCCACCGACACGTACTCGTCGGGCGCGTCGTCGCCCGGCGCGCCGCCGGTCACCACCTCGATCACCCCCAGCCGCTCGGTGCCGTCCAGCAGCGGCAGCCACCACCGCCCGCCCTCCGGACAGTCCCCGCCCGCGAACGGCGTGACCAGCGTGAACGCCCGGCCGGGCAGGGTCCCGTCCACGTCGATCGGGGTGCGGTGCGGCGCCGAGCCGTGCAGCAGCGGAGTCAGCACCCGCTGCTGATGGTCGACCAGGTAGATCACGATGGCGGTCGCCCCGAGCAGTGCGGCGGCCCGCATCGCCATCCCCGGAAGATCCTCGGGCCGGGCCTGATGCGCCTCACGCAGCATCCGCCGTAGCGCCTCCGCTCCGCCGGATCCTCGTGCACTCGACACACCCGGACCCTACCGGCATCATCCGCCCACCCGGGACGAATAGGTCGCGCTGACCTCGTGATGATCCACTGCCGGGTGGAGCCGATAGATGGCGCTCCCGCACCGGATCATGCCGACTACACCGGACCGTACTGCGCACCGTCACCGCGCCGGGGTTTGAATGACCTTCCGTGCTTGTCGACTTGCGCAGTTGCGAAAGTCTTCAAGTCGAACTCCACTGATTGAAGACTCCCATCTATCGGTCAGAGTGCGCCGGACAGCATGTGCGATCGACTTCCGCCTGCCGCGGCCATCCTCGGTGCATCACCACACCCGAGCTCCGAGGAGTTGGACATGGCAGAAATGGACGTGGCGCTCAAGGACGTCATGCAGATCGAAGGGTCCATTGGGGCGGCACTCGTCGATCACACCAGCGGCATGGCGCTGGGTACCGTCGGAGGCGGCAAGGATCTCGACCTGACGGTCGCTGCTGCCGGCAACACAGACGTGGTGCGCGCGAAGCTGCGCGCGATGGAGATGCTCAACCTCATGGAAAAGGTCGAGGACATTCTGATCACGCTGGATACCCAGTATCACCTGATCCGACCCTTGAGCAGCCGATCCGGCAAGGGCCTGTTCCTTTATCTGGTCCTGAACAAGGACCGGTCGAACCTGGCCATGGCCCGCCACCAACTGCGCGCGGTCGAGCGCCGGCTCGACCTTTGATCACGGTTGGCGGCGCCGTCGGCGAGAATGAGTGGCGCAGGAGTCGCGGGTGCCCGCCATAGGTAGGTGCCGTAGCCGAGCATGCGGCGTACGGCCGCCGCATGCTCGGCGGCCCGCCGCCGCACCTTGGAACTGGTTGCGGGGTCAGGGTTCCAGTTGGGAGACGCCGTAGGCCAGCAGGAAGCCGGCCACGGTGATCAGGCCGACCAGCAGGTGGGCGTTCTCGAAGGCCTCCGGGATCATAGTGTCGGCGACCATCGACAGGATCGCGCCGCCGGCCAGGGCGATGATGGACGCCATCAGGGCGTCGGAGGCGTCACCGAGGACGGTGTAGCCCGCGAGCGCGGCCAGGCCGCTGATCACGGCGATGCCGGTCCACAGGCCGAACACGTACAGGCGGCTTCGGCCCGCGGCGCGCATGCCGGCGGCGCTGGACAGGCCCTCGGGGACGTTGCTGATGAACACCGCGGCGACCGTCACCGCCCCCACCGTACCGCCGCTGAGCAGGCTCGTCCCGATGACGATGGACTCCGGGACGCCGTCGAGCAACGCGCCGAGCGCGATGGCCGTACCCGATCCGTCCTGTTCCTGCTCTGAAGGTTGTTGATCTCCGGAGCGTTTGCGGTGGCGGGCGCCGCGCCGGGCGAGCAGGATGTTGCAGCCGGTGTAGATCAGTGCGCCGGCCGCGGCGCCGATGGTGGTGGGCCGCATGCCGCCCTGCTTGTAGGCCTCGTCGATCAACTCGAAGGCTACGGTCGACAGCAGCACGCCGGCGCCGAACGCCATCACCGACGCCAGCAGCCGGCGGGGCACCTTGGCCAGGTAGCCGATCGCCGCGCCGAGCAGCAGCGCCGACCCCGCGAACAGCCCCCAGAATCCGGCCTGCAACCACATGGGCACCATGCAGCGAGCGTACGAGTTGAACCATGATCAACAGCGGCGGTGCGGCGATCGCTCACGCGGGCGGGCGCCGCGGACATTGACAGGGGCTCCCTCGGAGAATCACGCTGGCCGATACGAGGATGCGACTCTTCGAGGTGAGAGCCAATGGCGGCCGAGACTCGGGAACAGGTTGACCCGCGCCCCCTTCCGCGCCTTCGAGGCGAGGATCGAGGTCTGCCCTGGGTGGGCAATCTCTTCAAATACCAGCGGGATCCGGTCGCGCTCTACCAACGTCACTGGGAGCACTACGGGCCGGTCGCGCCGTCGTACATGTTCGGGAAGACGACGGCGATGCTGCTCGGGCCGGACGCCTGCGGCGAGGCGCTGCAGAACCGGGACAAGGCGTTCGCCAACGGGCCGGCCTGGTCGCAGCTGGTCGGGCCGTTCTTCCGCCGCGGCCTCATGCTCATCGACTTCGACGACCACCACGGTCACCGGCGGATCATGCAGGAGGCGTTCACCCCGCAGCGGCTGGACGGCTACACCCGCCGCCTGCATCCGGCCGTCGAACGCGCCCTGGCGGGCTGGGAGACCGGTACGGAGGTGCCGGCGTACTGGCGGCTCAAGCAGCTCACCCTGGACATCGCCGCCGACCTGTTCATGGGCGGGGTGGGCGGCGCCGGCCGGGACGAGATGGACCGGATCAACCGGGCGTTCATCGCCTGTGTGCAGGCCGCCGCCGGCATCGTCCGGGCGGACGTGCCGATGACCCGCTGGGGACGCGCCTACCGAGGGCGGCGGAAGCTGGAGCGGTTCCTGCGCGGCTACCTGCCGGCGAAACGGGCCACGGTCAGTGACGACATCTTCTCGGTGCTCTGCCACATCGAGACCGAGGACGGCGACCGGTTCAGCGACGACGACGTCATCAACCACATGATCTTCCTGATGATGGCGGCGCACGACACATCCACCATCACCACCACGGCGATCCTGCAATACCTCGGCCAGCACCCTGACTGGCAGGAACGCTGCCGGGCCGAGGCGCTGGCGCTCGGGCCGGCCCCGGACCGGGCCGGACTGGACTCGCTCGTCTCGGTCGACCTGGTCATGCGGGAGGCGCTGCGGCTGCGGGCGCCGGTTCCGGTGCTGGTCCGCTACACGGTCAAGGACACCGTCGTGCAGGGGGTGCGCATCCCGGCCGACACGTTCTGCTCGCTCGGCATCCAGTTCACCCATCTGATGCCGGAGTACTGGGCCGATCCCACCGTTTTCGACCCGGAACGATTCGGCCCGGATCGCCGGGAGGACCGGTCGCACCGGTTCGCCTGGATGCCGTTCGGCGGCGGCGTCCACAAATGCATCGGCATGCACTTCGGTGGCCTCGAGGTGAAGGCGATCCTGCACCGGCTGCTGGGCGGGTACCACTGGAACGTGGACCCCGATTATGTGGCGCCGCTGGACCACCATGCGCTGCCGTTCCCGAAGGACGGCCAGCCGATCACCCTGATCAGGAACTGAGGGACGAGGATGGATTTCGACGACACCCCCGACGAGGCGGCCTGGCGGGCGGAGGTGCGTGCCTTCCTGGAGCGGCACCCGCCCGTGCCGGAGCAGCCGCGGGCCTGGCAGGCCACCCTGTACGACGCCGGGTTCGTCGGTGTCACCTGGCCGGTCGAGGCCGGCGGTCGTGGCGGCACACCGATGCAGCAGGCGATCGTCGACCAGGAGACGGCCCGGCGCGGCCTGCCCCCGCTGATCAACCTGATCGGGATCGGCATGTGCGGCCCCACCGTGATCGTGCACGGCAGCGAGCGGCAACGGCAGCGCTACCTCAAACGGCTGCTACGGGCCGACGACCTGTGGTGTCAGCTGTTCAGCGAACCGTCGGCCGGCAGCGACCTGGCCGCCCTGCGCACGCGGGCGGTCCGGGACGGCGACGGCTGGCGGGTCAGCGGGCAGAAGGTGTGGACGACGCTCGCCCACCTGGCCGACTTCGGGATCCTGCTCACGCGTACCGACCCGGACGTGCCGAAACACCGCGGCCTCACGATGTTCGTGGTCGACATGAAGGCACCCGGTGTCACGGTCCGGCCGCTGCGGCAGATGAACGGCGACTCCCATTTCAACGAGGTGTTCTTCGACGACGTGCGGATCCCCGACGACGAGCGCCTCGGCGACGTCGGCGACGGCTGGCGGGTGGCGCTGACGACGCTGATGAGCGAGCGGCTGTCGCTCGGCGGCGGTGGCACGTCGATCGGCCCGAAACCGGAGGCGGTGGCCCGGCACGTCGCCGCGCACATCGGCGCGCTCCCCGAGGACCGGCAGGTGCTGGCCCGTCAGGAGCTGGGCCGGGGGTACGTGGCCGCGCTCGGCGCCCGCTACACCGGCTACCGGCAGTTGTCGAAGCTGAGCCGTGGTGAACTGCCCGGCCCGGAGGCGTCGGCGGGCAAGCTCAGCGGCACCCGATCGGCGCGGGACCTGACCGACCTCGCCGTACGCGTGCTCGGCCCGGACGCGGCGACCGGTGGCGCCGAGTGGCAGGACATGCAGGCGCTGCTGCCCGGCATGGCCATCGCCGGCGGCAGCGACCAGGTGCTGCGCAACATCATCGGCGAGCGGGTCCTCGGCCTGCCCGCGGAACCTCGTGCGGACAAGGGCGTCACGTTCAGGGAGAGCATCGGATGAACTTCGATCTGGATCAGGAGCACCTCGACCTCGCCGGCGGCGCCCGTGACTTCCTGTCCGGCTCGGCCTCCCCGGCGGCCGCCCGGGCCGCGCTCGACGAGGGCGCCGGTGTGCGGCCGGGCCGTGCCGAGCTGATCAAAAGCGGTTACGCGACGATCACCATCCCGGAGAGCCACGGTGGGGGAGGCGGCACCGTCCTCCAGCTCGCCGTGGTCGCCGAGCAGGCCGGACGGGTCCTCGCGGGTCCGTCCCTGGTGAACTTCGCGCGCGCCGCCGTACTCCTCGAAGGTTTTCCGGACCGGCTTGCCGGACTCGCCGACGGCAGCCTGGCCGTCGCGGTCATCGACGACGCAAGCCCGGTTCTGGACGCGATCGGCTCCGACACCTTCCTCACGCTGCGTGACGGCACGCTGGTCTGCGGGCCGGGCGAGGTGATGGCACGCCGGCCGATCGACGCGACTCGCGGTCTCGGTGACGTCACCCTGGGCGAGACCACCGATCTGGTACGCGACGCGCGCCCACTGTGGCGGAAAGCGGAGCGCGTCGGCCGTACCATCCTGGCGGCCGAAGGCCTGGGGGCCGCCGCCCGGCTGTTGGAGATGGGCGTCGAGTATGCGAAGGAGCGGCACACGTTCGGCCGCCCGATCGGCTCCTACCAGGCCGTCAAGCACATGCTCGTCGACGTCTACGTCGCGGTGGAGCAGCTGCGGTCGCTGGTCTGGTGGGCCGCCTGGGCCGCCGACCGGGCACCCGGCGAACTGCCGCTGGCCTCGGCCGCCGCGAAGGCCGCCGCGGCGACCACCCTGGAACTCGCGGCCGAGACGGTGATCCAGGTGCACGGCGGTATCGGGTACACCTGGGAACACGATGCCCACCTGTACTGGCGGCGCGCCAAGACCGACCGGTTCCTGCTCGGTGACGATGTGGCGGCCTTCGACGAGGTCGCGCGGCTCGCGATGGGGGAGGCGGCGCGATGAGTCACCACCTCGGCGTTCTCGCGGAGCAGGCGTACCAGCGTCTCGGCCACTACGAGTCGCTGTTCTTCGAAGGCCGGTGGCTGACCTCGACGGAGATCCACGAACGGTCCACCCGGGTGGCCGCCGGGCTGCGCGCGCACGGGGTGCGGCCGGGGGACCGGGTGGTCGTGATGACGATGAACACGCCGGAGGTGTTCATCTCCTACCGGGCGATCTGGCGGGCCGGTGCGGTGGTGACCCCGGTGATCTTCCTGCAGAGCGAGCCGGAGCTGCGGCACATCCTCACCGACTCGGGCGCCACCGCGGCGATCATCAGCCCGGAGCTGGCCGGACTGTTCGGCAAGGCCGCCGACGGGCTGGGCATCACGACGTTCGTCATCGGCGGCAACTACGCCGACCTCGAAACCGGGGAACCCGCCGGGATCGAACCGCGCGCCGACGACGACCTCGCGGCACTGCTCTACACCGGCGGCACCACCGGACGAGCCAAAGGCGTCATGCTCAGCCACCGCGGCCTGTGGGAGAACGGCCGCGGCATCGAGAAGGTGGCCCGGTCGGCGAACACCACCAGGTCGCTGCTGCCGTTGCCGCTGTCGCACGCGTACGGCCTGATCGTCGTCATCGGCGGCCTGCACTCCGAACGGCGGCTCGTGTCGGTGCTGCAACGCTGGTTCGACCCGGCCGGCTGGCTGGAACTGGTCGCCGAGCATCGCCTCGAGTCCAGCCCGGTCGTGCCCACGATGCTCCAGATGCTGCTCGCCCAGCCGTACGGCGACTACGACCTGTCGTCGCTGCGGTCCTTCGGCTCGGGCGGTGCCACCCTGCCGCCCGCCATCCGCGCCGCCGCCGAGAAGGCGTTCGGCGTGACCGTCCTGCAGGGCTACGGCCTGACCGAGACCAGCGCCGTCGTGTCGGCGGAGAGCCTCACCGAGCATCGTGCCGGCAGCGTCGGCAAACCGCTGCCGCACGCCGAGGTCGCGATCATCGACGGCGAGATCTGCGTCCGCGGCCCCGGCGTGATGCTCGGCTACTGGAACGACCCGGACCTGACCGCGCGGACCATCCGGGACGGCTGGCTGCACACCGGCGACATCGGCCGGCTCGACGACGACGGCTACCTCTACGTCGTCGACCGGATGAAGGACCTCATCATCCGCGGCGGCTTCAACGTCTACCCCCGCGATGTCGAGGACGTGCTGCTCGAACATCCGGCCGTGCAGGTCGCGGCCTGCGTCGGTAGACCGGACGAGGAGAGCGGCGAGGAGGTGGTCGCCGTCGTCCAGTTGGCGCCCGGCCAGCAGGCCACCGGCGCGGAACTCGTCGCTTTCACCCGCGACCGGATGGCCAGATACAAATACCCGCGCGAGGTCACCGTCCTCGACGCGGTCCCGCTCACCAGCGTCGGAAAAATCAACCGCAAGGCCGTACGCGATCTGTTCCGCCAGTCCTGACCACTAGCCGCTGGTCTGCGGAAGACGTTGCTCGCGAGGTGGACATCAGTATTTGAACGTGCGCAGCAGTTCATCCACGCGCCCGGCCATGCCGGAGAGCCCGGCGGCCGACTGACGGGTCGTTCCGGCGCCCTGGGAGGTGGACTGGGCGGCAGAGGCGACGCCGGTGATGTTCTGCGCGATCTCGTTGGAGCCGGCCGCGACCTGACCGACGTTGCGGCTGATCTCCGACGCGGTGGCGGACTGTTGCTCGACCGCGGCGGCGATCGTGGTCTGCAGTTCGTTGACATGGTCGACCACGCCGGCGATCCGGGCGATCGCCTCGGTGACCTCGCCGGTGCTGGCCTGGATCGCGGTGGTCTTCTGGGAGATGTCCTCGGTCGCGCGGGCGGTCTCCTGGGCCAGGTCCTTGACCTCGCTGGCGACCACCGCGAAGCCCTTACCCATCTCGCCGGCCCGGGCCGCCTCGATGGTGGCGTTGAGGGCGAGCAGGTTGGTCTGCTCGGCGATCGTCTTGATCACCATGAGGATGGAGCCGATCTCCCCGCTCGCCTGGTCCAGCCGCCGGACCGTCTCGGCCGCCTCCCGGGCGGTGTTCACCGCACCGGTGGCTACCTCGGCCGCCGTCGAGGCGCTGCGGGAGATCTCCAGGATCGAGGCGGTCATCTCCTCGGTGGCGGCGGACATGGTGTCCACGTTGGTCGACACCTGCTCAGCGGCGACCGACACCGCACCGGCCTGCACGGAGGTCTCATCGGCGTTGTCGCCCAGTTGGGCGGAGACGGCGCTGAGCTCATCGGCGGCGCCGGTGAGCGCGCGGGACGTCTCCCCGACAGTCGAGATGGCCTCACGCATCGCCTGGACGGCCCGGCCGAGTCCGGCGGCCATCTCACCGATCTCGTCGTGATTCTTGACCGCGACGGTCGTGGTCAGGTCCCGCCCCGCCACCCGGTCGAGGGCGTCCACCATCAGCCGCAGCGGTCCAGTGATCGACCTGGTGATGAGCACCGCGATCACGGCCAGCGCGACCAAACCCACTCCGAGGCTGATCAGGGCCTGTGTTTTCAGGTCGCGGTTCGCCTCGTCCGATCCGGCCCGCGCCTCGAGCACCTTCGCGTCGAGGAGGGTGCGCGTCTCGTCGATTTCCTTCTCGATCGCGGCGGCATCTTTCTCCCCCGCTAGGAGGGTGGTCCGGGCGAACGCCAACGACTTCCCGGCGGCCAACTGGTCGAGTCCGGCGTCGATGCCCTGGATGAAGTCGGTGTAGTCGGTCTTGAGAGCGTCCAGGCGCGTGCGCACATCGGCGGGCAGATCGAGTGCGGCTATCGTGTTCCAGTCGGTGTCGATGTCCTGCTGGGTGGTGGCCCATTTGCTGCTGACCACCTTTTTCATCGCAGGGGCGGTGACCAGGATGGCGTCCCGCTGGGCCTGAGTGGCCTCGGTCTGCAACTTGTCCAGGTCGATCACCGAAGCGTTGGCGACGTTGAGCTCCCGGCGTAGGTCATTGGCCGACTCGATGGTGGCGACGTTGACGAATGTCGTGACACTGATCGCCGTGGCCACCACCGCCCCGGTAGCCGCGAGAGCAGCCAACTTGCGCCCGACCGTCATCCGCAACGCCATCGAAACTCCCTCAAGCCCGACCGGTCGGCAGACACCGCCTCGACTGCCGCCGGCCGGGCGGGCCGATGATTCCCAAGGCCGGCTGGATACTTCACTCACCGCGACCGCGAGCAGAATGAGATGGCGCCTCGGTGCGAATACGCCGAGGATCCTGCCGCACCTAGCGCCGCGACACGGTGAGTCTGACCTTGTCAGCATGCGTGACAAGACCGCCGAGACTGGTGGGATCCGGAGATTTGGCTGCGGCTCGGCGGACTGTGGGCGTAAGGCAGCAGGACCCCTCCCAGCATGCACTCGACCATGGTGCGGCGGGGTCGAAACAGGCGCGGATGCTACCGACGGAACCGAACCCCCGGCCTGTTCGATCGGGCACGTTCGGCCGGTCGCGGTTGAGCGACCCCTGACCGGGGAGCGCAGGCCCGCGCCAGGCTGGGGATCATCACCGCCGCCGGGATCAGATGCAGCCCCATGAGCGTGACGACGGTGGCGGTGCCCGCTCCGGAGATCAGGGGCGGCACCAACGAGATCGCGGTCAGTGACACGGCCGTCCACACGAACCGTTCGACGGGACGGGTGCTCCAGCGCAGGAGGGCGGCCGCGATGACCACACCCACGATCGAGAAGAAGCCGGTCACCGTGGCGAACCCGGCCAGCGGGATCGCCTCGCCGCCGTCGGGGATTTCGAAATCGACACCGGCGGCCAGGGCGAGCGCGGCCGCGGCGGTGGTGACCACCACCGCCGCGACCGTGGCGAGCAGTCCGATGCCGACCAGCCTGATCGTGCTGTTCATCTCCAAACCTCCAAGAACAAGATTTCGGGGTACGGGGTGAGCTGATCGCCGTGTCACGACGCGCACGATCGCGGTGCGACGACCGGGGTTACGCAGGGCGCGGACGCCGGTGCCGCGCAGCCAGAACCCGGCGCCGCGTTCCAGGACCGGCCCGGGTTCGCCGTCGCGCAGCACCAACTGCACCCGTCCACGGGTGACGACGGCGAACGCGTCCGGCCAGTCCGCTGGCACCACGACCACACGCGCGCCGCCACGCAGCGCGAGTGTCCGCACCGGGGCTACTCGGTGCCGTCCGCCGGCAGGCGCTCCGGCAGCCCGAGCCGCGGGAACCGGTCGTTGTGGAAAATGAACACCTCGGTGACGACCCCGCCGGTGATGCGCAGGACGTCGATCGTCAGCGGCAGGTACGCACTTTCCTGCTCACTCCAGAGGTAGCAGGCGATGGCGGGCTGCCGGTTCACGGCGGTGGGGACGGCGCGCAGGCCCGTCATGCCCTCGAAGCCGCCCTCGATCCAGTTGTTCAGGACCGCATCGCGGCCGACGTACAGGCCCGGGGTAGGTGGCATCGAGAAGCGCACGTCGTCGCGCAGCATCGTGGTCAGCGCCGGGATGTCAGTGGCCACACTGGCGTCGGTGAAGCGGCGAACCAGCTCGCGGGTGGCGGCATCGTCCTCGCCGCCGGTCCAGTCCTGCCGTTCGGCCGGCAGGTGCTCGCGCATGCCGGCGCGGGCCCGCTGGAGCGCGCTGTTCACCGAGTTGACCGAGTCGCCGAGCAGCTCCGCGACATCCTTGGCCGGCCAGCCGAGCACGTCGCGCAAGATCAGCACGGCCCGCGGGCGCGGCGCCAGGTGCTGGACGGCGACCAGGTACGCCAGCTCGATAGTCTCCCGCGCCACGGCGAGGGTCTCCGGCTCGTCGGTGTCGCCGGCGGGCAGTTCGTCGAGCAGGCGGTCCGGGTAGGGCTGGAGCCACAGCACCTCACCGCCGGTCGCCGGCTCCGGCCGGCACTTGGCGAGCAGGTCCAGGCAGGCGTTGGTGGCGATCCGGTACAGCCAGGCCCGGAACGTCGACCGTCCCTGGAACGTCTCCCGCCGCCGCCAGGCCCGCAGGAACGTCTCCTGCACGGTGTCCTCGGCGTCCTCGAACGATCCGAGCATCCGGTAGCAGTGCACGTGCAGCTCCCGCCGGTGCCGCTCGGCCAGCCCCGAGAACGCCGGCTCGTCGATCTCACCCAGGTCCGCCGGTCGCGTGTCCGTACTCATGACGTCATCCTTCCGCTCATCGTGTGCCGTCGCAGATATGACGGGTACGGGCGGCAGAACTCATCACCGGCGCCGGGTTCACGCCTCCCGGGCGTACCGGGTCGCGTGCTCTTCCAGATCCGCGGCCGCCGATCGGTGAAGTCAGCCGCGGACGGGCCGTCGTCATAGCAGAGTCGTCAGCAAGGTATCGGGCCCGACGGTCTCCAAGCCGAATTCGAGCTCTTCCCGCACGCCCTCGACGGTGTCGTCGTGGCCCAGCACCTCCGGAACGTCATTGCTGAGTTCGAGTTGCTCAAGCATGTCGTAGGCCTCGCCGAGCGTCGTCGCGCCCATCTCGTACGCCCACCGCAAGGTGTTCTGGGCCCCGCTGGACGGGGCGAACTGCTCATCCCATGTGTCACTCACCGGCCGAATCTAATCCTCGCCCACACCGGCCGCGGTGATTCCCAAGCCCGGCCCCGTCGCGCAGTGGCCCCGCACCGCCATGAGGGACATGGGTCGGGTTGAAATCTTTTAATTGCCTGATCGCCGATTAGGCAACCTTTCCCGCGTACAATCGTCTGCCCTTTTCCTGTTCGGAAATCCTCCCGATCGCCGTTGACCTCTGCAGATTCTGCCTATGCTGTTGGGTGCAGTTTGCAAGGAAAATGACTGAGGAGGAATCATGGCGAAAACAGCACGTCTGGGACGATGCGTTTCGAAACTCGCGATTCTTGTGTCGGTCCTCGCCGTCGGCACTGCCGCGGCTCCGACTGCGGCTGTAGCGGACACCATAGAAATAAGGTCCACGCTGAACAACAGATGCCTGGACATTAAGGACTGGAACCCAGGCAACGGCGCGAAGGTGCAGATGTGGGACTGCCACGGCGGCGCCAACCAGAAGTGGAACATGGTCGGAAACCAGATACGGAGTCAGCTGAACAACAGATGCCTGGACATTGAGGGCTGGAACTCGGGCAACGGCGCGAAGGTGCAGATGTGGGACTGCCACGGCGGCGCCAACCAAAGGTGGCAGAGGTCGGGAAGGTTGATAAAGAGCGAACTGAACAACAGGTGCCTGGACATTGAGGGCTGGAACCCGGCCAACGGCGCGAAGGTGCAGATGTGGGACTGCCACGGCGGCGCCAACCAGCAGTGGCTCTAGAAAGTTTGGTTCCGGAACCCGTGCCGATGGGTGCTCGCGTATCCGAATAGTAAGGTGTCGTTGTCGGCGCGTTGCTGCTGGCATCAACACCGTGCCCGGTCCGATGAGAACCGATGTCCGTCCTCCCGGCGGCCGTTGACCTCTGCGAATTCTGCCCATGCTGTTGGGTGCAGTTTGCAAGGCGACTGGCTGAAGGAGTCATCATGGCGAAAACAGCAAGCTCGGGACGATGCGTTTCGAAACTCGCGATTCTTGTGTCGGCACTCGCCGTCGGCACTGCCGCAGCTCCGGCCGCGGCTAGGGCGGACGCCGTAGAAATAAGGTCTGCGCTGAACAACAAATGCCTGGATGTTTCGGCTTGGAACCCGGACAACGGCGCACAGGTAGTCATGTGGGACTGCCACGGCGGCGCCAACCAGCAGTGGAACATGGTCGGAAAACAGATACGGAGTCAGCTGAACAACAAATGCCTGGACATTGCGGCCTGGAGCCGGATCAACGGCGCGAAGGTGATCATGTGGGACTGCCACGGCGGCGCCAACCAACAGTGGCATAGGTCGGGCAGGTCGATAGTGTCTGGGCTGAACAAGAAATGCCTGGACATTGAGGACTGGAACCCGGCCAACGGCGCTAACGTGATCATGTGGTCCTGCCACATCGGCGCCAGCCAACAGTGGCTCTAGACGGTCGAGTCCGTTCGGCTGGACCGCCGGGGCGGACCCGCACATCGCCCGTGTCTTCCGATGGCTCAGAATCGGAACCGCAGGATGCGGCTGGACCGCCTGAAGCTCGGAATCAGATTTAGTAGGCGATACAGGCGACGCGTGGTGGCGGGCGCCCTGTCCATCAGGACCGGTGAGTCGTTCATGGGTGCCTCGTCGACATATCGGAGTCGCGGGTGCCAATCGGCCAGCGCGGCCGGGTCGTCGAAACCGCACTGGAACAGGGCGTTGTACATACGCCCGATCGGATCCCATCTCGAGGCGCGCCATGCCGAGACCGACACCGTGTCGAACAGCATCTGGCCGGTTGGGAAGGCGTCGACGACGCTGGTCAGGAGCCGCCGGACATCAGCCTCCGTCAGGTAGGGCACCAGGCCCTCGGCGATCACGAGTACCGGCCGACCACCCGGAACCCTCTCCAGCCAGGTGAGGTCGGTGACGTCCGAGCCGATCAAGGTGCGGTGCTCGCGCGGCGGCAGGTGTTGCCTCCGCAGCTCGATTACTGAGGGAAAGTCCAGGTCATACCACTCCACGGTGGCCGGCGAATCGATCCGGTACACCCGGGCGTCGAGGCCGCAGCCCAGGTTCAGCACCACCGCGTCACGATGATCGGCGAGGAAGTCTCGTGCCCAGTCGTCGAGGACCTTGGCGCGTACCACGGCGGCGAGGCCCAACTGACTGGCGCGGAATCTGCCCTTGTCGTAGCCGGGGTCGAGACGGCGCATCACCCGCTCGGCGTGCGCGTCGCCGAGGATGGGGACCGGCAGCCGGTTGTCCAGCGCCTTGGCTTTGAGGACGGGGCTGAGGGTTTTCTGAACCCCGACGAGTTCCACCTCGACGACGATACCTCCGGCGACTACGCGCCCGTCGATGTCACCGCGACTGTCAGCTCGGGGCGGCGGAAGTCGGTGACGTCCGGGAGTCTCTGGAAGCCGGCCGAGACGTACGTGGCCACGGCGCCGATGTTGCTGCTCGGGGTACACACCGTCGCGCTGGACGACCCCATCTCCCGCAATGCGGCGGCCGCGGCCATCGTGATGGCACGGCCGTACCCGTGGCCGCGGTGATCCCGATGAACGCCCAGTGGTTCGAGGAGACCCGGTCGACCTTCTCCTGCCGACCACACCGTCACCGTGGCGACCGCATCGCCGCCGCCGTCGTAACCGACCAGGCACCGGGCCCGGCGGTACGGCGGGGCCGCGGCCATCGTGCGCCAGCGCTCCAGGGTGAACCTCGAGTTGGTGAACATCGCCCGCTGCACCGCGACCCGATCCTGAACGATCCGATCCCGAATGCGGTACGCGTCGATGACCTCGACCCTGAGCCCGTAGTCCGCCACCGGTTCCGTCAGCTCACGGGACAACGGAGTCCACGGTTCGTCGGCCGTCCAGCCGTTGCGATGGAGGAGATCTCGAAAGGCGGCGCCGAAGCGAGCCTCGACGGCCCCGGGTGGCACGCCCTGCCCTGGATCCGACAGGTCGGCCAGGATCCGGGCAGCGAACGCGGCGTCGTCGCCGGCACTCGGTGCGATGCCCATGCGGATCAGGCCGGTGTCGTCGTCCACCATGCCGACGGCCAGGATCTGCTCGTCCCGGGTCCATACCCGGACGGCCTCGGCCAACTCCGGCCCGCCCAGACTCCAGTTCCACCCGAGGTCGCCCGGATGAAGCTGGACCGGCCCGCCGGTCTGCTGCCATCCCGCTACCGCCTCGACGACCTCACCCAACGAGTCCGGCGTGACCAACCGCATCGTGATCGACATGCGCCGACCCAACCACATCGCAGCGACTTCGCCATCGGGTTTTCACCGACCCCACGGAATCGGGAATCTTGGATATCGTCTGTCGAATGTCAGTGGATCTCGTTGGTCAAGCGGTTGAACTGCTCTGCGACAACTACATCTCCCGACAAGGCTCAGGAGGCGGCCGCGGGCATCCGCCGCCGGCTGGCGGCCGGCGAGTATGACGGGCTGGGCGAGGCCGCTCTCGGCGAGCGGTTGACCGCCGAGTTGTTCGAGGTGTGCAAGGAAAACATCTTCGGGTACGGGTACGCGAGGAGGAATTGCGCGAGGCCCTCACCGAGCCCGAGCTGGAGGCGGCGTGGCGTGAGCAGTTGCGGCTCACCAACTACGGCATCGCCCGGGTGGAGCGGCTGGACGGCAACGTCGGCCTGGTGGATCTACGGTCGGTGACCGACGCGGCCGTCGGAGGGCGTGCGATCGCCGCGGCGATGGAGTTGGTGTCGCAGGCCCACGCCTTGATCGTCGACCTGCGGAAGAACCGCGGTGGCGCTCCGGACGGGGCCACCTTCTGGACCAGTTACTTCGTCCCTGACGGGGAGACCCACATCCACAGTGTCTACAGCGGTGCGACCGGCCGGACACGCCAATACTGGAGTCATTCCTGGCTCCCCGGCGAGCGCTATCTCGACCGGCCGGTGTATCTGTTGACCAGCGGAACCACGTTCTCCGGCGGTGAGGAGATCTGCGACAACCTCAAGGCGCAGGGCCGTGCGGTTCTGATCGGTGAGACGACGCGGGGAGGCGCCCATCCCACGGAGGTGTTGCCGATCACGCCTACCTTCGAGATCACGGTGCCGGTGGCCCGTTCGATCAATCCGGTCACTGGCGGCAACTGGGAGGGCGTGGGCGTCGAGCCGGACGTGCCGGTGCCCGCCGCGGAGGCGTTCGACGTGGCCTACCGGCAGGCGCTCCAGCATGTTCTGGCGACCAGCACCTCGCCCACCGTCCTCGCCGAGGCCCGATCCGCGCTCAGCTGACCATCCTGAGCGGCGGCGTGTTCCCGGGCTAGGGTGCCATCGTGATCAATGCTTCTCGTTTGGTGGTCGTGTCGGGTGGTGCGACGGGGATCGGGCGGGCGATCGCCGGCGCGTTCGCGAGTGATGGGGACCGGGTGGTCATCATCGGGCGGCGGGAGGAACTGCTGCGTCAGGCGGCCGAGGAGATGAACCGGGCGGCCGGGTCGACTTCCGTGATTCCGATCGGGGCGGATCTGACCGAGCCGTCCGAGGTCCAGCATGCGGCGGACCGGATCGCCGAGCTGGGCACGGTCGACGTGCTCGTGAACAACGCGGGCGCGATCATCACGCCGCCGGCAGACAGGGGTCTCGGCGCGCTGGCCGCCTCCTGGCGCCACGACCTGGAGATCAACCTGATCACCGCGGTGCTGCTCACGAACGCGCTGCTGTACCGGTTGAGCCGGCCGGGTGGGCGGCTTATCATGATCAGTTCGGCGGCAGCCCAGCGGGGTGGTGCGGGTTCGCATTCGGCCGGCTCGTATGCGGCGGCGAAGGCCGCCCTGCACGGGTGGGCTCTCGGGCTGGCCCGGCAGCTCGGCCCAGATGGCATCACGGTGAACATCCTGGCCCCCGGCTACATCCAGGACACCGGCATCTTCCGCGGGCAGGACACCCCCGAGTTCGTGGCCGCGAAGATCGCCGACACGCTGGTCGGGCGGCCGGGGACACCATCCGATGTAGCGGCTGCGGTCCGCTACATCGCCTCCGTCGACGCCGGCTACCTCACCGGCCAGATCATCGGCCTCAACGGCGGAGCCGTTCTCGGCCGCTAGGAGACCTTTCGTGGTCGAGGTCCGCGTTTCGCTTCCGGCTTCTTCTTTCCGGTACGCGTGACGTCGTCCCGCCTCTTCTGTCCCGTCCCGTCTGGTCGGCGCGTGCTTGCTGCCCGCTCCGGCCTGTGCCGCGCGCCCGCCGGGCTGAGATCGGTTCGATACCTCCGCGTGTGCTGCCGGTCGCGCTGGGTGGGTGGTTGGGGTTGTGGTTGCCAGGCATGTGGGGTGCTGCTCGCGGCCGTCACGCCGGTCGCGTCAGGGGGTGGGGGCGCTTGACGGCGGTCGCGCCACGGTGGATCCGTCGGGAGTCACTTACCGTGACCATGGTGGTGAGTGCGTGGAGGTGGGTGGTAGATAGGTGCTGTTCCGGCTGCCTCGATTTACCACGAGGGCCGGTGAGCGGGGTTCCTCGCTTACACGGAGTTCTGGCCGGTCGGGTTTCGGAGTGAGCGCGCACGAAAGCCGTCGAGTGGGTGACCGGCGCAACGGCTGAGGGCGGGCAACCCGGATGCCTGGCAGGCAAAACCGTAACCAGCCGCCCGGCGTGGCCACGCACGCCCCGCCATCAGCTGCGCCGGTGTCTGGCAGGAGTCGTCGCCGGCCCACCTGATCGTTGACACATTAACTATCGCGACATATCGTGACCGCACACTGGAGGTGTGGGGCAGAGGCAGGGAGAACAACGATGGACGACAGCCCTCGCCGCGGTGGTGGCCGCCGCCGGCCGGCGCCGCAGCTCGTCGAGGTGGTCCGGGTCGACCGGATCACGCCGCGACTCGTGTCGGTGCACCTGGGCGGGGCGGATCTGAGCCGGTTCCAGGCTGCGGCGCCGACCTCGCACATCAAGGTGTTCCTGCCCGCTCCGGGTCAGGACGCGCCGGTGATGCCGACGGTGACGCCGGAGGGACGGGTGTGGCCGGAGGGCGTGGCGCGGCCGGCGATGCGGACCTACACCCCGCGGGCGTACGACGCGGTGGCCGGCACCCTCGAGGTGCAGTTCGTGCTGCACGGGAAGGGACCGGCGTCGGAGTGGGCGGGCCGGGCGAAGCCCGGGGACCGGATCGCGCTCGGTGGGCCGGGTGGCCGGTTCGTGGCCGACCTCGACGCCCCACGTTGGTGGATCGCCGGTGACGAGAGTGCCCTGCCGGCCATCGGCTGTCTGCTCGACACCCTGCCCGCCTCCGCGAGCGCCCACGTGCATGTCGAGGCGGCCGGTCCGGCCGACGAGATCCCGCTGCTCAGCAAGGCCGATCTGACGGTCGCATGGCGCCATCGGCCGGGCGCGGACGGGTTCGGCGACGGCCTGCATGCGGCGGCTGAACGGGCGCCGATCACCGGAGCCACCCAGTTCTGGGTCGCCTGTGAGGCGTCGGCCATGCGCCGGATCCGCCGGACCCTGCTGGCCCGTGGTGTCGCCCCGTCCGCCCTGATCACCCGCGGCTATTGGCGGCTCGGTGCCGCCGACCACCCCGACCACGACTACGGGGACGACTGATCCGCTCACCGACTGCCGGGTGCGGGCGGTCCTCGACCGCCTGCACGCCGAAGAAGGTCGCCGTCGCCGAACGTCACCTGGCCGAGGCCTGGCTCGCCGAATTCGCCGGCATGCGGGATGTCGGCGAGCCGGTCGAGGCTCGGGTGCCTGTTGATCAGAGGTTGGGGATCAGCAGCCGACACGGCGGGCCGTTCCGGCCGAACAGGCGTACGATGAAGGTATCCCGGAATCGACGACATCCGTCCTTGAGGTGCCCGCCAACACCGGCCCACCACTCAGGGGATGTCATGTTCGACGACCGGCTCCACACTCGAATCCCCTCTGCTCATTCCGCGGCCTCGCCGCCGCAGGCCGAGGGTGTCGCGCCCGCGGCGTCGCCGACGGGTCGGGTGCCCCGCACTCGCGCGGGTGCTACGTGGTCCGGCATCTGTGCCGCCGCGTTGCTGTCCGTGGTGCTGATCGTCTTCATCGGGCAGAACAGCCGTAGCGTGCAGGTCAATTTCCTGGGAATGGGCGGCAGTCTGCCGCTGGCCCTGGCGCTGTTGATCGCTGCAGTCGGCGCGGCGATCCTGACCATGGTGGTCGGCACGGTCCGGATCGCCCAGCTACGCCGCCTTTCCCACCAGCGCCGGTAGCAGGACCAGCGCCGCTGGACCGACACCCCGGGTTCGGCACCCCTTCGGGACCAGCACACACCCACCAGCCGGCCGCCGTTTTCGACCCGTGGGTGACATCGGCGGCAGGCGAAAGGAGTCGACCATGAAAATCACGACTACCGACGCACACATGACCATCGTCTCGGTGACGCCGCCATCCGTACTCATGGCCGAAGGTCGCTGGCGAAACCAACGCACCGCCGGCCGCTTCGTCAAACCCGGCTCCGCCGCCGTCGCCGCGGTGAACCGAGCTACCCGACGTCACCCCGCCAAGACGCTCATGATCCCGCATTAGATCAACTTGGCGGCTCATCGCACGTGCGTCAGCAACGCCCTGTTTCGGACCAGCACACCCAGCCCGCCGCCGGTATTGACCCGTGGGTGACATCGGCGGCAGGCGAAAGGAGTCGACCATGAAAATCACGACTACCGACGCACACATGACCATCGTCTCGGCGACGCCACCGTCCGTTCCTCGGCTGTGCCTGGAACCCACCGGCTCCCGACGCACCCTGCTCGACGGTGCCTGGTGGCCACGCAGCACCGATCCCATCGCGGAGCTACCCGGCCTGGTCCTGGCCATCGACAAGATTCGCGGCCCGGTCACCCGGCTCGTGCTGGCAGCCGGAGGCTGGGACCACCACCCCCGCCGCCTCAGCATGCACGGCAGGGTGCTCCGGCTGGGCTACTTCACCAGTCAACCGCTCAGCCTGCTGACCGCGATCTGCGAACGCAACGAACGCGTCGATCTGCTCGTCGTCGCACCCGACACCGCAAGCGGCACCGCCGACACGGCGATGATCCTGGCCGCCACCACCAGCAACTCCGTCCACGCCCAGAACATCATCCCCGCAGGCGGTACACCAGCCCCCCGAGCAGCCGTCGACAACGCACCCGAGGACGCATGGGAAACCGACGGCGGCCGGCATGCCCCGGCAGAGCACAAGGTGCCTGAGCCGGCCGGGCGTGACCGGTCGAAGCCGAGTCACGCCCCGCGTCGCCGGCCACGTGGGCTGGACGGTCGGCCGGGAACGGAGGAGATGGTCGATGCGTCACAGCGCAGTCGATAGGCCGCTGAGCCCCGGCCCCCGTGGATGGCATCGGAACGCGTGACCGGCGTCCATCCACCCCCATCGCAAGGGGCGGGGCCTCGCTGAGGTCGAGCCCGACGGTTCCGGAGCGGTGGCGGGCGCTGGGCGCCGAGCTCAGTCGAGGCCGGTGCGGCCGGCCGCCCAGTACGCCTTCCCGGTGACCTTCGCCGGTGGTGTGGACCAGGTGCGTACCTCGCGCCGGACGGTGTGCACGGTGGCCGCGTCGCCGGTCACGACCAGCCGGTACGGGCGGGGCATGGCCGCCGCGAGGGTGCGCAACCGGTCGAGCAGGCCGGCCGGGTCGTCGGTGCCGCACACGTCGGCGTCCAGTGCCGGTTCCAGTTCGGCCAGAGTGCCGGCGAGCGCGGCCGGGCGTGCTGCTTCGAACAGGTGCGTGACGGCCGCGCCCGTGGTGGCGAAGGCACAGGCCAGCGCCACACTGGACTCGTCGCCGACGAACAGGACCGGCTCGTCGGCGGCGGGTGCGTCGATGGATCGGCGTGGTCCCATGAACCGGATGCTGTCACCGGCTTCGACCTGTCCACACCAGGCGCTGGCCGGGCCGTGGCCGTGCCGGTAGGCGAGAAGTTCGGTCCGCCCGTCCGCGGCGTCCCAGCACAGGGGCGTGTAGGTGCGCATGGTCCAGCCGTCGCCCGGCAGGCGGACCTGGACCTTGGTCCCGGCGGTCCATCGCACCGACTGCAACGCCGGCGAGCGCAAGCTGATCCGTACGAAATCGTCGCCTGTGGGGTTGATGTTGGTTATCTCGGCCTCGGTCAGCAGGGCGGCTTCGGCCATGTCCTTCAAGCGGGTCGCAATCCCCATCGGGGCTCCTTCTGAGTGGGGTGGGGACGTCGATGCCGCGAGATCGGCACCGAGACCCAGCCCGTCCGGGCCTGACGGTACTTAAGGATCTCCATACGACTCTGAGGAGGAGTCACCGCAGACGTCCCGGCTTCTCCGCCTGTCCGTTGACGGCGCGGGAAATCTGAGAACCGGCTGTGGTGGCCTCGCCGGCGGGAGCGACTCTGCCTACCGTTCGAGGCTGCCGCTGGAAGGAACCACGTGTTCGTTTTCATCATCATCGCCTTTGCGCTGGCCGGCCTGCTCCACTTCTACCTGTGGCGCCGGCTTGTGCGGGACACCACCCTGTCCCGCCGGTGGCGGCGGGTGGGGGCGGCGGCGATCGGCGGAGCCCTGGTGGTCTTCCTCGCCACCATGGCTGTCGGCGACCGGCTTCCGTCCGGGCTTCGCTGGCTGACGCTGCCCGGCTTCGTGTGGCTGGCGTTGATGTTCTACCTGCTCGTCATGCTGTGGCTGCTCGAGTTGCCGGTGTTCGTCGCACGGCGGATCCGGGCGAAGCGGGCCACGCCGGTTCCGGCGGGCGCCGGCGCGGATGACCCGGCGGAGCGGGCTACGCCGGTGGCCGACTCCGATCACGATCCGGACCGGCGGTTGGTGCTGCGCAGGGGAGCGGCCATCACGGCCGGGGCCGTCGCCGTGGGTCTCACCGGATTCGGCATGACCCGCGCCTACCGGCCGCCGACCATCAAGCGGTACGACATTCCGATGGCCCGCCTGGCCCGCCGGTCCGACGGGCTGCGGCTCGCGGTGCTGGCCGACCTGCACGTCGGACCGCTGCTCGGCAGTGGGCAGGTGGAGCGGATGGTCGAGATCGTGAACGGTCTCGACGCCGACGTGGTCGCCGTGGTGGGTGACGTGGTCACCTCGGAACCCGGCCGGGTGCGCGACTCGCTGCTGCCGCTGACCAGGATGCGTGGCAGGCACGGGGTCTTCTACGTGACCGGCAACCACGAGTACTACGTGGGTGCGGAGAACTGGACCGAGGCGGCCGCCGAACTGGACCTGCGGGTGCTGCGCAACGAACGCGTCGAGATCGCCCACGGCGGCGGGGCCATCGATCTCGCCGGCGTCAACGACATCACCGGCGCCCAGTTCGCGGACCCGCCGGACTACGAAAGGACACTGGCCGGGCGGGACCAGAGCCGGCCGGTGGTGCTGATGGCGCACCAGCCGGTCGCCGTGCACGACGCCGCCCCGTACGGGGTCGATCTACAGCTCTCCGGTCACACCCACGGCGGTCAGATGTTCCCCTTCGACTACCTGGTCGGGTTGCAGCAGCCGGTGGTGTCCGGGTTCGGCGAGGTGGACGGCACACCGGTGTACGTCACCAACGGCGCCGGTTTCTGGGGGCCGCCGGTGCGGGTGGGCGCCGACCCCGACATCACCCTGCTGACCCTCCGGTCCATCGGCTAGTCATCCGGTGCCGGGTCGCAATTCCAGGTGTCGTCCCGGCGTGGATTCATCAGCAGCGTCATGGCACCGCCTTCGCGGTCAGCCTGCTCACCCTTCGAAGAAGTGGGCTCGCACGCGCCGTAGCCAGCTTTCCACGGCTGTCCGGTCCGGCTCGATCGGCAGAGGAGTGTGGGCGGAATCGAACTCGGCCTCGCCGTCAGCGAGCATCTTGCGAGCCAGATCAACGTCTCCCGCTGCCACGCGCTCGCCGAACTCGTGGATCCAGGTCGGATCGTCGACCCGAAGCTGGAGCTGACCTGTCGAATACAAGCCCGTTCCGGCCTGTACCAGGCGCGCCAGGTGACGAGCGTGCTTCGCGGTGCGCTTGCGGGTGTCGGCGGAGAACGAGCCGTCGCCGCGGGCTTCGAGTCGCTTGAACTGCTGGGTGGCGTACCCGAGGTAGGAGTCGCGGACCCGTTTCGCGGACAGGAAGGCGGCGCGGATCGCGATGAGGTCGTCGCCGAGCGGGTGCCGCGTCTCGTACAGGTGTTCGGGCAGCCACATCAGCTCGGACACCGTGGGGTTGCCGGCGAGGGCGAGGTTCGCGTACCTGCGGGCCTCGTGGAAGGTGGCGTCCGGCTTCTTTGACACCACCGAGTCGTCGGGGAAGGCGAGTCCGTGGAAGGCGGTGGTCGGGGCGGCGAACATACCGAGCCGGTCGATGTCGGATCCGGGGCCGGCCAGACCGTAGGCGGTGGAGCCGACGATGCCGGACAGAAGGATGTTCGCGGGCTCGATCATGACCGCATCCTTCCGTCGAAGCAGGCCATCCGGCAACGCGAATTCGCCGGTGGCCTGCCCCGTCGGCCAGAAGGGTTGAGCCTTTATCTCCCGGTTCCTGGGTCAGTGGCAGTGGCCGTTGCGGCCGAGAGTGGTCTCCGCGGTCACGCCGGGCCGGGTCCACTGCGGCACGGGCCGGCTGGCCGGACCCCAGGACGGGTTGCCGTCCTCCTCCGTGCGCCAGTACCAGCACGGATGGCGCCCCTCGGGACGGCCGTCGGGCTGGTCCTCCCACGCCTCGCCACGCCCGTACGCCGTCATGTCGAGCAGCGCGAACGTCGGATTCGTCGCCTCGTTGCCGCGTCCCGTGGTGGCGTAGGTGAGAAACGTCCGGTCGCCGTCGCGCAGGTAGGCGGTGAGGTAGCCCATCTCGCCGCCGACCGGGCCGTCCACACCGCGCACCGAATACCACGGCTGCGTGTACCCCATGAACGCGGTGAACGCCGCCACCTCCGGCCACCGCCCGGTGGTCAGCAGCGCGAACGAGACCCCGCGCGCGTTGAGGTAGGCCGCGTCCCGCAGATGCCAGGCGGCGTTCGTGCAGCCTTCGCACTGCCCCTGGTGCGGCGCGCCGTCGTACCACATGTGCTTGTACGCGACGAGCTCGTCGCGGCCCTGGAAGAGATCGATGAACGGCACCGGTCCATCGGGCCCGGTGACCTCGACCGTACCGTCGAATTCCACCATCGGAAGCCGGCGGCGGGCCGCCGCGATCGCGTCGCCCTCCCGGGTGTGTGCTTTCTCCCGGACCAGGAGCTCGTCGCGCGCGGCCTGCCAGGTGGCCAGGTCGACGACGGGCGGATAGCCGGGCTTGGTGTCGGTCACGGTTACCTCCAGAGTCAGTGGGTCACCCTGGTAGACCGGCGATCAACCCCGAACTCATCGGTACGCGCGGTGTTCATTCCGTGGCGGGTTTCGCCTTCTGCGGGTAGACGGTCTCGTGGCGGGCCAGCATCGCGACGAACTCGCCGATCTTGCGTTCGCGGGTCTCGGCCCGTTTGACGGCGTTGAGCCGGTAAATCAGGGCGAACCGGTTGGCTTTCGTGAGGACCTCGAACATGGCCTGCGCGGCCGGGACGGCGGCGATCGCGGCCAACAGGTCGGCCGGCGTCTCGGCCTCCGACGGCGGGGCGTAGGCCGCCGCCCACCGGCCGTCCGCCCGGGCGGCCTCCACCGCGGCTCGGCCGGCGGGCAGCATCCGGCCCTCCGCCTCCAGCCGGGCGACATGGCCGACATTGCGCTGCGACCAGGAGCTACGGGCCGTACGCGGGGTGAACCGGATCCACGACGAGTGCTCGTCCCGCTTGCGGGCCTGCCCGTCGATCCAGCCAGCGCACAGGGCCTCGTCGACGGCCTGCTGCCAGGTGAGCGTGGTGACCGTCCCGCCCTTCCTGGTCAGGGCGAGCCACACCCCGGGTGACGTGGTGTGGTGCTCGGCCAGCCAGGCCCGCAGCTCCGCGGCGTCGACGACGATCAACTCTTCCAGCTCCGCTTTCCCCATGGCGGCAGGGTAGTTGAGCGGATGAGCTGGGAACGGTCTTTTTCGGCATCGGAGAGCCGACCATCCACATGCGAGTGTGGGGCGCGCCGGAGTCCACGGGGGCCCGGCGCGAAAGGACGACGATGCGCCTGCGAGTGCTCGCCCTGGTCACGCCTCTGCTGCTCACGCTCCTTCCGCCGGTCCCCGCCCGCGCGGCGGCGACCATCGTGGACCGGATCGACTTCCAGCCGGCCGCCTCCACCACGCCGGCCGGCTACCGGTCCGACACCGGCGCCGCGTTCACCGACGCCCGCGGATACGGGTGGGTGCGCCAGGACAGTCTCGGCGGTGCCCGGGTGCCGCTCGACCTGACCGCCAACACCCGCGACCGGGCCCGCGCCGGCGTCGACGCCCGGCTCAACACGCTGATCCATCTCCAGTACGGCGATGTCGGCGGCACCGCCGGCACCCTCACCGCGGGCGCCTGGGAGTACGCCGTCGCGAACGGCACCTACCAGGTCACCGTCGCGGCGGGGGACCGGCCCGCCTACGACAGCAGTCACACCCTGCGCGTCGAGGGCGTCCCGGCGATCAGTGGGTTCGTCTCCACCGCCGCCGCCGAATACCGCACCGACACCGTCACCGTGCCGGTGTCCGACGGCCGGATCACCATCGACGCGATCGGCGGCACCAACACCAAACTCGGCTACGCCGACATCGCCCGGGTCGACCCACCGACCGCGCTGGCCGCCACACCCGGCGACAGCCAGGTGTCCCTGACCTGGACCGGAACGGCCGCCTCCTACGACGTCTACCGCGACGGCGCCCGGATCGGCGCGACCACCAAGCCCGCCTATCTCGACACCGACGTGGTCAACGGCACCATTTATGCGTACGAGGTACGCGCGGCCGACGGCGGCCGGAGCACCACGGTCAGCGCCACCCCGCAGGCGTTTTCGCTGAAGGTGAACTTCTCCGACACGGCCACCGCACCGCCGGCCGGCTACGTCCGCGACTTCGGTGAGGCGTTCACCGCCGCCCGTGGACACGGCTGGATCGACCTGGGCGAGCTGACCCCGGCGAGCCTGGTCGGCAACGGCCGCAACCGCAACCCGGCCGCCGGGCAGGCCGACCTCCGGCTGGCCACCCTCATCCACGCGCAGCTGCCCGCCGGTTCCGCCGGATCGCACACCCCTGGCGCCTGGGAGGCCACCGTCCCGCCCGGCGCCTACCAGGTCACGGTGGCCGTGGGCGACTCCGGGACCGCCACCGACAGCGTCCACTGGGCCAACGTCGAGGACCAGAACGCCATCGCCGAATTCCGGCCGACCGCCGCCGTCCGGCACGCCACCGCCACCCGTACCGTGACCGTCACGGACGGCAGGCTGACCCTGAGCCCGGCGGGCGGCACCAACACCAAGTTCGACTACATCGACATCGTCAGCGTGCCGAAGGCCGGCGCCCAGCCGTCGGTGCGCACCAGCACCCCCGCCAACCTCGCCACCGCGGTCAGCCTCACGACCAGCGTCGTCGAGGATCTGATCCTGCCGAACGGCGCCGTCGACGCCACCTCCCTCACCTCGGCCGCGGTGACCCTGACTCGCGCCGACACCGGTGCGCCCGTGCCGGGCCAGGCGTTCACCAGCGGCGGCGGCGACATCGTCAACTTCTCACCCGCGTCGCCGCTGGCAGCCGCGACCACGTACCGGTTCACCGTCACTGCCGCCGCCCGCGACGTCACCGGGAAGGCGTTCCTGCCGTTCTCGACGGTCTTCACCACCGCCACCGGCGGCGGCGAACCGGCCGACGGCATCGCCTTCGACAAGACCGAGGGCGTGGCCACCGGAGCGGCGTTCACCTCGGTCGTCAAAGGGCCCGACGGCCGCCTCTACGCCGGAACGCTCACCGGCCAGATCCATCGCTTCCCGATCAACGCCGACGGCACCTTCGGCACCGCGACGATCATCGATACGGTACGGGTGAACGCCGCGGCCGCGAACCTGCCCGGCCAACCCAACCGGACCGTCATCGGGATGGCTTTCGACCCGGCGTCCACCGCGGCCGCCCCGATCCTGTGGGTCACCGACAACTACCAGTACACCGGCACCTCGAACGTGCCGGACTGGACCGGGCGGATCGGCCGGCTCAGCGGCCCCGACCTCGGCACCTACACGTCCGTGGTGGTCAACCTGCCGCGCTCGGTGAAGGACCACGAGACCAACTCGCTGGCGTTCGGCCCGGACGGGGCCCTCTACGTCAGTCAGGGTTCCAACAACGCGATGGGCGCCGCCGACTCGACGTGGGGAAACCGGCCCGACCAGTTGTTGAGCGCGGCCATCCTGCGTCTCGACCCGGCGCGCCTTCCGGCCGGCCTGCCGCTCGACGTCAAGACCGCCTCCGGCGGCGCCTATGACCCGTACGCCCCGGGTGTGCCGTTGACCCTGCACGCCACCGGCGTGCGCAACGCGTTCGATCTGCTGTGGCACAGCAACGGTCACCTGTACGCGCCGACGAACGGCTCGGCCGCGGGCGGTAACACGCCGGGCACCCCGGCAACGCTGCCGTCCTCATGCGCGCGGCGCGGCTACACCGGGCCGTCCGTGCCCGCGCTGACCGGCGTTTCGACCGCGGAGACCGACTACGTCTTCGACGTCGAGCCCGGCCGCTATTACGGGCATCCGAACCCGCTGCGCTGCGAATGGGTGCTGGCGGGCGGCGATCCCACCGGCGGCGCCAACCCCTACGAGGTGCCCGACTACCCGGACGGCACCGCCCCCGACCCGAACTTCGACCTCGCCGGAACCTACGACGCCGGCCTGCACGCCAGCGCCAACGGCGTCATCGAATATCGGGGCGGCGCGTTCGGCGGCGCGCTGCGCGGCAAATTGGTCAACGTGCGCTATTCGGTGAGCCAGGATCTGCAGACCTTCGACGTGGCGGCCGGCGGCGCACTGTCCCACCGCCGGACCGGCATCCCCGGCTTCACCGGTTTCCGGCAGCCCCTCGACCTCGTCGAGGACACCGCCACCGGCTTCCTCTACGTCACCGAACTCGGCGCCAACCGGATCACCCTGCTCAAACCCCGCCTGTGACGGCCCGGTTCGTCACCGGGGTGACGAACCGGGCCCGGCGTCGTGGGTGTGGTACCGGCCGGGAAGGAGACCGGCGATCCAGCGGCGACGGTGAACTGCTGCCCGTGGTGCCGGGCGGTCAGCGGCTCGCCGTCGCGTATCGAGTAGGTGACCCGTTGCTCCGCGATGTCGACCTCGAGCACCGACCCCCGAATCCGCAGCGGGAACCGCACCCGGCGGGCCCGGGTCGGCAGCATCGGGGAGAACTCGGGTACCGGTGGACGCCAGCGGTATCCGGCGAACGCGTAGACGAGCGCCATCCAGGTGCCGCCGGCCGACGCGATGTGCACGCCGTCGCGCAGGTTGCCGGCGGTGTCCGCCATGTCGACGGCCGCGGCATCGATCAGGTACTCCTCCGCCGTCCGGTACATGCCCATGTCGGCCGCCGCGATCGCCTGTATGCATTCGGACAGCGAGGAGTCGCCGGTGGTCAGCGGGTCGTAGTGCTCGAAGATCCGGCGGCGCTGATCCGCGGTGAACCGCTCCGGGAGCAGGACCGTGGCGAGGACGACGTCGGCCTGTTTGATCACCCGGTGCCGGTAGATGACGAGCGGGTGATAGTGCAGCAGCAGCGGGTACCGGTCGCGCGGTGTGCCGGCGAAGTCCCACGGGGCCTGGTCCAGGAAACCGTCGTCCTGAAGGTGGACACCGGCCTTCTCGTCGTACGGGATGTAGATCTCGTCCGCGGCCCGCCGCCAGACCCGCACCTCCTCGTCACCCAGCCCGGTGCGGTCGACGAGCCTGCGATGATCCGGTGGCGACTCCACCCGCAGACGGTCCACCACGTCCGCGGCGAGACGCAGGTTCTCGGCGGCCATCACATTGGTGAACAGGTTGTTGTCGACGACCGTGGTGTACTCGTCCGGCCCGGTCACCTTGTGGATCACGAACCGGCCGTCCCGGCGTTCCGAGAAGAAGCCGAGGTGCGCCCACATCCGGGCGGTCTCCACCAGCAGTTCGGCGCCGTGCCGGACCAGCAGATCGGTGTCGCCGGTCACCCTGACGTACTGGTCGAGCGCGTACGCGATGTCCGCGTCGATGTGGTACTGTGCCGTCCCCGCCGCGTAATAGGCCGACGCCTCGTCGCCGCCGATGGTGCGCCACGGGAACAGCGCGCCGGCGCAACCCACCTCGCGGGCCCGGCGCCGGGCGTCCGGGAGCATCCGCACCCGGTGCATGAGCAGGCTGCGCGCCACCTCGGGGCAGGTGTGCACCAGGAACGGCAGGACGTACACCTCGGTGTCCCAGAAGTAGTGTCCCTCGTACCCGGTCCCGGTCAGGCCCTTGGCCGGCATCCCGTGCCCCTCGGAGCGCAGCGTGGCCTGCATGACGCTGAACAGGCTGAAACGCACTGCCTGCTGGGCCACCGGCGCGCCCTCCCAGATCACGTCGCTGCGATCCCAGAACGCGCGGACCTGGTCCTGGTGGTCGGCCAGCGTGGCCGGATAGCCGGTGCTTCGCGCCCGGTGCAGAGTCACCGCGGCGCGTACGTCCAGGTCCGTGTCGGTCGCCGGGCCGTAGTGATAGGCGAGCCATTTGGTCAGCGTGACCGGCCGGCCGGCCGGCACCTCCCCTTCGAACACCACGAGGACACGGTCGTCCTCGAGCCTCGTGCGGACGTGGGTGAGGACCTCGGTGTCGAACTCGTGATCCATCCCGGCGGCCACCCGCAGCGCGCTGCGCGCCGTCCGGTAGGTGCGGATCACCCGGACGCCGTCCGTGTGATCGCCGTCGGGCAGCAGCGCCTGGTCGTCCAGCGCCCGGGTCTGCCGCGGGTCGAAGGCCGCGGTCTCCGTCGGCGGACGGTGCAGGACCATCTCCGAGGAGATGACGACACGGGCGGGGGCGTCGAGCGCGGTCAGCTCGAAGCGGATGCCGGCCAGGTGGCGCTGGACGAGGGATACGAACCGGGTGGTCACCAGCCGGAACCGCCGCCCGTCCGCCAGCTGGTAGACGACCGTGCGGGTGAGGACTCCGTGGCGCATGTCCAGGGCCCGCTCGAACTCCCGGACCTCGGTCGTCTCACAGGTCACCGGGGCGTCATCGACGTACAGCCGGAGGGCGGTGCCGTCCGGGACCGGTGCGATGGTCTGCCCGGTGGTGGCGAAGCCGTGCGCGTTCTCCGGATAGGTGATCGGCCAGGTCTCATGGAAGCCGTTGAGCAGCGTCGCGGGCCGGAAGGACGGCTTGCCCTCCTCGAACGCGCCACGGATCCCCAGGAAGCCGTTGGCCACGGCGAACAGCGTCTCGGTCTGCTCGATGTAGCCGGGGTTGTACACGTGCTCGACGATCCGCCAGGGATCGGTCGGATAGTCCTCCGCCGCGGCCACCAGCCGACGGCTCGCTGCCAGAAGCCGGTGTTCCCTCGGCCCGGCGCGGTGCACGTTGTCGGTCGCCGCCACCAGAAACACACCGAGATCGGCGACCACGAGATCGGCGACCCCGAGGTCGGCTCCGTCTCCGGCGAGCGCGGCCCCGTCCCGGTCGACCCCGACGACCAGGCCGAACCCTCCCGCCCGGCCGGCCGCCACGCCCGCGGCCGTGTCCTCGACCACCACTGTGCGTCTCGGTGCGACACCGAGCCGGCGGGCGGCCTCCAGGAGCATGCCGGGGCCCGGCTCACCCGAGAGCCCCGTTTCCCGCGCGGTCCGGCCGTCGACGCCGGTGTCGAACAGGTTGGTCAGGCCCGCGCCGGCCAGAACATCGGCGCAGTCGGTGTGGTCGGTGACCACAGCGGTCCGGAGACCGGCCTCCCGCAGCTCACGGACCCAGGCGATGGATCCGGGAAACGCCTCGACCTCGGCGCCCGGCCGGTCTGCCGTGCCCTGCATACGCGAGATCAGGACTCCGTCCAGGCCGAAGAGCACCGCGTCGAAGTCCCGCTTGGTCACCGACGCCGGCATCGCGGCCCCCGGATAATACGAAAACCTCCCATAAAAGACAGGATGGTCCCTCGTGATCCCGGCGCCATCACCCCCAGCGGATGGCATCGCCGCCGGTCAGGTGGTGAAAACGGTGAACGCCACCTGATGGATGGTGCCGCCGGCCTGGAACTGCAGGAACAGGCGCTTGTCGCCGCGTTCGGCGAAGGCGGCGTGGAACGCGAGGACGGCGTCGGGCGGGGCGGCGCCGGTCGGGCCGACCGGAATCGGGTGCAGGTGCTTGAGGCCCTGGGTGCGCACCTCGAAGTTCGACAGGTGGGCGTAGGCGCCGAGATACGGTTCGAGCACCGCCGGGCGGCCGTCGCGCAACACCTGGAACCGCAACGCCGTCTGGGTGCCGGAGATCAGGTCGGCGGTGCCGTCGAGACGGCGTACGAGGTAGGGCCCGGAGCGGGCCTGGGCCTGCGGGGCCGGGACGGGCACCATGCTGGTGTCGCCGGCGATGACGAACGGGACCCCGAGGACGGTGGGGTCGGCGCCCGCCGGACGGCCGTGCGGGACGAACTCGATGTACACCCGGTAGGCGCCGCCGTCGGAGATGGTCACCGGGGCGGTCCAGGCGCCGTCGGCCACCTCCGGGTGCAGGTGCTGATATTCGGAGAGGTCGTCGCGGAGCACGTACATGTGCATGGGTTTGGTGTGCACGTGCTGGAAGTCGGTGGCGGCGCCGCCGGGACCGGTGACCCGCAGCGACACCCGGCCCGGGCCGCGGCCGGTGGGCAGGGCCAGCGGCTCCACCCGGAAGCCGTCGTAGCTGTCGGAGAGCCCGTCGCTGTGATAGGCGACCGCCGAGGCGGCCGGTGCCGGAACCGTGGCCGGAGACGGGCCGCGGCTGTCGGCGAAGAGGTAGGCGGCCGCCACGAAACCCGCCAGCGTCACCGCCGCCGAGAGGCGGCGGTGACGCGATCCGGTGCCGGTCAGCTGACCGCCGCCGTTCCGGTCGGCCGGACCAGGAACAACCCGACGCCGATGCTCTGCACGGCGACGACACCGTTCTTCAGGTACGGCAGCGCCATCCAGCTGCCGCTGTACCCGCTGGCGTTGGAGCTGGGGTCGACGTCGAAGTAGCCGACCTCGGGCAGCGAGGCCGAGGCGGCGTTCGTGGTGTCGAGGATGCGCAGGCCACCGCGGTACGAGGCCTGGAAGTGCCGCTTGCCGACGGTGTAGCCGTTGTGGTTGACGAACGTGCCACGAGTGCCGACGTCCTTGCCCACGTACCGGGCGGCGTCGAGCTTCTCGATGTTGTAGACGAAGTCCGGGCTGCCGGCGGCGGTGCTGATCGTCTCGTCGTTGACGATCATGTGCTTGTAGTCGCTGGTGGCGAAGCCCTGGTGGATGAAGCTGGCGCCCGGGTGGGTCACGCTGGACAGGACGACGATGTTCGACTTGTTGGTCACGTCGAGGATCTGGAACCGCCTACCTTGGCCGGTGTAGTTGAACGCGATCTCCCGGCCGGTGTAGCGGGTGTCCGGGCCGGCGTAGGTCACCACGATCGACTCGTGCGAGTACACCTCACGGCTGTAGCAGCCCGCCAGTGTGAGGGTGAGCGGCGTCTTGATGTCGTAGATCGTCAGGCCCTTGCTGCACGTGTTCGCGCCGGAGACGTACAGGAAACCGGTGTTCTGATTGATCTGCAGCGTGTGGCTGTTGGTCAGGCCGGTGAACCGCGCGTCGGCGGTGAAGGTCTGCGGGGTGGTCACGCCCTGGAGTTTGTTGAGGTTGAAGATCTGGATGCCGTGCGACACCGAGTCCTTGCCGATGTAGGCGTAGTTCTTGTAGGTGCGGACGTCGCACCAGGACGAGCTGACCCCGTTCGAGGACGGCAGGTTGCCCAGGTAGCGCGGGTTCGACGGGTCGGTGACGTTGACGAACGAGACGCCGTTGGACCGGCAGTACAGGATGTACTCGTTGCTGTCGCGGGTGTCGGTCCAGTACCACATGCTCGACGAGCCGCCGCCGCCCAGCGCCGACTGCGGCAGGAAGCTGAGCAGGTCGACGTTCTTGCACGGGTATTTGTCGGCCATTCCGTTGACGCAGGTGATCGGTGCGCCGGCGAGGAGTTCGCCGCTGCGCCAGGTGGGCTGGTAGATGCGCAGCATCTCCGCCTGCTCGGCTCGGCCCTCCGGGGTGTCCGGGTCGTGCGCGGTGGCCGGTGGGCCGGCGACGGCGAGCAGCAGCAGGAATCCGGTGACGGCAAGGATGGTGCGACGTACGCCTCGGAGCATGTCGACGCCCTTTCGCGCGGGGGAACCGGCGCGCGCGGGGGTGTGGCACGCACCGGATGCGTGCCTGAACGCTAAGCGTCACTTCGACAATCGTCAATATTCTCGCGGGCCGACCGTTAGATTTCGATGAGGCGATCCTTAAGCGTTCCTTAGTATCGATCTTCACGCGCGCTGGGCATGAATAGTGAGTCGGCTGCTACCAGGCGAGTCGACGAGGAGTACGTTCGTGCCCACCCCATCCCAACGGCGGACCCGCTACGTCCTGACGGCCATCGGGGCCCTGGGACTGATCGGAGCCGGCTCGGCCACGATCGTCGCGGGCGCCGGCACCGGGGACCGGGAGATCCGCCTCGCCGCGACCAACCCGGCCACCACCACGGACGCCACCGTCACGCCGGACGAGACCGCCTCGCCGTCCACGCAGCCCACGACCACGACGCCCGCCACGCCGTCGGCATCGGCCACACCGTCGGCGAGCAGGTCGGCGACCGTACGCCCGAAGAGCTCGCAGACGACGGCCACGACCAGCCGGCGGACCGCGACCGCGAAGCCCACCACGACGACCAAGGCGCCGACCAGCGGCTCCACCGGCTCCACCACGGTCAACGCCGAAGTGCTCCGCCTGGTCAACGTCGAACGGGAGAAGGCCGGCTGCTCCGGGCTCAGCAGGGAGTCACACCTGGAGGCGGCGGCGCAGAAACACTCGGACTTGCAGGCCGCGCAGAACACCATGTCGCATCAGCTGCCCGGCGAGGCGAGCATGGGCGATCGGGTCACCGCCGAGGGCTACCAGTGGCGCGGCGTCGCCGAGAACGTTGCCGCCGGCTACACCACCGCGGCCGGCGTCATGGACGGCTGGATGAACAGCGCCGGGCACAAGGCCAACATTCTCAACTGCGACTACACCGAGATCGGTGTCGGCCGGACGAAGTCCTCCTCCGGCACCCTGTACTGGACCCAGAACTTCGCCACACCGGCCTGAGGCCGCCGGCACATACGGAAGCGGCGCCCGGTGGTTCACCGGGCGCCGCTTCTTTCGGGTCGTTGTATGTCAGGCAGTGGGAGCCGGGTCGGTGGCGGGGCGCCGGCCGATCAGGAACAGCGCGTAGCCGGCCAGCGAGATCACGAAGCCCAGGCCCACGACCATCGCGGCGATGCCGAACGAGACGACCGAGGTGAACAGCGAGGCGCGCAGGAAGGAGCCGTTCATGACGGTGGCCCGAACCGGGTCCTCCTTGTCGAGCTCGGCGTAGGTCTTGCCGCCGCTCGCCTTGAGCGCGTGCTTCTCGATGATGTCGGCCTCGGCGTACGCGGTCAGCGGGCCGTCGATCTTCTCGCCCGCGAACCACTTGGCGTCGGCGGAGACGGTGATCCGCTCGTCCGCGAGTTGCGACTGCACGGTGAACCAGGTGGTGGCTCCGGCGGCAATCATGACCAGGCCGGCGAGTGCCAGCAGGATGCCGATCCAGCGAACAGCACCGCCCGAACCGCGAGCGGCCTTCCGCGAACTGCGAACAGCACTACCCGCAGCGGTCCGGCCGACCTCGTGAGCTACAGCGGTCATGACTTACTCCCGTTAGGTGATTGTTCTTATCCCTCGTCGGTCCCTCCGGCCTGGTGTCCGGCCGGGGTTCGATCGTCGGCTTACGCAATTAAGAATCCGGTCCCGGGGCACTCCGCAGTAGGGCCGACAGGTACGGGCCGAAGGTCCTGACCCGGGAAGGCCCTGGTCCGCCGACGGTGTCCGTCGGCGAACTCTTTTCAGGTTCGCGGCCGTCCGCTATAACTAACTAACTAGTACGTTATTTCGGATCGGATGGACCGCCTGGCGGACCCCACCGAACCTGTCGCCGCGCGGGAAGGCAGAGCGGTCATGCTCATCGCCGAACATGACGGGGTCCGCGACCGGACAGTCGCGCCCGCCGGCGCCCGTCGACTGTCGATCGCCACCGCCTGCCTGTCGGGCACCATCGAGGACAAGCTGGCGGCCGCCGCCGCGGCCGGGTTCGACGGCGTGGAGATCTTCGAGAGTGACCTCATCGCGTCGGCCTGGTCGCCGTCGCGGATCCGGCAGGAGTGCGCCCGCCGTGACCTGTCGATCGACGTCTACCAGCCGTTTCGTGACTTCGAAGCGGTCGCGCCGGACATTCTGCGGTCCAATCTGCGGCGTGCCGAGCGCAAGTTCGACGTGCTGGAGCAACTGGGCGCCGGCACGCTGCTGGTGTGCTCGTCGGCGTCCGCGGACACCGTCGATGACGACGATCTCGCCGCCGAGCAGTTGTCCGCGCTCGCCGAGAGGGCGGCGCGGCGTGGCCTGCGGATCGCCTACGAACCGCAAGCCTGGGGCCGGTACGTCGACAGCTACGCGCACGCGTGGCGGATCGTGCGCCGCGCCGATCATCCGGCTCTCGGGCTCTGCCTGGACAGCTTCCACGTCCTGTCCCGGGACGACGACATGGCCGGGATCGCGGCGATACCCGGCGCCAAGATCTTCCACCTGCAACTGGCCGACGCGCCCCGGCTGAGGATGGATGTGGTCGAGTGGAGCCGGCATCACCGGCTGTTCCCCGGGCTCGGCTCGTTCGACCTGGCCACGTTCGCCGCCCAGGTGCAGCGCACCGGCTATGCCGGGCCGTTCTCGCTCGAGGTGTTCAACGACATCTACCGCCAGGCCGACCCACGACAGGCCGCCATCGACGGGATGCGGTCGCTGCTCGCGCTTCAGGAGGCCACCGCCGGTGCGGGCCCGGCTTCCGGGTTGCCGGCCGCGCCCCGGCTGGGCGGGCACGTCTTCACCGAACTCGCCGTCGACGAGGTCTCCGGGCCGGTGGTGGCGCGTACCCTGACCGCGCTCGGGTTCGCCCGGACCGGCCAGCACCGGTCCAAGCCGGTGCAGTTGTGGGAACAGGGCCGGGCCCGGCTGCTGCTCAACTTCGCGCCACAGCGGACGGTGGCGCCCGGCACGGCACTGATCTGTGCCCTGGCGGTGGAGAGTGACGACCCGCCGCGGTCGGCTCAGCGTGCCGACCGGCTGCTCGCGCCGGTGCTGCCGCGGGTCCGGCAGCCGGGGGAGGCCGACCTCAGCTCGGTGGCCGCACCGGACGGTACGGCCGTGTTCTTCTGCCGTACCGGCGGCGACGGCCTCGGCTGGCCGGCCGACTTCGCGCCGACCGGGGACCAGCCGCGCGCCGACGGGCTGGTCACCGCCACCGATCACATCGCTCTCACCGAGTCGGTCGACGACTTCGACCAGTCGGCCCTGTTCTACCGTTCGGTGCTGGGGCTGTGTTCCGGGCCCACCACCGAGATCGCGGCGCCGTTCGGGCTGCTGCGCAGCAGGTCGGCCACCGATGCGGCGCACACCGTCCGGATCACTCTGAACACGGCGCCGTTGCGCCGCGGGAGCTGGGCTCCCGGGATTCCGAGTCCGCAGCATGTCGCGTTCGTCAGCGACGACGTGATCGCCAGTGCCCGGGCCATGCGGCAGCTCGGCGCCCCGGTGCTGCGGATCCCGGACAACTACTACGACGATCTGGACGCCAGGCTCGCTCCGCCGCCGGATCTGCTGGCGGCGCTGCGGGATCTCTCGATCCTGTACGACAGTGACGACGACGGTGAGTACCTGCACTTCTACACCGAGATGCTGGGATCCCGGCTGTTCTTCGAGGTGGTGCAGCGCATCGGCGGTTACGCGGGCTACGGCGCTGTCGCGTCCGTGCCGGTGCGCATGGCAGCGCACCGGCACCGGCGGCTGCTCGGTCTGCGGGCCGAATCCGGGCGGCCCCGCGACTACTCGCTCGCGCACCTGACCGCGCTGAGCCTGTCACCTCCGGAACTGGTCGAGGCCGCCGCCGACGCGGGCTACCGCTATGTGGGGATCCGGCTGACGAAGGTGACCCCGCAGGAGCCGCACTACCCGCTGGCCACCGACCCGGCGCTGATGCGTACGACGAAGGTGCGGCTGGCGGCCACCGGTGTGGAGGTGCTCGACATCGAACTGGCCCGGATCGGGCCGGACGAGGATCCGCGCGACTTCCAGCGTTTCCTGGAGGCCGGGGCGGAACTCGGCGCCCGGCACGTCATCACTCAGCTGCCCGATCCGGACCGTGGCCGCAAGGTGGACAGGTTCGCGCGGTTGTGCGAGATGGCGCGGCCGCTCGGGCTGACCGTCGACCTGGAGTTCCCGTCCTGGACCGAGACGCCGGACCTGGCCGAGGCGGCACGGGTGCTGCGGGCCGCAGGCCAGCCCAACGCCGGCATCCTCGTCGACCTGCTGCACTTCGCCCGCTCCGGGTCCAGCGTCGCGGATCTGCGGGAGCTGCCGGCGCAGTGGTTCCACTTCGCGCACGTCTGCGACGCGCCGGCCGGGGTGCCGCCGACCAATGCGGAGCTCATCCACACGGCCCGCTTCGAGCGGCTGTACCCGGGCGACGGCGGCATCGACCTCGACGGGATCCTCTCGGCGCTGCCCGCGGGTATCCCGTACGCCCTGGAGATCCCCCGTGCTCAGATGTCGGCGCAGGTCGGCGGCCGGGAGCACGCGCGGCTGGCGATCGCCGCCGCCCGGCGGCGCCTGGACGCGGCCGTGGCGGCGGGCTGATCGCCGGTCAGCGGCAGAACGGCCGGCGGCCCATCGCCGACTCGATGCCGCCGAGAACGTGCTGGACGAAAGAGGTGTCCCCGGCCATCGGCGCGTCGGTCCACGCCTCGACGGCGTGCCCGAGCGTGGTCACCCAGGACCGGCCGCCGTCGTAGTACTGGCACCAGGAGACCGGATGGTTGCGGCCGTGGCCGGGGTGGCCGCTGCCGCCGGTCGCCCCGTCCGGCAGGGTGCTCTCGTCCACCGTGGCGAGGATCCGTACCCGGCTGGGGAAGGGCACCAGGTTGTACCACTCGTCGGTGAAGTCCCAGCGGGCCGGCAGCCCGGCGGTCGACGCGTCGCGGCGGCTCGTGGTGACGACCGTGCCGGGCTGGTTGCGGCCGTGGTCGTAGTAGTTGGCGTCGCCGAGCAGGCCCTCGTACCAGGGCCAGTTGTACTCGGTGCCGAAGGCGTTGTGGATGCCGGCGAATCCGCCGCCGCCGCGGATGTACTGCCGCAGGGCGGTCTGTGCCGGGTCGTCGAGGGCGTCGCGGGTGGTGCTCATGAAGATGACCGCGTTGTACCGGAACAGGCGGGCGGGGGAGCTGAGCTGGGTGACGTCCTCGGTCCAGTCGACCGCGAAGCCGTTCTCCGTCCCGAGCCTGACCAGGGCGCTCTGCGCGGCGTGCGCAGGGGTGAGCGGGGGATTGAGCCCGGCGGGCAGGGCCGGGCCGAGATGGGCGTGGCGGGGCCCGGCGGTACGGCTGTAGACGAGCACCCGGTAGCCGTCGGTGGCCGGGTCGAAATTGCCCCAGTCGTGGTAGCAGCGGGGGTCGGTGCCGCGGCAGACGCCGTGGTCGGCGCTGTCGGCGGGCGGGGCGGCGGCGGGGCGGAGCCGGTCGTGTGCGGTGAGCAGGAGGGCGAGGGTGAGGGCGGCGGTCAGGTAGGCGTGGAGTCTTCTCCGGTGCATGGGTCGTCTCCCAGATGGGTGGGCAGAATCGACGGTGGTATCGGCCCCTTGTTGCGGCGGCCCTGACCGGTCTCCTCCCAGGCGTGGGCGAGGATCCCGACGCTGCGGCTGAGGACGAACAGGCCGCGGGCCAGCGGAGGTGCGAATCCGAGTTCGCCGTAGACGACCGCGGTGCAGCCGTCGATGTTGATCGGTACGGGCCGACGGCGCCCGACGGCGAGAATCCGCTCGACCGCCTGGGCGGCGCGCAGGTAGTCACCCTGCACGACCCCGTCCGTGACAGCCTGTTCGACCAGGGTGAGCAGCGGATCCCGGCGCGGGTCGACGGTGTGGAAGCGGTGGCCGAAACCGGGCAGGTAGCGGGAGGTGGCCCGCCACCGGTCCACCACCTCGGCGGCGTCGGCGCCCGCGGCGATCTCGGCGAGCATCCGCATGCACTGCTCCCCGGCGCCGCCGTGCACGTCGCCGAGCAGGTTGACCCCGGTGGCAACCGCGTTGTTCAGGCCGATGCCGCAGGTCGCGGCCATCCGGGCGACGGCGATCGACGGCGCGTGCGGCCCGTGGTCCACCGACGACACCAGGGCCGCCTCCAGCAGCCGCCGCCGGCCGGGCGTGGGCGTGTCGCCGCGCAGCATCAGCCAGATGGCGTCAGTGAAGCTGATCGTGCCGATCAGGTCCTGGACGGGCCGGCCGCGCAGCTCGATGCGGTCGGGTTCGACGCGGGACACGGCGGTGGCCCACCAGTCGGCCACGTCCCGCAGGGACGGATCGTTCACGGGGCGGTCACCTCCGAGGCGAACTCGGCGTTGTGCTCGCCCAGCAACGGCGGGGGTCCCGGCGGGCGCAACGGTTCGCCGTTGACGAGGACGCCGTTGCCGGCGACCCGCAGGGTGCGCCGCGGCTGCCCGGGAAACGGCAGATCGGTGACGAAGCCGCGTTCGCTGACCTGGTCGAGTTCCAGGGCCTGCGCCACGGTCAGGATCCGGGCGGCCGGCACCCCGGCGCCGGCCAGCAGCCGCTCCCAGTCGAGCGCGGTCCGCCGCCGCAACGCCGTGTTGATCTCCTCGTTGAGGGTGGCCCGGTTCCGTTTACGGGCCTCCCGGTCGGCGAAGCGCTCGTCGGCGGGCAGATCCGGGCGGTCGAGGAGGCGGCACAGGGTCTCGAACTGTTCCTGCCGGTTCGCCGCGATGTTCAGCGGCCCGTCGGCGGCCTGGAAGGTGCCGGACGGCGCCGCGGTCGCGTTCTGATCGCCCATCGGCTCCGGCTCGACCCCGCTGACCAGGTAGTTCGACGTGGCCCAACCCATCGCCGACAGTGATGTCTCCAGCATGGAGACATCCAGGAAAACCCCTTTTCCGGTACGGGTACGCCCGGCCAGCGCGGCGGCGATCGACAGGGCGGCGACCAGACCGCCGACCGTGTCGCAGACGGGGAAGCCGACCCGCAGCGGGGCGGTGTCCGGGGTGCCGGTGACGCTCATCATGCCGGACAGACCCTGGATGATCTGGTCGTAGGCGGGGGCGGAGCGCATCGGCCCGGTCTGCCCGAACCCGGAGATGGCGCAGTAGATCAGGCGCGGGTTGAGCCGGTGCAGCGTCTCCCAGCCGTAGCCGATGCGGTCGAGGACGCCGGCGCGGAAGTTCTCCAGCAGCACGTCGGCGTCCCTGGCGAGGTTCTCGAAGACGGCCCGGTCGCCCGCGTCCTTGAGGTCGAGTTCGACCGACTTCTTGCCCGCGTTCTGGGCCAGGAACGAGGCGCCGAGCGCCGTCCGGTTGAGGTCCGCCTCGGGTCCCAGCGAGCGGGCCAGGTCGCCGTCGCCGGGCCGTTCGATCTTGACGATCTCGGCGCCGAGGAGCATCAGCTGGTAGCCGCAGTAGGGGCCGGCGAGAACGTTCGTCAGGTCCAGGACCCGGACGCCGTGCAGCGGTCGGTCGTCATCCATGTGGGGTGCCTTTCGGTCGGTAAGGCCGCAGGCGATCGATCGGTGTGAGTCATTGCCAGGAAACCTCGCGGCCCGTACGTTACACGTAGTCCACAGAGCGGTCTAGAAGGACCACCAAGCGGTCCGCGCGAGGAGAGTGGCGATGACCGAACACGAGATCACCGAGGTCGGATGCCTCATCGCCGGCAGTTGGGTGACCAGCGGGCCGCGGGTGGATCGCGTCGGCCCCTGGCTGCGCCGCGTCGTCAGCACCGCCCGGCAGGCCGGCGAGCACGACGTCGAGACCGCCCTGGGGTACGCGGGCACCGGCGCCAGGATGGTGGCCCGCATGTCACCGGCCGCACGGGCGGACGTCCTGGACCGCGCGGCCGCCGAGGCGTCCCGCCGCCGCGACGACCTCGCCCGGCTGCTGGCCCTCGAACTCGGCAAGCCGGTCCAGGACGGCCACGGTGAGATCGACCGGGTCGCCGACACCTTCGCCGTGTCGGCGGCCGAGGCCCGGCGCCTCGGGGGAGAGGTGCTGCCGGTCGCCGGCTGGGCACGCGGTGTCGGCACCACCGCGCTCACCTACCGCGCGCCGGCCGGTGTGGCCCTGGCGATCACCCCGTTCAACGCGCCGGCCAACCTGCTGGCCCACAAGCTCGGCGCCTCCTTCGCGGCCGGCAACTCCACCATCGTCAAACCGCCACCTCAGGCGCCGGCGTCGTCGGCGGCCGTCGTCCGGCTGCTGCTCGACTGCGGGATGCCGGCCGAGGCGGTCCAGATGCTGCACGGCGGCGCCGCGATCGGGTCGGCGCTCAGCGCGGCCCCGCAGGTGGCCGTCATCAGCTTCACCGGCAGCCCGGCCACCGGCGCGGCCGTGGCCCGGGCCGCCGGCGCCAAACGCCTGGTCATGGAACTCGGCGGGAACGCCGCCACGATCGTCTGCGAGGACGCCGACCTGGCCGCGGCCGCCGCGATCTGCGCGGCCACCGGCTACAGCAACTCCGGGCAGAGCTGCATCTCGGTGCAGCGCGTCTACGTGGACCGGCGCCGCTACGCCGAGTTCCTGGACCTGTTCACCGAGCGGGTGCGCAAGCTGCGGGTCGGCGACCCGCTCGACCCGGCCACCGCGGTCGGCTCGATGGTCGGCGACGACGCGGCCGAACGCGTGGTCGGCTGGGCGCGGGAGGCGGCCGCCGCCGGCGCGACCATCACCACGGGCGGCGAGCGGGACGGGGCCACGGTCACCCCGACGGTGGTGGCGGACCCACCGGCGGACGCCCGGCTGATCCGCGACGAGGTGTTCGGCGCGGTGGTCAGCGTCTCGCCGTTCGACGACTTCGACGACGTCCTGGCCACCTGCAACGACAGCCGGTACGGGCTACAGGCCGGACTGTTCACCCACGACCTGCGCCGGGTCGTCACCGCCTGGCGGGAACTGGAGGTCGGCGGCCTGATCGTCAACGGGTCGTCCAACTTCCGCCTCGACCACGTCCCGTTCGGCGGGGTCAAGGACTCCGGGTTCGGCCGGGAGTCCCCACGCTGGATGATCGACGACTACACGGTGCTGAAGACGCTGATGCTGCGCGGCCTGTCCCTGTTCGGCGACCAGGAGGGCACGCGATGACCACCGCCGCCGAGGCCATGGTGACCCAGCTGGCGTCGTACGGCGTCGAATACGTCTTCGGCACCTGCGGACACACCAACATCGCGTTGCTCGACGCGATCGGCCGCAGCTCGATCCGGTTCGTCATCGCACGCCACGAGCAGGCCGCCGCGCACGCCGCCGACGGGTACGCCCGCGCCACCGGCCGTACCGGGGTGGTGCTGCTGCACGTCGGCCCCGGCATGACGAACGCGGTAACCGGCGTGCTCACCGCCGCGCTCGACTCGGTGCCGCTGGTCGCGATCGCCGGCGACATCCCCTCCTACTACCGCGGCCGGCACCCGCACCAGGAGGTGAACCTGCACGCCGACGCCGACCAGAGCGCCATCTACCGGCCTTTCGTCAAACGCGCGTGGCAGGTGCACCGGGCCGCCGATCTGGCCCGCTTCACCGAGCGCGCGTTCTGGACGGCGGCGTCCGGGCGGCCCGGCGCGGTGCTGCTCAGTGTGCCGATGGACCACTTCTCCAGGCCGGTCACGGCGAGCGCTCACGCGTACCCCCTCGGGGTCTTGGAAAAGCCGGACCTGCCCGCCGAGGCCGCCGACCGCATCGCCGATCTGCTGCTGGCGGCCGAGCGCCCGCTGATCTATGTGGGCGGAGGGCTGCGGCGCGGGCCGGGCCTGGACGCGCTGCGCTTGCTGGCCGAGCATCTCGACATCCCGGTGGTGCACTCGCTGATGGCCAAGGGCGCGCTGCCCGACGACCATCCGCTGCTGCTCGGCATGCCGGGTTTCTGGGGCCTGGAGCTGACCAACCGGCACACCCGGGAGGCCGACGTGGTGCTGGCCTGCGCGACCCGCTTCGCCGAGACCGACGCCAGCTCGTGGGACCGCCGCTACACCTGGCAGTTCCCGCCCGGGAAGCTGATCCAGATCGACATCGACGCGGCCGAGATCGGCCGCAACTTCCCGGTGGAGATCGGGGCGGTCGCCGACATCTCCCGCGCCACCCGGGCCATCGATCTCGCGGTACGGGCGAAGCGGCCACAACCGCACCGGCGTACCGGCCTGCGCGAGACCATCACAGCGGCCCGCCGCAGTCTGTTCGCCGACAGCCGCGGCCGTGGAGCGAGCGACAACTTCCCGCTGCGTCCCGAACGGATACTCACCGACCTGCGCGCGATCCTGCCCACTGACGCGGTGCTGGTCACCGACGTGGGATGGAACAAGAACGGTGTCGCCCAGTGCTACGAACTGCCCGCCGACGGCCGATTCATCACCCCGGGCGGCGCCTCCACCATGGGATTCGGGCCGGCCGCCGCGGTCGGGGTGCAGATCGCCGAGCCGGACCGCACCGTGGTCGCGCTGGTCGGCGACGGCGGTATGGGCGCCCAGCTGCCGGCCCTGCCGATGGCCGTCGAACAGGGCGCCCCGGTGATCTTCGTGGTGATGAACAACCGCTCCCACGGCACCATCAGCGACCTGCAGGCCGCCAACTTCGGGCGCAGCTTCGGATGCGACTTCACCGGGCCGGACGGGGCCGCGTACAGCCCGGACTTCGCGGCGCTGGGCCGGGCGTGCGGGGCGGACGGCTACCCGGTCGAGAGCGCCGCCGGCTTCGGTGACGCTCTGCGCGCGGCGGTGGCGGCCCGGCGGCCGGCGGTCATCGACGTACCCATGGTCAACGAGCCGGTGCCCACCCCGGGCCACTGGAACATCAAGGACATCTACCAGGGGGTTTTCGAGTGAACCGACGAACCCTGCTCAAAGGGGTCGCTGCCGCGGCGGCGGTCCCGGCGCCCGCGCTCACCCGGGGCGGGCCGTCCGCGGCCGACCTGAACCGCTTCGACACCCCCGGCGACGCCGACTTCCCCAAGGTCGGCGGCAACCTCGGCAATCAGAACTACAGCGGGCTACGCCGCATCAACCCCGGCAACGTACGCGGATTGCGCGGCGCCTGGACGAACTCGGTCGAGGGCGGGCTGCGCACCGGCAACAGCCAGAGCACCGCGGTCGCCGTCGACGGTGTCCTCTACATCGAGTCGGCGCTCGGTAACGTCATCGCCGTCGACGGTGTCACCGGGCAGACCCGCTGGCGGTACGAGCAGACCCGTGGCGCTCTCACCCGCCGCGGCGTCGCGGTCGGTGGCGGGCACGTGTTCACCAAGTCCAACGACAACTACGTCATCGCCCTCGATCAGCACACCGGGCAGGTCGTCTGGGAGCGGCAGATCAACGGGTACGGCAACATCGAGAAGGTCGCCGTGGTCTACCACGACGGTCTGCTGTTCTGCGGCACCAACGACGGTCCGCGCGGCGCCGCCCTCGCCGTCGACGCCCGTACCGGTGAGGTGGTGTGGCATTTCTGGGGCACGCCCGGGCCGGGCGAGTTCGGCAACGACACATGGGAGGGCGACTCGTGGGCCGCGGGCGGGGCGACACCGTGGATCCACCCGGCCGTCGACCCGGCGCTGGGCCTGACCTACTGGACGTTCGGCAACGCCCGCGGTGGCAACTCCTCGCAGGACGGCTCGGCGCGGGGTGGGCAGAACCTGTTCGCCAACTCGCTGGTCGCCCTCGACCTGCGCACCGGCGCCTACCGCTGGCACTTCCAGTCGATCCACCACGACATCTGGGACATGGACAACGTCATGTCGCCGGTGCTGGCCGACGTCCGCATCCACGGACGCATGCGCAAGGTGGTCGTCTACGGCAGCAAGTCCGGCATGTACTTCATCCTCGACCGCACCGACGGCACCGCCCCGCTCGGCATCGTGGAACGGCCGGTCCCGCAGGAGCCCCGGCAGAAGACGTGGCCGACCCAGCCGTTCCCGGTGCAGGGCGGCTGGACCGAACAGCGCGTCGTCGACCAGCCGCTGGGCACGTCGGTGCCCGGCGACCCGAACCGGGCGGTGCCCAACTACGTGCGTGGCGCCCTCTACGACCCGCACTGGGACACCCCGGTGCTGTCCATTCCCGGTCACGGTGGCGGCGCCGACTGGTCGCACCTGTCGTTCAGCCACCGCACCGGGCTGGTCTACACCGGATTCGGGTACGTGGCGGCGGCGCACTCGTTGACCGAGGCCGCCAACGGGCTGCGGCCGCCGGGGGAGTACCAGACCGGCGGCATCGTGGCGGTCGGCGTCAGCACCAACCGGGTGCGGTGGAAGCGGCGGATGCCGTACTCGCTGGCGCACGGCAACGGCATCCTCACCACCGCCACCGACCTGATGTTCATCGGCCAGCCGGACGGCAACCTGCTCGCCATGGACGCGTGCACCGGCCGTGAGCTGTGGCGGTTCCAGACCGGGGCGGCGATCAGCTCCAGCCCGATCATGTACCGGGCCGGCGGCCGCGAGTACCTGGCCGTCTACGCGGGTGGGACCAGCATTCCGTACGGGAACTCGGCGCCGCGCGGCGACTTCCTGTGGGCGTTCGAGATCGGCGGCGCCCTCGGCCCGGTGCCGGCCCCGCCGCCCCCGGTGATCCGGCGCCCGGTCTCCGGCGGCCCGGTCGAGGGCACGACCGTGGTGATCGGCCGTACCGCCACCGGCGCCACCGAGTCCTTCGGGGTGGCGAGCATGGCGCCCACCCATCTGCGGGTGCCGGTGGGCGCGACCGTCACGTTCACCAACCATCCGGGCAACGCCGGCCCGCGCGGTGTCACCCAGTTCTTCGAGGGCCTGTTCGACGTGATGCTGGCGCCGGGGGAGTCCTTCACCTACACGTTCACCCGGGCCGGCGAGTACTTCTTCAACGATCCGGCCAGCCCCCGGTCCACCGGCAAGGTCGAGGTCTACGGGCCGTGACCGGGATGTTCAGGCGGGGCTGCCGAACGGGCGGTCGAAGCCGCGTTCGGACATCTGCCGGGCCATCGCCGTCAGGTCGGTGGCGAACTCGGCGACCCGGTCCGGGGTGAACCGCAGCGACGGGCCGCTCAGGGCGAGGGCGGCGACCACCCCGCCGGAGCGGCCCAGCACCGGCGCGGCGACCGCGGACAGCCCGGCCTCGCGTTCGCCGTGGCTCTCCCCGTAGCCGGCCGCGGTGGCCTCGTCGATCCACTCGCGCATGACCGCGGCGTGGCCGGGGCCGTGCGGGGAGCCCTTGGCGATGCGGTCCAGCAGGGCCGGGGAGGCGTCGCGGAGCAGCACCTTCGACGAGGCGCCGGCCCACATCGGCAGTTCGTCGCCGACCCGGACGACGTGCCGCAGCGGCTGCGGGCTCTCCTGCTGGGCGACGCAGACGCGGTAGATGTCGCGGGTCACGTACAGGTTGACGGTCTCGCGCTGGCGCGCCGCGAGTTCGCGCATGCCGGTCCGGGTCTCCGGGGGCAGCTCCCAGCTCTTGCGGGCCAGGTGCGCCCACCGCCACAGGCCGGGCCCGGCCATGTACCCGTTCGTGGTGGCCCACAGCAGACCGTTGTGCTCCAGCGTCGCCACCAGCCGCAGCACCGTGGTCTTGGCCAGGCCGGTCGCCTCCACGATGTCGCGGACCGACACGATCGGCCGGTCGTCGGTCAGCAGGCCGAGAATCCCCAGCGCACGCTGGACACTGCGCACCCCTTGCTGGTCAACGGCCTCCGGCGACTCCACAGGTTCCACTCTCCTCGCGTCCAGGTGCACGACCGCGGACCATCCTGCCGTGTCACCCGGATTCTCCTGCCCCCGGCCCGGATTCACACATCCGTAACGGCCTCTTGCCAGAACCTGCGGTCGCCCGTACGTTACACGCAGTCCACAGAGCGGTCCATATGGTCCGACTAGTGGTCCGTAGAGCGGACGGAGGTCCTTCGTTGACACGAGAAGGCTGGCGCGAACCGGCGGTCCTGCGCGCTTGGGGATCGGTCGAGCTGTGGATCGCCGTCGTGGCGCTCACGGTCATCTTCGTCAGCGTGCTGTGGCAGGTGGTCAGCCGATTCGTGCCGGCGCTCAACTGGCCCGGCGTCGGCGAGCTGGCGAGCTACTCGCTGATCGTTCTGACCTTCATCATGGTCGGCTACCTGATCGGCAACAACGGCCACATCACCATCCAGATCATCGACTACCTGGTGAAGGGGCGGGCCTTCACGGTCGTCAAGGCGGTGTCCGCGGCCTGCACGGCGCTGATCTGCGCACTGCTGGTCTGGGAGGCCTACCACCTGATCCTGGCCTACTCCGGCCGCCGTACCGCCGCGCTGGGCATCCCGATCGAGGTGCTCTACGCCGTACCCCTGACCGGTTTCGCCTCCGGCGCGGTCCGCGCCGTGGTCCGCATCTTCGCCGCCGGGCATGCGGACGTGCCCTTCGACGCGGCGGAGGCGAGATGATCCTCGAACTGTGGATGGTCGGCCTCGCCATCGCCGTGCTGCTGTTCATCCGGGTGCCGGTCGGCCTCGCCTTCATCGGGCCGAGTCTCTGGTACGCGCTGGCCGACGGCCGGTCCGCCGGATTCTCGCTGAAGACCACCTTCGACGGCCTCAACAGTTTCCCGCTGCTGGCGGTGCCGCTGTTCATCCTCGTCGGCGTGCTCGCCAACCGCCTCGGCATCGCCGACCGGCTCTACGAGTTCTGCCTTGCCGCGCTCGGCCGGCTGCGCGGCAACCTCGCCTACGTCAACGTCGGCTCGGCCGTCGGCTTCTCCTGGATGAGCGGCTCCGCCCTGGCCGACGTCGCCGGTCTCGGCAAGATGCAGATCCCGCAGATGGTCAAGGCCGGCTACCCGCACGGCTTCGCCTCCGGACTCACCGCGTCGTCGTCGCTGATCAGCCCGGTGATGCCGCCCAGCATCCCGGCCGTCATCTACGCGGCCACCGCCACCGTCTCCACCGGCGCCCTGTTCGCCGCCTCGGTGCTGCCGGCCTTCGCGATGGCCGCCGGCCTGTGCGTCTACATCTTCATCTGGACCGCCCGCCGGCCCCAGTTCACCTCGGTGCCGTTCGACCGGGGCCGGTTCACCAGCGCCTCGATCGGCGCGGTCGGCCCGCTGCTCACCCCGGTCATCCTGCTCGGCGGCATCCTCTCCGGGCTGTTCACCCCGACCGAGGCGGCCTCGGTGGCGGTGCTCTACATGCTGATCCTCGGCCTGGTCTACCGCACCGCGAGGATCCGCGTGCTGGTGCAGGCCGCCCGGGAGACCGCGGTCATCACCGGCGGCATCATGCTCATCCTCGGCGCCGCCGCCCTGCTCGGCCTGATCCTGACCCGGGCGCACGTCTCCCGCGACGTCGCCGAGTTCCTCACCGGGGTCTCCGGTAACCCGTGGATCTTCATGCTCCTGGTCAACATCATCCTGCTGATCCTCGGCTGCCTGATCGACGCCACCGCGATCATCCTGGTCACGGTGCCGGTCCTGCTGCCGATCGCCGTCGGCTTCGGCATCGACCCGATCTACTTCGGCGTCGTCATGATCATCAACCTGATGATCGGGCTGCTCACCCCACCGGTCGGCAGCGTCCTCTACATCACCAGCTCGGTCACCGGAAAACCGGTCGACGTCATCTTCCGCGGCGTCGCGCCGTTCCTCATCCCGCTCCTGCTGGTCCTGATCGTCGTCACAGCGCTGCCCGGTGTCGTGCTGTGGCTACCCGGCCTACTCGGATTCTGATGTTCGGGAGAAAGACATGAGAAAGCTCGCAGTCGCACTGACGTTCGCCCTCCTCGCCACCGGATGCACCACCGCCGACAACTCCACCGCCGCCGAGGGGGAGAACCCTCAGCTAACCCTCAAGATCGGCAGCTCCCAGCCGGAGACCCAGCCCAACTTCTACTGCGGCATGAAACTGCTCAAGGAACGCATCGAGGCGCAGCCCGACCTCAACCTCACCATCGACATGTTCCCCAACAGCCAGCTCGGCCCGGACGCCGAACGCTTCGCCGCCGTGCAGAGCGGCGACATCGACATCGACCTCCAGGGCGGCTCGGCCATGTCGACCGCCTTCCCGAAGATCGGCGTGCTCGACGCCGCCTACGCCTTCAACGACATCGACCACTTCTTCACCTGGGTCGACCGGAACGGCACCGCGTTCTTCACCGAGTTCAACACCGCCACGAACACCACCGTCCTGGACGCCTGGTACTTCGGCATGCGCACCTTCACCGCCACCCAGCCGATCCGCAAGCCCGACGACCTGGCCAACCTGAAGATCCGGTTCCCGAACACCCCGCAGTTCCTGGCCAACGCCAAAGCCCTCGGCGCCAACGCGGTCGCCATCGCCGTCGAGGAGCTCTACCTCGCCCTGCAACAGGGTGTCGCCCAGGGGCAGGAGAACCCTGTGGTGGCCACCCACGCGCAGAAGTTCGACGAGATCCTCAAATCCGCCAGCCTCACCAACCATCAGGTCGGCGTCCACTTCGTCGTGATCTCCGACAAGACCCTCGACAAGATGAGCCAGCCGCAGAAGGACGCGCTCACCAAGGCCGTGCACGACATCCGCGCCGAGAACCGCAAGTGCGTCGACGACGAGACCGAAAAGGTGCTCGACGGATGGCGGGCCGACCCCACCCGTACCGTCGTGGAAGTCGACCAGGTCGACCGGAACGCCTTCATCACCAAGGCCGAGGCCTTCTTCAACACCCACTACACCGGCGAGAACCTGGAGCTCTACAAGAGCATCCGGGCCTCCGCCTGATGGCGGACGTGCTGATCGGACTGGTCGGTGCCGGCATCGGCCAGTCCCACTCCCCGCTGCTGCACCAGCGCGAGGCCGACCGGCACGGGATCCGCCTGCTCTACACCACCATCGACTCGCACACCCGCGGCCTGCACGCGAGCGACCTGCCCGACCTGCTGCGCTGGGCCCGCACCCTCGGCTACCGCGGCCTCAACGTCACCCACCCGTTCAAACAGCAGATCATCGGCTGCCTCGACGACCTCTCCGCCGAAGCGCGCCTGCTCGGGGCGGTCAACACCATCGTCTTCGACGACCAGACCACCAAAGGCCACAACACCGACGGGTACGGGTTCCGCACCAGCTTCGCCGAACACTTCCCGTCCGTGGCGCGCGACCACGTCGTACAGCTCGGCGCGGGCGGCGCCGGAGCGGCCGTCGCCCACGCCATGCTGGTCCTCGGCGCCCGGCACCTGACCGTCGTCGACCTGGACCCCGACCGGGCCGCCGCCCTGGCCCGCACCCTGACCGGCCGGTTCGGCGCCGGCCGGGTCACCACCGGCGCCCCCGCCGACCAGAGCGACCTGCTCGCCACCGCCGACGGCGTCATCAACGCCACCCCGACCGGCATGGCCCACCACCCCGGATCACCCGTCGCCGCCACCGACCTGCGCCCCGAACTGTGGGTCGCCGACCTCGTCTACCGGCCCGCCGACACCGCCCTGCTCCAGGCTGCCCGCGCCGTCGGGGCACCCACCCTGCCCGGCGCCCCGATGAGCGTCCACCAGGCCGTCGCCGCCTTCGCACTGTTCACCGGCCGTCCCGCTGACCCCGCCGCGATGCTCGCCCACTCCGCCGAACTCCTGCGCCTCGGTGCCTGAACCGATGTGGACCGCGGCGCCGTTCGTGCTGCTGCTCGCCGCGGTCGCACTGCTCGAAGTGCTCGCCGCCGGATGGTGGAGCAGACTCACCAACAAGGCCCTGGTCGTCACGGCCCTAGCCGTCCCCGCCACGATCCATCTGCTGGTCAGCGGGCAGGCCGCGGCGCTCACCCACTCGATCGCCGAATACGTGTCCTTCCTGTCGCTGCTCGCCGCCCTGTTCGTCATCGCCGGCGGCATCGAGATCCGCGGCTCGCTCGCCGGCACACCCCTCGCCAACGCCGGCATGCTCACCATCGGCGCGGTACTCGCCAACGTCATCGGGACCACCGGCGCCGCCATGCTGCTCATCCGGCCGTTCCTGCGCGCGAACGGCCACCGGCGTACCCGGGCCCATCTGGTCGTCTTCTTCATCCTCATCGTCGCCAACGCCGGCGGCCTGCTCACCCCGATCGGCGACCCACCGCTGTACCTCGGCTTCCTCAAAGGCGTCCCGTTCGCCTGGACCTTCCAGCTGTGGGCGCCGTGGCTGTTCGTCAACGGCACCCTCATCCTGCTGTTCAACCTGATCGACCAGTTCCTCGTCAACCGTGAGGAACGGCGCGACCGCGCCACCGGCCTGATGGACCAGCTGCTCATCCACGAACCCCCGCACATCGCCGGCAAACGCAACCTGCTCCTGCTCGCGGCCGTCGTCGCCGTCCTGCTGGCCCGGGGCGCCCTCGGATGGCCGTTCGGTGTGCCCGAGGCGGCGCTCGCCGCGATCGGCTACCTGTCCTACCGGTGCACACCCCGGGCCGTCCACGACGGCAACCACTTCACCGTCGGCCCGATCCTCTCGGTCGCGGTCATCTTCGCGGGTGTGTTCGTCACCATGACCCAGCCGCTGCTGCTGCTCAACACCCACGCCGCCGAGATCGGCCCGCAGCACCCGTGGCAGTACTTCTGGGCCGCCGGCGCCCTGTCGTCGACCCTGGACAACGCGCCCACCTATCTGGCCTTCACCTCCGTCGCCGCCGGGCAGCTCGGCATCGCCGTCACCGACCCGCAATACCTCGCCGCCCTGATCGCCGATCCGGCCGGCGACGACCTGCTGGCCGCCATCGCCTGTGGCGCCGTGACGATGGGATCGCTGACCTACATCGGCAACGGACCCAACCTCATGGTCAAGGAGGTCGCCGAACACCGGGGCGTACGGATGCCGCACTTCTTCGCCTACGCCGGCACCGCAACCCTGATCATGCTGCCGATCCTGACGGCCACCTCCCACCTCTTCTTCCGCTGAGAATGCGCATCCCGGAAGAAGACTCGCCGAACTCTCGATGAATCTCACCGCCTGTCCGTCCCGGCGCCCCCGTCCCGGAGTTAGCTTCCAGACATGCGGCTCGGCGTACTGGATGTCGGATCGAACACCGTGCATCTCCTCGTCGTGGACGCCCACCGGGGCGGCCATCCCGACCCCATGCGGTCCGAGAAGACGCAACTCCGGCTCGCGGAACAGGTCGAGGCGGGACGACTGACCGACACGGGCGCCGGCCGGCTCGTGCGCGCCGTGGCACGGGCCCGGGCGACCGCGACGATCGCGGGATGCGAGGAACTGCTCGCCTTCGCGACCTCCGCGCTGCGCGAGGCGGACAACTCGGCGGCCGTTCTGGCCCGGGTGCGGGCCGAGACCGGCGTCGACCTCCAGGTGCTGTCCGGCGAGGACGAGGCACGCTACACCTTCCTCGCCGTCCGCCGGTGGTACGGCTGGTCCGCCGGACGGCTGCTGGTGCTCGACATCGGCGGCGGATCCCTGGAACTGGCGGTCGGGCGCGACGAAGACCCCGACGTGGCGTTGTCCCTGCCCCTCGGCGCCGGGCGCCTCACCCGGCAGCGGCTGCCCGGCGACCCGCCCGCCCGCGCTGACGTCGAGGCCCTCACCGCGGACCTCGACGCGGCCCTCGCCCCGGTCGCCCGCCGGATCCGGGAGGCCGGACCGTACGACCTTGCCGTCGGCACCTCGAAGACGTTCCGCTCGCTGGCCCGGCTCGCCGGAGCCGCCCCGTCCAGCAGCGGGCCGCGGACCCGTCGCTCCCTCACCGATGTGGGGCTGCGGCAGGTGTTCGGCTTCATCAGCCGGATGGCCTCACCCGGCCTGGCCGACCTGGACGGCGTGAGTCCCGGCCGCGCCCACCAGCTCGTGGCCGGCGCACTGGTGGCCGGGGCCGCGATGCGGGCACTGGAGATCAATGACCTGCAGATCTGCCCCTGGGCGCTGCGCGAAGGGGTGATCCTGCACCGGCTGGACACCCTCGGTGTGCCGACCCCGTCGCACCGGCGGTGGCCCCTCACCGACCAGCAGCCACGACCCGTACTGAAGATCATGGATGGCCTACGTTGACGGGGCCGCCGATACTCTAAGCATGGATGTGAATACGGGGGGCGATTTCGCCGGCGGTCCCGCGCACGTCGTCGTCGAGCTGACCGCGGCCGAGGCCGCGAGTGGCGCGACGAAGGCGGTCGCGGCGCCCCCGGACGGTCAGCCCGCAATGATCTATTTTCCGCCGGGCGCCACGGACGGCGTGATGCTGAACGTCGACCTGCCCTGGGTCGACCCGGCCACCGGCACAGCCTCCACCCGAACCGTGCCCGTGCTCATCCGGGTGCTTCCCGCCGGCGCCTTCCCCGGGTACGGTCCGCCGCCCGGCCCCGGCTTCCCGCCGGGTGGTCCGCCGCCCGGCTTCGCCGCTCCCGCCCGGTCGCGGTTCAGCGCGCGGACCCGGATCCTCGCCGTCGCCGTGGGAATGGTCCTGCTCAGCGGCATCCTGCTGGCGCCCAGAGTCTTCGGAGCGAGCGACACCGAGACCACCAGCGGCCCCACCACGACCTCCACCACCACCGCGGCCCTGCCGACCGAGCAAGCCGCCGCCGCGGCGCCGCCGCTCGATCCGGTCGCCTTCCAGGCCTCACTGGACGCCGCCGACAAGGAACTGGCCGCGGGCGTCAACGCCCTGCGGGCAGCCACCACGCCCCGCGCGGTGGCCGGCGCCGCCGACGCCCTGGCCGAGAAGGTCCGTACCCAGGAATCCACGCTGTCCGCGTTGACGGCGCCGGCCGCGGCCAGTGCCGCGCACGGCGACCTGGTCGCCGCGCTCTCCACCCTGGCGGACGAGCTGTCCTCGGTGTCCGGGGCCGCGGACGACCGCAGCGTCTGCACCGGCGGCTCCGCCACCGCCGCGCTCGGCCGCACCGATGCCGCGACCGGCCTGAGGACCGCGATCGCCGCGCTCGCCGCCTCCGACCCGGCCGCGAAGTACCGATTCGGCTCGTTCGTGCCCGCCGTGACGAAGGATCAGATCCGCCGCAAGCCCAACGCGACCTACCTGACCCGCGTCACCGGTGGCAGCGGCCAACTCAAAATCGACAACGGCGACGCGGTGGACACCGTGGTCAAGCTGGTGAAGGTGGGCTCGAAGAAGCCGACCGTCGCGGTCTACATCCGGGGCAACAAGAAGGTCACGACCGGCCGCATCAAGGACGGCACCTACCAGGTCTTCCTGGCCAGCGGCGTGGACTGGGACGGCAAACGCTTCACCCGCGAATGCGCGTTCAGCAAATTCGACGACAGCCTCAAGTTCACCACCACCTCCCGCCAGTACACGATCTGGGAGCTCAGCCTGAAAGAGGTTCTCGGCGGCAACGCCTCCTCATCCGACGTCGACCCCGACGAGTTCCCGGGCTGACCGCCGCGGTCCCATCAGGGTCCATCTCGGTGATCCACCAGACGGGCCCTGATGCGGACCGTGCCGATCGTGCGCTCACGCGCTGGTCGATCAGCCGTGAGCGTCGCCCTAACGAATCGCGACGGCTGGCCGAAGAGGGAACTTGTGGGTGTCGGGTTCCTCGATCGTCTAGGCGGCGAGCCGGACGGACCGCTGGCGGAGGCGTTCGCCCGGAGCCTGGTCCCTCGAGTCGTGATCGACTCACGGCCCGGTCAGCGTGCTGTGGTGGCCGAGGCCAATGACGCGTTCTGTGCCCTGGTGGGGCGTGGCCGCGAAGAACTGTCCGGCCTCCACTGGCGGGATTTGGTGATGCCGCAGGATCACGCCGTCGTGGGCGCTGCCCTGCGGGCGGTGGTTGACGCCGAGACCCGGACGGCGCGGCTCACCTGCCGGGTGACCCGCGCCGGCGGCTCCACGGTTCGGGTCTCGGCCGGTCTGCTGGCGGTGCCGGACGGCCGCGGTGGGCGGTGTGTGATCGCCGAACTGGTCGAGCAACCGCTGCCGGACGTCGACGGCGTGGTGGAGGCGATGCTGGACGCCACCCCCGACCTGCTGGCGGTGACCACGCCGGAAGGCCGGGTGGTGCGGGTCAACGCGGTGTGGGAACGGGTCCTCGGCTGGACTCAAACCGACATGCGGGACCTTGACCTGATCACACTGCTGCATCCCGACGACGCCTCCTCCGCGGTCGCCATGGCGCAGCGCGAAGGTGTCCGCAACCGGTGCCGAACCCGCGACGGCGGCTACCGGTGGCTGGAATGGCGTGGGGCCCCGCTACCGGGAACCGGATTGGTGTGCGAGACGGCCCGGGACGTGACCGATGCGGTCGCCGCCGAGCAGTCGTTGCGCCGCAGTGAGGTGCAGTTCCGGGCCGCGTTCGAGGCCAGCCCACTGGCCATGGCGATCACCGGCGAGGCGGGCCGGTTCCTGAACGTCAACCCGGCCCTGTCGCGGCTGCTCGACCGACCGGCCGAGCAGTTGACCGGCCGTGACTGTGGCGAGTTCACCCACCCCGGCGATCAAACCGCCTCCCGTGGGCGCCGGCGCCGGATCGCCGCCGATCCGGACACGGCGCTGGTGTACGAGCAGCGTTTCCTGCGCCCGGACGGGCAGGTGGTGTGGGCCCGCGTCAGCGACACCCGGATGGACGCGCCCAGCGGCCGGCAGCAGCGACTGGTGCAGATCGAGGACGTCACCGCCGCCCGGCAGGCCACCGTGCTCGCCGAACGGGAGACCGCCCGGCTGCGGAACACGATCACGGTGCAGCAGGAGATCACCGCCGCTGCCTCCGACCGGGACGCGGTGCTGGCGCTGATAGCCGACCGCACCCTGTCGGCTCTGCCCAACGGCGACGCCTGCCTGGTGCAGGTGCTCGACGAACCCGCCCAGATGCTGCGGACGGTCGCGGAAGCCGGGCGGCTCACCGGGCAGTCGATTCCGGCGGCCCCGCTCGCCCGATCGCTGACCGGTCTGGCGGTCACCGCCGGCGTTCCGGTGCGATGCGACGACACCGCCACCGACCCGCGGGCGAGCCGGGTGCTGAACACCGAGACCGGCACCCGGTCGCTGGTCGCCGCACCGCTACGTGATGGGCAAGGACGGGTGACAGGTGTGCTGCTGGTCGGCAGCGGCCGCCCGCACGCCTTCGACGACGCCGACGAACAGCAACTCACGCTGCTCGCACACGCGCTCAGCGGCGCGTTGCAGCACGCCCACGATGCCGCCGGCCGCCAGGACCTGTTGCGGCGGGCGAACGCCGCGGTCGCCGCGCTGCGACAGGAGCGGGCCTCGACGATGGCCGCCCTCGCCGACCGGACCCGGGCGCTGAACCAGTTGGAGGTCAGCGAGCAGCGGTTCCGGTCGACGTTCGACAACTCGCCGCTCGGCCTGACCCTGATCAGTCTCGAACCTGGCAATTTCGGCCGCTATCTGCAGGCCAACTCGGCCATGACCCGGATCACCGGGTTCGAGCGCGCCGAACTGGCCGGCATGACCTACCGGGACCTGGTACAGCCCGATGACGCCCCCGGCGCCACCGACCATCTCACCCGGGTCACCGCCAATCCGATCGCACCGGCCCGGGCCGAATTCCGCTACCGGCACAAGGACGGGCACACCGTGTGGGTAGCGGTCACCAGCGCCGCCGTCCGCGACGACACCGGCCACCCGCTCTACCTGGTCAACCAGGTGGAAGACGTCACCCACCGCCGAGCCGCCGACATCGAGCTGCGCCGGCAGGCCCGGTTGCTGGAACTGATACCGGCCGCGGTCATCGTCCGGGAACTCGACGGCACGATCCGCTGGTGGAACCGGGCCGCCAGCAGCCTCTACGGCTGGCCCGCCACCACCGCCCACCACAAGATCAGCCACCGGCTGCTCGGCACCGTCTTCCCCGGCATGAGCACCGCCGACGATCAAGCGGGCACGCTGCTGCGCCACGGCCACTGGGACGGCGAACTCCAGCACCGGACCGCCCACGGCGACACCGTCACCGTGCTCAGCCAGCAGATCCTGCACTACCCCACCGGCCACGGCGAAGACCCTCAGGTCCTGGTGATCAACACCGACATCACCGCCCTCCGGGCCGCCGAACAGGCCCTCGCCGAGAACGAGCAACGGCTGCGGGCACAGTTCACCAACTCCGCCGCCGGTCAGGTCGTCCGCGCCCTCGACGGCCAGTTGATCGCCGTCAACCCCGCCTGCGCCCGCATGCTGGGCCACACCGTCGACGAACTCCTGCGACTGACCGACGCCGACCTGCTCGACCCGGGCGGCCTCGCCGACTCCCGCCGCCTGATCGCCGACCTGTGCACCGGCTACGCCGACCACTACACCTATGAAGGCAGACTCCGGCACGCCGACGGCCACTGGGTCGACGTCGAAGCCACCGTCTCGCTCATCCACGATCCCGACGGCCGGCCCAAGCACATCGTCAGCGTGATCACCGACATCACCCGTCGCCGGGCGGCCGAGCGCGGCCGCGACGCCGCCGCGACCGCGCTCGCCGAACGCAACACCGAACTCGAGTCCGCCAACCAACTGAAACTTGACATCATCGGCATGCTCGGTCACGAGATCGGCAACCCGCTCACCAGCATCCGCGGCAACGCCGAACTGTTGTCCGACGACTGGCCGCGCCTCACCGACGCCCGGCGCGCCCGCGCGATCGACGCCATCACCCGCCAGTCCGGCCAGCTCGACGGCATCGTCCGCGAGGTCTTGGCGATGGTCACCATCGAAGCCGGGAAACTCACCGCGGCCCGCCAGAACCTCGACCTGCGCCAGCAGATCGCGCAGGCGCTGACCGCCGCCGACAGCGAAGATTTACCCGTGTACGGCGACAACGCCCACGTCCTGTTCCACCCCGGCCAACTCCAGCAGATTCTGGTCAACCTGCTGTCCAACGCCGCCAAGTACGGTGGCGGCGCCACCGCCGTCCGCATCACCCACGACGCCGGCGACCCCGGACACGTGCACGTCAGCGTCGAGGACAACGGCCCCGGCGTACCCGAGGAATTCCGCAACCGGCTCTTCGAACGCCTCAGCCGCGCCGACCGCGACGCCGGCACCGTCCGCGGCACCGGGCTCGGCCTCTACATCGTTCGCGGCCTCGCCCACGCCAACCACGGCGACGTCCACCACGAACCCAACCCGGCCGGCGGTTCGATCTTCACCCTGGACCTGGAGACCACGACCAACGGCATCCCCCCACTGTGCTCGGGGCCTGACCCGGAGGGTGCCGGATGAGCAGGCGGTGTGCACGGCCTGAGATCCGCGCGTGACGACAGCGCGGTGACATCGGCGGGGCCTGGTTCGTCGGCGGGCGGCCTCGGCCGGTAGTTTGCAGCCACGTGAGGGATTTGACGCGTTTGGAAACACCCCGGCTCGTGTTGCGCCACTGGACCGACGACGACCTGGATCCGATGGCCGCCATCAACGCGGACCCGGAGGTGATGCGCTGGATCCGCAACGGGCAGCCCCTCGACCGCGACGGCACCGCGGAACGTCTCGCCACCTGGCGCCGGCACTGGGACGAGCACGGGTTCGGCCTGTTCGCGCTCACCCTGCGCGACACCGGCGAGTTGGCCGGCTTCACCGGGCCGGCGGTGCCCACCTTCCTGCCGGAGATCCTGCCGAATGTGGAGATCGGCTGGCGCCTGGCCCGCAAGCACTGGGGCCGTGGCCTCGCCACCGAGGCCGCCCGGGCGGTGCTCGCGCACGCCCGCGACGACCTCGGCATGAAACACCTGGTCAGCATCCATCAGGTCGGCAACGAGGCCTCCGCCCGCGTCATGCTCAAGATCGGCATGCGCCTGGACCGGGAGACCACCGACCCGACCCTCGGCACACCTCTGCGCGTCTACGCCATCGACCTGACCTAGTAGCCGGAGTGCCATCCGTCGAGGCCGCGGCAGCCGCGGACCAGGTCGGCGGCGAGGTTCGGCGCCCGGCCGGCCGGATCCTCCAGGAGGACCGGGTGTCCAGCAGGCTGCTCCAGTTGTCCCGCTCGCCGGACCCGCACTCGTCCGGCGGGATTGTCGCTGTCCGCAGCCGGCGGTCGCTTTATCAAAACTCAGTCGCAAAACATCAGGTGGTTTTGATACTGCGATAGACGGTTGCCCGGGAGACACCGAACCGCTGGGCGAGTTCATCCACACCCAGACCGCCGGTCTCCCGCAATCGGCGGATCTCGGCTGCCTCCTGCGCGGTCAGCGCCGCGGGGCGCCCGCCCGATCGGCGGCGTGCCGGCGGCGTGGCAGGGCCGGAGGCCGGGGTGCCGGCTGCCAGGAGCGTGCGAGCGCCATCGAGGATCAGCCGCCGTAGCCGTTCCGGCGGCACATCGTGGAACATCACCACCGGATCGGCGAGCCCGGCGACGACCTGGGCCGCGCGTACCCGCTCGGCGAGACCCGGACGGGGGCCGCTCACCAGCGTGTTGGCCAGCGCGATCGCGGCTTTGACCCGGTCGGCGACCGGTGCCTGCACGAGCAGGGTCATGTCCCGGACCAGCATGAGCAGCGTGTCCCGGTGCCGCAGGTGCACATCGAGGAAGGCCTCGATCGCCCGCCAGCGGACGGTCTCCGGGTCGCCGGCGGCCTCCGCCTCGTTGAGTTCCCGCTCCAGATCGTCGAGCACCGGGGCGGTCAGCTCGTGCAGCAGGTCCTCCTTGGCGGCGAAATGGTAGTAGAGCGCGGCCTTGGTGATGCCGACCCGCTCGGCGATCTCCTGCATGGACGTCGCCCGGTAGCCACGCTCGGCGAAGAGCGCCGCCGCGACGGCCATGATGCGCTGTCGTGTCACTCCAGCTACCTACCCTCGGTAAGTAAATGTTGCTACGATCCTGACCATGGGTAAGTTTACGGAGGTCGACGTGTCCTTCGCGAGCGACCGTGACCGGCTGTCCGGTCGTCTCTACCGGCCGGTTGTGCCGCAACCGGCGCCCTGCGTGGTGCTGTGCAACGGTTTCGGCAGCACGATGGATCGGCTCTTCCCCTGGGCCGAGGTCTTCGCGGCTGCCGGGCTGGCAGCGCTGGTGTTCGACTACGGCAGCTTCGGCCGCAGCGGAGGCGAGCCACGGCAGATCGTCGACGTCGGCCGGCAGCTGGCCGAGATCCGGGCGGCGGTGGCGTGGGCGCGCGCCGACGACGGCGTCGACGCCGATCGCGTCATGCTGTGGGGAAACTCCCTCGGCGGCGCCCACGCGATCACGACCGCCGCCGACGACCCGCGGATCACAGCGGTGGTGGCACAGATTCCGTTCAACGGGTTTCCGCGCCGCGTCGAGGGACGGTCGACCGGGCAGGCTCTGCGGCTGATGACGGTCGTCATGTGGGACACGCTGCGCGGCAGGCTCGGCCTGTCTCCCCGTTACGTCCCGCTGATCGGCGCGCCGGGCGAGGTGGCGATCACCAACGCGGCCGAGGCGGAGGAACACGTGAACACGCTGCCGCCCGGCACGCTCTGGCGCAACCGGGTCGCGCCCCGCGGCATCCTGTCGATGATGCGGTACCACCCGGACGAGGCGGCCGCCCGGCTGGCCGTTCCGCTGCTGGTGTGCACTGCCGTCGCCGACGCCCAGACGCCCGTGGAGCTGTGCCGTCGGCTCGCCGATCGCGCGCCGCGGGGCACGCTGAAACTGTATGCGGGCACACACTTCTCCTTCTACAGTGACGCCCGGACCCGTGAGGCCGTCGCCGCGGACCAGATCGCGTTCCTGCACGACCTGCCGGCGTCGTCAGGTGGGCGGCGCGGCCACCGGCGTACCGGAGGGGATTAGTCGCCTGATGCTGACGGTCTCACGAGCTTCCCGATCAACCCCTGACGTGCTCCATGGCCGCGCGGCGGAGCAGGATCTCGTCGACCGGCTGGTGTCCGGCGACGCGGGCGGCCACCCTCGGGCCCTGGTCGTTCGCGGTGAGGCCGGTATCGGAAAGTCGGCGCTGCTGGAGTACGCGGCGGCCCGCACGCCGGCGCGGGTCCTGCGCGTGACCGGGGTGGAGTCCGAGGCCGGCCTGTCGTTCGCCGCCTGCAGGTCCTGTTGCGTCCCGTGCTCGACCGGGTCCCGGCGTTGCCGCCGCAGCAGTCCGGCGCCCTGCTGGGCGCGCTGGGGCTGGGAGCGACCAACCGGGGTGACCGGTTCCTGGTCGGACTGGCGACCCTCAACCTGCTCGTCGAGGTGTCCGCGTCGACGCCGCTGGTGTGCCTGATCGACGACGCGCACTGGCTGGACGGCGAGTCGGCCGACGCCTTGCTGTTCGCCGCCCGGCGGCTGGACGCCGAACCCGTCGCCGTGCTGTTCGCCACCCGGGAGTCCGAGGGCGACTTCTCCGGGCGCGGTCTGCCGGAGGTGCGGCTGGGCCGGCTGGAGCCGGAGGCGGCCACCCGGCTCGTCGCCGAACACGCGGCGGACCTGCCACCGGCCGTCCGCGATCAGCTCGTGGCGGAGGCGCAGGGCAATCCACTGGCGCTGGTCGAGCTGCCGTCGATGCTCACGCCCGAACAGCGCCTCGGCGGCCCCATGCCACTGTCGTTCTCCTTCGGCACGGCGACACCGGTGCTGGACCGGGTTCTCACCGGGTTCCGGCAGCGGGTCGAGGCGCTTGCCGAGCCCACCCGTGTCTGCCTGCTCGTGGCCGCCCTCGACGACCGTGGTTGCCCGGGTCTGCTGTCCGTGGCGATGGAGTCGCTCGGCGCCGGACTCGGTGATCTCGCCGCGGCCGAACGGGCCGGACTGGTCCGCGTCGGAGTGTCGAGTGTGGTGTTTCGGCATCCTCTGGTGCGTACCGCGGTGGTCCTCGCCGGTGACGTGGCGGCGCGGATGGCCGCGCACCGGGCGCTGGCCGCCGCGGTCGACGACGACCGGCGCGCGTGGCATCTCGCCGCGGTCACCACGCGGCCCGACGACACGGTCGGCGGCGAGCTGGAGAAGCTGGCGTTGCGCGCCCGGCAGCGGGGTGGGCAGGCCGCGGTGGCGGCCGCCTACGCCCGCGCGGCTGAATTGTCCGCTGATCCCGCGCAGGCCACGCGCCGCCGGATCGCCGCGGCCGCGGCGGCGGTCGAGGCGGGGCTGTGGCGGCGGGCCGGGCAACTGGCCGGCGAGGCCCTGAGTCGCGCCGTCGAGCCACCGGCGCCCCCGGTTCTGGCGGAGCTCGCGATGGTCCGGGCCAAGCTGGAGGCCGAAACGGGCCGGCCACTCGCGGGGGTGCGACTGTTGCACGAGGCAGCGGCGAAGGTCGGCGACGTGCCGACCCTGCTGTCCCTGCTGAGTGTGGCCGGCTACCTCACCTGGTCGAGTGCCCGGCACCCCGACCAGGTGGGTCTCGCACGCCGCACCGAAGAGCTGAATCCGCCGGGCGACGGCCCCGCTGCCGTGCTGCGCAGCATCAACAGCGGAGTCCGGCGGATGCTGGAGGGTGACACGGTGGTCGCTCACAGCTTCCCGCCGCTGGACGACATCACCTCGATGCCGGCCGAGCTGCGTATGGTCGTCACCCAGCATGCCGTCGTCCGCGCCGACCTCGACGGCATGTCCGACCATGCCGAGGCGATGGTCGAGGAGTGTCGCGCCCAGGGGCGGATCGGTCGCCTGCCCCAGGCGTTGACCATCCGGGCCGTCGCCGAGGTCCTCGGCGGCCGGCACCGGTCCGCACGGGCCACCGTGGCGCAGGCGGCCTCGCTCGCCGCTGACGTCGGGCAACCCCACTGGTCCGGCTATCTCGCCGGTCTGCAGGCGTGGCTGTCCGCTGCCGCGGGTGCGGAACAGCAGTGCCTGGCGTCGGGGGCGGCCGGGCTACGCGACGCCGAACGCCGGGCGTGGATGCCCGGCGGCTGTTGGGCGGAGTACGCACGCGTGCTGCTCGACCTCGGCGCGGGTCGCTACGAGGCGGTCCTCGACCGGGTCGACCGGGCACAGTCGGGTCCGTCCCGGCATGCGTTCGTCTGGCGGTACGCGTGGCCGGACCAGGTCGAGGCGGCCGTACGGGCAGGGCAGCCGGACCGTGCGGAACCGTCGCTGAACCGGTACGCGCAGTGGGCGGAGACGACGGGCCGTGATCGGCCGCGTGCGGTGCTCTGCCGCGCCCGGGCGCTGCTCGCCGCCGACGCCGAGGCCGACCGCCTGTACCGGCGGGCGTTGGAGCTGCACGCCCGCGCCGGGCAGCCGTTCGACGAGGCTCGCACCCGCCTGGTGTACGGGGAATGGCTGCGCCGTCAGCAGCGCCGTACCGCGGCCCGAGCCCAGCTTGAAGCGGCACGCGAAGCCTTCGACGCCCTGGACGCGGCGCCGTGGTCGGCGCGAGCCGCCGCGGAGTTGCGCGCCACCGGTGTCTCGGTGCCCGACCGCCGCGCTGCCGAGGATCCGCTCGCCGGGCTGACGCCACAGGAGCTTCAGGTGGTACGCCTGGCGGCGACCGGGGCGTCCAATCGCGAGATCGGGGCGCAGCTGTTTCTCAGCCCGCGGACGGTCGCCTCCCACCTGTACAAGGCGTTCCCGAAGCTGGGCGTCACGTCGCGCGCCGAACTGTCCCACCTGATGACAACGCTCGGCGTACGCCTTCGCTGAGGTGGTCGCCGGAGAGCGGCCCCCGGGTGACGAAATGGAACATGAGCCCGTCGACCAGGCAGGTGACGACCTCGGCGTCGAATGCCGGGTCCGGTGACCCGGCCTGGACGGCCACGAGCTCGGCGAGGTCACGGAACTCGGCGCCGCAGCGTCGCATGGCGTCGCGGATGGACGGGTCACGTGCGCCGGCCAGGTCGAGTTCGTATCGGGCGAGCAGCAGTTGCCGGCTCTCGGTCCACCAGCTGTGCAGCAGGGCGGCGATCTGCCGATGGTCCGTGTCCGCCGGCGCGCCGGCCAGTGCACGGACGGCTGCGCGGACCGCCGGACGGGCGCGCTCGCGATCGATCTCGATGATGCGCTCCACGACGGCGAGGACGAGCTGGTCGCGGGTCTTGAAGTAGTACGTCACCGAGCCGTGGGGCAGGCCGGCCGCGTCCTGGACGGCCCGATGCGTCAGGCCACGCAGGCCACGCTCGGCGATGAGCGTGAGGGCGGTGTCGAGCATCTGCGTACGCCGGTCTGTGGTCACGCTCTCAAGCCTGCCACATGTCTCTACAAGCGAAGAAAATTTCTCTACGATCGGAGGAAAATCGTCTCCAGACGTAGAGGTTCTCATGATCAGAAGATGGTTCGCCCGGACGCTCGCGGCACTCGCCACGACGACGGCCGTCCTCCTCGGCGCCGCGCTGTTCATCGCATATGCCTGGCAGCCCACCCCGGTCACCTACGACTCCCCGTACCTCGCCGAGATCCAGTCGCGATACGTGGACACCCCGGTGGCCCGGTTCCACTACACCCGAACCGGTCAGGGTTCCCCGGTGGTCCTCGTCGCCGGCGGCGGCCAATGGCTCTACTCCTACCGCCATCTCGTACCGGTCCTCGCCGAACGGCACACCGTGTACGCCGTCGACCTGCCCGGCCAGGGATACACCACGCTCACCGAACCCGGCTTCGGATACGACCTGGACGCCATGTCCGGGGCGCTCGGCGACTTCATGACCGCCGTCGGGCTGCGCCGGGCGAGTCTCGTCGGGCACTCCTGGGGTGGCAGCTGGTCGATGCGCTTCGCCCAGCTCGATCCCGACCGGGTCGACCGTCTCGTGCTGATCGGCTCGACCGGGCTCGACGTGCCGTCCAGCCCGGACTGGCGCCCGCTGGAGGTCCCCGTGCTCGGAGAGCTGATCGGCAAACTCATGCGCGAATCCGACGCGGTCACGATGCAGCGCAAGGCATTCGCCAACCCGATACCGGACGAGGTGGTCGCCGAGAACTGGGCCCCGATGAGCCGCCCGGAGAACCGCGAGGCCATGTGGACACTGCAGCGCAATCTCGACTTCTCGATCACCCAGGAGCGGATGCCCCGGATGACCACACCCACGTTCATCCTCTGGGGCGCCGCCGACCGGTTCGACCACCCGTCGCAAGCCCCCGACATGGCCGGCCGCATTCCCGGTGCCACCTACCAGGTGCTGCCCGGCTGCGGGCACAACACCCACGAGGACTGCCCGGCCGAGGCCAACCCGCTCATCGCCGGCTTCCTGGCCCAATGAGAACCGATCACACACCAGTCAATTGACTGAGGCGAACGGAATCACCATCTCCGTAGGGTCCGAAACCATGAGTCCCATCAACCGGCCGGAGCCGTACTCCGGCATCATCATGGCGGTGCTGGCCATCGCGTTCAGCACCTGGGCACTGCTCACCGTGCCGCTCCAGGGCGCCTTCGTCCTCGTCGCCGCCAGCGCCCTGGCCTGGAGCGGCTGGGTCACCTTCAGTTATGCCCGCCCGGTCCGGTCCCGCCGGGTGATCGCCGTGTACCTCTGTGCCGTCGGGTTCCAGCTCATCCACATGGCCGAGGAGTACACCGGCGGCTTCCCGCACGAGATCGTGGAATTGTTCCAATCGCCGCGCGACTGGCCGGAGAACGAGTTCCTGCTCGTCTTCGTCTTCGGATTCGGCGCGCTCTACTTCTTCGCCGGAGCCGGGGCGCTCTACCAGATCCGCGTCGCCAACTTCTTCCTCTGGTGGTACGCCCTCGGTGCCGGCCTGCTCAACGGAATCGCACACTTCGTCTTTCCGATCATCAAGGGCGGCTACTTCCCCGGGCTCTACACAGCCGGGGGCCATCTCGCCATGAGCGGCCTGCTCATCTACTGCCTCATCCGCGAGAACCACGAGCTCAAGGCCGCGCGGCAACCGGCACGACCCGAGACGGTCACGTCGCTCACCTGACCTGTGCGAACGGAGGAACACCGCATGTCCAAGACCGTCCTGATCACCGGCGCGTCCACCGGAATCGGCCGGGCCACCGCACTGCTGCTGGCGCGGGAAGGCTTCACCGTCTTCGCCGGTGTCCGCAAGGACGCCGACGCGGAGGCGCTCGGCGGGACCGTCACCCCGATCAAGCTCGACGTCACCGATCCCGGACAGATCACGGCCGCGGCCCAGCGCATCGGAAGGCTCGACGCCCTGGTCAACAATGCCGGCATCGGCGTCACCGGGCCCCTCGAGCACATTCCGCTGGACGCCCTGCGCCGGCAGTACGAGGTCAACGTCTTCGGCCAGGTGGCCGTGACGCAGGCGATGTTGCCGATGCTGCGCGTCTCGCGGGGGCGAATCGTCACCGTCGGCTCCGTGGGCAGCTGGATCACCCTGCCGTTCGGCGGGCCGCTGTGTTCCTCCAAACACGCCATCCGCTCGCTCAACGACGCGCTGCGCATGGAGGTTCAACCCTGGGGGATCCGCGCGGTGCTCATTGAACCCGGGTCGATCCACAGCGACGCCGTCGACAAGCTGGAGGGCGAAGTCGAACCCCGCCTGGAATCGATCGGCCCCGAAGGCCGCCGCCTCTACGAGGCCGCCTACCGCACCATGACCAGCGCGGGCCTCAAGGAGGAACGCTCGGGATCCAGCCCCGACGTGGTCGCCCGGGCCGTGCTGCAGGCGCTCACCGCCCGCAAGCCCCGCGCCCGCTACCCCGTCGGCAAGAAGTCACGGCTGATGAGCACCCTCGGCCGGATCGTCCCTCAGCACACCCTCGATGCCCTTCGCCTGCGGGCGCTCGGCCTGTCCTGAACGGAGCACACCGTGACCCAGCTCGCGGGAGCCGACGCGATCGTTGCCCTCGACCCCCTGTTCGCCCGGCTCGCCGTCGGCGCGGGCCACCATCTGTGGGGTCTGACCCACCTGACGGTACGGGAGAAGGCGTTCGTCTGCTTGACCGCGGACCTCTGCCACCCGCACCTGGACACCCCGCTCGCCATGCACGTCGAGATGGCTCTCACCCACGGCGTCGAGCCCGAGGCGATCCGGGAACTGTATCGGCATCTCGCACCCTACGTCGGCTACCCGATCCTCGTGTCCGCGTTTCAGTGCCTCAGCGAACTCGGCCTGCCCCCGGCACGGGACACCGGGCCGCTCGCTCCGGCGCCCCCGGACGGGGCGCTGGCCCGCACCGTGGCCGACCTGGAGCGACTCGACCGCGGGCTGGCGGCTTTCACCGAGGACCAGATGGCTCAGCGGTGGGCCCGACCGCACATGAGCGTCCGGGAGCGGGCCATCGCCTGCCTGGTCGTGGATGTCTTCTACCAGACGCTGGGTGAGTCGTTACGGCTGCACGCGGAACTCGCCAGGGGCGCCGGCGCCACCGACGAAACCCTGCGTGACCTGCTGCGGGGAGTAGCGGAGTTCGGTCTGCCCCGAGCCTGGGCCGCCGCCCGCGCGCTCGGGCTGGGTAGCGACGTTCCGCGGTGACAGCGGGTTCGGCACGCTGCTCGCGATCGGTTTCATGCTCATGGCCGTGGCGACCAGATCCGCAACGGCGGCCGCTCTTCCTGATGATGCTGCCGGGCCTCACGATCTCCGCGACGGCGGTCTACCGCCTCAACCCAGCCCGGTCCAGCCCGCCACGACTTCGCACCGGTGAAGCCTCTGGCATCCCCTCTATTCCCGAGCTCGGCAGCTGCCGCAAGGCTCCTTTTCATTCGCTTCGGGCCCCGATGTCCCCATGGGCGGCTAGAAGCTGGCCAGGGCCGGCTCCTACGACAGCAAGTCCGTCGGGCACGCCGTCGGCCGGCGCCTCGAAGTCGGCGTCATCCAGAATCAGACCAGTAGTCACTCTGCGCAATCCTCCTCACCCGACACGGTCAGCAAGGTGAGCCCACCGAATCGTCCCGTATACCTGGCGAACAGGCGGAATCGGGTTGTTCGGTGCCGAGTGAGGTGCGGCCGTTGGGGTGAGGATGTCGCTCGGATCGAACCGCTCGCCAGCGGCGTGCGTAGACAGCTTCTGTTCGAGTCCATGTGACGAAAGGGTTGCTGTGAACACGGTCGTTCTGGTGTTCGATCGCACCGATGTCGGATTGCGTCACATCGCGGACACGTTCGGCAAAGCAGCCTTCGTTGCTGGAAAGGTGGCCACCGTGGAGCCGCCCAGCGGGCGGATGTACGTTTGTGCGATGTCCCCGATTGAAGAGGGGATCTTCGATGAGTGGCCGCCGGAGAAGATTCCTGCCAGCCCGAATGCGTTCGTGGTCGACTATCGAGAAACGGAAGCCGTCGTGGACCTGGTCAAGGGACTCGCGCCGCATTACGAATTCTGGATCGACAGCAATTTCGGCCGAATCTATTCGCGGGACGAGTTCCTGTACGTGGCCGCCGATCCGACCCGGCAATGGTGGAGGTACGACGACGAATCGCCGACATGACCCTCGGCCGCAACGGGCAGGCATGCCAGGCACACTGCCGCTGTGCTCGCTTCGTCGAACAGGGTCTCCGCTTCGATTCGCACTCCGTCCGTCCGGGGCGCTGGCGTAGGCCGCGGTGCGTAGTGCACCGCGGCCGTGGCCCCGGCTCATGCGGCCGCGCCCAGCATCGCTTCGGCGGTCAGGGCGACCGATTCGAGACGGTCGGCGATCCGCGTCGACTGGTGAGCGACGATCAGCTCGTCGGCCCGCGCCTGCTCGGCGAACGAGGTGAGGTACTCGCGGACCTCGTCCGGGGTGCCCACCGCCGTGTAGGTCAGCATCGAGGCGAGTTGCCGGCCGTTCGGCGTCGTCAGGAAGGCGTCGATCTCCTCGTCGGAGTAGTCCCCTTTGATCAGGCCCCGGACCAGGATGCGGCGGGTGACCTCGAACCGCTGCCGGGCGTCCTCGGACGAGGGGGCGGCCACCACGTTCACCCCGGCGATGACGTACGGCTCCGCCAGCTGTGCCGACGGGGTGAACTCGCTGCGGTAGAGCGCGACCGCCTCGTGCAGCAGGCCGGGCGAGAAGTGCGAGGCGAACGCGTACGGCAGGCCGTACGCGGCGGCGAGCCGGGAGCCGAACAGCGACGAGCCGAGGATGTACAGCGGCACGTTCGTCCCGGCGCCCGGCGTGGCCCGTACGCCCTCGATCTGTGACTCGTCGCCGAGATAGCCCTGTAGCTCGCGGACGTCCTGCGGGAAGCTGTCCGCCGACATCGGGGTACGGCGCATCGCCCGCATGGTGACCTGGTCACTTCCGGGGGCACGGCCGAGGCCCAGGTCGATCCGGTCCGGGTAGAGCGAGGCCAGGGTGCCGAACTGCTCGGCGATCACCAGCGGCGAGTGGTTGGGCAGCATGATGCCGCCCGCGCCGAGACGGATCGTGGAGGTGTGGCCGGCGACGTGCCCGATCAGCAGACTGGTGGCACTCGACGCGATCCGGGCCATGTTGTGATGCTCGGCGTACCAGACCCGCTCGTAACCGGACCGCTCGGCCGCCTGCGCGAGGGCGACGGAATTCGCGATGGCCTGCGCCACCGTTTCGCCGGGAGCGATCGGTGCGAGATCCAGAATCGAAAGGCGCGTCATACGCGCGGCAACGCACGGCCGTTGGTGATCGTTCCCGCCGGTGCGCCAGAACACAGCCGCGGGGTCCCGCGAGTCAGCGGTTTTCGCCGGAACACGGCATCGTGGGCCGTATGACCGATGAGTTGACCGCTCAGGCCCGCGCCATCCTCGCCGCCAACCGATACGCGGTACTCGGCACCGCCACCCCCGCCGGAGAACCCTGGGTGAGCCCCGTCTACTTCGTCAACCTGGACTTCAGCAGGGTGCTGTGGCTCTCCCGCCCGTCCGCGCGGCACTCCGAACTCATCGCCGACAACCCCCGGATAGCGGTCACCGTCTTCGACTCGACGGTTCCGATGGGCGGCGCCACGGCCTTCTACGCCCGCGCCACCGCCGCACCCTGCCCGGACAGCGACCTCGCCGTCCAGTTGGGGATCTTCTCCACCCGGTCGGTCGCCGAAGGATTCCCCGCCTGGCGCCTGAACCAGGTCACCGGCGAGGCCCCGCTGCGCCTCTACCGCGCCGACATCACCGAGGCCTGGCTGCTCCCCGCCGACGACGGCCCCGAACGCCGCGTCCCGCTTCCGCTGTGATCACACCCGGTAACCCGGCTAGGCGGCCTGGTCACGCAGCGCGCGGACGAGGCTGGTGAACTCGGGCAGCTGTTCGGCGTCGTGCATCGCCTGGCGCAGTGCCTGATCATGGGTCGGGCGGGCCTCCGCCAGCAGTTTGAGGCCGGCCTCGGTCACCTCGGTGAAGATCCCCCGCCGGTCGTTCTCGCACAGGTAGCGGCTCAGCAGGCCCTGCTCCTCCATCCGGGCGACCAGCCGGGTGGTGGCGCTCTGGCTGAGCACGACCGCGCCGGCCAGCTGCTGCATGCGCATGTGCCAGCGCTCCTGGCGCGACAGGAGTTCGAGCACCGAGTACTCCACGACGCTCAGTCGGTGCGCCGCCTGCAAGGCACGTTCGAGCCGTTGCTCGATCCGGGCGTGCAGCCCGGCCAACGCGCGCCAGCTCTGCGCGCACCCGACGGCGTCGTCCATGCCCTGTTCCGGTGCAGCCATGCCGCCACGCTACACGGCTCAAGCTGGTAGACGGCGTTTGCAATAACACGCGTATGCAAGTAACGTCGGCATGACTCACCGAAAAGAGAGGATCTTCGATGCTGGAACTCCCGATGATTCCGCTGGTCAAAGGCGCGAGCACGCGGCTCATGCGGTCGGCGTTGCCGTGCAGTCCGGTGGTGCCGGTCCGCCCGCCCGGCCGTCTCCGGTTGCTCGCCGCCGGAGTGCTGCACCGGCTCGCGACACATCTGGCTCAGGGACTGCCGATGCCGCCCGACGCTCGTGTCACCTGCGCGGCGGGCGGCGGCACGAACTGAGTCACCGCGCCTCCGCCGGGGACGGGAACACGGCACGCGGCTGCCCGCCCGTGAACCGCAGCCCGATCGCGAATGCCGCCGTGGCCTCCAGTTATCCGGCGCGGGCGGCCACCCGCTACGCCGACGCGGTCATCGACGCCCAGGAACGGTTCGCGGCGCGTTCAACCCGACCGGCCGGATAGCGTGCCGAGGGCCTTCTGCTCCTGGGTTCGTGAGTGGACCATTACGATGGTCGATGCATGTCCGCCTGGGGGAGGCACGACGCATGGCGCTGTTCGACGACGGGTACACGGCAAACCCGCATCCGGCACTGGCCGAGCTGCGGCAGACCGGCCCGGCGCACCGGGTGACGTCGCCCGCGGGGATCCCGTTCTGGCTGGTCACCCGCTGGGACGAGGCCCGCCTCGTACTGACCGATCCGTCGCTGTCCAAACAGCAGCCCATGGACGGGCTGCCCCCGCAACTGCGTTCGGCGCTGACGACGCAGATGCTGCTGCGTGACCCGCCGGACCACACCCGGCTGCGGCGGCTCGTCTCGGCCGGCTTCACTCCACGCCGTACCGAAGCGCTGCGACCGAGGATCGAGCAGCTCACCGACCGGCTGCTCGGCGCGTTCGCCGCGGATGCCGAGGTGGACGTGATCGACCGGCTCGCCGTCCCGCTGCCGTTCGAGGTGATCTGCGAACTGCTCGGCATCCCGGCGGCCGAACGCGGACCGTTCCGGGCCTGGTCCGACACGATCATCGTGGGCGGCGCCGACATGTCCGCGGCCCTGGCACAGACCGTCGCCTACTTCCGTGACCTGCTCACCCGCAAACGCGTCCGGCCGGCGGACGATCTTCTCAGCACGCTCGCCGTGATCGTCGACGACGGTGACCGGCTCAGCGACGACGAACTGGTCGGCATGGCTCTCCTGCTGGTGGTGGCCGGCCACGAGACCACCGCGAACCTGATCGGCAACACCGTCCACCTGCTGAGCCGCCACCCATCGCAGCGCTCACGGCTGCGCGACGACCCGGGCCTGGTGACCGCCGTGGTCGAGGAGGTGCTCCGGATGGCCAGTCCGTCGGCGACCAGCACCTACCGGGTCACCACCCGCCCGATCACCCTGGGGGACACCACCATCCCGGCCGGCGAGCAGGTGCTCGTCTCACTGCTCGCGGCCAACCGCGACCCGGGACGATTCACCGACCCGAACACGTTCGACCCCGGCCGGCCCGACGGCGGGCATCTCGCCTTCGGCCACGGCATCCACTTCTGCCTGGGCGCGCCGCTGGCCCGAATGGAAGCGCAGATCGCCGTTCGCCGATTGTTCGCCCGCCACCCCGATCTCGAGGTCACCGTGGCGCCGTCGGAGCTGCGCTGGCGTACCGGGCTGTTGATGCACGGCCTACGATCCCTGCCGATCCGCCTCGAAGGCCAACGTAGTTCGAGCTGTACGCCGTCCTCACCGAGGTAGCGGACCAGATCATCGAAGGTAACGGCGGGTTCCCAGCTCTTGCGGTCGTAGCCGGGGACCAGGTGGGTTCGTGCGACTTCGGAATCGTGCCAGATCATGCGGAAGCCGGGGGTCGGCCGTGATGGCGGTGGAGGTCGGCGGCGTACCGTCCGGCACGGTCACCTTCCACACCGATCGGGGCGTGCCGCGCCGCGTCGATCTGCCCCGTACCGGGTCGGGCTCGATCACCTGGTCCACCAGCGCGGAGGAGTCGGCGTACGTCCGTATCGAGGTGCGCCATCCGGGCGGCCGCATGGCGGCGCTGACGAACCCGATCATCCTGGCCTGAGGTCACTCCACCCCGGCGCCTGCGATGGGGTGAGGCAGTCGGTCAACGTTTCCAGCGCCGGTTCCAGGACGCGATGATCTGGTGAACGGTGGAGGCGTCGCTCGGCACGATCCGGGCCCAGATGTTGCTGCCGCGTTCGATGTCCAGGCGTACGTTGCTGCTCGTCCACTCGCCCTCGCGGGTGTACGTCTCCGCGTACAGGCCGCTGCCACCCGACGGCTCCCACTCGCGCAGGACGCCTGCCGGTGTGTCGGTCGGGTCGTCGTCCCGTACCAGAAGGAAGAAGTTGAAGTTGATCTTTCGCTCTCGCCGTGCCCGGATGCGGGCGGCGGCCCGGGGCGAGATGGACCGGAGCCGGTAGGGCGTCTCACCGGCTTCGATGCGGTCCAGAAGCGTCGAGCGCACCCAGGCGGCATCCTCGTTGAGCTGCAGAGCGACGGACGACCCGTCGAACACCTGCAGCACGGTGACCGGATCCTTGACGTCGTGTCCGTCGTCGACGACGGCGAGATAGCGATGCACCGGACTCATTCGTACCGGTATTTCAGCGCGTCCGCCTCGGTCTGCTCGATCTCGGCGATCGTCAGGTCCGGCATCCGTAGCTGGGCCAGCGTCACCTCGGCCGAGGTCGGCTGGGCGTCCGCCGCCGGCCACTCCTCGGGCTTCCAGACCGAGCCGCGCAGGAACGACTTGGGGCAGTGCGGGTAGACCTCGTCGATGCCCACCACCAGCGCACTGGCCGGCGGCTTACCCACCGCGGTCAGCTGAGACAGCAGGTCCGGGCGGGTGGAGACGCAGGCCCGGCCGTTCACGCGCAGCGTCGTGGCGCGCCCCGGGATGACGAACAGCAGCCCGGCCCGTCCGGTGGCGATGACGTTCTGCAGGGTGTCCAGCCGCTTGTTACCGGTCGCGTCCGGAATCGCCACGGTCCGCGAGTCCAGCACGCTGACGAACCCGGCGGGGCCGCCGCGCGGCGAGACGTCGTGGTTGCCGTCGGCGTCCGTGCTGGCGATGAAGACCAGCGAGGAGCAGGCGATCAACTGCCGGGTCTGGTCGGTGAGCTCGGTCATCTGCTTGCGCACGGCCGCGTCGCCGGGCATCGCATAGGTTCGGCGCAGCGTCTCCCGGTCGGGCACGGCGTCGAGGCGCAACGAGTCGAAGGCGCTGGTGGCGAGATCCGGTCGCATCCATCGACATTAATAGACCCTTTCGGCGTACGGGGAACGCGCGGCCGATGGCACGCTGAGCGGCATGACTGATCTCGATGCCAAGGCGAATCTGCTCCGCTACCTGTGGGAGGCCCGTGAGGCGCTGCTCGGGAAGCTCGACGGCCTGTCGGAGTACGACGTCCGGCGGCCGCTCGTGCCGACCGGAACGAACCTGCTCGGCCTGGTCAAGCACGTGGCCGTGGTGACCGCCGGCTACTTCGGCGAGGTGTTCGACCGGCCGTTCCCCGGGCCCCTGCTCAGCCTGGCCGAGGGCGCCGAACCCAACGTGGACATGTGGGCCGGCGCCGACGAGTCCCGCGACGACATCATCGCCCTGTGGCGGGAGGCCTGGGCCCACGCCGACGCGACGATCGAGGCGCTGCCGATCGACGCGCCCGGATCGGTCCGCTGGTGGGGCGACGTTCCGGTGACACTGCACCACATCCTCGTACACATGCTCGCCGAATTGAACCGTCATGCCGGCCACGCCGATCTCGTCCGCGAGCTGATCGACGGCCAGGTCGGCTGGCGGAGCCCCGGCGACAACGTCCACGAGGCCGACGAGGCGTGGTGGGCCGCCTACCGCGATCGGCTGGAAGCCACCGCGCGGTCCTTCGCCTGACCCGTCACCGGGTGCGGCTTGACGCATTCCGTTATGGGAATATGATGGCTGCCATGGCACGAGCAGCGACGACGTCGGACGCGTTCAACGCGATCGCCGAGCCGCAGCGCCGGGACATCCTGGCGCTGTTGCGGGCGGGGGAGTGGCCGGTGACCGACCTGGCCCAGGAGCTGGGGATGAGCCAGCCGCGGGCGTCGAAACACCTGCGAGTGCTCCGGGAGGTGGGGCTGGTGCGCGTCCGAGAGGTGGGCAAGCAGCGCCTCTACGGCCTGGACGCCCGCGGGTTGCAGCCGATCCACGAGTGGGTGGGCGGATTCGAACGGTTCTGGACCGGCAGTTTCGACCGGCTGGAAACGTACGTGCAGGAGCTCAAGCAGACACGGCAGGAGGACTGACTGATGGCGGCAGAAGAGCGGGAGATCGTGATCACCCGGATCGTCGACGCCCCACGGGAGTTGGTGTTCGAGGCGTTCACCGAGGTCCACCACCTGTCCCGGTGGTGGGGGCCGGAGGGCTTCAGCACCACCACGCGGTCCTTCGAGTTCCGCGAGGGCGAGGTGTGGGATTTCGTGATGCACGGTCCGGACGGGACCGACTACTCCGAATGGATCACCTGGACCGAGATCGTCCCGCCGGAGCGGATCGCGCTGCTGCACGGGGAGTTCCACGACGACCCGAACGCGTTCGAGTCGGTCCTGACGTTCACACCGGACGGCGTGGCGACCCGGATCGAGATGCGCACGGTGTTCCCCACGAAGCGGCTGCGCGACGAGGCGGTCGAGAAATACCACGCGGTCGAGGGCGGCCGGCAGACTCTGGGCAACCTGTCGGCGTACGTCATCGAGGTTTTGCTGAAGGAAGGGGAGAGCTGATGGCCGGAAAGGTGTTCTTCAGTGTGTCGATGTCGCTGGACGGCTTCGTCGCGCCCGAGCCGCCGTCCGTCGACGACTTCCTCACGCCCGGTAAGCAGGATGAACCGGACGTGCGGCGCTGGATGAAGCAGTGGGGGGAGTTGCAGCAGTGGATGTTCCCGCTGCGGTTCTTCCGGGAGAACCTCAAGCTGGGCGAGGGCGGCGAGGAGGGGCGCGACAACGAGATCGCGCGGGAGACGTACGAGCGCATCGGCGCGAACGTCATGGGTAGGCGCATGTTCGACCTCGGCGAGCAGTCATGGCCGGAGGAGGCGCCCTTCCACACGCCGGTCTTCGTCGTGACGCACACCGAGCGTGACCCTTGGGAGCGGCCCGGCGGGACCACCTTCCACTTCGTCAACGACGGCATCAAGTCCGCGCTCGACCGGGCCCGCGAAGCCGCCGGTGACCGGGACGTCCGCATCTCGGGCGGCGGGGAGACGATCCTGCAGTACGTGAACGCCGGCCTGGTCGACGAGTTCACGATCGCGCTGGCGCCCGTGCTGCTCGGCTCCGGCACCCGCCTGTTCGACGGCGTGGACGCCTCCCGGATCAGACTGGAGCCGGTCCGCTCCGAGCCGTCACCGCGGGTGACGCACCTGACCTACGCCGTCCACCCCCGCTGAGGATCACCCAGGCCGTTGATCCCCCACTAGGCCGGTGAGGACCCGGGACACCGTGTCCTCGAAAGAAAGACCCATCCGGGTACGAGCGCCGCGCACCGAGTCGGTAACGCCTGATCAATCGTCGGTGGCTTCGCAGTCCTGGTAGGCGACGAGGCGATTTTGGTCGCCACCCTGGGCTGAACCTTCCGGTACCGGCTCGGCCCCGGCCGGGCCGGTACCGCAAGCTCAGCGGCCGGCGGGGTCGGGGACGCCGTACCGTGCGTTCAGGACCTGCATCGCGGCGCCCGCCGCGATCGTGTCGGTCCCGAGCCCGGCCAGGGTGACCTCGACGGACAGCCAGTCGGCGCGGGGGACCTGGGTGCGGACCGCGTGCTCGACGGTCCGGCGGTAGACGTCGCCGTGTTCGAGCAGGTCGGCTCCGGCGAGAACGATGTGCTCCAGATCGAGGGTCTGCAACAGGTTGACCACGCCGACGCCGAGGACGGCCGCGGCCGCCGCCGGGTCGCCGGCCCGGTCGTGAACCGCCTCCAGGCAGCCGCGGCGGCCGCAAACGCACGGCGGGCCGTCGAGTTGGACGACGGTGTGCCCGAACTCCCCGGCGTTGGTGTGCGCGCCACGGTGGGCGGTGCCGCCGAGCCATAGCCCGGCGCCGACGCCGCTCTCGACCATGATCAGGGCGGCGTCGCGGAACCCGGCGCCGCGGCGCCACGCCTCGGCGGTCACCGCGGCGGTGACGTCCTTGTCGACGTGGACCGGCAGGCCGAGCCGTTCGGTGGCGAGGTCGGCCAGGGGGATGTCGTGCCAGTGGCGGAGCCGGTGCGCGTCGCGGACGGTGCCGGTGGCCTGGTCGAGCGGTCCGATCATGCCGATACCGACCCCGGCCAGGTGCCGGGGCGAGCCTCCGGAATCCGGGGGAGCGAGCAGCGCGGTGACCCCGGCGGACAGTTCGCTCAGCAGCTGATCCGGGGTGAAGTCGGGTGGTAGGGCGGTCGTGGCGCTCGCCCGGACGGTGCCGGCAAGGTCGGTCAGGGCCAGGCGCAGGGCACGGCGGGTGACGTGTGCGCCGATCGCCCACCGGCTGCCGGGCACGAGCTGGTAGACGGCGGCCGGTTTGCCCATCGCGGCCCGTCGCACCCCGGCCGGTGCGATCAGGCCCTCCTCCAGCAGCCGGGCGATGACCTTCGAGACGGCCTGCGGGGTCAGGCCGGTGACCTCGGCGACCGTGCCGCGCTCGATGGTCGGCCGGGTGCGGGCCAGCGTGAGGACCAGGGCCTCGTGGTAGTCGCGGAGGAAGGCGAGGTGCACGGGCTCACACTACAACTAACGCAACAGCGTTGCTAAAGTCCGGGCCATGACCGACAAACGCAACAGCGTTGCAGAACTCGACGCTGTGGCTCCCCACCCCGGCGCCGACCGCCGCTGGCCGGCCCTGCTCGCCCTCGCCTTCGGCGCCGTCGCCATCGGCCTCACCGAGTTCGTCCCCGCCGGCCTGCTGCCCCAGATCGCCCAGGACCTGCTCGGCGCCGAATACACCCGATCACCGTCCGACGCCGTCGCGCACGCCGGCTGGATGGTCACCGCGTACGCCCTCGGGGTCGTCGTCGGCGCGCCCCTGATCGCCGCCGCGACCGCCCGCGTGCCGCGCCGGCGGCTGGTCCTCGCCCTGCTCGTGCTCTTCGTGGCCGGCACCGTCGCGTCCGCGCTCGCCCCCGGATTCACCCTCGTCCTGGTCGCCCGGTTCGTGGCCGGGCTGCCGCACGGCGCCTACTTCGGCGCCGCCGGCCTGCTAGCGGCCAAACTGATGGGCCCCGGCAACGAGGGCCGCGGCTTCGCCGCCGTGCTCAGCGGCCTGACCATCGCCAACGTCGTCGGCGTGCCGGCCGTCACCTGGCTCGGCCAGCAGGCCGGCTGGCGGACCGCCTACCTGGTCATCGCCGGCGTCTTCGGCCTCGCGCTGCTGGCCGTGGCCGCCACCGTGCCGGACGCGCCCGCCGCCGACGGTTCCCCGGCTGCCGAACTGCGCTCGTTGCGTCATCCGCTGGTCTGGCTGACCGCCGCCACCGCCGCCATCGGCTTTGCCGGCTTCTTCGCCGTCAACAGCTACATCGCCCCGGTCACCACCGAGGTCACCGGCCTGTCCGCCGGCACCGTGCCGTGGGTGCTGGTCGCCATGGGCCTGGGCATGACCGTCGGCAACGCGCTCGGCGGCTGGTACGCCGACCGCGACCTGCACCGCGCCACCCTGCTCGGCTTCACCGCGATGATCGCCACCGCGGTGCTCTTCGCCCTGACCGTCGGCACCACGGCCGGCCTGTTCACCGGAGCCTTCCTGATCGGCGCGACCAGCCTCTTCCTCGGCCCCGCCCTGCAGTCCCGGCTGATCACGGTCGCACCCGGGGCACAGTTGATGGGCGCGGCGGTCAACCAGTCCGCCATGAACATCGCCAACAGCCTCGGCGCGGCCCTCGGCGGAGCGGTCATCGCCGCCGGTCTCGGCTACCGTGCCCCCGCCTGGGCCGGCGTCGCCCTCGGTCTGGCCGGTCTCGCCCTGGCCGCTATCGGGTTCACGCTCGACCGCCGGCGGGCCGTCTGAAAGATTCTGCTCCGATGGTGTCGTATCAAGGGGCCGCCGTTCGTGGAATCGGTGTACGGCGTCCGCCGGACCGGTATCAGAGGGAGACGACCATGCCGGAATACCTGATCACCTTCAACGACGAGTGGGTGCCGCACCACACCGAGGAGCAGATCCGCGCGAAGTCCGAGGCGGTCCGCCCCGTGATCGACGAGATGCTGGCCGAGGGCGTGCTGATCTTCAGTAACGGCGGGCTCGACCGGGACACCACGCTGTGCAGCGTCGAGACCGTCGACGGGAAGGCCGTCTTCACCGACGGCCCGTTCGTCGAGACCAAGGAGCACCTCGGCGGGTTCGCCGCGGTGGAGGTGCCCGACGACGCGACGGCCCGCTACTGGGCCGGCCGGCTCGCGACCGCGCTCGACTGGCCCCAGGAGGTGCACCGGTTCCGCGGTCCCGGAGCCGACCGTGCCGGCTACCTCGGGAAGCAATGAGCGCTGGCGCCACCGAGCAGGCGATCACCCGCGCCCACCGTCAGGAGTGGGCGCGGCTGGTCGCCGGCCTCGCCCGTCGTTTCGGTGATCTCGACATCGCCGAGGAGGCGACGGCCGAGGCGTTCGCGGCCGCCGCACAGCGGTGGCCGCGTGAAGGCGTACCGCCGAATCCCGGCGGGTGGCTCGCCACCACGGCATCCCGCAAGGCGATCGACTGGCTGCGGCGCGAGGCCCAGCGCGACGCCAAACACCAGGCGGCCCTCATCGTGTACGACGACAGCGCACCCGAACCCACCGGCCCCGTCGAGGACGACCGGCTCCGGCTCGTCTTCACCTGCTGTCACCCGGCGCTCGCCATGGAGGCCCGGGTGGCGCTCACCCTGCGCCTGCTCGGCGGCCTCACCGTCGCCGGGATCGCCCGCGCCTTCCTGGTCCGGGAGACCACGATGGCGCAGCGCATCACCCGTGCCAAGACGAAGATCAGGTCGGCCGGCATTCCCTACCGGGTGCCGTCGGCCGGCGACATCCGCGAGCGGCTCGCGGGCGTGCTCGCGGTCGTCTACCTCATCTTCAACGAGGGCTATCTCGCCGGCGAGGGCGACGACCCGGTCCGCGCCGACCTCACCGACGAGGCGATCCGCCTCGGCCGTCTGCTGCGCGACCTGCTGCCCGGCGACGGCGAGGTGGCCGGACTGCTCGCCCTGATGCTGTTCACCGACGCCCGGCGGCGGGCCCGGGTGTCCGGCGCCGGGGAACTGGTGACCCTCGCCGAACAGGACCGTGGGCTTTGGGATCGCCGCCTCCTCGCCGAGGGCGCCGCGCTGGTCCGGGAGCGGATCGCGGCGGTGGCGGCCGGCGGCCCACCGGCCGGGCGCTACCAGCTCCTGGCCGCGATCAACGCCGTACACACCGAGGCCCGGTCGGCCCGGGAGACCCGCTGGCCGACGATCGTCGCCCTGTACGACCGGATGGTGCGGCTCGACCCGTCACCGATCGTGCGGCTGAACCGGGCGGTCGCGGTCGCCGAGGTCGACGGCCCGGCCGCCGGGCTAGCCGAGATCGACCGGCTCGCCGGCGTCCTCGACGGCTATCACGCCTTCCACGCCGCCCGTGCCGACCTGCTGCGACGTCTCGGCGACGGTGCCGCGGCGGCCGCCTACGACCGGGCCGTCGCCCGCACCGACAATGCCGCCGAGCGGGCGTACCTCATCCGCCGCCGCGACCAGCTCTGAGCCACGACGCGCCGGGCCGTCTCCCCAGGCCGGGATACCCTAGGGGGGTAGGGGTAGTGTGGTTGTCGGCGTCCGCAAACGACAAGGAGACCGTGATGGCTGTCAGGACCTACACCGTGACCGGTATGACCTGCTCACACTGCGTCAACTCGGTGACCGAGGAGGTCGGCAGGATTCCCGGCGTCACCGGAGTCGAGGTCGACCTGACCTCCGGCGCGGTCACCGTCACCAGCGACCGGCCCGTCGAGGACACCGCGGTGGCCGCGGCCGTCGACGAGGCCGGTTACGAACTGGCGAGGTAGTCGAACACCCGGGCCCGGAAACGCGAGCTGCCCGCACCCTGTGGGGGTGCGGGCAGTTCCGTCATCCGGCCAGGCGCCGGACGACGTAGTTCGAGCTCCAGATCTTCTGCTTGCTGACCGGCTTGCCGGTCCGCGGGGCCGACCACATCTTGCCGTTGCCCGCGTAGATGCCGGCGTGGATGCCGTACGAGCCCCTGCGGATGATGATGAGGTCACCGGGGCGGGCCTTGGCCTTGCTGATCGCCTTGCCGTACTTCTGCTGCAGGTTCGCCTTGTGCGGCAGCTTCTTGCCCGCCGTCTTCTTGTAGACGTAGAGGGTGAAGCCCGAGCAGTCGAATCGGTTCGGCCCGACGGCGCCGAACAGGTAGAGCTTGCCCTTGTGCCGGGCCGCCTCGGTCACGACCCGGGCGCCGATCGGCTGCGCCGCGGTCACGACCCGGGTGCTGGTCGCGGCCTCGACGGTGACGGTACGGGTCACCGTCACGTTGGTCCGGACGGCGGCGACGCTCGGCGCCTGTGGGGCGGCGGAGACGGCCTGCGGTTTGCTGAGCCCTCCGGCGAGAAGGCCGAGACCCACGGACAGGGCGATGGTGCCGGTTCCCAGGGTGCGGAAGTGCCGGCTCGAAGTGCGTACGTGCACGGTGAAGGAATCCCTCCGGCACGCCTGCGAGGTTAGCTGTCGGGTTCGGGCGCGAAGGAATGCCCGGCCGCACGCTGGCGGCTTCACCCCAAGATCCGTTACCTGCCGTTGGCGGTCGCGGATCGATATGTGGTTCCCCCGTCCCTGCCCCCGATTGCCTCATGCTCGCCAAGTGGCTCGTGTCGCCGGACCGGGGCAGGGCTCGGCGTGGTCCGTGCTGACACGACCGGCGGGCAGGTGCCCGCCGCCCCTCCTTGATATCCCAGGTCCCGGGGCCACCAGCCCGCCGCGACATCCATGTCTGCCGATCGACCCGGCGAACGGCGTCCCGGTTGCAGGACGGGTGCGAAGTTTTCCGACACGCTGCGTTCATGGCCGGTGACGCCTCGGTGATGATCTTGTGTGAAACTGATCACGATAAATCCGAATCGCCGTCCCCGTCGCCCCGCCGGCGATCATCCGTTCCGTCGAGGGCGAGCCGACTCACCGGCTCACCGAGCCCGGCCGGGCGGTCGGGTGCCGTCACCGGCGGGCCGGGGCTTCACCGGCCGGGCGCTCACCGCACACGACTCCTCGGTCCTCGCGTCAAGATCCCTCCGGCCGGTTGCGGCCGCGTCCTCTCACGGTCCGGCTGAGCGCATGTCGACCGCGCAACCATTCGGAAACCGGCAAACACCGATTCTGTGATCGTCGCGGCCGGCGCCCCGTCGAAGTGACTGGTGAGCCCGCAAACAGCGGGTATCACCTTCCGAAAGGGTCTGCTCTTGCGCCAGCTTCTTCGCCGTTTCGCCGTGACCGCCCTCCTCGCCCCGGTCGCCGCCGTCGGAGCAACCACGATGATCGCGAGCCCGGCCGAGGCCGCTCCGGCGAAGCCTGGCCCGACGCAGCCCGACTACGGGCAGTACGGCTCCTGGTACGGCTCCGGCAACTACGAGTCCGGCCGGTACGGTTCCGGCAACTACGACTCGGGCAGGTACGGTTCCGGCAACTACGACTCCGGCCGGTACGGCTCCTGGAACCCCGGTCCGGGCCAGCGCCCGTCGCGGCCGGCTCCCACCACGCCCGCGCCGACGACGCCCGCCCCGAGCAAGCCCGCGCCGACGACGCCCGCCCCGGGCAACACCACGCCGGCCAAGTCGACCGAGCAGGCCCTGCAGGACGAGGTCAACCGCCTGATCAACGTCGAGCGTGGCAAGAACGGCTGCTCCGCCCTGACGGTCAACGACCAGCTCACCAAGGCCGCCCGCGACCACAGCGCCTGGATGGCCCAGACCGGCACGTTCTCGCACACCGGCAGCGGCGGGTCCAGCTTCGTCGACCGTGCCAAGGCGGCCGGCTACGCCCAGCCGTCGGCCGAGAACATCGCCTACGGCTACCGCACCGCCTCCGAGGTGGTCAACGGCTGGATGAACAGCCCCGGCCACCGCACCAACATCGTCAACTGCAAGTCCAAGACGGTCGGTGTCGGTGTGGTCTTCAAGGCCGACGGCACCCCGTACTACACCCAGGACTTCGGTTACTGACGCCTGACGCCTGATGCCCCAGCCGCCCCGCGCGGCTGGGGCATCTCGCTTCAGCCACCTCCTTCACCCGGCCCGTCGATGGCGTGGACGAGGCGCCGACAGCGCCGGGGATCATCGGTCAACCCGGCTGCCAGCCCCCAGAGCCAGTAGTCCACGGCCCGGTTGAGAACCCCGTCGCGACAGCGATCGAGATCGAGGCCGGCAGCGCCCACGGCGATGCGGAAGTGCTGAAGAATGCTGTCGGGACCGGGCATGTCGTCGAGCCGGGTCCACAACACACGGGCCAGGTCGTAGGCGATGTCATCGCGCAGCAGCACGGGGTCGACGATCAGCCACGGTTCTCGTTCACCGCGCAACACCTGCCCGCTGTGCAGATCACCGTCGACAGCCAGATCGGAGTCGGCACGCGCCATCCGGGCGCCGGCCGCCATCGCGCGATCGAGCAGGACCTCGTCAAAGGGACGGCCCAAGCGCCGCCACTCAGCCGGCATCGCCGTCAGGCGCCGAGCCACCATTCCCGCAGTACTCGGTGCGTGCGACGGCGCCGGAACCGCCAGCCGGCGCATCATCCGCCCCAGCACCTCGACCGCCTCCAGCGACGGCGCCCGGGCCAGCGAACCTTCGAAGTCCAGCCGTTCCAGCAGCATCACCCCGGCATCGACGTCGGCCTGGACGAGCCGGACGGTTCCGCGGCCGTCCCAGAATTGCAGCGCGGCCACCTGGCCGGCGACGCCGGGCCCGGGAGGCGTCAGTCGAAGAACAAAAAGATCTTCACCCCGGGCAACGGGTACGACCAGCGCGTTCGACCCGTGCACCGGCGCACCGGTGACGGTCAGCCGCCACCGGGCACACCAGTCCGCAACGAGCGCGGGCAGCCGGTCCAACCAGCCGGCACCGCCGTGCCACCATCGCGGCATGTCCCGAAACGACTGCGGCACTTCCACGACCGATCTCGCCCCGCGGTCCGACGAATCGCTTCCGCTCTTCAAGCGCCGGCCCCTCATCCGTCGACGATCACCGGGCGACAACACCTCAGCGTAGGCTCCCCGACAGGCCCGCGACCATCGGAGCGCCACGGCGGCGGATCGTTTCGGTAGTGTGATCCACTATGGAGCACCGCCGCCTCGGTCGTAGTGGCCTCTACGTCAGCGAGATCACGTACGGCAACTGGCTGACCCACGGTGAGCTGGTCGCGCGGGACACCGCGCTCGCCTGCATCCAGGCCGCGCTGGACGCCGGCGTCACCACCTTCGACACCGCCGACGTGTACGCCCAGGGCGCGGCCGAACAGGTTCTCGGCGACGCGCTGCGCACGGTCCGCCGGTCCTCGGTCGAGATCGCCACGAAGGTCTGCCTGCCCACCGGTGACGGCCCCAACGACCGGGGCCTGTCCCGCAAACACATCATGGAGTCGTGCCACGCCTCGCTGCGGCGGCTCGGCACCGACTACGTCGACCTCTACCAGGCACACCGCTTCGACGAGCGCACCCCGCTCGAGGAGTCCCTGATCGCCTTCGACGATCTGGTGCGCCAGGGCAAGGTGCTCTACCTGGGCGTCTCGGAATGGACCGCCCCGCAGATCGAGGCCGCCCTGCGGATCGCCGCCGACCTCGGGCTGCGCAGCCGGATCGTCGCCAACCAGCCGCAGTACAACATGCTGTGGCGCGTGATCGAACCGCAGGTGCTGCCGCTGTGCGAGCGCGAAGGCATCGGCCAGGTGGTCTTCCAGCCACTGGCCCAGGGCGTGCTCACCGGCAAGTACCAGCCCGGCCGGCCACTGCCGGCGAACTCCCGGGCCACCAGCGGCGGGCGCGCGCCCCGGTTCATCAGCCGGGTGCTCGGCCCGGTGCTGCTCGACCGCGTACAGCGGCTGCGCCCGCTCGCAGACGAGGCCGGCCTCTCGATGGCGCAGCTCGCCGTCGCCTGGACCCTGCAACCCGACAGCGTCAGCTCGGCGATCATCGGCGCCTCCCGGCCCGATCAGGTCACTGAGAACGCCCTCGCCGCCGGCGTGCGGCTGCCCGCCAACCTACTGGCGAAGATCGACGAGGTGCTGGGCGACCTGATCGACCGTGACTCCACCAAGACCGCCCAGATGATGTCCGTCAAGCCCGAGTGGAACCGCCCGGCGCCCTGAAACCCCGCCCTCACCAGGTGACCGGACAGAGCCTGAGGTGCTCGGCAGCCCATGGCGGCTGTGACCCACATCCGCCCACGTCATGAAGGGCCGCGCATCCGGCCGTCGGTAGTATCCAGCGACAGTTCGAATACTGGAGCGTTGATGACCTACCCGCCGCCGCCCGGTGAACCGCTTCCACCGCCCGTCGACCCGTATGAGACGCCGCAGCACACCGCGCCGCTCTACGAACAGCCGGACTTCGGTCGGCCCACCTATGCCCAGCCGGGCTACAGCCAGCCCGGATATGGCCAGCCGGGCATTCCGGCGGCCCCGCCGCAGCCGCAGGGACAGTCGCGAACGGTCGCGATCACACTTCTGTCGGCGGCGATCGCGCTCGTCGTACTCGTCGGTGGTGGAATCGTCTTTTATCTGGTCGGTGAGAAGTTCTCCCAGAACGAGAAGGCGAGCCCCGGCCCGAGCGAAATGGCGAAGGCCGACATCAGCATCCGTGAGCCGAGCACGCTGAACGGTCATTCCAAAATCGAGGCTCAGGAACTGTCGTCGCTCACCATGGACCTGGCGAAGGAACTGGAAGGCTACCCGGGCGCCGCGAACGCGTTCGGGGCCTTCTACGGGTCCCTGGCCGACAAGAAGATGATCGCCGTGCTCGCGGCCGAGGTCGACATCGACGATCCGCAGCGCATGCTCGACACCATGTTCCAGTCGTTCAGTGGCGAGAACCAGCTCACCCAGGTCTCCGCCGTCAGCACCGGCTCGCTCGGCGGCGTGGCGCAGTGCGGCAACAGCGTCATCGGTAAGGAGGACGTGGCCATCTGCGGGTGGGCCGACGAAGGTAGCGTCGGCATGTTCCTGCACTTCTACGTGACCGCGGTGGACGTGAAGGGCGACTTCCCCGACATGCGCGCGGAGATCGAGACCAAGAAGTGAACCTTTAGGATCGGCGGCGTGGCAACGCGGCTCGTACAGATCAACATGAAGGCGTACGACGACGCCGGGCTCGGCGCTTTCTGGGCGGAGGCGCTCGGCTGGGCGGTCTCCAGCGAGGGACCCGGCGTGACCAATCTCGAACCCGAGGGTTTCGTCTACCCCGATCCCGTCGCCGTCTGCATCGACCTGGTCGTCTCCCCGGAGCCCAAGACGGTGAAGAACCGGGTGCACCTCGACCTCGCCACCACCTCGAAGGACCATCAGGCGGAGCTGGTCGCCCGCCTGACCGGCCTCGGCGCCACACCGGTCGACCTCGGGCAGGGCGACGTGCCGTGGAAGGTCATGGCCGACCCGGAGGGCAACGAGTTCTGCGTGCTGGACTGGCACGACCCGGGCTCGGACACCGGGCCGATCTCCACCGTCGTGGTCGACTGCGCGGATCCGCGTGCCATGGCCCGGTTCTGGGGCGCGGCCATGGACTGGACCGTGTTGCGGGTGAGCGACCACAACGCGGTCCTGCGCTCGGCGGCGGGTGTCGGCCCGTATCTGCAGTTCCTGCGCACACCCGACGTCAAGACCGGGTGGAACCGCGTCCATCTCGACGTTCGCCCGTACCCTGGTGACGATCCGGAGGCCGAGGCGGCCCGATTGCTGGGTCTCGGCGCCACCACTGTCGACCTGGGCAAGGATGACATCCCGTGGACGGTTCTCGCCGACCCGGAAGGCAACGAGTTCTGCCTTCTCACTCCGGGTTGATTTCGTTCATCAACATTGACGTGTGGATGATGTTGATGCTCTCGACCGGCTGTACAGGACCGTGTACCGCGCGGCACGGACAGGCGAGGTCGATTGCACGGACGCGTTCGATCTGGCCGCGTCCGTGCTGGAGCTTGAACCGGCGGACCCGGACGCTACCGAGCTGGCCACGCTGAGCCTCGACTGTGCGGACGTGAGCCGGCCCCGGATGGCCGGGCTCGCCCTTGCCCTGCTCGCGGGCATCGGCTTCCAGCCGTGCTTCACGGAAGAGCCGGAGCGGCTGGCCCGCCTCGAGGACGCGATGCGCCTGGTCAACCAGGACGTGGCCGCGACCGGGCTGCCCGATCGGTGCCGGCTTCGGGTTGACGACCACGACTGGCCCGGCCTCACCCGTCACGCCCACGCCGAGACCTGGGACGGCCACCGGGGCACCGGGGGAGGCATCTCTCCGGCGTCCGGCGCCGACCCGGTGTCCGCGCTTGTGGCGGTGGCCGAAGACGTGCAGGACGCGGTGATGCACGCGATTTGGTCGGCATGGCCGGTGTGTCCCGTACACGAGCTCGGGGTTCACGCCCGAAGCCACGACGGGGCCGCCGTCTGGTGGTGCGGTGGTGCCGGCGGACATGCCGTCGCGGCGATCGGCGTGTGGCGCTCCGCTACCGTGCTGCCGTGACGTTCATTGCCGCGTACGACCCGGATCGGCGACACCAGGGAGCGGCTCCGGTCGGCGAGTTGCAGGCCGTGTCGGCGCCGTTGGCGCTGCGGGTCGATCACATCGGCAGCACCTCGATTGCCGGGATGGCGGCCAAGCCGGTGTTCGACGTACAGGTCAGTGTCGTTGATCTTGACGGGGCGGCGGCCGCGTTCGATGGACCGTTGGCCGCGCTGGGATTCTGCCGGCGACTGTACGAGCGGGATCACGTGCCGGCCGGTCGTGCGGATCCGCCGCACCTCTGGGCCAAGCGGTACTGGAACAGGCGTGTACCCGGTGAGCGGCAGGTCAACCTGCATTACCGGGTCGCCGGGTCGCCGGCGGCCGCCACCGGCTGGTCTCCTACGGTGCGGGGGACGGCATGAACCTCGACTCGATACGTGCGGACGTCGCCGTACTCGATGAATTGTTGCGGGAGATCGCGAAGCGCCCGGTCGACGTGGATGACCCGGAGTGGCAGGACAAACTTCGCCGGGCGCCGGTACCGGTGGACGAGGCCGGGGTGGCGGTCGAGGCCGCTGCCGCGTTGGAGGCGCTGCTCAACGCGTACGAAATGGGTGGTCCGTTGATCCGCGAAGAGGTCCGGTCCGTCTTCCGGGACTTTCCGTCGTTCCGCTGGGCGGCCCATCTGCCGGCCGAATCGGAGTCGGTGACGGAGTTTCGCCGCGAGCTGATGCACGTCTCCGCGATGGATCAGGGCGATGACCCGCGCGACGAGCTGATGAGGATCTGGTGGCTGTGCAATCGGGCCCGTGACCGGGGCATCGACGTCGAACCCGTGCTCCGCCGGGTGGCAGACCTGTCCTCTGATGTGGATATCTACGGATTCGGGTCCATGCGGACCCTGATCGTGCGAGGGCTGGAGGTTCACGACCTCGACTAGAAGACCTTTTGTGGTCGAGGTCCGCGTTTCGCTTCCGGCGCCTTCTGTGGTAAGCGTGTTCGCGTTCGGCCCGAAGGGCCGTCCCGTCCGGTCGGCGCCGCGCCCGCCTGAGGACGGGTAGCCGCACACGGAAGACGTCTCGTGGGCGGCCGTCACGGCTATATGCCAGGTGGGCGATCACGATGCCGTCACCGTGTGCGCCTGTCCGTTCGTGGGGAACCGCGACCACCGGCCCGGCGCTGCGGCGGCGAGCGGGCGACCCGGGTGCCTGGCCGGCAGGACCGTGACACCGACGGCGGGTGGCCGTGGCCGGCGGCACATGAGGAAGCGGCGGTCGGGCCGGCCTGCCCGGGCACCGATCTCAGCCCGGGCAGGCCGGCCCGGGCGGAAAGCGCGCTGGCTAGATTCGGTGGCATGCGCACGATCACGAGCGACCGGCTCCTGCTACGTCCCTGGCACGATGACGATGCCGAATTCCTTCTGGATCTGGAGTCGCGCTGGGAGGTCGTGCGCTTCCTCGGCGCGCATCCGGCGGTCATGCGAACGAGGCAGGACGCGCTCGCGTCGATCAGGCGGCGGCGTGCCGTCGACCACCCCGTACAGGGCATCTGGTTGATCACTGCGGCGGACGGGGTGCCGGTCGGAAACCTGCTGCTCAAGCCGATCCCGTTGTCGGCGGGGGAACCCACCGGCGGGCCGGACGAGGTCGAAATCGGCTGGCACCTGCACCCGGACGCCTGGGGACTGGGCTATGCCACCGAGGCGGCGGAGGCCGCCCTCCGCGATGCGTTCGGTCGCGGGCTGGCCAGGGTCGTCGCCGTGACCGATCCGGGCAACCATGCCTCCCAGGCCGTCTGCCGACGGCTCGGCATGACCGCATTGGGGCGGACGGCGAAGTATTACGACGCCGTTCACGAACTCTTCGAGATGGCGCCCGACTGACGCCATGGATGGGGTCGGGCAGTTGGCGGTCCGTCACGGCAGGGTGCAGAAGGCCTGGACGCTGCGGGGGTCGCCCGCGACGATGAGCATGTCCCCGGCGTAGATGGTGGTGGCCGCGGTCGTGTGGGTGAACCGCTCGCCCGGCCGTTTGATCGACATCACGGTCACGCCGTAGGTGCCGCGCAGCTCCATGTCGGCCAGCGTCTGTCCGATGACGGCCTCCGGCGCCCGGGTCTTGGCGAGCACGTAGTCGTCGTCGAACTGGATGAAGTTCAGGATCTGGCCGGTCACCAGGTGGGCCATGCGTTCGCCCATCTCCTGTTCGGGCAGCACCACGTGGTGGGCGCCGACGCGGCGCAGGATGGTGGCGTGCTGGGGGCTCAGCGCCTTGGCCAGGATGTGGGGCACGCCCAGGTCGGTCAGCAGTGAGGCGGTCATGATGCTGGCCTGGATGTCGGTGCCGATGCCGACCACGACGTTGGTCAGTTCGTGTACGCCCAGCTGGCGCAGGGCCTCCTCGTCGGTGGTGTCGGCGACCGCGGTGTGGGCGAGTGCGTCGGCGTGTGCCTGCACCGGGCGCGGGTCGGCGTCGATGCCGATGACCTCCCAGCCCTGGAAGGTCAGTTCCAGGGCCAGGGAGCCGCCGAAACGGCCCAGTCCCAGTACGGCGATGCGTTCGTGGGGTGCCGGTTTCCTAGCCAACGATGGTTCGCTCCTCGGGTAGTTCGTAACGGCGGTTGCGGTGCCGCAGGGCCAGTGCCGCCGCGGCGGTGACCGGGCCGAGCCGTCCGATGAACATCAGCGCGATGAGGACGAGGTGCCCGGCCGTGCCGACGTGGGCGGTGATGCCGGTGGACATGCCGACGGTGGCGAACGCGGAGGTCACCTCGAGCAGGACCTGGTTGAGGTTGAACGGGGTCAGCGCCAGCAGCGACAGCGTGGCGGCCATCACCAGGCCGATGCCGAGCAGCGCGATGGTCAGCGCCTGCCGTTGGATGCCGGTGGGCAGGTTGCGGCCCAGCACGTGCACGCTCGGTTCGCCGCGGATCTCGGCGAGGATCACGAAGCCGAGCAGGGCGAACGTGGTGACCTTGATGCCACCCGCGGTGCCGGCGCTGCCGCCGCCGATGAACATCAGCATGTCGTTGACGAGCAGGGTGACATCGTGCATCTGCGCCACGTCGATGCTGTTGAATCCGGCGGTGCGGGGCATCACCGCGGTGGTGAATCCGGCCAGCAGCCGTCCGCCGACGCCCAGCGGGCCCAGCGTGGCGGTGTTCGCCCATTCGGCCCAGGTGATCAGCAGCCAGCCACCGGCGAGCAGTACGCCGGTCATCGCCAGGGTGACCTTGGTGTGCAGCGACCACTTCCGTGGGGTGCGCAGTTTGCGGCGCAGCTCGAACAGGACCGGGAACCCGAGCCCGCCGATGATGACGGCCGCGCAGATCGGCAGGCAGATCAGTGGGTCGCCGACGAACCGCATCAGGCTGTCCGGGTAGAGGCCGAAACCGGCGTTGTTGAACGCCGACACGGCGTGGAACAGCCCCAGGTAGGCGGCGTGGCTCCAGCTCTGGCCGTAGCCGTCGGCGAACCGCCAGGTGAGCGCCACCGCCACCGTGGTCTCCACCAGCAGACTGATCCGCAGGACGCCGAGGATCACCTGCCGGACGTCGCCGACACTCATGGCCTTGGTCTCGGCCTGTGCGCCCAACTGGAGGCGCATCCGCATCCGGCCGGCGACCAGGAGCCCCAGCAGTGACGCCACCGTCATGATGCCGAAGCCGCCGATCTGGATCAGCCCCAGGATGACGGCCTCGCCGAACCCGGACCAGTAGCTGCCGGTGTCCTCGATGACCAGCCCGGTCACACACACCGCGGACGTGGCGGTGAACAGCGCCGTGACCGCTCCGGCGCCGCGGCCCGACTCGGTCGCCGGCGGCAGCATCAGCAGCCCCCAACCGACCATGACGGCCACCGCGAAGCCGGCCACCACCAGCCGGGACGGGTGCCGCACCACGTGTTCGAGCGCCCGGGTGACCGGTGCGGGTGGCCGTACCCGATGAAGTCTTCGCGCCGTCGCGGCGGCACGCCGCCACAGCCGGGCCCGGAGATCGGTGTCGGTGCGGCGGCGGGCCCATCGCGGCGCCTGTTCGGTGGCCGGCCCGGCCAGCGGCGCCCAGAGCAGCACGACCACGCCGATGGCCACCACGGCGAAGAACCCGGCGATCGTCGCCAGTCCCAGCAGCAGTTGGCCCCACGTCGAGTCCACCCGGTCATGATCCCGAATCGGGCGGGGCGGTGTTGCCGACTCGGCCAACTGCCGGACGCGGCGTCAACAGGGCGTCAACATTCACGCCTGCCGCGTACGCATCGCGTGAACAACCGTTCTCACCGGCTTGCGGGCGCGCTTGGCTGGGGGAGCAGTACCCGAGACATCATCACCTTTCTGGGAGTCCTCCGTGGCTGATCTCCTGTTCGTCGTGCTCACGGTGACCGTGTTCGCCGTGTTCACCGCGCTGGTCAAGGCGGTCGAACGTCGATGAACGCCGTCAACCTGATCGGTCTGATCCTGGCCGTGTCGCTGGCCGTCCTGCTGGTGGCGGCCCTGCTGTTCCCGGAGCGTTTTTGATGACCGGCTGGATCGCCGTGCTGATGCTGGCCGCCGCGCTCGTCGCGGTGCACCGGCCGTTCGGCGACTACATGTACCGGGTGGTCTCCGGCCGGGACCACAACGTCGTCGAGCGCGGTGTCTACCGGCTGGTCGGCGTGGACGCGAACGCCGGGCAGGCCTGGGGTGTCTACGCCCGTGGTGTGCTCGCGTTCTCCGCGGTCTCGATCCTGTTCCTCTACGCCTTCCTGCGGTTGCAGGACCGGCTGTGGCTGTCGCTGGGCCTGCCGGCGGTCGAGGACCACATCGCCTGGAACACCGCGGTCAGCTTCGTGACGAACACGAACTGGCAGGCCTACTCGGGTGAGTCCACGATGGGTCACCTGGTGCAGATGGCCGGTCTCGCCGTCCAGAACTTCGTCTCCGCCGGTGTCGGCATCGCGGTGGCGGTGGCGCTGGTGCGCGGCTTCGCGGCCCGTCGAGCCGAGACGCTCGGCAATTTCTGGGTCGACCTGACCCGGATCACGCTGCGGATCCTGCTGCCGCTGTCGGTGGTGTTCGCCGTCGTGTTCATGGTCGGCGGTGTGGTGCAGAACCTGTCGGCCGGTGTCGATGTGACCACGCTGACCGGCGGTGTCCAGCACATCACCGGCGGCCCGGTCGCCTCGCAGGAGGCCATCAAGGAACTCGGCACCAACGGGGGCGGCTTCTACAACGCCAACTCGGCGCACCCCTTCGAGAACCCCACGGCCTGGACGAACTGGTTGCAGATCCTGCTGATGCTGCTGATCCCGTTCAGTCTGCCGCGGGTGTTCGGCCGGATGGTCGGCCAGAACCGGCAGGGTTATGCCATCGCCGCGGTCATGGCCCTGCTGGCACTCGGCAGCATCGCCCTGACCGTCGGGTTCGAGACGCACGGCGCCGGCACGGTGCCGCAGGCGGTCGGCGCGGCCATGGAGGGCAAGGAGGCCCGCTTCGGGATCCCCGGCTCGGCGACGTTCGCGGCCGCGACCACGCTCACGTCGACCGGGGCGGTCAACTCGTTCCACGACTCGTACACCGCGCTCGGCGGGATGATGCCGATGGTCAACATGATGCTCGGCGAGGTCGCGCCGGGCGGGGCCGGCTCGGGTCTCTACGGCATGCTGATCCTGGCGACGATCACGGTGTTCGTGGCGGGGCTGATGGTCGGCCGTACCCCCGAATACCTGGGCAAACGGATCCGGGTCCGGGAGATTCAGCTCGCGTCGCTGTACTTCCTGGTCACCCCGCTGATCGTGCTCGGCGGAACGGCGGCGGCGTTCGCCACCGGCAACGACGCCACCGCGCTCAACACCGGGCCGCACGGCCTCTCCGAGGTGCTGTACGCGTTCACCAGCGCCGGCAACAACAACGGCTCCGCGTTCGCCGGCATCACGGTCGACACACCGTGGTGGGACGTCGCGCTGGGCCTGGCGATGCTGCTGGGCCGGTTCCTGCCGCTGATCCTGGTGCTGGCCCTGGCCGGGTCACTGGCCGGGCAACATTCGGTTCCGGAGTCCGAGGGCACCCTGCCCACCCACCGGCCGCTGTTCGTCGGCATGGTCGCCGGCGTGACCGTCGTCCTGGTCGCGCTGACGTTCCTTCCCGCGCTGGCGCTCGGCCCGCTCGCCGAGGGCCTGTCATGACCCGGCCCAGCACCGAACGTGAGAAAGGCACTTCGATGACCATGACCCTGGACGACCTGGTCGAGGCCGGGCCGGAACCCGCACCGTCGGCCAGGCCGGTGAAGGCGGGCCTGCTCGACCCGAAGCAGTTGCTGCGGTCGCTGCCGGACGCGCTGCGCAAGCTGGACCCGCGCATCATGTGGCGCAACCCGGTGATGTTCATCGTCGAGGCCGGCGCCGTCTTCACCACCGTCCTGGCCGTCGTCGAGCCGAGCCTGTTCGCCTGGCTGATCACGGTCTGGCTGTGGCTGACCGTGGTGTTCGCGAACCTGGCCGAGGCCGTCGCCGAGGGCCGCGGCAAGGCCCAGGCGGCCGCCCTGCGGTCGGCCAAGCGGGACACCGTCGCCCACCTGGCCGACGGCCGGGACATCCCGGCGACCGAACTACGGCAGGGCGACCTGGTGACCGTCGAAGCCGGGCAGGTCATCCCCGGTGACGGCGACGTCGTCGAGGGCATCGCCAGCGTCGACGAGTCGGCCATCACCGGCGAGTCGGCGCCGGTCATCCGCGAGTCCGGCGGCGACCGGTCCGCGGTCACCGGCGGCACCACGGTCCTCAGCGACCGCATCATCGTGCGGATCACCCAGAGGCCGGGGGATAGCTTCGTGGACCGGATGATCGCCCTGGTCGAGGGCGCGAACCGGCAGAAGACCCCGAACGAGATCGCCCTGAACATCCTGCTCGCCGCGCTGACGATCATCTTCCTGCTGGCGGTCGTCACGCTCCAGCCACTGGCCATCTACACCAAGGCCTATCAGGCGGCGGCGCCGGACACGACGGCGATCGACGGCCACGGCGTCACCGGCGTCGTGCTCGTGTCGCTGCTGGTCTGCCTCATCCCGACCACGATCGGGGCGCTGCTGTCGGCGATCGGCATCGCGGGCATGGACCGCCTGGTCCAGCGCAACGTGCTGGCCATGAGCGGCCGCGCCGTCGAGGCGGCCGGGGACGTCAACACGCTGCTGCTCGACAAGACCGGCACCATCACGCTCGGCAATCGGCAGGCGGCGGAGTTCGTACCGGTCAGCGGGGTTGATCCGAAACGTCTCGCCGACGCGGCGCAACTGGCCAGCCTCGCCGATGAGACGCCCGAAGGTCGATCGATCGTGGTGCTCGCGAAGAACGAGTTCGGGCTGCGGGACCGGGAGCCGGGCCTGCTGGCCGGGGCGCGGTGGGTGCCGTTCACCGCGCAGACCCGGATGAGCGGCGTCGACCTCGACGGGCGCACGATCCGCAAGGGGGCCGCCGCGGCCGTGCTGAAATGGGCCGGGGTACGCGACGCCGAGATCGACGAGATCGTCGACCGGATCAGCTCCGACGGCGGAACCCCGCTCGTGGTGGCCGAGAACGATCAGGTGCTCGGGGTGATCGACCTCAAGGACGTGGTCAAGCCGGGCATGCGCGAGCGGTTCGACGAGATGCGCCGGATGGGCATCCGCACCGTCATGATCACCGGCGACAACCCGCGCACGGCGGCGGCGATCGCCGCCGAGGCCGGCGTCGACGACTTCCTCGCCGAAGCCACCCCGGAGGACAAACTCGCCCTTATCCGGAAGGAACAGGCGGGTGGGCGGCTGGTCGCCATGACCGGAGACGGTACGAACGACGCGCCCGCACTCGCCCAGGCCGACGTCGGTGTCGCCATGAACACCGGCACCTCGGCGGCGAAGGAGGCCGGCAACATGATCGACCTCGACTCCGACCCGACGAAACTGATCGAGATCGTCGAGATCGGCAAGCAGCTGCTGATCACCCGCGGCGCGCTGACGACGTTCTCCATCGCCAACGACATCGCCAAGTACTTCGCGATCATCCCGGCCATGTTCGCCGCCGTCTACCCGGGCCTGGACACCCTCAACGTCATGCGGCTGCACTCACCCGGGTCGGCGATCCTGTCCGCGGTCGTCTTCAACGCGATCGTCATCGTCTTCCTGATCCCGCTGGCCCTGCGCGGTGTCCGCTACCGGCCGGCGGCGGCGAGCCGGCTGCTCAGCCGCAACCTGCTGATCTACGGCCTCGGCGGCGTGGTCACACCGTTCGTCGGCATCAAGCTCATCGACCTGCTCATCCAGCTCATCCCCGGGATCTGATCATCATGCGCCTTCCCGCCTGGCTCGCCCAGCACCTCGCCGCCCTGCGCGCGCTGCTCGTGCTCACCGTCATCCTCGGCCTGGCCTACCCGCTGCTGATCGTCGGGATCGGCCGGCTCCCCGGGCTGTCGGACAAGGCATCCGGCTCGATGGTCTCTGCCGGCAGCACCCTGATCGGCCAGTCCTTCGACGGCGATCCCCGCTATTTCCAGAGCCGGCCGTCGGCGAACCGCTACGACCCGACCGCGACCGGCGCGAGCAACCTCGGCCCGGAGAGCGTCGTCGACACGCTCTCCGGCGACCCGTCGCCGAGTCTGCTCACCCAGGTCTGCGCCCGCAGCCTCGCCATCGGCAAGCTCGAGGGCGTCGACGGCCGCCGCCCCTACTGCACCCCCGACGGCGTCGGCGCGGTCCTCGCGGTCTTCCACCGCGACGGCCTCACCGGGCCGGTCACCCGGGTCGTGTCGGTCAACCAGACCGGCACCCCGTTCCTGACCACCTACCGGGGCGTCACCGTCGAACCGGCCGGGAACGGCACGGACTACCGCGCCCTCGGCGCCGTGATCACCCCGATCCGCGGCGACGCGCCGGCCGACCCGGTCGTGCCCGCCGACGCGGTCACCGCCGGCGGCAGCGGGCTCGACCCGCACATCAGCCCGGCCTACGCCGCCCTGCAAGCGCCCCGGGTGGCCCGCGAACGCGGCCTTCCCGAGGCCCGGGTGCGGGAACTGATCGCCGAGCACACCACCGGCCGGGCGCTGGGCCTGCTCGGCGAACCCGGCGTGAACGTCCTCGAACTCAACATGGCCCTGGACGGGCGGGACAATGAGCCCCATGCCTCGCGGTGAACTGCGGATCTACCTCGGCGCGGCGCCGGGCGTCGGCAAGACGTACGCCATGCTCGAGGAAGCCCGGCGACGCGCCGGACGCGGCACCGACGTCGTGATCGGCCTGGTCGAGACGCACGGCCGCAGACACACCGCCGCCATGCTCGGCGACCTCGAGGTCGTGCCGCGCCGCACGATGACCTACCGCGGCGTGGCCTTCACCGAGATGGACCTCGACGCCGTCCTGCGCCGCCGCCCCGACATCGCCGTCGTCGACGAACTCGCCCACACCAACATCCCCGGCTGCCGCAACGCCAAACGCTGGCAGGACGTCCAGCAACTACTGGACGCCGGCATCAGCGTGCTCACCACCGTCAACATCCAGCACCTGGAGTCACTCAACGACGTCGTCACCCGCATCACCGGCGCCGAACAGCGCGAGACGCTCCCCGACGCGATCGTCCGCGCCGCCGAACAGGTCGAACTCGTCGACATGACCCCGGAGGCGCTGCGCCGCCGGATGGCCCACGGCAACATCTACCAGCCCGAGAAGATCGACGCCGCGCTCGGCAATTACTTCCGCACCGGCAACCTCACCGCCCTGCGCGAACTGGCCCTGCTGTGGCTCGCCGACAAGGTCGAGGACCAGCTCGACAAATACCGCGCCGACCACGCCATCGACTCCACCTGGGAGACCCGCGAACGCATCGTCGTCGCGCTGACCGGCGGGCTCGAAGGCGACACCCTCATCCGCCGTGCCTCCCGCATCGCCGCCCGCACCAAAGGCGCCGACCTGCTCGCCGTACACGTGGCCCGCAGCGACGGCCTGGCCGGCGCCGACCCGGCCGCGCTCGCCAAGCAGCGCGTCCTGGTGGAGAGCCTCGGTGGCAGCTACCACCAGGTCGTCGGCGCCGACATCCCGCAGGCCGTGCTCGACTTCGCCCGCGGCGCCAACGCCACCCAGATCGTCCTCGGCGCCTCCCGCCGCGGCCGGTTCGCCCAGATCCTCTCCGCGGGCGTCGGCGTCACCACGATCGCCCGCTCCGGCTCCATCGACGTGCACCTGGTCAGCCACGAACACGCCGGCCGGGGCCGCCGCCGCGGCCCGATGCCCGCGGCGCTGTCCCGCAGCCGCCGCGTCGCCGGGTTCCTCACCGCGCTGCTCGGCCTGCCGCTGCTGGTCGCGCTGCTCAAGGTCGGCCCGCAACTGTCGCTCACCAACGACATCCTGCTCTTCCTGGCCGCCGTCGTCGGCGTCGCCCTGATCGGCGGACTCTGGCCGGCCCTGCTCGCCGCCGTCGGCGCCTCCCTGGCACTCAACTGGTTCTTCACCCCACCGCTGTTCCGGTTCACCATCGCCGAAGTGCAGAACCTGCTCGCCCTGGCCATCTTCGTCACCGTCGCCGTCGCCGTCAGCTGGGTCGTCGACACCGCCGCCCGCAAGACCCGGCAGGCCGCACAGGCGTCCGCCGACGCGCAGACCCTGGCCACCGTCGCCGGCAGCGTCCTGCGCGGCGAACGGCCCCTGATCGCCCTGCTCGACCGGCTCCGCGAGACGTTCGGCCTCGACTCGGTCACCCTGATCGACGACGGCACGGTCGTCGCCGCCGTCGGCCATCCGGTCTGTGTGGCACCCGTCGACGCCGACGTCGAGGTCAAAGCCGACGAGACCCTGACGGTCCTGCTGCGCGGCCGGATCCTGGAAGCCTCCGACCGGCGCATCGTGGAAGCCTTCGCCGCCCAGGCCGCCGTCGCCCTGAAACAGGAACGCCTCGCCACCGAGGCCGCCGCCGCCAAACCCCTCGCCGAGGCCGACCGGCTGCGCACCGCCCTGCTGGCCGCGGTCAGCCACGACCTGCGCACCCCACTGGCCGCCGCCACCGCCGCCGTCGCCGGACTGCGCAGCCGCGACATCCAACTCGACGACGAGGACCGCGACGAGCTGCTGGCCACCACCGACGAATCCCTGGGCCGCCTCGACCGGCTCGTGGCCAACCTGCTCGACATGAGCCGTCTGCAGGCCGGCGCCCTCGGCGTCGTCGCCATCGACGTCGGCGCCGAAGACGTCGTCCCCCGCGCCCTCGACGAGATCGGCCCCGACGGCCACGACGTCACCGTGCACGTCCCCGACGACCTGCCGCCCTTGCACGCCGACCCCGGCCTGCTCGAACGTATCCTGGTCAACATCGTCACCAACGCGCTGCGCCACAGCCCACCCGGCCGCCCGCCCGTGATCACCGGCAGCAGCCACGGCGACACCGTCGAACTACGCGTCATCGACCACGGCCCCGGCATCCCCCACGACCGGTGGGACGACGTCTTCCTGCCCTTCCAGCGCCTCGGCGACCGCGACACCGGCACCGGCGTCGGCCTCGGCCTGGCCCTGTCCCGCGGCCTCACCGAAGCGATGGGCGGCACCCTCACCCCCGACGAGACACCCGGAGGCGGCCTCACCATGATCCTCGCCCTGCCCGCCGGCGGCATGGCATGACCCGCCTGCTCATCGTCGACGACGACCCACAGATCGTGCGGGCGCTGCGGATCAACCTCAAAGCCCGCGGCTACACCGTCGACACCGCACCCGACGCCACGTCCGCCCTGCACCATGCCGCACGCCACCACCCCGACCTGGTCATCCTCGACCTCGGCCTGCCCGACATGGACGGCACCGAGGTCGTCCGCGGCCTGCGCGGCTGGACCACCGTCCCGATCATCGTGCTCTCCGGGCGTGCCGGCAGCCTCGACAAGGTCACCGCCCTCGACGCCGGCGCCGACGACTACGTCACCAAGCCGTTCAGCATCGACGAGCTGCTCGCCCGGATCCGGGCCGTCACCCGCCGGATCCAGCCCACCGACGAAGCCGGTCCGCAGGTGCGCATCGGTGAGGTCACCGTCGACCTCGCGGCCCGGACGGTCACCGGGAACGGCGCCGACATCCGGCTCACCCCCACCGAGTGGCAGCTACTCGAACACCTGCTGCGCCACCCCGGCAAACTCATCACCCAGCAGAACCTGCTGCACGACGTCTGGGGGCCGGAATACCACAACCAGACCAACTATCTGCGTCAATACATGGCCCGGCTGCGCCGCAAACTCGAAGCCGACCCGGCCCGGCCCCGCCACCTGATCACCGAACCCGGCATGGGCTACCGATACCAGCCCTGACCGCCGTCAGCCCACCAGGATCTTCGTCAGCACGTGCTCGCGGCGGATCCCGTCGGGCATGAGACCGCTGATCTCGCCCGTGTCCCGGAACCCGTTGCGCTCGTACAGGGCCCACGCGTTCTCGTTGCCCTCCGCCACGGCCAGCCTCAGCACCTCGGCTCCCCTCTGGCGGGCCCACCGCTCCACGGCCTCCACCAGCAGATCCCCGGCTCCGCGGCCGCGTCCCGCCGGAGCGACGTACATCGAGATCAGCTCGACGATCTGCTCATTTTCGCCCGGTACGCCGCTCGCCATCCCCACCGGCTGCCCGTCGACGACCGCCACCAGGTTGATCGAACCCGGAATCGCGAGCCGTGCCCGCCACCGGTCCTCCCGGTCGCCCTCGCCCGACCAGTCCGCCAGCCGGGCACCGAACGCGTCACCCGCCTCGGTCAGTGCGGCGAGCCGCAACCCCCGCCAGATCCTCCAGTCGTCCGGAGCCAGCACCCGCGTCTCGATCATGAGTGCAGGCTGCCTCATGAGGGAGGAGCGGACAACTCGATTCCGTCGCCGGATGGCATCATCCGGTGATGGAAGCTGATCTGCGGGTACGCGCCGGCGGCGACGGTGAGCCGCTGCTGCTGTTGCTGCACGGGCTGGGCGCCACCGGTGACGTGTGGTCCGGCTGGTGGCCCGAACTGGCGAACCGCTGGCCCGGCCGGTGGATCGCGCCGGACCTACCCGGGCACGGCGGGTCTCCGGCGCTGCCGGAATACACGTTCGATGCCCTGGCCGAGGCGGTGCGCCCGCTGGTGACCGGCGGCGGCCCCACCGTCGTGCTGGGCCACTCGCTCGGCGGGGTGGTCGCGCTCGCGCTGGCCGCCCGCCTGCCGGTGGCCGCGGTGATCGGGCTCGGCATCAAGGTCGCCTGGAGCGATGAGGATCTGGACCGTGCCGGGGCCATGGCGGATCGGCCGGTCGCCTGGTTCGACTCGGCGGACGAGGCCGCCGCCCGGCATCTGCGGGTGTCCGGGCTGGCCGGGCTGCTCACGCCGGACGATCCGGCGGTAAGTGCCGGGATCCACGAGACCGGCGGGCGCTGGCGGCTCGCGCTCGACCCGCGCGCCTTCGGGGTGGGGAAGCCGGACATGGCCGCACTGGTGGCCGGCACGGCGGCGGCGGTCACGCTGGCCCGCGGCGAACACGACCCGATGAACACCGATGACCAGTTGCGGCAGTGGGGCGTACCGGTGGTCACCCTGGCCGGGCTGGGCCACAACGCCCATGTGGAGAGCCCACGGCACTGCCTGGAGCTGTTGGCGGATCACGTTCGGTAGTACTGAACCAGGCAGAACTCGTGATCCTCCGGGTCGGCCATGACGACCACCACGCCTTCGTCGTAGTCGTGCCGCTCACCGGTGGACCGTCCACCGAGGGCCAGGACCGTCGCCATGGCCTCCTCGATGTCGTCAACGGTGACGTCGAGGTGGATCCGCACCTTGCCGGTGGCCGGCTCGGAGACCGGCTGGAAAACCAGTCGCGGTTGCGGGTCACCCCGTTCGCCGAGATAGACCCATCCCTGCTCGGACGGTCCGGGCTCACGGCCCAGCAGGCACTCCAGAATCGCGCCACGCGCTCCGGATCGAGACAGTCGATCGTCACCCCGGACCAGACATTCGCCATGCCGAACGATGATGGCAGCTTGATCTGTCAGCGGGTAGCGGAGTCGCTGATGACGTTGCCGCCGAGGCCGGAGCGGGACGTGGGCTGGCCGACCAGTTCGACGAGGACCTCGTCGCGGCAGCCGGGGCCGAACACGGATGTGACGGCGTCGGTGAACGCGGACACCAGTTGGGCGACGACCCGGGGCGCGTCCGGTCGGGCGAAGACCTCCTCGCGCATCCCGAACGTGACCGAGGGCGCGGCGGTGGCGACCGCTACGCCGCCGCGCGCCCAGCGGCCGGCCGGGACGCCGATCAGCCGGACGTCCACCGAACTGCGGGCCCAATCGCCGTACACGGACACGACGGCGTCGGTCAGTTCGCGGATGAGGCCGGGTTCGCGCCCGGTGAGTTCCTCTTCGAGCGCGTGGAGCGTCACGTGTGGCATCGGAAGACTCCTCGACATCGGGAAGCGGTTGCCGGGCCGTACTGATCGCCCCGCGATCGAGCAGCATAGAGCCGTCTTGCCCCAGGATGAAGCCATTATCGGACAGCGATCACGGGCCGGCCGAGCGGGCATCCACGCGGGTACCCGGAAGTAGCATCAGCTCCCTAGCCTGACCGCATGAACGATGGATCAACATCGAAGTCCGATGCGGTTGGGCCGCTCACCATCGCCGGCCTGACCCTCTGCTGGCCGGTGACTTCGGCCGGCCTTCTTTACCTGTCGCTCGTGGTCACCTTCTCTACGTGGAAGGAGAAGTCCGACCCGGCTGTCGAGTTCGCCGGCATGGCTCTGTTCGTCGCGACTCTGGTCGTCTTCGTATTCGGTCCGTTGTGCATCGCGGGCATCGCCCACAAGTCCGGGATGCGCCGGACCGCAGGGGTCTACGCCGTCCTGAGCGGGCTCATCCTGGTCTGCACGATCATCCAGTTCCACTGGAGCCCGCTGTAAGGAGCGGGCCTCGGTCAGCCGGGGGCTTGCATCCGGTACCAGCGGCGGGGGCTGCTGGCCGAGCCGGAACGCAGCCTGGGCCTGGTGGAGTGTGCCGCGCAGCCGTGCTGCCCGATCCCGTTCGCGAGCATCGGACGCAGGGAGGCCGATGCCGGCGATCATTGACCGTGCCCGCCGCCTGCTCCTGCGCGACGCGGTGATGATCTCCACCGGGTAGGTTGCCGGGTGTGACGATTGTTCGGTCCCTGCTGTTGTTCGTGCTGGCCGCGCTCGCCGAGATCGGCGGCGCCTGGCTGATCTGGCAGGGCTGGCGGGAGAACCGCGGGCTGTGGTGGATCGCCGCCGGGGTCGCCGCGCTCGGCGCCTACGGGTTCGTCGCGACCCTGCAACCGGACGCCAACTTCGGCCGGATCCTGGCCGCCTACGGTGGTGTCTTCGTGGCCGGGTCGCTGGCCTGGGCCATGGTGGTCGACAAGTTCCGCCCCGACCGGTGGGACCTCATCGGTGCGGCGATCTGCCTGGTCGGCGTCGCGGTGATCATGTACGCACCGCGCGCCGACCACTGACCACCCGGTGCGGGAGAATGCCACACCATGACCGCGATCACCGCGATGACCGGCGAGCACGCCGCCCAGGTTCTGGAGATCTACCGGCTCGGCATCGCCACCGGTAACGCCACCTTCGAGACCGAGCCGCCCACCTGGGAGCGGTTCACCGCCTCCCGGCTGCCCGATCAACGCTTCGTCGCCCTCGGCGCCGACGGCAGCGTGGCCGGCTGGGTCGCGTGCAGTCCGGTCTCCGAGCGCTGCGTCTACGCCGGCGTCGTCGAGCACTCCGTCTACGTGCACCCGGATCACGGTGGCAAGGGCGTCGGCCGGGCCCTGCTCGACACGCTCATCACCGCGACCGAGGCGGCCGGGATCTGGACCATCCAATCCGGGATCTTCCCGGAGAACACGCCCAGCCTTGCCCTGCACGCCGCCTGCGGCTTCCGTACCGTCGGCACCCGCGAACGCGTCGGCGAACACCACGGTGTCTGGCGTGATGTCATCCTCCTCGAACGGCGCAGTCCCGTCGTCGGCTGAATCACCGCTCGGCCACCCGCGGGCCGGGCAGGCGCCGGAGGAGCGGTAAGTAATCCGTAAGGCGACCGGGGCTGGCCATCGCCGGGGCGGAGCGGATTGACTTGACGGGTGATTCGCCGACTTCTCAGCAGACCCGTCACCTGGATCGCCGTCGCGGTGCTCGGCCTCGGCGTGGCGGGCGGCCTCTACTGGTTCGAGCCCTGGCGGCTGTTCACCGACACCGTCGTCACCGACACACTGTCGACCGTGCCGTCCACGGCGCCGCAGCCGTCCGGCTTGCCCGCGGTCGCGCCGGTCGTGATCGCCCAGGGCGACTTCATCACCCATGAGCACGACACCAGCGGTACGGCGCGGATGGTCCGCAATCCCGACGGCAGCCACCAGCTGGAGATCGCCGGGCTGGACACCAGCGACGGTCCCGACCTGCGGGTGTGGCTGTCCGACCAGGAGGTGCGCACCGGAACGGCCGGCTGGCGGGTGTTCGACGACGGCGAGTACGCGGAACTCGGCGAACTCAAGGGCAACCACGGCGACCAGGTGTACCGGCTCGCCGCCGGGATCGACCCGGCGGCGTTCCGCAGCGTCAGCATCTGGTGCAAGCGGTTCTCGGTCTCGTTCGGGGCCGCCGAACTCGCCGCTGTCTAACCGCCGTGCCGCCGCATCTGTTCGGCGATCTGTCCGGCGAAGTCCTCGGCCATCTCGAGCTGGTCGCGTAACTGCTGGACCCGCGTGTGGGCGGCGCTGTGGAACGCGGCGAGCCGTTCCAGCAGGGCCGCCCGGTCGCCGTCCGGGTCGCTCAGCGCGTCGAGTGTGGTGAGCAGGTCGCGCATCTCGTCGAGGGTGAAGCCGAGCGGCTTCATGCGTTTGATGACGCGCAGCCGGTCGAGGTCGGGTTCGGTGTAGAGCCGGAACCCGCCCTCGCTGCGTGCCGACGGCCGGACCAGGCCCGCCTCCTCGTAGTGGCGCAGGGTGCGGATGCTCAGGCCCACCCGTTCGGCGGCCTCACCGATCCGCATGCGTCCAGCCGTCATGGCAGCAGTCTCTCAGTGGCCGGCGTTGAGTTTCCCGGCCAGGGTCTCGTGGATCCGGGCGCTGGCCTCGTTCAGGCCGGTGATCTCGACGGTCTTGCCGCGCTGGGCGTACTTGGTGGTGATCGCGTCCAGGGCGGCGACCGAGGAGGCGTCCCACACGTGCGTGGCGGACAGGTCGATGACGACGTGATCCGGGTCGCCGGCGTAGTCGAACTGGTAGACCAGGTCGTTGCTGGAGGCGAAGAACAGCTCACCCCGTACCAGATAGGTGTTGTCGTCGATCTTCTCGACCGCCGCGAAATGCGCCACCCGGCGAGCGAAGATCACCATTGCGGCCAGCACGCCCAGGACGACACCGACGGCCAGATTGTGGGTGGTCAGCGTGCCGGCGACGGTGACCAGCATGACGATGATCTCGCCGGCCGGCATGCGCCGCATGGTGGCGGGGGCGATGCTGTGCCAGTCGAACGTCGACACCGAAACGATGATCATCACGGCGACCAGGGCGGCCATCGGGATCAGCGCGACCACGTCACCGAGAGCGACGACCAGGATCAGCAGGAACGCCCCGGCCAGGAACGTCGACAGGCGGGTACGCGCGCCGGACGCCTTCACGTTGATCATCGTCTGGCCGATCATGGCGCAGCCGCCCATGCCGCCGAAGAAGCCGGTGACGATGTTCGCGACGCCCTGTCCCCACGACTCGCGGGTCTTGTCGGAGTGGGTGTCGGTGATGTCGTCGACCAGCTTGGCGGTCATCAGCGATTCCATCAGACCCACAAGGGCGATTCCGAGAGCGTACGGAGCGATGACCCGCAGCGTGTCGAAAGTGAACGGCACGTCGGGGATGCCGAGCGTGGGCAGGCTGTCCGGCAGCGTGCTCTCGTCACCGACGGTGGGCACGGCGACGCCGGCGAGCACGGTGAATCCGGTCAGCAGCACGATCGCGATGAGCGGCGCCGGTACGACGGTGGTCAGCCGTGGCAGGAACACCATGATCGCCAGCGCGACGGCCACCAGCGGGTAGACCGGCCACGGTACGTCGATCAGGTGCGGCAACTGGGCCGTGAAGATCAGGATGGCCAGGGCGTTGACGAAGCCGATCATGACGCTGCGCGGGATGAACCGCATCAGCCTGGCCACCCCGAGCACCGCGAACAGCACCTGGAACAGCCCACCCAGGATGACCGCGGCGATCAGGTGGTCCAGCCCGTGCGAGGCGACCAGCGGGGCGACCACCAGTGCGACCGCACCGGTGGCCGCACTGATCATCGCGGGCCGGCCGCCGGTGAAGGCGATGGTGACGGCCATCGTGAACGAGGCGAACAGCCCGACCCGCGGATCGACGCCGGCCAGGATCGAGAAGGAGATCGCCTCCGGGATCAGCGCGAGTGCCACCACGAGGCCGGCCAGAACCTCGGTACGCAGGACCTTCGGTGAGGTCAGCCAGGAGGAGATCGTTTTCACCGGCCGAATCTACCCTCACGTAAGAGTAGGTTCGTGCGTTCCGGTCGGCGGCGTGATCACCGGCACGTTACGGTTCGAGGTCGTCTCCGGCCTTGGCCAGCACGTCGTGCAGGTGAGCCACGCACTCCGCCACCGCCGGCAGCGCCGCGCTGCGGCCCAGCGACCGTGGCCGGGGGATGTCGACGGCGAGCACCTCACGCACCCTCCCCGGCCGCGGTGACAGGACCACGACGCGGTCGGCGAGCAGCACGGCCTCCTGGATCGAGTGCGTGACGAAGACCGTGGTCGCCGGCCGGGCCAGGTGCAGGGCCTGCAACTGGGCGGCCATGTCCTCGCGGGTCAGGGCGTCCAGCGCGGAGAACGGCTCGTCCATCAGCAGCACGTGGGGCTGCTGGATCAGCGCCCGGCACAGCGCCACCCGCTGCTGCATGCCACCTGACAGCTCGTACGGATGCCGGTGATGAAAACCGGCCAGCCCCACCGCGTCGAGCAGCTCGCGGGCCCGGTCGGCGCCCTCGCCCCGTGGCAGCCGCGCGATCTCGACCGGCAGCAGCACGTTGCCCAGGGCGGTACGCCATGGCAGCAGCGCCGGTTGTTGCTGCATCAGCGCCACGTCCCGGCGTGGGCCGTGCACCGGGCCGCCGTCCACGGTGATCGTGCCCGACGTGGGTTCGAGCAGTCCGGCGATCAGCCGCAGCAGGGTCGACTTGCCGCATCCGGACCGGCCGATCACCGCGACGAACTCGCCCTCGGCCACCGTCAGGTCGATCTCGTGCAGCGCGGCGACGGTCTCGGTCCGGGCCGGGAACGTCCGCGACACCCGGGTCAGCGCGATCATCCGGAGATCGCCCGCGCCCACGGCACCATCAGCCGTTCCAACGCCACCACCAGGTAGAACAGGGTGGTGCTGAGGACCGCCAGCAGGATGATGGCGGCGAACGCGAGCGGCGTGTCGAACGACATCCCGGACAGCACGATCACCGCGCCGAGCCCGCCGGTCGGGTTGTTGATCTCGGCGACCACGGCGCCGATCACGGCGAGGGAGATGCCGACCTTCAACCCGACGAACATCTGCGGCAGCGCCCACGGCAGGCGGATCTTGACGTACGCCTGCCAGACGCTCGCCGACAGCGACCGGCTCAGCTCGCTCAGCTCCGCCGGGGTGGAGGTGAGCCCGGCCATCGTCGCGACCACGACCGGGAAGAAGCAGATCAGCACCACCAGTACGATCTTCGGCTGCGCCCCGAACCCCAGCCACACCACGAGCAGCGGCGCGACGGCCACCTTCGGCACCGAGTTCAGCGCGACGAGCACCGGCAGGGTGGCGCGTTCCAGGGCCCGCCAGGCGGTCAACGTCATCGCCAGCAGCAGTCCGGCGACCACGGCGATGCCGAACCCGGTCACCGTCACCGCCACCGTCGATCCGGCCTCCCGCAACAGGTACGCCGGTTGCCGCCCGAAGGCTTCCACGATGTCCGGTGGCGCCGGCAGGAAGAACGAGCGGATCCCGAACACGGCCGTCGCCGACCACCACACGGCGAGCGCCGTCACCGCACCGAGCAGCGGCAGCCCCCACGACCGGAACCGGGTCACCGGCGGCGGCCCATCGTCGAATACGTGAAGTGACTGCGGACCACCAGGGTCGGGTCGTCGGCCAGCCGGCACAGGCGCTCCAGCTCGGCCTCGGTCATGCCTGCCGCGCGCAGTCCGTCGCCCACCTGCGCCACGTTCACCGCGATCAGCCGGGCGCCCGCCGTGCCGCCGGCCCACGAACCGGCACGGATCTCGGTGGTCACCTCGCCGAAGCCGGCCGCCAGCATCGCGGCGTGTGCGCGGCCGGCCCAGGCGGGATCGGCGCCGTTGGCCGGCAACAACTGATTCACCAGGATGCGGTGGTAGCGCTCGACCAGTTCGGCGGCGGCGGCGTCGGGGGCGGCCAACACCACATCGGGGTACGCCGAAAGCCAGTCCTCGACGACCAGGATCCCGCCCGGGGCGAGCGCGTCCGCCAGGCGTACCAGAATCCGGTTTTGATCGTGAAGGTGGGCGAGGACCAGGCGGGCGTGGATGAGATCCCACGGTGGCTCCGGGACGGGCTCGCTGGTGAGGTCGTGACGGCGCACCGCGTACCCCTGATTGTCGGGAACGTGCCGTGGGTTGAGATCGGTGGCCAGCACGCGCCCGCCCCGCTCCGCCAGCCAGCGCGCCACGCTTCCGCCGCCGGCGCCGGCCTCCAGGCAGCGCAGACCGGTCAGGTCACCGAGCGCGCCGAGCCGGTCGAAGGTGAACGGGTCGAGGATCTCGGCGAGCAGATCGTGCCGCAGCTCCGCGGCCGGGTCGTCGTTGTCGAAGGAGTAGGCGGCCCTCATGCCGTCGGCGCCAGCGAGAAGTCCACCACCGACTCCGGGGTCAGGCCCGGCGGAATCAGGCCGTTGCCCTCCAAAGTGGCCAACGCGTCGGCGACCTTGGTCTTGTCGATGACCCCGGACGGCTTCACCGCCGGCGTCATCAGCGTGATCTCGCCGACGGCGGCCGTCACATCGGCGGTCGGCTGCGCCTTCTTCAAGATCTGCGCGGCTTCGTCCGGATGGTCCAGGGTGTATTGCAGGCCCTTCAGCGCCGCGTCCCGGAACCTGCGGACCATGTCCGGATCCGCCGCGGTGACCTTGCTTGACGCCATCAGGCCGTTACCGAAAAGACCGGGCAGGAATTCACTGTACGGAAGGACGACCGTCTTCTTGCCGCCCGCCGCCTTCTCGATGCCCCGGGCGCCGATCAGGAAGGTGCTGAGCGCGTCGACCCGGCCACTGGCCAGCAGCGACGGCAGTTGAGCGGGCGGGGCGTTGACCCACTCCACCTTGCCGGCGTCGATGCCGGCGAGTTTCGCGTACGCCGGGAAGAGCAGCTGGTTCACCGAGCCGGTCGCCGCGCCCAGCTTGCGGCCCTCCAGATCCTTCGGCTTGGTGATGCCGGAACCCTCCAGCGCGATGATCGAGACGAGGGTCTGCTGATGCACCGCGGCGAACGCCCGGATGTCGGGGGCCTGGCCCTTGCCCGCCAGAATCCAGGCGCCGGTCATGTCCAGGTTCGCGAACTGCGCCTGCCCGGCGCTGAGCACCTTGATGTTCTCCCCGGTCGCGGCGCCGAGCTGGATGGTGACGTCCAGGCCGGCGTCGCGGAAGTAGCCCTTCTCCTGCGCGACCCAGGCGAAGGCGTCGCGGCCCACCGCACCGAACGCGGTCAGGTAGGTGACCTCGTCGGCGCCGGCTTCGGGGGAGTCCTCGGAATCCCCGCAGCCCGTGGTCAACAGGATGATCGACAGAAAAATGGCAAGTATTCTCTTCATCGCCATGATCCCCCGCATCGGCGGCAAATGCATCGGAAACGATACGCCTCGATGTGCAAGATCGGTGCACTTAGGAGGCTCGTGCCGCTCCGTGTTCGCGCAACCAGGCGATGACCTCGGCGTCGCCGCCGCGGATGGCGGCGTCCAGCGGGGTCAGGTTCTCCCAGCGGGGGATCCGGTCGAGGTCGGCGCCCCGGTCGAGCAGGAAGCGGGCGGCCTCCAGTTGGCCGCCGTGACAGGCGCCCCAGAACAGGTCGCCGACCTCGGCGGGCTCCGGCTGCCCGGGTCCGTCGAAGGCGGCGCGCAGCAGGTCGAGCCGGCCGAGCGTCGCGGCGTGCCACAGTGTCATGTGGGCGCCCCGCTCGACGAGCCGGCGGGCGGCCCGCCACTGCGCGAACGCGGTCGCGTCGTCCAGCGGCGTGCCGCCGGCGATCACCGCGCCCGGCGCGTCGATGTCCGCGCCGGCGTCCAGCAGCGCGTCGAGGACGGGGACGTCGTCGCAGCTGGCCGCCCAGTGCAGGGGTGTCTCGGCGTGCGAGCCGGTGAACCGGGCGTCGACGTCGGCGCCCGCCTCGACGAGCGCGGCCACCGTGGCAGGCCCGCCCGGGTAGTTTCCGGGCCAGTCGGTGACCACGTGCAGCAGCGTCCGGTCCCCGATGCGGGCGGTGGCCAGGTCGGGCCGCTCGGCCAGCAGCTCCCGCAACCGTGCGACGTCCCCGGACCGGATCACCGCGACGACCACGACCGCGAGTGGATCCTCAGCGTTGAGTTCGACCATGCCGCCCATTCAACCCTCGCGGCGCCGGAGTTCGTCCAGGATCATGCTGCGCGCCCTGGTGCCGTATGCGGCTTGGCCGGCGAGGATGCCGAACGCCCGCGCGTACAGGGCGATCTCTCGCGGCTGCGTGACGGTGAGTTCGGCGGAGATCGCCTCGACGTGCACGAGTCGGTCATCGAACATGATGAACTGGTTCGACGGCGCCAGGTACGGCGCCTGGTCGGGGATGATGCCCAGCCGCACTCGGCCCATCGACATCACGGACAACAGACGGTCCAGTTGGCCGGCCATCACCTCGCGGTTTCCGACGGTCGTGCGCAGCGCCTGTTGGGCCATGACGAAGTGAAAACTGTGACCGCGCCGGTAGAGGACCTGTTGACGTTCCATCCGGGCGGACACGCCCGCGTCGACGTCGTCCGGGATCTCGTAGAAGGCGGTGACCCTCCGCAGGACTGCGGCGGCGTACTCGGCGGTGTGCAACAAGCCGGGTATCAGGACCGGCTCGAACCAGCGCATGAGCCGCGTCTCGCTCTCCAGGGTCTGCGACTTCTCCTGGCGGGCGCGGGTGCCGGTGCGCAGCCTTCGGCGCCATTCGACGTACGACGACTCGACGTCCCGTGCGGTGACGACGAGATCCTCGGCCTGGCCCGGAACCCCACATGCTCGACACCAGGCCCGGATGTCCTCCTCCGAAGGCGCCTGTCTGCCGTACTCGATCTTCGAGACCTTGGAGCTGTCCCAACCGGCAAGGTCGGCCAGTCCTTTGCCGGTCAGGCCGGCGTCCTTACGGAGGTCACGCAACCGCACGCCGAGTGCCTCGCGTGCCTGATGAACCGCGCTCGTCGACAACTGGCACCGCTCAGCGCACGTAGTCGGCGTGGGGGATGGCGAGTTTCCCGAGCGTGTTGCGGACCCGCACGCACCGGTCGACGATCTTCGAGTCGGTGGTCTCGGCTCCGCCGGACCAGGTGCCGTCCGATGTGAACACCGTGAAGACCACCCGCCGATCGTCGATGAGCCAGAAATCGTCGGCGGTGACATCGATGCCGTGCAGGAGGTGCCGGGGAAGCCACCGGATGTCCTCGCCGGCCGCGATGTTCAACGGCGCCACCGTCAGGCCCCAGCGGGAGTAGTCGACGTGCGGCACCGACACGATCCGGATGCGTTCGATACGTCGCCCCGTGGCCGTGACCTCGCGTACGAGGTCGAGCCATGGCTGATGCCACTGGAAGTCGTCCACCTCACCGCGGAGAAACCTCCGGAACGGCTCCGACTCGCTGGGGGTGTGATAGCTGTCCTCCACCTCCAGGTGGAAGGCGAAGTGCTCACTCGTGTGAAAGATGTCGAAGAACGCTGATCCCTGGAGCAGCCGCACCCTCACTCGTCCTTCCGTCGCTCCCGAACCTCGATGCATGCCTCATGGCCCGGGACGGCCAACCGCGCAAGAACATCATCATCGAGCCTTTCACCCGTGAGAGTGAAGGTGCCGCACTCCCCGTCGTCGCCGTTCCATCGGTGCCCGGTCGGAACGAGGGCGACGGCGAGGGTCGTGCCCGGCATCAGAAACCGCAGCAACGACTCGGGAATCTCCACCGTGGTCGACGGCTGTCCGTGCACCCTCCACCCCTGAACGACGTACGACCCTCGATCGGACGCGTAAAGCGTCGGAGAACCGCCACCCTGTGTCGACTTGCCGAGGAACGTCAGCTGCATTTCCGATCCCTCCGATCAAGGGTTGCTTGAGTTTGCTCGACCTTCCTTTGATGCTTCGCGCGCTGAAACGCAACCGTCAAGCGTTCGAGGGACAAGCAAACTGGAGCAAACTTCTTTGAGGTCCACCCGAGGGATCTCTAGCGTCTTTACATGACGGAAACGCAAGGGTGGTGGGCGGCGTGACAACCGAGCTGGCTCTCGCCACGCCATCGCAACCGGAGCCGGGCCGCGAGCACACCGCCGACCGCTCGTCCTGCCTGCACACGCCGGAGCCGCCGGACCACTATGGACGCTTCGTGATCCGGGCCGTGAGGTGAGTGAACCTTTGATCCGCCGCCACTACCCGCCGATGATGACGTTCCATGCGCCGCACTGTCCCGCGGTCAACGACGGGATGCCGTCCTTCCCCGTCGATGAGGCGCGGACCGCGTACCCGAACCACCATTTCTGCGTGTGCGCCGCCGGCGACATCGCGCCTTACGTGATGGTGGAGCCTGCCACGGCGGAGCACGAGTACGACCCGAGCGGCACCCGCCCCGACGACGCCGTGCGGTCGCTGTGCCGGAGATGCTTCGGCACGCACGGCGAGGGCGAGGACCGAGAAGTGATCAACGTCCGGCCACAACACAGACCGCCGCCGCCGGGCTTGATTCTTCCGGGTGACTGAGGCGCGGCTCGCCTGGCGAAACCGGCGAGTCCGCGCCGTGAAATCCGCCCTGTCCGGGATCACGACCATCCCACCCGGACGGATGGGTCAGGCGCCGAGCAGCTTGCGGAAGTCGGCCAGGCGGAAGGTGCCCTTGAACCGGGTGGTGGCGGTGGCGTCGAGGAAGCCGAGCTCCGGCACCCAGCCGGCGCCGCCGGACGGGCCCAGGGTGAGGATGACACCGTCCGGGAACGGCTCGTATGTGGTGAGCGGGCCGCCCTCGATCAGGGCGCGGATGTTCGCGGCGGCCACCTCGCCCTGGTGCCCGGCGGCACGGGCCGTCTTCAGCTCAGGGGTGTCGTTCGCGTCGCCGACGGCGAAGACCCGGTCGTGCCCGGCCACCCGCAGATGTTCGGTGACCGGGAGCCGCCCGTCCGGGCGCCGGACCGCGGACAGGGCGGCGCCGAGGTGGCCGCTCGGCACCGTCGTGCCGTAGCAGGCGAACCACAGGTCGGCGCTGATCGTCTCGCCGTCGGCGGTGGTGGCGGCGAACGGGCGTACCGTGCCGGCCGGGGTGTCCGGAAGGGTGTCGAGTTTGGCGCCGAGCAGCACCCGCACCCCGAGGCCGTCGAGTTGCCGGGCCACTTCGGTACGGAGTTCGGCGGTGAACCGGCCGCCGAGCAGTTCGGGCGCCGGGTCGACGACGGTCACCGGCTTTCCCGGCCAGGCCGCCGCGATCTCGCCGGCGAACTCCAGGCCGGTCGCGCCGGCGCCGAGCAGCAGCACCCCGGACGCGGCCCGGAGGGCCTCGTGGGTCTCACGCAGCCGCTGCCGGCCGGTGTCGAGCCGGTGCGGGAAAGCGCCCGTCGAGCCGGTCGCCAACACCACGTAGTCGGCGTCCAGCCGTGTCCCGGAGGCGAGGTCGACCCGGCCGGGCCGGACATCGGCCGCCATGTCGCGGAGCACGCGGCCGCGGGTGAGCAGTCCGTCGTACCGGATGAAGATCTTGTCGGTCCAGGCCGGGTCGGTGGCCGCGCGCAGTTGAGCGACGACGTGGACGAAGGTCTCCTTCGGCTCCACCAGCGTCACCTCCGCGATGTCGTCCAGGGCCCGGGCCACCGCGATGCCGCCGTAGCCGCCGCCCACCACTACCACTGTCGAAGCCATGTCGGGACTCACCTTTCGTCGGGTCGTCTCGACTGTGGTGCGGACGGCGGGCGGCAGGGAGACCGCGCTCAGGGTGGTACTCGCGGGGCCACCTTCGGCGGGCCGGGCGTTGTTACTGTCGGCGGGTGGGTGACAACGAGCTGGGACTGTTCCTGCGGGCCCGGCGTGCGGAGGTGACCCCGGCCGAGGTCGGTCTGCCTCCCGGGATCCGCCGGCGCACGCCCGGCCTGCGCCGTTCCGAGGTGGCGATGCTCGCCGGCATCAGTGTGGAGTATCTGATCCGGCTCGAGCAGGGCCGCGACCGGCGTCCGTCGCCGCAGGTGCTGGCCGCGCTGGCCGGCCCGTTGCGGCTGACCGCCGCGGAGCGCGCCCATCTGCACCGGCTCACCCGGACGGCCCGGCTGTGTGGTGGGCTGGTCAGAGATCAGTACCCGACGGTCCGGCCAGGGCTTCGCGGGTTGCTCGACCAGTTGGAGCCCGGCGCGGCGATGCTGGTCGACCAGGTCGGCGACGTGCTGGCGTACACATCCGGGTTTCGTCGCCTGGCCGCGCCGATCGGTCTGCTCGCCGGCGATCCGCCGAACCTGATCCGTTACGTCTTCACCGACCCGCGCGCCCGCGAGGCGTACCCGGACTGGGCGCATGTGGCCGATGAGCAGGTGGCGGCGCTGAAGGACGGCCCGCCGCGCCAGGATTTCACCGGGGCGCTGGAGGCCGCGGCGGGTGACGAGCTCACGGAGCGGCTGCGGCGGGTGCCGGGCCTGCCGCGGGCGCACGGGCTGCTGCGCCTGGAGCATCCCGAGGCGGGGTCGCTGCGGCTGGCGTACGAGACGATGAAGCTCCCGGGCGACGACAATCTGCGGCTGGTGGTCCAGTTGCCGGCCGACGAGGCCACCGCCGAGGCGCTGCGGCGGATCGCACCACTGCGGCTGGTCGCCGGCTGATCGGTCACCGCCGGCCGGCGCGGCGCGAGTTCGTCGTCAGCCCGCCGGGAACTCACGTCGGGGCGGGCGTCACGACGGGCTGCTGTCGTCGCTTTCGATCGTGAAGTGGTAGGGGTTCCCGCCACCGTCGGCCTGGTCGGTGGAGATCCGCAGCACGTGGTAGGCGCCACCGGTCGTGCGCAGACAGACGGTCACCGTGCCGCCGGGCCGTCCGGCGAGCTTCGCCTTCAGCACGAGTTCGTTCTTCGAGCCGTGGGCGGCGTGGGTGTCCGCGCAGGTGCCCGAGTCCCGGAACCAGTTCTCGGCGCCGTTGTGGGGATAGAGGTTGTCCGGCCCGACTTGCACGTCGGCTGTGCCCGGACGGGACTCCGGTGAGCCGACCGGTGTGATGACCGGCGGCCATTGATCGAAATCGACCAACCGGTCGCCGTTGATCGAGATGGTGCGGCCGGTCGGGGCGGCGGCCTCCGTGGCGTGTGGAGTGGGCGGGGGAGGGGCCGCGACCGGCGTGGTCTTCGTGCGGGTGGTGAGCCGTGGCGCAGCGGCGTGCAGCGGCCGGGTTTCGGTGGACGTCTGTTTCACCGTCACGGCCGGCAGTGACGGTGATGGTGAAACGGATGGTGACGGTGACGGCGCTGGTGAGACGGGTTCGGAGGAGGCGGCCGGCGGGCCGGGTTCGCGCTGCGCCGGAATGGCGCGACTGGTGGCCGTTTCTGACTTCGGCCCGAAGAACCACACCGCGGCAACCGCCACCGCGGCTGCGGCGAGGATGGCGATGATGGCCACGAGCGCGACCACCGTGCCCCGTTCCACCGTGACGTCCCGCCCGGCCGAATGTCCCTGGCGGACCGGCTGCGGTGGGTCGCCCTGCTGCTCGTCGGTGGACACCGGCCGCTCCTTGCGGTTGAGAATGTAGGGCCTGAGCAGGACGGCGACCGCTACCACCGCGCTGATCACACTGGCGAGCTGATCAGCCTGTTCCAGCCCTACGTCGTAGAGGTAGGCGCACAGGCACACGACGATCCCGCCCGCGACCACCCGCTCCATCAGGATCCGCTGGGACTCCGACGGTCGTGTCGCGCGCAAGGGTCTCCTCCGGCCGGGCCTGCGGTGGCGTCCTTCGGCACTTCAACGCGGTGGTGGCCTGCCGGGTCACGGGTTTCAAGGATGCGAACCGTGTTCGGAATGCATTGCGATGCAGCAGTCCGAACTGTAAGGTCGGTTCACATTGGTGAACTCGGATCCATCTTGTGGACAGTGATAGGAGAGAGCGTCATGCCCAACATCACCGTCGAGCTGCTCGCGGGCCGGAGCCTGGAGCAGCGCAAGGCCTTCGCCCGGGCCGTGACCGAGCATGCCGTCGAGATCCTCGGCGCCCGTCCGCAGGACGTCCGCATGGTGTTCAACGAGATCAGCCCGGACGTGGTGGCCAACGGCGGCGTGCTGGCCAGCGAGGACGCCAGCCGTGCCGGGGTGCTGGCCGCGCTCGAGAAACGGTGACGACATCGGGCGCCGTCGTGGGCCGCGATACGGCCCACGACGACGCCCGGTAGAGGGTGGCGGTCAGCGCATCAGCCGGTTGTCCCGCGTCGCCGACAGGCGGGCCTTCACGCTCAGCAGCGTCTCGATGATGAAGTCCTCCCGGCCCTGGCCGAGGCGGCTGATCGGGACCGCGACGCTGATCGCGTCGACCGATCGGCGGGAGAAGGGCAGAGAGACGCCGAAGCAGCGTACGCCCAAGCAGGACTCCTCACTCTCCTCCGCATACCCCACCTGGACGGCCTTGTCGATGATCGCCATGAGGGCGTCCCGGTCGGTGATCGTCTGGGCGGTGAGCGCCTTGATCTCGTGGGGGACGAGCGTGCCGCGGACGTCCTCGGGCATCTCGGCGAGCATGGCCCGGCCGAGCGCCGTGGTGTAGGCGGGCAGGCGCCGGCCGACGGCCGAGTACATGCGCAGCGGATGCTTGGACTCGCGTTTGGCGGTGTAGATGATCTCCGCGCCCTCGAGCCGGCCCAGGTGCACGGTCTCCTCGGTGGCCGCCGCGATCTCGTCCATCACGGCGCCGGCGCGGGCGAGCACCGGGTCGCCGTCGAGATAGGCGGAGCTGACCGTCAGCGTGTGGACGCCGAGGCGGTAGATGCTGCCGGTCTCGTCGGTGTCGAGCCATCCGCGGGCGCACATGGTGCGCAGCAGCGCGTGCAGGCTGCTCTTCGGGATGCCGAGGCGCTTGGCGAGCTGCAACTGGGTGCCGGGGCCATGGGCGGCGATGTCGTCCAGGACGTCGAGGACGCGGGCGGCAGACTTGACCTGCGAGGTGGCGGAGCTGCCGTTGACTGTCTTCTCCGTGTCCACCGAGACCTCCTCATCACACATGGCGCGGCGTTCGCGGTCGCACAACCCTACACCACGGTTCACATAGGTGGACTGGTTTCACTCCCTTGACCTGTGATCGGAGTCATAGGTATCTTCGGACCCAGTTCACGTAGCGGAACGCGGTTCACAAACGAGGAGCAAGTCTTGATTGAAGTTAGGTACTCGACCTCGCCGGGCGAAGTGGAGACGGCGACGAATGCGGACCTGCGCAAGAACTTCCTCGTGGAGCAGCTGTTCCGGGCCGGCGAGGTGCGCGGGGTCTACACCCACGACGACCGGCTGGTCGTCGGCGGCGCCGTCCCCGGCGACGGCCGGCTCGAACTGCCGGCCTGGGACGTGCTCGGCGCCCCCTCACACCTGACCCGCCGCGAGCTCGGCATCGTCAACGTCGGGAAGTCAGGCCACGTCCTGGTCGACAACGAGAAGTTCGAACTGTGCCACCTGGACGGGCTGTACGTCGGCCGCGGCAGCGAGGTCGTCTTCGCCGGCCCCGACGCCGCCTTCTACTTCGTCTCCGCACCGGCGCACGCGACCTACCCCACCACCCTGCTGAGCCGTGCGGCGGTCGAGCCGCTCAAGCTCGGCAGCCCGCAGGGCGCCAACGAACGCAGCCTCTACCGCTACGCCTGGGGCCAGGAGCTACAGACGGCGGTGCTCCAGTTCGGCGTCACCGTCATCGCCGACGGTTCGGTGTGGAACACCTGCCCGCCGCACCTGCACGACCGGCGCACCGAGGTCTACCTCTACGTCGACCTCGACGAGAAGGACCGGGTCTTCCACTTCATGGGCCGGCCCGGCGCCGCCCGCCACCTGGCCATCCGCGACCGCGAGGCGGTCATCTCGCCGCCGTGGTCGATCCACTCCGGCGTCGGCACCGGCTCGTACGCCTTCATCTGGGCCATGGGCGGCGAGAACAACGACTACACCGACCTCACCCCGGTAGCGCTGGAGGACCTGTGACGCCGTTCGACCTGCACGGTCGCCGCGCCGTCGTCACCGGCGCCGGCCGCGGCATCGGACAGGCCATCGCCTACGGGCTCGCCCAGGCCGGCGCCGACCTGGTCCTGCTCGGCCGCCCCGGATCCCAGACGGCCACCCGCGACCGGGTGGCCGCCCTCGGCCGCGACGTCCGGGTCGTCGACCTCGACGTCAGCGACCACGACGCCGTCGAGCGGGCCGCCGACCGGGTCAACGGCGACCACCCGGTCGACATTCTGATCAACAACGCCGGGATCATCGACCGCGAGGACTCGGTGGACGTCAGCCGGAAGTCCTGGAACCGCGTGCTGGACACCAACCTGACCGGCCTGTTCCTGCTCTGCCAGGCGTTCGGGCGCCCGATGACCGAACGCGGACACGGCAAGATCGTCAGCGTCGCGAGCCTGCTGTCCTTCCAGGGCGGGATCCGCGTCGCGTCGTACGCCGCCAGCAAGCACGGCGTCGCCGGCCTCACCAAGGCCCTGGCCAACGAATGGGGCCCACACGGCGTGCAGGTCAACGCCATCGCCCCCGGCTACATGGCCACCGACAACACGACCGCGCTGCGCACCGACCCCGACCGCAGCCGGGCCATCCTCGAACGCATTCCCGCCGGCCGCTGGGGTGACGCCTCCGATGTCGCCGGAGCGGCCGTCTTCCTGAGCTCCACCGCCGCCGACTACGTCAACGGCCACGTCCTGGTCGTCGACGGAGGCTGGATGGCCCGCTGACCGTTCTCTCCGTTCCCCGCCGGGGCCCACCGGCGATTCACGAAAACGAGGTTCGATCATGAGATTCACCGCTCGTCCCGCCGCAGCCATAATGTCGCTGTCCCTGGCCGCCGCCGTCCTCGCCGGGTGCAGCGAGCAGGCCGCCGGCGGAAACGACGCCGCCGCCGAGGGTGCCTGCCAGCCGTCCGACGTCCGGCTGGTCGGCCAGGTCCGCAACGAGTCCAACCCGTACGAGGCCTCGTGGCTGGCCGGCGGCGACGCCTACGCCAAGTCGGTCGGCCTCACCCAGGAGCGCCTCACCTACGACGGCGACTCCACCAAGCAGCAGGAGCAGATCAGCCAGCTCCTCGCCGGCGACACCAAGTGCCTGGTCATGAACGTGCTCCCGAACGGCGACTCGGACACCGCGCCGATCGTCAAGGGCGCCGACCAGGCCGGCGCCTACCTCGTCACCCAGTGGAACAAGCCGGCCGACCTGGACCCGGCCGACCACCGGACGTGGGTCAGCCACATCACCTACAACGGCGTCGAGTCGGGCCAGCAGATCGGCGACGCGCTCGCCACCGCGATCGGCGGCAACGGCGGCATCATCGCGCTGCAGGGCATCCTCGACACCGCGGCCGCCAAGGACCGGTTCGCCGGACTCGAGGCGTCACTGAAGAAGAACACCGGCGTCAAGCTGCTCGACCAGCAGGCCGCCAACTTCTCCCGCGCCGAGGCGCTGACGGTCACCAAGACGCTGCTCACCAAGCACGGCGAGCACGTCAAGGGCATCTGGGCCGCCAACGACGACATGGCGCTCGGCGCGCTGGAGGCACTCCAGCAGCAGGGCCTGGCCGGCAAGGTCGCGGTCGTCGGCATCGACGCCGTACCGGACGCCGTCAAAGCCGTCCAGGGCGGCACCATGACCGCCACCGTCTCCAGCGACGGCGCCTGGCAGGGCGGCATCGGCCTGGCGATCGGCTACTGCGTGGCCACCGGCAAGCTGGCGGTCAAGGACATCGCCGCCGCCAACCGGGCGTTCTTCGCCGAGCAGTTCCTCATCACCAAGGACAACGCCGCCGACTTCGTGTCGCCGAAGACGAACCCGGCCGACTTCGAGTGCGCCAACGTCTTCAACCGTGTGGCCGGGCCCCTGACGTGACCGTGACAGCCGGTGTCACCGCTGCTCCCCGCCGTCGCACGCGGCGGGGGGCAGCGTTCCGAGACGCGGGCCCACCGGTCGCGCTGGTCGTCATCTTCGGCATCTTCGCGGCCCTGAGCCCACAGTTCCGCAGCGTCGACAACGTCCAGAACATCGTGGACGCGGCCGCCGTGCTCGCCGTCGTCACCTGCGGCATCACGTTCGTACTGATGATGGGGTCGATCGACCTCTCGGCCGCCGGCGTGATGGGCGCCGCCGCCCTGACCGTGTCCCTGCTGGTGGCCAACAACCGCAACGACAACGACTTCGGGCTCCTCGGGATCCTGGTCGCCGTCCTGCTGGGCTGCGCGTTCGGCTGCCTCAGCGGGCTCGCCCTGGTGCTGCTGAAGGTGCCCTCGTTCATGGCCACGCTGGGGGTGTCGGCCGTGGGGCTCGGCGTCGCGACGCTGCTGTTCGCCGGAGTCCAGCCCAACATCTCCGACACCATGCTCAAGGGCTGGGCCATCGAACGGTTCCTCGGGTTCTCCTACCTCACCTGGATCGCCGCCGCCTGCGTCCTGGTGGGCTGGCTCGTCCAGCGCTACACCCGGCTCGGCCGGTACGCCTTCGCGATCGGCGGCGCCGAGGAGGTGCTCACCCTCTCCGGGGTGCGCGTCAAGCCGTACAAGATCGCGGTCTTCGCTCTTGCCGGGGCCTTCTACGGCCTCGGCGGTGTCATGGTCACCAGCCAGCTCGGCGCCGGCCTCGTCCAGGCCGGCGACGGGTACGACTTCTCCGCCATCACCGCGGCCGTCGTCGGCGGCACCCTGCTCACCGGCGGACGGGGCGGCGTCCTGCACTCCGCCGTCGGCGTCCTGCTCGTCATGGTGCTCACCAACGGCCTCGTGCAGGTCGGCGTCAGCCCCTACTGGCAGGGCGGTGTCGAGGGCCTCATCGTCGTGGCCGCGGTCGCCGCCGCCGTCATCCCGCAGCGCCGAAGGAACCAGGTGGTCAAATGAACGCGTCCACGCCGGCTCTGGAGGTTCGCGGCCTCGTCAAGCACTACCCGGGTGTGAAGGCACTCGACGGCGTCGACCTGATCGTCCGCCAGAACGAGGTCCTCGGCCTCGCCGGCGAGAACGGCGCCGGCAAGTCCACGCTGCTCAAAGCGCTGGTCGGCCTGGTCACCCCGGACGCCGGGGAGATCTATGTGCGCGGCGAGCAGGTCAAGCTGCGCAGCGTCGTCGACGCCGCCGACCACGGCATCGGCATGGTCTTCCAGGAGCAGTCGCTGGTGCCGAACCTGACCGCCGCGGAGAACATCGTCCTCGGCAGCGAGGGGGCCGCCGTCCGGCGGGGCGTCTACCGGTGGGACACCATGCGCCGGCTCGCCCAGGAGCAACTCGACAAGATCGGCTCGGACATCGACCCGCTCGCCCGCACCGACACCCTCACCTTCGCCGACCGGCAGATGGTCGAGATCGCGAAGGTGCTGCGCATCGAGGAACGCAGCCAGCACCCGCCGGTCATCATCCTCGACGAGCCGACCTCCGTACTGGAGTCGAAGGAGATCGAGACCCTGTTCGCGCAGATCCGCCGGCTGCGCGAGTTCGCCTCCGTCATCTTCGTCTCGCACCGCCTCGACGAGGTGCTCGACGTGTGCGACCGGGTGACCGTGCTGCGCGGCGGGCAGTCGGCGGGCGAGGTCGCCACGGCCGGCGCGGAGCCCGGTGAGCTGCACCGGATGATGATCGGCTCCACCGGCTCCGACGACCATTACCACGAGAACGCCGCCGCTCCCGTCACCGCCGCGGAGCCGCGGCTGTCCGTACGCGGAATGTCGGGAAAGACCTTCCACGGCATCGACCTGGACGTCGCGGCAGGGGAGATCGTGGCAATCGTCGGCGTGCACGGATCCGGCCGTGAGGACGTCTGCCGCGCGCTGTTCGGCGCCGAACCGACCACCGCCGGCGAGATCCGGATGGACGGCAAGAAGATCGACCTTCCCGGTACGCGTGCCGCCTGCGCCGCCGGCATCGGCTACGTGCCGGCCGAACGCAAGATCGAGGGCATGGTCGGGCCGATGTCGGTGGCCGAGAACATGACCCTGACCAAGCAGAGGGCCCGCTGCACCGGACCGTTCGTGGCGCCTCGCAAACAGGCCGGCCTGGTGGACCGCTGGATCGAAAGGCTGTCCATCCGCACGCCCGGCCGCGACACCGCCATCGGGCGGCTCTCCGGCGGCAACCAGCAGAAGGTGGTCCTGGCCCGCTGGCTGGTCGCCGGCGACATCCGGCTGCTGCTGCTCGACCACCCGACCCGCGGCCTGGACATCGGCGCCCGCTCCGAGGTGTACCGGCTGATGCGTGAGCTCGCCGCGAGCGGTGTCGCCACCGTGCTGCTGGCCGACAGCCTCGAGGAGGCCATCGGCATGGCCGACCGGATCCTGGTCATGAACGACGGCCGGGTCGCGGCCGAGATCGCCTGCCCGAGCGGCGGCAAGCCGAGCCCGCTCGACCTCGTCAAGGAGATGGTGTGAGCATCCCCGTCGCCCTGCAGCCGGCCACCGTTTCGGCGAAAGCCCGCCCGGCCCGGCGGCTCACCGGGTTCATGCCGATCATCGCGCTGGCGGTCCTGGTGGCCGCCCTGACCGTCGCCGACCCGGGTTTCCTGACCCAGCGGAGCCTGACCGCGGCGTCACGGACCGCCGCGCCGCTGATCGTGCTCGCCGCGGGGGCGACGCTCGTCGTGCTCTGCGGTGGCATCGACCTGTCCATCGCGGCGCTGGCGTCACTGTCGACGGTGCTGCTGGCGCTGTGGTTGCCGGACCTCGGCGGCCTGGCCACCCCGGTGGTCGTTCTGGTCGCGACGGTGATCGGCGCGGTGCAGGGCACGGCGCACGTGCTGCTGCGGATCCCGTCGTTCATCGTCACGCTGGGCGGGTTGAGCATCCTGTCCGCGGTCGCCCTGGTGGTCTCCGGCGCCGGCACCGTACGGGTCGTGGACGACTCGGCGGTCAAGTGGCTGGACCTGTACGTCGGCGGCTACGTGCCGATGTCCTTCGCGGTGGCGGTCGTCGTCGTCGCGCTGATCGCCCTGGTTCTCAGGGTGACCCCGCTGCACAGCTGGATCTCGGCGACCGGCTACTCCGAGTCGGCCGCACGGCTCGCCGGCACGCCCGTCGACCTGGTCAAGGTCGGCGCGTTCTGCGTGTCCGGAGCCTGCGCCGGGCTGGCCGCGGTCATGCTGGTCTCCCGCCAGTTCAGCGGCGGCCCGACGATGGCCGACAACCTCCTGCTGCCGGCGGTCGCGGCGATCGTCGTCGGCGGCACCGCGATCACCGGCGGTCACGGCAGCGTGTGGCGCAGCCTGGCCGGGGCGCTGGTGGTGACGCTGCTGCGGGTCGGCCTGCCGATCGTCGGGGTGCCGTCCGCCTACGAGCAGATCCTGTACGGCGTGATCATCGTCGTCGCTGTCGCGCTCACCCTCGACCGCTCCCGAGTCTCGATCATCAAGTAACCCCTACGGAAGGCCACCATGAACACTCACCTGCTGCCCGCCGTCCGTTCGTTCCTGTCCTCGCCCAAGCAGCTGCTCATCGACGGTGACTGGGTGGACGCCAAGGACGGCCGGACCTTCGCCACCGTCAACCCGTCGACCGAGGAGGAGATCGTTCAGGTCGCGTACGCGTCGAGCGTCGACGTGGACCGGGCGGTCGGGGCGGCCCGTGCCGCGTTCGAGCACGGCTCGCCGTGGTCACGGATGACGCCGCGGGAGCGCTCGCACCTGCTGTGGCGCATCGGTGACCTCATCGACGCCCACGCCGACGAGTTCGCCCAGCTGGAGGCCCTCGACAACGGCAAGCGCGTCGAGGCGGCCCGCGACGGCGACATCGCGGTCTCCGCCGAGCTCTTCCGCTACTTCGCGGGCTGGGCGACCAAGATGGAGGGCACGTCCATCCCGATGTCCGTGCCCGGCCGAGACTTCCACGCGTACACCCGGCGGGAGCCGGTCGGTGTGGTCGCGGGCATCGTTCCGTGGAACTTCCCGCTGCTGATGGCCTGCTTCAAGATCGTGCCGGCGATCACCGCGGGCAACACCGTCGTCCTGAAGCCGGCCGAGCAGACGCCGCTGACCGCGCTGCGCCTGGGTCAGCTGCTGCTCGATGCGGGCCTGCCCGCCGGTGTCGTCAACATCCTGCCCGGCTTCGGTGACACCGGCGCCGCGCTCGTCGACCATCACGGCGTCGACAAGGTCGCCTTCACCGGTAGCACCGAGGTCGGCAAGAAGATCGCCGCGGCGGCCTCCGGCAACCTCAAGAAGGTCTCCCTCGAACTCGGCGGAAAGGCTCCGAACATCATCTTCAACGACGCCGACATCGAGGCCGCGATCGCGGGCGCGGTGCTGGGCGGCTACTTCAACGAGGGGCAGTGCTGCGTCAACGGCTCGCGCCTCTACGTACAGCGTGGGGTCTTCGACCAGGTCGTCGAGGGCGTGGCCGCGGCCGCGGCGGCGATCCGGGTGGGCGACGGGTTCGACCCGGCCTCGCAGATGGGCCCGCTGGTCTCCCAGGAACAGCATGAGAAGGTGCTCGGCTACATTCGCGGGGCGGTGCGGGAGGGCGCCGTGCTGAACGCGGGCAGCGCCGACCGGGTGGGTGACCGAGGCTACTTCGTGCAGCCGACCCTCATCACCGGCGTCGACGAGCGGATGGCCGTGCAGACCGACGAGATCTTCGGCCCGGTCGTGACGGCGATTCCGTTCGACACCGAGGACGAGGTCGTCGCGGCCGCGAACAACACGGTGTACGGCCTCGCCGCCGGCGTCTGGTCGAACAACATCGGCACGGCGCACCGGGTCGGCGCCCGGCTGCGGGCCGGCACGGTGTGGCTCAACACGTGGCACGCCGACGACGTCACCCTGCCGCGTGGTGGTTTCAAGCAGTCCGGGTGGGGCCGTGAGCTGGGGTCGTTTGGCCTGGACGACTACACCGAGCTCAAGACCGTCATCGCCGAGCTGCGGTGAACGCCGGCGCGCTCGCGATGACCACACCGGGGGACACCTCGATGGCCACGCGCGAGGAGGTCCGGGCGCCGGCCGGCGGCGGCAACGCCCGCGTGCGCTGCTAACCGGGGAAACCGACGGCAGAGGTGGGTTCCAGGAGCCCACCTTTGCCTCCTATCTCAAAATCAAGTTCACATATGCGTACGGCTAAAGCTCTTGTTTCATGGATATGGATAGGGTTCTTGACTGAGTATCCATCAGCGTCTTAGGTTCAGCCCACTCATGGCGGTGGCCGTCCTCCCCGCCATATCTGCCGAACCTCAAGGGGATCCACATGAAAGTGCCCCGCTCCCGATTGTTCGCCATGCTCCTCACCCTGCTTCTGGTCACCGGCTCGATGTCCCCGATGCCGGCCAGGGCCGCTGCCGTCGACGATGGACGGCTCAACGTTCTGCTGTTCTACAAGCCCAACTTCCACGCCTCGAACGTGCAGGCCCGCCAGGCCGTCCGTGACCTGGCCAACCAGCTCGGCACCCAGTACGGCCAGCCGGTCGAGATCCAGGAGACCGACGACCCGGCCGCGTTCACCACGTCCAACCTGGCCGCCCGCGACACCGTGGTCTTCGCGCAGACCGGTGGGGTGCTGTTCAACGCGGCGCAGCGGTCCGCGCTCGAGGCCTACATCCGTGGCGGCGGTGGCTTCATGGGCCTGCACTACACCGGCTGGTCGGTCGGTGAGAGCGAGCACGACGTCAACCCGTTCTACGCCCGGCTGGTCGGCGCGGTCTCCGAGGGGCACCCGGAGAACCCCGGCGTCCGGCCCGGCCGCGCCGTGGTGCGCGACGCCGCCCACCCGCTCACCCAGGGCGTGCCGGCCACGATCACCCGCAACGACGAGTGGTACGACTGGGTGGTCAACCCGGCCCCGAACGTGCGCACCCTGATCGAGGCCGACGAGGCGTCGTACGGGGGAGGCCACCAGGGCACCTCGCACCCGGTCACCTGGTGCCAGAGGATCGACTCCGGCCGGTCCTGGTACACCTCGATGGGCCACGAGGGCACCGCCTACTCCGAGGCGTACATGCTCGCCCAGATGAAGAACGGCCTCGCCTACGCGGCCGGGCTGCTCGCCGGGGACTGCTCCCCGCCGGTGAAGGACCGCGGCGGCGCCTGGAGCGGTGTCACACCGTGGCCGCTGGTGCCGATCAACATGTCGCTGACCTCCGACGGCAAGGTGCAGTCGTTCGGCAGCGTCGGCGGCTGGAGCAACGACACCACGCCGTACGACTGGGGCGGCAACGACTCGGTCACCCAGGGCGGCCAGATGGAGGTGGACATCTGGGATCCGGCCCAGCCCCGCAACCTGGCGAACCTGCGCGCCGGCATCCTCCCGAACACCACCTACACCGACCTGTTCTGCGCCATGCAGGTGCAGAACCCGCACGACCACTCCACGATGACGGTCGGCGGCGACGACGGCCTCGGTGGCAACAGCCCCAACGACGCCGCCATCGGTGTCACCAGCTACACCACCAACAACGGGCTCCAGAACAAGGCGCCGATGAACTACCCCCGGTGGTATCCGACCGGCACCACCATGCCCAACGGCGACATCGTCGTGCAGGGCGGCAGCCTCCGCGGCGGGACGGGCGGCCCCGGTGTGCACACCCCGGAGATCTACACCCCGCAGTCGGGCTCGGGCTGGAAGACCCTCGACGGCGCCCGGAGCCCGGCGGCCTACGGCGACGGCGGATCCGACCACGCCGGCGCCGACGAGAACCGCTGGTGGTACCCCCGCGCCTTCGTGGCACCGGGCAGCGGAACCCTGTTCACCATCAGCGGCACCCAGATGTTCGAGCTCAACCCGGCCGGCAACAACGGCACCGGACAGCTGGTGCTGCGCGGCACACTGCCCGCCGCCATCGCCAACCAGGGCGCCAACGGCAACCCGGTTGGCGCGACGTCCACCGCCACCATGTACCGCCCCGGCAAGATCCTCCAGGTCGGCGGCGGCTGGTGGGGCAACGGCGGCGGCCCGGACGGCGCCCGTGCCGGCTTCACCGTCGACATCACCGGAGGCACGGCCGGCCCCGTCGTCACCGCGACCAGGCCGATGAAGTACCAGCGCCACTGGGCGACCTCGACGGTCCTGCCCGACGGGGACGTGCTCGTGACCGGCGGCGGCCGGGAGAACAACGGCAACGGCGGCTACGTCACGAACGCCGAGATCTGGGACCCGGACACCGGCGACTGGACCGAGGTGGCCGTGCCGTACGAGCACGCCCGCCTCTACCACTCCGCGGCCCTGCTGCTGCCCGACGGCCGCGTGATGATGGGCGGTGGCGGCACTCCCGGCCCGCGCAACTACACGGACGTGGAGTACTACTCCCCGGCGTACCTGTTCAACGGCGACCAGCCCGCCCCGCGCCCGGTGATCAACACCGCGCCCGCCAAGATCGGCTACAACGGCGGCTTCACCGTCACCGCGTCCGGCACCGTCTCCCGGGTCACCCTGGTACGCAACGGGTCGGTGACGCACGGCTTCAACAACGACCAGAACTTCCAGGACCTGGCGTTCAGCCAGTCCGGTGGCACGGTCACCGTCACCGCGCCGGCCAACGGCACGTACGCGCCTCCCGGGTCGTACATGCTGTTCGTCTGGGACGCCAACGGCACCCCGTCGGTCGCCAAGATCCTCCAGATCGACCCCGCGGTGAAGCTGACCCAGCTCAACCCCCGGATCGTCGACCAGTTCGAATACCCGCGCCTGCCCGCCGAATGGCGCACCGCCAACCCGCCCGCCACCGTCGACGTCGCCCCGGGCAACATCCGGATGTCACCGTGGACGGTCGACAGCCAGGTCCAGCTGGTCCGCGGCACCGTCACCGGTCAGGGCGGCCTCGGGCTCACCGGCTACCAGCTCGGCCTGGGCAACGCGGGCAGCATCCGGCGCACCCTCACCGACCTGACACCGGGAACCACGTACCGGGTCTCGCTGCGCTACGCCCGCGACAGCAGATCGACCGGGACCGCGGCGGCGACGGCCGCACTGACCGTCGGCAACCTCAACGCCACCCTCACCGCCACGACGAGCCTGCCCTCGACCGCCGCCTACGGCACCTACTCGGGCACCTTCACGGCCGCGACGAGCACGCAGACGCTCACCCTGAAGGGCCCCGGAACCGGCGCCGGCCTCATGGTCGACGACCTGGTGGTCGTGGGCGACGACCCGCCACCGCCGACCTCCGGCATCCCGGTCCGCTACGAGTTCGAGGAGGGCCAGGGCGCCACCGCCGCCAACACCGGCACCAACGGTGGGGTGGGCGCCGCCGTCCTGACCGGGACCACCGGCTGGTCGGCCAACGGCGTCATCGGCAAGGCGGTCAACCTGCCCGGCGGCAGCACCGCCAACGCGGTGGACCTGCCGGACAACCTGCTCCAGGGCGCGGCGAACTTCTCGACCGGGTTCTGGGTGCGCCCGGACACGAAGGCCAACTGGACCGGCCTGTTCCACATCGGTGACGGCCTCGGCTCCGCCGGAAGCTACTTCCAGATCCAGATGCAGACCCAGGCGGGCGGGAGCACCGGGCTCGCGGCCACGTTCAAGGCCAAGACCGGCCCGGAGGAGCGGGTGTACGCCAGCCCGGCCCGGGACGTGACCGCCGGCCAGTGGAACCACGTGGCCTTCACCCGCCAGGGGCCGGTCGGCACGCTCTACCTCAACGGCGAGGCCATCGCGACCCGTACCGACCTGACGATCGACATGACCGCCATCGGCCCGACCGCCAACAACTGGCTGGGCCGCAACGGATACCCGGACGCCGCCTTCGACGGCCTGATCGATGACGTACGGGTGTACACGTCCACGTTGAGCACCGCCGACGTGGCCGCGATGTACAACGAGGGCGTCCCGGTGCGCTACACCTTCGACGAGGGCACGGGCACCTCCGCCGCCAACACGGGCACCAAGCCGGCGATCGGCGCGGCCACACTCCAGGGCACCACGGCCTGGAGCACGGCCGGCCGGACCGGCGGCGCGGTGTCGCTGCCGGGCGGCGCCGCGGCTTCGGGCAACCAGGTCCGGCTGCCCGACAACGTCGACGCCGGGCTCGACGAGCAGTTCAGCGTGTCGTTCTGGGCCCGCCCGGACGCGCTGCCGTCGTGGGTGCCGTTGGTGCAGATCGGCAGCAGCACGGACACGTTCTTCCTGTTGCAGTCGGCCACCAACGGCGGGACCACCGGGTTCGGGGCCACCTTCAAGGCGCCGGGGGTGGCCGCACAGGAGCGGCTGCTCCTAGGAGCGGGCCGGGACCTGCCGCTCAACCAGTGGACGCACGTGGTGTTCACCATGAGCGGCTCGACCGCACGGATCTACTTCAACGGCACGCTCCAGGCGATCCGGAGCGATTTCCCCATCAATCTCGGCGACGTGGGCGTGGGCGGCAACACCACGGCCAACTTCATCGGGGGTACGAGCTGGGGCGACGCCAGGTTCGACGGGCTGATCGACGACTTCCGGCTGTACGGCTACGAGCTCAGCGCCGAGCACGTGACCCAGCTGTACGCCGGCCGCCGATGAGCCGGTAGGCGACAGGACCGCGCAGGCCCCGGGGATCCGTCCGTCCCGGGGCCTGCGCCGGCCGTCGCCCGGCCGCCGGACAACGGCCGCTCGGCACCGTGCCGCGGGCGGTCATGAACCGCGTGAACAGGTGAGCGGGTGTTCCACCGTTTGGCGACCGCCTGAGACCGACCGTTCTCCCGGAAGCCGGGACCATCCGTCAGTGCCGTCCGGGAGGCCGATCCGATTTCCGTTTAACCCGCATATGTTCGTTTCTCCCTGCTGCTTCCGTGTTTGAGGTGTTCATGCTGCGCCCGTCCCGGTCCGTCCTTCTGGCGACCACCGCGTCACTGACCATTGGCCTGCTCGCCGCACCCGGTGCCGCGTACGCGACGGACACGACCACGAGCCTGTCCAAGGAACAGATGGTCGCCGAGCTCAAGACCGTCGCCGACGCGTCGACCGTCGCGGCCGAGAAGGGCTGGAAGGCGAACATCGTCTTCACCGACTGGGCGACCGATGTGGCCGCCACCGGCTGGAAGGCCGATGTGGCCGACGCCGGCCGGAAAGCCGCAGTAACCGCCACCAGCGGGAAAGCCACAGCAGCCGGCAGCGTCGAGGCCGCGGCGACCGGCGCCGGCGAGGTGTCCATGTCGATGTTCTACGTCGTCGACCCGGTACACGGGCGAACACTCCAGCGCTACCGCTACGGCACCATGACCGGAGGGGGCTACTCGGTCGAGGGCACGGGCAGGTACGACGCCCTCAACGACCCCACCTCACGGTCGGCGCTGAAGATGATGCGCCGCCCGCAGGTGCGCTACGTGTTCACCGCGGATCCGTCGCTCGACTTCGACGAAGCCGTTCCGGCGCCGACGGCCGTTCTCACCGAGGACATCCAGGCCGGCACGAAGACCGTCCACGGTGACGGGTCCGCCGACTACACCTTCCGCCCCGAGGCCGACACGAACATCACCCTGCGGGTCAACTCGGTCGGCACCCTGGCCAGCGCGCGGGCCGGCCTCGAGGAATCCGCCGTGACCCTCACCTACGCGTACGCCCCGCAGCAGGTGACCCTGCCATCCCGCTCGGCCACGATCAACTGGGCCGAGTTGGCGAAGGGGCAGGCATACCTCGACATGCGGACATTCGTGGCCTCGGCCGCGAACCAGGGCGCGGCGGAAACCCTCCGGACCGCGGCCGGCCGCACCGTCAAGGTGACCTCGCTGCGCAAGCACGTCCGTCAGGAAGCGGCCGTGTTCAACTCCTACGCGAGCACCAACATGATCAAAACCAAGGACATCCGCGGCGGCATACGAGCACACGCGACCAACCCCTGGACGCACAAGACCGTCTCCTACACGGTCAAGGCGTCCGGCAAGAAGATCACCGTCCGAGGCTGACCTAACCGCACACCTGGCAGGCAAGGGCCCGTCGACGGCGACGGGCCCTTCCCTGGTCACCGGGCCGCAGCCGCGGCATCAAGGTGCCCCGGTTCACGGGCGGCGGCTGATCGGAAACGCCTGACAGGCTACGGCCGCGGTCCATGCCTCGGCCCGCGCGCTCCGGGGTAGCGGTGGCATACACGGGCGCGGGGCGTTGGCCGTGGCGGTTCCCCAGCGGTTCACGGGAGGTTGAGGCCCGGGCCGAGCAGCGTTACCCCCGGGCGGGATGTCGCCGGCCAACCGGTGGCAGCAGCCGGGCCATCGTCGCCGCCCGCTGCTCAGCGAGGGGTACGAGGAGGCTGATCGCCTCGGTGACCGACTCCAATCAACGTCTTCTCCGAGACATGGCCTCAGAACACCTCCGGCAGCGGGTACAGAGCCAGCGGCACGTGATGCTGCCCGGCGTGGATGTCGCGGTCGCGCAGACTTCCCTGGGCCACCGGCCTCGGAAACGAGATCTTGACGACGTTCAGCTCGGGGATCCGGAAGATGCGGATGGTCTCCGCCGCTACACCGTAGAGCCGCGCGATCACCGGCGCGGACAGGTAGCCGGGGCCGGCGACCAGGTCGTACCCGGTGGAGTCGCGGATGAACAGCTCCATGGTGACCCAGAACGGTCCGGCGTTCTTCGAGCGGACCTCGAGCGCCAGGTCCGCGACGGTACGGGGCGTGCCGGTCTCAGGCATCGGTGTTCTCCAGGAGGTTGATGCGGAACAGGGCGGTGGGCGAGTCGACGTCGACGACATGGTTGAGGACGAACTCGTACGCCGCCCCGCGCTCGGTCTCCGCTGGGGAGAACGGGAAGGCGAGGCTGGGCAGGTAGTCCATGTCGGGAGTGGGAAGGTGCAGCATGAGCGGGTTGGCGATCTTCGCGATGGCCGTGGCCGTCTGCTGGTCCGCGGCGCTGACCAGGAGCATCACGCCGACCTCGCGGGGCGGGAGAGTGCCGGGGTCGATGGCCTCCAGCACGGCGTTGTATCCGTACAGGCGGATGTCGAAGGCGTAGTCGTCGGTGCTGAGCCCGAGTGTCTGGGTGACCCGGTCGGCGGTGACCCGGCGCAGCAGCTGCGCCCAGGTGGTGATCTGGCCGAGGATGTGGGGATCGCGGATGGCGGTGAACGACATGGTCTCGTAGCCGGTGATCCGGGCGCCCTCGAGCTTGTTCGTGTGCGGGCCGGGTTCGAACCGGGAGCCCTCCACGCGTACCCGCCGGTCGTCCAGGGCTCGGTAGGTGGCGTCGGCGACCATCAGGGTGCCGGCTGGTTCCCGCATCGAGAAAGGGTCTGCGGTCTCGTAGAGCATGTGGGCCGCGACCGAGGTGGGCGTGCAGGAGACGGCCGGGTCGAGCGGTTCGATGGTGAAGCCGGTGGCGTCGATGGTGGCGAAGACCCCGCTGGAGCGCGGGTCTGTGGTGCATTGCGCCCCGCACTCGACGATCTTGGCGGCGTGCCAGGCCGGGCCGGCGGGCAGGCCCGCCATGAGCGGCAGGGCCGCGGCGAGGGCGGTGTCGGTGGCGCGCCCGGCCAGCACCACGTCGGCCCCGGCCGCCAGCGCCTCGACGATCGGCTCGTGGCCCATCATCGCGACGATGTGGGTACAGCTTTCCAGTGTCGCGAGGTCGAGGTCGCCGTGCGGTGGCAGTGGGTGGATCCGGCCCTGGTCGAGGTGTTTCTTGAGGTCGGTGGCCTGCTGCTCGCTGTAGATGGTGGCCACCCGCAGGCCGAGGTTCTCCTCGGCGAGGATCTCGCGGGTCATCGCGGCGACCCAGTCGACGCCGGAATCGGTGCCGCTGGTGCCGCATGAGCCGATGATCAGGGGGATGCGCGCGGTGGCAGCGGCCCGCAGCAGCAGACGCAGGTCGCGGGACACCGCGGCGGCGGTGGTCTTGGCGGTGCCGGTGCCGAGATAGTAGGGGCCGGAGTCGGTCGATCCACCGTCCAGCGCGATGACGTCGGCGCCGAGGTCCAGCCCGCGCTCGATGATCTCGGGCGGGAATCCCGAGCCGAGCATGCCGGAGGGCACGAGTACGCGTACGGAATCGTGGGTCACAGGTTCCTCATTTCGCAGGTAGGAGCCGGTCATGCGGCGCGGCCGGCCCGGCGCTCGGAGAAGAGGCAGCCGCCGAGGAAGCCGGCGGTGCCGGCGTCGCTGGTGGTCATGCCGGTTCCTTTCGTTCGGTGAGCGAGTGGGCAGGACGGCCGTCGAGGGCGGCGACGAGTTCCCTGGCGCCTTCCATCCCGGCGGCCAGCCGGGCCTCGGCGGTCTGCCCGGCCATGTGCGAGTAGACCGCGATGCCGTCGATGCCGCGCAGGATGCTGTCGGCCGGCAGCGGCTCGACGTCCACGACGTCGAGGGCGGCGCCGGCCAGCCGACCGGATCGGACGGCCGCGGCGAGGGCGGTCTCGTCGACGATCGGCCCGCGCGCGGTGTTGATCAGGTGCGCGCCCGGCTTCATCCGGGCCAGTGCCGCAGCGTCGATGAGGTGGCGCGTGAGCGGGGTCAGCGCAGTGTGGACCGACACGAAGTCGGAGTCGCACAGCAGTGTGTCGAGCGCGACCCGGACGACCGGGGCGGGCAGGTCGCCGGTGCACAGCACTGTCATGCCGAACGCGGCGGCGAGCGGTGCGACGTGCTGAGCCACCGCGCCACGGCCGATCAGACCGAGGGTCTTGCCGCGCAGCTCGTGACCGTCCGTGCGGGGCCAGCTCCCGGCGGCGACCCCGGCAGCCATCGGTATCAGCGACCGTGCCTGAGCGAGTAGCAGTGCGATGGTGTACTCGGCCACCGCGTTGGCGTTGATCCCGGGCAGGTTGCTGACGCTGATCCCGAGCCGTTCGGCGGCCGCCACGTCGACGGAGTCGTACCCGACGCCCGTGCGTACGATCGCGCGCAGGCTCGGCACCTGGCGCAGCACCTGCTCGGACATCGGCTCGTTGGCGATCAGTGCCCCCTCGGCGCCGGCCAGGGCCGCGACCAGATGCTCCGGCCGGCGTGGTCCCCGCATGGGGTCGTGCCGGGTCGTGAAGCCGAGGCCGGTGAGGTAGGTGTCCACCTCGTCGCCGGGGGTGAGGTAGTCGGTGGTGATGAGGATGGTCGGCATCATTCGCTTTCGGTGAGGGTGACGGCCCGGTGCAGACGCTGCAGGCGTCCGAGGCGTACGACGACGAGGACGGCGATCATGGCGAGTACGGCGATGTAGAGCAGCATCGCGTCCCAGCCGACGAGGTCGACCACGGCGCCGACGAGGGCGGGTCCACCGAACCCGCCGAGGTACCAGGTGACCGCGTACAGGCCGGTGTAGGTGCCGAGCACCTGGCTGGACGGGGCCAGGTTCCACAGGGCCACCGCCGCGTTGACGGTGTAAGCGGCGGCGCCCGCGGAGGCCATGCAGAACGCGACGACCGTCCCGGTGGCGGTCTGTACGACGGCGCCCGCTATCAGTGCGACGGCGAAGACGGTCATGCCCACCGCGATGGTCCGCAGGCGCCCGAAGCGCTCGGCCAGTAGCGCGGCCGGATAGGCGGCCGCGACGTAGACGATGCCACTGGGCAGGGTGAGCCCGCCTGCCTCGCCGCGGCTCAGCCCCAGCGTCTCCATGCCGTACGGGGTGATCAGCGACCGCGAGGCGAACCACGCGCCGCCGAAGAGCAGGACGGTCAGCAACAGCAGGAGCCGCCGCCGGTCGTGGTCGGTGATCAGGCCGGTGACGATCTGCCGGAGCGGCACGCGCGCCGGGGAGGGACCGGCGGCCGCGTCCTCGGCCACCGCGGCCCGGTACGCGCTCGATCGGCTGTCGCGCACATTGGTGAGCAGCACCGCAGTGGCGGCCAGCATGATCACCGACGGGATGACGAAGGCGGCCCGGGGATGGTCATCGACCACCAGAAGGCTGATCAACGAGGCAACGATGATCGTCAGGGCAGTCGCGATCTTGACGGCGGCGTTCGTCCGGCCCCGCCGCTCGGGGGCGACGAAGTCCGGCACGAGCGACTCGGCCAGCGGCCGTGTGGTGTTGGCGATCAACGCGTAGCAGAACATCACCACGGCCAGCGTGAGCAGCGACGTCGCCCATGGCAGCAGCACGAAGATCACGGCGGCCAGCGGCATGCCGACCGCGAGGTACGGGATCCGCCGCCCCCACCGGGTCCGGGTGTTGTCCGACCGGTTCCCGATCCAGGGCTGGACGAAGATCCCCAACAGGTTGTCCATCCCCATCAGGGCGCCCACGAGGGCCGCGCTCGCCACGTGTTCGCGCAGCAGGGCAGGCACCTGATTGTCATAGAAGTTCCACGTCGACTCCTGTGCGAAGAGCGCCAGGGCGATGAAGAACGTGATGCGCCGGTCGGACACCCGTCCACCTCCTCGTGTCCGGCCACGGTATTTTGCTGTAGCAAACTCGTCAAGAGTTGCAAATTAGGTTGCTACATCATGCGCTAAGGTGTGTCGCATGACGACGACAGGGACGCTCGCCGACCAGGCGTACCGCAAGGTTCGCGCCGCGATCGCCGCCGGCGAGCTCGCGGCGGGAGAGAAGATCACCGAGCGCGGCATGGCCGAACGGCTCGCGATCAGCCCGACACCGGTCCGCGAAGCTCTGCGGCGGCTGGAACTCGACGGACTGATCGAACGGATCGGTCCGCGCACCGTGCTGGTCGCCGCCATCCGTGACGGCGCCATCGACGACCTCGCGGAGGTGGAGGTCGGCCTTCGCGGCCTCGTCGCCCGGTTCGCCGCCCGGCGTGCCACCGCCGCCCAGCTCGACGCCCTGGATGCCACCCTCGACCGTGCCGACGACCTGCTGATCCTGCTCAAGGAGCGGGGCGGGCAGGGCCGCCCGGTGGAGCGGCATCTCAGCGAGCTGTTCGACACCATGCAGCAGTTCAACGACATGGTCAGCGCCTGCGCGCACAACCCGGTGCTGATCCGGATGCTCGAACAGAGCCGCGTGTTCTCCCGCCCACGGCGCCGCGAGCTGCTGCTGCAACGGGTGGCGGACGACGAGACATTCGGCCTGGAGCGCTACACCAGCCATCGCGCTCTGGTCCGAGCGCTGCGCGCGGGCGATTCCGCAACCGCGGAGCGTATCGCCATCGAGGACTCGCAGGGCGGACTGGCGGCGCTGCGGGAGGCGCCGTGACCGCGCAGCGGATCGCCGTCATCCCCGGCGACGGCATCGGCAAGGAGGTCGTCCCGGCCGGCCTCGAGGCGCTGCGCGCGACCGCCGACAGGTTCGGGCTGAGCCTGGACTTCGATACCTTCGACTTCGCCAGCGCCGACTACTGGCAGAAGCACGGCACGATGCTCCCGCCCGACTGGGAACAGACACTACGGGCGTACGACAGCATCTACTTCGGTGCGGTCGGCTGGCCCTCGGTGGTGCCCGACCATGTGTCCCTGTGGGGCAGCCTCCTACAGTTCCGGCGCGTCTTCGACCAGTACGTGAACCTACGTCCCTGCCGGCTCATGCCCGGCGTCCGCAGCCCTCTCGCGGGCCGCGAGCCGGGCGACATCGACTTCGTCGTCGTCCGGGAGAACACCGAAGGTGAGTACTCCAGCGTGGGCGGGCGCGTCTTCGAGGGCACCGACCGCGAAACCGTGCTGCAGGAGACGGTCATGACCCGCATCGGCGTCGACCGTGTCCTGCGCTTCGCCTTCGAACAAGCGCGCCGGCGCCCGAAGCGGCATCTCACGTCGGCCACCAAGAGCAACGGAATCTCGATCACCATGCCGTACTGGGACGAACGGGTCGCCGCCATGGGCGAGCAGTTCCGCGATGTCAGGCTCGACAGGTTCCACATCGACGCCCTGACCGCCCAGTTCGTCCTGCATCCCGAATGGTTCGACGTGGTCGTCGCCAGCAACCTGTTCGGCGACATCCTCTCCGATCTCGGCCCGGCCTGCACCGGCACCCTCGGCATCGCTCCGAGCGCGAACATCAACCCCGAGCGCGACCACCCGAGCCTGTTCGAGCCTGTACACGGCTCCGCGCCGGACATCGCCGGCAAGGGCATCGCCAACCCGGTCGGCCAGATCTGGTGCGGCTCGATGATGCTGGAGCACCTCGGCCACCCCGAGGCGGCGGCTCACCTGCTCGGCGCGATCGAAGACGTCCTGGCGTACGGACCCGACCACGCGCCTCTGACCCCTGACCTGCACGGGACCGGGACGACGGCCGAGCTGGCGGACGCGATCGCCCAGCGGGTCCGCGAACGCTGAGCGCGCTCGATTCCCAGAGCGGTCCATTTTCGGGCCCCCGCTGGAAGTCCAGATTTGGCCACCGTTGACGACTCGGACCGCAGCGCCAGCCTCGGCGCGAGGACCGGAAAGCGGCGCAGCATGCAAAGGCCCCAAGCGACGAACTGTGCGCCACGTTGCTTGGCTGCTGTTCGGGTCGCAGTGGGTAGCAGCATTTGACGGGACCTCTGGACCGTAAGCCGGCGGCTGTCTGCCGTCGATGGGATACCCGGCGAACCAGTCGTGACAGAGGGAGTTCTGATGGCGTTGCGGATGACGGTCGGGCGCAAGCTGACGGCTTTGGCGGCTACCGGGTTGGTGTCCTCCTCGGTGATGGTCGGCATGACGTTCATCAACATGCGCACCGTCGACTCGGCCAGCGACCTGCGCCGGACGCTCAACGTCACCAACGCCTCGCTGATCGACCTGGACAAGTTGCAGACCGAGGCGACGCAGGCCGAGCGTGACGCCATCCTGGCCAACAGCCCGGAGACGAGGAAGCCGGTCGACGAGAGGTGGGCCGCCACCCAGCAGGAGATCGACGCCGAGTGGAACAAGATCGCCGGACTCGATCTGCCCGCCGAGGTGCGGACGGAGCTGGATGTTCTCCAGGCTGACTACACCGGCTTCATCGAGAGCATCGCGACCGAGTTCAAACACCTGAGCGACATTGATGTTCGCAACGCGAAGGACATGGCGTCCGCCCGGACCGCCCTTCGGGCGGCGGAGGAACAGGCCGCCGTGATCGAGGAGCGCATCGACGAGACGCGCGCCTTCGTCGATGGGAAGGTGCTCGAGGCGCGGGCGACCTCGGACGAGGCGAGTGACGACCTGAAGGTGCAGGCCCTGCTCAGCCTCGGGCTCGGTGTGATCGCGCTGACCGCGATCGCGGTGCTGATCACCCGGTCGATCACCGGGCCGCTGCGGCAGATGGTGGCCGCGCTGGACCGGGTGGCGAGCCGGGATCTGACCAGCACCGTCGACGTCAAGAGCCGTGACGAGATCGGTGACATGGCCGGCGGGCTGGTCCGGGCCGTCCAGGCGATGCGGGAGGCCGTCTCGACCATCGGGGAGACCTCGCGTGCGCTCACCGGCGCCGCCGAGCAGCTCGGCGCGGTCTCCGCCCAGCTGGGCGACAACGCCGACGAGACCTCCGCACAGGCCGGCGCGGTGTCGGTGGCCGCCGAGCAGGTGTCGACCAACGTGGACACCATGTCCGCCGCCACCGAGGAGATGACCGCCTCGATCCTGGAGATCTCCCGCAGCGCCTCGACCGCGGCCGAGGTCGCCACCGGAGCGGTGGACACCGCCCAGGAGGCGGCCGAGACGGTCCAGCGACTGGACGAGGCGAGCGCGGAGATCGGCTCCATCCTCATGGTGATCAAGACGATCGCCGAGCAGACCAACCTGCTCGCCCTCAACGCCACCATCGAGGCGGCCCGGGCCGGCGAGATGGGTAAGGGCTTCGCGGTGGTCGCCAGCGAGGTCAAGGACCTGGCGCAGGAGACCGCCCGCGCGACCGAGGACATCTCCCAGAAGACCACCGCGATCCAGGCCAGCACCGGGGAGGTCACCGAGGCGATCGGCCGGATCGCCGGCGTCGTGGAACAGGTCAACGAGCTGCAGACCACGATCGCCACGGCGGTCGAGGAGCAGTCGGCCACCGCGTCCGAGATCAGCCGCAACGTCGGGCAGGTCGCCGCAGGCTCCGCCGAGATCGCGCAGAACATCACCGGCGTCGCCACCACCGCCGGATCCACCTCGCAGGGCGCCGGTGCGACCCGCCAGTCGGCTGCCGAACTGTCCGGCATGGCCGGGCGCGTCGACGAATTGCTGCGTACCTTCACGTACTGAGCACGCCTCGGCGGGTAGCCGACCGCAGCCAGGCCGCCCACCAGCAGGGTCACAGTCCCGCTGGTGTGGTGGCCTGGCGCAGTGCCCATAGGCCATGCCTCGGATGAGGGCGGCAGCGGTAGGCGGAGAGATCGACAAGTGCAGCCGTGAAGCCCGTTAGCTCCTCCGCAGGACCGCCGCCGCGATTTTCGCCGCGATTGCTGTCCTCGCTGTGTGAGATGCGGGCGGCGCAGGTGCTCACCGCCGCCTAACCGGCTGCCTCCGCCTGATTCGCGAACGGGTGCCGGCGCCCGAATCGGTACGCCGTCACCCGTCGCGTATCAAGACCCTACTCACGGCCCCGGGTGAGAGTGTTCACCCGGGGCTTGGCGGTGCTGTCCCGGTCGTACGACGACGCTGTGACAGTTCAGGCGCCCATGATGGCGTCGATGATGGTCTGCTGGGTGACCGTCGCGGAGTTGCGGTCGAACAGGGCGAACCCGTACTGGCCGTTGTGGCCGTTGTCCCAGTAGGCGGTCGCCGCGCCGTACTTCTTGGCGGTGGCGACCAGGGTGCGCGCGTAGTCCGCCCGGTACCTGTTGTTGGTCGAGTCGAACGCCGTCTTGTCGATCGAGCCGTACTCGCCGACGAACACGGGATAGCCCTTCACCACGAAGGTGTCGTACATCTTCTTCAGCTGGGCGTCCATGAAGTCCTGCTGGCCCCACGTCGACTTCTTCGCCGCATCGGTGGCCGCCGGGCCCCACTGCGTGATGGTGCCGCTCTCGGTGCCGGTGAAGTCCCACGGGTCGTAGTAGTGCACGGAGATCATGATCCGCTGCTCGGCGCTGGGGATGGCGGCCGACCGGTACTGGTCGGTGGGAAGGGTGAAGCCGTAGTTGCCCGCGGTGTAGTCGATGTTGGTGTTCCAGCCCGGCACCAGCAGCCACCGCGACGTGTTGTTGCCGCCGGTCCTGCGGACGGTGTCCACGAAGGTCTGGTTGTAGGCGTTGATGTTGGAGTAGCAGGGCTGGGTCGGGTTGCCGTACTGCCCGTCGAAGTTCTCGTTCATCGACTCGAAGATCAGGCGGCCGCTGTAGCTCTGGAACTTCGTCGCCACCTGCTGCCAGACCTTCTGGTACTTCTCCTTGATCGTCGTCTGGGCGGACGAGTCACAGATGAGCCAGGCGCCGTTGATGCTCTTGTAGCCGTCGCCGTGCATGTTGATCAATACGTACAGTCCACGGTCATGGGCGAGGTTGACGACCTCCTGGATCCGGTTCAGCCAGGCGGAGTCGACGGTGTAGTTCGGTGCGGCCCCGATCTTGCCCAGGTAGGAGAGCGGGATGCGGATCGTCTTGAACCCCGCCGCCTTCACGCGGTCGATGAGGGCCGCCGTCACGACCGGGTTGCCCCAGGCCGTCTCGCTGGGGATCCCGTTGCTGTTGGCCTCCAGCTGGTTGCCGAGGTTCCAGCCCTTGCCCATGTCCGCGACGAGCTGCGCGGCGTTGCCGGTGATCGGCCCGGTGGACGGCGAGGTGGACGGCGAAGCGGACGGGGATGCCGACGGCGAGGTGGACGGCGACGTGGCCGGCGAGCTGCTCGGGGTGGTCACGCCTCCCGTGCAGGCCGTGCCGTTGAGGGTGAAGGCGCTGGGCACCGGATTGGTCCCGGTGAACGCGCCGTTGAAGCCGAACGACGTGGCGCCGTTGGTGGCGATGCTCCCGTTGTAGGACGCGTTGCGCACCGTCACCGCGGCTCCGGACTGGGTGAAGGACCCGTTCCACAGCTGCGTGACGGTCTGGCCCGCGCCGAAGGAGAACCCGAGGTTCCACTGCGTGATCGGGTCACCCAGGTTGGTGATCTTCACGTCGGCACCGAAGCCGCCCTGCCACTGGCTGGTCACCGTGTAGTCGACCTTGCAGCCGGCGGCGGCGCTCGCTTGCAGCGCCACCGCGACCGAACCGCCGACGGCGACCACGGCCATCGCGGCCGCGGACAGCACTTTTCGTGTTCGAGACATGGGGATGGTTCCTTCGGGGATATCGGGAGCGCTCCCATTGGGGGATGGCGACCGCTCCGCTGAGCGACGGGGATTACGCATACTATGCCTGACGAAGCGGGCAGAGCACTCACCGGCTTCGATTCCCCGCTCGCTCCGCCGGCCGTCAGTCGAGCGGGGGAAGCCCGAAGATCTCGGCCAGCCCGGTCACCTGGATGGCCTTGAGCACCGGCGGCGACGGGTTCACCAGGGTCACGGCGACACCGGCTCCGGCGGCGGCGTTACGGACGCTGACCAGGGCGCCCAGCGCGTACGAGTCGATCATCGTCACGTCGGAGACGTCGATCCGCAGGAGCCGGTACGTGGACGCCTGCGCGGCCGCCGTCAGGTCGTCGCGGACGTCGTCGGCGTACGCGAGGTCCAGTTCCCCGGATAGCGCGGCACGCAGGGTGACGCCGTCGTCGCTGGTCTCGTACGTGATCACAGTGCTGGCGGACATCCCACGACCGTAACGGTGATCGCGCCGGCGCGCCCGTTGGCCGGATTCGGTAAACCCGGCGTTCTCGTGGCCGATCCTCCGTGGCGAGTCGCTCGCCCCGG
>NZ_BMPW01000004.1 GCF_014647795.1 Actinoplanes campanulatus | reverse complement strand
ATCGTCGCGTCCAGCATCGCGGCCTGCTCGCCCGTCGGGGCGAGTTTCAGCAACTCGGTCACCATCACTTATTGAAGATATGCCTCAATGCTGGAGATGCCATGACGACACGCCCCCGCGCCGTACCAGGCTTCCTCCCGGCCCCGACGGACCGGGCTTCCGCCCTTGATGCCCGGTGAACGACACGATGCTCATCGGGCTCTACGCACTCGCCGCCGCCGGTGTGGTCGGGCTGGCGGGAGCCGGCGCGCTGCGCCTGCTGCGCGGCCGGTCCATCCTCGTCCACGTCCTGGTCCTGCTCGCCGTCACCGTGCTCGCGGTGGTCGCCGGCGTCGCCACGGTCGCCCAGGCGATGTTCCTGTCCGCCCACGACCTGTGGGTCGTCCTCGTCACCGTCGCCGCCTCCGCGGTGATCAGCCTGGCGGTCGGCGCCGTCTTCGGCAGCCGGCTGGCCGCCTCCGCGGTCTGGGCGCAGGCGGCCCGGGAGCGCGAACGGCGCCTGGAGGCCGGACGGCGGGAACTGGTCGCCTGGGTGTCGCACGACCTGCGCACCCCACTGGCCGGGCTACGGGCGATGGCCGAGGCCCTCGAGGACCGCGTCATCGACGACCCGGCCACCGTCGACGAATACCACCGGCGGATCCGCATCGAGACCGACCGCATGACCCAGCTCGTCGACGATCTGTTCGAACTGTCCCGGATCAACGCGGGCGCGCTGCATCTGGTACCCACCACCGTGCCGCTGAGCGAGATCGTGTCCGACGCCATCGCCGGCGTCGCCCCGCTCGCCGCGAGCCGGCGCATCCGGCTGGTCGCCGCGGACAGCGGCTGGCCGCTCGTGCGGGCCGGCGAACGCGAACTCACCCGCATCGTCAGCAACCTGCTGATCAACTCTGTCCGGTACACGCCCGCCGACGGGACCGTGCATATCGCCGCCGGTCGCGAACACAGCAGCGTGTGGCTGGCCGTCTCCGACACCTGCGGCGGCATTCCCGACAGCGACCTGGGCCGGGTCTTCGACGTCGCGTTCCGCGGCGAACGCGCCCGCACACCGGGAACTGACGGATCCGGCGGCGGCGGCCTCGGCCTCGCGATCGTGCGCGGCCTCGTCGAGGCCCACGGCGGCCGAGTCGGCGTACGCAACATCGGCCCCGGCTGCCAGTTCGAGGTACGCCTGCCGGCAGCCTGACCCCCGCGGCCCAGGGACGCGAACGGCCACCCGCTGAAGCAGACTGGCTACCCGTGTGGGCCCGTGCGCTTGTGGTGGACGGTCAGGTGAGGTAGCCGCTGACGCCGCCGTTGGGGGCGATCTCGTCGATGCGGGCGAGGTCGTCGGCGGTCAGCTTCACCTCGGCTGCGGCGAGGTTCTGGGCGACGCGCTCGGGGTTGCGGGAGCCGGGGATGGGGACGATGTAGTCCTTCTTCTCGAGCAGCCAGGCCAGGGCGAGTTGGGCCAGGGTGGTGCCCTTGCCCTCGGCGAGCTTGGTCAGCTCGGCGGTGATGGCGACGTTGGCGTCGAAGTGCTCCGGCGCCCACCAGGGGATGTATTGGCGGAAGTCGTCGGCGGCGTGCTGGTCGCGGGGTTTGACGGCGCCGCTGAGGAAGCCGCGGGCCAGCGGCGAGTAGGCGACGAGTCCGATGCCGAGTTCTTCGAGTACGGGGAAGAAGGCTTCCGACCTGCGCGCGAAGATCGAGTACTCGGTTTGGAGCACGGCGATGGGGTGTACGGCGTGGGCTCGCCGGACGTTGTCGGGGGTGGTGTTGGACAGGCCGAGGTACTTCACCTTGCCGGCGTCGACGTATTCCTTCATGACGCCGACGACGTCCTCGACGGACACGTTCGGGTCGTCCATGTGCTGGTAGAGCACGTCGATGTAGTCGACGCCGAGGTTGCGCAGGCTGTCGTCGACGACCTTGCGGATCCACGGGGCGGGAGTCGGCGCGGAACATCGTGGCGGGGTCGGACTCGATGCCGAACTTGGTGGCGATGGTGACCTGGTCGCGGATCGGGCGAGCGCGGTCCCGAGCAGCTTCTCGCCGTCGCCCCACCCGTACATGCGAGCGGTGTCGAAGTGGGTGACACCGAGTTCGTAGCAGCTCTACCGGTTCATCGCCGCCCGCGAACTCGCGGCGATGGCCGAGGCGGTGCACATGGACCCGGCCGATCTGCCCGGGTACGCGGGGAGAGTGCACGACCACCTGAGCCGCCACCCGCAGCGACACCGGCTGATGATGTGGGGCCAACTGGAACTACCGCCCGGAGAAACGCCACCTGACGACCCGTTCCAGGCACCGGAGACATCCTGACCTTCGTGAGCCAGATCGCCACCGCCTGGGCCTTTCCGAACGCCGTGACACCGGCAGACACCGACCACACCGCTTTCATGGACGCACGCCGGGCAGCGATCGTCGCCGCGGTTCAACGGCTGTTCCCGGCAGCGGACAGCAGCAGCACGAGCACGCCGAATCCGTAATCAACCTTCGCTCCGCTCCAACTGTGGGGAACGGGCCCGCCGGTGCACCATAGGGCGTCGACCAGCTCGAACAAGGCGTCCGCCCGTCGGGTCATGCATCGGTGGAGCTGCTCCCGGAACTGCGCCGACACATCGATAGCTTCTGCCCGGTCAGCCATGACCGCCACAACGATCATCGATAGGCGCGGACACGGCTTCGCGGGCCGCATGGGGCGACCCAGTGGAATCCCAGCCCCTTTCAGGGCGGGCAGATGTCAATGTCCTTCTTCGGTACGCCCGCGGAGCTCCGTTCGCGGGTCGTGTGTGATGGTGACGCAGCAGCGGTCGGGGCCGGGGTTGAGCCGGGCGCAGCGGCCGCGCGGGCCGTCGGCTTCCAGCAGGCCGTCGATCAGATCGAGATTCATCCCGCAGACCAGCTCGGTGTACTGCGCGGCGAGGCTGCGGAAGGGACAGTTGCCCAACAGTGTCTCGCCGTCGACGGTGCGCGGCTCGTAGCCGTTGTGGGCCAGCACGGCGGTCACGACGTCCCGCTCGCCGCCATCCCCCGGTGTCTCAGAGGTGGGATGGTTCTGCAGCAGCGCCTGCCCGGTGGTGCGTGCGGCGGCCCGCAAGGCGGCGTCGAGGGACACCCCGTCGCGGTTGGCCACGGTGACCGCTTCGGCCAGGACCAGCCCCGCCAGATCGTAGCGGCGCTCGGGCAGCGTGACGGAGATGTCACGCTGCACGCGCCGGTAGAACTTCGCCGGGCGGCCGGCGCCCGGACCGCCGCGCCCGAGTGGACGGCGGTACTCGATGTCGAGCAGGCCGTCGGCGACGAGCCGATCGAGGTGGAATTTCGCGACATGGTGGGCGACACCGATCGCGGCCGCTGACGTCTCTCGGTTGACCGGTTCACCCTGCGCGACCACGAAGCAGTACAGCTGCCTGCGGACGGGATCACCGAGCGCGGCAACGCTGGCCACGTCGGCCGCAAAGTTCTCGGACATCGCCACCTCCTGGACCATGCCCCGATTCTATCGGACACACAAGTTGACGAAAGAGACGGCCGCTTCTAACGTACAAAGAAATTTCCTTTAGAAGGAGCCGTCATGACCAGCACCTCCCCCACGCTCGCCGGCCAGGTCCGGGAGAACCCGGTTATCCAAGCGTTCTGGCTGCTCCGCATCGGGTTCACCGTGGCGCCGATCCTGTTCGGGCTGGACAAGTTCGCCGGGCTGCTCACGCACTGGGAGCAATACCTCGCCCCGGGAATCGACACGCTGGTGCCCGGCACCGCCCACCAGGCGATGCTGGCGGTCGGAGCAATCGAGATCGCCGCTGGCCTCGCCGTGGCCGCGCTGCCCCGCTTCGGTGGCTACCTCGTCGCCGCCTGGCTCGGCGGCATCATCGTCAACCTGCTGATTCTCGGCGACTTCTACGACGTGGCGCTGCGCGACTTCGGCCTGCTGCTGGGCGCGCTCGCGCTGGCGCGCCTCGCGGCCGGCGTGGCGCGATGACCACCATGCCCCGCACCGCCTTGACGAACACGCGCGAACCCGGCCCGGTCGCCGACCCACCGCACCTGCGGCTCGCCCGCGCCGTGACACCCATCGATCTCGAGGCGGCCACCGGCGCCGTCCGGGCGCTGCTGACCGCGCTCGGACAGGACGTCGGCTCCGAGCACCTGTCCGACACCCCGCGGCGCGTCGCCGCCGCCTACGCCGAACTGCTGACGCCCGAGCCGTTCGTCCTCACCACCTTTCCCAACGACGACCGGTACGACGAACTCGTGCTCGTGCGCGACGTACCGTTCCGGTCGCTGTGCGAACACCACCTGCTGCCCTTCCACGGGGTCGCCCACCTCGGCTACCTGCCCGACCAGCGGATCGTCGGCCTCTCCAAACTCGCCCGGGTCGTCGAGCACTACGCCCGTGGCCTGCAGGTGCAGGAACGGCTCACCCAGCAGATCGCCACCTGCCTGCAGCGCGCCCTGCACGCCAAGGGCGTCGCCGTCGTCCTGGAAGCCGAGCACCTGTGCATGTCTCTGCGCGGGGTACGCGCCGCCGGCGCCCGGACGACGACCTCGGCGCTGCTCGGCCTGCACCGCGAACACCCGCCCACCCGCGCCGAATTCTTCGCGCTCACCGGTCTGCGCCAGTGACGGCCCTGGCCGCCCGCGCACCCGGCTCAGGGAGGACGATGAACACCCTCAACGAACGAGGAGTAGACCGTGGAAATCTGGATCAACCCCGACTGCTCGAAGTGCCAGTCGGCGCTGTCGATCCTCGACGCCGAACACGCGCAGTACACCGTGCGGCACTACCTCGAGCAGCCACCAACCACCGCTGAGCTGCGCGAGGTGCTGGATCGCCTGGGTCTGGAACCGTGGCACATCGCCCGGCTCGGCGAGCCGGTCGCGGCCGAGTTGGGTATCGCGGAGTGGCCCCGTGACGCATCGAGCCAGGACCGGTGGCTCGCGGCGATGGCCGCGCACCCCGCACTCATCCAGCGCCCGATCATCACCGCCGAGGACGGCACGGCCGCCGTGGCGCGCACCCCCGAGGCGGTTCACGAGGCGCTGAAACGCACCCCCGGAAACGACTGAGCCCACCCGCCGACTTCTCCACAACGGCATGCGCCGGGGACGGCGGTCAGCCATTCCCCGGCACGGTGTGCGGTCGAGCCGCGATCAGTCGCGTCTGGACCGCTCGTTGCCCGTGACGTTTGAATGGACCGACGCGTGTCCAAGGTTGACCCGTTCGATCGAGGGCTTGTCCGATGAGCTTGAAGAATTGGAACTTTCGACAGAAGCCGACCGGGATGTGGAAGCGACTCCTTCGGTTACCCGTCCACCTCTACCGCGCCCGGCTCGGGTTCATCATGGGTGAACGGATTCTGCTCCTGACTCATCGCGGCCGCGTCTCAGGTCGCGTGTTCCAGACACCGGTCGAGGTCGTCGAGCACGATCAGGAGACAGACGAGTACATCATTTGCTCGGGTACGGGCCCGCATGCGGATTGGTACCGCAACATCACCGAACAGCCTGCCGAGCAGGTGCAGGTGAGGAACCGGCGCTGGCGACCGCACCAGCGAATGCTGGATGGACGGGAGGCGGCCCAGAGGTTTGCTCGCTACGAGAAGCGGCATCCGCGGACGGCACGGCGGCTACTCACATCGATGGGCAAAGGTTACGACGGAACAGAGAACGGTCGCGCTGCGATGATGGCGAGCATGCCGATGGTTGCGTTCTCCTACTCTGAGTGGCTTTAAAGCGATGTCTCCACGTTTCGCCATGCGTTCGATCCCCACGTCTTGCAACTTGAGCGGGCGCTCAAAACGTCGTACCCTCCGGTCTTGAGCAATCGCTCAAGACCGGAGGTTGGCATGGACACCATCTATCTGAAGGCCGCCGGCGCGGCTATTCCGCAAGTACGGCGGACCAAGTGAAGGTCATCATTCCCGGCGGGACCGGGCAGGTCGGCACGATCCTGGACCGGGCGTTGACGGCGGAAGGTCACGATGTCGTTGTCCTGACGCGCTCCCCCAGGGGTGGGCGTCAGGTCTACTGGGACGGCTCGACGCTCGGCGACTGGGCCGGGGAGATCGACGGCAGCGATGTCGTCATCAACCTGGCGGGACGCAGCGTGAGCTGCCGGTACACCGCGGAGAACCTCGAGGCCATGATGAGCTCACGGGTGGAGTCGGCGCGTGTCGTCGGCGACGCCATCGCCCAGGCGACCCGGCCACCCAGGGTGTGGCTGCAGATGAGCACCGCAACCATCTATGCACACCGGTTCGACGCGGCCAACGATGAACGGGACGGTCGGATCGGCGGCGACGAGGATGGAGTGCCCGGCTACTGGGCCTACAGCGTCGAGATCGCTCAGAACTGGGAGGCCGCGCAGGAACGGGCGGCGACTCCCCACACGCGCAAGGTCGCCCTGCGGTCGGCCATGGTGATGAGCCCGGACCGCGGTGGCGTCTTCGATGTGCTCAGCCGGCTTGCGCGGCTCGGCCTGGGCGGACCGGTCGCCGGCGGCGGACAGTACGTGTCGTGGATTCACGACCACGACTTCGTCCGTGCCATCCGGTACCTGATCGACCGCGACGACCTCGGAGGAGCAGTGAATCTGGCCGCGCCCGGCCCCTTGCCGCAGCGAGAGTTCATGCGGGAGCTACGGTCGGCCTGGCGGGTGCCGGTCGGCCTGCCGGCCACGACCTGGATGGCCGAGATCGGCGCGTTCGCACTCCGGTCGGACACCGAACTGCTCCTGAAGAGCCGGCGGGTCGTGCCGGGCCGACTCGCCGACGCCGGATTCACGTTCGACTATCCGCATTGGCGAACCGCGGCCACGGACCTGACGCTGCGCCGCCGCCGAGGCCGCGGATAGGCCGACCAGCCGACGCGGGATACCGGTCTACTGTCGGGCATGCTCGACGACCTTGTGATGGGTACGAGAACGAGCGCTTCCCGACTACGGCATGCGCACCGGCCGGCTCAGCCTTGGGAGGCGCCCTCGTTCGCGCCGCGTACGAAATAGCGTTGGAAGACCAGGAAGATGACCGCGACCGGGATGATCGTCAGCAGGGACGCGCCGAGCTTGAGCGGGTACTGAGTGCCGGACCCGAGCGAGCCGGTGACCAGGTCGGCGAGGCCGCGAGGCAGGGTGTAGAGGCCCGGATCCTGCACGGCGATCAGACTGTGCGTGAGGTCGTTCCAGGAGCCCTGGAACGACAGGATGGTCAGGGCGACGAGAGCGGGCCGGGCCATCGGGAGCACCACCGACCAGTAGGTGCGGAAGATTCCGGCGCCGTCGATGCGGGCCGCCTCCTCGACGTCGACGGAGATGGCTGTCGAAGCCGGTGCCACCACAGGCGGCGCCGGCGAGAAGCCCGGCAGCCGTCAGCACAGCCAGCGTGGTGTCACGGAGCGATGCGGTGACCACGTCGACAACTCTACTCAACCAAGACGGGCAAAACACCTCAAAACGTCTATTCCTGGCCGTTTAGGTGTTATAGACCTTAATCACGGCCTGCAACGCCCCGCCGTCAATGCTGTCGGCAAGGCGACGTACGCAACGGGCATCCTCCGCCGTCTCCATCACGACCTTTCTGCTTAGGAGGAGCGATGGGTGCAGCCGTTCCGCCGGTGAGGGCCGCCAGGGGTACGAGGATGTCGCCGACTGCCGCCTGGGCCGCCAGCCTGGCGGCCACCGTGGCGTCCACCTACGCGCTGGACGCCTGGGCGGCGGCCACCGGCGCCGGTCTGGTCGCTTCCGGGTTGCTCGCCGGCCTCGGCCGTCAAACGGTGGTGGCGTTCCTCCTGGCGAGCTACACGGCCTGGGTGTTCGGGCTGCGCGCCAACCTGCGAGCGAACGGGAGTCTGCTGGCGGCGACGGGGGCGAGCACCAACGTGCTGTCCAAGCTGGCGTACGACGTCGCCCGGCGCCGGTTCGGCGGTGGGCGCGCCGCCCGGCTGGCCGCCGCCGTGGCGTACACCGGCACCGAGGTCGCCAAGGAGGTGCCGTACTACCTGGCCGCATTCGGCGCCGCCGTCACGACCGACTCGATCACCACCGACGAGGCACTCGTCTTCCTCGCCGGCGCCAACCTCGGCGCCGCGTGCTACGAAGGCGCACTCGCCCGCCTCACCCGGACCGTTCTCGGCCGGGATCGCGGACATGCGTCGTTCGACACCGACTGGGTGCCGGCCGAGTACCTCACCGACTACTACCGCACCGTCGAACCGGACGAGATCGCCACGATCGCGTTCCTCGTCGACGCGATGCGCCACGCCGAACGCGATCAGCCGATCCTGTACTTCGGGACCGGTCCGACCCTCCACCACGTGTTCGCGTGCGCCGAGACGGCATCCGAGATCCATCTGGGTGACTATCTGCCGGAGAACCTGGCCGAGATCCGGCGGTGGATCGAGCGTGCGCCGGGCGCCCACGACTGGCGGCCGTTCGTCCGCTACACCCTGCAGTGTGAGGGCAACACCTGTCCGACCGACGACGAGATCACCGCGCGCGAAGACCTGACCAGGGCAAAGATCACCATTCTTGTACGGGTGGACGCCCACCATCCTCGTCCGGTGAACCGGAGCTACCCGACGGTGGTCAGTGCCTACTGCGCGGACTCGGCGACCGGCGACCGCGCCACGTGGGAACTGTTCATGCGCCACATCACCGGCCTGGTGCAGCCGGGCGGCCTCTTCCTCACCGCGGCGCTGCGCCGGTGCCGTGGCTACACGGTCGGCGGCAAGACCTTCCCCGGCGCCGACATCGATGAACGCGACCTCCGAGCGGCCCTGCGGCCCGATTTCGAGCCGGTGAACGAGGGGATCGAGGTCATACCGACAGCGCAGCGCGGTTCCCACGGCTACGCCGCGATCCTGCTCTGCCGGGCACGCCGCGCTTAGCGGCCAGCCGCTGTAAATATAGGGAAAAATCATGCGGAAAGTGGGATCATCCGATATGTGGCTGAGGAGCTGCTGTACCTGAGTGACCGGACACAGGTGACCCGCCACACCCCGTCCGACGGTCCCGGCGTGATCTGCAAACACGCCACCGGGGCCGGCGCGATCCGCCGCGTCGAGCACGAACGTGCCGTGCTGGAAAAGCTTGCCGGCATGCCCGGCGTCCCCCGCCTCGCCGAACACCAGGCGCGCCGGACCCTGGTTCTGCAGGATGACGGCGGTACCCCTCCACCGGCCGGGCCGATGCCCCTGCCCGACCTGGTCCGCACCGCACACGCCCTGGCCACCACACTCGCCGGGGTCCACCGCGCCGGCGTCCTGCACCGCGACATCACCCCGGCCAACGTCGTGCTGCGCCCGGACGCTCCTCCGCTGCTCATCGACTTCGACGTCGCGCTCACCGGCGCCCCGGAACCGGACGAGGGCCCGGTCGGCACTCTCGGCTTCCTGGCGCCCGAGCAGACCGGCCGTACCGGCCTGAGCACCGATCGCCGCACCGACCTCTACGGCCTCGGCGCCACCCTTTACACCCTCGCCACCGGCACTCCCCCGGTCACCGGCCACGACCCTCTGGAGCTGGTGCGCGGCACCCTCGTCGGCACCCCGTCCGCCTCGGGCCTGCCACCGCGGCTGGGCGACATCATCATGCGGTTGCTGGAGAAGGACCCGGACCGGCGCTATCAGAGCGCCGAGGGCCTGGCACACGATCTCGCCCGCTGGACGGCCGACCCGGACGGCGACTGGACGCCGGGCGACCGGGACTTTCCGCTGTTCCTGCCGCCACCGCCCACCCTGGTCGGCCGGGACCCGCAGATCGGCACACTGGCCACCGCCCTGGACCGGGCGCTGGCCGGCGACGGCCGGGCCGTGCTGGTCAGCGGGCCGGCCGGAATCGGCAAGAGCGCCCTGATACAGACGCTGCGACCGTTGATCGCCGCTCGCGGTGGCTGGTTTCTCGCCGGCAAATACGAGCAGTTCCGCACCGGTGTCGACGCCGGCGGCACGGTACAGGTGATCAGAAACCTGGCCAAGCTGCTGCTCGCCCTACCGGAGGCGGAGCTGGAGGACCACCGGGAACGGCTGGTCGCCGCACTGGATCCGGTCGGCAACGTGTTGTCCGGCGTGGTGCCCGAGCTGGACATACTGCTCGGCTGGCAGAAGGCGGCCGAGCCGCTGGACCTGGTCACCCCGCCGACCAGGGTCAGCGGGACTTCGGTCACGCTGCTGCGCACCGTGGCGGCGCACCGCCCCCTGGTCATGATGGTCGACGACCTGCAGTGGGCGACCAGCGCATCGCTGCGGGTGCTGGACGGGCTGGTGGCCGCTGGGCCGGTCCCCGGGCTGCTGGTCGTGTGCGCCTACCGGGACGAGGAGAGCGACGCCGGCCGTCCGCTCGCCGGCCTCGCCGCGCGCTGGGAGCGCGACGGATTCGCCGAGCCGCCGTTGCGGCTGGCCGGGCTGGACCGGGCCGGGCTGGCCGAGCTGACCGGGGCGGTGCTGCGTCTGGAGCCCTCGGCCGCGGAGTCGCTCGCCGACCTGATCGGCGAGGCGACTTCCGGGAATCCGTACGCCACCGTGGCACTGATCAACGGGCTTCGCGCCGAGGGCCTGCTGACACCGGCGGAAGACGGCTGGGACTTCGACCCTGATCCGGTACGGAACTTCGTCACCCGCCACCACCTGCCGCAACTGCTCACCGCCCGCCTGGAGCAACAGCCGGCGACGACCCGACGCCTACTGGTCGCGCTGACCTGTCTCGGCAGCAACGTCCCCCCGGAACTGCTCGCCACCGCCACCGCGACCCCGCCCGTCTCCCTCCCGGCACACCTCGCTCCCGCCGTCGCCGATGGCTTGATCAGCGCGGACAGCACGGTCAAGTTCTGCCACGACCTGGTCCTGCAGGCAGCCCGAGATCTGGTTCCGGCCGACGAGATGGATCGATCGCGGCTGGCGATGGCCCGCCGCCTGGCCGCACACGGCGACTACGAGCAGCAGGCCGCCGAGCAGTACCTCGCGGTCACCGGCCTCGTCAGCGACGACGGCGAGCGCCGGACCGCATCGGCTCTGCTGCACCAGGCCGGCCGCCGCGCCGCGCGGATTACCAACTATCCGGGCGCCGACGAACTGCTGGCCGCCGCCGACCGGGTCCTCGCCGCCGGCAGCGCCGCAGACGACGCGATCGCGGTGGACCGGCACACCACGCTCTACTGCCTGGGCCGGCACACCGAGGCTGACCGGATCTACCACGATCTCGCCGCTCGCTCCCCGGACCCTCTCATCCTTGCCACCGCCACCGCCGTACAGATCAACAGTCTGACCGTACGCAACGAGTGCCCCGCGGCGATCGCTCTCGGGCTCGACGCGCTGCGGCGGTTCGGCATCACCCCGCCGGCCGACCTGGTCGCGGACAACCAGCGCGCCGTGCTCGAGCTCCGGGACTGGGTGGCCGTCCGTGGACCGGCCTACCCGACGTGGGAGTCCACCGATCCGCGGATCGTCGCGGTGGCCCGGATCCTGCAGCGGATGCAGGGGCCCACCTACATGATCGACCCGGACCTGCACGCCTGGCTGGTGCTGCGAACACACACGCTGTGGCAGCGCAACGGGGTGTGCGAGCCGCTGACCGGCACTCTGGGCGGGGCCATACGCGTGACGAGTTGGCTGCTCGACGACCACCGCACCGGATACCTGCTGACCGGGCACGCGCTGCGGGCCGCTCGCGAGCACGGTTACCACGCGGCGGCGGTGGCCGCCTACCAGCACCTGTTGCTGGCCGCGCCCTGGTTCGAGCCGCTGGAGGAGGTCGTCGAGGGCTGCTGGCAGGTTCGCGACGAGCTCCTCGCGGTCGGCGACGTGCAGATCGCCGGGTGGCACTGGGCGCGGTTGCTGGTCCTGCTGTTGGAGACCGAGGACTCGCTGCAGACCTGCGCCGAGGAGACCACGGCGGTGCTGGCCTTCGCGGAACGGACCGGCAACTGGCATGCCCGGCTGATGGCTCTCGGACACCGGCGGCTGATCCAGGTGTTGCGTGGGCAAACCGCCGGGCCGGGGCCGTTCGACGGCGAGGACTTCGACGAGGCGGCCTACCTGGACGAGATCGGCGAAAACTCGGCCCTACTCGCCGGCTATCACCTGGACCGCGCCCTGGCGGCGCTGCTGAGCGACGACACCACGGCCTTGGAGGAGCACTCGGCCGCGGCGATGGTGCACTGCAAGGCGATCCGTGGGTTCTACTCCAGTGCGCTCGCCCGGGTCACCCGCTGCCTCAGCGACCCCTCCCCCGCGACGGCGGACGCTCGGGACTGGCTGGCCCGCCGGGCCGCCGACATGCCCTGCAACTTCCGGCCGCTGCTGCTGCTCGTGGACGCGGAGAAGGCCCGGGCCGGTGGCGACGCCGTCACCGCGATCCGGCTGTTCGACGAGGGCCTGAACGAGGTGACGGGCCGCCCATGGCATCACGCCCTGCTCGCCGAACGGGCCGCCCGCCTGCATCTGGAGCAGGGGCTGACGCACGCCGGGCGCCGGCTGCTGGCCGAGGCGCGCGACGCGTACCAGGCTTGGGGCGCCGGCGGCCCGGTCGCACGCCTCGAAGCCGAGCACCCCTTCCTGCGGAACACGGCGATCGTCGGCCCGGGCAGCGGCGCCGACCGCCTGGACCTGAGGGCGATCCTGCGCGCGTCGCGGGCGCTCAGCTCGAAGACCACCCTCGCCGGGCTGACCACGCAGGTGATCGATGTGTTGTGCGCGATGACCGGGGCCACCGACGTGCATCTGTCGCTGCGGGACCGCACCGTCTCCGGCTCGTCCACCACCAGCCTGCCGGCGTCCGCCGTCCGTTACGTCGAACGCACCCACCAACCGCTGCTGGTCGCCGACGCGACCCGCGACGACCGGTTCTCGCAGGATCCGTACCTGACCGGTCTCGAGGCGTGCAGCCTGCTGGTCATCCCGGTTCCCTGCCAGAGCGCCGAAGACGCCGTCCTGGTCCTGGCCAACCGCAGGCAACGCGGCGTCTTCTCCACCAGCCGCCTGCAGACCGTCGAACTGATCGCCGGGCAACTGGCCGTCTCCCTCGACAACGCCCTGCACTACGACTCGCTGGAGAACGAGGTCCGGGCACGCACCGCGGAGATCGCCGACCGCAACCGCGAGCTGGAGGCCGCCAACCAGCTCAAGGCCGACCTGATCGGCATGCTCGGCCACGAGATCAACAACCCGCTGGCCACGATCCTCGGCAGCCTCGACCTGGTCCTGACCGGCGATCCCCTGCCACCGTCGGCCGAGCGGCTGCTCGCCAGACAACAGGGCGCCGCCCGGCGGCTGGCCGGCATCGTCGAGGAGGTACTCGCCCTGGTCAGCATCGACGCCGGCCGGCTCACCGCGACCCCGCGCCCGGTCCGGGTGGCCGACCACATCGAGGCCGCGCTCGGCGCCGCCACCACCGCGGTCACCGTCTCCTGCCCGCCCGACCTCGTCGCCGCCGTCCAGCCCGGCCACCTCGACCAGATCCTCACCAACCTGATCAGCAACGCGGACAAGTACGGCGGCGGGGTCGAGGCGATCGACGTGCACGGCTCCGACGGCGGCCCCGTGACCATCGACGTCGCCGACCGGGGCCCGGGCGTGCCGCCGGAGTTCCGCGACCGGCTGTTCGACCGCTTCGCACGCGCCGAGAACACCGCCGGGAAGGTCGCCGGCACCGGGCTGGGCCTGTACATCGTCCGTGAACTGGCTCGCGCCAACGGCGGCGACATACGCTATCGCCACTCGCCCGCGCACGGGTCGACCTTCGTCGTCTCGCTTCCGCCGGCGACCGTTGTCACGGTGGGAACTCACCCGGACATGAGCCGCACCTGAAACGGCCGGGACCGCGAGGGTCCCGGCCGTTTCGAGTGCCGGTCAGAAATCGTCGTCGAAGCTGACGGTTCCGGTCACGCCGACCTGGTATGCCGACACGCGCCGCTCGAAGAAGTTCGACAGCTCCTGCACGTCCTGCAGTTCCATGAACGCGAAGGGGTTCCTACTGCCGTACATCGGGTCGATGCCGAGCGCGGCGAGCCGCCGGTCGGCGACGTGCTGAAGGTATTCACGCATGTCCCCGAGCGACATCCCGGAGACGCCCTGCTCCAGCAGGTCCGCCGCGAACTGGACCTCGCATTCGACGGCCTCGGCCAGCATGTCGCGGACCTGCTGCTCCATCGTGGCGTCGAACAGGTCGGGTTCCTCGGCCCGTACCTGGTCGACGACGTCGAAGGCGAACGCCATGTGCATGCTCTCGTCGCGGAACACCCAGTTGGTGCCGGACGCCAGGCCCTGCAACACGCCGCGGGAGCGCAGGAAGTAGACGTACGCGAAGGCGCCGTAGAAGAACAGCCCTTCGATGCAGGCGGCGAAACAGATGACGTTGAGCAGGAAGGCCCGCCGGTGTTCTTTGGTCTCCAGTTTGCGCAGGTCGAAGACCGAGTCGATCCACTTGAAGCAGAACTCGGCCTTACGGGCGATCGACGGGATGTTCTCGACCGCGGCGAACGCCTCGAAACGCTCCTGCTCGTCGGGCACGTAGGTGTCGAGCAGGTTCAGGTAGAACTGGACGTGCACGGCCTCCTCGAACAACTGGCGCGACAGATAGAGCCGGCCCTCGGGCGAGTTGACGTGCTGATACAGATTGAGGACCAGGTTGTTGGCGACGATGGTGTCGCCGGTGGCGAAGAAGGCGACCAGCCGGGACACCAGGTGCTGTTCGGCGGGCGACAGTTTGGCCAGGTCGGCGAGGTCGGAGTGCAGGTCGACCTCCTCCACGGTCCAGGTGTTCTTGATGGCGTCCTTGAAGCGGTCGAAGAAGTGCGGGTACTTCATCGGCCGCAGGGTCAGGTCCATTCCGGGGTCGAGCAGCATTACTGGCAGGCCTCACACGATTCGGGATTTTCCAGGGAACAGGCCTCGGCCGGCGTGAGCGCCGGGATGAGCGAGACCGGGGCGGTGACAGCGGGCGCGACCGCGACGGTGGCCTGCTGGATGCGGGTCGCCGGGCGCGAGCGCAGGTAGTAGCTGGTCTTGAGACCGGCCTTCCACGCGTACAGGTACATCGAGGAGAGCTTGTTGATGGTCGGTGCGGCCATGAACAGGTTCAACGATTGCGACTGGTCGATGAACGGGGCCCGGGCCGCGGCGAGTTCGATCAGCGCCTTCTGCGGCAGTTCCCATGCGGTGCGGAACAGTTCCCGTACGTCGTCCGGCAGTTCGGCGATCGCCTGCACCGAACCTTCGGCGCGCTTGATCTGCTCGCGGATGGCGGCGGTCCACAGTCCGCGGGACTTGAGTTCCCGTACCAGATAGGTGTTGATCTGAAGGAACTCGCCGGACATGGTCTCGCGTTTGAACAGGTTGGACACCTGCGGCTCGATGCACTCGTAGGCGCCGGCGATGGACGCGATCGTCGCGGTGGGCGCGATCGCGATCAGCAGCGAGTTGCGCAGCCCGTGTGCGGCGATGGCCGATCGCAGCGCCTCCCACCGGCCGGTCTGCGTGACCTCGGCGCCCCACAGGTCCGGATGCAACTCGCCCTTGGCGGCCCGGGTCTCGGGGTACGCCGGATGCGGGCCGACCGCGGCGGCGAGTTCGGCCGACGTCTCCAGGGCGGTCAGGAAGATCTCCTCCTGGACGCGGGTCGACAGTTCCTTGGCCTCGGCCGAGTCGAACGGCAGCCGCAGGGTGAAGAACGCGTCCTGCAGGCCCATCAGCCCGAGCCCGACCGGCCGCCACCGCGGGTTCGACGCCGCGGCCTGCTGCGACGGGTAGTAGTTGATGTCGATGACCCGGTCCAGGTAGACGACCGCGGTCCGCACCGTCTCCCTCAACTTGACCCAGTCAACACCGTCAACGTTGACGTGTTGACCCAGGTTGATCGAGCCGAGGTTGCAGACAGCCGTCTCGTCGTCGTTGTTGACCTCGAGGATCTCGGTGCACAGGTTCGACAGGTGGATCACGTTGCCGGGCTCGCCCGTCTGGTTCGACAGCGCGTTCGAGCGGTCCTTGAACGTCATCCAGCCGTTGCCGGTCTGCGCCAGGGTGCGCATCATCCGGCCGTACAAATCGCGGGCTTTGACGGTTTTGACAGCCTTCTTCTCGGCCGCCTGGTAGGCCTCGGTGAATTCGTCACCGAACAGGTCCGGCAGTGACGGGGCGTCAGACGGGTCGATGAGCGACCATTCGCCGTCGGCCTCGACACGGCGCATGAACTCGTCCGGGATCCAGTTCGCCAGGTTCAGGTTGTGCGTGCGGCGGGACTCCTCACCGGTGTTGTCGCGCAGCTCCAGGAACTCCTCGATGTCCGGGTGCCACGGCTCCAGATAGACACATGCGGCGCCTTTACGGCGGCCGCCCTGATTGACCGCCGCCACCCCGGCGTCGAGCGTTTTCAGGAACGGGACGATGCCGTTCGACTTTCCATTCGTGCCACGGATCAGGGCGCCCCGGCCGCGGATGCGCGACCAGGCGATACCGATGCCGCCGGAGAACTTCGACAGCTTCGCGACCTGGTGGTAGCGCTCGTAGATCGAGTCCAGTTCGTCCTTCGGCGAGTCGACCAGGAAGCACGACGACATCTGGGTGTGCCGGGTTCCGGAGTTGAACAGTGTCGGTGAGCTGGGCAGATAGGCCAGACTCGACATCAGGCGGTAGAAGCCGATCGCCTCGCGGGCGTCTGTGGACAGCCCGCAGGCGACGCGCAGCAGCCAGTACTGCGGGGTCTCCACAACCAGGCGGGACTGCGGGTGGCGCAGCAGGTAGCGGTCGGCGACGGTGCGCAGACCGAAGTACTCGAACCGCAGGTCACCGGCGACGTCCACGGCGTCGTCGAGCTTGCGCGCGTTGCGGGCCACGAACGCCGCGGTCTCATCGCCGATCAGGCCGAGGCCGTGGGCGTAGCGGATCGACTGGCTGAAGCTGGCGACACCCTGACCGCGGACCTCCTTGTCGACGTACGCGGCGAGCAGCCGGGCGGCGAGTTTCGAGTACTGCGGTTCCTCGCCGATCAGCTCGGCCGCCGTCTGGATCGACAGCTTGTCCAGCTCAGCGGTGGTCGCGCCGTCGTACAGGCCGCTGATGGTCTTGGTCGCCACCCGCAGCGGGTCGACCTCGCCGAGATCGGCGACCCACAACTCGACCGCCTTGACGATCTTGTTGACGTCGACCGGCTCCAGATCGCCGTTTCGCTTGCGCACCTGCATCACATTGCGGCGCTGCTCCGGCACAAGTCCGGTAGCCGGCGGATCCTGCGTAGCTGCTGTCATGTCTCGTCCCCCTCATCACGCCGGCCCAGGTCTCGGGTGCGCAGGAGGACGCCGCCGCGGCCCACGAGGGGCCCGGCTGATGGCGTCGGCCGTCCCACGCGGCCTTCGACCGCCGCGCATCAACTGAGATGCACGGCGCGCTGGCAGGTCTTCGGACTCGTGGGCTTTGGGGTAAAGCCGCCTACTGGCCGTCGCTTCCCAGGCCCTGGCGGGCCCAGTGCTTCATGACGGCGGTCGTTCCCACTCACCGCTGCGGGGCAGTCCCGGTTTCACACCGGGTTCCCTGTTGCCTCGGACACACCCTGACAGGCGCGGCCGAACCAGCTGCGGGGAACACCATATATGGGCGGCATCGGAAAGTCACAGCCCCACATGGTGTGTCCAAACCGTCACTCTCACGGCGGCATCATGCGTACGGCACCGCCGCCGGCATTGGCCAGGATCGCCGGCAGCAGTCCGGGAAAACGCTGCTCCACCTCACGTGCGCGCAGCTCGCAGCACCGGAACCGGCCGGCCTGGCTCACCCGTACGAGACCGGCGGTGGTGAGAGTCCTCAGGTGATGGGAGAGGGTCTGACCGGTCACCGGCACGTCGAACGCGCCCCGCACCACTCCCCCGGCGGCGGCCAACTGCCGGACGACCTCCAGCCGGACCGGGTCGCCGAGGGCGTCGAGCACCCGGCCGAGGTCGACGTCACCGAGGTCGGGATGTGCCCAGCCCCGCGGCCGCCGTCTCTGCACGCCGTATCTCATCCCGTGACCCGCCCTCTCGCCGACCGTCCTTACCGGATGAGTCGCTTCGGCGCGGCGTTCGGTTCCCGGCTCGCCGGCGGCGTTCGAGGACCTGGACGTCTTCAGATCGGCCACGACGTCTTCCAGGAATCAGTGCTGCCTCATCTGCTGACCGCAGATCGGCTTGGCCGGCGGGCGCCATCGCGCTGAAGGTGGAGTCGGCATGCAGTGCCGAGCCGGAGGAGAACAGCCATGCATCCATTCACTGCCACGACGCCAGGCGGAACCGGGTCCGTCGACGACCAACTGTCCGTCCAACTGCTGCACCAGCGCATCATCGTGCTCGGCGCCGAGGTCGACGACCCGATCGCCAACCGGATCTGCGGGCAACTGCTGCTGTTGTCCGCGGAGAACCCGCTCAGCACCATCAACCTGTACATCAACTCGCCGGGCGGTTCGGTCACCGCCGGGCTGGCGATCTACGACACCATGCGGTTGATCCCCAACGACGTCAGCACGCTGGCCCTCGGGCTCGCCGGGAGCATGGGGCAATTCCTGCTCACCGCAGGCACCCCCGGCAAACGGTACGCGCTGCCGCACGCCCAGATCCTGATGCACCAGGGCTCGGCCGGGTTCGGCGGCACCGCGGCGGACGTGGAGATCTACGCCAATCAGCTGGAGCGGCTCGGCCACACGCTGCTGCGCCTGACCGCCGAGCACACCGGGCAGCCGATCGACACGGTCGAACGCGACAGCAGGCGGGATCGCTGGTTCACCGCCGAGGAGGCCCTCGAGTACGGCCTCATCGACCGGGTCCTCGACAGCGTCGACGACGTACGCCCCGAGACCACCCGCCAGCCGATGGGACTGAACGCATGAGCCACTACACCATCCCCACCGTCGTCGAGAAGACGCCGAACGGGGAACGCGCCTTCGACATCTACTCCCGGCTGCTGTCGGACCGGATCATCTTCCTCGGCACCGAGATCGACGACGGGGTCGCCAACGTCGTGATCGCCCAGTTGATCCATCTGGAATCGACCGGGGAACAGGAGATCGCCCTGTACATCAACTCCCCGGGCGGCTCCTTCAGCGCGCTGACCGCGATCTACGACACCATGCACTTCGTCCGGTGCGACATTGCCACCATCTGCGTCGGCCAGGCCGCGTCGGCGTCCGCGGCGCTGCTCGCTGCCGGCACACCGGGCAAGCGGTCGGTGCTGCGGCACGCGAAGGTGACCCTGCACCAGCCGTCCGGCCAGGCCCGCGGCACGCTGCCGGACCTGGCCGTGGAGGCCAAGGAGGTGGCCAAGGTCCGGGCCGAGATGGATCAGATCCTGGCCGAGCACACCGGTCACTCGATCGCCAGGATCCGGGAGGACACCGACCGCCGGATGACCTTGGCGGCCCCCGACGCCGTCGCCTACGGCCTCGCCGATCGGGTCATCACCCGGCGCGAACCGCGCGGCTACCGGCTCAACGCCGCCTGATCAGGCGGCCAGCAGGACGACATCGCCGGACCGGGAGCCGCGCGGCGCGTGTACCACGCGGCGCAGCCGGGCCGTCTCCAGCCGGAGAACCGGGGCGCGATGCGCCGTGAGGTCGCGCCCCACCTCGGCCAGCAGGTCGGCCAGCCCGATGCCCAGCGAATCGCAGACGGCGGCCACGATCTCCGAGCTCGCCTCCTTGCGGCCGCGCTCCACCTCGGACAGGTACTGCACCGAGACGCACGCGTCCCGGGCGACCTCGGCAAGGGTCCGCTCCTGCTCCAGCCGGCGGCGCCGCAGCACCTCACCGAGCAGGGTGCGCAACAGAGGCCGCGGTCGGTACGTCACGTCTGCCATGTGCCGACGGTAGTGAGCCGTCGCCGTGGCCGACACCCGATCGAGCCCGGTTCTGCCAGCAGCGTAGGAGCCTCCGTTCACCGCCTCCGATCATCCACCCGTAGGCTCCGGCGATGCGGAATGGATCCCGGCCGACGATGGCGCTTGTAGACGGGCCGTCAGGGATCCGCACCCGTCGGCCGCGCACAGGGCAACCCACCGCCCCAAACACGACGTGGGCGGTGGGTTCCTCGCGCCTCAGTTGGACCAGGTGTAACCGGCCAGGGCCTCACCCGGGCCGGCGAGGACGGCCACGATGGTAGCGAGCACGAATGTCGCGACGGTCAGGACCACAGTTCGCAGACGCACAATGATCTCCCCACATGAGGTGAACGTGCCTGTTCGAGCTGAGAGTACCGACTGTCGTCGACATAGGCGTCCCTCGCATGTGCATCCGATCTGCATCTGCGGTCACTACTGGCGGGCTACCCGGCAGAATCACGCGGGCTGGTGGTCAGGGCCGGGGCGGGAAGCGCAGGATGCGGTCGTCGGTGGCGGCCGGGGTGCCTCGGCCGTCTCGGTTGCTGGTGGTCACCCACAGGGCGCCGTCGGGGGCGCGCTCGACCGTGCGCAGCCGGCCATACTGGCCCTGGAGTAGTGCGGATGGGGTGCCGGCCCCGCCGGTGCCGTTCAGGGGTACCGACCACAGGCGCTGGCCGCGGAGGGCGGCGACGTACAGGGTCTGGCCGTCGATGGTGGCGCCGCTCGGGGAGGCCTGCGCGGTGCTCCACACCACGATCGGGTTGCGGAAGCGGGTGTCGTTGCTGTTGCCCTCGACCGTCGGCCAGCCGTAGTTGCCGCCGGCCACGATCAGGTTCACCTCGTCCCAGGTATTCTGACCGAACTCAGCGGCGTACAGCCGGCCTTGCGGGTCCCACGCCAGGCCTTGCGGGTTGCGGTGGCCAAGGCTGTAGACGAGGGAGTTCGGGAACGGGTTACCGGTCGTGGGTACGCCACCGTCGGGCCGCATCCGCAGGATCTTGCCGTTGCGGCTCTGCTGGTTCTGCGCGTTCGACGTAACGCCCGCGTCGCCGACCGTGGCGTACAGCATGCCGTCGGGCCCGAAGGCAATGCGGCCGCCGTCGTGGATGCTCGCCTTGGCCAGGCCACTGAGGATGACCTGTGGGGTGGCGGGCGCGTCCAGGCGGAACCGGGCGATCCGGTTGTCGGTGGCCGAGGTGAAGTAGACGTACACCAGGTTGTCCTGCTCGAAGGCCGGCGACACGGCCAGGCCGAGCAGGCCCGCCTCCCCGGTGGGGGAAACCCCGGCGATGGTGGTGACGGTGGCCGGGGCACTGCCCGGCCTCACCCGCAGGACGCGGGCGGTGTTGCGTTCGGTGACGAGCGCGCTGCCGTCGGGCAGGAAGTCGAGCCCCCATGGAACGGTCAGGCCACTGGCCACCACCTGAGGATTGTTCAGGTCGGGCTCCATGGCGGCGGCGGTGTGCGGGGCGGTCACCACCAGCACGGCTCCGAGGCCCAGCGCGATGATCGTACGGTGCATGAGCACCTCCCAATAGATCGACAAATGTCAATCTACGTCGCTTTCGGTGGGACCGCGAATCTTGGCGGTGGCAGCATCGGCCCGGCACCGACTTCTACCGACTCGCCCGCACCCGAACGAGCATGCCGACGCCAGGGCATGATTCGAGGCACTTATACCCTCAGCGGGCCGCATCGCAGGTCATCCGGGCCCGGATGACCTGCGGGTAGCCGAGGGTGCGGGAGTAGGGCAGGCCGGCGTCAGGCCTCGTGCCGGTATGTGGGATAGGTGAGGTAGCCCTGGTCGCCGCCCGCGTACCAGGTCGCTTGGTCGTCGTCGGCGAGCGGGAGATTCTGCCGCAGCCGTTCCACGAGGTCGGGGTTGGCGATGAAGGCGCGACCGAAGCTGATCAGGTCGGCGCCCAGCCCCAGCCACCGCTCCGCGGCCACTTCGTCCGCCTTTTTCGGGCCCATCGGGAACGCCGGGTTGACGATGAGGCTGCCGGGCCAGGCGCGGCGCAGCCCGACCAGTACCTCCTCGGCGGTGGTGAGTTCCAGGTGGACGTATGCCAGTCCGAGCGGTGCCAGTTCGGCGAGCAGCGCGGCGTACATCTCGGGCACGTCGGTCTCCGTGGCGCCCCAGATGCCGGCGCCCGGCGAGAGCCGGATCCCGGTACGGTGGCCGCCCACCGCCTCGACCGTCGCGGTCACCGCTTCGACGGCGAACCGGATCCGGTTCGTGATCGATCCGCCGTAGCGGTCGGTACGCAGGTTGGCCGAGCTGGAGAGGAACTGCGAGATCAGGTAGCCGTTCGCGCCGTGCAGCTCCACACCGTCGAAGCTGGCGTCGACCGCGTACCGGGCCGCGCCGGCGTAGGAACGTGCGTGTTCGGGCACCTCGGCGGTGTCCAGCGCTCGGGGCACCGGCGCGGGTTTGCGGCCGGTCGGCGTGAAGAGTTCGCCGGCTGCCGGGACGGCCGACGGGCCGACCGGCTGCATTCCGGTCGTCTCCGGGTGCGACACCCGGCCGCCGTGCATGAGCTGAGCGAAGACGCGCCCACCGTTGGTGTGCACCGCGTCGGTGACCTGCTGCCACGACTTGGCCTGCTCATCGGTGTGCAGGCCCGGGGTCCCGGGGTTCGACTGCCCCACGATGCTGGGCTGCACGCCCTCGGTCACGATGAGTCCCGCGGTGGCCCGCTGGGCGTAATAGGTCGCCATCGACGGAGTCGCCAGACCGCCCGTAGCGGCCCGGACCCGGGTCAGCGGGGCCATCACCACGCGGTTCGGCAGAACCATTTCGCCGAGTTGGTACCGGTCGAACAGGGTCGTCATCACGCACTGCCTTCCAGGAGCGTCGCGCCCGCCGACCGGACGCGCCGCTACGCTAAGACCTGACATTGACGTCAGATGCAAGGTGTGCGAAGCAGATCACAGCGAGGAGGCCAGCATGCGGATCGGTGATCTCGCGGCGAGAGCCGGGGTGAGCGTGCGTTCCCTGCGCTACTACGAGGAGCAGGGGCTGCTCGTCAGCACCCGCAGCCCGAGCGGGCAACGCCAGTACACCGACAAGGAGATCGGGCGGGTGCGGTTCATCCAGCGGCTGTACGGCGCCGGACTCTCCAGCCGCACGATCGCCGAGCTGCTGCCGTGCGTCGACTCGCCGACCGCCCAGAACGCCGACGCCGCCTGGACGCAGTTGCACCAGGAGCGGGACCGCATCACGCAACACATCGAGGAACTCACTCAGGCCCGCGACGCGCTCGACCAGCTGATCGTCATCAACCGGGAGCACCGGTCCCGGCTCGCTGCCCGATGAGGACTGGTGGCCTCCGGGCTAGACGCTGGGGCGTCGGGAGAGCGTCCGCGGATCATCCGCGCTGGATTCGAGTGGCTTGACCAGCGCCGGTGACGCCAAAACGTGGCGACAGATCCGGACGCGATCATCGGTTCGATGAGCAGCCGTGGACTGCGTCTATCCGGGCCGGATTTCTCAACGACGGCGCAGCGGCGACTTGTCGCCCACGAGCCAGAGATGCCCGTACGGATCGAAGAAGCCCCCTTGCCGGTGTGTCCCCCACGGCGCTTCATGGTCTCGTACCGGATCGTGGTAATCCGCCCCCGCAGCCGCGGCGCCGCCGGCGAACGAGTCCGGATCGTCCACGAAGACCTCGACTCGTACCGTCGTGGTGCCCAGCTCGACAGGGCTCTCCCAGCGGTTTCCTTCCGGCTGGGCCAGAAAGAACGGCGCCCCTCCTATCTCCAAGCCGATCACCGAGCCGAGGTTCCACAGCTCGGTGGCGCCGAGAGCGCGTTGATACCAGGCGGATGCCGCAGGAGCGTCCGGCACCGCGAGCATCAGAGAGATGGCGGTCACGAGCCGCACGATACGCGGCGGACGTCACCGCCCGCAGCCCTGCAGATAGCAACGGCAAGATCGAACGATTCCACCGCACCCTCGCCGACGGCTGGGCCTTCGCGAAGTTCTACTCCTCCGAGAAGGCCCGCCGCGCAGCCCTTGTGCGGAGTAGCGGTCTGGAAGTTGGTCCGCCGCCGCGACGCCGTGTACCCCACGAGGACCACCGCTACGGCGATCAGAGCGCCCCCTCCGCCATCTCTGTCGAGCCATCACTCCCGCCCCGTCGAGATTCGCGGCCCACAGGACCGTTCCGGTCGCCGCCTGCCAGAAAGAGCAGGGCATGACACGGCGGCACGCGACGCCGCCGGCGTTCCGGCCGGAGTCTAGGTCTGGGCGGTGTTCTCGTGCCAGAGGGGCCGAGCCGGGACGGTGTCGGCGTCGTCGAGCGCCACGCGGGCCGCGTCCAGGCGGGCTGCCAGGCCCGGGGCCCGCGTGCGCAGGGAGGTCAGGTCGGTGCGGGTCTCCAGCAGCTGCGACCACAGCACGGCACGACCCTGTTCCAGCAGCGTGACAGCCCGGGACGGCTGGGCCACCCGGATCGCGCACGCGGCCGCGTGAGGGCCCAGCTCGGCCCATTCAGAGAGCAGGCGTTCGCGGTCGGTGCGGGACACTCCCCGCCATCCGACCAGCGGAAGCATCCGGACAGACGTCTCGAAGCCCGCCAGGGCGCCGGCCCACTGACCGGTCGAGGCCGCGAGAACCCCCCAGCTGAACCCGGCGACGATCCGGGTCGGTGGCGACGTGGCCGGTTCCTCGGCGGCCCGGCGGCACAGCCGCAGGGCGGTCCGCGCGTCCGCAAGGTCCCTGGTCCGCTCGAACCGCATCCACCGTACGGCGGCGGCGGCGATCAGGTGGCGGGCGCGGTCGGGATGGCCGGTGGGCACGGCGTCGACCGCCGCCCGGGCGGCGGCCTCGGCCTCGTCGAGTACCTGTGCGGCCGCCCCGCGCTGCAGGTCGGCCAGCAGCACACCGACCAGGTTCGACAGGGCCCCGGCCCGGTCGGCGTGCCGGGGTGGAACGGCGCGGACGGCGGCACGCGCGGCGTTGATCGCCTCGTCGAGGTCGGCGGGGTGGCCGGTGTGCTGGTAGCGGGCTCGCAACGCGACGCCGAGATTTGTCAGGTACGCGGCCCGTGCCGGGTGCCCGGCCGGTGCGGTCGTGGCCGCGGCATGGGCCGCCGTGATCGCCTCGTCCAGGTCGGCGGGCCGGCCGCACAGCCGGAACCGGTCACTGAGGATGTTGGCCAGGGTGGACTGGCAGACGCCGTGGGCACTGTGACCGGCCGGGGTCGCGCGGACCGCCGCTCGGGCCGCGGTCACCGCCTCGTCCAGGTCGGTCGCCGCACCCGCCCGCCGGTACCGGGTCCAGAGGGCCGTACTGAGATTGGACAGGTATTTGCCGCGGCTGGTGTGGCCGTCCGGTGTGCCGCGAACGGCGGCCCTGACCGCGGTGACCGCCTCGTCGAGATCCTCGGGGTTCCCGGTCCGCCGGTAGCGGGTGTGCAAGGTGTCGCCCAGGTTGGACAGGTAGCCGGGCCGTTCCGGATCGACCGGGACGGCGCGCGCCACGGCGGCCCGCGCGGCGGCGACGGCCTCCTCCAGGTCGGCCGCCCGGCTGCCGGTGTGCCGTGCCCTGGTCAGCAGCGCCGACGCGAGGTTGGACAGGTGACCAGGTGCGGCGGACCGGTCGGCGGCGGGTGTGGCCTCGACGGCCGCCCGGTACAGCGTCACCGCCTCGTCCAGATCGCCAACAGCGCCCAGCCGTTCGAACCGCGCCGTCAACGCGGTACCGAGATTGATCAGGCGGGCGGTTCGGTCGGAGTGGCCCGGCGGTAGGAGGGCGAGCGCGGCCCGGCCCACCGCGACCGCCTCCTGCAGGTCCTTCATCTGTCCCAACCGCTGGAACCGGCCCCACAACGCGATGCCGAGATTGGCCTGGTTTCGTCCGCGGTCGGGATGGCCGGGTGGGGCCAGCACGACCGCCTCACGGCCGACCTCGACCGCCTCCTGCAGGGCCGGCAGGTCACCGGTCAGCTGGAAGTAGGCGTGCAGGTCGACGCTCAGGTTGTTCGCCATCGCCGGCCGCAGCCGGTGGCCGGTGGGAGCGGCGCGCAGGGCGGCCCGGATCATCGTGATCGACTCGGCCAGGTCCGCGAGGTCACCGGTGTGCGCGAAGCGGGTCTCCAGCAACCCGCCGAGGTTGCCCAGAACCGCGGAGGTGGCCAGGGCGGTGCCGGCAGCGGCCCGGCCGGCTGCCACCGCGTCGTCCAGGTCGGCCGGGTCGCCGGTACGCTCGAACCGCGTGTGCAGACCGATACCGAGGTCGCTCAGACGCCTTGCCCACTCACGTCCGCCTGGCGCGGCCGCCGCGACGGCCGCACGGTCCGCGCGTACCTCCTCGTCCTCGCCGCCGCTGCGGGAGAACAGCAGCAACGCGGTCCGCAGATCGTCGGGCGCGTGTGCGCCGGTGGGTCGGGCCAGGTAGCGGCACCAGTGGAGACGGGCGAGAGCGGTGGCCATCGCCGGTGGCAGCACGCCGCCGGCCACGGCGTCGAAGCAGCGGTCCTCATCGACACCGGCCTCGTCGGCGAAGATCGCGGTGGGGTCGCCGCGGCGCGCGTAGTGGGCCGTCCGCCGTTCAACGGCGTCCAGCACCGGGCGGAGACTCGCATCTGCTGTCACGGGGAGCCTCGCTTCACGCCGAGGACTTCGGTCCACCCGCTTCTGACGGACAGGATGCGGGTGGTGGGGCGAGCAGGCCGTGGATCGCGGCATGGAAGTCACCCAACGTGTGGAACTGGCCGACGAGATTCAGGTAGCGGCGAAACGCTCGACTGCAGTGGCCGGCCAGCTGATCGACCTGTCGGGTCTCATCGGCGCCTTGACGCTGAGATGACTCCGGACGCCTGGCACCGCTCTCGCGGACCACCGCCATGTCGACGAAGATCTCAGCGGGCTTCAGGAGTGCGGCCAGTGCAGCACGGTCACTCCGGTTGAGGGCCGCGGCCACGGTGTCTCGCCTGCCTGAACGGTGCAGGGCGAACACCGTGAGCCCGGAGGCGTTGTCGGCCCCGGTCACCCGGTAGATGTCAACCGGCTATCGGTGCGCCGGATAGATGTCCGGCCGGCGAGGCCTCGATCAGAAGCCGGTGGGCTGGTCGCGGCAGCGGAAGCTGTAGAGCACTTCGGGGCTGGCCTCGATACTGTCGAGGGTTTGGTGTCGGCGTGCAGGATTCCGCGGCGCCGGAGCTCGCCAGCATGAGGGCTGCAATCTAGAAGAGAATTCATCAGCCTCGATCCGCATGTCTCCGGAACTGCTGATCAGGCGGCGATGAGCATAGGTGCTGTGGCCCGTCGATCATCCGCGCGGATGATCCGGCGGGTCATCAGGGTGATGTTTGCCCACGTGATATGGGCTTCGGGGTGTTCAGGCAGGCGTTCGTAGTCGCGGGCGTTGCGACGGGCGCGCATCAGCCAGGACTGCGAGCGTTCGACGATCCACCGGCGGGTTCTGTGGAATCTAATTTGTCAAGTCTGTCCGGCTATGACGGACCAGCCTTCACGAAGGGTGGAGATCATCGCCGACATCCGCCGGGGGTGAGAGCCGGGGATCGCGCCCTGTACCACGCGGCGTAGCCGACCCTGACGCCCCTTCCGGGCAGCGCCCGCCAAGCGCAACACATTATCGGCGGCAAATGAGGTCAACACCCCGCATTAAGAAACGAAGAGTGTCTCTTGCTGTGGCGGGTCCAGTACGGCACGCAGGTCGACGATGGTCCGGCGCCATTTGCTGCCGTCGGGGCTCGCGTTCCAGGCATCAGCAAGCCATGTCGGCTTTGCAATGAGGCCGTCCAAGGCCTTGATGGCGAGGTCGCGGAGGTACGCAGGGAACTGTGGCATGGGTGTATGCGGGCCGTAGCCTGAGTCGACGGGGACACCGCCTGGGCATTGGGCCGCGATCAGCGCTGCAGCGGCGACGGCGCGCGGGGCGTCGGAGAGCCGAGAGTCGTCGTCGGCGGGGTCGGCGACGCGTTCGAGGACTGCGCCGATCATCTCTATGCGGACGTGTGCCAGCGCGTCGTCAAGAGCATCGGCGAAGTCTGCGGCGTCGTCGTTGTCGAACGGCCCGACATCCCAGGTGCCCATTGGTCGCTGACCTCCGCATCGACGGAGTGATCGTCGCACAACGGCTGGCCCGAGGCGGTTCGGCACCGCCCGCAGAACCCGGATGGCGACATCACACGCCTTCTCGGCGGCATGAGAGGTGATTGCTGCGGGCCGATTGGAAGGTCGCTACGCTGTGCGCTTGGACGAAGTCGAGGCCGGTCCACACGCCGCTGCCCCATGGCATACCGTTTCGCAGTGATCGATACCTCGACTGAGTTCTGGGACCCGCCGCCGTCCCGGCCCAGCCTCGCGCCGGCACGGATCGGCGCGTCCCTCTCATCCGCGATGATCCTCGCGCTCGTCGCCGCGGGCGGTGTGGTCGCTTACGCATGGAACGACGAACGCTACCGTGAGACAGCCGACGCTTGTTCCCGTCTCGACCTCTCGGCCGTCGCTACCCGCATCGGCGATCCCGCGCTGCGACCGCAGCCGTCGGCCAACCCCGGCGCCTGCGCCTACGTCGTTGAGAATGAGGACGGCTCCTGGGGAAGCTACGGCACCGTGCAGTTCACGTACGGCGCGAACGCGGCCGTCACGTGGATCGGGTGGCGATACAACGAAACCGAAGGAAACCTACGGGACGTCGCGAATCTGGGACGATCCGCGCGCCTCGCCTCGCAAGCGAGGAATCTCGAGGGGAACGCGGTCTGCTTTGTGTACCTGGACGTGCTCGACTCAAACCTGAGGCTCAGCACCAGCCTCGGCGCCGACGCCGACCTGCCGTCGCGCCCCTGCGACGACCTGGAGGCGCTCAGCGACGCCCTGGTCGAGAGCACCCGAACGTCGCTGGCCCGCCTCGCCGAGAATCCGTGACCGCGGCTCACGGCTCAGCTTGCCGTTCAACCTCCGTCACGGGTCGGGTCGCCCCGCTGTACCACCGAGGGCAACTACGGTGAGTGTTGGTGACCGTGCCTGTGAGGGTGGCGCCGAACCGGCCCGCACCTTGTATGCGGCTACAGAACAGTGCGTCCCGGGATGTCGCTCGCTTGGCATGTACGGCGTTGGCTAACCTCTCCTCGCGCGCCGGGTGAAAGCAGATGGGAAAGTGCGCCATGCCGACGTTGCACGCTGTTGCCAGAACCGGATGCCTATGGGCAGCCGCGGAACAGACTCTTGGGATCATGGGTAGCGTGGCAGGCTTCAGTTATAAGACGTCGTGGCTGGCTGTCCGAGGCCGGGCCCCTGGCGAGGTCGCCGACGCACTTGGTTTGCACGACCGTGAACTCCTCGACTGGGGCACCGGCACCGACCGGGCCTACCAGCACGGCGTCTACGTAGCCGCGCCGGTGCCAGGCTGGACGCTCGCCCACGGCCGGCTGCATGTACCAACGGGTTTCGATGCGACGGAGCCGCCCTTCCCTGACTGGCTTAGAATGCTGAGTCGGCAGCTGGGCGAGGTGCAGTTCTTCGCCAATGAACGGGTTCCGGACTATCACGCTTGGGCGCGGGCCGTAGACGGTGAGCTGTTGCGCGCCTACTGCTTCATCGGCGAGCGAGGCGAGGTGCCGCTGTTCGTCGGCGCCCCGACAGCCGACGAGATCGAATTGGGCATCGGCATTCGCGGTGCAGAGCCCGGGTGGGAACAGTGGTCGGATGATGAGTGGACAGCCTGGTACGAAACAACGCCGTCCGAAACCGACGTTATGGCAATGGCCAGTCGCTGGAGCATCGACCCGAGCGCGATCGACGACGACACCGTGACAGCACTCGGCATCTACGGGCAACCGCCATCGGTCTCTGACTCGTCTAGCAATGACAATCGGGGTTGAATGCCTCCATCCGCTCTTACGCACTCTCATCGGCATGACAATGACTCCACCCGTCGACAGCCCTTCCCCACGGCAAGGGGCAGCCCGGCCGCGCTGGCGACGCAGTCCGGTGAGGACCGGGGGCTCGCGATGTCAGTCGTCGAGTTCGGCTCGGCGGATCGTCTCCTCGGCGACGGCCTCGATGACCGGTGTGGGGTCGTCGCCCGCTACGGACTCCTGCAGGCGGATCACGATCGTGCGGTGGATCTCCACGGCCGGTGGGCGGGGGCGGCGTGAGCGGAGGTCGACGGCGATGGTCCAGGCCAGGCCGGCGGCGCTGACGATCAGGCCGCCGATGGCGATCGGGTCCGCGTACTGGTTCGGGTCGTCGCGTGGCAGCAGGGCCAGCTCCACGTCGACGGCTGCGTCAAGGCGTTTGCCCGCGGCTCTGGCGATGTCCCGTTCCGGTGCGCTCATGCCGTACCCCTCTCATGGTTCTTGGCTTGTGTCAGCAGGTCCCAGATCTCGGCGGGCGGATCGGCTCCGGTCACTTCGCGCCATGCGGCCGTCAGGTCCCGGCGGCCGGCCAGGACCGCATAGCGGAGTAGACCGGCCGGCAGGATCCCGGAGGCGGGATCGGGGAAGGGACCGAAAAGGCTCACCGCGCGGATCAGGTGCCGCAACGCCTCGCCGATCTCGCCGCGCTCCTCGGCGATGGTGCCGAGCGCGCCGTGAGTCATCGCGATCGCGTAGCGGTCGCCGAACTCCTGGAAGATCGTCATCGCCCGGCCCATCCACTGCTCGGCCTCGTCGAGGCGGTCGTGCAGCAGCGCCACGTTGCCGAGACCCTGGTAGGCGCGCGCCTGGGACGGCTGGTCGCTGGTTCGTTCGGCCAGGTCGAGGACCCGCTGGTAGTGCTGCTCGGCCACGTCGACCCGGTCCCGTTGCAGGGCCAGGTGACCGAGTTGCAGGCAGTTCCCCACCGCCCGGGAATGATGGCCGCCGTCAGTGTTGGCCGCCAGCGCGCGCAGGTAACGGCTCTCCGCCTCGTCGTAGCGGCCCTGCCGCTGGGCAAGGGCGCCGGCCTCGTGCCAGGTGACCGCGCCCCCGCCGAGGTCGATCGCCTTCCGATAGCATTCCTCGGCCTCGTCGTAGCGGCCCTGATCGACACGGATCATGCCCATCGTGTGGTAGGCCGTGGCCAGTGCGTCCGGGACACCCAGTTTCTCGAACGCATCCAGTGAACGAGCGCCCAGACGGGCCGCGTCGTCGAGACGGCCCTGCTGGCGGGCCAGGCCGGCGAGGTGACACTCGGCCATCGCGGTGGTGAGCGGGTCGGCGGGGCCGGTGGTGTTGGCCTCGTGACGTTCCCGGGCGGCGGTGATGTCGGCGGGGGCGGCCGGGTGGTCGGTGTCGTGCTGGTCGACAAGGACGGCCACCATGCGGCGGGTCGGGGCGAGACCGGGCAGCGGCTCCGGCTCGGCGGCGATCAGGGCGTGCACCCGGTGGGCCAGGGCGCGGACCTTGCCCACCATCCCGGATGCCGAGTAGAAGCCGAGAAGTGGCTCGCCGATCGCCAGGACATGCAGCCACAGGCCGTGTTCGGCGGCGTACACGAGCATCTCGTCGAGGTCCCGGTGCTGTTCGGCGAGGAGTTCCCGGACGAAGGCGGCGTCCCCGCCGCGGTTCTCACCGATCATCCACTCGGCGTAGCGGGCCACCGAGTTGAGCATGCTGCGGCGGCAGGCCTCACGGTCCGGCGCCGGCCATGCGGCGGCGAGATGGCCGGGCAGTGCGGGGTGCACCGCGTACAGGTCGCCGCTGAGGAAGGAGACCAGGCCGGCCCGGGCGGCCTGGTCCATGATCCAGGCCCATCGCCACCCCGACACCTTGGCGTACGGGGATGGCGTCTCGGCGAGGTTGGAGAAGGTGCGCAGCACCGCGACGTCGGCTGTCCGCGGCTGGAGGCCGAGAATGGTGAGCAGCCGCTGGCCGACGGCGGACAGTGTGGCGCAGCCGGTGGCGACGTCTGCGGCCAGCTCCGGCGGGGGCGGCCCGCCACGGAGCCGGGCCAGCAGCTCGCCGGCGGGTGTGGCGGCGGTCTGCGGGAGCAGCACCCGCATGCTGTGCGGGTGCCCGTCGAGTTCGTCGACGAGTGCCAGAGTCTGTGGTGTGTCCCAGCCGGAGCCGCCGAGCAGCCGGGTGGCGAGTTCGATCCGCTCGGCCGGGTCGAGGCCACCCACACGCATGCCCGGCAGGGTCCCGGTGAGCGTCTCGGGGAAGGTCCAGCCGGTGACGATCAACCATCCGCCGTGTTCGCGGGCGGCCCGGGCCAGCCGCCGGACCTCGCCGTCGCCGGTCCGGAAACCGTCCCAGATCACCAGGCGGCCGGCGATCACCGGCCACTCGCCACGGGCGTGCCACACGACCGGGTCCGGGTGGGTGGAGCCGCCGGTGTTCACCCACCAGCGGGCGTACGCCCGGACCAGCGCGCTCTTGCCGATCCCGCGTATCCCGTGCAACAGGACCGCCCGGTCACGGTGCAACGCCGACTCGATGGCCTGAAAGAGCGCGTCGCGCCCGACGAAGTCGTCCCCCGGCCCGTCCGGAGCCGGCCGGTAGCCGAGTGAGCAGCGGAAACGAACATCGTGGCGGGCGTAGTGCACCGGGACCAGCCAGTCGGCCAGCGGCATCGGGCCCGCCGGTGTCGGCCGGGTCGGATGGTCGCGCAGCCGTTCACGGCCGGCCCGCATGGCCGCGCTGATCAGATCTCCGGCCGCGATCCGGGCGTAGAAGGCCGTCATGAACTCGGCGGCCGCCACGGCGTACACCGCATAGGCCATCGCGACGACCGACATGACGCCGTCACGAAGCAGCCGGGTCGCGACGGTGGCCTCCAACTCGCCGTCGACCGCCCCGGAGTGGCAGGCGTTGAGCACCACGACCGGAACTCCGGCGTCGGCCAGGATCCGGCCGACGGCCTCGGTGGGCACCCGGTCCGGGCCGCCGGTGCTCTTCTCGAACAGCAGCAGTCCCGGTGACCGGCCGGGCACCGGCCGAACACCGTGCCCGTCGAAGTGGACGATCTGAAACGGCCGGCCGCTGTCGCGGGCCGCGGCGAGGACCTCGGCCAGCCGTTGCAGGGTGGGCGGGCGCAGCACCACGAGGTCCACACCGGCCGCGACGGAGGCGAGCCGGTCCAGCAGCGGCCGGGCGACCATCCGGTAGTCGACGTCGGCGGCGCCGGCCGGGCGGGAGATCACCATGAGGACCCGCAACCGGGCCACCGGGACATCGTGGACACCGAGAGGGCCAAAACCGGGCAGGGTACGGGTGAGCGTGCCCCCGTCACACACGAGCGGGACGTCGCGTCCGGGTTCGTGCATGAGCTCCCACGGCATGCCGAGCGCCCGCGGATCACCCGACCGGAGGACGAGATCGCACGTCCGCCGGTCGCCGCGGGTGCCCGGCAGACCGTGCGGCAGGAGTGTCTCGAACAGTCGCTCGCCCCAGCCCGCGAGCGCCGACCCGACCCGTTCGCCGCGGTCGGCGTAGACCGCATAGGGCCTGCTCAGATACTCCTCCAGATACCACCGCAACTCGCCGGGCACGTCGTCGCCGAGCGGCCGCGCCACACCGTCGAGGTTCACGACGATCCGCTGCGCCAACGCACCTCCCGCGTAGACGTTCGAGGGTAGCGGGCCCGTACGACGCGAAGCCGGTCAGATGGTGCGCCGTCGCCGGCTCATGCGGATCTGCTGGCGGTGTCCCCCGCCGCCGGGGATCTGGGCCCCGAGGTGCTCCCCGGCCAGTCGCAGTGACGTTGCATGGCCGATCGGGCGCGTGTTCAGCCGAACCGGTTTGCGGCGACCCGGAGTAGTTGCCGCAGCAGCGCGCTCAGTGTCGCGGTCGAGATCGTTGCGCTCAGCAGTGTGGGCCAGGCACGCCAAAGGCGTTGGACATGTGCCAGCCAGGCGAGGGCGGCGAGCGGAAGAACGACTTGGATCAGCGAGGCTGCCAGGAAGCCGTTTGGTACGAATCCACCGTCGGGACCGTCAGCCGGGTGCCGCACCTGCCGACCACATCCGGTCCCACCCTGATCGATCCCGGCAACCCGAACATCTTCCACCTGCCGGCAGATCCCGAGGATCCCACCGACAGCGACGCCTGGGCGTCGATCCTCGAACTGCCGGACGCCCCACCCGCGATGTGGACCAGCACACGCCGTGCCCGCCGAGGTGCTTCTCCTTTGTGTTATCCGGCCGCGCCTGGAGCACCTACCAGACGACATCCCCGACAGAAACGTCCCCCGATCCCCGAGAAGGTTCCCGATGAAACGTAACGTGCTGGCCGCGACGTCCGCCGTCGCCGTCATCGCCGCCGCCGGACTGGTCCTCGCCCCGCGTGCCGAGGCCGCCGCCGGATGTTCGGTGAAGTACACGGTCTCCAACACCTGGCCGGGCGGCTTCGGCGCCGCCGTCGATGTCACCAACCTGGGCGACGCCGTCAACGGCTGGACGCTGACCTTCGCCTTCCCCGGCGACCAGACGATCTCCCAGCTCTGGAACGGCGCCGTCACCCAGTCCGGCTCTGCCGTCAGCGTCAGGGACGCCGGCTACAACGCCGCCCTCGCCACGAACGCCACCACCGGTGTCGGCTTCAACGCGACCGGAACCTCCGCGATCCCGGCATCGTTCAGCCTCAACGGGGTCGCGTGCACCGGCGGCACCACACCGACCACCACCTCGCCGGGCACCACCTCGCCGACCAGTGCGCCGCCGGCCGGCCCGGTCAAGGCGTTCCCGACCGCTGTCGGCTACGGCGCCGCGGCCACCGGCGGCCGCGGCGGCACCGTCTACCACGTCACGAACCTGAACGACTCGGGCACCGGGTCGTTCCGCGACGCGGTCAGCGCGAACAACCGGATCGTGGTCTTCGACGTCGGCGGTTACATCAAGCTGTCGTCGACGGTGCTGGTGAAAAGCAACATCACGATCGCCGGGCAGACCGCACCGGGCGGCGGCATCGGCGTACAGGGCGGTGAGGTGTCGTTCAACGGCGGCACGAACGTGATCGTCCGCAACTTCCGGTTCCGGATGGGCACCGAGGACGCCGATCAGAAGAACAACGGCATCAACTGGCTGGACGCCAGCAATCTGATCTTCGATCACGTTTCGATCGAGTTCGGGGCCTGGAACAACATCGACGCGGTACGGGCGTCGAACATCACGGTCCAGTATTCGATCGACGCGAACCCGATCGGCCAACAGTTCGGCGCGCACACCGAGACCGGCCCCTACACGTGGTGGCGCAACCTGTGGGCGAACTCCCACAACCGCAACCCGCTGGCCAAGGCCAACACCCAGTTCGTGAACAACGTCGTCTACAACTACCAGGCCGGTTACACCGCCGGGAACTCCAGCGGCCACTTCCTGCACGACGTCGTCGGCAACTACTTCATCACCGGACCGCGCACCACCAGCGCCTCGAACTACTACTACCAGACCGGTAACCAGCAGATCTACAACCGCGACAACTGGGTCGACAGCAACCGGGACGGCCAGTTGAACGGCGCGGCCGCCGTGGTCCGCGGTGGCGCCACCGAGCTCGCCTCGGCGTTCTCGGCCGACACCGCGAGGATCCCGACGGTGTCGGCCGCCGCGGGGTACGCCGACGTGATCGCCAACGCCGGCGCCGTGCCCCGCGACGACGTGGACAGGCTGGTCGTGGCGGACGTGACGTCGCTGGGCACCAAGGGCGCCCTGTGGAGCACGCAGACCGCGACGGGCCTGAACAACAACGGCTACGGCACGATCCCCGGTGGAACCGCTCAACCCGACACCGACCGTGACGGCATGCCCGACACCTGGGAGTCGCGGTACGGGCTGAACCCGGCCGCGAACGACGCCGGCGGCGACTTCGACGCGACCGGCTACACCAACATCGAGAAGTACATCAACGGCCTGCTCGACAACCAGTACCGGTAAGTGGCCTCCGGTGGGTGGGTCAGGCCGATGTTGTCATCGTCTGGCCCTCCTCGGGTCGCTACGTGCTGCGAGTGGAAGGGCAGACAACGCCTCTTCGATCTTGAGACAGGTGACGTCATCGAACCCGTCCTGCCCCGCGGTGCGGCAAGGATGCGGATTGTCGACCATGGCGGAGCAACGTTCTGGCTCAGCGACGGCGCCCACCGAATCCTGTGCGCCGAGGCCGAGGACCCGCGACGCCACTGCGACCGCTGAGCCAAACGGCCCCGGATCGCCGCCCGCAGGCGGCGATCCGGGGCCGGCCGCAAGGCGCGACCGAAACTTGCCGAAACCGTTTTCGTACGCCAGAGTGGGGCGCAACAAATGGATGGTCGTCGATTTCGACCGCCTCGGAGCGGCCCCGTGACGTCCACCCGGCCGGAGTCCGGAAGGAGACCAGGATGCATCAGCGGGTACGCCGTACAGTCGTGGTCGCGGCCGCGCTCGCCACCGTCGCCGCCGGAGCGGCGATCGGCGGGGTGACATCCGCGCAGGCCGCCGCATCGGGATGCCGGGTGAGCTACACCGTCGGCAGCCAGTGGGGCGGAGGATTCACCGCCAACGTCGCCGTGACCAACCTCGGCGACCCCCTCACCGGCTGGACCCTCCGCTGGTCGTTCACCGCCGGTCAGGTGGTGACACAGGCGTGGAACGCGGTGGCCACGCAGAGCGGCTCCGCGGTCACGGCCGTCAACGCCGGCTGGAATGCGAACCTCGCCACCAACGGCACGACGACGTTCGGCTTCAACGGCTCGTGGAACAACAGCAGCAACGCCGTGCCGGCGAGCTTCACTGTGAACGGTGTCGTCTGCACCGGCGCCACCACACCGGGACCCACCGCCTCGCCGAGCACCTCGCCCACCTCGTCGCCGCCGACGTCCACACCGCCGGAGCGCACCGTGCGCGCCTACTGGCTGCGGCCCACCGACGTTGCGTACGACCAGCGGTACGTCGACGGCATCGCCACCGTGATGCGCGAGGCCCAGAGCTACTACCGGCAGGAGCTCGGCAAGACGTTCACCCTCAACAACCCGGTCGTCGAGGTCGTCAACGGCGACCACCCCCGCTCGTGGTACGAGAACACGCCGAACGGCAACGAGTGCTATTGGTGGGTCGTCTTCAACATGCAGCAGGAGCTGATGCGCAAACTCTCCCTGCGGGCGCCGGACAGCCGCTGGGTCAACGTCGGCGAGATCAGCGCCGAGGCGTCGTGCTCCGGCGGTGGAGGAGGCGGCGGATGGGTCATCCTCAGCGGCCACGACGCCGACGGCGCGGCAGGCATCAACGGCCCGATGAACCGATGGTACGGCGGCATGGTCCACGAACTCGGGCACGCGTTCGGCCTGCCGGACTCGACCTCGACCGACGGCACCCCGATGTCCGCCTCCTTCTACAGCTACCCGAACACGCACTTCAGCCAGGCACAGAAGCAGGGCATCCTCAACGGCCCGTACGGAGGTTTCCTGTCCTGACACCGCCCTCGACGGCCGCCGCCGATGTGCACGGAGACCGGCGGCGGCCACTCGAAACCTGAGCCGGGTAGGCGACACCACACGACCCACAGTCCGTGCCAGTCTGAGAAATGCCCTCCGACCGACTTCGCCTCGTGGGACGCGACCGTGAGCTGAATGTCCTGACAAGCGCGCTGGAAGCCGCCGTGACAGGCCGCCCGGGGACGGCCATCGTCACCGGCGAGGCCGGGATCGGCAAGACCCGACGGCTGCGAGGCCGGGCCGCTTGAGCAGTCAGAGCCGGTAAACCTTCGCGGTCGACTAGAAGCTCGCTGTGGGGACGCGGGAACAGGCGTAGTCCCCGGCGACGCGCGCCAGATCGTGGCCGCGTCCCTTCATGTACCTCTGTCGCGTCCAGGACGTGAAGGTGGCGAGTGCGGCCGGCGACGAGGTCGGTGACCAGGGCTCTTCCTTGGTGACATCGAAGTAGGTGAGCAGTTTGAGATCGGGGTACGCGCCCGAGCTCAGCTTCGCGTCCATGTCCTCGATCCATCGGGCCTTGTCGCCGCCGTCCTCGGTGGAGGCGAACTCGCCGATCATCACCGGACGGTTCGGTGCGACGTCGCGGGCCTTGGCGTAGGCGGCGGCGAACGTCGCGTCGAAGCTCGTCCAGTGGTCGCCGGTCGGGTCCCACGACGGACCGAAGCCCCAGTTATATCCGTCGATGCCGACCCAGTCCACGTACCTGTCGCCGGGGTACGCGTGAGCCGGGTCGTTGTAGGGTGCGTCCGGCGAGGATCCGTTGTTGAACGCCCACACCCATTGCACGTTCCGTGCCCCGGCGCCCGTGACGAGGTCATGGACATGCCGGTACGCCCGCACGTACAGCGACGGGGTCGGCGTTGTTGTTCGCAATGCCCCACGGGTACCAACTGCCGTTGAACTCGTGCCCCCAGCGAACCAGGATCGGCAGCCGCACGGCGGCGAACTCTTCGGCGCGCGCCCTGATGTACCTGTCCCACGTGCCGTCGATGACGTCGGTCAGGTGGATCTGCCCGGGGTCGTTGGGGCCGAGCGCGGTATTCCACGGTTCCCAGGTGTAGTGCGGCATGATGCCGCGCCGCCAGAGCATCCTGGCTTCGTCCAACGGGAAAGCTCGTCCGCTCGCCCAACTGTCGAACCACATCACGCTGGCCGGGGTGGCGCCGTAGAGGTTCTTGACGCTCGCCGCGATCGCCGCAGGGTCCTCTTGCCGGAACATGCCCAGGTAACGGATGGGGACCCGGTCCTTGCGAGCTGCCGCTGCGGCCGGCCCGGCGGCGTCGGACGTCGCCAGTGCCACCGCGGCCGCCGCCGTGCCGAGCAGTGCTCGCCTTCGCATGTTGCCTCCCGGGGGGTCAGGGCGCTCCACACTGACTGGAAGCGCTTCCCGTCCGAACCATAATGACTCACGCTCATCGATGTAAAGGCCTGGGTTCCCCGGGGCCGTCTACGCAAGACCGGCGGCCAGGAGGGCGGGCAGCGAGGGCGCGGTTACCACAGCTAGAGCGCTGACGGTTCGGTCCTATGCTTGACAAACGTTAACCTCAAGGTTACAAAGTCGTCATAGACATCGCTGGATCTAAGGAACTGGAAGCGCTTCCAGTTTCAGCTTTGGAGCTAGCGGCGGAACCCACACGGCTGCGAACTCGGGCGCCCTCCATCCGAGCCGCCGGCACGGCCCCTTCCGCGCCACCTGCGATCCGGTATCGCCCCATCCCCGTTCGTCGTGCACGACGCGACATCTCGGTATGACGAAACCCGTAGAACTGGAGACGTCAGTGACCATCACTCGATCACGCGCCCCGAAAGCGCTGGCCGCCGCGATCCTCTGCACCGTCGCCGCCCTCACGGCGCCCGGTACCGCGCCGGCCGCGGCCGCCATCGGCCCCAGCTTCGTCGACAACTTCAACGGATTCGACACCGGCCGCTGGTACAAGGCCGACGGGTACAGCAACGGCGGCGTCTTCAACGCCGGCTGGCGCGCCGACCACGTCTGGTTCAGCGGCGGCGTGATGGGCCTCAACCTGGACACCCAGTCCTGCCCGAGCGGCTGCTCCGGCAAGCCGTACGCCGCCGGCGAATATCGCACCACCGACCTCTACACGTACGGCCGGTTCGAGGCGCGCATGAAGGCCGTCAAGAACCCCGGCACCGTGACCTCGTTCTTCACCTACACCGGGCCCAGCGACGGCCAGCCGTGGGACGAGATCGACATAGAGATCCTCGGCAAGAACACCACCCAGATGCAGGTCAACTACTTCACCAACGGCGTCGGCGGCCACGAGACCGTCATCAACCTGGGCTTCGACGCCGCGAGCGGCTACCACGACTACGCCTTCGAGTGGTGGAACGGCGGCACCATCAACTGGTTCGTCGACGGAGTGCTCGTCCACCAGGAGAACGGCTCCCGTGGACCGCTTCCCACGCACCCGCAACGCATCATGATGAACCTCTGGCCCGGCGTCGGGGTCGACAGCTGGCTGGGGCCCTTCACATACCCCGGCACCAAGCTGACCGCCACCTATGACTGGGCCAGGTACACCAGATACTGATAGTCGCGGAGTCGACGTGGCGTCCGGTCAAGCGGCCAGGTCACGTCGGCTCATCCGTACCTCCGGTTTGCAGTTTCTTGTCGGGCTCGATGCCCGGTGTGCCGACCGCCGCGATGAGGCCGGGCCGTACCTCGAATCGCCGGAAACGACCCGCTAGCCTGGTGGTGGTTCGAGCGGAGGGGGCCGTGTATGTCGTCGCCGGTCCCGTCGCGTCCGCCGACGCTCGACGAAGTCGCCGAGCGAGCCCAGGTGTCGCGCACGGTGGCGTCCCGAGTGATCAACAACGGGCCGAATGTGAGCCGCGCGAAACGCGACGCGGTGGAGCAGGCGATTCGCGATCTCGGGTTCACGCCGAACAGGGCCGCGCGCGCCTTGGCGACTCGCCAGACCGGTGTGGTGGTGCTCGCGGTCTCCGGCGACGGGCCGGGAGTGTTCGCGGATCCGTTCTTCGGCCAGATCATGATGGGCGCGTCCACCGCGCTGGAGAAGACCGACCTGCACCTGGTGCTCAGCCTGGCCACGACCGGTCACGGCCAGCGGCGGCTGGAGAGCTTCCTACAGACCCGGGGAGCCGACGGGGTGATGCTGGTGGCGCTGCGCGGTGACGATCCGCTGATCGACATCGCCGCGCGATCGGGACTGCCCACCGTCTTCATCGGGCTGCCGATGCACGGAACACCACCGTTCTACGTCGAGGCCGACAACGCGGGCGGGGCACGGGCGGCCACCGAGTACCTACTACGTGCCGGGCGCCGCCGTATCGCCATGATCACCGGACCGGACGACACCGCGGTCGGCCGGGAGCGCCGGCGTGGCTACACCGAGGCGCACATGCTGGCGGGGCTCCGGCCGTATGCCACCGCGCCTGGGAATTTCATGGAGGCCGGCGGCGCCGCTGCGATGCGTGCGCTGCTGAGCGAGCACCCGGACCTCGACGCCGTGCTCGCGGCGAACGACAACATGGCGGCGGGGGCGCTGTGGGTGTTGCGCGACGCCGGCCGCACGGTCCCCGACGACGTCGCCGTGGTCGGTTTCGACGATCTGCCGATCGCGTTGCACACCGATCCGAAACTGACCACGATTCATCAGCCGGTGCAGGCGCTGGGCCGCGAGGCCGCCCGCATGCTGATCGAACTGCTCGACGGCACGCAGCCGGAACCGTTCATCCTGCCCACGAAGGTGATCGTGCGAGAGTCGGCCTGACCGCGACGGGCCGATCCATTCCAGGCGAGCAGGTCGCGGCGCTTCCACGTGACTCTGGGTGCACGTGTCGATCGCCGGCCGCGGGCGAAAAGGCCGTTGACTGAGCGGGCATAGTGTACCTTGCGCCATGATTCGCTGTTCATCCACTGAGGAGACACGATGTCATCCAGCCTGTCTCGTCGTTCGGCGCTCGGGATCGGTGCCGCGGCGGTGGTCGGCGCGGGCGTGAGCGGGCCCGCCGAAGCCGCGCCGTCCGGGACGCGTGGCATCCGGAAGGTGTATGAGCGGGAGAAGGCGAAGGCCGGCGGGCTCTGGCGTACCCACATCGCCGCGGTGGACTCGGCCGGTGTGCTGCGGCCCATCGTGGAGGACGACGCCGACCACGTCACGAACGGGTACAGCGTGCAGAAACTGGCGGTCGCCACGGCCGTCATGGACAAGATCGACCGGGGTCTGCTGAGCCTGGGTACCAAGCTCGATCTGCCGGCCGACATCATTCTCGGCGGCTCCGGCATCTACCATCTGCACCGGGTGTGGGGTGACCAGATCACGGTCGCGAACTTCCTCACCGCGATGCTGCTGGTGTCCGACAACACGGCCGTACGGATGTGTGGTCGTGTCGTTCCCGCCTTGGAGATCAACGAGATTCTGGCGGCCAAGGGGTTCGTGCACACCCGGGTCGAGCCGGTCGCCAATCCGAACCGGTTCTTCCTGGGTACGACGACGCCGCGGGAGATGCACGACCTGCTGTGGCGGCTGGCGACCAAGACGCTGCTCAAGCCGGAGTCCTGTGACTTCCTGCTCAGCGTCACCCGGTGGCTCAACGGCTACCACGACGGTGTCCGGCGGGTGATGTCGTCGCGGGAGCGGGAGCGCGTCGCCACCAAGTACGGCGCCGACTTCAACAGCCTCGGTGAGTCCCGGCACGAGGTCGGCATCATGTTCGGCGTCAACGGTTCGCCGCTGCTGACATACGCGATGTTCGCCGATGGGCTGGGCGATCCGGAGAACTACGGCGCCACCCATCCGGCGGTGGAGGCGCATGCCAAGATCGGCCGCGCGCTCATGAACAGCCTGCCCGCGGCCCCGGCGGCCACGGCCCGCTCGGCGGCGCCCCGCACCCTGCCCAAACCGTTCCACCCGGTCAACGGCGGCTGAGCGGTCGCCGCGGTCGCGGACGCGGAACCCGCCTCGGTGTCTATCGGGGCAGCACCGTGAGGACTCGGACGATGTGGTCGCGGAACTCCTGCATGTACGCGGCGAGAAAGTCCTCGGTGGTCTTGTCGGTGACCTCGCCGTTGCCGGGGAACAGGTCCGGGGTGTACTTGATGTACGCCTCGGGTGAGGTCATCTGCCGGGTGTTGCAGAAGCTGAGGACCGCGCGCAGGCTCTGCTGCGACAGTGCGGTGCGGATGTCGCCGATCGACGCGCCGACCACCGCGGCGGGCACGTGGTCGAAGGAGTTGCGGCCCCACGGCCGTGACGCCCAGTCGATGGCGTTCTTCAGCGCGCCGGGGATGGACCGGTTGTACTCCGGCGTCACGAACAGGATGGCCTGCGACCGGCTGATCGCTTCCTTGAGCGCGAGCCCTTCGGGTGGATAGTTCGTGTCGTAGTCCGGGCTGTAGAGCGGCAGATCCCGGATCGGGATCTCGGTGAACTCGAGGTCGTCGGGCGCCAGCCGGATGAGTGCCTTCGACAGCTCCCGGTTGATCGACGTGGACGACAGGCTGCCGACGAAGTATCCGACCTTGTAGCTGGCCATCGAGCTGTGCTCCTTGGTAGACGGATCGTGTATGGCGGCGGTCAGCTCGAACCGTCGGCCCGGGACCCGGGGACCCTCCGCCGCCGCGAGCGCGCTCATGACCAGGCTAAACCTCGTCCGCTGCCGGCAACGGGTCAACTCACGAACGCGACCGGAGCGCGGTTCGGCCGGCCGAACCGCGCTCCGGTGAACGAACCAGTGGGCCGTCACCGCGCCCCGGGGACCGGCTGGACCCGCTCGAACCGCACCCGGCTCAGCCATCCCGGGTAGTCGCTGAGCACGTACAGTTCGCCGTGCACGTCGGTGCCGATCGCGGTCGGCTGGGTGGGGAAGTTGCCGATCGTGGCGGTCTCGTAGCTGCCGTCGCGCTGGGGGCGCACGGCGTAGACACGGGGCGCGCAGTAGTCGCTCGCGACGTAGGTCCCCCACGCTTCGGGGGTCCGGGACCCTCGGTACACCACGCCGCCGATCACCGAGCAGCTCTCGGTGAGGAAGTGTTCGTACTCGAAGACCGGGTCGACGTATTGCACGCCCGGACGGCATTGCGCCGGGTCGAACACCGGGGTGCCCTCCTTGCAGGACCAGCCGAGGTTCGCCCCGCCCTGCCAGGGGCGGATGTGGTTGACCTCTTCGACCAGGCCCTGGCCGACGTCACCGATCCACAGCGAGTTGTCGACCGGGTCGACGGAGAACTTCCACGGGTTGCGCAGGCCGTACACCCAGATCTCCGGCCGCGCGCCCGGCGTACGAATGAAGGGGTTTGTGGAAGGCACGCAGTAGGGTTTGGCGCCGCAGGCACGGTTGACGTCGATCCGCACGATCTTGCCGAGCAGGGTGCCGAGGTCCTGACCGGCCTTGAACGGGTCGTTCGCGTGGCCGCCGTCGCCGGTGGACCAGTAGAGGTAGCCGTCGCGGCCGAACGCCACCTGTCCACCGTTGTGGTTGCCGTACTCGGCGTGCTCCTGGGTGAGCAGCACCTGCAGCCGCTCCGGGGCGCCGATGGGCAGTCGTGCCAGGGTGAGCGCGCCGGAAGGCAGGCTCGTGTAGGCGACGTAGAGGATCCCGGTGCGTGCGAAGTTCGGCGCGGGCGTGATGCCGAGCAGGCCTCGTTCGTTGTCCGACGCGTCGATGCGGGCGGTCAGGTCGAGCACCGGCTCGGCCGTCAGGCCGGTGTCGGGGTGGTAGGCGCGGACGGTGCCGTTCTTCTCCGCGATCAGCATCCGGCCGTCGGGCAGGCCGGTGATCGCGATCGGACGCTGTAGACCGGAGGCCACCTGTTCGGTCACCACGGTCAGCTCGGTGAGTGGCACCGCGGGGCCGCGGGGTGTGCCGGCCGCCGGGACCGAGGTCGACAGGAGCCCGGACAGGACCAGAACGAGCAGGCCGGCCAGCAGGGTGGCCGGGCGACGACGCGGTGGCGACATGGTCAGCTCCTTGAGCAGAGTGGCGGACGCATTCCGGGAGCGCTCCCACAATACATCGAAGCCCGGCAATGCGTCAGGCTGAGCGTTGCGTGGCGTTGTCGCCGCGGAGGTGGTCCAACTCGGCGAGGTACATCGCCTGCAGGCGCTCGAAGTGCCGGACCAGCAGCATGACCTCCTCGACTCGGTAGCCTTCGATGAGCTGCTTCGCCCGCCCGGCGAACCGCTCGTACGGCCGCTCCAGCTCGGCGGCCCGCTCGGGCCGCAGGGTGACGATCACCCGCCGCCGGTCCGCCGGATCGCGCTCGGTCGTGACCCAGCCGGCCTGCTGGAGCCGGCGCAGCACACTGGTCACCGCGCCGGTGGTGAGGTTGGTCCTTTCGGCGACCTGCCCCGCGGTCGCCGGGCCGACGTCGGCCAGGAAGTCCAGGCACTCCAGGTCGCTCACGGTGAGGCCCAGCCGTTCCGCGATGGCGTACCGGAACACCATGGACAGCCGCGAGTTCTCCCGCCCGGCGCGCATGAGGTCGGCGATCGCGGACGCACGGTCCGGCTCGTGGGACATAGCCGCAATCATGCCTCCGGCACGGTGACCCGGTGCAGCCGAGGTAGCACCCGGGTCAGGATCCAGTGCGGGGCGGCCGCGGCTCCGGTGAGACGGCGCATCAATCCGGCGGCGGTGTCGACGGCACGGAAGGCGTAGGACACCATCTCGTCCTGGTAGCGGGCGATCGCCTCCTGCACCGGTGTGCCGCTCGCGAGAGCCTCGACGATCCGGTGGCCGAGCAGGGCGGCGTCGCGCAGCGCGGTGTTGCCGCCGTGGGCGCCGAACGGCGGCATCACGTGGACGGCGTCGCCCATCATCGTCGCCCCGGGCACCGCCCACCGGTGGGGTCGCCGGCCGGCGGCGAAGGGGTTGAGCACCGTGGTGTCCAGCTCGGCCGTATCGACCAGCCGCCGGATGAGCGGGTGGAAGTCCGCGCTCATCCGGACGGCCAGATCCCGTAGTGCCAGCAGGTCCCCGCGGGCGCCGATGGGGACCTCCTGCTGCCGCAGCAGCAGCCCCCACATGACGTAGTCGTCGCCGGTGGGCGCGTAGCCGCCCGGGGCCAGGCGCGCGAACGCCTCCCGCGGGCTCTCGCCGAACCGCATGGAGGTGAAGAAGAAGGCGCGGCTCGGCTGGTCGGCGATGGCCAGGACGCCACTGGTGCGCAGCGCGCCCGGGATGACGCTTTCGCCGTTGCGCCGCAACGGCGAGCGGCTGTAGATGCCCGCCATCGGGGTGTTCGCCGGGTCCGCGTCGGGCATGAGCTGCGCGCGCAGTGCCGAGCCGACGCCGTCCGCGCCGACGACGACGCTCGCCGCGACGGACCCGCCGTCGGTGAACCGCAGCCGTAGCCCGGACGGGCCGCCGCGTTCGACGGCGACGGCGGGTTTGCCGTAGTGGATGCGCCCGTCCAGCCCGAGCATCAGGATCGACCGCAGGGTGGCCCGGTCGACCTGGCGGGTCGCGTGCGGCTCGTCCTTGAAGGTGATGGTGAAGGCGTCTCGCAGCCGGCTGTCGGTGAAGCGCAGTTGTCCACCCGGTTCGTCGCCGGTGGTCAGCGCCAGACGGTACAGCGGGCGGGGCAGGCTTTCGCGCAGCGCCTGCAGCCCGTGCCGGTCGAGAATGATGCGGTAGCCCTGCTGCCGGACGAAGGGGCTCGGATCCCGCTCGTAGACGTGCACGTCCACGCCGGCGCGCATCAGGTATTGGGCGAGGCAGAGGCCGGAGAGGCCGGCGCCGGCGATCGCCACCGAGAAGTCGGTCGATATACCCATGCGATTTATCTTAACGACTAAGATAAATGCGGCAAGGCCGGGCAGCCGCCGGGACCAGCGGGACACGTCACCACGGTTAACCTGTTGTGGAGATCGAAAGGATTTTCGACGTGGCCCGTGTGGTACCGGCGGTCATCCGCGCGCTCGACATCCTCGAGCTGTTCCTGGACCGGGCGGAGCTGTCGGCCCGCGAGGTGACCGAGCGGCTCGGCCTGCCCCGGACCACCGTCCATGAGCTGCTGGTCACGCTGGTGGAGCGGGCGTATCTGATCGCCGTCCCGGGCCAGCCGGTGCGGTACCGGCTCGGCATGCCGTTGTTCCAGCTCGGTTCGGCGTTCGCCGGGCGGCTCGATCTGGTCCGCGAGGCGCGGAGCATCGCGCGGGACGTGGCAGCCGCCTGCGACGAGGCCGTCCATGTGGCCGTGCTGGACGGTGCCGACGTCGTCTATCTCGTCAAAGTGGACAGCACGCACCCGGTCCGGATGGTCTCCGCGGTGGGGCGCCGGCTGCCCGCCCACTGCACGGCGGTCGGCAAGATCCTGCTGGCGGGCCTCGACCGGGCGGGGCTGGACGCCGTCCTGGCGAAGGGACCCCTGGCGGGCATGACACCGGCCAGCATCACCGATCCGAACCTGCTGCGGGCACATCTCGAGCAGGTCCGCGGCGAGGGGGTGGCGGCCGACCTCGGCGAGTCCGACACCGCCATGCGCTGTGTGGCCGCGGCGGTCCGGGACCATTCCGGCGCGATCATCGCCGCGATGAGCGTGTCGGCGCCGGCCATCCGCTGGACCCCGGACGCGCCGGAGAAGTGGACCGATCTGGTGCGCGAGGGCGCGTCGGCGCTCTCCGCCTGCATGGGGCATCGCACCGCATCGCGGTAATCGGCGACCACCCGGAAACATTGACACCTCTCTTGGTTACGTCCTACCGTCACGTCCACTCGATACGACATATCGAACCGCGTTCGAAATTTCGAACAAAGGGGTGAGCGGCGATGGAGAGACGCGGCTTTCTGGGTATAGGTGTAGGGATGCTCGGCGCGGCCGGCCTGGCCGCGTGCGGCGGCGGCTCCGAGTCGCCGCCCAAGGCCCAGGCGGAGGTGCCGAAGGAGCTGCTCGACGCCGCCGCGGCGCTGAAGGGCTCCACGATGGGCATGCTGTCGCAGAAGCTGTACTCGACGGCGGCCAACGAGGCGCTCGACGCCTCGATCAGGAAGTTCGCCGAGGCCACCGGGACCAAGATCGAGAACAGCCTGGTCCAAGCCGACGCGGGCGACGTGGTCGCCAAGATCGACGCCGAGGTCAAGGGCGGCGTGGCCCGCGACCTGGCGTTCATGACCGACTCGCGGTTCATCGCGCAGTTCCACACGCTGGGCGACCTGGAGGACGTGACGGACGTCGTCACGGCCCTGACCGCCCAGTACGGCGAACCCTGCGCCGAGGCCAAGAACTTCTGCGTCTTCGACGGCAGGTGGTACGCGATCCCGTACCACTTCATCGGCATCGGATCGTTCCTGCGCAAGGACTGGATGCAGGAGAAGGGCATCACCCCGAAGGACGTCTACACCTGGGAGGAGCTGCGCGACGTCTGCCTGTCGATCTCCGACCCGGGCAAACGGCGCTTCGGCTGGGGCATGACCGTCAACCGCTCCGGCGACGGCAACGGCATGATCGAGGCGCTGATCAACTCCTACGGCGGGGCGATCGCCTCCAACGACGGCCGGAAGGTCACCTTCGACTCCCCGGAGACGGTGCAGGCGGTCACCTTCCTCGGCGACATCTACACCAACCCCAAGTACAAACCGATGCTGCCACCCGGCGTGGACAGCTGGACCGACACCAGCAACAACGAGAACTGGCTGGCCGGCGTCCTGGGCTACACCCGAAACAGCTTCAGCGTCTACGCCGACTCCAAGACCAAGAAGAATCCGGTGTACGACAACACGCACGTCTTCTCCGACTGCACCGGCCCGGCCACCGACAAATCGCTGCTGCTCGGCCAGTCCCAGGGCTTCGTGGTGTTCAAGGGCGCCAAGAACGGCACCCTCGCCCGGCTCCTGGCGCAGTACCTGATCACCGCGCCCGCCCTGGTCGGGGTGGCCAAGGAGGCACCCGGCCTGGCGCTGCCCGCCTGGGAGAAGGTCTGGGACGCCGACCCGTTCTTCGACAGCGGCGACCCGGCGTTCCCCATGCTGCGCACCATGTCCCAGCAGCCACTGCCGCTGAAGACCAAGAACGGCCTGTCCTTCCCGCAGAAAGCCAGCGCCGGACAGCAGGCCGTCGTCGCGGCCTACGTCCTCACCGACATGATGCAGCAGGTCGTACAGGGCGCGGCGCCCGCGCAGGCGGTCAAGGACGCCCACGCCAAGATGGTGCAGATCTTCTCCCAACAGGGGCTGCCGCAGTGAGGTCGCTGCGCACGGCGCCGGCCCCGGTGGTGAAGGCGACATCGCCACCGGGGCCGGGCTCCCTCACCGCGGCCCAGCGCCGGCTGGGCCGCGACTGGCGGCTCGCGGCACTGTTCCTGACGCCCACCGCCGTGCTCGTCGGCGTGCTCGTGCTCGTGCCGATCGTCCAGTCGTTCGTCACCAGCACGACCGAACGGCACGGGGCCGACAGCGTGTTCGTCGGCCTGGACAACTACCGTGCGCTCGCCGGTGACCGGCAGTTCCGCACCGGCGTGGTGAACTCGTTCGTCTTCACGGCGTACGCCGAGGTGTTCAAGGTCGTGCTGGGCCTGGCCGCGGCCCTGCTCCTGCACCGCCTGCGCCGCGGGCGCGCCCTGCTGACCGGCCTGCTGCTGGTGCCGTGGGTGGTCCCGACCGTGGTCACCGCGTTCAGCTGGCGGTCCCTGCTCGACCCGATCTTCGGCAGCGTCAACACCCTGCTCACCAGCTCCGGCATCGGCCCGCTGCTGGCGAGCCTGCACCTGGTCGACAGCTGGCCGGCCGGCTGGCTGTCCGACCCGTCGCTGGCCATGCCGTCGGTGATCCTGGTCAACGTGTGGAAGGGGGTGCCGTTCTTCACCGTCTGCTTCCTCGCCGGGCTGAAGGCGATCCCCGCCGAGCACTACGAGGCCGCCACCATCGACGGCGCGACGCCCTGGCAGCGGTTCCGGCACGTCACGCTGCCCGGACTGCGCCACGTGATCACCGTGACGGTGACCCTGTCGTCGATCTGGACGTTCAACAACTTCGACCTCATCTGGCTGCTGACCCAGGGCGGCCCCGGTGACGTCACCGCCCCGTACGTCCTGGTCGCCTACTCCAAGGCGATCCTGCAACTGCAGTACGGCGCGGGCGCGGCCGCCACCCTGGTCATGCTGCCGATCATCGCCGGCCTGGTGTTCGTCCTGGTCCGCCTACTGCGCCAGGACTACGGCAACCGGCCGCCACGGTGGACCGGGCCGACCCGCACGGCGTTCGGCTGGGCCGTCACCGCCGTGGTCACCGGCCTGCTGTTCTGGGCGTCGCCGGAGATCTTCTGGAGGGCGGCGGTGGTCCTCGGGATCATCCTGCTGATCGTGGCCGGGATCGGCCGGATGATCGCGGCGCTGGCCGACCGGGGCGGGCGCCGGGCGTCCACGGTGGTGTCCCGGATCGCCTCCGGGATCGCGCTGGCCGGCCTGCTCGCCTTCGTGCTCGGCCCGATGTACTGGATCGCGGTCACCGCGTTCAAGTCGGAGACCCAGGTCGTCATGCGCGACAACGACCTGTGGCCGACACCGTGGACCCTGGAGCAGTTCGGCACGCTGTTCACCAACCAGCAGTTCGGCCGCTGGTACCTCAACACCCTGATGGTGTCGGCGGCGTCCACCACCGTCGCCCTGCTCTGCGCCGCCCTGGCCGGTTACGCCCTGGCCCGGCTGCGGTTCCGCGGGGCGCAGGGCTTCACCGTCACGGTGCTGCTCACCTACGTGATGCCCGGCGCGCTGCTGTTCATCCCGCTCTATCAACTGCTCATCGAGACCCGGCTCACCGACTCGCTGTGGTCGCTGGTGCTGACCTACCCGACGTTCACGCTGCCGTTCGCCACCTGGTTGCTGACCGGCTACTTCGCATCGATTCCGGTCGACCTGGAGGAGGCGGCCCTGGTCGACGGCGGCACCCGGATTCAGGCGTTCCGCCGGGTGGTGCTGCCGCTGGCCAAACCGGGCCTGCTGGCGGTCGCGCTGTTCACCCTGACCAACGCCTGGAACGAGTTCCTCTTCGCCTTCGTGTTCATCACCAAGGACGAGTACAAGACGCTGCCCGTCGGGATGCAGTCGATGATCGCCGGCGACGTCGTGCCGCAGGGACAACTCGCCGCCGCGTCACTGCTGGTCAGCATTCCCGTCGTGGTCATGTATGCGTTCGGGCAGCGCTTCCTCACCGAAGGGCTCACCGCGGGCGCGGTCAAAGGATGAGATCAAAGGCCCGGATTCCAGTACGGCGTGAGCACTCCCGTGACACCGACGCGGGCGGTGAAAAGCCGGCCGGACGACGGATGGGCCGCCAGGTCGGCAGGAGTGAGGTGCTGGGTGGCCGTGGTGATCACCAGGACGTCCAGTTCTGGGCCGGCGAACGCGACGCTGGAGGTGTGCGGGGCGTCCACCTCGACCACCGCGAGCAGGTCACCGGCCGGCGACCGGCACTCGACGCGGCCCCCGCCCCAGACGGCCAGCCACAGATTGCCGGCGGCGTCCACACACAATCCGTCCGGGTACCCGTCGTCGACGGTGAACAGCACCGACCGCTCCCCCACCGGGTAGTCGCGCACGTAAACGGTGCGGGTGAGCGTGTCCACGCTGTAGAACCGGTCACCGGACGGGCTCCAGGCCAGCCCGTTGGAGAGGGTCAGGTCGTCGTCGATGGTGGTACAGCCGCCGCCCTCGAAACGGACCAGCACCTCCCGATCACCGCCGAGACTGCCGACCAGGAACCGGCCGGACGGGTCGACCGCGCCGTCGTTCAGCCGGCCCGGCGATCCCGGCGGCAGCACCCGTGCCAGATGCGTACGCCCGCCGTCGGCATCCACCCGGGTCAGCGTCTCCCGCTCGGCCACCAGCAGGTCACCGTTCTCCGCGACCGCGACGGCGCCCACGCTCTGCTCGAAGGACCAGGTACGGACCGGTTCGACACGGTCGCCGAGCCGGCCCTCGTGCACGTCGCCCGCCATGATGTCGACCCACAGCAGACGCTGCCGGGCGGCGTCCCAGACCGGCCCCTCCCCGAGGAACCATCCGGCGTCGGTAGCCGGGCGGGCGCTGTGCCGTCTGGTCATCCCATTCATATTCATGGAATTGTAGTGACGGCGGAGGTGGGCGATGCATCAGCGACGCAGTGCGCAGTGGTACGCCGGTGACGACCGGAACAGCTACATCCACCGTGCCTGGATGCGGCGCGGTCTGCCGGCCGACGCCTTCGACGGGCGCCCGCACATCGCCATCGCCAACACCGCCTCCGACCTGACCCCGTGCAACGCCCACCTCGACGAGGTCGCCCGCAGCGTCGCCGACGGCATCCACCGGGCCGGCGGCATCCCGCTGAACCTGCCCGTCGTGTCGATCGGCGAGACCCAGGTCCGCCCGACCGCGATGCTGTGGCGCAACATGGCCGCGATGGCGATCGAGGAGATGCTGCGCGCCAACCCGATCGACGGCGTCGTCCTGCTCGGCGGCTGCGACAAGACCATCCCCGCGCTGCTGATGGGCGCCGCCTCCGTCGACCTGCCGGCCGTGGTGATGCCCGGCGGCCCGATGCTGACCGGCACCTTCCGCGGCGTGCCGCTCGGCTGCGGCACCGACGTGTGGAAACTGTCCGAGGAGGTGCGCGCGGGCACGCTCGGCGCGGCCGAGTTCCAGCGCTCCGAGTCGTCGATGATCCGCAGCCGGGGCCACTGCAACACGATGGGCACCGCCTCCACCATGGGACTGCTCGCCGAGGTGCTGGGCATGACCCTGCCCGGGGTGGCCGGCACCCCGGCCCCCGACAGCCGCCTGCTGGAGGCCGCCCACGCGACCGGTGTGCTCGCCGTCGAACTCGTCGACGCGGACCGCCGCCCCAGCCAGGTGATGACCCGCGGCTCGTTCCTCAACGCGATCGTCGCCCTCGCCGCCCTGGGTGGCTCCACCAACGCCGTCGTGCACCTGCTCGCCATCGCCGGCCGGCTCGGCGTCGACCTTTCCCAAGACGATTTCGATCGTACGGGCGCCGACGTGCCGCTGCTGGTCGACCTGCTGCCGGCCGGCCGTTACCTGATGGACGACCTCTACCGTGCCGGCGGCCTGCACGCCGTCCTCGCCGAGGTCCGTGACCTGCTGGATCCGGCCGCGATCACGGTCACCGGCCGGCCGCTGGCCGACCACCTCGGCGACGCCCGCGTCTACGACCGGGAGGTGATCCGGCCGCGGGCCGAGCCGCTGCGGCCGCACGCCGGGATCGCGGTCCTCTACGGCAACCTGGCGCCGGACGGTGCGGTCGTCAAACCGGCCGCCGCGTCTGCGCACCTGCTGCGCCACCGGGGGCCGGCCGTGGTCTTCGACTCCGTCGAGGACCTGCACGCCCGCCTCGACGACCCGGATCTGGACGTCACCGCCGACTCGGTGCTGGTGCTGCGCGGCTGCGGGCCCAAGGGCTACCCGGGCATGCCGGAGGTGTCCAACATGCCGTTGCCGGCGAAACTTCTCGAGCAGGGGGTACGCGACATGGTGCGCGTCTGCGACGGGCGGATGTCGGGTACGGCGTACGGCACCGTGGTCCTGCACGTCGCCCCGGAAGCCGCGGCCGGCGGGCCGCTCGCCAAGGTCCGCACCGGCGACATGATCGTCCTCGACGTCGCGAACCGGCGCCTCGACGCCGACGTCCCCGCCGAACAGTGGGCCGCCCGCGAGCCGTCACCGGAGGCGGCGAAGGCCTACGCCGCGCCGTCGCGCGGCTGGGAGCGCCTCTACGTCGACACCGTCGGCCAGGCCGACACCGGCGCCGACTGTGACTTCCTGCGCGGCTCCAGCGGCGACCGCGTCTCCCGCGAATCCCACTGAATTCCACCTGGATGCCATCGCGGGTCGCGGGCGGTCAGGTCCCGGCCCGGAACGGAGTCAGCGTGGCACGGATCGTCTCGGCGGCGCCCCAGTCGTCGTCGAACTGGGCCAGGACCGCCAGATGTTGTCGCAGCTGGATGATCGGCATGCGGGCCGGCCAGCCGTCGTCGAGACCGGTCGCCTCGGCGTAGACATCGAAGAAGCGGCGCGACTCCGGCGGCGGCGCGGTGGTCCAGAGATGGGCCAGGTCCACCTCGGCCCACATGTACGACACCGCCGGGTCGATCAGCGCCGCGCGCCCGTCGGCCGTGGCCAGCACGTTCTGGGCCCACAGGTCGCCGTGGGTCAGGCAGGCCGGCCGGTCCGGCAACAGCTCCGGCAGCCGATCACACAACCGTTCCAGCGCTGCCCGGTCGGCGGGTTCGAGCGCGGCCTCGACGCGCGGCTCGGTGAGCCAGCGGAGCAGCCGGTGCTCAGCGAAGAAGGCGAATCCGTCGTCGGACCACGTGTTGACCTGCCGGCGGCGGCCCAGCCAGTTGTGGCGGTGCCATCCGAAGCGGGGATGGACGGTGCTCGTGTGCAGGTGGGCGAGCGCGTACGCGAACTGCTCCCAGAAGGTTTCATCGTGTGGTCTCGGCTGGAGAAGCGACAACACGAGCACCTCTCGGTTGGCCACGATCACCTCGGGTGTCGCCAGCTTTCCGAGCTCCCGCAGGGCCGCCAGTGCTTCGGCCTCCGCGACGAAGGCGTCACCGTCGCCGTCCCGTGCCTCGGCGAAGGCTTTGACGAAGACCGACGGCGCATTGTCGCGAACGGCGATGCCGGCGAGCGCGGCGAGTCCACCGCTCACCGGCTCGACGGTGACGACGTCGCGGATCCCCGCCCGGGACAACCGCTGCTCCAGAACAACTGTCGAGGGGATCGACACCAGGCTCCTCCGGTCACGCGTACACAGAATCTTCCCGATCCGAGGCGACAGCACCCGCGGCCGGTGAAGCGGTGGGGCGGATGATGCCACCACCGCTTCGCCGCGATCGAGTCAGCTCAGGCTGAACCGCTGGTTGGCCTGGCCGTTGCAGTCGTAGATCTGCACCTGCTGGCCGTTGCCGGTGCCCCACACGTCCAGGCAGCGGCCGGACTGGACGCCGGTGATGGTGCCGTTGGAGTTGACGTTCCACTGCTGGTTGGCCTGACCGTTGCAGCTGTAGATCTGCACGGCCGAGCCGTTGCCGGAGCCCGCGGCGTCCAGGCACCGGGAGCCGTACACGGTCAGCTGTTTGCTGGAGGTCAGCGTCCACTGCTGGTTGGTCTGGCCGTTGCAGTCGTAGAGCTGGACCCGCGTGCCGTTGGTCTGCGACGCGCTCGGCACGTCGATGCACCGGCCGGACTGGGCTCCGACGATCCGCTGTGCACCGCCCGGTGACGGTGATCCGCTGCTCCCGCTCGGGGCCGGCGACGACGGGTTCGGGGTGGCGCCGTTGAGGGCGTTGAGCACCGAGGTGTACGCGGCCTTCTTGTTGCCGTTGCCGTCGAACAGCAGCGGGTTCTCGCTGGAGCGCCATGAGTCGCTGTCGCGGACGCCCCAGACGGTGATGCCGATGCAGCGGGGCACGTTGAGGCAGGCCTGGGTCAGCCCGGCGTACTGGGAGGTCGAGGAGTTGGTGACGTCGACCTCGGTCAGGGCCACGTCGACACCGAGCGCCGCGAAGCTCGACAGCGTGGTCTGGAAGTTGCCGGGCAGCGAGCTGCCACCGGTGAAGTGGGTCTGCAGACCCACGCAGTCGATCGGCACACCCCGCGACTTGAAGTCCTGGATCATGCGGTAGACGCCCTGCGTCTTGCCGTAGGACCAGTTCTCGATGTTGTAGTCGTTGTAGCAGAGCTTGACCGACGGGTCGGCGGCGCGCGCGGTCCGGAACGCGACCTCGATCCAGTCGTTGCCGGTGCCCTGCAGGTTGGACGAGCGGCGGCTGCCGTCCTCGTTGAAGGCCTCGTTGACGACGTCCCAGGCGGCGAGCTTGCCCTTGTAGTGGGCCATCACGCCGTTGATGTGATCGATCATCGCCTGGCGCAGGCTGCTGCCGCTGAGGCTCTGCATCCAGCCGGGCTGCTGTGCGTGCCAGGCGAGGGTGTGGCCGCGAACCTGCAGGCCGCGCTGGGTCGCCCAGTTGTAGATCTGGTCGCCGGAGCTGAAGTTGAACTGGCCGCGCTGGGGTTGCGTGGCGTCCGGCTTCATCTCGTTCTCGGCGGTGATCATGTTGAACTCGCGTGCGGCGATGGTGCTGTAGGTGGAGTTGCCGAGCCGGCCGGCGGCTATGGCCGTACCGAAGTATCGGCCGGACTGCGCGGCCGCGGCGCCCAGCGTGCTCGCCGCGGCGTCGGCGTTCGGCATGACCATCACGGCACCGAGCGCCCCGAGGGCGGCGACCGAGCCGGCAATCAGCGTGCGAACCCGCAACGAGCGGGATCTGGTTGCCACAGGAGCTTCCTTTCTCGGCGATGCGTCGGACATCGCACATATCGCGGCCACCGCCGAATATGAGCGAAGGGGGATCCGGGAACGCACCAGCCGGGTTGTTAGCGACGGACTTCAATGCGAAGTCATGCTGACACGGTAACGCCTCCGAAACAATACCTTCCGGGAGGGTGTCGGAAGTATCAGAGAGCATAGATGCACTCTCACCTGCTCTTTCAGCCAAACTTGGAGGACATACTCAGCGAATAGCGCCTCCAATCGTGGCGAGTTCCGGAAGTTTCGGCGCGTTGTCAGCACCGACCTCAGCGAGCCTCGCCACATAACACTTCTGGCGACTTTTTCTCGCCGCACCGTTTCCGGCTTCCAGGATTTCCATATGCACACCGGCCCGGCGCACTCGACGGCGAATCGAGTGTGCCGGGCCGGTACCCCACCGATGAAGGTCCGTACGTGCCTACCGTTGCAGGGTCAGCAGGCCCGGCCGCCACGGCAGCTGGTCGTAGGCACCGCCGGCACTGGGGTCCTTGCCCTGGTAGAGCAGTTGCAGGTTGCAGGGGTCGACGGTCATGGTCTGATCCGGGTTGGCGCGTACCAGGTCACCGTGGCTGATGTCGTTGGTCCAGGTGGCGCCGCTGTTGGCCGCACCGGCGAACGGGTTGCTCTCGCCGGCGGCCTGCGGCGTCCAGTTGCCGCTCAGGCTGCTGGAGGTGAAGGAGCGGAAGTAGCGACCCCGGCTGCCCATGGCCTCGACGATCATCAGGTACTGGTTCTGACCTTGGATCTTGTAGACCTGGACCGCCTCGAACAGGTTGGCGGTGGTGTCGCTCATGATCGTGGTGTAGGAGGAGCCGAAGCTGCCGGGGAAGTTCCCGATCGGCATGCCGGCCCGGTAGATCTTGCCGTTGTCGCCGGCGAAGAACAGGTACATGTTCTGCCCGTCAGCGATCAGGGTCTGGTCGATGGGGCCGGTGCTGGACCCGGAGATGCTGCCGGTGAACAGCGGCTGCGGCGCGGACCAGCCATTGGGGTTGGTCGGGTCGCTGGAGGTCCGGTAGATGAACGGCCAGGCACCCCACTGGTAGGCCAGCACCCAGATGTTCTTCGGGGCGAAGTAGAACAGCGTGGGCGCCACGGCGGCCTGGCTCATCGCGTTCTGGCCGGCCGAGGCCATGCCGGGCCAGTCGGTGAACAGGCTGAAGTTCATCGAGCCGTAGGACGATCCGGCGACGTTCGACGCGTAGACCAGGTGCTTGCCGTTGTGCACGACGGTGGTGAAGTCCTTCAGCGAGACCCACCCCGACCGGGGGCTGGCGAGAACGCCCGACGAGCTCCAGCGGTAGGTCGGCGGGAGCGTGCACGAACCGCCCGGCGTCGACGGCGAGGCGGACGGAGAGGACGACGGCGAGCTGGACGGTGACGGGGGACCGGCCGCTCCGGTGCAGGTCCCGCCGTTGAGGGCGAAGCTTGCGGGTACGGGGTTGCTGCCGGTCCACGACCCGTTGAAACCGAACGACACCGTGCCACCGGTCGCGACCGAGCCGTTGTAGGCGACGTTCTTCGCCGTCACCGCCGAGCCGCTCTGCGTCACGGTCGCGTTCCACGCCTGCGTCACCGTCTGGCCGGCGCCGTACGACCACGTCAGCGTCCAACTCGACAGCGGATCACCGAGGTTGGTGATCGACACGTCGGCGTTGAACCCGCCCTGCCACTGCGACGACACGGCGTAGGTCACCGAGCAGCCGGCCGCCGCGGCGTTCGCGGGCATCGCCACGGCGGCGGCCGTCGACGCCAGCAGTGCGACACCGGCCGACACCAATACCGCATTGAACAATCTAGATCTTGTCATTGCTGCTCCCCGAAGAAGGGTTGACTGAGGTCGTCCTCGCCGCACTCACTGGAACACCGCGTCGTCGAGGTAGTAGCCGTCGGTGCCCGAGGCGGTCTCGACGTACCAGGTGGCGCCGGACAGCGTGCCGCTCCAGGAGACCGTCGCGGTGCCGGTCAACCGGACCCAGCCGGAGGCGTCGACCGCCGTCGCCGGGGTCAGCGAGACATAACTGGTCGAGCCGCCCGCGGTGATCGCCAGCGTCGCCTTCGCCGTCGTGGCGGCGGCGCCCTGGCTGCGCACCCACACACTGGTCGTGTAGGTCCTGCCACTGACCAGTTGCGCGGTGACGTCCTGGGCGGCGCCGTTCCACGCGCCGGTCCGGCCGGTGAGTGCCAGTGACCGGGCGCCGCCGTGCACGACGCCGGTGTCCGACGACAGGGTGCCGCTGCCGAACACCCGCCAGCCGGTGGTGCCGTTCTCGGCGGTGCCGTTGGTGAGCAGATTCGTGGTGCCGGCGGCGCCGGTGAACTGCCACCAGTTCATGTTGAACAGTGAGCCGGTGCCGCCGGTGAACCGCAGGTAAAGGTCCTGGGTGCCGGTGGCGCCGCTGACCGGGCAGGTGACGGTCGTCCAGGTCTGCCAGCCTCCGGTGCCCGGCACCGTACAGGTCCCGGCGAGAGTGCCGGTGGGGCTGCCCAGCCGCAACTCGATACGGCCGCCGCCGGCCGCGGAGGCGACCCGTGCCGAGAACGAGGTGGCCCCGGATCCGAAGGCGACGCCCTTGACCTTGATGTAGTCGCCGTTGTCGATGAAGCCGACGTTCATGCCGCCTTCGCTCGCCGGTTCCGTCTCGACGCCGGAGCTCCAGGCGATCGTCTCGGCCTCCTGCCGGGCGTACGGGTCGAGCGTTCCGTTCTGCGGCGCGCCGGCCGTGGTCATGGTGATCGTCGGGATGCTGCCGTCCGCGTTGTAGCTGAACCGTTCCACGGCTACCGAGCGGGTGTAACCGCCGCCGCCGGGCAGCGCGCCGTTGTGGTAGAAGAAGTACGAGCCGCCGTTGAAGTCGACGACTCCGGCGTGGTTGGTGAAGCTGCTGCCCTGGGTGGGCATCACGGTGCCGCGGTAGGTCCACGGTCCGGTGGGGCCGGGCGCGGTGGAGTAGCCGATGAACTCCGAGCAGCACTTGGCGGCGAAGACGTTGTAGTAGAGGCCGTTGCGCTTGTAGACCCAGGGCCCCTCCTCGTACAGCGTCGGCCGGCCGGCGTTCCCGGTGCGGGTGCCGAACCCGGCGGTGGTCAGCGGGATCTGGTTCACCCCGCCGGAGTAGCTGATCATGTCGGTGTTCAGCCGTACGTACCAGAGGTTGGGGTTTCCCCAGTAGAGGTAGGCCTGGCCGTCGTCGTCGACGAACACCGTCGGGTCGATCTCGCCGTTCTCGACCAGCGGTCGCCCGAGGGCGTCGGTGAACGGTCCGGCCGGGCTGGAGGCGACGCCGACGCCGATGGCCATCCGGCCGGTCGACCGGTTCTTGACGGGGACGTACCAGTAGAACTTGCCGTTGCGCTGAACGACCTGGCCGGCCCACGCGTCGGCGCTCGCCCAGCTGAAAGTGGCCAGACTCATGGGTGAGCCGTGGTCGGTCCAGTTGACCATGTCGGCGGACGAGTACAGCCGCCACTCCTTCATGGTGAAGTAGGTGGAGTTGTCCTCGTCGTGGCCGGTGTAGAGATAGACGCGGCCGTTGTGCACCAATGGCGCGGGGTCGGCGGTGTAGACGGTCTGCACGATCGGGTTGTCGGCCTGTGCGGGCGACGGCACGGCGACGGCCGCGCACATCAGGGCGAGGACCCAGAGAGTTCTCCTGAGCATCAGACACGACTCCATCGCTGGTTGGCGGCGGCACTGCAGGTCCACAGCAGGACGAGCGTGCCGTTCGCGGTCAGGTTGCGATCGACGTCCAGGCAGAGTCCGGAGGCGGTGCCGCGGACGGTGCCGTCGGTGTTGACCGTCCACTGCTGGTTGGCGCCGCCGTTGCAGTCCCAGAGCTGGACCTTGGCGCCGGCGGTGGCGCCGATCGGGGCGTCGAGGCACTTGCCGAGTATCTGAATGCTCTGCCCGGTGACCGTCCAGCGCTGGTTGGTGCCGCCGTTGCAGTCCCAGATCACCGGCTGCGTGCCGTTGGCCGTGGTGCCGTTGGGGACGTCCAGGCAGCGTCCCGATGCGGCGCTGACGAACGTGGTGCCGGTCGGCGGCGTGCTGGTTCCGCCGCTGACCCGGTAGACCACCGTGCCGTGGCTGGGGACGCTGGCGCTGATGGCGCCCGTGCTGGTCGTCGTGGCGCCGCTCCAGGCGTCCTGCAGGGTGAAGGAGCTGCCCGACCTACCGATCGCCGCGGCGGTGGTCGAGACGGTGGCGGTGGATGCGCCCTGGTTGAACAAGGCGACGGCGACGTCCCCGTTGGCCAGCGTTTTGGCCAGCACGCGGCGCGTGCCGTCGTACGAGATCTGGGTCGCCTGGAGGCCGAGCGTGTCCTGGTTGACGGCGATGAGCCGGGGGTTTTTCAGGATGGTCTGGGTGGCCGTGCTCATCGAGCGCAGGTCGTTGCCGGCGATCAGCGGAGAGGCCATGATCGCCCAGAGCGCGAAGTGGCTGCGCTGCTCGGTGTCGGTCATGCCGCTGCGGCCGACCTCCATCATGTCCGGGTCGTTGAACTGCCCGGGCCGGGCGTAACCGGCGAGCGGCACGGTGACGTCGACGATGTTCTTCACGCCCATCGGGTAGCCGTTGGTCTGCCCGGTGTCCCAGGCGTTGGTGATGTCCTCGGTGGTGCGCCACATGTTGGCGACGTCGCCCCAGTTGCGCTGGGGGCCGGTCTTGGCGTGGATGCTGTTCGGGTTGATGCTGTAGACGATCGGCCGGCCGGTGGCGGCGAGCGCGTCGCGCATCCGGGCGAACGTGGTGACCTGGTCGTTGATCGTGCCGCTCGGCGAGCACCAGTCGTACTTGAGGTAGTCGACGCCCCAGGCGGCGAACTGCCGGGCGTCCTGCGCCTCGTGTCCCTGGCTGCCGGTGGCGCCGGGGTAGCTGCCGAAGTACTGGGCGCAGGTCTTGTCCAGCGGCGCCTGGTAGATGCCGAACTTGAGGCCGCGGCCGTGCAGGTAGTCGCCCAGCGCCTTCATCCCGCTGGGGAAGCGGGTCGGATCGCCCTGCAGGTTGCCGGAGGCGTCGCGGTTCGGGTTCATCCAGCAGTCGTCGACGACGACGTACTGGTAGCCCGCGTCGCGCATGCCGCTGCTGACCATCGCGTCGGCCATCTGCCGGATCAGCGTCTCGTTGATGTTGCAGCCGAAGGTGTTCCAGCTGTTCCAGCCCATCGGCGGGGTGCGGGCCACGCCGTTGTCCAGCGCCCGGGCGGCGGGTGCGGGCAGCAACAGCAGCAGTACGGCGGTGAGTACGGTCGCCAGTTTTCTCATCATCGCCTCGTCCAGAGTTGGTTGGGGGCATTGGTGCAGGTCCCGTCTTCTGCTGGGCATGGGGATGCCTCCTCGACAAGCGGGGAACCGAGGGTCTGTTATCGCTCACACCGCTGCTCACGAGGCAGTTGGCGAGGCGCCACTCCGACCTGAGAGCGCTAACAGCTGGTCGGAAGGTTGCCAGGATGTTTCGAGACATTCAAGAGGTCTTTTGCCGTCATTCGAAAAGGCGATTTCTGTTATGCGGGCCGGCTCCACATGGTCGCCGCCCGGGAACAGCCATTTCCCGTTGAAATTTACGTAACGGCTCCGTAACATCCGGAGCACCGGGCAGCATTCAAGACTTTCGATGCACGTTCACCTCGCGGAGGCCCTCCGATGGCACAACGAAGAGCACTTCTCGGCCCAGCTGTCACTGCCGTGGCGTTGTTGATCGCCGCCGGCACGGCGATCCTGACCGGCGGGACCGCGTCGGCTGAGCAGGGCACGGCCCTGGCAGCCACCGCGGGATGCGGCAGGACCCCGACGTTGCGCGACGGCACCCACACGATCCAGAGCGGCGGCCGGGCCCGCACCTACCAGCTGCGGCTGCCGGGCAACTACACCAGCAGCCGGCCGTACCGGCTCGTCGTCGGCCTGCACTGGCTCAACGGCAGCTCCAACGACGTGGTGGCCAACGGCTTCTACGGACTACAGCAGCGGGCCGGCGACAGCGCGATCTTCATCGCGCCGCAGGGCCTCGACGCCGGCTGGGCCAACACCGGTGGCCGCGACGTCACCCTGGTCGACGACATCCTGCGCGCGGTCGAGAGCGACCTGTGCGTCGACACCTCGCAGAGGTTCGCGCTGGGCTTCAGCTACGGCGGCGCCATGAGCTACGCCCTGGCCTGCGCCCGGCCGGACGTCTTCCGGGCGGTCGCCCCGATCGCCGGCGCCAACCTCAGCGGCTGCTCCTCGACCTCCCAGCCGGTCGCCTACTTCGGGATTCACGGCATCCGCGACAGCGTCCTGAACATCTCCATGGGCCGGTCCCTCCGGGACAGCTTCGTACGCGCCAACGGCTGCACGGCGCAGAACCCGCCCGAGCCGGCCCAGGGCAGCGGAACCCACATCACCACCGCGTACTCCGGATGCCGGGCCGGATATCCGGTGCAGTGGGCGGCGTTCGACGGCGACCACGTGCCCCTGCCGGTGGACCGCAACGCCGCATCGTCCTGGGTGTCCGGCGAGGTCTGGCAGTTCTTCAGCCAGTTCGGCAGCACCACCCCGTCGTCGAACCCGCCGTCGAACCCGCCGTCCAACCCGCCGTCCAGCCCGACGCCCGGCCCCGCAGCATGCCGTGTCACGAGCACCGTCAACGCCTGGAACAACGGCCTGACCACGAACATCACCGTAACCAACACCGGCGGCTCCACCGTCAATGGCTGGACCGTGGCCTTCGCCCTGCCCACCGGCCAGACCATCACCAACGGCTGGAACGCCACCTACACGCCCGCCTCCGGACGGGTCACCGCCACCAACGCCGGCTACAACGGCACTCTGGCGCCCGGCGCGTCGGTCAGCTTCGGGTTCCAGGCCACCCACACCGGCGACAGCGGAGCGCCGACCGGGTACGCGCTCAACGGATCGGCCTGCACAGCGGGTTGACAGGGGACGGCAAGGAAGGCCGCGGCCGAAAGTTGCCGCGATCATGGCGGTCTGGCACCGCGGCCTTCCGCGCCGAACGCTCCCATCTCGTACGCCCATCGCCCGGCGACCGACTCGACTCCCTCATCCCCGGACTCATAACAGAAATGTTGCTCCGAGAATGGAAAACGGCGCCTAAATATTGACTCCTTGAAATGTCGCCGAAACCTCTGACACCATGCCTGCACGTGTGTGAGCGTTCTCAATCCGGCTCATCCCCGTGTTTCCCCCTGTTTGAGGAGTTGACGATGAAGGCCGCATCCCCACGGCGCCGCCGATGGCGTACCGCTCTGGCCGCGATGGCCCTGCTCGCCGGCGGCGGAGCCGTCGCGGTGACCGCGTCCCCGGCGTCCGCCGCGACAATCGACACCAGCGCCTCCTACGTGCTGGTCAACCGGACCAGCGGCAAGGCCCTCGACCTCTACAACCAGGCCACCAACGACGGCGCCCGGATCACCCAATGGAGCCGCAACGACCAGGCCCAGCAGCAGTGGCAGTTCGTCGACTCCGGCGGCGGCTTCTACCGCCTGCGGTCCAAGCTGTCCGGCAAGGTTCTCGACGTCACCGGCAATTCCACCGCCGACGGGGCGGCCGTCATCCAGTGGACCGACAACAACGCCGCCAACCAGCAGTTCAGCGTGCAGGACATCGACGGCTACATCCAGCTGATCAACCGCAACAGCGGCAAGGCGGTGGAGGTGCAGGGCGCGTCCACCGCGGACGGCGCGAACATCGTCCAGTACACCGACTGGAACGGCGCCAACCAGCAGTGGCAACTCGTCAAACTCGGCACGAGCACACCGGGCACCGGAACCTTCACCAACCCCGTGGTGTGGCAGGACTTCGCTGACGGCGACATCATCCGGGTCGGCGACGCCTACTACTGGTCGGCGTCGACCATGCACTACTCGCCGGGCGCGCCGATCCTGCGCTCGTACGACCTGGTGAACTGGGAGTACGCCGGGCACTCGGTGCCGCGACTGGACTTCGACTCGACGGCCTACGACCTGTCCGGCGGCCGGGCGTACGTCAAGGGGATCTGGGCGTCGGCGTTCAACTACCGGCCGAGCAACAGCACCTATTACTGGCTGGGCTGCACCGAGTTCAACCGCACCTACGTCTACACCGCGTCGGCGGTGGACGGCGCCTGGACCAAGAAGGCCCGGATCAACAGCTGCTACTACGACGCCGGGTTGCTGTTCGACAACGACACCCCGTACGTGGCCTACGGCAACGGCACGATCAGCGTCGCCCAACTGTCGGCCGACCTGACCTCCCAGGTGCGGGCGCAGACCGTCTACACCACGCCGTCGAGCATCGGCACCCTCGAGGGCGCCCGCATGTACAAGCGCGGCAACTACTACTACATCTGGCTGACCCGTCCGGCGAACGGTCAGTACGTGCTGCGCTCGACCAGCCCGTGGGGTCCGTACGAGCAACGTCAGGTCCTTCTTGATCTTCCCGGCCCGATCTCCGGCGGCGGCGTCCCGCACCAGGGCGGACTGGTGCAGACCCAGAACGGTGACTGGTGGTACATGGCGTTCACCGACGCCTTCCCCGGCGGGCGGGTGCCGACGCTGGCCCCGATCACCTGGAGCAACGACTGGCCGGTGCTGACCACGGTCGACGGCCGGTGGGGCGCCACCTACCCGAAGCCGAACATCAGCACCTCCAGGACCGTGCAACCGATGATCGGCCCGGACACGTTCACCTCCGCCACGCTCGGCCACCGCTGGGAATGGAACCACAATCCCGACACCAGCCGGTTCAGCGTCGGCAACGGACTGCGGTTGTCCACCGCGACGGTGACCAACGACCTGTACAACGCCCGCAACACCATCACCCACCGCATCCAGGGACCGGCCTCCACCGCCACCATCGAGCTGAACTACTCGTCGATGGCCAACGGCGACCGCGCCGGCCTGGCCATGCTGCGCGACTCCTCGGCGTGGATCGGCGTCCGCAAGGACAACGGCGTCACCCGGGTGTCGATGACCAACGGCCTGACCATGAACTCGAGCTGGGCCACCACCGGCACCGGCACCGAGGCGGCCGGCGCGACCGTCACCGGGGGCCGGATCTGGTTGCGGGTCACCGCCGACATCCGGCCCGGCTCCGGACGGACCGCCACCTTCTCCTACAGCACGAACGGCACCACGTTCACCATCCTCGGGCCGGCGTTCACCTTGAACAACGCCTGGCAGTTCTTCATGGGCTACCGCTTCGGCATCTTCAACTACGCCACCAGCGCGCTCGGCGGAACCGTCATCGTCACCCGGTTCGACCTGACCGCACCCTGACCCCGGATGACCGGTCGCCGAACCGAACCCGGCGACCGGTCATCCGGCAGATCGCGGCGTGCTCGTCGCCCCTGCCGTTCACCCCCGCCGGTTCAGGGCGTCCGCGAGAATCGACAGGAAGATCGAGGCCAGCGTGATCCAGACGGTGACCCGGATGACGACCCGGCCGATTCGGGCCATCCGGCTGTCCCCGGTGCCCTCGGCCAGCCTGCCCATCATCTCCGTCTGTGCCTCGACGGTGAACGGGTTGCCACCGGTGTCGGGGTAGCTGCGTTTCAACCAGTCGCGGTCGGCGTTCGGGTCCTGAATCGTGCCCACTCCCCCAGTCTGCGTGGCCGGCGCAACAGGCGCCGTCGGGCTACCGCGGCGGGGCGAGGAGGCGCTCGCCCTCGGTCACGGCTTCGCGTAGCTGGTCGACGAGTTGGTGCAGGCTCTCGTCGAGGTCGGCGCGGTCGCTCGTCGCGGCGACGATCTCGTCGCGCAGATCGTCGACGTACGGCTGCCAGGTGTCGAGGGCGTGCTGTGTGCAGGCGTCGATGAGCTGTTGCCGCCGGTCGGCCGCCGCTCTGTCCTGGTTGGCGCGGGCGCGGTCCGCCCGGTAGTCGTCGAAGATCTTCGCCGCGTACACGACGAGGGGAACCGCGGCTTCGACGGTGCCGAGGTGCCGTCCCAGCCCTTCGGCCGCCTTGGCCGTGCGGGTCTTCTTGCCGGCGAGCGGCCCGGCCGCGTCACTCATCGCCTTCAGCACGCCGACCAGCATGGGCCCGACCGACTCGACCCGTCCGGCGAGGCCCTCGGCCGGGGTCGCGGTGGCGCCGGATTCGAGGGTGGCGACCAGGGAGGCGAAGTCGGTCCAGGCGGGGTGGGCGTGGTCGCGTTCGGTGGACTTGCGCACCGATTGCCGCAGCCGCTGGAGGCGGAGCTCGTGCTTCTCGAACCACTCGCCGAGCGCACGCTGGATCTCGGCCTGGACCTCGTCGGCGCCGGAGGCCGGGTTCCCCGCGCGGCGCAGCACCTCCTCGACGAGACCGTCGAGGCCGGCCCGGGCGGCGCGGTCGATGGCGTCGAGCTCGTTCTCGGACGCCCGGCGGCGGGTGATGCCGCTGGTGGCCACCTCGGCGCGGACCGTGTAGTCGGCCAGCTGCCGGCGCAGTTCGGTCACGGTCTCGTCGAGGACCGCCGTCCAGTAGCGTTGCCCGGCGGCGTGCCGCCATCCGGGCAGGTCCGACGGCGACACCGCGCCGAGAGCGTCGGTCAGGTCCTTCATGCCGTCCCAGGCGCGGTAGGCGTCCCAGGTCTCCGGGCCGAGATCGGTGTAGGAGCCGGCCAGCCCGAACGGGTCCGGCGCCACCACGTACACCGGGGTCGGGTCGTCGAACGTCAGCTGTTGCCGCAGTTCACGGACCTTTCGAGCGGAAAGCTCCCGGTACGGGGCGAGCCCGTACTCCGGGTTCACGCCCGCCTCGTCGAACCGAGAGATCACGATCCACAGCGTTCCCGCGGGCCACTCGCGCGTGATCAGCTGCTGGAGCTGGTCGCGGTCGGCGGTCGCCAGTTGCGGGGTCAGCACGAGGACGCCGACGTCCGTGAGATCGACCGCTGCCAGGGCCTCGCGGGTGTTGTTCTGGGCCCGGATGTCGGACCCGCCGACCGAGAATCCGGGGGTGTCACGGACGATGCACCCGCCGACCTCGACGCCGTTGACCTCGAAGGTCTCGTGACGGGCGCTGATGGTGAGCCAGGCGGGCGCCGTGCCGCCCGCGTCGGCGATCAGCCGGCGCAGCAGGGAGCTCTTGCCGGTGTCGTAGGACCCGAAGAGGGTCACGACCGGCTTGTCCAGACTCTGGAAGGCGTCCCAGGCGGCGCCGTACCGTCCGGCCAGCGATCCGCCCGGCAGCCGGCCCAGCCAGTCCCGCACCGCATCGATGTCGACCACGGTCACTCGTTCCTCCCCGTTGTGCCGGTCAGTTCGTCCGCGGCCGTGATCAGGGCATCGGCCGTCCCGGCCCGCGTTCTCGCCGAGTCGATCTCCGTCTGGAGGGACGTCTCGCGATCGAGGTGTACGCCGAGCAGCGCCTCGAGCTCCCTGATCTGCTGTTCCAGGTATCCGACGGGACCGTCACCCCGGTCACCGCGCATGATCTGCTCGACGAGCCCGGCGGCCGACTCGTCGATCTCCCGCAGGGCCGAGTCCTGCTGGCCCTTGTGTTTGCCGTCCTTGTGTTTGTCGTTGGCCATCATCGCCACGTCGGCGGCCGAGGCGACGAGCCCGAGCACGAATCCGGCCCGGGCGACCCGGGCGGCGCCGTTGACGGCGCCCCAGGGCTTGAAGCTGTGGCCGAAGTACTTGCCGATGGCGTAGACCGCGTCCCGGGTGCCGAGCGCGTTCACCAGCGGCGCCACGGCGCCCGCGACATTGCCGGCGCCCGAGGTCACGTTCTCGTACCAGGCGTTTCCCTTGGCTTGGAACTCCGCCGCGAGTTCGGGTGCGACCTGGAGTTCGGCGGCGCGCATCTCGCGTCCGATCGCGGACATGTGGTCGCTGTACCACTCGTCCAGCCGGTGTGCCGCGTCGGCCAGGTAGCGTTCGAGGTCGGCTTCGAACTCCGGGGCCTTCCACCAGGACTGGACGAGGTCCTCCAGCTTCTTGGCGTCCTTGCGTTCGATCTTCACGACCGCGGACTTGGCTGCCACCAGGTGGCGGTCCACCGTGCGGCGGGCGGCCTCGCGCAGCGAGTTCTCCAGGATCACGGCGTCCTTCACCGCGGCCCGTACGGTGGCGATCACCGGTTCCGAGCGGCGCATCTCGTTCTCGGCGTCGGCCTGTGCCTGCTCCAGCGCATGGCGGCGCCGTTTCAGGCCGGTGACCGCCGTGTCGAAGGCCGCCGACGACGATGCGGCGGACAGTCGCTCGTCGGTGAGGCCGGACAGGGTGCTCGTCAGCGCCGCTACGCCGTCCCACAGCCGGTTCTCGTCGAAGGCGGCGGGCTGCGCCCCGGGAACGGCTCCGACCAGGCCGAACGGGTCACCGGACAGGCAGTGGATCCGGTCGGTGCCGATCTCGATGCCGCGGGCGGCGAACGCGGTGCGCAGTTCTTCGCGTTTGCGGTCCTGGAGGTTGAGGAATGCGGCGGGTTCGGCGAGCGGGTTCATACCGAGTTCGTCGCACCGGTTGATGAGGAACACCATCCGGCCGCCCTTCGCGGCGATCGTCTCCGCGCCGCGCGCCAGGTCCTCCAGCAGCGCGGTGTTGCCGACCAGCAGGTTGATGTGGACGACGACGAACACCAGCGCGGCCTCGACGATGGCCTCGTACGCGATGGTGTCGTGTTCGCCGTGCCCGCTCTGCAGGCCGGGCGTGTCCACGAGGTCGAACCCGGGGAACGGGTAGCGGGTCGTGGCCGCGGTCGCCGGCGTGGCCCGGATGTCGATCGCCGCGGGTGTCTCCCGGCCGCTGTCCACCATGATCCGGCGGATCAGCGACGACTTGCCCGAGTTGTAGTCACCGAGGACGGCGAAGGCCGGCTTCGCTCCGTCGACGCTCCAGAAGGCCCGGACGATGTCGAACAGCTCCGGGTCGTGCCGGGCGGCTTCCTCGAGGTCGGCCCGCCACGAGTGGATGGCCGCCGTCGACGGGGTGTTCCACGCCGTGGCCAGCACCCGGGTCAGTCGTTCGTGGTCCTGGTGACGGCGCTCGGCGTACCCTTGCTGAAGGGTTTGATCGATCTGCGCCGGCCGATGCGGATCCAAGTTGGCCTCGAGCCAGTCCTCGCCGAGGAACAGGCGGGTCACCTCGGCCGTCGATCCGCCCATGCGACGCTGGGCCCGTTGCAGGACGTCGGCCACCGCGGGCGCGGGCGCGATCGCACCGGCGTGGGCGCGCAGGTCGTCGATCAGCCGGTCGATCCGGGCGCGTGCGGTGCGAAGCTCGATCGCGGTACGCAGTGACTCGGTGACCGCGGGACCCAGTAGTGTCCACGCCGCTTTCCGGCTCTCGGCCACGAGCGAGTCCTCGTACCCGGTGAAGGTCTCGTCCACCGCGCGATGGCCGGTCACCGTCGCCTGGGATCTCGCCTCCCGCGCCCGTTCGGCTTCCTCGTCGCTCATCTTCCTGCCGAAGTACTGCTGGACCTGGCTCACGATCCCGACGCCCACGGCCGTCGCGCCGATCACCCATCCCACCGGGTTCGACAGCAGGAGCGCGGCGAGCGGTACGGCGGCGGCGCCCAGACCCAGCGCGATGCCCGACCCCTTGACGACGTCACCCATCACGCCGCTGCCCTCGCCACCGAGGATCTTCGCGGTGTGCGACACCGTCATCGCGTTGCCGGTCGACTCGGGGCCCACCGCGACTTCGAGCTCACGTTGCAGGAACTCCCCGCGGTCCGCCCACACGGCCGCCACCGCGGCGCCGACGGCGTCCTCGTCGAACACCGCCTCGATGAACTCCGTCTCCTCGACCGCTCGTTTCTCGGCGAACGCCGTGCGGATCAGCTCATCCACGTCGGCCTTCGCCTGCCGGCGGCATCCGGCCAGGTGCGAGGCGGTGAGATGCCGGACGAAGCGGTCCAGCGTCCCCTTGGGCGGGGACGTGTACGGGACTCCCCGCGCCGCCTCCGACACCTCGACCAGGTCCGCGCCCAGTGCCGCGTCGTGCGGCCACCCGGCCCGTTCGGCGTCGTCCGGGTAGCCGAGCACGGCGAACAGCGACTCGATGTCACGTTCGAGGGATCCGGCCTCCTGGTCGATCGCGGCCGCCAGGTCCTCGAGTTCACCGATCCCCCGGCGGCATCGCGACTCGACGTCCCTGCGCAGCGCGGCCAGCCGCAGATCGGCGGCGCCCTCCTCGATCAGGTGGGCCATCAGGCGCTCCAGCGTCCCGAAGTTCGACCAGCGTTCGAGGTACTCGATGCCGAAGGTGTCGCGTTCGAAGTCGAGGCCGTCCGCGGCCACCCCTCGGAAGGGGGTGGCAGCTCGGGCGAACAGGGCCCGCTGGCCGTGGATCGCGACGATCGGCGTCTCCGGCAGCCCGATCGTCACGAGGTGGGTCCGGATGTTGTCGGCGTGCTGCCGCACCTGCTCGGACAGGTTCCGCCGCAGGGGCGCGACGACCCGCGCGGGATGGCGCCACTGCGCGTTGCGGGAGTTGAGGACGGCCACCGCCGGTTTGCCGTAGTCCCTGATCCAGGCGGCGATCTTCGCGAACTCCATCGCCTGCTGGGACTGGGAGTCGAAGCACAGCAGCACGACATCGGCGACCTCGACCGCCCGGCGCGCCTTGGCCTCGAGACTCTCGCGGCTCTCGGTGCGGCCCCAGCCGTTGATGCCGGGGGTGTCGTACAGCCGGCAGTTGCGCCACTCGACAGCCTGCACCTCGGTGGTGCAGTCACTTTCACCAGGCGAGACGTACGTCCCGTCGAGCCGGCCGAACACCGACAGCAGGGTGCTCTTGCCGACCCCGGTACGCCCGAAGAACGCGATGTTGAACGATGCGAGCGACTCCCGTTCACGATCCAGGTGAACTCGCAGATGCGCCGGGAACTCGGCGGTGAAGTCGTCCAGCCTGGTGATCAGGGGCGATGACGCCGGCCCGCCCCGCTGCCCTGGCGCGAACGCGCGGGCCAGTTCGCCGACGATCTCGTCCAGCCGGGCGAGTTCGGCACTCCCCTGCTCGACGGCCGACCGGACGGCATCCTCGAACGACACCAAGTCTGAGGTCAACTCGTCATCACTTTCCGCAGGCGCCCCGTCGTCTGTCGCCGCCGATCCTAGACGCCGTACCCGACTGTCCCGTGGTCGAGCCGGTCCGGCAGCGACAACGGATGCCGTGCTCCGGCTGGAGCACGGCATCCGGCGGTGTTCAGCCGCGGTGCGGGGCGCCCGCGGCAAGCGCCAGATCCTGCTGCAGGACGTGGTACTGGCCCTTCGGGTTCAGCTGCTCGTCGTAGATCAGAGCAGCGCCCGCCTGCGGGTCGTCGAACCAGCCGGGCACCCAGGAGTAGGAGTCGCCGAACCCCCACGGCGTGAACGAGATGCAGGCGCGGACGGCCAGGCACGCCTTCAGTGAACGGGACCAGTAGCTCTCCTGGGCGTACGGGGCGAGCGCGTCCACCGGCACGTTGACGGCATCCGGCTTGGTCAGCGTACGCACGTCCACCTCGGTCAGCGCCACCTTCTGCCCCAGCGCGGCGAAGCGTTCGAGGTTGCTCAGCAGGTCCGGGTAGCCGTACTGAGTGGACAGGTGACCCTGGAACCCGACGCCGTGGATCGGCACGCGCTGCGCCTTCAGCGACTTGACCAGCTCGTACACCGCGTTGCTCTTGGGCCCGGTGAACTCCAGGTTGTAGTCGTTGTAGAACAGCAACGCCTTCGGATCGGCCTGGTGCGCCCAGCGGAACGCGTCGGCGATGTAGCCGGTGCCGCCCCAGGCTTTGTACCAGATGGTCTGGCGGGGCTGCCCATTGTCGTCGAAGGCCTCGTTGACCACGTCCCACTGCCAGATGTCGCCCTTGAAGTGGCGTACCTGAGCGAAGATGTGCTCCTTGAGGACCGCCTTCACCTCCTCGTTCGAGAGGGTGGTGGTGTAGCCGTCGGTGGACAGCCACGCGGGCAGCTGGTTGTGCCAGAGCAGCGTGTGACCACGCACCAACTGCCGGTTCTTCTCGGCGAACGCGACGAGCTGGTCTGCCTTCTCCCAGGTGTAGGTGCCGCGGACGGCCTCCACTTCGGCCCACTTCATGGCGTTCTCCGCGGTGACGCTGGAGAACTGCTCAGCGGTGATCTGCGTGTACTTCTCGTTGGAGCCCAGCTCGTCCGCGTTCACCGCTGTGCCGATGCGCAGGCCCACCCGGGCGGCGAGCGCCCGCAACGAGTCGGCCGGGTAGGCGGGTGCGGGCGATGGCTTCGCGGCCACCGGGTCGGAGCCCGCGGTGGCGGAACCGGCGAACGCGAGCTGTCCGCCGAGTAGTGCGGTAGCTGTGGCGACAGCGAGGGGAAGCCATGGACGGCGCACGGGAACTCCTTATCGGAGATGTCGAGGAACGATCGAAAGTTTCGGATACACTCCGGAAGTAACGAACGGAATCTATGCCTGTCGCCGCGGGCGGTCAAGGGCCGCCGTCCCGTGACTGAGCCCGAAATTGTGGTCGAGCTCGTGGGATGCGACCTTCCACGCGCCGCCGAAATCAGGTGCTCGGCCGCGGCCCGTCCGGGCCGACCGACCACTGGCTGTACGTGCCGAGTGAGTACCTGGGGTGCGGCTGGTACGGAATGGCCTGGGTGACCCTGGAGAACGCCCAGTTCGGCCTCTCCGGTTCGCCGCCCAAGAGCTGATTCAGCTAGCGGGTCGCTCCCGGCGTACGCCGGGAGCGTGGCCAGAGCCAGAGCAGGAGCAGTCCACAGGCGAGCGCGATCACCGCGGCCAACTTGACCGCACCGGCCGCACCGGCCGCCTGCGCCTGGTGGTATCCGTCGATCACCCGCATGCGGTCCGCGTCGGACAGTCCGGCGAGCTGGCTCTGCCCCTGCTTCGAGGCGGTCAGCGCCTGCCGCAGCCGGTCGAGTTGCCCGTCGGTGAGCCCGGCCTCGTGGCCCAGGCGAGTGCCGGCGTTCGTCTGGAACGCGCCCGAGGCGGCGGCCAACAGCGCCACCCCCAGGGATCCGCCGAGCATGCTGGTCGATTTGAAAAGGCCGGACGCCGTACCGGCGAGATCTGCCGGCGGGCCCGCGACAGCGGTGTCCGACAGCGGGGTGGACAGCAGCCCGATGCCGGCGCCGAGCACCAGCAGACCGGCCGCGAGCAGCCAGTACGGCGACGAGGTGGAAAGAATGCCGGCGACCAGGGCCCCGAGCGCCATGATGAACATCGCGGTGAGGATCGGCCCCCTGGGCCCGCGCCGCTGCCCGATCCGCTGCCCGATCGGGTTGAACACCAGGATCGTGACGGTCGCGGGCAGCAGCAGGCAGCCCGCGACGAACGGCGAGTAGCCGCGTACGTCCTGCAGATAGAGGGCCAGCACGTAGGAGATGCCGGCGAAGACCAGGTTCATCGTCAGGTTGGCCACCAGGGCGCCGTCGAAGTCGCGCGCCTGGAACAGCCGCAGCTCCACCAGCGGATTACGGACCCGGCCCTCGACGACGACGAACGCCACCCACAGCACGGCCGAGGCCACGAAACACGCGACGATCAGCGGCGAGCCGAACCCGTCCTCCTGGCCGGCGGTGCACGCGTACAGGAGGAGGAAGGCGGCGAGGCCGCTGGTCAGCAGGCCCGCCACGTCGACGCCGCGGGGCGCCTCGACGTCGCGGGACTCGGGGCAGTACCGCAGCACCAGGTAGAACGCGAGCACCGCCAGCGGCGCGTTCATCCACAGGATCGCGCGCCAGCCCACGGTCGCGGTCAACAGCCCGCCGACCGCGGGGCCCGCGGCCTGCCCCACCCACGCCACCGCCATCCAGGTGCCGAACGCGCCGGGCTGGCTGTCGCGGTCGAACATGACCGGGATCAGCGCGAGCGTGGCGGGCAGGATCAACGCCGCCCCGACACCCATCAGCGCACGCCCGGCAATCAAACCGGGCAGCCCGGACAACAGGGCGCTGAGCAGCCCGAAGACGCCGAACATCACCGTGCCGATGAGGAACATCAGGCGGCGGCCGTACACATCGGAGAAGCGCCCGGCGCTGAGCACCACCACCCCACAGGCCAGGCTGAACGCGTTGTTGACCCACTGCAGGTCGGTGAGGTCGATGTCGAGTTCCTGCGCGACCGTGGGCAGCACGATCCCGGCGTCGGCGAACGCGAGCCAGACCATCCCCGCGGCCAGGCACAGCCCGAAGAGCGCGATCCGGCGGTGCGGGGTCGCGGCCGCACCCATCGCGCTCATCGCGTCTCCGCTCTCGCCAACGGCCTTCCGCAGCCCTGAGGGTAAGTCCAAAATCAGGCAGTTTATAACCATTTCGGAAAGTTCGACCAGCGACCGCGAGCGGAAATGTCCGGGCGGACCTTACTGATCCGCTCGCGGCCCGGTCGGTCTCACTGGGGCAGGAGGGTCATTCAGCGATGGCTGCGGCCTTGAGTTCGGCGGCCGCTTCCAGATCCTGCTCGGTCACCGCGTCCAGGGAACCGAAGATGGCGACGGCCTGATAGTAGGTCCAGGCCAGGCTGTTGCAGGCCGGCCGGGCGGCCGCCGCGTAGGTGGCGCACTTACGTTTGAGGTCCTCGTAGAACATCGAGTCCAGCCGGCTCTTGTTGGCGTCGAAGATCCCCATCGCCTTGTGGTTGCGGTAGCCGAAATCGTGCCGCCAGCAGGAGAGCTCGAAGTTGAAGCCCAGGGGGTTGTCGGGGCTGGAGGAGCAGTAGTCGGTGCTCCAGTCGAAGGCGTACGCCGACCATGCGCCCTGGTTCTGCCGGGCGGCGTTCCAACTGTTGTAGCTGGTGACGTTGGTCTGGGTGAACGACGAGAGGACGGCGAGCTTCTCGGCGGTGGTCACCGCGAACGCGGGACCGGCCGGGCCGAGAGCGGCCAGGGCGGCGAGCGCCGCGGCGAGCAGCAGTCGCAGAACGGTACGGCGGGGAGACGTGAGGCCAGTGGATGTGGACATCCGGAGCTCCTGTCGAACGGCCCGCCCCCCGTGGAGGGCGGGCTGCCGGTGGGCGCCCGAGCGACCGTGGGGTTACTCACGAGTCACTCGAACGTGGACTCAGATTCGGGTCCCCACCTGACCCTGAGGTCATCGTTACATGTCAATTTCCGAATCTGTGGGGGAACGTACAGCGGCCCAACCAGGACAACTCGGCCGCTGGCCGCAGCCGTGCTGCAGAAGGTCCGAATTTGACGAAGCTCGGGGCGAACCGGTTGCACTGTTCCGCCATGCTCGAGGGGTGCCGCAGGCCATGGCCCTCATCCACGAGGCTGAGCAGCTCATCGAGTTCTTGACGGACGACTACCGAGCCGGTCCTCTCGCCCGGGTGGCGCATGCCTACGCGGCGCTCGGGGAGACCGAGTGGGCCGAGCGGGCCGTGGGGGCGGCCAGTGAACTGACGGACGCCCACTACGACGCAGCCATGCGGGTGGGCAGCATCGTCGAGGTTGCCAGGGTGTATGCCCGGCTCGACCGGATGGACCAGGCCGCGACGGAGGTACGCCGGGCCGAGCAACTCGCCGGCACCGTTCAACAGTCGCCCTGGGGTGCGCACGCCGAGGCGCAGATCGTCGGCATACTGGCCGTCATCGGATCGCCAAGGCCGGCGGAACGGTGGGCGCGGTCGATCAAGATCCCGGTGGAACGGGTCACCGGACTGCTCCTGATCGCCGAGGCCCGGCCGCAGGACGCCACGCGGCTGGTCGACGAGGCCGAGCGGGTCGGCCGCTCGATCACGGCCGCGGCGACGACGGTGCGGGCCCTGACCTGGGTCGCCGAGGCGATGGCGAAACAGGGGCGGTACGAAGACGCGTGGCGGGTCGCAGACGAGACCGAGCGCCTTGCCGCCGACGCGGAACCGAATCGCCGACCCGGGGCGTACGCGCAGGTGGCGATCGCCCTCGCCCGTGCCGACCAGGCTCAGCATGCGATGCCGCTGGCACTGCGAGCCGAGGATCTCGCCACGGCCGTCGCGGACCCGGCTACGCGTCTGGGTGCGCTGCAGCAGGTGGTCGAGGCATACGCCCGCGCCGGCGACCTCGAACGGGCCGAGCGCCGCGCCCTCGCGCTCGCCGACCGCTTCGCCCGGGCCGGCGCCCTGTCCCGGCTCGCCGGCGTCCTGGCCGACGCCGGCGACTTCGACAGAGCCGCGGCGCTTGCGCGCACCATCGACAGATCCGAATCGCTGTGGCGGTTGAACAGCCTGCTGGACGTCGCCGAAGCCGTGATCACCGTTTCGGGTACGCCACCTCCCCGCGGTTGACCGGGCGGTAGGCGGATGCCGCACCACGGCCGCTACAAGTGGGTTGGCGTCTGGCCCTCTGCGCATCGCGTCGAAGGGTTACCTGACCTTGACCGCGTCGACGGCGGCAGCCGGGTTGCGCGCGGGGCCACCGGCGTAGACGACCTTCCAGACACCGCTCCTGGCCGCGGTGAACCTCGTGCCGTAGACACCCTTGGCGTTCGTCCTGGCGGCGCCCTTGTAGGTGTAGGACTTCGCCCCGTACGCCCTGAAATAGATCTTGACCGGGACGCCGACGACGACCTTGCCGTCGACCGTCAGCACACCCCTGGCGGTGATTTTCTTGCCCTTCACCACCGGCTCGGGAGTCGCGTTCAGGGTCAGTTTCGACGGTCGCTTGAGATACAGGAACGAGTTGATGCTGTTCGTGTACTGAGCCGGTTCCCGCATCGGCTGCACCATGCCGTAGGCGGTGATCTTGTACCTGCCCGCCGCGCTCTTGCCGCAGATCGGCATCGAGCCCCGGTAGGTCGGCGTCGAACCGACCTGGGTGAGGTACGTGGGGCGGCGACGAGTTCGCCATCCTGTGTGCCCTTGCGCCCAGGGACGCGACCCCGGACATCGCGGCCTGCATGGGCGAGCGCATCCGTGCCGCCGTGGCGGCCTCCGACGACGTCCTGCCGCCGGAACAGCACAGCCGTGCCAGCGTCGGCGTCGCGCTGGCCGCGCCCGAGACCGATGCGAGCGCTCTGCTCGCCGAAGCCGACATGGCGATGTATCAGGCGAAGAAGGCCGGCGGCGACACCGTACGGGTCGTCACCGACGTCGGCGCGCAGCTCGGCGCCGTCCGCGGCACGACCGCGACGGGAGTGGTCTCGGCCATCCGTAGCGGCGAGCTGAGGCTGCACTACCAGCCGATCCGGTCGACCGTTGACAACCGCATCGTCAGCATCGAGGCACTCGTGCGCTGGCAGCACCCCGTCAAGGGGCTCCTGGCTCCGGACAGGTTCCTGCCTGAGGCTGAGCGTGCCGGGCAGCTGCGCGATCTCGACGACTGGGTTTTGCGGCGTGCGTGCAGCGACATGGCGGAGCTGATCGCTCGTCTGGCCGATCGGGTGCCGGAGCACGTCAACGTGAACGTGAGCGTCGGTACGCTGCGGTCCGGCAACGTGGCCGCGCAGGTCCTGGCCGTCCTCGGTGATACGGGTCTCGCAGCCGGCCGGCTGCGCATCGAGGTGCCGGAGACCGTCGATCTGACCCTGCTCACCGCGGTCGTTGCCGAGCTACAGGTGCTGCACCGGCACGGGGTGGCGTTCACCTTCGACGACATGGGTGCCGGATCGTCCACACTGCGGCATCTGTCGGTCATGCCGGTCGCAGGCATCAAGATCGACCGGGCTTTCGTGCACGGGATGCTTTCACACCCTGGTGATCATGCCGTGGTCAGATTGCTCACCGAGCTCGGCCGGGATCTCGACCTGCCGACCACCGCGGAGGGCGTCGAGACCCCGGAACAACTTGCCGTCCTTCGCCAGCTGCGCGTCCCGTACGCGCAGGGCTATCTGCTGGGTCGTCCGCTACCTCTCGAGCATCTCGTGAGCGAACTCGAAAGTGGTGTCGTCAGCCGGTCGTGACGGGCAGCGGCTCAGGTGACACCGCGCAGCCGATGCCGGGGAACACCGGCTGCCGCCAGTTGCTCGGCGAGTTCCGTCGAGGAGTGGTCGAGGAACACCGCGACCTGGTGATCGTCGCCGAGGTGGCATGCCGCGGCGAAGGTGCCGAGATTGATCGGATCGAGTCGCTGGACATCGGCCAGGTCCAGGACCAGGCGTAGCGGCCGTGTGTGACGAATGGCCTGCACCAGCGTGCGGCACAGTCCGGCCGCATCGGTGTCGTCGAGGATGCCCTGGGGGTGGATGACGAGAGTGCCGTCGGTCCTGGTGTTGACGTCGACCGTGGTGGTCGTCATCGCGTTACCTTCCGTTACCCGGTGTTCTCCGAGACGTCAGGTTATGGGGAGGCGACTCCGCGGTCGAGTCCACGAAGGAAGAGTTCATCCAGGTCACGGCGGGGCAACGAAGGCAGCACTCGGCGGGGCGCCCGGGACCGGCGCCCCGCCGAGTGCGATTCAGCGCAGCCCGTTGCGGATCAGCACGCCGATCAGCAGGTCCGGGTCGTCGCTGATGATGCCGTCCACCCCGAGGTCGATCACACGCTGCATGACCGTGGCGTCGTTCACCGTGTACGGCACCACCTTCAGCCGGTACCTGTCCTGCAACACCGCGACCCGCGGGCCGTGGAAGGTGGAAGTAGGCCGGGTTCTGCCGCAGGTACCAGTCGGCGGACGTGACGACCGGTTGCCGCGGGTCGTGCACCTGCCAGTTCGCCGAGACCGTGCCGGCGCCGGCCGCACGCACCAGGGCGCCGACGTCGCGGTGGCGCCACCAGTCGAGACCGCCGGTCCACGGGCTCTTCACCGTCGCATCGCCGTAAACCGGCTGCAACGAACACTCGTCGGCCGGAGTCGTGCATTCGGCCGGACCGTACTGCCAGATCAGCGCGACCGTCTCGAGACGGCGGTCCAGTTGGCGGGCGTAGCGAATGGTGCGCCAGTCGAACGACTGCACGGTCACCCGGTCGGTGAACCCGGCCCGCTGGATCTCGCGGACCAGCGTACGGGTGAAGATCTGATAGGGCGCGGTGTCCGCGACCAGCGGGCTGATCTTCGTCTCGATGTTCAATGCCATGTCCTTGCGGCCGCTGCGCTCGACCAGGGCGAACACCTCCGCGAGCGTGGGAATGCGGGCGCCCGGCACCGCGACCTGCCGCGGCTGGTCCGCCGGTGTCCCCGAACCGCAGTCCAGGGTCTTGAGCTGGGCGAGGGTCAGATCGCGGACCAGGTCACCGACGTACGGGAACTGCGGGTCACCGGGTCGCACAGGCGCGGTGTCGGCGCAGTGCGAACCGTTGACGGTACGGTCGTGCAGGACCACGAGCTGCCCGTCGGCGGTGACACCGGTGTCCAGTTCCAGCGTGGAGATCGCCGGATTCTCCAGGGCGTGGGCGAAGGCCGGCAGGGTGTTCTCCGGCCGTGTGGCCCGGCCGCCGCGGTGCGCCTGGACGTCGAAGGGCGACGCGTACGCCTGCGGCAGCCGCCGGCCGTGCGAGGCGAGCAGCGTACGCAGCCGGTCCGGGTAGTCGGTGATGATGCCGTCGACGCCGTCGTCGATGAGTTTGCTCATCGTCGGGGTGTCGTCGACGGTCCACGGCACCACCTTGATCCCGTTGGCGTGCGCGTGCCGCACCAGTTCCCGGGTCACGTAGGGCCGGTAGGCGGGGTCGGTCACGGTGCCGTTCTGCGGGAAGCCGTGCACGGGTGAGAAGGTGGTGGCGCCGAAGCTGCGGATGGCCCGGATCGGGTCGCCGTCGAAGTCGTCGATGTCGATGCCGCCCAGCCACGGCGAGGCGCCGGGCCGGCCCACCTGCAGGAAGTCGTACTTGGTGAGCGCCACCAGCGGCAGCCGCGGCTCGACCTGGCGCATCCGCATCAGCGCGCCCCAGTCGAAACTCTGGATGGTGACCTGCCGCAGCAGTCCGGCCTTACGGACCTCGGCGGCGGTGATCTGGACGAACAGTTCGCGAGGTGCCGTCTCGGCCGGCGCGCCCGCCTCGACCTTCGTCTCGACGTTCAGCCGCACGTTGCCGGCCTCGTACCGGTTGACCAGGGCGAAGACTTCACTGAGCAGCGGCATGCGTGCGCCCGGTACGGCGAGCTGGCCCGGTTTGTCGGCCAGCGTCTTCGATCCGCAGTCCAGGGTGCGCACCTGTGCCAGGGTCAGGGTGTTGACGTATTTGCCGACGTACGGAAACTCCGGATCGGCGGGCTCGGCCGGCGCGGTGTCGGCGCATTTGGTTCCGCTGACCCGCCGGTCGTGAGTGACCACCGCCTGCCGGTCCTCGGTGATCTGTACGTCGAGTTCCAGCGTGGACACCCCCAGCTGGAGCGCATTGCCGAACGAGGCGAGGGTGTTCTCGACCCGCAGGCCCAGGCCCCCGCGGTGTGCCTGCAGATCGAAGCCGGCCTTCCGGGCGCCGGCCGCTGCCGGTGCCGCCAACGTGCCGGCGATGGTGCCGGCCACCAGCAGTGCCACCGTGCTTCGGCGCAATCCCCACATCAGCGCGTCTCCCTCCACCGACGGGATCGGTCCCGCCCCCGCCGCACAGCCTGGGCGGCCGGTGCGGCGGCCGGCGAAGCGAAGAGATACATCACGGTGAATCGACATCGACAACCAGGGGAAGCCGGTGAATCGATGACGTGGTTGCCGGAAGGGGACGGAGGCCGGATCCCGAGGTCACCTGGCCGGCAGGCGAAACACCCAGTGCCGCCCGGTAGTGGCCGATCAGTTCGTCGCCGATCGCCGCCCATCCGCTGCCGTGTACGGCCTCGCGCCCGGCCGCGCCGAAGGCCCGCCGCCGGGCGGCGTCCGCGGTCAGCTCGGCCACGGCCAGGGTGAACCCGGCACGCTGATGTGGGGCTACGAGATATCCGGTACGGCCGTGAGCGACCAGGTCGAGCGGGCCACCGGCGGCCGGCGCGACCACCGGCAGCCCACTGGCCATCGCTTCCTGCACGGTCTGACCGAACGTCTCGTACCACGGCGTGCGCGTCGTGGCCGACCTCACCGGCGACCACCTGAGCGCCGTGCTGGAGGGCGGCGTCGCTTTCCTGAAGATCAGCCACGAAGAGCTGATCAACTCGGGTCGCGCCGCTGGCGACGACGACGATGCGCTGCTCCACGCGGCACGCCAACTGCGCGCGGACGGCGCCGCGTCCGTTCTCATCAGCCGGGCGGAACGGCCCAGCATCGCCCTGCTCGACGACGAGGCGCATCTCGTCCGTCTGCCACCGCTGCAAACCGTCGACCACCGCGGCGCTGGCGACTCGATGACCGCCGGCGTCGCGACCGTGCTCGCCCGCGGTGGCGACCTGCGTGAGGCCGTACGCACCGGCGCTGCGGCCGGCGCCCTCAATGTGACTCGCCACGGTCTGGGAACCGGCCACCGCGACGCCATCGCTCAACTCGTCACGCGGGTGAAGCTGACGAAGCTGCCCGCCCGCTGACCGTCCCCACGGCCCGCACTGACCGGCCCGGCCGGGGTCGCGTCGCCGGTCTTGAAATAGGGCAGGAAGCCAGCGCCACCGCCAGCAATCCTGTTCCGCCCCACGCGGCCCCGCCTCGGCGAGAAGGGTCACTCAGCGGTGGCTGCGGCCTTGAGTTCGGCGGCCTCGGCCAGGTCCTGCTCACTGACCGCGGCCAGGGAGCCGAAGATCGAGACGGCCTGATAGTAGGTCCAGGCCAGGCTGTAGCAGGCCGGCCGGACGGCCGCCGCATAGGTGGCGCAATTACGTTTGAGGTCCGCGTAGAACATCGAGTCCAGCCGGCTCTTGCTGGCGTCGAAGATCCCCATCGCCACTCGAACGTGCGTTAAGTTTCGGCGCCGCTCCCGCCCGAAAAGCCATCGTTACATGGCAATTTTTAAATCGATGGGAAAACGGTCGCTACCCGTTCCAGGCCGCCCACAGCTCGCTGTACCGGCCGCCGGCCCGCTGCAGATCGTCCGGCGAGCCCTCCTCGACGATCCGGCCCCGGTCCAGGACGAGCACCCGGTCGGCGGTCGCGGCCTGCGTGAGCCGGTGGGCCACGATCAGCGTGGTGCGGCCCGCGGTGGCGGCGTCCGCCGCGCGTTCCAGCTCGCGGGCGCCGGAACTGCCCGCCTCGGCGGTGGCCTCGTCCAGTACGGCGACCTCCGGATCGGCCAGGACCAGCCGGGCCAGGGCGAGCTGCTGAGCCTGGGCCGGGGTCAGCCGGTGCCCGCCTTCGCCGACATGCGTGTCGAGCCCGCCGGGCAGCGCCCGCAACCAGCCCGTCGCGCCGACCAGTTCGAGCGCGCCGAGGAGCTCGTCGTCGCTCGCGTCCGGCCGGCCCAGCCGCAGGTCGTCGCGCAGTGGCCCGGCGAAGACGTGCACCTCCTGGCTGATCAGGGCGATCCGCTGCCGGGTGCGGACCTCGCCCAGTTCGCCGAGGGGCACGCCGCCGAGCCGTACGGTGCCGTGGGTCGGTGCGACGATGCCCGCGGCGAGGGCGGCCAGGGTGCTCTTCCCGGCTCCGCTCGCGCCGACCAGCGCGACCCTCGATCCCGCGGCCAGCCGTAGCGTGATGTCGGCGAGGACCACCGGCCCTTCGTCGTAGTGATGCTCGGCCACCACCACTTCGAGATCGCCGCCGGTCACCGCGGGATCGGTGCCGGCGGCGGCCGGGGCCGCGGGCAGGGAGGCGACGCCGACCAGGCGGGCCAGACTCGCCCCGGCCTGAAGCACGGTGTCCGATTCGAGCAGCAGCATCCCGATCGGATTGAAAAGCCGGTGGAAGTACAGTGCCGCCGCGGTTGCCGCTCCGACGGTCGCCATCTGCTCGCGTACCAGTAGGAACCCGGCGATGAGCACGGCCGCCAGGCCGATCAGCTCGGCCCGGTTGATCCGGGCCACCAACCGGGTGTAGATCTGGAAGACCTCCAGCGTGAGGTCGCGGGTGGTCGCCGAGCATGCCGCGACGTGCGCCACGTGGGTTTTCTCGATGCGGTACGCGCGGGCTGTCGCCGCACCTCGGAGGGCGCCGGCCAGGGCCTGGGTGCGTTCGCCCGACGCCACCCGCTCCTTCACGTAGTACGGCGCCGATCGGGGCAGATACCACCGCAACGCGAACGCGTACCCCGGTGCCGCCGCCAGCCCCGCCAGCCCCAGCCGCCAGTCCAGGGCGAACAGTCCGCCGGCGGTGAGGATCACGGACAGCGCCGCGCTCACGACCAGCGGCCCGCTCGCGGTGATCGCTGACGCCACCACGGTGGCGTCGTCTCCGATACGCGACACCAGGTCCCCGGTCCCGGTCCGTTCCAGGGTGGCCGATGGCAGGTGCAGCGCCCTGTCCAGCACCCGTTCCCGCAGGCGGGCCAGCACGGTCTCGCCGAGCCGTGCCGCGGCCGCCGTGGCGGCGGCGGTCAGCGCCCCGCCGGCCAGTGCCGCCGCGGCGATCACCGCGGCCCAGTACGCGATCCGGCCCGCCCCGGTCCCGGCGATCACGTCGTCCACGAGCCGGCCCAGCACCCAGGGCGCGACGAGACCGGCGGCGGACGCCGCGATCAGCAGTGCCGCCGCGGCCGCGCTCAGCCCGGGCAGCCGGGCGAACTCCGCCCGGATCGCCGCCCAGGTCTGTGGTGGCGTGGCGGTGGGCAACAGGCTCCGGGTCAACGCAGTACGGCCTCTCGATAGGTCGGCTCGGCCGCGACCAGGTCGTCGTGGGTGCCCTCGGCGCGGATGCGCCCGTCGTCGAGCACCAGCACCCGGTCCGTGGCCCGCAGCAACGCCGGGCTGCCGGTGACCACCACGGTCGCCTGTGGTGGTTCCCGGCGGGCCGTGGTGAGTCGTTCGGCGATGAGCGCCTCGGTCACCGCGTCCACCGCGGTGGTCGGGTCGTGCAGCACCAGCACCGGCGGCGCGGCCGCGACAGCCCGGGCCAGGGCGACCCGCTGCCGCTGACCGCCGGAGAGGTTGGCGCCCCGCTCGGTCAGCACCTGATCCAGGCCGTGGTTGTGCAGGACGTCCTCCGCGGCGGCCACCCGGACCGCTGCCATCAGGGTGTCGTCGTCACCGGCCGCACCGGCGGCCAGGTTGTCCCGCAGCGTCCCCTCGAAGAGCGCCACGTCGTGCGGTTCCACGAGCACGACCTGCCGGGACTCCGCGAGTCGCAGTGACTCCGCCGGAACTCCGTCGATCCGCACCGTGCCCTGGTAGTCCTCGCGTGGCACGGTTCCGGCCAGCACCGCCAGAAGCGCTTCGGCGTCCCGCGGGTCGTAGGCCACGATCCCGACCGTCTCACCCGCTGAGATCCGCAGATTCAGGCCGGTCAGCGTCCCGTACCGCAGATCGGTGAGAACGAGCCGCTCGCAAGCCGGCGGCGGCGCGCTCTCGGTGCCCGGGCGCACTGTCGGCGCCGCGTGAAGGACCTTGGCCACCCGCCGGGCCGAGGCCCGTGCGGTGGCCAGCGACTGCACGCACCAGCCCAGCGTCTGGACCGGCTCGGCGATGAACTGTGCCAGCCCGACCACCGCGACCAGCTCACCCACCGTGATCTGCCCGTTCAGCGCCAGCCATCCCGCCGCGCCGGTCACCGCGGCCAGGAGCAGGCCGTTCACCGTGCTGGTGAGGCCCAGGTGCAGGCCTTTCGTGGTGGCGGCGCGCAGGGTGTCGGCCAGGGCGTCGTGGCTGGCCGCCGCGAATCGGCCGGCGGCGTGGTGCTGCGCGCCGACGCCGCGCAGCACGCGCAGCCCGGCGACGAGATCGACGGCGAGCGCGCTGGTCCCGGCCAGAGACGCCTGCTGGGCCTCGCTGCGGCGGGTGAGCAGCGGCGCGAGGCGCTGCAGGGCCATCAACACCAGGGGTACGCCGACGAGCACACCGGCGCCGAGCCAGGGATCGACCATGACCAGCGCCGCCGCCGACACCAGCAGTGCGGTGCAGGCCGCGGCGGCCGCGCCGGCCGTCCGGATCGCCGCGGCCGACCGGTCGGCGTCCGAGGCGGCGACGCTGAGCAGTTCCCCGTCCCGCAGCCCGGACCGCTGCCCGCGCGGGTCGAGTGCGCGTTCGGCGATCCCTACCCGGGCCAGGTGTGCTTCGTGTTCCTTGGCGGCGGTCGAGAACCGGGCCCCGAACCGCCAGGCGAGCGAGAGCACGGTGAACAGCAGGATGAGCGCGGCCAGCGAGAGCAGCAGCGCGCCGGTGTCCGAGGTTGCCACCGCCCGGTCGATGACCACACCGATGGTCACCGGCACCATGGCCTCGGCGGCCTGGTGCAGGCAGAGGAACGCCACCCCGGCCGTCAGCCGGCCCCGCTGGCGCCGCAGGGCCGGGCGCAGCAAACGGTCTCCCACAGAGTGTGCGCCCTTCATTCACGTGTTTAGGACAGGCGAACCTAACAAACCGACGATGTTGGATCGCCATCGCCTGCCGGTCGGGCCGGACCCGGACACGTTTCGCGCGGTCAGCCGGGCGGCCGGGCGCCGCGGGCGGCGCGGGCCGCGGGAACCACCAGCGGTGTGTGGGTCTGTGGATCCGGGATCACCTGGCACGCCAGCCCGTAGACGTGTTCCACCAGTTCCGCTGTGATGATCTCGCGAGGGTCACCCTCCGCGACGATGGTCCCGGCTTTCATGGCGATGAGGTGGGTGGCGTACCGGCACGCCTGGTTGAGATCGTGCAGGACCGCCACCAGGGTACGACCCTGTTCGTGCAGGTCAGCGCACAGGTCGAGCAGGTCGATCTGGTAGGCGATGTCCAGATACGTGGTTGGCTCGTCCAGGAGCAGGATGTTCGTCTGCTGCGCCAGCGCCATCGCCATCCACACCCGCTGCCGCTGGCCGCCGGACAACTCGTCGACGGCCCGGTCCGCCAGATCGGTGACTCCGGTCGCCACCATCGCCTCCGCGACCTGGTACTCGTCCTCCGGGGTCCACTGGCGCAGCAGCCGCTGGTGCGGGTACCGGCCCCGGGCCACCAGGTCGGCCACCGAAATGCCCTCCGGCGCGGTCGCCGACTGGGCTAGCAGACCGAGACGCCGGGCGACCTCCTTCGCCCGGTACGAACTGATCGCCGCCCCGTCCAGGACGACGGTTCCGTGCCGGGGCGACAGCAGCCCGGACAGGGCACGCAGCAGCGTCGACTTGCCGCACGCGTTCGGACCGACGATCACCGTGAAGGCGCCGTCCGGGATCTGGACGTTCAGGCGCTCGGCCACCACCCGGTTCTCGTAGCCGAGGGTGAGTTCCGAGCCGGACAGCCGCGATGTCATCAACCGTTCCCCTTCCGCCATTGCGCGCTGAGCAGCCAGGCGAGATAGACCCCGCCGACCGCGCCGGTCACCACGCCCACCGGCAGTTGAGCGGGCGCCAGGATCCGCTGCGCGACGAGGTCGCTGAGCACCATCAGCAGCGCCCCGGTGATCGCCGCCGGCAGCAGCTGCACCGCCGGCGAACGGGTCAGCCGCAGGGTGACCTGCGGCGCGGCCAGTGCCACGAACGCGACCGGGCCGGTCGCCGCGGTCGCGACGGCGCAGACCGCGACCGCCAGGACCATCAGCGACAGCCGGGACACCGGCACCGGGACGCCGAGCGAGCGCGCCGAGTCCTCGCCCATCGCGAGCATCTGCAGCCGTCGGCTCAGCAGCAGCAACGGCGGGGTCAGAACCGCGAGGGCGATGCCGAGCAGGTACACGTACTGCCAGGTCCGCCCATTGAGGGTGCCGACCAGCCAGACCGCGGCGGACTGGGCGGCGTCCAGCCGGGCACGGCTGATGAGGTAGCTGTTGACCGCGACCAGCATCGCCGCGATCCCGATGCCGACGAGCACCAGCCGCCGGACCGAGCCGCCGCCGCGGGCGGCCAGCCCGTACACGATCAGAGCGGTGACGATGCCACCGGCGACGGCCGCGACGGCGGAACCGGCCGGCCCGGCACCGAAGACGACGATCGACAGCACCGCGCCGGTCGCCGAGCCCGTGGTGAAGCCGACGATGTCGGGGCTGCCGAGCGGATTTCGCGAGAGGCTCTGGAAGACGGCTCCGGACACTGCCAGCGCGGCACCGGTGAGCAGTGCGAGACAGACCCGCGGCAGGCGGAGGTCGAGCAGGATGAACCGGTCGGCGCGCCGGCCGCCGCCCTGCAGGATCTCGACGATGTCGGCGAGGGGCAACCAGATCCCCACCGCCACGACGGTGAACACGACGGCCGCGAACGCGGTGATCAGGAGTGCGCCGCTGACCCACAGGGTGCGTACGTCGAGCCGCAGCGCGATGCCGGGCGCACGGACGGTGAGCCGGCGGGTCACAGCGGCACGATCCGGCGGTGCAGCACGACGGCGAGGAAGATGGGCGCCCCGAGCAGGGCCGAGACCAGGCCGGCCTCCAGTTCGCCGGGCCGCGCGACCACCCGGCCGATGACGTCCGCGACCAACAGCAGAATCGGTGCGAGCACCAGCGAGTACGGCAGCAGCCAGCGCTGGTCCGGCCCGACCAGGGCGCGGGCGATGTGCGGCACGGCGAGCCCGACGAACGCGATGGGCCCGACCGCCGCGGTGGCGGCGCCGCAGAGCGCGGTGACGGCCACCGCGGAGAGCACCCGGGTCCGGTCGAGGTTGGCGCCGAGCCCTCGGGCGGTGTCCTCGCCGAGCGCGATGACGTTCAGCGAAGGTCCCAGAGCGACCGCGATCACCGTGCCGGCCAGGATGAACGGCAGGACGCCCCACAACACGGTGAGGTCCCGGCCGGCGAGCGACCCGACGGTCCACAGCCGGTACCGGTCGAAGGTGGTGGTGTCCAGCAGGGCGACGGCGTTGGTGACCGCCAGCAGAGCGGCGCCGACGGCCGCGCCGGCCAGCGCGAGGCGCTCCGGTGACGCGGCGGCGTGGCCGCTGGTACCGAGCAGGTAGACCACCAGGAACGCGGCGGCGGCACCGGCGAACGCGAACCAGATGTAACCGATCAACGAGGTGACGCCGAGTACCCGGATCGCGAGCACCACCGCCGCCGCGGCGCCCGCGTTGATGCCGAGGATCCCCGGGTCGGCGAGCGGGTTTCGGGTGAGCGCCTGCATGAGCGCCCCCGCCAGGCCCAGCGCGATGCCGGCGGCCAGCCCGATCAGCGTACGAGGAATCCGCAGGTCGATCACGATCCGGACGTTCTCGGCGCTCGCGCCGTCGGCGAACAACGCGTCCCAGACCACGCCGAGCGGGATGGGTTTGGCGCCGACCGCGATGCTGACGGCGGCGACCACGACGAGGACCGCCACCGCCACCAGCAGACCCAGGGCACGCGCGGTCAGCCCGCCCCGGGCGCGAACCCGTGCCTGTGGAGGTCGGTAACCGGCCCGCTCGGCCGCCGACGTCACGCCAGCGTTTCCTTCACCATCGGTACGAATCGCTCGATGGTGTAGGGGGTGCTGAGTACCGAGTTGGTGGAGAAGGCGTTGGCCAGGTCGGCGTCGTCGATGATGAGCATCCGGCCGTCCTTGGCCGAGGGGATGCTGTTGAGAACCGGGTCGTTCTTGAGTTCCTCGCCGCCGCCGATACCGAAGACCACGGTCAGGTCCGCGTCCAGCAGGCCGACCTCTTCCTTGGAGATCGGGGCGTAGTAGTTGGCGGGGTTGAGGTCCTCGATCTTCTGCGAGTTCACAAAGCCGAGCGCCTCCATGAACTGCACCCGGCCGTCGCCGCGCGTGTAGGCGCCGTACTGCCCGCCGAACGCGGCCGCGACGACCACGCTCTTGCCGTGGAACTCCGGGTTGGCCGCCTTCGCGTCGGCGAGCGCCTTGTCGTTGGCGGCGACCAGCGCCTCTCCCTCGCTCTTACGGCCGAGTGCCGCGGCGATCATCTCGGTCTGGTCCTTGAGGGTGGTTCCGTATGGTGGGGTGTCGGCCGGGCCGGACAGCGTGGGCGCGAGCTTCTCGAGCTGTTCCCAGGTGGCCTCGACGTTGTCGCTCTTGGTGAAGGTGATGAAGTCCGGCCGTAGTGCCGCCACGCTCTCGAAGTTGATCTCCGGGCCTTTGAGTACGGTGGGCGTCGCTCCGTTCAGCTTGTCCTGCGCCCAGGGGCCCACCCCGGTCGGCCATGCCTGGAACCAGTCGAGGATGCCGATCGGCACGACACCGAGGGCGAGCAGGGCGTCGGCGTCCGCCCAGCCGAGCGAGACGACCGCTTGCGGTGCCGCGTCCAGGGTCGTGCTGCCGAACTGGTGGGTCACCGTGGCCGGGAAGGTTCCGCCGCCGGCCGCCGGGGACGTACCCGTGTCGGGGGTCTCCTTGTCGGCGCTGTCGCCGCAGGCCGCGAGCAGCCCGGCGGCCGCCGCGCCGAGGAGAAGGTTCCGGCGCGGTAGGGACGGGGTGGTCGCCATGTGGTTCTCCGATTTCGGTGAATGCGCTGGTCAGTGCCGATTAGGCAATCCTCACCTCAGTGTTCACCAAAAGGATCTTAAAATCAGTGTCTCGGTGCATATATCGGATATGCGCAGTCGACGCTAGCGGGCACAGCCGCGCCGGTCGGCGGTTTCACGCATGTTCCCGGTATCGTGCCGGGCCGTCAGCGGCAACCTCGAGAAACGGCCACCAGCGATGGACGATCAGGGACCGCCCCGCGCGGTATGTGCCGCCTTCGGCGCCGTCGGCGACGCGGTTCGACTCGCCGGCGGCAAGGGCGGCACCTGGCGGGTCGGGGACATAGTCATGAAGCCGTCCGAGGGCGACGACGAGGTCCGCTGGCGCGCCGAGGTGCTGACCGCCCTCCCCGAGTCGCCGCGGTTCCGGATCGCCCGGCCGGTCCGTGCCGCCGACGGCGACTGGCTGGCCGGCGGCTGGGAGGCGACCGAGGCCGTCGCCGGGCACCCCGACCAGCGCCGCGTCGACGACGTCATCCGGGTGGGTGCCGCGTTCCACGAGCTGGTCGCGGCGCTGCCGCGGCCCGGGTTTCTGGACACCCGACACAACCCTTGGGTGTACGGCGAGCAGCTCGCCTTCTGCGACACGCCACCTCCGGGTCCGCGCCGACCGTCAAGGCTGCTGGACGAGTTGCTCGCCCTGCGCCGGCCGGTGACCCTGCCCGAGCAGATCGTCCACGGTGACCTGCTGGGCAACATCCTGTTCAGCGACGGCCTGCCACCCGCGGTGATCGACTGGCCGGCGTACTGGCGGCCGCCGTCCTGGTCCTCGGCGGTCGCGGCGGTGGACGCGATGGTGTGGCACGGCACCGGCCCCGAGGTGATCGACCGTTGGGCGCATCTGCCGGGATGGAATCAGATGCTGGTCCGGGCCGCGATCTTCCGGTTGGGAACATGGGACGCGGCGGGCTGGCCACAGGAGCCGGAGGACGCGTACCGCCCCGTCGTCGCGACGATCACCCACCGTACATAATCATTCCGACACGCTAGGTAATGAAGGAAGCGGCCGAGCCCCACGGAGGTCGATTCGACGACGTGCCCGTCCGCTCACGGTCTGTAAATATCGAACTTTCGAGGTCGCGGGGCGGAAAGAGACAAGGTTCATAGGCTGATCAGGCAACCTCCACGAAACACCAGGTCACCCGCAGTAGATGCAGATGTGGTGATTCGCGCACGCAAAGTAGTCGACAAATCGATACCACGGATCATGGTGCCGGCCGCGTCCAGTGGGCGTGGAAAATGTACAGACTGCAGGCGGGGGAAGCAGATGGCGACGGATAGTGACGAGAGTGGCCGTCGTCGCGGTCGTCTGCTGCGCCGCGACGGCCGGGGCCGCAGAGGCGTATGTGCGGTCGGTCCCGCTGCCCACCGATCCATCCGAGCCGCAGGCGTCGACGCTGTACTACCGCGACGGCCGTACCATCCTGGCCCGGGTCGGGACCACCAACCACAATGACGTGCCGCTCTCGGCCGTGCCCGCGGACGTCCGTTCCGCGGTGCTCGCCGCCGAGGACCGCGACTTCTACCACCACAACGGCGTCTCGATCCGCGGTGTCCTGCGAGCCGTCGCCGCCAACGTGAGCGGTGGCCACCAGGGCGCGTCGACCATCACCCAGCAGTACGCCCGTAACGCGTTCCTGACCCAGGAGGTCTCGGTGGAGCGCAAGGGCAAGGAGTTCGCGCTCGCCGTCCAGTTGGAGCGCGAGTATTCCAAGGACGAGATTCTCGAGCGGTACCTCAACACCATCTACTACGGCCGCGGCGCGTACGGGATCGCGGCAGCCGCCCACGCCTACTTCGGCATCACCCCGGAACGGCTCACCGCCGCGCAGGGTGCGGTGCTGGCCGCGGTGATCAGGGACCCCTACAACCTCGACCCGGCGAACGACGGCGAGGCGGCACGGGCCCGGTGGAACTGGGTGATCGAGTCGGAGCGTGAACTGGGCTGGCTCGACGCCGTACCCGACTATCCCGTGGTCAACCCCGCGCCGGCCGGCGACACCGGACCGAACGGCCTGGTCATCGAACGTGTCGAGCAGGAACTGGCCGCACACGGCATCACCTCGCGGGCGTTGCACACCCAGGGCCTGTCGATCGTCACCACGCTGGATCCGGTCGCCCAGAACGCGGCCGTCTCCCAGGTCACGGGCCATCTCGCGGGGCAGCCGAAGGACCTCCAGGTCGCGCTGGTCGCGGTCGACCCCGGTTCCGGAGGGGTCCGGGCATACTACGGCGGCGACCAGGGGCGGGGCTTCTTCGACTACGCCTCGGCGGCGTACCCCGCCGCGTCCACGTTCAAGCCGATCGTGCTCGCCGCGGCACTGCGTGAGGGAATCGGATACCTGTCACGCTGGGACGGCAGTTCGCCACGTACGTTCACCGGCCGTCTCGGCGTGCCGCTGGAGAACCCCGCGAACCAGCAGTGCCCCGTCTGCACGCTGGAACAGGCGATGGTGAAATCCCTCAACACCCCGTTCTACGCGGTCACGGAGAAGATCGGGGCGGACAAGGTCCGGACGATGGCGTACGACCTCGGTGTCCAGCGAAAATACGCGGGCGCCCGGTCCCTGGTGGACGCCGAGGGCGAGCCGACGCCCGGAAAGACCCGCTCGGATATCGCCATCGGACGATACGCGGTCGCTCCGGACGATCTGGCGAGCGTGTACGCGACCTTCGCCGCCGGTGGAGTCCGGCACGACCGGCATTTCGTCGAGAACGTCTCCGCACCCGACGGGCGCCAGGTCTGGACCGTCGTCCCCACCTCGAAACGGGTCCTGGACAGCGAAGCCGCCGCCGACGTGTCCGCCGTGCTCGGTGCCGTGGTGCGCGACGACGGAGCGGTGCCGAACCGGCCCGCGGCCGGCAAGACCGGTGTTCAGCAGTGGGGCGACACCAAGGACAACCAGGTCGCGTGGATGGTCGGCTACACGCCCGAACTCGCCTCGGCGGTCTGGATCGGCAAGGCCCAGCCGGGACCGATCCGCGACCGTCTGGGCAGAGCGATCGAAGGACGGACCCTGCCGGCCCAGCTCTGGCGGGATTTCACCCAGGTCGCCCTGAACGACATTCCGAAGACCGCGCTCCCGAAGCCGGTCCATGTCGGGCGTACGGATGTCGGCGACGCGGGGCGGTCGAAGGAGAGCAAGAAGCCCACGGACAAGGACAAGGGCTCCGACGACAAACCCGGCCGCGGCATTCCGGTCGTGCGCACCGCGGGCAAGGGCCAGCGGCTCGCGTTGACCTTCGATGACGGGCCTTCGCCGTACACGGCCCAGGTGCTCGACCTGCTCGCGGAGCAGCATGTGCGGGCGACGTTCTGCGTGGTCGGCGAGGAGGTGGAGAAATACCCGGATCTGGTACGCCGAATCGTCGCCGAGGGTCACGTCCTGTGCAACCACTCCTGGAAGCACGACGACCTCGGCCGGCTCTCCGCGGCCGAGGCCAGCGCCGACATCGCCCGCACCGACGCCGCCATCGCCGCGGCCGTACCCGGTGTCACCGTACCGTTCTTCCGTGCGCCCTTCGGTTCGTGGGGTAAGTCGGCCATGGCCGGCACCGACCTCGGGCACACTCCCCTGGGCTGGGTCGTCGACCCGGACGACTGGCTGCTGCCCGGCGCCGACGTGATCGCCGACCGGATCGAGAAGCAGCTCCAACCCCGCGCGGTCGTACTCGTACACGACGGCGGCGGCGAACGCGACCAGACCGTCGAGGCGCTGACCCGGCTGATCCCGAAGCTGAAGAAACAGGGTTGGACGTTCGATCTCCCCGAACGCACGGTCCACTCACAGCCGCTACCCACAGCGCCGGTGAAGCCCACGCCATCGGGTTCCACGTCACCGTCGCCAGCACCGGATCCGGGCCCGTCCACATCGGTGAAACCGGCAGACAGCGGCCGAGGCGCCAGCAGCGCGGCGGGCGGGTAGGCCCCTGGGGGGATACAGCGGCGGGAAGGATCCGTTCGGACTACTTCACAGCCTGCCGCTGTTCGTCGGCGCCGGCGGCCTTCGCATCCTCGTGGCGTCGCCGTTTCACCGGACCGCGCTCGTGACGTTCACTTACGCGCACCCGTTCACGCCGGCGACTCGTGGACTGCCGACCCGGATCGTGGTCTCGCTGTACATCCGTCATAGCGTCTCCCAGGGACCGGGCACCGGCGACGCGTAGCGGCGGAGCTCCTCCACCTCGTCGGTGCGGTTGTCCCGCGGGACCGCGGTCAGAACGTCGGCCGCGGCCATCGCGAGCGTGTGCACAGACCACGGTACGGTCTGGATCGCATCGAGCGCGAGCGTTGCAGCTCCGCGCGCGGCCCCGGCCCGGGCCATGGCCAGCGCGTAGTAGACGCGGGACTCGGCCAGCCACAGCGGCGTCCGCACGAGTGCCTGCTCAGCCTCCTCCTGCGCCCGCTCGGCGCTTTTCATGTCGCCGGTCCGGGCCTCGACGAACAGGTGGAAGTTCACGGTGCGGGCGTGGGCTCCGGTCGGGCTGTTGTCGCCGAGCTGGTCGGCGATCCGCCGCATCGCCTGCACTCGCTCGCGGCCGCCCTCGAGGTCGCCGGTCATCGCGGCCACGCCGGCCAACGCGGATTCGGCTTCCAGTCGGCCGAGTGTCGGCGTGTCGGTGACGGCCAGGGCTTGCTCGGCCATCGCGGTCACCTCCCGCCGGCGCATGCCCTCGTAAACGGCTCGGGACGCGGCCCGGCCGAGTACATAGGTCTCGGTGTGCGGGTCGCCGCCGCGCTCGGCCAACGCCGCGGCGGTGCGATACCAGCCGAGCGCTTCGGGAAAATGCCCGCCATTGCCCTGCCACAGTCCGTAGAACAGCGAAAGCATGGCGGCGGCGCGGACGTCGTCGGCGCGTTTCTCGTCGGCGATGGCCTGCCGTACGACGATCAACTTCGCGCCGAGGGCGGTTCCGAACTCGTCATCCGGGGCCAGCACCAGGCGGCGCTGCATTTCGGCGACGGTGGCGTCCCAGTCCTCCGGATGCTCAACCGCGTCCAGGAGGCCGCGGCGTAGCAGCTCGTCGACGGTGGCCCGGCCGGTGGTGGCGGCGGTGACGCTCAGGGCGGCGCCGAGCATCCACAGCGTGGATCGTCGTCGCATGCCGTCGCCTCCCTCCGGTGGCTGTTGAACGAGGGACAACAGCAGCGGTTCGGTGCCGAGTGCCGCGTCCAGCTGTCGGGCGTGGTGGAGCCGCATCTGCCGGTCGCCGGTTTCCAGCCGGCTGATCAGGGTGCGGTCCATGCCGGCCCGAGCGGCTAGGCCGCCGAGTGAGTAGCCGCTGGCGTCTCGTAAGCGTCGCAGCATTTCGCCGGGGCTGCCCACGCTCTGATCGTCTGCGTCAACGCCTGTCAACACCATCGCCTGCCTTCCGTGGCCGCTGATCCCCGCGGTACGGCTGGTGGCAACAGTGGCGCTGCCCTTATACCTCGTGTGGGTGGTCTGGATCGGCACCGGTTGTCAACAGGGAGATGCCTCACGGTGGCCTTGCCGCATCGCACTATCAGTGCAGCGGCGGCGGGTCTTGCGTGACCGTGAGAAGTTCGTGATTACCCGCCGCTACCCGTGAGCGGCGGGCCGTCTCCTCGTGGAGGCTGTCCGGCCCGCCGCTCCCCGAACCCCCGGGGAGGCGAGCGTGATAGCAGAGATCATCCGTCGCATGTGCTGGCGAGGCCGTGTCGCCGCCGCACACGCCGAGCGTGACGCCGCCCGGCGCGAGGCCGCCGAGCGGTCCGCCGCGGTCCGCCGGATCCTCGACGACGGCCAGGCCGTACCCGACCCGGTGCGGGCACAGAGAAGGCGGGCGGCATGAGGCGCGACTACCCACCCGGCGTCGTACTGCACGCCCCGCACTGCCGCGAGGCCGGCGACGGCAACCGGGCGACCCTACCGGTGCTCCGGGCGATCACGGACTACCCGAGCCACCGCTGGTGCCCCTGCGGCAACGTCGACGACACGCCGCACGTGGTGGTGGAGCAGGTCGGATACGGCCCGCACCTCTACACACCGATGTCCAGTCCAACGCCACGAGACGCCACCCGCGCCCTGTGCGGCATCTGCCGGGGCACGCACGGCAACCCCGCATCGGGGCTGCCGATTCGCCATGCCTGAGCCGCACACTTTGCCCCCGCCGCTCTTGGCCGTGGGCCCACGCATACTGCCGACCGATGGCTGGGCCGAGGTGTGGATCGACAGCGGATCCGGCTTCGGGTACGTGCGACGGGTCCCCACCGACCAGCTCGCCCTCGCACCGCTCGACGACGGTGAGGGCGAGAACGCCATCTACCGCCTCCATCTCGCGTCGGCGGCGGCCCGTGACTGATCCGCTCGACCTGGTCCCGGTGCCCGGCGGACACCGAAGCCTCGACAGGTGGCGGTTCATGCTCCCCCGCTGGCGTATCCGTCGACTTTGACCATCACCCATGTGGATGGTCCGCAGAGTGCGCCGCCGTGGTCCGGGTAATCCGAGCTCTGGGCACTGCCGGGCAGCGGCTGAGCTTCCCGGCCGCACCGGCCGGGCAGGAAAGGAGTACATCGTGATCGAGGTCAAGGGGATGCAGGTCGACGAGGCTGACCTGGCCGGCGCCGGCTGGCGCAAGAGCAGCCGGTCCGGCTCGGCCGGACATTGTGTAGAGGTCGCGGTCGTCGGGCAGGCGATCGCGGTCCGCGACTCGAAGAACCCGGACAGGGAGCCGCTGATCTTCACCACGGCGGAGTGGGATGCGTTCGTGGGCGGCGCGAAGGACGGCGAATTCGACCTGAGCTGATCCGAGGAGCCGGCGGCCGGGACCACGCGCAAGGTGACCCCGGCCGCTGGCCTATTCGCCCTCGGACTCGGTTGAAGGTGGATGATCCCTTCGCCGGTTCGGCGTTCTCCGCCGACAGGGCACCTGAGCGGCACAGGCCAAGCGAACATGCAACAGCGTTAGTGTTCGGACTGCGGCACTGCCTCGCCAACGGTCACTCCCGGTGGTGGTGGGTCCGGGCGTCCGCCACCCGGCTTCGCCGATGTGAGTGCGTTGCCACAACCACCGACACCGATGGTTCAGCCGGCGGGAGACGCGGGCCGCGTGCTGTCTGTTCGCCTGACCGGCGTGTTTTGAGCGGCGGCCAGCCACCACCGGTCTTCGCGTTCGATCAGCACGTAGAGGGCCATCTCGGAAAAGCCGTCCACAGCGAGTGCCTGACGGCGGATATGCGCCACAACGACGCCGGGCGCGGGCGCCAGGACCGACACGACTTCGAATTGTGAGGCCGGCGCCGGGGGCGCGGTCAGCGGCGCCGACTGGCTCATCAATCGGTGGTGAATCGCGTTCAACCCCTCGAACCCTGTCAGAGTCGCTCCGTAAGGACTGCCCCAGAGGATGTCGGCGGCGAACCAGGCGTCGTAGACGTCGGCGTCCAAGGCGTCTCCGCCTCGTTGCAACTGCGCCGCCAGATCCGCAGCGACTTTCGTCGCAGTCGTACGAAGGGTCGAGTCGTCCAGCGCCACCCGTTGCGTGATCTCTTCCATTAGCCGCTCCTCGCTATCGGTCCCGCGCATGCCACTGACGCTAAAAACTCAACCCGTGTTGAGGTCAAGCAGTCGTCAGGACGATGGATCGGACAGCGCAACAGCAGGCATTGACTCCTGCCGCCGATCGGACACTACGGCGAGTCACCGGAGCCGCGGGCCGTGGACGTCCGATCGTGCCGAGTTGAGTGCGCACCGCCAACGCGAACTCCGCTAATCTCAACTCGTGCGTTGCTACTTGATAGCCGAGCCCGGTGTGAACCTGACCGAGGTGTACGCCGCCTTGGTCTCATTGGACATCGATATTGTCGAGCCCGGTGATGTGTTCGGCCGAGATTCCACACCTGGACCTGGGTGGCTTCCCCAAGTCGACCTTCTATGTGCAGTATTTTCGGCCGACGCGGGATGGGAGACGCCAGCTTCAATATTTTTGGAGATTGGCCAGGCCGTCGGAGCGCAGCTACCAACTCTAGTCATCGCCGAGCCGCCAAGACGGCTAGACCCAGCCCTATCATCAATACCCACCACTCGTGTGCCGCTAACAAGTGCCCTGGCCCTGCATGACCAGATTGGTCTATTTGTTCGAACGTTTAGCGGAAGTCCGTCACCGGTGAGCGCGCCTGTTCCAATGATTGACAGGAATATTCTGCGAGAAATCAAGGAAGATCTGGCCGACATTCGTTCAAATTCACAGCAGCAGGACCCTTCGGCGGCGGCCGAGCGTCTCGAAAGAGCATCACTTCAACTTATTACTGCTGCAGGCGGCGAGGCAGTATCCATTGACCGCGACGATGAACCGGTCGATTTTGCGGCGTGGATACCAGGGACTGAGAAGTTCCTTTCCAGCCCTCTTCTGATTGAGGTAAAGCTGCTGCGCAGGCCAGAGGTCGCTCGCGGAAGCATAGACAGATTGCGAGCAGCTGCCAATAGCCGGGGAGCCACCTGGGCACTCCTACTTTATTTCTCGATCACCGATGCCGGTGGGGTAAAGATTCGGGGAGGGGCTTCCTGGCCGTACATCATGGCGCTCAACATCGAAGAGCTAGCAACAAGGCTTCAGGATGAAGGGCTTGCGCAGATATTGAACAACGAGCGCAATGCCATTATGCACGGGGCAAGCGGTCAATGAGTACCCTTTTTGAGGCGAGACTCGACGCATATCTGCGGCTTGCGGGTGCCGCCGCATCCCACCTGAAGAAGGGGCGCCTATACGAGAATATGCTCGACTACATGCTCACGTCTATTCCCGGCTGCCGGACTCAGCGCAACACATTGAATCAATACGGCACCGAGGAGGTGGATATTACCGTAGCCAATACTCGGGCCGACAACGGGCTGCGCATGCTTCCGGACTTCTTCCTCGTCGAATGCAAGAACTGGACCACCCCTGTGGACAGCACAACCTTGGGTTACTTTGTAAACGTCTTGGCGGATCGCGGTTGCGAACTGGGGATCCTCGCTGCAGCCAGCGGAATTACAGGAAACCAGGAACACAGGAGTCGTGCCTTCAATATCGGCACCAATGCGCTGATTCGACGTATACGAGTCTTGGTAATTACTGCCGATGATATTCGCCGATTGCGTGGCCCTGAGGACCTGATCGAGCTCTTGCATTCTCGAAATCTTCTTCTGACGGCGCACGGTGGAATTCATCTTGGGTAGCCATCATGGTCTTTACTCTCATGCCGCTGATCGCTCACATGGATCCGTAACCCGGAGCCAGGATTCGCCTCGGATGGCGCCCAGCTCTCCATCGGCGAAGCGTCGAAGCAACGTGAAGGCGTCCTCACGGAGTACCCCGACTCGGTGGAATGATTCGCCGCCTGGCTCAGTGTTTTCCAGGACCACCAGCCCACGGTCGCCGGCGAAAACACCAATGCCCCGTCCTGTGGCTTCTTCTGAAAGCCAGACGTCACCATGCTCGGTATCATATTTGCCGTCATCCAGATCCGCCAGGAGCGAGCCGAGCTCCTTGTCAGATAGCCTGTCATGACTCGACGATGCGCCATATCGCCACAGAAGCGAAAATCGCACGCCCCACCTCGCAATTGCCAGTCGAACCACTCCGGCGCCCGAATGGCAAGCACCGTAGCAGCAGAACGAGCGTCCTCTAGTACTCCAGCAGGAGATCCGTTCTGAGCTGCGTAGCGGTGTGGGTTTGTCCGTGGACAGCAAGCAGCCACCGCTGAGTCCCGATGGTTGTGTGGACCCCGAAAACGGCGGTGGCTGCCGCTTACAGAGTAGACGTCCAGCGATGGTCCGGACTGTTCAGCGAGCTGATGGACACGATCGGGGAACGCTTCACCCGGCCGGAGCCGCGGCGCCGGGTCCGGGACTTCGTGTCCGGACTGCTGGCCCCGCTGCCGACGAAGAATTGCTGGACCATCGCCGAACATGCCGGCGACGACGGGCCGGGCGGCATGCAGGATTTGATCGGCCGGGCCAGCTGGGACGACACGCTCGTACGCGCTGACGTGCGGCAGTTCGTCGCTGCCCGGCTGGGACATCGCGACGGGATCCTGATCGTCGACGAGACCGGAGACCTCAAGAAGGGCACCCACACCGTCGGTGTCCAGCGCCAGTACTCCGGCACCGCCGGGAAGATCGAGAACTGTCAGCTCGCGGTGCACCTGTCGTATGCCTCACCGCTCGGGCACACCCTGATAGATGTCGCCCTCTACCTGCCGAAATCCTGGGCCGAGGACCCGGACCGGCGTGCCGAGGCAGGCGTGCCCGAGACAGTCACCTTCGCGACGAAGCCGCAGTTGGCACGCCGTCTGATCGAGGCTGCGGTCGCTGGTGGGCTGCCGTGCCGGTGGGTCGCCGGCGATGAAGCCTACGGCGGGGACCCGCACCTGGCCGCCGCGTTACGCGGCCACCGGCTGGGTTACGTGCTCGCGGTCGCCTGCTCGCATCGTGTGCCGACCGGCCTCGGTGTCCAGCGCGCTGACCGGATCGCAGCCGGCCTGCCGAAACAGGCGTGGCAGCGGATCTCCGCGGGCGACGGCGCGAAAGGCCACCGCTTCTACGACTGGGCGTTGGTCGCCCTGCCCCAGGCTGTCGACCAGCACGCCGGACATCACTGGCTGCTGATCCGCCGTAATCGCAGCACCGGTGAGCTGGCGTTCTACCGATGCTGGTCACCCGAGCCCGTCCCGCTGCACCAGCTGGTCGCCGTCGCGGGATCTCGTTGGCGGGTCGAGGAATCCTTCCAGGCAGCGAAGACCGGTCTCGGACTTGACCAGCATCAACATCGCCGCTGGCAGGCCTGGCACCGCTGGACCACCTTGGTCATCGTCGCTCACGCGTTCCTGGCCGCCGCGACCACCGTCAGCACCACCAGCACGCAAGGCTTAATCCCGATCACCGTCAACGAACTCCGCCGACTCTTCCACGCCCTGATCATCGAACCGGCCCGCCGCATCGCCGACGTCATCGCCTGGTCACTCTTCCGACGCCGACACCAAGCCACCGCGATAACCAGCCACTACGCCCGCCAAGCCCTCACAGACCCGTAAAACGGATCTCCTGCTGGAGTACTAGTGCTTCCTGGCCTTGCAGGTCGTTGGGGTCGAAGTCGAACTCGATTTCCTCAGGGCTGAAGAAGTGTGTGGCGACGACAACGCCAGCTCCCGGCCGGATGTGCAGCGTGGCTGAATAGTCGCCTCGACGCTCGAAGATGTCCTCTACGCGGTCCGGCAGAGGTTCCGGAGTATCGCCGCTGCTGTAGTCGAACGGCCACCCCCGCGAGCGAACGACATCGAGGATGAGCTGCCAGTCGGCCATGCTGGCGTCAAAGACGTACGCATCCAACAGCGCCCCCTCGTCTGCGAAGTACCAGCCCACATCCTCCCAATACAAGTCTGTCACCGAGCCATCATCCCGATCAGGGTGTTCGAAAGCAGCCCATTTCAAGTCGGGACAGCGCCGTCCATATCCTCAAGATCACCTGTACTCTTCTGCCGCTGCCTGCGCTCGACTGGCCCCGCCGTCACGAGCCAGGGTCGGCCGCGACCGGCCGGCGTCCTGTCATGCCGAAGATCCGGATGTCCGTCGAGACCGTCAACCGGTGAGCTGAAACAGCATGTGAACCCGGCACGCCTCGCTCACTGCGGACGCTGAGCCGAGCAGGGCGTGCCACACTGGCGCCATGGCCAGACCTCAGACGGTCGACGAGTACATCGACGGCTTCACCGGACCGGGCCGCGAGCTGCTTGAGCAGCTGCGGGCAATGGCCCACGAGGCGGTTCCGGAGGCGAGCGAGGCGATCAAGTGGGGTTATCCGGCGTGGGTACACCCCTCCGGAACAATCCTCTTTATGGTCAGTGGTCACGCTAGACACGCAAGCGTCGCGTTCACGCCCAGCACTCGCGAGGGGTTCGATGCCCAGCTCGCCGGCTTTGCCACCGGTAAGGGCACGGTCAAACTCCCATACGGCCAACCTGTGCCGGGCGATTTGTTGCGCCGGATGATCGCGTTTCGCGTACGCGAGCACGAGGACGATGGCGTGCTGTGGATGTGACCCAGGGCCTCTGCAAGGTAGAGGCTTGACCGTTTCACGCGGTCAGGTCCAGACCGGACAGCAGCGGCTGGAACCTGGTGATCTCATGCGTCTTGCCCGCGACATCGGTCTGGGCGAGCACGACGCCGGTGTGCTGGTCCAACGCTGCCAGAAGATGTGTCCGGCTGCCGGGGCGGCCACTGCCGCGCAGCGTTTGCCGTCGACGGCGACAACTCGCCTGGCCGGCACGTCATGCATGTTGACCCTGGTCAGCAGCCATCCCGCGAGAGCCGTCTCCACGGCGTCCGCGTCGACGCGGGCCAGGATCCGGCCGATCGTGGACGCATCAGGAACCAGATAGCCGCCGGTGAACCGGACCCGAGTCACCTCGAGGTCGGCCAGGACACCGAACGGCAGGTCAGCGGCCCACTCACCGATCGCCGACAGCGACCGCTGCCCGCCAGTGCCTGCAGCAGCCCGGCGGGATCTCGATACGGATCATCCGACACGCCTGGCAGACGTGCGGACAGGCTGCTGATCAACGATGATGACTCCACGAGCGCGGTCCTTCGGACTTGATCATTTGGCCTAGACACCTGAATGATCAACCGAAGGCCGCGCTCTTCAACGTACCGCCCGATACCGGCGTGACTACAGCAAGCCCGACCACCCGGTCATACCTCTACCTGGCAGAGGCCCTGGGATGTGACCGTGTCGTCACCGGTTCGCTTCGCTGTGGAAAAGGTCGAGTGGTACTCGGACAGACTTCGTTGGCAATGGCCGGCGCAGCACCGGCCTCCGGGTACCCTGCGCCGATCATGATTGAGGACGCTTTGATTTCCAGCTCGGCCGCGGGGATCGAGGCCGGGCCGGTCGCGTACCGCGAGAAGGCCGAACAGTGGTGACGGGTGCTCACGCGGATCCGGCCGTCCAGATCCGCCAGGCTCTGCACCTTGCCCAGGTCGGACGGGCAAGCGCCGCCGTGCCGGTGTTGCGGCGGCTGCTCGCCGAGGACCCCGGCAATGTCGCGGCCTTGCGGGCGCTCGCCCACTGCCTGCAACAGGCCGGCCGTTACGACGAGATGCTCAGCGTCGCCGAGCAGGCGGCCGCGCTCGTCCCAGCCGATCCCGCCGCCCATCGCCAGCGGGCCATCGCACTGCTGCAGCTGCGCCGCACCCGTGCGGCGCTCGACGCCGCCACCGAAGCGCGGCGGCTCGGCCCGCACGACTTCATCAACGACGTCACGCTGGCGCACGCGCTGCTCGCGGCCGGTGGGACAGCCCGCATCGTGGCAGCGGGGGCGGCCGCGGACCGTGCCCGGCGGCTGGCGCCGCAGGAATCGAGCGTGCATCTGGCGACGGGCGACGCGTTACGGCGGATGGCCGACTTCCGGGGTGCCCGGCAGGCTTACCGTACGGCCCTGGCGCTGGATCCGGAGAGCGCCCTCGCGCTGCAGCGGCTGGGCGCGGTCGACGCCGACCGGGGCCGGGCATTGCGCTCGTCGGCGCTGCTCAGCGACACCCTGCGTGTGACCCCGCACGACCCGGACGTGCTGCACACCGCCACGTCGGGTGCCCGCCGGGCCCTGTGGCTGCTGACCGACGCGGCGACGGTGCCGCTGGTCGCGGCGGTCGTCACGGCCGTCGTGTGCCGCGCGCAGGTGGCCGGGACCGCGGGTGCGCTGCTCGCCGCGGTGCCGCTGCTGCTCGGGGTGGCCGCGGCCGCGGCGTTCCTGCGGTGGCGATGGCGCCGGCTGGCGCCGGCGGCCCGTACGCTGATCCGCCGTAATCTGTGGCGGGTGACATTCGCGTTCGCGGTGCTGCGGCTGGCCGCCATCGCGCTGAGCGGGCTGTTGACCGTCGCCGATCCCGCACCGGGATCGGGCTCGGGGCTGCGGGCGGTGGCGACGCCGCTGACGACGGTCCCGCTGCTGCTGCTGATGCTGCGGCTACGGAACCGGTTCGCCTCCGAGTTCTACTTTCTGCTGCGGCGGTGCTGGTTCCGGCTTCGGGTGCGGTGGGCGGGACGCTGACCGGATCCGCCGTCGATCGGGAGCGGTGCTCGTGGCACCATCCTTTCCACCGCGGGGCCTGACCAGCAACTCCGCCACCAGCCAGGGAGCGTGTGTGCAGTCGTCCCGCCTCACCGTCACCCGGAATCAGCACAGTGCGATCACCGGCGCCCGCAGACTGTTCAAACAGCACAAGCTGGACGATCATGTGGCGCGCCTGGACGCCGCACTGGCCGAGGCGACGAACGACCGGCTCGTGATCGTCGTCGTCGGTGAGGTGAAGCGTGGCAAGAGCTCGCTGGTCAACGCGCTGACCGGCCGCGACGTGTCCCCGACCGGCACAGACGTTCCGGCCGGGGCGTTTCTGCACGTGGTGCCGCCGTCGCCGGAGCTGCCGGTTGAGGGCTGGGCACTGATCGGTCCGGCCGGGCGGCGGCAGGTGCCGTACGAGGACGCCGTGGCTTTTCTGGGTGCCGGCCCCGGCGACTCCCCCGATGCGCCCGGCCATGCCGAGGTGGCGGCGGTCAGCCGCTGGCTGCCCGGCATCACGCTGGTGGACACCCCGGGCGTCGGCGGCATCGAGTCGGCACACAGCCGCCTCGCCCGGTGGGCGGCCGCACGCGCGGGTGTGCTTCTCATGGTCACCGACGCCGGGCAGGTTCTCACCGCTCCGGAGCTTCGGTTCCTGGCGGAGGCGGCCGAGCAGGTGGAGACGGTGGTGTTCGCGGTCACCAAGGCTGACCGCTACGCCGACTCGGGGCGGCAGATCGTGGCGGCGAACCAGGAGCTGCTGCGCCGGCACGCCCCCCGGTTCGCCGACGCGCCGATGCTCGCTGTTTCGGCGACACTGGCGGCCGAGTCACGCGAGGTCGACGACCCGGAGATCCAGCCGCTGCTGGAGCAGGAGTCGAACATCGCGGCGCTGGCCGAGGTGCTCCGCGGGCGGGAATCGGATGCCCGCGCGATCGGGCTGGCCAACGTGCTGCGCACCGCCCTGTCCGGGCTGCACCGGCTCACCGGGCAGCTGGACGGTCACCGCCGCGCGCTCACCGCGATGCCCGAGGACGACGATCCGGTCAAGGCCGAACGCGCGGCGATGGAGCGGCTGCGCGTCCGCAAACGTCGCTGGCGCCTCGACCTGGAACGCGACCTCGGCAGGGTGCGGCAATCCGCCGTCCGCGACATCACCCGGCTCGTCGACGAGCTGCGCGACCGCTGGCGGCTGCGGATCAGCCGGGAGTGGAGCGGTGTCACCGAGGCCGGCGCCGCCACCGTGCTCGCGGAGCTGAACAGCGAGTTCCTCCTGATCGCGGCACACGTCGCCGACCGGTTGCGCAACGACCTGGTGGCGACCGCCACGGAGCTGTTCGGCAGCGTCGACGCCGCGGTCGCGGCGCTGCAACCGGTGACCGCCGGGATCGAGGTCGTCCTGTCCCCCGGCCGCCGGAACCTGGACCCGCGTGGGAGCGGATTCGATCCGGCTCTGGCCAACTCGGCACTCATGGGAGCGGGCCTTGCCGGCAAGTTCGGCCTGGCGGGGACGTCCGCGATGGGCGGGCCGGTGGGCCTGGTCCTCGGGGGCGCCTGGTTCCTTCTGAATCTGGGCGTCCGCAGGCTGCGCGTCGGCCGGCAGAAGCTCGACCTCGCCCTCACCGAGTCCGTCACGGCGCTGCGTACCGACCTCGTCGCCGCGGTGGACTCCGCGATCCGCGAGTGCCGCCCGGAGCTGATGTTCGCCGTCGAGGACCACCTGGAGGCGGAGATCGCGCGGATCGAGGCGATCGTGGCCGATGCCGAAAGCGCGGCCGGGGCTTCCGCCGTCGACCGCAGTAACCGTCTGGCGTCGCTGGAGCGTGACCTCGAGGCTGCGGCCGACCAACGGGACCTCGTCGAACGCGAACTCGATTCACTGGCGGCGCCGGGAACATCGGCGGGATCCGGCGCATCAGACCCGCGACGACCGGAGAACACGCAGGGAGCGGACCGATGACCGACGACCACAGCTGGACGGAAACGCTGCTGCCGTCCCTGCTCGACGATGACATCGACGAGGTAGGGCGGCTTACCGACCCGCCCGGGGAGCCGTACGACGACGTGGCGCCCAGCCCGGCGCCGTTCGCCGGTGCGTCACCCGCCGACGGTGTCGGCTGGGTCGTGCAGGGCAGCCTCGTCGGCGACCCGGCCGGGGACGCCGAGCACTGGTTCGAGCAGTCCGCCAACGGCTACTGCGTGCCGGCCAGCATCGCGCAGATCGTGTCGGAGTACACCGGCGTACACCATGCGGACGAATCCGCGTTCGTGGCTCGCGCCAATGAGCTTCACCTGTTCGAGGTCGGGCCGGACGGGGTGCCCGGTATGGGCATCGAGGGCGCGCACGCGCTGCTGGAGGATGCGGGCGTACCAGCCGAGATCCAGATCGGCATCGGGGTCGAGGCCCTGGCGGGCTACCTCGCGGAGGGCCGGCGGGTGATGTTGGCGGTCGACGGCGACGAGATCTGGTACGGCCGGGAGGACGAGATCGGCGCCGATCACGCCGTCGTCCTGACCGGCATCGACGTCGACCGCGGCGTGGCGATCCTCTCCGACCCCGGAACCGGCGACGGCAACCGGATGGAGGTTCCGCTGGACGTCCTCGCCGACGCCTGGGCGGACTCCGGTAACGCGGCCCTGGTCTGCGACGATCCACCCGTTCAGGTGCCCGGCGCGGAGCCGGCGCCGCTTCCGGCTTCGGGCCGGCTCCCGGACGTCGTGTCGTGGCTCGTCGAGCGGCCGTACGTCGTCCTGCCGGTCCTGCTCGTCGGCCGGGCACTGGTGGGGCGCCGGCTGTGAGCGATCCGCTGGAGCCGGAACTGGGGGTGCTCGGTGAGCCGCCGGCACCCCCGCGGGCGGTGTGGTCCGCGGCGCTGGCGCGGGCGCTCGACCCGGACGCGGAGCGGATCGAATCCGCGGATCTGGTGCCCGACCAGGCGGATTTCGTCAGCCCGGTGGACTCGGCGGCTGACGACACGGACTGGTGGCTCGACCCGTCCGGGCAGTTGACCGAGGACGTGATCGAAGATCACGATGTCGCGCAGCCCCCACCCGACCCCTGGCTACCAGGGTCTGAACCGGAGACATACTGACTTGCCCGGCTGGTCCCTGTCGATCGACTTCGGCACCTCCAACACCGCGGCCGCCTACCGGCGCGGCGACGCGACGCCGACGGCTGTCCGGCTGTCGGACTCGGCGGAACAGATGCCGTCCGCGGTGCTGGCCACCCCGCAGGACATCCAGGTCGGCACCGCCGCCGTCCGCTCCGCACGGCTGCACCCGGACGGGTTCGAGCGCTCCCCGAAACGCCTGATCGGGCAGGACACCGTCCTGCTGGGCGGCCGCGACATCCCGGTGGTGACGCTGGTCGCCGCCGTACTGCGCGTCGTCGCGACCCGGGCCGCCCGGGTCGCCGGCGACGACCGGCCGGACGCGGTACTGCTCACCCACCCACAGGACTGGGCCGAACCGCGCCGGCAGGTGCTGCGGGCCGCGGCGGTCGAGGCGGGCTTCCCCGATCAGATCCTGCGCCTGGTGCCGGAGCCGGTCGCGGCCGTCGCGCACTACGCCAGCACGACGCCACCGCCGGCCGGCAGCACGGTCGCGGTCTTCGACTTCGGCGGCGGCACCTGCGACGTGGCCCTGCTGCGCGCCGACGGCGGCGCCTCCGGGATGCGGGTGCTCGCGTCGGCCGGCGCCGACCCGCTGGGCGGCGACGTCTTCGACCATCTGTTGCTGACGGCCGTACTGGCCCGGCTGCAGGACCGGGACCGCGGCGACCTGGTGGACGCGGTACGCGACCCGGCCAACGCCAGGGCACTGCTGGCGTTGCGCAACGACGTCCGCGAGGCCAAACACGAGCTGAGCGAGCACGAGCACGCCAGCATCCCGGTCGTGGCCGCCGACGCCGAAGAGGTCGTGACGATCACCGCGGCCGAGTTCGACGAGATGGTCGCACCGCAGGTTCGGCGCGCCACCGAGCTGACCGCAACGACCCTGGCACAGGCCGGTCTTGTTGCCGGGGACCTGCACGCGCTCTACCTCACCGGCGGCTCGGCACACCTGCGCGCTGTCCAGCGGGACCTGACCGCGCTTCTGGGGCGTCCACCGGCCACGCTCGAGGATCCGAAACTCGTCGTGGCGCTGGGGGCACACCATGCCGTCGCGGCGGCCGCAGCCACCGTGCCCGCGCCGGCGGCGGCCGTGCCCACCGTCGTCACGGACCCGTCGCCGGCCGTGCCCGTGGCCGGTCTCAGCGCGGCGGCGCAGCGGGTTCTCCAGGTCAACCCGAAGCTGGCGGCCGCGCTGGCGGGCACCCCGCAGGGCCCGGCGCTCATCGACGACCTGGTGATCCTGGCCGCGCTGATGTGCGTACCCGGTCTGATCGATCGGGTGATCGCCGAGCCGGGCCTGATCGCCCGGATGCGCCGTGACAACGCGGGTCTGGAGATCCCGCAGCCGGCGGCGTCCGGTGTGCCGCTGCCGGTCAAGATCTTCTTCGGGGACTCGCCGCCGTGGCTCGCCGCCCACTGGAAACCGGCAGCCCGCAAGCGCTGGAACGACGAGCACGGATCCGGCGACGTCTGGGCCGTGCGCGTCATGCGAACCTGGTGCACCGCCACCGAGTCGGAGCGGCAGGAGATCCTGCGGCGGCCGGACTGGTCCACGTGGGCGCCCGGTGACCATTATCTGGACGCGTTCACCCATGGTGACCTGCCCGAACCCGACCGGATCTGGCTGTCGGCCGCCACCGAACCGGCCGAGGCCGTCCCGTCGTCGCGGCCTCCGATTCCCCGCCCCACGCATCCCACGCCGCAGCAGCAGGCGTACCTCCACGACCTCGCCGCCCTTTACATGCCGCCCGCCGGCGCCGGCCTGGCCGCGGCCACCGCCCGGCCGCCGGACCCGGACCAGTTCGTCCTCACCTGTCTCGGTGCACCGAAGCACACCGACCAGGTCTCGGTGATGGGCGTGGGCGTGACCGGCTGGCCCAGCCGCCTGCTCTTCTACCCCGCGGCCGGGGCCAGGCCTCCGGCCGTGGTGATCCCCATCGCCGGGCCGCTGCTCGATCTGACCAACGGCAGGATCGGCTGGAACGGCGTTCCGGTGATCCTCACCCCGGACGTGGTCACCGGCGTACGGATCAAAGTGGACTGGGGCAACGCGCAGCGGCGGATCGTCGTCGGCACCACGTACCGGCCCGGGGCCGACTGCCCGCCGCCCGGCGCGGACGTGCAGCTGCGCACGGACCAGATCACCGAGGTGGCGAACCGGATCCGCACCCACCTGGGCAGGCCCTGATGCATCCCGTCCCGGCGCGGATCGCCCGGCTGTGCGACGAGGTCGCCCCGTTGCTCGACGAGGCGGGCCGGCAGACGGCCGCCACCATCCGCGACACCGTGGGTGAGCCGCTGCGGCTCGCCGTCGTCGGACGGGTCAAGGCCGGCAAGTCGACACTGGTCAACGCGCTCGTCGGGCGCCGCATCGCACCGACCGCGGCGGGCGAGTGCACCCGGACGGTCACCTGGTACCGCTATGGCGCCCCCGAACGCGCCGAACTCCACCTGCACGACGGCACCCGGCGTGACCTGCCGCTGCACGACGGGCGGCTGCCGGAGACACTAGGGACGCCGGCCGAGGACGTCGCCCGGATCGTCGTCCACCTCCAGGCCGCCGCGCTGCGCGACAAGACCCTCATCGACACACCCGGCCTGGCCACCCTGACCGGCGAGAACGAGGACGCCACCCGCAAGGCGGTGCTCGGCGTCTCCCCGGACGGGTCCGAAGCGGCGTCCCGGTACGCCGCGGGCCAGGCGGACGCCGTGCTCTTCGTGTTCCGTGAGGCAGAACGGCAGGACGAGGTCGAGTTCCTCCGCCAGTTCCGCAGCGCCACCGGTGAGCTGGGCGCCAGCGCCGTCAACGCCATCGGGGTGCTGTCGCAGGCCGACCTGTTCGGCGACGGTGGCGCGGACCCGTTCGCGGCGGCTGACGCGGCGGCCGCCCGGCTCGCCGGCGCACGTGCCGCGGACGTTTCGGCGGTCGTCGCGGCTGCCGGCCTGCTCGCCGAGACCGCCCGCACCGGCCTGATCCGCGAAGGGGACGCCCGGGTCCTCGCGGCCACCACCGGCGTGCCGGACCAGCGGCTGCGGCTGCGCCACCGGCTGCCGCTGCCCGACGGGATCGACGTCGCCGCGCTGGAGCGGCTCTACACCGCGCTGGGCGTCCACGGTGTGCACGAGGGACGGCGCCACTGCGCCACCGGCGCGCACCAGCTCGTGAACTGGCTGGAGACCGTGTCCGGGCTCGGCCGGGTCGAGGACCTGCTTCGGCGCAGCCTGCTGTGCCGCGCGCACGCGCTGAAAGCGATGCGGGCGATGGCCGTGCTGACCCGGGCCGCGGACGCCTCGGAAGCGGATACCGGCGCGGTGCTCGCTCTGATCGAACAGGCTCGGCTGGATCCCGTCCTGCATCCGGTCCGGGAGCTGCGTGCCCTGCGCAACCTGGTCGCCGAGGCGCCCACCTCGCCGTTGCGGGTGGAGCTGGAGCAGGTCGCCGCCGACTCGTCCGATCCCGACAGGCTCGGGCTGGCCGAGACAGCAGCCGCCGGCGACATCGCGGGCGAGGCGCGCCGCCGGGCCGCCGCCGCGCAGTCGCAGGCCGCGTTCGCCCTGCTGCCCGCCGAGGCGGAGGCCGGCCGGGTCCTGGCCCGGTCGTACCAGCTGATCGCCCGGCGGGCCGAGTCATGACCCAGCCGGACAGCGACGCCGTGCTCGTCGCGCGGGCACGCGCCGGTGACAGCGCCGCCTTCGCGGCGCTGGCCGGCGCGTGCCGTACCCGCGTGTGGGCCATCTGCCTGCGGCTGACCGGCAACCACGCGGACGCGGAGGACGCCCTCCAGGACGCGCTCATGGCCGCCTGGCAGCATCTCGGCAGCTTCCGGCAGGACGCCCGGTTCAGCACCTGGCTGTACCGGATCGCCGCCAACGCGGCGCTCGGCGTCGTCCGCCGCCGCCGGGACACCCCGTTCGACCTCGACGAGCACGACCATCTGATCGTGGTCGACGACCACGCCGACCAGCACGCCGAACGGGACCGGGTCCAGGCGGCCCTGTCGCAGGTGCCCGAACCGTTCCGGACCGCGCTGGTGCTGCGCGAGTACGGCGAACTGAGCTACGAGGAGATCGCCGCCCACCAGGACGTCGGTGTGCAGACGGTCAAGAGCCGCCTGTACCGGGCGCGTGCCGCCATGGCCGCGTTGTTGCGCGGCGAGTCCGGCTGAGCCGCACGCTCACGCCACCTGTACCGGCGTGCCGGCGATGCCCTGGCCGGTCTCGTCGGCGATCTCGAGGATCACGCCCGGGACATCGTCGTAGCTCGGCGTGCCCTCGGCCGCGTCGTCGACACCGTTCTCGTCAGCGTCGATGATCTCCATGTCGGCGATGCCATCGGCGTCGTCATCCAGGACGGTGTAGTCGACTACCCCGTTGCCGTCGGTGTCGACACCGGCCGCGTCGAACAGGCCGTCGACGTCCCGGTCGGCGAAGAAGCTCTCCGCGACGTCGTCGCCGTCGAGATCAGCGGCCACGCGGTCGACCATCTGGTCCCCGTTGGTGTCCACAGCGGCCACGTCGTAGGTGCCGTCCGCGTTCATGTCGGCGACCACGGTCTCGTAGTAGCCGTCAGCGTCGGTGTCAGCGACCAGCGTCTCGTAGTAGCCGTCGGCGTCGTTGTCCATGTACTCGGTCATTTGTTGCCTCCCTGCTCCGTCGTTGATGATCAGAGAGGCGCGCGGGCACGGATGTTCCCGCGTCCGCCAAATTTTCTCGGGCCCGGCTGCCCGCGAGCCGACGAAGTGGGACTGAGCCGCCGATTTCGGGGTGGCGAGGCTGCTCTAAGGTTCCGCCCGTGACTCCCGTACTGGAAATATCGGGGCTGCGGAAGACCTATCGCAGCCGCAAGGGCGCGCGTAACGCGCTCGACGGTTTCGACATGGTCGTCGAGGCCGGGCAGGTGCACGGCTTCCTCGGCCCCAACGGCTCGGGCAAGACCACCACCTTGCGTACGCTGCTCGGCCTCATCCGGCCCGACGGCGGCCGGATGGCGCTGCTCGGCCGGGAGGTGCCCTGGCATCTGCCGGAGGTGGCCGGCCGGGTCGGCGCCATCGTGGAGAGCCCGCAGTTCTTCGGCCGTTTCACCGCCGAGACCACCCTGTCGCTGCTCGCCGACGCCGGCGGTGTGGACCGTGCTCGAGTGCCGGCGGTGCTCGACCTGGTGGGCCTGCGTGACCGGGCCAAGGAGAAGGTCAAGACCTACTCCCTCGGCATGAAGCAGCGCCTGGCGGTGGCGTCCGCCCTGCTCAAGGAGCCGACACTGCTGATCCTGGACGAGCCGGCCAACGGCCTGGACCCGGGCGGCATCCGGGAGATGCGCACCCTGATGCGGGACCTGTCCGCGTCCGGGATGACGGTGCTGCTGTCCAGCCACATCCTCGCCGAGATCCAGCTGATCTGCGACTCGGTGACGATCATCTCGGCCGGCCGGCGGATCACCGCCGGATCGGTCGCCGAGGTGCTCGCCCAGCACACCTCCGGCGCCGTCCGGGTACGCCTGGAACCCGACACCGACCAGGAGGAGGCGGCACGGATCCTGCGGGAGGCCGGCGCCCAGGTCACCGTGGAGACCGCCGGCCAGCTGACCGTCCGCGACGTCACCGGCCCGGCACAGATCACCCGGCTGCTGGCGCAGCGTGAGATCTATCTGTGCGAGCTGACACCGATCGCCGCCGATCTGGAGGACGTGTTCCTCGAACTGACCGGGACCACACCGGTCGAGGGTCACCACCGGCAGGTGGACGAGAACGCGCTCGCCGTGGGTCAGAATGGGTGGGGTCGATGAGCCTGGTTCGTGCGGAGACCCGGCGGCTGTTCCGGCGCCGGCTCACCTCGGTGCTGTTGATCGGCGTGGTGCTGGTGCTGGCCGCGATCGCCGCCGGCACGTTCGTCAGCAATGAGAAGGCCATCCCGGCCCAGGTCGCCGCGGCGAAGCAGCAGGCCGCGCGGCAGTACCAGGAGGCGGCGGCCGCCGCCGAGGTGGAGAAGCTGCGGTGCCTGGCCGCGGCCCCGGGCTCAGCGGAGGCCGCGAATTTCCCGGCGAACTGCGCCGACCTCTACACCCCGCGGCCGAGTGAGTTCGAGTACGTCTGGTATCTGCCGGAGACCTTCGAGCTGCGGGACGAGTTCCCCGAAATGATCAGCCTGTTCGCATTGCTGATGGCCGCGGCGGCGTACCTGATCGGGGCGACGTTCGTGGGCGCGGAATGGCACTCCGGGGCGATGATGAACCTGCTGCTCTGGCGGCCTCAGCGGCTGGTGGTGCTCGGCACCAAGCTGGGCGTCTTCCTCGGCTGGCTGGCCGGTGTCACCGTGCTGCTGGGCGCGGCGTGGGCGGGAGCGTTCCGGCTGATCGCCGAGTTCCGCGGGGACACGGGACGGATGACCTCCGGTGTCTGGCAGTCGTTCGGCCTGATGGGGCTGCGGAGTTTGGGCCTGGTTCTGGCGGTCGGCGCGATCGGGTTCGCGCTGGCGTCGCTGGGCCGGCACACCGGTATGGCGCTGGGCGCGCTGATCGGCCTCACGGCGGTGCAGATCGGCGTCTACGTGCTCGCCGGCTTCAGCGGGCTCAAGTTCCCGGAGGCGTACCTCGTACCATTGTGGGGTTATGTCTGGCTTTATAAGCGGGAGGTCCTGGAGGACTGGTCCTGCGACGGCATGACGGCCGGCGGCGACTGCGCGGCCGAGACCTTCACGATGACGTGGCAGATGGCCGGCGTGGGCTCGGCGGTCGTGCTGGCCGTCGTGGTCGGCGCGGCGATGTGGGCGATGCGGGTCCGAGACGTCAACTGAGGCAGACGGGCCGGGCACCTTGCCCGGCCCGGTCAGGACGTGGGGTCGGAACATTCGGCGAACCGCAGCTCGGGCGCGGCGGTCGGGCCGGTGCAGGTTTGGCGGGTGACCACCTGCGCGCCGAATCCGTCCTGCCGCGAATCTGTGATGACCTCCACGCGGCCGTCGGCGCCGGCGGCGTAACTGACCGGGATCGGGTCGCCTTCAACCGTCGGCCTGGTCACCTTCAACTGGGCCGGGTGTCCGGCCCGCACCGCCTCGACCAGGCATCGGGCCGCGGAATCCGGCAGGTCCTCACCCTGTGGCAGGTCGAACGTCCCGCAATCCGTCACGACGGCAGCGGTGCTGGGATCGGCCCTGGGCGTGGTCGCCTGAGATGGAGAAGGGGCCGGTTCGCTGCATGCCGCCAGCGCCGCACACGCCAATACCGTTCCAAGAATCCGCTTCATGCCGCCCGTTCCTTCTCGGTTGATCCTCGCCACGGCTTCGACGGAGCGACAGGTCCCCGAGTTCCGACTGGGCCGAGGTTCGTCGGCGCCGGCCGGTGAACCATCGATGCTTGCTTATCGGATACGCCTGCCGTAGAACAGGCGCATGGCATTCCCGGATGATCCCGACTCTTCCAGGCTCCAGCCGGAGGTGCCGCATGCGGCACGGATCTGGAACTACTGGATGGGAGGCAAGGACAACTTCGCTGCCGACCGTGCGGCCGGTGACGCGGTTGAACAGGTGTATCCCGAGATCGTGCTGATGGCGAAGCAGTCACGCCGGTTCCTGATCCGGGTCGTCCGTCACCTGGCGGCCGAGGCCGGGATCCGGCAGTTCCTCGACATCGGCACGGGGCTGCCGACCATGCAGAACACGCACGAGGTCGCCCAGTCCGTCGCGCCGGAGTCCCGCGTGGTCTACGTGGACAACGACCCGCTGGTGCTGGTGCACGCGCGTGCGCTGATGGCGGAGACGGGCGCGGGTGGCCGTACCGTCCATGTGGACTCCGACTACCACGATCCCGAGCGGATCCTCGGCGAGGCGCGGAAGGTGCTGGACTTCTCCGAGCCGGTCGCCGTGATGTTCATGGGCGTCATGGGCTACGAGGCCGACCTCAACGTCGTGTCGTCGATCGTGAACCAGGTGATGGAGGCGACGCCGTCCGGCAGCTATCTGGTGCTGTGGGACGGGACGAACACCACGCCGGCGGTTGTCGAGGGCGCCGAGCGGCTGGCCCAGAACGGTGGCGTGCCGTACATCCTGCGTTCTCCCGAGGAGATCGGCAGCCTCTTCGAAGGGCTGGAGCTCGTGGAGCCCGGCCTGGTCCAGATCACCGACTGGCGTCCGGAAGTGGCCGTCGAGTGGCTGGACGCGTACGGGGCGGTCGCCCGCAAGCCCTGATGCGGTAGGCGCGCGCCTGACGATGGCCGGTTCACGACTGCCTGACGGTGGTGACGAAGCGGTACACCTCGGTGCGCAGCACTTCGGCCAGTTGGGACAGGCCGGAGGTGCCGCCCTGTCCGCCGTCGACCGCGGAGGTGATCCCGCTGACCAGGTGGTGCATCTCGCGGAGGTTGGCGGTGACCGCCTCGAGGACCTGGACCGCGTCACCGGCCGCGGACTGCACGGCGGTGACCTGCTCGACGATGTCGTCCGAGGCGGTGTCGGTCTCGCCGGCCAGCGTTTTCACCTCGCTGGCCACGATGCTGAAGCCGCGGCCGGCTTCCCCGGCGCGGGCGGCCTCGATGGTGGCGTTGAGTGCCAGCAGCTTCGTCTGGGCCGCGACCTGGGTGATCAGATGAACGGCGCGGCGGATCTCGTTGGAGGCATGCTGAAGCGATCCCACGGTGGCGCGTCCGCGTTCGGCGTCGTTGACCGCTCCGGTGGCGAATTCCGCCAGTCCATGGGCCGAGGCGCCCATCTCGGTGGCGGCCGTGGCGACCTGTTCGCTGACCGTCAGCACGGCCGATTCGAGTTGGTCGGCCAACGCGTGACGGGCGCGGTCGGCGTCGGCCAGGCGCTGTGCGCCGGCGCTCATCCCCTCCACGGCGGTGTTGATGATCGTGGCGCTGTTCGCATAGGCGCCGGGCATGCCGCGGGGCAGGAACCGGCGATGGAAACGTCCTTCGGCGGAGGCGGCCAGGGCGGCACCGGACTCCCGGACGAACGCGTCGGTCACGTCGAGCAGGCGGTTGATCTCCCGGCGGGCCGCGGCCGCCTGCGGGCTGTCACCGAGCCGCGGGACCCGCGCCTCCAGGTCACCGTCGGCGGCACGGGCCACGATCTCGGCGAGTACGGCCAGCGCCTGCGTCTCTGCCTGATCCTGCGCCGTGTCGGACTTGAGGCGCCTCATGCGCCGGCTCCTTCGTTGGTGAGTTCCCATACGTACTGGTCGTAGGTCTGACCGCGCTCGGCCAGCAGGTCCTGCATCAGCTGCCAGGACGCGGCCAGGCCGGCCTGCCCGCCGAGTCGCTGTTCCTCGGCGCGCAGCCGCTCGTAGAGCGCCGCGGCGGCCTTGATCGCGGCAGGGTCCGGCAGTCGCCGGGAGGAGTGGTAGCCCACGATCCGGCCGCGTGCGTCGAAGGAGGGGGTGACGTGGGCCAGCACCCAGTAGGCGGCGCCGTCGCTGGCGAGGTTCACCACGTACGCGAAGATCTCCTGACCCGCGGCGAGCGTCTCCCAGAGCAACTTGAAGATCGCCTTCGGCATGTCCGGATGCCGGATGATGTTGTGCGGCTGGCCGATGGCCTCGTCTTCGGAAAAGACCGAGACCCGCAGAAAGACATCATTGGCGTACGTCATCCGGCCCTTGAGATCCGTCTTCGTCACGATCAGCTCGTGCGCGCCGAAGGTACGCATCTCGCCGGTCGGCCGGGGCACTGTTTCCCTCACACTCACTCCTTCGCGAACCTCACATCCTTCTGTTTGTTCGGAAAGCGCCTGGCATCAGGAAAGAAGCCACTCAGCACCAGGTCACGGGACTTTCGGCCTACTGGCCAACCGCTCGTCAGGAACGGATGTCGGCGGCAGTCCGGCCGGGGTGCCGGGCCAGTACCGGTGCAGTGCTCGCGGGCCGGCGCGGCGGACCACCGACCGCAACGCCAGGAATGCCACGGAACCGTCCGCCGGCCGGTCGCCACTCCGCCAGATCGATCACCCGTTGTACGGATCTACGTAATTACGTTACAGTCGATGAATGAGTGACACCGACCGTCTCGACGCACTGGAACGGCGCGTCGCCGAACTGGAGAAGCGCCTGACGACGTCGGAGCCCCAGGCAGCCGTCACCCCCGACCCGAGCGCCTTCTGGGCGCTCGAGGGACTTCTGGCCAGGGTGGACGATCCCGGCGCCGTCATGATCACCGGGCATGTGACGCTGCCCGACGGCCGCGCCGCCCGCTGGCAGGAGGCCGTCTGCACCGGCGAGCTGCTCGACGGCGACTGGTCGCAGCACGTCACGACGCTGGCCGCGCTCGCCCACCCGGCCCGGATCCGGTTGCTGCAGCACGTGCTGCACGGAGCCGCCACCGCCCAGGACCTCACCCACCTCGACGGCATGGGCACCAGCGGTCAGGTCTACCACCACCTGCGGCAACTGGTCGCCGCCGGGTGGCTGCAGACGGTCGGCGGCGGCCGCTACGAGGTCCCGGTCGCCCGCGTCGTGCCCCTGCTCACCACGATCCTGGGAGCCCGGCGATAAGACGTGCGATCGCCCGCCTCCAGACCTGACATAGATGATGTTCCGTCCGAACTCCTCCGTCCGGGATGAGTTCGGACGAGCCCGGGAGCGGTCCACTGTAGGCCGGGAGGTCGATCCCCGAGCAGAGCGGGATCGACGATCACCCTGGGAGGAGATCGACGTGTTCGACGACAACGGATCGTTCCTGCTCGCGATGTTCGAGTTCTTCATCTTCGTCGCCTGGTTCATGTGCCTCTTCTGGGTCTTCGGCGACCTGTTCCGGGACAAGGACCTCAGCGGCGTCGCCAAGACCTTCTGGACCCTGTTCCTGGTCTTCCTGCCGATCCTCGGCATGCTGGTCTACCTCATCGCCCGGGGCGGTGGCATGACCGAACGGGCGCTCGCCGCCCAGGCCGAGGCGGTACGCCGGCAGAACGCCTACATCCGGGAGGTCGCGGCGCCGGCCGGCACCACCCCCACCGACGAGATCGCGTCCGCCAAGAAGCTGCTCGACGCCGGCGCCATCAGCGCTGCCGAGTACGAGCAGTTGAAGGCGAGCGCGCTGGCCAAGACCACGGCCGCCGCGGCCGCCTAGCCGGCGGATGTCCGGGCGGGCCCCGCCGCCGCCCGTGTGCCGGATCGCGGTTACCAGCCGCGATACGGCACACGGGCGGCGACAGGCCGAGCCCATCGCGAAGCTCATCGGCGACGGCCCGGCCCTACGGTGACGGGCTGCCTGATGGGCTGTCGGCACGGCCTGGACCGAACGACGTGCCGTCGGGTCGCGCTCTCCGAGCGAACCTGGCGGGTGAGGAGCGGCTCCGGACCGTAGCGTGGGGGAATGAGCCTCGACTGGAACCGGGAACTGCTCGATCAGCTCGACTGGCACTGGCGTACTCATCTGCGGCCCCGCCTCGACGGGATCAGCGACGCCGAGTACTTCTGGGAGCCGGTCCCGGACTGCTGGAGCGTCCGCCCGCGTGGCCTGAGTGCGACGCCGATGGCGGCGGGCACGGGCGATCACCTGATCGACTTCGCGATGCCGGAGCCGGTTCCGGCGCCGGTGACGACGATCGCCTGGCGGCTGGGCCACCTCATCGTGGGCGTGTTCGGGATGCGGAACGCGTCGCACTTCGGCGGGCCGCCCATGGACTACGGCTCTTTCGACTACGCCGGGACCGCGGCGGAGGCGCTCCGCCAGCTCGACGAGGCCTACGCACGCTGGGCCGACGGCGTTCGAGGGCTGGGCGGCGACGGCCTCGCCCGGCCGTGCGGCCCGGCCGAGGGCCCGTTCGCGGAGTATCCGATGGCCGCGCTGGTGCTGCACATCAACCGGGAGGCCATCCACCACGGCGCGGAGATCGCTCTCCTCCGGGATCTCCACCTGCGGGCCGTGACCACTGGCTGAATTCTTCGTTACCGCACCGTTACCTTTGGGCGCGAACCAACCCGTTCGGAGGTGCATCGCACCTGATGACGAAGCGGCACACGGCCGCTGAGGAAACGGGGAAGTAGATGTACAAGCGTCTGGCCTTCGCAGCGGTGCCCGTCGTGGTCGCGGCTCTCGCGGCCACCATGTCCGGCTCGCTGGCCGCGTCGGCGGCCACCGCTGACGACGGCCCGATCACCGCGGTGGCCGAGAACGTCCAGCTGGCCGGCGAGGTGAAGCAGACCGGCAAGCTGAAGGTCACCGTCCACAACGGCACCGAGTTCCAGGACGAGGGCCGCTTCCTGGTGCACATGCCGCAGACCGCGCGGCTCGTGCCGGGACAGCAGTGCGTGCTGTACGACTGGAACCTCTCCCAGTGGCTGTGCGAGGGCACTCGCCTGGAGGCCGGCGAGTCGCACACCACCACCCTGCGGGTGCGGTCCGTCCTCAACACCACGGACTACCACGGCTACGACGTCGGCTACGTCCAGGGCCTGGCCAACAGCAACGCGAAGAGCGAGCGTCTGTGGTTCGAGATCCACTGGCCGGCCGCCCAGCAGTGACCATCCCCTGAACGAACGAGCCGACGATCTCCCCGGCCGACCCTGAGCGGTCGAAACGGCCCCGAGAGCCAGCTGGATCTTCACGGCTGTCTTGGGGCGGTGGGGCGGGGTGAGCTGGACCGGCGATCTCAGCCCGGCGGGCGCGGCACGGGCTGGAGTGGGCAGCCGGCTCGCGCGGCAGGGCGGAACTGTCCTGAAAGAACGGGACGGGTTCACGCGTACCCGAAAGGAATTGCCTCGCCGTGGATCCGGAGAGCGCGATCCACGGCGAGGCGCCCGGATGGGTCAGGCCTTGGTGAACTTCTGGGCGGCGGAGCCGTTGCAGTCCCAGATCTGCAGGCGGGCGCCGTTGGCGGTGCTGCCGCTGGGCGAGTCGATGCAGCGGCCGGACTGCGGGTTGCTCATGCTGCCGTTGCTGTTCAGGACCCAGGTCTGGGCCGGGTTGCCGGTGCAGTCGTGCAGCTGGAGCTGGGCGCCGTTGGCGGTGCCGCCGCCGGCGATGTCCAGGCACATGCCGAGGGTGGTCAGCGACTGGCCGGTCCAGGACCAGTGCTGGTCGCGGGCGGTGAGCTGACAGTCCCAGAGCTGGACGGCGGCGCCGTCGCCACCGGTGTCGTTGCCGGCCACGTCGACGCATTTGCCGCCGGGGGCGGCGAGGTTGGTGGCGCCGTTGTTGTAGGCGAACCTCTGCGCCGCGGAGGTGTTGCAGTCCCAGAGCTGGAGGCGGGCGCCGTTGGCGGTGCTGGCGTTGGGCGAGTCGACGCACCGGCCGGACTGCGGGTTGCGGATGGTGCCGTCGGCCTGGGTCACCCACTGCTGGCCGCCGACGCCGTTGCAGTCCCAGAGCTGGAGTTTGCTGCCGCCGGCGGTGGCGTTGCCGACGACGTCGAGGCAGCGGCCCAGAGTCTGCAGGGTGCCGTTCTTGAGGGTCCAGTACTGGTCCTTGGCGGCCGACTGGCAGTCCCACAGCTGGACGGCGGTGCCGTTGCCGCCGGTGTCGTCGCCGGCGACGTCCACGCACTTGCCGCCGGGGCCGGTCACCCGGTAGCCGGTGGCCGAACCGCCGCCACCGCCACCACCGGTGAACGGGGAGAGCGTGATCCCGGCGGAGCTGGGGTTGCTGGAGTAGACCAGCGACTCCTGGGCCTGCACGTCGTCGAAGGCGAAGGCGTACGCCTTACCGTCGGCCATGTTCGCGTGGATGATCCGCGCGTACTGGTTGGCGGGGTTGCTCTTGTAGAAGTCGGACGCCGTACCCCCGGGCTGGGTGTCGATCGTGCCGAGCGTGCCGCGGTTGAGCGCCGCGCAGAGGGTGCGGGCGATCGGGCCGACGACCAGGTCGTTGGGGGCGTGGAGGTTGCCGTCGCAGCCCCAGACGTGGGCGCTGGTCGGCTTGTTGAACGACGCTACCTGTGCGCCGGAGCTGTTGGTGAAGACCATGGTGTTGCCGGAGGTGCGGCCGAAGTACCGGGTGTTGGGCTGGTCGCCGAACGGTACGACGGTAAGCGTTTTCCCGGTGTAGGCGTTCCAGGCGGAGTTGATGTACGAGTCGAGGTAGGTGCTGCTGAACAGTCCGGCGTCGGCGGCCTTGCCGGGTGCGAGCACGCGCAGCACGGTGCCGTCGGAGCGGGTGACCACGGTGTTGGCCCAGCCGGGCTGCGCCTTGATCTGGTCGATGATGTTCTGCCGTCCGTTGGCGACCACGGCGCCGGTGGTCCTCGTGCCGTCGGAGCCGGAGACGGTGACCGAGTGCGGCACGGCGAACATGTCCACCTGCGAGCTGTTGAGCCACAGCCCGGAGTCGTTGTAGGTGAACTCGCTCCAGTCGAAGAGGATGTCGTGGTTGGGGTCGCCGGACGCCCACGGCGCGGGCTGGACCAGGCCGTCCGGGGTGAGGAAGAACTTCAGCTTCTGGCCGAGCGACATGTAGAGCCGGCCGGAGAAGTTGCGCGGCAGCTGGATGGTGGTGCTGCCGCCGTTGCCCGGGCCGCCGATGGCGACGTCGGGGGCGGCCGACGGCGGGAGCGAGCCGGCCGGCCAGTTGTTGAACGTGCCGCCCGCGTTGACGTAGCCGAGCCGTCCGGTGTTGAGGTTGACGCCGATCATGTAGAGGTAGGTGGCGTCGCCGCGGCCGCTGCTGTTGGTGACGGTGAACGGCAGCAGGGCGGGGCCGACCGCCTGCGCCGCCGGGGCCGCCGCCGTCACGCCGATGGGTATCGCCGTGAGCAGCGCCGCTAGAGCGCTCAGGATCTTGGTACGTGGGGACATGAGGACTCCTGGGAGGTGCGGGGGGACGTACGCCGTAGCGTCCGCAACGCAGAGAGCGCTCTCAGAGAATGCTTAACAAAGTTACAAGTGTCAATAGCGAATGTTACAAGGCTGTTGAGCTACGGATCCGCAGCTCCGTGGTGGCTACGTGATGGCGCGGTTCGGTCCGGCCCTGGAGTCGCTCCAGCAGCATCGTCGCGGCCTGGGCGCCCATCTCCACGCCCTCCTGGTCGACCGAGGTGAGGTCGATCAGCGGATGGGCGGCCAGGTCGGTGTTGTCGTAGCCGGCCACCGCCACGGTGCGGCCCACGGCGGCCAGGGCGTCGACGGCCATGTCGTCGTGGCCCGCGAAGATCGCGGTCGGCGGCTCGGGTAGGGCGAGCAGCGCGGCCGCGGCCGCGACGGCGTCGCCTCCGCTGACGTCCCGCCGGGCCACCCGGATGTGGTCGGCCAGACCGGCCTCGGCCATGCAGGCGCGGTAGACCTCCAGGCGGACCGAGTGCGGGGTTCCGGACCCGGGGGTGGTCACGTTCTCCGGCTCGGTCAGGTGGGCGATGCGGCGGTGGCCGAGGCTCAGCAGGTGCTCCATGACGGCCCGTGCGCCGGCGTGGTCGTCGCCGGTGACGGTGTCGTAGCCGGCCGGCGTGTCGTGGCGGCCGAGCATGACCACCGGCACGCGGCGGGCGAGATCCTCCAGCCAGGCCTGGTCGACCAGGGGCGAGATGGCGATGATGCCGTCGACGAGGCCGTCGGCCAGCGATTCGAGGGTGTCGTACTCCGGGCCGTCGGCCGGGGCCAGGATGATCTGGTACGGCGTGCCGGCCACCGCCCGCTTGGCGCCCTCGACGATCTGGGTCATGAACCGGGCTCCGGTGTACGGGATCTCCAGGCCGAGCCGGTAACTGGAACCGCGCAGGGCCCGGGCCGCGACGCTGGGCCGGTAGCCGAGCTGCTCGATGGTGCTCTCGACACGCTGGCGCATGCCGGGGCTCACCCCGTACGCGTTACGCAGCACCTTCGACACGGCGGCCCGCGAGACGCCCGCGGCCTCGGCCACGTCGCTGATCGTGACCGACCGGCCCTTCCTGATCGACATGTCCCTCACTGTAAACCGGTCTCCAAACCTGGGGACGGCCGCGTCCCCAGATTTTGAAACGTTTCGGACCGACCCTTGTGTGGCCGACGTAGATCGGTCTACCGTGACGGCTGTCACCACGTGAAGACCGATCTACAAACATTCCGGAAACCGGAGGTTCATATGCGACTCGTTACGGCGCTGGCGGCCGGAACGCTGTCGCTCGCCCTGTCCGCGTGCAGCGCGGGCTCGCTGGGATCCAGCGACGACGAGGGCGGCGGCAAGACCGAGATCACCTTCCTCACCAACAACGACCCGTCCAACGTCAAGGTGGCCGAGGCGGTCATCGCCGCGTTCGAGGCCGGGAACACCGACGTCGACGTCAAGCTGGACACCCGTCCGCAGGGCAGCGAGGGCGACAACCTCGTCAAGACCCGGCTCGCCACCGGCGACATGGCGGACGTCTTCGAATACAACTCGGGCTCGCTGTTGCAGGCCATCGCACCGCAGACGAACCTGACGCCGGTCACCGGCGAGGCCTGGGTCGGCAACCTCGACCCCACCTTCAAGCAGGTGGTCAGCGCCGGCACCGACGTCTACGGCTCGCCGTGGGGCGCCATCGTCGGCGGCGGCATCTTCTACAACAAGCCGCTCTACACCAGGCTCGGCCTCCAGACGCCCAAGACCTGGGCCGAGTTCATGGCCAACAACGCGAAGATCAAGGCCGCCGGGGTGGCGCCGGTCGAGCAGACCTACAGCGAGACCTGGACCTCGCAGATCCTGGTGCTGGCCGACTTCCACAACGTGGCGGCGGCGCAGCCGGACTTCGCCGAGAAGTACACGAACAACCAGGCCAAGTTCGCCACCACGCCGCAGGCGCTGGCCGGTTTCCAGCACCTGGAGGAGCTGAAGAAGGCCGGTTACTGGAACGACGACTACGCCTCCGCCAAGTACAACGAGGGGCTGAACGCGGTCGCCGTCGGCAAGGCCGGGCACTACCCGATGATCACCTTCGGGGTGCCGGCGCTCGACACGGCCGCCCCGGACAATGTGAACGACGTCGGCTTCTTCGCGCTGCCCGGCGACGACGCGAGCAGGAACGGCGTCACCCTGTGGGAGCCGTCCGGCATCTACATCCCGAAGAGCACCGAGGGCGACCGGCTGACCGCCGCGAAGCGGTTCCAGGCGTTCATCGCCTCACCCGAGGGCTGCGCGGCCAACGCGAGCGCCGCGCCGGTCGGTGGCCCGTTCGCGGTCAAGACCTGCAAGCTGCCCGACGCGGTGGCCCCCGCGGTCAAGGACCTGAGCGCGTACGTGGACGCCGGCGCCGCCAGCCCGGCGCTGGAGTTCCTCTCGCCGATCAAGGGCCCGGCCCTGGAGCAGATCACCGTCGAGGTCGGATCCGGCATCCGGGGCGCCACCGACGGCGCGAAGCTCTACGACGAGGACGTCAAGAAGCAGGCACAGCAGCTCGGCATCAAGGGCTGGTGATGACCACCTTCGCCCCGGCGGCAACCGCTTCCCGGCTGGACCATCAGCCGGGAGGCGGGCGCCCGAAAGCACGGAAGAGCCCCTACCCGTACTGGTTCCTGATCCCCGGCGGCCTGATCTTCACGATCTTCTTCCTGGTGCCGTCGGTGATGGCGTTCTACTTCAGCCTCACCCGCTGGACCCTGTTCGACCAGGAGTTCATCGGCCTCGACAACTACGTGCAGTTCTTCCGGGAGCCGGCGCTGGCGTCCGGGCTGTGGCACACCATCGTGTACGCCGCGGTCACCTCCGGGCTCAAGGTGGTGCTCGGCATGGCGCTGGCCGTGCTGCTGACCGGCCCGATCCTCGGGCGCGGCTTCATGCGGTCGGTGGCGTTCTTCCCGGTGCTGGTCAGCACGATCGGCGTGGGCCTGACCTTCCAGGTGCTCATGCACCCCACCAAGGGCGTCATCAACCAGGCGCTCGACCTGATCGGGATCACCGGGCCGGCCTGGCTGGTGGACCCGGACTGGGCGCTGCTGTCGGTCGCGCTGGTCGACGTCTGGCAGGGTGTCGGGCTGGCCACCGTCATCTACATGGCCGGCATCCTGTCCATCCCCGGTGAGTACTTCGAGGCGGCCAAGGTGGACGGGGCCGGGCCGTGGCACCGGTTCCGGCACGTCACGCTGCCGCTGGCCAAGCCGGCAGGAGTCTCGGTGATCATCCTGTCGCTGATCGGCGGGATGCGGAAGTTCGACCTGATCTGGGCGATGACCAAGGGCGGGCCGGGTTTCACCTCCGACGTGATGGCGTCGGTCGTCTACAAGCAGTACCAGGCCGGCTTCTACGGGCTGTCCACGGCCGGGAACGTCGTGCTGTTCCTGCTGGTCATCGTGATCGTGCTGCCACTGTTCTGGTCCTTCAACCGCTCCGAGGACACGCGATGAACACCCGGACCCGGCCCAACTACTGGCTCAGCGCGCTGGCGATCGTGCTGTTCGCCGTCGTCTTCCTGATCCCGTTCGCCTTCATCGTGCTGACCGCCGCGAAGAGCCAGACGGAATCCGCTCTCCTGCAGTTCTCCTGGCCGACCGAGTGGGCGTTCGTCCAGAACCTCCGGGCGGTCGTCGAGGCCCGCGACTACCTGCTGATCATCGCGTTCATCAACAGCACGATCCTGACCGTGGCCAGCGTCGCGGTGGTGGTGGTCCTGGCGGCGATGGCGGCGTTCGTCCTGCAACGACGCAAGGGACGCTGGACCAGCGGGCTGAACCTGGTGGTCCTCTCCGGGCTGGTCATCCCGCCGGCGGTGGTGCCGACCATCTGGGTGTTGCAGCAGACCGGCCTGTTCAAGACCATGCCGGGGCTGATCCTCGTCGAGATCGCGTACGCCATGGCGTTCTGCGTGCTGCTGTTCCAGGCGTTCATCGCGAGCGTCCCCCGGGAGCTGGACGAGGCCGCCACGATCGACGGGGCCGGACCGGTCGGCCTGTTCTTCCGCGTCGTGTTCCCGCTGCTGCGCCCGATCATCGTGACGATCGTGGTGGTGCAGTCGGTGTTCGTCTGGAACGACTTCGCGAGTCCGCTCTACTTCCTGCCCGGCGACGAGAACGCCACCGTGCAGCTCACCCTCTTCAACTTCCAGGGCCAGTACACCAACGCCTACAACCTGCTCTTCATGGACATCCTGCTGGTCACAGTGCCGCCGCTGATCATGTTCATGATCTTCCAGCGCCAGATCGTCTCCGGGATGGTCGCCGGCTCGGTCAAGGGCTGACGTCGATGAAAGGTTCCACCATGCTGCACACCGCGCGGATGATCAGCCCGGCCGTCGAGCTGGGCAGCGCTCCCCTGTTCCGCACCGAGATCACCCTGGACACCGGCCACGGCGCCGTCACCCGGGCCACCCTCACGATCAGCAGCCTCGGCGTCCACGAGGCCCGGATCGGCGGGCGGCCGGTCGGCGAGGACGTGCTCAGCCCCGGCTGGACCTCGTACGAGCACCGCCTGCGCTACCTCAGCCACGACGTCACCGAACTGATCGCCGGGAAACCGCTCTCCGTCCTGACCGTCCTGGTCGGCAACGGCTGGTACCGGGGACGGCTCGGGTTCATGGGCGGCAGCGCCTTGTACGGCGACCGGCTCGGGGTGATCGCCGCGTGCGAGATCACCTTCACGGACGGGCACCGGCAGGTCGTGGTCACCGACGGGACCTGGACCGCCGGCAACTCCGACGTCCTGGCCGACGACCTGTACGACGGGCAGACCATCGACGCGCGGCGGCGCTCCGGCAAGTGGTTCGTCCCGGACGGTGAGCCCGAGTGGTTCCTGCCGGTGCGGGTGCTCGATTTCGACAACGGTGTGCTCACCCCGTACATCGGAGAATGGGTGAGCAGGCAGGAGAGCGTGCCGCCGCGGAAGGTCTGGGAGTCGCCCACCGGGCGGATGTTGATCGATTTCGGCCAGAACCTGGTCGGCTGGCTGCGTTTCACGGTGCGCGGGCCGGCCGGCTCGGAAATCCGGATCCGGCACGCCGAGGTCCTCGAGGACGGCGAGTTGGGCGTGCGGCCGCTGCGCGACGCGCAGGCCACCGACCGGTTCATCCTCAGCGGCGGCGACGACCTCTTCGAGCCGACCATGACGTTCCACGGATTCCGGTACGCGGAGGTCAGCGGCTGGCCCGCCGATGTGCCGCTGGACGTCGAGGCCGTGGTCGTGCACTCGCGGCTGGAGCGCACCGGCGACTTCGCCTGCTCCGACGAACTGCTCAACCGGCTGCACCGCAACGTCGTCTGGAGCACCAGGGGCAACTTCCTCGATCTGCCGACCGACTGCCCGCAACGCAACGAACGGCTCGGCTGGACCGGCGACATCGCGGTGTTCGCGCCTTCGGCCGCCTACCTGTACGACGTGCGCGGCTTCCTCGGCGACTGGCTCACCGACCTGGCCGCCGAGCAGCGGGCCGCCGACGGCCTGGTCCCGTTCGTCATCCCCGACGTGCTCAAGTATCAGCCGGCGCCGCCCGACTTCCCGGACCCGGACAGCACCGCCTTCTGGTCGGACGCGGCGGTGTGGGTGCCGTGGACGCTGTGGCAGGCGTACGGTGACCGGTCGATTCTGGCCAAACAGTACGCGTCGATGACCGCACACGTCCGGCGCGTCCGCACCCTGCTGTCGCCGTCCGGAGTGTGGGACGGCTCGTTCCAGTTCGGTGACTGGCTCGACCCGGACGCGCCGGCCGACGCCCCGGCCAAGGCGAAGGCCGACCCCGGCGTGGTGGCGACCGCGGCCTACTACCGGTCGCTGACGCTGGTCGCCGAGACGGCCGCGTTGCTCGGGCACGACGCCGACGCCGCCGAGTTCACCGAACTGGCCGCCCGGGTCCGGATCGCGTTCTCCAGCGAATACGTGGACGCGGACGGCACCGTGCGGTCCGACTGCACGACGGTCTACACCCTCGCCATCGTCTTCGGGCTGCTCGACGACACGTCCTTCGCGGGACGGCGGCTGGCCGAACTCGTCGCGGACAGCGGTTACCGGGTGTCGACCGGGTTCGCGGGGACGCCGTACATCACCGACGCGCTCACCGTCACCGGACATCTCGATGCGGCCTACCGGCTGCTGCTGGAACGGGAGTGCCCGTCCTGGCTCTACCCGGTGACGATGGGCGCCACCACCATCTGGGAGCGCTGGGACTCCATGCTCCCGGACGGAACGATCAACCCGGGCGAGATGACCAGCTTCAACCACTACGCCCTCGGCGCGGTCGCCGACTGGATGCACCGGACCATCGGCGGCATCGCCCCACTGGAGCCCGGCTACTCACGGGTGTCGATCGCGCCACGGCCCGGCGGCGGCCTGACCTGGGCCCGCGCCGGTCTGCGAACCCGGCACGGCCGCATCGAGGTCTCCTGGCGGACCGGGCCGGACGGCGACCTCGCCGTCGACGTGACGCTCCCGGACGGCGTCACCGGCGTCCTCTCGCTGGACGGACGGCCCGAGGTGGAGATCTCGGCGGGCACGCACTCCTTCTGACCCGTTAAGGAGAACCATGCGCTTTCGAAGGTTCGGGGCGGCGCTGCTGCTGCTCGCCCCGGTGGCCCCGGTCGTCACGGCCGGCCCGGCACTCGCCGCGGACTGCTCCACCTACCCCTGGATGGACAGGCACCGGTCGCCCGAACAGCGGGCCCGCGCTCTCCTGGCCGCCAGCAGCCCGCACCAGATCTACCGCTGGCTGGTGGAACAGCCGGCCAACAGCCCGCAGCAGACAGAGTGGGCCGGTGACGTCGTCTATCCGGTGCAGGTGCCGTGCACGCCGACCGTCGTCTACACCGACGGGCCGGACGGGATCCGGTTCACCGACGGGGTAACCGCCTTCCCGGCTACCATCGCCACCGCGTCCACCTGGAACGAACCGCTCGCGTACGTCAAAGGCGCCGCCCAGGCCGAGGAGGGTTTCCAGAAGGGCAAGAACGTGATCCTGGCGCCGGGGATCGCCAGTGGCCGCACTCCCCTGTCCGGTCGCATCCCGGAGTATCTCGGCGAGGACGCGCTGCTCAGCGGGTTGATGGCGGCGGCCGGCGCGCGCGGGATCCAGAGCGACCACCGGGTTCTGGCCACACTCAAGCACTACGTCGCCAACGAGCAGGAACTCGACCGGCAGACCAGCTCGTCCAACGCCGATGAGCGGACGCTGCGGCAGGTCTACGACCTGCCGTTCGAGATCGCCGCGAAGCGTTCTTCTCCGGGGAGCATCATGTGCTCCTACAACCAGATCAACGGGGTGTACGCCTGTGAGCACCCGCGACAGAACAGCGTCCTCAAGGACGACGTGGGCTTCGACGGGTACGTGATGAGCGACTTCGGCTCGGTGCACTCCACCGCCGCGAGCCTGGTCAACGGGCTCGACCAGGAGCTGAACCGGCCGATCTGGTTCACCCCCGCGAAGCTCGACGCGGCCATGGCCGCCGGGGAGATCACCCAGGGTCAGGTCGACGCGGCGGCGCTGCGGGTGGTCACCGCCTACATCCGTGGCGGGCTCTTCGACCATCCGCTGCCGGCCACCCCGGTCGCCGACGTGTCCACTCTTGCGTACAAGACGATCGCGCGGACGGTCGCCGAACAGGGCTCGGTGCTGCTGAAGAACATCAGGAACACACTGCCGATCCGGGGTACGCGGATCGCCGTCATCGGTTCGACCGCATCGGAGAGCGCGCACTCCGTATGCAGTCTGCCCTGGCGGTTCGGGAATCCGACCACGATGCGGTGCGAGGATCTCGTGACGCCGCTGGCCGCGATCACGGCGCGGGCCGCCGTCGGCGGGGCCACCGTCGTCTACGACAACGGCAGCGACCCGGCGGCGGCCGCGGTCACGGCTAACGGTGCCGACATCGCGGTCGTCTTCGGACACCAGCGCACCGGGGAGTTCACCGACCTGGCCGATCTGCGGCTGCAGGGTGGCGGGGACGCGCTGATCTCGGCGGTCGCCGCGGCCAATCCCCGTACCGTCGTGGTGTTGCAGACCGGCAGCGCTGTCGAGATGCCGTGGCTCGACCAGGTTCCGGCCGTGCTCCAGAACTGGTACGGCGGGGAGCAGATGGGCCCGGCCCTGGCGGCGCTGCTGTTCGGCGATGTCAACCCGTCCGGGAAGCTGCCGATGACGTTCCCGCGGTCGCTCGCCGACACGCCGACCGCCGGTGATGTCGCCCGCTACCCGGGCGTCGTGGTCGACGGGATCCGGCAGGTGTCCTACAACGAGGGTCTCCAGGTCGGGTACCGCTGGTATGAGGCCCGGGGCATCGATCCGCTCTTCGCCTTCGGGTACGGGCTGTCGTACACGTCCTTCGCCTACCGCGACCTGGAAGTTACCGGGGACGGGCGCGACGGGGTCCGGATCCGGTTCCGGCTGACCAACACCGGGAAACGCTCCGGGACCGAGGTGGCCCAGGCCTATGTCTCGTTGCCGTCGGCCACCGGGGAGCTGGCCAAGCGCCTGGTCGGATGGTCGCGCGTCACTCTCGGCCCGGGCCGCTCCCGCACCGTCCAGATCGACCTTCGCCGCTCGGATCTGGCCGACCTGCACCTGCTCCAGTACCACGACCCGGCCCGTTCCGGCTGGGTGACGGCGCGGGGCACCTACGGCTTCACCGTCGGCGGCTCCTCCGCCGCCACCCTGCACGACACTCTCCGTATACGTTGATCATTCGCGGCCACGGCGGTCTCCCGTTTCCCGGGGAGGCCGCCGTGTCGTCGTTCTCCGGAGACTGACGCTGACGTCTGGACAACGGCCGTGATCATCGCGGACATGTGTACGGACCACGACACAGCATGGATCACGTCAAGACATTGCGCATCAAGATGTACGCACCACAATACGTGCTGAATCACGTCGAGATGTCAGCCTTTGCCGAGGGGTGGCGGGCCAGCCTCGATGGCTGATCGTCGACGGCGTCAACCTGATTGGTGGATCCCTCGTCCGGCCGGCTGGACCGTTGACCATGGCGTACCGTCGATGTCGGCGGCCGGAGCAGCGGCCGGTCGCCGCGCCCTGCCCACTATCAGGGAGCACCTCATGGCCGAGCACATCGGCGCGCGCGTCCGTCTCTGGCGCCGCCGCCGCAAGACGACCCAAGCCGTTCTCGCCGGTCTTGCCGGCATCAGCCAAGCCCATCTCAGCAACATCGAACGCGGCGAGCGGGCCGTGGAGCCGCGGAGCAGACTCGGACCATCCGATGAGCACCTTCCGGATCGGCGACCGGGTGACGGTACGGCCGCCCTACGACAGCCCGCACGTCGAGTGCGCGCCGCACATGGTCATCGCCGGTGAATTTCCGCCACCCGATCCGCATGGCGTCACCCACTACCGCGTGACCGCGTGCACGATGCGCCACCTGGACGGCAGCCCGATGCTGTTCGGCCCGTACCCGCCGGAGCAACTGACGGCCGGCTGGGACGAGCGAGTGGCACGGCTGCGGTGACCTTCTGCCGGGCTCAACAGCGGGACCCTCGCACCTATGACCGCCGAGGATGCGGGACAGCAGGCAGTGAAGGCCAGTCCGTGCCTGCCTCCTGGCCACCAACGACCGGGTGTCGCAAATCGTGAACTGGACGCCGGGTCAGGCGATGAGGAAGCCGTCCTCCAGATAGGCCACGGTTCCTTCGGCTCGGGCCCGCATCGCGGCGGCCAGTCGCCGAGCCAGCAGCTCGGACAGCCGTTCGGCGGCCTGCTGCCCGGTGCACCACACCCAGGAGCGCAACTCCTCGGCGGGCAACCGGATCCGGCCGCACTGCTCCGCGGTCAAGACGCCGCCGTCGAAGACGAGCATCAACCCCTCGGTGCGCCCCGAACGCGGCGGCACCCAGTCGACCACCAACAGCCGGCCCGGCTTGACCGGCAGATCCAGCTCCTCCTTGAGTTCGCGGACCACGGCCGCATACGGCGACTCGTCGAGTTCCACCGCCCCGCCCGGGATCTCCCAATAGTCCTTGTACGTCGGCTCGACGATGAGCGCCCGGTCCTGCTCATCGGAGAACAAGATGCCGGCTCCCATCCGTTTGCGCGGCAGGGTGGCGGTGAAGTCGGTCGCCATGCCGCCGAGCGTAGCGACACCTCGCCGCCGGTCATGGCCAACCGGTACGCCAGGGTGAACGCCGAACGGCAGACCGCGCCGACGCCGGCCAGGCCATCCGCGAGCGTGAACGACCGGGTGTCGCTGCTGCCACGGATGGCGAACGAGGGCACGTGCGGCCTCCACTACGGGATGACGACGCCCGCGGACCGAAGTCTGGTCTCGAAGAGAGCGGTCAGGCGGGCCGCGGCCGGGGTCGGCTGCTCGCCGTGGTGGGCGATCAGCCGGTAGCGGGTGGCGGCCTGGTTGCGGGCACGTAGGCCGGTCACCGTGCTGAGCAGGGCGGGATCGGCCAGGTAGTGGTCGGCCACTGCGGTCGCCAGCTCGTCGATGCGGGGATCGCCGGGCTCCCAGGTGGCCGCCTCGGCCGCGCGGCGGGTCAGTTCCAGCAGGTGGGGATCGCTCACGGCGTACTCGAAATGGGTCAGATAGTCGTCGAAGCCGTCGGGGACCAGGGCCCGGGCCAGCACCCAGGCCTCCCGGGTGGCCGCCACCTCCTCGGCCGGGAAACCGAGGCCGCGCATGCGTTTCAGCAGCGCCACCGCCCGGTCCGGCAGCAGGGTCCGGTCCCCGTCGGCGAGCCGGTGCAACGTGTCGCGGCGGGCCGTCAGGTCCGCGATGCGTTCGGTGAGCTGCCGTTCGACATCGGCGAGGGTGGCGGCGAACCGGGTGGTGTCGGCGTCGAGCAGAGGGCCGATCTCGGCTAGGGAGACACCGGCGGCGGCCAGCGTACGGATCTGGACCAGACGCAGCAGGTCGCCGGAGCCGTACCGCCGGTAGCCGGAGCTGTCCCGTTGCGGCTCCGGGAGCAGGCCGAGTTTGTGGTAGTGGCGGACGGCCTTCACCGTGACGCCGACGAACTCGGCCGCCTGCCCGATCGTGACACCGCGTTTCATCAGCTGGTGAACATCTCGTCGAGGAGCCGCTGCTGGGCGTTTTGGAAGGCCGGCGCGATGCTGAGGCTGGCGTCGTCCACACAGCTCAGTGCGGCGGTAAGGGTCCGGCTGCCGTCGGGGGTGCTGTACATCAGTGCGGCGTGGCCGACGGCGGCGCCGTTGTGGGAGATGATCGTTCCGCCGGGGGTGGTCAGCAGGAACACGCCCAGACCGTAGTCCATGTCCGGGATGCCGGTGGGGTGCGGGGTGCACATCTCGGCGAGCAGCGAGGGCAGCAGGAGGCGGCCGCCCGTCAGCGCCGAGATGAAGGTGTGCAGGTCCCGGGTGGTGGAGATCATGTCGCCGCCGGCGGAGATCCAGGAGGGGTTCTGGCGGGTGACGTCGATGATGTCGCCGTCGCGGTAGTAGGCGTGGGCGAACGGATCGGGGATCTCCGGCGATGTTTCCGGCAACAGGGTGCCGGTCAGGCCGAGTGGTTCCAGGATCAGGCGGCGCATCTCGGCGGCGAGCGGCCGGCCGGTGATCCTCTCGATGAGCAGCCGAGCCAGCACGTAGTTGGTGTTGGAGTAGCTCCAGCCCGTTCCCGGGTCGAACCGGGGCGGCTGGGAGAGCGCGATCCGTACCAATTCCCGTGGCTGGTAGGTGTGGAAACGGTTCTCCAGCCACTGAGGGGCACCGGGGCCGTAGGGCATCGGGATGCCGGGCACGATCGTACCGTCGTGGTTGATCTCGCCGGTGAAATTGAAGAGCCCGCTGGTGTGCCGCAACAGCATCCGCACGGTGATCCGCTCGTCCAGGCCCAGGTCGGGCAGGTGAGCGGCCGCCGGGGCGTCCAATTCGGCCCGGCCCTCGGCGACCAGGCACAACATCAGGGTGGCGAGGAACGTCTTGGTGGTGCTGCCGATCCGGACGTGACCGTCGATCGACGGCTTCGCGGTCCCGCCGAGCTCGGCGACCCCGGCGCTGCCGGTCCATTCGCCACCGTCGTCGTTGAGGCGCAGGGTCACCCCATGGAAACCGGAGCCGACGATCGCGTCGATGGTCGACTGTGGGGAGATGTTGATGGACATGATGGTCGCTCCATATGTACTGGATGTATCGCGTACATGAGGAGCGTCCACCCTGACCTTGGGTCAACCTCAAGAATGATCCACGTCACTGGCCGCGCCCGCACTCAACCGGTCTCCCAGGTGGGCGCACATGTCCGGGCTTGACCGTGGGCGGCGCACACGTTCGGATGACCGATGCCGTGGTCGCCGCACACATTCGGATAACCGATGCCGTGATCGCCGCACACGAAAGTCGCCGCGTGCGCGACCACCACGGCTATCAGTCACGTAGGCGACCACGACACCATCACCGTGTGCGCCCACCCCGCGCGGAACTGTGACCGCCCGTCACAGCGACCGGCGCAACGGCTGGGAGCGGCGAGCCGATCGCCCGGCCGTGAGCGGCAACAAGCCGGAGCGGCAGCAGGCGGGGTGGCAGCAGGCCGGGAGCGGCAGCAGGCGGGGTGGCAGCAGGCCGGGAGCGGCGGCAGGTGGGGGTGGCGCGACTGGCTGGGCCTGCCCGGCCACCGATCTGAGCCCGGCGGGTGCGGCACAGGCGGGAGCGGGCAGCGAGATCGCGCGAGCGGACGGGACGGCCCAGGTTGGGTGGGACGGGGACACGCGTACAAGAAGGAAGAACTGGCAGCGGAACGCGGACCTCGACCACCAACGTTTCTAGGCGGTGCGGCCGGCGCGGCGGGCCGCGTCGACCACCGGGTCGGTCTCGTCGTCGAACTGGCCGATCACCTGTTCCAGCAGGTCTTCGAGGGTTACCAGGCCGATCACCGTGCCGTTGTCGGCGACCAGGGCGAGGTGGCTGCGCCGCTGCCGCATCACGGCGACCGCGTCCAGGACGGTGGTGTCGGCCGGCAGCGACAGCACCGCGGTCATCAGGTCCCGCGCCGTCACGAGCCGCAGTGCGCTGACGGCCTTGGCGGCGTCACGGACGTGCACGACGCCGACGATCGCCCCGGCCCGGTCGGTCACCGGCAGCCGGGATCGGCCGGTCTCGGTGCTGCGCATCTCGACGGCGCGGGCGTCGGCGTCGGCGGGCACGTCCCGGATCTGCCCGTTCGGGACCATCACGTCGCGTACGGGCATCGACTGCACCTGCAACATGGCGGTGAGCAGTTGATGCTCGGCGTCCTCGATGGTGCCGTGCTGCTTGGAGGTCTCCAGCAGCATCCGTAGCTGCTCGGCGCTGTGGACCTGGGCGAGTTCGTCCTGCGGGGTCACCTTGATCAGCCGCAGGCAGGCGTTGGCGAGGCCGTTGAGGGCGGCCAGAACCGGGCGCAGGACGGTGGTGAAGCCGACGAACGGGATCGCCAGGATCTGTGCCGAGGCCTCCGGGTGGCTGATCGCCCACGACTTGGGCGCCATCTCCCCGACGACCACGTGCAGGAAGCCGACCAGGGCGACGGCCAGGACGAAGGCGACGGCGTAGGCGGCGTCGGCGGGCAGCCCGACCGCGACGAACACCGGTTCGAGCAGGTGTTTGACCGCCGGTTTGGCGAGCGCGCCGAGCCCGAGGGTGCACAGGGTGATGCCGAGCTGGGCGCCGGCCAGCATCATCGACAGCCGGCGGGTTCCGGCGAGGGCCGCGCGGGCGCCGCGGGATCCGGCGGTGGCGGCGGTCTCCAGGCGGTGCCGTTTCGCGGCGACCAGCGCGAACTCGGCGGCGACGAAGAACCCGTTGAGGGCCAGCAGCACCAGGGAGATGAGCAGGGACGAGGCGGCGCTCATGGGGTGACCTGCCCGTCGGCGTCGGGGATGACGGTGAGGGCGATCCGGTCCGGGACGAGGCGGCGGACGGCCAGGACGGTGAGCCGGGCCACACCCTGCGGCACCGGTTCCCCTTCGGCGTCGACCGTCGGGGGAAGCGGCAGGTCGACCTGTTCGCCGGCGACCGGGAGGTGGCCGAGGCGGGCCAGGATCAGGCCGGAGACGGTGTCGTACCGGTCGTCGCCGGGCAGGTGGACGCCGGTGGCGTCGGTGATCTCGTCGATACGGGCCCGGCCGGGGATCAGCCAGTCGCCGTCGCCGGCGGGTTCGATGACCGGTTCCGGCAGGTCGTCCTCGTCGCGGATGTCCCCCACGAGTTCCTCGGCGACGTCCTCGAGGGTGATGATGCCGGCGAAGCCGCCGTACTCGTCGACGACGATCGCCATCTGCCGGTGCGCGGCTTTCAGCCGGTCCAGGACCGCGGGCAGCCCGAGCGGCTCGGGCAGCGCCACCGGCGCGGTCGCCAGCGAGCCGACCGGGGTGGTGCCCCGGACGGCGGGGTCGAGGGTGACCACGTCGGCGATGGAGACGATGCCGATGACGTCGTCGAGGCCGTCGCCGATCACCGGGAACCGGGAGTGGCCGGTGTCGAGCAGGTCGACGACCCGTGACGCCGGCTCGTTCTCGCCGATCGTGGTGACGTCGACGCGGGGGCGCATCGCCTCGGCGGCGGTCCGTGCCCGGAAGTCCAGGCCGTGGTCGAGCAGCCGGGCGGCGTGCGCGTCGAGGCTGCCCTGGCTGCCGGCGGCGGCGATGATCCGGTCGAGGTCCTCGGTGGTGGCGCCCTGCGGGAGCTCCTCGATCGGTTCGATGCCGACGGCGCGCAGCAGCCGGTTGGCGGTGGCGTCGAACACCCGGATGAGCGGGCCCACGACGGTCAGGTAGACCAGTGTGGAGCGGGCGAGCGCCCGGGCGAGGGCCTCGGGCTTGGCGATGGCGAGGTTCTTCGGCGCGAGTTCGCCGAGGACCATCTGCACCACGGTGGCGAACAGCAGCGCGAACACCATCGCGATCGACGCGCTGGCGGTCTCGGACAGTCCGGTCAGTCCGAGCAGCTCGGCGGTGCCGCGGCCCAGGTAGGGCTCGGCGACGTAGCCGGCGAGCAGGGCGGTGACGGTGATGCCGACCTGGGCGCCGGACAGCACGAACGACAGCCGCTGGGTGACCCGCAGCGCACGCGCGGCGACGGTGTCACCGTCGTCGGCCCGTGCCCTCAGGCGTTCCCGGTCGACGGCCACGTAGGCGAACTCCTGCGCCACGAAGTAGCCGGTCGCCGCGGTCAGCAGCACGATCGCCAGAACCCCGATGGTGATCAGCATGGGGTGCCATCGTAACGGCTAACCACGGCGGGCCGGTTCGGCGTACGGCAGGCGCGCCGGTTCCTCGACCGGTCCGGTCCGGCCCCGCCATGCTGCCGCCGCTTCCTCCAGCGCCGTCAGGAGGCGGGACTCCTCGCCGGCCCGGTCGCGGTACCACGCCAGCGCCCACGCCCGGTGCAGCCGCCAGCCGAGACCGGTGAGCACCTGGTCGTTGAGGTGGTCGCGGTCCCGCGCGGCCGGGCAGTCCCGGTAGCCGGGGCCGTCGCAGCGCACACCGAGCAGGTAGTCGCCGGCCGGATCCAGGGGGTGGCGGACGGCGATGTCCACCCGGCCGCCGGCGGTGCCCAGGCCGGTCCGCGCCGGATAGCCCCAGGACCGTACGGTCTCCAGCACCGAGGTGACGAAGTCGCCGGCCGGGCCGGTTCCGTCGTCCCGGGCGGCGCCGCCGTCGCGTTCCACGTGGTCCAGGTAGGCGACGAGTTGGCGGACCCCCTCGTTCTCCGACTCCGGTATGTCGCGGGCCAGGATCGACGTCACGATCTCCACCCGGTGCCGGGCGCGGGTGATCGCCACGTTGAGCCGCCGCCAGCCGTTGGGGCGGTTGAGGGCGCCGAAGTTCGCGGTGATCCGGCCGGCCATGTCGTACCCGTACCCGATCGAGAAGATCATCACGTCGCGTTCGTCGCCCTGCACCGACTCCAGGCTCTTGATGAAGAAGCCGTGCAGCCGGTCGTGGACCACCGCGCGTTGCAGGGCCGGGTGCCCGGCGGCGATCCGCTCCAGGGCCCGTTCGATCGCCTCGGCCTGGGCCACCGAGAAGGTGACGACGCCCAGGGAGGCGTGGGGCCGGGTGGTGAAGTGGTGCACGATCCGTTCGGCGACCCGCTCCGCCTCGACCGGATTGTCCCGGCTGGAGGCGCGGCGGTAGACGCCGGCGACCGGGAACAGTTCCACACCGGTGTCCGGGCCGCCGGCGACCGGGGCCGGGAAGGTGCTCAGCCGTCCCTGGTAGAAGGCGTCGTTGGCGAACGCGATCAGGGCCTGGTGCCGGCTGCGGTAGTGCCAGGTCAGGCTCATGCCGGGGAAGGCGCCGCACGCCTTGGTCAGCTCCAGCACGGACGGGAAGTCGAGCACCTCGCTGTCCTGGTCGGCGGCCGTGAAGGACCGGTCGAAGAACGACGTGGGCGGCAGCTGCCGGTCGTCGCCGGCGGTGATCAGCGACTGGCCGCGGTAGATGCAGTTGACCGCTTCGGCCGGCGTGACCTGGGAGGCCTCGTCGAAGATGACGACGTCGAAGGTGATGTCCGGAGGCAGTGACTGGCTCACCGTCAGCGGGGAGGCGAGCACGCACGGGCGCAGGGCGAGCACGGCGTCCCGGGCCTGGGCGATCAGGTCTCGTACCGGGAGTTGCCGGCCGGCCTTCATCGCCTCGCGCCGCAGCAGGTTGGTTGCGGCGCTGTCGGCCGGAGGCCGTCGTGCCTCGATCGCGGCGATGATCTGCCGGGCCGCGAGCGCCGCGAGTTTCTCGTCGGTCTGCCGGAATTCGGCCACCAGGCGGTCGCGGTCCTCGCCCCGCCAGGTCCGCAGCCGGCTGTCGGCGCGGACCACCGCGTCCACCCAGCCGTGCAGCAGCGCCCGTCGCAGGACCGCGGGCACCAGCGCCCGGTCCAGGTGCTGGTCGGCGCAGTACTCGACGGCCGCGTCCAGGCCGTGGGCGGCGAGCGCCTCGCGGGCGTCGAGGCAGGCGAACCACTCCTCCTGCCCGCTGCTGTCGTCGCGCAGCCGCCGCAGCAGGGTTCCGGCCCGCCGGTAGTCGTCGAACTGGCGGCGCAGCTCGTCCTGCCGGTGCGGCGCGAATCCGGCGAGCACCGCCCGGCCGGCCTCGGCCCACTCCCGGGCCCGCTCCCTCAGTTCGGGCACCGGTTTGAGGTCGTCGAGGGCGGCGGCCTGCGCCTCGGTCAGCGGCCCGCCGGCCATCTCCCGGGTCCGCGCGGCCCAGGCGACGGCCGCGGCGAGCGCGGCCGGATCGGTTTCCGGCATTTCTCCGGTACGGTCCAGCGCCGCCGTCCGCGCCTGTTCCGCCGCGGTTCGCAGCCGGGCCAGCCAGAGTGCCTCCGCGTAGTCCAGGGTCCGCCCGGTCGCCGCGTCGTACGCCCGGACCGTCTCCGCCACCGCGTGCAGTGTCACGGTGTGCTCGGTCAGCCAGGTCAGCGCGTCGTCGATCGGCTCGTTGACGAGTTCCGGCCGGGCCGCCGGGCTGGGCGGCGGACGCAGTGTGGCCTGCCAGCGCAGCAGCGCGTCGCGGGCCTCGGTGACGACCCGGCTCGGCTCCGGGTCGGTGGCCGGCGCGCAGAGGTGGCCGAGGACACCCTCGATGACGGCGGGCGGGACCGTGGCGAGCGCGGTGGCGGCCACCGCGATCGCGTCGTCGAGGGCGGCGAAGTCGGTGCCGCGGCCCTGCCAGTACCGGCCGAGCACGGGGGCGTACGACTGGTCGGCGGCCGTCAGGTCCTGGAGTGCCCGTTTCCAGGCGACCGCGGTGCCGATGCGGGAGATCGCGTCCCCGAGGTTCGCGGTGGGCAGCACGAATTCGGCCACCTGCCGCCGGTCGCGCCGGTACGCCGCCCGCAGCCTCCCCATCCCGCGGTGCACGGTGGTGAACCGTTCGGCGAGCTCCTCGACCGGCTGGCCCAGGACGGCCTCGGAGAAGTACGGCCGGGCCTGGATCTCCGCGGCGACCAGCGCCTCCAGTGCCCGCCGCAGGACGCCGGCCCCGGTCCGTACCGCGGGCAGCGTGCCGGGCCGGAACCAGAACCGCTCCGGTTTGTGCGGCCGGTCGCCCAGTTCGACGATCGTGGCGACGCGGGAGATGTCCTGGACGGTGTGGACCGGTGGCAGCCCGAGGCGGGCGGTGACCCGGTCGACCGCGCGGCGGCGTACGTCGAGTTGTTCGGCGGCCCGGGTGAACGAGCGGGCGAGTTCGTCGGCGGTGCCGGCGGTCAGCGTGGTGACGTCGACCGGCGCGGGCAGCGCGTCCAGGGGTGGGACGACCGGCAGGCCGGCGACCGGGGGCAGCGCGGTCCAGGGCACTCCGGCGTGCTGTTCGGCCAGCGCGGCGGCCTGGGCGGCGGCGGCGAGCCCGGTGGCGTGCCGGTCGGCGGCCCTGCGGATCGGGTTCAGGTCGCCGGCGGTGAGCCATGAGGCGGCGACCGGGCCGGGGCGGGCGCCGGCGTGGTCGGCGAGCCGGGCGAGGGCCTCCGCGTCGTCCGGCCGTTGCAGCCGGAACGCGGTGGCCGCCGGCTCGGCGGCGCGGGCCGCCCGCGCCAGTGCGGCGAGGGCCTTCTCGGCGCGGCTGAGCGCGGGGTCGAGCGGCTCCCGGGTGGTGACGTCGCGCCACGCCAGGCCGGGGTCGGCCATCGACCGCCACGAGCGGGACAGCTGGTCGGTGGCCTCCCGGATGCGGTGCATCGCGTCCGGGGTGAGGTCGCCGGGGTCGATCGTGGGGACCGGTGCGGCGGGGGTGCGGGAGAGGGCGGCACAGTGGCCGATCACCTGGTGCAGGCTGGCGCCGAGGGGGTGGCGGGTCTCGTTCATGGCGTACGCGAACGCGGTCAGCTGCTCGCGGAGTTCCCGCAGCGTGGCCAGGTCGACGGTGGGCGCCGGAGCCGGAATCTCGGGGATCTCGTCGGCGGCCGCGGCGAGCAGGGTCGCGACCTCGCGGCGGCCCGCCTTCTGGCCGTGCAGTTCCAGCAGGTAGCGGCCGAGCCCGGCCTCGGTGAGCCGGTGGTGGACCACGTCGAGGGCGGCGACCTTCTCGGAGACGAAGAGCACGCTCTTCCCGGCGTGCAGGAGCGCCCCGATCATGTTGGCGACGGTCTGTGACTTGCCGGTGCCGGGTGGCCCGTCCATCACGAAGCTGTGCCCGGCGAGCGCCGCGGCGATGCAGGCCCGCTGCGACGAGTCGGCGTCCAGGACCAGGGGCACGTCCTCGGGCGGGGCGAGCCGGTCGGTGTCCTCCGGCCGGATCGGGGTGAACCGGAACCGGGTGGTCTGCCGCCGGCTGTCGGTGACGGCCAGGGCGCGGACGACCGGGTGGGCCAGGATGCGTTCCTCGTTGTCCTGGAGGTCCCGGAAGATCGCCTCCTTGTGGAAGGTGAGACAGGTCAGGACGGCGGCTGGTTCGATGTGCCATCCGTTGCGGCGGGCCACGGTGTCGGTGAAGCCGGCCCAGAAGCGGGTGACGTCGAGTTCGGCGCCCGGTTCCAGGGGCGGCACGCTGATGCCGGCCCGTTTGAGCCGCAGCGCCAGGGCCGGGTTGAGCACCGGTTCGGCGTCGCGCAGCCGCAGGTCCGGCGGCCGCCCCTGTTCGCCTGCGACGAGTTCGGCCGGGAGCAGCAGCAGGGGGCTGGTGTAGCTGGTGGTCCGGCTCTCGGCGTCCTCGTCGTCGGCGGCCAGCCGCCAGTGCAGCAGCCCGAGCGCGAGATGCAGGACGGCCACGCCGCGGTCGAGGTGTTCCTGCTGGGCTCGCCGCATCATCCGGCGCAGCAGCGGCCCGAGGGCGCGTTCGGTGAGTTCGGTGCGGAAGGCTCCCGCCGGCCCGCCGCTGTCGCCGGGGCCGGTCAGGGCGCACCGGTCGCCGCGGGCCAGCGCGGTGACCACCTGCCCGGGTTCCGGCGAGGTGATCTCGACCGCGTCGCCGTTGCCGGTGGTGAAGTTGATCAGCCGGTTGTTGCCGCCGAGGTCGATCAGGCTGTCGCGCCAGGCACGCAGAGCCGCGTGCGCACCGTTCCCGGAACGGTCGTCCTCGTCGCACCGGATGCCCATGTACCCGATTGCAGCAGGAGACGGCCCTTTGGCGCTGGTGATTGGCCTTCTTCCGCTTTGCCGGTTTCACCCCGAAGCCCGGAACGTCTCGTGGACCACGGTGTCCGCCGGGCTCCGGTCGGCGGCGGCGGGCCGGGCGCACATGTCGGCCAGCTGGGTGATCACCACCTCGGTGTCCGCGCCGGGCGGGATCAGGTGCAGGTCGGCCGGGTCCAGGGGCGGCACCTCGACGTGTGAGATCAGCGGGTGGAACGGCCGCCGGTCGACCTCGTCGGCGCCGAACAGCGTCTCGGCCAGCTTCTCCCCCGGGCGCAGCCCGGTGTAGGTGATCGGGATCTGCTTCTGCGACAGGGCGACCATCTGCGCCGCCACCTCGGCGATCCGGACCGGTTCGCCCATCTCGAGGACCAGGGCCTCGCCGTCCATGCCGATGGCCGCGGCCTGGATGACCAGGTGGACCGCCTCCTGCGTGGTCATGAAGTAGCGGCTCACGTCGGGATGGGTGAGGGTGAGCGGGCCGCCCTCGGCGATCTGGGCGCTGAACGTGGTGAACACCGATCCGCGGCTGCCGAGGACGTTGCCGAAGCGGACGCTCAGGAAGGTGCCCCGGTTGCGCCGGGCGGTCCAGGCGGTGAGACGTTCGGTGATCCGTTTCGCGTAGCCGAGCACACTCGTCGGGTCGGCGGCCTTGTCGGTGGAGATGTTGACGAACCGCTCGACCGAACCGGACGCGCGCAGGACGTTGAGCGTGCCGATGATGTTGGTCTTGACCGCCTCACCCGGGTAGCGCTGGAGCAGCGCCAGGTGTTTGAGGGCGGCCGCGTGGAAGACCACCTCGGGTCGCCGCTCGCGGAAGATCTCCCGCATCCGCCCGGCGTCGCGGACGTCGGCGAGGATCACCGCCGGATCGTCGAGGCGGGCGGCCGGGTCGATCGACAGCTGGACGGCGAGCAGGGACGTCTCGTCGCGGTCCAGCATCATCAGCTCGGCCGGCCGGAAGTGGTGGATCTGCCGGCACAGTTCCGACCCGATCGAGCCGCCCGCTCCGGTCACCAGGATGCGTTTGCCGGTCAGGTAGCCGCCGATGCTGCTCAGGTCGGTGTCGATCTGGTGGCGCCCCAGCAGGTCGGTCACCTGGACCTCGCGGATGTCGCCGACCTCGATGGGCTGGTTCATCAGCTCGCTGACCGACGGCACCACCTTGAACGTGGCGCCGGCCGCCAGGGTCCGGTCGCGGATGTCGCGGACCAGGCCGGCGTCCGCGTTGGCCACCGCGAAGACCACCAGCTCGGCTTCGGTGTCGGCCAGCGCCTGGGCGATGTCGTCGCGGGTGCCCAGGACCGGTACGCCGTGCACGCGCAGCCGGCGCTTGGCGGGGTCGTCGTCGAGCAGGCCGACGGGCAGCCAGCGGCCCGTCGGGTCGCGCAGCATCGACTGGACGAGCAGGGACCCCGCCGACCCGGCGCCGAACAGCAGGGCCGGGGCGGCGACCCGGCGGTCCGGGCGCAGCCGCCGGAACAGCCGGGCCCGCCACAGATAGCGGACGCCGAGCATGATCATCAGCGCGATCATGCCGCCGAGGGCGGGGACGCCGACCGGCACCGGCGGTCGGGACAGCAGCACGATGGCCGCGGTCAGCATGAGCCCGACCAGCACGGTGGTGGTGGCCACCGAGTTCGCGTCGTCGACGCTGGCGAAACGGTGGATGCCCCGATGCAGTTGCCGGGCGTGGTCGATCGCCGCGTGCACGAGAACGGCCAGGACGATCACGACCAGGACGCCGATCAGCGGACGGAGATCGGGGACGAAGTCGTAGCGGATGAACACGGCCGCGACAAGGCCGATCACCCACGCGGCGCTGTCCACGAGTTGCCGCAGCAGGCGAGCGCGCCTCATGTTCGTCAGCGTATCAAACTCGGCTATTCCGGGATGATCCCTTTAAATCACCGTATCGTCGGTCTCGAAAAGGGGTGCGGGGAGGTTCGGTGGGCCTGCGCGAATACCTCCGGGTCGTCAGGCGGCACCGGTGGCCGCTGATCGCCTCGGTCGCTGTCGCGCTCGGGGTCGCCACGATCATCAACATCAACACCACACCCGTGTACGCCGCACGCGTCACGTTCTTCTTCGCCACCCCGGCCGTCAGCGGCGCCGACGCCTACCCGGCCAGCCTGTTCAACTTCAACCGGATGTCCTCCTACACCGAACTGCTGACCAGCGACGAGGTCGTCATCCCGGTGGCCGCGACGCCCGGCGTCGACATGGACGCCGAACAGATCCGTGCGGCGATCGCCGCAGAGCCCGTCCCGGACACGGTGATGATGAAGGTCAGCGTTCAGGACCAGAGCCGCGACCGGGCCCTGCTGCTGCTCGCCCGTCTCACCGGGCGTTTCGCGCGGGTCGTCGAGGAACTGGAGCGGCCAGCTCCGGCCGAGCCGTCGACGGTTCAGGTCACCGTCGTCTCCGGTCCCGCTCTCGACACGGCTCCGGTGTCGCCGGACGTGCTGAACAACCTTGCCCTCGCGCTGGTCGCCGGCCTGATCCTGGGCGCGATCGGCGTGGTCGGCCGGGAGGTGACCGACCGCACCGTACGCACCGCGGCGGCGCTCCAGGCCCTCACCTCGGCGCCGGTGCTGGCCCGGGTGCCGATGGACCCGGGCGACCCCGTCGTCTCGCGCGGCGCCTCGGCCCGCACCGAGGCGCTGCGCGAGATCCGTACGCAGGTTCAGTGCGCCGCGGCCGCCGGTTCGGTGCGGACCCTCGCCGTGACCAGCGCGGTCCCCGGCGAGGGCCGCTCGTCCACCGCGTGCGGGCTGGCCCTGCTGTTCGCCGAGGCCGGGCAGCGGGTCCTCATCGTCGAGACCGAGATGCGGCATCCGCGGCTGGCCGCGTTCCTGGGCCGGGAGGACGCGGCCGGGCTGAGCACGGTGCTCAACGGCGGCGCGGAGCTGGAGCAGGTCCTCCAGCCCTGGGGCGCCGGGCTGTGGCTGCTCGCCGGCGGGCCGGCCCCGCCCAACCCGAGCGAGCTGCTCAGCTCATCGCGGATGACCGAGCTGGTCGAGGAGGCACGCCGGCGGTTCGACGTGGTGGTCTTCGACTGCCCGCCGTTGCTGCCGGTCACCGACGGCGGTGTCGTCGCCGCCCGCGCCGACCGCACGCTGCTGGTCGTACGCGCCCACAGGACGACGTCGGCGCAGGTCACCGCCGCCGTCCAAACGCTGCACGCGGTCGGCGCCACGCTGCTGGGCTGCGTGCTGAACATGGTCGCCCGCAAGGGCCCGGACGCGGTGCCGAACTACGACACCTATCTGTCCGGCTCCGGGCCGGCCCGGGGCGATCAGGGCGGCCGGAAGAGACCGGCCTCGTGAGCCTCCGGTCACTGCTGCGGGCCGTGCCCGCCACCGTACGCCGCGACTTCGTCGCCACGCTGTTCGTGCAGTTTCTCGTCCTGGGCATCGGGCTCTACCTGTTCCACCTGGTCGCCGAGCGCGGCAGTGTCGACGGGTTCGCGTTCTACCAGATCGCCCGCAGCGTGGTGAGCACCGTGCAGCCGGCCGTGCTGCTCGGACTCGGCGTGAGCCTCTACCGCTTCCTGCCACGTACCGTGCACACCACCCGGCGGCTCGCCCTGCAGGCGATGTCCATCGAGGCAGGCCTGGTCACCGCCGTGGCGCTGGCCGGCGCGGTCGCCGGTGACGAGATCGCCGCGCTGCTCGGGCTACCCGGCGGAAGGTCCGCGACGACCGCCGTCCTGATCACGCTGGCCGGCAGCAGCCTGTGCGCCGTCGCGCTGGCCGCCCTCCGCGGCGCCGGCCAGGTGGCGGCCTCGAATCTGGCCCTCGGGATCGGCGGCGGCGTGGTCCCGCTGGCCGCGTTCGCCGCCACCGACCGGATCGAGGACTTCCTTCTGCTCCAGGGCCTCGCCACGGCGGTGGTGGGCATCGGGGCGACCTTCGCGGTCCGGCGGCGCCGGCCTCCGGCCCCGTCCACGTCTCCGGCTCCGGAACCGGACGTCAAGACCCTGATCGCGTACGGGGTACGCCGAATGCCCGGGGAACTGGCCCTGCCCGCCCTCTTCACGGTGCCCACCCTGGCCGTGGCCGTGACGACGACCGGCGGCGAGGACGCGGGCTACGTCGGATTCACCACCTCGGCGGTCACCCTGATCTGCTCGGTGTTCGCCATGCTCACCCCGGTGCTGATGCCCCGGCTCAGCCGGCTCTTCCACCACGGCGGCGTGCACCGGGCGGTACGGCGGCGGCTCGCCGTGCTGCCGTTGCTGGCAGCCGTGGTCGCCACGCTGCCGACCGGCGTGATCATCCTGTTCGCCCCGCCGATGGTGCACGGCTTCCTCGGCCCCGAATTCGACGCCGCGGTGCCGGTGCTGCGGCTCGGTGTGCTCGCCGCGGTCCCGCTGGCGATGTTCTACACCGCCCGGCCGGTGCTGGACGTACTGTTCGAGGCCAAGCCGATGAGCCGGCTGCTGGTCGCCTGCCTGACGGTGGAAGTCGTGATGACCGCCGTCGGCACCCGGTTCCTCACTCCGTCGTACGCGTCGATGCTCGGGCTTCTGTCGGCGGCCACGGTGCTGGGGCTCACCGGGGTGGGGCTCGCCGCGACCGCCCTGCGCCGGTCTCCGTCATGACCAACTGCACCGAGCGGCAGCCGGCCGTAGCTGACGACGGTCTCGCAGGCGAGGGCCGGGCGGGCATGACCAAGAAGGCACAGTCATGACCGCCCCGGACACGCCCCGGCCCGGCCTGGTCGTGCTGCTCGCGTTCGTGGTGACCCTGGCCGGCCGTTTCACGCTGACCCGGGCCGGTCTGGACATCCCGATCCTCAACGACGTACGCGTACCCCTGTTCTTGATCCTGCTGTTGGGTCTTGTTCTGGAGGCAAGCCGGGTCGGCCCACGCCCGGCCGAGGGCGGGCAGGCGCTGCTCGGCATCCTGTTGCTGTTCGGCTATCAGGGGCTGTCGGTGCTGTGGGTGCCGCCGGGCTCGGTGACCGGGCCGGGGCTCGGCGACCTGTGCGCGATCACCGGAGTGCTGGTAATCTACTTCAATCTCGCCGCCTGGGACCGTGACCGGGTCACCGAGATGACCTTCAAGATGTTCTACGTCGCGGCCTGGATCTACTTCCTGGCCGGCGCGACCGGGCTGGGCCGCGACGTGACCGGACGGTGGGCGGCTTTCGGCGGCGGCCCGAACGTGTTCATCCGCCTCATGATCATGGGCGTCTTCACATCGTTCTACCTGTACCTGCGCAGCGGCGACAAGCTGACGTGGCTGGTGCCGATCCCGGTGTTCCTGTTCGGCGCGATCGCCTCCGGCTCCCGGGGCGGCCTCATCTCGTTCGGCATCACCGTCGCCGTCGCGTTGCTGGCGATCCGGCCCCGGCTCAACATCGACCGGATCGCCAAGCCGCTCGCCCTGATGGTCGCGGTGACCGCGATCCTGGTGGTCACGGCCGGGCCGTCGATCGCCGACTTCGTGCGGACCCGGTTCCTCGAGGGGACCGTCGAGCAGGGATACACCTCCGACCGCGACGTGCTGTTCCAGATGGCGCTGCAGATCTTCTGGCAGCGGCCGCTGCTCGGCACCGGGCTGAACGGCTTCCATACGATCGCCGATCTCGGCTCCGGCGAGAGTTACGTGCACAACCTGCCGCTGTCGGTCGCGGCCGAGGGCGGGTTCGTCGGGCTGGCGCTGCTGGCCCTGGCGTGGCTGATCCTGTGGCAGGCGTACACCGCCGTGCCGAAGAGCGAACGCAGCCTGGAAGCCCGGTTCGCCGCCTACTGCGGCATCTTCATGGGCGCCACCAGCCTGTTCTCCGGCGACTACTACGACGCGCGGCTGATGTGGATCTTCCTCTTGCTGGCCGTGGTCCGGCCCGCGCGGGCGCCGGCCCCACTGCCGCGGTAGACGGCCCGGTCCAGGACCCGCTCGAAGTCCTCGAACAGCAGGTCACGGTCGAAACGGTCGCGGGCCAGGGCGGACGCCGCCGCCCGCGCGGACGTGCGGTCGGACTCGTCGCCCAGGAAGTCGGCGACCGCGATGGCCGCCGCCCCGGGATCGCCGGCCGGCAGCACCAGGCCGGCGCCGCTCTCGGTCAGCAGGTCGGCGATCCACCCACCGTGGTTGACGGCCACCGGACGGCCCGCGGCGAACGCGTCGAAGACCTTGTTCGGCGAGTTGTTCCCCAGCTCGGGGATGTCGACGAACACCGACGTCGCCAGGTCGCACGCGCCGAAGAACGCCACCACCCGCTCCTTGCTGACCGGCCCCAGCAGGAACAGGTTGCGGTCCAGGACACCCAGCCCGGCGGCCAATTCCCGGAGGCTGTCGCGCATCCGGCCATCGCCGATGATCGCGACGCGGGCGTCGGGGGCCGTCTCGGCCAGGCACGCCGCCATCCGGACCAGGTAGTCGACGCCGTTGGCCGGGCCGAGCGTGCCGGCGTAGAGGACCAGCGGCCGGTCCCCCAGCCACGGCGTCTCCTCGCGCAGGACCGCCCCGGCCCGGTCGGCCCCGGCGAACAGGCCGATGTCGGAGCTGTTGGGCACGACGGTGACCCCCACCCGTGGGAAACGGCGCTGGATGCTGGCGGCCATGCCCGGGGACAGCGCGATGACGTGCGCCGCCCGGCGGTAGGCCCACGCCTCCAGCCGCTCGGCCGCCCAGCGGCTGACCGGTGACCGGAGCGCGCCCATCGCGATCGGCAGCTCCGGCCACACGTCGCGGACCTCCAGCACCATCGGCACGCGGCGGCGCATGGCCGCGTACGCGCCGGGGATCGCCACGGTGAGCGGGGTGCTGGTCGCGAGGACGAGATCGGCCGGGATCCGGGCCGCCTCGACCGTCGACCGGCGGACGAAGTCGAAGAACGCCCCGATCCGGCGACGGTACGACATCGCGTTGCTGTACGGCACCGGCAGCCAGTGCACGACGATGCCCGCCTCCCGGGTGACCCGGGCTCGGTCGCCGTCCGGATCACCGGTGATCATGTGCACCTCGTGGCCGCGGTCGACCAGGCGCCGGGCGAACTCGTACGACCGGGTTCCGCCGGACATCCCGGGCGTCTTGAAGTACTGGTGGATGTAGGTGATCCGCACGATGTCATCTCCGCTATCTGGCCGGCACGCCCTTGACGATCTGCCCGGCGCCGACGTCCCGGGCCACGCAGGCGCTCGCGCCCACCGTCGCGCCGTCACCCACCTCCCGGCCCTGGAGCACCACGGCGCCGGTGCCGATCAGCACCTCCCGCCCGATCTCGCAGTCGCCGGACACCGCCGCGAGCGGATTCACCTGTACGTGGTCGGCGAGCACCGAGTCGTGGCCCACCGTCGCGTTCAGGTTGAGGTGCGTGTGCCGGCCCAGGGTCACGTTCGTGGTGATCTGGGCCCCGGCGCACAGCACCACCCCGTCGGCCAGGAGATTGTGCGGCCCCTGGACGGCCGCCGGGTGCACGAGGGTGGCCGCGGGCCTGCCGAACGGTTCCAGCAGGGCGGTGACCACGGCCCGGGTCCGCGGATCGCCGATGCCCATGACGTAGTGCGCGTCCAGCTCCGCCAGCAGCGCGTTCGGGCCCAGCCAGGCGGTGCCGAGCCGGTCCAGACGGCGCAGGTTCGCCTCGGACGGGGTGTCGTCGAGGAAGCCCGTCACCTTCCACGAGCCGCCGGCGCCGTTGACGGCCGCGATGACGCCGAAGATCTCCCGGCCGTAGCCCCCGCACCCGACGATGACGATCGGTTCAGGCATCGCCGTCGGCTTCCGCCACGACCCGCGGAGAACCTGTGAACAGCGACATCGTGGCCTCCCCCGGCGCCGAGATGCCCTCCCGGCGGAACAGGGTCAGCACGGTCCGCAGGCAGATCTTGGCGTTCAGCGCCAGCGAGCGGTGGTCGACGTACCAGACGTCGAGGGCCAGCCGCTCCTCCCAGTCCAGCAGGTTCCGGCCGCTCACCTGGGCGAGCCCGGTGACCCCCGGCCGGACCAGATGACGCCGCGCCTGGTCCGGGCTGTACAGGTCGAGGTACTGCATGAGCAGCGGCCGCGGTCCCACCAGGCTCATGTCGCCGCGCAGCACGTTCCACAACGTCGGCAGTTCGTCCAGGCTGGTGGAGCGCAGTGCCCGGCCCAGGCCGGTGAGCCGGTCCGCGTCGGTGACCAGACCGCGCCGCTCGTCGACGTCCCGCATGGTGCGGAACTTGACCAGGGTGAACGGGTGGCCGTGCAGACCCGGCCGCCGCTGACGGAACAGCACCGGGCGCCCCAGGTTGGCCGCGACCGCCGCGGCGACCCCGGCCATCACCGGCGCGGTGACGACCAGGGCGGTCGCGGACACGCCGATGTCGATGACTCGCTGCGCCATATCGGTGAATCGAGCTTTCATTGGTGGCCTTCCAAGAACTCGGTGATCTCGTCGAGGACCCGGCGTACCTGGTCGTCGCCGAGCGCGGACCCGCCGGGCAGGACCAGGCCGTCGGCGAACAGGCGCTCGGCGGCGCCGGTCAGGAAGGCGCGGGCGTGCGCGTACGCGGGCTGGCGGTGCATGGGTTTGAAGACCGGCCGCGTCTCCACGTTGCGTGCCGCCAGATGTACGGCCAGGTCACGGGCCCGCCAGCCGGTCCGGTCCGGATCGACGACGACGGCGGTGAGCCAGCGGTTGGCGGCCGGGTCGTCGCCGCCGAGCATGCTCACCCCGTCGACGTGCGCGAAGATCTTGGCGTACCCGTCGTGCAAGGCCCGCCGTCGTTCGATCATCGCGTCCAGGCGGCACAGCTGGGCCCGGCCCAGCGCGGCCAGCAGATTGCTGAGCCGGTAGTTGTAGCCGACGTCGCCGTGCTCGTAGTGCTCGGCCGGCAGCCGTGCCTGACCGGCCAGGTAGCGGGCCCGGTCGGCCAGCCGTTCGTCGGCGGTGACCAGCATGCCGCCGCCCGACGTGGTGATGATCTTGTTGCCGTTGAACGAGAACGCCGCGGCCCGCCCGAACGAGCCGGCCGGGCGCCCGGCGTGCGCGGCCCCGAGCGCCTCGGTGGCGTCCTCGACGACGGGTACGCCGTACCGGTCGCAGGGTGGCAGGATCCGCCCGTAGTCGGCGCACTGGCCGTACAGGTCGACGGTCATCACCGCCCGCACGCGTGCCCCCTCGGCGTCCAGGTCGGCGAGCACGCCGGCCAGCAGACCGGGATCGAGGTTGCCGGTGGCCGGGTCGCAGTCGGCGAAGACCGGGGTGGCGCCGGCGTGCATGACGGCGTTCGCCGTGGCCACGAAGGTCAGCGTGGGCACGACGACGACGTCACCGGGACCGGCGCCGACGCCCATCAGGGCCAGGTGCAGGGCGGCCGTCCCGGAGTTCACCGCGACCGCGTGCGGCACCCCGGCCCGCTCGGCGATCTCCCGCTCGAACCGGTCCAGATCCGGGCCGACCGGTGCGATCCAGCCCGAGCGGAGGGCGGCCAGAACGTACTCCTGCTCCAGGTCACCGACATCCGGTCCGGACAGCAGAACGGCGCGATCATCGGCTTGCATCCCCCACCACCCATCGTGACCGGCACCAGGGGGAGTGTTCGGCTTGACCTTCTCGCCAGCCATGCTAGCTGCACAAACGGCTGACATCCGGTCAATCGGCCTACCGGAGGAGGGCGGCTAACCGCCGAGAACCACCATTTCGGTACGGCCGCTGGCGGTGCCGTTCTCCTGCACCAGCAACAGGTCCGGGCGGCGGTCGCCGTTCCACTCGGTGATCAGCAGCTCGAGGTGGTGGGTGACGCCCGGGGCGGTGTCGGCCTTGAACAGCGTGCGCTGGAACCCGGTCGCCCCGTCGAGCACGCGCAGCCGGGTCCGGCCGTCGGCCTTGGCGGACGTCTCGGCGATCACCAGGTCGGGCCGCCGGTCGTTGTTGAAATCGGTCACGAGCACCCGGTGGTCAGGGTTCGCGGGCTCCGCGGTGACGATCGCCGGAGTCAGGTGCCGCTGGAAGTTCGCGGCTCCGTCGAGAAGCTGGACCTGCATCCGGTTGCCGGGGGTGCCGGAGGTCTTGGTGACGACGAGATCCGGGTGGGCGTCGCCGTTCCAGTCGGTCACGGCGAACTCCCGGCGTTCGTCGTTGGCGGCCAGCGGCGTACCGGTGTGGAGCAGTTGCTGCCGGAAGGCCGACGCCCCGTCGAGGACGGTCACCTCGGCGGTGCCGCTCGTGGTGCCGGAGCGCTGCACCACCACGAGGTCCGGCCGTTTGTCGCCGTTGATGTCGGCGATCGCGTAGGTGTACAGGTCGCCGGTCTCGTCGAGCGCGGTCACCCTGTTCAGCAGCAGGGCCGCGAAGTTGGCGGCGCCGTCCATGATGCGGATCTCGGTCTTGCCGCTGGCCGTCCCGGTGCCCTCGACGACGAACAGGTCGGGCCGGCCGTCGCCGTTCCAGTCGGCCAGCGCGAGCTCGTGCCGCCCGGCGAGAGCGCCCAGCTGGGTGCCCGCCGCGGCGAGCGCCTTCTGGTACGGCCCGGACGGCGCCGTCGGCTGCGGTGCCGGCGCCGCACCCGCCTGTGTCCACAACCGCCCGACGATGAGCTGCGCGTCGTGGGCCTCCGGGGCGTACGCCAGCGGCAGTGCCGAGCCCTGCACCCGCTGGCAGATCGCTCCGATGTCGCCGGTCATCCAGGCGCCGCCCGGGTGTTTGCGCAGCATCGCGTTGAGGAACGCGTTGGTGGCGTAGACCGGGTCCACCACCTGCGCGGGCTTGCCCCACCCCTGCGAGGGCCGCTGCTGGAACAGGCCGAGACTGTCGTGGTCGTAGGCGACGGTGTGGTTGTTCAGCGTGCTCTCGGCGATCGCGGTGGTGACGGCGATCACGGCGGCGCGCTGGCCCAGCCCCCGGGACTGGACGGTGGCGACGATCGCGCGGGCACAGGCGATCCGGGGGCCGGTCACCGCGGAGCCGAGGCGGCGGCCGTTCATCATCGGCTTGAGCTGGGCGGCGATCGCGTCGTCGGCCGCCGTCGCCACGCCCGGCACGCACGGGGCCAGCGAGGGATAGCCGGGAGCGGCCCACGCCGGCGCCGCCGGGGACAGCACCGCCGCCGCGATCGTCGCCGCGGACAACGCCCTGAGCATCCGGCGCCGCTGTCGTGAAACCGCCATGTCGTACCAGACCCCCGTTACTCGCCTCTGTGCCTGGCCAATGTGCCACATGACGTCACTCACCCGAAAGGCGTACCTTTCACCCGCGGGCCATGTGCCGGGCGGCACGCAGTCCGAAGACCACCGCGGGGCCGATCGTGGAGCCGGGACCCGGGTAGGTGCGGCCCATCACCGAGGCGGAGTTGTCAGCCGCCGATCCGGCGCCTCTTCTCAGCCGGCGATCGGGCGGCCGAACCAGCGGGCGAGTCGCTCGTCCAGATCCCGCTGGTCGTCACCGATCCAGACGACATGCCCGTCCGGGCGCAGTAGCACGGCCGGCGCGTCCAGAGCCGCGGTGGGATCGGCGAGATGGTCGACACGGTCCGCCCAGCCGCCGGCGGTCAGCCGTTCGGTGCGGTCCAGCAGCAGGCCACGGCCGCGGTGCAGCAGCCCGTAGAGCCGTCCCTGCTTCACCTCGACGTCGGGCATGCGCCGGCCCAGCAGATCGGGACCCGCACCGAAGTCGTACCGGATGTCGATCCCGACGATCTTCCCGATCAGAAACCGATTCACCTCGTCGAAATCCATCAATTCCGACAACAATTTTCGTACGGCCTGAGCACCCGGTTCGGAGGACACCAACGCCATCTGGGCGCGGGTGTTGTCCAGTACGTCCGCGGCGACCGGACGGCGTTCATCCTCATACGTGTCCAGCAGTGTCTCCGGCGCCCATCCGCGGATCTGCGCGGCCAGTTTCCAGCCCAGGTTGAACGCGTCCTGCACACCCAGATTGAGGCCCTGCCCGCCGATCGGCGGATGAATGTGGGCCGCGTCGCCGGCCAGAAGAACCCGCCCCACCCGATAGCTCTCGGCCATCCGCGTGGCATCGCCGAAACGGGACATCCAGCGCGGGGAATGCACCCCGAAATCGGTTCCCGCGACGATCTGCAACTGCTTCTTGAAATCGTCGAGGGTGGGCGGCTCCCCACGATCGCTGACACCCTCCACCGGGATCACCACGCCGTAGACGCCATCACCGGCGGGCCGCAGACTGAACCGCCTGTCGGTCACGCTGATCTCGGCCATCCGGGCGGCGATCTCCTCCGCCGGGGCGGTCACGCCCAGCTCGCCCATCAGCGTCTCGTTACGCGCGGGCTCCCCCGGGAAGCCGACGCCCAGGAGTTTGCGCACCGTGCTGCGGCCGCCGTCGCAGCCGACCAGATAGCGGGCACGCACCGTCTCCCCGCTGCCCAGTTCGACGGTCACACCCTCGTCGTCCTGCTCGAGACCGGTCACCGCCGCACCGTGCCGGACCTCCGCGCCCACTGCGACCGCGTGTTCCTCCAGCAGCCGGACGATCACCGGATGCGGAATGCCGAGCAGGTAGGCGTACCCCGAATCGAGGTTGTGGGGTTGAGGTTTGTCGATCGCGGCGAAGAAGCCGGCGGCCGGGCGCCGTCGCCCGTGTTCTCGAATGCGGTCGAGCAGCCCGCGCATCGCCAACAGTTCGAGGCTGCGAATGTGCAGACCGACGATCCGGACGAACGAGGCCGGCTCGGTCTCTTTCTCCACGACGAGAACCCGCACGTCGTGCAGCCGCAGCTCGGCGGCGAGCATCGCGCCGGCCGGCCCGCAACCGGCGATGATCACATCGAATTCCATGGTGTTGCCTTCCAGGAGTGCCTTCGCGGCGCTCCCGGCGACACCTACGTCAATCGCCCAACCGTGACGGTAAGAGGGAGCACCCACTGCGATACAACGTTCATGGGTCTCACCTCCTCAGGCGGTGTCACGGGCAGCTGCAAAGTACAAGCCCGGGCATCGTCGCGTCCAGTCCTTTCCCGCCCGGCCTTGTTCGTGAAGCTGTACTACGTCGTATCGTCCGGGCAGAGGTCGGCGGCGACGGTCGCGGCGACCGCTCGCCACGACAACTCCTGCCCCGCGCGGTGGATGCGCTGCTCGAGCGCCGCGGCGTCCTCGGGTGACAGACCGGCATGACGGCGGAGGGCTTCAGCTGCCGCATCCACGTCATGGGGCGGGACGGTGTAGCCGACGCCCCACTCGGTGACGTAGTCGAGCAGGTCCGGGGGGCCCGCCGCGAGCAGCGGCCGGGAGAACGCGCGCACCCGCTTCGCCGTCCCGCTCTCGTGGGTCATCGCCGGGTCGTAGAACGCGGACACCAGATCGGCCGCGCCGAAGTAGAGGGAGTGCTCGACCGCCGGGATGAACCGTTTGTGGATCACGAGCCGGTCGCCGAGCCCGTTCGCCTCACCCAGCTGCTCCAGCTCTCGATAGGACGCGTCGCCCTCCGGGCCGGCGTGCACGAGCACCCAGTCCGGGCTGGCTGCGACGGCGCGCACCGGCGTGGACAGATCCTTGTCGCGGCGCAGCGTGCCCAACGACAGCAGGATGTTCTTCCCGGCCGGGAGCCCGAGCGCCTCCCGCGCCGTCTCCCGGGTGGGGACCACGACTTCGGCGGGGTCGGGGGCACCGTAAGCAAGCACCCGCACAGGCGAGGTCTCGGGTAGGGACAGCTCGTCGAGGAGCCTGCGACGCAGGTGCGGGCCGTGCACGTACACCACGGCCAGGCTGCGTGCGATTCGCCGTGCCGCCCGGGCCGAGACCCGCTTGTATGCCGTCCGCAGCACGCCTTCCCGTTCGGAGCGGAAGGTGGTGGAGTGGAAGATGCCACCGGTGCACCCCCCGTTGTGCCGCCGCAGATAGCGGGCGAGGCTCAGGTACTCGAACGTCTCGAACAGCACCGGGGCGTCCGGGTGCTCCGTCCTGAGCCGGCTCAGCGTGGACAGCAGGCGAGGCTCCGCCAGCAGCCGGAACGCGTGCCTGCGCAGTCTCGACGGCAGGACGTCGAGCAGCCGGTCCCAGGCCGCGGAGGTGGCGGTATGCACAGTGACGTCGGACAGCACCAGCGGCCCGTCGTGCGTCACGACGTGCACCTGGTGGCCTTGGCCGCACAGACCGGACCCGAGTCCGCCGACGTAGTCGAAGGCGTGACCGTAGGGCTGCAGCGCACCGGGGCTGTAGATGATGAAGGTCGCCACCCACGGAAACTACCGAGCGGCCCGCCGCCGTAACGCGAAACGCCCGAACTGATCCCCGGCGCACCGTTCCCCGCCGCACACCGTCCATTCCCCATCAGGGCGTCCCTGCGCGGGAGGGCGGGGATTGACTGAGGAGCGTACGATCCGTGCGGTGAGAGGACTGGGCATGCGCAGACGGGATCTGATCTCCCTGGCGGCCGGTGCGCTCTCCCTGACCGCGGCCTTCGTGCTCATCAACACTCCCCTGCCGGCCGACCACCCGGCCGATGCCGGGAAGGGCGGTGGGTTCGTCGTGGTGACGGAGCCGGGCTCGCCGGAGAGCGGCAACCCCTGGGACTGTCCGGAAGAATACTTCTGACCTGCTACCTTCCTGCTCGTGGATGCGGACGACGATCTCGGAAACGCCCTGCGCGAGTGGAGTGGCCGGCTGAGCCGGCTCGGCGCGCCGGCCGCCGACTGGCTGCGGCCCGGACGGCCGGATGAGGAGATCACCGCCGTGCTCGGCGCCGATGTGCCGGCGGCGGTCCGATCCTGGTTCTCGTGGTGTGACGGCGTCGACGACGCGGACGGCCAGACGATCGGCGACTGCTGGGTGATCCCGGGCTACTGGCCGGTCGCCCTCGACGAGACCAAAGCCGATCTGTCCGTCGAGCTGCCCTACGCCCACTGGGTGCCGCTGCTGCGTGACGGCGGAATCGACCTGTACGTGGCCGCCTGGAACACGCCGGGCGAGGAGCCGGTGGTCGTGTCGCTGCTGGTGCCGGGCCACCCGGTCGTCGAGTTCAACTCGGTCGCCGAACTGGTGGCCGTCACCAACGCCTGCTTCGACAGGGGCGTCTACGCCGTGGACGACGACGGCCTGCTCGATCTGGTCGACGACGCCGGGTACGACGCCCTCTACGAGGAGATCACCGGCCTGCCGGCAACGTGAGTCAGGGCCTGAGCAGTGCCTTGATGGAGCGGCGCTCGTCCATCGCCCGGTAGCCCTCGGCCGCCTCGTCGAGTGGGAGCGACAGGTCGAACACCCGGCCCGGGTCGATCTCTCGTTTGAGGGCGAGGTCGATCAGCTCGGGCAGGAAGCGGCGCACCGGGGCCGGGCCGCCGTGCAGGTGAACGCCGGACAGGAACAGCTCCATGCCGGGCAGCGTGACCTCGTGGGCGACGCCGACGTAGCCCACGTGCCCGCCGGGCCGCGTGGAGCGGATCGCCTGCAGCATCGACTCCTGGCACACGCCGCCTCGACCCGGATGACCGCGTCGGTCGGGCGGGCGACGGCCGGGCGGTCGCGCTGCTCCACGCGGACGTCACCGGGGGCGTACATGACTGCCTGGCGCATGGTTGTCCTCCTCAGGAAGGTTCTCACCACCATCAAAGCGCCAGCAGCCGGGCGGCAGGGAGTCACTGGTGAGACAGGTACCGGCAGGGCACCCTACGAGGGGGCGACCAGACCCATCTCGTACGCGAGGATCACCAGATGGACCCGGTCGCGGGCGTCGAGCTTGGTGAAGAGCCGGGCCACGTGGGCCTTGGCGGTCGCCGGGCTGATGTGCAGTTCCTCGGCGATCTCGGCGTTCGACCGGCCGCGGCCCACGAGGGTGAGCACCTCACGCTCCCGCTCGGTGATCGTGTCGTCGGCGCGTGGCCGGACCGGCGGCGGGGCCGGCGTGGGGGCGGCGGCGAAATGCTCGATGAGGCGGCGGGTGACGCTCGGGGCGATCAGGGCGTCCCCGGCGGCGACCACCCGGATGGCGCCGAGGATGTCGTCGAGTGCCATGTCCTTGACCAGGAACCCGCTGGCTCCGGCACGCAGGGCGGAGTAGACGTACTCGTCGTCGTCGAACGTGGTGAGCATGAGCACCCGGGCCGGGCCGGTTCCGGCGGTGATGTGCCGGGTGGCCTCGATCCCGTCCATGACCGGCATCCGGATGTCCATGACGACGACGTCGGGTTCCTGTTCGCGGACCAGGCGCACGGCCTCGGCCCCGGTGGCGGCCTCGCCGACGACCCGCAGGTCCTCGGTGTCGTCGATGAGAACCCGTAGCCCGCTGCGGATCAGCGGCTGGTCGTCGGCGAGCACCACGCGCACGCTCATCGGGTGGCCTCCGGGATCGGAATGGTCGCGGCGATCCGGAATCCGCCGCCGGGCCGGGGGCCGGAGGCGAACTCGCCGCCCAGCAGGCTGACGCGTTCGCGCATGCCGGTGAGGCCGTTCCCGCTGCCGGCGACGGCGGGCACGCCCGTGCCGGGGCCGTCGTCGGTGACCTCGATGGCGAGCGCACGGTCGTCCTGGTGGACGCCGACGTCGCAGTGGCCGGTGCCGGCGTGCCGGATCACGTTGGTCACCGCCTCCTGGACGATGCGGAACGCGGACAGGTCGATGTCGGGCGGCAGCGGCGTCCGGTCGCCGTGGCGGCGCAGCCGGACCTCCACACCGGCCTGGGCGCTGCGGGTGACGAGGTCGTCGAGGTCGGCCAGGCCCGGAGCGGGGTCCCGTGGCGCCGGGCCGGAGTCGCCGTCGCCGCGGCGCAGGCTGACGAGCATCCGGCGCAGGGCGGCCGCGGTCTCCCGGCTGGTGTCCTCGATGTTGGCCAGGGCGTTGCGGGCCTCGGCGGGCCGGGTGTCGATGACGCGGCGGCCCATGCCGGCCTGTACGGCGATGACGGCGATGCTGTGCGCGACCATGTCGTGCAGCTCACGGGCGATCCGCAGCCGTTCCGCCTCGACGGCCCGGGCCTCGGCCTGCTCCCGCTGGGTGGCGGCGTGCCGGCGGCGCTGCCGGATCGAGTCGCCGATCACCCAGGCGGTGATGACCCCCAGCAGGATCGCGGTGAGCACCGTCGCCACGTCGCCGGCCCGGCCGACGGTCACGGCCAGGGTTCCCGCCACGACCGCGGTCAGGGCTGCCGCCGGCAACGACAGGCGCCGTGGCCGGGTCGCCGCCACGTTGCCCACCATGCCGTCGGCCACGATGACCAGGACGATGAGGAGGATGCTGACGAGGGACTCGTTCTGGACGATGAACAGGACGGCTACACCACCGGCGAGCAGCACCAGGAGAGCCGGCAGCGGGGATCGGCGGGCCAGTCCCAGGGGCAGCAGCAGCGCGAGGGCGACCAGGGGCACCTGGAGCAGGTTCGCGCCGCCGCCCGGCAGGGTGAGCGTGGCGAACAGGGCGAACGGGAACAGGAGCGCGGCGCTCCAGGCCAGCACGCCACCCGTCCGGTTCGGTGGGGTAGGCATGCGGCCGACTGTATCGACGTGAAGATCACCGGCGCATCGGCTCGCGGGCTTACGCCCACGGGCGGATCCCGTTGCCGTCCCCGGGCCGATGTGGCGGCGCCCGGCCGCCCGGCACCGTGAACGGCATGATCCTGATCAATCGATTGCGGACGGTTCTGGCGGTCACCGCGGTCATCGTGGCGCCGTCGGGGGGTACCGTGCTGGCCGCGCCCTCGGTTCCGGCCCCGGTGAGCGCAGCCGCGCAGCCGACGGCGCCGATCACGCTGCGCTACGAGGCGAACCGGCGGTCCATGCTGGCGGCCGGGATCGACCGCCCGGACGGCGACTTCCTGCTGTTCGACCCGAACGGGCGGGGCCGGGTCGCCCAGGTGTTCGGTGACCTGTCGACGGCACGGCGGATCGCGGTGCTGGTGCCCGGCATGACCAACCGGCTGGCGAATTTCTGGCGGGGCGTGGGCGGGAAGTCGTACCGGTCACCGGCCGTGCAGGCCGCCGACCTCCAGCGGGCCGGGGCGGGATCCGGTGGGTTCGCGGTGATCGCCTGGCTCGGTTACGACACGCCGCAGGGGTTCGACGAGGCCGGCCGGGCGAACCTGGCGCGGGCCGGGGCCGCGGAGCTGGAACGGTTCGTGGCCGGTCTGGTCGCGGTTCGCCCGCGGGCGACGATCGCGCTGCTCGGGCACAGTTACGGGTCGGTGGTGATCGGGCACGCCGCGCCCCGGCTGCCGCCGCAGGTGACCGACATCGCCGTGTTCGGCAGCGCCGGCATGGGGGTCGACGACGTCGCCGGTCTGGGCACGGGCGCCCGGGTGTGGGCGGGGCAGAGCGATCAGGACTGGGTGCGGTGGGTTCCGGCGGCGCGGCTGTTCGGGCTGGGTCACGGGGCCAAGCCGGCCGGGCCGGGGTTCGGCGCCCGGGTTTTCGCCACCGCGGACGTCCACGATCACGATCACTATCTGTCACCGGGCACCGATTCGCTGGCGGCGTTGGCCCGGATCGCCGGTGATCTGCCATGACTCTTTCAAGATCCACAAACCTTGAGACCCGCGATCGTACGATCGACGCGCTCCGGGCCGTGGCAATCGTGGGCGTCGTCGCCGGTCACTGGCTGGTCTCCGCCGTGGTCAGCGATCCGTCCCGGCCCGCGGCGTGGCACGGGGCGAGCCCGTTGGCGGCGTTCCCCGCGCTGACCCCGGCGACATGGGTGCTACAGACCCTGGGCCTGTTCTTCTTCGCCGGCGGATTCGCGGCCGCCCGCAGCCGCCGTGAGCGGGCCACCCGCGGCCGCCGTGACCCGGCCGCGCGCAACCGCCCCGGACTCGCCGCCCGATTTGTCCGGCTAGCCCGTCCGGTCGCACTGCTGGCCGCCGTGTGGCTGCCCGCCTGGCTGCTGCTGAAGGCAACCGGCGCACCGGACAGCACCCTGCACGTGGTGCGCTCGCTGCTCGTACATCCGCTCTGGTTCTTGATCGTCTATCTGATCCTGACCGTGATCGCTCCGCTGCTGCGGGCCGCGGTCGGCCGATTCCGGCTGTGGCCGCTGGCCCCGGCGATCGCGCTGGTGGCGGCCTGTGACGTCACCCGTCACCTCGATGTGGCGACGTGGCTGCATCCACTGGCCACGGTGGCGGGCTGGGCGGTGCCGTATCTGCTGGGTGTCGCCCTGGCCGACGGGTCCCTCCCCCGCCGGGCCGGCCGGATCCTGGCGCCGGCGGGTGTGCTGGCCGGCGCCGCCCTGGTGCTGCTCGCCGGCTATCCGGCCAGCGCGGTGGGCGTCCCCGGCGACGGCTGGTCGAACCTCGATCCCCCGTCGCTGTTCGCCCTGGCCCTGGCCGCCGCGCAGATCGGGGTGTTCCTGCTGGTGCGGGACCGGCTGGCCGGATGGCTGCGGCGACCGGTCGTCGGGGCGCCGGTCGCCGTGCTCAATCGGTCGGCGATGACCGTCTACTGCTGGCACCAGAGCGCCCTGCTGCTGGTCACCTTCGGCGGGCTGCTCGCCGGCCCGCTGCCCGGCCTGTCCGACGCGCCCGCCGGGATGTGGCCACTGCACCGCCTGCTGTGGCTGCCGGTCTTCGCCGTGACCCTGGTGGCGCTCTGCGCGGCCTTCCACCGCGCGGAGCGGGTCAGGACTCGGCGGCGGCCGCCACGCTGAGAGCCTCGGCGGCGTGCTGGTTCATGTCCAGCTCACTGTGGATGACGTCGAGGATCTTCCGGTCGGTGCCGATCACGAACGTCATCCGCTTGGTGCTCAGCGGGCCGAGGTTCAGCTTGCGCTTCACGCCGTACGCCGCGATGGTCGCCGAATCGGGATCGGACAGCAGCGGGTAGTCGAAGGTGTGGGTCTCCGCGAAGAGCTTCTGCTTCTCGACGGTGTCCCTGCTGATGCCGACCCGCTGCACGCCGGCCGCGCGGAACTCCGCCGCCAGGTCCCGGAAGTGGCAGGCCTCCGCGGTGCAGCCCTTGGTCATGGCCGCGGGGTAGAAGAAGAGGACGACGGGCCCGTCCGCCAGCAGGTCGGTCAGCCGCCGGGGCGTGCCGTTCTGGTCGGACAGCTCGAAGTCGGGTGCGATGTCGCCTTTGCCGATGCTCACCCGACGCAGTCTACGGACACGAACGTATGTCACATTCATTTCACCGGCCGACCGGGGGATGTCAAACCAGAAACGGCACGATGGCCACCCGGTACGTGACACGAACGGGCCACTGACCGGCTGGACAGTGAGATCCATGGATGAACTCTTTCGGACCTCGCGCCGACTCTCCCCCATCGACATCGACTCGCTCAGCCACCGGGAGGTACAGATCCTGACCCTGGTGGCGGAGGGTAAGACCAACAAGCAGATCGGCGCCCACCTCTACCTGAGCGCGGCGACCATCCACAGCCACCTGAAGAACGTCTTCCGCAAACTGGACGCCAACGACAGGGCCCACGCGGTGGCCAAGGCCTTCCGCGCCGGTGTCCTGCAATGATCGAGGTGCCCGGGGACGGAAAGCCCCGGGCACGCCTCGCGTCAGCCGGTCACCGTGCCGTCGACCATCGGGAGCTCGATCGGCCACCAGGTGTCCGGCAGGTCGAGCAGCGGCAGCAGCCGCAGGTGCTCCGGGCCTTCGACGGTCGTGTCGGTGACGGTCGGCACGGTCAGTTCGAGCGTCGTCGTGCCCGGCTCGATCGGCACGTACAGCCGGAGAGCGGTGCCGGACAGCGGCCGGGAGGGTTCCGGGTCCTCGCCGGAGTTCTCGGTGAACCAGGCAGGGTCGACGTCGGTCGAGGACAACTCCGGTCCGGTCGCCGACGGCCACGCCAGGAACCGCAGGTACAGGTATTCGTCGGCCGGGGCGGACAGGTTGATCGTCCAGGTCAGGGGCGTTCCCTCAGCCGCGGTGACGGCCGGGGTGATGGTGACCTCCGGTATCGATTCGTCGTCGTGGACGAGGACACCGCCGCCGTGATCGCCGACCACCGCACCGTGGACGGCCTTCGCGGACAGGACGTATCGCCGGTCGCCGCCGTAGGTCGTGTTGCCGGCCACCGCGACCGGCACGGTGATGCTGGTCGTCCCCGGCACGATGTCGGCCACCCAGTTCCTCGTCTCGTAGGTGCGCGCATCGGTCAGGAACAGCCGGATCCGCGCCGGCCGGTCACCATCGATGCGCACCGGGACGGTGTAGGTGGTGGACGCCTCGTCGTTCTCGTCGACGGCCAGGGTGCCGACGTCGATACGGTCGAGATCGGCCGGTCGCGGCGCCGGGGTGCCGGGCCGCCAGCCCCAGGCGTCGATCAGCCAGGCGGGCCGGTCACCCTCCGCGACGATTTCCAGACCCGCGATGGTACGAACGTGCGCCGGCAGTCGCAGCCGCACCTCCTGCGCCCAGTACGACATGGTTCCGTCGCTACCCGGTAGCCCCGTGACGGTGGCCGTGCCGAGCCCGGTCCGCCGGCCGCGATCATCGGTGACGGCGACGGTGAACGTGGTGGCGGGCGCGTTGGGTGGCACGATGAGCCGCATCGCGAGAGCCTCCGCCCCGGCGACCGCCATCGGTGTGGCCGGCTGAATGGTCGCCGCCCGGTCGAGCTGGATCGCGTACCGCCCGGGTTCCGGCTCCCAGAACGGCACGAAGTGGGGCGACCCCTGCGCGTACCGATCGATGTCCCCGCAGGCCTGCTCCGGGTCCGCGGGGACCTGCTCACACAGCCGGGCGCCGCGCAGGGTCAGGTCGGTGTCCGGAATGATCGCGGCGCCGCGGTTCGCGCCGATCGCATGGGCTGGCACCCGGGCCGGACCGGCCGAGGGCGCACGCACCCCGGTCCCGTCGAGCAGCGGCCGCGCCCGGTCGTCGCCGGCGACGAACAGCCGGGCCGCCGTGGCGATGTAGGTGGCGCCCGCCGTCTGCTGCTGCTGCGGACTGAGCCGTGCCGGGGACAGTCCGGCCGTGCACAGTGGGTCGTCCTCGGCGTAGACGTCGTCGAACGCGGGGGCGACCGCCTGCCCCGGGGTCCACTCGGTGTTGAAGTAGTTGTGGTTCGCCCCGACCATGTACAGCGCGCTGTGCAGCGCCCGCCCGGCACTGACACCCCGGGTGGCGTCGACGTACATCTGCCCTTGGAGATCGGCGACGTCCCCGTCGCACCCGGGCAGAATCGTGGCCGATGGCACGTCGGGTTGCGGGTTGTGGCCGAAAATGGTGGGCCCGACGAGAAACAGTCCGCGGATCGTCCAGCGCACCCGCCCGCGGTAGCCGTCCTGTCCGGCCGCCGGCGGATCGAGGCTGTCGAGAGCGGCCCGGTTCACGCCCTCACCGCCGCGCGAGTGCCCCATCAGGAACACCCGGTCCAGGTCGGCGCGGGGTGCCGCCTTCACCGCCGCGGGCGCCCGGTTCCGGCCGCTGCCGGACCAGTCGGCCCAGTGGGCGAGGTGGGTGCGGATCAGCGCCGACCGGGCCCGGGCGCCGCCGTCGGTGTCCGCGTCGTCCTGCCCGTTGATTCCGTTGGCCGAGATCGACACGGTGACGTAGCCCTGCGACGCCAGCAGTCGCTGCGCCTGGAGGTAGCCGCGATGACTGGGCACCGGCTCGGACTCTCCCCAACAGGGCCAGTCCATGATGATCGTGTCGTCGTCGCCCTCGATGAAGCAGGTCCAGTGCCGCCCGTGCAGGAACAGCGCCAGCGGCCGCTTCCCCGGCGCCCCCTTCGGCGCCACCACGACCCCCTGCATCTCGACCGGCTCCGGATAGGTGGACAGCCTGATGCCCGGCAGCGTGTACTCACCGGTGGTGGTCGCATAGGGCCCCGGGATCCCCGGATCGGTCGGGTGGGCCGGCTGCTCGGGCACGGCGGAGGGCGTGCCCGCGGTCCGGGCCCCCGATGGCGCCGCCGCATCCACGCGTTTGCCACCGATCCGGACCCGCAGGTCGGTCAGCCGCCCCGACACCCCGCCGCTGAGCACGAAGGTCCGCAGGTCAGGACCACCGCGAGCTCTCCCGAGCAGCCGCTCCCCCGACCAGAACTCCACCGCGGCGTCCCCGGGCGGGATGATCCGCTCGCTGGTCCAGGTGAGCGCCCCCTCGCCGAAGGACCATCCGGGTGGCAGCCCGGTGGGCGCGGGCCGGGGCGGGTCCGCCGACGCGGGCCCCGACACTCCGAGACCCAGCACGATCGCGGCGATGGCAACCGAAAGTCCACGCATGCATCCCGTTCTAGTAGATACATGCAAATACATAACTTCTCCGGTACGCCTACGTGCACCCCCTCGTGCAGGAAGCGACCCGGCTGCCCACTCCCGCCTGTGCCGCCCGCGCCGGGCGTAGATCGGTGGTCCAGCCGGCCCCCATCGTGACGGGCCCGGCCGAGTAGGGGCCGGGCCCGTCACGGGCATCAGGGTTCGCTGGGTGTGAGGACCACCTCGGCGGAGCCGGTCTGCCCGTCGCCGTCGGTGTATTCGGCGACGAAGACCGCCACCAGGCCCTCCGCCCCGGCGTGCCCGGGGTCGATGAACGTGGTGATCGAGCCGCTGCACCCGGAGGTCGTGGACAGCGGGTGGCCGTGCTCGTCGTGGCCGAGGATGTAGGAGACCTGCACGTTCGCGCAGTTCACCGGCTGGTCGTCGACCACGTTCACCTGGAAGGCGACGGTGTCGCCGAACTCGAACGGCTGGTCCTCGGTCGGTGTCACGAACGACACGGAGGGCGCCACCGGCCCGACGTGCAGCCGGAACTCGGCGGACGCCGAACGCCCGGTCGAGTCGGTGACCTTGAGGGTGGCCCGGTAGTCACCGTTCTCGGTGTACGTCCAGGACGGGTCGGCCTCGCGGGAGTCGACGTCGCCGTCGGCGTCGAAGTCCCACGCGTACCGGAGGGCGTCGCCGTCCGGGTCGACCGTGCCCGCGCTGGTGAAGTTCACCGTGAACGGCGCCGACCCGACCGTGGGTGACCCGCTGATCTTCACGATCGGCGTCCGGTTCCTCGGCGCGTAGTCGATCCGGGCGAGCTGTGCCTCCGGGTTCTCGGCGAAGTAGCCGTCGCCGTACTCGAGGACGTAGAGCGCGCCGTCGGGCCCGAACTCCAGGTCCATCGGGTTGTCGAAGACGATCGACGGCAGCACCGCCTCGACGGCCGTTACCTGGTTGCGGCGGTCCAGGGTGAAGGACTTCACGTAGTCGCGGGTCCACTCGTAGAACAGCGGTTTCCCGGCGAAGTCGGCCGGCCAGCGGAACGGTGAGGTGTTGCGCCGGTCGTACTGGTAGGCGGGCCCGCCCATCGGGCCGATGCCGCCGGTGCCCAGCTCGGGGAACTGGGTGCTCGCCGTGTACGTGTAGACGACCTCCGCCTTCTCCACCGGCGGCAGGTTCCGCAGACCGGTGTTGTTGGGCGACTCGTTGACCGGCTGGGCACAGTTGAACGGCGCGCCGGAGGTGCTCGTCGCGAAGTCGTAGTCCACGTACGGCATGTCGGGCGCCACGCAGTACGGCCATCCGTAGTTGGCGGGTTTGTCGATGGCCATCCAGCGCCCGTGCCCGGCCGGCCCGCGCGCCGGGTCGGCGTTGCGCGCGTCCGGCGAATAGTCGGCCAGGTAGACGACGCCGGTCTTCTCGTCGACGTCGAACCGGAACGGGTTGCGCAGCCCCATGGCGTAGATCTCGGGACGGGTCTTCGGAGTGCCCGGTTTGAACAGGTTTCCGCGCGGGATGCTGTAGGTCCCGTTCGGCTTGACGGTGATCCGCAGGAGCTTGCCGCGCAGGTCGTTGGTGTTGCCGGAGCTACGCTGGGCGTCGAACGCGGGGTTGCGCCCGGCCCGCTCGTCGATCGGGGTGTAGCCGCTGGACGCGAACGGGTTGGTGTCGTCGCCGGTGGAGAGGTAGAGGTTGCCGTGCCGGTCGAAGTCGATCTTTCCGCCGACGTGGCAGCAGATGCCCCGGTCCACCGGGACCTGGAGGATCCGCTGTTCGCTACGCAGGTCGAGGGTGTTGCCGCGCAGCTTGAACCGGGACAGTTGCAGGTGCCCCTTGAACGGGGCGAAGTCGGCGGCGGCGCCGTTCTCCGGGGCGTTGCCCTCGTTGACGTTCGGTGTGGCCGGGTCGTCGACCGGGGTGTTCAGCACCGGCGAGTAGTAGACGTACACCCAGTGGTTGTGGCGGAAGCCGGGGTCGACGGCGATGCCCTGCACACCCTCCTCGTCGTGCAGGTAGACCGGGATGGTGGCGGCCAGGACGTTGCGGCCGGTCCGCGGCTCATGGATGCGTACCTCACCGCGGCGGGCGGTGTGCAGCACCCGTTTGTCGGGCAGGACGGCCAGGGCCATCGGCTCGCCCGGGTAGTCGTTGAGGGTGACCTTCTGGAAGTCGGTGTCCGGCGGGGCGGCCTGGGCCGGGTTGCCGAAGCCGGTGACCAGGGTGGTGGCGAGCAGGGCCGCGGCGGCGCCGGTGACGAGCCGTCGCATGTCAGTACCTCAGTCCGGCGAGGTACTGGTAGCCGACGCGGGCGGTGTCGAGGGCCTGCTCCGGGGTGCGGGGCGGGCTGCCGGCGTCGTCACGTTCCACGATGTATTCGATGAGGCCGGCCTCGTGGGCGCGGCGGAACACCCGCTCGAAGTCGATCAGACCGTCGCCGGGGTCGGCGAAGCCGCTGCTCACGGTCATGTCCTTGACGTGCACCTGCTTGATCCGGCGGCGGTTGCGCTCGATCAGGTCGACCGGGTCGGCGGCGCCGCGCCAGGCCCAGTAGATGTCGACCTCCAGGTGCACCAGGCGGGGGTCGGTCTCGCCGGTGAGGATGTCGAAGCCGGTGATCTCGGTGCCGGTCTGGCGCAGGAACTCGTTGTGGTGGTTGTGGTAGCCGAAGCTGAGCCCGGCCTTGCGGGCCAGCTCGCCGGCGGAGTTGAGGTCGGCGGCGAAGGCGCGGTAGACGGCGCCGTCGCGGATCGGCCCGGAAGGCCCGGTGCCGAAGTACGGGTGGACGATGAACCTGTTGCCGACGACGGCGGCGTCGTCCAGGGTGCGTTTCCAGGTATCGGCGTTCCACGGTTGCGGGATGCCAGCGTGGCCGGAGGTGGCGCGCAGGCCGGCGTTGTCGAGGGCGGCCCGGAACTGGGCGGCGGTGCGGCCCACGAATCCGGCGTGCTCGACGCGGGTGTAGCCGATCTCGGCGAGTTCGGCGAGGCTCCCCTCGAGGTCGATGGCGAGCTGGTTGCGCAGGGTGTAGAGCTGCACGCTGATCTGGTCGCGGGGAACCCGGTGCGCGGCGCCACCGCCCCCGGCCGCGGCGGGTGATCCGATAGCTGTGGCGGTGGCGCCGGCAGCCGCGGCGCCGAGCAGGTTGCGGCGGCTCAGGGCGGACGGACGGGATGGTGACTCATGCATGGTGGTGCCTCCGGTTACGGCAGTGAACACGGATGGCCTGCGAGGAGCGCCCGCAGACGGCAACTTTCGTGCAGAGCGGTTTCCGTACCGCACGTTACCGCGTATTCACAATCGTCTCTAGAGAAACATCCGCATGGATCAATGGAACTTTCGTTGACTTCGACGAAAGGGCATGACGGGCCGGGCCGGGCGCGCGCGGGCGCCCGGCCGGGACTCTGACCAGGAGGTGAGGGCTACTGGCTGGAGGAGAAGGCCGCGTCGAACGCCGCCGACGGCGCGTCGAACGCCAGCCCGCGCACGAACTGGAGAGCCTCCGGGGCGCCGACGAGCCGGTCCATGCCGGCGTCCTCCCACTCGATCGAGATCGGGCCGTCGTAGCCGATCGCGTTCAGCGCCCGGAAGCAGTCCTCCCAGGGCACGTCACCGTGACCGGTGGAGACGAAGTCCCAGCCGCGCCGCATGTCCGCCCACGGCAGGTGGGAGGCGAGCCGGCCACGCCGGCCGTCGCCGGTGCGCACCTTAGCGTCCTTGCAGTCCACGTGGTAGATGCGGTCGGCGAAGTCGAAGATGAAGTTGACCGGGTCCAGGTCCTGCCAGACGAAGTGCGACGGGTCCCAGTTGAGGCCGAACGCGGGCCGATGCCCGATCGCCTCCAGCGCGCGTTTGGTGGTCCAGTAGTCGTAGGCGATCTCGCTGGGGTGCACCTCGTGCGCGAACCGGACGCCCACCTCGTCGAAGACGTCGAGGATCGGGTTCCAGCGGTCGGCGAAGTCGGCGTAGCCACGCTCGATCATCGACGGCGGCACCGGCGGGAACATGGCCAGCGTGTGCCAGATCGACGACCCGGTGAAACCCACGACGGTACGCACGCCGAGCTTGGCGGCCGCACGGGCGGTGTCCTTCATCTCCTCGGCGGCCCGCCGGCGGACCCCCTCGGGTTCGCCGTCGCCCCAGATCCGGGCCGGCAGGATGTCCCGGTGGCGCTCGTCGATCGGGTGGTCGCAGACCGCCTGGCCGACCAGGTGGTTGGAGATCGCGAAGACCTTCAGGTTGTGCTTGGCCAGGGTCTCGCGTCTACGGTCGAGGTAGCCGTCGTCGGCGAGCGCCTTGTCGACCTCGAAGTGGTCGCCCCAGCAGGCGATCTCCAGGCCGTCGTAACCCCAGCCGGAGGCCAGCCGGCACACCTCGTCGAACGGCAGGTCGGCCCACTGACCGGTGAACAGGGTGATCGGTCGTGCCATGGTGTCACTTCCTCGCAGCAGTGTCTCGAAAGGGGATTCGATGCCCGGCGCGAGGAGCCGGAGTGAGGCGAGCGGTCAGGGCAGGGTGCGGCGGGCATGCCGGGGTGGGTTGCGCCTCCCGTCCCGGACACCGCTGTGTCCACGGTCGCCGCAACCCACCCTAGTAGCGGTGGTACGTCTAGGGAAGACGCCACTGCTGGTTCGCGCCGGTGTGACAGTCCCAGAGGTGGATCTGCTGGCCGTCGGCGGAGCTGTTCTGCGACACGTCCAGGCACCGGCCCGACTGCGGGTTGCGGACCGTGCCGCCGGCCTGCGCGGCCCAGTTCTGCGCGCCGCTGCCGTTGCAGGTCCAGAGTTGCACCTTGGTGCCGTTGGCGGTGCCGCCGCCGGACACGTCCAGGCACTTGTTCGACTGCGGGTTGCGCCAGACCTGGCCGCTGACCGTCCAGTTCTGCGCGCCGCTGCCGTTGCACGTCCACAGCTGGATCTTGGTGCCGTCGGCGGAGCCGCCGTTGCTCACGTCGAGGCACTTGCCGGCCAGGCCGACGACCGGCCCGGTGCCACCGGTGGGGCCGCCCAGCTCCCTGATCCGGATGTTGCGGAACGACGCCTCGTCCCCGTCACCGTGGTTCTGGATGCCGATGTGGCCGGCGAGCGACCGTACCGGATCGGTGTTGGTGTAGTCGTTGATCTTGACGCTGTTGAGGAAGACCTGGAGGCGCTCGCCCTCGACCCGGATCTCGTAGGTGTTCCACTCCCCCGGCGGGTTGAGCGCCGCGTCCCGGGCCGCGATGTCGGCGGCCTTGAACGTGTAGACCGAGCCGGTGGTGCGGTCGGCCGCGTCGGTGGCGTCGATCTGGATCTCGTAGCCGTTGTTCACCGCCGACCAGGGGTCGCTCGACGGCGGGAACCCGAGGAAGACGCCGGTGTTGTCGTCCCCGGCCAGCCGCCAGTCGAGTTTGAGCGAGTAGTTGGTGAACTGTTTGGCCGAGTACCAGTACAGGCCCATCCCGCCGGTGGACGTCAGGGTGGCGTCGGTGCTGGTGAAGGCGCCGGGCCCGGCCTGCGACCAGCCGGTGGTGGAGCCGTTGTAGAGGGCGGTGTAGCCGGTCTCCGGGCGGCAGTCGGCGTGGGTCCGCTTGGCCGTGTAGCGGATCCCGCCGAGCAGGTGCGCCCGGAACGCCGGCTCGCTGTACGCGGACTGGGTGTGCCCGCCGCCGGTGTAGAACGAGCGGCCCGAGTCGAGGGTCTTGCACCAGGAGTGCGGGTGGTCGGCGCCCATCTGCCCGCCGGAGTACGACGACTCGTCGAGCGTCGACAGCACGTGTGCGGTGCTGCGGGCGTTGGTGCGGTAGTCGTACCACTCGTCGGTGCGCTGCACGGTCTGCGGTAGGTGTGCGGTGGCCGCGTGCGCCCGGTCCTCGACCCTGACGGTGGCCTGCTGGACCGCCGGGTGCGAGGCGAACCAGGCGCCGGCTAGCTGTCCGTAGAACGGCCAGTCGTACTCGGTGTCGGCCGCCGAGTGGATGCCGGTGTATCCGCCACCGCCACGGATGTACGCCTCGAAGGCGCTCTGCTGGGTCGCGTCGAGGATGTCGCCGGTCGTGTTCAGGAAGACGACGGTCTCGAAGCGGGCCAGGTTCGTGGTGTTGAACGCGGTGGAGTCCTCGGTCGCGGTGACCGTGAAGTTGTTCGCCGCGCCCAGGTCACGGATGGCCTGGATGCCCGCGGCGATCGAGTCGTGCCGGAAGCCGGTGGTCTTGGAGAAGACCAGGACGTCGTACGGGGTGTCGGCCGCGACGGCCGGGGCGGGCGCCGCGGTGCAGGCCAGGGTGGTCAGCGCTGCGGCGATCACCAGGGAGAGTCTGCTGCGCATGGAATCCCTCCTCACAGGTTCCACTGCTGGTTGGCGGCGCCCAGGCAGTCCCAGATGTGGATCTGCTGGCCGTCGGCGGAGCTGTTCTGCGACACATCGAGACAGCGGCCGGACACCGGGTTCCGGACCGTCTTGTCGGCCTGTGCCGTCCAGTTCTGGGCGCCGGTGCCGTTGCAGGTCCACAGCTGCGCCTTGGTGCCGTTCGCGGTCGCGCCGCCGGCCACGTCGAGGCACTTGCCCGACTGCGGGTTGCGCCACACCTGACCGTTGACCGTCCACACCTGCGCGGCCGAGCCGTTGCAGGTCCACAGCTGGATCTTGGTGCCGTCGGCGGTGCCGCCGCCGCTGACGTCCAGGCACTTGCCGGCGAGGCCGACGACCGGGCCGGTCCGGGCCGCGGTCAGGGTGAACGCGTCGACGTCGAAGAGCGCCCCGGCGCCGCCGCTGAACGTCAGGTACAGCGTGGTGGCGCCGGCCGGCGGGTTGGTGAGGGCGCCGCTGACGTCGGTGAAGACGTTCCAGCCGCCGGTCACCGGCACGGTGGCCGAGCCGAGCACGGTCCCGGTGGCCGAGCCGGCCCGCACCTGGATCGTGCCGCCGACGCCGGCCGACGAGACCCGGGCGCTGAAGCGCGATACGTTGCCGAGCTGGTACGGCTGGAACGCGATCCAGTCGCCGTTGTGGATGTCCCCGACGGTCTTGCCGCCCTCGGCCTCCGGCTTGTTCATCGGGGCGACGCCTGCGGAGGTCTTGTAGTGCTCGGCCTGCCGGTGCGCGGGTTGCAGGGTGTGCTGGGTGTGCGTGGTCAGGCCGCCGGCGTCGGTGTACTCGGCGTCGAACACCGCGAAGATGTTCGCCGCGGTGTCGTGCTCGCCGTCGACCGGGATGGTGAGCGTGCCGGAGCAGCCGGTCTTCGAGGTGATCTGGTGCCCGTGCTGGTCGTGGCCGAGCACGTAGGTCATCTTGACCTTGGCACAGTCGATGGTGGCGTCCTCCGGGTCGGTGACCGTCACCGAGTAGGCGACGGTGTCGCCGAAGGCGAAGACCTGCCCGTCGCCGGGCGCGCCGATCCGTACGGTGGGCGCGGTGTTGCCGACCCCGACCTGCACGCTGTCGGTGCCGGTGGCGCCCTGCGGGTCGGTGACGGTGAGCTTGACGTCGTAGGCGCCGTTGGCGGTGAACGTGTGCGACGGGCCGGCCGCCGTGGAGGTGCCGCCGTCGCCGAAGTCCCACCGGTAGGTCAGCGCCCCGCCCTCGGGGTCGGTGGAGCCGGCCGAGGAGAACTGGACGGTCAGCGGCGCCTGCCCGGAGGTCTGGTTGGCGTTCGCCACCGCGGTCGGGGCCCGGTTGCCGCCGCCGACGTAGTCGTACCGGTACAGCGCCGAGTTCTCGTCGCCGTTGAAGTAGCCGGTGCCGTAGTCGAGCACATAGAGCGCCCCGTCCGGCCCGAACGCCAGATCCATCACCTGCTTGCCGTTCCAGGTGAAGGCCGAGATCTCGCCGACCGAGCCGTCGGCGCCGACGTGGATCGGCTTGATCCAGCCGCGGCCGAACTCGGCGGCGAAGAAGTGCCCGTCCAGCGACTGCGGGAACTTCGTGGTGGAGGGGTTGGCGGCGTCGTACCGGTAGACCGGGCCGCCCATCGGCGATTCGGAGCCGCCGCCGAACTCCGGTGGCGTGCCGGCGTCCCCGCCGTACCGGATCCAGGAGGTCTTGGCCGCCGGAAGGGTGCCGAGGCCGGTGTTGCGGGGCGAGTTGTTGGCCGGCCCGGCCGCGCAGTTGAACTTGGCGCCGACGGCGCCGGTGGCGAAGTTGAAGTCGGCGTACGTCTCGGCGGCGGTGTTGGTGCCGGTGCAGTACGGCCAGCCGTGGTTGCCGGGCGCGGTGATCCGGTTGAACTCGACCTGGCCGCTGGGTCCGCGGGTGGACGACGATCCGGCGTCCGGGCCGTAGTCGCCGACGTAGACCACGCCGGTGGCCCTGTCGACGGTCATCCGGAACGGGTTGCGGAAGCCCATCGCGTAGATCTCCGGGCGGGTCCCGGCCGTGCCCGGGGCGAACATGTTCCCGGCCGGCGAGCTGTACGTGCCGTCCGCGTTGACCTTGATGCGCAGGATCTTGCCGCGCAGGTCGTTGGTGTTCGCCGCGGTCCGCTGGGCGTCGAAGGCCGGATTGCGGTTGGCGCGCTCGTCGATCGGGGTGTAGCCGTCGGACTGGAACGGGTTGCTGTCGTCGCCGGTGGACAGGTAGAGGTTGCCGGCCGCGTCGAAGTCGATGTCGCCGCCGACGTGGCAGCAGATGCCCCGGGTGGCCGGCACGTCGAGGATCGTGCGCTCGGCGCCGAGCTTCCAGTCCGCGGTGAGGGTGAAGCGGGCGAGGCGGTTGACGCCGTTCCAGGCGGAGAAGTCGGTGCCGGTGTCCGGGGCGTCGCCGGCCGGCGTGTTCAGCGGCGGGGCGTAGTAGAGGTAGATGAACCGGTTGGTGGCGAAGCCGGGGTCGACGCCGACGCCCTGGAGCCCCTCCTCGTCGTGGGTGTAGACGGCGAGGGTGCCGACGACGGCGGTGTTGCCGGCGGCGTCGGTGCGGCGCAGCGTGCCGTTGCGGGCGGTGTGCAGCACGGAGCGGTCCGGCAGCACGGCGAGGCTCATCGGCTCGCCGACCTCGGGTTCCCCCTTGGCGAGGGTGACCTGCTGGAAGTCGGCGGGGTTCACGGGGTGCGCCTGGGCTGGAGCCTGGGCGGTCGCGAGGATCAGAGCGGCTATGGAGCCGGCGGTCCACCATCGGCGGCGGGACGAAACGGGCATGGTGCGGCCATCCCTTCAGAGCTGAGGAACGTGCGGAATGGGTGGTCGCGCCGCCGACTTCACCTGCCCGAAACAGTAAAGAAGCCATCGACTTTTGTCACTACGTACGGAACTTTTCAACGCTGACGGTCAACTAACTCGTGCGCCAGCGCCGTCAGCCGGGCCGCCACCTCGGGCGCGATCCCCGATCCGGCCAGCGCCGCCAGGGCGGACTCCACCCTCAGCTTGATCAGTCGTTCCACGCCGTCCAGCGCGCCGGTGTCGACGATGATCCGGCGCAGCTCGGCCGCGCCCTCCTCGTCCAGGTCCGGGCTGCCCAGCAGCGCCCGGATCCGGGCCGCCTGCCGGTGCCCGGCCGCCTCGCGGGCCAGCGCCGTCAGCACCGTACGTTTGCCCTCGCGCAGGTCGTCGAGCACCGGCTTGCCGGTCACCGCCGGATCACCGAACACCCCGAGCACGTCGTCACGCAACTGGAAGGCGTCGCCGAGCGGATCACCGAACTCGGCGAAATCCGCCAGCAGCCCTTCCCCGGCGCCGGCCAGGGCCGCGCCGATCTGCAACGGCCGGGTCACCGTGTACCGGGCCGACTTGAGCCGGATCACGGTCAGGGCGCTCGCGGTCGAGCCGTCGCCCACCCCGGAGACCAGGTCGAGGTACTGGCCCGCGATCACCTCGGTGCGCATGGCGCCGAAGACCGCGTAACCCCGGCTCACCTGCTCGTCGCTCAGCCCGCAGCCCAGGAACATCTGGTCCGCCCAGGCCGCGCACAGGTCGCCGCAGAGCAGCGCGGTGCTGCGCCCGTACCGGGCCGCGTCACCGCGCCACGCCGACCGGGTGTGCAGGTCGGCGAAGAACGCGTGCACCGACGGCTCGCCGCGGCGCCGCTCACTGCCGTCCATGATGTCGTCGTGGATCAGCGCGAAGGCGTGGAAGATCTCCAGCGCCGCGGCCGCCGTGACGATGCCCGGATCGTCCTCGCCGTCCGCGCCGCGCCAGCCCCAGTAGCAGAACGTCGGCCGCAGCCGCTTGCCGCCGGACAGCAGGAACCGTTGCAGTGTGCTGAACAGCCCCCGCGGCGCCCCCTCGGGCCACTGTGGGCCCTGTCCGGTGAGAAAGCCGGCGAGCTGGGCGTCGAACCGGGCCCGCAATGTCACGATCCCCTCCCCTACCGCTCGGCCAGGCGCAACAGCAGGCTCTTCACCTCGGTGGCGGCGATCCGGCCGACGGCCCCGGCCGGGTCCGAGCAGAGCAGGACCGGGGAGTCCTCGGCGCGGTCCGGCAGGCGGCCGTGCGAGCCGCGGACCGCTCGCGCGCCGGCGTCCAGGCCGACCACCCGCATCAGGTAGCGCATGCCCAGCTTCTTGCGGGCCAGCGCGACGGCGGCCCGGCGCTTCGCGGCCGCCGGCCCGGCGGGATCGAAGAACAGTTCGGCCGGGTCGTAGCCGGGCTTGCGGTGGATGTCCACCAGCCGGGCGAAGTCCGGGGCGCGGGCGTCGTCGAGCCAGTAGTAGTAGGTGAACCACGCGTCCGGTTCGGCGACCAGCACCAGCTCACCGGAGCGGGCGTGGCCGAGACCGTCGCGCACCTCGGCGACCCCCGGCAGTCCTTTGAGCAGCGCGGCCACCACCGGCACGTCCGCCGGGTCCCGCACGTAGACGTGGGCGATCTGGTGGTCGGCGACGGCGAACGCGGTAGAGGTCCACGGGTCCAGGTACTCCATGCCGGCCTGGGTGTGGACCCGCAGCAGGCCCTTCTCGCGCAGCCGCCGGTTGACGTCGACCGGCCGGTGCACCGGGGTGATGCCGTACTCCGACAGCGCCACGATCGTCGCACCGCGGGCCGCGGCGGCGTCCAGCAGCGGGCCGAGCACGGTGTCCAGTTCGGCCGCGGCGGCCGCCGCGCGCGGGTCGTCCGGGCCGTACCGTTGCAGGTCGTAGTCCAGGTGTGGGATGTAGACCAGGGTCAGGTCCGGGTCGTGGGCGGCCATCACGTGTTCGGCGGCCCGGCAGATCCACGTGGACGAGGCGAGGCCGGCGCCCGGTCCCCAGTAGGTGAACAGCGGGAAGGTGCCCAGTTTCGCGGTCAGCTCGTCGTGCAGCTCCGGCGGGTCGGTGTAGCAGTCCGGCTCCTTGCGGCCGTCGGCGTGGTAGACCGGCCGTGGGGTGACCGTCCAGTCGACGTCCGCGCCCATGGCGTACCACCAGCAGATGTTGGCGACCGTGTAGCCCGGCGACCGTTTGCGGGCGGCCTGCCACACCTTCTCCCCGCCGACCAGGGCGTGATGCTGGCGCCACAGCAGCACCTCGCCCAGGCCCCGGAAGTACCAGCCGTTGCCGACGATCCCGTGCCCGGCCGGGGTCTCCCCCGTCAGCAGGCTGGCCTGCACGCTGCACGTGACGGCCGGGAGCACCGGGTCGAGCCGGTTGACGGAGCCGATCGCCCGCAGCCGGGGCATGTGTTCGAGCAGGCGCGGGGTCAGCCCGACCACGTCGAGGACCACGAGTTTCGTCATGCGTGCCCTCCGGTGAGCTGGTCGCGGGTCCAGGCGAGCTCACCGGCGATGCCGTCGGCCAGTTCCGCGGGCGAGGTGGGCCGCTGCCCGGCCGGCAGGACGTCCCAGGTGTAGGTCTCCACGTCGTAGTGGTCGCAGTCCACGACGGCGAGCGCGTCACGCAGCAGTGGTGTGGTGGCGGTCAGCGGTGGCGCGGGTGGCGTGTGCAGCGGCACGTGGAAGTGGATGCGCCACGGGCCGGGCGGGTTCTCGGCCAGGGCGAGGTCCAGGTCGTCGCAGGCGTGGCCGGCGGCGGTACGGGTCTGGTGCAGGAACCGGGGTTCGGCGTACCGCACCAGCACCGGCCGGGCCGCGACCGGGTCGGTGACCTCCAGGGCTGCCGACACCTGCACCTTGACGATCGGGACCCCGGCCGTGGCCAGCCGGTCCACCGCGGCTTTCGGGTCCTCCCAGGCGCACGCCAGGTGGGCCAGGTCGAGGCAGACGCCGAGCCGGTCGGTGTTCGTGCCGGCCAGCATGTCGACGGCCTGGGCGGTGGTCTCGGCGACACAGCCGGGCTCCGGTTCGAACGCCACCCGGACCACCCGGCCGGTCTGCCAGGCGATCTCGGACAGGCCCTCGGCGAGCCGGTCCAGCATCCGCCGGGCGGCGTCGTGGCTCTCCGTCGTCCACGGCTCACGCCAGGCCAGCGGCAGCGTCGACACCGAACCCCGGTCGGCGTCGGCGGGCAGCAGGTCGACCAGGATCCGGGCCAGGTCCAGGGTGTAGTCCAGACGCTCGGGGGTGGTCCAGTCGGGCCGGTAGACGGCATGTTTGACCACCGGCGCCTGGAACGCCTCGTACGGGAAGCCGTTGAGGGTGACCACCTCCAGACCGCGCACGTCCAGCTCCTGGCGCAACCGAAGACGGGTCTCACCGTCGTCGGCCAGCGCGGCCGCGACCGGCGCGGCCAGCCACAGGCCCAGCCCGAGCACGTCGGCGCCGAGCCGTTCCCGGACCGCGACGGCGTACGTGTCGAGCTGCCCGATGATCCCCGGCAGGTCCTCGGCAGGGTGCACGTTGGTGCAGTAGCTGAGATGGACCGGCCGGCCGTCCTGACGGCGGACCCGCATCAGCTGCCCCCTCGCAGGATCGAGCTGCCCTCGAAGAGCGGCCCGGTGTCGCCGGTCTCGCTCACATCGAGGCGCCCGGACTGTCCGTAGAACTCGACCGGGTTGCGCCACAGCACCCGGTCCACGTCGTCGTCGCTGAACCCGGCCGCGAGCATCGCCTCGCCGGTGCGCCGGGTCAGCAGCGGATCCGAGCGGCCCCAGTCGGCGGCGGAGTTGACCAGCATCCGGTCCAGGCCGTGCGAACGCAGGATCTCCACCATCCGTGGTGGTGACATCTTCGTGTCCGGGTAGATCGAGAAGCCCATCCAGCAGCCGGTGTCGTGCACGTCGCCGACGGTCACCTCGTTGAGATGGTCGACGACCACCCGGCCGGGGTGGATACCGCTCTCCCGCACCACGTCGAGGGTCCGTTTCACGCCCTGCGCCTTGTCCCGGTGCGGGGTGTGCACGAGTGCGGGCAGTTCATGGTCGACGGCCAGCGCCAGCTGCACGGCGAACGCCTCGTCCTCCTCCGGGGTCATCGCGTCGTACCCGATCTCGCCGACCGCCACCACCGTGTCCTTGTCGAGGTAGCGCGGGATCAGGTCGAGCACCGGCCGGCAGCGCGGGTCGTTGGCCTCCTTCGGGTTCAGGGCGATGGTGGCGTGGTGCCGGATGCCGAACTGGGCGGCCCGGAACGGCTCCCACCCGAGCAGCGAGTCGAAGTAGTCGGTGAACGAGCCCGGGTTGGTCCGTGGCTGGCCGAGCCAGAACGCCGGTTCGACGACGGCCCGGACTCCGGCGGCGGCCATCCGCCCGTAGTCGTCGGTGGTGCGTGAGGTCATGTGGATATGCGGGTCGAAGATGCGCACGGGACCTCCCAGGGGGACGGGTCAGGGGATGCGGTCGAGCAGGCGGCGCGCGTCGTCGGGCAGCCGGCGTCCGGCCGCCTCGCGCTCCGCGCGCAGAGCGGAGACCATCGCGGCCAGCTCACGGTCGGCGCGCCGGTCCAGGTCGTCGATCTTTTCCAGGGGTACGCCGATGAAGACGCACTTGAGCACGGCGTGCCGCCAGGCGTGCTGGTCGAGATGCCGGGCGTACGGGCCGAGCGCGGCCGTGATCAGCCGGGTGTCGTTGGTGCGCAGCGCGTCGTGCAGCAGCGGCACCGCCTCGGCGCCGAGCGGCAGCGCCGGCAGCGCCGTGAGGATCGCCAGCTTCTCGCCCGCGTCGCCGTGCCGGTACAGGTCGTCGACCCAGTAGGGCACCGTCTCCGGTGGCAGCGCGAGCAGCAGCCGGGTCCTGCCGTCCTCCTCGGGGCGGGTGTGGCGGCCGGCCGCCGCGAACAGGCGCACGATCGCCGGTGGGCTGTCGGCGACTCTCGCGACGGCGTCGGTGAGCCAGGGGTTCTGATCCATGGCGCCTCCTCGTCTACTTCCCGGCGGCCCTCAGGAAGTCCAGTGACCGGGCCGCGACCGTGGGGGCGGCGTGCGAGTGCCGGGGCAGTTCCACGGCGACCAGCCCTTCGTACCCGGCGGCGGACAGGGCCGCCAGCACCGGCGGGAAGTCGATCTCCCCGGTACCGAATTCGAGGTGCTCGTGGACGTCGCGCCGCATGTCGTCGATCTGGACGTTGACCAGGTGTTCGGCCACCGCCGTGACGCAGTCGGGCACCGGGATCGGCTCCAGGCAGCGGCAGTGCCCGATGTCGAGGGTGATACCGAACCCGGCCGGCGCGCCGAGGTCGGTGTGCAGCCGCCGCCAGCCGGCGATGTCCGGTACGAGCATGCCCGGCTCCGGCTCGAAGCCGAGCGTCACACCGCGGTCCTGGGCTGCCGCCACGATCCGAGCGCAGCCGTCGACCAGCCGGTCCCAGGCGGTGGCCTCGTCCACGTCGGCGGGACGGACACCGGCCCAGAACGACACCGCCTCGGCGCCCAGGTCCGCGCCGATGTCGACGGCCCGGCGCAGGAACTCCAGCCGCAGGTCCCGGTCGTCGTCGAGCAGGGTCGGCGAGTGTTTGCGCCACGGATCCAGCAGGTACCGGGCACCGGTCTCGATCACCACCGCGAGGCCCAGCGACGACAGCCGGGCGGACACCTCGCCGACCCGGCGGGCCAGGTCGCCGGAGAACGGATCCAGGTGGTCGTGGTCGAGGGTGAGCGCCACCCCCTCGTAGCCCAGGTCGGCGATCACGGCGAGCGCGTCGTCGAGCCGGTGGTTGGCGAACCCGTTGGTGCCGTAGCCGAACCGCAGGCCGCTCATGTCGTCACCTCCGCTGCGCTCCGGCGCCGCCATGAGTTCACGACTGAGCCCGATGATTCGCTCGCAAGCTCGCTCATCGAAAACCTCCGTGGAAACCCCCGGCTTCAGCCGTGGGGAGGAAACGGATTCCCTGCGGAGCAGGACGGGGAGAGCCGGTTCGCCGCCGAGGCGGATCCGGCGTCCCACCCGTGGGGCTCAAGTGAACAGATGTGCTAACGTTCGGCACGTCCGGCCGGTGAGAACCAAACCGGCTGGAATGAATGCGTGTTGTCGAAGTTTTGCCACGGCGGAGCGTGACCGTGCCAGTGCTGACGATGTAAGACATGCGGCTCGACTCCCTTCGGGGTGGTGGGTCGGATGCGGTCTGAGCTGGCAAATCCCCCGGATTTACCCGTGGGGATGACGTTAAGTGGGGCTCACCTTCCGGGCCAGCGGTGCGGCCAGGAGCGCGGCGCCGGCCACCGCGACGCCTGCCGTCGGACGGCCGGCGCGGGCGGTCAGGGCGCCCTGCAACGCCGGGAACGCGGTGATCCCGGCCGTCACCGCGCCCTGCAGCGTCGCCGCGTCCGGGCTGGTCAGGGCACGTTGCTGGGCGGCGCCGAAACGGGCCGCGTACCAGGCCGAGAGCAATCCGCCGACGGTCGTCGCCGGCGAGGCGGCGGCGCCCGCGACCATCGCGGTGCCGGCCAGGGTCGAGGCGGGCAGCGACGCGGTGGCGCCGGTCGTCTCCCGGCGGGACAACAGCGTGATCAGGTACGTGTGCGCGGCGACCGTGGCGGCGGCCGGAACCGCTGCCCGGTACCGCCCGGGGCCGACGCCGAGCAGCACGTCGAGCCCGCGGCAGGCGGCCATCACGGCCGGTCCGGCGGCGGTCTTCTTGGCGATGAGGTCGTACGCCCAGACCGCGCCGGCCAGCGGAACCGCGACAGCGGCGGCCCGGCGGCCCCCGGCGAGCGCCGCGATCGTGACCCCGGCGCCGGTCAGGGCCGCGGCGACGCCCAGTGCGGTGCCGGGCCGGACCCGGCCGGACGGGATGGGCCGCCCGGGCCGTTCGACCGCGTCGATCTTCCGGTCCGCGAGGTCGTTCGCGGCCATGCCCGCCCAGTAGAGGCAGACCGACGCGCCGGCCAGCGCGAGTGTCCGTGGGCGCAGGGTGCCGGCCGCGGCCGCTCCGGCGACGACGTCACCGGGCACCGACAGGGCGGCGGGCGCGCGTACCAGCTCGGCCAGATCCCGCCAGCCCGTCACGGCAGTGCTTCCTTGGGCATGCCCTCCCGGCCCTCGCCTGCGGCCGGCGGAGCATCTCGCGGTGGCTGCCGCTCGGTGCAGTCGGTCATGCCGGGTGCCTGATCGAGGCCGGCGACGAACTCGGTGAGCAGCCGGAACTGGTCGGCCAGGCCGTGCGGGACGTAGCCCGGTGGGTCCTTGAAGAAGAAGGCCAGCTCGGTCAGCGCCCCGGAGCGTCCGGCGGCGTGTGCGGCGCCGGTCAGCCGGGCCAGGTCCAGGACGAGCGGGGCGGCCAGTGCCGAGTCGCAGCCGTGCCAGGTGAACTCCAAGCGCATCCGGGTGCCGAGGAAACCGGCGAACGTCACCAGGTCCCAGGCGGTCTTGAAGTTGCCGATGTCCTCGACGTACTCGATCCGGACCGTGCCCTGTGGCTGCTGTCCCAGCGTCTCCCGCAGCACCCGCTGCTTGCTCGCGGTCTTGGCGTCGTTGGCGGCCGGATCGGCGAGGTTCGCCCCGTCGCCGCCGCCGAGCAGGTTGATGCCGGACCAGGTGAGCACGTCCAGGTTGCGCTGGGCGAACATGGGCGCCAGCACCGACTTGAGCAGGGTCTCCCCGGTCTTGCCGTCGCGCCCGGCATACGGCAGCCCCTGCCGCCGGGCCAGTTCGTCGAGGGCGGGCAGCCGGGCGCCGGTGGACGGGGTGAAGTCGACGTAGGGGCAGCCGGCCCGCAGTGCCGCGTAGGCGTACAGCGCGCTCGGCGGCAGCACCGGCCGTCCCGCGGCGAGGGCGGCCTCCAGCAGCGCGAGTTCGGCGTACGCCGGATCCGGCTCGGCGACCGGCTCGGTGGAGGCGACGTTCACCACCACGACCCGGTCCAACCGGTGGCGTTCCCGGAACTCCACCAGGTCGGCGATGATGAGGCCGGCCGTCCCCGCCGGGGTGCTGCCGGCCAGCAGCGGCCGGATCCGGGCGTCCACCGCGGCCAGGTCGGCCTGCACGGCGGCCACCAGGCGCGCCGGGACGACCCCGGCGTCGGCCAGGGCCTCGGCCCGCTTGGTCAGCGGCACCGTGGACGGATCGTGGCCGCCGAAGACGAGATCACCGAAACCGGGAAGGGCGGCAGCCCGCAGGCCGGGCAGCTCGGTGACGCACCCGGTCGGCGCGGCCAGGCCGGCGCGCATGGCCAGTGCTCCGACAATGCTGGTGACCGCGACGCTGCCGCGACCGCCGACCAGCCAGACACCCAGGGACATGACTCCTCCGAATTCGTTGGCGGTGCCGGACAGTGCCGCCGGGACGCCGGCGGCGGGCAGGCAGGCGGAACCGGTGCGGCGTTCCGGCTCCGCCTGCCGTTCAGGGGGTCACCCGGCCCGGCGCGGGAATCCCGTCCGTGCCGCACCGGGTGGCGGTCGTCTCTCCCGCCGCCCGTCCGGACACGGGGCGCACCGTGTCCGGACCCTCGCGGGTGGTGGAAGAGCCCGGTCGTGCAGCAGTGGTCAGGCGGCCACCTCCGCGAAGATCGGCTCCACGTCGGTCCAGCCGGAACCGTGCCCGGCCGAGCGCAGGACGGCGTCCAGCACCAGCTGCACCTGGAGCGCGTCGGTGAACGACGGGGCCGGGTCGGCGCCGGTGGCGATCGCCTCGATCAGGTCACGGGCCTGGTGGGTGAAGGAGTGCTCGTAACCGATCCCGTGGCCGGGCGGCCACCAGGCGGACAGGTACGGGTGATCCGGTTCGGTCACCAGGATCGTGGTGAAGCCCTGTTCGGTGGACGGCTCGGTGGCGTCGTAGAACTCGAGCTCGTTCATCCGCTCGAAGTCGAAGGCGATCGACCCCAGCGATCCGTTGATCTCCACACGCAGCCCGTTCTTGCGGCCGGTCGCGAAGCGGGTGGCCTCGTACGTGGCGATCGCACCCCCGTCGAGCCGGGCCAGGAACAGCGCGGCGTCGTCGACGGTCACCTGCCCGGTGGTGACCGTGCCGTTGCCGTCCCCGGCCGCCGCGCTGAGCCCGCTGGACGCCTGCGGCAGCGGCCGTTCCTTGACGAACGTCTCGGTCAGCGCGGTCACCCCGGTGATGCGCTGACCGGTGACGAACTGGGTGAGGTCGATGATGTGCGCGCCGATGTCGCCGAGCGCACCGGAGCCCGCCTTGTCCTTCTGCAGCCGCCAGACCAACGGGAACTGGGGATCGGTGATCCAGTCCTGGAGGTAGACGGCGCGGACGTGCCGGATGTCGCCGATCCGCCCGTCGGCCACCATCCGCCGCATCAGCGCGACCGCGGGCACCCGCCGGTAGTTGAATCCGCACATCGACCGGACGCCGGCCGCCGCGCCCCGTTCCGCGGCGGCGGCCATCTGCCGGGCCTCGTCGATCGTGTTGGCCAGCGGCTTCTCGCAGAGGACGTGTTTGCCGGCGGCGAGTGCGGCGATCGCGATCTCGGCGTGGCTGTCCCCGGGCGTACAGATGTCGATCAGGTCGATGTCGTCGCGGGACACCAGCGCCCGCCAGTCGGTGGTGTGTTGCTCCCAGCCGAGCCGGGCCGCCGCCGCGGCGACGTTCGCCTCGTCACGGCCGCAGACCGCCGTCATCCGGGCATGCAGGGGCAGGTCGAACACGCGGTTCACGGTGCGCCACGCCTGTGAGTGCGCGGAGCCCATGAACGCGTAGCCGACCATGCCGACCCGCAGTTGCGATTGCGTGGACAAGATGGGTCTCCCCCCGTACGCGGTCAGAACCCGAGCTTGATGTAGCTGCTCGCGTTCCCCTTCGTGATGGTCTCCGAGGCCAGCACGATGTCCTTGGGCACCTGGAGCTCCACCAGGTCGGACATACCCTTGTTCTGGCCGATCAGCCGGGCCAGCGAGATGGCCGACGAGGCCATCGACGGGCTGTAGGTGACCGTCGCCTTGAGCACCGTGTTGTCGGCCTGGATCGTCTCGATGGCCTGCTTCGAGCCGGCGCCGCCGACCATGATGAACTCGCTGCGGCCGGCCTGGTTGATCGCGGCCAGCACGCCGACGCCCTGGTCGTCGTCGTGGTTCCAGAGCGCGTCCATCTTCGGCAGCGCCTGCAGCAGCTGTGCCGCCTCCTGCTGGCCGGAGTCGACGGTGAACCGGGCCGCACGACGGTTGGCCACCTTGAACCCGGCCGCCGTCAGCGTGTCGGTGAAGCCCTTGGACCGCTCCTGGGTCAGCTCCAGCTCGTCCATGCCGGCGATCTCGCCGATGATCGGGGCGGTGACGCCCTTCACCTTCATCTGGGTGATGATGTAGTCGGCCGCGGCCACACCCATGCCGTAGTTGTCGCCCTTGATCAGGGTGCGGTAGGCGCGGGCGTCGGGGAAGGCGCGGTCCAGGTTGACCACCGGGATGCCGGCGGCCATCGCCTCGAGGCCGAACGAGTTGAGCTCCTTGCCGTCGTGCGGCAGCAGCACGATGACGTTGGGTTTCTGCCCGAGCAGCGTGGACAGCGCCGCACGCTGGGCGGCGGCGTCGGCGCCCGCCTCCACCGACTTGAACTCGACGTCCGAGTAGGCCTGGGCCTGCGCCTTGGCGTTGTTGGTGATGGCCGCGATCCACCCGTGGTCGGCCGCGGGGGCGGAGAAGCCGATGACGACCTTCTGACCCGGCGCCGCGTTGCCCTCGGCGTTTCCGGAGTCCTTGGTCTGCGCCGGGGTCGGCGCCGCTTCGTTGCTGGTGCACGCGGTGAGAAGGGCTCCCGCACCCACCGCGGCGCCGCCGAAGAGCAGCCGGCGCCGCGACAGGTCGGAGTTGTTCTTTTCCATGGCCATCTCCTATGTCTCGTCTCGAGGACGGGGGTGTGAAGGGTGTGCGAGACCCGGCGGCCGTCCGACGGACGGTCACCTCGCGGAAGAAGCGGAATTCAGCTGGTGGTGGTCGCCCGGTTCCGGGCGAAGAACTGCGTGACGGACTTGAAGCGGAACTGCTGGACCAGGACCGCCGCGACGATGATGCCGCCCTTCACCATGTTCTGGGCCTCGGTGGAGAGACCGTTGATGGCGAACAGATTGGTGATCGTCGCGAAGATGAGCACGCCCAGGATGGAACCGACGATCGTGCCCCGTCCCCCGCTGAGCAGCGTGCCCCCGATGATCGCGGCGGCGATGGCGTCCAGCTCGTACAGGTTGCCCATGGCCGCCTGCGCGGAGGTCGCCTGCGACGTCAGCATGATCGCGGCGATGCCGCAGCACAGACCGGACAGCCCGTAGAGCAGCATGGTGTGCAGTTTGACGTCGATGCCGGCCAGGCGCGCGGCCTCCGGGTTGCCGCCGACCGCCACCGTGCGCCGGCCGAACGTGGTGCGGTTCAGCAGCACCCAGCCGGCCACCGCGACGACGGCGAGGATGTAGACCAGCAGCGGGACGCCCAGGACCCGGTCGCTGGCGAGACTGTTGATGAAGGTGTTGGCGGAGATCTGCGTCTGTTTGCCGGAGATCGCCGCGGCCAGGCCCCGGGCCGACACGAGCATCGCCAGGGTGGCGATGAAGGGCACCAGGCGGCCGTACGAGATGAGCACCCCGTTGATCAGGCCGACGGACACGGCCACCACGATCGCCGTGAAGATCATGCCGACGGTGCCGTACGACTGGGTGGCCAGCGTCGTGCACCACACCCCGGCCAGGGCGACGATCGCGCCGACCGAGAGGTCGATCCCGCCGCCGATGATGACGAACGTCATCCCGACCGTGACCACGCCGACGACCGACGCCAGTTGCAGGATCGACACCATGTTGTTCCACACCCAGGTGGAATCGCTGTAGAGCTGCGGCTGGGTGATGGCGCCGATGACGATCAGCGCGACGAGCACGCCGACCAGGACCAGGTTTCGGGCCACCGACTCGCCGGACTCGCCGGCCCACGACCGCTTCTGCGCGGCCCCGCCCGGTGGTTCCGTGGCGGCGCCGGGCACCGCCAGACCGGTGCCTTCACTGAGCGTCACGCTGGCGTCCCTTCCATCAACGACCCCGCCATCACGAGGTCGAGCACCGTGTCTTCGTCGAGTTCGTGGGAGGGCGCCTGGCGGACGACCCGGCCCTCGCGCATCACCAGCACGCGATCGGACAGGCCGAGCACCTCGGGCACCTCGCTGGAGACCAGCAGCACGCCCACCCCTTCCGAGGCGAGCCGGCGGATCACCCGGTAGAGCTCGGCCCGCGCGCCGACGTCGACGCCGCGGGTCGGCTCGTCGAGCAGCAGCAGGCGGGTGTCGCCGAGCAGCCAGCGCCCGACCACGACCTTCTGCTGGTTGCCGCCGGACAGTGTGCCCACCGGCCGGCGTACGTCACGCGGGCGCAGATCCAGCGACGCGGCGATCCGGTCGGCTTCGGCGCGTTCGCGCCCGGCGTCGGTGAAACCCAGACGGGCCAGGCCGCTGAACGTCGCCAGGGTCATGTTGCGGTAGATCGGCTCGCCGAGCAGCAGCGCCTGGCTCTTGCGCTCCTCGGGGGCCATGCCCATGCCGGCCCGAACGGCCGAGCCGACGCTCCCGGGCCGCAGCGTGCGCCCACCGAGCGTGACGGTGCCGGTGTCGGCTCGGCGCGCGCCGTAGACGGTTTCGAGCAGTTCGGAACGGCCGGATCCGACCAGCCCGGCGATGCCGACGATCTCCCCGGCGGCGACGCTGAGCGAGACGTCGCGGAACTCGCCGGCCCGGGTCAGGCCGTCGACCCGCAACAGCTCCTCGCGCTGGGGCGGCTCCTCCGGCCGGGGCGGGAACACGTACTCGATGGTCCGGCCGGTCATCCGGCTGACCAGCTCGCTGGTCGGGGTTTCCTTGGCGGACAGGTTCGCGGCCGTGGTGCGGCCGTCCTTGAGCACGGTGACCCGGTCGCCGATCTCGCGGATCTCCTCGAGCCGGTGCGAGATGTAGATGACGGCGATGCCCTGGGCGGTGAGGCTGCGGATGATCCGGAAGAGGTTCTCCACCTCGTCGTGGGCGAGCACCGCGCTGGGCTCGTCCATGATCATCAGCTTGGCCTCCTGGGACAGCGCCCGGGCCATGCTGACCACCTGCTTCCCGGCGGCCTGCAACGCGTGGACCATCCGGCGGGCCGGGATCTCCTCGTGCCCGAGCGACCCGAGGATCCGCCGGGTCCGGTCGGCCATGGCGCCTCGCCGGATGAACCCCAGCCGGCGCGGCTCGTGGCCGAGGAAGACGTTCTCCGACACCGACAGGTCGTCGACCAGGTCGAGTTCCTGGTAGATGGTGGCGATGCCGGCCTTCATGGCGGCCTGCGGGTTGGCGAACGCGACCGGCTGGCCGAGCCATTCGACCGTGCCGGCGTCCGGCCGGTGCACCCCGGACAGCACCTTGATCAGCGTGGACTTGCCGGCGCCGTTCTGCCCGAGCAGGCAGTGCACCTCACCGGCCCGCACCTCCAACTGCACCCCGTCGAGGGCCCGCACCCCGGGGAACGTCTTGACCAGATCGGTCAGCCGCAGCACCACGTCCGGCTCGCTCACGACGCCTGCTCGAAGGCGACGTCGCTGGCCAGGACGGCCGCTCCGGTGACCCCGGCGCGGGAGCCGAGTTCGGAGAGCACGATCGGGAGGTTGCCGGTGGCCAGGGGCAGTGACCGGCGGTAGACGGCACTGCGGATCTCCGCGAGCAGGATGTGACCCAGTTGGGCGAGCCCTCCCCCGATGACGATCATGGAGGGGTTGGCGAAACTGACCAGGGAGGCGAGCACCGAGCCGAGGCGGTGGCCGCCCTCGCGGATCAGCTTGATGCAGGCGACGTCCCCCTCGGTGGCGCCCTCGGCCACGTCGCGGGCGGTGAGCACGCCGCGGGCGGCCAGCCGGTCGGCGAGCGCGGGCGACCCGGCACGGGCCGCGACCATCGCGTCGCGGGCCAGCGCCGTGCCGCTGAACAGGGCTTCGAGGCAGCCGACGTTGCCGCAGGAGCACATCGGACCGTGCGGGTCGACCTGGATGTGGCCGATGTCGCCGGCGCAGCCGTCGGTGCCGCGGTAGACGCCGTCGTTGAGGTAGATGCCGCAGCCGATGCCGGTGCCGATCTTCACGAACAGGAAGTCCTGCACGCTGTGCGCGACACCGCCGTGCTGCTCGCCGACGGCCATGATGTTCACGTCGTTGTCGACCACCGCGGGGCAGCCGTGCTCGCGGGTGAGCAGCTCCCGGACGCCGAACCGGTCCCAGCCCGGCATGATCGGCGGCGAGACCGGCACCCCGTCGCGGAAGCTGACCGGCCCCGGCACCCCGATCCCGATCGCGTCGAGCCGGTCGTAGGCGCCCTCCACCCGGGCCTTGGCCAGCAGTTCGTTGACGCGGTGCAGGATCACCTTGGGGCCGGAGCGGATGTCGGCCTCTTCGGTGTAGTTGGCCACCGGCTCCAGGCGGCCGTTGGTCACCTCGACGTCGATCGAGCTGGCGCCCAGGTCGACCGCGGCGAACCGAAGCCTGGGATGCAACTCGACGAGCGTCGAGCGGCGGCCGCCCCGGGAGGCGGCCATCCCGGCTTCGACCAGGTAGCCCGCGGCGACCAGACGTTCCACTTCGGCCAGCAGCCGCGGGCGGGGCAGTTGCAGCCGATCGGCCAGCTCGGCCCGCGAGATGGCGCCCTCGTTCCGCAGCAGGCGTAGCAGCCGCAGGTAGGGAGGATCGATCGTCACACGCACGTTGGCTCCACATCCGCACGTCAGAGCGTGCCGCGTCCGCCGATGTCACATCGATGTCATGTCGATGTGTTACATGCGCCACAGTAGAAGTGATTGTTCTGGCTGTCCATAGCTTCCGGCTGATCCATCTCAAACTTTCGACAGATCCTGCAAAAGCTCGGGCAGGTCACCTCTCAAGCAAGATCCTTCAAACCAAAACCCCAACCGCCCAGGGGTACGGCCGGCGGCAGTCCCGGCCACTGCGCGGGCGAGATCGGGCAGTGCAACGACCCGTGACAGAAGTCCGGCAGCAGGTCGCGGATGTCCAGGCCCAGGCCGTCGTAGTGGATCCCCGGGCCGTCCGGGCCGCCGACGATCAACGGCCGGTCACGGTGATCGCGGTGCGGCCTCGGGCGCTGCCGACTCGGCTTGCCGGCGGTGGACCTGACCGTTGGCTTCGCTGCGGGCGCGCGCGTGGGTGCCGCGATCGGCTTGATCGCGGGCCTCGGGGTGGCCGGCGCCGGGCGGACCGGGCTGGGCTTGACGACGACAGCCGGGCGGCTCGGGCCCGGCTTCGCGGTGAGCGCCGGACGGGTCGGGTACGGCTTGCCGACGGCCGGGCGGGTGATGGTGGGCGCCGAGGAGGTCGTGACCGGCAACGGCTGGACGACGGAAGGCGTGGAATATCCGGTGGGCCGCGACGGCTGGGCCGGCACCGCCTGCGCGACAGTAGGTACGGGAGAACTCGTGGCCGGCACCACCTGCGTGACAGTGAACGTGGGGGAACTCGTGGCCGGCACCGACTGCATGACAGTGGGCGTGGGTGAACTCGTGGCCGGCACCCCCTGCGTGACGGTGGGGGTGGGAGAACTCGCCTGCGTGACGGTGGGCACGGGCTTGACCGGGTTGCCCTGCGAATCGAGGATACGCAGCACGAACGCGTCGGCATCGGGTGCCGGGTCCGGGACGGGACCGCCGCTGCGGGCGATGGGCGGTGGCAGCAACGTCGTGATGACGGCGACCCCGGCGACGGTGACGATCCTGCGCATCCGGGTGTCCTCCTCGGGCTGATGTAACGGAACCATCAGAGGCTAGCCCGATATCCGACAAAACGGTCATTACACGCATAAGTGCACTCCGTGCGGGTGGCTGGTCGTAACACCTGCGGTGGGCGGCCGTGCTCCACGCGTACAAAAGAATGGTCTTCGACGGAGGGATGCCACGGTGGAGTACACACGGTTGGGCCGGACCGGCCTGCGGGTGAGCCGGATCGGTCTGGGCTGCATGAGCTACGGCGCCGCGGCCGCGGGCGTGCACCGGTGGACGCTCGGCGAGGACGACGCGGCCGCCTTCTTCCGGCAGGCCGTCGACCTGGGCGTCACGTTCTGGGACACCGCGAACGTCTACCAGGGCGGCACGTCGGAGGAATACGTCGGCCGGGCGATCACCCGATTCTCCCGCCGCGAGGACATCGTGCTCGCCACCAAGGTCAGCGGCCGCATGCACGACGGCCCGGGCGGCAGCGGCCTCTCCCGCAGGGCGATCCTCGAACAGGCGGACGCGTCGCTGCGCCGGCTCGGCACCGACTTCATCGACGTCTACTACGTGCACCGGTACGACGAGCAGACCCCGGTCGAGGAGACCATGTCCGCGCTGCACGACCTGGTACGCGCCGGCAAGGTGCGCTACCTCGGCGCGTCGTCGATGTGGGCGTGGCAGTTCGCGAAGATGCAGCACGCCGCCGTGGTGAACGGCTGGACCACGTTCTCCGCCATGCAGGACCAGTACAGCGTGCTCAAGCGCGAGGAGGAGCGGGAGATGATCCCGATGTGCCTCGACCAGGGGGTGGGCCTGACGCCGTACTCGCCGCTGGCGAAGGGCCGGGCGGCCCGCCCGTGGGGTGAGCAGACCGCGCGATCGTCATCGGACACCGTCGCCGAGACGTTCGACCGCGACGCCGACCGGGCGGTGGTCGAGGCCGTCGAGCGGGTGGCCGGGGCACGCGGCGTCCCGATGGCGCGGGTCGCCCTGGCCTGGGTGCTGTCCCGGCCGGTGGTGTCCTGCCCGATCGTCGGCGCCACCGCGCCGCACCACCTCCAGGACGCCGTCGCGGCCCTGGACCTCCGGCTCACCGACGAGGAACGCGCCGAGCTGGAGAACTGGTACACCCCGCAGGACAACTACTGGTGGTGACCGGTCAGGGTGGCGACACCGAGGGAGCCGGGGAGGGCTTCGCGGCGCGGGCGTGCTCGACGGCGGCGATCGTGGCCGCGTCCACGGTTCCGGTGGGCTCGATCCCCAGGTCCTTCTGGAAGGCCTTGAGCGCCTCGGTCAACTCGTCGGTCCAGGTGCCGTCGACCGGCCCGGTCCAGAACCCGGCCAGCTTCAAGGTCTGCTGCACGGCCGCGGTGGACGCGATCGCCTCGTCGGCGGCCGCACCGCCCCTGGCCCGTAGATCGCTCTGCAACGCCGCGTCGGTGGCCTTGTCGACGGCGCCGGTCTCGGTCAGGCCGTGCGCCTTCTGCAGGGCCCGCACCGCGTCGACCGTGGTCGGACCGTAGACGCCGTCCACCTCGGCCTTGTAGTAGCCGGCCGTGGACAGCGACTTCTGCACCGCCAGCGTGTAGTCGCGGGCCTGGCCGCGCTGCTCCTCGGTGGCGCAGCCGGCCTCGCCCAGCAGATCCAGCCAGGACATCTCCAGCGCGACGGCGGCCGAGTTGAACCGCTCCGACGCCTGCCGCAGCGGTGTCTGGTCGGCGATGCCCGCCTGCGCCGCGGTGAAGTCGGCGTCGGCCTGTCTCACCCGGCTGACCGTGGTGTCGGCGACGGACGCCCCCGGCTCGGGCGGCTTCGACGGCGACGGCGACGGCGACGGGGCCGGCGGCAGCGACGCGCCGGCGCGGGCGGACGCCAGGGCCGCGGCCGCCTCGGCCAGCTCCTTCTCGGCGTCCGCGACCGCCTGGCGGGCCTCGGCCAGCTTCTCGATCGAGGTGACCACCTGCGACCGGGGTTCGGCCAGGTCCGCGCCGGCCTCCTTCACGTCGCCGACGGTCGGCGCCGTGCCGGTGATCAGGTCGCCGTACCGGTCCAGGGCGGTCACGTAGGAGGAGCCGGTCCGGCAGAAGGCCTCGATCTGGCCGGCCAGTTCGGCCTGTGCCCCGGCGAGGGCCTCCTGCGCGTCGGCGAGCTGCCGTTCGGCGACCGTCACCCGGGCGTCGCCGTCGCCGCTGCCGCATCCGGTCACCGCGAGAATCCCGCCGAGAAGCAGGATCGGTACGCGGGCCCGCATGTCAGCGGCGGTCGTTGCGCTTGCGGATAATGACCACCACGCCCGCGACCACCAGCAACAGGGGCAGGAACAGTCCCCACATCAGCCATCCGTTCATGCGGCGATCGTCGCAGTCCGGCGACCGTTCCCGGATCATCCCGGTGGGATGAGGAGGCGAGCTGACACGATCGGCCGTTTCCCGGCGGGTGCGGTGAGGCGGGAATAGTCTTCCGGTATCCGGCGAGACTGGGGGCGGAGGGCTGCCGACATGAGGCCTCTGAGACCGGCGTCCGAGGCATCGGCCGGCCCGCGTTCGACGCACCTCATGGTGGCCTTCGTGACGGTCACCGTGCTGGCCGTCGTCTCCGCGCTGTCACCGCCGCACATGCTCCTCTTCGGTATGGTGGCGATCGGAACCGCCTTCGCCGCCGCCTCGGCGAACCCGCGCGGGGTGCTGGCCGTCGGCTGCTACGCGTTCGCCGCGGCCTTCGCCGTCTCCACCTGGCAGGGGATGCTCGGCACCCCCGATCAGATCCTGCGGCTGCTGCTGGTCGCCGGGATCATCCCGATCAGCTGGGTGATCGCCGCCAACCTGCGACTGCTGCTGCGGGCCGCCGCGGAGGCGGCCAGCGAACGGGGCATGCTCGCCGCGATCGTGGAGCAGTCCACCGACGCGATCATCATGTTGGACCTCGACGGCACGGTGCTGAAGTGGAACGCCGGCGCGGAACGTCTCTACGGCTACCGGGCCGTCGAGATGGTCGGCGAAAGATTCACCCGCATGGTGCCGGCGGAGCGGCTGCCGCACTACGAGCGATCGCTCGCCGAACTGAACGCCGGCGAACACGTGATCCAGGACGAGGCGCGGCGGATACGCAGGGACGGCACGGAGTTCCTGGTGTCGGTCGCGGCGGCGCCGATCCGCGACGAATCCGGTGAGGTGATCGCCTCGGCGACCACCGAACGCGACATCACCGCCAAAAAGCGGCGCGAGGCCGAGGAACGGCAGGCCCTGGAGCGGACCGTCCAGGCGGCACGGATGGAGAGCCTGGGACAACTGGCCGGCGGGGTGGCGCACGACTTCAACAACCTGCTCGCCATCATCCTCAACTACGCCGACTTCCTCACCGAGGAGGTCACCGCCGACGGCCGCCGGGATCTCGACCGCATTCGCGACGCCGCCGACCGGGCCCGTTCCCTGACCAGCCAACTTCTGCTGTTCGCCAAGCAGGAACCCACCCAGGTCGAGAACGTCGACCTCAACGAGGTCGTCGTCAGCTCCAGCGAACTGCTCAGCCGCAGCATCGGCACGAACATCCGGCTCGTCTGCCGCACCCACGACCAGCCCCTTCCGGTACGCGCGAACCGCGGCCGCCTCGACCAGATCCTGCTCAATCTGGTGATCAACGCCCGCGACGCGATGCCCGACGGCGGCATGATCGTCGTCGGGACCGACCAGACACCCGACGGCGGCGCGCGGCTGTCGGTCACCGACACCGGCTGCGGGATGACCGCCGAGGTCCGCGACCGGCTCTTCGAACCGTTCTTCACCACGAAACCCGCTGACCAGGGCACCGGGCTCGGCCTGGCCACCGTCTACGGCATCGTCGAGGACGCCGGCGGCCGCATCGGCGTCGAATCGTCGCCGGGGGCGGGCACCACCTTCACCATCGAGCTGCCGCGGGCCGACGGCCGGGCCCTCGAAGCGGCCGGGACGTCGGCGGCGGGTCCGTCGCCGGGTCACGGTGAGCACGTGGTCGTTCTCGAGGACGAGGATTTCGTACGCGACGCGGTGGTCCGGATACTGCGGGAGAACGGTTTCCGAACCACCGTCCTGCACGAACAGGATCCGATCGCCGCCGTCCTGGACGATGCCGACCTGCTCATCGCCGACATCGCGCTGCGCCACAGCTCCGGACCCGAGGTCGCCGCCCGCCTGCGCCGCCACCACCCCGGCCTGCGGGTGCTGTTCATGTCCGGCTACAGCGAACGGGACCTGCGCTACCGCTACCACCTCGACGACTCGGCACGGATCATGCCGAAACCGTTCACCGCCGTCGAACTGCTCGCCGCGGTCGGCGACACCCTGGCCTCCACCGCCGGCCGCCGCGGATAGCGGGACGAGGACGGTGAAGGCGCGGTCCGGCATCCCGGACGGTTCCGCTTTCGTAAGGTGACGACAACCGGCACACTCGGGAGTTAACGTCATCCCCACGGATAAATCCGGGGGATTTCCCAGCTCAGACCGCATCCGACCCACCACCCCGAAGAGAGTCGAGCCGCAGCACTGGCACGGTCACGCTCCGCCGTGGCAAAACTTCGACAACACGCATTCATTCCAGCCGGTTTGGTTCTCACCGGCCGGACGTGCCGAACGTTAGCACATCTGTTCACTTGCGCCCCACGGGTGGGACGCCGGATCCGCCTCGGCGGCGAACCGGCTCTCCCCGTCCTGCTCCGCAGGGAATCCGTTTCCTCCCCACGGCTGAAGCCGGGGGTTTCCACGGAGGTTTTCGATGACGAAAGGGCTCGAGGTCACCGGACCGGCGCCGGTACTGCGGTTCTCGATACTGATCAACACCGCTGACGGGGATCGGGTGACCGACGGCGGCAAGCAGTTCGTGGAGTTCCGCTTCAAGAACCCGACGACCCTCGGCGGGCGTCCCATCGTCGCCGTCTGGAACGAGACGGCGGGCGCTCAGGTCACCGGGCACGGGACGATGCCCGGCGACGACATCGTGATCAGGGTGGGCGCCGATGTCGCGGCCGAGACGCCGTCGTTCGCCGTCACCGTCATCGGCTGATGCCACCAGTTCGTCGGCGGCGCGACCTGCACGCGTGGGCCAAGAGGATCAACCGGTGCAGACCGGGGCGATCGCGCCGTGAAGGGCCCGCTCGTGCAGCGGGTCGAGCCGGTGCCGGCGGTCGGCCGCCCGTTTCGCGCTTACCAGCAGTTCACCGCACCGGAGGGTGGCGGCGCGCAGATCCTCGGCGGCAGCAAGCCGGCTGATGAAGGCGGCGGTGATCCGGTCCAGGTGCGGGCGGACCTCGGCGGCCAGGTCGGGTCGATGCTTCGGGGCCCGCTCCGGGTGCCGGGCCCACCGGTCGAACAGGCCGCGCTGCACCGCTTTGCTCGCCTCGATCTGCGCCCGGAAGAAGGCGACCGTCTCGGTAGCGTCCAGCCCGGCCTCGGCGGCCATCGCGGCGGCCCGATCGAGGACCTGCCGTTCGCGGACCGGATCCTCGATCGGCTGGTCCGTGCCGAACTTGGCGGCGGCGACCCGGTCGGCCAGCAGCAGGCGCTCGGCCGAGAGGTTGACCAGCGCGTTCAGATCGCTCGACGGCGGCTGCCCGGTCGTCACCATCGCGGCCAGACCGACAGCCAGCAGATATACCACTTTTGTACCTTATAGGAAGCCCGTCCCGTCAGGTGACCTTGACCGCGGCGCCCTCGATGACCACCTCCAGGCAGTCACGGAACAGGTCGTCCACGGTGCGGCCGGGCTGGAAGTACTCGTCGATCGCGGCGACCACGGTCGGGTGCCGCCGCGTGAACGTGTCCATGTCGAAGCCTTTCAGCGCCTCGGGGGCTGGGCGGGGGCCTGCTCCTCGAGGACATGGCCGACCGTGAAGCGCTCGACGGTCAGGACGATCACGCGATCCTGATGCAGCGACACGCCGCGGGCCACGAGAGTGCTCATGGCCAGTTCGGAGATCGCCGCCATGGCGCGGGAGAGCTGGGCGGCGGAGACCACCCGGGCGCCGTCCGGATGGGCGAGCAGCGCTCGGCGCAGCCGCTCGGCCAGGCCGCTCAACCAGCCCCGCCAGTGCTGATCCGGCTCGGGCGGTGACCGGAGTTCCCGCGCACGCCGACCGGCGACCCGGCGCCACCCCGCACCTCTCGCTCAACCACCGGTGGAACCACGCACCCACCCGCCCTCCCCGGTTCATGCCGGCCTGGCAGCACCGAATCGCGACACTGTTCAACCGGCAGTCGCGATGAAGGGCGCCGCCGTCAGGTCCAGTCGTGGCGGGCCGCGTACCACCCGAGTTGCATGCGGGTCTGGACGCCGGCCAGGTCCATCAGGTGCCGCAGGCGCCGTTGCAGGGTGCGTAGCGAGAGGTCGAGCTGGGTGGCGACGGCCTGGTCGGTGAGCCCGGCGAGCAGCAGCGCCAGGATGGTCCGGTCCAGTGCCGTGATGACGTCCGCGGCCGGCTCGCCGAGGCCCGCCAGATCCAGCGGGTGGGCGTGGCCCCACACCGTCTCGAAGAGCGCGTCCATGGCGGTGAGCAGGCCGGACCGGTGCAGCAGGACGGCGCCCGGCTCCTCACCGGCGGCGACCGTCAGCGGCACCAGGGCCAGCTCGTCGTCGGCGAGGATCAGTTTGATCGGCAGGGACTCGGTCACCCGGATCTCGACGCCCTGGCGCAGCGACTCCGTCGTCTCGGCGACCATGCCGGGGGCCGCCAGTGCCGGCTGGTCGATGACGACCCGGTAGCGCACCCCCTGGGCCACCATCTGCGACTCGACCGGGTTGGCGCCGGGCGGCACGGCCACGAACGGGGTGGTGACGAAGTTCCGGACCTGTCGCCGGGCGGCGTGCTGCACCTGCGCGAACCGGTGCCGGATCGCCTCGACCCCGGTGACCACCTCGATCAGCTCGCTGATGGTGCGGCCGGCCATCGCCTTGCGGTGTTCCTCGGCGAGGGTGACCAGGGCCAGTTCGGCGTTGCGCAGCTCGGCCCGCCGTTCGCTGATCATGGCGCCCAGCGCGACTGCCGGGGGCGCCGCCGCGAAGACGCCGTCGGGTGTGGACTTGACCAGCCCGCACGCCGTCAGCCGGCACAGCGCGTCGTCGATCACCTCGACCGGGAGTTGCAGTGCGACGGTGAGCTCGGCCAGGTCGGCCTGGGCGCGACCGGCGAGGACACTGTAGACCGACTCGTGGTCGGGGCTCAGGCCCAGAGCGGCGAGCATCGGTGGCCGTCTCCTCTCCACCCGGGGGTGCGGAGAGGATATGCCGGGCCCCGGGACGTCGCCGTCCCAGGGCCCCGCGAGTGGGATCATCGGAGGCCGTACGCCCGGATGATCTCCTGGTTGATGCTGAACCCGGCGTCGGTGGCCCCGGAGGCGCGCACCGAGAGGAAGCCGCCGGGCCGCCTCGGCAGTTTCAGCGTGCTGGCCCACCAGCCGCCGTCCTTACGCAGCGCCGCCCTCTGCCAGGTGGCGCCGTCGTCGTAGGACACCTCCAGGCCCACCGAGGTGACGGTGCCGGTGCCCGGGCCGCCACCCGCCTGCGGGATCGGCTTCACCCGGATCTTCTGGGTGCCGCCGGCCCGGAGGTCGCCGTGCAGGTCGGTGTCGAGGCGGTACTCCATCTGCAGCAGCGCCATCGGCTCGAAGTTGTCCGAGTCGTTGGAGCTGGAGACGAAGTCCCATTCGGTGTGGGTGCGGGTGGAGAGCCGCCACTGTTCGGCCGGGCGGGACGCGTCCAGAACCAGGTGGTACGGCAGTGTCCCGGACGGCACCTCCTTCCACTGCAGCGACGACGACAGCGTGTTCTCGTGCAGCAGCTTGCCGCCCTGGTAGAGCTTGAGGTTGGTGGGCACCGAACCCCACTCCAGGTTGCCGCCGTATTCGAGGGTGTCCCCGGACGGCGTCCACGCCTGCACGTTGATGGTCATGTAGTCCTGGTAGCGGCTGTTCTGCACCGCGAACGTGCGGCTGAACGCGGGCCGGATCGCCGGGGCGAACCAGTCCAGGCGGGTGGCGCCCTTGGCGTAGGCGTGGCGGTTGGTCGAGACGGTCCAGGTGCCCTGCGCATGGACCTCGGCCCAGTCCTGGCCGGGGGTGACCCATTCGGTACGGGTGGACGGGTGCCACTCCCGCTCCGGGAAACCGAGGCCCGGGAGGAACGTCACGTCGTACCGGCCGCCGCTGCCCTCCACCGGCTCGGTCGGGTTCAGGTAGCGGGCGTCGATCCGGGCCAGGTCGGTGGCGCGCGGGTGGTAGGTGAGCGGCCTGTTCGGCACCTTTCCGGTGTAGGTGCGGGTCAGGTCGTAGAGGTAGGTGGCGTACGGCACCTGGTGGGCGGCGATGTGCCGCCGGCCCGACCTCGCCAGGTCGATGAGACGTGCCCCGGCGTCGCGGTGCACGGTGGCGACCGGGATCGGCGAGTCCCCCACCACCTCGTTGAGGGTGCCCACGCCGTCGTTGACGACCAGCAGCAGTTTCGCTCCGGCGGCGACCGCGGCGGCGGCCCGGTCGACGGCGCTGATCGCGTCGCTGCGGGTCACCACGACCGCCTTGCCCTTGGTGTCCGGGTATTCGCCGGGGGCGCCGGTGCCCGCGTAGACCAGCGGCAGGACGTCGCGGCCCGCGTCGAGGGTGCTGCCGGGCTGGACCGTGACGTCCAGCGGCGGCAGGCCGAGCGCGCTGACGGTCAGCAGCGGCTCACCCTTGCGCCACCGGTTGACCATCGTGAACGTCACGTCCTCGACCTGCTCGGTCGGCGAGACGTAGACGTCGTCGAACCGGGTCGGGATCAGGAAGGCGTCCCGGAAGCTGTCGCCGCTGGGGTAGGTGACCGTGTAGTCGACCTTGCGCTGCCGGTTCTCGGTGCGCTGCGGCGTGGTGGTGTCGAGCAGGCGGGCCTTGCTCGCGTCCAGCACGACCGTGGCGGACTTGCCGTCGAGCACGGTCTCCGGGTCGACCAGGATGGCGTAGCCGAGGGAGTCGGCCCGCTCACCCCGCCCTTCGAGGAAGGACTCGACCGTGTAGGTGCCGGGCGGCATCCGCAGTGTCTGCTCGCCGGTGACGGTGAGAACGTACGGGTAGTACTCGCCCTCCTGCTTGATCACGACGTTCGCGGTGGCGGGCCTGCCGTCCCGGCCGATCAACTTCACGCTCAGGTCATAGCGCTCGTCCTCTTTGATCAAACCCAGCGAGGTACGCGTGACGGCGGCGCCGCTGGCGGCATCGGTGCCGACCAGGTAGCCGGTGTAGCGGCCGGTGCCCGGCTTGGTCGGGTCGCCGCTGACCGGAACCGTGGCGGTGCCGCCCGCGGGCACCGTCACAGAGGTGCCGCCGAGTTCGAACGGACCGGTGGCGGCCAGGTTCAGGGTGACGCCGGTGGTGCCGGTGTTGGTGAAGGTGACCTGCTTGGTGACCGGCTCGTCGGTGGGCTCGTGCGGCCAGTCGAAGTTGCCGAAGAACACCGAGCCGGTCGCCCGGACCTGCCCGTCGACGGCGGCGGCCACGTCGACCCGGCCGGTGCCGACCTCGTACGGCGTGTAGTCGGGCAGCGCCTTGGCGCTGCTCATCAGCGCCTCCTTGAGCTGCGGGCCGGTCCAGCCGGGGTGCCGCTGGGCCAGGATCGCGGCCGCGCCGGAGACGTGCGGGGTGGCCATCGAGGTGCCGCTGATGCTGCGGTACAGGCCGCTGCCACTGGTCATCTGCTGCGACCGGGCCGCGTTGATGTCGACGCCCGGCGCGGTGATGTCCGGCTTGAGGGCGCCGCTGCGGATCAGCGGGCCGGTGCTGGAGAAGTACGCCAGGTTGTCCTGCTTGTCGACGGCGCCGACGGTGAGCGCGCTGGCCGCCGAACTCGGGGTGCCGATGGTCTCCGGCCCGCTGTTGCCGGAGGCGATCACGAACAGGGTGCCGTACCTGGCGGACAGGGTGTCGACCGCGACCGCCATCGGGTCGGTGCCGTCCGACAGCGTCGGGTCACTGAGGCTCATGCTGACGATGTCGGCGCCGGACTCGGCGGCCCACTGCATGCCGGCGAGCACCCAGGAGTCGAGTCCGGAGCCGCTGTCGTCGAGCACCTTGCCGACGATCAGGTCCGCGCCGGGCGCGACACCCTTGTTGACACCGCTGGAGGCGGCGCCGGTGCCGACGATCGTCGAGGCGACGTGGGTGCCGTGGCCGTTGACGTCGGAGGTGTCCTGATCGGGCACGAAGCTGACCTTGTCGTCGATCTGGTCGACGAGGTCGGGGTGGGTGGCGTCGATGCCGGTGTCGAGGACCGCCACCTTCACGCCGGAGCCGTCGTAGCCGGCCGCCCACGCCTCGGGCGCGCCGATCTGCGGGACGCTGTCCGCGAGGTTGGCGGTGACCTTCCCGTCCAGCCAGAGCTTGCCCGGCTTCTCGCCCAGGGCGGTCCAGAACGGGCGGGTCTGGCTCTTGTCCACGGTGAGCGCGGCGGCGCCCACCGTCCGCAGGTCGCGGACCAGTTTCGCGCCGCGCGGGACGGCCGGTGCGGCGGTGCGGGCCGCACCGGCGGGCACGGTGCTGATCACCGGTACGACGCCGGTCTTCGCGTCGTCGTACCCCATCTCGAGCAGGTCGGTGACGTTGAACAGGCGGCGGTCCAGCCGGTCGGCGCTGAGCAGCGGCAGCACCTCGTCGGGCAGGACGAACAGGTCGCCGCCGCTGCGCTGGAGCCGGACGCCACCGGGGGCGCCGTCGGGCCGTTCGACGTCGACGGTCTCGGAGCCTCGCACGGTGACCACGTCACCGGTGATCAGGGTGATCGTGTGGGTGGCGGTGGTGGTTTCGGTCTTCGTCGGTGTTCCGGGGGAGGCCGCGGTGGCGGGGGCCTGCACCGCGACGGCTGCGCCGCTGAGCAGACCGGCCGCGGCGACGGCGGCCAGCAGCCGGCGCCGCATCAAGGGGGAAGACATGCAAGGAGTTCTATCGGTACGGTCGACGCCGGTGAATACCTGACCGTGGCGGAGTCACGCCAAGGCACGACTCCGCCACCGCTCAGAGCCGGATCAGGCCGGCGAGCAGTTCCGGGAGTCCCGACGAGCAGTAGACGTGCCCCATGCCCGGCACGACACGCAGCTCGGCGTGCGGGACCGCGGCCGCCAGCGCCTCACCGTGGGCGAGCGTGACGACCGGATCCTGGTCGCCGTGCACGATCGTCGTCGGCGCGGTGATCGTGGACAGCGGCGCGTGCAGGTCCGGGCTGTCCCGCTGACAGGCCGGCCCGTGATGGGCGGCCGCCGACGGGTCGACCGCCCGGGCCCAGCAGCGTTCCAGCATCGCCCGGCAGGCCGGTTCGTCGAACGGGCGGACGTCGCCGTTCATCACCCGGAACAGGGCCACGTCGGACTCCACCCCGGGCCGGGTTCCGGCCGTGGCGGCGAGATGCTTGAGGAAGCGGTCGTCAGGTGGTGGCAGGTCGCCGGGGCGGGCACCCATCGGGGTGGTGGACAGCAGGGTCAGCGACCGCACCCGGTCCGGCGCGTGCACGCCCAGCCACTGCGCGATCATGCCGCCCATCGACACCCCGGCGATGTGGGCGGACGACAGCCCGTAGGCGTCGAGGATCGCCAGCGCGTCGGCGGCCAGGTCCGACAGCCCGTACGGATGCCGGTCGAAGTCGACGACGCTGGAGAGCCCGGTGTCGCGATGGTCGTACCGGATCACCTGCACCCCACGGTCGACGAGCCGGCCGACCAGCGCGTCCGGGCAGGTGAAGCCCTGCGCCGACGCCCCCATGATCAGCAGGACGGCCGGGTCACCCGGGTCCCCGGTCCGTTCCGTCCACAGGCGCAACGGCCCGGCGGCCACCATCGTCTCGGTCATAGCCGCCGACGCTAAGCGATCCACCGATCGCCCGCCGCCCAGAATCCTCCAGGGCGAATGGATCATGGCTGATGATTGAGCGCCGGATAGCGACCAGGAATCAAGATCCGCCCGAAGGCCATCATCACCCAAGATCGTCAACGAGTCGCGGTAACGCCGCATCCATCCGAATGCGCGACTTGGCATGGCGGCCATCCACACCCGAGAAACACGCCCTCCTGGCTACTTCAACTTCCCCATGAGCCGGTGAGCGGGATTCCTTGCTCACGCGGAGTCGCGGCCGGTCGGGCTTTCCGAGGTGAGCGCACACAATGAGTTCCACAGCGGGCGGGCGCCCACGTTCGAGCGGCCGAAGCCGTGGCGGGCGCACACGAAAGACGCCACGTGTGCGGCCCCGCGGCTACAGGCCACTGGGACGACCACGACACCGCCAGCGTGTGCACCAACCCACCCTGGTGGAACCGCGACCACCCACCCAGGGTGACCGGCGCAACGACCGAAAGCGGGCAACCCCCGCGCCTGGGAGCAAGAGCGCGACCACCCGCCCAGGGTGACCGCAGGGCTGGGTGGGTGAGTCCCGTGACCGGCGGCAGATGCCGGTGGCGGAGCGAAGCCGGGCATGCCCGGCCACCGATCTGAGCCCGGCGGGCGCGGCACGGTCTGGAGTGGCAGGTGCTCGCGGGGCAGGGCGGGACGGGGTGGGTTGCGGTTGAAAACGGGCGTCGCGCGTACCGGAAAGGGTTTTCAGACGGTGACCAGATCGCCGTGCCGGGTGGCGATGGTCGCCGCGGCCATGCGCAGCGCCGCGCGGGTGACCGCGATTTCGGGAGCGTGCGCGGCGGCGGCGCGGGTGGCGGTGAAGATCGTGCGCTGGAGGCGTTCCTCGACGATGCGATGGGCGGTGATCTGCGGTAACGCCGTGGTCAGGAGGGCGGGTAGCAGGGCGACGGCACGGCCGGAGGCGACGAGGGCGCCGAGGACGAGACCGTCGTCGCTGCGGTGCCGGATCCTGGGCTCGAACCCGGCCAGGCGGTTGCAGACGTTGCGCAGGACGGCGTCGAGGCCGGTGCCGCGGTGGCCGGTGGCCCACGATTGCTGTTCATAATCGGTCAGCGAGACGGGGGTCGACTGCCGGACGGCCAGGAGGACATCCTCGCGCATCAGGTCCTGGCGGTCGATGTCGTGGTGGCGGCTCACGGGGACGGGATCGTACTCGATGCCGACGACGAGATCGATGGTGCGGGCGCGTAGCTCGTCGAGGGCGGGCGCGGTCTCCCGCTGGTACACCTCGACCTGGAGATCGGGGGCGGTGACGGCGAGCCGGTCCAGGGTCGCCGGCAGCAGGGCGAGCGCCGGGGTCTGCACGATCGTCATGCGCAGCCGTCCGCGTGGCCCGTCGCCGATTCCGGCGAGTTCGGCACGAATCGCCTCGTCGGACGCGAGCGCCTCCGCGGCGTGGTCGGCGAGGCGCCTTCCGGCCGGGGTCAGTTCGACGGTACGCCCGACCCGGCGCAGCAGCTTGACCCCGGCCTCGACCTCCAACTGGGCCAGTTGGACGGAGACGCTCGACGGGCTGTACGACAGCGCGTCGGCCACCGCGGCCACCGTGCCGAGCCGGGCCAGCGCGTCCAGCAGGCGAAGTCGGCGCAGCTCCATCATTCGGATTCTCCTACGAATCGTGTTCGTGAACCGGAACTGGAAACGAACGATAACCTGCGTGACGCTGGACCCGTGGTATTGATCCCGCTCCTTCTCGCACCCGCCGTCATGGCCGTCGCCACCCTGATCGAAAAGCGTCTCGGCCCGTCTGCGGCAGGTTGGGTCGGCGCGCTGCCGGCCGCCTTCGCGGTTGCCGTGATCGCGGTCTCCGTCGACATCGGTCCCGGCGCGGCGGCCGCGATGGCGCTCAGCGCGGCCGCCCACGTACCGGCTCAGGTCGCGCTCGGCGTGGTCTTCGCCCACGTGCTGCGCCGCCGCGGCCTGGCCGTCGGTTTCGCCGCCGGCCTGGCCGCCTACATCGCGGCGTCGCTGCTGATCGCAGGGGTGCCCGCGGCACTCGCAGTGGCCGTTGCGGTCGCCGTGCTGTGCCTTGCCCCGCGCGTGATGCCAGCGGCGCCGCTGCGCCCCGCGTCACCTCGCAGCCGACGCATCGTCGCCCTCACCTGTGCCGGAGCCACTCTCATCGTCGCGGCGGCGGTGCTGACCAGCCGCCTGGCCGGGCCGGACCCGGCCGGAACGGTCGCCGCGTTCCCCACGATGTGCACGATCCTGACCGTCGTCGCGGTCACCCGCGACGGCGCGGCGGCCGGCGTGCACACCCTGACCGGGCTGATCCGCAGCCTGCCGTGCTATCTCGCGTTCTGCGTCACGGTGGCGGTCGCGGTCCCGTTCGCGGGCATCGCCGCCGTCGGCATCGGACTGCTGTCCTGCCTGCTCGCAGCCGCCTGCACCTGGAAACGCGTTCCCACCACCCGCTCACCCGGCCTGGGCGCGCAGCCAGTCGTAGATCTGCCGGAAGGTCTCGAGGCCGGGCACGTGCCCGCCGGTGTACCGGCTTTCCCGCGCTCCGGGGATGTTGTCGAGCAGCCACCGGGCGTGCTCGCCGGGCACGGCCTGGTCGTCGCTGCCGTACCAGACGCCCACCGGCACCGTCCCGTCCGGCATGGGGAAACCCCAGGGCCGGGCGAAGGCGACCTTGTCACGCAGGCGACCACAACACCACCGCTGTGCGCGCCCACCCTCGGGTAAATGCGAGCACCCGCACCCGGCGAGCGGCGTCACGGCCGGAAGTGGGCAACCCGGGTGCCTGGGAAGCAAGAGCGTGACCACCCGCACAGGGCGAGCGGCTTCAAGGCCCGGAGTGGGTGATTCGGGTGCCGGGGGCATCCGGGGGAGGTTGCGCGTCAGCGCTTGCGCTGCGATTCAGTCGGCGGGCGCGCTGGGGGCCCGGAGCCGCCGGAAGGGTCGCGTGGCGGGTCACGGGGCGGGGGACGTGCGGTTGTGGGGTGCCCGGAGCGTACGAAAAGTGGGTTTTGGGCTTTTCGGTGAAGGCACCCAGGGTGAGGGGCCCGCCAGGTTGAGGGGTATCGACAGGGGCCGCGGACACCCGCCGGTGCGGGATAGTGTTTCCGCTGCTCCCGGTATGGGCCGTGCATCGGATCCGGGTCTGGACGATCGAACGATTGCACCCCGGTCTGGCCATCAGGCACAACGCTGTTTGTGGGATTCCTACAAACTACGGTGCCCGACATGCATGATCCGGCGTATGGCTCGAACGGACAGTAGCCGAGAAGGTTGAGGCGAAGGATTCTGACGGGGCTGCAGGGAGGCTCGGCAAGTGTTCAGGCGTGTCGCGATCATCAACCGTGGAGAGAGCGCGATGCGCCTCATCCACGCCGTACGGGATCTGTCCGCGGAGACCGGGACCCGGATCGAGACGGTCGCCCTCTACACCGATGAGGACCGCACCGCGACGTTCGTGCGAGCGGCCGACGTCACCTACTCGCTCGGTCCGGCGGCTGCCCGCCCGTACCTCAATCATGGCCTCCTCGAAGAGGCACTGAGGGCGACCGGCGCGGACGCGGCCTGGGTGGGCTGGGGTTTCGTCGCGGAGGATCCGTTGTTCGCGGAGCTGTGTGACCGGATCGGGGTGACGTTCGTCGGGCCGAGCGCGGAGGCGATGCGCAAGCTCGGTGACAAGATCGGCTCAAAGCTGATCGCCGAGGAGGTCGGCGTTCCGGTCGCTCCGTGGAGTCGCGGCGAGGTCGCGACCCTGGAGGACGCGCTGCGCGCCGGTGACGAGATCGGCTATCCGCTCATGTTGAAGGCGACCGCCGGCGGCGGTGGCCGCGGTATCCGCCGGGTCGACTCGGGCGCGGATCTGACCGACGCCTACGAGCGGACCAGTCAGGAGGCGCTGCGGGCGTTCGGCTCCGGCGTCGTCTTCCTGGAGCGCCTCGTCACCGGCGCCCGGCACGTCGAGGTGCAGGTCATCGCGGACGGGCAGGGCACCGCGTGGGCGCTGGGGGTGCGCGACTGCTCGGTCCAGCGGCGCAACCAGAAGATCATCGAGGAGTCGTCCTCGGTCGTGATGGCGCCGGAGCAGGCCGCCGAGCTGAAGGCGTCCGCGGTGCGGCTGGCGCTGGCCGTCGGTTACAAGGGCGCGGGCACGGTCGAGTTCCTGTTCCACCCGGGTGAGAAGCTGTTCGCCTTCCTCGAGGTGAACACCCGCCTCCAGGTCGAGCACCCGATCACCGAGATCACCACCGGCACCGACCTGGTGAAACTCCAGCTGCACGTGGCCTCCGGCGGCAAGCTGACCGGCGCGCAGCCGCCCGAGCAGGGGCACGCCGTCGAGGCGCGGCTCAACGCCGAGGACCCGGACCGCGACTTCGCGCCGTCGCCGGGCCGCATCGCCCGCCTCGAGCTGCCGGCCGGCCCGGGCATCCGGGTGGACACCGGGGTCAGCGAGGGCGACACCATTCCGGCGGCGTTCGACTCGATGATTGCCAAGATCATTGCGTACGGGCGAAACCGTGACGAGGCGCTCGGCCGCCTGCGCCGGGCGATGGCCGAGACCACGGTCATCATCGAGGGCGGATCCACCAACAAGAGCTTCGTGCTGGACCTGCTCGACCAGCCCGAGGTGATCGACGGCTCCGCCGACACCGGCTGGATCGACCGGGTCCGCGCGCAGGGCCGGCTGGTCAGCCACCGGCACTCGGCGATCGCGCTGGCCGCGGCCGGCATCGAGGCGTACCAGGACGAGGAGGACGTCTCCCGGCGGCGGCTGCTCACCACGGCCCACGGCGGCCGTCCGCAGGTGCAGCACGACACCGGCCGTCCGCTCGACCTGAAGCTGCGCGGTGTCGGCTACCGGGTGCAGGTGTCCCGGCTGGGCGCCAAGCGGTTCCGGGTGGGCATCTCGGCGGGCGGCGATTTCGTGTACGCCGACGTGGTCAGCGACCGCTTCGACGCGCACAGCGGCCAGATGCTGGTCAACGGTCACCGGTTCCGGCTGGTCACGGCCACGCACGGGCCGATCCACACGATCGAGGTGGACGGCGTCACGCACCGGGTCAGCCGGGACGAGGGTGGTGTGGTCCGCTCCCCCGCCCCCGCCCTGGTGGTGGCCACGCCGCTGGCGGTCGGTGACGAGGTGGAGGCGGGCGCGCCGATCCTCGTGCTGGAGAGCATGAAGATGGAGAACGTGCTGCGGGCTCCGTTCAAGGCCCGGGTCCGCGAGTGCCCGGTGGCCGTGGGCAGCCAGGTGGAGACCGGCGCGCCGCTGATGCGCCTGGAGCCGCTGGACGACTCCGCCGCCGAGGAGGCCGCCGACGCGGGCGCCGCCGTCGAGATCGAACTGCCGGCCGCGTCCGGATACTCGGTGGACCGCGGGCTGGCGGACCTGCGGGCGCTGCTGCTCGGCTACGACGTCTCGCCGGATGCCGTGAAGGAGTACCTCGCGGCCCGTGTCGAGAACCACCGGCCGCTCGCCGGTGAGATCGAGCTGCTCACCATCGCCGCCGATCTGCTGGAACTCAGCCGCAACAAGCCGGGCGAGGGCTGGAACCCCGAGCCGGGCGACGCGGTGCACAGCCCCCGGGAGTACTTCCACACGTACCTGCAGAGTCTCGACGCCGAGCGGGCCGGGGTCACCCAGGATTTCCAGGACCGGCTCACCCGGGTGCTGGCCCACTACGGGGTGGACGGGCTGGAGCGTACGCCGGCTCTGGAGGACGCGGTCTTCCGGATCTTCCTGGCCCTGCAGCGGTCCGCGGCGAGCGTCGGGATCGTGACGCAGATCCTGCGCCAGTGGATCGCCGGTAACCCGCCGCAGGAGCCGCTGTTCGAGCGGTCCGGCATCGCGCTGGAGCACCTGATCGAGGCGACGCAGGTGCGGTTCCCGTCGGTGTCCGACCTGGCCCGGGGCATCGTGTTCCGGTGGTACGCGCAGCCGCTGCTCCGGCGTACCCGGGCCGAGGTCTACGCCTCGGTCCGCGCCGACCTGCGGCACCTGGACCACCACCCGGACGCCGCGGACCGGGCGGCCCGGATCCAGAGCATGGTGGCCTGTTCGGAGCCGCTGGTCCGGCTGTTGGGGCAGCGGATCGGGCGGCCCGGGCGGGACCATGTTCCGCTGCTCGAGGTGTTGACTCGTCGTTACTACGACAATCGTGGGCTGACGTCTTTCGAGACGCGTTCGGTGGGGAACATCCGTTTCGTCACGACAGCACACACCGCTGACCGGGTGACTCGGGTGGCCGCCACCGCCATCGACATCTCCGACTTGTCGGATTCGATCGCCGCGCTCGGGCCTATTGACGCTGATGTGGCCGACATTTACGTCGCCTGGGATTCGCAGCCTTCCGCCGAGGAGATGGCGCACCACCTCGGTTCGCTGTTCGCTTCGCTCCCGGTCGCCGGGGTCCGGCGGGTCACCACCACTGTGGCCGGCACGAGCGGCGCGGTCATGCACCACCACTTCACCTTCCGTCGCGATAACTCGGGCAATTTCGTGGAGGATCGGCTTATCCGGGGTCTGCACCCGCAGATCGCGCTGCGCCTCCAACTGGAACGGCTCCGCGAGTTCGATTTGACCAGGCTCCCCTCCACCGACGAGGAGATGTACCTGTTCAAGGCGGTCGCCAAGAGCAACCCGGCCGACGAGCGGCTGATCGCCATGTACCAGGTGCGCGACCTCACCGCACTGCGCGAGACCGACGGCCGCCTGGTCGCGCTGCCCGCGCTGGAGCAGGGCGTCACGCTCACCCTGGACGCGATCCGCAACATCCAGGCGCAGCGTCCGCAGAACAAGCGGTTCGACACCAACCGGATCATGATGTACGTCTGGCCGGTCACCGAACTCTCGCTCGACGAACTGAACGCGCTGGTCCAGCGGATCCTGCCGACCGCCAGCGGCGCGGGCCTGGAGGAGGTGCAGTTCATCGCCCGGCAGCGGCGCTCCAGCGGGGAGCTCACCGAGGTGTCGGTGCGGATCACCCTGGAACCGGGCAACGGGGCGCAGCTGCACGTGGGCGAGCCGTCGACCGAGCCGGTGCAGCCGCTCGACGACTACCGGCAGAAGGTGCTGCGGGCGGCGCGGCGCGGGGCGGTGTACCCGTACGAGCTGACCGGTCTGCTGGGCAGCTTCACCGAGTACGACCTCTCCTCGTCCGGCGTGCTGGAGCCGGTCGACCGGCCGAAGGGGAGGAACTCGGCCGCGCTCGTCGCCGGTGTGGTGACCACGCCGACCGAGCGCTACCCCGAGGGCGTCACCCGCGTGGTGCTGCTCGGCGACCCGACCAAGTCGCTCGGCGCGCTGTCCGAGCCGGAGTGTGCCCGGGTCATCGCGGCCCTCGACCTCGCCGAGACGATGCGGGTGCCGCTGGAGTGGTTCGCCCTGTCCGCCGGCGCCCGGATCTCGATGACCTCCGGCACCGAGAACATGGACTGGGTGGCGGCCGCGCTCAAGCGGATCGTCACGTTCACCCAGGCCGGCGGCGAGATCAACATCGTGGTGGCGGGCATCAACGTGGGCGCCCAGCCGTACTGGAACGCCGAGGCCACGATGCTCATGCACACCAAGGGCATCCTGGTGATGACGCCGGACTCGGCCATGGTGCTCACCGGCAAGCAGTCGCTGGACTTCTCCGGCGGCGTGTCGGCCGAGGACAACTTCGGCATCGGCGGCTACGACCGGGTGATGGGTCCCAACGGCCAGGCGCAGTACTGGGCGCCCAGCCTGCCGGCCGCCCGTGACGTGCTGATGGCCCACTACGACCACACGTACGTCGCGCCCGGCGAGGCCGGTCCGCGGCCGGCGACCACGTCCGACCCGAGCAGCCGGGACGTCTCCGGCTTCCCGCACACGGTCGCCGGCAGCGACTTCGCGACGGTCGGGCAGATCTTCTCGGCGGCCCACAACCCGGACCGCAAAAAGGCCTTCGACATTCGTACGGTCATGCGCGCCGTGTCCGACCAGGATCACCCGGTGCTGGAGCGGTGGGCGGGCATGGCCGACGCGGACACGTCGGTGGTGCAGGACGCGCACATCGGCGGCCGCCCGGTCTGCCTGATCGGCATCGAGTCGAAGTCGGTGGCCCGGCGTGGGTTCCCGCCCACCGACGGCCCGGACACGTACACCGCGGGCACCCTGTTCCCGCGTTCGTCGAAGAAGACCGCCCGGGCGATCAACGCCGCCTCCGGCAACCGCCCCCTGGTCGTCCTCGCGAACCTGTCCGGTTTCGACGGCTCCCCCGAGTCGATGCGCAACCTTCAGCTGGAGTACGGCGCCGAGATCGGCCGGGCCATCGTCAACTTCGAGGGCCCGATCGTCTTCACGGTCATCTCCCGCTACCACGGCGGCGCGTTCGTGGTCTTCTCGAAGGCCCTGAACCCGAACATGACGGTGCTCGCCCTGGAGGGCTCGTTCGCCTCGGTGCTCGGTGGCGCCCCGGCCGCCGCGGTGGTTTTCTCCGGCGAGGTCAACAACCGCACCGCCAACGACCCGCGGGTCAGCTCCCTGCAGGCCCAGGTCGCGGTGGCGGGCGGCGCCGAGCGTTCCGCGCTCAACACCCGCCTGGCCGAGGTCCAGCAGTCGGTGCGGGCCGAGAAGCTGGGTGAGGTGGCCGCCGAGTTCGACCGTGTCCACAGCATCCAGCGGGCGGTCGAGGTCGGTTCGGTCGACGCCATCGTGAGCACCGCCGAGCTGCGCCCGCGCATCATCGAGGCCATCGAACACGGCCTCAAGGGCTGATCCTGGCGACTCCGGCGTGGCGGTCCGCCACGCCGGAGTCAGTTCTGCAGGTAGCGGATGACGGCCAGCACCCGGCGGTGGTCGGTGTCGGACGGCGGCAGGTCGAACTTGCCGAAGATGTTCGTGACGTGCTTCTCCACCGCCCGCTCGGTGACGCGGATCGCGGCGGCGATCGCCGTGTTGGTGCGGCCCTGCGCCATCAGCGCCAGCACCTCGCGCTCGCGTGGGGTGAGTTCGGCGAGCAGGTCCCGGTGCCGGGTACGGCCGAACAGCTGGGTGACCACGTCCGGGTCGAGCGCGGTGCCGCCGGCCGCCACCCGGTGCAGGGCGTCCACGAAGTCGTCGAGCTTGGCGACCCGCTCCTTCAGCAGGTAGCCGACCCCGTCGGAGCCGCTCGCCAGCAGCTCGGCCACGAACGCCGTCTCCACGTACTGCGAGAAGATCAGCACCCCGGTGCCGGGCCAGTCCCGGCGGAGCCGGACCGCGGCGCGCAGGCCCTCGTCGGTGTGGCTCGGCGGCATCCGGATGTCCACGATCGCCACGTCGGGTGGCTCCGCGGCGACCGCCTCGAACAGCGCCGGAACGTCCTCCACCGCGGCGAGCACCTCATGCCCCCGAACGGTCAGCAGTTGAGCGAGGCCCTCCCGAAGGATCGCGGAGTCCTCGGCGATCACGATGCGCATGTCTCGTCACGGCCTCTCTGGGCAGGGGATCTCGACGGTGACGGTGGTCGGCCCGCCGGCCGGGCTGTCCAGCGACAGCCGCCCGTCGACGACCCGGATCCGCTCGGACAGCCCGGCGAGCCCACCACCGGCCCGCAGGAAGGCGCCACCGCGCCCGTCGTCGTGGACCCGCAGCCGCAGAACATCCCCCCGAAGATCGACCCGAATCGTAGCGGCGGCCGCCCCACTGTGCCGTCCCGCGTTGGTGAGCAGCTCACACACCGTGAAGTAGGCGATGCTCTCCACCGCCGGCGGTGGCCGCCGGGGCAGGCCGACCTCGACCGTCACCGGCACCGGACTGCCGGCCGCCACGGTCGCCAGCGCCGCGTCCAAGCCGTTGTCCAGCACCGGCGGATGGATCCCGCGGACCAGATCCCGCAGCTCGGAAACCGCCGTGGCCAGCGTGTCCTGCGCGGTGTCGACCGCTTCGACGACGCTCTCCGGCGACGCGTCGGCCGCGATCAGCTCCCGGACCATCGCCAGGTGCATCCCCACCCCGATCAGCCGGGCCTGCGCCCCGTCGTGCAGGTCCCGCTCGATCCTCCGCAGGGTGACGTCGGCGTCCTTCACCGCACGGTCCCGGGACTCCCTCAGGTCGCTCATCCGCTGACTCGACCGGCTCGGCCCGAGCAGCCCACGGATCAGCATCCGCTCACCGACCAGGACCAGCCGCACCATCCAGGGAGCGAGCAGGATGATGACCAGCCCGAAGACCCAGGTGACGGGCACCCACCCCTGGAAGTCGTGCTCCTGAAACGGATAGAAGGTCAACGTCGAGAATCCGTACGCGTAGAAGCCGGCACCGGCCAGCAAGGACAGTGGCGCCACCACCACCTTGGCCAGCGGGTAGGCCAGGGCCCGCCAGCCCGCCGGATCGCTGAGCACGGCCCGCCGCCAACCGAACGCACCCGGGTCGGCCGGTGACCGGACCGGCGCCGGCACCTGCTCGCCGATCAGGAGCGCGGCCAGCCCGCGCCGCCTGGCGCCCAGGCCCGCCGCGGCCCGCAGCACCCCGGCCAGCAGCCACGGCCCCAGCGGAGTGATCGAGAGAATGACGCCGAACACGGTCGCGTACATCAGCAGTACGGCGCTGACCAGGTCGATCGGCAGCACCAGCAACAGGTAGGCCACCTCGCGCCACGACTGCGGCTCGACGATGGCGGTCACTATCCTTCTCATCGCCAGCCAGCATTCCCGCTCGGCGCAACCCCGCGCCATGGGGTTACCTGCCGCCCGACCGGCCGGTTTTCCGCACCATCGGGAGCGGGCTCGCCCGACTGTGCCGGACCCCGGCTCTGACCAGGCTGAACGGCATGCCTCGCCGACTGGTCACCCCTCGTAGAACCGTACTCGCGGCCGCCCTCTCCGGGCTGGCCCTCCTCGGCGGCTCCGTGCTCGGCCCGGCCCGCGCGACACCGCCGCCGACCCCGGTGGGGGCCGCCGGCTGGCTCGCCGACCCGCTCGCCCCACCCGACCCCGTCACCGCCACCCCGGCCCGGGTGGCTGCCTTCTTCGCCGGCCTCGCACCGGCCGACGCCACGACGCTCGCCCGCCGCTTCCCGCAGGTCACCGGCAACCTCGACGGCGTGCCGACGGAGTTGCGCTACCTGGCGAACCGGCTGGCACATCCGGAGACGGCGGCCCGGCAGATCCTCGGGTTCGACGACCGGGCCGACGGGCGCATCCTCGAGGTGCTGGGCGATCTGGACACCGCCGACCGCGTGGTGATCCTGGTGCCCGGTGTGGACACCGATCTGGCCAGGTTCGACACCGGCCTCGGTGGCGTCCGGCGCCGGGCGCCCGCGTGGCAGGCCCGCCAGCTCCACGACCGGATCCGGGCCGACAATCCGGGCGCGCGGGTCGCCGTGGTGGCCTGGCTGGGATACGACCCGCCCGAGGGCGTCGGCCGGGACGCCGTACGGGAGGATCGCGCGGCCGCCGGGGCACTGGCCCTCCAGCGGTTCGCCGACGGCCTGGCGCTCGGCCACGCCGACCGGTCGATCGTCGTGGTCGGGCACAGTTACGGCTCCACCGTGGCCGGTCTCGCCGCACCCGGGCTACCCGCACAGGTGACCGACATCGTCGCGCTGGGCAGCCCCGGCATGGGCGTCCCCGACCGATCCGGCCTGCACACCGGCGCCCGGGTGTGGGCCTGCGCCTCCCCCGGCGACTGGATCCGCCGCGTCCCGGGCGTACGGATCCTCGGCCTCGGCCACGGCCTCCTGCCCTCCGACCCCGAGTTCGGCGCGCTTGCCCTGCCCTGCGACGACGTGGACGGGCACGACGGCTACTTCGAACCCCACACCACCGCCCTACAGGCACTCGCCGACCTGGCCACCACTCTCCCGGACAGCGACCCCCGATGATCCTGGACGCGTTCGAACTCCTGGCCCGCTGGGGCCGCGCCCGCTCCTCCTTCGGCTCCCCACCGTCCCGCGCCGCTCGCACACCATCCGAGGCCGGCTCCCCCACCTCCCACGCCGCTCGCACGCCATCCGAGGCCGGCTCCCCTGCGCTCCGCGCCGATCGCACGCCATCGGACGATGGCCCGGCGGCCGAAGGCACGCTTGCCGCCATCGGATGCGGACGAACGCCCGGCGCTTCGGGGCCGCCCCATCCCCACCGGTGGTCGATCCTGTCCGGCTGGTCGTGGGCGCTGTCCCGGAGCATCCGAGGCGGCCGGGGGTGGGCGGATCAGCATCGGTAGGGTCGCCTACCGGGGACGAGTCGAACACGGAGGACGGATCTCGGTGACGGTCGGTACTCGGCAGGCACGGGCGTGGTCGCCGTGGCGTACGGTGGTCGCGTTCGGGCTGGTCAGCCTGACAGCCGACATGGTCTACGAGGGTGCGCGGTCGATCTACGGCCCGCTGCTGGCGTCGCTCGGCGCGTCGGCCGTGGCGGTCGGATTGATCGCCGGCGCCGGGGAGGCCGCCGCCCTGCTGTTGCGGCTGGTGTCCGGGCCGCTGGCCGACCGCAGCCGTCGCTACTGGACGTTGACCGTGGCCGGATACACCCTGACCGCCGTCTGCGTGCCGCTGCTGGCGGTCACCCCGGCGCTCGGGGCGGCCGGTCTGTTCGTGGCGGCCGCCCTGATCCTGGCCGAGCGGCTGGGCAAGGCGATCCGCAGCCCCGCCAAATCGGCGCTGCTCGCCGACGCGGCCGGTCGGGTGGGCATGGGCCGCGGGCTGGGCGTGCACAAGGCGCTCGACCAGGTGGGAGCATTCGCCGGCCCGCTGCTGGTCGCCGCGATCGTGGTGGCGGCCGCCGGCCAGCTCTGGCCGGCCCTCGCCGTCCTCGCGGTGCCGGGCGCGATCACCATGATCCTGCTGTTCGTCCTACGGGCCCGCACCGGCACCGACAACGCGGGTGAAGCAGCACACCAAACGACAGCCCGAGTCGACAACACGCGTAGCTCAGCAAACCGCAGCACGGCCCGAGACGACAACGCGGGCAGCGAAGAACACCGCGGCGCGGCCCGAGACGACGACGCGGGTAACGCACCACACCACACCACGGCCCGAGACGGCGCGGTGGCGGATGCCGCAGCGGCGGCGCCCCGGGAGAGCATGGCCGCGATGGCGGCCGCCCTCCCCCGGCGCTTCTGGTGGTTCGCCACGGCCACCGCGCTCTGCACCGCGGGTCTGGTCACCTACGGCCTGATCGGCTTCCACCTGGTCGAGGCACAGATCGTGGCCGCGCCGCTGGTTCCGGTCCTGTACGCCGCGGCGATGGGCGCCGGCGCCCTGGCCGCCCTGGCCACCGGCCTGATCTACGACCGGGCCGGCGGCCGGACGCTGACGATCCTGCCGTTCCTGGTAGCCACGGCCGCGGCCCTCTCGTTCCGCACCGGGTTGCTTCCGGTCGTCGCCGGAATCCTGCTGTGGGGCGCCGCCGTCGGCGTTCAGGACTCCGCGGTGAAGGCGGTCGTCGCCGACCTGGTGCCACGCGAACGCCGTGCCACCGCCTACGGCATGTTCGCCGCCGTGCAGGGCGCTGCCGCACTGGCCGGAGGCGCCGCGGCCGGCCTGCTCTACCAGCAGTCACTCACCGGCCTGGTGATCGCTGTCGCGGCAAGCCAGGCGGCCGCGCTCCTGATCCTCACGATCCGCCTCCGCGGCCGATGATCCACGCCGCCGGCCGGCGTCCCGCCGCCCTGCCTTCGGTCACCCTGAGCGGGTGGTCGCGCCCTTGCCTGCCAGGCGCCCGGGTTGCCCGCTTTCAGCCGTAACGCCGGTCGCCCGGAGCGGGAGGTCGCGGTACCGCGAGAGTGGGTGGGCGCACACGGTGGCGGCGTCGTGGTCGCCTACGGGGCATAGAGCCGGGGTGGCCGCACACACGGCGCCTTCCGTGGGCGGCCACCCCGGCTTCGACCGCCCGACCGTGCGCCCCACCCGCCGCAAGGCCGACCGTGGGCGCCCACCCGCCCGGAGAGGACGACCGTGGGCGCCCACCAGCCCGGGCTACGAGGGCGCCGGCACACGCCAGTCGCCGTCGCCCGAGAGCCGAGAGCCGAGATGGCAACGTCCCGGCGATGACATGAAGGCGGTCGCCAGAGATCTTCCGTGGTCGAGGTCCGAGCGTATGTGGACGCGACCGTCACCAGGTGCCGTCGTCGTGGACGCGGGGCGGCAGCGTGCCGGTGATCAGCGTGGTGAGCGCGGCACCCATGTCCGCGCCGAGATACCACTCCCCGCCATGATCCAGGGAGAACACCCGGCCCCGCTCGTCGATGGCGAGGACGGCCTCGCCGTCGCCCTCCACGCCGAGCGGGAACAACGGCACCCCGAGCACCTGCCCGAACGCCTCCAGCGTCTCGACGGTCTCGGCCGCCATGGACGGGTCGACGGCGAACATCCGCCGCCGCAGCGCCACCCCGGCCCCGTCCTGCGTGATGTACAGGCCGGCGAACTCGGCCAGCGCCCGCGCCGCCGCCGCGAAGATCCGGTGGCTCACGCCGTACCCCGAATGGTTTTCGATCCGGCGCTCCGCCGACCAGCCCGCGCCCCGCAGCACCTCGGCCACCTCGTCGCTGAACCCCCACGACGACGCCGGCCCGGCACCGGCGGCCGGGCCCGGCCCTGGGACGAACCGTGGCAGAAGGCCCTCCTGGCCTTGCGCGGCGGCGTCGGGGTCCAGCCCGAGGTAGTCGAGGAACAGCAGGACCGGCAGCCCGGACCGCAGGCGGCTCCCGCTGAGCGGATCGCCTTCCTCGCGGATCCGGTAGGTCTCCAGTCGCGCGCCCTGTACGAGTTCCCGCAGCTCGGGCAGGGCCATCAGGGGCAGCCCGGCGGCACGTCGGCCGTTCTCCTCGGCGTGGAACAGTTCGGAGAACACCACGGCTTCCGAACTCCGCTCGGCGCCACGCTCGCGATAGTGGGCGGGCATCGTGCCGAAGAACGTCGCCACCGCGGGATGCAGCGGCTGGTCGGTGTCGGAGCGCAGGCTGAGCGCGACCCGGCCGCGGCCCGCGATGGTGAGCCGGCTCATCGTCGCCGGGTACCGTCGCGGCCCGGCCGGGCCCGGCGCGGGCTGGAAGTCACGCATGTACCACGCGGCGAGGTTGGCGGGCGGTAGCGTGCCGCCGATCACCAGCTCGCCGGTGTCCCGGTCGAGGATCATGCTGGGTGGCCCGTGCCCGCTGTGGGTCCGGGCGGAGATCACCCAGCCGCAAGCGAATTCGTACAGCACCGCTTCGGCGCCCGGGCAGACGTCCTCGACCCACTTCCGCGCCAGGTCTTCCGCATCCGTCCTGGTGATCGCCATGCCGCCCACTCTGCTATCTCCACGCAAACTCAGGGTCGTCGATACACCAACGGCCGCCGCTCTACGGATGACCGTCGATCGCCGACGCCTACGGTCACCGCACCTGCTCGAAGCGGAACTCGCGGATGAAGCAGTCCCGGGGCTGGCCGACCGCGAACATCACACAGTCGACCACCGACCGGGCGGTGAGAGCACTTCCCGCCGTGCGTGGCCCCTCCTGCACGAAGTCCGGCGGGAACAGCGAGATCACCCGGACGCCCTCGGGCCGCAGCCGGTGCGACAGGATCCCGGCGAACCCGGCCTGCGCGTGTTTCGCCGCGTAGAAGGCGGGATGCGCGTCGGAGCGATGATTCCCCGGCTCCCCACAGCCGGAGATCATGTTAACGATGTCCGGCCGCTCCGACCGGCGCAGCAGCGGCAACAGGTGCTGCGTCAACAGCACGGTCCCGGTGGCGGCACCGGCGATGATCTGTTCGACCTCCACATCGGAGATCTCCCCGTCCCGGTACGTCGCCGCGTTGTTGACCAGCACGTCGATCCGCTCGGTCCGCCCGGCCACGGCATCCGCGAACTCCCGCACCGAGCCCGGGTCGGCGAGATCGCACCGGAAGGCCTCGGCCGGCCCGGCTCCACGCTGGTTGATCACGTCGGCGGCCCGCGAGGCCGCACCCTCGTCGCGGGCGGAGAGGAACACCCGGGCACCGCGTGCCGCGAACGTCTCGGCGAGGAGCAGCCCGGTGTCACGGCCGGCTCCGGTGATCACTACCCGCATGTCGTCGAATTCCATGATGATCACTCAATCATGCGGGCCGGGTCATAACCTGTATCGATGGCCACATTCGTACTGATCCACGGCGCCGGTGACGTCGGCTGGTACTGGCATCTCGTCGAAGCCGAACTCCGGAAACGGGGCCACGACACGGTGGCGCCCGATCTGCCGTGCGACGACGACACCGCCGGCCTGTCCGAGTACGCCGACGCCGTCACGGCCGCGGTCGGCGACCGTACCGATCTGGTCGTGGTCGGCCAGTCGATGGGCGGCCTGGTCGTCCCGCTGGTCGGCGAGCGCCTGCCGGTGCGGATGCTGATCCTGGTTGCCGCCATGATCCCGCTGCCGGGCGAGTCCGCCGCCGACTACTGGACCGCCACCGGCTACGCCGACGAGGCCTGGGACCGGTACGACGACGAGATCGCCCTGTTCTATCAGGACGTCCCGCCGGATCTGGCCGCCGAGGCGGTCCGCCGCTCGTCCCGCCAGTCCGAGACCCGGATGTCCGAGCCGTCCCCGCTGCGCGCCTGGCCGGACGTGCCGACCCGGGTCCTGCTCTGCCGTGACGACCGCCTGTTCCCGCCCGCCTACCTGCGCCGGGTCGCCACCGAACGCCTCGGCATCACCCCCGACGAGATCGACGGCGGCCACACTCCGGCGTTGAGCCGGCCCGCCCATCTAGCGGAAATCCTCGATACCTACGCCGCGGCCACCCGGAGAAATAGCCGCATCGATCCATACTGAATGGATGACGCGGCGCCGCTTCTGGACAGTGACGGCTTTTCTGACCGGCAGCCTGCTCCTGGCAGCCTGGACGGTGTTCCTGCTGCGGCTCGGCCTCGACCGGGCCGACAAGGCGTCGAGTGTGGCGAGCGCCGTCCTCACCCTCGTCTTCGGCGTCGCCGGCGTGTGGCTGGCCCTGGCCTCCCGCCCGCAGCCATCCCCACCCGAGCCGTCCGGTCAAACCCAGATCAACACCGCCAAAGACCAGGGCAAGGTGTACGGGGTCCAGCACGGCAACATGATCATCGGCGACGCACCCCGGCCGCCCGATGGCCGATAGAACCCCGGTCCGCCAGACGAACACGGCCCGCGACAGCGGCACGGTGTTCGCCGTCCAGGACGGCGACCTGCACATCCACCAGCGCATCGGCACCCATCTCATCGAGGAGCTGGAGTTCGGCCCGACGCCACCGGTGAGTGGTGAGCAGCCCAGCCGGTTGCTCAGCGCGGAGAACCGGGTGGTCGCCTTCACCGGCCGGGACCACGAGATCGCCGAGCTGACCGGCTGGCGCGACGGTGACGCGGCGGTGGCCGTCCGGCTGGTGCACGGCGGCGCCGGACAGGGCAAGACGCGGTTGGCCCACCGTTTCGCGGAACTGTCCCGGCGGGCCGGGTGGCTCGTGTCCCGGGCGCGGCACAGCCGGGACGTGGCGGTCCGGCCGGTCGAGGTCCCGGCCGGTAACGCGGTGGTGGCGTCGGCACGGCTGCTGGTGCTGGTCGACTACGCGGAGCGGTGGCCACTGTCCGACCTGCTGGCGCTGATACACGATCAGCGGCTGCACGGCGGCCCGGCGCTTCGGATCCTGCTGCTGGCCCGGCCGCTGGACAACTGGTGGCACGGGCTGACCCACCGGTTGTCGCAGTCGCTCGGCATCCATCCGGACAGCGTCGAGCTGGCCCCGCTGGGCGCTTCCGGGGCGGATTCCCGCTCGGCGTTCGAGGTGGCGCGGACGTGTTTCGCGAAGGTCCTCGGGGTCACTGAGCCGATCACGGCATCGCCCCCCGAGGTCGGCGGGTCGGTGCTGACCATTCACATGGCCGCGCTGGCCACGGTCCTCGCGGCGCGCGACGGCGACCGGCCGCCGGTGGATCCGGATGAGCTGTCCGCCTACCTGCTCGTTCGTGAGCGCAACCACTGGCTGGCGATGTACGAGAACGAGCGCCGGATCGAGTCCCGTCCCCAGGTGATCGGCCGGGCCGTCTACGTGGCGGCGCTCACCCGGGCACTCGACTTCCCGGCAGCGGTGGAGGCACTGCGGTTGACGGGCGTGGCGGACACGTCGGCGGGCGCCTCGCAGACGCTCGACGATCACGCCATGTGCTATCCGCCGCACGACCCGGAGACCCGGCTGGAGCCGCTGTACCCGGACCGCCTGGCGGAGGATTTCGTCGCGCTCCAGACACCGGGGCACGGGGTCGGCGGCTTCCGCGCCGACCCGTGGGCCGGCGGGGCGCTGACCGAGCTGATGACCGCCGGCCCGCGAACGGTGGCGACGACACTGCCGCTGCTGGTCGAGGCCGCGTCCCGGTGGCCGCATCTCACCGAACGGCACCTGCTGCCGCTGTTGAGGAAACGGCCGGACCTGGCGGTCGAGGCGGGCACGGTCGCGCTGTCGGCGCTGGCGGCGGCCCGGACGATTCCGCTGGACGTGCTGGCGGCCATCGAATCGATGCTCCCGCCCGACCCTCCGCCGGACCTGCACGCGGGGATCGCCGCGGTCACCGAACGATTGGCCGCGGACCTGTCGCGGCACACCGTCGATCCGGTTCGCGCCGCCCGGGTCCTGCAGAAACTGGGCTGGCGGCTGCTCAACGCGGGCCGAATCGACCATGGTGTCGCCATGCTCGTCGAGGCGACGGCCGCGACCCGCCTTCTGTATGCCGAGGATCGCGCCGCTCACGCCGCGCAGTTCGAGTTCGCGCTGCGGACGCTGGGCCGGGCACACCTGCGGGTGGAGGACTGGGCGGAGGCGGCCGGCGCTCTCGGCGAGGCGGTCGGCCTGTGGAGCAGCGGGGACCTGGATTCGCCGCCGCCACCCGAGGAGGTCGCGACCTGCCTCTCCGAACTGAGCCTGGCGCTGTGGCGGACCGGCGAGACGACGTCGTCGCTGTCCACCCGGCACCGGGCCATCGCACAGTTGCGCCGTCTGGTGACCGACCACCCGCAGTACCGGATCACGCTGGTCCGGGCCCTGATCCAGCAGGCGGACCAGTTGCGCCGGGACAAGCGCGCCGGCCCGTCGCTCGACGCGCTGGACGAGGCCGTGAAGCTGTTGCGGGCGCTGACGGCCACCGCGGAGCCGGGTCTGGAACTCGATTTCGCCGCCGCGCTGCTGGGCCGGGCGCGGACCCTGAGGTCGCTGGGCCGCCTGCCGGAGGCCGACCACGCGGCCGCCGGGGCCGTCCGGGTCTTCCGGAATCTCGCCGGGCTCGACATCGCCTACGACCAGGATCTCGCCTGGGCTCTGGAGACGCAGTCCCAGATCCACGCCGCGCTGGGATGGTGGACGAGCGCCGTGGCGGCACAGGAGAACGCGATCGCGATCCATCGGCGCCTGTCCCGGATCAATCTGGAACGCTACGGCCCCGCCCTGGCCCGCGAGCTGATCGACTTCGCCCGCCTCTGCCGGGATGCGGGGCTTCGCTACCAGGATGCGCTCGGCGCGCTGACCGAGGCGACGACCCTGTTGAACACCGACCACTTCGATCCGGCATCCCAGGATCGGCTGAGGTCTGTGGCGTGGACTCTCACCGTGGATCTCCTCGACGCCTCCGGCCGCCACGCGGATGCCGACGCCATGCGGCGAAACGAGCAGGAGCCGCCACCACCACCGAAGGCTCGGAAGAAGTCCCTGATCGGGGAGTCCGAACGCCGCCTCGGCAGGACACTGGGCAACTTGTCGCCGTCAGCGGCCAGCCAGCGCCTCGAACGGCTCCCGTACATCGACATGGCGGCGGCCCTGATCGTGGCCGTTCCATCACGGAGATGGCTGACGCAGCTGATGGCCCATTTTTTCCCATACGTCCAGCAGCAGATCGTCGAGGCTCTGATCATTCACGAGGAACTGCTGAACGCTCCGGTGCTGCTGAGTTTCGTCAGACGGCGGATCCTTCGGCTACCCGCCAGACATGTCGCGCTGCTGGTACAGCACCGAACCAGTTTCTCGATCGCGATGGCGATCTTCCCTCGCGACGACGAGGAACTCAGAGACGCCGTGCTCGCCGAGTTGGACCGTCACCTGGCGGACCGGATTCGGAGACGACTCGCGTCCGATCCGCCAGAGTGACCCGTCAGCACCAGGTCAGGGTTGAGTTGACCCGGGTGACGTTGGTGACGACGTTGTTGGAGCCGGTGCACGGGCTCCACCGGATGTTCGTGTTGGTCACCGTCAGGTTCCTGAAGGTGATGTTGGCCGACGGCGCGAACTCGGTCCGCGACGAGATCCGGACCTCCCCGCCGCCGGTGATCGTCCCGGACACCCCGGCGATCGTCACGTTGTAGCAGTTCTCGACGAGCACCGAGTTGTTGCCGGTGTTGGCGATGTCGACCCGGTCGATGACCGCCCCACCGCTCTCCGAGACGCAGAAGACGCCACGCCCGCCACCACGGGCCTTGACGGTTCCGACGCGGATGTTCGTCGGGTAGGAGCTGCCGATCCGCCCGTTGCGGTTGGCCATCCGGAAGGCGGCGTAGCCCGTGCCGGTTCCGGCGTTCTCGGCGTCGACGGTGCCGACCGTGGCGTTGATCGTCTGGTTGAGCAGCAGCCCGGACTCGCCGACGCCGCGGGCCGTGACGGTGCCGATCGTGATCCCGTCCACGCCGTAGGTCTCCACCGCGTGTGAGCTGGCGCCGGATACGTACACCGATCCGATCTTGATGTTCTTGGCCATGACCGCGGTGTTGCCGTAGTTGTCGATGCGCACACCGAGGCCGCGGGACAACCGCATGTCGATGACGCCGAGGGTGAGGTTGTTGACGCTGCGGGCGAAGATCCCGTAGAGCGGCGCCCCGGTGACGTTGAGGTGCGCGACTTCGACGTCGGTGGTGCCGCGGGTGTAGATCGGGGCCTGGTCGCCGCTGCCGCTGCCGGTCACGTTGATCGTGCCGCACACGTCGATGAGCGTGTAGCTGGGCAGTGAGATCCGCGATCCGGCGCTGATCGAGCCGGATCCTCGCACGAGGACGTTCTGTTTCGAGGTGCGGCTGGGCAGGGCGCTGACCGCGGCCTGGACGGCGGCGCGCATGTCGGTGCCGGTGTAGACGGTGGAACTGCCCAGCTTGGAGGTCCAGGTGCTGCCGCTGAGGACGGCGCTGGCCTGGTAGGTGAGGGCGCCGCAGTCGGCCGCGCTGGCCGTTCCGGTGCCGAGGGCGATGCCGCCGGACGCGACGAGCACGCTGGCAGCGACTAACAGGGGGATACGGGGACGCATCGGGTGCTCCGGTCTGGAAATTGGGGATGTCCGAGATGAGCGTTCGATCCGCTGAATGTTAGCGATAACTTGGAACCTGTCAAGGTTTCTCGCGCGTTTCACGCAAGCGCTTACGCAAAGACTACTACCTATGGAAGTGTGGCGTTGACGTGCAGATGATCCACGTGCAAAGCTGCCGAAACTATCGAGGGCAATCAATCGCAGCTCAGGCTGTGTGTGAAACGTTTTACCTGGAGGAACCATGTCGGTCAGCAGGCGCGCACTCCTGCGCGGCGGTATCGCCGGGCTAACCCTGGCCGGGCTCGGCGGATGCGGCGACGACGGCGGGAGCGGCGGTAAGAAGACGCTGCGGTTCGCCTGGTGGGGCAGCGAGGAGCGGGCCAAGCTCACCCAGCAGGTCGTCGACCTGTACGTGAGCAAGCACCCGGACGTCGAGATCAAGACGACGTACGCCGCCTACGACCCGTACTTCCAGAAGCTGGCCACCGAGATGAGCGGCGGCAACGCCCCGGACGTGCTCCAGATGGGCGACCGCTACCTGCGTGAGTACGCCGACCGCAGCACCCTGCTCGACCTCACCCCGCACCTGGGCAGCAAGATCCAGACCGCGGATCTGGAGCAGAAGCTGTTCCCGGCCGGCAACCTCGGCGCCCAGACGTTCGGCCTGCCGATGGGCCAGACCACCCACGTGCTCCAGTACGACGCCAAGCGCTGGGAAGAGGCCGGCGCGAAACTGCCCGCCGACGGCTGGACCTGGACCGACCTGAAGGACGCCGCCGCCAAGGTGTCCGCGAAGTTCGGCCCGAAGGTGAGCGGCCTGAGCGACCCGTTCGGCATCGAGGACTGGTTCGGCGACTGGCTGCGCCAGCAAGGTAGGGACCTCTACACCGCGGACGGCAAGCTCGGCTACACCGAGGCGGAGATCGTCGCCTGGTGGAAGCTGGGCGAGGAGTTCCGCGCCGCCAAGGCCCTGACCCCGGCGGAGGTCACCGCCAACACCACGCTCACCCCGTTCCCGCGCAAGGAGTCGACCGCCGAGTTCTGCCCGGACAGCACGGTCGGGATGACCTCCTGGGACACCTACGGCAGCGAGTTCGCCCTCTCCCACTTCCCGACCGCGGGCACCGGCATCGGCCAGTTCACCCAGCCGCCGATGATGCTCAGCGTCGCGAAGCGCACCAAGAACCAGGACGCCGCGCTCGCGTTCGTCGACTTCTTCCTCAACGACCCGGAGGCCGGCGCCATCCTCGGCATGGCCCGCGGCCTGCCCGCCAACCTCAAGATCCGCGAAACGCTGGCGTCCACGCTGACCGACGAGTGGAAGGCCGTCGCCGCCTACGAGGCGAAGGTGTCGCCGCAGCTCCTGCCGGCTCCCCCGCCGCCGCCGAAGGGCGCCGGCGTGGTGAAGACCCAGTTCCAGCGGATCTACGACGACGTCATGCACGGCAAGGCCAAACCGGAGGAGGCCGCGCCGCGCCTGATGAGCGAGATCCAGCAGGCCCTCGGCGCATGACCACTGTGCTCGAGCGACCACGTGCCAAGGCCGAGACCAGATCAAAATCTTTGCGACGGTACGGGGAAAGGCCGTCGATCGCCTACCTGTTCCTCTCGCCGTGGGTCGTCGGGGCGGTGTTCCTGACCGCCGGCCCGATGGTGTGGCTGCTCTACCTGTCGTTCACCGACTACGACCTGTTCACCGCCCCGCAGTGGGTGGGCGTGGACAACTACGTGCGAATGCTCACGGTCGACCCGCACTTCTGGAACGCGGTCTGGGCCACCACCAAGTTCGTGGTCATCTCGGTGCCCGCACAGCTCATCGCCGCACTGGGTGTGGCCATGCTGATCAACCGCAGGAGCCGGGCGCAGGGCTTCTACCGGTCGGCCTTCTACGCCCCGTCGCTGCTCGGCGCTAGCGTGAGCGTGGCCCTGGTCTGGCGGGTGATCTTCCACGACTGGATCGGCCACCCGGACCGGGCCCTGCTCGCGCTGGTCCTGCTCGCGGTGTGGCAGTTCGGCGCCCCGATGGTGATCTTCCTGGCCGGGTTGCAGCAGATCCCGCAGGAGTACTACGACGCCGCCGCGGTCGACGGCGCCGGCCCCTGGCGGACCTTCCTGAAGATCACCGTGCCGATGCTGTCGCCGGTCATCTTCTTCAACCTGGTGCTCGACACGATCCGCGCCTTCCAGGTGTTCACCGGCGCCTACGTGGTCAGCAACGGCACCGGCGGCCCCAGCGACTCGACCCTGTTCTACACGCTCTACCTCTACGAGAAGGGGTTCGTGGAGTTCAAGATGGGCTACGCCTCGGCCATGTCCTGGTTCCTGCTCCTGATCATCGCCCTGATCACGGCGCTGCTCTTCCGTACCGCCAAGGGTTGGGTCTTCTACAGCGGAGACGAAACATGAGCCGGCGGCTGTGGCATCCGGCCGTGATCCTGCTGCTGATCCCGCTGCTGTACCCGATCGTCTGGCTGGCGTTCGCGTCGTTCAAGTCGGGTTCGGAGATCGTGCAGAGCCTCGCGCTGCTGCCCGAGGAGTGGATCCTGGACAACTACCGGGCGCTCGGCGACGACCTGGCCGGGGTGTCCGCGGGGCGGTTCTTCGTGAACTCGACGATCGTGGCGGCGAGTTGCGCGATCGCCAACGTCGCCAGTTGCTCGCTCGCCGCCTACGCCTTCGCCCGGCTGCGGTTCCGGCTGCGCGCGCCGCTGTTCGCCTTCACGCTGGCCACGATCATGCTGCCGGTGCACATCGTGACGATCCCGCAGTACTCGCTGTTCCAGAAACTCGGGATGGTCGACACGTTCTGGCCGCTGATCCTGCCGAAGCTGCTGGCCACCGACGCGTTCTTCATCTTCCTGATGGTCCAGTTCATGCGGACGATCCCGCGCGAGCTGGACGAGGCGGCCCGGCTCGACGGCTGCGGCTCGATCCGGATCTTCGGGTCGGTGGTGCTGCCGCTGATCCGGCCGGCCCTGGTCACCACGGCGATCTTCACCTTCATCTGGACCTGGAACGACTTCTTCACCCAGCTGATCTATCTCTCCTCGCCGGAGAAACTCACCCTCCCCCTGGCCCTCCGGCTGTTCATCGACACCACCGACTACAACGCGTTCGGGCCGATGCTGGCGCTGTCGGCGCTGGCCATCGTGCCGATCCTGCTGTTCTTCGCCGCGTTCCAGCGGCTGCTGGTCGAAGGTTTCGCCACCTCGGGCCTCAAAGGCTGATCCCCCACCCGAAGGAGCCGGTGCAGCATGCCCGACATCTCCCGACGTACGTTCGTGCGCGGTCTCGCCGCCGCCCCCATGGCGCCCTATATCCCTTTCAAGGCGCCCGAATCGATCCCCGCCGCTGTCACCGCCGTCGTCCCCGCGCCGGAGACCGTGACGCTGAACTGGCTCGAAGGTAGGCCCGGCACCAACGTCGGCAGCACCTGGGGCGTGCCGTGGCCGAAGGGCGCGGTTCCCGCCGACTCGCCGTTCTCGCTGGCCGCCGCCGACGGGGCCGCTGTCCCGGTGCAGAGCTGGCCGATCGGCTACTGGCCGGACGGGTCGCTGAAGTGGAGCGCGCACGCGCTTCCCGCCGATGCTCCGCTGTCGGATTCCTATGTGCTGAATCGGACAGCTGGTGTGACCGGCTCGTCCTCGGTGAGTGTCGCGGAGAACCGGGACACGGTAACCGTGGACACCGGCGTCATCCACGTCGTGCTGGGACGGCGGGGCTCGGCGCTGATCCGGTCGATCACCCGTGGCGGCGCCGAGATCGCGCGGAATCTCGAACTCATCAGTCTGCGGCAGACCAGCATCGAGGACGACGACGAGCGGCGCGCCTCCCGCGAGAAGCTGACCAGCTCGATCAGCAGGGTGACGGTCGAGCAGCGCGGGCCGGTCCGGGCCGTGGTCCGGATCGAGGGCGACCACCGGCGGCGCGGGAGGTCGTGGCTGCCGTTCATCGTGCGCCTCTACCTCTACGCCGGGGCCGAGCACGTGCGGGTGGTGCACACGTTCCTGTTCGACAGCGAGGGGCAGAAGGAGTTCATCGCCGGGCTCGGCGTGCGGGTCGGGGTGCCGATGCGCGACCAGCTCCACGACCGGCACATCCGGTTGTCCGGCGACGGCGACGGGCTTCTGCGGGAGGCGGTCGAAGGCATCACCGGCCTGCGCCGGGACCCCGGAGCCACGGTACGCGCGGCGCAGATCGCCGGGGAGAAGCTACCCGACCCGGCGACCTGGGACCAGCGGGTCACCACCCGGTTGCAGTACATCCCGGCGTGGGGCGACTACACGCTCAGCCAGCTGAGTTCCGAGGGTTACACCATTCAAAAACGGACCAAGACGGGGTACGGGTGGGTCGGCGTCGATTCGGGAAAGCGGTCGAGCGGCTTCGGGTACGTCGGCGGGGTCAGCGGTGGGCTCGGGTTCGGGATGCGGGACTTCTGGCAGAAGCACCCGGCACAGCTCGACATCCGGGGCGCCGACACCGACCGGGCCACGGCGACGATCTGGATGTGGTCGCCGGACGCCGGGCCGATGGACACCCGGTTCTACCACGACGGGATGGGCCAGGACACGTTCCCGGAGCAGCTCGAAGGCCTCAACATCACCTATGAGGACTACGAGCCCGGGTTCGGGACTCCGTACGGCATCGCCCGTACCACTGAATTGATGTTCTTCGCCCTGGCCGCGACCCCGCCCGCCGAGCGTCTCGCCGCGCTGGCCCGGACCGTCGTCGCTCCGCCGCAGGTCGTCGCGCCGCCCGCGCACCTGGCCGCGTCCGGTGCGTTCGGCGGCCTGTTCAGCCCGGTCGACCGGTCCACACCGGCCCGCGCCAAGGTCGAGGACCGGCTCGACTTCCTCTTCGACTACTACCGCGACCAGACCGAACAACGCCACTGGTACGGGTTCTGGAACTACGGCGACGTCATGCACACCCCCGATGTGGACCGGCACGTGTGGCGCTACGACGTCGGCGGGTACGCGTGGGACAACTCGGAACTGTCCCCCGACCTGTGGCTGTGGTTCGCCTACCTGCGCAGTGGGCGGGCCGACATCTTCCGGTTCGCCGAGGCGATGACCCGGCACACCGGCGAGGTCGACGTCTACCACCTCGGTAGATGGGCCGGGCTCGGGACACGGCACGGGGTGCAGCACTGGGCGGACAGCGCCAAGCAGCAGCGGATCAGCACCGCGGTCTACCGGCGGATCTTCTACTTCCTGACCGCCGACGAGCGGGTCGGCGACCTCATGCACGAGCTGGTCGACTCGGACCAGACGTTCCTGGCGCTCGACCCGCTGCGCAAGATCCGTACGGAGCCGTACACGCCGGACCCGCACGCCCTGTCGATCGGCCTCGGCACCGACTGGAGCGGCCTGGCCGCCGCGTGGCTCACCGAATGGGAACGCCGCGGCCCGAAGGCGGCCGTCGCCGAGAAGAAGCTGCTGGCCACCATGCGGACCATCGGCCGGATGCCGAACGGTTTCGTCACCGGAAGCGGCCTCTACGACATCGACACCGGCGAGTTCGCTGAGGCCGCCAAGACGGTCAGCGTGTCGCACCTGAGCGCCATGTTCGGCCAGGTGGAGGTCTGCGCCGAACTGATCGGCCTGGTGGACCTGCCGGAGTTCGAGAAGGCGTGGTTGCAGTACTGCCGCCTCTACAACGCCACCCGCGCCGAACAGACCGCCGAGTGCGGCACCCACTTCGGCACGCTGATCCTCAAGCAGGGCCACTCCCGCCTGACGGCCTACGCGGCGGCCCGCCTCGGCGACGCCACCCTGGCCGCCCGGGCCTGGACCGAGTTCACAGCCACCGACGGCTACACCGACGCCTCCCCGTGGCAGACCACCCACCTGACCGGCCCGGCCGTCCTCAACACGGTCGACGAGGCCCCCTGGGTCGACACCAACACCACCGCCCTGTACGGCCTCGCCGCCATCCAGAACCTGGCCCTCGCCGCCTCCGCCCTCCCGTAACGCTCAGCCCCGTGCCGCGCGGCCGGCGCTCGCTCGCCGCAATGCGATCACGGACTCTTCGTACCACTAAAGAATGAGGCCGGCGTCGATCCGATGGCGGACGGCCGGGCAGCCGTCTGCCGTCATCGTGGAGCCATGAGTGCGAAGAATCCGGAGAACAGCAGGTGGGCGCCGTGGTGGGTCTATGTGGTCATCATCGCGGGAGCCAACTATGGCAAGCAGCACTACGCGGAGGATCTGCCGATCCCGGTCAACGCGGCCATCACGATCGCGCTGGTCACCACACTGTTCCTGGCGATCACCGCGGTGTACCGGGGCCTGCGCCGCCCGGATTGACCACCGATCTGCGCCCGGCGGGCGCGGCACAGGCGGGAGTGGGCAGCCAGGTCGCGTGGCAGGGCGGAACTGTCCTGGTTGAACGGGACGGGGTCGCGCGTACCGGAAATGGTTTTGATCCGCTGGAAGTCGCTGGGAAATGCCGGAGCGGAGGATGATCATCGCGCGTTCGGTCCCGCTAGCCTCGGCCGCGAGAAGGCCACCGGGGGGCGATGAGCGCCGAGATTCATCGGTCGAGCTTTCGGAGGTCAGCGCACACGCAAGCCGCCACGTGGGCGGCCACGGCTGCGATAGGCCACGCAGGAAACCACGACACCGCCACCGTGCGCGCCCATCCCCTCGGTAGGTGCGCTCGCCCACAACGCGGCGACCGGCGCAACGGCCGAGAGCAGGCACCCCGGGTGATGGGGAAGCAACACCGCAACCACCCGCCCAGCGGGACCGCGACCGGACGGGACGGTCTAGTGGGGCGGGACGAGGTCCGCGTACCGAAAAGGAACGAAACGCGGACCTCGACCACGAAGGACCTCTAGCGTGTCGCGTACCGGCTCATGCTTCCCGGAGCGGCCGCCAAGCACTCAGGGTGATGAGCGCCATGATGACGGCTGCCATCCAGAACGGTGCGGTGATCGACCACACGCCCGCGAGGAGGCCGCCGAGCAGGGAGCCGAGCGCCGCCCCGCCGGTCTGGATGAGTAAGTAGACGCTGGACACCCGGCCACGGAGGTGGTCGGGAACGGCCCGCTGCCCGATCGTCGCGGTGATCACGCCCCACACCATGGTGTGGACGCTGAAGACGATCAGGACAGCGGCCGCTACCCACGGTGACGTGGTCACGGCCAGTGTCAGGTGGACGAGCACCTCGATGACCAGCCCGGCCCGCAGTACGGCGCCGTTGCCGAAGCGGCGGCTCAGGCGGGTGGCGACGCCCGCGCCGAACAGGCCGCCGACCGCGAAGGCGGTCAGCAGGATCCCGTAGCCGACCTCGTGGAGGCCGAGACGGTCCCGGCAGTAGACGACGAAGACCGCGAACGCCGCACAGAACGCGATGTTGCCGGCGCCCATGCTGATCGCCGTGGTCCGCAGCAACCGGTGCCGCCACAGCCAGCGGATGCCGGCGCCGATCTCCCGGCGGAGCGAGGTGCGTTCGTGCTGCTCGGACGGTGGGACCGGGCGGATGCCGGCGAGCAGCGCGGCGGACGCGGCGAAGGTCAGCGCATCCAGGCCGAACGGCACCGCCGCCGAGATCACGAACAGCCAGGCGCCCAGCGGCTTGGCGATGAACTGGTTGACGCTGAACGTGGCGCCGAGCCGGGCGTTGGCGCTCGACAGGTGCTCGGGGGCGACGACCGCCGGGATCAGGGCGCCCATCGCGGTGTCGGCCAGCGTCTCACCGACGCCGAGCAGGAACACCACCAGGTAGACGACCGGGATGGTGACCGTGCCGGTGGCGATGGTGGCGGTGAGCACGGTCAGGGCCGCGGCGCGCAGCACGTTGACCACCACGGCCGTGGTGCGGCGGTCGAGGCGGTCCACCCATGCGCCGCTGACCAGGGCGATCAGCAGCCACGGCAACTGTTGGACGAAGACGGCGCCGGCGATCAGCGACGGATTGTCACTGATCGAGGCGACCAGCAGCGGGCCGGCGGCCATGGTGACGCCGTCGCCGATGTTCGAGATCGCGGATGCGGTCCAGAGACGGTTGAAGTCCGCGCCGATTCGCGCGGAAAGAAGGGCACGCAAAACTAGCTCCTCAAGCCAGGAAAGAGAAAAGTGGCGAGGAGCCGGCCGGGCAGCGTGTTACGCGGCCTGCTCCTCGGGCGAGAGAGCGACCGTGACCATGGTGAGAAGCATTTCTCACTCCCTTCTGCCGGGACTGCAACAGATCCGGCGTCCGGGAGTGTATTAGAGGTATGAGGGATCAGGCGTTCGAGTTTTTCGTGCGGGAGAGCGCCGCCGGGCTGCTGCGGCTCGGCAACGCGCTGACGCTCGACTCGGCTGCCGCCGAGGATCTCGCCCAGGAGACCCTCATCCGCGTGGGCACGTCCTGGTCGCGGGTGCGCAGGGACGGAAACCCGGTGGGGTACGCGCAGCGCACGATGATCAACCTGTTCCTGAACGAGCGGAGGCGACGCCGGGCGATCCCCGTCGCCACGGTGCCCGACACGGCGCGGGAGGACGCGGCGCTCGCCTCGATCGAGTCATCAGCGGCGATCCGGCAGATCCTGGCCGGGCTGCCACCGCCGCAGCGGGCCGCGATCGCGCTGCGCTATCTGTGCGACCTGCCGGACGAGGAGATCGCCGCGGTGCTGGGGTGTGCCACGGGCACGGTGCGGTCGCACCTGTCCCGCGGTTTGACGACGTTGCGCGGCCGGATGACACAGGGGTGAGCGAAATGCTGTCCAAGTCCGATTTCGATCTGCCGGTGCCGGCCGGGTTCACCGAGCGGGTGCGGCGCGGGGTCCGCCGGCGTCGCCGTCTGCGCGTGCTCGCCGTGGTGGGCTGTGTGCTGCTCGGGCTGGCCGGGATCTCGGTGGCGGCCTGGCCGGAGCCACGCCGGGCGCCGCTGGAGTCCGCCGCGCCCGCCGTAGGCGAGGTGGCCGGTTTCCGGATCGGCTACGCGCCACCCGGGTTGCGCCTGGATCCGCGGGTCAGCAGCTCGGTGTACGCGGTGACGGAGAACCTGCTGGTGAACGACGGCTCCGAAGCGGGACCGGGTCAGGCGAGCGCCGTGGTCACGATGCGCATCTTCGTGAAGGCGAACGGTGGAAACTCCCTGTTCATCACCGTCCTACAGCCACTGGGGACCACGCCGCGGGCCGACCGGGCGACGATCACCCGGTGGCTGTCCGCCTGGTCCACGATCGGGATGGAGCAGGTCGGCGGCGATTTCGCCGTGCCGGCCGGGAGCGCACGGTTGATGCGGGGGCAGACCACGGACGGGCCGAAACATCAGGTACTCATCACCACGGCAGACGGCACGGTGATCGACGTGGGCGGCAACGCCGAACTGACGGCGGCCGAGCTGACCTCGGTCGCCACCGGCCTCAGCCGCGGCTGAGGCGACTGTCCAGCCAGGTCAGCAGGTGGTGGGCCTGCTCCTGCTGCATGCGGCGCAGGCGGTACGGGCCGGGCAGGTGACAGTCGCGCCAGGCACGGCTCGCGAGACCGGCCAGGGCCACATCGATGTGGTCGGCGGGCGTGTCGTGCCAGCAGGTGCTCTTCAGGAAGAGTTCCGGGTCGTGCCCGTCGGCGGCCAGATCGGGCAGGAGCCGGATCAGGTCCATCCAGCCGGGCGCGGTCCACAGGTGGGTCCAGTCGACGATCCACAGGCGGCCGCCGGGCTCCCGGATCACGTTGTCGCGGCGCAGGTCGCCGTGGTGCAGGGCGGTCCCCGGAGCGAGAACGTCCAGCCAGCGGTCCGCCAGCTCGGCGAGACGCTCGACCGGGACGGTGATCGGCGGCGGCTTCGCGGCGCCCAGGACCCGCCAGTCGGCCATCAACGGCACAAAGGCTTCGGCGTACGGGGTGGTGCACCCGATCGGGGACGGGTCCATGCGGTCACGCATCCGTTCGACGACCCGCCGCAGGTGGTCGAGGTCGTCGCCGGTCCAATGGGCGACGGTGTCGCCGCCGACGACCTCGAAAGCCTCGATCGACCAGTCCCCCACCGTCCGGGCGGCGATCAGCCGGGGTCCGAGGTCGCCGGCCGCACCCGCCAGCGGAACGGCGGGGCCCTCGCCACCGGGGGCGGCCTTGACGAACAGGCGGCGGCCGTCGCCGCCGGTCACCAGCGAGGCGATCGACGGTGTGAAGCCGGCGGTGGCGGGTTCTTCCCGGGTGACGCGGCCACCGAGCAGGCCGGCCACCGCCTCCCGGACCGGCCGGGGCGCGTCGGCCAGCAGGGGGCGGGAGTCCACGGTGGTCACCCTAGTCCGGCCGGTCCCACGTTGATCAGTAGGCGTCCGCCGGCAGGCTGGCCGATCTTGTCCGGCTGACTGCGGGGGCTGTCTCGGAGCGCCTGAGGCAGCCCCCGCACAGCCGGCCGAACCACTCGGCTCGCGCTCAGCGATGACGGCCCGCCAGCCGCTGTCCGGGTGGCTCCGTGATCGGGTGCTCGTGGCCGTACCGGGAATGGGTTGTGGGGGTTGTCATGGCACGGGCATGGCGCCGATCGTCGGCCGGGGTTGCCGCGCGGGTTTGGGGAGAAGGACGGCCCAGACGGTCTTGCCGGTGGCGGTGCGGTCGGCGCCCCAGCGGGTGGCGGCGGCCTGGACCAACTGGAGGCCGCGGCCGCGTTCGTCGAGGGGGACGCCGCGGCGGACGCGGGCCATCATGCGGAGGCGGGGCAGGCGCGGGTCGCCGTCGGAGACCGCGAGGTGCAGGCCGTCGCCGTGGCGGGTGACCGTGACGACGAGGGCGGTGGCGGCGTGCTCGACGGCGTTGAGGACCAGTTCGGACATCACCCGCCGGGCCGGATGCAGCAGGCCGGGCAGTTGCCAGACCATGCACGCGTCGGCGACCAGGGTGCGGGCCAGGCTCGCGGCGTCCGGGTCCGGCGCCAACGCCACCGTGCGGTACGGCGGCTCCCCTGGTGTTCCGCTCGGAATCTGAATCATGCGGGAACGGTAAGCCCGCCCGGCGGCCGGGAGGATTAGTGCAATCAATCGCGGATTCCGGCCCGGCCGGCGAGCCCTCGCAGACGGCTGTCCCGGCCGAACCGGGGACGCGACAGCAGAAGGCGCAGGGCTTCGCGGGCGCCGGCGGACGTGGCCACCTGCTGCGGCGCGATCGTCTCGGCGCGGTACAGGGCGCCGGCCGCCTCGTCCTCCCTCCCCCGGCCCTGGAGCAGGGCCCGGCAGAGATCGATGAAGTACGAGGACCGGCGATGCGCCGAGGACACCGCCTCCGGGCAGAAGTCCCACGGTGCGGCCCGGCCCTCCCCCAGTGCCACCAGGACGGCGAGACGCCACATCCCCACGTTGGTCGGGCCGAAGTTGAACCGGTCGCGCCGCTCCCCGGTGTGCGCGGCGACCGCGGCGGCCTCGTCGAGGTGGGCCCGCGCCACCGCGGAACGGCCGGAGCGGGCCGCCATCTCGGCGCTGATCAGGTGATGCATGCCGTAGGCGCTGGCGGCCGCGGGATCGGCGCCGACGTACGGGGAGAGCCGGTCGATGCCGTCGTCGGCGACCCGGCCGGCGCCCGGGGCGGCGGAAACCGCCCGGATGCGGGCGTAGCCGGCCAGGCCCAGGTACTCCGGCTCGCCGAGTTCCTCCGCGGCGCGCATGCCCACTCCGGCGACCGCCAGGGTGAGATCCGGATGACCCAGTTGGACGCCGGTGCAGACGGTGCTGTGACAGACCTCCACGATGCGGCGCCGATGCAGCCGCTTCGCCCGGCCGGTGACGGTCCGCGACCGCGCGGCGAGGACAGTGAGCATCTCGGCCAGCGCGGGAACCAGCAGGTCGTACCGGCACGCCTCGAAGTACCGGTCCAGCACTGTCGTGTCGACGTCGCCGCCCTCGTCACCGGCCGTGACCTCGGGGACCGCCATGGCGATGACGCCCGATCGCAGTCGCTCGATCGCCTCGGCGCTCACCGGGGAACCGGGATGTTCCTCGCCGGGGCGGCCGGTCAGCTCACCGACCGAGATCTGCAGAGCCTGGGCCAGCGCCTCGCGGGTGGCCCGTCGTTCCAGGGGCGCCAGGCCGCTCTCGATCTGGGCGACGTAGCCCTGACTGAAACCGGCCAGCTCGGCGAGCACTCGCTGGGTGAGGCCCCGGCGCAGACGCCAGCGGCGCAGCCTGGCCCCGGCATGGTCACTGTTCACGGCATCCCCGATCGACCGGCGGCGCGGTGCCCTGGCCGGCCACCCCTGAGCAGACAGCCACCGGGCCGCGGCCCGGCGGACAGTGCGTGCGCCCGCTCAGCGCCGCAGCAGATCGCGCAGCAGCGTGGCCAGGGCGGGGACGGCCGGATGGGTCGGTGGTTCGCGCCAGGCGAGGTGCAGTTCGATCGGGCGCGCGCCGGTCAGCGGGAGGTAGGTGACCGCCGGGTGGGGATGCATGGCCGCGGTCGCGGTGCTGGTGACCCCGGCGGTGCGGCCGGCCGAGATGGCAGCCAGCCAGTCGTCGGTGTTGGCCACCTCGACCGTGACGGCCGGGGTCGTGGCCGGTGGCCACAGGTCGAGGCTGGTGGTGCCGGTGACCGTGTTGATCGCGATGGCCCAGCCGGCCAGGTCGGTCAGCGTCAGGCTGAGGCAGCGGGCCAGGTCGCTGTCGGCCGGGACGGCGGCCACCCGCTCTTCGGTGGTCAGCAGTTCGGTGTGGATGCCGGGCGTCTCGCCGGGGTCGCGCAGCACCGCGGCGTCGGTTCGGCCCTGGGCCAGCCCGGCGGTGCGGTCGTCGACCCGCAACAACCGCAGCGGGATGTGTGGATGCGTCTGCTGCCAGGCACGGAGGAGGGTGGTGGTGTGTTCGCCGAGAGCCGACCAGGCATGACCGAGTCGTAGCGGCCACGTTCCGGCGCGCGCCGGGTCGAGGGCCTCGTCGACGGCGGCGACCGCCGCGGCCGCCCGCGCCCGGAAGGCCTCCCCGGCCGGGGTGAGTTCCAGGTGATGGGTGGAGCGGTCGACGAGCCCGACCCCGAGATGCTCCTCCAACTGGCGCAACGTGCGGGACAGCGCGGGCTGGGTGAGGTGCAGCCGGGACGCGGCGCGGGTGATGCTGCCCTCGGCGGCGATCGCGAGGAAGGCGCGGAGATGCCGTAACTCGGCGGTCATAACCAGGAAGCATAACCACTGCTCGATCAGCATTTCCGGGCCGCCGGGCGGGCGCATAACGTCAGCGTCATGAGGGCGGGAGTGGGCCTCGTGCTGGGCGGGGCGATGTCGGTGCAGTTCGGGTCGGCGGTCGCCGCGCTGCTGTTCCCCCGGGCCGGGGCGGCCGGGGTGGTCACGTTGCGGCTGCTGATCGCCGCCGTGCTGCTGCTGGTGGTGTGCCGTCCCCGCCTGCGCGGGCACAGCCGGGGCGACTGGGCGGTGGCCGCCGGTTTCGGGATCGCGCTGGCCGGCATGAACACGCTGTTCTACCAGGCGATCGACCGGATCCCACTGGGGCCGGCGGTGACCCTCGAGGTGCTCGGCCCGCTCACCCTGTCGGTGGTCGCCGCCCGGCGCCGGGCGAGCTGGCTGTGGGCGGGTCTGGCGCTGGCCGGGGTGGCCCTGCTCGGCTGTCAGGGCTTCGACCGGCTCGACCCGGCCGGGGCGGCGTTCGCGCTGGGTGCGGGCGTGATGTGGGCCGGGTACATCGTGTTCAGTGCCCGTGCCGGCCGGCGTTTCCCGAAAGCCGACGGGCTGGCCCTGGCGATGGGCGCGGCGGCGCTGCTCAGCCTGCCGCTGGGCGCCCGGCCCCACCTGCTGGAGCCGGTCACCCTCGGTTTGGGCACGGTGGTGGCGCTGATGTCGTCGGTTCTGCCGTACACGCTGGAGCTTCGCGCCCTGCGCCGCCTGCCGACCTCGACCTTCGCGGTGCTGATGAGCCTCGGCCCGGCGCTGGCCGTACTGGCCGGCTGGACCGTCCTCGGGCAGCGCCTGTCCGCCCTCGAACTGGTCGCCGTAGCCCTGGTGATCGCCGCGAGCGTCGGCGCGGTCCGTACCTCCCAGCCCACTGCCCGGCCTGGCTCCCGGCCCGCTCTCGCTTCCGAGACCAGCCCCGCCCTCCTACCCGACTGACGTCCAGAGAGCCTCGCCCCGCTCTCCTACTCGGCGCCCGGCACGACGCTGGGCGGCACGAATCGGGGTGTGCGCTCGTGATCCCACCCGAGCCGCGCCATTCAGGCGTATCCGAGACGGGGCGTGCAGGTGTTCAGACCCCGCAACACGGGCGAGGTCGCACGGAAGCCATGACGTGCGGCGCCACCCGGGCGACAAGCCCCGCAAGGAAGCACGCTGAGTTCCGCGTGTGCGCCGACCGGGCAGCCTGGCGGCGGGATGTCATGGCTGCTGGTGGCGTGTGGATGGGCAGTGGCTGCCATCATCTTGATCATGGAGCTCGCGGAATTCTGGAAACTGATCGAAAGCATGGGGCCGGCGCCCGAGGACGACGAGTTCAAGGCGCTGACCGAGCGGCTCGCCACCCGGCCGGTCGCCGACATCATCGCGTTCGAGGATCACCTGGCGTATCTGCTCCACGCCCTGGACACCCAGGCTCATGCCCGGGCCGCGCGGGCTCGGGGCGACTGGTTCCTCTACGTTCGGTGCCGGGCTGTGGCCTCCGGACAAGCCGTCTACCAGGCCGTTCTCGACGACCCGAAGCAGTTGCGGCGGTTCGCGAAGTGGGAGGCGGAGTTGCTGCTCTCGGTCGCTTCGGAGGCCTACGAACGCGGCACCGGGTCGCCGTGGGTGCATGAGTCGCCCGTCTCCTACGAGACCGGCAGCAACGGGGACGGATGGTCCGGTTCCCGTCCACCGCTGCTCTGGCGCGTGCTGCTCGGTGTGGCCCGGTTGCTTCCCCGCCGGAGGGAGCGGTGATCGGGGCATCCGCCACGGACGGTTCGCGGACGGCGTACCGGATCCGGTCGGGATTTGATCTTTCCGGGCAGCCGGCGGTGAGCCGGGCGGGCGGCGGTTTCTGTCATACCGGACGGGCAGAATGACGGCGTGACGCCATCAGCTGGGGATCTGCTCGCCGCCGTCGTCGCCCGCGCCGTCGCGGACTTCGCCGGCCGCAACGCGTTCGTGCGTGGCGGCAGCGCGGTCCACGCCGTCGCCACCGTTCGCTGGCTCGGCGAGCTGGAGGTGCCGGCCCCGCTCTGCCACGTCGGGGTCAGCGGGGGCGAGCTGGCCGCGCTGCGGCCCACCGCGGCTGCGGTGACCTGCCGCCGCTGCCTGCGCAAACAGGGCGCCGACGAGCTGGCGGCCTTCCCGCACACCGAGCAGCTCACCCTCTTCCCGACCCGGCCGAGGACTGGAGCAGACCATGTTTCTGGTGACCGTTGACGGCGGCGAGGAGGTCGTGGGGACCATCCAGGCGGCCGTCAGCGAGCGGGGCGTCACAGCGGCCTCGATCACGCTCATCGGGGCGGTCCAGACGGCGACGGTCAGCGTCATGCACCGGGAGGACCCCATGATCGACCGGCTGCGCGACTATGACCAGCCGTTCGAGCTGACCGGCACCGGCGAGGTGGTCGACGGCGGGGTGCACCTGCACGTCACTCTCGCCGGGGAGGACATCCTGGTCGCCGGTCATCTGCATCGGGCGACCGTGCGTGACTTCTTCGTCCGGGCCTATGTGAGTCCACTGCGCGCCGAGCGGTGACGGACGGTCACGGCCAGCAGGAGGAGGATGACGGCGGCCATCGGAGCCGGCGCGAAGGGGCCGATGAGCGCCTCGGCGAGGGTGAATCCGGCGGCGGCCAGGCCGGCGGCGCCGTAGGAGCCGGTGCGGGCGTGTACCAGCCAGATCAGGCTGAGGCCCGTCATGCCGATGCCGACCCGGCCGATCGCGGCGGCCAGGAAGAAGGCGGCGGCGCCGGGAAGGCGCAGGAGGGTGCGGTAGCCGGACGCGGCGGACGACATGGGAGTCCTTCGTCGCCGCCGGACGACTGTCCCTCGACGCGAATGAAAGACGCGGCCCGGACCTGCCACGGGCACTCGAAGTCGGGGAGGGACGGGGCCCGATCGCCTGGCGGAGATGAGATCTCGGCTCGGGCCAAGGCGGGTCCGAACGACTATCCGGACTCTATCAGGAGCGAGTCGGGTCTCTTACACATGGACGTTCGGCGATTCCTTTGTGGAGGACGCTGAGCGACGGGAGGCGAGAGCCATGCGAAAACTACTGATCAGCGTCCTGGTGGGGCTCGTGGGAGCCGGGGCCGGCACGCCCACGGCGGCGCAGAGCGCGGAGCCGGACATCGATGTGGTCGCCTCCTGGAACGGGCTGGCGCTCGACGCGGTCCGGGCCGCGCGGGCGACGGACGCCGACGCGGCGCGACTGTACGCGCTGGTGAACGTGGCGATGTTCGATGCGGTCAACGGGATCGGCGGCCGGCGGGAGCCGGCGCTCATCGGCGGTCACGGGCCGCGGCACGCGAATCGGCAGGCGGCCGCCGCGGCGGCGGCGCACGCGGTGCTGACCCGGACGGATCCGGCGCGGACGGCGGCCTACGACGGCGAGCTCGCCGCCGACCTGGGGAGTCTGCGCCACGGGGTGAACGACGGGGCGGCCTGGGGACGGCATGTCGGCGAGGCGGTCGTGGCGGCGCGTGCCGATGACGGGTCGACGCCGGTGGAGTCGCAGGCGGCCGGGTCCGGGGCGGGCGTGTTCCGGGCGGCCTGGTCCGGCGTGCAGTACCGCAACGTGCGGCCGTTCGCGGTGGCGAATCCCGGGCGGTATGTGCCGGGACCGCCACCGGCGTTGGACAGCGCTGCCTACGCGTCCGCGTTCGCCGAGGTCGCGGTGGTCGGTGACGGCCGGATTCCGGCGCCCGAGTCGCTGGCCACCTACCAGTTCTGGTCGCTGCCGGCGGGGACGAGCCAACCGCCGGGTGAGTGGTTGCGCATCGCGTCGACGGTCGCGGCCGAGCGGGATCTCGGTCTCGCCGATGAGGTGCGCCTGGGCGCGCTGATCTCGATGGCGCTGGCGGACACGACGGTGGCGACCGTGGGGACGAAGTACACGTACCGGCATTGGCGGCCGACCACCGCGATCCACGAGTCGGCGACCGCCCCGGATCCGGCCTGGGTGTCGCGGGCCGGCAGTGTGGGCAGTTCCCCGGAGTACGTGTCGGGCCACAGCTCGTACAGCGGGGCGGGCGCCACGGTGCTGGCCGGTTTCTTCCACACCGACCGGATCGCGTTCTCCCACGCCACCGATTCGGCGCCGGGTGGGGCCGCTCGCTCGTACCCGGGCTTCTCGGCGGCGGCCGCCGAGGCGGGACGGTCGCGGGTCCTCGGTGGCCTGCACTTCGATTTCAGCAACCGGGCCGGGCTGGAGATCGGCCGGGCGGTGGCCCGTGAGGTGCTGGCCACGAGCCTGCGGGCACGATGACCGGATGACAGTCCGGCCGTCGTGCATCTCGGGCGGGTGCCCGCCTGATTCCGGTCACTGCATGGCGGTCGCCGCCGGGTGGTCGAAGGATGGCCGCGAGGTGTACGGTACCGTTTCGTACAGCGGCTATCGAGGAGGGTGCGGGCATGGCGGGAATCGCGGTGGTCACCGGCGCGGCCGGCGGCATCGGCTATCACACGGCGCTCGGTCTGGCGCGGCGCGGGACGGGCGTGCTGATCGCGTCCCGCGACCGGCGGCGGGGCGAGGCGGCGGCCGAGCGCATTCGCTCCGAGGCGGCCGGGCACAGCCCGGAAACGGCCTGGTGGGAGCTCGATCTGGGCGATCTGGCCTCGGTCCGGCGGTTCAGCGAGAGATTCCATGACGCGTACGATGGTCTCGATCTCTTGATCAACAACGCCGGCGTGATGGCGCTGCCCCGCTCGGTGACCACCGACGGTTTCGAGCGGCAGCTCGGCGTCAACCATCTCGGGCACTTCGCGCTGACCGGCCTGCTGCTGCCCGCCCTGCTCACCACCGAGGGGTCCCGGGTGGTGACCGTGACGAGCGGCCTGCACCGGCGTGGCCGGATCGCCCTCGACGACCTGATGAGCGAACGCCGCTACGGCAAGTTCCGCGCCTACTGTCAGTCCAAGCTCGCCAACGTGCTGTTCGCCCTGGAGCTGGGCCGCCGGACTCCGCTGACCAGCGTGCTCGCTCACCCTGGGGTCGCGCACACCGATCTCGCCCGTACCGGAAACAGGTTTCGGTCCTTGCTGATCGCCGCGGCCCGGGTGGGGGCGCAGTCGGCGGAGGACGGCGCGCTTCCGCTGGTGCACGCCGCGATCGCCACGGACGTGCGCGGGGGCGAACTCTACGGCCCGGACGGTCCCGGCGAGCGGCGCGGGAAGCCGGCCCGGCTGGAGGTCGCGGAGCAGGGGCTCGACGAGGAGACCGCCCGCCGCCTGTGGACGATCTCCGAGGAGCTGACCGGCGTACGGTACGGTACGTTCGTCCAGCATTGATCCGTCTTGGAGGGCGGTTTGCCCCAGTCCCCCGCCGCCCAGCACCGTCTGGATCCGGCGCGTGAGCAGGCCATCCTCGACGCGATCCGGGAGCTGCTGACCGAGGTCGGCTACGACCGGATGTCCATCGACGAGGTGGCCCGCCGGGCCCGGGCCAGCAAGGCGACCATCTACCGTCGCTGGGCCGGCAAACCCGACATGGTCACCGCCGCCCTGCACGGGATGATGCGGGAGCACCCGGCGCTGGCGGACACCGGAACGCTGCGCGGTGACCTGATCGCGGGCCTGACCATGTTCTGCCGGGTGTACGAGCGCAAGCACCCGTACGTGCTGGCCCTGCTGTCGGCGATCCGGGCCGACCCGTCGCTGGGCCGGCTGCTGCACGAGCACGTCCTGGCGACCGGCACGGCCGAGGCGGAGATCGTCCTCGACCGTGCCGTCCGCCGCGGCGATCTGCCGGCCGCCCCGGACACCGGGGTCGTCGTCGAGGTGTGCAAGGCGATGCTGTGGCACCGGCTGCTGCTCACCGGCCTGCCGCTGGACGACGCCTGGGTGGTCCACCTGGTCGACGACATCGTCCGCCCGCTGCTGGGGTCGCCCTGGTGAGCGTAGGGTGGCGCCCGTGACTCTTGTGATCGACGAGAACAGCCGCAACGGCGGACAGTTCGTCTGCCAGTGCTGCGACAGCACCGCCGACCGGACGTGGGCGTTCGTCCACGACGAGAACGACGCGGTGGCCGTCTACTTCGCCAGCTGCTACCACCACAACGGGGTGCACGAGGCGTGGATCGACGCGATCCTCGGCACCTGGGGTGAGGGCCGCACCGACGACCACATCACGTTCGGCTGCCGGGTCGGCCCGGTCGAGGGCCAGACCACACCGGCCGCGACGCTCGTCGACGGGGGTTCGGCCGCGCCCGACGACCCGATGTTCGGGCGGAAGCTGAGCCGCACGGACGGGCTCGCCCACCCGCGGATCGCCGAGTTCTGGAAGATCGTCGACACCATCCTGGAGAAGGACGACCTGGTCCGGGGCCACCTCTACGGCGCGTGAAGCGGGCCGGGCGGCCGTGATGGAATAGCCGGCGTGAGCGACGACGTCATCATTCCCGCCCGTCAGGACGAGCGTGTCCGCCAGGCGGGGCGGGAACTGATCGAACGAGGTTTCCGGGACGGGACGTCCCTGTTCACCCCGGACCGGGCGGTGTGGCGCCTGGAGACCGCCCTGGAGTTGCGGCGCTGCTACAACGAGCGGCCCGACCTCGGTTCCGACACCTTCCTGGTCAAACTGTCCCGGCAGCTGGAGGAGGCGTCCGATGACGCGAAACAGCTGCTCGCCGAGCTGCTGACGCTCCACGGGCTGCCGCTGTCGAACCTGTCCGGCGGCACCCTCCAGCAGCGCGTGACCACGGTGCTCGGCTGGATGGATCGGCCGGTCGTCGTCCCCGCGCACGTGCGGCCGGCCTTCGACCAGGGCTCCTGGAACGGCGGCACCGGCGCCCACACCATGCTGTGGCGGTGGCTCGCCGACGCGGTCGACGTGCTGTGCGGCTGGTTCCAGCGCCCGGAGCCGGAGCGGCGGGAGGCCCTGTCCGGGGCGTGGGCCTGGCAGGCCGCCGTCGATCACTACCGGATCATGCCGTCGCTGCGGGCGTCGCTGCTCTACCTCGCCTATCCGGACCACTTCCTGCCGATCCTGAACACCGCTCACCGGAAGGCGATCAGGAACGTCTTCTTCAAGCCGGGCGCCCCCGCCGGCGGTGACCTGGACCGGGAGCTCTTCGACATCACCGTGCGCCTGCAACGGGAGTCCGGGCAGCCCGTCGACTACTACCGGCCGCCGTTCGTCGCGCAGTGGCGCAACATCACCCGGCCGCCCGGTGAGCGCCGGGCCTGGCTGGTCCGGCCGCGCCCGGGCGGGGCGGAGCTGGCCGCGCGGTGGCGGGAGCACTCGTTCGTCTCGCTGGCCGCCACGCACCTCGGCGGGATCCCGGCGGGTGCCCCGGTTCCGGACGTCCGGGCCGCCGTCGAGGCCGGGTACCAGCACCTCGACTACGCCCGGCAGGTGGCCCTGGTCAGCGAGTTCCACGCGGTCCTGTCCCGGATGGACAGCGACGACATCGTCGTCACCCTGGTGGACGATCAGCTGTACCTCGGTGTCGTCGACGGCGATGCCGAGTACGACGACGCCCAGCTGCGCCGCTCGGTCGGCTGGCTCACCACGCCGCCCGTCCCGATCGGGTCGCTGCCCGCTCCGCTCCCCGCCGAGCTGGACAAACAGGGCACGGTTGTCGACCTGACCGGCTCCCTGGACGCGCTGTCCGCGCTGATGGACTCCAGCGAGCCGGTCGACGAGCCGCAGCCGGTGGCCGCCCGTCCCGCCCTGCTCGGCCTGCCCCCGGTGACCGCCGGCCTGGCGGACGGACTGTTCCTCGACCGGTTCTGGCTACAGGAACTGGTCGACCTGCTGTGGGACCGGCGGCAGGTGATCCTGCACGGGCCGCCCGGCACCGGCAAGACCTTCCTGGCCCGGGCCGTCGCCAACCACATCGCCGAACGGGACGCCGTCCGGCTCGTGCAGTTCCATCCGTCGTACTCGTACGAGGACTTCTTCGAGGGTTTCCGGCCCGCCGAGGGGGCGGCCGGGTCGGTGGCCTTCGCCAAGACTCCCGGCCCGCTGCGGGCGATCGCCGCCGAGGCGCGGGACAATCCCGGCCGCCCCTACGTGCTGATCATCGACGAGATCAACCGCGGCAACCTCGCGAAGATCTTCGGCGAGCTGTACTTCCTGCTGGAGTACCGGGACGAGGCGGTCCTTCTCCAGTACTCGCCGTCGGAGGCGTTCAACCTGCCGCCGAACGTGTTCATCATCGGCACGATGAACACCGCGGACCGGTCGATCGCCATGGTCGACGCGGCGATCCGGCGGCGGTTCGCGTTCCTCGAACTGCATCCGGGTGAGGCGCCGGTGTCCGGCCTGCTGTCCGCCTGGCTCAAGGAGCACGGCGCCGAGGGCGACCAGCGGGCGGTCCTGCTGGACGCGCTCAACGCGGCGATCGGCGAGGCGGACCGCGACTTCCAGATCGGGCCGTCCTATCTGATGCGCAAGGACGCGGCGCTGGAGCGGGTGTGGCGGCACGACCTGCTGCCGCTGCTGGAGGAGCACTACTACGGCCGGATGTCGCGTCGGCAGGTGCACGACCGGTTCGGGCTCGACGCCATCCGTGCGCAACTGCCGTGACCCGCGTCGACCTGGGTGAGCTCGACAGGACCGGCGCCCGCTGCGAGCTCTCCGACGATCAGGCGGCGGCGCTCGACGCGACCGGCCTGGTGAAGCCGCGGCCGGAGGGCGGTGGATGGTGGCGCCTGTGGCCGAACGGGTACGCGGGCGCCGTACGCATCGATGGTCTTGATGTTGAAGTGCACCCCAAGGTGGGCATCGCGCGGCTGCTCTTCCTGCTCGGTTATGCCGGTGATCCCGGGTTCCGGCCGGAGGACGTCGGCGCGGAGGCGGAGACGGAGCTGTGGCCGGCGCTGGCCGAATCGCTGGCCCGGCAGGCTGAGCGGGCGCTGGCGGCCGGGGTCCTGCAGGGGTATGTCTCGGTCGACGAGGCGCTGCCGCTGATTCGTGGCCGGATCCGGTTCGCCGATCAGATCTCGCACCGGGCCGGGCTGCCGCTGCCGGTCGAGGTCCGCTACGACGAGTATTCGCCGGACATCGCCGAGAACCGGATCCTGCGGACGGCGCTGCGGCGGATGCGCGCGGTGCCGCGGCTGCCCGAGTCGGCGCGGGCCAGGCTCGGCCATCTGGACGCGCGCCTCGACGGGGTGGCGGTGCTGCCGCACGGCGCGATCCCGCCGGAGTGGCGGCCGTCCCGCCTGAACGCCCGCTATCTGCCGGCGCTGCGGCTGGCCGCCCTGGTGCTGCGGCAGCACAGCGCCGAGCCGGGCCCGGGCGGTCAGAGCATGGCGGCCTTCGTGGTGGACATGGCGCGGGTGTTCGAGGATTTCCTGACCACGGCGTTGCGGGAGGCTCTGGCCGGCCGGCCGGGGCACACCGCCGGGCAATACCACACCCATCTGGACACCTCGCGCAAGATCCTGATCAAGCCGGACGTGGTGCATCTGGCCGGCGGGCGGCCGGTCGCGGTGTTCGACGCCAAGTACAAAATGTCCTATCCGAACGAGGACGCCTACCAAATGCTGGCCTATTGCACGGCGCTCGGCCTGACCCGCGGCTGGCTGGTCTACGCGCAGGGCGCCGCATCCGGCCCGCTGCCGGTCCGGAACACCGGGATCGAGATCATCCGCCGGCCGCTCGACCTGACCGCCCCGCCCGGCGATCTGCTGGCCCAGGTCCGCATTCTCGCCGACCAGGCGGTTCCCGCCTAGAGGACAACCACGGGGGTACGCCGTCCGCGCGCCCTACCTCCGTGGTGGTACACCAGGTCCCAACTCCGGCCTGACGATCCGTGACCCTCTGCGTTCCTACGCTCCCCGGTATCGGTTTCGTGGAAGGGGAACGTGATGGGTGTTCAAGAGGTGCTGGCCGCCGGGGTGTACACGATGAGCAGCGGCCGGATCGTCGCCAGTGTGGCCGCCGTCGCCGGGCTGGCCGCGGTGATCGCCGGCGGCCGTGCCCTGGCCCGCCCGGCCCGCGGTCCCGCCCTGTTCGCGCTGGCCGCGGCCCTGGTCGCGCTGGTGGGCGGCGGGTTCGTGGCGGCCACGTCGGACAGCGGCATCGGCACCGGCAACGGGCGCGGCGGAGCGTATGTGGCGATCGCGGTCGGCGTGGTGGGCCTCGTGGTCGGTGCCCTGGCCCTGGCCCGCTCGCGGCGGGTCGGCGTGTAGGCGTTGACCGGGCGGAAACCTGTCGCCCCCGATGCTTCCCGCCATGAGGATTCCGCGTTTCGTGGCGGCGCTGGCGGCCGCCCTGCTGGCGCTGCCGACGGCCGCATGCAACTTCGAGGACACATCGCAGACCATGGAGTGGACGAAGGTCGTGCCGGCGGGCGACTGCCACTGCGCCGACGGCAGCCGGTTCGCGTTCTGGGAACGGCGGGCCGACACGGCCAGGGTCGTCGTCTTCCTGAACGGCGCCGGCGTCTGCTGGGACGCCACGATGTGCGAGTTCACCGGTGACCGTGGGGAGAACGACTTCTACGACTGGAGCATCAGCGGCGTCGAGCCGTCGAACCGGGAGGGCATGTTCGACCTCACCCACGACGGCAACCCGTTCGCCGAGCACTCGTTCCTGTACGTCAGCTCCTGCACCGGCGACGCCCACCTGGGAGACCGGACCCAGGAGTACGCGCCGGGGCTGACCGTCGAGCACCACGGCCTCGCCAACGGCACCGCGGCCATGGACTACCTCGCGGCGAACTATCCGGGCGCCGAGCAGGTGATCCTCATCGGCAAGACGGCGGGCTCGGTGGCCGCCCCGTACTACGGCGGGCTCATCGCGGACCGGCTGCCGAAGGCGAAGGTCACCGTGTTCGGCGCCCAGTCCGGCGCCTGGCCGGACAACGCCGACTTCAGCGCCCGGATCCTGCGGGACCGCTGGGGCGTCGGCCCGGTGCCGGCGGCCGGTGTTCCCGGGTTCTGGATCGAGGCCGGAAAGCGGCACCCGGAGCTGGTGCTGTCCCGGTTCGACTTCGCCTACGACCCGTCCGCGGCGGTGGAGCTGACCCCGTGGGCGAGCGGCAGCCTGCTGGAGACGATCGACCGCAACGAGGCGGCGATCGAGGCGGCCGGCGTGACCCTGCACAGCTACACGGCGCCCGGGGCGGACCACGGGCTGTTCGAGTTCGAGAAGTTCTACGAGATCGAGGTGAACGGCGTCAGGTTCGTCGACTGGCTCGGCGAGCTGGTCACCGAGGGGCCGCCGGCGGACGTCCACTGCTCGGAGTGCGGTCCGTAGACGCCAGCCAGCCCGGGACGATCAGACCCGATTCGTACGCCAGGATCACCAGCTGGGCCCGGTCCCGCACGCCCGTCTTGGTCATGATCCGGCTGACGTGGGTCTTCGCGGTGGCCGGGCTGAGCACCAGGTGGGCGGCGATCTCGTCGTTCGACAGGCCGGCCGCCACCAGGGCCATCACCTCGCGCTCCCGCCCGGTGAGCGCGCTCAGCCTCGGCCCCGGCTCCGGGTGGGTGGCGCGGGCCGTGAACTCGGCGATCAGGCGGCGGGTGACGGCCGGCGCGATCAGGGCGTCCCCGCGGGCGACGACCCGGACGGCGTGGATCAGCTCGGCCGGTTCGGTGTCCTTGACCAGAAAGCCGCTCGCGCCGGCGCGCAGTGCCCCGTAGACGTACTCGTCCAGGTCGAACGTGGTCAGCATGATCACCCGGGCGCCGGTGATCTCCCGGGTGGCGGCCAGCCCGTCCAGCCGCGGCATCCGGATGTCCATGAGCACCACGTCCGGCCGCAGCTCCCGCGCCAGGCGGACGGCCTCGGCCCCGTCACCGGCCTCGCCCACCACCTCCAGGCCGTCCTCTCCGTCGAGGATCGACCGGAAACCGGCCCGGACGAGCGTCTGGTCGTCCGCCAGCAGAATCCTGATCATGACGGCACCCGGTCGGGGCTCAGCGGAAGGCGTGCGCTGACCCGGAACCCGCCACCGGGCCGCGGGCCGGTGGCAAGCGTTCCGCCGAGCGCCCGCGCCCGCTCCCGCATCCCGAGGATCCCGTTTCCCGGGCCGGCGTCCCCGCGCGGGCCGAGGCCGTCGTCGTCGATCTCCACCAGGACGTCGGGCCCGTCCGGCCGGATCCGGACGACCGCCTCCTTCGCGGCCGCATGTCTCGTCACGTTGGTGACCGCCTCCTGGACGATCCGGTAGGCGGCCAGATCCACCTCGGACGGCAGCGGCCTGGTCTCGGTGACCTCGACGCGGATCGCGAGGCCGGGAGCGGTCAGCTCGCCCAGCCGGTTCAGGCCGGGCGGCGGGGTCAGTGGCGCCTCACCGTCCTGCCGGAGCGCGTTCAGCGCGGCGCGCAGCTCGCGCAGCGTCTCCCGGCTGGTCTCCCGGATCGTGGCGAGCGCCTGCTCCGACCGGACCGGATCGGGCCGGTGCAGGGCGGCGCCGGCCTGCACGTTGATCAGCGACAGATGGTGGCCGAGGACGTCGTGCAGCTCCCGGGCGATCCGCAGCCGGTCCTCGGTGGACCGGTGCCGAGCCTGCTCGGCGGCCCGCAGCTCGGCGGCGGCCGTGCGCGCCTCCACCTCGGCCAGATAGGCCCGGCGATTGCGGGTCACGCCGGCGATGACCGCGACCAGCCAGCCGGCGTGCAGGAAGGTGGCGCCGTTTCCGGACACGCCGGTCCGGGTGAGACTGTCGGCGGCCGCGAAGGCCAGCACCGACGCGACGCCCAGCCCGATGGCGACGGCGAGATGCCCCTCGTCCACGACGGTGTAGAGCGCCACGACGAAGACCAGCATGATCGGGCCCGGCTGCTGGAGCAGGAACCCGTAGGCCGTGACCGCGGCCAGCGCGACGACCCCCACGACGACCGGGAAACGGCGACGGAGGAACAGAAGACCCGACGAGATGAGTACGGCGAGGAGCGCCGCGAACTCAGCGGCGGTGCCGAGTCCGCCCGACTGCACGACCAGCCCCGCGACGCCGATGAAGGCCACCACGGGCACCAGGACGGCGTCGGTCCGCCGGCCCCGCAACCCCGCCATGAGCCGAGCCTAGCCCAGCCGTGTGCCCGAACGGACCGCCAGGACGGCGGCGCGGCCGGCCAGACCGATGGTGAACATCAGGATTCCGGCCAGCACCGACTGCCGGGGCAGGGTGGCGACCAGGGTGAGGCAGCCGGCCACCCCGACGGCGTTGAGCCAGCGGGGCCAGCGGCGTTCGGCGGCGGGCTGGGTGAAGGCCGACCCGTTGGCGATGGCGTAGTAGACGAGGACGCCGAACGACGAGAAGCCGATCACGCCGCGCAGGTCGACCGTCGCGACCAGGGCGCAGACCACGACCGCGAGGGCGATCTCGGCGTGGTGCGGGACCCGGAATCGGGGATGGACGGCGGCCAGCCAGGTGGGCAGGTCACGGTTTCGCGCCATGGCCAGACCGGTACGCCCGATGCCCGCGATCAGCGCGAGCAGGGCGCCGAGGGAGGCCAGTACCGCGCCGGCGCGGACCACCGGGGTCAGGTAGCCCACGCCGGCCGCCTCGACCGCGGTGACCAGCGGGGCGCTCGACGCGGCCAGGCGTGCGGGACCGGCGGCGAGCAGGGCGGCGACGCCGACGACCGCGTACACCGCCACGGCCAGGAACAGGGCGAGCGGGATGGCGCGGGGAATGGTGCGGGCCGGGTCGCGGACCTCCTCCCCCATGGTGGCGATGCGGGCGAACCCAGCGAAGGCGAAGAAGAGCAGTCCGGCCGACTGGAGGACGCCGTAGGCGCCGGCATGCCGCCAGTCGCCCAGGTTGGTGACCGTGGCCTGGCCGCCCACCGCGATCCCGCCGACGACCACGGCCAGCGCGGTGAGGCTGGCGGCGACCAGGACGCGGGTCATCAGGGCGGTACGGGTGACGCCGCGATAGTTGAGGGCGGCCATCCCGGCCACGCACGCGACCGCGAACGCCCGCTGGGACCACCACGGCCCCGGGATCGCGTAGGTGGCGACGGTCAGCGCCATCGCCGCACACGACGCGGTCTTGCCGACGACGAAACCCCAGCCCGCCGTGAAGCCCCACCAGTGCCCGAGACGCTCCCGCCCGTACACATAGGTGCCTCCGGAGGTGGGGTGGACGGCCGCGAGTTGCGCGGAGGCGGTGGCGTTGCAGTAGGCGATGAACGCGGCCAGAACCAGGCCGATCAGCAGGCCGTTGCCGGCGGCGCGGGCGGCGGGACCGAAGGCCGCGAAGACGCCGGCGCCGATCATCGAGCCGAGGCCGATGACGACGGCGTCCCTCGTGCCCAGCCGTCGTGCCAGGGTGCCGGACATCAGATCCCCATTCCATCAAATCGATTTGACTCATCCTAGGCGGAAATTCGGATGACACCCCGGCGGACAGCGGCGAGCATCGGCGGGCCCGGACCGTTGGAGGGGGATCACTTGTTCTCGTCGTACCGCCGCCTGTTCGCTGTTCCGGGCGCGGCCGCCTTCACTCTCGCCGCGCTGCCGGCCCGGATGGCGATCTCGATGTTCGGGGTCAGCGTCGTGATCATGGTGGCGTCGCTGCGGGACTCGTACGCCCTGGCCGGCTCGGTCTCGGCCGCGGGCCTGGCGGTGACCGCCCTGCTCGCGCCGTGGATCGCCCGGTGGGTGGACCGGTACGGGCAGTCCCGCGTGGTGGTGCCGACCGCCCTGTTCTCCGCGTCCGGCGCGGCGGCCCTGGTGATCTGCGCCGGCGCCGGCGCCCCGGCGTGGACGCTGTTCGCCGCGAACATCGTGGCGGCCGCGAACCCGAACGTCGGCGCGATGGTCCGGGCCAGATGGGTGGCCCTCCACCGGGACCGGCCGGATCTGCTGCACACCGCGAACGCGCTGGAGCAGACCATCGACGAGCTGTGTTTCATGACCGGTCCGGTGATCGCCGCCCTCCTGTGCACGGCGGTGGCGCCGCAGGCCGGCCTGACCGTGACGATCGTGCTGTTCGTGACCGGTTCGGTGGCGCTGGCGGCGCAACGGCGCACCGAGCCCGCGGTGCACGGCGTGCGGGAACGCGGCCGGTCGCCGCTGCGGCAGCGGGGCGTGCCGGAGATCGTGGTGACGTTCCTGTTCACCGGCGCGGTCTTCGGCAGCGTCGAGGTGGTCACCGTGGCGTACGCGGAATCGCTCGGCCACCCGTCGGCGGCCGGTGTGATCCTGGGACTGTTCGCCGGCGGGTCGGCGGTGGCCGGGCTGGCGTTCGGGACGCTGCGGGTTCGCGGCGCGGCGGCCGCCCGGTTCCTGATGTGTGTCGCGGCGATGGCCGTGCTGATCCAGCCGGTGCTGCTCGCCGGGAATCTGTGGGCGCTGGCCGCGGTGCTGTTCGTCGCCGGGCTGGCCACCGCCCCCACGATGATCACGAGCATGACCCTGGTGCACGAGCTGGTGCCGCCGGCGCGGATCAACGAGGGTATGACCCTGACCGTGACCGGCCTGCTGATCGGTGTCTCAGCGGGCGCGTCGATCGGCGGCTGGGCGGTGGAGACGGCGGGCGCGCGCGAGGGCTATGTCACGCCGGCCGTCGCGGCCGGGCTCGCGCTGGCGGCCGCGCTGATCGGTTTCGGTCCAGCGGTCCTCAGGTCGAGGCGCACACCGGCCGCCGTCGCGAATCCGGGCCCGGCGGTCGCCGATGGGGCACGGGAGGGAGCGGAGGCCTCGGCGAGACGCGACGCGGCCGAATAGCGCTGGGCCTCGACTGCGGCTGACGAGGTCAGCCTTCCAGAGCGGCCCGCGTCCGGGCCAGCGCCGTCGCCAGCTCCGGCCGCACACGATGCAGAAGATCCAGTTGGGTACGCAGCCGCAGCGCCTGGGCCCAGAGCAGCCCTCGCCCGTCGTCGAGGAATTCGGTCGCCCGGCCGGGGTCACTTCCGTCCACAGCGGTGGCGGCCGCGTCCCGGGCGAGCCCGGACTCCTCCTGTTCCAGCAGGTGCTGCTGGTCGCCGCGGGCCATCCCGGGCCACGCCAGCAGTCCGAGCAGGTCGACGCCGAGGGCGTAGACGTCCACGGCCGCCGCCGGTCCGTCACGCTCCGCGAGGCAGGTGGCCCATCCGTACACGCTGCGCAGCCGCGCCCAGGTGAGCCCGGTCGATGCCGACGCCGCGGCCTCCCAGGCCGCCAGCGCCGCGGCACGATCCCCGTCGATGCCCCGCCGGTTCAGGCTGACCGCCAGGTTGCACAGCGCCGAGGTCCGCTCCGGATGCCCGTCCGGCAGCAGGGCGACGGCCTGGCGCCCGGCCGTGATCGCCGCGTCGAGGTCGGCCGGGTCGTGGCCCGCCCGGTGCCGGGCCATCAGCACGAGCGCCCGCCCGAAGTGGCTGCCGGGCAGCGCGCCGACCCGGGCGGCCGCGTCGAAAGCGGTCACCGCCGCGTCGAGATCACCGCGGACCCCGCTGTACTCGAAGCGCCGCATCAGCATGAGCCCGAGCGTGGCGAGCGTGCCCTCCCACCGCGCCGAGCCGGGCGGGAAGGACCGCAACGCCTCCCGCAGGTCCCGCACCGCCGCGTCCAGCCGATCCAGGTCGGGAACGTCACCCGCCTCCAGGCGCAGGCGCCACAGGATCGCGGTCTCCACCAGGTACATGGCCCGGTGTTCATGGTCGGCGCCGGGGTCCCGCAGCAGGTCGAGAGCGGTGGTCAGGTCGGACAGCGCGCCCCGGCGCTGGTAGCGCATCCGCAGGGCGGCGACCAGGTTGAGGGTGGTACGCGCCCGGTCCTCCTCGGACAGTTCTTCGACGCCACGCAACCGGTCGCCGAGCGCGATCACGAGCCGGTCCAGATCGGCCGGATCCCAGGAATCCTCGAAACGGTCGAAGTACAGGCTCGCAAGGAACTCCAGGCAAGAATCGCAGGTGCGGTGCGCGGGATCGGCGACGGCGCCCGTCGCGGTGGCGAGAGCCTCGTCCCGGTCGGCGCCGGACCGGCCGCGCCGGTAGCGCTGGTAGAGCATGTTGACCAGATTGTGCCGAAGCGCGGGTAACTGGCCGCTGCCGTCGCCCAGTTCCACGCCGCGGCGGGCGGCGGCGACCGCCTCGTCCAGGACCGCCGGGTCGCCACCGGCCTCGAACAGGTTGTACAGGGCGCCCGCGAGGTTGGTGTGCCGGCCCGCGGCGTTCGGATCGCCGGGATCCAGCCCGGCCACCAGGCTCCGGGTGACGTCGACGAGCTCCGTCAGGTCCGCGGGGTCGCCGGCCATCCGGTGCCTGGTGTGCAGGACGGCGCTGAGCATGTGCGGATTGTCCGCGGTGCGGGCCAGTTCGGCGGCGGGTTCGAGAACGGCCACGTCGCCGATGGCCTGGGCCCGGGTGAGCAGGTCGACGGCGGTGCGGACCCGTCGTTCGGACTCGGCGGCGGGATCGGGCAGGGGCGGCAGCATCCGGCCGGTGGACGGCGGGCTGGTGTATCCGCCGGGGCGCTGTGTCTGGATGGTCCGGACGTGGCCGAACAGGATGCTGGTGTGGGCGGGGTCCTCCTCGTCGAGCATCTGCGCCGCCTGCCGTCCGGCGTCGACGGCCGCGACCAGGTCGGCGCCCGAGCCGGTGTGCTCGTAGCGGGCGCCGAGCGCGGCGCCGTACATGGCGAACGCGACGTACCTCATCGGGTCGTCCGCCGGCATCCGGTCGACGGCCCGGTGCCCGGTGTCCACCGCCGCGTCCAGATCGGCGGGGTCTCCGGTGTGCTCGAACCGCATCCGCAGGGCGATGCCGAGGTTGGTCAGGTCGCCGGGCTCGTCCGACACTTCCAGCAACTCGATGGCGGCGGCCAGCGCCTCGGCGTCCCCGGTCCGGTCTGCCCGCTCCAGCAGGGCCACGGCGCCGGTCGCCGCGGTGGCCGGCGGCTCCGGCGGGTCGTCGGCGGCCGGCCGTCGCGTGGCCGGTTCGGGTGGTTGCGACGGATCGTGGCCGTGCAGCTCGCGCGTGGCGGCTCGCAGGCTCACGCCGAACCGGGTCTCGTCCGGGTTGCCCCCGGGCACCGCCGCGACCGCCGCGGTCAACGTTTCGACGGACTTCCGCAGGTCGGCCAGGTCCCCGCGGTGGGTGAAACGGCGGTGCAGCGCGACGCCGAGGGTGTGCAGGAGCTCCGCCCGGCCGGGATGGTCCTCGTCGGAGAGCGCCTGGGTGGCGGACTCGACGGCGGATTCCAGGTCCACCACGGATCCGCCCTCGTCGTACCGGCGCAGGAGGGTGTGCGCCGCGGTGGTGAGCCGCTGGAGCCGCTCGTCACCGGCCACCCTGGTCGCGGCACGAATCTGGCGGTCGAGGTGCAGGGCGATCTGGCCGTAGGCGGGGTCACCGGTCATCTGATAGGCGGTTCGGCAGACCTCCAGGAGCCGCCGGGTCCAGTGCGGCTGTCGCGGATCGGCCAGCGAGGTGGTGTCCCGCAGTTCGACCAGAAGCGCGCCCGACTGGCGCACCGCCTCGACGTCCTTGTCCTCGATGCCCTGGCGCAGCAGTTCCCCGGCCCAGCGCTCGTCGTGCTCCGGATCGTCGGTCACCGGCTCATCGTCGCAGCCCTTCCGGAGTTCCGGAACCGTGATCGGCCGCTTCACCATGGCGGTTGCTGACAATTCGATTTACAGTGCGGAAACATCCCACTTATCGATGTGGATCTTTACGGAGACGCACTCGGGGGGTATTCGTGGGCCACGCGCTGCTCGAAATGCGGTCGATCACCAAGGAGTTCCCGGGCGTCACGGCGCTGTCGGACGTCAGTCTGGTGGTGCGGCCGGGCGACATCCATGCGATCTGCGGCGAAAACGGCGCCGGGAAATCGACCTTGATGAAGGTGCTCAGCGGGGTTCATCCGTACGGCAGCTATCAGGGAACGATCTTCTATCAGGGCGTGGAATGCCGGTTCGCCGACATCCGGGCCAGCGAGCACGCCGGGATCGTGATCATTCATCAGGAACTCGCGCTGGTTCCCGGAATGTCGATCACCGAGAACCTCTTCCTCGGCAACGAGCCCCGGAAATGGGGGCGCATCGACTGGCGGGGGGCCAACCACCGGGCGCTGGAACTGATGCGCCTGGTCGGGCTGAACGAGGATCCGGACACCCTGGCCCGGGACATCGGCGTGGGAAAACAGCAGCTCGTCGAGATCGCGAAGGCGTTCGCCAAGGACGTGCGGCTGCTGATCCTGGACGAGCCGACAGCCGCGCTCAACGAGACCGATTCCCGGCACCTGCTCGACCTGCTGCGCGGTTTCAAACAGCGCGGCATCACCTCGATCATGATTTCGCACAAGCTCAACGAGGTGGAGGCGATCGCTGACGCGATCACCATTCTCCGGGACGGGCGCGCCATCGAGACGATCACGGTGGCGGACTCCGGCGCCGACGAGGACCGCATCGTACGGGGAATGGTCGGCCGCGATCTGGAGAGCCGTTTCCCGGAGCACGTCCCGAACATCGGTGAGGTGTTCTTCGAGGTGCGGGACTGGACGGTCCGGCATCCGGTCTCGGCCGAGCGGCTGGTCTGCAAGAACAGTTCCTTCACGGTCCGGCGCGGGGAGATCGTCGGATTCGCGGGACTGATGGGCGCCGGGCGCACCGAGTTGGCGATGAGCGTTTTCGGGCGCTCGTACGGCGTACATCTCGGGGGCCGGATCGTGAAGGACGGCCGGGAGATAGAGATCAGAAGCGTGGCCGACGCGATCCGGAACGGTCTCGCCTATGTCAGCGAGGATCGCAAGGCGATCGGCCTGAATCTGCTCGACGACGTGAAGACGTCGGTGGTCGCCGCGAAACTGTCGAAGATCACCCGGCGCGGTGTGCTGGACGAGGCGGCCCAGTATCACGAGGCCGAGCATTACCGGCGCACTCTGCGGATCAAGACGCCGTCGGTGGACGAGGGCGTCACCCGGCTGTCCGGCGGCAATCAGCAGAAGGTCGTCCTGGCGAAATGGATGTTCACCGATCCGGATCTGCTGATCCTCGACGAGCCCACGCGGGGCATCGACGTGGGCGCGAAATACGAGATCTACGGCATCATCCAGCGGCTCGCCGACGAGGGGAAGGGCGTCATCGTCATCTCCTCGGAACTGCCCGAACTGATCGGGCTCTGCGACCGCATCTACACCGTCTTCGAGGGCACGATCACCGGTGAGATCGACCGGCGTGACGCCGACCCGGAACTGCTCATGAAGCAGATGACCTCCACCAAGAGGATGCGCAGCGCATGAGCGAGCTTGCGAGCGAATCATTCAGCTCAGCCATGAACTCATGGCGGCGCCGGAGCGAAGCGGAGGTGACGGCATGAGCCGACGCAGAGACCTGCAGAAGAACCTCTTCGGGGGTACGACCTCCAACGCCCGTCAATTCGGCATGATCTTCACGCTGGTCGCGATCATCGTGTTCTTCCAGATCATGACCGACGGGCTGACATTGACGTCGGGCAACATGATCGCGTTGACCCAGCAGTACGCGTACATCTCGATCCTGTCGATCGGCATGCTCATGGTGATCGTCGCCGGGCACATCGATCTGTCGGTGGGATCGGTGGCCGCGTTCACCGGAATCGTGGTCGCGAAGGCGATCAGCGAACAGGGCCTGCCCTGGCCGGCCGGAATCGCCCTCGGCCTGCTCGTCGGCGCGCTGATCGGCGCCTGGCAGGGATTCTGGGTCGCCTACATCGGGGTACCGGCGTTCATCGTCACGCTCGCCGGGATGCTGCTGTTCCGCGGCGGGAACCAGTACATCGGCAACGCCGACACGGTTCCGGTGCCGGAGGGATTCCGGACGATCGGCGCCGGATATCTGCCCGAGACCGGCCCGGACACCGGCTACAACAACCTGACCCTGCTGCTCGGGCTGGCGCTGTGCGCGGCCGTGGTCTGGCGGGAATGGCACGCCCGGCGGGTCCGGCAGCGGATGGAGGGCGCCGAACCGGCCCCGCTGTGGGTCTCCGCCGTGCGGCTGGCCGTCATGGTCGGCGTGATCCTGTTCGCCACCTTCCGTTTCGCCGGCGGGCGGGTCGGCACCAGTTTCCCGGTCTCCGGCATCATCCTGGCGGTCCTGGTGATCGCCTACTCCTTCTACACCCGCAACACGGCGGGCGGCCGGCACATCTACGCGGTCGGCGGCAACGCGCGGGCCGCGGAACTGTCCGGTGTGCAGCTGCGCCGGGTGAACTTCCTGGTCATGACGAACATGGGGATCCTCGCGGCGCTCGCCGGGATGATCTTCGTGGCCCGGTCGGCGGCATCCGGGCCGCAGGACGGGCTGAACTGGGAACTCGACGCCATCGCGGCCGTCTTCATCGGCGGGGCCGCGGTCTCCGGCGGTCTCGGCACGGTCAGCGGGTCGATCGTCGGCGGCCTGGTCATGGCGGTGCTCAACAACGGGCTCCAGCTCATCGGCACCGGCGCCGACATGGTCCAGATCATCAAGGGGCTGTTCCTGCTCGGGGCGGTCGCGCTCGACGTCTACAACAAGAAACAGGGGCGCTTCTCGGTCATCGGATCGTTGATGCGCCCGTTCCGCCGCGAGCCGCCGCGGATCCCCGCGCCGGACACCTCGACTCGTGAAGCCGAATTTCTGCCAGGAAGGTGATCGCTTCATGCGTACCCCTCTTCACAAGGTTTTGGCGGTTGGATTTGTCGCGGCCCTGGTGGCGAGCGGCTGTGGATCGGAACGCTCGGAATCGGGCTCGACGGCGCCCGAGAAGGGGTTCGCGGCCGACGCGCTGATCGGCGTGGCGCTGCCCTCGAAGACGTCGGAGAACTGGGTGCTCGCCGGTGACCTGTTCACCGACGGTCTGAAAGAGGCGGGCTTCCAGTCGGACGTGCAGTACGCGGGCGCGTCCACCACCGTGGCCGATCAGCAGGCGCAGATCACCGCGATGATCACCAAGGGCGCCAAGGTGATCGTGATCGGGGCGACCGACGCCGCGCAGTTGTCCACACAGGTGTCGCAGGCCAAACAATCCGGTGCCGTGGTCGTCGCCTATGACCGGCTGATCACCAACACGCCGGACGTGGATTACTACATCGCGTTCGACAACTTCAAGGTCGGGCAATTGCAGGGACAGGCGCTTCTGGACGGGATGAAGTCGCGCAAGGCCACCGGGCCGTGGACGATCGAACTGTTCTCCGGATCGCCGGACGACAACAATTCCGGGGTGTTCTTCAACGGGGCGATGGACGTGCTCAAACCGCTGATCGAACGCGGCGAGGTGGTGGTCGGTTCCGGTCAGACCGACGTGAAGCAGACCGCGACCCAGGGGTGGAAGGCGGAGAACGCGCAGAGCCGGATGGACTCGCTGCTCAACTCCACCTATGCGGGCGACAAGACGCTCGACGGGGTGCTGTCGCCGAACGACACGCTCGCGCGCGCGATCATCACGTCGATCAAGGGGGCCGGGAAGCCGATCCCGATCGTCACCGGACAGGACTCGGAGGTCGAATCGGTCAAGTCGATCATGGCGGGTGAACAGTACTCGACCATCAACAAGGACACTCGCAAGCTTGTCGCGGAGACCGTCAACATGGTCAAGACGTTGCAGGCCGGGAATCAGCCGACGGTCAACGACACCAAGTCGTACGACAACGGGGTCAAGGTGGTTCCGGCCTACCTGCTGCCGCCGGTCATCGTGACCAAGACCAACGCGGCCGAGGCGTACGCCGACGATCCGAAGTTGTCGCCACTCACCAGGTAGCCGGCCGGCCGCCCGCCACGCCGGGCGGCCGGCCGGGGTTCAGGGCAGCGGGACGGTCCCGGGGGTGGGGTTCCAGCTCTGGAGGGCCACCACCGTGCCGGCCCGGCCGTGGCGGATCAGGTCCAGCACCGCGGTCACCGCCTCGTCCGGTGTCGTGAACGGCTGGTCGGTGGTCAGGCACATGATCCGTACGCCGTCGCGGTCCGCGGACCGGTCGGCGGTGAAACGGACCAGGGCGGGGGTGTCGGCGGAGGCCGACGGGACCACGTTGAGGATCGCGCCGCCGCCACGGATCCGCATGGATTCCCTGGTCAGGTCGGTCAGGTGCATCTCGGCGGTCCGGCCGGTCACCGGGCTGGGCCAGCCGCCGGCGCCCGCGTTCACGAGGACCACCGGGCCGCCCCACTCGTCGGCCACCGCCACGATCCGCTCCAGGTAGCCGGGTTGGCGGACATCCGGGCGGACGGCCTGGGCGGGCACACCGTAGCCGCGGGCCTGCGTGGCGCAGGCGGCGGCACTGTCGGCGTCCAGGTCGGCGGCGAGGATCCCGTACCCGGCGCCGGCCAGGCCCAGCGCGATGGCCCGGCCCAGGCCGGCGCCGGCTCCCGTGACGATGGCGATGCCGGTCTGTCCTCCCGGGAGGGACTCCGCCACGATCGTTTCCGTGTAGTCGGGGTCGGTGACCACGACCGGCCGGCCGTAGACGACGGGCTGCACCGCGGGGCTGACCGGGGCGGCCGCCACCGGCTGCACCACCACCGGCTGCACCACCGGGCTGACCGCCGCGGCCGCCACCGGCTGGGCGGGCGGGGTGGCGGTCGCTCGCGCGGGCCGCGGCGCTGCGGCGGCGCGCACAGGCGGCGCTGCGGCCACGACCGGCGGCGGCGCGGCCTGGGCCGGGCGCGCGGTGGCGCGCGCCGGCTGGGGGCGGTCGGCAGTGGTGGCACGACCGCGGGCGTAGGTGGCCGGGGCCGGGGCCGACCGTTGGGTGGCCGGGGCCACGGCCGGGCGCGGGGCGGCGGCGCTGCGGGCGGCCGCCTCCTGACGGGCCCTCTGCGCCGCCTTCTCCCGCTCCCGGGCCTGCCTCTCCTGCTCGCGGACGGCCTTCTTGCGGGCGCCGGCCTCCTTGCGGTCGCGCAGGGCGGTTCGGACACGGTCGGCCCGGCCGGGCTTGGCCGGGCCGGGAGACGCAGCCGTGCGGGCGGGTTTGGCCGGCGCGGCGCCGCTCCCCGAGTCGGTCTTGCGCCGCCGGAGGGCCACCACGACCACCAGCACGATCAGCAGGAGCAGCAGCAGGCCGGGGCGGTCGAGCAGGTAGTTCAGCAGGCGGCGGAGCAGGCGGAAGAGGGCCACGAACACGTCGCCGAGAAAGCCGAGGAGCCGGCCGAGGAATCCGTCGGGCACGGGACCCAGCACGCGCACGGCACTCGCGATCAGCGCCACCACGGCGGCGGCCGCGGTGAACGCGATGTTGAGAACCGGGAGCCTGCCATCGATGCGGGCGCCGGCGGCACCCTGCAGGGTCGCTCCGAGGGACATGCCGGCCGCGAAGACCATCGGCAGGACCCACGTCAGGTACATCGGCGCTACCAGGGCCAACTGTCCGGCGGCCAGGACCAGCAGGCCCACCTCCACGGCGAGGAACAGGCCGAAGCCCAGGAGCAGGCCGACCGGGAACAGCTGCCAGGCGCTGCTCACCCGGCCGAGGAAGCCCTCGAGGCGGACCGGCGGCGACGATCCGTCACGCCGCATCCGTACGGCGCCGATCAGGGCGACGAACTGGAGGATGCCGAAGATGCCCAGGAAGACGCCGGTGAAGGAGCCGTCCAGGATCACCGGCCGGTCGCGCCACGCGAGCATCTGCAGGCCGATCGTGAAGAGCACGGCCAGGACGTAGACGGTGGTCGCGAACCCGAGCGCGAACCAGAACGCGGCCATGGTGGCGCTTCGCCCGAGCCCGGCGATGCGATCACCGGCCCGGTCGACGGCGGCGGTGTTGCCCGGTTCGAAGGCCCAGCGCATGCCCAGCAGGTAGGCGACGACGAAGACCCCGAGTGGGAACTGTGGCGGCAGTCCGTCGAGTGCCCAGAATCCGGCCAGGTGCAACAGCACGACGACCCCGGCCATCACGGCCAGTGATCCCCGGTTCCCCTTGTCCGCCATGTCGGCTTCCCTTCGCCCGATCACAACTCGGCTGGCGAACGGGATTCGCGGCCAACGGCCCGACGGATTGCCGTACGTCACTGAACTGACACACATCGCGCCTGCGCTGCGGCAACCGGACGGTGACCCACGCGCACCGGCCCGGCGATCACCCCCACACACGCCAGGCCGAAGTCAACGGTGAGCCCACGGCACCCCGTACTACACCCAGGACTTCGGTTACTGACCCCCACCCGAACAGCGACGCCCCAGCCGGTCCCCCTGCGGCTGGGGCGTCGCGCTGTCCGGTCGGCGTAACGCGCTTGCCACATTCACCCGGGTCGCTCTATATTCTCGCACTAGGAAAGCGCTTTCCCGCATCTAGAGGCGCTCCGCGGCGGTCATCCCCAGCGTTCCACCCGCCGCCCATCCCCCATGCGCGCACCCCGATGCGCGAGAACAGGTGAAGCGAGATGAGACGATCAGTCGCTCTGCGACTCTCCGCGGTTCTGGGCGTGGCCGGCGCGGCCGGCGCGATCGCCCTGGGCCTGCCGCAGCACGAGGCCTCCGCGGCGGCGAACGCGGCCACCGGTTTCGCCAGCCAGAACGGCGGCACCACCGGCGGCGCGGGCGGAACCACCGTCAAGGCCACCACCGGCACCCAGATCCACAATGCGCTGTGCACCCGGGCGGCCAGCAACACGCCGATCATCATCCAGGTCGAGGGCACGATCAACCACGGCAACACGACCAAGGTGTCCGGCGACAGCTGCAACACCGCGGCCGACAAGATCGAGCTGAAGGAGATCAGCAACGTCACGATCGTCGGCGTCGGGGCCGGTGCGACCTTCGACCAGCTGGGCATCCACATCCGGGACTCCAGCAACATCATCATCCAGAACGTGACGGTCAAGAACGTCAAGAAGTCCGGCTCGCCGACCTCCAACGGCGGTGACGCCATCGGCATGGAGAGCACCGTCCGCAACGTCTGGGTCGACCACGCCACCCTCGAGGCCTCCGGTGGCGAGTCGGAGGGCTTCGACGGCCTGTTCGACATGAAGGACGACACCGAGTACGTGACGCTGTCCTACAGCATCCTGCGCAACTCCGGCCGGGGCGGCCTGATCGGCTCCAGCGAGACCGACACCGGCAACAGCAACATCACCTTCCACCACAACAAATACCAGAACATCGATTCGCGTACGCCGTTGCTGCGCGGCGGGATCGCCCACATCTACAACAACCACTACGTGAGCCTCAACGAGTCGGGCATCAACTCGCGGGCCGGCGCCAAGGCGCGTGTGGACAGCAACTACTTCGAGGACTCGAAGGACGTGCTCGGCACCTTCTACACCGACGCGGCCGGCTACTGGCAGGTGTCCGGGAACATTTTCGACAACGTGACCTGGTCGGCGAAGGGCACCGACAACAACCCGGCCGGCCCGAACGTCGTGTCCAACACCAGCGTGAGCATCCCGTACTCGTTCACCGCCGACAACGCGTCCTGCGTACCGTCGATCGTCGCGGCCACCGCCGGCGCGAACACCGGCCTGAAGGTGTCGACCGGCACCTGCTCGGTGACGTCGTCGCCGAGCGCCTCGCCCACCTCGTCGCCGACCTCCAGCCCCACGTCCTCGCCGACCTCCAGCCCGACCGCGTCGCCGACCGCGACGTCCGGCACCAACCTGAGCATCGGCGCCGGCGCGGACGGTTCCAGCAAGGCCAGCGGCACCAGCTACGGCAACGTCAAGGACGGCGACGTCAGCACGTACTGGTCGCCGAGCGGCACCACCGGTGACATCTCGATCAAGTGGTCGTCGGCCACCACGGTCGGCCGCATCAACATCGTCGAGGCGTCCGGCTCGACCGGCGCGATCGGCGCGTGGCAGGTGCTCAACGGCGCGACCGGGGCGGTGCTGAAGTCGGGCACCGGTGCGGGTTCCATCTCCTTCACCGCCGCCTCGACCACCAAGGTCACCTTCCGCATCACCGGCGCGACGGCGACCCCGAAGGTCGCCGAGTTCCAGACCTTCGCCAGCTGATCCACCGAACGTGTGCCGCCCCGCCGTTTCGCCAGGCGGCGGGGCGGCACACCCCGCGGGGCACGCCGTCGTGGACGGCGTGCCCCGCCTCTTTCACCGCCCCGGCCCGGCGACCGAACCAGGCTCCACCACGGTCCCGCCACCCCTCACTCACCGCACCGTGCGGCAACCGGACCAAGCTGCGCCACCTTCCCGCCACCTCCCACTCACCGCACCGGCCCGGCAACCGGACCGAGCTCCACCACGGTCCCGCCACCCCTCGTTCACCGCGCCGGTGCGGCGACCGGGCCGGGCTGCGCCGCGGTGGTTCTCGCCACGCCGGACGGCGACGCCTGGGCCACGGCCAGGATCACCAGCCCGCAGGCGGCGACCAGCACCCATCCGGGCCGGGTCGCCCCGGCCAGCCGGTCCGGCCCCAGCCCCGCGACCATGCCCCCGGCGATCGCCACGCCGAGCGCGGCGCCGACCTGCCGGGCCGTCGAGGCGATGCCCCCGGCCAGCCCGGAGCGCTCCGGCGGCAGGCCGCTGACCGCGGTGTTGGTGATCGGCGCGTTCGCGAACCCCAGCCCGATCCCGGCGAACAGGTAGGCGACCAGCAGATGAGCCGTCCCGGTACGGTCGCCGAGCCCGACCAGCAGCGCCCCGCCGATCACGGTGCACGTCCCGGCCAGCCGCAACGGCAGCCGCGGTCCGAGCCTGCCGACCAGATGGCCGGACAACGGCGCGCACACCGTGGTGGCCAGGGCCATCGGCAACGTGAACAGGCCCGCCTCGATCGGGCGGAGACCCCGTACCTGCTGCAGGTAGAGGGTGCCGAGCAGCAGGGTCACGCTGAATGCCACGAAGACGGCCACCGCGCCGGCGATCGCCGCGGCGAACGGCGGCCGCCGGAACAGGCCCAGGTCGATGAGCGGCTCGGCAGTCCGCGACTCGACTCGGACGAACGCCACCAGGGCCGCCGCGATCACCGGGTATCCGGCCAGCAGCGCCGGTGACGTCCAGCCAAGGCGCGGGCCCTCGATCAGCACCGCGACGGTGGCGCCCAGGAGCACGACCAGCAGGATCTGGCCGGGCAGGTCGAGCCGGCGGGCCTTCGGGGCACGCGACTCCGGCACGAAGAGCGCGGTCAGCACCAGGACCACCGCGATGATCGGCAGGTTGGCCCAGAACACGGTCCGCCAGCCGAGCCCGGTGATCAGCGCCCCGCCGAGCACCGGCCCGGCCGCCATGCTCAGGCCGAACACCGCCGCCCACACGCCGATCATCCGGGCCCGCTCCCGTGGATCGGTGATCACGCTTACCACGATGGCCAGCGCCACCGGGCTCAGCATCGACCCGCCGACACCCTGCAACGCGCGGGCCGCCACCAGGACGCCGATCGACGGGGCCAGGGCGCACGCCACCGACCCGGCGCCGAACAGCACCAGCCCGAGCCGGAAGACCCGGCGCCGGCCGATCCGGTCGGCCAGCGCACCGGAAGTGATCATCAAGCCGGCCAGAACCAGGGCGTACGCGTCCACCGCCCACTCCAGGTCGGCGATCGCGAGCCGCAGGTCGTCGCCGATGGCGGGCAGCGCCACGTTGACGGCCGTCGTGTCCAGACCGACCAGGAAGATGCTGGTGGCGCAGATCGCCAGCACGAGCCATCGTTGCTCTCTCATGGCGCCGATCGTCATGCCGGCACCCCTCCCCGGCCCAGTGGTCTTGCGAAGGCCGCAAAATGCTCGGGTGGACGCGGAACTGGAACGACTGATCGGCGACATCGGCCCCCGGCTGAACCGGGTCCGGCAGGATCGCGGCCTGACCCTCGACGAACTGGCCGGCGCCACCGGCATCTCAGTGAGCACGCTGTCCCGGCTGGAGTCCGGCAAGCGCCGGCCCACCCTGGACCTGCTGCTGCCGCTGGCCCGCGTCTACCGGATGTCGCTGGAGCACATGATCGGCGCCCCGCAGACCGGCGACCCGCGCGCCCACCTGACCCCGCACCACCGGGAGACCCGGACCGGCATCGACAGCGTGGTGATCCCGTTGACCACCTACCCTGGCCGGATCCAGGTGTTCAAACAGATCCTGAGCCCCACGACCGCCACGCCGACGCTGGTGACGCACCCCGGGCACGCCTTCTTCTACGTGCTCGCGGGCACGGTCCGGCTGCTGCTCGGCGACCGCGAGCGGTTGCTGAAACCCGGCGACAACGCCGATTTCGACGCAGGCTCGCCGCATTGGTTCGGCCCGGCGGGCGACTCACCCGCCGAGATCCTCCACCTGTACGGCCCGCACGGCGACCGTTTCCCGGCGGGATAGTGGTCGAGGCCCGCGTTTCGCTTCCGGTTCTTTTCTTGTACGCGTGACGCCGTCCCGCCTCATCTATCCGGCCCGTCCGGTCGGCGCACGCTTGCCGCCTACCCCGTCCTGTGCCGCCCCGCCGGGCTCAGATCGGTTGGACACCGCCGCACGTGCTGCCGCTCGCTCCGGGTGGGTGGTTGCGATGGTGCTTGCCAGGCACCCGGGGCGCTGCTTCCGGCCGTCACGCCGCTCGCTCCGGTCGCGCCGCGGGAAACCCGTCGAAAAGTCACTCGCGGTGACCGTGATGGTGGGTGCGTGAGGGCACGCGGTAAATCCGGTTTGTTACTGGAACCTGCTTCTTGGTTGCGGGTGGCCGCGATGTCGCGTCGCGCATTCGGATGGCTGCGGCGTCATCCCGACTCGCTGGCGATCTTGGGTGATTTGCGTTCGGGGCGATCCTGATTCCTGGTTGTCGTCCGGCGGAAGATCATCGCCCATGATCTATTTTCCCTGGCACGCCTTGGGTGCCCGGAGTCTTTGCTTGATTGACCGCGGTCTGACGTCAAGCACCGCATCGGGTGAACCGCCGCCGAGGCAATAAGGAGGCATATTGCGTTGAAAGCGCCTCTTTTCCTCACTTCAGCACCTCATGGAGTCCGTTTTGCGTGCTTTGCCCGGCATCTTTTCGCGATCTTGGTGAGTTGACCACCTCCCCAGGTGGGCAACTCACCAAGATCGGCCCCACCGCCCTTCCCTCGGTTGACGGATCGCGGAAATGGGCGCGGACAGCCAAGAAAGAGGCTCCCGGACGGCCAAGATCGCGCCGTCCGGCGGCGATTTCCCAAGATTCACGTCGATCATTGCGGGATGGCTCCAACGGCCGGCAGTGACCGGCCGGATCTCGCGGCGAAGGCGGGAAACACGCGCGCAGGCGACTTGACATCGACGCCCAGGCAACAACCGAGAAAGAGACTCTCCGGCGGCGTCGATATTCCACATGAGCTGGTGAAAGGGGTCGTCGCTCACGCGGAGCTCCGGCCGGTCGGGTTTCGAAGGTGGGCGCGTACGGAACCCGCCACGTGAGCGGCCATCGCGGCGATAGGCCACGTAGGCGACCACGACACTGCCACCGTGCGTACCCGCCCGCCCTAATAGGACCGCGACCACCCGCCCGGCGCGACCGAAAGTGGGGACGACGGGCCGGGACCGGCGGCACATGAGGACGTGGCAACCCGCCCGGCCTGCCCGGGCACCGATCTAACTCGAAAGTAGACCTACTTCCTCCCGATTAGGGCCGCTTCGCGCAGCGGAGCGGCAGGGACTCAGCCCGGCGGGCGCGGCAAAGGCCGAAGCGGGCACCGGGCTCGCGCCGACCGGACGGGACGGTCCAGATGAGGCGGGACGAGGTCACGCGTACCGCAAAAGGAATCAAACGCGGACCTCGACCACGAACGATCTTCAGCCGCGGCGGATGTAGACGGTCACCACGCCCAGCGCACACAGCATGATCAACGCGAAGGCCCCGACCGCGGAGTACGCGAGACCGGCGGGGATCGCCCCGTAGGCCGCGGCGCCGATGATCCCGGTCAGCCCCACGGCGGACGCCCCGGCGACGGTGAGCGAGGTCTTGATGACCCCGGCCCGATGATCGGGACTCTCCTGTCGGCGGCCCGGCCGATTGGATAACGTACTCATGTTGCTCCCCTGGTGATGGTCCTCGCACGGTCGTTTCCGGTACCGAGCAACTCGACGGCCCGCCTGCCAGCGGGCCGTCGCCTGTCCTACCGATCGGTACACCCGCCCAGTCTGCCGTCCCTGACAGCCGCCGGGCCCCGGATCGGACGCCGCCTGACAAAGGTTGACCGGCGATAATTCGCAGATGGTGACTCAGTGGAGCACGCGCTGCACCCCACTGACCCGGTCGGTGAATCCGCGGGAGTAGATGCTTAGATCCTCGATCATGGCGGATCTGCATGTTTCGAAGAAGGCGGCCGCCCTCGCGGTCACGGTGCTGGCCGTCGTCGCCGGGGCCGCGGTGTTCTGGCCGGAGCGGGAGCGGCCCGCCACCGCGACGCCGCAGCCGAGCGCCAGCCCCTCCTACTACAGCCCGGAGGCCGAGGCGCGGGCCGACATCAAGGAGGCCTTCGACGCACAGGCGAAGGCGCTGGTCGCCGGGGACGAGCGAGGCTGGCTGGCGCCGCTCGACCCGGCCCTGCACGGCAGGTTCCGGATGCTCTATCGCAACCTGCGAACCCTCGAGGTCAGTCACGCCCAAATCGACTTCCTCTTCCGGGAGTACGGCGAGTCTCAGGTGTCCGTCGGTGTGGAGCTCGGCTACTGCCTGAGCGCTGTCGAGTGCGCGTCCTGGGTCTCCGGCGCCGGCTCCGGCCCACCGAAGATGTTCTACACGCTGTCGATGGCGCGCCGCGACGGCTCCTACATCGCGACCGCCGTCGAGAAGTCGCCCCTCCTCAATCATCTGGAACCGGCCCCCTGGCAAAGCGCTGATCTGCGGTTCCTCCGAGGCTCGCGGGTCATCGTCGCGGCGCCGGCCAAGTTGGCGAAGCAGCTGCCGCGGGTGCTGCGCCTCGCCGAGAAGGCCGCCGCGGTTGCCGACCGTTTCGCGGCCGCCACCGGCACCCCGCCGAAGCGTTACCGGGTCTATCTCGCCGACGACAAGGCTTGGAAGACCTGGTACGGCGGGGAGAAGAGGAAATGGGTGGCCGGCTACCACAAGTCTCTGAACCAGACCGGAAGCGACCTCGTCCTGAACGCCGGCAGGGTGCTGGACTCCGACCGCCAGCTGCGCGAGACGATCCAGCACGAGATGGGGCACGCCGTCACCCTGCTGCCGGCCGTCTACTGGGCCGATGACGATGAGGACTGGCTGGTCGAGGGCATCGCCGAGTACATCGGGTCCGCACCGGCCGAGGCGCCGAACACCGGCAGCGCCTCGGTGCTGCGCCGGTCCTTCGCCAGGCGCGGCGCCCCGAAGTCGATCGTCCTGCCCGGGCTGACCGGGAAGAGTGACGATCTGACCGTCCACACCATGTACGCGCACAGCCACATGGCCACGGGCTGCCTCGCCGATCGGTACGGTGAGCGCAAGCTGCTCGACTTCGCCTACCGGGTCCTGCGGCGCGGTGAGGAAGTCGACGCGGCGTCACGTGCCTCGTTCGGGAAGCCCTTCACCGTCGTCGACAAGACATGCGTGGCCTGGATCAGAAAAAAGATCTGAACCGCCGATGAGTTCCGGCCAGTCCGCCGGTCCACCCATCGATAGACACACGACGCGAGAGAGGCGCCACCATGGCTAAGGTCATCTCCACCCTGTTCATCTCGGCCGACGGTGTGGCCGAGATCGACCCGGACTGGCACTTCCCGTACTTCGACGAGAACATGGGCCGGGCCGTCACCGAGGACTACGAGACGGCCGACGTGCTGCTGCTGGGCCGGGAGACGTACGACAGTTTCGCCGGCGCCTGGCCGGATCGGGAGGCCGCCGGCGGCGAGGACGCCGGGTTCGCCAAGCAGCTCGGTGACACCCGCAAGGTGGTGGCATCGCGGCAGCGGCTGGAGTTCTCCTGGCGCAACTGCGAGCTGATCGACGGCGACCTGCTGTCGGCCGTGACGGCGCTCAAGGCCGACGCCGGGGTGAAGGGCGTGCTCATCCCCGGCTCGATCTCGGTGGTGCAGCAGCTTCTGGCCGCGGGTCTGGTCGACGAGCTGCGGCTGCTGGTGCACCCGGTGGCCGCCCGTAAGGGGCGCAGGCTGTTCGACGAGGGCGACGCGGCCTACCACCTGCGGGTGATCGCCACCGAGGCGTACCCGACCGGCGTGATCCGGGTGATCTACGCGCCCACCGAGGCGCCCGCGCCGGCCGGTTACGACGACGCGAAGGGGCAGCTCGACGCGGAGTGACGCGGCTGCCGTCCGGCGGCGGCCCGGACCGTGTCCACCGCGGTGGAGTTGCTGACCACGGTCGGCGAGGCGCTGTCCGGGGCGCCTACCGTCGCGCGGCCGCGGTGAGGGTGGCGTGCAGGGCGGCGAGCAGCCGGTCGGCGGTGAACGGCTTGCCGACCACGGTCACGTCCGGATCGAGCTGCCCCTGGTCGGTCATCAGCGGGTCGGCGTACCCGGACATGTAGAGCACCGGCGTGCCGGGCCGTTCCGCGGTCAGCGCCGCGGCCAGTTCCGGCCCGTTCATGTGCGGCATGACCACGTCGGTGAGCAGGGCGTGGATGGTGCCGGGATGGTCGCGGGCGACGCGCAGCGCGGCACGCCCGTCGCCTGCGGCCAGAACCGTGTAACCCGCCCGGTTCAGGATGCGCCGGGCGGCCTCGCGGACGCCGTTCTCGTCGTCGGCGATCAGGACGGTCTGCCCGGTGCCGGCGGACGCGGCCGCGGGTGGCGTGGATCCGGCCGCGGGCTCGTCGGTGGCGGGCAGGTAGAGGTGCACCGTGGTGCCGTTGCCCGGCGAGGATTCCAGCACCAGCTCGCCGTGGGCCTGGCGGAGGATGCCGTACGCGGTGGCGAGCCCCAGACCCGTACCGTGACCTTTGGGTTTGGTGGTGAAGAACGGCTCCACGGCGCGCTCCAGCACCTCGGGGCTCATGCCGTGCCCGGTGTCGTGGACGGCGATGTGCACGTTGTCCCCGTCGTTGTCGGCGGTCAGGGTGAGCGCACCGCCGTCGGGCATCGCGTCGCGGGCGTTGCTGGCGAGATTGATCAGGATCCGGGTGAGCTGGCCGCCGTCGGCGACTATGTTGCGCAGGTCCGGGTGCAGGTCGACGCTGACCGTGACGTGCCGGCCGAGCACCGGTTCGAACAGTTCAGTCACCTCGGCGAAGACGGCGTGCAGGTCGAGCACGGTGGGCTGGACGACCTCACGCCCGCCGAAGGAGAGCAGTTCGTGGGCGAGGTGCGCGGCGCGTTTGCCGGCCTGGCTGATCCGGTCCAGGTCGTCGAGCATGTCGCCGGCCTGCTCGGCGGTCAGGGTGGTGCCCACGGCGTCGCGCAGCGCCTCGGCGGTGAACTCGCTGAACGACAGGATGATGTTGAGCATGTTGTTGAAGTCGTGGGCGACGGCGCCGGACAGCCGGGCGAGGCTCTCGAAGCGCTCGGCGATTCGGCGGCGCTCGGCGATCTCGTGCTCGACCACGGCGGTGACGTCGTCGACGGTGGCGACGAATCCGCCCTTCTCGTCGGTGATCTGCCGGATGGTGGTGTGCAGCCAGCGGCGGCCGCCGGGCAGGTCCTGCTCGCCGTAGAAGCTGACCGGCTCGACCGGCAGGCCGTCGTGCAGCAATTCCTCACGGTGCGGCCGGTCGAGGCAGCACATCCAGCCGTGCCCGGCCAGTTGCTCGGGTCCGTAGCCGGTGATGTCGGCCAAGCGCGGGTTGGTGTAGGTCGCGTGCAGCTCGGTGTGCCCGGAGACGATGCCGACCGGCGAGACGTCGGCGAGGGCGTGGAACCGGGCCTCGCTAGCGTCGAGGGCGAGCACCTTCTCCAACAGCTTGGCGTTCACCGTACGCAGATGCTCGGCGCCCACGTCGCCGGCGGTTACGGAGGCGGAAGCGGTGACCGGTTCGGCGTGCAGTGCCCGCTCGACCGCGGCGAGCAGGGCGTCCGGGTCCGCGGACTTGGCGAGAACCTGGGTGACCCCGTACGCGGCTGCCAATGGCAACGCCTCGTCCGGCCGGTAGTTGGCGGTGTAGAGCAGCACCGGGATGTCGGCGGTGCCGGCGTCGGCCCGCAACTGGTGGACGAACTCGTAGCCGTCCATGCCGGGCATCACCACGTCGGCGAGGACCACGTCGGGGTGCAGGCGCCGGGCCAGGTCGAGCGCCTCCGGGCCGCCGGTGGCCTCGATGACGTGGTGGCCCCCGTCGTCGAGGGTGAGGCGGGCGACCTCGCGGTTGGTGGCGCGGTCGTCGACGACGAGCACGGTGGCCATCAGAGCTCCCCCACGCCGGGACCCGGCCGGAAGACGACGGTGCAGACGGTTCCGGCCGGCGAGGTCCGTACGGTCAGGGTGGCGCCGCAGCGGCGGGTGAGGTGCTGGGCCAGGCACAGACCGAGCCCGGTGCCGTGCTCGTCGTGGTCGTGGGCGGCCGTGCCGCGCTCGAACGGCAGGAAGACCCGCTGCTGATCGGCGGGTGACAGGCCGGGGCCGTGGTCGGCGATCTCGACAGCCGGGCCGGTGGCCGCGTCGCCGGGGCGGACGGTGACGTGGATGTCCGGGTGATCGGCGTACCGGACGGCGTTGGCGAGCAGTTCGGTCACGGCCTGGCGGGCGTCGTCGGGATGGGCCAGCGCACGGACCGGGCCGGCCGGCGTCCGTACGATGACGTGCCGGTTTCTCGCCGCGGCGATCTCCTCGGTCGCGGCGACGGCGTCGGCGGCGACCGTGACGCAGTCGACGGGTTCGAGACGGCGCTCATCGGCCGGGGTGGCGCTGTGGGCGAAGGCGATGATGCGCTCGACCGTGCCGAGCAGCTCCGCCGCGCTGTTGTTGATCATATTGAGCTGACGGGCCTGCTGCGCCGGATCGGCCGTGCCGGTGGCGGCCTTGCGTGTCATCAGGCCGGTCAGGCCGATGATGCCGGTGAGCGGTCCGCGCAGCTCGTGGCCGAGCCGGGACAGGGCGTTGCCGGCGAACAGGTCGCCGGGTTCCGGCAACGCCACGACGGCGGCTGTCTGGTCCACATCTTCTCCGCGAGGTAATTTCCTAGATGCGGCTTGTATTCGCATTTTATTGGTGACGCTGGACGTTGTGATGGTTTCTTCGGTGACCGGCATGCGGCACCGGGTGCTGATCTGGCGGATCACGGCGGTGGCGGCCACCGGGATCGGCACGGCGACACTGGCCGGTCATGTGGCGCAGGTCCTCGAATGGTGGTCGATGTCGCCGACCAGTGCCGTTCTGGCCATCACCGGCGGTGCCGCGCTGCTCTTCTCCGGCCCGGTCCAAGCCGCCGGATGGCGCCCCCGGACCGGCCGCTTCCTGGCCCTGCTGATGGTGGCGATCGCGTTCGCCGCGCTGGTGGCGGCCCTGTCCGGTGCGGCCACCCTCGTCGACTGGCTGTCCGGTACGGCGATGCTGCCGCCCACCGGGCCGCCGCCCATACGTGCCCTGGTGGCATACCTGCTGATCGGCATGAGCCTGGTGCTGCTCGACGTCGGGCCCCGCCACGGATACCTGGCCTCGCAACTGCTGGCCGCGGCCGCCGCGCTGGTGATGGGAGTGGCGGAGCTGGCGTCGCTGTTCGGTCTGGTGGCGCTCTACTCGGACACCCTCGTCTGGGTGACCCCGCCCGCCGCGCAGGTCTGCGTGCTGCTGCTGGCCTTCGGGGTGACGGTGAGCCGGCCCGGCGCGCTCGCGGTGCAGGTCTTCGGCGGCCGGTGGCTCGGCAGCCGGGCGGTGCGCCGCCTGGCGCCGGCGGTCGCGGCCGTGGTGGTCCTGATCGCGTTGTCACCGGCGCTCATGGCCCGGATCGGCGTCGACGTCGAAAGCGTCGGGGCCGACATCATCGTGAGCCTGCTGCTGCTCACCCTCTACCTGGTGCTGCTGCGATCCGGCCACATGCTCAACGAGGCCGACCAGCGCCGGCAGGCGGTGATCGCCGAACTGCGCGGCCAGCGCGACTTCAACGACATCGTGCTGACCGCCCTGATCGAGGGGGTGGTGACGCTCGCCCCGGACGGCCGGGTGCTCAGCGCCAACGAGCGCTGGTCGCAGATGACCGGCTACCCGGCCGACGAGGTGATCGGGATCCACCCGCCGTACCCCTGGTGGCCGGACCGTGAACAGGATCTGCAGGTGATCCTGGGCACCGAGGGCCGGATGGAGTTCTCCACCGACATCCAGCGCCGGGACGGCGAGAACCTGCCGATTCTCGCCACCGTCTGCCCGTTGCGCACCGACGATCACCTCAGCATGCTCATCATCACCTGCCGCGACCTGACCGACCGGGACCGGGAACAGGCGGAGCGCCGCCGGATGGCCGAGGAGCTCGACCACTTCTTCACGCTCTCCGGGGACATGCTCTGCATCGCCTCCGCGGACGGCTACTTCACCCGGGTCAACCCGGCGTGGACCCGCACCTTCGGCTACACCCCCGAGGAGGTACGCGAGCGGCCGTACCTGGCGTTCGTGCACCCGGACGACATCGACAACACCGTGCACCAGGTCCGCCTGCTGACCGAGGGCCACACATCGACGATCGATCTGGAGAACCGGTACCGCGCGCGCGACGGCAGTTACCGCTGGCTGAGCTGGAGCGCCACGCCGGCCGCGGTCGGCTCGAGCATCTACGCGGTGGCCCGGGACATCACCGACCAGCGGGCCGCCGGTGAGGCGCAGGCCCGGCTCGCCGCCATCGTCGAGAGCACCGCCGACGCGATCATCGGCCGCAGCCTGGACGGCACCATCCTCAGCTGGAACCCGGCCGCCGAACGCATCTACGGCTACCCGGCCGACGACATGATCGGCCACAACGTGGACGTGCTGTACCCGCCCGCCCTCCGCGACGAGCCGCAACGGATCCGGGCCCAGCTGGTCCGGGGCGAGACGGTCCACGTCCAGGACACCACCCGGGTACGCCGGGACGGCACCGCCGTGCACCTGGCGATCACCATCTCTCCGATCCGTGACCTCAGCGGCGAGGTCGTCGGGGCCGCGTCCATCGCCCGCGACATCACCGACGCCAAACGGGCCGAGAAGCGGTTCCGGCAGCTCGTCCTGAGTGCTCCGGACGCCATGGTGATCGTCGGCACCGACGGCGTGATCCGGCTGGTCAACGATCAGACCGAGAGGCTGTTCGGCTATCTCGGGCACGAACTGATCGGCCGACCGGTGGAGATGCTCGTCCCGAAGCAACTGCACACCGAGCACGCCCAGGATTTCCAGGAGTACCTGCGGGCGCCGGCCGCACGCCAGGTGGACCTGGGCCGGGAGCTGTTCGGGCGGCGGCAGGACGGCACCGAGTTCCCGGTGGAGATCAACCTCGCCCCGCTGGAGACCGAGGACGGCATCCTGGTGTCCGCGGCCATCCGCGACGTGTCCGAACGCCGCCGTACCGAGCAGGCTCTGGCCGCGGCCCGGGACGAGGCGCTGGCCGCGGCGCAAGCCAAGTCGCAGTTCGTGGCCATGGTCAGCCACGAGATCCGGACACCGATGAATGGCGTGATCGGCCTGACCAAGCTCCTTCTGGACACCCCGCTGGAGCCGGTCCAGCGACGGTACGCCGAGTCGATCCGCACGTCCGCCCGGGCGCTGCTGGCCATCATCAACGACATCCTGGACTTCTCCAAGATCGAGGCCGGGAAGATCACCCTGGTTGAGCAGGACTTCGCGCTCGGCGACCTGATCGAACAGGTGGTGCACGCCGCCGCGGCCGGCGCCCGGGACAAGAACGTCGACGTCGTCTCCTATTACCCGGCCGACCTGCCGACCATCGTGCGCGGCGACGAGGGCCGGCTCCGCCAGGTGCTGTTGAACCTGGTCGGCAACGCGGTCAAGTTCACCCACGAGGGGGAGGTGGTGGTCCGGTTGGACCAGCTCGGCCCGCCCCGCGACGACCGGCACCGGTTCACGTTCAGCGTCACCGACACCGGCATCGGTATCGACCCGGAACAGCTGGGCCGGCTCTTCGAGCCGTTCACCCAGGCGGACAGCACGACGAGCCGCGAATTCGGCGGCACCGGGCTGGGGCTGACCATCACCCACCAGCTCGTCGAGTTGATGGGCGGCCACCTCCAGGTGGACAGCGAGCCCGGTCACGGCAGCCGTTTCGAGTTCACCATCACGCTCGCCGGCCCGCCGGACGGCCGAACCGGCGGGCCGTCCCGCAGTGACCTGGCCGCACACCGGACGCTGATCGTCGACACCAACCCGATCAGCCGGCGGTTCCTCACCGAACACGTGCACGCCTGGGGCATGCAGGTCACCACCGCGGCCACCAGCGGTGAGGCGCTCGGGCATCTGCGGACGGCCGGCGAACGCGGGGAGCCGTACGACGTGGTGGTGCTCGACCACCGGCCCCCGGAACTGGACGCGGCCCGGCTCGGCGACGACATCGCCGCCGACCCGATGATCCGGCCGCGCCCGTTCTGCGTGCTGCTCAGCCGCGACCCGACAGCCGAGTACCGGCTGCACGGTGACGTTCTCGCCAAACCGGTCGGCCCGTCCGCCCTCTACAACTGCCTGCTCACCCACTTCGCCGACGACCGGGCCGTCGCTCCGGTGGTGCCACCGGAGGCACCGGCCGGCGGCCGCGGCCGGATCCTGCTCGCCGAGGACAACGAGATCAACCAGATGGTCGCGGTCGACACGCTCAGCGCTCTCGGCTACGAGACCGACATCGCCGTCAACGGCGCCGAGGCGGTCGAACTGGCCAGCAGTCACGAGTACCAGGCGATCCTGATGGACTGCCAGATGCCGCGGTTGGACGGCTACGAGGCCACCGAGCGGCTGCGGCACACCGAACAGCCCAACCAGCACACCCCGATCATCGCGATGACCGCCGGGGTGCTCGCCGAGGACCGGCAGCGAGCACTCCAGGCGGGCATGGACGACTTCCTGGCCAAGCCGATCGACGCCGACAAGCTGCGCGTCACGCTGGACCGTTGGATCCACCCGGACGAGGAGACCGCCGGGCAGAAATAGAGTCTCAGCCCCAGACCTCCGCGGCGGTCTCGGTGATCAGGCGGAGTTTGGCGACCTGCTCGTCGTAGGTGAGCGCGTTGCCCTCGACCGTGGAGGAGAACCCGCACTGCGGCGACAGCGCCAACTGGTCGAGTGGAATGTGGCGGGCCGCCTCGTCGATGCGGCGTTTCAGGTCGTCCTTGGATTCGAGCGCGCCGCGTTTCGTGGTGACCAGGCCGAGCACGACGACCTTGCCCGGCGGGACGAACCGCAGCGGGGCGAAATCGCCGGAGCGTTCGTCGTCGTATTCGAGGAAGAAGCCGTCGACGGCCAGTTCCGAGAAGAGCGCCTCGGCCACGAAGTCGTAACCGCCTTCGGCCGCCCACGAGGAACGGAAATTGCCGCGGCACATGTGGGTGGTGACGTTCAGCCCGGCGGGCCGTCCGGCGATCGCCGCGTTGATCTGCCGGATGTAGCGCAGATGCTGGTGTTCGGCGTCGTCACCCCGTTCGGTGAGCAGCCGCCGCTGGGCCGGGTCGTTGAGATAGGCCAGGCTGGTGTCGTCGAGTTGCAGATAGCGGCAGCCGAGGTCGGCGACCCGCCGCACCTGGTCGGCATAGGCGGCCGACAGGTCCACCCAGAACTGTTCCTCGTCGGCGTAGACGGCCGGATCGATGGCGGCCCGGCCGCCCCGGTAATGCACCATGCTGGGCGACGGGATGGTCAGTTTCGCGGTGATCCCGGGGTCGGTCTGCGCGGCCAGGAAGGCGAAGTCGTCACCGAAGACGGTGTCCTCGAGGCGGATCGGCCCGTCCACCGCGAGGGCCGCCGATTCGAAGTCGAGTTCGCCGTTCTCGTTACGGAAATGCACCTGGATCTTCTCGTCGGTGGGCCGGATCCCACCGAGCCGGTAGATGAAGTCCATGTGCCAGGACGTGCGGCGGAATTCGCCGTCGGTGGCCGAGCGCAGACCGGCGTCGCGCTGCATGCGGACGACCTCGCGGATCGCGTCGTCCTCGACGGCGCGCAGTTCGGCCGGGGTGATCTCGCCGAGGGCGTGCTGTTCACGGGCCTTGAGCAGGCGGGGCGGGCGCAGGAGACTGCCGACGTGGTCGGCGCGGAACGGTGGCGTGTCGCGCACTGGCGTGGCTCCCTTCTTCTCCCCGCCAACCTACGCCGAACAGGCCCGAAATAGGGATGATCTTCGATGGTGGACGCGTGCCGGGTCAGGCGGAGGCGCGCAGCACCAGGGTGGGCTGGAAGATGACCGAACGGGTCGCGCGGCCCGGTTCGTCGATGTGGGCGACCAGCAGCTGGGCCATCTCGGCGGCCATCTCCTCGACCGGCTGCCGGATCGTGGTGAGCTGCGGGCGGCACTCCAGCGCCGGGCTGCTGTCGTCGAAGCCGACGACCGCCACGTCGTCGGGGACGCGGCGGCCGCGGTCCTGCACCGCGCGCAGCGCCCCCTCGGCCATCAGGTCGCTGGCGACGAACAGGCCGTCCAGGTCGGGATGGTCGTCGAGCAGGCGGTGGGCGGCGGCCTCGCCACCGGCCCGGGTGAAGTCGCCGATCACCGCGGGCGCGTCGGCGCCGGCGGCTGTCCGGAACGCCTCCAGGCGCTCGGATCCGGCCGGGATGTCGAGCGGACCGCTGATCGTGGCCAGCCGGCGGCAACCGCGGGCGATCAGGTGCTCGGCGGCGAGCCGGGCGCCGAGCCGCTGGTCCAGGTCGACGTGGCTGACCGGCAGCGGCGCGGCCGGCCGGGACGACAGCACCGCCGGGATGCCGAGCGCGTGGACCTGCCCGGGCAGCGGGTCGTGTTCGCTGGAGCAGATCAGCAGCACCCCGTCGACGTGGCCCTGCCGCAGGTAGCGGATCACCTGATGGTGGTCGGCCGAGTCGGTGGGCACGACCACGAGATGGACGTCGTGCGGCCGCAGCGCGCCGGTCGCGCCCGCGGTGACGCGACCGAAGTACGGGTCGGTGAAGATCCGGTTCAGGAAGGAGTGGTCGTCGGGACGGTCCGGTTCGCTGATCACCAGGGCCACCGAGTTCGACCGGCGGGTGACCAGGCTGCGGGCGGCGACGTTGGGAACGTACCCCGTCGAAGCGATCGCACGCTGGACCGCGTCGCGGATGCCGGGCGCCACCGAGGCCGCGTTGTTGATCACCCGGGAGACGGTGGCCCGGGAGACGCCGGCCGCGGCGGCCACCTGATCCATCGTGGGATGGTGGCCACCGCGGCCGGGTCGTGAACTCATGTGCAAAGTTCTATCAGGGCCGTCCGTCGGTCCCGCACTTGATGATCGGGCGGATGCAGTCGTTCACCCGGCGGGCCATCTCCTCGACCGGCCAGGCGTTGAAGAAGTCGCCGTGCATCGTGAAACCGCCACCGGACGCCAGTCGCAGCCGGGCCGGGTCGCCGGTGACCGGATAGCGCATGACCTGCCGCAACTTGGGCACCACGACCGGGTGGCTGGCCGGGCAGGCGTTGTTCACCGGGTAGGCCATGTGGCTCTTGTGGTCGGTGGAGTCCAGGTTCCGGCCGTCCCAGCAGTGCGGGAAGTCGAGGTACGACTCCAGCATCGACCCGGCCGGGCAGTTGACGAAGTCCGGTGACGAGCCGACGTGCCCGGCGTGCAGGCACGACCAGCGGGAGATGGTGTTGTCCGCCGGGCCGGTGGCCTTGGCGTTTCCGGCCACGATCCGCAGGCCGAGCGGCAGCGGCTGGGTCTGGGCGATCAGGTCGTCGCGGACCCCCTCACCGAGGTAGTAGAAGATGCCGGTGACCGGTTCGACGGGCACGTTGTCGCGGTACAGGGTGGGGATCCAGTACGAGGACTTGTCGATCGACGGGTTGCAGTTGCTGTTCGCGTTGAGCAGCGTGTCGACGGTCGAGTAGGCGTTGGTGCCGGCCGCGCCGAAGAAGCTGTGCATGTGCGAGGCGCCCGGCAGGTTCGGGAAGATGATCGGGTCGTCCGGCAGCCGGTGGCTGAACGGGCAGTCGGCCAGGAACTCGGCGACGCGAACGGCGCCCGGCGGGATGGTCGGGGTGGTTCCGCCGCCCGTTCCGTACACCTGGAACTCGTTGAGCGACACACCCCATTGCGTGGCGCGCGCTCCTGTCTCGAGCCGCACGTAGCGCGCGGTGCCGTTGACGTTGACCGTCTGTTTTCCGCCAGTGCCGGCGGCGGTGCTGTAGAGCGTGGTCCAGCTCTGCGCGTTCGCGGACGCCTTCACCGAGAAACTTCGGGCGTACGCGGACTCCCAGTCCAGCACGATCGAGGTGATCGTGGCGCTGGCGCCGAGGTCGACCTGGAGCCACTGGGGGTCGCTGAAGGCGCTGGACCAGCGGGTTCCGAGGTTGCCGTCGACGGCGTTGGAGGCGGGGAAGGCGGCCGACTCGACGGACGAGGCGGTGGCGGGCTTCCCCTGGGAGAGCAGGGTGTCGGCGGCGGAGGCGGACGTGGCGGTGATGATCAGGTAGGTGGCGAGAACGGCGGCCACCGCGCCGGCGAATAGGCGCCTCATTGGTAGACCCTCACGTAGTCGACGAGCATGCGGCTGGGGAACGGGGTGGTGGCGTCGATCGGGCCGGGGAAGTCGCCGCCGACGGCCAGGTTGAGGATCAGGTAGAACTTGTGGTCGTAGATCCACGGTCCGCGGGTGTTCTCCACGGTCTCCTTGGCGGCGTCGAAGACCAGGCGCCCGTCGAGGAAGAACCGGATGCCCTTGCTGTCCCACTCGGCGGCCCAGACGTGGAAGTCCTGCGAAAGGTCGACGGTCGCGTACTTCTGGCCATAGCCGCCGGCGCCGTTGTAGGCCGGGGCGTGCAGCGTGGAGTAGGCCTCGGAGGTGTTGCGGCCGAGGACCTCCATGATGTCGATCTCGCCGTTGTACGGCCACGGCCGGCCCGACAGGAAGTCGTCGCCCATCAGCCAGAACGCCGGCCACAGCCCGTTGCCCTTGGGCACCTTGACCCGCGCCTCGATCCGGCCGTACTGGACGTGGAACTTGTTGCTGGTGTTCATCCGGTGCGAGGTGTACTGGCGGCCCTGGTAATCCTGGCGGCGGGCCTCGATGACGAGCTGGCCGGCGCCGTTCATGGACGCGTTCTCACTGTTGGGCGTGTAGTACTGGACCTCGCCGTTCTGCGGGACGCCCGGATCCATCGTCCACTTCGCGCCGTCCGGTTTGCTGCCGGCCGCGCCGTTGAACTCGTCGGAGAAGACCAGGCGGGTGGCCGGGAAGATCGGGTCGGCGGGTTTGGCGGGCGGGGTGGTGGGGTTGCCGCCGGTGCCGTAGATGCTGAACTCCCAGAGTGAGTAGCCATACGGGCCGCTGCGGGCGGTGCCGTACATCCGCACGTAACGCCCGGTGCCGGTGGCGTTGATGACGTCCTTGAGGCCGTCGCCGGTCGTCGTCGAGTAGATGGGCGTCCAGTTCACGTTGTCCGCGGACACCTGGATCTGGTAACCGCGGGCGTAGGCCGGGTCCCACTGGAGGACGACCTGGCGGATCTGGGCGGTCGCGCCGAGGTCCACCGAGATCCAGCCAGGATCGGCCCAGCCGTTGGTGGAGCTGGTGGCCCAGCGGCTGGCCGGATCGTTGTCGAACGCCTTGTCCGGGCTGCACGGGTTGCAGTTGACGTCGTTCTGCCAGGTGGAGGCGAGGGCGGGCTTGGCGTACGAAAGCAGTCCCGACGTCCCGGGATCAGAGGAGCCGGAGTAGACCTGGAACTCCCAGAACGAGTAGCCGTACGCCTCGAGCGCCCGCTGCGTCAGGTTGATCCGCACGTAGCGGGCGGTGCCGGAGAGCGTGATGCTCTGCTGGCCGCCGGCGCCGGTCGTGGTGCTCCAGGCGTTGGTCCAGGCGCTGCCGTCGGTGGACAGCTGGATGGTGAAGGCGCGGGCGTAGGCGGCCTCCCAGTTGATCGCGACCCGGCTGACCGCGGTGGCGGCGCCGAGGTCGACCTGGAACCACTGGGTGCCGGTGAACGCGCTGGCCCAGCGGGTGCCGTTGTTGCCGTCGACCGCCTCCGGCGCCAGGTAGGCGCCGGCGATCTCGGTGGACGAGGCGGTGGCGGGCTTTCCCTGGGAGACGAGGACCTCGGCGGCGTTCGCGGGTCCGGAGGGGACCGCGACGAGCGCGGCCAGCAGCGCGGCGACGGATAACAGACGACGTCTCATGCGGGGAACTCCTCGGGGGATGTTTCACGCTTGTGAAAGCGCTCTCTTGCCGGACACTGTGAACCGGGCGTTAAAGGCTGTCAATGCTCGGCAAACCCCGGTGAAGCGCTTTCACAACCGCCACCGAGAGCATCGCCCCAGGTCAATGGGGTACGCCCTCGGCGGCGGGCCGGGAAGTTCCGGAACCTCAGCTGCGGTAGACGCCGAATTCGTAGAGCGAGTAGCCGTACGCGGTGGCCCGCACGGTGCCGTTCACCCGGACGTAGCGGCCGGAGCCGTTCACCGTGAGCGTGTCGAAGCCGCCGTCACCGGCCGTCGTCGAGTACACGGTCCGCCAGGTGGCGCCGTCGTCGGAGGCCTGCACGGTGTACGCCTTCGCGTACGCCGCCTCCCATGCGAGCCGCACCCGGTCGAACGACTGCACCGAGCCGAGATCGACCTGGAGCCAGGCGGAGTCCACCCATTCGCTGGCCCAGCGGGTGCCGTAGTCGCCGTCGACCGCGTACGACGGAAGCTGCGGCCCGTTCGTGCCGGTCGGCTGGTAGCTGGACGCCGATGTGGACCTCCCACGGGACAGATCCGTGCCCGGGGCCGGCGGCGGGACGACCCGGAACGAGCGCTGTTCGATGCCGACGTTGCCGTGGCCGTCGTAGGCGTACACGTACACCTTCCAGACCCCGAGCGTCTCCGGCGCCCGTACCGTGAACTGGCCGTTGCCGGTCTGGCTGAAAGTCAGATGCCGCAGCCCCCGGTTGGCGTTGATGTGCTTGTCACCGGCCATCAGGTTGTAGCGGATCAGATCGCCCTGCGGATCGGTGGCGGTGGCGCTGACCGTGAACGTGCCGCCCGCCAGGACCGCCGTCTGCGTGCCGACCGTCATGGCGGTGATCTCCGGTGGCGTGTTCGGCGCGGTCTGCCCGGTATAGGCCTGCCGCATGGCGTGGTAGCCGAGCCGCCGCCAGCCGCCGGTCGTGGTGTTCAGCCACACCCCGCCGAAGTCGTTCTCGATGCCGTAGTGGAACTCGGTGGCGCCCAGGGCCACGCCCGGATGCCCCTTGATCGCGTTCCAGCTGTACGTGTACCCGGCCTTCTTCTGCAGGTCGGTGGGCTCGTTCGGCACCCCGTTGACGTCGTTGGGCACCTCCCACTCCCCCGCCGGGCCGCCCTCGGTCAATATGTACGGCTTGGTGTGTCCACCCGCGATCCAGTCACGTTTCACGGTGTCGATCGCCCCGTACGAGTTGACCGCGAGCAGATCCAGCGCCGGAGCGTGCGGCTTGTAGTAGGTCCACGCGTGGGTGTACGCGTCGGTCGAGGTGACCGGGTGGTTCGGGTCGGCCGCGTGGATCGCCTCGGCGACCTCGTTCACGAACTTGGCGTACGCCACCCGCCGCGCCTCGACCACATCGGCGGCCAGCCCGTAGTTCTGCATCTCCAGGATGACCTCGTTGCCGACGTCCCAGAGCAGCACCCCGGAGCGGCCCTTCAGCTCGTTCACCTTGGCGACGATCTCGCTCTTCACCGCCGTCTTGTACGCGCTGTCGTTCACGTAGTCGGTGCCGTGGTTCAGCCACAGCCCGACGATCACCTTGATCCCGTGGCGGGCCGCCGTGTCCAGAAGCAGCGGGGTGCCGGCGTCCGGCCCCCAGATGCGGATCGTGTTGACGCCCATGTTCCTGAGATCGCGCATGTAGCCGTCGGCCGCCGCCTGCGGCGGACCGTAGGTCATGCCCTTGACCTCCCACGGCGTCCCGTTGACGGTGAGCTGCCAGTTGCCCTGGCTGCCGGTAACCTTCACGACGCTGGGCCCGGCCGGGACCGGCGGGTCGGTCATCGCCGGAGCGGTGGTCCCGGCGGCGCGGGCGACGGTGACCGAGTCGACGCTGAGCACGCCGCCCGAGGTGGTCTCCGGGGTGGGTGTGGTGAATCCGGCGATCGCGTTCGGCAGCGACCCGCCGATCGCCAGGTCGAACCGCAGGTAGAAGCCGTGGTGCACGGCCTGCTGCCAGGCCGCGACGCCGACCTGCGACTCGCGGACCACCCAGGTCTGCCGTCCGTCGAGGTAGAAGCGGATCTCCTCGTCGGTCTTCGTGCGGTCGATGATCTGGGTGTACTCGTGGTAGCCGCTCTGGCAGCCCACGCAGGACGCGAACCCGGAGGACCGGCCGTCGTACTCGTTGCAGGGCCCGCCCGGCGCGGTGCCGCAGTGCAACGTCTGGGAGAGCTGGTCGCGGCCGTTGACGCCGGTCATGATGTCGGTCTCGCCGACGCTGGGCCAGTTGGTGAAGTTGCCACGGTAGGCGGCGCCGGTGGCGCGGAAGCCCGGCCAGTAGCCGGCGGCGTTGGCGACGTCCGGCTGCCTCAGCACGGCGGTGAACCTGAGCTGCTCGCCGGGCTGCGGGGCGAAATCGGCGCGCTGTGTCTCGATCCGGCCGGAGGTCCATTTGCCGGCGCTGTCACGGATCGCCTTGAGGTTCAACCTGCCCGCGCCGTCGAGGGAGACGTTGGCCGTCGCGCTGCTGGCGGTCTCCACCGAGCCGGTGCCCCAGTTGGCGGCGCCGCCCGGGTACTGGGTGCCGGTGCGCAGCAGCCAGTTCGCGGCGCTCGGGCCAGTGCCGGCCGGGCCGTCGAAGGTGTCGCTCCAGATCGTGGTGAACTGGTCCGGGGGTTGGGTTCCGCCGCCGCCGAAGACCTGGAACTCCCACAGCGAGTAGCCGTAGCCCGTGCCGCGCTGCGTTCCGGCCAGCCGCACATAGCGGCCGGTTCCGGAGACACTGTGCTCCTCGGTGCCTCCGGCACCGTTCGTCACGGCCTTGAGGGTGCTCCAGGAGGTGCCGTCGTTCGAGGTCTGGATCTGGTACGCCCTGCCGTACGCGCCCTCCCAGGTGAGCACGATCCGGTTGATGGCGACCGCCGACCCGAGGTCGACCTGGATCCACTGCGGATCGGCGAAGGCGCTGGACCAGCGGGTGCCGAGGTTGCCGTCGAAGGCGTTGGCCGGGCTGTAGCCGGGTCCGTCGACCTCCTGCGACGAGGCGGTGGCCGGCTTCCCCTGTGACAGCGGCACGTCGGCGGCGGTGGCCGGGGACACGGCGGTGAGGCCGAGGAATGTCGCGGTGACCGCGACGAGGAGCAACAGCCGTCTATACATGATCACACCAATGGGTAAGGGGATGGAAAGCGCTCTCCAAGCGAGGAGATTGTTTCGCCCATGTTGCCGCGCGTCAATAAGGAAGCATTGACAGGATTGGTTCCGGAACCGGAGACTGCGCGAGTGTTCGCTAATCCCCGCTCTCTCGCATGCGTCGCTGCCGCCGTGTTCACGCTGGCCGGCTGCGGCGAGTCCCCCGCTCCCGTTCCACCCGCCCCGGTGGTCTCGACGGCGGCCTTCGGCGGCACCGACCGCTCCTGGATCGAGATCAACATCGCGATGGACGAACAGCTGCTCCCGCTGCTCGGCCTGGTCCCCCGCGAGTCCGCGCTTCACAGCGTGTCTGAGCAGGTCAGAGCATTCACCGAGGCGGAGTTGTCCGTACTGCGGCAGCTGCACGCCGAGGCCGGGCTGCCCGCGGAGAACCCGCACAAGGGCATGCCGATGCCCGGCATGGTGGAGCCGTCGACCGTCGCCTCGGCCACCGCGCTGCGCGGCGAGAGGTTCGACGAACTGCTGCGCTCATGCCTGCGCGCACACCTGGAACAGAGCCGGAAACTGGCCGAAAGCGAGCAGGCCGCCGGGCTCGAACCGCGCACGACAGCCCTCGCCGCACGCATTTCCGAAACCCGGCGGACCACCCTTTCCGCGCTCTGAGAATTTCAGTTAAAAACTGTTATCAGGGAAGCTGATAGTTCTCGTTGAGGGCGGCGCCCCGCTCCGGTTTGTACTGGTCGAAGCCGCGCGGGTTGCACTGCAGGCCGCCGTTGATGCAGTGCCGCACCAGCGCCGCCAGGATCGGCGGCTCCCAGACGTTGTAGACGTCGTAGTGGAACGAGAACCCGCGCCCGCTGGCGAACCGCACGCCTGCCATGTTCCCGCTGACCGGCCAGGCCATCTTGAACTCGATCATCGGGACGGCCACCGGGTGCGAGACCGGGCAGACCCCGTTGACGGGGTACGCCATGTGGCTCTTGTGGTCCGGCGAGTCCAGGTGGAGGCCGTTCCAACAGCTCGGCGCCTGGTAGCGGACGTTCAGCTGGGTGCCGGCCGGGCAGTTCGCCGGGATGTCCCAGTTGAAGGCGCTGTTGCCGCACTCGAAGCCCTCGACCGCACCGGGCGCGTTGCGGAACTCGTCCTGCGTGGCGGTCGGGCTGCCCACCACGTAGCGCAGCCCCGGCGGGAACGGCCGGACACTGCGGTAGTCGATGACGCCGCTCTTGTAGTAGATGACCTGCGGGCCGTCCGGCTGCACCGCCTGGTCACCGTTGTAGAGCGTCGGCATCCAGTAGCCGGTCTTGTCCCCCGGCGTGACGCAGGACGTGCCGCCGGCCTGCAACGACGCCAGAGTCGAGCCCGCGTTCGTGGTCCGGTTGCCCATGAACGTGTGCGAGTGCGACGCGCCCGGCAGGTTGGGGAAGATGATCGGGTCGTCGTTGAGGTTGGTGCGGCTCACCGAGCAGTTCGCCTGGAACTCACGGTGGGTCACCGGCGGATTCGTGGCGGGCGGGGTCTCGGTGGACGGGACCACACCGGTGACCGGCGGATTCGCGTAGACGTACCCCGGTCCGTCGGTCGGCGGCGGGGTGACCGTCGACGTGCCGTAGACCTTGAACTCGAACAGTGAGTAGCCGTAGCCGGTGCCGCGCTGGGTGCCGTACATCCGCACGTACCGGCCGGAGCCGCTGACCGCGTGGGTCTCGGTGCCGCCGGCGCCGTTGCTCACCGACTTGATCGTGGTCCAGGCGTTGCCGTCCGGTGAGGTCTGGATCTGGTACGCCCTGGCGTACGCGGTCTCCCACTGCAACACGACCTGGGTGATCGTGGCGGTGGCGCCGAGGTCGACGCGCAGCCACTGCGGGTCGGCCCACTGGCTGCCCCAGCGGGTGTCGGTGCGGCCGTCGACGGCGGCGATGGCGGCGGACTCGCCGTTCTCCACCGACGAGGCCAGGGCGGGGCGACCCTGGGAGAGCAGGGTGTCCGCGGCGTGCGCGGACTGGTTACCGGCCACCACCAGCAGGCCGGCGGTGAGCAGGGCGGCGCCCAGTGGCGCCAGGATTCGTTGTCGCACGGTTGTCTCCACGGGGGTTGAGGACTGTCGGAGACTTGGAGAGCGCTTTCCAAGCGTGGGCTCCCGGCTCACGTACGTCAATGATTTGGGGTTCCGGAACCTGCTCCCACGCCCCTGTGGACAGAGACTCGGAAAGCGCTCTCCCTGTGCTATAACTTCGGGCATGCAAAGCCAGCGGCTGCCCACGCTCGAGGACGTGGCCCGGGTGGCCGGTGTCTCGCGCGCCACCGTGTCCCGTGTCATCAACGGCATCCGCAATGTCGACCCACTGCTGCACGAGCAGGTGTGGAGCGCCGTCGACCAGACCGGTTACGTGCCGAACCGGCTGGCCAGATCGCTGGTCACCCGGCGCACCGGCACCGTGGCCCTGGTCGTCTCCGACTCCGAGACCCACGACGACGACCCGTTCATGAGCCGGTTCTTCTCCGACCCCTACTTCGGGCGCGTCGTCGGCGGCCTGATGAGCGTGCTGCGCCCGGCCGGCATCCAACTGGCCCTCCAGATGGTCGGCGCCGACGGCCACCGCCGCCTGATCGGCGACCTGCGCAACGGCCAGGCCGACGGCGCCGTGGTCCTCTCCCTGCCGGCCCGCGACCCGCTGCCCGCGCTGCTCGCCGAGGCGGCGATCCCGGCCGTCCTGATCGGGCGACCCGCCCAGCCCGTCCCGATCAGCTACGTCGACCTGGACAACGAGGCCGGCGCCGCGCTGGCCGCCGCCCGCCTCGCCGCCCACGACCGCCGCCGGCCCGCCATCATCTCCGGCCCCGCCGACGTGCCGGCCAGCGTCGACCGGATCTCCGGTTTCCGCCGCGCCATGGCCCGCCACGGCCACCCCTGGGTGCCGCTGGAGTCCGGCAACTTCACCCAGGAGAGCGGCGAACAGGCCATGCGCGCCCTGCTGGCCGCCCATCCCGGGCTGGACGCGATCTTCGTGGCCAACGACCTGATGGCCCTCGGCGCCCTGCTGGTGCTGCGCGACGCCGGCCTCCGCGTGCCCCAGGACGTCGCCGTCGTCGGTTTCGACGACAGCAGCGCGGCCGTCGCGGCCCGGCCCGCCCTCACCACGGTCCGCCTTCCGCTGGAGGACATGGCCGCCGAGGCCGCCCGCCTCCTGCTGGCCCGCGTCGACGACCCGGGCGTCCGGGTCACCTCGGTGATCTACGAACCCACCCTGGTGGTCCGCGAGACGACCTGACCGGGCGGTAGAGATCATTCCTGGTCGAGGTCCGCGTGTCGCTCCTTTTGCGGTACGCGTGTCCTCGCCCCCGCCTTGTCAGGGCCGTCCCGTCCGGTCGGCGCGATCTCGCTGCCCGCTCCCGCCTTTGCCGCCCCCGCCGGGCGTAGATCGGTGCCCGGGCAGGCCGAGCCCGACCGCCACTTGCTCATTTGCCGCCGGTCACGGCCGGATCGCCACCCCGGCTTCGGTCACGCCGGGCGGGTGGTCGCGGTTGTGGTTCCGGGCACCGGGGTTGCCCGCGCTCGGCCGCTCGGTGCGGGTGTCGCACCTACACCAGGGTGGGCGCACACGAAGGCGGTGTCGTGGTCGCCGACATGGCATATAGACGCGGCGGCCGCCCACGTGGCGGCATTCGTGTGCGTTCACCCCCGTAAGCCGGGACGGCCGGAACTCCGCGTGAGCGAGGGACCCCGTTCACCGGCTCGTGTGGAGGATCGAGGTGGCGGACCAGAACTGATGTACCACACGCCTTCACGCCCTCACCATCACGGTCACGGTGAGTGACTTCGGCAGGCGCCCGTGGCGCGACCGGCACAAAGCGCTACCACACGCCCGGCCCGATCGGCGTGACGGTCGGGAGCAGCACCCCGGGTGCCTCGCGACCACCCACCCGGCGCAACCGGCGTGACGGCCAGGAGCAACCCCCGGATGCCTGGCAAGCACAACCCCGTAACCACCCCACCCGGAGCGAGCGGGGTGACGGCCAGGAGCAACTTCCGGAGGCCGGGCAAGTACCACCGCAACCACCCACCCGGGGCGAGCGGCAGCACATGCGGGGGTATCCCACCGATCTACGCCCGGCGGGGGCGGCAAAGGCGGGAGCGGGCAGCGAGAGGGGCCGAGCGGGCGAGACGGTCCTGATAGGAACGGAACGAGGAAACGCGTACCGGAAAAGAAGCTGGAAGCGAAACGCGGACCTCGACCACAAAGGTTGGGGCTGTTTCCCGTCACGGTCAGGACCCGCGACCGTCCGCCCGGGAAAGCCGCTCCCGCCCGGCAGCAACGTCGTGAAGATCGACTGCACCGGCACCGGAGGCTGATTCGGAGCCGCCACCCGGCCGGATGGGTGGGCGTCGGGAAGTTCACAGACGCCCATCCGTGGCCGGGTGGCGCCACGAATCCGGGCCGAGAACACCATCCTCGGCACGGAAGGAACCACCATGAGGGCCAACCCACCCCGGAGCGGGCGACGGCGTACCGTGGCCGCGCTCGGCCTCGGCGTGCTGCTCACCGGGTCGCTCTACGGTCTCGGGCCGTCCACCGCCACCGCGTCCAGCCACCGCGAGGCGCCGCTGATCGCGGCCGACCCGGCGGTCGACAACACCGACCTGTACGCCTTCGTCAGCCCCGAACGCCCCGGCTATGTCACGTTCATCGCCAACTGGCAGCCGTTCGAGGAGCCCAACGGCGGCCCCAACTTCTACCCGTTCGCCACCGACGCCACGTACCACATCAAGATTGACAACGACGGTGACGCGAAACCGGACGCCGAGTTCCGCTGGAAGTTCCGGAACGTCGACAAGCGCGGCAACAGCACCTTCCTCTACAACAACGGCCCGGTCACCTCGCTCGACGACGAGAACCTGCTGTTCCGGCAGACGTACTCGCTGGAGTCGAAATTCGACGGCGAGTCGTTCAAGACCAGGGTGCAGGACGCCCCGGTCGCGCCGTCGCGGGTCGGCGCGGCGTCCATGCCGGACTACGCGACGCTGCGCCAGCAGGCCACCCAGACCCTGCCCGGCGGGTGGAAGATCTTCGCCGGGCAGGCCGACGACCCGTTCTTCCTGGACCTTCAGGTCTTCGATCTCCTGTACGGCGGGGACCTGTCGGAGACCGGGCAGGACACCCTGGCCGGCTACAACGTGAACACGATCGCCCTCCAGGTGCCGTTCGAGGACGTGGCACTGGGCGGCGACGCCACCCGCAACCCGGTCGTCGGTGTCTGGACCACCACCGAACGCAACCGGGTCCGGATCGCCGGCGGCGGCTCGTCCGGCGACCGCGTGCAGGTGTCCCGGCTGGGGAATCCGCTGGTCAACGAGGTGGTCGTACCGGCCGGGCTGAAGGACACCTTCAACGCCACCCGGCCGGACCGCGACGCCCAGATCCCCGCGCTGGTGAACCGGGTCCTCAACCCGGAGGTGCCGAAACTGATCGAGGCGATCTACAAGATCCCGGCGCCGGCCACCCCGCGCAACGACCTCAGCGAGATCTTCCTGACCGGCATCACCACGAAGGCCGGTGGCCCGATCAAGGCCGATTTGAACTCGCAGCTCAACAACGCCGACGTGAAGGCGTCCCGGTTCACCCCGTCCGAACAACTGCGCCTCAACCTGACGGTGCCGGTCGCGGGCCAGCCGAACCGGCTCGGCGTACTCGCCGGCGACCTCCAGGGCTTCCCGAACGGGCGGCGGCTCACCGACGACGTCGTCGACATCGAACTCCAGGCCCTGGTGGGTGCGGCGCAGACCGGCAAACTGGTCGACGCGCTCGCGGCGGGGGACGCGGTGGACGCCAACGATCAGGATTTCACGGGCGAGTTTCCGTACGTGGCCCTGCCCAACGGGGTGTCCGTCAACAGCGCCGGCGGACAGCGGCCCGCGGCACGGCCCGGCAGCAGCGCCACACCGAACAGCCTCACCGGCGCGCTCACCTCGGACACCGCTCAGCCCGCGCCGGCCACCGTCCCGGTGTCGTACGCGGCCGGTGCCTCCGGGCTCGGCGTCCTCGTCGTCGCGGGTGGTCTGCTCTTCTTCCTCTGGCGGCGGCGCAGGCAGCGCACCTCCGCTGATCCTGATCAGACGCTCTCGCTCTGACCGGCGGGGCCGGGCGGGCGACGCCCGGCCCCGTAACCGCTTCCCGGGTCCGTTTCCGGTCAGCGTGTCCACCGCTTTCCGAGTCGGCCCACCCGGCCCGGCTCCCTTTCCCGGATCGGTTTCCCACCAGCGTTTCCACCGCCATCCGGGTCGGATCGACCTCCGGCCCGGCTCCCTCTGGAGAGATCATGCGACGTACGCTCGTCCGCCTCGGCCTCGCCGCAGCGCTCGCGGCCGCCCTGCTCGGCGTCGCGGCCCTGCTGACCTGGCCGCGTTCCACCACCCCGGCCGTACCGATCGCCGCCCGGCAGCCGGCCGACGTGCTCGTCCAGCGCATCGCCCGGACCCAGCAGCAGCTCCGTGACGTGCCGGGTGACTGGCCGACCTGGGCGGCGCTCGGCGCGGCCTACCTGGAGCGGGCGCGGGTGACCGCCGATCCCGCGTACTACCCGAAGGCCGAGCAGGCCGCCCGCCGGTCACTCGCGCTGCGGGCCGACGGCAACAGTGACGCGCTGGTGGTGCTCGGCGCGCTTGCCAACGCGCGGCACGACTTCCCGGCCGCCCGGGGCCACGCCGAGAAGGCGCTGACCGTCAACGATCACGACGCCGAGGCGTACGGGGTGCTCGCCGACGCGCTCACCCAGCTCGGCGACGCGGACGGCGCCACCCGCGCCGTCCAGCGGATGCTCGACCTGCGGCCGGGCCTGTCCGCGTACGCCCGCGCCTCCTACGACCTGGAGTTGCACGGCCGGGTGAGCGAGGCGGAGAGCCTGATGCGACAGGCTCTGGACAACGCCGTCGATCCGCACGACGTGGCGTTCTGCCGCGCCCAGCTCGGCGATCTGGCGTTCGGCCGCGGAGATCTGGCCACCGCCGAAACCGAGTACGGGATCGCGCTCTCCGCCGCTCCCGCCACCGGAACCGCCCGGCACGGCATGGCCCGGATCGCGGCCGCCCGCGGCGACCTCACCGGATATCCCGGCCTGCCGCCGTCGATGTCCTCCATGGTGGAGTACGCCCTGCTACTGAAGGCCGCCGACCGTGACGCGGAGGCGGGCACCCAACTGGATCTGGCCGCGGCGGCGGACCGGCTGTTCACCGCGAACGGCGGCACCGACCGGCTGGCCACCGCCGAACTCGCCCTGGCCCAGGGCCGCCCGGCCGACGCGGTGACCGCCGCGCGCGCCGAATGGGCGGTACGGCAGCACCCCGACGTGGCCGACACCCTGGCCTGGGCGCTGCACGCCACCGGCCGCAACGCCGAGGCCCTGCCCTACGCCCAGCGCGCCGTCGCCGGCGGGGCACGGCCGGCCGTCTACTCCTACCACCTGGGCATGATCCATCTCGGACTCGGGCAGCACGGCGCCGCGCGTACCGAATTGGAAAGCGCTCTTTCCACCAACCCGCACTTCTCCCCCATCGACGTCCCCGCCGCCCGCCGCGCCCTGGCCGGCCTGCCCGCCTCCGGAGGCCCCCGATGAGAACCCGTCTCGGCATGATCGCGGTGATCGCCGGGCTTCTCCTCTGGCCCGCACAGCCGGCCCAGGCGCACCCGGTCGACAGTTTCTCGGTCAACCAGTACGCGGGCCTCACCCTGTACCCCGGCCGCATCGACGTGACCGCCGCGGTGGACGTCGCCGAGATCCCGACCCTCCAGGAGAAACCACTGGTGGACGTGGACGGCGACGGTGTCCTGTCGCCCGCCGAGCGGACCGCCCACGCGGCCGCGGAGTGTCAGCGCCTGGCCGCGGGCCTCGCGGTGTCAGCGGGCGGCGAGCGCCTGGCATGGACCGTCGCCGATCCCCGGTACGAGGTGCAGCCCGGTTCCGGCGGCCTGTCCATCAGCCGCCTCGATTGCGCTTTGAGTGCCCCCGCCCGGCTGTCCGGCGCCACCACCGTCCAGATCGACAACGACTATCGTTCGGATCGGGTCGGATGGCGGGAGATCACCGCCAACGGCGCCGGGATCGCCCTCTCCGACTCCGCCCTGCCGGCCGAAAGCGTCACCGACGAGTTGCGCACCTATCCCGCCGACCTGCTCGCCTCACCGCCTGATGTCCGCTCCGCCACGATCGGGATCGGCGGCGCGATCAGCCACGGCAGCGCGACCAGCGGAGGCGGTGCGACCAGCGGCGGTGCGACCAGCGGCGGTGCGACCAGCGGCGGTGCGACCAGCGGCGGTGCGACCGGCTCAGCGGCCGTGACCGGCGACGCTCCGGACCTCACTGGCGGCCCGCGCTGGCTGGCCGCCGCACAGACCCGGGTCGAGACGGCCGTCGGCGGACAGCTCACCCCGCTGGTGGTCGGCCTCGCCTTCCTGCTGGCGCTGCTGCTCGGCGCCGGCCACGCGGTCCTGCCCGGCCACGGCAAAACGATCATGGCCGCCTACTTCGCGGGCCGTCAGGGCCGCGTCCGCGACGCACTCGTGGTCGGCGGCACGGTCACTTTCACCCACACCGGTACGGTCCTCGCGCTCGGCCTCCTCCTCAGCACCTCGACCGCCCTGGCCGGCGAACGGGCACTGAGCCTCCTCGGCATCGTGAGCGGCCTCCTGGTCGTAGCGGTAGGCGCGACGATGCTGATCTCCGCCCTGCGTTCCCGCAGCTCAGGAACCCACTCTCACGGTTGGCCCGGCCACAGCCACACTCACACTCACGGCGCGCACTCCCACACCTCCGGCCGGCCCGGACACACCCACTCCCACGGCCCGCACTCCACTACCCACCACCACGACCTCGACGATCACGGGCACGCCCAGTACCACGACGACGTTGATCCGAACGGGCATGATCACCCACACGCCCCTCACTCCTATGACGGGCAGGCAAAGCAGACCGAGCAGGCCAAGCAGATCGGTCAGTTCGGGAAGGCCGGGCAGCCGAAGCAGATCGAGCAGCGCAAGCAGACCGAGCAGACCGAGCAGGCCGAGCAGGCCGAGCACGCCGAGCACGCCGAGCACGCCGAGCACGCCGAGCACGCCGAGCACGCCGAGCAAAGCGGACAGAGCGGACAGGCCGAGCAGCGTGGACAGGCTGAGACGGGCGAGCAGCGCGCTCGGGCACCTCGACGTACGCGACGCTGGCTGGGCCTCGCCGGAATCGGCCTCGCCGGAGGCCTGGTGCCCAGCCCTTCAGCCCTGGTGGTCTTGCTCGGCGCGATCGGCCTCGGCCGCGCCGGCCTGGGCGTTGCGCTGGTCATCGCCTACGGCCTCGGCATGGCCGCCACCCTGACCGCGATCGGCCTTCTGCTGGTGGTAGCCCAGAACCGCCTCTCCCATCTGATCGCCAAGGGCGGCCGAGCCGCCCACCTGAGCAACCGCATGTCCCGGCTGAGCGCCGGCCTCTCCGCAACCGCCCCGACCGCCACCGCCGCCCTGGTCGTCATCGTCGGCCTGGGCATCGGCCTCCGAGCAGCGGCATGAGATCCCACCCGTCACGGTGATGGCGGGGTTCGCGCTGCTCGGGGCATTTCTGCTGCGGCTCGCGATGGTGCGGGTAGTGCTGCACGAGGACCACATCGCACTGGTGAATCCGCTGCGGACGCTCCGCTTCCACTGGCTCGACGTGGAGGACATCGACATCGTCTCCAGCGGCGGGTGGATCGTCCGGGTCCGGGCCGGTGGGGTGCCGCGCTGGGCGTGGGGGTGTCGCGTATCGGACGGTTCGGGCTGCCGTTCGCGAGCGTGCACGACGACCCGGCCCAGGACGCGCCGAGTTTCGTCCACGACGGCCATCGAGCGATGCGTACCGCCTGGCAGCGGGGAAACGTCGCCGATAACCCGCCGGTCCTCAGCGGTCGAGGCGTAGCGGCCCCCGCTCCCGACAGCAGGAAAGGCGTCTCAGCCGCCGGGGCAGGTTCGGCCGCCGCTCGTCGGGATGCAGACGGTCACCTCGGGGACGGGTTCGAGGGCGGGCGGGACGGTGCCGATCAGCGGGGCCGCGGACTGGGTCGCGGCTATGCCGTAGGCGGCCAGGAACAGCAGCATTCCGGCCAGGGCGCCGAGGAAGTGGGTGCGCCAGTAGCGGTCGCGGAGCATGACCGCCACGAGCAGACCCAGCACGGGTACGGCCACATTGAGCCCCAGCGCGGTGCCCAGGTAGCGGTCGGTGACGGTCGCGAAGTGTTCGGCTTCGGCGCGGGTGGCGAAGGTGGGCAGGGTGTACCGGCGGATCAGGCCGACTATCAGCAGGAACGGCACGCCGTAGAGCCAGCCGAAGAAGAGCGCGCCGAGGGTCGTACGTCTCATCGGGCGACCACCAGGACCAGACCGCCCAGCGCGCCCGCCACCGGGACCGCGACCACCGCGGTGAGGGTGCCCGCCAGCGGCGCCGAAGGCAGCCGCCGGGCGAACGGACCGGCCAGCACCAACACGATGAGGATCATCGCGAGGAGGACCGGGCTGGCCAGAGCCAGGCCGAGGACGGCGGCCTCGCCAGGGGTGAGGCACCAGGAGGTCGCGTCGTCGCACGTCTGCTCGCCCGCCGACTGCACCGCACCGGCGATCACCGCGGTCACCACCGTGACCAGCCAGCCGAGCCCGACCAGCGCGGTGGTCCGGTACGACGCCTCCCTCATCTGTCTCCCCGATCAGCACAGTCGATATGTCCGGCCGGGAGAGTAGTACCCGCGCGCCCGAGGACCGGTCCGAGCTGTACGTGCCTGGCGTGGTACCCGCGCGCCCGGGGACTGGCAGGGATCCGTCATGATGTCCGCAAGCGATCGGCGACCTGGGGGAACAGTGATGAGACGCGTCTGCGTGGCGGCCCTGCTCGCGCTCGCGATGGCCGGATGTGACAAGGCGGAGCCGGCGCCGACCGCGACCGCCGTGACCACCGTCGCCGCCTCGGAACCGGCGGCGACTACGGCGGCAACAACGACGGCGACGACGGCTCCGGTGGTTCTGGAGGACGGCCGGCACCCGGTCTACCTCACCAAGGTGGCCGCCGGAACGGTGACCTTCGACCTGATCGAGTTCCTGACCGGTGACAAGGCCAAGGCGCTCTGGAAGAAGGAGCATCCGGAGAACCCGGACGGGCCGCCCAACGACTACATCATCGTCAATGAGAACCCGAAGCTGCGGACGCTGCCGGTCGCCGCGGACGCCGACTGCGAGGCGCTCGAGACGCTCGGTGGCGTCGACATGACGACGGTCCCCTGCAAGGACCTGGCGGCCTTCCTGAAGAAGCAGAACGAGGGGCTCGACGTCACCCCGCCGCACATCGCGGTGCTGCCGTTCTGGCTGACGGTCGAGGACGGGACGGTCGTGCGGTTCGAGGAGCAGTTCCTGCCCTGACACACCGATGGCGGGGGTGCTGAGCGGTTTCACCACGATCTGGGCGCTCGCGGCGCTCGGCTACGTGCTGGCCAGACGCCGGCTCCTGGGTGAGCACGCGCCACGGGTGCTGGGACAGCTGGTGTTCTCGGTGGCGGGTCCGGCGCTGCTGTTCACGACACTGAGCCGTACCTCGCTGGACCGGATCGTGACCGGGGCGTCACTGGCGTTCGTGGCGTCGACGATCGTGGTGGCGGTCCTGTACGCGCTGGTCGCCCGGCTGGTCTGGAGGCGGGACGCGCGGACCGTCACGATCGGCACGCTCGGCGCGTCGTATGTGAACGCCGGCAACATGGGCCTGGCGATCGCGGCCTATGTGCTCGGTGACGTGTCGCTGGTCGTACCGGTGCTGCTCTTTCAGCTCTTGATTTTCGGCCCGATCGCGCTGGCCGTGCTGGATCTGGCCAGTGGGCAGGGGCGCCCGTCGGCGGCCCGGCTGGCGCTGCTCCCGGTCCGGAACCCGTTGATGATCGCGTCGGCCGCCGGGATCCTGGTGGCGGCGACCGGCTGGCATCCGCCGGATCTGCTGCTGGAGCCGTTCGAGCTGGTCGGGGCGGCGGCGGTGCCTGCCGCGCTGCTGGCGTTCGGGATGTCGTTGCCGGGAGCGCGACCGTTGCGCGGCGGCCCGGATGCGCCGGAGCGGTATCTCGCGGTGACGTTGAAGGTGGTGGTGCAGCCGCTTCTGGCGTACCTCATCGGGCGTCTTGTCCTTGATCTGCCGGACCACCAGGTTTTCGCCGCGGTGATCACGGCGGCGCTGCCGACCGCGCAGAACGTGTTCGTGTTCGCGTTGCGTTACCGGACGGCCGAGTCGCTGGCGCGGGACGTGGTGATGCTGTCCACGCTGGTGTCGGCGCTGGTCATGGTCCTGGCGGCGGTCTTCCTGGTTTAGACATCATTCGGCGCAGAGGGCCGAACCGGTATGCCGCACTCATGGATGATCGTCGATAGAAAGGAGGGGTCCCGTTCCCCATCCCCGGAGGTAGCCATGCTGCTCCGCAGAATAGCCGCGGCCCTGGTCGCGGTCCTCGCCATCGGCGGTTTCCAGGCGGTCACCGCCGCGCCCGCCGCCGCCGCGCCGCGAACCCTCTACTACGACGCGAGCCAGGCCCAGGAGTTCAAGTCCGTCGTCGATCAGGGCGCCCAGATCTGGAACAGCCGGGTGACGAACGTGCGCCTGCTGCCGGTCCCGGCCGGATCAACCCCCAACATCCGGGTGTACGCCGACAACGGCTGGCCGCGCGCACAGACCACGTCCCTGGGCAACGGCCGCTGGTACATGGGCCGGCAGGCGGTCAACCAGGGCTACTACCAGCCGCGGATCGCCGCTCACGAGTTCGGGCACCTGCTCGGGCTGCCGGACCGGCGCACCGGTCTGTGCACCGACCTGATGTCCGGCAGCAGCGCGCCGGTGAGCTGCACCAACGCGTACCCGAGCGCCACTGAGGCCAGCACCGTGAACCGCAACTTCGCGACCACGGCGAGCGTGCCGGCCGGAACCTTCATCTGGTCGTAGCGAATTTCTCACCGTTCCGATGTGAGGAATGCACGGAAATCCGGTGAGGACGGTGACTGCAGCGGTTCTCCGCCGCGCCGAACACTCGGTGCATGCTGAAAACCCTGCTGGCCGCCGTCCTCGCCGTCACTCCGATGGCACTGCCGCCGCCCACCGGCGCGGCCCTGATCGGCACCGTCTCGGTGCACCTGGTCGACCGGTCCCGGCCCGATCCGTGGGTGGCAGGCGAACCGGCCCGTGAACTGATGGCGCAGATCTGGTACCCGGCCCGGTCGGTCCGGGGTCACCGGCGCGCCGACTGGGTCTCCCCCGGTGTGGCGGCCCGGATCAACCCGCCGGACAGCGGGTACGCGCTTCCGGTCACCCACGGATACGTCGGCGCGCCGCCCGCCCGGGGCTGGCATCCGGTGATCCTCTACTCGCCCGGCCTCGGGATGGAGCGCACCGCCGGGACCGCGCTGGTCGAGGACCTCGTCAGCCACGGCTACGTGGTGGTCACGATCGACCACACGCACGACGCGAACCTCGTCGAGTTCCCGGACGGCCGGCTCGCCGAGGCGGCGATCCCGCCGCCGGCCTCACCCGAGGAGGAGAGGGCTCTCCTCGACAAGATTCTGGGTGTACGGGTGGCGGACACCCGTTTCGTGCTGGATGAACTGCGCGGTCTGCCGCTGGCGAAGGCGATGGACCTGTCCCGGGTCGGCATGTTCGGCCACTCCATGGGCGGTGCGGCCACGGCCCAGACGATGGCGGCCGACCGGCGGGTGCGGGCCGGCATCAATCTGGACGGCACCTTCCTGGGCCCGGTCGAGGAGACCGGCCTGGACCGGCCGTTCCTGATGTTGGGCTCGGACACGCACGGCGACGAGCAGGACGAAACCTGGGTCCGGATGTGGGACCGGCTGCGCGGCGCCCGTTACTGGCTGGAGCTGGAGGGCTCGGCGCACCTGTCGTTCAGCGACTTCCAGGTGCTGCTGCACCAGGCGGGACTGCCGGCCGAGCAGACCGAGCCGATGATCGGCGCCATCGACGGCGAGCGGTCGGTGGCCGTCCAGCGGGCGTACGTGCGGGCGTTCTTCGACCGGCATCTGCGGCACCGCGACGGGCGGCTGCTGGACCGGCCGTCGCCACGCTACCCGGAGATCAACCATCTGCCCTGATCAGGTGGGGTGCCGCCGGACCGGCGGCACCCCCGCGAACTACCTGGTGAACCTCGAGCAGGCCACCGAGCCGGCGCTGGAGGCGCGCAGCGACACCCGCAGGCGGCAGCCCTGGCGCTCGCCGCGCCGGGGCTGCCGCTCCCGGTACTGTCAGCAGTAGAGGTTGGCCCCCGGGCTCACGCCCAGGATCGCGCTGAACCGCTGGTAGGCGTCCACCCGGCTCTGCACCTGCGCCGGATTGCCGCCGTTGCACTCGAGCGACCCGTTGATGCTGCGGATCGTCTCCCCGAAGCCCCGGCTGTTGACCATGGCGTCGTGCGGGGTCATGGTGCCCGGACCGCGCTGGGTCATCCAGTACCAGACGGCCGTCTGGTAGGCGACCGACGACTCGTTCTTGACCCGGTCCGGGTTGTTCAGCAGGTCGATGCCGAGCGCGTCACCGGCCGCCTTGTAGTTGAAGTTCCAGCTCAGCTGGATCGGGCCACGGCCGTGGTAGGCATTTTGCCCGGCCGGGCACCCGTACGGCTGGCTGCGGTCGCAGTAGAGCGGCCAGTTCGCCTGGTTGATCTCCTCGACGTAGACCAGGCCGCCGGACTCGTGGTTGATGTTGGCGAGGAAGGCCGCGGCCTCCTGCTTCTTGACGGTGTCGCTGCCGGTGGTGGTGAACGCCGGGTACTTCTTGACGGCGTCGATCAGGCCGGCGTACGAGTAGAACGCGATCCGGCTCGGGAACATCTGGTTGAACTGGGCCTCACTGACCGGGAAGCTTCCGGACCCGCCGCCGGGCGGCGGGGTGGTTCCGCCACCGGAGCAGGTGTACGGCGACCAGTACCAGGTGCTGATGACCGGGTCGTAGCCGGGGTTGTCGTGCGACGCCTGGTAGTACTGCCCGTTGGTGTAGCGGACGATCGACCCGGCCGCATAGAACTGGCCGGCCACCCAGTTCGGGTGGTTGCAGGTGCCGGTGGTCGGGGTGGTGCCGCCGCCACCGCAGGCGCCGTTGTCGGCCCACACCCCGGAGCCGCCGGTGCTGGGGGTCTCGCCCTGGGTCCACCACTTGGCGGTCCAGTTGCGACCGTTGTGGGACGCCCGCATCCCGCCGGTGTAGACGGCCGAGTTGCTGTACGCAGCCACGCACGCCTCGGCCGCACTCGACGCGGTCATTGGCAGGATCGCTGCGGCGGCGCCGGCCACGGCCACGCTGACCGCCGCCAGGATCGACAGGAGCCGTTTTCTGGGCATGGTTCACCTTCCGTACATCAATGGATGTACTGGTGCGAGGGGGATATCGGGTACATCGACTTAACTAGATGCAGGACCCCCGGTCAAGATATCTGTTAAGAAAGTTCAGGATTTGTTTCGGTGGGGCGGGAAACGGCTCAGGGTCGGGGCGCGGTACGCGTCCAGGCCCGCTCGCCGCGCCGGCTGGTCGCGGCCACACAGCGCGGGCAGATGTAGCGGACCTCGTCCTCGGCGGTGACCACGTCGGTGGCCCGGAAGTCGAACCGCACATGCGGGAACCGCCTCAGCCGGGTCCGGCTCAGGGCCGGCCCGCACAGCGTCTGGTTCGCCCCCGGCGTCCAGGCGTGCACCTCCCCGCCGGACATGTCAGCAGGCAACCATCCCGTTCGGTACGGCGTCGAAGGCGCGTGGACGTACTGATGCTGGTGGTAGTGGGTTTGCTCGGGTATCTCACCGGACGGCGTTTTCCGCATCCGGGTGCGTGGATCGGCCGCTGGCGTGAATTGGTGGTTCGGCTACCGGGGCGCCGATGGTCGCGGCCGCTGCAAGTGGTGGGTGCGCTCCTCGCCACGGCGCCGGTGTGGCCGGTCGTCCAGCCGGGGGATCCGATCGCGGACGAGATGCTGGAACCGGCCGAGGTCGCCGGGCTCGTGCCTCTCGTGCTGGTGTTCCCGGTCGCCTGGGCGCTGCTGGGCCGGTCCCGGCCGTACGCCTGGCGGGTCGGCGCCGGGCTGGCCGTCTGGGTCGCCGCGTGGTCGCTGTGGACCGTCACGTTCGGCACCTGGAGCACCCCGCCGACCGTCGACGACGGTCTGCGCTGGCACCTGATCGGGGCCGCTCTCGTCGTCGCGGTCGGCGCGCGGGTGCGAAAGCCGTTGACCGGGCGCTGGATGGCCGGCGCGGCCATCACGACGATCGGATTCGCCGCCATCGTCGCGACACCGGTCGTCGGCGATCCGCCGGTGCCGCCGCGCGACGCGATTCCGCTTCCGGCCACGATGACCGTGCTCCGCGAGGAGACCGGGTGCGGCGTGAATTCCTGCTACCGCCGGTTCACGGTCACCGACCTCGGCGCGGCGGACGAGGCCGCGCTGGCCCCGCGGGTCGGCTGCCGCCGGACCGGCTGGCTCAACCCGTACGAACTGTGCCTCGACCTGCGGCACGACGAGCCGGCGCCGGCCGTGGAACTCCAGGTCACGTACTACAACGGGCGGGACCGGGTGGTCTTCTGAACGTGGTTACCGGAGACCGGGGCATCGCGTCCGGGGGCGGGCATACCGCTGCCGGATCTCAAGCCCCGGTCGCCCGGTCCGGAGCGCGGCATGAGATCCCGGACCAATGCCGGCGAGTTGCGCCCGGGGAGGCCGGATGCGGAGGGGCGCTAGCATCGGGCCACATGATCGTTTGGATCAATGGGACCCACGGGGCCGGTAAGACGACGACCAGTGCGCTCGTGCGGGCGCTCATCCCGGATTCACGGGTGCTCGACGCCGAGAAGGTCGGCGAGACGCTGATGGACATCACGCCGGGGCTGCCGGAGACCGGCAACTTCCAGCACTGGCCGCCGTGGCGGCAACTCGTCGTCGAGACGGCCCGGCGGGTGCTCGACTACACCGGCGGTACCCTGGTGATGCCGATGACCGTCCTGGTCGAGCCGTACTGGCGGGAGATCAGCGCGGGCCTCGCCGCACACGCCATCGAAGTGCGGCACTTCGTCCTGCACGCCGACCAGGACACTCTTCGCGGCCGGATCGCGGCGGCCTCCCCGATTCCGTCACCGTTCCGGCTCCAATACCTCGAGCCGTACGCCGAGGCGGCCCGCACCTGGCTGCACGCCGAAGCCGAGGTCGTCGACACCACGCACCGGACGCCGGCCGAGGTCGCCCGGTGGATCGCCGACGCCGTGACTCATCCGGTCCCGGCGCCGACCAGTGTCCCGATACCGTAGGTGACCGCCATTCCCGCCGCGCCGCCCAGCACCAGCCGCAGCACCGCCCGCCGCGGCCGGGCGCCGCCGAGCCGTGCGCTCAGGTAGCCGGTGCCGGCGAGCGCGGCGAGCACCACCACGAACGCGACCACGATCCGGGCGCCCGGCGGCGGCAGCAGGATCGCCGCGAGCGGCAGCAGCGAGCCGGTCGTGAACGCGACGGCCGACGCGACGGCGGCCTGCCACGGGTTGGTCAGCTCGTCCGGATCCAGGCGCAACTCGACGTCGGCGTGCGCGGCGAACGCGTCCCGGTCGGTCAGTTCCCGGGCCACCTGCCGGGCGGTCGCCTCCCTGAGCCCTTTGGCCTCGTAGAGCGCGACCAGTTCCTCGAACTCCTGCTCCGGGAACTCGGCCAGCTCGCCGCGTTCCTTCTCCAGCAGCGCCTTCTCGGTGTCCCGCTGGCTGCTGACCGAGACGTACTCCCCCAGCGCCATCGAGACGGCGCCGGCCACCAGCCCGGCGACACCGGCGGTGGCGATCGCCCCGGTGGAGGTGGTCGCTCCCGCCACACCGACCACCAGACCTGCGGTCGACACGATGCCGTCGTTGGCGCCGAGCACACCGGCGCGAAGCCAGTTGAGCCGGCCAGCGAGGGCGGCGTCGTGCGGCTCGCCCGGATGCGGGTCCATGGTCATGGGTTTCAGGACGCGGCCGGCTCGACCGGGCGAATTCCCGCGGCGAACAGGAAGGCCTCCAGCGCGTCGATCCTGCCATCTCCGACGAACGCGAGGCCGAAAACCCGACTCTCCATCTTGGCGCTCCCTTCAAACCAACATCATCTGGTACGGGCGGCGCCGTCGCCAATCCCGGCGGCCCCAGCCCAGGAACCGCTCGACCGACACGCTCGGCGCCCCCACCGCGTACTCCAGCCCGGTCCACAGTCGAACGTTCTGGCCAGGACCAGATCCCGGGGTGCTCGCCGACAGACACTCCCGCGCCGGATCACACGCCCTCTGCCAGGCAGTCGCAGGTCACCGGTGCGCCCCGCCGCTCCCCCGCGTCATCAGAACCCCGGGCGCCGGGATACGCCGGTACCGGCGTCTCGATGAGGCCGCAATCCGGTGGCGGGTGGGAATCCGGTCAATCACCAGGAGAAGCTAACGCACCTGGTCAGGATGCCGCAGAGGCGAAAGTCACGCTTCGGGTCATCCCGTGCGCCAACGGATGCCGGGTTCGTTCCACGTCCTCGAATTCCAGAATCCCGATCCGCCGCTCGTATACATGGAGAACGTCGGCGGTGTCCTCTTCGCAGAAACCGATTCGGAGATCACCTGCTTCCCAACGCCTCGACGCCGCGGCCTGACCGCGCAGATGATTGAGCAGACGGCTCGGCCCGGCTGAGGAACGAGCGCACCCGGCGCACGCTGGAAGGAGAGCGGCCGAAGTGGTGCGAACGGCGCCTGCATACTCACCGAGGAAAGCGTCGCCGTGCGGACACCAAGGCCCGCGGCAAGCCGCCCCACCTCCACACCTACGCTGCTGAGCGGACCGCATTCATCGACGGCGCCGGACACGGGGAGTTGGACCTCACTTGAGGTCGAACCGCATCCGGGGCAGTACGCGGCCGGGGATGGACGTCGACGGAGTCGTGCCCACGGTCGTCGCGCCCATCTCGAGGTAGAAGCCTTCGGCATGCGGTTCCGCGTCGATCAGGATCGTCGTGAAGCCGAGTTCCCGCGCTACCCCCATGGCGTGCTGCCACAGACCCCGGCCGATGCCGCGCCGCAGGTGTTCCGGGTCGATCCAGAGATTGCCCAGTTCACCCTCGGGCGGCTGGCCGTCCAGCGTATAGAAGCCGGCGATCCGGCCATCAATCTCCACAACCGAGGTACGGCGAGAGGTCACCTCCCCCGGCAACAACGTCAGCTCGGCGCGGCATGCCTCCAGAAACGGCTCGTCGTACCCCCAATACGCCTTCGACCTGAGAGCGAGCTCGCTCAGAGCACCAGCCTCCTCAACCCGCGCCAGTCGCATCAAGATCCGCCCCACCCTTCCGTTCCCCACACACCCACCCACGCACTCCCACACCCACCGCAGCCACCGCAGCCACCACACCCCACGGCACCCACCGCGGCCACCGCGGCCACCCCGGCCACCGCGGCCACCGCGGCCACCCAGGACGATCATGGGCGATTGACCACCGCCCGCGCAGTAGGAGGACGCCCAAGATCCGAAGAAGAAAGGCCGCACAGCTATCACCCCACCGGCCTTGGGCGATTGACCACCGCTCGCGGTGGGAGGACGCCCAAGATCCGAGGGGGAAGGACCGCACCACCCATCACCCCGTCGACCTTGGACGATCGGCCACCACTCACGGCAGTAAAGTGTCCAAGATCTGGACGGCGAGGCCGCACCGCCCACCCCAGGCCGACCTTGAACGACCGACAACCGCCCGCGGTACAAAACCGCCCAAGATCGGAGCTGGGAGACCACACCACCCATCCCCCACCAGTTTCAAACGACTGGCCACCGCAGCGGCGGGGGAACGTCCAAGATCTGGACAGGGGAAGGACGCACCGCCCAACTTCCGCCGACCGGAAGGGGACACAGGACCCGGCGGGCCTGTCCGTTTCGGGTAGCTATGCCCCATAGTCGATCTTGTCCCGGCTGGCTCTGGGTGCTATCTCGGAGCGCTCGAGACAGCACTCGCGACCAGCCGGAACCGACCGGCCGGCGCTGAGGGCTGCCTCAACGGTGCCGAGACAGCTGACGACCAGCTGGACAAGATCAGCCGCTATCCGGACAGTCCCGGCCCGGCTCCGGGTGTGCCCACCGTCCGGCCGACCATGCACTGTCGATCTTGTTCGGCTGGCTGCATCACCCCGCCGATCTTGGACTATTGACCACCGCCAGCGGTGTTGGAACGTCCAAGATCAACTAGGGCGGACAAAGGAGGGGACACGAGGGACGGCGAGGCGGCAGGGACGAAGGAGGGCGACGGGCGCAGGGCCAGGAGGAGACGGGCGGGAGCCAGGGAAGGGGGACGAGGGAAAGGTCAGGAGACGCGGAAGGTGGCGTCCTGGCGGTCGGTGGCGCTGGAGGAGGCGCTGAGGGGGTCGATGCGCAGCACGTAGTTGGAGTGGCGCAGGTAGCGGTCCGGGAAGTTGTAGGAGCGGAACGACGACCACGCGGAATCCGCCAGCCCGGCCACCCGGTAGAAGGTGGCGTCGGCGCGGAACGCGGTGGTGTTGTCGTTGGGGTCGAGGCGGATGGCGTAGTTGCTGTGCCTCAGATAGCGCCCGGGATAGTTGACCGACTCGAACGAGACCCCGGCGCTGTCGGCCAGTCCGGCCACCATCCGCCACAGCTGGTCCTGGTGCGGGTCGAACGGGTAGGCGTCGATGCGGCCGATGCTGTTGGCGTGGCGTACGTACCGGTCGGGGAAGTTGGAGGACTTGAGCCGCACCCAGGCGGGCAGGCCCCAGCGGCTGACCAGGGCGCTGTACTCGGCGGCGGTGATCCCGGCGATGCTGCCGTGTTTGGCGTTCAGCGGCGGGGTGAAGGTGCGCTGGTTCGCCACGGTCCAGCTGTTGGCGCCGACGTTGCCGCTGCTCCACAGGTAGTAGTCGTTGTTGACCGGGCTGAACGAGTCACCCCAGAGCCACCAGCCGGTGCCCGCGTTGTTCTTGATCAGGAGCGGGGCCTCCATCGAGCTGCCCTGGCGCAGGCCGCTGGTGTAGGTGGTGTAGCTGTTGGCCGCGCCGGTGCTGGAGCGGGCGCCATGGATCAGGCCGGTGGTGAGGTTCTTGTAGTAGAGGTAGAAGGTGGAGCCGTCGACGACGATGTCACCGTCCAGGACCGGGAAGCCGGGGCTGAAGTAGACCTGGTTCGCCGAGACGGTTCGGAAGTCGGACGTGTAGTTGACCATGAACACGTCGGTGCCGTTGTTGGCCGAGTAGACGATGCCGTACTGGCCGCGGGCGGCGTCCCAGAACGCGGTGGGCGCCCAGGTGTGGGTGGCCAGCGTGTGCATGCGGATCCGCCGGTAGCCGGTGAAGCTGGTCAGGTTCACCGAGTCCCAGACGTGTAGGTACTGGTTGTTCTGGCCGAAGTCGGTGCCGTTGAGGTCGGTCGCCAGGATCACGAAGGTGCCGTCCTGCTTGCGCAGGATGAACGGGTCCCGCAGGCCGAGGGTGCCGGCGGTCGGGGTGACGACGGGTGCGTTCTGGTTCAGCGGCGACCAGTTCAGGCCGTCCTGGCTGACCGCCAGGTGCAGGCCGTAGTTCGCGCCGGACATGTTCGGGGTCTCGGTGAAGTAGGCGAACACGTAGGCGGTGTTGGCCGCGAGAGCCGCGGTCGGGGCGGCGGCGACCGCGGTGGCGGTCGCCGCCGCGGACAGGACGGGCAGCAGGGTGAAGGTGCGGCGGGTCAGGGACACGGTTTCACCTTTCGGGGTAAGGGTGAACCTTTCGGGTAACGGTGAACCTTTCGGGGTGAGGGTGACGTCACCGGATCAGCCCGGCGGCGGCCGACGGCCGCGCCGGGGCAGGCGGGCCATGCGCTCGCCACGGTGACGCTTCGTAGCCCGTACGAAATGATCGGTTTTAAGCGAAGCGCCAGAGGTTGTCGGCGCTGCCGTTGTCGGGGTCCTGGACCACCTGGACGCCCCACGCGGTGCCGCCGTTGAGGACGGCGAGGAGTTTGCCGCTGTTCACGTTGCGGATCTTGTAGAGGCCGCCGCCCTGGTCGACGAGGGTCCAGCGGTGGTCGGCCGTGCCGTTGTCGTCCCATTGCAGGACGCGCGCGTTGTCGGCGGTCGACATGTTCTCGACACCGAGGACCTTGCCGCTGTTGACGTTGCGGAAGCGGACCGCGGTGCCGTCGGTGATCCGGACCCAGCGGTGGTCGAGGGTGCCGGTGTCACCCCAGGTGACGGCGAGGCCGCCGTTGGCGGTCGACATGTCCTGGACGCCGAGGACCAGGCCGGTGGCGTTGTTGACGATCTTGTAGTTGGCCGCGGTGAGCCAGTACACGCTGTAGTTGAAGCCGTGTGCGTCGTAGAACGGCACCAGGTTGACGGCGGCCCCGTTGGCGGTGGCGCTGGTCCGGGTGACCGACGAGACGGTGAGCGCGGGCGGGGCGCTGAGAGCGGTGTCCCCGTAGTTTCCGGCCAGCACGGCCGGCCCGTAGGTGATCGCCTGGACGTCCGGGTTGTCGGGCGCCGGCCGCAGCACGATCCGCATCGGCAGCCGGACCGTGATCGTGTCGCCGGCCGCCCAGGTGCGGGTGATCGTGGCGTAGCTGCCGGGGGTGACGGTGACCGACTGGGCGACGCCGTTGACGCTGATGGCGGCGCCGCTGGTCCACGACGGGATCCGGACACGGATGCTCCAGGAGCCGCTCATCGTCCCGGAGAGGGTGAGCGTGCTGGTGTCGCCGGCCGGGAAGGTGGTGGCCTGGGTAACCGTGATCCCGCGCTGCGACCAGGTGAGCACCGATGGGGCGTAGAGGTTCACGGTCAGCGTGGTGCCGCTGTAGTAGTAGATCGACTCCATGAGCCGGGTGTTGACCTCGACGCCGGTGCCCTGGCAGCACCAGAACGTGCCGTAGTCGGTGGACCAGGTGCCGCCGCCCCAGGCCGGGCCGACACCGCGGCGGCCGCCGGACCGCAGTGGCGTGAAGTAGGTGACGTGGCCGTAGTTGGACGCCGGGTTCTGTGCGCCGAGCACGTGGTTGAGCAGCGCCTGCTCGTAGAAGTCGAAGTAGGCGGCCCGGTTCGGGTCGGTCACCCACAGCTCGCGGGTCAGCCTGAGCATGTTGACCGAGTTGCAGTGCTCGCACGTGTCGTCGGTCAGGTAGGCGGCGATCGCGTTGGCCGGACGGAAGTGCTCCGCCTGACTGTTGCCGCCGATGGCGTAGGTGTGCCCGCCGACCGTGATGTTCCAGGCGTTGCGGGCGATGTCCAGGTAGCGGGTGGTGCCGGTGGCCTTGTACTCGCGGGCCGCGCCGATCCACTTGGGCACCTGCGTGTTGGCGTGCAGGCCGTTGAGCGCGTCGGTGTTGGCGGCGAGCGGGGTGAAGACGGATGCGTGGTCGAACCGCTGGGCGACGGTCAGCCAGCGGGCGGTGCCGGTCTGCTGGTAGAGGTCGGTGAGGACGGCGTTCATCCCGCCGAACTCGGTGCCGAGCATGGCCTGCATCCGAGAGGACGACAGAGCGGCGGTACGGGTGTCGACCCACCCGGCGAGTTTGAGCAGCACGTCGCGCGCCTGGGTGTTGCCGACGTACCGCCACACGTCGAGCAGCCCGGCCATCGTCTTGTGGATGCAGTAGTACGGCACGTTGCCGTTGGTCAGGGTGCGGTTCTCGACCGCCGTGATGTCGGCCTCCGGGAAACCGGACAGGTAGCCGCTGGCCGCCTGGCATTTCGCCAGCTCGGCGACCATGTAGTTCGCCTTGTCGCGGCAGACGGTGTCCCCGAGGATCGCGTAGGCCTGCGCCCACGCGGTCAGGAAGTGGCCCTGCACGTGGGACCGGAACGGGAAGGTCGGCGCGTCCCAGCCGCCGTTGGCCGCGGCGCCGCCGGTGGACTGGCCGTGGTTGGCGCGGAAGACGTAGAGCAGCCGGTCGACGTCGATGAACCGCAGGTAGTTGAGCGTGCGCGTCTGGTTGTCCATGAGTCGGCCGGCGGTGAGCCGCACCTGCCCGAGGGGGAACGGGTAGGCGGAGACGCCGAGGTCGGCGCGGGCGGGTGGCAGTTCGGCGGCCGCGGCGGGGCGGCCGGAGCCGGTCGTGGCGACGACGGCGCCGCCGAGGGCGGCGCCCAGCAGGCTGCGGCGGGTGACGGGGAGCGGGGACATCGGGAGGGACTCCGATCTGGGGGCGGATTCCGGGTACGACGGCACGCGCCTTTCGGCGGTACACGGAGGGGAGGCTTTGCTACCGGCCGATGTTATCGATAACAATGATGGTGTCAAGGGTTATCGATCTGGAAACATTTTGATGCCATCACGTCCACCCCAGGGCTCCGCAGATTACGGAAATCGTGAATGTGATCGTTATACAAGAGGGTCGGCGCATCACTCACCTCTCAAGTGGGTCCCCAGGCGACCGATGGTCAGCCCATGGGGCCGGGTAACCGATGGTGGCGGTGGTGGACGGCGGGCGGTGTGCTCGCGACCGTCGGCTACTACCTGCTGCCCGCGGACAGTCCGCTGTCGCACATCGGCTACAGCGTCGTGGGGCTTCTCGCCGGGCTGGCCATCCTGGTCGGCGTGCGCCGGAACCGGCCACCGCGCCCGGCCGCGTGGATCCTGTTCGCGGCCGGGATATCGCTCTCCGCCCTCGGCGATCTCGTCTGGTGGTACCTGGAGTACGTCCGGCACGAGGAGCCGTACCCGTCGGTGGCCGACGTCCTCTACCTCGGCGCGTACCCGCCCCTGATCGCCGGGCTGTTCCTGCTGCTGCGCGGCCGCTGCGGCCGGGACACCGGCGGGCTCATCGACGCGTCCATCGCCGCCCTCGGGCTCAGCCTGGTGCTGTGGGTGTTCGTCCTGCACCCGGTCGCCGCCGGGGAGTCGGCGTCGCTGCTGGAGAGCGGGGTCAGCACCGCCTACCCGGCACTGGACATGCTGCTGCTGGTGATGGTCGCCCGGCTGCTCCTCGGCGCCCGCGCCCGCTCGGTCAGCTCCGACCTGCTCGGTGTGGCGGCCGGGCTGCTGCTCGTGGCGGACATCGCGTTCTCGGTGCTGAGCCTGCATTTCGACTACGACGGGCGCGGACTCGACTGGACGTGGCTGCTGGCCTACGTGGTGTGGGCCGCCGCCGCGCTGCACCCGTCGATGGCGGCCGCCGAGACCGGGGACCGGCCCGAGATGGCCCGGGCAGGCCGCGGCCGCCTGGCCGTCTCCGCCTGCTGCGCGGTGCTCCCGCCCACCCTGCTGTTCATCCCCTCGGTCGGCGCCGACCAGGTCGACCGGGTCGTCATCGCGGCCGGCGCCATCGTGCTGTTCGCGCTCGGGGTGGCCCGGATGGCCGGCGTCATGCGCCAGGTGCACCGGCAGTCGGCCGAACTGCGGCGCCTGGCGGACCACGACGACCTCACCGGCCTGCACACCCGGCGCCACTTCCAGCAGGCCCTCCGCGACGCGCTGGCCACCGGCCGCCCGCAGGTGATCCTGGTCGGGCTCAACGACCTGGGCAGCGTCAACGACGAGCTCGGGCCGGTGGCCGGTGACCACGTCATCGTCCGGATCGCCGAGCGGGTACGCATGCTGGCCGGCCCACAGGCGCTGGTGGCCCGGCTCAGCGGCGACGAGTTCGCGGTGCTGCTGCACGACGCGCCGCACGCCGAGGCGGACGCGGTGGCCGGCCGGATGATCGGCGCGGTGCACTACCCGGTCCGGTCGGACGACTTCGAGGTGCTGGTCGGCGCCGCGATCGGGGTCACCGACTCCGGCGGCGCCGACGATCCGGTGGAGGTGCTGCGCCGCGCCGGGGTGGCCATGTGCGTGGCCAGGCGGACCGGTGAGACCTACGCCCGGTGGACCCCCGCGGTCGACGAGCGGTCGTCCGAGCAGGCCCGGCTGGGCGCGCAGATCCGGCACGGGCTCGACACCGGCCAGTTCCAGGTGGTGTACCAGCCGATCGTCCGGCTGCCCGAGTGCCGGGTCGTCGCGGTGGAGGCCCTGGTCCGGTGGCGGCATCCGCAGCGTGGCCTGATCAGCCCGGCCCTGTTCATTCCGGTCGCCGAACGCAACGGCCTGATCGTCGAGCTGGGCGCGTGGATCCTGGAGACGGCGTGCGAGCGGCTGGCCCGGTGGACCGCCGAACTGGGGCCGCTCGCCCCGGACCGGGTCAGTGTCAACGTCTCGGCCCGCCAGCTGGCCCGGTCCGGGTTCGCGGCGTCGGTGGCGGCGGTGCTCGCCCGTACCGGTCTGGCTCCGCACCGTCTCACCGTGGAGGTGACCGAGACGGCCGTGTTCGAGGGCGGGCCGGCGGTGGCGGCGCTGCACGAGTTGCGGGCCCTGGGCGTACGGATCGCTCTCGACGATTTCGGCACCGGGCACTCGTCGCTCGGGCTGTTGCAGAGCGTGCCGGTCGACGTACTGAAGATCGACAAGTCGTTCGTCGACCGGGTCACCGAGGCCGGCCGGCACGCGGTCATCGCGGAGGCGATGATGCAGGTCACCTCGGGTCTGGGGCTGGACGCGGTGGCCGAGGGCGTGGAGACCGCGGAGCAGGCTGAGGTGCTCTACCGGCTCGGTTACCGGCTGTTGCAGGGCTATCACTTCGGCCGTCCGGCCGAAGAACCGGACTTCACGGTACGGGTGGTGCACGCTTAGTCTCGTCCTATGTCGACGGGCCGGGACCGGGCGGTGGGGTTCGCGGTGGTGACGGCCGCCTACCTGGCGGCCGGGCTGGTCGCGTGGGCGGTCGTGGCCGTGGCGCGTGGCCCGCACCCGTTGCTGCTCACCTTCTACGCCGACCTGGCCGCCACCGTCGTAGTGTTCGCGGCCAGCATGCTCGTCGCCAACGCGAGCCTCTACGACCCGTACTGGAGCGTCGCCCCGGCCGTGATCGTGACCGCCTGGGTGTGGTGGCACACCGGTGGCGAGATCTCGGCGGTGACCGGGCGGCAGACGGCCGTCCTACTGCTGGTGCTCGCCTGGTCGATCCGGCTGACCGCCAACTGGGCGTCGTCGTGGCGCGGCCTCGACCACGAGGACTGGCGCTACGTGCGGCTGCGCGAGCGGCGACCGCGCGGCGTCCCGTGGTGGCTGGTCAACCTGGCCGGCATCCAGCTCATGCCCACGCTGGTGGTCTTCGCCGGGCTGCTCGCCGTCTGGCCCGCCGTCACGGTGACCGGCCGGTCGTGGGGGCCGCTCGACGTGGTGGCCGTCGCGCTCACCGCGGCCGCTGTGCTCCTGGAGGCGACCGCCGACCGCCAGTTGCAGCGGTTCGCCCGGGATCCGGCCAACCGGGGCGGCATCATCGACCGCGGCCTGTGGCGGTACTCGCGGCACCCCAACTATCTGGGCGAGATCCTCTTCTGGTGGGGGATGTGGCTGTTCGCCCTGGCCGCCGCCCCGGACTGGTGGTGGACCGTGGCCGGCCCGGTCGCCATGGTGCTGCTGTTCACCTTCGTCAGCATCCCGATGATGGACGAGCGCTCACTGGTCCGCCGTCCCGCCTACGCCGAGCACATGCGCCGCGTCCCGGCGCTGCTGCCCCGCCCGGCCCGTCACCGGTAGGTCAGCAGCCGCCGGTCGGCCTCCAGGTGCGGATGCTCGTTGAACGTCGACAGGGACAGCCCGCGGCTCCCGGCGATCACCTTCGTCACGCCGGTGTTGACCGAGACCCGGTTGAAGGCCGCCCATCCGGCCACCGACCCGGTGGTGAGCAACGTGGCCGCCATCGCGATCGGCCCGCCCGAGCTGACGACGAGCACCTCCCGGTGCGCACGCAGCAGCGTCTCGGCCGACGCCAGGGCGGCGGCCACCCGGTTCCGGAACGCGGGGAACGACTCGCCGTACTCCAGATCGTGGTCGCCCGACGCCCAGCGGGTGGTGGCGGCCTCGAAGATCTCCTGGAAAGCCCGGTCCGGGCGCGCCTCGCGCGCCAGCTCGGCCGCCAAGGCGGCGCGGTCGCGGAACAGCGGCCGGTGGATCTCCACGACGTGCTGGAAGTCGAACTCGTCCCAGCCCGGATCGATCGCCACGTCGACCGACATGGCCAGGCCGTCGAGGATCCCGGCGGCGGTCTCGGCGTGCCGGCGCAGCGCGCCGCGCACCAGCAGGGCCGGGCGGACACCCCGGTCGGAAAGCGATTTCCCGAGCGTACGGGCCTGTTCGTGCCCGAGCGGGGAAAGCGCGTCGTAGTCGTCGGCGCCGAACGACGCCTGACCGTGGCGGACGAGCAGCAGACGGGCCACCGGCACCGGTCCTTCGGATAGCGGGCGAGGGGTTCCGCTGCACCCTACGACAGGATCACCACGGGGAGTCGGGCCGCGGCCGCTGGTTTCCAGGTTCCGGGTTTGAGGCGGCGAAGCCGGGCATAGCCTACCTGCATCCGGAAAGGGGGCCGGACGATGAGGCTACCGAAAGTGACGGCCGGTGTCGTCGGGGCTTTCGTGGCCGTGACCGTGCTGGCGGTGTTGTCCGCCCTCTCGCCACCCCGGATGCTCACCTTCGGGATGCTGGCGGTGGGGCCGGCGCTGGCCGCCGCCACCGCCAGCCCCATGTTGGTGCTCACCATCGGCGCCTACGCGGGTGCCGCCGCCCTCGCGATCTCCACCTGGCAGGGGATGCTCGGCTCGCCCGACCAGATCCTGCGGCTGCTGCTGATAACGGTCATCACGCTCATCGGCTGGCTGACCGCCCGTCACCTGCGCACCCTGCTGAACGCCCGGTCCGCCGCGGCCGGCGACCGGGAGATGCTGGGCGCCCTCGTCGAACAGTCGGCCGACGCGATCATCGTGGCCGACCTCAAGGGCGTCGTGCGGATCTGGAACGCCGGCGCCGAGAAGATGTACGGCTACCGCGCGAGCGACATCATCGGGCGCAAGTTCACCCGAATCCTGCCCCCGGATCGGCTGGCCGTATTCGAACAGGTCCAGATCCCCCTTGCCGCCGGGGAGCACCTACGATTCGACGAGACCCGGCGGATCCGCAGCGACGGCTCGGAGCTCCTGGTGTCGGTCACGGTCGCGCCGATCCGCGACGACTCCGGCAGGGTGGTCGCGGCGGCCGCCACCGAACGCGACATCACCGCCCGGAAGCGGCTCGAGGCCGAGGAGAAGCTGGCCATGGAACGGTCGGCGCGGGCCAAGCGGATGGAGAGCCTGGGCCAGCTGGCCGGCGGCGTGGCGCACGACTTCAACAACCTGCTGGCGATAATCCTGAACTACGCCGACTTCCTGACCGACGAGGTGACCCCCGAGGGCAGCCGGGACCTGGCCCGGATCCGCGACGCCGCCGACCGGGCCCGCGAACTGACTGGGCAGCTCCTGCTCTTCGCCAAACGGGAGCCGACCCAGGTGGAGACGGTCGACCTGAACGAGGTCGTCGACTGCTCCGGCGAACTGCTCCGGCGCAGCATCGGCGCCAACATCCAGCTGGTCTGCCGCAGACGACCCGAGCCGCTGCCGGTCCGAGCCAATCGGGGACACCTCGATCAGATCCTGCTCAACCTGATCGTGAACGCCCGGGACGCCATGCCCGACGGCGGCGTGGTCGTGATGGAGACGGACCAGCCACCCGGCGGCAACGCCCGGCTGACCGTCAGCGACACCGGCTGCGGCATGACCGCCGAGGTGCGCGACCGGCTCTTCGAGCCGTTCTTCACCACCAAACCCGCCGACCGGGGCACCGGGCTCGGCCTGGCCACCGTGTACGGCATCGTCACCGACGCGGGCGGGCAGATCAGCGTGGACTCGTCGCCGGGCATCGGCACGACCTTCCAGATCCTGCTGCCGCTGGCGGCCGAACCGGCGGATCAGGTTCCCGACGCGGACCACAGCCCGGCGCCCGGCAACGGCGAGCACGTGGTGGTGATCGACGACGAGGAGCACGTCCGCGATCTGGTGGTCCGGATCCTGGAGCAGAACGGCTACCGCGCCACGGTGTGGCTCGACGGCTCACCGCCCGGCGACGAACCGGACGACGTGGCCCTGCTCGTCACCGACATCATGCTGCGCGGCCGCTCCGGCCCGGCGATCGCCGAGCGGTTGCGGATCCGTCATCCGGAACTGCCGGTGCTGTTCATGTCCGGTTACAGCGACGACGATCTGCGCCACCGCTACGACCTGCACTCGGCCCGCATCGTCCAGAAACCGTTCACCGCCGTGGAACTGCTCGCGGCCGTCGGGGACGCGCTCTCCGGCGAGGCGCTGGATCAGCGGAGCCGGGACAGCTCGTCACGGGCCGCGTGAATCAGGTGCCCGCTGAGCGGCGACCCTCCAGGCGGGCCTGTTCCAGCAGCCGTTTCAGGCGCGCCCGCCTCATCCGGGCCAGCAGGATCAGGACGGCGACGGCCGCGAGGGCGAGCACCTGCGGCCACGGGAATGCCCAGGTGGTGACCGTGACCGTGTGGGGTTCGGCGGCGGCGCCGGGGACCACCGGCGTGAGGGTCAGGGTGGTCCGGATCCGGCCGAGGGGCCAAGTCCGTGCCACGGCCGTGGCGGTGCGGCTGCCGCCGGGCAGGAGTTCGCCGAGATCGGCCCGGTTCCCGGCGACCCGGCCCTCGATCCCGGCGCGGACGTTGCCGGTGTTGGCGACGGTGTAGGCGACGTGCAGTGTGCCGGGACGCAGCGGATTCCAGTTCGGCCGGAAACGGGTGGTCACCCCGGAGACGGCCAGCGCCGGCCGCAGCGTGCCGGAGGCGCGGAGCAGCACCCGGAAGCCGACCCGGCTCTCCACCTGGACGGTGCCCGGCTTCCCGGCGATCGAGGCGGCGATCCCCGCCGGATGGTCACCGGGTGTGGCGTCGGCCGGAGCCGTGACGGTGAACGGCACCACCACGGTCCGGCCCGCCGCCACGGTCACCGTCTCCTGGACGCTGATCCAGGTTCCGCCGTCCGCCGACCTCCGGTCCGAGGGCAGCATGTTGAACCGGCCGTTCTCGGTGAGATAGCCGTCGGCGGCCTTGAGCGCGAACACCGCCGTGGCGTCGCCGAGGTTGCGGACGGCCAGATGGTCGGTGACCGTCCCGCCCGGGTCGAGGGTGTGCTCGGCCCACCGCCGCCCGTCCGGGCCGTTCGTGCCGGCGGGCTGGACGGTCCAGGTGACGGTGGCCGGCGCGGCCGCCGCCGGGGTCGCGGGTGACAGCACGGCCAGACAGGCGAGGACGGCGACGGCACGGTGCACGACGGCGGCTCCCAGCTACTCGAAGAGGGACAGGGTCAGGGTGGAGTGGTAGGAGCCGGCCGCCACGTCGGCCGGGGTGCGCAGGTACAGGTCGGCGTCGACGGTGTAGGCGCCGCCGGTCACCTCCGCCGACTCGTAGGTGGACACCAGCAGTTCCTGGTCGACGAGGCCGACGTTGTTGCCGGGCTGGGTGGGATCGTCGAGAACGGTCACCACCTCCTCGCCCTCGGCGACCAGCCCGGTGTCGCCGCCGTCGATGAGCCGCGGTTTCCAGCCCAGGTGCCCGGCGCTGATCGGGGCCTGCCCGGCGGTGCCGGCGAAGTCGCTCGAGCTGCCGAGCACCGCCCACGACGATCCGGCGGGAATCGCCTCCAGCGTTCGGGTGTCGGTCACGGTGACCGTCGGAAGGCGGCCGGTGAACTGGCGTACCAGCAGATCGGAGCCGTTCTCGGTGAGGGGCACGGCGTCACCGGCGACCGACAGGGCGAGCACGCCGGGCTCCTCGATCTCGGGGATCCGGACGGTCACCTCGACCTCGGCCTCACCGGGATCGGCGCTCGCGGTGGCAGGGAGAGCGGTGGCCGGGAGAGCCGTCGCCGCGGCGAGCACCGAGCAGGCGACGGCAACCGGCATTCTTCTGATCAATTTCAGCCTCCACAGGAGTGGGCGGGATAGGTGGTGGCGGTTCCGTTGACGGTCACGGCGCCGTCCGGCACCGAGACGGCACGCGCGGGGAAGCTCTGATAGACGCTCGCGCCGGGTGCGACCGCGGCGAAGACCCGTTTCCCGTACGCGGTGACGACCTCGATGTCGAGTGCCGCCGTGTGGTCGTTGCGGGCGGTGACGGCCAGATAGACCTTGCCGGCGATGCAGCGCGGCTGGGCGGTGGCGGTGAGCGCGGGTTCCTCGGCGAACGCCCGCCACTCGGTGACGGCCACCGCCGAATAGGTGCTGCCGTTGCCGTCGGCGCTGATCACGGCCCGCAGGCGGGCGGTGACCACCGGATCGAAGGTGACCCGGTTGAACGCCGTGGTGCTGGTGCCGTAACCGGTGGCTCCGGTGACGTCCTGCCAGCCGGTGCCGTCCCAGTACTGGAGGATCCACCCGGAGGGTTCGGCGACGCCGTTTCCGGTGCCCTGGTCGACGTCCCGCCAGAATCTGATGTCGGCGCCGGTGAGCCGTACCGGCCGGGACCACTCGTACTGGATCCACTGCGACGCCGGCCGGGCGCCGGACCAGGTGCCCCAGATCTGGGCCTGGGACGGCGACGCCGGGTCGGAGTCGTCGTTGAGGGCGGTGAGGCTGTTCCATCCGGCCGTGTAGGAGGCGGTCGCGGTCGCGATCGGGCCGATGTTGCCGTTGAGCGGCGCGGACAGGTCGGCCGGGATGACCACGGTTCGCACGGTCTCCAGGTTTCCGGCCCTGTCGACGGCCCGGTACGACACGGCGTGCTGGGCCGCGTCCGGTGCGCTGACCGGGCCGGTGTAGACGGTCCACGGTCCGGTGCCGATGGCGTATTCGACACGGTCCACCCCGGAGGTGGCGTCGGTGGCGGTGACGGTCACCTTCCGGTCGGCCACCGCGGCGCTGCTGACCGGGTTGGTGGCGTCGATGTCGACCGTGCGGGAGACCGGAGGACTCGTGTTCCCGGCCCGGTCGGTGGCGGTAGCGGTGACCGTGTGCCGGCCGTCGCCGGTGACCGTGACCTCGGCGGAGCGGACCGGTTCGGCGGTCTGCGGTGTGCCGTCGTCGACCGTGGTGACGATCCGCATGCGGCCGCCGCGGTCGTCGGCGGCGCTCGCCCGTACCCGGACGGAGGAGCGGAACCACCCGGCGGCGCCCGCCGAACCGCTCGCGGTGAGCACGACGGACGGTGGGGTTCGATCCCCTTCGGTGTCGCCCGGCGAGATCACGGTGACCTGTGCGGTGACGCGCCCGGCCGCGTATCCGAGGACGCTGCCGCTGACGCTGAGGGTGCCCGGCTGATCAGCGGTGATCGGGTCCCAGTAGACCGGGACCTGCAACGTCTCCGATCCGAACGTGACCGGAACGGACCCGGGCAGCTCGTTCTCGCCGACCTCGACGGTGATCGGCGGCGGGGTGATCGTGGCGGGCTGCGCCGCGAGGATCTTCCACTCCTCGACGGCGACGGCCGAGTAGGTGCTGCCGTTGGTGGACGCGTCGAACACGGCCCGGACCTGGGTGGTGGTGACCGGGTCGAACGTCGTGTCCTGGAACCCCTGGGTGCCGGTCGGGTAGCCGCCGGCGCCGGGAACGTCGGTCCACTGCCCGTTCCAGTACTGGATCTTCCAGCGGGCCGGTGCGGCGACGCCGACGCCGGTGCCCTGCGGCTGGTCGTTCCAGAAGTCGATCTGTGAACCGGTGATCCGCATCGGCTGGTCCCAGGTGTACTGGACCCACTGCTGGGGCGGGTTGCCGCCGGTCCAGGTGCCCCACATGTCCGGTGGCAGCGGGTTGGCGCGGACGATCTCGTCGTTGAGCGCCTTCACCCAGTACTGGGTCGGCACCGGCTCGTTGGAGACGGTCACCGTGGCGCCCTGGGCGATGTTGGCGCGCGGCGTGCGGTCGGCCTGTTTCGGCGGTGTCGGCACGACCGGCCTGATTCGCGGAGGTGACTGGGTGTCGTCCCACTCGACCCGGTCGATCGCCACCGACCTGCGGAAATGACCGCCTCCGACGGCGTCGGCGGTGTGGTAGGCCAGGTACCACCGACCGTTGAACTCGACGATTCCCGGGTGGCTGGTCGTCGACGAGACAGGCGACAGGATGGTGCCGCGGTAGGTCCACGGTCCGGTCGGTGCGGTGGCGGTCGCGTAGGCGATGCAGGCGTGATAGTGCGCCGGAGTACAACCACCGGCGTTGTTCCCGGCGTAGGCCAGGTAATAGGTGTCGCCCCGTTTGAACAGCCAGGACGCCTCGAAGAACCCGGTCAGGCCGGTGACCGCCCGCTGGGTGCCGACCGGCGTCTTCATGTCGGCCTGGAACTCCAGCATCCGCAGTTGGCCGAAAGTGCCCCAGTAGACGAATACCCGCTGCCCCTCCACCAGGATCGTCGGATCGATGTTCTCGATCGTGTTGGCGGTCGGGGTGCGCTGCGAGATCAGCGGCCCGCCGATGTGGTCGGTCCACGGCCCGGTGGGTGTGCCGGATACGGCCACGCCGATGGCGAAGGTGTTGGCGGCCGTCGAGTCGCGTTCGCTGACCGGGACGTACCAGTAGTAGCGGCCGTCCGGGCCCCGCACGACCTGGCCGGCGTAGGCGCGGCCGGGGGTGGCCCAGGTGAAGACCTGTTCGGGCCGCATCAGCGACGGGAAGTGCGTCCATTCGCCTTCGGCGACATCGGAGGTACGGAACGCACCCCACTCGTTCATGACGAAGTCGTTGACCGCGGGACCGGCCTCGTCGTGGCCGGTGTAGACGTAGAGCTGCCCGTCGGCGACCAGGGGCGCCAGGTCGGCGGAGTAGTAGGAGCCGTCGCCGAGGATCGGATTGACGGTGTTGGTGAAGGTGTACGGGTCGGCCGCCCGGGCCGGTGCGGCGGGTGCTGCGAGCAGCAGCCCGGCCGCGACCAGTCCTGCGACCGCCGTTCGGAGCGGTCTCATGGCGATTCCTATCGGAGTCGGGGTGGCGGCACCCGGTCGCGGGCACCGCCGTGACCGGGTGCGGCGTCAACCGCAGGTGATGGCGCTGTAGGGCGCTTCGAGGGAGACGGTGTCCGCCCCGCCCGTGATCCGGACGGTGGCCGTGCCGGCCGCGACCGACGGCTGCCGCGTGTTGAAGGATTGATAGGCGGCCTTGCCCGGCGCAACGTTGACGACCGTCCGTGTCCCGTACGACGTGATCAGCTCAATGTTGAGTGGTTGATCGTCAATGTTGCGTGCGTTGACCGCTACATACGCGTTGACGCCGGTGCACTGCGCCTTGGCCTGGACCGTCACGTCGAACCCGGGCTCGACAGGGGCGGGAACGTCGTACACCTCCCACTCCTGCACACCCGGTGCGCCCTTGCCCTCCTCGGCGCCACTGGCGGTCAACAGTGCCCGCAGCCGGGTGGTGGTCACCTTCGTGAAGGTCACCGTGTTCCATCCGGTTGCCGAGGTGCCGTAGGCACTGGGCGAGAGAACGTCCTTGAACGCGGCCCCGTCCCAGTACTGGAGTTTCCACGCGCTCGGCGGGGCGACACCCGCACCGGTGTCGTCCAGATCCTCGGTGAACCAGAGCCGGGTGCGGTCCACGGTCACCGGCGCCGCCCAGTCCAGCTGGATCCATTGCTCCCCAACTTGCGGCCAGGTGTTCCACACGTCGGTGTTGGGCCCGGACGGCCCGGTAGGCGTAACCCCGTCGGCCAGGTTGTCGACGGTCAGCCACCCCGGCGTGTAGGACGCCGACGCCATCCCGGTACGGGCCACATTGACCGGCGCCTGACCAGCCGGAACGTCGATGCTCCCGGTATCGGAGGTGTTCCCGGCCCGGTCCACCGACCGGTAGCCGACCGTGGTGGCCGCCGACCCGATCGGCACGGCCCCGTTCGCAGAGGTCCAGTCCTGCGTGACGACCCCACCGACCGTGAGCCGGTACTGCACCGCCCCGATCCCGGAAAGCGCATCCGAACCGGTGATCGTCACCGCACGGGCCCCCGAGTCGAAAGTGGCCGCAGCGGTCGGTTTGGTCCGGTCGATGCCGACGATCCGCTGGGTGACCGCCGAGACGTTGCCGGCATCATCGGTTGCCCGCCCCTTCACGGTTGACGAACCCTCGGCGGTGACCGTGACCGGCCCGCCGTAGTCCTCCCACTCCCCCGCCCCGACCGCGATCTCCAACTCCGGCGACGAGTCCCGGTTGTCCGTAGCGGTGAGCGTGACCTTGACGTTCTCGCTGGTCCAGGCGTCATCCGGGTCAGCCGTGAAGACAGCGACCGGCGGCGCGGTGTCGTCCGGTCCACCCGCTCCGACGGTGACGGTCGCGACCGCGGGCTTGTCGGTTCCGGCCACCTGACCGGTCACCTCGAAGGTGCCCGCGGCGGCATATTCGGATGGATCGATCGCCGTCCAGGTCACCCCGATACCGCTCTGCCGCGACCCGTCGTTGTAGCCGACCGTGACCGTAAATGGCAGCACCGGCGCCACACCGGCGCGGGTGCTCACGGCCACCGGGTCGATCGTGTTGATCTGCACCGGGTCACTGCCGCGCACCCAGACATGGGCCGAGGCGGTCAGTGTGGTCCCGGCGACGAACCCGGTGACCCGGAAGTCACCGATCTCGGCCACCCGCGCGGGTTCGATGGCGCTCCAGGCGACGGCGACGGGCAGCCGCGCCCCGTCGGCATAGGTCACCTCGACGGTCGCCGGAAGAGCAGGGACGACACCCACGGGGGTACGGACGTCGACGCCCTGAATCGACGACGCCGCGGCCGCGTACACCCGCCATTCGGACACCCCGACCGCCGACCAGGCGGTACCGGCCGTGTTCGGCAGGGCGTTGAAGGTGGCCCGCAGCCGGGTGGTGGTCACCGGATCGAAGTTGACCTCGTTGGTGCGCCCGCGAACCGCCGGGTCGAATCCGGTCGCACCGGTGACGTCCTGCCAGTTCGCGCCGTCCCAGTACTGGATCTTCCAGGACGTGGGCACGGACACGCCGCTGCCGCCGGTGGTGCTGTCCGACCAGAAGTCGATGGACGCCCGGTCGACGCGGACACCGGCCGCGAAGTCGTACTGCAACCAGCGGGTGGCCGGCTCGTTCCCGGTCCAGGTGCCCCACAGGTCGGTCTGCGCCCCACCCGCGAACAGTGGCGGTTTCCCGTCGTTGACCGCGTTCACGTTGTTCCACCCGGCCGTGTAACTGGCCGACGGCGTGGCGGTCGACGCCACGTTGATCTCCCCTTCGGCCAGGGCGGTGGCGTCGACGACGACATTCCTGGTCGACTCGCCGACGGTGAGCCGCAGCGTGTACCGCCCGGAGACGGTGAACCGGGCGACCGTGCCGGGCGTGTTCGCCGGGTCGAAGGCGACCGTGCCGCCCTCCGGCCCGTCCACCATCGACCAGACCGAGGTCAGCGCGGTGCCGGGGTTCCCGTCGTCCTGGGCGAGGCCGATCAGGCGCACCGATCCGGCCTGGCTGTAGGTGGAGTCCACCCACGCGTCTGCGAGCGCCGGCGCCGCGGACGGCTCAGGCGCCACAACGCCGCTGTCGTAGGCCTGGATCTCCTTGATGCCGGTCTTCGCCCCGGGAGCGTGCTGCACGGTGATCCGCAGTTTCTGAGCGGTGACCGCCGGGAAGCGGATCTGATTCAAATTCCCCCGGGGGTACGCCGGGAAGCGCGACTGGCCGGGAACGGTCCTCCACCCGGATCCGTCGTCGTACTCGACGAGGAACTGTGCGGGCGGCTCGTACCCCTGGACGGTGGCGGTCGTCGACGACTTGTAGAAGTGCACCCGCACGTCGTCGATCGGGCGCGGCCCTTGCAGGTCGACGGTGATCGCGTCGCTGCCGGTGGACGATCCCGCCGTACCCCAGAAAGGTTCGTTGATCGTGGTGCCGTCGACCGCGCCCCCGGGTCCGCGGCCGGATGCCGAGAAGGTGGCGGTGACCGGCCGTCCCGCGGCGACGTTCGTGGCCGGGTTGACGCCGGCCTTGGCGAGTACGTCGCTGATCCGGGCGTCGCTCGCGAAGGCCACCTCCCGCGGCGCTTTGACGGCGAGCGTGGCCGAATTGGCCACGGTGATGCCGGGCGCCGCGGACACCTGCCCGGTGGCCGGGTCGTAGACGATCTTCCCGAGGCCGGAGGCGGTGAATGCGAGTTGCCCGTCGAGGTAGACCGAGTAGCCGTCCGGCGCCGAGTCGTAGTGGTCGGTCCCGCCGGGCGCGTCCCAGACCACGCTCAGGTCCCGGTCGCGGTAGCGGACGTTGTTGGCGGTGAAGTGGTCCCAGCCGATGTCGATGGGGTCCAGTTCGATCTTCGCGTCGTCGCGGGGCCGCAGCCCCATGGCGTCCTCGATGACGGTGAAGTTGGTGGCGCCCAGGATGGTGTGGTGGATCCAGGACCGGTAGCCGATGCTCTGGTTCGCGACCGACCCGTCGGCCCAGAACTCGTTCTGGTCCGGGTACCGGTTGTCGCCGTTGCCCTGGTAGTGCGCCCAGGCGTTCCAGTAGAGCAGCTTCTTGTACCACTCGGCGTCGATGTAGCCGGTCGGGTAGTTGCGCAGCACCGACGACAGCATCCGGAACGTCACCGTCGAGTTGATCACCGAGAAGTTGTTGCTGCCCGGGTCGCCCTGCGCGGCGGCGGCCGCCTTGTCGGCCTGGTTCGCCGTGGTGAACGGGAAGATCGGGTACTGGGCGGCGTCGGCGAACAGCCGCAGCCCCTCGCGGTACTCGGCGGTGTTCGGCATCAGCCCGACCGCGTACGGGTAGTAGTTGTTGATCTCCTTCCACGGCACCAGGTCACCGGACGCGACATGCCGGTGTTTGAGCAGGTTGCCGTAGTGGCCCATCTCGTCGGGCGTGTCCCGGGCCGGCTCCCACAGGTGTTCCAGGACGGCGGCCCTGATCCGCTCGGCGAGGGCGTCCATCTCGGCCGTCTTCGCGGTGTCGCCAGCGGTCCGGTAGGCGGCGGCCGCGGCCTTCGCGTTCGAGTACAGGTACGCGTTCTCGGTGCGGTCCAGGTAGCCCGAACGCCAGTCGAACGACACCGCGTCGGCGTCGTTGCCGGTCATCGCGCCCCAGTTGTACTCGATCAGGCCGTTGCCGTCGAAGTCGTAGGCGTCGAGCAGGCCCTCCACGTCGTACTCGGCGTACCTGGCGAGATTCCGGGCGACCGCCGGTGGACCGCCGTGCAGCTGGTACGACCGCCACGCCGCCTCGGAGATGTACTGGGTGTAGCTGTTGGACCAGTTCGCCGGGTCGCCCGGGTTGTCGACGTACTTGCCGCTCCTGGCCACCTCGCCGGCGGAGATCCACGGCCCGTAGGAGTAGACCGGATCGCGGAAGTACTTGAGGTCGTCGACGAACATGCCGACGGTCAGCACGATCGCGTTGTTGTAGCCGAGCACGCCCTCCATCGACGTCGGGAACTGGTAGTCGTTGCCCGGCAGGTCGGCGTCGAGGAAGTTGTACCGCATCAGCCACCAGCGGTAGAACAGCGTCTTGTCGATGTTGTCCTCGGGCGTGTCCAGGTAGGGCACGTTCTGCGCCCACCACCGGTTGTAGGCGGTGACGTGCTCCCGGAACGCGTCCGCCGGGCTCAGCCCCCGGAACCGGGTGTACTCGTCCGCCGATGCCGGGACCTCCCGGGCGACGAACCCGAGCTGCACCTTCGCCCGCACCGACCCGCTGGCCGGAACGCTCACTGTCCGCCGCAAACTGCCATCGGCCGGCGTGAACCCGTCGCCGGAGAATCGCGGGAACAGGTCGGTGAGCTTGTTGAAGGCGCGCACCGCGCCGGTCAGTTCAGGATCAGACCCTTCGACGGTACGGGCGAACGGTGACGTGGCGACCAGGGTGACGTCCTTGGCCGTGCCGTTGCCGCTGCTCACCTCGAGGTCGGTGACCGCGACGTTGGCGTCGGTGATGTATTTGGTCTGCACCACCCGCAATCCGGCCGCGCTGTTGGTGAACACGCCCCGCCAGTAGCTGGGCGTCTGCTTCCGCTGGGTGGCGTCCTCGGTGAGGGCCACCTCGGCCCCGCCGGCCGACGCGGTGATGGTGTAGGCGCCCTGGCCACCGGCGATCGACTCGATGTAGGCGACCTCGCCGCCGAACCCGAGCGTGCCCGGCTGGTGGGTCTTCATGAACAGGGCACGGCCCCGGCTGAACAGGTACTGGTTGGCGTCGCCGTTGGAGCCGCCCGGCTGGTTCCCGGTGCGCGCCAGCATCCGGTCGATCCAGAAGTCGTTGTCGGTGCCGCTGCCGGCGCCGGCGGCCACGTCGGCGTCGAAGATCGCCTGGAGCTGGTTGCGGGTGTGGTAGCCGGTGCGGTCGTCGGGCACCGGATTCGCGTCACCTTTGAAGACCGGGTACGGGGTGGCGCTGTTCGGGGCGGCCTGGGCGGCGACCGGGGACAGGACGGTCACGATGAGCAGGGCGGCGGTCGCCCCGGCTATGTGGCGGGGTTTCGGCATGGCTCTTCTCTCAGGAGCGAGTCTCTTCAGGAGCGGGCGCGGACGTACGCGTGATAGGCGGCCGTGTCGCCGAGGTAGAACGGCTCGAACGTGACGTCCCCGGTGGTGAACGTCATCGGCCGGTCGCCGGGCTGGACGGCTGCGGCGAGGTCGGCGGGCAGTTCCAGATAGGCGGTGCCCACCGACTTGGCCACCAGGGCGATCGGGCCGTAGAGCAGGGCGTGCAGGCCCGGGTCGTCGAGGGTGGGCTCGACGCGCAGCCGGTAGGAGAAGCTCACCTCGACCCGGTCTCCGGTACGCCAGGAGCGCTCGAAACCGGCGTAGCCGTCGCTTCCCACCCGTACCCTCTGCTTCTTGCCGTTGATCGTGACGGCGAAGCCGGACCCGGCCCACGACGGCACCCGCAGCGAAAGGTCGAAGCGCGCGTTGCCGCTGATCGTGAGGGTGGTGGCCGGCGTGCGCGGATAGTCGCCGGACTGGGTGACCGTGACCCGGCGCTCGGCCCAGCGCAGCGTCGACGGGATGTAGAGGTTGACGTAGAGCGCGTCGTCGCGCGCCGACCGGAAGTAGACGGTGTCCTGATATTTGGTGTGGTTCTCCAGGCCGGTGCCGCCGCAGCAGGTGCCGATGTTGCCGTAGCCGCGCCGCACGCCCGGCCCGACCGGGACCATGTAGGTGACCAGCGGGTCGGTGGTGCTGTCGGCGTCCCGTTTCGAGGCGAGGATCTGGTTGACCAGCGTCTTCTCGTAGTAGTCGAGGAACCGGGCGTCCGGGGTGTGCGCGAACAGGTTCCGGGCCACCTTGAGCATGTTGTAGGCGGCGCAGCTCTCCGCGTTGGTGGCGCCCACGATGCTGCCGGCGATCACGTCCCGGCCGCGGAACACCTCGCCCTGGCCGGTGCCGCCGTGCACATAGGTGCGGTGGCCGGCGACCATGTCGAAGAAGTTGGCGGCCGCGGTCCGGTAGTCGGTGCCCTCGCCCTGCTCGAACAGCCGCAGGTAACCGAGGAACTGCGGGATGTGCTGGTTGGCGTGTTTCCCGTCGAGGGTGTCGGTTCCCGCCACGCAGTCGGCGAGCAGCCTGGTGTTGTCGAAGTACCGGGCGGTGGTGAGGAAGGTGCGGTCGCCGGTGAGCGCGGCCAGGTCGGCCAGCACCTCGTTCATGCCGCCGTACTCGCCGGCGATGTAGAGCGACCACATCCGGTCGAGCTGCTCGCGGGGCAGCTTCGACAGCCGGGAGTGCACCCACTCCCCCAGGCCGCGGACCACGTCGAGGGCGGTGGCGTTGCCGGTGAGGGTGTGCGCGTCCAGCAGCCCGCGCATGATCTTGTGGCAGGTGTAGTAGGGCGCCCAGATCGCGGGGTAGGTGACGTACTGCTCCAGCTGGATGAACTGGGTCTCCGGGTAGGCGGCCAGGAACCCGGCGTGGCTCGGTCCGGGCGGTCCGCCGGCGCCGGTGACGACGGCCGCGTCCCAGTTCCGGCCGGACGAGTCGGCGACCGTGGTTCCGCTGCTCTCGTCGAAGCGGTACCAGGCCAGATTGCCGGTGCTGCCCGCGATCTCGCCGGCGGTCAGCGCCCGGTCGAACAGGTGGAACTCGCCGATCACGGCTTTCAGGCCGGCGTCGCCGTACTGGGAGCGGCCGATCCAGTTGTTCTTGGGCGCGCCCAGGTCCGCCGGGGTCAGGGTCATGGCCGGATTGGTGCCGGCCGCGACGCCGTTGATGTAGAGAACACCCACCTGGCCGTCGAGGGTGACGGCCAGGTCGACCCACTCGCCCACCGGCAGCGGGGCGGAGACCGGGATCCGCTGCTCGCCGCCGCTCCCGCTGGTGGTGATGGCGAACCGGGGACCGGTGCCGTCGTGGACGGTCAGGAACATGTTCACGGCCGGGCCGACCCCGAAGTCGAAGGCCCGCGACCAGGTCCGCAGCTCGTCGATCTTCAAACGGATGACGACGGTCGCCTGGGTGAGGCCGTCGATCGTGGCGTCCGGCAGGCCCACGTACTGCCCGTCGCCGGACAGCTCCAGGCCCTCGCTGGTCCAGGTGGCCGGGGGCGGCGGGGTGCCGGGCTGCCCGACCTGCGCGGCCCACGCGTCCTGGCACTGCTTCAGGCCGGTGATCAGGTAGTCGAGTTTGTCCTTGAAGACCGCCTCGCCGGTGCCCGCCCACGCCTGCGCGAGCAGGGACAGGAAGTGGCCGCTGTAGTGGCCGCGCAGGTTGCCGGTGGCGTCGTCCCAGCCGCCGGGCGGTTGCGCGCCGAGGGTGTCCAGTCCGGCGGCCGCCCGGAAATTGGCCAGGATCCGGTCGGCCGGGTAGGCGCGGGCGTAGGCGAGGATGCGGTCGCGCTTCTCGGTGAAGATGCTCGGGGCCAGGGTGACCCGGTCCAGGTCGAAGGGGACGGCCTTCCAGGACCTGGGCACGGGCAGGCCGTTGACCTTCTTCCTGGGGACCGCCGCAGCGGGGGCGGGGACCCCCAGGGTGGCGGCGGCCGCGCCGATCTGGAGGAGGTGTCGACGGGAGATCACGGTGGCGCTCACTTCCTGTCGGGGATCAGGACGGCACTCCATGCCGGCCGATGGACCGGATCGTGGCCGGAAGGCGGGCCGATGGACCGGATCGTGGCCGGAAGGCCGGCCGACGGGCCGGATCGCGGCCGGCCGGGTGGTCAGGTGGTGGTGGGTAGCCAGACACGCATGGTGGACGGCCCACGTCGCGCCCAGCGGTGGTACGGGTACAGCGCGATCTCGACGGGAGCCCCATCGGCTGGTGGCGGCGGTGGACCGTACGGCCAGCTCGGATCGTGGACCGGCTGAGCGCGACCGGTGACGATCACCGTCCCGTCGCGGTCCACCGGCTCGGCGGCCGGATCCAGGCGGACGGTGTCGACCGCGACCCCGGGCGGCAGGTCGACCGACTCCAGGCAGTAGACGACCGGACCGCGTTCGACGGCCACGTCTCCGCGTACCGCGTCGATCCTGCCGTCGGGGAAGGTGAGCCGCGGCCGGACCGCCAGATCGAGCAGCAGCGTGTCGCCCGCCGTGAAACGGCGCCGCACCGCGGCGAGGCCCGGCGCCACCGGCACGCCGTCGAGGGTCGCCTCGGTGGCCCAGTGCGGGATCCGCAGGGTGAGCGTCCACGCCGTGTCGGGCGCGGACACCACCCGGATGGTGACCCGCCCGTCGGCCGGGTACTCGGTGTCGATGTCCAGACCGATGTCGCCCACCCGGATCGACGCGGGTGTGTACTGGTGGAGCTGCACGCCGCCGTCGTCGTCGGTGGTGGCCAGGTAGGCGGCCAGGCTGCTGAACGTGCGGGCCAGGTTGGTCATGCAGCAGGACACCGCGTACCAGGGCGCGCGCAGGCTGGACGCGGCCCGCGGGACCAGGGTGTCGGCGGCCGGTTCGATGCCGGGGACCCGCTGGTGCAATGTGTTGGTGTAGAAGAAGCGGGTGCCGTCGTCGGACGGTGACGTGGCGATGATGTTGAACAGGACCCGTTCGATCAGGTCGGCGTAGCGGGGGTTGCCCTCGGCCAGCAGCAGCCGCCAGGCCAGCATGATCGAGCCGACCCCGGCGCAGGTCTCCTGGTAGGCACGGTCCGGCGGCAGCACGAAGTCGTCGCCGAACGCCTCGTCCTGGTGGCGGGATCCGATGCCACCGGTCAGATAGGTACGGCGGGCGACCGTGGCCCGCCACTGCCGGGCGACCGCCTCCAGCAGCTCGGTGTCACCGGTCTCGACGGCCACGTCGACCGCGCCGGACGCCAGGTAGACGGCCCGGACCGCGTGCCCGCGCAGCACCCGGGCCTCGCGGATCGGCATGTCGTCCTGGAAGTAGACGCGGCCGAACTCGATGTCGTCGAGCACCTGCCGCCCGCGGCGCTCGACGAACAGCCGGGCCTGGTCCAGGTAGCGGCGGTTGCCGGTGACCCGGTACAGCTCGACCAGGGCGGGCTCGATCTCGGCGTGCCCGCAGACCGACTGGATGCCGTCCGGGCCGAACGTGTCGCAGACGTGGTCGGCGGCGCGCACCGCCACGGTCACGAGGTCGTCGTGACCGTGGGTGCGGGCCCGGGCGACCCCCGCCTGGATGAGGTGGCCGTAGCAGTAGAGCTCGTGGCCCCACTCCAGGTCGCTGTAGCGGGCGGCCTGGCCGGGCCGCCCGAAGTTGGTGTTGAGGTAGCCGTCCGGCTGCTGGACCGCGGCGACCCGGGCCACGATGGCGTGGAACCGGTCCTCGTACGCCGGATCGCCGGCCCAGGCCAGCGCCTCCAGGTACTTGTAGACCTCGGAGTCGGAGAACTCGCGCCCGCGGCGGCCCTCCACGGTCGCGCCGAAGTTGCCGAGCCAGCCGGCCCGTTGCAGCCAGTGCTCGATGTGGTCGAAGGAGGCGGTCCGGCTGGTGTGCTGCCGCCGCTGCCAGAACCCGGGACGCAGGGTGACCTCGTGCAGGCCCAGCGGCCGCAGCCGGCCGGCGCTCGGGGCAGCCGGAGTCCCGCCGCGCCCGGTCCATTCGCCGGACACGACGGCTTTCTCGATCGTCACGTGAGAATCAACCCTTCAGTGCGCCGGACAGGAACCCGCGGACGTAGTGCCGCTGGAGGGCGAGGAACAGCAGGATGCAGGGCAGGGCGAGGGTGACCACCCCGGCCTCGGTGGCGCCGTAGTCGACGATGCCCATCACCTGCTGGCGCATGTTGGCGACGGCCAGCGGCAGGGGCGCCCGGTCGGAGTCGCTGATCAGCACCAGCGGGGTGATGAAGTCGTTCCAGGCGGCCAGGAACGCGAACAGGCCGACGGTGATCAGGCCGGGCCGCACCACCGGGAGCATGATGTGCAGCAGCGCGCGGAAGCTGCCGCAGCCGTCGACCAGCGCCGACTCGCCGAGTTCCCTGGGCACCGCCTCGAAGGAGATGCGCATCATGAAGACGGCGAACGGCAGCTGGAACATGGTGAGCACCAGCGCCAGCCCGACCAACGAGTTCTGGAGGCCCAGGTCGTTGAGCAGGACGTAGAGCGGGATCAGCAGGGTCGCGTAGGGCACCATCAGGATGGCCAGGGTGACCAGGAACAGCAGGTTCCGGCCGGGAAACTTGAACATCGCGAACGCGTACCCGCCGAGCAGGGACACGCCCAGCGTGAACAGCACCGTCAGGACCGACACGATCGTCGAGTTCAGCAGGTACTGCCCGATTCCGGCCTGGTAGTTCGCGAGGGTCTGGTAGTTGCCGAGACCCCAGCCGGAGGTCTGCGCGGTGCCGGCCTGCGGGCTGACCGAGGCCACCGCGGCCCACACCAGCGGGGAGAGGAAGAGGACGGCGAGGCCGCCGCCGACGACGTGCTGCGGGGTGCGCATGGTCAGTCCTCCCTGCCGCGCAGGCCACGGAACTGCAGGACGTTGACGACCAGCAGAACGGCCAGGATGAGGATCGAGAGGGCGGCGGCGCGGCCCAGGTTGTTCTGGCCGTAGAAGGCCATGTTGTAGACCAGCTGGACGATGGTGATCGTGCTGTTGTCCGGGCCGCCCTTGGTGAGGATGTAGAACTGGTCGAAGGCCAGCAGCGAGCCGGTCACGCAGAGGATGGCGCACAACGCGAGCGACGGTTTGAGCAGCGGCAACGTGATGTGCCGGAAGGTCTGCATCCGGCTGGCGCCGTCCAGGCGGGCCGCCTCATAGACGTCATCCGAGATGCTCTGCAATCCGACCAGCAACAGCAGCATGTAGAAACCGGCGAATCGCCAGACGATCAGCGCCACCGTGGACCAGAGCGCCGAGCTCGGGGTGCCGAGGAACGAGTCGATGCCGAGGAAGCCGAGCGGGGTGCTCTGCGGCGAGTAGAGGGCGTAGAACAGCAACGACGCCGAGGCCAGGCCGAGCGCCGACGGCACCAGGAAGGAACTGCGCAGGATGCCGGTCCAGCGGCTGGACTCCTGCACCAGCAGCGCCAGGGCGAGCGCGAGGCCGAGCAGGATGACGGTGGTGACCACGGTGTACTTGATCGTGAACCAGACAGCCGGCCACAGCAGCCGGTCGTCCATGACGTCCTGGTAGTTCTCCGGCGCGTTCCAGCCACGGTCGCCGGTGAACAGCCCCCAGTCGGAGACCGACATCCGCGCCACCAGGATCACCGGCACGACGAAGAAGATCAGGACGAACAACGCGGTGGGTGCCGCGTAGGCCCAGCCGGTCAGCTTCGGCCTGCGACGTCGCTTCAAACCCTTCACCGGTACGGCCGGCGAGCTCCGTTGTTGTTCCAGGGTGCTGACGGGAGATGCCACGGTGGGTCGGTCCTTCGGGTTGGTGCGGCGCCCGGTTTCCGCCACCGGGCGCCGCCACTCGTCACTGGGCCAGGACTCCGGTCAGGGCCTCGTTGTCCTTCTCGAGGCTGCCGGCGTCGCCGTACACCTGATTGCGCAGAAGGGTGACCCACGGGCTGCCCGGCGCGTTGAACGCCTGCTGGAAGTTGACCGCGACCGGGGTCTTGCTCTGCGGCGAGGCCGCGGCCTTGTTGATCGCCACCACCCGCGGGTCCTTGGCCGAATACTGGTTGTCCACCAGATCGGTGCGGGCCACGCTGGAGTTGTTCTTGGCGAGCACCTCGACCTGCGCCGCCTCGGACATCAGCCAGGACATGAAGTTCCACGACTGCTGCGTCTTCTTCGAGTCCTTGGAGATGCCGATGCCGTCGCCGCCGACGAACGTGGAGCCGCCACCGGAGACGCCCGGGATCGCGGTGACGCCGACGTCGACGGTCTGCGACGCGGTCGACAGCAGCGTCGCCGGGTAGGGCATCACGCCGACCTTGCCCTCCTGGAAGGCCGCGACCCAGGTGGGTCCGGTCTCGTCCTTCGCGCCCGGCGCGATCGCACCGGCCGCCTGCAGTTCCCGCCAGGTGGAGTAGACCTTCTGCGCGGCCGGGCCGTTGAGCATCGACTTCGTGCCAGCCGGGTCCATCACCTCCGCACCGCTGGCCCAGACCATCGGGAACCAGGTGAAGACGTTGCAGCCGCCGCAGTTGCCGCCGAAATAGGTGCCGTAGACGTCCTTCTTGCCGAGCTTCTGGACGGCGAGGGCCTGCTGTTTGAACTCGTCCAGGGTGGTCGGGCCCTTCTCCGGATCGAGTCCCGCCTCCTTGTAGAGCCCTTTGTTCCAGAACACCACCGACAGGTCCAGAACAAAGGGCAGCACATACTTCTTGCCTTCGTAGGTGCCGGCCTGGAGGTGCCCCTGGTTGATCTTGTCGGCGTAGGAGAGCTGGCCGATGCTCTCGGTCAGGTCCCAGAACAGGCCGGACTTGGTCCAGTTCGGCACGTAGACGATGTCGGCGGCGAACAGGTCGGGCAGGTCGCCGCTGCCGGCCGCCGCGCCGACCTTGGCCACGTAGTCGTCGTTCGGGACGATGGTCAGTTTCACCTGGTTCTTGTGCGAGGCGTTGTAGGCCTTCACCAGGGCATTGGCTTGCAGTTCGAGGGGGGCGCGGGTCCACAGGGTCAGTTCGGAGCCGTCGTCGACCCCCTCGACGCCGGCGCCGGCCGGCGGGGCGGCTGTTCCTTTGTCGCCGTCCCCGCCACAGGCGGCCAGCCCGGTGATCAGCAGGCCCGCCAGGGCGGCGCTCAATATTCGACGCACGGAGCACCTCCGGTTTTCGGTGAGTTTCGGTGCGGGTATATTCGCGGGTACGCTCGGGACGAGTTGAGCAGTGAAGAGGTACGAGCCAGGCGTACCGAAAAGGTTTTCCGGAACGTAATACGGAGGAAAAACCGTTGTCAAGAGCTTCGATGACCTGCTCCGATGTGGAGGTGCTCCCGTGACCACCCGTCCCGTCACGCTCCGCGAAGTCGCCAAGCTCGCTGGCGTCTCCATCGCGACCGCGTCGAAGGCCCTCAACGGACAGCCCCAGGTCCGCGCCAGCACCCGTGACCGCGTGATTCGCGCCGCCGAACAGCTGAACTTCTCGCCCAACACCCTCGCCCAGGGCCTGATCACACAGCGCAGCGGGACGGTCGGGCTGCTCACCTCCGACCTGGAGGGCCGTTTCTCCATCCCGATCCTGATGGGCGCCGAGGACGCTTTCGGGTCCGACCAGACATCGGTGTTCCTCTGCGACGCCCGCGGCGACAACGTGCGCGAGAAGCACCACCTGCGGGCCCTGCTGTCACGCCGCGTCGACGGGCTCATCGTCGTCGGCGCCCGCCCCGACGCCCGACCATCGCTGGGCGAGCTGCCGGTTCCGGTCATCTACGCGTACGCGCCGTCCGAGGACCCGGCCGACCTGTCCCTGGTCACCGACAACATCGGCGGCGGCCGGCTCGCCGTCGACCACCTGATCCGCCACGGCCGCCGCCGCATCGCCCACATCACCGGCGACGCCACCTACGGCGCCGCCCAGGACCGCGCCACCGGCGCCCTGGCCAGACTCGCCGAGGAGGGCCTCGAACTCGCCGGCGACCAGGTGTGGTTCGGCAACTGGTCGGAGGCGTGGGGCCGCGGCGCCACCCGCATGCTGCTGCAACGCGACCCGGAGATCGACGCCGTCTTCGCCGGCTCCGACGAGATCGCCCGCGGCGTCCTCGACGTCCTCCACCAGGAGAAACTCGACGTGCCGTCCCAGGTCGCGGTGATCGGCTTCGACAACTGGAACATCCTGGCCGCCAACGCCCGGCCGCCGCTGTCCACCATCGACATGAACCTGGAACAGCTCGGCCGCCTGGCCGCCCAGCGCCTGTTCGCCGCGATCGGCGGCACCCTCGGCTCCGGCACCGAGACCGTCCCGTGCCGCCTGATCACCCGCGAGTCCACGGCCCCCGTGGGCTAGAGATCGAGGTCCGCGTTTCGCTTCCGGCCGGCTCACCGACCTGCTTTCGGTCCCGCCGGGCGGGTGGCCGCGGTCGTGCTTCCCCGGCACCCGGGTTGCCCGCTTTCGGCCGTTGCACCGGTCGCTCTGGGCGGGTGGTCGCGGTTCCACCAGGGCGGGTGGATGTACACGCTGGCGGTGTCGTGGTCGCCCACGTGGCCGGTAGCCGCGGTGGCCGCGCACATGGCGTCTTTCGTGTGCTCCCGCCATGGTTTCGTCCGCTCGACCGTGTGCGCCCGCTGTAGAACTCACTGTGCGCGCTCACCTCCGAAAGCCCGGCCGGCCGGAACTCCGCGTAAGCGAGGAACCCCGTCCACCGGCTCTGGTGAACCTCCGCGCCGGGGAGACAGGACGGCGACCAGCCACTCTGGATGACCGAAAGCTGGGCAGACGAGTCGATCGTGCGGCCGTGACCGGCGGCAGGCGGGGTGGCGGCGACTGGCCGGGCCCGCCCGGCCACCGATCTCAGCCCGGCGGGTGCGGCACAGGCCGGAGCGGGCAGCGAGATCGCGACGACCGGACGGGACGACCCTGATAAGAGCGGGAGGGCGTCACGCGTACCGGGAAAGGGGTGGAAGCGAAACGCAGACCTTGGCCACGAGGTTCTAGACTCCGGCGGGTGATCGTGCGGAAGGGCGATGCGGCGGATGCACCGGCGCTGGCGGAACTGCGGGACATCGGGCCGGACGGGATCGCGGCGCTCGCCGGGTGGATGGCCACGCATGCGGAGACGCATCTGCCGTTCGTCGCCGAGGTCGACGGGTACGTGGTCGGCTGCGCCTGGCTGTTCGTGGCGCAGCGGGTGCCCGGCGGCCAAGCGATGGACCGCCGTTTCGGGGACGTGCAGTCGGTGATGGTTCGTGAGGAGTTCCGGCGTCGAGGTATCGGCGCGGCGCTGATGGCCGCGATCCTGGCCGAGGCCCGCGACCGGGAACTGCTGCACGTGACCGTCCATTCCGGCCGCCGGGCGGTCGATTTCTACCTGCGTAACGGTTTCACCCATCACCGCCAGATTCTGATCTGGGAATCGACACCTCCGGATGCCAGGATGGGCCATGCCTGAAGTACGAGTCGTCGGCACCGCCCTGCACGCGATGGCTGTGGTGATCTTCGGTCTGCTCGCGTGGAGCGGGGCCGACGGGATCCGGTCGGGTGTGCCGGAGCTCGGCGTACCGATGTTCATCGCCGGCGTCGCGGGTTCGGTCGGCGCGCTGGTGATCCTGTCGTCGGTGCTGCGCGGGCGGCACGGGACCGCGGATCAGCGGGTGGCGCGCATCGGCATGGCCGTGGCCGCGGTGGCCACCGTCGTGGTCGGCGTGGCCCTGGCCCCGGCCGGCTCGGAGCGGGGCTTCGTCATCGCGGTGAACGCCGGAGTCGGCGCCCTGTTGGCCGTTTTCGCCGCGCTCGCCGGGAAGTAGTCACCGCTCAGCCCGTCGTGACCGCTCCGAGGCGGCCGGCGACGGCGTTCCGGATCTCGGCGTCCGACGGCATCCGGACACCCTGTTCGGCGGCCAACTGCCGCACCGAGGTCATCTCGACGTCGCGCAGGCCGCAGGCGGTGAAGGTGTCGTAGACCGACATGTCCGGGTCGATGTTGAGGGCGAAGCCGTGGCTGGTGATCGTGCCGCGCACCCGCATCCCGATCGAGGCGACCTTGCGGTGGTCCGGTGTCCACACCCCGACCAGGCTGGTGGCGCCTCGCGGGGTGTCCCGGCGGACGGCGGCCAGGCCGAGGTCGGCGAGAGCGGCGATGAGGCCGAGTTCCAGCCAGCGGACGATGTCGCCGGGTCCGCGGTCGCGCAGGCCCAGCACCAGGTAGCCGACGAGCTGGCCGGGTCCGTGGTAGGTGGCCAGCCCGCCCCGGTCGGTCGGCACCGCCGGGATGCCGGGGAACAGCACGGCGAAGTGCTCCGGGCTGGTGGCCCGCCCGTAGGTGACCACCGGCGGATGGCTGAGCAGGAACAGCCGGTCCCCGGTCGCCCGTTCACGCCGCTGCCGGACCCACTCGTCCATGTCGGCCATGGCCCGCTCGTACGGCACCTCGCCGAGATCGACCCGGCCCAGCGGCGGCGATGTCCTGTTCTCTCTCATCACTCCTCCATCGAAGCAGCCGTCCGGCGGTGTCGTAGCATCCACCACCGCACAGGGTTGATCTTGGAGGCGGAATGGCAGACGGATACGGCAGCGGGTGGACGCCGGAGCAATGGCGTCGCGTGCTGGGACCGATGCTCGCCCTGTCGGTGATTCTCCTGGCGGGCCGGCACATTCTGGCCAAGGAGCCGGTGGAGAACGGGCCTGGGCAGCAGGCGATCATCGACGCGTTCTTCACCGAGGGACGCGTCCAGGTCGCCGACCCGAACGCACTGGACCAGTGGCTGGGCGAGCCGGTGACGGTGTTCGTGGACCAGACCGAGTTGCGAGTGACACCCACCCGGGCCACCACCGGTACCGGGGGTTGCGCTTCGGGTCCACGGGTCACGGTCGACCTGACCGTGGAGCCGGCGGCCGACGCGGCGGTCCTGGCCCTGGGCAAGTTCCAGCTGAGGACCGCGGACGGTTCCGTGGTGGGCGCGGTCACGGGGTGCTCGGAGGGTTTCGGGGAGACCACCGGCCGGCTCTCCGTCGTCTTCGAGGCAGAACGGCCGGACTGGCTGATTCTGGCCAACCTCACCGAGAGCCCGGAAGCGATGTGGCAGCTCCAGGGCTCCTAGGACGTCAGCCGAAGGCGACCTTCGTCAGCAGTTCGGCGAGGGTCTTGCGCTCACGGTCAGTGAGGTTCGCGAAGCTGACGTCACCGGCCTCCCGCACCGCCGTGAGCCCCTGCTCCAGAAGCTCCCGGCCGCCGGCCGTGGCGACGATGATCCGGGAGCGCCGGTCCCGCTCGTCCGGGCGGCGCTCGACCAGCCCGCGCCGCTGCAACTCGTCGACGAGCGCCACCACCTGGCTGGGGTCGAGGCCCAGGAACTCGCTGAGTTCCCGCTGCGTCGGCTCCAGGTCCTGACCGGCGAGCCACAGCACCGACAGTGACCGGACCTTGAGGTCGAGCGGTGCGAGGCGGGCGTTCGCGGCGCCGCTGGTCACCGCGCGAGCACGGGCCAGCAGGAAGGCGGGGTCGGCGGCCAGGTCCGATCCGAGCAGCCGATGTTCAGCACGGTCCTGCTCTTCGCGCACGGCTTCGGCCCGCTGCGCCCGCAGGACGCGCCCAGCGACCGGACGCGGGAACTGCTGCTCGCCGAGGGGTACGCGATGGTCGGCTCCTCCTACTCCGGCCCGACCATGTGGGCGCTGGAAACCGCTCTCCCCGACCAGCACGCCGCCCTGCGCGCCTTCGAGGACGTCCTCGGCACGCCACCGAGACGGACCATCGCGATCGGACGATCAATGGGCGGCCTGGTCAGCGCACGGCAGGCGCACGACCCGCGCGGCGGCATCGACGGGGCGCTCACCACGTGCGGCATCGTGGCGGGCGGACTGAACCTCAACAACTATCAGCTGGACGGGCTGCACGCGCTCTCCGAACTGCTCGCCCCCGGCCGTACCATCCCGTTGGTTCGTTACGACAACCCGGAGCAGGCCGCGCAGGCCGCCGCCGACATCCTCGCCGTGACCACCGAGGCGCAAGCCTCACCCCAGGGCCGCGCCCGGATCGCGCTGGCCGCCGCCCTGTTCAACCTGTCCGGCGGGACCGGCGACCCGGCCGAGCAGCAGCAGCGCCAGTTCCTCGCGCTGACCGCCGGCGGCGCCCTCAACCGGTACGTGACCGCCGCCAGCAGATCGAACTCTCCGCGGGCGGCAACAGCGCCTACAACCGGGGCGTCGACTACCGTGCCCTGCTGACCGGAAGTGTTCACTCGGCGCAGGTGCGGGCCCTCTACCGGGAGGCGGGCCTCGACCTGCGCGCCGACCTGAACCGGCTCACCGCGACGGCCGACGTGACCGCCGACCCGTGGGCGGTCGCGGACCTGCGCCGCTCGTCGATGGTGAACGGGCCGCTGCGGGTGCCGCACCTGACCATGCACACGCTCGTCGACGAACTGGTCCCGGTCGAGCACGTCGCCTGGTACGCCGCACACACCCGGCACCGCCCGGATCTGTTCCGCAGCCTCTACGTGAACGCCACCGGCCACTGCGCCTTCCAGCCCGCCGACGACCTGGCCGCTCTGCACCTGCTGGAGGCACGTCTCGACACCGGTCGCTGGCCGCGGATCGCGCTCCATCAGCCCGGGCGCCTGGTGGGCGGACTCGGCGAACCCGGGCGGCTATAGTCAACAAATTGACTATCCCTCGGAGGATCGATGACCACCTTCCGTAAGGCCGTGGAAGCCCGCGACGCCGCCGCCATCGAGGCACTGCTCGCCGACGACGTCGTCTTCACCAGCCCGGTCGCGTTCAAGCCCTACGAGGGCAAGCCGATCACCGCGGCCATCCTCCGCGGCGTGCTGCGGGTCTTCGAGGACTTCCACTACGTCCGCGAGATCGCCGACGGCCGTGACCACGCCCTCGTCTTCGAGGCCAAGGTCGACGGCAAGGCCATCACCGGCTGCGACTTCCTGCACTACGACGAGAACGGCCTCATCGACTCGTTCATGGTCATGGTCCGCCCCCTCTCGGCGGCGCAGGCCCTGGCCGAGGCGATGGGCGCGCAATTCGACCGGATCCGCCAGGAGGCCGCGAACCCCTGAACCCAAATCCGTTTCCGGTACGGGCGGAGCGCCGCGACATCAGGATGCGGCGCGCGCCCGTGCCAGCTCCTGGCGGACCTCCTCGAGCACGGCCGCGTCGGCCGCAAGGTCCGGATGGCCGGTCTGCCGGTCGAGTTCGACGACGATCTCCAACTCGCTGACCGCCCGGTCGAGATCGCCGAATGCCCGGTAACGCATGGCGAGGTTGAACCGGATCACCGCCTCTCCCGCACGGTCGCCCACCTCCTGGAGGAGCACCAGGGCCTCCTGGAAGTAGTCCACAGCCTGCTGCCAAGCGCCGCCGGCCGCCGCCACGACACCGATGTTGGCGAGTGTGATCGCTTCGCCGGCCCGGTCGCCCACTTCCCTCCGGATCACCAGTGCCTGCAAGAAGTACTCCAGCGCCCGCTGCGGGTCACCCAACCGGTCGTACACGCCCCCGAGGCTGTTGAGGGCGACCGCCTCGCCGGCCCGAGCGCCCACCTCCCGCAGAATGGGCAGAGCCTGCTGGAAGTACTCCAGCGCCCGCGGCAGATCACCCAGTCTCACGTGGGCCGAACCCATGTTGTTGAAGGTGATGGCTTCACCGGCCCGGGCGCCTACCTCCCTCCGAATCAACAGAGCCTGCTGGAAGTACTCCAGCGCCCGCTGCTGGTCACCCAACTTGTCGTACAGGACGCCGATGTTGTTGAGGACGGATCCCTCGCCGTCCCGATCCCCCACCTCCCGGGTGATGGGCAGAACCCGCTGGAGATACTCCAGAGCACGCCGCCGGTCACCCAACCTCTCGTGCACACTCCCGATGTTGTTGAGGGTGGCCGCTTCGTTGACCCGATCGCCGGCCTCCCGGTAGAGGCGCAACGCTTCCTCGAAGGAGGCGGCGGCCTGGTGCGTCTGCCCCGTCGCCAGCTGTGCCCAGCCGAGGTCGTACAGGGCGGAGGGATCCGGCCCGAGCGTCAAGGTGGAACGCGCCAGCGCCAAGACGTCCGCGAACCGGGACCAGCCCAGCCAGATCCGCCCGAGGCGGTCCCCGGCGACACGGGCGATCGGCTGCTCACGGCCCGCCACCGCCAGGCGATGAATCTCTGCCAACTGGTCGATGGTGGTCATGAGCTCGAATCGGACTCGGCGGGGTCGGTGACCCAGATCTTGTAGAGGGATCGGGCGGCCGCCGCACACGCCCCGACGTGCTCCTCGTCGGTGAGCAGCGGGCGGATCAGCGGGCGCAGGACGTTGGAGACGAAGTAGCGGGGCTGGCCGTTCTCCGGGTCGGTGCCCTCTTCGAGGAGGCCGAGGTCGGCGGCCCGCCGGATGTGCTTGTCGGCGTCCGGATGGTCGTGGACGGCGCGGACCGTCTCGGCCGGCACCGGCAGCTCCACGACGTTGACCTTGGCGAGCATCCGCCGCAGATCCTCGGACTGGGAGCCGAGCAGTTTCTGCGCCAGGATGCTCTCCCGGCGGAAACGGTCCGCCTCCGCCTGGATGGCGGTGATGAAGCCGTCGATGTCGAGGCTGGTGTCGGCGACGATCTTGTCCAGCCAGTCCAGCAGGCGCGGGTTGCCGGCCGCGGCCTCGATGGCACGCTCCCGGATGCCGGGGTCGAGGGCGGAACCGGGCCGCAGGTTGGCCAGGTTGGAGATCTTCTTGTCCTGTTCGACCTGGGACAGGGTCTCCAGCGCCTCGACGACGACGGTGGTTCCGGCGGGCTCCGGGAACCGGTACCGGCTGGTGATGATGACGCGGCTGGGGCTGCCGGTCTCGCGGATCGCCTTCAGCAGCGCCGGGAGGATGTCGGCCATCTCGGCGGAGAGGACGTAGCCGCCGTTGCGCTCCTCGAGGTTACCCTCCTCGAAGTCGTCGAACACGAACAGGCACGGCGTCTGTGCGAGCGGCCCATTGAGCAGGAAACGCAGCCGGACGGCGAGCGGGGCCTGCTCGTTGTCGAGCAGCTTGGTGGCCTCGATCTGCTGCTCCATGGTCGGAAAATCGATCTTGTCGGTGAGCTCCCGGAACTTGGTCGGATCGACCCGGCCGTACCAGACGACACGCTGGTGGGTGGGCATCCGCTCCAGCAGCCGGGACGAGAGACTGCTCTTGCCCAGACCACCCATCCCCTGCAGAACCAGCGCCTCCGCGGCGCCCGGCCCACCCAGGGGCTGTTTGAGGGTCCGCAGACAGCGCTGGATGACGCGCCGCCGCCCGACGAACGCGGCCCGGGACGCCACCCGGGACAGCCGGGTCTGCGGATCCAGGAAGTCCTGGTCGGCGGAGCGGATCCGCGGCAGCGCGCGCCCGAGCGTCCGCAGGGGCGTGACCAGGGGCGCGAGCGGCGAACGGTCGGCGTAGACCCGCAACAGGTGCCAGTCACAGCTCTTCTGGGCGAACAGGTGCTGACGGGCCTCGACGATCGCCCGGTCGAGGCGCTGCCCGTCGGCGAGCGCCTGGTAGAGCTGTGCCGCGAACTCGGTCGCCGCCAGGTCACTGACCGGCAGGGCCCATCCCAGTACGGCGGGGGCGCCGGCCCGGACCAGGCTCTCGCTCATCGACGGCAGCGTTCCGCCGTCGGGCGCGTTCCCGGTCAGGCAGCCGGAGACGAAGACGAGGCGAGGCCAGTACCCGGCCATCGCCTGGGCGATCTGGTCAGCGGTCACATCGGAGCGCCGGCCGAGCTCGTCCTCGGCCACGAAGACGGGTTGCCCGTCCGTCCCGATGGTGGCGTGGCCGCTGAGATGCAGGACGTCGAAATAGCCCTCACCGTGGTCGAGGCTGAGGAACCGCAGGCCGTCCAGGGTGCCGCTCTCCTCGACCACCAGCTCGCTGCCGGCGCGCGAGGTCGCGGCCAGGATCTCCCCCTCCTCCCGCTCGTAGTTCAGCACCGGCGTGACCCCCTCCGGGGAGGTGGCCATGAACAGCACCCGCAGGGGCCGGTTACCGGGAGCGACGGGTTCCTTGAGAGCCGCGTTGGTGCCGATGGCCCGCACCGGCAGCAGCGGCGCCGTCCCGGAGACGGTCAGATAGGCGCCGTCCCTGGCAAGCAGTTCCCAGGGCAGATGCCGGAGCCGCTCGGCCGCCGTGATCCGCAGCGTGCTGCCCGGCGGGCTGCCGAGGACGTCCTCGAGCCACCGCTCGTCGGAGTCCAGCAGTTCGGCCAGCTTCGCCCCGAGTTCCCGCAACTGCGACGACTCGAAGAGCTTCTGAGCGATCGCATGCGGGGTGTAGACATGCTCCACCACCCCGATCAGCTCCTCGATGGCGGCCTTGTCCAGCGCCCGCGTCTTCGGCTTCCCCCCGCCACTGGACAGCCGAAGCTCGGAGTAGTCCGAGGTCTGCTCGAAGACTTCCAGCTCAAACACATTCATCCGGCTCACGACCGATCCTCGTTCTCTCTCGCTGCCTGTTCGATGTCGCCGAGGTACCTGCGCAGCGCACCCGATGCCGGGTGTCCCATCCGCTCGGCCAGATCAACCGCTCCGCGCTGGAACTCGAGGGCTTCGTCCACCCTCCCCATCTCCACCAGCAGAGCGGCCAGATTGGATCTGACGACCACCTCGGAACTGCGATCACCGACTTCGAGGACGACCTCGAGGACCTCTTCCATGCCCTCCCTCGCCCCATCGAGATCGCCCAGTCCGAACAGGATCGCGCCGATGTTGTTGAGCGTGGTCGCCGCGCCCACCCGATCGCCTATCTCTCGACGGATGGACAGTGCCTTCCGCAAGAACTCGAGCGCCCGCTCGTTCTCGCCGACGTCGCCGAGCAACACGCCGATGTTGGCGAGGGTCACCGCCTCGCCCTGCCGGTCGCCCACCTCACGCCGCAGCGACAGGGCCCGGCGGTAGTAGTCCAGCGCGCCTGGCCGGTCCCCCAGGCCGTCATGGGCGAGACCGATGTTGTTGAGCGTGGTCGCCTCGCCGGCCCGGTCACCGATGTCCCGTTGGATCGACAGCGCCTGCTGGTAGTGGTCCAGCGCCCGCTGCGGATCTCCGAGATGGCGATAGGCGAGACCGATGTTGCTGAGAGTCACCGCCTCGCCGACCGAGTCACCGGTCTCGCGGCTGATCGGCAGAGCCTGCTGGTAGTACTCCAGCGCACGCTGCCATTCGCCGAGGCCGTCATAGGCGAGACCGATGTTGTTGAGGGCGGCCGCCTCGCCCTCCCGGCCACCGACGTCCCGGGTGAGGGGCAGCGCCCGCTGGTAGTAGTCCAACGCCCGCCGCCGGTCGCCGAGGCTCTCGAACACGCCACCGATGTTGTTGAGAGCGGCGGCCTCGCCTCCCCGGTCATCGGTCTCCTGGTAGAGGCGCAACGCCTGCTCATAGCTGGACAGAGCCTGCTGAAGCCGCCCCAGGGACGATTGGGCGCCACCGAGGTGGTTGAGGGCGGGCGCATGCGGACCGAGCGTCAGGGTCAGGCGCGCGAGATCGATGACGTCGGTGAAGCGCGACCCGCGTAGCCACACCGTCGCCAGCCATCCCCCGATGTTCCGGGCGATCGCCGTCTCCCGCCCCTTCACCGCCAGGCGGTGAACCTCGACCACCTGCTCGATCGTGGTCATGACGGCGCCTCTTCCGCCCGGGCTCTCGCCGCCTGCTCGATTTGAGTGAGGAGCGCTCGCAACCGATCAAGGTCGGGACGGCTCACCTGCTCGGCCAGGGCGACCGCCCGCCGCTGGAATTCCACCGCCTCGCTCAGCCTCCCCCCACTCGCGAGGACTACGGCCAGGTTGGAGTTCGCGGTCATCTCGGTAAGTCGATGACCGATGTCGCGAGCGATCATCAAGACCTGCCCGAACATCTCCCCGGCCGCGATGAGATCGCCGTCCCGGAACCGGTGGGTGCCGAGATTGTTGAGGATCGCCGCCTCGCCCGCCGGGTCACCGATCTCACGTTGGATGGACAGGGCCTGCTCGAAGTACTCCTGCGCCCGGCGCGGATCACCCAGGTTGTCGTGGATTCCGCCGATGTTGTTCAGTGCCGCCGCCTCGCCCCGCCGATCACCGATCTCCCGTTGGATCAACAGGGCACGCTCCCAGTGCTCCAACGCCCGGCGCGAATCGCCCAGATCGTTGTAGACACCACCGATGTTGTTGAGCGTCGCCGCCTCGCCCTTTCGATTACCACGGTCCCGCTGAATGGACAGGGCCTGTTCGTGGTAATCCAGCGCCTGCCGTCGTTCACCGAGACGGTTGTGCACGAACGCGATGCTGCTGAGGGCCGTCGCTTCGTTGTCCCGATCACCGGCTCGCTGGTAGAGGCGCCAGGCCTGCTCATAGCTGGTCAGCGCCTGCCGGAGATCTCCGGTCGCGGACTGGGCCCATCCCAGATCGTAGAAGGCGCTGGCGTCCGGCCCCAGAGTCAGCGTCAGGCGCGCGAGTTTCGCAGCGTCCGTGAACCGGGACGTGAGCAGCCACTTCGGCGCCAGCACCTGCTCGAGCCGGCGGGCGATCGCCGGCTCTAGGCCGGCCACCGCCAGGCGGTGGACCTCGATCCAGCGTTCGACGGTGGTCATGACTGGGACTGACGGACAGGACGATGACGGTGGATTGATTTGGTTTTCACAGTTGGCCCGGCGACCGTGGCGCCGACCTGGCTGCGCGGGCGGCCCGGCATCGCCGCCCCGATCGCCAGCGCCCGCACCCTCGACCAGCTCCCGGCGCTGATCGCCGCCGCGACCCTGGACCTGACCGCCGCCGAGGTGGAGGCGCTCGACGAGGTCTCGGCCCGGGTCCCGCAGTGGTCAGCCGATGAGACCGGCGTGGTGGGAGGCGGCCATGTCCTCGTCGCCGTGACCGCTGATCAGGCCGCCTGTCCGCCCGTGCCCGGCGGCCTGATCAGCGGCCGGTGTCGCGCTCCCGGCGCACCTGCTCCAGTACCGTGGTGTCGGATTCGAGGTCCGGGTGGTTGACCTGCCGATCCAGTTCGACGACGTGTTCGAGTTCGGCGACGGCCTCGTCGAGATTCCCCGCCGCACGGTGGATCGACGCGATGTTGAATCGGGTGACCGACTCGGCCGCCCGGTCACCGACGTCCCGCTGGATGGCGAGGGCCTGCCGGTAACAGGCCAGCGCCGCTGGACGATCGCCCCAGCTATGGAGAACACTGCCGATATTACTGAGCGTGACCGCCTCGTTGGCTCGATGGCCGGCTTCCCGCAGGATGCGCAACGCGTGCATGAAGTACTCCATGGCCCGCTGTGACTCGTCCATGCTGTGATACACCCGGCCGAGGTTGCTGAGGGTGACCGCCTCCCCGACCCGATCCCCGATGTCCCGGAAAATGGGCAAGGCCTGCAAGAAGTGGTCGAGCGCCGGCTGCCGGTCGCCCAGGTTGTCATGGACGTGGCCGATGTTGCTGAGAGCGACCGCTTCCCCGGTCCGCTGCCCCATCTCCCGGCAGAGGGTCAGCGCCCGCTCGTAGTAGGCCAGAGCCTGCCGCCGGTCGCCCACACTGTCGTGCACGCGGCCGAGATTGTTGAGCGCGGCCGACTCGCCCACCTGGTCACCAGCCTGCCGGCTGATGGGCAGTGCCCGCCGGAAGTACTCCACCGCCCGCTGCCGGTCGCCCAGGTTGTCATGGACGTGGCCGATGTTGTTGAGCGTGGCCGCCTCGTCGGCGCGGGCGCCGGCTTCCCGGTACAGGTGCAGGGCCCGCTCGTAACTGATCAGGGCCGCCCGGGGGTGCCCGGTGGAGCTCTCCGCCCAGCCGAGGTGGTAGAAGGCGGAGGCATCCGGTCCCAGGGTCAGGGTCGAGCGGGCGATGTCCGCGACGTCGGAGAACCGGGATCTGGGCAGCAACACTCGCGACAACCGGCGGCCGAGATCCCGGGCGATCACCGCCTCCCGGCCCGCCACGGCCAGACGGTGCACCTCCATCGCCTGTTCGACGGAGGTCATGACACCGCCCCGGTCACGTTGCGGTCCTCGTCCCGCTCACGGCGTGCCTGCTGGAGCACGGCGATGTCGGCTTGCAGGTCCGGGTGGCTGACCTGCCGGTCGAGTTCGACGACGACCTCCACCTCACCGATCGCGCCGTCGAAGTCCCCGGCCGCCCGATGAATCGTCGCCAGGTTGAATCGGGCGGCCGCCTCGCCCGTCCGCTCGCTCTGGCTCCGGTAGAGGCGCAGCGCCCGCTCGAAGTCGGCCAGTGCCTCCCGGGGCCGCCCGGTGGACATCCGCGCCCGGGCCAGATCGTGGAAGGCGGACGCGTCCGGGCCCAGGGTCAGAGTGACGCATGCCAGTGCCGCGATGTCCTCGAACCGGGAGCCACGCAGCCAGAACCAGCGCACGCTGCGGCCGACGTCCCGGGCGATCTCCGGTTCCCGGCCGGCCACCGCCAGGCGGTTCACCTCCACCCACTGCTCGATGACGGTCATGACGGGAACTGACGGACGTCACTGTGGCGTTCGCCGGACACCATCGCCTGACTTCGGCTGGAAAGCGAGGGCACCGGAGCGGGCGATCGTCATGATCATCGACATGGAGCGGGTGGTGATCATGGGGGCGAGCATCGGAGGGCTGCTCGCCGCGCGGGGGCTCAGCGGCCGATGCGGGCGGGTGACCGTCTTTGATCGGGACAGTCTTCCGGAGACCGCGCGGCCCCGGCGTGGGGTGCCGCAGAGCCGGCAGGCCCATGCCCTCCTGGCTCGTGGCAGCACCGTCCTCGACCAGCTCTTTCCCGGGTTCCTGGACGAGATGCTGGCGGCCGGCGTACCCCGGGGCGACCTGCACGACGACTGCCACTGGTATCTCGACGGCTATCCGATGCGGCGCGCGCGGTCGCCGATGCCGGTCTACGGGGTGACCCGGGCGCTGCTCGAGCACCTGATCCGAGAGCGGGTCCGCGCTCTCCCGAACGTGGAGATCATCGACCGCGCCGAGGTCACCGGGCTGTCGCATACGGGCGGCGTGCGCGGCGTACGCGTACGAATGAATGGGGCGGAAAAGGAGATCGCAGCGGATCTCGTCGTCGACGCGGGTGGGAGGTCGTCGCGGTCGCCGGTGTGGTTGCGGGAGCTCGGCTACGGGGAGGTGCCGACGAGTACGGTGCGCACCGACGTCGTCTATACGACTCGTCACTATCAATATGAACCGGGTCGTATCGACTTCGCGGTGATCATGGCGCCGTACCCGGGGATGCCACGCACCGGCGTCACTATCCGTCAGGAGGATGACCGGGTCGTGTTGTTGCTCGCGGGCATGCACGGCGACGAGCCTCCGGTCGACGACGCCGGGATTCTCGCTTTCGCTCGATCGTTTCCCGGGCCCGAGATCAAAGACTTCCTGGGTACGGCGGTCGCGCTCGATGATCCGGTCCGGATGCGCTTTCCGGCGAGCGTCCGCCACCACTTCGAACGTCTGCCGCGCCGCCCGGACGGGCTCGTGGTGGTCGGTGACGCGCTGTGCAGTTTCAATCCGATCTACGGCCAGGGGATCACGGTGGCCGCGCTCCAGGCGCTGCTGCTGGCCCGGATGACCGATACCGATCGCTACTTCGCCGAGGCGGCCCGTCTGGTGGCCACACCGTGGTCGCTGGCCACCGGCACCGATCTGCGGTTTCCGCAGGCGGAGGGCCCGCGGCGTGCCGTCGACCGGCCGCTCAACGCCTACCTGGCGCACTATCGCGCGGCCGCCTCCCGGGATCCGGCGCTGGGCGCGGCCTTCTTACGGGTCTCGAACATGCTGGCGCCGCCCACCCATCTGCTGACCCCGGGCCGTCTGCTGCGGGTGCTGCGCTCGGCGCCCGGAGCCCGGCGGGTCACAGGCGGTTGAGAAGTCGGCGCCCAGCCCGGCGGGTCACAGGCGGTTGAGCAGGAGGCGGGTGTCGGTTTTGCCGTTCGGGGTGACCGGGATCGAGGGGACCTGGCGAATCGTGTCGGGGACAGCGTAGGGCGGGAGGACGGCGGCCAGGCGGCTACGCAGCCAGGCCGGGCCGCTGCCGGGTGGGGCCGTGTAGAAGAGGGCCAGTTTCTCGTAGGTGCCGGGGCGGGTGCCGGGGACCGGTACGACCACGCACTGTTTGACCTGGCCGATGCCGCTGGTGACCGCCTCGATCTCGGACGGTTCGATGCGGTGGCCACGGATCTTGACCTGGCGGTCGGCGCGCCCACGGAAGTGCAGGACCCCGTCATGATCGAGAAAACCCAGGTCACCGGTACGGTAGAGCGCGTTCCGAAAACGCTCGGCGGTGGCCCCAGGGTCGCCGAGGTAGCCCAGCGCCAGCCCGGCCCCGCCGATGTGGATCTCGCCGTCGATCAGCTCGATCGTGGTGTCCGGAACCGGGCGGCCCAGCGGGATCCCGTCCGGCCGGTCCACGTCGGCCGCGACGATCGGGTGGCAGGTCGCGAAGACGCAGGTCTCGACCGGCCCGTACCCGTTGAGGAGAGCGGTCTCCGGGAACCGCCGCAGGAACCGGCCGATGTGTGGCGGTGACAGGCGTTCGCCGCCGGTGAGCACGTGGCGGAGGCCGGTGAAGCAGTCCGGTTCCAGGTCTACGAAGAGGTTGAACAGCGACGCGGTCAGCCAGGCGGTGTCCACGCCGTGGGCGGTGACGAGCTGGTGCAGCACGTGCGGCAGCAGGTGGTCGTCGGGGGCGACGACGACCGTTCCGCCGGTGGTGAGCGGGCCCCACAGTTCCAGGCTGAACGCGTCCCAGGCGGGTGGCGACGACTGGCACATCACGGTGCCGGGGCCGAAGGAGAGCGGTCCCCCGGCGGCGAACAGCCGGGTGGTGGCGCGGTGCGGGGACACCACACCCTTGGGCACACCGGTGGTGCCCGAGGTGAAGAAGACGCAGGCAGGGTCGTCGGCGGTGCCGTCGACCGTGGGTGGCCGCTCCCCCAGGGCCGCCCACTCGGACAGATCGCGGGAGAGCGGATTCCAGCCGGACGGGCCGGCGATCACCGGCGGGTCGAGGGCATCGAGGAGCAGTCCGACGCGGTCCGGCGGCCAGCGCGGGTCGAGAGCCGCGTACGCCGCGCCGGTCTTCAGCACGGCGAGCAACGTCATCACGAGGTGGGCGCCGCGCGGGAGGCGTACCGCCACGAAGGTTCCCGGGCCGGCGCCGTGCCGGGCCAGTTCGGCGGCGGCGGACTCGGCCGCCGCGTCGAGGGTGCGATAGTCCACCGCGACACCCCGATCGATCACCGCGACGGCGTCCGGACGTTCGACGGCACGCGCGGCGACCTGCTTGTTGATCATGTAGTGCGGCATTCGAACTCCCGTGATTAATGTGGACACCGCGGTGCGACGGGGAGGGCGCGGACGTGAGCGATTTCCGCTGGGAGCAGCTCGGCGAGACGGCGGTGCGGGCGTACGCCTACGCGGCCGCCCGCACCGACGTCGACCGCGCCGAACTCAGCGAGGCCCTCGGCCCGCAAGGCGTCGCCGCAGCCGACCGCACCGACATCGAACGCCCCGAACCAGGCGCGGCCGTCCAGGCCCGCCTCGAACCCGCCGAACCAGGCGCGGCCGACCAGACCCGCCTCGAACCCGCCGAACCCAGCACAACCGACCAAGCCCGCCCCGAACGCCTTGGAGGGGGCACAGTTACTCAGGCCGATACTGAACGCAACGAACCTGGCGCGGCTGGTCAGGAGAACACCGAACACGGTGAGACCGGCGCGTCCGGTCACGGCGCGGCCGGCGCGGCCGGTTACGGCGCGGCTGGTCACGGCGGCATCGAGCGTGCCGCGCCCGGCGAGGCTCTCGGGGATGTCGGCGCGGCCGTGGAACGGCTGGTCGCCGCGGGGCTGCTGCGCCCGAGTGGGGACGGCCGCCGACTGGCCGCAGTGTCGCCGGAGATCGCCCGAAGACTGCTGCTCGGGCCGGTCGAGCAGGCGATCGCCGAGCTGCGGGCCCAGGCCGACGAGGCGCGGCTGACGCTCGACGATCTGATGCCGGCGTACCGGGCCGGGCTGCCGGGCCGGGCTCCTGAACATGCGATCGAACTGGTGCAGGGGGCCGACGAGGTGAGCCGGACGGTCGCCGACCTGGCCGCCCGCTGCACCGATGAGGCGCTGGTCTGCGAGCCGGGCGAGCCGTGGCCGGGTCTGGTCGCCGACGAGCTGCCGCGGCGCGGGGTGCGGTTGCGGATGCTGTACCGGCACGCCGACCGGTACCGCCCACCGACCGCGGCGCGGGCCGGGGAGCTGACCGCGCTGGGCGCCGAGATTCGCAGTTCGGCGCCGGGCACGGCCCGATTGCTGATCTTCGACCGTACGGTGGCGGTGGCGCCGATCCGCTCCGGCCCGGACGGTGTGGTGCTGCTGCGGGAGCCGAATCTGATCGGCTGTCTCGCCGAGCAGTTCGAGCGGTTCTGGATCGCGGCGCTGCCGTTCCCGGACCGGGGCGCGCCGCCGCTGTCGGTCAGCGACGACATCCGGGCGCAGATCATCCGCCTGCTGGTCGAGGGCGAGGAGGACAAGGTGATCGCCCGGCGGATCGGGCTGTCGCTGCGCACGTGTCAACGGCATGTCGCCGAGATCATGGCCCAGTTGGGCGCCCGGAATCGTCTGCACGCGGGCTACCTACTGGCCCGCCAGGCACCGTCGACCTGAGAGGCGCCGTCGACACGAGACACACCGTCGAGACGCGGTGCGCTGTAGAGGCGGGAACCGTCGAGTTCGTAGGCGAGTTCGGTCAGTGCGGTGTCGAGGATCCGGATCATCTCGGCGTGGTCGGCGGCGTCGCCGGTGAGGATGTCGAGTTCCTGGGTGTGCACACCGCCGGGTAACCGCTCGCCGAGGCGGACGAACGGGCGGATCCGGTGGACTCCGGGTGTCGCGCTCACCGAGGCGATGCCGTGGATGGCGGTGACCGTGCACGGTTGTTCGGGTGCGACGGTGTTGTGCTGGAAGTACACACGATCGGGGCGGGCCCGCCGTACCGGTGGGGTCTCGCCGAGGGCGATGCGGGCGGCCAGGTCCAGCAGGTCGAGGCCGGCGGCGCGGTGGGCGAGTTCGGCGATGCCGCCGCCGAGCCGCCCGTTGACCTCGATGATCCGGGGACCGGCCGGGGTCAGTTTGATCTCGACGTGGCTCAGGCCGGTGGTGACGCCGAGGGCCTCGACCGCGGCGACGGCCAGGGCCGCCACCTCGTCCTGTTCGGTGTCGCTCAGGTGCGACGGCCAGAATCCGCCGGTCTCCCGGAACGGTGGCAGGAGGCGGAACTTGCCGGTCACCGCGAGGGCGGTGACCGTGCCGGCGGCTGCCACGCACTCGACCGACACGTAGTCGCCGAAGTTCGGTTCCGGGCGTCCTTCCAGGTACTCCTCGAGGACGAACGCGCCGGGCGGCAGTCCGGGCAGGATCGCGGCGGCCTGGGCCTCGTCTCGCAGCAGGTGGGTGTCGCGGCTGGCCTCGCCGCGGCGTGGTTTCACCACGGCGGGCAGGCCGGTGTGGGCGACAGCTTCCGGCCACCGGGCGGGATCGGTCAGCGGCCGGTGGCGTACGGGCGTAACCCCGGCCGCGTCGAGGGCCTCGCGCTGCCGGTGCTTGTCGGTGAGCAGCGCCGCCACGGCCGGGGTGTGGAACGGCAGGCCGAGACGTTCGGCGAGCAGCGCCGTGGGCACCAGCATGCGCTCGCTGAACGTGACGATGCCGTCCGCGCTCAGGTCGGCACCGTCGAGGCCGGTGACGTGGTCGAATTCGGCGAACATCGGCATCATGGCGGCCGCGTGCGGCGAGTCACCCACGATCACCGCCATCGGCGCGTGCCTGGCCGCCAGGAGGCTGAGCTCCAGCGGCGAGGCGGCGCCGGTGTCGTAGACGACGGCGAGCCGAACGCGACGCACGGCACTCCCTTCTCAGCCCTTGCGGCGGGCCCTGATGTTCAGGCGGACGTAGTCGATCACCGGCTCCGGCAGGCGGCTCGCTACGTTGTGGACGAAGCCGCGGTGTTCGGATTCGGGGAGCCGGTCGACGTACGGGCCGATGACGACCGTGCCGAGGTAGCTTTCCAGTTGCTCGCCCGGTTCCAGAGTGGCCGGGTCGTCGAGCAGGTCGACCTCGATGTCGGTGAAGCCGTTCTCGCGCAGCCGCTCCACGGTCTCGTCGACGCCGGCGAAGTAGGCGGCGTCGGCGGGCTGGCCGAGCACGTCCTCGACGGCGCCGAGCACCCGCCGTACACAACCTTGGCCACCGCATTCGGCGACGAACCAGCCGCCCGGGCGCAGCACCTGGGCGATGTTGGCGAACAGGGCGCTGTGGTCGTGGATCCAGTGGAAGGTGGCGACGCTGAACACCGTGTCGACCGGCGGCTCGACGGGGAGCGGCTTGGTCAGGTCGGCGTTGATCACGTCGACCCGGTCCAGCTTGCCGTCGAGTTTCGCCTTGAGCTGGGTGAGCATCTTGACCGAGCCGTCCACCGCCACGACCCGGCCGTCGGGGAGCAGGTCGAGCAGGGCGAGGGTGTCCCGGCCGGTTCCGGCGCCCGCGTCGAGGACGGTCTCGGTGCCGGCGAGATCCAGGCGGGCGAGGGTGCGCTTGCCCCAGAACTTGTGCGGCAGCGGCAGGGAGTCGTAGGTGGTGGCGTCCCATTCACGGGGCATCTGGTGTTCTCCGGTTCTCGATCTCGATGGATACGTCGGTGGGCTGTCGCAGCAGTTCGAGCACCGGGCCGGGGGCCGGGATCGCCGCCTGCGGGTCGAGGCACTGCACGAGGATGTCGCGCAACCCGACCGGGGCGCCGTCGAAGCCCAGGCCGCCGCGCAGGTCCTGGCGGGCCGACACATGCACCTCACCGCCGGTGTGGATACGGATCTCGGCGGCGAGGGCGGCGAGCAGGCACTCCTCCGGGGACGGGCCGCGGTCGGTCCCGAACAGCTGTTTCGGCCGGTCGATGACGATGGAGCGGTCGGCGGCGGTGACCGTGGACCGGGCGCCCTGCCGCCAAACGGCATGCACCTCACCCCCGGCATCGACACTCGACGATCCGGCAAAGCGCACCGACGACGAGCCAGGCGATGGCGAGCCAGACGACAGCGAGGCAGGCGGTGGTTCGGCGAGGTGGACCGGTTGCGAGCCGTCCGGGGTCACGAGCAGCAGGCGTACGGGGCTCGACTCGGCCAGGGTGCGCAGGATGACGCTGTAGCGGCGGACGTGGTCGGCGGCCGCCGCCAGTCGAGCGGGGGTGACCAGGCCGGCGACGTCGAGGTGCACTCCCATTTTCGGCGCGGGTCCGGCGTACCCCCGGATGTTGATCTTTGTGGGGAGCGCGCCCTGCCGGGTGAGTGAGATGGCGACGGTGGCCGCGGTGTCGGCGGCGAGGGCGCTGAGCAGCAGCGCGACCGGATCGCCGGCGACGGTGAAGGGGCGGGCGACGCGGGACGGGCCGAGCAGCATGGGCCGCACCGTGATCTGCGGCCCGTCGGCGGACACGCTGATCGTGGCCTGCGCCTCCCAGGAGGCCCGGCGGACGGTGGCGGCGAGTTCGCGCCAGCCGGCCAGGTCGACTCCGGCGATCATGCGGCGGCCTCCTCGGACAGAAGAGCGCGCAACCGCCCGATCAGCGAGGCCGCGTCGTCGTGTCCGGCCGCGACCCGGACCAGGTGCGGGTCGAGACCTGGCTGTTCCCAGGCGGGCACGGTGATCGCGCCACCGGTCCGGGCCGCGTCGACCGGCACGTGCGTGGTGAACGACAGCAGTCCACCGAAGCCGGTGTGTGTCTCCACCGCCCACGGCGCCTCGTCGAAGCCGGCCCGGTGGACCGTCGCGACCGCCGGGTGTTTGCGCAGGTACTCGGCGATCTCGTCGGCGTGCCGGTGGTGGGCGGCCATCCGCAGATCCAGGGTGCGCAGCGCCTGGGCCAGCATCCGGTCCGACCAGGGGTCGGGCCGCCCGCCGGTACGGGCCGCCTGCGCGCCGATCCGACGCAGCGGCCGCGACGGGCCGCAAACCGTCGACAGCCCGAGTCCGGCCTGGTCGTCGAGGTAGGGGGTGCAGCTTTCGACGACGACGGTGGCGCCGAGGTCGAGGGGCCGCAACTGGGCCGGGGACAGCGCGGTGTTGTCGACGACGAGCAGCAGGTCGGTGCTGTGGGCGAGCGCCGCCAGGTCGTTGACCGGGATCGGCCGCATCCCCGGGTCGGTCATCGACTCGGTGAGGATGAGCTGGGTCCGCGGGCCGACCAGGGCGGCGACCGCGTCGAGGTCGTCGCAGTCGACGAAGTCGACGGTCCGCCCGGATTCGAGGAACTCCTGTTCGACGTGCTCGCGGGCGGCACCACCGAGTCCGGCGGAGACGATCACATGGCCGCCCGGGTTGGTGAGCGCGGCCAGGGCGTACGCCGTCGCCGCGCCCTGCCCGGACAGGACCACCGCGGTCTCGGCGCCGTGCAGCTCGCACAGCCGCCGCTCTGCGCCGCTGAGGGTGGCCGGGGCCGGCCGGTCGTCGCCGGCCAGCCATCCGGTGTCGGGGGATCCGCTCATCAACGCCTGCATACCGGGGCGTCGGACAGGCTGATCCGCTGGTGGAAGTAGTGGTAGATGATCTCCTCGTGTAGGGCCTCACCGTCCAGGGTGGGTTTCAGCGCGGCTCCGCCGTCGATCACCTCGACCAGTTTGCGGTCGATCAGGTCGGCGAACGCCGACGCGAACGGCTCGGTTTCGAGGAGGTCGGCGCCGAACTGCCGCTTGTAGCGGTCGAGGACGATCGGCTGGTTGGCCTTGAAGTTGAAGCCGAGCGCGGTGCCGATCGCCTTGTGCCCGTCGAGGCGGCGGCCGTACGCCAGCGGCAGATCCGGCTGCGTCTGCATATAACGCACATATCCGGAGATGTCGGTGTCGTTGTGGGTCTGCACGAACTCGGCGCCGTCACCCGTGAGCCAACCGTACGCCCCGGGCCCGTGCGCGATCATCGTGTCGTAGTGCTCCCACTTGTTCTTCGAGGTCTGCGGGATGTTGCCGCCCTCGTAGGTGCCGGGCCGGCTCCACCAGCCGCACGGGCTCGGGTAGTAGTCGTGGTCGAGCAGCACCTCGACGGCCGCCTGCCGCATGGCGTAGGTGGCGGTCAGGTCCGGGAAGTAGCCCTGCTGGATGAGCCGGTCGCGGACCGCCGGGTTGTTCCAGACGGCCCGGTTGCCGATGCCCATCTCGGCCCGGTCGGCGTTGCGCAGCCGGTAGATGGTGATCGTCGGGACGCCCAGTTCGGTGAACGCGGTGAGGTCGGCGCGCACCGACTCGGGTGTCTGGTAGGGCAGCCCGAACATCATGTCGACGTTGAACGGGCAGCCGGTGTCGAGCAGGTTCCGGACGGCGGACAGCGACTCCTCGGCCGTGTGCCGCCGTTTGGTGAACTCGTTGACCTCGTCCTGGAGTGACTGCACGCCGAGGCTGAACCGGTTGAAGCCGAGGTCCCGGGCGAGCGCCAGGTTGTCGCGGGTGAAGTTCTCCGGGTTGCCCTCGATGTTGAACTCGGCGCCGTCGGTCAACTGATAGTGGCGGCGCACGTGCTCGACCAGCGGGGTGATCGTGTCCGCGCTGTTGAGCAGCAGCGCCGCGGTGCCGCCGCCGATGTAGAACGAGTCGATCCGGGCGCCGGACACCCAGCCGAACCGGTCCAGCCAGCGCCGGGACTCCTCGATCAGCAGGTCCTGCCAGAGCCGCAGAGACGAGTCCTCCTTACCGCGGGGGACCAGGCGTTTGACGTAGTTGCAGAAGTGGCAGATGTAGTTGCACAGCGGCAGGTGGAAGTAGAGGTGGGCCGGCTGGCCGGCGCCGGGGAAGGCCGCGATCTCGTCGGTGAGCTCCGCGGGGGTGAGCCGGCCGCCCTCGTTCGAGGTGACGTTGATGTTGTACTCGTCGCGGGGAATCTGGAGCGCCGGGTTGCGCTCCAGGAGGGCTCCAAGGTCGAGTTCCAGGTCATGAACGGCCATGCGGATGTCCTTCCTAGTGGTAATAGGACTTCATGACGTCGTGCACCCAGGCGGGTTCGCGGACGGCCTCGACGGGCGGGACCATGGCGCTCAGGAACGCCTTGACGTCCAGCACGGGAGTGCCGTCGATGGCGTCGAGGCCGCGGACGTGCAGGCGCAGCCCGTCGACGCGGATCAGCTCGCAGCGGGAGACGCCGAGGTGGTTGGGGCGGTCCTTGACCCGCTGGGCGAGCACCCCGACCTTCGGCAGGGCGGTGTTGCCGCGCGGGTGCCGGGCGCCGCGGGTGGTCCTGGCCGGGTCGCACAGGTGGAAGGAGAAGACCACCTCGATGTGGGAGAACTCCTCCAGCCCGAGGGTGGCGTCGGCGTCGACCTGGGTGGCGTCGAGTTCGATCACCGAGTCGACCTTGCCCCAGTGGTCGTCCTCGGGGGTGGTGCGCTCGTTGCGGACGATGCCGATCGGTGTCACTGTTCTTCCTCCGTGGTTGTGGCGGCGTCGATCAGGGCGGCGATGGTCTCCACCTGGCCGGGTTCGATCATGCTGAAGTGGTGGCCCGGCACGTCGTGGACGACGAGTTCACCGGCCCGCCGGGTCCAGTCGAGGTCACGCGGCAGCAGCACCGGCTCCATGGCGTGGTCGGTCACCCGGTAGAGGGTGACGGTGCCCGGGTAGCCGGCCGGGTCGTAGCCGACCAGGGCGTCCAGGTTGTAGCGGTACATGTCGACCATCCGCAGCAGCCGGTCGCGGTCGAAGTCGGCCGGTACGGTGCCGGCCGCGACCGCCTCGGTCAGCAGCAGCTCGGCGCGGGCGTCCGGTGCCATGGCCCGCACCTCGTCCAGGTCGAGATCGAGCTTGAGGCCGCGGCGCAGCAGGGCGTTGAGCGCGTAGTCCTCGTCGCCGCCGGTGTCCGCGGTGGGCCGGGTGTCCAGCAGCCCGACCAGGCCGACCGGTTCCCCGGCGGTGTGCAGCTGCTTGGCGATCTCGTAGGCGTAGACGCCGCCCATCGAGTAGCCGACCAGGTGCCACGGTTTCCCGGCCGGGTGGACCTTGCGGGCCCGGGTGATGAAGTCGGAGGCCACGTCCTCGACCGTGGTGAGCGGCTGCTCCCCCGGTTGGAGGCCGACCGACTGCAACGCCCAGAACGGCCGGTTGCGGGGCAGCGCCTGCATGAGCCGCACGTAGACCAGGGTGGTTCCGGAGACCGGCGGCAGCCCGTAGACCGGGGCCAGTTCCGGGTCGCCGTGCCGCAGCCGGGCCAGCGGGCTGGGCGCCTCCCCCGGGTTGCCGCCGCGGACGATCTCGGCGAGTTTCGCGATGGTGTTGGCTTCGAGGAGCTGCCCGGCGGTGACGTCCACCCCGAACAGCCGGCGGATGCCGACCACCACGCTGATCGCCAGCAGCGAGTGCCCGCCGACCTCGAAGAAGTCGTCGTGCACCCCGACCTCGGGGATGCCGATGATCTCCCGCCACAGGTCGGCGATCTGGAGTTCGGCCGGGTCACGCGGCGCGACGGTCGTCATGGGGTGCTCCGTTCGTACTGGTGGGCGCGGGCGGTGGCCGGGCCGGTCGCCCAGCCGGCGGCCAGGAAGGCGGCGGCCAGCACGAGCCAGCCCGGCCGGCCGCCCTCGATCAGCAGGAGGGTCAGGGCGGCCGGGGCGACCATCTGCGACACGGCCGTCCCGGAGTTGAAGAAGCCCTGGTACTGGCCCTGCCGGTCGGGTGGCGCGAGTTCGTAGGCGAACACCCAGGCGGCCGACGACTGGACCATCTCGCCGTAGACGTGCAGGCCCGCGGCGGCCACCAGCAGCACCGTCGCCACCGCGGCCGAACGGCCGTCCGACGCCGCGAAGAACAGGCACATGCCTGCCAGAAACAAGGCAGACGTACGGGTGGCGCGCACCGCCGTCGCCACGGTGTCGATGCCGGTCGTGACCCGCACCTGCAACAGCACGACGGTGACCGTGTTCAGCACGACCAGGGCGGCGGTCAGCGGTTTCGGCGCATCGGTGTGCAGCACGATCCACAGCGGCAGGATCACGTCGAGCACCGGCACGTGCAGCGACATCACCATGGTGAGCACGGTGATCGTGGCGTAGGGCCGGTCCCGCAGGACGGCCAGGCGCGGCTCGCCGGGTTGCCGTTCGGCGGCGGCGGTGGGTGGGGCGGCCGGCAGCCGGCGCAACAGGACGGCGCAGCCGAGGAACGTCAGCGCGTCCAGGCCGAGGACGATCCGGTACGCCTGCGGGGTGTCCGCGGCGAGCGCCAGCGCCCCGATGCCGGCGCCGATCGCCATGCCGATGTTGGTGACCACGCGCAGCCGGGCGCGGGCCTGGACCAGGTCCGGCCCGGAGAGGACGGTGGCCATCAGGGCTTGCCGGGCCGCGTACCCGCCGCGGTCGAACAGTGCCCACGCGCAGGCGACAGCGACGAACGCCGGGTACGAGCCGAGGACGAGGTAGCCGGCCGCCGCGACCCCGGTCAGGGCCACGAGCAGGACGGCGACGCGGCGGGCGCCGTACCGGTCGGCGAGATGGCCGGCCGGGACACCGGCCAGCACCCCGGCGACCCCGGCGGCGGCCAGGCCGAGGCCGAGCGCCGCCGGGGAGAACCCGAGGACCTGGGTGAAGTAGAGGGCCGAGCAGGTGGCGAACGCGCCGTTGCCGATGTTGGTGACCAGCTGTGCGGTCACCAGTTTCCGGGCTGGGCCGGTCAGCATGGGCGCCCGGTGATGACCGCGGCGAGGCGGGCCGGGTCGTCGAGGCAGCCGCCGTGGTCGCCGGGGACGGTGGTGACCCGGATCCCGGCGGCGGTCATCCGGCCCCGCTCCTCCGGGCCGATCATGTCGCTGTGCTGGGCGGCGAGCACGTGCACCGGGATGCCGAGGCGCTCGACCATGCGGCCGTAGCGGTACATCCACCGCAGGTAGCTGCCCTCGGCCCACTCGTCGGCCTCGTGCTGGGCCGGGTCGGCGGTGAACGACTGGTCGATCACCACGAGGCTGCGGATCAGGCCGTCGCCCCAGGTGGCGGCGCAGGCGGCGCCGACCAGGGCGCCGTACGAGTAGGCGATCACGTCGACCGGCGGCCGCAGCAGGTCGGCGACCCGGTGCACGTCGGCGGCGAAGTCGAGGACCGAGTAGCCCCAGGCCGGGCGGGGGCTGTCGCCGTGGGCGCGCAGCGACACGTACATCGATTGACTCGCCGGCGGCAGTGCGTCGCCCAGCCCGCGCAGCTGGTGCTTGTCGCCGCCGAAACCGTGCAGGAACAGCCGGGACGGCCCGGCCGGACCCGTGACGAGGTCGAAGTCGATCAGCTGAATTCCCGGTACGCCGGCCAGCGCCGGCGTCGTTGACCTGCTCAAACTGTCATCCCCGTGGTAGTTCGGTCAGGTGCGCCTCGGCCATCCTCTTTCTTCACCGGACCGGTGAGGAAGCCCTCTTCACTGTCGGATCTCCGCATGGCAGAGATCCGCCTGACTCGATGCCTTGATCAATGTGGACGTTTCGCCAGTCACGTGCTTTAAAGTTTGCGATGCATGCCACGGGGGCCTGTCGGAAGGGGACGTATGTCCACGACCCGCGACATCGAAGCGCTGCGCGCGAGATACCGTGCCGAGCGCGACCGCCGGATCCGGCCGGACGCCGGCGGGCAGTACCGCTCCACGGCCGGCGGCGAGTTCGGCTACTACGCGAAGGATCCGTACACCGAGCGCATCGAGCGCGATCCGGTGTCCGACCGGGTCGAGGCCACCGTGATCGGCGGCGGGTTCGGCGGTCTGCTCACCGGGGCGCGGCTGCGCCAGGCGGGTGTGCGGGACATCCGGATGATCGACGAGGCGGGCGATTTCGGCGGCACCTGGTACTGGAACCGCTACCCCGGCATCCACTGCGACATCGAGGCGACCGTCTACATGCCGCTGCTGGAGGAGGTCGGCTACGTCCCGAAGTGGCGGTACGCCCCGGGCGAGGAGATCCGGCAGCACGCGGTGGCGATCGGCAAGCGGTTCGACCTCTACCAGGACACCCTGTTCCACACCAAGGTCACGTCGCTGACCTGGGACGACGACACGTGCGAGTGGCAGGTGACCACCGACCGGGGTGACGCGTTCCGGTCGGCGTACGTGGTGATCTCCTCGGGCCTGCTGACCCAGGCGAAGCTGCCCGGCATCCCCGGCATCGACGAGTTCCGGGGGCACACCTTCCACACCAGCCGGTGGGACTACGGCTACACCGGCGGCGACCAGACCGGCGGCCTGGACGGGCTGGCCGGCAAGCGGGTCGCGGTGATCGGCACCGGCGCCACCGGCATCCAGGTGATCCCGCACCTGGCCGAGTCGGCCCGGCACCTCTTCGTGTTCCAGCGCACCCCGTCGACCGTCGACGTCCGGGACAACCGGCCCACCGACCCGTCCTGGGCCGCTGATCTGAAGCCGGGCTGGCAGCGGGAGCGGATGGACAACTTCCTGACCATCGTCAGCGGCGGGCACGCCGACGTGGACCTGATCGACGACCGGTGGACGGCGACCGCCAAGCTCCAGCGCGTGTTCCTCAGCGGCACCCCTTCCGAGCTGACCGACGAGCAGCTGGAGCTGGCCGACGCGGCGACGATGGACGGCATCCGCGCCCGGGTGGACGAGGTGGTCGCCGACCCGGCCGTGGCCGAGTTGCTGAAGCCCTGGTACCGGTACATGTGCAAGCGCCCCACCTTCAGCGACCACTATCTCCAGGCGTTCAACCGGGCGAACGTCACGCTGGTGGACACCGCGGACCACGGCGGCGTCACCCGGATGACGGCCACCTCGATCGTGGTGGGCGATCAGGAGTACGAGGTGGACTGCGTCATCTTCGCCACCGGTTTCGAGGTCGGCATCTCCGGCGTGCTGTCCGGGACGTTGCGGGTGACCGGCCGCGGCGGGCGCGACATCTTCGAGCACTGGGCGACCGGTTTCCGGACGCTGCACGGGTTCACCAGCCACGGCTTCCCGAACCTGTTCCAGCTCGGGCCGATCCACAACGCGAACGCGGTGAACTTCGTCCACATCCTCCAGGAGCAGGCCACCCACATCGGCGCGATGGTCGCGGAGGCCCGTGAGCGGGGCGCCCTGCGGATCGAGCCGACCCTGGACGCCGAGGACGAGTGGGCCGCCACCATCGACCGGAACGCGCACAGCAGCTACGCGTTCCAGGCCGAGTGCACGCCCGGCTACTACAACAACGAGGGCCGGCCGATGGCGGCGAGCTTCTCGTTCGGTCCGGGCCCGATCGTCTTCCACGACACCCTGCGCCGCTGGCGCACCGACGGAGGAATGGAGCAGGTGCTGTGGAACGGCTGACCGGACCCTCACCGCTGCGCGGGTCGAACGGCATCGCGTTCGGCCCGGACGGGCTGCTGTACGTGGCCGAGTACCTGGCCGGGCGGATCCGCACGGTCGACGTGCACACCGGCGAGGTGTCGGTGCTGATCGGCGCGGACGGGCCGGTGCAGTCCCCCGACGACCTGGCCTTCGACGCCGACGGCAACCTGTACGTCGTCGACCTGGCGCCCGGCCTCGTGTGGCGGCGCACCCCGGCCGGCGAGCTGAGCGTGGTGGCCGAGGGCATCCGCAACCCGAACGGCATCTGCTGCCTCGGCAACCGGCTGTTCGTCAACGAGATGGCCTTCGCCGGCCGGGTGCTGGAGATCGGCGCGGGTGAGCCGGCCGTGCTGGCCGAGGGCCTGATGCTCGGCAACGCCATGCAGGCCGGCCCGGACGGGCGCCTCTATTTCCCGCACATGTTCCCGGGTTCGGTCCACCGGGTCGGCCCGGACGGCGGCGAGCCGGAGTTGTTCGCCGACGAACTGCCGCAGACCGTGGCCGTCCGTTTCGACCGCGACGGTGTCCTGCACGTCCTGCTCGTCGACGAGAACGGCACCATCGTGCGCGTCGACGGCGACCGGCGGACCACGATCACGACCGGGGTGCCCGGCCTGGACAACGCGGCGTTCTCCGGCGACAACCGGATGTTCGTGTCCAGTTTCGCCACGGCCGGGATCACCGAGGTGCTGCCGGACGGGACCACCCGGGAGATCGTGCCGCACGGCTTCGCGGGCCCCTACGGCGTGGCGGTGGACGACGACGGGAAGGTGCACACCGCCGACCACTACCGGATCGACCGGGCGCTGCTGCCGTTCGCGCACGGCCTGGCCGCCTCCGGCGACCAGCTGCATTTCACCTCGCAGTACGGCCAGACCGGAACCTACGACCGGATCTCCGGCTCACTGCGCATGCGCGAGGTCGCCTTGAATCACCCTCTCGGCATCGCGGTACGCCCGGACGGCGCCGTGGTGATCGCCGAGTCCGGTGCCGGCCGGGTCCTGGCGATCACCGTCGACGACACGGTCGAGGTGCTGGCCGAGGGGCTGGGCCGTCCGGCCGGGGTCGCGGTCGACGCGGAGGGCCGCTGCTACGTCAGCGACGAGGAGCACGGCGCGGTCCACCGCCTCGAGGACGGCAAGCCGGTCGCCGTGGCCGAGAACCTGTCCGCCCCGCAGGGCCTGGCCATCGCCGACGGCCGCCCGGTGGTGGTCGAGTCGGGCCGCGGCCGCCTGATCGCGCTCGGGCCGGAGCCGCGGGTGCTGGCCGAGGACCTGCCGGTGGCACCGCCCCGCGACCCGCAGCCGGCCCTGATGGTGCACGACCTGCCCGGGGTGCCGCGCCCCTTCGCGGGCCTGGCCACCGGCCCGGACGGCGCCCTCTACCTGGCCGGCAACGCCGAGGGCAGCATCCTCCGCTTCTGACGCCGGCCACCGATCCGGTCAGCCGCCGGTGATGGACCAGTGCCAGGCCTCGGAGGGCAGGTTGACGTAGCCGTATTTCGCGGCGTTGGCGGACAGCCACTTGAAGGCCTTGGTCTTCTTGGTCAGCGATTTTCCGTCGGAGGTGATGTCGACGGCCAGGCCGAGTTCGTGCAGGGAGCGGCCCGGGATGGCGGTCGGGACGCGGCAGGCGGAGGCCGGCGCGGTCCACACGTCGGGGCAGCCGTTGATCTTGCGGAGTTCGATCTGCCGTTGCTTGGTGCGGAATCCGCCTCCGGAGATGGCGACGCCGTCGGCGCGGGCGTCGTCGACCATCCGCTTGAAGGCGTAGGCGACGTTGCGGTGGACAGTGGTGCCGTAGACCGTGGTGGTGTCGGCCAGGGCGAACTTCGGCCGGATCTCGGTGACCACGTCGCGGCTGACCGTGGCGGCCTGTGCGGCGTAGCCGGCCGCGGTGCCGGCGGTGGCGATGCGCTGCTCGGTCTTCGGGATCGCCGCGGCGGCGGCCTGGCGCACGGCGGCCGCCTTCTGCAGGCCGGTGGCGGCGGTCCTGGCCTGGGCCTTGGTGGCGCGCAGGACGGCGGCGGCCTCGTGCAACCTCTTGCGGCGGGCGTCGCGGGTGGCGGTGGCGGTGGTGACGGCCCTGGTCGCCTTGGTGACGGCCTTCTTCTTGCGGGGGCGCTGTTTCGACACGCGGGTCAGGGTGTTCTTGGTGCCGGTGAGCGCGCGTTCGGCGGTCTTGAGCCGTTCGTGTACGGCCGCGTGCGCCGTGGTGACATCGGCCAGCTTCTTCCGGGCGGCGGCGTCGGCCCTGGTGGCGGCGGTGACCTCGGTGGTACGCGTCTTGAGCGCCGCCTTCTGGACGGCCAGGGTCCTACGCAGCGCCGCCTTGGTCGCGTCGACGGTGAGGCTGCGGTACATGAGCTTGCTGTAGTCGTGCGCGACTCCGGGGACCGCCGCGTGGGCTGTGCCGGGGGTGCCGACGATCGGGGCAGCGACCGCGAATGCCGTGGCCATCGCGGTGATGATCCGTGTCTTCCTCACCTGACGTGCGCTCCTTGCCTTCCGGTGCGTGGACGTACCACCGTGCGGTCCGGCGGGTGCGGGCCGCGATCCGGTCGGAGAGCGATCCGGTTGCGGTGCTCGAACATTGATCCCGATCCCGATAACATCCACGGACATCGAATCGATAGATGTCAGTGGGGGACTGCATGCTTCGAAGAACCGTTGCTGCTCTCGCAATCGGCGCCACCGTGGTCGGGATCACCGGCACCGCGGCCTGGGCGGAATCACCCGACGATCACGCGTACGCGCAGATCGCCGCCCTGCAGGAGATCAAGAAGTCGATGAGCCCGGACGAGCGCAAGCTCGACAGCCGGCTCGCCGTCGAACTGCGCAAACGGAACAGCAAGGTGGCCACGAGCGCGCTGCCGGCGCTCACCACCGGCGTCGAGGTCACCAAGTCCGGCACGGTCGAGGTCGAGGTGCACGCCGAGAAGGTCGGCGACGACCTGCTCGGCCGGCTCCGCAAGGCCGGCGCGGGGATCCGTTTCCCGTCCGAACAGACCGGTACGGTGCTGGTCGAGGCGCCGCTCGGCACACTGCCGGAGATCGCCTCCTGGAAGGACGTGACCGCGGTCAACCTGGAGCACGGCGCGATCACCGGCCACCAGAGGGACCCGAACGCCAAGCCGACGACCGAGTCCAAGGAGAGCAAGACCGCCCGGATCGAGACGGCTCTCAAGACGGCGCCGAAACTGACCACGGCGGCGGCCGGCTCGGTCGTCTCCGAGGGCGACCGCACACACGCCGCCGACACGGCCCGGACCAGGCACAAGGTGACCGGCGTGGGGGTGAAGGTCTGCGCCCTGTCCGACGGCGTGGACTCCCTCGCCGACTCGCAGGCCTCCGGTGACCTGCCCGCCGACGTCGACGTGCTGCCCGGTCAGGAGGGCGAGGGCGACGAGGGCACCGCGATGCTGGAGATCATCCACGACCTGGTGCCGAACGCCGAGCTCGGCTTCGCGACGGCGTTCACCAGTGAGGCCAGCTTCGCCGAGAACATCCGGGCGCTGCGCTTCACCGGCGGCTGCGACATCATCGTCGACGACGTCGTCTACTACCACGAGAGCCCGTTCCAGGACGGTCTGCCGGCACAGGCGGTCAACGCGGTGACCGCGGACGGCGCGTACTACTTCAGCTCGGCCGGCAACGAGGGCAACACCCTCGACGGGTCCTCCGGCAACTGGGAGGGCGACTTCGCCGACTCCGGGCTGGGCCTCGGCAAGTTCGCCGGGGACGCGCACGACTTCGACCCGGGCGAGGGCGTGTCGATCCTCAACCCGCTGTCGCCGAACAGCGACGGCCGGATCACCACCCTGTGGTGGGCGGACCCGCTGGCCGGTTCGGCCAACGACTACGACCTGTACCTGATCAACTCGGCCGGCAACGTGACGTCGTTCTCGCAGGACGTGCAGGACGGCGACGACGACCCGTGGGAGATCCTCCAGACCGGCGCCACCACCGGCCAGAAGGTGGCGGTCGTCAAGTTCGCCGGCGCCGACCGGTACCTGCAGCTCACCGTGTTCCGCGGCCGGATGGGCTTCTCCACCCCGGGTGTGCTGCGCGGGCACAGCGCCGCCGAGAACGCGTTCGCGGTGGCGGCCACCCCGGCGGCCGCCGCGCTGCCGTTCGACCTGGAGACCGGCGACCCGGCGAACCCGGTCGGCCCGTACCCGAACGTGCACACCCGCCAGTCACAGCCGGAACGGTTCACCTCGGACGGTCCGCGCCGGGTGTTCTACGCCGCCGACGGCACGCCGTACACGCCGGGGAACCTCTCCTCGACCGGTGGCGTGGTGCGGGCCAAACCGCAGATCACCGCGGCCGACGGGGTGGCCACGTCGCTGTCCGACTTCAACCCGTTCTTCGGCACCTCGGCGTCGGCGCCGCACGCCGCCGCGATCGCCGCGCTGGCGCTCTCCGGGAACCCGGGGATGACCGGCGAGGAGATCCGGGCCGCGCTCACGTCGACCGCCCTGGACCTGGCGCCGGCCGGGTTCGACCAGCGCACCGGCAACGGCGTGATCCGGGCCGACCTGCTGCTGCGCAACACCGGCGCCACCCCGCAGCCGCTGGTCCGGGCCGGTGAGCCGACGGTCACCCCGACCACCGGCGACGGTGACGCCCACCTGGAGCCGGGCGAGAAGGCCACGGTCACGGTGCCCGCCGTCAACTCCGGCGACGGCACGGCGACCGGGGTCAGCGTGGTGGTGTCCACCTCGGATCCGGGCGTGACGGTCACGCCGCGGTCCCGGTCGTACGGCACCATCGCGGCGGGCGCGTCCAAGACCCGGGACTACACGGTGACGCTGGCCGCCGACTATCCGCTGGGCCGGCCGGTGACGTTGCAGACCAGGGTCACCTTCGCCGGGGTGCTGTCGCCGACCGCCCGGACGGTGAACGTGCCGGTGGGGCAGCCGTCGGCGACGGTGCGCGACTTCGCCTACGGCGGCGCGGCGGTGCCGATCCCGGACAACGACCCGACCGGGGCCTCCGCCACGGTCGAGGTCGCCGGTGTCGGGTTCGCGTCGGCGCTGACCGTGTCGATCGACGGCACCGAGTGCTCCACGGCCACCGGCGCCACCACGGTCGGCGTCGACCACACCTTCGTGGGCGACCTGATCGGCACGCTGAAGGCGCCGGACGGCCGGTCGGTGACGCTGTTCTCGCGGACCGGGGGCAGCGGCAACAACCTGTGCCAGGCGGTGTTCGACGACGCGGCCGCGACACCGTTCGCGTCGGCGCTGTCCAGCAACGCGCCGTTCACCGGCAGCTGGAAGCCGGCCACCCCGCTGTCGGCGCTGCGGACCGCGCCGGTCGACGGCACGTGGACGCTGCACGTCGCCGACCGGGTCGGCGCGGACACCGGGTCGATCCGGGCGTTCTCACTGCACATCGCCGGTTTCGATCCGGCCTGATGACGGCCGTCCGGGCGTGTGCGCACGCGCCCGGACGGTCCCCGTCACGCGTGGCGGGCGACGCTGCCCGGGCGGGGGCGGCCCACCGAGAGCACGTCGAGCAGCAGGGCGGCGCCGGCCACCAGGGCCAGCAGGACCAGACCCAGCGCGTACGAGTCGAACCGCTCGTAGACGCCGCCCATGACCAGCGGTGGCACGAACCCGCCGAGGCCGCCCGCGGCGCCGACGATGCCGGTCACCGAACCGACCTGGGCGGGTGGCGTCAGCTGCGCGACCAGTGCGAACGTCGCGCCGCTGCCGGCGCCGAGGGCGGCGGCCATGGACAGGAACGCGATCGTGCCGAGCGGCATGAGCGGCGGTGTGAACGCCTGCACCAGCGCGCCGGCCATCACCACGACCAGGGTCACGGCCAGGACCCGGGCCGGCGGCATCCGGTCGGAGAGCCAGCCGCCGACCGGCCGCATGACCACCGCGAGCAGCACGAATCCGGCCATCCGGTTGGAGGCGTCGGCCGGGGTCAGGTCGTAGGCGGTCTTCAGGTAGGCGGGCAGGTAGACCGAGAACGCCACGTAGCCGCCGAACGTGACCGCGTACAGCGCCGACGCCTGCCAGGTGATCCGCAGTTTCATGGCGGCACCGAGCCGCTCCGCCAGCGGCGCGGTGGGCACCGTCCGGCCGGGCGCGTCCCGCAGCAGGAGCCAGGCCACGATGGCGTACGCGAACAGCGCCCCCGCCGTGATCAGGAACGGGGTGGCCGTGCTCCCGGCGTCGACCAGCTTGACCGTGGTGAGCGCGCTGATCGCGGTACCGCCCATGCCGACGCCGAAGACGCCGACCGCGAAGCCACGCCGCTCGGGTGGGAACCAGGCGTTGACGAACGGGACGCCGACCGCGAAGGTGGTGCCGGCGATGCCCAGGAAGAAGCCGCCGACCAGCAGTGAGACGAGGGCGTCGTGGCCGATCAGTCCCAGGTAGAGGACCGGGACGATGGTGGCCAGTGTGATCAGCGGGAACATGGTCCGGCCGCCGTAGCGGTCGGTGAGCGCGCCGACCGGGATGCGGCCGACCGAGCCGACCACCACCGGTACGGCCACCAGCAGCGCCTGCTGGAACGAGGTGAGGTCCAGTTCGGCCTGGAATCTGCTGGCCAGTGGGCTGAGCAGCGCCCAGGCCCAGAAGTTGAGGGCGAACCCGAGGGTGGCCAGGAACAGCATCAGGTTGGGGCGGCCGGTCGTCGGTGAAGTGCTCATCGAAAACCTTCCGTGGAAACCCCCGGCTTCAGCCGTGGGGAGGAGTCGGATTGCCTGCGGAGCAGGTCGGGAATAGCCGATCCGCCGGCAGGGCGGATGGGCGTCTGGTCAGACGTTGAGTCGGATGTCGGTGTCGCCGTTGACGACGTCGCGGCGGTGCTTGGGGTACCAGGCTTTGTGGTGGGTGCAGCGGTTCGCGGTTTTGCCGTCGGATCGGAATTCACGGGGTTTGCGGGGAGCAAGATGTCGTCTGTACGGTGGCTGGTGTGGTCGAGACGGTGCGTTACACCTACCGCCTGCGGCCCGGCCGTCAGGCGCAGGCCGCACTGCTCGCCGAGTGGTCCCGCTGCCGCTGGCTGTGGAACGAGGCCGTCCACCAGCAGAAATCCGGCCGCAAGCCGACGTTCGGCAAGCTGTCGAAGCTGCTGACCGAGGCCCGCGCCCGGTTCGCCTGGCTGCGCAACGGTTCGCAGAACGTCCAGCAGCAAACGCTGCGCACCTATGGTTCGGCGTTGAACGCCTCGTTCACCGTGATGGACCGGGGCCGGCCGAAGGTCAAGCTCAAGAGGAACGCGCTGCCGACCTTGGAGTACACCACCAACGGCTTCGCACTGGTCGGCGGCCGGCTGCGGCTTGCCAAGGGCGTGACCATCCCGGTCGTCTGGTCCCGCGAGTTGCCCTCGGACCCCACCTCCGTGCGGGTCTACCAGGACAACCTCGGCCACTGGTATGCGTCCTTCGTCGTCCAGCGCGAGGCTGTCGCGACACCGGGCCCGGATCTGCCGGGCATCGGCGTGGACTGGGGTGTGACCACCACCGCCACCACCACGAACCCGTCTTTCGACCTGCCGCACCTCGGACACCGCCGCCGGTGTGCGGCCGAGCTGGCCAAGGCCCAGCGCACGATGGCCCGCCGCCGCCGGCCGAAAGGCCACAGCCCGTCGAACGGCTATCTGGCGGCGAAGCGGCAGGCCGCCCGGATCGTCAAGAAGGCCGCCCGGCAGAACACCCACGACGCCCGGGTCTGGGCCAAGACCGTCGTCGACCATCACCACCTGATCGCTGTCGAGGATTTCAAACCAAAGTTTCTGACCAAGACCAGCATGGCGCGTAAGGCCGCCGACGCCGCGATCGGCGCCTGCAAACGAGAACTGATCGACCGTGGCACGCGGGCGGGCCGGAAGGTGGTGCTGGTACCGCCCGCCTACACCACCATGACCTGTTCCGGGTGCGGCGAGAGAACCAATCTCCGCCTCGGACTCGGTGTCCGAACCTTCGAGTGCACGGCCTGCGGCTACACCGCAGGTCGTGATCTCAACGCCGCGAGGACGATCCTCGCCACGGCCGAACGCGACCGTGCCGGTGCCGACGACGTCAGACATCGGATCGCCTCCTTCCGGGACGGTGGATCAGATGCGGCCTGAGCTGGGAAATCCCCCGGATTCATCCGTGGGGATGTCGTTAACGGTCTCTCCGTGTGGGCAGTCTTCTCCGGTCAGCGTGGCACAGATACGAGCCCGGGTTCGCCATTCCGCTTGCACCGGCGCACGGCCCGTACGAATGTGGGACCGAGGCAAATCAACCGGGAGGATCGCTCCATGGCGGACGGTTCCGAACAGGCGTTGTTGCAGTTCGGCGGTCTGATCAGGCGGGCGAAGGTCTCGCCGGACGGACGCGCGCTCTACCAGATCGGCGGGCGGGAGGCGGACGCCTTCTACCGCGATCGCTGGTCGTACGACAAGGTGGTGCGCTCCACCCACGGGGTCAACTGCACCGGGTCGTGCTCGTGGAAGGTGTATGTCCGCGACGGCATCATCACCTGGGAGCAGCAGCAGACCGACTACCCGACCGCCGGGCCGGACCGCCCCGAGTACGAGCCACGGGGCTGCCCGCGCGGGGCGGCGTTCTCCTGGTACACCTACTCCCCCACGCGCGTGCGGTACCCGTACGCCCGGGGGGTCCTGATCGAGATGTTCCGGGAGGCGCGGCAGCGGCTCGGCGATCCGGTGGCCGCGTGGGCCGAGATCCAGAACGATCCGGCGAAGCGGCGCGCCTACCAGCGGGCCCGCGGTCAGGGTGGCCTGGTCCGGGTGAACTGGGACGAGGCCCTGGAGATGGCCGCCGCCGCCCACGTGCACGCGATCAAGGAGTACGGGCCGGACCGGATCGCCGGGTTCTCCCCGATTCCGGCCATGTCGATGGTGTCGCACGCGGTCGGCGCCCGGTTCATGAGCCTGATCGGCGCCACCATGCTGTCGTTCTACGACTGGTACGCCGACCTGCCGGTGGCCTCGCCGCAGGTGTTCGGCGACCAGACCGACGTGCCCGAGTCCGGCGACTGGTGGGACGCCTCCTACCTGCTGATGTGGGGCTCCAACATCCCGGTCACCCGGACCCCGGACGCGCACTGGATGGCCGAGGCCCGCTACCGGGGGCAGAAGGTCGTGGTGGTGAGCCCGGACTTCGCCGACAACGTGAAGTTCGCCGACGAGTGGATGCCGGCGCAGCCGGGCACCGACGGGGCGCTGGCCATGGCGATGGGCCACGTGATCCTCAAGGAGTTCTTCGTCGACCGGCGCACCCCGCCGTTCGTCGACTACGTGCGCAGGTACACCGACCTGCCCTACCTGATCACGCTGAGGCGGCGGCCGGACGGCGCCTACCAGCCGGACCGCTTCTACGGTGACGATTTCAAGCCGGTGGTGTGGGATTCGGCCACCGGCGCGCCCGCGGTGCCGCGCGGCAGCCTCGGGCACCGGTTCGGCGACGAGCCCGGTCGGTGGAACCTCGATCTCGGCGACATCGAACCGGCGCTGACCTGCCTGGGCGCGGGCCAGGCGGTGGAGATCCTGCTGCCGCGCTTCGACCTCGACGAGCCGGGCACGGTACGCCGGAGCGTACCCACCCGCATGATCGACGGCCAGCTCGTGACCAGCGTGTTCGACCTGATGCTGGCCCAGTACGGGGTGTCCCGGCCGGGCCTGCCCGGGCAGTGGCCGACCGGCTACGACGACCCGGACGAGCCCTACACGCCGGCGTGGCAGGAGCCGATCACCGGTGTTCCGGCCGCCCAGGTGGCCCGGGTGGCCCGGGAGTTCGCCGACAACGCGGAACGGTCCGGCGGCCGGTCGATGATCCTGCTCGGCGCGGGCGTCAACCAGTGGTTCCACGGCGACACCACCTACCGGGCGATCCTGGCGCTGGTCACCCTGACCGGCTGTCAGGGTGTCAACGGCGGCGGCTGGGCGCACTACGTGGGCCAGGAGAAGTGCCGCCCGGTCACCGGCTGGCAGCAGCTCGCCTTCGCGCTGGACTGGGTGCGGCCGCCGCGGCAGATGATCGGCACCGCGTACTGGTACACGCACACCGACCAGTGGCGGTACGACACGTACACCGCCGACGCGATCGCGTCGCCGACCGGCACCGGTCAGTTCGCCGGACGGCACACCATGGACCTGCTCGCCCAGTCGGCGCGCCTGGGCTGGATGCCGTCGATGCCGACGTTCGACCGCAACCCGCTGGACCTGGCCGACGAGGCCGGCGACGACCCGGGCTCCCACGTGGCGGGCGAGCTGCACTCCGGGCGGCTCGGGTTCGCCTGCGCCGACCCGGACGATCCGAAGAACTGGCCCCGGGTGTTCACCGCCTGGCGGGCCAACATCCTCGGCTCGTCGGCGAAGGGCAACGAGTACTTCCTCAAGCATCTGCTCGGCACCCGCTCGAACCTGCGGGCCGCCGACGTGTCCGGGAAGGGTGAGGCGCCCGAGGGCAAGCTCGACCTGATGCTCAGCCTCGACTTCCGGATGACGTCGACCACGCTGCTGTCCGACATCGTGCTCCCGGCCGCCACCTGGTACGAGAAGCACGACCTGAACACCACGGACATGCACCCGTTCATCCACGCGTTCACCCCGGCGATCAGCCCGCCGTGGCAGACCCGGACCGACTTCGACATCTTCCACGGGCTGGCCCGGCACTTCTCCGCCCTGGCCAAAACCCATCTGGGGGTACGAAAGGACCTGGTGGCCGCGCCGCTGCTGCACGACACGCCGGACGCGATGGCCACCCCGTGCGGGCGGGTCGTCGACTGGCAGGAGACCGGCGAGGTGCCGGTGCCCGGCCGGACCATGCCGAAGATCGTGGTGGTGGAACGCGACTACGGGGCGGTCGCCGACCGGCTGGGCGCGCTCGGACCGCTGCTGGACACGCTCGGCACCACCGTCAAGGGCGTGCACGTCGACGTCAACCCGGAGATCGAGTACCTGCGCCGCAAGAACGGTGTGGTCCTCGGCGACCGGCCGTCACTGCTCAAGGACGTGCACGCGTGCGAGGCGATCCTGGCGCTCTCCGGCACCACCAACGGGCGGGTCGCCACCGAGGGCTTCCACGACGTGGAGAAACGTACCGGGGTGCGGCTCGCCGACCTGGCCGCCGAGCACGAGGGCAAGCAGATCACCTTCGCCGACTGCCAGGCCCGGCCGGTTCCGGTGATCACCAGCCCGGAGTGGTCGGGCAGCGAGACCGGGGGCCGCCGCTACTCGCCGTTCACCATCAACGTGGAGCGGCTCAAACCGTGGCACACGCTGACCGGGCGGCAGCACTTCTTCCTCGACCACGACTGGATGCACGAGGCCGGTGAGGCGCTGCCGATCTTCCGGCCGCCGCTGGACATGCACAAGCTCTTCGGCGAACCGAGGCTCGGGCGCAACGGCGAGCTGGAGATCACCCTGCGCTACCTGACACCGCACTCGAAGTGGTCGATCCACTCCGAGTACCAGGACAACCTGATCATGCTGACGCTGTCCCGGGGCGGGCCGACCATGTGGATGAGCGAGGCGGACGCCGCGAAGATCAAGGTCCGCGACAACGAGTGGATCGAGGCGGTCAACCGCAACGGCGTGGTGGTCTGCCGAGCCGTCGTGACGCACAAGATGCCCGAGGGCACGGTGTACTTCTACCACGCCCAGGAACGGGTGATCGACGTGCCGAAAGCCGAGATCAACGGCCGGCGCGGCGGCATCCACAACTCGCTGACCAGGCTGCTGGTCAAACCCACCCACATCATCGGCGGGTACGCCCAGTTGTCGTTCGCGTTCAACTACCTCGGCCCGACCGGCAACCAGCGCGACGAGGTGACCGTCATCCGCCGCCGGTCGCAGGACGTGGAGTACTGAGATGCGCGTGATGGCCCAGATCGCGATGGTCATGAACCTCGACAAGTGCATCGGCTGCCACACCTGCTCGGTCACCTGCAAGCAGGCGTGGACCAACCGCTCCGGTGTCGAGTACGTGTGGTTCAACAACGTCGAGTCCCGCCCCGGGCAGGGCTATCCGCGCACCTACCAGGACCAGGACCGCTGGCAGGGCGGCTGGGTGCGGACCCGGACCGGGCGGCTCAAGCCCCGCTCCGGCGGCCGGATCAAGAGGCTGTTCAGCATCTTCGCCAACCCGATCCTGCCGCGGATCGGTGACTACTACGAACCGTGGACGTACGACTACGAGAACCTGCTGACCGCCCCGGCCGGCGAGGACCTGCCGGTGGCCCGGCCGAAGTCGCTGCTCACCGGCGAGGACACCAAGGTGACCTGGTCGGCCAACTGGGACGACTCGCTCGGCGGCGGCAACGAGGTCCTCCAGGGCGACCCGATCCTGCGGAAGGTGTCCGACCAGGTCCGCCAGGAGTACGAGAAGGCGTTCCTGTTCTTCCTGCCGCGCATCTGCGAGCACTGCCTCAACCCGTCGTGTGCCGCGTCCTGCCCGTCCGGCGCCATCTACAAGCGGGCCGAGGACGGGATCGTGCTGGTCGACCAGGACCGGTGCCGGGGCTGGCGGATGTGCGTGACCGGCTGCCCGTACAAGAAGGTGTATTTCAACCACCGCACCGGCAAGGCCGAGAAGTGCACGTTCTGCTTCCCGCGGATCGAGATCGGCCAGCCCACCATCTGCTCCGAGACCTGCGTCGGCCGCCTCCGCTACATCGGCCTGATGCTGTACGACGCGGACGCCGTCGCGAAGGCCGCCGCCGTCGAGGACGAGCACGACCTGTACGACGCCCAGCGCTCGGTCTTCCTCGACCCCTGGGATCCGACCGTCGCGAAGGCCGCGCTCGCCGCCGGGATCCCCGAGGACTGGATCGCCGCCGCCCGCCGGTCGCCGGTCTGGGACCTGATCATGAAGTACGAGGTGGCGCTGCCGCTGCATCCGGAGTACCGCACCATGCCGATGGTCTGGTACATCCCGCCGCTGTCGCCGGTCGTCGACGTGCTGCGCGACACCGGCCACGACGGCGAGGACCCGCACAATCTGTTCGGCGCCGTGGACGCGCTGCGCATCCCGATGGAGTACCTGGCCGAGCTGTTCACCGCGGGCGACCCCGCCCCGGTCCGGGAGGCCCTGAACCGGCTCGCCGCGATGCGCGCCTACCAGCGGCGGATCAACCTGGGCGAGAAGCCGGACGGCTCGATCCCGGCGGCCGTCGGGATGACGCCGGAGGAGATGGACGAGATGTACCGGCTGCTGGCGATCGCCAAGTACGAGCAGCGCTACGTCATCCCGTCCGCGCACGCCGAGGACGCCCACCGGCTGGAGGGTCTCGGCGCCGAGTGCTCACTGGACTACGAGGGCGGCCCCGGCATGTACCAGACCGGCCCGTTCGGCGAGGCCTCCGGAACGGCGGTGCCGGTTCAGGTGGAGACCTTCCACATGCTGCAAGACCGGCAGACCGCCGACGAGCCGCGCCGGCTCAACCTGCTGAACTGGGACGGCAAGGGCACCCCGGAGGGCATGTTCCCGCCGCGCGAGGAGGACCGGTCGTGACCGCTCTCGCCGCCCGGGCCGCCTCCCTGCTGCTGCGCTACCCCGACGATCACGTGCTCACCGCCGTACCCCTGATCCTCGACGCCCTGCCGGCGCTGCCCACCCGGATCGCCGGATCACTGCGGCCGGTCGCCGCCCACCGGGCCGGCGGCGAGCCGGGAGCCCTGCGCACCGAATACGTGGACCAGTTCGACTTCCGCCGCCGGTCCAGCCTGCATCTGACCTACTACACCTGCGGTGACACCCGTCGGCGTGGTGAGGCGCTGGCCGGCTTCGCCGCCGCGTTCAAAGCCTCGGGGTACGAGGTGGCCGACGGCGAACTGCCCGACTACCTGCCCGCGGTCCTCGACCTGGCGGCCGCCGACGACACCGGATGGCGGCTGCTGCGGGAGAACCGGGTCGGCCTGGACCTGCTGGCGCAGTCGCTGGAGAAGTCCGTCTACCGGCATGCCGTCGAGGCCGTCCGCGCCCTGCTACCGGCGGCCACGCCCGGGGATCTCGACGCCGCCACCGCCCTGGCCCGTACCGGCCCACCGGCCGAACAGGTGGGCCTGCAACCGTTCGGGAGCAGTCGATGAACACGTTCCTGTGGGTGGTCTTCCCCTACCTGTCGATCGTGGTGCTGGCCGGCGGGACGGTCTGGCGCTACCGGTACGACAAGTTCGGCTGGACCACCCGCTCCTCCCAGCTCTACGAGACGAACTACCTGCGCTGGGGCAGCCCGCTGTTCCACTTCGGAGTGCTGTTCGTGCTGATCGGGCACATCGTCGGCCTGCTCATCCCCAAGTCGTGGACCGAGGCCGTGGGCATCACCGAACACCTCTACCACCTGATGGCCGTCTTCATCGGCACGGTGGCCGGGCTGTGCACGCTGATCGGCATGGCGATCCTCATCCTCCGCCGCCGCCTCACCGGCCCGGTCTTCGCCGCCACCACCAGGAACGACAAGACGATGTACGTGGTGCTGGGCTCGGTGATCCTGCTGGGCCTGTGGGCGACCGTGAAGGCGAACATCACCGGCGGCGGCTACGACTACCGGGAGACCGTGTCGCCGTGGCTGCGCTCGCTGTTCACGCTGCAACCGGACGTCGCCCTGATGACCGCGGTCCCGGCCGGCTTCAAGATTCACATCATCGCCGCGTTCGTGCTGTTCGCGTGCTGGCCGTTCACCCGGCTGGTGCACGCGTTCAGCGCGCCGGTCGGCTACCTCACCCGCCCGTACGTGGTCTATCGCTACCGTGACCCGCACGGTGGCCTGCGGCCCACCCGTCCCGGCTGGGAGCCGCCCCGCTGAGTGCGGCCCCACCAGGCCACCCTCGGGCAAAACTGGAACGATTCCAGAAAAGCGGGTTAAGGTCGTGGCATGACGTCCGACCTCGAGGCGCAGCTGCGGGCCGTCTCGCTGCGGGTGACCCGGCCACGCCTGGCCGTGCTCGCCACGCTGCGCGACCACCCGCACGTCGACACCGACACGGTGATCGAGCTGGTGCGAGCGGATCTCCCGTCGGTCTCCCACCAGGCGGTTTACGATGTCCTGCGAGCGCTCACCGACACCGGCCTGATCCGGCGCATCCAGCCCGCCGGCGCGACCGCCCGCTACGAGACCCGGGTGCGCGACAACCATCATCACGTCGTGTGCCGCGGCTGCGGCACGATCGCCGACGTCGACTGCGCGGTCGGACACGCCCCCTGCCTCACCGCCTCCGGCGATCACGGGTTCGTGGTCGAGGAGGCGGAGGTCGTCTACTGGGGCACCTGCCCCGACTGCGTGACCAAACGTTCGGAAGAAGGTAGCTGATGAGCGACATCCAAGATCCGAAGCAGAGCGGCTGTCCGGTCGCGCACGACTCCGTGACCGCGCACGGCAGCGAGAGCGAGAACCCGGCGATCGGCTCGCCGACCCCGAAGACCGGTGGCCGTCCGCGCGGCAACCGGGACTGGTGGCCCAACCAGCTCGACCTGTCGGTGCTGCACTCCCACTCGTCGAAGAGCAACCCGCTCGGCACGGACTTCGACTACGCCAAGGAGTTCGAGAAGCTCGACGTGGCGGCTCTCAAGGCCGACATCGTCACGGTTCTCACCACCTCGCAGGACTGGTGGCCGGCCGACTTCGGCCACTACGGCGGCCTGATGATCCGGCTCAGCTGGCACGCCGCCGGCACCTACCGGATCCACGACGGCCGCGGCGGCGCCGGTGACGGCGGGCAGCGGTTCGCCCCGCTCAACAGCTGGCCGGACAACGCCAACCTGGACAAGGCCCGCCGTCTGCTCTGGCCGGTCAAGGCCAAGTACGGGCAGAAGGTCTCCTGGGCCGACCTGCTGGTGCTGGCCGGCAACGTGGCCCTGGAGTCGATGGGCTTCAAGACGTTCGGCTTCGGCTTCGGCCGCCAGGACGTGTGGGAGCCGGAGGAGATCTTCTGGGGCCCGGAGGACACCTGGCTCGGCGACGCGCGGTACGTGTCCGAGAAGACCATGTCCGAGGGCGTCGGCGCCACCGAGATGGGCCTCATCTACGTCAACCCGGAGGGCCCGCGCGGCAACGCCGACCCCGTCGCCGCGGCGCACTTCATCCGGGAGACGTTCGCCCGGATGGCGATGAACGACGAGGAGACCGTGGCGCTGATCGCTGGCGGCCACACCTTCGGCAAGACCCACGGCGCGGGCGTCGCCGACGACCACGTGGGCGCCGAGCCGGAGGGCGCGCCGCTCGAGGCGCAGGGCCTGGGCTGGCTGAGCACGCACGGCACCGGCAAGGGCGCCGACACGATCACCAGTGGGCTCGAGGTCACCTGGACCGACCGGCCGACCCAGTGGAGCAACCGCTTCTTCGAGATCCTTTTCGGGTACGAGTGGGAGCTCACCACCAGCCCCGGCGGCGCCAAGCAGTGGGTCGCCAAGGACGCCGAGGCGATCATCCCGGACGCCCACGACCCGTCGAAGAAGCACAAGCCGACGATGCTGACGACCGACCTGTCGCTGCGCCTGGACCCGGCGTACGAGAAGATCTCCCGCCGCTTCCTGGCGAACCCCGACGAGTTCGCCCTCGCCTTCGCCAAGGCGTGGTACAAGCTGCTGCACCGTGACATGGGCCCGGTCGACCGCTTCCTCGGCCCGTGGGTGCCCGAGGCGCAGCTGTGGCAGGACCCGGTGCCGGCCGTCGACCACCCGCTGGTCTCGGCCACTGATGTCGATGCCCTGAAGTCCAAGATCCTCGAATCCGGCCTGACCACCGACCAGCTCGTGTCGGCCGCCTGGGCGTCGGCCGCGACCTTCCGGTCCACCGACAAGCGCGGCGGCGCCAACGGCGCCCGGATCCGCCTGGAACCGCAGCGCGGCTGGGAGGTCAACCAGCCGGTCATCCCGGTGATCGACGCGCTGGAGAAGATCCGGCAGGAGTTCAACGCGTCGTCCGGTGGCGCGAAGATCTCGCTGGCCGACCTGATCGTGCTGGCCGGCAACGCCGGCGTGGAGAAGGCCGCCGCCGACGCCGGGCACCCGGTGACCGTGCCGTTCCACCCGGGCCGCACCGACGCCACGCAGGAGCAGACCGACGTCGAGTCGTTCAAGGTCCTGGAGCCGCGGGCCGACGGTTTCCGCAACTATCTGCGGCCGGGCGAGAAGACCCAGCCCGAGGTGCTGCTCGTCGACCGGGCGTACATGCTGAACCTCACCGCGCCGGAGATGACCGTCCTGGTCGGCGGCCTGCGCGCGCTGGCCGGCGGCGTTCTCACCAACGAGTTCTTCGTCAACCTGCTCTCCCCGGGCACCCGGTGGAAGGCGTCGGAGTCCCAGGAGCACGTGTACGAGGTCCAGGACGTGACCACCGGCGAGGTCAAGTGGACCGCCACCGTGGTCGACCTGATCTTCGGCTCGAACTCGCAGCTGCGCGCCCTCTCCGAGGTCTACGCCAGCGCCGACGCCCGCGAGAAGTTCGTCAAGGACTTCGTCGCCGCATGGGTCAAGGTCATGGAGCTGGACCGCTTCGACCTGCGCTGATCCGCCTCAGTGAACCCCGGCCGGTCCGCACGACCGGCCGGGGGTTCTACTCCGGGTCGCCGATGGCGATCACGATCGCGCCGAGCCGTTGCTCGATCTCCACCCGGCGGTGTGCCTCGGCCGCCTCCGCCATCGGGTAGACCCGGTCGACGATCGGCCGCACGGCCCCGGCCTCGATCATCTCGGCGAGGTCGGCCAGATCCTCCCGGCTCTCCGGCGCGAACGTGACGATCACGCTCCGGCTGGTCAGCCCTCGGCTCAGCACCGACAGCCGCGGGTTGCCGTTGAGATAGCGGCCACCCGGTTCGAGCATGCCGATCAGCCGGCCGTGCGAACTTCCGGCGACCATGTCGAAGACGACGTCGAACCGGCGGCCCGTGGTCGTCACGTCGACCGTGGTGTAGTCGATGAAGTCACTCGCTCCGAGGCTCCGGACGAACTCCTCCTTGATCGCATGATCGACCGCGGTGACATGCGCCCCCATCGAGCGGGCGATCTGGACGGCGTGCGCGCCGATGCTGCCGCCCGCGCCGTTGATCAGCACCCGCTCCCCCGGCTCGATGCCGGCTCGCCGCATGAAGTGCAGCGCGTTGAGCCCGCCGAGCGGAACGGCGGCCGCCTCCGCGAACGTCATGGTCCGTGGCTTGGGCGCGATCGCGGCGTCCTCGGGAACGACGACGTACTCGCCGTACCCACCCAGCCGCAGTCCGGAGCCGCCGTAGACCGGGTCACCGGCGGCGAACCGGGTGACCCGCCCACCCACCGACACCACCTCACCGGCGAAGTAGCCGCCCAGGATGTGCCGGCGTGGCCTCCGGATGCCGACCGCGATCCGCAGGGGAAGCCAGAACCACTTCACCGCGAACCGGAAGGCCCTGAGCTCGCAGTCGGATTTGGTGGCCTCGGCCGCCCGCACCCTGATCAGGATCTCCCGTTCGCCGGGAACCGGTGCGGGCACCTCGGTCAGATGTAGAACGTCCGGTTCCCCGTAGCGGGTGTAGACGACGGCCTTCACTCCGCCATCCGATCCGCCTGGGGTCGCGCTGTCAACAGCATTCGGCACACTTAGCTGATTGACATTGGTTGATATCCCGACACATTGACGTAATACTTGCCGGGAGCGCTCCCATTCCCCCGAAAGCCGAAGAATGGAGGACGTAACGTGCCCCGACACGAGTCCCGTCGATCCACCCGCCGGTCCCTCCAGGTGCTGCTCGTCGCGCTCGCCACGATGATCAGCATGCTGCCCTGGACCGGAGCGGCCCAGGCGCACGGCACCATCATCAGCCCGCAAACCCGCGCCTATCAGTGCTGGAAGACCTGGGGCAGCCAGCACACCAACCCGGCCATGCAGACCCAGGACCCGATGTGCTACCAGGCGTTCCAGGCCAACCCGGACACCATGTGGAACTGGATGAGCGCGCTGCGGGACGGGCTCGGCGGCCAGTTCCAGGCCCGCACCCCCGACGGTCAGCTGTGCAGCAACGGGCTGGCCCGCAACGACAGCCTGAACCGGACGGGCGCCTGGAAGGTCACCAACGTCAGCCGCAACATGACCGTCCAGTTGTACGACCAGGCGAGCCACGGCGCCGACTACTTCCGTGTCTACGTGAGCAAGCAGGGGTTCAACCCGGCCACCCAGAGCCTCGGCTGGGGGAACCTCGACTTCATCACGCAGACCGGCAGGTACGCCCCGGCACAGAACATCTCGTTCAACATCACCACCTCGGGTTACACCGGGCACCACATCCTCTTCGTCATCTGGCAGGCCTCGCACCTCGACCAGGCCTACATGTGGTGCAGCGACGTCAACTTCGCCTGACCGTCACGACCCATCCGGCCCGGGACGCCCCCTCCCGGGCCGGGCACTCCCCCCGAGGTGAATCTCATGAGGACCCGCTACATAGGGGCCGCGGTGGCGCTGCTGACGGCGGCGGCCGGGGCGGTCGCGCTGTCCCGTTCCGGCACTTCGTCACTGCAAGATCAAATAATGACCCGGATGCGTACGTCACTCGAACAGTCCAGCCCGGAACAGCACCAGCACGCCGGCCACGGCGCCCAGGCGGCGAACGCGGCGGTCATCTGCGGAGTCCGCGTCTACGGCTACGAGCCCGCCGAGGCCGGCACGCTCACCGACGTCACGGCGGTCTACGGCTTCCACCTGTGCGGGGTCGCCGAACAGCAGCGTCCGTGGGACGTGGCGGTCAAACTCGCCGGCCCGGTCATCCTGAACATGTCCAGCGACCCGCCCGGCATCCAGGTGGTCGAGGCCACCGCCGAGGTCAAGTACGTCGACCGGCTGCGGCAGATGTTTCCGTCGCCGTACGCCGAAATGGCTTTGAAAGAGGCCTTGTCCACCGAGGAGATGGCCGACCTGCGCGGCCGCTACGACGCGGCCGCCGGCCTGTGAAGCACGTGGACGACCTCCTCCAGGGAGCCGACGACCACGTCGGCCCCGGTTAGGCCGGACGGATCCGGCGCGAGGCCCACGACGAAGGCGCCGGCGGCCCTACCCGCGGCGACACCCGTCGGCGAGTTCGTCGCGTCGCGCCTCGGACAGGCGGCCATCGGTGTCGTTCAGGTACCGGAAGACACCCGGCCCACGACGCTCGGCGGGCAGGTCCGGCATGCGCGGCACAATGTGGAAGTGCACGTGGGCGAAGCCCTCCTTCTCGGCGAACTGCACCACGTACGTCTTGACACAGCCGGTGACGGCCCGCAGCGCACGCGAGAGCCGCACCTGCCAGAGCCCGAGCGTGCTCGCCTCGTCGTCGGTCAGCTCCGCGATCGAGGTCACGTGACGCCGCGGAACCAGGACGAGCCACCCGGGCAGACTGCTGTTGAAGTCGTGCGCCACCCGCCAGAACCGGTCCGCGGCCACCCGCTCCCGGGGCGGCAGTCGATCGAAGCCCTCGTTGTTGCGGCAGGCATGACAGTCCACCGCCGCAGATTACCGGCCGCTCACCAGCCCGGCGCGGGGTCGATCTCCGGGGCGCCCTTCGGCCAGTCGTCGCCCGGTTCGTAGGGCCCCCGCACGACGGCCAGCGACCATCGCTGAGCACCATCGGGCTCGACCGTGACGGCCACCGGCCAGGATTTCTCCGGTGAGCTGGCACTATGGAGCCTGGTGACGCCATCACAGGTGCTCGTGGCCTTGGCGGTTTCGCCGCCCAGGCCGGTGCCGACGATCAATTCGCCGCCACCGGTACATCGGTACCGGATCGTGAGGTCGCCCTGATCGCCCGGCACACCCAACGACGCCCGCCAACGACCGGTGCGCCCGACGAGCCGGGCAACGATCTGCGGATCTGCCGGTTCCGCGAGGACCAGCACAGACGGCGAGGGCGAGGTGACGACGGGTACCGCCGCCGGCTCACGATCGCTGCCACAGGCGGCGAGAGAAACGACGGCCAAGGCGCAAACTACCGCTGATCCCCTCAAAACCACTTTTCCATTCCCACCGTACGCGCACCGCAGCCGTACCTGATCTTGCTCCTGGTCCGCAGCACGCTACCCGACCACGAGATACCGCCCAACGGGAAGTCACCCTGCACGTCCTGGACCATCTTGGTGGGCTCTCGCGGGTCAACCCCCCGCGGGAGATCCTCGACGTGGATCGCCAAGACACACAACCCCTTGAGCACGCAGCTCGTCGGTCAACCTCCGGCCCTGCTCCGGCGTCACGGTGGACCAGCCCGCGACGTCACCAGGAGTGCCTACTCCGCGGCTATGAAAGTGACGGCTTCGACTGCCTTATCCGATCCAAGATTGTTACTCGCGACTTTATCATCTCCGACTGAGTGAAGTGAAATGAGTGTTTTTGTGCGAATACGCCTCCGAGGTAACAGCATTGCCCGCCTAATGCATTATGGGAGTCGGCAGCGCATGTAACCAATCCTTCGAATGGAGTGGAATTGATCGAGAATGCCGTTCCAGAAAAAGATGTAGTTCTGGCCGAGTTTAATGCTCTGCGGGCAGAGATCATCGCTCGACAGGCAAGCGCACAGGGCCTCCTGTCGATACAACTCACCGCGGCAGGGGCGCTGTTCAGCCTCGCGCTCTCAGGGACCGGGCGGGCTGCCGTGCTCCTGGTCCTTCCCCTGATCACCTACATGCTCGCTGGACGTGCCGTCGCGCACAGCTATGCGTGCCTCAGCATCGGCACCTACATCCGCACCCAGTTGAGCCCTCGCGTATCAGGTGGACTTGGTTGGGAACAATGGATCCGATCGCATCGTTCCAGCCCGAAACAGTATCGCGGCCTTGATCCACAGCTGATTTCGTTTCCAGGGATCAGCATACTGGCGCTGCTGGGATCATTTCCTTATCTGGCGAGCCAAAAATTGTCCGTCACGGCGGTGATATTGTGGACGGCATGGCTGATAGGCGCAGTACTTGCCGGATCATCGGCCCGTCTCGTCTGGAAGATTCGCAGCGACTCTTTCCTGCTGCTCGGACCGGCTCCAGCGGTCGGGCATGGACCCGACGAAACTCCCTGATATCGGCATGCTCGAAATCTGGTCGTGGGGATGGCTAGATCTCTTGGCCGGTCAGGCGCTCGGCGATGAAGGTTCGCCACCCGATGATCGCCGCGGGGTGGTGCCGACGTGGCGGCCAGGCTCGGTGACCAGGCACCTCCTGATGGATCGGATCAGGTTGAACGGCTCCCGCTGCCCGTCGACGGGGAAGACCTCGTCGTCCGGGAGGTGGAACAACAGCGGGGCGGTGCTGCGGGCCGCGTCCGCAGCAGCACGGGCAGGCGCCGCCGTGGGACGGTTGGCCTGTCTCGGCATGTCCATGAAGGCGCGGTACGGCCGGCCGAGCTGAAGACCCGAGACCCGTAGGCGCGGCGGTCCTCGGGCCATCGGGCATCGATCTCCTGTGCTACGGCCGTGCAGTCGGGGCAGTCCTCATCGCGGCCGCCCCACATGCCGAACTGGGAACCCTCCAGGTTCCCTACCTCGCTGGCCGCAGCCCTCAACGCCCCCTTCGCCGTCGATCACGAGGGCCATGATTTCGAGCCGTTCGATGAATTCGACTCGGCGGAGGACATCACCGACTGGTGGCAGGCGTGGACGGGCAACGAAGACGCCGGCTAGCCGCCCCTACGGTTCTTCGGCTCGGACGGCTCGGGCGGCCAAGCGACCATCTGGCTGCGCGACTCGAACAGGTCGATCGAGGCGCAGCCGGTCGTGTTCCTCGGATCCGAGGGCCAACTGGCCGTACTCGCCCGGAATCTCGGCGACTACCTGTGGCTGCTTGCTAACGGCGTCGGACCGCTGGAGCCGGTCGGTGGGCTGAATCGCGAGCCGCACCCGATTCCCGCGCTCGTCGCTCTCGCGCCCGGCGAGCCGCGTTCCACCGAGGCCATCCTCGCCGATGCCGAGAACCTGCTTGAGGACCTGGAGGAGTTCGTCGAGGAGGCCTGTAACGGCCCCTTCGACGACGACGGCGAGCCGATCTGACTCACCCTGCCGGTCACCCCGCCGAAAGCCTGACGTCGCCACGAACCAGGTCGATGCAACGCCAAAGGTGACCACGGCGGCGGTTTGCCGGGTGAGCACGATGCGGGCGGAGGTGGGACGAGCGCGCGTGGCCCCGCACGAGCGGACGCGACGACCGATATCGTGTCCGGCTGCCCGACGGAAGGCTGACTGCATTGAGCACCGACCGTGTCCACCTGCCCGATTTCCGGCTGCTCACCTGGGATGACGTCGACCCCGCCGCGCGACCCGATTTCGACCCGGCAGCTGTGGCCGCGCTGGTGCGGTCGTTGCCGCCCGCCGCTGAGATCCCGCCGGCCGGCATCGGACCCGCTGCGGCGCCGCCTCCTCGAGGCCGGCGCGTGCACCTGCCCGAACTGGTGCGGCGACCGGATCCCGTTCCGGCATCAGACGGAGCAGAGGTAGCAATCCCACCAGGTTGCGGGGTGGTGTTTGGATCGGTGGGGTGGCCACCGAGATCCTGATCGCCGAGGACAACCCCAAGCAGGCCGAGCTTGCCGCCGCCTATCTGCGGCGGGAAGGGCACCGGGTCACGCTGGTCGGGGACGGGCCCGCGGTCTTCGAGGCGTGCCGGCAGCGGCGGCCGGATCTCGTGGTGCTCGATGTGATGATGCCGGCGCTCGACGGGGTCACGGTCTGCCGGGTGCTGCGCGCCGAGTCGGACGTTCCGATTCTCATGCTGACGGCCCGGGCCGCCGAGGACGACATTCTGCGTGGCCTGGACGCCGGGGCCGACGACTATCTGACCAAACCGTACAGTCCGCGTGAGCTGGCGGCCCGGGTGCGGGCTCTGCTGCGCCGGTCGGGGGCGCTGCGGGACCGGGATCAGCCGGTGCTGCGTACCGGGGATCTGGAAGTCGACGTGGGGCGGTTCGAGGTTCGGGTCGGCGGGCGGCCGATCGTGCTCACCGCCAAGGAGTTCGGGATCATCGAGGTGCTGGCCGGGGCGCCGGGGCGGGTATTCACCCGTGGCGAGATCCTGGCGAAGGCGTTCGGTTTCGACCGGTACGTTCTGGAGCGCACGGTCGACGCGCACGTGCGCAATCTGCGGCGCAAGCTCGGCGACGACCCGGACGATCCACGGTACGTGCAGACCGTCTACGGGCGCGGCTACCGGCTGGCGGCCGAGCCGTGAGTTTCCGGATCCGCGTCTTCCTGCTGGTCGCCGTCGTCGGGCTGGGCGCTACCGGGCTGACCGTGGCGCTGACCTGGTGGCAGGCCCGCGACCAGGTGGGCGAGGCGGCGTCGGCGTCCCGGGAGACGACCGAGACGATCCGCGGCGAGTTGCGGGCGCAGGCGCTGCGCAACGGCACTTGGGAGGGGGTGGACCAGACCCTGAAGCGGTTGCGGGCGCAGACCGGGCAGCGGATCCGGCTGGTCGACCCGTACGGCAATGCGGTGGCCGATACCGATCACATGGACGGTCGCGCCGCCCGGCCGCCCGGCCCGGTCGCGGTGATCGTCGACCCGTTGCCCACGCTGGTGCTGCCGGACGGCGGTGACGAGCGGATGGCGACGCTCACGGCCATCGGCGTGTACCGGGAGGAGACGGTGCGGTCGGCGTGCCTGTTCCGGGCCGGCTATACGCCGCTGGGCATGGTGGGCGCGGACGGCGTACCCCGTCATGGTCTTTCCGGTGTTGATCCGGACACTCTCGACGTCTGCCGGCCCGGGCCCTTCCCGGAGGGGACGCGGGAGGCGGACCGTCTCGAGGTGGGGCAGTGTGCCGAGGCCGGCTGCCTGCGGGAGGCGTTCCGGCGGCGGATCACCGACTCGGAGGTGGCCCCGCCGACGCTGTTGCTGACGATCGGCGCCGCCAACGAGCCGGTACGGGCGCTGGACACCGGCCCGGTCCTGCTGATCACCGTGGTGGTGGCGGCGCTGGCGGTCGGCGGCGCGCTGCTGATCAGCCGGCGGGTGCTGCGCCCGATCGGCACGCTGACCGCGGCGGCCCGCCGGCTCGCCGACGGCGACCGGGCCGGGCGGGTGCCCGACGACGGCCGCGACGAGATCGGCGAGCTGGCGCGGGCCTTCAATCAGATGACCGATTCGGTACGGGCTGCGGAGGAGGATCAGCGGCGGCTCATCGCGGATGTGGCGCACGAGTTGCGTACCCCGCTGGCGAATCTGCGCGGTTACCTGGAGGCGATCCAGGACGGGGTGATCGAGCCGACGCCGGAGGTGTTCGCGTCCCTGCACGACGAGGTGATCCTCAACCAGCGGATCGTCGACGACCTCCAGGAGTTGGCGCTGGCCGAGGCCGGGGCGCTTGTCTACCACCGGGAGCCGACCGATCTGGCCGAGCTGATGGAGACGGCCCGGACCGCGCACCGGCCGGCCGCCGACGCGGTGGGCGTCCGGCTCACGGTCGAGTCGGACGGCCCGGTGTTCGCCGACGCGGACGCCGACCGGATCCGGCAGATCGTCGGGAATCTGGTCGGCAACGCGTTACGCGCCACCGCGTCCGGCGGCTCGGTCACCCTGCGCGCGCACGCCCGCGGCGACCGGGCGGTGCTCCAGGTGACCGACACCGGGGTCGGGATCGCACCGGAGCACCTGCCGCTGGTCTTCGACCGGCTGTGGCGGGCCGACCCGGCGCGCGGCCGGGGCACCGGCGGCAGCGGGCTGGGGCTCGCCATCGTCCGGCAGATAGTCCACGATCACGGCGGTGAGGTGAGTGCCCGCAGCACCGAGGGTGCGGGCACCACCTTCGAGGTTTCGCTGCCGTTGACCGGTGACCGTGTCAGCGGCGCCGCGCCGATCCGGTGACGGCGTCCTCCGCCGCGCCGTCACGCTGAGATGGCACCACCCGGCGACGACCGAGCAGGCCGGCGAAGAGCTCCTCCCACCGCGCGACGACCACCGGCATCTCGTAGCCGGAGGCGGTCGTCCGTGCGGCGGCGCCCATCCGTTCCCGCTCGGCGGGGGCCTCGATCAGCCGGGACAGGCCGACGGCCAGGCCGGGCACGTCCTTGGGCGGGATGAGCAGCCCGTTCACCTCGTCGTCGACCACGTCGGCCGGGCCGGTCGGGCAGTCGAACGACACCACCGGCAGTCCGGCGCTCATGGCTTCGAGCAGCACCATCGGCAGGCCCTCCTTGCGGGAGGAGAGCGCGAAGATCGACGCCTTGGCGAACTCGGCGTCCAGGGTGCGGGTCACGCCGCGCAGCCGGACGACGTCGCCGAGGCCGCGTTCGGCGATCCGGGCGGTGAGCCGGTCCCGTGCCTGGCCCGCGCCGAAGATGTCCAGCCGCCAGTCCGGGTGCTGCTCGTGGACCAGGGCGAAGGCGTCGATCAGCATGTCGAAGCCTTTCTGCCGGCCCAGGCGCCCGGCGGCGATCACGGTCCGGGTGCGGTCCGGCTCGGCCGTCGAGGTCCGTGGCGGAATGCCGTTGGGGATCCGGAAAAGCTGCGCCCCGTCACCGAGTGCCTCCCGGTAGGTGGCCAGGTCGGCGCGGGTGAGCACGGTGACGGCGTCCAGGCGCGGGTAGGCGCGGACGATCCGCTTCTGCAGGCCCTTGCGGTAGCTGCTGAAGTTCATGTGGTCCTGGCCGATCCGGATCAGCCGGCTCGGCGCGAACCAGGCGGACAGCAGGTTGAGCGCCGGCCGGGTGCTGAAGAGGACCCCGTCCTTCTGGGCCCGCATGTACCGGATGATCCGCATGTCGACCATCGGGTCCCAGCGGTGGTAGCGGAAGTCCCGGCCGTGCGGCAGCGGGTTGCGCAGGACCCGGGTCCGGCGCAGCAGCCGGCGGGGCGGGCCGTTCCACCTCGTGCCGTCGGTGCGCAGGTCGGTCAGCGAGACCAGCCGCACCCGTGGGTCCAGCGTGAAGGCTGGAGTCTCCGCGGTGCGGTACACACTGGCGATCTCGACGTCGTGGGTGGCGCACAACGCGTTGGCCTGGTTGAAGACCGTACGGATCGTTCCCCCGACACCGTACGCGTTGTGTATGAGATACCTGATATTCACCCGCACAACCTAGGAGGCCGCGTCAATCGAAGATCTGCGGTTATCGTGATCCACATGGAACGACGGCACCCCACCCTGGCCGATGTGGCGCGCGTCGCAGGCGTGTCGAAGGCCACCGCCTCGCGCGCCATCAACGGAGCGTACGGCACCTCGCCGACGGTCCGTGATCATGTGCGTTCGGTGGCGGCCCGGCTCGGTTTCGCGCCGCACGTGGCGGCTCGCGCCCTGGCCACCGGGCGCGGCGGCCCGCACCGGCGGGACCGCATCGAGGTGCTGATCGTCGACCCGGATCCGGCCGCGATGAGCGCCAAACCCTTCTACGGGCGGGTGCTGGCCGGCGCGATGCGCGCGCTCGGCGGTGAGAATCTTTCCTTGGAGGTACGCCGGGTGGCCGCCGCCCCCTCCGATGAGGACGACGCGCCGTTCGGCCGTCTGCTGATCAACCTGCCCGGCGCGGCCGGCGCCGCCCTGGCCCGCCGGTCGCGGACCGTGGCGCTGGGCCGCTCCGCGCCGGGGGTGGTGTTCGTGGCGCCCGACAACGACAGTGGCGGGAGCCAGGCGGCCGCCCATCTGGTCGCCACCGGCCGGGCCAGGATCGGGGCGGTGTTCGGCCCGTCCACGCCGTGCGCCGACGAGCGCAGGGCCAAGTTCCTGCGGGTGATGGCCGGCGCGGGCCTGTCGGTGGCGGCGGTGGACGGCGATTTCACCCGGTCCACCGCCTACGCCGCCACCCGGGAGCTGCTGAGACGTGAACCGGAGCTCGACGCGGTGTTCGCGGCCTGCGACGTGACGGCGATGGGCGTGTTGCGGGCGCTGCGCGAGACCGGCCGCCGGGTGCCGCACGACGTGGCGGTCGTCGGTTTCGACGGCAGCGCCCTGGCCGAGGCCGCCGACCTGTCGTCGGTCTACATGCCGGTCGAGGAGGAGGCCGCGTCGGCGGTCCGCCGTCTGCTCGATCCGGCTCTGCCCCCGGCCGGCCGGCTGCCCACCACGCTGACTGTCCGCGGCTCCAGCTGACCGGTCAGCGTCCGATCTTGTCCAGCTCGGCGAGGTCCTCGGCGGAGAGGGTGAGGTTCGCGCCGGTGATGTTCTCGCGCAGGTGGATTCGGGAGGACGTGCCGGGGATCAGCAGGATGTTGGGTGAGCGGCGCAGCAGCCAGGCCAGCGCCACCGAGATCGGCGGCGATTCGAGGCGGGCGGCCACCGCGGACAACGCCGACGACTGCAGCGGGCTGAATCCGCCGAGTGGGAAGAACGGCACGTAGGCGACGCCCTGGTGGGATAGCTCGTCGATGAGTTCGTCGTCCGCGCGGTGGGCGAGGTTGTAGAGGTTCTGCACGGACACGATCGGTGCGATCGCCTGCGCCTCGATCACCTGTTCCGGTGTCGCGTTGCTGAGCCCGAGGTGGCGGATCAGGCCCTGCCGCTGGAGTTCGGCGAGGGTCTCGAACGCTTGCGCCACCGGCTCGGGGCGGGGTCCCGCGGCGTCGCCGAGGCGCAGATTGACCACGTCGAGCACGTCGACGCCGAGGTCTTCGAGGTTCTCGTGCACCGCTCGGCGCAGGCTGCCGGGGTCGCGGGCCGGGGGCCAGCCACCCTGCTGGTCCCGCTCGGCGCCGACCTTGGTGACGATGCGCAGCGAGTCCGGGTACGGATGCAGCGCCGCGCGGATCAGCCGGTTGGTGACGCGCGGCCCGTAGGCGCCGGCGGTGTCGATGTGGGTGATGCCGAGTTCGGCGACGTCACGGAGCACGGCGAGAGCGTTGCCGGGGTCCGCGGGCGGTCCCATCACTCCCGGTCCGGCGAGCTGCATGGCGCCGTAGCCGAACCGGGTGACGGTCAGGTCCCCCAGCGTCCAGAAGCCGCCGGGAAGAGGGGTGGAGCCGTGTTGATCACTCATGGACTCCACTATCGAGGGGTAGCTTTCCATCAGGAAGTAGGCACCTGAAGGTGCGTAACGTGGGGAGAAGTGCGTGGCGACGACGACGGCGGCGCAGAAGCGGGCGGCCGCGAAGATGGAGTACAACGCTTTCGTGGCGCAATGCCCCAGCCGTGAGCTGCTCGACCGGATCGCGGACAAGTGGGTCGTGCTGGTCCTGGCCGCGCTTCGCAGCGACTGCGCCGGTGAGCCGCGACCGCTGCGGTATTCGGAGCTGTCCCGCACCCTGGCCGGTGTCAGCCAGAAGATGCTGACGCAGACCCTGCGCGCCCTGGAACGCGACGGTCTGGTCACCCGGACGGTGACGCCGACCGTGCCGGTCACGGTCACCTACGAGCTGACCGATCTGGGTCTCTCGCTGCACCGGACGATCCAGGGCCTGAAGGCCTGGGCCGAGACGCACATCGACGCTGTGCTCGCCAACCGGGAGTCCTACGACGGACACACTGCCTGAGGCGATTCTCGACCGGGTCGCCTCAGCGGGTACGGCGAGAATGCACCAGCAGGAGCCAGCCCAGGTAGATGCCGCCGACCCCGGCGGTCACGACGCCGACCGGGAGTTCGCTGGGGGCGGCCGCCCGCCGGGCGATCAGGTCGCTGGCGACCAGCAGCAACGCGCCCATGAGGCCCGCCGCGGTCAGCCCAGCACCGGGTGAGCGGGTGAGCCGGCGGGCCAGCTGCGGCCCGGCCAGGGCGACGAAGCCGATCGGCCCGGTGGAGGCGGTGGCGATCGCGGTGAGCCCGACCGCGACCACGACCAGCCCGAGACGGGCCCGTTCCAGCGGTACGCCGAGGGCCGCGGCCGCGTCGTCGCCGAGTTCGAGCATCGGCAGGTAGCGGGACAGGATCACGGTGATCGGGATGAGCAGCAGCAGCCCGAACCCGACCAGCTGCACGTCACCCCACCGGCGTTCGAAGAGGCTGCCGACGATCCACACCGTGGCGGCCCGGGCGTCGCGCAGGTCGGCCCGGCTGACCAGGTAGTTGATGATCGCGATGAAGATCGCGCTGACGCCGATGCCGACGAGCACGAGCCGCAGCCCGTTGACGCCGTTGCGGTAGGCGAGCACATACACCGCGATAGCCGCGACCAGCCCGCCGACGAAGGCGCCGGTGGCGGTGAGCAGCGCGCCACCGCCGTAGAAGAGGATGACCAGAATGGCCCCCACCGACGCGCCGTAGCCGAAGCCGATGACGTCGGGGCTGCCCAGCGGGTTGTGGGTGAGCCGCTGGAAGATCGCGCCACTGACCCCGAAGGCGATGCCGGCGACCACGGCCACCAGGGCGCGCGGCAGCCGCCGCTGGACGACGAACAGCTCGGCGAGCCGGCTGCCCTCCCCCTGCAACGACTTGATCACCTCGGGGAACGGCACCGGGTAGTCGCCGACGCTCAGCGACACCAGCACCAGCCCGGCGGTGACCAGGATCAGAATCAGACAGACCACGAGGGTACGGGGTTCGATGCGGAACGAGACGCGGTCGGCGGCGAGGCGGACGTCCTTGATCGAGCGGGCCGGCGAGAGCGTCCTCACAGCGGCACCACCTGACGGCGACGGACCAGGGCGATGAGGACGGGCGCGCCGATCAGGGCGGTGACGATGCCGGCCTCCAGTTCGCTCGGGGTGATCACGACCCGACCCACCACGTCCGCGCCGAGCAGCAGGACCGGGGCGAGCAGCATGGCGTAGGGCAGCACCCACCGCAGGTCGGCGCCGATCAGGGCGCGGGCCGCGTGCGGGACGGCCAGCCCGATGAAGGCGAACGGACCGGCGGCGGCCGTCGCGGCCCCACAGAGCAGGGTGACGGTGGCGGCGGAGGCGAGCCGGGTGCCGGCCAGGTTCACGCCGAGGGCCCGGCCGGTGTCCTCACCGAGCGACAGCGCGTTGAGCGGGCGGCTCAGCAGCAGGGCGATGACGATGCCGACGACCAGGAACGGCAGCACGTCGAGCAGCACCGACTGATCCCGCCCGGAGAGGCCGCCGACGATCCAGAACCGGAACTGGTCGAGGGCTTTCGCGTCGAGCATCTGCACCCCGTAGGTGTAGGCGACCAGGACCGCGCCGATCGACGTGCCGGCCAGGGCGAGCCGGACCGGTCCGCCGGGCCCCTTGCCACCGCCGCCGAGCAGGTAGACCACGACGGTGGCGGCGGCCGCTCCGGCGAAGGCGAACCACACGTACCCGGAGGCGGTGGTGATGCCGAAGAAGCTGATCGCGGTGACCACCGCGGCGGCCGCGCCGGAGTTGACGCCGAGCAGGCCGGGGTCGGCGAGCGGGTTGCGGGTGAGCGCCTGCATGACCGCGCCGGCCAGGCCGAGGGCCATGCCGATCAGAAGCCCGAGGATGGTACGGGGTACGCGCTGGGTGGTGACGATGACGGCCTCGGGCGACCCGTCGGAGTGCCACAGCGCGTCGACGACCGTGGAGAACGGGATGGCGCGGGCGCCCACGGCGAGGCTGAGCAGCACGGCGAGCGCCAGTAGAGCGAGGCAGAGCAGCAGGCCCGCGATCCGGCGGGGCAGGGAGTTCGTCACGCGGCGGTCCGGTCCAGGGTGGTGAGTGCGGTGAACAGGCGGGCGTAGTTCGGGTAGGAGAACGCGTGCCAGGTGTCGTCCCACGGGTGGGCGCGGAAGCCGGGCGGGATCTCCCCATTGACGAAGATCATGTCCGCTCGCGCGGCGGCCCACGGCACCGGGGTGCCATGCGGCCCGTCGTCGGGGGTGCGCTCGCCGAGGACTCGCGACCCCAACTCCTGGAGCGTCACCAGCCAGGGGTAGCGGGACGGATCCAGGATCGACAGTCGCGCGCCCCGCGCGTACCCGAAAATGATCGTGCGGCCCTTCAGCGCCGCGCTGACCTGGAGCTTCGCGGCCTGATAGGAATCGGTCGCCGGAGGCGAAGCACCGAGGGCGACCGCGAGCCGGGCCGTCTCGGCGAGCAGGTCGTCGAGCGACTGGCCGCGCTCCTTGAGCGGCAGAACGACCGTCGGGAAACCGTGCTCGCGGGCGAAACGGTCGACCACCAGGTCGGGCCGGGACGCGGCGAGCATGCCCGGGTCGATGGCGGGATCCCCGGGAGTGTCCAGCCGGGCCACTCCGTCCGGCGCGAACCCGGCGGCGGCGAAACAGACGTCACCGCCGGGATCCGGACCGAGGGCCGCCGCGACGGGACGGATCCCGGCGGCGGCCAGCGTCGAGGCGGCGAGCAGCTCGGCGACGGCGACGCGCCGTGGCCGTTCCGGAAGGGAGAGGGTGACCCCGCGCCCGTCCGTGTAGTGCCAGCCGTCCCGACGATCCCGCATCAGACGCGTCAGCCCTTGAGGGTCTTCACGATGTCGTCGAGGACGATGCCCGCCGCGATCGGGCCACCGCGCGAGGTCCACGGCACACCGTCGACCGCGACTACCTTGTTCGCCTTGACCGCGCCGAGCTGGTTCCAGGAGGCGTTGGCCTTGGCCTGCTCGAGGGCGGCGGCGCCGTCGTTGTTCAGGGTGCCGAGGAAGATGTAGTCGGCGTCGAGGACGTCGAGCTTCTCCAGGCTGACCGGGTCGGACGGGCCGGTGCCCTCGGTGAGCTGGGCGTCCGGGCGCTTGAGGCCGAGTTCCTCCACGATGGTGCTGGAGAAGTGCTGCTTCTGCAGGTAGGACGGGCCCTGCGGGTTCCAGCGGACGAGGCTGACCTTGGCGGCGCCGTTCGCGGCGATGGCGGCCTTGGTGTCGGCGACCTTCTTGTCGTAGGCGGCGAGCACCTCGGTGGCCTTGGCCTCCAGGTTGAGCGCGTTCGCGACGCCCTTGAGGCTGTCCTTCCAGGTGCTGTCGACCATGCTGGTGATGACGGTCGGCGCGATCGCGTTGAGGTCCTTGATCTGCGCCGGGTCCGGGTCGAGGAAGTGTCCGTAGAGGATCAGGTCGGGCTTCGGGTCCAGCGTGGCGATCGCCTCGATGTTCGGCTCGACGATCTCGCCGACCAGCTTGACGTTGGGCAGCTGCGGCGCGAGGTAGCCGGCGACCGAGTCACCCTGGCGGGACTTGCTGGCGCCGATCGGGGTGACGCCGAGCGCGAGGGCCGCGTCCAGGTCGGTCTCGGCGAGGGCCACGATGTTCTTCGGGGCCGACGGGACGGTCACCTTCGCGCCGGAGGCGTCGGTGATCTCGCGGGTGGTGGAGGCGGGGGCGGCGCTCGCGCCGGAGCCGGCCGGCTCGGCCTCGGAGGAGCAGGCGCCGAGGGCGGCGGCCACCGTGGCCGCGGCCAGGAGCGCACCCATGCGCTGGGTGAAGCGGGACATCATGAACTCCCGGGGAGCAGTCGGAATCAGACGGCTAGGCCGCGCTGAGTTTCTACCACATGAGGTAAGGCTTACCTAACGTCCGATCGACGCGGAGGTGGCCACCACAGTGGATTCGGTCGGCCCGTAGGTATTGAAGAGCTGGACATTCGGGGCGATTCTCTGCCACGCGGCGACCCGGTCGGGCAGCGCCGCCTCGCCACCGATGATCACTGTGCGTACTGAATCCGGGACCCTGATGTCCTGGGTGAGGAGGGCGTGCACCAGTTCGTGCCAGAACGCGGTCGGCAGGTCGAGCACGGTGAGTCGCAGCTCCGCGCATGCTTTCAGGAACGTCTCGGCCGAGGCGTGCATCTCGGGCTCGCGCAGCACCAGCGTCCCACCGGTCGAGAGAGTGCCGAAGATCTCCTCCACACTGGCGTCGAAGTGGAGGGCCGCGAACTGGAGCACCCGGTCACGTTCGGTGAACCCGTACCGGTGGGTGGCGGCCGCCACGAATTGCGACAGGGCGCCCCGGCTGATCTCCACGCCGTTGGGGCGGCCGGTCGAACCCGAGGTGTAGATCACGTAGGCGAGCGCGTCCTCCGGCACGTTCCGGTGCACCACCCCGGGTCCGGCCACTGCCGAGTCGATGATCACGGCCGGCCGCGCATCCTCCAGCACATCGGTGTTGCGTCCCGCCGGGCCGTCCGGGTCGATCGGCAGATACGCCGCACCGGCCAGCAGCACGCCCAGGATCGCCACGATCGCGTCCGGCTCCCGTCGCATTCGCACGGCCACCAGACTGTCCGGCTCGACCCCGCGACGGGCCAGGCCGGCGGCGACGGCGCCGGCTTTCGCCCACAATGCGGCGTACGTGTACCGCGTCCCGCCCTGCTCGACCGCCCCCGCATCCGGGGTCGACTCCACCTGCGCGGCGATCCGGTCCAGAACCGGCGTGACGACTCGATCCCGCCACACCGGACGGCGCGGCGCGACCGCCGGGCCCAGCCGCAGCCGGCCCAGCGGCGTCTCCGGCTCGGCCAGCAGGCGCAACAGCCGGTCGAGATGATCGGCCAGGCCGGACGACGTGTACCGGGCCGGGTTGCCGTCCACCTCCAGGCTCATCCCGGTGCCGTCGCCGAAGTCGCGGATGCCCAGCGCCAGGTCCTCGACCGGCCCGGCCGAAATGTTGTGCATGGTGCCGGCCGCTGTGCCGAACCGCAGGTCGTTGTCGAACGGCATGGCGTTGACCACCGGACCGAACAGCCGCCGGTCGCTGCCGACCAGCCCCAGGTCACGCCGCATCTGCTCATGCCGGTAGCGGTGGTGCGGCCGGGACCGCCTGATCTCGGCGGCGATCTGCCGGGCCAGGCCGGGCAGCGTCTGGTCGGGACGGACCGGCACCCGCAGCGGCACGATGTTCATCACGATCGCCGGAACCCGCAGCAGCGGGGTGCCGAGGCGGCCCATCACCGGCAGACCGAGGACGGCCTCGGTCGTACCGGTCATCCGGTGCAGGTAGGCGGCGGTGGCCGCGGCGAACAGCTCCGGCCAGCCGACGCCGAGGCCCTTCAGCTCGGCGGCCCGGTCGGGGCCGATCCGGGTGACCGCCCGGACCGTGTGGTCGGCGACCGGGGCCGGGGCGGCCAACGCGGCCGGCTCCGGCATCCCGTCCAGGTAGCCGCGCCAGAACTCCCGGTCGGCCGGGTGCTTCGGCGAGGCGACGTAGGCGTCGGCCACGTCGAGAACGGTCGCGAACGGGCGGAACGGCCGCCCCTCCCCCGTCGTGTACAGGTCGGCGACCCGGCGGGCCAGCATGGAGAACGCGAACCCGTCGATGGCGATGTGGTGGATCCGCTGGTGCCACAGCCACGTCTCCGGGCCGATCCGGAACAGCGCCTGCGCGAACAGCGGGCCCTCGGCCAGGTCCACCGGGGCACGGACGTCCGCCCGCATCCAGGCGAGCGCCTCGTCCTCGCCGCACTCGCGGACCGGGAACGGGAACGGCCGCGGGTCGATCACCTGCCACGGGCCGGCGTCGTCGGAGCCGTACCGGGTGTGCAGCGACTCCGCCTCGCCGACCATCCGACGGACGGCCGCCTCGAATCTCGCCACGTCGAGCGGGCCCTCGATGCGCACGTAGTCGGCGGTGTTGTAGACCGGGCTGGCCGGGTCGAGCTGCTGGGCGTACCAGAGCGGGGACTGGGCCGGGGACAGCCGCAGGTGTTCGGTCATCGGTCGATCTCCCAGGTGTTCGCCAGCTCCGGGCCGATCAGCGCGAGCGCGGCCGGGTCGGTCATCTCGTCGTGGGTGCAGGGCACGGGCACCACCCGTACCGATGCGGCGTGCTTCTCCCAGGCGTCCGCCCGGAACGCGTCGTCCGCTTCCTCGTTCGCCGCCGTGAACAACAGCAACTCGCCGTCGAAGAAGCCGAGCGCGGCGCCGTTGACCTGCCCACCGGCGGCCGCGAGGTTGGCCTCGATCGCCTCCAGGGCGGGCCGTCCGAGGCCGGCCAGAACCCCCGATCCGCTGAGCGCGGCGAACGCCTCGTCGCGGTCCGCCGGCAGGGCGTCCAGGTCGGACAGCGCGAGGAGGAACTCCAGGCCGTCGCCGGCCGCCGGGCCGGTGTCTGCGCTTTCTTCCTTTCCGGGGTACGCGTCGAGCAGGGCGAGACGCACGTCCTGCCCCGCGCGGCGCAGCTCGGTGGCCATCAGGTGCGCCACCGTCCCGCCCAGCGAATAGCCGACGAGGTGGTAGGGGCCGTCCGGCTGGATCTCGCGGATCAGCGCGAGATAGTCGGCGGCCATCTCCTCGGCGGTCGGGGTGTGCCCGGGTTCGGTCAGGCTGCGGGCCTGCAACGCGTGGACGGGCCGTCTCGTGTACCGGGCCAGCCCGGCGAACGACCAGCCCAGCCCGGCGGCCGGGTGCACGCAGAACAGCGGCTCCCCGTCGCCGGTGGGGCGCAGCGGCAGCAGCGGGCGCAGCGCGGCCCCCGGTTCGGCGCCGGAGTCGATCAGCCTCGCCAGGGCGGCCGGGGTCGGGTTGGCGATGATGTCCGGCACCGTCACCACACCCCGCAACGCCATCTGCACCCGCACCACCAGCAGCGAGTGCCCACCCAGGTCGAAGAAGCCGTCCTGGACGCCCACCTGCTCCAGGCCCAGCACCTCGGCGAACACACCACAGACCAGGCGCTCGGTGGCGGTACGCGGCCGTCCGCTGCCGCCCACGGTGAACTCCGGCGCGGGCAGCGCCCGACGGTCCAGCTTGGCGTTCGGGGTGAGCGGCAGCGCGTCCAGCTCGACCACGGCCGCCGGGACCATGTGCTCCGGAAGGGTGGCGGCGAGGCGTTCCCGCAGGTCACCGGCCGGGCGGTCGAGGACCACGTAGCCGACGAGCCGTTTGATGCCGTGGTCGGTGCGCAGGATCACGGCCGCCTGGCGTACCTCCGGCTGCTCGGCCAGCGCCGCCTCGATCTCGCCGAGTTCGACCCGGAAGCCGCGCAACTGGATCTGGTCGTCGGAACGGCCGAAGAAGTCGATGTCACCGTTCTCCCGCCAGGACACCACGTCGCCGGTGCGGTACATCCGCTGTCCCGGCTCCCACGGGTTGGCGACGAACCGTTCCGCTGTCAGGGCGGGGCGTCCCGCGTACCCCCGGGCCAGACCGGGACCACCCAGGTAGAGCTCGCCCTTGACGCCCACCGGGACCGGCCGCAGGGCCTTGTCCAGGATGTACGCGGTCGTCCCCGGGTCGGGGACGCCGATCGGGACGCGGGCGCCGTCCCAGCCGCGCCGGTACTCCCACAGGGTGGAGTTGACCGTCGCCTCGGTCGGCCCGTAGGCGTCGATGAACCGCATCCGCTCGCCCCACCGCCGGGCCAGTTCCGGGGTGACCGCCTCGGTTCCGCACAGCAGCACGGCCCCGGCGGGCAGCTCGGCGTCCGGCGGCAGCGCGCCGAGCACCGCGGGTGGCAGCGCGATGTGGGTGGCGCCGTTCGACGTGATGTAGTCGGTCAGCGCATTGTCCGCCACCCGGCGGGCGGACGGCACGATGATCGACCGGGCGCCGGTGAGCAGGCCCATCGCCAGCTCGAAGAACGCCAGGTCGAAGCTGATCGACGCGAACTGGAGCACCCTCGAGTTCTGGTCCACGCCGAACGACTCGCGTGCGGTGGCGAGCAGTGCGGCGACGCCCTCGTGGGTGACGACGACGCCCTTCGGCAGGCCGGTCGACCCGGACGTGTAGATCACGTACGCCGGGTGGCGCGGATCCACGGGGACGTCGAGCGGGCTGTCGTAGGTCTCGTCGAGATCGTCCATGAGCAGCGTCTCGACACCGGGCAGCGCCGCCGCGGTGGCCCGAGTGGCCAGGCCGACGACCGGGCGGCCGTCGGTGAGCATGTGCGCGATCCGGGCCGCCGGGTAGGCCGGGTCGATCGGCAGGTACGCGGCGCCCGCCTTGGCGACGGCCAGCACCGCGACCGCCATCTCGACATCGCGGGGCAGGGCCAGCGCCACGGTCCGCTCCGGGCCGGCACCGTGCCCGCGCAGCACCCGGGCCAGCCGGTTGGAGGCGGCGTCCAGTTCGGCGTAGGTGAGCCGCCGGTCCTCGCAGACCACGGCGGTCTCGTCCGGCCGCTGGTGCGCGGCGAACAGTTCGGCGACGGTCCGCGGCGGGTAGCCGCCGGCCCGGCCGGTGAACCCGGACAGTTCCGCCGCCTCGGTGGCGGTGAGCAGCGACAACCGGCCGATCGGGGTGGCGGCGGCGTCCGGCACCGCACGGAACAGGGCATGCAGCCGCTCGCCGAACACCTCGACCTCGGCCGTGGTGAAGGCGTCGGACCGGTAGCGCAGTTGCAGCACCAGACGGTCGCCCGGGTTCACGGCCAGGGCGAGCGGATAGTGCGTGGTGTCCTCGTCGACGACCCCGGTGATCCGCAGCCCGGCGAACGTCTGCCGCGCCTTCTCGGCGTCGAACGGGTAGTTCTCGAACACGGCGAGGGTGTCGAACAGCTCGCCCGATCCGGCGATCCGCTGGATTTCGGCCAGGCCGAGGTGCTGGTGGTCGAGCAGCCGGGACTGTTCCCGCTGCACGGTGTCCAGGTAGTCGCCGACCGTCCGCGCGGGGTTCAGGCGGACGCGTACCGGAACGGTGTTGATGAACAGGCCGATCATGTCCTCGACGCCGGGCAGACCGCCCGGACGGCCGGACACGGTGGTGCCGAACACCACGTCGTCCTGGCCGGTGAGCTGGCCGAGCAGCAGCGCCCACACGCCCTGGACCACGGTGTTCAGGGTGAGCCCGCGGGTCCGGGCCCAGCCGGTCAGGGCCGCGGTCAGCTCCTCCGGCAGCGTCACCTCGTGCTGTTCCTGCACGGTCAGCGCGGGCGGCGTGTCCGGGGCGACCCGGGTGGGCCGGTCCAGGCCCTCCAGGGCGTCGGCCCAGGCCGCGTGCGCCGCCGCCGGGTCCTGCCCGGCCAGCCATGTCAAATACTCCCGGTACGGGGTGACCGCGGCCGGCCGCTGTCCGGCGTACCGGGCGAACAGGTCGCCGACCAGCAGCGGTGTGGACCAGCCGTCGAGCAGGATGTGGTGGTTGGAGATCAGCAGGCGGCTGCGTCCCGGGCCCCGCCGCAGCAGGGTGAACCGGAACAGCGGGGGCGCGGCCAGGTCGAACGGCGCCCGGTCCTCCTCGGCCGCCCGCTCACAGTCGGCATCCGTGGGTGCGTCGAGTTCCCGCCATCCGGGTTCCGGGTCGGCCGGGATCACGGCGAGCAGGCCGTGCTCGGCCTGGATGAAGCCGGCGGCCAGGTTGGGGTGGGCCCGCAGCAGATCGCGGGCGGCCGTGCGCAGTCGCGCCGCGTCGACGTCGCCCTCCAGGTCGAAGGCGAGCTGCACGGTGTAGACGTCGGCGCCCAGCTCGGCGTGGTAGGCGAGGCCCTCCTGCAACGGCGAGGCGGGCAGCAGGTCGGTGAACCCGGGATAGGCGGCCTCGAGGCGGTCGATCTCCGGCTGGCCCGTCCTGACCAGCGGGAAGTCGGACGGAGTGTGGCCGTGTTCGCCGTGTTCGCCGCCCAGCCGCTCCAGTGCCGTGAACCAGGCGTCGGCGTAGGCGGCTACCTGCTCCTCGGTCAGCACGCCGTCCGGCCAGGACCAGTCGGCGACCAGTTCGGTGCCGTCCGGGGACGCCTCCGCGTTGATCTCGATGACGTGGGTGGCCGGCATGTCGGCGTCGGCCCCACCCTCGCCGATTCCGGCGCTGCCTTCGGCGGCGGCCACGGCCCGGCCCAGGTAGTTGAAGGCGATCTGCGGCTGGGCGGTGTCGGCCAGTTCGCCGTCCAGGTAGCGGAGCAGCCCGTAGCCGATGCCCGAGCCGGGGACGGCCCGCAGTTCCTCCTTGACCCGCTTGATCGAGCCGCCGGCGGAGATGCGGACCGGGTGGACGCTGGTGAACCAGCCGACCGTGCGGGAGGTGTCCAGACCCAGGTCCTCGCGGCCGTGGGTCTCCCGGTCGACCAGGATCGACGGGCGGCCGAACGCGTCGGCCAGGGCGGTCAGCAGCACGTCGTCCACGTTGCCGTGTACCGCGGCCGGGATCGTGGTGAGCAGCGGCGCCGCCCCGGTCAGTGTCCGGCGCAGGTGACGCATGGTGGCCGTGGTGTCCTGGGGCCCGAGTGGGCGTACGCCCAATGGGGTGTTGTCACCGGCAAGAATGCGCCGCCACGCCGGGATCTCGTCACGCCTGCTCGCGGCCTCCTCGGACAGGCGGCGCGACCAGCGGCGGAACGACGTCGGCGCGGGCTCCAGCCGCCGGCCGACCTGGGCCGCTTCCAGGTCGGGCAGCAGGATCCGCCACGACACCGCGTCGACGACCAGGTGGTGGGCGACCAGCAGCAGGCGGCCGTCGCCGTGGACGGCACGCAGCATGATCCCGGCGTCGGGGTCCAATCCGGCCTGTGCCCGGCGGGCGTCGGCGGCCCAGTCACCGGACCACTCGCTCAGCACGTCCGCCGCCGCGATCGTGCCCGGCGGCGGCACGATCAGCCGCGTGCCGTCGGTTCGGGCGCGCAGCAGGTCGTGGGTGTCCAGCAGAGCCTGGAGGGCGGCTGTCAGGTTCTCCTTCTCACACGAGATCATCACGGCCTGACTGAAACCGCGCGTGCCGGCGCCCAGTTCGTGCAGCCAGTGCATGATCGGCGTGAACGGCACCTCGCCGAACGCCTCGGCGCGCGGCTCGGCGTCGTCGCGGACCGCGCCGGCCACCGCGGCCAGCCCGGCCGGGGTGCGGTGGTCGAACACCTGCCGCGGGGTGATCGCCAGCCCGGCCGCGCGGGCCCGGCTGACCAGCTGGATCGACGAGATGCTGTCGCCGCCCAGGTCGAAGAACGCGTCGTCGGCTCCGACCGCGTCCAGGCCGAGGAGCTGGGCGAACAGGTCGCACAGGATCCGCTCGGCCGCGGTGACGGGCTCCCTCTTCGTGGTCGCCGCGAGGTCCGGGGCGGGCAGCGCGGCCCGGTCGACCTTGCCGCTGACCGTCAGCGGCAGCTCGCCGAGGTGGACGATGATGGCCGGAACCATGTAGTCGGGCAGCGTTCCCGCCAGACGTTCGCGCAGCTCGGCGACGATCACCTCGCCCGTCACGTAGCCGATCAGGCGGCGAGCGCCCTCGGTGCGGACCACCACGACCGCCTGGTCGACGCCGGGCAGCGCGGCCAGGGCGGCCTCCACCTCGCCCAGCTCGATCCGGTAGCCGCGGATCTTCACCTGGTCGTCGGTGCGGCCCAGCAGTCGCAGGTTGCCGGCCGGCTCCCACATGGCCAGGTCGCCGGTGCGGTACATCCGCTCGCCGGTCTGCCACGGGTCGGCGACGAACCGTTCGGCGGTGCGGGCCGCGTTCAGGTAGCCGCGGGCCAGACCGGCGCCGGCCAGGTACAGCTCGCCCGGCACGCCCGGCGGGACCGGCCGCAGCGCGCCGTCCAGGATGTACGTGCGGGTGCCGGCGATCGGCCGGGACCGGCCGGTGGACTGCCAGTGCCAGGCGTCGACGGTGTACTCAGTGGGGCCGTACAGGTTGTTGACGGTCAGGCCGTCGATCGCGGTCAACTGCCGCCACAGGGTGTCAGGGACCGCCTCGCCGCCGACCGACACCACGCTCGGGCGGTGCCGGCCCTCGCCCAGCAGGCCCGCGGTGAGCAGCTGGCCCAGGTGGGCCGGGGTGAAGTCGAGGTAGCCGATCCGGTGCGTGTCGACGTAGGCCGCCATCGACTCGGGGTCGCGGTAGACGTCGTCGGTGAGCACGTGCAGCTCGTGGCCGGCGAACAGCCACAGGATCGGGTCCCAGGCGGCGTCGAACGAGAACGAGGTGGTGTGGGCGATCGCCAGCCGCTGCTCGGTGAACACGCCGGCGCGGTGCGAGGCGAGCAGGTTGGCGATGGCGGCGTGGGTGACCGCCACGCCCTTCGGGCGGCCGGTCGAGCCGGAGGTGAAGATGGCGTACGCGGTCTGGTTCGGGTCGATCCGGGTCTCCAGCGGGCCCTCGTCGTAGCCGTCCAGGTCGGGCAGCCCGTCTTCGTCCAGGACCACGACCGGGCGGGTGTCGTCCAGCATGAGCGCCACCCGGTCGGCCGGATAGGCGGTGTCGATCGGCAGGGCGGCCGCGCCCGACTTGAGCACGGCCAGCAGGCCGATCACGTAGGACTCGTCGCGGGGCAGCCGCAGACCGACGTACGTCTCCGCCCCGGCGCCCTGGGCGATCAGCCACCTCGCCAGCCGGTTCGACGCGGCGTCGAGCTGCGCGAACGTCAGTCGCGTCTGCCCCGCGACCAGTGCGGGCACGTCCGGGTTCTCGGCCACCGTGGTGGCGAAAACGGCCGGCAGCAACGGCTTCTCGCCGACCTCCGGGCCGGTCACGGGCACTGCCGCACCCGGGTTCGGCACCCGGCCGACCAACTGGCTCGCTTCGGTCGCGAAGGCGGTGAGCAGTTGGGAGAGCCGCTCCCCCAGTTCGGTGACCCGGTCGGCGGTGAAGCAGTCCGGACGGTATTCGAGGTGCAGCTCCAGGGTCTCGGCGGGGATCACCGACAGGCTCAGCGGGTAGTGGGTGGCGTCGCTGCCGCCCACGCCGGTGATGGTCAGGCCGTCGGCGTCCCGGGCCGCCTGGTCCGGGTCGAACGGGTAGTTCTCGAACACGGCCAGGGTGTCGAAGAGCTCGCCCCCGCCGGCCAGCCGCTGGATCTCGGTGAGGCCGACGTGGTGGTGGGCGGTGAGAGCGGCCTGCTCGGCCTGGATGCGGGTGAGCAGTCGGGCGAGGGTCTCGCCCGGGTGCAGCCGCACCCGTACCGGGACGGTGTTGATGAACAGGCCGATCATCCGCTCGACGCCGTCCACCTCCGGCGGGCGGCCGGAGACGGTCGCGCCGAAGATGACGTCGTCGCGGCCGGTGAGCCCGGCCAGCAGCATGGCCCAGGCGCCCTGTACGACGGTGTTCATGGTGACGCCGAGGGTGCGGGCCGCGTCGTCGAGCGCCACGTCCAGCCCGACGGTGATCTCGGCCGGGTGGATCGGCTCGCGGTGCCCGGCGGCGGCCGCGAGACACGGCTCGGCGCCGTCCAGCGCCAGCTGCCACGCTTGGCGGGATACTTGCGGGTCCTGCTCGTTCAGCCAAGTCAGGTAGCGCCGGAACGGCGCGACCTTGGGCAGGTCGCCACCCTGGTAGGCGGCCATCAGCTCCCCGATGAACAGCGGCGTCGACCATCCGTCCAACAGCAGGTGATGGCTGGTGATGGTGAGCCGCCGCCCGGCCGCCGTCACGGCGTCGCCGCTTTCGGCCACTGCCCCCGACGCGGAACTGCTGGTGCCGCCACTCTCGGCCGCTGCCCCCGGCGCGAAACCGCTGGTGCTGCCGCTTTCGGACAGGCTGGCGTGGATCAGCGGGGCGGTGGCCAGGTCGAAGCGGTCCGGGATTGTCTCCGACCACGGCACGGTGGCGGTTCGCGGGACGACCGCGACGACCGAGCCGGCGGCGGTGCGGTGCACGGCGATCCGCAGGTTCTCGTGGCGGGACAGGACGGTGTCGAGGGCGGCGCGCAGCCGGTCCTCGTCGAGCGGTCCGGTCAGGTCGATGGTGAGTTCGGTGACGTAGACGTCCGGGCCGGAGTCGTCGAGCAGGGTGTGGAAGACCATGCCCTGCTGGAGCGGCGACAGCGGATGCACGTCGGCCAGATCCGGGTGGGCTGCCTCGATCTCGTCGATCTCGGCCTGGGTGAGGCTCACCAGTGGCAGGTCGGAGGGGGTCCGGCCGCCGCGCTCGACGGCGGCCAGCTCACGCAGGGCGTCCTGCCAGCGCTCGGCGAGGTCGGCCACCGCGGCCTCGGTCAACACCCCATCGGGCCAGGTCAGCACGGCGACGAGATCGCCGTCGCGGATGTCGGCGTTCACTTCGAGGGGGTACGCCACGGGCAGCTCCCGCGCGCCGCCCCGCAACTGCGACGACTCCGGCGCGGGCGACCACGGCTCGCCGGTGAACGACCCGGCCCGCCCGAGGTAGTTGAAGCAGATCGGCCCGGTGCTGCCGCCGTCGAAACCGACCCCCCGATCCGGTACGGCCCGCAGTTGCTCCTTGATCCGCTTCAGCGAGGTGGCGGCGTCACCGCTGCCCGGGTCGAGCAGGACCGGGTAGAGGCTGGTGAACCAGCCGACCGTCCGGGCCGTGTCGGCGTGTGGAAGATCCGCGCGGCCATGGCTCTCCAGATCCACCACAGACACGGTGTCATCGCCGTAGCCGTACGCCCGCCGCCAACCGGGCAGCGCTCGGGCGAGCCCGGTGAGCAGCACATCCTCCGGATTGCCGTAGAACGCCGCCGGCACCGCCGACAGCAACGGCTCCGCCGGAACGCTGATCTCCAGCCGCCGCAGCGTGGCGGTGGTGTCCACAGCAGGGTCGAGCGGCCGGTCCCCGAGCGGAGCCGCGGCGGCCGTCGCCGCTGCCCACAAGCGGACCTCGGCCTTGCCACCCGCACCGCCGAGACCGCGGTCGAGCCCGGAAGAAGAACCCTCGTCGTGGCCGGCCAAATCACCACCACGACCAGCCGAGGTCCGGCCGTCACCGCCGGTCGGAGCACCGCCGTCACCGCCAGCCGGTGAGAGGGCCTCGTTGCGGGTCTGGAGGAGGGCGGTCCAGCGGCGGAAGGAGGTGCCGGCCGGGGTGACCGGGTGGCCTTCGCAGGCGGCGGCCAGGTCGGGGAGCAGGATGCGCCAGGAGACCTCGTCGATGACCAGGTGGTGGATGACCAGAAGCAGGCGGTCGCCTTCGTTCAGCCGCAGGCGGACGGCCTCGAACATGCGGCCGGCGGCCGGGTCGAGGCGCTGCTGGGCCGACGTCAGCTCGGTGGCCACATCGGCACCGGCCACCCGGAACGGGACAGCGGCGCCGGGCGGGGGCACCGACAGGTCCCAGCCATCGGTGAGGCTGGCACGGAGCAGGTCGTGGGCGTCGTAGACCGCCTGTAGGGCCGACCGCAAGGTGTCGTCGGTGAGACCGTCGGGCAGGTGGACCAGGATCTCCTGGCTGTAGCCGGCGGCCAGAGCGACGTCGCCGCCGGTCAGGTCGCGCAGCCACCGGATGATCGGGGTGGCCGGAATCGTGCCGTAGGCCGCGTCGCGTGGCTCGGCTCGATCGGCGGTGACCGGCACTGCTACGGCAGCGAGCGCCTCGACCGTACGTTCCTCGAAGACCTGTCGTGGGGTGAGCATGAGACCGGCCGCGCGGGCCCGGCTGACCAGCTGGATCGACGAGATGCTGTCGCCGCCGAGGTCGAAGAAGCTGTCGGTCATCCCGGCGGACACCCCGAGCACCTCGCCGACCAGGGTCTGAATCAGGCGTTCGGCGTCGGTGCGCGGCGAACGGGAGGCGCTGACCGGCTGCGCCGGGGCGGGCAGGGCACGCCGGTCCACCTTGCCGGACGGGGTGAGCGGGAACGCGCCGAGGGTGACGATCGCCGACGGGACCATGTAGTCGGGCAGCCGGTCGCGCAGCAGGGCCACATCGGCGGATCCGACGACGTAGCCGACGAGTCGCCGTACCCCGGGATGGTCTTCGCGGACCATGGCGACCGCCTGGATCACGCCAGGCAGGGCGGCCAGCGCGGCCTCGACCTCACCCAGCTCGATCCGGTAGCCACGGATCTTCACCTGGTCGTCGGCGCGGCCCAGCAGTTCGAGCCGGGCGTCGGCGAAGCGGGCCAGGTCGCCGGTGCGGTACATGCGGCCGGAGCCGTACGGGTCGGCGACGAAACGTTCGGCGGTCAGGCCGGGCCGGTTGAGGTAGCCGCGGGCGAGGCCGGGACCGGTCAGGTACAGCTCGCCGGTCACGCCGGGCAGCACCGGGCGAAGCGCGGCGTCGAGGACCCGCACGGTGGTTCCGGCCATCGGTGTGCCACCGTCGGCGGTCCACTGGTACGCGTCGACCGTGTACTCGGTCGGCCCGTACAGGTTGAGGGCCCGCACCCCGGCGTCGAGCAGCGTCCGCCACAGCCCCGGCGGCACCGCTTCGCCGCCGACCGAAACCACGGACGGCACGTGGCCGGGGCCGGTGAGCAGGCCGCGGTCGACGAGCTGCTCCAGGTAGGCGGGGGTGAAGTCGATCCCGTCGATCCGGTGTTCGCGCAGGTAGGCGAGGAACACGTCCGGGTCGGCGTAATCGTCGAGGACGTGCAGCTCGTGCCCGGCGAGCATCCACAGGATCGGGTCCCAGGAGGCGTCGAACCCGAACGAGGCGGTATGCGTGACCCGAAGTCGGCTGGCCGACGGGAAAAGGTCACGGCGGTGCCCGGCTAGCAGGTTCGCAATGGAGCCGTGGCTGACGACGACGCCCTTGGGCGTACCGGTGGATCCCGATGTGTAGATGATGTAGGCCGCCTGGCCGGACCCCGGCGAGACCGGCGGCGGCGTTGCCGCGCCGCCGGACGGCAGCGCGTCGAGGGTGACCACCGGCCGCGCGTCAGCGAGCATGAGCGCCACGCGGTCGGCCGGGTAGGCGGCGTCGATCGGCAGCGCGGTCGCACCGGCCTTGAGCACGCCGAACAGGGCGACGATCGCGTCCGCGCCGCGCGGCAACCGCAGCGCCACCACCGTCTCCGGCCCGGCTCCGAGGGCGAGCAGCGCGTTGGCCACCCGGTTGGACTCGGCGTCGAGTTCGGCGAAGGTGAGCGTCCGGTCCGGACCGACGACGGCGGTGCCCGTGTGCTCGGCCAGACACGAGGTGATCGGCGTGAACCGCTGCGCGGCACCCGGCGAGGACGGCAACACGGTCACCGGCGTGAACGGCTGTGCGGAGCGGGCGTGCTGGGCCGAGTCGGCGGTGACGACGCTTGTCGCGGCGACCCGGCGCCCGGTGTCAGCGCCGATCGTGTCGAGCAGGGTGGCGAGCTGTACCGCGATGACACCGGCGGCCTCAGCGGTGAAGCAGTCCGGCCGGTAGTCGAGGTGCACCTGGAGCCCGTCACCCGGGGTGACGGTGACGTTCAGCGGATAGTGGGTGGCGTCCCGCCCGGCGACAGCGCCGATGGTCAGCCCGGCGACGGTCTCGGCGGCCTTCTCCGGGTCGTACGGGTAGTTCTCGAACACGGCGAGCGTGTCGAAAAGGTCCCCTTCGCCGGCAAGACGCTGGACCTCGGCGAGGCTCAGGTGCTGGTGGTCGAGCAGAACCGCCTGCTCCGCCTGAACCCGCCGCAACAGCTGGGCGAGCGTCTCGGCCGGATCGATCCGGATCCGCACGGGCACGGTGTTGATGAACAGCCCGACCATCGTCTCGACACCGGGCACCTCAGCGGGCCGCCCGGACACGGTGGCCCCGAACACCACGTCGGTACTTCCGGTGAGCTGCCCGACCAGAAGAGCCCAGGCGCCCTGCACGACGGTGTTGAGGGTGACACCGAGCCGCCGGGCCGCGGCCGACAGCCGCTCCCCGTCGACCGAAACCGTGACGGTGCCGGGCAGAACCGCCACGCGGGCGTTCGCCGGCCCGGCCACGAGGGTGGGGGTGACGTCCTCGAGGGCAGTCCGCCAGGCCTGCCGCGAGGCCTCCCGATCGGTGCCGGAAAGCCACCGCAGGTAGTCGCGGTACTGCGGGGCGGCGGGCAGACTCCGCCCCCGGTACAGGTCGAACAGCTCCCCGAGCAGCACCGGCGTGGACCACCCGTCGAGCAGCACGTGGTGGTTGCTGAACAGCAGCCGGTGCCGGTCCTCACCCTGCCGCAGCAGCGCGAACCGGGCCAGCGGCGCCCGCGTGATGTCGAACTTGCGGGCCCGGTCGCGTTCCTCGAAGCGATCGTCGAAGTCGGCCTCCAGCCACGGCACGTCCACGGTGGCCGGAATCGCGGCGACCGCCCGCCCGTCGCCGGTGCGCCCGAACCAGGCCCGCAGGTTGGCGTGCCGTGCGAACAGCCCGTCCACCGCCCGCCGCAGCGCCTCCACATCCAACGGCCCGGCAAGATCGATGGCGAGCTGGCTCAGATAGACATCCGGTGCGTCCGCGTCGAACTCGGAGTGGAAGAGCATGCCCTCCTGCAACGGCGACAGCGGGCACACGTCGACCAGCCCACCACCGAGCGCGTCCAGATCACCCTGGGTGACGTCGGCGGTCACGTCGGACGGCGTCAGCCCACCCTCGGTGAGCTGTGCGATTTCGGTCAGCTCGGAGAACCACGCCTCGGCCAGCGCCCGCACGTCGGCCTCGGCGAGGACACCACCGGCCCACGTCCAGGTCGCCCGCAGCTCACCACCGACGGTCGCGGCGTTCACCTCGACGGCGTGCGGCAACGGCATGTCCGGCGCCCCACCGGCGGCGGCACGCTCCGGCGCCACCCCGAAATCGACGTCCTCCGGCGCGGGCATCCGCCCCAGATAGTTGAAACCGATCTGCGGAGCGGGCACATCGGCAAGCGCCCCAGAAAGCCACCGCAAGACCCCGAAGCCAAGACCGTTCTCTGGTACGGCGCGCAGCTGCTCCTTGACCGATTTCAGACTCGTGGCCGCGTTCCCGCCAGCGGAGAGCCGAACCGGGTAGACCGTGGTGAACCAGCCCACTGTCGCGTCGAGCCCGTCCACCTCGCGACCGTGGCCTTCCAGGTCGATCAGCGCGTCCGCACTCCCCCGCCACGCCTGCACGGCCCGGGTGAGCCCGGTGAGCAGCACGTCGTTGGCACCGGCGTGGAAGGCGGCGGCCACCGTACCGAGCAGCGGCCCGGTCACCGCGGCGGGCAGTGTGAGGGTGAGTTCGCGGGAGGTGGCGGTGGTGTCCTGCGCCGGGTCCAGCGGCCGCGACCCGAGCAGCGGCTCGTCCCCGGCCGGCACCGATTCCCAGTAGGGCAGCTCACCCGACCGGTCCTCGCCCGCCTGGGCCTGCGCGAACTTCCGGAACGAGGTGCCCGACCGCAGCAGCGCCGTACCGGCGTAGGCGGCCCGCAGATCGTCCAGAATGATCCGCCAAGACACGCCGTCCACGACGAGGTGGTGGATCACCAGGATCAGGCGGCCGGGCTCGTCCCCATGGTCGAGGTGGATGGCCTGGATCATGCGGCCGACGCCTGGGTCGAGCCGCTCGATCGCGGCCGCCGACTCGACATCGACCCGCCCTTGCCACACCGGCTCAGACCGGTCACCCGGCTCCGCGTCGGACCGGCCATGCGGCGAAGCCCCCGAGCCGTCAGCCGACATCGCGTCGGACCGGCCATGCCGCGCCGCCTCGGCCCGGTCGGCCGACGATTCGGCGGCGACCGGCACCAGCGGCACAGCGCGGAACCAGTCGGTGGGCAGCTCGTCCGGGACGGTCAGGGTGTCGCCGTCGAGGCGGGCGCGGAGCAGGTCGTGGCGGCGCAGCACGGCGGTGAGGGCCGGTTCGAGGTCGGCGCCGGCGGGGACCCGCAGCACCACCGACTGGTGGTATCCGGCGGTGACCGGCCCGAGCGAGGCGAGCCACGCCGACATCGGGGTGGCCGGGATCTCGCCGAGCGCGTCGGCGGCCGTCTCCACCGGGGCGCCGTCCAGCTCACGGGCCACCGCGGCCAGCGCCCGCGGCGTCTGGTGGGTGAACACGTCGCGCGGGGTGACCACGAGACCGGCGGCGCGGGCCCGGCTGACCAGCTGGATCGACGAGATGCTGTCGCCGCCCAGATCGAAGAAGCCGTCCGTGACACCGATCCCGGGCACCCCGAGGACCTCGGCGAACAGGCGTGCGAGGGCAGCCTCGGCGGCGCTGGCGGCGGCCGCGTTCTCGACGGCCAGATCCGGGGCGGGCAGCGCGTTGCGGTCCAGCTTGTCGTTGGCGGTACGCGGCAGCGCGTCCAGCACCACGACGGCGACCGGGACCATGTAGTCGGGCAGGCGCTCGGCCGCGTACGTCTTCACCGTGGCCGGATCGGCGGCGCCCACCACGTACGCGACAAGTTGTTTGCCACGCTCCTCGCGGATGACGACCGCGGCCTGGACCACCGCGGGGTGTTCGAGCAGCACCGCCTCGATCTCGGCGGGTTCGATCCGGAAGCCGCGGATCTTCACCTGGTCGTCGGCGCGGCCGAGGATGCGCAGCACCCCGTCGGAGCCGAAGCGGGCCAGGTCGCCGGTACGGTACATGCGGCCGCCGCTGTACGGGTCGGCCACGAACCGGGTGGCGGTGAGCGCCGGGTCGCCGAGGTAGCCGCGGGCCACCGAGGCGCCGCCGACGTACAGCTCGCCGGTGACCCCGGCCGGAACCGGGCGCAGGGCGGCGTCGAGGACGTAGACGGCGCTGCCCGCGGTGGCGGCCGCGCCGCTGTTCCACCAGACGTAGCCGTCCACGGTGGTCTCGGTGGGCCCGTACTGGTTGATGGCGAGAAGGCCGGGCTGCGCCAGCAGACGGTCCCAGAGGGCGGCCGGGACGGCCTCGCCGCCGACCGTGACGATGCCCGGGTGGTGGTCGCCGTCGAACAGGCCCTCCGCGACGAGCTGGGCCAGGTAGGACGGGGTGAAGTCGAGGTAGTCGACGCGTTCGGCGCGCAGCAGGGCGAGCAGCGCCGCCGGGTCGCGGTAGGTGTCGCCGTCGACCACGTGCAGGGTGTTTCCGCCGGCCATCCACAGGATCGGGTCCCAGGAGGAGTCGAAGGTGAACGGGGCGGTGTGGGCGATCCGCAGCCCGTCGGCCGGGAAGAGGCGGTTGGCGTGCGAGGCGTAGAGGGTGCCGAGGCTGCCGTGGGTGGCGACGACGCCCTTCGGGGTGCCGGTCGACCCGGACGTGAAGATCACGTACGCGGCCGTTTCCAAGTGCGGGTACGGCATCTCGTCGACCGGCCCGTCGAGGGCGGGCAGCGCGTCCAGGACCAGCAGCGGCTTCGCGGCGGCGGTCATGGCGGCGATCCGCGTATCCGGGTAGGACGGGTCGAGTTGCAGCGACGCCGCTCCGGAGCGCAGCACGCCGAGCAGCGCCACGACCGCGTCCACCCCGCGCGGCAGCCGCAGCCCGATGACCGTTTCCGGTCGAGCGCCCTGTCGGCGGAGCCAGGTCGCGAGCCTCTCCACGGCCACGTCCAGCTCGGCGAAGGAGAGAGCCCGTTCACCGTCGGTGACAGCGGTTCGGTCGGGGGTGCGGCGGGCCTGCGCGGCCAGCACCTCGGGAACGGTGACGGCCGCGATCGGCGCCGCCGCGACCGGCCGCTCGGCGGGCGCGAGGATGTCGAGGTCGCCGATCGGCCGGTCAGGTGCGGCGACGGCGGCCGCGAGCAGGCGGGTGAACCGGTCGGCGAGCTGGGCAACGGTGGCCGGGTCGAACAGGTCGGTGCGGTATTCGAGGTAGCCGGCCAGGCCGTCGGTGCCGGGGGTCTCGGCGACGCTGACGGTCAGGTCGAACTTGGCGATCTCCGGTTCGGTGTAGGCGATCTCGATAGTCAGGCCGGGCAGGACCGGGGCCTGCTGCATGCCGTTCTGGTAGGAGAGCATGACCTGGAACAGCGGGCTGTACGCGGCCGACCGGCGTGGGTTGACCGCCTCCACGACCCGGTCGAACGGCAGGTCCGCGTGGTCGTACGCGGACAGGTCGACGGCCCGGACGCGGCCGAGCAGCTCGCGGAAGCCGGGGTTGCCGCTGGTGTCGGTGCGCAGCACGAGCGTGTTGACGAAGAACCCGACGAGCCGGTCCAGGGCGGCGTCGGCGCGACCGGCGACCGGCACGCCGATCGGCAGGTCGGTGCCCGCGCCGAGCCGGGTGAGCAGCGCCCCGAGTCCGGCCTGGAGGACCATGAACAGGCTGGTGCCGGTGGTGTTGGCCAGGTCGCGCAGCCCGCGGTGCAGGTCGGCCGGGATGGTGAAGCCGTGCAGGCGCCCGGCGCTGGACGCGACGGCCGGGCGGGGCCGGTCGGTCGGCAGTTCGAGGACCTCGGGCAGGCCGTCGAGCGCCGATGTCCAGTATTCGGTCTGCTCCGTGCCGACCGCGCCCAGCAGCTCGGTGTGCCAGAGGGTGTAGTCGGCGTACTGCACCGGCAGCGCGGTGAAGCTTGGCGCGATCCCGGCGGCGCGGGCCGTATAGGCCACGGCCAGGTCGGAGCAGAGCGGTTCGAGGGACCACTCGTCACCGGCGACGTGGTGCAGCAGCAGGAGCAGCCGGTGCTCGTCCGGCCCGTCGGCGATCAGCGCGGCCCGCAGGGGCGGCTCCGCGTCCAGCCGGAACGGCGTGTTCACCGCCGCGTCGAACCCGTCCGGCGGCAGCACCGGCAGCGTGACCGGAATCGGGTCGAGGATCTCCTGGTACGCCTCCCCGTCCTCGGTGCGCAGCACGGTCCGCAGCGTCTCGTGGCGCACGGTCAGGTCGGTGATCGCGGCGGCCAGCGCCCGCACGTCGACCGGTCCGGACAGTTTGAGCACCAGCGGCAGGTGGTAGGTGGCGCTCGGCCCGTCCAGGCGGTCCAGGAACCACAGGCGCTGCTGAGCTGCGGAGAGGGGAAGACGCTCCGGGCGTACCCCTGCTGTCAGTGAAGGACGCTGCGGACCCGCGGCCGTCAGGCGCAGAGCGAGTCCCGCGGGCGTCGGGGCTTCGAAAACAGACCGCAGCGGCATCTCGGCGCCGAGTTCGAGGCGGATCCGGCTGACCATGCGGGTGGCGAGAAGTGAGTGGCCGCCGAGGGCGAAGAAGTCGTCGTCGGCGCCGACCGTGTCCAGGCCGAGCAGGTCGGCGAAGATCGTGCAGAGGGTGCGTTCCTGCGGGGTCTCCGGGGCGCGGCCGGTCGCGGTGATCGCCGGGGCGGGCAGGGCGCGGCGGTCGAGTTTGCCGTTCGGCGACAGCGGCAGCGCGTCGAGCCGGACCGTCACGGACGGGACCATGTAGGCGGGCAGGGTGCGGCGCAGCGGTTCCAGGTCGACCGGGTTGACCGTGTAGCCGACCAGCATGTCGTTGCGGACCGCGACGGCCGCCGGACCGCCGGACGCCGCGATCAGGGCGGCCTCGATCTCGCCCAGCTCGATCCGGAAGCCGCGCAGTTTGATCTGGTCGTCGGTGCGGCCCAGGTATTCGACGGCGCCGTCGGCGCGCCAGCGGGCCCGGTCGCCGGTGCGGTACATGCGGCCCGCGCCGAACGGGTTGGCGACGAACCGTTCGGAGGTGAGCCCGGCCCGGCCCAGATAGCCGTCGGCCAACTGGATTCCGGCCAGATACAGCTCGCCGGGGACGCCCGGCGGGACCGGCTTGAGGTGGCGATCCAGCACGTAGAGGCGGGTGTTCCAGACCGGGCGGCCGATCGGTACGACCTGGTCGCCGGGCGCGCACGGCCAGTAGGTGACGTCGACGGCGGCCTCGGTGGGTCCGTACAGGTTGTGCAGCTCGGCCGGGAGCAGGGCGAGGCATTCTTCCGCCAGCGCGGCGGGCAGGGCCTCTCCGGACGTGATGATCCGGCGCAGTCCGGTGCAGGTCGCCGCACCGGGTGAAGCGAGGAAGGCCTGGAGCATCGACGGAACGAAGTGGACCGTGGTGATCTGCTCGTCGCGGATCAGTTCCGCCAGGTATGCGGGGTCGCGGTGGCCGTCGGGGCGGGCCACGACGAGGTGGGCGCCGACCAGGAACGGCCAGAAGAACTCCCAGACGGAGACGTCGAAGCTGGCCGGGGTCTTCTGGAGGACGCGTTCGCCCTGCTGAAGGCCGTATTCGTGCTGCATCCACAGCAGGCGGTTGACGATGGCGACATGCGGGACGAGCACGCCCTTCGGCCGTCCCGTCGATCCTGAGGTGTAGATGAGGTAGGCGGCGTCGGTCTCTTTGACCACCGGAAGATCAACTGCTGCATCCGGAAGATCAATTCCGGTCAAGATCACCGCGGGGTCGGCGTCGGCCAGCATGAACGCGATCCGGTCCGCTGGCAGATCGGGGTCGATCGGCAGATACGCGCCACCGGCCCGCTGCACCGCATGCAGGGCAACTACAAGATCAAAAGACCGGGGCATCTGTACGGCGACGATCCGTCCCCGGACACCCCGTGCGACCAGGCTGCGGGCCAGGGTATCGACCCGCTCGCCGAATTCCCGGTAGGACAGGGTCGAACCCTCGAAGGTGACGGCCGGAGCGTCCGGGGTGGCGGCGATCCGCTCGGCGACCAGGCCGGGCAGGGTGGCCCGCACGATGGGACGGTCCGTGTCGTTCCACCGGTGCAGGACGGCGTTCCGCTCACCCTCGGTGAGCAGGTCGATCGCGCCGATCGGCAGGTCCGGCTCAGCCACCGCGGCGGTCAGCAGCCGGGTGAACCGGTCGGCGAACGTCTCCATGGTGGCCCGGTCGAACAGCGCGGCCCGAAACTCCAGCCCGGCGCGCATCGGCTGCCCGGCGCCACCGTCGGCGACGCTCACCGTCAGGTCGAACTTGGCGTCCCCGGCCGGCGTGATCTCGATGGCCGCGTCCAATCCGGCCAGATCCAGGGTCTCCCCCAGCCCCGCCCGGTAGACCAGCAGCGTCTGGAACAGCGGGTGGTACGCCAGCGACCGCGCCGGGTTCAGCCGCTCCACGAGCCGGTCGAACGGCAGGTCGGCGTGATCGAAAGCGGCCACATCGGTCTGCCGCACCCGGTCCAGCAGCTCGGCGAAGGTGGGATCGCCGGAGGTGTCGGTGCGCAGCGCGAGGGTGTTGACGAAGAAGCCGACCAGATCGTCGAGGGCGGTGTCGCCACGGCCGGCGACCGGGGTGCCGACCACGATGTCGGTGCCGGCGCCGAGCCGGGTGAGCAGGGCGGCCAGGCCCGCGTGCAGCACCATGAAGACGCTGCTGCCGGCGGCCGCGGCGCGCACCTTGTCGGCCAGGTCGGCGGGCAGGTGGAAGCCGACGGTGGCGCCCTCGCCTCCGGCGACGGCCGGGCGGGGCCGGTCGGTGGGCAGGTCCATCACGTCGGGGGCGCCGGCCAGGGCGTCACGCCAGAACGCGATCTGGGTGGGTTCGGCGGCGGCGAGCAGCTCCCGCTGCCAGAGGGCATAGTCGGCGTACGAGACGGGCAGTTCCGTCCAGTCCGGGGCGTGACCGTCGCGGCGGGCCCGGTAGGCGGTGGCCAGATCGGTCATCAGCGGCTTCATCGACCACTCGTCGCCGGCGATGTGGTGCAGCAGCAGGACCAGGTCGTGAGTGGTGTCGTCGATCCGGCGCAGCGCGGCCCGCAGCGGCAGGTCGCGGGTCAGGTCGAACGGCTCGCGGATCGTCGCGGCCACGTCGTCGGTGCGCCCGAGGACCGGCCGATCGTCGAGAACGCGCTGGCAGGGGACGCCGTCCGGGCCGGCCGGGAAGACCGTGCGCAGGGTGGCGTGCCGGCCGGCGAGGTCACCGATGGCGGCATTCAGGGCGGGCACGTCCAGGTCGCCGGTGAGCCGGGCGATCAACGGCATGTGGTACGCGGTGGTGTCCGCGTCGAGGCGGCTCAGGAACCACAGGCGCTGCTGGGCGTACGACAGGGGCACGGTCTCCGGCAGGTCGCGGCGGGTCAGCGCGGGCCGTGTCGGGGCCTGCTCGGTGGAGGCGGCGGCGACACCGGCCGGGGTGGGCGCGGCGAACAGGTCGCGCAGGCTGATCTCCCGGCCCAGGTCGGCGCGGAGCCGTCCGATCAGGCGGGTGGCGAGAAGTGAGTGGCCGCCGAGGGCGAAGAAGTCGTCGTCGGCGCCGACCGTGTCCAGGCCGAGGACGTCGGCGAACAGGGCGCACAGGGCGGCTTCCAGCGGGGTGGCCGGGGCGCGGCCGGCGACCACCGGCATCTCGGCCGCCGGGAGGGCACGCTTGTCGACCTTGCCGTTCGGGGTGAGCGGGAGCCGGTCCAGCCGGACGATCACCGCCGGGACGAGGTAGTCGGGCAGGGTGGCGGCCAGTTCGGCGCGCAGCTTGGCGGGATCGACGTCACCCGCCACGTAACCGGCCAGGCGGACCACCGGGCCGGGCACCGCCAGGACGGCCGCGCCGGCCACACCGGGCAGCGCGGACAGGGCTGCCTCGATCTCGCCGAGTTCCACCCGGAAACCGCGGACCTTCACCTGCTGGTCGGCGCGGCCCACGTACTCGATCTCGCCATCCGGGCGGACCGTGACCAGGTCGCCGGTACGGTACATGCGGTCGCCGGGGTCGCCGTACGGGTCGGCCACGAACCGCTGGGCGGTCAGCGCCGGCCGCCCCCGGTAGCCGCGTGCCAGCGACGGCCCGGTCAGGTACAACTCGCCGACCACACCGGACGGCACGGGCTGGAGCCCGGCGTCGAGGACGTACGCGCCGGTGTGCTCCAACGGGGTGCCGATCGTGACGGTGGCGGAATCCCGGAGGTCGGGCATGGTGTGGCGCTCCCAGCGAACGGCGAACAATTTAGGTGAGGCTAACCTATGTTGGCTTCACCTTTTCGATCACCCGCTTCTCATCCGCTAGGAGACGCCGATGCGCCTCGGTGACCTCGTCATCGACGTGACACCACTCAGGACCAGCAGGGACTTCCGTTTCCTGTTCGCCGCCCGCCTGGTGTCCCTACTCGGCCTCGGCCTGACCCTCGTGGCGCTGCCGCTGCAGGTGTGGCAAATCACGCACTCGTCCTGGCACGTGGGACTGGTGAGCGTGGTCAACATGATCCCGATGCTGATCGGCACCCTGGCCGGGGGCATCCTGGCCGACCGGATGGACCGCCGGAAGCTGATCCTGCTGGCCAGGGGCTCCGCGGTGGTGGTGTTCGCGGTGCTGGCTCTGAACGCGTCGGCGGACACCCCGTACCTCTGGGTGATCTATCTGTCCGCGGCGGTCAACAGCGTCCTGAACGGACTCTCCGCGACCGCACTGATGGCCACCACACCCAACCTGGTCGGCCGCGACCAGCTGCCGGCGGCGGGCGCGCTGATGGCGATCACCGCCGAACTGGGCGCGATCGTCGGCCCGTCGGTCGCCGGTGGCCTCACCGAACTCGCCGGCCTGTCCTGGAACTACGGCCTCACCGCGGTCGCCACGTTCATCACCACGGCGCTGATCGCCTTCATCAGGCCGCAGCCCCCCGCCGGCGACTTCGAGGAGGAGAGCCCGCTGCGCTCGATCGCCGGCGGCCTGCGGTTCGTGGCCTCCAACCGGCTCATCGCCGGCCTGCTGCTGATCGACATGGTCGTGGTGGTCTTCGCGATGCCGACCGCGATCTTCCCCGAGCTGACCGAGAAGATGTACGGCGACGGCGGCACCGTCCTAGGCCTCTTCTACGCCGCCCCCGGCGTGGGTGCGATGATCGCCGCTCTGGCCAGCGGCTGGACCGGCACGGTCAAGCACACCGGCCGCCACCTGATCTGGGCCACCGCCGCGTGCGGCCTGGCCGTGGCCGGACTGGGCCTGACCGCCGACTGGCTGTGGGCGGCCCTGTTCTTCCTTGCCCTGCTCGGCGCCGCGGACACCATCTCGGAGATCCTGCGCCGCGCCCTGCTCCAGCACAACACCCCCGACCACCTCCAGGGCCGGGTGAGCAGCCTGTGGCTGGCCCAGACCAACGTAGGCCCGGCCATCGGCAGCGTCGAGGTGGCCCTGGCAGCCCGCGTAGCCGGCCCGGCGATGGCCCTGCTCGCCGGCGGCGCCCTGTGCACGGCCGGCGCCCTCGGCGTCGGCGCGGCCAGCCGCAACCTACGCAACGCCAGCCTCCACGACCCGAGCGCCGACGACCTCCTCACCCCCACTTCCCCCACCCCCGAACCCTGACCCCATCCCCCACCCGAACCCCGCGCACGCACCACCACACGCCCAGTTCCCCGCGCACCACAGGCCCGGTCCCACGCACCCGCCACACGCCCAGTTCCCGCGCACCACACGCCCGGTCCCACGCACCCACCACACGCCTGGGCGCTCGCGCACCGGCGCTCGCGCACCGGCGCTCGCGCCACCGCCCACCCCGCCCGGCTCGATCTTGGACGTGTGACCACCGTTTTCGGTGGTCACACGTCCAAGATCGCCGTGAATCCGAAAGCGCGGTCGCCAACGAACGGGCCCGCACCTCACACCCCGTCCCGATCTTGGACGCCTCACCACCGCTATCAGTGGCCAGAGGCCCAAGATCGGCGCAAATCGGGAAAGCGCGAGCGAGAAGCACGAGTCACCTACGGACAGACTGCGCTCACGCCGCACGCCAGTCCCGATCTTGAACGTCTCACCACCGCCGCAGGCCTGTCCGTATTCGGGTGATTGTGCACCGTGGTCGATCTTGTCCGGCCGGTTCCGGGTGCCGTCTCGGAGCGCTTGAGACAGCACCCGGAACCAGACGGAACCGACCGGCTGGCACTGAGAGCCGTCTCAAGCGGTCCGAGACAGCACTGACGACCAGCTGGACAAGATCAGCGCTATCCGGACAATCTCGGGCAATCACCCAAGATCGCTGTGAATCGAGGAGCACGAGCCGCCAACAGACAAGCAAGCGCTCACGCTGCTCCCCCAGTGCGGTCGGGTGGAGATGAACAGGGTGGAGCTGACCGCCGATCTTGGAGGTTTGCCCACCGTTTTCGGTGGTCAACAGCCCAAGATCACTGTGATTCCGAAAGCGCGAGGCGCCAAGGAACCGGCGGGATCCACACGCCTGGCGCACCCCGCCGATCTTGGGCGGTTGGCCACCGCAAACGGTGGACGGGCGTCCAAGATCGCCGCGGAACGGGGGCCAGCGGCGGGTGAGGTTGGGGGTCAGTCCTCGTCGGGGGCGTGGTGGTCGAGGTTTTGGATGCCGCGCTTCCAGTAACCGTCCACGTCGATCGCGTTCGAGGGCAGGGTGCGGTCGTCGCGGAGGTGGCGGCGGATCGGCTTGAGGGTGGTGGCCTCGCCTGCGGTCCAGGCGAAACCGTCGCCGGGCGGGAGTTCGGTGGCGGTGATCGCGTCGAGCAGGAGGGTGGTGGTGCCGGGTTCGGCGCCGTCGCGGTGCAGCCAGGTCAGGGTGACGTCGGCGTTCCAGGTCAGCCTCTGCTCCTCCAGGGCGTCGGCGACCTCCACGTATGCCAGGACCCGGCGGCCGGCCGGGATCTGCTCCAGGAAGCGGGCCACGGCGGGCAGGGCGGTCTCGTCGCCGGCGATCAGGTACCAGTCGAGGTCCATCGGGATCAGGACCGAGCCACGCGGGCCCAGGATGCCCACGGTCTGGCCCTCGCTCGCCTGGGCGGCCCATGTGGACGCCGGGCCCTCGCCGTGGATGACGAAGTCGAGGTCGAGTTCGCCGGGGCGGTGGGCGCGGACCGTGTAGTCGCGGAACACCGGGCGGGGCGTGCCGGGCGGCGGCGGGATCAGACCCTCGGGACCGAGGGTGGGCATGATCGGCAGGTCGGCGCCGTCGGCCGGGAAGAAGACCTTGACGTGGTCGGCGGGGGCCGGTCCCTGGAAGCCGTCGAGGTCGGCGCCACCGAGGGTCACGCGGACCATGCGCGGGGTGATCCGCTGGACGTTGCGGACCTGGAGCAGGCGGGGCTTGAGGTCGTACTGGACGATCGTGGCGGGCACGGAACTCCTCCGTAGGCGGCGATGAAAAGGCACGACCCGCCGTGAAAGGACGGCGGGTCGTGTCAGGTGGCGGTTCAGGCGGACGGGGTGTCCATGGCCCGGATCAGGCTGGCGGGGCGCATGTCGGTCCAGGTCTTCTCGACGTACTCCAGGCAGTTGGCGCGGGAGTCCTCCGGGTGGGCGACCGTCCACCCGGCCGGGATCTCGGCGAACGACGGCCACAGCGAGTGCTGGTTCTCGTCGTTGACGAGCACCAGGTAGGTGGCGTCGTCGTCCTCGAACGGGTTGGTGCTCATCGGACCGCCTCCTGCCGCGCGGCGGTCAGCAGCGCCCACCAGCCGTTGACGGTGGGGTCCTCGGCGAGGTCGGCGAAATCGAGGCGGGCGCCGCCGGAGCGCCAGCGCTCGACCAGGGTCATCAGCCGGATCGAGTCGAGGCCGACGTCGATCAGGTCGTCGTCGGGGCCGAAGCTGTCGGCCGGCTCCTCGAGGACCTCGGCGATCTGCGCCTGTAGTTCGGCGGCGGACGTGGGCAGCGGGGCGGTCATTGTCGGTCTCCGGAGGTGACGAGCGTCCACGGCTCGGCGGCCGGGACGGGGTGGCGATCGGCGAGCCGGGCGGCGACCGACGCGACGATCTCGCCGGATCGCACCGCCACGGCGGACAGCAGGGAGGACGTGATGCCGTGCGTGTGCTCGGTCGCGCCCTGGAGGTAGACGCCGGCGTGCAGGGCCGGGTCGGTGACGAGCCGGTAGTCGCGGCCGATGCGCGGCAGGCCCTCGTCGTCGCGCCGGCACCGCGGGCCGGTCGCGCCGAGCAGTGTCGCGGCGTCGACCGGGCGGCAGCCGGTGGCGTAGACGACGGCGTCGGCGCTCAGCTCGGTCAACTCGCCGGTGGGCAGGTGTTCGACGACCAGTTCGACGCCGTCGGGGCGCGGTTTCAGGCCGGTGACCCGGGAGGCGTTCAGGATGCGGAGCCGGTTGCGGCCCAGGATTCTTTCACCGTACGCCTTGCGGTACAGCTCGGTGATCAGGTCGCCGTCCACCACCGAGTAATTGGTGTTGCGGTGGTAGTCGAACAGCATCCGCTTCACGTCGTCCGGGGCGCCGTAGTAGAGGTCCACGGCGGACGGGTCGAAGATGCCGTTGGCGAAGTTGCTGTCGTCGGCGGGGCTGTAGCCGTACCGGAGGAAGACCGAGCAGACCTCGGCGGCCGGGTAGCGCTCGTGCAGGAAGGCGACCGTCTCGGCGGCGCTCTGGCCGGCGCCGACCACCACGAACCGTTGGGGTTCGGCGACCTCGAACGTCTCGACGCGGTGCAGGATGTCGAGGTTGTGCCAGACCCGCTCGGAGGCGGTGACCTCCGGTGGCATGGCCGCTTCCAGGCCGGCGGCGACGACCACGTTGCGGGCCCGCACGACGCGGGTGCCGCCGGCGTGCCGGGCGATCACGTCGACCGCGCGGGCCTGGCCGTCAGGGCCGGTGACCGGAATGACGTCGGTGACCGTGTGCCCGTACGCCACGCTGTTCTTCATCCGGCCGGCGGCCCAGCTGAGGTAGTCGTGGAACTCGACCCGCAGCGGGTACATCGTCTTGTAGTTGATGAAGTCGGCGAGCCGGTCGTGGGCGTGCAGGTAGGAGACGAAGCTGAAGTCGCTGGCCGGGTTGCGCATGGTGACCAGGTCCTTGAGGAAGGAGACCTGCATCGTCGCGTTCTCGAACAGCATCCCGCGATGCCAGCCGAACTCCTCCTGCTTCTCCAGGAAGACGGCCTCGATGCGGTCCTCGAGACGGGCGCACCGGGCGTTGTGCTCCTCGACGGCGATGGCGAGGGCCAGGTTGGACGGTCCGAAACCGATGCCGACCAGGTCGTACACCGTGGAGTCGGAGGGATTCAAGGTCAGGCCCTTTCGAGCGGAGCGGCACTGCCGTGCGGAGGTTAGGCTAACCTAACAATTTCAGGCACGTAAAGCGGGTCGTGGATGCGACATGAGCGCGGCACACTTGTGCCCCAGATCGACCTCGACGAGCGGCTCGAAACCCGCGGCGGCGAACATCCGGCATGCCATGGCGTGCCGGGCGTCCGGGTCGGCGACCACCCGCGGACACCGGGGGTCGGCCGCGAACAGGCCGTCGACCAGCGCCGCCATCAACTCCCGGCCGAGACCGCGGTCGGTCGCCTCGAGCGGCCCGACGGCGATGTGGACGCCCAGGTCGTAGGGCTCCGCCGGGTAGTACCGGCCGACCACGTCGCGCGGTGTCCGGTAGACCTCCAGGTAGGCCAGGTCCGCCCCGTCGCGAGCGGCGATCAGGGGCAGCGTGCACGCCCCCGCGAGCTGCCGCCGGAGCACCGCGTCCCACCGCTCGACCGGCCAGTTCTGCTCCCAGAACAGGTCCACGTGCGGCAGTGCCATCCAGTCGGCGACCACTTTGCCGTCGCCGGCGTCCGGGTCGGCCACCCGAACCCGCCAGGGCCCGTCCAGTTTCGGGACGGGCGGTGGGCCGGCCGCGACCACGGCCGGGTCGAGGCCGTCGGTCAGCTCCCGGAAGGACTCCGCCGACCAGGTTTCCGCACTCATCGGATCCCCCTTTACTTAGGTTCGCCTAACCTAAGCGCTGGAGGGTGTGTCCGCCTAGCCCGGGGCGTGGAGGGAACGCGCCCGCCCGTACGGTAAAGTCCCGCGATCAACCGTCGATGCTGCGCGAGAGATTCGCGATGCTGGTGGTCAGCGCGGTGACGTAGGCGTTGATCCGCCACGCCGCGGTGACCAGGCTCGCGAGCCGCGCGACCAGCACCGGCCGGGTCACCACCTCCGGACTGTCGATCACCCACAGGCTCGCCCGGGCGAACAGGTCGCCGATCAGGCCGCGCACGATGTCGCGGGCCAACAGGATCAGGTCACCGGCCGACCTGGTGATCAATGTCATGGCCGTCGAGGTCGCGGCCAGCCCGCGCAGCGCCTCCACGTTGTTCGCCATGATGTCCAGGTAGGCGCGCGCGTCCGGCCGCTCCGGCCCGGGGAACGCCCCGGCCAGGCACCACTCCAGATCGGACGCCAGCCGGCGCAGGTCACCGGCCATCACGTCCCAGTGGCCGGCCTGGTCGGCGACCACCTCCGGGGTGCCGGTGAGATCGTCCAGCAGGCGGCGAAGCGGTTCGACATGCGTGGTCGCGTACTCCAGGCCACCGGTCCGCAGCAGCATGAACATGCCGGTCACCGGGGTGGCGAACTCGGCGACCGGGGCGGCCTCGGCGAGCAGCGGCTCCACCCAATCGCGGCTGTTGACCGCCTCCAGCACGCCGTCGATGATCTCCGGGGCCGACGGGGCGTCCTCGTCGGCGGAGCCCTCGTCCGGCTGGCCCACCATCTCGGCCAGCGGCTGCTCACCGGCGGCCACCCGACGCAGACCGCGAACGGTCAGGACCAGCGTCTCCTCGACGTACGCCAGAAGCTCGTCGTGTTTTTGATAGCGGTCACCCAGGCCGGTGAGAATCCAGCCGCAGAGCGCTCCGAAAGCGGTCTGGCCCTTCTCGATCTGCCGTCCGGTGAGCCGGACCTGCCCGAGCCGCACGCGCAACCGGTCGAGCTGGGCGGCATGCGCCCTGAGCTGCTCCGGGTCGACCGGGGGCCCGGCGGGCGTCGCCACTACGACGCCATCCCGGAAAGGTAACTCAACGCCACACCGGGACAGTACCGTCCCGTCACGGGGTGGCGCTGACCCAGGGGCGTCAGAAGACGAGCCTGTCCACGAAGGCCGTCACCACCTCGTCCGGATCGGCGTCCGCCCCGATCGACGTGGTCAGCATGTCCAGCAGCAGACCGTCCATCGCGTAGTGCAGCAGCGCGATCTCGAAGGCCCCGCCCGGCAGGCCGGTGGTGAGGTGGAACGCCACGTCGTCGCGGAAGCCGGCCCGCAGCGTGCCGCCGAGGATCTCGGACAGTCCCGGCCGCCGGGCCGCCTCCAGCCGCAGCTCGATCAGCGCCCGGGTCAGATCGGGCTGCCGGGTGGTGCGCTCCAGGATGTAGCGCAGGTAGTCGACGAACAACTCTCGGCCCGGCTCGCGGGCGGCCAGGCCGGCGACCACCGTCTCATCGGGGGCGAACCGTTCCATGATCCGCTCGCCGAGGGCGCCGAGCAGCGCGTCGCGGGACCGGAAGTAGTTCGACGCCGTTCCGGCGGGCACCCCGGCCTCCTGGTCGACGGCGCGGTGGGTGAGCCCGCGGGCCCCGCTCGCGGCGAGCACGCGCAGCCCGGCGTCGGCGAGGGCGCGGCGGCGCTCCGGATTTCTGACCATGCGCGGACACTAGCAGGAACCACTACAGGTGTTGTAGTTTACGAACCACGACAGCCATAGTGGTTGTGATCGACCGAGGAGTCATCTTGCGAAAGCTCGTCTATTTCGTCGCCAGCACCATCGACGGTTTCATCGCCGCGCCCGACGGCTCGTGGGACTTCATGACGATCCACGACGACGTCACCACGTTCATGAGCACGCGATATCCGGAAACCGTGCCCACCCACCTGCGCGGCCCCCTGGGCGTCGAGGGGCCGAACCGCGTGTTCGACACGGTGCTGATGGGACGGCACACCTACGAGCCGGCCTTACAGGCCGGGATCATTTCGCCGTACGCGCATCTGAAGCAGTTCGTGTTCTCCCGCACGCTGCCGGCCTCGGCGGATCCGGCCGTCCAGGTGGTGGCCGACGATCCGCGTGCCCTGGTCGACAAACTCAAGCAGCAGCCCGGCCTCGACATCTGGCTGGCCGGCGGCGGCAGCCTGGCCGGGCAACTGCTGCCCGTCGTCGACGAACTGGTCATCAAACTGAACCCGATCGTGGCCGGCGCCGGCATCCCCCTCGCCACCACCGGATTCGACCCACACCGTTTCGGCCTGATCGACGCGACCCCACTGGACAGCGGCGTGGTCGTGCTCCGCTACCGGGCCACCGCCGGGTGACGGCGCGGCCCGGCTGTCGAGGTCAGCGGTAGACGACGGTGATGGTGCCGGTGGTGCTGTTCCAGGTCAGGGAACCGTGCCGGAAGTCGCTGCGCCAGCCCACTGCGACGGCGTACTCGTCGCTGGTGGGCGGGCCCAGCCGGCTGCCGGTGCCGCCGAGGGCGAGGTAGCGGGTCAGGATGCCGCCGCGGACCACGTGGGCGCCGTCGGTGCTGTTCCAGTAGGCGTTGCCGCGCTGGAACTGCACGGCCCGGCCCACGCTGACCGCCGTCTCGTCGGAGCGCGGGTAGCCGAGATGGCCGCCCTCACCGCCGAGAGCCAGCCACCTGGTACGGATGGCGCCGTGCACCTCGTGGGCGCCGGTCGCCGGCGACCAGTAGATCGAGCCGCCCTGGAAGGTGCTGTACCAGCCGCCGCCCGCACCCGGCCGCTCGCCGGCGGTCGGGTAGCGCAGGAAGGAGCCGGCGGTGCCGAGCGCGCGGTACTTGGTGAGGATCGCGCCGCGGACCGCGTGGGCGCCGGTCGCCGCCGAATGGTACAGCCGTCCCTTCTGGAACCACTGGACCTCGGTGCCGGCCGTGGTGGCCTGCATCGGCCCGGTGGTGGCGGCGCCCAGTGAGGACTGTCCGCCGGCGGTCAGGTACGCCGTCCGGATCGGGCCTCGGGTGACCGCCTGGAAGGGGCTCACGAAGGCGTACCCCTGGCCCTTGATCTTGTCGATGATCTTTTGCAGGTTGCCGGGGTCGCTGGACGGGATGCTGACGTGCATGACGACGATCGCGCCGGGCTTGAGGAAGCGGTCGATGCGGCCGCTCACCGTGGCCCAGTCGGCGCCCTGGTAGCCGGTGGTGTCGAAGGTCCAGTCGGCGTTGATGTAGAAGCCGCGCAGCGCGAGATCGCGGTTGAGGGCGGCGTTCGTGTACCCGGACCGGTACGGCGCCCGGAACCAGCCGGCCGAGCTGACGCCCGCGGCTCGGAACGCCGCCTCGGTCCGGTCCAGTTGGGACCAGCGCTGGGCCTGGGTCAGGGTCATGAAGTCGGGGTGGCTCCAGCTGTGATTGATGATCTTGTGACCCTGGGTGGCGATGTTCCGTGCCTCGGCCGGGTTCTGTTCGGCGAACCGTCCGGTCATGCCGAAGCCGCCGATGATGCCGTTGGCGGCGAACACGCGCAGCACCGTGTCCAGATTCGCCCTACTGGCCGCGATCTGGTCAGCCGTGCCGGTGCGCCAGTCCAGATCGAACGTGAGGGTGGCGACCTTGCTCGTGTCGTACCCCTGGGTGAAGACCTGCGCCCGGTAGGGCGTGACGTCGGCAGCGACGGCCGGCGCGGCGGTCAGAGTGAGTGCCGGAAGGGAAAGGGCGAGCACCGCGGTCCGCAGCGTCACCCGGGTCGAGCGCCCTGCGTCCACAGGGATCACCTCCGCGCACGGGCGGGGGTGCCCGCGCTACACCCCCACCGTGCGGCGGTGGTGTGCGGAGGTTCAAGGCCGAACGTCCCAAAACATGGATGGTGGCCAATGGGACCTTCGGCCGGGGGTCAGTCGCGGATCTCGACCACCTGCTCGACGGGCAGGCGCGGGGTGGGCTCGGCGGCCGGGCCGCTGGTGTCGGCGATGCCGAGACGCGTCACGAGGTACGGCGTGCCGACGCCACCGAGCATGTGGCCGAGCCGCTGCCGGGTGAAACCCACCTCGACCGGGCCGCTCAACGGGGTGAGTGCCACGCCGTGCTCGGTGGCGGCCAGCCACACGGCGTTGAGCGCCTCGCCGGCGCGCAGCCAGTCGGCCGGCTCGTCGCCCGTGCCGTAGAGCACCGCGTAGGTGACGGCGCTGTCGTGCCCGGCCCCGACCGGGAGGGTGCCGGTCACGCCGAAGTCCCGGCCCGCGACGGTGGTCTGCGCCGGTTCGGCGGGCAGGCTCCCGTCCGGGATGCCGGTGCCGTCGGCGCGGTCCCCGCCGACCCACGTGGAGGTCTCGGCCTGGAGCAGATCGTCGGAGGTCTCCGCCTTCTGCGCCTGCTCCACCAGGACGGCCAGCTCGATGACCTGATCACGGCTGAGCAGGCACAGGCGGGCGCCGGCCTGCTCGGCGGCCGCGGTGAACGCGTCGAGGACCTTCACGTCGACCGGTTCGTCGCTCATGGTGCGGCGGTCGGTGTGCCGCCGCGACAGCTGGTCGAGGACGCGGACGGCCGCCGGGTCGGCGGTACGGCGTTCGAGCGGCCGGATGATCGCGAGGGGCTCGGCGGCGGGACGCTCGACCTCATGGACCCAGCCGTCGGCGTCCAGGGCGACCCGGGCGTGGTGCAGCGCGGCGCCGCAGCTCATCAGCAGCATGTGCTGGTCCGGGTCCTGGAAGCGCAACTGCCGCTCGGTCACCGCGAACAGCTCCAGGCGGTCGGGGTACACCACCCAGCGCCAGGGTTGGGTGTTGTGGACCGACGGCGCGTAACGGGCGGCGCCCGCCGCCTGGGCCAGCAGGTCACGGGTCTGCGTGTCAGCGGTCATGGTGTCCTCCCGGCGGCGCCCCGTCACAACCTCACCCAGCCTGCCACAGCGGCGGGGAACCCGAGGCGGAACGACACCCGCCAGGCCGTCCCGAAACGACCATGAGCAGGGCGGAGGCATCAGGAGGACGATCCGGTCACAGGGCGCTCAGGGCGGGCCGCCGTTCGGGTCTTTCGGCCCCTTCCGGTCGGGTCCTTCAGCTCATTCGGCCCGTCACCCGGCGGCGGATAGTCGGCCATAGAGATTCGTGATTGAGGAGGACATCATGACCGCTACCGGCCGCGACGCGGCCACATCGCTCGAGCACGCCCCCGCCCCCGGCTCGATGCTTACCCACACCGCGGCCCGCTCCCTCGCGGTGCTGCGCATCTGCCTCGGATTCGTCTTTCTGTGGGCATTTGCCGACAAGACCTTCGGCCTCGGATACGCCACCCCCACAGAGCGTGCCTGGATCAACGGCGGCTCCCCCACCAAAGGCTTCCTCTCCGGCGTCGAGGTCGGCCCCTTCCAAAGCTTCTTCAACGACATCGCCGGCCAGCCGTGGGCCGACTGGCTGTTCATGTTCGGTCTGCTCGGCATCGGCGCCGCCCTGGTCCTCGGCATCGGCCTGCGTATCGCCGCCGGCGCCGCCGCCGTGATGATGCTGCTCATGTGGTTCGCCGAGTTCCCGCCGGCGCAGACCACCGCCGCCGGCGAGGCCACCCACTCCACGAATCCGTTCATGGATTACCACATCCTCTACGGGCTCGCCGCCGTCGTCATCGCCCTCACCTACGCCGGTCATACCTGGGGCCTGGGCCGCTGGTGGGCCAAGCTCCCGTTCGTGCACCGCAACCGCTGGCTGATCTGATCCCCGCTTTCCCACCGATGGCACGGACGGTCTCAACGTCCGTGCCATCGGTGGTACCGGCCAGAGGCCCCGTCGACAGCGGTCGATGCGCTCTGGGGCACCGATGGAAGGCGCTCACCTTCCTGCGCGCCGACTACGCCGCCAAGGGCGAGACCGCCACGCTGCGCCGCGTGTCGGTCGTCGGCGGGATCCCGGTCAAGGAACTGTTCGCGCTCTTCCCCCAGAAGCCGGCCAAGAAGATGGCCTACATCGCCGCCCCGGCCACGACAAGGAACGCGATGACGACTGTCAGCCATTCGATGGACGGTTGCGGCAGCCGGCGGCGACAGGGTCGCTGAAGGAATCGGTTCGATGTGCAACCCGGTCCGAAACGCCGCGCCGGCGAGGGTTCTATGCCTGCCAACAGGGCTTCCCCTGCTGAGAGAGGTATCCGAATGCCCGACCCATTTCATTGGCAACTACCGATTCAATAGGACTTTTGGCCCGGGACCTCGGGAGAAAGGGCCCGAGCGATCAAGGAAGCGGACGGAGAAGAGTCACGACATCGACATGCCGCTCGGCGGATCGGCGCCGATACCGGCACGCCCGGTAGCGGAGACACGCGGGTGCGGCATTTCCCGTAACGGTTCGGAGGGCGTAGGCGTGTCATGTTCCGTCACCACCAGTTTGGATCCCCGAACCGCGATCCTGGAGATCTCGGTGACCGGCGCCTGGGATCGCCGCCTGTGGCGGCGATCCCACGACGCCTTGCGCGAATCCCTGCCCCAACATCCGGCCGGTCTGCTGTTCGACCTGTCGGGACTCGACGATCCCGCGGCGGGCAGCGCGCCCTTGTGGCTGACCGCCGAGTCGCAGGCAGCACAGTTGGACCCGCCGGTGCCAGTCGCGGCCTGCATTCCCGCGGTATCGACGCTGGCCGTGAAGCTCAAACGACTCGGCGTCCGTAGCCGCCTCGTCCTCTGTGCCGATGTCCCGCAGGCCCGAGCCGCTCTGGCGAGTCGCCGTCCCCTCACCGACCAGATCCACTTGAGGTTGCACCCGGAGCCCGTCGCCCCCGCCGCGGCCCGCGAGGTCGTCGCCGCCGCGTGCCGGGAATGGGCTATGGAGCCGCTGCTTCCCAGCGCCCGGTTGGTGGTCTCCGAACTCGTTGCCAACGCCGTCGAGCATGCCGGCACCCGCATCGACTTCGTGGTCACCCGGCTCGGGCCACTGCGGCGCGGCGCCGCCCATGGAGCCAGCCAACTTCGCGTAGCCGTCTACGACGGCGATCCGCGGCAGCCCCATCTGACGTCCCACGGTCTACCGTCGGGGTGCGGGTCCGGTGAACGCGGGTACGGACTACGCATCGTCGACGCCTTCGTACGGGCATGGGGAACCTTGCCCACTCCCACCGGCAAGGTCGTTTGGGCGGTCTTGTGCGGGGAAACGGGTTCACCCGCTCGCCCGGCGCGATTTCCGCCCGCCTGATCGCCTCGGTCCCGCGACCCACCGGCAGTCATAGGCGACCATTAAGGGTGTTGATGTCAGCAGTCACGAGCCGACAACGACACCCTTCCCTACTTCGATACGCCCACCCACGCCCTGACCGGATTTAGGACTAACCATCTAGTGTCCCGAGCAGGTGTTCCGGTCGTGATCACTGATGACGGACGTGCTCGTCGAGCATTGTTCAGCTAGGGCGGCGGTGAACCGGTACGAGTGCTTCGCATCGTTATGGGCCAGTTCGTCGAACAGCCGCGCGGCGCCGATGTCACCATGTTGCGCCGCCCGGTCGCGGTAGGTGGGATAGCTAGTCGTAGCTCGGCCCTGCTCGCCCGCCAAGGCCGTGCGGAGGTTATCCCGCGTGGATTGCACCAAGCCGGCGAGGGCGGCTTCCTCTGCGAAATGCTCGTTGTGTTCCTGAGTGCTTGCGTTCGTGAACAGCTGCGCCAACCTCGGGTGGCCGGTAGAGCGGGCGTGCTGGGCGTACAACTCGTACTTGAGGCTGGCGAGCGCTTCGCCGTGCATCGCGTTCTTCAGGTTGGCCAGCGTCTGGCCGGCGCAGCGCGGCGGTCCGGCGGGAATCGATCTGGCGGGCAGGCGGTTGCCGATCGGGTAGGACTGATCGTGGTTCGGGTCGAGAAGCGCGTCGCGGGCAGAGGTGTACCACGCTGCATGGCGTGCCTCGTCGCCGCTGATTTCGGTGAACAACTCCGCCGCCGCGGTGCAGCCGTCACGTCGCGCCTGCTTGGCGTACGACGGGTACATAACGGTCGCCTCGTAGTGTTCCCCGGTGATGGCGTCGGCGAGGTTCTCCACGTCGCCGCGCACCAGGCCGGTGAGTTGTGCCAGATCGGCGAAATGCTCGTATCGGCCTTGCCGTGCGACCTCGCGGAAGAGTCTCGCCACCGCGCCCAGCTTGGTTCGCGTCGCTTCGGCAGCGTAGACGCGGTATGTCAGGTACGCGTACGCCTCGTCGTGCATCGCGGCCATCGCGTCTGTTCTGGTGGTTGAACTGATGCCCGGTTCGTGGCTGTTGCTGACCGCATGCGCTGTTGTGGGTGCCCAGAGCATCATGGTGACGGCGAGCCCGGCCCCGAGCGCGGATTGCGCGCGCATAAGAATCCCCCTTTATGAGAATGTTTTGTGACGGCCACATTCTAATCATTCATATCGACTGCCCGTGCAACACTTGTGAAAATGGCTTTTAGAACAGCGGGCGGCGCGTTCCGTCGGAACCCGGACGCCATCCATGGCGGCGAGGACCCGGCAAGGTTATTGGGAGTTTGATAGATGCTGGTCACGGTCTGAATTAGTGGACCGTCACACCATATGAAGTGTCCAGGGCCCGGCAAAGTCGTTAGGTTGTCCGGCTTGGGTGGCTCCGGGTGGGAGCGCCGCAGCCGGTGGCAGCAAGACGGCTAACGCTCCTACACGACGATCGTCGAGTGGGTTGCCGAGGTTCCGCCAGCCTCCGCGGTAGTCAATCTTGGCCGGTGGTGTGGTACCGGTGCGGAACCGGCGTGCGCACGCCGGTTCCGGTCGACGGTATGAGCAGATCAACTCACGGCAATCGGTGCCGGGCCGTCCGGCTGGAAGCTGTCATCGATTTCGTATGCGTCCATGAGTTTGTCGAACGCCATTCCGGCAATCCTCGTGAACTGTGCGTCGTTCGCTGTCTCCGGTGCGCCGACCTGCACGAGTTGCTCGTACACGTCGCCGTAGGCCAATGCGACCATGTTGCCCCGGAGCGTGAGGTCGAAGTCCTTGTTCTTGACGGTGAGAGTCATCGACATGGCGACCGACGCGTCGCCGAACCGCGGCATCGGCAGCTCGGACAGCGTGATCCGGAGATCGTCGGACGTGATGACCTGACAGCATTCGCGCATACTCTCTATGGTGTCGATCACCTCCTGGGCGGTTTCTTCGCCCGTGGCGACGATTTTCTGTATCAGCACCGGCCCCGTCTCGCCCTGCATGAACGCGCCTATCTGCATCGGTGTCACGTGGCGGCCGGTGGCCGCTTTGCCGAGCCGGCTGCTGGCGGCCGGCGCGTCGTTCCTGCCCGTCGGCCGGAGGGTGCCCGATCTCGTCATCTGCGAAGCCGTCCACAGCGTCTCGGTGGAGTCGTGCGGGTGGAATACCGCATCGAGCAGCACAGCGGGGAAGTCTAGCTGTCGGTATCCCAGTGGCAGGTCGGCCACCGTCAGCAGGGCTTCCTCCAACTGCTGTGGGTCCATATCCGGTTGTGCCGCGGCAGCGGAGGCCGGGGTGCCGGTGATGCCGGCCGCCTCGGCCGGAGCGACGGTTCCCAAGGAAATGGCGAGCGCAGCCGAAAAACCGGCAGCAACTCTTTTCAGATGCGTCTTCATGATCCCACCATAAAACGATATATACCCGGGCCTTGGGTGAATGGAAATCGCTGGGCGGATCAGCTCAATTGTCTTTGGTCAGGCATTTAGTAACTGGGAGACGCTCCACGGCCCCGCCGTTGTTCCGGTACGCCTGATTTGATCATGGGACTATTTCATCCTGCGTAGGTCGGTTCTCGGTGTGGTACAGGAAGCAGAACGCCCCACTGCCGTGCGGGCGGCAACGGGCGAGTGGCTCAGCGGAGGGCGGGCGCCGAGGATGGGGCCGTGGGTTCCGCGTGGTGGACGACCGGATGGGAGCGCTCGAGGGCGGCGCCCTTGACGTCCCCGTTGGGCAGGCACGGGAACAGACCCCGCAGGCGAGCGTGGGCCTAGCGGATCCAGTGCCGGCCCCGAGGGAAGTCGAGCAACACCTGCGCGATCAGCAGACTGACCGGCTCGGCGTCGGACAACCGTTGCGGACGACCCCGTCACCGCGGACCTCGCGGAACCAGATGATCGTCAACGAACACGTACAGTGCGGTCAGAAGGGTGTTGATGTCAGCAGTCACGAGCCGACAACGACACCCTGCCCTACTTCGATACGCCCACACACGCCCTGACCGGATTTAGGACTCAACCATCTAGCCTAGACCGACGACGCACAGATCCTCGACGTACACCGCTTGGCTCGCAGATGATCGCCGTGGACAGTTTGTGCTGCCAGTCCCGCCGGGTGGCGGCCACCCGGCCATGAACGCGAGCGACCTTGACGACGGCCTTCTTGCGGTTGGCCGAGCCCTCCTGCTTGCGGGAGAGGGCTTGCTGAAACGCTTGAGCTTGCGGGCCGCAGGGCGCAGAAACCTCGGCGCGGCGATCTTCGTGCCGTCCGACAGCCGCGTCCTTGATGATCGCCACGCTCGACGGGTCCGACGGCAACGACCGCGACCAGCGAACCACCACGTCGCCGATCTTCGGCAGCCTCAGCCGGCCGTTTTTCGAGCACCTTGAACCGCGAGTTCCTGGTGAACCGGATAGCCTGCCGGTTGTCCTCACGCAACCGGAATCGAGATGGGGCGACCTTGCCGCCTGCCGCTCGAATCCCGGCGAACCGGCCATCGGCACCGTGAACCGGCTATTGGTCCTGCTCGGTAGCTTCGGGCCCGGACACGACATACAGCACCGAAGTGACGATCAGCCCGACCGTGGTCGGCACGAGGAACACATCACAAACACCTCCACCTGCAGCGGTCCGTGCCGGACGCTGCGGCGCCCGGGAGGGACAAGGGTCTCAACGGCCCTGTCACGATGGCTGGTGTGGCAGCAGAGTTGAGGGTGAGGAACAGCACACGAGCGGAAGGGACGTCAGATGGATGCCGAACCGACCGGCCTGATCGTCGCCGGAGTCAACGACTCACCCGCTAGCAGGGAAGCGGTCCGGACGGGTGCGCGAGAGGCCGCGCGGCGCGGCTGCCGCCTGGAGCTGGTGCACGCCTTCAACTGGGAACCGGCGATCGCCCCGGAGGGCGGGCTCGGGCGGGAGGAACTGCTGGAGCGGGCGGTGGCCGACGCGCGTGACGCCGCACCCGGCGTACCGATCGAAACGCGCCTGTTTGAGGGTTCCGCCGAGGCCGGGCTGCTGAGCCGGTCCCGGGTGGCGGCGCTGACCGTGATCGGCGACGGCGGGCTGCACGATCGCACCTGCCTGCCGCTCGAGGCCCTCACCGTGCAGGTGGCAGCGCGGGCGGCCGGGACCGTGCTGGTCACCCCAGCGGCGGCCCCGGAGGCGGGCCCGGTCGTGGTGGGCGTGAACGCGTCGGCCACCGCGGAGCAGGCGCTGGAGTTCGCGTTCGACAGCGCGGCCGGGCGGGACGCCGGTCTGATGGTGGTACGGGCCTGGGATCGCGACGGGGAGGAGGACCCGCGGGCCACGCTCCTAGCGGCCGTCGGCCCGCTCGAGTCCCGGTACGGCCTCCGGGCGTGTGTCCGGGTCGTCGAGGACGATCCCTGCACGGCCCTGCGGACGGCGGCACAGGGTGCGGGCCTGGTGGTAGTGGGCGCCCGGGGCCGGCATCCCTACGCCGGCCTGCTGGGCTGGGTGGCGCAGACGCTGCTGCACCACTCCTCCGCGCCGGTCGCGCTCGTACGGGGCCACGCGGCCTGTTCGGCCCGGCCACCCCTGCGCGAGACGGCGCAGAGCAGCCGTTAGGAACACCGAGGTGGGGAAGATGTGACGGCTCGCAGATCGTGGCGGGACCGGTGTGGCAGCGCTTGAGTGACCATGGTGCTGATTCCAGTGACACCATTGACTGAGCTGGGTGATGCGTACGTCGAGCCGGCCTGGGTCAGCCGGCGGCCGGCGTGGTTGTGGTCGAGGGCGAAGTCGCCCTGCTCCCACCAGGGGCCGGGATCGCGGGTGATCGGCGGCCGCGGTGCGGGCACCGCGGCGGCGGTGTCGGTGCGGGCCTTGGCGCGGATCGCGGCGAGCTGCGGCGCGGGTGTAGAGGGTGGAGCGAGACACGCCGAGCAGGGTGGCGATTGCCTTGACGCTGGCCTTCGGCTGGGCGAGCAGCGCGATGGCGTGGTCGATCTGCTCCGGGGTCATCGCCGAGGCCGGCCGAGGCAATGGCCGCGGGCCTTGGCCGCGGTGACGCCGTCGCGGGCGTTCTCGATGATCAGCTCGCGGATGAACTCGGCCAGCGCGGCGAAGACTTGGAAGACCAGCCTGCCGCCCGGAGTGGTGGTGTCGAGGGCTTCGTGCAGGCTCTTGAAGCCGATGCCGCGCCGGCGCAGCTCGACGGTCAGGGTGATCAGGTCTTGCAGGGAGCGGGCGAGCCGGTTGACGTCGTCGACCCGCAACGACTCTACCCAGGCCCGTCCCAGGGTGTAAGCGGCGATGTAAAGCGCGACGACGCGGCCGCCGGTGAGCCGGAATCGTTTCTCAGCCCAGATGAGCAGGAGGAAGACCCCTACGCACCACAGCGACTCGTACAAAAGAGTCGGGTGGTAGAGGGCGATGTCGTGGGTTTCGGTGGGACGGTTTCGGCATTGTTGAGCAGCGCCCAGGGCACGGTGGGGGCCGCCGAAGAGCTCCTGGTTGAAGTAGTTGCCCCACCGGCCGATCGCTTGGGCCAAGACGAGTCCCGGTGTCACCGCGCCGGCGAACGCGGCCAGGGAGATGCCGCGCCGGCGACAGCCGATCCAGGTCCCGACGGCCCGAGAGCAACGGCTCCCCAGATCCCGAGACCACATTGCCAGATGTACGGGGCTGCGATGGGGTTACGACCTTGCGCGAAGTACAACTGTGGGTCGGTGTTCACGTGGTAGAGGTGTCCACCGGCGATGCCGAACGGTACGGCCCACATTGCGACATCGGTGACATCCGCGGCTTTACCCGACCGCGCGACCCGGCGGCGCTGAGTGATCAGAACTGCCACGATGATGCCTAGGAGGATGCACAGCGCGTACGCCCGCACCGGGAACGGGCCTAGATGCCAGACCCCCGCGACGGGCTGGGCAGGTAGGCAAGACTCATCGGTTCCTCCACCCGCGCTGACGCGGTATCCGCCGATCCCGGTCACCGGGAGCGATATTTCACTGCTCAGTATCGACGGCGGCCTCATGAGCGCGGCGTCCGGGCTGGTAAGTCTTCGCGTCCTCATCCGGGGCCGCAGTTCTCGGGGCTGCCGCGGTTGGCGCTAAGACAGGTGCGGCCGGACTGGCCGGTGGCACGGCCGAACGTGTCCTGTGCGGTGATGTGTGATGTCGACGTCCGAGCTGTGATCGGCGGCAGGGCGCGTTTGGTGCCGGCCCGGGACGTCAGGCGAATGGCACGGCACCCGTCGTTCCCGGGCCGGACGCCGCTGGAGTCCATGAGGGCGCCGGTAAACGGTGCCGTCGCCGTCCGTAGGTAGCGCGGACGGCGACGGCACGTCGGGGAAGGCGTGCTGGTGGCAGGTCAGACGGCGGAGGGTGCGACTGTCAGTTGCCAGGCGGCGTAGCCGCCGAGCAGGTCGGAGGCGTCCGGGTGGCCGGTGGCGCGGAGCAGGCTGGCGGCGACCGACGAGCGGTAGCCGCCGGCGCAGTGCACGACGACCGGCCGGTCGGTGGGGATTTCGGTGATGCGGCACCGCAGTTCGGGCAGGGGGATGTGCGCCGAGCCGTCGATGGCGCCCTGTTCTCGTTCGCCAGCGCCGCGGACGTCGAGGACCACGGGTGGCTGCGGGCTGTCGAGTGCGGTGCGCAGGTCGGCGGCGGTGACGCGGCTGGCGCGGGTGAGGTCGGCTTCCATCTGCGGCAGGGTGGTCTCGGGTTCGTACAGGTAGCCGAGGACCCGGTCGAAGCCGATGCGGGCGAGGCGGATGACGATCTCCTCGGCACGGTCGGGGTCGGCAACTACGAGCAGCGTGTCGCCGGGCTGCGCGACGGTGCCGGCGGTCTCGGCGAACCGGCCGTCGGCCGGAATGTTCAGCGCGCCGCGCAGGTGTCCGGCGGCGAACTCGTGCGGGTCGCGGGCGTCGATGACGATGGCGCCGGCGGTGCGGGCTTCGGCGAACTCTTTGGTCGTCAGCGCCCGCGGTGCGACGTCGTGGTCGAACAGGTCGCGGGCCTGGCGGTTGAGGGCGGCGTCGAAGGCGAAGTAGCCGGGTGCGGTGGGCTGTCCGGCGGTGACCAGGGTGAGGAACTGGTCGACGTTCATCGGGGCGCAGGCGTAGTTGGTGCGGCGCTGCTCGCCGATGGTGGACTGCCGTTCGGTGGACAGGTTCTTGCCGCAGGCGGATCCGGCGCCGTGGGCGGGGAACACCCGTACCTCGTCGGGCAGGGCCATGAGTTTGTGCTGGACGCTGTCGTGGAGCATGCGGCCGAGTTCGTCGGCGGTGACGCCGGCGGAGGCGAGCAGGTCGGGGCGGCCGACGTCGCCGATAAACAGCGCGTCGCCGGTGAGCACGCCGTAGGGCGTGCTGTCGGTGGCGTGTTCGTAGACGAGTACGCTGATCGACTCGGGCGTGTGGCCGGGGGTTTCCATGACCTGCAGGGTGACGTCGCCGAGGCTGACGCGTTCGCCGTCGGTGAGCTTGCGGATCTCGTATTCGGTGTCGGCGCGCTGTCCGTAGCCGATCCAGGCGCCGGTGGCGGCGGCGACTTCTAGGTGTCCGGCGAGGAAGTCGGCGTGGAAGTGGGTGTTGATGACGCCCTCGATGGTCAGGCCGTGGGTGCGGGCGTCAACGAGGTATTCGCCGATGTCGCGGCGGGGGTCGACGAGCACGGCCCGGCCGGTGGTCTCGTCGGCGATCAGGTATGAAGCCTGCGACAGGCAGTCGAGGTAGTACTGCGTGAACCGCATGATCTTTTTCCTTCGGTCGGCGGGATGGGGTCGGTTCTGGTTGTGGGGCGTCAGGTGAGGCGGCCGGGGCGGCCGCCTTTGGCCTGCAGCGGCATCCCGGTGCCGGCCCAGGCGTGCAGGCCGCCGGTGAGGTCGTGGACCTGCCGGCCTTGACGGGCGAGCAGGGCGGCGGCCTGCCGGGAGCGGGCCCCGGACCGGCAGACCGTGATCACGGGCCGGTCGGCGGGCACCTCGGTGAGCCGGTCGGCGAGCTGCCCGAGCGGGATGTGCCGGGCCTGCGGCGCGTGTCCGGCGCGCCACTCGGCCGGTTCGCGCACGTCGAGCAGCACCGCACCGTGGGCGATCAGCGCGGCCGCCTGCTGCGGGTCCACGGACCGGTACGGCTTGCGGAACAGCTTGGTGAGCAGTGCGGCTACGGGCATCGGATCTCCTCGTGAAGTTCAGTGGTGTGGAAGGTGGGCGGGCACCTGTCCATTCGGATACCCCAGGGGGTATCTGAGGGTGATGGGTGTGGTGTGCGCAGCCGCTCCAGGACTCCTCCGGAAGGGCGTTCAGGTGGTGACGGGGTTGACGCTCGCCTGGACGGCGACGAACGCGGCGATGGCGAAGACGAGCCAGGCGAAGGCGCGTTGCAGCCGCTGGGTGGGCAGCCGAGTCGCGAGGCGGCCGGCGGCCAGCGAGCCGGTGATGGCGGCGAGGGTAAACGCCGCGGCGATGCGGTAGTCGATGGCCGTGTCGCCGGCGTGCGCGGCGAACCCGGCGGCCGAGTTGACCACGATGATGACCAGTGAGGTGGCGACCGCGGCGGGCATGCTCAGCCCGAGCAGCAGAACCAGGGCCGGAATGATCAGGAAGCCGCCGCCGACGCCGAACAGCCCGGTCAGGAAGCCGACGCCCAGTCCGGCGGCGATGGACTTCGGGAGGCAGCCGCGCCAGTTGACGCCGCCGCCGGGCAGGGCGCAGTCGCCACCGCAGTCGTCGGTGCCGCGCAGCATCCGCCATCCGGCGAGCACCATCAGGGCGGCGAAGCCGACCAGGACCAGGCGCGGGTCGAGGAGCCGGTTGACGGCGGCGCCGGCGAAGGCCGCGGCGGCGCCGGTGCCGCCGACGATGGCGGCGATGCGCCACCGCACCAGCCCGGCCCGTAGTCGCGGGAGCAGGGCGGTGGCCGAGGAGATCCCGACGACCAGCAGGGAGGTGGGCACGGCTGCGGCCAGGGTGAGGCCGGCGCCGTAGACGAGGGCGGGGACGGCGAGGATCGAGCCGCCGCCGCCGAGCAGGCCGAGCAGGATCCCGATGAGAGCGCCGAGTCCGACAGCGGCGATCATGATCGGTCGCGTCCCGGTCGGTGGCAAATGCTGCGGTGACAGAGCACCGGACTACCGCCGGTCGCCGGTCAGGGCGGTGACGACCTGGTCCAGGTCGGTGCGCGGGCCGCGGTTGTAGGGCAGCCTGGCCAGCAGCATACCCATCGCGCAGGTGTTGGTCAGCGCGGCGAACGAGAGTCCGGCGCCGATGAACGCGGCCACCCATTTCACCTGTTCGGCCAGGGTGCTGGCGAGCACCGCGGTCAGGACGATGCCGCCGGCGACCAGGCGGACCTGCCGTTCCAGGTCCCAGCGCGGCGTGCCGGTGGTCACCGGCGCCTGGGCGGCCTGCCAGGCGGCGATGCCGCCGGTGAGCACCCGCAGGTTCGGCAGGCCTGCCCCGGCCAGCGCCTGTTCGGCCTGGGCGGCGCGCTGCCCGGAACGGCAGACGAGCACCACCTGCTCGCCGAGGTGGTTACGGAGCTCGTCGCGGTGCTCGCGCAGCAGGTCGAGCGGCACGTTGTAGGAGCCGGGGATGTGCGCGGTCTCGAACTCGGCCGGGGTACGAACGTCGATCAGCCGCGGCGCGTGACCGGTGGTGATCAGATGGTGCAGGGCGGGGACGTCGAGGGCGGGTGGGGTGCCGGTGGGCGTGGTCATGTGGGGCTGGTGCTCCTGTTCAGATGCCGGAAACGATGGACAGGCCGGCCTTGGCGGCGTCGGCGTAGGCGTCGTCGATGTGCACGACCTGCCTGCCGGCGCGCCGCAGCAGGCTGCCGGCGGCCGCGGCGCGATAGCCGGAACCGCAGTGCACCCACACCGCGCCCGAAGGCACGTCGGCGAGCCGCGCGGGCAGGTCGGGCAGCGGGATGTGCACGGCGCCGTCGATGTGGCCGGTGCGCCACTCGTTGCTCATCCGGACGTCGAGCAGCACGTCCACGGTGGGCAGCCCGTGCGGCGCGGCGCCGGTGCGGGCGGCGGCCAGGTCGGTGAAGGTGGCGGTGGTGAGCTGGGTCAGGCGGGCGCCGTCGCCGCCGGCCCACTGCTCGGGGCTGCCGACGGCCGCGGCGGCGGGCCGGTCGATACCGATCCGGGCCAGCTCGCGCTGCGCGTCCGCCACCTGTTCCGGGTCGTCGCCGAGCAGGGTTATCGGCGCACCCCACGGGGCCATCCAGGCCAGCCAGGTGGACATCGGACCGTCCAGGCCGAAGCTGAGCGTGCCGGTCAGGTGCCGGTGCGCGAACGCCTTGCGCGAACGCAGGTCGACCACCCACTCTCCGTCGGCGATCCGGGCCGCCAACTCGGCCGGGTCGGCGACCACAACCGGGGTGAGGTCGATCAGGCCGGCGCCGGCGGTGTTGCGAGCGCCCATGTGCGCGTAGTACGCCGGGTACGCGTCCAGGCCGGCCAGGGTCTCGCGGACGAAGTCGCCGGCCTCCAACCGCAGCGCCGGGTTGGCGCTGCGTTCCCGGCCGATCGTCGACTCCGGCGCGTCCGACTGCGCCGCGGAGCAGAAACTGCCGAAACCATGGGTCGGCCACACCCGCACGCCGTCGGGCAGCAGGTCCGCCAGTCGCCGCGCCGAGGCGTGCTGGTGCTCGGCCAGGGTATGGGCGTGCTGCTGACCGAGCAGGTCGGTGCGGCCGGTGGTGCCGAACAGCAACGACCCGCCGGTGAACACCCCGACCGGACCGCCGGCGCCGTCGAGCACGTACGACAGGTGGTGGAAGGTGTGCCCGGGCGTGGCCACCACCCGCAGCCGCATACCCGCCGATATCGCGATATCGTCGCCGTCGGTCACCGGCCGCCGATCGAAGCCGACCTCGTCGTCCGCGGCCACCAGGTACGTCGTACCGGTCAGCCGGGCCAGGGCCAAGCCGCCGGACACGTAGTCGTTGTGCACATGCGTCTCGGCGACGTGCGTGACACGCACGCCGAGCCGGCCGGCCAGAGCCAGGATCCGGTCGATGTCGCGCTGCGGGTCCACCACCAGCGCGACCCGCCCGTCGTGGGCCAGGTAGCTGCGGTCACCCAGGGACGAGGTCTGCACGACCTCCACACTCAGCTCAGGCATCACAGGTCATCTCCTCGTCTGTTGTGCTGGTCAGTGGCTGGTCTCGACCGGGTTTCCGGACCGCCGCCAGGCCTCGGTGCCACCGGCCAACGACTGCACCCGGGCGCCCGCGGCGGACAGCAGCCGGGCGGCGGCGAGACTGCGGGCACCGGAGTGGCACACCGTCACCACGTCCTGCCCGGCATACCGGGCGGCGACCGCATCCACCTCGTCGAGCGGCACATTCACCGCACCCGGCAGATGACCGCCGGCGTACTCGCCCGGGCTGCGCACGTCGAGCAGTACGCCGGAGAACCCGTCTTCACCCAGCTGACCAACCGAGATCTCGCTGATAGTCATTTCAACACTCCATTCAGTGCATACCCCCGGGGGTATATGAGAGGCATGGTTCGGCCATGAAGCAGGGCTGAAATCGCACCCCCTCGAAGGGGCGCGATCCCGACTCAGGACAGCGACATGAACAACTTCTCGAGCTCTTCCTCGGTCATCGGCGGCTCCCCACCGCGCTGGCGGGCGGTCTGGCATTCCCGCATGCCGGTAGCGATGATCTTGAAGCCGGCCCGGTCGACGGCGCTGGACACCGCGGACAGCTGCGTGAGCACCCGCCTGCAGTCCTCACCGTTCTCGATCATCGCGATCACCGCGCCGAGCTGCCCCTGCGCCCGCTTCAACCGGGTCAGCGCATCCTTGAGCAGCACCGGACTCATCTCCACAGCTACCCACCTCCGCCGCGAAATATACCCCAGGGGGTACCCGGATCGCGAAGTCAATATACCTCCAGGGGTATGCTGCGCGTCCATGGTGACCTGCATCGCACCTGGCCGGAGGAACACAGGTGAGGTGTGCGGCTTGCTGATGTGCCGCTATCCGGCGGCTCCGACATTGGGTAGCCGCAGCGGCCGGTAGCAGTCGGCGTCGAGCTGGGCGAGTTCCCCGTCGATGTCGACCGAGTGGGTGCCGTAGAAGTGCACGTTTTCGTGGTGGGCCGGCCATATGTGCGCCAGGACCTCGTCATCGACCTGGCGGCCGGCCTGCCGGAGACTGGCAGTGCCCGCACCAGCCGACCCCACAGCGCGGGTTGCGTTCCAGCGACACCCGGACCCGCGAGGCCGGGACGCTGCGGGCGATCAGCGCCCGCGCGGTGAGCCGCATCATGACCTCCGTGCCGCGCAGGAGCGCCGCGGCACGGGCCGGCATGTCCAGTGCGCGCGATCTCCTCGCCCGGTTCCGGCCCGCGGGTAGCCCGGGCCGGCAGGCGTTCCCGGCGATCCCCCGGTTACGGCCAGAGCTGAGCTGGCACCGGTTTTCGCAGCCTTGTCGGGCACACAGAAAGAAGCCGCTGCGATCCGTCGGCAAGCGCGAAACCTCGCCGATACCCGGCTCGTCGAGGCGCGACGGCAGGCAGAGCAGATCGTGGACGACGCGCGGCGTGACAGCGAAGCCGCCCGGGCGCGACGCGCAGCGCAGGCCTGGCAGGCCGCGAACGGTGACCTGGACAAGCTGTGCGACGACGCGCAGGGAGCCGCCGCCATCCGCGAGCAAAGCGTGACCGACCTGACCGGATGGCCGGAGCGGGTCGTCGCAACGATCAGAGACAGTCTCGCCGCAGTGGATGCGAAGAGCACCGCCCTCAAACGGTTGCTCGGGACACCACTGTCGTTCCGCTGGTACTTCGCCGGCCGGGTGTCGGCGGCGCTGATCGTCGCATTGACCGCCGCAACCGTGCTCGCCGTCGTCGGCACGATCTTCCTCGGCATACGCCTGGAGGCGGCCCGCCTGCCGGCGCTGCTGCTGGCGATCGTCGCCGGGTCGCTGTGCTTCGCGGCGCTCGGTCTCGCGGTCGCCGCCCTGCTACCGTCGGCGCGCTCGATCGTCCCGGTCACCCTCGGCACGCTGCTGCCGCTCTGCCTCATCTCGGAGATCTTCGTGGTGGGCGACGTACCGCTGCCGGGAGGGCTGACCACGGTTGCCGACGTGTTCCCGCTGCGGCATCTGCTGCGAATGGTGATCGCCGCCACCGGCTCGGCCGCGACCGGCAGCACCGTCCCCGCCACGGCACTGCCGATCCTGGCCGGTTGGACCGCACTGGCCCTGGCGATCGTCCGGTGGCGCGGTCTCGGGACGCACCGCGACCCGGGGTGACCCGCCGAGAAGGACCCTCAGTGCGGGTGTTCGCGGAGCAGGCGGGTGGCCAGCACGGCGGCCTGGGTGCGGCGTTCCAGGCCGAGCTTCGCCAGGAGGCTCGACACGTAGTTCTTCACCGTCTTCTCGGCGAGGAACATGCGGCCGGCGATGTCCCGGTTGGTCAGTCCCTCCGCGATGAGTTCGAGGATCTTGCGCTCCTGATCGGTGAGGGCCGCCAGTTCGCGCGGCTGCTGCACGCCGTTGCGGATCCTTTCCAGCACTCGCTGAGTGACCGCCGGGTCGAGCAGGGACTGCCCGTCGGCGACCCGGCGGATCGCGTCGACGAGGTCGCTGCCGCGGATCTGCTTGAGCACATATCCGGACGCCCCCGCCATGATCGCCGCGAACAGGGCCTCGTCGTCCTCGTACGAGGTCAGGATCAGTCCCTTGATCGAGGAGTCCACGGCCCGCACGTCCCGGCACACGTCGATGCCGCTGCCGTCCGGCAGCCGTCCGTCCAGCACGGCGACGTCCGGCCGCAACGCGGGAATCCGCCGGGTCGCCTCCTGGGCCGAACCCGACTCACCCACCACCTCGATGTCGCCACTGGCCTGAAGCAGCTCGATCAAACCACGCCGGACCACCTCGTGGTCGTCGAGCAGGAATACGCGAATCATGCTGGTCTTCCTACCGTCCCGGGTCGCGAACCACAAAGCGGCACGTCCCGCGGCGCGCAGGGCGACGAATCGGTGCGGACTCAGGCGCACGCGTCCGGACGGTCGTTGCCCGGCACCGACAGCGGGTTGCGCTCGTCGTCGCGGGCCGCGAGCCGGGACTGGACCGCCTGGTACTGGGCCCGGCTGATCTCGCCGTGCAGGAGCTGGACGACCAGCGCGCCCTCGAGGGGTGGTCGGCGCGGCGTCGCTGCCGTCGGCCTCGGGCTCTTCCTCCACGCCCTCGGGCGCGGCCGGGTCCTCCCGCGGGAAGAGGCCCTGCCGGATCCTTCCGGCAGGGCGCGAAGGTTGAGGGACGCGGACGACTCACCCGCCGTGAGGGCTGGTGACGGTCAGTGCGCGGCGGGCTGAGAGGCGTAGGCGGGTACGCGGCCGGCCACCGGCCACCCCGGCGGCACGAGCAGTACAGGACACACCTGGCGAACGCCCACCACCCCACCGGAGTTGTAGACGGCCTCCACCGACCAGCCCTTTCGGCCGCGGCCGGCCACCAGGAGCCGGCAACGGTGCGAGGCCCGGTCGATCGTGTACGCCACCTCGTCCTCGTCGATGAGCAGCCGCTCCACCGGAACCTGCGGCCACTGTCCGGACCATTCGGCCAGCGCCTTTTCCAGATGGTCGCCACCCGCCACGCCAGGTTCCTTGACGTGTACGGCGGTGACGCCGCATCCGACCCGGGCGGCCGCCTCGAACGCGCACCGCAGGGAAGCGGTGTGCCGTCCGGACACCGCCACCACCACCGGTCCGCGCGGCGGCGCGGCGCCACGGTGGACCAGCAGCGGGCAAACGCTGTGATGCGCCACGTACGCCGCCGTCGAGCCCCAGCCGTGGCCGAGGCCGGCCTCATCGCGATGCCGCACCACCAGCAGACCGGCCCGCGCCGACCAGCGGACCAGTGTTTCAGCGGCACCCTCGTCCACCAGTTGGGTTCCGACGATCAGGCTGGGGTACGCCAGCTGGGCCCGGCGGATTGCCAGATCCAACAGGTGACGCCCGTCCGGCTGGTCCGCAGCGACCCGGTGCCGCGACCACGTCACCAGCCGGCCCGGCCAGGCGTGCACCACGTGTAACGGCACTCCACGGAACGCCGCCTCCTCGGCGGCCACATCCACCACCTGCAGGTCGGCCGGCATCCCATCGACGCCGACCACCACGGGCAGCCTCTCCACTACCGACACGACACTGGTCATATCCGCAAGGTAACCGCCCGGCTGGGGCGGGAGACACCGCCGGCCGGCAGGTTCACATGGTCCGTTTGACCCGAGGGAACCTCGGTCGGGACTTTCGGCTCTGGGCACCGCGCCGCAGCCGCGCGACGCTTCAGGCACCCCCGGCCGGGTGGTGAAGCCCACCGGTTGCCGGACGAGACCGAGGTATGGCCCTCGAGCCATCAGACCCTCCGTCGTCAAGACGGGCACCGGCAGCCGGTGGACCGCCGCCCGGCCGAGTGGGCCGACAGCGATCTGGCGATGGTCCGGGGAGGTGGCTCATGGGCACGACGGTGGCAGGCACACCGGTGGACCGGCTGGCCGTGGCGATCCGTATGCGGCTGGGACCGGGAACCCGCTGGCGGCTGCGGACCTACCCGGCCCGGAATGCCGTCGAGCTGATCCCGGACATGCCCCCAACGGGCGACGTGGTGCTCGCCGCGATCACCGAGGACTCCCTTCGGGACGCCGTGGTGAGCTATGCACGGGAACGGGCCGCCGAGTTGCACGCCCCGCTGCGCCTGGTGCACGTCTGGACCGGCCACTGTCGGCAGATCGGTGGCCTCCGGCTGCTCCCGGAATTGCCGGCCCACGCCGATCTGATGCTGGCCGCGGCCGCGCGCGACGGCCTCACTCCCGTCGAGAGGGCGGCGGCCGAACGGCAGATCCTGCACGACGAGGACCCCGGGACCGCCCTCCGTGTGCTCGCCGACCACGCCGGGCTCCTGGTGGTGGGCGCCGCCGCGGACCCGGTCGGCAGCACGACCGGCGCGCTCATCGGGCACACCGTCTGCCCGCTGGCGCTGGTCGGCTACCGGCCGACAGGTGGGGTGATCGGCCCTTCCTGATCGGGTGATTCCGGGAAGCACGCCGCTGTCAGGAGGCGACCACGATGACGAACCGGGTGGCGACGACGGGTCGGCCGGCAGCTGGCCGACCCGCTGGTGGCGCTGCTGCTGGTCGCCGGGCTG
>NZ_BMPW01000003.1 GCF_014647795.1 Actinoplanes campanulatus | reverse complement strand
GATCGGCATCTCCCAGATGCACGTCTCGCGACTGCTGACCAAGGCGCTCACCAAGCTGCGCCGGCAGCTGGCCGAGGCCTGACGGTTCCGGCCCGGTCACGGCGCCCGGCTCGCCGGGCGCCGTCGGCATGCCCGGCTCAGCGGGTGGCCTCCTGGGCGGGCTCGACGGAGGTGAGCCGGACCCAGACGATGAACGTGGCGGCGGTGGCCGCGACGATGGCGGCCACGCCGGTGAGGAACGCGTAGCGGCCCGAGACCAACTCCGGGAGGGCGCGTTCGGACAGGGCCACGGACAGCAGGCCGACCACCGCGGCGGTGGCGGTGAGGGCGGCGGTCACCGTGAGGACCGCCATGACCAGCCGGTTCGGCAGGTGCGGCCGCCGGGTCGGCCCGGACCGGCGCAGCCGCACCCCGAAGACCGCGACCGAGCCGCAGGCCAGCACGATGAGCAGGGCCGCGAGCACGTCGCTGGGCCGGTGCCACTCGGCCCACACGGTGGCCACCGAGACCACCGCGACGTAGCCGGCGCCGAGCAGCCCGACCGTGCCGCGCAGCGCCCGGGGGAAGACCAGCACCAGCACGAACGCCGCCGACGCGGCGGCCGTGGCGTGCCCGCTCGGGAACGAGTTGGGCGCCGGGAAGCCGTCCAGGAGCGGCCGGTCCAGATGGGCCTTGAACTGCTGGGTCGCCAGGTTGGCGGTGATCACCAGGAAAGCGGAGGCGACGGCCAGGTCGAGGCGGCGGCGCAACACGCCGAAGGCCGCGGCGGCCAGGCAGACCACGGCCAGCACCGCGAGGCGGGTGGCGTCGAGCGTACGGGTGAGCACGTCACCGACCCGTGGATGGTGGAAGTCGCCGCCCAGCAGGGCCGCGGTGTCCACCGCCTGCCCCAGCCCGGTCCCCACGAAGAGCCGGTGCACGCCCACCGCGCCGACCGCGGCGGCCACCGCGACCAGCAGTGGGGTGAGGGTGTGGGGCAGGGTGCGGCCCGTGGTGCGGGCGGGGGCCGGGCGGGGCGCGACAGCCGTCATCGGGAACCTCCAGGACTGGCGATGCGCCAACGCCCTTTCCCCGTACCGCTGGTTTCCAAGCACCGGATTCCGCCGACCGCAACGTGACGGCACCCGATCGTGGCCGTCCGGCGCAACGGCCACGCCTCACCTTCGAAACCGACGTTGCCGGTGACGAAGAGGATCTCATTCATGGGCCACACCACCCGACGACTGCTCACCGGTGTTCTGCTGGTGCTCACCGCCGGGGCCGGAACCGTGATCGCGCCCGGCGCGGCGCACGCGGCCGGTGTCCGGGCGACCATCGATGTGAACAGCAAGCTGAAGGTACGCGCCAAGCCATCGCTGACGGCCAAGGTCACCGGCACGCTGCGCGACGGTCAGCGGATCAACGTGGCCTGCTCGATCACCGGTCAGAGCGTGCGCGGCAAGGTCCGGACCACCACCCTGTGGGACCGGCTCGCCGACGGCCGGTACGTGTCGCACTCCTACGTGCGCACCTCCGCCAAGATCCCGGCCTGCAAGAGCGCGGCGCCCGCCCCCGCGCCGAAGCCGACCCCGAAGCCGACCCCGAAGCCGACCCCGAAGCCGACCCCGAAGCCCACCCCGGCCCCGGCGCTGACGCCCGCCCAGTTCATCGCCGCGGCGGCGCCGGGCGCGCAGCAGGGCTGGCGGGAGTACGGCGTACCGGCGTCGGTCACCATCGCCCAGGCCATCCTGGAATCCGGCTGGGGCCGTAGCGGCCTGTCGTCGGTGGACCGCAACTACTTCGGGATCAAGTGCCAGGGCGGCTCCTACGGGCCCCACGCCACCGGATGCCATGTCTACAAGACGACCGAGTGCGACAAGGCCGGGAAGTGCTTCCAGACGTCCGACGCGTTCCGGACGTACGCCTCGATGGCCCGCTCGTTCCGCGACCACGGCCACTTCCTCAAGAACAACAAGCGGTACGCCCCGGCGTTCGCGCACACGAAGAACGCGAACAAGTTCATCGAGGCGGTACGGAAGGCCGGGTACGCCACCGACCCGAACTACACCGCCAAGGTCACCAACATCATGAAAAAATACGATTTGTACCAGTACGACACCTGGAAGTAGTGCCAGGCATACCCTTTTTCACATGGGGGAACGTAGGGACGGAGCGCGGCGGGTCACCAGCCCGCTGCTCTCCGTCTCCGTGCTTCTGGCCGGGCTGGCCGTCACCGTCCTGTCCTCGGCCGCCCTCCACGGGGCCCAGCGCGACATCGCGAGCCGGGTGATGGACCAGCGGCACCGGACCACCCTGGCCGCCGTCCGCGCCGAGACCGAGCGGTATCGCGGCCTGCTCGACAGCGTCGCCGCCGGCATCGCCACCGACAGCCACCTCACCTGGGAGGACTTCGACGTCGCGACCGGCCCGCTGGCGGACGCCGGGCTGGCCGGCGCCACCCCGGTGGCGTTCCTCGTGAGCGTCCCCGAGGACGGCGTGGCGGCGGCCCAGCAGCGGTGGCGCGACCACGGGGCGTCCGGTCTCGTCCTGCGCCCGAACCCGGGCAACGACGTGCACTACTTCCGGGTGCTGAGCCGCGCCCTCGGCGACGCCGGGCAGGCCGGCCCGCGCCCGGGAACCGACGTGGCCGGCGCCGGGCCGCTGTCCACCGCGCTGGAGCTGGCCCGGGACACCCACCGAACCACCGTCTCGGACGCCTACGTGCCGATCCACGACCCGGACGGGCAGCCGTCGTTCGCGTTCGCCGCACCGGTCTGGACCCGCGCCAACACCCCGGAGTTCCGCGGCTGGGTGGTCGCCGGCCTGCACGGCGGCACCTTCCTGCGGGACGTCCTGCGGACCGTGGGCGACTCCGGCGTCGCCGGCGAGCTCGTCGCGGTCGACGGCGACGGCGGCCGGGACACGGTGGCGAGCTGGGCCGGCCCCGGCGAGCCGGACCTGCGCCGCTCCGATCCGTTCGAGGTCGGCGACCGGCAATGGGTCCTGGAGACCCGCGGCGATTCCCGGCAGCTCGCCGGCACCGGCTGGTACCTGCCGATGACCATCCTGGCCGGCGGCCTCATCCTCACCGGCCTGCTGGCCCACCCGCGGCCGCCGTTCGCCGAGCCGGGCCCTAGGCACCGTCGGAGGCGGCCCGTGACGGCAGCAGCTGTGCGACGAGCGCCAGCAGCTGGGCCGGCAGGAACGGCTTGAGCAGCGTCGCGGAGGCGCCCGCGTTCTCGGCCAGCCCGTCGCCCGGCATCAGCGAGCCGCTGGCCACCACCACCGGGATGTGCCGCAGATCGTCGTCGGCCCGGATCGCCCGGCACAGCTCCAGGCCGGTCATGTACGGCATGTCCACGTCGGTGATCACCAGGTCCGGCCGGTGCTCCCGGACCGCCGCCAGGGCGGTGACACCGTCGGCCGCGGCCACCACGCGGTGCCCGGCGCGCTCCAGCGAACGCTGCACCACGTACCGGATGTCGTCGTGATCCTCAGCGACTACGATCACCGTCGGCCCCGTTCCTGATCCAGCCTCGTCCCCGGGGATACCGAGCCAGACCGTCTCCGGGAAACGGCCCCGCCCATCCGGTCCGAAAGGGTGACCGCCGCCGTCGGGGTTCGCCGAACGGCTCGTGACGAGCCGGGGCAGGGCGGCGTTAATCACCAGGCGTTTCCGGCCGGTTGCGCCTATCCTTGCTCCGCCATGTCGATAACGCCTGTCTCCTCGCTGCGTAGCCGGATCTCCGAGTTGCTGCCCCGTGACCAGCGGCGGCTCCAGCGCCGCCTCGACGGGACCCGGCGCATCCGTGACGACGCCGCCCGTGCCACCGCCGTCGCCGAGATCGAGGCCGAGGTGGAGCGGGCCCGGCTGCGCCTGGAGAGCCGGATCGCGTCGGCGCCCCGGATCACCTACCCCGAGGGGCTGCCGGTCAGCGCCCGCAAGGACGACATCGCCGACGCCATCCGGGACCACCAGGTCGTGGTCGTGGCCGGCGAGACCGGCTCCGGCAAGACCACCCAGATTCCGAAGATCTGCCTGGAGCTGGGCCGGGGCATCCGCGGCCAGATCGGCCACACCCAGCCGCGCCGGATCGCCGCCCGCACCGTGGCCGAGCGGATCGCCGAGGAGCTGGACCGGCCGCTCGGCTCCACGGTCGGCTACAAGGTGCGGTTCACCGACCAGGTGAGCGACGACACGATGGTCAAGGTGATGACCGACGGCATCCTGCTGGCCGAGATCCAGAACGACCGGACGCTGTACCGGTACGACACGCTGATCATCGACGAGGCCCACGAGCGCAGCCTCAACATCGACTTCATCCTCGGCTACCTCCGGGAGCTGCTGCCGAAGCGACCCGACCTCAAGCTGATCATCACCTCGGCGACGATCGAGACCGAGCGGTTCGCGGCCCACTTCGCCGGCGCCGACGGTAAGCCCGCCCCGGTCATCGAGGTGTCCGGCCGGACCTACCCGGTCGAGGTGCGCTACCGGCCGCTGGTCACCACCACCGTGATCGAGGACGACGAGGTCCGCGAGGAGCCGATCGACCAGATCGACGGCATCGCGGCCGCCGTCGACGAGCTTCCCACCGACGGCGACATCCTGGTCTTCCTCTCCGGCGAGCGGGAGATCCGGGACACCGCCGACGCGCTGAACAAGAAGGAACTGCGCGGCACCGAGGTCATCCCGCTCTACGGCCGGCTCTCCTCGGCCGAACAGCACCGGGTCTTCGAACGGCACAGCCAGCGCCGGGTCGTCCTGGCCACCAACGTCGCCGAGACCTCGCTCACGGTGCCCGGCATCAAATACGTGATCGACCCCGGCACTGCCCGGATCAGCCGTTACTCGCACCGGCTCAAGGTGCAGCGGCTGCCCATCGAGCCGGTCTCGCAGGCCAGCGCCAACCAGCGCAAGGGCCGCTGCGGCCGGACGTCGGACGGCATCTGCATCCGGCTCTACTCGGAGGAGGACTTCGAGCAGCGGCCCGAGTTCACCGAGCCGGAGATCCTGCGGACCAACCTGGCCAGCGTCATCCTCCAGATGACCAACCTGGGCCTCGGCGACCTCCAGCGGTTCCCGTTCATCGACCCGCCGGACCGGCGCAACATCACCGACGGCATCAAGCTGCTCGAGGAACTCGGCGCCCTCGACGACCGCAAGCTCACCCCGCTCGGCCGGCAGCTCGCCCAGCTCCCGGTCGACCCCCGGCTGGCCCGCATGGTCATCGAGGCGGACCGGCAGGAGTGCCTGGCCGAGGTCATGGTGATCGCGGCCGCCCTGTCGATCCAGGACCCGCGCGAGCGGCCCGCCGAGAAACAGCAGCAGGCCGACGAGAGGCACGCCCGGTTCACCGACAAGGAATCGGACTTCTTCAGCTATCTCAACCTGTGGCGCTATTTGCGGGAGAAGCAGCAGGAACTGTCCGGAAACCAGTTCCGCCGGCTCTGCCGCAACGAATTCCTGAACTACCTGCGGGTCCGTGAGTGGCAGGACATCTACGCGCAACTGAAGCAGGTCGCCCGTACCCTCGATCTGTCCTTGAAAGAGGATTGGGAAGCGGGAGTCGCGCCACAACCGGTGCACACCGCTCTGCTCGCGGGTCTGCTCAGCCACATCGGCATGAAGGACCAGGAGAAACGCGAATTCATCGGCGCCCGCGGCGCGAAGTTCGCGATTTTCCCCGGTTCCGCGCTGTTCAAGCGGCAGCCCCGCTGGGTGATGTCCGCCGAATTGGTGGAGACCAGCCGGCTGTGGGGCCGGGTGAACGCGCGAATCGAGCCGGAATGGGCCGAGAAACTCGCTCCGCACCTGGTCAAACACAGCTACAGCGAGCCGCACTGGGACCGCAAGATGGGCGCGGTGATGGCATTCGAGAAGGTGACCCTCTACGGTCTGCCGATCGTGCCGCGTCGCCGCGTCGGATACGGCCGGGTCGATCCGGTCGTCTCCCGGGAGCTTTTCATCCGGCACGCGCTGGTCGAGGGGGACTGGGAGACCCACCACAAGTTCTTCGCCGAGAACCGGCGGCTGTTGGAGAAGATCACCGAGATCGAGAACCGGGCCCGCCGCCGGGACATCGCGGTCGACGACGAAACGGTGTACGCGCTCTATGACGCCCGGATACCCGCCGACGTCGTCTCCGCCCGCCATTTCGACGGATGGTGGAAGAAGGCGCGGGTGGAGACGCCGGATCTGCTCACCTTCACCCGCGACGATCTGGTCAACACGGGCCGGGACACGGTCGACCCCAACCAGTTCCCGGACGCGTGGCTCTCCGGTGGCGTGAAACTGCCGCTGTCCTATTCCTTCGAGCCGAATTCGCCGGCCGACGGCGTCACCGTCCGGGTGCCGCTCGACCTGATCAACAAGGTCGACGCGGACGACTTCGGCTGGTCGGTGCCGGGCTTCCGCAAGGAGGTGGTGATCGCGCTGATCCGGGCGCTGCCCAAGCAGCTGCGCACCGCCTTCGTCCCGGTACCGGACTGGGCCGAGGCCGTCCTCGACCGGGTGCCGGTCCGGCGCGGCCCGCTGCCCGACGCCATCGGCACCGAGCTGCGGCGGCTCACCGGGACCGTGGTGCCCCGTGATGCGTGGCGGCCCGACCAGGTGCCCGAGCACCTGCGGATGAACTTCCGGATCGTCAACGAGAGCGGCGAGACGGTCGCCGAGGGCCGCGATCTGGAGGTGCTGCGCCGGCAGCTGGCACCCAAGGTGCAGGCCGTCATCTCCCGGGCGGCCGGCAACCTGGAACGGCGCGGGATCACCGCCAACGACTTCGGCGTGCTGCCCCGTCGGGTCGCCCAGGTCCGCGGCGGCTACGAGGTCAACGTCTGGCCGGCGCTGGTCGACGAGGGCGACAGCGTGGCGGTCCGGGTGTTCGAGGACGAGGCGTCGCAACGGGTCGCCATGGTCGCCGGCACCCGGCGGCTGCTGCTGCTCACGCTGCCGCCCGCCGCGCGGTTCCTCCAGGGGCGGCTGGACAACCGGGCCAAGCTGGAACTGAGCCGGGCCAACCCGTACCGGTCGATCGCCGACCTGCTCGACGACTGCGCCGGCGCGGCCGTGGACCGGCTCGTCGCCGAGGCCGGGGGACCGGTCTGGTCATCGGTGGAGTTCGCCTCATTGCGCGACACCGTCCGGCAGGACCTGGTCGACGCGGTCGCCAACCTGGTCACCCAGGTGCGGGCGGTGCTCGCCACGTCGTACGACGTGGACCAGCGCCTCAAACAGCTGCGCGACCCGCAGCTGCTCCCCGCCCTGGCCGACATCCGGCAGCAGCTCAAGGGCCTGGTCCATCCCGGGTTCGTCACCCAGACCGGGTGGCGCCAGCTGCACCAGATGCCCCGCTACCTGCGCGGCATCGTGCACCGGCTGGACCGGCTCGGCGGCGGCCTGGCCCGCGACCGGCAGCTCACCACCCAGATCCACGAGATCGAGTCGGAGTACCGCGAACTGCGGGCCTCGATGTCCCCCGGTGGGCCGGCCGAGGAGGGGCTGCGGGAGATCCGCTGGATGATCGAGGAGCTGCGGATCAACTACTTCGCACAGGCCCTCGGGACGGCGTACCCGGTCTCCGACAAGCGCATCTACAAGGCCATGGACGCGCTGCCCGGTTAGCCGGTTGGCCCGCGGTGGCGCTTGGGGTGCTAACCGGTTACCCCGGTGTCATCGCAGCTCACGGACCTCTAACGTCTTCGGCATGACGAACGAGAACCTCGCCTTCGCCGCCGCTCCGATCGCCGCCGCCGTCGCCGCCGACCGCCCCGCCCGGGTCTACCTCGACGAGATGATGGCCCGCGCCGGAGTCGACGGGCTGGCGGCCGCGTTCGCCGAACCCGCCCTGCTGGCCAGGCTCGACCAGCACGCCGCGGCGGTCCGTGACGCGCTGCGTGCCGCCGGCCGGGCCACCGACGCGGAGGGCCTGGCGGCGTACGCCCGGTCGATCGCGGCCGGCGCCGTCCGGATGGGCCGCCCGCTGCCGGAGCCGGGCTTCGCCCCGGTCACCGCTACCGAGTGGCTGGCCGCAGGCTTCCCGCTGCTGCGTGTGGTGGCGATCTGCATGATCGCCGAGGCGGGGGGCCTCCTCTGAGGGGCGACCCCCATCCGATCTACTTTTTCTAGGAGTTTGGGCATCAAATCGGATTTTAGGCCATCTTTCATCTCATGAAGATGTTCGCGGCTCTTTCTGCCGTTCTCCTCGCGCCGTTGTTCGGCGCTCCGGCCTTTGCTACCGACGAACCCGCGGGCTCCGCGGTCGTCGCTCGCTACAACTTCGACGGCGGCGCCAACGCCGGCAAGATCAACGACCTGTCCGGCCGCGGCGGTCAGCTCACCATCCGTGGCGCCAACAACGGCCAGGTCGCCATCACGACCCAGGGCACCAGCCGCTTCGCCTCGTTCCCGGGCGCGTGCGCCGGCAACACGGCCACCTGCGCCAAGGCGCTGCTCGAGGCGCCCGACGACGCCGACCTCGACCCGGGCACCCGCAACTTCCGGTGGGCGGCCACCGTACGGCTGACGACGGCCCAGCTCAGCGGCAACGCCAACGTCATGCAGAAGGGCGTCGCCACCAGCGAGAGCCAGTGGAAGATGCAGATCGGCAAGACCGGCCGCGCCCAGTGCGTGATGGTCGCCCGCGGCTCCCGCCAGTCGTTCGTGGCGCGCTCCGCCCACCCGGTCTCCGACGGCAACTGGCACCGCGTCGTCTGCGAGCGCGTCGGCACCACCCTGGCCGTCTCGGTCGACGGTGAGTCCGGCCCGAAGACCACCATCCCGTCCACGCTCTCCGTCGAGAACGCCATGCCCCTGCGCATCGGCGGCCCGAACCTCGCCGGGAACGGCGACATGTACCACGGCCAGATCGACGACGTCTACGCTCAGCTCGGCTGACACACTCCACCGGCGAACGACGACGGGCCCGGTGCCGGATTTCCTCCGGCACCGGGCCCCACTCGATCCGCGCGCGCCCGAGCGCGGCTCCCCGATCCACTTTGCTCAGCCACGCCCCGATCCGCGCAATGCAGCCACGACCCGATCCGCGCAATTCAGCTGTGGCCCGATCTGCGCGGTCTAGTTGCGGCCCGATCCGCCCGGTTCAGCTGTGGCCCGATCCGCCCGGTTCAGTTGCGGCCCGCTCCGCGCGGTTCAGTTGCGGTCTGATCCGCTCCGCTCAGCTGCGGCGGAACGCGTAGGAACGCCCACCCGAGGCCTGGCCCGCGCGGCCCGAGCGGGCCCGCCCGGAACGCTCCCGGGAGGCCTGACGAGAATCCCCCGCACCGTGATGCGCGGCGGCATGGTCGGACGGATGGTCGGCGCTTCCACCCGGCGTGGCCGGGCGCAGCGCCGCGGCGATGTCCCGCTCGACGATCTCGTCGAGGTTCGGGTGCATGGAAAACGGTTCGGCAGGCAAAACGACCTCCTTGCGGCTCCACTGGGGGAGCGGACGGGCCACGCTCACCTCCGCATCGGAGGGCATGACCGAAAACGAACAGCCCCGCACCCGAAGCGCGGCGGCCTGATCAGCGGCGAAGAGCCCGGCGGGCACGAGGCCCTCGACCGGACATGCCGGAAACCCGGTGACGTGGTGATGATGCCGCGAGGAATGCGCGACGCTCCCACCCCGGCCGTTTCCGGCGCACGGCGACAAACGCGGCCTGCACGCGTCACCGGCTCGGTGCGGCGGGCGCCAGGCGGCGGGTCGGGAAGGCATCACAGCATGTCGCTCACGCTAATCCGTTCCCATCGCCTTCGCCACCCATTTACCTGTACGGACGACGCCGCCCCCCACCGCACCGGCGGGTGGCGGCGCATGTGGAGTTTCGACCTAGGTGGGTGCACACGTTCGGGGCTTCACCTTGGTGGGTGCACACGGTGAGGCTGTGGAAGGCCTAGTGACCGCACGCGGAAGACGTCGCGTGCGCTGCCATCGCGGCCATCGGCCACGTGGGGCACCACGACACCGCTACCGTGTACGCCCACCCGCTCGCGTGGAAGCCGTGCCCACCCGGCCCGGGCGACCGGCGTCACGGCTGGGAGCGGGCACCCGGGTGCCTGAGAGGCAGGACCGTTACCAGCCGGCCGGCGTGACGGAAGGCCGGTCGGCGAGCCGGCTGTCCGCCGTGACCGGCGGCATATGCGGACGTGTCCGGTTTGCCTGGCCTGCCCGGGTGCCGATCTCCGCCCGGCGGTCGCGGCACGGGCGGGACCCGGCAGGCGGCTCGCGTGAGCCGGCGGGAGGTGTGGTCGACGGGGACGGCGACGTCCGTACCGTCAAGGAAGCCGGACCATCGCGGCGTCGAGCATCGCGACGGCGGCCGGGAAGTCGGTGAGCTGGTCGTGGATCAGGCGGAGGCCGGTGCGCAGCGCGACGGGCGGCACGCCGCGGGAGGCCAGGACGCCGCTGGTCCACACGATGAAGTCGGTGAAGATCTCCTGCTCGCCGACGTAGAGGGCGGCCGCCAGGAAGTCGACGATGTGGCCGATGTCCTCGACGGTCGACTCGTTCTGGTCGGTGCTGTATTCGTGGGCGGCGGGATAGGCGGCGACCAGGCGCTCCATCGCGGTGGCGATCAGGTTGGGACGGCCATGGACGAGGTGGGTGTACTCCTCGTCGCCGAGGTGACCGTCGGTTCCCACCGCGGGCAGGCCGATCACGTTGCGTGGTGGCCAGTCGGTGGCCAGACGGGCGACGGCCGCCTCACCGGAACCGGCCCAGGCGTGCGCGCCCAGGCGGGCGGCGTAGCGCCCGCCGGGGCCGAAGCCGCGCCCGCCGGCGATCACCGGGACACCGGTGGCGCGGCAGGCGGTGATCGCGGCGTGGGCGCGCGGCAGCCGGGTGGGGATCATGCAGCTGAGCGCGACCGCGTCCGGCCCGGTCTGGTGCAGGTGGGTGATCAGGTGCCGGCCGGGGATGCTGGCGCCCAGGAAGTCGACCCGCCAGCCGTCGAGTCGTAGCAGCTCGGCGAGCATCCGGGCGGGCATCCCGTGCCATTCGCCGTCGACGCAGGCCAGGGTGATGCGACCCTTGGGCGCCCGCGTGGTGGTGTGGGCCGCGACCGTGGCGAGGGCGCGCTCGCTGACGGCGGTGGCGGCGTGCTCGCGGGCCACCGACCACTCGTTGGCGGCCCACAGCTCGCCGACCCGGCGCTGGGTGGCGCCGATCAGGTCGAGGATGATCCGCTCGGCCGGCACACCCTGGGCGTGCAGCTCGCCGACCAGCTCGATGGCGCCCACCTCATCACTGTCCGCCACCAGGGCCAGATAGCGATCCGCGATCGGGGAATCGATGCGCGGGGCCGGCCGGGCGGGCGCGGTCACGATCGGGCCCGGGACCGGCGGTCGCCGCGCCGGGCGGCGATCAGGAAGGGCGACTGCTCGGGAACGCCGCCGCCGCGCAGGCTGAGCGCGGTGCGCGCCGGGGCCCGGACGGCCAGCATGGCGATGTCGTCGGACTGGCCGCCGTGCAGCCAGTCGGAGACGACCTGGCTGAGCCGCTCGACGACGGCGGTGGCGGGCATGCCGGCGCAGTCGGCGAGCGCCCGGTGCAGCCGGTCCTCGCCGAAATGCCCGCGCCCGGCCGGACCGCCGCGGGCCTCGGTGAGGCCGTCGCTGTAGAGCAGGCACAGCTCGCCGGGGCCCAGCTCGACGGTGGCCGGCCGGATGTCGGTCAGCGGCATCACCCCGATCAGGGCGCCCTGGATCGGAACCTCCTCGACCGTGCCGTCGGTACGCAGGACCAGTGGGCTGGGGTGGCCGCCGGTGGCCAGTTCGAGCCGGACCCGGCCGTGTTCCACCCGGCGGACCGAGCCGACCACCATGGTCACGAACCGGCTCCGCGGCCCGGATCGCAGCAGCACGTCGTTGAGCACCCGCAGCATCGCCTCCGGCTCGGCCCGCACCAGCCGCAGCGCGCCCAGGGTCTGGCGCACCTTGCCGGTGAGGACCGCCGCCTCCGGGCCGGTGCCGCAGACGTCGCCGAGCGCGATCACCGTGTCGGTGCTGTCCCCGGCGGGCCCGAAGACGTCGTAGAAGTCGCCGCCGATGTGCAGGTGGTGCGATCCGGCCAGCTCGAAGCCGTCGATCACCGGAAGGTCCGGTGGGAGCAGGTCGGCCTTGAGGATGTCGGCCGTCTCGGACTGCTCGTGGTAGAGCGTGGCGGCCGCGATCGCCATGCCGGCGCGGGCCGCGAAGACCCGGGCGAGCGCCTCGTCCTCCTCGCCGAACACGGCGGTCGCGCCGTGCCGGGCCAGGATCAGCGCCCCGGCCGGCTCGGCGTTGCCGGGCAGCGGGGTTACCAGCATCGCGCCGACCGGGCCCAGCTCGGCCGGGAGCAGCCAGCCGGGCGCCTGCGCCGGGTCCAGCCAGCGACTGGGGATCGGCGGGAAGCCGCCGAGCGACTCGACCAGGCCGGGCACGCCGTCGAGCAGCCGCTCGGGAAGCGTGCCCTCCTCGACGGCGCGTTCGGGCAGCAGCCTGGTCCAGGAGCTGCGGTGCCGGTGCGGCGGCAGGACCACCATCGCGGTGTCGGCGAGGTACTGGACCGCCAGCTCCACGACGGTACGCATGACACGCCCCACATGCAGCGACGTGGACAGCCGCCACCCCACCTCGGCGAGGAACGCGCTGTGGGCGATGTGCCGCGCCTGCTCGGTCTCGTCCCGGATGAACCAGGCGTAGTGCTCGCCGTCGAGGTCACGCCGTGTCCCGGAGAGCGAACGCCCCTCGAACTCGCACCGGAACGAGTCGGCGCCGGGCTCCGGGAACGGGCCGGTGACCGGCTCGCCGGGGAGGGCGCCGGGCACCAGGCGCCGGGCGGCGGCGTTCGCCAGGAGCACCGTGTGCCCGGCGGTGTCACACAGCAGCATCCCCTCGCCGGCGGCCTCGAAGGCGGCCTGGAGCAGGGCCGATGCCGGCGCGACCACTGTCATGTCCCCAGCCTACGGGCTGGGTGGGGCATCGTTCAGGTCGACCACGATCGGGGCGTGGTCGGACGGTCCTTTGCCCTTGCGGGCCTCGCGGTCCACGTACGCGTCGGAGACCCGGGCCGTCACGTCCGCGGTGGCGTAGACGAGGTCGATGCGCATGCCCTTGTTCTGGTGGAACATGCCGGCGCGGTAGTCCCAGTACGTGAACGGATGGTCGCCCTTGAGCGGCCGGGCCGGCACGTCGGTGAGGCCGAGGTCGCGCAGCGCCGCCAGGGCGGCCCGCTCGGGCGGTGTGACGTGGGTGGACGCGGCGAAGACGGCGATGTCCCAGACGTCGGCGTCGGTGGGCGCCACGTTGTAGTCGCCGGCCACCACCACGGGACCTTCGGCCAGGCCGGGCACGAGGGCGTCGCGCAGCGCGGCGAGCCACCGCAGTTTGTAGTCGTAGTGCGGATCCTCCGGCGTGCGCCCGTTCGGCACGTACACCGACATGAACCGGATGCCGCCGCAGCGGGCGCTGATCGCCCGCGCCTCCGGATCGGGATAGCCGGGTTCGCCGTCGAAGCCGCGGCGTACGTCGTCGAGGCCGATCCGAGACAGCAGGGCGACACCGTTCCAGCGGCCCTGCCCGTAGGCGGCCACCTCGTACCCGAGTCTCTCGACCTCGGAAGGGAAGCCGTCGTCGGCGACCTTGGTCTCCTGAATACAGACGACGTCCGGGGCGGTGTTCTCCAGCCAGTCGAGCAGGCGGGGCAGCCGGGCCTTGACCGAGTTGACGTTCCAGGTGGCGAAGCGCATACCCGCTTTCTACCTGGTCGCGGCCATCAGTGCGGCAGCCAGGCCGACGCTGAGGGACACCAGCAGGACGGTCAGCCAGATCATCGGACCTCCGATCGGCAGTGACGTGGCTTACACCAGGATTCCGCCAGCGAATAATGCCCGAGTTGGCCGCACGGCACCAGGGTCCCTGGAAGGTTTGACACCGAGAGGGGGCACCATGCACGTGGAAGTGATGCCCGAGCTACCGGCCGACATGCGGGACGAGGCTTGGGACTTCTATTCGAACTGTTTCAACGACCTGCGGATCCTCGCGGTCAACCGGCACCTCATGTACCGCCACGAGTTCGACGAGATGATGAGCGACAAACGGATCGCCAAGCACGTGGCGCTGGACGACGACGGCATCGCCGGGATGGGCACGATCACGAACGACCTGGAGTCGGTCCCGCTGATCTCGGCGGACTACTTCCAGTACCACTGGCCCGAGCTGTACGAGCAGCGCCGGCTCTTCTACTGCATCTTCGCCGGCTCCGCGCTGGGCCAGCGGGGCCGGGGCGTGTTCGTCGCCCTGCAGCGGCAGATGTACGCGCCGATCGAGGAGGTGGACGGCAAGGTCTTCTTCGACATCTGCTCGTGGAACGAGGAACGCAACCAGCTGCCCCGGATGATCTCCCTGGTGCTGAGCCGGGCGGCGTCCTGCGGCCGGGCCCAGCCGACCCGGCTGGACGCGCAGTCGTTCTGGCTGTTCGAGTTCCCGAAGGACGACATGCCGTTCCGGCGTGAGGAGCGGCGCGGTGTGCCGAGCCGGCTCGACGGCCAGCCGGAGCGGCGGGCCGCCCGGATCTGACGGACCTCAGTCGGGCCGGCGGTGCCGGCCCGACGGGTCCGCCGCGACCTCCGGTACGGCCGGGCCGCCCATCACCACGTCCCGCCAGCGCTGGGCGAACTCGGCGGCCGGCACGGCGGCGCCCCACAGCCAGCCCTGGCCGTTGACGACGCCGACCGCGTACAGGGCCTCCCGCTGCAACGGCGTCTCCACCCCCTCGGCGATCACGCTGAGACCGAGCGCGTGACTCATCGCCACCACGGCGCGGACGATCTCGTCGTCCTCGTGGTTGACCCCGAGCCCGGTCACGAACGAGCGGTCGATCTTGACGCCGGTGACCGGGAACTTGCGCAGGTAGCCGAGCGCCGAGAACCCCGTGCCGAAGTCGTCCACCAGTAGCCGTACACCGAGTTCGCGCAGTTCGAAGAGGACCCGCGAGGTGACGCTGGAACCGTCCACCATCACCGACTCGGTCATCTCCAGGGCCACGCAGTGCGGCGGGACGCCGTACCGGACCATCTCGCCGGACACGATCAGCGGCAGCTCCGGGTCGCTGAGCTGGCGCGGCGAGACGTTGATCGACAGGTAGAAGTCGTCGTGGACGGTGCCCTCCGAGCGCCACACGCCGAGCTGGCGCAGGGCCTCCTTGCGTACCCAGGTGCCGATCGCGTTGATCAGGCCGGCGTCCTCGGCGATCGAGATGAAGGTCATCGGCGGGATCGGGCCGCGTTCCGGATGCATCCAGCGGACCAGCGCCTCGGCGCCCACCGGGATCCCGGTCTCCAGCCGGACCAGCGGCTGGTAGGCCACGTGCAGCTGCTCCTCGGCGAGCGCCTGGCGCAGCGCCACCTCCAGCTCGATGCGCTCCCGGACCTGGGTGTGCATGCTGGTGTCGAAGATGATGGACCGTCCCGGGCCCTCGGCCTTGGCCCGGTACATGGCGGTGTCGGCGTCGCGCATCAGGGCCTCGGCGGTGACCTCGGCGTTGACCGGGTCGGCCACGGCGTGCGAGATGCCGATCGACGCGCTGATCACCACGTCGTGGTCGCGGACCGGGAACGGCTTGGCGAAGCAGCCGCGGATGTCGTCGACCAGGCGCAGCGCCCCGCCCTTCTCGCCGATGAACACGAGCAGGAACTCGTCGCCGCCGACCCGGGCCACCGGGATGCCGTGCGGAACCCCGGTCCGCAGCCGCCGGCCCACGTCGATCACCAGTTGGTCGCCGGTGTCGTGGCCCCACGAGTCGTTGACCCACTTGAAGCCGTCCAGGTCGAGCATGTAGACCCACACCCGGTCGTGCCCCTCCGGATCCACCACGGTGATCAGGCGCTCGATCTCGGCCGACATGGACTGCCGGTTCGGCAGCCCGGTCAGCGGGTCGTGGACGGCCTGATGCTCGGAGCGCAGCTGGGCGGCCACCTGGGCGCGGACCGCGCCGATCGCCCGGACCAGCAGCAGCGCGACGATCATCGCGCCGGTCACCGCGATCAGCACCCGGCTGGCGGCCGACCGGGTGCCGGTGGTCAGCAGCAGGGCGAACGGGACGGCCAGGGCGGGCAGCAGCAGCGACAGCCGCGGCCAGGACCAGGCCTGGGCGGGCAGCTTGGCGGCCCGGCTCATCTCCACCACGGACGGGTGCGTCGCGGCCACCCCGAGCCCGGTGTACGCGATCATGTACGGCACGTTGAGCAGCGGCGACGCGTAGATGTGGCCCTGCACCCCGACGATCGCGTAGGCCAGGTCGCCCGCGAAGATCATCGACATCATGACGATCAACCCGATCAGGCTGACCGGCCAGGTCTTCGCCGTGAAGGTGAGGTTCACCAGCAGCAGCAGGAGCAGCACGTCGAACATCGGGTACATGCCCTGGATGCCGGAGAGCACCGGGTCCCGGCCGGGGATCTGGGCCGCAGGCAGGGCCAGCAGCAGCGTGGTGGCCACCCCGGCGGCCAGGCAGACGATCAGTCCGTCCAGCACCGCGTGCCGGTCGAGGCTGCCCCGCTTCTTCAGCAGGACCAGGATGAACGCGCCGAGCAGCAGGTACCCGCTGAACGAGGCGACGTCGGCGAGCAGCGGCCACGGCATCGGCATCTCGGTGACCGTCGGGCGGATCATCACGCCGATCATGAACAGCAGCGCGGCCGCGCCCATCAGCAGCCATGCGCCCGGCGGCTCGGCGCCCCACCGCCGCGGCCCGGTGAAGCAGGCCAGCACGACGATGACCGCCAGCAGCGTGAACGCGATCGTGCCGACAGCCGATGACGGGAACAACCCGTAGAGCACGGTGGCGATGACGCCGCCCACGGCGATGACCTGCCATAGCCGTCGGGCGATTCCGGGCGGGAGCACCGATTGCACCGGGGATTCCTCCCGTACAGCCCGAAGACCTATGTGTGGGCCAACGGTAGCAATTCGGGCACCGGGTTACCGGGGTTCCGGAAACCTGCCGGTCCGTGCACGAAGACCGCCGGACAGCCGCCGTGCCGCAGCACCGCGGCCGCGACCGTGCCCAGCCGGCCGCGGGTGCCCGGCCCGCGCGGCCCCAGCACGATCAGGCCGGCGCCGCGGGAGGCGTGCACCAGGGCGCCGGCCGGGTCGCCGGAGAGCAGACGGGGACGGACGCCGTCGAGGACCGGACGGCCGGCGGGCTCGCCGGCGTACACCACGTCCACCCGGCCACCCCGGCGCCGGGCCTGCTCGGCGGCGAACCGCAGCACCGCGGCCGAGACCGGCGACCCGTCGACGGCGGCCAGGACCGGGCCGGACGGCGTGCGGTGCCGGCGGGCCACCGCCACCGGGCACCACGCCCGCAGCACCACCTCGACCAGGCCGCCGCCGAGGACGAGCAGGGTGGAAGACCTGGTCAGGCGTAGCAGGACACGCTCGGGTGGCCCATCCACGAGATGGCCCCGCGCGGCGATCCCCGGTGTGGAACGCTGGGCGATGGAGACCGCCTCCTCGACGATGCGTGAGGCGGCCCGGCGGGCCAGGGCGTACTCGCCGGGTCCCGGCCACGTGAAGGCGTGGACGACGGTGAGCGCTCGCCCGCGGGAGACCGCCTCCCGCGCGGCGAACCGGACGGCGGCCGGGTCGGTCGCCGTGCCGCCGACCCCCACGACAACGGGTCCCTCGGCCGGGATCTGCATGGGCCCTCCCGTAACAGCGTCGCAATATACCGACCATTGTCTATGGCGCAACGACCCATACGCACTGGTGACCAATGCCTCAACAGGCGGCCACCTGATGACCCATTCAGGTTGAGGGTTTACGGTGAACGGCAAAATCTTTGGGACATCTGCCGGTGAAGTGAGGGAAATACATGACGGATGTCAAGCTCGACCACCCCGGTGGTCAGTTGTCGATGGCGGTCACGAAGGCCGTCGACGGTCCGGGCGGCATCGACGTCAGTGCTCTGCTGAAGGAGACCGGTTACGTAACCCTCGATCAGGGTTTCGTGAACACCGCGTCGACCAAGTCGGCGATCACTTACATCGACGGTGACCAGGGCATTCTGCGTTACCGGGGTTACCCGATCGAGCAGCTTGCGGAGAAGAGCACCTTCCTTGAGGTCTCCTACCTGCTGATGAACGGCGAGCTGCCGACCGCGGCCCAGCTCCAGGACTTCGCGGACAAGATCCGCGTGCACACCCTCCTCCAGGAGGAGATGCGGACATTCTTCTCGAGCTTCCCGCGTAACGCGCACCCGATGTCGGTGCTGTCGTCCGCGGTCACGGCGCTGTCGACCTTCTACCAGGACGCGCTCGACCCGCTCGACGAGGAACAGATCGAAATCTCCACGATCCGGCTGATGGCGAAACTTCCGACCATCGCGGCGTACATCTACAAGAAGTCCATCGGGCACCCGCTGCCGTACCCGGACAACTCGCTCGACTACGTCGAGAACTTCCTGCGCCTGACCTTCGGCCTGCCGACCGTCCAGTACAACGTCGACCCCAAGGTCGCCAAGATCCTGGACATGCTGTTCATCCTGCACGCCGACCACGAGCAGAACTGCTCGACCTCGTCGGTGCGCCTGGTCGGCTCGGCGCAGGCCAACCTGTTCGCCAGCGTCTCCGCCGGCATCAACGCCCTCTCCGGCCCGCTGCACGGCGGCGCCAACGCGGCCGTCCTCGAGATGCTCGAGCAGATCCGCAAGGAGGGCGGAGACGTCACCTCGTTCGTCACCCGGGTGAAGAACAAGGAAAAGGGCGTCAAGCTCATGGGCTTCGGCCACCGGGTCTACAAGAACTACGACCCGCGCGCCGCCATCGTCAAGAAGGCCGCCCAGGAGATGCTCAACACCCTGGACAAGCCGGACCCGCTGCTGGAGATCGCCTTCAAGCTCGAGGAGATCGCGCTCTCCGACGAGTACTTCATCTCCCGCAAGCTGTACCCGAACGTCGACTTCTACACCGGCCTCATCTACAAGGCCATGGGCTTCCCCACCGACATGTTCACGGTGCTGTTCGCGATCGGCCGCCTCCCCGGCTGGATCGCCCAGTGGCGCGAGATGATGACCGACCCGGCCAACAAGATCGGTCGCCCGCGGCAGATCTACACCGGCTCGCCGGTCCGCGACTTCACGCCGATGGACCAGCGCTGACCTTTTCTCCACCCGCGACGCCCCGCCCTTCCCGGCGGGGCGTTTCGCTTTTGAAGACCCATTTCTCGTACGGGGTGGACAGTTGTCGATTAATGCCGGGCCTGATGGCTTCGCTTCGCTCCGCGGCAAAACGCCTTGTAACCGGTGTCGAGGCAGGTGATTCACCGCCGCAGCACACCCCGCTGCGTCGGCGAATCACGTGCCTCGACACCGGCGGCGTTTTGCGGGAGTGGTGGGTCTCCTGGATCTGGTTGTCTGGTTCGGGGCTCGGGTGGGCATGAGAGGGTCTGGTCGGCACGTTCGGGAGGGGAAGCATGGACGTCGTGATCGGGATCGACACCGGGACCACCGCGACCAAGGGGGTCGCCGCCGGCCCGGCCGGTGAGCTGCGGGCGCTCACGAGCGTCCACTACCCACTGTCGGTGCCCGGGCCCGGCCGGGCCGAACTCGACCCCCGGCAGCTCACCCGCGCCGCCATGAAGGCACTCGCCGACGTGGCCGCCGAGTGCCGCGAGCGCGGCGACCGGGTGATCGCGGTCAGCCTCAGCTCCTTTCTGCACGCGCTGCTGCCGATGGACGCCGCCGGCCGTCCCCTCGGCCCCGTGGTGACGTGGGCGGACGGCCGCTCCGCCCGGCAGTGCGAGAAGATCGTCGCGGCCGGGCCCGCGAAACGCCTCCAGGCCCGCACCGGCACCCCGGTCCACCCGATGTCGCCACTCACGAAACTGGCCTGGTGGGCCGAGGAGGACCCGGGCACGCTGCGCGGCACCCCGCGCTGGGGCGGCGTCAAGGAACTGATCGTCGCGGCGCTGGCCGACGACCCGTTCCTGGTGGACCTGTCGATCGCCTCCGGCACCGGCCTCTACGACATCCACTCCCGCCGGTGGGACGACGAGGCCCTGGCGATCGCCGGCGTGCGCCCCGGGCAGCTCGCCGAGGTCGTCCCCACCACCCACGCCCTCCGGCTGTCTCCCGAGGTGGCCACCGCCGCGGGCCTGCCCCCGGACGTACCGCTGATCATCGGCGCCGCCGACGGCCCGCTCGCCAACCTCGGCGTCGGCGCCACCCCGCCCGGCGTCGCGGCGGTCTCCCTCGGCACGAGCGGCGCCCTCCGTACCGTCGTGGACCGCCCCACCGCCGACGCCGCCGGCCGCCTGTTCTGCTACGCCCTCACCGAGGACCGCTGGGTGATCGGCGGAGCGGTCAACAACGCCGGCTCGGTCGTACGCTGGGCCGCCCAGAGCCTCGCCGCCGGCGCGCCTGACCGTGCGCCCGGCGTCGCGGGCGAGGGCGCCGACGACCTGGACGCCGCCCTGCTGGCCGAGGCCGCCGGGATCCGGGCCGGCAGCGAGGGCCTGCTCTGCCTGCCCTACCTCCTCGGCGAACGGGCCCCCTGGTGGCGCCCCGGCATGCGCGGCGCCTACCTGGGCCTGCGCCGCGAACACGCCCGCCCGCACCTGGTCCGCGCCGCCGTGGAGGGCGTCTGCCAGCAGCTCGCCCTGGTCCGCGACTCCTTCGACGCCGAGGGCTGCCCGGTCACCGAGATCCGCGCCACCGGCGGCGCCGCCGCCTCCCGCCTGTGGGTGTCCGTCCTGGCCTCCGCCCTGGACCTCCCGGTGACGGTCGCCGACGTCCCCGAGGGCACCGCCCTGGGCGCCTGCCTCCTGGCCCGGCACGCCCTCGGCGAACTCCCCGACCTGGACCGCGCCGCCGACCTGGTCCCCACCGCGAACGCCACCCACCCCGACCCGGAGGACGCCGCCCTCTACCGCCGCCTGCGCCCCCTGGTGGAACGCTCCGCCCTGGCCGTCCTCGACGTGGTGGCCGAACTCGACCGCCTGGCTCCCGAGCCCCTCCCCGCCACCGAGAAGGCCGTAACCCGCTGACCCACCCCGCCGCCGCTGATTCGGCCGTAGCTCGTCCGGTCGTAGCCCAGCCCTCGTTGCCGGACCAGGTGGCGCACACGCGGCGCCGAGCGTTCGGACCGCCTTGGGGAAAGCACGCCCGGCGGGTGACGGATCCCGCGTTGACGGGTGCCCGGCCGGTCGGGAAGAGTGACCGGCGAGCGGTTGCGGAGGAACCCGGTGCGATTCCGGGACGGTCCCGCCACTGTGACCGGGGAGCGACCCGCTGACCACACACGCCACGGCGCCTGCGCCGGAAGGCGAGCGGGAAACGTCGATCCGGGAGTCAGGAGACTCCGGCCGCTCGCGTCGACCGACGAGCGGGCGTGGACACCCGCCGGAAGGGATCCTGGTGACTACTCCGTACCCGTTCTCGGCCGTGGTGGGCCTCGACGACCTGCGCCTGGCCCTGCTGCTGACCTCGGTGTCCCCGGCGGTCGGCGGGGTCCTGGTCCGAGGCGAGAAGGGCACCGCGAAGAGCACCGTCGTCCGCGCCCTGGCCGGCCTGCTGCCACCGGTCACGGTGGTATCCGGCTGCCGTTTCGCCTGCGATCCCGCCGCCCCGGACCCGGCTTGCCCGGACGGCCCGCACCCCATCCCGGGACGTCCAGATGGCCCGGCCGGCGGGCCGGGCCACCCGGCCGCCCCGGCGGACGCCGTGGCCGCGGCGACGGTCCGGCCCGCGTTGCTCGTCGAGTTGCCGGTCGGCGCCACCGAGGACCGGGTGGTCGGCACGCTCGACCTGCAACGCGCGCTCACCGACGGGGTGAAGGCCTACGAGCCGGGTCTGCTCGCCGCCGCGCACCGGGGTGTCCTCTATGTCGACGAGGTGAACCTCCTGCCGGACCACCTGGTGGACCTGCTTCTGGACGCGGCGGCGATGGGCCGGGCACACGTCGAGCGGGACGGGGTGTCGGTCAAGCACGCGGCCAGATTCCTGCTCGTCGGCACCATGAACCCGGAGGAGGGCGAGCCCCGGCCCCAGCTGGTCGACCGGTTCGGCCTGGTCGTGAACGTCGCCGCACCCCGTGACGCCCGCCAGCGCGCCGAGGTGGTGCGCCGCCGCCTCGCCTACGAGGCCGACCCGGACGGTTTCGCGGCGCGCTACGCCGACGCCGAACGCGACTACGCGGCCCGCATCGCCGCCGCCCGCGCCGCCCTTCCGGCGGTGACACTGCCCGACGCCGAACTCGACCGGATCGCCCGGGTCTGCCTCGCCTACGGCGTGGACGGCATGCGCGCCGACATCGTGGTCGCCCGCTGCGCCGTAGCCCTGGCCGCCTGGCACGGCCGCGACCGGGTCACCGCCGACGACGTCCGGGACGCCGCCGGCCTGGCCCTCCCGCACCGCCGCCGTACCGACCCGCTGGACCCGCCCGGCACCGACGAGCAGAAGCTCGAGGACGCCCTGGCCGAGGCCGAACGCCAGGCCGAACAGGAACGCTCCGAACAGGAACGTGCCGAGCAGGAACGTGCCGACCTTGACCAGGCCGAGCGCGACCAAGCCGACCGCGAACAGGCCAGCCAGCACGGTGGCGACCCCGACGACGAGCCGGACCCCGACATCGACCCGGACCCGGACGACGGCGGTCCCGGCGGCGGAGGCCCCCGAAACGACACCCCGCGCGACGGCGGCGGGCCGTCCGGAGCAGGATCACCCCACGGGGGTACGGAGGAGAGCACGCCCCCGTCCAGCAACGACGAGGCGCCACAACCGGCGAAGGCGGGCGCGACGGCCACCGCCGGTCAGGCGTTCCGTACCCGCACACTCCGGATCACCGCCCGTGGCGAGGGCGGTCACGCCGGCCGCCGCTCCCCGGCCTTCGCCCGCAGAGGCCGTGTAGTCGGCAGCCGCGTCCCGCAGGGCAAGCTCTCCGGAGCCCCTCACCTCTTCGCCACTCTCCGGGCGGCCCTCGACCGAGCCGCCCTCGACACCATCACCCCCACCCACCCGACCCCCGTCACCCACGCCACCCGCAACGGCACATCCCATGACCAGCCCTCCCAGGACCGGGTGTCTCAGGACCGGGTGTCTCAGGACCGGGTGTCTCAGGACCGGGTGTCTCAGGAGCCGGTCTCCCAGGAGCGGGTGTTCCAGAAACGACTGTCCCCGGACCGGTTGGTGGGGGAGTCGGTGTCTGAGGAAGGGTTGTCCCAGGGGTGGCTGGCCCAGGACCAGCTTGTGCCGGGGTCGGTATCCCAGGAGTGGGTGTCCCAGGAGCGGCTTGTGCGGGGGGCGGGGTCCGAGGATCAGCCTGTTCGGGAGCGGCGGGGTGGGATCCGGGTGTCGCCGCGGGATCTGCGGGAGTCGGTCCATGTGGGGCGCGAGGCGAACCTGGTCCTCTTCGTGGTGGACGCGTCCGGGTCGATGGCCGCGCGGAAGCGGATGACGCTGGTCAAGACGGCGGTGCTGTCGCTGTTGCGGGACGCCTACCAGAGGCGGGACCGGATCGGGATGATCACCTTCCGGGGGCGGGACGCCGAGGTGGTGCTGCCGCCGACGTCCAGTCACGAGGTCGGCGTGATGCGGCTGGCCGCGTTGCGGACCGGGGGCCGTACCCCGCTCGCGGCGGGTCTCCGGGCCGCGGCCGCGACCATCGCCACGGAGCGCCGCCGTGACCCGCGACGGCGTCCGCTGCTGGTGGTGGTCACCGACGGCCGGGCCACGAGCGGGCCCGACCCCGTCCTGCTCGCGCCCGCGCTGGCCGGTGTGGCGACCGTGGTGGTCGACTGCGAGTCCGGCCAGGTCCGGCTGGGCCTGGCCGGAAAGCTGGCGGCGGTTCTCCGAGCCGATCTCATGCCGCTGGAACACCTTCAAGCCACCACCGTTCTCCATCCGACGGCCCGCGCCGCCACCGCGTTGGATCCGGCCGACCGCGCCTACCGAGCCGCCGCGTAGGCCGTTCGGTGCGGTTCGAACCGGTGTCCGCGGGCCGCGCTCATCCGCCCGCCGGCGCCGGCCCGCCGGACCGGGACAGCATCGAGGTCAGCCGATCGCGTCCGGCGGGTTGTCGGTGCTTTCGGGATGCGGATGCCCGGCGGGCGCTCACGTCGGGCCGTCCGTGTGCAGGGCCTGCCGCTGTGACACGGGCAGACGACCACGGAAGACGTTACGTGCGTGCTTGCCGGTGCGAATGGGCGGCACGATGAGGACAGAGGGCCGGACGGGTCGGGACCGCCGGGTTCGGGTGCTGTGCGGGTAGCGGCGGCGTTGGGGTGAGGGTGGGTTTCGCCGGGGCGTGCGGGGCGCGCGCCGGGCGGGCCACCTTCGCCGCGGCCGGCGGGACGGTGTGGGTTGGGCTGGACGGTCACCCCGTACCGGGAATGGGGGTTGATCTTGAGAAGGAGGAGGAGCGCGTGCCGCAAGGGAAAGTGACGAGCGTGCCCGACGACGGGCTGACGACGCGGCAGCGGCGGCGGCAGGCGGTGTTCGCGGTGCACACCGGGCCGGGCAAGGGGAAGTCGACGGCCGCGTTCGGGATGGCGCTGCGGGCCTGGAGCGCGGGCTGGCCGATCGGGGTGTTCCAGTTCGTCAAGTCGGAGAAGTGGAAGGTCGGCGAGGAGGCCGCGCTCAAAGCGCTCGGCGGTTTGCACCAGACGCCCGTGACCTGGCACAAGATGGGTGAGGGCTGGTCCTGGATCCAGCGTGCGGGCAGCGAGCGGGACCACGCCGCCGAGGCCGCCGAAGGGTGGGCGCAGATCAAGCGGGACCTGGCCGCGGAGACGTTCCGGTTCTATGTGCTGGACGAGTTCACCTATCCGATGAAGTGGGGCTGGGTGGACGTCGAGGACGTGATCACGACGCTGCGGGAGCGGCCGGGCACCCAGCATGTGGTGATCACCGGGCGGGACGCGCACCCGGACCTGGTGGCGGCCGCCGACCTGGTCACCGAGATGACGAAGGTGAAGCACCCGATGGACGCCGGGCGCAAGGGGCAGCAGGGCATCGAATGGTAGACCGGCTGGTCATCGCGGCGCCGGCGTCGGGGCACGGGAAGACGACCGTGGCCACCGGGCTGCTGGCGGCGTTCGCGCGGCGTGGGGTGCCGGTGGCGCCGTTCAAGGTGGGGCCGGACTACATCGACCCGGGCTATCACGCGCTCGCCGCCGGGCGGCCCGGCCGCAACCTCGATCCGGTGCTGGTCGGGGAGGATCTGGTCGGGCCGCTGTTCGCGCACGGGGCGCAGGGCGCTGAGCTGGCGATCGTCGAAGGAGTGATGGGGCTCTACGACGGGCGTACCGGGGCGGGGGACACCGGCTCGACCGCTCAGGTGGCCGCGCTGCTCGACGCGCCGGTGATCCTGGTCGTGGACGCCGCCGCGCAGGGGCGGTCGATCGCCGCCGTGGTGCACGGTTTCCGCAGCTTCGGGACGGTGCGGCTGGCCGGCGTGATCCTCAACCGGGTCGGCTCGGAGCGGCACGAGCAGATCCTCCGGGACGCCTGCGAGGAGGTGGGCACGCCGGTGCTGGGCGCGCTGCGCCGCGCCGACGCGGTGGCCGCTCCCTCCCGGCATCTCGGGCTGATCCCGGCGGCGGAACGGCGCGCCGAAGCGCTGGCCTCGGTCGACGCGCTGGCCGCGCTGATCGCCACGTCCGTCGATCTCGAGGCGGTCGCGGCGGTGGCCCGCTCGGCGCCACCCCTGCCCTTCCGGGCCTGGACACCGGTCAGCGAGACGCCGGTTCCGGGCCGTCCCCTGGTCGCCCTCGCCGGTGGTCCGGCTTTCTCCTTCTCGTACGCCGAGACGCGCGAATTGCTGGCCGGTGCCGGAGCCGACGTGGTGACCGTGGACCCGCTGCACGACAAGGCCCTGCCCGAGGGGACGCGGGCGCTGGTGGTGGGCGGCGGGTTCCCCGAGGTGTACGCGTCGTCGCTGTCCGCCAACGAGCCGCTCCGGGAGTCGGTGCGGTCGTTCGCGTCGGCGGGCGGGGTGATCGCCGCCGAGTGCGCCGGGCTGCTGTGGCTGTGCCGCACCCTGGACGGCGAGCCGATGTGCGGGGTCCTCGACGCCGAGGCGGTGATGACGCCGACGCTGACCCTCGGCTACCGGGACGCGGTCGCGCTCGGCGACAGCCCGCTCGCGGTGGCCGGGACCCGGGTGACCGGGCACGAGTTCCACCGGACCGTGGCGCATCCGCGGTCGGGGCTGCTGCTGTCCCCGGCCGGGCAGGCGGCGTGGGCGTGGCGGGGCGCCGATCCGGAGGGGTTCGCGACACCGTCGGTGCACGCCTCCTACCTGCACCTGCACTGGGCGGGGCAGCGCGGGATCGCGGAGCGGCTGGTTCGGGCGGCGGCCGCGTGACGCTGGTCGTCGGGTTCGGCGCACGCGCCGGGGTGACCGCCGGAGTCCTCTCCGACGCGGTCCGCGGCGTCCTGGCCGGTGCGGGATTGGCGTGCTCCCCGGTCGCGGTTCTGGCCACGCTCGACCGGCGGGCCGCCGAGGACGGTCCGCGGGAGTTCGCGGCCGCGGCCGGGTGGCGCCTGGCCGGGTTCCCGGCTTCCGAGCTGGCCGCGCAGCCGGTGCCCACACCCAGCGCCGCGGTCGGGACGGCGGTCGGCACGCCGAGTGTGGCCGAGGCCGCCGCCCTGCGGGCCGCCGGTCCGGGCGGCCGCCTGATCGTCCCGAAGCGGGTGCGCTCCGGCGTGACGGTCGCGGTCGCCCGCCCGGCCGGATCTTCGCGGCTGGCTGTCAGTGCTGTTTCAGCGGCCGTGAGACAGCACTGAGAGCCAGCTGATCACTTACCCGGGGGCCACTCGTGGACCGGGATGTTGTCGTGCATCAGCGGCAGGTAGCGGCGCAGCATCTCGTGCAGCGCCCGCTGCCGGTCCGCGCCCTGCGCCTCGATCTCGTGCAACGTCTCCACCTGCCAGGACGCGCCGTTGCGGTGCCGCAGGCAGCGCTGCTCGATGATGCCGAGCAACCGGTCCCGCTGGGCCGGCGAGACACCCCACAGGTCCAGGCCCTCGGCGGCCTGCGGCAGGAGCCGGCGCAACACCAGCTCGGTGACCGGGACCGTGCCGTGGCCGGGCCAGAACACGCTGGCGTCGATGCCGTGCCGGGCGCAGTTGTGGAAGTTCTCCTCGGCGGCGCGGAAGCTCATCTGCGTCCAGAGTGGGCGCTCCGCCTCGGCGATGCAGCGGACCAGGCCGTAGTAGAACGCGGCGTTGGCCATGGTGTCGGCGACGGTCGGCCCGGCGGGCAGCACCCGGTTCTCCACCCGCAGGTGCGGGCGGCCGTTGACCACCGCGTAGATCGGCCGGTTCCACCGGTAGACCGTTCCGTTGTGCAGGCGCAACTCGCTCAGCTCCGGGATCTCGCCCCGCTCCAGGATCTCGGCCGGATCGTGCACGTCGCAGATCGGCAGGAGCGCCGGGAAGTAGCGGACGTTCTCCTCGAACAGGTCGAAGACACTGGTGATCCAGCGTTCCCCGAACCAGACGCGTGGGCGTACCCCCTGCGCTCTTATCTCCTCCGACCGGGTGTCGGTGGCCTGCTCGAAGAGCGGGATGCGGGTCTCCCGCCACAACTCCCGGCCGAACAGCAGCGGCGAGTTCGCGCCGAGGGCCAGCTGCACCCCGGAGACGATCTGCGAGGCGTTCCAGTACGCCGCGAACTGCGCCGGGCTCACCTGGAGATGGAACTGGGTGCTGGTGCACGCCGCCTCGGGCGCGATCGTGTCGGTGGTGACGGCCAGCCGGTCCACCCCGTCGATGCGGATGTCCAGGTCCTCGCCGCGGGCCGCGAAGATCTGCTCGTTCAGCAGTTGGTACCGGGGATTGACGGTGAGCGCCTCGCCGGTGAGGTGCTCACGCCGCAGCGTCGGCAGGATGCCGATCGTCACCATGTGCGCGCCGGCCGCCCGGGCCCGCCGCTCCGCCTGATTGAGACTGGCCCGAAGGCCACGCTCCAGCTCCGCGAAGTCGTCGCCGGCCAGCCGCCGCGGCGGCAGATTGATCTCGATGTTGAACTGCCCCAGCTCCGTCTGGAAGTCGGGGTCGGCGATCGCGCCCAGCACCTCGGCGTTGCGCATCGCCGGATCGGCGTTGCCGTCGATCAGGTTGAGCTCGATCTCCATGCCGGTCAGTGGCCGTTCGAACTCGAAGCGTGCCTCGCGCAACATCGTCGCGAACACGTCGAGACTGCGGCGGATCTTCTGCCGGTAGCGGGTCCGGTCCTCACGGGTGAAATCGGTCTGGTCGACTTTCTCGCCCACCGCGCACCACCTTTCGAGCCGTCAGAGACGCCAGGAGACCGCGCGGCGCCGTAGCCGCCATCCCCTGCGCCCATGATGACCGCTGTCGATGGTGTGGCGCCCCGTGCCGACCGTCCATTCTCGGCAGACTGGCAAACGATCTTCCATGGGCGCTGTCTCTACCCGGACCGGCCGGAAATCATCCCAGCAGGGCGGCCAGCAACCCTCCGGCGATCGCCACCCCCACCGCCGCCTGGAGCAGCAGCGCCGGGCCCATGTGCGACCACTGGGTCGGGATGCGCGGGGTCAGCGGCTGCATGGTGGTCAGGTTCACCACCTGCACGAGGCGGACCGGGAGGGTCGGGTCGGTCTGCGGCTGGGTGCGGACCTGGACCAGATCGCCACGGTGCAGGGCCGACTGGGGGAGCTGGCCGTGCATCTCGATCTCGTACGTCTGGCCGAGGTCGTCACGCAGCCGCACCGGCGTCACCAGGAACTCCGGGCCCTTCCGGAGCTCCTTGAGAGTGCGCCGGGACGGTTTCATCCGCAGCAGGGCGCCGATCATCTGGGCGATCCCGGCGGCCACGTAGACGGCCAGCGCGATCGGGCGTCCCACCCGCACCTCACGGGTGTAGGAGGCCTGGAAGCCGAGGAACCGGCCGGTGATGATGGGACTGACGTGCCGGAGGATCCGCTCGCGGTGCAGTTCGGTGTCGTCCATGGGGGGTCACCTCCTGGATATACGTCAAATGCTACGGAGGGAATCTGCTTCACCACCGTGAGTGAATATGCAGTCTCTGCATACCGCCTGCTCCGCCCGGCCGCCGCCGGATCACCCCGATTCGCTCGCCCCGCCCCGCTGATCTGCACAGATCTTCGGAAAATCACCCTTCCGGAGCACTCGAAGGGGTGAACTGGAGCCGGGCCGTGTGAACCCGGCAAGACCGTAGTGCCGTCCCGGCACGTGGACAGCCGGGGATGGGGGGCGGAGACCGGTGAAGGCATACGTCAAACCGGAGAGCGTGCTGGCGACCGTCGCGCGTGAGATGGCCGAGGCGCACGGCGGTGGGTCCGGCGCCCCGGCCGGCATGACGCACTGCCCCGCCTGCGGTGAACCGCTGCCCTGCCGTGCCGCACAGTCCGCGGCCGAGGTCCTCGTCGCGGCCGGGCTCGCCGAGGAGTCCGGGCTGGTCGCCGCGACCCGTCCGGCGTGGGTGCCGGACTCGTCCGGGTTGATGCCGTCGGCGGTTCCCGGGCCGCCGCCGTGGGCCGTTGAGGAGTCCCCTTCCTATGACACCGCACCTGCTTCTCCGTACGGTTCTGCGGCTGCTGCTCCAGAATTTCCCGGCCCGCCCGCGGACCCTTCCCTGGGGTACGACCACTTCGGCATGCAGGGGGTTGACGCGGCCGGAGCGGACGCCGCCGGTTTCGGGCCGTTGGGTGGTGGGTCGGGGAGAGATGCCGCTGGTTTCGGGCCGCTGGGCGGTGGGCCGGGGAGAGATGCTGCCGGTTTGGGGCCGCTGGGCGGTGGGCCGAGGACAGATGCCGCCGGTTCCGGGTTGCTGGGCGGTGGTGGGGCCGGGGCAGACGCCGGAGGCTCGCCGGGCCCGGCCGTCGACCCGGCCGTCGACCCGGCCGCGGTTGCCGGTTCCGCCGCGGCGGGCGCGGGCCACGCGCCGGGCCCGCTCGCCGGGCCGGGAACGTCCACCGCTGGTCCTGCCGGCCCTCCCGGCCCTGCGGGCCCTCCCGGCCCTGGCGGTCGTTCCGGTCCTGCCGGTCCGGCCGGCCCGATAGCCGGATCCGCTCCGGCTCCCGGCGGGATGCCCGGGCGGGGTGCGGTACCGGTGCCTCCGCCGCCGGCCTACGACCCGCTCGCCCCGGGTCCGCCCGCGGAGAGCGCCGGGCCCGCCGCGGGATGGCCGGCTTCCGGGCCCGGAAGTTGGCCACCACCGCCGGCCGCCTCGGCGGGGAGGGAATCGCGGCCCTGGCCGCCGACCGAACCGTCCGTGCCCTCGTGGGCCACCGAGGAGACCGGGGCATGGGCGGCTTCGGGGCGGCCGGAAGGTAACCGGCCGCCGTGGCTGCCCGGTGAGCCGGGCGATTCCGGGATATCGATCCCTGGTGTTCCGGGCTCACGCTTCACGGATTCGCCCGCCTCGGATTCCTCGGTCCTGGGTTCGCCCGCCTCGGGTTCCCCGGTCCTGGGTTCGCCGGTCCTGGGTTCGCCGGTCCTGGGTTCGCCGGTCCAGGGTTCGCCGGTCCAGGGTTCGCCGGTCCAGGGTTCGTCTGTTCCGGGATCGGCGGTTCCCGCATCGTCGGAGCGCGGTTTCCCGGGTTCTGGTTCGTCGGTCCCGGGCTCGTCCGTTCTCGGTGCGGGCCGTGCGGAAGGCAGGGAGGGCGGCGGTGCCGGTGGGATGGGCGGGGGCTTCCCCGGCGGCACGTCGGGTGGCGCCGGTGGCGGTGGGATTCCGGACGCTGACGCTGGAGCCACCAGTGCCTTCCCGACGGTCGGCAGGGCTGTCCCAGGACCGGCCGACGCCATCCCGGGAGGCGGCCCGGCAGGAGCCGTCCCGCCCGAGATATCCGGCATTGTGGTCGGTGGATTGATACAGGCTGGGCCGGTACTGGGCGGCTCGCTGCCACCCAGTCCGGCGACTCCCGGGTTCCGCGGTCCGGGGATGACCGGTGCCGGTGGTCCTGGGTTCCAGGATCCGGGGATGACCGGCGCGGGTGCTCCTGGGATCGGTGGTTCGGGTGGGATCGGTGGTTCGGGCTTGGGTGCTCCTGGGATCGGTGGTTCGGGGTTGGCGGGTGCGAGTGTTCCCGAGCCCGGTGGTTCCGGGTCGGCTGGTGCCGGTGATTCCGGATTCGGCGATCCTGGATCGGGTGGTTCGGGTCGCTTCGTGCCGGGTGGCGCGGGCACGCCGGGAGCTACCGGCGAGGGTTCCTACGGAAGCGCTGGTCAAGGCTCGGACGAGCCGGTGGCGGGCGACCGGGGACGGAGTTCGGCCGGGCCGGATGCGCAGAGGCATGGCACGGCCGGGGCCGGTGGCTTCGGAGACGGGGGACCGGGCCCGGCGAATCAGGCGGCATCCGGGCCGGGAGCGCAGGCACCCGCCGGGAGTGCCTCCGCCGGGGGTGCGCCCGCCGTTGACAGCCCGCGCGCCCCGGAGGATCTGGGCGAGCTGATCCGGCGGCCGCCGCCCTACAGCCAGCAGAACCGCCCGCTCGACGCGCCCCGATTCACCCGCTCGGCGCGCCCCACGCAGGCGGCCGGTGGTGGGCTCACGACTTCTCCCGCGCCGGATCCGACAGCCGCTTTCCCGGCGGCCGCCGCGACGCCCGGGGCGTCCGCTCCCGCCGGCTCGGCGTTCGCGGCGCCGGACATGGGCCAGCACGGCTCACCCACGCCGGGCGAAGGCACGGCGGCAGGGTCCGCCGGCCCGTCGTCGCAGGCGCCGGACATGGGGCAGGACAGCACCGGCCGATCGGCGGGTCGGCATGATCTGGGCCGTTCCCCGTTGCAGGTTCCGGATCTGGGCCAGGAGGGCACCGCCCGATCAGCGGACGCGGGTCAGCAGGATCCGGACCGTTCTCCGCTGCAGGCTCCCTATACGGGTCAGCACAACGAGCCCACTCGAAACCCTCTCCAGCCGCCGGACATGGGCCAGAGCATGGGCCGGTCCCCGTTGCAGGCACCGGATGCGGGGCAGTCCGCGGCCCGCAGCCCGTTGCAGATGCCGGATTTGGGGCAGAGCACGGGTAGGCCGCCGTTGCAGGCGCCGGATATGGGCCAGTCCACGGCCCGCAGCCCGTTGCAGGCGCCGGATATGGGCCAGTCCACGGTCCGCAGCCCGTTGCAGGCGCCGGATATGGGCCAGTCCACGGTCCGCGACCCGTTGCAGATGCCGGATTCGGGGCAGAGCACGGGTAGGCCGCCGTTGCAGGCGCCGGATATGGGCCAGTCCACGGCCCGCAGCCCGTTGCAGGCGCCGGACATGGGGCAGCACGATGTCCCGGCCCGCAGCCCGTTGCAGGCGCCGGACTTGGGCGGGAGCGCCCCGGCCACCGCGGGCCGGCCGGGAGCGGAGGCCGCGCCGGCCGAGGGCGGGGGCACGCCGTCCGGCCTGCCGTCGCGGGGCGGGGCGGCGCCGGTTCGGCCGGATGAGCCCAGCGCGCCCGGGGCGCACCCCGACCCGTCGGCCGCGCCGAGTGGTCTGCCCCCGCGGCATACGCGGTGATCCGGCTGAGGGCGGCGCGGCCCCCGTACGCCGGATGTGTTTGGGCGGTGACCGGATCGGGCAGTAGCGTCCTGATAACCGGGAAGGTGGCGGATAGCCGGTTTTGGGCCGATTCCGACGCCCCCTGCGGGGGACTGCCGATGAGGCGGCGTCTCCGCCGGGGACGTACCGGGAAGGGGTGACATGCCCGTGCGAGGTCAGTTCGGTGAACCGGCCGACAACACGCTCGAGGATCTCGACACCGCGGCACTGGAGTTCGCGGTGGGCCGGGAGGGCGCCACCCCGGCCGAGGCCGAGCTGCTGCGCGAGGACCTGCTCCGGCACTGCCTGCCGTTCGCCGGACGGCTCGCCCGCCGCTACCGCGGCCGGGGCGAGCACATGGAGGATCTCGAGCAGGTGGCCCGGCTCGGCCTGGTGAAGGCCGTGGACCGGTACGACCCGGGCCGCGGCTCATTCACGGCGTACGCGGTCATCACCATCTCCGGCGAGCTGAAGCGCCACTTCCGGGACCGCACCTGGGGCGTGCACGTGCCCCGGCGGGTTCAGGATCTGAGTCTCGAGGTGGGGCACGCCTCCATGGTCCTGACGAGCGCGCTCGCCCGTACCCCGACGGCCGCGGAGCTCGCGGAGCACCTGGGGGTGAGTGAACCGGCCGTGCTGGAGGCCGTCGAATCGGCCGCCGGATATTCACCCGCCTCGCTGAACGCGCCGGTCGCCGGGGACGGGGCGGCCGAGTTCGGTGATCTGATCGGCGAGGTCGACGACGATCTCGAGTCGGTGACCGACAAGCTGACCGTCACCGACCTGCTGCTGCGCCTGCCGGCCCGGGAGCGCCGGATGCTGGCGATGCGCTTCTACGGCAACCGCACCCAGGCGGAGATCGCCGCCGAGCTGGGCATCTCACAGATGCACGTGTCCCGGCTGCTGAGCCGGGCCCTCTCCTGGCTGCGTGAGGCGATGCTCAGCGACGCCCCGCCGCCGTGGGAGGGCGAGTGCCGGGCCGGGCACCAGCACGGCATGGACGTCTCGGTGACCCGCGAGGGCACGGCGCTGCGGGTCCGGGTGTGCGGCGAGGTCGACCGGGACACCGCCGAGCGGCTGCGGACGGGACTGCGGCACGCGATCACGACGGGCGGGGCCGCCTCCGTCGTGGTGGATCTGACGGCTGTTCCGCTGCTCGACGCGGCCGGTGTGTCGGTGCTGCTCGACGCGGTCCGGGTGGCGGCGCGGGCGGGCCGGGAGATCTGCATGTCCGGCGCCCAGCCCTACGTCGCCCGGATCCTGGCGGTGTCCGGCCTGGCCGGTGTGCTGCGGCACTGCTGACGGTTCACCGGCGCAGCGACGCCCACACCACCTTGCCGTCCTTCGACGGCAGCCATCCCCACGTGTGCGCCAGCTCCCCGACCAGCAGCAGCCCGCGCCCGCCGGCGGCCTCCGGGGTGATCCGCCCGGGCGGATCCGGCGGCACCGGGGAGCCGTCGCGGACCGCGATGTTGAGATAGCGGGGGCGCAGCGTCAGGTGCAGCGTCATCATCGTGTGGACGTGATCGACCACGTTGGCCACCAGCTCGGTGGCGATGAGGCTGGCCGGGGCGACGAGATCGGGCAGGTCCCAGCGCAGGCAGGCCTCGGTGGCGACGTCCCGGGCGTGCCGGGTGGAGCCGGACACCGGCAACAGCTGCTCGCTGAGCGAGGGCCGGATCCGCCGCTCGTCGCGCAGGTGGGCGGTCGCGCCGGCCAGGTCGTCGTAGAGCGGCAGCCCGCGGAAGGCGCCGGCGAGCAGCAGCCTCCGGGTCTGCACCGGTGGCCCGCAGATCAGCACGGGGGTGCCCGGCCACCGGGCGGCCTGGCGCAGCACCGCGGTGAAGACGGCCAGTGCCAGCGACTGAACGACGTGCAGCCCGGCCAGGTCCACGAGCAGGGCGTCCGGCTGTTCGGCGAGACATTTGAGCAGGCGCTCGCGCAGCGCGACCGCATCCGTCAATTGAAGTTCGCCGGTCACCGCGACGACCAGGTTCGCGTCGTCGTCACGCGTCTCGCACCGGATCGTCATGGCTTCGCCTTCCTCAGGGCGGCGGCTTACCCGGCGTCGTGGGTGGTAAACGTCAGGCCGTCTCCATCACGATGATGGCGCCGTCGCCGTCGGCGGGGCTGCCGTCGCGCCGCCGTAGCGGGGTGCACGCGACCCGTACCGTCATCGGGCGCCCGCGCCGGTTGACCGCGTCGAGCTCGGTCTCGGCACAGGCGCCGCCGGCGCCGAGCGAGCCGCGCAGCAGCGGCCGGACCCGGTCGATCGGCAGGCCGATGTCGAGGTTGAGGAAGTGCTGGCCGATCACCTCGCCGGAGCGCAGCCCCCACAGGTCCTCGGCGTGCCGGTTCCACATCCGGATCCGCAGGTCGGCGTCGACCACCGCGACGCCGGCCTGGAGGCTGGTCAGCACCGTCTCCAGGAACGCGTTCGCCTCGTCCAGCCGGGCCGTGCTGATCCGCAACTGGTCGTTGATGCTCTGCAGCTCGTCGTTGGTGGACTGGAGCTCCTCGTTCATGGTCTCCAGCTCCTCGTTCGTGGACTGGAGCTCCTCGTTGGTGGTCTCCAGCTCCTCGACGGTGGACTGGAGCTCCTCGTTGGTGGTCTCCAGCTCCTCGTTGGTCGACTGGAGCTCCTCGTACGCTGCCTCGAGCTGATGGTTGGCGTGTTCCAGCTCGTCCTGCAACCGCCGGGCCGCGGTCACGTCGTGGAAGATCAGGTTGACGCCGAGCAGGCTGCCGTCGGCGTCGCTGAGCGGGCTGACCTGCACCACCAGGTGGACGGTCTCGGCGTCGCGGACGTATGCGACGTCGCTGACCCGCAGGGTGCGGCGCTCCAGCCGGGCCTGCTCGACGAAGCGGCGCAACTCGACCGGACGGTAGGAGAGGTCCAGGTCCCGGAAGGGCCGGCCGATGTCCCGTGAGGACACCCCGAACAGCTTCTCCAGCTGCCGGTTGGAGAGCGCGACCAGGCCGTCCGGGGTGAGCGCGAGCTGGGCCAGCGGGCTGGCGGTGAAGGTCTCGTTGCGCAGCTCGTCCAGCCCGGTGACCCGTCCGGGGACGGCCTGCGGCGGATCGGCGAGGACGGCGCCGGGCGGGGCGTACAGGCGGGGGACCCGGCGGAACACGCGCCGCTTCGGGTCGATCGGCGCGAACAGGCTGGAGTGGCTGAGCAGCATCTCCGCCTTGCCGAGGAAGAGCACGCCGGTCTCGGCCAGGGCGAAGTGGAACCGGCCGAGGATCTTCGCCTGCGTCTCGGCGTTGAAGTACATCAGGGTGTTGCGGCAGGTCAGCAGGTCGATCCGGGAGATCGGGGCGTCCTGCACCAGATCGTTGCGGCCGAAGATGACCGAGCGGCGCAGGTCCTTGCGGAAGACGAGCCGGCCGTTCACCGGTTCGAAGTACCTCTCGACCAGCCCGGGGGCGAGATCCCGCACCTCGCGTTCCCCGTACGCCGCCTGGCGGGCCTCGCTGAGCTGTTCCTCGTCGACGTCGGTGGCGTAGATCTTGACGCGTTCCTTGAACCGCTCCACGCCGAGGATCTCGGCCAGCGCGATGGCCAGCGTGTACGCCTCCTGGCCGGAGGCGCACCCGGCTGACCAGACCCGGATCGGCGTGTCGCCGGGCCTGCCCGCCACCATCGGTTCGAGGACCTCGTCCCGGAGGTACTCCCAGGCGTCGGCGTCCCGGAAGAACGCGGTCACGTTGATCAGGATGGTGTTGAAGAGCGCGGTGAACTCGTCCGGATGGACCTGTAGATGGTCCAGGTACTCCGGATAGCCGGGAGCGCCGACCTGGCTCATCCGGCGCCGCACCCGGCGCATCAGGCTCGAGCGTTTGTACCCGGTGAAGTCGAAGCCGCGGGTCTCCTTCAGGTGCACCAGCAGCGCTTCGAAGGTCGGGTCCGTTGCCTGCACGTGTCGGAACCTATCGCACGTCACGCCGGATCGGCCTCGGCGGAGCGCGGGGTGTCATGCGGTGGCTCCGGCGGTGAGCCGGCTCCAGACGACCTTGCCGTCGCTGACCGGCAGGACACCCCACGTCTCGGTGAGGTCGCGGATCAGGCGCAGGCCGCGGCCGCCCACGTCGGTGACCCCGGGGTCGAGGGCGCGCGGCATGCGGCGGTCGCGGTCGCGTACCGCCACGATGAGCCGTCCACCGCGCAGCCGCAGCGTGAAATCCATGCTGGTGTGGGCGTGCCGGACCACATTGGCGACCAGTTCGGTGGCGACCAGCGCGGCCGTCGCCGTGACGTCGGAGCGCTGCCAGCCGGCGCACGCCTGGGTGACGAGGTGGCGGACCTGGCGGCAGGCCTCGGGCACCGGGCGCAGGCGGGCCCGGACGGCCGGCGGATCCGGCTCGGCCCGCGCCCCGGCCAGGGACTCCGGGGGCCCGTCGGCCAGTTCCAGGGCGGCGCACCCCGGTTCGGCGGCGAGCGCGGCCCGGGTCGCCGGATCGGCGCCGCACACCACGATCGGCACCGCTGGGAACTCCTCGGCCCGGCAGACGACCTCGCCCAGGGCGGGCAGGGCCAGCGGGTCACCGATGCGTAACCGGGTGACGTCGAGGATCACCCGGGACGGCTGCACCGAGAGGCTGCGGCGGATCGCGGCGCCCAGCGCGTCGCCGGTGATCCGGTCCAGGGTGCCGCTGATGGCCAGGACCGCGGCCGGAAGATCCTGCTCCGGACGGCAGACCAGCTGGCTGGGCATTCCCCTTCCTCCTCCGCCGGCGGACGTCGACCACCTGAGGTGCCCTGCGCCCGCCCGGCGCAAACGTCGGAAAGAACTCCTGGTCACAGCCATGAAGCCGCCCGCGGTGATCACCTTCTGATGGGCGGGCGGGAGTCAGCCGCCTGAGACGGGGCAAAATGAAGTACCGTTGCGCGCCATGGGTGTGTCGCAGCGGCTGAAGAGCCGGTTCCGCAAGTTTCTCCAGCGTCCGGGCACGACGGTGGACCTGGGGCCGTTGTCGAAGCGGCTCGGTGCGATCGAGGCGCGTGAGGATGCGCTCAGGGAGCTCGACGACGCGGCACTGACCGAGGCCGCCCTCGAGGCGACCGACTACGCCGAGATCTGCGCCATCGGGCGCGAGGCGGCCCGCCGGGCGATCAGCCAGCGGCCGTACGACGTGCAGCTGCTCGGCGCCATGGCCCTGCTCGACAAGCGGGTCGCCGAGATGGCCACCGGTGAGGGCAAGACGCTCACCGCCACGATCGCGGCGTACGGGCACACCCGCCTCGGCAACGGCCCGGTGCACGTGCTCACCGTCAACGACTACCTCGCCAAGCGCGACGCCGAGTGGATGGAGCCGATCTACACGCTGCTCGGCCTCACCGTCGCCTCGGTGACCGAGCTGATGACGCCGGAGGAGCGCCGGGAGGCGTACGCCGCGGACGTCACCTACGTGTCGGTGAGCGAGGCCGGCTTCGACTACCTGCGCGACCAGCTGGTCACCGACGTGGCCGACCGGGTCCAGCGCGACCTGGCCACCTGCATCGTCGACGAGGCCGACTCGATCCTGATCGACGAGGCCCGGGTGCCGATGGTGCTGGCCGGAAGCACCGCGGTGGAGAGCGACCCGGTGCACGAGGCCGCCGCCCTGATGAAGGAGCTGCGCAAGGGCAAGCACTACGAGGTGGCCGAGGACGGCCGCAGCGTGGCCTTCACCGACGACGGGCTCAAGCACGTCGAGGAGCGGCTCGGCGGCATCGACCTGTACGCCGACGACCAGGTCGAGGTCCTCTCCGCGGTGAACGTGGCACTGCACGCGCACGCCCTGCTGCGCCGCGACGTCGACTACATCGTCCGCAACGGCGGCGTCGAGCTGATCGACGAGATGCGCGGCCGGGTGGCGCAGCGCCGCCGCTGGCCGGACGGGCTCCAGGCGGCCGTCGAGGCGAAGGAGGGCCTGTCCGCCACCGCCGAGGGCGAGGTGCTGGACACCATCACGGTGCAGGCGTTCATCGCGCTCTACCGGACGGTCTGCGGCATGACGGCGACCGCCGTGCACGTCGGCGAGCAGCTGCGGGAGTACTTCAAGCTCGAGGTCGCGGTCATCCCGTCGAACACCCCGAACATCCGTGAGGACGACGTCGACCGGATCTACTCGGCGCACGACATGCGCGACGAGGCCCTGGTCGAGGAGATCAAGATCGCCCACGAGTCGGGGCGGCCGGTGCTGATCGGCACCCTGGACGTGAAGGCCTCCGAGCGGCTTGCCCGCCAGCTCGCCGACGCCGGGGTCCCGTCCAACGTGCTGAACGCGAAGAACGACGCCGAGGAGGCCGAGATCATCGCGGAGGCCGGCGCGCTCGGCGCGGTGACGGTCTCCACCCAGATGGCCGGCCGTGGTGTCGACATCCGCCTCGGCGGCAGCGACGAGAAGGACCGCGACCGGGTGGTCGAGCTCGGCGGGCTGTACGTGATCGGCTCCGGCCGCCACGACAGCCGCCGCGTCGACGACCAGCTCCGTGGCCGGGCCGGCCGGCAGGGCGACCCGGGCCGCTCGGTGTTCTTCGTGAGCCTCGAGGACGAGCTGGTCTTCCGGCACGCCGCCGACGTCCTGCCGGCCTCCCCGCGGATGGACATCGACGGCGTCGTGCACGACTCCCAGGTGGAGTACGCGGTGGAGCACGCCCAGCGGGTCGCCGAGGGCGTGAACCACGAGATCCACAAGAACACCTGGCGGTACAGCGTGGTGATCGAGCAGCAGCGCCTGCTGCTGGCCGAGCGCCGCGAGCGCCTGCTCACCTCCGAGGTGGCGGCGATCATGCTGCTGGAGAAGGTGAAGGAGAAGGCCGAGGAGACCGACGAGGACGTGCTGTCCGACTCGGCCCGTGCCATCGCGCTCTACCACCTGGACCGGCTGTGGGCCGAGCACCTGGCCTACCTGTCCGAGGTGCGCGAGGGCGTGCACCTGCGGGCGCTGGGCAAGCTGGACCCGCTGGACGAGTTCCACCGGGCCGCGGTGCCCGCCTTCCAGGAGCTGCTCACCCAGGTCGAAGCGCGGACCATCGAGACCTTCGAGGAGGTCGACCTCACCGACGGCTGGCAGCCGGACCGGGCGGAGATCGTCCGGCCCAGCGCCACCTGGACGTACCTGGTGCACGACAACCCGTTCGGCTCCGAACTGGACCGGCTGATCGCGGCCGTCGGCCGTCGCCTCACGTCGGGCGGCTGAGAGATTGCTCTCCTGGGGCGCCGCTCGTGCGGCGCCCCAGCGTCTTCTGTAACCCCGCACAGTTTGAAATCTTTTTCGGCTCCGTGGCCGCCCGGATCGCCCCTCGGCGACGGGCCCCCACGTCGAGCTGTACCACGTTTCACCACTGCCCGCGTTCAGCGGCGTTTAATCGGGCCGACAGAAAACGTTCCCGGAATGCATTTGTGTGACGCGCGACAATATGGAACGTCTTTCCCACACTGTGGTTGGCGACTTGACCCGCGATCGGTAAAGCGGGAAATATCGTCCCCGCTTTACGCAGAGTGATCAGTCATATTCGCTTGCCGCAGCAAATTCTGGGGGATACACCAATGCCGGTCAGCGCATTGTCGCCGCGAGCCGATCGTCGTTCCGCCGGACCGGGCCGAGGCGCCGGTCGTCGTTCCGCCGAGCCCGCGCTGACCGTGACGCTCGCGATTCCGCTCACCGGCGATGCGATATCGCCACAGGCGCACCGGCTGCTCGCCGCTGTCCGTGAGCTGGTCGAGCTGAGCCGGGGGACGGTGACCGTCGAGCAGGCGCCGCCCGTGGACGCCGCCGAGCCGGTCGCTGACGAGCCGGAGAGCGTTCCCGCGGGCCCGGAGGTGCGTCTGCTCACCGCGTCGCGTCAGGCGCTGCTGGACGGGGAGGCGCTGCCGCTCACCCGGCTCGAGTTCGACCTCCTCCAGTACCTCGCCGAGCGGCCCCGCCGGGTGTTCACCCGGGCGCAGCTCCTGGCCGCCGTGTGGGGCTACGAGCGGGCCGGTGAGCGGACCGTGGACGTGCACGTCCGCCGGCTGCGGCTCAAGCTGGGCGGGCAGCTCCCGCTCATCACCACGGTGTACGGCGTGGGCTACCGGCTGGCCGACGACGCCCGCATCGTGGTCCTGCCGCACGACTGACCGGTTTCCACATGATCTCCACCGTCGCGAACGAGAGCCACTGACGGATGCGCGTCCGCCCGCTCTCCTTCGAGGTCCTGGTCGAGGATCTCGCCGACCGTCTCGCCAGTCGGGAATCCGACAAAAATCTCCGGGTGGCCGTCGACGGGGCGGATGCCGCCGACCCGGCCCGTCTGGCCGACGCTCTCGTCGACCCGCTGCGGGTCCGCGGCCGCCCGGCGGTGCGGGTCGGGACCAGGGATTTCCTGCGCCCGGCCTCGGTGCGGCTGGAGTTCGGGCGGACCAATCCGGACTCGTTCTACGAGGGCTGGTTCGACGAGGCCGGGCTGATCCGCGAGGTGCTGGCCCCGGCGGGCCCGGACGGCTCCGGGCGGATCGTCGAGCGTCTCTGGGACGCGACCGCCGACCGGGCCGCCCGCCAGCCCTACCGTCAGCTCCCGGCCACCGCGATCGTGCTGGTCAGCGGCCCGCTCCTGCTCGGTTCGGGGCTGCCCTTCGACTATTCCGTCCATCTCGAGTTGTCCCGGGCCGCGCTGTCGCGGCGTACCCCGCCGGAGGCCGCCTGGACGCTTCCGGCGTACCACCGCTACACCGCCGAGGTGGCCCCGGAAACCATCGCTGACGTGGTCGTTCGTCTCGACGACCCGAAGCGCCCGGCGCTGGTGGTGAGCGATTGGTGACGCTCGGCACAAGACCCGCGTGCCGAGTCCGTGGCGGATCCGACCACTGACAGTTATGCTCCGGTTACTTTTTCGCGGGGGTCCCGTTTGGGATCTCCGGCGGTGGGTATCGACCGGCTCCACATGTGGAGCCGGCCGGGACGAGGGTGACCCGGCGGATGGCCACCGGCTGGGGCTGAGGGAAGGGCAGGGGGACTGCATGCTCGTCAACGGAGCGGTTGTTGCGGGTAAGGGCGCGAGCGCGGCGAAGGGCTTACGGTCGGTCGAGGAGATCGAGCAGATCCGGGTGATCCTGCAGAGCCGGTTCGAGGAGCTCAACACCGAGTACGAAGAGGCCGTCGCCCAGAACACCCGGCTTCGGCTGGTCGAGATCGGCGACGCGGCCGGCGACGATCAGGCCGACAGCGGATCGAAGACGGCGGAGCGCGATGCCGCGACCTCGCTGTTGCGGACGCTGCTGGACCGGCGGACCCAGGCGGAGCACGCGCTGCACCGGCTGGACGAGGGGACGTACGGGAACTGCGAGGGCTGCTCGAACCCGATTCCGGTCGAGCGCCTGGAGGTGTTCCCCTCGGCCACCACGTGCGTCAACTGCAAGCAGGTGCGCGAGCGCCGCGCCAGCTGACCGGTCGTCCGGGCCCGTCCGCGCGGCGGGCCCGGGATTCGCCGAATCCGCCGACGTCATTTCCGACAATGGTGGCCGTCATCACGCGCGCGCAATTCCGCACCGATTACCGGCGCGGCCGGACCCGCGGAACCCGGCTGATCCGCCGATCGCGGCGCGCCGCCTCGGCCGCCATCACACATGCGTCGATCACGGCGGCGCCACCCGGATCGTTGTTGAAGAACACAAAGAATTCCGGTCCGTCGCAGCGGTCCAGCCACGACCTCAGCGCCGCCCGGCCGTAACGGGGCCAGGGTTTCGCGGCTCCTTCATGAAGCCGTAGATATCCGAAATCCGCGGTGCGCCAGAGCGGGGTGACCGGCCGCCCGCGCCGGTCGGCCCAGCAGAGCGCCGCACCGCGCCGTCGCAGCAGGCGCTCGCAGTCGGGCGTGAACCAACTGTCGTGCCGCGGCTCCACCGCTACCCGGACCTCACCGGGGAAACGGGCCAGCGTCTCGTCCAGGGCGCCGAGATCGGCCCGCAGGGTCGGTGGCAGCTGCAGCAGCACCGGGCCCAGCCGGTCGCCGAGCCCCGACGCCCGGTCCAGGAAACGGGCCACCGGCTCGGCCGGCTCGCGCAGCCGCTTCACGTGCGTCAGGAAGCGGCTCATCTTGACCGCGACCCGGAAACCGTCCGGCGTCCGCTCCCGCCACCGCTCGAACGTCGTCCGCTCCGGCAGCCGGTAGAACGCGTTGTTCACCTCGACGGTCGCGAACGCCTCCGCGTAGTGCTCCAGCCACGCCCGCTGCGGCAGCCCGGCGGGATACAGGAACCCGGCGCCGTCGGCCCCCTTCTCCGGCCGCCAGTCGCGGTACTGCCATCCCGAGGTCCCGATCCACAGCATGCCGTCCCCATACCCGGGTAACTTCCGTCTCATGACGGAGACACCCGACGAACAGCGGACCGACGAGCCGGAGGAGCCGTCCGGCGACTACGAGTACGACGAAGCACACGGCGGCGGCGACAGCGGGCCCGACGTGCCGGCCGCCCTCCGCGAGGAGGCGCAGCGGCGGGTCAGCCTGGCTGGGCGAACCGCACCGCGCTGAACAGCAGCCCGGCCGTCAGCAGGCCGGTGCCGAGGACCGTCACCACGGCGGCCGTGTCCAGGCTGGTCTCACGGCGGTCGGCGATGAGTTTCGCCGTCACCACGGCCAGGACCGGGCAACAGAGCAGCACCAGCAGCGCCACCACCGGGGCGGCCTGCTGCCACTCGCCGCCGGCAGCCTCGCCGGTCCGGGTGACCAGCAGGTTGCCGGTCACCCCGAGCAGGCCGCCGGCCAGCCCCAGCAGTACGAAGACCAGCTTGGTGCCGAAGGTGATCGGCCGGGCCGGAGGCGTGTACTTGACCCGGCTCTCCACCTCGTCCAGATAGTCCGCCGCGTCCCGGTCACCGCGCTGCCGGGGGATGCTGGCCGGCGGCAGGGTACGCCCGAACCGCTCGGCGGCCGGCCCGATCCGGTGCACGAACTCCGACCACAGCCCGGCCGCGCGGGCATCCACGTGCTCCAGGTCGCGCCGGGCCCGGCGGACCGCCAGCTCGGCGTCCTCCAGTTGGCCGGCGGCCTCCCGGACCGCGGTGTCGGCGGCGGCCCGGCGCTCGGTGTGCCAGCGGTGCGCCTCGTCGCGCAGGGTGGCCGCGCGCTCGTCCAGGGTGGTGAGGCGGCGCAGCACCGTCCGGTAGTCCGCCCGCTCGAAGTCCGCCGGCTCCAGCTCGCTCATGGCGCCACCTCCGCCTCGGTCATGCGTTTCCGTAGGGGATGAGCACCTCGGCGCCGCGATGGACCGAGCGGTCGAAGTGCAGGGCGCGCCACGGGCGTGGGTACCAGTTCGGCGCGCCCGTCCCCGGGTAGTAAGGCGACAGCTCGCTGCCGTGCACGTCCAGGGCCACCCAGGAGCCGATCGCGTCGGTCCGGGCGGCGTGCCCACCGAGACTGTCCCGCAGCAACCCGGCCCCGCGCCACCAGCCCAGCACGTGCAGCCGCCGCTCCGGGCCCTGCCGCAGCACCGTGCGCAACTGGTCACCGGCGGCCTTGCCGCCGGGCAGCGCGTCGGCCGCGTAGATCAGGATGAAGTGCGGCCGGTCGGCCGGCCACGCGGCGGTCGCCTCCGCGGCGGCGTCCTCGAGCAGCCAGTCCACGTTCTCCGCGTCGTACCACCCGCAGTCCGGGATCCGCGCGTGCAGCGCCTCGGCGGCCGCCCGGGCGTCGGCGTCCAGGCAGACCACCGAGAACCGCGCGCCCTCCGGGGTGAACTGCGCGGCCAGCGAGCGGCCCGCGGTCGCCAGCACGGCACAGGCCTCGTCCACCCGGGTGCCGAGAACGGCCAGGTTCCGGCCGGGGGCACGGCGCAGCACGGTACGAGCGGAGCGTGCCGTCACGTCGATGGTCTCGCCGAGCAGGGCGATCGGCGCGGCCGGCGACGCGGCGGCCCGCAGCCCGCGGAAGTCCGGGCTGTCGGCGAGTTTAGGGACCACGTCACCGTCGAACAGCCGGGGCGGCCCCATCTCGGGCGGGCGCCGCCGCCACAGCCGGTGCTGGAGCGCGGACCACTGCTCCCGGTCGCCGGCCGCCGGCACCCGGACCACCCGGTTCGCCTCGGTCGCGCCGGAGTCCGCGTTCACCACGGCGTGGTAGCGGGGCAGCGAGTCGGCCGCCGCGTTCGTCTCGGCCAGCACCCGGCGGGCCCGGGGCAGCGCGATCCGCAGACTGAACTGGGCCACCAGCGCCGGCCGGCCCCACAGCGCCTCGATGCCGGACACGTCCTGGCTGGCCAGGATCAGGTGGATGCCCTGCGAGCGGCCCCGCCGGGCCAGGTCCTCCAGCAGGTCGACCGCCTCGGCGGCGACCGCGTCCCGGCCGGCCAGCAGAACCTGGAACTCGTCGACCACCGCCACGATCCGCGGCCACGACCCCTCCGGATCCTCGGCGCGCAGCTCGGCCAGGTTGGTGACCTCGTGCTGCTTGGCGGCGTCGGCCCGGCGCCGCAGCTCACCACTGAGGAACCGGAGCAGCGCCAGCCCGAACTCCCGGTCGGTGTTGACGTTCACCCCCACCAGGCGCACGTGCGGCAGCCATGTCGGGTCCCGCCGGCCCGGCGCGAACCGGGCGAACGACACCCCCTCCTTGAAGTCGAGCAGGTAGAAGGCCAGCTCACGGGGGGAGTAGCGGGCCGCCAGCGCACCCAGCCAGGCGTAGATGAAGTTGGTCTTGCCGGTGCCGGACGGTCCGGCGATCAGCGCGTGCGGCGGATAGTCGCTCAAGGTCACCAGCACCCGGGGACCCTGCGGGCTGTCGCCGAGCGGCGCGGTCAGCCCGGTGGCCGACTCCTCCCGCCATTCGTCACCGGCGCCGGGAAGCAGGCTGTCCAGCGCCACCGGGGCCGGGCCGGCGGCCACCGCCTCGGCGATCTGCCGGCAGGTCACGGTCACCAGGGCCGGCGGCGGGCCGGGATCCAGCCGGACCGGGAGCGCACCGGCGCTCCCGATCCGGGCGCCGTCACCGGGAGCGGCCGCCACCGACTCGACGTCCGGGCCCGGCTCCACGGACAGCCCCCGGATGACCAGGTGCACCCCGCACGCCGCCCCGGTACGCAACAGCCGGTCCAGCTGGGACCGCTCGTGCCGGGACAGCTCCCCACCGCCGAGCAGCACCGCCACCCGCCACGGCTCCGGGCGGCGCCTGGTGGCCCGGTGCAACTCGCGCAAGGACGAATACTCCCCGGCCAGCACCGTCTCGTTGATCCGCCGGACGTGCCCGACCAGCTCGTCGAGCAGCTTCTCCAGCCCGCCCGGCCCGACGAAAGTGAGCACCCCGGCGCTGGCCAGCGGCGCGAACCCGGCCAGGCCACCGCCCAGGCTCTCCGGGTCGTACCCGATGATCTGGACGTGTCCCGGCGGGCTGCTGCCGAGCGCCCGCAGCAGCAACCCGGCCGCCACGTCGTCACCGGCCCGCCGGTCGCCCTCGATCACGATGTGCCCGTGGTCGAGCAGCCGCACCAGGGCCGGCACCTCGGGCGGCCCGTCCTCCCCGGCCGGCCCGGTCACTGGCGGCGGCTCGCTCTCCGGCCCGGCCGGCGGCTCGGTGACCTCGCCCGGCGCGCCGGCCCACGCGCCACCGGCCCAGGCATCGCCGTCGCCCGGCCCGGTGGTCCCGGGGCGCTCGGTACGGACCGGTGACGGCACCGGCGCCTCGGGCAGCATGAGGCGGCCCACCCGCAGCTCGGCGGCGGCCTCCAGCGGGGTCACCTCCCAGCTGTGCCAGGGTTCGCCGGCCGCGCCCGGCGCCGCCCGGTCGGCCGCGCCGGCCGCCGCACCGGCCAGCGCCGCCAGCTCGGTGTCGTGCCAGGCGTCGATCTCACGGATCCGCTCGTCCCGGGTCGCGGCCAGCTTCCGCCGGCGGGCCGTCGCGGCCGCGCCGACCTTGCGGTGCCGCGCCTCGGCCTCCTCCAGTGCCGCCTGCGCCCGCTGCAGCGCCACCTGCGCGGCGCCGAGCGCGTGGGACAGCCCGGCGCGGATCTCCATCACCCGGTGTTTGGTGGATTCAGCCATGACCTGCCGGCATCGTCGCAGTTACGGAAATCCGGGTGCGGCTCACCGGTCGTCCTCCGGGGCGCCGGGGCGCGACCGGGCCGGCTCCGGTGCGTCCGGGGACAGGGCGTCCGCGTCGCGGCCCAGCCGGGCCAGCAGGATCCCGGTCAGGACGCTCGCGGTCACCGCGGTGTCGGCCGGGTGGCCCGGCGGCCGGTCGCCGCGCTTCTCCTGCTGCTCCTTGACCGGCACCCGGCAGATGCGGTCCAGCAGGGTCTCCAGCACACCCGGCTCGGTGCCCGGCAGCAGCGCCCGGACCCGGCCCTCCGCGGCCGTCCGCAGGCGGGGCACGTCCTCCGGGCGGGGATCGTGGCCGAGCAGGTCGCCGGCCAGCCGGTGCAGCACCGGGGGAGTGACCGCGGACAGGCCCAGGCCGGTCGACGCGTTCACCGCGTGCAGCTCGCGCCCGAGCCTGGCCCGGTCGCCGGAGCGCACCCCGGCGGCGATCCGGCGCAGCAGCTCGGCGGAGTCCGGGGGCTCGCCGGACCCGGAGCGCTCGCCGGGCGGCTGCTCGCCGGTGAGCTCGGCGACCCGCCGCTGCCACCACGGGCCCAGCGTCTCGACCCGCTCGGCCTCGATCCGCTCCGGGCGGGGGCGCTCCTCCTCGCGGCGCAGGCCCTCGCGCCACTCCTGGCCGGCCGGGGCGCCGGGCACACCGGTCAGGCCGAGGACCGCGAGGTAGCGGTCGAGGGCCTCCTGGGCGCCCCGCAGGGCGGCGGCCGCGTTCTCCACGTGTTCGGTGGCGTGGCCCAGCCGGGCCACGCCGATGTCCTGACTGGACTCCTCCTGGACCCAGCGGATCAGCTCGGTGGCGGCGCGCAGCTTCTCCATCGCCGCCGTCACCAGCCCCATCGGCAGGTCGTCGGAGGTTGCCCGGAGCTGGGCGCCGAGTTCCTGGAGCAGCGACATCGCGTCAGAGGCTCGCCGTGTAGGTGTGCGCCTGCTCGACCGCCGCGACGGTGGCGTTGAACCCGTCCTCCAGCTGCTGCTCGGCGTGCGAGAGCGAGGCGTGGGCGGCGCCGACCGCGTCGTTGGCGCTGCCGTCGAGGGCGGCGGCCAGGCTCTGCTGGGCCTCGCCGAGCTTCTCCTTCGCTGCCTGAATCGCCTGTTGCCCCTCGGTGACCTGCTGAAGCGCGGCCTCCACGGCAGCTCTGAGTTCGGCGACACTGGCCACCCGGGCAGCCTCCTGTGCGGGTTTCACGACTTGCGGTCCCAGCCTACCGCCCGGTTCCGGCCCGGCTGTCCTCGGTCGCCCGGATTTGGCAGACCGTGCCAGGCGCGGCACGGCGCCGGGTTCCCCCGGCACGGCCGAAGATCGCGCAGGTGGGATCGTATCGAACGAAGATCCACAGTGGAGGCAGGGGGCCCGGTGCTCCGGATCGGCGGTGGCCCGACACCCGCCCCCCCGGGTGACCGACACGCCCTCGACCGGGGGTCGGCCGCAGAGCCGTGGAGAGCGTCAGCGGGGGACCGAGGAGGGGCCGCGGACCTCGGCGCCCAGGGCGGTGACCCGGGCACGGAGTCCACGGTCGGCGGTCACGACGATGGTGCGCCTGGTGGCGGCGCTCACCCGTACCAGATCAACGATCTTGTCGTCGCCGGAGCCGGAGGCGCGCTCGACGCGCACACCGCCCGGAGCCCGCGCGATGTCCCTGGCCCGGCCCTCGACCACCAGGACCACCTCGACGGGGGCCGGGACGTCCGGAAGGCCGGCGGCGGGCACCGCGGCCAGGCGGTCACGGAGCCGCTCGGCCGCGCCCGCCCGGTCGCGCCACCAGCCGTCCGGAACCGAGCCGACGACGTTGGCGCCGTCGACGACCACCAGCGGGACATCGGGGTCGCGAGAATCGGGCGCCAAGAACTCCGGGGTCAGGGAGGGTGGATCGGAGGGGACGACCATGAAGTTGAGCCTACTGGAGTCAAGTTTTCGCGTGATCTAGCGGCGTGAGTTTGCCGCCCGGGCGGCCGGGTAGCCCACTGCGGGGACCCAGGCCCGAGGTATCAGGAGAAGAGAGACAGATGAGCATCGGATCGTTCGGGCCGGCTGGGCCCGGCCAGTGGGACGACCTGTTCGCGCGCTTCCTCGGCCCGGCCGAGCCGCGCCGGTCGGCGCAGCGTTTCGACATCGCGCGTTACATGAGCAACGACGCCCGGCAGGTGCTCGCCGATGCGGCACGCCGTGCCGCCGAGCTGGCCGGTGCCGGCCGTCCGGCCGACCTGGACACCGATCACCTGCTCTGGGCGGTGCTCCAGCAGGAGCCGATGAAGCAGACCGTACGGCGGGCCGGCGCCGACCCGGATCGGCTCCTCGCCGAGATGGGCCGCTCGGTGGACACGGCCGGCGACCTACCGGAGAGCATCGCGCTGACCCCGGCCGCCAAGCGGGCGCTGCTGGACAGCCTGCAGATCTCCCGGGCGGTCGGCGCCTCCTACATCGGCCCGGAGCACATCCTGATGGCGCTCGGGCTGAACACCGACTCCACGGCCGGCCGGCTGCTGGCCGGGCGGATCGTCGACCCGCGCACCATCCCGCACCACAGCGAGCTGCCGAAGCCGTCCGGCGTCACCCACGCCCCGGCCGCCCCCACGCCCACGCTGGAACAGTTCGGCCTGGATCTGACCGAGTCGGCGCGGCGCGGCGAGATCGACCCGGTGATCGGGCGGGCCGAGGAGATCGAGCAGGCCGTCGAGATCCTGTCCCGGCGTACCAAGAACAACCCGGTGCTGATCGGTGAGGCCGGCGTCGGCAAGACCGCGATCGTCGAGGGCCTGGCCCAGCGGATCGTCGACGGCGAGGTGCCGCTCACCCTCCAGGACAAGCGGGTCGTCCAGCTCGACCTGGCCGGCCTGGTGGCGGGCACCAAGTACCGCGGCGACTTCGAGGAGCGCCTGAAGAAGGTCATCGACGAGATCCAGGCCTCCGGCGACAGCCTGATCGTCTTCCTGGACGAGATCCACACCCTGGTCGGGGTGGGCGGTGGCGGCGAGGGCGGCGGCATGGACGCCAGCAACATGCTCAAGCCGGCGCTGGCCCGCGGGCGGCTGCGGGTGATCGGCGCGACCACGCTCGACGAGTACCGCAAGAACATCGAGAAGGACGCGGCCCTGGCCCGCCGCTTCCAGCCGGTGCTGGTGGGCGAGCCCAGCGTCGAGGACACCGTGGCGATCCTGCGCGGCCTGCGGGACAACTACGAGGCCCACCACCAGGTCCGGATCACCGACGAGGCGCTGGACGCCGCGGCCGTGCTCTCCGACCGGTACATCACCGACCGGTTCCTGCCGGACAAGGCGATCGACCTGATCGACCAGGCCGGCGCGCGGGTCCGGCTGCGCACCAAGACGCCGGACGCCGACCACCGTGAGCTGGAGCGCCGGCTGGAGCAGTTGTCCCGGGACCGGGACCAGGCGGTCGCCGCCGAGCACTACGAGCAGGCCTCCGGGCTGCGCGACCAGATCAACTCGCTGAGAGCGAAGCTGGCCGGCGATGGCGCGGGCACCGCCGGGGTGCCGCGGGTGACGCCGGACGAGATCGCCGAGGTGGTGTCTCGGTCCACCGGTATCCCGGTGGCCCAGCTCACCGAGGTCGAGCGGGACCGCCTGCTCCGCCTCGAACAGCACCTGCACGGGCACGTCGTCGGCCAGGACGAGGCGGTCAGCGCGGTCGCCGAGGCGGTCCGCCGGTCGCGGGCCGGACTGGGCGACCCGGGCCGTCCGGTCGGCAGCTTCCTGTTCCTCGGCCCGACCGGCGTCGGCAAGACCGAGCTGGCCCGGTCACTGGCCGAGGCGCTGTTCGGCGAGCCGGACCGGATGATCCGGCTGGACATGAGCGAGTTCCAGGAGCGGCACACGGTGTCGCGGCTGGTCGGGGCGCCGCCCGGGTACGTCGGCTACGACGAGGCGGGACAGCTCACCGAGGCGGTCCGGCGGCGGCCCTACAGCGTGGTGCTGCTGGACGAGATCGAGAAGGCGCACCCGGACGTCTTCAACATCCTGCTCCAGGTGCTCGACGACGGGCGGCTCACCGACAGCCAGGGGCGGACGGTCAGCTTCAAGAACACCGTCCTGATCATGACCAGCAACCTGGGCGCCGACCTGATCAACGGCAGCACCCGCAGCGTCGGCTTCGGCGGCGCGGAGACCGGCCGCTCCCCCGACCAGGAGCTGAGCGAGCGGCTCGACCGGCGGCTCAAGGAGCAGCTGCGGCCCGAGTTCATCAACCGGATCGACGAGATCATCATCTTCCGGCAGCTGGACGACGACCAGCTGCACCGGATCACCGAGATGCTGCTCGAGGGGACCCGGCGCCGCCTGCACGACCAGGACGTCGCCATGGACATCACCCCGGCGGCGGTGGACTGGCTGGCCGAGCGGGGCTTCCAGCCCGAGTTCGGAGCCCGGCCGCTGCGCCGGACCATCCAGCGTGAGCTGGACAACCGGCTGTCGAAGATGCTGCTCGCGGCGGATCTCGCCCCCGGCCGGACGGTCCGGGTGGACGCCCGCGACGGTTCGCTCACCTTCGATGTCGCGCTGACCGCCGCGGTCTGATCCCGGTGGCGACGGGCGCCCTCACGCCAGGGCGCCCGTCCGCGTCACGCCGCGGCCAGCTGGCTGCTGCCGCCGCCCAGATGGGTCTGGGTGCGGATCCACTCCATGTAGTTCTCGTTGCGGGCCAGGATCTCCTGGTACGCCTCCTGCGCGTGGCCCATCAGGTTGGGCGCGCTGCGGGCGGCCTGCGAGTCCGGGTGCCAGCCGAGGATCATCCGCCAGCGCAGCGGCGCTCCCATCAGCGGCCGGCTGACCAGCCCGGCCGGCGCGCGGAAGGTGGGCTGGCAGAGCCCGATCGCGGAGCCCAGCTCCACCATGTCGACGCAGTTGCGGACGTCCGACTCCAGCACCCGGCGCGGGGCGAAGCCGGCCCGGGCGCAGGCCGCGGCGAAACAGTCGGCGAAGCAGCCGTCCCCGGCGCTGGCCACCCAGTGCTCATCGGCCAGGTCGGCCAGGTCGACCTCCATGTTCTTGGCCTGTGGGTGGTCCTCCGGCATCAGCACGCAGACCGCGTCGATGCCGATCGTCTCCCAGACCAGCCCGTACTCCGCCGAGGGGATGGCGTCGCCGCAGACACCCACCTGCGCGTAGTCCAGCTTGCCGGCGAGCACCATGCTCGACAGCTCGGAGATGTAGTAGGACGCGTGGGTGGAGATCTGCGCCTCCGGCTGGGTCGCCGACAGGCGGTGCACCAGGTGTGCCACGACCGGGCCGCTGATGGCGCCGATGCGGTACCTGCTCATCGTGTCGTGCCCACCGCCGGCGGCCAGCCGGGCCGCCTCGTCCTGCAGGCCCTTCATCGCTGGCAGCAACACCCTGGCGCGGGACAGCACCAGCTCTCCCAGGGCCGTGGGGCGTGCGCCCCGGCGGTCACGATCGAACAGCGGGCCACCCAGAGTGCGCTCGATCCGCTGGAGTTGGGCGGTGAGTGCAGGCTGGGCAAGGCCGAGTTGTGACGCGGCCTTGGTCACGCTGCCGGTCTCCGCGATGGCGCAGACCACCTTCAGATGCCGCAGCTCGAGGTTCATAGCGTGACGTTAGGACTAGAACGGGAGGGAATGCTAGTCCGGGAAGCGTGGAATGATCGGCGACCTGTGACAAACGTATGAACGAACAGGACAGACGGTTCTTACCGCCTGTAATCCATTTATCGTCACAGATCGCTCATGTAGGTGGCACGTGCGGTGACCGCGTCCCGCAATTTGTCCACCACGCCCACGATCGGGTCGACCACCTTGTTCCACGGCGGTGACGACGGCGTGGCCGGGTGCGGGCGGGTCGGCGCCGCCTCCTCGGCCGTCTCGAACCGGTTGCCGAGCCGGATCAGATCCTCGGCCGAGACCATCTGCTCCAGCAGCGGCAGCAACTCCCCGGCGTCGGCCGCCACGTGCCGCTCGATCGCGGGGCCGAACTCGCCCACGTCGCCCTCGCTCAGCAACCGCAGCAGCTGCTCGTCCTCGGCCAGCTCCCGGTCGGCGATCTGGTCACCGCCGGGCACCGCGGTCCGGACCGCCGGGTAGAGATACTGCTCCTCGGCGCTCAGGTGCCGGGACACGATGGCGATCAGCACGTCGGCGAGCCGCCGGTCGGCGGGCGCCGTCCTCAGCCGCTCGGTCAGGGCGAGGATCCGCCGGTGCTGCTCGCCGACCACGTCGACGATGCTGCGCCCGGAGGTCTCGCCGCCGGTCGGCGGCAGCGGGAAAAGATTCACGTCAGACACGCCCGTCCCGATACCCTTCCCGGATCTCCGCCTAAACACCCCATCCGACCGCCCCGCCCGCCACCCGAAGATCGGACTGAAGGCTCTTTACACTCGGCTGGTAAGAAGGGCGGATGGACACCACCGCCGAGAGCGAGGTCACCGGGCTCTGCCGTGACCTGCTGCGCATCGACACCACCAACACCGGCGACCAGCGGACCACCGTGGGGGAGCGGGCCGCCGCCGAGTACGTCGCGGAGAAGCTCGGCGAGGTCGGGATCGAGTCTCGGCTGCTGGAGTCCGCGCCGAAACGGGCCAACCTGATCGCCCGGATACCCGGCGCCGACCCGTCCCGGGGCGCGCTGCTCGTCCACGGGCACCTCGACGTCGTCCCGGCCGACGCGAGCGAGTGGTCGGTCCCGCCGTTCTCGGGCGAGGAGAAGGACGGCTACCTGTGGGGCCGCGGGGCGGTCGACATGAAGGACTTCGACGCCATGGTGCTGTCCGTCGTCCGCGAGTGGAAGCGCACCGGCTACGTCCCGCCACGCGACATCGTCCTGGCGTACACCGCCGACGAGGAGGCCGGCATGGAGTACGGCTCCCAGTGGCTGGTCCGCAACCACCCGGACGAGTTCGAAGGCTGCACCGAGGCGATCGGCGAGGTCGGCGGGTACTCGTACACCGTCAACGACGACCTCCGTCTCTATCTCGTGCAGACCGCCGAGAAGGGACTCGACTGGCTGCGGCTGCACGCCACCGGGCGGCCCGGCCACGGCTCCTTCATCCACGACGACAACGCGGTCACCGCGCTGGCCGAGGCCGTCGCGCGGGTCGGCCGGCACCGGTTCCCGACCATCGTCACCCCGACCGTACGGGCGTTCCTGGAGCAGGTCAGCGAAGCGTGTGAGATCGAGCTGGACCCGGACGAGCCGGAGCTCGCGGTCGCCAAGCTCGGCCCGATCGCCAACCTGATCGGCGCCACCCTGCGCAACACCGCCAACCCGACCCGCCTGGAAGCCGGCTACAAGGACAACGTCATCCCGGGCCGGGCGTCGGCCACCATCGACTGCCGGACCCTGCCGGGCCACGCCGACGCGTTCCTGCGCGAACTGCGTGACGTGATCGGGCCGGACCTGGAGATCGAGCACGTGCACCAGCAGCCGGCCGTGGAGACCTCCTTCGACGGTGCCCTGGTCGACGCCATGGGGGCCGCGCTGCGCGCCGAGGACCCGGGAGCGCGTACCGTGCCGTACCTGATGTCCGGCGGCACCGACGCCAAGGCCTTCGCCACGCTCGGCATCCGCTGCTTCGGCTTCGCGCCGCTCCGGCTGCCTCCGGATCTCAATTTCAGTGCCCTCTTCCACGGCATCGACGAGCGAGTTCCGGTGGAAGGACTAAAGTTCGGCGTGCGTGTGCTCGACCGTTTGCTCCGAAACAGCTGAAATCGGAAGGACCCCCAATTCCATGACTGACCAGAACGCCGAGCTCGACGAGGCTCTCGAGCGGGTGGTCGAGGCGGCGCGGGCGCATCTCGCGGCCGTCAAGACGGCCGCCGGCCGCATCGACGACGACGACGTCTGGCAGGCGTATGTCGATCTCAACAACGCCTCCTTCGCGTACGACGAGAAGCTGCTGGACGCCTTCGGCGAAGTCACGCCGTGGGACGTCGAGTCCATCGACCCGGACGAGGCGGACCGCCGGTTCGGTCAGCTGGCCGACTCCGCGGGCGGGCCGGGTGCCGACCCGTACCCGCAGGTCGTCTCGGTCCGGCAGCGCCGCGACTACCGGGTGCCCAGCGTCACCGCCCTGCTGCGGGTCGCCGAGGCGGCCCGGCGCAGCTCCGTCCCGGAGGACGAGGACGCGGGCCCGGTCGAGTCGGTCGGCGAGGCCGTGCTCGAGCTGCTGCAGGCCGGCGACGGGTCGCTCGCCTCGCTCGACGTGCCCGAGCTGGAGCCGCTCGACGGCCTGCTCACCGTCACCGAGGTGACCGAGCCGCTCGACCTGGAGGCCTTCGACGACGCGGACGGCAGCGGCCCGTTCGCCCCGGTCGAGGGCGACCTGCTGGTCGGCCGTCTCGACGAGCACCCGTTCCTGCCCGACGAGGACGACCACGACCACGACCACGCCGGTCACAAGCACTGAGCCTGACTGCTTCGCCTCCGGCTCGCTGCGACGCGCCCGTCGGTGTCGAGGGCACCGACGGGCGCGCCGCGACTTTGGTCGCGGTCCCCGCCGGTCGGGCATCGTCATGAAGAAACCCGTTCGGCGTCTGCCGAACGGGTTTCAGTAACTGAGGCCGGGCTGCGGGGTGGGCTGGAGGCGACGGCGGAGCATCACCTTGCGCGTGCCGTCGGCGAAGAGCTGAACCCTGGCCAGCTCCCAGCCGGAGAACTCGGCCTGGATGGCGAGCTGCGCCGCCGCGGTCAGACGATCGACATTCGAAGGCAACCGTAGCGGCGCGTATTCGTAGTCCATGGCGTCTAATATGCTCCGCACCCTGACCGACGACAAGCACTGACCAGCGCTTATCCTCCAGAACAGCGACCGCCCTGGTCGATCGCGCCGGTCCCGTTCAACGGGCATCGTCAGCCGTAGTAGCTGTGGGGGTGGCTGGCGCCCTCGCGTTCGGGGTAGCCGACCTCGATCGCGGAGACGTCGTCGAGGGCGAAGGCGATCTCGGCCGGGAGGGTGAGGTGCTCGCTGCGCAGGGCGCCCTCCAACTGGCCCGCGGTGCGGGCGCCGAGGACCGGGGCGGCCACGCCCGGGCGGTCGCGGATCCAGGCCAGGGCCACCTCCAGCGGGGACACTCCCAGGCCGCTCGCCGCGGTGACCACCGCCTCGACGATGCTGGAGCTGCGTGGCTCCAGGTAGGTCTGTACGAACGGGGCCATGTGCTCGGAGGCGGCCCGCGAGTCGAGCGGGCGGCCGTTGCGGTACTTGCCGGTGAGCACCCCGCGGCCGAGCGGCGACCAGGCCAGCACGCCGAACCCGAGGGCGGCCGCGGCCGGCAGGATCTCGCGTTCGATGCCGCGCTCCAACAGTGAGTACTCCATCTGGGCGGCCACGATCGGGGCCCGGCCGGGGTGGGCGGCCTGCCAGGTGGCCGCGCGGGCGGTCTGCCAGGCGGCGAAGTTGGACACGCCGACGTAGCGGACCCGGCCGCTGGCCACCGCGTGGTCCAGCGCGGTCAAGGTCTCCTCGAACGGGGTCTGGGCGTCGTACCCGTGCACCTGCCACAGGTCGACGTAGTCGGTGCCGAGCCGGCGCAGCGACGCGTCCAGTGAGCGCAGCAGGTTGCCGCGGGAGCCGTCGCGTGGGCGGTAGCGGTGCGGGGTGAGGCCCGCCTTGGTGGCGATCACCACCTCGTCGCGGGGGACCAGGTGGTCGAGCAGCGAGCCGATCACCGACTCGGCGTCGCCGTCGCCGTACACGTCGGCGGTGTCCAGAAGCGTGCCGCCCGCCTCCAGGAAGATCTTCAGCTGATCCGCCGCGTCGTCGGGGTCGGTGTCCCGGCCCCAGGTCATGGTGCCGAGCGCGAGCCGCGAAACCGCTAGCCCGCTTCGGCCGAGCGGTCGCTGATGCATGAGTGAACCTTATTCAGACCAGCCCTTTCGCGAAATGCTCGAGGCTCAGCCGGGTGGGTCGGTTACCGGACCGAAACGGGTCGGTCCTCGGTCAGTACGCTTGCCCGAGACTCGTCAAGATCTCGGGAGGGCAGCTCGGTGCGGCTCGGACTCAGCCTCGGCTATCAGACGGCGTGGAGCACTCCCGCCGATCATCTCGCCATGGCGCGGGAGGCGGACCGGCTCGGCTACTCGGTGGTCTGGACCGCCGAGGCGTACGGTTCGGACACGGTGAGCATGCTCGGCTGGATCGCCGGCCAGACCGAGCGGATCGACCTGGGCGCGGCCGTCATGCAGATCCCGGCGCGGACCCCGGCGATGACCGCGATGACCGCCGCCACCCTGGACACCCTGTCCGGCAAGCGGTTCCGGCTGGGTCTGGGCGTCTCCGGCCCGCAGGTGTCCGAGGGCTGGCACGGTGTGCGGTTCGCCAAGCCGCTGGCCCGCACCCGGGAGTACGTGGCCATCGTCAGGCAGGCGCTGTCCCGTGAGGCGGTGTCCTACCAGGGTGAGCACTACACGCTGCCGCTGCCCGGCGGCGCCGGCAAGCCGCTGAAGCTGGGTTTCCACCCGGCGCGCACCGATATCCCGGTCTATCTGGCCGCGGTCGGCCCGAAGAACCTGGAGCTGGCCGGTGAGATCGCCGACGGCTGGCTGGGGATCTTCCTGGCCCCGGACGCGTGCGGCGACCAACTGCGGCACATCGCGGCCGGGCGGGCCAAGCGGGGCCTCGGGCTGTCCGGTTTCGACGTGGTGGCCAGCGTGCCGGTGGCGATCGGCGACGATCTGGACGCCTGCGCCGACGTGATCCGGCCGTACGCGGCTCTCTACGTCGGTGGGATGGGCAGCCGCGAGCAGAACTTCTACAACGCGCTCGCGGTCCGGCTCGGCTACGCCGACGAGGCGAAGACGGTGCAGGACCTCTACCTGAGCCGGAAGCCGGTCGAGGCGGCGGCCGCGTTGCCCCGCGAGTTCATCGAGCGCACCTCGATCATCGGCACCCGCGAGCAGGTCCGGAAACGGATCGAGGAGTACGCGGCGGCAGGTGTCGGCACGCTGTCGATCAGCCCGTACGTGGGCGGTCTGGAGAGCGGTCTGCGGACGCTGCGGATCGTGGCCGAGGCCTTCGAAGAGTCCGGCGTGGGCCGCTAGTGGCCACCGTCCTGCTGCTCCGGCACGGCCGGACCACCGCGAACGCCTCCGGGGAGCTCGCCGGGCGCCGGCCGGTCGAGCTGGACGACACCGGCCGTGCCCAGGCGTCCCGGGTGGCCGCCCGCCTGGACGGGCTGCCGCTGGCCGCGGTCGTCTCCAGCCCGCTCATCCGCTGCCGGCAGACGGTCGGGCTGGCGGTGCCGGGCGCCGAGCCGGTGCTGGACGAGGGCCTGACCGAGTGCGGATACGGCGACTGGGAGGGCCGGCCGCTCAAGGAGTTGGCCCAGGAGCCGCTCTGGCAGGTCGTCCAGCACCACCCCAGCGCGGTCGTCTTCCCGAACGGCGAGTCGATGGCCGCGATGTCGGCACGGGCGGTCGAGGCGATCCGCTCCTGGGACGCGAAGATCACCGCCGAGCACGGCGCGGACGCGGTCTGGCTGGCGTGCGGCCACGGCGATGTGATCAAGGCCATCGTGGCCGACGCGCTGGGCCTGCACCTCGACCAGTTCCAGCGGATCGTGGCCGACCCGGCGTCGATCACCGCGATCCGGTACACCGCCGGGCGGCCGTTCGTGGTGCGCCTCAACGAGACCGGTGAACTGGGCTCGCTCGTACCCCCGAAGATCGATGGGCGGGAGCGGGCCGCGGAGAGTGACGCGGCCGTGGGTGGTGGCGCCGGAGGCGGGGTCTGACGACGCTGCGTGATCGCTGTATCGTCGCAGCGTGGGCCGGTTTGCGCCCTCGGCGAACCGGGGACCTTGGCCCGCGCGGTTACCGCCGCGGATGGCTAGGGTTGTCCGCATGACCCACCAAGTGCATGCCTTCGAGCCGCCGGAGCGGTTCGTCGCCGGGACGGTGGGCGAGCCGGGGGACCGCACTTTCTATCTCCAGGCCCGCGGTGGCGGCCGGGTGATCAGCGTCGCGCTGGAGAAGGTCCAGGTGTCGCTGCTCGCCGAGAAGCTGGAGGAGCTGCTCCTCGAGGCGAACAAGCGGTTCGGCGTCACGCTGCCGGAGGCCGCGCTGACGGTCGGGCACGACAACGAGCCGCTCGACACCCCGGTCGACGAGGAGTTCCGCGTCGGCACGCTGGGCCTGGCCTTCGACGTGGACACCAGCACCGTCGTGATCGAGGCGATAGAGGCCGGTGAACCGGATGCCGATCTCTCCGGCAGCCCGCTCGACGACGAGGACGACGAGGAAGCCGACGACGACGAGCCGGACGACGATCTGGACCGGCTCCGGGTGCGGCTCACCCCCGAGGCGACCCGCGCGTTCATCGACCGGGCCCGCCGTGTCGTGGCCGCCGGCCGGCCGCCGTGCCCGCTCTGCGGCCAGCCGCTCGACCCGGCCGGTCACCTCTGTCCCCGGCACAACGGCTACCACCGGTGACGGCGGAGCCGACGTCGGTGCTGGCCGAGGCCGACGCGCTCGAGTTGCTCGGGCGCGGGCGGATCGAGATCGAGGGGCGCCTGGTGGACGCCTCCAACACCACCCTGCGCGCCGAGATCAGCCTGGACGGGCTGACCCGGCGCTGCGTCTACAAGCCGGTGCGCGGCGAGCGCCCGCTGTGGGACTTCCCGGACGGCACGCTCGCCGGTCGTGAGGTGTCGGCCTACCTGGTCTCCCGGGCCACCGGGTGGGATCTGGTGCCGCCCACCATCCTGCGGGACGGGCCGCTCGGCCCCGGGGCGCTGCAACTCTGGATCGACGAGCCGGAGGAGGTGCCCGGGCTGATCGGGTTCGTCCCGGCGTACGACGTGCCGCCCGGCTGGATCCCGGTGGCCGCCGCACGCGACGACGACGGCGACGCGTTCGCGCTGGCCCACGCCGACGACCCGCGCCTGGCCCGGCTGGCCCTCTTCGACGCGGTGATCAACAATGCCGACCGCAAGGGCGGGCACGTGCTCTATCCGGCGACCGGCGGCCTGCACGGGGTGGACCACGGGGTCAGCTTCCACGTGGAGAACAAGTTGCGCACGGTGCTCTGGGGCTGGACCGGCCGGCCGCTGCCGGGCGAGGGCACGGCGGTGCTCACCCGGCTCGGCGAGCAGCTGGTCGGCCCGCTCGGCGCGGCGCTCGAGGAGCATCTGACCGTCGCCGAGGTGCAGCATGTCGGGCTGCGGGTGAAGCGGCTGCTGCGGGCGGACCGGTTCCCCCAGCCGCCGACCGACTGGCCGGCTATTCCCTGGCCGCCGATCTAGAGGTTTAGCTCACGCCCTGGGGCCCCTTCCGGGGCAGCTGGTTAGGCTCCCTTCATGGATGCATGGACCGGCCACGACGTACCCACCCTGCCGGACTCGCCCGCGCGGTCCCCGCTGCGGCTGTACGACACGGCGCGGGCGTCGGCGCAGCCCAGCACGCCGGCCGGCAGCGCCACGATGTACGTCTGCGGCATCACGCCGTACGACGCCACCCATCTCGGGCACGCCGCCACGATGATCACCTTCGATCTGGTGAATCGTATGTGGCGGGACCTCGGAAACGATGTCCGATATGTGCAGAATGTGACTGACATCGACGACCCGTTGCTGGAACGCGCCGAGCGCGACGGCGAGGACTGGATCGTTCTGGCGATGCGGGAGACCGCCCTCTTCCGGGAGGACATGGAGGCGCTGCGGATCATTCCGCCCGCCCACTACGTCGGCGCCGTCGAGTCCATTCCGGGAATCGTCGAGCACGTCGTCGAACTGGTCGGGAAAGGGGCCGCGTACCAGCTCGGCGACGGCACCGGCGACGTCTACTTCGACCTCTCCGCCGCGCCCCGGTTCGGCTACGAGTCGCACCTGTCGCGCGACGAGATGACGGTGCTCTCCGCGGAGCGCGGCGGCGACCCGGAGCGGGCCGGCAAGCGGGACCCGCTCGACCCGCTGCTGTGGCGCGGCGCCCGCGACGGCGAGCCGGTGTGGGACGGCGGCGAGCTCGGTCCCGGCCGCCCGGGCTGGCACATCGAGTGCGCCACCATCGCGCTCCGCCTGCTCGGCGACACCATCGACGTGCAGGGCGGCGGCAGCGACCTGCTCTACCCCCACCACGAGTGCTCGGCGGCCCACGCCGAGGTGCTGACCGGGGCGGAGCCGTTCGCCGCGCACTACGTGCACGCCGGGATGATCGGCCTGGACGGCGAGAAGATGTCGAAGTCGCGCGGCAACCTGGTCTTCGTGTCCCGGCTGCGCGGTGACGGGGTGGACCCGATGGCGGTCCGGCTCGGCCTGCTCTCCGGGCACTACCGCGCCGACCGGGACTGGACCGACGACGTGCTCAAGCAGGGCCAGTCGCGGCTGGCCCGGTGGCGGGAGGCGGCCGCCGCGCCGTCCGGGCCGTCCGGGGCCGGCCTCCTGGCGGCGGTCCGTGAGGCGCTCGCCGACGACCTGGACGCGCCCGCCGCGCTGTCTCTCGTGGACGCCTGGGCGGAGGCGGCGCTGACCGGCGTGGGCGACGACTCCGGCGCGCCGGAGTTGATGACACGAACGGTGGATGCCCTTCTCGGCGTGCGCCTGTAAGACCATTCAGAAAAGGCCCCCGTCCACGCTTGGACGGGGGCCTTTCGCGTACCCGGGAGCCGTTCGGGAAGAGAAACGCCCCGCGTGACCCTAGCCAGATTCTCGCCGGGTTTCGGGAGTTTCCTCTATTAGGTGAAACGGCGGAAGTTGTTCGCTCAAATCCCAGCGATCGCGGGCCGCTCCGTCCAAGATTCTCCTTGGCACAACAAGCCAAACCCCAAATCCGAAAGGAAACACCATGCGCAAGACGGCTCTGTACCTGGGTGGCCTCTTCCTCGCGACCGGCGCCGCCCTGGCAGTGTCCGCCCCCGCCCAGGCTGCCCCGAGCACCCCGACGTGCGGCTACCAGGGGTACTACAACTGCTACCAGCCGTACTACCAGCGGCCGACCGTGAACAACGTTTCCTCCCAGAAGGCGTACACCAACCAGATCGGCAAGTACAACTCCAGCATCACTGTCCAGAACTCGGCCCAGGCCGGCGACGACAACAACATCTGGGGCTGGTGACAATCCCGTTTCCACTCGCGTAGTGGATTCGTTGTTCGGCTGACGCCCGAAGCGCCGATGGTGCTTCGGGCGTCAGCTCGGCCGGTTTCCGGCCACTTGTCCAAACACACGTACTGGAAAGGTAAAACATGCGCAAGACGGCTCTGACTCTCGGCGGTTTCCTCATCGCGACCGGTGCCGCCCTGGCAGTATCCGCCCCGGCCCAGGCTGCGGCTCTCTCCTGTGGGTGCGGCCCGATTTCGCCCGCCTACGGTCCCGCATACGGTCCCGCCTATGGTCCCGCCTACGGTCCCGCCGGCTACGTTCGGCCGCAGCAGGCCCCGGTCACGAACGTGGCCAATCAGAACGCCTATGTCGAGCAGCACGGCCTGATCAACATCAGCCTGATCGACCAGAACGCCTTCGGCGGTCAGCGCCGGGCGCCTGGCACGATCTACAACTGATCGCCGCAACGCCCCCGGAAACACCGTTCAGGGACAAACGCCCGAGGCCCGCACTGGCGCCTCGGGCGTCGAAAACTTCTGGGGCAATCAGCCGCCACCGGCCCGGACCAGCCCCGACTCGTACGCGTAGACGACCGCCTGCACCCGGTCCCGCAGCCCGAGTTTCATCAGCACCCGCGCCACATGCGTCTTCACCGTCGCCTCGCCCACGGTGAGCGCCGCCGCGATCTCGGAGTTCGACATCCCGCGCGCCATCAGCCGCAGCACGTCCAGCTCCCGTGGCGTCAGCTCACCCACCTCGGGCGGCGGCTCCGGCCCCGGCCGCCCGGCGAACGCCGAGATCACCCGGGTCGTCACCGCCGGGTCGAGCAGCGCCTCCCCGCCCGCCACCACCCGGATCGCGGTGATCAGGTGCTCCGGCGAGGACACCTTCAGCAGGAAACCGCTGGCCCCGGCCTGCAACGCCCGGAACAGGTTGTCGTCGGTGTCGAAGGTGGTCAGCACGATCACCCGTGGCGGATCCGGGGTGGCCAGCAGCGCCCGGGTCGCGGACAGCCCGTCCTGGCGGGGCATGGCGATGTCCATGAGCACCACGTCCGGCCGCAGCCGCCGCGCCACCGCGACCGCCTCCACACCGTCGCTCGCCTCGCCGACCACGTTCATGTCCGGCTCGGTCTCGATCACCATGCGCAACCCGGCCCGCAGCATCCCCTGGTCGTCGGCGATCACCACACTGATCGTCACGGCCGGGCCTCCCGGGCGGTGACCGGCAGGCGGGCGGTGACCGCGAACCCGCCACCGGGACGGGGCCCGGCGGTGAGATCGCCGCCGAACAGCGTCACCCGCTCCCGCATCCCGATCAGCCCCTGCCCGCCGACGGTCGCCGGGGCGGCCGGCGGCCCGTCGTTGACCACCCCCAGATGCAGACCGTCGGCCCGGTAGCCGACGGTCAGCTCGGCGTGGCTCGCGTGGGCGTGTTTCAGCACGTTGGTCAGCGCCTCCTGGACGATCCGATAGGCCGACAGGTCCGCGGCCGGCAACAGCGGCACCGGGTCGCCGTCGCGCTGGACGGTCACCCGCAGCCCCGCCTCGCGAACCTGCCCGACCAGATCCTCCAGCCGCTCCAGACCGGCCGGCGCCTGGGCCGTGCCGTCCCCGCCCTCGCCGCGCAGCAGCCCCAGGGTACGGCGCAACTCGACCACCGCGTCCCGCCCCGCCTCCTCGATGCCGCGCAGCAACTGCGGGTCGACCGGCAGCTCCGCGTCCATCCGCCGCCGCACCACCCCGGCCTGGATCACCATGACCGTGACACTGTGCGCCACCATGTCGTGCAGCTCGCGGGCGATCCGCACCCGCTCCTCCATGATCGCCTCACGGGCCTGCCGCTCCCGGAACTCGGCCCGCACCGCCGCCGCCTCGGCCAGCTTGCGCGCCTGGGTCGCCACCACGATCCCCAGCACGTACGGGGTGCCCGGGAAGAAGATGTCGGCCATCGGGTCGCCCGGATTGTTGAGGTAGTAGGCCACCACGGTGTAGAGGATCAGCAGCGCGCCGAACAGACCCCGCCGGTCCGGGCCGGACGGTGGCACCCAGCGGCCCACCGCGTACGAGCAGATGATCATCGCGACCACCTGCCAGAGCCGGAAGTTGATCGTCTTCTCACCGTCGATGGTGGCCGCGACGTAGAACACGTTCATCACGACGATGCCGTGCGGGACCATCGCCGTCAGCGGGAACTGCCGGCGCAGCAGGATCAGCACGGCGCAGAGGGCCAGCAGGAACGGCCACCAGTCACCCGGCATCCGGATGAGCAACTCCTCGAGCAGCGCGAACACCACGAACCCGGCCGCCAGGGCCACGTCACTCCAGCTGATCCGCCGCACCACATCCCGCAACACGCGTAGAAGGTACGGTGCCGCGCCACTCCGCCGAACCCGCCCCCGGGAGGACGGCCCGTCCCCCTCGAGGAGGACACCGGATCACTCCGCGTACGGGCGACGCCCGCGCCCGCCGTCCCTAACGTTCCGCCCCGTACCACCGACGAGGGGGAGGAATTCGATCATGTGGCGGAAAGCCGCGGCGGTGTGCCTGGTGGCCGCGCCGATCGCCCTGACCGTGGCGACCGGGGTGGACCCGGCGCTCGGCGACGACCAGGGTTACGGGATCTACCGGCAGCATCCGGGCGCCGTGCAGGCGCACTCGATCCTGCTGCACTGGGCGTGGGTGCTCTTCGTGCCCGGCCTGTTGGGCCTGCTCACCCCGATCCGCGAACGCGGCGCCGTACTGGCCCGCATCGCCTGGATCAGCGTGATCGTCGGCCTGACCACGTTCTCGGCGCTGATGGCCAACGATTTCTTCCTGCTGGCCCTGGAACAGACCCTTCCGGACGCGCGGGTGCAGGCGGTCGACGAGAAGTTTCTCGCGATGAGCGTCACGGTCGCCGGCTGGCAGTGGCCCGGCCTGATCGGCTGGGGACTGTCGCTCGTCCTCACCCCGATCGCCGCCGCCCGCGGCCGGGTCATCGACTGGTGGACGGCCGGCGCCGCCCTGCTCGGCATGGCCCTCTACCTGGTGTTCGCCATCTCGCCGGTGCCGCTCTGCCTGCTCGGCCCGGTCGTCCTGATCGGCGCCTACGGCGCGGCGGCCTGGCGTCTGGTCCGGCCCACCGCCGCCCCGGCCGCCGAGCGGGACAGCTTCGGGACCTTCCGGCGCCGGTTCGGCCTCTTCTCCCTGTACGCCGCGCCGGCGCTGTTCGCACTGGGGATGGCGACGGTGCCGGACTGGGGCGCCGACGTTGCCGACAGTGTGGCCAGGCCGGTGCAGACCCAGGTCAGCGCCCTGTTCCTGCACCTCGGGTGGGTGTTCTTCGTGCCCGCCGTGCTCGCCGTGGCGTCCCGCGCCAACCGGTTCACGCGGGTGGCGGCCGGGATCACCGTTCTGGCCCTGATCAACTTCAGTGGCCTGATGGTGGGCGACAGCGCCGATCTGGCCGCCCGTCAGGTGCTGGACGCCGCCACCGCCGACCGGGTGGCCGAGACCCTCGGCGGGTACGCCGCCTTCACCTTCGGCTGGGCCCTGCCCGCCATGCTGTTCAGCCTGCTGGGCCTGATCGCGGTGGCGGTCGGCGCCGCGGTGGGCCGAACCACCCGCTGGTGGACGGCCGCCCTGGTGGTGGCCGGCATCGTCGCCTTCCTCGGTCTGGGCCTCGGCCCGATCGGCGTCACCGGCCCCCTGCTGCTCCTGGCCGGCTTCGGCCTGATGGCCCGCGACCTGGCCCGCTCCCCGGCCCCGGCGCCCACTCCCGTCCCGGCCGCGGCCTGACCGGCCACCGTCCTCGCCGCCCACCAGGACGGCCACCTCGCGTTCCCGGTCGGTGAGGGCGACCCGCCGACCAGGATCCGCAGCCCGGCCCGGAACCAGCGCGTCGTCGTCGACGATCACCAGCCGGATCGGCCGGCCGGGGGTCATGCCGGCCACGGCAGGGAGGCGTCCAGGTGGAAGGCGCCGTCCACCGGGCCGTGGGTGACGCGGCCGCCGGCCAGGGCCACCCGTTCGGCGATGCCGACCAGGCCCAGCCCGGCGCCCGGCGGCCGCGCGGACGGCGTACCGGTGCAGGGGTTGGTGATCGTGACGCGGAGAGCGTGACCGGCGGCACCGGCCATGCGCACCGTGGCGGCCGGCCCCGTGCCGTGCTTGCGGGCGTTCGTCAGTCCCTCCTGGACGATGCGGTAGACGGTGCGGCCGAGCACCTCCGGTGGGATGTCCGCGGGCAGCTCGTTGCGGTAGTCGACGGCCATCCCGGCGGCCCGCGCGCCGCCCACCAGCTCGTCCATGTCGCCGAGGCCGGGCTGCGGCGGCTCGGGACGCCCGCTCGGCACGCCGACCACGGCCCGCAGCTCCTCGAGGGCCTCGTGCGCGCTGCCGCGGATCGCGCCGGCCGCCGGCGTCAGCTCCTCCGGCGACACCGTGCCGCGCACCTCGAGAGCGCCGGCGTGCAGGCTGATCAGCGACATCCGGTGGGCCAGGACGTCGTGCATCTCGCGGGCGATCCGGGCGCGTTCGGTCAGTCTGGCCCGGTCCTCGCGCAGCCGCTGCTCGGCCTCCAGGCGGGCGGCGTGGTCGCGCAGCGAGGTGGTGAGACGCCGGTACGCCTGCACGAACAGCCCCCAGCCGAGCGCCGCCACGGTGAGCACGCCACGGACCACGAAATCGACCCGGATGTCGAACGCCGGGTCGTCGTGGAGCACGAAGTACAGCCCGGCGGTGCCGACGTTGACCGCGCCGAGCACGACCAGGACCGGAAGCCTCGACCGGATCGCCGCGGTGAACAGCGCCACGACGATCGGCCCGGTCGCGGTCACCGACACCGCACCGAACGGCAGCAGCACCGCCGTCACCGCGAGCGGATGCCGTCGTCGCAGCGTGAGCGCGGCCGCGCAGGCCAGCCCCACCGCCACGTCGGCCGGCCAGGGCAGCGCCGCGCCGGGCCGGGTGGCGTCGCCGAGCAGCATCATCCCCAGGCCGTAGGCCAGCGCCGGCAGGATCGCGACGGCGTCGGCGACGCGGTCGCGGGAGGCCGCGCGAGGCGCTGCCGGGTCCGGCACCAGCAGGGCGAGGAGCATGACGCAAACCCTATGGGGTACGGCGTTCGCGCCGGCACCTACCAAAGTAGGGCCCGGCCCCCGCCCGCCGTCCGGTCCGTGTGGACGGGCCGCGGCTCCATGCTGCCGGGCATGAAGAGATTCCTCGCCGTCGTCGTTCCCGTGGCCTGGGGAGTGGCCGCCGCCCTGTGGACGCCACGCGGCCCGCTCACCGGAGGACAGGCCCTCTGGTCGATCGCGATCAGCCTGGTGGTGGGCGTCCTGGCCGGGCGCGCGGCCGGCACCCGCTGGATGATCCTGGGCGCGCCTCTCGCGTACGCCATCGCCTTCGAGCTGGCGCGGATGAGCGCGACCGGCCCCTCGGTGGACGCGCCGCACCCGAGCGTGCTGGGTCTTCTGGTGCTGATCACCGGGCGTGGGGTGCACGGGCTGCTGGCGCTGTTCCCGATGGCGGCCGGCGCGGCGTGGGGGAGCGGTGTCCGGCGCCGGATCCCGCTCGGCCTGGCCGCGGCCGGGCTGGTGCTGGCCGCCGTGCCGGCCCGGACGGAGCGGATCCCCGGTGGCGTCGCCGAACTGGCCCAGGTCGGCGGTCTGCGGGTGATGATCCGCGGCCGGGACGCGGCGGCGCCGGTGCTGCTGTTCGTGCCCGGTCCGCCGGGCGGCCGCGACGACCTGGTGGACCGGCTGACCGCCCAGGGCCCGCCGCCGTGGCCGGACGTCTACGACTACGAGCCGTTCCAGCTGCACACGCCCGAGGTGTACGGGATCGCCGGCCCGCCGTTCGACCTGGGCGTCCCCGAGTACACCCCGCTGGCGAGGGCGCACGTGATGACCACGATGCCGGACGCCTGGGACGCCCTCTACCCGAACCTCCAGGACGTCGACCTGCGCCGGGACGTGCCGGAGCTGGCGATCCCGGCCTACTTCGTGCAGGGCGGCCGGGAGATGCGCTCCCTGGCCGAGCCGTTCGCCACCTGGTACACCGCCCCTGCGCGCACCGGGCAAACGTCTCGTGGTCCTGCCGGAGTCCGGCCACCATCCGATGTCGGAGGAGCCGGACCGGTTCGCCGCGGCGGTGACGGCGCTGCTGTCCGGCCTTTCGTCAGGCCAGAGCCAGCCCCGGATCGGGGTCGGGTTCGGCGGCCGGCGTGGGGATCCGGTACTCCTCGGTCAGCGTGGTCATCGGCCCCGGCCAGGTCGCCTGCGCCACCTCGATCGGTTTACGGGTCTCGTCGAAAGCGACATGTAGCAGATGGAGCACCGGGGTGTCCGGCCGGATCTGGAGGATCTCCGCCTCCTCCCGGCTGGGCTGGCGGGCGCTGATCGTGTCGGTGGCCGTCGTGTACCTGCGATCCAGCACCTCCTCGGCCTCCTGGTAGAGGGGCCGGCCGAACGCCTCGGGCCGCTCCAGGGTGGTGCCGCTCGCGTCGGTCACCCGGAACCAGGAGGCGCCCACCTCCACGGTCGCGTCGTCGGTGCGTACGACGTGCCGCCGGACCAGCATCTCGGTGCCGTCGCGGACCCCGAAGGCGTCGGCCACCTCGGGCGGGGCGGGTTCCCGGCCGACGGCGGTGAGCTGCTGGCGGTAGCGGGCGGCCAGGTCGGCGTGGTAGCCGCGGTGGGCTCCGTACCGGCCGCGGGAGAGCCGGTTCAGGCGGCGGCGGGTGCCCCGGACGTACGTGCCGGAGCCGGGTTTGGTGATCAGGATGCCCTCGACCCGTAGCTGGTCGACGGTACGCTGCACGGTCTGCTTCGCGACGCCGAACATCTCCGCCATGGCCGGGATGGAGGGCAGGCGCTCGCCCGGCTGCCAGTCCCCGCGACGGATGCGTTCCCGCAGCTGAGCCGCGATCTGCCGATGCGGGAACTCGGCGGCGCCCGGATTGACGGTCATGATCGTCCCCTTTCCAGCTAGGTTCCTAGGATGCGCCACCGGTGGTGGCGGCGTCATGCGACGCGCCGACCTTCGCCGCATGAAACCATGAGTGAATTCGGCTATCAGCTATATGGCTGTCAGAGGTCTGGCGGACACGGGCGGTTGGACCCCATACTGAGTGCACGTTAAGGACGGGTCGGTGGACGGGCGGCACCCAGCGGCAACTGGGTGCCGCCCCGGCCTTTCTCCCCGGGACGGGTCCTTGGGGTATCCTTCGGCAAGCCGTGAGCGACACGGCAGAATGCCAGGTCGCAGTTTCGGTCGATTCGCGACGATTCAAGCGTTTGGTGAGGCTGGATGTCGGCTGCGCGCGACGACCTGCCCGCTGTCTCGAGGCGGCGGGTGCGCCTGGCATTGCGCGCGGCCCGTGAGCGCACCGGGCTCAGTCAGACCGAGGTCGCCAAGAAGCTCGGCTGGTCGCTGTCCAAACTGCAGCGGATCGAGCTGGGTGAGGTGACCGTCTCGCCCACCGATCTGCGCGCCGCCCTCACCGTGTACCAGGTGACCGACGAGGTCCGGATCGCCGACCTGGCGGAGGAGGCGCGGACCGCCCGTCGCGAGCGGTACTGGACGGCGCCCGAGCACCGTGACCACCTCCCGCCCGGTCTGCTCCAGCTGATGCAGTTCGAGATGGCGGCGACCTCCATCCGGGAGTACCAGCCGACCATGGTGCCGGGGCATCTCCAGACGCCGGCCACCGCCGAGGCGACCCTGGCGTGGTACGGCGCCAATCTCAGCGACGATCAGCGCCGGGTCCGCCGGGAGGTGCGGCTGGACCGCCGCCGGCGGGTGATCGAGCAGGACGGCGCGCCGGAGTACCGCCTCCTCTTCGACGAGTCCGCTCTGTGGCGGATGGTGGGCGGGATGTCGACGACCGCCGACCAGTTCGACGATCTCGCCGCCTCCGCCTCCCGGCCGAACGTCCATGTCCGCGTGCTCCCGATGGACGACGGGGCGGTGATGGGCATGTTCGGCGCATTCGCGGTGATCCATCTCGGGGACGACCCGCCCGATGACGCGGTTCTCTATAGAGAGTCCTACACGCGGGACGAAATGGTAGAGGACGCGCCGGAGGTAAATTTCCACATGGATGTCTTCGAGCGTTTCTGGAAACAGTCGCTCGACGAGGATGCGAGCCGGGCACTCATCCTAGCGCGGGCCTATGACCTGCGCGCACGTATAGCCCGAGCGCCCGGCGGGGATCAGGACAAGGGGTCCTGACATGTCCAGAAAGGTGCGAGATGAAAGACACCACAATGGCGTGGCAGCGCAGTTCGTTCTGTGCGACTTCCGGGTGCATCGAGGTTGCTCAGATTGATGGCACCATCAGATTGCGGGACAGCAAGAATCCCGGTCAGCCGCCGCTGGTCTTCACTCAGGCGGAGTGGAGTGGTTTCCAGGATCTCGTTCTCTCCTACGAGAAGTCGTCCTGATATTCGTCTTCCGTGACGGCGGGTGACCCCGATCGGGGTCACCCGCCGTCGGCGTCTCACCAGGAGCCGGCGGTGGGGCCGGCCGAACCGCCGCGCCGGCGCAGGTACTTCTCGAACTCGCTGGCGATCTCGTCGCCGGTGAGCGGCTGGATCCCGGCGTCGCCGACCCGCTCCTCCAGCTCCCGCACGTACTCCCCGAGTTCGGAGTCCTGCTCGGCGGCGGCGCGGACCTTCTTCTCCCAGTCGTCGGCCTGCTCGGCCAGGTCGGCCATCGGCACCGGCAGGTCGAGGACGTCCTCGATCCGGCTGAGCAGCGACAGCGTGGCCTTCGGGCAGGGCGGGTTGTTCGCGTAGTGCGGGACGTGCACCCAGAACGACAGCGCGTCCAGCTCGGCGCGGCTGGCCGCCTCCTGGAGCACGCCGACGATGCCGGTCGGGCCGTCGTAGCGGGTGGGGACGACCTTGTACTTCTCGGCGGTCTCGCGGTCGCTGGCGGTGCCGCTGATCGGCAGGGGCCGGGTGTACGGCACGTCGGCCAGCAGCGCCCCGAGCAGGACGATCCGGTTCACCTCGAGGCTGTGGCAGATCTCCAGGACCGACTCGCAGAACGTCCGCCACCGCATGCTCGGCTCGATGCCCCGGATGAGCACCACGTCCCGGTCGGCGCCGGGCGGGCTGGCCACCGTGAACCGGGTGGTCGGCCACTCGATCTTGCGGGTCTCACCCTCCGCCATGGTGATCGTCGGACGGCTGACCTGGAAGTCGTAGAAGTCCTCCGGGTCGATGCTGGTGACCTCGCGCGCCTCCCACACCTGCTCGAGGTGTTCGACGGCCGCGGTCGAAGCGTCCGCGGCGTCGTTCCAGCCCTCGAAGGCGGCGATGGCCACGGGAGAACGGAGGATGGGGAGGCCGTCGAACTCACTCATGGGGAACAGCCTACGTGCGCGCGGCGGTGCGTACCCGATGGCCGCGCCGGGCACCTCAGGAGTGACGATCTGTATCGACCTTGCTCACTAGCGGTAATGTCGCCCGCATGACCCCCCGATTGACGGTCGACGAGATCCGGGAGCGCACCTACAAGCGGCGGGACTCCTGGTGGACGGTGTGGCTCGTCGATCCGGTGGCGGTGCACGTGGTGCGGTTGATCGCGCCCTGGCGGTGGGTGACGCCGAACCGGCTCAGCCTCCTGGCGTTCGGTGTCGGGCTGGGCGCCGCCGCGTGTTTCTGGGCCGGGTGGCTGATCGCCGGGGCGCTGCTGTTCCACGTGGCGTTCCTGATCGACTGCCTGGACGGCAAGATCGCCCGGCTGAACGGGACCGGTTCGGTGTTCGGCGTCTGGCTGGACTACATCTTCGACCGGCTGCGCGTGGTGATCTGCGCGCTCGGGCTGTTCGGCGGGCAGTGGCAGCGTACCGGCGACCCGCTCTGGATCGGGCTGGCCGGGCTGGTGATCTTCCTCGATCTGTTCCGCTACCTGAACGCGCTCCAGATGGGGAAGATCAGGGAGCTGATGCGCGGCGACGGCCCGGAGCCGGCCGACGTGCACGGCGACTTCCGGGCCCGGTTCGGGCTGTTCGGCCGGGCGCGCGGGTTCCTGCTGGCACACCGGATCCGGGCCCACGTGTTCAGCGGCATCGAGTTCATGATGTTCGTCTTCGTGCTCGGCCCGCTGACCGGCCTCGTCGTGCCGTTCACCGTGGTCGCGGCGGTTCTGCTGACCGCGTTCGAGCTGCTGCTCATCTACAAGCTGTGGCTGACCACCCGTACCTATTCCGCCGAAAAGGAAGCACTTATCCGAACATAATCGTCATATGACAGATCACCTGGATCAGGTGCTCGGGCCCACCGACGACACCGTCAGGTTCCTCCAGGCGCGCGGGATGTTCTACGTGACCGCCCTGTGGGTGCTGGCCGCCGCCTGGCTGCCGTTGCTGCTGATCACGCTCGGCGTGCGGATGGCCGCCGGATACCGTCCGGACGCGTCGCACATCGTCATCTTCGTCGAGGCCAGCCTGATCGTCCCGGCCGCGGTGGCCGCCGTGCTCATGCTGGTCGTCTGGCGGCGGCTGGGCTGGCTGCACACCTCGGTGCACGGGATCGACTTCGCCGCCACCAGCCGGCAGCCGGTCCATCTGCCCTGGTCCGGGATCGCCGCCGTGGCCCTGCACGGCCGTGGCCCGTTCACCGAGCTGGTGATCACGCCGATCAGCGAGAACTACGCCACCCGACTGCCCGGCAAGGGCGGCCCTCCGCGGGTCCGGCGCCGGGGCGGCGAGTTCGCCTACGTCATCGACGTGGGCCTGATGTCCCCCGGCCCGGAGGTCATGCTCGCCGAACTCCACCGCCGCCTGCCCAGCAAGGTCTGACAGGCCGAAACCCTTATCCGGTACGGGGTGAAGCGTCCCCAACCACATCCAGAACGTCCCGTAGCGCACCGCGATGCCCGTGCGTGGTCCCGCCCGCGAGGCGCCGCCGGGCGAAGATCGGTGGTCCGGCTGGTCCGGGGAGGGGCGGACGTGTTCCGGGAACGGGGCGGCCCCGGCACGGGGCCGGGGCCGACTCGTGCGCCCGGGGTGGGCGCGGGTTGTTCGCCGATGGTCAGTCGTGGGCGATGGCGCCCAGGACGTTGAGGCGGGCGGCCCGGATCGCCGGGAGGACGGCGGCGAAGACGCCGACCAGGGCGGCCAGGACCAGGTAGGTGCCCATGCGGGCCCAGGGGAGGACGATCTCGGTGATGCCGTCGTTCTCCAGGGCACGGGCCACCGCGCTGCCCATGCCGGCGCCGACCGCCACGCCGAGGAGGGCGCCGAAGACGGCGATCACCACGGCCTCGACGGTGATCATGCGCATGGTCTGGGCGCGGCCCAGGCCGACGGCGCGGAGCAGCCCCAGTTCGCGGGTGCGCTCCAGGACGGACAGGGCCAGGGTGTTGACCACGCCCAGGACCGCGATCAGGATGGCCAGGCCCAGCAGGATCTGGATCATCGTGATGATCTGGTCGAAGACCGCGGCCTGATCGTCGACGAAGGTCTGCTGGTCGGTGGCGGTCACCTCGGGACTGTCCGCGACCAGGGCCTTCACCTGCGGCAGCACCGACGACACCGCGACACCGTCGTCCAGGCGGATGAATCCGAGGACCGGCTGGCTGATGCCGAAGCCCTTGATCGCCTCGGCCGGCAGGATGATGCTGCCGGGCAGCGCGTTCTCTCCGAAGACGTGCGCCACCGTGTACGTCAGGGGTTCACCCTTCGACGTCTGGATCGTCGCGGTCGAGCCGATCTGCCAGCCGCGCTCGGTGGCCTCCGGTTCGCTCACCGCGATCTCGGCGGGGCCGAGCTTCGCGGCGGTGGTGCCGTAGGCCTCCGCCATCCGGGAGAGGTCCTCGGTCGCGGCCACGTACGTCCGGTCGTCGCCGATCGCCACCAGGTCGTTGTAGAGGCCGGCGGCCGCCCGCACCCCGGGGATCTGCGCGGCCTTGTCCAGGACGGCCGGATCGTACGTCGGCGGCCGCGGCCCGCCCTGATCACCACTGATCATGATCTGGGCCTTGAGGATCCGGGCCGCCTCGGCCTTGAGACTGCTCTTCGCCGAGTCCATCACCACGGTCACACCGGTGACCAGGGCGATGCCGACCATCAGGGCGGCCGCCGTGATCGCGGTGCGGCGCGGGTTGCGGCCCGAGTTGAGCCGGCCCAGCCGCCCCGGCACCGACCAGGAGAACAGCCGGCCCAGCAGGGACACCACCGGGCGGGCGATCAGCGGGGTGAGCAGGGCGACACCGATGAAGGTGACCAGCACACCGCCGAGGATCAGGTACAGCGTGGCGTCGCCGGAGTCGGCGAACAGCCCGGTGCCCAGAGCCGCCGCCCCGGCCGCGGTCACCACGGTGCCGGCCACGGTCAGCTTGGTGAGCGGCCGGTCCGGGGTGGCGACGTCCTGCATCGCGGCGACCGGCGAGATCCGCGAGGCGCGCAGCGCGGGCAGCACCGCGGCGACCACGGTGACCAGGATGCCGACCGTGAACGAGCTGATCACCGCGGACAGCGGCACCCCGATCGGGGCCAGGTGCATGCCGCCGCTCATGCCACTGAACAGCGCGCCCAGCCCGGCGCCCGCCCCGACCCCGGCGGCCAGGCCGAGGACCGAGGCGATCACGCCGACCACCACGGCCTCCACCAGCACCGAGTTGATCACCTGGCGGCGGCTGGCGCCGATCGCCCGGAGCAGGGCCAGCTCCCGGGTGCGCTGGGCCACCACGATCGAGAACGTGTTGAGGATCAGGAAGATGCCGACGAACAGCGCGATCCCGGCGAAGCCCAGCAGGATCTGGTTGAAGAAGCCCATGCCCTCCTTGAGGCTCGAGGAGTTGTCCTCGGCGAGTTGCTCACCGGTCTTCACCTCGTAGCCGGCGCCGAGCACCGGGGCGATCCGGTCGCGCAACTGCTCCGGGGTGACGCCGTCGGCGGTGCGGACGGTCACCGAGGTGAACACGTCCTTCTCACCGAGCATCAGCTCCTGTGCCACCGGCGTGGTGAAGGCGACCTCCTGGACACCGCTGATGCTGTCCCGTCCGCCGGTGTAGCCCCAGACGCCGACCAGGGTGAACTCCCGTTTCGGCTGCTGGGTGAGCACCGAGACACGGTCCCCGACGGTGAAGCCGGCGAGCTCGGCGGTGGTCGCGTTCATGGCGATCTCGCCGGGGGCCTCCGGGCCGCGGCCGGCGCGCATCTCCATGATCTCGTCGGTGCCGGTCCAGTTGGAGCCGATCCGCGGCGGCCCGAACGAGGTGAGCACCTTGCCGTCCGAGGCGATCACCCGGGCCCCGTCCGCGTCGACGCGGCCGGTCGCCGACCGGACCCCCTCCTGGGTCTTGATGGTCTCCACCACCGAGGCCGGAAGCGGCGCGGCGACCTCCTCACCCTCCATCTCGGAGACCTCGACCTTGGGTTTCGCGGTGACCGAGACGTCCGTCGTGGCGAAGGCCTCCGAGAAGATCGAGTCGAAGGTGCGGTTGAGGGTGTCGGTGAGCACCAGGGCGCCCGACACGAACATCACGCCGAGCAGCACGGCCAGACCGGACAGGACCAGTCGCAGCTTGCGGGCGAGCAGGCTCTTCAGCGTGGCGCGCAACATCAGAGCATCACCGGGTCGTTCTTGCCGTCGAGCTTCTTCATGGTGTCCAGCACCGACTCGGCGGTCGGTCCGGCCAGCTCGTCGACGATCGCGCCGTCGGCGAGGAACACCACCCGGTCGGCATAGCTCGCCGCCACCGGGTCGTGGGTGACCATCACGATGGTCTGACCGTGCTCGCGCACGCTGGACCGCAGGAACGACAGCACCTCGGCGCCGGAACGGGAGTCCAGGTTGCCGGTCGGCTCGTCCGCGAAGATCACGTCGGGGCGGCCCACCAGGGCCCGCGCGCACGCCACCCGCTGCTGCTGGCCGCCGGAGAGCTGGCTGGGCCGGTGCCCGAGCCGGTCGCTCAGCCCCACCGTGTTGATCACCGTGTCCCACCACTGCGGATCGGCCTTGCGCCCGGCGATGTCCAGCGGCAGCCGGATGTTCTCCGCGGCGCTCAGCGTCGGCAGCAGGTTGAACTGCTGGAAGATGAAGCCGATCCGGTCCCGCCGCAGGCGGGTCAGCGCCTTGTCGTTCAGCCGGCTGATCTCGGTGCCGCCGACGTGCACGGTGCCCTCGTCCACCGTGTCGAGTCCGGCGAGGCAGTGCATGAGCGTGGACTTGCCGCTGCCGGACGGGCCCATGATCGCGGTGAAGCGGCCCTTGCCGAACTCCACGCTGACCCCCCGCAGCGCCGCCACCCGGGCCTCGCCCGAGCCGTACACCTTCCAGATCGCGTCCGCTCGCGCCGCCACCGGCCCGCCGGCATTCGTCGGTGCCACCACCGTGTCTCCCCCTGTGGAATTCGTTCGTGTCCGGCCCAGTGTTGCGGCGGAAACCGCCCCCGGCGTCCCCCTGCGGGGGTAGGGCGGGGGGAGATTTCCCTCGGGGAGGCACCCAGGGAACTCTCAGGGAAGCCCCTGAGGCGGACCGGGTCTAACGTGGAAACACCGCCCCGCTCTGGAGGACCACATGCGCGTTCGGCCGGTACCGCTCATGTCTCTTCTCGCCGTGATCTCGGCGGCCGTGCTGCTGGCGGCCTGCCTGCCGGCGACCACGCCCACTCCCGGACCCGAGCCGACCGGCCCGGCGCCCACCGTCGACGTCACCGGCTCGGTGGACCCGGACGGCACCGACACCCCCGAGGAGTTCGCCAAGGACATGCGGGCCTCCCAGGTCGTCGCCGAGCGGTACTGGGGCCAGCGGCTCGGCGGCTCCTTCCAGCCGGTCAGCCAGGTGGTGCCCTACCAGCAGGAGGGCGAGGTGGCGTGCGCCGGGCAGCCGCTGCCGCTCAACAACGCCGTCTACTGCCCGGCCGGCGACTTCATCGCGTACGACGTGAACTGGGCCTTCGACGCGTTCCAGCAGATCGGCGACGCGTTCGTGTTCTACCTGCTCGGCCACGAGTACGCACACGGCATCCAGGACCGCCTCGGCATCCGGAAGCAGTTCACCATCGAGCAGGAGCTGCAGGCCGACTGCATGTCCGGCGCGTTCATCGGCGACATGGTCCGGCAGAAGGCGCTGAGCATGCAGGACAACGACGCCAAGGAGCTGTCCGACGGGCTCGCGGCGGTCGGCGACGACCCGGATCAGCCGTGGTTCGCGCCCGGGTCGCACGGGTCGCCGGCCCAGCGGTTCCAGTCGTTCGCGAACGGCTACAACAACTCCCTGCAGGCGTGCGGGCTGTGACGGTCGGCTCCGTCACATCCGGTCGGCAGGGGGCGGAGGGCCCGGCCAGAATGGTCCGGTGAAACCTGCCGCGGTGCTCTTCGACATGGACGGGACGCTCGTCGACAGCGAGCGGATCTGGGGCATCGCCCTGACCGAGCTCGCCGCGCGCGCCGGAGGGACGCTCTCCGAGTCCGCCCGGCTCGCCATGGTCGGCACCAGCTCGGCGGACAGCATGCGGATCTTCCGGGACGACATCGGCCAGCCGGACCGGCCCGAGGCGCCGGACCTGGCGTGGCTCACCGCGCGGGTGCGGGACATGTTCGCGGACGGCCTGGTGTGGCGGCCCGGCGCCATGGAGCTGCTGCTCGCGGTGCGGGCCGCGGGCATCCCGACGGCGCTCGTCACGTCCACCGGGCGGGAGCTGGTCGAGGTGGCCCTCAAGACGCTCGGTGTGGAGAACTTCGACGTCGTCGTCTGCGGGGACGAGGTGAAACGGCCCAAACCCGACCCGGAGCCGTACCGGACCGCCGCCGACCTGCTCGGCGTGCCGATCGGGTCGTGCGTCGCGATCGAGGACTCGCACAGCGGGGTGACCAGCGCCAGAGCGGCCGGGGCCGCGGTGCTGGCGGTCCCGGCGGAGCTGGAGCTCGAGCCGGTCGACGGGGTGCATCTGCGCACGACGCTGACCGGCGTGGACCCGCTCTTCCTGGCCGCCCTTCTCGTCTGAGCCGCCCCGGCCTCCGCATCGCGTGGCGGGCCGGTTCGGTCGCCCTTCTTGTCTGAGCCGGGCCGGTGCCGAGGCTGGTCTTCGCACCGCGGTCGGCCCGCCCGGCCGGGTCCTGTCACCTGAGCCGGCCCGTTCGGGCCGGTCAGGTGCCGGGGCGGACCAGGCCCGTCTCGTAGGCGAGGACCACGGCCTGGGTGCGGTCCCGCAGACGCAGCTTGGTGAGGACGTGGCCGACGTGGGTCTTCACCGTCGTCTCGCTCACCCCGAGGATCGTCGCGATCTCGGCGTTGGACCGGCCGCGGGCCACGTGCACCAGCACCTCGCGTTCCCGGCCGGTCAGCGGGTCGAGCCGGGCTGCGGCCGAACCGTCCGCCGCCGTCGGCAGGGCCCCGGCCAGCCGGGTCAGGACCCGGGCCAGGATCGGCGGGGCGATCACCGCGCCACCGGCGGCCACCGCCCGGACGGCGGCGATCAACTCGCCGTGCGGGGTGTCCTTGCAGAGGTAGCCGTTCGCCCCGGCCGCGACGGCTGCCACCACCTCGTCGTCGGTGTCGCGCTCGGTCAGGACCAGAACCCGGACCGCCAGCCGTGCCTCGGTGACCGCCCTGGTCACGGCCAGCCCGTCGAGGCGGGGAAGAGCCACATCGACGATGAGTACGTCGGGGAGCAGCCGCCGGGCCAGGTCGACCGCCTCGGCCCCGTCACCCGTCTCCCCGGCCACGACGATCTCCGCCGGCCGGGGGACGTCCCCGCGCCAGCCGTGCGATGCCGGCCCGGAGATGTTCCCGGGCTCGCCGTGTGATGTCGGCCCGGAGATGTTCCCGGGCTCGCCGTGTGATGTCGGCCCGGAGATGTTCCCGGGCTCGCTGTGCGATGCCGGTCGGGGGAAGTCCCCGGGCTCGCTGTGCGATGCCGGTCGGGGGACGTCCACGTGCTCGTCGCGCGATGCCGGTGCGGCCACGCCGTCGGGCGGCCCGGTGAGAACGGCCCGCAGCCCCGCCCGCTGTAGCGGGGCGGCATCGGCGAGAAGCACCCGGAGCGGCCTCATCGGCCGGTGGCGTTCGGGCGGCGGCGGTGTGCGGAGTCAGTCAAGGGGGTCGTCCCGGAGCAGGGTGCCGACCCGGTCGGGCTCGGCGTCGGGCGTGAGGTCGCTGATCGGAACGGTCTCCGGATAGGGCGGCGGGGTGCCGCCGAACTCCGGGCACAGGCTCTGGTGACTGCACCAGCCGCAGAGGCGGCTCGGCTTGGGGCGGAAGTCGCGGTCGCGCTTGGCGCGCTCGATCGCCTGGGAGAGGGCGAGCAGGGTGCGCTCGAAACGCTCCAGCTCACCGGCCTCGGGGCTGTAGTCGAGGGCCTCGGCGTCCTTCAGATAGAGCAGCCGCAGGGCCCGGGGGACCACGCCCCGGGTGCGCCACAGGACCAGGGCGTAGAACTTCAGCTGGAACAGGGCCCGGCCCTCGAACGCCTGGCGGGGCGCGCCGCCGGTCTTGTAGTCGACGACCCGGAGGTCCCCGGCCGGGGAGACGTCGAGACGGTCGATGTAGCCGCGCAGCAGCAGCTCGTCGCCGATCATCGTGGAGATCAGGCTCTCCCGCTCGGCGGGCTCCAGGCGGCGTGGGTCCTCCACCGCGAAGTAGCCGGCCAGCAGGTCGCGGGCGCCGGAGAGGAAGGCCGCGATCCGGGCCGCCTCGGCGGCGCCGGACGGAACGTCGATGAGAGCGGCCTGGCCGGTCGCGTCGGCCTCCGCGGCCACCGCCGCCGGGTCACGCATCAGCCCACCGCCCGCCGCGGGGCTGGGCCGTGCGTCGCCCGTCCGGGCGGCGGGGGAGCCCGGGACCGCCGGGCCGCCCGCTCCAGCGGGTGCGGAACTCGGCGCCGCAGCGCCGGATGGCCCGGCGGCCGCGGATGGCCCGGCGGCCGCGGATGGCCCGGCGGCCGCGGATGGCCCGGCGGCCGCGGACGGCCCGGCGGCCACGGGTGGCCCGGCTGCCACGGACGTGCCGGCGGTTACGGGCGGCTCGGCGGCGAACAGGGACGCCAGCTCGGGCTCCTGGGCGACCAGCTTCTCCCACTCGGGGGCGACCAGCGCGGCCGCGGCCTCCGGGGTGCGGCCGGCGGCGGGCAGGTCGAACAGGCGCTCCAGGACGGCGTGGATCAGGGTGCCGCGGACCTGGTCGGCGGAGGGGGTCTCGGGCAGCTTGTCCACCGTGCGGAAGCGGAACAGCAGCGGGCACGTCTTGAAGTCGGCGGCCCGCGACGGCGACAACGAGGGCCCGGACGGCGTCGCCATCCGGCGGCCCCGCCCGGCCGGCGCCGGGACCGGGCCGTCGGCGGCCGTGGCCTGGCCGGGAACGGAGGCGGAGGCCGGGTCACCGGGCTGCGGGGGTGGGGAGACCGGCTGGGCAGCCATGGGAGAGAGCGCCGTCATGTCTCAAGAGGCTAGGCCAGGGGTACGACGAAAAATGCGGGGTGGGTCCCACGCGGGCGTGTCCGTAGCATCGATCGCGTGGAGCAGAGCCGGACACCGCAGGTCCCGCCCCCGGCCGGTGGGCGGCCGGTGGGGCACGTCGCCGGCATCCCGGTGCACGCGAACGCGTCGATGCTGCTGCTCGCGGTGCTGGTCACCGTGGTGTATGGGAACTACGCGCAGGCCGAGCTGGGGCTCGCGCAGCCCTGGGCGTACCTCGTGGGTCTGGGTTTCGTGGTCTGTCTGCTCGGCTCGGTGCTGTTGCACGAGCTGGGCCACGCGCTGACCGCCCGCCGGCTCGGGATCGGCGTGCGCCGGATCACGCTGGAGCTGCTCAGCGGCTGGACCGAGATGGACCGGGACGCGCCGGCGCCCCGGGAGGACGCGCTGGTCTCGCTGGCCGGGCCGGCCGTGTCGCTGCTGCTGGGCGGTGTGGCGACGGCGGCCGCGCTGGCGCTGCCGGAGCGGACCGTGCCCGGGCAGATCGCCTTCCAGCTGGCGGTGAGCAACGTGCTGGTGGCGTTCTTCAACGTGCTGCCGGGCCTGCCGCTGGACGGTGGCCGGGCGTTGCGGGCGGCGCTGTGGGCGGTCCTCAAGGACCGGAACCGGGCGACCGTGGTGGCCGGCTGGGCGGGCCGGGTGCTGGCCCTGATCACCGCGGCGGTCGTGGTGACGCTGCATCTGACCGGCCTGCTGACCCTGCTCGGGCTGATCTTCGTGCTGCTGGTGGTGCTCACCCTGTGGCAGGGCGCGGGGCAGTCGATCCGGCTGGGCCGGATGACCGGCCGGTTCCCGTTGGTGGACCTGGGCGCGCTGGTCCGGCCGGTGCTGGCGGTCCCGGCCGGCACCCCGCTGGGCGAGGCGCAGCGGCGCCGGGCCGAGGACCCGCGGCCGGACGTGGTGCTGGCGGTGGCGGACTCGGCGGGCAGCCTGACCGCGGTGGTGGACCCGGTGCAGGCCGAGCGGGTGCCGGTGGACCGGCGGCCGTGGGTGAGCGTGGAGAGTGTCTCCCGTTCCCGGGACGCGCTCACCGCCCTGCCGCTCGGATTGACCGGCGAGCAGGTGGTCCGCGCGCTCCAGGCCCACCCGGGTGCGCAGTACCTGGTGACCGCAGGCGAGGATGTCGTGGGCGTCCTGCGGGTCGCCGACGTGGCCGCCGTGCTGGAACCGAGGCGCGCGAGCCGTACCTGACGGACCTTTGGGAAAGAAGAGCAGTGACCACAACCCCGACCACCGCCGTCGACGACTCGGTGCCCGCGCACCGCGGACCGTTCCGGGCGGGTGACCGCGTTCAGCTGACCGACCCGAAGGGCCGGATGCACACCATCGTGCTGGAGCCCGGGAAGGCGTTCCACACCCACCGCGGCGCCCTGGAGCACGACGACCTGATCGGCCTGCCCGACGGCAGCGTGATCACCGCGTCCAGCGGCACCGCCTACCTGGCGCTGCGGCCGCTGCTGTCCGACTACGTGCTGTCCATGCCGCGCGGGGCGCAGGTGATCTACCCGAAGGACGCGGCGCAGATCGTCGCGATGGGCGACGTCTTCCCGGGCGCCAAGGTGCTCGAGGCGGGCGCCGGCTCGGGCGCGCTGACCTGCTCGCTGCTGCGGGCCGTGGGCAGCTCCGGCGAGGTGCACAGCTACGAGCTGCGCGACGACTTCGCGGCGGTCGCCCGCAAGAACGTGGAGGCGTTCTTCGGTGGCCCGCACCCGGCGTGGCACCTGCACCCCGGTGACGTGGCCGGCAACGACATCACCGGCTTCGACCGGATCATCCTGGACATGCTGACCCCGTGGGAGGCGCTCGACATGGTCGAGAAGTCGCTCGTCCCGGGCGGCGTGTTCATCGGCTACGTGGCCACCACCCCGCAGCTGTCCGAACTGGTCGAGGCGCTGCGTGAGCGGGGCGGCTGGACCGAGCCGCGGGCCTGGGAGTCGCTGGTCCGGGACTGGCACGCCGACGGGCTCGCGGTGCGGCCGGACCACCGGATGATCGCGCACACCGCGTTCCTGGTGTCGGCGCGCAAGCTCGCGCCCGGCGTCACCGCGCCGCCGCGGCGCCGCAAACCCAGCAAGGGCGCCGAGGCGTACGCGATCCGCAAGGCCACCCAGGCCGCTCTCGCCGCGCAGCGGGAGGAGTCGACGGGGGAGTGACCGTCTCCATTGCGGTCCGGTAGGTTCCTAGCGATCGGGAGGTTCCTAGCGATCGGGACGACACGGAGGAGCGCCAGTCATGAGTTCTCCGCCCTTCGGCGGCAGCAACGAGATGCCCGCGGTCTTCCCGGACTGGTCGCCCTACCCGGATCTGGACTCGGCGGCCCGCGCCTACCTGCGTGATCCCGAGGTGGCGCTGGAGGCGCTGTTCGGGGTGCTGCGCGGCGCCCAGGTGCTGTGCTTCACCCTGGAGCGCTTCGTCAACGAGGTGAACGGGGTGTGGCAGGAGGTCGTCGTCTGCGACGGCAGCCGGCTGGTGCTGTGGCACGGGGAGGACGTGGCTCCCGGCGACGGCCCGGCCGGCGCGATGACCTCGTCGCTGCGGGTGGTGCCGCTGTCCACGGTCACCGAGGTGGGCTGCCGGCGGCGGCTGACCCGCACCCCGAACGGGCAGGCCCGGGTCGACAGCATCGACGTCTACCTGCTGCTCAGCTCGGTCGACGACGCGGTGTCGCCGCCCGGGGTGGGCGAGGAGGAGGGCCGTGCCCCGCTGCGGCACGACGCGCTGCGCTTCGGCAAGACGCTGGACGACGGCGGGCCCGGTCAGATCGCCCGGCTCGAGGAGTTCTCCCGGGTGGTGGCGTCCCTGGTCGGGCGTCCCACCCTCTGACCGTCACTCACCTTCACTCGCGCGCTCGCGCGGGGGACGGTCAGTCGGCGCCGGGGCCGGCGACCGCCGTGCCGTCGGAGGCCCGGACCACGTGGATGCAGTCGCCCGGGCATTCCTTCGCCGAGTCGACGACCTCGAGAAACAGACCCCTGGGCACCCCTACCCGGGCCCCCGGTTCCTGCCGCAACTCGCCGGAGTGGTCTTTCACATAGGCGAGTCCGTCGATGTCCAGTTCGAACACCTCCGGGGCGTACTGCACGCAGAGTCCGTCACCGGTGCACAGGTCCTGATCGATCCAGACGCGCAGCTCATCAGTGTCAGCGGACACTCCTACCTCCCACAACCGGTGAGGCCTGACGGTACCGGAAGTCTGTCCGACCGGCTCAGGTGCGGTCGGACCAATCGATCAAGAGTCGGTGACGAGGGTGTTGCATGGGTCAAAATCGGTTTCCGAACGGCTAGTGTTGACCCAAGACGTTCGAGCCCCCCGGGGAGGTGGGACGTGGCACGTAGCGACGAAGCGGACTCCCGCGCCGCGCGAGCGGAGAAGGAAGTCAACGATCTCTCGAGTCAGGTCGCGTTTCTGCAAGAGGAACTCGCTCTGGTCCGGCGGAAGTTGACGGAGAGCCCCCGACACCTCCGGCAGCTCGAGGAACGGCTCGCGGCAACGCAGGCGCAGCTGGCCCGAGTGACCGAGAACAACGAGCGGCTCGTGGCGACCCTCAAGGAAGCCCGGGCCCAGATCGTCACTCTCAAGGAAGAGATTGACCGGCTAGCCCAGCCGCCCAGCGGCTACGGCGTGTTCCTGTCGGCCCACGAGGACGGCACGGTGGACGTGTTCACCGGTGGCCGCAAACTGCGGGTGGCGGTCTCGCCGTCGCTCGCCACCGACGAGCTCCAGCGGGGCCAGGAGGTCCTGCTGAACGACGCTCTCAACGTCGTCGACGCGTTCGGCTTCGAACGCACCGGCGAGGTGGTGCTGCTCAAGGAGGTCCTGGACAACCCGTCGGGTGGTCCGGCCGACCGGGCGCTGGTGGTGTCGCACGCCGACGAGGAGCGCATCGTGTTCCTCGCCGACTCGCTCGAGATCACCAAGCTGCGCGCCGGCGACTCGTTGATGATCGAGCCGCGCTCGGCGTACGCCTACGAGCGGATCCCGAAGAGCGAGGTCGAGGAGCTCGTCCTGGAGGAGGTCCCCGACGTCGACTACGGCGACATCGGTGGCCTGCACTCGCAGATCGAGCAGATCCGCGACGCGGTGGAGCTGCCGTTCCTGCACGCCGACCTGTTCCGGGAGCACCAGCTGCGCCCGCCCAAGGGGATCCTGCTCTACGGCCCGCCCGGCTGTGGCAAGACCCTGATCGCCAAGGCGGTGGCCAACTCGCTGGCCAAGAAGATCGCCGAGCGGCGGGGCGAGGAGAAGCACACCAGCTACTTCCTCAACATCAAGGGCCCGGAGCTGCTGAACAAGTACGTGGGTGAGACCGAGCGGCACATCCGCCTGGTCTTCCAGCGTGCCCGGGAGAAGGCCGGCGAGGGCACCCCGGTGATCGTGTTCTTCGACGAGATGGACTCGATCTTCCGGACCCGTGGCTCGGGTGTCTCCAGCGACGTGGAGAACACGATCGTTCCCCAGCTGCTCAGCGAGATCGACGGTGTCGAGGGCCTGGAGAACGTGATCGTCATCGGCGCCTCCAACCGGGAAGACATGATCGACCCGGCGATCCTGCGGCCCGGCCGTCTCGACGTGAAGATCAAGATCGAGCGCCCGGACGCGGAGGCGGCGAAGGACATCTTCGCCAAGTACATCCTGGCCGACCTGCCGCTCAGCTCGGACGACCTGACCGAGCACGGCGGCAACCGGGACGCCACGGTGGCCGCGATGATCGAGGCCGTCGTCCTGCGGATGTATACGGAGACGGAGGAGAACCGCTTCCTGGAGGTCACCTACGCCAACGGTGACAAGGAGGTCCTGTACTTCAAGGACTTCAACTCCGGCGCGATGATCCAGAACATCGTCGACCGTGGCAAGAAGATGGCGATCAAGGAGTTCCTCACCTCCGGCAAGAAGGGGCTCCGGCTGCAGCACCTGCTCGACAGCTGCGTCGACGAGTTCCGGGAGAACGAGGACCTGCCGAACACCACCAACCCCGACGACTGGGCCCGGATCTCCGGCAAGAAGGGCGAGCGGATCGTCTACATCCGCACCCTCGTCTCCGGCGGCAAGGGCGCCGAGGCCGGCCGGTCCATCGAGACCGCCACCAACACCGGTCAGTACCTGTAACCAGCACGTGCGGTTGACGGGGCCGGAGGGTTTCCCTCCGGCCCCGTCCTCGTTCAACCCCGTATGACCCGCCTAGCCTGGCTCGACGCGCTTCGCGGTTGGGCCGCGGTCACCGTGGCCGTCTTCCATCTCAGCCCGGCGGTGCTCGGCGGCGACCGCCACCTGAGCCTCTACCACGCCTTCGATCTGGGCCGGTACGGCGTCCTGCTGTTCTTCCTGGTCAGCGGCTACGTCATCCCGATGTCCCTGGAACGGCACGGCTCGCTGCGGCGCTTCTGGACCGGCCGTCTCCTGCGGATCTATCCCGCCTATCTGGTCGCCGCCGTGGTGGGGCTCGTCCTGGGCGCGGCCGGGCTGCTGCGGATGCCCGCCCAGCTGACCACCGAGACCGCCGCCAGCGTCGCCGGGCACGTCACCATGCTCCAGGACCTGCTGGGCGTCCGGGGCGTGCTGCGGCCGTTCTGGACGCTCTCCTACGAGATGGTCTTCTACCTGTTGACCGCCGGGCTGTTCGCCTGGGGACGGCACCGCTGGAGCGCGTGGTGGGCGGCCGGGCTCACCGCGGTCGCCGCCGTGGTGGCGCTGCCGGACGACCTGCTCGGCGGGACCGTGGGGCAGCGCCGGATCACCGCCGTGGCGGTCCTGGTGCTTCTGATCGGCGTCGTCACGGCGTACCTCACCGAGTCGAAGGCCGTGTCGCTCGTGGCCGCCGCCGGAGGTCTCGGCGCGGCCGCCCTCCCGCTGGTGAACGGCTCGGCCACCGGTGGGGTGACCGGCGCGTCCTCGGCCCAGGCCACGCAGATGCTCGCGGTGATGTTCGCCGGAACCGTGCTCCACCGGATGCGGCACCGGCTGATCGGCCGGCTGCCGGCCGCGGTGGCCCTGACCGTCGTCCTGGCCGGCGCCGCGGTCCATCTGGGACCGGCGGTCGTCCTCGCGGTCGCGGTCACCTTCGGCGCCGGCTACGCGCTGAGCGAACGGCGCCCGCCGGCCGTGCTGGTGTGGTTCGGCGAGGTCAGCTATTCGCTCTATCTGCTCCATATCCCGGTCCTCGCGGTGGCCGTGCACGTCTCCGACCGGCCGCTGATCATCGCGCTGCTGTTCACGGCGGGTGCTCTCGGCGCGGCCTGGGCAGGTCACCGGTATGTGGAGCGTCCGGCCCAGGCGCTCGCCCGCCGGCTCCCGGTGATCAACATCGCCACGCAAGGTACCGACGCGCGCACGGGCAGCTTCGGAAAGCGCCGTGAGAGCGTCTAGGCTCGATGCATGAGCAGGCTTGGCCTCGTGGCGGACAGCGCGGTCCTAAAGAACAGGGTGGTCGCATGAGCGTTCGACGGATTATGGGCACCGAGGTGGAGTACGGAATCTCGGTGCCCGGTCAGCCCGGCGCCAATCCGATGGTCACGTCGTCCCAGGTGGTCAACGCCTACGGCGCCCGCCCCGAGCTCAACCGCAACGGCCGCGCGCGCTGGGACTACGAGGAGGAGTCCCCGCTGCGTGACGCGCGGGGCTTCACCTACTCCGGCGCCGCCTACGACCCGGCGGAGGCCCTCGCCGACGAGGATCTCGGCCTGGCCAACGTGATACTGACCAACGGCGCGCGGCTCTACGTGGATCACGCCCACCCGGAGTACAGCACGCCCGAGGTGACCAACCCGCTGGACATCGTGAAGTGGGACAAGGCGGGCGAGCGGGTGATGGCCGAGGCGTCGCGGCGGGCCGCCACCATCCCGGGCGCCCACCGGATCCAGCTCTACAAGAACAACACCGACAACAAGGGCGCATCGTACGGCGCCCACGAGAACTACCTGATGCGCCGGCAGACCGCGTTCGCCGACATCGTCGCCCACCTCACCCCGTTCTTCGTGACCCGGCAGATCTACTGTGGCGCCGGGCGCGTCGGCATCGGGCAGGACGGCGGCGGCTCCGGCTTCCAGATCTCCTCCCGCGCCGACTTCTTCGAGGTCGAGGTGGGTCTGGAGACGACCCTGAAGCGGCCGATCATCAACACCCGGGACGAGCCGCACGCCGACGCCGACAAGTACCGCCGGCTGCACGTGATCATCGGCGACGCCAACCTCTCCGAGATCGCCACCTACCTCAAGGTCGGCACCACCGCCCTGGTGCTGAACATGATCGAGGAGAAGGTGTTCACCGGCGAGCTGGGCATCGCCGACCCGGTCTCCGAGCTCAAGGCGGTCAGCCACGACCCGGCGCTGGGGCACCTGATGCGGCTGCGCGACGGCCGCCGCCTCACCGCGCTGGACCTCCAGTGGGCCTACTACGAGCGCGCCCGCCAGTTCGTCGACGACCGGTACGGCCAGGATGCCGACGAGCAGACCCTCGACGTCCTGGACCGCTGGGAGGACATGCTGGACAAGCTGGGCCGCGACCCGATGCTGCTGTCCGACAGCCTGGACTGGGTGGCCAAGCTGCGGCTGCTGGAGGGCTACCGGGAGCGGGAGAACCTCGGCTGGTCCTCGCCCAAGCTCCAGCTCGTCGACCTGCAGTATTCGGACGTGCGCCCGGAGAAGGGCCTCTACCATCGCCTGGTGGCCCGCGGGTCGATGAAGACCCTGCTGGACCCCGACGACACGCAGCGCGCGATGTACGAGCCGCCGGAGGACACCCGGGCCTACTTCCGGGGCCGCTGCCTGGCGCAGTACGCCTCCGAGGTGGTCGCCGCCAGCTGGGACTCGGTCATCTTCGACGTCGGCCGGGAATCGCTGGTGCGAGTGCCGATGATGGAGCCGGAGCGGGGCACCAAGAAGCATGTCGGCCAGCTCTTCGACACGTGCGAGAGCGCCAAGGACCTGCTCGAGGTGATCACGAGCCGGTAATAAAACACCCGTTCCGGCGGGCCTTTTCGTCATAGGCGCGAGGTAGGTTTTTTCCAACCCGATGGTGCAGGACTTCGGGTGGCTTCAGAAGGGGGCATCCATGGCAACCCGAGACACAGGTGGTCAGTCGCAGAGCGGGAAGGGCCGCAGCGACCAGGAGATCGAGGACGTCACCGTCGAGGCCAATCCCGAGGTCGCCGAGCGGCATGCGGAGATCACCGAGGACGTCGACGACCTGCTGGACGAGATCGATTCCGTCCTGGAGGAGAACGCCGAAGAGTTCGTGAGGGGATACGTCCAAAAAGGCGGTCAGTGACCGGTTTGTCCGCTTGTAAGTGACCGGACGCCGCCGTTTCGGCGGCGTCCGGCATTTCCTCAAGACATGTCGATGGCGTTGATCGCAACCACTCGCTTCGGCGGGATATTGTGCGTCAACTGCACGTATCTGAAAGGAACCACGTGGCGACGGGCTTTGATCCATCCGGGCGTCTACCGGATTTCTTCACCAGCACTTCGACGTCCTCCTTCACGCAGTTCCTGAGCCAGGCCGCCCCGGAGCTGCTACCGGGCCGGCGGCCGCTTCCCTCGGGCCTGTCCGCGGACATCGCGCCGCACGGCACCACGATCGTCGCGATCGCGACGGCCGACGGTGTGGTGATGGCCGGTGACCGCCGGGCGACCATGGGCAACCTCATCGCCAGCCGGGACATCAAGAAGGTGCACCCGGCCGACGCCTACTCGCTGATCGGCATCGCCGGGACGGCCGGCATCGGCATCGAGCTGATCCGCCTGTTCCAGGTGGAGCTCGAGCACTACGAGAAGATCGAGGGCACCATGCTCTCGCTCGACGGTAAGGCGAACCGTCTGGCGGCCATGGTGCGCGGCAACCTCGGCGCGGCGATGCAGGGCCTGGCCGTGGTGCCGCTCTTCGCGGGCTTCGACCTGTCCCCGTCCGACCCGGCGCGGGCCGGGCGGATCTTCAGCTTCGACGTGGCCGGCGGGCTCTACGAGGAGACCGGCTACGAGGCGATCGGCTCCGGCTCGCTGTTCGCGAAGTCGGCGCTGAAGAAACGCTACCGGGCCGGGCTGAGCACCGACGACGCGATCAACCTGGCGGTCGAGGCGCTGTACGACGCGGCCGACGACGACACCGCGACCGGCGGGCCGGACGTGACCCGCAAGATCTACCCGGTGGTGATGACCGCGACGGCGTCCGGCACCCACCGCCTCAGCGACGAAGAGATCACCACGGTGGCCGAGCGGGTCGTCGCGGGCCGTGTGGAGAACCCGGGCGGCTGACCCGCGCTTTTCGAGAAAGAGGAGGTAGCCACCCGTGGCAATGCAGTTCTACGCGTCACCCGAGCAGGTCCAGCGGGACCGCTCGGAGTACGCCCGCAAGGGCATCGCCCGCGGCCGGTCGGCCGTGGTGCTCACCTACGAGGGCGGCATCCTGCTGGTCGCCGAGAACATCACCACCCTGCGCAAGATCAGCGAGATCTACGACAAGATCGCGTTCGCCGCGGTGGGGCGGTACAACGAGTTCGAGGCGCTGCGGCGGGGTGGCGTCCGGATGGCCGACATGGTCGGTCTGAGCTACGACCGGCGGGACGTGACGGGGCGGGCGCTCGCCAACACGTACACGCAGACCCTCGGCGCCATCTTCTCGGAGACGCAGAAGCCGTACGAGGTGGAGATCTGCGTGGCGCAGGTCGGCGTCTCACCGGAGGCCGACGAGCTGTACCGGATCACCTATGACGGCTCGGTCATGGACGAGCCCGGCTTCATGGCGATGGGCGGCCAGGCCGAGGCGATCGGCAACGTGCTGCGCGAGCGGCACGACGCGACGGCCGAGCTGACCGTGGCACTGGCCCTGGCCGCCGAGGCGCTCGGCAGCGTCGGCGGGGAGAACGGCCAGGCCCGCACGCTGACGCCGAAGCAGCTCGAGGTGGCGGTCCTGGACCGGCGGCGGCCGGGCCGGGCGTTCCGGCGGATCACCGGGGCGGCGCTGACCACCCTGCTCGGGCACGAGGCGGTGCCGGAGGCGGAGCTGGGCGACGTCGACGCGGCGCCACCCGCTCCGGCCGAGGGCAAGCCGACCGAGTCGGCCGCGTCGGAGGACACCGAGAAGTAGCCGTTCCGTCGCACGATCGCGGGGCGTGGTCACCTGGACCACGCCCCGCTGTCATGGAAAGGGTCGGTTGTGGGTGCCGCTGAACCGGTCCTTACCGGTAGTGTTTCGTCATGGAACGGCGAATTTTCGGCCTCGAGACCGAGTACGGAGTCACGTGCACCTATCGGGGGCAGCGGCGGCTGTCTCCGGACGAGGTGGCCCGCTACCTGTTCCGCCGAGTGGTGTCCTGGGGACGCAGCAGCAACGTGTTCCTTCGTAACGGCGCACGCCTCTACCTCGATGTCGGTTCCCACCCTGAGTACGCGACCCCCGAATGCGACTCCGTCACCGACCTGGTCGCCCACGACCGGGCCGGCGAGCGGATCCTCGAAGGCCTGCTCGTCGACGCGGAGAAGCGTCTGCACGACGAGGGCATCGCCGGGGAGATCTACCTCTTCAAGAACAACACCGACTCCGCCGGCAACTCCTACGGCTGCCATGAGAACTACCTGGTCAGCCGGCACGGCGAGTTCGGCCGGCTGGCCGACGTGCTCATCCCGTTCCTGGTGACCCGCCAGCTCATCTGCGGCGCCGGCAAGGTGCTCCAGACCCCGCGCGGCGCGGTGTTCTGCCTCTCCCAGCGCGCCGAGCACATCTGGGAGGGCGTCTCCAGCGCCACCACCCGGTCCCGGCCGATCATCAACACCCGCGACGAGCCGCACGCGGACGCCGAACGCTACCGCCGCCTCCACGTGATCGTCGGCGACTCGAACATGAACGAGGTCACCACGCTGCTCAAGGTGGGCAGCGCCGACATCGTGCTGCGCATGATCGAGGCCGGCGTGGTGATGCGCGACCTGACCTTGGAAAACCCGATCCGGGCCATCCGCGAGGTCAGCCACGACATCACCGGCCGCCGCAAGATCCGCCTGGCGAACAACAAGGAGGTCTCCGCGCTGGAGATCCAGCAGGAGTACCTCGCGAAGGCCACCGAGTTCGTCGAGCGCCGCGGCGGCGACCCGGTCGCCAAGCGGGTCGTCGAGCTGTGGGGCCGCGTCCTCAGCGCGATCGAGAGCGGCGACCTCGACCCGGTCTCCCGCGAGATCGACTGGGTCTCCAAGTACAAGCTGATCGAGCGCTACCAGGCCAAGCACGAGATCCCGATGTCGCACCCGCGGATCGCACAGCTCGACCTCGCCTACCACGACGTGCGCCGGGGCCGCGGCCTCTACGCACTCATGGAGAAGCGCAAGCAGGTCGACCGGATCGCCAACGACCTGCAGATCTTCGAGGCCAAGGAGACGCCACCGCAGACCACGCGGGCGCGCCTGCGCGGCGAGTTCATCAAGCACGCCCAGGAGAAGCGGCGCGACTTCACCGTCGACTGGGTGCACCTCAAGCTCAACGACCAGGCGCAGCGCACGGTCCTCTGCAAGGACCCGTTCCGCGCCTACGACGAGCGGGTGGAGCGACTGATCGCCAGCATGTGACGCTGGTGGAATAGGCTGGCCGGGCCATGACGACACCCGGCCGGCCCGAACCACCCGAGCGCTCGGAGCGCGAAGTCCGCTTCCGGCGCGCCGAACGCCGCCGCGAGAAGATCTACCACGACATCCAGCGCGATCGCGCCGGCAACCACCGCATCCCCACGTGGGTGCTGGCCACCGTCCTGGCCCTGATCCTGGCCGGCTGGGCCTATCTGATCATCACTTCCTGACGCGACTTCGACGATCAAAATCGATGTCGTAGCGGGGTGGTGGGTCCAGACCGCCGCTCCCGCCGAGGGCCCGGCGCGTCTCGCTGGCCGCTGGCGCGTCCAGGGCGCGAGCCGCACCGGGCGACGTGCGTGAGCGGTCGCGCTCGAAAACCCGGCCGGTCAGGCCAGCAACGCCGCGGCGTGACGGCCCGCGGCCGCGGCGGCCAGGAAGTAGCCGTGATCCTGGTCCAGCTTGCGGCCCATCGTGGAGAGCGGGACCGGGCAGGCCCGCAGCGCCGCGTCCAGGCCGGCGGTGGCGACGCGGACCAGGCGGTGCCGCCCGCTCAGCGGGGCGAGCGCGGCGTCGACCAGGGCGGCCAGTTCGGGCTCCAGGCCGTCCGGCACCGGCAGGTCGGCGGGGACGAGAGCGACCTTCCCGTACGCCGTGAGGCTGTGATGCGACACGCCACGGTGCCGCTCGCGACCGTCGCCGTCGGAGATCCGCAGTGAGCCGACCGGCCGCCCGCCCAGCACCGCGACCGCGTTGATCGCCTCGCCCAGGGCCACCCCGGAGAACCCCCAGGTGGTGCCGGTGCCCAGGTTGCCCGGCCCCTGGGCGACGATGGTCACGTCGGCGTGCAGCACGTGCCGGGCGGCGAGCAGCCCGGTGTGCACGGTGCTCGCCTCCAGGTCGCCGCCGAACGCCTGCCCCGTGGTGACCGTCCCGGCGAGATGGCCGCGCAGCCCGTCGAGGGTGCGGGAGAACCAGGCCGGCAGCGCCCCGCCGTCGGTCATCAGGTAGGCCACCCGGGCGTCCGGCCGGTCGGCGTGGACCCCGGCCAGGATCGCCGGCAGCGCCGAGTGCAGGTCGGCGGTGACCACCGGCATCCCGTCGATCGACTCGGCGGCGGCCAGCACCTCCCGGTACGGCGACGCCTCCTCGTCCACGCCTAGCCGGATCGCCTGCAACGGGGTGTACCGGGCCTTCACGAGGTGCCCGTCGTCGCGGGTGCCGCCGTCGCCGGCCGGATCCGCGGGCAGCCGGTCGGGAAGGGCGACGACCAGCGCGTACCCCCCGGTGCCGAGGCCCATCACCAGCGCGCCGACGTTGAGCAGCACCCGGTCGCCGGGCTCCGGGCTGCCGACCAGATCGGGGTAGGCGAGGGCGCGCAGCGGGCCGTCGGTGGTGCTGACCTCCAGCTCGACGGCCCCGTGCCAGCTGCGCCGCACCGCCTGGACCGTCCCGGACCGCCATCGCACCATGCGGCGAACCCTACAAGGTTGCGGGGGCAGTGACGCCTGACAGTCCCTCGGCCGGGTGCTGCTAGCGTTGCCACTCGTGTCGCGCACTCGTACCGAGCGCCTGGTGAATCTGGTCATCTGCCTCCTGTCGACGCGGCGGTTCCTGACCGCCGCGCAGATCGCCCTGACCGTGCCCGGTTACGAGCACGACCCGTCGGACCCACGTGACCACGAGGCGTTCCAGCGCAAGTTCGAACGGGACAAGGCCGAGCTGCGTGAGCTGGGCGTGCCCCTGGAGACCGGTACGGCGAGCATCTTCGACCAGGAGCCCGGCTACCGGATCGCCCAGCGTGAGTACGCGCTGCCCGACATCCTTCTCGAACCGGACGAGGCGGCCGCCGTCGGCATCGCGGCCCGCCTGTGGCAGCACGCCGGTCTGGCCGCCGCGGCGTCGTCCGGGCTGGCCAAGCTGCGGGCCGCCGGCGTCGAGGTGGATCCGCAGGCCACCCTCGGCGTGGAGCCGGTGGTGACCGTCGACCCGTCGTTCGGGCCGCTCACCTCGGCCGCCCGGGAGCGCCGCGCGGTCACCTTCAAGTACCGGGTGCCCGAGGTCGACGAGCCCAGCACACGCCGCCTCGAGCCGTGGGGCGTGGTCTGCTGGCGCGGCCGGTGGTACGTGGTGGGCCACGACCGTGACCGGGCCGCCACCCGCTGCTTCCGCCTGTCCCGCATCGTCGGCGAGGTCAAGGCCACCGGCCGCCCGGGCGCCTTCGAGCCGCCCGTCGGCGCGGACCTGATCAGCCACGTGGCCCGCTCGTCCGGGCCGATCGCGCGCAACGGCCGGGCCACCGTGACGGTCCGCCCCGGCCGGGCCGCCGGGCTGCGCCGGATGGCCGCCGAGGTGACCCCGGGGCCGGACGGCGACCGGCTGACCATCAGCTACGGGGACGTGGATTGGCTGGCCTCGCGGATCGCCGGGTACGGCCCGGACGCCCGCGCCGACGGCCCGCCTGAGCTGCGCGACGCCGTCATCCAGCACCTGAAGGAAATGATCGCCCGGCACGAGACCCCGGCGGTGCCGGCATGAGCGCGCGGACGCCTTCCGCGGACCGGCTCGGGCGGCTGCTGAACCTGGTGCCGTACCTGCTGGCCCGGCCCGGGATCCTGATCTCCGAGGCGGCCGCCGACCTGGACGTCACCGACAAGCAGCTGCGCGAGGACCTGGAGCTGCTCTGGGTGTGCGGGCTGCCCGGCTACGGTCCCGGTGACCTGATCGACATGGCGATCGACGGCGACCACGTGACGATCAGCCACGACGCCGGCATGGACAAGCCGCTGCGGCTCAACCCGGACGAGGCCCTCGCCCTGGTGGTGGCGCTGCGGATGCTCGCCGAGACGCCCGGCATCGGCACCCGGGACGCGATCGAGCGGGCCCTCGCCAAGATCGAGAACGCGGCCGGTGACCTGGCGGACGCCCCGGTGGCCGTCAAGCTGCCGGCGAACCAGGAGCGGCTCGCCAAGGTCCGGGCCGCGGTCGCCTCCGGCAACGCGCTGCGGCTCACCTACTACACCCCGTCGCGGGACGAGACCACCGATCGGGTGGTCGACCCGATGCGGATGCTGATGGTCGGCGGCTTCAACTACCTGGAGGCGTGGTGCCGCCGGGCCGAGGCGACCCGGCTGTTCCGGATCGACCGGATCGACGCGTTCAGCGAGCTGGACGAGCCGTCCGCGCCGCCGGTCGGCGCGGTGCCGCACGACGTCACCGGCGGCGTCTTCCACCCCGGCCCGGAGCTGCCGCTGGTCACCCTGCGGGTGGGCCGCGGCGGGCGCTGGATCACCGAGTACTACCCGGTCGAGCAGGTCGTTCGGGAGGGCCCGGAGTGGCTGGTCACGATGCGGGTCACCGACCTCGGCTGGGCTCAGCGGTTCCTGGCCGGCCAGGGCCGCGACGTCACCGTGGTGGGCCCGCCCGAGCTGCTGGAACGGATCCGTGCCCAGGCCGCGACCGCCCTCGGCCAGTACGCCGCGCCGCACGGCCTCGCGGCGGACCGTCCGGCGGCCGGATAGGGTGGCCGCGTGCTGATGTGGGTCTGGATCGCCGTGGTGGCGGTCGCGCTGGTGGTCCTGGTCGTCGCCGGGACGAGACTGCTCGGGCGGCTGAGGGTCCTGGAGCGCGCGGCCCGGCGGTTGCGGCATCGCCAGGAGCAGGCGCTCGCCCTCCAGGCCAAGGCCGAGGTGATGCAGGAGACGATGCTCGCCGTGCAGGAGCGGGCCGAGCGGGCGCAGGGGACGGTGGAGCAGATCAAAGCCGGTCTGGGCCGCCGGTAGACAGTTCCCGGCCCGTTGTCCGGACCTTCCGAAGGTCATAAGAAACCGGAAGGATCCGGAGGGCAACATCCCGGGGATCCACACGTACGATGGACCCCGCAACCTGATCCGACCGACTGGAGTCTCCCATGGGCGCCCTCAAGCCATGGCACATCATTGTTCTCGTTGTTGTGCTTGTCCTGCTCTTCGGCGCGAAGCGACTGCCCGACGCGGCGCGGTCCCTCGGCCGTTCGCTGCGGATCATCAAGGCGGAGACGAAGGGCCTCGTCGACGACGACAACAACGTCGCGGAGAAGGCGGAGCCGCAGCACAGCCGCACCCCGCTCCAGGGCGAGGTGCAGCAGCCGTACCAGCAACAGGGCTACCAGCAGCCCCAGCAGCCGCCCGCCCAGCCGTACGTGGACCCGGTGCAGCGCACCAACGACCGCTGACCCGGGCCGATGGCACTGAGCCTTCGGAAAAACACGGGACCCAGTAAGTTCCAGCAGGCCGCCGACGGCTCCATGACGCTCATCGAGCACGTCCGCGAGCTGCGAAACCGGCTGTTCTACGCGTCCGTCGGCATCGTGGTCGGCCTGATCGTCGGTTTCATCCTCTCCGATTGGGCCTTCGACCTGCTGGCAGCTCCCTACTGCGGGCTCGACTCGTCGTGGACGCTGGGGGAAGTTGGCCAGGGCAAGTGCAACTTCCTCACGCTGGGTGCGACCGACCAGCTGGTCCTGAAGTTGAAGATCGCGCTCTGGCTCGGCCTGATCATCGGCGCGCCCGTCTGGCTCTATCAGCTGTGGGCGTTCATCGCGCCCGGCCTGCACCGGCACGAGCGCAAATGGGCGTACGTGTTCGTCGCGATCGCCGCGCCCCTGTTCATCGGCGGCGCCACCCTGGCCTACTTCGTGGTGCAGCACAGCCTCGAATTCATCATGACGGCCGGCGTCATCGGTGAGACGACGCAGCTGGAGATCACGGCGTACACCGGCTTCATCACCAGCATGATCATGATCTTCGGCGCGGCGTTCGAGTTCCCGCTGGTCCTGCTGATGCTGAACTTCACCGGCGTGGTCAGTGCCCGGCGGCTGCTCAGCTGGTGGCGGACCGTGGTCTTCCTGTCGTTCGCGTTCGCCGCGATCGCCACCCCCGACCCCGGTCCGTTCGGCATGACGCTGCTGGCCGCCTGCCTGTCACTGCTCTACTTCATCGCCGTCGGCGTGGCGTTCCTTAACGACAAGCGCAAGGGCCGCGGCAAGGAGATCTACGCCGGGCTCGACGACGACGCGATCTCCGTGCTGGAGGAGGAGCGGGTGCCGATCGGTGCCTCCGACCCGGTCGAGACGCCGGCCCCGGTGGAGAAGCCGATGCCGATCGAGCGCCGGTTCGACGACATGACCTAGTCTCGCCCGGTCGCCGCCGTGGGTATAACGTTCGCGGCTGTGACGAGCGACTTCATCGCGGTGCTGGCCAACCCCTCGGCGGGGCGGGGCCGGCACCGCGGTCTGCTTCCGGGAGTGTTGGAGGCCCTCGGGACGGCCGGGCACCCGGTGCGGCTCCTGGACGCCGGCAGCAGTGCCGAGGCCGAGCTGGCCTGCCACCGGGCGGTCGCCGACGGGGCCGCCGCGGTGGTCGCGGTCGGTGGCGACGGCACGGTGCACCGGGCGCTCCAGTCGGTCGTCGGGCAGGAGGCCGGCTTCGGGGTGGTGCCGGCCGGGACGGGCAACGATTTCGCGAGCGCGGTGGGCGTACCCCATGATCCGCTGAAGGCCGCGGAGGCGATCGCCGAGGCCCTCCGTGAGCAGCGGGACCACCGGTTCGATCTGGCCCGGACCTCTGACGCCCGGGGTGAGCGGCGATGGTTCTGCGCGGTCCTGGCCGGCGGATTCGACGCGCTGGTCAACGAGCGCGCCAACCGGATGCGCAGGCCCTCCGGGCCGCGCCGCTACGACCTGGCGATCCTGCTGGAGCTGGCCCGGCTGCGGGCCCGCGACTACACGGTGCACACCGACGGCGCCGTCCATCATCTGCGGGGCGAGATCGTGGCGGTGGGCAACTGTCCCAGCTACGGCGGCGGCCTGCGGATCGTGCCGGACGCCGACCCGGCGGACGGCCTGCTCGACGTCATCTTCGCGACCACGCTGGGGCGCGCGGCCATCACGCGGCTGAAGCCGCGCCTGCGCAACGGCACCCACGTCACCGATCCGCGGATCACCGTGCTGCGGGCGCGCGAGGTGCGGATCGAGGCGGAGGGCATCATCGGGTACGCCGACGGCGAGCGTCTCGGCCCCCTGCCGGTCGAGGTGAGCTGTGTGCCGGGTGCGGTCCGGTTGCTCCGCTGACCACGGGGTCAGATCTCGGTGGGCGCGCCGAACCGTAAGGCATGACGAACTCGATCGGCAGCAGTGTCCCCTCGGTGACCACCCGCGCGGCCTCCCTGTTCGGGGGCGCCAAGGAGGCACTGAGGGCGATCGCCGACGCGGCGGTCAGCCCGCAGGACGAGGCGCCGGCCGCCGAGGCGGCGAAGAAGGGCCGCCAGGGGACCGTCCTGGACCGTTACGCCTGACCGGCCAGCGCCAGCGCCAGCACCGCGGACAGCCCGTTGGGCCGGCCCGGGTCGGCGGCGGGCAGCACCAGCGTGGCCAGCCCCGCATCGACGGCGCCCGCGTCGGCCGGGGTGTCACCGACCATGAGCGCCCGCTCCGGGTCGACGCCGAGCAGGCCGCACGCCCGGTAGAAGATCATCGGGTCGGGTTTGATCCGCCCGATCTCGTAGCTCAGCGCGTAACCGTCGACGAACCCGTCCAGCCCCCAGGCGGCGAACAGCGGCCGGATGTCGAAGGCGATGTTGCTGACCACCGCCACCTTCACCCCGGCCTCGTGGAGTTTGCGCAGCGTCGGCTCGGTCTCCGGGTACGGCAGCCAGCCCTCCGGCAGCAGCAGCCGCTCGTAGAGGGCGTCCGCGAGCCCCGCCACGTCGGTGTGGACGGTCGCGGCCAGACCGGTGTAGGCGGCGCGGTGACTGTGCGGGTACAGGTCGCGGTCGGCCCAGTGCTCGGCCAGGTGCGGCGGCACCCGGTGCGGCAGCGGCCCGCCGGCCCGCCCGGCGGTCGTCAGACGGTCGGCCAGAACCGTCGCCCGGCCCCGGTCCAGTTCGGTCCCGCACGCGGCGGCCGCGGCGATCACCCAGGTCAGCGGATCCTCCACCTGGGCGAGTGTGCCGTGAAAGTCGAAGAGCACGGCCTCGACGGGCCGCACCGGACGGTTTGGAGGATTCGAGGCAAGCGGCACGCCGTGCACCTTACCGAGCGGTCCCGGCGGACCTTGCGGCCCTATACCGTGGTGCGAATTGTCGTACGCACGAACTAGCCTTGGGTCATGACTAGTCCCGCCGAGAATTACGCGGCATCCAGACGGCGGGCGGCGCGGGTCGCCACCTATCCGGCCCTCGAGGATTTCATGCTCGACGTCGGCTTCGACCTGGACGACTTCCAGCGCGAGTCCTGCGAGGTGCTGGAGCGCGGCAGCGGGGTCCTGGTCTGCGCTCCGACCGGCGCCGGCAAGACCGTGGTCGGCGAGTTCGCGGTGCATCTGGCCCTGCGCTCGGGGGAGCGCAAGTGCTTCTACACCACGCCGATCAAGGCGCTGTCCAATCAGAAATACCACGATCTCGTGGCCCGCTACGGCGCCGACAAGGTCGGCCTGCTGACCGGCGACAACGCGATCAACGGGGACGCCCCGGTGGTGGTGATGACCACCGAGGTGCTGCGCAACATGCTCTACTCCGGCTCCGACCAGCTGCGCAATCTGGCCTATGTGGTGATGGACGAGGTGCACTACCTCGCCGACCGGTTCCGGGGCGCCGTCTGGGAAGAGGTGATCATCCACCTCCCGGTGTCGGTCACCCTGGTCTCGCTGTCCGCGACGGTCAGCAACTACGAGGAGTTCGCCGACTGGCTGGTCACCGTCCGGGGGCAGACCGAGGTGGTGGTCAGCGAGCACCGGCCGGTGCCGCTCTGGCAGCACATGCTGGTCGGCCGACGGATGTTCGACCTGTTCCACGACGCCGACGCGGCCCGCAAGCACGACGTGCATCCCGAGCTGCTGCGCTACACCCGGGAGATGGACCGCCGGCTCGAGTTCACCGACCGGGCGAGCAGCGGCTGGCGGGGCGGGCGCGGCAAGCGCTGGCAGCCACCGCCCCGGGCCGAGGTGGTCGACCGCCTGGAGCGGGGCGGCCTGCTGCCGGCGATCCTGTTCATCTTCAGCCGGGCCGGCTGTGACGCGGCGGTCAAGCAGTGCCTCGACGCCGGGCTGCGGCTCACCGACCCGGAGGAGCGGGCCGAGATCCGCCGGATCGTGTCGGCCAAGGTGGCCGCCATCCCGTCCGAGGACCTGTCGGTCCTGGGCTACTGGGAGTGGCTCGACGGCCTGGAGCGCGGCGTCGCCGCCCACCACGCCGGCATGCTTCCCGCCTTCAAGGAGGCGGTCGAGGAGTGCTTCGTCAAGGGCCTGGTCAAGGCGGTGTTCGCCACCGAGACGCTGGCGCTGGGCATCAACATGCCGGCCCGCTGCGTGGTGCTGGAGCGCCTGGTCAAGTTCAACGGCGAGGCGCACGTCGACCTCACCCCGGGGGAGTACACGCAGTTGACCGGCCGGGCCGGGCGCCGCGGCATCGACGTCGAGGGCCACGCGGTGGTGCTGTGGAGCCCCGAGGTGGACCCGCGGCACGTGGCCGGGCTCGCCTCCACGCGGACCTATCCGTTGCGGTCGTCGTTCCGGCCGTCGTACAACATGGCGGTCAACCTGGTCGGCTCGGTCGGCGCGGAGAAGTCCCGGGAGCTGCTGGAGTCGTCGTTCGCCCAGTTCCAGGCGGACCGGTCGGTGGTCGGCCTGGCCCGGCAGGTGCAGCGCAACGTCGAGACCATGGAGACGTATGCCGAGGACGCCGCCTGCCATCACGGCGACTTCGACGAGTATTTCGGGATCCGGGTGGCCATCGCCGACCGGGAGAAGTCGCTGTCGCGCCAGGGCGTCCAGCAGCGCCGGTCGGCGGCCGTCGACTCGCTGGAGCGGCTGCGGACCGGTGACGTTATCCGGGTGCCGCAGGGCCGCCGGGCCGGGCTGGCCGTGGTCGTCGAGCCGGCGACCGGCGGGTTCGGGGAGCCCCGGCCACTGGTGCTCACCCAGGACCGGTGGGCCGGCCGGGTCAGCCCCGGCGACTTCGGCGGGCAGGTCGAGGTGCTGGCCCGGGTGCGGGTGCCGAAGAACTTCAACCACCGCTCGCCGGGCGCCCGCCGGGATCTGGCCGCCCAGGTCAGCGCCACCGGGCTGGACCGGCATCCGGACCGTCGCCGGGCCGGCCGCGGCCGCGCCAACCCGGGTGAGGACGCGGAGATCGCCCTGCTCAAGGTGAGGATGCGGCAGCACCCCTGCCACGCCTGCCCGGAGCGGGAGGACCACGCCCGCTGGGCCGAGCGGCGGCACCGTCTGCACCGCGACACCGAGACGTTGCGGGCCAAGGTGTCCGGGCGCACCGGCTCGCTCGCCCGGACGTTCGACCAGGTCTGCGCCGTCCTGACCGCCCGCGGCTACCTCTCCTCCGACGGTGAGGTGACCGAGGCCGGCCGGATGCTCGGCCGGATCTGGTCGGAGGCCGACCTGCTGGTCGCCGAGTGCCTGCGCCAGGACGTGTGGGAGGGGCTGGCCCCCGACGAGCTGGCCGCGGCCGTGTCGATGGTGCTCTACGAGTCCCGCCGTGAGGGCGAGGACCGCGCCTCGGTGCCGAAGGGCCCGGTCAGCGGCGCCGTCGACGCCTGCGCCAAGCTGTGGGGCGAGATCGCGGCCGACGAGTCGGAGCACGGGCTGTCGCTGACCCGCGAGCCCGACGCCGGCTTCGTCTGGCCGATGTACCGCTGGGCCCGGGGTGAGCCGCTGGCCCGGGTGCTGGCCAGCGGCCACTACGACGCCGACATGCCGGCCGGCGATTTCGTCCGGTGGGCCCGCCAGGTGCTCGACCTGCTCGGCCAGGTGAAGGACGCGTCCGCCGCCTCGCCGAGCGTGCGGGAGACGGCCCGCAAGGCGATCAGCGCGGTCAACCGGGGGGTGCTGGCTCTGCAGAGCGCCCTGTAGATCGTGGCGGATGGTGAATCACCGTTGACGGTATCTCCCGGATAATCCAAGAATTGCGGCGGCGGCATCGATGTTGCTGATTTCCGGGAGAAGAGGGTATGAGCGCGGGCTCACCGCACCTGATCGGGTGGTCCGGTGATGCGGTGGCGGATTCGGTGCTGGCCGTCATCGACGCGGACACCGCGGTCATCGAGCTGTCCGTGTGGGGCGGCTGGGACCGGCGACGGTCGGTGCAGGCCCGTACCGTGCTGGACAAATGCCTGGCCGAGCACCCGACCGGGGTGATCGTGGACCTGCACCGGCTGCGTGACCCGCACGCGGTGAGCGCGCCGCTGTGGTTGACCGCGTGCGCCCAGGGGGCCGCCCTGCAACCGCCGGTCGCGGTCGCCGTCTGCGTGCCGGCGAACGCGCCGGTGGCCCGGCGGCTGCGGCGTCTCGGCGCCCGGGACTGGCTGGTGCTGTACGCGACCGTGTCGCAGGCCCGGGCCGCACTGGCCGGCCGGAACGCGCTGCCGGACCGGCTGCACCTGGCCCTGCCCCCGGACCCGGCGGCCGCGGTGCAGGCCCGGTCCCTGGTCACCGACGCCTGCGCCGGCTGGGGCCTGGGCCACCTGTGCGAGCGGGCCCGCCTGGTGATCTCCGAGCTGGTGGTGAACGCGGCCGAGCACGCCGGCACCGACATCGAGGTGGTGGTGTCGTCGCGTGGCTCCGGGCCGGCGGCCGCGCTGCACCTGGCCGTCTACGACGGTGACCTGGTGCTGCCCCGGGTCTGTGATCCGGTGCCCGGCCCGCTCGGTCCGTCGCTGGTCGACCGGGGCCTGGGGCTGCGGATCGTCGGGTCGGCGGCGTCGGCGTGGGGCGCCCTGCCGGCACGCGGCGGCAAGCTGGTCTGGGCGATCATCCGGTCCCGCCCGGAGGCGCCGTCGTGACCGGGACGCGGATCGCCGGCAGCCGGCAGGGCGACCGCCTGCTGATCACCCTCCAGGGCAGCCTGGACGCCATGTCGGTGGAGGCGTTGCAGACTCAGCTCTACGACCTGACCCGGGTGCACGACCTTATCGGGTTCGGCGACCCGGTCCGGCAGATCCACATCGACGTGGCCGGGGTGGACTTCTGCGACGCGGCCGGGTTGCGGATGCTGGTGGCGGCCCGGCGGGTGGCGGAGGCCCGGCAGGCGACCTGCCACCTGCACGATCCGCAGCCGCACCTGCGATGGCTGCTGCGCGCCACCCGGGCCGCCGACCTCTTCGACATGTGACCGCGGCCGCTACTTCTTGTCGTAGTAGAAGTCCCAGGCCTCGCCGTAGTTGGACGGCTTCTTCACCCCGGACGGCTTGCCGTGGCCGCTGAGCCGGGTGGTCATCGTCAGCGCGCCGTCGCTGTCGCGCAGCGTCACGCCGATGGAGGTGACCCAGCCGGCCGGGTCGGTGGTCGCGGTGAACTGGGCGTTGCCGCCGAACCAGACCGAGATGGCCGGGGTGCCGACCGGCAGGAAGCCGTCGTTGAACTTGTCGCCCTCGATGTCGAGGGTGCCGGCGAACGCGTTCGGCCCGGTGCTGCGGACCTGGTCGACCGACGAGGTGAACCGGGACAGGCCGGTCGGGTCGGTCATGTCGAACCAGTACAGCGAGTCCTTCTTGATCCGCTTCAGGTCGAGGTGCACCCAGGTCTCGTTGCTCTTCTCTCGCGAGTACAGGTCGGTGCCGACCACGATCCGCTGGGACTGGTCGGCCTCCTTGCCGGTGATCTTGTACTTGACGCTGAGGCGCTTGGCCTTCGGGTCGAACGTCCCGGAGCCGGCGACCTTCTGCTTGTCCGGCACGTCACCGGTCACGCTGAACCGGTAGGTGCTCTTACGGGACTTCTCCAGCGCCGCGAGCAGCTGATCGCGGGCCGGGGCTCCGGTCGGGCTCGGCGCGGCGGCGGCCGACGTGGACTCGGTGCCCGGCGTGGACGCGGGCGCGGACGCCCGCTCGACGGCCGGGGTGGTGCACCCGGCGGCCAGCGCGACGGTGGCGAGAGCGAGCAGGGCAGGGCGAGATGGCGACATGTTGATTCCCCCATGGATCGACGCATCCAAAACCCTATGTGATCGCGCAACCGGTATAGGTGCAGGCCGGGCCGGGTGCGGCCCAGGTCACGCCCAGGTCCGGGCCTCTGCGTCGAACAGGCCGGGCGGGCTCTGAACCGGCACCACACAGAGCAGGTGACCGCCCGGCCCCCGCAGCGTCTTGTGGCCGCCGTGGTCGGCGACCATGGTGGCGCCGAGCCCGGTCAGCCGGGCGGTCTCGGCCGGCACGTCGTCGGTCTCGATGTCGACGTGGTAACGGGGCTCGCCACCGATCGCCTGCACGTCCACGGCCAGGCCGGGGAACGCGCCGGCGAGCGCGGTGAACTCCTCCTCCCCGGGGACCGGCTGGGCGGCGACCCCGAACACGCCGCCCCAGAACGCGGCGGCGGCGGGCGCCTGATCGGCCGGCGTGTCCATGAAGATTCCGAAAAGGCGGCTGCGATGCATGATCGGACCCTAGGTGTAGAGACCGTCCAAACGCGACCGGTAGCGCTCCTCGGCCTTCCGGCGGCGCAGCTTCATCGACGGGGTGAGCAGGCCGCTCTCCACGTCCAGGTGCTCGTCGAGGATCAGGAACCGCTTGACCGTCTCCCACGGGTTGAGACCGGCGTTCAGCCGCTCGACGCAGGCCGCGACCTCGGCCTCCACCTCGGGCGTACGGGTGATCTCCGGATCCAGGTCGATCAGCGCGGTGATGTACTTCCGGCCGTCGCCGTGGATCAGGATCTGGCTCGCCACCGGGCAGATCGCCTTGAACCTCGCCTCGATCGCCTGCGGGGCCACGTACTTGCCGTTCGACGTCTTGATCAGGTCCTTCTTGCGGTCGGTGATCCGCAGCGAGCCGCTCTCGGTGATCTCGCCGATGTCGCCGGTGTGCAGCCAGCCGTCCACAAGGGTCTCGCCGGAGTCCAGCCCGTGGTAGCCGCTCATGATGCCGGGGCCGCGCAGCAGGACCTCCCCGTCCTCGGCGATCCGTACGTCGGTGCCGGGCAGCGGGCGGCCCACGGTGCCGTAATCCGGGGCATCGGGGCGGTTGAAGACCGTGGTGGCGCAGGTTTCGGTCATCCCGTACCCCTCGGCGATCGGCAGGCCGACGGCGCCGAACCAGGCCGCGATGTCCGGGGAGAGGGCGGCGGCGCCGGAGATGAAGAACCGCATCCGCCCGCCGAACCGGGCCCGCACCTTCGACAGCACCAGCCGGTCGGCCAGCACGTTGCGGTGCCCGGCCTTGACCGCCCAGGCGAACAGGCGGCCCTTGAGACCACCGCCGACCGACGCGCCGACCCCGGCGTACACCTTCTCGAAGATCCGCGGCACGGCCGGCATGATGGTCGGCCGCACCTCGGCGAGCCGCTGGACGATCCGGCTCACGTCGCCGTCCACGGCGAACTCGAAGCCCACCGACAGCTGGCAGGACAGCAGCGCCTTGCCGAAGGCGTGCGACAGCGGCAGCCACAGGTAGCCGACGTCGTCGGTCCGCAGGAAGCCCATCGCCTGGATCGCCAGGCCCTGGTAGACCCACGCGCCGTGGGTGATCCGCACGCCCTTGGGCAGGCCGGTGGTGCCGGAGGTGTAGATCAGTGTGGCCAGGTCGTCCGGACCGACCGCGTCCGTGGTCCGTCGCACCAGCTCCGGATCGGCGGCCAGCGCCTCCCGGCCGGCGGCCCGCAGCTCGCCGAGGCCGTCCATCCGGAACACCCGCTCCACGTGCGGGCCGACCTTCGCCTCCTGGGCGGCGTCCGCCACGAACGCGAACCGGCTGCCCGAGTCGGTGAGGATGTGCGCCACCTCCTCCGCCGACGACGACGGGTAGACGGTGGTGGTGGCGCCGCCCGCGCACATCACCCCGAAGTCCACCTCGATCCACTCGACGGAGGTGCCGGACGCGATCGCCACCCGGTCCTCCGGGCGCAGGCCGAGCGTGATCAGTCCCGCCGCGATCTCCCGGACCGCTGACGCGGTCTCCGCCCAGGTCTGCGCGATCCACCCACCCTCGCTGCCGGGTCGCCGATAGGCCACTTCATCGGGGGTACGGGCGGCGCGCCGCAGGAACATCGCACCGAACGACGACGGACTGTCCCGCCGTAGATCGTCGAGGCGGGCCTGCTCGACCGCGGGGGCGGCACAGATCGTCACACTCTCTCCTCTGCTGGGCTCTGCACCATCCGGCACAGCCAGGTGGACAGTTCCGGGACCAGGGCCGACAGGCCGGGTACGGGTTCGGCGTCGAGGGCGTCCGACGCGATCTGCCGCAGCGCGTAGATCGCCCCGACATAGGCGCTCAGCGGGGTGTCCCCGATCGTGCCGGGGAACCGCCGTTCCCGCAGCTCGCGGATGAACCCGGCCAGGTGGGTGAGCGCGGCGCGCCGCCGGTCGCGGGCCGCCCGGCCCAGCGCGTCCATCTCCACCCCGAACGCGCGGGCCGCCACCAGGTCGCTCTCGAGGGTGCCCAGGTAGGCGGCCACGAACTCGCGCACGCAACCGGGCCAGTCCTCGCCCCGGTTCGCCGCCACCGTCAGCCGGGCCAGGAACACCGCGATGAACCGGTCGTAGGCGGCGTGCACGCAGGCGTCCTTGTCGGCGAAGCACTCGTAGAACGCCGCCCTCGACACCGCGGCCCGGGCGCAGATCTCGCGCACCCCGAAGCCCCGGTAGCCCCCGGCCGCCAACAGCTCGGTGGCGGCGATCATCATCCGCTCCCGCTGGGCGGCCACCACCTGCTCACGGGCCAGCACGTGCCGGCCCCGGGGCAGGCCGGCCGGCACGGTGAAGATCACTCCGTCGGTGATCCGGTCCATCTGAGTACGCATTGTTACTTCAAGATTCCCATGACGTTCTCGTTACATGGGACAACCCCTCGGGGTGCCGCGGGCAGGATGGGTGCGTGGCTGATGATCTGAGACTCGCCCAGGACGCCGCCCTGGCCGGTGCCGCCGAAGGCCTCCGGCACTTCGCGGCCCTCGCCGGGCTGCCGCGTGAGGTCAAGGCCGACGGGTCGGTGGTGACCGCCGCCGACCGGGCCGTCGAGGTCCGGATCCGGGAGGTCCTCGCCGCCGTCCGGCCGGGGGACGCGATCCTCGGCGAGGAGCACGGCGAGACCGCCGGCGCCGAGGGCCGCCGCTGGATCATCGACCCGATCGACGGCACCCATCTCTTCGTCGAGGGCGACGACCGGTGGCTCGTGCTGATCGCCCTCGAGGAGCGGGGCGAGATCAGCGTCGGCGTCGCGGCGGTCCCGGCCCAGGGGCGGATCTGGTGGGCCGAACGCGGCGGCGGCGCCTGGGAGGGCCGGATCCAGGACGGCCGGATCCTCGGCGGAGACCGGATCCGGGTCGCCAGCGCCGGGCCGGTGGAGCTGGCCGGGAGCCGGCTCGGCGTGGTGCCGGACTGGGGACGCGACACGGTCGCGCCTCTCATCGAGGCGGCCGACGAGCGTGGGTGGGCGGTGCAGCCGGCGCTCCTGGTGGCCCGGGGCGAACTGGATCTGGCGGTGCAGACCGGTGGCCAGATCTGGGACTTCGCGGCCACCTCGCTGATCGTGACCGAGGCCGGCGGCGACTACCGGGGGCTGGACGGGCGGACCCGGCCGGGGCCGGGGGCGGCACTGTATTCCCGGAGTGCGGAGTTGGTTGATAACGCCTTGAAGGTGCTCAACGCTCGCTAGCGTGATGATCCGGACGGATCTTCATCAGGGAGCGGATCGTGAGAAATCGGTGGTTGCCCCTCGCCGGCGTGCTTCTCATGCTCGCGTCCGCCGGCTGCGGCGGGCCGGCGGACCAGGAGCCGTCGACCGAGAAGTCCGTCTCGGCGGCGGTGGCCATCGTCAGGTCGTACGAGAAATCGGTCGCCGGGGTGGTCCAGGCGGCCGAGGCGTTCCTCGCCACCCTCGACGCCGACGAGAAGGCGCTCACCCAGCTGGAGCTGTCCGAGGCCAACGCGACCCTGTGGTCGAACCTGCCGTGCGGCTCGTCCTGCCGGCCCGGCATCCGGTTCGGTGACCTGGACATCGAGGAGCAGGCCGCCGCCAGGAGCGTGCTGAAGACGGCGCTCGGGACACGGCCCGGCAGCGGCTACGAGCGGGTCGAGCAGATCATGGCCGCCGACGACCAGCTCGCCCTCCTCCAGGCCAGGGGCGCGATCGGCAGTGCCCGTCCGGCCATGCCGACCGGGGGCCCGCCCAGCGGGATGCCCAGTGGGACGCCCAGTGGTGGCGTGCCGGGCGGCGGCCCGCCCGGTGAGATGCCGAGTGGTGGCCCGCCCGGCGGCGCGGACACCGCCTACTCCTCCGGCAACTACTTCCTGGCGTTCCTCGGCGCGCCCAGCACCACCGGGGCCTGGATGATCAGCTTCGGCGGCCACCACCTCGCGGTGCACATGTCGTACAAGAACGGAGAGGTGGCCGGGGCGTCGCCGTACTTCGTCGGCGTCGAGCCGATCACCTGGACCGACCCCGCGAACATCCGGCACGCGCCGCTGTACGACATGAGGACCGGCCTGGTCACCATGCTCAGCAGCCTCACCGAGACCGAGCGTGGCAAGGCGAAGCTGGCGAAGACGTTCACCGACGTGCTGCTCGGTCCGGGCGAGGACGGCGAGTTCCCGGCGAAGAAGGAGGGCCTGTCCGCCGGGTCGCTCACCGCCGGGCAGAAGAAGCTGGTCCTGGCCGCCGTCGCGCCCTGGGTCGCGGGCGCCGACGACGCCACCGCCGCGGAGCTGATGAAGATCTACGAGTCGCAGATCGACCAGACCTACATCGGCTGGTCCGGCGGCACCTCGCTGACCAACCACGCCGACTACGTGCGCATCGACGGGCCGAGCGTCTGGGTGGAGTTCGTCTGCCAGAACGGCGTGGTCGTCCAGGATCAGATCCACTACCACACGATCTACCGCGACCACACCCGTGACTACGGCGGCGAGTTCACCTTCTGACGCGGGGCCCCCGGTCACGCCGGGGGCCCGGCGGTCGTCACGGCGCGTGCAGGGTGATCGTCGTCCAGGCGCCGACGTGCACCTGGTCGCCGTCCTTCAGGGTCCGGGTCTGGCCCGGGTCCAGCGGCTGGGCCTCCCCGTTGAGGTAGGTGCCGTTGGTCGAGCCGAGATCGGAGACCAGCCACGTGCCGTCCACCGAGAAGGTGAGCAGCGCGTGGTTGTGCGAGGCCCCGGGATCGGCGGGCGCCTGGGCCAGGTCGATCTCCGGGGTGGTGCCCTTCGAGGAGCTCTGCCGGCCGATCCGCACCTGTGGCGGGGCCAGCCGGACGGTACGCCGGGGCGCGCCGGCCGGGAACTCGACGCCCTCGATGTCGTTGTCGGCGAAGTAGTCCGGGTCGGCGAAGACCGTGGCCGTCCACTCGCCGGCCGGCGCCGCCGGAGTGGGAGTGCTCAGCTGCGGGACCCGCCCGGTCGTGTAGTCGTAGCCGCAGTCCTCGCAGAACCGGCCCGGCCCCCGGGGCGCCCGGCACTTCGGGCAGTCCCCGGCCGGTGCGGCCGGCTCGGCGGCGGCCGGGGGAGCGGTCACCACGGCCGCGGGTGCGGCACCCTCGATCGGGGAGCCGCACGTGTCGCAGAAGTCGTCCTCGGTGGACGCGTGACCGTTCGGGCAGGTGTAGGCGCTCACTGGCCGCGGCCCACCCGGACCGTCTTGGTGGAGCGGGTGTCCAGGGCCATCTCGTCCTCGGCCGCGACCCGGCGCTTGAGCCGGACCGTGCCGGTGACCGCGTCCTCGATCTCCACCACCTTGGACAGCAGCTCCTCGGTGGCGGTGTTGCCGCTGGCCCGGGCGAGCTGGGCGGCCCGGCCGAACTTGATGGTGGCGGTCCGGTCGTCGCCGGCCTTGTGCGCGGTCAGCCCCTCCTGGATCACCTCGGCCAGCTCGGCCTGCCCGGTGTAGTGGGCGACCTGCCTGTTGATCTTGGTGGAGAGTGCGGTGTCCTCGGTCCAGGTCGCCTTGACCAGTACGGTCGCGAGCACCGTGTCACCCTCGAGGATCTGCACCCGCCCGGCCATCATGTTGTCGCCGACGTTGCCCGGCGTGACGTCGAAGCAGAGGTGGTAGTCGCGGCTCTCCTGGCCCCAGGAGCCGAGCGGGTAACGGCCCGCCCGCCCGTCCTCGACCCGTTTGCCGGTCAGGTCGGCCACCTGCGGCTCGACCTGCTTCACGAAGCGGATCTTGCTGGTCACCGGGGTGATCACCTTGAGCTGGACGTCGGCGCTGGTCTTGCCCATCGCCGCGGTGATCATCTGCTGGAACGAGGCGGTCAGCTCGGTCGGTTTGGCCACGATGTCGACGGTCCCGAGCATCCGGTCGGCGATCTTGCGGAGCTCGGCGACCTTCCAGTTGGCGCCGACGCCCCGGCAGTCGCAGACGAACTGCTCCTTGATCTGGTCCAGCACCGTCTCCAGATAGCCGGCCCGCTCACCGTTGTCGCCGTCGGTCAGCAGGATGGCGTGCTTGATGTCGCCCGGCCGCTGGGCGAACAACTGGGCGGCCAGCAGCAGCCAGGCGCCCATCGCCGTGCCGCCGTTGGCCTGGAGCCGGTCGATCGCCCGGGCCGCGTCGGCCCGGGTCTGCGGCGAGGCGACCGCCAGCTGCCCGGGGTCCGGGAACAGCTGCTGGGCGGTGCTGACGCCGGCGATGATGGCGAAGTTCACGCCGTCGTCGATGCACTCGACGGCCGCCTTCGCGGCCTGCCGGGCCGCCCCGATCCGGCCCTCGGCCTGCATCGACCCGGACGCGTCCACAATGATGATCTCGGTGGCGCCGGCCGTGCGGCGCCCGCCCTCGCCGCCGGTCGACGTGATCGTCACGATCGCGTTGACCTCGCTCGCACCCGTGGCGAGGTACTCGTTCTGGAACGCCTCAGCGGTGTACGACACGCGTGTCTCCTCAATCCTCGCTGGTGGTGGACAGTTCCGTCGTCTTCGGTTCGGTCTCGGTCACCGGATGCACCGGCACCAGGGCGACCGTGATGTTGTCGCCGCCGCCGGCCGCGTTCGCGTAGGCGACGAGCGCCCGGGCCGCGTCCAGCGGGCCGGGAGCGGCGGCCAGGGCCTCCCGGACCACGGCGCCGAACTCGGCCGGGTCGGGCAGGTAGTTCCACAGTCCGTCGCTGCACAGGATCAGATGGCCCGGCTCGGTGGCGGTGAACGAGCGCACCCGCGGCGCCACCGGCCCGGCGTCCGCGCCCAGCCACGCCGTGATGGCGTGCGCCTTCGGATCGTTCATGGCGGTCACCGGGTCGGCGCCCAGGGCGATCACGTGGGCGGCCCACGAGTCGTCCTCGGTGAGCTGCTCGGCCGGGCCGTCCGGGCCCAGCCAGTAGATCCGGCTGTCGCCGACCCCGCCGTACCCGACGTGCGGCCCGCGGACCGCGGCGGCCACGATCGTGCAGGCCGGGTTCGCGGCGGCCCGGCGCGGGTCGCCGGTGTGCGCCAGCGACGCCACCGCGGCGGCGGCCCCGGCGATGGCGTGCGCCACCGCGCCGGCCAGCCCCACCGCGCCCTGCGGACGCTCCAGGTCCACCGTCTCGTCCGGGTTGCCGGGCGCCGGCTGCTCGTCCGGGTGGCGGGCGGCGGCCAGCAGCTCACCGGCCGCGCGGACCGCGATGTCCGAGGCGGCGTCCGGGTCGAACGACGCCGACACGCCGTCGGAGACCACCACGTCGGCGGCGTCCGCCCCGACGGCCAGCCACATGGCGTCCTCGTTGCGGTGGTGGCGGCGGCCCCGGTCGCTCACCGCGGCGCCGGTCGCGCCGCCGTCGGCTTCCAGATGGTCGCGGGATCGGCCGGCCTGCATGCCGCACTCCTCGCAGTACCCGTCGTCGTCCACGGCGCCCGCCGCCCCGCAGTGCGAGCAGTCCTCCCGGGCCGAGGACGGCTCCGCCGTTTCGGTGAGCCGGCGACCGCACACCTCACAGAAACTCGCGCCGGCGGTGCGCTCGTCGGCGCACGAGGTGCAGTCGGTGGTCAGCGTCATTTCCGCCCTTTCAAGTACGCGTACGCGGCCGGACCGCGTTCGCCAGGTCGACCAGGCGGATCTTCTCCGCGCCGTGCGTGGCCCGGGCCATCTCCCGGTACGCCGACTCCAGCGCGAACCGTACGTCCCGTTCCGGATCCTTCTCCGCCGGGGTCCCGCCGATCACCGTGGTCAGCACCGTGCCGGTGAGCCGGGTGCCGCCGTCCATGGTGCGCAGCACCTGCTCCAGCAACTCGGCCCGCAGCGACGCCAGCTGGGCCGCCTCCACCTCGAGCCGGGAGATCAGCCCGGCGGCGGTGGCCAGCGAGTCCACATCGACCGTCGCGGTCCGGTGCGAGCGGACCAGCGCCCGGATCGCGCCGATCTGCGAGCTGGGGTACGCCGACGAGGTGCCGGGGACCCGCCCGTACGCCTCCACGGCCCCGGCCCGGTCGCCGTTCGCCAGCCGGCACCGGGCCAGCCCCGCGGCCGCCGCCGTGTACGCCGGATCGGTGCGGCTCACCACGTCGTAGTACCCGCAGGCGGTGGCCGGGTCGCCGGCCAGCTCGGCGGTGACCCCGAGGGCCAGCTGCGGCGCCGGCTCCCCGGGCAGCGCCGACCAGACCGCGTCGAACCGCTGCCGGGCCCGCGCCGGGTCGCCGGTGGACAGCGCCAGGATCCCGTCGTACCAGTCGACCCGCCAGTCCGGCTCCAGCGAGTCGCGGACCATCTCGGCGGCCGCGGTGTCGCCCTGCACGATCAGCTCCCGCAGGGTCCGCAGTCGCACCTCGACGGTGTCCTCCGGGGCGGTCCGCAGCTGGGCGAGCACGGTCTTCGGGTCGGCCGCGGTGATCGAGGCGAGGAAACCGGCGGCCGGGTCGCTCAGGTCGATCAGCGGGACGGGCAGGTCCTGCCAGCGGGCCTTCTCGTCGCGCAGGTCGGTGCGCAGTTCCCCGGTGAAGTAGCGGGACACCGCCGGCCGCGGGGTGCCGTCGGTGGCGAGGACCTGCCGCAGCACCCCCAGCATCTGCTCGGACATCTCGGCCGCGTCGGCGAACCGCTCGCCGGGGTCGGTACGGGTGGCCCGCACCAGCAGCCGGTAGAACGACTCGTGCCGCCGGTACACCTCGAACTCGCCCCGGTCCGGCAGGCTGTCCTTGAAGGTGCTCTGGTAGCCGCGGAAGTCGGTGGTCAGCACCGCGAGGGTCCGGCCGATGGTGTAGAGGTCGGACTGCGGGGACGGCCCGTCGGCGGCCATCTCCGGCGCCTGGTAGCCGACGGTGCCGTAGATCGCCGCCTCCTCGTCGTCGACGTGCACCACGCCGCCGAGGTCGATCAGCCGCATCTGGTCGCCGGACTGGATCACGTTGTCCGGCTTGAAGTCGCAGAAGATCAGGCCGCGGTCGTGCAGGTACCCGAACGCCGGCATGATCTCCAGCACGTAGGCCAGCGCCTGATCCACCGGCAGCGGGGCCGCCGCCCCGTCGACCCGGCGCTCCTTGAGCAGGTCCTTGAGCGACTTGCCGCCGACGAACTCCATCACGATGTAGCCGGAGCCGTCGAACTCGACGAAGTTGTAGATCTTCACGATGTTCGGGTGCTCGACCTCGGCCAGGAAGCGCCGCTCCGCCACGGCGGCGGCCAGCGCGTCCTCGTCGCCGGAGTTGAGCAGGCCCTTGAGGACCACCCACCGGTCCGACACGTTCTTGTCGACGGCCAGGTAGACCCAGCCCAGGCCGCCGTGCGCGAGCGGGCCGACCACCTCGTACTGGCCGGCGACCAGGTCACCCTTGCTCAGCTTGGGGGTGAAGTTGAACGCCTCGCCGCAGGACGGGCAGAAGCCGGACGGGCGGGCGGTCCGCTCGCCCCGGGCCCGGCCCACCGGGTTGCCGCACTTCGCGCAGAACCGTTTGGACTCCGGCACCTCGGCGACGGTCATCACGGCGGTCGACGGGTCGGCGGTGCGGATCGGCTCGATGGCGACCAGGCCACCGCCGAACCGGCGGGCCGAGCCGGTCCGGGAACTGCCGGTGGTCCGGCCGCTTCCCCGGGTACGCGAGGACAGCGCGCTGCTCGCCCGGGCCGACGCGGCGGTCGCCGTCCGGGGCGCGGGCACCGTGACCGGGGCCAGCCCGCAGGTGTCGCAGTAGCCCTCGTCGATCGTCCCGTCGCAGCCGTCCCGGTTGCAGCGGCCCGCCACGACCGCCGGCGCGGGGGCGGGGGCGGGCGCGAGGGTGGTGGCGGGTGCGAGCCCGCAGGTGTCGCAGTAGCCGTCCTCGATCGTTCCGGGACAGTTGTCCCGCCGGCAGCTGGTCATCGGGCCTCCCTGGCGGCGATGGTGGCGGAGAGCGCGTCCTGGTACGCGTCGACGGCGGCCCGCGCCGCCGTCAGGTCACACGGAGCGGAGAAGAGGGCGTCGCGGGCGGTCTCGGCGAGCGGGCCGAGCCCGGGGTCCTCGCCGAGCCCACGGCTCAGCGCCTTCGCCCGGTACGCGTCGAGCCGCCCGCGCAGCTCGTTGCGCTCGGCCAGCAGGTGGGCGTTGCGGGCCCGGGCGTCCCGCAGGTCGGCCAGCCGCTGCCGGGCCTGCCTGGCCCAGGCCGACAGCCGGGGGCTGATCAGCGCCCAGTGCCCGGCCGCGGCGAGCGCCTCGATCGCGACCAGGTCGGGCAGCAGGCTGTCGCCGCGGACCGTGGCGACCCGGTGCCCGGGGAACCGCCCGGCCACCGCGTCGAGGACCGTGGCGGCGTCCCGGGCCGCCGCGTCCACCTCGGCGGCGAGCCCCCGGGCGTCGTGCAGCCGCTGGGTCAGCGACTCCCGCAGCTCGGTGGCCGAGGTCCGCTCGGCGTCGGCCCGGGCGATCAGGGCACGCACCCGGTTCAGGCTGGCGGTGTCCGCGCCCAGCGGGTCCGAGGCCAGGGTGCCGGTGATGTCACCGAGCAGCCGGTCGGCCTCGTCGAGCAGGCGCTCCGCCTCGGCCGCCAGCGTGCCGGCGCCGGCCTGCCGGGTGAGCGAGCGGGCCCGGGACAGCGCGGCCGCGGCGTCGGCGGCGGCCGGCACGGCCCGGCGCCAGGCGTCACCGGCGGCGGTCACCACGGCGACCGCGGTGGTGAACGCCGCCTCCATGCCGGCGAGCAGCTCGGCCGGGGTGCAGGTGGTGCTGACCTGCCCGGAGCCGAGCAGCCCGCGCTGGGCCAGCGGCACCGTGGCGGTGGCCAGGGTGATCGAGTGGCCCAGCACCTCGTGCTGGTAGGCGGCCCGGTCCGCGTCGCTCATCCGCTTCAGCGCGCGGTCGCCGTGCCCGCGCAGCGCCCGGGCCCGGGTGATCACGTCACCGAGCAGCCGGTGGCCCTGCCACAGCTGGGCCAGGGCCTCGCCGGCGTCGGACCAGGCGGCCGCGGTGCGGCCGGTCAGGCGGGTCCGGCCGAGTTCCTGGCGGTCCGGGTTCTGGTCCAGCTCGACCAGGTTGGCGGAGATGGCGGCCACCGCCTTCTCCAGCCGTTCCAGCTCGGTGTCGGCGGCGAGCGTGCTCCCCGGGCTCATTGGTACTCCGCCACGGGTGGCTTCGGCGCCGGACCGCTGTCGTGCAGCCACTTGTCGTACAGGGCCTTCCAGGTGCCGTCGGCGCGCATCCGCTCCAGGACCGCGTTGACGAACTCGGTCAGGTCGCGGTGGGTCTGGCTGATCGCGATCGCGTACGGCTCCTGGGTGAAGGGGAGGCCGACCACCTTGGCGTACGGATCCTGGGCGGCCAGGCCGGCCAGGATGGTGTCGTCGGTCGAGATCGCCTCCACCTCGTTCTGCTGGAACGCCACGAGGCACTCGCCGAAGTCGCGGCGGGCCACCGCGACGGGTCTCGGGTCGACCTTCGCGAGGTTCTCCAGTGAGGTGGAGCCGCTGGCCGCGCACACCGGGCGGCCGCCGAGGTCCTGGATCCGGGTCACCGTCGAGTCCCTGCCGACCAGCACCTTCTGCCCGGCCTCGTAGTAGACGGTGGAGAAGGCGACCCGCTGCCAGCGGGCGCAGTTGGTGGTCATGGTGTTGATGGCCATGTCGACCTGGCCGGTGGCGACCGCGTCCACCCGCCGGGAGCGGGGGATCACCAGGATCCGCACCTTGTCCGGGCTGCCGAAGATGGCCCGGGAGATCTCCCGCGCCATGTCGACGTCGAAGCCCTCGATCGCGCCGGTGAACGGATCGCGCGAGCTGAACAGCAGGGTGTCCTGGCTGGTGCCGAGGATCAGGTGGCCGCGTGCGCGGATCTCCGCCATCCGGCTGCCGGCCGGGATCTCCAGGCCCCGGGTGGGGCGCCAACTCTTCCGCGGCTCGCACGTCGGGACCGGCGCCGCCGAGCCGGTGGCGGACGGTGTGGGCGACGGGCCGGGCGCGGCCGCCGGCGGCGGGGGAGCGGGGGTGCAGCCGGCGGCGAGCAGGGTGAGGGCGGCGACGACAGCGAGAGCGCGCATCAGCGGTACTCCTCCAGCCGGGCCCGCAGGCCGATCGTGGCGAGCACGCCGATCACCAGGGCGAGCAGGGGGCCCAGCACGACGAGCGCGCCCAGCCCGGACCCCGCGGCCTCACTCCGGGAGCCGAAGGCGGCCCGCCGGTCGTCCATGGCCCGGTCGAGGGTGGCGGTGAGCCGGTCGAAGGTCTGCGCCATGCCGTCCGAGGCGGCGAGTTTCACGGCGCCCTCGTAGTCGCCGCCGTCGTCGAGCGAGCGGACCTGCCGGTGCGAGGTCAGGAACTCGCCGTGCAGGTCGGCGGCCTCGCGCATCAGCGCCGGCATGTCGTCGAGCTGCGGGTCGTCGAAGGTGACCCGCTCGCTCAGCTGGCGGAACTCCTCCTCGAGCGGCCCGTGCCCGGCCCGCGCCGCGAGGGTGAGCGCCTCGTCGGCCCGCTCCCGCAGCACCAGGATCCGCTTCTCGGCGAGGACCTCCAGCGGCGCCGACCCGTCCCGGTCGGCGGCGACGAGATGGCCGCGCTGGTGGCCGAAGACCACGACGCAGCCGGCCATCAGGAGCACGGCGACCCCGGAGGCGGTCAGCAGGGGCACGTTGAACACCCGGTTCGTGCTGCGGCTCAGGTAGATCTGTGTCCACACGAGCGCCACCGCGAGCCCGACGAACAGCACCACCAGCAGCATGAGCCACCAGGAGGCGTTGGCGTCGTCGTACCCACTGTCGGCCGCGCGGCGCGCCTCCTGGAAGAGCAGCTGCGCCTGCGGTTGCAGGGTCTCCCGGTTGAGCTGGGAGGCGGTGGACAGGTAGGCGGCGCCGACCGGCTTTCCCTGCCGGTTCAGGGTGCGGGCCGAGGCGATCAGCGCGGTGTAGCGGGTGAGCCCGGTGGCGATCCGCTGGATGGCCTCGCCGGCCCGGCCGTCGGCGGGGACGCGGCGGGCGGCCGAGGTGAGCGCGGCGGCGGCCCGCTCCAGGTCGCCCTCGTAACGGCGGGTCAGCACGGCCGGCTCCAGGCCGCCGGTGATGAAGGCGCGGGCCGCGGTGGTGTCGGCGTCGGCCAGCGAGGAGTAGACGGTCTGCGCCTCGCTCATCAGCGGCTGGGCCCGGTCACGCAGGTCGGCGGTGCCGGTGGCGGCGGCGCTCGCGGTCACGCCGGCGACCAGGCCGGTCAGCGCGGTGAGCGCGAGCAGGGTGACGAGCAGCAGCTGGAGGCGGCCGGGCGAGGTGTGCCGCAACCCGGTGAGGTGCTGCAGCGCGGCCCTTGTCGGCGCCTGAACCATCGTCACGCTTCGAGCCTCTCCCCAGTTGGAACCGCAGGTCCACTGTGCGTCATGGGCGCAACAGCGGGCGCCCGGCGGGATCCGCCGGGCGCACCGCGTGGAAGTCAGTGTTCAGCTGAGCTCACGCTTGAGCAGCTTGCCGGTCGCCGTCATGGGCAGCGACTCGACGATCTTGATGATCCGCGGGTACTTGTAGGAGGCCATCTGCTCCCTACCCCACGCGACGAGTTCCTCCTCGGTGACGTCTGCCCCCGGCTTGAGGATCACGAACGCCTTGACCTCCTCGCCGTGGCTCTCGTGCGGCACCCCGATCACCGCGGCCAGCGAGACCGCGTCGTGGGTGATCAGCACCTCCTCGATCTCCCGGGGGTAGACGTTGAAGCCACCCCGGATGATCATGTCCTTGGCCCGGTCGACGATGTAGTAGAAGCCGTCCTTGTCGCGGCGCGCCAGGTCACCGGTACGGAACCAGCCGTTGCGCATCACCTCGGCGGTCGCCTCGGGCCGGCCGATGTAGCCCCGGAAGATGTTGTGCCCGCGGATCGCGATCTCGCCGATCTCGTCCGGGTTCTCGATGGTGTTCCAGTCGCCGTCGATCAGCTTCACCTCGACACCCCAGATCGGGATGCCGATGGACCCGGGGCGCGGGTCGCTGTCCGGGTCGCTGAAGGTGGCCACCGGGGAGGTCTCGGACAGCCCGTACCCCTCGAGGATGGTCACCCCGAAGCGCTCCTTGACCGCCTTGATGATCTCCACGGGGAGGCTGGAGCCGCCGGAGACGGCGACCCGCATGTTGCGGGCGATCCGCTCGACGTCGACGCCCTCGGTCTGGTCCAGGGCGTTGAGCAGGCCCCAGTACATGGTCGGGACGCCGGCGAAGAACGTCACGTTCTCCGACTGGAGCAGCTGGACGGCGGCCGTCGCCTCGAAGCGGGGCAGCAGCACCAGGGTCGACGCCGTGGCGAAGCCGGCGTTCATGTTGACCGTCGAGCCGAACGAGTGGAACAGCGGCAGGACCAGCAGGTGGGTGTCGGTGCCCGGCCGGGTGCCGAAGAGCCGGTTGCAGGTCAGCGCGTTGAGCACCAGGTTCGAGTGGGACAGCTCGGCGCCCTTGGCCTGGCCGGTGGTGCCGCTCGTGTAGAGGATCACCGCGGCGTCGGTCTCGTCGCGCAGCACCGTCTCGAAGGCCGGCGACTGCCCGGCCAGCGCCGCGCCCATCGTCTCGGCGCCCTCGATCGGCGACGCGGCCGCCGGGTCGGCGGTGATCAGGAAGAACTGCTCGCAGTCGGTGGCCTCGGTGAAGCCCGCGAAGCCCTCGGCGCCCATCGGCAGCTCCGGGGTGCCCTGGAAGCAGAAGTACGCCTTGGCGCCCGAGTCACGCAGGTGGTAGGCGATCTCCCGGCCCTTGAGTAGCACGTTCAGCGGCACCACGACCGCGCCGGCCTTGAGGATGCCGTAGTAGACGATCGGGAAGTACGGCAGGTTGGGGCAGGTCAGCGCCACCTTGTCGCCGGGCTGCACGCCCCGCGCGGCAAGCATGTTCGCCACCTGGCTCGCCGCGGCGTCCACCTGGGCGTAGGTCAGCCGCTGCGGGCCGAGCACCACAGCCGTGCGCTCCGGGTAGTGGCGAGCGCTGTCCTCCAGCAGTACGGAGAGGTTGAGCATGCGGTGGAACCCTTCTTACCGGTGAGTTGTGACGGCCGCCTCATCCCAGCACGACCGCCCCCGCCGGTGGAAGTCACCGTTTCGTCTTTGTTTCGTGGTGCGATTCATCAAGTCCGGCCGCCGGGTGCCGATGGCTCAGACGTGGGAATCCCGGTGTTGGACGCGGTACACGTGGGCCGCCAGCCGATCTTTGACGCGGCCGGCGCGGTGGTGGCGTATGAGCTGCTCTTCCGTGGCCGTCTGGATGCCGTCGAGTCGGGGCGGCAGGATACGTACGCCACCAGTGCCGTCATGGTGAACACGTTCACCGAGTTCGGCATCGCCGAGGTGGTCGGCAACCGACCATGCTTCATCAACCTCACCCGCGAGTTCGTGACCGGGCGGCTGCCGTTGCCGTTCGACCCCGACCAGGTGGTGCTCGAGGTGCTGGAGACGGTCGACGTCGACGACGAGGTGATCGCCGGGCTGACCGCCCTCACCGAGGCCGGTTACCGGATCGCCCTCGACGACTTCGTCTGGGGCTCCGGCCACGAGCGGCTGCTCGGCCTGGCCTCGTACGTCAAACTCGATCTTCTCGACGGCGACCTGAGCCGTCTCGACGAGATCGTGGCGGCCTGCCGCCAGTATCCGGGGATCCAGCTCGTCGCCGAGCGGCTGGAGACCGAGGCCCAGGTGGCGCTCGCCGACCATTACGGCATGGAGCTCCGCCAGGGGTACGCGCTGAGCCGTCCCCAGGTGCTCAGCACGCCCAGCCTCTCCCCGTCCCGGCTGCGCCGGCTGGAGCTGGTCGCCGCCCTCATGTCACCCGACGTGCCGCTCGACAAGATCACCACGATCATCGCGAGCGACCCGGCGCTGGCGCTGCGTGTGCTGCGGGTCAGCAACTCGGTCGCCGCCGGGGTGGTCAGCCGGATCTCCTCGGTCCGTCAGGCGATCATGATGGTCGGCCTCAACCGGATCCGCCGCTGGGCCACCCTCATGGTGGTCGACGACGTGGGCGAGGCCCCCGAGGAGCAGCTGCTCACCGCTCTGGCCCAGGCCCGCCTCTGTGAGAGCCTGGCCCCGCGCTTCGGCGCCGACCCGGGCGCCGCCTTCGTGGCCGGGCTGGTCACCGGCATGGCCGGCGTGATGGCGACGACCCCGGCCGCGATGGCCGAGCAGTTGCCGCTGAGCGCCGAGGTGGCCGACGCGGTCATCCACGGGGCCGGCCGGCTGGGCAAGGTGCTGCAGACGGTGCAGGCGTACGAGGACGGCGAGTGGGGCACCGGCGACCTGGCCGGGCTCTCCCTCGACGCGATGCGCTGGTCGACCCTCACCCTCACGGCGGCCAACGCCTACGCCCCCGGCAAGACCGGTAACTGAACCGGTCAGGACCGGGGCTCCGCCTCCACCTCGAGCTCCACGCCGTCGGCGTCGGTGACCTCGATGATCTCCCACTCGTGCTCGACGGCCGGGTGGCGGTTCGTCCACCAGACGCCGAAGGCGGTCAGGCCCAGGTTGAACACCGCCGGGCCGATGACGAAGAGGTCGCGCAGCGGGCTGTCGAACAGGTCGTAACGGTTGTCCAGCAGGCAGACGAAGACCGACCAGGGCAGGCCGAAGACGGTCAGCAGGAGACCGACCAGCCCGGCGGCCAGATCGGGCTCGGGACTGGTGGCGGCCGCCTCGCTGGCCGGGCCGAGCCAGAGGTAGGTCAGCGGGATCAGAGTGCCGCCCTGGATGGCGACCAGCGTCCAGCGGCGCTTGAGGCTCGCCGACCCGGGAACGGTCTCGTTCCGCGCACTGCCCTGCATCGTCGCAACCCCCTGGCTGAGTGTGGTCGCGTCAGCCTAGAAACGTTCAGGCCCGCAGAGAACCCCCCGAAGCAGGTCCGGCGCAAAGCCCGCCCGGTCAAGATCACGAAATATCATGCTGGGCGGTTCATTACCGGGCGTCATTCGCCGATCGTCACGGTGATGCTGCCGAGAAGTCCGGCCTTGAGATCGAACCGGTCCCTCGGCACCACGTGCAGCACCCCGCCGGTGTCCGGGCTCGGATCCTCGGCCCGTGCGGCCACCTGACCGTCGATCTGGCCGGCGATCTGCTCGGGGACGAAGAGCGGGCCGGCGTACGTCACCGACCGTCCCCCGGCCAGGTAACCGCCCACATGGACCTCGGCGTGGATGGCCACCGGCGCGCCCGCCTCCCGGCCCGGATGGACGGTACGGAACTCCGCGTACCCCTCGGCGCCGGTCACCTGGGCGCCGCGCACCTCGCCGTCGCCGGTCGCGTCGCGGTGCCGGATGTCCAGGACGGCGCCGCCGACCGGTGTCCCGGTGTGCGCGTCGAGGACCCGTATCCGCAGCATGAGCGCCACCCCGGGCCGGTCGCCGGCGACGTCCCGGCGGACCAGTTCGAGCGGCATCGGCTCGGTGCTGCCGGGTTCGGCGCGGATCAGCCGGGCGTGCTGGGGGACGCGCTGCGCCGGCCGGGGAAGGGGCCGGTCGGCGGTCGTCCTGTCGAGGGAGGCACACCGGTTGATGACGGGTGTGCCTCCCGTCTCCTCGTTCCGCAACTGCCCACCCCCGCCGTCGTCACGTCAGAGATGATCTTTGCAAGGTAGTTGGGTCTTCGTGCGCTTTTGCGTTATTTGTCCGCTGGGAAAAGACCTGGTCAGCGGCCCAGCCGCCGGTAGAGGCGCACCGACAGCGGCCCGAGGACCGCGATCAGCGCGACCGGCCAGGCCACCGCGAGCAGCAGCGAATGGTCGGCCGCCCAGGTCTCGCCGCCCAGGCCCGGGTTGCCGTTCAGCTCACGGATCGCGGCCGTGGTCGCCGAGATCGGGTTCCACTCGGACACCGCGCCCAGCCAGCCCGGCATCATCTCCGGCGCCACGAACACGTTGGACACCGCGCTCAGCGGGAAGGCCAGCGGGAACACGATCATCGACACCGTGTCCGGGTTCGGCGCGACCAGCCCGAGCGCCACCCCGGCGCAGCTCAGCGCCAGCCGCAGCAGCAGGAGCAGCCCGATCGACGCCAGCAGCGGCCCGGTCCCGTGGTGCCAGCTCCAGCCGACCAGCAGCCCGCACACCAGCAGCACCGTCGTCTCCAGCAGCGCCCGGGCCAGGTCGGCCAGCACCCGGCCGGTGATCAGCGCGGACCGGGCCATCGGCATCGACCGGAACCGGTCCAGCACACCCCGGCCGGTGTCCACGGCGATCGCGGTGGCCGTCGCCCCGATCCCGTAGAGCATCGTCATCACGAACACGCCCGGGATCAGGAACTCGCGGTACCCGCCGCCGCCCGGCACCGACATCCCGCTGCCGAAGACGTACCCGAAGACCAGCACGAACATGATCGGCAGGCTGAAGTAGATGACGATCTCCTCGGGCGCCCGCACCACGTGCCGCAGGTACCGTCCGGTCATCACCCAGCCGTCCACCAGCGCCCCGCTCCGCTCGGTCCGCACGCTCATCGCCGTGCCTCCGCCCGGGTCAGGTTGAGGAAGACCTCGTCCAGCGTGGGCCGGTGGACGCCCAGCTCGGCGACCGTGATCCCGGCGTCCTGCAGGGCCCGGGCCGCCGCCGTCAGACCGCCCACCCGGTCGGTGACCGGCACCCGCAACCGCCGCTGATCGGGGTCCACGTCCGCGGCGGCGCCCACCGCCCCGGCCACCGCGGCGGCCGCCTCGGCGAGCCGGTCCACGTCCCGGACCACCACCTCGAGCCGGTCCGCGCCGATCGCCGCCTTCAGCTCGTCCGGGCTGCCCTCGGCCACCACCCGCCCGGCGTCCACCACCGCGATCCGGGCGGCCAGCTGATCGGCCTCGTCCAGATACTGCGTGGTGAGCAGCACCGTGGTGCCGTCGGCGACCAGGCCGCGCACCGCCTCCCACACCTGGTTGCGGCTGCGCGGGTCGAGTCCGGTGGTCGGCTCGTCCAGGAACAGCACCCGGGGCCGCCGGATCATGCTGGTCGCCAGGTCGAGCCGCCGCCGCATGCCGCCCGAGTAGTCCTTCGCCGACCGGCCCGCCGCCTCGGTCAGCCCGAACCGTTCCAGCAGCTCGTCGGCCCGGCGGCGCGCGGCCGGTCCGCTCAGCCGGTGCAGCCGCCCGAACAGCACCAGGTTCTGCCGCCCGCTGAGCAACTCGTCGACGGCCGCGTACTGGCCGGTCAGCGCGATCCGCTCACGGACCGTCCCGGGCTCCCGGGCGACGTCGGCGCCGGCCACCTCCGCCCGGCCGGCATCGAACCGCAACAGCGTGGTGAGCGCCCGCACCGCCGTGGTCTTGCCCGCCCCGTTCGGGCCGAGCAGCCCGTACACCGTCCCGGCGGGCACCCGGAGATCGAATCCGTCGAGCGCGGTGGCCCCGTGCCCGCCCCGATACCGTTTCCGCAGCCTCTCGGCCACGACCGCGAATGTCGTCTGCATGCCCCCAGGCTGGTGGTGCCCGCTGACCGGCCGCGCACCGTCCGCTGACGGCGCACGCACCTCAGCTGTGGGGGAGGGCGAGCGCCTGCTCGGGGGTGAGGGAGGCGCCGTGGGCGAGCGCCGCCGCGTACCGGGTCTCGCCCAGAGCGGCCCGCGCCGCCGCCGCGGTCCGCGCGCCCAGCGGGGACGACTCCGGTCCGGGCCGCAGGGCCAGCGCCCGGATCGCGCCGAGCAGGTGGGCGGCGCGTTCCGGGTCGCCGCCGGCCAGCGCGAGGGCGGCGAGCCGGTCGAGGCCCTCGGCCAGCACCTGGAAGCCGAGCATGCCGCCGCGCACCGTGAACATCTCGCGGTAGCGGGCCGCGGCCGCCTCCGGGTCACCGGCGGCCTCGGCGATCCGGCCCAGCGCCAGCAGGATCGCCATCCGGGTGCCCTCGGCGCTGTACCAGCCCTCCGGGCAGGTGGCCAGCGCCGCCGAGCACAGGCGGGTGGCCTCGGGCAGGTCGCCCCGGTCGAGGGCCAGCACGCCCAGGCCGAGCTGGGCGGCCGCGGTGAGCTCGGGGGCGCCGGCCCGGCGGGCCAGCTCGGCGGAGCGGGTGAAGTCCTCGGCCGCGCCGGTGCGGTCGCCGGCCGCGTGCCGGGCCTCGGCGCGGCCGCGGATCAGGTCGGCCACGTCCACCGTGGAGCCCAGCTCCCCGGCCAGCCGCAGCGCCTCGGCGACGGACTCCGTCCCGGCCGCCGGGTCACCGCGCCAGGCGGCGGTCTCGGCCAGGCCGGACAGGGCGAGCATGGCGCCCCAGCGTTCGCCGAGGGCCCGGAAGCCGGCCAGCGAGGCCCGGAACTCGGGTTCGGCCAGGGCCGGGTCGGCGCCGGAGAACAGCACCATCCAGCCGCCGCCGATGGCGCCGAGGGCCTCGCTCCACGGGTCGCCGGTCAGCTGGGCGCGCAGGTACCGGTTGAGGGCCACGATGTCGTCGGCGCCGCCGTCCGGTGGGCCGACCGCCATCGCCGACAGGTAGAGCAGGAACGGCTGCCGGGGCGGCGCGGTCAGCGTGCGCATGAACTCGGTCCACCGCCCGGCCGGCCGGCCCGAGCCGCCGAGGGCCGCCGTGAAGACGCTCATCACGTACTCCTCGGTGAGGTCCGGCGGCGGCTCCGGGCCTGCCGCGTCCAGGGCGAGCCCGGCGAGCGTCGCGGCCTCGGCCCGGAGCCCGCGCAGCCACCAGTAGAAGGAGAGCGCCGCCACCAGGCGCAACGCGGTCCGTGGCGCGCCGGCCGACGCGCTGCGCCGCAACGCGGTGTGCAGGTTGTCGCGGTCCGCGTCGAGGCGCTCCAGGGCGGTGAGCTGCCCGGCGGTCCGCAGCACCGGGTCGGCGCCGGCCGCCAGGTCGAGGAAGTACCCGGCATGGGCGCGGTGCATCCGGTCCCGTTCGCCGGCCTCGTCCAGCCGCCCGGCGCAGTACTCGCGGATCGTCTCCAACATCCGGTAACGGTCGCCGTCGCGCTCGATCAGCGACTTGGAGACCAGCCCGGCCAGCAGTTCGACGATGTCCGGCAACGGCCCGCACACCCGCTCGACGGCGTCCAGGGTCGCGCCCGAGGCGAAGGCGGCGAACCGGCGGGCCAGCCGGCGTTCCGGTTCGGTGAGCAGGTCCCAGCTCCAGTCGACCACGGCCTGGAGGGTGCGGTGGCGTGCGGTGGCGCCGCGACCGGCCCGCGACAGCAGCCGGAACCGGTCGTCGAGGCGGGCCGCCACCTCGCCGACCGGGAGCGCGTGCAGGCGGGCGGCGGCCAGTTCCACGGCCAGCGGCAGGCCGTCCAGGGTGCGGCAGATCCGGCGGATCGCGGCGGCGTTCGCACGCGTGACGCGGAACCCGGGGGAGACGTCCGCGGCCCGGTCGGCGAACAGGCGCACCGCCGGGAACGCGTCCAGGTCGGTGGTGTCCTCCGGCGGGACGGGCAGGCCGCCGACCGGGTGCAGCACCTCGCCGGTGAGCCCGAGCGGCTCCCGGCTGGTGGCCAGGATCCGCAGCTCCGGGGCGCGCGGGAGCAGATGGCCGGCCAGCGCGGCGGCCTCGTCGACAACCTGCTCGCAGTTGTCCAGGACCAGCAGCAGCCGGCGGCCGGCCAGGGCGGCGGCCAGGCGTTCCGGGGCGCCGGGCGGCCGGCCCGCGTCCCGCCGGGCCGGATCCCGCACCCCCAGCGCGGTGAGCAGCGTCCCGGCCACGTCACCGGGAGCGGCGGCGGCCAGCTCGGCGAAGTACACATCACCGTCGTGCCGGGCCGCGACCTCGGCGGCGAGCCTGGTCTTGCCCGCGCCGCCGGGCCCGTGCAGGGTCACCAGCCGCCCGGTACGCAACGCCGCCGCCACCCGCGCCAGCTCCCCGTCCCGCCCCACGAAGCTGGTCAGCTGGCTGGGCACCCCGTGCCGGGCCGGGGCGGGGGAGAGCCCCGGCGGCGGCGTGACCCGGGACGACGGGCCGAGCAGGGCGGCGTGCAGGGCGGTCAGTTCGGGGCCCGGGTCGGCGCCCAGTTCGTCGGCGAGGATCCGGCGCGCGTCCTCGTACGCGGAAAGGGCCTCGGCGGTGTGGCCCGCGGCCGTGAGCGAACGGATCAGCAGGGACCGAAGGCGCTCGCGCAGCGGATGCGCGGCGATCAGGCCGCGCAGCTCGGTGATCGCGGTGGGGGAGGGCCGTGCGCCGGTCAGGAGCGCGTCGTGGAGGTCCTCGACGGCGGTGAGGCGCAGCTCGGTGAGGCGGGTGATCGGCGCGGCGGCGAACGGCGCGTCCCGGACGTCGGCGAGGGCGTCGCCGCGCCAGAGGGCCACGGCCTCGCGCAACAGGGTGACCGCCCGGTCCGGCTCGCCGGCGGCCAGCGCCCGGTGGCCGTCGGCGGCGAGCGCGGCGAAGCGGTGGGCGTCGACCTCGCCGGGGGAGACGGCCAGCCGGTACCCGGCCGGATCCCGCTCGACCGGCAGCACCTGCCGCAGGCGCGACACCTGGGACTGGAGGGCGTTACCGGCCCCGGCGGGCGGATGCTCGCCGTAGAGCCCGTCGATCAGGCGGTCGACGCCCACCGGACGGCCGGCGTCGAGCAGCAGCATCGCGAGCAACGCCCGCAGGCGGGGCCCGCCGAGCGGGACCGGGGTCCCGTCCGGGTGCCCCGCCCACAGGGGACCGAGGATGCCGAACCGCATGGCGACGATTCTGCCGCCCGCCTCAGGCGGCCATCGCCCCGGTGGTCGTGTCGTGGCCGGCGGTGGCCCGGGCGGCCGGCGGTGGCGCGGTCGTGGAGCGGCGGAAGACGAACGCCCGCTGGATCGCGAACCCGGCCAGGAACAGCGCGATCTCGGTGGCCAGCTTGCCGGTCACCAGCGAGCCGGTCACCGCGCTCAGCAGGTGCAGCAGCGTGATGTTGGCGGCCAGGCAGACCGCGGCGAGGGCGAGGTAGCGCGGGGCGGCCGTGCGGTGCGGCGCGGGTGTGCCGTGACGGAAGACGGCGGTGCGGTTGACGCTGTAGTTCAGCGTGGCGCTGACCAGCCGGGCCGCGACCGCCGAGGCGGTCAGATGACCGGTCCAGGCGACGAGACCGGCGAGCAGGGCGGCGTCGACCGCGAAGGCGAGCAGCGACGATCCGGCGAAGGTGAGCAGCGGGCCGTAGATCCGGACCGAGTCGATCACCGGCCGGAAGTGGGACGACCGGTTGCCGTCCAGGTACACGGTGGCGATCTCGACCTCCTCGACGTCCATCCGCTCACCCGCGGCCCGCAGCAGCAGCCGCAGCTCGTACTCGAACCGGTCGCCCGGCACCCGGCACAGCCAGGGCAGCGTGCGGGCCGGATAACCGCGCAGCCCGGTCTGGGTGTCGGTCACCGACAGCCGGGTGATCAGGCGGAACAGGATCCGGGTGGCGGCGTTGCCGAACCGGCTGCGGGCCGGGACCCGGCCGGTGAAACGGCGCACCCCGAGCACCATGGCGGCGCCGGAGACCCGGACCCGGGCGGCGACCGCCTCGATGTCCTCGACCCGGTGCTGGCCGTCGCTGTCCGCGCAGACCACGTCCTCGCCCGGGCAGCGCGCCCCGATGTGCGCGAACCCGGTCCGCAGCGCGAAACCCTTGCCCCGGTTGCGGTCCAGCGTGATCACCTCGGCGCCGGCCCGGCGGGCCTTTTCGAACATCTCGGCGTACGGGGGACCGCTGCCGTCGTCGACCACCACGACCCGGTGGTGGCCCAGACGCCCGACGAGCTCGGCGAGCCGGAGGTCGGGCTGGTACGCGGGGATCAGCACGATCATGGCGATCAGCCCGCGACGTACAGGATGTCGCTGGTGCCCCGCTCTTTGCCCTTACCGAGCGGATTGTTGACCAGACCGTCCCGGAAGACCATCACCGACGAGCCGCCACCGTCGAGGTTGTACGCGGTCCGCGCGCCCCGGTCGGCGAAGATCCGCGCGAACTCCGGCATGGTGACGCCCCGGCTGTATCCGCTGCTGCGCCCGTCGGCCACGATGAACAGCAGGTGGTTGGCGCCGACGAGGCCGATCCCGGTGCGCGGTTGGCGGCCCTGGATCGAGTGGTTGCCGAAGTTGGTGTCCACCTCGACCCGGTCGATCCCGTCGATCACCGCGCCGTCGTCGACCAGGCCCGGCCCGAACGACAGCGTGTTCCACACCCCGTCGGCGATCAGCTCGCTGGCGCTGGTGGCGCTCTCGTCGTAGAGCCGCATCGAGCCGTCCGCGTAGAGCGCCAGCCCCTGCCGAGCACCTTTATCCCGAAATTTCACACCGTTGCGGATCACGATGCCGGTGTCTCGGAACCCGTAGTAGTCGCCGTTGATCGCCAGGACCGCGCCGGCGCCGGCCGCGATCTCCGACGGGTTCGCGATGATGTTCTCGCCGAACCGGTCGCCGGCGAACGCCGACCTGACGATGGTGGCGTCGGTGACCTGGACGTCGGCCACGAAGTAGGTCACCCGGTCGTCGCCGGACCCGGTGGTCACCGTCTCGATGGAGATCTTCGCGGTGTCGCTGGTGTAGGAGGTGGCGGTGGCGGTGCCGTCGGTGTCGGCCTCGGCCGCGACCACGTTCTGCGCGATCAGGCTGGAGGCGCCGGACACCTCCACGTGGTCGAGGACGTAGCGGTCGAGGGCCCAGGCGCCGCCACCACCGGCGGCGGCGAGCAGGCCCAGGCCGCCGGCGAGCAGGCCACGGCGGCCGATGCGGCGGGCGGGAGCGGTTTCGTTCGTCACGCTCCGCAGTGAAGCCGTGGATCTTGTGGCGCTCCTGTGCGAGGTCTATCGGTGAACCACTAGTCCAGTTCGTCGAGCCTGCGCTGGAGGATCGCGGGGGTCCGGTCGGGCTGCTCGGCCTCGATGAAGAGCCGCCCGATGGCCTCGGCGTACCGGTCCACCTCGTCGCGCTTCTCCAGGTACAGCCCACCGGTGAGATGCTCGATGTAGACCACGTCGGGCAGCTTGTCGTGCGGGAACCGCAGGATGCTGAAGGCGCCGCCGAGCGCCGCGTGGCCGCCCTTGGCGAACGGCATCACCTGGAGGCGGACCCGGGGCGACCGGCTGATCTCCAGCAGGTAGCGGATCTGGTCACGGAGCACCTCCACCCCGCCGATCGGCCGGAGCAGCACCGCCTCGTCCAGCACTGCCCAGAGCCGGGGCGCGTCGGCGCGGTCCAGGACCTGCTTGCGGGCCATCCGCAGCCGGGCCCGGCGGTCGATCTCCTCGGGGCCGTCGGCGGAGTGGCCGAGCCTGATGACGGCCCGGGCGTACGCGTCGGTCTGGAGCAGGCCGGGCACGAACTGGACCTCGTAGGTGCGGATCAGCTCGGCCGCCTGCTCCAGGTCGAGGTAGCTCTGGAACCAGGTGTCGAGAACGTCGCCGTACGCCTGCCACCAGCTCGGCGCGTTCGCCTCGCGGACCAGGGTGAGGATGCGGCGGTGCTCGGCCTGATCCTCGACTCCGTAGAGTGTCAGCAGGTCGGTGACGTCCCGTTCCTTGAAGCTGACCCGGCCCAGCTCCATCCGGCTGATCTTCGACTCGGAGGCCCGGATGACGTAGCCGGCCTCGTCGCGGCTCAGGCCCCTGGCCCGGCGCAGGGCACGCAGATGTGCGCCGACCTGTAGCCGGCGCACGGTCGCCCCGCTTCGACCGTTCTCGTCGAACTTCTCGGTGTCGCTGTCGGGCGCTTCCTCGGACACGTGGACCTCTTCGACAGTCCTCAGTGGATCCTTCGGGGCCATTCGGCCTCAGCATACCCATGGCAAGTGGCTATGGGTCCGGGAGGTCAACGGGAAGAGCGACGGCGCGGCGCCTGGGGCGCCGCGCCGTCGGGGGAGAGGATCAGCGGGGCCGGCGCCCGCCGCGGCCGCCGGCCGGCGCCTGTCCCGCGGTCACCGTGGCGACCTCGATGGCCCGGCCGAGCTTGCCGGACGCGTACAGGCCGCCGGTGCTCGCGCCGGTCGCCGTGCCACCCGTGTGGACGGTGTACTGCTGACCGGGCGTGATGGCCGGCGACGAGAAGACGACGTTCTGCACGGTCTTGGTGGTGACATAGGTGGCGACCACCTTGCCGTCACCGTCGGTGATCTGCACGGTGGTGCCCGCCTCGACCGCGCTGTCCAGCGTCGCGGAGAGCCAGCCCTGCTCCGAGTCGGTGCCGGGCGCCACCACCATGCCGGCGCTGCCGGCCGCGAGCAGGGTGCCGCCGCTGATGGTGAAGCTGCCGTTGACGTCGAGGGCGCCGTTGCCGTCGCCCTGCGGGCCGTTCACCACGACGGTGCCGCCGGTGATCGACGCGGTGCCGTTGGAGTCCAGGCCGTCGCCCTCGGAGTCGATCACCAGGGTGCCGCCGTTGACGGTGACCGAGAAGTCGCCGACCTCCTCGCCGCCACCGCCGGGGAACCCGCCGCCCTGGTCGGTGGTCGTCTCGGAGGAGGTGCTGTTGCCCGAACCGTTGATGCCGTCGTCGCTGGACACCACGTGCACGGTGCCCTTGTTGAGCACGAACTCGGCCGCCTCCAGGCCCTCGACCGCACCGGCGACGTTCAGGGTGCCGCCGTCGATGATCTGCCGGCCCTCGGTGTGGACGCCGTCGTCGCCGCTGGCCACGGTCACCTCGGCGCCGTTGAAGTGGACCGCGCCGTCGCTGTGCACGGCGTCGTCCGCGGAGCTGACCACGATCGTGCCGCCCTCCAGCACCTGAATGACACCGGCCTTGAGGCCCTTGGCGGAGGTGTCGTCGGCGGCCTGCTCGGTGTGCCCGCCACCGGCCGCGACCTTCAGCGTGCCGCCGGTGACCACGATGTCGGTGGTGGCGTCGACGCCGTCACCCGTGGTGGTCAGGCTGATCGTGCCGCCGGTGATCGCGACGTACCCGGCGGTGGCGTCCTCGTCGTTGTCGGCCTTGAGGCCGTCGCCGCCCGAGGTCACGGTGATCGTGCCGTCGTTGACCACCACGTAGTCCTTACCGCGCAGCCCGTCGTCCTTGGCCTTGACGGTGATCGTGCCGGACTCGACGAGCAGGCCGTCCTTGCTGGTGATGCCGTCGTTGCCGTTGCCCGTGACGGTCAGCTTGCCGGAGCCGGTGACGGTCAGGTGGCCGGCGCTGAACAGGGCGGCGTTCACGTCGGCGTCGTCGGCGTACGAGGAGGCGTCGGCGAGCGTGTTGACGGAGCCGCCGGCGAGCCGGATCACCAGCTCCTCGGCCTCGGTGGCGGCGATCGCGGCGGTCTCCGAGCTGGTGATCTCGGCGCCGTCGAGGATCAGCGTGACGGTGGCGTCCGGGGCGTTCACCACGATCTGCCCGGCCAGCTTCCCGCTGACCGTGTACGTCCCGGCGGCCGTGATGGTGACCGTCGCGCCGTCGACCGTCACGCCCTCGGCGCCCGAGGTGGCCGAGCTGCCGGTGAGCTGGATGGCGCCGGTGGCGCCCGAGCCGGTGGAACCGGCCGAGTGCACCGATTCGTTGGCGGCGAGCACGGCAGCGGCGTCCTGGGTGCCGTCGACCGTGGCGGTGGCGGCCGCGGTGGTGGCGGTGGTGGTGGCCGTCTCGGCGGCACTGTCCGCCGAGGAGCAGCCGGTCAGTACGGACGTGACCAGGACCAGGGAGCTGACAGCGGCGACGACCTTGTTGCGGATCCTCATCGGAACCCTTTCCAGGTGGAGAAGTGACGGCTCAGAACGGGGTGCCAGCGGTTGGCGGGCAGCTCGGGGCGGAGCGCGGCCAGGCCGGTGGCGTACTTGGAGATGCGGCAGGGGCGGTGGCCCAGGGACCAGAGCAGCCGGTCGACGTCGGAGGCGGCCCGGCCGGACTTGGTCTCGACGATCACCGAGTGCGGCATGTGTGCCGCCGATCCGTCCGGCAGTGTCCAGCTCAGCCCGGTGTCGATGGTGACCCGGCTGCCGGTGGACGGGACGTAGAGCGTGTTGCGGCGGTAGTGGGTGGCCAGCACCGGGCGCAACTCGTGGCCGTCCGGGCGGATGCCGGCGCCGGCCAGGGTCTCGTAGGCGTACTCCCGGCCTTCGGGCCCCAGGTCGCCGCCGTTCCCGGTGTACGGGATCCGCTCCTTGACCGTGACGCCGCGGGTGCCGCGCGTCTTGACCTCGACGAATTCGAGTCCGCTGTCCAGGTACGTCCGCACCCGGATCTTGAACCGGCGGCGGCGCTGCCGGGCGGCGGCCCGGTAGGCGTCCAGCTCCGGGGTGTCGAAGTAGACCGAGCGGTAGCCGAAGGTGCGCCGGTCGTCGATCTGGAGTGCCCGTACGCCGGCCGGCATCCGGTCCAGCAGGACCGGGAGCGCCGTCGCCGGGAGGACGTACTTGCGGTCCAGCCGGGTCAGCAGGGCGGCCTCACCGACCAGTTCGCCGAGGGAGATCGGGGCGAAGCGGCGGAAGAGCGGAACCTCGGTGGTGATCGTCATCGGGCGCTCACCCGCTCCATCCGCGGGCCGAGGTGGGCGCCGGCCGGCGCGGCGGCCGCCGCCACGTAGCGGACCTCGACCAGGGTGCTGTCGTTGACCATGTCGATCTGCTTGACCACCACGTTCGTCACCCGGCCGCCGAGGACCGCCTCCAGGTGGGCGCGCAGCGCGTCCTCGTCGGTGTGGGCCACGTCCAGCCGGAGCAGCTGGTTGCGGTGCCGGCGGTAGAGGGCCGGGTGGTCGCCGACGACGAGGGCGGCCACCACCAGCGCCATGAGGCCGAGGTGCAGCAGGTCCATGACATCGCCGAGACCGGCGATCAGACCCAGCGCCAGGGCCGCGAAGTAGTAGGCGATCTCGTGCTGGCTGATCTCGTCGGAGCGGAGCCGGATGATCGACAGGACGCCGAACAGGCCGAGACCGAGGCCGGCGCCGACCGTCGAGGAGCCGAGGACGCTGGCGACGGCCAGGACGCCGATGTTCACTCCCAGGAAGGCGGCGACCAGGTCACGGCGCCGGTGGCGGGGAAAGTAGACACCGAACGTCAGGATGGCGATCGCGATGAGATCCGCGGCGACGGCGAGCAACGTGGTCACGTGAGGACTTCCTTCAAGTGGCGTTCATCAGGTGTTCTCCATTTCGCCGGATCTTCCTGTCCGCACCCTGTGCGGCCTCTATGCCGTTGGTCAGAGTTCGGCGGGCCGCCTCTTAGGGATCCCTTAGGACGGGTGGCTTTAATGGCCTGATGCGCATCCTGGTGGTGGAGGACGACGCGGCGGTCCGTGACTCGCTGGCCCGTACGCTGCGCTTCGAGGGGTATCAGGTGGACGTCGCAGGCGACGGCCGGGCCGCCCTCGACGCGGTTCGTACCCGCGAGCCGGACGCGCTGATCCTCGACGTCAGCATGCCCCGGATGGACGGGCTGGAGGCGTGCCGCCGGCTGCGGGCCGACGGCGCGGTGCTGCCGGTGCTGATGCTCACCGCCCGCGACAGCATCGGCGACCGGGTCGCCGGGCTCGACGCGGGCGCCGACGACTACCTGGTCAAGCCGTTCGCGCTCCAGGAGCTGCTGGCCCGGGTCCGGGCGCTGCTGCGGCGGTCGGCGTTGATCGGGCCGGCGCCCACCGGGGACCTGCTCACCTTCGCCGACGTACGGATGGACCAGGGCACCCGGGAGGTGTGGCGGGGCGACCGCGCGCTGCGGCTGACCCGCACCGAGTTCGGGATCCTCGAGGTGTTCCTGCGCCACCCACGGCAGGTGCTCACCCGGGCCGCCCTGTTCGAGCAGGTGTGGGGCTACGACTTCGGCGAGGGATCGAACAGCCTGCACGTCTATCTCGGCTACCTGCGGCGCAAGCTGGAGGCGGAGGGCGGGTCCCGGCTGCTGCACACCGTCCGGGGCGTCGGCTTCGTGCTGCGGGAGGAGCCACTGTGAGGAACTGGTGGCGCGGCCGGACCCTGCACGACCGGGTCTCCCTGCTGGTCGCCGGCGCGGTGGCGGCGGCCGTGCTGCTTGTCTCGGCCGGGGCGTGGCTGGCCGTCCGGGAGATCCAGCAGGACAAGATCTCCGCCGAGCTGCTGGCCGACGCCCGGACCATCGCCGAGCACCCGTGGCAGTGGCTGAGCACCAGGGGCGCCCGGACCGGCCCGGCGACGGGCGGCTCCGGCGGCCGGGAGATCGGGCCGTGCTGGCAGATCCTGGACTCGGCCGGCGCGGTCTCCGGCGGCAGCGACACCGGGCTGCCGGTCACCCCTCTGGCCACACGGGTGGCCACCGGCCGGCACCAGGGGGAGGCGCTGGAGGAGATCGGCCTGGGGCCCGGCGACTACCTGATGCTCACCGTGCCGATCGAGGGTGGGGGCGCGGTGCAGGTCGCCATGGACCGGGACCCGGACGCCCGCGTGCTGGCCCTGTTCGCCCTGCTCCTGGCGGTCGGCTGCGGGGCCGGGATCGCCGGGGCGGGGCTGCTCGGCCGGACCGTCGCCCGCGCCGGGCTGGCCCCGGTGGACCGGCTCACCGGCGCGGTCGAGGACGTCGCCGTCACGATGGACCTGACCCGGCCGATCAGCGTCTCCGGCGACGACGAGATCGCCCGGCTGGGCCGCTCGGTGAACGCCATGCTGGCCGCCATCGACGCGTCCCGCCGGGCTCAGCGGGCCCTGGTCGAGGACGCCGGACACGAACTGCGTACTCCGCTGACCAGCATCCGTACGAACGTGGAGCTGCTGCTCGCGGTCGAGCGCCGCCCCGAGCTGGCGCACCGGCTGCCGCCGGAGGAGCGGGCCGGGCTGCTCGCCGACCTGGACGCGCAGGTCCGTGAGCTGGCCACCCTCACCACCGAGCTGGTCGAGCTGTCCCGCGAGGAGACCAGCCGGGAGTCGATCGAGGAGGTGGAGTTCGCCGAGGTGGTGACCGCCGCGATCAACCGGGTCCGGATCCGCGCCCCGGGCCTGCTCTTCGACGCCGGGCTGTCGCCGGTGACCGTGCCGGGCCGCCCCGGCGAGCTGGAGCGGATGGTGGTGAACGTGCTGGACAACGCGGCCAAGTGGAGCCCGCCGGGCGGCGCCGTCACGGTCCGGCTGACCCCGGCCGGGGTGCTCACCGTCGCCGACACCGGGCCGGGGATCGCCGGGGAGGACCTGCCGTACGTCTTCGACCGCTTCTACCGCGCGCCGGCCGCCCGGTCGATGCCCGGGTCCGGGCTGGGCCTGGCGATCGTCGCGCAGACCGCCACCCAGCACGGCGGCACGGTGACCGCCGGGACCAACCGGCCGCACGGCACGATCGTCACGGTCCGGCTGCCGGTTCAGGAGCCGAGGTAGTCGATGGCCCGCAGCGCCTCGATGACGCTGGAGATGTGCTCCCGCATGGCGGCCTCGGCGGCCTTCGGGTCCCGGCCCCGGATGGCCGCGATGATCCGCTCGTGCTGCGGCAGCGACGTCTCCGGCCGGCCCGGCACGAGCGACAGCATGTACTGATGGCGGACGATCTGACCGCGCAGCGTCTCGACGATCCGGTCCGCGGTGGCGTGCCCGGCGATCTCCCGGACCAGCGCGTGCAGCCGCTGGTTCAGGTCGCTGTAGCGGCGGTGCTCGCCGGCCTCGACGGCCCGGCGCATCAGCACGCCGATCTCGTCCAGCTCGGTGGCGCGGTCCGGGTCGACCAGCTCGGCGGCGCGTGCCGCGATCAGGCCCTCGACCACCATCCGCACCTCGGTGATCTCCACGGCCTCGGCCATCGACACCTTGCGGACCTGGGCCCCTCGATTGCGCTGCACCTCGACGAGGCCCTCGGCGGCCAGGTCCGCCAGGGCGGCGCGGACATTGAACCGGCTGGTCTCCATGCGCACGCACAACTGCGCCTCGACCAGGCGCTCGCCCGGCAGGTACTCGCCTTTCAGGATCGCGTCGCGCAGGGCGTCGCGGACCTGGACCGCGGTGTTCCCGGCGCGGGCCGGCCGTCGTTCGGTGCTGGGCTCGGGCGCCATCGGTCCCCCGTGGTCGGCATCGGTCTTCACGGCTGGCTGTCAGCCTGAGTGCCCCCATTATTGTCAACAATTGCCCAGCTGGGTAGGACAAGCCTATGGTTTCTCGTGCCAGGGGGGTCGACAGGATTGTCGACAACGCTCCGAGGCGTCTTTTCCGAAGGAGGGCCCGTGGGCGGGATCCCGGTGCAGGTGCTGCGCGGCGGCGCGTCCAAGGGTGCGTACTTCCTGGCCTCCGACCTGCCGGCCGGCCCGGCCGAGCGGGACCGGCTGCTGCGCGCGCTGATGGGACCACCCGGCCGGCGCCGGATCGACGGCATCGGCGGGAGCAAGGTCGCCGTGGTGAGCCGCTCGACTGACGCGGGCGCCGACGTCGACTACCTGTTCCTCGAGGTCGGCGTGGCAGAGCCCCGGGTGGGCCCGTGCGGCGACATCCTGGCGGGGGTCGGGCCTTTCGCCATCGAGCGCGGCCTGGTGCCCGCTTGCGCTCCCATCACCGGCGTACGGGTACGCGTGCTCGGCACCGGCGAGGTGGTGACCGTGCACGTGCCCACCGCGGACGGCCGGCCGTCGTATGCCGGCGACACCCGGCTCAGCGGCGTGCCCGGCGGCGCGGCCCGGCTCCGGATCTCCTACCCGGGGGCGGACGGCCCGTCCCTGCTGCCCACCGGCCGGGTGATCGACGACCTGGACGGGGTTCCGGCCACCCTGATCGACAACGGCACGCCGATGGCGCTGATCGAGGCGGAGGCGCTCGGCGTCACCGGCCACGAGTCGGCGACCCGCCTGGAGTACGACGCCCGGCTGCGGCACCGGGTGGCGAGCCTGCGCCGCCCGGCCCGCGCGCTGATGGGCGCGGTGCCGAGGATGTGCCTGCTGGCGCGGCCGGCCGACGGCGGCAGCCTGAGCACGCGGACGTTCCTGCCGGACCGGGTGCACGCGGCGATCGGTGTCCGCGCGGCGGTCGGCGTGGGTTCGGCGGTGGCGCTCTCCGGCAGCGTCGCGGCGGGGCTGGTGGCCCCGGTCGCCGACCGTTCGGTGCCCCGGGACGTGCTGCGGCTGGAGCATCCGTCCGGCTACTTCGACCTGGTGCTGGGGGACTCGCCGTCGGACACGTCGGTGGTGAGCACCGCGCGGCTGCTGCTCGACGGCCGGGTCTTCGCGCCCTAGAACCGGGAGGTCCGCCGGGATGGATTCAGTCCTCGCCCATCTGGTCCTGTGGGGACAGGTGCTCCACGGTGACGCCCGTGTCGGTGAAGGTCCGCGTCACGTGCCCGGAGGTGTAGACCCACAGGATCCGCAGTGGAGTGTCGCCGGCGTTGCGGAACAGGTGCGGGATCGGCGACGGGATGTAGGTGGTGTCGTACCGGCTCAGCCGGGTCACCGTCCCCTCGACGAGCACCTCGGCCTCGCCGTCCAGGATCGTCACGTGCTCGTCGCAGTTGTGCGAGTGCATGGGCGCGCCGGTGCCGGCCGGGTAGACGCTGATCCCGCTGGTGATCCGGTTCTCGCCGCCGGCCGCGGTGGTGGTGACGAGCGGCGTCGTGACGATGGCCCCGCCACGGTCGAGGACGGGGACCTGCGAGGCCTTGATGATCACGGTCATGGGGCCGAGGGTAGGCCGCCGTCCGGTGGTCCGGGCCACGCGAGATGCAGCCTTACCTTGCACTTCATGGCGTGTGACGCCCTAACACCGCGTTGTTACGTTCTTGCGAAACACCCACCCCGAGTGTTCGGGATCACAAGCTAGAGGCTGACCGATGAGACTTCCCGTGATTGATCCGGACGACATGACCCCGCGGCAGCGGGAGGTCGCCGAGCGCATCTCCGGCCGCCGGGGCGCCGTCCGTGGCCCGTTCCGTGTGTGGCTGAACAGCCCCGAGCTGTGCGACCGGGTCGAGTCGCTGGGCGCCTTCCTCCGCTTCGAGTCGAGCCTGCCGCTGCGCCTGCGGGAGCTGTCGCTGCTGATCGCGGCCCGCCACTTCGACGCCCAGTACTCCTGGAACGCGCACTGGGAGAAGGCGGTCTCCGAGGGCATCCCGGCCGAGGCGGTCCGGGCCATCGCCGAGCGCCGCGAGCCCGAGTTCGGCAACGAGGAGGACGAGGTGTTCTACCGGTTCTCCGTGGAGATCCTGGAGAACCACTTCGTCAGCGAGGAGACCTTCCGGCGGGCGCACGCGATCTTCGGGTCGCGGGGCCTGGTCGACGCGGTCGGCTCGCTCGGCAACTTCAGCATGCTGGGCATGTGCCTGAACGCCTTCGAGGTGGACCTCCAGGCCGACCGCGAGCCGCCGTTCCCGGACATCCGGGGCTACGCCAGGGTCACCGAGTGAGACCCCCGGTCCTGCGCGTCCTCGGCGTCAGCAAGAGCTTCGGCGGCGCGGCCGCGCTGCGGAACGTGTCGGTCGAGTTCCGGCCCGGCGAGGTGCACGCCCTGATGGGCATGAACGGCGCCGGCAAGTCGACGCTCGTCCAGATCATCTCCGGGGCGCTGAACCCGGACGAGGGACTGCTGGAGGTCGACGGCCACACGCAGAACCACCTGACCCCGCGACGGGCCCGCCGGGTCGGCATCTCCTGCGTCCCGCAGCGCCGGGAACTGGTCATGACGCTGACCGTGGCCGAGAACATCATGCTCGGCGACCTGCCGGCCAGCGGGTCGATGGTCCGCTGGAACCGGGTCCGGGCCACCGCCCAGCGGGCGCTCACCGACCTGGGCATCGCGATCGACGCGGACGCGGTCGCCGGCGACCTGACCGTGGCCGAGCAGACCATGGTGGAGGTGGCCCGCGAGGTTCGCCGGGGCGGCCGGGTGCTGATCCTCGACGAACCCACCGCGTGCCTCGGACCGGAGGCCGCGGCCCAGATCCGCGAGCTGGTGCTGCGGCTGCGCGACAACGGCGTCGCCATCGTCTTCATCTCGCACCACATCTCCGAGGTCCTGCACCTCGCCGACCGGATCACCGTGCTCCGCGACGGGCAGGTCACCTGGGCCGGCCTGGCCAAGGAGACCGACGAGAAGGGCCTGGTCCGCGACATGGTGGGCCGGGACGTGGTGTCGCGGCGCCCGGTCCGCCCGGCCGGGTCGCCCGACGTGGGCATCAGCATCCGGCGGCTCTGTGACGGGCGGTTCCTGGACCGTTTCGATGTCGACGTGCGGCGCGGCGAGATCGTGGCCGTGCTCGGCCCGGCCGGCGACGCCCAGTCCCGGCTGTTCGACCTGCTGTCCGGCCGGCGCCGGCCGGACAGCGGAACGGTGTCGATCGGTGGCCGCGCGGTCCGGCCCGGCCGGATCGCGCACTCGCTGGCCAGCGGTCTGCGCTGCGTGACCGGTGACCGTCGCCGGCTCGGGCTGATCCCCGGCCTCACCATCGACGAGAACGTCCTGCTCGCCCAGGACCGGCTGGAGGGCCGGCGGCTGCACCGCTGGGGCAGGCTGGCCGAGCGGGCCGCCCCGCTGCGCGACGACTACCGGGTGGTGTCGCTCGTCCGGAACCCGCCGGTGGAGCAGCTGTCCGGCGGCAACCAGCAGAAGGTGCTGCTGGCCAAGTGGCTCGGCACCGCGCCGTCCGCGGTGCTCCTCGAGGACCCGACCAACGGCGTGGACGTCGCCGCGATGGCGGAGATCCACAGCCTCGTCGACGGGCTGACCGGTCAGGGCGTCGCCGTCCTGCTGGCCTCCTCGTCCGCCGAGGAGGTGATGCGCCTGGCCGACCGCGTCGTGGTGGTACGCGACGGACGCCGCATCGCCGAGTACCAGGTCGACCGGATCACCCGCGACGAGCTGCTCGCGGCCACCCTAGGAGGAGCGCTGTGACCAGCCCGTCGACTCTCGCCAAGCCGAAGCCGGCCGCGTCGCCGCTCGCCCGGCTGAGGTCGATTCCCCACCTCGGCCTGCTCGCGGTCCTGATCGCGATCGTGATCTTCGCGAGCGTGCGGACCGACGCGTTCCTCAACCCGAACAACCTGATCAACGTGGCCCGGCAGGTCAGCGTGGTGGCGGTGATCGCGGCCGGGCTGACCCTGCTGATGGTCGCCGGCGGCATGGACTTCTCGATGGGCGGCAACGTCGCGGTGACCACCGCGGTGGCGGCCCAGATGCTGTCGCACGGCTGGTCGACGGCGGTCACCCTGGCCGTCTCGATCGCCCTGTCGATCGCGGTCGGCCTGGTCAACGGCGCCGTCGTGACGTTCACGAGGGTGGCGCCGTTCGTCGCCACCCTGGCCACCGCCACCCTGCTCGACGGTGTGGCCCTGCTCGTCATCGACGGCATGAGCATCTCGATCGACGACCACCTCTCCACCCTGGGCAACGGCAAGACCCTGGGCCTGCCCAACCTGACCTTCGTGGCCGCCCTGGTCCTCGCGGTCACCGCGTTCGTGATGCGCTACACCACGTTCGGCCGGGACGCCTTCGCGATCGGCGGCAACGAGGACGTGGCCCGGCTCAGTGGCATCAACGTGGTCCGCGACAAGCTCCTGCTCTACGGTCTGGCCGGCGCCCTCTCCGGTCTCGCCGGGATCATGCTGCTCTCCCGGCTGGCGGCCAGCAGCCCCGGCACCGGTGGCCTCCAGTTGCAGCTCACCGCGGTGGCCGCGGTGGTCATCGGCGGCACCTCGCTGGCCGGCGGCAAGGGCACGATCGGCGGCACCATCCTCGGTGTCCTGCTGCTCGGCGTGGTCGCCAACGTGCTCAACCTGCTCCAGATCTCCTCGTACTACCAGCAGATCTCGGTCGGCGCCGTCCTGCTGGTCGCGGCCGTCGCGAACCTGATGCAGAGCCGCGGGAAGCACTGACCCCGCAAGACAACCCCCTTTTTGGAAGGCGACAAACATGCCTATACCCCTGAGTGTCTTCAGCGCGCTGTTCGCCACCGTCCTCTGTGCCGCCACGATGAGCGCCTGCGGCGACGACTCCGGCTCCGAAGCCGGCGGTGACAGCGTCACCCTGGGCTTCGTCAACGGCGCGAACACCGAGTTCCACACCTGCCTCCAGCGGGCGGTCGAGGCCCAGGCCAAGACCTCCGGCGCCACGGTCATCGCGGCCAACTCGAAGCAGGACCCCGGCACCGAGCTGGCCAACATCGAGGACATGATCTCGCGCAGCGTCGACGCGCTGATCGTGCAGACGGTGAACGTGGACGCCCTGAAGAACGACATCACCAAGGCCAAGGCCGCCGGCATCCCGATCTTCCTGACCTCGGTGATCACCCAGGACACCTCCGACATCCTGGGCGCGGTCGTGGTGGACCTGAAGGGCGTCGGCGCGCTCAACGCCGGCTACATCGCCACGGACGCGGGCGCCGCACAGGTCGAGGTCGGTGTCATCGCCGGCGCCCCCGGCGCGGCCTCCGACCTGCTGGTCAACGGGTTCTCCGACGCCCTGCCCACCAACGCCGCACTGGTCGCCAACCAGCCCGGCATGTTCAACCGGGCCAAGGCCCAGGACGTCGCCGAGAACATGATCCAGGCGCACCCGAACCTCAGGTACGCGTTCGTCGCCAACGAGGACATGGCGTTCGGCGCGCTCCAGGCGTTCCAGGCGGCCGGCAAGGACGTCAAGATCGTCACGGTCAACGGGACCGAGGACGGCCTCGCCGCGGTGAAGGACGGCCGGTTCGCGGCCACCGTCGCCAACTCGGCGACGGTCACCGGTCAGCTCGCGGTCAAGAACACGATCGCGCTGCTGAACAAGCAGACCGCCGAGAAGATCGCGAACACGCCGATCAAGCTGATCACCAAGGACAACCTGTCCGAGGCGCCGCAGTACTGCCTCGAGGGCTGACGCTTCTTTCGAAACAGGAACCGTGGGGGAGCGGACGCGCTCTCCCACGTCTCCCGTTCTACCGGTGGAGGATCGATGGATCGCATTCTGGTCATGCGCAGTTTCGTGACGGTCGCCAAGGTGGGCAGCTTCAGCGGCGCCGCCAAACAACTCGGCACCTCCGGCTCCCTGATCTCGAGACACGTCGCCGACCTGGAGAAGCAGCTCGGCGTCCATCTCGTCAACCGCACCGCCCGCTCGGTCAGCCTCACCGAGCCGGGCCTGCGCTACAGCGAGTTCGCGCAGCGGATCCTCGACGAGATCGACGAGGAGGACACCCGGATCGCGGAGCTGCACGACCGCCCCGAGGGCCCGCTGTCGATCATCTGCCCGAAGTGGATCGGCGGCCTGGACCTGGGCGACGCGATCGCCGAGTTCTCGGTGGCCCACCCCAAGATCGCGGTACGGTTCGAGCTCGGCGGCATGTCCGACCGCACCTACGACTTCCTGGACTCCGGCTTCGACGTCGCCTTCCACACCCGGGACCTGCGGGACTCCAGCGTGCGGCTGAAGCGGATCGCGTCGCTGCCGTTCGTGCTGTGCGCGTCGGACCGGTACATCGCCCGGCACGGGCTGCTCACCGACGCCAACGACCTCGGCCGGCACGACTGCCTCGTGCACGTCAACGACCCGGTATGGCGGATCGGGCACGGTCACTCCAGCACCCTGCACAAGATCCGGAACATCGCGTTCCAGTCGAACTCGTACATCGCCCTGCACAAGGCGGCGGTGCACGGCCGGGGCATCGCGCTGCTGCCGACCCGGTCGGCGTACGACGACCTGATGAACGGGACGCTGCGCCTGCTGCTGCCCGAGTTGCCGGTGCCGAGCCGGTCGCTCTACGCCATCTACGGGCCGGCCGCGCAGGCGCCGCGCAAGGTCGAGGTGTTCCTCGCGTACCTCACCAAATGGTTCGCCGAGAACCCGCTCCCCGTGTTCGAGAAACCCGTGCAATCCGTGCAATGAAGGGTTGCGGAATCACCGGGTCTTACCAGCCGAAATCGCTCCTAGGCTGACGAGCATCACCCCAGAAAGGCAGGCGGCGGTGGGAATCCAGCGCATCGAGTCGGTGACATACACCGTCGACGATCTCGACACGAACGTTCGTTTCTTCACGGATTTCGGGCTCACCCCGGTGTCGCGTGACGAGACGCGCGCGGTCTTCAGGACCCGCATCAAGCAGACCCTGATCCTGGACACGACCGAGCGCCCGGATCTGCCGCCGCCGGTCGAGGACGGGCCCACCCTCCGCGAGATCGTCTGGGGCGTCGACACCCCCGCCGAGCTGGACCGGCTGGCGAAACGGGCCGGGGCGGACCGGGAGACCCCGGACGGCATCCGGCACACCGTCGACCGGACCGGCTTCGGCGTCGGCCTCACCCTCGCCCACTCCTATGAAGGCGAGCACGAGGCGCCGCGAGCGGCCAACAAGTCGGGGTACGTGAACCGCGTCAACGAAGCACTGGGACCGGTCGGCCGGGTCCGGCCGATCCGGATGTGCCACGTCGCGCTGAACATCCCCAAGGAGGGCCGCGAGGAGGCGGTGGCGTTCTACACCGGCCCGCTCGAGTTCATCCCGACCGACGTGGTCAAGCCGATGGGCGTGTTCATGCGGGTCGAGGGCGACGCCGACCAGCACAACTTCCTGCTCTGCCACCGCCCGGACAAAGCCGGGGTCAACCACGTCTCGTACGAGGTGAACGGCTTCGACGACGTCATCGAGGGCGGCAACCACATGATCGAACGTGGCTGGCAGGAGGCCCGCAAACTGGGCCGGCACACCGTCGGGTCGAACGTCTTCCGGTTCGTGCACGCCCCCTGCGGCGGCCGGGTCGAGCTGGCCGCGGACATGGACCGGATCGACGACTCCTACGGCACCCGGGTGCACGAGACCACCCCGCCGCACCACATCTGGACCCTCCGCACCAACCGGGATCGAGGCGAGTGATGACCTACCCAGACCTGTCGCTGTACATCGACGGCGAGTGGATCGCCGACCGCGTCACCGTCCCGGTGATCAACCCGGCCACCGAGGAGACCCTCGCCCACCTGCCCCTCGCCGGCGTGGACGATCTGGACCGGGCGATCGCGGCCGCCGTCCGGGGTGGAAAGGTCTGGCGGGACACCCCGGTCGCCGACCGCACCCGGATCCTGCTGAGGGCCGCCGACCTGCTCGCCGGACGGGCCGACCGGGTCGCCGAGATCATGACCCTGGAACAGGGCAAGCCACGCGCCGAGGCCCGCAACGAGGTGCTGCGGGTGGCCGGCGCGCTGCGCTGGGACGCCGAGGACGCCCGCCGGGCGTACGGGCGGATCATCCCGTCGGCCGGCGACACCGTCCTGTCGGTGCGGCACGAGCCGGTCGGCCCGGTCGCCGCGTTCACCCCGTGGAACTTCCCGGCCGGGTCGCCGATGCGCAAGATGGCCGGCGCCCTGTCGGCCGGCTGCTCGATCGTCATCAAGGCCTCCGAGGAGACCCCGGGCACGGCTTCTGAGATCGTCCGGTGCTTCGCCGAGGCCGGGCTGCCGGCCGGCGCGCTCAACCTGGTCTTCGGCGAGCCGGCCGAGGTGTCGAAGCACCTGATCGCCTCCCCGGACATCCGGCTGGTCGCGTTCACCGGCTCGATCCCGGTCGGCAAGCTGCTCGCCGCGCAGGCCGGCGCCGAGATGAAGCCGTCGCTGATGGAACTCGGCGGGCACGCCCCGGTCATCGTGGCCGCCGACGCCGACCCGGTGCAGGCCGCCCGGAAGGCCGCCTTCGCGAAGTTCGTCAACGCCGGCCAGGTGTGCACGTCGCCGAGCCGGTTCCTGGTGCACGAGTCCCTGTACAGCACGTTCGTCGCCGAGTTCACCGCGGCGGCCGGGCGGGTCGTGGTCGGCGACGGCCTGCACGAGGGCGTCACGATGGGCCCACTCGCCAACGAGCGCCGGCTCAAGGCGATGGAGGAGCTGGTCGCCGACGCGGTCAGCCGGGGCGCCGTCATCAAGGCCGGCGGCGAGCGGCTGGACCGGCCGGGCTATTTCTTCCCGCCCACGGTTCTGGTCGACGTCCCCGGGGACGCGCGGATCATGCGGGAGGAGCCGTTCGGCCCGATCGCCCCGATCGTGGCGTTCAGCGACCTGGACGAGGCGCTGCGGATCGCCAACTCGCTCCCGTACGGCCTGGCCGCCTACGGTTTCACCCGCTCCTCGAAGACGGCGGAGAGGCTGGCCACCGGCTTCGAGGCGGGCATCCTGTCGATCAACCACTGTGGCGGGTCGGTGCACGAGGCGCCGTCCGGCGGGGTGAAGCAGTCCGGGTACGGGCGCGAGGGCGGCCCGGAGGGCGTCGAGGCGTACCTGATCACCAAGCGCGTCTCGCACCTGCTGGTCGACTGATGCGGTACGCACGGATCAGCCTCGGCGGGCGGCCGGTCTTCGCCGAGATCGCCGACGGGATCGCCCACGTCCTCGACGGCTCACCTCTGCACGGCCGGTCGAAACGGACTGCTGACCGCGTACCCCTCGAAGGTCTTGATCTTCTGCCGCCGGTCATCCCGGGCGTCTTCTACGCGGTCGGCCTCAACTATCGCGACCACATCGACCATGCCAAAGCCATGGGGTACGCGGTGGCGAAGCTCCCGGAGCGCCCGGAGGTCGGCTACCGGGCCAACAACGCGCTGACCGGCCATAACTCGCCGATCATGCGGCCCGCAGGGGTGACCGGGCGGTTCGAGGCCGAGGGCGAGGTGGTGGCCGTCATCGGGCGCACGCTGCGCAACGCGACCCGGGCCGAGGCGCAGGAGTCGATCTTCGGCTGGACCATCGGCAACGACGTCAGCGCCCGCGAGTGGCAGAACGCCGACCGCACCTTCTGGCGCAGCAAGAACAGCGACACCTTCAAACCGATGGGCCCGTGGATCGAGACCGACGTCGACCCGCTGGCCCAGACCACCACGGTCCGCGTCGACGGGCAGGTCAGGGCGAGGTTCGCGACCGGCGCCATGGTTTTCGACCCCTACGACTACATCGTCGAGACCACGAAGTACATCACCATGCACCCCGGCGACGTGCTCTGGATGGGCGCCGACAGCACCGTCCAGCTGGAACCCGGATCCACCGTGGACATCGAGATCACCGGCATCGGTGTGCTGTCGAATCCCGTACAGGCAGAAAGGCACCCCCATGAGTAACGCCCCGAAGTACATCCACCATGTGAACTTCCCGACCACGGATCCGGAGCGCACCAAGGAGTGGTACGCCAAGGTCTTCGGGCTCAAGGCGATCACGCCGAAGAGCAACACCAGGGTCGTGCTGATGACCCGCGGCAACTTCGACCTGCACTTCACCCCGGTCGAGGAGATGGACCGGATGGCGCCCTACCACTTCGCCATCGAGGTGGAGGACTGGGACGGCTTCCTCAAGCACCTCACCGACCTGGGCATCCGGCACACCCGGCCGATCGAGCGCCCGGAGAACCAGTCGAAGTTCTGCTACATCCACGACCCGGACCACACCATGATCGAGATCGTCTACCACGGAAAGCGGCCCGCCTGATGCCCCTCGCCACCGCCCCCGACGGCGCGAACATCTACTACGAGCGGCACGGCGAGGGCCCGGCGATCCTCTTCGTGCACGGCTCCGGCGGGCACCACGCCGCCTGGTGGCAGCAGGTCGCCGCGCTCCGCGACAGGTTCACGGTCGTCACCGTCGACCTGCGCGGCTTCGGCAGATCCGACTCGTCGATGCCCGAGTTCGACGGCCAGGACTTCCCCGGCGACCTGATCGCCGTGCTGGAATCCGAGGATCTGCGCGACGTCCTGCTGGTCGGCCAGTCGATCGGCGCGGTCGCCGCCCTGAAAGCGGGGTTGAAAAGACCGGACCGGGTTCGTGGAGTCGCGCTCGGGCACTCCCTCGGTGGTCTGTCCCACCCGGAGTTGACCGCGCTGGTCGACGCGGACCGGGCCGAGGCGGTCAAGCTGCCGGTGCTCGATCGGCTGCTCTCCAAGCGCTTCCAGGAGGAGGAGCCCGCCAAGACGTTCCTCTTCCAGCAGATGGGCACGTTCAACGTGGCCAAGATGGCCGACCTGCGTAATCTCGCCGTGGATGGCCCGACGATCGACGACATCGTCGCGTCCGGGATCGCCCTGACGTTCCTGGCCGGCGAGGCCGACGCGGTGCTCAGCGTCGCCACCGTGCGCCGCGCCCACGAGCTGGTCAAGGGCTCGCACCTGTCGGTCGTCCCGGGCGCCCCGCACTCGATGTATTGGGAGTCGCCCGACCTCTACAACGAGGCCGTCGCCTCGATTCGGGGGTCGCTGTGAAACTCACCCTCGCACAGGCCGAGGAGATCCTGGCCGGCACCCTGAAGCGCGGCGAGCACCTGGGCAAGGCGCTCAGTGTCGCGGTCGTCGACGCCGGCGGGCATCTCATCTCGGTGAAGCGCTCGGACGGCGCCCGCGCGCTGACCCCGAGCATCGCGATCGCCAAGGCATACAGCGCGGCGATCATGGAGCGCCCGACGAACATGCTCTACGACTGGGCGCAGAGCAACCCGGGCTTCTTCGCCCAGCTCTCGACCATGGCGGCGCACCCGATCGTGGCCACCGAGGGCGGCGTCACGATCAAGCGGGACGGCGAGATCCTCGGCGGCCTGGGCGTCTCCGGCGGCACCCCCGCCGAGGACCAGCAGGTCTGTGAAGAGGTCCTGACCGAGCTCGGCTACGAGCTGGTCTTCGCGGCTTGGGGGAAGAAGCGTGGCTGACACCTTCAAGTTCCGCATCGACCACCACGGCAGCCTGGTCCGGCCGCCCGAGGTGCTCGCCGCCCGCGCCGCGAGCGACCCGGACCTGCGGGCCGTCGAGGACGCGGCCATCGCCGAGGCGGTCCGTAAGCAGCGCAGACTCAGCCTCACCGTGGTCACCGACGGCCACTTCCGGCGTGCCGAGGCGGCCGGCGCGGTGCTCGACGCGGTGCACGGTTTCGAGGACGGGAAGCTGACGGCCGAACGGTCGCTGGTCGCCGACGACACGGCCGCGATCGCCGTGCAGACCCAGATCCCGGCGAAGGCGACGCTGCCCTCGCCGGCCTGGATCGCGGCGCGGACCTTCCGGCCCGGCGGTCCCTGGGCCAGCGCCCGCGAGCTGGGCGAAGCCCTCGCTCTCCTGCTGCGTGCGGAGATCGAGGCGGTCATCTCGCGCGGCGTTCGGCTCATTCAGATCGACAATCACGGGTACGGGCAGGGCCTCTACCACGGCGATGTGCTCGGCTTCGACGACGCCGTCGCCGTGGACGCCCTCGCCGTGGCGGTGGCGGACAAGCCGTTCAACGTGCGGATCGGCCTGTGCCCGCTCACCCGGGTCGGCGACGGTCTGGACACGGCGGCCGCCGAGCGCCTGTTCGCGGCGGTGCCGGTGGACCGGTGGGTCCTGCCGTACGACACCGGCTCCCCGGCCGAGACCGAGCTGCTGCGGGCCGTCCCCGCCGAGCGGGACGTCTGCCTCGGCATCGTCGACCCGCGGGTGCCGGAGCTGGAGGACGTCGATACGGTGATGGACCGGATGGACGTGGTCGCCTCGATCCGCGACATCGAGGACGTGGCGATCAGCCCGAGCGCCGGGTTCGCCGATGTCGCGGGTCAGCCGCTGATCGGCGTCGAGGACCAGTGGCGCAAGCTGATCCACGTCGAGACGTTCGCCCGCATGTGCTGGGGCAACGAACTCTGAGGTCCTGTCGAGGGGCCGGCCGCGCGCCGGCCCCTCGGTCGTTCACAACACTTCGGCGAAGGTGACCCGGCGGTCCAGCAGGCGGGGGCGGATCACGCCGATGATGTGCTCGGCGAAGTGGGCGCTCGCCGCGTGCGCGCCGAACCCGGCCCGGTCGGTGTAGACCTCGTACAGCAGGAACGCGTTCGGGTCCTCGGCGTCGGTGTGCACCACGTATTCCAGGTTCGCGGGCTCGGCCGGGGTGTGCTCGCGCATCGTCAGCAGCGACTCCCGGACGACGGCCACGTCCTCCGGAGCGCACCGGTAGTGGGCGATGACGGCGTAGGCCACGATTTCTCCCTTGCTTCACAGGCGATTCTCCGGCCCGAATTCCACCAGGGAAATGGGTGCGCCAGGCGCAACCAATGCTTCCTCCGCAGCGCATGGTCGGCGCATTCCGGGCTTCCTACCATTCGCGATACCGAAGCGATCTCTTGAGGAGCAGTGATGTCCGTTCGCACCGTGGAGACCCTGGCCGGCGGACGCTGGGTGGGCGCCGAGAGCTGGGTCGACGTGTACGACCCGGCCGACGTCCGGGAGCCCTTCGTCCGGGTTCCGGCGCTCACCGCCGAGCTGGTCACCGAGATCTACGGCGCGGCGCGGGCCGGTTTCGCCGTCTGGCGGGCGATGTCCGCGCTTCAGCGGTCCAGGATCCTCGCGAAAGCCGCGGTGCTGCTGCGGGTCCGCAACGCCGAGATCGCCGACGCCATCGTCACCGAGAACGGCAAGACCCTCGCCGAGGCCCGGATCGAGGCGGAGAAGGCCGCCGACTTCTTCGAGTACTACGCGGCAGTCGGACGGCAGGACTACGGCTCCCTCATCCACGACGCGCGGCCGGACACCCGTACCGGCTTCCAGCGCGAGCCGCTCGGCGTGGTCCTGGCGATCACGCCGTGGAACGACCCGCTGATCACCCCGGCCCGCAAGCTGGCGCCCGCCCTGGCCGCCGGCAACGCCGTGGTGCTCAAGCCGGCCGGCGAGACGCCCACCTCGGCGCTGCACCTGGCCCGGGCCCTGGACGACGCGGGCCTGCCGGCCGGTGTGCTCAGTGTGGTCACCGGCCGCACCTCGGAGATCTCCGGCGCGCTGCTCGACGACCCGCGGATCGCCGCGGTCACCTTCACCGGCGGCAACGACGTCGGCGAGGCGCTGCGGGTCCGGCTCGCGGCCCGCGGCGTCCGGTTCCAGTCCGAGCTGGGCGGCAAGAACGCGTCCGTGGTGCTGGCCGGCGCGAACCTTGCGAAGGCGGCTGCCGCGGTCGTCGCGGCGTCGTTCGGCCAGGCCGGGCAGCGCTGCACGGCGACCAGCCGGCTCCTGGTCGACCGGGCCGTGTTCGACGAGTTCATGGTGCTGCTGCGGGAGAAGGTCGCGGCGCTTCGGGTCGGCCCGGGCAGGGCGGACGGCACCGACGTGGGCCCGCTGGTCAGCCCGTCGCACCGGGACAGCGTGCTGCGGGACATCGCCACCGCGGTCGAGCAGGGCGCCCACGTCGAGTCGGGCGGCGAGGAACTGCCCGGGACCGGCTGCTACGTGACCCCGGCGATCCTGACCGGCGTCACCCCGGACATGGACGTGTGGCGCGACGAGGTCTTCGGCCCGGTCCTGGTGGTCCGCACCGTCGACGGCCTGGACGAGGCGATCGCCGCGGTCAACGACACCCGGTACGGGCTGGCCGCCGCCGTCTTCACCGACAGCCTCGCCGCCGCGCACCGGTTCCTGGCCGAGGCCGACTGTGGACAGATCGCCGTGAACACCACCACGTCCGGATGGGACGTGCACATGCCGTTCGGCGGGTTCCGTGACTCCGGATCGCCCTTCAAGGAGCAGGGCGTGGAGGCGCTGCGGTTCTATACCAGGGTCAAGACCTTCGCCATCCACTTCGGAATCTGAAGTGGCCGTACCAGAGAGGCCGCACACATGGCGGACGAGACCATCGGAATCATCGGGGCCGGCATCGTCGGGCTGGCGATCGGCCGGGAGATCGCGCTGCGCCGGCCGGGCACCCGCGTCGTGGTCGTCGACAAGGAGGACGAGGTGGCCCGGCACCAGACCGGCCACAACTCCGGGGTGGTGCACGCCGGCATCTACTACACGCCGGGCAGCCTGAAAGCGGAGCTGTGCACCCGCGGGCGGCTGCTGCTGCGGGAGTACTGCGCGGACCGGCAGATCGCGTACGACGAGTGCGGCAAGCTGGTCGTGGCGGTCCGCGAGGACGAGCTGGGGCGGCTGGACGATCTGGAGAGACGGGCGCGGGAGAACGGCGTACCCGGTCTGCGGAGGGTCGATCCGGCCGGGATCCGCGAGATCGAGCCGCATGCCGCCGGCCTGGCCGCGCTGCATTCACCGGAGACGGCGATCACCGACTTCTCCGGCGTCGCGAAGGCGTTCGCCGAGGACATCGCGGCGGCCGGCGGCGAGGTCGTCCTCGGCTTCGCGGTGACCGCGATCCACCGGGAGCCCGGCCGGATCCGGATCGTCGCGGGCGACCGGGACGTCGCCGTCGACCAGGTGATCGTCTGCGCCGGCATCCACACCGACCGGGTGTCCCGGCTGGCCGGCGACGCCGCCGAACCGCGGATCATCCCGTTCCGCGGTGAGTACATGCGGGTCCGCGAGGAGAAGGCGGACCTGGTCCGCGGCATGATCTACCCGGTTCCGGACCCGCGGTACCCGTTCCTCGGCGTGCACTTCACCCGGCGGGTGACCGGGGTCGTCGAGGTCGGCCCGAACGCGGTCCTGGCGACCGCCCGGGAGGGCTACCGGCGCACCAGCCTCTCGATCCCCGACCTGGCCGGCATCGCGGCCTGGCCGGGCACCTGGCACATGGCGCGGCAGCACTGGCGTACCGGGATCAAGGAGGTGCGCGGGTCGCTGTCCAGGAAGCGGTACATGGCCGAGGCCATGCGCTACGTCCCGGAGATCGGGGCGGCCGACGTGGTGCGGGCCGGCGCCGGAGTACGCGCCCAGGCGCTGGACCGCGACGGCGGCCTCGTCGACGACTTCCGCATCCACCGGATGGGGCCCGTCACGGCCGTACGAAACGCACCGTCACCCGCGGCGACGTCGTCGCTGGCGATCGCCGCGCACGTGGTCGACGGCGTCTTCGGCACGTGACATCCCGGCCGGCCGTCAGTGCTGTCCCAGCGGCGCTGGGACAGCACTGACAACCAGCCGCAAGCACTCCTCGCGTGCAACAACCGATTGCGCGGCAGGGACTCCGCAGCGGCGGAAAACCTCAATAGCTTCATGGACATCCCCGCTGGCTACGCATCAGCCGGAACGAAAGGAAACACCTATGTTCGTCGTCGACTCCCAGGTGCACATCTGGAAGGAAGAGACCCCGGATCGCCCCTGGGTGCCGGGAGCTCGCGAGCGTATCCGGCTCAACGGCCACCGGGAGGACCCGTTCAGCTACGAGGAGTGCCTCGCGCTGATGGACGAGGCGGGCGTCAACCGGGCGCTGATCCTGCCGCCGTCGTGGGAGGGTGACCGCATCGACTACGCCCTGGAAGCGTGCGAGGCCCACCCGGACCGCTTCGGCATCATGGCCCGCATTCCGCAGAACAAGCCTCTCGAGGGCGCGGCCATGCTGCGGGACTTCGCGCAGAACCCGTACGTGAAGGGCACCCGGCTGACGTTCCACCGGCCGATCGACCGGAACTGGATGATCGACGGCACCAACGACTGGTACTGGCCGCTGGCCGAGGAACTGAACATCCCGACCATGGTGCACGCCCCGATCTGGAAGGCCGAGCTGGGCCGGATCGCCGCGCGGCACCCGGGCCTGAAGATCATCATCGACCACATGGGCATCATGGCCCGCTGCGTGGACGACGCCATCGGCTACTGGGTGCAGGAGACCGCCGACCTGCACGAGCACCCGAACATCTACGTGAAGGTCTCGGCCCTGCCGGGTTACTCGACGAGGCCGTTCCCGAACCTCAACATCGAGAAGTACGTGCGTGAGATGGTCGACAAGATGGGCCCGCGGCGCTGCTTCTGGGGCACCGACATCACCCGTCTGCTGGGCCACGGCCTCAGCTACGTGGAGACCATCGAGCAGTTCACCAAGCACTTCGACTTCACGCCGGAGGAGCTGGAATACATCATGGGTCGCGGCATCTGCGAGGTCCTCGATTGGCCGATCTCGAAATGACGCATCGAACCGATGGCGGCGACGCGGTCGTCAGCGCGTTCAACGCGGTCGGGGCGGACTACATCTTCTCCTCACCGGGGTCCGAGTGGGCCCCGGTGTGGGAGTCGCTGGCCCGCCGGCACCGCGACGGGCTGCCCTGCCCCCGCTACCTGGATCTGACGCACGAGACCGTCGCGGTCGGCATGGCCACCGGGTACGGCCTGGTCACCCGCCGCGCGCAGGGCGTGCTCCTGCACGCCGGACCGGGCCTGCTCCAGGGCTCGATGGCCGTGCACGGCGCGCTGCTGGCCGGCGTGCCGATGGTGGTGACCTCCTCGGAGTCGATCACCTACGGCGACGGGCCCGGCCCCGACCCGGGCGGCCAGTGGTACCGCAACCTCTCCGTGGTCGGTGGCCCGCACGTGATGGCGGCGCCGTTCACCAAGTGGTCCAACCAGGCGGCCAGCGTGCACACGCTGACCACCATGATCACCCGCAGTGCCGAGATGGCGGCCCGCGCCCCGGCCGGCCCGGTCTACCTGAACATCCCGCTCGAGGTGCTGCTCGACCCGTGGGACGGGCCCGACCCCAAGCCGGTCGCCGCGCACGGTACGACGGTCAGCGCCGCCGAGGACATGCAGGCCGTCCTGGAGCTGCTCGCCGGCGCGTCGAACCCGGTGATCATCACGGAGACGACCGGGCGCGAGGCGGGCGGCATGGCGGCCCTCGTCGCGTTCGCCGAGGCGATGGCCATCCCGGTGGTCGAACCCGGCTCGGCGGTCTGCGCCAACTTCCCGCGCGACCACGAACTGCACGCCGGCGGCGAGATCGAGCCGTTCGTCGACACCGCCGACGTGATCGTGCTGCTCAACTGCCGGGCCCCGTTCTACCCGCCGTCGCGGCGGCCGGCGCGGGCGAAGATCGTGGTCATCGACGAGGTGCCGCAGCGGCCGCACGTCGTCTACCAGGTGCTCAACGCCGACTTCTACCTGGAGGGCGGGGTCACCGCCACCCTGCGGGAGCTGGCCGTCCGGGCCCGGGAGCAGGGGCTGGTCAGCGGTTCCACGTTCCGGTCGATGGAGAGCGCGGCGGTCACGACGGCGGAGTGGAAGGCGGCCGGCACGCTCGACCCGGTCCAGGTCGTGGCGACGTTGCGCGAGGTGATCGGCGAGGACTCGGTCGTCGTCGACGAGACCATCACGCACAGCCGGATCGTCCAGCGGCACCTGCGGCGCGCCACCCCCGACTCGTACTTCTACGTGCAGGGCGGGCTCGGGCAGGGCATCGCCGTGGCGCTCGGGGTGAAGCTGGCCACGCCGGACCGGCCGGTGGTGCTCACCATCGGCGACGGGGCGTTCCTCTACAACCCGATCGTCCAGTCGTTGCAGGCCGCCCGCGCCAACGGGCTGCCGCTGCTGATCGTGGTCTTCAACAACCACGAGTACCGGTCGATGAAGATGAACCACCTGCGCTTCTACCCGCGGGGCGCCGCCGTCGACACCGGGGAGTTCCTCGGCAACGACCTCAGCGACCAGCCGGATCTCGCCGCCCTCGCCGATCCCTTCGCCATGCACGCGGAGACCGTCGAGCGCGCCGACGAACTGGCGCCGGCGCTGGACCGGGCGCTCAAGGCCGTACGCGGCGGCACCACCGCGATCGTCAACGTCCGTGTCAGCCGCTAGGAGTTACCCCGAATGCCTCCTGCCAAGGTCCTGGTCCCCGCCGACGAGCTGGGCACCTTCACCACCGCGCTGCTCACCGCCGCGGGCGTCAGCCCGGAGAACGCGGCCACCATCTCGGCCGTCCTCACCTGGGCCAGCCTGCGCGGCGTCGACTCGCACGGCGCCTCCCGGGTGCCCCGCTACCTGGAGCTGCTCGACTCCGGCGAGGCCAACCGCGACCCGTCGCTGTCGGTCGGCTCGACCAGCCCGGCGGTCGCCGTGCTCGACGCGGACCGGGCGCCGGGCCCGGTGGCGCTGACCGCGGCCGCCGATCTCGCGGTGGAGAAGGCCGAGATCAACGGCATCGGGGCGATCGGCGTACGCCGTACCGTCCACACCGGAGCGATCGGCTACTACACGTCCCGGATCGCCGAGGCCGGACTGGTCGGCATCGCCTTCGTGGCCGGCATGCCGAACATGGCCTACCCGGGGGTGCGGGGCGCGGCCGTGGCGACCAGCCCGCTCTCCATCGCGGTCCCCGCGCCCGGCCACGCCCCGGCCCTGCTGGACATGGCGACCGCCGGCATCGCGCTCGGCAAGATCGCCCAGTTCCGCAACGCCGGGAAGGAACTGCCGCCGGGCACCGCCGCCACCGCCGACGGCACCCCGACCACCGACCCGAACCTCGCGAAGATGCCGCTGCCGCTCGGCGGGGTCAAGGGCGCCGGCATGTCGCTGGTGTTCGAGCTGCTCACCAGCGTGCTGGTGGGTGCGCCGATCCTCAGCTCGTTCCACGGTGACGACCCGCAGGGCCGGGTGCACCGGCAGAACGCGCTGATCCTGGCGCTCGACCCGGCCGCCTTCGGCGACGGCGACGCGTTCGGCCCGGCGGTGGCGTCCACGCTGGACACCCTCAAGGGCCTCACCCCGGCCGGGGAGGGCGCCGAGATCCGCTATCCGGGCGAGGGCAGCGCCTCGGTCGCCGTGAAGCGGGCCGCCGACGGTGTGCCGGTCGCCGCCAAGGTCTGGAGCGAGCTCCAGGTATCCGCCGAAAAGCTGGGCGTAGCGGTCCCGGCCGTCGCCTGAAAACGAAGTGGTCGCGCCCGAATGGCTTTCGGCGCGACCACGCACGCAGGTAGAAGGGCCAGGGCCAGCGTGAGCTGGGCCCCGGCCCTTCCCTCGGCGGGAGCGACGGTCTGTACCCACCGCCCCGCTACGACATCCTGCTCTTGATCTTTACTTGAAGGCGAACCGGCCGACCAGCCGGTGCAGGTCGTCGGCGAGCGAGGCCAGCTCGGAAGCCGCCTGCTGACCCGCCGCGACGGCCATCTTGGACTGCTCGGCGGCGCTGGAGACCTGCCCGATGTTGCCGGCGATCTCCTTGGCGCCGGCCGCGGCGGTCGCCACGTTGCGGTTCATCTCGGTGGTCGTCGCGGTCTGCTCCTCGACGGCCGACGCGATCGTCGTCTGGAACTGGTTGATCCGCTCGATGACCGCGCCGATCCGGACGATCGCCGCGACCGCGCTCTCGGTGTCGGCCTGGATGGCCTGCACCCGCCCGGAGATGGTCTCGGTCGCCTTAGCGGTCTCCTGGGCCAGGTCCTTGACCTCGCTGGCCACCACGGCGAACCCCTTGCCGGACTCGCCGGCACGGGCGGCCTCGATGGTCGCGTTCAGGGCCAGCAGGTTGGTCTGCTCCGCGATCGCGGTGATCGTCTTCACCACGTCGCCGATCTCCTGCGAGCTGGCGCCCAGCTTGCTGACCGTCTCGGTGGTCTCGGCGACCACCGCCACCGCCTCGAGCGTGACGCCCGCGCTGGCCACCGCGCTCTGCGAGATCTCCTGGATGGCGTGGGACATCTCGTCGGCGCCGGTCGCGACCGTCTGCAGGTTGTACGACACCTCGTCGGCCGAGTTGGTGGCCGAGCCGGCGCCCGCCGACACCGCCTCCGAACCGGCGACCGTCTGGTCGTTGACCCGGGACAGCTCCCTGGTGCTCTGGGCCAGCAGCTGGGCGCTGTCGGCCATGGCGCTCACGGTCTCCCGGACCGAGAGGGTCGCCTTCTTCACCGAGCGGGCCATCATGCCGATCTCGTCGCTGCCCTCGACCGGGACCTCGCGGGTGAGGTCACCGGCCGCCATCGCCTCCATCGCCTCGGCCACCGGGGCGAGACGGCGGGTGATCGACCGCGCGGCCAGCACGGACAGCGCGATGCTCAGCAGCAGGCCCACGCCGAGCACGATCAGCACCTGGCGCCGGGCCGACTCGAAGCTGTCGTGCGCGTCGGCCACCGCGGCGTCCGCGCTGGCGGCGGTCTCGGCGGCGAGCTTGGCGACGGAGGTCTCCATACCGTTGTTGACGGCGTCGAAGTCGATCGTCGGCTCGCGGCCGGCCGCGATGTCGGCCATCGCCCCGGTGTACTCGTCCCAGAAGCCGGTGAAATCGTCGAGCGTCTTCTGCTCGGACGCGCTCTTCGGCTGGGCCCGGTACCTCTCGAGCGTCTCGTCGAGACCCTTGATCGCCGCGGCCTGCTGCTCGCCGATGGAGGCCTGCGCGGCCCGGTCCGAGCCGACCGCCATCCGGGCGGCCGCGTAGTGGTTGATCAGCGCCTGGTGGCCCCGGATCTCACCGAGCAGGGTCAGGTTGGTGACGTTGGTGGAGCGCACCTCGTCGAGGCGGCTGTCCATGTCTCCCATCCGGGCGACGGCCAGCACACAGGCGGCGGTGACGAAGATCGTCACCAGCGACATCGCCGCCAGGATCTTCGTGCGGACGCGGAGGTCGGAGAACCAGCCGACCACGGCGTTGCTGCTCGCACGCTCGGGTGCGGCTTCGGAGGACATCGTTTCACGCTCCGGCGAGGGGAGGGGGGAAGGTGTTACCCCCTCCGATCGTCAGATGCGGGCGTTGGTTGAGAGATCTCCGGTACGGCGACGGGCGGCGGGCACGACCAGCGGGGTGCCGGTCTCCGGGTCGTCGATCACCCGGCAGGGCAGCCCGAACACCTCCTCGACCAGTTCGGCGGTGAGCACCTCGCCCGGCAGGCCGGAACGGGCCACCTTGCCGGAGCGCATGGCGATGAGGTGGGTGGCGTAGCGGGCCGCGTGGTTGAGGTCGTGCAGGACGGCGACGAGCGTCCGGCCCTGGCGCTCGTGCAGCTCGGCGCAGAGGTCGAGCACCTCGATCTGGTGCGCGATGTCCAGATAGGTGGTGGGCTCGTCGAGCAGCAGCAGCGGCGTCTGCTGGGCCAGCGCCATGGCCAGCCACACCCGCTGCCGCTGGCCGCCGGACAGCTCGTCGACGTTGCGGTCGGCCAGGTCGGCCACCCCGGTGGACTCCATCGACTCCTCGACCACCCGCTCGTCCTCGGCCGACCAGCGGCGCAGGATGCTCTGGTGGGGGTAGCGGCCACGGGCCACCAGCTCGGCGACGGTGATGCCGTCCGGGGCGGTCGACGACTGGGGGAGCAGGCCGAGTGTCTTCGCGACGGTCCGGGTGGGCTGCGAGTGCACGTCCCTGCCGTCGAGGAGCACCGTGCCGGTGGCCGGCTTGAGCAGCCGGGACAGCGCCCGCAGCAGGGTCGACTTGCCGCACGCGTTCGGCCCGATGATGACCGTGAACGAGCCGTCCGGGATCTCGACGCTGAGGTCCTCGGCGATGACCCGCTTGTCGTAGGCCAGTGTCATCCCGGTGCCGCTGAGACGGGTCATTTTCTCTCCTGTTGCCGTGTTCGTCATATCCGCCTCAGATCCGTCCCGCTCGCCGTTCGGTGGTGAGCAGCCAGACCAGGTAGGCGCCACCGACCAGGCCGGTGATCACCCCGACCGGGAGGACCCGGTCGTCGAGAGCGTGCTGGGCGATGAAGTCGGCGCCGCTGAGCAGCAGCGCCCCGACCGCGATCGACGGCAGCAGGTTCGGCCCGGGCGCCCGGGTGAGCCGCTTGGCCAGGTGCGGGGCGATCAGCGCCACGAAGGCGACCGGCCCGGCGGCGGCCGCGCCGAACGACACCAGCAGCGCGGCGGCCAGCAGCGCGCCGTTGCGCAGCAGGCTGACCGGCACCCCTAGCGCCGACGCCGCGTCGTCGCCCATCTCCAGGATCCGCAGGCCGGGGCCGCAGGCCAGCACCAGCAACGGCAGCACCGCGCCGAGCACCACGAGCAGCGGCACCGCCTGGGTCCACGAGCGGCCGTCCAGGCTGCCGGTGAGCCACAGCAGCGCCCGGGCGTTCTCCATCTGCTGGCCGCGGGTCAGCAGGTAACCGCTGATGCCGGTGAGGATCGCCGCCATGCCGACCCCGACCAGGATGAACCGGAAGCCGTGCAGCGCCCGGCCGGCGATCAGCTGGATCAGCAGCGTGGCGGTCATCCCGCCGGCGATCGCGGCGATCGACAGTTGGAGGTCGGACCCGCCGAGGATCACCACGACCAGCGCCGCGGTGCTCGCGCCGTTGGTGACGCCCAGCATGTCCGGGCTGCCCAGCGGGTTGCGGACCAGCGACTGGAAGACCGCGCCGCCGGCCGCCAGGGCCGCGCCGACCAGGATCGCGACGATCAGCCGGGGCAGCCGCAGCTCGTTGATGATGAACTCGTGTGCCGGGTTGCCCGCGCCGAACAGGGTCGCCACCACGTCGGCCGGAGCGATCGGGAAGTCGCCGGTGCCGAGGCTGAACACGCTGACCACGAGGGTGGCGACGACGGCGGTCACCCCGACGACGACGGCCCGGGGACGGATGCCCACCGGGTTCCTGCGCACTTCTGTCAGCGTCATTTGGCGGCTCGCACGAGATAGAGGAACAGGGGGCCGCCGAGGACCGCGGTGACCGTGCCGACCTGGAGCTCACCGGGGCTGCCCAGGATCCGGCCGAGCACGTCGGCGCCGAGCAGCAGCACCGGCGCCAGCACCGCGGTGTAGGGCAGCATCCAGCGCAGGTCCGGTCCGGTGACCGGCCGCACCAGGTGCGGGATGAGCAGTCCTACGAAGACGATCGGGCCGCACGCCGCGGTCGCGCTGCCGCACAGCAGGGTGACCGCGACGATCACCGCGACCCGGATCACCCCCGGCCTGGCGCCCAGCGCGCGGGCCGCGTCGTCGCCCAGCGACAGCGCGTTGAGCGGCCGGGCCACCAGCAGCCCGGCCAGCAGCCCGGCCAGGAAGAACGGCAGCAGCAGCTCGACGGTCTCGAAGTCGGCGCTGGCCAGCGAGCCGGCGGTCCAGAACTTCACCTTGTCGATGGCCTGGGTGTCGGAGAGCAGGGTGGCGCTGACATAGGAGTACAAAGTGGCGTTGAGTGCGGCCCCGGCCAGCGCGAGTCGGGCCGGGGTGGCCGACCGCCCGCCGCCGACCGCGTACACCAGGGCGGTGACGACCGCGGCGCCGGCGAGGGCGAACCACACGTACCCGAAGAAGGTGCCGACGCCGAAGAAGACCGCGGCGCTGGCCACCGCCGCCGACGCGCCCGCGTTGATGCCGAGCAGGCCCGGGTCGGCCAGCGGGTTGCGGGTCAGGGCCTGCATGATCGCGCCGGCCAGGCCGAGCGCCATGCCGACCATCAGACCGAGCAGGGTACGCGGCAGGCGCATCTCGTGGACGATCCGGTAGTAGTCCGACGCCGGGTCGGTCAGGCCGGCCCACACCTCGCCGGAGGAGAGGAAGCGGGCGCCGAACCCGACACTGAGGACCAGGACCGCGGCGAGCGCCACCAGAGCCAGGAGCAGACCGAACAGGCGTACGACGGAGCGGCGCCCGGCGCGGGCCGGCTCCGTGGCGCGTAACCCCTGCTCGACGGGGGTGTCGATGGTGGACAGCGTGGTTCTCCCGCCCTGGTGATCTGGATCCTGTTGACGCGCGTTCGGTCCGTTAGGTTAGCCTAACCATCGCACTCGGCCGTAGGGCCGGTCGTCCCCCCAGAAAGACTTGAACATGAAGTACTCACAGCTTTCTTTGTCCCGTCGTGGTCTGCTGGCCGCGGGTGGCGCCGCCGGTGCGGGCGCCCTGCTCGCCGCCTGCGGTGGCAAGGAGGAGACCGGGTCGACGCCGGACGCCACCGCCGCCGGCCCCTGGGCGTTCTCCGACGACCAGCCCAAGGAGCACAAGGCCGACAAGACCCCCGGCAAGATCGTCGCCTTCACGGGCACCGCCGCCGCGCTTGTCGACCTGGGCCTCCAGGACAAGATCGCCGGCGTCTTCGGCGAGACCAAGAAGGCCGACGGCACCGCCGAGGAGCAGGCCGGCGACCTGGACATCAACAAGGTCCAGATCATCGGCAACGCCTGGGGCGAGTTCTCCGTCGAGAAGTACGCGGCCCTCCAGCCCGACCTGCTGGTCACGCACATGTTCGACCCGGGCGCGTACTGGTACATCCCGGACGCCAGCAAGGACCAGATCCTCAAGCTCGCCCCGGCCGCCACCATCACCGTGGGCCGGGTCCCGCTGAACAAGCCGATCGAGCGGTACGCCGAGCTCGCCAAGTCGCTGGGCGCCGACCTGAACGCGCCGAAGGTGGCCGAGGCCAAGGCCCGCTTCGAGAAGGCCGCCGCCGACCTGAGCGCCGCCGCCAAGGCCGCCGGTGGGGTCAAGGTGCTGTTCGGCTCCGGCGCCGCCGACATCTTCTACGTGTCCAGCGCCGCGGTCAGCTCCGACCTCATGTACTTCAAGGAGCTCGGCGTCGACCTGGTCATGCCCGAGGTCGAGGGCGCCGACTACTACGAGTCGCTGAGCTGGGAGAACGCCGACAAGTACCACGCCGACATCATCTTCCTCGACGCGCGTACCGGCACCCTGCAGCCCAACGACCTGGCGTCCAAGCCGGGCTGGGCCGCGCTGCCCGCCGTCAAGGCGAACCAGGTCTTCCCGTGGCAGGCCGTCCCGATCTACTCGTGGGCCGGCTCGGCCCCGCTGATCGAGGCCATCACCGCCGCCATCACGAAGTCCAAGAAGCTCGCCTGACCCTCGGGCGCTGACCTTCGGCCCCGCCACCGGCCCACGCCGGTGGCGGGGTTCGGCACATCGGGATCAGCCGGCCGTCACGACCGCCTCGTGGCGCACCGGGAAGTTCACCGAGTTCGCGATGAAGCAGGCGTGGTGCGCGTCGTCGTGCAGCTTGACCGCCGTCTCCACCATCTCCGGCGACGCCACGGTCACCTCGGGCCGCAGCACCGCCTCGGTGAACCGCCCGGACCCGGCGCGGGTGGTCATCTCACCGGCGGCGCGGTCCACATAGGAGGTGACGACGATCCCCGCGTCGGCGCAGGCGTGCAGGTAGGACAGCATGTGGCACTGGGACAGCGCGGCCAGCAGAAGCTGCTCCGGGTTCCACCGCTCCGGGTCCCCGCGGAACGTCCTGTCCGAGCTGCCGGCGATCGGCGGCGGCCCCTCCGCGGTGACGTCGTGATCGCGGCCGTAGTCCCGGTAGCCGCTGGTGCCGGTGCCCCGGTTGCCGGTCCAGGTGACGACGGTGGCGTAGTGGTGCGCGAGTGGCATTCACCCTCCCCAGGAGATCCTCCAGAGATGTTCACGGTACGCGTCAGGCGGGCCGGTCCTTCCTGGGCAGGGTGGCGACGATCGCCTCGTAGGACGCGTCGACCGCCTCGAGGATCTCGTCGTCCGGGATGGCGCCGCCCAGGCGCAGCGTGTTCCACCCGTGCCGGCCGATGTAGGCGCTGGCCGAGGCGTCCTCGGGGTAGCGGTCCAGCCATTCGTCGGCGACGTCCCGGTTCGGCCCGCACTTGACGCCGACGGCCTCCCCGGTGCCCAGGAACGCGAAGATCTTCTTGCCGACCTTGGCGACGACGTCGCCCTCCCACGGCTCGTCCTGCCAGGCGCCCGGCTTGGCGAGACAGTGTCGCAACAGTTCGTCACCGATCATGACTTGTGCTTACGCCACATGCGGGCCGCTGGCAACCGCTCTTTGCAAAACGGACATAACGTATCTTACCGTCTAGGCCATGTCTGACCGCCCGATCTTCGTCGTCGGCTGCCCGCGCTCGGGCACCACGATGCTCCAGTTGATGCTGCACGCACACCCGCGGATCGCCCTGCCCCCGGAGAGCCGCTTCCTGCTGCCCGCCTATCACCGGCGGCACGAGTTCGGCGACCTGGGCGATCCGGCGCGGCGCCGCGCCCTGGCCGAGTTCATCACCGCCACCAGCCACTTCGAGGACCTCGGCCTGGACCCGCAGGCGACGATCGAGGCGATCGTCGCGGCGCCGCCCACACTCGGCTCGGCGCTCGGCACGGTCTTCAAGCTGTACGCCGAACGGTTCGGCAAGCCGCGCTGGGGCGACAAGCGGCCGCTCTACCTGCGGCACCTGCCGACCATCCGGCGGCTCTTCCCGGACGCGCAGATCATCAACATCGTGCGGGACGGGCGGGACTGCGTGGCGTCGCTCAAGGAGACGCCGTGGGGGCCGCGCGACGTCGACGAGCTGATCGACATCTGGGCGCGGTCCGCCGACTCCTCGCTGCGGGCCGCCCGCGCCTACCCGGCCGGCGTCTACCACCAGCTGCGCTACGAGGACCTGGTCGCCGACCCGGAACCGCACCTGCGGTCGATCTGCGACTTCCTGGGTGAGGAGTACGACCCGGCGATGGCCCGCCCGTCCGAACTCGCCGCGGTGGCCGTCCCCGAGTACAAGACCTGGCACGCGCTGACCCGCTCGGAGGTCACCACGGCCCGGGTGAGCAGCTGGCAGCGGCGGCTCACGGCCGAGGAGACCGCCCGCTGCGAGGCGATCTTCGGGGACCGGCTGACCCGGTTCGGCTACCAGGTGTCGACCGCCCGCCGGCGTACCCCCGAGATCGCGGCGGCCCGCACCTGGCTGGCGGTGCGCGACAGGCTCAGCCCGGCGCGGGAGCGGGCCGCCGCCGTGCGCGGGCGCCTGCGAGCCCGCCGCCGCGGCCCGGCCCTGCCCGCCCGCCTGTGAGGTTTGCGATCCAGGTCCGCGTTCCACTTGTCGCGCCCGCCGGGCTGACCTCGGTGGCCCGGCAGGCCCGGCCGGTCGCCGCCACCGAGGTCAGCCGCCGGTCCTGGCCGCGCGACGGGGCTCACCCGCCCGCCTCTCGGTCACCCTGTGTTGCCCGCCAGGCACCCGGGTTGCCCGCTCCCGGCCGTTACGCCGGTCGCCTGGGGTGAGTGGGCGCACACGCTGGCGGAGTCGTGGTCGCCCACGTTGCCTGTAGCCGGGGTGGCCGCGCACGTGGCGTCTTTCGTGCGCGCCCGCCATGGCTTCGGCCGCTCGAACGTGTGCGCCCGCCCGCTGTGGAGCTCATTGTGTGCGCTCACCTCCGAAAGCCTGACCGTCCGGAATTCCGCGTGAGCAAGAATCCCGTTCACCGGCTCATGTGGAAGATCGAGGTAGCCGGAGCCCGCTTCCGGTTGTGGGTGGCCGCGACATCGAGTCACGCATCCGGATGGCTGCGGCGTCACCTCGACTCGCTGGCGATCTTGGGTGATGGTGGCTGTCGGGCCGATCTTGGTTCCTGGTTGCCGTCCGGCGGTCAATCATCGCCCACGACCCATTTCCGCTGGAAGATCTTGGGCTGTCTGATGCATCCGGACAGCCACGATCGCTCAACATCGCACCGCCGGCGACGATTGCCCAAGATCCACATCGATGCTTGTGGACGACTCGAACGGGCGACGGTGACCGGGCGGATCTCGCAAGAGCGTGACCACCCGCCAAGCGTGACCGGGTCGCCGAGGGTGGGAGCCGGCGCTCGGCGTGACCGGGTCGCGGGTCGGTCGCGCGGCCGTGAGCGGCGGCAGGGGCAGGTGGTGGCGTCGGGGCGGGCCCGCCCGGGCACCGATCTGCGCCCGGCGGGCGCGGCACGGGCCGGAGCGGGCAGCGAGATCGCGCCGACCGGACGGGACGGTCCTATGAGGCGGGGCGAGGACCCGCGTACCGGAAAATCGCGGACCTCGACCACGGAAGGGCTTTAGTGCTCCTCGCCGAGGTATGCCTTGAGGGTGTTCTCCGCCTGGCGCCGGGCCTGTCCGGGCTCGGTGCCGAAGGCGATGTCGGCCTCGGCCCAGGCGTCGGCGGACAGCCGCATGAACTGCTTGCCGTCGTCGGACGTCATCCAGGCCATGACGGCCGCCGGGTCGAGTGGGGCGTCCGGCGCGGCCAGGTGGTTGGCCAGGCCCCAGAAGGCGCCCTCCCAGCCGAGGCCGACGGCGCCCGGACCGTACTTCTCCCAGTGCTCGTCCTCGACGTGGGCCACGTGCTCCAGCTCGAACCGGGCGCGGCCGTCCGCCTCCGGGGTGATCCGGACCTCGACCCAGCTGATGCCGCCGCCGAACTCCCAGGTGGCGGCGACCGAGCGGGGCCGGTCGCACCTGGTGATCGTGCCGCCGGCGTTGCCCTCGAACTGGTACTTCCCGCCCTCGCGCAGCTCGCCGGAGACCGGCAGGAACCAGCGGGGGATCCGCTCGGGGTTGGTGACCACGTCCCACAGGTCGTCGACGTCGGTGTCGTAGGCCTGGCTGATCGTCATGACCCGGGCCTCACCGGCCTCCAGGACACGGCTGCCGATGGTCCGCCGTACCTCACTGATCTGCTCTTTGACGTCGATCATCGCGTGCTCCTCGCATCGGTGGGTTCGTCGCCGGCGGCCAGTCGCCGCAGGCGCTTGCCGCGGGCCACCTCGGTGGCCATCGCGGCGAGGTGCGGCGCCCAGAACCGCCGGAAGGGCGCCAGCCAGTCGTCCACCTGCCGGAACGCGGTGTCGTCGACCGCGTAGAGCCGGCGTGCGCCGTCCGGGCGCACGGTGGCGAAGCCGTTGTCGCGCAGCACCCGCAGATGCTGGGACACGGCGGGCTGGGTGATGCCGAACTCCGCCCGGATGATGGCGGTGACGGCTCCGGAGGTCTGCTCACCCTCGGCGAGCAGCTCGAGGATCCGGCGCCGGACCGGATCGCCGAGGACGTCGAACGCATGCACGGGTCCACCCTATCAGATGCGACTTATATAAGTGGGACATTGAAAAGGTGCGCCGGGCCCGCCCGGTGGAGGGGGCGGACCCGGCGCGGTCGGCGACCCGGATCGTGGGTGCGGGCCGCCGGGCCGGACCTGCTTTGGCGGGAGCGGGGCCGGCCGGCTCACACGGTTCTCAGGAGGTCGGGAAGTTGTCCGCGGTACGGATCCGGGACCGCATCAGCTGACCCGACTCGGTCAGCACCCCGGTTCCGGCGAACGAGCCGCCCGCGCAGGTGCCCGGCTTGAGCGCCGCGCTGCCCTCGCCCGCGTCGGAGAACGTCCAGTTCGCGTAGCTGATCTGGAGCCGGTCCAGCAGATCCAGCCAGGCGTTGCTGCCGGCCGTGTCGACGGCGCCGTCACCGGTGTAGGTCACCGTGCCGAACTCGGTCACGAACAGCGGCAGCGAGGCCGCGGCCCGCTCCACCTCGGCGCGGTAGTTGTCCTTGTGCGACGCCGCGTAGAAGTGGAACGTGTACATCACGTTGGACGCGTTCACCGGGTTGGCGATGATCTCGGACGAGCTGCCGCCCTCGGAGACGCCCAGCGACGACCAGCCCCGGGTGCCGACCACCACGACGGCGTCCGGGTCGTTCGCCCGGATCACCGGGATGACCTGCTCGGCGTAGTTCTTGATGGTCGACCAGCTCACCCCGTTCGGCTCGTTGGCGATCTCGTAGATGACGTTCTTCCTGGCGGCGTTACGGGCCGACACCTGGGCGAAGAAGGTCTTGGCCCGGTCCAGGTTGTACATCGGGTCGCCCGGCGTGAGGATGTGGAAGTCGATCAGCGCGTACATGCCCCGCTGCTCGGCCTCGTCGACCAGGTTGTTGACCCGCGTGGTGAAGCCGGCCGGGTCGGTCTCGTAACCCTGCTCCTGGACGTACATCGAGACCCGGAACAGGTCCGAGTTCCAGTCCGTGGCCAGCGCGTCGAGCGCCGCGTCGGTGTAGCAACCCGGGAACCACTGGATGCCGTGGGTGCTCATGCCGCGCAGCTGGATCGGCTTGCCGTACTGGTTGCACAGCTTGGTGCCGCAGACCTTGAGCTGGCCGTTGATCCCGACCGGGGTGCCGTTGACCGGCGGGCTCACCGAAGCGCTCGGGGAAACAGGTGTGCTGGGGGAGGACGTCGGCGTCGTCGTACCGGTGCAGGTCTGGCCGTTGACCAGGCAGCCGGTCGGCTGGCCGGTGCCGGTCACGATGAAGCCGAAGTTGGTCGAGGAGTTGGCGGCGATCGTGCCGTTCCAGGCCGCCGGGGTGAAGGTGTAGGTGTTGCCGCTGCTGGTGAGCGTGGAGCTCCAGGCCTGCGTGACCGATGTCCCGGCCGGCAGGGTCAGCACCACCTTCCAGGTGCTGATCGCCGACGAGGACGGGTTGCTGACCGTGATCTCGGCCTGGTAGCCGGTGCTCCAGGAGTTCGCCACCCGGAACGCCGCCGTCTCGGCGTTCGCGGGGAGCGAGAAGAGGACGGCCGTCGAGACGGCGACCGCGGCCAGCACCGTGGCCAGGATGGTTGTGGTACGGCGTTTCACGAAACATCACCTCGGGGGATGAACGCGGGACCGCCACGGGGAAACGGCGGTGGGACAACCCGCGCTGGGAGCGCTCCCAGGGTCTCCGACTGTAACGTGAGCGCCAATACCTGTCTATTCGAGAGCGACCGCCACCGGCTGGATCGTGACCCGGACCCGGGTGCCCGCGGGCAGCTCCGGCAACCGGCCGCTCGGCACCTGCGCCACCACCACCTGCTCGCCGACGCTCACCGTGACGCGGCTGGTCGACCCGAGGAAGCTGCTGGTCAGCACCGTGGCCGTGGCCTCCGGATCCGGGACGACGTCGACCGCCTCCGGGCGGACCAGCGCGGTGACCGCACCGCCGGCGTGCGGCGTGACCAGGGGCAGCCGGGCCCCGAGCACCTCCACCACGTCGCCGTTCACGCTACCGGACAGCCGGTTGCTGAGACCGACGAAATCGGCCACGAACGCGGTCGCCGGGCGCAGGTACACCTCGGACGGGGTGGCCAACTGCTCCAGCCGCCCGGCCCGCATCACGCCGACCCGGTCGGCGATCGCGAGCGCCTCCTCCTGATCGTGGGTCACGAACAGGGTGGTGGTGCCGACCTCGGTCTGGATCCGGCGGATCTCGTCGCGCAACTGCACCCGCACCTTGGCGTCCAGCGCGGAGAGCGGCTCGTCCAGCAACAGCACCCGCGGCTCGATCGCCAGCGCCCGGGCCAGCGCCACCCGCTGCTGCTGCCCACCGGAGAGCTGGTGCGGGTACCGCTTCGCGAAGCCGGACAGGCCCACCAGGTCCAGCATCTCGGCGGCCCGGGTCAGCGGACCCCGGCGCAGGCGCAGACCGAACTCCACGTTCTGCGCGGCGGTGAGGTGCGGGAAGAGGCTGTACGCCTGGAACACCATGCCCATGCCGCGCCGGTTGGCAGGCAGCCGGGTGACGTCCTTCCCGTCGACCAGCACCCGCCCGGCCGTGGCGTCCTCCAGCCCGGCGAGGATCCGCAGCGCGGTGGTCTTGCCGCAGCCGGACGGCCCGAGCAGGGCGATCAGCTCGCCCGGCTCGATCGCCAGGTCCAGGTCGTCGAGGGCGTGCACGGTGCCGAACGTCCGGCGCAGCCCTTCCAGCTTCACGGCGACCCCGGTCATGATCTTCTCTCCTTGGACGACGAGCCCGCCAGGGACAGCACGAGCAGCAGGGCGAACGCGAGCAGCAACGCGGTCAGCGACACCGCCACCGACACGGTCGCGCTGCTCTTGCCGAGGAACTCGATGGCCACCTGGAGGTTGGTACGGTGCAGCAGCGAGGCGATGGTGAACTCGCCGAGCACCAGAGCCACGGTCAGGAACGCGGCGGACAGCACCGCCGAGCGGATGTTCGGCAGCACCACCCGCCAGATCACGGTGGTCCAGCCGGCGCCCAGACTGCGGGCGGCCTCGGCCAGGGTCCGCACGTCGATCGCGGACAGCCCGGTGTCGATGGCGCGGTAGGCGTACGGCAGCACCAGGATCGTGTAGGCGAACACCAGGGTCAGCGACGAGCCGCCGATGAGGTAGTTGACCCAGGCGTACACCGGGGCCAGGCCCACCACCAGCACGATCGCCGGGATGGTGAGCGGCAGCAGGCAGAGGAACTCGACCACCCGCCGCAGCCGGGGCAGCCGCAGCCGGACCCAGATCGCCGTCGGCACCAGCAGCACCAGCATGAGCACCGAGGTCAGCGCCGCCTGCGCCAGCGAGGCCAGGATGCCCTCGGCCAGGGCCGGGTACTCCTCGGCGAGCCGGGGCCAGTCCAGCAGCAGCGGCCAGGTCTCCGGGTCGCGGGTGCTGAACTCCACCATGGCGATCAGCGGCAGCAGGAAGAACACGCCCATGACGGTGAGGACCGTCCACCTGAAGATCACCCGAGCCACTTGGCGGTCCTCCTCTGCAGCAGCGCGTAGAGGGTCATCACCACGGCCACGACCACCACCATGCCGAGCGCCATCGCCTTGCCCAGGTTCGCCTGCCCGAGGACGACCTCGCTGGTCAGGGCGCCGCGGATCTGGAGCGGCACGATCGGGCTGCCCTGGCTGACCAGGGCCGCGGCGGTGGCGTACGCGGAGAAGGCGTTGGCGAACAGCAGCAGCGCCGAACCGAGGAACGCCGGCGCCAGCAGCGGCCCGGCCACCCGGGTCCAGTAGTGCCAGGTGTTGCCGCCCAGGCTCGCGGTCGCCTCCCGCCACTGTGGCCGGATGCCGTCCAGCGCCGGCAGGAACACGATCACCATGAGCGGGATCTGGAAGTACGTGTAGACCAGCGTCAGGCCGGGCAGCTCGAACAGCCAGACGCCGTTCGCGTACGGATCGAGGCCGTGCTCCTGCAACCAGAGGGTGACGAAACCGCTCAGCCCGATCGTCGCCAGGAAGGCGAAGGCGAGCGTGACGCCGCCGAACTGCGCGAGCACTCCGGCGGCCGCGGTGACCACCCGTCGCAGCGGGCCGTCCGGTTTCGCGGTGACCAGCGCGTAGGCCAGCAGGGCGCCCAGTACCGCACCGATGATCGCGCTGGCCGCGGAGAGGGTGATGCTGCGGCCGAACGCCGCGAGAATGTACTCGTCGGTGAGGGCACGCACGTTCGCCGGCGTGAAACCGCGCCCACCGGCACCGGTGAACGCGCCGATCACCACGGTCAGCGTCGGGATGACCAGGAAGATCGTCACGAAGGCGAAGAACGGCACCGTGCCCAGCAGGGCGCCGGCCCGCGGGCGTGACCGGCCGGCCACGCGCCGCGGAACGGCCTCGGCGACCTCAGCCAATGGCCTTGGCCCAGTTCGCGGTCAGGTACTCCTTGGCCTTGGTGCTCTGCGCCTCGGTCGGGATCACCGGGGTGCCCTCGACCTTCGGCAGCGCGGCGAAGGCGGTGGCGTCGATGGTTCCGGCCTTCTGCATCGCGTCGGCGCGGACCGGGCGGGCACCGCCCTTGAGCCACAGGTTCTGGCCCTCGTCCGAGTAAAGGAACTCCTGCCAGAGCCGGGCCGCGGCCGGGTGCGGGGCGTCCTTGCTGATCGCCTGCACGTAGTAGGAGCCGAGCACGGCCCCGTTCGGGACGACGACCTTCCAGCTGGTCAGCTTCTTGGACTGGGCGGCGTTCAGGTAGTCCCAGTCGAAGACGACCGGGGTCTGGCCGGACTCGATGGTCGCCGGGGTCGGGTCGACCGGCAGGAAGTTGCCGGCCTTCTTCAGCGCGCCGAAGAAGTCCACACCGGGCTTGATGTCCTCCGGCGTGCCGCCCTTGGCCACCGCGACCATCTGCACGCCACCGAACGCGGCGCCGGCCTGGGTCGGGTCGCCGTTCAGTGCGACCTTGCCCTTGTACTCGGCCTTCAGCAGGTCGTCGACGCTCGCCGGGGCGGGCACCTTGGCGCTGTCGTAGCCGATCGACATGTAGCCGCCGTAGTCGTTGACCCAGGCGCCGTTCGCGTCCTTCAGCCCGGCCGGGATCTCGTCGAACGTGGCCACCTTGTAGGGCGCGAACATCGCCGTGTTCGCGCTCGCCACCGCGCCGCCGAGGTCGAACACGTCGGGCGCGGTGTCCTGGCCCTTGAGCTGGTTGGCGGCGTTGATCTCGTCCTGGCTGGAGCCGTCCGGTTGCGCCGAGTTGACCTTGATGCCGTACTTCTCGCCGAACGCCTTGATGATCTCGCCGTAGTTCGCCCAGTCCGGCGGCAGGGCGATGACGTTGAGCGCGCCCTCCTTCTTGGCGGCCGCGATCAGGTCGTCCATGCCGCCCAGGGCGGCGGCGCTGGTGGCGGTGGCCGCGCCGCTGGCGGATGCCTCGGACTCCTTCTCCGGTGGCGAGCAGGCGCCGGTCAGCGCGATTATCGTGGCGGCCGCGAGGGTGGCGGCCGTGGATCGGGCAAGGGTGCGCACTGAGTTCCTCCTTCTGCGGCGCCGCGACCGCGGCGCGCGCACGGTGGATCATGGAAGTGCCGGGTGGAGGGCAGGCGTACAGCGCCTGAATTCGTCCTCACTTTTCCATGCGCTGTCGTTGATCGAAAGCGGTCGCTGAGCGTCGATTCGGCATCCTCCGTGTGGCAGACTCTGCGATCATCCGACCACACAGGACCGTGCCGATGACAACCGTGGATCACGCTGAGGCCCGGCACCGCCCCTACCCCGCCCGGATCGCGGCGGCGGCCGGTGTGGCCGGGATCGCCGTGCACCTGGCCCTCGCCGGGGAGCATGCCGGGCACGCGCCCGCCGTACCGGCCGGTCTCGCGGTGCTGGCGCTGGTCTGCCTGCCGTGCGGCGTCCAGCTGTGGCGCCGGCCCGGCGACCGCGCCGCCTGGATGAGCCTGCTCGCGCTCAGCGGCCTCATGATGCTGCTGCATCTGGGCATGCGCCCGGAGGGCGCGATGCTCGCGGTGGTCCTGGCGGTGCCCGCCCTCCAGGCCGTCCTGGGCGCGGTCGCCTTCCTCCACCGGTACGGGTGAGCGCTTACACCGGCAGTGGGCGGCCCCGGTCGGTGGCCAGCCTCACCGCGATCAGGCCGAGCACACTGCCCATGACCCAGCGCTGGGCCCGCAGCCAGCCGGGGCGGCGGCCGAGGAACACCGCGATCGTGCCGGCGGCCAGGATGATCGCCAGGTTCACCGCCATGCTGACGGTCAGCTGCACCCCGCCCAGCAGGAAGCCCTGCGCCACCACATGACCGGCGTCCGGCCGGATGAACTGCGGGATCAGCGACAGGTAGAGGACCGCGGCCTTGGGGTTGAGACCGCCAGCACCGACGACATCGTCACCAGTCTTCCGGGCCCGGCGGGCCGTGGCGACCCAATCCACAGGTTCCGGCTCTTGACGCCGCATCGATCGATCGACATAGTCCGTATCCATGAATGTGACACTGTTCCGTTCTTGGAAACGACAGGCGGTGGTGGCCTCGGCCGCCCTCCTTGCCGCGGCGCTTTCCGTGCCGGCGCCCGCGTCCGCCGCCCCCACGGCGGTCGCGAGCTATACGACGACGATCAACGGCGACAGCGCCGACGTCTACTACCCGACGACCGGCACCCGGCTGCCGGTCGCGCTCTTCCTCCAGGGCGCCAACGTCGACAAGGCGAACTACTCGGCGTACGCGGGGATCCTCGCCTCGTACGGGTTCGTCGTCGCCGTCCCCAACCACACCCGCAGCCTGTTCGGCGTGAGCGGCCTCTACCCCGAGGGCGCCCAGGCCGGCTGGACCGTCGACTGGGCCGAGGCCGAGGACGACAACCCCGCCTCCCCGCTCTACCGGCGGATCGACGAGAACACGCTGGTCCTCTCCGGACACTCGTTCGGCGCGGCCACCGCGCTCAGCGTCAGCACCGGCCTCTGCGTCATCCCGTTCTGCACGATCGCGAACACCGCGCCGAGCGAGCTCGAGGCGGTCGTCACCTACGGCGGCAACAACGTGCTGCCCGGCACCGAACTCGTCCTGCCGGTCCTCAACACCGTCCCGGTCGGCTACCTCCAGGGCCTGGCCGACGGCGTCGCCGGCCCGGCCGAGGGCGAGACCACCTACCACCTGACCGCAGGCACCCCCAAGGCGTTCATCTCCCTGACCGGCGCCAACCACTACGGCATCACCGACGGCCAGAACCCGGCCGGCGCCGCCCCCGACCCGTCCGCCCAGACCCTCGACCAGGCGACCGGCGTCGAGACGATCGCCCGCTGGTCGGCCCAGTGGCTGCTGGCCCAGACCGGCGACAGCGCGGCCAGGAAGTACGTCTACACCACCGGCGACGCCGCCGACCCGAACGTCACCGTCACCTACGTCAGGTAGGCCCGGTACGCCGAGCCGGGCGTCAGCGTCGACGCCCGGTCAGGTGCGGCCGCGGCGGCCACGCCGGATGCCGCGCGGCGGGGGAGGGGCGGCGATCAGATGGTCCGGCCAGGTGACGCGGAGCGTTCCCTGCGCCTCCCACTCGGCGGTCAGCTCGGTCAGGTCACGGACCGCCGCGCCGACCTGGTCGTCGCTCCACGGGAACCCGCCCGGATCCAGCACCGCATAGGCGTTGTGGACCATCGGGGCGACCGGGGCCGGGTCGCCGGTCTCGACCACCTGATGGATCACCCCGGCCAGCACCTCGGCCAGACCGAGCGTCTGCTTGTTGGCCTCGAGGATCCGCTTGCCGCGGGCCGGCGCGTCATGGCGGGGCCGGCCGCTGACCAGGCGCATGTTCGCGAAGACGGCGCCGGCCGCGATCGAACCGAACACGCCGCCGGCCATGTCGAGGGCCCGCTCGGTCGCGAAGTGTGCCAGGTCGTGCGGTACCCGATATTTCCGGTCGTGCCCAGGCAGTTGCATGACCACCCCATCGGCCCGGTGCACGGTGGCGACGGTAGACCCGGTGCTGCTGTGCGCGAACACGACCAGCATCCCGCCATCCTGCCACCCCGGGCATCGCCCGTCATCAACCCGGAACGGTGTCCCCCTCCCCGGTGCGTTTCTGCGCCTCGTCGACACCCCGGCCGATCTGGTCCGAGTATCTGTTCCCGGTTCGCTCGTCGATCTGGTCGCCGGCCTTCTCCAGGCCCTGATCCACCTGCTCGTCGTGCTGGTCGGCGAACTTCTTGGCCTTGTCTAGGAAGTCAGTCATGGCAGCCGCATGCCCGCTGGGTGACGGGCCAAACCGTGCGTCACCGTGTCACGCTGGGATGGTCGTGCCCGGATACCCGACCGGAGGACACCATGACCGACGCGAGCTTCGCACGGCCGCGTACCGAGACGTTCGAGTTCGCCGGCGCGACCGTCGAGCTGGTCGACGCGGTCACCCTGCTCGCCGCCGCGCGGGTCAACCCGGTGGAGCCGCTGCGCCGGGCCGCCTGGCCGGCCCCGGTCCAGCGGGTCGACCTGACCGTCGCGGCCGACGCCACCGACCACGTCTTCACCGCCCGGATCACCACCCTCAGCACCCCGCTGGCCACCGAGCACCGGATGCGCGGCATCGTGCTGAGCATCGACCCGCTGGGCCCGCTGCTGGCCCGTCGGATCGCCGCCGGCGACCAGGTGGTCACGAGGCTGGTCGACGGCGTCGGGACGGCCGCCGCCGCGGCGTACCGGAAACTGGGTCTGGAGAAACCGGCCGAGCGCGAACCGGAAGTCCTCGCCGACGCCGCCGCCGGTCTCGAAGCGGCCGTCACCTACGAGGCGGACGGCACCGTGGCCCGCGTCGAGGCGCGGGTGCCGCGCGACGAGGTCACCCCGGCCGACCTGCGCGCCTTCGTCACCCTCACCCTCCAGGCGGTGACCGACCTGGCCGGGCCGGGCTCGCTCGACGGGCGGCGTTTCGTGATCAGCCGGGAGGCGGTGCCGAAGGCGCCACCGACCACCGAGACGGTCACGCTGGACATGGTCGGCGGCCTGACCGACGTGGTCGCCGAGTTGCGCCAGATCGCGATCTCGTTCCGGCATCCGGAGGCGATGGCCCGGTGGGGCGCCCGCCGTCCGCAGGGCATCCTCATGTACGGCCCGCCCGGCACCGGCAAGACCATGCTGTCACGGGCGCTGGCCAACGAGATCGGCGCCGACTTCCGGGAGATCCGCACCCCGGAGATCCTGGACAAGTGGCTCGGCGGCTCGGAGCGCAACATCAAGCAGATCTTCCGCGACGCGCGCCGCTACCGCACCGCGACGGTGATGCTCTTCGACGAGTTCGACTCGATCGTCAGCTACGCGGGCGCCGGCGGGGACGCGGCGAGCCAGGCGCTCAACGCCGTGGCCGGCATCTTCAAGCAGGAGATGAACGATCTGATCGAGGAGAACCCGAACGTCATCGTGGTGGCCACCACCAACTTCCCGCACCGGGTGGACGAGTCGCTGACCCGGTCCGGCCGCTTCGACGTGAAGCTGAGCATCCCGCGCCCGGACGAGGTGAGCCGCGCCGAGATCTTCCGCAAGATGATCCGCGGGCTGATCACCGCCCACGAGACCCCCGGCTTCCGGATGTTCGCCGACGATCTCGACCTGAACGCGCTGGCCGTCGCCAGCACCGGCATGACCGGCGCCGACATCAAGGAGGTGCTGCGCCGCCTGCAACTCGGCAAGGCCATGCAGGAGGCGCGCGGCGGCCCGGTCACCCCGATCTCCCAGGAGGAGCTGATCACCTCGGTCCGGGATCTGCGGGGTCATTCTTAGATCATTTTCTGGTACGGGCTACGCGCTCTGCCGTGGGCGACCCGCGAGGCGCTGCCGGCGCACGGCCGCGGCGCGCCCGCCGGGCTGACGCGGGTGGTCACCCTCAAGGCCCCACAGGTGCTATCCAGGCGACCTGTGGGGTAATGACTCGCCATGCAGCCGGACCAGGAGATCTCCCTAGAAGCGCGGGCGGGCGTGGCGGCGGGAGTCGCCGTTCTCCCGCTCATCCCGTTCGCCCTGCTCGCCGCCCTGGTGGTGGGCGGCTGGGAGCCGCTGCACTCGTTCGACCGGTCGATCACCGACCGGCTGCACGGGGCCGCCCTGGACAGCCCGGCCCTGACCACCGCGATGACCTGGTGGACGAACGTCTTCCAGCCGAACGTCTTCCGGCTGGCCGCGCTGCTGCTGGTGATCTGGCTGGTCCGCCGCGGCGCCCGCCGGCCGGCCGTCTGGGTGGCCGTCACGACGGTCGTCGGCGGGCTGCTCGGCGGCGGGATCAAACTGCTGGTCGGCCGGGACCGCCCGGACCTGCTGGAGCCGGTGGCGCGGGCCGTCGGGTACGCCTTCCCGTCCGGCCACGCCCTCAACGCCGCCGTCGGCATGGCCGTCTTCGTGGTGATCTTCCCGCACGTCCGGGCCCTGTGGGCGGCGGCCGTGCTGATCCCGGTGGGCACCGCGGTCAGCCGGGTGGTCCTCGGCGTGCACTGGACCAGCGACGTGGTGGCCGGTCTCCTGCTCGGCGCGGTCGTCCCGGCGATCACCCTGCTCGTCTTCCGGCGGGCCGGCGCCCGACCCCGCCGGCGGGTGGGTGTCCGGAGTGGCCCGTTGGGGTAACGCAACGGCCGTGCCGATAGCCGTACAAGCCCTCAAGCGGGTGCTGCTGCCGATCGCCGCCCTGCTGGCCGTCATGATCGGACTCGGGGTGCTGCTGACCCGCGCGGCCACCCACCTCTGGCCGCTGACCGTCGAGGACGGGGTGAACCGGTACTTCGCCGGGCACCGCACCGAGACGCTCAGCGACGTGTCACACCTGGCCAGCGGCATCGCCGACACGCCCCGGATCGTCGGCGTGACAGCGGTGGCCGCGCTCGTGCTCGCGCTCACCCTGCGCCGGGTCCGTGAGCCGCTCTTCCTCTGCCTCGCGGTGACCGCCCAGGCGCTGGTCTTCTACTTCACCACGGTCGCCATCGACCGGCCCCGGCCGGACGTGCCCCGGATGGACGAATCGCCACCCACCTCCAGCTTCCCGTCCGGGCACACCTCGGCCGCCGTCGCCCTCTACCTGGGCCTCGCCGTCCTGCTGGCGATGCTGGCCCGGCACACCTGGCTGAAGGCTCTGTGCTGGGCGCTCGTGCTGGTCCCGGCCGGGGTGGCGCTGGCCCGCATGTACCGCGGCATGCACCACCCCAGCGACGTGGTCGCCGCCTTCGTGAACGGCTGCACCTGCGTCTACGTCATGTCCCGCGCGGTACTCGACCGCCGCGTCCGCTGGCGGCCGTCGTCAGCGGCGGACGGGGGAGCCGGCCGCCGCTTCGGCCTCCGTTCCAGAGCGGCGGCGCGGTAGCCCAAACAGCCGTGACGGTCGCTGCCGGGCACGCTCCGCGGTGACGGCGTCCGCCGGTCTATTCGTCGATCCGGCCCAGCAGGCCGGGGCGGGGGCTCGACTCGGTCACGTTCAGGGCGTGCGGATCGATGCTCCAGGCGGCGGCGATCCGCATGACGTCGTCCTGATCGATCCACCAGTCGTCCGACCAGCCGAGCTCGATCTCCACCGGCGTCGGCTCGCCCTGCTGCTGGCACCCCTCGACACCCTCGCAGCAATAGACGTGGCGGATCAGGCGCCCGCCGACGGCCAGCGCGCACTCGGCGTAGTCGACGACGCGGTGGTTGCCGAAGAACTGCACCTCGGCGCCGAGCCGGGCGCTGAGGTCCGCCGCCATCGGCGCGCCGAGCACCTGGCCCACCACGAAGATCCAGCCGGCGGCGGGCGGCGAGACGAAGACCCCGTCCTCGTAGGCGGCCGCCACGCCCTCCTCCCAGCCCTCCTCCCAGGCGCCCTCCAAACCGACCGCGGCGGCCACCTCCTCGACCGTGCTCCCGCGCACCGCCAGCCAGCAGATCTTGATACCGAAGCTCTCGCCGGTGGGCGTGCCCGGAGGCAGATGTTCGACCCGAAGCTCGGGAAGCATCCGCAACACCTCGTCACAGACGGCGGCCAGGTCGTCGGCGGATCCCAGCCAAACCTGATGCTCGACCGGCCGGTTGCCCGCGCTGCCCACGCCGGTGATCCGGATCGTGCCGGTGGACAGCTCCTCCACCGCCAACCGCGCGGCGCCCCGCAACAGCCGCGGGTCGATGTCGGCGGCGGCGAGCGCCTCGAGATAGTCGCGATGCTCCCGGCGATCGTCATCGGAGTCGGCGAGCGCGGCCCGGACGGCGGCGAGTAGCGGCCCGGCCTCCGCCTCGACCGGCCGGGCCGGGCCGACCAGGCGAGTGCGGACGGCCGGCATGACGACCACACCGCCGGCCGCCGACGTCTCGATCGCCGCGCACCGGACCGTCGGCCAGTCCGGTTCGAGCGCGGCGAGTTCGCGGCGCACGAAGGCGCCGAGCTCAGCCGGCGTGGCGTCGCCCGGGATCGACACGTCCGGGTCGAAGTAGGTCCCGAAGGTCCACTTTTCCATTCTCTGGAAGACCCGGGCGCTCTTCTCGGGTCGGTACCGGTCAGCCGGAATCCCGACGACGTTCGCACAGAATTCCCGCCACGGGCCCCGGTCGTTCTTCCACGGCTCCGAGGGCATGGCGTAGACGTCGAGGATCGTCTGCCCGAGCTGTTCGTCGGAGGCGCCGTCCGCGATGTGCGCCCCGGTGGTGAACCGCCCCTGGGTCACGAACATCCGCCCCTGATAGACCTCGACCTCGCCCCACAACATGGTCATCGCCCGGTCACGGGGGTGAGGGCGACGATCGTGGTGCGGAGGTGGCGGCGGAACAGGTCGTCGTTCCAGGAGAGGTCGCCGGGGGCGCTCGCCGGGTGGCGTTCGTCGCGGTCGGCCATCGTGGTCAGGGCCGGGACCGCGGTCACCGCCCGGATGGTCGCCAGGGTGTTCAGGGCGTCGTGGGCGTCCCGGTGGCCGGAGGCGACGGCGGTCAGCAGGGCGGGCACCAGGTCCTCGGCGGGGACGCCCAGGCGGTGCAGGGCCCGGGCGGCGCGGCTGCGGGCGTACCAATCGGAGTTGAGCAGCCGCCGGATCTCGTGGGTGAGGTCCGCGCCCTCGCCGGTCTCCGTCAGGAGGTCGGCGGCCAGGCCGCCGGGGCCGAAACCGGCCCGGACCAGCGCGCGCAGGGTGGGCAGGAACGGTCCGGTGTCGCCGGTGGCCCGCCAGGCCACCCGGGCGGCGGCGACCTGGGTTCGGCGCTGCCCGTGATCCGGTTCGGCCGCGCCGGTGAACCAGCGGGTGAGGAGCGGCAGCAGCGGCGCGGCCGCCGGACCGGCGTCGGCGACGAGGTCCAGCTCGAAGGCGGATCCGGAATCGGTGCCGAGCAGGTGTGCCGCGGCGGTGACCAGCGGGGCCGCGTCGCCGGTCAGCCGGAGCACGGCGTGTCCACACCGGACGTCGCCGGCCTCGGCCCGGGCGGTCAGGGCCGGGATCGCGGCGAGCGCGACCGGATTCGCGGCCGGGCTCACCTCGGAAAATGCGGTGGGGTCTGTCGCGGGGAGTGTGGTGGGGAGGATCGCGGCCAGGGCGGGGGCGGCGGCGGCCGGGTGGTGGGGCAGGCAGGCGACGATCTCGGGGACGGCGCCGGCGGCGGCCGGGCCCCAGGAGCGCAGCACGTGGAGCAGGTCGCCGACGGGGTCGCCGGCCATGGACGCCGCGAAGAGCGAGGAGTGCCGGGCGGGTGGCCGGGCGAGCCGTTCGCGGATGGCGGTGAGCACCGCCGGATCGAACGGTGGCGGTTCCGGGTGGGTGAACGTGTCCAGGACCCGCGGCGACTCACCGGCCGCCCAGGCGGCGAGCAGGAGCGGCGCGTATCCGGGGTGGCCGAGGCGAACCAGGACGTCCAGCGCGTCGTGGCCGCCGTCGGCGATCAGCACGTCGGCGAGCGGGGCGGCGGCCTCCCCGGCGGCCAGGACGGCGAAGCCCGCGGCGTCGCGCACCTTCGGGTCCGGGTCGGTGAACAGGTCGCGGACCACCGGCAGCAGGTCGGCCGCCGCCGACCGGGAACCGTGGAAACGGTCGGCCAGGATGTGCGCCAGCCGGACCCGGGCCTCCGGGTCGGTGGCCGCGGCCATCCGGGCTGCCAGCACCCGGGCGGATGCGGTGCCGGCCGCCCGGAACACGAGCTGCCAGCCGGGGTGCTGGCCGGACCAGGCGTTCTCGTACGGGTTGGCTTCGGCGAACGCGGACCCGACCGCTTCCAGCGCACCGTCCGGCAGTGGCTGCCCGGTGCGGGTGAGAGCCACCGCGGCGGCGGCCCGGACCTGCGGGGCGGGGTCGTGCAGGGCGTCGTCCAGCAGTGGCCCGGCCGCGACCGGATCCAGCATGGCCAGACCGGGGAGCAGCATCGCGCGTACCGCTGGATGGGTCTCGACGGCCCAGCGCTCACGCAGAGCGTCGGTGAAGTGCGGACCGCTCCATGCGGCCGCGTAGGCGGCCTGTGCCCGGATCTCCGGATCCGGGTCGGTGAGCAGAGGCAGCAGCGGGCCGCTGTGCACCGCCACCGAGGCCCGGACCAGGTTCCGCGCCTCGCCGTTGACCTGGTCGGGGTCGCAGAGGGAGCCGAGGGCGTGCAGCAGGTGGTCGCGCTGGTGCACGCCGGGGGTGCCGGCCAGCTCCACCAGGAACGGGATCACCTCGGCGGTCACCGGGTAGACGGTGTTCTGATGCCAGATGCTGGAAAAGAAGTCGTAGCGGCCCTCGCCGGCCTTCTCCGGATCGGGGGAGGCGATGGCGCGCAGGATGTCCGGGGCCTCGGTGCACGGGCCGTAGGCGCCGTCCAGCGCGAACCAGTCGATGTCGTCGATCCCGTTGAGCACCGGATCACGGTACGCGATGGAAGCATGAGGACCATGACGAAGCTGAGTGGGCGCGAGATCACCGAACGGGCGCCGCAGGGGTGGGTCTACCTGCTCGGGGCGCTGCGGACCCGGCTGCGGACCGGCGACTTCGCGACCGGGCTGGCATTGGTGAACACGATCGGCGCGGCGGCCGAGGCGGCCGACCACCATCCCGACCTGGATCTGCGGTACACCTATCTGGACGTGGTGCTGAGCAGCCACGACGTGGGCGGGGTGACCGGGCGGGACCTACGGCTCGCGGCGACGATCAGTCAGCTGGCCGACTCGGTCGGCGTGGCGGCGGCCGCGAATGGTCTGGCCGTCGTGGAGCTGGCGCTGGACAGCCCGGGGTTCCCGGAGCAGTTGGACTTCTGGGAGGCGGTGCTGGGCTATCCGCGTGACGCCGAAGGGGATCTGCGCGACCCGTACGGGAAGGTGCCGTTGATCTGGTTCCAACGGTCCGGAAGCGAGGAGCCGCGCCAGCGCTGGCACCCGGACCTGTGGGTCGACCCGTCCGAGGTGCGGCCGCGGATCGACCGGGCGCTGGCGGCCGGCGGCACCCTGGTCAGTGACGCCGAGGCGCCGAGCTTCTGGGTGCTGGCCGACCCGGAGGGCAACAAGGTCTGCCTCTGCACCTGGCAGGACCGGGGGTAGAGCAGAAAACGGAACGACGGGGCGGGGATGGACCGAGACCATCCCCGCCCCGCCCTGCACCGATCAGGCCGCGACAGGAGCCTGATCGGTGACCGGAGCCGCCGTCCCGCCGGACAGGTGCCGAAGGTAGGCCGGCAGGGTCAGGAACTCCGGGCAGGTTCGCTCGGTGAGCAGCACCGAGAGCAGCGTCCGGGCCTGGCCGAAGCAGCGGGCCCCTTCCTCGTCCAGGGCGCCGGTCTCGCTGAGCACGTCGAGTTCCTCACGCAGCATCCGGGTGACCAGGGTGGCCGTGACCGGCACACCGTAATCGGTCGGGGTGCCCGACGAGATCCACTGCCAGAGCTGGGCCCGGCAGATCTCGGCGGTCGCCGCGTCCTCCATCAGGCCGCCGAGCGCCACCGCGCCCCGGCCGCCCAGCCACGCCGCGATGTACCGCAGCGCGACACTCACGTTGTTGCGCAGCGCGACCTCGCTGACCGAGACCGCGGCGGACTTGACGTCCAGCAGTTCGGCGGCGGTGACCCGCACGTCCTCGCGCTTGCGCACGATCTGGTGCGGCTCGTCGCCGAGCCACTGGTCGAACACCTCACGGCAGGTCTCGACGAGGCCCGGGTGCGCGACCCAGGAGCCGTCGAAGCCGTCGCCGACCTCGCGCCGCTTGTCCTGGCGCACCTGGTTGAGGGCCCGCTTCGCGGCGACCGGGTCACGGCTCGGGACGACCGCGGCCATCCCGCCGATCGCGTGGGCGCCGCGCTTGTGGCACGTACGGACCAGCAGTTCGGTGTAGGCCCGCATGAACGGCGCCGTCATGGTGACCTGCGAACGCTCGGGCAGGACCACGTCCGGGCGGTTCTTGATCATGCTGAACAGGTAGTCCCAGCGGCCCGCGTTCAGGCCGGCCGAGTGCTCGCGCAGTTCGTACAGGATCTCTTCCATCTCGAACGCCGCGTTGATCGTCTCGATCAGGACGGTGGCCCGGATCGTGCCGCGCGGGATGCCGAGGTACTCCTGCGCGAAGACGAAGATGTCGTTCCAGAGGCGGGCCTCCAGGTGCGACTCCATCTTCGGCAGGTAGAAGTACGGTCCGCTGCCCCGGTCGATCTGCCTGCGCCCGCAGTGGAACAGGTAGAGGCCGAAGTCGAACAGCGAGGCCGAGACGGCCCGGCCGCCGATGCGCAGGTGGCACTCCGGCAGGTGCCAGCCCCGCGGCCGGACCATGATCGTGGGCGTGGTGTCGCCGATCTCGTACCGCTTGCCGTCGGCCGCGGTGAAGTCCAGTGTCCCGTCCAGCGCGTCACGCAGGTTGAGCTGTCCGAGGATCACGTTGTCCCAGGTGGGCGACGTCGCGTCCTCGAAGTCGGCCATCCAGACCTTGGCGCCCGAGTTGAGGGCGTTGATGGTCATCTTCCGCTCCGGCGGGCCGGTGATCTCGACCCGCCGGTCGGTGAGGTCCGCAGCCGCCGGGGCGACCTGCCAGGACAGGTCGTCCCGGACGTGCTGCGTCGAGGTGAGGAAGTCCAGGTCGGTGGTACGGGTGGCCCGGCGGCGCCGGCGGCGCTCCAGCAGCTGAACCCGGCGGGCGCCGAACTCGCGGTCAAGTGCCACGATGAACTCGACAGCCTCAGCGGTCAGGATCTCGGAGTAACGGCCTGCGGTCGTACCGGTGATGGTGATCTCTTCGGCGCCCATTGTCTCTACCTACCTGTCGCTGTCGCTTGTCAGAACTGCTCGGCCTCGGTGGAACCCGACAGCGCGGTGGTGGAGCTGTCCGGGTTGAGAGCGGTGGAGACGGCGTCGAAGTAGCCGGTGCCGACCTCGGCCTGGTGCTTGGTCGCGGTGTAGCCGTCGGCCTCGGCCGCGAACTCGGCCTCCTGGAGCTTCACGTAGGCGCTCATGCCGGTCTGGGCGTAGCCGCGGGCCAGCTCGAACATCGAGTGGTTGAGCGCGTGGAAGCCGGCCAGGGTGACGAACTGGAACTTGTAGCCCATCGCGCCGAGCTCCTTCTGGAAACGCGCGATGGTGTCGTCGTCCAGGTTCTTCTTCCAGTTGAACGACGGCGAGCAGTTGTACGACAGCAGCTTGCCCGGGTGCTTGGCGTGCACGGCCTCGGCGAACTTGCGGGCGAACTCGAGGTCCGGCTTGCCGGTCTCGACCCACAGCATGTCGGCGTAGTCGGCGTAGGCGACACCGCGGGCGATCGCGGCGTCGTCGCCCGGGGTGACCCGGAAGAAGCCCTCGGAGGTCCGCTCGCCGGTGACGAACGGCTGGTCACGGGGGTCGACGTCGGTGGTCAGCAGGTCGGCCGCGAGGGCGTCGGTGCGGGCGATGACCAGCGTCGGCACGCCGGCCACGTCGGCCGCGAGGCGAGCGGCGTTCAGCGTACGGATGTGCTGCTGGGTCGGGATCAGCACCTTGCCGCCGAGGTGGCCGCACTTCTTCTCGCTGGCGAGCTGGTCCTCCCAGTGCACACCGGCGGCGCCGGCCGCGATCATGCCCTTCATCAGCTCGAACGCGTTGAGCGGGCCACCGAAGCCGGCCTCCGCGTCGGCGACGATCGGGGCGAACCAGTCGCGCTCGTAGCGGCCGTTCGAGGTGTCGATCTGGTCGGCGCGCAGCAGCGCGTTGTTGATCCGCCGGACCACCGCGGGCACCGAGTTCGCCGGGTAGAGCGACTGGTCCGGGTAGGTGTGGCCGGAGAGGTTCGCGTCCGCGGCGACCTGCCAGCCGGACAGGTAGATCGCCTTGAGGCCGGCGCGCACCATCTGGGTCGCCTGGCCACCGGTCAGCGAGCCGAGGGCGTTGATGTAGTCCTCGGTGTGCAGCAGCTCCCACAGCTTGGCGGCGCCGCGCTCGGCCAGGGTGTGCCGCTCCTGCAGGGTGCCCCGCAGCTTCACGACGTCCTGCGCGGTGTAGTCACGCTTGATGCCGGCCCAGCGGGGGTTGTCGGCCCACTCCCGGGTGAGGTCCTCAGCGGTACCGCCCCGGTTCTCGAACTCAGTCATCGGTAAATCCCTTTCGTGCCCTGTCGCGTTCTTCCTCGTGGAAGAACTTCACTCTCACGGATCACACCAGCCCCTTTGAAGTCTCTTCTCGCGGAAAGAAGTGCAAAAATTCTGCTAGTGTGAAACCCGTGACCGCTTCACCTTCCGACCCCTCCGTAGACCTGGTGACGCTGGGCCAACGGCTCCGCCATCTGCGCCGCACCCGGGGCATGACGCTCGACCAGCTCAGCGACGCCGTCGGGCGGGCGCCGTCCCAGCTGTCGCTGATCGAGAACGGGAAACGGGAGCCCAAACTCTCGGTGCTCCAGGCGATCGCGGGCGCTCTCGGCGTACCGATGCAGGATCTTCTCCGCCCGGAGGCGCCGAGCCGGCGCGCCGGGCTGGAGATCGAGCTGGCCCACTTCCAGCAGAACCCGGCCTACCAGGCCCTCGGCCTGCCGGTGGTGCGCGCCGGGCGACGGCTGCCGGCCGACGCGCTGGAATCGCTCATCGGCATGCACCGCGAGCTCAACCGGGTGCTCACCGAACAGACCGCCACACCCGAGGTGGCGCGGCGCGCCAACGCGCAGCTGCGCGCCGACATGCGCCGCCGCGACAACTACTACGCCGAGATCGAGCAGGCGGCGGCGCGGGTCCTCCAATCGGTACGGCACACGACCGGCCCCCTGTCGCAGCGCGGCATCCTCGACATCGCCGCCCAGATCGGCTTCACCCTGCACTACGTCAACGACCTGCCCAGCTCCACCCGGTCGGTCACCGACCTGAAGAACCGCAGGATCTACCTCCCGCAGGTGGCCAGCGGCAAGGGCCACGACCCGCGCGCCGTGGTGCTCCAGACGCTCGGCCACTTCGTGCTCGGACACAACGACCCGGCCGACTACGGCGACTTCCTGCGCCAGCGGGTCGAGGTCAACTACTTCGCAGCGGCGCTGCTCATGCCGGAGAAGTTCGCCGTCGACTTTCTGGCCGAGGCCAAGACCGACCGGGCGCTGGCCATCGACGACTTCCGGGATGCGTTCGGGGTGTCCTACGAGACGGCGGCACACCGGTTCACCAACCTCGCGACCCACCATCTCGGCATCCCGGTGCACTTCGCGCGCGTGCACGAGAGCGGCATCGTCTACAAGGCGTACGAGAACGACAACGTGCGCTTCCCGTCCGATGTGACCGGTGCGATCGAGGGGCAGCCGGTGTGCCGCAAGTGGGCGTCGCGGACGGTGTTCGAGGCCGACGACCCGTACTCGTCGTTCTACCAGTTCACCGACACGACGGCCGGGACGTACTGGTGCACCGTGCACGTGGAGGCGACCAGCTCCGGGCTGTTCTCGGTCACCGTCGGCACGCCGTACGAGCACTCCCGCTGGTTCCGCGGCGGGGACGTCACCGGGCGCACCGTCTCGCACTGCCCCGACCCGGACTGCTGCCGCCGCCCGCCCGCCCAGCTGGTGGACCGCTGGTCCGGCAACGCCTGGCCCAGCGCCCGGGTGCACTCGCACCTGCTCGCCGCCCTGCCGCCGGGCACCTTCCCGGGCGTCGACAACCGCGACGTCTACGACTTCCTCGAGCGGCGTGCCCTCTAGCGGCGTGCGTGCCTGAGAGTTCTCCCAGACGCCTGCGGAAATGTCGTAGGTGAACCGTAGCCTCGGGGCCATGACGGGGCATCGGCTGCTGGTCGTCGACGACGAGGCGACCGTTCGTGAGCTGCTCTCCGACGCCCTGCGGTTCGCCGGATTCCAGGTCACGTCGGCGGCGAGCGGAGCGCAGGCCGTCCAGGCCCTCTGCCTTCCGCCGCCGCCGGACCTGGTGCTGCTCGACGTCATGCTCCCGGGGATGGACGGGTTCGAGGTCCTCCGGCGGATGCGATCCTCGGGGCAGCGGGTCCCGGTGCTCTTCCTCAGCGCCCGGGACGCGCCGGACGACAAGATCGCCGGGCTGACCGCCGGTGGCGACGACTATGTGACCAAGCCGTTCCACCTGCGGGAGCTGATCGCCCGGATCAGCGCGGTGCTGCGGCGGTCGGGGGAGTCCACGGTCGGGGTCGCCGACCTGACCCTCGACCCGGAGCGGCAGGAGGTCGCCCGCGGCGGGCGGGTGGTGCGGCTGTCGCCGACCGAGTTCCGGCTGCTCCGCTTCCTGATGACCAACGCGGGGCGGGTCTGCTCCAAGGACGAGATCCTGGCCGCCGTCTGGCGGTACGACTTCGCCGGCGACACCAGCATCGTCGACACGTATGTGAGCTATCTGCGGCGCAAGGTCGACACCTCGGAGCCGCGCCTCATCCAGACCCGCCGCGGTGAGGGCTACGTGCTGCGGGCGCCGGGCCGATGATGCTGGGCTCTCTGCGGGTGCGCCTGCTCGCCATCGCGCTCCTTCTCCTGACGTGCGGGATCGTGATCAGCGACGTGGTGGTGGCCGGGCTGCTGCGGCAGCATCTGGTCAGCCGGGTGGACCGTCAGGTGACCGGGCTCGCCGCGCTCATGGCCCGGATCGACCCGGCCCTCATGCGGGCCGCCGACGACGCCGCGTCCGAGCGGCTGCGCGGCGGGCTCGACCTGGTCAGTGACCTCTCCCTGGTCTACCTCGACGCCGCCGGACAGCCCATCGGCCGGACCCGGACCATGCGGGACGGGCCGGCGCCGGAGCCACCGCCGGCCACCCCCACCTCGCCAGGGGTGGTGACCGGCGTCCGCGGCGGCGACGGCTCGGCCTGGCGGCAGATCACCCAGTCCCGGCCCGGCGGCGGCACGGTCACCGTCGCCGCCTCACTGAGCGCGGTCGACGCCGTCATGGCCCGGCTGCGGCTGGTCTGCGCGGCCACCGGAGCGGTCCTGGTCCTGCTGCTGGGCACGGCCGGGTGGATGGCGATCCGGGCGGCGTTCCGGCCGTTGCGCGCCATCGAGGACGCGGCCGTCGCCATCGCCGGCGGCGACCTGAGCCGTCGCATCCCGGCGCGTGCCCCACCCGGCTCGGAGGTGGCCCGGCTGACCGGTGTGCTCAACGGCATGCTCGACCGGATCGAGGAGGGCGCCGTCGTCCGTGCCGAGTCCGAGGCGCGGATGCGGCGGTTCGTCGCCGACGTCAGCCATGAGCTGCGCACCCCGCTGTTCGGCATCGCCGGCTCCGCCGAACTGCACCTGATGGGCGGCGGCGCGGAGGTCGACCGCACCATGCGGCGGATCGACTCCGAGGCCCGCCGGCTCACCGATCTGGTGGAGAATCTGCTGCTCCTGGCCCGTCTCGACGAATCCCGGGCGGTGCCCGAGACTGCCCCGATGGATCTGCGCACCCTGGCGGTGGACGCGCGCGACGATCTGATCGCCCTCGACCCGGGCCGTCCGGTCACCCTCACCGGTCCGCTTGCCGGGCCGCCCTCGGCGGCGCCCCTCATCGGGGACGAGGCCCGGCTGCGGCAGGTGGTCACGAACCTGGTCGGCAACGTGCACGCGCATACGCCGGCCGGGTCGCCGGTGCGGATCGGGGTCGGGCGGCTGGACGGCGAATCCGTCCTGGAGATCGCCGACAGCGGTCCCGGCATCCCAGCCGGCCAGGCTGAGCTGATCTTCGAGCGGTTTCACCGTGGCGACGGTGCCCGGGTTCGTGACGGCCGAGGCGGAGCGGGGCTGGGGCTGTCGATCGTGCGCTCCCTGGTCGCCGCGCACGGTGGCCGGGTCGAGGCGGTCAGCCCACCGGGCGGCGGCGCGACCTTCCGGCTCCGCTTTCCGGCGATCAACGAGGCCCCGGCCACGGACGCGGATCATTCCGGCCTCGCCTCGGGGAGCGGCCTCGCCTCGGGGAGCGGCCTTGCCTCGGAGAACGTTCAGGGACTCTGCGGGAACGGCCAGGAGCGGCGGCCAGGCTCGTCGGCATGCTGGAACTACGTGGACTGACGAAACGGTACGGCGACGTGACCGCCGTCGACGACCTGAGCTGTGTCTTCCGGCCCGGGCGGGTGACCGGCTTCCTCGGTCCCAACGGCGCGGGCAAGACCACCACCCTGCTGCTCGCCCTCGGGCTGCAACGGCCGGACGCCGGCACGGTGCGGGTCGGCGGCCGGCGCTACACCGCACTGGACGCGCCCATGCGGGAGGTCGGTGCGCTTCTGGACGCGCAGGCCGTACATCCGAATCGGTCCGGGCGGGACCATCTGCGGGCCCTGGCCGCCGGCAATCGCCTGCCCGTCGCCCGCGTCGGCGAGGTTCTCGAGCGGGTCGGGCTGAGCGCCGTGGCCGGGCGGCGCGCCGGAACCTTCTCGCTCGGCATGAAACAGCGCCTCGGCATCGCCGCCGCGCTGCTCGGTGATCCGGCCGTGTTGCTGCTCGACGAACCGATCAACGGGCTCGACCCGGGTGGTATCGCCTGGGTGCGCGCCCTGCTGCGCGAACTCGCCGCCGAAGGCCGGACCGTCGTCCTGTCCAGCCATCTGATGAGCGAGATGGAGCAGACCGCTGACCATCTGATCGTTATCGGTCGCGGACGGCTCATCGCTGACACTTCGTTGACGGCCTTCCTCGATCGTGCGGCGCCCGCTGGGCTGCTGGTCCGGGCCGAGGATCCGGGATTCCCGGCGGCGCTGAGCGCCGCGGGCGGCTCCGTGCGCGAGGTTCCTGAGGGTGGGTGGCTGGTCTTCGGGCTTCCGGCGTACGAGATAGGCCGTCTCGCCCTGACCCGCCGCATTGTCCTGACCGAATTGTCCCCGCGCCGCGGATCCCTTGAGGAGGTCTTCATGTCCGCTACCGCTTCCAGCACCGATTTCACCGGTCACGCCAGCGCACCTGTCTCCGCCGTCTCCGGTGTTCCCGGCGGAGATCCGGTTCGGTCGGCGCGAGGCTCGCGGTGAGCGCCGCGTCCCGGCCCGACAGTGCCGCTACTCCCGAGCGCTCCCGGCCCGGTGGCGCAGCTGATCGTTCTCGGTCCGGCGGTGGTGCCGATCGTGGTCCGGCATGGCGGAGTGGCGATCGGCTCCGGGTTGGGGCCGGGGCGGCGTTGCGGTCTGAATGGATCAAGTTCTGGTCGTTGCGGGCACCGGTTGCGGCGCTGGCCGTTCTGGTCGTGCTGAACGGTGGGCTCGCCGCGATGATCTCGTTGGCGCGGGCGCGGCAGTGGGACGGCGGAGCCTTCGATCCCGTGGAGGTGAGCCTTGCCGAGATCCTGATGACGCAGATCGCGGCGGCCGTGCTCGGGCTCATCGTGATCAACGCGGAGATCGGTACCGGGGCGATCCGGTCCACGTTGGCCGCCATACCGCGCCGGAGCCGGGTGCTGGCCGCGAAGGTGGTGATCACCGCGCTCACCGTCCTGGTCACCGGGACCGGGGCGGCGGCCCTGGCCTTCGTCGTGGGACATGCGGTTCTCGTCGGACAGCTTGTCCCGACCGCCGGCCTCGGCGATCCGGGGGTGTCGCGGGCCGTTCTCGGGGCGGGGCTGTATCTCACCGTGGCCGCTGTGATCGGTCTCGCGGTCGGGGTGCTGGTCCGGTCCGCATCGGGTGGGGTGGCGATCGTGATGACCGGTCTGCTGATCGTTCCGATCTTCGCGAACGCCCTGCCCGAGGCGGCGGCCCGCTGGATTCTCAAGTTCTGGCCGTCGGTGGCCGGGCTGCGCGTCATCTCCACGACTCCCGACGCGAACCTACTGTCGCCGTGGGCGGGTTTCGCCGTCATGGCGGCTACCGCCTTGACCCTGCTGGCCGCGGCCTTCCTGAACTTCCGCCGTCGCGACATGTGACCCCCGCCAGCCGCGCACGCTCGCTGCCGCCTTGAGCGGAGGTGGGGTCTCACGGTGGGTGGTGCGTGTGCGGTGGGCGGGGTGAGGTCTCACGGTAGGCGGAGTGTGGGTGCTCGCCGGGAGGATGGGTGGAGTGCGGGGCCGGGCGGGGAACGCAGCGGGACCCGTGCGGGGGTGGGAGCGGAAGGTCAGCGGGTGAAGGAGGCCAGCCGGCGGCGGGCCTCCGTCTCGAAGGGCTGGACCGCGGTGGTGAGCAGGCCGACCAGATCGTCGGTGGTGGCCCGGGCCTGGGCCCCCGCACGCCCGCAGCATCCCACGGGGTACGACATTCAGAGCGGAGCGCCGCCGAACCCGATCTCGTTGCCGTCCGGGTCGATGTACGTGGTCTTGCGGACGCCGTTGCCGTAGGTCTCCGCCCTGCCGGGGGCGAGGCCGCGGGCGGTGATCCCGGCGATCCGTTCCTCGAAGCCGGAGACGAAGAGGGTGATCAGCGCGTGCCCGGCGTGCTCCGGCCGGTGCTCGACGTAGACGTACCGGTGCTCGGCCACCTCCCACACCGATTCGACGTCGTTGGGGGAGAAGGCGGGCGGGCCGCCGAACAGCTTCTCGTACCACTCGAGGGCGGCCGGGTAGTCGCGCACGGAGATCCCGGCGAACAGGTCAACGGACATACCCACAGCGTAGGCAACCATAAAGATCCCTTAACAGTGTTTACTGTTAGGTGTCTTTAATTTACGTTGATGAACACGTTCCCCTGAATGAGGAGCAGTTCATGAAACGTAGGCTCACCCTTCCCCTGCTGACCGTCGCGACGGTCGGTGGCTCCCTCCTGGTGGCCGCTTCCCCGGCGTCCGCCCACGGCTACATCTCGTCCCCGCCCAGCCGGCAGGCCAACTGCGCGAGCGGCGCGGTCTCCGGCTGCGGCGACATCGTCTACGAGCCGCAGAGCGTCGAGGCGCCCAAGGGCTCGATGCAGTGCAACGGCGGCACCAGCCGGTTCACCGTCCTGAACGACACCTCGAAGAGCTGGCCGGCCGCGACCGTCGGCACCAGCGTCACCTTCAACTGGGTGCTCACCGCCCGGCACGCGACCGCCACCTGGGAGTACTTCATCGGCAACAGGCTGGTGGCGTCCTTCAACGACGGCGGCGCGCAGCCCGGCGCCACCAAGTCGCACACGGTGAACCTGTCCGGCTACAGCGGACGGCAGACCGTGCTGGCCCGGTGGAACATCGCGGACACGGTCAACGCGTTCTACTCGTGCGTCGATGTGAACATCGGCGGCGGCGCCAACCCGACGCCCACGCCGACCCCGACCGCCGGCCCGACGCCCACGCCAACGCCAACGCCCACGCCAACGGTCACGCCGACCCCGACCCCGACGGCCACCTCGGGGACGACCACGTGGGCGGCCGGCACGGCGTACCGGGTGGGTGACCGGGTGACCTACAACGGCGTCACCTACCAGTGCCGGCAGGCGCACACCGCGCTGACCGGCTGGGAGCCCCCGTACACCGCGGCGCTGTGGGCCGCCGTCTAGCTGCCACGGGCGGCCCGGTCCTCCGGGCCGCCCTCGCCGTACTGCTCCTGGGGCTGCTCGCCGCCGGGTGCGGCCGGGAGCCGAAGCCGGCGTTCAGCGACACCGACGTGATGTTCGCGCAGATGGGGCTCGCGCAGATCACCGAGGGGGACCGGGTCGCGGAGATCACCGAGCAGCGGACCACGAACCCGGAGCTGCGGGCCGTCGCGGCCGAGCTGCGCGGCCAGTGGCGTACCGAGGGCGCGACGCTGCGGGGCTGGCTCGACGACTGGGAGCGGCCGCACGCGGCGGACCCGTCGGCCGGGGCGCACGCGGGCCACGGCGCGCTGCACTCGCTGCGCGAGGAGGACTTCACCGGGCTGGGCGCGCTGACCGGCCCCGACCTGGACCGCGGCGCGGTGGCGCTGCTGCTCGGCAACCTGCACAACGCCATGGAGACCATCCGGATGGAGGCCGCCTCAGGTTCGTACCCCGAAGCCGTTGACCTGGCCAAACGCATGACGGAGTCGCGGCAGAAGCAGATCCAACGCCTGCTCGCGATGGCGGCGGGCTGAGAGCAAGACCAAAAAGCTCGAGCGATGACGGTACGGTCGAACGCGTGCCCGAACTCATCGCACCGACCACCCGCCTGCACGCCGCCTGGATCGCGTCCCGTGACGAGTGGGGCCGCGGCGTGCACCAGGACGGCGCGGGCCTGCGTGCCGCCGACGAGGTGGACACCCCGGAGGGCTTCGCCCGCTGGGTGGCCGGCCTGCACGAGGCGGAGGGCACCGCGCTGTTCGAGGGCTGGGTGCCCTGCACCTTCCGCTGGATCGTCGAGGGCGACCGCTATCTGGGCGCGATCGCGCTCCGCCACGAGCTCAACGACTTCCTGCTCGACGCGGGCGGCCACATCGGTTACGGCATCCGCCCGTCGGCGCGTGGCCGTGGCCTGGCCGGGTGGGCCCTCGCCGGGATCCTGCCGGAGGCCCGCAAGCTCGGGATGGCGCGCGTGCTGCTGACGTGCAAGGTGGACAATCCGGCCTCGGCCCGGACCATCGAGCGCGGCGGCGGCGTCCTGGAGGACATCCGGGACACCGAGCTGGGCACCCTGCGGCGCTACTGGATCACGCTGTAGCCAGCGGGGTGGCGGGCAGGGCCGAGACCGTCGCGCGCAGGGTCCGCAACAGGCCGGTGACCAGCGGGCCGGTCCGCCGGCGGGCGGTGACCACGCCGACGTGGCGGCACGGCCCGGGCGGGACGAGCCGGGCCGCGGTCAGCCCGGCCGGGTCGGCGGTGAGCGCCACTTCCGGGATCATGGCGATGCCCACGCCGGCGCGGACCAGCGACTGCGCGAACTGGTAGTCGGTGCCCCGGCAGGCGGTCAGCACCTCGAAGCCGGCCATCGCGGCGTAGTGGTCGAGCATCTCGCCGACCGACAGGCAGCCGTGCACCCAGCGGTCCCCGGCGAGCTCGGCGATGGTCAGCCCGGTCCGCCCGGCGAACCGGTGCCCGGCCGGCAGCACGATCCACATCGGGTCGTCGAGGAGCGGCTCGTAGTCCAGCCCGCTCGGCGACGGCGGCTGCCCGTCGAAGTGGTAGACCAGCGCCAGGTCGGCGGCGCCGGCCCGGACCACCGGGATGCTGTCCTCCGGCTCGCTCTCGATGACGGTCAGCTCGACGCCGGGGTGGTCGCCCGTGAACCGGGTCAGCGCGTGCGGCAGGATCCGCTGCCCGCCGCTGGTGAAGGTGGCGACGGTGAGCCGCTCGGGCCGGGTGGTGGTGAGGCGTTCGATCTCGCGTTCGGCGGTGAGCAGCTCGGCGGCGATGGTGGCGGCGGTCTCGGTGAGGACCCGGCCCGCCTCGGTCAGCTCGACGCCGCGGGTGCTGCGCCGGACCACCGGGGTGCCGACCGTCCGCTCCAGGGCGGCGATCTGCTGGGACACGGCGGACGGGGTGAGCCGGAGCTCGGCGGCCGCCCGGTTGAAGCTGCCGTGCCGGGCGACCTCGGTGAGGATCTGGAGGCGGCGCGTGTCGATCATCAGTATTCCTTAACACGGCATCAGTAAGTGGCCACTTCTGCTTACTACCGTACGGGCTCAGGCTGACAGCGTGAATCGTCTCGCCTGGTTTCTGTTCGTGCTGGTCTCGTTCCTCTGGGGCATCCCCTACCTCCTCATCAAGATTTCGATCGAGGACCTGTCGCCGGTCTTCGTGGTGGCCGGCCGGGCCGCCATCGCCGCCGCCGTGCTGATCCCGGTGGCGTGGGCGCGCGGCACCCTGGGCGCCCTGCGTGGCCGGTTCCGGGTGGTCGCGCTGATCGCGATGGTGCACATCGTCGGGCCGTTCCTGCTGATCACGTACGGCGAGCAGCACATCACGTCGTCGCTGACCGGCCTCCTGATCGCAGTCGAGCCGGTGGTGATCGCCCTGCTGCTGTCCGGCTCCGAGCCGATCACGCCGATCCGCCTCGCCGGTCTGGTGCTCGGCTTCGCCGGGGTGGCGGTGCTGGTCGGCCTCGACGTCTCCGGCGACGGCGACGGGCAGGGCCTGATCGGCGCTGCCATGGTGCTGCTGGCGACGGTCAGCTACGCGGTGGCGACCGTGGTGGTGCAGCGCCGGGCCTCGGACATCCCACCGGAGTCGCTGACCGTGGGCACGACCGCGATCACCACGGTGGTGCTGCTGCCGTTCGCCGTCACGGCCCGCCCCGCCGGCCCGGTCGGCGCCGACTCGTGGGCCGCGCTGGTGGTGCTCGGCGTGTTCTGCACGGCCGTCGCGCTGCTGTCGTTCTACCGGCTCATCGCGCTGGCCGGTTCGAATCGGGCCGGACTGGTCACCTATGTGAACCCGGTGGTGGCGGTCCTGCTCGGCGTGCTGCTGCTGAACGAGCCGGTCGGGGCCGGCACGGCTGCCGGGTTCGCCCTGGTGGTGGCGGGTTGCTGGTTGTCCACGCGGCCGCCGCGGACGCAGACGCGAGTGGACCGGCTCGCGACGGCGGACCGGTCCACCCGGTGATCGGCTCTGACCATTACTCTTTGTATAGGTAACTAATACCATGCGTAGATAAGGTGTGTGAACACTCAGTTAATTCACAGGTACACGACAGCTCGTTCGGCTTGGATGCAGACGACTTTTGCGAAATCTTTGCCAAGTCTTCAAGATCATGGGGAAGACCTGGAAGGGAGCGTCATGACAGCAGTGGGGGCGACAAGCCCGGTGGCAGCAATCTACGGTGGTCGGCATGTCCTCTGATCGCCCGATCTTCGTCGTCGGCTGCCCCCGGTCCGGAACGACGATGTTGCAGCTCATGCTGCATGCACACCCCCGCATCGCGCTGCCGCCGGAGACCCGCTTCCTGTTGGCGGCCTACCAGAAGCGTGCGGAGTTCGGCGATCTCGGCGACCCGGCGAAGCGGCGCGAGCTCGGGCAGTTCATCGTTGAATCGTCACAGTTCGAGGACCTCGGCCTGGACCCGGAGAAGACGGTGGAGGCGGTCGTGGCCGGCCCGCCGACCCTGGGCTCCGCCTTCGGGATCGTCTTCCGGATGTACTCGGAACGCTTCGGCAAGGCCCGGTGGGGCGACAAGCGGCCGCTCTACCTGCGGCACCTGCCGACGATCCTGCGGCTCTTCCCGGACGCGCAGATCATCAACATCATGCGGGACGGCCGGGACTGCGTGGCGTCGCTCAAGGAGACGCCGTGGAAGCCGTCCGAGTTCGACACGCTCATCGACTACTGGGCGAAGTCGGCTGACGCGTCGCTGCTGGCCCAGCGGCGCTACCCGAAGGACGTCTACCACCAGGTGCGCTACGAGGACCTGGTCGCCGACCCGGAACCCCACCTGCGCCGGCTCTGCGACTTCCTCGAGGAGGACTTCGACCCGGCGATGACCGCGCCGAACAAGCTGGCCTCGGTCGCCGTGCCGGAGTACAAGACCTGGCACACCCTGACCCACCAGGCGCCCACCACCGAGCGGATCGCGAGCTGGCGCAGCCGGCTCACCGACGAGGAGGTGCGCAAGTGCGAGGCGGCGTTCGGTGACCGGCTGGCCCGGTTCGGCTACGAGCCGTCGATCCCGATCCCCCGTAGCGCCAAGATGCGGGCCGACGCCGAGCTCCTCGCCAAGCACCGGCTCGGCCCGGCCAAGCAGGCCGCCCGCAACCTGTGGACACAGATCCGCTCCTCCGAGCAGGCCGAGCCGCCGGTCGCGGCCCGGCTCACCACCCGGCAGGTGCGCTGACCCGGGTCAGCTCACCAGCCGCCGTTCCCAGGCCCACGCGGCGATCTCCACCCGGTTCCGGGTGCCCAGCTTGGCATGAATGCTGCCGAGATGGGTCTTCACGGTGCCGACCGAGATGAACAGCTCGCCGGCGATCTCCGCGTTGGTCTGGCCCCGGGCGGTGAGGCGGACCACCTCCAGCTCACGCGGGGAGAGGCCGCCGTCACCGGACGGGGCCACCGGGGCGGCCAGGTGCCGTAGCAGGCGCACCGTGATCGACGGGCTGACCAGCGCGTCCCCGGAGGCGGCGGCCCGGACCGCCTCCACCAGCAGCGCCGGGCCGGAGTCCTTCAGCAGGAACCCGGCCGCGCCGCCGAGCAGCGCCTGATGCACGTACTCGTCCAGGTCGAAGGTGGTCACCACGACCACCTTCACCGGGTCGGCCACCTCCGGCCCGGCCAGCAGCCGCAGCGCCTGGAGGCCGTCCATCCGCGGCATCCGGATGTCCATCAGCGCCACGTCCGGCCGCAGCCGGCGCGCCTCGGCCACCGCCTCGACGCCGTCGGCGGCCTCACCGACCACCACCATGTCCGGCTGCGCGCCGATGATCATGCCGAAACCGGTGCGGACCATCGCCTGGTCGTCCGCGATCAGGACCCGGATCACTGCTGCACGCTCCAACCCAGAGGTAACGCGGCGTCGACGATCCAGCCGCCGCCGATGCCGGGCCCGGCCGTCATCCGCCCACCCACCGCGCGGACCCGTTCGGCCAGGCCGACGAGACCGTACCCCGGGCGATCACGCGGCGCCGGATGCCTCGGCGCCGGACCGTCGTTGCTCACCCGCACGAACAACTGCTTCGGGGTACGGGTGAGCTGCACCGCCACCGACGAGGCGCCCGGCGCGTGCTGCCGGGCGTTGGTCAGCGCCTCCATCACGATCCGGTACGCCGACGACGACACCTCCACCGGCAGCCCCGACACGTCGCCCTCGACGTCCAGCCGGGCCACCGGCCCACCGGCCGCGGTGAACTGCTCGACCAGCGCCGCCAGCTCCGGCACCCCGGCGACCGGGGCGAGCGGCGCGTCCGGCCGGGACTGCGCGTCCCGCAGCACGCCGACCATCCGCCGCATCGACGCCATCGTCTCGGCGCCGGCCTGCTCGATCTGCTCCAGGGCCAGCAGCACCCGTTTCGGGTCCTGCTCGGCGACGAACCGGGCGCCCTGCGCCTGGACCACGATCCCGGTGACGTGGTGGGCGATGAAGTCGTGCAGGTCGCGGGCGAACTCGGCACGCTGCTCGGCGCGGACCGCGTCGACCGCACGCTGGCGGTTGCCCTCCAGCGTGCGCAGATAGACGCCGACACCGATGGCCGCGGCCCCGGCCAGAGCCTGGACCAGCGAGAACGTGATGTAGCTGCCGAGGTCCCCGGCTCGCAGCGGCACCAGGGCCACGGCCAGCAGCAGCACCGCCACCGCCGGCACCGCCCAGGTCGCGCGGCCCCGGCGGGCGACCACCATCAGCACGCCGAGCAGCGCCGCCGACTCGGCCAGGCCCCAGATCGAGTCGAAGTCCGACCGCGGCACCACAAGCGAGGTCAGCAGCAGTGACTGGAGGCCCAGCAGGGTCGCGATCCGGGGCAGGAACGTCGAGTCCGGCCGGTGCGCGGGCAGCCAGACCGCGGCGGCCGCGACCGCGGCGCCGATCCGCCACAGACCGTACCCGAAACCGCTCGATGCGATGCCGCCGTTGACGTCGAGGATGCCGAGCAGGGCCAGCGTCCCGAGGGCCATGAGCTGGCCCATCCGGAACAGGGTGTGGTTCATCATCGCGACCCAGCGTAGGCGGACGGGCGGCGTGCCCCATCGGCCGAAAGTTAGAGGCCGCGCTCTGACAGCGGGCCGATGTGCCGGGTTGCGGCGATCGACCAGGATCCCTCTGTCCGTTCCCAGCGACCTTGGAGCACTCATGCAGACGCAGTCCTCACCCGTCGCCGGCCGCGACAGCCTCGCGGCGGTCGCGGCCGTGGACCTGGTGAAGGTGTACGGCACCGGCGACACCGCGGTGCGCGCCCTCGACGGCGTGACCGTGGGCTTCGAACGGGGCCGGTTCACCGCGATCATGGGACCGTCCGGCTCCGGCAAGTCGACCCTCATGCACTGCCTCGCCGGCCTGGACACCGCCACCTCCGGCCAGGTGCTGCTCGGCGGCACCGACCTCACGAAGCAGCCGGACCGGGTGCTCACCAAGGCCCGGCGGGAGCGGATCGGCTTCGTCTTCCAGTCGTTCAACCTGCTGCCGCAGCTCACCGCGGCCGCCAACATCACCCTGCCGCTCGACCTGGCGGGCCGGAAGCCGGATCCGGAGTTCCACGACCGGCTGATCACCACGCTCGGCCTGGCCGGGCGGCTCGGGCACCTGCCCGCCGAACTGTCCGGCGGCCAGCAGCAGCGGGTCGCCCTGGCCCGGGCGCTGGTCTCCCGCCCCGAGGTGGTCTTCGCCGACGAGCCGACCGGCAACCTGGACTCCCGCTCCGGCGCGGAGGTGCTGGGCCTGCTGCGCGACTCGGCCCACGAGCTTGGGCAGACCATCGTCATGGTCACCCACGACCCGGTCGCCGCGGCCTACGCCGACCGGGTCGTGATGCTCGCCGACGGGCAGCTGGCCGGCGAGATCCACTCGCCGGACGTCGCCGCGGTCACCGAGTCCCTGCGCAATCTGGCGGCCGGCCAATGAGCGTGGTTCTTCGTACCCAGTTGGCGGGGGTGGCCAAGCGCCCGGCCCGGCTGCTGCTCACCGGCCTGGCCGTGCTGGTCGCCTCGTTCGTGGTCTATGCGACCGTGCTGGCCCAGCAGATCACCGAGCGCAGCGTGCTCAACGGCCTGAGCGGCACCCCGGAGACCGTCGACCTGGTGATCCAGAACGGTGAAATCACCACGGGGGATCTCACCGCCATCGGCAAGCTGCCCGGGGTCACCGAGACCGCCGCCCGCACCGAGGCCTACGCCCGGACCCCGGCCGGTGACCTGATCATCGCCACCGACCCGGGCAGCGGCCCGCTCAGCACGGTCAAGGTCACCGAGGGCCGCTTCCCGGCGGCGGCCGGCGAGATCGCGGTCACCCCACGGACCGTCGAACGGATGGGCCTCGGCGTCGGCTCCACCACCACGGCCCAGCCCGGCGAGGGCAAGGCGGTGCCGCTCACCGTGGTCGGCGTGCTGGAACCGCGCGACGACATCGGCTTCCTGGCGTACGCGCCGCTGTCCACGGTCGTCCAGATCAACGGGTTCGACCAGCTCAACCGCATCGATGTGCGCTTCGACGGCGGCGCGGACGCGGACGCCGTACGGGAGAGGGTCGTCGCCCAGGTGGCCGGCGAGGCCGCGCCGGAGGTCGCCGGAGGGGCCGAGGTCCGGCTCGCCGAGGCCCGGGAGGCGGCCGCCGAGATCGACCAGCTGTTCATCGTGGTCCGGGTGTTCGTGGCGGTGGCGGTGGCCGCGGCCGTCCTGATCGCCGCCTCCACCTTCCGGATCGTCTTCGCCCAGCGGATGCGGCAGCTGGCCCTGCTGCGCGCGGTCGGCGCCGGCCGCGGAGCCCTGGCCCGGGCGCTCGCCGCCGAGGGCGCGCTCACCGGACTGGTCGCCGGCGTCACCGGGGTGCTGGCCGCGCTCGCCGTCGGCCACCTGATCCCGCCGCTGCTCAGCGCCTTCGGCGTGGAGGTGTCCCGGCCCGGGTTCCCGCTGGTCCAGGCGGTGGGGACGGTGCTGCTGGCGGTGCTGATCACGATCGTCGCGGTGCTCGCCCCGGCGCTCTCCGCGGCCCGGGTGGCGCCGCTCGAAGCGCTGCGCTCGGCGGCCACCACCGGCGCCCGGCAGGGGGTCGGCCTGCTGCGGGCGATCACCGGGCTGCTCCTCGCGGCGGCCGCGGCCGGGATCGCCGCCCTGGTCACGATCAACCTGCCCGGCCCGCAGGAGCAGGACTACGACGCCGAGACCATGATGCTGGCCGTCGTCGGGTCGGGCCTGCTCGCGTACCTGGCCCTGATCGCCCTCGGCCCGGTCCTGGTCCGGCCGGTCCTCGCGATCGCCGGCTGGCCGCTGCGCCGGTCCGGGCCGGTCGGCCGCCTCGCCGTCGGCGGGGTCGGCGGCAGCTCCCGGCGGGCGGCCGCGGTGTCGGTGGTGGTCGCGCTCGGCGTCACCCTGATCGCCGGGGTGCTGGTCGGCGGCGACTCGATCCGGGTCCTCTCCGAGCGGGAGACGGTGGCCGCGGCGCCCACCGACTTCGAGGTCCGGGGACCGGACGGCAGCACCCTTCCGGCCGGCCTCGCGGAACGGGCCGCGCAGAACGCCGACCTGAGCCGGGTCGCCACCTACCGCTGGACCGGCGGCGCGCAGGTCGGCACCTTCACCGACGCGGTCGCCACCGACGTGTCCGCGAAGGCCGTGCCCCGCCTCGCCGAACTGGACACCTCGGCGGGCGCGCTCACCGACGTGGCGCCCGGAAAGGCGGCGATCGCGGGCTACGTCGCCGAGATGGAGGGGCTCGCCCTGGGCGATCCGGTCACCGTCAAGACCGACGGCAAGGAGGTACGGGTGACGGTCGCGGCCGTGCTCGGCGGCGATGCCCCGCTGCACAGCCAGATCCTGCTCGACCCGGCCGACCTGACCGCCCTCGGGGTGGCCGCCGCGCCGACCGGGCTGCTCGCCGACGCCGCCCAGCCCGGCGAGGACGGCCGTGCCAAGGGGTTGCGTGCGCTGCGGACGGTCGTCGCCGCGCAGCCGGACCTGGGCGTCAACGTCCTGGCCGACCAGCGCGACCAGATCACCGAGGCGCTCGGCGTGCTGATGGCGATCGCGCTCGCCCTGATCGGCCTGACCGTGCTGATCGCGATCGTCGGCGTCGGCTCCACCACCGCCCTCTCGGTGGTCGAACGGGTCCGTGAGTCCGGGCTGCTGCGCGCCGTCGGGATGTCCCGCGGCGGGCTGCACGGCATGCTCACCACCGAGTCCGCGCTGTACGGCGTGATCGGGGCGGTGCTCGGGCTGCTGCTCGGAGTCCCGTACGCCTGGCTCGCGGTCTCCGCCATCGGCCTGGAGGCGCCGCTCACCCTGCCCGGGTGGCAGCTGGCCGCGGTCTTCGGCATCCTCGTGGCGCTGACCGCGCTGGCCGGGGTGATGCCGGCCCGGCGGGCCGCCCGGGTCAGCCCGGTGACCGCCCTGGGCGCCGACTGACCGAAAGTGCCGACTGACCGGCATCGATGCCGCGGGCCGTGGTGACACGGCCCGCGTAGTCGTCCGATCACAGATAACGATGTCCCGATGGGGGACGGGACGCGTCCGGATCGTCCGGTAAGGTTCACGCCCGCGAAGGTTGTCGATCAACGCGGGGGACACGGGGAATGCAGCGAAGGCTGACAATTGGTATCGGTACGGCGGTCGCCGTGCTCGCGGCAGGCGGGGGCATCGCCGCCCTGACCTGGCCGTCCACATCGGAGGCGGAGGCGGCCGAGCCGGTCGCGGTGACCGGCACGCTGGCCGCGGAGCCGAACCCCGAACCGCCGCGGGTCAAGACCGCGCTGAACACCGTCGGTCTGACGGCGAACGGCGCGAAGGCGGACCTGGCCCAGCAGCGGACCAAGCGGTTCAGTCTGCTCGGCGTCACCTGGAACGACGGTGGCGCCGCCCCGGACGGCACCATCGAGGTGCGTACCCGCAGCGTCGCGACCGGTAAGTGGTCGGACTGGCGGAAGCTGGCGATGCGCGACGACGCCCCCTCCGGGGTGGAGGCCGACGACCTCGGCCGGGGCGCCACCGCCCCGCTCTGGGTCGGTCCGTCCGACGGCGTCGCCGCCCGCATCGCCGGTCGGGGCGCCGGGCTGCCGGCCGGGCTGCGGGTCGATCTGATCGACCCGGGCAGCGAGAGCGGCGGCCGTGGCGGCGGCGAGCCGGCGCCCAGTGCCTCCGCCTCGCCCTCGGTGGAACCCACGACTGCCGAGCCCAGCGCCGAGCCGACCGGGGAACCGACCGAACCGGTGGCCGAGGAGCCCGCGCCCGGCGAGACCACCACCTCCACCGAGGCGCCGGCCGCGACCGGGGAGCCGACGGCCGAGCCGTCGCCGAGCGCCGACGACGCCACCAAGGTCGACTCGCTCGACGAGCAGGTCGTCACCCCGACCGCGGACGCCGGCATCGCGGCGGTCACCGCGGTGACCACGGCGCCGATCAAGGCGCAGTTCCCCACCTACTACTCGCGCAAGGCGTGGAGCGCGGACGAGACCATCACCAAGCCCACCGAGATCTCGGTGGCCAACCAGGTCCAGACGGTCTGGGTGCACCACACCTACCACGCCGGGGACAGCTCCAACGACTACGAGTGCGCGGACGCCCCGGCCATCATCCGGGCCATCCAGGCATACGACATCAAGAGCGACGGCTTCTCCGACATCGGCTACAACTACCTGGTCGACAAGTGCGGGCGGCTCTACGAGGGGCGGACCGGCGGGGTGGAGAACGCCGTCGTCCCGGCCGCGGTGAGGGGCTTCAACACCGGGTACGCGTCGATCGCGGTGCTGGGCGACTACCGGTACGCCGAGTCCACCGACGCCATCGAGACGACCATCGCGCAGGTCGCGGCGGCCCGGCTCGGCAAGTACGGCTACAACCCGGCGTCGACGGTGACCCTCACCGCCGGATCCGCCAACGGCAAGCTCGCCGCCGGCGACAAGATCACGGTGGCGCGGCTGGCCGGGCACTCCGACGCCGACGCGACCCTCTGCCCCGGCGGCAACCTGTACGACGCGCTGGCCGACATGCGGGCCAAGGCGCAGCTCATGGTCACCGGCCTGGCCCTCAAGTCGGTCACCGGCGGCGGCTACTCGGCGGGCGCCTGGTACGTGAAGAACGCCGCCACCGTCAGCTGGACCGTCGGCAACGACTCCGCCGAGATCGCCCAGTTCGACGTGCTCGTCGACGGCGCGGTGGCCAGCACCGTCCCGGGCACCGCCCGCAGCGCCACGGTCAGCGTCCCGGCCGGGAAGCACGGGATCACCATCGTGGCCCGGCACACGTCCGGCAGCACGGCCCGGTTCGGCGTGTGGATCTACGGCGACACCACGGCTCCCACCTTCCGCGGCACCCCGGCGGTGGCGCTGCGCACCGGCACGTACAGCACCGGCTCGGTGCCGGTGACGTTCTACCCGAACGGCGCCGACAACCTGAAGCTGGCCGGCTACACGGTCAGCCGGCCGGTCTCCGGCAACCTGGGACCGGTCACGAGCTGGGCGACCGCCGTCCGGCCGGGCACCGCCACCTGGACGGTCACCGCCCGGGACCTGGCCGGCAACACCCGGGGCGCGACGATCACCCGGGCCGTCCTGCTCTCCCCGGAGACCGCCGCAAAGAAGACCGGCACCTGGACGAAGAAGACCGGCAGCGCGTACCTCGGCGGCAAGGCGCTCTCCGCGACCAGGAAGAACGCGAAGCTGACCTGGACCTTCACCGGCCGGAACGCGTCGCTGCTGTTCTCCCGCGCCGCCAAGTCCGGCAAGGTGGCCGTCTACGTGGACGGCAAGAAGGTCACCACCATCGACCTGAAGTCGAGCAAGTCGCTGTACCGGCAGGCGGTGTGGACCCGGAACCTCGCCTACGGCAAGCACACCGTGGCGATCGTGGTGCAGGGCACCTCCGGCCGCCCGACCGTGGTGTCGGACGGGCTCGCGTACGTCAGGTGATCCTCAACCGGAGCGGCGCGAGGTCCCGTGCCGCTCCGGTCCCTCCTGGCCGGGGGCCGGGGGCAGCGTGAACCAGAAGGTCGCGCCCCGGCCCTCGCCGCCCTCCGCCCAGATCTCCCCGCCGTGCCGTTCCACCGCCCGGTGCACGGTGGTCAGCCCGATCCCGGTGCCCGGGAACTCACGGGCGTCGTGCAGCCGGGCGAACGGGCGGAACAGCTCACCGGCCTGCTCGGCCGGGAACCCGGCGCCGTTGTCGCGGACGAAGTAGCGGCCGTTCTCGCAACCCACCTCGACGAGCGGCCGCTCGACCTTGCGGCTGAACTTCACCGCGTTGGCGATCAGGTTCTCCAGGACCACCCGGATCAGGCCCTCGTCCGCGTCGGCGACCATCTCCTCGTACACCTGGAAGGTCACCCGCCGCTCCGGCTCCCGGGCCGTGACGTCACCGATCACCTGGCGTGCCGTGGCCGTCAGGTCGAACCGTCCCCGGCGCAGCTCGCCCCGGCTGGCCTGGGCCAGGATCAACAGCGACTCCACCAGGTCGGCCATCCGCAGCGCGGCCGAGTGGATGCGGGTCAGCCGGTGCCGGGTCCGCTCGCCGAGCGTCTCCTCCTCCTCTTCCAGCATGTGCTCGGCGAAACTGCTGATCACCTGCAACGGGCCGCGCAGGTCGTGGGAGACGGAGCCGGAGAACGCCTCCAGCTCCCGGTTGCGCCACTCCAGTTCCTCGACCAGCGCCGCCCGGGTCTCGGCGAGCTGCCGGGCCGCCCGCTCCTCGGCCGCGTCCAGCTCGCGGCGCATCAGCTCCTCGCGGATCCGGCGGGCCTCGTCGTGCGCCTGCTTGCGGCGGATCTGGGCCCGTACGTGCACCCGCAGCCCCTCCGGCACGTCGGCCTGCCGGACGTAGTCGTCGGCGCCCGCGGCCAGGCAGTCCAGCATCCGCTCGTCGTCACCGGTCATCACCAGCGGCGTGTCCCGGACGGTCGGCACCTCGCGCAGCCGGTGGCACGACTCCCGGGCCAGGTCCATGTCGTCGTCGAAGCCGAGCACGATGCAGTCCACCGGCTGGGCGGCGAGCAGCTCCAGGATGTCGTCGATGCCGGTGGCCCGGACGATGTCGTAGCCGTCGGCCCGCAGCGTGTCGGCCCACAGCTCCAGGTCGGCGCGGTCGGTGCTGACGATCAGCACCTTGCCCGGCCCGTGCATCGCGCCGAGCGCCCCGATCGGCAGCTGCTCGGCGCTCTGCCGCAGCACCGCGGACAGCTTCGCCAGCACCACCTTCAGGTCCTGCTGCTTGCGGATGAACGCGTCGGCGCCGGCGTCCAGCGCCTGCATCTCGGTGGCGTAGTCGTCGGCGGCGGTCATCAGCAGGCAGGGGGTGTCGCGCAGCGCCGGGTCGAGGCGGATCCGGCGGATCACCGTGGCGCCGTCCAGGTCCGGCATCACCCCGTCGACGATCACCGCGCTCGGCCGGCGGTCGGCGGCCGTCCGCAGGCCCTCCTCCCCGCCGGCCGCGGTCAGCACCGTGTACCCCTCCGGTTCGAGCAGCCCGCGCAGTTCCTCCCGGAACGTCATGCTGTCGTCGATCACCAGCACGGTGGTCCGGTCACCGTCGTGGTCCGGGAGGTCACCGAGCAACTGCCGGGTACGGGCGACCACGTACCCGGCGTCGTAGGGCTTGCCCACGTACTCGTCGGCGCCGGTGCGCAACCCGGCCAGCCGGTCGGCCACCTCGCTCGCGCTGGACAGCAGCATCGTCACCACACCGGAGCGGCCCGGCGTGTGCCGCAGTTCGGTGAGCAGCTCCAGACCGTCGGCGTCGGGCAGCATCACGTCCAGCACCGCCGCGTCGAACGGCGCCCCGGCGAACGCGAGCCGCGCCTCCGCCCCGGTGGCGCACAGGATGGTGGCGAACCCGTCCTCGGCGAACGCCTCGTGCAGGTCCATCCGTACGGTCAGGCTGTCGTCGACGATCAGCACGGTCGGGGTCATCGGCGCACCGCCGCGGGCAGGAGCTCACCGAGGCGGGCCGCCATCCGGCCGGGCGGCAGCACGTGCGCGGCCGCGCCGATCAGCGCCGCCTCCCGGGGCATGCCGTACACCGCGCAGCTGCCCTCGTCCTGGGCGAAGGTGACCGCGCCCCGGCCGCGCATCCGCAGCAGCCCGGCCGCGCCGTCCCGGCCCATCCCGGTGAGCAGGCAACCGGCCCCGCGCGGCCCGAACTCCTCGGCCACCGACTCGAACAGCACGTCCACCGACGGGCGGCAGGAGTGCCGGGGCGGCGCGGTGCTGAGCCGCAGTGTCCGGTCGCGGACCAGCAGGTGCCGGTCGGGCGGAGCGAGTAGCACCCGCCCGCCGAGCCCGCCGACAGCGGTGCCGTCGGCGGCGTACCGGATGTCGCGCCCGGTCTGCCCGGCCAGCCAGTCGGAGAAGGCGACCGCGAACTGCTCGCCGGCCGCGATGTGCTGCACGCAGAGCACCGGGACCCCGAACCCGGCGGGCAGCCCGCGCAGGAACTCGGTGAGCGCGGCGGGACCACCGGTGGAGGCGCCCACCGCGACCAGGGTGAGACCGCCGTGGGGACCGGGCGCGGGCGCCGGCGCCGGCGACGGCGGGGCGGCGACCCGGCCGTCCAGCCGGGCCCGGGGATGGGTGATCACCCGGATCCGGGAGACCAGGCGCAGGGTGGCCCGCAGCCGCAAGGGCCAGTCCGCGTCGGAGTCGTCGCCGCGCGGCTTCTCCATCACCTCGACCGCCCCGGCGGCCAGGGCGTTGTACGTGGTGAACAGCTCCTCCCGGTCGGCCGACGACACCACCAGGATCGGCGTCGGGCACTGCGCCATGATCTGCTCGGTGGCGGCCAGCCCGCTGATCCCGGGCAGCATCATGTCCATCGTGATCACGTCCGGGCGCAGCCGGGCGGTCATCTCCACGGCCCGCTCGCCGTCCGGGGCCTCGCCGACGATCTCCAGGTCCGGGTCCGCCGCGAGCGCCTCCCGCAGGTGGTGGCGCATGGTCAGGGAGTCGTCGACGATCAGCACCCGCGTCATGCCGCCACCTCCGCTTCGCTCCGGCGTCGGCATGCCTTCAGGACTGAGCTCGATGATTCGCTCGCAAGCTCGCTCATGACCGCACCACCAGCCGCTCGATGTGGCCCAGCAACCGCTCCTGGTCGAACTCGCCCTTCTCGACGTAGGCGCCGGCCCCGGCGTCCCGGCCGCGGTCCCGGTCGGCGGCGCTGGCCCGGGAGCTGACCAGGATCGCCGGTATCCCGGCCAGCCGCGGGTCGGCGCGGGTCCGCTCGACGAAGGTGAACCCGTCGATGCCGGGCATGTCGATGTCGGTGAGGAACAGGCCGTACCGGCGGGTGCGGGCCATCTCCAGGGCATCCTCCGCGGAGGCGGCCAGATCCACCTCGTACCCCGCCGACTCCAGGATGCTGCGCTCCAGCATCCGGGTGGTGAGGGAGTCGTCGACCACCAGGATCGGCAGCGGCGTGAGGACGGCCGTCGCCTGCGGGCGGGCTTCGGACAGGCGCCCGCCGGCCACCTCGGCGGCCAGGCCGTCCGGGTCCAGCACCAGGCGCGGATTGCCGTCGGCGTCGACCGTGACGCTGCCGACCGCCGGCGACGCCCGGGCCAGTTCCGGCAGCGGGCGGGCGACCAGGGCGGACGTTCCGGCCAGCCGGTCGACGCCGAGTGCGAACAGGCCACTCTCGCCCTTCACCACGACGGCCGCGCCGATGCCGACGGACTCGGGGGCGGCCGTGCCCGCGTACAGGGCCTCGGCCAGCGGCAGGAACGGGGCCGCGCTGCCGTCGTAGACGATCCGCCCGGTCACCGCGGCGGTGGCGGCGTCCTCGGCGGACAGCCGCACGCAGCCGCATACGACGTCCAGCGGCAGGGTGACCATCATGCCGCCGGCCGCCACGTTCAGGCCGGTCATGCTGAGCAGGACCAGCGGGATCGCCAGCTCCACCGATGCGCCGGCGCCCGGGGTGCTGCGTACCTTCACCTCGCCGCGCAGCCGGGTCGCCACCTCGCGGACCGCGTCCATGCCGATGGCCCGCCCGGCCACCTCGGTCACCGACGGCGAGGTGCTGATCCCGCCGCGCAGCACCAGGTCGAGCAGGCCGGCGTCGTCCGGCGGCCCGGCGCCGGACGGCAGCAGGCCCCGGTCCCGGGCGGTGTCGCGCAGCGCGCCCATGTCGAAGCCGCGCCCGTCGTCGAGGCACCGGAACACCGCGTGCCGGCCACGCCGCTCCACCTCGACGGTGACCGTCCCCTCGGCCGGTTTGCCCGCCGCCAGCCGCAGTGGCTCCGGTTCGATGCCGTGCACCACCGCGTTGCGCACCAGGTGCAGGAAGGCGCCGCTGACCGGGCCGAGCAGGTGCGCGCCCATCCGGACCCCGGCGCCCCGGGCCTCGAACCGGACCCGCTTGCCCTCGGCGTCGGCGGCGTCCCGGACCGCCCGGCGCATGGCGGTGAACATCGAACCGGCCGGCACCAGCCGCAGCCCTTCCGCCCTGGCCCGGACCTCGTCCAGCTCCCGCTGGATCTGATCGACCGCGTCGGTGAACCGGCGGCCGGCCGACCCCAGCTCCCCGGCCAGCCGCCCGGCCGCCGCCCGGGCCGTCGCCGGGGTGGTGCTACGGCCGACCCGCAACTGGTCGGCGAGCACCTCCGCGGACCGGTGCAGGCGCTCCACGGTGGCACAGCCGGTGCGCAGCGGGGCCATCCGGGCGGTGGTCTCCCCGATGGCGTCGAGCAGCTCGTCCAGGTCGGCGGTGGCCGCCCGCGGGTTCACCACCACCTCGGCCGGGGCCGGGGCCGGAGCCGGCTCGTCCGGCCCGGTGCCCACCGGCGGCTTCGGCGGGTCCTCGAGCTCCACCACCCGCGCGGTGATCTCGTCGTTGAGCCGCAGCAGCTCCCGCATCGCGTCGGCGGACGGCGGCACGTCCCCACCCCGGTACGGGATCAGCACCTCCTCGAAGGCGTGCGCGTGGTCGGCGATCTCCTTCTGCTTGACCACCCGGGCCGCGCCCTTGAGGGTGTGCGCCACCCGCAGCAGCCGCGCCACCGGTTCGGGACCGCCGCCCTGATCCAGGTCGAGGACACCGGCGCTGATCTGGTCGACCAGCTCCCGCGCCTCGATCCGGAAAAAGCGCAGCGGATCCCTGCCCTCGGCCATCAGTGGTGCCCGGTCCCGACGAGGTTCAGCAGGTCACCGGAGAGCGAGGAGAGGTGCGCCGCGGTCTGCTTGGTCTGCACGGCGCTCGTCTCGGTCTCCCGGGACACCCGGGCGGTCTCCGACGCGGCGACGTTGACCTGCTCCACCGCGGTGGTCTGCTGCTTGGTGGACAGCTCGATCTCGCGGGTGGCGTCGTTGGTGGTGGAGACCAGCCGCGCGATCTTCCGGAACGAGTCGGTGGCGTCGTCGAACTGCCGGGCCCCGGTGTCCACCGCCTTCGACCCGATCTCGGTGGCCATCACCGTGGTGTTGACCGCGCCGCGGACGTCCTCGATCAGCGCCCGGATCTCCTTGGCCGACGCCGCTGTCCGGTCCGCCAGCTTGCGGATCTCCTCGGCCACCACGGCGAACCGGCGGCCCCACTCGCCGGCGCCGCTGGCCTCGATGGTGGCGTTGATGGCCAGGATGTTGGTCTGTTCGGCCAGCTCCGACACCAGGTCCACGACCAGCCCGATCTGCTGCGACTTCTCGCCGAGCGCCAGCATGTGCTGGACGATCTGGTCGACCTGGGTGCGGATCGCGGTGATCGAGGCCCGGGTCTGGTCGATGGTGGCGTCCCCGGCGCGGGCCGCCGCCTCGGTCTCCTCGGCGATCTTGGAGACCCGCTGGGCGGTGTCCGCGATCTGGCGCGAGGTGATCAGCAGCTCGCTGATCGTCGTGGTGATCTCGTTCATCGCGCTGGCCTGGTCGCGGCCGCCGTTGACCTGCTGCGACGCGGCGGCCTCCAACTGGGCCGAGGAGCTCTGGATGTGCCCCACCGCGGTGCCCACCTCGCGGCGCAGTTCGCGGTTGAGCCGCAGGGCCACCAGCACGGCGCTGAGCGTGGTGAGCAGGCCCAACCCGACGATCAGCACGATGGCCTGTTCGGCCCGGTTCGACGCCGCCTCGCGGTCGTCGTCGACGGTCACCCGGACCCGCCCGGTCACGTCGGCGAGCGCGGCCTCGAGCTGCTTGCGGACCGGTACGACCAGGTTCTCGTTGAGCCGGGTGATGGCCGGGATGTCGGCGTTGGAGGCGCGGGCCCGCATCACCTCGGTGCTCGCCACCGCGTGCTGCTCGTCGAGGGCGGCGATCCGGTCCAGTGCCTGCCGGGTCGGCGTGTCGGTGACGTGGGCGCGCAGCTCGTCGAGGCGCTGCCGGAACTCCTGGTGGTTCTCCTCGGTGAGCCGGGCGTTATCGGCCGACGCGTCCAGCAGGTAGGCCCGGTAGTCCGCGATCCGCGCCTCCATGGTCCGGCTCAGGTTCTCCGCGCCGGCCAGGTCGTCGGTCGCCGCCACGATGGCGTCGTCCTTCGCGCTGACGACGAAGAGCAGGGCGACCACCGCGGTGGCGACCGAGAGCAGGGTGAGCAGGACGGTGATGACGACACCGACCGCCAGCTTGCCGCCGTACGTACGTCCGGCTGTCATCGGACCTCCTCGGGGACGGGCCGGTGCCCGGCCAGGCGGTGGACGAGCTCCCGGACGGCCGGCACGTCGACGATCGGCCGGTGGCCGTCCGGCAGCCGCACCATTTCGTGCAGGCAGCCGTCCTGGCCGCCGCCGTCGAAACCGTCGACCACGTCGGCGAACGGCACCCGCAGGTGCCGGTCGAGCTCATGGAAGGCGAGCGCCAGCGGCGGCGTGCCCTGCGCGAGCAGCAGCCAGCGGGGCCGCCGGGGGACCGGGTGACCGAGCAGCGCCGCCAGGTCGTACACCGGGACCACCGCGCCGGCGAACCCGGCCACCCCGAGCAGTCCCCGGACCGAGGTGGGCAGCGGCGTCACCGGCCGGTCCGGGTGCACCCCGGACGCCTCGGCGAGCCGCAGCGCGTACGGCCGGTCACCGGCGCTGACCGCGAGCAGCTCGACGGTCCCGCACTCGAGGACGCGGGCCGGCTCGGCGAACGACCGGTCGAACTCCTCCCGCAACCGGGTCACCCGGCCGGCCACCGTCATCCCCGCACCTCGCACGCCTCCAGCTCGGTACGGCACAGGGTGGTCAGCGTCAGCCGCCCGAACCCGCCGCCGAACAGCACGACCCGCTCCTCGTCCTCGTGGGGCAGCAGCTCCAGCGCCGCCGCCAGGTGCGCGGCCGCGCCCCGGTGGTCGCCGTGCCGCCGGGCCAGCAGTCCCATCCGCAGCCGGGGCATGGCGAATTCCGGATCCAGGTACGCCGCCAGCCGGTACTGCCCGGCCGCCTGATCCGCGCAGTCCAGCTCGTGGCAGACGCCGAGCAGGTGGTGCGCGTCCGGGTGCGGCCCGCCCACGTCGATCAGCCGGTGCGCGGTGTCCCGGGCCTCGGCGACCCGGCCGAGCTGGGCCAGCAGCACCCCGCGCAGCAGCATGTCGTCCGGCCCGAGCAGGTCGAGGGCCTCGGCGAAGCGGTCGTCGCGCAGCAGCCCGAGGGCCCGTGACCGGGTGCCGGCGGGCGCCGGACGGTCCGGCGGAGGTTCGCGGGCCGGGGCCGGCGCGGGTTCCGGCGCCGGTACGGGCGGGGCGGCGGTCTGCCGGCGGTAGTAGACGGTGCCGCCGTCGTGGCACAGCTCCAGGCCCTTCGGGTGGCTGCCGAGCGAGTCGGTGTGCCCGAGGAACAGGTAACCGCCGTCGGTCAGCGCCCGGGTCATCCGGCGCACCAGGCCGTCCGCGACCTCACCGGTCAGGTACATCAGCAGGTTGCGGCAGAAGATCACGTCGTAGCGGGCCGGGTGCCACAGCTGCGGGTCGTCGCCGGCCACGTTGTGCTCGACGAACCGCACCGTCGCCACGATGTCCGGGTGCACCCGGAACTCGTCGCCGGTCTCCCGGAACCAGCGCCGTCGTACCTCTTCGGGGGTGTCCCGCAGCGACCACGCGGAGTAGGTCGCGGCACGGGCCCGGTGCAGCATCTCCCGGTTGGCGTCGACGCCGACGACCGAGATGATCCAGTCCGGGGTGGGCCGGGCCGGCCAGGCCGTCATGGCCAGGGAGTACGCCTCCTCGCCGGACGAGCAGCCCACCGAGAACAGCCGCAGCACCCGCTGCCCGGCCCGCTTGCGGAGCAGCTCCGGCAGCACCGTGTCCCGCAGCACCCGGAACTGGTCGTCGTGCCGGAAGAAGTAGGTCTCGGTGATGCTCAGCGCCTGCGCCAGCTCGGCGATCTCCGCGGTCCAGCGCCGGCCGGCCAGCCGGTCCAGATACTCCCGGTCGGTCAGCCCGTGCGCCTTCGCCCGGGCGGCCAGCACGGCGGCGGTCTGCCCCGGGTCGTTGTCGGCGAACGTCCACCCCAGCCGCCTCTGCAACAGCTCCCGGAACCGGGTCAGCGACAGCGCCCCGATCATGGGACCGGCTCCGGAGCGTGCCCGGCGGCCTCCCACACCGCGTCCGGCACGGCACGAAAGCCGCGCAACAGCAGCAGCGGATCGGCGCCGATCGTGCCGACACCCGCGACCAGCGCCCGGGACACGCCGGTGAGCAGCGCCGACGGCCCCTCCGGCGGGGACACCCGGATCTCCTGGACGCCGAGTACCGGGCCGGTGGCGCAGGCGACCGGGCCCCGTCCGGCCCGCACCGCCACGTACCGCTCGATCCGGCCGTCGGCGCCGGTGAGCAGCCGGGTCACGTCGAGCACCGGCGCCGGCTCGCCGCGCAGGACGGTCAGGCCGCGCACGTAGGGCGGCGTTCCGGCGAGCGGCCGGGTCTCCAGCGGCCGCATGGTCTCGACGACCTCGTCCAGCGGCAGCGCGCAGAGGAGAGGCCCGGCCCGGCAGACCAGCGCGAGGACTCCGGCGTCCAGCGCCGGGGCCGTCGCATCGCCGTGCTGCCCTCCCACGGCTTCAGGCTAGCGAGGTTTTTGTGAGCTTCGCTCACCTTGCCAACCCTTTACAAGCATTTTTCCTGGTACGGGCGGGAGCAGCGTACTTCGGCCGGTCCCGGCGTGCGGCCGCCCTCCGTACGCCGGGACCGGCCTGCTCAGGCGCCGCCGTCCGGTTCGCGGAACCGCAGCGACAGCGGCTGGCTCCCGGCGGCGTGCCGTGGGGCGGAGTACCCGGACCAGGGCGCCCCGTCGTACCCCGCATCGTGGGCCGGCCCGTAGCCGGGCACCGGGCGCCCGGCTACCGGCAGGTCGGCCCGCTGGGCCGCGGTGATCCGCCGGGTTACCGCGTCGGCCAGCGGATCCGGCGCCGGGGCGGGCTGGTCGCGCGCCACCTCGGGCCAGCCCGCCGGGATCGGCCCGGCCACCGGTTCGGCCGCCGCCGGGGCCTGCCGGACCGGCTTCCAGCGCAGCCGGAGCAGCACCGCGGCGGCACGGAGCATGTCCAGGTATCGATTGCGCACCGCGAAACCGTAGCGACGCGGCAGGCCGGCCGGGACCCTCCGGGTGGTCGGCAACAACGCCTGAGCGGGTTACCCCGGTAGAAGGAAGAATGCCGGAATCCTGTGCGGCTGTGCGATGGATGTGCTCCCCGGTTCTCGGCGTCCGAGCAGCTCAGCGACGTTCCAGCGGGTCCCGGCGGGCTCCGGTGGCGCGCCGGGGCGCAAACGGCACAGTGACCGGTGATCGGCGACCGGAGTTGGTCATCCGGGCGAGCGCCCCGGAACGGCCGGAGCGCACGGAGACGAGGGGGTCGACGGGGTATGCGGAAACCTTCGGTGGTGCTCGGTGTGGGCACCTTGGCGCTGGTCGCGGGAGGGTTCGCCGCGCGGGCGCCGGTGTCCGTGCCCGCCGCCGTCTCGTACGGCGAGACGCTCACCGGGCGGGGCGCCGCCCCGGCCGGTGACCCGATCTCGGGGTCCCGGACGGTGGTCACCGCGGCGTCGGTCTCGTCCAGTCCGCAGGCCCCGGTGCAGCAGCAGGTTCTGGCGCTGGCCAACCAGCACCGGAGGGCCGCCGGCTGCGAGCCGCTCAGTCTGGACCGCCGGCTGATCGAGGCGGCCAACCGGCACGCCGCCGACATGGCCCGGCGCGGCTACTTCGACCACGAGTCACCGCGCGGCGTGATGGCCGGATCGCGGGTGACCGACGCGGGCTACGCGTGGAGCCGCTACGGGGAGAACATCGCCCGGGGGCAGGACAGCCCGTACCGGGTGGTGACCGACTGGATGGAGAGCCCCGGCCACCGGCGCAACATCCTGGACTGCCGCCTCGATCAGACGGGGGTGGGCCTGGCGCTGTCGTCCGGCGGGACCCCGTACTGGGTGCAGGAGCTCGCCACGCACCGTTGATGATCCGCTGACTCCCCGGAGCGGAGTTCGCCTCAAGCGGGCATGGCCGTGTGCCGATGGCATACCGGTTTCATGTCACCGTCCTTCCCCACAGGTCACCGGTGGGACGGCTGTGCTTCTATGTGCGGACACCACATCCCTGGGGAGGGATCAGATTGGCAACGAGACGGGTTTCCGCCCGCCTCACCGGGGCCGTTTTGGCGGCTCTGGTGGGTGGCGGTCTCGGCGCTGTCGCGCTGACGCCGGCGAGCGCCGGTGCGGCCGCGCCGGTGGCCGCGGCCGTGACCACGTCGGTGGTCACGAAGGCGGCTGCCGCGTCGTGCGCGACCGGCAAGTACCAGAAAAAGGTCGAGGGCTACCTCAAGCAGCTGGGCGGGTACGGCACGGTCACGGTCGACGGTAAGCAGTCCACCGCCGACTGTGCCGCGATCGTGAAGTTCCAGAAGCGGTTCGGTATCCAGCCGGCCAAGGGGCTCGCCGGCCCGACCACCTACGACGTCGCCAAGCGACTGGCGGCGACGAAGACGTCGGCCTGCAAGCCGAAGAAGAAGGGCATCACCTTCTGCGTCGATCTGACCAACCAGACGACGTGGGTGATGAAGAACGGGAAGCTGCACACCAAGCCGACCGTCACCCGTACCGGGTACGCGGGATACCGGACCCCGGCGGGCACCTTCTCGATCAACAAGCGGACGAAGAAGGAGTGGTCCGACCCGTACGAGGTGTGGCTGCCGTACTGGCAGCGCTTCATCGGCGGGCGGGGCTTCCACCAGACCACGACCTACATCCACGACAAGTGGCGCGGGTCGCACGGCTGCGTGAACCTGCTGCAGTCCGACGCGAAGCTGTACTACAGCATCGGCAAGATCGGTATGACGGTGAAGGTGTTCGGACGCCGTCCCGGCACCTGATCGGAGTCCGAACCGTGGAACGGGCCGCTTCCTCAGGGAGCGGCCCGTTTCTGCGGTGGCCTGGGCGGATCCGCCTGATCTTGCGGATGGAGCTGAATCCCGAATAGCGTTTTCGTAACAATTTCGGGGGACACTGCGGGGACGGACTCACCCGTCAGGCAGTGGAGCCGCCCATGCTGAAACGAGCGACCTCTCTTCCAGCGGCGGCCGTCGCCGCTCTGACCCTTTTCGCCGGGTGTGGCGCCTCCGAGTTCACCTACGTGAAGAACTCGGGCGAGCAGACCTACTTCAAGGTGCCGCACGAGTGGCACGAGGTCGGCACCAAGTCGCTCGACGACGCGCTGACCGGGCTCAACTCCGACTCGGCCGCCGCGGGCCTGCGCCAGCGGCTGTGGTGGTCGGTCGCGTACGACGCCTCCGCGGACCCGAGCGCCGAGCACCTGATGACCGCCGGCGTCACCACCGAGCCGATCCTGTACGCGCGTGTCGCCCAGACCACCGAGGCGCAACGGGACACGATCTCGCTCGACATCCTGCGCAACTTCTTCCTCCCGGTCACCGAGGAGGCCCGCGACTCGGTCGCCCAGAGCACCTCCCTGACCGGGTTCGAACTGCTCCAGGACGAGGTGCTCACCCCGGAGAACGGGCTGCACGGGGTCCGCGTCGTCTACAACTACGACCTCGGGCTCGGCGTCCTGCACACCTTCGACCAGACCGCCCTGGTGAACAACGACGGCAGCAAGCTCTACCTGCTGCTGATCCGGTGCACCACGAGCTGCTACGCCGAGCGGTCCGGCGAACTCGACACGATCGCCACCTCCTTCACGGTGAGGAGTGACACATGACCGCGCCCGAGGGACTGCGCCCACCCGACGAGGGACCCGGCGAACAGGTCCGCCCCACCCGCAAGCGGCTGCCGTTCTGGGACCGGATCAAGTTCCTGCTGCTCTTCGTCGTGGTGTGGTTCGCCCTGGTCTGGGCGGCGATGGCGGACAACCCGATCCTGCCGTTCGAGGACGCGGTGCGCGAGCTCGCGGCCAGCGGCAAGGGCATCACCGTGATGGTGCTGTCCGGCATCGAGGTGCTGCGCCAGATCCACTTCCTGATCAGTGAGCACTCGGCCGGCTACCACCGGCTGTGGACCAGGGGCATCTTCGGCGGCTTCGAGCGGCTCACCCACCGGATGTTCTCCGACTGGACCCGGTTCCGGCTGGTCCGCATCTTCAAGTGGCTGCTCTTCATCAGCCTGGTGTCGCTGGTGCTCGCGTCCGTGCTGGACACCTCGCCGGCCCTCGCCCTCTTCGAGCTGCCCGCCCTGCTGTGGTCCGTCGCGCCGATGTTCCTCCAGGTCATCTTCATCCTGTTCATCGCGGTCGGCCAGTTCGTCGCGATCTTCTGGTTCCTGTCCCGGGGCGGCGTCGAGGTCTACTACCCGGACGACGTGAAGACCCGGTTCGCCGACGTGTGGGGCCAGGACCACGTGCTGGAACGCGTCAAGGAGAACATCGTCTACCTGGAGAACCCGGAGGCCATCGAGACCAAGGGCGGCTATGTGCCCGGCGGCATCCTGCTCTGGGGCCCGCCCGGCACCGGCAAGACGCTGATGGCCGAGGCGGTGGCCGGCGAGACCGGCAAGCCCTACGTGTTCGTCGACCCGGGCGCCTTCATCAACATGTTCTTCGGCGTCGGCGTGCTCAAGGTCAAGTCGCTCTTCCGCAAGCTGCGCAAACTCGCGCTCCGGTACGGCGGCGTGATCGTCTTCTTCGACGAGGCCGACTCACTCGGCAACCGCGGCGCCCTCGCCCAGGGCGGGCCCGGCTTCCCGCGCGGCGGCATGACCCCCGCGCCGTTCGCCGACGGCTGCCAGGGCTTCACCTACCTGTCCGGCGACTCGCGGCTGCTGCTCACCCGCGAGGCCATGCGGCACGACCTTCCGGAAACCCGCAAGACCAGGATGATGTACGGCGGGGGCATGGGCGGTGGCGGCGGCATGGGCACGCTGGAAGCCCTGCTCACCGAGCTGTCCGGGCTGAAGAAGCCACGCGGCTTCATCAACCGGCACGTCCGCCGGGCGCTCGGCATGCGGCCCAAGCCGCCACCCAAGTACCGGATCCTCGTCATGATGGCCACCAACCTGCCCGAGGCCCTCGACGAGGCGCTGCTGCGGCCCGGCCGGATCGACCGCATCTACAAGGTCGGCTACCCCACCAAGGCCGGCCGGGTGCGCACCTACCAGGGCTATCTGGACAAGGTGCAGCACGAGCTGACCGAGGAGCAGATCGACAAACTGGCCACGATCACCCCGTACGCGACCGGCGCCACCATCAAGGACACCGTCAACGAGGCGCTGATCACCGCCATCCGCCACGGCCGGGACACCATCACCTGGCGGGACATCATCCGCGCCAAGCAGCTCAAGGAACTCGGCCCGGCGGAGAACGTCGAGTACATCGAACGGGAACGGCACGCCGTCGCGGTGCACGAGGCCTGCCACGCCGTCATCGCCTACCGCACCCGGCACCACCTCGAGATCGACATCGCGACCATCGAGAAGGGCAGCGGCTACCTCGGCATGGTCGCCAGCATCCCGCCGGAGGACCAGTTCACCACCTGGCGCAGCCACTACGAGTCGGACATCTACGTGTCGCTCGCGTCGCTCGCCGGGGAACGGATGTTCTTCGACGGCGACAGCTCCTCCGGCGTCTCCGGCGACCTCGAGTCGGCGACCGCGGTGGCCACCCACATGGAGGGCGTCTGGGGCATGGGCTCCACCGTGTCGTCGTACTCCTACTCCAGCCGCCTCGGCACCGGCACCCCCGGCGGTCCCGGCAAGGGCGAGAAACCCGAGATCAGCGCCCGCCGCGCGCTGGCCGACCGGATCGAGGACAACCTCGGCGAGATGCTGCGGCGCACCGCCGCGCTGCTCGAGGAGAACCGGCGGGAGGTGCTCGCCCTGGCGCACGCCCTGGAGACGCACAAGACCCTGACCGGCGAGGACGTCATCGCCGTCCTGGAGGGCCGGCCGGGCCCGCTGATCGACGGTTCGGTCTACGCCGACGCCGAGTTCATCGCCGAGCTGGAGGAATACCACCGGGCCGCGCTCGCCGCACACCGCGACCACGGCGGGGTCCCCGTCGCGCTGCCGTCCCGGCCGGGCGCCGAACCCGTCCCGGAGCCGGTCGCCGCCCCGGAGCCCGCCGCGGTCCCGGCCGCCACCACCCCGGACCCGTCCATCTGGCGCCGCCCCGACCCGCCGTCCACCAACGGCGCCGCCCCGGATCCCGGTTCCCCGGACGAGCCTGCGTCGAACGGCGCGAGCCCGGCCGACGGCACAGCGCCGGAGAACGAGGCCGCGCCACCGTCCCCGCGCCCGGGCCACGGCGTCATCCCCACCCAGCGCGACCCGGACCGGGCGGACCCGTAAACGCGGCATGGGCGGGCCGGAGGCCCGTGCCTGTGTGCTTGCGACCCGCTCACGCCCGCAGCGGCCCAACGGCCCGGTGCGGGCAGACGATCGCCCCCCTGGACGATCGGGTGCGCGTAGCCCGTACGAGAGAAAGGTTTTGATATCTCGGGGAAAGCCGGTGGCGCGTTCTCGGCATAGAGTGGCCTCTGTGTCTCGCGCCCGCTCACGTGCCGTGATCATGTCTCTCGGTGTCCTGCTCCTGTCGCAGACCGGCGCCTCCTGTGACGACGAGGCGAGCGCCGTCCGGCTCGGGTCCGCCGAGGTCGGGACGGTCGACGAGATCGTCGAGGCCCCCGGGACGGTGACCGCCCGGACCGCCGCGACGCTGACCGCCCCGGCCGCCGGCACGCTGCGTGAGCTGCTCGCCGAGCCGGGGGAGCGGGTGGCGAAGGGCGACGTGCTCGCCGTCATCGACTCGCCGGAGCTCACGCGGCGGCGGGACGCGGCTCGGGAGGCGCTCGATCAGGCGCCGTCCGGAGGGAGCGTCCCGGTCGGCGGCACCGTGGAGTTCACGGCCGTGCGGAAGCGGACCGACAAGCAGGCGGCGGCCGCGTTCGAGCAGGCCCGGGACGCGGCCGGGCAGATCGCCGACCCGCGGGTGCGTGCGGCGCTGCTGCATCAGGTGGACGCCGCCGAGAAGCAGTACGAGACGGCGTCGGCCGCCTCGGCCGCGGCGCTGCGGTCGGTGCAGCGCGGCGTGGCGTCGCTCGGGCGGGCCATGGGCTCCCTCGCCGCGGCGCAGCGGATGCAGGCCGAGCAGGCGTACCAGCTGGCCGACACGGCCGTCGACGCCCTCACCCTGAAAGCCCCGGTCGCCGGGGTCGTCCAGTACGGCGGGCCACCCCCGGCCGGCGGCGGCGGATCCCTGGCCGGACTGCTGGAGAGCGGCCAGATTCCGCAGACCACCGGGACCGTGTCGTCCGGTGTGGACGCCGCCGTGCCGGAGGGCGGCTACGTGGCCGCCGGCACCCCGGTGATCACCGTGGTCGACACCGGCCGGCTCGGGCTCTCCGCCGAGGTCGACGAGACCGACGTGCTGCTGGTCGAGGACGGGGTCGAGGCGGAGGCGGAGCTCGACGCCGCGCCCGGCGCCCGCTACCCGGCCACCGTCCGCGCCGTCGATCTGCTGCCCACCACCTCGGCCCGCGGTGGCGTCTCCTACCGGGTCCGCCTGGAACTCGCCGAGGGCCGCTACCCGGACAGCGGCGAGACCGCGCCCGTCCCACGCCCCGGGATGAGCGCCGTGATCCGTCTCAAGGTGCGGCAGGCCGCCGGCGCGGTCACCGTGCCCGCCTCGGCGGTGGTCGCCGCCGACGGCCGGGACACCGTCTGGACGGTGCGCGACGGGAGGTACGCCGCCGTCCCGGTGCGGCTCGGCGTCCAGGGCGAGGACATCGTGCAGATCCTGTCCGGCGTCGGCGCGGGGGAGCGGGTGGTGATCGCCGGCGCCGACCAGGTGAGCGCCGGGGACGAGGCGCCGTGAGCACCCCGGCCATCGTCGCGCAGGACGTGAGCCGCACCTACCAGCTCGACGGCCTGTCGGTGCCGGCGCTGCGCGGGGTGTCGCTCACCGTCGAACCCGGCGACTACGTGGCCATCGTCGGCACCTCCGGCTCCGGCAAGTCGACGCTCATGCACCTGCTCGGCGGCCTGGACCGGCCCACCGGCGGCACCCTGCTGATCGGCGGCCGCGACGTCGCCCGGCTCACCCCCAACGAGCTCGCCGAACTGCGCAACACCACGATCGGGTTCGTCTTCCAGTCGTTCCACCTGCTCGCCCGGACCACCGCCCAGGACAACGTCGGCCTGCCGCTGGTCTACCGCGGCATCGGCCGTCGCGAGCGCCGGGACCGCGCCGCCGCCATGCTGGAACGCGTCGGCCTCGCCCACCGGATCACCCACCGGCCCAACCAGATGTCCGGCGGTGAACAGCAGCGCGTCGCCATCGCCCGGGCCCTGGTCACCGGGCCGTCGGTGCTGCTCGCCGACGAACCCACCGGCAACCTCGACTCGGCCACCGGACAGTCCGTCCTGGCCCTGCTCGAATCGCTCAACGACGACGGCGTGGCGGTCGTGCTGGTCACCCACGACCGGGAGGTCGCGGCCCGGGCCCGGCGGCAGATCGTGATGAGGGACGGGCTGATCAGTGCGACTCGCTGAGGCGTGGCGGGTCGCCCTCGACGCGCTGCGCGCCAACCGGCTGCGCAGCCTGCTCACCATGCTCGGCGTGGTCATCGGGGTGGCCGCCGTGGTCGCCCTGGTCGCCATCGGCACCGGCACCAAGGAACAGATCGAGCGCCAGGTCGAGGGGCTCGGCTCCAACCTGCTGCTGGTCGTGCCCGGCCGGATCGAGGCGGGCTCGGCGCCCACGTCCTCGCCGCTCACCCTCGACGACATCGACGCGATCAACCGGGTGGTCGGCGATCGGACGCGGGTCGCGGTCACCATCGCCTCCGGCGAGACGGTACGCGCCGGCTCGCGCACCCGCTTCTCCAGCATGCAGGGCGTCCTCGAGACCACGCCGACCGTCTTCGTCCGCCGCCTCGACCGGGGCAGCTACCTGACCAGGACCGATGTGAGCACCGGCCGCCGGGTCGCGGTGCTCGGCGCCGGGACGGCCCGGGACCTGTTCGGCGACCGGGACCCGATCGGCCGGCAGATCACCATCGGCGGGGTCCGGTTCCGGGTGATCGGCGTGTTCGAGCGGCTCGGGCAGAGCCTCGGCGTCGACCGGGACGGCGAGGTGCACGTACCGGTCACCGCCGCGCAGCGCCTGCTCGGCACCGAACGCATCGACGGCATCGCGATCCGCGCCCCCGACCGGGAACGCATCGGCGAACTCTCCGACGCCGTCGTCGCGGCACTCGCCGAACGGCACCCGGACACCGACTTCTCCGCCGTCACCCAGGAGCAGATCCTCGGCGTGCTCGGCGACATCCTCGGTGTGCTGACCGGGGTGCTCGCCGCCATCGCCGGGATCAGCCTGCTCGTCGGCGGGGTCGGCGTCTCCAACATCATGCTCGTCTCGGTGCGCGAGCGGACGAAGGAGATCGGCCTGCGCAAGGCGGTCGGCGCCCGGCCCCGCGACATCGGCGTCCAGTTCCTCCTCGAAGCGGTCCTGCTCACCACCACCGGCGGTGTGCTCGGCATGCTGCTGGGCGGCTCCGCGGCCCTGCTCGTCGACCGGCTCAGCCCGGTCCCGGCCGCCCTGACCTGGTGGTCCATGGCACTGGCCTTCGGGGTGTCGGCGGCCGTCGGGATCATCTTCGGGGTGGTGCCGGCGCAGCGGGCCGGCCGGCTCGACCCGGTCGTCGCCCTGCGTACCGAGTAACCCCTCAGATCACCGCCGGCCGTACCGAATGAGGTTCAGGATCGACCCCCGGAGGCGAACGGCCTTGCCCATTCGGCTGCGTGACCTCACCTCGGATCCGCTCACCGGCGCCGCCAACCGGCGCGCCTTCGACGCCGAAATCGGCCGCGCCGTCAACCGGGCCGGGCCAGACGACCCCCTCGCCCTCGTGATGATCGACGTCGACCACTTCAAGACGATCAACGACACGTGGGGGCACGCCACCGGGGACCAGGCACTGCGTACCCGGCTCAGCATCGGCATCGCCGTCGCCCCCGACCACGCCACCGGCCCCGACGACCTCCAGCGGGTCGCCGACGCCGCGCTCTACCGGGCCAAGGAGGGCGGGCGCGGGCGCAGCACGATGGCCGGCCCGGCCCGCCTGGCGGCCTGACTACCGCCGCGGATCCACCACCGGATGCTCGGCCGTCGACTCGGTGAGCGCCTCCTCACCCTCGGCGGCCGGGCGCGCGCCCAGCGGCGCCCTGATCTCCGGAGACTTCCGCGGGTACGGGCCCCAGCCGTCCCGCAGCACATGGATGTAGACGGCCTCCAGGCACACGCCGATGCGCTCCACCAGATCGGTGTCCTCCGGCGAACCCAACCGGATCGCCCGCGCGAAGTGGTCCAGCGCCTCCATGTGCCGGTTCTGGTCGAAACAGCTGCGCCCGGCGTTCTCGTGGACCACGCTGCGCACGGCGGCCGGAACATCCGCGTCCACCGCCCGCTGGAACAGCCGGTCCGCCTCCATGTAGTCGCCCCGCAGCCGCAGCACGTGGGCCAGCTCGGCCTGCGCGATCACCTGCGACTGAAGGTCCTGCGCCGACTCGGCGTGCGCCAGGGCCAGCCGGGCGGCGGCCGCGGCCATGCCCAGCTCACCCAGGAGGCGGTACACCTCCGCGCGTACGCTCAGCAGCCCCGCCTTGACGATGTTGTCGGCCTCGTCGGCCAGCGGGCCGTCCAGGCGTTCGCCCAGCTCGCGCAGCGCGCTCCGGTCGTCGACCACCTCGCGGAGGCTGGCGCCGTCCAGCCGCCAGCGGATCGCGGACAGGTCCGCGGCGGTCAGCGGCAGATGCGGGGCCAGTTCCGGGCCCGGCGGCTGCTCGCCCTCGGCCGTCGTCTCCGCAGTGCCGGCGGCCTCGCCCTCCGCGGGCTTCGCCTCCTTCGGCGTCGCTGCCGCGGCGTCATCGGCACCCGTGGCGTCCTCGGTCTTCGCCGGCGTCTTGCTGACGAACCAGCCGCTACCGAGGGCGGTGTCCGAGTACCGCCGCGGCTCGGTGTCCGGCCCGGAGGTCTCCAGACGGGCGATCGGCCGCAGGTTGTGCAGCACCCCGTCCGCATCCATGTACGGCTGATCGATATCGGCCCAGTCCCGCACCATGTCGGCCCGGTCCTTCTCGGGCTGCGCGGGCACCGCGGCCCGGTCGCCCTCGGCCGTGGGCCGGTCCGGCGCCGCATCGGTGTGGCTCTGCGCCGGTGCCGCTTCGGCGTGGGCCCGGAGCGCCTCCGGTCCGGGTTGCGCCCCTTCCGGTCCGGGTTGCGCCGCATCCGGGCCGGTTTGCGCCCCTTCCGGTCCGGCCTGGCCCGGACGCGTCAGCGGGAATCCGATCCGCTCGCGGGCCGCGGTGTCGCCGTGGTCGGTTCCCGCGGCCGGACGCGGCAACGCCACCGTCGGCCGCCCAGCGGTCGTCCCACCGCCGATAGGTCCGGGACTTGCGTTCCGTGTCGGCTCGCTCTGCCCGGCTTGCGTTCCGCCCGGGATCGCCTGCCCGGCCGGTGCACCGTCCCGGCCGGCTGGCTGCCCGCTCGGCTGCCCGTCCCGGCGAACCGCGTCCGAGGAGCGGCCATCGGAACCGCCGCCGGCCTGTTCGTCGCCCGGCTGCGCCACCGGACGGGAATCCTGCGATCCGCCCGGCCCGCGTCCCTGAACGCCCGGAAGGTCGCCCAGCGACTGTGCGCGAGCCACCCCGGGAGCGGCGGGACTCGTCGGCCGCCCCGGCCCACCGAAACCGTCCACCGGCGGCGCCGGCACGGGTCCGGCCTGCCGGTTCTGGCCGCCGTCCGCCTTGTCCACCGGAGGCACCGAGATCGGCGTCGCGGCATTCCAAGCCGACCGATCCACATCCGGCACGGGCGAGCGAGGCGTGAGCCCGGGCTGCCCGTCCTCCCGCCATGCGGTGCTGGGCGGTGTCGCGTCACTCCGCTCGCCGGAGGCTGCGGGCTGCCCCGCCTCCCGCCATGTCGCGGCGGGAGGAGCGACACCATCGGCTGCGGGCCGCGTCTCGGTCCATCCCGGCGGCGGCGGGACCGCCTTGGGCGCCGCTTTCGGACTGGGCCGCCTGACCCCGCCCTGGTCCGCGGCGAGTGGCACCGGGCCCGCGTGTGCCGGGTTCGGTCCGGTCCCGCCCTGGTTCGGGGCGAGTGGCATCGGACCCGTGGTCGTCGCGTTCGGTCCGGTCTCGCCCTGGCCTGCGGCGGACGGCGTCGGGCCCGTGGGTGTCGCGTTCGGTCCGGCCGGGGACGAGGGCTGCGGTCCCGTCCGGACCGGCGTCGATCCCCCCACCGGAGGCGTAGGCCACCCGGCCGAGGGCGGCTGCTGACCGGAAACCGGCCACGCCTGCCTGTCACCGCCCGGGCCCCGCTGAACCGCGGGCGGCCAGGCGCTCTCCGGTCGCGGCACGGCCGGACCCCCCGAAACAGGCCGACTCGCGTCCGGCCGAACCGCGGGCGGCCACGCCGCCGCGGGAGAGGGCTGACCACCCGGAATCGCACCAGGCTGGCCGCCCGGAATCGCACCATGCTGGCCGCCCGGAATCGCACCATGCTGGCCGCCCGGAATCGCACCATGCTGGCCGCCCGGGACCGCACCGGGCTGGCCGCCCGGGACCGCACCGGGCTGACCCGCGGCACCCGCCCCGGGAACCACCGGCGGCCGCGCCGGTGACACCGGCCGCGACCCGGTGAGCGGCTGGGCCTCGTCCGGCACGATCGCCCACGGACCGTCACCCTCGGCGGGGAACACGTGCGCCGCACGGGGCGACCGCCGGGAACGCTGCTGCGGAACCTCCGGCTGAGCCTCGTCCGGCCGCCGGATCTCCCCGGTCACGTAGGGGTTGTTCGTCTGCCACGCATCGCCGGCCGCGGCACCCCGCGGGTCCACCGGACCACCCCACCGGCCACCGGTCGGATCATCCGGCACGCCCGCGCTCTCGGCCCACTGCGCCGTAGCGGGATCGTGCGGTGTGGCCCCGCCGCGCGGGGCGGCGTCCGGGCCACCCCTTTGCGTCATGGCGGGGTCGTGCGGTGCGACCGTGCCGCGCGAGGTGGCGTCCGGGCCACTCCACTGCGCCGGGGCGGGATCGTGCGGTCGATAGGTGGCGTCCGTACCGGCTGCCGGGCGGGCGGGCTCGACGGCTGGTTGCGGCCCGTTCGGCCCGATCACGCGAGCCGGCGGCACCGGCGTTGGCGCCGCGACAACCCGCGGTGCGGCCGGCGGGTCAGCCTTGATCACGCGCGGTGCGGGCGGCGGAGTGGTCCTGCTGACAACCTTCGGCGGTACGGGCGGCTCCGCCCGCCGCACCACACGAGGACCGTCCTCCCGCGGACCGTTCCCACCGGCCGTCTCGCTGCCCGGCGCCGGCCAGGACCCGGATTCCCGCAGGTCCCTGGTCTCCTCGTCGCCGGCTCCCACCCGGTCCGGACCGGCCTCGCCGCCGGCTCCCCGCCCGTTCCCCGGCTCCACGCGATGCCCACCCGGCCCGTGGCCTACGGGCGGCTGGTCCGCGCTGCGCCCGGTGCTCGAACCGGGCTGGCTCATGCCGTGTTCGTTGCTTGAATTCGACTGGTCCGCGCTGCGCCCGGTGCTCGAACCCGGCTGGCTCATGCCGCGTTCGTTGCTTGAATTCGACCGGTCCGTGTCACGTCCGTTGTTCGGACCCGACCGGTCCGCATCACGTCCGCTTCCGGGCCCCGGCTGATTTCCGCCGTCCCCCATGCCGGAGCGGATCTGGTCGCCGGAGCCGTGGCGCTCAGTGCCCGGCGCCGTGCCGTAGGCCGGCTGACCCCGCTCGGCGGCCGGATCCCGCGGGGCCTGCCCGGTGCCGTAGGCCTGCGGCTCCTGAGCCTGCGCGGGGATGGCGGCGGACCCGTCCGGGCCGCGCCCGCGGTCGGTCAGGTCGGCTGTCGGCTCCGTGGGGTTGTTCGCGGCCGCCCGGCGCTGACCGGGCAGCAGGCGAACCACCTTCGACCGCCAGGATTCACCCCGCCGCTCGTTGCCTTCGCGTGCCGCGTCCGTGTTCGAGGGTTCCGTGGCGCCGGAACCGGCCGCCACCTGACCACCCGGCTCGGAAGGTGCCTGCCCGCGAGCCCCGGCCGGGGCCGGACCGGAACCGTCCGGATAGGGCTCCGCCGGGTGCGGCCGGGCATCCCGGCCGTCGCGCACCGCGGCTTCGCCGGCGAACGGCGGCACGCCGCGCCCGGCCTCGACCGGGCCGGAGACCTCGGCGCCCTGCACGGGAGCCGCAGAACCGAACCCGGTCTGCCCGCGCCCATCCTCCGCCCGGCCCGCGCCGGATCCGGACGTCTCGTTCCCGGCCACGCCCGAGGCGGTCGTGCCGGGACCGTTCGCCCAGGCTCCACCGGCCAGGCGCTGACCGTCCGCGTCCCACGCCGCGGAACGCTGTCCGTCGTCCGCTTCCGGCCCGGTGGTCCGCTGCCGCTGTTCGGCCCGCTGCGGGTCGCCGGCGTTCCCGGTTCCGGGCTGCCGGAGGTCGCCGAGTTCCTGCGTGCCGGGATGTGCCCGATCGCCGGGCGCCTGGGCGCCGGGGCGTGCCGGATCGCCGGGCGCCTGGGTGCCGGGATGTGCGCGGTCGCCGGGTGCCTGGGTGCCGGGTTGTGCGCGATCGCCGGGCGCCTGGGTGCCGGGACGCTGGCGGTCGGCCGATTCCCGGGCGGCGGGACGCTGGTCCGGTGCGAGGGCGGGGCGGCTGTCCCCACCGGCCGGGAGGACGCCGCGGCGCTCCCCGTCCGGCCGGGAGGCCTCGTACGGATCCTCCGCACCCGGAGCCGGCACCTGCGCGCGCCCGGTGACCGCGAGGTCGTCGCGGCGAGGCGCCGGGGCCCGCCGGGGCTCCTCCTCGTCGCGGCGCGGACGCCGTCCGCCGGGCGGCCGGATCGGCCCGAAGTTCTCGTCGTCCCAGGTCTGAGCGGCCCGCCCGGGTTCGTTGCGGGATGCCGGGGCCGGCCCACGCCGCCGCTCCGGGTCGATCTCGGTGGCGTTGTCCCGCGAGGCCGCGGGCTCCTCCCAGAACTCGTCGGCGCCCAGTTCGATGGTCCGTCCGGCGGCCGGCCGCTCGTCCTCGAGGACCGGCTCGGCGGCACGTTCCCGGCCGAGGTCGCCGTCGTTGCTCCACAGCTCGTCGGGTCCGATCTCGACGGCCCGCCGGCCGCGCCGGTCGTCGCGCGGCGGACGGTTGTCGCGGCGCTCGTCCCGTGACGGCTCGGCCCACTCGGAGCGGCCGCCTTCGCGGCGAGCGGGATCCGCCCAGTCCGCCCGGACAGCCTCGCGGCCCTCGCCACGCCGCGGATCGCGCGAGTCCCGAAGGTCGCGAGTGTCCCGGACCTCACGAGAGTCGCGCGGGTCCTGAAGATCCCGAGAGTCGCGGGGGTCCCGTGCGCCGCGGATGTCGGAAGTGTCGCGAAGATCCCGAGGGTCGCGCGGGTCCCGGACGTCGCGGGAGCCGCGAGAACCCGCCCGATCGGCCCGGGGGTCCCGGCGGTCGTCGCGTACCGGTTCGTTCCAGTCGGCGCGAGCGGGCTCACGGCGGTCGTCGCGGTCCCGGCGGGAGGGCTGCCTGCGGTCGTCCCAGTCGTCCCGGTAGCCGCGCTCGTAGCCGTCCCGGCCGCCGGGCGCCTCATCCCGGTACCGAGGCTCGGCATACCGGCTGTCGCGCCGCTCCGAACGCCCGTCCGAGCGCTGGTCCGAACGCCCGTCCAGACGCTGGTCAGAACGCCCGTCCGGGCGCTGGTCCGAACGCCCGTCCAGACGCTGGTCAGAACGCCCGTCCGGGCGCCGTTCCGAACGGCCACCCGAAGGCCGCCCCGGCTCACGGTCATCGGCACGCCGGTCGCGGCGCTCGCCCGCGGCGGGGTCGTACCGGTCGGGCCCACGACGTTGCGGGGCGGCGCCGCGGCGCAGATCGGGCCGGGCCGCCGGGTCGATGATCGGAAAGTCCGGTTTGTCGAAGTCGACACCGAGTTCGGGGCGGTTGAAGTCGACGTCGTCGAAGTCGTCGCCGACCAGGTTGTCGACGGAGGTGTCGATCGGCTCGAAGTCGGGGTCGTTGAGCCAGCTCGGCCGTTCGCCGTCGAAGGGGGTCCGTTTCGCCCGCTGCGCGGCGGCCTCGTCGGCGCCTCCGGCCCGGCGGCGGGTCGGGATGACCGGGTCGGGGACCGTACGTTTGGTGTAGTGCTGCTCCTGCATGACCGCGGAACTGGGCATGAACGAGTACTCGCTGTACTCGTCCTCCCAGTACTCGTCGTCTTCGAAGCTCATGACGCGGTCCCGAATCGGCTGGGGAGGGTCCCCTCGCCCCGACACCGCATCCGTGCCACCGTCCTCATGCTGTCCCACCTCCGCACCCCGGTGCCCGCCCCTCGCCCTCCGCGATCAACGCCTGCCACGTGGTGGATGTGGAAGGTTAACCACGGATTTGCGAAGTGCGCCACCGCTCTGCGGAGCCCCGTCACCGGCCTCGCGGACGGCCCGCGAGCGTTGACCGCCCCGGCGCCGCAGCCCGCCGGGATAGCGCGATCACCGGGGTATACGTCTTGCGGAGCTGCCCGGTTCAACGGTTTGAGCAGTGAGTATCACGTAGTTCGGGAGCGGTCGGCCGGACCCGTCGCAATCAACGGGGATCGCTGCTGAGGGGTGACGGCACACATGACGACTTAAGAACCTTTTAAGCTCCCTTTCAGGAGAGCTAAGAACTTGTGGATGACCCTGAACAGGTGACCACGAAGTGTCGAAGGCCACTCTGGACTTTCGCGGATCAAGGGCTTTCCGCCTGGCACGGTTGATGAGCGCCCGGTTCTGCCGAGCGACCCGCCGCGGCCAACGACGTCCTCGGCGGATTTTCCACGACCTGGTCTCCCGGGCCCCACCGCCCGGGTCTGAGATTCCTCGGCCTCCCGGCCGGCGGCCACCGCCCCCCAGTCAGGCGGCCGCACCGTTGCCCGTGAGCGATATCCGCGGAGACGACGCCCCCTGTCTCCTCCGCGGTTGGCGGTTCGGCACGGGGCCGGGCAGGAGGCGGCGGCGGGAGCCCATCTCCCGTCGCCGTCCTCCCCGGCACACACCAGTCAGACCTTCTCCGGCAGACGGCCGCTCCGCTCCCCCCGATGCGGTGGCCGTCGCATGCCCGGCGCCCGGTCCGTGGGTCCGCACGGACCGGGGCCGACGGGCCGGCGGACGGTGGCGGGTTCCTCCTTCCCGCCACCGTCCCCCATCACCACCTGAGACCTCCCGGTCGGCGACTGTCGCCCCCAAGACCGGCCCATGGATGGCGCCCCCTTCCGTCCTCCGGCCGGTGACTTCGCCTGCCCGGGTTGAGGGACGGCGGCGGGACCTGTCTCCCGCCGCTGTTCCCCTCACCGGACCCGTAATGCCCGAACCTCCCGGTCGGTGGTTGTCGTCTCCCCCCGGATACCGGTCCGCTGGACGCATTCCCCCTGTCGTCCGGTGGCCGGTGACCTCCACCCGGCCGGGTCGAGGGGTGGTGGCGGAAGCTCGTCTTCCGCCACCACTCCGGCCTCTGAGTTCTTCGTGGTGCTTTGTTCCCGGGAATCCCGGTTGGTGGTCTTCTCCTTCCCAGGCCGGCCGGGACGGAGGCGGCGGTGGGCGCAGGCCCGCCGCCGCCTCTGCTTCAGAACCGCCCGTCGGTGGTGAATCCGCCGACCCGGGCCGGCAACACCAGGCCCGCCTCGGCCAAGAGGGTCAAGATCGACGACAATTCGGTACGGGTGAGCGCCGCCGCCCGGGACGGATGCGGGTGGGGTACCCCGAGCGCGGTGGCCGCCTCGATCGCGCGGGCGCCGATGGCCGCCTCCACCGCCCACACCCGGTGCGCGGACATCGCGGCGTGCGCCGACGCGGCCAGCTCTCCGTGCAGCCGGAGCAGACGCCGCAGGTCGGCGGCGAGCCGTTCGATCGGTGGGCCGTAGGGTGCCGGTTCGGCCGGTCGCCGCTGTCGCCAGCGGTCGGCGAGGACCGCGCAGCCCCGGGGCACATGACGCACCGCGGCCACCACGACGGCCGGGGCGGCGAGGATGAGGATGATCCGGCTGGCATCGACGAGAGTCACGGGGCCCTCCGTCGGAGGTCGTCGTTCTACCCTCGACCTTCCGCCGCCTCCGGCCACCCGTCAACGCACTTTGTGCGACCCGTCGAATATCGGCGCAGAGCCGCCTCGAAAGCGGGATCCCCGGTGCCCGCCCGCCGCCCGGCGAAGTCGGTGTCCACCTCTTCCGCTCGGGACTCGCCGCTCCCCGGGCACCGGCCGGCGCCGGATGATCGGGCGCCTGTGGGTTCCCCGGTCCCACGGTCCGCGGGATCGCCGGTGGCGGGACCACTGCCCGAAGGGTCTGCCGCCCGCCGAGTGGCAGCGCCCGGCTCGCCGGGAGGGATGTCGCCCCGCGAGCCGGGAGGGATGTCGCCCGGCGAACCGGGAGGGATGTCGCCCGGCCCGCCGGATCGAATACCCGCCCGTTCGGTCACGGCCCGGGCCACCGACGACGGCGCGGCGACCGTCGTCACGTCCAGGGCATGGACACTCCGGACGTTCCGGCCACCCGGGTCGTCGACGGTGAGCAGTCGCCAGCCGTCCATCTCGGACCATGCGGCCCCGGCCTCGTCGTGGTCCCAGACCGGCCGTCCGTGCAGGCGGACCTGCCGGGCCAGATCGAAGGGGATCCAGCCGTCGCGCGGCACGCCGTCGTCGGCGCGCCAGTCGGCGACCGGCACCCCGGCAGCCTCGAGCGCCGCGGCCACCGCCCGGATGTAACCGGCGTGCGCCAGCCCGCTCACCGCGGCGATCCCCACCCGGTGGAGCCGGCCCGGCGGGCGAGGGGCGGCATCAGATCGCGGCCCGGCGGGCGATCTCGACCAGGCCGGCGCGGCCGCCGAAGGTGGCCCGCACCGCCTCGCCCATCTGCGTGAACAGCGCGTCCCCGCCGTAGTCGGCGTCACCCGCCTCGCCGACCAGCAGGTGGACGGCGACCTGTTCGGACGGGTCTCCGGGCAGGTAGCCCTCACCGGGCAGGTCGGTGGCGAAGATCCGCTGCGCCAGGGCGCGGTCACCGTCCGGTGTGTCCGGTTCGGCGCCGTGCAGGTAGAGCAGCGCGGCCGTCTCCGGGCGCAGCACCCGCTGGAAGACGCAGGGTTCCGGGTCGCGGGTGTCGACCAGGCCGCCGGCCCAGAACGGCTCGCTCACCTGGAAGCCGGCGGCGGCGAGGGCGGCCGTCGCGGTCCGCCCGCAGGGCCCGTCGTCCCAGGTGATGACCGGGGGGACCCGCTGGTCGGCGCGCGGGTGCAGACCGGGGACACCGGCCAGCGCCGTGAGGAGTCGGGCGGGCGTCATCGGATGATCATGGCAACGACCCGCCGAAGAGTAAAGCTCAGTAGGTCCGGCCGTGCCGGTCGCGCGCCTTCAGCCGGACCGTCGGAAGCTCGGGAGCCGGAAGCGGGTCGGCCGCGCAACCACCCACGAAGCCGAAGCGTTCGGCTCCGAGGCCGGCCATCCACTGCTCGCGCGCCCGGACGATGTCCTCGTGGCTTCGGCCGACGAAGTTCCACCACATCACCAGCGGCTCCTCGAACGGCTCGCCGCCGAGCAGGAACAGCCGCGCCGGCCCGGAAACATCAAGATCCAGCGAGGTACGCCCGGAGCCGAGACAGAGCAGCGACCCGGGTTCGAGGACGGTCCCGTCGACGGTGGCCGTCCCGGACATCACCACCGCCCCGTGTTCGAAGGACGGCTCCAGGGCGACCGTGTGCGCGGCCGCGGCCGAGTAGTGCATCTCGGCTCCCACCAGCGGCGAGTGCGTCCCGGCGGGCGAGGTCAGCTCGCCGAGCCGTCCGATCACGACGGTGACGGTGACGGGGCCGTCGCGGTGGGCGGGCAGGTTCTCGTGGTGCTCGAAGCGGGCGGCGCCGTGCCGGGCCTGTTCCGGCAGGGCGAGCCACAGTTGCAGCCCGTGCATGCCGTCGGGGTGGTCGGGTGGCGTGTACTCGGAGTGGGCGATGCCGTGCCCGGAGGTCATCAGGTTGAGCTGGCCGGGCGCGATGAACTGGTGGCTGCCGAGGCTGTCACGGTGTTCGATGAGGCCCTCGACCAGCCAGGTGACGGTCTGCAGGCCGGTGTGCGGGTGGGGCGGGACCTGCATGCCGGGCCGGCCGCTGACGTCGTCGGGCCCGAAGTGGTCGACGAAGCACCAGGCGCCGATCATCCGCCGTTCCCGGTGCGGGAGCAGGCGGCGCACCGTCGTGTACCGCCCGAGCGGCACGTCGTGACCGGGCAGCAGCACGCTGTCCGGCTCGCCGACCGGGCTGGGTTCCGCGGAGTACAGTGAGGTGCTCATGACCTACGAGGGTAGTAGCGTCGCCGACCCGAGAACGCGGGTGATCGCGATCTCGATGACGACCCGGGCCGGGTTGGGCCGGGGGGTGCGGTAGCGGCCGGCGTACCGGCGTTCGGCCTCGGCGACCGACGAGGGATCGTCGCGGACCACGGCCAGGCCCTCGATCGTGCTCCAGCGGCGGCCGTCGACCTGGCAGATCGCCACCCGGTGCTGCCCACGCCGGACGTTGCGCACCTTGGTGGAGGTGTCGAAGGAGATCACCCGGGCGATCCCGGCGGCCGGGTCGAGGGTGGCGCCGACCGCCACCACGTGCGGCGATCCGTCGGCGCGCAGGGTGGTGAGGGTGCACAGGTGCCGCTCGGTCCAGAATTCGGCCAGCGCGGGGGAGTCGAGGGGGACAACGCCGCTCACGGCCGTACCTCCGCATGGGTTGTGATCGTCACGCCGGCTCCGCCGGCAATTGGCCGCGGCGGACCGCCTGGGTGAGCGCCGCGTGATCCTTCTCGACCTGATCGGCGTACGCCTTCGCGAACCGGCTGAGCGACTCGTCCAATTTGTCGCCACTGCCCACGTAGCCGGCGATCATCGACGCCCCGCTGGTCCGGGCGTGCGACTTGGCCAGCAGTGAACCGCAGATGCCCGCGTAGTCGGCGAGCGCCCCGGCGTTGATGTCCTCGATCAGGATGGCGCCCTTCATGTCGCGGAACTGGCGCACGTAGTACTGGTGCTCACCGACCGTGGTCCAGCCGAGCAGCGGGTCGCTGACCGTCTGGAGCGCCTGCTGGTACTCCACCACCCGCTGGCCCTGGTGCCGGTGCCAGGCCAGGTCGCCGTGCTGATACTTCGCCACGACCGACCGGCGGGCCTGCTTGAGCTGGAGGAAGACCACGTCGTCGCTGCTGCTGCCCTCACACAGGGCGACGTAGGCCCGCAGCCCCACCGACCCGACGCCGACCACCTTGTGCGCGATGTCGACGATCCGGTAGCCGCCGAGGATCCGGGCCCAGTGCGGTTTGAGAGTGTTGAGGTAGCCGTCGAGCGCCTCGGCGAGCTGCTCGTGCTCACGCTCCGGCAGCCGGGTGATCAGCGGTGGTTCCTCGACCAGGCGGGCGGTGCCGTCGTGCCGCTCGGTGAAGCGGGGCAGCGCCCGGTCGCTGGTGCGCCGCCGGGCCCGCCGGGCGGCGCGTTCGATCTCGTCGCGGAAGCTCGCCCGGCTGGCGTGCGACCGCATCCCGTCGACGTCGAGCTGGTCGAACGAGCGGGCCAGCAGCGGCTGGTCGGCGAGGTACCCGATCTGCTCGCGGTACTGCTCGACGCAGTGCGCCACGGCGTCCGAACAGGAGCTCTCCCGGAAGCCGTTGACCCGGCCGGCGACGTGCACGCTGACCGCGAGCCGGCGCAGGTCCCACTCCCACGGGCCGGTGTGCGCCTCGTCGAAGTCGTTGAGGTCGAACACCAGCTCCCGCTCCGGCGAGGCGTAGAAGCCGAAGTTGCCGAGGTGGGCGTCGCCGCAGATGACCGGGGCGATGCCGGTCGAGGGGAGCGCGGCGAAGTCGTCGGCCATCAGACCGGCGGTGCCCCGCAGGAAGGTGTACGGAGAGACGATCATGCGCCCGATCCGGACCGGGACGAGGTGGTCGAGCCGGCCCTCGTGGGAGGCGATCACCTGGCGGACCGGATCGGGGCGGCGGTCGGGTGCTTTCCAGTGGGCCATCTCCGAGCGGGGGGAGCGCTCGCGCAGGCCACGGCCTGTCTCGTAGCGTTCGGCGCGCGGGGCGGCGGCCCGGCGCAGCGAGGTGAAACCCTCGTCCGCTAGGCTGCCGAGCACACCCGGCCCGTTGATCGTCACTGCTGGTTCCATCGCTGCCGAGCGTACGTGTCGGCGAAGATCGTCCGCGCGGGGCTCGTGCAAAGCGGATGTTATCGATAACATTTCTGCTGCGCGGGCCGGTGGCGGTTCGGCGTTACGCTCCATCAGAACCGGATCGGACGAGGTGCGCAAGTGGACAAGGCCAGCCGTAGCCCGGCGATGACGGATGTGGCCCGGTTGGCCGGTGTCTCCCATCAGACCGTCTCGCGTGTCCTCAACGATCATCCCAACGTCAAGGAGCAGACCCGCATCCGGGTCCGCGCCGCCATCGCGGAGCTCGGCTACCGGCCCAACCGCGCGGCCCGGGCCCTGGTCACCGGCCGGTCCCAGCTGATCGGCGTGGTCGCCCGCAACAGCACGCTGTACGGTCCGGCCTCGATGCTGACCGAGTTCGAGCAGGCCGCCGCGGACGCCGGTTTCGCGGTGAGCGTGGGCAGCGTCCGGGAGCTGGACCGCTCCTCGATCTCCGCGGTGGTGGACCGGCACCTGGACCAGCGGGTGGCCGGCCTCGTGGTGATCGCCAACGTGGCGTCGGCCGCCGAGGCGCTCGCCGAGATCCCCGGTGACGTGCCGGTGGTCTTCATCGACGGCGACCCGGCCAGCGGCCGCCCGCTCGTCACCGTCGACCAGGTGGCCGGGGCTCGGGCGGCGACCCGGCACCTGCTGGACGCCGGTCACGAGACGGTGTGGCACGTGTCCGGGCCGACCGACTGGTTCGACTCGGCCGGCCGCATCCAGGGGTGGAAGCAGACGCTGCTGGAGGCGGGCGCCGAGGTGCCGCCGCTGCTGTCGGCCGACTGGTCCGCCGCCGAGGGTTACCGGACCGGTCAGATGCTGGCCCGGATGCCCGAGGTCACGGCCATTTTCACGGCGAACGATCACCTGGCTCTGGGCATCCTGCGGGCGCTGCACGAGCGGGGCCGCCGGGTGCCGCACGACGTCAGCATCGTGGGTTTCGACGACGTGCCCGAGGCCGCCTACTTCATCCCGCCGCTGACCACCGTCCGGCAGGCCTTCGGTGACGTGGCGCGAGCCGCGCTGAGCCTGCTCCTGGGCCAGATGCGGGACGACTCCGGCACCGCGCACCAGATCGTCGTACCCCCTCAGCTGATCGTCCGGGAGAGCGTGTCGCGCCCGGCTTGAGGGGCCGTGCGGCCCTACTTTCCGTGGCCGCCGGCCTTGATTAATAAGCCGTTACCTCGTTGTTGCCGACAGCCGTTGACAGGCTTTTTGTTAGCGATAACACTGGGCTTCTCCGCCGGGGTGTGGCCGCCGCCACCGCGCCGGCCGCCCAACGGAGGTACAGGCAATGTCCGCAGACCGTACAGCTTGTGCGGTGTCGCCCACTCTCGGTGACCAGAGTCCGCCGTGGGGCCTGCCCGGCCCGGCTAAGATCATTGACGCGTTCAGCGTGCGGCGACTCCTGCGTGACAAATACTCAGCGTGATCGGGTGCCGCCTGCCCGAGGCCCGCTGAATTTCGAGAGAACCGAGGAAACACGATGAACCCGCAGATCTGGTTCCTGACCGGCAGCCAGCATCTCTACGGCCCGGAGACCCTCCAGCAGGTCGCCGACCAGTCCGCTGAGATCCAGCGGACCCTGGCCGCGGCCGGCGTCAGCGCCGAGATCGTGGGCAAGCCCGTGCTCACCGACGCAGGCAGAATCAAGCAGGTCATGCTCGAGGCGAACGCGGATCGTGACTGCATCGGCATCATCGCCTGGATGCACACGTTCTCCCCGGCCAAGATGTGGATCGGTGGGCTGGACGCGCTGCGCAAGCCGCTGCTGCACCTGCACACCCAGCACAACGTGTCGCTGCCGTGGTCGACCATCGACATGGACTTCATGAACCTCAACCAGGCCGCCCACGGCGACCGGGAATTCGGGTTCATCCAGGCCCGCCTCGGCGTGCCGCGCAAGGTGATCGCCGGGCACGTGTCCGACCCGGCCGTGGTGCGGCGCGTCGAGGCCTGGGCCCGCGCCGCCACCGGCCTGCAGCACATGCGCGGTCTGCGGCTGGCCCGCTTCGGCGACAACATGCGCGACGTCGCGGTCACCGAGGGTGACAAGGTCGAGGCGGAGCTGCGCTTCGGCGTCTCGGTCAACACGTACGGGGTGAACGACCTGGTCGCGGTCGTGGACCGGGTGCCGGACGCGGAGATCGACAAGCTGATCGCCGAGTACCGCGACGCCTTCGAGATCGCGCCCGAGCTGCTCGGCGAGCGCCTCGAGTCGTTCCGCTACGCCGCCCGGATCGAGGCCGGCCTGCGGCAGTTCCTCACCGAGGGTGGCTTCGGCGCCTTCACCACCAACTTCGAGGACCTCGGCGGCCTGCGCCAGCTCCCCGGCCTGGCCGTGCAGCGGTTGATGGCGGACGGTTACGGCTTCGGCGGCGAGGGTGACTGGAAGACCTCGGTGCTGGTCGCCACGGCGAAGGCGATGGGTTCCGGAACCGGACGTGGCACCTCATTCATGGAGGATTACACCTACCACTTCGGTCCGGGTGAGCCTAAGATCCTCGGCGCGCACATGCTCGAGGTCTGCCCGTCCATCGCGTCGGCCAAGCCGCGTGCCGAGATCCATCCGCTGGGGATCGGCGGCCGGGAGGATCCCGTGCGCCTGGTCTTCGACGCGGCCCCCGGCCCGGCGGTGGTCATGGGCATGGCCGACATGGGTGACCGGTTCCGCCTGGTCGCGAACGAGATCGAGGTGATTGCGCCGGACGAGCCGCTGCCCCACCTGCCGGTGGCACGCGCGGTGTGGAAGCCCGCGCCCTCGCTGTCCACCTCCGCCGAGTGCTGGATCACGGCCGGCGGGCCGCACCACACCGTGCTGACGCAGGCGGTCGGCGCGGAAACCCTGCGTGACTTCGCCGAAATGGCTCAGACCGAGCTTCTGTTGATCGATGAGCGCACTACGCCGGCCGATTTTCTCGACCGAGTGCGCTGGAACCAGGCGTACCACCGCCTGGCTCGCCCCCTGTAACACCGTTCTCGAAGAGGAGATCCACCGTGAAATTCACCCGGCTCGCGGCTGTTCTCACCGCCGCCGCGCTGACCGCCACCATGGCGGCCTGCGGCGACGCGGAGAAGACCGCTGACAAGGAAGCCTCCAGCGGCGACAACACCGGCGCCCTGGTCGGCATCACCATGCCGACCCGGTCGTCGGAGCGCTGGATCCACGACGGCGACAACCTCAAGTCGCAGCTCGAGGGCCTCGGCTACAAGGTCGACCTGCAGTACGCCGAGAACGACATCCCGACCCAGACCCAGCAGCTGGACAGCCAGATCACCAAGGGCGCCAAGCTGCTGATCATCGCGTCGATCGACGGCGAGGCGATCACCAGCCAGCTGGAGAACGCCGCCCAGGCGGGCATCAAGGTCATCGCGTACGACCGCCTCATCCGGAAGAGCCCGAACGTGGACTACTACGCCACGTTCGACAACTTCAAGGTCGGCGTCCAGCAGGCCACCTCGCTGCTGACCGGCCTGAAGGTCCTCAACGCGGACGGCTCCGACGCCGGACTCAAGGGCCCGCTGAACATCGAGCTGTTCGCCGGTTCGCCGGACGACAACAACGCGACGTTCTTCTTCAACGGCGCGATGAGCGTCCTCCAGCCGTACATCGACAAGGGCGTCCTGGTCGTCAAGAGCGGCCAGAAGGACTTCGAGACCGTCGCGACCCTGCGCTGGGACCCGGAGACCGCTCAGAAGCGCATGGAGAACCTCCTCAGCTCCACCTACAAGGGTGGCGCGAAGGTCGACGGCGTCCTCTCGCCCTACGACGGCATCTCGATCGGTATCCTGTCGGCCCTGAAGTCGGCCGGCTACGGCACCGCGGCCCAGGCCTACCCGATCGTGACCGGCCAGGACGCCGAGCTCGCGTCGGTCAAGTCGATCATCGCGGGTGAGCAGTACTCCACCATCTACAAGGACACCCGCAAGCTGGCGGAGACCACCGGCAAGATGGCGGACGACATCCTCAAGGGCAAGACCCCGGAGACCAACAACAACACCGACTACAACAACGGTGTCAAGGTCGTCCCGTCGATGCTTCTGGAGTCGGTCATCGTGACCAAGGACAACTACCAGAAGGAACTGGTTGACAGCGGCTACTACAAGGCCGACCAGCTGAAGTGATCCGGGTTCCGCGCTCCGCCCGACCCCAGCGGGCGGGGCGCGGCCTCCCCCGCGGCCCAATAGGAGGGTCCCCATGACCGACACGATCCTGCGGATGAGCGGCATCACCAAGACGTTCCCGGGCGTCAAGGCGCTGCAGGATGTCAACCTGGAAGTACGCAGGGGAGAGATCCACTCCATCTGCGGGGAGAACGGGGCCGGCAAGTCGACCCTGATGAAGGTGCTGTCCGGTGTCTACCCGGACGGCACGTACGAGGGCGACATCTCTTTCGATGGCGAGCTCTGCCGGTTCTCCGGAATTCGCGACAGCGAGCACCGCGGCATCGTCATCATTCACCAGGAACTGGCGCTCGCGTCGAATCTTTCCATCGCCGAGAACATTTTTCTCGGGAACGAGCAGGCCACGAACGGCTGGATCAACTGGAACCGGACCAACGCGGCGGCCGACCAGCTGCTGCGCCGGGTCGGTCTCTCCGAGACCGCGGTCACGCCGGTCATTCAGCTCGGCGTCGGCAAGCAGCAGCTCGTGGAGATCGCCAAAGCACTCTCCAAAGAGGTCAAGCTGCTGATCCTCGACGAGCCCACCGCGGCGCTCAACGACGAGGACTCGGCACACCTGCTCGACCTGCTGCGCGGCCTGCGCGACGAGGGCATCACCTGTGTGATCATCTCGCACAAGCTCAACGAGGTGATGGGCATCTCGGACCGGGTCACCATCCTGCGGGACGGCAAGACCATCTGGACCGAGGAGACCGCGAACCTCACCGAGGACAAGATCATCTCGGGCATGGTGGGCCGCGACATGGAGCACCGCTACCCGGAGCACGAGCCGACCATCGGCGACGAGGCGCTGCGGATCGAGGACTGGACCGTCTACAGTCCCACCCAGCCCGACCGGGCCCTGGTCCGCAAGGCCAACCTGACGCTGCGCCGCGGCGAGATCGTCGGCCTGGCCGGCCTGATGGGCGCCGGCCGCACCGAGCTGGCGATGAGCGTCTTCGGCCGCTCCTACGGCGTCAACATCTCCGGCCGCCTGATCAAGGACGGCCGGGAGATCCAGGCCCGCAGCGTGCGCGAGGCGATCGACCACGGACTGGCGTACGCCACCGAGGACCGCAAGCGCTTCGGCCTGAACCTGATCGAGGACATCAAGCGCAACGTCTCCGCGGCCGGGCTCGGCAAGCTCGCCAAGGGCGGCTGGGTCGACGGCAACGAGGAGTACCGGGTCGCCGACGAGTTCCGGGCCAGCATGAACATCAAGGCCCCCAGCGTCGAGGCGATCACCGGCAAGCTCTCCGGCGGCAATCAGCAGAAGGTCGTGCTCTCCAAGTGGATCTTCACGGATCCGGACGTGCTGATCCTCGACGAGCCGACCCGTGGCATCGACGTCGGCGCGAAGTACGAGATCTACACGATCATCAACCGGCTCGCCGACGAGGGGAAGGCCATCCTGGTCATCTCGTCCGAGCTGCCCGAGCTGCTCGGGATCTGTGACCGCATCTACACCCTCTCGGCCGGCCGGATCACCGGCGAGGTGCCGCGTGCCGAAGCCACGCAGGAAAGCCTGATGACCCTGATGACGAAGGAAGTACAGGAGGTGGCGCCGTGACCGCCGCACCCACCAGCACCGGCGTGCAGCCCGGCAGGGGACCCGCACCCCAGGGTCAGGCGCCTCGCAAGGTCAATTTCGACCTGAAGCAGAGCGGCATCTACATCGCGCTCGCGCTGATCGTGGTGCTGTTCACCGTGCTGACCGGCGGCGACCTGCTGGCGCCGCAGAACCTCAGCAACATCATCGTGCAGTACTCGTACATCCTGGTGCTCGCGATCGGCATGGTGCTGATCATCATCGCCGGGCACATCGACCTCTCGGTCGGCTCGGTGGTGGCGGCCACCGGCGCGTTCGCCGCGGTCATGATGGTGGAATGGGATGTTCCCTGGCCGCTTGCGATTCTGCTGACGCTGATCTTCGGCGCGCTGATCGGCGCCTGGCAGGGCTACTGGGTGGCGTATTTCGGCATCCCGGCGTTCATCGTCACGCTCGCCGGCATGCTGCTGTTCCGCGCCGTCACCTACATGATCCTCGGCAACAAGGGCATCGGCCCGTTCCCGGAGCAGGTCCGGACCGCGGCCAACGGCTTCATCCCCGGTTTCCTCAACAACGTCGCGCTCGGGCCACTGGGCGGCGCCGACCTGTTCAGCATCATCGTCGGTGTGTCCGTGGTCGCGGGCATCGCGGTCGTGCAGTACCGTGCCCGCGCCGGCCGGATCCGCTACAACCAGGTCGTCGACCCGGCGTGGCTGTTCTCGGTCAAGGTGGTCGTCCCGGCCGCGCTGGTGATGTTCGTGGTCATCCAGCTCGCCCGGTTCCGCAACCTGCCCTGGGTGCTCGTCCTGCTGGCGCTGCTGGTGGTCGGCTACACCCTGGTCACCAACCGGGCCGTCTTCGGCCGCCAGATCTACGCGGTCGGCGGCAACCTCCAGGCCGCGACGCTCTCCGGCGTCAAGGTCAAGTCCGTGGTGTTCTGGCTGTTCGTCAACATGGGCGTGCTCGCCTCGGTGGCCGGCCTGATCTTCGCGGGCCGTCTCAACCTGGCCGGGCCGACCGCCGGTAACAGCTTCGAGCTGGACGCCATCGCGGCCGCGTTCATCGGCGGCGCCGCGGTCCAGGGCGGTGTCGGCAAGGTGGTCGGCGCCATCACCGGCGGCCTGATCATGGGTGTGATCAACAACGGTATGGGCCTGCTCGGCGCCCAGACCGAGACGGTCATGCTGGTCAAGGGCGTGGTGCTGCTGGCCGCGGTGGCCTTCGACGTCTGGTCGAAGCGCCGCACGGCGGGCGCCCGCTGAGTTAGGTACACGCCGTTCCGGTACAGGGCCTTGAACCGGGACGGATTAGAGGCCGGCGCTTCCTGGGAGAAGCGCCGGCCTCCTTTCATGCTCGGGTGATCCCACCTAGGCTCAGTGCCGTGGATCAGGCTGAATCGGTACGCACCCCGTCCTCCTGGGTCGTCGTCGGGTTGGACAACGGCGGCACCTCCAACAACGCCACCGTGCTCGACGCCACGGGGCAGTTCCTCGTCGACCACCTGGTGGAGAACCCGAGCCGGGTGCTGGACGGCCCGGAGTCGGCCGTCGAGGCGCTCGCCGACGCGTTCACCGGCATCCTCGAACTCACCAGGACGCCGCGTTCCCTGGTTCGCGCGGTCGGCCTGGACACCCCGGGCCCGGCCAGCGCCAACGGCGTGATCTCGTCGAAGGGCGCCACCAACTTCAACCACGTGTCCTGGCACGGCTTCGACATCCGGGGCGCCCTGGAGGCCCGGCTCGGACTGCCGGTGGTCTACAACAACGACGGCAACGCGGCCGCTCTCTACGCCCACCACCAGCACTTCGGCGCCGCCGCCGCGGCGAACTCGTCGGTCTCCGCGATCGTCGGCACCGGCCTGGGCGGCGGTGTGGTCGAGGCCGGCGCGGTGATCCGCGGCGCCGCCGGGATGGCCGGCGAGCTGGGCCACGTGCAGATCCCGCTGCACGGCGTCCTCGAGAACGACCAGCCGGTCCCGCGGTGCAACTGCGGCTTCGAGGGGGACGTGGAGAGCGTCGCCTCGCTGACCGGCATCAAGAACAACCTGCTGCCCTACTGGCTGGCCCGGTTCCCGGAGCACCAGCTCGCGGGCGAGCCGATCGGCGCCGCCGCCAAGGCCCTGCGGGGGTACGCGGAGAAGGACGATCCCATGGCGCTCGCCGTGTTCGCGCAGCAGGCCAAGGCGATCGGCAAGCTGTTCACCATCGCGGCGAACTTCACCGACCCGGCCGCCTACTTCCTGGGCGGCGGTGTGGTCGAGGCGGCCCCGCACTTCCGGCAGTGGTTCCTCAACACCGTGCGGGAGAGCACCGACCTGCGCGACGAGCAGAAGGCGGTGGCCACCTTCGCCCTGGTCCCGGACCGGGACATGGCCGGCTCCCGGGGCGCCGCGGTAGCCGCCCTCAACACGGTGATCGTCGGATAGGCCCGGCTCACTCCTCCTTCAGGGCGGCCGCGACGTCGGGGAACATCGGCAGGTAGTCGCTGAGCCCGAGGGTGTCGAAGAGCCTGCGGAGGAAGCCGGACGGGGAGGCAAGGCGGACCCAGCCGCCCCGTTCGGCGGCGCGCCCGTGCGCGGTGACCAGGACGCCCACGCCCATCGAGTCACAGAAGTCGAGACCGGACACGTCCACGACGACCCGTGGGGCTGGGCGCTCGACCAGACGGCTCAGGTTTGCCTTGAGGGCCGGCGCGGTGTCGATGTCGAGTGATCCGCGCAGGACCAGAACGGCCGTGTTCGGTGGATGGTGCGCGACCGAGACCTGCATATGCGTCTGTCTTTCCATCGGGCCGGGGCGGGCTCAGCGATCGAGGATGATGACCACCCTATGCGAGCCCGCCGTCACCCGCAGGTTCCCCCGGTCAGGCGGCGTTTCGCCACTTGCGCCCGTTGCGGCCGATCAGCCGGTCCGCGTCGGTCGGGCCCCAGGACGCCGCCTCGTACGTCGGGATCGGCGAGTTGTCCTTCGCCCAGTGCTCGATGATCGGGTCGACGATCCGCCAGCACTGCTGCACCTCGTCGCTGCGGATGAACAGTGACGCGTCACCGATCAGCGCGTCCAGCAGCAGTCGCTCGTACGCCTCCGGGGACTCCTCGACGAACGTCTGGTCGTACGAGAACTCCATGCTGGCCGTGCGCACCCGGAAGGAGTGACCCGGCACCTTGGCGCCGAAGCGCAGCGAGATGCCCTCGTTGGGCTGGATCCGCAGGATCAGCGCGTCGGCGTCGAGGCCGGTCAGCTGGTCGGTCGGGATCGGCAGGTGCGGCGGCCGCTGGAACTGCAGCGCCACCTCGGTGAGCCGGGCCGGCAGCCGCTTGCCGGTGCGCACGTAGAACGGCACCCCGGCCCAGCGCCAGTTGTCCACGTTCAGGCGCATCGCCGCGTACGTCTCGGTGCGCGACAGCGGGTCGACGCCGACCTCCTCGCGGTAGCCCGCCATCAGCTCCTCGCGGGTGCCGCCACGCGTGTACTGACCGCGGACGGCGGCGTCGGCGATGTCCCGGTCGGTGGGCAGCCGGATCGCCTGGAGCAGCTTCACCTTCTCGTTGCGCAGGCCCTCGGCCTCGAACGACGCGGGCGGCTCCATCAGGGCCAGGGCCAGGACCTGGAGCACGTGGTTCTGCACGATGTCGCGCATCGCGCCGGCGTTCTCGTAGAACCCGCCGCGGGTGCCGACGCCGAGGGTCTCGGCCACGGTGATCTGCACGTGGTCGACCCAGGAGCGGTCCCAGATGGGCTGGAAGATCGAGTTGGCGAAGCGCAGCGCCAGAACGTTCTGGACGGTGTCCTTGCCCAGGTAGTGGTCGATCCGGAAGACCTGGTGCTCCTCGAACGCGCTGTGCACGACGCCGTCCAGCTCGCGGGCGGTGGCCAGATCCCGCCCGTACGGCTTCTCGATGACCAGGCGGGAGAACGAGCCCTCCCGCGGCTGGTTGAGCCCGGCGCCGGCCAGCCCGTTGATCACCGGCTCGAACGCGCCCGCCGGGGTGGACAGGTAGAACAGCCGGTTGCCGGCGGTGCCGCGGACCGCGTCCAGCTCGTCCAGCGTCTCGGCGAGCAGCTTGTAGGTCTCCGGGTCGTCGTAGCCACCCGCCACGTAGCGCACGCCGCCGGCCAGCTGGCGCTTCTCGGCGAGGCTGCGGCCACCCAGCGCGCTCTCCGCGAACTGGGCGTCGCTCATCGGCGTGCGCGCGACGCCGACCAGGGCGAACTGGTCGGGCAGGCGGCCGTGGCGAGCCAGGTTCTCCACCGCGGGCAGCAGCTTGCGGCGGGTCAGGTCGCCGGAGGCGCCGAAGATCACCAGCGTGGCTGGCGGCGCGCTGCGCTCCTGGATGAGCTGAGGTGCGTGGTCCATCTTCTGCGAGTCCTCCGACCGGGTCGTAACCGTTCGTCTGAACCTTACGGCCGAGGGCCCTTGGAGGGTTCATTCGCTTCCTGGAAAGCGGGACAACGTGGCGGTGAACACGTCCGTACGTCGATGCCGGAGGGCCAAAGCGAAAAAAGTGGCAAACTGGTGCCAAAGGTCTGGCAAGCGAGGGGGACCCCGTGAAGTACCGGCTGGTGACCAGGAGCGACTTCGACGGTCTCGTGTGCGCCGTGCTGCTCCGCCATCTCGACATGATCGACGACATCCTGTTCGTGCACCCCAAGGACGTGCAGGACGGCGTCGTCGACGTCACCGACCGGGACATCCTGACGAACCTGCCGTACGACGCCCGCGCGAACATGGTCTTCGACCACCACCACTCCGAGACCCTGCGCAACACCGAGGACCTGGGCAACCACGTCATCGACGGGGATGCGCCGTCCGCGGCCCGGGTGATCTACGAGCACTTCGGCGGGCGGGAGCGGTTCCCGAAGGTGTCGGACGAGCTGATGCGCGCGGTGGACCAGGCCGACTCGGCCGACTACTCGCTCACCGACATCCTCAGCCCGACCGGCTGGACACTCCTCAACTTCCTGATGGACAGCCGGACCGGCCTGGGCCGGTTCCGCAACTTCCGGATCTCCAACTACCAGCTGATGATGCAGCTCATCGACGCCTGCATCGAGCACAACGACGTGCACGAGATCCTGGCGCTGCCGGACGTGGTGGAGCGGGCGCAGCTCTTCCACGAGTGCTCGGCCCGTTTCGTCGAGCAACTGCACCGGGTCTGCCGGATGGACGGCGACGTGATCATCGTCGACCTGCGCGACGAGGAGGTGATCGAGGCGGGCAACCGGTTCATGGTCTACGCGCTCTTCCCGGAGGCCCGGGTCTCGGTGCACATCATCTGGGGCCGGCAGAAGCTCAACACCGTCTTCGCCTGCGGCAAGTCGATCCTGGACCGCGGGTCCCCGGTGGACATCGGCTCGGTGATGCTGCGCTACGGCGGCGGCGGGCACCTCGCGGCCGGCACCTGCCAGGTCCCGCACGAGGAGTCGGAACGGGTGGAACGCGAGATCATCGACGCGCTGCGCACCGAGCGGGTGGTGCCGGTCTGACCGTACGGGCGGGGCCGCGAGGCCCCACCCGTACAGCACGCGGATCACGGGCCTTGCCCGGGCCCCACCCGCCGGTCGTGGTTCCGCGCCCCACGCGCTAGCCACGACGAACCTCACGCCCACCCGCGTGAGGTGAGGGTTGTTCACGACCTGCCTCGAGTTCCGCGGCCCGCGAGCGGTCCACCTCGTCTCCACCGTCGTGAACAATCCTCATATTTCCCAAACCGCAGGCCCGGCCTGCTGTGGGAGTCTTCAGCCTTTGTAGCTCCACTTTCCGGCGGCTACCGGCTCCTTCTCGGCGGACTCGTCGTCGCCGGAGGGCGTCTCGTCGGGCTCGGCCGGCTCGTCCTCGGTGGCCCGGTGCCGGTTGCGCAGCAGCACCCACCCGGCGCCGAGCAGCGCCAGCCCCGCCACCAGCCAGCCGGAGACGGTGACCCAGGACGGGCCCTCCTGCGCCTGCTCGGCGAGCTGCCGGAACAGGGCCGCCTCGGCGTCGGTGGTCCCGGTCGTGCCGGAGCCCTGATCGTGGTGCGACACCGGGGTGGTCCCGTCGTTCGGCGTGAGCGTCACCGTGCCCGGCATGACCGGACCGGCCTTGCCGTCGGCGTACTTCGTCTCCACGGTGAACCGCATCGAGCTCAGCGCCGGCATCGGGCCCAGCGCCACGGTCAGGTCGGCGGACCTGCCCGGCTCGATCTTCGTGCCGTTCACCGCGAGCCAGACGATCGTGTCGGCGGCCTCGGACACCGGGGTGCCGCCGTGGATGGTGGTCAGCGGCTGGGCCAGCTTCCGGTACGTGATCCGCGGCGCCCAGTCGTTCACCGACAGCGGGTACACCTCGGCCACCGGGGTGTCCGCCGGGATCCTCAGCGTCACCTCGGTCACCGGCGCGGTGCCCTCGTTCGTCACGTGGAAACTGAGGTTCGCCCCGCCGCCCTGCGGCACGCTGGGCGGGCTCACCGTCACGTCGGCCGCGGCCGGGCCGGCGAGCGCCAGCACCCCGGCGGTGGTCACAGTGGTCAGCGCGCCCGCACGGCGGGCCATCCGGATAAGCCTCACGACATGTAGTTCGGATCACCGGCCCCGATGGTTCAACGCCCACCCAAGAGTTTTCCGTGATCTCGGCCGGTGGATGATGAACGGATGCGTGACGTGCCCATCGACGGCGACATGATCCGGCTCGGTCAGTTCCTCAAGCTGGCCGATCTCATCGACACCGGCGGGGAGGGCAAGGTCCTGATCGCCTCCGGGGACGTGACCGTCAACGGCGAGGTCGACCTGCGGCGCGGCCGTCAGCTTCATCCGGGGGACGTGGTCGAGGTGCTCGGCCGCAGGGCGCGGGTGGTTTCCTGACCGGGGCCGGAACCCGGACGGGGTGCGCGTCGTCGTACCCGTCATGAACAGAAACCGCGGCCTGCTGACCGCCGCCGTTCCCCTTCTGCTGCTGGGCGCGTGCGCCCAGCCCGGTGCCGCCGGTGACACGACCCCCGGCGCGCCGGTCGTCGAGAGCACCACCGCCTCCGCTGACCCCCAGGTGGCGTTGCGTGTGGAGTACCGCGGCGGCTTCGTGCCCGCCGAGTTCATCCCGTCCCGGCTCCCGCGGTTCATCGCCTACGCCGACGGCCGGTTGCTGAGCGAGGGCCCGGTCCCGCTCATCTATCCCGGCAAGGCGCTGCCCAACGTCCAGGAGGTCCGGGTCGGCCCGGAGCGGGTGCGCGAGCTGATCGCCGAGGCGGTCGCGGCCGGCGTGAAGACCGGCGCCGACTTCGGCATGCCGGGTGTGGCCGACGCGCCGAGCACCCGGATCGCCGTCGTCACCGCGGGTGGCGAGCAGGTGGTCGAGGTGATGGCGCTCAACGAGGCCCGTCCCGACGACGGGGCGCTGACGAAGGAGCAGAACGCCGCCCGCAAACGGCTGGCCGGTTTCCTCGGCGAGCTGGACTCCGCCTTCACCGGCTCGGCGCCGAAGCGGTACCAGCCGGAGCGGGTGGCGGTGCTGGCCCAGCCGTACCAGGACACCGGCGACGGCCTGGGTGGCGATCCGGTTCGCTGGCCCGGCCCCGAGCTGCCCGGCGGCTACCTCAACGAACAACTCAAGATCAACTGCCTGACCGTCGAGGGTACGGCGAAGGACGCCGTCTGGGCCGCCGCGGACAAGGCCAACGAGCGTACGCCGTGGGAGTCCGCCGGAAAGAAGTGGCAGGTCCGGTTCCGGCCACTGCTGCCCGAGGAGACCGGCTGCGATTCCCTGCTGAGGCAGGCATGACCCCGATCGAGGAGGTCGTGGAGGTCGTGCGGACCGGTGGCGGGCCCTCCCGCGACCACCGTGACGAGCGGCCCCGCGGTGACGAACCCGCTCCGGCCCCCGAGAGGCGAGCCCCGGCGAGCTGACACCACGACCGCCGGCGGCCACCGAGGAGGCGGTCGCCGGCGGTCGGGGCCGGTCAGTGGACCTGGAGCAGGTCCACCAGGAAGACGAGGGTCTCGTTCGGCTTGATCACGCCGCCCGCGCCGTTCGCCCCGTAACCCAGGTGCGGCGGGATCACCAGGCGACGGCGGCCGCCCACCTTCATGCCGGCCACACCCTGGTCCCAGCCGGCGATGACCTGCTGGCCACCGACCCGGAAGCCGAACGGCTCACCGCGGTTCCAGGAGGCGTCGAACTCCTTGCCCGTGGACTGCGCGACACCCACGTAGTGGACGCTGACGAACGCGCCGGGCTCCGCCTCCGGGCCGGTGCCCTCGACGATGTCCTCGATCACCAGTTCGGTGGCGGGGGCGTCGGGGACGGGGCCGACGTCGGGCTTGCTCATGAATCCTCCAGATCTCTTACCGGACTCGGCCATGCAATCACAGGTCGATCACCGCTGAACGAGCAGTGCCCGAAAGCCGTACTCCCGGGTGGCACCGTCCCAGCCGTACCCGGGAGATCTGATGTTCGTCCGCCGTCTCGCCCTCGCCGGCCTGCTCACCGTCGCGTCCGTGCCGTTCGTGCCGGCGCCCGCGCTGGCGCACGGGTCGCCCATCACGCCGATCAGCCGTAGCGCCGCGTGCGCCGGGAACGGGACGAAACGCGGCGCGCCGGCCTGCAAGGCCGCGCTCAAGGCCACCGACGGGTTCCTCGGGGCGTACGACAACCTGCGGCTCGCGAACGTGGACGACGACCGTGAGCGGGTGCCGGACGGGAAGCTGTGCAGCGGCGGGATCGACGCCTACCGCGGGCTCGATCTGGCCCGCGACGACTTCCCGTCGACGGCGGTGCGCTCGGGGCAGAAGCTTCCGATCACCTACCGGGGGACGATCCCGCACGAGGGCTCGTTCCGTCTCTATCTCACCCGGCCGGGTTACTCGCCGGAGCGGAAGCTGACGTGGGGCGACCTCACCGAGCTGACCGAGATCAAGGATCCGCCGCTGACCGGAGGGTCGTACCGGATGCGGGTGACGCTGCCCCGGCGGAGCGGGCGGCACATCCTCTACGTGGTGTGGGAGACGAGCAGCACCCCGGACACCTATTACTCCTGCTCCGATCTGGTCTTCCCGGCAGCGGTGGCCCCGTCCCGGTCGCCGTCGCCGGCGCCGTCCGCGGCGTCCCCCTCCCCATCCGTAGAAGTCACGAAAAAAGCGGACATAGCGTCTTCGGTGGAAGCGACCGCCGAGCCGTCGGCCACCCCACTGGTCCTGACCGCCGAGCAACCCACCGACGGCCGCCGCACACTCGGCCACTGGCTCATCGGCGGCGCCCTCCTGGCGATCTTCCTGGTCGTTCTCGGCGCCGGCGTCCGCCGACTGCGCCGCCGGGAAATCCATTGAGCTGTTTCGCCAAAAAGGTTTGAACCGCCCGCTCGTGGATCTCGTACTGACGGGCGTCGACGATGCACCGCCTGTCAGGCCCCCAACGACGAAAGGCCAAGCATGAGTCGTGTTCGTTACCGCGCCCAGTCCCGTACCTCGTGGCTGTCGCGTCGCCGGGTCCTGGCCCTCGCCGCTACCGGCGTCGGCGTCTCCGCCGTCTCGGTGGCCGGCCTGAGCCTCGCCGGCGAGTCCTCGAGCGGCGGCAATGGCGACGGTTCGCCGCTGATCCTGTCGCTGGTCGACGCGAAGAAGGGCACGATCGACGTCTTCTCCGGTGAGAAGCGCAAGACGATCACCGACAAGAGCCTGGCGAAGAGCCTGCTCAAAGCCGCCGGACGCTGACCTTCCGCCGTTTCGACAGGAGATTCCCCGAACATGTCTTCCCACCGCGAAGCGCCGGAGATCAGCAAGGACCCGGTCGCCGACAGCTCCGACCTGTACGCGTTCGTCAGCCCCGACGATCCGGACACGGTCACGATCATCGCCAACTACGTGCCGCTGCAGATCCCCGCCAGTGGCCCGAACTTCTTCGAGTTCGGCGACGACGTGCTGTACGAGATCCACATCGATGCGAACGGTGACGCCCGCCCGGACATCACCTACCAGTTCCGGTTCCGTACCGAACTGCGCAACGACAAGACGTTCCTCTACAACACCGGCCAGATCAAGTCGCTCGACGACGAGAACTGGAACCGCCGCCAGTTCTACTCGGTCACCAAGGTGGACGCGCACGGCAAGAGCACGGTGCTGGCCAACAAGCTCCAGTCCCCGCCGTGCAACGTCGGCAAGATCTCCATCCCGGACTACGACAAGCTCGCCGAGGACGCCGTCCACAAGCTGAAGACCGGTGAGAAGGTCTTCGCCGGCCAGCGCGCCGACGCGTTCTTCGTCGACCTGGGCGCCATCTTCGACCTGGGCACGCTGCGCCCGTTCCAGGACAAGCACCTGGTCGGCTCGCAACTGTTCAACTACGCCGGCAAGGCGGTCAACGCCACCGACAAGACCAACGTGCACAGCATCGCGATCCAGATCCCGCTGCACATGGTCCGCCGGGACGGCAAGAAGCGGGTCCGGGCCAAGGACGCCGGCGCGGTCATCGGCGTGTGGACGTCGGCCAGCCGCCGTCAGGTCGAGGTCCGCGGCAACAAGGGCGACGGCGACGTGGTGGTCGGCCCGCAGGTGCAGGTCTCCCGGCTGGGCAACCCGCTGTTCAACGAGGTCATCGTGCCGATGGCGGAGAAGGACAAGTGGAACAGCCTGCCGCCGAGCGAGGACAAGCGGTTCGCCGAGTTCGTCGCCACACCCGAGCTGGGAGCGCTCCTGCCGGTGCTCTACCCGGGCCTGTTCGACAAGCTGGCCGCGCTCAACAAGACCAAGGAGCCGCGCGCCGACCTGCTGGCCATCCTGCTCACCGGTATCCCGGACGGCCTGATCGACGGCTTCCAGAACAACACCGGCGCACTCCAGGCCGACATGCTGCGGCTGAACACGGCGATCGAACCGGCCGCCAAGGAGAACAAGTTCGGCCTGCTCGGCGGTGACCTGGCCGGCTTCCCGAACGGCCGCCGCGTCGCCGACGACGTCGTCTCCATCTCGCTGCGCGCCATCGCCGGCGTCACCGTCCCGCTGGTGAACGCCGACTTCGAGCCGGATGCCGCGGCCGCTCTGGTCGAACAGGGCCTGAGCATCAAGGACGCCAGCGCCGGCCTGCTCAAGAAGTTCCCCTTCCTCGGCACCCCCTTCGACGGATTCGGAAACCCCTCATGAGCCACGGCCACGGGCATCCGCACCACCACCACACGTACGCCCCGTCCGGGCAGGGCACCGTGATGCTGAACATCGGCGACGGGATCGGCGCGCTGATCATCCACACGCCGGCCCAGCTGCTCGGCCACGAGATCGAGGTGTCGCCGGTGGGGGACACCGGCGCCCGTACGCATGCCGCGGTCCGGGCCCGTTATGTCAGCTCCGGTGTCACCTTCTGTGTGGTGATCGACAGCCTGCCGGAGGGCCGCTACGCGGTCTGGCAGGACGCCGACACCCCGCTCACCCAGGTAGAAGTGCGCGGCGGCGCGGTCGCCGAGGTCACCTGGCCGGCGAATCTGGTTCCCGGGCGGAGGCCGGTCGCGGTCTAATCTGGACGCCATGGCAGGCGGTCGGTCTCCGGGCCCGGCGGCGCCGGGCGCGGACGTCCCGGTTCACATCAGCCTGCGCACCACCGATGTGGACGAGGCCCGCGAGTTCTGCCGAAGCCTGTACTACGGACCGCTGCGGATCGAGCCGGTCGGTGACCCCGGCCGGTTCCGGTTCCAGGCCGACGTGGTGGTGCTCGGCCCGATCACGCTCGGCGAGGTCGGCTACGGCACCGACATCCGGGTGTCGATCGCGGCGCTCGAGACGGCGTACCACGTGCTGGTCCCGCTGACCGGCATGCTCCGCTCCCGGCATCGCGGCGCCGTGGTCCTGGCCGACCCGACCAGGGCCGTGGTGTTCCGGCCGACCGGCGACATCGAGGTCGACTGGCCCGCCTCCTGCCGGCTGATCAGCGTCAAGGTGGAGCGGGCCGCCCTGGAACGGGAGGTGGACGCTGCCCTCGACCAGCGGGTGATCTCCCCGCTCCCGCTGGGCGCCACCTTCGACCTGGTCGACGGCCCGGGCCGCACCTGGGCGGCGATGGTCCGGCTGCTGCTCACCGAGCTGCGCGAACCGGACGCCCTGGCCAGCCGTCCGCGGATGGCCGCCCGCTGGCGGGACATGGTGGTCAGCGGCCTGGCGCTCACCGTCGAGCACCCCTACGGCGAGGAACCCGCCGGCCTCCAGGGCCCGCACCGGCCACGCACGGTGAAACGGGCCCTCGACGCCATGCACGCCGAGCCGTGGCGGGCGTACACGATCCATGACCTGGCGGCGCTGGCCGGCGTCGGCGTCCGGGTCCTCCAGGAGTCGTTCCGCCAGCACGTCGGCATGCCGCCGCTCACCTACCTGCGCCGCCTGCGCCTCGACGCGGTCCACGCCGAACTGTGCCGCTCCGACCCCGGCCAGGTCAGCGTCAGCGAGGTCGCCTACCGCTACGGCTTCACCCACCTGGGCCGCTTCGCCGGCGCCTACCGCACCCGCTTCGGCGAGACCCCTTCCCAAACCCTGCGCGACCGCCGCTGACCCTCCACACCATTGCTGGTACGGGGTGGAGCGTCCCCGCCGAATCCTCCTGGGCCGACCGTTTGACGGCGTCCTTTAAAATGCTTTTCCCGATCGTCCCGGTGGGGTCGTGAGATCGGGTGATTCTCCATTCTGCTGTTGCCTTTGCGGGATTCGCCGGGCCATTCTGGCGTCCGGGCTCAGCCGCCTGCTCCGGCGGTGCCGACAGGGGAGACAAATAAAGTGAATCGACCACATGGATTTGTGAAAACGGTTCTGTCCGGCGTTGCCCTGACAGTTTCCCTGATCGGCGCCGCCGGTTGCGGGGTGGCCGAGAAGCCCCCCGTCCGGCCGCCGGTGAATGTCGTCACGCCGGACAAGATCATCATTCCCGGGGGTGTCGATTTCCAGGGCCGCTGCGATACCCGGGTCTTCAACGAGGATCTCACCGGCGGAACCTGCGATTCGAAAATCGATCTGGTCGCCGCCTGCAAATTCGATCACCGGAAGGACGAGGACGAGAAGAGGAAGGTGGTCGAGTTCGTCCTGCGGGACAAGGGAAATCCCAAGAGTGGCGTCTGCCTCGACAGTCGCCGGGAATCGTTCGGCGGCATCAGCGACATGTCCGGGTACTGTGCGGAAACCTATGCCAAGGGCGACCGGGGGAAGGCCGTCGCGGAACTCGACGGCGACACCTGGCTGTGCCGCGAGAGGCTGGACGTCACCGCCCTCTGCATCGAGGACAACAACGACAGCCGGCTCAAGGCCGAGCGCCTCGGCAGCGGCCTCTGGCAGTGCTACCGCTACGAGCCCGCCTAGATCTCGACGCGCTGGCCCTTGCCGATGACCACCACGCCGTTGTCGCTGACCGTGTAGAGCTTGCGGTCGCGGTCGAGGTCGACGCCGATCTGGGCGCCCTCCGGGATGACGACGTTCTTGTCGATGATGGCGTTGCGGATCACCGCGCGCCGCCCCACCGAGACGCCCTCCATGATGACCGCGCCGTCGACGTGGGCCCACGAGTTGACCCGGACGTTCGGTGAGATCACCGAGCGTTCGACCAGGGCGCCGGAGATCACCACGCCGGGCGAGATCATCGAGTCGATGGCGCGGCCCTGGCGGTCGTCGTAGCCGTGCACGAACTTCGCCGGTGGCCAGGAGCCGTAGTTGGTGAAGATCGGCCAGTCGTGGTTGTAGAGGTTGAAGATCGGCAGGGTGGCGATCAGGTCGGTGTGGGCCTCGTAGAACGAGTCGAGCGTCCCCACGTCGCGCCAGTAGCCGCGGTCCCGGTCGGTGGCGCCGGGCACGTCGTTGTCGCGGAAGTCGTAGACGTTGGCCTCGCCGCGCTCCACCAGCATCGGGATGATGTTGCCGCCCATGTCGTGCTTGCTGTCCGGGTTCTGCGCGTCGGCGCTGACCGCCTCGCACAGGGCCCGGGTGGTGAAGACGTAGTTGCCCATCGACGCATACACCTCGCCGGGCGAGTCGGGCAGGCCCTGCGCGTCCTTCGGCTTCTCCCGGAAGGCGCGGATGCGCTTGCCGTCCGCGCCGACGTCGATCACGCCGAACTGGTCGGCGAGTGACAGCGGCTGACGGATCCCGGCGACGGTGACCGCGGCGCCCGAGGCGATGTGGTCGTTGACCATCTGCTTCGGGTCCATCCGGTAGATGTGGTCGGCGCCGAAGACGATCACGTAGTCCGGCGACTCGTCGTTGATCAGGTTGAGGCTCTGGTAGATGGCGTCCGCGGAGCCGGCGAACCAGCGCGGGCCGAGCCGCTGCTGGGCGGGGACCGGGGTGACGTAGTTGCCGAGCAGCGTCGACATCCGCCACGTCTTGGAGATGTGCCGGTCCAGGGAGTGCGACTTGTACTGGGTCAGCACGACGATCTTCAGATACCCCGCGTTCGCGAGGTTCGACAACACGAAGTCGATCATGCGGTAGATGCCGCCGAAGGGCACTCCGGGCTTGGCGCGGTCCGCCGTCAGGGGCATCAGGCGCTTGCCTTCACCACCGGCCAGGACGATCGCAAGCACCTTGACAGCCATGGGAAGGACGCTAATATTCCGGCCGCCCCCGCGCCACCCGAAAGGGCGGTTCGAAATATCTTGCTCCCCCTGCAATCGACTTGCCGGTCAGACCGCCGGGACCCGGGCCGCCTCCGCCAGAAGCACGTCGATCGCCTCGGCCGCACAGGGGCGGCCGAAGTGGTAGCCCTGCACGAGCGGGCAGCGCAGCCGCCGCAGCAGGTCCGCCTGCACCTGGGTCTCCACCCCCTCGGCCACCGCGACCAGCTCCCGGCTCCGGGCCAGTTCCAGGATCGCCCTGGTCAGGCTCACGTCCTGGGGCTTCGGCGGGTCCTCGTGGCGGCGGATGAAGGACTGGTCGATCTTGATGATGTCGACCGGCAGGGTGTGCAGGTACGCCAGTGACGAATACCCGGTGCCGAAGTCGTCGATGGCGATCCGGACCCCGTCCGCGCGCAGCGTGGCGAGCACCGCGGTGTCCGCGGCGTCGATGAGCACCGATTCGGTGATCTCCAGCACCAGCGCGGTCGCCGGCAGCCCGGTCTCCGCCAGGATCTCCCGTACCCCGTCGGCGAAGCCCGGATCGCGCAACTGGTGGGTGGAGACGTTCACGGTCAGGTAGAGGCCGTGCTCCCGGTACCATCCGGCGGCCCGGGCGCAGGCCAGCCGCAGCGCCCGGGTGCCCAGCGCGCCGATCAGCCCGGTCTGCTCGGCCACCGGGATGAACACGCCGGGCGGGACGGTCTCCTCGCCCCAACGCCAGCGCATCAGCGCCTCCACCCCCTGGATTTCGCCGGTCGCGGTGTCCACCACCGGCTGGTAGTGCATGAACAGGCCGTCGTCGACCAGCGCCTGCCGCAGGCCGGCGGCGATCCGGGCGCGCTCGCCCTGCTCGGCGCGCAGCGTCTCGTCGAACCGCGCCAGCCGCGCGCCGCCCGCCTGCTTGGCGGCGCGTAGGGCCAGGTCCGCGTCGCCCAGCACGGCGTCATTTCCCGGTACGCCGTCCGCGATCCCGGCCCGGGAGGTCAACGGGATCCACCGCTCGCCGACCACGAACGGCGCCGAGGCGATCGCCGCCATCACCCGCCCCGCCAACTCGCCGGTGTCCGCCGGCCCGGTCACCAGCAGGCCGAACTCGTCGCCGCCGAGCCGGGCCACCAGGTCCACCTCGGGGGCGAACAGCAGCAGCCGGCCGGCCGCCTGGCGCAGCACGGTGTCACCGACCGAGTGCCCGTACGTGTCGTTGACCTCCTTGAACCCGTCCAGCCCACAGAGGATCAGGGAGTACGGGCGGTCCCCGGCGGCGGCCCGGCCCAGGTGATCGAGCAGCAGGTCCCGGTTGGCGAGCCCGGTCAGCGCGTCGTGCCCGGCCCGGTACGCCAGGCGCTGTTGCAGGACCCGCTGCTCGTGCAGGGCCGCCCCGATCTGCCGGGCCCGCCGCTCGGCCAGCCGGCTGGACAGGCCGACCCGCAGCATCAGCAGTCCACACAGCCCGGCCGTCAGTACCGCCGGGACCACCACGACGGCGCGCGGGCTGGCGACGGCGGGCAGCAGCGGGGCGGCCACCACGGCCACGTACATGCCGATCAGCCCGGCCCGCCCGGGCCGCTCCCCGGTGGCGGCCGGCTGGACCGCCGCCGGGTGCAGCGCGGCGGCCGCCGTCAGCACCCACCACAGCTGCATGACGAGGTGCGGCCCACCGCCCGGCAGGAACGGCAGCGTGCCCTGGCCGCCGGCCACCGCGTAGACCAGGTGCGCGGCGACCAGCACGGCCCCGCCGGCGGCCAGCAGCGGCCGCCGGCGCGCGGTCAGCACCAGGGACGCCAGGATCGCCAGGTCGAGCACCCCGTCGAGGATCGCCAGGGCGTTGTCGATCGGCTGGTAGCCGGGCTCCCCCAGGTAGGGCAGGACGATGAACGCCCAGGCCACCATCGCCAGGCAGAGGACCACGGCGCCGGACTCGGCGGCCGATCCCGGGCGTTTGCGGCGGGTGAGCTGCACGGCCCCGGCCGCGTGCAGGGCGTACTGGAGGGCGAGCGACAGGCCCATCGGGGTGTCGTGCGGCGGCGGGGCGCCGGTCGCCGCCCGGACCGTCCACCAGGCGGAGGTCAGCAGGCCCGCGGTGCCGGCCGCGGCGATCAGCCACCAGCCGCAACGGTGCCGGCGGGCGGCCCGCCAGAGAATCGCGGTTCCGGCCGCCTGCGGGATCAGCCAGGCGGCGCCGACGCCCAGCAGATGCAGGGCGAGCACCGTCGCGAGGCCGCCGGCCAGCAGGCACTGCCAGGCCGGGAGACGGTGGGGGAACCGGAGGGGCATCGGGCCAGTGCACCTCCGGACGGTTGTCGTTCGGGTGCGGCCCCGGTCCAATCCGGGCGCTAAGCTGCGACTCGTGACGGACTCCACCACCCGCCTGCGTGCTGACCTGCTCACCCGTGAGTACCCACCGGAGGTCTACGGGGGCGCCGGGGTCCACCTCGAATACCTGACCCGTGACCTGCGCCGGCTCGCCGACGTCCGGGTGCACTGCTTCGGTGGGCCGCGCGACGAGGCGGGCGTCACCGCCTACCCGGAACCCGCCGAACTGTCCGGCGCCAACGCGGCGCTGCGCACCATGGGCGTCAACCTGGCGATGGCATCCGGCTGCGAGGGCGCCGACGTGGTGCACAGCCACACCTGGTACGCGAACTTCGCCGGCCACACCGCCAAACTGCTGCACGGCGTGCCGCACGTGCTCACCACGCACAGCCTGGAGCCGCTGCGCCCCTGGAAGGCCGAACAGCTCGGCGGAGGGTACGCGCTGTCCTCGTTCTGCGAGCGCACCGCCATCGAGAACGCCGACGCCGTCATCGCGGTGTCCGGCGGGATGCGGCGGGACGTGCTCAAGGCGTACCCCTCGGTTGATCCGGACCGCATCCACGTGGTCTACAACGGCATCGACACCGACCTCTACTCGCCGTCTTCCGGCACCGACGTGGTCGACCGGCTGGGCATCGACCGCGACCGGCCGAGCGTCGTGTTCGTCGGGCGGATCACCCGGCAGAAGGGCCTGCCGTACCTGATGCGGGCCTGCCGTGAGCTGCCCGCCGAGGCGCAGATCATCCTGCTGGCCGGCGCGCCGGACACCCCCGAGATCGCCGCCGAGGTCGCCGACCTCGCGCGCGAACTGCGGGCGGTCCGCGACCCCCACGGGGTGGTCTGGGTGCAGGAGATGCTGCCCAAACAGGAGGTCATCCAGGTCCTCACGCACGCCACCGTGTTCGTCTGCCCGTCGATCTACGAACCGATGGGCATCGTCAACCTGGAGGCGATGGCCTGCGAGACCGCGGTGGTCGCCACCGCGACCGGCGGCATCCCCGAGGTGGTGGCGGACGGTGAGACCGGCCTGCTGGTGCCGATCCGGCAGCTCGAGGACGGAACAGGCACGCCCGTCGACCCGGAGGGATTCGTCGCCGACCTGGCCGCCACCCTGACCCGGCTGCTGAACGACCCGGCGCTGGCCGAACGGATGGGCAAGGCCGGCCGCCGCCGCGCCGTGGAGAGGTTCAGCTGGTCCCGGATCGCCGAGGACACCCTCGAGATATACCGGACGGTCCGGTGAGCCTGCTCCGCCGGCCACCCGTGTGGGTGGCGCTGCTGTCCGCGGCCGCCCTGTTCGCGGTGGCCGTCGTCGGTCTCGGCCTGGTCCGGGCCGCCTTCTACGAGGCGCCCGGCGTCCCGGCCGGGGATCCGGTGGCGGCGGCCGAGGCGCCCGCACAGGTCGAGGCCGGCCGGTGCGGGACGCTGCCGGTCAGCGCGCCGCGTGAGCTGCGCGGCATGTGGCTCACCACGGTCTACAACATCGACTTCCCGAGCCGGCCGGGACTGCCGCAGGACCAGGTGAAAACCGAGTACCTGAAATGGCTCGACCTGGCCGTGGCGAAACACCACAACGCGATCTTCGTGCACGTCCGGCCCAGCGGTGACGCGTTCTGGCCGTCCGCGTACGCGCCCTGGTCGAACTGGCTGACCGGCAAGCTGGACGGCAGCGATCCCGGCTGGGACCCGATGGCGTTCATGGTCGGCGAGGCGCACGCCCGCAACCTGGAGTTCCACGCCTGGTTCAACCCGTACCGGGGCACCCAGTTCGCCCCGTCCGGCGCCGGCACCGACCTGACCAAGCTGCCCGCCGACCATCCGCTGGTGGTCCACCCGGAGTGGCGGATCGCGCATCCCGCCGGCGCCAAGGGCCGCTTCTACTACGACCCGGGCAATCCGGAGGCCCGCCGCTTCGTCGAGGACGCGATGCTGGAGGCCGTCCAGAAGTACGACGTCGACGGCGTCCACTTCGACGACTTCTTCTACCCGTACCCCGGCGACGGCGGCGGCGCGGACTTCCCCGACGGCGCCTCCTACGCGAAGTACGGCAACGGCAGGAACCGGGCCGACTGGCGGCGGGAGAACGTCAACACCCTGGTCCGCGAGATGAAGCAGCGGATCGCCGAGATCAAGCCGTGGGTCAAGTTCGGGATCAGCCCGTTCGGCATCTGGCGCAACGGCGGCGAGGGCTCCGACACCAAGGGCCTGGAGAGCTACAGCGCCATCTACGCCGACACCCGTAAATGGGTGCGCGAAGGCTGGCTCGACTACATCGTCCCGCAGCTCTACTGGACCATCGGCTTCGACAAGGCCGACTACGCCAAGGTGCTGCCCTGGTGGGCGAAAACGGTCAAAGGCACCGGTGTGCAGCTCTACATCGGGATCGCCGACTACCGGATCGGCGAGAAGGGCGACTGGAGCGACCCCGCCCAGATCGACAAACAACTGACCCTCAACGACCGGTACGGCGTCCAGGGCCAGGTCCACTACAACGCCAAGCAGATCCGTGCCGACCGGCTCGGCGCGGTCACCCGGTACACCGCCAGGCACTACGCGGCGCCCGCCCTGCTGCCGCCCATGTCGCGCCTGCCGGCATCGCCGCCCGCGGCGCCGCGCATCACCGGGGCCACCCGCGACGCCGGCGGCCGGATCACCCTGACGACGGCTGCGGCTTCCGGGGGCGCGAGCTGGGCCCTTTACCGCACGGGTGAGAAGGACGCGACCCTGATCGCCACCGGTCGTGCCGGCACCCCGGTGGTGGACCCGAAGCCCCCCGCCGGCCCGGTCACCTACTGCCTGAGCGGCCTGGACCGGTCCGCCAACGAGGGCCCCCTGAGCAGCCCGTTCATCACCGCTGGCTGACCTGTCCGTCCGTCTCGCCACCGAGCCGGTGGTGCTGGCGGCGCTGCTCCTCGCGGGCGGCGCCGGCGCGGCACTGGCGTATGCGCTCAAGCGGCTCCGAGGATCGGCGTTCCTGCCCACATTCCTGCTGCTGATCAGCTATTCCGCCGCCGCGACCGCGCTGTTCGTCAGCGGCGGCCGGACGCTGTAGTACAACGGAGTGGACCCGAGTCGTGCCTGGTAGACGACCCGTACTCCGTCGACGCGCAGGCCCTCCTCAACACGGTCCTCTTCATCCCGTTCGCGGTCAGCCTGACGCTCGCCGTCCGCAGGACGGTCGTCGCCACACTCATCTGCGCCGTCGCCGTACCGGCCCCCGAACTCCTGCAGACGATCACGAACAGCGGCGTCTGCGAGGCCGCCGACATCTTCCACAACATCCCCGGCCCCGGCCCCGGCCCCGGCCCCGGCCCCGGCCCCGGCCCCGGTCCTGGCCCTGGCCCTGGCCCCGGTCCTGGCCCTGGCCCCGGTCCTGGCCCTGGCCCTGGCCCCGGTCCTGGCCCTGGCCCTGGCCCCGGTCCTGGCCCTGGCCCTGGCCCTGGCCCTGGCCCTGGCCCTGGCCCTGGCCCCGGTCCTGGTCCTGGCCCTGGCCCTGGCCCTGGCCCCGGTCCTGGCCCTGGCCCCGGCCCTGGCCCCGGTCCTGGCCCCGGTCCTGGCCCCGGTCCTGGCCCTGGCCCCGGCCCGGTCCTGGTCCTGGCCCCGGTCCTGGTCCTGGCCCCGGTCCTGGTCCTGGCCCCGGTCCTGGTCCTGGCCCCGGTCCTGGTCCTGGCCCTGGTCCTGGCCCCGGCCTTGCGCGACGCGAAGCGGGCCGCCAGTCAGCCGACCGCCCCGGTCAGTCCGCCCCTTCGGTAGCGTCGCCTTCCGGTCGTGTTTCACCGGTCGCCCGGTCGCCGCCCGGCCGGTCGAGGTGACCGGTGGAGGCTCGCTGAGACTGTCTACCGCACTCACTCATGGCGTCCGTCCTGCCGGTCGCCTGCGACGCGATGTGGGCCTCCCCGGCGGCGATCGAGGATGGGCATCGACCGAAGCGAATGCTGGGATGATCTCGTGGATGAGTCGGGCCCGAGATCCGCTGTCTCGTTCGCGCGTGGTGTCGCCGTGCTCGCCCTGGAAGCCGATGCACAGGTGGCATACCTCAAGAAGCTGGGAGCCGCTCCGTCGGCTGACGAACCCGCACTGGAGTTCGACGACGGCCTTCGGCTGGCACCGACCTGAGGTGATGCAACCGAGCGTCCACGCAGACTCCGCGGCGCGGGCGTGATGGCGACTGGCGCGCCTGACAGTGTGGACGAGAAGTTGTCCTTCCGGCCTTACCGCCATGCACCCTCGGCGCGGTCTCGAAATGGGTGAATCGCGCCAGGAGGATCCCTTTCTCGGTAGTTCTGACATCGTCATGAATTTCATTCATTGCGGTGGCGCGATTTCAAGGTGCCGAATGAATTCAGGATGGCATGATCATCCGCTTACACCTCGCGATCGGATCGCGGAAGAATTTCCTCATGGGGCAGGGATCGCTGTTCAGTAGGGCGCAAACCGCGGAGATGCGCGACCCGACGAAGGCGCGAAATCATTCTCCCGAGCGGGAGGAGTTTCGTCGTATGCAACAGCGTCGTCGCGCTTTCGGCCTTCAGCGCCGCCACGCCGAAAAGCTTCGCCGCCTCCACCACAACCCAGCCGCCCCACCGACCTCGCCTGGCCCGGGCCGTCCCGCGGCCCTTATGGCACCCGCCGCATCGGCGGCACCGGCACCCGCCGCACCGGCACCCGCCGCACCGGCACCCGCCGCACCGGCACCCGCCGCACCGGCACCCGCCGCACCGGCACCCGCCGCACCGGCACCCGCCGCACCGGCACCTGCCGTATCGGCCGCACCTGCGGCACCGGCTGTATCTGCTGCACCTGCGGCATCGGCGGCACCGGCTGCATCTGCCGCGCGGCCGGTCGTTTCCGCTGAACGGCCGCAGCCTCCCGCGCGGTGCGCACCGGACAGCCGCAGACCGTTCACCGCAATCGAGTCCCTCCACATACTCGTAACCGCGCCGCCCGCGCCGCACACACCGGAACCGCTCCGCAGGCCGCACCCTGCGATCTCGCCGTCGCACCCGATGGCCGAACCGTCAACAGTCGGACAAGGGGTTCCAACTGGCCGTCAGAGTCGTCTCGGCCGCGGGTTGGAGGAGGGGTCGCGGTTGGCTGGGAGGTTCCGGCTGGTTGTCAGAGCTGTCTCGGCCGCGCTGAGTCAGCACCCACGGCCAGCCGAAGAGATCCACACAGGCCCGACTGCCGCGAGCGGAGTCGCCGGTCAGCCCCGGCGCCCCGCTGAAAACCTTGGCCACAGGCACCGCTGGAAATCCCGGCCGCCGACACCGGCCTACGCCTTCGCCGTTCCAACGACAAGGCCCCGACCACGGCATCCACCGCAACCCTCGACGCCAGGCCCCCATAGTCATCATTGGTGATGGCGTGGCCTCAGCCGGCATGGCTGTAGTCGTCATCGGTGATGGCATGCACTCAGCCGGCATGGCTGTAGTCGTCATCGGTGATGGCATGCACTCAGCCGGCATGGCTGTAGTCGTCATCGGTGACGGCACGCCCTCAACTGGCATGCCTGTAGTCATCATCGGCGATGGTTTGGCCTCAGCCGCATGCTCGTAGTTGTCAATGGCGATGGCTTGCCCTCAATCGGCATGCCCGTAGTCATCAACGGCGATGGAGCGTATTCAGTCGGCCTGCCCCGCAGTGGCTCGCCACCCGCTGACGGATTCGGCCATGCGTCGGCACGATCGATCACCGCAGGCATCGCGCATCACAAGATCAATCCGGCGCGCAGGCTGCGCAAGAAATCAAAACGCGCCGGCCGTGCAGGAACCCTGAGCGCAAGGGCAAGCGTAGAAGCCAGGAGCGCGCGGGCTGCGCAAGAAGTCCGAAGCGCGCGGGGCCGCGCAAGAATCCAGAGCGTGGGGCTGGCGGGTTTCCTGTGCGTGAGGGCTGGCGGGTTTCCTGTGCGTGAGGGCTGGCGGGTTTCCTGTGCGTGAGGGCTGGCGGGTTTCCTGTGCGTGGGGGCTGGCGGGTTTCCTGTGCGTGGGGGCTGGCGGGTTTCCTGTGCGTGGGGGCTGGCGGGTTTCCTGTGCGTGGGGCCGCGCAAGAATCCAGAGTGCGGGGGCTGGCGGGTTTCCAGAGTGCGGGGGCGTGCGGGAAACCTGAGTGTGGGGGCTGGCGGGATTCAGGGCGTGGCGGCGTGCGGGAATCCAGAGTGTGGGCGCACAAGAACCCGGAGGGTGCGGGGCGCGCGGGAACCTGGAGCAAGGGAGGGGCGCTGCGGTGGGAGCGCGCGTCAGGCGGTCACCTTTCCGTCGGCTACCTCGATGTGGCGGTTTGTGGCGACCGCCTCCAGCATGCGGCGGTCGTGGGTGACCAGCAGCAGGGTGCCGGTGTAGGAGGCCAGCGCCGACTCCAGCTGTTCGATGGCAGGCAGGTCCAAATGGTTGGTGGGCTCGTCGAGCACCAGCAGGTTCACGCCGCGCGCCTGGAGCAGGGCCAGTGCGGCCCGGGTGCGTTCGCCGGGGGAGAGGGTGGCGGCGGGGCGGAGCACGTGTGCCGACCGTAGGCCGAATTTGGCGAGAAGGGTGCGGACGTCGGCGTCCGGCCAGGTGGGGACGGCCGCACCGAACGCGGCCGCCAAGGGCTCGTCGCCGAGGAACAGGCCGCGGGCCTGGTCGACCTCGCCGATCACCACGCCGGGGCCGAGGTGACGGTCGCCGGAGTCGAGCGGGATGCGGCCCAGCATGGCGGCCAGCAGTGTGGACTTGCCGGAGCCGTTCGCGCCGGTGATGGCGACCCGGTCGGCCCAGTCGATCTGGAGTGTGACCGGGCCGAGGGCGAACGCTCCCCGCCGTACGATGGCATCGCGAAGGGTGGCCACGACGGCGCCCGCGCGTGGCGCCGCGGCGATCTCCATGCGCAGCTCCCACTCCTTGCGGGGTTCCTCGACCACCTCGAGCCGTTCGATGAGGCGTTCCGTCTGGCGGGCCTTGGCCGCCTGCTTCTCGCTGGTCTCGCCGCGGAACGCCTTCACGTGCTTGTCGTTGTCGGTGGCCTTGCGGCGGGCGTTGCGCACTCCCTTGTCCATCCAGGCGCGCTGGGTGCGGGCGCGTTCGAGCAGGTCCTCCTTCTTGTCGGAGTACTCCTCGTACTGGTCACGGGCGTGCTGCCGGGCCCGTTCGCGTTCTTCGAGGTAGGAGGCGTAGCCGCCACCGTAGAGGCGGACCTGCCGCTGGGCGAGGTCGAGTTCGAGGACCTTGGTGACGGTCCGGGTGAGGAACTCGCGGTCGTGGCTGACCACGACGACACCGGCGCGCAGCCCGGCGACGAACGATTCGAGGCGGGCCAGGCCGTCCAGGTCGAGGTCGTTGGTCGGCTCGTCGAGCAGGTAGACGTCATAGCGGCTGAGCAGCAGCGACGCCATGCCGGCGCGGGCCGCCTGGCCGCCGGAGAGGGCGGTCATCGGCAGGTCCGTGGCGAAACCCAGGTCGGTCTCGGCGATCCGGTCATCGAGGTCGGCGCCGCCCAGGTCGAGCCAGCGTTCGAGGGCGGCCGAGTACCGGTCGTCGGCGCCGGGCTTTCCTTCGGCGAGCTCTTCGGCGGCGGCGTCCATCGCCGCGTGCGCGGCGGTCACCCCGGTGCGCCGGCCGAGGAACTCGCGCACGGTCTCGCCGGCGCGCCGTTCCCGCTCCTGCGGCAGATATCCGACGTTGGCGGTGGGCGGGCTGAGCGAGACGCTTCCGCTCTCGGTGGCGATCAAACCCGCGAGGGTACGAAGGAGCGTGGTCTTGCCCGCCCCGTTGACGCCGACCAGTCCGATCACGTCGCCGGGTGCGACCACGAGGTCGAGTGCTTCGAAGAGGGTGCGGTCCCCGTGTCCCGCGGCGAGGTCGCGGGCGATCATTGTGGCGCTCATCAGGCACGATTCTAGGCCCTCCTGGAAATCGACGGATGGCGATACGGTGTGCCGATGCGACTGCTTGCCAGGAGCCTCACGCTCCTCGTCGTTCTCGCCGGGTCGGCGGTCATCGCCGCGACCCCGGCCCACGCCGCGACCGGCACCCAACCGGTCCACGACTACGCCACCGCGATCCGGGAACAGGTTTGGGTGCAGGCCCCGGTCGACAGCGACTCGGACGGGCAACCGGACCGGGTCGCCGTGCGGATCATCCGGCCCGCCACCAGTGCCAAGGTGCCGGTGATCTTCCAGCCGAGCCCGTACTACGCGGGCCTCAACGACGTGCCCAACCACGACGACATCGACCGCGACGGCAGCCTGTCCCAGCGGTCGATCGACGCGAACCGGGCGGAGACCATCACCTTCGCCGGCTATCTGGACAACTACTTCGTTCCGCGCGGCTACGCCGTGGTGTTCGCCGACAGCCTCGGCAGCGGCGGCTCGACCGGCTGCCCCACCTCGGGCGGGCGCAACGAGACGCTCGGCATGAAGGCCGTGATCGACTGGCTGAACGGCCGGGCACCGGGCTTCGACGCGGCCGGCGCCCCGGTGACGGCGGGCTGGACCACCGGCCGGACCGGGATGATCGGCGTCTCCTACAACGGCACCCTGCCGAACGCGGTCGCCGCCACCGGCGTACGCGGCCTGGAGACGATCGTGCCGATCGCCGCGATCTCCAGCTGGTACGACTACTACCGCAGCAACGGTGGGGTGGTGGCGCCCGGCGGATTCCAGGGCGAGGACACCGACGTGCTGGCCAAGGCCGTCCTGACCAGGGAGAATCCCGAGGTCTGCGCCGATGTGATGGCGCATATCGAAGAGGCGCAGGACCGGGAGACCGGGGACTACAGCGCCTACTGGGCCGAGCGGGACTATCTGCGTGACGTGCACAAGGTGCGGGCCAGCGTGCTGCTGGTGCACGGGCTGCACGACTTCAACGTCCGGACCGGGCAGGCCGGCCAGTGGTGGGACGCGCTGTCGAAGCGGAACGTGCCCCGCAAGATCTGGCTGCACCAGGCCGCGCACACCGACCCGTTCAACATCCGGCGCACCGAGTGGCTGACCACCCTGCACCGGTGGTTCGACCAGTGGCTCTACAAGATCGACACCGGGATCATGCGGGAGCCGGTCGCCGACGTCGAGACCGCGCCGAACCACTGGGTGACCTCGCGGACCTGGCCGCTGCGGCCCACCTCGTTCCATTTCGGGACGGGTGAACCGCAGACCTTCACCGACAACACGGCACGGACCGCCGAGGACCTGGCGGCCGCGCCGGACAGCGCCGACCCGAACCGGATCGCCTACCTGACCGAGCCCCTCGCGAAGGAGACCCGGCTCACCGGCACCCCGGAGGTCACGGTCCGGGCCTCGCTGGACGGCGACAGCCCCTACCTGACCGCGCTGCTGGTCGACTACGGGGAGGCGGAGCGGTTCGTCCGCACCCGGACGCTCGCCGAGCTGGAGTGCATCGGGCCGGGCATCGAGGGCGATCCCGGGTGCTTCGCCAAACGGGAGTACGTGACGGCGACGACCCCTTACGAGATCGTCACCCGTGGCTGGATCGATGTGCGGAACCGGATCTCGCCGGCACACACCACACCGATCAGGGCCGGGAAGACCTACACCTTCCGCTGGGACCTCCAGACCACCGACCACGTGTTCGCGGCCGGGCACCGGATCGGCCTCGTGCTGATCTCCACCGACCGTGACCACACCCTGCGGTACCCGTCCGGAACCGTGGTCGGCGTCTCCGGCGCCGGCCTGCGGATCAGCTGATCGGGACGGCCGGGCCGCTCACCAGGACCGCCTCGTTCCCGGGAACCAGGCGCACGGTGACGCGGCTCGGCCGGCCCATGTCGTCGCCCTGCCGCAGCAGCAGCTCGGCCCCGGCCGGAACCAGCTCCAGCTCCCGCAGATAGCCACCGAGGGCAGCGGCCGCCGCGCCGGTGGCCGGGTCCTCGTACACCCCGCCGACCGGGAACGGGTCACGCACGTCGAACGTCTCCGCGGATTCGCGGAACACCAGCTGCACCGTCGTCCAGCCGCGCGCGGTCATCAGCGCGGTCAGCGCCGGCACGTCGTAGTCCAGCTCGGCGAGGCGCTTCCGGCTGGTCACGGCCAGAATCGGGTGGTACGCCCCGGCGTACGCCACGCGCGGCGGCAGCGCCGGATCGAGGTCGCCGGCGTCCCAGCGCAACGCCGTGAGCAGCGCCGCCAGATCGGCCGCGCCCAGGTCGCCGACCCGCGGCCGGACGCTGCTCAGGGTCGCCACCCCGGCCTCGTCGACGGACACCGGCACGTCGCCCGCGTTGGTCGTGAAGACGTGCTCGCCGGGGCCGAGCGCCACCGCGGTCGCCACCGTGGCGTGCCCGCAGAACGGCACCTCGACGAGCGGGCTGAAATACCGCACCCGGTAGCGGTCGCCGTCGGCCGCGGTCAGGAACGCCGTCTCCGAATAACCCACCTCGGCAGCGATCTGGAGCATCCGGGCGTCACTGAGCGTGCTCGCGTCCAGGACCACCCCGGCCGGGTTGCCTCCGGCCGGATCGAGGGTGAAGGCCGCGTACCGAAGAATCTGCGTCATGCGACCGAGCGTGCCGCGCGGCAGCCGAGGGTGACCAGAGCCAATCCCGCGCGCCTGGATGTGTCGGCGCGCACAGTCGATGTCGTCATATCGCCGGAGTAGCGTTCGTGCGGTGACCTCACCCGCCGAACCCGCCGACCTGCCCCGCACCGTGGGCGAGCTGCGTGCCACCGGCCACCAGTTCCGTCCGGTGAAAGAAGAGCTCCGCGACAACCTGCTGGCCCGGCTGCGTTCCGGCGAGCCACGCTTCCCCGGCATCGTCGGCTATGACGACACCGTCCTGCCCGAGGTCGAGCGCGCGCTGCTCGCCGGGCACGACATGGTCCTGCTCGGCGAGCGCGGCCAGGGCAAGACCCGCCTCATCCGGGCCCTCGTGGGCCTGCTCGACGAGTGGACGCCCTACATCGCCGGCTCCGAGCTGCACGAGCATCCGTACCATCCGGTCACCCCCGCTTCCCGCCGGCTGGCCGCCGAGACCGGCGACCTCCTGCCGGTCGCCTGGCTGCACCGCTCCGAGCGGTATGGCGAGAAGCTCGCCACCCCGGACACCAGCGTCGGCGACCTGATCGGCGACGTCGACCCGATCAAGGTGGCCGAGGGCCGCGCCCTGGGCGACCCGGAGACCATCCACTTCGGCCTCGTGCCGCGCACCAACCGGGGCATCTTCGCCGTCAACGAGCTGCCCGACCTGGCCGAGCGGATCCAGGTGTCGCTGCTCAACGTGCTGGAGGAGCGCGACATCCAAGTCCGCGGCTACCAGCTCCGGCTGCCGCTCGACCTGCTGCTGGTGGCGTCGGCCAACCCGGAGGACTACACCAACCGAGGCCGCATCATCACCCCGCTCAAGGACCGGTTCGGCGCGGAGATCCGCACCCACTACCCGGTCGACCTGGAGCTGGAGACCGCCCTGATCCGGCAGGAGGCGGCGCTCGTCGCGTCCCTGCCCGACCACCTCGTCGACGTGCTGGCCCGCTACACCCGGGCGGTCCGCGAGTCGCCGTCGGTGGACGCGCGATCCGGCGTGTCGGCCCGGTTCGCGATCGCCGCCGCCGAGACCGTGGCGGCGTCCGCACTGCGCCGGGCCGGGCTGCGCGGCGAACGCGAGGCGGTCGCCCGGATCTGCGACGCCGTCTCGGTCACCGCCACGCTGCGCGGCAAGGTCGAGTTCGAGAGCGGCGAGGAGGGCCGGGAGACCGAGATCCTCGGCCACCTGCTGCGGGTCGCCACCGCCGAGACGTTCCGGGCCCGGCTCGCCGGTCTCGACCTGTCCGGTTTCACCGACGTGGTCGCCGAGGGCGCCATCATCCAGACCGGTGACCTGGTCAGCGCCGACGAGCTGCTCGGGCAGATCGGGACGGTGCCGGGGCTGGCCAAGGTGCTGGACCGGCTCGGGCTGGGCGACGCGCCCAGCCCCGGGCAGGCGGCGTCCGGCATCGAGTTCGTCCTGGAGGGGCTGCACCTGACCCGCCGTCTCGCCAAGGAGCTGACCGACGACGGCCGCACCATCTACGGGAGCTGAGGTCCGTGCCCGGCAATGTCTTCCGCTACGGGGCCTGGCGGGACGGGCCCGATCCACTCGCGCCGCCGTACGACGTACGGGCCGCGGTCGACGCCATGGGGGAGCGGGTCCTGCGCGGCGACAGCCTGCGGGACGCGCTGCGTGACCTGATCCGGCGCGGGCCCCGCGACGGCCGTGGGCTCGACTCGCTGATGGACCGGGCCCGCCGGCTGCGGCGGGAGGCGCTGCGCCGCGGCAACCTCGACGGCGCCGTCACCCGGGCCCGGCAGATGCTGGACCAGGCCCTCGCCGCCGAACGGGACGCGCTCGCCGCCCGTCAGGACGACGACGCCCGCTTCAACGAGGCGATGCTGGACAGCCTGCCGGCATCGGTGTCACAGGCCGTCTCCGAGCTGTCCGGCTACGACTGGACGTCCGACGACGCCCGGCAGATCTACCAGCAGATCCTCGCCGGACTGCGGCAGGAGGTCGTCGCCCAGCGCTTCGCCGGCATGAAGCAGGCCCTCCAGGAGGGCGACCTGTCGGACGTCTCGGCCATGCTCGACGACCTCAACGACCTGCTCGGTCGGCACGCCCGCGGCGAGGACACCACCGACGCGTTCCGCGACTTCATGGAGCGGCACGGCCGGTTCTTCCCGGACAACCCACGCGATGTCGACGAGCTGATCGACTCGCTGGCCCGGCAGGCCGCCGCCGCGGAACGCCTGATGCGCTCCCTCAGCCCGCAACAGCGCGAGGAGCTGGAGCAGCTGATGCGGCAGGCTCTCGGCGACGGACCGCTGCGCGGGCAGCTCGCCCAGCTCACCGACAACCTGCGCACGCTGCGGCCGAACCTGAACTGGGGCCGCGGCGAGCGGATGCGCGGCCCCGGCGACCTCGGATACGGCGACGCGGCCTCGGCGCTCGGCGAGATCGCCGACCTGGACGAGCTGATCGAGCAGCTCGGCCAGGACCATCCCGGCGCCACGCTGGACGACGTCGACGTCGAGGCGGTCGAACGCCAGCTCGGCCGCGGCGCCGCCGACGACCTGCGGCGGCTGCGCGAGCTGGAGCGCGAGCTGCGCCGCCAGGGCTGGGTCCAGCGCGACGCGGACGGCCTCACCCTCTCCCCGAAGGCGCTGCGCCGCCTCGGCCAGACCGCCCTCTCGGCGATCTTCTCCGACATCGCCGGCCGGCGCGGCGAGCACGACATGCGCGACGCCGGCGCCGCCGGTGACCTGATCGGCTCCTCGCGCCGCTGGGAGTTCGGCGACGATCAACCCCTCGACGTGGTGCGGACCATCGGCAACGCGGTCCGCCGCCGGGCCGCCTCGGCCTCCGCGGCGACCCTTCCGGTCCGCCTGGAGCCCGAAGATTTCGAGATCGCCGAGACCGAGCGCCGGGCCTCCGCGGCGGTCGCCCTCTGCGTCGACCTTTCCTATTCGATGTACGCCGACGGCCGCTGGGGCCCGATGAAGCAGACCGCCCTGGCCCTGTCCCATCTGGTCGCCACCCGGTTCCCGCAGGACGCGCTCCAGATCGTCGGCTTCGGGCGGTATGCGCAGACGCTCTCCCAGGGGGAGCTGGCCGCCATCGAGCCCACCATCGAGAAGGGCACCAACCTCCAGCACGCCCTCAAGATCGCCGGCCGGCATTTGCGCCGCCACCCCGGCGCCGAGCCGGTCGTCCTGGTGGTCACCGACGGCGAGCCCACCGCCCACCTGGAGGAGGACGGCGAGGCGGTGTTCTGGTGGCCGCCGCTGGCGGAGACCGTCCAGGCCACCGTCCGCGAGGTCGACCAGCTGACCCGGTACGGCGCCACCCTGAACGTCTTCATGCTCGGCGAGGACGACGGCCTGCGCCGTTTCGTCGGCGCGATCGCCCAGCGCAACGGCGGCCGCGTCTTCAGCCCGGACGCCGCCGACCTGGGCCGCTACGTGATCGACGACTACGTCCGCGCCCGGCGGGGCCGCCACTCCCACTGACCCTCCCGGGTCTTTTCGCCTTCCCGGCTCCTTTCGCCCTCCCGCGCCCTTCCGCCCTCTCGTCTTCCCACCCTCCCGGGCCCTCTCGCCTTCCCGCGCCGCTTCGCGGCTCGCCGGACTCCTTCCTTCCGAGATCTTGGACGTTTCGCCACCTGCGGCGGTGGGTGCTCGTCCAAGATCTGTCACGGAAGGGTGGCGGTGGAGCGCGCTCCCGCGCGCCCGCGCGCCGGACCCCTCCCTCCGCGATCTTGGGCGGTTCGCCACCTGCGGCGGTGGGTGGTCGTCCTAGATCGCGGAGGGGTGGTGGGTGGTCGTTCTGGGTCGCGGGGGGAATGAGCTAGCCTCCTAGGATGTGTTGGTGGGTGTGGCCAGCGTGACTGCGTGCCGGGTTGGGGAACGCGGCTGGTTATAGTTGCTCGGCGAGCGGCCCGTTCGTGCGTTCGGGGCTTGCGCACGAGCCAGGGCGGGGGCCTCGGCCGAGGGGGAGAGGAAGTCGCGATGTCGCAGCGGCCTGCGCCGTCCATCGAGACCTCCAATCGCATCTGGACGCTGCCCAATGTGATCAGCTTCATCCGGCTGCTCGGGGTGCCGCTCTTCCTCTATCTGCTGCTCGTGGCCGAGCAGGACGTGGCGGCGGTGGTCGTGCTCGCGATCGGCGGATCCACCGACTGGGTGGACGGATACGTCGCCCGCCGGATGAACTCGGTGAGCCGCCTCGGTGAGCTGCTGGACCCGTTCGCGGACCGGCTGTACATCCTGGCCACGCTGATCGGGTTCACCGTGCGTGAGGTGGTGCCGCTGTGGTTCACCGCCGCGCTCCTGGCGCGTGAGGCCGTGCTCGGGGTGGCGCTGGTCATCCTGCGGCGGCACGGGTTCGGGCCGCCGCCGGTGCACTACGTCGGCAAGACCGGGACGTTCCTGCTGCTCGCGGCGTTTCCGATCATTCTGCTGGGCACGGCGGCGCCGGGGCTGGCCTGGTGGGCGATCCCGGTCGGCTGGGGGCTGGCCTGGTGGGCGCTGGGGCTCTACTGGTGCGCGGCCGTGCTCTATCTGATCCAGGCCGTGCGCCTGCTGCGGGCCGATGCCGGGGAGGCGTCGTGAGGTGCGGCGCCGGGGGCGTGTCGTGAGCCTGCCGCCCTCGTATCTCCCGGCCGGTGGGCCGGACCCGGACGGGGCGTCGGCGGGGAAGCGGACCTACGGACCGGACTTTCTCACGGCGCTGTTCCAGAACCCGCTCGATCCGGGGTACCAGGACGCCGCCGCACGGCGGGCCACCGAGGGCCGGCGGCGCGGCTGGCGGCGGTCGCTGGCCGGCGGGTCCTCGGCGCTGACTCTCGTGGTGATCGGGTTCCTGCTGGTGGTGGCCTATCGGCAGACGGTCGCCGAAGAGCCGGCCCGGACCGTGGCGCGGGAGTCGCTGATCACCCAGGTGCAGAAGCGCCGGGAGGAGACCGATCGCCTGCGGGAGCAGGCCGACCGGCTCGGTGACGAGGTTGCCGCGCTGCGGGACCGGGCTCTGGGCGGGGCGGCGCTGGCCGAGTTGCGTGATCTGGAGGCGGTCACCGGCATGTCGCGGGTCCGCGGCTCGGGTGCGAAGATCACGCTGGTGGACGGGCCGACGTCGGTGGACGCGGTGACCGGGGAACGGCGTACCGAGGGCCAGGTCAAGGACACCGATCTGCAGCTGGCGGCGAACGCGCTGTGGGAGGCGGGCGCCGAGGCCATCATGATCAACGGGCAGCGGCTGACCGCGACGTCACGGATCCGGCAGGCCGGTGAGGCGATCCTGGTCGACATCCGGCCGGTGGCGTCACCGTACGAGGTGGTGGCGATCGGGCCGGAGGATCTCGCCGACGACTTCCGGGCGGGCTATGCCGGGCAGTTCTTCGAGACGCTGTCCGGGCGGTACGGGATCTCGTTCAAGGCCGCCGAGGCGAAGGACGTGACCCTGGAGGCGGCTACCGAGTTCCAGCTCCGTTCGGCCGCGCCCAGCATCGTGCCCGCGCCGTCAGGCTCCGCTTCGTCGTCCGGGCCGGGGTCGCCGGTGCCGGGTTCGTCCACGGAAGGCGGCCGATGATCGCCGTACTCGCTCTGCTCGCCGGTGTTCTCCTGGGCATCCTGTACGAACCGTCGGTGCCGCTGGAGCTGGTGCCGTACCTGCCGATCGCGGTGGTGGCGGCGCTGGACGCGGTGTTCGGCGGGGTGCGGGCCAAGCTGGACGGGATTTTCGACGACAAGCAGTTCGTGGTCTCGTTCATCTCCAACGTGCTGGTGTCCGCGCTGATCGTGTACGTCGGTGACCAGCTCGGTGTGGGTGGTCAGTTGTCGACGGGTGTCGTGGTCGTGCTCGGCGTGCGGATCTTCGGTAATGTCGCGGCGATCCGACGTCACCTGTTCCGGGCATAGGAATTCGATGATCGAGCCTGATGAGACCGGGTCGCGGGCGCAGACCGCGGCCGCTTCCGCCGTGCCCGTCGCGGAGGGGGATCCGGCCACCACGCCGGCCCCGGCGGACGACAACGCGCCGACGGTGCCGGGCGGCAGGCCCACGACGGCGCCGACCGGGCCGGGCGACGAGCTGACGACGGCGCCGGGCGGCAGGCCCACGACGGCGCCGACCGGGCCGGGCGACGAGTTCACGGCGACGGAGTCAACCGGGCCGGGCGACGAGTTCAAGGCGACGGCGCCGACCGGGCCGGGCGACGAGCCCACGGCCGAGGGCGCCGAGCCGATCGGTGATGAGGAGCCGACGGTCTCTCTGGCTCGGCGGAGCGCTCCCGACGTACCCCCGCATGGTTTTGAGGGGACCGAAGCGGCGGAGGCCGCCCCGCTGGGCGAGGGTGACGCGCAGGCCGCGGGGGTGCCCCGGTCGGGTGACCGGGAGGACGGTGAGGCGGAGATATCCGCCACGTCACCCGATCGGACGGAGCCCGGAGAAAGTGATCTTGGTCGCCTGGGGCGGCGCTGGCCGGCGCCGGCCGGGGCGCTGATCTGGGTGTTGTTGGCGCTGTTCGGGTTCACGCTGGTGGTGCAGTTGCGCAGCAACGACGCCGACGACGGGCTGGCCGGGATGCGGCAGGAGGACCTGGTCCGGATCCTGAGTGACCTGGAGGCGCAGGACAGTCGCCTGCTGACCGAGATCCAGGAGCTGGAGACCAGTAAGCAGCAGCTCAGCTCGGGTGTGGCGGGCCGTGAGGCGGCGCAGGTCGAGGCGGAGAAGCGCAGTCAGCAGCTGGGGCTGCTCGCCGGGACGGTGGCGGGCAGCGGTCCGGGGCTGGACATCACGCTGAGCAACGTGCGGGCGTCCGACGTGCTGAACGCGGTGCAGGAGCTGCGTGGCGCGGGCGGTGAGGTGATGCAGCTCAATGGGGCGAACGGCACCTCGGTGCGGGTGGTGGCGTCGAGCTTCTTCGTGGATGCGTCGGGTGGCGGGATCATCGCTGACGGTGAACAGTTGACGGGTCCGTTCCGTCTGCTGGTGATCGGTCCGCCGAGCACGATGAGCACTGCGCTGCAGATCCCGGGCGGGGTGGTGGCGTCGGTGCAGAACGACGGCGGTAGCGTGACCATGGACTCGCGTTCGCTGGTCGAGGTGACCGCGGTGCGTAAGGCGGCAGCTTTGCGATACGCGCGTCCTGTTTCGTGATTTACGGAGGAAGCGTTGATTCCTGAGGATCTGCGGTATACCGCGGAGCACGAGTGGGTCGCCGGTGACGGCAGCGGGCCCGTGCGGGTGGGCATCACCCACTTCGCGCAGGACGCCCTGGGCGACATCGTCTTTGTGCAGCTGCCCGACGAGGGCACGGTGGTGCAGGCGGGTGACTCGCTCGGCGAGATCGAGTCGACCAAGAGCGTCTCGGAGATCTACGCGCCGATATCGGGCACGGTCGTGGCGCGGAACGCGACGCTGGCCGATGAGCCGGAGATCATCAACGGCGAGCCGTACGCGGCCGGCTGGCTGGTGGAGATCACGCCGGACGATCCGGCGTCGGTCGCGGCGCTGCTGGACGCGGCGGCGTACAGGGCCCTCACCGAGAGCTGAGGTCTCCGCGCGTCCGGTTGCTCAGCGATATTGGCGCTGACTAGGCTCGCGAAGCACACGAAGAACTGTTATTCCTTTGAAACCGATAGTCGTGCGTCGGGCCGAAATGGCTCGGCGGGGGCCGCAACGCCGCGTGTCCCGCCGGGAGGCGACGACCAACTGATCCGTGAGGTGGTCCGATGACGCGCCCAGACGACGAGTTCCCCCCGCTCGACGTCACGTCCACGCTGAACCTTGGCGCCCTTGACGAGGTGCTGGAGGGACCTGAGACCGACGTGGTGCCGAGCCGCATGTCCGGCTCGCTCCCGCCGGGGATGGCTCTGCTGGTGGTCCGCCGTGGCCCCAACGCAGGCGCCCGCTTCCTCCTCGACCACGACGTGACGACCAGCGGCCGGCACCCGGACAGTGACATCTTCCTCGACGACGTGACGGTGTCGCGCCGCCACGCCGAGTTCCACCGGGACGGCGGCACGTTCACCGTCCGCGACGTCGGCTCGCTCAACGGTACGTATGTGAACCGGGAAAGGGTTGAAGCCGCGACGCTCAGCAATGGCGACGAGGTCCAGATCGGCAAGTTCCGTCTGGTGTTCATCGCCGGTCCGCGGCCGGAGGGCGAGGGCCGGGCGTGACGTCGTCGGGGGCGGCCGCGCGTGATCCGGGGGCTTCGCGCCCTCAGGACGGGCGGGAGGGTGCGCTGATGAGCATCGGGGAGGTGCTGGCCCACCTGCGTACCGAGTTCCCCGACACCACGATCTCGAAGTTGCGGTTCCTGGAGGCGGAGGGTCTGGTCGACCCGCAACGCACCGCCTCCGGGTACCGCAAGTATTCGTGGAACGATGTGGCCCGGCTGCGTTTCGTGCTGACCGCTCAGCGGGATCAGTACCTCCCCTTGCGGGTGATCCGCGAGCAGCTGGACCGGATGGAGAAGGAGCCGGTGGTTCCGCAGCGGCCCACGCTGGTGGCGGTGGGGGCGCAGCGGGCCACGGATCCGGCGGACACCCGCATCCCGAAGGCGGACCTGCTGGAACGCACCGGGGTCGACGAGGTGCTGCTGGCCGAGCTGGAGCAGATCGGGCTGGTGTCGGCCCGTCCCCCGGGCTGGTACGACGCCGACCAGGTGATCATCGTGGAGGCCGTCGTGGGTCTCACCCGGTACGGCCTGGAGGTGCGCCACCTGCGGGCCTTCCGTAACGCCGCGGACCGTGAGGTGGGCCTGTTCACACAGTTGCTGGCGCCGCTGGCCCGGCAGCAGGACCCGGCCGCCCGGGCGCGTGCCGTGGAGACCGCGCGTGAGCTGCAGGCTCTTTCGCAGCGCTTGCACGCGGCCCTGGTCCGCTCGGGCCTACGGGGTGAGTTGGGGCGCTGAACCCGATGCCGCGCGGATCGGACACCCGCGGTGTGCGTGTACCGTGCAGGTTAGGGGCGGCTGCGGTGCAGCCGAGACGATGACGACACGGAGGCGGCGGTGCGCGAGCTGAGCGTGGTCGGGGTCCGGGTGGAGCTGCCCAGCAACCAGCCGATCGTGTTGCTGCGGGAGGTCGACGGCGACCGTTACCTGCCGATCTGGATCGGGGCGGTGGAGGCCACCGCGATCGCCTACGAACAGCAGGGTGTGAAGCCGGCCCGCCCGCTGACGCATGATCTGCTGCGCGACATCCTGGCGGCGGTGAAGGCTCCGCTGAAGGCGGTCGAGATCACCGAGCTGAAGGACAACGTCTTCTACGCCGACCTGCTGATCGGCGACGATCTTCGGGTGTCGGCGCGGCCCAGCGACTCGATCGCGCTGGCGCTGCGGGTCGGCGCGCCGATCCGTTGTGCGGAGCAGGTGCTCACCGAGGCCGGTATCGTGATCCCGGACGAGCAGGAGGACGAGGTGGAGAAGTTCCGCGAGTTCCTCGACCAGGTCCGTCCCGAAGATTTCGCGGGCTGAACAAAGGCTGAGTATCGACACTCGCCGTAGTCCGTCCGCGGCGTGTCGAGCGGTTACCTCCATGTTTCGGCGTTGATTGAGATATACGCTCGTGAAGTCCAGGTGAACCGGCATACCGCCTAGATTTTGATCATGGGCAGCGGGGAGGCATCGGGTGCACGAGCAACCTCTTGAGGGCCCACTAGTCGGCGAGGACGGAGAGGTCGGCTACCGCGGGGTCACCGCCTGTCAGGCCGTCGGGATCAGCTATCGCCAGCTCGACTACTGGGCCAGGACCACGCTGGTCGTGCCGAGTGTGCGGGACGCCTCGGGCTCCGGCACCCAGCGCCTCTACTCGTTCCGTGACCTGGTGGTGCTGAAGGTCGTCAAGCGCCTGCTGGACGCCGGCGTCTCGTTGCAGAACATCCGCCGGGCGATCGAGGCGCTGCGCTCGCGCGGGGTGGCCGACCTCGCCGAGATCACGCTGATCTCGGACGGGACGACGGTTTACGAGTGCCGTTCCCCGGAGGAGGTCGTCGACCTGTTGCAGGGCGGCCAGGGCGTGTTCGGGATAGCGATCGGCGGCGCGTTCAAGGAGATCCAGGGTTCGCTGTCGCACCTGCCGGGCGAGCCGGCCGCGCAGCCGCAGCCGATCACGGCGTCGTTCCAGCCGTCCGAGGGTGACGAGCTGGCGGCGCGCCGGGCGCGCCGCCGAGCCGGATAGAGCGCCAGTTTCAGCCCTCCTGGTCGAGGAAGGCCATCGCGACCGCCGGGAACAGCGGGGACATGAACAGGCTGTAGTGGGTGGTGCCGGGCAGGATGGCCAGGGCGTGCCCACCCTTGGGGCGGCCCTCGCCCATCCAGCCGCCGTCGCGCAGGCCGCCGTCGAGCAGGTTGAAGATCTCGACGAAGTGGGCGGCCGGCACGATGTCGGCGTCCGAGCCGACGATCAGGGTCGGCACGGACAGCCCGCGGACCTCGTCGGTGAGGTCGAAGTCCACGGCCATCGCGGCGCCGATCTTGTCGAGCAGGCGGGGGAAGTCCTCCGGGCGCGGGGCGAGCCGCTGGTAGGACTCGTACATCGGGGTTTCCTTCATGAACTCGGCGGCCGCGCCGGTGACCTGGCCCTGCTGGGCGAGGATGTCCGCGTGGGTGGCGTTGCGGCGGATTCCGGCCGAGGCGGACACCAGCTTGCCGACCTTCTGCGGGTGGGCGAGGGCCAGGTGCAGGCCGACGCCGCCGCCGAGGGAGTAGCCGACCACGTCCGGCTTCTCCAGGCCCAGGTGGTCGATGAGGGCGGCGATGTCGTCGGCCATGGTGCGGATGTCGAGCGGCCGGTCCACGTCGGCGGTCCGCCCGTGCCCTTGCAGGTCCGGCAGGATGACCCGCCGGTTCGCGGTGAACGCGGGCAGGATCGGCGCGAACATCTCGCCCGATCCGAGCCCGCCGTGCAGCAGGACCAGCGGGCGCCCCTCGCCCTGGATCTCGTAGTAGAGGTTGATCCCGTTGACGTCCGCGTAGCTCATGACGGCTCCTCATGTCTTTCCGTGAATTGCTGACATCGGGTAGACCGGGCCGGTCCCGGAAACTCATCGCTGCCGGGCGAAGATATCCGCGATAGGTTCGGGCCGTGAGCGAACTCGTCACCGATGTCCCGATCGAGAAGCAGCTGGAGCGATTCCGGCCCGAGCTCGTCGGCTACTGCTACCGGATGCTGGGTTCGGCCTTCGAGGCCGAGGACGCCGTGCAGGAGACGATGATCCGGGCCTGGCGTGCCCGGGACACCTTCGAGGGTCGGTCGTCGTTGCGGTCCTGGGTGTACCGGATCGCCACCAACGTGTGCCTCACCATGGTCGACAGCGCCCAGCGGCGGGTCCGGCCGATGGATCTCGGGCCGGCCGGCTCCGGGCATGCCACTCATCCGGGTGACATCCATCCGGAGAAGATCTGGGTGGGCCCGGTCCCCGACGAGCGGATCCTGCCGGAGGGCTCCGACCCGGCCCGGCTGATCGCCGACCGCGAGTCGATCCGGCTGGCGTTCGTCGCCGCGTTACAGCACCTGCCGCCCCGGCAGCGGGCCGTGCTCCTGCTGCGGGAGGTGTTGGCCTGGTCGGCGCAGGAGGTCGCCGACCTGCTGGAGATGACGGTCGCGAGTGTCAACAGCGCGCTCCAGCGGGCCCGGGCCACGATCTCCGCCGCCACGCCTTCGGCGGGCGACACCTTCCAGCCCCTCGACGAGGTCCAGCGGGCGCTTCTCGCGCGCTATGTGAAGGCCTTCGAGGCGTACGACCTGAGCGCTCTCACCTCGTTGTTGCACGAGGACGCCACCCTGTCGATGCCGCCGCTGGCGCTGTGGCTGCGCGGCCACGAGGACATCACCGCGTGGATGAGCGGCACCGGCTGCGGCTGCCGCGGGTCGCGCCTGGTTCCGGTGGTGGCCAGCGGCCTGCCCGCGTTCGGCCAGTACCGGCCGAGCGAGAGCGGCTCCGGCCACGACCCGTGGGCGCTGATCGTCCTGGAGATCTCAGACGGGCGGATCAGCGGGGTCAACAACTTCCTCGACACGGCCCGGCTGTTCCCGCTGTTCGGGCTCCCCGCCCACCTGGACGAGCAGGTCGTCGAGGCCCAGCAGGGCGACCAGCGACCGTAACGGCGGCCCGGCGCCGTCCACCCGCAGCCGCCGGCCGTGCCGCCGCGCGGTCAGCCGCAGCCGGGCCAGCGCCTCGACCAGCACCACGTCCGGCTCACCCGGCCCGGTGACCTCGCAGATCACGAGGTCACCGGGCCGGCCCCGTAACGAGTCGGCCAGCTTCGCGCAGAGCGGGGGAATCTCCGTACGCGCCAGCCTTGTTCGCACCGGGAACCGGATCACGGAGTCCGCCATGCCGGTTAGGACCGGCCGTGGCTCCGGAACTCATCGGTCAGCGCATCGCGAGTCGGTCAGTGCATGGCGAGGGGGCGGCGCGGCAGGACCGCGGTCGGTGCGGCCGGCACGTCCACGCTGATCGTGCCCTCCACGGCGATGGCGTGCCACAGGCAGAACATGGCCACCGTCCACACCTTGCGCGACCGGTCGGCGCCGCCCGCCCGGTGCTCGGCCAGCAGGCCACGGGCGTATTCCAGGTCCAGGTACTCGGACGCGCCGGAGGTGGCCAGCAGGTGGTCCACCCAGTCGCCGATCGGGCCGCGCAGCCACAGCCGGGTCGGGGTGGGGAAGCCCAGCTTGCGGGCCTCCCGGACGGACTCGGGCACGATGCCCTTCATCGCCTCGCGCAGCGCGTGCTTGGTGGTCGCGGTGCCGTGCGGCAGTTTCAGCTCGGTGGGCAGGCCGGCCGCGGCCGCGTACACCTGCTGGTCCAGGAACGGCACCCGCAGCTCCAGGCTGTGCGCCATCGACATCCGGTCGGCCTTGGCCAGGATGTCACCGGGCAGCCAGGTGTGCAGGTCGACGTACTGCATCGAGGCCACGTCGTCGACGTCGGCGGTCTCCGCGTACAGCTGGGCGGTGATCGCCGTGTGCGGCTGCGCGGTGAACCGCATCAGCTGCGCCTTCTCCTCCGGGGTGAAGATCCGCGCGTTGCCGTAGTAGCGCTGCTCGATCGGGGTGGTGCCGCGCTCCAGGAAGGAACGGCCCCGCACCCCCTCGGGCAGCACGTCGGCCAGGTGCCGCAGGCCCCGCTTCACCCCGGGCGGCAGCTTGCCCACCCCGGCCAGCGACAGCGGCTCCCGGTAGATGGTGTAGCCGCCGAACAGCTCGTCGGAGCCCTCCCCGGACAGCACCACGGTCACGAACCGGGACGCGGTCCGGGCCAGGAAGTAGAGCGGGATCAGCGACGGGTCGGCCACCGGGTCGTCGAGCAGCTGCACGATCCGCGGCAGATGGGCCAGCACGTCCTCGTCGGTCACCACCGTCGGGGTGAGCCGGATGCCGAGCTGGTCGGCGGTGTCCTGGGCGATCTCGATCTCCGAGTAGCCCTGGGCCGCGAACCCGGCGGTGAACGCGTGCAGGTCGGGCTTCTCCCGGGACGCCAGCGCCGCGATCGCCGACGAGTCGACGCCACTGGACAGGAACGTGCCGACCGGCACGTCGGCGTGCAGATGCTTGCGGACGCTAGCCGTCAGCGCGTCCTGGATCGCCTGGTACGCGGCCTCCGGCTGCACCCGCAGCGGCCGCAGCGACGGCTTGAACCAGCGGTGCATGCGGATCCCGCCGCCCGGCGTCCAGACGATCCGGTGACCCGGCGGCAGCCGGCGGATGTGCCGGTGCAGGCTCAGCGGGTCCGGCACGTACTGGAAGGTCAGGTAGTGGGCCAGCGACTCGGTGTCCAGGGCCGCGCCGGCCGGGGGCGCGAACGGGTCCAGGGCCTTGCGCTCGCTGGCCAGGTGCAGGCCGTCGGCGGTCTCCAGCAGGTACATCGGCTTGATGCCGAACGCGTCGCGGGCCGCGTGCAGGGTGCCGGTGTGGTGGTCGTACGCCACGAACGCGAACATCCCCCGTAGGCGGGGCAGCGCCGCCTCACCCCAGTAGTGGAAGGCTGCCGCCAGCACCTCGCTGTCGCCCTCGGTGGCGAACACCGCGTCGTGTGCCCGGATCAGCTCGGCCCGCAGCTCCCGGTAGTTGTAGATCTCCCCGTTGAACACCACGGTCCACCGGCCGGCGTAGCTCAGCGGCTGCACCGAGTGCTCCCGGTCGATGATCGCGAGCCGGTTGAAGCCGAACACGTACCCCTCACCGTGCACGACCTGCGTGTCGTCCGGGCCGCGGTGGTGCATCGTCGCGAGCGCGGCGGAGAACGCCGTCAGAAACGTGTCGTCCAGCGGCCCGGCGCCCGGCCGGCTGCTGACGAAAGCGCTCAGGCCACACATCGAGGAACCTCCTTGTAGAAGCGAGGAGCCGACGGTAGGCCGCCACCTGTGAAGAACCTGTGCGGAAGCTGCCAGGAACCCGCACGGCACGAATCCGGGATCCGATCTTCATCGGTTTCTCGCATTTCTTGGCCGCCTGGACCCGCTGCATCACAATGCGAACCGTGACAGCGCGCATCCTGGTGGCCGACGACGACCCGAAACACGCCCAGCTGATCCGCCTCTACCTGGAGCGGGAGGGTCATCAGGTGCTGACCGTCGGTGACGGTCGGGCGGCGCTGGAACATGCCCGGGCCCGCCGTCCGGACCTGCTGGTGCTGGACTGGATGATGCCCGAGGTGGACGGCCTCGACGTGTGCCGGATCCTGCGCGCCGACCCGGACCCGGCCCTCGCCGACGTGGCGATCCTGCTGGTCACCGCCCGGTCCGGGGAGAACGACATGCTGCTCGGCCTGGACATCGGCGCCGACGACTACCTGAGCAAGCCGGTCAGCCCGCGCGAGCTGACCGCCCGCATCCGGGCGCTGCTGCGCCGCACCCGCGGCGCCGAGGCCACCGAGGTGCTGCGCGTCGGCGAGCTCGAGGTGGACACCCCCCGCTTCGAGGTCCGCGTCGCCGGCGCCCCGGTCCGGTTGACCGCCAAGGAGTTCGGCATCCTCGAACTGCTGGCCCGCGAACCCGGCCGGGTCTTCACCCGCGGCCAGATCCTGGACAAGACGTTCGGATTCGAGAACGAGGTATCCGAGCGCACCGTCGACGCGCACGTGGTCAACCTGCGCCGCAAGATCGAGGTCAACCCCGCCGAGCCCCGGTACGTGCAGACCGTCTACGGCCGCGGCTATCGGATGGCCGAGCAGTGAGTTTCCGCCTGCGGATCTTCCTGCTGGTGCTGGTGGTGGCCGGCACCGCGATCGGGGCGACCGCCTGGCTCACCCTGAGCCTCACCTCCCGCGCCGTGACGAACGCCGAGGAGGCCCGCGACCGGCACCAGGCCGAGATCGTCGACGAGATCCGCCGGTACGGCGTCGTGCACGGCCAGTGGACCGGCATCGACCAGGTCGTCGGGCGCCTCGCCGCCGGCACCGGCCTGCACATCCGGGTGGAGACCCGCGACGGCGAAGTCCTCGTCGACTCCGACACCATCGAAGGCAGGACGTCCGGGCCGGTGCAGCGCCTCCCCGCCAACGTCGAGCCGGTGCCGATCCTGACCGGCGACATCGTGCAGGCCGCCGACCGGCTCGGCTCGGTGACGCTCAGCAAGCGGGAGCTGGCCGCGCTCGGGCCGCAGGCCTACCGGAGAACTCCGCTGCCGCCGCTGCCGGCCGACCTGCTCGGCCCGGAACCCGCCGGCAGCGCCCCCGAGGTCCGGGCGCTGTTCCAACTGGCGAAATACCGGGCCGCGCTGGAGACCGCCGCATGCCTGGCCCGCGGCGCCGGCACGATCGGCGTCCTCGACAGTGCCCAGCCGCCCTACCTCGGTGAGCAGCGGCTCGCCACCGCCGGGACGTGCGCGGCCACCGGGAACGCCCGGATCCGCGACGACCGGGAGTGGCTCAGCGACACGTGGTCGCTGCTGTCCGGTTGCCGGCTGGGCGGGGGCGCCTACGAGCAGTGCCTCGTCGAGAACTTCGCCGGCGCGGCCGCGAGCTCGTCCGCCGTACCGGTGCGGGTCTTCTTCGGCGTGCGGCAGGGCACCGAGCTGGACGGATTGCAGCGGCCCGGGGTGTTCGGGGCCGTCGCCCTGCTGCTGGCCGCCGCCGCCGGCACCGCCTGGATAGCCCGCCGGGTCAGCCGGCCGGTGCGGCTGCTCACCGGCGCCTCCCTGCAACTGGCCGCCGGCCGCCTCGACGTGCGGGTGCCCGCCCGCGGCCAGGACGAACTGGCCCGGCTCTCCGGTGCGTTCAACGCCATGGCCGAGGCGCTCCAGCGCAGCGAGGAACGCCAGCGGCGGCTGGTCGCCGACGTCGCGCACGAGCTGCGTACGCCGCTGTCGAACCTGCGCGGCTACCTGGAGGGCCTCGCCGACGGGGTGGTCGAGCCGTCCCCGGAGCTGTTCGCCTCCCTGCACGAGGAGACGCTGCTCCAGCGGCGCATCCTCGACGACCTCCAGATGCTGGCACTCGCCGAGGCGGGCGCCCTCGGCTACGACCCGGTCCCGGTGGACCTGCCCGAACTGGTCGAGGCCGCCGTCACCGCGCACCGGGCGGTGGCGCAGAACGCCGGCGTCGAACTGGTCGCCGACGTCCCCGGCTCGCTCGAGGTGTTCGTCGACCCGGACCGCACCCGCCAGGTGCTCAGCAACCTGCTCACCAACGCCATCCGCTACACCGACGCCGGCGGCCGGGTCGAGATGCGGGTCACCCGCGACGGGCCCGAGGCGGTCCTGACCGTCCGCGACACCGGCGTCGGCATGAGCGCCGACGAGGTGTCCCGCGTCTTCGACCGGTTCTGGCGCGCCGACCCGGCCCGACAGCGCGCCACCGGCGGCTCCGGGCTGGGCCTGACCATCGTCCGCCGGATCGTCGCCGACCAGGGCGGCGAGGTCACCGCGAGCAGCGAGCCCGGGCTGGGGACCACCTTCACCGTACGGCTGCCGGCGGTCACCGGGATCAGTGTGGACCCACCGCCGTCACCGTGATCGCCGCGGTCCCGGCCTCGTCCGAGGCGGCCAGGTCGACGGTGGCGTCGATGCCCCAGTCGTGGTCGCCCTCCGGGTCCTCGAACACCTGCCGGACCGTCCACACCGCCGCGCCCTGCTCGATGTGCAGGAACGCCGGACCGCGCGCGGCCGGGCCGGTGCCCAGCTCGTCGTACTCCTCGAAGTACTGCTGGATCGCCTGCTGCCAGCGTTCCGACGTCCAGCCGGTCTCCGCGTCCATCTCGCCGAGCAGATCCCAGCGGCGCAGCGCGGCCAGCTCCACCCGCCGGAACATGGCGTTGCGCACCAGCACCCGGAAGGCACGGGCGTTGCGGGTGACCGCCGGCGGCTTGTCGTCGATCCGCACCTCCTCGGGCTCGGCGCCCGGGTTCTGCAGTCGCGCCCACTCGTCCAGCAGACTCGAGTCGACCTGCCGGACCAGCTCGCCCAGCCACTCGATCAGGTCGGTCAGCTCCTCGGTACGGGCGTCCTCCGGCACCGTCTGCCGCAGCGCCCGGTACGCGTCCGCCAGGTACCGCAGCACCAGGCCCTCCGACCGGGACAGGCCGTAGAACGAGATGTACTCGGTGAACGTCATGGCCCGCTCGTACATGTCCCGGACCACCGACTTGGGCCGCAGCTCGTAGTCGGCCACCCACGGATGCCCGCGCCGGTACGTCTCGTACGCCGCCTCCAGGAGCTCCCGCAGCGGCATCGGCCAGGACACCTCCTCGAGCAGCTCCATCCGCTGCTCGTACTCGATGCCCTCGGCCTTCATGGCGTTGACCGCCTCGCCGCGCGCCTTCTGCCGCTGCGCCGACACCACCTGCCGCGGGTCCTCCAGCGTCGACTCGATCACCGACACCACGTCCAGCGGGTACTCCGGCGCCTCCCGGTCCAGCAGCTCCAGAGAGGCCAGCGCGAACGGCGACAGCGCCTGGTTCAGCGCGAAGTCCAGCTGGAGATCCTCGACGAGCCGATACGACCCCTCATCGGTACGCTCGATGACGCCCCCGGCGATCAGGGCCCGCGCGATCGCGATCGTCCGCCGGATCAACTTCCGCTGCGACGGCCGCTCCTCGTGGTTCTCCGTCAGAAGATGCTTCAGAGCGGGGTACGGGTCACCGCCGCGGTTCATCACGTTCAGCAGCATCGCGTGGCTCACCTGGAACGACGACGTCAGCGGCTCCGGCTCGGCCTCCACCAGCCGGTCGAAGGTGGGCCGGCCCCAGCCGATCTGCCCCTCCGGCGGCTTCTTGCGCACCACCTTGCGCCGCTTCTTCGGGTCGTCACCGGCCTTCGCCAGCGCCCGCTCGTTGTCGATCACGTGCTCCGGCGCCTGCACGATCACCGTGCCGAGGGTGTCGAACCCGGCCCGCCCGGCCCGGCCCGCGATCTGGTGGAACTCGCGCGCCTTCAGCAGACGGGTCTTCACGCCGTCGTACTTCGACAGGCCGGTGAACAGCACCGTACGGATCGGGACGTTGATGCCGACGCCCAGCGTGTCGGTGCCGCAGATGACCTTCAGCAGGCCGGCCTGGGCCAGCGTCTCCACCAGGCGGCGGTATTTCGGCAGCATCCCGGCGTGGTGCACGCCGATACCGTGCCGGACCAGCCGCGACAGCGTACGCCCGAAACCGGCCGTGAACCGGAAGTTGCCGATCGCCGCGGCGATCGCGTCCTTCTCCGCCCGCGTGCACATGTTGATGCTCATCAGCGACTGCGCCCGCTCCAGCGCCGCCGCCTGGGTGAAATGCACGATGTAGACCGGCGCCTGCTTGGTCGACAGCAGCTCCTCGATCGTCTCGTGCAGCGGCGTCATCGCGTACTCGAAGATCAGCGGAACCGGCCGCTCCGCGTTCGCCACCACCGCGGTCTCCCGCCCGGTACGCCGGGTCAGGTCCGCCACGAACCGTGCGGTGTCGCCGAGCGTCGCCGACATCAGGACGAACTGCGCCTGCGGCAGCTCCAGCAGCGGCACCTGCCAGGCCCAGCCCCGGTCCGGCTCGGCGTAGAAGTGGAACTCGTCCATCACCACCTGGCCGACGTCGGCGTCCGCGCCCTCCCGCAACGCCAGGTTCGCCAGGATCTCCGCGGTGCAGGCGATGATCGGGGCGTCCGCGTTCACACTCGCGTCACCGGTCAGCATGCCCACGTTCTGCGCGCCGAACGTCGCGCACAGGGCGAAGAACTTCTCACTCACCAACGCCTTGATCGGCGCCGTGTAGAAGGTCGTCCGGTCGCTCGCCAGAGCCGCGAAATGCGCGCCGGTCGCCACCAGGCTCTTCCCCGAGCCGGTCGGCGTGTTCAGGATGACGTTCGCGCCGGTCGCGATCTCGATCAGCGCCTCCTCCTGGTGCGGGTACAGGGTCAGGCCCTGCTCCGTCACCCACGATTGAAAGGCGTCGAAGACGGCGTCAGGTTCGGAGGATCCCGGGATGCGATCGGTCAGCGTCATGATCGGTCAAGTGTGTCAGCTCCCCGGAGAACGCGGCGTACAGGGGACCGGCCACCACTCCGTGTTTCCGGTTGCGATCGGGTTGTAGAGTCGGCGGGCGTGACGCTTCCGATCTCCGACGGGGACCGCGAACGGGTGGCCGATGAACTGCAACAGGCTTGCGGTGACGGGCGGATCACCCTTGAGGAGTTCAGCGTACGGGTGAGCACGGCCTGGGCGGCCGCGACCGACGTCGAGCTGTCCCGCGCCACCGAAGGGCTCGCCCCGGTGCCGGTCGTCGGTGCGGCCCGCACCGTCGACAAGGTCGTCACCATTCTCAGCCAGCGCAAACGGCGCGGCCGATGGCGGCTGCGGTCCGGCCGGCTGGGCAGTTTCACCCTGTTCGGCTCGACCCACCTCGACCTGCGCGACGTCGTGACCGGTGCCGACGTCATCGAGATCGACGGCGTGTGCCTGTTCGGTGAGCTGAAGGTCACCGTCCCCGAGGGCGTCGAGGTCGATCTCGACGGCGCCAGCGTCCTCAGCTCCGAGGAGGTGCGGCTCGCGGCCGTGCCCCGGCTGCCCGGCACCCCGGAGATCCGGGTCCGGGTGAACGCCTGGTTCAGCTCCGTCGAGATCCGCTCCCGCGGTCCGGCCAAGGACTCCTTCTGGTCCCGCCTGCGCGGCGACTGACCACGCGGCCGGCCGACCGGGGGCGTTCAGCGGCTGGTGGCCTCCAGGTGGGTCTCGGGGCCCGGGAAGATCAGGCCGGTGTGGCCGTCGTCCCAGCGGACCTCGTACGGGGGTGTGCCGTCCTGGTGCCGCAGTTCGGTGATGATGCCGGCCTTGTTGCCGTCGCCGACGTGCTTGCCCTTCACCACGATGCGGTCACCCACGTGCGCGATCATCGTCGCCTCCCTTCGATGGCCTTCCAGCAGGATGCACCCGCCGGGGGTCGCGGGCACCGGGTTGGGCGGAATTCGTCACCACATGCGCGAGGAGCCCGGCCCTGTCGGGGCCGGGCTCCTCGCCGAGGGGTGGGACGGGGTGGGTCAGATGAGCCAGCGGTTCTTGCGGACGAAGGGGAGCTTCGCCCACCAGCGGCCGAGGCCCCAGGTGTGCCCGGCGTAGGCCAGCGCCAGCACCACGGCGACGACACCGTAGACGACGTGGTAGTCGACCAGCGGGTTGCTCGAGCGGGTGGCCTCGCCGGCGGCGGTCTCCTGGGCGAGCGGCCACTCGGCCAGCCACATGAACGCCATCATCAGGCCGGCCGAGACGGCGGCGATCCGCAGGCCGATGCCGAGGATCAGAGCGGCCCCGACCCCGAGCAGGCCCAGCATGAACATCCAGTCGGCCCAGGCGGCGCCGGCGATGGTGTGGAAGAAGTCCTGGAACGGTCCGACCTCGACGCCGGAGAGGAAGCCCTTGGTGGGCGAGCCGCCGTTGATCCAGGCGCGCTCGGCCGGCGTCGCGTAGCCGAGCCCGAAAGTCTTGTCCAGAAAGGCCCACAGGAAGACGAAGCCGGTGGCGATGCGGAGGACCGACAGCGCCCGCGCGGCGCCGTGGGTGAGCATCGAGCCGGGTGCTTCGGCGTGTTCCAGCTGGGCTGTGGTGGCGCGACCGATGGTGGCCATCTGGTCCTCCTTGAGACGTTGTCTGCACCTATGACTCTCCTCCGCCCTCGATGTCGCCACCGGTGCCGAACATCCCTTCCGCGGCCGCGGATGGCCCGCCCGTTTCGGGACGTTCGGCCTGCCGGCCGGGACGGGCCGGAAGGCGGGCGATCCGGGACCATCGCCCACTGTCGGGGCGTACGGGGACGGAGCACGATCGGGGGCCTGACACACCCGGGAGGTGTCCTCGTGGCCATCGTCGTGACGCTCATCGTCCTGCTTTTCGTGGTCCTGATCCTGGCCGGGCCGCTGCTGGAGTCGATCATCGACCGGATCTGGCCGCCCGAAGGCCACCGGCGGCACGGCGCCGCCCGCCGCTGAAGACGGCAACGGGACGCGCCCCCAGGGGCACGTCCCGTTGCGGATCGAGCGGGGTCAGACGGCGGCCGGCTCACGGGCCGGCACCGGGATGACCACGACCGGGCAGCAGGCCATGCGTACGCAGGACTCGCTCACCGAGCCCAGTACGGTGTGCCGCACCCGGCTGTGGCCGTGACTGCCGAGGACCAGCATGTCGGCGCCACGGGAGGCGGCCGACAGCACCTCGGCGGGGGAGCCCTCGACGGCCTCGCCGGTCACCGGCAGGTGCGAGCCGCGTTCCCGGACCAGTTCCCGGATCTCGGCGTCGATCATCCAGACGGCGCGTTCCCGCTCCTCGCCGGGGGATTCGGCCGGGGCCGGGCCGTAGTCGAGCCCGTCCCAGGACCAGGCGGTCACCGCCCGTACGGCGCCACCGCGTGCGGCGGCCTCGGTGGCGGCCCAGCGCAGGGCTCGGCGGCCGCCTTCGGAGCCGTCGACGCCCACCACGATCAGATATCCGGTGCTCATCCTTGCCTCCTCGGTGGGATTCTTTGCCCTGGATGCGCCGGTTTACTCACGGCGTACCCCGATGGGTTGATTTTGCGGTGGCACGGAGCCGGCGGCCGCGCGCGGCGAGGGTGAGCGGCCGCCGGGAGTGGCGTCAGGCGGCCTGCCGGTCGAGGTAGACCGGGCTGTCGGCGTGGTGCAGAAGCTGGAGGCCGGTGGAGCCGAGCAGGGTGCCGGCGAGGGCGCCGTGGCCGCGGCTGCCGACGACGACCAGCTGGGCCCCGTGTGAGACGCCGGACAGCACGGCCGCGGCGCTGTCGTGCGAGAGCAGCGCCTCCACCTGGACGGCCGGGAACCGCTCCCGCCACGGGGCGAGCTGCTCATCGAGGCGCAGGCGTTCGGCGGCGTCCTCCTCGGGGGTGGGCACATTCGCCACGGCGACGCCCATGTAGAGCGACAGCACCGGCAGGTAGGTGCGGATCACGGCGAGCGGGGCGCCCCGGGCGGCGGCCAGCTCGAAGGCGGTCCGCAGGGTGTGCCGGGACTGCTCGGACTCGTCGAAGCCGACCGCGACCGGGCCGTCGGTGACGTCGCCGCGGCCCCGGACCACGACCACCGGGACTCCGGCGTGCATGGCGACCCGCTGGCTGACCGAGCCGAGCACGAGGCTGGCGAAGCCGCCCCGGCCGCGGCTGCCGAGCACCAGCAGGTCGGCGTCGCCCGCCTGGGACAGCAGCCGGGCGGCCGGGTTGCCGACCAGGATGTCGATCTCGGTGGACAGTTCCGGGACGACCTCGCGGGCCAGCGCGGCGCCGGTGCGCGCCACCCCCTCGGCGATCTGCCGGGCCGCCGCGAAGCCGCCGCCGTCGAGGTCGTAGCGGGCCTCGCCGTGCTGCCAGTCGAGGACGTGGGTGACCCGGAGAGTGGCGGCACGCCGTGCGGCCTCCCGGGCCGCCCAGCGGATCGCCGCCCGGCTCGACGCGGTGCCGTCGGTGGCGACGACGATGGTTGCGGTCCGCATGGCTCCTCCTCGGTGGGTTCCTGCCTCTCCATCCCACTCCGGCCGGCCGGCCCGGGTCAGGGGAATCGGTCCCTTCCGGCCGGGACCTTCGCGGCAACCGAACGGCGTCGTGAACGCGTCTCCCGTACGAGGGGCGCCCGGTGTGTCGAAACGGATCTTTCGGGCTTCACCTGCTGATCATTGCTTTGAGTGACGAGGATGTTACGTAGGGAGGTGGTAACCGATGATGATTCTCCTGGTGGCGACACTCGGTCTGATCGCCGCCGCGATTCTGGCCCTGTGGCCCGCACCGGGCGACCGGGCCCACCGGACACCGGCCGCCGCGATCGCGGAACCCGCGGAGACCGCCAGGCCGACCTGCCTCGAGGGCGTCCTCGCCGCCCAACTGGTCGGCGGCGACATCACCCGCCCGCAGTACCAGCGGGCCATCGAACGGCTGGCCGCCCGGGACGAGGAGCGGCACCCGCTAGCCGTGCCGTGGGACGACCGCCTGGCATGAGACCGGGATCCCCGGGGTATCGAAGAACCGGCATCCGCTGCCGGAGCAGAGAGGCGGGCGGGATGGCGGAGATCGTGCTGATCCGGCACGGGCAGACCGAGTGGAGCGCCGACGGCAGGCACACGTCGTACACCGATCTGCCGTTGACCGCGGAGGGTGAGCGGCAGGCGCGTGCCGCCGGGGAACGGATCGCCGGGCGGAGTTTCGGCGCGGTGCTCGCCAGCCCACGGCAGCGGGCGCTGCGCACCGCCGAACTGGCCGGGCTCACCGTGACCGAGGTGATCGACGATCTGGCCGAGTGGGACTACGGCGAGTACGAGGGCGTCACCACGGCCGGCATCCGGGCCCGGCGGCCGGGGTGGTCGCTGTGGACCGACGGATGCCCGGGCGGGGAGTCCCCGGACCGGGTCGGCGCGCGGCTGGACCGGGTTCTGGCCCGCGCCCGCGAGTTCGGCGGCGATGTGGCCCTGGTGGCCCACGGGCACTGTCTGCGGGTGGCCGGCGCCCGCTGGATCGGGCTGCCGCCGGCCGGCGGCGGGCTGCTGCGCCTGGACACCGGCACGATCTCGGTCCTCGGGTTCGAACACGACGCCGACCCGGTGCTGCTCTCCTGGAACGCGGGCCGCTGACCCCGGCTCAGCGGGCCGTGATCAGGCGGGCCATCTCGGTGCGGGAGCGGACCCCCAGGCGGGCGAAGACGTTGCGCAGATGGTGGTCCACCGTCCGCGGGCTCAGGTGCAGCTCCTGCGCCACCTCCCGATTGGTGGCGCCACCGGCCACCAGCGACGCGATCCGTTCCTGCTGGGCGGTCAGCGCCGGGCCGGTGGCCGCCGGCGCCTCAACCCGTTCGCCGGCGGCGCGCAGCTCACGTACGCTCTGCGCCGCCCACGGCCCGGCGTCCATCAGCCGGAACGTCTCGGCGGCCCGGCGCAGATGGGTGCGTGCCGCCACGTGCCGCCGCTGCCGGCGCAGCAGCCGGCCGTAGAGCAGCTCGGTGTGCGCCCGCGGGAAGCCGGCCTCCCCGTCGTGGGCCAGCGCCGCGTCGAAGTGCCCGGCCGCGGCCTCGCCGTCGTCGGCCCGCAGCGCCCGGCACCGGTCCCGCAGCGCCAGCCAGCCCGGCTGCCCGGTCCGCCCCGACCAGCGGTCGAAGGCCACCGCGACCGGCTCCACCGGCTCCCGCAGGCCGATCTGCGCGGCCGCCTCCAGCAGGTGCGGCACCACCGCCACCCGCAGCAGCGCCGACCCCGGCCCGGGTGGCCCGGTCACCACGGCCAGCAGTCGTTCGGCGGCCGCCGGGCACCTCCCGTCGACCAGGTCGAGCAATGCCAGCGCCCACTCGCACAGCGGCCGGGACGGGCCGTCACCGACCGCCGCGATCCGGGTCAGCGCCGTCTCCCGGTCACCGACCAGGGCGGCCAGCACCGCCAGCACGGCCAGATGGGCGCCGGCCAGGACCGGCTGCCCGGTGCCGCGGGCCACCGCCGCGCCGTCCAGGGCGGCCTCGTTCGCGGCCGGGTAGTCGCCGGCCGCCATCCCGGAGAGCGCGGCCAGCTCCAGTGCCTGCGGAACCAGCACGGCCGCCCCGGCCTCGCGGGCCAGCACCGCCGCGCGCCCGGCCAGCGCACCGGCCCGGCGGGGGTCGCCCACCAGGATGCCGGCGGTCGCGGCACGTAGCAGCGGGCCCGGTTCGGCGACCCGGTCGGCCAGCGCCACCGCCTCCCGCAGCCGTACGAACGCGCCCGGCTCGTCACCGTCGGCGATCCGCGCCAGCCCGGCGACATGGTGGAAGGCCAGCGCCACGGCGGGCGGCTCGTCACCGCGCTGCCCGGCGGCGACCCGGCGGGCCAGCGCCGAGTAGCGGCTCTGCTCCCCGGACCGGCAGGCCGACTCGCCGGCCAGGGCGAGCGCCTCCAGGGCCGTGCCCGGATCGGTCTCGGCCAGTTCGGCGGCCACGTCCAGCAGCACGTCCCGGGCGCCCGGCCGGCCCTCCGGCAGGCTCATCTCGGCGGTCAGACCGCGGGCCCGGACCCGGGCGTTGCCGCCGGCCGGCGGGATCCGGCGGATCAGCTGGCCGGCCTCGTGCGGGCGGCCGGCCAGCCACGCCGAGCGGGCCGCGTCCAACAGCAGGCCGGCCCTTCCGCCGGGGGTGGGGGAGAGGGCCGCGGCGTACCGGCGGGCCTCGGCGGCCACCGCCGGATCCGCCGAGCGGGCCGCCTCGGCCAGCTCGCTCGCCAGCCGGTCGTCCGGCCCGGAGGCGGCCGCGGCGCGATGCAGCAGCGCGGGCAGGGTCGCGCCACGCGCCTGGAGAACCCCGGCCACCGCGGCGTGGGCGGTCCGCCTCCGGGCCGCGGTCATTTCCGTGTACGCCACCGCGCGCATCAACGGACTCCGGAACCGCACGCCCGCCGCCGTGACGCTGACCAGCCCCGCCCGCTCGGCCGCCGCGAAGTCCCCGAGCGCCGGCCCGGTCGCGTCGCCGGACGGGAACGCGGCGGCCAGCAACGTGTCCGGGGAGGCGTCCGGGGCCGCGGCCGCGAGGTGCAGCAGGTGGCGGGTCCGGGGCGGCAGGGCGTTCAGTTCGGCGGCCAGGCGGCGGCGCAGTGGGCTGTCCGGGGGCAGTGACTCCGGCGGCGGGGCGTACCCGCGGCGCTGTTGCGGGGTGAGGGCGGCGGCCAGGTCGACCAGGGCGGCCGGGTTGCCGGCGGCCAGCTCGGTCAGCGTGCCGGCGACGTCCTCGGCCAGGTCGGGGGCGTGACCGGCGAGGATCGCGCGGGACTCCACCGGGTCCAGCGGGGTGAGTCGGTGCACCGGCGGGCCGGGCGGTTCGGCGCCGGCCGGGAACGACCAGAGCATGGCGACCCGCTCCGGGCCGAGGCGGCGGGCGGCGAACGTGAGCGCCTGCCAGGACGCCCGGTCCAGCAGGTGGGCGTCGTCGATCAGGCACAGCAGGGGGCGGGTGCGCGTCGCCGTACGCAGCAGGGCGAGGGTGGCGAGTCCGAGGGTGACCGGATCGCCGGGGCCGGCGCCGCGGAGAGCGTGCGCCAGCGCTTCGCGTGGCGCGGGAGCGAGCTCGGCGAGCCGGTCGCCGATTCCGGTGATCAGGCCGCGCAGGCCGGCGTACGCGTATTCGCGCTCGTCGGGATGGCCGCACGCGGTGAGGACCGTCCAGCCGGGTTCGGACGTGAACGTGCGCAGCAGGGTGGACCGGCCCTCGCCGGGCGCGCCGGAGACGACGAGGACGCCGCCCCGGCCGGACGCGGCGGCGGACAGGAGGCGGCCGATCTCGGTGTGCGCGGCCGGCCGAACTTTCTGCACTGCCGGTGCATCAAACATGCGGCGAGTGTTCCGTGCCGGGGGTCCGCGCGGAAGACCATTTCGGCTGATGAAATTTCCGGGATGTTGCCGGGCGATGACGCGACGCAGGTGATTTCGCCGATGCGTGACCGCCGGTGAGCTGTTGAAACTGACGCTCGTCGATCCGATCCCCCAGTTAGGAGAGTCGACGTGCACCAGAGAACCGTTCCCGGCCGGGCACGCCGGGCGCTGCTCACCGCGGCGGCCACGGTAGCCCTCGTCGTCGGTCCGGGCGCCGCTGTGGCCCAGGCCGCCGACAACCCGTACGAGCGGGGCCCCGCGCCCACGCTCTCCGCGCTCCAGGCCTCCCGCGGGCCGTACGCGGTCAGTCAGACCTCCGTCTCCCGCCTCTCCGCGACCGGCTTCGGCGGTGGCGAGATCTACTACCCGACCACGACCGCCGACGGCACCTTCGGGGCGATCGCCATCTCGCCCGGATTCACCGCCTACTGGTCCAGCATCTCCTGGCTCGGACCGCGCCTGGCCTCGCACGGCTTCGTGGTCATCGGCATCGAGACCAACACCACCGCCGACCAGCCCGCCTCCCGCGGCACACAGCTGCTGGCCGCGCTCGACTACCTGACCCAGCGCAGCTCGGTGCGCTCCCGTATCGACGCGAGCCGGCTCGCCGTGGCCGGGCACTCGATGGGCGGCGGCGGCAGCCTCGAGGCGGCCAGCGACCGGCCGTCCCTGCAGGCCGCCGTGCCGCTGGCGCCGTGGAACACGGACAAGTCGTGGAGCGAGCTGCGGGTGCCGACGCTGATCGTCGGCGGGGAGAGCGACACCATCGCCGCGGTGTCGAGCCACTCGATCCCGTTCTACAACAGCATCCCGGCCTCGGCGGAGAAGTCGTACCTGGAGCTCAACAACGCCAGCCACTTCTTCCCGCAGAGCACCAACACGCCGACCGCGGTGCAGATGGTCTCCTGGCTGAAGCGGTTCGTCGACGACGACACCCGCTACACCCAGTTCATCTGCCCCGGCCCGAGCAGCACGTCCATCTCCGATTACCGCAGTTCCTGCCCGATCGGCTGATCGTTCGACCCGCGGGGGCGGAGGCCGATGGCCCCGCTCCTGTCGGGTTTCTCGCATGCGCGCCGCCGGATTATGCTCACGCGGCTCGCCCGCACCGATCGCCGCTGTGGAGGACGCCCTGACCGCCGATCCCGTCCGCGACCGGCTCCGTGCTCTGGCGTGCAATCCCGCACTCCCGGCCGAGACGCTGCTCGTCCTGGCCGGTGACGAACGGGTCGGGCCGCGGCACGTCACCGCCCGCCGGGAATGGACCGACGAGGCGTTCGACGCGCTCGTCACCCACCCCGACCCGGCCGTCCGTGAAGCCCTCGCCCAGAGCCCCGGCGCGACCGGCGAACAGCGCGCCCGGCTCGCCGGCGACCTCAGCATCGACGTGCTGCACGCCCTCCTGGAAGGCCCGCGCACCCGCTGGGCCGGTCCGCTTCCGCACTGGGTCCACCGCCGGCTCGCCGAACACCCCGAGCGACTGGTACGGGACATGCTGACCTTCCTGCCCGGCACACCCCCCGACGTGCTGAACCGGCTCACCCGCGACCCGTACCCCCGGATCGCCGAAGCCGCCCGGGAACTGCTCGAACGCAAACCGTTCCAGGAACCGACGATGGGCCGTGACCAGGCCGTCGCCTACGCCTCCGGCGACTCGCCGTGGAACCGGGCCCAGGCCGCCGCCGACCCGGAACTACCGGAATCGTGGGTGCGGCGGCTGGCGGCCGATCCGTCGCCGAGGGTCCGGCTCGCCGTGTCGGTGCGGCCGGAACTCGACGAGGACGAGCGGGCGGCCATCGACTGCCCGGTTCCGGCGGACGCCTCCGTACCGGGGTGGGTGATCGCGGCCGGGCCCTCGGAGCTGCGGCGCTGCGCCCATTCGCGGCATCCCCTGCTCCGGCGCGGCGCCGCCGGTCATCCGGACCTGCCCGCCGATCTGATCGCCCTGCTGGCGGGGGACGGGGATCCGCTCGTGCGGTTGGCGCTCTGCTCGCATCAGGCGGCGGCGCCCGGTGATCTGGTGCTCCGCACCTACCTGGAAACCGGCGAGGAGGACTTGCTCGCGCACCCGGCGTTCCCACGCGCCGGCCTCGCCGCCCACACGAACCCCCCTTCCGACCGGACCGGTCTGGCCGGCTATGCGGACCCCCCTTCGGAGCGGGACGGTCTGGCCGTGCATGCGGACCCTCCCTCGGGGCGGGACGGTCTGGCCGTGCATGCGGACCCCCCTTCCGGGCAGGCCGGTCTGGCCGGCTACGCGGACCACCCTTCCGGGCAAGCTAGGGCCCTGGCGCGCCTCGACCCGGAGGCGCCGGCCGCTCTGATCGACCGGCTCAGCCGCGACCCCGATCCGTACGTCCGCGCCTTCCTGGCCGACGACCCGCGCCTGTCAGCGGCCCGGGTCGTCGAGTTGCTGGCGGACCCGGAGATCCACGGGCGGGCCGCCGCCAACCCCAACCTTCCGCACTCCCAGATCCTCCGCATCCTCGCCGAGGCCGACCTCTGACCTCCGGCCGCCCGGCGGCTCCCACGTCCGCGCTGCCTCCGTCCTCGTGCCGCCGTTCCCGCTGCCTCCGTCCTCGTGCCGCCGCTCCCGCTGCCGATCTTGGACGCTTTGCCACCGAATCCGGTGGGTGATCGTCCAAGATCGTGGCCGTTCGGGGTCTTTGTTGGTGTGGCTGTCTGTTGCTTGGGTGGCTGGTCGTGATTGCGCTGTTCCCGGCCGCGATCTTGGACGTTTTGTCACCGGATTCGGTGGGTGATCGTCCAAGATCGGCTGGTTTGGAGGTGGAGGTGCGTTGAGCGCCGCGCGTGTGAGCGCGGGTTGGCTGCGGTGGAGGGCAGGTGCCGGCGGTGGGGCCCGGCTTGGCGGTGGTTCGGGGGCTTTGGGGGTGCGTTGGGGGCGTTCGGGGAGGGGGTATCAGGCGGGGACGGGAGTGGGAGCCGGGGCCGGGGTGCGGGTGTCGAGGCGGAAGCTGAGCAGGGTCAGGAGCAGGCCGGCGAGGGACAGGGCGACGCCCAGCCACGCGGACGCCAGGTAACCCCAGCCCGCGGCGATGACGGCACCACCGAGGGCGGCGCCGGTGGCGTTGGCGATGTTCAGGGAGGACTGGTTGACCGCGGCGCCCATCAGCTGGGCGCCCGGGGCCACCGCGATGAGGCGGGACTGCAGCGCCGGGACGATGAAGAGGCTGGCGGCGCCGACCAGGAAGGCGGCCGGGAACAGGCCGGCCGGGTGCACGGCGGTCAGGCCGAACATGGTGACCGAGCCGATCAGGCCGGCGAAACCGATCAGGACGGCGCGCCGCAGATCGCGGTCGGCGGCGACCCCGCCGAGGGCGATGCCGACGGTCATGCCCAGGCCCATGCAGGCGAGCACCCACGGGACGGCCGCTTCGGACAGGCCGGCCACGTGCGTGGTGATCGGTGCGACGTAGCTGTTCACCGCGAAGAAGCCGCTGGTTCCGACGGCGACGGCCGCGGCGACCAGCCACACCTGCGGGTTGCGGAAGGCACGCAACTCGGCGCGGGGCGAGCCGCCGGGGTCGGCCGCCACGGTGGGCACGGTGACCAGGACGGCGAGCAGGCTGAGGGCGAAAACGGCGGCGACGGCGAGGTACGCGGCCCGCCAACCGTGGTTCTGCCCGAGCACGGTGATCAGCGGGACGCCGGCGAGGTTGGCCGCGGTCAGCCCGCCGATCACGATGGAGACCCCGCGTCCCTGGTTTCCGGGTCCCAGGATGGCGGCGGCGAGCAGACCGGCCGCCCCGAAGTAGGCGCCGTGCGCCAGGGCCGCGCCGAACCGGGCGGCCAGGACCAGCTCGAACGTGGGCGCCAGCGCGGACGCCGTGGTGAAGACGACGAAGACGGCGAGCAGGCCGAGCACCAGCCGCCGGCGGGGCTGCCGGGCGGTGATCACGGCGATCGTCGGCGCGCCCACGACGACGCCGAGCGCGTAGATCGTGATCATCCAGCCGGTGTGGGCCAGTGCGTCCGGCACCGAGGCGGCGTACGACTCGGGCATCAGGTCGCGTGCCATGTCGGGTAGCAGCCCCATGGCGACGAACTCGGTCAGGCCGAGCCCGAAACCGCCCAGGGACAGGGCGAGCAGGGCCGCCCAGCGGCGGCCGTCGGTCAGTGTCTCCACGTCCGGAGACTCTAGAACGTTCTAGTTCCGGAGCGAATAGAACGTTCTAGTGATCACAACGTAGGATGCCGCCATGCAGTCAGCGGAGCGGCGGACTACCCTCGCCGACGTCGCGGCCGAGGCCGGCGTGTCGGTGGCACTGGTGTCGATCGTGATGCGCGGCGCGCCCGGGGCCGGGGCCGCCACCCGGGAGCGGGTGCTGGAGGTGGCGCGCCGGCTCGGATACCAGCCGGACAGCCGGGCCCGGCTGTTGCGCAGCGGTCGCAGCCGGCTGCTCGGGGTCGTCTTCGACGTGCGGCACCCGTTCCATCACGACCTGCTCACCGGGCTCTACGACGCGGCCGGCAAGGCCGGATATCAACTCACCCTGAGCGCGGTGACACCACTGCGCGGCGAGCGTACGGCCGTCGGCGACCTTCTGCAGGACCGGTGCGAGGCGCTGGTGCTGTTCGGCGGCCAGTTGCGGGCCTCCGAGCTGGCGTCGATCGCGGCCCGCCTCCCGGTGGTGGCGATGATGCGCGCGGCCCGGCGGCGCGACGTCGACGTGGTGCACAACGATGACGCGCTCGGCTCCCACCAGGCCGTCGATCACCTGGTCGGGCTCGGGCACCGGCGGATCGCCCACGTCGACGGCGGGGAGTGGCACGGGTCGGCCGAGCGGCGGGCCGGCTACCAGGAGGCGATGCGGCGGCACGGGCTGGCCGAGCACATCCGGGTGGTGTCCGGCGGGGCCGGTGAGGAGGACGGCGCCCGGGCCGCGGAGCGGCTGCTGGGGGACCCGCCGACCGCGGTGACCGTCTTCAACGACCTGAGCGCGACCGGGCTGCTCGACGTCCTGCGCCGCAACGGGCTGGGCGTGCCCGGGGACATCAGCGTGGTGGGTTACGACGACACCGGCCTGAGCCGGCTCGCGCACATCGACCTGACCACCATCGGCCAGGACATCGACACCATGGCGGCGGGCGCGATCGAGCGGGCGGTAGCGCGAATCGAGGGCACCCCGGCCGGTCCCCGCGAGATGGTCGTCCCACCCCGCCTGGTCGTCCGCGGCACGACGGGCGCACCCCGGCCGGCTGCCGGCGCACGGCCGCCGAGACAGCGCTGACCCCGCTGGCCGATTGCCCCGCTGTCCGCCCCTCCGGCGCGTTTGCGCCAGGCTAGCGCACACGTAACGGTTTCCGTGGTCGCCCGCCCGTGTCATGGCGGCAGGCCGGGCACACGAACGGCGCGACGTGAGTGGCCGCCGGGCCGGACGGCGCGACGTGAGTGGCCGCCGGGCCGGACAGCGCGGGCGGTGGATGGCGGTGGGGCAAATCGACCAGCGGGGTCAGCGCCGGGAGCCAGCCGGACCACCGAGCTCAGCCCGGCGGGCGCGGCAAAGGCGGGAGTGACGCCTGGCTCGCGGGAGCTTCCGGGGACGGGGTGGATTTTTCGGGGGCGGTTTGCCGCGTACGAGATCCGGGTCTGAAAAGGAACGACCCGCGCCCGGAGTGAGTGCGGCGCGGGTGCCCGAGTTCGACCGTGCCGGCGCCGCAACGACGGGGGACGGCGGCGCCGGCACGGAGTTCAGGAGGTGGGCTTGAGCACCGAGCAGGTCTCGACGGCCTTCTTCGCGGTGGCGTCGGTGGTGTCGACCTTGGCCGGGTCGGTGACGCCGTTCTCCTTGAGACAGTTCTCGTAGGCGGCGTTGGCGTTGCCGCCACCCGGAGCAGTGCCGCCACCCGGAGCAGTGCCGCCGCCCTGGTTGCCGCGGCCGGCGCCCATGCTCGGGCGGACCGAGGCGCACGCCTCCTGGGCCTTCTGCCAGGTCGCGTCGTCGACGCCCTCGGGCTTGCCGAAACCGCCGCCACCGCCGGGGAAGCCGCCGCCGCGCTGACCGGCGCTGCCGGAGGGACGCGGCTCGCCGGACGGGCGGACGCCGTCGGGCGCGCCGGAGGGACGGACGCCGTCGGGTGCGCCGGACGGGCGGGCGCCACCGCCGCCGGGGCCGCCGGAGGGCATCGTGATGGTGACGCCGTTCTCGTTCAGACAGCTGATGTACGCGGCGAACGCGTTGTTGCCGCCACCGCCGTTCTGCCCGGTGGTGCCGCTGTCGGTGCTCGCCTCTTCCGAGCCGCCGCAGGCCGCCGTGAACAGCATGGCCACCGAGACCGCGAAGATGGCCGCGACGCGCTTCGAACTGATCACCGGACTCCTTAGGTAAATGTCAACGGGCGGGAATGTGTGAAGGAAAGCCGCCCCACCTATGCGGGAGGTCGGACGACCCTAGGAATTACCTAAGAACGTGCTCCGAGCGAACTCCCAGGTAGGACCGAGCCCGCGGCGAGGACCGGTGGTCACACTCGGCGACCATGGGTGTTGCACTGGCCGGTCGCCGGCGTTTGATCCGGCTCGGCGTGGCGGTCGTCGTGCTCGCACTTGTCGCCTTCGGCGTGGTGCGGGCGCTGACGGCCGGCGCCGCGCGGGAGGAATCGAAGGCGGCCGAGACCGTCGAGGTGGACAAGGGTGAGGTGACCACCGAGGTCGCCACCACCGGCACGTTGCAGCCGGCGCAGACGCGCAGCCTGTCGTTCGCGGTGTCGGGGACGGTGGAGACGGTCAAGGTGCGGGCCGGCACGGCGGTGACCGCCGGGCAGGTGCTGGCGACCGTCGACGACACGGATGCGGCCGAGGCGGTCGACGGCGCGCGGGACGCGCTCGACGACGCGCAGCAGGCGCTGACGAAGGCGTCGTCCACGTCCTCCTCCTCGTCCGGTTGCGACGTGGCGGCCGCCTACACGGCGTCCGCTTCCGCCTCGCCTTCGGCCTCGGCGACGGCTTCTCCCTCGGCCACCGCGACCACGTCGCCCACGCCGACCAGGACCAAGACCTCGAAACCGAGCCCCACCGGTACGAAGAGCGCCGCCGCCTGCTCCTCGCGGGGCGGGTCCTCCGGTGGTGACTCGATCCTGAGCGCGCAGCAGCGGGTGAACGCGGCCGAGGTGAACCTGGAGGAGGCCGAGGAGGCCCTGGACGGCGCCACCATCACCGCCCCGATCGCCGGGAAGGTCATCTCGGTGAGCGGCAAGGTGGGCAGCAGCGCCAAGTCCGGGTCCACCTTCATCACCCTGGCCGACGTCTACGACATGCAGATCAGCGCCGACTTCCCGGAGGCCGACGCGGACCGTCTGGCGGTCGCCCAGAAGGCGGTGATCACTCTCGCCGACCGGGCCGGCGAGACGTTCGACGCAACGGTGGTGCAGGTCGACCCGGTCGGCACCAGCGACGGCACGCTCACCCGTTTCGGCGTCGTGCTCTCCTTCGACGACGCCCCGGACGAGCTGCTGGTCGGGCAGAGCGCCAGCGTACGGGTGACCACCGGCAGCAAGGACGACGTGCTGCGGGTGCCCAGTACCGCGGTGCACGACGTGTCCGGGGAGGACGGCACGGTGCTCAGGGACGGGACCGCCACGCAGGTGAAGCTGGGCCTGCGCGGCGACCAGTACACGGAGATCGTGTCCGGTCTCGCCGTGGGCGACCCGGTGGCCCGTTCCTGGTAGGTTCCTCCCTTCCCGCTCATAGGTTCTTCAAAGAAATCGCTGATAGTTCTATGCGGTGCTTTCCGATACCCGAGGTTCCGTGACCACGCTCGACCCCGCGGCACGGCCCGCCCGTGTCCTGGTCGTCGACGACGAGCCGAACATCTCCGCGCTGCTCAGCGCGACGTTGCGGCTGGTCGCCTTCGATGTGCGGGTGGCCGAGTCGGGTAACGCCGCCCTGATCGCGGTGCAGGAGTTCGAGCCGGATCTGATCGTCCTCGACGTGATGCTTCCGGACGTGGACGGGATCGAGGTGGCCCAGCGTCTGCGGGCTGCCGGGCATCGGGTCCCGGTCCTGTTCCTGACCGCCAGGGACGCGGTGGAGGATCGCATCCTGGGACTGTCAGCCGGCGCGGACGACTACGTCACCAAGCCGTTCAGTCTCGAGGAGGTCGTGCTACGGATACGCGCGATCCTGCGCCGCAGCCAGCCGGAGGAACCGCAGGAGGACACCGGCGTGCTGCGGTACGCGGACCTGGAGATGGACGAGGACGCTCACGAGGTACGCCGGTCGGGGCGTCTGATCGAGCTGTCCCCGACCGAGTTCAACCTGCTGCGCTACCTGATGATCAACGCGGGCCGGGTGGTCAGCAAGGCGCAGATCCTGGACCGGGTGTGGAAGTACGACTTCGGGGGCGACGGCCGCATCGTGGAGTCCTACGTCTACTACCTGCGACGGAAGATCGACCGGACCGAGCCACCGCTGATCCACACCGTGCGCGGAGTCGGGTACGCCCTGCGGCTGCCCCGCGACGACGGGTGACCCCCTGGCGCTTTTGGACTCTCAAGTCCAGGCTGGTCCTGGTCGTCGGCGTGCTGTCCGCGATCGCCGTGGTGGTCGCCAACATCACCGGCCTGCTGCTGATCCGCAAGTACCAGCAGGACCGGATCGACGAGCAGCTGATCGGCATCAGCCGGCCGCTCGCCGACGCCAACCCGCTGCGCTTCGGGCCCCGCCCCGGCCGGTTCCGTGGCCTCGGGCCCGACCAGATCATGTACTTCTACCGCGCCGACGGGACCCTGGACACCGCCAACAGCACGCCCACCGACGACAAGCGCCCCGCGGTGGCGCCGCTCGCCGAGGTCGCCGAGCGGGCCGGCACCGGACGGCCGTACACCGTCTCGACGGCCGCCGGATCGGACTGGCGGGTGATGGCCGTCCCGGCCGGGGACAGCGGCGGGTACGTGCTGATCGGCTCCTCGATGCTGGAGGTGGAGCAGCTCACCCAGCAGCTGATGCTGATCGACGCCGGAGTGATGCTGCTGGTGCTGACGGCGCTCGGGCTCGGGGCCGCGTTCGTGGTGCGGCTCGGGTTGCGGCCGCTCACCGAGATGGAGGCGGTGGCCGCGGAGATCTCCGGCGGCAACCTGTCCGGCCGGATCCCGGACACCGACCCGCACACCGAGCCGGGCCGTCTGGGCCTGGCCCTGAACGCCATGCTCACCCGGATCGAGGGTGAGGTCAGCGCGCGTACCGCCTCGGAGCAGCGGCTGCGCCAGTTCGTCGCGGACGCCTCGCACGAGCTGCGCACCCCGCTCACCTCGATCCGCGGCTGGGCCGAGCTGTACCGGCGGGGCGGGGCGCCGCCCGGCCCGCAGCTGGACGAGACGCTTGCCCGGATCGAGGCCGAGTCGGCCCGGATGGCGGTGCTGGTCGAGGACCTGCTCCGGCTGGCCCGGATGGACCAGCAGCGCACCCTCGACCTGCGCCGGGTGGACCTGCTGGAGATCGCCGCCGACACCATCCGGGACGCGCACGCCCGGATGCCGGGCCGGCAGGTGCTGCTCGCCGGGCTCAGCGACGACGAGGACACCTTCGAGCCGCCCACCGTGCTGGGCGACGACCACGGGCTGCGGCAGGTGGTCACCAACCTGGTGGCCAACGCGCTCAACCACACCCCGTCCGAGACCATCGTCACGGTACGTGTCGGACTGGCCACTTCCGACGACGGCTTCCCGGTGGCGGTCCTCGAGGTGTGCGACAACGGGCCGGGGGTGCCGCCGGAGCACGTGGACCGCATCTTCGAGCGGCTCTACCGGGCCGACTCCAGCCGTTCCCGCTCCATGGGCGGCGGTTCCGGGCTGGGCCTGGCGATCGTGGCGGCCATCGTGGAGGGGCACGGCGGCGCCGCGGACTACCGCGAGACGCCGGGCGGCGGGGCCACCTTCCGGGTGGAACTTCCGGCGGTCGGTGACTCGGCGTGAGGTTTTGAGCTGGCTCCCAGGTTTCGCCGAAGCTCCTCATAGCCCACGGCCGCAGAGTGTGCAGCCATGAAGGTACGCCTGAGCCGCCACCCGTCGTTGGTGGTCAACGCCGTCATCGGCGTAGCGCTCGTCGCCGGGGCCTGGACGGTGTACGAGACATTTTCCGGAACCGACGACGGGGGTACGGCCGTGACGGCCGCCGAGCGCACGGTCAACGTCCAGCAGGGCACGGTCACCAAGACCGCGACCGCGGACGGGACCCTGGAGAGCGCCAGCACCGCGAGTGCCACGTTCGAGACCAGCGGCACGGTCACCGCGATCAGCGTGAAGGTCGGTGACAAGGTCAAGAAGGGCCAGGTGCTGGCCAAGGTCGACCCGGCCGCCGCACAGCGCGCCCTGGACGCCGCCGAGGCCGACCTGGACGCGGCCCAGGACTCCCTGGCCCGGGCCGAGGACGCCGGATCGGACACCACCGAGGCCGCCAACCAGGTCACCGAGGCGAACCTGGCCGTCGACGAGGCCGAGGCCGGCGTCGACGGAACGGTGCTGACCGCCCCGATGGCCGGCACGGTCACCGCCGTCAACGGCACGCTCGGCGGCTCGGCCTCCGGCAGCTCGTCCTCCTCCAGCGGCTCCTCCGGTGGCGACTCGCAGGGCGGCGGCTCCTCCTCCTCCAGCAGTTCGTCGTCCTCGTCGTCGAGCGGGTTCATCGAGATCGCCGACCTCACGAAGATGCAGGTCGCGGCGAGCTTCGCCGAGGCGGACGCGACAAGCCTCAAGGAGAAGCAGGCCGCCACGGTCACCTGGAACGCGCTCAGCGGCGTCTCGCAGAGCGCCAAGGTCGCGGCCATCGACCCGTCGGCCACCACCTCGAACAGCGTGGTCACCTACGGCGTGACGCTGACCCTGGACAAGGTGCCGACCGGCGCGAAGGTCGGCCAGACCGTCTCGGTGTCGGTCACCACCGGCTCCAAGGAGAACGTCGTGCTGGTCAACGCGGCCGCGATCACCACGGTCGGCAACCGGCACACCGTCACGGTGGTCGCGAACGGCGTCCAGGAGACCCGGTCGGTGGAGATCGGCCTGGAGGGCGACTCGGCCACCGAGATCACCTCCGGTCTGACCGCCGGCGAGCAGGTCGTCGTCAAGACCACCTCGACCAGCACCAGCGGCAGCCAGCAGGGCGGCGGCGGCTTCCCGGGCGGCGGCAGCGGTTTCGGCGGCGGCGGCTTCACCGGTGGCGGCGGCGGTCCTCAGGGTGGCGGCGGGAGGCCGCAGTGAGCCGGCCGGTCCTGCAGGTCACCGACCTGAAGAAGATCTACGGACAGGGTGAGGCGACCGTGCACGCGCTGCGCGGGGTATCCCTCACCGTCGAGCGCGGCGACTACCTGGCGATCATGGGCTCGTCCGGCTCCGGCAAGTCGACCCTGATGAACATCCTGGGCGCGCTGGACATCCCCAGCTCGGGGCAGTACCTGCTGGACGGCGTGGACGTCAGCCGGCTCTCCGACGGCCAGCTCGCGCTGGCCCGGAACCGCCTGATCGGCTTCATCTTCCAGGCGTTCAACCTGATCCCGCGCACCAGCGCGGTGGCCAACGTCGAGCTGCCGCTGGCGTACGCCGGGGTCAAGCCGAAGGAGCGCCGCCGCCGGGCGATGGCGGCGCTCGAGGTGGTCGGGCTCGCGGACCGGGCCGGCCACGAGCCGAACCAGCTCTCCGGCGGCCAGCAGCAGCGTGTCGCGGTGGCCCGGGCCCTGGTCACCGAGCCGGCCCTGCTGCTGGCCGACGAGCCGACCGGCAACCTGGACTCCAAGTCCACCGACGACGTGCTCCAGGTCTTCGACGACCTGAGCGCGGCCGGCCGGACCATCGTGATCATCACGCACGAGAGGGAGGTCGGCGACCGCGCCAAGCGGCTGATCCGCCTGGTCGACGGTGGCATCGTCACCGACACACGGCAGTCCCCGCTGCACCTGCCCCCGGTCGGCGCCGCACCGGTGGCACAGGGCCGCGCGATGGTGGCCGGGCGGCACACGCGATGAACTTCTTCGAGGTCATTCGCTTCTCCCTGCGCGGCCTGAGCGCCAACAAGCTGCGCTCCGCGCTCACCATGCTCGGCATCCTGATCGGTGTCGCCGCGGTGATCCTGCTGGTCGCGGTCGGCAACGGCTCGGCCAAGGCGATCAGCGACCGGATCGAGGCGCTGGGCACCAACACGATCACCGTGATGAGCACCGGCCGCGGCGGGTCGAGCAGCACGTCGCTGACCAAGGACATGGCCGACGCGCTGATCGACGAGGAGATGGCGCCGGACGTCAAGTCGGTGTCGCCGGTGGTCAGCTCGTCGGCGACCATGACGTACGAGGGCACCGACCACTCGGTGGGCACCTTCGTCGGCACCACCCCGGCCTGGTTCACCGCCTCCACCACCCCGGTCGGGCGGGGCTCGGCCTTCACCGATGACGACGTCGCCCAGGGCCGGCGGGTCGTGGTGATCGGCAAGACCGTCGCCGAGGAGCTCTTCCCCGGCGTCGACCCGCTCGACAAGCAGGTCACCGTCGGCGGGGCGCTGTTCACCATCGTCGGGGTGCTGGAGGACAAGAGTTCCACCGGATTCGACGACGCCAACGACAGGGCGGTCGCCCCGCTCACCGCGGTGCAGCAGGTGCTCACCGGGTACGGCGCGCTGACCTCGATCGTCGTCGAGGCGGCCGACCCGGACAAGGTGGACGCCGTACAGGGGCAGGTCTCCACGATCCTCAACCAGAAACTGGACGTGGACTCGTCGTCGACCAGCACGCCGTACCGGATCCAGAACGCGTCGTCGCTGCTGGAGACGCAGAGCGAGACAGCGGCCACGTTCACCACCCTGCTCGGGGCGGTGGCCGCGATCAGTCTGCTGGTCGGCGGCATCGGCATCACCAACATCATGCTTGTCACGGTCACCGAGCGGACCCGGGAGATCGGCATCCGCAAGGCGCTCGGCGCGCCCCGGCGGGTGATCCTGACCCAGTTCCTGATCGAGGCGAGCCTGTTGAGCGTGCTCGGCGGCGCCCTCGGGGTGGCCGCCGCGCTGATCGGCTCCCAGTTCGCGATCGTCGGGGTGAAACCGGTGATCGTGCCCAGTTCGATCGGGTACGCCCTGGGCGTCTCCATCGCGATCGGGCTGTTCTTCGGCGGGCTGCCCGCCGCCCGCGCCGCCCGCCTGCGTCCCATCGACGCGCTGCGCTACGAGTGAGGACCCTGCTGTGACAACGATGAACGACGAGACCGCGGTCATCGCGAAGGTGCCCGGCAACGAGGGCCTCTCCGCGGAGCTGGCCGCCGCGGCGCCCCGGAAGTGGTGGAACAAGGGCACCGTCGGCCTCGGGGTGGCGGCGCTGTTGCTGGGCGGCTTCCTCGGCGGGGTGCAGGCCCAGAAGCAGTGGGGTCCGTCGTCGGCCGCCACGGCCGGCGGCTTCCCCAGCGGAGGCGGCGGAATGCGCGGCGGTGGCGGGTTCGGTCAGCAGCCGCAGAGCACCACGAGCGAGGCGGCGACCAGCGGCACGACGGGCAAGGTCAAGCTGGTCAACGGCAAGACCATCTACGTGGAGACCGAGGACGGCACGGTGGTCACGGTCAAGACCGACGGCTCGACGACGATCAGTACGGCGAGCAAGGGCAAGCTGAGCGACGTCAAGGCCGGGCAGTCGGTGACCGTCCAGGGCGAGGCCGCCGACGACGGCACGGTGACCGCGAAATCGGTCACCGCGACCAAGTGAAGTTGAACATATTGATGACGGTGTGAACGGATCCCTAGGCTGAGCCCTTCGATGCTGGGGGTGATGCCGGAGGTGGTTCCCGCTCTGCACGGCCGGGAGGAACTACTCGCGGCCATCGACGCCCGGCTCGCGGCCGGTGGCGGGGTGGTCCTCCACGGACCGCCCGGCATCGGCCGGACCGCGCTGCTCGACACCGTCGCCGATCAAGCCGCGGCGCGCGGGGAACTCGTGCTCCGCCTGCGCCCGGCCCGCGGCGAACGGGCGCTCGCCTACGCCGGGGTGGCCGACCTCGTCCGCCAGGTCCCGGCGGAGGCGGTCGCCGCCCTGGCGCCCGCGCCACGGCACGCTCTCATCGCGCTCCGCCAGGGCCGGCCGTCCCGCACCGGCGCGCCGGCCCTGGCCCGGCGCCTGGTCATGCCCGAGCTGCTGGCCCACTGCGCCCGCAGCTCCCCGTTGCTGCTGGTCCTCGACGACGCCCAGTGGCTCGACCCGGAGTCCGCCGAGCTGATCGGCTACGCCATGCGCCGCCGCCCCGGGCCCCGGGTCCGGATGCTCGCCGCCGAACGCCGGCCCGGCCGGACCCGCGCCGCCCGGCTCTGCCCCGCACCGGTCACCGAGCTGGAGGTGCCGCCGCTCTCCCCGGACGACCTCACCGCGCTGCTCGAAGCCCACGGGCTGCCCTGCCGTGCCGCCAGCCAGCTGCACCAGGCCAGCGCCGGCAACCCGTTCCTGGCCCTCGCCCTGGGCGGTGCGGTCGCGGCCGGGCCCACCTGGCGCCCGGCGTCGCTGCCCGAGCCGGTCCGGGAGCTGGCCCGCGAACGGCTCGCCGAACTGCCCGCCGAGACCCGGGACACCCTGCTGGTGGCGGCGCTGGCCACCGAGCCGACGGTCACCCTGCTGCTGCGTGCCGGGCGCGACGACGCGGTCCGGGACCTGCGGTCGGCCGCCGACGCCGGGGTCGTCGAACTCGCCGGCGAGCGGATCCGGTTCACCCCGCCGCTGCTCGCGCGGGTGCTCGCCGACGAGACCCCGGCCGCCGACCGCGGGCGGGTGCACGCGGATCTCGCCGCGGCGGCGTACGACCCGGTGGAGGCCCTGCGGCAGCAGGCGCTGCGGACCGCCCGGCCGGACCCCGACGTGGCAGCCGATCTGGCCGCCGCGGCCCGCCGCTGCGCGGAACGCGGCGCCGAGCGCACCGCCGCCGAGCTGTACCTGCTCGCCGCCGACCGCTGCCCGCCGGACCGGTCCGCCGACCGCCTCGACTGGCTGGTCACCGCCGCCCGCACCGCCATCACCGGAGGCGTGCCGCTGGTCGCCGGGCGGGCCGCGGAGGCGGTCCTGGCCGCCGACGCGCCGCCCGCCCACCGGGTGCGGGCCCGTCTCGTGCTGCTCGACCTGGCCGGGCAGGCGCTGGCCGACATGGGCGAGACCTTCGCGGCGGCGCTCGCCGAAGCCGGCGACGACCCGGCGCTGGCCGCCCCGGTCCGGCTGCGGCTCACCTGGACCGCGCTGCTCACCGGCGACCTGGAGGGCGGGGTCGCCGAGGCCCGCGAGGCGGAACGAGCGGCCCGTCTCGCCGGCGACCCGACCACCGAGTCGATGGCGCTCACCGCGCTCGCCCAGATCCAGCGGGTCCAGGGCGAGCCCGGCTGGCGCGACACGCTGGAACGGGCGCTGCGGCTGCCCGCCACCCCGGCCCCGGACTGGCTGCACTATGGCCCGCACTACTTCGCCGCACGCTTCGCGCTCTTCGACGATCGGCTCGACGAGGCCCGCGCCGATCTGCTCAACCTGCTCGCGGTGGCCGAGCACGACCGGATCGGCGAGGCCCGGGTCGAGGTGCTCCGCAGCCTCTCCGAGGTGGCCACCCGGGCGGGCCGGTGCCAGGAGGCATTACGGTACGCCCATCGCGCGGTCCGGGCGGCCCAGGAGGCGGGCCTGAGTCCCGGCCCGACGTGGTACACCGCCGCGGTGGCCGAACTGGCCGGCGGCAGCCTGGAGGCGGCCGCCGGATTCGCCCGCCGGGGCATCCGCGCCTCCCGCCAGGAGGGCGACGGCCTCTACCTGCGGCGCAACCTGCACGCCCTGGGCCAGGCCGAGGTCCGCTCCGGCGACACCCGGGCCGGGGTGGCCACCCTGCGCCGGCTGCGCGACTCCGAGGCCGAGGCGGGCAGCGCCGACCCGATGATCGTGCGCTGGCGGGCCGACCTGGCCGCCGCGCTGGCGTCGGTCGGCGAGCACGCCGAGGCCGCCACCACCCTGGCGCTGGCCCGGCAGGCGGCCGAGGGGCTGGGCAGCAGCCCGGCGCTGGCCGGCTACCTGGACCGGGCGGCCGCCATCGTCAGCTCCGAATCCGGGCAGGCCGACCTGGCCGCCGACCTGGCGACCGCCGCGGCCCGGCACTTCGAGCGGCTGCGGCAGCCGGTCGAACAGGCGCACGCCCTGCTGGTGGCCGGCGGGGCGGAACGGCGGCGGCGCCGGTACGCGGCCGCCCGGCAGGCGGTCGGGGCGGCGCACAAGCTCTTCCGCACCACCGGGGCCCGGCCGTGGGCGCGCGAGGCGGAACTGGCGCTGGCCCGGACCGAGGGGACCCCGGACCAGGGGCTCACCTCGACCGAGCTGCGGATCGCCGGGATGGTGCGGGACGGGGCCAGCAACCGGGAGATCGCCACCCGGCTCTACCTCAGCGTCAAGACCGTGGAGGCGACGCTGACCCGGGTCTACCGCAAGCTCGGCGTACGGTCCCGGACCCAGCTCTTGACGGTCCTCGCGGTGGGGGAGATCACCAACCCCTCCTGACCTGCGCGTCAGTAGCGGAGAGTGACGCGGGTTACCGGATTCCGGTGGTGGCCGTCACTTTCGTCTTCCGGGTTTTACCTGGTGGATTTGGGGATGACGCACGAACGGAGGATTGTTGCACCCGGAAGCGACGAGGCTTTCTCCGTCACTATCCGTCGAGGAGTTGCCATGCAGTTCATTCGTGACGCCCGGACCACCATCCTCAACCGACTCGCCGAGCGCCGTGCCCACCGCCGCCTCGCCGAAGAGCTCGCGACCTTCCGCACCGCCGCCGAGCGCACCGAACTCGACCTGATGCTCGGCCGGCACAGCGCCGAGGAGACCGCCGAGATCCACGCGATCCTCAGCCGCCAGGACGCCGAGCGCCGCTACGCCTCCGCGGTGCACGCCGCCGGAGTTCCGGGCCGCTAGGGCCGGCTCGGCGGGCTGGTTCCGACCGTCCCGGGACCGCCCACGTGAAACCCCGGGCGCGCTGGTCGCGCCCGGGGTTCTCGCATCTCCGCGGACCCCTGCGAGTCCGCGGATCCGGCCAATGCGTAGGATCCTCGCGTTGTGCGGCCATCCCCGCTCAGCGACCGGCCGCACCTCCGCACCGCCCAGAAGGCGGCGCGACCCGGCCGGCAGATCCGCCGGATGCCCAGATACCCCACCCCACGATCCGGACGCCGGCGGATCCGCGCATCACGCGTCTGCCCTTTCGATTTTTTCGAATACGGGGGCGACGTCGTGAGACGCCGCCCCGGGGCCGGTCATCCCGCCGGGAACAGGGCCTTCTCGACCAGTGGGGTCACCGCGGCGGCGTACGTCTGGGTCAGGTGGCTCTTGTCGCGGTAGACCAGGGTGTCGCCGATGACCGGTGGGCAGACCGCGGTGCACAGCCAGGGTGTCGGGTCGACCACCCGGATGCCGGCGGCCCGCGCCTTTTCGGCGATCAGGGCGCGGCGGTTCGGCTCGTAGATCGCCTTCGTCACCGGACGGACGCAGGCACGGGTCTTCCGGGCGTGCGCGGCCAGGCAGGCGGGGGCGATCCCGGCCGGCCACGGGGTGTCCTGGAGCAGCACCGCCGGGATGCCGGCCAGCCTCCGGAACGACTGTTCCCAGCGCTGCGCCCACCGTACGTCGTCGGCGCGGCCCTCGGTCGGGACCAGTTTCCCGGACTCGTCGTAGAAGCCGCCGTTGTCCAGGTCGTTGGAGGCGACCACCACCATCTGCGGCCGTTCCCGGGCGATCCGGGCGAAGACCGCGTCCCGCCATTGGACGCATTCGGTGTACGGGCGCTTCAGCACCACGTTGTAGACCAGCACCTGCGGGATCTGGCAGGCCGACTTGGTCAGCGCCACCAGCCGCCAGTGCTGGTTGCGGGCCGCGTTGTCGACCGCCGCGAACCAGTGCCCGGCCCGGGAGTCGCCGACCAGGAACACGGTCCGTTTCGCGGTCCGGTCACCGTAGACGCAACCGCGGACCTCGGTGTCGATGAAGTCCACATGGCAGCCGTCGGCGTCGTGGGCCGGCTCCTGGCGCGGGCTGGTGACCGGCGGAGTGAGGTTGGACGGCATCCGGCCCCGGCGCGCCGACTCGTCGATCAGCGCGGTGAGGCGGGTCTGCGGGTCTCGGGCGGCGGCGAGTTCGGCGGCCAGGCCGGGTGCGGGCGGCCCGTACGGGACGGCCGGCGTGAACCGTCCACCGACCGCCGCGACCGTGACGGTGAGCAGGGAGAACGCCAGACCCGCGAGCAGACCGGTACGGGCCCGGCCCCGCAACCGCGGATGCGACCGCAGCGGGTTCTCCACCAGGTGGTAGGTGACCAGGGCGAGCAGCAGGGAACCGGCGGCCAGCGCGTACGGGTGCTCCGGCCACGCCACCGCACCGATGATCAGGATCGGCCAGTGCCACAGGTACCAGCCGTACGAGAGCTTGCCGATCTCCCGCAACGGCCGGAGCCCCAGCAGCGACCCGGCGCCCCAGCGCGTCAGCCGTAGCCCGGCCGCGATCACGACCGTCGTGCCCAGCACCGGGAGCAGCGCGGCGTACCCCGGGAAGGAGGTCTCCTCGGTGAAGGTCAGCGCCGCCGCACCCACCGCGGCCAGGCCCACCCAGGACAGCGCCGCGGCGAGGCCGCGCGGCAGCGTGGCGAGCCGGGCCGAGCCGACCGCGACCAGCGCGCCGGCCCCGAGTTCCCAGGCCCGGGTGTGCGAACCGAAATAGGCCCACGGCGCGGACTCCCCGGTCTGCCACACGCTCAGCGCCAGCGAACCGGCGACCAGGACGGACAGTGCGGCCACCAGGAGCCGGCGGCTGCGCGCGGTGATCAGAATCAGCAGCGGCCAGACGAGATAGAACTGCTCCTCGACGGCGAGCGACCAGAGGTGCTGCAACGGCGACGGCTCCGCGGCGGCGGCCATGTAGTCGACGCCCTGGCCGGCGAGCCGCCAGTTGATCCCGTAGAAGGTGCTGTACAGCGCGTCCACGGTGATCTCGTGGAACCGGGTGGCCGGCAGCAGGAACCAGGCGCCGGCCACCGTGGACAGCACCACCACGGTGGCGACCGGCAGCAGCCGCAGGGCCCGGCGGGCGTAGAAGCGGCGCAGCGAGATCCGGCCGGCCCGGGTCCGCTCGGCCAACAACAGCGTGGTGATCAGGAAGCCGGAGATGACGAAGAAGACGTCCACGCCGACGTAGCCGCCCGCGAACCGGCCGGCGCCGGCGTGCGAGAGGACGACCAGGGTGACGGCTACCGCGCGTAACCCCTCGATGTCGGGACGGAACCGGGAGTGCCCGGATGCCGGGGCGGCCGCGGCGGGGACGGGCCGCGGCGTAGTGATCAGGATCGACGACACGGCGGATTGCACCAGGCCACCGTGAACACCAAGTGACCACACAGCCAACTCACAACGAAAAGCGCCGCCCGGCGGGGACCGGGCGGCGCTCTCTCACCTCGTCACTTCAGCTTGACGTTGAAGATCGGGTTGGCGGCCAGCTTCTTGAACGAGGCCAGGCCGGCCGGGGTGCTGTCGATGCTGATGTCGCGGTTGCCCTCGTCGTCGGCCTTGGTGTCGAAGTGGACGATGGCCTTGATCGCGGGACGCTTGGCCAGCTCCGGCACCACGCTGTTGTAGACGGCGGACTTGTCGGTGTTCTTGCCGATCCGGTGGTAGCCACCCCACTCGGCGACCATGATCGGCTTGTTCTTGTGCTTGGTGGTGGCCCACTCGTAGAAGCCGGTGCCGCCGCCCGTGGGCTTACGGTCGAGCAGGTCGGCGAACGTGCCGTAGTGGTAGTAGCCCTTCTCGACCGAGACGTAGGAGTCCAGGCCGATCCAGTCGACGACGTCGTCGCCCGGGTAGAGGTCCTTCCACCAGGACTGGGCCATCCACTTCTCGTTGCCCATGTAGGCCATCACGTTCACCACGTTGTCGGCGCCCTGCTTGCGGAGACGCTCGATGGTGTGCCGGTACATGGCGGCGTAGTCCTTGGCCTCCCAGCCGGAGCCGGCGGTGGCCTTGACGTCGTTCTCGGGCTCGTGGTGGAGGGCGAGGAAGACCGGCTTGTCGTACGCCTTGATCCGCTTGGCGAACGCGTCGATCCGGGCGTCCTGCTCACCCTTGGCGACCTTGGCCCAGGTGGAGCCGTAGGCGATCTTCCAGTTCAGCAGCAGCACCCGCGGGTTGGCCGCGTCCTCGGTCATCGCGATCTCGGCCTTGGTCGGGAACGCCTCGTCACCCTTGTGATAGGTGTGGAAGATCGTCGCGGTCCGCCCGGACAGCTTCTCCCAGTTCTTGTGCTCCGCGTCACGGGGATTGCTGGTGAACCCGCCGGCCGCGCCACCCCACAGCACGCCACAGGACGGCACCAGCTTGGCGCCGGTGACACAGTCCTTGGCCGTGACCGGCGGCGTGGGCGCGGTCGCGGATTCGGTGGCGATGATCAGCTTCGGGCCGCCGCCGGCCTTGTTCTCGGCCGACTGGAAACGGACGGCGCCGTCGGTCAGCGCCGAGGACAGCGCGAGCGAGTAGGTGCCCGAGCCGGTGATCTCGGCGTTCAGGTTGAAGCCGACCCGGGTGTCCGTCGGGTACGGGGTGACCGACGCGATGGCCGGGCCCAGCTTCGGCGCGTTTGCGCCGGTCGTCTTGGCCTCGGTCCAGGAGTCGCTGACCACACGGGACACGGTGAGCTTGCCGGACGGCTTGTTCTCCGGGGTCAGGAACAGCGTCGCGCTCTTGATCTTGGTGCCCGCCGGGACGGTGAACTTCAGGAGGGCGGTCTTGGTCTCTTTGCCGATCTTGCCGACGGCGAGCTTCTCCTCCGACCCGAACACCGTGGACGTGCGGGTGCTCGAGATGTACGTGTCGTCGGCGGCCTGGATCGTGAGTTCGGAGCCGGCCGCTGACGCGGCGTTCGGCGTCACGACAACGGCGGCGGTTCCCGCGAATACGGCGGTCAGAGCTGTCAGAGACGTCGGCAGCTTGGCGCGTCGCAAAATGCCTCCCCTGGTTGTCCCGGCACGTCGTGGGCCGGGCATGGCGCCCGGGACGTCGTCGGCCGGGCATGGCGCCCGGCGGGTTGGCGGCCGGGCATGGCGCCCGGGACGTCGTCGACCGGGCATGGCGCCCAGCGGGTTGTCGGCCGGGCATCTGTCCGGCTTTTGTCTGCCGGGCATGTGAAAGAGATTCCAGGAGGGCGGTTGTGCGCCGGTGCCCGCGCAGGTGCCGGCCGGTTGCGGGTTCACCGGCCCCGATCGGGTGATCCGCTTGCACCGATCGGCCCGGGCCGGTAGCCAGAGGGGATGAACTTGATCATCGACGGCCACAACGACCTGCCGATGCGCCTGCGTGAGTGGCACGGATCGGCCGTGGCCGGGCTGGAGAAGGAACGACCACCGCTGCACACCGACCTGCCACGGCTGCGGGCCGGCGGGGTGGGCGGCCAGTTCTGGTCCGTCTACGTGCCGTCCGACCTGTCCGAGCCGGAGGCGGTCACCAGCACCCTCGAACAGATCGACCTGGTACACCGGATGGTCGCCGCCTACCCGGACGACCTCGCGATCGCCTACACGTCAGCGGACGTGCAACGGGCCATGACCAGCGGGCGGATCGCCTCGCTGATCGGCGTCGAGGGTGGGCACTGCCTCGGCGGTTCGCTCGGCGTGCTGCGCTCGCTGGCCCGCCTCGGCATCCGCTACGTGACCCTCACCCACAATCACCACACGTCGTGGGCGGACTCGGCGACCCAGGGCCCGGTGCACGGCGGCCTGACGGCCGAAGGGCGGGCGATCGTACGGGAGATGCAGCGTCTGGGCGTGCTCGTCGACCTGTCGCACGTCTCCGCGGACACCATGCGCGACGCCCTCGACGAGGCGGTCGCACCGGTGATCTTCAGTCACTCCGGCGCCCGGGCCGTCACCGACCACCCCCGCAACGTCCCCGACGACGTGCTGTCCCGTCTGCCCGCCAACGGCGGCGTCATCCAGCTCACCTTCGTCTCGTTCTTCGTCTCCGCGGCCGTCCGCGACTGGGCGCGGGCCGCCGACGCCGAATGGGAGCGCCTCGGCCTGCCGCCGCTGGCCGAGGACTGGCCGCGCGGCCCGCATCCGGACGAGGATCCGGCCCGGGTACCCACGTCGCCGATCACCGACTACGCCGACGAACCGGCCTTCCACGCGTGGCTGGCGGCCAACCCGAAGCCCACCGCCACCGTCGCCCAGGTGGCCGACCACGTCGAACACGCCCGCGAGGTGGCCGGCGCCGACCACATCGGCATCGGTGGCGACTTCGACGGAACCCTGGAGGTCCCCACCGGACTCTCCGACGTCTCCGCCTACCCCCGCCTGCTCGCCGAACTGCGCGATCGCGGCTGGTCCGACCTCGACCTGGAGAAACTCGCCAACCGCAACATCCTCCGCGCACTGCGCGACGCCGAGGAACACGCGACCGACCCACTCTGGCCCCGCTGACCCATGCGCCTGGCTCTCAGGGCTGACCCTGCTGGTCAATTTCCCCCGCCATCCGCTGTCCGTGCTATTCCGGCCCGGTGGGCGCTCACGTCGCGCCGTCCGTGTGCCCGGCCTGCCGCCATGACGCGGGTGGGCGACCACGGAAACCGTTACGTGTGTGCTGGCCGGCGCAAACGAGCCGGAGGGACGGACAGAGGACCAATTGCCCAGCAGGGCTGTCTCACCAGCGCTGAAACAGCTCTCACAGCTAGCCGGGCCACTCATGGCCCGGCGGACAGCGGCCGGCCCACTCATGGCATGGCCCGGCGGACAGCGGCCGGGCGGGCCGTGAGTGGGCCGGGCGGTTTGTGGGGTGCCGGGCCGGACGGGCGCCGGGGGAGCGAGGCCCGTCCGGTCGGCCGGTTACGGCGTCAGCAGGGAACGCAGGCGCTTCGCCTCCTGGACCAGGCGGGACGAGCCTGGTCGGGCCGCCTCCGCGGCGAGACCGGGGATCTCGTCGCGGGCGCCGATCGTGACGGCCACCTGGGTCGCCAGCTCCAGCAGGTCGGGCAGCGACCGAGGCTTGGCCGCCAACAACTCGGGCAGCGCCGCGGTGAGCAGCTCCCAGACGGCCACCGAGGCGCCGGCCCGGTGGGCGTCGGCCAGTCCGGGGACGACCCGGCTCAGCTTGACCGTGCCGTCCGAACAGAGATCGCCCAGCACGGCCCCGACCGAGCCGGCGAAGGTCGCGCCGCTCCCGGGGGTGGGGCCCTCGGTGGCGGTGACGGTGGGTCCCTCGGCGGCCGCGAGGGTCAGGAAGGCGTCGACGGCGGCGGCGCGGTCGGGCTCCTGCTTGGCGCCGAACGTGTAGGCCAGCGCCGTGACCAGGGCCGGGCCGATCGGGCCGGTGCCGTCGGCCAGCAGGGGCAGCAGCCGGCCGGGGCCCTTCTGGTCCTGGTCGGCCATCGACGCCACCTCGCCCAGCGCCCAGGCCGCGGCCGCCTCCCGATGGTGCGGCAGGACCATGGCCAGCACCTCCTCGACGCCCTTGAAGTCGTCCGGCATGTAGACCGGGTACTTCAACGGGTCGAGCGTCAGCAGCTGCCGCTCCAGGCGCAGGCCGCCGTCGCGGGACGGGCGCAGCCGGGCGGCCAGCCGGCGGGGCACCGGGGCGTCCCAGGTGTAGCCGCCGTTGGCCTTCCGGTCGCCGAACTGGGTGAAGGGCTCGCTGACCGGATCGGGCAGGCCGCCGGAGGCCAGCCACTGGGCGAACTGCCGCCCGGCGGCGGAGGTCAGCGCCGCGGCGCCGGCGGTCACCTCGGCCGGGACGGGCGTGCGAGGCAGCCGCAACAGCGCCTGCTCCAGGTCGAAGGGCCACGGCTGCCAGCCCTCCGCCTCGGCCCGGGACAGCCGCTCCAGCAGGACCGCCGGGTCGAGGCTGCCGTTCACCCGGGTCGGGGTGGCGACCAGCATCGGCATCATCGACCCGTTGAGGTGCACGGCGACCTCGGCGGCACGCAGGGCCAGCACGCCGTCGGGCCGATCGGACAGCTTCGAGTTGACGCCCCCGCGGCGGCCCTCCTGCCAGGCGACCCGCACGGCGCTGTGCAGCCGCTGGTGGGTGCTGTCGTGGCGGGGAGCGTCGATCACCATCCGGATGGCGGTGGCCAGGCAGACGAACGGCGACCCGGAGTTCCACCGGCTCTCGGAGAACCAGGCCGGGTACCGTTCCATCACCGGGCGGAGGGCGGTCGCCAGCGCGCCCCGCCCGTCGCGGGCGTGCAGCGTGACGAGCGCGGCGAGGACCCGCTCCCAGCGGACGCCGGACTGCTCGTGCAGCAGCGCCACGACCTCCTCGGCCAGCTCGGCGGCGGTCGCGATGGGCGGCGGCATCAGCGCGGGCCCGGCCGGCGGCGGCAGCGACGGCACACCGGTGGACCCGGCCACCGGGGCGGCGACGCCGAACAGCTCCGCGGCACGGGCCGGAAGGTCGCTGGCGAGGACCTGGGCGGCGTCCGCCAGCCGGGCGAGCAGCTCCGGGCCGAGGCGTGGCACCTGCTTGCCGATCAGGGTCAGCGCCCGCTCCTGGATGTCGAGGGCCGGGTGGCCGAACGCGACGGCGATCGTCTCGAACACCTCGCCGGCCCGGCCCGGCTCCCGCCGGGCCACCTTCTCCAACCAGGAGATCTGTGCCTTGACGAGCGTTTTCTCCTTACGCAGGAGAGCCGTGGCGCCGGTGTCGAGCAGCGTTTCCAGATCGAGGCGCCCGGCGTCGTCCACAGTGCGCAGAGCCCGCTGGGACAGCGCCGCCACCGGGCCGGCCCCCTCGGCGAGCATGCGCGCGTAGTCGAGCGCGTGCCCGGCGATCTCGTCGACCGTCGGCGCCAGCTCGTCGTGCAGCAGCACGAACGGGCGCAGCGCGTTGGGCTTGTCGCCGCGGACCAGCCGGTCGACGACCGCGGTCAGGATGTCCTTGCGCTCCAGCCGGCCCTCGGCGACCAGCGACACGATCGCGGCGGGAAAGTGGTGGGCGGGGCTCGGCCGGCCCTCCGGCTCACCCCACGAGGAGTGGGTGACGTCGGCGCCGAGGCCGTCCATCTCGAAGACGGCGGGCAGGAGGAGATCGAGGTACGGGTCCTCCCGCATCCGCACGTTCAGCGGGGGGCGCTTCTGGCCCCGGTCACCGTAGGACTGGAGGAGGCTGAGCAGCCAGCCGTGCACGATGCCCTCGGTGACCGGTGGCTCGACCCCGCCGGCCCGCATGACCGAGGTGGTGAACGCCCACTCCCCGTTGTCCCAGTTGTTGCGGGTCGGCAGCCGCCGGGACAGCCGGGCGCCCAGGTCGCCGAGCCAGTCCAGCTCACGTGCCAGCGCGACCGCGAGGAACCGGTCGACCGGGATCATCCGCCACATGGCCCGCAGCTCGCGGCGCATCAGCAGGGTCGCGGCCTTGGCGGCGGTGGGCGCCGTGCCGATGACCGCCAGCGCATAGCTCGGGGCGGGGTTGGTGTCCGAGCGCCACCACACATTCGGGTCGGCGCCCTTGATGCCGGCCTCGACCGCTTTGCCGAAGGCGAGCCGGTCCGCTTCGCTCGCGTGCAACAGCAGCCGCGCCACTCCGGCGTGGTCGCCGCAGCGGGCCCGCCGGTCGAGCATCTCCCAGTCGAGCCTCATGCCGTGGCCTCGACGGCGTCCTGGTCGGCGGTCTCGCCGGCGAGGACCATCCGGACGGCGAGGGCGTGCTTGCACGGGCCGCGGTCGCCACGGTGCTTGGCCCACCACGGGCAGGTGCAGGAGGTGGCGTCCCGGACGTGGTAGGTCTCGGTGCCGCTGAGCACCACCGACACCTCCGGGCCCGGGGTGACCGCCCCGGCGGCGACCAGGGCGCGGGCACCGGCCAGACGGGGATTCATCTTCTCCACGACGTCGGCCGAGTAGGGCAGCGTGCGGTGGAAATAGCCCGCCTCGGCCACGTCGTAGCCGACCCGCCCGGACGTGCCGAGCTGGGTGAGCGCGTCACGAACCCGGCGGGCGTCCAGCCCGGAGGCACCGGCGAGCGCGTCCACGTCGATCGTCGGGTCCCAGGAGAGCAGGGCGCTGACCAGGTCGGCGTCGTCGGCCGCCTCGTCACTGGCCAGCGAGTCGAGGACGGCGCCCTCGCCGGAGAAGCCCCGGTACGGCTCCGGCGACAGGGTCAGCGACAGCCGCAGCGACGGCATGCTCAGCTCCCAGGTGCTGGCGACCGGACCGCTGCCCGCCGCGACGGCCGGACCGTAGACGGCGAGGCGTGTCGCGTACCGGAGGAAGGGTTTGAGGGCGGCGAGGCGCCCGGCGCCCGGCAGGCAGACCGCGCCCGGCGTGGGCCGGGACGTGAAGCGCAGCGAGCGCCCGGCCGGAACCGCCCAGAGCACCGACTTGTCGGTGGCCGGGAGCCGGTTGAGCAGGATCCGCGCCTCGGCGACGCCGATCTCGGCCCGGGGGTCGAAGCGGGCGGTCAGCACCTGCGCCTCGGCGAAGCCCCGCAGCCAGCGCGACGGCAGCGGCACCTTCCGCTCCACCAGCTCGCCGTCGAAGGTGGTGACGGTGAGGTCGTCGGGGCCGACCGCCACGTGCATCGGGTCGGCCCGGCCGACCCGGGTGAGCGCCCGCTGCAGGGGCAGGTTGACGTCCACATTGGTGGTGCCGTGCGCGACGATGTCGCCGTCGAGGCCGGTGGGCAGCACGTCCATCCGGGCGTAGACGCCGCAGCAGCCGGAGAACGACTCGAACCGCAGCCGGTCGGAGCCGGCCGTGACGACCGGGTCGAGGCTGGCCGGCGGCAGGGGCCGGAAGTATCGGGTCCGGGCGACCTCGGCGACCGCCAGCAGGCCGGTGGCCGCGGCGCCGGGATCGGTGAGGAAGCCGGTGAAGAAGCGGGGATGCGCCGCCGGGCCACCGGAAGTCTGCAGGGTGAGGCCGTCGTCGAGGGTCGACGAGCCGAGGTACGAGTACGCCGCGGAAACCATGCCGCAGAACCTAGATGCCGGGTACGACATTTTCGAAGGGGCCGAAACGACGCGGCCGGTTCATCGGAGTGAGAAGGGGGACACCCGGGTACACCGGCCCTGGACGGGGACTAACCTCGCGGGCAGGGTGACGACCCGGCCGGTTCGCGGGTGCCGGGCACCGGTTCGTGCCACGATTTCTGCGTCGTCCAGGTTCGGAGTGGGAGAGATGAGCGAACGCGTTTCCGACAGCGCCGAGTGGCAGAGCCTTCAGGGGCTCGCCGAGAAGTTCTCGGCGGTGCATCTGCGTGACCTGTTCGGCAGCGACCCGCAGCGCGGCGAGCGCTACGCCGCCGAGGTCGCCGGGCTGTATGTCGACTACAGCAAGAACCTGGTCACCGACGAGGTGCTGAGCGCCCTGTTCGCGCTGGCCCGGCGGGCGAGGCTGGGTGAGCGGGTCACCGCGATGTTCTCCGGTGAGCACATCAACATCACCGAGGACCGCGCCGTCCTGCACACCGCGCTGCGGCTGCCGCGCGACGCCTCCCTCGTGGTCGACGGCCAGAACGTGGTGGCCGACGTGCACGAGGTGCTGGACCGGATGGGCGCCTTCGCGGAGAAGGTCCGCTCCGGGGAGTGGAAGGGCTCCACCGGCCAGCGCATCAGGACCGTGGTGAACATCGGCATCGGCGGCTCCGACCTGGGCCCCGTGATGGCGTACGAGGCGCTGAAGGACTACGCGCAGCGCGACATCGAGTGCCGGTTCGTCTCCAACATCGACCCCACCGACCTGTTCGAGAAGACCCGCGACCTGGACCCGGCCACCACCCTGTTCATCGTGGTGTCCAAGACCTTCACCACCCAGGAGACGCTGACCAACGCCAAAGAGGCGCGATCCTGGCTGCTCAAGGGCCTCGCATCAGGGGACGAGGCGGTCGCCAAGCACTTCGTGGCGGTCAGCACCAACGCCGCGAAGGTCGCCGACTTCGGCATCGACACGGCGAACATGTTCGGCTTCTGGGACTGGGTCGGCGGCCGCTACTCGCTGCCGTCCGCGGTCGGCCTCTCCGTCATGATCGCGATCGGCAGGGAGCGCTTCGCCGAGATGCTCTCCGGCTACCACGCCGTCGACGAGCACTTCCGCAGCGCCCCGCTGGAGGAGAACGTTCCGGCCCTGCTCGGCCTGCTCAACGTCTGGTACGACACGTTCCTGGGCGCCCAGTCGCATGCCGTGCTGCCCTACGCGCAGTATCTTCACCGGTTCGCCGCCTACCTCCAGCAGCTCACCATGGAGAGCAACGGCAAGTCGGTGCGCCTGTCCGGCGAGCCGGTCACCTTCCAGACCGGCGAGGTGTTCTGGGGCGAGCCCGGCACCAACGGCCAGCACGCCTTCTACCAGCTGATCCACCAGGGCACCAAGCTGATCCCGGCGGACTTCATCGGCTTCAGCGTGCCGAACCACGACATCGGCGAGATGCACGACCTGTTCATGTCGAACTTCCTGGCCCAGACCGGCGCGCTCGCCTTCGGGCGGACCCTGGAGCAGGTGCAGGCCGAGGGCACCGACCCGAAGGTGGCGCCGCACCGGGTGATGCAGGGCAACCACCCGACCACCACGATCCTGGCGGAGAAGCTGACGCCGGCGACGTTCGGGCAGCTGGTGGCGCTCTACGAGCACATCACCTTCACGCAGGGCGTGATCTGGGAGATCAACTCGTTCGACCAGTGGGGTGTCGAGCTCGGCAAGGTGATGGCCAACCAGCTGGCGCCGAAGCTGACCTCCTCCGCCGCGCCCGCCGACGACGCCGACTCGTCGACGAACACGCTGATCAAGCGGTACAGGACGCAGCGCGGCCGCTGATTTCTGTCGTACCCCGCTTCTAGGCTCAGGGTCGTGGACGTGAACACGGCCCTGAGCCTTCGGATGACCAGCCTTCTTCTCGGCCCGCGCTCCCAGCCCGACGTGCTGGGGGTCGCGGAGTGGTTCGGCGCCATGCAGGCGCAGGATCTCAACAGCATCCTCTGGTCGCTCGGCGCCCGCCTGCCCGGCCTCACCCTGCCCGAGGTGGTGGCGGCTACCGAGCGGGGCGACGTCGTGCGGACCTGGCCGATGCGCGGCACGGTTCATCTCGTCCCCTCGGCCGACGCCCACTGGATGCTCGAGCTGACCGGGGTGCGCATGCTGGCCGGCGCGGCCAAGCGGCGCGAGCAGATCGGCCTCAGCGGCGACGACGCCGAGCGGGCGGTGGAGATTCTCGGGTCGGCGCTGGCGGGCGGCGGCCGGCAGACGCGGTCCTGGTGCCTGACGGCTCTCCGGGAGGGCGGGGTCGAGGTCTCCGGTCAGCGCGGCTACCACCTGTTGTGGTTCGCGGCCCAGCGCGGCGTGACGGCCATCGCGCCCAACGAGGGGGCCGAGCAGACGTTCGTGCTGCTCGACGACTGGGCGACGAAGCGCAACGACCCGTCCCGGGAGGAGGCGCTGGCGATCCTGGCCCACCGCTACTTCCGGTCGCACGGCCCCACCACGATCAAGGACTTCGCCGGCTGGACCGGGCTGACGATGACCGACGCGCGGGCCGGGGTGGCGGCCGCCGGGCTGACGGCGGTCGACGTCGAGGGCGTGGCGATGTGGGCCGATCCGGCGGTGCTCGACGCCGGGCCGGTGACCGGTTGGTGGGCGCTGCCCGGCTTCGACGAGTACCTGTTGGGTTACAAGGACCGGTCGATGATGGCCACCGCCGACCAGCTGGCCCGGGTGGTGCCGGGCGGCAACGGCGTCTTCCAGTCCACGCTGGTGTGTGACGGCCGGGTGATGGCCACCTGGAAACGAACGCTGGGGAAGACGGCGGTCACCGTGACGGTGCAGCCGATGGCCGAATTCGATCTCGACCAGGCGCGGGAGGCCCTGGAGCCGTTCGCCGCGTTCGTGGGCCTGCCACTCAAAATTACTGTTAAGAACCCTTGATATTTACGTATGTGAACTCCAGGATGTGCTCACACGCTCGTACGTCGCCGAGGAGTTCATATGAGGCTGCGCCGGAAGTTGCTGGCCGTGGTCGTCGGAGCGGGGGTGGTGCTGGGCTCGGCAGTGGCCTTCACCGCCACCGGCAACGCGGCCGTCACCTGCTCCACGACCGTGTGGGCGGAGGGCAACACCTACACCGCGGGCGCCCAGGTCACCTACCAGTCGGCCCTGTACCAAGCGCTCGTCACCCACACGGCGCACGTCGGCGCGGGGTGGAACCCGGCCGCCACCCCGTCGCTGTGGAAGTCGCTGGGCGCCTGCACGGGCGGTGGCACACCGTCACCGTCGCCCTCCTCGTCTTCGGCGAGCCCGTCCCCTTCGGTCTCGGCGAGCCCCTCCACCTCCCCGTCGACCCCCACCCCCGGGTGCGGCCTGCGCGGCCGCCCGGCCGGCAAGGTCCTCCAGGGCTACTGGGAGAACTGGGACGGCGCCTCCAACGGCGTCCACCCCGGACTCGGCTGGATCCCGGTCAACGACAGCCGGATCACCCAGCACGGCTACAACGTGCTGATGGCCGCCTTCCCGGTGATCCGCTCGGACGGCACCGTCCTCTGGGAGAACGGGATGGACGCCGGGGTCAAGGTTCCGACCGTCGCCGAGATCTGCGCGGCCAAGGCGCAGGGCGCCACCATCCTGATGTCCATCGGCGGTGCGGCCGCCGGCATCGACCTGAGCTCCAGCGCCGTCGCCGACCGGTTCGTGGCGACCATCGTGCCGATCCTGAAGCAGTACAACTTCGACGGCATCGACATCGACATCGAGACCGGGCTCACCGGCAGCGGCAGCATCACCTCGCTGTCCACCTCGCAGGCGAACCTGATCCGCATCATCGACGGGGTGCTGGCGGCCATGCCGTCGAACTTCGGCCTCACCATGGCGCCGGAGACGGCGTATGTGACCGGCGGTTCGGTGGTCTACGGCTCGATCTGGGGCTCGTACCTGCCGATCATCAAGAAGTACCTGGACAACGGCCGGCTGTGGTGGCTCAACATGCAGTACTACAACGGCAGCATGTACGGCTGCGCCGGTGACTCCTACTCGGCCGGCACCGTGCAGGGCTTCACCGTCCAGACCCAGTGCCTCGCCAACGGCCTCACCATCCAGGGCACGACCATCCGGATCCCGGTCGACAAGCAGGTCCCCGGGCTGCCCGCCCAGACCGGCGCCGGTGGCGGTTACATGACCCCGGCCCTGGTGTCGCAGGCGTACAACAGCGTCCCGGGCCTCAAGGGCCTGATGACCTGGTCGATCAACTGGGATGGGTCGAAGGGCTGGACCTTCGGCGACAACGTCAAGGCTCTCCAGGGTCGCTGACCCCCTCCGCCACCCTTCCCGGGCCGTCCCCGGGAAGGGTGGCACCATATTGTTGACATGCGGGAAAGGGCTTTCTAGCGTTCGGATTCCATCGACAAGGAGGAATCCGATGAAGCGGCGTTCCGTGATCTCCCTACCCGCTGTGGCGCTCGCCGCCCCGCATGTCGCCGAGGCGCGGGCGGCGGCCGGTTTCGAGGGCCCGTCCGTGATCACCGGCAACCTTCCGGTCTTCCACGAGCGCCTCAGGGACGAGCTCACCTTCCCCCTCGCCTGGTCCCGCACCCGCCATCACGACTTCCGGTCCTGGAAACGCCGCGCCCGCGCCCAGTTCGAGACGCTGCTCTGCGAACCCGCCGACCACACCCCGTTCCGGCCCGAGGTCGTCGACGAGCAGCCCGCGACCGGGTACCGCCGCCGCCAGCTGATCTTCAACGTCACCCGGAACAGTCGCGTCCGCGCCACCATGCTGATCCCCGACGGCGACGGCCCGTTCCCGGCCGCTCTGCTGCTGCACGACCACGGCGCGAGGTTCGACATCGGCAAGGAGAAGCTGATCGAACCCTGGTACGACGACACCCGCCGGGCCGCCGCCCAGGCCTGGGCCGACCGCTACTTCAGCGGCCGCTTCGTCGGCGACCACCTCGCCTCCCGCGGCTACGCCGTCCTCGCCATCGACGCCCTCGGCTGGGGCGACCGCGGCGGCCTCACCTACGAGGGCCAGCAGGCGCTGGCGAGCAACCTCTACAACCTCGGCTCGTCGCCGGCCGGTCTGATGGCCCGCGAGGACGTCCGTGCCGCCGCCCTGCTGGCCACCCTGCCCGAGGTCGACCCGCGCCGGATCGCCGCGGTCGGCTTCTCCATGGGCGGTTACCGCGCGTGGCAGGTGGCCGCCCTCTCCGACCACATCGCGGCGACCGTCTCCGCCTGCTGGATGACCGGCCTGAGGGAGATGATGGTGCCCGGCAACAACACGCTGCGTGGCCAATCGGCGTTCTACATGCTGCATCCCGGCCTCTGTCGCCACCTCGACATCCCCGACGTGGCCAGCCTCGCCGCCCCGCGCCCGATGTACCTGACCGACGGCGAACTCGACCCCCTCTTCACCCCCGAGGGCATCGCCGTCGCCTACGCCAAGATGGCCGCCGTCTGGTCCTCCCAGCGCGCCGGATCCCGCCTGCGCACGAGGACATGGCCCGGCCTCGGCCACATCTTCACCGCCGAGATGCAGGACGACGCCTTCACCTGGCTCGGCGAACACCTCTAGAAACCTTCAAGATCAACTTCCAGGCCCCTTTCTGGTACGGGTGGGGCCGTCCCGTTCCTTTCAGGACAGTCCCGCCCCGCCCCGCGACCTCTCTGCCGACTCCGGCCTGTGCCGCGCCCGCCGGGCGTAGATCGGTGCTCGGGCAGGCCGGGCCCGGCCACCACTTCCTCGTGTGTCGCCGGTCACGGTCGACTCGCCGCCCCTGCTTTCGGCCGGGCTGGGCGGGTGGTCGCGGTCCTGCTTGCCGGGCACTCGCGCTGCCCGCTCCCAGCCGTGACGCCGGTCGCCCGGGCGGGTGGGTGCGGTTCCGCGCGAGTGGATGGGTGCACACGGTGGCGGTGTCGTGGTCGCCTACGAGGCATATGGCCGTGGCGGCCACGCACGCGGCGTCCTCCGTGTGCGGCCACCACGCCTTCGATCGCCTGACCGTGTGCGCCTGCCGGCGACGAATCCGGACCGTGTGCGCCTGCCCATGGTGAATCCGGACCGTGTGCGTCCGTCCATGATGGAACCGGCCGTTCTTGATCATCGGGTTGGGTGAGCGAGGCGCCGGCTTCGAGCGCACTGCGAGGCGGACCAAGACGGATCTTGAGCGGCGTTACCGTCCGGAGTGAGCAGGCCGGGAGTCTGGCGAGCACGACCGCGGCCACCGGCCAGCGCAGCCGTCGGCACCGGGGCGGCGTCCCTGATGTCGTGGGTGACCGGCGGAGATGGGCTTGATGGGCACCGAGCCTGGCCTGCCGGGCCACCGATCTACGCCCGGCGGGCGCGGCACGGGCCGGAGTGGGCAGAAGCCCGCGTGGCAGGGCGGGACTGCCCTGAATGATGCGGGGCGGGGTCAGGCGTACCGGAATGGGCTGGAAGTGGAATTTGGACCTTTCACCGTCGGCTGGGTTCCAGGGAGGGACGGTGGCGGGTGTGGCGCGGCCCGAGACGCTGGCTGGGGACCTCGATGTAGCGGTGGGTGAGCCACGAGATCCCCAGGACCACGGTCAGGTAGCCGATCGCGAGCAGGGGATCGGGCACACGGGAGCGGAGGACCGGGCCGGCCAGGTCGAGCACCACGAAGTGCACCAGGTAGACCGAATAGCTGAGCACGCCGATCCGGGCCAGCCAGTGGGGCGTACGCCGATGTCGTAGCAGCCTGCCCGCGGCGAAGGCGCCGGCGAAGGTCAGGAGGGTGAGCACCGAGCGGGTCACGTAACGCGGGGTGAGCGCGTGCAGGGCGGCCAGCTCGCCGAGCCAGACGGTCAGCAGCGCGGCCGCCACCACGGCGATCACCACGGTCGCCCGCCGCCACGACGTGCGGCCGTGGTCGGCGCGGTGGATCACCGAGCCGGCGAACATCACGGCCACGATCAGCAGGCCGTCGCGGGCGTGCGCCGGGTCCATGTCGAACAGCAGCAGGCCGAGCGCCAGCGCGCCCAGCAGCAGGCCGCCCGCGACCTGCGCCCGGCGGCGGCGGGACAGCACCCCGGCCAGCCCGGCCGCCAGGAGCACCGCGCCGGCCACCGGGATCTCGCCCAGCCGCAGCGGGACCAGCGGGGCCGTCGCCGCGCCGAGTACGGCCAGGATCACCGGGGGGAGGAGGGAACGCTGCGCCCGTACCGTGAAAAGGGTTGTCACGAGAAGGTAGAAGGCCATCTCGAAGGAGAGCGTCCAGAACACCGGCGTGACCAGCGGCACACCCAGGAGGAACGGCAGCATGGTCGCGTGACCCACGGCCGTGGAGAAGGCGTCCGCGGGCGGGTGGGCGATCACCAGGACCCCGAGCACGGCCAGGTAGAGCGGCAGCAGACGGCGGGCCCGGCTCAGCCAGAACGCGCGCAGGTCGCCGTGCCGCTCCAGCGAGGCCGGAATGATGTAGCCGCTGACCAGGAAGAACAGCATCACCCCGGCGGTGCCGGCGTGCAGCCACTCACCGGTGACCGCGCGCAGATCGGTGAAGACGAAGCGGGTCAGATGCGCATAGACCACCAGCAGTACGGCGACGGCGCGCAGCCCGTCGAGCCACGCCAACCTTGGTGCGGTCATCGGGAAAAGATAGTTGACTGACCAGCATGTCGATTTGGAGCAGTGAACTCGCCGGCAGCCTGCGTCACGACACGATCGAGTCGCGGCTGCTGCGGGACAACCCGCTCGGCGATCCGTACGTGCGGCCGCTGTGGGTCTACACCCCGCCCGGCTACGAGCAGGGTGACCAGCGGTATCCCAGCATCTACGTGATCCAGGGCTACTCGGGCCAGGTCACCATGTGGGGCAACCGGCAGCCGTTCCGGGAGCCGTTCATCGAGACCGCCGACCGGGTGTTCGCCGAGGGGCGCGCGCCGGGATGCATCCTCGTCTATGTGGATGCGTGGACGGCGTACGGCGGCTCACAGTTCGTCGACTCGCCCGGCACCGGGAAGTACCACTCCTACCTGTGCGACGAGGTGGTGCCGTACGTAGACGCCCACTACCGGACCCTCCAGAACCGTGAGTCGCGGGCCATCACCGGCAAGTCGTCCGGCGGCTTCGGCGCGATGATCACCCCGATGCTGCGGCCCGACCTGTTCGGCGCCCTGGCCACCCACGCCGGCGACGCCCTGTACGAGTACTGCTACCTCCCCGATTTCGGCAAGAGCGTCCGCTACCTGCGCGACTACGACGGCGACATCCTCGCCTGGTGGAAGGACTTCCAGTCGCGGGTGTCGTTCACCAAGGAGGAGGACATGTCGCTCTGCCTCCTGCTGGGCTGCACCGCGGCGTTCTCCGCCGACCCGGACGGCACCCCGCGGCTGCCGTTCGACTCCCGGACCGGGCAGATCAAACCGGAGCTGTGGGAGCGCTGGCTGGCGTGGGACCCGATCCGGATGATCGACCGGTACGCCGACGAACTGCGTTCCCTGCGCGCCGTCTGGATCGACGCCGGCACCCGCGACGAATGGTTCCTGGACCTGGGCGCCGAGGCGTTCCGGGACGGTCTGCGGCGGATCGGCGTACCCGAGGAGAAGATCGCGTTCGAGCTGTTCCCGGCCAAGCACGGCGGCATCGACTTCCGCTACCCGATGGCCGTCGAGTGGCTGGCGAACCGCCTGCTCAGGTGATCCCCTGCCCGCAGGCGTGGACGCCGTGTGCGCGCAGCGACCGTAGGCAGTCGTCGAGGGCCCGGCGGCCGCCGACCGCGATCGGGGTGCCGCCGGACCAGCCGGCGTGCAGCGCGAGCAGCACCGCGTGGCGCAGCTCGATCCCGGGCAGCGCGTGCCACAGCGCGGTGACCGTCGAGTCGAGGGTGTTCTCCCGGTCCGACCCCAGATAGACCGCCTGCCCGGTGTCGTCGCCTTCCAGGCGCACCGGGCCGGGGTAGGTCGGGGTCGGCACGCCCTGGACGAGCGGCCACAGCTCGTCCACCAGGGCGGTGAGGTCGGCGTCATCCCGGAAGTCCCGGCCCGGCGGCCGTGCCGGGACGAGCGGCGGCTCGTCCGAGCGGAACGGCTCCGCGCAGGCGTCACAGCGGCCGAGCAGGTGATCGGCCTGCCGGGCCATCTCGCCGCGCCGCTCCGCGCCGTGCACCACGTTGGCGAACGGGCCGTCGGCGTGCCGCGACCGCACCTCCCGCTTGACCCGGCGGGCCGCCTCGAACGCGTCCGGCCCGCGGAGGTGCAGAACCTCGGACGGTGCGCCGGTCAGATAGCGGTCCAGGAAGGCGAGGGCCAGGGGGTGGCCGGCGTCGTGGTACTCCGGCCACAGGCAGCGGACGTCGGCGGGCGACAGCGTGACCCGGTGGCGGCAGACGATCCGCAGCCCCGCCCGGGTGATCGCCCGCTCCACCGGCCCGCTCAGCCCGAGCCGCAGACAGTCCGGCTTGAGCAGCAGAAAGGCCCTGGGGTGATCCACCAGGTAAACCCTAGGGAACCGGCGCAATGTGGGTTCCGGAGGGATCCGGAACCCACATTCGCGGCTCAGCCGGCCAGGTGACCCCAGCGGTCGGCCAGCTCGTCCCAGGCGCCCTGGTCCTCGACCTGACCGCCGATCAGCACGACCACCCGGTCGGCCTGGGCCAGCGCCGCCCGCTTCGACGTCGAGCCGACCACGGTCACCCCGTGCGAGCGCAGCGCCTCCCACAGCGCGAGCTCCGTCGTCACGTCCAGCGCGGACGAGACGTCGTCGGCGATCAGCAGCTCGGTCCGTGGCGCCAGGGCCCGGGCCAGGGCCAGCCGTTGCAGCTGACCACCGGAGAGCCGGGTGCCCTTGTGCCCGATCAGCAGCTGGAGGCCACCACCGGCGGCCGCCAGGTCGTGCTCCAGCTGCGCCACCGACACCGCGTCGGCCGCGTCCACCTCGTGCCCGAGCTGGATGTTGTCGGCCACCGTCCCGGACAGCACCCGCGGCAGCTGGGCCACGTAGCCCACCTGGTTGGGCCGCAGGAACACGTGCGGCTCACCGACCGGCTCGTCGTTCCACCGCAGCTCGCCGGTGTGGTGCACGATCCCGGCCAGGGCCCGCAGCAGCGACGACTTGCCGGAGCCGACCGGGCCGACCACCAGCACCAGCTCGCCGCGGCGCACGGTCAGATCGACATCCCGTACGCCCAAGGCGCCGTTCTCGTGCACCGCACTGAAGCCGGACAGCTCCAGCGTGCGCAGCGGGTTGCGCGGCGCCGTCGGGGGCGCCGGCGCCGTCCCGGCGGAGATGTCCACCCCGGGGACCTCCGCCGTGTACTCGGAGACGCCGGTCATGGCGGCGGTTCGCCGGGTCCACACCTTCGCCGACGGGTAGTGCGACACCAGCGACGCCGTGGTCCACGCGAACCAGCGGGCCGCGCCGAGCACCGACACCGCGATCAGCGCCGCCGCCGCGGTGATGTGGCCGTTCAGGTAGAGCGCCCACGCCGCGATCGGCAGCAGACCGCTCGCGACCGACGGCGTGGACCGCGCCCACACCTGAATCGCGATCTCCCGCCGCTGCAGGTCGCTGCGAACCTCGTCGAGCCCGGCCAGGTGCGTGAGCACCGGCTCGGTCGCGCCGGCCAGCTTGACCGTGCGCGCCGCGGACAGCGACGACACCAGCGAGGTGGCGAACGCCGCCCGTGCCGCCACGGTCCGGCGGGCCGCCCGCTCCAGCCGTGGCCCGAACAGGGTCGCGGCCAGCCCGGAGAGGATCATCGTCCCGGCGAAGAGCAGCCCCGGCACGAACGACTGGGAGAACACCGTCATCGACACCAGCGCGAAGATCGCCACCGAGTTGTCGATCACGTTGTCGGCGAGCATGACCACCCGCTCGGTGTCGCCGCCCTGGGCCACCACCTCGGCCGGGGTGTGCTTGCTGACCCGGCGCGGGCCGATCTGGCCGTGCACCAGGCGCAGGCTGATCCGCAGCATCTGCCGCACCCACCACTCCGGGAACCAGGCCCCGGTGTAGTAGAGCGTCGGGATCAGCACCAGCAGCGCCGCCGCGAGCCCGAACGCCGGGTAGAGCGGGTTGCCGACACCGTCGACCACGTTGGACCACAACAGCGGCAGGATCGCCCCGTCGAACCCGAGCAGCACCAGGAACACGAAGAAGCCGCACGCGGCCAGCCCGTAGCGTTTGTCGTTCAGCGCCAGCCGGACGATCTCCCGCATGGTGCGGATGGGCGGCGGCTCGGGCAGCGCCGGCGGATCCACCGTGGGCAGCGGATTGGCCAGGGCGTCCGGGCCGAGCTCCTCCCGCATCGCGGCGTCCCAGTCGCGTTCGGCGAGCAGCACCCCGCCGGCGGCCGGCTGGGCCGCCGGGACCGACAGGTTGCTGCTGGCCATCAGCTCGGCGAAACGGCGTGACTCGCGCAGCGGCCCGGCCTCCATGACCTGACCGTCGGCGAGCACCACCACCTCGTCGCACCGCTGCACCGAGGAGAGCCGGTGCGCCACGATCACACCGATCCGGCCCTGCAACAGCCGGTCGGTGGCCCGCTGCACCCAGGACTCGGTGACCGGGTCCATCCGGGCGGTGGCCTCGTCGAGGATCACCACCTGCGGGTCGCGGACCAGGATCCGGGCGAACGCCACCAGCTGCTCCTGGCCGGCCGAGAGCTTGTAGCCGCCCTCGCCCAGCTTGGTGTCCAGCCCGTCGGGCAACCCCTCGGCCCAGGCGGTCAGGCCCAGCTCGTCCAGCGCCGCGCCGGCCCGGGGCAGCAGCTCCCGGTCGAACAGGGCGATGTTCTCCGCCAGGGTGCCGGCCAGGATCTCGGTGCGCTGCGGGACGATCGCGGTCCACCGGCGCAGACCCTCCACGCCGATGTCGTTGATGTCGACGCCGCCCAGGAAGACCGTGCCGCGGGGCACGTCCACGGCCCGGGTCAGCACCTTGGCCAGGGTGGACTTGCCGGAGCCGGTGCGACCGATCAGCGCGTACGACCGGCCGCGGGCGAAGGTGACGCTCACATCGCGCAACGCCGGGGGCCGGCCGCTGTCGGCCTCGCCGTACCGGAAGGTGAGGTTGCGGACGACCAGGTCGCCCTCGACCGGCGGGACACCCTCGACCGGCTCCTGCGGCACCTGGGTCAGCAGCTGCACCCGGCCCCAGGCGCCGAGCGCGTTCTGCATCTCGGGGACCATCCGGGTCAGGTGCTCCAGGGTGCCGCCGAAACCGAGCGCCAGCAGCCACACCGCGGTCAGGCGGGCGGCGTCGATCTGTCCCGCGTACAGCGCCCAGGCGCCGGCCACCACCAGGAAGGCGATCAGCGAGCGGGTGATCGAGCCGGCCGCCATGGTGACCCGGGCGGAGGACCGCCACACCCGGCGGCCGCGGCGCAGCACCTCGGCCGAGCGCTGGGCGAAGAGGCGCAGCACGTACGGCGCGGCCAGGCTGGTGCGCACGTCGTCCTGCCCGTGGATGGCCTCCTCCATCACCGCGGCCAGATCGGACCAGGCCTCCTCCTCGGCGATGCGGACCGGGCCGATCCGCTGGATCGGCTTGTTCATCACCGTGAACAGCAGCAGGCTGACCAGGATCATCGCGATCGCGGCCGGCCACCAGACGAAGAACGTGGTCAGCACCGAGAGGGAGGCCACCGCCACGGACTGGGCCAGGCGCACACCGCTGCCGCGCAGCTCGGCGCCGACCTGGTAGACGTCCGAGTCGATGCGGTCGAGCAGCTCGCCGACCGGGGTGTTCTCCAGGGTGGGGATGTCCTGGCCGAAGGCGACCCGGTTAAGGCGGCGGCGGGCGCGGGCCGCCCAGTCGGCGGTCAGGCGGGCCGCCAGCAGGCCGACGATGACGTCGCTGAACACCGAGGCGACGAGCGCGGCGGCCAACACGGTGAAGAGCGGGCCGGACCGGTCGACGAGGACCGGGCCGGCCAGGGCTAACGCACAGGCCGAACCGGACGCGCCGAGCACGATCAGGAAGCCGACGAGAGCGGTGCGACTTCGGCTTGTGGCCCACAGGTCGCGGAGCAGGCGCATGAAGAGTCCTCGGAACGATAGGGGTAGGCGGCGGTGCTCCCATCCTGCTCGGCGGGGAGACGGTGGCTCAACGGGTTTATTCCCGGCATTCCGCCCGCGCCGTCACGGTCGAGTCAGGACACTCCGGCTGGTCCTGAGCGCTGTCCCACGGCCGTTGAGACAGCCGTGGGAGCCGGCCGGGGTCAGACGGTGCCGGCGGCGAGCAGGGCCGCGGTCGGGACGGCGAGGATGCCGTCGGGGCCGCGGTAGGGGGCGGTGCGCCGCTCGAACTCCTGGCGGACGCGGATGGCGGTCGGCTCGTCCTGGGCGGCCAGGATCAGGCCGGTCAAACCGATGCCGGCGGCCGGGCCGGACCACCAGGCGGCGGCGTCGATGCGCATGGTCCAGGAGATCGTCGTGCCGGTCACGCCGGTCAGGCCGGCTCCCGCCAGCAGGGCGGTCAGGCCCGCCTGGTCGCGGCGGAAGTCCAGAGCCGGGTCGAGGCGGGGCAGATCGGCCGGGCGGACCGCCCCGGCGGCGTCGAAGATCTCGTCCCAGAGGCGCTGGGCCTCCGGCTTCGGGTGCGGCCAGATCGTCACGGCGATCCGGCCGCCGGGACGCACCACACGCCGCATCCCGGCGATGGCGGCCGCCGGGTCGCCGACGTGGTTGATCACGAAGTTGGCGACCGCGGCGTCGAACGTGGCGTCCGCGAACGGCAGCTCGGGCAGGATCGCCTGCCGGACCTCGGCGCCGGGCACCCGTTTCGCCGTCAGCTCCACCATGCTCGGCTCGGCGTCGACGGCGGTGACCCGCGCCCCGCGCGCGTCGGCCAGCCCGGCGACCGTCCCCGAACCGGTGCCCACGTCCAGCAGCCGGAGCCCGGCCAGGTCACGGTCACCGGCGGCGGACAGGAGGGCGGGGGCGGTGTGGCCGCACAGGTGGGCCATGGTCTCGTTGAAGATCTCGGCCTGGCCCGACCACATGGAGCGTTCGAATTCGTCGAAGGAGGACGGCCTCACGACGCGGACCGCAGGGTCAGCAGGGTGATCTCGCTGGGGGCGAAGACGCGGAACGGCGGGCCCCAGAAGCCGGTGCCCCGGCTGGTGTAGAGCTGGGTCCGCTCGGAGTGACGCGACAGGCCCTGCAGGGCCGGCTGGTCGGTGCGGACGAGGTAGTGGAACGGCCACATCTGGCCGCCGTGGGTGTGGCCGGACAGCTGGAGGTCGATGCCGTGGGCGACCGCGTCCTTGATCTGCTGCGGCTGGTGGGCCAGCAGCAGGACGGGCAGCGACGGGTCGGCGCCGGCCAGGGCGGCCTCGTGGTCGGTGCGGTGGCCGGGCAGGCCGGAGCCGCCGGCCGTGCGGTCGTCGACGCCCGCCACGACCAGCGAGTCGCCGTCCCGGGTGACCACGACGTGCCGGTTGTGCAGGGTCTCCCAGCCCAGGTTCTCCATGTGCTCGACCCAGCCCAGGGCGCCGCTGTGGTACTCGTGGTTGCCGGTCACGTAGACCCGCGCGTGGCGGGCGCGGACGTCGGCCAGCGGGGCGGCCATCTCGAGCCGCTGCTCGACGGTGCCGTCGGCGATGTCGCCGGTGTGCGCCACGATGTCCGCGTCCAGCGAGTTGATCACCTCGGTGACGCCGCGGGACCAGGCGGCCCGGTCGATCGGCCCGTAGTGGGTGTCGGTGATCAGCACCACGCGCAGCCCGTCGAGGCCGCGGCCCAGCCGGGGCAGCGTCACCTCGACCTCGCGCACCCGGGAGACCCGCATCGCCTCGCGGTGGCCCCAGAGCAGCAGACCGGTGGAGATCACCAGCACCAGGCCGGTGACCACCCGGGAGCGCAGCGGGTCGGCGACCCCGGCGGCGAGCAGGGCCAGCTCGAACAGCTGCCCGAGCGCCGACCAGGTGAACAGCACCCAGATCACGCCGAGCAGCGTGTCGGCGATCCGCGCGGCCCGGTCGTCGTGACCGCCGTGACCCCGGAACATCAGCCACGGGAACAGCGCGACGACGGCCACGAACAGCATCGTGCCGGCCGCGGCGACCACACCGGGCCAGTCGTTGCCGGACCAGAACAGGGTCACCAGCGGGACGCCGAACAGCAGCCCCAGCACCACGAACAGGATCACGCCGAACCGGGCGACCCGTGGGCCACGCCTGCGCGGCTCGGTCTCGACCGCCTCATCCACCGACATGAGGGCAAGCATGCCACCCGGGTACGACAGGACCTGAGAACAGGCTCAGGCGAGGTCGACGATCAGGTCGGCCCGGTCCCGGGTCGCCGCGATCAGGCGAGCGTTGCGCTCGTCGGTGCCGGTCGCCCACGCCTCCGCCGCGTCCGGGGTCTTGCCGAACCGGATGTGCCGGTCGATCAGCCGGCGCAGGCGAACGCGATCGTCCAGGTCGGTGTACCAGACCTCGGTCAGCAGGGTCCGCACCGGCGCCCAGCGGGGCTCGTCGAGCAGCAGGTAGTTGCCCTCGGTCACGATCAGGCGGGCGGACCGGGGGACGCCGATGCTGCCGGCGATCGGCTGCTCCAGGACCCTCTCGAACCCGGGCGCGTAGATCATCTCGTCCCGGTCCTCGTGCAGGCGCCGCAGCAGGCCGGCGTAGCCGTACGCGTCGAAGGTGTCCGGGGCGCCCTTGCGATCGCGCAGGCCGAGCCGGTCCAGCTCCACGTCGGCGAGGTGGAAGCCGTCCATCGGCACGTGCGCCACCCACCCGGGGGCCGCCAGGGCCGCGACCAGCTCGGAGGCGAGGGTGGTCTTGCCGGCGGCCGGCGGCCCGGTGATGCCCAGGACCGCGCGCCGCCCGTCACCGGCCAGGCTCCGGGCCCGTTCCACGAGGGCGGGGAAGGTCAGCGTCATGGCCCGACCGTACCGGTCGGTCTTCTGGTCGGATCTCCGACTGAGCCGCCCCGGTGGACCTCCCTGCCGGAGAGTGTGTCGGAGGGACAAAACGACTACACGGGGGTTTAGTTGATCATGTTCCGGTCCCGTCAGGCTGTCGTCGTGGCCGTTGTCGGGCTGTTGTCCGGCGGAAGTCTGATCCGGGCCGCCGAGCCGGGGCCGACGGCGCCGGTGCGCCCGGGGGTGGAGGTCGTCGCCCATGGGCTGGACAATCCGCGGGGCCTGGCGTTCGGGCCGCGGGGTGAGCTCTACATCGCGGAGGGCGGTCGCGGCGGCCCCGGGCCCTGCCGTGCCGATGCCCGGGGACGAACGTGTTCCGGGAGATCCGGGGCCATCACTGTGGCCGGGTTCGGGCGGCAGTGGCGGGTGGAGGCGGGACTGCCGTCGGTGGCCTCCCCGGCCGGGGCGTACGCGCTCGGCCCCTCGGACGTCACGGTCACGGCGGAGGGCGACCCGGTGCACACCGTCCGGCGGGACGGCGGCCCGGCGCCGCGGGCCGGGATGGCGCAGGTCAACCGGCGCGGGGCGGTGCTGGCCGACCTCGGCGCCCAGGAGACCCCGGGCGATCCGGTCGCGGTGCTCGCCACCGCGCAGGGCTACCTGGTCGTGGACGCCGCCGGCGACGCCCTGATCCGGGTCGGCCGGCGGGGCCGGGTGCAGACGATCGCCACGTTGCCGCAGCGCACACCGGCCACCGAGGCCACCTCGGTGGCGGAGGGACCGGACGGTGCCTACTACGTCGGTGAGCGGGCCGGCCGCATCTGGCGGATCGAGCCCGGCCGGGACCCGCGGATGTACGCCTCCGGCCTCCGCGGCGTCGTCGACCTGGCCTGGTCGCCGTCCGGGGACCTGTACGTCCTGGACGGCACCGACCTGCTGCGCCTGGGCAGGCGGGGAACGCGGACGGTGGTAACGGCCGGCCTGACCGCCCCGGGCGGTCTGGCACTACGTGGCCGCGACGCCTATGTGTCCACCTGCGCCACGTGCGGCGGCACCGGCGCTGTCCTCCGTATCCGGCTGTAGGCCCGGGCCACCGATCTCCGCCCGGCGCTCGCGGCAAAGGCCGGAGGGGGCAGGAGATCGCGACGGTGAGCGTACGAAGGAATGGTCTTAAGAAAGCTGGTTGAGGCCCAGGCGGAGGCCGGTGACGCCGGCCGGGGAAAGCGGCCGTGCCGTGGCCCGGGCCAGGTCGGAGCGGATGCCGGCCGGGAGCTCGTCGCCGAGCGCGCAGAGCGCCGGGAAGAGGTCGAGCACCTGCCGGTGGCTGAGCGCGCCGACACCGATGAGCAGGCCGTTCAGGGCGGTGGTGCTGCGGGCGAGGTCGTCGCAGAGCTCTCGGCGCCAGGACGGGTCGTGGATGTGGTCGGGGAATTCCCGGGCGATCCGGTTGCCGGAGGGCGCGCGCAGCCCGGCGATCCCGGTCTGCCGGAAGCGGGCGACCGGGGGAGCGAGCCGGCAGGCGATGCCGAGGCGGCGGGCCAGCTGGGGCACGGTGAGCACGTCGAGGCCGGAGGCGCACCGCTCGCAGAGGCGTTCGTAGGTGGTGGAGTGGATGACCGAAGCCGGGCGCTGGCAGGCTCCGTCGAGCCCGCAGATCGGGTCGAGGATCACCTCGGTGAGGGTGCCCTCGTTGTCGAATCGGCCGACGGCGAAGTAGGTCGCCGGGGCGGTGCGGTAGTGGGCCAGTGCGGCGCGGGCGCTGACGTAGCCGTCGGGTTCGACGCCGATGCGTGGCACACCGCTCTCGGTGTGCAGCTGAATGAGGCGGAACATGGTGCGCGCTCCCGGGGTTAGAGCGGTTTCGGTGTCGTCCTCCGATACGTCTCCGGTGCGACAAAGGTTCACCTGTCACTGTGCGTAGCCGATAGGTGACTGTGTTCGCGCTGGCTACCGGATCGGAAGGCCTCGAAGGTTACTCGCTGTAGTGTTGGATGGCTAGTGACCAGGCACTGTGCGAACGGGGGAGTGGGGAAGATCCCGCACATTGGTAAGGTTCCCGGCCGGACTGTCTGGAAGTAATTGGGGGAGATGCGGTGACCGCTTCGGTGGCCCAGGCCTGGACCACGCTGCCCGCGCTGATGTACCACTCGGTCTCCGCCGTCGGTGGTCCGCTGCGCGACCTCGCGGTGCCGCCGGAGCGGCTGGCCGAGCAGCTGGCCGCGCTCAGCGCCGCAGGGTACCGGCTGGTCGGCCTCACCGAGGCGCTCGACGAGCTGGCCGCCGGCAGCACCGAGAAGATGGTGGCGGTCACCTTCGACGACGGCTACCGGGACTTCCTCACCGCGGGCGTGCCCGCCCTGCAGGCCGCCGGCGCCGGCGCCACCCTGTACGCGTCGGTCGGCCACCTCGGCGGTCACGCCGGCTGGCTGGGCCAGTGGTCGCCCGACTTCGGCCCGATGCTCACCTGGTCCGAGCTGGAGGAGGTCGCCTCCACCGGCATCGAGATCGGCAACCACAGCCTCATCCACCACCCGCTCGACGTGCTCTCCGGGGCGCAGCTGCGTGAGGAGGTGGTCAGCAGCCACGACCAGCTCGAACAGCGGTTGCAGCGGAAGGTGCGGTCGTTCGCCTACCCGCACGGCTACAACAGCGACCGGGTCCGCCGGGTGGTCGAGTCGTCCGGGCACGACAACGCCACCGAGGTGGGCCGCCGTCTGCACACCCCGTCGGAGCGACGGTTCGCCGTGCCCCGCTTCCAGCCCACCCCCGACCACACCGGCGCCGACCTGGTCGCCCTGGTCGAGGGTGGTGGCCCCAGGCTGGTCTCGCAGATCAAGCAGCTGGCCCAGCCGGGCTGGCGGCTGGTGCGCAGGATGGCCCGCAAGGCCGGCCGGAACCTGACGTGACGGCCGGGCACCGCAGCCAGGGGGAGCAGGGCCTGACCCGCCGGGGCCTGCTCGGGCTGGGCGCCCTCGGCGCCGTGTCCGCGGCCGGCGCCGTCGGCATGTGGAAGGCCGCCTCCGGTGGGGCCACGAACACCGTCTCCGGTACGCCGACGGCCACCGGCCCGGTCGAACCGGCGCCGCCGTCCGCCACGCCGAGCCCGTTCGCGGCCGCCGGCAACCTCACGAAGCTGGGCGGCGCGGTCCCGTTCACGGCCGGGAAGGCGCTGCTCGGGTCGTACCTGGGCCTGAAGGGAATGAGCTACCCCGAGGCGGTCAGGTACCGCCGCAAGCAGCTCGGCCGCGACCACCGGATCGCGCACGTCTTCTACGCCTGGCCGGACCGGCTTCCCACCTCGATCGAGGGCATGCCGAAGAAGGCCATCCCGATGGTGTCCTGGCGCGGCCCCAAGTACGACAAGATCCTCAGCGGTGACTCCGACGACCTGATCGCCGCCGCCGCCCGCCGCATCAAGGAGCTGGACCGGCCGACCCTGCTGCGCTGGGGCTGGGAGATGAACGGCCGCTGGTACGAGTGGGGCGGCTTCCAGAACAAGCGGAACCCCGAGGGGTACGTCAAGTGCTTCCGCTACCTGCGGGAGATCTTCGACGACCAGGGCGCCGGCAACGTCTCCTGGGTGTGGAGCCCGAACTGGAACTCCAGCCCGGACGAGGACTGGAACCGGATGGAGGCGTACTACCCGGGCGACGATTTCGTCGACTGGGTGGGCGTCTCCGGCTACAACCTCCAACAGGAGAGCCCGGCCACCCTCTTCGACCCCGTCTACCAGCGGTACGCGCCCCGCAAACCGCTGATGATCACCGAGATCGGCGCGAAGGACCACGGCGGCACCAGCAAGGCCGACTGGATCACCGACTTCTCCGAGTACGTGGCCCAGCGCCCGGCGATCGGCGCGTCGGTGTGGTTCGACACCGACACCCACCCCAACTACCCGGAGGCGTGGCGGTTCGACACCGATCCGCAGTCGGCGGCGGCGTACCGGGCGATGGCCACCAGCCCTCGGTTCAGCGCTTGAACAGCTCCGTGTAGAGCTCCGACGACCCGGTGTTCGGCAGGCACTTCGGGTCGTCCGGGCGCAGGATCGCCGACTGGGAGAAGTCGCCGTCGCAGCGCTGGAAGTACGCCTCGTACGCCAGGTACGGGGCGTGCTCGGCGAACCAGGCGTGCATCCACCGGATGAACTCCGGATTGTCCTTACCGGCGTCGGCGGTCGGCATGACGCCCCACTCGCCCACCGAGAACAGCTTGCCGTGCTCGCGGGCGAAGTCGAAGAGCCAGTTCAGGCCCTCCGGCGCGGCCGCGGTCCGGTCGAAGTCGGCCTTCGTGGGCGACCACGGGTGGTGGTCGTAGTTGTCGATGCCGATGATGTCGACGTACTCGTCACCCGGGTAGCAGTTGGTGCTCAGCCCGCCGCACAGGTCCGCCGGGGTGTTGTGCGCGTTGATCGTCCAGTCCAGCACGACCTGGGGGTTGGCCGAGCGCAGCGCGCCGGCGGCCTTGCGGTAGCAGGCGATGTAGTCGGTCGCGTTCAGGCCCCGCCAGGCCATCGTCGGCTCGTTCATCTCCCAGCCCAGGCGGACGATCGAGTCGCCCCGGCCGTGCCGCACCATGAGCGCGCCGAAGTCCCGCCAGTTCTGGTCGTGTTTTCCGGCCGCGCAGTCGGCGGCCAGGTTCTCGCCCCGGTCCGGCACCAGCGCCTGGGAGATCACCAGGACGCCGTCGAAGTCGGCGAAGTACTCGAAGGTCCAGCCCGAGCCGCTGGTCATCGAGTCGTAGCTGGTCCGGTCGGTGTAGGTGTGCGCCACCTTGCAGTCGCGGCCCCGGCTGGAGCAGAACTCCCGGACCGAGGCGCTGTTCAGAACCGGGAAGCCGTTGACGCCGGACAGGCCGTAGGGCCCGGGCCAGGCGCCCGGCTCGCGGGGCAGGGCGATCTGGGCCCGGGCCGAGCGGGGGTCGGCGTCGATCCCGTGCGGGGCCGGGCTCTTCGCGGGCGCCGGAGTCGCCGAGCTTTCCGGATCGACCTTCATGATGATCGTGAGGGCGAGAACGGCCACCCCGGCCGCGGCCAGCCAGAGGCGGCCGCGCCGGGGCGCGGTGGGGGGAACGTCCGGCATGCAGGCGAGTCCTAAGCGGCGGCGGCGATGATCAGCGTACGGAAGGCGGCCGTCTCGCCGCCGCGGAAGAGGTTGACCGTGACCCGCTCGTCGGCCGGGACGGTGAGGCGCCCGGTCCAGTCGCCGTCGGTGTCCGGGGTGATGTCGTGCCTGCTGAGCTCCTCGCCGGAGGTGCCGGTCACGACCATGGTGTACGGCCCGGCGGAGGCGCTCAGCCCGGCCGCGGTGACCTGCACCGGCCGGTTGCCGGCCGGGTCCACCGCCCCGGGCGGGGCCGCCGACAGCGAGGTGACCGCGATGTCGTAGGTCTGCTCCGAGTCGGCGAACGACCAGATCCCGACGCCGGCCAGCATCACGGCGGCCAGGGCCAGCGGCAGCACGTCCCGGATCAGGCGCTGCTTCGAGACCGCCCGCCGCTCACCGCCGGCCTTGCCGGGGGACGCCGCCACGGTCGCGCCGGTGTGGGTGCGGTAGACCGCCACGCCGATGGCGATCAGCGTGCCCATCGCGCACACCAGCATCCAGCTCGTCCGGTTCAGGTTGCCGCCGGCGCCCCACAGCAGCAGGCCGCCGAGCACCAGCACGGCCAGGCTCAGCGCCGGCACCAGGATGGTCCGCTCGACGACGCCGATGTCCCGGCGGCCGGGCCGGAACAGGGCGTCGTTGATCGCCAGGCCGGGCAGCACGAAGGCGAGCAGCAGGCCGCCCGGCACGGAGAGGGCGAGCGGGCCGAACTCGACGGCGAGCGCGGACACGACCGTCAGGCCGGCGAGGACACCGGCGCGTACCGGGTTCACGAGGGTCCCATCTGATAGATCCGTACGGTGCCGTTGTCGTAGAGCCGGGAGATCGAGTTGACCTGGTCGAACTTGCCGAGCTGGGTCTCGCTCAGCGGCTCGGTGATCCGGCCGGCCATCGGGTCGTCCTGGAAGTACGCGTCGTTCGACGGCAGCATGTCGCCCAGCCGCTCGTCGACGACCAGGTAGTTCACCGCCAGCTCCTGCGCCCGCTGGTCCTCGGCCGAGGTCCACGACGTGGCGTAGAACAGCTCGCCCACCTCACGGACCGGGTCGATCCGCCCGTACGTCGAGGAGAGCGCCACCGCCGTGATGTCGCCGCCGACCCGGGCCTCCCGGGGCAGCGTGCGCTCCTGCCAGCGGGCCGCGTCCACGCCGAACGAGTCGACCGACCGCTCGTACGCGGCGGCCAGGTACGGACCCGGCAGCAGCGCGGACACCGGGGGCCACCCGCCGGTCCGCGCGCCGATCATCAGCAGCGTGATCAGCGCCGTGCCGATGTACACCTGACCGGCCAGCCGGCGGCCGGTGGTGACCGCGACACCCGGCGGCGGCACCGACAGCCAGCGGCGGCCGTCGGCGTCCTTGGCCGGGATGATCTGCACGGCGTACACGATCGCGATGGCCGCGATGATCGACATCGGGATGTAGGTGAAGGTGGAGAGCCGGCCGGCGATCTCCGGGCCGTTGGTGCCGAGGAACCGGGCGCCGTTGCCGGCGAAGAACACCGCGCCGCCGGCCAGCGCGGCCCACCGCCAGGTGTCCCGGTCCTTGCGCAGGATCATGTCCCGGGCCACCGCCAGGAAGAGCACGAGCAGACCGAGCAGACCCATTCCCTGTACGGCGAGCTGCACCAGTGGCACCGGTTTGGTGGCACCGGCCTCCTCGCTGGCGGCGCCGCCGAACATCTGGTTCAGCGAGGCGGCGAGCCGCTCCACCGGCGCTTCCAGGTAGGCGATGACGTCCTGCGCGACGAAGCCGATCCAGCAGCACACCACCGCCAGCGCGACGGCCGGCAGGATCAGCGTCTCCCAGGGCCGCGGCCGCTCCAGCGCCAGCTCGGCGAGCGCGAGCAGTAGCAGCGTCGCGACCAGGGCGAACGCGGTGACGTGGTGGCTCACCGTGGTCATCGCGATGCCCACCACGGCGAGCGCGAAGAATTTGCGGCCGCCGCCGGTGCGCCAGCGACGGTACGCCCAGACCGCCAGCATGAAGAACGGCAGCGCGGCCGTCTGGTACAGGAACATCGAGTTGAAGAACAGGTAGTGCATGGCCGTCGCGTAGGTCACGCAGGCCACACCGGCCATCGCCGGCGAGTTGCTGGCGCGCAGCACCGTGGCGAAGAGCAGGCCCACGAAGATCAGGTGGGCGACGCCGGCCACGATGGTGCCGGCCGCGGTCACCGGCAGGCCGGTGAGCAGCGCCAGCCCGGCGCCCATCTCGGCCAGGCCGGGGAAGTGCACGGCCGGTGGCAGCGCGTTGTTCTGCCGGAACAGGTCACCGGACTCGGTGATCAGGGTGGTGGCCAGCCAGTGCTGCAACTCGTCGGGGAAGCGGAACTGGTCCGGGCTGTACATCCACTTCAGCATGTACTGGTTCAGCGCCAGGCCCATCACCAGGACGAACGACTCGGCGACCCCGGCCAGCCGGCTGAGCAGCCGGAACACGACCGGGGAGAAGACGATGATCTGGCCCGCCCAGTAGGCGGACATGGCCCAGGGGGCAACGGCCCGGCCACCGGCGTACGCCAGGGCCATCAGCACCACACCGAGGGTGGAGACGGCGATGACCCAGGGGGCCCAGCCGAAGTCGAGGGCGGTACGCGGTTCGGGTTTCGCCTCGGCCGGGAGCCGGATGATGACCGTCTCGTCGTGGGCGACCTTCTTGTCGACGACGACCCGGCCGGCGACCTTCTTCTTCGGCGCCTGCGGCAGCCGGATGATGACGGTGTCGTCGCCGGCCGCCCGCTTGCGGGCGGTGCTCAGCGCGTTCGGGCCGGGGGTCCTCGGCTTGGGCCCGCCGGGCAGCCGGATGACGACCGTGTCGTCGCCGGCCGGCCGCTTCCGGGCGCCGCCGGTGGCGGTGGGCCTCTTCGGCGCCTGCGGCAGCCGGATGATCACGGTGTCGTCGCCGGCCGGCCGCTTCTTCGACGGCCCGGTGGCGCGGATCACCACGGTGTCGTCGGCGGAGGGCGTCTTGGGCGGCCTGATCACGACGGTCTCGTCGCCCGACGATTTCGCCGGTTCCGCGAGCTTCTGGGTGGCCTCTTCACTCCCGTCACGTTCCTCCGGCGCGAGCCGGGTGATCACGACGGTCTCGTCGGGTCGCGATTCCGCGGTCTTCGCGGTCGCTTCCTCCGGCGCCCGTTTCCGGTCGGACGTCGGCTGGTCCCCCATGTAAAGAGCCTCCACAGTGTTGACGAGGCTTCCGTCGCCCCAGGTCAGGGGCCACGGAAGCCTACGCCGCGTTGATCGTTAGCGGGTTCCCCGGAGCTTCTGCCGGGCGGCGCGCCGGCCCCGGAGGTACGCACGCGGTCCGGCAATCATGCCTCGCCGGTTGGCCGTCAGCAGCTCTCGCGGGAAATCGTCCTGCAGAGTCGACACCCGCAGGCTGTCCGAGCCGGTCAGGTCGCGCAGCGCGGTGGGCGCCAGCCTGATCAGCGACCAGAGCAGTCCCGGGCGGCCGAGGAGCAGGCCGGTGTACGCGGCGGTCAGCCCCGTGCCGTACCCGACCATCTGCTTGTGCAGGCCCTCGAAGTCCCGCCGGTGGTAGTGGTGGGTCACCGCGGTGGGCTGGTAGACGATCGTCCCGCCGGCCAGCAGCACCTGGGTGAACGCCAGGGTGTCCTCCGACCCCATGGCCGGGGTCCCGGCGCCGAGCGCGTTGTCCCAGCCGCCGATCCGCTCGATCACACCGGGCCGGAAGGTCATGTTCGCCCCGGTGCCGAACGGCGGCAGCGGGTAGAGCGGGCTCTGCCGGTGCGCGGTGTGCGGGCCGAAGACGTCCGGCCGGAAACCGCGGCCCTTGCTGTGCCCGCCGAACTGCTCGAACCAGATCTGCGCGCGGGTCTCCAGCTCGGCCGGGACGATCACGCCGGAGACCACGTCGGCCTCCGGGTTCTCGACCAGCGCCCGGGCCACCTCGGCCAGCCAGTACCGGTCGGCCAGCTCGTCGTCGTCGATCCAGGCGACGATCTCGCCCCGGGTCGCGGCCTCGGCCGTGTTGCGGGCGAACGACAGGCCCGGCTTCGGCTCCAGCAGGTAGTCGACCGGGCCGCGGCGGGCCGCCGACCGGGCCACCTCGGCGGTCGCGTCGGTCACCGGGGCGTTGTCCACCACCAGGATCCGGGCCGGCATGTAGTGCTGGGTGAGCAGGCTGTCCAGGCAGCGGGCCAGCGCGCCGGGCCGCTCCCGGGTGCAGACCACCACGGTGATGTCCGGGGCGGTGGCCAGCACGGCACGGCGGCTCGCCAGGAAGGCGGGCTCGCTCGCCGGGACGAATCCGTTCGCCGGCACCGGGGCGCCGTCGAGGCGCGGGCGCACCACGTCGCCCAGCTCCCGGTCGATGGCCGCGGCCAGGTCGCCGGGGGTGAGGCCGTGCTGCGGAACGTCCACCAGGACGGTGCCGAGCGGCTCGGTGAAGAGCCGGACCAGGGCCCAGGCCTGCTGGACCCGGCGGCCGTCGGGCGACACCGCGCCGACCGGCGGCAGGGGCTCCGACAGGTCCAGGTCGAGGACGACGGCGGGCAGGATGCCGCTCTCCTCGTCGAGCCGCGGAGCGGCGGGGACGGTCGCGGTCACGGGGTGGCCTCCACCGGGGTACGGCGGCTGGGCCGCTTGGAGCTGACGGTCTCGACGACGCCACCGAATCCGGCGGCGGCCACGCCGGCGACGACGCCGCCGGAGCGCAGGAAGTTGTCGGCGCCCTTGCCGGTCAGGCCGGCGCCGAAGTAGCGGAACATCGCCTTGGGCAGGGCCCACAGGTAGTCGCGCTCGGCCCCGAGCGCGTCGTTCTCGTGCAGGCCGGCCATCTGGACCTTGCCGCGGCCCTCGGCGTAGCACCGGCGCACGAAGAACGTGAAGCTGGCCCGCTCGACCGGGACCTCGTGCTGGATGATCGCGCTCGGCACGTACATCCAGCGGCCGCCGTCCACCTGGCTCATGCGCAGGCAGAGGTCGGTGTCCTCGGGCCGGTTGCGGGAGCCGAGCTTGCCGAAGCCGACCCGGAAGCCGCCGGCGGCCTCGAAGACGTCCTTGCGGACGATCATGTTGGCCGACCACACGTTGCGGATGGGCGCGGTCTCGGTGGGCATGCCGGCGTACGAGCCGCCGACCGCCCACAGGAACTCGGCCGGCATCCAGCGCGGGGCCGGGCCCTCCCAGGCGGGCTGGATCGCGCCGCCGGTGCCGACCACGGCGGGGTCGGCGAACGGCTCGATCTGCCGGGCCAGCCAGTTCGGGTCGGCGATGATGTCGTCGTCCAGGAAGGCGACCAGCGGGGTCCGGGCGTGGAACGCCCCGGTGTTGCGGTTGCCGGAGACGCCCTGGGCGTACGCGTTCTGCAGCACCGTGACGCCGGGCAGCTCACGCTGGATCCGCTCGTACATCGCGGGGTTGTGGTCGACCACCACGACGATCTCGTCGGGGGTGTGCGTCTGGGCACGTGCCGAGGCCAGAGTGCGAGTCAGGTAGTCCCACCGCACCTCGGAGTAGGTGGGAATGACGATCGTCGTGGCGTGGGTGTGGTTCACGAGGGGAGTGCTCCTGTGGGCGGGAGGGGCGCTCAGGTCAGTCGTCGAGCTGAGTCGTGCTGCGGAGCTTGTTGATGTCCTGGGTCTGCACGTTGCCGAGGTCGTCCAGCATCCGGGCCCGGGCGGCGCTCAGGTCCTGGGTGGGCTGGGTGCCGAGGTCGTCCAGCGCGCGGCTGCGGATCTTGTTGATGTCGTCGGAGCGGCGGGCGCCGACGTCCTCGCGGCGGGCCGCCCGGTTGAGGTGGCTCGCGTCGCGGCGCGGGTCGGCCGGGTGCCGGGTGGCGACCGGGTGCGCGGGTGCGGCCGGCGCGGGCGGGTTGACGACCTGGCCGAGACCGCGTGACTGCGGGGTGGCGGCCGGCGGCGCGACGTGCTGGAGGCCCTCGACGAACGGGCGGAGGCCGGCGCCACGGCGGCGGCGCATCCGGCCGTACTCGCTGAAGATGGTGCGGAGCACGCGGAACCCGTCGCGGAAGGTGTTCAGGTTGCTCTCGCCGAAGATCCGCTCGTGCTCGGTGCTGCCGACCTCGCCGACCTTCAGCTTCTCGGCGACCGCGCGGATGTTGATCATCGTCTCGATCTCGAAGCCGTCGCCCCACAGCTTGCTGCCGTCGGATGGGCGGGGCAGCGAGACGTCCGGCAGGTCGAGGGCCGGCACGACCGAGCGCCAGAAGGCGTTGTAGCCGTAGCAGAGGTCGGTGAAGTGCGTCCGGAACAGGACGTTCACCACCAGGTTGAGGCCGTCGTTGCCGAGCTTGCGCAGCTTGGTGATGTCGTGGCTGTGCCCGCCGTGGCTGAAGCGGGACCCCTTCACGAAGTGGTCGCCCTTGATCAGCTTGTCCACGAAGAGCGGGATCTCCGCCGGGTCGGTCGAGCCATCGGCGTCGATCATCACGATGATGTCGCCGGTGCACGCGGCGAAGCCACACGCCAGAGCGTTGCCCTTGCCGATCCGGGTCTGCTGAACGATCACCGCGTCCGGGCGCAGTTCGCGAGCCACCTCCACGGTCCGGTCCTTGGAGCCGCCATCGACGATGATCACTTCACTGATCATCGGCGGCAGCTTCGCGAACACGTGCGGCAGGTTCCGCTCCTCATTCAGGGTGGGAATCACGACACTCACGGTCGGTGATTGCGGACGGTTACTGTCGGTGTTCGTGTTCAAGTGCGAAAGCTCCATGTCGGTCCCTTCCGGGGGCGGCTAATGCGACTTTGTTGCGCGAATTCCTGAAGAGATCGCACCGCCGCTCGCTGCAGGAAATCAACCTAGCAAGGGATTACGTAGCGTCAACAGACCGCGAGAAAGGTTCAAGTCACAGGTGACCTGAAGTTGACAGTCGCAGTATGGCTGGAGCAAGTACTAGCAGGTGGCCGCACGCGATCAAGGACACATTCGTTACGTAGCGTAACGGGCATTGGTCATAACTGTGGATCAGTCCGGAGAGTCTCTGGCAAATGGATAAAGCCCCAGTTGATCACCGCAAATCAGGACAAGATCGACGGACGGCGGGATTGCTATTTGCTTACTTTCCGGACCTGTCTGTTTACGCGCTGTATAGATTCCTGGCTGTCTTGGTGACGCTCTGACAGCGGACCGTGAGCGTTACGGTTGATCCAGGGGGGACAGCCACCGGCCACCCGTAGCCTCCGGGGCCGTCCGCCGTTGGTGAGGCGATGGTGATTCAAACCGGACTCTGCGTCTGTGGGCACTCGATTCGGGCGCACGAGCACTACCGATCCGGGTCGGAATGCGCGCTTTGCGACCCCGGCCTCTGCCCCCGGTTCCGGCCGGCTCTGCGCTGGTGGCGCCGCATCCTGGGGCCTCGCTGACCAGGTGACCGTTCGGTCGATGGGGGATCCTCCACCCCGTCGCCGGTACGGCCGACCGGTGATCGTCCGGTTCGGCGGAATTCGATGGCCGGTGCTCGGCCGGATCGCTGATTTTCGATGACCCTGGGTATTGGATCGGGCATCTCTGACCAAGTTGGCCGCCCGCAAATTCCTAGTGGATCTGTAGGCTTAGTGTCACTTTGAGCCGAGGGGGAGATTCCATGTCACTTCCCGACTTCCTGATCGCCGGTGTGCCCAAGGCGGGCACCACCGCGCTGCACGCCGCACTGGCCGGGCACCCGCAGCTGTTCCTGCCGCAGGTGAAGGAGCCGAAGTTCTTCCTCTCCGACGGGCCGCCGCCGGCCGTCGGCGGGCCGGGCGACGTGCAGACCTACCAGGAACACGTGTGGCGCCGGCCGGACTACGAGAGGCTGTTCGACCCGCCGCCGCCCGGTGTCCTCAAGGGCGAGGCCACCCCCTTCTACCTGTACGACCTGGCCGCCCACGACCGCATCAAGGCGCTGATCCCGGACGTGCGGCTGATCATCCTGCTGCGCGATCCGGTCGACCGGGCCCACTCCAACTGGACCCACCTGTGGGTGGCCGGCCTCGAGGAGGAGGCCGACTTCCTGGCCGCCTGCCACGCCGAGCAGGCCCGTAAGGCGGCGCACTGGGCCGACTTCTGGCACTACATCGGCCTGGGCCTGTACGGCCGTCAGCTCCAGCACCTCTACCAGCGCTTCTCCCGTGACCAGGTGCTGCTCCTGCGTTACCGGGACCTGAAGGACGAACCGGCCGAGACGCTGGACCGGGTCTGCGCCTTCCTCGGCGTGCGCACCGGGGTGCTCACCGCGATCCCGCGGGAGAACGTGAACCGCCACTACGTAGAGGACAACCGCGTGAACCGGGCGATCCGCGGCCTGTTGCGGTCGGGCGGCACCTTCGGCCACCGCTTCCCGGTGCCGCTGCGCCTGGCCGCCCGGGGGCCACTGCTCACCCTGCTGCACCGCAAGCGGGGCAATCGGCCGGTCACCACCCCGGCGGAGCGGGCCGCGCTGCTGCCCTACTTCGCCGACGACATCGCCCTGTTGCAGGACGTCACCGGCGAGAACTACGACGACTGGCTGAGCCTGGACCGACACGCCCGGGCCCGGTAAAGCCCACATTTCCCATAGATCATGCAAACTTGACGCGTTGCCGCCGACCTCAGGGAGCCACCTTGACCACCGGAATCGCCGCCCTGCCCCTGCCCGGATGGGAGGACTCCACCGTGGTGGTGGAACCGCCGGGCACCGAGCCGGGCGCCTGGTCCGGCGCCCCCAGCACGGTCCTCGCGGACTCCTGTGTCTACCTCGCCTACCGCCTGCGGCTCCCGATCGGCGAGGGCCGCGGGATCGCCAACGTGGTGGCCCGCTCGGCCGACGGCCTGCACTTCACCGTGGTCGCGGAGATCGGCAAGGACCGCTTCGGCGCCGAGTCGCTGGAGCGGCCCGCCCTGGTCCGTACCCCCGAGGGTAGGTGGCGGCTCTACGTCAGCGCCGCCACCCCGGGCACCAAGCACTGGCGTGTCGACCTGCTCGAGGCCGGCACCCCGGAGGGGCTGGCCACCGCGCCCGCCCGCACCGTCCTGGCCGGCGACGAGACCGCCGGTGTCAAGGACCCGGTGCTGCACCACGACGAGCACGGCTGGCACCTGTGGGCGTCGGTCCACCCCCTGGAGAGCTGGGCCGACGCCGACCGGATGACCACCGAGTACGCCACCAGCCCGGACGGTGTGCACTGGACCTGGGTGCGTAACGCCCTGGCCGGCCGGCCGGGGGAGTGGGACGCCCGGGGCGTCCGGGTCTCGTCGGTGGTGGTCGACGGCGACGAGATCACGGTCGCCTACGACGGGCGGGCCACGGCCGGCGAGAACTGGGAGGAGCGCACCGGGGTGGCCCGCGGCCGGCGCCTGGCGGACGGCACTTTCGGGCAGCTCACCGCGGAGGACCGGCCGCCGGTGGGCAGTCCGCACGAGCCGTACGGGCTGCGCTACCTCAGCCTGGTGGCGCTGCCGGACGGGCGGCAGCGGCTCTACTACGAGGCGACCAGGGCTGACGGGGCGCACGACCTGCGTACCGAACTGGCCTGACGCGCGTCGCGCACGGTAATCGTCTGCGGACGGACCGGCACCGATCGCGGGGCCGGTCCGGCTATACGAAGAGTGACGACCGGCACATTCCTTTCCACCCCGAAAGCACCCTGCCTCCACATTGGAGGCGCTATTTGGGAGCGTTTCCAGGAAACGGTTAATTACGATGCCGTTAACCGTCCCCGAAAATCGTGGTTCCGGCCATTCGACCGCACTGGGCGGAAGTGGCGTTTGTGCCCGGATAGCCAGGGGTATCCGGCAGTCCCGAGCGGGAGGGGCCCGGTCGGAGGTGGGGGTGCGATGCGGACGCTGGGTGGCCGCTACCGGTTGGTGGACCGCATCGGGCTGGGCGGCATGTCAGAGGTCTGGCGCGGCCACGACCACGTCCTCGACCGGCCGGTCGCCGTCAAGATCATGGCGCCCGCGGTGGAGGGCACCCTCGGCGAGGCCGGCGTCGCCCTGATCCGGGCCGAGGCCCGCTCGGCCGCGCGGCTCGCCCATCCCAACGTCGCCGGGGTGCACGACTTCGGCACCTCACCGGCGGCCGGGCGGGACGTCCCGTACATCGTGATGGAACTGGTCGAGGGCGAGACCCTCAGCGCGCACCTGGCCGCCGGGCGCCTCGACTGGCGCATCGGCGTGCGCGTCTGCGCCGAGGTCGCGGCCGCCCTGGCCGCCGCGCACGCCGAGAACGTCGTGCACCGCGGCATCAAACCGGCCAACATCATGCTCACCCCGGCCGGCGCGAAGGTCCTCGACTTCGGCATCGCCGCGGTCGCCGGCTCACCCGACCCGGACCCGGACGGCCCGGTCATGGGCACCCCCGCCTACATCGCCCCGGAACGCTTCGAGGGCGGGCCGGCCACCCCGGCCGCCGACATGTTCGCCCTCGGCACGCTGCTCCACCACTGTCTGGCCGGGCGCCTGCCGTGGACCGCCCGCACCCACACCGAGATGGTCGTCGCCCAGCGGTTCATCGACCCGGAACCCCTCCCGCACATCGACGGCCTCCCACCCGAGGTGCTCGACCTCTGCTCCCGCTGCCTGGCCCGCGACCCCGCCGAACGCCCCACCGCCCTGATGGCCGCCCTGCTGCTGGCCGAGTCGGTGGACGCCCGCGTCTACGTCCCGCTGCGCGACCTCACCCCGTCCGCCTCCCCGTGGGACGAACGCGCCGCCTCCGCTCCCACCTCGCCCCACCACGTCGGCCGCCACCGCGCCTGAGCACCCGAACCAGCGGATCTTGGACGTTTCGCCACCGATCCCGGTGGTAGCACGTTCAAGATCGGCGGGACTCGGGGCCGCGGAGACGGGAGTGGCGGTAGCCGTACAGGAAGTAGATGAGCAGGCCGACGGCCATCCAGCCGACGAACCGGATCCAGGTGTCCAGCGGCAGGTCGGCCATCAGGTAGACGGCGAAGGCGATGCCGATCAGCGGCAGCACCGGCACCCAGGGGACCCGGTACGGGCGGGGCATGTCCGGCCGGGTCCGGCGCAGCACGATCACGCCGATGTTGACCAGGACGAAGGCGAACAGCGTGCCGATGTTGACCAGCTCGACGATGGTGCCCAGGGGGACGAACGCCGCCAGGACCGAGATCGACACACCCAGGATGATCGTCAGCCGCGCCGGAGTCCCGTACCTCTGATTGACCGCGGCCAGGCGCCGGGGCAGCAGGCCGTCGCGGCACATGGCGAAGAAGATCCGGGTCTGGCCGTAGAAGATCACCAGGACCACGCTGGTGATCGCGACCACCGCCCCGAGCGCCAGGACGGCGGCCGCCCAGTTCAGCCCGGCCCCCTGGTCGAGGGCGGCGGCGAGCGGGGCGTCGCTGGCCGACATCTGCTCGGGCGTGGCGATGCCGATCGCGCCGATCACGGTCAGCACGTAGAAGACGGTGCAGACGACCAGTGAGCCGATGATGGCCAGCGGCAGGTCGCGCGCCGGGTTGCGGGCCTCCTCGCTGCCGGTCGACACGGCGTCGAACCCGATGTACGCGAAGAAGATGATCGCCGCGGCCGAGGTGATCCCGTCCACGCCGTGCGGCGCGAACGGGGTGAAGTTGCCGGTCCCGAAGTTCGCGAACGCCACCACGATGAAGAACGTCAGCACCAGCAGCTTGATCACGACCATCACGAGGTTCACCCGGAGGCTCTCGGTGACCCCGCGGACCAGGAGAAACGTGATCGCCAGGACGACCACCACGGCCGGCAGGTTGAAGATTCCGCCGTCCTCCGGCGACGTCGCGATCGCCGTCGGCAGGCTCCACCCGAAGGCCGCGTCGAGGAACGCGTTGAGGTTGCCGCCCCAGCCGAGCGCGATCGCCGCCACCGACACCCCGTACTCCAGGATCAGGTCCCAGCCGATGATCCAGGCGACCACCTCGCCCAGGGTGGCGTAGGCGTAGGTGTAAGCGCTGCCGGAGACCGGGATGCTCGACGCCAGCTCGGCGTAGGACAGCGCGGAGAACGCGCATGCCACCGCGGCCAGCACGAACGACAGCACGACGGCCGGGCCGGCGATCCTCGAGCCCTCGCCGATGACCACGAAGATGCCGGTGCCGATGATCGCCCCGACGCCCATCGCGGTGAGATGGCGGACGCTCACCGCCTTCTTCAGCCGGGTGCCCTCCTCGGTGGTGCCGCTGATCAGCGATCCCACGTCACGGGTGGCGAACATGCCGTGCCTGGCCATGGTTGCCTCCTCCCCGGCGGCCCCCGCCGCCGTCGCCAGCCACGGTCGCCCAGGGATCGGCACGCCGCAACGTCAGATTGGCACATCGGACCGCGGACCGGCGCGATGCGCCGAAACCCCCTCCTCCGGTTGCGGATTCTGCGGCTCATGACGCGGAAAACCCCTTTGGCGTACGCGTTGTGCGCCGTGATCGCGGTCTTGCGCGGCAGCCTGCGAGGGCAGCCGCGAGGGCTGTACGGTGGGGCGAACGGGCAGTTCGCCAGGCTCGGAGGGCACGATGGGCGAGGCCGTGATGACCACGCGGCGACAGGCCGACGGCGCGCTCGTGGTCGACCTGCGTGGCAGCCTCGACGCGGCCACGGTCGACGGGCTGCGGGGCGTGCTGCTCGAGACCCTCCAACGTGACCGGCCCCGGCTGATGATCGTGGACCTGACGTTCGTCACGTTCATGGACTCGATGGGCATCGGCATGCTGGTCACCGGCTACGAGGCGGCCCGTGACCTGGGCTCCCGTTTCGTGCTGCGCAACCCGAACGAGTTCGTCCACCGGCAGCTGCGGATCACCGGCCTGACCAGCCTGTTCGGGCTGCCCGCCGAGCCCGTCCAGCCCTACCGCATCTAGCGCCTTCTTCGGAAGAAGGCGCTAGCGCGCCACCGGGAAGTGGATCGGCCCGCGGATCAGGGTGGACGAGCGGCGCCGGAGCGGGCCGGCCCGGTGCAGGCCGGGCATCCGCTCGGCCAGCCGCCGCAGCGCCACGGTCGCCTCCAGCCGGGCCAGGGGAGCACCCACGCAGTAGTGGATGCCGCTGGAGAAGGCCAGGTGGTCGGCCTCCGGGACACGGTGGATGTCGAACCGTCCGGCGTCGGAGTACACGTCCGGGTCGCGGCCGGCCGCCCCGAGCAGGGTGACCACGAACTGGCCGCGCCGGACCACCGTCCCGGCCACCTCGGCGTCCTCCAGCGCGCACCGGGCGGTCCGCTGCACCGGCGGGTCCCAGCGCAGCGTCTCCTCGATGGCCGGTCCGGCGAGGCCGGCCGGGTCGGCGCAGAGGTCCGCCCACTGGTCCGGATGGTCGAGCAGGGCGCCGACCGCGTTGCCGATCAGGTTGACCGTGGTCTCGAAGCCGGCCACCAGCAGCAGGCGCAGCATCGGCATCATCTCGGCCGCCCCGACCCGGTCGCCCTCGGCGGCCAGCAGCCGGCCCACCACATCGTCCGGCCCGGAGCCGGCGGGCAGGTCGCGGCGAGTGGCGATCAGCCGGGTGAAGACACCCTCCAGTTCGCGGCTGGCCTCGATGAGCCGGGCCGCGTGCCGCAGCGAGCGGATCCCGTCCAGGGCACTGCCGAAGGTGGCGCCGTGCTCGGCGAAGCGGCTCGCGTCGGCGTCCGGCACTCCCAGCAGGTCCGTGATCACCGCGATCGGCAGCGGCGCGGAGAACGCGCTGACCAGGTCGAAGGTCTCCGCCGCGGAGGCCTCCTCGAGAAGCTTGTCGACGGTCTGCTCGACCTGGGGGCGGAAACCGGCGATCTGCCGTGGGCTGAACGAGGGCTGGGCCAGGCGGCGCAGCCGGGTGTGGTCCGGCGGGTTGCGGTCCAGGAAGGACATGTCCACCTGGGTGCCGGGTGGCGGCGGGCCGACGTTCTCGGCGGCGCGCACCCCGAACCGGCGGTCCCGCAGCACCGTGTCGCACACCCGGTGGCTCGGGGTCACGTAGTTGCCGAGGCGGGTGGGCGCCAGGTCGCCCTCGGCACGGAGGCCGTCGTAGATCGCGTACGGGTCGCGGCGGCCGGGCGCCAGGTGCAGCCGGGACATCGGGTCGCCGCGCAGGTAACCGTGGTAGGCGACGGACAGCCGATTCGTGTACAGGGTGGTGGCGAAACGCAGGGCGCGCACGGTGCCCTCCTCCCGAAGGTCCCTTCCGGCAGCCTAGGGGAGGAGGGCGAGCCGGGCACTCAGCAGTCTTCGGCGACGTAGCCGATCAGGTGAGCGAGCGCCGCGTTCCAGTTGATGGTGAGCTCGTTGGTGGACCAGGACTGGATGTCGTCGATGAAGCAGAACTGGCCGGTGCAGCCCTTGAGCAGGTTCTGCGCGACCGGATCCTGGATCGACGAGTTGGGCCCGCCGGACAGGGTGCCGGCCGGCGGGTGCGGCAGCGACGGGTCGAGCTGTGCGGCGTACCAGCGGCTGTGCTGGTTGTTCGCGTTGACCTCGCCGTAGCCGGTGACGTAGGAGATGTTCAGGGCGTTGCGGCCGAACAGGTAGTCCAGGCCCGTCAGCAGGCCGTCCCGGTACCGGTCCTTTCCGGTGATCCGGTGGGCCGCGGCGATCACCACCAGGTTGTTGGCGATGATGCTGCTGGAGCCCCAGTCCCAGACGTTGTTCGTGGGCGCGTAGCCGACGCCGTACGGGTGCTGTCTCTGGACCGCCAGATACTCCTCGGCGCCGTTGACGACCTGGGCCTTCACCGCGGACAGGCCGGGCAGCCGGTTCGGGGTGAGGGCGAGATCCATCTTCGCGGCGGCCGCGGTGACCGCCCAGTCGAACGCCACCGGGCCGAACACGTCGGCGGTGTGCTCCGGCGACGCCAGCACGTCGGTCGCGTACCTCTTCTCGCCGGTGGTCAGGTACAGCTCGGCGGCCGCCCAGTAGAACTCGTCGGTCACCTTGTCGTCGTTGTAGGGACCGCCGCCGGTGCCGTCGGACACGGGGGCGTACAGGGCCGGGTTCGCCTTGGCGGCGTCGTAGGCGGTGCGCGCGGCGGCGAGCGCCCGGGCCGCGAAGGCCGCGTCGAACGGCTTGTAGAGGCGGGCCGCCTGGGCGGCGGTGGCGGCCACGTTCAGGGTCGCCGCGGTGGAGACCGGGTGCAGCTCACGGGGCTGCGGGTCGAGGTGCGGCAGCAGCGGCAGGCCGGTCCACGCCTGGTCGTGGATCTTGTGGTGGACCAGGCCGGCGTTCGGCTTGCCGGCCGGCACCTGCATGCTGAGCAGGAACTCCAGCTCCCAGCGGGCCTCGTCGAGGATGTCCGGGACGCGGTTCCCGCTCTCCGGGATGGTCAGGTTCACCTTGCGGGAGCCCTTGTTGTGCTCGTACTCCGACAGCAGCTCCCAGACCGAGATGCCGCCGTTGACGACGTACTTGCCGTGGTCGCCGGCGTCGTACCAGCCGCCGCGCACGTCCAGCGTGTAGTCGCAGACGCCGGGCTGGCAGGGCACCGCGCCGTCACCGCGGTTCGGGGCGACGTCGACGTGACCGGCCGGGCGGGCGTACCCCGGTCGTAGGTCGTCACGGATCTCGATGCCGGAGCGCTGGGTGTAGTACAACTTGAGCGCGTCGGTGCGCAGCTTGTCGTACGCCCCGGGTTTGATGTCGAAGGGCCGTGAGGTCTCGCCGTCGGCGGTGAGGGTGAGCCCGGTGGCGTTCTTCCGGAATCTTCCGAAGTCGATGGTGTGCACGTTCTGCCCGGAGGACACGTCGGTGCCGCGGGGCGTCGTGGTTCCACGGGCGACGACGGCGCCGGCGGCGGTGCGCAACTCCCAGGGCAGCGCGGTCGTCGACGAGGTGACCAGGGTGGCGCCCTTCGGGCCGTCCGGCAGGTAGGCGACCTGGTTGACCCGCACGCGCGGCCCGGTGTCCGGCTCGTAGACCTCCGGCGGCACGCCGCCGACCAGCGAGACGTCGTCCACACAGAACCGCCACGGGTCCGGGCTGCCGCCGACCTGGAAGGCGACCTGGCCCTGCGCGGTGCTGGTGCTGGCGGTGAACGTGTACTCGTAGTGGGTGAGGCCGCCGAGGACCGGTGACTGCTCGAAGTAGGTGTCGTAGGGGCTGACCGACAGGCCGGTGATCGCCCGGACCACGTGGCCGGCCGGGTCGCCGGAGGCGTCGAAGCTGAACCGGTACGTCTCGCCGGCGACCAGATCGATGTCGTTCTGCCCGATCGCGGCGTCCCAGCGGTTGGTGGTGCCGCCCGGGACGTCGACGCAGGCCCGGCCGTCGACCAGCTCGATGGTCATGCCGCCGTTGGCCCAGAAGGGGTCGGCGCCGTTGTCGAAACCGCCGTTGACGACCTGTTCGACTTCTTCGGCATAGGCCGGCGCCGCGGCTCCGGCGATGACCAGTGCGGTGACGGTGGCTATCTTGAGGGAGCGCTCCCATAGATGCATGGACACATATTGGTTGCGTACCTGTTGCGGCGTCAACGCCCCTGGTCACGGATCCATGCGTCGATCAGTCCGCCGAAGTGCGCCAGGAACTTCTCGTGCTCGTGCACCGGGTACATGGCGCGGACGGTCTCGCGCAGCAGCGACCGGAACTCGTCGGAGTCGACCCAGTCGTACACGATGCCGTCGATGGTCCCGAGGTGCTTGCCACAGAACTCCTGATATTTCTCTATTTCAAAGTAGTCATCGGTGAGTTCCCGATAACCTTCCAGTTTTTCGGCGTATGTCCGGTCCGAATCGTCCGCGATCGCGAAGTAGCCGGCGGTGTTCATGTCGAGCCGCGGCCGCCGACCGGTCACCACGCAGTAGACCGTCCACCGCACCAGCGCCGTCATGGCCCACGGGAAGTAGTAGTGCAGCGAGGTCAGCGACACGTCCGGGCAGGCGTTGGCGTAGTCGATCGGGTGCACGTCGCCATCGCGCACCAGCGACTCGCAACTGTTGAACTCCCACCGGAAGAACGCGTTGATCAGCCGGGAGATCGTCACCACCTCGTCGCCGGCGGCCGCCGACAGGAAGTCGTGGTCCACCTCGTAGCGGGCGTGCATCGGCTGCTCCGGGCGGAACCTCATCACCATCGTCTCCGGGCCGATGCTCAGGCTCCGGGCGAAGACGTCGTAGCCCTCCACCGACGCCTGCAGGTGCATGAGCCGCTCGCCGGACGCGTCGTACGCCGAATGCAGTTCCTCCTGATCGCGGATCTTCGACACCCCGACCCAGGCGCCCCCGTCGTACGGCTTCATCCACAGCGGGTACCCGATCCCGGCCGCCGTCGCCTCCAGGTCGAACGGCCGGTTGTAACGGGCCGCCGTGTAGGCCCACCGGGAGTTCTCGAGGGGGTTCTTGTACGGCACCAGGACCGTCTCCGGCACCTTCAGCCCGAGCCGCATCATGGCGCAGTAGGCCGCGTGCTTCTCCATCGACTGGAAGGTGAACGGGCTGTTCAACAGGTAGACGTCGTCCATCAGCGCGATCTTCTTGAGCCACTCCCGCGGGTGGTAGTACCAGTACGCCAGACGGTCGATGACCAGGTCGTGCCGTGGCTTGTCGCGCAGGTTGAACGGCTCGATCGTGACGCGTACCGGCTGGGCCCGATGGGTGCGCCCGTCCGCCGCGGTGACCAGCCCGAGCCGCCGCATCAGCGACTCGTAGGCGCGTGGCCAGTCGTCCTCGGTGCCCAGCAGCATTCCGATCGTGTGCTCGACGTCGGCCACGTCGTCTCCCCTTCTTCTCGAGTCAGTCCGGCCACACCCGTCGCAGGAGATCGGTCAGGTGCGGGTGCAGAGCGTCACGCCATCCGGTCCACGTATGAGCGTCCGGATTCTCCGCGAACGCCACGGGATACCCCTGTTTCCGCAAGAAATCCGCCATGTCCCGGTTGTTGGCCAGATTCTCCTCAGCGGCGCCGCAGGTCAGCGTCACCGGCACGGCCGGGCCGGTGGACGCGGCACGCATCCGGCCGGTGAACCGGACCACCCGCCCCCATCGCGGGAAGCCGGACTCCTGCCGGTCGTACCGGGGCTGGAAATAGCTGCCCGACTGCAGGAACAGGCCGGCGAAACCATCCGGATGCGCGCGCTGGGCGTGCAGCATGGCCAGCGCGCCCAGACTCACCCCGGCGCCGATCACCGGGCCGGCGTCGAGGGCGGCCCGGACCCGCGGCAGGATCCGGCAGCAGAGCAGCGCGGCATAGCCGGGATCGGCGGAGAACCACTCCTCCCGCCGTCGCGCCGGCAGCAGCACCAGGTGAAAGGGCACCGGAGAAGTCGCCGCGAACCGGCCCAGCGCACCCAGCCGGTCGTAGTCGGCGCCGTCGTGCGCCATCAGCACCCGCCCGGCTGTTCTGTTCGGCGACCACACCCGCGCCGCTCCCAGGACCGGAAGCCGCAACCGCCGCCACACCCCGGGCCCCGCCGGCGCGGTCAGCCACTCCGGCTCGGTGTAGCCGGGGCAGCGCAGCTCCAACGGCCCCTCCTCGCTGCGGGTGCCGTCCGCGTGGACCAGCTCCAGCCGGTACTCCAGCCGCCACAGCGGCGGCCGCTCCCGGCACAGCTCCCAGGTCTTCAGGTCGGGACGATAGGCCAGATCGGCGCGGAACGCCGAGGAGAGCACCCGCACGCCGGCCAACCGCCGCCGCGGGTCGCGATAGCGGAATCGCAGCAGGGCGCCGTCACACCACGCCCCGCCGGCACCCTCCATGAACGCACACTAGCGCCGCGTGACGTCACCCGCTCGGCGTTGCTCACGGTGATCGGTGGTCCCGCTCTCCCAACCCGTTTCCGGTACGGCTACACCGTCCCGTTCCTATCAGGGCCGTTCCGCCCTGCCACGCGAGCCGGCTGCCCGGTCCGGCCTGTGCCGCGCCCGCCGGGCTCAGATCGGTGGCCGGGCCACCACCCCGTCGCTGCCGTCCGTGGCGCGGGTCCCGTTGCTGCCGCCGACCCTCCACCCACGTCGCCACCGCCGGCATCACGCAGCCCGGATCCACGCCACCCGCATGGACGAGGGCCACGCGGAGTGGATCGTCGCGGCTCTTCGGGATGCGTGGGCGCGCACGGTCCGGGTGCCGTGGGCGCTCACATGGCTTATGACCTCTGCGGTCGCGCACGCCGGGTCCTCCGTGTGCGGCCACCCGTCCTCAAGGTCCGACCGTGCCCGCAGCGGCGGGCCCTGGAGCGCCGCCGTGACCGGCGGCAGGGAGGGGATGTGGTGGCGGGCCGGCCTGCCCGGCCACCGATCTCAGCCCGGCGCGTGCGGCACGGGCCGGACCGGGCAGCGAGCTCGCGGGTAGGGCGGAACAGTCCTGATCGGGCGGGGCGACCTCACGCGTACCGGAAAAGAGGCTGGAAGCGATACGCGGGGACCTGGACCACGGCGGTCCTACAGTCGAGGCATGCGGATGCGGATCGAGGGGGACGAACTGCCCGGGCGGTCCGGCGCCCCGCAGGCCGAGGCGCTGCGGCTCGGCGGCGTGGAGGTCGGGGTGCAGCGGCGTGGGGAGGTCGTGGACCGGGGGCCGGTGCATGCGGACCGTGCCGTCTGGGAGCTGGACGTGGACATCCGCGAGAGGGACGAGGGCCTGCTCGACGTGGGCGGGCCGTGGGTGCACGGCCGGCCGGGCGCCCGCTTCCTCTATCTGAGCTGGGGCGCCACCGGGGACGGCTCGTTCGCGATGTTCCGCCGGGCGAAGCTGATGTTCGGTGACATCCCGGGTGATCTGCTGCGGGCCGCTCGCTCCGGCGACCGGGTGCTGGTCGGCCGCCTGGGCCTGACCGATGTCGACGGTGGGCCGCTCTGCGCCCGGGTCCGCCCACCGATGATCACCTGGACCGTGGAGTGACGACGGCTCGCGGCCGCCTGGACCGTGGAGTGACGTCGGCTCGCGGCCGCCTGGACCGGGGAGTGACGCTGGTTACGCCGGGGGTGCCGGAGGCGTCTTCGGGGCCCGGAAGTGTCAGAGGGGCGGCCTAGAGTCGGCGGCATGAGCGAGGTGGTCCGCGCGGGCGCGGCCGGGGTTCGGGTCCTGCACGGGCTCCTCCGGCCGGATGGGGCGCTGGCCCTCTGGGGTGAGGACGGCACGGCCGCGGGCCACGGCGCCGCCGGGCGCGGGGCGGCGCCGGAGCATCCGTTCGCGGTGCCGTCCGCCGAGCTGCCGGCCGGCGACGGCGGCACGGCCACGGTGGTGCTGCCCTCGACCGGCGCCGGGCCGCTGGCCTCGCCGCATCTCGGGCTGCCACCACGCCGGGGCACACCGCGGGCCCGGCAGTGGCGGGTGCCGCTGGCGGTGGTGCCGTTCCTCGACGTCGATCTGGTGGCCGAGTTCGAGGGCCGGGCCGCGCCCTCGGTGGAGTGGCTGGTCGAGCTGTGCGGGTTCGCGGCGAGCCTGGTCCGGCGCGGGCGGGTGCTCCCGGTCGTCCGGATCGAGGGCCCACGTCCCTCGGCCCGCTGGCAGCCGGTCCTGTCCGGCGCCGACGCGGTCCGCCGCTCCGCCCTGCTCAACCGGATGCCACCGGCCTGCCGTGCCGAGCGGCCGGAGACCGGCGGCGACCCCTTCACGGCGGCGCTGGAGCGGCTGGTGGACGGGCTCGTGCGGACCCGGCTGGCCGAGGCCGGGGTCACCCTGGCCGACTACGGCTGGCTCGCCGCGCTGACCGGGGAGCCGGAGTTCGACGCCACCCCGGCGCTCGCCGACGAACTGGCCGGGCGGCTCGGCGCCTGGTTCGAGCAGGCCGCGCGCGGCGCCGAGGTGCGGGTCTGCTTCCGGTTGAGCGATCCCCGCGAGCACGAGCCGGTGATGCCCGACGAGGTGCCGCTGCCGGAGGACGCGTGGCGTCTCGAGTTCCTGCTCCAGGCGGTCGACGAGCCGAGCGTGCTGGTGCCGGCCGCCCAGGTCTGGCGGGACCGGTCGGCCCCGCTGCGCCGCTGGACCTCGCACCCGCAGGAGCGGCTGCTCGCCGGCCTGGGCCGGGCCGCCCGGCTCTACCCCGATCTGGCCGAGGCGCTGCGCGGTGTCCACCCGGGCGAGATGCTGCTCGACACCGAGGGCGCCCACCGCTTCCTGAGCCACGCCGCGGTGCTGGAGGAGGCGGGTTACGGCATTCTCCTGCCCGCCTGGTGGCGCCGCCGGCCGAGCCTCGGGCTGTCCCTGGAGGTGCGCGGCCGCGACCCGGTCTCGCAGGTCCTGCGCGACCGTGCGGTCGGGCTGCGGGAGCTGGTCGACTACCGCTGGGGCCTGGCGCTCGGCGGCCGCACCCTCACCGAGGACGACCTGGCCGACCTGGCGAAGGCGAAGGTGCCGCTGGTCCGGCTCCGCGGCCGGTGGGTCTTCCTGGACCCGGAGCGGCTGGCCGCCGGGCTGGCGTTCCTGAAACGGGGCGGCGGGCGGATGACCGCGGGCGACGCGCTGCGGGTGATGCGCCTGCTGCCGCCCGAGGAGCTGCCGCTGCCGGTGACCGACGCGCGCGGCGAGGGCTGGCTGGCCGACCTGCTCACCGGCCGGCTCGACCAGCGGCTCGAGGTGCTCGATCCGCCGGACGGTCTGGTGGGGACGCTCCGGCCCTACCAGGTTCGCGGTTTCTCCTGGCTGGCCTTCCTCGACTCGCTGGGGCTGGGCGCCTGCCTGGCCGACGACATGGGCCTCGGCAAGACCGTGCAGCTGCTGGCGCTGCTGCTGCACCACCGGGCGGGGCCGGCCCTGCTCATCTGCCCGCTGTCGGTGCTGGGCAACTGGCAGCGTGAGGCGGCCCGGTTCGCGCCCGGTCTGCGGGTGCGGGTGCTGCACGGCGCCGACCGGGAGGAACCGGCCGTCCTGGCCGCCGGGGCCGACATCGTGCTCACCACCTACGCGACAGCCGTCCGCGACGCCGACGCGCTGGCCGCCGTCTCGTGGGACCGGGTGGTGCTCGACGAGGCACAGCACATCAAGAACAGCGGCGGAGCGACGGCCCGCGCCGTGCGCCGCTTCCCGGCCCGCAACCGGATCGCGCTGACCGGCACCCCGGTGGAGAACCGGCTGGCCGAGCTCTGGTCGATTCTCGACTTCGTCAATCCGGGCCTGCTGGCGTCGGCGCACACGTTCCGGGCCCGGTTCGCGGTCCCCATCGAGCGCTACGCGGACGAGGACGCCGCGGCCCGCCTGCGCCAGGCGACCCGGCCGTTCCTGCTCCGGCGGACCAAGGCGGACCACGGCATCGCCGCCGACCTGCCTGCCAAACGGCACGTCCGGCACCTCTGCGGGATGACCACCGAGCAGGTCAGCCTCTACCGCGCGGTCCTCGACGACCTGCTGGAGCGGCTCGCCGAACCGGGCGAGAAGTGGCGCAAGGGTCTGGTGTTGGCCGCCATGACGAAACTCAAACAGGCGTGTGTGCACCCGGCGCTGCTGCTCAAGGACAACTCGCCGCTGGCCGGCCGCTCCGGCAAGGTCGACCGGCTGGAGGAGATCGTCGACCACGCGCTCGGCGCCGGCGAGAGCCTGCTGTGCTTCACCCAGTTCGCCCGGTTCGGCGCGATGCTCACCCCGCATCTGGCGGCCCGGTTCGGGGTGCCGGTGCGCTACCTGCACGGCGGCACGCCCCGGGGCGCCCGCGACGCCATGGTCGCCGAGTTCCAGCGGGCCGACCGGCCGGGAGTGTTCGTGCTGTCGCTGAAGGCGGGCGGCACCGGGCTCAACCTGACCGCCGCCAACCACGTGGTGCATGTGGACCGTTGGTGGAACCCGGCGACCGAGACCCAGGCGTCCGACCGCGCGTTCCGCATCGGCCAGCGGCGTGACGTCCATGTGCACACGCTGGTCTGCCTCGGCACCCTGGAGGAGCGGATCGACCGTGTGCTGGCCGACAAGGGAGTCCTGGCCGAGCGCGTGGTCGGGTCCGGCGAGGGGTGGTTGAGCGCGCTCTCCACTCAGGACCTGCGCGACCTGTTCGCCCTGGCCCCGGAGGCGATCGTTGACTGACCTCAGGTGTGGCTCTCCGTCGCGGGTGGAGGTGTTCGGTGGCTGAGTTCCCGTTGGCCTTCCTCGGCATGTTCGAGGCTCTGCGGATGGGGCCGACCTTCGCTCGTGGGCGCCGTGACGAGCGGGCCGGGCACGTGCGCAGCCTCACCGTCTCCGGCAGCCTGGTCGTCGCCCTGGTCCGCGGGCCGGACGATCCGGTCGCCTTCCGGGCCCGGATCGCGGTCCGTGCCTTCGGCGCGTCCGAGTGGGCGCGGGTGGAGACGGCGCTGGTCGCCGAGGCGCGGTTCGTGGCCGATCTGCTCGACGGGCGGATGCCGGCCGGGGTCGAGGCCGTCTTCGCCGAGGCCGGGCTGAGCCTGTTGCCGTTGTCGCTGGACGAGGTGGCGATGGACTGCACGTGCGAGCGCTGGCCGATGCCGTGCGCCCACCTGGCCGCCACCTGTTATGCCCTGGCCCGCGCCTTCGAGGCCGATCCGTTCGAGGTGTTCACCTGGCGGGGCCGACCACGCGACGAACTCCTGATGCGCTTGCGGCGGCTGCGCGAGGCGGCGGCCGTCGACGCGATCGGCTCCGGCGCGGCCGCGCGCGAGAGCTCGTCAGGTCTCGCCGGGGCGGGCGCTTCCGCCCCGGCCGGTGGTGCGGTGGGCGCGGCCGGCGGTGCGGCGGGCACCTTCGACCCGGTCGGCGGTGCGGCGGGTTCCGGTTCGGACGGTGGTGCGGCGAGTGGCTTCGGCTCGGCCGCCGGTCGGGCGAAAGGTTCCGATGTGGCCGGGAGTGCGGGGGCGGTCTGGGCCGCGGCCGCCGATCCGGTCGCCTTCTGGGGGCGGCCAGATCCTGGCGAAGCCGGATCGGTGGCCGAGCCGAGCGGGCTTGGGTCGGGTGGGCGTGAGTCGGGTGGGCGTGAGTCGGGCGGGCTTGGGTCGGGCGGGCGTGAGTCGGGCGGGCTTGGGTCGGGCGGGCTTGGGTCGGGCGGGCGTGGGCCGGATAGGCCCGGGGCCGGTGGGGGTGGGTCCGATGAGGCCGGAGCGAGTGGGCGAGGAGTGAGTGGGGCAGGGACGGGAGAGCGGGATGGTGGCCTGCGGCCGGATGCTCTTCTCGATCAGTTGGATGCTCCGGGGCTTGCCCATCATGGCCGCGCGATTGTCGAGGTGCTGCGTCCCGCCTATCGCGCCCTGCCTGATGGAGACGGTGCCTATTTTGCTACCTAATGACCGTTTTATCGTCATCGGCGCGACGTTTCAGGGTCACCACCAGGTAAGCGTGCGGGCTACCGTGAGAAGTGCATTTCCGCTGGTCAGCTGTTCTTTTTGAGCTAAACACAACCGTTCCGTTACTGGCTTTACGGCCACTCTCCGGGTCGGCCAAACGGCCGACATTCCGGTAAACGCCAGATTCCCCTCGGGACCCCATGATGAGCTACGGACGTCATGGCGATTTGTCCTGAAAAGGTGTGACAATGAAAAACGCAAAGCGGATGTTGGCACTAGCGGGTATGACCCTGGCGGCCGGCGCGATGCTCGGAATTGCGCCCGCCCAGGCGGCGCCCGACGCCGACCAGTCGCCCCGTACCGCGACCGTCGCGAGCGGCGGCTGGGGCGATTGGAACGTGGGCTGGGGCAACGATTATGTCGTCGGCGTCTACAACAACCTGTGGGCGTGCCGCAATGCCGGCCGCTGGGTCGCCGGGGTCGGTGCATGGACAGACTTCGACTGCGTACCGGCGTGGGATGTCCGTTGGGGCCGGATTTGGGTTCTCCAGATCGATAGGGGCTACTGGGGCTGGAACCGCTGGAACGGATGGCAAGGCGACTGGCCGTACCGCCCGAACTTCCTGTACGGGAACACGTACAACATCGGGGGCGGCTACGTCAATCCGTTCTATAACCGTGTCGGGTTCAGGTACGGCCACGGCGTGGGCGGCCTCGGGTACGGCGCCGGCCTGAACAGCTTCCGGTACGGATACGGCGCGGACGTCGACGGTGCCGTCGTGGGCGGTGCTGTCGTGCGCGGTCCTTACGGGGGCGGTGCTGTCGTGGGCGGTGCTGTCGTAGACGGTGATGTCTACGGGGGCGGTGTTTACGGTGACGGCCCGTGGTACAACAAAGGCAAGGTTGACAAGTCAGTAAAGTCCGGCAAGGTCTACAAGTCGAATAAGTACGACAAGCACGACAAGGCGTACAAGGCGTACGACACGCACAAGAGCCCGCTGGGTGCACTGAACTTCAAGGACCAGCACAAGATCAAGTGATCACGCGAACGGGCCGCACCATCTCGAGGTGCGGCCCGTTCTGCGTACCCTCACCAGGCGACCGGCGCGTAGTCCTTCAGGAAGCAGCCGTACACGTCCTCGCCACTCTCACCGCGGATGATCGGGTCGTACACCCGGGCCGCGCCGTCGACCAGGTCGAGCGGGGCGTGGAAGCCCTCCTCGTGCAGCCGCATCTTCGTCGGATGCGGGCGCTCGTCGGTGATCCAGCCGGTGTCGACGCTGGTCATCAGGATCCCGTCGGCGAACAGGTCGTCCGCGCTGGTCCGGGTCAGCATGTTCAGCGCGGCCTTCGCCATGTTGGTGTGCGGATGCCCGGCGCCCTTGTAGCCGCGGGCGAAGATCCCCTCCATGGCGGAGACGTTCACCACGTACCGTCTCGGGAACTTCGACGCCATCATCGCCGGGCGCAGCCTGCTCACCAGGATGAACGGCGCCGTCACGTTGCAGAGCTGCACCTCCAGCAACTCCAGCGGGTCGACCTCGTGCACCCGGTCGCTCCAGCTGTTCGTCGGCGTGGTGTCCGGCACCAGGCCGCCCGCGTCGATCGCCACCGAACGGGCCGTCAGCGCCATCTCGGTGATCTGCTGAGGCGTCAACTCGGTCACACCGGAGGTCAGAGCGGCCGCCGGGGACGCGCCCGCCGTGCCGAAATACTCCAGCTCCGGCAGACTTCCGCCGGGCAGTGCCTCGGCCTCGGCGGCGGCGATCGCCGCGTAGGAGCCGGCCGTACGCCGTACCGTCTGGGCCGCGTTGTTGATCAGAATGTCCAGCGGCCCGCGTGACGCCACCGACTCGGCCAGACCCACCACCTGGGCCGGGTCCCGCAGATCGATGCCCACCACCCGCAGCCGGTGCAGCCAGTCCGCGCTGTCCGGCATCGCCGTGAAACGGCGGACCGCGTCATGCGGGAAACGCGTCGTGATCGTCAGATCCGCGCCGTCGCGCAGCAGGCGCAGCGCGATGTACATGCCGATCTTGGCCCGCCCGCCGGTGAGGAGCGCCGTCCGCCCGGTCAGATCGGTACGGGCGTCCCGCTTCGCGTGGTTCAGCTCGGCGCACCGCGGGCAGAGCTGGTGATAGAACGCGTCCACCACGGTGAACCGCTGCTTGCAGACGTAGCACCCGCGCGCCTGCTTCAGCACACCCGCCGTGGCGCCGCGCACCGTGCTGCGCAGCGGAATGCCCGCCGTCTCGTCGTCGATCCGCCCCGGCGCCCCGGTGGCCGTCGCCTCCGTCACCGCCCGGTCGTTGGCCAGCACCGCCTGCCGGCGATCGCGCCGCCGCTGCAACTTCACCGTCTTGAACAGTCCGGCGGTCGCCCGCCGCACGGTCACCGCGTCCGGGTGGTCCGGCGACAACGCCTCCACCTCGGCCAGGACCGCGAGACACACCGCGAGCCGGTCCGGATCCACACTGACGGCGCCCGGGTCTCCGGTCATTCCTACGTCCCCCTCTGGTTCCTACCCGCACGCACTGTACTTACCGGCGCTCCTATCGGCCGACGGTGGCATCCACGCGAGCACTCTTCGGTCAGTGGTACGGCGTTCGCCGCCCGCGGCGGCCCCCCGCCGTTCGCAAGCGCGCCGTGGTCGATTTGTCCGGCTGGCCGCGAGCGCTGTTTCGGGTCGTCCGAGACAGCGCTGACAGCCGGCCGGAACCGTTCGGCTGGCTGTCAGCGCCTGACTCAACGGCGTTGAGACAGCTCCCGCGGCCAGCCGGACAAGATCAGCCGTTGCCGGCCGGGAACTTGCCCGTGGTCAGGACGGACTCGATGCGGAACCAGGCTCGGGCTCCTCGGCGACAGCCTCCCGAGAGGGCCGCGCCGGGCCCGGGTGGTCGGCCAGCGAAGCCGGACGGCGGGTCTGCCGATCGTACGGATGCTCGCCCGAACCGGCGACCCAGGCCGGCCCCCCGTTCGCCGGGCGGCGTGCAACCCCGCCGTGATCGGAGAGGTGATCCGCCAGCGTGGCCGGGCGCCCGGCCCCGCGAAGCCGGTCGTCGAGCGTCTCCGGCCGGCGTCCCAGCGGCTGACCGTCCTCACTCCACGCGCCGATCGGCAGGTCGTCGAGCGCCCGCGGCCGGCGACCCTGCCTGGGAATCACCGGGCTGACCGGCTCCGTGATGACCGCCGGAGCCTCGCTGACCGTTTCTGCGACGGCTGCGGGGGTCTCGCCGGCCGGCTCGGCGATGATCGCTGCGCTGCCGTCCGCCGTGACGGGTTCGCGGGTCACCGGTTCCGCTGCCGGTTCGTCGGTCACCTCGGCGTCCCCGGCCTCCGCGGAATCGTCGAGCATTACGTCCTGATCAGCGACGGTTGCGGCCACCTCATCCGTCACGGCGCCTCCATCGACTGCCGTTTCCGCGGTTGTCACGCTCGGCCGGGCGGGCTCGACGTCCGCGTACTCCTCGACCAGCCCGGTCGGCTCGTCGATCAGGATCGTGTCGTTGCCGCTTTCCGCGTTCTCGGCGAAGAGCGTGTCCTGGCTGTCGGCTGGGCTGGATTCCGCGGTCGGCTCGTCGAGCGAGACGGACGGCCCTTCCTCCGGGGAATCCCCGGTCGAGGTCGTCTCGGTCGCGGCGGGCTCATCGAACTGTTCGTCGGCGTGCGGCGCGGTAGCGGTGGGCTGCTCCGGGGCGATGGTCGTTTCGGTTTCCTCCGCGACCGAGGGTTCAGCCTGTGCGGGAATCGCCTCGTCGCTGACCACACCTGTTGCGACGTCGAACCCGTCGCTATGGCGGGCCGCTTCTGCCTCGTAGATCTCCTCGGCGATCGTTTCCGTCGCAGACTGGGGTTCGTCGATCGGTTCCGTCGCCGATCCGGGCTCGGTGACCTGTTCCGTCGTCGGCTCGGGCTCGGTGATCGGCTCTGCGACGGTGAGCGGCTCTGCGACGGTGAGCGGCTCGTCACGGTTGAGGTCTTCGGCGTTCCGGCCGGGGTCTTCGGAGGAAGGGCCAGTCGAGGCCGTGTCCGGGTCGCCGGCGGGAGACGGGGTGGTGACCTCGGTGTCCGGAGTTCCGCTCGACGTGGTGGTCAGCCACTCGTCGAGGGTCTCCGGGCGGCGTGCACCGGTCGTGGGCAGGTCGCCGGGAGACTGCGGGCGAGAGGCGGCCAGCCAGTCGTCGAGGGTCTGCGGTCGTCGCTGCCCGGTCCGGTCAGCGAGTGGGTGAGGAAGCGTGGCGTCCGGCCGGGATGTGGACCCGTAGCCGTCCATGCCTGAACTACCCGAAGCGGCGCCGATGGTCTCCGCCACACCGGAAGCCGCGGCGGCTTCGGCGGTAGCCGGGGCCTGGACGGCGATGTCGCCGGGTGTCGTGGGCGTGGTTCGGTCGGTGGGGGCACCGCTCGGTTCGGTGGGGCGGACCAGCCAGGAGAAGGATTCGGAACCCGGCGCGGCGAGGTTGGCCAGCCTCGGATCGGAACGCCACGAGAACGGGTCCAGCGCCGGGGCCTCGGTCGCGGTGACGGGTGTCGTCTCGCTCTGGAGGGGAGCGGTGTCCGGGGTCCGGGCGAACGTTTCGGTCGTCGGCTCGGTCGCTGCCCGGCCGACCACCGGCGTCTCGTCCTGAATGTCCGAGTCGGCCGAGACCGTCTCCTCGATGGTTTCCTCGATCGAGGTCGGCAACTGGATGACCTGGGTCGCGGAGGTGTCGGGGTGCTGGTCGTGGGTGGGGTCGGCCAGGGTGCTGGCCTGCTCGGCAGGGGGCGGCAGCTGGATGATCTGGGTCGCCGAAGTGTCGGCCTCGGTGGGCAGGTGGATCACCTGCGTGGCCGAGACACCGAATTCGTCGAAGGTCGGTTCCAGGACGGGGACCTCGACGTTCGCGGCCTCCGCTCCGGCGGCCAGGGTCGCCTCGACCTCGGCCCAGATGGCGTCGGAGTCGGCCGGCTCGGGAGCGGCGTCGTCGTCGAGGGAGGGTGCCAGCTCGGCGGGTTCCAGTTCGCCGGATGCGATGCGGGAGAGGTCCGCGGACAGCGGGTCGGTCGGAGTGAGGGCGTCCTCGACGGCCGCGAAGGTGATCGGCTCCTCGGTCAGCTCGGGCGACTCGCCGCCATCGCTGAGGATAGGGAGATCCTCGACCCCGTGCAGGTCATCCCCGGTCGATGCCGGGGCGCCACCATCGGCGATCGAGACCTCCGCCGCCTCGGCGGGGCCACCGCCGACCGCGGCGCCGTCGAGCGAGTGAGCGTCGTCGACGGACGCGTCGGCGGACAAAAGGGCATCGCTGGGCGAAAGGGTGCCATCGGCCAGGGGGTCGCCGAGCGAGAGTGCATCCTCGACCGAGGCGTCGGCGGACGAGAAGGCGTCGCCAGGCGCGGAGGCATCGGCGGACGAGAAGGCGCCACCAGGCAAGGAGGCGTCGCCGGGCAAAGGTGCGTCGCCGACCGTGGGGTCTTCGGGTGAGAGGTCGTCGACCGCGGGGTCGTCGAACGAGAAGGCGTCTACCGCGGCGCCGTCGGACGAAAGGGCATCGTCGACCCTGGGGCCGCCGAGCGAGTGGGCGCCTTCGACCACAGGGCCGCCGGAGGAAGGGCCCCCGCCGACTGCGGCGCCGTCGAACGCGAGGGCGTCGGCGGCCGAGGCGTCAGCGGACAAAAAGGCATCACCGGCCGAAACGGCGTCGTCGACCACAGCGCCGTCGGGCGAAACGGCGTCATCGACCACAATGCCGTCGGGCGAAACGGCGTCGTCGACCACAGTGCCGTCGGGCGAAACGGCGTCATCGGCCACCATGCCGTCGGACGGAAGGGCGTCATCGGCCACAGTGCCGTCGGACGGAGTGGGGTCGTCGACCGCGGTGCCGTCCGACGACGGGGTGCCGGCTGCCGGACCGTCGGCGGGCGGGGCGGACGGGTCCGCGTCCGGGGACGATTCGCTGGGCGTACCGGTGATGGTGGAAAGGGCGACGGTCGTCGAGCCCGGCAGCGGGAAGTCGAAGGGCGCGGTCCCGTTCTCCTTCTCGGAGATGTATTCGAGGAACGCCTCGTAGTCGAGGACCATGCCCTCGGGGGAGGCGGCAGCGGGCAGCGCCGCCTGCGCGGGCGCGGCCGGCAACGCCCGGCTGACCACCGTGCCGTCGAGGGCCGGCGGCCGGTACGCGTGACGCCCGGTAGGTTCCTCCTCGCCCGCGTATTCGGCGAGCCCGGCCCGTTCCTGGAGACGCCGCAGCGGTCCCGGCGCCCACCACGAGGCGTCGCCGAGCAGGGCGAGCACGGACGGCACGAGCAGCACCCGGACGACGGTGGCGTCCAGCACCAGGGCGATGATCATGCCGACGCCGATGAAGCGCATGGTGCTGATCGACGACAGCGAGAACGCGCCGGTGACGACGATGAGCAGCAGGGCGGCCGCGCTGATCACCCGGCCGGTCCGGGTGAGGCCGAGGGTGACCGCCTCGTCGGTGGTGGCGCCGCGCAGCCGGGCCTCGACCATCCGGGAGAGCAGGAACACCTCGTAGTCGGTGGAGAGGCCGAACACGACGGCGGCCATCAGTACGACGATGCCGGCTTCCAGCGAGGTCGGCGTGACGTCGAGCAGGGACGCCCCGTGCCCCTCCTGGAAGATCCACACGAGGACGCCGAACGTGGCGGTGAGGCTGAGCGCGCTCATCACGACGGCCTTGATCGGCAGCAGGATCGAGCCGAAGGCCAGGAACATCAGCACCAGCGTCGCGCCGACCAGCAGGGCGATCATGACCGGCAGCTCGTCCGCGATGGCGTCGAGGCTGTCGACGTTGCGGGCGGTGACGCCACCGACGAGTGTCTCGGCGCCGGCCGGTGCGGGGAGGGCGCGCAGGTCCTCGACGGCCTGCCGGGCCTCGGTGCTGAACGAGTCGGTGCCGTCGAGGTCGGCGGTGAGCACCACGACGTCCTCGCCGTTGCCGCCGGTCGCGGTCACCTCGGTGACGCCGGCGACCTTTCCGGCCGCGTCGGTGAAGGCCTCGACGTCCGGCTTCGCACCGTTCGCCGATCGCACCACGATCTGTACGCCGTCCGCGCTGAACTGCGGATAGTCGGCCTTGAGCGTCTCCACCGCGACCCGGGACGGGTCCCCGGCGGGCAGCTGCCGCTCGTCGTTCTCGCCGAAGCGGGCGTCCGCGATCGGCCACGCCAGGACCAGAAGGGCGATCAGGATGGGTACGGCGACGAGCACCGGCCGGCGCAGCACCCATGCGGCGAGCCGTTGCCAGCCGCCGGTGCCGGTGCGGGCCGCGAACGGAAGGCGTACCGGGAGGTAGTCGACGCGCGGCCCGAGGACGGCGAGCAGCGCCGGCAGCAGGGTGAGCGACAGCAGCATGGCGAGGAAGACGGCGGCGAGCCCGCCGTACGCGAGGCTCTTGAGGAAGCCCTGCGGGAACAGCAGCAGCCCGGCGAGGGCGGTCATCAGCAGGGTGGCGGAGAACACCACGGTACGGCCGGCGGTGGCCACGGTCCGGCGGACGGCCTCGGCGGTGGGGTGGTCGGCCTGCTCCTCACGGAACCGGCCGACCATGAACAGCCCGTAGTCGATCGCCATGCCCAGACCGAGGAGGCTGGCCACGTTGACGGCGAACGAGTTGACCTCGTGGTTGAGCGCGATCAGGTGCAGCACGCCCAGCGAGCCGAGGACCGCGCATCCGCCGACCAGCACCGGCAGCGAGGCGGCGACCAGCGAGCCGAAGATGACCAGCAGCAGCACGAGGACGATGGGCAGCGACACCAGCTCGGCGAAGGCCAGGTCCTCGGTCGAGCGCTCGGACGAGGCGTGCCCGAGCGGGATGCCGCCGCCGAGCTGGACGTGCGCCCCGGGCACCGCGAAGGAGTCCTCGATCTCGGCGTACGAATCCATCTTCGCGGCATCGTCGGAGCCGACCAGGCTGACCACCGCGACGCCACTGGACTTGTCCTCGGCGGCGAAGGCCGGGTCCGGCTGGTCCCAGTACGACGTCTGCGCGGTGACGGCCGACTTCGGCAGCGCGGCGAGCCGATCCTTGATCCGTTTGCTGAGCGCGGGGTCGTCGATCGTGCCCTGGTCCGGCGTGTAGATGGCGATGACGTCGCCGCTCTGGCCCTTCGTGGTGGTGGCGACCACCTCGGCGGCGCGGGCCGACTCACTGCTCGGGTCGTTGTACCCGCCCTCGGTGAGCTGACCGAACACGCCGAAGCCCCACACGCCCGCGCCGAGCACCGCGACGAGCGCGACGATCAGCACCGGCCAACGGAGGCGGGCGACCCGCGATCCCCAGCCCGCGAACACAGGGTTCCCCTTTCGGATGTAGAGAGTTTCCGCAGGTCAGCTCAGTGTTGCGGCCTGCAGGGACACTCCGCCGCACTTGTCGTCGAAGGTTGCGCCGGTGATCCACTCGACCGAGATCTTGCCAGTTCCGGAGGCTTGATAGGAGATGACATAGGCAGCGGTCGTCATCGTCGGCTCTCGATTCTCGAGGATGTCGGTGACCGGCTCGCCGCCGGTGGACAGTTTGATGCGGATGTCGCCGCGGGCGCGGATCGCCCCGACGTACACGGTCAGGACGTTGCGGCCGGTCCCGGCCGGCGCCGTGACGGTGAAGCCGTTGCCGGCGCCGCAGGTGTTGATTCCGCTGGTCACGCCGGAGCTCTTGGCCATCGGCTCGCCGCCGCGCCAGGTGAACCGCTGCGGGCTGGAGGCGTGCCGGATCCGGGGCGCGGTGGGCGTGCCCTCCAGGATGGCGAACTCGCCGCCGGCGTCGCGTTCCAGCGAGAACCGGCCCTGTTCGCCCCAGTGCACCCAGTCGATCGTGCCTTCGGCGGCCAGGTCGACGGTTTCGGCGACCGGGACCCGCTCGATGGAGATCGCGTCGACCGGCACCGCCGACGGCGGCAGGCTCGCGCTGGGCAGCGGGATCGGGATCTGGTCGGCGGTCGTCGTGGGCACGGCGATCGGATCCGGTTCATCCGGCTGCCCGCCGCTGTTCGCGCCGGCGTGCATGAACAGCCCGAACGCCACGACGGCGAGGACACCGGCCAGGATCACCGCGGCCGGTTCGAGGTACTCCCGCCGCGCTCCGGGATCGAGCAGAGGCAAGGATCCTCCAGGGCGGCGTCGGGACAGGGGCGTTAAACGATCTCATCCCGTACGGCCGGGGTGAAGAGGGGGAGGCGGGAGGGGACCTTACGGTTGATCATCCCCATCGGCGATTCGGGGGAGGTTCCCCGTTGTGTCGATCACATCGTTGAGTAGCGTGACCGGAGTCTCCGACACCTAGGGGTTTTGCGAATGAGTGACAACAAGCGCCGAAGCCAGGCCATCGCCGGTGTGCTGTGCGGCGCGCTCGTCGTCGCGGTGCTGGTAGGGGTGTTCTTCGTGGTCCGTGACGGCAGCAGCGAGGCGCCGGTCGCGTCGCAGCCCACGGCGACGGCCCAGCCGGCCGCGCCCGTGCCGCCCTCGGCCGTGCCTACGACCGCGACCTCCACCGCGGCGGCCGGCGGTTCGGCTGCGCTCACGAGCGAGCCCGACGTGCAGCCCGGCACCGGCGCGGTGACCGCGCTGGCCGTCAAGGAGCTGGTGCCGGGGACCGGTGAGACGGTCAAGGCCGGTCAGACCATCACGGTCAACTACAAGCTGATCAACTACCTCACCGGCGAGCAGATCGACTCGTCGTGGAAGAACGGCGTGTCCGAGCCGTTCTCCGCCCAGATCGGCGTCGGCCAGCTGATCCCGGGCTGGGACCAGGCCATCCCCGGGCAGAAGGTGGGCAGCCGGATCCAGCTGGACGTGCCGGCCGCCCTCGCCTACGGCCCGGAGCAGGGCGACCTGCGGTTCGTCGTGGACATCGTGTCGGCCGAATGAGCCAGGTGAGCTACAGCTCGGTGACGATCACCTCGAGCTGACGGGCCCGCCCGGCCGGCCCGGGACGCTCCTCGACCGTGAACTTCAGGTCGCGCAGTGCGGTGACCAGCTCGTCCACCGAGTCCGGGGTGGCCGCCTCGGCGGCCAGCGCGCGGACCAGGCGGCCCTTGGTGGCCTTGTTGAAGTGGGACACCACGGACCGCCTGGCCACACCGTCGACGATCCGTTCGTGCAGCACCTTGACGACCGCGGCGTTCTCCGCCGGGGTCCACATCGCGGCGTACGCGCCGGAGCGCAGGTCCAGCACCGGCGTTCCGGCGGCCGCCTGGTCCAGGGCCGGGCGCAGAGCCTTCTTCCAGTACGCGGTGAGCCCGCCGACGGTGGGCAGGGTGACGCCGACCGAGCAGCGGTAGGCCGGGATCCGGTCGCCGAGGCGGACCGCGCCCCAGAGGCCGGAGAAGACGACCGCGGAGTCCTCGATCCAGGTCCGCGCCCCGGCGGAGAGATCGCCCGGATTCAGGGCCTCGTAGAGAACACCGGTGTAGATCTCGGACGCCGGGCCCGCGGGAGCTTGGAGAAGAGCGGCGTTCCGGGCGATCTCGTCCCGCTGCCCCGCGCTGAGCCCCAGCACCGCCAGACTGTCCGCGATCGACCGCTCGCTGCCGCGCGCACAGAGCGCCACCAGCCTCTTCAGCACCCGGGTCCGGGCGGCGGTCAGCGACGGCAGCCACAGCGACGACGGGTCGACCGGCGCACCGGCCGCGGCCGGGGTCTTGCCTTCGGAGGGCGGGAGCAGGATCAGCACGGGCCGAACATTAGCCGGGCCAGGTCATCCGCCGACGGTCACGGTCGTCTTCACGCTGGCCCGGTCGATGTCGCTGACCCGGATGGTGAAGGTGATCTCGTAGGTGCCGGGCAGCGGGAACGACATCGACCCGAGAGCCTGGTTCCCGTTCGGCAGCGGGGCGAACGGCTGCGGCACCGCCTCCAGGGCCGGGTCCAGCAGCCGGGCCGTGACCTGCCACTCCTCGGCCCGCATCGGCGAGCCGTCCGGCGCGTAGAGGTACGCGTGCACCGTGTTGTACTCGCCCAGTTCCACCGGGTAGATGTTGAACTGGACCGCGTACAGGTCGCTGGTCAGCGTCTCGGACTTGCCGGCGCCGGTGATCTGCCGGTCCTTGGCGGCCGCGATCCGCCCGGTGTCCACCTGCACCAGCACCGAGCTCAGTCCCAGGATCAGCACGGTCGCCACCACCTCGACGCCGACCAGCCGCCGCAGCCCGGTTCCGGCCGAGCCGCGCAGCACCAGGCGGCGGGCGCCGGCCGCGACCGCCAGCACCACGGCCAGGATGCCGAGTTTGGCGCTCAGCAGCCGGCCGTAGTCGGTCTCCCACAGCGCGCTCACCCGGCCCACCTGGATGACCGACTGCGCGGCCCCCGCGAGGACCAGCCACAACACCGAGAGCGCGGCCCACCGCGACCACACCGGCAGGATCACGCCGAGCACCCGCCGCTCGGTCCGGCGCAGCAGGAAGACGGTCAGCGTGACCAGCCCGCCGATCCAGACCGCCATGGCGGCCATGTGCACCACTCCGGCGCTCACGGTCACCGCGGGTAGCGGTGCGGCGATGGCGTGCCCGGTCAGCGGCCACGTCGCGAGACCGGCCGCGGACAGCCCGAGCACGGCATACGCCCGCACCTTCCGCGATGTGACCCGCGGCTGCGGCCTCGGCGCGGGCGCCGGTTCGGGCGCGGGCGCTCCGGCGCCGACCAGGACCGGCTGGGGCACGGTCCGCGGCGCGGTCACGGTCCGTAGTGGTTTCCGCAGGAGAGGAGGCAGGAGTACGGCGAGAGCGCCCACGATCGCGAGCCGTGCCAGCAGCAGCAACCCGAACCGGCTGGTCCCCACCTCACCCAGTTCGGTGGCGGTGACCTGCCACAGCGCGGCCCCGGAACTCTGCTGCGCCTGGGTGCCGAGCGCGCCGGCGGTCGCCACCGCGGTGAGCCCCAGGCCGATCCGGATCGCCAGCAGCGCCCCGCGCCGGGACCGGGTCCGCGGCCACAGGAACGCCAGGAACAGCGCGGGCCCGGCGATCAGCGTGATCCCCCCGTACCCCATCGTTTTGAAGATCGGAATCGCGGCGGTGACCGACGGATGCGCCCCGGCCGACTCCACCGGCGCCTCGGGCCGTGCCGAAGGCGCGCCGACCGAGAAGGTGATCGCGCCGCCGACCGGATGGCTGTCCGCGGAGATGACCCGGAAGCTGATCAGGTACGTGCCGAGCGGGTGTTCCGCCTTGCGGATCGGGATCCGCACCACCGCGCCCTCGACGGTGACCCGGCCGGAGATCCGCTCACCGTCCGGGGCGATCACCTGCACCCGGCCCTCGACCGGGGTGACCGGCTCGCTGAAGGTGACGGTGACCTCGGTGGGCGCCGCGTTGTTCAGGCTGCCCGGCGCCGGGCTCGCCCCGACCGGCGCGGCGTGCGCGGCGGCTGGCGAGGCGGGCAGCGCGAGGGTGCCGGTCAGCAGGACGAGCAGGAACAGTAAGACCCGGGTCACATGAGGTAGTTCGGATCGGCGTGGGGAAAGGTTCAAGCAGGGCGTGTCGATACGATCCGTGGCAGCGCCCAGATCCGTCCTCGAGGGAGCCGCCATGTCCCACCATCCGCGTGCCGGTGAGCCGGCCGAGCCGGCCGACCTGATCGACGTTCCCAAGGTCATCTCGCGTTACTACACCGAGCACCCGGATCCCGCACAACCGGGGCAGGGTGTCGCCTTCGGGACGTCCGGGCACCGCGGGTCCAGCCTGCGGACCGCGTTCACCGAGGACCACATCGCGGCGACCAGCCAGGCGATCGTGGAGTACCGGCGCGAGCAGGGCACCACCGGCCCGCTCTTCCTGGGCCGGGACACGCACGCGCTGAGCGAGCCCGCGATGATCACCGCGCTGGAGGTGTTCGCGGCCAACGAGGTGACGGTCCTGATCGACAGCCGTGACGGCTACACGCCGACGCCCGCGCTGTCGCACGCCATCCTCACCCACAACCGGTCGGCGAAGGCCAAGGCGGACGGGGTCGTGGTGACGCCGTCGCACAATCCGCCGGACGACGGCGGCTTCAAGTACAACCCGCCGGACGGTGGCCCGGCCGGCACCGACGCCACCCGGTGGATCCAGGACCGGGCCAACGCGCTGATCACGGCGGGGCTCAAGGACGTGCGGCGGGTCACCGCGGCCGCGGCACGGGCCTCGGAGAGCGTTCAGGGGTACGACTACCTCGGCACGTACGTGGACGACCTCCCGTCGGTGATCGACATCGACGCGATCCGGAACGCGGGGGTGCGGATCGGGGCGGATCCGCTCGGTGGGGCCAGCGTGGCGTACTGGGGTGCCATCGCCGAGCGGCACCGGCTCGACCTGACCGTGGTGAACCCGCTGGTCGACCCGCGGTTCGGCTTCATGACGCTGGACTGGGACGGCAGGATCCGGATGGACTGCTCGTCGCCGTACGCGATGGCCTCGCTGATCGCTCAGCGGGACCGCTTCCAGATCGCCACCGGCAACGACGCCGACGCCGACCGGCACGGCATCGTCACCCCCGACGGCGGCCTGATGAACCCCAACCACTACCTCGCGGTGGCCATCGCCTACCTCTACTCGTCGCGGGACGGCTGGCCGTCCGGGGCCGGCATCGGCAAGACCCTGGTGTCCTCGTCGATGATCGACCGGGTCGCCGCCGACCTGGGCCGCCGCCTCGACGAGGTGCCGGTCGGCTTCAAGTGGTTCGTGCCCGGCCTGCTCGACGGGTCGATCGGCTTCGGCGGCGAGGAGAGCGCCGGAGCGTCGTTCCTGCGCCGCGACGGCGGACCGTGGAGCACCGACAAGGACGGCCTCATCCTGGACCTGCTGGCCTCCGAGATCCTCGCGGTGACCCAGCGGACGCCGAGCGAGCACTACCGGGAGCTGACCGCGCGGTTCGGCGAGCCGGCGTACGCCCGGATCGACGCCCCCGCCACCCGCGACGAGAAGGCGATCCTCGCGAAGCTGTCGCCGTCGCAGGTGACCGCGTCCACGCTGGCCGGCGAGCCGATCACCGCGGTGCTGACCGACGCCCCGGCCAACGGCGCGGCGATCGGCGGCCTCAAGGTGGTCACCGAGTCCGGCTGGTTCGCGGCCCGGCCGTCCGGCACCGAGGACGTCTACAAGATCTACGCCGAGTCCTTCCAGGGTCCCGACCACCTGGCCCGCGTCCAGGAGGAGGCCCGGGCTGTGGTGTCGGCCGCACTGTCCGGCTGAAATCCACTCAGATTCGGGGCTTCCGCGCCGACTGGTAGACCGCAAGGAGATGCCTACCGGGCAGGAGCCGAGATCTCCGATGAGCGAACCCGAGAACGCCGGCGGCGTCGCCCGGCCACGGCCCGGAGGGCTGGCGCCCGTGTTCGTCTCCGCCGGGGCGATCCTCGTCGTCCTCGCGTGGCTGCTCGTCCGCGGTGACGACGAGCTGTTTTTCGGCTACGTCGGCGGCCCGATCGCGATGGCCGCCGGCGCGTACGCCTGCCTGCGGATCGCCCGGGTCCGGCTGCCGCGGCCGGTACACCGGTTCTGGCGGCGGATGACGCTGGTCGGTGTCTTCCTGCTGGTCGCCGCGCTGGTCGCCATGCTCCGGGCCAACAACGACACCGGCATGTCCCTGCAGGTCGCCGTCCCGACGCTGGCCGGCCTCGGTCTCCTGATGTTCACCTTCCTGGCCCTGCCCGGCCGCCAGAAGACCCCGGTCGCCCTGCTCCGCGCCGTGCTCGACGGTTTGACGGTGGCCGTCGCGAGCGCCCTCATCTTCTGGTACGTCGTGTTCGACCTGGCCCCCGAGGGCACCTCGCTGGCCGCCCGGCTGGTGGCCGCGGTCGTCGGCGTCGGCGGGGTGCTGTTGCTGGTGATCGTCGGCAAGGCCGCCGCCGCCCCGGACACCGCCGTCGACGGCACCGCGCTGCGGGTCCTCACCGCCGCCCCGGTCGCCTGCGTGGTCACCACCATCCTGATGATCGCCGGGGACGACCGGTCCCGGATGGCGTTGTCGGTGCTCGTCCTGCCGATCGTCGGCGCGGCCCTCGCCGTCAGCGCCTACCTCCAGCGGCGGGCCCTCGACCAGCCGGCCGGGCAGCCCGTGCCGGCCTCGAACCGGTCGCTGTTCAACCTGCTCCCGTTCGCCGCGGTCGCCGCCACGGCCGGCCTGGTGATCAGCGTCAGCGCCCAGGACATGAGCGGCCGGCAGCGCACCGTGATCATCGGCGCGCTCCTGATCGCCGGATGCGTCGTCGCCCGCCAGCTTCTCAGCCTGCGGGAGAACACCCTCGCGCTGCGCGGCATCCGCCGTCAGCAGGACGAGCTGGAGCGCCTCGCGCTCAGCGACAACCTGACCGGCCTGCCCAACCGGGCCCGGTTCACGGTGGCGCTCGCCGAACGCATCGAGGACGACCAGCCGGCCGCCGCGCTGCTGATCGACGTCGACGACTTCAAGATGATCAACGACACGCTCGGCCCGGCCGCCGGTGACCAGCTGCTGTTCCAGGTGGCGCAGCGGCTGCGCGCCCAGTGCACGGCCGGCGAGATGCCGGTCCGGCTCGGCGGTGACGAGTTCGCCGTGCTGCTGCCCACCGACGACCCGGCCGCCGCCGAGGCCGCCGCCGGGCGCGCCCTCCAGGCCCTCGCCGACCCGTTCACCGTCGGCGAGCAGCACCTGCTGGTGCACGCCAGCGCCGGCATCGCGATCGCCGAGACCGGCGCGACCGCCGACGAGGTGCTGCGCAACGCCGACATCGCGATGTACGCCGCCAAGGAGGCCGGCAAGGCGTCCTGGGCCCGGTTCGAGCCGCGGATGCGGCAGGACATGGTCAACCACGCCATGCTCGCCGGCGAACTGCGCGCCGGCATCGCCCGCGGCGAGCTCCGGCTGCTCTACCAGCCCATCTACGACCTGGTCACCGGCCGCCTGCACGGCGCCGAGGCGCTGGTGCGCTGGCAGCACCCGGAACGCGGCTTCGTCTCGCCCGCCGACTTCATCCCGGTCGCCGAACGGACCGGCCTGATCGTGCCGCTCGGCGCCTGGGTGCTGCGGGAGGCGTGCGCACAGCTCGCCCGCTGGCACGCCACCTACGGGGACCGCACGGTCGAGTCCGTCAACGTCAACGTGGCGGTCCGCCAGCTTCGCGAGGTCGGCTTCGTCGACGAGGTCGCGGCCGTGCTCAGCGAGACCGGTCTCCGCCCGCGCAACCTGATCATCGAGGTCACCGAGTCGTCGGTGGTCGACGGCTGGCAGGTGCGGGAGACCCTCCGGGCACTGCACGAGATGGGCGTACCCCTGGCTCTCGACGACTTCGGCACCGGCCAGTCGTCGCTCAGCCTGCTGCGCGCCTTCCCGGTCGACGTGCTGAAACTGGACAAGTCGTTCGTCGACGGCATCGCCGAGGGCGCCGACCGGGGCCGGCTCGCGGTCGCCGCCGCGGTCGCCCAGCTCGCCGAGCACCTCCAGCTCAAGGCGGTCGCCGAGGGCATCGAGAACCAGGAGCAGCTGAACCGGCTGCGGGACATGGGCTACCGGTACGGGCAGGGCTTCTTCATGTCCCGGCCGGTGCCCGCCGACGACTACGCCGCGCTGATGGCCGCCGATCCGGTCCGCGCCTGAGCGGAAAACCGGCTGGACCTCAATCGGGGTCCAGGTAATACCGTGCAGTCCATGACCGTCGTCACGGGGCACGTCCGGACCTTCTACCAGCTGCTCTTCAACACGCTGCTGGTGTCGGTCATCAACTTCACCGTCTGGTTCGCCGTCACCTTCTGGGTGTACCTCGAGACGAGGTCGGTCTTCGCGACCGGCGTCATCTCCGGCATCTTCCTGGTGCTGACCGCGCTCACCGGAGTCTGGTTCGGCAGCTTGGTCGACGGTCATCGCAAGAAGACCGCGCTCCAGGGCTCGGCCCTGGCCTCCCTCGCGTTCTACGGCGCCGCCTTCGCGGTCCACTTGTCCGTGCCCGAACAGGCGTGGACGGACCCGGCCGACGTGCGGCTCTGGACGTTCGTGCTGCTGCTGATGTTCGGCGTGATCGCCGGCAACATCCGCACCATCGCGCTGCCCACCCTGGTCACGCTGCTGATCGACGCCGACCGGCGGGACCGCGCCAACGGCCTGGTCGGCACCGTCTCCGGCACCAGCTTCCTGGTCACCTCGGTGATCAGCGGCGTGCTGGTGGCCTTCGACGGCATGTTCTCGGTGCTGGTCCTGGCCCTGGCGGTGCTCGCGCTGTCGCTGGTCCACCTCACGTTCGTGCGCATCCCGGAACGGGAGCCGGAGCACAGCGAGGCCGCCCGGCCCGGCGTCGACCTGCGCGGCACGATCCGGATCATCGCCGGGGTGCCGGGTCTGACCGCGCTCATCCTGTTCAGCACGTTCAACAACTTCCTGGGCGGCGTGTTCATGGCCCTCGCCGACGCGTACGGGCTGTCGCTCGTCTCGGTGCAGACGTGGGGCCTGCTGTGGGGCGTGATCAGCACCGGCTTCATCCTCGGCGGGCTGCTCGTGTCCCGTACCGGTCTGGGTTCTCGCCCGGTCCGGCTCCTGCTGCTGCTCAACGTGGTCCTGTGGGTGATCATCGTGGTCTTCCCGATCTGGGCGTCGATCATCCCGATGGCCGTCGGCATGTACGTGTACATGCTGCTCATGCCGTATGCGGAGGCCACCGAGCAGACCATCCTCCAGCGGGTCGTCCCCTACGAGCGGCAGGGCCGGGTCTTCGGCCTCGCCCAGAGCGCCGAACAGGCGGCGTCCCCGCTGACCGCCTTCCTGATCTCCCCGATCACCCAGTTCGTGTTCATCCCGTTCATGAGCGACGGCGGAGCCGGCGCGGACGCCATCGGCTCCTGGTTCGGCACCGGCGCCGACCGCGGGATGGCCCTGGTCTTCATCCTCACCGGCCTGATCGGCGTGATCGCCACGACACTGGCCCTGGCCAGCCGCCCCTACCGGGCGCTGAGCCGCCGCGTCGCCGAGGACGCACCGGCCACCGAACCGGCCGCGGCGCCCGCCTGACCCGCTTCCTCAAGCCCGGCATTTCCCTCAGGCCGGGCGCGGCGCGGTCGATCAAATGTCCGACAGCAGCCGGGCCGAGGAGAGGAACCCCCATGGGATGGCCGCGTGCCACGGCGCCCGCCTGGCCCGTGTACGCCGGAGTGGTGGGACTGTCGGCGGCCGCGGTCACGTCCTACGCGCTGACCGGCCCCGGCGCACGGACCGTCGTCTTCGCTCTGGTCACCACCGTCCCGGTCATCGTCTACCTGCTCGCCCTCTCCGCCCGGCACCTGACCGACCGCCTGCCGTGGCTGATCGCCACGACCGGCATGGCCCTGCTGAGCCTCGCCACACTGCGCTGGCCGGACTGGATCTCCGGCCACCACCTCGGCCGGGCCGAAGGCGCCGCCGCCGACCTCTCGATCGCCTCCGCGCACCTGCTCTTCCTGATCGGCACGGGCATCGGGCTGCGCCGGCACGGCCGCAAGGACCCCGGCGGCCTCATCGACGCCGCGCTGATCGGCCTCTGCGCCGCCGGGCCGCTCTGGGAATGGCTGATCCGCCCGAACGTCGTCCCGGACGCCACCCTGCTCGGCAAGACGCTGCTGCTCTCCGACCTGCTGCTGCTCTCCGCGGTGGTCGGCTGCCTGATCCGGATCGGCGTCACCGCCCCGAAGGCACGGGGCCCGGTCGCCTTCCTGATGGCCGCCGGGATCCTCACCATGGCCGCCGAACTCGTCGCGGTGCTCACCGTGCACGGCAGCCACGTCTGGACCGCCCAGCTCATGATGCTGGCGTACCTGTGCGTGGCCGCCGGTCCGGCGCTGCCGACCGGCCCGCACATCACCCAGCCGGGGCCCGGCCCGGCCACCGTGGGACACCCGCCGCTCGGCTGGCTCGGCGCCGCCCTCTGCGCCAACCCGATGATCGCCGCCGTCCAGGCCGCGCAGGGTGACCGGCCGGCCAGCGTGGTGCTGCCGGTCGCCACGATGCTGGTGGTGCCGGTGGTGGTGCTGCGGTTGCGGCTGCTCTCCGCACAGCGGGCCCGGGCCGCGCGCACCCTCGCCTACCAGGCCCACCACGACGGGCTCACCGGCCTCTACAACCGCCGGCATATCGTCGACCGGATCGACGAGGAGATCTCCGCTCTCGGCGACGGCCCGCTCGCCGAGGTCACCCTGCTGCTCTGCGACCTCGACGGGTTCAAACCGGTCAACGACCGGATGGGCCATCAGGCCGGCGACATCGTGCTCCAGGAGGTCGCCCGGCGGCTCACCGCCGCGGTCCGCGAGCAGGACCTGGTCGGCCGGATCGGCGGCGACGAGTTCCTGATCCTGCTGCGCGGCGAGTACCCGGGCGGCGGCACGACGGTCGCCGACCGGATCACCGAGTCGCTGCGGGCGCCGATCGAGGTGGCCGGCACGCCCGTACGCGTCGGGGTCTCGATCGGAACCGCCGTCGCCCGAGCCGGCGCCGTCGTCGACCGGGAGGCCCTGATCGGGCGGGCCGACGCCGCCATGTACGAGGTGAAGGCTCAGCGGCGCCTGACCGCGACCGCGGCATAGCCCATCGCCGCCAGATCCGGGTCCACCCCGGCCGGCAGCTCGGCGAACGGCCACAGGTGCACCAGACCGGGCTCCTCCAGCGGCCAGTCCCCGAAGAACGCCCGGATCGTCTCCGGGTCCCGGGGCGTGAACGGCGAGTTCGCCCGCTGGTAGATCGCCGAGATCTTGGCCATGTGCTCGGGCCGGGCGTCCGAGGCGGCGTGCGAGATCGCCAGCACGCTGCCCGGGGCCAGAGCCTCCCGGATCGCGGCGACCGGGGCGTGCGGGCCGTCGCCGTCCGGGATCAGGTGCAGCAGGAACATCATCAGAACGCCGGCCGGCTCGTCGAGGTCGATCAGCTTCCGCAGGCCCGGGTCGGCCAGGATCGCCGCCGGATCACGCAGGTCACCCTGGACCATCGTGGTGTTCGCCGAGCTGAGCAGGGCCTGACCGTGGCGGCAGACCACCTCGTCCCGGTCGACGTAGACCACCCGCACCGACGGGTCGATCTCCTGGGCGATCTGATGCACATTCTCCCTGGTGGGCAGGCCCGACCCGATGTCGATGATCTGGCGGATCCCGCGCTCGATGATCATGTGCCGCACCACGCGCTTGATCAGCTCACGGCCGGAGCGGGCCGCGTCGCGCATCTCCGGCGCCACGGACAGGACCGCGTCGGCGGCCGCGCGGTCGACGGCGAAGTTGTCCTTGCCGCCCAGGTAGTAGTCGTACATGCGGGCGGCGTTCGGCACGGTCACGTCGATGCCGGGGGGCACAGTCATGTCCGCTGAGGATAATCGAGCCCGGCCGATCCGCGTCGGCCGGGCTCGCACAGTGGGATCAGGCGTCGACCTCGGGGCGGCCCTCCGCGGCCCACAGCGTGTGGAACGAGCCCGGCTTGTCCACCCGGTGGTAGGTGTGGGCGCCGAAGAAGTCCCGCTGGCCCTGGATCAGGGCGGCCGGCAGGCGCTCGGCGCGCAGGCTGTCGTAGTAGGCCAGCGCCGAGGAGAAGCCGGGCGCCGGGATGCCCTGCTGGGCGGCGGTCACCGCGACCCGGCGCCACGCGTCCTGGGCGCCGGCCACCGCGTCCTGGAAGTACTGGTCCACGAGCAGGGTCGGCAGCGCCGGGTTCTTGTCGTACGCCTGCTTGATGAAGTCCAGGAACTTGGCGCGGATGATGCAGCCGGCCCGCCAGATCTTCGCCATGGCGCCCGGGTCGATGTCCCAGCCGTACTCCTTGCTGGCGGCCTGGATCTGCTGGAAGCCCTGCGCGTACGCCACGATCTTGGAGGCGAACAGCGCCTGCTCGACGTCCGCCACCAGGTCACCGGCGTGCGAACCGGCCGACGCCGACGGGCCCGGCAGACCCGCGCTCACCGCCGCCTCACGCTCCTGGACGCCACCGGAGATGGCGCGGGCGAACACCGACTCGGCGATACCGGACACCGGGACGCCCAGGTCCAGGGCGGCCTGCACGGTCCAGCGGCCGGTGCCCTTCTGCTCGGCGCGGTCCAGCACGACGTCCACGAACGGCTTACCGGTGGCGGCGTCGACCTGCTTGAGCACCTCGGCGGTGATCTCGATCAGGTAGGAGCCCAGCCGGCCCTCGTTCCAGCTCTCGAAGATGCCGGCGATCTCGGCGGGGGAGTGGCCGCCCACCTGGCGCAGCAGGTCGTACGCCTCCGCGATCAGCTGCATGTCGGCGTACTCGATGCCGTTGTGCACCATCTTCACGAAGTGGCCGGCGCCGTCCGGGCCGACGTGCACGCAGCAGGGCTCGCCGTCCACCTTCGCGGCGATGTCCTCCAGCAGCGGGCCGAGAGCGTCGTACGACTCCTTCGGGCCGCCCGGCATGATGCTCGGGCCGTGCAGCGCGCCCTCCTCGCCACCGGAGACGCCGGCGCCCACGAAGTGCAGCCCCTTCGCCTTGAGCGCGGCCTCGCGGCGACGGGTGTCCGCGTAGTGCGCGTTGCCCGCGTCGATCAGCATGTCGCCCTCTTCCAGCAGCGGGGCGAACTCGTCGATCACGGCGTCGGTGGCCGGGCCGGCCTTGACCATGATGACCACACGGCGCGGGCGCTCCAGGCTCGCCACGAACTGCTCGGCGGTCTCGGCCGGCAGGAAACTGCCCTCGTGACCGAACTCCTCGACGAGCTCCTTGGTGCGGCCGTAGGACCGGTTGTGCAACGCCACGGTGTGTCCGTGCCGGGCGAAGTTACGGGCCAGGTTCCGGCCCATCACCGCCAGGCCGGTGACTCCGATCTGCGCCTTCTGCGACATCGTGCTACGTCCTTCCTGATTACCCGCCCATTACGGGCCCCGCGGTCATTCTTACGGGTTCGGGAGCCCGGCGGTTCGATCCCGTCCACGTGGTGAACACCGGTGCGGTTACCTCAAGTGCCCGGAGCGCCTACCGATCGCAGGTGACGTGACCCGGAACCTCGGAATGGTGGCCTACATCGGCGCCGCGACCGCGCTCACGGCCGCGATGCCGGTGGTGTCCGAGGGTGGCCGCGACCTGATCCTGCTGGCGATCTCGGTGCTCGCCGCGATCCCGATCATCCGCCTCGTCGGCCGGGTGCCGGCCGGCGACCGGCGCCCGTTCGTGCTGATGGCCTTCGCCCTCTGCTGGCTGGTGGTCGACAACGTCATTCTGCTGAGCGGCCGGAACGCCGCCGTCGGGGACCTGATCGTCCTGGTCAGCAACCTGCACATGCTGGCCGCCGCCGTCGCCCTGGTGCTGCGCCGTGGCCGCGCCGACATCGGCGGCCTGCTCGACGCCGGCGTGGTGGCCGTGGTCGTCGCCGCCCTCACCTGGACCATCGTGCTGGAACCCAGCCTGGACCGGGCCGGCGTCCCGCTGGCCAAACAGGCCAATCTGCTGGCCACGGTTCTGATGATCTCCGGCATCCTCGGCACCCTGATCCGGGTGCTGCGCACCAGCGAGCGATTCTCCACCCCGCTGGCCCTGTTCATCCTGTCCGTCCTGGGCAACCTGGCGGGCGCGGTCGGCGGAATCCTCGCCACCGGCACCGTCACCGCCCAGTCCACCGTCCTCCGCGAGACGATCTTCGTGGTCGCCTACGCGCTGGTCGGCCTCGCCGCCCTGCACCCCCGCGCGGCGGACCTGGCCAACCCCTGCCCGGTGCCGCCCGCCCGCCTCTTCGTCGGGCGGGTCATCGTCCTCGGCGGCGCGATCGCGGTCATCCCCACCGTCTCCGGCGTCCGCGAGATCCTCGGCCTGCCCGGCGACGCCGCCCTGCTCACCGTCGGCAACCTGCTGATCATCGCGCTGGTCGGCGTCCGGGTCGCCCGGATCAGCCTGCAACGCGAGCAGGCCGAACGCCGGCTGCGCCACCAGGCCACCCACGATCTGCTCACCGGCCTGCCGAACCGGGCCGAACTGTGGAACCGCCTGGACGCCGCGCTGCGCCGCGAACAGGAGGCCGGTCACCCGTCGGTGGTGCTGCTGTTCTGCGACCTCAACGGCTTCAAACAGGTCAACGACCGGCTCGGCCACCTGGCCGGAGACCGGCTGCTCACCGAGGTCGGCGCCCGCCTCGGCGGCCTCGGCGTGTTCGCGGCCCGCTACGGCGGCGACGAGTTCGTCCTGCTCGGCGAGGACGCCGAACGGCTCACCACCCTGGTCCGGGCGGCCCTGACCGAGCCGATCGTCGTCGCCGGCGAGTCGATCCGGGTCAGCGCCAGCATCGGCGCCGTCCACTCCGACGCCCGAACCTGCGCCGACGATCTGATCCGGCGCGCCGACCAGGCCATGTACCAGCAGAAAGCCACCCGGCGAGCGGCCTGAACGATTGTTTCCGATGCGTGGGCGGGGCGAACGCGGGGGAGATCGGTGCGGCGGTACGCTTCCTGCCATGCCGATCCGGACTCTGCCGACATCCGGGTTGTCGCGGGCATGAGGCGCGGAGAGATCTGGACCATCGGTGATCGCGCCGATCTGCGCTACCGCGTCCTCGTCCTCTCCGGCGACAGCTACAACGAGCGCGGCAACGCGGCACCCTTCTGCGCGCCGATCGTCCGGCAGCGGGGGGTCACCGAGCTTCCGCCGTACGCGGTCGCCCTCACCGAACAGGACCCGATCACCGGCGTCGTCGTCGTCAACCGCATGCGCCGCCTCCCAGCCTCCACCGGCGCCGAACGAATCGGCATGGTGACCGGCGCCAGCATGGCCCGCCTAGCCGAGGCGATGCGAGATCTTTTCGAGCTTTAAACCCCTTTCCCCGGTACGCCGTAAACCGCGCACTTTCCAGCGACATCTCCCCATTACCCCCATTTAGTGGCTTCTCTGTCACTTGGCCCTCGATGCCTGCTCTGCTGGCTCCTCAGGCCCCGAAAGATCTCCTGCTGAAGAGCCCGCCACTTCGTAGCGATCCGCTCTCACGGCGCCCCTCTCTTGGCGGTCACCTCTCATAGCTTGATCCGCCCCTTCGGCCCGCTTTGGTTGAGGATTCCTACCTTTAATGGCCTTTTGTACTCTCGCAGTGTCAGACGTCCGTTTGCGAATTACCCACTCTTCATAGGTTTTGCCCGATCCCTAACTTCTGGTCTCTGCCTTCACAAGCTGGTCGTCCTGAGCGAGTCGGTCGTCTTCGCCGCTCGGTCATCGTCACGGGCCGGCCGGTCCCGGGTTCGGCTGTCTTCGCGGGGCGGCTGTCGTCGTTGGTGGCCAGCCGCTGGTCGCCCGATCGAAGGGCTGCCGGCGTTGTCGGCCACTCGCTGTTGTTGCTTGGTGCCGTCACTGGGCGGCGACCATCGGGTGCCACCGCCGTTGCCGACCACTGTTTCTGCTGGCAGCCATCCCTATTCGGTGATGCTCCGCAGCCCTGCCCGCGCCGCCCTGCCCGCGCCGCCCTGCCCGCGCCGCCCTGCCCGCGCTGGGCTTGGTCGCGCTGGGCTTGACCGCGCTTCGCTGGTCGCGCGGGTGGGGCCGCTACCGAATCAGCTCGCCGGCCTGACCGCGCGCTGAGTGCGTCATCGTTCTGCGTGATTGCGCTGGGCTATGCGATGCGCGGTGAGCTGACGGAACTCGATGACGATTATTGCTGAGCTGTTGCATGTTTGTCGTTGCGTCATTAACGACGTCTGTTATTCACATTTCCTTCGATCCGGAATTGGCATGATCGACTTCTTGGTCGGGCTTACAGTTCTTCTCGCGGACGTAGGAAAGTATAGGTATGCGGCAGCAGCAACTATTTTCTCCAAGGGTGATCGCAGCGATGGGCGATCCGAGCAAACGGCGTAATCATTCGCCAGTCGCCGATCAATTCCGCCGCGCCCATGAACGTCACCGCGAATGGGGCCTACGCCAGCGCAACGCCGAACGTTTGCGCCGCGCCCAACTCCGATGCGGCCAGTCCACTGCCACTGCCACTGCCGTGCCCGCTTCCGCGCCCGCGCCTGTGCTCGCTTCCGTGCCCGTGCCCGTGTCCGTGCCCGTGCCCGTGTCCGCGCCTGTGCTCGCTTCCGCGCCTGTGCTCGCTTCCGTGTCCGTGCCCGTGTCCGTGCCCGTGTCCGCGCCCGTGCCCGTGCCCGTGTCTGCGTCCGTGCCCGTGTCCGCGCCCGTGCCCGTGTCCGCGCTCGCGCCCTCGTCGATATACGTGCTTGCGTTTCCGGCCGCGTTCGTGTTCCCGTCCGCGTCTGTGTTCGGCGGACCGAGGGCCGGCCTGACTCGGCTTGCCAGCGCGCTTCCGCGGTTGCTGTGTTCGGTTCGGAATTTGTGGCTTCCTTCATGGTCGCGGGCCTTTCGAGTTTCGTGCTTGTGTGCCCGCGCGCCCGCGGTCTCTAGTGATGCTGTGCTTGCTCTGGCTTGTGTGGCTACTTCCAGGCCTATGTGTGCTTTCGCCTGCGTGTCCGGTTTCGTGCCTACGTCTGACTTCGTCACCGCGCAATCTTTGGGTTTCCGTGCCTGGGCTAGCGCCTTTTCCCGGCTTGGTTACGGTTTCCGGATCTGGGTCTGCTCGCTTCTGGATAGGACTGTTATCCCGCTCCTGCTTGCTTGCCTGGTTTCGGGCTGGCTCCGGATCCTGGCGCTGGCGGACGGAAGCCTGTGGAGGATGGGCTTCTTTCCGGTTGGGCGACGGGAACGCGGAAGAGTGGGGTGGCGCGGAGGAGGCGATGTCCGGCGGGAGGCGGGAGGCGGGAGGCCGGGTCGTCTCCGCCCGGTGGTGCGACCTGTGCTGCGGGTCGGTGTGCCGCGGTCGCTCCGGGGACGGTTGTGGATCACGGGCCTGTATCGGCAGGACTCATCGGTGAATCCCCTGGCTTCTGGAATCGCTGGCCAAGGCGGCGCGCTATGGGGCCGGTGGAGTAAGGGCATGCCGTGGCTGCCCGCGCCGAGCCGGTTGAAGGGCTCGAGGGGAGACCCGGGCGGTCGGAGAAGGGCGGGTCGGGGACGAGGAGCGTGTCCACGTCTCGGGCGGGCCGCCGCGAAGGGGTGTGCGGTGATGGAGCGGCTTGGGCCAGGGGTGTGCCGTGATGGAGCGGCTTGGGCCAGGGGGTGTGCGGTGGTGGAGCGGCTTGGGCCAGGGGTGTGCCGTGATGGAGCGGCTTGGGCCAGGGGGTGTGCGGTGGTGGAGCGGCTTGGGCCAGGGGTGTGCCGTGATGGAGCGGCTTGGGCAAGGGCATGCCGTGATGGGAACGGCCTGCGCACGGGCGTGTCGTGATGGAGCGGCCCGGGCAGGGTGCGAAGTGCCTGTGTGGCGTCGTCGTGGGGATGGCCGGCTGGGTATCGGGACGTGCTGGCTTGGCGGGGCGTGACCTCTTGCAACAACGGCTTCATCGAGATTCGGCCGGGCTGCCTCGAATGATGAGCTCGATGGATGCATGGGGCGGCTGGCCGGATTGCAGGGTCGAGAGCCGCGTGGGACAGGGACCGCAAGGCGGTAGGAGCGATCAGGTGCTGGAAGGTCCGGGGTGGGCTGGGCCGATGGGAGTTGGTGTGGCGGCTGGCGTTGGAGTGGTGGTGGTCGGGTGTGGACACGTGGTGGTGGCGGTTGGGTAGTGACCGAACGTAATGGAGGTGATGGCGGCGAATGAGGGCTGGGCGGGGAGGTTGGGGTGCTGGACGGGAGGGGTTTACCAAGGGGAGGTCGGGGGTGCTGGAAGCGGAGAGCGGTGGGAGGTAGTGGAGGGCTGGCGGATGGTGACAGTGGTCGGTGGGACGGGTTGGGTTGGGTTTGCGGAATGGGCGGATGGGAGCGGGAAGCTTGCGGATGTCGAGGGGATCGTGGATGTCGGGGACCTGCCCTGGGTCTGCCCCGGTTTGGCGGACGTCCGAGTTCAGGAGCCGGTAGGGCTGCATCGAGGGCTGATACGGCACTCGCCGCGGGCACTCCAGCCTCGGGCGCCTACGAGACCCGCCATCCGGGTCCGCTATCGGCACTCCGGGCAGCATGAAGATCAACACATCGACGCTGTCCGGCGAAACGGGTCTAGCCCACCCGTGGTGTGCCGACGGGACGCCGCGAGGTGAGTGGTGCCCTGTGGAGGGTGGTTGCTGAGTTTGGGGCGCTTCGTTCGTACCGGGGAAGGGTTTGAGCGGGAACCGGATCGGTCAGGGTGAGTGATCGGGGGGCCGGGACCGCGAAGCGGATGGATGGGGGCCGAACGTCGGACGCTCGTCCGGGTGACGTGTGCGACGGAGCGCCTGCCGGGGCTACCCGCCCGGATGATCGGGGGATGCCGTGGTGCCCTGTGCTGGCGTAAGCAGGAAACCCAGAGCGGGCGGGGAGGTCGCTGTGGGAGCGCGGGTGGTGAGCGATGTGCCGGTCCGGGTCGATGAGAGTGGGACGCCGTGGCTGGCGACCGTGCGCGGGATTCTTGATTCGCTGCCGGGGATGGCGGCCTATCTGCTCGCCGAGATCGACGGGCGCGGGCGGCTCGCCGACCTGGTGTGGGCGGCGGCCAGCCCGGAGGCGGTGACTCCGGACGGGCAGCTCGGGTCGCAGCTGATCGGCATGCCGGTGACCCGGACGGCGGCGGACGTGGCGGCCGAGGAGCGGTGGGCGGTCTACCAGCGGGTGATGGAGACCGGGGAACCGGCCGATCTCGGCGCGGTGCGGATCGGGGACGGTGAGTTCACCGTGCGGGCCCGGCGGCTCGGGCCGGGGCTGCTGGTCAGCTGGGAGCGGCTGGACCGGCTGCACCGGTTCGGCGGCATGGAGCAGCTCGGCAACCTCGGCTGGGGCGAGTGGGACCTGACCAGCGGGGAGATCTACTGGTCGCCGCAGCTGTACCGGATCTATGAGCGGGACCCGGCGCTCGGGCCGCTCGGCCGGGACGAGGCGGACGGGATCGTGGTGGAGGACGACCGTCCGCTCCAGGCGGCCGCCCGGGAGGCGTTCGAGCGGTCCGAGCGGGTGGACGTGATCACCCGGGTCCGGATCGGCGGGCGGATCAAGCATCTGCGGACGGTCGTCGACGCGGTGCGCGACAGTGGCGGGCGCCCGTTGCGGATCTGCGGGATCGTCCAGGACGTCACCGAGCAGCAGACCAACGTGGAACGGCTGGCCGAGGTGGAGCGCACCCTCGCGGCCGAGCACGAGCTGGCCGCCCGGCTCCAGCAGATCATCCTGCCGATCCCGGCCGAGCCGATCGACCTGCCGGGGCTGCGGGTGGCGGTGCGCTACCTGCCGGCCGGGCACGAGACGCTGGTCGGCGGTGACTGGTACCACGCGGCGGCGCTGCGTGACGGGTCGGTGCTGCTCGCCGTCGGTGACGTCGCCGGGCACGGCACGCACGCGGCCACCACGATGGCCCAGCTGCGGCACGCGCTGCGCGCTCTCGCCGTGGTCACCAGCGATCCCGGTACGCTGCTCGAGCACCTGAACCGGCTGACCTGCGAGCTGGAGGCGGAGTCTCCGGAGCTGTCGGCGACCGCCGTGGTGGCCCGGTTCGACCCGGCGCGCGGCGAGCTGGTCTGGGCGCAGGCCGGGCATCCGCCGCCGCTGCTGAGCCGGGGCGGGCACACGGCCCCGCTGTCCCGGCCGCCCGGCCCGATGCTGGGCGTGGTCGACGACGCCCGGTACAGCGACGCCGTCCTCAGCTTCCACACCGGTGACGTGCTGCTGCTCTACACCGACGGGCTGGTCGAGCACCGGCGGCGCAGCCTGGACGTGGGCCTGGACGCGGTGATCACCTCGGTCGACGACGCGGTGCGGTCCGCCCCCGAGCAGCCGCTGGCCGAACTGCTGGCCCGGTTGCGCCGCGCCAACCCGGACGACGACACCTGCATCCTGGCGGCCCGGCCCCGTTAGGCATGATCGGGGCATGAGCCCGGTCGTTCTGGACGGTGGAGACCGCCGTTGTGTGCTGCTCCTGATCGAGCTGCGGAAACTGACGACCACGCTGCCCGGCGGGGCGGTCGTCCACCTGATCGCCACCGACCCGGCCGCGCCCATCGACCTGCCCGCCTGGTGCCACCTGACCGGCCACGAGTACCTGGGGCCGGTCGACGGGCACGACCGTCCGGCGTACGGGGTCCGGGTGACCGCCGGCGCCACCGTGACCCGGGCCGACCGGCCGTGGCATAGATCGGACGTATAGGGCGTTTCGCGCGGGGTATCCGGCCGTAATGATCCGGTACGGGGACGAGGTCGCCTCGATCGCCCGGCCGCTGCGGGATCCGGGGGATCTGGAGATCCTCCTGGATCGTGCGGCCGCCGCGCGGGTCGTGATGATCGGCGAGGCCACCCACGGGACGCACGAGTTCTACGAGTGGCGGGCCGAGCTCACGAAACGGTTGATCGCCGAGTGCGGGTATTCCTTCGTCGCGGTGGAGGGGGACTGGCCGGACTGCGAGCGGGTGAACGCCGCGGTCCGCGACGACCGGGCCGACCCGCGGGACGCGCTGGTCCGCTACGACCGCTGGCCCACCTGGATGTGGGCCAACGAGGAGACCGTCGACTTCACCCGCTGGCTGCACGCCCGCAACGTGCGGCGGGCGCCGGACGACCGGGTCGGCTTCCACGGGCTGGACGTCTACTCGCTGTGGGAGTCGATGCGCGAGATCCTCACCTGGCTGCGCGAGCACGACCCGGATCTGGTTCCGGCCGCGCTGGACGCGTACCGGTGCTTCGAGCCGTTCAACGAGGATCCCAACGCGTACGGCTGGGCCACCCAGCTCGTGCCGGCCGCCTGCGAGGACCGGGTGGTGACGATGCTGTCGGCGGTCCGCGACCGGGACTTCGGGTTGTGGCAGAACGCCGAGGTGGTGGCCGGGGCGGAGGGCTACTACCGGGCCATGGTGCGCGGCGGCCCGGAGGCGTGGAACATCCGCGACCGGCACATGGACCAGACCCTGGACCGGCTGCTGCGCCGGTACGGGCCCACGTCGAAGGCGGTGGTGTGGGCGCACAACACGCACGTCGGCGACGCCCGGGCCACCGATCAGTCCCAGTACGGCGAGATCACCATCGGTCAGCTGGCGCGGGAACGGTACGGCGACGCCCAGGTGCTGCTGGTCGGTTTCGGCACCTACCGGGGAACGGTGGTGGCCGGCCCGGGCTGGGGACAGTCGATGGAGGTCATGGGCGTGCCCGAGGCGCGGCCCGGTTCGCTGGAGGAAGTCTTACACGCGGCCGCTCCGCCGTGCGGGCTGTTCGTCTTCCCCGCCGAGGGCCCGCGACCGGATCTGCTCACCACGGTGCTGCCGCACCGGGCGATCGGCGTGGTCTACCGGGCGGAGCGGGAGCGCTGGGCCAACTACGTGCCGACCGTGCTGGGTGAACGTTACGACGCGTTTCTGTGGTTCGCCGAGACGCGGGCGCTGCGGCCACTGCACACTCTCCGGGTGGACGCGCACGAGCCGGAGACGTACCCCAGCGGTGTCTGATTAACACCATGAAGGACCGGTTAAATGGATCTTTTGAATCTCGGTGGCACATCATTCAGTTGACGTGTGCGGATGCCTGAAAGGGCACGGACATGTGCCCGTGAATGCTGATCCACGGTGGGGGAGAGCGGTTTTAGGCTGTGGCCTCCATCGATCATCCATTTCGGATTCAGCAGGGAACGGGGTGCCATGAAGAAGATCTCCCGACTCATCCTCGCCGCGGTGATCGCCGCGTGCGGGGTGGTCGTCGCGACCGCCGGACCGGCGTACGCGACAGTGCCGGGATACGTGCTCAGCTCGTCCACCGCGAGCCTGCCGCCGAGTCTGTCCGCTCTCGCCACCGGCAAGCGGATCCAGTACGTCACCACCAACATCAACGGTGGGGTCATCACCGCGACCGGCCTGGTCCTCACCCCGCGCACCAACAAGAAGAACCGGGTCGTGGCGTGGGGACATGGCACCACCGGGCTCGCCGACACCTGCGCACCCTCCACCAACCAGGCGGTCTTCTGGGAAGAGGCCCGGATCGCCGTCGCCGAACTGCTCGAACGCGGCTGGACGGTGGCCGCGCCGGACTATCCCGGGCTCGGGACGGTACAGCAGCACCCCTACCTGGTCGGAGCCAGCGCCGGCCGGTCGATCATCGACAACGTACGGGCGGCCCGCAACCTCGACTCCGCACTGTCCACCCAGTACGTCGTCGACGGCCACTCGCAGGGCGGCACCGGTTCGCTGTTCGCCAGTCAGCTCGCCCCGTCCTACGACGGCAACCTGGTCCTCAAGGGCGCCGTGGCGATCGCCCCGCTCTCCAACGCACAGGAGATCATCCCGTACATCGCGGGCACCCCGGTCCAGGGCTACCTGGTGATGGCCCTGTTCGGCGTGGCCGCCGTCGAACCGAGCTTCAAACCCGCCAACGTCCTCGCCGCCCCCGCCGAGGCCCAGCTCGGCGTCCTCCAGACCGGCTGCCTGTACGAGATCATGGCCGCCTACGAGAACTTCACCGCCGAGCAGCTGGTCGAGGGCGGCACCGTGCCGGCCGCGGTGATCACCAAGATGGCCTCCTACGAGAACCCGCTGCAGACCGCGCCGAGCTCGCCGATCCTGCTCGTGCACGGCACCGACGACGAGGCCGTCCCCTACTTCCTCTCCGAGATGCTGGCCGGACAGATCCAGGCGTACGGGGTCTCGCTCACCTTCGAGACGATCGAGGGCGCCACCCACGACACCGCCGTGATCCAGTCCGCCGACCTGGTCGCGAACTGGATCGCCGCCCGGTTCACCTGATCATTCGCGGACGCGCCCGGTGGCTCAGTCCGCCGGGCGCACCGCCTTGACCAGGCGCACCCCGGTGCTCATCCCCGGCGGGTCGGGCAGCACCGGCGCGAGCGCGGCCAGCAACCCGGGACGGCGCTCGGCGGGAACCCGGCGCAGCACGGCCCGGCCCGCGTGCGAGTCCACCCAGGTGAGGAAATGCTCCAGGTCGCGGAACTCACTGCGTACCGTCAGCTCGTCGATCGTGACGTCGGCGAAGCCGGCGGCGCCGACCGCGGACCGCAAGGTGTCCTCGCTGTCGAACATCGCCGGGAGTTTCGGCTGCTGAGACGGCTCGTCGGTGTGCTCGCCGATCACCCGCATCGCCTCCCGGTAGCCCGGGTCGAACGCCGCGAAACAGCTGAACGCGAGCCGGCCGCCGGGCCGCAGCAGCCGAAGGTATGCCCGCAGCGCGGCCTCCGGATCCGGCAGGAAGAACAGCACCAGCCCGAGCGCCACCACATCGAACGAGCCGGCCGGGAAGTCCGGCGCCTGACCGTCGCCGACCGCCACGGTGACCTGCGGCAACCCGGCCGCCGCGGCCCGGGTCAGCGCCACCATGGCCGGCGCCATGTCGATTCCGGTCACCGAACCGGACTCCCCGACCGCGGCGGCGGCCGGGAACAGCACCGCCCCGCGCCCGCAGCCCACGTCCAGCACCCGCTCACCGGCCCGGATATCGGCGGCGGCGACCAGCGCCGACCCCATCGGCCCGACGAAATCCACCCCCACGCTGTCGTAGTCCGCCGCTGCCGCATCGAAGACGTCATATGGTTTTGTCACCGGTTCAGAATGCATAACGAACGCGCAGATACGGCGCACGCTCGCCGATCAGATCGGTGAGCGCCGTTACGTAGGAGCCCTTCGCGCCGGTGCGGTAACGGACGTTCAGATCGCCGTTCTGCGAGCGTTTCACCTGCTGGAGGCCGGGCCGCCAGATCAGTTCCTCGGCACGCGGATGCCAGCCGAGGTTGATCTCGTGCAGCGCACGATTGTGGGTCAGAAAGATGATCTCGGCCGCCAGCTGGCTCTTCGTGGCCGCGTTCGTTCCGGCGGTGAGCTGCTCCAGCAGTTCGGCCCAATCCCCCAGCCAGCCGTCCCGGACCACCACCGGGCTCAGATTGACGTGCACCTCGTAGCCGGCCGCCACGAAATCGTCGATCGCCGCGATCCGTTCCCCGATCCCGCTGGTGCGGATGTCGAGCACCCTGGAATCGGCCGGCGGCATCAGCGAGAACCGGATCCGCGTCCGGCCCCGCGGATCCCATTCGAGCAGGTCCCGGTTGACGTGCTTGGTCGCGAAGCTGGCCTTCGCGTTCGGCAGCTCCCGGAACAACGTGACCAGATCCCGGACGTTGTCGCTGATTCTCGCGTCCACCGAGCAGTCCGAATTCTCCCCGATGTCATAGACCCAGGACTCCGGGTCGCATTCGTTCGGCTGCGGCTTGCCGCCCTGCCGGGCCGCGTGCCTTCGGAGGTACGCGGAAATGCGCTCGATGTTGGCGAAGACGGTGATCGGATTGCTGTATCCCTTGTGCCGCGGGACATAGCAGTAGGCGCACGCCATGGCGCAGCCGTTCGCCGTCGACGGGGCGATGAAATCGGCGGAGCGGCCGTTCGGGCGGGCGGTCATCGTCTTCTTCACGCCCAGGACCAGCGCCTCCCGTTTGATCCGCACCCAGCGCCGGACATTCGCCTCGTCACCGTGCACCTCCGGGATCCGCTGGTGGCTCTCCACCTCGACGATCGCCGCCTCCGGGAAGCGGGCCAGGATCTCGCGGCCCCGGGGCAGATCGGCGGCGGCCGGTTCGAGGTAGATGCGCTGGATGTCCAACAGATCACTCACGCCCCGATTGTCCGTCAGGCCGGGTGAATCGGTTAGCCCTGGCGCGTGCACTACCGCCACGATCGGGCGGACAGGGATGTCCGGTGCCGCCGGAATGCCGTTGACTCGGCGCCGTCACCGCATTCCCGCGACACCCGGATCGGAACCCGCGTGCCCCTTCTCCTGACCATCGGGCTGGCCATCTCGCTCGTCACCGTGGCCCTGCTCCTGCTCACCCGCCGCCCCTCCAGGACCGTGCCGCCGCCCCACCCGGCCCCGCCCGAGTCGCGGTCTCCGGTCGCCGAACCGACCCCGGCCCGCCCGGGCTCCGGGGAGCCGGCGTTCGGGGCGGGTGCCGGGTCGGTGGTGGATTCGGGCCGCCCGTGTTCCGGGGAGCCGGTTCTCGGGGCGGGCGCCGGGCTCGTCGTGGATCCGGGGCCGTTCGGATCGCGGGGGTGGATCATGCTGGACGCGGAACGGTCGGCGCTGGCCTGGGAGCCGCTCGCCGCGGTGAGGCCCGGCCCGGCATCGGCATCCGGTCGCCGCCGATCGTGATCATGGTGCCGCGCAGGCGGGCGGAACGGGTCCTGCCAGGTATCGCGAGGCGGCCCGCCGGGGCCGCCCACGCCAGGGCGTCACGCATGCCTTTTCCCGGCTGGCTGTCAGGACTGTCTCAGGCGGGTTGAGACAGCTCCGACCCCGCTGGTCGAATGCCTCACTGTCATCTACCGCCCGCGCTCCCAGCCCGGCAGCTCAGCCCGGTGCGGGCGGCACGGGCTCGAGTTGCAGGTGGTCGCCGGAGCCGGCGGGACGGGGTGGTGCGGTTGAGGGCCGGCACGTGCGTACCGGAAATGGGGTTGAGAAGAGCGACGGGCGTCAGGCGGTGAGCTCTCGGGGGAGAGTGAGGGGCGTCGGGGTTTGCGGTCAGGTGGCCGATGAGCAGGACCGCGACGCTCAGGGTGAGCATGATCCACCAGGCCGCGTGGGTGGTGGGGCCGGACGCGGAGGCGACCGCGCCGATGACGGCGACGCCCAGGGCGGCGCCCACCTGGCGGCTCGTGGAGGCGATGGCGGCGGCGACGCCGGCCCGGGAGCGGGGGAGGCGGGAGACCGCGGTGTTGGTGATCGGGGTGTTGACCATGCCGAAGCCGAAACCGAAGACGAGGTAGCCGGCCAACAGCTGCCATCCGGGGGTGGTGACGGTGGCCCAGGTCAGCGGGAGCAGGCCGAGGGCCATCGCGGTGCCGGCGATCCGTAGGGGGAGGCGCGTGCCGCGGCTGCCGACCAGGCGGCCGGAGTGCGGCGACGCGATGATCGTCATGGCCGCCATGGGGAGTGTGTAGAGGCCGGCCTCCAGGTAGCGACGGGGCACCTGTCGGTTGTACCCGCCATCGGGAAACCCGACCCGGGGGAGATTGGTCACAGTTTCCGCGCGGGGCGGTATTGGGCAAGGTTGGCGCATGCATATCTGGCCGGGCAACCCGTACCCGTTGGGAGCCACCTATGACGGGGGCGGCACCAATTTCGCGCTCTTCTCCGAGGCGGCTACCCGGGTCGAGTTGTGCCTGTTCGACGAGGACGGTCGGGAGACCCGGATCGACCTGCCGGAACGGGAGGCGCTGGTCTGGCACGGTTATCTGCCGCGGGTGGTGCCGGGGCAGCGGTACGGCTACCGGGTGCACGGGCCCTACGATCCGTCCCGGGGGCTGCGGTGCAATCCGGGCAAACTGCTGTTGGATCCGTACGCCAAGGCGATCGACGGGGATTATCGGTGGGATCCGGCGCTTTTCTCGTACGATTTCGGCGATATCGGTTCTTATAATGATGCGGATTCAGCGCCTTTCTCACCCCGCTCCGTCGTGATAAACCCGTATTTCGACTGGGGCAACGACCGGCCGCTCAAGATCCCGATGTGGGAGACGGTGATCTACGAGGCGCACGTCAAGGGTATGACGATCCGGCATCCGAACATCCCGGACGACGTGCGCGGCACCTACTCCGGCCTGGCCCACCCGGTGATGATCAAGTACCTGAAGAGCCTCGGCGTCACCGCGGTCGAGCTCATGCCGGTGCACCAGTTCGTCCACGACAGCGGACTGGTCGAGCGGGGCCTGACCAACTACTGGGGCTACAACACCATCGGCTTCTTCGCGCCGCACAACGGCTACTCGTCGTTCGCCGGCGGGGGCGGGCAGGTGCAGGAGTTCAAGGCCATGGTGAAGGCGCTGCACCAGGCCGGCATCGAGGTGATCCTGGACGTCGTCTACAACCACACCGCCGAGGGCAACCACCTGGGCCCCACGCTGTCCTTCCGAGGCATCGACAACCCGGCCTACTACCGGCTCGTCGACCAGGACCGGCAGTACTACTACGACACCACCGGCACCGGGAACAGCCTCAACGTCCGGCACCACGAGTCGCTGCGGCTGATCATGGACAGCCTGCGCTACTGGGTGACCGAGATGCACGTCGACGGCTTCCGGTTCGACCTGGCCGCCGCCCTGGCCCGGGAGTTCCACGAGGTGGACCGGCTGGCCGCGTTCTTCGATCTGGTCAACCAGGACCCGGTGGTGTCACAGGTCAAGCTGATCGCCGAGCCGTGGGACGTCGGCGACGGCGGCTACCAGGTCGGCGGCTTCCCACCCAACTGGACCGAGTGGAACGGCAAGTACCGCGACTCGGTCCGTGACTTCTGGCGGGGCGAGCCGGCCGGGCTCGGCGAGTTCGCGTCCCGGTTCACCGGCAGCTCCGACCTCTACCAGGACGACGGCCGCCGCCCGATCGCGTCGATCAACTTCGTCACCGCGCACGACGGGTTCACCCTGCACGACCTGGTGTCGTACAACGAGAAGCACAACGACGCCAACGGCGAGGGCAACCGGGACGGCGAGAGCCACAACCGGTCCTGGAACTGCGGCACCGAGGGCGAGACCGAGGACGCCGACATCATCGTGCTGCGCGAGCGGCAGAAACGGAACTTCCTGGCCACCCTGCTGCTCAGCCAGGGCGTCCCGATGATCGCGCACGGCGACGAGCTCGGCCGCACCCAGCGCGGCAACAACAACGTCTACTGCCAGGACAGCGAGATCTCCTGGGTGGACTGGGTGGAGGCGCGCAACGAGGACGTGCTCACCGGGTTCGTCCGGCGGCTGCTCAAACTGCGGGCCGACCACCCGATCTTCCGGCGCCGGCGGTTCTTCACCGGCGACCCGGCCGGCGACTCGAAACTGCCCGACATCGCCTGGCTGCGCCGGGACGGCCAGGTCATGACCGAGGCGGACTGGAACACCCGCAGCGGCATGACCATGACCGTCTTCCTCAACGGGCACGGCATCCCGGAGCGCGACGCCCTCGGCGAGGAGATCCGGGACGACTCGTTCCTGCTGCTGTTCAACCCGCTCGACGAGGACGTGGCGGTCACGCTGCCGGATCGCGACTACGGGCGGACGTGGGAGGTCTCGGCGAACACCGCCGACCCGCTGCTGGCCGCCAGGCGAAAGACCGCGCGGGCCGGCGGGCAGTTCACCGTGACCAGGCACAGCCTGGTCGTGCTGCGCTGCCGCTACTAGAGGGTCAGGCTCGCGACGTGTACCACGCGATCTTCTCCCGGACCCGTCGCTGCTCCCGGCGCAGCTGCTCTATCTTCGCGTCGATCTCCTGATCGTGCTCGCGCAGCAGCGCCGTCCGCTGCTCGGCGCCCTCGTCACCGGTCTGCAACAGCTCGGCGAAGCGCCGCAGCCGGGAGATCGGCATGCCCGAGTCGCGCAGGCAGCGCAGCAGCCCCAGCCGGGACAGGTCGTCGTCGGAGAAGATCCGGCGGCCGCTGGAGTTGCGCTGGATGCCGTGCAGCAGCCCGATCTTCTCGTAGTAGCGGATCGTGTCGATGCTGACGCCGAGCCGCTCGGCGGTCTCCCCAGGTGTGTAAGGCACGCCTGAGATTAACCGCTTCACCGCATTGGCAGCCGCCCCCACTGGTGCCGGACATCGCCGCGATGCTAGGCAGAGGCATGGAACGCGTAGCGCGGCCACGGCTGCACTTCACCCCTCGTGCCGGCCAGGTCGGCGACCTCTTCGGTGTCCTCGCGGCGGACGGCCGCTACCAGCTCTTCTACGAGTACCTCTCCGGCCAGGAGCCGGCCTGGGGGTACGCGGTCTCCGACGATCTCATCCTGTGGACCGAGCAGGCGGTGGCCGCGCCGCCCGCCGGTCCCGGATCGGCCCGCTGCGGTGCGGTCGTGGCCGGTCCGGACGGGCCGGTGCTGTTCCACACCCGCGACGGCGGGGAGGTGGCCCGCGCGGTCGCGGCGCCCGGCATCACCGGCTGGCGCCAGGACCCGGCCGGCCCGCTGATAGCCACGCCACCCTCCGGTGTCAGCGAGATGCGCGATCCGTACGTCTGGTGGGCCGGAAGCGGCTGGCGGATGCTGCTCGGCGCCACGATGCGCGGCGGGGCCGCCGCCGTCCTCCAGTACCACTCCGCCGACCTGCTGCACTGGGCCTACGACGGTGTGATCGTCTCCCGCGAGCAGGCCGGCTGGAGCTGCCCGCGGCTCTTCCCGCTGGACGGCGCCTGGGTGCTGCTCGTCTCCAGCGGCGACGAGGTCGCCTACGCGGTCGGCGGCTACGACGGCCTGCACTTCACGCCGCGCGCCTGGGGCGCGTTCGGGCGGGGCCGCCTCGGCCCCACGGTCACCTTCGTCGACGCGGCCGGGCGCCGCTGCGTGCTCGCCCGCCTCGGTGAAGCCGAGGCCAGTCCCGGGTCGGTCTGGGCGGGCTCGCTCAGCCTTCCCTGGGTTCTCTCGGTACGCGACGACCGGCTGATCGCCACCCCGCACCCCAACCTCGACCCGTACCTGATCAGCGGCGCCAGCGGGCTCACCGCGGCCGGCGGGGAGGTCCGCGACCACGGCGAGCTGATCCTCACCATGCCCGCAGGCGGGGAGACGGTGCTCTTCGCCGACGCCGACATCGTCGAGGTCGCGGTCGAGGGTGTCAGCGGTCTCGGGGTGGCCCGGCGAACCGGCCCCACCGCGTCCGGTGTCAGGTTCGCCCGGTTCGGTACGGCTCCCGGCGGGTGACGGCCCGGCGTTTGCCGGGTCCGGCCGCGGGCAACCTCTCCGGTATGCCTGGACGTGACGAACTACCCGAAACCCTCAAGCGATCCCCGAAGAAGGCGCAGGACACCTTCGTCAAGACCCACGACTCCGCCGTCGACCAGTACGGCGAGGGCGAGCGCGCCCACCGCACCGCCTTCTCCGCGGTCAAACACTCCTTCGAGAAGGTCGGCGACCACTGGGAGCCGAAGGCGAAGAAGGGCCCGAGCGACGCCAAGGCCGCCGGCGGCCGCGACACGAAAGCCGACACCGCGGGTGGCGTGGACGCCAACGCGAGCAAGGAACACCTGCTGGGCGTGGCCCGCAAGCTGGACATCTCCGGCCGGTCGAGGATGACCAAATCGGAGCTGGTCGACGCGATCCAGAAGGCCAACGCCAGGGAGACGCGACGCGCGCGTGGATGATCTGATCCGATTCGTACGGGCACAGGACGGCGTCTTCGAGCAGGCGCTCGCCGAGTTGAGAGCCGGCCGCAAACGCACCCACTGGATGTGGTTCGTCTTCCCCCAGCTGGCCGGGCTGGGCTCCAGCCCGACGGCGCGGACCTACGCCGTCCGGGACCTCGGCGAAGCCCGCGACTATCTCGGCCACCCCGTCCTGGGCCCGCGGCTGCTCCAGTGCGCCGAGGCGATGCTGGAGCATCACGGGCGCACCGCCGAGGAGATCCTCGGCTACCCCGACGACCTGAAACTGCGTTCGTCGATGACGCTCTTCGCCCGCGCCGCCGACGACCCGGCCCTCTTCGAGCGGGTGCTCGACCGCTACTACGACGGGCCCGATCAGCGGACGGTCGCGCTTCTCGGCGCACTGTAGGGGATTCCGCCGTCGGGCGGGGCGCCGCCGTGTGACGATCGCGGCGGTCCCGTTCCCGCCGACGCCGAGGTGGCTCCTTCATGCGACGTGCCCGCGCCCTCGTCGTGGCGGTGGCCGCCACCCTGCTCGGCGTCCCCGCCCCGGCGGCCGCGGCCGGCGGGGTCACCGGCGATCTCGACCGGATCCTCACCGGCGCCGGGCTGGCCGGCGCCACCGTCGCCGTGGACGTGCGCGACGCTGCCGGGGCCGCCGTCTACCAGCGCAATTCCGGTCTGCGGGTGCTGCCTGCCTCCAACCAGAAACTGCTCACCGCGGCCGCCGCGCTCGAGGTGCTCGGCCCGGGGTACCGGTTCCGCACCACGGTCCGCGCCCGTGGCGGCGACCTCCATCTGCGCGGGCAGGGGGACCCCACCCTGACGGTCGCGCGGTTCGACGGGCTGGCCGCGGACGTCGCCCGGAGCCGGAAACGGTTCAGCGGGCGGCTGGTCGTCGACGACACCTGGTTCGACCGGGTGCCGTTCGGGCTGGACTGGTCGTGGCAGGACGAGTCGTCCGGTTGGGCCGCCGGAGTCTCGGCCCTCACCTTCGCGGCGAACGAGCGGTCCGACACCGGCGCCGTCGAGATCCGCTACCGGGGCGCCGCCGGGCGGCGGCCGTCGGTCACGGTGTGGCCGCCGACCCGCAGCGTGCGGGTGGTCAACCGGGCGGTCACCGGGCGAGGCGACAGTGTGAGCGCGGTGCGGGTCCACGGCGGCCGGACGGTGACGGTCACCGGATCCGTTGCGCCCGGACGCTCCGGGACCACGCTGGTGTCGGTGCCGGATCCAGCCCTCACCGCGGCCGGGGTGTTCCGGGCGGCGCTGCTCCGGCACGGGGTGACGGTCGCCGGGGGCACGGGCCGGGGGCCGGTCCCGCGTACGGCCCGGACCCTCGCCACGCGGGCCTCCGCCCCGTTGCGTGAGATGCTGCGGCCGCTCCTGAAGCTCTCCCACAACGGCATCGCCGAGACGCTGGTCAAGGCGATGGGCCGGGCCGCGACGCCGACGAGGCCGGGGAGCTGGCCGACCGGGCTGGCCGCGGCGACCGCCGCCCTCGGCCGCCTCGGCGTCGACACCCGGCTGCTCACCATGGGCGACGGCTCCGGTCTGAGCCGCCGCAACTGGGTCACCGCCCGGCAACTCACCACGCTGCTCACGGTGGCCCGGCGGCGCCCCTGGTTCCCGGCCTTCCGGGCGGCCCTCCCGGTTGCGGGCGCCGCGGGCCCCCTGGTCGGCGGCACCCTGCGCCACCGGATGCGGGGCACCGCCGCGGCCGGCAACGTCCGCGCCAAGACCGGCACGCTGACCGGCGTGAACGCCCTCTCCGGCTACGTGACCACCCGCGACGGCCGCCACCTGACCTTCGCCGCCCTGATCAACGGCGCCCTGGCCGGCGCGGGCCCCACCCTCGACCGGGTGGCCGTGGCCCTCGCCGGGAGCACCGGCACGCCGGGGGGTCAGCCCTCCGGGAGGAAGGCGGCGACAGGGGCCACCGTCTCCCGGCCCATCACCAGATCGGAACCGCGTTGAGCATCCGGCAAGTATTCCCTAGGGTCGGGACAGGTCATGAGCGCCAGCGCGAAGCCCCGGCTCGCTGGCCGGCAACCCCCTGCTCGCGGGCGGGGTGCCCCGGGTGAGGACCTGGTCCGGCGCACCCGTGCCGGTCAAGCCGCGATGGGGGATTGCTGTGGATCATCCTGTTCTGGAAGGCTGTCGCGTCCGTCTGGAGCCGCTCGGCCACCACCACGCCGAGGGGCTGGCCTGGGCCGCCGGGGGCGACCGGGACTCGTTCTCGTGGACCTGGGTGCCGGCGCCGGACGAGGTCGGGCCGTACATCGACCTGCAACTGGAGCGGGCGGAGGCCGGCTGGCTTCGACCGTACGCTCAGATCTGCCTTGTCTCGCAACGCGCCGTGGGCGCGACCGCCTACCTGGACCCGCGCCAGTGGCCCGGCACCGAGCGGCTGCACGCGATCGAGGTCGGCTTCAGCTGGCTGACGGCCTCCGCGCAGGGCACCGGCGTCAACCTGGAGTCCAAGCTCCTGCTGTTCGAGAACGCCTTCGAGGTGTGGGAGGCGGCCCGCGTCGATCTGAAGACCGATGCCCGCAACAGCCGGTCCCGGGCCGCGATCGCCGGGCTCGGCGCCCAGTTCGAGGGGGTGCTGCGCAACTGGTCGCGCTCGTGGGCGCCGGGCGAGGAGGGCCGTCTGCGGGATTCCGCGATGTACTCGGTCGTCGCCGAGGAGTGGCCGCGGTGCCGCGCCTACCTGCGGCACCGTCTCGCCGAAACCGGCCGGCCGGGGAGCCGGCCGGAGTCGCGCGGATGAGGCGTCAGCTGGAGCAGGTGTTGAGCATGGTCTGGAGCGCGGTCTTCTCGGACGACTGGAGCTTCAGCGCCCAGTAGTACTTCACCGCGATCCACATCTTGGCGTAGGTGCAGCGATAGGAGCTAACCGACGGCTGCCACGTCGACGGGTCCTGGTCGCTCTTCGACTGGTTCACGTTGTCGGTGACGGCGATCAGCTGCGGGCGGGTCAGGTCGTTGGCGAAGCTCTGCCGCTTGCTGGTGGTCCAGGCGTTGGCGCCGGAACGCCACGCCTCGGCCAGCGGGACCACGTGGTCGATGTCGACGTCGGAGGCGGCGGTCCAGGTGGCCCCGTCGTACGGGGAGTACCAGGTGCCGGAGGTGGCGGCGCACGCCGAGCTGGTGACGACGTTGGTGCCGTCCCGCTTCAGCACCGTCTCCCGCGTGTTGCAGGTGCCGGAGATGGTGATCCAGTGCGGGAACAGGTCGCGGTCGTAGGTGCTCGCGTTCGCCTCGGCGGCCACGGTCAGGGCGTTCAGGTAGGTCTGTGCGGTCGCCTTGGACGGGATGCCGGTCGGGGCGGCCTGGGCGGGGGAAGCCAGCAGACCGAGAGTGATCAGACCGGCGGTGAGGCCGGCGATCAGGGGACGGGGGGAGAGGCGCATGCAACGGCTCCTTCGATGTCGTCCGATTCGGACATTGAAGGTTTACGGGAGCCGGACGTCTCCAGATGATGACGAACGTGAATTTCTTGTGGCTGAACAAAAAAGATCAAACTCGGCCGCGAAACACCTCGTTCACCGAGCCGATAGGGTGGTGCGCGTGAGACCTCTGCTGGCCGTCGACGCCCCGAGCCTCTACTTCCGCGCGTTCCACGGCATACCGGAGAAGGCGGCCCAAACCGCGGCCGGTGAACCGGTGAACGCGATCCGCGGATTCCTCGACATGCTCGCCCAGCTGATCCGCACCCGCCGCCCGGACCGGCTGGTGTGCGCGCTGGACGCGGACTGGCGCCCGGCCTGGCGGGTGGAGCTGGTGCCGTCGTACAAGAAGCACCGGGTCGCCCACGGCGACGTCGAGGAGGTGCCGGCGTCGCTGGAGCGGCAGGTGCCGGTGCTGCTGGAGACCCTCGAGGCGCTCGGCATCCCGGCGTTCGGCGTGAAGGGGTACGAGGCCGACGACGTGCTCGGCACGCTGGCGTACGGGCAGCCCGCGCCGGTCGAGGTGGTCTCCGGCGACCGTGACCTGTTCCAGCTCGTCGACGACGCCCGCGGGACCCGGCTGCTCTACTGCGGCCGTGGCGTGGCCAAGCTGGAGGACGCCGACGAGGCGCTGGTCCAGGCGAAATACGGGGTCGAGGCGCGGTGGTACGCGGACTTCGCCGCGATGCGCGGCGACCCCAGCGACGGTCTGCCGGGCGTGGCCGGCGTCGGCGAGAAGACCGCTGCGCGCCTGATCGAGAGGTACGGCGGGGTCGAGCACATCCTGGCCGCCCTGGACGACCCGGACGCCGGTTTCGCCCCCGGCGTGCGGACCAAACTGCTGGCGTCCCGGGAGTACCTGGGCCGCGCCCTGCCGGTCTGCAAGGTCGCCACCGACGTGCCGCTGCCCGCCTTCGACCCGGTCCTGCCGACCGCCCCACGACACCCGGACGCGCTGCTGGCGCTCGCCGAGCGGTGGAACCTGGCCGGGTCGGCCCGGCGCCTGGTGGACGCGATGGCCGGCTGAGGCCGGTTGCCGGACGGTTGCGGCCGCAGCGGGCGGCTCATGTCGGCCCCCGCGGACCCGATACGGCGAGTCGGCAATTGCCCGCCGCCTCACGATCGGAGTACGCCTTGTCGACGCGAGCCGTTCGCGCGTGCTTCGGTGTCTGGATCCTGGCTCTCGCCGGTGTCTATTACGCCGTTCCCGACAGTCACCGCTACATGTGGGCCGCGCTGGGCTATTCCAGCGCCGCGACGGTGCTGCTGGGTGTCCGGATGCACCGCCCGGAGCGGCGGCTGCCGTGGATTCTGATCAGTGTCGCGCTGGTCCTCTTCACCACCGGTGACATCTGGCACAACCCGTGGGCCGACCTGTTCTACCTGCTGGCGTACCCGCCGCTGGCGGCCGGGTTGCTGCTTCTGGCGCGGGCCCGCGGCGGTGGCGCCGCCAACCGCGCGGCGCTGCTGGACGCGCTGGTGCCGACGGTCGGGCTGGGCCTGCTGACCTGGGTGTACTGGATCGCGCCGTGCGCCCGCGCCGACCATCTGTCGGGACTGGGCAAGCTGGTGTCGATCGGCTACCCGCTCGGCGACGTGCTGGTGCTCGCGATGATCCTGCGGATGTTCACCGGCGCCGGCCGCCGGCGGGGCGCGGTCGCCGCCCTGGGCGCCGCCGTGGTGGGTCTGCTGGTCGCCGACGTGTTCTACGGCCAGTCGCGTCTGTACAGCGCGTGGGTGCTGGGCGGCCCGGTCGACCTCGGCTGGATCGTCTTCTACGCGGCGACGGGCTTCGCGGCGCTGTCGCCGACGATGCGGTCGCTGTCGGCGCCGGGCGAGCCGGTCATCCCGGAGATGGGCCGCCACCGGCTGTTCTGGCTGACCGCGGCCGCGCTGATCGCGCCGGCCGTGCTGGCCGTCGAATACTTCCAGGGCCGGGAGGGCGTGGCCGACGCGCCGGTCATCGCGGCCGCCGCGGCGGTGATGTTCCTGCTGGTGCTGGGCCGGGTCGCGGACCTGGCCCGGCTCCAGCGGGCGGCCGGTCTCCGGGAGCGGGCGCTGCGTGAGGCCGTGGCGCTGCTGAACGCGGCCGTCACCGACCTGGGCGTGGCCGCCGCGATCCGCCAGGCGGTGGCCCGGCTGATGCCCGCGGGCGAGCCGTACCACCTCCAGCTCTCGGTGCCCGAGCCGGGCACCGCCACGGTGGGGGTGAAGCTGGTGGCCGCCGCCGATGTGCCGGACGGGCTGGACTCGGGCGGCTTCCCGCACGCCCTCTACACCACCCAGCAGCTGCCCGGCGAACGGGTCGGGATCATGGTGCTCGGCGCGCCGGACCCCGTCCTGCACGTGATGCGCCCGGCGTTCGAGACGCTCAGCGCACAGATCAACGCGGTGCTGGACCGGATCGGGCTGACCGACGAGGTGAGCCGCCGGGAGGGCGAGGCCCGGTTCCGCACCCTGATCCAGAGCGCCTCCGACGTCATCCTGATCCTGGACTGCGACGGTGTCGTCCGCTACGCCACCCCGTCCGCGGAGACCCTGTTCGGCGCCGACCCGACCGGTGCGCCGATCGCCGGGCTGATCGCGTCACCGGAGGCGATGCGGGAGGTCCTCGACCGGGTGGACGCCGGCGATCTGGACGACATCGAGCTGACCGCGGTGGGTGCCGGCGGCCGCGCCATCGAGATCGAGTGCGGCCTGCGGGACCTGCGCGACGACCCGACCGTGGGCGGCCTCGTGGTGACGCTGCGGGACGTGACCGCCCGGCGCGGGCTGGAGAGCGACCTCACCCACCAGGCGTTCCACGACGCGCTGACCGGGCTGGCCAACCGGGTGCTGTTCAAGGACCGGTTGGAGCAGGCGTTCTGCGTGGCCGAGCGGGACGGCGCCACCCTCGGCGTGCTCTTCGTCGACCTGGACGACTTCAAGGAGGTCAACGACACCCTCGGGCACGCGGTCGGCGATCAGCTTCTGCTCGCCGTGGCTCAGCGGATCTCGGCGATCATCGGGGCCGGCAGCACGGCGGCCCGGATGGGTGGCGACGAGTTCGCCGTCCTGGTCGAGCAGAGCGACACCGTGGACGCCGCGGAGACGGTGGCGGCACGGCTGGTGGAGGCCCTGGGGGCGCCGATCGAGGTGTTCGACGCCGACGGTGGCACGCACGTGGTCAGCGGGGCGGCCAGCATCGGGGTGGCCACGAGCCGGGACGCCGAATCGGCCACCGAGCTGCTGCGCCACGCCGACCTGGCGCTCTACCTGGCCAAGGGCAGCGGCAAGAGCGGCTGGCGGCGTTATCAGAGCGACCTGCACACCGCCATGGTGCAGCGGCTGGAGATGCGTACCGCCCTGCACGAGGCGATCGAGGAGGAGCAGTTCGTCCTCCAGTACCAGCCCATCGTGGAACTGTCCGACCAGCGGATCACCGGCGTCGAGGCGCTGGTCCGGTGGCAGCACCCGTCCCGGGGTCTGCTCAGCCCGTTCTTCTTCGTGGAGGCGGCCGAGGAGAGCGGCGCGATCGTCGGGATCGGCTCGTGGGTCATCCGCGAGGCGCTGCGGCAGTTCGCGCGGTGGCGGGCCGAGAACCCGGAGACCACGCTGCGCTACGTGAGCGTCAACGTGTCGGCGCGGCAGTTCCGGACCGCGGACTTCGCCGACCAGGTACGCCGGGCGCTGGCCGAGACCGGGGCCCGGCCGCAGTGGCTGCTCCTGGAGATCACCGAGAGCCTCGTGCTGCGGGATGCCGAGAAGGTGCTGGCGGATCTCGAGCAGTTGCGGGCCATGGGCGTACGGATCGCGATCGACGACTTCGGCACCGGCTACTCGTCGCTCAGCTACCTTCGGCAGATGCCGGTGGACGTCGTTAAGCTGGACAAATCATTCATCGACGACATTCTGACCAGCCGGCAGCAGCACGCGCTGGTCGACGCCATCGTCACCCTGTCGCACAACCTCGACCTCGCGGTCGTCGCCGAGGGCATCGAGGAGGCCGGTCAGCGGGCCGCCCTGGACGCCATGGGCTGCCGTTACGGCCAGGGCTACCACTTCGCCAAGCCGCTGTGGCCGGCCGACATCCCGGAACTCACCGGGACCCCGTCCACGCGCCGGGAGGCAACCGTATGACGGAACCCGACAGATAAGCGTGCGGGTGGTTAGACGGATATCTACTGGCGCGACCCGCCGCCAGGAGGCAGGGTCGGGGGTGTGCTGAACAACCCCGTGTGGGCCGCCCTCACCGGGCCGCAGGCGTGTTTCGCCGAGGCCGCGGGCAACGCCGCCCGATACCTGCCCGATATCGCCCCGTTCGCCGCGCTGAGCGACCCAGCCGACCCGGCCGCCTGGCGTGATCTGGCGACGATCACCAACTACGCACTCCTCACCGGCCCGTCCATCACCCCGCGCGCGGGGTGGGAGGTGGACCAGGTCACCCCGGGAGTGCAGATGATCGGCCAGAGCATGTCCGGCGTCGAGGATCCGGAGGCCGTCCTGCTCACCGAGAACGACGTCCCCGAGATGCTCGACCTGGTCGCCCGCGCCGAGCCGGGCCCGTTCCTCAAGCGCACCGTCGACCTCGGCCGCTACCTCGGCATCCGGGACTCCGGCCGCCTCGTCGCGATGGCCGGCGAGCGGTTCCGGATGCCCGGCTGGACCGAGGTGAGCGCGGTCTGCACCGACCCGGCGTACCGCGGCAAGGGCCTCGGCGCACGGCTCACCCTCGCCGTGGCGGCCGGCATCCTGGCCCGCGGCGAGCTGCCGTTCCTGCACGCGGTCCACGACAACGAGAACGCGATCCGGCTCTACGGCCGCCTCGGCTTCACGCACAGCGCCGACGTGGTGTTCGCGTCGTTCAGGTACACGGGGTAGAGCTTCGGAGGCCGGCCGTCGACGGCCGGCCTTCAGAGCTGCCCGTGATTCGGCGGCAGCCGGTCCGCCAGCTCGTAGGCCGCGATGTGCGCGTACTTCCAGTCCATCGGGTCGTGGACGCTGTGCGTGCGCGCGTTGCGCCAGTGCCGGTCCAGGTCGTACTTCGCGGCCGCCGAACTCGTCCCGCACATGGTGAACAGCTCCGACCCGGCCTCCAGCGCCACCTCGCTGCCGAAGGCCTTCGCGGCCGCGACGGCGAGCGAGCCACGTGCCGCGGCCTCGGCGTCCGCGGGGATCAACCCCACTTCCTCGAGGGTACGGGCAGCCGAGTCCAGCAGGGCCTCCGCCGCTCGCACCCGGGTCGCCAGCCGTCCGTAACGGTGCCGCACGTGCGGGTCGTCGACGGCCGCCGCCGCACCGGACCGGACCGCCTCGGTGGACGGCCGCGCCTTCTCCCGCAGGTAGGACCGGGCGTCCCGCAGAGCCGCGCCCGCGATGCCCACCTCGATGGCCGCGTGCACCAGCTGCGCCCGGGCCCCGATCTGCTGCGGGACCTCGTACGCGCCCGCGTAGTCGACACGCAGCCCGGCCTCCACCGGCACCCGCCGGAACGTGGCCGTCCCACTGATCGTCGCCCGCTGCCCGAGCATGTCCCAGTCGGTGTCGACCGACACCCCCTCGGCGGCCCGCGGCACCAGGGCCAGCACCAGCCGCCCCGTCTCGTCGAGGGCGCTCACCGCGATCCACGCGCTGGTCAGCGCCCCGGTGGTGTAGTACTTCACCCCGTCCAGCAGGCCGTCGGTGATCCGGGTGCGCAGATCCTGGGCGTGCTGCCCGCCGCGTTCGGCGAACGCGTTCCCGAGCCGGCGGCCGGCCAGCACGTCACCGAAGGCGCGCTTGCGGGCCTCCGGGCCGGCGTGCACCGCGAGCACGTCCACCAGCAGGAAGTGGCTCTGCGGGACCTGGGCGATCGCCGGGTCGGCGGCCGCGACGATCCGCGCCACCTCGCCGAGGGTTCGCGGGCCCAGCCCCGGGCCGCCGTCGGACACCGGGACGGTGATGCCGAGCAGCCCGGAGTCGTCGAGGGCGGCCAGAGCCTCGTACGGGACCACCTCCGCGCCGTCCCGGTCGCGCTGGATCGCGCCGGGCGCCAGGACCGCGGCGAGCCGGTGGGCGGCGGTGACCGCCTCATCGTGTGTCTGGGGTACGACCATCAGCAGATCCTATGGGTCCGCCTCCTCAAGTCGGCTCGCGCGGGACCGATCACCCCGGGGTCCGGTCCGGACGGAGGAGGGGTTTTGCAGACGCGGAGTCGACAGGTGCCGCCATCGTTCACCGCCGGTGCGCTGGTGCTGTTCATCGCCGGGACGCTGGCGCAGATCTTGATGCTGGCGCGGGCCTGGAACGACGGCGAGCTCTTCCCGTGGGGTGGCCTCGCCTTCGCCGGGGCGGCGCTGAGCGGGTTCGTGCTGTACCGGCAGACGCTGGCCCAGCGGGAGAGCGGGCTCACCGACGGCCTGACCGGGCTCGGCAACCGCGGCATGTTCCGGCAGGCATCGGACCGGGCCCGCGGCCGGCGGACGGGCGTCCTGCTGATCGACATCAACGGCTTCAAGGAGATCAACGACACCCTCGGCCACCGGTCCGGCGACCGGGTGCTGGTCGCGTTCGCCGAGGTGCTGCGCCGCTGCGCCCAGCGCCCGAACCTGCCGGTCCGCCTCGGTGGCGACGAGTTCGCGGTGGTGCTGCCGGACGTGGCCCGGCCCGAGGACGCCTACGAGGTGGCCGGCCGGATCGCCGCGGCCCTGGGCACGATCGCCGTCGACGGCCGCCTGGTCACGCTGGCGGCGAGCATCGGCGTGGCGGTCACCGAACCCGGCGAGCTCACCCACGACGAGATCGTGCACCGGGCCGGCCTGGCGATGCGGAAGGCGAAGTCGCTCGGCCCCGACACCCGCTGGGCGATCTGGCAGGAGTCGCTCGCCTCCGAGCTGCCCACCGCCGCTTAAAACCCGCATATCGTACGGAAGGGGCCGTTGCCAACCGCAACGGCCCCGTTCCGTCCGCTCCCCGCGAGCCCACCGGGGGCCCAGGCCCGTGCCGCGCCCGCCGGGCGTGGTTGGTGGCTCGCGCCCGCCGGGCGTGGTTGGTGGTCCGCGCCCGCCGGGCGTGGTTGGTGGTCCGCGGCCTTGGCGCGCAGCCACGTCGTTGCGCGGCTTACTCGTTGTGCAGGACCCGGGCGATGGTGAGGCGGGCCGCCGAGCGGGCCGGCAGCAGCGCGCCCACCACCGCGATCAGGACACCGCTGAGCACCAGGAGGGCGAGCTGCAGCGGGTCCCACACCCGCAGCACCGACTCCGGCAGCGTCACCTTGGCGGCGCCCGCGGAGAGCGGCACCACCAGCCGGTGCGCGACCATGCCGAACGGGATGCCGAGCAGGCCACCGGCCACGCCGAGCGCCGCCATCGAGGTGACCAGCATGGTGATCACCTGGCGTGGGGTCATCCCGATGGACTTCAGCATGCCCAGGTCACGGCGCCGGTCCAGGACGTTGAGCGCCACCGTGTTCAGCACGCCCAGCGCCGCCACCGTGGCCAGCAGCACGGCCAGCACACTGGAGAAGCCGGTCACGATCACCTGGAGTTCGTTGCTGCCGCCACGGCTCCACGGCGACAGCCCCGGATCGGCCGAGCGGATCGCCTGCATGTAGGCCTCCCGGTCCGTGCCCTCGGTGAGATCGACCTGGTAGAAGTAGTCGAACGGCTCCGCGTCCTCGAACTCCCGCCACGGGGCGAAAAGGCCGTCCCCGGGACCGGGCAGGTTCTGCAGCGTCTCGCCGACGACGGTCACGGTGGTCCGGACGCCCTGCAACTCCATGGTGATCGTGTCGCCGACCTCCAGCCCCCGCTTGTTGAGCAGCTCCGAGGTCGCCACCATCTCGTCCGGCGCGGCCATCCAGCGGCCCTCGAGAAGCTGGTCCTCATACCCCATCGCGGCGACGTCGCCCCGGACGAAGTTGACCTGGATCGGCTCGCTCTGGCCGAGGGCCGACACCGGGCGGCCCAGCGCGACCCCGATCCTCTCGGTGCCGGGAAGGCCGCGCAGCAGCGCCTCCACCTCGTCGTCGGTGCGGCTGCTGGTCACCCCGGTGGGCCCGTCCGGCGGCTCCGGGCGGATGCTGACGTCACCGCCGGCCGCCGCGTCGAGTGCCGAGAACCGGATCAGCGTGTCGGAAAGCCCGGTCGCGAACGTCACCGTGGTCACGCCGAGCAGCAGCGACGCCATGGTCAGCGCGGTCCGGGCCGGACGGGCGAACAGGTGCCCCAGTCCGAGGCTGACCGAGCGTGGCAGACGTGTTCCCCCGAGGGCTCTCTGCACGCGCAGACCGTGACCGCGCCGTGGGGCGCTGCCCGCGCTGATCGCCTCGGCGGCGGAGAGGCGGTGCGCGCGTGACGCCGGCACCAGCGCGGTCAGGAGGACCAGCGCCGGTATGCCGACCAGCCCGGCCGCCCACACCCAGGCCGGCACGCCGGTGTCCTGCCCGAACCCCATCCCGCGGAAGGTGTCCTCCAGCAGCGGCCGCGCGCCGAGGTCGCCGAGCACGGTGCCGAGGATCGCGCCGGCCGTCGCCGGCACCGTCACCATCGTCAGGTAGACGGCGACCACCTGGCGTGGGGTGAAGCCGAGCGCCTTCAGCATCCCGATGTGCCGGAACCCGGAGATGACCGCTCCACTCACCACATTCCCCACGATGATCACCGCGATGATCAGGCCGAGCACGCCGAAGGTGCCCAGGAACGGCAGATAGACACCGGACCCCTCGGCCGCCTCCTCCTTGACGACCTGGTACGGCTGGGCCGCGATCAGCGCGCCCCCGGGAAGCCCCGTGGTCACCCCGGTGAGCCGCTGCTGAACCGCCTCCCTCGTGGACACGTCGCCCGCGAACCGGTACAGCATCTGCGTCCCGGTCGGCCGCAGCTCCGTCATCTGTTCCGGCGTCACCCAGCCGTCCGCCGAGCCGCCCACGCTGAACGCCCAGCCGACCACGGTCAGCGTCGTCCCGTCCGCGGTGAGCGACGGGATCCGGCTGAACGGGCCCCTGGCGAAGCTTGTCTCATCCTCGGGTGGCGCGTTCAGCACGACCTCGCCCGGCGCCGACGCCCACCGCCCCCGCCAGAGGTCGAGGCGGTCCACGTCGCCACCGGGGCCGGGCCGCCCGACCAGCGTCAGCGGGCCCCGCATGACCGGGCCGGACCCGCCGCCCACCTCGAACATCACCTGCCCGAACGGGCCGGCGGCCGCCTCCACGCCGTCACGCGCGGCCGTGAGCTGCGCGTCGGTCACCTTGGCCGGGTCGAACGCGGCGACCGCGTGAGCTCCCCGCTGCTGAGCCAGGGCCCGGTCGAACGGCGCCGACATCGCGTCCAGCAGGGCCAGCGACACCACCACGGTGGCCGTGCAGAAGAGCGCGACCAGGCCGATCACGAAGGTCTGGAGCCGCCGGCGGCGGATCGCGGCCTTAGCGGCCGCCCACACGGCGCTCACACCCGGTCCAGGGCGGACTCGCGGGCGATCCGGCCGTCGGCCAGCTCGACCAGCCGGCTGGCGCAGCGGTGCGCGAGCCGCTCGTCGTGGGTGACGATCAGCAGCGTCTGACCGATCTGGTTGAGGTCGATCAGCAGGTCCATCACCTGCTCGCCGGCCCGGCTGTCGAGAGCGCCGGTGGGCTCGTCGGCGAGCAGCAGCGCCGGCCTGTTCATCAGCGCGCGGGCCACCGCCACCCGCTGCCGCTCGCCGCCGGACAGGGCCGCCGGGTAGACGTCGCGGCGGCCGGCGATCCCCAGCTCGTCGAAGAGCTCCAGCGCGCGGCGCCGGGCGGTGGCCGCCGAGGACCCGGTCAGCTGGGCGGCCAGGGCCACGTTGTCCAGCGCCGACAGGTCGTCGAGCAGGTTGAAGAACTGGAAGATCATGCCGAGGTGGTGGCGGCGGAACAGCGCCAGCCCCGTCTCGTTCATCAGGTCCAGGCGCTCGCCGTGCACGGTCACCTCGCCCGCGGTCGGCCGGTCCAGGCCGGCGACCATGTTGAGCAGGGTGGACTTGCCGCAGCCGGACGGGCCCATCACGGCCACCGCCTCGCCGCGACGGATCTCCAGCGAGACGCCGTCCAGGGCGGCCGTCTCACCGAACTCCTTGCGCACTCCATCGAGCCGCACCACCGTCTCTGTCGTCATGCCGGGAACGCTACGGACGACCGACAGTGGCGTCATCGGCTCCCGGATGCAACCACCCAGGGTCTGTCATACCGGGGATGTAGGCGGGGCCGACCACGGGTTGATGTGCCGCTCGCACGGGCATGCCAAGGTGTCGGAGTGAGGACGCTGATGCTGGTCGTGGCACTCGTGGTGGCCTGTCTGGCCGCCGCGGCGCTCGGGTTCGCGCTGCGCCGGGCCCGGCAGCGGCACGAGCGGGCGCTGGGGGAGAGGGGCTGGCTGCTGGAGCGCGAGCGGGAGGCGGCGGCCCTGGCGGCGGTCGGTGCGGAGCGGGCGCGGATCGCGCGGGAGCTGCACGACATCGTCAGCCACAACGTCAGCGTCATGATCGTGCAGGCGGGCGCGGCGCGGGAGGTGCTGGCGAGCATGCCGGAGGAGGCCGCGTCGGCGCTGGCCGCGGTCGAGCGGGCCGGGCGCGACACGATGACCGAGTTGCGTCACCTGCTGGGCCTGCTGGCGCCCACGCCGGACGGGTCCGACGAGACCGAGCCGGAGGATCTCGCGCCGCAGCCCAGCCTGGCCCGGCTCACCCCGCTGGTGGACCGGATCGCGTTCGCCGGCCTGCCGGTCGACGTCCGGGTGTCGGGCGAGCCGTGCCCGCTGCCGACCGGCATCGACGTGACGGCGTACCGGATCGTCCAGGAGGCGCTGACGAATGCCCTGAAGCACGGCGCCGGCGGAAAGGCCGAGGTCACCATCCGTTATGCGGAGCATGCCCTGCGGGTCGAGGTGCTCACCACCGGCCCGAGCGTGCTGACCGGCGGCCCACCACCGGGCCGCGGCGGCGACGGCGCGGGCCGTGGTCTCGCCGGCCTCCGCGAGCGGGTCGCCGTCTACGGCGGCGACCTCGACGCCCGGCGCCGTCTCGGCGGCGGCTACCGGGTTCGCGCCCGCCTCCCGCTGGACGCGTCATGACCACCCCGCCGACCTTGGGAGCCTCATGAGTGCCGTTGCGGAGACGCCGGGCGGGGAGCGGGTGCCACGTGTGCTCATCGTCGACGATCAGGAGCTGATCCGGACCGGGTTCCGGATGATCCTCACCGCCCGCGGCATCGAGGTGGTGGGTGAGGCGGCCGACGGCGCCGCCGCCGTCGATGCCGAGCGCCGCCTCGAGCCGGATGTCGTCCTGATGGACATCCGGATGCCCGGGGTGGACGGGATCGAGGCCACCCGCCGCATCCTGGCCCGCAACCCGCGCTGCCGCATTCTCATGCTGACCACCTTCGACCTGGACCGTTACGTCTACACCGCCCTGGCGGCGGGAGCCAGCGGCTTCCTGCTCAAGGACGTGACGGCCGACCACCTGGCGGCGGCGGTGCGCCTGGTCGGCACCGGCGACGCCCTGCTCGCCCCGTCGATCACCCGGCGGCTGGTGGAGCGGTTCGCGGTCGGGGAGCAGCCTCCGGCGGTGCACCGTGACCTGGCCCATCTCACCCCGCGTGAGCTGGAGGTGCTCACCCTGCTGGGCCGGGGCCTGTCCAACACCGAGCTGGCCGAGACGCTGACGCTCAGCGAGGCGACGGTGAAGACCCACGTCGCCCGGATCTTCGCGAAACTGGAGCTGCGGGACCGTGCCCAGGCGGTGGTTCTGGCGTACGAGACGGGACTCGTCACACCATCCGGTTGAACGCTCGTTAAGCTGAGGCCATGACCGTGGATCGCATGCTTCCCACCCCTGAAGCGCACGACCTGCTCGACCTGACCGCCGAACTCGCCACCCGCGAGCTCGCCGGCAAGGTCGACGACTTCGAGGCGCGCGGCGAGTTCCCCCGAGACGTGCTGCGCACCCTGGGCCGATCCGGCCTGCTCGGCCTGCCCTATCCCGAGGCCGACGGCGGGGCCGGCCAGCCCTACGAGGTGTACCTGCAGGTCCTCGAGATCCTGGCCGGCACGTGGCTGGGCATCGCCGAGGCGGTCAGCGTGCACACCCTGTCATGCTTCCCGGTCGCCGCCTTCGGCACCCCGGATCAGCGCAAGATGCTGCCGGACATGCTCGGCGGGGAGCTGCTCGGCGCGTACGCCCTCTCCGAACCGCAGGGCGGAAGCGACGCCGCGGCCCTGGCCACCCGCGCGGTCGCCGACGGCGACGACTATGTCGTGACCGGCACGAAAGCCTGGATCACCCATGGTGGCCGGGCCGACTTCTACAACATCTTCTGCCGCACCGGCGGCCCCGGCGCCCGCGGCATCTCCTGCCTGCTCGCCGACGCCACCACCCCCGGTCTGCTGCCGCAGGCGACGGAACGGCTGATGGGCCTGCGCTCGTCCGCGCCCGCCCAGATCGTGCTGGAGGGCGCCCGCGTCCCGCGCGACCGCCTGGTCGGCGCCGAGAACGAGGGCTTCGCCATCGCCATGAAGGCGCTCGACGCCGGCCGGCTCGGCATCGCGGCCTGCGCGGTCGGGCTCGCCCAGGCCGCCGTCGACTACGCGACCGGGTACGCGAAGGAGCGCGAGCAGTTCGGTAAGGCGATCGCCTCGTTCCAGGGCCTCGGCTTCATGCTCGCCGACATGGCCACCCAGGTCTCCGCGGCGCGGGCCCTGCTGCTGTCCGCGGCCCGCCTCAAGGACGCCGGCCGCCCGTTCTCGATCGAGGCGGCGAAGGCGAAACTGTTCGCCACCGACATGGCCATGCGGGTCACCACCGACGCGGTCCAGATCCTCGGAGGGTACGGCTACTCCGCCGAGCACCCGGTCGAGCGCTGGTTCCGGGAGGCGAAGGTGCTGCAGATCGTCGAGGGAACCAACCAGATTCAGCGGATGGTGATCGCTCGGTCGATGACCGGAGGCTGAACGGAGGCATAGCATCCACGGCTATGGACCGGCGTGACGGTGTCGGCGCGGCCCTCGGCCTGGGTGTGCTCGGTGGCCGTTCGAGGGCACGCCCGCCGAGTCCTACCCGAAGGGCGCGGGCGGCATCACGCTGCCGGCCGCGAAGGCGGTCACCGGGTTCAGCGCGGCCGAGGTGAAGGCCGCGCTGAACGACGTCCGGGACGCCATGATCGCCGGCCGGCTGGACCATCGGATGATCGTCGACCATGATCCGGCCAACGAGATTCAGTGGGAGTTCCCGCGTAGCGAGAATCTGCGCAAGGCCGACAAAGGCATGTGGACCGGGGACACGCTGTCGTACATGGCGTGGATGGACTGTGCCGCCTCCCGCAAGGGCCTGCTGCGGCCGGGCGCCGCCACCTCGGCGCCGACACCGGCCGGCACCGAGGACCCGGAGGACATCCTGCGGGCCGACCACCCGCTGGACATCACGGGCACCTGCTGACCGATTGTTCACCGACCAGTAATGTGGCGCCGTGGAAGAGATCGACCAGGCGATCGTGTCGGCACTGACCGCGGACGGCAGGTTGTCGTACACCGACCTGGCCGAGCGGGTGGGCCTCAGCGTCTCCGCCGTGCACCAGCGTGTCCGCCGGCTCGAGCAGCGCGGCGTCATCAACGGCTACACCGCCCGGGTCTCGTACGAGGCGCTCGACCTGCCCCTCACGGCGTTCGTCGCGATCCGCCCGTTCGACCCGTCACAGCCTGACGACGCTCCCGACCGGCTCGCCCACCTCGCCGAGATCGACTCCTGCTACTCGGTCGCGGGTGAGGACTTCTATCTGCTCCTGGTGCGGGTGAAGAGCCCGGCCGACCTGGAGCGGCTGTTGCAGGACATCCGCACGGCGGCGAACGTCACCACCCGTACGACGGTGGTGCTGTCCACGCCGTACGAGAACCGGCCACCCCGGATCGCCGCCCCCGAGAGCTGAGGTCCGCTCACTGACGGTAGTCGGCCAGGAATGTGCCGAGCCGGCTGATCGCGTCGTCCAGCACGTCGACCGGGGCCAGGAAGACCACGCGCAGGTGGTCCGGCGTGTCGATGTTGAAGCCGGTGCCGTGCGAGAGCAGCAGGTGCTGCTCCTCCAGCAGGTCGATGATCATCCGCTCGTCGTCGTAGATCTTGTGGACCGCCGGGTCGAGGCGGGCGAACAGGTAGAGCGCGCCCTCCGGCTTGACACAGTCGACGCCGGGGATCGCGACCAGCCGCTCCCAGGCGTGGTTGCGCTGCTCGTAGAGGCGGCCGCCGGGACGGATCAGCGCGTTGATGCTCTGGTAGCCGCCGAGCGCCGTCTGGATCGCGTGCTGCGCCGGCACGTTCGGGCACAACCGCATGTTGGCCAGCAGTTGCAGGCCCTCCAGGTAGTCGGTGTCCCGGCCGCTGAAACCGCTGATCGCCAGCCAGCCGGAACGGAAACCGGCCGCCCGGTACGTCTTCGACAACCCGCCCATGCTGATCATCGGCACGTCCGGCGCCAAGGCGGCGGCCGTGTGGTGCAGCGCGCCGTCGTACACGATGCGGTCGTAGATCTCGTCGGTGAACACCAGCAGCCCGTGCCGCCGGGCCAGGTCGAGCATCCCCTCGAGGACCTCGCGCGAATAGACGGCGCCGGTCGGGTTGTTCGGGTTGATGATCACCATGGCCCGGGTGGCGGGCGTGATCCGCGACGCCAGATGCTCCAGATCGGGCTGCCAGCCGGCGCTCTCGTCACAGCGGTAGTGCACCGCCCGGCCCCCGCACAGCGAGACCGCACCGGTCCACAGCGGGTAGTCGGGGCTCGGCACCAGCACCTCGTCACCGGTGTCCAGCAGCGCCTGCAACGCCATCACGATCAGCTCGGAGACGCCGTTGCCGAGCATCACATCCTCCGGCTGCACGGAGGTGACACCCTGGGTCTGGTAGTACTGCGCCACCGCGACCCGCGCCGAATAGATGCCGCGGGCGTCGCTGTACCCCTGCGCGGCGGCGAGATTGTGCACCACGTCGGCGACGATCGGGTCCGGCGTGGCCAGGCCCCACGGCGCCGGATTGCCCAGGTTCAGCTTGAGGATCTGGTGCCCGGCGTCCTCCAGCTCCTGGGCTCGGCGCAGCACCGGGCCGCGGATGTCGTACCGGACGGCCTTGAGCCTCTGCGCCTGTTTCACCAGGTAACTCTCCCACTCGACGGCGGCAGTGTCGCGGTCCAATCCGCGGCGGGCGGACGTTTCATCGCCGGTGCTCTATCTTCTCGGTGTGGACCTATACACACGGATCGGTGAGGGACCGGCGGTCACGGCCGCCGTCGACGCGCTCTATCGGGTGATTCTCGGCGACCACCGCCTGTCCGGCTATTTCGCCGCGACCGACGTGCCGCGCCTCAAGGAACACATGGTCGCGCTGCTCAGCCAGGTGCTCGGCGGTCCACAGGACTACAGCGGGCGCGATCTGCGCGGCGCGCACTTCGGCCTGGGCATCACCCCGGCGGACTACGACCTGGTCGGCGCCTACCTGCTCGGCGTCCTGGCCGGCCAGGGCGTCGACGACGAGGTCCTAGCAGCGGTCCGCGGCGTCCTCACCTCCGTCGCCGACGACGTCGTCGGCTGACCCGGACCCCACACCTCACGGCAGCGTCCTGAAAACCTTCGTGGTCGAGGTCCGCGTTCCACTTCCGGCTCTTTTTCCGGTACGCGTGACCTCGCCCCGCCTCATCACGACCGTCCCGTCCGGTCGACGCGATCTCGCTGCCCGCTCCAGCCTGTGCCGCCCCCGCCGGGCGGAGATCGGTGCCCGGGCAGGCCCGGGCAGTCGTCGCCGCCGTGCCTGCCGCCGGTCGCGGTGATCGGTGTGTGGGCGGGTCCGGCCAGTCGTCGCCGCGCCTGCCGCTGCTCGCGGTGCGCGGGGGCGGGCCGAGCTGGTCGTCACCGGCTCGTCTGGTGCCGGTCCGGCCGGGGCGACGGGCTCGCCGGCCGGCTTCCGGTCACGCTGGTCGGGCGCTCACGATCCCGCCGGTGTGCTCGGGCGCCGCGGCGAAGAGGCGGTCCAGGTGGGTGTCGAGGATCCCGCGCGCCTGCTCCGGCGTGTACTGCCCGCCCAGCAGGTAGACGCCCAGCCCCTCCATGAGGGCGAGCAGTCCGGCCGCCGCGTTCTCGGGATCGGGGCACGGCAGCAGCCCGGCGATGAAGCCGACCATCTGCTCGGTCTCCTCGCGCAGGGCCGCGGACGCCGGTGGTCGCACGGCCGTATACGCCAGGAACGCCAAGGTGACCCGCCCGTCGGCACGGGTCACCTCGTCCAGGGGAAGCAGCGTCCCGATGATCGTTTGCAGCAGGTCACGCGGCGACGGCGCGGTGCCCAGATGGGTGACGGCGTCGGTAACCCGTATCTGGTTACGCTCCCGAACCACATCCAGCGCGAAGGTCATCATCTCGTCCTTGGTGCGGAAGTAGTGCTGAACCATCCCGGCGGAGACGCCCGCCTCGGCCGCGACGTGGCGCAGGCTGACCGCTTCGAGGCCCTGCTCGGCGGCGACCCGCATGAGCGCGTCGGCGATCTGGGTACGGCGCTTCTGACGGTCGACCTTCTTGGGCATGGCGTCGATGCTGTCACAACGCGGTGGTCACGGTCCCGGCCGCACCGTCCACGGTGACCACCTGCCCATCAGCGATCAGCCGGGTCGCACCGGGAACGCTGATGACAGCCGGCATCCCGTACTCCCGGGCGACGGTGGGCCCATGCGCCATGATCGCCCCCGTCTCGGTGACCAGGGCGGCCGCGGTGAGGAACAGTGGCGTCCACCCGGGATCGGTGGTAGCCACCACGAGGATCTCCCCAGGCTCGACCCGGGCCGTGCCCGGATCATGGATGATCCGGGCACGGCCGGTCACCCTGCCTGCCGAGGCGCCAACCCCACGAAGTACGCCCAAAGCCGCCACCCCGTCCGATCCGCGCTCCCACCCGAACGGCGTGCCCCCGTCCGATCCGTGTTCCCGCTCGAGCGGCGCGTTCCGGTCTGATCCGTGTTCCGGGTTGGTCAGCGTGCCCTTGTCCGCGTCGCCTTCCTGCCTGGTTGGCGTGGCCCTGGTCGTGTCGCCTTCCTGCCTGGTCAGCGTGGCCTTGGTCGTGTCGCCTTCCTGGCCGGACGGCGGCTCTCTGTCGGAAAAGTGTCGGTTCGCGGCGAGCGCTGCCTCGACATCCGTGCCGTCGGACAGCAGAACCGGTGGCACGTGTCGCCGCAGGCACTCGGCCTGGTACCAGGCTTTTCGGGCGGCGACGACCGCCGGTAGATCCGCGATGCCGGCGTCGGTCGTCAGGCTCGTCTCACCCGGGGAACCGGATGGGGAACCGGTGTGCCGGCCCGCTGGGTCCGGCACCGATTCGGCCGCGGCCCGCGCTGCGGCTGCCGCTTCGCCGGGGGTCAGGAACATGATGTCGGCGGGCTCGGCGAGGCGGCCTGCCGCGACGAGTCGCGCTCCGGTCTCCAGGAGGCGACGGCGGTCGGCGGCAAGACGGTACAGGCCGGCGAACTTGCCGGACTCCCGCAGACCGGCCAACTCGCGTGCTCGCCGTAACAGGAACACCGCCAGCGCTCCACGGACCGGGCGGCGTCGCCGAGCGCGGACGGCCAGGTCGGCGAGCGCGGCCTCGGCACGCTCGGCAGCGCGCGCGAAACGGCGATCGGGTGCCTGATCCAGGTCGGCCAGGCGCAGGTAGTTGGCGATCGCCGCGAACACCGGAGCCGGATCCTCGGACCAGCGTGGAACACCGAGATCAGCCTCCGCGGCGGCCCGATGACCGTAACGGTCCAGGAAGGCGCCCAGCCCGATGTCTGGCAGCCCGCCGCTCAGGTAGAGCCCGGCGAGGTCCGTAGGTGGGGTGCCGAGCAGCAGATCGGCGTGATCGCGGGCGGCATCGGCGAGCCGCCACAACGCCAGGTCCATCTCGATGGTCACGTTGTGCGGCAGCCCGCCGAGGACCGTGTGGATCTCATCGTCGGTGACGACGCCGTCGAGCAACCGCCCAGGCAGCGCGGATGCGAGCATCCCGGCGACGATCGGCCAGGTCAGATCATCGGAATCCGATGCCCCGGATGAGTTCGTTGAAGCCGGAGACCCTGTTGAGGCCGGGGACCCTGTTGAGGCCGAGGACGCCGATGACGCCGGGGACCTGACGAAGCCGGGGGACCTTGTTGAGGCCGGGGACTTTGTTGACGCCGGGGACCCTGTTGAGGCCGGTGATGCCGACGAGGTCGAAGGCGTTGGCGAAGTCGGCGAATGGATTGAAGTCGGCAACCCCGATTTGTCGTCGCCACTCGCTATGGCGGCCCTGACGTGACCGTCTTCCTGGACCGCACCGTCCTCACCGGCGAGGCGGGCCACGGCCTCAGCCACGCGGGCACGGGCCGCGGCGGGGCGGGCGAGCGCGCGGATGATGCCGGTGAGTGCCCGGAACGCGGTGGCCGGGGAGCCTGCGGACCGGGTCGAACCGCCCTTGACGGGCGCGAACCGGGGATCGGTCAGCACGTGTTCCATGGCTGCCTGGGCTCGCGGGCCGAAGTCCACCGCCATGAGCTTGACCAGGCGGTTACGGGTTGCCGGGTGGCGGGCCAGGTCGGTGAGGTCGCCGTAGAGGCGGCCGCCGATGTCCACGATCTCCGCCCGGACACCGAGCGAGGCGAGCATCGCGCTGATCACGTCCTTCAGCGTCGCCATCCCCATCGGGGTGACCGGCCGCAACATGCCCTGCACGTGACCGAACTCCACATAGACGCGCGGATCGTCACTCGCCGGCGGTGCGGGGAAGAGGGTTGTGATCGGCCGGGACTGGAGGACCCACAGGGTGCCGGCGGGATCGATCGCCCATTCGACGTCCTGCGGGGAACCCCGGTGTCGCTGCAGCCGCTCGCCGAGGGCCCACAGCTCCGGCATCGCGGCGCCGTCGGCCAGGATCCGGCGGCTCACCGGGCCGCACCCGTCGACCACCGAGGTGCCCGGGCCGGCGGCGGACTCCACCATCATCTCGGTGCGGCGGCCGGTGACCGGATTCGCCGTGAAGAGGACACCGGCCGTCTCCGCCTGGACCATCCGTTGCACCACGACGGCCATCCGCACGGTGTCGTGCCCGACGCCGCGGGCATCGCGGTAGGCCCTCGCCCGCTCACCGTGCAGCGACTCCCAGCACTCGGCGATCGCGGCGAGCACCGCCTCGGGCCCGGTGACGTCGAGGACGGTGAGATGCTGGCCGGCGAAGCTCGCGCCGGCCAGGTCCTCGGCCGTCGCGCTGGACCGGACCGCCACCGGACCGCCGCCGAGCGCCTCGTAGGCGGCGCGCACCTCGGTCTCGGGGAGCGCACCGCGCCGGTGGGCTTCAGTGGTGACACAGAACCCGTCGGGCACCCGCTCGCCGAGCCGGATCAGCTCGCCGAGCCCGGTCGCCTTGCCGCCGGCGAGCGCGATGTCGGCGGCGGAAACCTGGGAGAGCGGGACGACGAGCATGACGGACCCCCCGATGCGATACGACTGTATTGCCATTGACCTTACCCGCGTTCACGATACGATCGCAATGGAAAAGGGGGGCATGATGGCGGCCATGGATCACAGGGACGTCGACGACGCGGTGGCCGAGATGATGCGGGTCCTGCGGCCGGTTCAGGAGCGTGACTGGGAGGTGCGGGCCGGCCCGCTGGAGTGGACCTGCCGCGAGACGGCGGCCCATGTGGCACACGACCTGGCGGCGTATGCGGGTCAGATCTCCGGCCGGGAGCCCGCGGCCTACCTGCCGTTCGACCTGGTCGTCAAGCCGGCGGCCGTGGCCCGTGAGGTCTTGAGCGTGGTGGTCGCGTGCGGCGCCATGCTGAGTGCGGCGCTCCGTGTCGCCGGGCCGGACGCGCGCGCCTGGCATTGGGGGCCGACCGACACGACCGGGTTCGCGGCCCTCGGCGTCGACGAGACCCTGGTGCACACGTGGGACATCGCCCAGGGCCTCGGTCTCGACTGGACACCGCCACCGGCGATGTGCGCCGGCGTGCTCGCGCGCCTCTTCCCGGAGGCTCCGCCCGGTGATCCGGCCCAGGTGCTGCTCTGGTGCACCGGCCGCGTGGACCTGCCGGACCGCCCACGCCGACCATCGTCCTGGAAGCTGCGCGCGGCCCTGAGCTGACCGTCCGGCGCTGAAAAGAAGGGCCGACCTGCCCGGGCGCTGGAAAGAAGGGCCGACCTGCCCGGGCGCTGGAAAGAAGGGCCGGGCCGTTCGGTACCGGGAGAGCGCTCGGCGTGGCATGGGATCTCGCTGCGGAAGGCGCGGCCGTGCGAGACCGGATCGACCGCCCGGAAGGGCCGATCCGGCCGGAGCCCGATCAACGGGGGCGGTCGAATTCCCCGCCTGCCACGCCCGCGATGAAGGCGGCGAACGATTCCCGGTCGAAGCTCAGCACCGCACCCTCCGGATTCTTGGAGTCCCGCACCAGGATCCGCTCGGGTATCGGCGCGACCTCGACACAGGCTCCACTGCTGCTGTACGAGCTCTTGCGCCAGCGCGGCGCACCGGAAAGACCGTCCATGGTCCACTCACCCCATCTAACGTGACCGGGCATGAGCCCCTTGACCCACGCCAAGAGCAGCTTATAGCGCAAATTGCCACAATTCTGACTCTGCGTGCACTTTGCACCTGGTCTAAGGTGGGAGCGTGGTGTCCAGAGGGGAGGAGCCATGGGTGGGCCGACGCCCGGCCCGGCGATCGCCCGGGCCCTCCTGTCCAAGGACCTGCGCACGCTGCGTGACGACCGCTCCGCATCCGACGTCGCCCGTGCCATGCACTGGTCACTGTCCAAGCTGAACCGGATCGAGAACGGCAAGGTCACCATCGGCCCGGTGGAGGTCGAGGCCCTGGCCCGGCACTACGGCGTGGACGACGCGGAGGAGCTGCGCCGCCTGGTGCGACTCTCGGTCACCTCACGGCAGCGGATGTGGTGGCGCGACGAGCACTTCGCCGAGGATTTCACGAATTTCATCGCCTTCGAGCACGACGCCTCCCACCTGTACGGCTACCAGGCCACCTTCATCCCACCACTGCTGCAGATCCCGGAGTACGCGCTGGCCGTCACTTCCTCGGTGCTGCGCCGCCCCACCCGCGACCGCCAGGTCCGCAACATCGTCGACGTCCGGCTCAAACGGCAGGAGTCGCTGTGGCAGCGGCTCGACGGCGACTTCCCGCCGAGCCTCAGCCAGGTCGTCGACGAGGCCGTCCTGCTGCGCCCGGTCGGCGGCGGTGACGTGATGACCGCCCAGCTCGACCATCTGGCCGCGATGGCGAAGCGGCCCGGCATCCGGATCGTGGTCCTGCCGTTGCGGCTCGGCGTCCATCCGGGTCTGGGCGGCACGTTCGAGCTGCTCACCTTCACCGAGGACGACGACCTGGACGTGGTCTTCATCGAGACCCCGGCCAGCGATTTCCTGCTCACCGACCGGGAGGACACCGCCACCTTCCGCGAGATCACCACCGAGCTGCTGGACACCGACCCGTCCGGCGACAGCCTGCACCGCGCGCTCACCGCGGCGAAGGCGACGCTGCGTTCCTGATCCTGTCCGTCAGGACCCGGTGAACGGCGTCGATGGAGGGCTGAGCGATGGTCACCGGGCTGGTGCTGGACGACGCGGGTTTCGAGATCCTGGCCGAGGGCCGGCGGATCGGCCCGCGCCGGAGGCTCACGGACGACGACGGGGCGCTGCTGCGCGCTCTCGCCGACCGCTACGTGCAGGCGGTCCACGCGCACGCCGGCGACGCGACCTTCGTCGCGCTGGGCCGCGACCTCTACGCGTGGCTGGACGGCGATCAGGCCCAGCTCAGCGACCTGCTCACCCAGGTGCGTGCGCCGGCCACCTTCGAGGTACGCGCTCCGAAGGACCCGCCCGACCAGGTCTGGGCCGTGTTGCGGGCGCCGTTCGAGGTACTGGCCCGGCCACAGGGCGGATTCCTGGCCGAGGACGCGCTGATCCGTTTCGAGGTGGTGCGCCGCCTGGGCCGCGCCGAGACCCCACCGGCCCTGGACGACCACCGCCTGGGCCTGATGTTCATGGCGTCGTCCCCCCGCGGTCAGTTCGAGCTGGATTTCGAGGCCGAGGAGACGGCCATCCTGGACGCGGTCGGCGACACCCGCGTCGACCTGGTCGTCGAGGACACCGGCGACCCCGAGCAGCTGGGTCACCGGCTGGCCGACCTGGGCGGCATGCCGGTGGTCCACCTCTCCTGCCACGGCGTCAACAACTGGCGTGCGAGTGCGGACGCCCCCGGCGTACCGGTGCTGATGATGGAGGACGAGGTCGGCGACGGCCGTCCCACCTCGGCGCCGGAGCTGGTCCGTCTCTTCTCCACCCTGCCCCGCCTGGTCTTCGTCTCCGCCTGCCTCACCGCGACCGGCGCCGACGCCCGCGGCCACCTGCCCGCCGGGGAGGGTCGCCGCGACCTGGTCCTCGAGCCGGACGACGCGACCGCGGTGATCGCCCATTCGATGTCCACCGGTCTGATCACCGCCGGCATCCCCGCGGTGATCGGCTGGGACGGCTCGGTCACCGACGTGGCCGCCACCCTGTTCGCCGAGGAGCTCTACCGCCGCCTGGGCGCCCGCGCCGATCTGGCGGTCGCCGTCGGCGACGCGCGCCGCGCGCTTCTCGCCCAAACCCATGCGGAGGTACGGGCTGACTGGCACCTGGCCCGCATCTGGCTCGGCCCCACGGGCGGCGGCCCGGTCGTCGCCGGGAAGCGCAAACGCACCCTGGTGTCGGCCGACCACGGCACGAAGACGTTCCTGGACAAGAAGAAGCAGCACGTCCCGGTGGCCGCCCCCGGCATGTTCGTGGGCCGCCGCCGTGAGTTGCGGCGTTCCCTGCTGACGCTGCGCGACACCGACCGCGCCGGCGTTCTGCTGCACGGCCAGGGCCGCCTGGGCAAGTCCAGCCTGGCCGCCCGCATCGCCGACCGCCTCAACGACCGCGCCGTGGCCGTCGTCTTCGGCGACTACACGGCCTTGGGCGTCCTCGACGCGATCGCCGCCGCCGTCACCACCAACCGCGACGCCCGCGAGCTGATCGAACGCCGGCTCCCCGGGGTCCGCGACCGTCCCGAAACCCTGGAAGCGCTGCTGATCGACCTGGTCAGCGGCCCGTGCGCCCAATCCGGCACGGGCCAGCGCCCCCTGCTGCTGATCGTCGACGACCTGGAGCAGATCCTCGAAGCCCACCCCACCGGCGACCACCGGATTTCCGCCGCCCACGCCCCGGTCATCGCCGCGATCCTGCGTGCCTTCGACCCGGATGAGACCGACAGCCGTCTGCTCTTCACGAGCCGCTTCCGCTTCGCCGTGAACGGCCTGGAGACCCGCCTCGAACCGATCCAGTTGGAGCCGCTGTCGGAGGCCTCCCAGCGCAAACTCTCCACCCGCCAGAAGGCCCTGACCACGGACGATCTCCGCGCCTCCCGCAAGGACCTGGCCCGCCGCGCGGTGGAGGTGAGCCACGGCAACCCGGGCCTCCAGGACCTGATCGCCCTCCGCCTGGTCTACAGCGACGAGGTCGACGAGTCCCGCGCCGAGAACGTCGTGGCCGGCATGGAGTCCTACCTCTCCCAGGGCGACCTGCCCTCCGACACCGAGGTCCGCGGCTTCCTGGAGAACCTGGCCCTGGATTCCCTGATCGACCTGGCCGGTTCCGACAACATCGCCCTGGTTCGGGCTCTCACACTGTTCGACCTTCCGATCCCGGAGCCGGTCTTGGAGGTCTTGGCGTCCCGGACCGGTGGAGCCCCGGACCGGCTTCGCGCGCTGGGATTGGTCGACGTCTTCGCCGACGTCTATCGACCCGATCAGCCCGCCAGCGCCGCCAACAGCTTGACCGCCGGCCGGCTCGCCCCGCTCACCGAGAAGGAGCGGGCGGAAACGGCGACCGTGGCGGCATCGCCGCTGCACAGCGCCTGGGGCGGCGTCGCTGGACGCCGCTATCGGGATCCGGTGCTGGCGTTGCAGCTGACCCGGCTCGGCCTGCTCGCTGACGATCCGGTGATCGTTGCGGCCAATGCGTCCTACGGCGTGGTGGAGCTTCGAACCGGCCGGGCCTCGGATGCCCTCGACCTGGGACAGGAAGCCGTTGCGCTGCTGGACCGGTGTGCGATGCCGGTCCCCGTGTCGCTGCTGCGGCATGTGGCCGACGCGGCGCTGGCCGGCGGCCATGGCGACATCGGCGACGCATTGCTTGAGCGGGCGGCGGCGAATGGAGACGGCGCCGAGGAGGCGTCGTCCGATGAGGACCGTCTCGAGGATGCCCGGGTTCTCGTTGAACAGGCTCGCCGTTTGTTGGCCCGTGGTGAGCTGGACCGTGCGGAACGTTCAGCGCAACAGGCCTTCCAGCTCTTCACCACCGCGGGCTCCGAGCATGAGGCCGCCATCAGTCAGGGTGTCATCGCCGATTCCCGGTACCGGAGAGGGGAGTACAACGAGGCGTTGCGGATTCGGCGTGAGGTTGAGCTGCCGGTTTACGAACGCCTCGGCGAGACCCGGCAGATCGCGGTCACCTGGGCGGAAATTGCCGACGTCCTGTTCCAGCAGAGGGAATTCGACGAGGCGTTGCGGATTCGGCGTGAGGTCGCGTTGCCGGTCTTCGAGCGCCTCGGTGAGACCCGGGAGATCGCCATGATCTGGGGCCGGATAGCTGATGTCCTCTATCAGCAGAACAAATTCGACGAGGCGTTGCGGATCCGGCGGGAAATTCAGTTGCCGGTTTCCGAGCGTCTCGGAGAGAGCCGGGAGGTCGCGATCATCTGGGGCAAGATCGCCGACATCCTCCTGGAGCGCGCGGAGTTCGACGAGGCGTTGCGGATCCGGCGGGAGGTTCAGTTGCCGGTGCTCGAGGGACTCGGCGAGACCCGGGAGATCGCGTTGGTGTGGAGCGGAATCGCGGACGTGCTGTCCGAACTCGGTGATCACACGGAAGCTCTGCGGATCCGCCGGGAGGTTGAACTGCCGGTCTACCAGCGGATCGGGGACCTGAACTCGACTGCCGTGACATGGGAGGAGATCGCTCAGATTCTCGAGCAACGAGGTGAGTGGGAGGAGGCATTGCGGATTCGGCGTGAGATCCGCATGCCGATTCTCGACCGGCTCGGGGATGTTCGTGCCGCGGCGGATACCTTGTCCAAAATCGCGGACACTCTGTATGAGCATGGCGAGCTGGACGAGGCCATGCGGATCCGGCAGGACATCGAGTTGCCCATGCGGGAAAGCATCGATGATCCGCTGGGGATCGCCGTCATCGATATGGCGGTGGCGCGGATGGCCCTGAAACGGGGGAACCCTCGGTCCGCCCGGGACCGCCTGACGAAAGCGTTCCTGACTTTCGACCGTTTCGGGCATTCGGGCGGTGTCGCCTACATCGGGACCTTGCTGGCGCGGATGGTTGCGCGGGACGACCCGGAGAACGCACGGGTGCTGCTGCGAAAGAGCCTTGCCGCCGCGATCGAGATCGGTGCCGTGGAGCTGGAAGGGGAGATCAGGGGCCTCCTGGCGGAGATCGCCTCCTGAGGGAAGGACGGGTCGTTTCAAAGCGGGTCTTGTCGGGCATTGGTCGGGGGAGGGCAACCGATCAAGGAGGCTGACGATGAGCATCGCCGACAAGGCCAAGAACAAGGCTGAGGAGATGGCCGGCAAGGCGAAGCAGGGCATCGGCGAGGCGACCGACAACGAGCGCCTCTACGCCGAGGGCGAGGCCCAGGTGACGGCGGCGAAGGCCAAGCAGGCCGGCGAGCATGTCAAGGACGCGGGCCGCGACGTCCGGGACGCCCTCAGCTAGGGCGAACAGAGAAGGAAAGGGAGGCACCGAGGTGCCTCCCTTTTCCTCGTGTTTTGACCATCGGGGGGATTCGTGGTGGTCGAGGCCTAGCGGAATGGGGAGGACCCTGTCCATGATCTGAGTTCTCACACAAAGATCATCAATGGGCAGGGTCCTCGATGAGGAGCGTAACGGCTACCGGTACCGGTGACAGCGAGCTGGGCCGGATCTTGTTGGATTCTTGGCGGCGGGAGCTGTGCGAGGGAGTCCTGACCTCCCGGTCGAGGACGTTGTTCACGCTGGTCGACGGGCTGGCCGCGGATCAGGGACGGTGTGGCTGCCCGGCGCATCTGTCGCTGGGTACCGTGACCGGGCACGCTGCGGCGTACCGGGCGTTACGCGACGGCACGGTCGACACCACCCGGGCGTTACGGGCGGCGTGCCGCATCGCCGCGCGGTCCGGCCTGCCCCGGGTGTACGCCGTCGACACCACCGCGTGGCCCCGGCCGCACGCAGCCACCAGCCCGGATCGGCAGCCGCAGTACACCCCGGGCGGCCCGCGCGGCACGGCGCTGATCAAGACCGGGTGGCGGTATCAGCACGTCGTCCGGCTGACCCTGACCCCGGACTCCTGGGTCGTGCCGGTCCTGGCCGACCGGGTCGCCTCCGACGACGACCTGGTGGAGGTCACCGTGGACCACATCGCCCGGGTCTGCGCGGCCGACGGCGCCCGCATGACAGACCGGTCACTGTTCCTGCTGGACTCCGGCTACCCCGCGGCCCGGATCACCTACCTGCTGCGCGAGCGCGGGATTCCCGCGGATGTCCTGGTCAGGCTGGCGACCTCGCAGACCATGTGGACCAGACCCGAACGCCGGGCCGCTCACCCGCTCGGCGGCCGTCCCCGCCGGCACGGGTTCCAGCTGGCCTTGCGCGAACCGGACCTGCCCCCGGACGCCGGTGTCAGCGGCCCGGTCGGCATCTACGGCACGGTCACCGTCCGGGCCTGGCACCACGTCCACCCGAAACTCACCCGCGCCAGCCGCGGATTCACCGGCCAGTCCACCCTGCCAATCGTCGAGGGCACCGTCCTGCTCGCCCGGGTCCAGCACCTACGCCCCAGCCGCCGCGCCGGCGGCCTCGCCCTCTGGTACTCCGGCACCCGCCACGACCTGCTCACCCTCGTCATGACCTACCTGGCCCGCTACGACATCGAGCATTACTTCCGCTACCTGAAGACCACCGCCCACGCCGGCGACTTCCACCCCCAACAGCCCGACACCCTGACCACCTGGCTACGCCTGCACGCCTACGCCTACCTGCACCTATTCCTGGCCCGCACCCACCTGACCCACCACCGGCTGCCCTGGGAACCCGCCACCACCACAACCCCGACCCCCGGCCAGACCCGCCGACAGGTTTCGCCCGCTCTGCACAACGCCTGGCACCCACCAGACCACGCGAAACCCGGACACCCCGGACCCGGACGCCCCGCCGGAAGACGCCGAAAACGCCGAACCCGCTACCCAGTCATCCGCAAGAACGCCATCCACAAGGGCAAATGACCGCCCTCACCCACACCACCACGAACACACCCACACCACACCGCCAGACCACCCTGCCCCCAGAACGGTCAAAACACGAGAGGAAAAGGGAGGCACCGAGGTGCCTCCCTTTTCTCATGCCTGCTGCTGCTTGCGCCACCAGTCCTGGCCCGACTCGGGCAGCGTGTCGATCGGGTCGTAGTAGGCGTACAGCTTGGAGAGGGCCTCGCTGTCGTCGGCCTCGATCGAGGTGCGGTAGTTCTTCGTCCAGTAGGAGATGCCGTGCTCGCGGTCGTAGTCGGCGATCATGTGCACCCAGCGCTTGCCCACGAACGGCACGTCGCAGACGATCCGCGGGGTCGCGTAGCCCGGCAGGTAGCCCATCAGGTCGTGCTGGAGCTGCTGGGCGTGCCACACCGGCACCCGCCAGTGCTCCGCGTTGGGGATCATGTCGCACATGTAGAAGTAGTACGGCAGGATCCCGGCCTCGCCCTGGAGCGCGAAGCAGAGGTCGAGCAGGTCACCCACGGTGGCATTGACACCCCGCATCAGCACACCCTGGTTGCGCACGTCACGCACGCCGACTTCGAGCAGCGTACGCACGGCGCGCGCGACCAGCGGCGTCAGCGAGTTCACGTGGTTGACGTGGGTGTGCACGGCCAGGTTGACGCCGCGCCGCTCGGCCGTCACGGCGACCCGGTGCATGCCCTCGACCACGTCGTCCTGGAGCCAGTGCTGCGGCAGCCCCATGAGCGCCTTGGTGGCCAGCCGGATGTCGCGCACGGTCGGCACCGACAGCAGCCCCATGAGGTACGCCTCGAGCTGCTTCCACGGGACGTTGGCCACGTCGCCGCCGGACACCACCACGTCGCGGACCCCGGGGTGGGCCTTGAGGTAGTCGAGGTGCAGCGTGTACCGGTCGACCGGCTTGAGCGTCAGCCGCAGCTTGTCGACGGTGGGGGTGCTGTTGCCGACCAGGTCCATCCGGGTGCAGTGCCCGCAGTACTGCGGGCAGGTGGACAGCAGCTCGGCCAGCACCTTGGTCGGATAGCGGTGGGTGAGCCCCTCGGCGACCCACATGTCGTGCTCGTGCAGGGAGTCACGGGTGGCGTGCGGGTGTGACGGCCAGTCGAGGTGCCGGTCGGTGGCGACGGGCAGCATGTACCGCCGGACCGGGTCGGCGTAGAACGACGCGGTGTCCGGCGCCCGGTCCGGGACCATGGTGTTGAGCATCTGCGGCGGCAGCAGCATCGACATGGTCGCCAGGCGCTGATGGTCGTCTTCCAGGTCGGCGTAGAACGACTCGTCGACGAGATCGCCGAGCACGGCCCGCAGTTGCTTGATGTTCTTGACGCAGTTGACCCGCTGCCACTGGGCGGACTGCCACTGGGCGGCGGTCACGTCGCGCCAGCCGGGGAACCGGGTCCAGTCCGGCTCGACCAGCTCACGCCGTTGGTACTCGTACGGCTGTCCCGCCACGGTCTCTGCCACGCCAATCCCTCCCGACATTTGGACTGCTGATCAACGTACTGGAGAATCTCCGGTCTAGAAAGCGGGTACGCGAAGGATTTACGGTAGGGCCGCGATATGACAGTGTTTTTGACGTGAGAGAGGCATGGGGAGCATGAGCATCGGGTTGCGGCGGGTCATCGAGCCGGCCGGCGTGCTGCCGCAGGCCGCGTGGAAGCTGGACGCGGACCCGCGGATCGCGCCGGACGAGGTGCGCATCCGGGTCCAGCGGCTCAACCTGGACGCCGCCAGCTACCGGCAGCTCGCCCAGAAGCACGCGGGCGACGGAGCCGCCGTTCGCGCCGAGGTGCTGGAGATCGTCGGGACGCGGGGCAAGATGCACAACCCGGTGACCGGGTCGGGCGGCATGCTGATCGGCGTGGTCGACGAGGTCGGCCCGGAGTCGCCGCTGGCGGTCAAGCCGGGTGACCGTGTCGCCACGCTGGTGTCGCTGACCCTGACCCCGCTGCGGATCACCGACGGGCTGGCCGGGTGGGACGGGCTGAGCGAGCAGGTGCCGGCCGAGGGCACGGCGATCCTGTTCGGCCGTTCCGTGGTCGGGGTGCTGCCCGACGACCTGGCGCCCGAGCTGGCGCTCGCCGTCTACGACGTGTGCGGCGCCCCGGCGCTGACCGACCGGGTGGTCCGGGCGAACAGGGCGGCCACCGTGGCGGTGCTCGGCGGCGCCGGCAAGAGCGGATCCCTCACCCTTGCCGCCGCGAGGCGCGCGGGCGCCCGTACCAAAGCCGTGGTTCTGAACGAGGCCGAGCGGGACGCGCTGCGCGAAGCCGGACTCGCCGACGAGATCGCGATCGCCGACGCCCGGGACCCGGTCGCGGTGAGCGAGGCGGTCGGGGAACCCGCCGACGTCACCGTGGTCTGCGTCGACGTGCCCGGCTGTGAGCACGGCGCGATCCTGGCCACCGCGGCCGGCGGGACCGTGATCTTCTTCTCCATGGCGACCAGCTTCCCGGCCGCCGCGCTGGGCGCCGAGGGCCTGGCCGCGGACGTGACGATGCTGGTCGGGAACGGTTTCGTGCCGGGTCACGCCGATTTCGCGGTGGACCTGCTGCGCCAGGTTCCCGCGGTGCGCGCCCTCTTCGAGGCACGGATCGCGGCAGACTGACGCGCATGACTGACACACCCTCGGTTCGCTACGTCAACGGCCGCTTCTACTCGGCCGCGGAACCCCGCGCCACCGCCATGGTCACCCGGGGCGGCACGATCGCCTGGCTGGGCGACTCGGGTGACGCGCCGGCCGCCGACGTCACCGTCGACCTGGACGGCGCGCTGGTCACCCCGGCGTTCGTGGACGCGCACCTGCACGCCACCGACACCGGTCTGGCTTTCGACGGCCTGGACCTGTCGGTGGTGCGGTCGCCGGGCGAGCTGCTGGAGAAGGTGGCGGCGTTCGCGGCGACCCGCCCGGCCGGTGGGGTGGTGCACGGGCACGGCTGGGACGAGTCGACCTGGAGCGACCAGACGCCGCCGACCGCGGAGCAGCTGGACCGCGCCGCCGACGGCCGCAAGGTCTACCTGTCGCAGGCGTCGGTGCATTCGGCGCTCGCCTCGTCGTCGCTGCTGCCGGTCGCGGCCGGGGTGCACGGCTACCACGAGTCCGGCTGGGTGCGGGAGGCCGCGCACCACGCGGTGCGGGCCGTGGCGCTCGGCTCGCTGACACCGGAGCAGCGGGCCGCGGCGCAGCGCACCGCGCTGGCCCGGGCCGCGTCGATGGGCATCGCGGCGGTGCACGAGTGCGGTGGCCCGGGGACGTCCAGCGAGGCGGACTTCGCGTCGGTGCTCGCGCTCTCCGGGCAGGGCCTGCCGCAGGTGTTCGGCTACTGGGGCGAGCTGGGCGGCGCCGAGCGGGCGCGGGAGCTGGGCGCGCACGGCGCTGCCGGCGACCTGTACGCGGACGGCGCGCTCGGTTCCCGGACGGCGTCGGTGCGGTCGCCGTACCACGACGGCGACCACGGCTGCGGCGAGGCGTTCCTGACCGCCGAGCAGGCCGCCGAGCATCTGCTGGACTGCATCCGGATCGGTTTCCAGGGCGGTTTCCACGCGATCGGCGACGCCGCCATCGAGACGGTTCTGGAGGGTTTCGCGATCGCCGCGAAGAGCGTCGGCGTCGACAGGGTGCGCGAGGGGCACCACCGGGTGGAGCACGTCGAGCTGATCGACAAGGCGATGATCGCCCGGATGGTCGAGTTCGGCGTGATCGCGTCGGTCCAGCCGGTCTTCGACGCGCTGTGGGGCGGCCCGGACCGGATGTACGCGCAGCGCCTCGGCGCCGACCGGGCGCTGGCCAGCAACCCGATCGGGGCGATGCACGCGACCGGGGTGGCGCTGGCGTTCGGCTCGGACTCGCCGGTGACGGCCCTCGACCCGTGGGCCGTGGTGCTGGCCGCCGCGGCCCCGCGGAACCCGAGGTTCCGGATGAGCGTCCGGTCGGCGTTCGCGGCGAGCAGCGCGGGCGGCTGGCGGGCCGCCGCCGTGCAGAACGCGGGCGTGCTCAAGCCGGGCGCGACGGCGACGTTCGCGGCCTGGGAGACCCCGGCCGGGCTGGCCGACGGCCTCCCGGCCCTGCTGCCGGACGTCGACGGCGCCGAACCGGCCCGTCCGCTCTGCCGTCGCACGGTGCTGCACGGCGACACGATTTTCGAGAGGTAACAGGAGGCGTTTCGTTGGCCGGGAAGCTGGATCTGGATGCGACCGTGGTCGCGCGGGCAAGGGCGCTCGCCGCGCGGGCGGGGCAGCCGGTGGTCGACCTGGCACGGTCGCACACGACCGTGTCGGTGGAGCGTGCGGTGCTGCGGCTGGCCGGGGTGACCGGCGCCGACCCGGACGGCATCCCGTGGGTGAACCGGCTGGTCGACGCGGTGCGTGCGGACGTCGGGCTCGGTCACGGGGTGGCCGTGCCGGTGTTCCACGCGATGGAGACGACCGGTGTGGAGGACGTGACGGTCCTGGCGCAGAAGGCCGCGGCGGGGTCGGTGCGGTTCACCATGCCGGCCTCTCCCGGTAGGGCGCGGCAGCGGGCCAAGCGCGCCACCGCGGCCGGTCTCAGGACGATCGACCGGCGGCGGGCCGAGCGGGACCGGCTGATCAAGCGGCACGGGGACCCGAAGCAGCGCCCGTGGATCTATCTGATCGTGGCCACCGGCGACATCTACGAGGACATCCCGCAGGCCCAGGCGGCGGCGCGGGCCGGCGCCGACGTGATCGCGGTGATCCGGTCCACCGGCCAGTCGCTGCTGGACTACGTGCCGGAGGGCGCCACCCGCGAGGGGTTCGCCGGCACCTACGCCACGCAGGAGAACTTCCGGCTGATGCGGGCCGCCCTGGACGAGACGTCGAAGGAGGTCGGCCGGTACGTGCGGCTGACCAACTACGCCTCCGGCCTGTGCATGCCGGAGATCGCCACGCTGGCCGGGCTGGAGCGCCTGGACATGATGCTCAACGACTCGATGTACGGCATCCTGTTCCGCGACATCAACCCGATTCGCACCTTCGTCGACCAGCGGTTCTCCCGGCAGATCCACGCCCGCGCCGGGATCATCATCAACACCGGCGAGGACAACTACCTGACCACCGCCGACGCCGTCGAGGCCGCGCACACGGTGACGGTGTCGCAGCTGATGAACGAGTACTTCGCCCACGAGGCCGGCCTGGCGGACTGGCAACTCGGGTTGGGGCACGCTTTCGAGATAAATCCGGATCTGCCGGAATCGTTCCGCCTGGAGCTGGCGCACGCGCTGCTCGCCCGTGAGCTGTTCCCCGACGCGCCGCTGAAGTGGATGCCGCCGACCAAGCACATGACCGGGGACGTGTTCCGCGGCAACCTGCTCGACGGCTTCTTCAACCTGGCCGGGGCGCTCACCGGACAGGGCATCCTGCTGGTCGGCATGATGACCGAGGCGGTCGTCACGCCCTGGCTGTCCGACCGCGACATCGCCCTGCAGAACGTCCGGTACGTCCTCAACGGCGCCGGGAACCTGCACGAGGACTTCACCCCCGGGCCGTTCATCCGCGGCCGCGCGAACCAGGTCCTCTCCGAGGCGATCGACCTGCTGGAGCGCATCGTCGACGACGGCATGCTCAACGCCATCGCGGACGGCACGTTCGGGATCATGAAACGGCCCGCGGACCGGGGCAAGGGCCTGGACGGCGTCGAGAAGCAGGACGAGGACTACTACAACCCGGTCGCGGAGGCGCTGTGATCATCCGGCCCTATGGGGACACCACCGGCGACGGCATGGTGCAGATCTCCTTCACCCTGCCGATCCCGCACGACAAACGCGCCGAGGGCGCCGCCCTCCAGCTGGCCGGCAAGATGGGCATGGACCCGGCCATGCTGGTGCACGCCAAGCAGATGGGCGACGGCTACACCTTCTTCGTCGTGTACGGCAAGGTGAACCACCTCGTCGACACCGAGAAGGTCCAGGTGGTCGAGCGTGACTTCCCGCTGCTGAGCGCCAAGGAGGTCAACGCCGCGATCAAACGGCGGCTGCGGCGGCGGCTCAACGTGGTCGGCGCCTGCATCGGCACCGACGCGCACACCGTCGGCATCGACGCCATCCTCAACCTCAAGGGCATCGCCGGCGAGAAGGGCCTGGAGTACTACTCCGAGCTGTCGGTCACCAACATGGGCGCCCAGGTGTCGGTGCCCGACCTGGTGGAGACCGCCCGGGAGAAGAAGGCCGACGCGGTGCTCGTCTCCCAGGTCGTCACCCAGCGCGACGCGCACCTCCAGAACACCCGGGCCATGTCGGCGGCGTTCCGGGAGGCGCTGCCGGCCGGCAAACGGCCCCTGCTGATCGTGGGCGGTCCCCGGTTCGACGAGCTGATGACGGACGAGCTGGGCGTCGACCGGATCTTCAGCCGCGGCACCACGCCCCGCGAGGTCGCCTCCTATCTCGTTCACGCCCTCGCCGGGAGCTCGAAATGATCACCGTGACGCACCGCCGCTACGTGCCCTACGCCCACGCCCACTACGCCGGGAACCTCGTCGACGGCGCCTACTCGCTCGGCCTGTTCGGCGACGTGGCCACCGAGATCTGCATCCGGCTGGACGGCGACGAGGGGCTCTTCGCCTCCTACGACGACGTGCAGTTCAAGGCCCCGGTGCGGGCCGGCGACATGCTGGAGATCACCGGGACCGTGGTGAAGATGGGCACCCGCTCCCGGAAGATCGACTTCGAGGTACGGGTGGTCTGCCGCGGCACCGAGGGCTCCGCCGCCGCGGTGCTCGGCGAGCCGATCGTCGCCACCACGGCGACCGGCACCGTCGTCGTCCCACCGAAGTGACGACCGCGGTCTGCGTGGACGTCGGGTCCACGTACACCAAAGCCGCCAAGATCGATCTGGACGGCGCGCGACTGATCCGCCGCGCCGAGGTGCCGACCACCTCCGCGACCGACGTGCTGCACGGGCTGGATGCCGCCGTCGCCGCCGTGGGCGGCGGCGACGAGCTGCGCGTCTGCTCCTCCGCGGGCGGCGGGCTGCGGCTCGCCGTGATCGGGTACGAGGCTCTGGTCACCGCCGAGGCCGGGCACCGGGTCGGCCTGTCCGCCGGCGCGCAGGTGGTGCACGTCGCTGCCGGGCCGATGAGCGGGCCCGGTCTCACCCGGCTGCGCGCCGCCCGCCCGGACGTGCTGCTGCTGGTGGGCGGCACCGACGGCGGCGACGGCGAGGTGCTGCTGCACAACGCCCGCCGCCTGGCCGCGGCCCGGATCCGGCTCCCGGTGGTCCTGGCCGGCAACGCGGACGTACGCGACGAGGCGCTCGCCGTCCTGACCGCCCGCGGGGTGCCGGTGACCCCGGCCGCCAACGTGCTGCCGCGCATCGGCGTCCTGGACCCGCTGCCGGCCCGCGCCGCGATCCGGGACGTCTTCCTGCGTCACGTGATCGGTGGCAAACGTCTCTCCCGGGGCCGCCGGTTCGCCTCGCTGGTGCGCGCCGCCACCCCGGACGCGGTGCTCGCCGGGGTCGAGGCGCTGGCCGACCGGACCGGGTTCGGCATCCTGGTCGTCGATGTGGGCGGCGCCACCACCGACGTCTACTCGGCGCTCGTTCCCGATCCGGAGAGCGAGACCGGGCCCCGGCGGGACGTGGCCGGCACCCTGTGGCGGGCCCGCACCGTCGAGGGCGATCTGGGCGTGGCCGCCGGTGCGGACGGCACCCGGGCCGCGGCCGTGGCGGAGAAGTTGCCGGAACCGGGCGACGACCGGGATCTGGCGGCGACGGCCGCGGTGGTCGCTCTGCGCCGGCATGCGCGCGGCCGTCCGGGGTTGTGTGACGTACGTCTCCTGCTCGGCTCCGGTGGTGTGCTGCGCCACGGTGGGGGAGAGCGGGTCCTCGGCGCCGTGCTGTCCGATGTGGCCGGTGGCTGGGCGCCCCCGGACCGGGCCCGCACCGTGATCGACGAGCAGTACGTTCTGGCCGCCGCCGGTCTCCTGTCGGCCGACCATCCCGCGGTCGCCGGTGAACTCCTGAGTAACTCGATCAGGTACGAGATGTGACACGCCGGTGAATACGACACGCCGCAACGCGGGGGCCCCGGTTGACAGGGCGGCGGGTGGACGACGTACCGTCTTCTGGTCCTGTTCCACGGCGAGCGGTCATGATCCGCTCCGCTCCTCCACCCACTGGCCGCAGTCCTCGCAGGGGTCGCGCGTACAGCCAGGTCCAGGGGGCGGGGGCGCGCGGAGCGGTGCGGACCGGGCCGCGTTCAGGTGGCCCTTCCGGGGATCGGTCCATGGCCAGTAGACAACGGCACGACGCGGGCATCCGGCACGCGGCGGGTCGGTCCGAAGGTCACGGCGAGATCCCGCGGATTTCACCGGCCGTGGAGAGGACAGGAGCACCCGAGGGGCGTGGTCGAACCGTGACCGCGCCCCTCCGTCGTCGCAGGTCGCGGGCGGGTAGCCTGCCACGGGTGGAAATGACTCTCCCCCCGCGGGTGCTCGCCGAGCCGGGCGCCGGCCCGGAGCCGACGGCGCGCCCGCTGCGCCCGCCGGTGGCCGTGGCCCTCGCGGTCGCCGCCGGCGCGGCCCTGCTGCTGGCCCTTCCCCCGTACGACCTGTGGTGGCTCTCACCGGTCGGGGTGGCGCTGCTGGCCGCGGCCGTGCACCGGCGCCGTCTGCGGGCCGGGTTCGGGCTCGGCGTGCTGGCCGGGGTGGTGCTGTTCTTCCCCATGCTGGAGTGGACGCGGATCGCCGCCGGCTGGCTGCCCTGGACGCTGCTGGCCGGCCTCCAGGCGCTGTACGTGGGCCTCGCCGGCCTGGCCGGATCCTGGCTGTCCCCGCTGGTGGACCGCTGGCGGGCGCTGTGGCCGCTGCTGGCCGGGCTGATCTGGACCACGAGCGAGTTCCTGCGCGACCGCACCCCGTTCGGCGGCTTCCCCTGGGGGCGGATCGCGTTCAGCCAGGGTGACGCGCCGACCCTGCGGCTGGCGGCCTACGGTGGCGCCCCCCTGGTCACCTTCGCCGTAGCGGCCGCCGGCGGCGCTCTAGTGGCGCTGGCCTGGCGCCGGTGGAGCCCCCGCACCCTGCTGCCCGCCGCCGGTTTCGCCGCCGTGACCGCCCTGCTGCTGGCCGCGCCGGCCGCCCTGCCGCTGACCGTGCCGGGCGGCGACGCCACCACGGTCGCGATCGTGCAGGGCAACGTGCCCCGGCTCGGCCTCGACTTCAACGCCCAGCGGCGGGCCGTGCTCGACAACCACGTCAACGCCACCCGAGCGCTGGCCGCCGAGGTCGCCGCCGGCCGGCAGAAGCAGCCCGGCCTGGTGGTGTGGCCGGAGAACTCCAGCGACATCGACCCGCTCCAGAACGCCGACGCGGCCGCCCTCATCCAGTCCGCCGCCGACGCGATCAAGGCGCCCATCCTGGTCGGCACCCTCCAGCGCACCGAGGTGCCCGGCGACATCTACAACGTGGGCATCCTGTGGCGGCCCGGCACCGGCCCCGACCACGCCCAGCAGTATGAGAAACGCCACCCGGTGCCGTTCGCCGAGTACATGCCGCTGCGCTCGATCGCCCGGCTGGTCAGCGACAAGGCCGACCTGGTCCGTAACATGCTCGGCGGCGACGAGCCCGGGGTCGTCGACACCGGCGCCGCGGTCCTCGGTGACGTCATCTGCTTCGAGGTCGCCTACGACGGGATCGTCCGGGACGTGGTGACCGGCGGCGCCCAGATCCTGGCGGTGCAGACCAACAACGCCACCTTCAACGAGGCCGAGGCCCGCCAACAGTTGGCCATGGTCCGCCTTCGGGCCGTCGAGCACGGCCGGGAGGCCCTGATGGTGTCCACCGTGGGAGTGTCCGGATTCGTTGACGCGACAGGTGATGTGCACGATTCGACCGGTTTCAACACAGCGGCGGTGGTGGTGCGTGACATGAATCTGGACGGACCGCGTACGCTGGCGACTCGTTCGGGCGCTCGGCCGGAGGCGGTCATCGTCTTTGGTACGGTCGTCGCCCTCATCGGTGTGCTGCCGTTGCGCCGCCGACGGGGGACTATCAACAGTGACGGCGTACAGGTTTCGGAGGAACGGTGAGCGAGGCGGAAGGTTACCCGGGAGTGGGACGGGTCCTCGTGATCATCCCCACCTACAACGAGGCGGACAACGTCCGGGTGATCACCGATCGGGTTCGTAAAGCGGTCCCGGCCGTCGACATCCTGATCGCGGACGACAACTCGCCGGACGGGACCGGCGCCATCGCCGACGAGCTGGCCGAGGCCGACGATCACATCTTCGTCCTGCACCGGGCCGGCAAGGAGGGCCTGGGCGCGGCCTACAAGGCCGGTTTCCAGTGGGCGAAGGACAAGGGGTACGACGCGGTCGTCGAGCTGGACGCGGACGGCTCGCACGCCCCGGAGGAGCTGCCCAGCCTGCTGGACGCGCTGGGCGACCACGACGCGGTCCTGGGCACCCGCTACATCCCGGGCGGCAGCGTGCACAACTGGCCGCTGCGGCGCCTGCTGCTGTCGCGGTGCGGCAACATCTACATCCGGATGGCGCTGGGCATGCCGTTCAAGGACGCGACCGGCGGCTACCGGGCGTACCGTCTGTCGGTCCTCGACAAGATCGAGGTGAGCACCATCGCCTCCACCGGTTACTCGTTCCAGGTGGAGATGGCCTGGCGGGCGTACCGGCAGGGGTTCCGGATGATCGAGGTGCCGATCACGTTCACCGAGCGCGAACACGGCGTCAGCAAGATGAGCGGCAACATCTTCAAGGAACAGCTGCTGAGGGTCACCCTGTGGGGCGCTCAGGCCCGCAAGGAAGACCTGCTCAACCTGCTCAACCGCAAGCAACGGCAGAGCACCACCTGGCCGTGAGGTGTCATGCTGGACGGGGCCGGTCGTGAGACGGGCTCGCGACACCCATCGGTGAGTGGAGTTCGACATGCGGCGTAGCAGGCTTGCCTACCTACCGATCGCGTTCCCGCTGCTGGCGGTGGCGGAGATCGTGGTCTTCCTGGCGGTGGCGGACGCCATCGGCGCGCTCTGGGCGGTCCTGCTGCTCGTCGCGTCCTGCGTCTCCGGCATCGCACTGCTGCGCCGCGAGGGCGTTCGCGGCTTCCGTGCCTTCCAGGAGGCGGTCCGGGCGGGGCGCCCGCCCGGCGGGGAGGTCAGCAACTCCCTGATCGGCCTCTTCGGGGCGCTGCTGCTGGCCCTGCCGGGCTTCCTCACCGGCGTCGCCGGCCTGCTCCTGCTGCTGCCACCGGGCCGGATCCTGGCCCGCCGTGGAGTGGAGCGGTTCGCCCAGCGCAACCTGGGCGGCGCCGCCACCGGCGACCTGTTCGGGCCGCGCCGGGTCCGCGTGCACCAGAGCGACCCGGTCACCGTCGTGGTCGTCGACGACGACCAGCCGCGCCCGCCGGCCGCCGCCATCGAGGGCGAGATAGTCCGCTAGCCGGTCGGAACACGAGAAGGCCGCCCCCTCCGTCTGGAGGGGGCGGCCTTCTCGTGTGTGCGGATTTCAGCGACCTCGGCGGGTGCGAACCTCCTGCAGCCGCTCGTTGAGGATGTCCTCCAGCTCGGCGATCGAACGCCGCTCGAGCAGCATGTCCCAGTGGGTGCGCGGCGGCTTCGCCTTCTTCTGCTCCGGCTCGTTGCCGTCGACCAGGCGGGCGACACTGCCGTCGAACTTGCACTCCCAGGTGGTCGGCACCTCGGCATCGACGGCGAACGGCACCTCGAACTGGTGACCCTTGACGCACAGGTACTCGCGGGACTGTCGGGGCGCCAGCTCGGTGTTACGGTCGGACTCGTAGCTGACCGCGCCAAGACGGCTGCCGCGCAGCATGCGTTCGCCCATGATCGGCTTTCCCCTCGCTTAGTGGTGCTGCTCTCGTTGGTGTAACGAAAGGAGCGGCCGCCGGATTCCTCCACCGGAATTCCGGCACCGCCAAAGTCCCTATCGGCCGCCTGTATCGGCGGTGTTAACGCTATGAGCGTAACCGGCCACTCACCCCACCCGGCAAACCGAGCCCGCCGCCGAGTGGACCTTGGTCCACCTTATGGCGGTTTGGGAGTTCTACGGGTGGTGCGATGTCGGTCACTGGGTCGAATTCACTCGTAAATCACGGAACCGTAGGTCACCCTCCGGCTCGCCCACGGTAGTGATCGGTTCCCGCTCCGCCGCTTACAGGCCGGTGGGACGTGAGAAACTTCACCAGTTTACGGCCAGGGCCTGGAAAAGCGGGCGAAACACCCGGTGGGCCGGCTCAACTGTTGCCGGACGGAGCAGGTTGAGCCGGCGGGCCCGGGCGGGCGGCACCCAGAGCGGCCAGCGCGGACGCCAGATCGCTCACCTGCGAGGTCAACTGGGCCACCCGCTCCTGGGCGGCGTCGGCGTCGGCACGGGCGGACGCGAGGCGGCGTTCCAGATCGGCGCGTTCCCGCGCGGCGCGCTCGGCGGCACGTTCGAGATCCTCCCCGGTACGCCGGAGGCCGTCCCGTTCCGCGACCACCGCCGCCAGCTCGTCCCGTTTCGCGGCGGCCTCGGCGTGCGCCTGCCGTGCCCGGGCGGCCGCGTCGTCCCGGTCCCGTCCGGCGGCGGCCGCCGCCTGCCGGGCCTGCTCCGCCTCGGTCGTGGCGCGATCCGCCTCCGCCCGCGCCGCGGTCAGCCGCTCCTGGGAGCGGTGCTGCTCCTCCTCGGCCCGGTCACGGAACTCCCTGGCGTCCTGGAGCGCTGCCTTCAGGTCCCGTTCCGTGGCGTCACGCTGTGCCCGTACCCCCTGAAGATCCTGTTCGGCCGTGGCCAGCTCCTCGGCCGCGGCGTCCCGCTCGGCCTCGGCCCGCTCGCGCAGCGCCGCGGCCGCGGTCGCCGCCCGGACCGCCTCGTCGCGGGCCGTGACCGCCTCCTGCTCCCGGAGCCCGGCCTCCTCGGCGGCGCGCTGCGCGTCACCGGCCTGCCGCCGGGCCTCGTCCCGTTCGGCGGTGGCCGCCGCCGCGACCTGCTGTGCCGCGATCGCCGCGTCGGCCGCCTGCTCGGCGTCGCGGCGGGCGTCGTCGCGTTCCGCGTGCGCCGCCGCCACCTGCCCGGACGTCTCCGCCCGAACCTCGGCGAGCTGGCGTTCCACCCCGGCCGGGGACATCTCCGAGTGCAGCGCCTCGGTCAGCGTGCCGACCAACTGGTCGAGCCGGTCGACGACCTCCCAGGTGCGCGCCACCTGCCCGGCCAGCCCCGGCGATGAACGGTGCCGCATCCGCACGTTGCGCGAGGCCCGCTGGCACTCGCCGTCGTTGTCACGGCAGTAGCGGAACGGGCGCCCGGCGGAGGCGCGCTGCGGCACGGGGCGCCCGCAGTGGGCGCAGGGACGGGTCTCGGCTTCGGAATCCTGCACAGTCATAGAGTTCCCACCCTATGCGGGGCGGCGGCACCACCCCGGCAACCACACCGGCGCAACAGCTCGATCATGGCCGGCCCGAGATCTTTCGTGGTCCCGGCCCGCGTTTCGATCCTTATCGGGTACGCGTGTCGTCGTCCCGCCTTGTCGGGGCCGTTCCGTCCGGTCGGCGCGATCTTGCTGCCCACTCCCGCCCGTGCCGCGCCCGCCGGGCGCAGATCGGGGCCCGGGCAGGCCGGGCCTCCCGTCACTTCCTTCGTGCCGCCGGTCACGGTGGGTGGGCGCGCGCGGTGGCGGCTTCGTGGTCGCCTACGTGGCACATAGCCCTGGTGGCCGCGCACGCACCGTCTTCCGTGTGCGCCCGTCGCGGCTTCGGCCGCCCGACCGTGTGCGCCCGCCCGCCGGAGAGGCCGATCGTGTGCGCCCACCGGGCCCGTTGCTGTTTCAACCGCGAGACGGCAACGGGGAGCCGGCGGGTCAGAAAGCGATCGGGACCTGGTCTACCCGGCAGGAGCGGACCGTGGGGCGAAGCAGGTCGGCGGCCTCCTCGGCGTCGGTCTCGGAGAGGAACACGCCCACTGTGGTGTGGGAGGAACCGTCGCGGGCGGTCAACACCCAGGCCCAGCCGCGGCGGTCCCGGCGCGACGTCTGGTCGGGGAAGCCCTCGATCACGGTGGCGGCCACCTCGGCGGGAGGGGAGAAGTCGAGGTCGTTGACGGTGCCGGCGAAGGGGCCGGTGGGCCACATCGGGTCGTACCGGGAGGGTGCGTTGTAGAAGCCCGCCTGCATGCGCGGCAGCACACCCTCCCGCCAGCCGAAACCCTGGCAGACGACGAAGTCGCGGGCCGGCCCGGACTCCAGCAGGAGGACGTGGGCGCCGTCGTCGATCGGGCGGGTCAGCGTCGCGGTGACCCCGGCGGCCTCCGCGGCGGTGGCGCAGCGCACCACGAGACCCGGGTAGATCCGCTGGACGCGCAGCACGTCGACCGGGCGGAACTGGAGCTGGATCGCGGTCCGGGGACCGTCCGGACCGGGGAAGGAGATGAACATCAGTGGGCTGTGGGTGATGCCGTGGCCGTGGAAGCGAAACTCGCGTTCGCTGCGGAACAGCTCCGCGCCGGGCGTGAAATCGGACAGCCACACGTCGGAGATCATGGGCGTGACGATCTCCCGGCGTGACCGGCCGGTCAAGGGCAGCTAGGTTGCTCACGTGAATCGCACCGCGTTGGTCACCGGCGCCTCGTCCGGTATCGGGAAAGCGACCGCGGCGGCACTGGCCGCCCGCGGTTATCGCGTGCTGGGCACCAGCCGTGACCCGTCCTCGCTCAAGCCGGAACAGAGGGCGCCCGGCGTCGAGTACGTGGCACTCGACCTCGCCGACGACGCCTCGATCGAGGGCCTCGCCGGGACGCTGAGCGGCGTGGACGTGCTGGTCAACAACGCGGGCGAGAGCCAGTCCGGTCCGATCGAGGAACTGCCGGGCGAGGCGCTGCGGCGGATCTTCCAGGTGAACGTGCTGGGCCCGGTCCGGCTCACGCAGCTCGCGCTGCCGGGGATGCGGGACCGCGGTCACGGCCGGGTGGTGATGGTCGGGTCGATGCTGGCGTCGTTCCCGCTGGCGTACCGCTCGTCGTACGTCGCCTCGAAAGCCGCGATCAAGGGGTTCAGCAACGGGGCACGGCACGAGCTGTCGCCGTTCGGGGTGTGGCTGACCACGGTGGAGCCCGGGTCGATCGCGACCGGCATCAGCGAGCGGCGCACGAAGTACATCGGCGACGGCTCGCCGTACCGGGCCGACTTCGAGCGGATGCTGACCGCGCTGAACCGCAACGAGCGGGCCGGGATCACCGCCGAGCGGGTCGCCGCCACGATCGTCACGGCGATCGAGGCAAAGCGGCCGAAGGCACGGTACGCGGTGGGCAGCAACGCGCCGCTCGTCTTCGCGCTGCGGCGGCTGCTGCCCGGCGGCGTCGTCGAGAAGATCGTCCACCGGCGGCATGACCTTCCCCGCTGACCCGGAGAAATCGTTGAGTGACGTGACCGCGGCCTGGATCCGTATCGAGCGGTGGCTGGGCCGGCACGCCCCGGGCGGCCTGTCGGTGCTGGCGCCGCCGGCCACCCGGGAGCGGATCGCCGGGACGGGCCTGGCGATGCCGGACGAGCTGGTCGAGTCGCTGCTACGGCACGACGGCCTGACCCGGTGGGCCAATCTGCTGCCGGAGGGCGTCCCGCTGTCCGCGGCCGGGGTCGCCGAGGCGTACGAGATCCGGATGGACGTCGCCGAGGACGTCGACGGCTTCACGGTCCACCCGCCGAACGACGAGCCGTGGTGGCACGAGCGCTGGATCCCGTTCTCCACCTGCGACGTCTCGCTGTTGGTCATCGACCTGCGCGACGGCCCCGGCCACGGCCGCCTCGGTATCGCGCCGACCAGCAACCCGGCCTACTTCGACGAGGGCTGGCCGTCGCTGGGCGCCTACCTGACGGCCGTCGCCGACGGGCTGGAGTCCGGCGCCCAGGTCGGGCCCTGGCACGCCTATCTGATCGGCGGCGGCGAACTGTGGTGGGGCCTGGCCGGGGAGACCGAGGTCAACGGCGAGCCGCTGCGCCCGGCGCCGTGGGGCTGACCTCGAGCAGCGCGGTGACCGTCGATTGGCAGAATGTGCGCCGATGATCAGCATGTCGATGCGGCGGTGCGCGGTGGCGTTCGCGCTGAGTCTCGCCGCGGGGTGTTCGGCGCCGCCCGTGCCCATGCCGCCGTCGCCATCGGCTCCGGTCCCGTCGGCCGCGCCGGCTTCGTGGGTGGGGACCTGGGGGACCGCGGTCCAGCACGGTGGGCGGTCTTTTCAAGATCACACGGTACGGCAGATCGTGCACACCAGCATCGGCGGCGACAGCGCCCGTGTCCGGTTCTCCAACGAGTTCGGCAGCGGGCCGCTGGTCATCGGCTCGGCCTACCTGGCGAACCGCACCGGCGGCGGCACCGTCACGGACTCCCGGCCGGTCACGTTCGGGGGCGCGACCTCGGCGACCGTGCCGGCCGGGCAGACCGCGGTCAGCGACGAGGTGGCGTTCCCGGTGCCGGCGGACGGGGACGTGGCGGTCACCGTGCACCTGCCCACCACGGCCGGCGGGACCACGCACGGGATCGCGGTGCAGGACACGTACGTCGCCTCCGGTGACCAGGCGGCGGCCGGCACGCTGTCCGGGGCGAGGACCGAGAGCAGCTGGTACTTCCTGTCCGGGCTGGACGTGCGCAACCCGGACGCGGCCGGTGCGGTGGTCGCGTTCGGGGCCTCCATCACCGACGGGTTCGGCTCCCGTTTCAACGGCAACCAGCGCTGGCCCGACCTGCTCGCCGACCGCCTGCGCGCGGCCGGGCACACGGTCGGGGTGCTCAACGCCGGGATCAGCGGCAACCGGCTCACCGCCGACGACCGCGGTGAGAGCGCGCTGAACCGGTTCGAACGCGACGTGCTCAGCCGGCCGGGCGCCCGCTGGGTGATCATCTCGGACGACGCGATAAACGACCTGGGCGCGGCCGATCCGCCGTCCGCCGCCGAGCTGATCGGCGCCCTCCGGACGCTGGTCGAGCGGGCGCACGGGGCGGGGCTGCGGGTGATCTGTTCGACGCTCACGCCGTACGAGGGCGCGGGCTACTGGACCGCTCGCGGCGAGTCGGCCCGCGGTGAGATCAACGAGTTCCTGCGCGGCTCCGGCAGCGGCTGCGACGCCGTCCTCGACGCGGACCGGGCCACCCACGACCCGTCCGTGCCCACCCGGTTCCGGCCGGCGTACGACTCGGGCGACCACCTGCACCCCGGCGCGGCCGGGTTCCAGGCCATCGCCGACGCGGTCCCGCTGGACGTCTTCACCCGCTGAGAGAGGCGAGCGTGACCTCGGCCAGCCGGCGCCAGTCGGCAGCCGCGCCGTCCGCCGTCGCCTCGGCGAACCCCTCGCCCAGGCGGTCGCGGACGGTCCGCTCGATCCGGGCCGCGTCCGGGTGCGCGCAGTCCGGCAGGCCCCGGACCGCGGTGCTCGCCGCGAGCAGCCGCGCCGCCTGCTCCGGGTCGTCGTGGCGCAGCGCCTGGTCGGCGACGCCGACGAGCACCTGGGCGATCAGCGGCGCGTGGCCGGTCTCGACCGCCGCGCGGTAGGCGGCGGCGCGGTGCGTACCGGCCTCGTGGTGATCCTCGGTGAGGTAGCCGAGCAGATCCTCGATCTCGCCGCGGAGGTTCGGCCGCTCGGCGTCCGCGCCCAGGATCCCGGTCGCGGCCGTGAGCCGCCGGTACGCCTGCTTCCGGTCGCCGGCCCAGTGGGCCAGGCGCGCCTCGGCGAGAGCCAGCTCGGCCAGCGAACCCGGCCAGGTGACCCGCTCCGCCGAGCGCCGCGCCCCGTCGAGCGCGGTCGCGGCGGCCTCCCGGTCACCGGCCAGCCAGTACAGCTGCGCCTGCCGGGCCCGCATCCGGATCACGTCCTCGACCGCGCCGATCGGGGTGACCACCTCGATCGCCTCCTCGTAGTATCCGCAGGCGGTGGTGAACTCGCCGCGGGTGGCGATCCGGTTCGCCAGCTCGATCAGCGCGAACGAGATGCCGAACCGCTCGCCGAGCGCCCGGAACTCGGTGAGCGCCGTCTCGAGGTGGGCGTCCGCGTCGTGTCCACCGTGGCCGAGCAGTGTCCGCATCTTGCCCAGATGCAGCCGGGCCAGCGCGCGGGCCCACGGATCCGGGTCGTCGAGCAGCGGTTCGAAGGCGGACAGGACCGCGCCCGGTTCCCGCAGCAGGCGCTCCAGCGGGGCGGTGAAACCGATCAGTGGGTGGTGGCGTGGGGCGTGCCGGCTCAGCTCGTACGCCTTGATGATCCACTCGGCCGCCCGGTGCTCGTCGCCGGGGCCGTCGGTCAGGAACATGGTGAAGATCGCGTAGACGGTGGCCCGGATGTCGTCGGGCACCGCACCGGGCGTCCCGGTGGCCGCCAGGATCAGCTCCACGCCCTCGGTCTTGTTGCCGCTGAGCCACCAGTACCAGCCGGCGCCCGCGGCCAGCCGCATCGCCGCGGGCGCGTCACCGGTCGCCAGCGCCCCGCGCATCGCGGCCCCGATGTTGTCGTGCTCGGCCTGGAGCAGCGCCAGCCAGTGGAGCTGCCCGGCCCGGCGCAGATGCGGCTCGGCGGTCTCGGCCAGTTCGGTGCACCAGTCCAGGTGCGCCCGCCGGGTCTGCTCCGATTCGCCGGCCTCGGCCAGCCGGTCACCGGCGTACTCCCTGATGGTGCCCAGCATCCGGTAGCGGGGCGCGCCGTCCCCCTCGGCCACCAGCAGCGACTTCTCGGTGAGCGAGGTGAGCAGCTCCAGGTGGTCGCCGCCGCAGACCCGCTCGGCCGCCTCCAGGCTCGCCCCGCCGGAGAACACCGACAGCCGCCGCAGCATCGTGCGTTCCGCCCCGGACAGCAGCTCCCAGCTCCAGTCGATCACCGCCCGCAGCGTCCGGTGCCGGGGCAGGGCGGTACGGCTGCCGCCGGTGAGCAGGCGGAACCGGTCGTCGAGGCGATGCGCGAGCTGATCGAGGGACATGGTCCGCAGCCGGGCCGCCGCGAGCTCGATGGCCAGCGGCATCCCGTCCAGCGCCCGGCACACCCGGACCATCGTGGACAGGGTGGCGGGGTCGCTCCCGAGGTCCTTGCGGACGGCGCCGGCCCGGTCGCGCAGCAGCAGTACCGCCGGGGAGCCGGCGGCGTCGCCGTCGTCCGCGGGCAGGGCCAGCGGCTCCACCGGCCACAGTGCCTCGCCGACGATGCCGAGCGGTTCCCGGCTGGTCGCCAGGATCCGCAGCTTCGGGCACTCGCCGAGCACCCGGTGCGCGAACTCCGCCGCCGCCTCGATCACGTGCTCGCAGTTGTCCAGGATGAGCAGCGTCTCCCGGTCCCGGACGGCGGCGGTCAGCCGCTCCAGCGGGCCGGCCGGCGGCGCCTCGCCGAGCAGGGTGTCGCGCAGGCCGAGCCCGGCGAGAGCCGCCTGCGCCACGTCACCGTCCGGGCCGATGGCGGCGAGCTCCACGAGCCACGCCCCGTCCGGAAGATCATCGAGCAGGGTACGGGCGGACTCCGCGGCCAGCCGGGTCTTGCCCGAGCCGCCCGGCCCGGTCAGTGTGGTGAGCCGGTGCCCGGCCACCAGCTCCCGGACCGCCGTGACGTCGGCCGACTTGCCGACGTAGCTGGTCAGCTCGGCGCGCAGGTTGGTCCGCCGCTGCTCCGGCCGCCGGGCGTCGCCGCGCAGCAGGGCGACGTGCAGGGCGGACAGCTCCGGTGACGGGTCCACCCCCAGGGCGTCGGCCAGCGCCTCCCGGGTGCGCTGGTAGACCAGCAGCGCCTCACTGCCCCGGCCGGCCGCGGCCAGGGCGCGCATCAGGGCGGCGGCCAGCCGTTCCCGCAGCGGGTGCGCCGCGACCAGAGTGGTCAGTTCGGGGACCAGTTCGGGGCGGCCGGCGCCGGACTCGTACCGGTCCTCCAGCGCGGCCAGGCGCAGCTCCTCCAGCCGGGTGACGGCCGCGCCGAAGGCCGCGCTGTCCGGCAGCGTGACATCCCGCATGGCGGGCCCGCGCCACAGGCCGAGCGCCTCCCGCAGCAGCCGCTGGCGGGCCGGGTCGTCGCCGGCCCGGGCGTGCGCCGTGGTGACCAGGCGCTCGAACCGGACGGCGTCGACCGCGTCCGGCTCGACGGTCAGCCGGTAGCCCTCGGCGTGCCCCTCGACCGCGCCGTCCGGCAGCGCCTTGCGCAGCCGGGAGACCAGACGGTGCAGGGCGTTCGTGGCGTCGGCGGGCGAGTGTCCACCCCAGATCCAGTCGACCAGGGCCGCCTTCGGCACCACCCGGCCGGTCTCCAGCGCCAGGGCGATCAGCAACCCGCGCAGCCGTGCGCCGGGCACCTCGGTGAGGGCGCCGTCGTCGCCGTGCACCTCGAACGATCCAAGCATCCCGATCCGCACCAGCAGATCCTGCCACGGTCGATGCCGGGCGCCGACCTCACGGCCAGGTCAGGACCGCCAGGGGCAGGGTGCCGCACGGCGTTAGCCGAACCCCGCCGGGCAGCACCGCCGGAAGCGCGGTGAGCAGCGCCGTCCGGATGTGCGCGTCCCGGATCAGGGAGCCCGCCAGGTGGTGGGCCGTGCTGCCGGCGACCACCCGGCCGTGCGTGTTGACCAGCGCGACCGGTGTGCCGACCGCCCGCAGGGCCGGGCGCAGGGCGCGTTCGAAGTCGCCGACGAACACGTCCGCCCCGGCGATCCCGGCGAACGTGCCGTGGTCGGTGACCGGGACGGTGAAGGTGAGCGCGTACTGCTCGGCGCAGACGTAGTCGACGTACGGCCCGGTCACGTGGCGGCGGCCGGTGTCGCGGGGCACCGAATACCACGGCTGACGGCCCACGTCGACGAACGTGTCACTGGCCGGGTCCAGGTCGAGGGTCAGCCGGGAACGCTGCGCCGGGGAACCCATCCACCACTCCAGACCGGGCCGCCCGTCGGCGAGCGGGACGGTGATCACCCCGGCCCCGTTGATCAGCCCGCCCAGCGCCTCGGTCACCCACGGGCGCAGCACGGCCAGGTCGGCCGAGGCGGGCCGCCCGCCGGTGAACAGATCCTCGGCCCGGCGGCGCAGCCCGTCGGCGGTGGCGAAGGCGGCCTCGGCCAGGGTGGTGACGCGTGCGGCCAGGGCTGTCGTCTCGCTTGTGATCGTCTGTCCCACGGGGCCCACCTTTACGGCTCGACCAGCGTCAAGTGCAGCGTAACGAGCCGCTCGACGGCCGTCTCTATGTGTTCTTCGGTGAGTCTGCGGGCCAGGTCGCCGTCGCCGGCCGCGATGGCCGCCGTGATGGCCCGGTGTTCCGCGTGCGGATCATAGGTGCTGTCGGCGGTCTGGAGTATCGGGGACCAGAGGAGCGTGCCCAGCTCGCCGGCGAACCGGATCTCCTCCCGGGCCAGGCGGGCGGACTGGGCCACCGCCGCGACCTCCAGGTGGTAGGCCCGCTCCATCCGGTGCAGCGGCCCGGCCACGTCGGCGTCGACCTCCTCGATGCGCAGGATGTCGTCGGCGTCGGCGCGCTGGGCGGCCAGCCGTGCGGCGGCCCCCGCGACCGCCGCGTAGTGGTCGGCCGTGTCGCGCAGGTTGGGCAGGCTCAGTTCGGAGAGCCGGGACCGCAGGGACCGGTCGGCGGCCGCCGTGGGCGCGCGCACGAAGCTGCCGCCGCCACGACCGCGGCGTGTCTCCACCAGGTTCTGCTGCCGCAGCGCCACCAGAGCCTCCCGGACGGTCACCCGGGAGACCCCGAACTGTGCCGCCAGGTCGGTCTCGCTGGGCAGCTGCTCGGCGTCGGTGAGCAGCCCGAACGTGATGGCGTCGGTGAGCCGACGGACGACCGTCTCGGCTCGGCTGTGCGGGTCGAGTGGCGCGAACACCACGGATCGCGCGCTGGCTCGGGACGTCCCCATGGGCCGTGATTCTTCCGTATGGCTGTTAACGAACCGGTTACCGGGCTGTCTTGACCTTTAAAGTCTGACGCCATACGTTTTCGCCGTGACCGACATCTCAACCCCGGCCATCCGGCTGACCGGGCTCCGTAAGTCGTTCGGCGCGGTCGATGCCGTGGCCGGCGTCGACCTCGCGATCGCCGACGGCGAGTTCTTCTCCATGCTCGGCCCGTCCGGCTCGGGCAAGACCACCGTGCTGCGGATGATCGCCGGGTTCGAGCTGCCCACCGCCGGGACCGTCGAGCTGGGCGGGCGGGACGTGACCCGGCTCGCGCCCTTCGAGCGCGACGTCAACACCGTCTTCCAGGACTACGCCCTGTTTCCGCACATGACGGTGCTGGAGAACGTGGAGTACGGGCTCAAGGTCCGCCGGGTCGCCAGGCGGGAGCGCCGGGAGCGCGCCGAACAGGCCCTCGCCTCGGTCCGGCTGGAGGGCTTCGGCGGCCGTCGCCCGGCCGCCATGTCCGGCGGTCAGCGGCAGCGCGTCGCCCTGGCCCGCGCCCTGGTCAACCGGCCCAAGGTGCTGCTGCTCGACGAGCCGCTCGGCGCGCTCGACCTGAAACTGCGCGAGCAGATGCAGGTGGAGCTCAAGGCCATCCAGCGCGAGGTCGGCATCACCTTCGTCTTCGTCACCCACGACCAGGACGAGGCGCTCACCATGAGCGACCGGGTCGCGGTCTTCGACGCCGGGCGCATCGCCCAGGTCGGCACCCCCGAGGAGGTGTACGAACGGCCACGCAGCTCCTTCGTCGCCGGTTTCGTCGGCACCTCCAATGTGTTCACCGGTGACGTGTCCCGGGCGCTGTTCGCCCGCGACGGCGTGTTCTCGGTACGCCCCGAGAAGATCGAGATCTCCGCGGACACCGGTGCGCCCGGCACGGTCGCCGAGGTCGTCTACGCCGGCGCCGTCACCCGGTATGTCGTCGACCTCGACGCGGGCAGCCGCGCCGTCGTCGTCTCCCAGAACCGCCACGACGGCGCGCCCCTGGCCGCCCGCGGCCAGCGGGTGCACCTGACCTGGCACGACGAGCACATCGTCGAGATTCCCCCTGTTGCGAAGGAGACCGCGCATGCATAGCGGAAGAATATTGTTGGCGGCACTGGCCGCGGGCGTGCTCACGCTCGCCGGATGCGGCGGTGACGGTGGCGGCGACGCGGCCGGCAGCGGCCCCGGCGGCCTCACCGTCCCGAAGATCGACAAGTTGGCGGCTCTCGGCGCCGGCGAGGGCGAGGTCAACGTCGTCTCCTGGGCCGGGTACGTCGAGGACGGCTCCACCGACAAGAGCGTCGACTGGGTCACCGGCTTTGAAAAGGAGACCGGCTGCCAGGTCAACAACAAGATCGCCGGGACGTCCGACGAGATGGTCGCCCTCATGAAGACCGGCGAGTACGACGTGGTGTCCGCCTCCGGTGACGCGTCGCTGCGGCTCATCTACGGCGGCGACGTCGCCCCGGTCAACACCGATCTGCTCAGCAACTACAAGGACGTCTTCGAGGGCCTGAAGAACAAGGCCTGGAACTCGGTCGACGGCGTGCCCTACGGTGCCCCGCACGGCCGTGGCGCCAACCTGCTCATGTACCGCACCGACACGGTCACCCCGGCGCCCACCTCGTGGAGCGCCGTCTTCGACCCGGCGTCACCGCACAAGGGCAAGATCACCGCGTACGACTCGCCGATCTACATCGCCGACGCGGCGCTCTACCTCATGAAGACCAAGCCGGAACTGAACATCAAGAACCCGTACGCCCTCGACGACACCCAGTTCCAGGCGGCCGTCGACCTGCTCAAGCAGCAGAACGAGCTGATCGGCGAGTACTGGTCCGACTACACCAAGGAGGTGCAGGCCTTCAAGGCCGGCAACTCGGTGCTCGGCACCACCTGGCAGGTCATCACCAACCTGACCAAGGCCGACGGCGCGCCCGTCGAGGCGATCCTGCCGGCCGAGGGCGCCACCGGCTGGTCCGACACGTGGATGGTGTCCGCCAAGGCCGGGCACCCCAACTGCGCGTACCTGTGGATGAACCACATCATCTCGCCCACGGCCAACGCCGGGGTCGCCGAGTGGTTCGGTGAGGCGCCGTCCAACAGGCTGTCCTGCGCCGAGACCAAGGACAAGAACCACTGCGCCACCTTCCACGCCGAGGACGAGGCCTACTTCGAGCAGGTCTGGTACTGGACCACCCCGCTCGCCCGGTGCATCGACGGGCGCAAGGACGTGACCTGCAAGGACTACTCGGCCTGGACCCAGGCCTGGACGACGATCAAGGGATGACGTGGTAGGTCTCGGTTCGTACCTGCACCGGCACCCGCGCCTGCGCCTGGCCGGCCTGCTCTCGGCGCCCCTGCTCTGGCTGGTCGTCGCCTATCTCGGCGCGCTCGCGGTGCTGCTGGTGTCGGCGTTCTGGACCGTGAACGGCTTCACCGGCGAGGTGGTCCGGCAGTTCTCCCTGGGGAACTTCCGGACCATCCTCACCGAGGAGGTGTACCGGAACGTCGCCCTGCGCAGTGTCGGCGTGGCCGCGGCGGTCACCGTCATCTGCGTCGTCGTCGCCGTGCCGATGGCGTTCTTCATGGCCAAGGTGGCGTCGGCGAGATCCCGGCACTGGCTGGTCATCGCCATCCTCACTCCACTGTGGGCAAGCTACCTGGTCAAGGCCTACGCCTGGCGGATCCTGCTGGCCAACAACGGCCCCATGGACACCCTCTTCGACGGGCCCGGCTACGGGCTGCCCGCGACCGTCCTGGTGCTCGCCTACATGTGGCTGCCCTACATGATCCTGCCGGTCTACGCCGGACTGGAACGGCTGCCGGACTCGCTGTTGGAGGCCTCCGCCGACCTGGGGGCGCGCGCCGGGCGTACCTTCCGGTCGGTGGTCCTGCCGACGTTGGTCCCGTCGGTCTTCGCCGGGTCGATCTTCACGTTCTCGCTGTCGCTCGGCGACTACATCACCGTGCAGATCGTCGGCGGCAAGACCCAGCTCATCGGCAACCTGGTCTACGCCAACATCGGCGCCGCCAACAACCTCCCGTTCGCCGCCGCGATCGCCACCGTCCCCGTGCTGATCATGGTGATCTACCTGCTCGCGGTCCGCCGCTCCGGCGCCCTGGAGGAGCTGTGACGCTGTCTGCCCCCGCCCGCTGGGCGCTGCGTGCCGTGATGGCGCTCGGGCTCACGTTCATCTACGTGCCGCTGCTGCTGGTGCTGATCAACTCGTTCAACGGCGACCGCACCTTCGCCTGGCCGCCGCACGACCTCACCACCCGCTGGTGGTCGGCCGCCTGGGCCAACGACGGCGCCCGGCAGGCGCTGCTCACGTCGGTGCAGGCCGGGCTCGGCGCCACCGCGATCGCCCTGGTGCTGGGCACGATGATCGCCTTCGCGGTGCAGCGGTTCCAGTTCTTCGGCCGGGACACGATCTCGCTGCTCGTGGTGCTGCCGATCGCGCTGCCCGGCATCGTCACCGGCATCGCCCTGGACAGCGCCTGGCGGTCGGTGATGGGCGACCTCGGCATCGGCAAGGGGATGTTCTCGATCATCGTCGGCCACGCCACGTTCTGCGTGGTGACGGTCTACAACAACGTGCTGGCCCGGCTGCGCCGGACCGGCACCAACCTGGAGGAGGCGTCGGCCGACCTGGGCGCCTCCGGCTTCCAGACCTTCCGGTACGTCACCTTCCCGCTGATCCGGTCCGCCCTGCTGGCCGGTGGGCTGCTCGCCTTCGCGCTGTCCTTCGACGAGATCATCGTGACCACCTTCACCGCCGGGCCCGGGGTGACCACTCTGCCCATCTGGATCTTCAACAACCTGTTCCGGCCCAACCAGGCCCCGGTCGTCAACGTGGTGGCCGCGGTTCTGATCGTCCTCTCAGTGATCCCGGTGTGGCTGGCCCAGCGCATCGCCGGACCCCGGGCGGGCGCCGGTCGAACCTGATCCCGCATTCGGTAAACCCGGCGTTCTCGTGGCCGATCCTCCGTGGCGAGTCGCTCGCCCCGG
>NZ_BMPW01000002.1 GCF_014647795.1 Actinoplanes campanulatus | reverse complement strand
CACGTCTCCCTCGACAAGGTCATCAAGACCATGAAGGAGACCGGCGCCGACATGAAGGACAAGTACAAGGAGACGGCCCGGGGCGGACTGGCCGTCAACGTCACCGAGTGCTGACTTCTTGACAATGAAGTTACGGGCATCAACACTTCGAAACATTCCCCCGTAGCGTTAGCGCTAACATTTTCGGAGATCTGATGCCCAGAGTCCTCACCCGCATCAGCACGTTCCTCGCCACCCTCGTCCTCCTCCTCGCCGGCCTGGCCGCTCCCGCCAGCGCCCTCGACCCGTTCACCGGCTACCTGATGGCCCACTTCATCGGGGAGTCCAGCCAGGGCGAGCAGATCTACCTGGCACACAGCAAAGACGGTCGCAACTGGACCGACCTCAACGGCGGCGGCCCGGTGCTGCTCTCCACGGTCGGCACCAAGGGCGTCCGCGACCCCGCGATCGTCCGCTCCCCCAACGGCGACAAGTACTGGATCATCGCCACCGACCTGCGCATCGCCAGCGGCACCTCCTGGGGTGACGCGTCCAGCAAGGGCAGCAAGAACCTGGTCGTCTGGGAGTCCACCGACCTGGTCAACTGGTCGGTGCCGCGACTGATCAACGTGGCCGGCGGCATCTCCGGCGCCGGTGACGCGTGGGCGCCGGAGGCCATCTGGAACCCGGCCACCAACGACTACGTCATCTACTGGGCCACCAACTCACTGCTCAACGGTGTGACCAAGCACCGGATCTGGTACGTGCGGACCAGCGACTTCCGGACCGTCACGGCCCCGCAGCTCTACATCGACCGGGGCACCGGCCAGGGCATCATCGACACCCAGATCATCGAGGTGGCGAACAGCCTGGGCGGCTACCGCTACTACCGGGCCTCGGCCGACGGACAGATCACCGTCGAGGGCAGCAACACGATCCTGGGCGCCTGGACGAAGATCGGCGACCTCCAGCACCTCGGCATCTCCAACGGCGCCACCGGCGGCAACGTGGTCGAAGGCCCGATGTGGGCGCAGACCAACGGCGCCAATGAGTGGCACCTGTGGGTCGACCAGTACGCGACCGGCCGCGGGTACATGCCGGTGCGCTCCACCAACCTGGGCAGCACCGCGAACTTCGCCACCCGTACCGACTACAGCCTGGGCACCACCAAGAAGCGGCACGGCTCGATCCTGAACCTGACCGCCGCCGAGGAGTCCCGGGTGCTGGCCAAGTGGGGCAGCGGCACGACGACCCTGAAGCGGATCCAGTCGTACAACAACCAGACCCGGTACGTGCGGCACTCCAACTTCGACGTACGGATCGACGCCAACGTGAGCCCGCTCCTGGACTCGCAGTTCCGGATCGTGCCGGGCCTGGCGAACAGCTCCGGTCACGTCTCCTTCGAGTCGGTCAACTACCCCGGCTACTACCTGCGGCACTACGGCTACGACGGGCAGCTCGCCGCGAACGACGGCACCACCACGTTCGCCGCGGACGCGACGTTCAAGCAGGTGGCCGGGCTGGCGGACAGCACCTGGTCGTCGTTCCAGTCGTACAACTACCCGACCCGCTACCTGCGCCACTACAACTATCTGCTGAGGGTCGACCCGATCAGCACCACCACCGAGAAGGCCGACGCCACGTTCCGCATCACCAGCTGATTTCGAAAGGGGGCCGCCCGGCCCCCTTTCTCTCTGGCACTTACCTTGCGGTGCAAGGTACCTTGTCTGCATGAGCGATGACGCGGCGCTGACCACAGCCCTGCGCCGGGGCACCATTGAGTACTGCGTGCTCGCCCTCCTCGACAAGCGCGAGCTCTACGGCGTCGAGTTGGTGCAGCACCTCAGTGGGGCCCTCGGCATGTCCACCAGCGAGGGGACGATGTATCCCCTGTTGTCCCGCCTGCGGCGCAACGGGAGGATCGCGACCACCTGGCGCGAGGCGCCCGCCGGGCCGCCCCGGCGCTACTACACCCTCACATCGGACGGCGAGGCGGCTCTCACCCACTTCCGCACCGAGTGGGTCGCCTTCCGCAGCGGCGTCGACCGCATCCTGGGAACGGAGAGCAAGTGATGACCCAGACCGACCAGTTGGTCGCCGATTACCTGGCCCGGGTCGGGCGGGCCGCGGCCGGCCTGCCCGCCGGGCGGCGCGAGGAGCTGCTCGCCGACCTGCGCGAGCACATCGACATCGCGCGGGCCGAGTCCGGGGCGGAGACCGAGGCCGAGATCCGTACGATCCTGGACCGCCTCGGCGACCCGGAGAGCATCGTGGCGGCCGCCGACACCCAGACCGACCTGCCCCGGGTGCCCGCCGCCCCGCTGCCGCCGTACCAGGCCGCTCCCCCGCGCCGGTTCCCGTGGCTGGTCCTGACCATCGTGGCGGCGGTGATCGGCACCGTGATCCTGTTCTGCGGTTTCGTCATGTTCGCGGTCCGGTCCGACGGCGGGGTGGAACAGGCACCGGTGTACCCGGCACCCACCTCAGTCGAGGTCTCGACCGGACCCTGATGATCGATTCGTGGGTATCCTCCGGGTTCCCACGGATATGCGAGACCTGCTGACGCTTGGAAGGATTGGGCGCATCTCGTCGCCTGGCCGAGGGAGGCCCGCAATGAGGTTCGCCCGTCCCGCCGTCGTCACCGCGCTCGCCGGTGTGCTGCTGCTCGCCGCGTGCGGCTCCGAGCCCGAGCCGGTGGCGGCGCCACCGTCGGCCGCCCCGCACACCGGGCACAGCACCGGTTCGGCGCCGCCGCCCACCCCGCTGCGGGAGGGCGAGCGGTTCGTCGAGGTGGGCCTGACCCAACCGTATTCTCCGGCCGCGCCGAACGGTGGCACCGACGAGTACCGGTGCTTCCTCGTCGACCCGGGGCTGACCGAGCCGGCGTACCTGACCGGCAGCCGGTTCCTGCCGCAGAACGCGGCGATCGTGCACCACGCGATCTTCTACCGGCTCAACCCGGAGCAGGCCAAGGCCGCCGCGTCGGTGGACGCCGAGGCGCCCGGCGAAGGCTGGACCTGCTTCGGCGACAGCGGGGTGCAGGGCGAGACCGCCTGGGTGGCGCACTGGGCGCCGGGCGCCGGCGAGACCCTGATGCCGGACGGCTTCGGCTTCGAGATGCCGCCCGGCAGCAAGCTCGTCATGCAGATCCATTACAACCTGCTGGGCGCCGGCGACGGCGGGCCGGGATCCGACACGTCCGGCATGCAGATGCGCCTGTCGGCCGCCGGCGCGAACCTGAAGCCGCTGGCCACCGGCCTGGTCATGGCGCCGATCGAACTGCCCTGCGAGCCCGGCGGCACCGGCCCGCTGTGCGACCGGGAGGCCGCGATCGCCGACGTCGCCAAGCGGTTCGGGCCGGAGTCCGCCGAGACGGTGCACCAGCTCGATCAGTGGTGCAACCAGGGCGGCGCGCCGAAGCCCGGCACCACCCAGAGCTGTGACCAGCCGATCGAGCAGGGCGGCACGGTGTACATGGCGGCCGGGCACATGCATCTGCTGGGCCGGTCGATCAAAATCGAGCTGAACCCGGGAACGGCCAGGGCCCAGACGGTCCTCGACGTGCCACAGTACAACTTCGACAACCAGGCGCTCGTACCGCTGAAAAAGCCCTTGCAGATCGCCAAGGGTGACGTGGTCCGGGTGACCTGCACCCACGACGCCACGCTGCGCAAGCAGCTGCCGCAGTTGAAGACGCTGCCCTCCCGGTACGTGGTGTGGGGCGAGGGCACCAGCGACGAGATGTGCCTGGGAATCCTGGTCGTCGCGCCGGAATAGTGGGTACCGGTACTCCCATGACGGAGTACGGCATCCACGCCTCACACGAGCAGATCCCGCCCGGCGCGCTTCTGGAGGCGGTCGTCGCCGCCGAACGCGCCGGGTTCGCCGCCGCGATGTGTTCCGACCACTTCTCGCCGTGGAGCGCCCGCCAGGGCCAGTCCGGTTTCGCCTGGTCCTGGCTGGGCGCCGCGCTCCAGGCCACCAACCTGTCGTTCGGGGTGGTGACCGCGCCCGGCCAGCGCTACCACCCGGCGATCGTCGCGCAGGCGATCGGCACCCTGGGCAGCATGTTCCCCGGCCGGTTCTGGGCGGCGCTGGGCAGCGGCGAGTTCAGCAACGAGCACATCACCGGCGGCCGGTGGCCGCGCAAGGAGGTCCGCAACGCCCGGCTGCGCGAGTGCGCCGACGTCATCCGCGACCTGCTCGGCGGTGCGGAGGTGTCCCGGGACGGGCTGGTCACCGTCGACCGGGCGCGACTGTGGACCCGCCCGGAGACGCCGCCGCCCCTGATCGGCGCGGCGGTCAGCGTGGCGACCGCCCGCTGGTGCGCGGAGTGGGCCGACGGGCTGGTCACGGTCAACGCCCCGGAGCCGCGCCTCCGCGAGATCATCGCGGCGTACCGGACGGCCGGCGGGCGCGGCCCGCTCTGTCTCCAGGTGCACCTGAGCTGGGCGCCGACCGAGGCGGAGGCCGAGGCGATCGCCCTCGACCAGTGGCGGAGCAACTGTTTCGACCCGCCGGTCTGCTGGGATCTGGCCACCGCCGAGGAGTTCGACGTGGTCTCCGAGCACGTGACCGTCGACCAGGTGGCGCGGGTCGTGAACATCTCCGCCGACCTGGACCGGCACACCGAACTGCTGCGCGGGTACGCCGATCTCGGGTTCGACCGGATCTACCTGCACCACGTGGGCCAGGACCTGATGCCGTTCATCGAGACGTTCGGCGCCAAGGTGCTGCCCGGCCTCCGCTAGAGGTCTCTGGTGGTCGAGGTCACGGTGCGGCTCACCAGGCTCCCGGCTGCCCACTCCCGGCCGTCACGCCGGCGATTTCGTGGTCGCCTCCAGGGCCTACAGCGGTGGTGGCCGCGCACGTGGCGACCTGCGTGTGCGCCCACCGCGGCTTCGACAACCCGAACGTGTGCACCCACTCGCCACCGATCTACGCCCGGCGGGGCGGCACAGGCGGGAGCGGGCAGCAAGCGCGCCGACCGGACGGGACGGAGGGCTGTGGCGGGACGACGTCACGCGTACCGGAAAAGAAGCGGAAGCGAAACGCGCACCTCCACCACCGATGTCAGGCCGTCGCGGCCCGGGCCAGAGTGATCAACGATGCCACGCACAGCGCGGCCAGCACCACCCGGCGGAACAGGACCGGGTCGGTGAGCCGGGCGAAGAGCCGGTCACCGGCCCACCAGCCGCCCACGACCGCGGGCAGCCCGGCCAGCGCGATGACGCCGGCCCGGGTGGTGAACTGGCCGGCCAGCACGAACCCGGCGACGCCGAGCGGGCCGACCACCATGAAGATGGCGGCGAGGGTGGCCCGGAACTGCCGGGGCGGCAGGCCCATGGCGCTGAACGCGGCGGCCATCGGCGGGCCGTTGACGCCGGTCGCCGTGGTCAGCAGGCCGGAGACGAACCCGGAGGTCAGCATGGCGGCCCGGCCGCCGCGGATCCGCAGGCCACGCCAGATGGCGGCGGCGCCGGCGAGCACGCAGAACGCGATCAGGACGGTCAGCGACCGGGCCGGGAGAACGGTGAGCAGCAGCAGCCCGAACGGCAGCCCGGCCAGGCCGGCGGCGAGCACGGTGCGGGCCGTCCGCCACCGTACCGCGCCGTGGTCACGGGCCACCGCGACCGCGTTGATGAGGCAGGCCAGCACGGACGAGCCGACGACCGCGTCCACCGGTCCGGCCACCAGTCCCAGGAGGGGAACCGCCAGCAGGGAGAAGCCGAAACCGGTGGCCGCCTGTGCCAGGGCGGCCGCGGCGAGGATGCCGGCCGCCCCCAAGATCATCGAACTGTTCACAGATGATGACTCTATGTCGGTGTTTGACTACCGCATCGACAAGCATTAAACAGTTCGGTAGATCCCGTCGGATCTATGAGAGGACCCCGTTCCGTGGATCCGTTCGCGAGGGTGTCGCTGGGCGGCACCGATGTCACCGTCACCCGGCTCGGAATGGGGCTGGCGCCGATCGGTGGCCTGTATTCGGCGGTCGGCGACCGGACCGCGGTGGCCGCCGTCGACGAGGCCTGGAAGCGTGGGGTGCGCTTCTTCGACACCGCCCCGCTGTACGGCGCGGGCCTCTCCGAACGGCGGGCCGGCACCGCCCTGCGGGAGCGCCCGCGCGATGGCTACACGCTCGCCACCAAGGTCGGCCGCCGTCTGGCGCCCGGCCGCCCGGATCCGGCCGACATCTGGGCCGAGGCCGACCAGACCGTGCTGACCTGGGACTTCTCCGCCAACGGGGTGTATTCGTCGTTGCACGAGAGCCGGGAACGCCTGGGCGTGGACCGGATCGACGTGCTGCATCTGCACGATCCGGACGACCATTTCGAGGCGGCCGCCGGCGAGGCGCTGCCGGCCCTGGTGCGGCTGCGGCGGGAGGGCGTGATCGGGGCGGTGTCCGCCGGGATGAACCGGTCGGCGATGCTCACCGCGTTCGCCCGGACCGGCCAGTTCGACTGCTTCCTGCTGGCCGGGCGCTATTCGCTGCTGGACCAGTCCGGGCTGGCCGACCTGCTGCCGGAGTGCGAGCGGCGCGGCGTCTCGGTGATCGTCGGCGGTGTCTACAACTCGGGTGTGCTGGCCGATCCGGTGCCCGGCGCCACCTACGACTACCGGCCCGCCGCGCCCAACGTGATCGCCCGCGCGCAGGCCATGGAGCGACTCTGCGACCGGTACGACGTGCCCCTGCGCGCCGCGGCCCTGCAGTTCCCGCTCGGCCACCCGGCGGTCGCGTCGGTGCTGGTCGGCATGCGCTCGCCGGAGGAGGCCGCGGACGCCGCGGCGATGGCGTCGGTGAAGATCCCCGGCGGCCTCTGGCGTGACCTGGTCGCCGCGTGGTTGCTCGACCCCGAGGTGCCGGTGCCGTGAACCGACGATGGGAGCTGTGTTGAGATACCTGCGGGTGGGCCCACCCGGCGCGGAACGCCCGATCCTGTCCTCTGGGGGAGCGCTTTACGACCTGTCCTCGGTGACCGCCGACATCGACGCGCCGTTCCTGGCGTCCGGCGGTTACCAGGGCGATCCGGCCGCGCTGCCCCCGGCCTACGTGGACGGTGGACGGGTCGGCCCACCGATCGCCCGGCCGGGAGTGATCCTCTGTGTCGGGCAGAACTACGCGGCCCACGCGGCCGAGTCGGGCGCCGCGCCGCCGGATGAGCCGATCATCTTCTACAAGGCGCCGAACACGGTGGCCGGGCCGGAGGACGACATCCTGCTGCCGCCGGGGTCCACGCGGACCGACTGGGAGGTCGAGCTGGGCGTGGTGATCGGCCGGACGGCCCGCTATCTGGCCTCCCCGTCCGAGGCGATGGCCTGCGTGGCCGGGTACGTGGTGGTCAACGACGTGTCCGAACGCGAGTACCAGCTGGAGCGCTCCGGCGGGCAGTGGTCCAAGGGCAAGTCGTGCGAGACCTTCAACCCGCTCGGGCCGTGGCTCGTCACGCCGGACGAGCTGACCTTCCCGCTGCGGCTGCGGTCGTGGGTGAACGGCGAGCCCCGGCAGGACTCCAGCACCGCCGACATGATCTTCGACGTCGGGTTCCTGATCTGGCACCTGTCCCAGTTCACCGTCCTCGAACCGGGGGATCTGATCAACACCGGAACGCCGCAGGGGGTGGCCCTGTCCGGGCGGTTCCCGTACCTGCGACCGGGTGACGTGGTGGAGACCGAGATCGACGGGCTGGGCCGACAACGCAGCGGGGTGAAAGGGTGAACGGCCTGGTCGCCGTCGTCACCGGCGGCGGCTCCGGGATCGGGGCGGCCTGCGTGCGGCGGTTCGCCGAGGCCGGCGCGAAGGTCGGCGCCGTCGACCTGACCCCCGGGCCGGGCATCGTGACGGCCGACGTCCGCGACGGAGCCTCCCTGGAGGCGGCGATGGCCGAGATCGCCGCCGTCCACGGGGGCATCGACATCCTGGTCAACAGCGCCGGGATCAGCTCGGTCGGGCCGGTCGAGGGCAACGGCGACGACGAGTGGGCGCGGGTGCTGGACGTCAACGTGACCGGGGTGGCGCGGGCCAGCCGGGCCGCGCTGCCGTACCTGCGGCGCAGCCGGCACGCGGTGATCGTCAACCTGTCGTCGATCGCCGCCACCGCGGGGCTGGTGCAGCGGGCCCTCTACTCGGCGTCCAAGGGCGCGGTGCACGCGCTCACCCTGGCGATGGCCGCCGACCTGGTGGGCGAGGGGATCCGGGTGTGCTGCGTCGCGCCGGGCACGGTGGACACGCCGTGGGTGGGGCGGCTGCTCGCGCGTACCGATGATCCGGAGGGTGAGAAGGCGCGGCTGGCCGCCCGGCAGCCGACCGGGCGGCTGGTCACCGCGGACGAGGTGGCCGACGCGATCCTCTACCTGGCGGGCCCGGCGGCCGGCGCGACCACCGGGATGTCCCTGGCGGTCGACGGCGGCATGTCCGGCCTGCGACTGCCCCGCTGAGGGTTCGGCCGGCGGTGCGCCGGCCGAACCCCGTCACTCATGCGGTGGCGATCGCCTCGACCCTGACCACGGCGCCCGGCGCGGCCGGCGGGATCAGGTTGCCCTCGACCCGCTCGCCGTCGACCAGCAGGTGGGTGACCCGGCCGGTCCCCCGCACGCTGATCTCGTAGGTGGCGCCGCGGAACGATCGAACCGCTTCGAAGCCGGGCCATCCACCGGGCAGCACCGGGTCGATCCGCAGGCCGCCGAAGTCCGGCCGGATGCCCAGGATCCACTGGGTGATGGCCACGAAGTTCCACGCCGCGGTGCCGGTCAGCCAGGAGTTCTTGGCCTCGCCGTGGGTCGGCGCGTCCTTACCGGCGATCATCTGGGCGTAGATGTACGGCTCACAGCGGTGCACCTCGCTGATCGCCTCCCGGGCCGACGGGTTGAGCCGCCGGTAGTAGTCGAACGCCCGGTCCCCGTTGCCGACCATCGTCTCGGCGATCATGATCCACGGGTTGGTGTGGCAGAAGATGCCGGCGTTCTCCTTGTAGCCCGGCGGGTACGAGGAGATCTCCCCCAGCTCGATCCGGTACCCCGAGTAGGCCGGCTGCTGGAGCACGATGCCGTGCGGGGTGGCCAGCCGCTCGGCCACACTGTCCAGTGCCCGCGCCGCCAGCCCGTCCTCCAGGCCGACCCCGCCGAGCACGCACATGCCCTGCGGCTCGATGAAGATCTGCCCCTCGTCGTTCTCGCCGGAGCCGATCACGTTGCCGTAGAAGTCGTACGCCCGCCGGAACCAGGCCCCGTCCCACCCGTGCTCGGTGACCGTGCCGGCCATCTTCTCGGCCGCCGCCCGGTAGACGACCTCCTCGCCGTCCTGCCCGCGCAGCGCCGCGATCCCGGCCAGTTCCTTGGCCGCCAGCACGAACAGCCCGGCGATGAACACCGACTCGGCGACCCCGCCGGACGCGTTCTCGGTCGTCTGGAACGGCTCGCCCGGGGTGTCCGAGAAGCAGTTCAGGTTGAGGCAGTCGTTCCAGTCGGCGCGGCCGATCAGCGGCAGCCCGTGCGGGCCGAGCCGGTCCAGGGTGTAGCGCAGCGACCGCCGCAGGTGCTCGTAGAGCGGGGCCTCGCTGCCGGGCTCGTTGTCGAACGGCACCGGCTCGTCGAGGAACGCCAGGTCGCCGGTCTCCTTCAGGTACGCCGCCACGCCCAGGATCAGCCACAGCGGGTCGTCGTTGAAGCCGTCGCCGATGTCGTTGTTCCCGCGCTTGGTCAGCGGCTGGTACTGGTGGTAGGCGCCGCCGTCCGCCTTCTGGGTGGCGGCGATGTCCAGGATCCGCTCCCGGGCCCGCTCCGGCAGGATGTGCACGAACCCGAGCAGGTCCTGGTTGGAGTCCCGGAAGCCCATGCCCCGGCCGATCCCCGACTCGTAACCCGACGCCGAGCGGCTCATGTTGAAGGTGACCAGGCACTGGTAGGCGTTCCAGATGTTGACCATGCGGTCGGTGTCGCCGTCCGGGGTGGTCACGCTCAGCCCACCGAGGAGCCCGTCCCAGTAGGCGCGCAGGTCCGCGTACCCCTTCTCGACGGTCTCGGAGCGCAACCAGCGCTCGATGACCGGCCGGACGCGGGTCTTGTTGACGGTCTGCGAGCCCGGCGGGTCGAACTTGTCGTCCTTCGGGTTCTCGGCGTAGCCGAGCACGAAGATCACCTCGCGGGTCTCGCCCGGCTCGAGCGCCAGCCGCACGTGGTGGCTGCCCACCGGCTGCCAGCCGTGCGCGATCGAGTCCTTCGCCGCGCCGGCCTCGACGACGGCCGGGCGGTCCCAGCCGCGGTATGCGCCGAGGAACGACTCACGCTGCGTGTCGAACCCGGCGAGCGGCTCCGAGCAGGCGAAATAGGCGAAGTGGTCGCGGCGTTCGCGGTACTCCGTCTTGTGGTAGATCACCTCGTCGACCACCTCGACCTGGCCGATCGAGTAGTTGCGCTGGAAGTTGGTGCTGTCGTCCTGGGCGTCCCAGAGACAGAACTCGATCGCCGAGAAGAGTGACACCTCGGCGCTCTCGGTCCGCTCGTTGGTGACCCGCACCCGCCAGACCTCGAGGGTCTCCCCCAGCGGCGCGAAGTACAGCGTCTCGGCACGGATCCCGTTCCGCGCCGAGCCGATCTTCGTGTAGGACAGCCCGTGCCGGCACTCGTATCCGTCCAGTTCCCGCTCCGGCGTCGGCTGCCAGGAGGGCGACCAGTAGTCGCCGGTCGCGTCGTCGCGCACGTACACGTACCGTCCGCCCACGTCGAGGGGCGCGTTGTTGTAGCGGTAGCGGGTCAGCCGCCGCAGTTTGGCGTCACGGTAGAAGGAGTAGCCACCCGCCGTGTTGGACACGATGCCGAAATACGCGTCCGTGCCGAGGTAATTGATCCACGGCAACGGCGTATCCGGCCTGTCGATGACGTACTCACGCTGCTCATCGTCGAAATACCCGTAGCGCAACAGGTCCTCCACCGTCGCCGTCGGTCCCGCCCGGCCCTCCGCCGGTCGGCATGGAAGCGCCTTGGGAGCGCTCCCATGAGCGTCCATTTTACCGCTCGGACACGCTCCTGGGACCAGCCCGAAAAGACTCTTGCGGTTCCGGTTTCCCCCGACCCGATGACCCGCGCAAACGCGACCTCGGCGACCCTCTCCCGCTTCCCTTTCCGGTACGGACGTGAGCACCCCGACCGCGGCCACACCTCCCGTGGCTGTCCGCCACCTGATCGCGGCGCACGGCCGCGGGGCCCGCTGCGGCGTGAGCGGAACTCACCCTCCGGTCAGTGATCAGTGGCGGTCGAGGATCGCCGCTTCGAGCCGCAGCCCGACCCCGATGATCACGAACAGTCCCGCGAACACCCACGGCCCGATCGACGGCCCGATACCGACCCACGCCTCCAGCAGAGCGATCAGCAGGCCCACGAACATCGTGGTGTTACCCACCATCCGAGCGACGTGGGCTCTCGCTCCCCGCGCGTCCATGCCCGGACCCTATGCGCGCGGCCACCACCCCGCCCGTCGAATCACCCGATCGGAAGGAAGCGGCCGGCCCTGAGAGCTGTCGCGACAGGCCGGAGACAGCACTCACGGCCAGCCGCAAAGGGGCGGCTGGCCGTGAGGGGTCGGGCGGGATCGGTTACGGGGTCCAGGGGTTGGCTACGGTCCAGGAGCTGTCGGCGGACAGGGTCATCGGGCGGTCGGAGCCGGTTCCGGCGCCGGAGGCGATCCAGACCTGGGCGTCGAAGTGGCGCAGGAAGCTGCCCGGGAAGTTGATCGACTCGAAGGTGACGCCGGCGCCACCCAGGCCGGGCCGGGCGCAGAAGGTGGCGTCACCGGCGAAGAGCGCCGACCCGTCGTTGGCGGCCAGGCGGATCCGGCTGGAGGCGTGGCGCAGGTACTGGCCGGGGAAGTTGACCGACTCGAAGGTGTAGCAGGACGGGTCGGCCAGCCCGCGGCGCAGCGTGAACGTGGCGTCCGCCTTGAGCAGGGCGGAGCTGCCGGCGGTCACCGGTTCGGTCCAGCCGAGGCTGTCGGCGTGCCGCAGGTAACGGTCGGTGAAGCCCCACGTGGTGACCTGGAGCGACCGCCGTACGTCGTAGGGCAGGAGCACCGAACTGCGCCACAGGGCCGGGTTCGAGACGTTCCAGGTGGCGTCGGCCGCGAACAGCGCCGACCCGTCGTTGGCGGCCAGGTAGACGGTGTCCGACTGGTGCCGCAGGTACGACCCGGGGTAGTTGAACGACTCGAACGACGTGCCACCGGCGGCCAGTCCGGGCCGGCCGCACCAGGTGGCGTCGGCGGCGAAGCTTCCACCGGTGTTCGCGTCGATCCGCACCCGCCCGGACGCGTGCCGCAGGTAGCGGCCCGGGAAGTTGACCGACTCGAACGAGTGGCAGCGCGGATCGGCGAGCCCCGCGACGGTCCGGAACGACGCGTCCTGCCGGGCGGAGTCCCCACTGATCACGTCGGTACGCGCGAGCGAGTCCGAGTGCCGCAGATACCGGTCGGTGTGCCCGGCCGTGGTGACCTGGAACGACCGCACGTGCCCGAGGGTGAGCGGGACCGCCGCGTTCTGGTTGCGGGACGCCCGGATCAGGTCGGTCAGCGCCGCCCGCACCTGTGCGGTGTCCACCTTCTGGATCTGCCGGTCGTAGGTGAGCAGCCCGTTGTACTCCCCCTCCACGTCGGTGATCTCGGTGTAGACGAACCCGGACAGCCCCTTGCCGGTCATCAGCCGCTGCGAGTCCCGGATCATGCCGGTGAACCGGTCGTTGAGGTGCGCCGCGCTGGACATCTGCTCGTACGCGAAGAATTGTCCGTTGGGGCTGTACTCGTGCCCCGGCGTGCGCAGCCCGAGCCCGCCGAACTCGCCGAGGATCGACACCCGGGTGGCGCTGGGCCGGGGCGCGTCCGGTCCGGTGTAGATGTGCCAGTCGATGATGTCGCCGGTGCCGGGGTCGCCCTTGGAGGCGCAGCAGTTGTAGCCGCTGTGCGGGTTCATGAGGCGGGTCGGGTCGTAGGCCTCCAGGTCACGGGTGACCCGCTGGGTGTCGGTGAGGTTCCACTCGCCCCACCCCTCGTTGAACGGCACGTAGGTGACCACGGCCGGCGAGAACCGGTGCTCGTCGATGATCTCCCGGGCCTCGGTCTCGAACTGGGCGATCTGCGCGGCCGTCCGGTTGGCGTCGAACGGCGGGGTGGACGGGATGTCCTGCCAGACGAGCAGGCCGAGGCGGTCGGCGTGGTAGTACCAGCGGGCCGGTTCCACCTTGATGTGCTTGCGGACCATGTTGAAGCCCAGGTCCTTGTGTTTCTGGAGGTCGAACTGGAGGGCCGCGTCGGTGGGGGCGGTGTAGAGACCGTCCGGCCAGTAGCCCTGGTCGAGGGTGCCGGCCTGGAAGACGAACTCGCCGTTGAGGGTGGGCCGCAGCACGCCGTTGACCAGCTTGGTGCCCACCTCACGCATGCCGAAGTAGCTGGTGACCTGGTCGACCGTGGTTCCCGCGCTGTTCCGCAGGGACACCCGCAGGTTGTAGAGGTACGGGTCGTCGGGCGACCAGCGGCGGGCGTTCGGCACCGGCACGGTGAAGTCGGTGAAGCCGCCGGTCGCGGTGCCGACCACGGTGGTTCCGGTCATCGATTCGGCGAGCACGCTGTGCCCCTGCACGTTTCCGCGCGCGAATACCCGTACCCGAACGGTGTTGTTGGTGATGTTGGGATAGATGTCGACCGAGTAGATCGACGAAACCGGGGTCGGCTCGAGCCAGACGGTCTGCCAGATGCCGGAGACGGGCGTGTAGAAGATGCCGCTCGGGTTGTTGGTCTGCTTGCCGATCGGCTGCTTCTCGCCACGCCCGTCGGTGGGGTCGTAGACGCGCACGACGATCTCGTTGGTACCGCCGTTGAGCTGCGGCGTGACGTCCACCTCGAACCGGTCGTAGCCGCCCTTGTGGGTGGCCACCTGGGTGCCGTTGACCCAGACGGTGGCCTCGTAGTCGACCGCGCCGAAGTGCAGCTGGACGCGGCGGCCGGCCCACCCGGCCGGGACGGTGAAGGTGCGCCGGTAGAACATCAGGTCACGGTTGTCGTTGCGCATGATCCCGGAGAGGGCGGACTCCACCGGGTACGGCACCAGGATCCGCTCCGGCAGGGTCTGCCCGATCGGCGGCGCGGCGTTGCGGTTGACGTTGCCGGCGCTGTCGGTCGCCGGGTTGAGGAACTGCCACTCCCCGTTCAGCGACTGCCAGTCGGGGCGGGTCATCTGGGGTCGCGGGTACTCCGGCAGCGGGTTGGTGGTGGACACCTGGCTGGTCCACGGCGTGCTGAGCGGCGGCGTCTTGGGGACGACGGCCGCGGCGGGCGCGGCGGTGGCCACGAGCACGCTCGCGCCCAGGGTCAGGGCGGCGAGGGCACGGGCCACGAGCGGCCGTACGACGGATCGGCGCATCGGACTTCCTCGGGAACGGGCACACCGAAGGCCCGGCGCACGACCGTCGGGTCGCGGGCCGGTCCGCGGCGCTGGAGACGGACGGGGACGGGCCGAACGAATATGAACCGGGAGAACACCGGAACCCCGCAAAGACGAACAGGGTCGAACACATTCATCCACCGCCGTGGATTATCTGTCAAGAGTCCGAACCGTTTCCGGAACCGCCGCGGTGATAATTTCACGAAGACTGCCCAATGTCGGCCATCCGCCGGTCGGCACGGCCCTGAGCAGCGCAAGATCCAGGAATGACCGACCTCGCCGCCCTCGAAGCCGCCCGCCACCGCATCCGCGACGAGCATCTGCGGCTCACCGCCGAACGGCCACCCTCCACCGCCCGCGGCCTGCACCACACCGCCCTGATCAGCGGCGACGTGGAGCGAACCGTCCGCTTCTACCAGGATCTGCTCGGTTTCCCGTTGACCGAGCTGATCGAGAACCGGGACTACCCCGGCTCGTCACACTTCTTCTTCGACATCGGCAACAGCAACCTGCTGGCCTTCTTCGACCTGCCCGGCCTCGACCTGGGCCCCTACGCCGAAGTGCTGGGCGGCCTGCACCACATGGCCATCTCGGTGGCCCGGGACCGCTGGACCGAGCTGATCCAGCGGCTCACCGACGCGGGTGTCGAGCACACCGTGCACAGCGGCGTCTCGGTCTACTTCCGCGACCCGGACGGCGCCCGCATCGAGCTGATCGCCGACCCGCTGGGCCAGATGTACGGCACGAAGATCCTCTGACCCCGCACCGGTCACGGGGCCGGCGCCCGGGCGACGCGGCGCAGCGAGATGCCGGTCAGGGTGAAGAGGATGCCGATGCCGGCCGCGAGCGCCGCCACCCCGAACGCCACCACCGAGGTGAAGAGCGAGGCCTGGAGGAAGGAGGCCGTCATCACCGACTCGCGGCGCGGATCGTCGCGGGGCAGTTCGGCGTAGGTCTTGCCGTCCGCCATCTCGGAGGCGTGCTCGGCGATGACGTCGGCCTCCGCGTACGCCTCCCATGGCTGGTCGACGTGCTCGCCGGCGAAGTTGTCGGCATCCTCGGACACCGTGATGTGCTGATCCGACAGGGTGGTGCTGACCACCACGTACGTGGCCACGCCGGCGACGAGGAGAACACCGCCGCCGATGGCCAGCAGAAGACCGATGAGGGAGACCACGCCTCCGGGGCGCTCTGAGCGTGCCATGGGCCCACCCTGCCGAAGACGTCCTGTTCGGTCGTCACCCCGGAGGGATGAGACGGATCGATCAGGCGGGCGGCGGACCGCTCGGCGGAGTGCCACCACCGGGAGGCGCACCGCCACCGGGAGGCGCGCCCCCACCGGCGGGAGTCGTGGTGGTGTCCACCCCGACGGTCAGCGCCACGGTGTACCCACCGCTCACGTCACCGGTGACGGTCCCGAGCTGCTCGGCGCCCGCGTCGTCACCGAAGACGTTGTCGGTCTCCAGGGTGAGCTGGGCCAGGTTGGTGACCGAGGCCTCGTACCCCTTCTCCTGGTAGACCGTGTCGCAGTGCTCTTTCGGGATGGCTACCTGGGACGTCGCGATGGCCTTGGTGCTGTCGGTGATGCCGGCCTGGTCCGGGTAGACCTCGAAGTGGACGTGCGGCCACCGCCCGGTGTAGCAGGCCGGGAAGATGCTGGTGAACGTCACCTTCCCGGAGTCGTCGGCGATCTGCACGCCCCGCAGGTAGTTCTCCTCGGTGACCCCTTCGGAGTACATCGAGTAGAGGCCGGCCCGGTCGCAGTGCCAGACGTAGACCGCCACCCCGGCGAAGGCCGCCCCGCCGTTGGCGAGGTCCTGGATGGTCAGCTCCAGCGTCATCGGCACGCCCTCGGCCGTACCCTTCGCGTCGCCGAAGCTGGACCGGATGTCGCTGCGGACGATGCCGCTCTGCTCCAGCACGTCCGGCCCGTTCGAGCCGTCACCCGGATAGGGTCCCGCCGTCTCGTCCGGGATCTCCGACGAGTCGACGGTGGCCGCGGACGTGGATTGCGGCGCCGCGGAGGTCGTGGAGGTGCAGGCGGCCACGCCGAGAGTGAGCGCGCCGACACCGAAGGCCCGCAGGAGCTTCCGCCGGCCCATCAGGGTGCCCATGTCGAAGCCGAGGCCCTGGTCGAACACCTCCTCCTCGGGATGGGGTAGGGGGCGCCCTTGATAGGTCGTCATCTGTCCTCCGATATGCCGCTCGGTGGGGTTTGCCCCGCCATGCAAACACCGGAGTCTTTGAATGCCCTGTGGCTCGCTGTCAGCCCGGCATGAACATTGCCGTCGTGTTAACGGGGTCCCGGATGGATCTCCTGCGATAGGGTCGGCGCGATCGCCCCGCATCGATACGGAACGGAGGACATCCGGTGACCGAGCTACCGGCCCGCGAGAACCGGGCGTTCCTCCAGCGTGCGGTGCGTTTCCTGGCCGAAGAGGCGCGGGTCGACCAGTTCCTCGACATCGGCGCCGGCCTGCCCACCGCCGGCAACACCCACGAGATCGCACAGCGCCGGGTGCCGTACGCCCGGGTCGTCTACGTCGACAACGACCCGAAGGTCGGCGTGCACGCCCGTAGGCTGCTGACCGGCACCGCGACCTACATCGAGGAGGACCTGCGCAACCCGGGCGCCATCCTCGACCACCCGCTGCTCAAGGAGACCCTCGACCTGAACCGGCCGGTCGGGCTGATCCTCATCGCCGTACTGCACCTCCTGCCCGACCACGCGCGGGCCCGGGAGATCGTCCGCGAACTGCTCGCCGCGCTCCCGTCCGGCAGCTACCTGGCCGCCACCAACATCACCCTCGACCACGGCGTTCCCGGCGAGCCGACCACTGTGCCGGGCGGCGGCAGGGCGCGCAGCCGGGCCGAGTTCGCCGAGTTCTTCACCGGGCTGGGCCTGATCGGCCCGGGCATCGTGCCGGTCTCCGAATGGCTCCCCGAGGTCCCGGCGCACCAGCGGCCCGCACCCGAACAGGTCGCTGTCTACGGGGCGGTCGGCCGCAAACCCTGATCGCCCAGGCCACGGCGGTAACGCACCTCGGCCAGCGAAAAACCGAACGAGTCGTCGAGGGTCGCCTGCCGGATCGTCATGGTCAGTTGTGATACCGCTGGGCCTCCCTCACCCGTTGACGCCACGCGGCACGGACCGCGTCCAATTCGGACCGGTGCCGCTTCTCCCAGTCGTCCAGGTGCTCGCCGACGATCCGGACGGCGATGTCGTAGGCCGGGCGCCGGCAGTCGGCATCGGCGGCGTGAATCGCGGCGATCTCGGCGACCGCCTGATCCCAGCCAGGGTTCGGGGGCGGATCCAGGCGGGGCGCGAAGAGGAGATCGGTGCGCTCGCCGGGCACGTCGTACCCGTACCTCTGCTTCATGCATTTCGGATAGTGCCGCATGCCGTCGCGCACGCCCGGATCCCGGCTCACGATCGTCACCAGCTCGGCGAAGCCGCTCAGCTGGTCGACGGCCGGATGCGGCGGCTCGGGATCCTGGTAATCGCGGTTGCCGAACCGCTCCCGGCAACCGTCCAGGCCGGGCGCCGGCGGGGTGGCGTAGTCGTAGAGGCCGGACTCCCACACCCGGGCGGCGGCCTGTTCGTTCAGCACCTGGATCCGGCCACGGTCGGTCAGCGAGTCGAAGACCGTGCCGTAGCCGGTGCCGAAACCCAGTTCGGCGTCGGTGAAATCCCGGTAGAAATCCACATAAGGGTGGCGCTGGTAGGGCTTACCGAGATCCCGCATGCAGGCCTCGATGCCGCCCTCCACCCGGTGATAGTTGACCAGCAGGTGCGCCCGGCGCTCCACCACGTTCCCGGAGATCTCCAGCGTCAGCCGGTCGAGCCGGGCCGCTACGCCCGCGGAGTCGACGGCCTCGGCACCCGCCGCGGGCGACACCGTTCCGGCCAGGACCATGGCCCAGATCAACGCCGCGACGATCCGACGTCCCATATCGGTCCAACGAGGGGATGCAGGAACGGTTACGGCAAAAATCGATGCGATCGTACGGATCTGCCGAGTGACGGTGGCCTGGGCGCCGCCCATTCGCCCGGGCCACCGTCACGGCTCTCGAGGGTCAGCGACCCCGGGTCGTGGTGGCCTCCTTGCCGGCGGCACCCTGCTCAGCGGCGCCCTCCTCAGCGGCGCCCTCCTCAGCGGCGCCCTCCTCGGCGGCACCCTCGTCAGCGGCAGCGCCCTCATCCGCAGCGCCCTCGTCGGCGGCGCCGGCGCCCGCGGCGGCTACCGCCTTGGCGTCGGCGAGCGCCAGGCAGGACTGGAGCAGAGCCTGCTGAGCGGAGGTCACGGCGACCGCGGCGGCATCCTGTCCACCGGCCTGCTCACCAGCGGCACCCTCCTCAGCGGCGCCTTCCTCAGCGGCGCCTTCCTCGGCGGCACCCTCCTGAGCGGCGCCCTCCTCGGCTGCGCCCTTCCCCGCCTTTCCGGCCTTCCCCGCCTTCCCGGCCTTTCCAGCGGCCTTGAGCACCTTGAGGTACTTCTTGGCGAGGGCGCGGTTCTCGGCCTTCGCGGCGGCCGGGTCCTCGGCGGCCTCCGCCGCCTCCTCGGCACCGGCCTCACCGGCGGCCGCGGCCACATCGGCGGCGAACGTGTCGCACGCCGCCTCGAGCGCGACAGCCGAATCCGCGGCCGCCTCCCCGGGAGCCTGCGCCTCCACCGGGGCCAGCGGCTCGCCGTCACAGATCACGTCGCCCGCGTTGACCTGAAGCTCCGCACATTGCGAGATGTCGAACTGCTGACCGTCGACACTCACCAGATCGGCGGCCTTCGCCTCGGTGCCGGCCGACGCCAGTTGCATTCCGGTCACCCCGCTGACCACCAACACTCCCGCGACCACCACCGCGCCGATCGTCTTCCGCCGACTGCCCGGGTTCCGTCGGTACGAGCGCGCCCTCATAATCACTCCTCGTCGTTGGACATCGATGTCATCGGTTGGGGGGCCATACGGGATCCGGCGGCCGGACGGTTCAACGCAAACTTCGCGGACCCCTCCCGCAGGACCGTCAAAGTCCCGATGTCATCGCTGCTCAGCGACCATGTGTGCCACGCCTGGAAAATATTCTCGACGAGGCACGAACCGTCCTCCGATCGATGCTCACGCTGCGTTCACAACGGAGCCCCATGAAGACCGGCTACGCAGAGTAATCCATGTTGGGCAATCGTTCTCGCGCGCTATGGTGGTCGCGACGGAGATCCCCGGACCGGGGCCCGGTCGAGCACGACGAGCACCCGGGCCGGTTTCGCGGTGCCTCCATACCGGTGCCCGTGCCGGGTGACGGACTGTGCCGGATCGCGGTCGAGGGCTACGACGGCGACGAGAAGGGTGAGCACCCCCGGGCCGCGCGGCACGAGGGTACCCACCACTAGTCGAATCGGATGGACAGTTCTGATTCAGCGCCCGTTATCAGGGGTTTCGACCCGGCTCGGTGCGGTCCATGAGGTAGGGACCGGCCGGCTCCACATCCTCGATCTTCTGCACGGCCGCCCTGGCGATCTTCTTGAGATCCCGCTCGCGCGGCTCCTCCAAACCGACCAGACCCACGGTCACCGACAGGTCGTCCTGCGCGACGACGACCAACTTGCCGTACAGGTTCATCTCGAAGTCGGCGTCGGTGACCCGGAGAACCATGGAGAGGCCGACCGACTCGTCACCGAGGCGCGGCTTCCACCTCAGCGGTGACATGCTGAGCTTGACGCCCTCCTGCTCGATCGTCGGACACTCCTCGAGCACATCGATCGTGTCGCTGACCATGTCGACGGCGACCTCCTGGCCGGTGTCGGCCAGCAGCTCCAGGGCGAACAGGCCCTTCTTCTCGTTGACGAAGACAGCGGCGGCGCTCTCGCCCTGCTCCCCCTTCGCCGGCTCATGCGCCTTCATCGGCTCGCGCATGTCCGCCGGCTCATGGCCCTTCACCGGCTCACGCATGTCCACCGGCTCATGGCCCTTCACCGGCTCACGCATATCCACCGGCTCATGCCCCTTCATCGGGTCGCGCATGTTCGCCGGATCGGCGTACGGCCGCTGGTCCGGCATGTCCGCCATCGACGCGACGCCCGGCGCGGAGCAGACATCCCGGTCCACGTCGTATCCGGCGATCACCTCACGGAAGATCTCGTCGGCGTCCGGCAGTTCCTGGCCCGTGTACCCCCTCGGCAGGTCCTTCTCGGTGAGCAGCAATTCCTCGAGATCCGAGCCCATCGCGACGGTCGGCCCCGCCGCGGCCGGGGCGGCCTGGACGGTGGCGACCGACAGGCCGAGACCCATGGAAAGCGCGACAATGGTTGAGAACTTCTTCAATACCCCCATTGCATGAATTTTCCTCTACCCCTCACGTCAGCGGGCGGCTTTCGCCGACCGCAGGCCACCGGCGACTCCGAGAACACCGAACAGCCCAGGGCCGAATACCAGACGATCCCGAGACGACAGACGGCTTTCGCCGACCGCGGACCACCGACGACTCGGAAGGCACCGGGCAACCCGGCCCGCGCGCCAGGCGATCCCGACCTCGGCAGGCAGCTTCCGCCCATCACAGACCACTGGCGACTCCGGAAACACCGAACAGCGGAGCCGAGGATCAGGTGATCTCGAAGACGGCGACCCGGTCAGCGGCGGCCTCGAACTCGGCCGGGGCACCGCTGCGGACCAGGCCGAGCCTGATGAAGAAGGGCACACCGCCCGGGACCTCGACGGGGAACGCACGCATCACGGCGCGCCGTTCGCCCGGGTCGTCGATCTCGGTCAGGGTGACCGTGGCCCGGCGGTGGCCGGTGGACAGTTCGCCGCGCCCGGCGGCCCGGACGTTGCGGGCCCAGTCGCTGTGCGGCAGGCCGGCGACGACGAAGCGGCGGCCGCCGACGGTGAGCGGGGAGACCGGGGTGGAGCGGGGCTCGCCGGTGGTGCGGCCGGGAACGGTGAGCACGTGGATGGTGCCGAGTCGCAGGCCGAGCCGGTTGAGGGCGCGCACCACCAGGTTGGCGAACGGCAGCCAGCGCGGCAACCGCAGTGCCTCGGTCGGGGCCATGGCAAATCCTTTCGACGATCGAAGCTTTTCCTCCAAGGTATATTCCTTCGAGTGTCGAAGCAATCGCCCGTGACCGGCCGCTGGGGCTCGTTTCCCCCGGCCGCCCCGCAGGATTCCGGCCCACGGCAGGCGGCCGCGGATGCCGCCGCCGCTTTCGGGGCGGCCGCCGACGAGGTCGACGACGCGGCCGCCGCGGCGCTCCACGTGAACCGCACCGACCTACGGATCATCGGCCTGATCGGAGCCGCCGGCGCGATGACCGCCGGCACGCTGGCCGAGGCCGCCCACCTCAGCCCGGCCGCCACCACGGCAGCCATCCAGCGCTTGGTGGCGGCCGGCCACCTGCGCCGCGACACCGATCCGGCCGACCGGCGCCGGGCCGTCGTGACGGTCACCCCGGCCACCGCCGAGGCGGTCGGGCGCATCTACGGGCCGATCGCCGAGGCCGGACACCGGCTGCTCACCGGCTATTCGGACGCCGACCTCGAGCTGATCACCGGCTTCCTGGAGGCCGGCCGCCGCATGCAGGTCGACCAGGCCGACCGAATCCGCACCCACCCGGCACGGTGAGAGGACCCGGCGAGGCCAACCATCGCGCACAGATCGACCACGAGGACCGAATGCGCACCCACCCGGCACGGTGCGAAGACCCGGCGAGGCCGAGGAGGGCCGGGGCGATCTACTGTGGCCGGTGGGCGACCGTCCCGTCGACGACGGTGAGGTGTACCGGCGACTCGGCGAACTCGTCCGGGTCCGCGGTGAGCGGGTCCAGTCCGAAGACCGTGAGGTCGGCCCGTTGCCCGGGAACCAGCCGCCCGGACCGGCCGGCCGCCGCGGCCGCCTCGGTGGTGTAACCCTCCAGGGCCATCTCGGCGGTGAGGGCCTGTTCCGGCAGGATCGGCTCGACGTCGGCGCGACCGGCCGGGCGCCGCAGCCGGGCCGCCGCGATGATGGCCCGCGGGTCGAACGGGGCGATCGGCCAGTCCGAGCCGAGTGTCAGGCGGGCGCCCTGATCGCGCAGGTCACGGGCCCGGAAGGCACGGTCGGCACGGCGTTTGCCGAGCCGGGTGGACCAGTTGTCACTGTGGTCGGCGCGGGTGTAGTGGGTGCAGTGGATGGGCTGCATGCCGGCGGTCACGTCGAGTTCGGCGAACCGTCCGATCAGCTCGGACGGCATCGTCTCCAGGTGCTCGATCCGGTGCGGCGCCCGGGTTCGCGGCAGGCCGGCGTAGGTGTCCAGCACGTACCGGATCCCGGCGTCGCCGATGGCGTGGGTGACAATCGGGACGCCGTGGCCGGCGAGCCGACGGGCGGCCGCGGCGTACTCGGCGGGGTCGGGCCAGAGGCAGGCGGTGGACTCGCCGTGGGTGTCCGGCTCGTCGAGCCAGGCGGTGCCGCCGTCGATGGTGCCGTCGATCATGAACTTGGCGCCCTCGACCCGCCAGCGCCGCCCGCTCAGGCGCTGCCGGGCGATCACGTCGTCCAGCCCGCCGGCGCCGGCGCCGGGCATCACGAACGGCGCACACCGCCACCGTACCGGCAGGTCGCCCTCGTCCTCCAAGGCCCGGAAGAGCTCCAGGGAGTCCTCTTCGAAGTCCATGGCGTCGGCCGCGGTCAACCCGGTGGCAGCCATCCGGTCGAGCAGGTCGCGCAGCCGCTCCCGGCGGGCGGCCGGGTCGTCCGCCGGCAGGATCCGGCGGACCAGGCTGAACGCGTCGAGTTCGAGCAGGTGGCCGGTGGGCCGGCCGTCGGCGCCGCAGACCACGCCGGCGCCGGACGGGAACTCCCGCGGTCCGGTGATCCCGGCCAGTTCCAGCGCGCGCGGGCTGACCAGCGCCGAGTGCCCGTCGAAGAGCAGCAGGAACACGGGCACGTCCGGACCGGCGGCCTCGACCAGCGGGGCGTGTGTGATCGGCGCGCCCTCGAAGGCGTTCGGGTCCAGGCCCCAACCCTCGATCCATCCGCCGGGCGCCACGGCGGCGGCTTTCAGCGCCGCTTTCAAACCATCGAGGGTACGGACGCCGGACAGGTCCACGCCCCGGGTGAGGCTGATGCCCATGACCGGGTGGAAGTGCCCGTCCACCAGGCCGGGAGTGATGGTGGCCGGGCCCAGGTCGATGATCTCGGTGCCGGGGCCGCACCAGTCGCGCACGTCGGCACGGTCGCCGAGTGCGACGATCACGCCGTCGGCCACGGCGATCGCGGTCGGCGCCGCGGATCCGGCCATGGTGTGGATCCGGTCGGCCATCAGGATCAGGTCGGCGGCGCTCACTCTGGGCCTCCTCGGTGGTGCGACGGTTCTCGTCTTCTACTACCGGCGTGATGGGGGCAGGGTTCAGCCGGCGCACGGCTGGGCGCCGCTCACCCCGTACGCCGAAAAGTTTTTGATCTTGAAAAAGGCACCCGCCACCAGGAAGAATGGGGCGCGGGCCGGTTGTCACCGAACGTATCCGAGAGCGACGGTCCAGGTAAGCGCCTACCGGGTGACCACCCGATCGCGCCGCCTCCCAGCCCGGATTTGCATCGATGCGCGAAGCTGTCCTTCCCACTCCAGATGAACCGGGATACGCCTTGACCACCACCTATCCGTGCCCGCACTGCGGCGCCCCCGCCTCCCTCGACGGTGGATGCCCCGCCTGCGGCGCCGGCCCCGATCCGGACGCCGCCGAGGTCATCCGAATAGACGGCGAGCTCGGCGGCCTCCAGCGCGAGCTGCAGGCGGCCCGCACCCTGGTGGCCGACATCGACCGGCGGATCCAGGACGCCCGCGGCCGTCGCTCCCAACTCGCCGCACGGGTGGTCGCCCGGCGGGCTCCCGTGGTGACGACGCCGCCGCCCTCGTTCACGCCGCCGCAACCCGCCGAGCCGCGTCTGAGCACACTCACCGTGCAGAACGTGCTCTTCACCCTCGGCGGTCTGCTGCTGGTCGTCGCGGCGGCCGTCTTCACGGCGGTCGCCTGGGCGCAGGTCGGCGTCACCGGGCGGGCCCTGCTGCTCGCCGGGGCCACCGTGGCGATCCTGGCGGTGCCCCCGTTCGCGGTCCGGCGCGGCCTCACGTCCGCCGCCGAGACGCTCGCGGCCGTCGGCCTGCTCATGATCCTTCTCGACGGCTACGCGGCCTGGGCGGTCGACTTCCTCGGGGTGCATGATCTTCAACCCACCGCGTACGCCGCCGCGGTCCTCGCCGTGACCGCCCTCGTGTCGCTCGGCTACTCGTGGCCGACCCGCCTGCACGGGCCCCGGATCGCCGCGCTGCTGCTCGCCCAGCCGGTCCTCCCGCTGCTCGCCGCCGCCGCGGAGGCCGACCTCGCCGGATGGTCGCTGGCGTTCACCGGCACCCTGGTGCTCGACGTCGCCGTGCTGCGGATCCGGCCGTCCCGGTTCGCCACCGACATGGTCGGCGCGCTGGCCCACGTCTGTGGCGCCCTCGCCGCCGTGGCCGCCGGGGTCGTCGCCCTCACCCACCTGGTCGTCCAGGACGCCCCAGCCGACGTCGCCGTGGCCGGGGTCGTGCTGGTGCTGCCCACGCTGGCGTTGCTCGGCTGGGCCGTCCTGGCCCGCATCCCGCTGGCCCAGGCGATCACCGCCGGACTGGCGCTGGTCGCCGTCGGGGTCGCCGCCACCGGGTGGGCGTGGTCCATGCCCGGCACCGGCTGGCCGGTCACCGAGCTGGCCGTCGTCACACTGCTCCTCGCGGCCGTCGCGGCGCTGCTCAAGCCCCGCCTCCCGGTCGTCGCCGGCCGCGGCCCCTGGGTGGGCGCGCTCGTCGCCGGCGGTCCGGCGGCCGTGACGGTCCTGCTCGGCGCCGCGAGCGGGGCGGTACGCAGCATGGCCGCGGCCACGCCGGTGTTCGCCGCGCCGTGGGACCGAGCGGTCACCGGGCCGGGCCGGGACATGCTCGTGGCGCTGGTGGTGACCGCGGTGGCGTACGCCCTGCTCGTCCCCCGCCGCACCCACCCCGACCTGGCCCTCACCACCCTGTTCGGAGCCGCCCTGCTGGCGCCGCCGGTGTTCGGCCTGACCTGGTGGGCGGCCGCCGTCGCCGGGATGGCCGTGGCCGCCGTGGCGCTGGTTCTCGCGGCCCGCTCGCGAACCCTCCAGGACGCCGTCTACCGCGTCGCCGTGTGCGTCTTCGCGGCCCTGCACGCGATCCTCACCGGCCTCGGCCAGGCCGGGGCCGAAGCCGCGGTGTGCGGCGCGATCGCCCTTCTCGGCCTGGGCACGGCTGTGGCCCTGCGCAACGCCCCGCGCTCCGCCGACGTGGGGGCCGGTTCCGTCACGGCGGGCCTGCTCGCCGCCCCGCCGGCCGTGTGGCTGGCCCTGTACGCGGGCGACGTGCCGGTCACCGCCCGGGTGCGAGTGTCGCTCGCCGTCGCGGTGCTGCTCTGCCTGGCCGCCCACGCGGTGGCCCGGCGGCTGCCCGGCTACGGCCCGAACGCCCTCGGGGTCGCCCTGCTCGCCGCCGCCACGGCACCGTTCTGGTCGCTGCCCGGCACCGACCCGTCCGCCCTGTACGCGGCCGCCGGCCTGCTGCTCGTCGTCGCCCTCCTGCCGCTGCCCGCGGCCCGTTCCGGTGCGGGCGCCGTCGCCGCGCTGCTTCCGGCCGGGGCGCTGCTCGTCCTGATCGCCCCGGACCTCGCGGTGATCGTCCTGGAGCCGTGGACCGCCCTCGACGACGGCGTCTGGTCCGGAGTCCTACCGCGGCAGTCACCGGTCGCCTGGTCCTCGGTCGCGGCCCTCGCGGGGGCCACGCTCGCGGCGGCGCTCACCGGCCTCCTGCTGGCCCGTTTCCGGCCCCCGGCCCGCCTCACCCCCGCCACCACCAGCCCCACCGCGTCCGCCCCTCCCGCAATCGGGGGCTCCACGAACGGGTCCACCCCTCCCGCAAACGAGGGCTCCACGACCGGGTCCGCCCCGGGCATACCGGGTGAAACCGACTCCGGTGCGGCCACGGCGGACATCGGCAGCAAGGCGTCGGCCGAGGACGCCGCCGGCGCGACACGGACCGTGGGCGGCGGTTCGCCGGTCGTGGTGGCCGTCTGGGCGGCGGCACCGCTGGTGGCGCTGCTGGTGCCGCTGATCTTGGCGGCGGCCGGAGCCGCCTGGCCGGCCGTGCCGATCGCCGCGCTGATCACCGGTCTGGCCGGGATGCTGGCGGTGGCGTTCGCGCCGGTCCGGCACAGGGCGAGCGACCTGCTCACCATCCTGTTCGGAGTCCTCGTGGCCGCCGGGCTGGCCGGGTCCACGGCGGGCCACGGGGCCACGATCGCGGCGTTCACGCTGGTGGCCGCGGCGTCGACGGTGGCCGGACTACTCGGTCGGCGGCCGGTCGAACGGCTCACCGGCTGGGCCGCGGGGCCGATCTCGCTGACCGTCGTCGCGTACACCATCGCGGTCGCCGCCGATCTCGAACCCGCCGGACCACCGCTGTTCGTGCTGGCCGCCGCGGCACTGACCGTGGCGCTCGAGGCGGTCCTGGCGTCCCGCCGCCCGGCCGAGGCGATCGCGCCGTTCGTCGTCGGGCACGCCTCGGCGGTGGTCGCTCTCACGCTCACGGAGAGCCTGGGCTGGGCCGCGCTGATCTGCAAGCTGTGGGCGCTGGCCCTCACCGTCCGCGCCATGCGGCCGGGCGAGACCCGGCGGACCAGGTTCCGGTACGCCCTGGCGGCCGGTTCGGTGGCCCTGCTCGGCTGGTGGCTGCTGCTGTCCTCGCGGGACGTCGAGACGGTCGAGATCTACACCCTCCCGGCGGCGGTCCTGGCCGTGATCGCGGGATGGTTCGCCCGCCGCTACCGGTCCGGCCTCTCCTCCTGGACCGCCTACGGCTCGGCTCTGGGCGCCGCCATCCTGCCGTCCCTCTACGTCGTCGCCGCGAGCGACGCCGACGATCCGCAGTACCTGCGCCGCCTGCTGCTCGGCGCCGGCGCCCTGCTGATCCTGCTGGCCGGCGCCCGGGCCCGCCTCCAGGCCCCGGTGCTGATCGGCGGCGGAACCCTGCTGCTGGTCGCCCTGCACGAGCTGATCCAGGTCTGGGATCTGGTGCCACGGTGGGTGCCGCTGGCCGTCGGCGGCCTGCTCCTGGTCGGCATCGCCACCACGATGGAACAGCGCCGCCGCGACCTGGCCCGCCTCCGCGACGCCATCACCCGCATGACGTAACCCCGGCCGGCCCGCGCACACCTAGCGGTTTCCGTGGTCGCCCGCCCGCGTCATGGCGGCAGGCCGGGCACACGGACGGCGCGACGTGAGCGCCCGCCGGGCCGGACAGGGCGGGCTGCATCGACCAGCAGGGTCAGTAGACGTCGCGGACGTAGCGCTTGTCGGTGGCGAGCTGCTTCACGTAGGCGGTCGCGGCCTCCTCGGTGAGGCGGCCGTGGTGGACGGCGATGTCGTGGAGCGCGCGGTCGACGTCGCGGGCCATCCGGCTCGCGTCGCCGCAGACGTAGAAGTGGGCGCCCGCCTGGAGCCACGCCCAGAGCTGGGCGCCCTTCTCGCGCATCCGGTCCTGGACGTACACCTTGGTCCGCTGGTCGCGGGAGAACGCCGTGTCGAGGCGGCTCAGGATGCCGTCGGCGCGGAGTTCCTCCAGTTCGGCGGCGTAGTAGAAGTCGGTGCCGCTGCGCTGTTCGCCGAAGAACAGCCAGTTGCCGCCGGGGGCGCCGGTGATCTGCCGCTCCTCGAGGAAGCCGAGGAACGGGGCGACACCGGTGCCCGGCCCGACCATGATCATCGGGGTGTTCGGGTCAGTGGGCGGACGGAAGTGCGGCGCCCGCTGCGCGAAGACCGGGACCTCGGCGCCGACGGCGGCGTCGGCCAGGTGGGTGGAGCAGACACCCTTGCGGGACCGGCCACGATGGTTGTCGAAGCGGACCACCGAGACGGTGAGGCTGACCCGGCCGGGATCGGTGAGCGGGGTCGAGCTGATCGAGTAGTGCCGGGGTTGCAGCCTCTTGAGGACTCCGGCCCACTCCTGGGCGCTCGCCTCGACCGGGTGCTCGGCGAGCACGTCGACGGCCTGGCGGCCCCAGGTCCACTTCGCCAGTTCGCCCTTGTTGTCGGGGCGCAGCAGGGTCTTGAGGTGGCCGGCGCCGCTGCGTTCGGCGACGAAGCGGATCAGGTCGTTGGTGACCCGGGTGATGTCGAGGTGCCGGCCGAGGGCCTCGCCGAGCGGCCGGGTGCCGATCCGGTCCAGCTCGACCGGGGCGTCGGCGGAGAGGCCGGTGACGTCGAGCCATTCCTCGACGAGTTCGGGGCAGTTGACCGGCCACACGCCGAGCGCGTCCCCGGCCTGGTAGTCGAGCAGTCCCCCGGTGTCGAAGGTGAACCGTCGCACCTCCTTGGCCGACCCGGGCAGGCTGAGCAGCCGGTTGCCGACGAGCGCGGCGGTGAGCGGCGCGGCCTTGGTAGCCACCGGCCCGGCGACCGGCGAGCCTTCGGTGCCGGGCGCGGAAACAGGGCCGGTGGCGAAAACGGGGCCCGGCGCGGAAACAGGGCCCGGCGCGGAATAGGCAATAGGGGTGGCGGCCGCGGCCGTCGCGGCGATCGTGGCCTGAGCGGTCCGCACGGCCGGCGCCGGCCCCACCGCGGCGGGAGCGGGCGTGGTCAGTGCGGTCAGGACCGAGTCGAGCCAGCCGTCGGCGGTCTCCTCGAAGTCGGGTTCGCAGTCGGCACGCGGCGTCAGCCGCACCGCGCCCAGCTCGGCCAGCCGCTCGTCGAGCCGCCGCCCGTGGCCGCAGAAGTCGTCGTAGTTGGAGTCTCCGAAGGCGAGGACCGCGTACCGTTGCCCGTCCAGCCGGGGCGCGCCGTCGCCGGTGAGCGAGTCCCAGAACGTGGTCCCGTTGTCGGGCGCGTCGCCGTCGCCGAAGGTGCTGGTCACGACGAGCAGGTCGGCTCCGGGATCGAGCAGGTCGGCGGCGGGCCCGTCCATGCCGAGGACGGTCACCTCCCGGCCGGTTCCGGCGAGGCGTTCGGCGACGGTCCGGGCGAAGTCCTCGGCGTTGCCGGTCTGCGAGGCCCACAGCACCTGGAGGCGGTCCGCCGCCGGCTCCGCGGCGGGATACAAACCCGGCGATGGTACGGGTGAGAGCACTCCGGCGAGCAGTCCGTTGACCCACATGGCGGTGGCGTGGTCGAACGGCGCACCGGCGGGCAGCACCGCCGGCCCGGGCCGGCTGGAGGCCCCGGCCAGGAATCCGGCGAGGTAGCGCCGCTGGTCCTCGGTCAGCGCCGGCGGCACCGTGTCGATGCCGAGCGCCTGCCCGAGCCCGCCGGACAGGGCCCCACCGAGGACGGTCGAGCCCGGAGCTGGGAGGACGGAGGCCGCGGTGGGGGCGGAGGCGACCCGGGTGAGGGACACCGCGCACACCTTCAGCTCCGGCTGGAAGGAGATCGGGTCGACGGCGTCGCTGGTCACCGCGTTGACGCTGACGTATTCGCCGAAGAGGTCGTTCCAGTGCATCGGGGCGAAGCAACTGCCGGGCAGCACCCGGTCGGTGACCACGGCGGGCAGGACGGCCCGGCCGCGCCGGGAGGCGATCTCGACGAGGTCGCCGGCCGCGATCTCGAACCATTCGGCGTCCACCGGGTTGATCTCCAGGAACGGCGCCGGGTTGAGCCGGTTCAGTTTGGCGATCTTGCCGGTCTTGGTCATGGTGTGCCACTGGTGCTGGAGGCGGCCGGTGTTGAGCACGAACGGGTAGTCGTCGTCGGGCATCTCGGCCGGATCGACGTGCGGCCGGGCGTGGAAGACCGCTTTCCCACTGGGCGTGGCGAACCGCAGGCCACCGTCGGCGGTGCGGTACCGGATCGGGTTGCGGGCGGGGCCGCCGGGCGCCGCCGGCCACTGGACCGGTCCCTCGCCGAGGCGCGCGTAGGTCACCCCGCTCAGGTCGTACCCGGTCTGGGGGTTCTTGAAGGTCTTGATCTCCTCGAGGATCTCCTCGGCGCTCGCGTAGGTGAAGGCACTCGCGTAACCCATCTCGGCCGCGACGCGGGCGATGATCCGCCAGTCGGGCAGGGCCTCGCCGGGCGCCGGGACGACCGGGTGGACCAGGGTGAGGTTGCGCTCGGAGTTGATCATGATACCGTCCGCCTCGGACCACATGGCGGCGGGCAGGGCGATGTCGGCGTACGCGTTGGTCTCGGTCTCGGCGAAGGCGTCCTGGGTGATCACCAGCTCGGCGGCCTCCAGGCCGGCGATGACCGTCCGCCGGTTGCCGACCGAGGCGACCGGGTTGGTGCAGATCACCCAGCAGGCCTTGATCTTCCCGGCCGCCATCTGCTCGAACATGTCGACGGTGCCCCGGCCGACCTCGGTACGCAGTGTCCCGGCCGGCACGCCCCACACCGTCTCGGTGAACTCGCGGTCGGCGGGCACCAGCACCGACCGCTGACCTGGCAGCCCGGGGCCCATGTAGCCCATCTCGCGGCCGCCCATCGCGTTCGGCTGGCCGGTGAGCGAGAACGGGCCGCTGCCGGTACGGCAGATCGCGCCGGTCGCCAGATGCAGGTTGACCAGCGCGTTGGTGTTCCAGGTGCCGTGGGTGCTCTGGTTGAGGCCCATGGTCCAGAGGCTGACCCAGTTCCCGGCCGCGCCGATCCACTCGGCGGCGGTCCGGATGTCGGCCTCCGGGATGCCGGTCAGCTCAGCGACCCGGTTCGGGGTGTAGTCGGCCAGGAACGAGGGCATCGCCTCCCAGCCCTCGGTGTTCGCCGCGATGAAGTCCGCGTCGACGTGCCCGTTCTCCGACAACAGATGCAGCAGGCCGTTGAGCAGCGCGAGGTCGGCGCCGGGCCGGATCTGGAGGAAGAGGCCGGCCTTCTCGGCGGTGGTGGTGCGCCGCGGGTCGACGACGATCAGCTTCGCGCCGGCCTTGACCCGCTCCATCATCCGCAGGAAGAGGATCGGGTGGCAGTCGGCCATGTTGGAGCCGATCACCAGGAAGACGTCGGCGTGGTCCAGGTCGTCGTAGGACCCGGGCGGCCCGTCCGCGCCCAGCGACAGCTTGTAGCCGGTGCCCGCGCTGGCCATGCACAACCGCGAGTTGGACTCGATGTTGTTGGTCCCGATGTAGCCCTTGACCAGCTTGTTCGCCAGGTACTGCGCCTCCAGGGTCATCTGGCCGGAGACGTACATGGCGAAGGCGTCCGGCCCGTGCTCGTCGATGATCGCGCGCAGCCGGCGCGCGGTCTCGCTGATCGCGTCGTCGGCGCTCATCGGCGCGGGCGCGGCGCCCCGGTCGGCGCGGATCAGCGCGGTGTCCAGCCGGCCGCCCGCGGCGAGCAGGTCGGCGCTGGTCGAACCCTTGGTGCACAGCCGGCCCGCGTTGGCCGGGTGGTCCCGGTCCCCGCTCGCCTTGATCACCCGCAACGGACCGTCATCCTGGCGCGCGACGTCGAGCACCATCCCACAGCCGACGCCGCAATACCCGCACACGGTTCGTACCCTGGTGACATCGGCAGCCACAGGCACCCCTTTCGGTTCGCCCCAAAAGTAGAAACCCCCGGTTTCCGCCTGGTCACTTGAAAGCGCATCCAGCATTACCCGCACGTCACAGTCGTCCGGGAAGCGGTTGTGAGTGGCCGCCGCCACAGAAGCGGACGAGCCGTATCTCGGGCTGAAAGGCCCGGGATACGGCTCGTTCGTCGTACGGGTGGTGTCAGCTCTTCTCAGCGGAAGCGGTCGCCTCCGCCTCGTCGCCGGCCTCGTCGCCCGACTTGGCGGCGTGCCGCGGCGCGCCGGACCACTGGGCCGGGACGCCGTTGGCGGCGGCCGACTTCGGGCCACGGAGCATCAGCAGGGCACCGAGCACGGCCAGGATGAGGCCGAGCACGCCCAGGCCGATCGGGCCCCAGACGCCCACCAGGTTGAGCTTGGACTGGTTCGCCTTGGCGGTGTCGGCGGACTTCGTCACGGTGGCGTCGGAGTAGACGAAGGTCGCGTCCAGCAGCACCTTGGAGCTGCCGTCGTTGCCGAGCAGCGTCTTCTTCTGCTGCTCCTGGACCTTGATGTACGCACCGGTGACCGGGTCGACCCACACGGTACGGACGTTGCCGTACTGCACGGAGCCGGAGGTCGCGGTCGGCAGCAGCTGGCCCAGCAGGAGCTGAACGCGGTCGGCCGGGAGAACCTGGGTCTCGTTCTCCAGCGTCTGGGTGAACTGGTAGGTCTCGACGCCCTGGATGGTCTCGGTCTTGACGAACTTGGCCGGCTTCGCGGTCAGGATGTCCCGGTCGAAGATGTCGTACGTCTTCTGCTCGGTCCCGAACGGGAACTTGTAGATCTGGCCCTTGTAGTCGACGGCCTCACGCTGACCGCCGGTGTCCAGCCACTGGCCGTCCCACTTCACGGCCGCGCCGGTCTCGCGGTCCACCGCGAGCGAGGTGCTGTACGCGCTGACCAGCTCGCCCTCGCTGTTCTCGACCTGCTGGCCGGCGACCCACACCAGGGCGGTGCCGTCCAGGTCGCCGGTGAGCTTGGCGGTCTCGTCCGAGTCGGGCTGCACGGTGACGGTCGAACGCAGATCGCCGGTCTCGATGGTGGCCTTGCCGTCAGCGATCTGCATGTACGTCGCGTTCGGCGCCTCGGCGATCGACTGGGTCATCTCCATGTCGTACGGCAGCTGCTTGACGGTCGGTGCCACGACGAAGGCGAGGCCGCCGGCGAACACCAACGCCAAGACGCCGAAACCGAACAGCACGGTGCCGATGACGCGGGACTTCATATGTCCTCCACGAGGTGGAAACGGAATAGCGGCAGGAATGATGTATGCCGAGCTTGCAGGAGGTTACTAGAGAGTCACATCAGGAAGCGAGACCCCCGCCACATCTTCCTGAACGGTTGTTGAAACGGACTCGCCCTCGCGCCGCAGCACGACGGTGAAATTCCATGTGAGGAACTCCCGCAGCACCGGCACCGAGGCGACCCACTGGGCCCACCAGGGGTGATACCTCGGGATCACATCGACCACCGTGACGGCTCCGGCACGGCGGGCGGCCCGGGTCCAGCGCATCATCCGTGCGGCGCTGACCGGGAAAAGCGTCTCCATGAACCGGTTCTTCGGCTCGTGACCGTGAACCCGCAGGTAGCGGCGCCGGGCCCGGTCGCCGCCGAACCAGTGCCGGAACGGTCCGGTCTCGTGACCGCCGTGCGGAGACCACCACGGCGTGAAGGACACGAAGACGGTGCCGCCCGGCCGGGTCACCCGGACCATCTCGTCGAGCATCGCCTCCGGGTCGTCGACGTGCTCCAGCACGTTCGACGAGTAGCAGACGTCCAGGGAGCCGGTCCGGATCGGCAGGGCGGTGCCGCTGCCACGGACCATCCCGCTCACCTTGGCGCCGGCCGCCGCGAAGTCGCCGACCGCCGGGTCGAGGCCGAAGTACGCCGCCCCGGCCCGCTCGAACTCGGCGTTGAAGTAGCCGGGGCCACCGCCGACGTCCAGCACCGTGGCGCCGTTCAGGTCGGCGTAGGCGCCGAGCTGGCGTACCGAGTCCTCGGCCAGCAGCGAGTAGAACCGGTCCGGGTCGGACTGCTCGACCAGGAACGTCCGGAACAGGCGGACCGACCGGCCGAGCGTCGCCCGGTGTGGGTCGGTTTCCACGTCGTGCACTGAGATCTCCTGTTCCCGGTGTCCGGCCGACGGCGCGGCCGCCGCCGCCACCGCACAGACCGCCGCCAGCATCGCCAACTGCACGCCGAGGTCGTACGCCCACTCCTGGCCGTGCCCGAGCAGACGCCCGGAGACCGCCACCCCGATGGCCGTGGCGACACTCGCGAAAGCGAGCCCGGGCAGTATCCCGGGCCGCAGTTGCCGCACGATGAGCGCCGCCAGCAGCAGCGTCGCTCCGGCCACGCCACCGAGCACGACCACCAGCGCCATCAGCGGCACGAGCATCCACCAGCCCCCACCGGGGACCGCCGTGAACACCCGAGCCTGCGGACGGGCCACCGCAACGGCACGCCGGCGCACCGGTAGCAGCGCGAGCAGCACGACCAGCAGGACGCAGCCGGCTCCGGCCGCGAGACCGGTACGGTACGGCTCGTCCGGGGTGAACCGCAAGATCACCGTGCCGCCGGATCCCTCCGGGAGCACGAACGCCTGCTGCCAGCCGTCGACCCGGAGCGGGCGCAGCTTCTCGCCGTTCAGCACGGCGGTCCAGCCGGCGTTGTGGTTCTCGGTCACCACCAGCAGCGACGCCGCGCCGGCCGCGACCGTGAGGGTGCGCCGGGTGGGCTGCCAGGACTCGATGGTCACGGCCCGCGGAGTGACCGCCGGAACGGCGATCGTGGTCCCGTCCGGCACCAGCGTCGCCGAGTCGATCACGAAGGCCGCCGACGGGGTGGTACGCAGGTGCTGGTCGCCCTTGGCGAGCTGGACCGACTCGGTGGCGAAGTCGTCGCAGACCGCCACGCTCATCGGGCGGCCGGCGCGGACGTCGCCGAGCGTGCCGGACACCGCGGTCGGATAGGCGCGGCCGCCGATCTCCACGGCCGGCCCGGTGCCGCACGGCGCCTTGAGCGGGGTCCGGTCGGTGGCCGCGGTGAGCAGCCCGGCCAGCGCGGGCACCTCGATCTCGGCGATCCCGGCGGGCGCCGCCCAGCCCTGGCCGCGCGGGTCGGCGATCACCTTGCGCGTGCCGGTGACCACGACCTCGACCCGGTTCGTGGTGACCGGCGGGAACGTGACCAGGCCGTCGGCGCCGACCTCGGCGGCCGTCTCCTTGCCGCCCGCCCGGATCAGCACCTGGGTGGGCACGGCGGCGGCCGGCGCCTCGGGGACGGCCAGCCGGATCCGGTCCAGGCGGCGCGCGCCGGTCCAGGACAGGGCCAGCGTGGGGTTCTCGTCGGTCGGCTCGGCCAGCCAGGCGGTGGCCGGGTCGCCGTCGATCGCGGCGTGCGCGCCGGCCGTGACGTCGCCGGTCAGTACCGTCGACGCGGTGGCGGTGACCGGCAGGGCCAGCGGGACGTTCGCTCCCGGCCGCACCACGGCGGTCATCCGCAGGTCGTAGGCGGCGTCCACCGGCGTGGTGAAGTACCGGTCGATGCCGAGCGGCTCCTCGCCCTGCCGGGCCAGGAACTGGTCACAGTGGATCGCGCCACCCGCCTCGGTGGAGGCCGGGAAGCAGGCGCCGCGCTGCTGGATGGCCCGTTCGAAGGAGTAGGCCGGCGGGACGGCCGACACGATGTCGGCGGGCGTCTGCAGGCCCCGCTCCGCGGCCAGGCCGGGGATGCCCAGCTCACGCAGGGCGACGCCGCCCTCGTAGCCCTGGCGCAGAGCGAGCACGGTGACGCGTACGCCGGTGGTGAGGCCGGGCAGCGTGGAGAGGGTGTGCGGGCCCGGGGTGGCCGGCACCGGCCGGTCCACGATGCCCTGGTCGGTGGTGAGCCGGACCAGGGCGACCGGGGCCGAGATCCGCAGGTCGTCGGAGAAGTCGACGGTGACGGCGGTGACCCGTTTCGCGGTGCCCAGTTCGACGTCGATCCACTGTCCGGCGCCCAACTGGTACGGGTCGGACCGCCACACCGTCGCCGGATCCCCGTCGAGGGCCGCGAACGGCAGCCCGGACGGGTCGGTGGCGCCGATCGAGTCGGCGAAGCTCGCGCTGCTGGACGCCTGGACCGAACGGATGCCCTGGTAGGCGGCGACCGTCTGGTGGCCCTTCGCGGCGAACGGCAGCAGGTCGCTGCGGACCCGGCCCTGCCGGGTCTTCTCGTCCTCGGTGAGGGTCTGGCTGACGTTGTCGCGCATCCGGCCGATGTTCAGCTCGCGGCGGCGCAGCCCGTCGGTGACGATCGGCCGGGCCTTCGACTCGCCCTCGGCCAGGCCCAGGTCGCCGTCCGCCTCGCCGGCCAGCACGGTCGGCTGGGCGCCGTCGATCAGGCCCTGTTCCAGGATGCCGAGCAGCGACTCGGGGCCGCCGCTGACCACCGGCACGTCGGTGATCGCGGTGGCGGACACCTGCGAGACCGTCCGGTCCACCTCGTAGATCTCGATGGCCGGCACCGACACCCCGGTGTCGACCGGGCTGGGGCTCGCGCCGCCCGCGCCCACCAGCGGGCCGAACTGGGCGACCGGCTTCAGGCCGGCCGACCCGGCCAGCGCCCGGCGGATCACCGCGATCGGCGGGGCGCCCGCGGCGGACCGGTCCAGGTCGTGCCGGACCAGCAGGTAGCGGTAGCCGGAGCGGGCCAGGAAGGGGGCCAGCGCCGCCGAGCCGCGGCCCTGTTCGAGGACCGACTCGACGACGTCCATCACCCGGATGTTGCCCTCCGAGCCGAGTGGGATCTGGTGCCGGGTCGACCAGGGCGCCCCGGCCAGCGGCTGGATCGGCTCGTCGACGGTCCGGCCCCAGGTGTGCTGGGCGAAGCCGGAACCCGGCAGGAGCAGGGTGCGGGCCTGGTCGTCCTGGTCGCTGAGCCAGGTGGTGGCGTTGCGCCAGTACGACGGGATCTCGGACCAGCCCGGCCCGGGGCGCAGCAGCAGCGTCCAGGCGGGCAGCGCGGCGACTGCCAGGAGCACGGCGACGACCGGGGCGGCCGGCATCCGCAGCCGCCAGGACCGACGCAGTCGCAGGGCCTGGCTCGCGGCGTACGCCAGCCCGAGCGCCAGCGGCAGCCGCAGGTTGGGTTCGAACTTGTGCACGTTGCGCAGCGGGGCGAGCGGGCCGTCCAGCAGCTCACGCATCATCGGCGCGAGCGGGCTGTCCAGGGTGCCGACGTAGCCCATGGTGAGCAGGGTGAGGCCGGTCAGCGCGCCGAGCACCAGGAACCGCCGCTCGGGCAGCCCGCGCAGCGCCAGGCCGGTCAGCGCGACCGCCGCGACCAGCGCCGTGACGGCCATCAGCACCGGGTTGTCGACGAGCGTCCAGCCGGCCGGCCACCACGGCTCGCCCTGGACGATGTAGCCGCTCCACTGGTTGGTGCCGCGGGTCGCCTGGAACAGCGAGGTGATCGCGGTGGTGGTGGCGGACGACTCGATGTAGTCCAGGAACGGCAGGCTGTACTGGCCGAACAGCAGCAGCGGGATGATCCACCACAGGGTGGCGCCCAGCACCGCCACGCTCCACCAGGCGATCAGCTTGAGCAGGCGCCGGTCCCAGCGCCGGGTGATCAGGTAGAGGCCGGGCAGCACCAGGGCCATCACCACGGCGGCCGCGTTGATGCCGCCCATGCAGAGCACGGCCAGGCCGGAGAGCGCGGCGGCCCGGCGGGGCGACCCGATCCGGCCCACCCGCACCAGCGGCAGCAGCACCCAGGGCACCATGACCACGGGCAGCATCTCGGAGGAGAGCGGGCCGATCTCGGTGAGCATCCGGGGCGCCAGCGCGTAGGCCAGGGCGCCCAGCACCCGGCCGGTGTCGGAGCCGATGCGCATGGCCCGGGCCAGCAGCAGGGTCCCGAGGTAGGCGGCGCAGAGCAGCAGAGCGCACCAGAGCCGCTGGGTGAGCCACGGCGGCAGGCCCAGCAGGTCGCCGGCCGCGAAGAACGGGCCCATCGGGAACAGGTAGCCGTACGCCTGCTGCTGGAGCTCGCCGGAGGTGGCCCACGGGTTCCACAGATGCAGGGCACGGGACATGAAGCCGATCGGGTTCTCGGCCAGGTCCAGCTTGGTGTCGAAGGTGGTCCGGCCCGGCCGCTGCAGGAACGCCAGCGCGATGAGCAGCAGGGTGCCGCCGATCGCCAGCAGGTGACGGCGCGGACCGATCGTCGGTGGGGTGGACACGGGGGTGCTCCGCTCCCGGAGAACGGCGGTCATCGGCGGCACTCCGGGGGCAGGCAGCTGAATTCGGCGAGCGCAGTGTAGAAGATCTGCCGGATTCCGGAAGGCTTGTCGGTGAGGGCGACCTGCCCGCCGGTGGCCTTCGCGATCTGGTTCAGCTCACTCTTGTCGATCTCCGGGCCGACGCCGATGAACAGGATCGGCAGCGGTCGCTTCCGGTCCACCAGTTCGCCCAGCTCACGGAGCAGTTCGGCGCGCTTGACGCCGCTGGCGTTGTCGTCGCGGCCGTCGGTCAGGATCAGCACCATGTTGATCCGGCCGGCCGTCCAGTTACGGGTGGCGTCGCGGTAGGCGGCCAAGGCGGTGTCGTACAGGCCGGTGTGACCGCCCTCCTCGACCTCCATCTTGCCGACCTTGCGGATGATCTCGTCGCGGCGCGGCCCGATCGGCCCGACCGGCACCAGCTCGCGGTAGTCGCGCTTGCCGTCCAGGTCGGTGGAGAACTCCCAGACGCCCAGCTCGGTGGTGGGCAGCAGTAGCTGCACGCCGTCCTGGGCGGCCTTCACGGTGGCCTGCATCCGGGTCTCGGTGGAGCCGGGCACCACCTCGGCCATCGAGCCGGAGATGTCGAAGACGGCCAGCATGCGGGCGCTGATGTGCACCCCGCCCCAGGTGTTGAGCAGGGTCTCGGCGTCACCCTCGGCGGGCAGCGCGGCCGGCGGGTAGCCGGTGGAGCGGACCTTGGTGGCGGCCGGGATGCCCTCCGGGGCGGCGCCGTCCGGGGTGCGCAGGCCGTGCCCGGTGACGGCGGCGGCGCCGTCCGCGGCGAGCAGGGCGCGCAGCAGGGCGGTGGCCGACTCGCGGGCCTGTTCGGCGGCGGTGAGCACGGCGTACGGGTAGTCCGGGCCGGGCACCGCGGCGGCCGGGTAGACGGCCACCTGCCGTCTGCCGCCCGCGTCCGCGAACAGCACCTGCTGCTCGGTGCTGACCACCGCGGTCTCCTTCGCTCCGGGCCCGACCGGGTCGGGGGCGGCCTCACCGGCGGTCGGCACGGTGTAACGCGCCAGCCGCCGCATGATCGCGACCGTGGTGGGTGCGTGGTTCTTGGCGACGGCCTTGACACCGACCAGGGCGCCGAAGCCGAGCGGGCTGGTCGCCGGGTCGGGCAGCGCCACCGGGACCGGCAGCCGCGCGGCGCCGACCAGGCGCTGCCAGGCCAGGCCGCCCTTGCGGTTCTGGAGCCGGGTCGCGGTCTTCTCGTCGAGGGACAGCACCACCGGGGTGGTGGCCACCGACACCCCCTCGGCGGGGACCTGGAAGGCGCCGATCGCACGGGCCCGGCGCAGCCAGAGGGTCGACTCGGGCACCCAGACGTCGGGCGCCTCGGCCACGGCCGCGGCGGCGGCGCTCGCGGAGGCCGACGGCGAGGCGGCGAGCGGGTCCACGATGTCCGGAGCGGTCCGGGCGACGGCCCGCAGCACCTCGGCCGACTCACGTTCCTCGACCACCAGGTCCAGGCAGCGGTCACGGGCGGAGAGCCGCGCCGCGATCTGGCGAACCGGCGGCGCGATGCTCGGCGCCGCCGCGACCCGTAGCGAGGTCCGCTCGGCGCAGTCCGGATCGCTTCTGGTTCGATCGAGATATGTAAATCCGGACCACCCGGCCAGAACCGCGATCAACGTGATGCTCAGCATCATGACCGGCCAGAACTCCGGTCGCGCGCGGAGGCTTCCCTCGCTCACGCGCCTCCTCCCGTTGTGGTGCGACCGTTGCGGTGGCTCCCTGAGCTGCCCTACTGTGACGCGACCGCGAATCGTACTCGCTAGTAGGGGTGGCAGAGTAGACCATGACGGAGCTCAGCGGCGGTCACGTCCTGTTCCTCAACTGGCGTGACACCAAGCACCCCGAGGGGGGCGGCTCGGAGCTGTTCCTCGACCGGGTGGCCGCGGAATTCGTCCGCGGGGGTTACCTGGTGACCCTGCTCTGCCAGGCGCACGGCAACGCTCCGGCGGAGGAGACTACTCCAGACGGAGTGCGGATAATCCGCCGAGGTGGACGACACACGGTCTACCTGCTCGCCGCGATCACCTACCTGATCGGCCTGCTCGGCATCGGCCCACTGGCCCGCCGCCGGCTCGGCCGACCGGACCTGATCATCGACGTGGGCAACGGCATCCCGTTCCTCAGCCGCCTGTACGCGCGGGTCCCGGTGATCGCCCTGGTCCACCACGTGCACCGGGAACAGTGGCCGGTCGTCTTCGGCCCGCGGCTGGCCCGGGTCGGCTGGTGGATCGAGTCCCGGCTGGCCGTCCGGGTCTACCGCGACTGTCAGTACGTGACGGTCTCCGAGTCGACCCGCGAAGAGCTCGTCGGCCTGGGCGTCGACCGGCACCGGATCGCGGTCGTGCACAACGGCACCCCCGAGGTCACCGAGCCGCCGGCTCCGCGTACCCCGCATCCGAGCCTCATGGTGCTGGGCCGCCTGGTGCCGCACAAGCGGGTCGAGTTCGCCCTGCGGGCGACCGCCCTGCTGGCTCTGGAGCTGCCGGGGGTCGAGCTGGTGGTGGCCGGGCAGGGCTGGTGGGACGAGCCGCTGCGGCAGCTCACCGAGGACCTGGGCATCGAGGAGCGGGTGCGGTTCACCGGCTTCGTCTCCGAACAGGAGAAGCACGAGCTGCTCTGCGGCTCCTGGCTGCTGCTGGCGCCCTCGCTCAAGGAGGGCTGGGGCCTGACGATCGTCGAGGCCGGGGTCCGGGGCACGCCGTCGGTGGCGTTCCGGTCGGCCGGCGGGGTCGCCGACGCCATGGTGGACGGGGAGACCGGCGTGCTCGTCGAGAACGAGTACGACTTCTTCCTCCAGGTCCGGGCGCTGCTGCTGGACGCCGTCCGGCGCGGCGGGATGGGCGCCGCCGCGGCCGTGCACGCCAAGCAGTTCACCTGGGAGAACGCGGGCGAGACCTTCGGCAAGGTGGTGGCCCGGCAGCTGTCCGGTGAGGAGCCCGCCCCGGTGGACCAGCGGGTGGCCTGAGAAACCCCCGGCACACGAGAAAGCCGGCCGGTTCCCGAGGGAACCGGCCGGCTTTCCGTTTGCCGTTCAGCGAACGCCGTAGACCGCGTCACCCTGCTTCGGGTCTTTGTTGCTGCTGACGCTGGCGACGGTGTCGGCCGACGGGTTCGCGGCACCGACCGCCGCGACGACGCCGACGATGCCGAGGATGCCCCCGGCAAACGTCGCGATGACGAACGTGGCCAGTTTGGCCATGATCTTTCCTCCCCGGAGTCGTGGGTGCGCGGACCGTATCACGATCTACTGCCCAGTAGCACTAGGGAGAGCGGTTGATCGGCTTCTTCTCCGCAGTAGAACAATCGCGCCGACCAGCACCATCGCGGCCAGCAGGTGGGCGGCCAGGGCCGCGGCCCGCCGGCCCGGATCGGCCGACCGGACAACGGCCGGAGTCGATGGGTTCTCCCAGAGTTGGAGATACCGGCCGTCGTACACCAGCCGGAGCCCGGCGAGCACGCTCGCGTCCGGCTCGCCGCTTCCCCGCCGGACCAGGACCCAGTGGGTGCCGATCTCGGCGGCCGGGCGGCCGGCGGCCAGGACCGCGGCTGCCGCGGCGGCCCGGGGGCTCTCCCCGTCGACCAGGACCGGGCCGACCCGCAGCGCGTCGTTGATCAGCACCGGCACGTCCAGGTAGCGGGGCGCCGGGTCGCGCACCACGACACCGTCGGTCCAGGCGTACCGCTGGTAGCCCTCGAACGGCAGCGACAGCACCTCGCCGGGGGCGGCCTCCACCCGGGCCCGCACGGCCGCCCAGTCGGCCGGGTAGCGCACCGGGCGCAGTGCCCCGCCGACGCCCCAGGCCAGGTCGGGCAGTGCCACCAGGGGCAGCAGCAGGGCGGCGGCCAGCAGGATCCGGCCGGCGGTGGGCTCGAAGCGGGCCGCCAGGCGGTCGGCGAGCCGTTCCACGCCGAGGGCGAAGCACAGGGCCAGCGCCAGGGCGTACGGGATCAGGAACTTCTGGCCGTCGCGCAGCAGCCCGGCGCCGGGCACGTGCACGACCAGCCACTCCAGCAGGGTGACGCCCGGGCCCACCACCCCGGCCACGGCCAGCAGGAACCCGCCGGCGGCCAGGATCAGCAGCCGCCCGGCGACGTCCGGCAGCCGGCGCCGCAGCTCGCCCACACCGGCGGCGGCGGCGATCAGGATCAGCAGGGTGACCAGCGGGGCCAGCACGGTCGCCCGGCTGGCCGGGACGGTCTGGCCGTTCCAGATGCCGCCGGTCCCGAGCAGTGCCACCACCGGGCCGGCCCAGTTCTCCGCGCGGGCCGCGAACTGCGCCACGCCCTCCGGGTCACTGGCCCCGCCGGCCGCGCTGACCACGGAGGAGACCAGCCAGGGCGCGTTCAGGGCGGCCACCGCCGCGAGGGCGGCCATCGTGCGCCGGCTCCGCAGCGGGAGCAGCACCGCCACGGTGACCAGCGCGATCAGGCCGCCGGTCGGGGTCACCGCGGCGGGCGCGGCCGCGAGCACCAGCCGGGGCAGCGCGTTCGGGCGCCCGGCGCGCACGTCGCGCGCCGTCTTCACCAGCCAGGGCATCATCGCGTACGCGAGAAGCAGCGCCCACTGGCCCAGGAGCAGACGTTCGGCCAGGAACGGCGTCCAGGCGTACCCGACAGCGGCCACCACCCGGGGCAGTGTCCGTTCGGAGGGCAGCAGCCGGGCGGCGCCGAGCGCGGCCAGGTAGATCACCGCGACCAGCGCGACCCGCTGCAACAGCCAGCCGGGCACGGCCAGGTTGGCCAGCGCCACCACGGCGTCCAGCGGGACGGCCCGGGGCAGGGCGTCGGCCGGGGCGATCATCTCCCAGCTCAGCGCCTGCCGTGGGACGAACACCATGTCGTAGCGCAGCGCGTACCCGGGCATGGCCAGCGGCGCGAGGACCACCGCGGTGACCGCCGCCGCGACCGCGTGCGGGACGAGGCGGGGCCGCACGCTCATCCCACCGGCTGCGGCACCAGCGCGCCGATGTCGATCTCGTCGGTGCACAGGTTGGCCGCCGGATCGTCGACCTTCAGCTCGGCCTCGTCGCCCTCGACCAGCATCAGCAGGAACATCGCGTTGAGGCCGCGGTGGATGTCGAAGGTGCGCGGCACGTGCCGGCCGACCTGGATGCTGGCGCTGGTGTCCCGGTCGCTGAGGTAGCTGATCCGCACCACCTGCCAGTAGTCCTGCACCGGGCCGTCCAGCTCGATCGTGACCGGCTTGCCACCGGTGGCCCGGTAGCCGCAGCCGGCGACCGGGCCCGGCTTCGCGGAGACCCCGTCCACCCAGGCCGGGCGGACGTGCCCGGCCTCGTCGAAGATCGACAGCCGGCGGGCCTCGGTGACGAAGATCGGCGGCTTCTCCAGCGGGCCGAAGAACTTCGACTGCATGTTCCACGGGTACGACATGCTCGGCACCACCGCCTCCGGAACCGGCTGGTCCATGAAGACCGTGCCGGCCTCGGCGGCGGCCAGGTCGGCCTCCGCGGTGCTCAGGTAGTCGCGGCCGATCTTGTGCCGCCACTCGGCGTCGAAGCCCACGCCGCTGTAGACGCTGCTGGCGATCAGCACGACCAGGGCCACGAACCACAGCTGGCCGGATTTCCGGTCCGGTGGCTCCGGGGTGTCGTCGACGGCCCGCAGGCCGCACACCGCGACGCCGACGCAGAGGGCGGCCAGCGGCAGGACGTCACCGAGGTAGCGGGGCACCAGACCGGCCACGCCGCTGAGCGCCGAGCCGAGCCGAGTGGCCGCGATCAGGCCGCCGGCCAGGGCGGTGAAGACGACGAGCAGGCTCCACGCCCGGACCGCGACCCACCGGCGCCACCAGACGGTGCCGACCACCAGGATCGCGGTCAGCGCCCAGGACACCCAGACGGCGGCCGGTTGCGGGGCGACCACCGGCGTGCCGTCGCCGGCGCCCAGCCAGGTCCACGGGCCGCCGAACAGGGCAGGGGCCAGGGACTCGCCGAAGAACTGGGCGAAGAAGGCGCCCACCTCGGCCGCCGACGACGGGCGGCGCAGCGTCGAGCCGGAGGTCGACATGCCCAGGTAAGCGGCGAGGTAGACCAGGGCGACCGCGGTCAGCACGGCCCACGACTTCCACCAGCGGCGGATCGTGGTGAACACGGCGCGCAGCGGGCCGCCCGGCGCGTACAGGAACAGGGTCACCAGGAAGACCATCGGGATGGCGAACAGCGCCTTCTCGAAGAAGAACATCCCGAACAGCACGGCGGCTCCGAGCGCCACGAGGTGCCGGTTCTCGCCGGTGCGCACGTAGCGGACCTGGGCGCCGATCGCCAGGATCATGGCCAGCTGCATGGGCAGCAGGTTGACCCCGACCGCCCACCAGGCGGTGACCTCGAGGGTCAGCGGGTTGAAGAGGAAGAGCGTCAGCGGTACGAGCAGCGCCCACCCGGCCGGCAGCATGAGCCGCAGCAGACGGTAGAAGGTGATGCCGACGGCCAGTTGGCCGATCATCATCAGGGCGGCGTACGGCCAGTACTCGTACCCGGTCATCCGCTCGGCGATCCACACGATGAGCCGGCCGCCCGGCATCAGGTGGTTGTTGTAGAGCGAGAGCAGGTGGCCCGGGGTGAGCCCGGACGCGTCGGCCTGCGACAGGATCGGGAAGTCGTCGATCGTCAGGTAGCCACGCCGGGTGATCAGCGCCCGCCACGCCACGCTCGCGGCGATCAGCACCGCGGCGACGGCGTGGACCGGGTCGATCCGCCAGGCCCGGGTCGCGGGCACGGCGGCCGTGGTCACTCCGGCTCCGGGCGGAAGAGCAGCATGTTGACGTAGCGCGGCTCGGGCCGGATGACCCGCCGCACGAAGCTCTGGTCGATCCGGGCGAGCGCGCCCTTCTGGTGGGTGAGCAGGTCGAAGCTCTCCAGCGGCAGCCACTCGCGGCCCGGCATCACGAAGGCCCGGTAACCCCAGCCGGCGAGCAGGTCGAGCACCGGCTGGATCGGCTGGATCCGCTCCTCCAGCTCGACGATCAGCAACGGCCGGTCCCGCTTGATCGTCTGCTCGGCGCCGAGCAGGGCCGGCATCTCGTGGCCCTCGACGTCCAGCTTCATGAATCCGACACCGGTCAGCTCGAGCGAGTCGATGGTGATCCGCTGGACCGTCGCGGTCGGGCCGTCACCGTGCTCGACCGACGAGGTTCCCGCCCCGGGGCCGCCGGTCGGCAGGAACAATTGGGCCGTGCCGGGATGGTCCGAGGCCACCGCCTCGATCACCCGAACGTCCGGGAAGGCGCCGGCCACATGGCGGGCCAGCTCCGGCACCGGTTCGACGGAAACCACCCGGTCGGCGATCCTGCGCAGCCCGCGGGTCCACGGGCCGTACCAGGCCCCGACGTCGACCGCGGTGGCGCAGTGCGGCGCGTAGGACGCTAGCCGGGCGAGCTCCGGCTCGACCCTCGGATAAGCGGTGCGCACCGCGGCCGCGACGGCGCGGGCGGGGAGCAGCGCGGCGATCCGCGAGCTCAGTGTGGTGGTCGGCGTGCCTGCCATGGTGACGAACGATAGCCCCTTCGCTACGCATGGGTAGACCCGAGGTTGACTCACGAGTAACCTGCCTCTACGCCAGAGCCTGGCGGGGATTGTGAGGCGAAATGACCGAGGTAGATGAGGCCCTCGGCGTGGACGTCTGCGTGGTCGGCGGGTGTGGCCGGGTGGGCCTCCCGCTGGGTATCGCACTCGCCGCGCGGGGTCTCTCCGTGGTGCTGTACGACATCGACGAGACCGCTGTCGCGCGGGTGAACTCCGGTGACATGCCGTTCGCCGAGGAGGGCGCCGCCGGGCCGCTGGCCGAGGCGCTCGCCGCCGGCCGGTTGCGGGCCAGCACCTCACCCGCGAGCGTCGGGCTGGCCGACGCCCTGGTCGTGGTCGTGGGCACCCCGGTCGACGAGCACCTCAACCCGGACCTCGGCGCGGTTCCGCGGGCCATCGAGCGCTGCGTGGAGCACCTGCACGACGGTCAGCTCATCGTCCTGCGCAGCACGGTCTACCCGGGCGTGACGGCGCTGACCGAGAAGCTGCTGAACAGCCGCGGGCTCCAGGTGGACGTGGCCTTCTGCCCCGAGCGGATCGCCGAGGGCCGGGCCATGACCGAGCTCTTCACGCTGCCGCAGATCGTCGCCGCGCGTACCCCTGAGGCTCTGGACCGTGCGGAGCGGTTGTTCCGCAACCTGACCGACTCGATCGTCCGGCTGGAGCCGGAGGAGGCCGAGCTCGCCAAGCTGTTCACCAACACCTGGCGCTACCTCAAGTTCGCGGCGGCCAACCAGTTCTGGATGATGGCCAACGACTTCGGCCTCGACTTCGCCCGGATCCGGCACGCCGTGTCGTTCGACTACCCGCGCGCGGCCGACCTGCCGATGCCGGGCTTCGCGGCCGGGCCGTGCCTGCTCAAGGACACCATGCAGCTGGCCGCGTTCAACCGGAACAACTTCGTGCTCGGCCACTCGGCGATGCTGATCAACGAGGGTCTGCCGCTGTACCTGGTGTCCCGGCTGGAGGACCGCTTCGACCTCGGTGAGCTGAGCGTCGGCATCCTGGGCATGGCGTTCAAGGGCGGCAGCGACGACTCGCGGGACAGCCTGGCGTACAAGCTGCGGAAGATCCTGACGCTGAAGGCGCGGGAGACCCTCTGCACCGACCCGTACGTCCAGGACGACCGGTTCCTTCCGCTCGACGACGTCCTCAAACGGGCCGATCTCCTGGTCATCGCCTCACCCCACCCCGACTATGCCGATCTCGACACCGACAAACCGGTGATCGACATGTGGGGCCTGACCGGAACGGGGGTGCGGGTGTGACGCCACGGATCTCGGTGGTCATCCCGGTCTACAACGAGGGGCCGGAGGTGGTCCGCCACCTGGAGCGGATCCTGCGCGAGGTGCTGCTGCCCGCGGAGGTGCTGGTCGTGCACGACATGCCCGAGGACACCACGGTGCCGTTCGTGCACGAGCTGGCCCGGACCGATCCGCGGGTGCGGGCCGTGCTGAACACGTACGGCCGGGGCCCGGCCAACGCCATCCGGTTCGGCATCGACGCGGCGCGCGCCCCGGTGGCGGTCGTGACGATGGCCGACGGCTGCGACGACCCGCGGCAGATCGACGACCTGGCCCGGCTGGTGGACCGCGGCGTGGTGGTCGCGGCGGCGTCCCGCTACATGCCCGGCGGGCAGCAGGTGGGCGGGCCGCGGTTCAAGCGGATGGCGTCGCGGTGGGCCGGGAAGACGCTGAGCATGTTCGCCCGGGTCGGCACCCGGGACGCCACGAACAGCTTCAAGGCGTACGACACCGACTTCGTCCGCGAGGTCGGCATCGAGTCGAACACCGGTTTCGAGATCGGCATCGAGCTGACCGCGAAGGCGACCCGCCTGCGCCGCCCGGTGGCCGAGCTCCCCACGATCTGGCTCGACCGGCAGCTCGGGGAGTCGCACTTCGACGTGGGCCGGTTCATGCCGAGTTACCTGCGCTGGTACTTTTTCGCGTTCGGCCGGCGCATGTCGGACGAGCAGATGGCCGCCCGCTGGGCGGACAAGAGGCCCGTTCCCGCTCCGGCGGACTTTGACAGGGAGGACACGCCCGCATGAAGGTGCTGGTCACCGGCTCGGCCGGGTTCATCGGCGGATATCTGGTCGAGGAGCTGCTGGGCCGCGGGCACGAGGTCGTCGGGCTCGACAACTTCTCGAAGTACGGGCCGGTGTCGCACAGCTACGACGACCACCCCAACTACCGGTTCACCGAGGGCGACGCCCGGGACACCGAGCTGGTCACGAAGCTGCTGGAGGGCTGCGACCACTTCGTCGCCGGCGCCGCCATGATCGGCGGGATCTCCTACTTCCACGCGTACGCGTACGACCTGCTCGCCACCAACGAGCGGATCATGGCGGCCTCCTGCGACGCGGCGATCAAGGCGCACCAGGCCGGGACGCTGAAGAAGATGACGTACGTGTCGTCGTCGATGGTCTTCGAGTCCACCGACCGCTGGCCCAGCCGCGAGGGCGACCAGCACGAGGTGCCGCCGCCCAGGTCGTCCTACGGTTTCCAGAAGCTGGCCGTGGAGTACTACGCCCGCGCCGCCTGGGACCAGTACCGGCTGCCGTACACGATCGTCCGGCCGTTCAACTGCGTCGGCATCGGCGAGGGCCGGGCGCTCGGCTCCACCGAGGTGATGTCCGGCAACGTCAAGCTGGCCATGTCGCACGTCGTCCCGGACCTGGTGCAGAAGGTGCTGAAGGGTCAGGACCCGCTGCACATCCTGGGCGCCGGCGACCAGGTGCGGCACTACACCTACGGCGGGGACCTGGCCCGCGGCATCGCCACCGCGATCGAGCACGAGGCCGCCCTCAACGAGGACTTCAACCTCTCGACCGCCGAGTCGACCACCGTGCTCCAGCTGGCCGAGGTGATCTGGCGCAAGATCAAAGGCCCGGACACCCCTTTCCGGTACGTCAGTGACGAGCCGTTCGCACACGACGTCGCGATGCGCGTGCCGGACGTCGCGAAGTCCCGCGAGGTGCTCGGCTTCAGCGCCGACACCGGCCTCGACACGATGCTGGACGAGGTGATCCCATGGATCAGGCAGGCGGTCGAGGACGGACGGCTGTAGCGGCTCCGGCCGGCGGCACGGCCCGGCGGATCGGCGCCGGGGCGGCCGCGGTCGCGATCGCCAGCGCGGTCGCCAGCGCTCTGGGCTACCTCGTCCCGGTGCTCGGCGCCCGTACCCTCGAAGCCTCTGACCTCGGCGCGCTCGCGACCGTGCTGGCCATCGCCGGCATCGCGGCCGTGCCCAGCATGGGCCTGCAGATCGCGGTGGCCGTGCACCGGGCCCGGCAGCCCGGCGCCGGAGCGCAGCGGGCCGGATGGCTCACCGCGGCCGCGTGCACCGCCCTGGTCGCCCTGCTCGCCCCGGTGGCCGGCCCGCTGCTCGACGTGCCGGCCACGGTGATCCTGCTGCTGGCCGTCTACACCGGCGCGATCGTGGCGGCCGGCCGCTGGCTCGGTGAGCTCCAGGGCGACGAGCGGTTCCTGCTCCTCGCCGTGGGCATGGCCGTGCAGGCCGTCGGCCGGTACGGCGGTCTGAGCGCCGGGCTGCTGCTGGGCGCCGGGCTGACCGGGTCGATGCTGATCGGCACCGCCACCGCCCTGCTGATCCCGGTCGCGCTGATCCTGCTGACCCGCTCCTCCGCGGGCACGTCCACCGGGCTCGGCATCACCGCGAGGCAGGTGTTCACCGCCTGTTCGGCCACCCTCGCGATGCTCGTGGTCTCCTACGCCGACCTGCTGCTGGCCCGCGCGCTGCTGCCGGCCGCCGCCTCGGGCGCGTACGCGGTCGGCACGGTTCTCACCAAGGGCGCGATCTGGGCGCCCCAGGTGGTCACCGTGCTCGCGCTCCCCCGGCTCGCGCACGGCAGCAGGCGCGCCCTGCTCGTCGCGGTCGGGCTGGTCACCGCGTCCGGCGCGGTCCTGGTGACCGCGTCCGCGCTGGCCGGTGGGCTGGCGTTCGGGGCGGCCGGCGGCCCGGACTACGCCGGACTGGGCCGGTACGCGCCGGTCTTCGCCGCCACCGGCGCCCTCTACGCGCTGGTGTTCGTGCTGGTCAACGCACAGGTGGCGGCCGGAACACGATGGCCGGCGGCGCCCATGTGGGCGGGCTGCGTGGTGCTGGTCGCGGCCACTGCCGTGGTGCCGCACACATTCACCGCGATCATGTGGTGTGCCACCGGAACCGCCCTCCTGGTGCTCGTGGCGACCGCGTTGATGCCCAACGTCGCGGGGCGGCACGGGTTGCGGCCGTCTCCCCCGTCCGGCGCAAAGGCTCCCGAGTCGGATTAAGCCGTCCAGTCGGTATTAGTCGTGCGGTGTCCTTTCACGTCGCAATCGACCCGTGTGCGTGGCTACCTTCCTGGCACCTCGGCAGAAGGAGCACACATGGCTGACAGCAACATCGACCGGCGCACCCTGCTCGCCGGCACCGCAGCGGGCGCGGTCGCGGCGACCGTGGGCACCACCGGCGTCGCGGCGACGGCCGCGGCCGCCGCGCCGGGCGCTCCCGGCGCGCCGAACGACTGGAAACACGCGAGCGCCGGCACCCGGGGCAGCGAGATCGCGGTCAAGGCCGGCCGCGACAAAGAGGGCCGCTTCGGCATCATGTTCAAGAACACCGAGGCGTACGCTCCGCCGGAGGACCTGCTGCGGAGCCTCGCCGCGCAGATGGGCGAGCCCACCACACCGAACCCGACCGACCTGGACAACCCGCGCATCCCCGCCGGGTTCACGTTCCTCGGCCAGTTCATCGACCACGACATGACGCTGGACCGGACCCCGCTGGCGGAGGCGCAGGCGGACCCGCTGGCGCTGACCAACTTCGACACCCCGGTGTTCGACCTCGGCTCGCTCTACGGTCGGGGCCCGGCCCAGGACCCCGATCTGTACGAGGCCGACGGTCTCCGGATGAAGATCGTCCGCAACGCCAACGGCGTCGACGACCTGCCCCGCCGGGCCGACGGCAGCGCCATCCTCGGCGACGCCCGCAACGACGAGAACCTGATCGTCGCGCAGCTCCACCTGGCCTTCGCCAAGTTCCACAACCGAGTGCTGTCCGAGGGACTGGCGACCAGCCTGGCCGAGGCGCAGCGGATCACCCGCTGGCACTTCCAGTGGGTCATCATCCACGACTTCCTCGACAAGGTCGCCGGCTCCGAGGTGGTCGGCCGCTACCTCAACAACAAGGGCCAGGTAAAGCGGGAGTTCTACAAGCCGAAGAACCCCAACCGGCCGATGATGCCGATCGAGTACTCGGTCGCGGCCTACCGCTTCGGGCACAGCATGATCCGGGCCGGGTACCTGCTCAACACGCGTACCACCCCGCCCGGCGCGGCCGCCATCTTCGGCCAGGAGGGCGCCGACCTGCGCGGCAACCGGCCGCTGCCGGCCCGACTCGAGATCGACTGGTGGCACTTCTTCGACGTGCCCGGCCGGCCCGCCGCGCCCCGCAACGCCGCCCGCCGGATCGACGGCAAGCTCTCCCTGCCGCTGTTCAACATGCCCGCCACGGTGGTCAACGACGGCACCCCGTCGCTGGCCGAGCGCAACCTGATCCGCGGTGTCCGGCTGGGCCTGCCCGCCGGCCAGGACGTCGCGAGCCGGATGGGCGTCACCCCGCTCACCAACGCCCAGCTCGGCCTGCCCGACCCGGACAACGCCGGCTGGCAGGGCAAGGCCCCGCTCTGGTTCTACATCCTCAAGGAGGCCGAGCTCACCCACGCGGGCGAGCGGCTCGGCCCGGTAGGCGGCCGGATCGTCACCGAGGTCATCCTCGGCATCCTGGAGGCCGACAAGGAGGGCTTCCTCAAGCGGAAGCCGGACTTCCGGCCGACCACGCCGATCGCCCCGGCCACCGGCCAGTTCAAGGCCGGCGACTTCCTCAAGTTCGCACTGAACCTCTGACCCTCCCCCACGGGACCGCACGCCTCGGCGCGCGGTCCCGTGCGCCGGGTCCCTAGGGTGATCACATGGGACCCGGTTTGAATTCCAGGAAGGCGCGAGGCGCGCTGCGCACATCGGCGAGCATCTCACTCCAGATGCTGCTGGTCCTGCTCGCCACCTGGGTGACGCTCTGGCTGCTCGGCAAGGCCTGGCCGGTGATCTGGCCGGTGGTCATCGCCCTGCTGCTCACCACGCTGACCTGGCCCCCGGTCCGCTTCCTGCGCCGGCACAGGTGGCCGCCCGCGCTCGCCGCCACCCTGGTCATGCTGCTCTTCCTGGTCGTCGCGATCGGCACGCTGGTCGGCATCGCGGTGCCGGTCGGCGCCAAGTCCGGCGAGCTGGCCGACCAGGTGGTCGCCGGCATCGCCGAACTGCGCGACTGGGCCGCCGGGCCACCGCTGAACATCAGCGACGACCAGGCCAACGAGTACCTGAACACCGCGGTCGACAAGCTCCAGGCGAGCGTCGGCAGCATCGCCACGGCCACCCTGAACGGCGTCGGCTCGTTCTTCAACGGCCTGGTCAACACGATCATCGCGCTGTTCCTGATGTTCTTCTTCCTCAAGGACGGGCCGCGCTTCCTGCCCTGGCTCAGCCGCCAACTGCCGGGCCGGCTCGCCACCGACGTACCCGCGGTCGCCGGCCGCAGCTGGGACGCCCTCGGCTCGTTCGTCCGCTCGCAGGCCCTGGTCGGCATGATCGACGCGGTGCTGATCGGCATCGGACTGTTCGTGCTCGGGGTGGACCTGTGGCTGCCCCTGGCCGTGCTCACCTTCGTGACCGCGTTCGTGCCGATCGTCGGCGCGCTCTTCGCCGGCTTCGTCGCGGTGGTCATCACCTTCGTCACCAACGGCGGGACCGACGCGCTCATCGTGCTGGCCATCATCGTCGCGGTGCAGCAACTGGAGGGCAACGTCCTCCAGCCGATGGTGCAGAGCCGCGGGCTCGGCCTGCACGCCGGGGTGGTGCTGCTCGCGGTCACCCTGGGCAGCAGCCTTTACGGGATCGTCGGGGCGCTGCTCGCCGTACCGGTCGCCGCCATGCTCGCGGTGTTCTGGAACTACCTACGGGAACAACTCGCCGACCGGCCCGCCGTCGTCCCCGAACCACGAACCGCGGAATCGGCGACCGTCGATTAACTAGGCGCCGCGGGCTAGAGTGTGGCCCGTGAGGGCCGGGTGAGCGCCGTGGCGCGACAGGAGACCGTCCTCGCCGACGACACCCGGCTCCGCGACCGGCTCGTCTTCGGCGACGAGGACGCCTTCGGTGAGCTGTACGAACGGTTCAGCGCGCTCGTCTACACCGTCGCCGTCCGGGTCACCCGGGACGAGCGCGCCGCCGAGGACGTCACCCAGGAGGTCTTCCTCTCCGTCTGGCAGCGCCCGCTCGCCTTCGACCCGGCCAAGGGCAGCCTGCGCGGATGGCTCGCCATGCTCGCCCACCGGCGGGCCGTCGACCTGGTCCGGCGCGAGGAGACCCACCGGCGCTCCACCCAGGACGGCAAACTCAGCGCGGAGGCCCTCAGCCGCGGCGACCCGGTCGGCGACCAGGTCGAGGACGCCGACGCCACCCGGCGGCTCCGGCTCGCGCTCGGCGCCCTGCCCGAACACCTGCACACCGTCATCTCCCTGGCCTACCTCCAGGGACGCACCTACCGTGAGGTCGCGGCCGAACTCGGCCTGCCCGAAGGCACCGCGAAATCCCGGCTCCGCGAAGGGTTACGGCGATTGACCGTGGCGTTGAGTGGAAATCACGCTCACGACCCGGAGGCACCATGAGCGACTCTTACGAGCGGATCCACGCGACGCCGGAGCGAAGCGGAGGTGACGCCATGAGCGGGCTCGTAGGCGGATCCACGCGGCGCCCGAGCCCGGCGGAGGTGACACGATGACCGGCACCGACAGTCACGAGATCGTGGCCCCCCTCCTCGGGGCGTGGGCCCTCGACGCCTGCCCGCCCGGCGACGACGGCCTCGTCCGCGAACACCTCGACCGCTGCGACATCTGCGCCGGCGAGGCACGCACCCTGCGCGAGACCGCGGCCGAGCTGGGTGGCACGCACCGGCGGCCCCCGGCCGGGCTCGCCGCCCGGTTGCGGTCCGCGGCGCCCGCCCGGCGGCGTCCGGCTCCCCCCGCTCCGGGGTACGCGCAGCCGTACGCGGCCCAGGTGGCGGCCCTCGACCTGCTGCTCACCGGGCTCGACGACGACCACTGGGGGCGGATCGCGGCGTACGGGGAGTGGAGCGTCCACGACCTGCTCGCCCACCTCACCGCCACCGACAGCCTGATCGCGGCCGCCCTCGGGGTCACCGTCGAACCGCCGCTGGCGCCCGGATCCGACCCGGAGTCCCGTACCCGCGAGGTGTTGAACTTCGCCCGGTCCCGCACCGCCGAGCAGGCGCGGCGCACCTGGCGCGCCCAGGCCGAAGCCCTGTGCGGCGCCCTGCTCGCCGGCCCCGCGCCGACCGGGACGATCGCCGCCGGCTGGGACATGCCGGTGCCGGACGCCCTGGTGGCGCGGGCCTTCGAGACGTGGATCCACAGTGAGGACATCGGCGGCGTCCTGGCCCGGCCCACCGTCGCGCCCCTGCCCGAACACCTCAACCCGATGGCCGACCTGGCCGTCCGGACCCTGCCGCTGGCCACCGCCACTCGGGTCACCGCGCCGGAGGGCCGCCACGTCCGGCTCAACCTCACCGGGCCCGGCGGCGGCACGTGGACCGTCCCGGTGACCCCGCCGGCGCCCGGTTCCACCCCGCCCGCGTCGCTCGTGCCGGACGCCGAGGTCACCGCCGACATCGTCGAGTTCTGCCGCCTGGTCGGCGATCGCCGCCGGCCGGACCAGCTCTCCGTCAGCATCGCCGGCGACACCCGTCTCGGCCTGGAGTGGCTCGCCGCCGCCCCCGCCCTGGCCGTCCCCTGACCCACCGTCACCGTCCTGACACCCCCAGCCGGCTCTCAGCCCTGTCTCGGCGGCCGTAATACCCGTCCGAACACCTCCAACCGGCTCTGAACGCCGTCTCGGCGGCCGTGAGACGTCTTCAGCTGGCTGCCGGGGCTGTTTCACCGGCCCTGAGAAGCCCCCACAGCCAGCCGCAAAGATCGTCACGGCTCGCGGTTCCCTGACGGTGAGCGCACACACTCGCGGGTGCGCGTTCGCCCACCCCTCCCTGTCACGCTGATGTGAGACAGCCCGTCTACCAGGGGATACTCTTCCTGGACGGCCTTGAGGAGATCACATCAGCATGACGTCGAAGCCCCACGAGAGTCTGGATCCGGACGCCCGGCCCCAGCGGCGGACATTCACCGCGGAGTTCAAGGCGCGGATCCTGGACGAGTACGAGTCGGCGCCGGATGCGGCGACTCGCGGGGCGATTCTGCGCCGGGAACGGCTGTACGGGTCACACATTCTCGACTGGCGCAAGGCCCGCGATGCCGGAGCCGCGGCCGGCCTGACGGACCGTCGGCAATCGGCTGCGCGGGCGGCGAAGAAAGCCGAGAACGCCGAACTCGCCCGCCTTCAGCGTGAGAACGCCCGCCTGCAGGCCGAGTTGTCGAAGACCCAGACCGCGCTGCAGATCATGGGAAAAGCGCACGCGCTCTTGGAACTGCTCTCCGAGAGCGCGGATACCGCGCCGACGCCGAACCGGTCCTCGCCGAGGCCCAGACGGCGCTGACCCCGTTGTGGGGCACCGCGCCCGCCTGCCGGCTCACCGGGGTGTCGAGGGCGACGCTCTACCGGCATCGCACCCCGCCGCTGGTCTCCCGGCCGCGGACCCCGCGTAAGCCACCGCCGTCGGCGCTGACCGAGGCCGAACGCCAGCAGGTCCTGGACCTGCTCAACAGCCCGCCGTATCAGGACCTGGCCCCGGCACAGGTGTGGGCGCGGGAGCTCGACGAGGGCCGCTGGTGGTGCTCGGAGTCCACGATGTACCGGATCCTGCGGGCCGCCGGGCAGACCGGCGAACGCCGGTCCCAGGCCACGCATCCGGCCCGAATCAAGCCCGAACTCGTCGCGGACGCACCCAATCAGGTGTGGTCCTGGGACATCACGAAGCTGCGCGGCCCGGACCGAGGCGTCTGGTTCCACCTCTACACGGTCATCGACATCTGGTCGCGCTACGTCGTCGGCCATCTGGTCGCCGGCTACGAGGACGGGCAGCTCGCCGAAGCCTTGATCGCCGACGCGGCCGCCCGGGAACGGGTGAACCCGGACCAGCTGATCGTGCACGCCGACCGGGGTGCGGCGATGACCAGCAAGACCGTCACCCAGCTACTGACCGACCTGAGGATCGGCCGTAGTCACAGCCGGCCGAAGACCTCCAACGACAACCCATACATCGAGGCCAGCTTCAAAACCCTGAAATACGATCCGACGTTCCCGGAGCGGTTCGGGTCGATCCAGCACGCCCGGCAGCACTGCGAGGCGTTCTACAGCTACTACAACCACGAGCACCGGCACTCCGGGATCGGCCTGCACACCCCGGCATCGGTCCATCACGGCACTGCCGGACAGATCCGCCAACAGCGGCAACGCACCCTCGACGCCGCCTGGGCCGCCCACCCGCAGCGATTCGGGCGCCGCCGCCCGCAGCCGCCTCACCTCCCGGACCGGGCATGGATCAACAAACCCGACGACAACGACCCCGCACACACCGCCGCTGCACCGGAGACAGGCCTTGCACCAGCACAAAGCTAAATAAAATCCACAAACTGTCTCATTTGACTTGACAGGTTCCGCACCCGCCCTATGACGTCGACCTCCGCGCACGCTGGACCCTGCGTGTGCGTCCGGCTCTGCCAGGCCCACTCGACCGTGTGCGTGTACCAGTCCTCGACCCCGACCGTGGACGGCCCGCGATCGGCAACCGGCCATGCACTGTGGTCGATCTTGCCCGGCTGGTCGTGAGAGCCTTCTCAAGGGCCCTGACGACAGCGCTGGGAACCAGCCGAAACCCCCCAGCTGGCTGCCAGGGCTGTTTCACGGGACTTGAGACAACGCTGGGGACCGTCCGGGCGTGCGGGCAGGTGTGCACTGTGGGCCGACAGGGCTGCACGGTGGGCCAGCGGGTCGGGAGTGGAGTGCCGATAGCTTTCGGTTCGTCATGGCTCTGCAGGGACGAGCCGGGGAGTGCGGGAGGCTGCGGGAGTTCGTCCGCGCCCTGCATGGGGGCCTCGGCGACGCGCTGGTGCTGGTGGGCGATCCGGGGTCGGGTAAGACCGCACTGCTGGAGGAGGCCGTCACCGGAGTCTCCGGCCTGCGGGTGATCCGGGTGGCCGGGGTGGAGGCGGAGAGCGGCTTTCCCTATGCGGCGCTGCACCGGTTGCTGATCCCCGTGCTGCCTCTCGCCTCGACGATTCTGCCGCCGGATGATCTGCGGGCGCTGCATGCGGCGTTCGGGCCGGCCGATGATCCGCCCGCCGGGCCGGAACCGGTCGTCCGGGCGGTCGCCGCACTGCTCGACGGGCTCGCTGTCGAACACCCGGTGCTCTGCTGCGCCGACGACGCCCACTGGTTCGACCGGGAGTCACTCGCGGTGCTCGCCGCGGTCGCTCGCCGCCTGCCGGGCGTCGCTCTGGAGCCCGCCCGCACCCGTCCGGGCGCCGCCCGGGAGCCCCGGCGAACCGTTCCAGATATCACCCTCGAACCCGCCCACGCCCTTCCCACCGTCACCCTCAAATCCGCCCATAAGCCTCCCGGCGTCACCGCCGAACCCACCCATAACCCTCCCAGCGTCACCGCCGAACCCACCCACACCCCTGCCGGCATCGCCGCCGAACCCACCCACACCGTTTCGAGTGTCGGTCTGGAAGGCGTTCGTGCCCTTCCGGACGTCGCTGTGGTCCCAGGTGGACGGAAGCCGCCACGCTGGGCCGAGGGCGGCAGGCCGGGTGTGGGGTTGATTCTGGCGGCCCGGGAGATTCCCGCCGGGTGGGGCCGGTTCCCGGTGCTGGAGGTGGCGGGGCTGGGCGCCGCGGACGGGGCCGCCTTCCTGCGGTCGGTGGTGGCCGGGCCGCTGGACGCCCTGGTCGCGGCTCGTCTGGTGGCGGGGACCGGCGGGAATCCGCTGGCACTGATCGACCTGGGGCGGGAGCTTTCCGCCGATCAGCTGGCCGGGGCGCGGTCGTTGCCCGATCCGCTGCCGGCCGGCAGCCGGATCGAGGAGTTCCACCTGCGACGGGCCCGGGAACTGCCGGAGGACACCCGGACCTGGCTGTTGATCGCCGCGGCCGAGCCCGGTGGGGATATCGCACGGATCGTGGCGGCCGCCGACCGGCTCGGCATCGTTCCGGGGGCGGCCGGATCGGCGGTGGCCGCCGGGATACTGACGCTCGGGGTGACCGCGGTGTTCCGGAGTCCGCTCGCCCGGTCGGCGATCTACAGCGGAGCGACCGGTGACCGGCGACGGGCCGTTCATGCCGCCCTCGCCGCTGTGACCGGGCCGTCCGGTGATGCCGGCCGATGGGCCTGGCACCTGGCCGGAGCCTGCGCGGGACTCGACGAGACGGTGGCGCGGGCTCTGGCCGGGGCCGCGGACCGGGCCTGCGAGCGGGGCGGATATGCGGCACGGGCGGCCTTCCTGACGAGGGCGGCGGAACTCACCCCGGGCGCCGGCCGCGCGGAACGCCTCCTCGACGCGGCCGAAGCCGCCCTGGTCGCGGGCGCGCCGCTACAGGCACGACGACTCGCCGACGCCGCCCTGCAAGCAAACACACCCTTATCGGTACGGCGACCCGCCGACACCACCGTCGCGACAGACACACCCCAACCGGCACAGCGAACCGCCCACACCACCCTCGAAACAGACACACCCCAACCGGTACGCCGACCCACCCACACCACCGTCGCCACAGACACACCCCGACCGGCACAGCGACCCACCCACACCGCCCTGGAAGAGGGCTCGCCCCAGCCCGTGTGGCGTCCCGAAGGAGGGGCCGGGGGCCCGCGCGAGCGGCCGGTTGCCGGTGAACCGGGCGCGGGGGTGGTCCGCGGGCGGGCGATGCTCGTCGAGGCGGGGGCCGTGGGGCTGTCCGGGCGCGCGGCGGCGTACACGGAAGGGTCTTTGATCTGTCTGGAAGCCGCACGCGCGATCGGGGAGAGTGAGCCGCGACTGGCTCGCGGAGCCCTGCTCGAAGCGGTGGAGCATCTGATCCGCGCCGGGAATGCGGGACCCGGCGCCGGCCTCGCCGAGATCGCGGAGGCGGCGGCCCGACCGCCCGGCGGCGGAGGGGCGGCGCGGGTGAGCGGGGCCGACCCGACGGCGCGCGTCGACGGGCCCTTCCAGGACGGTGCGACCAGCGGGTCGGCCGTGGTGGAGCAGCAGCTGCGGGCGTTCGGGACGCTGGTGGCGGAGGGATGCGCGGCGGCCGTGCCCGAGGTGCGGCGGGCCGTGGGGATGCTGCTGGCGCCGGACATCCCGGACGACGTGGTGTTGCGGCGGCATCTGACCGCGGCGACGCTGTCGGCCCTGCTGTGGGATTCCGGTGTGGAGCACGCGGTCTGGCGCCGGGTGGTGCGGACCGCGCGGCGATCGGGGGCCCGGTTTCCACTGTTGACGGGGTTGTATGGCGCGGCGGACGCGGCGGCGCGGCTCGGTGATGTGGCGGCGGTTCGGGAGTCGCTGGCGGAGGCGGAGCGGGTGTGTGCCGAGATCGGCGTCCACCCGCGCCCGGACCGGCTCGCCGAGGGGGCGGTGGCGGAGGCGCTCGGCCGGGGTGACTACCAGCGGGCGCGGGTGCTGGCCGGTCAGGTGGCCGCCGCGGACGTGCTCGGGACGCATGCGCGGGTGCTGCCCGATCTGGTGGAGGCGGCCGTCCGCAGCGGTGATCCGGAGACGGCCGGTACGGCGCTGGCGAGGTTCACCGGCCTGGCGGAGGCGGCGGGCACCGGCTGGGCGCTGGGTGTGCTGGCCTGGACGCGGGCGCTGGTCGCCGGGGCCGGGGAGGCCGAGCCGCTGTACCGGCGGGCGGTCGCGCTGCTGGCCGAGGCCGGGGCCCGGGCGGATCTGGCGCGGGCGCATCTGCTCTACGGGGAGTGGCTGCGGCGGCGCAGGCGGCGCCGCGACGCCCGGGACGAGTTGCGCCGGGCGGCTTCGATGTTCGAGGCGATGGGCGCACGAGGGTACGCCGAACGCGCGGCCCGGGAACTGGACGCGGCCGAGGGTGCGGGCGGCAGCCTCACCCCGCAGGAGCTGACGATCGCGCGCCTGGCCGCGGCCGGCGCCACGAACGGGGAGATCGCCGCCCGGCTCTTCCTCAGTGCGAACACCGTCGACCACCATCTGCGCAAGGTGTTCCGCAAACTGGACGTGACCTCCCGCCGCCGGCTGCCGCCCGTCTAGGGTCCGTCCTGTCGATCGCACGCCGTAGCCCCGCGTGATCGACAGGACGGACCCTAGGTCAGGTGCCGGTCGAGGAAGGTCAGGCCCTCGTGGACGAGCGGGGCCAGGTCGGCGCCGACGAAGCAGTGGTCGGCGCCGGGCACGATGCGCAGTTCGGCGGGGGCGCCCACCGCGGTGAGGCGTTCGTGCAGTTCCCGGCTCTGGCCGACGGGCACCACCCGGTCCTGGTCGCCGTGCACGAGCAGCAGCGGCGGCGCGTTCGGGGAGACGTAGCTGACCGGGCTGGCGGCGGCCGACTCCTTCGGCATCTCCTGGACCGGGCCGCCGACGAGCCGGCTCTCCGGGGAGTCCGGGGCGTCGTGGTCCTGGAGGCCCTGCGGGTGGTTCTGGGCGGCCATGGTGAGCAGGTTGCTGGGCGCGTACCAGAGGACGCCGGCCCGGACCTCGTCGGAGACACCGGGATCGTGGTCGCCGACGGTGGGATCGTCGCCGGTGAGCGCGACGAGCGCCGCCAGGTGGCCGCCCGCCGATTCGCCCCAGATCGCGAAGCGGCTCCGATCGAGCCCCAGGTCGGCGGCGTTGCGGCGGAGCCAGCGGACGGCGGCTTTGACGTCGTGCAGCGGGGCCGGGAAGGTGGCTTCGGCGCTGAGCCGGTAGGTGAGGCGGGCCAGCGCGTACCCGGCGGCGAGGATCCGGTCGCCGATCCGGGCCGGGGCGAGCTGGGGCCCGTCGTGCTTGTTGGTGCCGTAGCGCCACGCCCCGCCGTGCACCCAGATCACCAGCGGCAGCGGGCCGTCGACGGGCGGCCGGAACAGGTCGAGGGTGACCGGCCGGTAGCCGGGGTGTTCGGCGACGATCGCGTCGATCACCGGAGTCGGTTGCCGTAACACGAGATCCCCCTGCTCAGAATCGGGTGGTCCCGGGGCAGCACCGGGCGGTTCAGATCGAGGTGCCCGCCTGCGGCCCGGAAAAACCAGCATGCCTGGCGAAACCGGCTCCGTGCGTCCTGCTGTCCGGTGTGCGACGGGGCCCGCGATGCGCTAAAGATGTTCTATGCGCCTCAACCGCAGACTGCTTCTGACCGGGAGCTCCGGTGTCCTCGGGGTGACCGTGCTGAACACCGTGACGGGCTGTTCCGGCTCCGATCCGGCGGGGACACCGTCGGCGGCCGCTCCACCGCCGGGCCTGGTGGGCGACTGGCGCCGGGTCGACCTCTCGTTCGTCTCGGTCTACCTGCTGGTCCGGGGCAGGGAGGTAGCCGTCGTGGACACCGGCACCCCGGGTTCGGAGGCGTCGGTGGAGGCCGGGCTGAAGGCGGCCGGCCTGGGGTGGGATTCGGTACGCCACGTGATCCTCACCCACCAGCATCAGGACCACGCGGGCGGGCTCGCCGCGATCGCCCCGCTGGTCGGCGCCACCCTGTATGCCGGCGAGGCGGACGTGGCGGCGATCGACGCGGCGGGCGACACGCTGACCCCGCTCAAGGACGGCGACGAGGTGTTCGGCCTCCAGATCATCGGCACCCCGGGGCACACCCTGGGTCACGTGTCGATTTTCGAACCGGGGACCGGGGTGCTGGTGACCGGTGACGCGCTGCGTAACCAGAACGGGCTGGAGGGTTCCGCCCCGCAGTACACGGCGGACGCCACCCAGGCCGCCGCGTCGGTGAAGAAGCTGGCCGGCCTGGAGGTGAAGGCGATCCTTCCCGGTCACGGGGAGCCGTTGACCACCGGGGCCAAGGAGGCGCTGCAGAAGCTGGCAGCGTCGCTCTGAGACTCGTTCAGCAATGACCGTTTCCGGCCGAAGAGGTTTTCGTGACGCCGGACGCGAAGTGAAGGTTCCCGTGACGGATACAGGGTTGACCGGCCTCGAGGTGGTCGACGAGCTCGGTCGTGGCGCGTTCACGATGGTCCACCGCGCGCGGCGTGGCGACCGCTGGTACGCGCTGAAGCGCCCCCTCGCCGACGCCGCCGAGTATCCGAGGATCCGGACCGAGTTCGCCCGTGAGGCGTCGTTGCTGGCCTGCATCGACGATCCGGCGGTGGTGCGCGTCTTCGCGGTCGGCGACCTGGACGGCGTACCGGCTCTGGTGCTGGAGCATCTGCCCGGCGGCACGCTCGCCGACCAGTTGTCCGGTGGCGTGCTGGCCGAGGACTGGGTGGTCGCCCTGGCCGCCCGGCTGGCCCGGGGCCTGGCCGCCGCGCACCGGCTCGGGCTGGTGCACCGGGACCTCAAGCCGGGCAACATCATGGTCAGCACGGATCAGCCGGCCAAACTGATCGACTTCGGTCTGGCGCAGCTCGGCGAGGAGACGGGGCCGTCGAACCAGGCGGTCGGCACCTTCCTGTACTCGTCGCCCGAGCAGGCCGGCATGCTCAAGCGCCCGGTCGACGGCCGCTCCGACCTGTACTCGCTGGGCGTGGTGCTCTACGAGTGCCTGGCCGGGCGGCTGCCGTTCGAGACCGATGACGTCGGCGAGCTGCTGCGCCTGCACCTGGCCGCCCCGGTTCCGGACCTGGCGGTGCTGCGCCCGGGCATCAGTCCGGCGCTGGCCGAGGTGGTGTACCGGCTGCTCGCCAAGGACCCGGACGACCGCTATCAGGACGCCCGGTCGCTGCTCGACGCCCTGCGCGGCTGTCCGGGCGGGGAGGCCGCCGAGCAGCCCGCGGTGGCCGCGTGGCCGCTGCGCGGCCGGGCCGCCGAGACGGAGCGGCTGGCCCGCCGCTGGGAACGGGCACGGGCCGGGCACGGCGGGGTGGCGGTGATCCGCGGCGGGCCGGGTTCCGGCCGGACCCGGCTCGCCGAGCAACTGGCCGCCGAGGTGGAGGCAGCCGGTCTCCCCCTGTTCTGGGCCACCTGCCGGGCCGGGGAGGCGACCCCGCTGTCGGCGGTCCGGGAGGCCGTACGGACCTGGCTGGCCGGGGTCCGCCGGCTGCCCACGGCCCGGCGCACGGCGGTCGAGCCGCTGGTGGCGGAGGCGGCCGCGGCGGCCGGTCCCCGTCTGCTGGCCCGGATCTCCGGCGCGCTGGGCCTGCCCGGCACCGACGTCGCGCCGGCCGGCGGTGACGAGCACGTGCTCGGCGCCGGGGCCACCTTCCTGAGCGAGCTGGCCACCCGTTGCGGTGGACTGATGCTGGTCATCGACGACGCGCAGCATCTGGACTCGGGCTCCCGGCAGTTGCTCGAGAAGCTGGCCGCCGACCTGGCCGGGCTGCCGGTGCTGGTGCTGCTCACCGCCCCGGACGGGGCGGGTGACCCGGCCGCCGGGCTGGACAGCGCCAAGACCCTGGAGGTCGACTGCGGCCCGCTGGCCGGGCCGGCGGTCGCCGATCTGATCGCGTCCCGGCTGCCCGGCGCGGAGGTGACCGGGGAGCTGGTCCGGCACGTCGCGGCGCGGACCGACGGTACGCCGCTGGCCGTGGTCAGCTACCTGTTGCGGCTGCTCGACGCGGGTCTGCTGCGCCCGGTGTGGGGCGCCTGGCACCTGGACGTCGCCGGGGCGGACGCGCTTCCGCCGGTCGCCGACGTCCTCGACCTGGTCGCCACCCGCCTGACCACGCTGCCGGGCGGCACGCTCGACTGCCTGGCCGTCGCCGCGGTGGCCGGCGTCCGGTTCCGGGCCGCGACGCTGCTCGCGGTCGGCGATCCGGACCGGATGCTGGCCGCACTGACGGCCGCGGCCGACCGGCACGTGCTGGAGCCGCGGCCCGGCGGCTGGTACGCCTTCGTCCACCCCCAGCTGCGCGACGTGCTGCTGGAGCGGCTCGACGAGGACCGGCTGCGGCGGGTGCACGCCGATCTGGCCCGGGCTCTCGAGGGTATGCCGGAGGAACTGCGGGACGAGGGGTACGCGTACGCGGTGGCCCGTCACTACAGCCGGGCCGGTGACCAGGTCCCGGACGAGGACCGCCGGCGCAGCGCCGCTCTGGCCGGCCGCCGTGCCCTGGCCGACCAGGCCCCGGACGAGGCGATCCGCTACCTGACCGAGGCGGTGGCCGGGGACCCGGCGGCGGACACCGGACTGCTGCACTCGCTGGCCCAGGCCTACCTGCGGGCGGGCCGGCTGGAGGTGGCCGGTGAGGTGCTGGACCGGGCGCTGGCCGTGGAGACGGACCGGCTGTGGCGGGCCCGGCTGCTCACCACCCGCATCGAGCTGCACCACACGGTCTGGGACGACGACCGTGCTCTGGAGGCGACCCGGGCCGCGTTGTCCGAGCTGCGTAACACGCTGCCGGGCCGAGGCCTGCCGCTGCTGCTCATATCGCTGCTGACGGCGTTCATGGGTCGGCTGGTCCGGCGTACCCGGGTGGGTTTCGGAACCGCACGTGGCCGGCGCCGGGAGAACCTGGCCGCGCTCGCCGCCGTGCTGGACGCCGGCGGCTATGCCGCCGCGCTCGGGTTGCGCCTGGCCGAGGCCGGCGCCCTGTCGTTGCGGGCCGTGTACGCGGTCAACCGGCTGGGCCCGTGTCCCGAGTACGTCCGGATCTACGCCCTGATCGGCTACGTGACCGCGGTGATCAAGCTGCGCGGCGCGAGCGAACGCTGCCTGCGCCGGGCGGCCGAGGTGGCCGCCGGGCTCGGCGACCCGGGTCTGGGCGCCTACGTGGAGTGGATGCGCGGCTGCGCCCTGATGATCAGCGGCGTCGATGACGGCAGCATCTGGGAGAAGACCACCACCCGCAACGCCCGCTGGTACGTTCCGGCCCAGCTGATCCCCGGTTACGCCACCCTGGCGATGCGGTACCTACTGCGCGGCTACGTGGAGGAGAGCGCCCGCGAGTACGAGCGCGGCATGCGGAACCTGCCCGACCAGGAACAGGTGCTGGGCACCTCGCTCGGCATGCTGAGTGTGATGATCCCGGCCGGGCAGAGCCGGTTCGGTGAGGCCGCGGCGGCGCTGAAGCGGCTGCACACGGCGTTCCCGAAGGGCACCGGCACCCGGGTGCAGCGGGCCAACATGCTGACCGCCGCCGCCTGCCTGCTGATCGAGCAGGGCGACGTGGGGCCGCAACTGGAGGAGGTGCTCGCCGAGTTCCACGCGCTCAAGCTGCGCCACGCCGAACTGCTGCCGCAGCACAAGTGGATCTACATGTACCAGGCGCACGGCCGGCTCCTCCAGTTCCGCTTCGCCGCGGACGCCGACCGGCCGGCCCGGCTCGCGGTGGCCAAGAAGGCGATCCGGGACCTGGGCCGGGTCGGGGGCACCCCGCTGCTGCGCTGTGTGCACCTGACCACGAAGGCGTCCTGGTACCTGGCCTCCGGCGACCCGCAGCGCTGCCTGCGGATCGCCGACGAGGCGGAGCGGCGGCTGCGGAAGGTGGACGCGCCGTTCATCCAGTACGAGGTGTTCCGGATCCGGGCCCGGGCGATGCGCGCCATGGGCATGTCCAACGAGTCCGACCGGCAGGCCCGGTTCGCGCTCAGCATGGCGCTGTTCCACGGCTGGGAGCAGCGGCGGCGGCAGACGCGTGCCGAGTTCGGCGTGGACGAGGGCGCCGGCACCCATCGGCGGACCGTGGCGGACCGCCGCCCGGCGTCCGGCCGCAACCGGCATCTGGAGGCGTTGCAGCAGGTCGGCACGGCCGCCGCGACCATCCTGGACCCGCAGCAACTGGCCAGCGTGGCGCTCGACGAGATGCTGCGCATCCTCGGCGCCGAGCGGGCGGTCTTCTTCCTGCTGGACGAGTCCGGCGAGCCGGTCCGGTACGCCGGCCGGGACGCCTCCGGCGATCTTCCGGAGACCGACGAGTACGCGTCCACGCTGGTCCGCCGGGTCGCCGGCGCCGGGGAGCCGCTCGTGGTCGCCGGCACCGAGCAGGGCGCCGCGCTCGGCTCACGCAGCGCCGTGATGCACGGGCTGCGCAGCATCCTGATCGCCCCGGTCCAGTTCAAGGGCCGGATGGTGGCGGTCGTCTACCTGGACAGCCGGCTCGCCCGGGGAGTCTTCACCGACGACGACGTCGCCGTGCTGACCGCGGTGAGCAGCCACGTCGCCGTGTCGCTGGAGACGGCGCGGGCGGCGCAGCTGCACTCGCAGGTGCAGGCCGCCCGGCAGCAGCAGGCGCTGGCCGAGATGCTGCGGGCCAGCCTGGCCGAGATGAGCGCCATCCTGGAGCCGGACCGGCTGCTGTGGCACCTGTGCGGCACGCTGCGGACCCAGCTCGGCGCGACGGCCGGATGCCTGATCAGCACCGGCGGCGAGGTGCTCGAGGTGGTCGGTGCCGCACCCGTCGAGGCGGTCGGGACCACGGTGCGGCTCATCCCGGGCGACACGCCCGAGCTGCTCGGCCTGGAAGAGACCGCGGGGGTACGCGAACGCGTGCTCGGCGGCGCGCCCAGGGCGCTGACCGTCCCCCTGGTGGGACGGGACGGCCCGGTCGGGCTGGTGCTGCTCGGCGGCCCCGGGCTCGACGGCACCAGCCGTCAGGTGGCGGCCGCGCTGGCCACCCAGGGCATGACCGCGTACGAGAACGCCCGCCTGTTCAGCCGGGTGCAGGAGCTGGCCACCACCGACGAGCTGACCGGGCAGCACAACCGGCGGCACTTCTACGCGATCGCCGGGGCCCTGGTGCAGGCGGCCGCCCGCAACAGCCGTCAGCTGGCGGCGGTCATGCTGGACATCGACAACTTCAAGACGATCAACGACTCGTACGGGCACGGCGTCGGCGACGAGGTGATCCGTACCGTGGCGGCCCGGATCCGCGGCCGGCTGCGCCACTCCGACGTGCTCGGCCGCTACGGCGGTGAGGAGTTCGCCGCGGTCCTGCCCGATCACGGCGGCCACGCCGAGGAGCTGGCCGACCGGATCCGCCTGGCGGTCTCCGCCGATCCGGTGCCCACGCAGGCGGGCCCCCTGCCGGTGACGATCAGCGTGGGCCTGACCAGCCTGGGCCCGGGCGACACCTCGCTGGACGAGCTGCTGGCCCGCGCCGACCACGCCCTCTACCGGGCGAAGGAGGCCGGCCGCAACCGCGTCATGTCCGACTGAGGGCGCCCGGCCGGGAAGACTGGACAGCTGTGATCCGACTGCTCGCCGCCCTGCTCCTGCTCCCGCCCGGCCCGCCGCCGCACGCCGCCCCGCACCTGCTCCCAGCCGGCCCGCCGGTGCATGTCGTCCGGCCCGGCGACACCCTCTCCGGCGTCGCCGCCCGGTACGGTCACCGCGTCGCCGACCTGCGGAAATGGAACGGCCGCACGGCGCTCTCGGTGGACGGCATGCTCCGGCTCACCCCACCCGCCGCACCGCTGCCCGGCTGGCGCACCCGGATCGAGCGGCTCACCACCCCGGAACCGGAACACTGCCCGCTGCGCGCCACCGATCTGCGCCGCATCTGGGTCCGCCATCTCGGCTTCGACGGCCGCGCCCACGACGGCCACCTCACCATGCACCGCACCCTGGTGCGGCCCACCCAGCGGGCGTTCGCCACCCTCTACCGCCGCCGCTTCCCGATCATGGCGATGCCGCCGGCCGTCGTCCCGGACGAGACGGTGCTCACGAAGGGCTACGAGTGCCGCTACGTGGCCGGGACGAAAACCTGGTCACAGCACGCGTTCGGCCGGGCCTTCGACATCAATCCGCGACAGAACCCGATGATCCGCGGCAACTACCTCGACCCGCCGAACAGCGCCGCCTGGCTGGCCCGCGACGCCCACCACCCGGGCATGCTGCACGCGAACGGCGCGGTCACCGCCGTGACCCGCGAGGGCTTCACGTGGGGCGGCCACTGGACCAGGTTGAAGGACTATATGCATTTCAGCACCACCGGCCGCTGAAGATCTTTCGTGGTCGAGGTCCGCGTTCCACTTCCGGTTGCACGCTTTGCCCGGCAGCTTTTCGCGATCTTGGTGAGTTGACCACCTCGGGAGGTGGTCAACTCACCAAGATCGGCATCTTCCACACGAGCCGGTGAACGGGCTCCCGGAGGTGAGCGCACACGGAAGCCGCCACGTGGGCGGCCGTCGCGGCTATATGCCACGTAGGTGACCACGACACTGCCGCCGTGTGCACCCACCCCCTGGTGTAAGCGCGACAACCCGCACCGGGCGACCCACCCGGCGTGACCGGCAGCAGGGTCGGCGGGGAGCGGCGGCAGAGGGGGTGGTGGCGACTGGGCCGGCCTGCCCGGGCACCGATCTGAGCCCGGCGGGCGCGGCACGGGCCGGAGCGGGCAGCAAGGTCGCGCGGACCGGACGGGACGGTCCTATGCGGCGGGACGCGGACACCCGTACAAGAAAGAAGAGCTGGAAGCGACACGCGGACCTCGACCACGAAGGTTTCTACACGCCGGGGCGGCGGGCGTCGGCCGAGGCGCGGCGCAACTGGGTGGGGGTGAGGCCGTAGCGGGCCTTGAAGCGGCGGGTGAAGTGGGTGACGTCGCGGAATCCCCAGGAGTGGGCGATCGCGGTGACCGGCCGGTGCTGGTGGCCCGGGTGGAGCAGGTCGTGGCGGGCGCCGCGGAGGCGTTCGTTGATGATCCACTGTTCCAGGCTGAGGCCGGCGCCGGCGCAGAGTTTGTAGAGCTGGCGCAGGGAGATGTTGTGGGCCGCGGCGATCCGGGCCGGGGTGAGGCCGGGGTCGGTCAGATGGTGGCGGACGTGCGCGCGGATCCGGGTGAGCAGGGTCTCGGCGAGGGTGCGGCGGGTGTGCCGTTCACTGTGGGTGGCCGACGCGAGCAGGGCCCGGACCAGGTCGACGGTGGCGGCGGCCACGGTGGGGGCGGCCGGATCGGCGGTGATCCGGGCCCGGTCCCGGGACAGGGTGGCGACGTGGGCGGAGACCAGGCGGTAGAGCGGGCTGGCCCGCAGGTTGCCGAGCGCCTCACGGATCGCATCGAGGGGCAGGTCGAGCTGGTCGAGCGGGATCTGTACGCACCCGGCCGCCCCGTCACCGGACCAGGAGTAGTCGTAGGCGCCGGAGAGGTCGACGCCGAGCAGTTCGCCGGGCGGCGTGACCCGCTGGTGGCCGTGCTGGTCGAGGCGGCCGTGACCCTCCCGCTGGACGGCCAGCGAGATCACCGGCATGGCGTCCTGCCGGGCCAGTTTGGCGGTGCGCAGCAGCCGCAGACCGGAGGAGCGGCAGGTGAAGATGTTGGTGTCGCCGAGGTCCCACACCTCCATCCGGGCGTGCACCGGGCCGGCCGGGTTCTCGTGGATGACATGGCAGGGGGCGGAGGCGAACATCATCGCGGTGTGCACGGCCTCCACGCGTTCGGGGGCGGGCAGGGCCGCGGTGTCGAGAACGAACGCCATGCCTGCTCACGTTAGGCGTCGGAACCCGAAACGGTACGTACCGGGGACTCGAAAAGATCAATTTCGAGGAATGTTTGGTGTACCCCGGGATGACACTGCATGTTTGGGTTCCCCCCGATTCAGGAAGACCCACGCCGTGCATCCTCAACCCCCGCGCCGCACCACCCACGCCTACGGAACTCCGAAGAATCTGCTGGTCTACGACCGTTGGGGCAGCTTCGGCCGCCCGGTGGTCCTGTTGCACGGCCTGTTCTACGACCGCACCATCTGGTGGCCGGTCGCGGCCGAGCTGACCGGCCCGTGCAGTGTCATCGCCGTGGATCTCCCCGGTCACGGCCAGTCCGCCGCCCGCGGCGACAACGACCTGGACGCGCTGGCCCGGGATCTGGCCGTGCTGGTCCGTGACCTGGAGCTGCACCGCGCCCCGGTGCTGGTCGGCCAGGGCGAGGGCGCGCTGCTGGCGGAGGCGTTCGCGGCCGCCTACGCGACCCGGGCCGTGCTGACCTTCGACGAGCCGGCCGCGGCGCCACCGGAGAGCCCGGAGCAGCACCGGGCCGGCGCCGACCTGGCCGGGGTGCCTGCGGCGTACCGCCAGTTCGCGGTGCCGCGCGGGGATCGGCGGCTGCGGGACTCGTACCGGTGCTGGTTTTCGAGGGAGGTCCCGGCGCGGGCCGCGAAACGGCCCGGTTTTCCGCATCTCCGCGCGCCCGCGCGTTTCGCCGCGACCCTGCGCGACTTGATCTGAGGGAAGCGTCAGCCGTGCCGGTGCCGGTGGCGGTGACGCCGCCGGTGATGTGGTGACGACAGCGCGGCCATGCTGATCAGCATGCAGAGGATCAGCAGGCCGGCGAGCACGATCTCGATGAACATCGCGGACCTCCTCGGGGCCGCCGGCGACTGCGATGAGCAGCCGGAATCCCACCGTCCCTCCGGTGGCGGCGGCCGTCAACCGATTCGGCGGAATCCACGGTTGGCCTGGTGTGCCGGGCCGGGTCTGCCTATGCTGCCCCCGAGGGGAGTACCTCCACGAGAGCGTGGCGGTCACCACGGGCACGCGGAAGTGCCCTCGTGCGTTCGCCCGGCGTGCAGGTGCGGCGGGTGAGGGAGACCTCGGACGATGACACGTGTCCGAGGGGGCCCCATGCTCGATCTTCCGTCCATCGCGTCTCCGCAGCTCTGGGCGATCAGCGTCGCCGTTCTGATCGGCCTGCTCATCGCCGATTTCGCGATCACCCATCGCCCCCACGACGTGGGGATGCGCGAGGCGGTCGGCTGGTCACTCTTCTATCTCGCGCTTCCGGCCGTGTTCGGGGTCCTTCTCTGGCAGGTGTACGGACAGCGCCCGGCCGTGGAGTTCTTCACCGGTTACGTGGTGGAGAAGTCGCTGTCGGTCGACAACCTGTTCGTCTTCATGCTGCTGCTGGCGGCGTTCGCGGTGCCTCCACGCCTGGCGCAGCGGGTGCTGCTGTACGGGATCGCCGGCGCCCTGGTGCTGCGGGCCGTCTTCATCGCGGCCGGCGCCGTCGTGCTGCGCAGCGGGGCGTGGGCGTTCCTGCTGTTCGGGGCGGTGCTGCTGGCGACCGCGGTGAAGGTGTTCCGGGAGGCGATGCGCCACGAGGAGTACCGGGTCGACATCGACAACATGCGCAGCGTACGGCTGATGCGTCGGCTCATGCCGGTGACCGGTGGCTACCACGGCGGCCGGCTGACCGTGGTGGAGCGGGGCCGGCGCGCGCTCACCCCGCTGGCGCTCGTGGTGGTGGCCGTCTTCATGACCGATCTGGTCTTCGCGGTCGATTCGGTGCCGGCCGTCTACGGCGTGACCGAGGACCCGTACCTGGTGTTCGCGACGAACGCGTTCGCCCTGCTCGGCCTGCGGGCGCTGTATTTCGTGCTGCACAACGTCCTGGACCGGCTTCGGCACCTCAACTACGGGCTCGCGGTCATCCTCGCCTTCATCGGCGTGAAGCTGGTGCTGCACTGGGCGCACGGTGTCTGGCCGGGCGTGCCGGACATCCCGACCGACGCGTCGCTCGCCGTCATCGGCCTGACCCTGGCCGCCGTGACCGTGACCAGCCTCTACGCCGACCGCCGGGAGCGCGTCGGCGCCTGATCATCGAGGTCCGCCGCCGGCCCGCACCGGGCGCCGCCGGATCTGGTCGGCGGCCTCCCGGACCGTCCGGATCAGCGGGCGGGCCGCGGTGAAGGCGGCCACGGCGGCGTCCAGGTCACCGGCGCGGGCCGCCGACTCGATCCGGCCGCAGGCGGTCGTCGCCGGGCCCGCGCCGAGGTTCGCCAGCACCCCCATGAGCTGGTGCGCTTCGGTACGGATGGCGCCCGCGTCGTCGAAGGCGAGGGCCTGCTCGATCCGGTCCAGGTGTTCCGGGATCTTCGCCGAGAGGGTGGCGAGCAGTCCGGTCAGCGCGCCGGCGGTGGCCGCCGGGTCAGGTCCGCGCAGGTGGTCCAGCCGCCGTTCGATCTCCGCCGTCACCTCGGCGAGGTCCGGCGGCGCCGCCGGTGACCAGTGTTCCAGCACGCGGGCCACGTCCGCCGGGATGAGCGGCTTGGGCAGATGCTCGTCCATGCCGGCGGCCAGGCAGCGGGCCCGGTCCTCGGCCAGGGCGCTGGCGGTGAGCGCGATGATCGGCACGTGCCGGCCGGGCGGCTCACGACGGCGGATCTCCGCGGTCGCCTGGTAGCCGTCCATCTCCGGCATCAGGCAGTCCATGAAGACGGCCTGGTAGTCACGGCTCAGGGCGCGCTCCACCGCCTCCCGGCCGTTGACCGCCACGTCGGCCGTGTAGCCGAGGTTCGCCAGGATGCCCAGCGCGACCGTACGGTTGATCTCGTTGTCCTCGACCAACAGCAGGTGACCGCGACCCGGCGGATTCGCCGCGACCGTGCCCACCACGCCGTCGCCGTCGGCCTCGCTCAGCACCCCGGCGAGCGCGTCGAACAGTTGGGCCTGCCGCAGCGGTTTGGCGAAGGCCCCGGACACCCGCTGGTCCGGCTCGCCGGGCAGGTGACCGGGGTCGGCGGCGAGCAGGACGGTCTTCGGCACCGGGCAGCCGGCCGGCACCAGCCGCTCCACCGGGGTGCTCTCGACGTCGGTGATGACCAGGTCGAAAGGGCGTCCCGCGGTGGCCGCCTCGGTCAGCGCCCGGGTGGCGGCGTCCTCGTCTCGGGCCCCGGTGGCGTCCATCGACCAGGCGCCGAGCTGTTGCATGAGGACGGTCCGGTCGTCATCGTCGGGGTCCACGATGAGCACCCGCAGCCCGTCCAGCCTGTGCCGCCCGAACAGGTCCAGGCCCTCCCGGGCGGTCCGCAGGGTGACCGAGAACCAGAAGGTGCTGCCCTCCCCCGGCACGCTCTCCACGCCGATCCGGCCGCCCATCAGCTCCACCAGGTCGCGGCTGATGGCCAGGCCCAGGCCGGTGCCGCCGAACCGCCGGGTGGTGCTCGCGTCGGCCTGGGTGAACGCCTCGAACAGCCGCTCCCGCTCCAGCGCCTCGATGCCGATGCCGGTGTCGCGCACCTCGAACCGGATCGGTACGGCGTCCGGGCCGGCGGTGACCGTACGGTCCAGCGCCGCGGCGACCACCACCCGGCCGCTCGGGGTGAACTTGACCGCGTTCCCGGCCAGGTTGAGCAGCACCTGGCGCAGCTTGCCGGGGTCGCCGCAGACGGTGGCGGGCAGCTCCGGGTCGCAGTCGCCGCGAACGGTGACGGCCTTCTGGGTGTCCGGCGGGGCGACCAGGGCCACCACCTCGGCGATCAGCCGGGCCACCGGGAAGTTGGCGTCCTCCAGCAGCACCTTGCCGGCTTCCAGCTTGGAGAAGTCGAGGATGTCGTTGATCACCGCGAGCAGGGCCGATCCGGCGGCGCCGATGCCCTCGGCGTACCGGCGCTGCCGGTCGTCCAGCGGGGAGCCGAGCAGCAGGCTGGTCAGGCCGATCACGCCGTTCATCGGCGTACGGATCTCGTGGCTCATCGAGGCGAGGAACTGCGACTTGAGCCGGGCCGCCTCGATGGCCTGGTCGCGGGCCTCGGCGAGGGCCTGTTCGGTCTGCCGGCGGGCCGTGATGTCCCGGACGAAGCCGTGGTAGTGCGGGCTGTGGTCGTGCCGGATGCACCACATGGTCAGCTCGACCGGGATCTCGTGGCCGTCCCGGTGCCGCGCGGCCATCTCGGTCGGCCGGTCCAGCAGCCATTCGAGGCGGCCGTCCAGCAGCCGCAGCAGCGCCGCGTGGTACCGCTCCGGCAGTATCGTGCCGGTCAGGTCCCGGCCCAGGATCTCCTCACGCCGCCAGCCGAAGACGTGCTCGGCCTGCCGGTTCCACTCGGTGATCTCACCGGCCGCGTCCATCGTGAAGAACGGGTCACTGGCCGCCTGCATGATCATTTCGAGCTGTTCGCGTTCCACCCGGCGGCGGTGCTCGGCCAGAACCCGCGCGGTGATGTCGTGCGCCACGGTCGAGGCGCCGATCACCGCGCCGTCGGCATCGCGCATCGGCGCCATGCTCAGCGACACCTCGATGACGGCGCCGTCCTTGCGCCGGCGGCGGGTCTCGAACCGGGTCAGGGCCTGGCCGCCGAGCACCCGGGCGAGCAGGTCCCGCTCCTCGCCGAGCCGGTCCGGCGGGAGCAGGCGGGTCATGTCGCTGCCGATCATCTCCTCGGCGGTGTAGCCGTAGAGCCGCTCGGCGCCCGGGTTCCAGGTCTTGATCGTGCCGTCCGGGAACTTGCTGACGATCGCGTCCTGGGAGGCCTCGACGATCGCGGCGAGCTGGGCGTTCTCGTGCGCCTGTGTGAGGCGGCCGGCCTCGCTCACCGTCAGGTCGGTCACTTCGGCGCTGACCCCGAAGATCGCGTACGGCCGGTCGTGGTGATCGCGGAGCGCGTACAGGGTGGTGACGAACCGGCGCATCCGGCCGGCGTCGGGAATCATGTCCTCGAAGGCGACCGGGCCGTCCGCGGCGAGGGCCGCCCGGTCCCGGCGGCGGAACTCCCCGAGCCGGATGGGCGGGTGCACCTCGCGGTCGTAGCGGCCGGTGGCGCCGCCGTTCGGGATGTCCTGGAGCCGGTCGTAGGCGACGCTGGTCAGCCGGTAGCGCCCGGTGAGGCCTTTCACGAACGCCGGTGTGCCGGTCTGGTTCAGGATCTCGGCGAGGTAGTGGTAGCGGTCCAGGCGGTGCCGGAGCCGGCGGGCGGCCAGCGTCAGGACCCCGGCCGTGACGGCTCCCGCGGCCACCAGAGAGGCGGCACCCCCCAGCACGGCAGCACCCCCGAAGATTCGAATCTGTTTCAGTATCAACGTACATGCTTTAACCTTTATTACGGACATATCCTGATCAAACGCTTCTCTTCTCGAGGGAGCCGCCGTGGCGACAGTGATGGTCGTCGACGACGTGGCCGCCAACCGGGACATCGTGCGCCTACTGCTCGGCTTCCGGGGTCATGAGGTCATCGAGGCGAAGGACGGCGCCGACGCGCTCCGGCTCGCCCACGCCCACCACCCCGACGTGGTCGTCTCCGACGTGCTGATGCCCGGCATCGACGGCCTGGAACTGGTCCACCGCCTCCGCGCCGACCCGGACCGCGAGGCCGCCTCCGCACCGGTCATCTTCTACACCGCCAACTACCTGGAGCCGGAGACCCGGCCGCTGGCCGAGGCGTGCGGCGTGAGCCAGGTGGTGCTGCGCTCCCAGGACCCGGGCACCCTGCTCGACGCGATCGAGTCCGCGCTGGCCGCCGGGCCGGTCACCGTCGACCTCGACACGAACGAGGATTTCACCCAGGCCCACCTGCACGCGGTCAACGCCAAACTGATCGAGAAGGTACGGGCGCTGCACGACACCGAGCGCCGGTTCGAGGCGATGGCGGTGGCCTCCCCGGTCGGCATCGGCATCCTCGACCGGCACGGTCACGCCGACTACGTGAACCCGCGTTTCGCCGAGATCCTCCAGACCCCGATGGACCGTCTCCTCGGGCATGGCTGGCTGGCCTGCCTGGACCGGCCCGCGCAGGACGCCGCCCTGCGGTTGCTGCACGGCGCGGGCCCCGACACCGAACTGCGGTTCACCCACCGGATCACCCGGCCGGACGGCGAGGTCCTCTCGTTGCGGGTGCACCTGCGGCAGATCCACGACGGGGAGGACGGCCTGACCGGCGGCGTGCTGATGGTCGACGACGTCACCGACGTGGCCCTGGCCGAGGAGCGGCTACGGGAGGAGACCGAGCGGCGGCAGGACGAGGCCCGGACCCGCGACGCCGAACGCCTGCACGCCCTGCGCCGGATGGCCGGCGGCACGGCGCACGACTTCAACAACATCCTTGGCGCGATCCTCGGCTACGTGAACCTCGCCATCGAGTCGATCAACGACGGCCGCGACGACGGCAGCATCCCGGCGGACACCGCGGAAAGCCTGATCGACGACCTGGCCCAGGTGGTCAAGGGCGGCGAACGCGCCCAGGGCCTCACCCAGCAACTGCTCGCCTTCGGCCGGCGCGAGGTCAACCAGCCCACCGTGCTGGACATGAACGCGCTGCTGCGCGAATGCGAGACGTCGCTGCGGGCCGCCGCCCGACCGGGCACCGTCCTGCGGCTGGACCTCGGCACCGGGCTGCCCACCGTCAAGGCCGACGCGGCGCAGCTCACCCAGGTCCTGCACAACCTGGTCCGCAACAGCGCCGAGGCGATGCCGGAGGGCGGCGCCGTCACGATCACCACGTCCGCTCAGGACGCCCGGGTGGCGGTCGAGGTCCGCGACACCGGCACCGGCATGGGCTCCGAGGTCCTCGAACGCTGCTGCGAGCCGTTCTTCAGCACCAAGTCGACCACCGGCACGGTCGGGCTGGGCCTGTCCACCGCGCACGGCATCGTCAGCCAGGCCGGCGGTCAGCTCACCATCGAGTCCCGGGTCGGGCAGGGCACCACCGTCACCTTCACCCTGCCCGCCATGGCCGGCGCCACCCCGGCGGTCCCGCCGCCGAAGACCGCACAGCAGGACCCGGCCGGCGGCGAGACGCTGCTGCTGGTCGACGACGAGGAGGCGGTGCTCCAGGTGACCGCCCGGATCCTCAGCGGCGCCGGGTACCGGGTGCTCACGGCACCCGACGCGGGTGAGGCGCTGCGCCTGCTGGAACGGCACGGCGGCGAGGTCGCGGCCCTGGTCACCGACGTGGTGATGCCCGGCATGAACGGCCGCCAGCTGGCCCGCATCGCCGCCGGGCGACGGCCCGGCCTCTGCGTCGTCTTCGTCTCCGGGTACGCCGAATCGCTCTTCGACGACCAGGGCAACAACCTGGAGCCGGGGTCGACGATCCTGGCCAAGCCGTTCGACCGGGAGAAGCTGGTCAGCACCGTACGCACCGCCCTGGGCGCCGGCGTCAGCTCTTCGTAGCGGCCACCACCAGGTTGAACCCGGTGTCGGCGGCCAGGACCGGGTCGCTGAACCCGGCGCCGGCGAGCAGTTCCAGCCGCTTGGCCGGGCCGCCCAGCGTGCCCAGACCGTGGGCGCCCGGCTGGCTCAGCGAACCGGGCGTGCACAGGGCGGCCGACGACGCGTAGCCGATCCTGGTGATCGGCATCCCGATCGTGGACGTCCAGTCGTCGGCCGACCACGGCTCCACGGCCACCACGACGCCACCCGGCGCGAGCGCCTCGTATGCCGCCTTCAGCGCCGACACCGGGTCGCCCAGGTCGTGCAGCGCGTCGAAGAAGACCACCACGTCGAACGGGCCGTAACCGCTGATCGCGGCCGAGTCGGCGACGTGAAAGGCGACGTTCGCCGGGCTGCCCGCCTCGATGGCCCGGGCCCGAGCGGTGGCGATCGACGGGGCGTGCAGGTCGAATCCGGTCACCCGGGAGTTCGGCCAGGTGCGCCCGATCAGCAGGTCGGCGTACCCGTGGCCGCAACCGACGTCGGCCACCCGGGCGCCCGCCTCCAGCTTCTCGACCAGCCCCGGCACGGCCGGGAACCAGTCCTGCGCGAGCTGGTTGACGTACGCGGTCCGGAAGTACCGCTCGATCCCGTGGTAGATGCACCCCGGCACCTCGTCGCCGGACAGCCCGCCGTCGCCCCGGAACGCCGTCTCCAGGCGCTCCAGCGACAGGAAGTACCCGGTGATGATCTCGCCGGCCGCCACCACGTGCACCGGGGAGTCGACCACCGACAGCGCCGGCGCGTGCTCGAGCGGCAACTCGAACCGGTCCCCGTCGACAACCGTCAGGTAGCCGGAGACGGCCATCTGGTGCAGCCACTCGGTGACCAGGCGCGGGTTGAGCCCGGTGCGCGCGGCCAGGTCGGCCGCGGTCACCGGTCCGGCGCCGGTCAGCGCCCGGAACAGCCCCAGCCGGTCCCCCAGCACGGTCATCGCGGTGCTGGCGGCCCCGGCGAAATCGGTGATCAACTGTCCGACGAAGGCTTCCACGCGCGCCTCGTCGATGGTCGGAGTCTGCTGTGTCTCAGTCATGCCTCCACCGTGCGCGCCGCCCCTTGCCACCCACTTGCGGCAACCTTGCCGCCCGCTGTCTCACCCCCTTCGCGGGGAGCCGCGCGCCCGGTTCACTCAGCCTTCGCGGAGCGCCGCGCGCTTCGTGCGTCTTTCTTCGGCGTACGCGGTGAGCCGCGCCGAGGCCAGTTCGGCCGCTCCCGCCACACCGCCGCCGCACGGTGGCGCCGTGGCGGCGGCAGTGCGGATTCCGGCCATCCGGTCCCGGTCCGGGCCCATCACGACCGGGGCCATCGGGTCGTCGTCGGCGGCCGCCACCAACGCCGCGGCGGTCTCCGTGTCGCCCAGCCCGGCGAGCAGCTCGGCACTGAGGCGGATCATGGTCCACACCTGGGCGGTCATGTTCGCGGCCCGGACCGCCGCGAGCACCTCACGGCACGCGCCGATCGCCTCCGGGGTCCGGCCGAGCCGGATCAGCACGGCGGCCCGCGCCACCCGGGCGACATGCCCCGTGTAGATCAGGTTGGCCCGGTCGCTGGCCGCGATCGACCGGTCATACCAGGCCAGCGCCCGCTCCGGGTCGGCGCCCGCCGACAGCTCGCCCCGGGTGAACGGGACGAACCCGTCCAGATGCTCGGTGTCCAGCGCACCGGCGTACCTCTCCAGCCATCGGGTGCCGGCGGCCGGATCGCCGCCGTACGCGTCCATCAGCGCCGAACAGCAGACGCCGGTCGCCCGCGCCCAGTCCGGGGCGTGCGTGTCGGTGGCCATCCGCTCGGCGTCCTGCCGGACCGGCTCCGGCCGCCCGGCGAACATCCCGTTCGAGATCCGGATCAGCAGCGCGCCCCAGCGCAGCCGGTGATCGCGCGGCAACCGGTCCAGCGCCGCGGTGAGCAGCCGGTCCGCCTCGGGCAGGTGCCCGCGCAGCCACTCGCCGGTGCCGGCGGCGACCGCCCGCAGCGCGTCGCTCTCGGTCTCCACCCGCTCCGGCGCGCACCGGGCCAACTGCTCGGTCAGACCGGGATCCGGGGAGTCGGAGCCGATCACCGCGAGCATGGCGGCCATCCGGGCGCCGTCGTCACCGGCGCCCAGCCAGGCGAGGGCCTCCTGAAGGTTGGGCAGCTCGCGGCGCATCGCCGGATAGGTGCGCGGGTCCCGCCGCCGGGCGCCGTCCACGAGCTCCGCGGCGGTCGCCAGCATCCACCGGGCGTGGGCGTCCCGCGCCTGCCGCTCGCCGTCCGGACCGAGGTGGCCCAGCCCGACGTGCCGTACCGTCTCCAGCAGCCGGTAGCGCGGCGGATCGGCGACCACCAGCGAGGCGTCGACCAGTTCGGCCAGCAGCGGCTCGGCATCCTCCTGGAAGTACGGCAGAGCGTCCAGCCCGAAGCCGCCCCGGCACACCGCGAGCCGGTCGAGCAGCCGCTGCGAGGCCGGGTCGAGCAGCCGGTAGGACCACTCGACGGTCGCCGACACCGCGGTGGCCCGGTCGCCGCCGCGGGCCGGTTCCAGCACGTTCAGCCCGGCGCCGAGCCGGTCCCGCAGATGCGCCAGCCCGAAGACCGACTCCCGCCGGGCGGCCAGTTCCACCGCCAGCGGCAACCCGTCGACCAGGCCGCAGATCTCGGCGGCGAGCTCACGCGTACGGGAATCGTCGGGGAAATCGGCGCGCAGAAGCGCGGCCCGATCGCAGAAGAGCGCCACCTGATCGTCCGCCGGAAGCGGCCCGATCCGCAGCACCCGCTCCCCCGCCACCTCCAGACGGTGCCGCGAGGTGGCCAGCACGCGCAGCCCCGGGCAGCGCGCCACCAGCTCCCCGGCAAGCGCCCGCACGGCATCCAGCAGGTGCTCACAGTTGTCCAGCACGAGCACGGCGGGCATCGACCCGAGCCGCTCGGCCAGCGCCGCCACCCCGCCCCGGGGCGCGGCACGCATGCCGAGCGCCCCCGCGACCGCTGCCGCCACATCCTCCGGAACGGACCGCTCGGCCAGCTCGACGACCAGCTCCCCGCCGCCGAGCATCTCCCGCACGATCCGCGTCTTCCCCACCCCACCGGGCCCGACGAGCGTCGTCACCGCCCCGCTGGCAAGCGCGGCCCGCACCGCGGCGATCTCCTCCCGCCGCCCGAAGAACCGATCCACCCGCCGCCGACCACCCCCGCCCAACGCGGCGTCGCCAGCGGTGCCCACCACCCCGCGCCCAGCCTCGCCAACGACACCCCCGCCTTCGGCACCACGCCACCACACGCCCTCGCCCGCAACACCCACCCCTTCAGCACCACACCGCCATACGTCCTCGGCAGCGACAAACGCGCCCCCGGCAGCGACAGACGCATCCCCGGCAGCGACAGACGGCGTCGAGGAACCCGCGGCTTTGGTGTCGCGGCTGAAGGCGTCCGCGGCGGCGGGACTGTGGCGGGTGGGTGCACCGATCAGGTCGGCCGCCAGCGGCCCGGAGCGGACGGGCACGCGCAGCCCGGGATCATCGGCGAGGATCCGCCGCTGCAACTCGGCCATGACGGGTGACGGATCGATGCCGTGCTCATCGGCGATCCGCTCGCGATAGGTACGTGCCACAGCCAGCGCCTCCGGTGTCCGGCCGGTGGCGTGCAGCCCTCGCATCAGCAACGACTGCGCCCGTTCCCGCAGCGGCTCGGCGACGGCCAGCGCCTCGATCTCGGGCAGTGCCTCCGCGGCCGCCCCGGATGCGAGCAGCCGGTCGAGCCATTCCTCCCGCAGATGCCGCCGCAGCTCGCCGAGCCGGGCCACCTCCGGTGCGAACGCCATCCGGTCCGCCACATCCGACAGCGGATCCCCCCGCCACAGGGCCAGAGCCTCACCGAGCGTCACCGCCGCGGCCGCCGACTCCTGCCCACGCGCGGTCGCGGCCAGCCGCTCCGCCCGCTCGGCATCCACCGCGCCGTCGGGAAGGTCCAGCCGGTACCCACCAGGTTCCCGCCGAAGAGCCTCCCCACCCGTGCACCGCCGCAGCCGCGACACGTAGCTGTGCAGGTTCCCCATCGCGTTGTCCGGCGGCTCGCCCTCCCACAGCGCCTCGATCAGCTCAGCCACCGGAACGGACCGCCCACCGGTTAGCGCAAGCCGCGCCAGCAGCACCCGCTGAGGCGTCCCCGCAAGCGGAACCACCACCTCGTCCCGCCGCAGCTCCACCGGCCCCAGCACGCCGACACTGATCCCCACGGCGTCATTCTCGCCAGCGCCCCGCCCCGGGACCAGCGCATATCCACCTCTCTGTCGCCCATATGACGCCATCCACCGCAGGACTGCCCGGTTCCCGGGACTACCCGGATAGCGGCTGGGTCCTGTCCAGCTGGTCGTCAGCGCTGTCTGGGCGCCGTTCAGACAGCCCTCAGCACCAGCCGGTCGGTTCCGGCTGGTCGTGGGTGCTGTCTCAGGACCGCTGAGACAGCGCCGCGAACGCGACCTCATCCGCCAACTCGAACACCTCACCGGACAGAGAGTCACCCTCCAACCCAGCCCCGCCCTACCCGCCGCCGCCTGAACACCACAAGCCCCCACCCGGCTCCGCTGCGCTACGCCGGGCGCTGCCACCTGCCCACTCACTCACCCATTTTCGAGTCAGCACCCACGACCAGCCGGACAAGGTCGACCACGATGCACAGCCAACTGAAGACGGACCGGCCCGGATCCCGCCTGATCTTGTCCGGCTGGTCGTGGGTGCGGTCTCGAGGGCCCTGGGTTGCAGGGTTCGCTGCCACACTTGATCGATCAGGAGTTGTGGCATGTCGATCACCCGTCCGCGGCAGGAACACCGGGAGTTACGGAAGGCGATCAGGTCCGGTTGCGGCCGGACAAGATCGATAATCGTGCATGACAGCTGGTCACGCGTGCGGAACTCGCTGCGTCTCGGCTCACCCGAGCCCAGGCCCCGCGACGCTCCAGCACTGAAGTGCTGGACTGTGGCCGCAACTTAGCCACGAGTCGATGGTCCGCGAATCAGCTGGCGGCCTTTCCGGGCGATACGAACCGCGGCGCCCGGTGATGGGGCACCGGCACCAGATCGGGACCGAATCGACTCGGAGGCGGCCGCGCGTATTTGTTACGGTGGCGAAGGATCCCCCATGCGGCAGCAGAAATGCTGCAATGAATACCGCATTGCAGTTGTCGCCGGTCGTTGATGGCCGAGAAAGATGCGGACCGGGCTCGAGCGTTACGGCGATCGGTTACGTCTCGGCACGACGGCGACGGGCGGCCCCGACTGACCATTATTGGGCGACTCCTCGACCAGTTCAGGAAGGCGATCAGCTGCGGGCTCCCCGATCCCGTTGACCGATGGCCGGAATGGCCCGACCAGCCGAATCGGTGACTGACGCGGGGACCCGGCGTCGCTTGATGGCCGGCAATGGTCGGCGACTCTTCCCGGCGTGCGGTCGTAGTTGGCGACCTCCACCGGCGCGCCATTGTGGTGAGCGACCCCCACCCGCGCGCCATCGCGGTGAGCGACCCCCACCCGCGCGCCATCGCGGTGAGCAACCCCCACCGGCGGCGCTGTGTTGTGGTGGGCGATTTCCGGCAGCGCAAGGTTGCGATTGGCGACCTCGACCGGCGGTCGGTTGTGGTGGGCGGGCTTGACCGGCTTGGAGTCGTCGCAGGTGGGCACGATCGGCTTGGCTTCGTGGTTGGTGGGCTTGAGCGGTGGCCATCTGCGGTCGGAGAGGTTGAGCGGCGGGCGGCTCCGTTCAAGTGGCGGGCCGTTCCGTTCAGCGGGGCTGGTGAGTTGATCAGCGACTTCATTCGAGGAGGGGCCGTCGGCGGTAACGGTGCCGACCTGCTGGGCCGGTGCACGGATCTGCTGGGCAAAGCATTCAGGAGTGCCCGCACCCTCGGTGCATTCGTGCAGTTCAGGCACTTGATCTGCCGGTCTTCCACCCCTGCTTTGCCGGGGCGAGGTGCTCTTTGGCCGGCCGAGTCGCGGCCCTGATCGATAGTCATGGGGCTGGTTCATGCCGTCACTGATCGGCCGACCTTGTGCTGCTGACCGTTCAACCGGGCGCGTGCCGCTCCACTCCGGAGTGGGCTGTGCATGGACGGGGCACGGTGGGGTGGTCGTGGCCGGGCGTGGCGGTGCGGTCACGTCCAGACGCGGCGAGGCTGTCGTGCCCGGCCGCGATGAAGCGGTCACGTCCGGGCGCGGGGAGGCAGTCGTGGCCGGGCGCGACGGGGTAGGCGTCGGCCGCGATGAAGCGGTCACGTCCGGGCGCGGGAAGGCAGTCGTGGCCGGGCGCGACGGGGTAGACGTCGGCCGCGATGAAGCGGTCACGTCCGGGCGCGGGAAGGCAGTCGTGGCCGGGCGGGTACACGTGTTGTGCTCCGGCGGGCGGGCGGCCGAACGGACCGCGCCGCTGGCGATCGCGACCTCGGTGGTGTTGCCCCGCAGGGCGGGCGAGTAGGCGGGCGCCGCGGCGACCGACTCGGCCTCGTCGTGGGTGCGGGTTCGGCGGAGGCGCTCGGCGTGACGCCTGTGCAGACCCCAGGCGCGGTGACGCTCGTGTTCGCGACGGAATTGTTCAGCGGCTGGAGAATGGTTTCGGCGCGCGCTCCGGTCACGCATCTCGGAAATCTTTTTCCTGGAGAACAGTTGGAGCTGCGGCATACCTCAATTCTCCTGCGCCGGCGCGAGGAAGTGTAAGCCCGGCCGCGAAGATGATCATGCCGAATTCGCCCGCGCAGATTCTGTGCGCCTGGTTCGTTGATGTCAACATCGGCCGTCGCCGCAATCCCGCGATCAAGGCACTTGATGATGGTGATCGCCTCCGCTTAGGGGAGGTGCGGGATTCCCTCATAACGCGCCGGCCACCGCACGCGCTGCCGGGTCGAAGTGCCGCAGCGATCGGATCCACGGCGGGGGAACGAGACTGCGGCCGGTCGGTGGCACGCGGTCACCGACACGACGGCCAGGCCATGTTCGACCAGAACGTCGGGCACGTTCGGCTCGGGATTGTTCGAAGGGTGAGTGGGCAGCACCGCCCGGCGCGGGCGGCACGGGCTGGAGTTGCAGCGAGGCCGCCTGGAGCGGGCGGGACGGTCGCCGTTTTCGGGGGCGGGCACGTGCGTACCGGAAAAGGTCTGGAAGGAAGGGTGAGAGAAAGTGGATAGCGTGGCCGGATGCAGGTCGACTTCGAGGATCCGGCGTTCGTGGGTGACCCGTATCCGGTGCTGGCGCGGCTCCGGGAGGCGGCGCCGATCGGGCCGCAGCGGAGTGGGCGGTGGCTGGCGGCCGGGCATGCGGCCGTGGATGCGGTGTTGCGGGACCGGCGGCTGGGGCGGTTCTGGGTGGATCTGGAGCCGGCGGGGGTGTTCGAGCCGTTCAACACGCTGCACCGCAACCAGATGATGGAGAACGAGCCGCCCGTGCACACGCGGCTGCGGTCGCTGGTGGCGAAGGCGTTCGCGCGGGGGCATGTGGAGCGGCTCGGGCCGGCGGTCGCCGGGGAGGCGGAGCGGCTGCTCGGGGCGGTGGGGCGGGAGTTCGACCTGCTGGCGGACTTCGCGGAGCCGCTCGCCGTGAGTGTGATCGCCGCGCTGCTCGGGATTCCGGCCGCTGATCGGCATCGGTTGCGGCCGTGGTCGGCGGCGATGGTCCGGATGTACGAGGTCAGCCGCACCCCGCAGGTGGAGGCCGACGCGCTGGAGGCCTGCCGGGAGTTCGCCGGGTATCTGGAGCATCTCGCCGGGGTCCGCGCCGCCGAACCCGAAGACGACCTGGTCAGTCACCTGGTGGCGATCCGGGACGGGTCGGACCGGCTGATCGGGGAGGAACTGGTGGCTTCGGCGATCCTGCTGCTCAACGCCGGGCACGAGGCGTCCGTCAACGGGTTGGGCAACGGTGTGGTGGCGCTGCTCGGGAATCCGGGCGAGCTGGCGCGGGTCCGGGCCGACCGGGCGCTGATCCCGCGCGCCGTGGAGGAGATGCTGCGGTACGACTCCCCGTCGCAGCTGTTCGTCCGGACCGCGGCGGCCGACGTGGAGATCTGCGGGGTGACCGTGCCGGCGGGGGCGGAGGTGGCGGCGCTGCTCGGGGCTGCCAACCGGGATCCGGCGGTGTTCGCGGAGCCGGACCGGTTCGACGCCGACCGCGACCCCAACCCGCACATGACGTTCGGCGCCGGGCTGCACTTCTGTCTCGGCGCGCCGCTCGCCCGGATCGAGTTGCGGGCCGCGCTCGCCGCCCTGCTCGACCACGCGCCGGGGCTGTGTCTGGCCGCGCCGCCGGAGCCGCCGCGGACGTTCGTGCTGCGCGGATATGCGGCCGTCCATGTGAGCCGCTCGTGATCTCGTAACGGTAGGGTCGGCCGGTGCGGACGAAGCAGGAGCTGACCGAGGACATCCGGCGCGAGCGGCGGGCGGCCCTCGTGGTCAACGCCCGGTCGCGGCGTGGCCGGCAACTGTACGCCGACGCGCACGCCCGTCTGCTGGCCGCCGGGTTCACGTTGCTCGGGGCGTACGCCGTGGACCGTCCCGGCGAGCTGGAGAACTCGCTGGCCGCCGCGCTCGCCCACAAGCCGGATCTGCTGGTCGCGGGCGGTGGGGACGGCACCATCAGCACGGCCGGGCGGATGCTGGCACACCGGGACGTGGCGCTCGGCCTGCTGCCGTTGGGGACGACGAACAACTTCGCGCGTACGGTCCGGATCGAGCCGGGCCTGGACCAGGCGATCGCCACGCTCGTCGACGGCAAGGTCATCGACGTGGACCTGGGCATCGCCGGCGACATGCCGTTCACCAACCACGTCGGCGTCGGCCTCTCCGCCGAGATCATGATCAACGTGCCCAGCCGGTTGAAGCGGGTGATCGGGCGGATCGCCTACCCGATCACGGCACTCGGCCTGCTCACCAGGCATCGCCCGTTGCGGGCCACGGTCCGCGCCGACGGCCGGGAGATCATTTTCAAAACCCATCAGGTGTACGTTGCGAACGGCGGCTTCCACGCCGGGCGCCCCATCACCGCCGACGCCCACGCCGACGACCGCCTGCTGGTCGCCTATCCGGTCGGCGGGTCGGGCAAGCTCCACCTGCTGCGGGAGACGGCGCGCAACGCGCTGACCGGGCACCGGCGCACACTGCGGGAGCAGCCGTTCCTGGCCGTCGGCGAGTTGTGGCTGGAGACCGACCGGCCGGCGCAGGTGGAGGTGGACGGGGAGCCGTGCGGGGAGACGCCGCTGCGGGTGGCGGTCGACCCGAACGCCCTGCGAATCATGGCGCCGGCGGATTCCCCCGACCTCTGACCGCCCGGAATTGATCAGCCAAGATTGGCGACGGCCTGATCAGTAACGGACTGCAAGGGATCACGCAAAGCGGATTTCGCGGCGGCGTCGAGCGGCTGATCTTCGGGATATCCGTACTTGACCTCGATCACGGCATTGTCGACCACACTGACCATGTCCAGCCTCTCGATCGATACGTCGGGCTCGCCGAATATCTGATCTTTCCGCTGCTCCCCGATCGGGACCAACCGGGCCGCGCTCTCGTCCAACTCGTCCAACGCCTTCTCGTGCGCATCCTGGAGGGCCCCCGGCGTCGTGACCTCCACCGCCACATCCAGGGTCACATCCGCCGCCCCGGCCGTCCGGTACCTGCACGAACTGACGGGTACCGGCACGTCACGGCCTGACGCCGGCTCCTCCGCCCGGGTGGCGACGCCCAGGCGGGCGGCGATCGCCGTGTCCAGAACCGGGCAGCTCTGATTAGCCGCCTCCCATCGGGCACCGCCCTGCAGGCTCGGCAGGACAAGGAACCAGGCCAGGAAACCGCCACAAATAAGGAACAGCGGCAGGAGAGAAATCACGATGATGAAGAGAGGCAAGCCCTGAGATACGGAGCCGGATCGCCGTCGCATCCCGACATTGAATCAGAACGGCACAGCGGCCGTGAGCCGGAGAAAGATCAAAAGCGTATGTCAATGCGTAATGGGCCGGTCATGGTAATTTCCGCGTTGGATGTCATTCGGGGGTGAGGCCGGTGAGCGGCTTGGACGATCTACGGCGATTGCAGGACACTGCCCGGTCGCTCGTTCGCGAACCACGGCCCGCGATCGGCATGGAGGAGACCGGCACGGTGGAGGTGCGGGTCGACGAGACCGGCCGGCTGGACGCCGTGGAGATCCACCGGGACTGGCGCCGTCGATTGTCGCCCGAGGCGGTGGCGCCGGCGGTCCTGGCGGCAGCCGGAGACGCTCTCACGAAGCAGGCAACGGCCTGGGCCGAGGCCATGCAGAGCCCGCCTCCCCCGGTCCGGCCGGCGGCCGGACCGACCGCACCGCCGGTCCGGCCGCGGTTCGAGCAGGCTCCGGACCCCCGCCTGCACGAGCTTCTGTGGACGGTCACCGAGGCCTTCGCCGAGCTCCGCGCCTACACCGAGCACGCGCAGGCCGCCGCCCAGCGCACGACGACCGGCCGGAGCCACTCCGGCCGGGTCACCGTCACCCTGACCGGAAGCCACCTCACCACGGTGGAGATCGACGAGCGCTGGCTGCGGTCGGAAGCCAGTGGCCGGCAGATGGCGGACGAGATCGAGGCGGCCTGTCGGCAGGCCTACCGCGCGATCGCGGCGGACGACGAGGCCGCGGCCGCCGGCACACCGCATCTCAACGAGGTGCGGGAGCTGGCCCGCGACTCACAGAACTTCATCCGCCGTGTGACCGGCGACTGACAGACGAGGAGGTGTCGGGGATGGGAGACATACCCGGTCCCGGCGAGGTGCGGGCCGCGCTCGAGGATCTCGACAGTGACTCCCAGTTCTGGTTCGGCGCCGCCCGGATCGTCGGCGAAACCGCCCGGTCCGCGGAGAGCTTCGGCCTCAGCGGTTTCGAGTTCGGCATCGTCGGCGTCGAGCTCGGTGTCCTCGCCAAGTACGAGGAACTCAGAAGGTTCGTGGCCACCAGTCTCAACGACGGCTACCTCGAGATGGAGAAGCTCTCGCTGGCCCTGCGGAACGCGAGAGACCAGATCGACGAGACCGACCGGGAAGCGGCGACCGGTCTCGGCGCCGTCCTGGGCGAGGCGATCGGCCCGATCCTCAGAAACCCACCAGGGAGGTAGGCAGATGACCGCACCCGGTGCGGGCACGTTCGAGCAGGGATTCCACGCTGCCAACGAGGCGATTTCAAGGGGCATCGAGGACATCCAGAGCAACTTCAAGGTGCTGGAGGAGCGGCTCAATCGAGCCCTCAAGTTCATCTATGTACCGGGAGTCTCCGAGGCCATCATCGCCGGCTTCCGCAAAGCGGCCGAGCTCACCAACGACTTCATGGACCTGCTCCAGAGACTCCTCACAGAACCCGGATATCCGCCCGCGCTGTTCCGCATCGGGGACATGTGGGAGACCGACGTGGGCCAGAAGCTGAGCGAGCTGGGCGCGAAGATGGCGCCGAGCGAGCGTGCCGCCGTCGACAGCTTCTCCGGATCCGCGGCACGGGCCTACGAGCGGTCGGCCGAGGCGCAGCGCCTGGCGACCCAATCGTTCATGCCTCTCTCGACCTCGGTGAAGGGCCAGCTTCACGAACTCGCCCACAGTCAGATCGTGTTCCTTCTCGCCATCGGCGCCGCGGTGGTGACACTCGTCGTGGGGATCGTGGCGGCCGCGGTCTCCGCGGGAACCGGGGTCGGCGCTCCCGCCGCGCCGCCCATCGTCGTCGCCGCGGCGGCCGGGGCGATCACCATGCTGGTGGGCGTCGCGCCGATCCTCTACGACGCGTATTCGCAGTTCGAGATCGCCGTGAACACCTTCAAGTCCGAGTTGGCCGACTCGGAGGGCATGCCGGGAAACAGGTGGCCGAAGGTCGGCGATTCGATCACCGACCCCCGGAGGCCATGGCAGGTGGCCACCGACTGAGCGCATACGAATCGGGTCCCGCCGTGGGGCGGGACCCGGTTTTCGTACGATCGTGGGTCAGGCGTTTGCCGGGGTCTTGTCCTTGTCGTCCGGGGTGTCGCCGGCCGCGGCGATGCCCTCCGCCTCGGCGATGATCTGCGCGTCCTCGGACGAGTGCTTGCGGTACTGCAGCACCGAGTAGACGATCGCCGCCGCCCAGACCACGTAGATCACGCCGTAGACGGCGTAGCGGACGCCGTCGGGGGCGTCGATCCAGTCGCTGCGCAGCAGGGAGCGGGTGTTGGTGAGGATGATGACGCCGCCGACCGCGGCGCCGAGCACCCGCGGCGGGATGTGGCGGACCAGCCAGGCGGCGATCGGCGCGGCGATGACGCCACCGATCAGCAGGGCGAAGGCCCAGCCGTAGTCGATGTTCTCGCTGCCGATGCCGTAGATGAAGCCGATGCTGGCGGCGACGGCGACGAGGAACTCGCTGGTGTCGATCGAGCCGATCGTCTTGCGCGGTTCGAGCCGGCCGCTGGCCAGGATCGCGGGGGTGCCGACCGGGCCCCAGCCTCCGCCGCCGGTGGCGTCGACGAAGCCGCCGACCAGGCCGAGCGGGGTGAGGAACCGCTTGCGCAGCGGCTTGCCGAGCTGGCCCTTGGGCAGGCCCTGGAAGGTGAAGCGCAGGAAGACGTAGAGGCCCAGCGTCAGCAGGATGACCGCCATGAGCGGCGCCGCGACCTCGGTGGAGATGCCGGAGAGGACGACCGCGCCGGCGAAGGCGCCGACCGCGCCCGGGACACCGATCTTGAGGACGACTTTCCAGTCGACGTTGCCGAACCGCCAGTGCGAGAGGCCGGAGACCAGCGTGGTGCCGATCTCGGCGAGGTGCACCGTGGCGGACGCGGCCGCCGGGTTGGTGCCGATCGCGAGGAGGAGGGTGGTCGAGGTGACGCCGTAGGCCATGCCCAGGCTGCCGTCGACCAGCTGAGCGCCGAGCCCGACCAGGGCGAGGAGGATGAGCTTCTGCATGTGCCGACCGCCAGGGGAGGGAGGGTCAATTCCTACTTCTTGGATCGGATAATAGGAGCCTACCTAACCCGTAGGCAAGGCATCCCTTGGGGGCGATGTTGCAGAATGGCCACCGTGAGTGACGCGGATGACGTACGGCGGCTGGCTCTCGCTCTCCCGCAGGTCGAGGAGATCGACAGTGACGGCTTCGACTTCCGGGTCGGCGGGAAGGGTTTCGTCTGGTCATATCCGGAACGTCTACCCGGAAAACCGCGCGTGATCCGTACCGACATCGCGGTGATCTACGTCGGGGACGAGGCCGAGAAGCAGGCGCTGGTGCTCGGCGAGCCGGACATGTTCTTCACCACGCCGGGTTACGACGGCCTGCCGCTCGTCATGGTCCGGTTGGAGCGGGTGTCACCCGATCGGCTGAGCGAGCTGGTGACCGACGCCTGGCGGATGCGCGCCCCCGAGGACGTGGAGGCGGCCTACCGGCCGGGCTAGAGCCGCGCGGCCACCTTCGCCGCGAGGTGCGGGCAGGTGGTGAAGTCGTCGGCGTCGCATTCGGCGGCGTGTTCGACGAGCGCGAGCGCCGCCTCGGCCGCCGCGATGCGCCTGTGGAGGGTCTCGGCGTGGGCCGCGTACAGGTCACGGCGGGACTGCCGGTCGCGGGCGTCGGTGAGCAGCCGCCGGGTCTGCTCCAGGCTGAGGCCGGCCTCCTTGGCGAGCTGGATCAGCACGATCCGGGCGGCGTCCGCCTCGCCGTACAGCCGATGGCCGGCGGTGGACCGCTCCGGGGTGAGCAGGCCCATCTGCTCCCAGTGCCGCAGCACGTGCGTGGGCAGCCCGAACCGGGCGGCCAGATCCCCGATGCTTGACTTCATGTCGACATGAAGATGCAGGGTTCCCGGTGTTGTCAAGCGCATCGGAGGACGCCATGGGCACCCAGATCAGATTCGACCGGCGGGCCAGCGCCGCGTACGACCGGCGGGCCACCCGGCTGCTGCGCGGCTTCTACCGCCGGGTCGCCGGGGAGGTCGCGGCCGTCACCGGACCGGGCGCCGCCGTGCTGGACGTCGGCACCGGGCCCGGCCGCCTGCTGCACGAGCTCGCCGCCCGGCGGCCGGACCTGCGGCTCGCCGGCGCCGACCTGTCACCGGACATGGCGGCGCTGGCCCGCCGCCCGGGCATCCGCGTCGAGGTGGCCGACGTGGCGCGCCTGCCGTGGCCGGACGACAGCCTGGACCTGATCGTGTCGACGCTCAGCGCGCACGAGTGGCCGGATCCGGGGGCGGCCGCCGCCGAACTGTTCCGGGTGCTCAGGCCCGGCGGCCGGATCGTGATCCACGACTTCCGGTTCGCCCGGCTCGGCCGGTTGCGGGACGCCCTCTCCAAGACGACAGCGGGGGTACGGCGTGAGCCGCACCACCCGCTGTCGATCTACACCCGGATTCAGACCGTCGGAAGCTTGGCCTGAGAAGCCTTACGGTAGGCCAGCAGCGACAGAACGATGCCGATCAGGCCCATGATCAGGCCGGCGATGGCGTAGGGCAGCCCGTCGTTGCCCTCCTCCGCCGGGGTGGCTTCGGTGGTGGGCGCCGGGGCGGCCGGGGCGGCGGAGGCGGCGGTCAGCTTGAGGACCGGCGCCGGGCTCTCCGGCTCGGTGCCGTCGGTGGTGGGCTCGTCGATCCAGCGGACGACCGCGCCGTCGGAGTAGTACTGGAGCGCCTTGAAGACCATCTGCTCGGTCTCCGGCAGCGGCCCGAGCGAGACGTCGAACTCCTGGAAGGTGCCCGGCTTGATCTCCGAGCCGGACGCCGCGGTCCAGGTGATCTTGGTGACGGCCTCGCTGATCTCGTGGTCGTGCACCTTCAGCGGGGTGGCCAGCTTCGACTTCTCGGCGACCGCGGTCCAGCCCGGCACCGGCTTGACCGACACCGAACCGACCGGGCTGTCCACCGGCAGGTTGACCTCCAGCTTGGTGGTGGAGGCGGTGTCGCTCTCGTTCGGCACGCGGAACGACACCTTGGCGTACCCGCCCTGGGTCGCGGTGCTCGGGTTGACCGTCACGTGGGCGGCCGCGGGGCCGGCCAGGCCGAGCACGAACGCGGCCGCGACGGCGGTGACGGTGGCGGCACGCCGCAATGCGGTCTGCTTCATCGGGAAACCTCTCATGCCTTGCGGCGACGGATGAACAGGAAGGTGGCGACCGCGGCAAGAGCGACCGCGATGCCGGCGACAAGACCATAGACAGCGGTGTTCGAGGACTCCTCGGCGGCCAGCAGCGGCGGGCTCGCGGCGCTGGTCGTGGTGGCGCTGGCGGTGGGGGCGGGCGCCGCCTCGGAGGGCGCGGCGCTGACCGGCGGCGCCGGGTCGTCGACGGTGAACTCGTACGACCCCTTCACCGGGTGCCCGTCCGTGGAGACCACCTGGTAGGCGACCGTGTAGACCCCGTTGGCCAGGGGCTCGCCGACGGTGACGGTTCCGGTGGCGCCGTTCACCTTCGGCGCCGAGGTGGCCATCTTCGCCCCGCCGGCGTCGCTCACCGTGATCGTGGTGTGGTCCGGGTCCAGCTTCTGCAGGAACCGCAGCCTCACCTCGGCCGGCGACTCCTTCAGCGTGGCGCCCTTGGCCGGGCTGGCCTCGGCCAGCGCGTTGTGCGCCCAGGCCGGAGTGCCGGGCACGAGCACCAGCAGCAGTGCGGCGAGGACGAGCAGCGGCCTCAGGCGAACCCGGGTGGTGACAGTCGACATGCCCGTTAGTCGCCGGATCCCGCGGCCTGGTTCCCGAAGATTTCCTGGGAACTTTCCGGATCCCGCGGTCGACCAACCGGCGACGCTGCCCCACCCCTTCGCCGAATGCCGAGGACAGCCGCATGGCCGTGACCCCCGAACTGACCGAACAGCCGGTTACCCCGCCGGCACCTCCCCGCGAGGCCCGCCGCCCGTCCGCGTTCGGCGCGCTGCTGCTGCGCCTGCACTTCTACGCCGGGGTGCTGGTCGCCCCGTTCCTGGTGGTGGCCGCCCTGACCGGCCTGCTCTACACGGCGACCCCACAGATCGACAGCATCCTGTACGGCGACAAGCTGACCGCCGCAACGACGAGCGGCCCCACCCTCCCGCTGGCCGAGCAGATCGCCGCGGCGCGGGCGAGCCACCCCGACGGCACGATCGCGGCGGTCCAGCCGGCCGAGGGTGACCAGAGCACCCGGGTGGTGTTCGCCCAGCCGGATCTCGGCGAGAACCAGCACACCGTCTACGTCGACCCGCACACCGGCCGGGTCCAGGGACAACTCACCACCTGGTGGGGCTCCACCCCGGTGACCACCTGGCTGGACGATCTGCACCGCAACCTGCACCTCGGCGACCTGGGCCGGCACTACTCGGAGATCGCCGCGAGCTGGCTGTGGGTGCTCACCCTCGGCGGCATCGTGCTGTGGTGGCGGCGCCGCCGCAGCGTCCGCAAGATGCTGGCCCCGGAACTGTCGGCGAAGAAGGGCGTCCGCCGGACCCGGGGCTGGCACGCGGCCACCGGCCTGTGGCTGAGCCTCGGCCTGCTGATCCTCTCGGCGACCGGTCTCACCTGGTCACGCTATGCGGGCGCTTCGTTCGACACGGTGCAGACCGCCTTCGACGCCCAGCGGCCCGGCCTGGAGGTGCCGGGCGTCTCCGCCTCGGCCGGTGGCCACCACGGCGCCGGCAGCGAGGCCCCGGTCGCGATCGACCCGGCGCAGGCCGACACGGTGCTACGGGTGGCCCGGGACAGCGGTCTCACCGGCCCGGTCGAGTTGAGCCTGCCGGAGACCGGGGGCGCCGCCTGGACCGTCGCCGGGATCGACAACACCTGGCCGGTTCGGCTGGACCGGATCGCCGTCGACCCGGCCACCGCGACCGTGGTGGCGCGCAGCGACTTCGCCGACTGGCCGCTGCTGGCGCAACTGTCCAAACTGGGCGTGCAGGCGCACATGGGGATCCTGTTCGGCCCGGTCAATCAGATCCTGCTGGCGGCGCTGGCGATCGGGCTGCTCTGCGTGATCCTGTGGGGTTACCGGATGTGGTGGCAGCGCCGCCCGACCCGGGCCGGCCGTCCGGCCCTGGCCGGCTCCGCACCGGCCCGCGGCGCGTGGCTGGGCCTGCCGGCCTGGGCCATCGCGGCCGGTGTGCCGGTGGTCTTCGCGATCGGCTGGGCGCTGCCCTGGTTCGGCATCCCGCTGGCCGCCTTCCTGCTGGCCGACGCCCTGCTGAGCCTCCGCAGGCGCGCCTAGACCGTACGCAGGTCCAGCGTGTGCCAGACGGCGGCCTCCTGCTGACCGGTCGACCACCAGAGCATCCCGTCCTTGGTGGCGGCCAGGTCGGCGGCGGCCGCCAGGGTCACCGTCCGCCCGGTCGTCAGGTCGTGCACGACGAGGCCGGCCACCCCGGTGAGGTCGGACTCCGGGCCGGGTTCGGAGAGGATCTCGAACCGGTCCAGCACCGCCACGTCGCCCACCGCGGCCTGCGCCTCCGGGCCGGCCATCCGGCGGCGGTCGGCGCCGTCCGGGCGCATCGCGTCCATCCGGGCCAGACCGTCGCCGTTCATCACCATGACCCGGCACCAGACCGGGCTGCACATGGTCCACTCGGCTCCGGAGACCGGCGCCCGCACCTCCTGGCCGGTGGTCATGTTCCGCATCCGGACGGTGCCGGACTGGCTGCCGGTGTCGTCGGTGAGCCAGGGCCAGGCGGACAGCGCCCACTGGCCCTTCTCCTCGCGGATCTCGACCTTGCCGCCGGTCAGCGGGACGGACCGGATCTCGGTGGCCGCGTTGCCCTCGCCGGCCGCCCAGTGCACCCGGCCGCCGGCCACCACCAGGTCGTACTGGTTGCCGTAGAACAGGGTGTTGCCGGTGTCCGCGGTCAGTCTGCGGGGCGCGCCGCCCTCCCGGCGGACCGCCCACACCTCGACCGGCCGGTCGCCGGCCGCCTCGGTCCAGACCATCTCGTCACCGGCGACGGTCAGGCCTTCGAAGCGAGGTTCGTCGGCGGCCGGCAGGCGGCGCAACTCGCGCTCGACGTCACCCTTCACGACCACGAGGTGTACGGCGTCCGCACTCGCCCGCGTGCCGACGACCGTGGTGGCGTCCAGGAACAGCAGCGGCTCGACGGTGAGGCCGGGCAGGTCCGCGCGGGCGGCGTCGGGCCACGCCTGGGCCAGCGAGGGCCGGCCGACCGCGTCCGGGTTGCGGGGCGGCGGCTCCGGGAGGGCGCCGGCCAGCAGGGCGCCGGCCGCGAGCAGGGCCACACCCAGGCCGAGTGCCGTCCTCATTCGTACTGCTGCTTCGGTGGGTCGACCGGTTGCCACTGCTCCACCTCGAGAAACGCGATGTCGGCCTGGTTGACCGGGTCCTTGGCCCGCTTGTCGCCGTACTTCCCGGTGATCCGGAGCCAGGTGCCGGAGGGGACGTCGATGGCCGGGCCGCCGGTGAGGCCCACCTTGATCGGGCGGCCGTCGGCGGCGCAGCAGCTCACCACGATCCGGGCCAGCATCGGTGAGCCGTCCTCGCCGCGGGCGACGAATCCGGTCAGCTGGACGCGGCGGCCGGCCAGGCTGCGGCCGTCCTCGTAGATCGCCCGGGAGGCGTAGTCGATCAGCGCGACCGGGGCCGGGTCCGCGTCGGGCAGCGGCGGGAAGTCGGACTCGGCACTGAGCTGGACCGTGCCGGACTGGACCGCGGTGTACGACCCGAGGGCCGGCGGGGCGACCAGGAGCAGGGCGAACACCGGGAGGACCAGGAGCCAGCCCACCCGCGGCTCGTGGTGGTGTCCATGGTCATCGTCCGGGGACGGGCGGGCGCCGCGGAACTCGTACCAGAGGGTCATGATCGCGGCCGCCACCAGGGCCACGCCGGACGCGATCAGGAACGGTCGCAGGCCCTCCTTCACGTACCGCAGATAGAGGTCGGTGAACGACGCCTTGAGGATCGCGCCGCCGAAGAGGAAGAGGACGACCGCCTGCGCCTGCCGGTTCACAGCAGCACCACGCCCGCCACGACCGCGGCCAGCACCGCCACCGCGAAGGTGGCCGGAGCGAACCGCAGCGCGAACCCGCGCCCGAACACCCCGGCCTGCATCGAGATCAGCTTCAGGTCCACCATCGGGCCGACCACCAGGAACACCAGGCGCGAGGTGAGCGAGAACTGCGACAGCGAGGCGGCGACGAACGCGTCCGCCTCGCTGCAGATCGACAACAGCACCGCGAGGACGGCCAGCGCCAGCACGGACAGCGCCGGGTGGCTCGCCAGCGTCTGGAGCCAGGCCTCCGGGACGATCACGTTGATCGTGGCGGCGGCCGCGGCGCCGAGCACCAGGAATCCGCCGGCGTGCACCACGTCGTGCCGGCAGGCGGCCCAGAACGCCCGGCCCCGGGAGCCGTCCAGGTCGGGCCGGTGCGGCAGCCGGATCCAGTCGGTCTTCCCGAGCCGCAGCCACAGCCAGCCCATCAGCACCGCGACGACCAGGCTGGCCAGGCCGCGGGCCACCACCATCTCCGGGTTGCCGGGGAAGGCGACCGCGGTCGCGGTCAGCACGATCGGGTTGATCGCCGGGGCGGCCAGGAGGAACGCGAGCGCCGCGGCCGGCGTCACCCCACGGCGGATCAGGGACCCCGCGATCGGTACGGCTCCGCACTCGCAGCCGGGCAGCACCACCCCGGCCACGCTCGCCGCCGGGACCGCGAGGGCCGGGTGCCGGGGCAGCGCCTTCGCCCAGAACGAGCGGGGCACGAACACCGCGATGACCGCCGACAGCAGCACCCCGAAGACCAGGAACGGGACGGCCTGCACCAGCACCGAGACGAACACCGTGGTCCAGGTTTGCAGGCGCTCGCCGGAGACCAGGCCGGACAGCCGGCCCCGGAAGATCACCAGCAGGACCAGAACCGCGGCGAGCGCTTCCACCGAGCTGATTCCCCGGTTTCGCCGCTCACCGGCCGGGGCGTCGGCTATCGTCTGGCGCTCCTGCGTTTCGGTCACCGGGGGAATCTACCTTTTCCGGTTGATCACGGACTCGCCGCCAGGAACAGGTACACCGCCAGCATGCCCAGGTGAAGCCCGCCCTGGAGGATGTTGGCCCGCCCGGGCACGATGGTCAGGGTGCCGACCACGAAGGTCAGCGCGAGCAGCACGAGCTGGGTGCCGCCGAGGCCCAGCAGCAGCGGGCCCTCCAGCCAGATCATCGCGACGGCGATCGCCGGGATGGTCAGGCCGATGCTGGCCATCGCCGAGCCGAGCGCCAGGTTGAGGCTGGTCTGTATCCGGTCGCGGGCCGCCGCGCGGACCGCCGCGATGGTTTCCGGCAACAGCACGAGCAGGGCGATCACCACACCGACGAGGGCTTGCGGCAGGCCGTTGCCGGCCACCACCGACTCGATCGTGGGCGAGACCCCCTTGGCCAGGCCGACGACCGCGATCAGGGCGACCAACAGCAGGCCGAGGCTGGCCAGGGCGGTCCGGTTGGCCGGCGGCGCGACGTGCTCCTCGCTGTCGATGACCTCGCCCTCGGTGGTGATCGGCAGGAAGTAGTAGCGGTGCCGGCGGGTCTGCACCATGACGAACAGCAGGTAGAGGGCGAGCGAGACGACGGCCGCGAAGCCGAGCTGGGCGGGCGAGAACTGCGGTCCCGGCCGGCTCGTGGTGAACGTCGGCAGGACCAGGCCGAGCACGGCGATCGCGGCGACCGTGGCGAAGGCGGAACCGGTGCCCTCCGGGTTGAAGACCGCGATTCGCCGGCGGACCGCGCCGACCAGCAGCGAGATCCCGAGGATGCCGTTACAGGTGATCATCACGGCGGCGAAGACGGTGTCCCGGGCCAGCGACTGCGCCTTGTCGCCGCCGCCGATCATCAGCGTGACGATCAGGGCCACCTCGATGATGGTGACGGCGACCGCCAGGATCAGGGAGCCGAACGGCTCGCCGACCCGGTGCGCGACCACCTCGGCGTGGTGCACCGCGGCCAGGACGGCGCCGGCCAGCAGCTGGGCGACGATGATCACGCCTGGTGGCGGGAGGTCACGGCCCCAGGTCAGGACCAGCGTCACGAAGGCGAGGATCGGGACCCAGAGGGCCCAGCGGGAGAGGATCTTCACCCCACAACTGTGACGGTTATTCGGCCTTGTGACCCTCGGAGTGGCCCAGACTCCGCTCCGGAGCGATCCGGTCCCGGACCAGCCGCTTGAGATGCGGCAACTCGGGGAAACCGCCCTCGCCCTTGCGTGACCACAGGGTCTCGGAGCCCAGCCGGACCTCGAAGACGCCGCCGACACCCGGCACCAGGGCGACCTCTCCCAGCTCCGTGGCGAAGGTGGTCAGCAGTTCCTGGGCCGTCCAGGCGGCGCGCATCAGCCACCGGCACTGGGTGCAGTACTCGATCTCCAGGCGGGGTTCTCGCGGCTGCGTCACAGCTCCGCAGTATGCCGGACCGGCCTGATCAGGCATGATCGCGGGGATCAACCGTCTTAAGGAGTCGCATTGAGGGGACGTTGGACCGCGGCCGTCGCCGGTGGCCTGGCGCTACTGACGGCCGTCACCGTCTCGGCCTGTTCCGGCGCGGAGGGTGCCGCCGCCGAGAAGGCCGTGGAGGCCCGTGACTACGTGGCGCTCGGTGACTCGTACGCGGCCGGTGTCGGCGCCGGCAACTACGGCGACACCGAGTGCAAGCAGAGTAAGGACGGCGGCTATCCGCAGCTGTGGGTGAAGGCCCGCGCGGCCACCCCGTTCGGCGCGGTCACCGACGCCACGTGCGGCGGCGCCGTCATCGACGACGTCCAGTTCAACCAGCTCACCGAGCTCGACGAGAACACCGGCTGGGTGACCCTCACGGTCGGCGGCAACGACGCCGGCTGGTTCTCCGTCCTCCAGCAGTGCATGTTCGGTGACGGCGCCACCTGCCGGACGTCGGTGGACAAGGCGGCCACCTCGTTCGAAACCACCATGCCGGCCCGGCTGGACACCCTCTACCAGGCGATCCGCAACCGGGCGCCGAACGCGAAGGTGTACGTGGCCGGCTACCCGCACCTGGTCGCCGACCCCGGTGGAACGGGCGTGTCCTGTGACTCGCTGACCGACGCGCACCGTAAGGCGCTGAACGCCGGCGCGGACACCCTCAACGAGCTGATCAAGGCGCGGGTCGCGGCCCACCAGGGCTTCACCTTCGTCGACGTGCGCGAGGCCTTCAAGGGTCACGAGGCCTGCACCAGGGAGCCGTGGATCCATTCGGTCCGCGACGACCTGTCCGAGTCGTACCACCCGACCGCCGACGGCTACCAGGCGTACCTCAAGGAACTGGTCGCCGTCACCGGCTGATCGCCTGCTGCACACCGGTCCGGGGCCGGATGGGACGTGCACCACGCTCGAACCCGGAACGCGCGCCGCGGCCGTGAGGTCGCGGCGCGCTCGCGTGTGCGCCACGGGGCGGCCATGGTTCGGCGGGGCGGCGCAGGCCGTACCGAAACCGCTGCTAAGGACGACCGGGCAGCGCGGGTGACGTGTGGACGGCCTGGTCGTAGAGGTCTTCCAGGCGGGACGTCTGGGTGTTCAGGTCGAAGTGGGTGGCCACGTGGGCGCGGGCCCGGGCGCCGAGGCGGCGGCGCAGGCCGGCGTCGCCGAGCAGGCGGGCCAGGGCGGCGCCGAGCGATCGCGGGTCGGCTTCCGGGACCAGCAGGCCGGTCTCGCCGTCGACGACGGCCTCGGGGATGCCGCTGTGCCGGGTCGCCACCACCGGCAGGCCGAGGGCGCCGGCTTCCAGGATGGTGGTGGGCAGGCCCTCGGTGTCGCCGTCGGGCGCGGTCTTGGAGGGCGCGGCCAGCATCCGGGACTCGGCGAGGTGCTGCTGGACCGACGCGGGTGGCCGGGCGCCGACGAAGGTGGCGTCGACGCCGAGGCGTTCGGCGAGGGCGCGCATCTCGGGCAACAGCGGGCCGTCGCCGATGAGCAGGGCGCGCGGGCGCGGCGCGGTGAGCGTGGACAGGGCGGTGAGCAGGTCGTCCACGCCCTTCTTGGCGACGAACCGGCCGACGAAGACGACGTCCCAGCGTTTCGGGACGATCGGCGGGGTGTGCGGGACCGGTACGCCGGTGTGGTGGACGCGGATCCGGGCCGGGTCGGCGCCGCACTGCTCGGCGCGGGCGCGGATCACGTCGGAGACGGCGATGACCAGGGCGGCGCGGTCGAAGACGGTCCGCAGGTTGCGCCGGTAGCGCAGCCCGTGCAGTCCGGGGGCCTGCGGCTGCCGCGTGACGTCGTGGCCGTGCACCGTGACGACCAGCGGTCTGCCGAGCCGGCGGGCGCTGTGGCTGATCAGCCAGCCGTCGCCGCCGAAGTGCGCGTGCACCAGGTCGGGACGGACCTCGGCGAGGACGGTACGCAGCCGGGGTGAGGCGCCGGTGAGCCGCAGCCGCAGGAAGTCGCCGCCGCCGTCCGGGAAGGTGATCACGTCGTCCGGGCGGGACAGCGCGGACCCGGCGCGGACGGCGCCGACGTAGGTGGGCGTCCAGCGGGTGAGCGCGTCGCCCTGGGCCCGGATGAACGTCTCGGAGCCGGGCAGCATGGCGCTGCGCCAGATGGCGACCCGGCGGCCGTCAGCCGACATCGACCGGCTCGGCGGCGGTGGCCGGGGCGGGGGCCGGGTCGCGGCGGCCGACGATCAGGTCGCGCAGCCGGCGGCGCAGGGCCGGCGGCAGCGCCCAGATCTGGAGGTGGGTGAGGTAGTCGAGGGCCCGCGGGTCGCCGTGCTCGCGGGCTTCGGCGAGCAGTTCGCGGAAGTGCCGGCCCTCGCGCGACGGCGCGGCCATCGAGCTGATCACGCTGAGCGTGAAGGCGGCGTACGCCCGGGGCGTGAACAGGTGCCGGTTGCCGCGCAGCCAGGCGAGCTGCTGCTCGTACGGGTTCTGCAGGCTGATCCGGTCGCGGTCCTCGTCCTGGTGCCACAGCACGAGCGGCTGCTCGGCGTAGAGCAGTTCCACACCGTCCTCGCGGACCGCCCGCAGCGCCCAGTCGAGTTCCTGCTGGCGGCGCAGCCCGACGGTGAACGGCACCCGGCGCAGCAGCTCGGTGGGCGCCATGATCGTCGACGTCTGGATGAAACCGTCGCCGTAGAACAGTCCGCGCCGGACGCAGAAGTATTCGCTGAGCGGCTCCCCGGCGGCGGGCAGGCGGCGGGGCATGACCGAGTCGGCGCGCGGGGTGCGGTTGATCAGCCGGCTGGCGACCACCGGGTAGCGGGCGGCCGAGCCGGCGGCCAGCGCGAGCTGCACCTCGATCTTGTCGGGCAGCCATTCGTCGTCGTCGTCGAGCAGCGCCGTCCAGCGGCCGCGGGCCTCGGCGGCGCCGACGTTGCGGGCGTTCGGGGCGCGACGGCGCTCCGGGACGACGACCACCCGCAGCCGGGGGTCGCCGATCTCGGCGAGGGCGTCGGTGGTGGCCTGGTCGGGACCGTCCACCACCACGACGACCTCGAGATCGCCGTGGGTCTGGCCGAGGGCGCCGTGGACCGCCCGGGTGGCGAGCAGCGGCCGGTGACAGGTCGGGATGACGACGCTGACGTCCGGTTCAGCAGGCATGTCGACTCGCTTACGCAGGGGGCCGGGCGTATTCGAGCCGACGCTAGGAGCGCCGGGAGACCGGACAGTTAATACCGGGCGGCGGGCCGTGGAACGACCCGCCACCAGTGGAGTCCTCGCGGAACTGCCGGAACCGGACTGATCCCGGCGAAACCGATCGCCGCGGGCCTGCCGAAATGTACGGTCAGGCGCGGGGACTGCGATCGAATGGAACAGCTGATGCTCGCTCCGGCCGAAGGGCTGACCGGGGCGGAGGCCGAGGCACGGCGCCGGCGGGGCGAGGCGAACACCGCCGTACAGGGCGGCTCGCGCGGTTACGCCGAGATCCTGCGTACCAATGTCTTCTCGTTCTTCAATCTGATCCTGTTCGTGATCGGCGCCGCGCTGCTGGTGCTGGGCCGCTACAGCGACGCGCTGATCAGCGTCGGCCTGGGCCTGATCAACGCGGTGCTCAGCGCGGCCCAGGAGATCCGGGCGAAACGCAAGCTGGACCGGCTGCAACTGCTGGACCGGGCCGGGGTGCTGGTGATCCGCGACGGCCGGGAGACCGAAGTCGCCCCGGAGCAGGTGGTCCGCGGCGACGTGCTGCGGGTCCGCCCCGGCGACCAGATCGTGGTGGACGGCCCGCTGCTCGACGGCGGCCGCCTGGAGGCCGACGAGTCGCTGCTGACCGGCGAATCCGACCCGGTGGTCAAGCACCCCGGCGACGACCTGCGCTCGGGCAGCCTGTGCGTGGCCGGCGACGGTCACCAGCTCGCCCGGGACGTGGGCGTGCACAGCTACGCGGGCCGGCTCACCGCCGAGGCGCGGCGGGCCACCACCGACAAGACGCCGTTGCAGCGCAGCATCGAGTTCATCGTGCGGCTGGTGATGGCGCTGGCCGTGCTGATGAGCGGGGCCATCCTGGCGCAGGCGGCGCTGGAGGGGTTCAGCGTGCTGCGGGTCGTGCAGATCACCGCGGTGCTGTCCGGGCTGGTGCCGTACGGGCTGTTCTTCCTGATCGCGCTCGCCTACACCGCCGGCGCGGTCCGGATCGCCCGCACCGGCGCCCTGGTGCAGCAGGTCAACGCGGTCGAGTCGATGACCAGTGTGGACGTGATCTGCACCGACAAGACCGGCACGCTGACCACCGGGCAGCTGGTGCTGGAGGAGATCGTCCCGCTGGGCGATCACGAGTACGGCGAGGCCGCCGGGGCGCTGGGCGGCATGGCCCACAACGCCACCACCCCGAACCTGACGGCCATCGCGATCGCCGGGTCGCTGAGCGGGCCGGTCTGGGAGGTCCGCGACGAGGTGCCGTTCTCGTCGTCGCTGCGCTGGTCGGGCATGGTCGCCGAGGAGGGAACGTGGGTGCTCGGCGCGCCGGACGCGCTGGCCGGGCGGCTGCTCCGGCCGGTGCCGGCCACCGAGATCACCGACCGTACCGGGCGAGGGCTGCGGGTGCTGCTGCTGGCCCGTGCCGAGGATCCGGAGAGCGGGCTGCGCGACGCGGCGGGGCGGCCCGGCCTGCCGGTGCTGGAGCCGGTCGCGCTGGCCGTGCTCGCCGACGAGGTGCGTCCCGAGGTGGCCGCGGCGGTGGCCCGTTTCCGGTCCGACGGGGTGGAGCTGAAAGTGCTGTCCGGCGACGATCCGCGTACCGTCGCCGCGATCGCCGCCCGGGCCGGGATCACCGGGGACGAGCCGGTGATGGGCGCCGTCCTGGACGACCTCGACGACCCGGCGCTGGACCGGCTGGTGGCCCGGACCAGCGTGTTCGGCCGGGTCGCGCCGGAGCACAAGGAGCGGATCGTGCGCTCGCTGCGGCGGCAGGGCCGGTACGTCGCGATGGTCGGCGACGGGGTGAACGACGCCCGCGCCCTCAAACAGGCGCAGGTCGGCGTGGCGATGCGCAGCGGCAGCCCGGTGACCCGGGACGTGGCCGACATCGTGCTGGTCGAGGACGACTTCTCGGCGCTGTCCCCGGCGCAGTACGAGGGCCGGCGGATCATCAACGGGATCGGGATCTCGCTCTACGTCTTCCTGTCCCGGGTCGCCAGTCAGGGGCTGGTCATCCTGTCGGTGACGATGCTGGGGCTGAGCTTCCCGTACTCGCCGACGCAGGTGGGCCTGACCCTGTTCACGGTGGGCATCCCGACGGTGTTCCTCACCTTCTGGGCGAAACCCACCCGGCCGGACCCGCATCTGCTGCGTAACCTGGTGCGGTTCGTGGTGCCGGCCGCGGTGGTCACCGCCGCCTTCGGCACGGCCATCTACGCCGTGTTCTACACGCTCGTCACGCACGGTTTCGGCTCCGGGCGGGCCCCGGAGCGGATCATTCACGAGTTCGAGCGGACGACCGGCCTGACCTACGGCGTCGACGCCGACTTCACCGAGGCCTCCGCCACCATCCTGGCGCAGACCGGGCTGTCGACGTTCTTCTGCTTCGCGTCGTTCCTGCTGATCCTGTTCCTGGCGCCGCGGTCCCGGGTGTTCGCGGCGTGGACCGCGCCGACCGGGGACAAACGGCCGTCGTGGCTGGTGCTGGGGCTGATGGTGGCGTTCGGCGCGGTCCTCTGCGTACCGGTGCTGTGGCAGTATTTCGGGCTGATGGGGCCGTCGAAGGCGGTCTTCTTCGTGGTGATGCCGACGCTGGTCCTCTGGTACCTGACGCTGACCGTGGTGTTCCGGCTGCGCCTGTTCGACCGCCTCCTCGGCCTCGAACAACCCCTTTAGAAGCAGATTTCGTACGCCGAAAGCGCGCTCGAGCCCATGATGGGCCGAGCGCCTTCCGTCAGCCGGTGATGATCTCGTTGGTGACCAGGAACCCGGTGCGCTCCTTGATGAGCGTGCGCAGGTTCTCCGCCTCGGTGGCGGTGGACTCCGCGTTCGCCCCGTCGACCGTGCCGATGACCTCGGTGATCGCGTTGATGGCGTTGAGCGCCGACGCGTTCCCATAGATCTTGTTGAACAGCTCCTTGTAGGCCTTCTTATAGGTGTCCTTGTAGGCGGCACTGGCCAGGAAGCGTTCCTTGAGCTTGTGGCCGCTCATGAAGCCACCACGCCCGCCGGCCGGCATCTGCATGCCCTCGGGCGGCTGGAAGTCACCACCACCGCCCCGCATGCCGCCGCCCATGCTCACCGACTCGGCCGGATCCTGGGTGGCGTCGCCGGACAGGGTCAGGTTGTAGTCCCAGCCGACCACCGAGAACCGCTTGGCGCCCAGGTCGTACCAGAGGTAGTAGTTGCGGCCCGGACCGGCCATGTCGTCGAAGTTGACCAGCAGGTTCTGGATGGCCGCGTACCGGGCCAGCGACGCCACGTCGACGTGCTCGTCCAGGTGCTCGTCGAACTCGGCGTCACCGGCGCCGTTCACCCATTTGATCAGGTCGATGACCGGCTGGAGGTCCTGGCTGCCCTTCTTGTTGATCTGCTTGAAGTCGTCGGCGTACTCCGTCGGGTCGTCGCCCTGATCGGTGAACTGGCTGGACGCCATGCTCTTGTAGAGCACCCCGTTGCCGCCGATCGCGTCGGCGAAGTTCTCGTCCGGGTGCTCGACGATGAGCCGGGCCGTGGTGGGCCGGTCGTTGACGGTGAAGCTGGTGTAGGCGTACCGCTGGGTCACCTCACCGGCCGCGGCCAGCACGTTGAGCGAGACCGCCTCGTTGAGGACCGCCGCGCCGCCGCCCATGCCGCCGACCCGCACCGCGATCTCCCGGTGACCCTGGTAGCGGCGGCCCTCGACGAACTCGTCGAAGCGGATCAGCCACGGCAGGGTCTCCGGCTCCTCGGTCTTGAGCGAGGTACGCCCGCCACCTCCGCCCATCCGGAAGCCGCCGCCCTCCGGGGGCCTGCCCTGCGGCATCGCGCCCTGGGGCATCGCGCCCCGGCCGCCGCCGAATCCGTTCTGCCGGGCCTCGCCGTTGCGGGTGATCCCCTGCAACGTCGAGTTGCCCTTGAGCCGGATGCCCACGCTCGGGACGGTGGTGCCGTCGATGGTGAGGTCGGCCTCCAGGTACTCCTTCTCGCCGTCCTTCCAGAACGAGTCGAGCAGTTCCTCGTACGCCTCGGTCCGGTATGTGATCTTGATGGTGTGCGCCCTGGTCGCGTCGAACAGGTCGGTGGCGCCGGCGATGTTCACCGACACCTCGTCGCCGCTCTCGTCGCTGGCGCTCGTGACCAGCGGAGCCACCCGGACCGTGCTGAACACCACCGTGAACGCGAGCAACGTGGCGGCGCAGGTGGCCAGCAGTTTCCAGTAGTGCCGGACCCGTACCGGAATCCGGTGGACCAGCCGGCGCTTCATCAGAGATCCGTCTGGTCGTACCCGGTCAGGACGGTGACCCGCTGCCCGCCGGTCCGCTCGCCCAGCTTGGTGATCAGCTCGCCCGGCTCGGCGCCCTTCTTCAACCGGACCGTGTACATCAGCTCGGTGAGTGCGCCACCTCGGATCGACTCGATGCTGACCAGCTCGAACTCGCTGGTCAGGGTGATCAGCACGTCCTGGATGTTGTTCGTGTAGTTGCCGTCCGGCGGAACCTGCACCTTGACCACCTGGCGCTGCACGTTGGCGGCGAACCAGTTGAACCGGTACATCACCAGGATGATCAGGCTGATCGCGACCGCGGCCACGACGGCCAGCGTGTAGAAGCGGGTGCCGGCGGCCATGCCGACGCCCATCACCAGGAAGATGAACCCGACGTCGCGGGTCTCCTTGATGGCGTTCCGGAACCGGACCACCGACAGCGCGCCGACCAGCGCGAACGCCCGCGCGATGTTGGAGCCGACGACCAGCATGATCAGCGCGATCAGCATGCCGAGGATGACCAGCGTCTGCACGTACGACTGGGAGTACGACACGTTGCGGTGGGTGAACCGGTAGACCCAGGCGATGAACGCGCTGAGCACGAACGACAGCGACAGCGCGATCGCGATGTCACCGACGCTGAACGTGCCGGACAGATCCTGTACTTCGAATGGCATGGGTCAGACCTCAACGGTTTCGGAATCAGGGCTGGGCTTGCTTTCAGGGACATGGAAGATCGACCGCGGGGCACGGCCGAAGGCCTCGACGCTCTGGCAGTACTTGGAGACCCGGACCACCGACATGTTCAGCCGCGCGGCCAGGTCGGTGAGCCAGTACGGGACACGCTCGTTGGCCTTGAACTCGACCACCGACAGCCGGGCCGGCACGATCAGCCGGTTCTCCGCGTCCGCCGCGAAGTCGAAGTCCCGGTCCCGGCCACGGACCCGGGAGTCGACGGTGACGCGCAGACCCACGTCGGCGTCCCGGCCGACGTACGCCTCCCGCTGGTAACCGGTCATCGCGACCGGCCGCAGGTCCAGCATCGAGATCAGTTCGAGGACCTCTTCGAGGAAGGCGGCCTGCGACGGGTCGTGCTCGACCATCCGCCGGCCGTCGCACAGGTCCCGGGCCAGGTGGTACGGCATCGCCACCCGCCGTTTCTGGGTGACCCGGTTGACCCGCTGCTTGATCTCGACGTGAACGGTGGTGTCGTCGCCGACGTTCGTACGGTCGCCGTAATGACGCACCCGCAGCTTCCGCCGGAACTTGAGGCCCTCGATCTTCTCCCAGTAGAAGCGCAGGTCACGGGTGTCGTAGTAGGTGCTCCACACCCCGTACCCGCCGTCGGCGCCGTGGCTGTCGGAGTCCATCCGCCCGGCCAGCTCCGCCCGTAGCGCGGGCAGCCGCTCACTCGGCACCAGGTACTTGATCTCGTACCGGTTGAACGAGTGCAGCCTGCTGGGAGCCCGCAGAGCGTGACCGGCGTGATCGTCACCGAGCAGTCGATTCATGCCTGTTATCTACGAGGAGCAACGACAGAGCCAGCTCGATGGCCCCTGTGAAGTTCATGGGAACGGCGGATGAACCCCGGATGGACCCGGCCCACTTATGATCATCGACCGGCTTGCCTCCGCGCGACACGGCGTCTACGTTGACGGAACATCGTTTCCCTCAATGGAACAGGGGCACGTATGCTCAGTACGCTCTTCGGCCTGATCACCGTGGCGGAGACGGCCCTGCTCGGCATGGTGATCGCGCTGCGCCGCCGCCGGCCCGACTGGGCGCTCACCCTCCTGATCCTGGTCCTGCTCGGCCTGATCTGGGACAACGCGGTGATCGCGATGGGCGCCACGATCGGCGAGGGCGGCACCCTGGAGGCCCTCTCGTTCCCCCGCTACGCGGCGCACGGCATCCTCGTACCGTTGCTGATCATGGTCGGTGTGGACCTGGCCCGCCGCCACGACGTCCGCCTCTTCACCGGCGCGACCGTACCGGCCGTCCTCGGCGCGGTGACCGTCCTGCTGATCACCATCGGCATCCGGCTCGACATCGTCACCCTCGACCTGGAGCCCACCCGCTACGCCGACACCCTCCGCTACACCAACGCCGCCGCCCACGGCCCCCCGATCCCGGCGGTGGCCACCATCCTCATCCTGATCGCCATCGGTGCCCTCCTGCTGGCCCGCACCCGCCGGCCCTGGCTCCTGGCCGGATCGATCGCCATGTTCGCGGCCGCCGCGGCCGCGGCGGCCGCCTTCTGGATCGGCAACGTGGGCGAACTCATCCTGATCCTGACCATCTGGTTCACCGCCACCCACCGGCCGGCTCTCAGCGCTGCCGCAACGCCCTCGAAACAGCCCTGAGAACCAGCCGGACCCCAGCTGGCTGGCCCGCTATCGGGTCATGATCCAGGTGGGGAACGGGGAGCTGAACTCACTCAGGACCCGCCAGCCCGCCCGGCGATAGAGGTCGACATTGGCGGGCTTGCTGGTCTCCACCACCGCCGGGAGGCCGTCCTCGGCGGCCCTGCGTAGACCGGCCGCCATCACCGCCCCCAGGTCAGCGGGCCGGGCGATGGAGATCTCCTCAGTCACGGAGTCGCATCCTACCGCTCGCGTAAGAGCATCCTAGGAGGCTAGCCATCCGCCGGAGCGGCGCACGCCGAACGTCACCGGCCCACGGCCGGGATGGCCCCGTCCCCTTCGACGGCGTCCAGAAAACGGAACATCCCCGACGACGGATTGTCGCCGGGGATCAGCACATCGTCAGCTTACCCGCGGCCATCATGCGGATAGAGGCCGGTTCTCGTTGGTTCTTAACGAAAACTGCGGGGTGACGGCACCTCGGGCACTCGTTCAAGCTGGCGCTCCAGGGCGTCGAGGGCCTCGCGGAGGACGGCTATCTGGTGCTGGGGGGAGTCGTCGACCGGGATGGGGTCGCCCCGGTGTTTGCCGTCGGCGGCGGCCCGCTCCGCCTCGTGGGCCTCCTGGAGGGCGGTCAGAACCAGGCCGACCAGCAGGTTGGTGAGCAGGTAGCAGGCGGTGACCATGTAGGAGACGTAGTACGGCACCGCCCAGCCGGTGATCTCGCGGCCGGACTGGAGGATGTTGGTGATGTCGTCCAGGGACAGCAGCAGGAAGAGGCTGAGCATGGCCTGGCCGACGGTGCCGTAGCGGTCGGGCTGGGCCGCGCCGAACAGCATCCAGCCGAGCATGGCGTAGGCGTACAGGACCAGGCCGGTGATCAGCAGGAAGCTGCCGAGGCCGGGAAGGCTGCGCCGGATGCCGACCAGGATGACCCGCAGGCTGGGGAAGAGCCGGAAGGCGCGGACGATCCGGGCCAGCCGGAGCAGGCGTAGCAGGGTCACGTTCTCCCGGACGCCGGGCAGCAGCGGGGCGGCCAGGATGAGCATGTCGAAGAGGTTCCACCGGTCGCGGAAGAACGTGGACGGGCGGTCCAGGCAGGCGCCGAAACGGATCAGCAGCTCGACCAGGAAACCCGCGACGCAGAGGTGCTCGATCAGCCGCAGAAGCGGGCCCGCGGCGGCCTCGATCCCGGAGTAGGTCTCCAGGCCGAGGCACGCCGCGTTGAGCACGATGACCGCGAATCCGGCGATGCTGAACCAGGGCGCGCCGACCACGGCGAGACAGCGTGCGGCAAGATCCCGAATCAGCACGGCCGCATCTTATGCGGTGGTTCGTACCGGTCCGTCATGTGGTGGGAATGGTGTGCCCGTTCTCGGCCAGCCACTGGTCGAAGGTCCGTAGGCCGGGGGTGAGGCGGCGGGGCTCGCCGAGGTCGCGGACGCCGGTGAAGTACTCCTCGAACTCGGTGTACCTCGGCGCCGAGCTCGACCAGCTCCTGCGCGCGGGGCGAGGTGGTGTCCCGGGTGAGGGCCCGGACCACGTACTCGCCGCTGGGGTCTCGCTCAGTGGTCGCGCCGGGTTGCCGATCGGGTTCTGTGATGGGGCGTGACAACAAGCCGGTCGCCGCGCCGGGCCGGACCGACGGCCCGGTGCTTGGCACCCCGTACGCCCGGGAGATGGCCGCCCTCCGCGCCGAACGGGACGAGGCCCTGCGCGCCGCGGCCCGCCTGCGGGCGGTCCTGGACAACGCGCACGACGCCTTCGTGTCGATGAGCGCGGACGGCGTGATCATCGCCTGGAATCCGGCCGCCGAGCGGCTCTTCGGCTGGACCGCCGCCGAGGCGGTGGGCCACCGGGCCACCGAACTGATGATCCCGCCGCCGCTGCGGGACGCCCACGATCTGGGCCTGGAGCGGGCCCGCCGGTCCCGGACCTCCCAGTTCGCCGGGCGGCGGCTGGAGTTCACCGTCGTCGACCGGTCCGGCCGCGAGTTCCCGGTCGAGATGACCCTTCAGACGCAGTACGAGCGGGGCGAGCCGGTCCACCACGCCTTCCTGCACGACATCACCGCCCGGACCACCGCGCGGCTCGAGCTCAAGCGGGAGCGCGCCTATCTTCAGGCACTGCTGAACAGCCTGGACACCGGGGTGGCGGCCTGTGACAGCGACGGCACCCTGGCCCAGTTCAACTCCGCGATGTGCGAGATCCACGGGCTCGGGCACCAGCCGATCGGCCCGGAGTCGTGGGCGAGCACCTATCACCTGTTCAGGGCCGACGGCCGTACCCCGATGGCGCCGGAGGAGGTGCCACTGGCCCGCGCCTTCGCGGGCGAGATCGTCTCGCACGAGGAGATGGTGGTCCTGGCCCCGGACCGGCCGCCGCACTGGTTCCTCACCAACGCCCGGCCGATCGACTCCGCCGACGGTCACCGGCTCGGGGCGGTGGTGGCGATGCACGACGTCACCGACGCGCACCGGGCCGAAGTGCTGCAACGCTGCCGGTACGCGGTGGCCCGCGCACTGTCCGAGGCCACCTCGGCCCGGGACGCCTCGATCGCCGCCGCCGCCGCGATCGCCGCCGAACTGGACTGGTCCTGCGCCGAGTACTGGGAGGTCGACGAGGAGCAGGAATACATCGCCCGGGTCAGCTCGTGGGTCCGGCCGGGGGTCGATCTGGCCGAGTTCACCGGTGACACCCCGCTGGCGTTCGGCATCGGGCAGGGACTGCCCGGGGCGGTGTGGGAGACCGGGGCCGACATCTGGAGCAGCGACCTGCTCAACGAGCTCACCGAGGTGAAGCGGCTGCCACTCGCGTACCGGCTGGGGTTGCGGGCCACGATCGGCATGCCGGTGCACAGCGGCGCCCGGGTGGCCGGCGTCCTGGCGTTCTTCACCGACACCGACAGCGCCCGCGACGACGACATCCTGGCCATGCTGCGCGACGTCGCCACCCAGATCGGCCGGTTCGTGGAACGTCGCCGCGCCGAGGACCTGACCCTCGCCCTGGCCGCCGCCCGGCGCGCTTTCAACCGGGTGATCGAGCAGGTCAACGACTGCTTCTGGACGGTCGAGATGATGCCGGACGGCACGGTCCGGTCGGTCTACTCCAGCCCGGGGGCCACCGGCGTCTTCGGTGGCACCCTGCCCACCGACGCCGACATGGCCGAGACCCTGGCCGAGCGGATGCACCCCGACGACAGGGCGGCGTTCTTCGCCTACCACGAGCGGATCGGCACCGGCGAGCCGGCCGAGTTCGAATGCCGGATCATCGGGTACGACGGCCGGACGCGCTGGGTGTGGACCCGCGGCGTCACCCGGCACGAGGACGGCCATCTGTACGTCGACGGGATCAGCACCAACGTCACCGAACGGCGGGAGCTGGCCGACCAGCGCGAGCTGCTGCTGGCGAAGGAGCAGGAGCAGGTCCGCCGGCTGCGCGAGCTGGACCGGATGAAGGACGAACTGGTCGCCGTGGTCAGCCACGAGATGCGCAACCCGATCGCGATCATCGCGGCCCAGACCGACTCGCTGCTGGAGGAGCCGGAGTTCGCCGGCCGCACCGAGCTGGTCTCCATCGAGCGGACCAGCGGCCGCCTGATGCGCCTGGTCGAGGATCTGCTCGATCTGGCCCGTTTCGAGAGTGGACCGACCGTGCTGGACCCGCGGCCGATGCGCCTGGACCGGCTGCTGCGCCAGGCCGTCGAGGAGCACAGGCTCAGCGCGCCGGTGGACCTGGTCACCGAGATCGCCGGCCTGCCGATGGTGGCCGGGGACGCCGCCCGGCTCCGGCAGGTGCTGGACAACCTGCTGTCCAACGCGATCAAGTACACCCCGCCGGGCGGCACGGTCACGGTCACCGCCCGGGACACCGCCGACACGGTGACGGTGACGGTCACCGACACCGGCATCGGGATCCCGCCCGAGCAGTACCCGAAGCTGTTCACCCGCTTCTTCCGGGCCAGCACCGCGATCGACCACAAGATCAAGGGCACCGGGCTGGGCCTGGCGGTCACCAAGGCGATCGTGGAGGCGCACGGCGGCACGATCGCCGCCGAACCGGGGCCGGCGGGCGGCACCCGGTTCACCGTGACGCTGCCCCGCTAGGAGGGGGCCGCGTGGCCCTGTCGCCAGTAGCCGATGAAGTCGACACTCCCCTTCGGGACGCCGCGGTCCGCGACGAGATGCCGCCGGCCGCCGGTGACCAGCGCGGACTCACCGACCAGGTAGGCGTAGACCGGCCCGGACGGCAGCGTCGCCGTACGCAGGGTCGCAAGCGCCTGCCGTCCCGGGATGTCGCCGGAGCCCTCCCGGGCCACCCAGTGCAGGGCGATCCCGGGCGGCACCCGGAACTCCTGCCGGTCCGCCATCGACGGCAGCTCGACGATCGCCACCCCCTTGGCGTCCTCCGGCAGGGACGACAGCACGCCGGCCACCGCCGGCAGGCCGGTCTCGTCGGCCACCAGCAGCGTCCAGTCGTGGTCCTGGCGTGGGTGGTAGCCGACGCCCTGGTCGAGCAGGCCGACCTGGGCTCCCGGATCGGCGGAGAGGGCGAACGTGTTGGCCGGCCCGCTGTGGCCGTGCTCGTCGGTGTGCACCACGAAGTCGATGTCGAGCCCGTCCGGCCGGTACGCCCGGACCGTGTAGTTGCGCACGAACGGCCGCTTCGGCTTGGCGGTGGCGAGGTACTGCGCGTACCACAGCCCCGAGGTGCGGGTGGGCAGCTTGAGCGTGTCCTGTCCGGGGCGGGGCAGGAAGAGCCGGAACCACTGGTCGAAGCCGAGCGGGGTGAACCGGTCGAGGCCGTCGCCGCCGAGCGTCACGCGGACCACGTTGGGCGAGATCCGCTCGCTCTTGGTCACCTCGAGCAGCAGGACGTGGGGGTCGACCGGCTTGCGGAGCTTGAAGTTCGCCATAGTTAGGCGAACCTAACCTAAGTAACTCCGCGCGGTCCAGGGGCTATCGCGCGCAGCCGGGGTCCGGGGCGTCGGTGGAGAGCGGGACGCCCTTCGGGGAGACGTAGACGACGTCCAGGATCAGCGGCTCGCTCCCCCGGTTCTCACCCAGGTGGGCGCGCGGCTCCTCCGGGGCCTCCATGAGATCCTCCCCGGCCCGGTACCGGTGCACCGTGACGCAGTCGGACATCCGGTGGGTGAGGGTGCCGGCGCGCACGTTCGCGAAGACCAGGCCGGGGTGCCGGTGCCAGCCGGTGGCGCCGCCGGGCCGGATGGTGATCTCGCGCAGCACGTAGTCGGTGTCCTTCACGGTCCACTGCCCGATCACCTTGACGGTCACCCCGTGCCCGGGTGTGGCGTACGCCGGGCTCGCGGTCATCACCGCCCCGACCACGACGACACCGCCCAGGCCGACCCTGATCAAACCGCGCATCTCCACCACCCCTGTCACGACAGCCACCTGGAGGGAGAACGAGCAAGTTGATCATCGGTGGCGGGGGCGGTTTCTTTCCTGCGCCTTAAGCCTCAGGGAGCATCGATGATTTTGTGAACGATCCGGGCGACTCCCCCGTACTCGGTGGCGGCACCATCACCGAGGGGTTCGGGAGGACTACTGTGGCACGGACCGGAATCGATACGTCGATGCTGCACAAGGGCTCACACAGCGCGTCGTACTTCGACGTCTCCCGGGCCGCCGGCGAGGGTGTGGAGATCGTCGACTTCTGCATCCCGTGCAACCCCTACTTCCCCACACCGGAGATGTTCGACGAGCTCACCCGGGACCTGAAGAGCATCCTCAAGTACTACCCGAGCGACTCGGCCACCATCACCAAGAAGCTGGCCAGCGTGCTCGGCCTGCACCCGCAGACGGTGGCCATGGCGAACGGCTCGACCGAGCTGATCACCTGGATCGACCACCTGATGATCAAGGAGAGCGTGGCGATCCCGATCCCCACCTTCGGCCGGTGGACCGACCAGCCGATGGAGACCGGCAAGCGGGTGGACATGTTCCCGCTCCAGGAACGCGACGGCTTCCGCCTCGACCTGGAGGAGTACGTCGAGTTCATCCGGGAGCGCAAGTCGCGGGTCGCGGTGGTCTGCAACGTGAACAACCCGGACGGCCACTACATCCCGCGGCGCGACGTGATCCGCTTCATGGACGCGCTCAGCGACCTGGACCTGGTCGTGGTCGACGAGTCGTTCATCGACTTCTCCGACGCCGAACGCTTCCCCTCGGTCGGCCCGGACGCGGTGATCCGCCCCAACGCGGTGGTGCTCAAGAGCCTCGGCAAGAACTTCGGCCTGCACGGCATCCGCTTCGGCTACATGCTGGCCAACCCGGCGATCTCCGGCAAGATCGCGAAGATGCTGCCGAAGTGGAACCTCAACTCCCTCGCGGAGAAGGTCGTCCACATGATCCAGGAACACGAGATGGAGTACGAGGAGAGCCTGCGCCTGCTCAGCCGGGACCGCCGCTCGATGGGCCGCGAGCTCCAGCGCATCCAGGGCATGACGGTGTTCCCGTCGCAGGGCAACTTCTTCCTGGTCAAGCTGCCGAACGAGTGGTCCGGCGTGGCGCTGCGCGACTACCTGGTCGCCAACCACGGCATCATGACCCGCGAGTGCGGCAACAAGCTCGGCATGACCAGCCAGTTCATGCGCCTCGTGGTGCGCCCGGCCGCCGACGTGGACCGCCTGGTCGACGGCATGATGGAGTACGCGCAGCGCTTCCACAGCCGGTCCGCCTACGACAGCGACCCCCTGGAGAGCGCCGGCCGCCGCTGGGCCGAGCCGGCGTACGAGGAGCAGCCGGACAACCTGATCCCGTACCCGAGCCACCGCGGTGGCGGCGGCGAGTACACGGCACGCCGGGCCGCCGTCGGCTGAGACCCGGAACGGACGTCACGCCCGCCGTGATCACTGTCGTGGTGAACACGGCGGCGCGGACGCCCCGAAAGCTCAACTCAGCCGGCCCACCGCCGACTGACAGGCGTGCGCCACGAATCCCCCGTTGAGGACGAAAAGGCCAGGCTGACCGCGCTGCGCTCGTACGGCGTGCTGGACCGGCCCCGCCCCGCCGTGCTGGACGACCTCACCCGGCTGGCCGCATCGATGTTCGGCGCCCCGATGGCCGCCGTCACGCTGGTCGACCGGGACCGGCAGTGGTTCGCCGGCAGCACCGGCCTGGCCGACGAGCAGACCTCGCTGGACCTGTCGTTCTGCAAGCACGTGATTCCGGCCCGCGCCCCGCTGGTCGTGCCGAACGCCACCCTCGACCCCCGCTTCGCGACCGTTCCGAACGTGACCGGGGCGCCGAACATCCGCTTCTACGCGGGCGCGCCGATCATCGACGCGGACGGGCACACACTCGGCGTCATGTGCGTCATCGACGACCGGCCGCGCGTGATCCACGACCGCGAGGTGGAGAACCTGATCACCCTCGCCGGGCAGGCGGCGGTCCACCTGACCTCGATCCGGGACCGGATGCGGATGGCGGACCTGGGCGACGAGCTGTCCCGTGTCTTGCGGCGCGAGGACGACCTGGTCACGGCGATCAGCCACGAGCTGCGTACGCCGGTCACCGCCATCCAGGGCTATCTGGAGATCCTCGGCGACCAGGAGGAACTGGCCGCCTACCGCGGGCTGATCGAACCGATCCACCGCAACGGCGAGCGCCTGGTGCGCATGGTCGACCACCTGCTGGCCGGCACCCGGCCGGGGGAGGCGCCGCTGCCGCCGCCGGTCGGCCGGGCCGAGCTGGACACCGTGGTGCAGGCCGCGGTCCGGTCCTGCCAGTCCTTGATCGCGCTGCGCGCCGAGCCGCCGCGGTGGCACGCCGGCGCGGCCGTACCGGTCCGGGCGGACCTGCCCCGGCTGGCCGACGCGATCACGCAGGTGCTGCGCAACGCGCTGCTGTTCACCCCGGCGGACCGGCCGATCACGGTCCGGACCGGCGCCACGCCGCAGCCGTACGTCGAGATCGCCGACGCCGGCGTCGGCATCCCGGAGCACGAGCTGCCCTACGTCTTCGACCGCTTCTATCGCGGCCGCCACGCCCGCGATCAGGCCGTACCCGGGGTGGGTCTGGGTTTGACGATCGCCCGCAACATCGTCGAGTCGCATCGCGGCACGCTGACCGTCACCGGCATGCCGTCCGGCACGGTCGCCCGGATCGTGCTGCCCGCCGTCGGCTGAGGACACCACGGCCACAAGATATATACATTTCAATATCTAGGTGTGAACGCCTGACGCCCGTACGCTCACCGAAGAAGTCGAGCGATGGGCATCGATCCCTCGGTTGCTCGCCGCCGGCGCGCGCGAGAGAGGAAGATCATGGCGATTCGACGCAGTGGCGGCCGCATCCTGGCCGCTGGTCTGTTCGCATTGGCGACGGCGGTCGTGGCGACGGGAACCCCGGCCGCGGCCGCACCGGCGACCGGCACCATCCGGCTGGCCGGAACCGCCGACGCTGTCCCCGGCAGCTACATCGTGGTGCTCAAGTCCGGCGCGGTGGAGTCCGGCCTGACGAAGTCGTACGGCGGCACCGTGCGGCGCAGCTTCGGCAAGGCGCTCAACGGCTACGAGGCAAGCCTCACCGAGGCCCAGGCCAAGCGGCTGGCGGCGAACTCGAAGGTGGCCTACGTCGAGCAGAACCAGGTGGTCTCGCTGGCCGCCACCCAGAGCAACGCGCCCTGGGGCCTGGACCGCATCGACCAGCGGGCCCGGCCGCTGAGCACCACGTACACCTACCCGGTCACCGCCTCCAACGTGACCGCCTACATCATCGACACCGGCATCCTCTACACCCACAGCCAGTTCGGCGGGCGGGCCACGGCCGGCTACGACGCCGTCGGCAGTGGCGCGGTCGACTGCAACGGCCACGGCACCCACGTCGCCGGCACGGTCGGCGGCAGCACGTACGGCGTGGCCAAGGCGGTCAGGCTGGTCGGCGTACGGGTGCTCAACTGCTCCGGCTCCGGAACCACGGCCGGGGTCATCGCCGGCGTCAACTGGGTGACCAGCAACGCGGTCAAGCCGGCGGTCGCCAACATGAGCCTCGGCGGCGGCGCCAGCACCTCCATCGACACGGCGGTGCGCAACTCCATCGCGGCCGGCATCACCTACGCCGTCGCGGCCGGCAACTCGAACGCGAACGCCTGCAACTACTCGCCGGCCCGCGTACCCACCGCCATCACGGTCGGCGCCACCACCAGTACCGACGCCCGGGCCAGCTACTCGAACTACGGCAGCTGCCTGGACATCTTCGCGCCCGGCTCGTCGATCATCTCGTCCTGGTACACCAGCACCACGGCCACCAACACGATCAGCGGCACCTCGATGGCGTCGCCCCACGTGGCCGGCGCGGCGGCCCTCGTGCTGTCCCGCAACCCGAGCTACACCCCGGCCCAGGTCTCGTCGGCGCTGACCACCAACGCCACCCCGAGCGTGGTCACCAGCCCCGGCACCAGCTCCCCGAACCGCCTGCTCTTCGTCGTCCAGTAAGACGGTCGAACGGCGGGGGACGCCCGTCCCCCGCCGTTCGCGGAATCCGAGGTTGACCGGCACGGCCCCGGGTACGCGACCCGGATGCCCACCATCATGGTCTTCGCACCGGTCCCGCAGCTCACCGTCACCGTCGAGGAGCCCTCCGGCCGGCATCCGGAACTGCACGTGCACCCCGGCGGGCAGGGTGTCTGGCAGGCCCGGATGTGTGCCGGACTGGGCGCCGACGTCACCCTCTGCGCGGCGGTCGGCGGGGAGATCGGCGAGGTGGTCGCGGCGCTCATGCGCCACGAGAACATCGAGGTACGGACGGTGCGCCGCGACGGGGGCAGCGGCTGGTACGTGCACGACCGGCGGGACGGCTCCCGGGACACCGTGGCCGACTACGCCGGCGCCCCGCTCGGCCGGCACGACCTCGACGAGCTGTACAGCACGACCCTGGCCGCCGGGCTGCTCGCCGACGTCAGCCTGCTCAGCGGCCCGGCCGCCCCCGAGGTGGTGCCACCGGAGGTGTACCGGCGGCTCGCCGCCGACCTGGGCACGCACGGCGGCACGGTGGTCGCCGACCTGTCCGGGGACCACCTGACCGCGGTGCTGGACGGCGGTGTCGACTTCCTGAAGGTGAGTCACGAGGAGCTGCTCGACGACGGGCGGGCCGCCGGCGACAGCGACGAGGCGCTCGTGGAGGCCGCCCGGGAGCTGCGGAGACAGGGCGCCGGGTCGGTGCTGATCAGCCGCGCCGACCGGCCCGGGATCGCCCTGCTCGACGACGAGCCGCTGCTCGTCGACCTGCCGCCGCTCCAGGTGGTGGACCATCGCGGGGCCGGTGACTCGATGACCGCCGGGGTGGCCACCGTGCTGGCCCACGGCGGGGACCTGCGCGAGGCGGTGCGTACCGGGGCGGCGGCCGGGGCGCTCAACGTCACCCGGCACGGCCTCGGCACCGGCCGTCGCGAGGCGATCGCCGAACTGGCCCGGCGGGTCGACCTCACCCCGGCGCCCACCTGACGTTCACGGACTGTTCGGGTGGCGATCGTCGTGCCGCCGGGCGGCCGCTCCTAGGGTCGTCCGGTGAAACGCGTGACGACCCCGCTGGTGTGGGCCCTTCCGGCGGTGGTCACGGCGGTGCTCGGCGGCTGGCGGCTGACCGGGGCGGCGCTCTGGGCGGACGAGCTGGCCACCTGGGGAGCGGTCCGGCTGAGCTGGGAGCGGCTGTGGCGGCTCGCCGATGCGGTTGACGTGGTGCTCACGCCGTACTATGCGGGTTTGAAAGCCTTTGCCGTGATTGCCGGAACCGGCACGACGGCCCTGCGCCTCCCCTCACTGCTCGCCATGATCCTTACCACCCTGGTGGTGGTGGCGCTCGGCCGCCGGGCCGGCGGGGACACGGCCGGGCTCGGCGCCGGGCTGCTCTTCGCGGTCCTGCCGGTGACCTCCCGGTACGCGCAGGAGGCCCGGCCCTACGCGCTCGCCATGCTCGGCGCGGCGCTCGCTCTGCTGGCGCTGGTCCGCCTCCTGGAGCGGCCGACGGCCGGGCGGGCCGCGCTCTATGCGGCGGCCGTCGCGGCGACCGGCCTGTGCCATCCGCTCAGCGGCCTGCTCATGATCGCCGGGCACGCCCTGGCCGGGTGGCGCCTGCCTCGGCTGTGGCCGCCCGCCGCGCTGGCCGGGAGCCTTCCGGCGCTGGCCCTCTGCCTGTCGGCCGCCGGACAGTCCGCGCAGATCTCCTGGATCACCCTGGTCGGCGCGCAGACCGTACGCAATCTCCCGCAGCAACTGTTCGCCTCGGCCGTGGTCGGCGGCCTGATCCTGGGACTCGCGATCCTCGGTTCGAGCACCGGGAAAGCCCTGGCAGGCGCCGGTTTCGTCCCGATCGTGCTCCTGCTCGCGGCCGGACTGCTCACCCCGGTCTGGGTGGCCCGGTATGTGCTGATCACCGTCCCCGCCCTGGTGGTGCTCGCGACCTGGAGTCTTTCCCGCGCGCATCTCGCCGCCGTCGTGGCGCTCGCCGCATTCCTCGGCTACCCGGCCCAGCTCGACATCCGCGAACCGGCCGGCCACGGCCAGGACTCCGCCCGCATCGCCGCGGTGATCCGCCCCCTCTACCGGCCCGGCGACGTGGCCGTCTTCCCCGACGCGCACTACAGCATCGCCTGGGCGCCCCGCGACCTCTACCAGCGCTACCTGCCTACCCCACGCCCACCGGACGTGCTCGCCACCACCGGCCAGCGGCTGACCGGGCGCCTTGCGGCCCGGGAGTGCCCGGATGCCGCCTGCCTCGGCGCCCCCGACCGCATCTGGGTGATCCGGGTGGACAGCCCGGCCGACCCGTTGCAGGACATGACGGCCGCGAAACGGGACCGGATCGCCGACGGCTACCGGATCGCCCGGCGATGGAGCTACCCGCTGCTCGGCATCACGTTGCTGGAACGCCGGTAATCTCTCGCCGCCTGCCGGACACCTTCGGTGGTGAGAGCCATCGACGACCGGGGAGGCAGGAGTGGGCGACGACGCGCCCGACGAGGAGAGATTCGACCGGCTGTGGCGCGACCACGCCGCGGCCGTGCTGGCCTACGCGCGCCGCCGGGTCGACGGCGACCAGGCCGACGAGGTGGTCGCCGAGACGTTCGTGGTGGCGTGGCGGCGGCTCCGCGAGATCCCGGAGGCGACCCGGCCCTGGCTGTTCGGGGTGGCCCGGCGGGTGAGCGCCAACGTGCGCCGGTCCGAGCAGCGGCGCGAGGCCCTGCACGACCGGCTCGCCGCCCAGCCCCGGCCCAGCACCGGGGATCCGTCCGGCCTGGTCGGGCGGGCCCTGGACCGGCTGCCCGCCGACGACCGGGAACTGCTGATGCTGCTCGCCTGGGACGGATTGACCCGGCCCGAGGCGGCGGCCGCGCTCGGATGTTCCCGGGGCGCGCTGGCCGTACGCCTGCATCGTGCCCGCCGCCGCCTGAAGACCGTCATGACCGACCTGGCCGGGGAGTCCGGCCCGGCCCTTCTGCCCGCCACCGTTCCGGGAGGCCTGCGATGAACCGCAACGATCTGCCGTCCGCCCTGCTCGCGGCGAACCCGGCGCCGGATGCCGAACCCGGTGACGCCGAGCGGCTCGCCGCGATCCGCGCCGCCGTCGACCACCGGCGGCACTCGGTCGCCGTCAGCTCCGCGCCACGCCGCCACGGCCGCCGCCTGGCCGTACTGGCCGGGCTGACCACCGCCGCCGTGGTGGTGACGGTCGCCGGGACCCGCCTGTGGTCACCCGAGCCGGACCCCCTGATCTCCGCGGCCATCGCCATGGACGGCTCGCTGAGCTGCGGATCCACCATCGAGGGGTACGCCGACCCGATCCGCCCCGACAAGGCGAGGGTGCGACTGTTCCCCACCGTGATCCCGGACGGCTGGCGGCTGGTGAACGTGTTCGCCCGCTCCTCCACCTGGCCGGCCGCGTGCACCGTCCCGTCGCTGATGGCCGCCGACCTCGACGAGGAGGGCGTGATGCGGGGCGGCCTGTGGGTGAACGGCCCGGTCGACCGGATCTCCTACGAGGAGGACGGCGTCGAGGTGAACCCGAAGCCGGTCCGCTCCGACGACACCCTCAACGGCCGCCCGGCCGTGCGCTACGAATGGCGGGACTCGATCTCCTGGGTGTGGCCCGACGAGCGCGGAAAGTACTGGCAGGCGACCGTCTCGGGCTACCCCCTGGACCAGGCCCGCAAGATCATGTCCGCCGTCCGCACCGACGGCGACCAGGTCGTCTGGTCCGGCGAGCAGGCCCCCCGGTTGCGGGTGCTGCACCAGCGGACCGGACCGCGCTACCCGGCGGAGACCCCCACCGAGGACTGGTACATCACCCTCACCGACGGCCACGGCGACTGGATCGTCAACGTCCGCAGCGGCCGGCTGGAGCCGCTCGCCGCGGATCTGAAGACCGGCCTACGGCTGGAGTCCCTGAACGGCCACCCCTTGATCAACTGGAAGTCGAGCCTCTCCTACGAGGCACAACCGGGCAGTTGGGCCGACACCGAGGTCCACGGCGACCCGGCCGCCGTCCGCGCCCTGCTGGCCGGCCTGCGCCAGCTCCCCGCCGACGACCCCCGCCTGGACGAGTACGCCATGAAGGAGTGAGTCAGCACGTCTCGATGAGCAGGTCCGCTCGGGCGCGGACCTGCTCGGCCGTGTGGAAGGCGGCCTCCTGCGCGGCCCACCGGTCCCAGTGCGGGGCATAGGTGGCGCCGTCCCGGGCGAGCGCGCGCCGCTTGCGCTCCGCGGTGGGGCACTCCAGCCAGACCAGACCGATGAGGTACGGGGTGAGCACCCGCGCCCCCGTGCCGACCCCTTCGACGATCAGCCACCCGCCCGGCGGCACCCGGTGTTCCTCCGCGTAGGCGCCGGCGGTCCAGTCCCAGCGCCGCCACACGGCAGGCTCTCCGGCGGCGAGCGGTTCGAGGATCCACTCGCGCAGGGCCGTGACGCCGGGGCGGAGCCCGTCCCATCCGGTGTAGAGATCATCCATGTGGATGGTCGGCGCCCCCGTTCGGTCGGCGAGGGCCGCCGCGAGGGTGGTCTTGCCTGATCCGGAACGGCCTTCTATCGCGAGGATCCGCCGGTCCACGATCGGCGGGCGCCGGGCTTCCGCCCACGCGACTATGCGCTCAGCCGCACCCGTTTCCGCCACCACCATGGGTGATCATCCTATTTCGCTCGCTCCCCGTCCGGACGGGGAGCGACCGGGCTCACATCGCCGTCGACGCGGGTTTCCCGAATCCACAGGCTCACCACAGGATTCTCGGGAAAGCTCCTGCCACCGGCCCTGCGGGGTGCTGGACATCACCTCGACCACCCTCGTCACCAACGCGTAATTGGTTCGCCTTTTACGCGTAGGATGCTGCATTCCGAGGCCCCGTCTGCGCCCCGGATCCCTTTCCCCCTTGTCCGCACCCGTAACGCAAATCGCGCCCCCCACCGCGTCATGCGCCGTCGCCCAGGAGCAAACGGCTTGGAGCACAACAGCAGTTCCGACGTCAGCATCGTCATCCCGACACACAGTGAGAAGCGGTGGGCGTCGCTCACCCGTACGATCACCTCCGCCCAGACGCAGACGCACCCGGCGGCCGAGATCGTGGTGGTCGTCGACCACAACCCGGAGATGGCGAACCGGGTGAAGCTCACGTTCTCCGGGGTGACCGTGCTGGAGAACGCGTACGCGCGGGGCGCGTCCGGCAACCGCAACACCGGGGCCTTCCACACCCGTACGCCGTTCATCGCGTTCCTCGACGACGACACCGTGGCCAGCCCCGAGTGGCTGGCGCACCAGTTGACGCCGTCCGCCGACCCGTCGGTGGTCGGCACCGGCGGCGGCATCATCCCGGCCTGGGCCGGACCCCGCCCGGCGTGGATGCCGGACGAGCTGCTCTGGGCGGTCGGGGTCTCCTACACCGGGATGCCGACGAGGACCGCGCCGATCCGCAACGTCTGGTCCGCGAACATGATCGTGCGGCGGGACGCGTTCCTGGCGGTCGGCGGCTTCCGTACCGGGTTCGGCAAGCTGGGCGACCAGAACCGGCCCGAGGACACCGAACTGTGCCTGCGGATGAGCGCGGCGGCCGGCGGCCGGTGGATGTACGTGCCGCACGCCACCATCGACCACGAGGTGCCGGCCGACCGGTCGACGTTCGGGTTCCTGATCCGGCGCTGCTACGCCGAGGGCCGCGGCAAGGTGCAGATGGCCGGCCTGATGCCGAAGGACCAGGAGCTCGGCGCGGAGAAGGACTACCTGCGGCGTACGCTGCCGCGCGCCGTGGGCCGCAACCTGACGCGGGCGATGACCGGCCGCGGGGCCGCGCACGCGCTCCAGGCGATGGCCGTGGTCGCCGCCGTCCTGGCGGCCGCCTGGGGTGGCGGGGTGGAGACCCTGGCCGGGATCTTCGAGAGCGCCCCGGCCACCACCGACAACGTCTAGGTCCGGATCCGTTCCAGACGGACCTGCACCCATTTCGACGTGGGCGTCCCGCTCTCCTCGGCCTGCGAGTCGAGCGGGACCAGCGGGTTGGTCTCCGGGTAGTAGGCGGCCACGCAGCCCTTGGGGGTGTCGTAGGCGACCAGCCGGAACCGCTCGGCCCGCCGCTCCGCGCCGTCGGCCCACTCGGAGACCAGGTCCACCACGTCACCGTCGGCGAATCCCAGCTCGGTGAGGTCGGCGTCGCTGATGAACACCACCCGGCGGCCCTGGCTGATCCCCCGGTACCGGTCGTCCAGCCCGTAGATCGTGGTGTTGAACTGGTCGTGGCTGCGCAGCGTCTGAAGTACGAGCCGGCCCTCCGGCACGGTCATCACCTCGACCGGGCTGACCGTGAAGACCGCCTTCCCCTCGGCTGTCGGGAAGGTCCGTGAGTCCCGCGGCGGGTGCGGCATCGTGAACCCGCCGTCACGGATCTTCGCGGCGTAGTCGTCGCAGCCCGGCACCACTCGCCCGATCCGCTCCCGGATCTGTTCGTAGTCGGCGGCGAACCCGGCCCACGGGATGCCGTGCCGGTCGCCGAGGGCGGCGGCCGCGATGCCGCAGACGATGTCCACCTCGGAGCGCAGCAGCGGCCCCACCGGCGCGGACCGCCCCCGGGACGCGTGCACCGCCGACATCGAGTCCTCCACGGTGACCCGCTGCACCCGGCCGCCGGTCAGGTCCTGCTCGGTACGCCCGAGCGTCGGCAGGATCAGCGCGGTCCGCCCGGCCTCGACGTGGCTGCGGTTGAGTTTCGTGGAGATCTGCACGGTCAGCGCCGCGTCGCGCATCGCGGCCGCGGTCACCTCGGTGTCCGACATGGCGCCGACGAAGTTGCCGCCCAGGGCGATGAACACCTTCGCCCGGCCGTCCCGGAAGGCGCGCACCGTGTCGACGGCGTCGTGGCCGTGGGCACGCGGCGGCTCGAAGCCGAACTCGTCGCGCAGCCGGTCCAGGAACACCGCGGGCGGCTTCTCCCAGATGCCCATGCTCCGGTCGCCCTGCACGTTGGAGTGCCCGCGCACCGGGCAGAGCCCGGCCCCCGGTTTGCCGATCATGCCCTGGAGCAGGGCGACGTTGACGAACTCCTTGATCGTGGCGACGGCGTTGCGGTGCTGGGTGATGCCCATCGCCCAGCAGTGCACGATCCGTTTCGCGGAGGCCAGCATGTCGGCGGCGGCCTCGATCTCGTCCCAGCTCAGCCCGGTCGCGGCGAGCACGGTGTCCCGGTCCACGGCGGCGACGTGCTCGGCCCAGGCGTCGAACCCGACCGTGGACGACGCGATGAACTCCCGGTCGGCGACACCTTTCAGGAGCAGCAGGTGGCCGATGGCCTGCCAGAGCGCCAGGTCGCCGTTGGAGCGGATCCGCAGCAGCCGGTCGGCCAGCGGGGTGCCGGCGCCGACCAGGCCGCGCACGTTCTGCGGGTTGTCGAAGCGGATCAGCCCGGCCTCCGGCAGCGGGTTGATCGCCAGGATCTTCGCGCCGTCCCGTTTGGCGATCTCCAGCGCGGTGAGCATGCGCGGGTGGTTGGTGCCCGGGTTCTGCCCGGAGACCACGATCAGGTCGGCCTGGTGCAGGTCCTCCAGGGTGACCGAGCCCTTGCCCATGCCGATGGTACGCATCAGGGCGGTGCCGGTCGACTCGTGGCACATGTTGGAGCAGTCCGGCAGGTTGTTGGTGCCGAGCGCCCGGGCCAGCAGCTGGTAGACGAACGCCGCCTCGTTGCTGGCCCGCCCGGAGGTGTAGAAGGCCGCCTCGTCCGGGCTGTCCAGGTCTTTCAGGAACGAGCCGATCAGGGTGAACGCGTCGTCCCAGGAGATCGGCTCGTAGTGGGTGCCGCCGTCGCGGCGCACCATCGGGTGGGTGAGCCGGCCCTGCTTCTCCAGCCAGTGATCGGTCCGCCCGGCCAGGTCGGCGAGTCCGTGCGCGGCGAAGAACTCCGGCCCGACGGTGTCCCGCTGGCCCTCCCAGGAGACCGCCTTCGCCCCGTTCTCACAGAACTCGGCGGTGTGCCGGCGGCCCTGCGGGTCCGGCCAGGCGCAGCTCATGCAGTCGACGCCGTCGTGCTGGTTCAGGGTGCGCAGGTTGCGCACCGTCTTGCGCACACCCATCTTGCGTACGGCGTTGGCGAGGCTCAGCCGGACCGCCTGGAGACCGGCCACGTGATCGGCCGGTGGCCCCACCCGAAGACGGGCCTCTTCCTCGTCGAAGGCTGTCATCGGACCCTCCCCATCGCGGCACCCCTTCGGGGTGCAGTCTCCCTCGACCACCGTGCGCCTCGCCGTGCGGGATCGGCAACCTGAGGATGCTCAGTCGAGACGGTGCCGGCGCATCCCGTCCAGCACGTCGGCGGACGGCCACGTCTCGACCCGGTAGCGGGCCGGGGCGAGCAGCGGCTCCGGGCACAGGCCGGCCTCCAGTTCGGCGATCCGCCACGGCACCCGGAAGTCGATGCCGTCGCCGGCCCGGGCGAACGCCACCGAGTCGGCGCGGGGCAGCAGCGTGCTGACGCCGTCGGTCCAGGTGGCGATGGTCTCGACCGGGCCGCCGCCGGACGGCTCGACCGCGATCAGGCTGCCCACGTGCACGTCGACGCCGGCTTTCGCGTACTGGTCGGCGAGCCATTCGGTCTGGTTCGAGTACTCGGTCAGCGCCAGCACCGCGTCGGCGCGGCGGGCCGGCCGGTGGTGCGGATGCCCGGGCGGCGGAGCGTACGGCACCGACCGCCCGTCCGGCCCGGCCACGTAGCCGACCGGGGAGAGGTAGCGGACCGCCTCGCCGAAGGAGTGCTCGACGGCGGCGTAGATCTGCTCCGCCCCGGTGTCCGGCAGTGGGGTGACCAGCAGGGTGTTGCTGTCCGGCACGAACGCCAGGGCCGGGCCGCCCATCCGCTCCCCCACCTCGGACAGCCAACCCGGCGACAGCAGCAGCGAGGTGAAGTAGCCGTCGCCGTCGTCGAGGATGCTGATCGCCGTGCCGTCGCGCCACGGCCGGTCCAGGGCTCCGCGGGCGATGACGGCCAGGTTCTCCCGGGCCACCGCGAACACCTCGTCGACCGGTACGCCCCACGTCTCCAGGCGATCCGGCGACACGTACGCCATCGCCTCCGGGGTATCGATCACGACGAGCTCGCGCAGGTGCGGCATGGCCGGGCGGGACAGCGGCGGGCGCATCCCGGTCGGCCCGGCCGCGCCGAACGTCACCGGGCGCAACACCGGGCGCAGCTTTGCGCGTACCGCCTCCCAATCCTCTTCCGGAAGCGGCGCGATCAGCCGGATGAGGCGCTCGAGCTGCTGGCGGCGTTCCGCCGGGGAGGCGCCCGCGGTCTCCCGGAAGACGTTGGAGAGGTAGAGGTGGGCCGGTCCGGTCGCACCGGTCCGGTGGATCGCGATGGCGAAGTCGTCCGGCTGGTAGACCGCACGCTCCACGCCGGGGGTACGCCGGGCCACCCGGAGAGCGAGCTGGGCGAAACGGCGCCGCGGCGAACCGGCGAACCTGTCCAGCAGTCCCATTGGTGGACCGTAGCGTGTTTCGCCCTGTCGGATCGCTCCTGGTCCGCGCTCGCCGGGCGAGCCGAAGTAAACTAAGTTGACTTCCGCCCCCGCTCCCCCCGACCGAAGGGAAACCACCCTATGACGACCGCGCCGAAGCCCCTGACCGCGGCGAACACCGTCGGTGAATGGCTCGACCACCCGGTGGGCGGCCCGGCTCTGGGCGAGCTGCTCGCGGCGGGCGGCGCCGACGCCTCCTCGCTCGCGCCGGTCCGCGGAATCCCGCTCCAGCAGCTGGTCGCCCTCAGCCAGGGCAAGATGCCGCAGTCGGTGATCGACGACCTGGTGCTCCAGGTCAACGGCGGCGTCGCCCCGGTCGAGTCCGGCGAGAGCGCCGGCTGGCAGGAGCGGATCACCGCCGGCCGGTTCGACGGCAGGACGGTCATCGTGACCGGCGCCGCCTCCGGCATCGGGCGGGCCACCGCGTCCCGCATCGTCCGCGAGGGCGGCCGGGTCATCGGCGTCGACATCACCGCCGAGAAGCTCAAGGAGGCCGAGGCCGAGCTGGGCGAGTCGTTCGTCGCGGTCGCCGGGGACATCACCCGGTCGGGCGACATCGAGCGGATCGTGGCCGCCGCCGGCGACCGCATCGACGGCCTGGCCAACATCGCCGGTGTGGTCGACGACTTCAGCCCGGCCCACGAAACAGCCGACGCCGTCTGGGAGAAGGTCTTCGCGGTCAACGTGGACGGTGTCTTCCGCCTCACCCGCGCGGTTCTGCCGGCCATGCTCTCCGCCGGGCGCGGCGCGATCGTCAACGTCGCCTCCGAGGCGGCGCTGCGCGGCAACGCCGCGGGCGTCGCCTACACGGCGTCCAAGCACGCGGTCGTCGGCATCACCAAGAACACCGCGTTCATGTACGGGCAGCAGGGCATCCGGACCAACGCGGTGGCGCCCGGCGGGGTGGCCACCGGCATGGCCCCGGTGAACACCTCGGAGTTCGGGCGCGGGCGGACCGGCCCGTTCCTCCAGCTCATCCCGGGCGTGGCGATGGCCGAGCACCTGGCCGCGTCGATCACCTTCCTGCTCAGCGACGACGGGGTGAACCTCAACGGCGTGGTCCTGCCGTCCGACGGCGGCTGGTCCGTGCAGTAGCCGGTCACCCGCGCGGGGTCAGGGCCTGCTGCAACAGCGCGCCGTAGCGCGCCACCAGGACCGGCCGGTCGGCGGTCACCAGATGCTCGTCCTCCACCACCCAGAGGGCGTAGAGCAGACCGCCGACCACCGCGGCGGCCAGACGTGCCCGGATGTCGGCGTCCGGGCCGGTGAGGCGGGCCCGGACGGGCTCGACGAAGGTGCGCTCGTGGATGTCCTGGAGGCGGGCCTGGATCCGCTGCTCGTTGCTGCCGTGCACCAGTGCCAGGTAGACGCCGCGGATGTCGTCGTCGGCGAGCAGCACCTCGACGAACCGCTCACCGAACCGCTCCAGCGGGACGTCGAGCAGCGGCTCGTCGTCGATGGTCAGGTGCATGGTGTCCAGGAACAGCAGCTCCTTGGTCCCGAAGTGCCGGATCACCAGCGCCGGGTTGGTGGCGGCCTGCGCCGCGATGTCGCGCACCGACGTGCGGGCGAAGCCACGCTCCCGGAAGAGACGGGTCGCCGCGTTACGGATCTCCTCGCGGGTCGCCTCCCCGGTACGCCTGGCCATGCCCCCGATCGTATGCCGCCACCAGCATCGACGATCCCGGCAGGCCGGGGGCCGGGTCAGCCGCCGGCCATCGCGCCGACCACCATGAACGGCTCCTCACCCTTGACCACCCGGTCCGGCAGCGGATCGTCCGGCGACTCGTTGGACAGGTCCTCCTCGCAGGCGAAGAAGCGCACCAGCGCCCTCCGCTTGCCGGTGGCCCGGTCCCGCATGGTGCCGCGCAGCATCGGATAACGCTCCTCGACCGCGTCGAGGACGTGCCGCTGGGTCACCTCCCCGGGCACCTCGACCCGCACCTCCCCGGTCACGTGCGCGAGATTGCGCAGGTGCGGCGGGAGGACGACACGGATCACGGCAGCACCTGCACTTCCACGGAGAGCACCGGAGGCAGGTCGCGGACGACGGCGCGCCACGTGTCGCCGCTGTCGGCGGAGGCGTACACCTGGCCGCCGCTGGTGCCGAAGTAGATGCCGCAGGAGTCGAGCGTGTCGACCGCCATCGCGTCACGGAGCACGTTGACGTAGCAGTTCTCCTGGGGCAGGCCGGCGGTGAGGGCCTCCCACCGCTCGCCCCCGGTCCGGCTGCGGTAGACGCGCAGCCGGCCGTCCATCACGAAGTGCTGCTGGTCGCTGGTGATCGGCACCACGTAGATCGTCTCCGGCTCGTGGGCGTGCACCGCGATCGGGAAGCCGAAGTCGGTCGGCAGGTCCCCGCTCACCTCACGCCAGTTGGCGCCGGCGTCGTCGCTGCGCATCACGTCCCAGTGCTTCTGCATGAACAGCGTGTCCGGGCGGGACGGGTGCATGGCGAGCCGGTGCACGCAGTGGCCCACCTCGGCGTCCGGGTCGGGCAGCTCCATGTTGCTCTGCAATCCCCGGTTGACCGGCTGCCAGGTCTCGCCGCCGTCGTCGCTGCGGAACACGCCGGCCGCCGAGATCGCCACGTAGATGCGGTCCGGGTTCACCGGGTCCAGCAGGATCGTGTGCAGGCACATGCCGCCGGCGCCGGGCTGCCACTTGGGTGCCGACGGATGGGTACGCAGGCCGGTGAGCTCCACCCATTTCTGGCCGCCGTCGGTGCTCTTGTAGAGGGCGGCGTCCTCGACCCCGGCATACACCGTGTCCGGGTCGGTGCGGGACGGCTCCAGGTGCCAGACCCGTTTGAACTCCCACGGGCGCGGGGTCCCGTCGTACCAGAGATGGTCTCCGACGTCGCCGGCGTAGGTGAAGTCGTTGTCCACCGTCTCCCAGTTGGCGCCGCCGTCGTCGGAGCGCTGGATGATCTGGCCGAACCAGCCGCCGGACTGCGACACGTAGAGCCGGTCGGTGTCCACCGGCGAGCCGTTGGCGTGGTAGATCTCCCATCCGGCGAAGTGCGGGCCGTCCACCTTCCAGTCCTCGCGCTTGCCGTCCGAGGTCAGGATGAACAGTCCCTTACGTGTCCCGACCAGCAATCGAACACCGCTCACGTTCCACTCCCCTCCTGTCGACCCATAGACGCATGATGGTGCGCGTCACATCACCCTGGGGAGTCTAGGACGAATGTTCGACCGATAGGGGACATCCCGTTTCGATCCGGCGTGACGTTCTCAGTCCCAGGGCACCCAGGCGGCGTTGCCCAGCGGAACCTGCCGGGCCTCCAGTTCGCGCAGCAGGATGCCCTCGCGCAGGCCCCACGGGCAGATCCGCAGCGACTCGACGCCGAGCCGGCGCATCACCTCGTGCGCCACGATGGCCCCGGCCAGAATCTGCCGGGCCCGGTGCGGCGACACACCGGGCAGCCGGGCCCGTTTCGGGCTGGGCATCGCGGCCAGCCGCTTGATCCAGGGCCGCAGCGCCCGGGCCGTCAGCTCGCGCGGCACGAACGGGCCGAGCCGCAGCGGCGGCGCCCCGGTCAGCCGGGCCAACTGCTGGAAGGTCTTCGAGGCGGCCACCGAAGTCCGCGGCGACTCCCAGGAGGTACGGGCGGCGACCTCGGCGAACCGGTCCCGCACATGCCGCCGCAGCCGTTCGACGGCCCGCGGCGAGGGCGGATCGCCGTCGCGGAGGAACTCGCGGGTCAGCCGGCCGGCGCCGAGCGGCAGGGACATCGCCGACTCGGGCAGCCGGTCCCGGCCGAACGCCACCTCGAGGCAGCCGCCGCCGATGTCGACCATCAGCATCGGGCCGGCCTGCCAGCCCAGCCAGCGCCGGGCGGCCAGGAAGGTGAGCCGGGCGTCCTCGACGCCGGAGAGCGTGCCGAGGCGTACGCCGGTCGCCTTCTCGACCGCGACCAGCGCCTCGTCGCGGTTGGGCGCGTCCCGGACCACCGCCGTGGTGTAGGCGAACATCCGGTTCACCCCGGCACGGCGGGCCTCACCGGCCGCCTCGCCCACCGCGTCGATCAGGCGCCGCATCGCCTCGTCGCCGATCGTGCCGTCGGCCGGCAGCCGGTGCGCCAGCCGCGGCCGCCGCTCCCACGTGTGGACCGGCAGCGGCAGCCCCGACTCCGCGTCGGCCACCACCAGATTGACCGTATTCGACCCGACATCGAGCACACCCAGGCGCATGTGCCGCCGCATACCCAGAAACTCCACCGTCATGGCCGGATTGTCGCGCGGCCGGCCAGGCCCCGTGGAGGACCGCCGAGTATGGATCACCGGCCGGGCCGCCGGTGATCCATACCCGTGGTCCGGTCAGCCGATCGGCACGTCCAGGTAGGACCCGCCGCCGATGGTGATCGAGTCGCCGGCGGCGTTCTCGTCGTAGTAGAGCGGGTCGACGGTGTCCACCACGAGGGTCAGCGAGTGCCCGGCCGGCACGTCGTAGGCGGCGGCCGGCAGCTTCAGGTCGATGCTGCGGGCGCCGGCCGCGCCGGTCAGCCAGGTGGCCGGGGCGTGGGTGATCAGCTTGGCGTTGCCGATCGCGTCCAGGTCGTAGAGGTAGGCGACCACGGTGCCCCGGGCCTCGGTGCCGGACAGTTCCAGGTGCAGCTTCGGCACCCCGCGGATCCGCTGCACCGTCGACGGCCGCTCGGCCGCCCAGACGCCGGCCTCGCCACGGTCCACGAACGGCAACCAGATCTCCGGCTGTTCGCCGGTGATCGCGGCCGCGCCGTTGGTGAGCAGCACGACGCCGCCGCAGGCGACCGTGTCCTCGTCGGTGGGGATCTGCTTGGTCCAGCCGCTGCTGACCGCGCCGCCGAGCAGGCCGGTCCCGTCGAGCGTGCGGATCCGGCCGAGGCCGTGGCGGACCGTCGAGGTGGTCTGCGCCGACCAGCTCGGGTACGTCTCGCCGGAGGCGTTCAGCGGCTTCAGGTAGATCGGGTTCGCCCGCGTCGCCCCGGTCGCCAGGTGCTCGTCGAGCCAGGAGTAGAGGCTGGTCCAGACGTCGTTGGGCAGGCCCAGCACGCCGGACAGCTCGGCGATCGCGTGGTCGCCGGGCCGCAGTTCGAGCCGCTTCGGGGTGGTCAGCTTGCCGTAGAAGTCGACCAGCTGGTTCGGCGGGAAGAAGGTGTCGCCCCAGCCGTTGGCGATCAGCACGGCCGGCCGGTTCGCGTTGATCGCGTCGATGTAGGTGGCCGCCGAGCGCACCTTCGCCCAGGCCATCACCGAGGCGACGTCCTGGTTGCCGTTGAACCTGCCCAGCATGGTGGTCAGCTCGGCGCTCGGCTTGCCGACGATCTGCGCGGCCAGTTCCAGCAGGCCGGCCGACTGCCGGTGCCGGGTCGAGTCGGCGTACAGCGAGTAGGCCAGATCGGTCCAGCCGGAGAGCACCCCGACCGCACGGATCCGGCTGTCGAAGGCGGCGCCGAGCAGACTGATCCCGGCCCCGTACGAGATGCCGGCCGCCCCGATCCGGGCCGGGTCGGCGGCGGTGTTCGCCATCGTCCAGTCGACCACCCTGGACAGATCGGCCATGTCCTTCGGCCCGGCGGTGTCGATCTCGCCGCCGGACAGCCACCACCCGCGCGGCGTGTACGACACGACGACGTAGCCGCGGCCGGCGAGCACCCGGGCCTGCGCCAGGTACTCCAGATCGTTGAGGCCCCAACTGGACGGCAGGATCACGGCCGGGTGCCGCCCGGCCGCCGAGGGCGCGATGACGTTGGCCTTGAGGACGACGCCGCCGTCACCGGCGATGTCGACGGCGCTGAAACCGGTCGTAGCCACGGCGGCGTGGGCTGGCGACGTGATGACCGAAGTGGACGCAACCAGAGCGAACGCGGTGAACAACGTGATCAGACGACGAAGCGCCATCAACACTCCTCGATGGTCGGAGCGAACGTGGCGGCAGCGTAGAAACCGGTTCCGAGAATTTGAAGATGGTGACATTCTCGTTACCGGCTAGTAACGTAACTGGTCGGTAGCAAGGGGGGCGCGAGTGATCTACGGAACCCCGACAGCGCGTCGCCGCGACGCCCAGCGCAACCGTGCGGCCATTCTCAAGGCCGCGAGCGCCGTGCTGGCCCGCGACGAACCGGGCGCCCTGATGCCGGAGATCGCCCGCCGGGCCGGAATCGGACAGGCCACCCTCTACCGGCACTTCCCGGACCGCACCGCGCTGACCGTCGCGGTCATCGCCTATCAACTGGAGATCCTAGAGGCCCGGGTCAACACCCACTCCACACACCCGGCCGGTTTCCGCGACCTGCTCCGCGAGGTGCTGCACTCACAGATCGAGATGCGCGGCCTGATCCGGCTGGCCCGCCGGTTCGACGTCGGCACCCAGCAGCGCTACATGCGGCGCCTGATCGCCGCCTTCGCCACACCGATGCGCCAGGCCCGCGAGCACGGGCACGTCCGCGCCGACCTCACCCCGGCCGACCTGACCCTGCTCTTCACCATGGTGCAGAGCGTCGTGGAGGCCACGGGCGACGCGACGGCCGCCCGCACCGCCGCGGACCGCGCCGTCAGCCTGATGCTCGACGGCGTCTTCCTACCGGACTGAGCGGACCCGTTCCACACGTTCACGGGGAGTTCCGGCCGACCCGGGGCTTTCGGAGGTGAGCGCACACGAAAGCCGCAACGTGGGTGGCCAGGCAGGCTATATGCCATGTGGGCGCACACGACACCGCCGCCGTGTGCGCCCACCCGCCCTCGGGCGAGCGCGGGCGACCGGTCGGCACGAGCCGGACCACGATTTCTCTAGAAGACGACCGTCCAGCCCTCGCGCCGGCCCTGATCGCCGGTCCAGGCCACGCCGTCCACCTTGAGCCCGCGACCGTCCAGCAGGGTGAGCGTGCCGCCCCCGTTGCCGAGCTGGGCCGGCGCCACCCCGACCTGGATCACCGCTCCGGCCGCCAGCCGGCCGCTCAGCGGATGCCGGGCCCCGGCCCGGTCGGCCAGCGACCAGCCGGCCAGGTCGATCTCCCGCGGCGTGGTGTTCAGCAGCGTCACGCTCTCCGGCTCGGGCGCCGGGCCGGGCGGGTTGACCAGCGCCGCGACGATCCGGACGAGGTGGTCGGGCTCCTCCGGCGACGGGGCGGGCGCCGGGCCCGGCGACGGGATCCCCGGCAGCCGGTGGCCGGTGATGTCGTCGGTGTGCCAGGCCTGCGACTGGAAGGCCAGGAAGATCGCCACCCAGTCGTCGGCCGCCGGGAAGTGCAGCAGCAGCGCGCCGTCCTGGAAGACGCCGTCGTCACCGGCGAACCGGCCGTTGTTGCCCTGGTTCATGTGCACGTCGTGGATGCCGTTGCCGGGCCGGAAACCGAACACCTTGTCGGCCTTCGGCTCCGGTCCCCAGGCCTCACCGAAAACGTACGCCCGGGCGTCCAGGTCACCCAGCGCCCGCCGCACATGATGATCGAGAAAATCGCCGAGATCATTATCGGGCCCGGGCGCCGCGGTCGGAACCGGGCGCATCACGGTCCGGTCGAAAAGATTTCCGCGAATGTAGTCGATCGCCGCCGTGCCGGGCCGGCTCTCGATCTCGGTGAAGCCGTCCGGAAATGCGCGAACCCGGTCCAGGATCGGGTGCCGGAAGTCGTCGACGCCCAGGTAGAGCAGGTCGGGCGGGCTCTGCTGGGAACGCACGTTGACAGCCGCCCGGAAATCCGTCCCGGCCGCCCGAAGATGAATCTGATAATGCGGCGTTCCGGTGGTCTCCACGCGGCGGTCGACGACGGCGGCGCGCAATACCCCGTATCTCTTCAGCGGCATGAACCGGATTCGACACCCGGCCTCCGCGGTAGTCAAGGAAAACAATCGGACATTGCCCCGGAATGTGATCTTGGCTATTGCGGTCGCGGGACGCCTCGGACGTACCGGCGCAAAAGGGTGCAATAGTTCCGCTTAACGCCCGATCTCGCTGGGAATGTTCTCAGGGTCTCCGGATAGCCTGGGACCTTCGCCTCTTCGTGAAGGAGTTGATGTCCGCCGTGGGCGGATACGGCTGGCAAGTCGTCCTCGTCGTGGTGCTGGTGCTGCTCAACGCGGCGTTCTCAGGAAGCGAGATGGCGCTCATCTCGCTGCGGGAGAGCCAGTTGCAGCGTCTCGAGAAGCAGTCACGCACCGGACGGACCCTCGCCAAGCTGGCGCGGGACCCGAACCGGTTCCTCGCCACCATCCAGATCGGGATCACCCTGGCGGGTTTCCTCGCCTCCGCGGCCGCGGCCGTGTCGCTGGCGCAGCCGCTCATCGAGCCGCTGAGCTTCCTCGGCGGCGCCGCCGAACCGGTGTCGATCATCCTGGTCACCATCGTCCTGACGTTCTTCACCCTGGTCGTCGGCGAGCTCGCGCCCAAACGCATCGCCATGCAGCGCGCCGAAGGCTGGGCGATGCTGGTGGCCCGGCCGCTCGACATACTGGCCACCCTCTCCCGGCCGGTCGTCTGGCTGCTCGGCAAATCCACCGACCTGGTCGTCCGCCTCGCCGGCGGCGACCCGTCCGCCGGCCGCGAGGAGGTGAGCACCGAGGAGATCCGCGACATGGTCGCCGCCCAGCAGGACATCACCGCCGAGCAGCGCACCATCATCAGCGGCGCCTTCGAGATCGCCGACCGCATCCTGCGGGAGATCCTCGTCCCGCGCCGGGACGTGCTGATCCTCCCGGCCGGCCTGCCCGCCACCGAAGGCCTGGCCCGCCTCGTCGAGGCCGGGCACTCGCGGGCGCCGGTGACCGGCCCGATGGGTCTCGACGACGTGCTCGGCGTGGTCCATCTGCGCGACCTGATCGCCGCCGACGGATCGGTCAGCGATCACATGTTCACCCCGCTGTTCCTGCCCGAGACGCTGAAGGTGTCCGACGCCATGCGCCAGCTACGCCTCCAGCGGCAGCAGTTCGCCATGGTCGTCGACGAGCGCGGCGCCATCGACGGCATCGTCACCATGGAGGACCTCGTCGAGGAGGTGGTCGGCGAGATCTACGACGAGACCGACCGCGACGTGCAGTCGGTGATCCACGAGGACGACGGCGCCATGCTGCTGCCCGGCACCTTCCCGATCCACGACCTGCCGGACATCGGCGTCGAGATCGAGGAGACCGACGCCGGCGACTACACCACGGTGGCCGGCATGATCCTGGCCCGCCTCGGCCACATCCCCACCGTCCCCGGCGAGACCGTCCGCATCGACGGCCACACCGCCGAGGTCGTCGAGATCACCGGCCGCGCGATCACCAGGCTGCGGCTGCGCTCCCTCACCGACCACCGCAGCGAGGAACAGGCCCAGGTCTGACCCGGGCCACCCCATCCCGTCCAGCCGGTCTCCGCACCGGCTGGACGGCGCACCGCTTCCCCACGCGTGCGGGGCGGGCAAGGTGGCCGGCCGGGGCTTTCGGGCCGGGCTCGGCGGGGTGGGGCCGAGGCGGGGCATAGATCGACAATCTGCTATATGGTGCGGGGATGGGCCGGTTCCGGAAGTTGCTCGGCATCCCGCTCGTTCTCGCCCTGCTGAGTGCCTGCGGGGGTGATCCCGCGCCCCGGCAAGGTGGGGGCGGGCTGGAGCGGCCGACCATCAACGTGGCGATGTTGTCGCTGGTGGTGAACGCGCCGTACTACATCGCCGTGCGGGAGAAGCTCTTCGAGGCCGAGGGGCTGACCGTGCGGACGCAGCCGGTGCAGCAGAGCACGCAGGCGTACCCGGCGCTGAAGACCGGGGATGTGGACATCGTCTTCGCCAACAACGCGTCGATGCTGTTCGGGCACGACAAGGGTGACCTGCGGATCAACCTGGTGGCCGAGGGGACCCGGCTCACGCCGAAGTTCATGGGCGTGCTGGTGATGCCGGAGTCGCCGATCACCGACGTCAAGGGGCTGGAGGGGCACAGCCTGTCGGTGCACGTGCTCAACAACATCCAGGCGATCACCTTCGACGCGATCGCCGGGCAGAGCGGGGCCGACCCGTCGAGGATCGACTACCGGCAGGTGGTGTTCCCGCAGATGGCGGCCGCCCTGCAGAAGGGCGACCTGGACGCGATCCACAGTCAGGAGCCGTTCCTCACCGACGCGGTCCGCAAGCTCGGCGCCCGGATGGTCGCGGACGGCGGCGCGGCTCCGGCCACCGATCTGCCGCTGGACGGCTACTTCTCGCTGGAGACGTGGACGAAGGAGAACCCGAAGACCGCGGCCGCGTTCCAGCGGGCGCTGCGCAAGGCGTCCGCGATCGCCACCGACCGGGCGAAGGTGGAGGCGATCCTGCCGACCTACGCGCGGGGCATCGACCCGGAGGTGGCGAAGGTGATGACCATGCCGCACTTCGCCACCACCAGCGACCCGGCCGGTGTGCAGAGTCTGATCGACCTGATGGTCGAGCAGAAGCGGCTGACCAACCGGATCGACGCCGGAACGATCGTGTTCCAGTCTTGACGAAGTCCGGGTTGATCCTCGGCACCGCCGGGATCGCGCTGGTCGTGGCGGCGAGCGAGGCGCTCGGCCGGGCCGGGATCGTGCACCGGGACTTCCTGCCGCCGGCGTCGGTGATCCTCACCCGGGCCGGGGAGCTGGCGCTCGACCCGCTGTTCCGGGCCGACGTGGCGGCCACGCTGACCGCCTGGGGGCTGGGGCTGCTGATCGCGGTCGGCCTGGCGGTGCCGCTCGGGCTGCTGCTCGGCAGTGTGCCGCCGGTCGGTCGGGCGGTCACCACGATCGTCGAGTTCCTCCGGCCGATTCCGTCGGTGGCGCTGATCCCGCTGGTCGCGATGATGCTCGGGGCCGGGCTGGGGATGCGGCTCACGGTGATCGTCTACGCGGCGGTCTGGCCGATCCTGTTCAACACGGTGTACGGCCTGCGCGAGGTCGACCCGCTGGCCAAGGAGACGTTGCGGGCCTTCGGGTTCGGCGAGGCGAGCGTGCTGCTGCGGGTGTCGTTGCCGGCCACGCTGCCGTTCGTGGCGACCGGGGTGCGGATGGCCGCGGCGGTGGCCCTGATCCTGGCGGTGACCGCGGAGATGTTCGGCGGGTTCGGCTCCGGGATCGGGATCTTCATCGCTCAGGCGGCGAACTATCCGGGCGGCGTCGACGACACGCTGGCCGCGACGGTCTGGGCCGGGCTGATCGGGCTGGCCGTGAACGGTCTGCTGGCCGGTGGCGAACGACGGTTGTTCCGGTGGGCGTACCGATGAGGGGTTTCGCGCAGCGCTGGCTGCTCTTCGCCGCCTGCGTGGTGGCCTGGCAGGTGGTGGCGGCCGCGTCCGCGGATCCGTTCTTCCCGCCGCCGTCGGTGATCGTGCGGCAGATGTACGGCCTGGCCCGCGACGGCGTCGGCACCGAGGACGTGCTGCCCAGCATGCTGCGGCTGGGCGTTGGGTTCGTGCTGGGCTCGCTGGCCGGCGCGGTCCTCGGGCTGGCGATCGGCCGGTCCCGGTGGGCGTACCAGTTGCTGGATCCGGTGTTGCAGTTCTTCCGGGCGATCCCGCCGCCGACGCTGGTGCCGGTGTTCGTGGTGCTGTTCTCGATCGGGCCGCGCGCGCAGATCGCGTCGATCGTGTTCAGTGTGCTGTGGCCGGTGCTGCTGAACGCGGCCGACGGCGCCCGCCGGGTGGAGCCGCTGCATCTGGAGACGGCCCGGGCGTTCCGGCTGACCGGGCCGGAGCGGCTGGCGTACGTCATCGTCCCGGCCAGCCTCCCGAAGATCTTCGCCGGTCTGCGGCTGGCGCTGTCGCTGTCGCTGATCCTGATGGTCTTCTCCGAGTTGCAGCCGGGTGCGGCGAACGGCATCGGGTTCCGGTTGCAGGAGGCGACGACCAGGTTCGACTACGAGACCGTGTGGGCGGCGATCGCGCTGCTCGGGATCCTGGGCTACGCGCTCAACGCGGGCCTGCGGGTGGTGGAGCGACTCCTCTGGAGGGGACAGCCGTGATGTCGGTACGGGAGTCGTTCTTCGAGGTGTGCCGGACCGCCGGGATGACCACCTGGTTCGGCAATCCGGGCTCGACCGAGCTGCGGATGCTGCGGGACTGGCCGGACGACTTCGATTACGTGCTGGCGTTGCAGGAGGCGTCCGCGGTCGGGGCGGCCGCCGGGTACGCGGTCGCCACCGGCCGGGCCGCGCTGGTCAGCCTGCATTCGGCGGGTGGGGTGGGGCATGCGCTCGGTGCGGTGTTCAACGCGTACCGGGACCGGGTGCCGCTGGTCGTGGTGGCCGGCCAGCAGACCCGGGCGATGCTGCCGACCCGGCCGTTCCTGTCCGCGGACGAGCCGGCCGCCTTTCCCCGCCCGTACGTCAAATGGAGTCATCAGCCGGAGCGTGCCGCGGCCGTGCCGACCGCCCTGGCCGAGGCGCACCGCGTCGCGATGACGCCGCCGCGCGGCCCGGTCTTCCTCTCCGTTCCCGAGGACGACTGGGAGGCGCCCGCCGACCCGGTGCCGCGACGTGCCGTGCGGGCGGCCTTCACGGCCGGCCCGGAGGCGCTGCGGGAGATCGCCGAGGCCCTGGACGCGGCCCGCGCCCCGGCGATCGTGGCCGGTCCGGGTATCGACGAGGACGGCGCGTGGGCCGCCACGGTGGTGCTGGCCGAGACGGTCCGGGCGGTGGTGTGGGCGGCGCCGATGCCGAGCCGGGCGGCGTTCCCGGAGGATCATCCGCTGTTCGCCGGCTACCTGCCGCCGGTCCGGTCGGCGGTCGCCGGGCTGCTCGCCGGCAACGACGTGGTGCTGGTGATCGGCGCGCCGGTCTTCACCTACCACGTGCACAGCGAGGGGCCGTTCCTCGTCGACGGCGCCCGGCTGTTCCACATGGACTGTGATCCGGCGGCGGCCGCGTGGGCGGCCGCCGGGACCAGCGTGCTCACCACGGTCCGGGCCGGGGTGGAGGAGCTGGCCCGGCTGGTGAAGCCGGGCGCCCGCCCCGATCCGCCGGTCCGCGCCCGCACCCCGGCGCCGCCGCTGACCGACCCGCTCGGCGCCGACGCGGTGCTCGGTGTGCTGGACCGGCTGCGGCCGCCGGACGCGGTGCTGGTCGAGGAGGCGCCGTCGCACAAGGACGCGTTCCACGAACGGATCCCGGTCACCCGGCCGAACGGCTACCTGACCACCGGCAGCGGGGCGCTCGGCTGGGGGCTGCCGGTGGCGGTGGGCCGGGCGATCGCCGGGGAACGGGTGATCTGCGTGGTCGGTGACGGGTCGAGCCTCTATTCGATCCAGGCACTGTGGACGGCCGCCCGCCGCCGGGCACCGCTCACCGTCGTGGTGCTGAACAACCGGCGGTACGAGGCGGTGTCCGCGCTCGGCCGCCGGATCGGCATCCCGGCGGTGCCCGGTGTGGACCTGCCGGAGCTGGATCTGGTGTCGCTGGCCCGGGGCTTCGGGTTCCCGGCCGAGCGGGTCACCCGGGCCGCCGAACTGCCGGCCGCGCTGGACCGGGCGCTGGACGGCCCGTGCCTACTCGACGTCGCGGTCTCCGCCGGTGCGGGGAGCCTTTATTGACCGGCCCACCTCGGCGCGCAGTTGCACGAACCCGGGCAGCGTACGGGTGGTGATCTGCTCGCGCGGGGCGGGCAGGGTGACCGGCAGGTCGGCGCGGATCCGTCCCGGCGACCCGCCGAACACCACCACCCGGTCGCCGACGTAGACGCTCTCGTCGATGTCGTGGGTGACCAGCAGGATCGTCATGGCGTACGAGCCGCGCAGGCCGAGCAGCAGGTCCTCCAGGTCCTCCCGGGTCTGCGCGTCCACCGACCCGAACGGCTCGTCCATGAGCAGCAGCCGGGGCCGGTAGGCAAGCGCCCGCGCGATCGACACCCGCTGCTGCATGCCGCCGGACAGCTGCCACGGGTACTTCCCGGCCGATCCGCCGAGCCCGACCGACTCCAGCGCCCCGGTGGCGGCGGCGCGCCGCTGCGGACGGGCCAGCCCGCGGCGGCGCAGCGGGAGGGCGACGTTGTCGCGGACGGTCAGCCACGGGTAGAGGGAGCGGCCGTAGTCCTGGAAGACGACGGCCAGCCCGTCCGGCACGCCGTCGATGGGCCGGCCGTCGAAGCGGATCTCGCCGGCGGACGGGCGCAGCAGGCCGGCGACGCAGCGCAGCAGGGTGGACTTCCCGCAACCGGACGGGCCCACGATGCTGACCAGCGCGCCCTCGGCCACGCTCAGGTCGATGCCGGAGATCGCCGGGTGGCCGTCGGGGTAGGTGTGGGAGAGCCCTCGGACATCGAGCATCGCCATTCGGTCGATGGTAGTTGCCCGCTTCGCCCCATCACTCGGGATCCGGGTAAACACCGTCTCCGCTCCTCCGCGTGGCGGATGGAAGACAGTCATCCCGCTGGTCACAGTGGATAATCAGGCGACTCCCGAGAGTTACGTCACGCGGTTTCGAGTGGCGGCTCAGCGGTAGCGTCGAGGCTGCTTCCGACCAGGCATACCGAGGTGACTGCATGGCGACGGTGGGAGAGGTCGTTGCCGGGCGCTACCGTCTCGTCCGCCCGCTCGCCGGTGGCGGCATGAGCCGGGTCTGGCTGGCCACCGACGAGTCCGGCGACGACGCGGGGCCCGAGTTCGTGGTCGTCAAGCACTGCACCGTCCCGGCCGGGCTGCCGCCGGCGCAGCACGAGCTCATCCGCCGTCTGGCCTACCCCGAGGCCGAGGCCGCCGCCCGGGTCACGCACCCCAACGTCATCCGCACCCTGACGGTGCTCCCGTCGTGGGACGGTCCGTGGCTGGTGATGGAGTACCTTCCGTCCAAGTCCCTGCACCAGGTGGTCCGCGAGTCCGGTCCACTCACACCGGCCCGGGTCGCGGCCATCGGCCTCGCCGTGCTGGGCGGGTTGCGGGCCGCCCGCGAGGCCGGGGTGCTGCACCTCGACGTCAAACCCGGCAACGTCCTGATCGGGCTGGACGGCCGGGTCGTGCTCACCGACTTCGGCCCGGCGGTCACCCCGGCCGGGGTGCGGCGGCTCTCCGACGCCGGGGTCATCCTCGGATCCCCGAAGTACATCGCCCCGGAACGCGTCTTCGACCACGTCTCCGACGAGCGGTCCGACCTGTGGTCGCTCGGCGCGACGCTCTACCAGGCGGTGGAGGGCCGGCCACCGTTCCAGCGGGAGACCACCACCGAGATCCTGCGTGCGGTCGGCGCGGACCGGCCACCGCCGCCACGCCGGGCCGGTCCGCTCACGCCGGTGCTGGCCGGGCTGCTGCGGCGGGAGCCGGATCGCCGGATGCCGGCGGCCGAGGTGGAGGCCCGCCTCCGGCGGATCGTCGAGGCCGGGCGGGAGCGGTCACGCTCGCGGTTCCGCCGCCGGGTTCCGGCGATCGCCGCGGCGGTCACGCTGGCCGCCACCCTCACGGCCGTCGCGGCCAACGCCGAGGGCGGAGAGCGCTCGGGTACGCCGTCCGCGGTCCCCACCCACATCCCCGCCGTCGTGACGTCGACGCCACCGGCCCCGGAGGGTTTCACCTGGTGGATCGACCCGAGCGGGTTCCGGGTGGCGATCCCGGCGAACTGGCGGCCCGGCGAGCTCTCGGCCGGGGGACTGTCCTTCACCGGCGGCAGGCGGGGCCGGACCGTCCTGGGCATCACCCCGCTCGACCGGCCGCCCCGCGACGTGGTGGCCTCGCTGGAGGACGCCGAGCGTGACGCCGGCCTGGAGGGTTACCGCCGCCTGCGCCTCCAGGAGCTGCCCGAGCCGCTCAGCGCCGTCTGGGAGTACACGTTCCGCGCCCCGGACGGCACCGTCATGCGGGCGCTGCGCCGGGTGACCAGCAGCGGCGGCCGGTCCTATGTGATCGAGTGGCGGACACCCCGCTCGTCGTGGGCGTCCGAACTGGACCGCTTCACCGTGGTCCTGGCCTCCTTCGGCCCCCGCTCCGGCGCCTGACCCCGGCGGGGAGCCGGCCGGGGTGAGGGTGACCGGCCGCTCACGCCCGGCGGGCGCGTCCACGTGCCTGGAGTCGCAGCGCCTCGCGGGTATGCAGGATCGGGGCGGGTAGCCCGTACCGGAAAAGAATCGACGTCAGCGCGAGTCGCGGACGGCCGTGGGGACCACCTCGGCGATCTTGTGGAGGAGGTCGTTCGCGGTGAAGGGCTTCTCGATGAAGGCGATGTCGCCGTCGAGCACGTGGGTGGTGCCGAGCAGGCCGTTGCTGTAGCCGGACATGTAGAGGACCGGCAGTTCGGGGTGCGTGTCGTGGATGATCTCGGCGAGCCGGCGGCCGGACATCTCGGGCATGATCACGTCGGTCAGGAGGGCGTCGCAGTCGTGCTGGCGGAAGAGGGTGAGGGCCTGCCGGCCGTCGGTGGCGGTGAGGACGTGGTAGCCGGCGCCGGCCAGGATCCGGGTGACCACCCGGGCCAGGGCGGGCTCGTCCTCGACCACCAGGACGGTCTGGCCGGATCCGGGCGGCGGATCGTCCTGGCGCGACGACGCGGGGGTGGCCGTGCCGGGGACCGTGACCATCGGCAGGTAGATGCGGAAGGTCGTGCCGACGCCGGGTTCGGAGTAGACGTTGAGGCTGCCGCCGGCCTCCGAGACGATGCCGTAGACGGTGGACAGGCCGAGTCCGGTGCCCTTGCCGCGCGGCTTGGTGGTGTAGAAGGGCTCGAAGATGTGCGCCGCCACGTCCGCGGTCATGCCCTCGCCGGTGTCGCTGACCAGCAGGCGGGCGTAGGTTCCGGCGGGCAGCGACGGCTGCATGTCGAGCTCGTCGCCGTCGATGGCGGCGGCGTTGGCCTCCAGTACCAGGGTCCCGCCGTCCGGCATCGCGTCCCGGGCGTTGATGGCCAGGTTGAGCAGCACCTGCTGGATCTGGCCGGGGTCGGCGTGCACCACGACCGGCTCGGCGGACGGCACGGTGATCAGGTTGATGTGCTCGCCGATGGTCCGCGCGAGCATGGCCTGGACCTCGGCGAGGGCCGCGTTGAGGTTGACGTCCCGCGGCTGGATGGTGTCGCCGCGGGTGAAGGTGAGCAGCTGGCGGGTCAGGTTGATGGCCCGGTCGGCGGCGCTGCGCACGTGCTTGAGGTCGGTCTCCAGCGTCTCGTTGCCGGCCGCCTCCTCGGTCGCGAAGTCGGTGTAGTTCACGATGATCGCCAGGATGTTGTTGAAGTCGTGCGCCACCCCGCCGGCCAGTTTGCCCAGGCTCTCCATGCGCTGCGCCTGGTGGGTGCGCTCCTCGACGACCCGGCGGCGCTCGGCGGCCTCCTTGACGGCGGTGATGTCCCGGGCCACCACCGAGATGCCGGTGGGCCGGCCGGCACGGTCCCGGATCGCCGCCACGCTCAGCGACGCCTCGATCGGTGTGCCGTCCTTGGCGAAGCGCCGCGTCTCGTAGGTGACGCCCCGCTCCCGCTGGTCGATGATCCGGTGCCGGATGTCCCGCTGCTCGACCGCGCCCTCCTCGTCGGCGAGAAGGGCCACGGACCGCCCGATGATCTCCGCGGCGGTGTAGCCGAAGAGCCGTTCGGCGCCGCCGTTCCACGCGGTGACGACGCCTTCCAGGGTCAGCCCGATGATCGCGTCGTCGGTGTGCTCGACGACCGCCTCCAGGGTGGCCCGGTGCGTGTCCGCCTCGTCGAGCAGCCGCTGCTGGTGCGGGCCGGTGTAGATCGCGCCGCGCAGTGGCGCCTGTCTCCGGCGGACCGTCCAGTAGTACACGCCGACCGCCGCGGTGGCCACGTTCCACCAGGCCAGCACCCAGAGCCAGCCGATCGCCACGGAGTGGTCACCTTGGCCCAGGTTGGCGAGCGCCAGGTACGCGTGCAGCCCGTGCCCGATCGCCGAGGTGAGGAAGATGAGCGCGGTGGCGACCGCGAGCCGGTTGGCCCGCAGTTGACCCGCCCGGGCCAGGGGCACCGCGATGGCCACCGCGATCGCCGCATAGGTGATCATGGTGCCCAGGTTTCCCAGCAGGAAGAGCTGTTCCGGCACGGTCGTCCTATCGGACACTGAACCGTCATGCTGAGGGACCGGCGGCTGCTGTGGGGGGGGATAGTGCGGGTAGGGATCACCGGGGTGGGCGCGCATCTGCCGGAGCGTGAGGTCGGCACCGCCGAGCTCCAGGACGGCATCGGGCGGCTGCCCCGCGGCCTGCTCGCCCGGCTCACCGGCATCGAGCGGCGGCGCATCGCGAGCGACGGCGAGTACGCCTCCACCCTCGGCCTGCACGCCGCCCGTGCCGCGCTGGAGGCCGCCGAGCTGGACCCGCTCGACATCGACCTGCTGCTGTTCGCCTCGGCCAGCCGGGACATGGTGGAGCCGGCCACCGCGCACATCCTCCAGGACACCCTCGGCAGCCGGGCGCACGCCCTGGACGTGACGAACGCCTGCAACAGCTTCGTCAACGGCATCGACCTGGCCCGGTCGATGATCCTGGCCGGGCGGGCCCGGCGGGCGCTGGTGGTGACCGGGGAGACGCCGAGCCGGGTGATGCGGCCGCGGGTGGCGGACATGGCGGAGGCGCGACGGTCGTTCGCCGGGTTCACGTTCGGTGACGCCGGGGCGGCCGTGGTGGTGGAGCCGGTGGATCGTGGCGGCATCCTGGACATCGACACCGAGACGTTCTCCGAGCACTGGACGGTCGGCGGCATCCCGGGCGGCGGGTCGCGGCACCCTCGGGGGGACGAGTACTCGTACTTCACCGGCGACGGGCACAAGCTACGCGGTGTGTTCGAGAAGATCGGGGCCAGCATCCTGGACCGGGTGCGGGCGCGGACCGGGTTCGAGTTCACCGACTACACGAAGATCCTGGTGCATCAGGTGACGCTGCCGTACCTTGAGCGGTTCGTCGAGGTGACCGGGGTGCCCCGGGATCGGCTGGAGGTCACCGTCACCTCGTTGGGGAACATGGCCAGCGCCACGCTCGGCGTCCAGTTAGACAGGATATTTCCGTATTTGTCGCCCGGTGACCGGGTGCTGTTCATGGGTCTCGGCGGCGGCGTCAGCATCATGACCATGGTCTGGGAACGCTCGTGACGCGCCTCTGGGTCGTGGTGCCCGCCTACAACGAGACGGCCCGGATCAGCGCCACCCTGTACGCCCTCGCCGCCCAGACCGACACGGACTTCACCCTGCTCGTGGTGGACAACGGCTCCACCGACACGACGGTCGAGGCGGTCCGGGCGTTCGCGCCGTGCGCCCCGTTCCCGGTGCACGTGATCGTCGAGCCGGAGAAGGGGGTCGGCTGCGCGGTCGACACCGGGTTCCGGCACGCCATCGGGGGCGGGGCGGTCCTGATCGCGCGTACCGACGCGGACTGCCTGCCCCGGCCCGGGTGGGTGGCGGCGGCCCGGGCCGCGCTGGACGGCGGCGCCGGGATGGCGTGCGGCCGGATCACCGCCCGGCGTGACGAGCACGGTCCGGCCGGGCGGGCGGTGTTCGCGCTGTTCGTGGCGCTGGCGGCGGCGTTCGGGCGGATCCGGCCGGCACACCGGGGGGACGGGAGCCTGGCGCCGTACCGGATGCACGCCGGGAACAACATGGCGATCACGGCGGCGCTCTACGAGGCGTGCGGGGGGATGCCGCGGCGGCCGTCGCCGACCGACCGGCTCTTCCTCAACCGGGTCCGCCGGACCACCTCATCGATCGTGCACAGCCGGTCGATGGTGGTGGAGAACTCGACCCGGCGGCTGCGCGCGTACGGAGTGCTGCGGACCGCCCGCTGGTACCTCGACCGGGGCAGCGGCCCGCTCTCCCCCGACCCCCGATGAGACCCGACCCCCGACGAGGACCGTGTTGAGGTGCCCTCTTGCTCGATGAGCTGAGCGCGGGCCTGCGGGCCGGCGACGACCGGCCCGCGCTCGCCGGCCGGCTGACCCGTGGCGATCTGGCCGTGCTGCGGGACCGGTACGCGACCGCCCTGCACGCGCGGGGCCTCACCGCGGGTGACACGCTCGGGATCGCGATCCGTCCCGGGCCGCGGGCGCTGGCCATGGTGCTGGCGGCCTACCGTCTCGGGGCCCGGGTGGCTCTGCTGGATCCGACGGCGGGGCCGGATGTGCTCCGGGCACGGTTGGCGCTCGCCCCGCCCGCGTTGATCATCGCGGATGCCGCGGCGCAAGCGGTAGCGGGCTGGGCGGCTCCGTTGGCGCGCCGGATCGGCTTGGCCCTGCCGGATTTTTCTGAGATGTCCGAAACCGTCACCGTGGGGCCCCGCGTACCCGGCAACGCTCCCTCGCTCGTTCTGAGAACGGGTCCCGTGCCGAGGCCCTACGACGGCGACGGCGACGCGGTCATCATCTTCACCTCGGGTACGACCAGCAGCCCCCGCGCCGTGGTGCACACCCGCTCCGGCCTCGACACCGGACTGCGCGCCGTACACGACCTGGTCCGGCCGCGCCCCGGGATCCCGGTGCTCGGCGGCACCTTCTTCGTCATGGTCCCGTCGCTCGCCGCCGGGGCGCCGGTCGCCGCGCCGGCCCGCCGTCCACGTACCCTCACGAAGCAGGTCACCGGCCTGAAACCGCAGGCCACCTACCTGACGCCACCACAGATCCGGGCCGCCCTCGACGCCGGCGTGCCGTTCACCGGCCGGGTCTACAGCGGCTCCGCCCCGGTCTCGGCGAACCTGCTCGCCCGGGTCCGCGCGGCCGGCGCCGACGAGGCGTGGGGTGTCTACGCGCTCACCGAGGTCTTCCCGGCGGCCGCCGTCCCGTCCGGCGAGAAGGCCGCCTACGACGGCGACGGCGACCTGGTCGGTGACCTGCTGCCCGGGGTGCGGGCCCGCCTCGACGACACCGGGCAGCTGCTGCTCGCCGGGGCCGGCGTCTGCGACCGTTACCTCGGCGCGGAGCCGCACGAGTGGGTCGCCACCGGGGATGTGGCGGCGGTGACGAGCCGCCGCGTCGTCCTGGCCGGGCGCTGCAAGGACATGATCCTGCGGCGGGCCGAGAACATCTATCCCGGCCTCTACGAGCCGGCCCTGCACGTGCCCGGTGTCGCCCTCGCGGTCCTGGTCGGCGTGCCCGCCGGCGACGGCGACGAACACGTGGTCGCGGTGGTCGAGACGGCGCCGGGCGCCAGCCGTCCCGCGGTCGAGGCCGCGCTGCGCGAGCCGCTCCGCCGGATGGGCGCGGCCCGCCCGGACCGCGTGCTCTTCGCGCCGGTCCCGCTCGCCGGCCGCTCCCGCAAACCCGACCGGGGCGCGGCCGCGTCGCTCGCCGCCGGCATTCCGCATCAGAGAAGACCTCCGGGGGTACGGGGATGAGCACCCGATTCCCGCCCGGCCTCGCCGTGGTCGTGCCCGCCTTCGACGAGGCCGCCACGATCGGTGTCGTGCTGGAGGCGCTCGCCGCCCAGACCGACCGGGACTTCCGGCTGATCGTGGTCGACAACGCGTCCACCGACGGCACCGCCGGGGTGGTCCACCGGTTCGCGGTGGGCGCGCCGTTCCCGGTGGAGGTGGTCACCGAACCGTCCCCCGGCGCCGGAACCGCGGCCGACACCGGTTTCCGGCACGCCATCGCCACCGGCGCGACACTGCTGGCCCGGACCGACGCCGACTGTCGCCCGGCCCCGGACTGGGTGGCGACCGCCCGCGCCCACCTGGCCGCCGGCGCCGAACTCGTCTGCGGGCGCAGCGTCCCCCGCCGCGACGAGAACCCCACCTGGGCGGAACGCCACGTCTTCCCGGCGGCGGTCCGGCTCGCCGCCCTCTACGGCCGCCACCGGAAGGCGCACCGGGATCCCGCGTACCGCACCCCGTACGTCCTGATCCACGGACACAACCTGGCCGTGACCGCCGACCTCTACCAGCGCTGCGGCGGCACCGCCCGGGAACGCCTGGAGGACGGGTCCGAGGACGTCACCATGCTCAACCGCGCCCGCCGCGAGACCAGCCGCATCGTCCGGGCCGAGGACCTGGTCGTCGAGGCCAGCCTGCGCCGGCTGCGCGCGTGGGGTGCCCGCCGCACCCTCCTCTGGTACTGGGACCGCCGCTGGCGCCCACCCACCTCGACGGAGGTCCACGTCCGGTGACCGATGCCGACCTCCCCTCCCCGCCGCCGCGGCCGGCCCCGGATCCGCCGGACACCCCCGACCTCCCACCGCCACCCGGTCACGGTCCGGCCGCGACCCCGCGGCGGGCCTCGGCGGCCGGTCAGCGGCGGGCGCGGCGCCGGGACCGGCAGGTCTACCTGCGCGCCCACCCGGTGCTGTTCACGCTGCTCGCGGCCACCCGGCGCCGGGCCGCGCTCCGGCTCGGCGGGACGGTGATCGCGCACTCCGCCACCGCCTACCTGGACGGTCTCACCCGCGTCCCGCTGGACCGGACCGCGGAGGGCACCACGGGCGGAGCGGCCGGGCGGCTGGCCGGCGGCGGCCTGCTGTTCGACCAGGAGGGCGACGACCACCGCGGTTCCCGCCGCTCCCTCGCCGAGTCGCTCGGCGCGGACGGGGTGGCCCGGCTGCGCCCGATCTGGCTCGCGGTCCTCGAACGCCGCCTGGCCCCACTCGCCGACGGCCGGCCGATCGACCTGGTGGACGTGGCCGCCGAGCTCTCCGGAACCACGGCGGCCGCCCTGCTCGGCGTCGACGTGGACGGCCGCGACCTCGCCGCGGCGGCCCGCGCGGCCGCCGCGGCCGCCGCCCGCGAACATCTGCCCGGCCTCACCCTCCCGCACCACCGCCGGGCCGCCCACCGCGCCGCGGCCCGCCTGAACGCCCTGCTGACCCCGGCTCCCGCTGGCCACATGCCGTCTTCCCACAGCCCGCCCGGCTCTTTACCCTCCGGCGACCCGAACGCCAGCGGCCCACCCGACTCCTCTCCCGCCGGCGACCCGAACGCCAGCGGCCCACCCAACTCCTCTCCCGCCGGCGATCCGAGTGCGAGCGGGCCGGCCGGGGACGGGCTGGCGGCGATGCTGGCGGTGGCCGCGATCAACACGACCGTCGCCGGGGTGCCGCGCGCGGTGGCCTGGTGCGCCGACGCCGATCTCTGGGCGTACGCCGAGTCCGCCCCCGAGGCCCTGACCGCCGAGCTGCTGCGGGTGACCGCGGCGACCCCGCTGCTGCCCCGGGTCGCGGCGGGCGGCGGTGTCGTCGGCGGGTGCCCGGTCGGTGCCGGTGACCGGCTGATCCTGGTGGCGCGGCACGCGGCCGGCGCACACCACCGCGACCCCGATCCCACCGACCCGGCGCCGGCCCGGATCGCCCAGCTGGTCTTCGGCGCCGGTCCGCACGCCTGCCCCGGTGCGCGCCTGGCCCGGCTCCAGCTGACCGACACCCTCACGGCGCTGGCCCGCTACCGCCCCGAGGTACGGGCGGCCCGCGCCGACCGCCGCAGCGCCCTGCCCGGCTGGTCCAGCCTGATCGTGGCGGCCCGATCCGCGAGGACCATCCGCTGGCCGGGATGACCGCCTACGGCCGGACCAAGGCGGCCGGGGAACGCCTGGCCCTGGCGGCGGGCGCGGTCGTCCTGCGGCCCCGGGCCGTCTACGGTCACGGCGACCCGCACCTGCTGCCGCGGCTGCGACGGGTGGTGCGCGGCGGGCAGGCGCTGCTCCCGGGCCCGGACGTCCCACTCAGCCTGACCGCGGTGGAGAACCTGGCCGACGCCTGCCTGGCCGCCACCGGCTGGCCCTCGGCGGCCTACAACATCGCGGACGCCGAGCCCTATCAGCGTGACCGGGTCGTCGAGGCGGTCTGCGGGGTCCGCGTCCGCCATCTGCCGATCCCCGTGGCGACCGCCGCCGCGACCATGGCGACCGCCCTGGCCCGCGTCACCCGGCGGCCGCCGGTGCTGACCCGCTACGCCGTGGAACAGCTGACCAGCGCGGTGATCCTGGACATCGGCCGGGCCCGAGCCCAGGGCTGGGCCCCGCGCCGCACACTGGCGGACTTCCTCAGCGAGGTGCACTGACCACGGCGCGTCAGTTGCGGCGGCCACGGCGCGTCAGTTGCGGCGGCCACGGCGCTTCAGTTGCGGCGGCCACGGCGGCCGAAGAGCAGGGCCAGCAGTCCACCGAGGACGAGGGCCGCGCCGCCGAAGCCGTACGCCGTCACGTCGGTGCCGGTCAGGGCGAGCTGGCCGTCGGGCGTACCCGCGGAAGGCGAAGGCGAGGCGACGGGCGAGGGCGGCGACGCCGGAATCCGGCCGGCCGGCTGCACCGCGGCGGGCGTGGGGGAGGTACGGCCGCGCGGGTGCGCGCCGTAGGGCTTGCCGTCATGCACCGCGGCCGGCGCGCAGGCCGCCGCGGACAGGTGCCCGAGCGTCACGTCCAGCACGTGCACCTGGCCGAGTTTGACCTGGACCCGGACGCTGGCCGCCTCGGCGCGTACCTGCCGTCCGTTGATCTGCTGCTTCAGGTCGCCGAGGGAGACCCGGACCTGGAGCGCCGCCGGGCTGCGCTCCTCGATCCCGCCGAGCAGATCGAGCGAGACCGCCGTGCCGGCGTCCTTGAGCACGTGCGCCGATTCGCCGGCCGCGGTCACCGAGAGCATCGCCGGCTTGTAGGTGACCTTGGAGTTGGCCCGGTCACCGCCCGCGATCACCTCGAGCCGGGGCTGGTTGATCACCTTGATCGAGATCTCCTGCGGAGTGCCGGCGAAGAGGCTCAGGTCGCTGAGCGCGGCGCCGGCCGCGGAGCGTACGCCGATCCGGCCCCTCCCCACCGGTACGAGATCCGTGGCGGTCTGGGTGGATCCGCTCGGCCCGACCCGCAGCAGCCCGGTCCGGCGCCGGTCGGCCTGCAGGGCCGGGACCGGTCCGGTGCCGTCCAGCAGCGAGAGCCCGCCGAGCATGACGGCCGACCTGGTCAGCGGCCCGGTCCGGCCGCACCGGTACCCCCGCTCCCAGGTCGCGTGGGCGGTGGCCTTGCCGAGTTTCACCGTGGCCAGCCCGGCCGCCTGGAACTGCGCCAGTTCGGCGGTGACCGGACCGTTCTGCCGCGACGGGGCCATGTGCTGCGCCCCGGTGCCGCCACCCGGGATGCCCAGCAGCTTGGCGTCGGCGTGCCGGCCTCCGGCGACCGTCTTGAACGGCCGGCCCGCGCTGTTCACGGTGCCGTCGGACACGGCGAGCCGGACGTCGGCGAGGGCGGGCAGGCCCTCCACCAGCGGGCCCGGGTCGAGCATCGTGATCTTGGCGAGCCCGGCCTCGGCCCGGGCGGTGAAGTCACCGATATGGCAGCCTTCGGCGGCGGGCGTCGCGGGGGTCGCGGCCGCCGGCGCCACGGGAAGGGCGAGCGCGGCCGCCACTCCGGCCGCGGCCGCGGTGAGGTGGGCGGGACGGGACGAGGAACGGGCGATCGGCATGAGATCTCTTCCGGCTGGGGGAGTTGTCGGATCTCTCATCGCCTGGGCGGGTTTGCGGGCTACGGGGCTTTAGCGCAGAAAGCACCATTCGCACGTACCGTCTTGTCCGAAATTTCGGGATACATGGTTGTTAACCCGTGTATCTCAACGATCGGTACGGTCCTCCGGATAGGTCGCTCCTCCGGTGGATTCCTCGGTGAACGGGCGCGCCCCACCCTCCGGCGGCCCGGCGACGGACTGCCCACCGGCCGCCAACTCGGGAAACCTGTGATCGAACGCGGGCCGCTCGGACCGGATCCGCGGCATCCGGTCGAAGTTGCGCAGCGGCGGCGGGCTCGACGTCGCCCACTCGAGCGAGTTCCCATGCCCCCACGGATCGTCGGCGGTCACCACCTCGCCCGCCCGGTACGACTTCCACACGTTGTAGATGAACGGCAGCGTGGCGGCCCCGAGCACGAACGAGCCCACCGTCGAGACCATGTTCAGCGTGGTGAAGCCGTCGCCGGGCAGATAGTCCGAATACCGCCGGGGCATGCCCTCGTTGCCGACCCAGTGCTGCACCAGGAAAGTGGTGTGGAAGCCGACGAAGGTGAGCCAGAAGTGCACCTTCCCCAGCTTCTCGTCGAGCATCCGGCCGAACATCTTCGGGAACCAGAAATAGATGCCGGAGAAGACCGCGAACACGATCGTCCCGAACAGCACGTAGTGGAAGTGCGCCACCACGAAATAGCTGTCGGTCACGTGGAAGTCGACCGGCGGCGACGCCAGCAGCACCCCGGTCAGGCCGCCGAGCAGGAACGTCACCATGAATCCCACGGCGAACAGCATCGGCGCCTCGAAGGTGAGCTGCCCGCGCCACATCGTCCCGATCCAGACGAAGAACTTCATCCCGGTCGGAATCGCGATCAGATAGCTGAGCAGGCTGAAGAACGGCAGCAGCACCTGACCGGTGGCGAACATGTGGTGCGCCCACACGCTCATCGACAGCATGGTGATCAGGATCGTGGCGGCGACCAGTGTCTTGTACCCGAACACCGGCTTGCGACTGAACACCGGAATGACCTCGGTGATGATCCCGAAGAACGGCAGCGCGATGATGTAGACCTCGGGATGGCCGAAGAACCAGAACAGGTGCTGCCACAGCAGCGGCCCGCCGGTCTCCACGTTGAAGACCTGGGCGCCCAGGATCCGGTCGGCGGCGAGCGCGAAGAGGGCCGCCGCCAGGAACGGGAAGACCAGCACCACCAGGACGCTCGTGAGCAGGATGTTCCACGTCATGATCGGCATCCGGAACATGGTCATCCCGGGCGCCCGCAGGCACAGGATCGTGGTGATCATGTTGACCGCGCCGAGGATGGTGCCGACACCGGAGATCGCCAGCCCGACCACCCACATGTTCCCGCCCACGCCCGGCGAGTGCGCCGCCGTGCTCAACGGGGTGTAGGCGGTCCACCCGAAGTCCGCGGCCCCGCCCGGCACCAGGAACCCGGCGAACGCGATCATCCCGCCGAAGAAATACAGCCAGTACGCGAACGAGTTGAGCCGCGGGAACGCCACATCCGGCGCCCCGATCTGGATCGGCACCACGAAGTTGGCGAAGGCGAACACGATCGGCGTCGCGAAGAACAGCAGCATGATCGTGCCGTGCATGGTGAACAGCTGGTTGTACTGTTCCGGCGACACGATCTGCATGCCCGGCCGGCCGAGCTCGGCACGCATCAGCAACGCCATCAGCCCGCCCAGCACGAACCACACCATGGCCGTCGCCATGTACATGATGCCGATCTGCTTGGCATCGGTGGTGCGGATCGTCCGGGCCAGCCAGGAACCCTTGACCTCACGTCGCACCGGCCACGGCCGCGCCTGCACGGTACGAGGGGAAACTGCGGTCATATGGATTGCCCTCCCTGGACCGTTCGTACTCCCCGGCGAGCTGGTTGCCAAGCCGCGCCACATCCATCAATACGGATCAACCCCTGGGCCGTGCATCATCCGCACAACCCGGCGGTCGCCGTCGCCCATGCGGCGTACCCATCGACCCCCAGTCCACACCCTTCCGCCGACTCCAGAAGCCGTTTCAACCCCGTCTCCACCCCTCCCAGCCAGCTGGGCTATCCCCCCGCTGACCCCGAGCGCTGCCTCAACAACCTTCAAACAGCGCTCGCAGCCGGCCGGGATGTTGAGGGTGGGTGTCACTCTGACGGCGAGGATGTGGATGCGCGGTTTCGGGGGCCGTCATGCAAATCATCGAGATCAGCGACTTCGCGGTACGGTCCGCAGTGGTCCGGCTGCGCCGAAACGGTTCGCCGATGTGTTTCGTCGTCTACCCGATGATCCACATGGCGGACCCGGCGTTCTTCGCGGCGGTGTCCCGCCGGCTGCGTACCGCGGACGTGATCGTCACCGAGGGCGTCGGCGGCGACAGCGGCTTCTCGCTGCTGGGCCGGGCACTGACGCTCAGTTACTCGGTGCTGCGGTTCAACCGGCGGGCCGGCCTGGTGCGGCAGAGGATCGACTACCAGTCGTCGAACGCCGCCATCGTGAACCCGGACGCGACGGCGACCGAGTTCGGTACCGCATGGCGGCGGGCCCCTCTCCAACAGCGGATGCTCATCTGGCTGCTGCTGCCGGCGGTCATGGCCGTGCGGTTGTTCGGCGGCACCCGAACCATCTGGTCACGGGCCCTGGAAGTGAACGACCTGCCCACCACATCCGACGAGCAGTGGGCCGAACAGTACCCACGCTTGCACGACGCCCTCCTCGGCGACCGCGACAAGATGCTGCTGGAGGCGCTCTACCGGCTGCACGAGGAACGCCACGCCGAACAGATCGAGGTGGCCGTCGTCTACGGCGCAGGCCACGTCCCGGCCATCGTCCACGGCCTGATCAGATACGGCTACCGCCCCCGCTCAGCGGACTGGCTCACCGTGAAGTCCCTCTCCTGACCCACCCCCAGATCTTGGACGCCCACCCACCGCCCCCGAGTGACAAACGTCCAAGAACCGCCGGGGCAAGCAGCAGACAAAGGCCCCACCCCCACGCTCCGCCGAATCTTGGACGCTCAACCACCACCATCAGGGGACAAACGTCCAAGATCGGCGGGCCAAGCAGCAAACGAAGGCCGCCACCCCCACACTCCCCCGGATCTTGGACGGCCGACCACCGCATCCGGCGGTGAAACGTCCACGATCCGCGAACCGCGGGTTAGAGGAGACTGAGGCGCCCCACCCGGACGCTCGCCCCGCAGTTTGAATGACCCGGCCACGCGACCGGGACCGCAAACACCCAAGAACTGCCGGTCAAGGGGTGGGTGGAAGAGTCCAGTCGGGTGGGTCGGCGGGATGCACATGCGGATCGTCGACGGCGAAGGTGCGGACCGGGCCCGGGGGCGTGTGCGGGCCTTCGAAGCGGACGGTGACCCGGCCCAGGCCGCTTCCCCACACCCAGCCCGCCCCGTGTACGTCGTGCCGCACATCCTGGCCGGGCCGCCAGACGGGTGCCGGGGCCGCCACTTCCCCCGGGGTGATGGTGTGGTCATCGGTGGCGGGGCCCGCATCGGTGGGGACCTCGGCCACACCAGAGAAGTGGGCGGGTGGAGAGCCGACGGAGGCTGGATCCGTCCCCGCCGCCGGACCGTCGGGCGCGGATGCCATCGAATCAGCGAGGCCGGTAGAGGAGGAATCAGAAAGCTCGCCGGGACGGGTCGCGGGTGAGCCGGCAACGAACTCACCAGACGGATCGGCGAGCGAGAGAGGAACGGGTCCGGCCACAGGCTGATCAACAGAGCTGGCAGCCGTGTGAGCGACAGACCCGAAAGCAGGATGCGCACCAGTCCCGGCAGCCACTTGAGCAGCGGAACCAGCGACAGGCTCATCGCCGTGCTGACCAGTGGAACCGGCTGCAGAGTGAGCAGAGCTGTCGGCACCAGGCTGAGCAGTGGACCCGGCGGCAGGCTCAACCGCGAAACCAGCAGGGTGAGCAGCCGAGCCGGGCGGGAGATCAGCAACGGAACCGGCGGCGGAATGCGCGGGCGAACCGGCAACGGGCCCGGCGGCGGAAGCGGCGGCGGCGTGAGCGGCGGGGCCGGGTGGGAGACGGGTAACGGGGCCGGCGGGTGGGGGGACGGGTGGGGTGGGGAGCATGGCGGCCGCGGAGAAGAGGTCGTCCTGGGCGAAGTCGGCCAGGGTGGAGACGCCTACGCCGAGGAGGCGGACGCCGCCTGAGGTGTTGACCTCGGCCAGGAGGCGGCGGGCCAGCTGGGCCAGCAGGCGACCGTCGTCGGTGGGCTGGTCTCGGGTGAAGGCTCGGGTCACCGTGGTGAAATCCGGGGAGCGGACCTTGATGTTGACGGTCCGGCCGGTCAGGCCGCTGCTGCGGAGGCGGCCGGCGACGCGGGCGGAGAGCAGGTCGAGTTCGCGGTTGAGCTGGGCCGGATCGGTGAGGTCGACGTCGAAGGTCTCCTCGGCGGAGACCGACTTGGCCTCGCGCTCGCTGATCACCGGGCGGCTGTCGTCGCCCCGGGCCAGGCGGTAGAGGCCCGTCCCGTGGGCGGTGCCGAACCAGTCGACCAGGTCGTCCAGCGCGACGGTGGCCAGGTCGCCGACGGTGCGGACGCCGGAGCGGTGCAGGCGCTGCTCGGTGGCCGGGCCGACGCCGCCGAGGCGGTTGACCGGCAGCGGGTGCAGGAAGGCCAGCTCGTCGCCGGGGACGACGACGGTCAGCCCGTCCGGCTTGTGCAGGTCGGAGCCGATCTTGGCGAGGAGCTTGCTGGAGGCGGCGCCGATCGAACCGGTGACGCCGCCGGTGGCCTCGGCGATCTCCGCTTTCAGCCGGAGGGCGAGCGTGGTCACCGCGGACGGGCTGAGGTCGTGGCCGGCGGCGGCCAAGTCGACATACGCCTCGTCGATGGACACCTGCTCGACCAGCGGGGACACGCCCTGGAGCAGACTCATGACGACGGTGCTGGTCTTCTTGTAGGCCGCGAACCGTGGCGACAGATACGCCGTGCCGGGTGGGCAGAGCCGCCGGGCCTGGGCCATCGGCATGGCGGAGCGGGCGCCGAAGGCCCGGGCCTCATACGACGCGGTGGACACCACGCCGCGCCCGGCCACGCCGCCGACGATCACCGGCCGCCCGCGCAGCGAGACCTTGTCGCGCTGCTCGACCGCGGCGAACATCGCGTCGAGGTCGACGTGCAGGATGCTCGGCTCCGCCCTCACGAACGCAGACTATGCGCCGGGTACGACATTCCCGCCGGGCCCCGGCGAAAAAGCCAGGCCCCGGGGAAGGTGGCGGAGAGTAGACGCCACCACGTGGGAGCGATCCCATAACTCGCGGGACCGAGCTTTACAGGTTCCGAAAAGCTGTGCCACGATACGGCTCGATTACGAATAGACGGACATTGTTGCAGCTAATGGGCACGAACCCGATCGACGACAGGCACGTGCTTCGATGTTTGCAGGTCTTCGGAGGGCCACTTCGACGAAGGAAGCGGGACGGTGACGGAGAGTCATACTGCGTTGGCACAGGACATCGCGGCCCTGGTCCGTGATGCCCAGCGGGGCCGTGCCGCCGCCCGTGACCAGCTGATCACCGGTCACCTCTCGCTGATCTACAACATCATCGGCCGGGCGCTGAACGGGCATCCGGACGTCGACGATCTGGTGCAGGACACCATGCTCCAGGCCATCAACGGGCTCGGCTCCCTCCGCGATCCCGACCGGTTCAGATCATGGCTGGTGGCGATCGCATACCGCCGGGTCCAAATGCATCTGCGCTCCCGCAAGATGACCCTGATGCGCCGCCACCCGGAGCCGGTGGACGTGCCGGACCCGGTCGGCGACTTCGCCGAGCGCACCACCGCCGAGCTGGTGGTGGCCGAGCAGCGGCGGGAACTGGCCGAGGCGACCCGCTGGCTGGAGGACCGTGACCGGGAGCTGCTCGGGCTGTGGTGGCAGGAGGCCCGCGGCGACCTGACCCGGGCCGAGCTGGCCGCCGCCCTGGAGCTGAACCCGAAGCACGCCGCGGTCAAGGTGCAGCGGATGAAGGCGCAGCTCGACCTCTCCCGCGGGGTGGTCCGCGCGCTGCGCGCCAAGCCGATCTGCCCGGAGTTGCAGCAGACGATCCGGTTCTGGGACGGCAACGCCGGCTCGGTGTGGCGCAAGCGCCTGGCCCGGCACGTACGGAACTGCCCGAAGTGCAGGGTTTACCAGAGCGGGATGGTCTCGCCGGAGCGGCTGCTGCTGGGCATCGCGGCGCTGCCCGTGCCGGTCGCGCTGTGGGCCGGGATCCAGGCCGCGGCGACGAGCGGTGCGGCGGTCGCGCCGGCCGCGCTGTCCGGTGTCTCGCTGGTCGCCCACGTGCAGTCGCTGGCCTCGCACAAGAGCCTGGCGGCGGCCGCGGTGGCGGCCACCGTCGCGGTCGGGGGCGGCCTGACCTACGCCGTGGTCTACGAGCCGGAGAAGCCCGCGGCCCTCGGTCCGGCGCTGACGATCACCCCGGCCCCGGGGACGGCCGGGGCGTCGCGGCCCGCCGCCCCGGCGAACTCGACAGCGCCGTCGGCCAGGGCCGGCGCCACCGTGCGGCCGGTCGCTGGGCTGGGCGTGCCGAAGGCGGACATCTACGTGGCGCCGGGCGGCTCGGACGACGGCGACGGCAGCCTGGCCCGCCCGTACGCCTCGATCGCGAAGGCCGTGGCGGCGGTGAAGCCGGGTCAGACGATCGCGTTGCGGGGCGGCACCCATCGCCCGACGAGTCCGATAACGATCAGCACGAGCGGCACCGCGGAGAAGCGGGTGACGATCAGCGGGTACGGCGGCGAGCGGGCCGTCATCGACGCCTCGGCGATCCCGGCCGACAAGTGGGCGATCACTCAGCAGTCGTCGTACTGGACGATGCGGGACCTGGAGATCACCGGCGCGCCGGACGCCGCCTACACCTGCCTGTCCTGTACGAACAACGTCTACCTGCGCCTGTCGGTGCACGACAACGCCGGCACCGGGATCATGCTGCGGGACCCCAAGACGGCCGCCAACCAGGTGCTGGACAGCGACTTCTACGCGAACCGGGGCTCCGGGCTGGCGGTGCAGTTCGGCGACGGCGACGGCAACCGGCTGCGCGGCAACCGGTCGTTCCGCAACGGCGGCGACGGGATCAACCTGGGGGCCTTCGACAGCCGGGTCTCGGTGCAGTACAACTGGTCGTACGCCAACGGGGCGAACGGTTTCGCGGTGGGTGGCGGCACCCCGGCGGTGAGCGCGGCGCACCAGGTCCGGCACAACGCCGCCTGGGGCAACGACGGCCACGGCTTCGTCGACGAGGGCAACACCGGGGCGATCGAGCTGGGCAACAACACGGCGTTCCGGAACACCGGGCTGGGTTTCGCGATGACCACCGCCCCGGCCGTGCTGCGCAACAACGCGGCGATCGGCAACGACCGGGGTGAGCAGGGGCTGTCGGGCACCGCCAAGCCGACCGGCAACAGCTGGCAGGTGTCCGGTTTCTCCGAGGCGACGTTCCGCTCGGTGGATCCGGCGGTCGCCGAGGGCGCCCGGACGGCGGCCGCCAAGCTGCCCGGCACCGACTATCTGAGCACCGGCAACGGCGTCGGGGCCTCGATGAGCGGCTCGTAAGAGGTGGCCGGCGGCGGCCGTGAGTCGATCACCGGCGAGGCCCGCTACCGGGGCGCGGCGGAGCGGGCGATGGGCTGGTTCATCGGGTCATACCCGCTGCTCGGTGGGTGGCGGCCGGGTTCACGCTGGTGGCCGACGGCGTGCTGGCGCAGAGCCAGGGCATCGCGATCGCGGCGGTCTCGGCCGAGGCGGGCGAGATCTACGTGAACCCGCGGCGGTCGCTGAGCGAGGAGGAGTGGCGCTTCGTGCTGGCGCACGAGCTGCTGCACGTCGCGTTGCGGCACGCCGACCGGGTGGGCGGCCGGGACCCGTACCTGTGGAACGTGGCCTGTGACTTCGTGATCAACGGCTGGCTCGTCGAGATGGGGGTCGGGGTGATGCCGGACGGGACGCTGCGCGGGCAGGGGGCCGGGGACATGCTGGGCGAGCCGCTGCCGTGGGCCGGCCGCCGGGCCGGTGGCGTGGACCTGGACGAGTACTGCCGCCGCGCGCTGCTGACCGGGTTCGCGTACCACAGTGCGACGTGCTGCGGATCCGGCGGCCGCACGCGTACCTCATGCCGCGCGGCGCCCGCCTGCCGTTCACCGCGAGGTCTTCAGCCTGTGCTGAGGCCACCGCTGAGGGCCGCGCTGAAGGCCGCGCTGAAGCCGGAGGGGATCCGGTAGTCCGGATAGGGCTCCTGCGAGGGTGCCCGGTCCGGGCCGCCGGCCGCGGTGGCCCGCAGCAGCAGCGAGGTGCCGTCGGCGCAGACGATCCGCACGCCGCGCGGCGCCTTCCCGCGTTCCCCACCGGGGCCGAGGTCGGCCAGCGCGACGAGCTGCCAGGAGCGGAAGGCGGCCGGGCGGGCGGCGTCGAGCAGCATCACGGCGAGCACCGCCACCCGGTCCGGCCGGCGGCCCGCGGGTGGCGGCAGCACGTCCGGCACCGGCAGATCGGTCTCCTGCGGCCAGATCGCACCCCAGAGGTACGCGAGCGCGCCGTCGCCGTACCGGATGCGGACGCCGGCCGGGGACGGGCCGCCGGGTGCGGTGCCCGCGCCGAAGCGTTCCACCGCCTCGATCTCCGGGTGGGCGGCGGCCCGGAACAGCGCCTCGATCACGTCGAGGACCTGGGCGAGCTGCAACGGTCTGCTCCGATCGTCAGGGCTTCGACCGGAGTCAACCGTCTTCCGGGGCGGCCCCGCCGCCCGTGTTGTGCGACGCGGGGTAGGTTTCGGTCATGGCTCGCGTACGCGCTGCACTGTATCTGGACTTCGACAACGTGTTCAGCGCCCTCATCAGGCAGGACCCGGATGTCGCCATCCAGTTCGCCGAGGAGCCGGGCGCCTGGCTGTCCCGGTTGACCACGTCGTTGACCGTGGACGGTCCACGCCGCTGGCTCATCCTGCGGTGCTACATGAATCCGGGCGGCTGGGTGCCGCATCCCGATCCGGCCGCCGGAATGCAGCGGCTCTACTACTCGCGCTTCCGGCCGTACTTCGTGAACGCCGGCTTCGAGGTGATCGACTGCCCGCGGCTGACCCACACGAAGAACGCGGCCGACATCCGGATGGTGGTCGACGCGGTGGACGCGCTCGGCGATCCGGTGCAGCACGACGAGTTCGTGATCGCGTCCGGCGACTCGGACATGACACCGCTGCTGGTGCGGCTGCGGCGGGCCGACCGGCGGACCACGATCGTCTCCCCGGCCGACGCCGCGCTCGCCTTCACCTCGGTGGCCGACCGGCTGATCACCAGCCAGGAGCTGCTGGAGCTGGTGCAGGGCGAGCCGGTGGAGAGCGAGGAGCAGCCGGTGGTGGTGACGGCGCCCGGCGAGCCCGAGCAGCCGGCCTCCTTCGACCAGTTCCGGGATCTGGTCACCTGGCGGTTCACGGCGGCGCCGGGCCCGCTCAACCTGGCCTCGCTCGCCCACGACCTGCGCCGCCAGCTCGGCACCGGGGTGGACGAGTCGAACTGGTTCGGGTTCGGCGGGTTCGTCCGGGCGCTGGAGAGCCTGCGGCTGCCGCACGCCAAGTTCTCCAACCACTTCGTGTGGGACGACAGCCGGCACGGGCCGCCGGAGACCGCGGGCGGGGCGGGTTCCGCGCCGGAGCCGGTGGTCCGGCTGAGCGCCCCGCTCGGCCTGCCGCGACTGCCGCGGGACATGTGGCCGCCGGTCTACCAGGCGCTGGCCGACTACGCGGCCGGCCACCATTTCAACCTGACCGAGGCGACCCGCTGGGCCCGGGACGCGCTGGCCGAGCAGGGCGTCGACGTGAGCCGGTCGGCGATCGCGTTCGTCACCCGGGGGACCGCGTTCGGCGGCGCCCCGCTCTACCGGACGCCGCCGCCGAACGCCGAGGAGGTCGCGACGGCGTTCGCGGACAACGTGCTGAACCGGGCCGAGGCGGCCGCTATCGCGCTGACCGAGGAGGAGTGCGCCGAGGTCCGCTCCTGGCTCGGAGCGCCCGACCCTAAGGCCTGAACAGGCGGGCCGCCGCCGCGTCCCACGCGGTGACCAGGTCGATCGTCTCCGGCTCGCGCAGCCACTGGATCTGGAGGCCGTCCATCAGGGCGACCACCTGGATGGCCAGCTCGCGCGGGGCGGGCACGTCGCCCTCGGCCAGGGCGGCGAACTGATCCAGTGTGCGCCGTTGCCGGGCCTTGAAGTAGCCGTGCGCCGGGTGGCCGGGGGCCAGCGACTCGGCCTCCAGCACCGCGAAGAGCCGGACGATCTCGGGCTGTTCGGCGTTGCGGCGGACCAGCGCCGAGCAGACCTCGGGCAGTGTGACGCGGCGCGGTTCCTCGGCCCAGAGCTGGTGCACGGGCAGGCCGAGCTTCCCGGCGAGGGAGCGGGCGTCCTCCTCGTCGCGGTATTCCAGGACGGCCACGAGCAGGCTGTCCTTGGACCCGACGTGGTGCAGCATGCCGGGCACGGTGAGGCCGCAGCCGTCGGCCACGTCCTGCATGGACAGCCCCCAGAAGCCGCGCTCGGCTATCAGCCTCGTGGTCATCTCGAGGATCTGCCGGCGCCGCTCGGCGGCCGGTAACCGGGCGCGGTCGCGCCGGAACTCTGGGGAGGTCTGCACTGCTCTTTCCTATCAGCAACCTCTTGCCGGACCGCCTCTGACCTGGCTATGTTACGGGTCAGTTAATACCTAGTAGGTACTCAGTAAGGCGGGCTGCGATGGACCTCAGCACCTCGGAACAGGCGGCGATCACCAGCGGCGGCGACTTCTGGCACACCTCGCCGGTCGAGTCGGCGGGCATCCCCGCGGTGACCGTCACCGATGGCCCGCACGGGGTGCGCATGCAGGCGACCGGTGGTGACCTGCTGGCCGGGGTGCCCGCCACCTGCTTCCCGCCGGCCGTGGCCAGCGCCTCCACCTGGGATCCGGAGCTGCTGCGCCGGATGGGCGAGGCGCTCGGCGACGAGTGCCGGGCGCAGGACGTGGCGGTGCTGCTCGGGCCGGGCGTCAACCTCAAGCGCACCCCGCTGGGCGGCCGCAACTTCGAGTACTTCTCCGAGGACCCGATCCTGACCGGGGTGCTGGCCACCGAGTGGGTGCGCGGCCTCCAGAGCCGGGGCGTCGGCGCGTCGCTGAAGCACTTCGCGGTGAACAGCCAGGAGACCGAGCGGATGCGGATCAGCGCCGACGTCGACGACCGCACGCTGCGGGAGATGTACCTGCGGGCCTTCCAGCGGGTGGTCACCCGGGCCCAGCCGTGGACCGTGATGTGCGCCTACAACCGGATCAACGGGGTGTACGCGAGCGAGCACCACTGGCTGCTCACCGAGGTGCTGCGCGGCGAGTGGGGCTTCGAGGGCCTGGTCGTGTCGGACTGGGGCGCCGTGGTGGACCGGGTGCGGGCGGTCGCGGCCGGGCTCGACCTGACCATGCCCGGGCCGGACGCGGACGGCGACGCCGCCCTGGTCGCGGCCGTCGAGTCCGGCGACCTCGACCCGGACCTTCTGCGGCAGAGCGCGGAGCGCGTACGGGAAATGGTCCTGAAGGCCGGGAGGCGACCGGCCGGCGGCTATGACGCCGAAGCGCACCACGCGCTGGCCCGGGAGATCGCCGGACGGGCGATCGTCCTGCTGAAGAACGACGGCGGTCTGCTGCCGCTCGGCTCTTCGTCAACCCTCGCGGTGATCGGCGAGTTCGCGCGCAGCCCGCGCTACCAGGGCGGCGGCAGCTCGCAGATCACGCCGACCCGGCTCGACGACGCGCTCACCGAGATCACCGCGGCGGCCGGTGGCGAGGTGCGGTTCGCGGCCGGCTACACCGTGCAGGGCGACGCGGACGAGGGCCTGCTGGCCGAGGCCGTGGCGGTCGCGAAGGCCGCCGACGTGGCGATCGTCTTCGTCGGCAGCGTCCACGAGACCGAGGGCGCCGACCGCACCTCGATCGACCTGCCGGACACGCAGGTGACGCTGATCGAGCGGGTGGCGGCGGCCAACCCGCGGACCGTCGTGGTGCTCTCCAACGGCGCGGTCCTCGCCACCCGGCCGTGGGACGGGAAGGTGCCCGCCCTGGTCGAGGGCTGGCTGCTCGGTCAGGCCGGCGGCAGCGCCATCGCCGACGTGCTGTTCGGGCGGGTCAACCCGTCCGGCCGGCTCGCCGAGACGATCCCGGTGAAGCTCGCCGACCACCCGTCCTACCTGGACTTCCCGGGCGAGCACGGCCACGTCCGGTACGGCGAGGGCCTGCACGTCGGGTACCGGGGCTTCGACGCGCGCGGGCAGGAGGTGGCCTACCCGTTCGGGTTCGGGCTGTCGTACACCACCTTCGGCTACGGCGCGGCGCGCGCCACCGCGACGGCGACCGGCGTCGAGGTCCGCGTCCCGGTGACCAACACCGGCGTGCGCGACGGGCGCGAGGTGGTGCAGGTGTACGTGAGCCTGCCCGGTTCCCGGGTGCGGCGGGCGCCGCGGGAGCTGAAGGCGTTCGCCAGCGTGCCGGTCGCGGCCGGGGACACCGCCGACGTCGTCCTGACCGTCGACCGCGACGACCTGGCCTACTGGGACATCCGGCTGGGCCGGTGGATCGTCGAGGGCGGCGAGTACCTGATCGAGGTGGGCGCCTCGTCCCGGGACGTGCGGGCGTCGGTGACCGTGCACGTGGCCGGCGACCCGGACCGGATGCCGCTGACCACCGAGTCCAGTGTCGGCGAGTGGTTCGCCGACCCGCGCGGGGCCGAGGTGCTGGGCGCGGCGTTCGCGGAGGCGGCGGGCGACGGCCCGATGTCGGCGATGACCGCCAACCCGGAGATGCTGATGATGCTGGCCAGCCTGCCGCTGGCGCGGCTGGCGGCGTTCCCGGGCAGCCCGCTGAGCGCCGGCGATCTGGAGAAGCTGGTGGCCGCGGCCAACTACTGACGTTCAGCCCGCGCGAGCAGCTCCTGGATCCGGGAGACCAGCTCGCGCGGGCTGAACGGCTTGGTCACGTAGTCGTCGGCCCCGGCGCCGAACCCGCCCTCCACGTCCTGCTCCTGGACCCGGGCGGTGATCATGATGATCACCGTGCCGGCGGTCGCCGGATCCGCCCGCAGCATCCGGCAGACGTCGATGCCGGAGAGCCCCGGCATCGACACGTCGAGCACGGCCAGCTCGGGATGCCGGGCCTGTGCCGTCTCCACGGCCGCCTGCCCGTCGCCGACCGAGAGCACCTCCAGCCCGGCCTGCTCCAGCTTGAAGGCCACCAGGTCACGGATGTCGGCGTCGTCCTCGGCCACCAGGACGGTCGTCACGCGGCTCCCCCGATCATCGATTTGCGCTCGCACGCTATACCGATAAAAGCTGGTATGTAGGTAGTTCTCGGAAGTTCGGTCTGCAACCTTCCCGCAACCCGGGTGCGACCGGCAATGCATCCCGTGGCCGGTGTGCTGTACCGAAGACAACCACCGCGCAACTCGAACGACTGGGAGGAACGATGAACGCCGTAATCGACGACGTACGGAGTGAAGCGCTCTTCGCCTCATACGTGCAGCGCTCCCAGGAGCCGACTCCGGAAGTGATCCGGACAGCCGTTTCCACCATGGTCGACCAACTCGGCGAGTCCGGCTGCGCCGAGATCGTCGCCCAGGAGTACGGCGAGCACCCGGACTGTGCCATCGGACGGATGGCCTGGGCCCGGGACGCCGTCCGGCTCGCTTTCGCCGGCTGAGTGCCGGACCCGTCGGCCGTACGCCGTACGCCTGACGGGTCTGGCGCGACCGGCCACCCGGCCGTAAGCTTCCCGGCATGCGCGCGAAATCGACCATGTGGTGGCCCGCCTGACCGGCGGCCCCTTTCCCGCGCTTGACCACCGCGGCCGCCTCTCCGAGGCGGCCGTTTCTCGTGGGCCGGTCCTCGGCCGGCGGTCCTCGACCGAAAGAGGACCCGATGCCCTTCGCCCTGCTCCACCGTGACGGCGCCGACCACGTCGAGGTGCTGACCGGGGACGTCGTCACCGTCCCCACGCTCGCCGACATCCCGCTGCATCCCGGCACACCGGTGCTCGCGGTGATCCCCTACCGGCAGATCGGCGAACGCGGTTTCGACTGCGTCGACGACGGCGCCCCGCTGGAGTGCCTGCTGGTCCGCTCGGCCGGCAGAGAACCCCTGGACGCGTTCCCGCCCGGGCCGCTGACCCTGCGCGACGGCGGCTTCGACCTGTCCGACGACGAGTACGGCCGGATCGTCGAGGAGGTGCTGCGCGACGAGATCGGGCACGGCGAGGGCGCCAACTTCGTCATCCACCGGGTCTACGAGGCCACGGTCGAGGGCGATCCGCTCGCCGCGGCGCGGGCCGCGTTCGGCCGGCTGCTCACCGGGGAGCAGGGCACCTACTGGACGTTCCTGGTCGACACCGGGGAGCGGATCCTGGTCGGCGCCACCCCGGAACGGCACGTCAGCGTCACCGACGGGGTCACCATGATGAACCCGATCAGCGGCACCTACCGCAACGACGGCGGCTACCCGGGCCTGCTCGACTTCCTGCGCGACCCGAAGGAGATCGAGGAGCTCTACATGGTCCTCGACGAGGAGCTCAAGATGATGGCCACGGTCGCCGAACACGGCGGCCAGGTGGCCGGCCCCTACCTCAAGGAGATGGCCCGCCTCACCCACACCGAGTACCTGCTGGCCGGGCACGGTTCGCTGGACGTCCGGGACGTGCTGCGGGAGACCATGTTCGCGCCGACCGTCACCGGCAGCCCGATCGAGAACGCCTGCCGGGTCATCGCCCGGCACGAGCGCCGCGGCCGCCGCTACTACGCCGGCGTGCTCGCCCTGCTCGACCACGACGAGCAGGGCCGGCAGACGCTGGACGCGCCGATCCTCATCCGCACCGCGGAGATCTCCCCCGACGGCTCGCTGCGCGTCCCGGTCGGGGCCACGCTGGTCCGCCATTCGACAGCGGCGGGCGAGGTGGCGGAGACCCACACCAAGGCGGCCGGCCTGCTCTCCGCGCTGGGCGCGGTCCCTTCACAACCCCTTCCGGTACGGGGTACGGCGCAGACAGCGGAGGTACGCGAACTGCTGGCCGCCCGCAACGACGAGCTGGCCCGGTTCTGGCTCGACTCCCGGGCGCCGGGCGCGCTGACCGTGCCGTCGCTGGCCGGCCGGCACGCGGTGATCGTCGACGCCGAGGACACGTTCACCGCCATGCTCGCCCACCAGCTCAAGGCCCTCGGCCTGCGGGTCACCCTGCTGCCGTGGACGTCGGTGACCACGCTGCCGGAGGGCGACCTGCTGGTGTTCGGTCCCGGGCCCGGCGACCCCTCGAACCTGGCCGACCCCAAGATGGCGGCCCTGCACCGGCTCGCCGGGGAGGCGCTCGAGGCGCGGCGGCCGCTGTTCGCGGTCTGTCTCGGGCAGCAGATCCTGGCCTCGCTGCTGGGACTGTCGCTGGCCCGGCGGGACTCGCCCTACCAGGGTCTGGCCCGGGAGGTCGACCTGTTCGGGACGGTCCGGCGGGTCGGCTTCTACTCCAGCTTCTCGGCGGTGTCGGACGAGCCGGTGGCGGCGTCGCCGTACGGGCCGGTCGAGCTGGCCGTCGACCCGTCGGACCGTACGGTGCACGCGCTGCGCGGCCCCGGCTTCGCGGGCGTCCAGTTCCACCCCGAGTCGGTCCTCAGCCGCGACGGCGTCGACGTGCTCCGCGAGCTTCTGCCACCGCTTCTGTCCGACGTGGTTAGCCCGGCCCTTCCCGGGTAGCGAAACAGTGTCGGTGGTCCAAGGAGATCGAGAGCCTCACCTTGGGCCACCGACCCCGTGCCCCGGCCCCCGCCCCTCACCGCCAATCCCCCTCACCCAGCGCACACAACCCCGCCCCCGTGCGCCACTGCCACCACCATCACCACGACCCACGCACACGACACCGCGACCGTGCGCGGCCACCGCCTCTCACCCGCCGGCCGGGCGGGTGAGAGGGGCCGTGGTGACAGACGGCTCGGCGGATGAGGAGCCGCAGCCAAGGACAGCACGGCGGGCGAGGGACACCGGCACGCCCGAGCGGTCCGGGGACGTGCAGGCCACGTCGAGGTGGGCGTTGCGACTGGTGGAGGCTTTGTGTGGAGGGCGACGCCGTGCGCGAGCGGGACGGACGGGGTACGAGGAGAACCAGGCGATCTGGGGCGCCATCACCACCCTCCTCGAATCGGCTACCTCTTCGAGGTGAAAGGCGGGCGGAGGTGATCCCCGCGGGTTTACCGGCGCCGGATGGACGGGTATCCGGCTGGCGTCGCCGACCTCCGGAGGGGAACCTTGGCCGAGCCGCACGTCACTCTCGACCCCCGCACGCTGAACCCGGTGGAGGAGAAACTGCGCGGTCCCCTGGAGGACCAGCTCAGTTCCGCTCTCCAGGCCGCGACCGTCAAGGTCCGCGAGCGGTACGCCGGGGAGAGCGTCGAACAGGTCACCAGCATGCTCCTGGAGCAGGCGAGGGCCGGCCTGCACCCGGACATCGCCGCCGGCTTCCACCCCGACCACGAGCAGTTACGCCACGTGGCCGAGGTGATCGTCACCCAGTCCCGGTGACCGTGCCGCTGGTCAGGACGTCATGATCTCCGCGGCCGGCGGGGCCTTGACATCGACCGGGACGCCGTAGTCGTAGAACCGCGTGGCGGACTTCGCCGCCGTCTGCGCCGCGGCACCCGTCGGGGTGAAGCGGTAGTCCGCGAGCCGGCCGTCGTCGTCGAAGCTCGCCTCGAACGGCATCGTCGCATCGGCCGGCCGGGAAGCGGTTCCCGGGTCCCCGCCCATCGCCTGGGCTACCTTCACCCTCCTTTCCGGCGGCGGTGCTCTCGAGGACGTATTCGAAGGCGTTGTTCCGGGGATCGATCAGGCCGGTCATGGTTCCCTTCCCGCCCAGGCCCGAACTCATCCGGAAGGTGGTCTTCTCCAGCTCGCTCGCGGCCGCGAGCACCGCCGCCAGCAGCACGCCGGCACCGGCCCGTCGCATCATGCGCTCGTCCATCGAATCCTCCCCCAGTGCGGCCCGGCCGGGCCGAGGAGAGGTCACTTTGATCGACGACCAGCAATCTAGGACCTCAGGTTGAAGATCAGGTCGACGACCAGGGCCGTCCAGCCGGTCTGGTGCCAGGCGCCCAGGCCGGCCCCGTTGTCGCCGTTGAAGTACTCCGGGAAGGCGATCAGGTCCTTCCAGTCCGGGTGCGTCTGGAACAGCTCGGTGGCGCCGTAGATCGGCCGGCGGCCCTCGGCGTCCGGCACGAACAGCCCGATCAGGCGGCGGGACAGGTCGTCGGCGATCTCGGTGAGCCCGGCCTTGCACTGCGAGCCGGTCGGGTACTCCGCCTTCAGGTCCTCGCCGTAGAACTCGGCGAACTCCCGCAGTGCCTGGACCAGGAGGTAGTTGACCGGCATCCACACCGGACCGCGCCAGTTGGAGTTGCCGCCGAACAGGCCGCTGGTGCTCTCGGCCGGCTCGTAGCCGACGGTGAAGTCGGAGCCGCCCAGCGACACCGTGAACGGCTTCTCCAGGTGGGCGCGGGACAGGGTGCGCAGCCCGTACGGGGAAAGGAACTCCGCGGGATCGAGCAGGCGCGCGAGAATGCGCAGCAGCTGGTCCTGACCCACCATGCTGAGCAGGCGCTGCCGGCGCCGGTCGGCGCCGCCGAGGCGCCGGGCGCTGATCACGTCACCGAACTCTCCCTGGTGATGCAGCATCCACCGGACCCGTGAGTTGATCTCCGGGAGCCGGTCGAGGGTCTCCGAGGTGAGCCGGGTGGTGGCGGCCAGCGGCAGCAGGCCGACGATCGAGCGGGCCTTGAGCGGCACCCGGTGGCCGTCCGGCAGGCGCAGCACGTCGTAGAAGAAGCTGTCCTCCTCGTCCCACAGCCCCTGCCGGTACGCCGCCTCCGCGATGTACGTGAAGTGCTCGAAGAACTTGGTGGCCATGTCCTCGTAGGCCGGGTCGTGCAGGGCCAGGATGATCGACATGTCGAGCAGGTTGAGCGCGTACATGGCCATCCAGCCGGTGCCGTCGGACTGCTCCAGCACCCCGGCGACCGGCAGCGCGGCCGACCGGTCGAACGGCCCGACGTTGTCCAGGCCGAGGAAGCCGCCCTCGAAGACGTTGTTGCCGCCGACGTCCTTGCGGTTGACCCACCAGGTGAAGTTGAGCAGCAGCTTGTGCATCACGCGGGACAGGAAGCCGAAGTCCCGCCCACCGTCGATCTTGAAGACCTGCAACGCGGCCCAGGCGTGCACCGGCGGGTTCACGTCCGAGAACGACCACTCGTACGCCGGGATCTGCCCGTTCGGGTGCATGTACCACTCGCGGAGCAGCAGCAGGAGCTGCGACTTGGCGAAACCCGGGTCGACTCGGGCGATGCTGACACAGTGGAACGCCAGGTCCCAGGCGGCGTACCAGGGGTACTCCCACGGGTCCGGCATGCTGATGACGTCGAAGCTGTTCATGTGCCACCAGCCGTTGTTGCGCCCGTGGCGCCGGCCCGGTGGCGGTGGGGCGTTGCCCGGGTCGCCGTGCAGCCACTGCTTGACGTCGAAGTGGTAGAACTGCTTGCCCCACATCAGGCCGGCGACGGCCTGCCGGGCCACGTCCTTCTCGTCGCGGGTGGCCGCCTCCGGCAGCACCTCGGCGAAGAACTCGTCGGCCTCGGTCATCCGGTCGCGCATCACCGCGGTCCAGCCGTCGCCGAGGTCGGCCGGCGGCAGCGCCCGGTCGCTCTGGGTGAGCCGGAGCCGGATGGTACGGCTCTCCCCCGCCCCCAGCGTCACCCGGTAGTGCAGTGCCCCCTTGGTGCCGGTCCCGGCCGGGTTCACCGTCGGCATGTCGAGCGTCAGGTGGTCGTTGATGCCGTCCTTGGGGAACGGGCTGCGCCCCGGCAGCCCCCACAGCCGCTGCGCGTTCGTCTCGTTGTCGCACATCAGCGGGCGGGGTGTGCCCTGCCCGTCGAGGGTGATGTGGCCGAGTGAGCGGTGCCGCCCGGACAGCCGCCCCGGCGTACCGATGATCTCCGGGACCGGACGGTTGGGCAGCCCCCACGACCACGTGTTGCGGAACCACAGGGTGGGCAGCACGTGCAGGGTGGCCGGTTCCGGGCCACGGTTGGCGACGGTGACCGCGATGCAGACGTCGTGGGTGCCGGCCTTGGCGTAGTCGACGGTGACCGCCCAGAACCGGTCCTCGTCGAAGATCCCGGTGTCGACCAGCTCGTACTCACTCTCGTCGCGCGACCGCTGCCCGTTCACCCGGACCAGCTCGTCGTACGGGAACTCGGCCTGCGGGTAGTGGTAGCGCCAGCGCATCCACGAGTGGGTGGGTGTGGAGTCCTGGTACCACCAGTAGTCCTTGGCGTCCTCGCCGTGGTTGCCGCCGTCCCCGCCGAGGCCGAACATCCGCTCCTTCAGGATCGGGTCGCGGCCGTTCCACAGGGCGAGCGCGAAGGCGAACGTCTGCCGGTCGTCGCAGAGCCCGGCCATGCCGTCCTCGTTCCACCGGTACGCCCGGGAGCGCGCGTGGTCGTGCGGGAAGTAGTCCCACGCCGTACCGTGCTCGCTGTAGTCCTCGCGAACCGTGCCCCAGGCGCGTTCGGCGAGGTACGGCCCCCACGCGCGCCACGGCTGCTCACCGGAATCGGCCTGTGCGAGGCGTACCCGCTCCGACACGTCCGTCCCCACCCCCATCATCCGAAGTCATTCTTCGGAGTCGATCACACTGAGACTGTCACGCTCATATGTCAAACGTGTAAGGCCCGGGACGCCGGCACCAGAGGTCCCCCGGATCCGCACCCGACGAGCAACTCCGGCACCGGATTCTTCCTAAACGTGCGACGAGAACTCTGGGCTGGACTCACCTGGACCGGTGTGATGGTGCTCTGTGTCGCCCTGCGCGTGACGCTCGGGGCGACGGACACCTCCTACCTGGTGACCATCGCGCCGTACATGCTGGTCAGCGCCGGCACGCCGATCGCCGTGCTGGTCGGCACGCTCCGGCACCGGCCACCGCACCGGGCCGGCTGGTTCCTGCTGGCCGCGGCCCAGGCGGTGTACGCCGTCGCGGACGGGATGACGGTCCGCGACGACTGGCTCGGCAGCTTCCTCGAGCCCACCCCGGCCGACCTCGTGTACTTCGCCTCCTACCTGCTGCTCTCCGCCGCCGTGCTGGTGTTCATCCGGCGCCGCACCCCCGGCTGGGACATCCCGAGCGGCATCGACGCCCTGGTCGTGTCGATCAGCGCCGGCCTGCTCACCTGGATCTACGTGCTCCAGCCGCTGACCTCCGACTCGGCGCTGCCGCTCAACGCGAAACTGACGCAGTCGGCGTACCCGGTCCTCGATCTGATGGTGTTGATCCTGGCGGTCCGCCTGGTGATGGGCACCGGCACCCGCGGGCCCGTGCTCTGGCTCCTCCTCAGCAGCCTCACCCTGATGTTCTCCGTCGACACGGCGTACGCGGTGGAGGGCATCGCCGACGGCGGCGCGGTCGACGAGGCGTACCTCGACGCCATGTGGATGATCTCGCTCGGGCTGCTCGGCACGGCCGCCCTGCATCCCGGCATCCGACGATTCGACCAGCGCAGCGACACCGCCCTGCCGGACGCGTCGCCGGCCCGGCTCGGCGTCCTCGCCGTCGCCGTGCTGATGGCGCCGGGCGTCCAGTTCATTCAGTGGCTGCGCGGCGAGCCGGTCAGTGTGCCGCTGATCAGCGCGGCCTGCGCGGTCATGTTCCTGCTCGTGCTCGCCCGGATGTACGGCCTGGTCACGGCGCAGCGGCGGGCCGCCGTCACGGACAGCCTGACCGGCCTGCACACCCGCCGGCACTTCACCCAGGCGCTGGCCGTCGAGTGCCGCCGGGCCACCCGCGCCGGCCACGGCGTCGGCCTGCTGATCATCGACGTCGACCACTTCAAGAAGGTCAACGACGGGTACGGGCATCCGGCCGGCGACCAGGTCCTGCGCGAGGTGGCCCGGCGCCTGGCCGCCGGCAGCCGGGCCGGCGGCGTGATCGCCCGCTACGGCGGTGAGGAGTTCGTGGTGCTGGCCCCGCACACCGGGCCCGGCGAGCTCTACGCCCTCGCCGAGCGTCTCCGCGAGGAGATGGCCGGCCTCCCCGTCGACATCGGCGGCGACCTGCTGTCGGTGACCGTCTCGATCGGTGCCGCCGTCGCCGTCGGCCCCGACCCGGAGGCGCTGCTGCACGACGCCGACGAGGCCCTGTACGCCGCCAAGGCGGCCGGCCGAAACCGCGCCATCCTGTCGCCCGCCGGTTAAGGTCGGCGACGTGCCAGCTTCCGATTACGTCACCGGCCTGCGCGCCAAGACCGGCCCCGGCCTGATCATGTTCCCGTCGGTGACCGCCGTGGTCTTCGACGACCGCGGCCAGATCCTCCTGCACCAGCGCAGCGACAACGCGAGCTGGACACTGATCGCCGGGATGATGGACCCCGGCGAGCAGCCGGCCGACACGGTGATCCGGGAGGTGGAGGAGGAGACGTCGGTCCGGGTGAGGATCGACCGGCTGGCCGGGGTGGCGCTGCACGAGGTCACCTACCCCAACGGCGACCACTGCCAGATGGTCAACACCTGGTTCCGCTGCCGTGCGGTCTCCGGCGTCGCCCGGGTCAACGACACCGAGTCCCTGGCCGTCGGCTGGTTCCCGCTGGACGCGCTCCCGGATCTCAACCCCTACGCGCTGCACCGCATCCGTACGTCCCTGGCCGAGGACGGCCCCGCCTGGTTCGCCCCACCCGGCGACACCATGATCCCCGGCTGGTGACCCGGCCGGGTCAGGGGGCCAGCCAGCCGGGGCGGATCAGGCCGGCCTCGTAGGCGTAGACCACCAGCTGGGCGCGATCCCGCGCGCCGAGCTTGATCATCGTGCGGCTGACGTGGGTCTTCGCGGTCGCCGGGCTGATCACCAGGCGGGCCGCGATCTCGTCGTTGGAGAGCCCCTCCGCGACCAGCACCATCACCTCCCGCTCCCGGTCGGTGAGCTGGTCCAGCTCACGCGGCGGCTCCGGCGGGCGCCCCCGGGCCGCGGCCGCGGTGAACGAGCCGATCACCCGCCGGGTCACGCTCGGCGACAGCAGCGCGTCACCGGCCGCGACCGCCCGCACCCCGCGCAGCAGATCCACCGGCTCGGTGTCCTTCACCAGGAACCCGGACGCCCCGGTCCGCAACGCCTCGAAGACGTATTCGTCCAGCTCGAAGGTGGTCAGGATGACGACCTTCGTGCCGGCGAGGGCCGGGTCCGACGCGATCCTGCGGGTGGCCTCCAGGCCGTCCACCCCGGGCATGCGGATATCCATCAGTACGACGTCCGGCCGCGCGGCCCGCACCACCTCGACCGCCCGCAGCCCGTCCGCCGCCTCCCCGACCACGTCGATGTCCGGCTCCGCGTCGAGCAGCGCCCGGAACCCGGCCCGCACCAGCGCCTGATCATCCGCGAGCACCACCGAGATCACCGCTCCACCCCCGGCCCGTTCTCGGACAGCGCCGGCTCGGGTGGGACGCCGCCGGGGCCGGTGGGGAGGACCGCGGTGACCAGGAAGCCGCCGCCGGAGGACGGCCTCGCGGTGAGGGTCCCGCCGAGGCTGTGGGCGCGGGCCTGCATCCCGGCGATGCCGCCGGCGGCCGGGTCCTCGGTTTGCGGTGCGGCAGCGGCCGCCCGGCCGGTGTTGGTGATCGACAGCATCAGCGACCCGAGGGTGTAGCGGATCTCGACCAGGACGGTCGGCTCCGGGCCGGCGTGGCGGCGCACGTTGGTGAGGGCCTCCTGGACGATCCGGTACGCCGCGCGGTCCACCTCGGCGGGCAGCTCACGCTCCTCGCCGTCGACACGGGTCCGCACCGGAAAGCCGGCGCCGGCGGTCAGGTCGGCGAGGCGGCTCAGGCCGAGGGCCGGTTGCCGGGGCGCCTCCTCACCCTCGGTACGCAGGACGCCGAGCACCGACCGCACCTCACGCAACGCCTCCGCGCTGGCCGTCTTGATCGCCGAGAGGGCCTCCCGCGCCTGTTCCGGCCGGTTGTCCATCAGATGCAGACCCACTCCCGCCTGGACGTTGATCAGTGACAGGTGGTGCCCGAGGACGTCGTGCAGCTCCCGGGCGATCCGCAGGCGCTCCTCCGAGGCCTGCCGCCGCTCCTGCTCCTCCTCGGCGCGGGCCCGCTCGCGCCGGGCCCGGGCGATGGTCGCCATCTGGTCGCGGTGCACCTGGGACACCACGCCGGCGAGCACCGCGCCGCCGAGCCCGGCCGCGGCGAGCGTCACCTCCCGCAGCCCGGGGCTCACCCCGGCCGGCAGGTCCAGCGGGCCGGCGAGGACCACGGTGACCAGAACATATCCGGCCCAGGCGGTGGCCGCGGCGATCGCGGCGGCGGTCCGGCGCCCCTGTTTGGCCAGGGTGAAGAGGGCGATGGCGGGGGCGACCGCATACATCCAGTACGGCTCGGCGTGGCTCGCGAAGGCGATCGACGCGGCCGCGGACACGGCGAAGGCCACGAGCGGGGCGCGCCGCCGCCAGAGCAGCGCCACCGGCCCGGCGAGCAGGAGGAAGTAGTAGAGCGGCCCGGTGGCGAGGTGGACGCCACCCCGGTCGGCCAGCTCGCCGGTGCCCGCCAGGTGGAAGACGGCCGCCGCCACCGCGGCCCCGGGCGGCCAGCCGGCATGCCTGCCCCGCCGCCGCCACGGCGGCCCGGCCGGGTCCACCGCACGCGGCCCGCAGTCGTCGGCCTGCCTCATGCACCCGAACCTACGGCACCGTGCGGGCCCGCACATCGCCGCGCGGTAGCTCCCCGCGGTACGACCCGGGGCGCATCCGCCGAGGGCCGGGTACGACTCCGGGCGTACGAGAAAGATCGACGACGGCGCGGACTGCGCCGCACGGATGCCTCGCCGGGCCGACGCGCGCGCCCTCCTCCGGCGCCCACTCTGGTGTGCAGGGAAACGCGATCGAGGGAGACGACATCATGGAAACCACTCCGGCCCGCCTGCGCACCTCCGACACCGAGCGGGAGCAGGTCGCCGAGATCCTGCGTGCCGCGATGGCCGAGGGCCGCCTCGACATGGTGGAGGGAGAGGAGCGGCTGGCTTCGGCGTACGCCGCGAAGTACCGCGACGAGCTGACGTCGCTGACCGCCGATCTGCCCGGCGGTGGCCGGCATGCCCTGGCCCGGACCCCGCAGGCGCGCGCCGCGACACGCCGGTCGCTGCGCCGGCACGCCAGCTTCATCATGATCCTCGCGGGTGTCCTCACCGGACTGTGGATCATCTCGGGCTCGGGCTTCTTCTGGCCGGCGATCCCGCTGACGTTCCTGGTGGTGGGGCTGGTCAAGCACGCCGCCCACGGCCGTTGGCGGCCGGAGTACACGTTCGGGCACCACCACCGTCACTGATCGCCGGAAGTGTCGGGTGGCCGACCCCACTCCGACATGGACGCGACGGTCGTTGATCTTCTCCGTTCACTCTGCCAGAGTGGGCCAGTTTGTTCGGGGAGGGACAAGACAAGATGATGGGTCCGTCGCACGCGCTCTCGGGCGCGGCCGCCTGGCTGGCCGGCAGTTGGGCGCTCGACCAGTTCGCCAACGTGAGCCAGACGCCACTCGAAGTGGCGGTGGGCACGGCGATCTGCGCCGGTGGCGCCCTGCTGCCCGATCTGGATCTCTCCGGCAAGGTGACCCGTAACCAGGGTGGCGCCACGGTGGCCCGCACGTTCGGTGTGGCGTCGCTGTTCGTGGCCGAGGTGGTGGAGAAGTTCTCGCTGGGCGTCTACACGGCGACGAAACTGAGCCGGGACCCGCGCCGCGACAACGGCCACCGCACCTTCACCCACACGCTGCCGTTCTGTGCCCTGATCGGCTGGGGCACGACGGCGCTGGCCGACCGCTACGGCTACTGGGCGGTGATCGGGATCGTCTTCTTCATGGGCGGTCTGGCGCTGCGCGGCCTGTTCGACGACTGGGCGGAGCGGGCCGGCTGGGTGATCGTGACGCTGTGTTCCGCTCTGATCGCCTGGTTCACGGCGGCGAACCTGCCCAGCGACCGCGGCTATCCGCTGCTGGGACTGGCGGTCGGGGTGGGCTGTTTCGTGCACATCCTGGGCGACATGATCACCAAGAACGGCGTGCCGATCATGTGGCCGATTCCGGTCAAGCGCCGCATGTGGATGATGGTCGGCATCCCGAACAGCATGGCGGTGAAGGTCGGCGGCAAGGTCGAGGTGGTCATCCTGCGCACCGCGTTCACCGTGATCGCGCTGCTGTCCATCGCCGGCCTGTTCGTCCCGAGCCTGCTGGAGCGCTTCAACCTGGACGTCTGGGCCAGTCGCTGATGCACGGCCGGGCCGCGGATCACTCCGCGGCCCGGCCGGAGCCGCTCAGTCGATCGAGTACGCGAGGTTCGGCCGCAGCCAGCGCTCCACCTCGGCGACCGGGACGCCGCGGCGCCGCGCGTAGTCCTCGATCTGGTCCTTCCCGAGCCGGCCGACCGTGAAGTAGCGGGACTCCGGGTGCGCGAAGATCAGGCCGCTGACCGCGGCGGCCGGGGTCATCGCGTACGACTCGGTGAGGTTGACGCCGATCGCCGACGTACCGAGCAGCTCGAACAGGTCACGCTTCTCGCTGTGGTCCGGGCAGGCCGGGTAGCCGAGGGCCGGGCGGATGCCACGGAACCGTTCGGCGTGCAGGTCCGCAAGCGCCGGCTGGGCGTCCGGCTCGAACCAGTCGCGGCGGGCCTTGAGGTGCAGGTACTCGGCGAACGCCTCGGCCAGCCGGTCGGCCAGGGCCTTGACCATGATGGCCCGGTAGTCGTCGTGCTCGGCCTCGTACCGGGCGGCCAGGTCCTCGGCGCCGTGGATGGCCACCGCGAACCCGCCGAGGTGGTCCCCCTCGGGGGCGATGTAGTCGGCGAGGCAGCGGTTGGCGCGGCCGGCCGGCTTCTCGGTCTGCTGCCGCAGCATCGGGAACGAGGCGCCGCCGGCCAGCCTGATGTCGTCGCCGTCGGCGTGCGCCGGCCAGAAACCGTACCGGCCGCGGGCCTGGAACGAGCCCTCCGCGATGATCTGGTCGAGCAGCGTGTTGGCGTCGTCGAACAGCTCGCGGGCCACCGGCTGGTCGAGGATCGCCGGGTACTTGCCCTTGAGCTCCCAGGCCAGGAACAGGAACTGCCAGTCGATCAGCCGGCGCAGCTCGGCGATGGTCGGCGCCACCTCGCGGACGCCGGTGAACGCCGGCACCGGCAGGTCGCCGAAGTCGACCGTCTCGCGGTTGGCGCGGGCCTGCCCGATGGTGAGCAGCGGCTGCGAGTGGCGCTGCTCGTGCTGGATCCGCAGGCGCTCCTGCTCGGCCCGGTTGGCCTCGTCCAGCTTGCCGGCGCGGACCGGGTCGAGCAGGTCGGCGACCACGCCGACCACGCGGGAGGCGTCCAGCACGTGCACGGTGGGCGCGTCGTACGCCGGGGCGATCCGCACCGCGGTGTGCTGCTTGGACGTGGTGGCCCCGCCGATCAGCAGCGGGAGCTTCATGCCCCGGCGCTGCATCTCGGCGCCGACCGCGACCATCTCGTCCAGCGACGGGGTGATCAGGCCGGAGAGGCCGATGGCGTCGGCGCCCTCGGCGATCGCGGTGTCCAGGATCTTGGCGGCCGGGACCATCACGCCGAGGTCGATCACGTCGTAGTTGTTGCAGCCCAGGACCACGCCGACGATGTTCTTGCCGATGTCGTGGACGTCGCCCTTGACCGTGGCGAGGACGACCTTGCCCTGCCCGCGGTGGTTGCCGCTCTCGGCCTTCTCCTGCTCCATGAACGGCAGCAGGTAGGCGACCGACCGCTTCATCACGCGGGCGCTCTTGACCACCTGTGGCAGGAACATCCTGCCGGAGCCGAAGAGGTCGCCGACGACGCCCATGCCGTCCATGAGCGGGCCCTCGATGACGTCGAGCGGGCGGGGCAGCTTGTGCCGGGCCTCCTCGGTGTCCGCCTCGATGAAGTCGACGATGCCGTGCACCAGGGCGTGGCTGAGCCGCTCCTCGACCGGGGCGTCGCGCCAGGACAGGTCGACCTCGCGCTTGGCGCCCGAGCCGGTGACCGTGGAGGCGAAGGTGACCAGGCGGTCGGTGGCGTCCTCGCGGCGGTCGAAGAGCACGTCCTCGACCAGCTCCAGCAGGTCGGCCGGAATGTCCTGGTAGACGGCGAGCTGGCCGGCGTTGACGATGCCCATGTCCAGGCCCGCCGTGACGGCGTGGAACAGGAACGCCGAGTGCATGGCCTCGCGGACCACGTCGTTGCCACGGAAGGCGAACGACAGGTTCGAGACACCCCCACTGGTACGGGCGCCGGGGCACCGCTGCTTGATCAGCGGGAGCGCCTCGATGAACGCCTTCGCGTACCCGTTGTGCTCGGCGATGCCGGTGGCGACCGCCAGCACGTTGGGGTCGAAGATGATGTCGTGGGGGTCGAAGCCGTCCCCGACCAGCAGGTCGTAGGCGCGGCCGCAGATCTCCACCTTGCGATCGCGGGTGTCGGCCTGGCCCTGCTCGTCGAAGGCCATCACCACCACACCGGCGCCGAAGTCGCGGATCCGGCGGGCCTGCTCGAGGAACGGGCCCTCGCCCTCCTTGAGGCTGATCGAGTTGACCACGCCCTTGCCCTGCACGCACTTGAGGCCGGCCTCGAGCACCGAGAACTTCGAGCTGTCGATCATGATCGGGATCCGGGCCACCTCGGGCTCGGTGGCGATCAGGTTGAGGAAGGTGACCATGGCCCGCTCGCTGTCCAGCAGGTCGGCGTCCATGTTCACGTCGAGCAGGTTGGCGCCGCCGCGCACCTGCTCCAGGGCCACGTCCACGGCGGCCTGGTAGTCGTCGGCCTCGATGAGGCGGCGGAACTTGGCCGAGCCGGTGACGTTGGTCCGCTCGCCGATCATGACGAAGCCGGTGTCCGGCCCGATCGCGAACGGCTCCAGGCCGCTGAACCGGGTGGTCGGCGCGGGCGGGTCGATGACGCGCGGAGCCGCGCCGCGGACTCCCTCGGAGATGGCGGCGATGTGCGCCGGGGTGGTGCCGCAGCAGCCGCCGACGAGGTTGATCAGTCCGGAGTCCGCGAACTCGGCGAGCAGCCGCCCGGTCTCGGCCGGCTGCTGGTCGTAGCCGCCGAACGCGTTGGGCAGGCCGGCGTTGGGATGCGAGGCCACGTAGGTCCCGGCGATCCGGGCCAGCTCGGCCACGTGCGGCCGCATCTCGGCGGCGCCGAGCGAGCAGTTGACGCCGACCACCAGCGGCTTCGCGCCCTCGATCGAGCGCCAGAACGCCTCCACGGTCTGCCCGGAGAGGGTACGGCCGGAGATGTCCAGGAACAGCGAGAGCCACAGCGGCAGGTCGGGCGCCACCTCGCGGGCCGCCGCGATCGCGGCCTTCGCGTTCAGCGTGTCGAAGACCGTCTCGATCAGCAGCAGGTCGACACCGCCCTCGACCAGGGCCGCGATCTGCTCCACGTACGCCGCCTTGACCTTGTCGAAGGTGACCGCGCGGAACGCCGGGTCGTCGACCTTGGGCGAGATGGAGAGGGTGACGTTGAGCGGGCCGACCGAACCGGCCACGAAACGGGGGCGGCCGTCCTGGGCGGTGGCCTCCTCGACCGCCTGGCGGGCCAGCCGGGCACCCTGCACATTCATCTCCCGCACCAGGTGCTCCAGCCCGTAGTCGGCCTGGGCGATGCTGGTCGCGGTGAACGTGTTGGTGGTGGTGATGTCGGCGCCGGCCGCCAGGTACTGCCGGTGGACGTCGAGGATGACGTCCGGCCGGGTGAGGATCAGCAGGTCCGGGTCGCCGGTGACGTCCTGCGGGTGGTCGGCCGGGATCAGGTCGTCACGGCGGTAGTCGGCCGGGGTCAGCTTCGCGCCCTGGAGCATCGTGCCCCACGCGCCGTCGAGCACCAGAATTCGCTCAGTGAGCAACTCACGCAGCTGGGTGACGGTCTGAGTCAACGAGAACACCTCCGAGATCCCTGAGAAGTCGGAGGCGCCCTTGTTTCGGGTGGATCACCGGTCGAGCGTGACGGGTGTGCCCGCTGCAGCGCCTCTCGGCCGGACCATCAACGATACCGACTCCTTCACTTGGCGTCGGCGTAGGCACCAACCACTGAGACGTCCAACGGGAAACGCACCGTGGTGGCGCCGAAGAGCAGACGGCCGGCCGATGCCGCGCTCGCGTGCACCGCTTCCACCACGCGTTCGGCCTGCTCGGCGGGGCAGTGCACGACCACCTCGTCGTGCACGAACAGGACCAGCTCGGCATCGGTTCCGGACAACTCGGTCCGCAGGGTGGCGAGCAGGACCAGGGCCCACTCGGCGGCAGTGGCCTGGATCACGAAATTGCGGGTGAACCGGCCTCTCGCCCGGCCGGGTGGTGGGGCCACCTCGTCCGGGGGATCGAGCCCGTCCGCACGCCACGACCCGGCCGCCGGCGGGCAGGTCCGCCCGAGCCAGGAACGGACCAGGCCACCGGCCTCCCCGGTCCGCGCGGCGGCCTCCACATATTCGAAAGCGGTCGGGTAGTGGCGTCGCAGCACGGCGAGGGCCGGGATGGCGTCGCCGCCGGTCTGCCCGTACATCGCGCCGAGCAGGGCGAGTTTGGCCTTGGCCCGGTCGCCGTCGAACGAGTCGGCAGCCAGTGCCGCGTACAGATCCCCGGCGGCGGCGGCCCGGGCCAGGCGCTCGTCACCGGAGACGGCGGCCAGGACGCGGGGCTCCAGTTGGCCGGCGTCGGCGACCACGAAGGTGTGACCGGGATCGGCCACCACGGCCCGGCGCACCACCTTCGGGACCTGGAGGGCGCCGCCGCCCCGGGTCGCCCAGCGGCCGGAGACGACGCCTCCCGGCACGTACTCCGGGCGGAAACGGCCGTCGCGCACCCAGGCGTCGCACCAGGCCCAGCCGTGCGCGGTCCAGATCCGGTAGAGCTCCTTGAACTCCAGCAGCGGCGGAACCGCCGGATGGTCGACCTGGCGCAGCACCCAGCGCCGGGTGTTGGGGATCTCGATGCCGGCCCGGTGGAACGCGCGCACCACCTCGGCCGGCAGGTCGGGGTGCAGGCCGTGGGTGCCGAACGCGGCGTTGATCCGGGCGGTCAGCTCGGCCAGCCGGCGGGGCGGGCCCATCGGCTGCGGCGGGCCGAGCAGCTCACGCAGCAGCTCGTCGTGGATGTCGGCGCGCCACGGCAGACCGGTGTGGCCCATCTCGGCGGCGATCAGGGCGCCGGCGGACTCGGCGGCCACCAGCAGCCGGAAACGGCCGGGATGTCCGGTTTCCCCCACGAGGCGCGCCTGTTCCCCGTACACCTCCAGAAGGTCGGAGATCTCCACGCGCTCGGCCGGAACCGCGTCGAAGAGGGCGACCTGCGCGAAACCGGGCGGTTCGGCATCCGGCCGTGGCCGGTCCGGAGGGACCGGGAGGCCGCGCAGACGGGCGACGGCCGCGGCGAGCCCGCGTGGCTCACCCCACCGGCCGGCGTGGCCGAGCAGCAGCGCCTCGGTCAGCTCGAGATCGTGGCAGCGGGCCACCCGGACCCCGGCGCGCAGCAGCGCCGGATAGACGTCGGCGGTGCGGGTCCAGACCCAGCGTGGCTGCTCGGCGGCCTCCAGCGCGGCGATCGCCGCGGCCAGGTCGGGGACGTGCCACCGCTCCCCGGAAGCATGCCGACCCAGACGGCCACCAGGACCGTCCGGGTCGGGAACTACCGCTACCAGCACCGGGTCATTGTCACCCCGGGGTATGACACTTCTACTTCACAGCCCCGGCGGTCAGACCAGCCTGGATCTGACGCTGGAAGATCGCATAGACCACGATCATCGGCAGGATGCTCAGGGTGAGCGCGGCGAACAGCGTCGACCACTCGGCGTGGTAACCGGCCTGCGTGGAGATGTTCGCGATGCCCTGGGTGAGCACCCACTTCTGGTCGGCGCCCTGCCCCTGCATGATCACCAGCGGCAGCAGGTACTGGTTCCACTGCCCCACGATGTTGAAGATCGTGATGCTGACCAGGCCGGACTTCGCCATCGGCATCATGATCTGGAAGAACTTGCGGGTGTGCGAGGCGCCGTCGACCGTCGCGGCCTCGTCGATCTCGTGCGGCAGCGTCCGGAAGAACGCGGCCAGGAAGAAGACGGTGAACGGCAGCGAGTAGGCGATGTAGACCAGGATCAGGCCGAGGTACGAGTTCAGCAGCCCGAAGTTCTTCAGGATGTGGAAGAGCGGGGCGAGCGCCATGAACGTCGGAAAGGCCAGGCCGGAGACGAACACGTAGTAGAGGACCCGGTTGCCGGGGAAGGTGTACCGGGCCAGCACGTAGGCGGCCATCGACCCGAACAGCATGGTGCCGGCGGTGCTCACCGCCACCACGAAGACGCTGTTCAGGAAGTAGCGGCCGATGTGCGCCTGGTCCCACGCGGAGATGTAGGTCTCCAGCGAGAACGAGTCCGGCAGCGCGAACGGCTCACCGAGGAAGATCTCGGTGTTGGACTTGAACGAGGCCAGCAGCACCCAGATCAGCGGTCCGGCGGTGACCAGCGCCCAGAAGACGAGGGCCACGTGGGCCAGGCCGTTGAAGGCGCGGACCTGGCGGTGGGTCTCCACCTTCTTCTGCGACTTCTTCTCGGAGACGGCCGCGGTCAAAGTGGTCATGTGCGGGCCTCTCAGACGGCGTCACGTCGCGTGACCCGCAGGGTCAGCGCGGCGAAGGTCAGGGTCAGGAAGAACAGCACCACGCCGAGCGCGGAGGCGTACCCGACCTGGGAGTACTCGAAGGTGTTGCGGTAGATCATCATGGCCAGCACCGAGGTCGCGCCGTCCGGGCCACCGCGGTCCACGGTCATGATGTTGATCAGGGCGAACGCGTCGAACGCGGCGATGCCGAGGTAGACCCACGCGGTCTGGATGGTGCCCCACAGCAGCGGCAGGGTGATCCGGAAGAAGAGGGTGACCCGGGTGGCGCCGTCCAGCGCCGCGGCCTCGTAGATCTCGTGCTCGATCGAGCCCATGCCGGCCGAGAAGAGCACCACGTAGAAGCCGACCGCCTGCCAGACCAGCACCACCAGGATGCAGGTCAGCGCCCAGCGTTCGTCGGCCAGGAACAGCCACGGCGCCCAGGAGTCCGGGAGCAGACCGTTGATCATGCCGCTCTTGTCCGAGGCGAACACCCGGCCGAAGATCACCGCGACGATGGCGAGGGCCATCAGCTGCGGGAAGAAGAAGATCACCCGGTAGACCTTGGAGCCCCAGACCCCGCGGGTCATGCCACCCTTCGATCCGCCGCCCACGTTCAGCAGGAACGCGAAGAGCAGACCGAGCGCGATCGTCACGATCGGCAGCAGCAGGAGCAGGTAACCGTTGTGCCGCAACGACTTCCAGAAGAGGTCGTCGTTCCACAGTTTGACGAAGTTGTCGAAACCGACGTACTTGATCGGTCCGAACCCGGACCAGCTGGCCACGGACAGCTGGAAGGTCTGGATGTACGCCGCCACCACGAAGGTGGCGTAGAGCGCCACCGGCACGGCAAGGAAGCCGATGATGAAGGGGTACTTACCGTGCCGCATGGCGCTCTACCTCACTACTACTTCAGCTACGGGTCTGCTTCTGGACGGAGGAGTCCTTGGCGAGCGCCTGTGAGGCGGCCTCCATCCGGTCACAGAACTTCTGCGCGTCGCCGCCCTTGAACATCAGGTCGTTGACGGCGCTCAGCGACTCGTCGCCGAGCTTCTTGTACCAGGTGTCGAACAGGTAACCCATGAAGACGTCCTTGCCGGCCTTGTTCAGTGCCTCGTTGGCACTGGTCAGGCCGGGGGACAGCTCGACACCGTCGGCGGCGCCGAGCACCACGGTCAGCGACTTGGTGAGCTTGGTGAACTCGGTCGCCGCCTCCTTGGAGAGCATGACCCGCAGGTACTCCATACCACCACGCGGGTTCTTGCCCTTCGACGACGCGAAGTAGATCTCGCCGGCCGCGGCGTTGAGCGCGGCCGCCGGGAGCTTGTCCGAAGTGGTGACGGCAGGGTACGGCGCGACCGCGTACTTGAAGGTCGGCGGGGTGTCCTTGGCCTGCTCGTTCTCCAGCCAGGAGCCGCACGGGTAGAAGGCGACCTTGTCCTGGTTCTGCTGGAGCTGGACCTCGGTGTGCTTGAGGCCGAGGAACGACTTGTCCAGGTACTTGTTGCCGATCTCGCCCCAGGCCTTGGCGGCCTCGAGGACGGCCGGGGCGGTCCACGCGCCGGGCTTCAGGTTGTCGATGTCCTTGAGGACCTGCTCGGTGCCGATCTTGCCGGCGCTGGTGAGCAGGGCGCGGACCATGTAGTACGCGGCGTTCGCGCCGGCGTAGCCGAACGGGACGAGGCCCGCGGCCTTGATCTTGTCGCAGAGGGTGATGAACTCGGCCCAGGTGGCCGGCGGGGTCCAGCCGTTCTTCTCGAACAGGGCGGCGTTGTACCACATGCCGAAGACCGTGTACGAGTAGTTCAGCGCGTACGGCTTGCCGTTGTAGCTGCCCCACTCGGCGGTGCCCGGGACCAGCGTCTCCGCCACGGTCTTGCCGGGGATGTCGAAGGACGCGGCGGCGTAGAGCTCGGTGAGGTCCTGCGCCTGGCCGGCCGCCACGATGGCGCCGAAGTCCATCATCTTGGCGCCGGAGTTGTTGATCATGTCGGGCGCGTCGCCGGCGTTGAGGCGCGGCTGGACGGTCGTCGAGATCTCCTGGGTCGCCGAGTAGGCGACCTTCGACTCCGGCCACTTCTTGTTGTAGAGCGGGGTGTCGACGTCGGTGGCGTACTTGGTGCCCAGACCGCCGTCGAAGATCACGATCTCGAGCGGCGCCTTCGGGTCGACGCCCAGCGGGTTGTCCGCGGACTTCGTGCCGGTGGCCTGGTCGGTCGTCTCGTCCTCGCCACCGCCCACACAGGCGCTGAGCATGCCCACCGCCGGGGTCGCCACCAGGCCGACCGCGGCGGCGCGGCGGAGCAGGGTGCGACGGTCCAGTTCGGAGTTCGTTATGTCAGACATCGATGTCCTTTCGGGTTCAGCCCTTGACGGCGCCGGCCGTCAAACCGGTGGCGATGTTGCGCTGGATCAGGAGGAAGAACACCACCACCGGGATGGAGGTGATGATCGCACCGGCCATGAGGGGACCCCATGCGGTGCCACGTTCGGTCTGGTTGTAGAGCAGCCAGGCCATCAGGTTCTGGTTCTTCGGGTCGTTCAGCGTGTTGATGATGATGAACTCGTTCCACGCCTGGATGAACCCGTAGACCGAGGTGGCGACGAGACCGGGACCGGTGAGCGGCAGGATGATCCGCCAGAACACCTGGGCCCGGGTACAACCGTCGATCATCGCGGCCTCGTCCAGCTCCCGCGGGATGCCGGAGATGAAGCCGCGCAGTGTCCACACCGTGTAGGGCAGCAGCAGCACCAGGTAGACCAGCGCCACGCCGACGAGCGAGTTGGTGAGGTTCGCGCTCTGGAGCATCAGGAACAGCGGGATGAGCAGGGCCAGGAACGGCACCAGCTGGACCGCCAGGACGACCAGGATGATCGCCTTGCGGCCGTAGAAGCTGAACCGGGCGATCGCGAGCGCCGCGAGGAAGCCCACGACCAGCGCCGCGGCCACCGCCATCGCCGTGATGATCAGACCGTTGATCATGCTCGGGATGAACAGCTCCTCGCCGAGCGCGGACTTGAAGTTGTCCAGTGTGAAGTCGTGCGGCCAGAACGTGGGCGTGAAGCTGCGGACCTCACTGTCCGGCTTGAACGCCGTGTTGAGCACCCAGTACACCGGGAAGATCATGATCAGACCGAAGACGATGCCGGTGGCGTTCGCGAAGAACGTACCGGTGCGGCTGCGTCCGACGGTGATCACACCATCGTCATGGCGGGCCATCAGTCCACCTCTCCGATCTTGAACATCTGGCGGATGTAGAAGACCATCACGCCGAGCATCAGGAGCACGGTGATCACCGAGATCGCCGAGCCGTAGCTGTAGATGGAGCGCCCGAACGCCTGCGTGTAGGAGTAGGTCGCCAGGGTCTGGTAGACCGGCTCCGGGTGGCCGTCGCGCAGCGCCCAGTTCTGGGTGAAGAGGCCGAAGTTCCAGATCACCGACAGCGTGGTGACGATCATCAGCAGCGGCTTCAAGATCGGCAGGGTGATGTTGCGCAGCGACTGCCAGGGGTTGGCACCGTCCACCGTGGCGGCCTCCAGGAGCTCCTTCGGCACCTGGGTGAGGCCGGCGCTCAGCGAGATCGCCAGGAACGGGATGCCGGCCCAGACCACCAGCGCGGTGATCACCGCCCAGCCCTCCCACGGGTTGACGAACCAGCTGTGGGTGTCGTAGTCGAGACCCAGCTGGGTGAGCACGTAGTTGAGGACGCCGAAGTCCGAGTCGGTCAGCCAGCGGAAGGCCTGCGCGGCGACCAGCTGGGGCAGGGCCCAGACGAACATCATCGCGATCATCATGAACATCCGGACGCCGCGGGTGACCCGGCGCATGAGCAGCGCGATGCCCAGACCGGCCAGCACCGAGAGGGTGACCGAGACGACCGTGAAGCCCGCGGTCCGCGCGACGACGCCCCAGAAGACGCTGTCGGTGAGAGCCTTCGTGTACTGGTCGACGCCGGCCCACGGCGGGGTGGCGCCGGAGAACAGCTCCCGCAGTCGCATGTTCTGAAAGGACAGCACGATCATGCGGTAGAGCGGGTAGCCCAGCATCGCGACCAGGATCAGCAGCGTGGGCAGGGAGAGCAGCCAGGCGACACCGGAGTCGCGCTGGCCACGGGAGCGCACCCGCTTGACGGGCTTGGGCGGCGTGGCCTGCGGCGCCTGTGCCGGGGCGGGCCGGGAGTCGACGGCGTGCATCATGATCCTCCAGTGCGGTGTGCCGCCCGCCCGACGGCGGGCGGCACATGCGTCATCAGGCCTCGTTGAGCGTGGCGGCGATCTGCTCGTCAGCCCACTTGGCGCCGTCGGCCACCGTCTTCTTGCCGGTGAGGATGTCGGTCAGCATGGTCTGGAGGATGTTGCCCTTCTCCACGTCGGCCCACTTCTCGGCGTTCGGCGGGAACCAGCTGTTCTTCGCGGACAGCGCGGCCGGCGCGATCTTCGGGTTGTCCGTGGCGGCCTTGTCCAGCAGCGCGGTCGCGTTCGGCAGCGCGCTGGCCTTGATCAGGCCCTCCATCGACTTGCTGTCGGTGAAGTACTTGACCCACTGAGCGGCGAGCTCCTTGTTGCCGCTCTTCGCGGTCACACCCAGGTTGGAGCCACCGAGGAAGGACGGCACGTCGGGCAGCGGGGCGGCCGCCAGCTTGCCCTTGACCTTGGTCGGGACCAGCTCGGAGTTCGGGTCGTTCGGGTCCTTGCGGACCTCCTCGGCGACACCCTGCTCCCAGGCGTTGCCGTAGAAGATGCCGCCCGAGCCCTGCGAGAAGATGCCGGCCTGCTCGTTCTCGTTCTTGGTGACGTCGGCCTTCGAGTACTTCTTGACCATGTCGACCCAGCGCTGGAGGCCCTCCTGCGACTGCGGGGAGGAGAGCTGGCCGACCCACTTGCCGCCGTCCTGCTTGGCGATCTCGCCACCGGTCGACTTGACCCAGGACATGGCCGCGTACCAGTACTGGCCCGGCATGTAGACGGCGCTGAACTTCTTGTCGGCCGCGTTGCCGGTCTGGAGCTTGTCGGCGGCGGAGAGGAAGTCGGCGTAGGTCTTCGGGGCCTCGGTGATGCCGGCCTTCTCGAAGAGGTCGGTGCGGTAGATCATCACGCGGGCACCGGCGTAGTAGGGCACGCAGTAGGTCTTGCCCTCGGACTCACAGGCGCCGGAGAGGCCGGACAGCCAGGTGCCGGAGTTCTCGAAGTCACCCTTGTTCAGCTCGGCGAAGCCGCCGGAGAAGACGTACTTGGAGAACTCGGTGTTGCCCAGCTCGACGACGTCCGGGACGTCCGAGCCGGCCAGCGTCGCGTCCAGCTTGGTGAGGTGGTTGGCCCACTGCTGGTACTCGACGTTCACCTGCGCGCCGGTGGCCTCGGTGAACCGCTTGGAGGCGTCCTCGACGACACCCTTCCAGCTGGTCTCGGCGTCGACCATGAGCCAGACCTTGATGGTCTTGCCCTTGCCGTCGACCGTGCCGTTGGCCGAGGTCGCACCCTCGTCGCTGCCGGAGTTGCCGCAGGCGGCCGCACCGAACAGCGACGCGGCGAGCGCCGCCGCGACCGCGATCTTGCGCTTCACATTTCCTCCCGAGGGGATTTCATACTTTTAAGGGTTCAGCTGTCTTTCGCGGCCTTGTGCCCGTGCACCGCCTGAGCGGTGCGCTGGAACGCGGCGTGCGATCGTTCGTGGGTTCGTTGCGCGACGGCGACGTACAGCAGGTCGAGAACGACCAGCTGGGGGTGGCGGGCGCTGAGCGCGTCCGGCCGGAAGGTCGTCGCCTGTGTGGCGGTGAGCAGGACGATGTCCGCGAGCTCGGCCAGTGGGGAACGGGGGAAACTGGTCAGCGCGATCGTGGTGGCGCCCCGGCTGTTCGCCTCGGCGAGCAGCTCGATCGTCTCGCCGGTCTCGCCACTGTGCGAGATGCCGAGCGCGACGTCGCCGGGCCTCGACAAGGCGGCGCTGGCCAGACCGTTGTGCACGTCGGTCCAGGCCCACACCGGAATGCCGATGCGGTGCAGACTGAACTGCATCTCCTCGCCGACCAGCGCGCTTCCGCTGGCGCCGAAGATGTTCACCCGTGGCGCGGCGGCGATCGCCACCGCGGCCCGCTCCACCTCGCCCAGGTCGAGCAGCGTGGCGGTGTCGTGCATGGCCCGCGTGTCGGCCGCCATGATCTGGCCGAGGACCCGCTCGAGCGGGTCGTTCGGCTGGATCTCGCGGCCGATGTCCACGGTCCAGCCGGCCGAGCGGGCCCGGCCGGTCTCCGCCGCGATGCCGAGGCGAAGATCCGCGTAACCGTCGAAGCCGACCGCCCGGCAGAACCGGGTGATCGTCGCGGGCGAGGTGCCGCTGCGCTCGGCCAGCTCGACGATGGTGGCCCGGGAGGCCGCGGCGGGGTCGGCGAGCACCTGCTCGGCGACCCGTTGCAGCGCCCCGGTGAAGTCCGGCAGCAACGTCCTGACCCGGGCGAGCACCCCGTCGATGGGCGGATGGTCCACGCCGTTCGAGGGCGTGGTGCGCCCGCCCCCGTGGTCGCTCCCGTTGCTCCTGTTCAGAGCGGCGTGGGCGCGAACCAGCGAGGGGGTCACCGCGGTCCACGCGGCGCCGTCCATCTCCGGCTCAGCCATCGGTCACCCTTTCAGGAAGGACTGTTTACTGTCGCGGTAAAAGTTCTTACTAACGGCCCCCTGCTGTCAAGGCTGTGAAGGAAGTTTTCAAACCGTTACCGGAGCAGCGCGAATGAACTGATGTTTCGGAGGGGGCGGATGACCGCCATCGATCCCCAAATGGCCGAAACGACGTGGCCGCCATCACATGTCCGAATTTCGCCCATTTTTCGTCGACTGAACGACCCATTCGAGCTAGGCCATTTCGACGAGGAGCGATCATCCGATCGTCCGGTCTCCGTGACGCGCTGAAACCTCGCCGTCACACCGGAAACATGATCAAAAAAATTTCCGGTACGCCGTACGCGCTGCGCCGTGGAAGCATGGGGGTAATTGCTCTCATTTCAGGAGAAATAGGCATGCGATGGTTCCCGGTGATCGTCCTGGCGGTCCTGGCTTTCCCCGGCCCCGCCCACGCGAAGGTCACCTTCGACTTCGGCACCAACACCGGTTTCGTGGACGCCGAGGACGTTCGCCGGGCCTTCGACTGGGACGCCGCCACCCTGCGGGCCAAGGCGAAGCGCCTGGAGTTCGAGCACCTGAAGCTGGTTCAGGACAGCTACGCGGTGGTGTGCGGCGAGGCCGGCGCCCGCCCGGTCCGGGCCGTCCACACCGCCCAGGACGCGAAGGAGTTCCTCACCGTCAAGGTGGTCCGACGGACGGGCACGCGGGAGGTCACCGGCTTCCGGATCGTCCGGGCCTACGCCGGCATCTCCGGCACCACGGTCCCCCCGGAGCCGGGCACGCCGTGTCCCGAGCCGACGCCGGACGAGAAGGTCCGCACGTCCCGGCTCGTGTCGACCACGGTCACCACCACGCTCGTCGTGAAGTCCGGACCGGACCGCGTGGAGATCTACCAGATCCGGACCGGGCCGCCCGTCCCGGCGACGGCGGTGTCACCGCCGGCTCCGGCCGCCGCCGCGTCACAGCCGTCTCAGGCCTCCGCCGTGTCGCGGACCGCCTGAGCGAAGACCTCGGAGCGGTGCTCGAAGTTGCGGAAGCGGCCGTAGCTGGGCGCGGCCGGGGACAGCAGCACCACTCCCCCGGCCGGGGTGATCTTGCGAGCCAGGCGGACGGCGTCGGCCAGGTCCTCGGCCGGCTCGGTGCGGACCCGGGGCAGGCGGGCCAGCGCCTCCAGGATGCGGGGGCCGCTGTCCGGCAGGCCGATCACGGTGAGTTCCCGGTCGGCCAGAAAGTCACGTAACGGTGAGTAGTCGAGGCCGCGATCGTTTCCGCCGACGAGCACGGTGAGTGGCCGGTTCTCGTAGGCCTCGATGGCGTGCATGGCGGCGTACGGGCTCGTCGAGAGGGTGTCGTCGACGAACGTCAGCCCGGACGGGTCCTCGATCTCGGCGAGCCGGTGCGGCAGCCCCGGGAAGGACCGGACCGCCGCCTCGACGACCGCCCGCTCCGCCTCCACGTCCACGCCCATGCCGTCCAGCACGGCCAGCGCGACGCACAGGTTGCCCTCGTTGTGCCGGCCCTTCAGCGGCAGCGCGTCCCGCGGGAACAACGGCTCGTCACTGCACCAGACCTGCCCGTCCTCGACCCGGAACCGGGAGTCCGCGGCGGCCGCCGGCACGGGCGGGAACCGGCCCGCGTCGGTGACCCCGCGGATCTCGTCGCGCAGTCGCCGGTCGGTCCCGTTGACCACGATCAGCTCCGGGTCGTGCCGGAGGATGTTCAGCTTGTCCCGGTAGTACTCCCGCTCGCCGCCGTGCGCGTCCAGGTGCTCCGGGAAGAGCGACGTGACCACCGCCACCCGCGGCGAGTGGGTCAGGTCGGCGCACTGGTAGCTGGAGAGCTCCAGCACGTACAGCTCCGCCTCGGGCATGTCGAGCAGCGGCACCCCGATGTTCCCGCCGTACGCGTTGGGCCGCCCGACCGCCGTCAGCAGGTGGCTGATCAGGCTGGACGTCGTACTCTTGCCCTTGCTGCCGGTGACCCCGACGGTCTTCGCGGCGTGCTCGGCCATCCACAGCGCGCTGCCGCCGGTCACCGTGATCCCGCGCTCGCGCAGCTCGACCATGAACGGGTGGGTGGACGGCACCCCGGGTGACCGGACCACCACGTCGGCGCTGGCCAGGGCCGCGAAGGCGTGCTCACCACCGGCCAGCGGCGCCAGCCCGGCCAGTTCGCCGGTCCACTCCACGGACAGATAATTGGCGCTGTCGTCCACCGCGATCAGGCGGGACGGCTGATGGCGGGCGATCGCGGTCACCGCGGCCCGCCCCTCCCGGCCGGTCCCCCAGACCGCCACCGAACGGCCGCGCAGGTCTGCCAGGCGCACGTCGTCTCCCCGCTTCGCGTCGAACCTCGTCGGACCGAACTAATATTGCCCCTCGGTCATAGGCAAGGAGACTCCGGGTGCGGTTCGACGTCATGCAGTTCCCCTCGTACACGTTCGATCCGGTGACGGGCGTGGCGACGTTCGACTACCTGCTGGACGGTCCGGAGCCACTGCGCTTCACCGAGACGATCACGCTGCCGGTGCCGGCCGACCCGGCCGTTCCGGAGGCGCTCACCCGGGTGCTCGACCTGCTGCACGTGGTGGCCGGGGTGAGCTACTTCAAGGTCGGCGCGCCGGCCCGGGTGGTCGCGCCCAAACCCGTGCCGCCCCAGGTCACCGATTTCCTCACGGCCGTCTACACCAAGGGCATGGCGGAGTACGCCTACCGCAACCAGCTTCCGCACGTGTTGGAGCTGGCCGTGGAGGCCCCGGGTGTGATCCCGGCCGCCGAGCCCACCGGGATCACCGGTGGCCGGCCGCTCTCCGCGGTCGGCGGCGGCAAGGACTCGATCGTCACCCTGGAGATCCTGCGCGCCGCCGGGCTCGACCCGGTGCCGTTCTCGGTCAACCCGAACCCGGTGATCGAGCAGGTGAACGCCGCTTCCGGCCTGCCCGCGCTGGCCGCCCGCCGCAGGCTGGACCCGCGGCTCTTCGAGCTCAACAAGGCCGGGGCGCTGAACGGGCACATCCCGGTCACCGCGATCAACTCGCTGATCGCCATCGCCACCGCGGTCTGGCACGGGCTCGGCCCGGTGGTGATGTCGAACGAGCGGTCCGCCTCCGACCCGAACCTGATCTGGAACGGCCACGAGGTGAACCACCAGTGGTCCAAGGGCGTCGAGGCGGAGGGGCTGCTGCGGGCCGCCGTGGCGGCGTCCGCGGGACTGTCCGACCCGTATTTCTCGCTGCTGCGCCCACTGTCCGAACTGCACATCGCCCAGCTGTTCGCCGGTCACACTGCGTACGATGATGTTGTTACTAGCTGTAACAAGGCTTTCAAGTTGCACGACCCGACGGCCCGCTGGTGCGGTGACTGTCCGAAGTGCCGGTTCGTCTTCCTGGCGATGGCCCCGCACATGCCCCGGGAGCGGCTCGCGCACATCTTCGGGCGGGACCTGTTCGCCGACCCGTCCCAGACGGCCGGGTTCCTGGAGCTGCTCGGCGTCGACGCGCACAAGCCGTTCGAATGCGTCGGCGAGGCCGAGGAGTGCCTGGTCGCCCTCGCCATGCTGACCGACAGCGCGCCGGTCCTGGCCGAGCTCCGCGCCGCGGTGCCGGCGACGGCGTGGGCCGAGGTCTCCCACTCGGACGTCTTCACCCCCGGCGGCCCGAACCACGTGCCCGCCGCCTACCGCAAGATCCTCGACGAGGCGCTCGCCGGATGAGCGAGATCTATGTGGGAAACGCCGACCCGGACGCGCTCGCCGACCGGGGCTGGCTGCTGGGGCACTTCAAGCCGGAGGGCGATCCCCGGCACAGCACCGACGTCGAGATCAAGTGGGGCCGGCATCCGCGGGGCGACCGGCGGGCCGAGTGGGTCCGCGGCGAGGAGCGGACCGCGCTGCTGGTGCTGATCAGCGGCTGCTTCCACATGGAGTTCCCGGAGCGCACGGTCGTCCTCGACAAGCAGGGCGACTACGTGGTCTGGCCGCGCGGCGTCGACCACTCCTGGTTCGCCGCCGAGGAGTCGGTGGTGCTCACCGTCCGCTGGCCGTCCGTCCCGGGCTACGCCGTCCGCTGAGGGCCGCGAACGGCGTACCAGAAATGGGATTATTCGGGCGCGTCGTGATGGATGCGCGCGGCATCCACGCCGAGCCGGTGCAGCGCCGCGCTGGTGCTGGTCAGCATGAGCGGCGGCCCGGCCACGTAGACCTCGAAGCGGGACCACTCGCCGAAGGCGGCGACCACGTCGGTGACCAGGCCGGACTCGTAGGGCCCGGGATCGCCCTCGGCCACCACCGGGACCACCGCGGCGCGCGGCGCCTGGGCGGCCAGCTCGGTGAGGGCGTCGATGTCGTAGAGCTCGGTCCGGTCGCGGACGCCCCAGAACAGGACGGCCGGCCGAGGGTCGGCGGTGGCGACCATCTCGGCGAGCATGGCCTTCATCGGGGCCACACCGGTGTCGCCTGCGATCATGAGGATGCCGCGGCCCGGTTCGGCGGGGAGGCCCATGTCGCCCTCGGCGCGGCTCAGGCGGACCAGGTCGCCGTCACGGGTGTGGTGCACGAGGGTGCCGCTGACGCCGGTCTCCGTCTTCGCCCGCACGTGCAGCTCGATCAGCTCGTCCCGGTGCGGGGCGCCGGCCAGAGAGTACGGCCGGCGGACCCCGGGCACGGCGTCGACCTCGACCCGGGTGTACTGGCCGGGGCGGAACGGCATCGGCAGCGACGGCCGCAACGTGATCACCGCGAGGTCCTGGCGGCGCACGTCGTGCTCGATCACCTCGGCGGGCCAGGCGGTCGGCTGGTACGCGACGAGCGTCCCGCCGTGCACCAGCCACTCGTAGATGTGCTGCCACGTCCAGCGCCAGGCCTGGTCGAAGTCCTGCCGCCAGGCGCCCGGGGCCATCCCCGCGCGCATCGCCTCGGCCAGCGCGGCGCCGACCACCCGGAGCCGGGTCCACGGGATGCCGCACTCGGCCAGCACCGCACCGAGCTGAATGCAGCCGGCGACCAGAGCCGGCGGGTCGTCCAGCCGGCGGACCAGCCAACCGAGCGCGCGGACCAGCTGGGCGCGCTGTGTCCCCGGGGTGCCGGGGAGCGCCTCGAGCAGGGCCGGTTGCGCCTGCCGCAGGGCCTGCCAGAGCCGGCCGGCGACCTCGTCGATGCCGCCCGCCGCGGTGAGGCTGGAGCTGAGCAGCCCCTGGGTGTCGCGAAGTGCCTGGCGGTCGGCCGGGTCGACGCCGTCGGGCCGGGGCGTGGGCCGTTTGCCGGGCACCCCGGGTCGGCGGCGGCCCGGACGGCCACCGGTCGTCTCCGGTGGCGGGAACTCGGTGCCGGGCCCGCCGAGCCGGCGGGCCGGGGCGACCGGCGGGATGTTCGGCACCGGACCGGTCGGGCCGGACGGGACGGCCCCGATCGGTGGGATTCCCCGCTCGGGGCCGTAGCGGGCCTGGAAACCGGAGCGGCCGATCGTGTCGCCGGGATCGCCGCGCCAGAGCAGGCCACCGCCGGGGTGGTGCGACGGGGGCATCTCGGCCTCCTCGTCGTCGGCCTTCTTCGGGACGGAGAGCGCGGCGTCGGCATCGGCTCCTCCGGCGGCGACGGCCTCCGGCGCGCTCTGGCGCAGGCGGAGGGCACGCAACAGGGCGAGCAGATGCGGATCCGACACGGATCACCCCCGGCGAACTCGACAAGGGTGACCCTACCCCGCGAATAATGCCGGTGTGCCTGCACTCAGTATCACCAGCCCGGACGATCCACGGATCGGCGACTATCTAGCCCTCACCGACGTCGAGCTGCGGACCCGGTGGGAGCCGCCGAACGGTCTGTTCATCGCCGAGGGGGAGCTGGTCATCCAGCGGGCGCTGCGGGCCGGCTACCGGATGCGCTCGGCCCTGGTCGACGAGAAGCGCGCCGATCAGCTGACCGGGCTGCCGCCGGAGGCGCCGCTCTACACCGCTCCGCCGCCGGTGCTGGAGTCGATCACCGGGTTCCACGTGCACCGGGGCATCCTGGCGTCGTTCCACCGGCGGGAGCTGCCGGTGATGGAGGAGATGCTCGCCGGGGCGCGGAGCCTGGCCGTCCTGGAGGGGCTGAACACGCACACCAACCTGGGTGCGCTGTTCCGGAGCGCGGCGGCGCTCGGCATCGACGCCGTGGTCCTGTCGCCGAACTGCGCGGACCCGCTCTACCGCCGGGCGGTCCGGGTCAGCATGGGTGAGGTGTTCGCCATCCCGTACGCGAAGTCGGACGACTGGCCGGGCACCCTCAAGGCGATCCGGGCGGCCGGGTTCAGCCTGCTGGCGATGACGCCGGGCGAGGGCGCCGTGTCGATCGCCGACCTGACCCCGGCCCAGCGGGAGCGGCCCGCGCTGCTGCTCGGCGCGGAGGGGCCCGGGCTGACGCGTACCGCCCTGGAGGCGGCCGACGCCCGGGTGGTGATCCCGATGCACAACGGGGTGGACTCGCTGAACGTGGCGACCGCGGCGGCGATCGGGTTCTACGAGATCACGCGCTGACTCAGGAGCGGGGTACGAGGCGGCCGCCGGTCCAGGCGAGTCCCATTCCGGCGGCCAGAGCGAGCAGGGCGCCGACGGTGGGTACGGGCTGGTCCACGGACGTTCCCGCACCCATCGCCAGCGCCGCGAGCATCAGCAGCACCCCGTCGGCGGGGTTGACGAGTTTGGAACGGAACACCGCCCAGCCGAGCAGCAGCATCCCGGCGCCGCACACCGCCGCGGCGACGGTGAGCAGGCTGTCGACGTGCCCGGCGGCCATCGGCGCGCTCGCCACCACGGCGTCCTCCGGCAGGGCCGCCACCGGCAACAGCAGGGTGGCGCCGGCCAGCGTGGTCAGCAGCCCGGCCAGGGCGCACCGCCGGGTACGGGACCCGGCGAGCAGCCCGGCCAGCGCGATCAGGGAGATCATGGCGAGCCACCCGGCGAACAGGCCGACGGCGAGGGGGCCGGGTACGCCCTGAACCTCCAGGGTGAGCCAGCCGTAGCACACCGCGGCGGCCGGGAGCGCCCACAGGGCCAGGCGGGCGTACCGGCGGACCGACCAGATCCAGACGGCGTCCCGCACCGGCAGAAGGTGGTGCGTGTCCGCCTCGGTCGCGGTCGGGGCGCCGACCCACGCCGGCGCGACCCGCAGGGGTCGGCCGCTCGCCGTCTGACGCTGGCTGATGCTCATGGCTCCGCCTCGTTAGCTGGGGCAACAAGCCGAGCGGCCGGGGGCACCGGTCGGAAATCCTGCTGCGAAGCATGTCAAAGAGTCATCGCGGAATGCGGCGGATCTCACAAAAGCTGGAAAAGTCAGTGTTTTTCGATGTGCTGCACCCCGTCGTAGTCGGCCCCGCCCAGCGCCGCGCTCGGCGGGATCAGGCCGGGGGCGGGCAGTCCCGGCCGCCCGGAGGCCTCCGCCTCGGCCTCCCGCACCGCCTCGTCGACCCGGCGTGCCTCGGCCGCGGCGGCTTCGGCGGCGGCCGCGGCCTCCCGCTCGACGGCGCTCGCGTCCACGTCCTGCCGGGGCTCGTCGCCCGCCATGTTCGCCAGGCCGCCGAGCGCCCCGCCCAGCCCCTCCAGCGCCTTGGTGAGCTCGGTCGGCAGGATCCACACCTTGTTGGCGGTGCCGTTGGCGATCTGCGGGAGCGATTGAAGGTACTGGTACGCGAGCACCTTCTGCGACGGATTGGCCTGGTGGATCGCGTCGAAGACGGTCCGGATCGCCTTCGCCTGGCCCTCCGCCTGGAGGATCCGGGCCTGCCGGTCACCGTCGGCGCGGAGCACGGCCGCCTGCTTCTCGCCCTCGGCCGTGAGGATCTGCGCCTGCTTGTGACCCTCGGCGTTGAGGATGGCGGCCCGCCGGTCCCGCTCGGCGCGCATCTGCTTCTCCATCGAGTCGCGGATGCTCGGCGGCGGCTCGATCGCCTTGATCTCGACCCGGGTCACCTTGATGCCCCAGCGGCCGGTGGTCTCGTCCAGCACCCCGGACAGGTGCCGGTTGATCTCCTCGCGGCTGGTCAGCGCCCGCTCCAGGTCCAGCGAGCCGATCACGTTGCGCAGGGTGGTGACGGTCAGCTGCTCGATGGCCTGGAGGAAGTGGGAGATCTCGTAGGTCGCCCGGACCGGGTCGACCACCTTGAAGTAGAGCACCGTGTCGATCGAGACGACCAGGTTGTCCGAGGTGATCACCGGTTGCGGCGGGAAGGAGACCACCTGCTCACGCATGTCGACCTTGGTGCGCACCGAGTCGACGAACGGCACCAGCAGGTTGAGACCGGGCGAGAGGGTGCGCTGGTACTTCCCGAGCCGTTCGATGACGTCCATCCGCTGCTGCGGGACGATCCGGACCGACTTGACGAGCGTGGTCACGACGAGCACGACGATGGCTATGACGAGGATCAGGACGATCTGTTCCATCAACCCACTCCTTCTATAGATCGGGCAGGTCGTCGTGCCACACCTGGACGGTCGCGCCCCGCAGCTTGACGACCCGGACATGCACTCCCGGAAGAAAGACCTCCTGGCCGTCGACCGAGCGGGCCTGCCACAGCTCGCCGTCGATCTTGACCATGCCGTGGTCGGCGGAGACCTCCTCCACCACGGTCCCGCGGGAACCCTCGATCGCCTCGATCCCGAACGGGCGCTCCCCGGTCTCCAGGGCAGGGCGGGCGTGCCGCATGATGATCGGGCGCAGCGCACCGACCGAGAGCCCGGACACCGCGGCGAAGACGATCACCTGAATCACCGGGCCCGCTCCGAGCGCGGCAGCACCCGCCGCGGCCAGAGCACCGGCGGCGAAAAATATGACCAGAATCGTCGCGGTGAAGGCCTCGGCGATCGCCAGGACCACGGCGAGGACGACCCAGAGCACGGCTTCCACACACCGATCGTGACACGTCCATGCACCCACGGCGACCGTAGCCGAATCCGGTTCAAACAGTTAGACCCATGAGTTCGCCGCAGGGGAGGGAACCCACCGTGACGCTGCTACCGGAGACCGTCCGCCGGATCGACGGGATCGCCGCCCGGGCACAGTCCACCGGCCGGGTGCCGTCGCTCGCCCTGGCCGTCGTCCGCGACCGCGCCGTCCTGCACTTCGCGGGCGCCGGCGAGCAGCCCCGCCCGGACCCGAAGACCCAGTACCGGCTCGGCTCGATCACCAAGACGATCACCGCGACCCTGGTGATGCAACTGCGCGACGAGGGCTTCTTCGCCCTCGACGACCTGCTCTACCGGCACCTGCCGGGCACCCCGATCGGCGGCGTGACCCTGCGCCAGCTGCTCGGCCACGTCTCCGGACTGCAACGTGAGCCGGACGGCCCGTGGTGGGAGCGCAACCCCGGCGGCGACGTGGACAGGCTGCTGGCCGAGCTCACCTACGAGAAGCTGGCCGGGCCGCCGTACCGCCGCTACCGCTACTCCAACCTGGCCTACGGTCTGCTCGGCGCGGTCCTTGAACGGGTCACCGGCATGGGCTGGGCCGAACTCGCCGGCAAACGCCTCCTCGACCCGCTCGGCATGAAGCGCACCACCTACGCGCCGGTCGAGCCGTACGCCCGCGGCTATGTGGTGCAGCACGCTCTCGGCGGCGCCCTGCACGAGGAGCCGCGCCCGGACACCGGCGCCATGGCGCCCGCCGGGCAGCTCTGGTCGACGGTCACCGACATGGCGAAATGGGCCGCCTTCCTGGCCGATCCGGCGCCGGCCGTCCTGGCCCGGGAGACGGTCGACGAGATGTGCACGCCGGTCGCCATCAGCGATCTGGAGTCCTGGACCGCCGGGCACGGCCTCGGCCCACAGCTGTACCGGGTCGGCGAGCGGGTCTACGCCGGGCACGGCGGCTCGATGCCCGGCTACGTCGCGCACCTGGCCGTACACCGCCGCAGCCGGATGGGCGTCATCGTCTTCGCCAACGCCTACGGCCTCGACGGCACCAGCATCAAGGACGTCGGCCTGGCGGCTCTCACCGCGACCCTGGACAGCGAGCCCACCCCCGTCCCCGCGTGGCGCCCGCCCGCGGCCCCCGAGGGCGAGGCCGCCGAGATCTGCGGCCGCTGGTGGTGGATGGGCCGCGAGTACTCGCTCCTCCCCGACGGCGACGCCCTCGTCATGACCGGCCCCAACCATCACACCCGCTTCGCGCGCGAGGCCCCGGACCGCTGGCGCGGCCTCTCCGGCGACAACGAGGGCGAGATCCTGCGCATCCTGCGCGACCCCGACGGCACGGCCGAACGCCTGGACATCGCCACCTTCCGCTACAGCCGCGCCCCCAGCCATCTGGCCTGAAAAACTCGACCCCATCCCCGGTACGGACATCGCACCCCCAACCACAACCACCCCGTCCCGCCACCTCCGCGACCACCTGCCCCCTCCCGCCCGTGCCGCCCCACCGGCCTGAGCCGCCCGTCCTCTCCACCCGCCTCTCCCTCTCTCTCCGCGCCCTCTCCCCTCCGCACTCACCACCCCCAACCTCCCGCGATCTTGACCGTTTTCCCACCACCCAAGATCGAGGAGGCGCTCAACAGGCGAGTGGGCACGACGCCAGACGCGCCACCCCCACCGGCCGCGATCTTGGACGATCGGCTACCGCAGACGGTGGGGAAGCGTTCAAGATCGCGGGCGGGCGGCGGCTGCCGCGGTGGTGGCGGCGGTTGAGGTGGGCATGGGGGTGGGGCGGTGGGAGAGGCCGAGGGCCAGGCCGGCAGCGACTGTGGCTATGCCCAGCCAGACCAGGGGGGCCGGGGACGGGGCACCGAGGGCCATGCCGGTGGCGGCGGCCGCGACCGGGGCCACGCCGGTGAGCAGGCCGGCGGGGCCGGAGCCGATGCCGGCCACGCACGTGTACCAGAGCAGGAACGCGACGGCCGTGACCAGGACGGCCAGGTAGGCGCCGGCCAGGACGTCGTCGAGGTGGAGCCGGGTGACCGCGCCGGGGCCCTCGACCGTGAGGCCGATCGCGGCGAACACGGCGGCACCCAGCCAGGTGGCGTGCACGGAGACGCCGAGCGGCCCGTGCCGGCCCAGCACCGGCACCGCGAGCAGGGTGAAGGCGGCCTCGCAGGCGAACGTCACGGCCGCCCAGGCCACGCCGGTCGCGTCGGTGCGGCCGAGCCCCTGCACCAGGGCCGCGCCGGCGGTCACCACCACGGCGGCGGCCAGCACCCGGGCGGCCGGGCGGCGGCCCTCCAGGAGCGGGCCGACCGCGGCTAGGACGATCGGCACGCAGGCCACGGCGACGCCGATGACCGCGGGTTCGGCGTGCCGGGAGCCCTGGATCAGGGCGACGTTGAAGATCACCAGGCCGGTCAGGGTGACGCCGAGCAGCCAGAGCCACTCGCGGCGGCGGGGCCGGTGCACCGGGGTGCCGGCCCATCGGGCGTAGCCGAGCAGGAGCAGGCAGGCCACCCCGTACCGGGCGGCCTGCACGGTGAACAGCGGTGCGTCGGCGAGGTGGCCGGAGACCGCGACGCTGCCGCCGACGAAGACCATGCCGGCCGCCCCGGCCAGCCCGTAGCGCGCGGTCCGCGGAAGGCGTGGCGGTGCGGCGGATTCCCGAACGGAGGGTGTCATGAGGAGAATCGTTCCCCCGAGTATGGTCCGGTTCGAGGGCCAATTCGAGCGGGATGAGGTGGACCAATTTCCGGATCGGACTTTCTCCAGCTACGGGCCGACGAGGCGCCGGCCAAGGGGCTGACCGCCTGGCTGACCGAGGGCCTGCGGGCGGCGATCACGGCCGGGCGGCTGGCGCCGGGCGCCCGGCTGCCGGCCACCCGGCTCCTCGCCGGGGAGCTGGGCGTCTCCCGGGGTGTGGTGGTGCAGGCCTACCAGCGGCTGGTCGACGAGGGGCTGGCCGGGGCGCGGACCGGGTCGGGCACGGTCGTCACCGGGCGCGGCACGGCGCTCGGGTCACGGCCGGCCGGGGACCGCCGGCGGACCCTGGACGAGCTACGGCTGCCGGTCTCCGCCCCGGACGGCATCGACCTGGACCTGTCGCCGGGTGTGCCGGACCTGTCGGCGTTCCCCCGGGCGGTCTGGCTGCGGGCCGAGCGCGCGGTGCTGGACCGGATCACGGCCGCGGACCTCGGCTACGGCGACCCGGGTGGCACGCCCCGGCTGAGAGCGGCACTGGTCGCCTGGCTCACCCGTACGCGTGGGGTGCGCTCCGAAGCGGACGACGTGGTGGTCACCGCGGGCGTGGCGCAAGGGCTCGCCCTGGTCGCGCACGTCCTCAAGGCCCGGGGCGTCACGACGGTCGCGGTCGAGGACCCGGGGTCGCGGGGCGCCGCCGACCAGATGGCGTTCTGGGGCATGGCGCAGGTGGGGGTGCCGGTCGACGCGGACGGGATGCGGATCGGCGATCTGGTCGCGACCGGCGTCGGTGCGGCCGTGCTGACGCCGGCGCACCAGTTCCCAACCGGGGTGGTGCTGGCCCCGGAACGCCGCCGGGAGCTGCTGGCCTGGGCGTCCGCCGGCAACCTGGTGATCGAGGACGACTACGACGCCGAGCACCGGTACGACCGGGCGCCGGTCGCCGCGGTGCAGGGGTCGATGCCGGAGCGGGTGGCGTACCTCGGCAGTGTCTCCAAATCGCTGGCGCCGGCCATGCGGATGGGCTGGCTCATCGCCCCGCGCCCGATGCAGGCCGAGCTGCTCGCCGCCAAGCACGCCAGCGACCTGGGCAATCCGGCGCTGCCGCAGCTGGTGCTGGCCGAGTTGCTGGCGTCCGGCGACTACGAGCGGCATCTGCGGGCGGTCCGGGCCCGCCAGCGGGCACGGCGGGACGCGCTGCTGGCCGGGTTGCGCGAGCATCTGCCGGGTTTGCGGGTGGCCGGGGTGGCGGCCGGGCTGCACCTGCTCGTGCTGCTGCCGGAGACGGCCGACGACGTGGAGGTGGCCGGGCGGGTCGCGGCCACGGGCGTACTGGTGCAGCCTCTGACCTGGCACCGGCGCCGCACCGGACCGCCGGGCCTGGTGATCGGTTATGCCGCCCACCCGCCGGACCGCCTCGCCGAGGCCGCCCGCCGCATCGGAAGCGTGCTCAGTCCTCGAAGACCGTGACGAAGTCGATCAGCCGTTCCATCGAGTTGATCAGCGGCGTCTCGACGTCCCTGTAGGAGCTGACCGAGGCGAGGACGCGGCGCCACATGTCGGCCGGCTCCCGGACACCGACGGCCGCGCAGACGCCCTCCTTCCACGGACGGCCCGGCGGGATCACCGGCCAGGCGCGCAGGCCCACCCGTTCGGGCCGGACCGCCTGCCAGATGTCCACGTAGGGATGACCGGTGACGAGCACGTTCGGGTCGGTCACCCGGGCCACGATCCGGCTCTCCTTGGACCCCGGGACGAGATGATCGACCAGTACGCCGAGCCGTCGCGCCGGCCCGGGCCGGAACGCGGCGACCGCACCGGTCAGGTCGTCGATGCCGTCCAGCGGCTCCACGACGATGCCCTCGATCCGCAGGTCGTCGCCCCAGATCCGCTCCACCAGCGCGGCGTCGTGGATGCCCTCCACCCAGATCCGGCTGGCCTTCGCCACCTGGGCCCTCACGTCGTCGACGGCGATCGACCCGGACGCGGTGACCCGGCGCTGTTTCTTGATCCGGCCGGCGACCGGGCGGACCAATGTGACCGGACGGCCGTCCAGCAGGAACGCGGCCGGGGCGAGCGGGAAGTTGCGGCGCCTGCCGTTGCGGTCCTCCAGGACGACGGCGCCCAGCTCGAACCCGACGACCGCACCGCAGAACCCGGAATCGGCGTCCTCGACCACCAGATCCGGTTCGGCCTCCACCTCCGGTGTCACCTTCCGGCGGCGCCAGTCGCCCGCCAGCACATCCTCCCCATACATGTCCCGCACGGTAACGCGCGATCACGGACACACAGGCGGTGACGCTCCGAGCCGAGACAACTCTCCGCACCGGCACGTACCCTTGCTCGCATGTCACCCGCAGCCGATGCGGCCACCCGTACCGCACGCCGGTCCACCAGGTTCGTGGCCTGGGTGCGCGCCTGGCGCGCCGGCCTCGTCCCGTTCGACGAGCTGGCCGACGAGATCGCCGCGGACGAGGAGCACCTCGTCGCCGACGCCCCCGGCACCTGGACCGACGTCCCGCTGCCCCAGGGCCTGCCGATCTTCGCGAAGCTGCACCCCGACGAGATCCGCCTGGTGCTGCCGGTGCCCGGTGACCCGCGCGGCCTGCCCGGCCCGGGCGACCTGACCGGGGCGGCGCTGCTGGCCGGCGAGGCGGTGATGACTCCGTCGTTCGGGGTGGTGCCGGAGGTCCGCCGGCACACGTCCGGCTCGGGTGTGGAGTTCTCCACCGTGCTGTGGCGGGTCCACGAGGCGCCCGAGCACCGGCAGGTCTTCCAGATGGGCGCCGCCGAGGCCGAGGCGCAGCTCACCGTCGCGCTCGGCGAGGCCACCGCCCGGCTGACCCGGCTCGACGTGGCGCAGTGGAAACCGGAGCTGGCCGGCGCCCTCCAGGCGCTGCGCCGGCCGGAGAGCGCCGAGACCCTGCCGCCCGGGTTCGACCCGCGCTCGCGGCGGCTGTTCGCCCGGGCCAGCGTCCTGGACCAGGTCCTCGCCCTGGCCGAGACGAGCGCGCCGGGCGGCGCCGTGAACGGTTACGAGGCCCAGCAGCGTGACGAGGCGCTGCGCCCGCTGACCGCCGCCTGCCGCCAGGCCCTGGTGGCGGCCTGCAACTCCCCGTTGCGCCCGTGAGCCCGGCCCTCGACCGGCACGCGCACTGCAGCTTCTGCGGCGCCCGGTTCACCGTCAATCAGCCGTGGCCGCGCCGCTGCACGGCGTGCGGCGAGGTCAGCTATCTCAACCCCACCCCGGTGGCGGTGGCGGTCCAGCCGGTCGGCGCCGGTCTGCTGGCGGTCCGCCGCGGGATCGCGCCGGCTCGCGGGCGGCTCGCGCTGCCGGGCGGTTTCATCGACGTGGGCGAGACCTGGCAGGCCGCCGCGGTGCGGGAGCTGTTCGAGGAGACCGGGGTGGTGGCCGATCCGGGCCACATCCGGCTGTACGACACGGTCAGCGCCCCCGACGGCACGGTCCTCATCTTCGGCCTGCTGCCGGCGATGCGCAGCCCGGCCGACCTGCCGCCGGAGCCGGACACCGAGGAGACGGTCCGGCGGGAGGTGCTCTACGGGCCGACCGAGCTCGGGTTCGGCATCCACACCGCGATCGCCACCCGGTTCTTCACCGAGCACGCCCGCTCAGTCGATCAGGTCCGCGCCGACTAGCTCGTCCAGGACGATCCGGATCGCGGGCGCGCACCGCCCGGCGTCGGCCGACGTGAACCAGCCGATCTCGGCGATCTCGTTGGCCGCCTTCGGCTCGCCGCCGGGTCCCTCACCGAGAAAACACACGAGACGTACGCGAGTGCCCGGCGGCCGGTTGTGCGCGGGCGCGTCGATCGTGGCGAAATGCCGCAGCGCGGCCGGGTCGACGTGAAGGCCGACCTCCTCGGACACCTCACGGGCGGCCGCCTCGGCGTCGGACTCCCCCGGCTCGGGTTTGCCGCCCGGCAGGTAGAAGGCGTCCGACCCGATGGCCCGGACCACCAGCACCCGCCGCTCCCGCACACACACCCAGGCCGCCGCCTCGACGACGCTCAAATCTCGTCGATCAGGTCGGCGACGGAGTTGACGATCCGGGACGGCCGGTACGGGTACGTCTCGCTCTCCATCCGGCTGCTGATCCCGGTGAGCACCAGGATCGTCTCCAGCCCGGCCTCGAGACCGCACAGCACGTCGGTGTCCATCCGGTCGCCGATCATCGCGGTGCTCTCGCTGTGCGCGCCGATCGCGTTGAGCGCCGACCGCATCATCATCGGGTTCGGCTTGCCGACGAAGTACGGCTTCACGCCGGTCGCCTTGGAGATCATCGCGGCGACCGATCCGGCGGCCGGAAGCAGGCCCTCGTTCGACGGGCCGGTGGCGTCCGGGTTCGTGCAGATGAACCGGGAACCGGCGCTGATCAGCCGGATCGCCTTGGTGATCGCCTCGAAGCTGTAGGTGCGGGTCTCGCCGAGCACCACGTAGTCGGGCTCGAACTCGGTGAGGATGTAGCCGGCCGCGTGCATGGCGGTGGTCAGGCCGGCCTCGCCGATCACGTAGGCGGTGCCGCCGGGCCGCTGGTCGGCGAGGAACTGGGCGGTGGCCAGCGCGGCCGTCCAGATCGAGGTCTCGTCGACGTCGAAGCCCATCCGGTAGAGCCGGGCCTGGAGGTCGCGGGGCGTGTAGATGGAGTTGTTGGTGAGGATGAGGAACGGCTTGCCGCTCGCCTTCATCCGGTTGACGAACTCGGGCGCGCCCGGCACCGGCTCACCCTCATGGACGAGGACACCGTCCATATCGGTGAGCCAGCTCTCGATCGCCTTACGCTCCTTCATCAGGGTGCCTTTCGTCGCGCGGGTGGGGGGCAGCAGTCCGCGGGGCAGACGTCCCAGGTCGGCAGCGTACCGAGCGCTGGCCGTTCCTGATCATCGGTCCGCTCCTGGACGAGTTGCCGCACCATTGCGACGAACTCGGGATGAACGCCGGGCGTCGCCGCCCGGGCATAGCCGAGGCCGAGCCGGGCCGCGGTCTCCTTCGCCTCGTTGTCGAGGTCCCAGATGACCTCGAGATGGTCGGAGACGAACCCGATCGGGCTGACCACCACGTCCGTCACCCCCTTCTCGGCGAGCAGCGCGAGATGGTCGTTGATGTCCGGTTCCAACCAGGGGATGTGCGGCGGGCCGGAGCGGCTCTGCCACACCAGGTCGTAGCCCAGGTCGGCGGCGGCCGCCGCGTGCACCAGCCGGGCGGTCTCCTCCAGCTGGGCGGTGTACCGCCCGCCCTCGGGGCCGGCCGACCGGGCCATGCTGACCGGGACGGAGTGGGCCGTGAAGACCAGGCGGGTGGAGGCCCGGCGGGCCGGTTCCAGCTCCGTCAAGGCTTCCCGTACGGCGGACACGTGCGGATTCACGAAGCCGGGATGGTCGTGGAACTGCCGCAGCTTGGCGATCCGTGGGGCGCCCGGCCCGACGTGCGCCCGGGCCGCGGCGATGTCCTCCCAGTACTGCCTGCAGGACGAATACCCGCCGTACGCGCTGGTGGCGAACCCGAGCGCGTGCTCGACCCCGTCGTCGCGCATCGTCGCCACGGTGTCGGCCAGCATCGGATGCCAGTTGCGGTTGCCCCAGTAGGTGGGCAGGCTCACGCCGTGCGCCGCGAACTCGGTCCCGATCGCGGCGAGCAGGTCGCGGCACTGCTGATTGATCGGGGACACCCCGCCGAAGTGCATGTAGTGCTCGTACACCTCGGCGAGGCGCTCGTCCGGGACGCCGCGCCCGCGGACCACGTTGCGCAGGAACGGCATCACGTCATCGGGCTTCTCGGGCCCGCCGAAGGAGAGCAGGACGAACGCGTCGTAAACCACGCGCCCATCCTGCCACCGGACTATGCGGCAAGCGCGTGGTAACCCCCGTCGACGTGGACCATCTCACCGGTGGTGGCCGGGAACCAGTCGGACAGCAGGGCGCACACCGCGCGGGCGGTCGGCTCCGGGTCGGTGAGGTTCCAGCCGAGCGGCGCCCGCTGGGTCCAGGCGTCCTCGAACTCGCTGAAGCCCGGGATCGACTTGGCCGCCATGGTGCGCAGCGGGCCGGCCGACACGATGTTACTGCGGATGCCGTGCTTGCCCAGGTACATGGCGAGGTAGCGGGAGGCCGACTCGAGCCCGGCCTTGGCGACGCCCATCCAGTCGTACAGCGGGTACGCCTTGGTCGCGTCGAAGGTCAGGCCGACGATGGAGCCACCCTGATCCATCAGCGGCAGGCAGGCGGTGGCCAGGGACTTGTACGAGTACGTCGACACGTGCAGCGCCTGCGAGACCTCCTCCCAGGTGGTGTCGAGGAAGGCGCCGCCGAGGGCGTTCTGCGGGGCGAAGCCGATGGAGTGGACCACGCCGTCCAGTCCGTCGACGTGCTCGCGAACCTTGCCGGCGAGGCCGTCCAGGTGCTCCTGGTTGGTCACGTCCAGTTCGATGACGGGCGCCGGCTCGGGCAGCCGCTTCGCGATCCGCTCCACCAGCGAGAGCCGGCCGAAGCCGGTGAGCACCACGGTGGCGCCGGCCTCCTGGGCCAGCTTCGCCACCGAGAAGGCGATCGAGGCGTCGGTGATGACGCCGGTGACGAGCAGCCGTTTACCGGCCAGCAGTCCAGACACTTTTTACTTCTCTCCTGAAAAAGTCTCGGAAAACATCAGTGCCCCATACCGAGGCCCCCGTCGACGGGGAGCACGGCGCCCGAGATGTACGCCGCACTGTCGCTCGCGAGGAAGGTCACCGCGGCGGCGACCTCGTCCGTGGCCGCGAGACGACCGGCCGGGACGGCCTTGATGATCTCGGCCTTGCGCGAGTCGGGCAAGACGGCGGTCATCTCGGTCTCGATGAAACCGGGCGCCACCACGTTCGCGGTGATGTTGCGGCTGCCCAGCTCACGCGTGATGCTACGGGCCATGCCGACCAGGCCCGCCTTGCTCGCCGCGTAGTTCACCTGGCCGGGGCCGCCGTACAGGCCGACGACCGACGAGATGAAGACGATCCGGCCCCACTTGGCACGCAGCATCTTGGTGCTGGCCCGCTTCGCGCACCGGAACGCGCCGGTCAGGTTGGTGTCGATCACCCGCTCGAACTGCTCGTCGGACATCCGCATGAGCAGCGTGTCGTCGGTGATGCCGGCATTCGCCACCAGCACCTCGACCGGGCCGAGCTCGTTCTCCACGAAGGTGAACGCCGCGTCGACGGCCGACGAGTCGGTGATGTCGCACTGCACACCGAACAGGCCCTCGGGGACGTTCGAGCCGCGGTGGGTGACGGCCACCCGGTCTCCCTGCTTGACGAAGGCCTGGGCGATGGCCAGGCCGATGCCGCGGTTTCCTCCGGTCACCAGAACGGTGCGAGCCACAACACACTCCAATCGACGGGTCATCACACAGGGTCACGACGATCCCTCTGAAAGGCGAGACTATCGGCCCGCACCACCCCTGCCGAGGGAGGTCCCGCCGACTTACACCCCGTTCAGGGGCCGCGCCGATTTTCTTAAGTTGTGGTTAAGGAGTACAGTCCGACACGGTTCTGGCCCGGCTATGTAGTGGAGGTGATCGCTGTGCGAGATAGCGATCCTCCCAGTCGTGGCCGGGACGCTCGTCAGCGTTTCTGACCGCTGACATTCGACCCCCACCCGCATGCCACCGGCCCGTCGAGGCCGGCCCGTCGGCGTGCGGTGGTTCTCGGCCGCGAAGTGACCTACGCCCGTAGCTCAGTCACCAGCGGAAGACGGTTCAACCATGAAGAAGATCGTCGCGCCCCTCGGTTTCACCCTGCTCTCGGCCTGGGTTGTCGTGCTGTTCGTCCTGGCGCACAACACACCCTAGGGCAACCGGGACGTCCACAGCAGACTCATCGCCGCGCCGGCCAGCCCCAGCAGCAGGCCCACGGCGGCGTACCACCGTGTCACCTCGCGTGGCTCGGTCCGGTGCCCGATCGAGCTGCCCATGTCCTCGTAGACCTGCTTGAGCTCGCTCACCGAGGCCGCCTCGTAGAAGTAGCCATCGGTGTTCTCGGCCAGCTCCTGCAGGGAGAGGCGGTCCACCGGCACCCGCTGCACCGAGCCGCGGATGTCGACCACACCCGTGTCGGTGCCGAACGCGATCGTCGACACCGGCACATTGGCCTGCGCCGACGCGGTCGCCGCGTCCTCGATCGAGCGGCCCGACGTGCGGTAGCCGTCGGAGAGCAGCACGATCCGGGCGGGTGGGGCGCCGTCCGCGCCGTCGGCCGGCACCATCCGGATGGCGTCCAGCGAGGTGAACACCGCCTCACCGGTGGCGGTCGCCTCGGCCAGCGTCAGCCCGTCGATCGCGCTGATCACCGCGGACCGGTCCTTGGTCGGCGCGACCAGCACGTTCGCCGCCTTCGCGAACGACACCAGGCCCAGGTTGTAGCTGGGCGGCAGCTCGGCCACGAACGCCTTCGCGGCCTCCTGCGCCGCCTCGATCCGGCTCGGCGCCACGTCCTCGGCCTGCATCGACAGCGACACGTCGATGGCCAGCATCACGGTGGCCCGCTCCAGCGGCTCCTCGGTGTCCACCGAGGGGCGGGCGGTGGCCGCCGCCAGCGCGCCCAGCATCAGCAGGAACGCGCCCGCCGAGACGTGCCGGCGCCAGCCCAGGCCCTTCGGGGCGAGGGTGCGGAGCAGGTCGACGTTGGTGAAGCGCATCGCGTACTGCCGCTTGCGGAACTGCCGCCAGACGTACAGCCCGGCCATGGCCAGGACCGGCAGCAGCGTCAGCAGCCACCACGGCTCCAGAAAACGGATCATCGTGTGGTCCCTCGGGTACGGGCGTGGCGCTGAGCGGCCACGAAGCGGACCATGTCGAGCAGCCAGTCGGTGTCGGTGCGCAGCCGCAGGTGGGCCGCGCCGGCGGCGCGCAGCGCACGGGCGATCGCGGCGCGCTGCTCCCCCGCCGCCTCGGCGTACCGCCGGCGCAGCCCCGGATCGGCGGTCTGCACCTCGTGCAGCATCCCGGACTCCGGATCGGCCAGGGTCAGCACCCCGACGTCCGGCAGCTCCAGCTCACGCGGGTCGACCACCTCGATGGCGAGCACGTCGTGCCGGACGCCGAGCTTGCGCACCGGCCGGGCCCAGCCCTCCACAGGGGCCAGGAAGTCGGAGATCACCACGGCCACGCCGCGCCGCCGGGGCGGCCGGTTCAGCATGTCGATCAGCTCGCCCAGGTCGGCGCGGCCGGGCCGGATCGTGGTCCCGGCGATCGCCCGCAGCAGGCCCTGCGCCTCCTTGCGGCCGGCCCGCGCGGGCAGCCGCAGAACCGGGCCGCCCGGTGGGGGCTCACCCACCGTCTCCGGCCTGCGGCGCCACCAGCTCCGGCTCACCTTCCTCTCCGGTACGCCGAAGCCGGTGCCCACCACGGCGCCGATCCGGTTGCCGCCCCGGACGGTCAGATGGGCCATCGCGGTGGCGGCCGCGAGCACCAGGTCCCGTTTGAGCCATTTCGCGGTGCCGAAGTCGAGGCTCGCCGACAGATCCACGGCCAGCCAGGTCTCCAGTTCCCGGTCGGCCACCGTACGGCGGACGTGCGGCAGCGTGGTCCGGGCGGTCACCGGCCAGTCCATCCGGCGCACGTCGTCGCCCGGCCGGTACTCCCGCGACTCGCCCGCCTCACTGCCCGGGCCGGGCAGCAGGCCGGCGTAGTCCCCCTGGAGCAGGCCGTCGAGTTTCCGGGTGACCAGCAGTTGCAGCTTGGCGAGGACGGCCTCGGCCCGGGCCGCCTCCTCCGGGGCGACCGGCACCGCCGCGCCGGGCCGGATCATTGGGGTCCGGGCTGGCCGGGGTGACCGGGGGCGGGCCAGGGCCCGGCCGGCGGCTGGGGCCGGCCGTTGTCGAACACGCCCGCCGGGACGCCGCTGGTCGGCTGCACCCCGGCCGGGCCGGCCACGTACTGCGCGGACTGGGCCACCCCGGCCGGGACCGGGGTCATCGGGCCGGGCGGGACCGGCGGCGCGACGGGGGATCCGCCGTTCGGCCCGGAGCCCTGCCGGGAGGAGACCTGCGGCGGCGGCACGGTCTGCATGATCCGGGCCACGATGTGGTCGGCCGGGATGTCGTCGGCCAGCGCGTCGTAGCTGAGCACCAGCCGGTGGCGCAGAATGTCCGGGGCGATGTCCTGCACGTCCTGGGGCAGCGCGTAGTCACGGCCGCGCAGCAGCGCCAGCGCCCGGGTGGCCCGGACGATGCCGAGCGAGGCGCGGGGGCTCGCCCCGTACTGGATCAGCTGGGCGACGTCCGGCATGCCGTGCTGTGCCGGGGCCCGGGTGGCCAGCACCAGCCGGACCGTGTAGTCCACCAGCGCGTTGTGCACGAACACCTGGTCGGCTCGGCCCTGGAGGGCGAGCAGGTCCTCCGGGGTGAAGATCTGCTTCGGCTCCGGGGCGCTCACCCCCATCCGGTAGACGATCTCCCGCTCCTCGCTGTCCGTCGGATAGCCCACGAGGATCTTCATGAGGAAGCGGTCCCGCTGCGCCTCCGGCAGCGGGTAGACGCCCTCCTGCTCGATCGGGTTCTGTGTGGCCATCACCAGGAACGGGTCGGGCACGTCGTAGCTCTTGCCGCCGATCGACACCTGGTGCTCGGCCATCACCTCGAGCAGCGCCGACTGCACCTTGGCCGGCGCCCGGTTGATCTCGTCGGCCAGCAGGAAGTTGACGAACACCGGGCCCAGCTCCACGTCGAACTGCTCGCTCGACTGCCGGTAGATCCGGGTGCCCACGATGTCGGCCGGCACCAGGTCCGGGGTGAACTGCACCCGGGAGAACGTGCCGCCGACCACCTTGGCCAGGGTCTCCACCGCGAGGGTCTTGGCCACGCCGGGCACACCCTCGAGCAGGCAGTGCCCGCGGGCCAGCAGGGCCACGAACATCCGCTCGATCATCCGGTCCTGGCCCACGATGACCCGCTTGACCTCGAACATCGCGCGCTCGAGCTGCGACGCGTCGTGCGCCGGGGGCACGGGCGCCGCGGACCCGCCGCTCGTCTCGGTCTCGGGCGTGCTCGGCTGCGCCACCGGTCCTCCACAACGGTCGAGATGCGCCGGCTCTTCGACGCCGACGCTCAAGACTTACACGACATACGACAACACACGGCTGGGAGGTTCCTAAGAGCCGGTCCCAGCGGCGCCGCCCAGCCTAGGGCGGCCCGTCGTCATCCGGCCGTCATCATCGACGAAACCCTGTGATCCGCGCAGCCCACGGCGCCATGGGCCGTTTGTGTTGATCTTTCTGCGCGATCCGCCGGATCGGGCACGGTCACCGGGTGGATACCCGACCATGGGATGCGTGTAGCATTTGGCTCGTCGCCGGGCGGCTTCCCCCGTGGCCGCCCGGCGCTACAACTCCCATTCCGTAATGTCTACGGCATGGTCGAGGAGATCAACCCCCAGTGTTCCGCCAAGGGTTGCCGCGCGCCCGCGGTCTGGCAGCTGCGGTGGAACAACCCGAAGATCCACACTCCGGAGCGGCGGAAGACCTGGCTGGCCTGCGACGAGCACCGGGCCTCGCTCGGCTCCTTCCTGGAGGCCCGCGGGTTCCTGCGTGAGGTCACCCCCTTCACCTCGTCGGGAGAGGCGATCATCTCTTAGGCTTCAGGGGTGAGCGAGCCGCCCGCGCGAACCGTCGTCGATGCCCTCGAACCCTGGCCGGACACCGTCACCTGGCGTCCGCTCTCCAGCCGTCTGATCATCGTGCACCTGATCGGCGTCGCCACCTGGACCGTCGTGCTGCTCGGCGGCCTGCTCGCCGGCCGGATCATCGGCGGCCAGACCGCGTGGCTGTGGGGCATGGCCGCGGTCCTGGCCCTCGGCCTCTGGCGCGCCGGCGTGGCCGTCCGTGCGGTCCGGGCCTGGGGCTACGCCGAGCGCGACAACGACCTGCTGGTGCGGCACGGCCTGGTGGTCCGCCACCTGTCCATCGTTCCGTACGCGCGGATGCAGTACGTGGACGTCACCGCCGGGCCGCTGGAGCGCGCGTTCGGCCTGGCCACGGTGCAACTGCACACGGCCGCCGCGGCCAGCGACGCCCGGGTGCCCGGACTGCCGCCGGACGAGGCGGCCCGCCTCCGCGACCGGCTCACCGCCCTCGGCGAGGACCGGGCCGAGGGCCTGTGAGCGACACCGGACATCCCGCCCCCTCCGGGCGGCCGGCGCCGGAGATCGAGCCGCGCCGGCGCCTGCACCCGCTCAGCCCGCTGCTGAAAGGCGCCAAGAGCATCGTCGTGATCGTGGCGGCGCTCTCCTGGCAGACCCTCGGGCAGGTCGGGCCGACCGACTTCGCGCTCATCGTGCTGGCGCTCGCGGTCGGGGTGGTGATCTTCTCGGCGGTCGGCTGGTGGAACACCGGCTACCACGTCGTCGCCCGGGAGCTGCGGATCACCGAGGGCCTGGTCTGGCGGCGCAACCGGGCCATCCCGCTCGACCGGCTCCAGGCCGTCGAGCTGCGCCGGCCCCTGCTCGCCCAGCTCAGCGGCCTGGCCGAGCTGCGGCTCGAGGTGGTCGGCGGCAACAAGGCGGAGGCCCCGCTCGCCTACCTGACCGTGCGGGACGCGGCCACCCTGCGGGAGCGGCTGCTGGCGCTGTCCGGGCGGGCCGCCCCGGTGGACACCGCCACCACGGACGAGCCGGCCGGCGGCGCGCCGCTCTACCGGGTGCGCAACCACGACCTGCTGATCAGCCAGTTGCTCACCCCACAGGCGATCTTCCTGCCGTTCGGTGTGGCCTGGGTGTCCGCCCAGTTCCTGCTGGAGGGCTCGTGGACGTTCATCGGCATCGCCAGCACGATGACCGCGATGGCCGGTGTCCTCCTCCAGCCGATCCGCCGGGTGCTGCGCGACTGGGACTTCCAGCTCGCCCGGGAGGGCGGCGACCGGCTGGTGCTGCACTACGGCCTCACCGAGACGCGCAGTCAGGTGGTGCCGCCGAACCGGGTGCAGGCGGTGCGGCTCACCTGGCCGTTCCTCTGGCGGGCCAAACGGTGGATGAGCCTGCGGATGGACATCGCCGGCCTGTCCGGTCCCGACCCCGGCGACGACAAGAGCTCCGACCGCCTCATGCCGGTCGGTGACCTGCCGACCGCCCGCGCCCTGGTCGCCGCGGCGCTCCCCGGCGTCGACCTGGCCACCCTGGCCACGTCGCCACCCCCGCCGTGGGCCCGCCTGCTGCATCCCTTCGGGCTGCGTTTCCTGGGCGCCGGCCTGGCGGCCGACGTCTTCGTCTCCCGCTCCGGGCGGATCACCCGAGAGACGACCCTGATCCCGTACGCCCGGATGCAGAGCGTCCGCGTCGTCCAGGGCCCGGTGCAGCGCCGCCTGGGACTGGCCACGGTGTACGCGGACACCGCCGGCGGCCACGCCGGCGCGGCCCGGGACCGGCCCCTGGCCGAGGCCTACGCCATCGCCGACCAGCTCGCCCTGCGCGCCCGCCGGGCCCGCTGCGGCCCGCTCGCCCCGGTCGACGTCGCGGGTCCGGTTACCGACGGATCGGAAGCACCCGTGGACGAGACGTTCTGGCAACCGCCCGAACAGCCTTAAGCTTTGACAATGGAGCCTCCGGAGTTCGCGCCCGGTCTCAGCGCCCGGGTCGAGTTGTTGGTCACCGACGCCGACACCGCACAGTCCCTCGGCTCCGGTGACGTGCCGGTGCTCGGCACGCCCCGGGTGCTCGCCCTGGCCGAGGCGGCGACGGTCGCGGCGACCGCCCGCCAGATCCCCGGCGGCATCACCACGGTCGGCACCCGGGCGGAGGTCGAGCACCGGGCGCCCACCCCGCTCGGTCGCCGGGTCGTCGCCCAGGCCACGCTGACCAAGGTGGACGGGCGCAAGCTCCTCTTCGAAGTGACCGTCCACGACGGCGAGCTGCTGGTGGCCGAGGTCCGCCTGGAGCGGGTCGTCCTCGACCGGCAGCGCTTCATCGCCCGCGCCTTCGGCGACTGATCCCCAGCCGGTGCGCTTCGGGCGTACCGGGGATGGGTTTGATCTTCAGCTGATGCCCCAGCGGGCCGCCAGGTCGGCCGGGGTGGGCATGGCCGTGGCGCCGCCCCGGCGTTCGCAGACGAGGCCGGCCACCGACAGGGCGAAGTCGACGTGGCCCGGCGTGGTGGGCCCGCCCTCGGAGAGCAGGCGGCTGATCAGGGCGGCCATCACCGAGTCGCCGGCGCCGGTGGCGTCGACCGCGTCGACCTTCGGCGCGGGGAGCGTGACCGCGCCGTCCGCGGTGGCGAGGTGGGCGCCCCGCGCGCCGTCGGTCACCACGACGGTGGCCGCGCCGAGGGAGCGGATGTGCGCGGCGGCGGCCGCCGGATCGGGTTCGCCGTAGAGCGTCGCGGCGTCGGCGGCGCTCAGTTTGACCAGGTCGGCGGTGGCGAAGAACTCCTCGACGAGGTCACGCAGCGCGGTCACGGCGGCGGCGCCGGGGAGCAGGGTGGGCCGCACGTTCGGGTCGAAGACGCGCAGCGGGCCGGGGACGGCCCAGGCGGCGCGGGCGGCGTCCAGGAACGGGCGGCGCAGCAGGCAGATCGAGCCGGCGTAGAGGACCGCGGCGCCGGCCACCTCGGCCGGGTCCAGGTCGGCCGGGGCGAGCAGGGTGTAGGACGGCGGCTCGCCGTAGAAGGTGAAGGTCGGCTCGGCGCCCTCGAAGGTGGTCACGGCCAGCGTGGTGGGGACGGGCACCCGGCGGACCCCCCGGTCGCCGACGCCGGTATCCCGGAGGAATCCGGCGATCCGGTCGCCGAGCGTGTCGTCGCCGACCGTGCCGGCGTAGCGGGCCTCGCCGCCCAGCCGGGCCACGCCGACGGCCACGTTGAGCGGGGCGCCGCCGATCGCCTGGCGGTAGACGCGCTCGCCGTCGAGATCGGCTTCGAGCAGGTCGATCAGCGCCTCGCCCATCACCATCGCGTAGCCCATGGCGGTCAGCCTCTCATCCGTCGCGGGGCACCGACGGGCCAGTACCCGCGATCAACGAAGCCGATATGGGTGAATTTGGGACAATTACCGGATGAATGGTCGTCTGTTGATCCTCACGGCGCCGCTCGCGCTGAGCCTGCTCTCCGCGCCCGCCGCGAACGCCGCCACGCCCAAGCACGAGTTCGAGGGCACGTTCAAACGCTGGCGCGCGGGCGCCACCGCGATCACCTATCAACCCGAGCTGGTCCCGCAAGGCGCGCGGGCCACGGTCACGACCGAGAAGACCGAGGGCGGGGTACGGGTGGAACTGCTCGCCACCGGACTGATCCCGGGCCGGGCCTACGGGGCGCACGTGCACACCAGCCCGTGCGGCAAGGATCCGGCCGCCGCCGGGCCGCACTACCAGCACCGCCTGGATCCGGCCGCCGGACCGGGCCGCCCGTCGGTGGACCCGGCCTACGCCAACCCGCGCAACGAGGTCTGGCTGGACTTCACCGCCGACCGCAACGGAGTGGGCCGCTCGGTGAGCGCGCAGGACTGGATGTTCGACCTGAAACGGGCGCCGTGGTCGCTGGTGCTGCACGCCGAACACACCCATAGCGGACCGGGTGAGGCGGGCACCGCGGGGGCACGGCTGGCCTGCCTGACCAGGGACGCGCTGCCGACGTTCGGGGAACGGGCCGGCCGCTGACCGAACACCGCCCGGCCCTGCCAGGCTGGGCGGCCCAGGCGGTAACGTCGGTGGCACCGAGAACGGAGGCACCCATGACGGCCGAGAACAGCGGCACCCAGCCCAAGACCGAGTCGCACGACCCGGAATTCCCCCAGGCGTTCCTGAGCTTCATGCGCCAGGGCTGGCGGGAGGATCCGCTCACCGTCGCACCCCTGCCCGAGGTGCCCAACTACGCGAAGCGGCGGGCCGCGCTGTCCGAGGCGTTCCCCGGCGAGACGCTGATCATCCCGAGCGGCAACGAGAAGGTGCGGGCCAACGACACCGACTACCACTTCCGCCCGGGCAGCGACTTCTTCTACCTGACCGGTGACCACGACCCGGACAGCGTGCTCATCCTGCACCCGAGCGGCTCCGGCCACGACGCGGTGCTCTACACGCGGCAGCGCAACTCCAAGGACACCGACCGCTTCTTCCGGGACCGCAACGGCGAGCTCTGGGTCGGGCGCACACACACGCTGGCCGAGAAGTCGACCGAGCTGGGCCTGCCCGCCGCCGCCCTGCACGACCTGGGCCGGGCGCTGGCCGGGGCGGCGCCGGGGCGGACCCGGGTGCTGCGCGGGCTGGACCCGAATGTGGACCGCGCCATCCTGCCGTACGAGCCGGATCGTTCCCGGCTCCGCGACCGTGAGCTGACCCACGTGATCTCCGAGCTGAAGCTGGTCAAGGACGAGTGGGAGATCGCCCAGCTGCAGGCCGCCATCGACGCCACGGTGCGCGGCTTCGAGGACGTGGCCCGCGTCCTGCCGGCCGACCGGGGTGTCAAGGAGCGGCTGCTGGAGGGCGTGTTCGGGCTGCGCGCCCGGCACGACGGCAACGACGTCGGCTACGCCACGATCGTGGGCGCCGGCCCGCACGCGACGATCCTGCACTGGGTGCGCAACAACGGTGTGACGGTGCCGGGTGAGCTGCTGCTGATGGACATGGGTGTGGAGGGCCACAACCTCTACACCGCCGACGTGACCCGGACGGTGCCGGTCAACGGCGTCTTCACCCCGTTGCAGCGGCAGGTGTACGACATCGTCCACGCCTCCCAGGAGGCCGGCATCGACGCGATCAGGCCCGGCGTGGTCTTCCGCGACGTGCACAAGGTCTGCATGCGGGTGCTCGCCGAGGGCCTGCACGACCTGGGCCTGCTGCCGGTCGGTGTGGACCAGGCGATGGCCGACGACAGCACGGTCTACCGGCGGTGGACACTGCACGGCTTCGGCCACATGCTCGGCATCGACGTGCACGACTGCTCGGCGGCGCGCAACGAGACGTACCGGGAGGGCGAGCTGAAGGAGGGCTTCGTGCTCACCGTCGAGCCGGGCCTCTACTTCCAGCCGGAGGACGAGCTGGTGCCCGAGGAGCTGCGCGGCGTCGGCATCCGCATCGAGGACGACGTCCTGGTGACCGCGGACGGCTGCCGCAACCTGTCGGCCGGCCTGCCGCGCTCCTCCGGTGAGGTGGAGCAGTGGCTCGCGGCGCAGCGTGAGGCGGGTCCCCGCCTGCCCGGCTGAGTCAGCCCGTCCGGTAGTCGGAGACGATCCAGCACTCGGCGCCGGCCGCCGTGTCGGTGACGTTGATGGTCACCTTGGCCGGATGACCGTCGGTGAGGTCGAACTCGGTGGCCACCTCGGCCCCGTCCTCCTCGGCGGTCTCCGCCATGGTGACCAGCTCGCCCAGCGTCGGCACCTCGATCTCCTCGCCCTCCTGCCCGGTCGCCGGGCCGAGGTCGACGGCGGCCGAGGCGGTCGGCGCCGCGGCGGACGCGCCGACCCGCTGCGAGCCGGTCACCTTCCCGCCGGAGACGGTGGCCTGGTAGCGGCCCAGCGGCGCGGCGGCGTCGCAGCCCCGGGTCAGCACGAAGCTGTAGGCCGAGGGCTCGGTCCACGCCGGCGCGGACGCGGCCACCGACGACGGCGGATCCTGGATGACCGGCTCACTGTCCGGAGAGGACGTGCATCCCCCGGCCAGCCCGGCGACGACCACCGCACACAGCACACGCTCGAACCGCAGAACTCCCACGCGGCGCAATCTAGCGCAGCCGTGCCCGTCCACCGTGCTCCGCCTCGTCACCAGGGCCGGCTGATCACATCCGGCAGGTCTCGGACGGCGACCCGGTCCTCATCGGCCAGCACGCCGAACATCCGCTCCGCCTCGTCGAGGGTGGCGTGCCTACCGATCGACGCGGCCGCTTCGACGTCCGGCGTCTCCAGCCACAGCCCGTTCTCCTCCCAGGCCACCTGCACGCACCCACCCGACCGGCCGACCGCGCTGAGCCACGACCCGGTCCGCGGGGGCAGCCGCCGCAGCACGTCGGTGACCTCGGCGATCGTCATCGGCCGCCCGGCGGGCTCGGCGGGCCCGGCGGGCAGGGTCTGGTAGGTCACCTCGATCAGCCCCGCCTCGGCCGGCGGCTCCTCGCCCGCCCCGTCCGCCAGCAGCCGCAGCCCGTCGAACCGGCCCACCGCACGGCCGTCGCCGATCAGCCGGTCGAACTCCCGGTGCACCGCCACCGACCGCTCGCCGTCGGTGAGCTGGAGCTCGACCCCGGCGGGCAGCCAGGGCAGCTCGACCTCGCCGAGCACGGCCGCCGGGAGCCGCCCGGGGACGCGGTGCCGCCCGCGGGCCACCGCGACGCCGATCTCCCGGCCGGACGGCCCGGACGGGTGGGCGGCCATCCGCCCGTGCCGGTGGCGGGCCCACCGCAGCCGCACGTGGATCCGCTGGCCGGCCGACTCGTCCCAGTCCACGTGCAGGCCCTCGGCGCGCAGCGCGGCCGCCACCTCCCGGCCGGTCTCGACGTCCGGGCCGAAGGCGAGCCACAGGCTGCCGCCGCCGGCCGCCCGCTCGGCGTCCTGCTGGTGGTAGAAGACGAAACCCCGGCCCGGGGCGTCGCGCAGCTCGGCGACCCCGCAGTTCTGGCAGCAGGAGAAGTCCTGCCGGGCGGTGATGCCGGCGGTGTCCAGCGCCCGGAACGCGTCGGTGAGCCGGTCGCTGTCGGTCCGCCGCGGCCAGCCCACCTGTGCCTCGAGGTGGGCCGCGAAGTGCCGGGTGGCCAGTGTGCGAATCTTCTCCGGGTCGATCTCGCCGCTGAAGTCCTCGGCGCACTCCTCCACCAGGGTGATCCAGTCGTGCTCGCCACGCGCCACGGCAACCCGCACGTTCTCCTCGACGGACATGTATCTCCCTGCTCAGACGGTGTCATTGACGAAGACCGCGACCGATCGGGCCGGCACCTCGTGCGGTGTGGCGGCGCGCAGCGCCGGATCCGCCGACGCGGTCTGCTCCGGATGCGGGCGCAACGACCCCGGCTCGGGCAGCCCCGGCCGGGACGGCTCGGTGGTGGCGTTGAACACCACCACGACCCGGCTCCAGCGGGCGTCCAGCCCGGTGCCGTCCAGGCACATCACGATCACGCCGGGCGGCTCCTGCGGGCCGCCGAGCGGGAACGACAGGCGCCGCTGCACCTCCTCGGCGGTGGGCAGCCCGAAGACCGGCGAGGACCGGCGGATGCGGAGCAACTCCCGGTAGCGCTCGGCGGTCAGCTCGATCACGTCGGGCCGGGGCACCAGCTCCGGGTCGGCGAGCAGCGGCCGGGCGTAGTCCCACTTGCCGGCGTTGTCGGGCTCCGGCGGCAGGCCCACGCCGAACCCGTTGCCCAGGCCCGGATCCCAGCGGATCTGGTTGAACCAGTCGCCGGAGTTGTAGGAGTTCCGGTCCAGCGACTTGGACCGCAGCAGCTCGGTGCCGAGCGCCACGAACCCGGCGCCCTGGCCCAGCACCACGAAGGACAGAGCGAGGATCTGCATCCGGGCGCGGTCCAGCTGGGACGTGTCCGGGGGCAGCTTGAACGCCATGGCGTCGTACAGGATCTCGTTGTCGTGGGCGTCCACATAGTTGACCGCCTCGCCGGGGTCGTGGGCGTAGCCGCACGGTGAGCCGTTGTAGTCGATCTGGGCGCCGCTGCGCTCCACCCCGTCGTGGTTGACGAACCGGTACGTCGTGAGCGCCCCGGACAGCCCCACCTTGATCCGGTCGTGCAGCCACAGCGGCGTGGCCGAGCCGAGCCCGGTGGCGAACCCGGGCACCCCCGGGTCGTCGCCGAACGCGCCGCCGCCGCGCAGCGCGTCCCGCAGCCGGTCGTTGAACGTGGCGACGCCGGTGCCGGCCATGTTGACCTGGGTGGCCTGGACGAAGCGGGCGTCATAGGCCACCTCCCCGAAATTCCATCCCTCCCCGTAGAGCACCGCGCCGGGGCCGAGCGCCTCCTGGACGCGCAGGATGTTCGCCTTCGGGTGGTGGCCCATCAGGTCGAACCGGAACCCGTCGATCCGGTAGTGCCGCGCCCAGGTGACCAGCGAGTCGACGACGAGCCGGTCCATCATGGCGTGCTCGGTGGCGGTGTTGGGGCAGCAGGAGGACTCGGCGGTGCTGCCGTCGGCGAGCAGCCGGTGGTAGTAGCCCGGCACGATCCGGTCGAGGACGCTGAACCGGCCGAGCCCGTCGTGCATGGTGTGGTTGTAGACGACGTCGAGGACCACCCGCAGCCCGGCCGCGCCGAGGGCCGTCACCGCCTGGCGCAGCTGGAGGATCCGGTGCGGCCCGGCCGGGTCGGTGGCGTAACCGCCCTCCGGCGCCGTCCAGTGCCAGGGGTCGTAACCCCAGTTGAACCCGTCGGTGTCGGCGACCGCCATGACGGCCCGCTGCTGCTCCGGCGAGTCCGGCGGGAAGGTGGCCAGGTCGCACGCGGGCACCGACTGGTCGGCGCGGCGGTCCGGCACGGTGGCGAAGTCGTTGACCGGCAGCAGGTGCACGTGGGTGAGCCCGGCCTCGGCGAGCGAGCGCAGATGGCGCATCCCGGCCGACCCGGGGTGGGTGAAGGCCAGGTAGGTGCCGCGCTCGGCGGCCGGCACCGAGCCGTCCAGGATGGAGAAGTCGCGCACCGACAGCTCGCTGATCTGCATCCGGGCGGGGGCCACCGGCGGCGGTTTGACCAGGGTGTCCCAGCCGGGTGGGCGCAGCGCCGGATCGTCCAGGTCGATCAGTTGGCTGTGGGTGGAGTCGGTGGCCAGGGACACCGAGTACGGATCCGTCACGCTGGTCGTCACCACCCGCTGTGCGGCCGGTTGCCACACCTGGACCCGGAATCTGTACCACCTCCCGAGCCACTTGCGCCGGCCGGTGATCGACCAGACGCCGGTCGTGTCGTCGCGCTCCATCGGCAGGACCCGTGGCTCGTCGGCGGGGTCCTTGAAGAGCTCCAGCTCCACCGTGCGGGCGGTCGGCGCCCACACCGAGATCCGGGGCCGGTCGTGGTCCTCGATGACCGGGCCCAGCTCGGCCCCGGCGGCGGTCTCGTAGAGGTCGTCGAGCACTCCGGCGAGCTGCACCGCGGTGACCGCGACCACCTCGCCCGAGGAGTCCCGGCCCTCGACCAGCAGCCGGTCCCGCAGCAACGGGTCCAGATCCGTCTCCGGCACAGCGAAGGCGCGGTACGCCCGGAGGTGCGGAAACCGCCGGCTCTGCGCCTGGAAGAGGCCGCCCGGCCGGGGTGCCAGGGGCAGCCCGCCGAGCGTGAACGTGGCCGCGCGGACGGCGAACCAGTCGGGCAGCGCCACCGTGGTCCGGTCGATGAAGACGGCGTGCGCCCGGGCCGGGTCCAGCTCCGGCCCGAGGGTCCCCAGGTCGGGGCGGACCGGCGCCCGCACCCCGGCGGTCAGCCACACCTCCCGGCAGACGGTGAGGTCGAGCCGCTGGTCGTCGGGCAGATCCTTCTCCTCGCCGCGGTGCAGCACATAGCGCAGGCCCACCGCGTCGGGCCGGACCGGAACCTCGAAGACCGCGCCGAACGCGTCGAATCGGGTGGGCGCCAGCGGCGTGCCCCAGCGGGTGCGGTCCTTGACGAAGACGCCCTCCCAGCAGTGCAGACCCCACCCGGCGTAGTCGCCGGCGGGCCGCCGGTAGTGGATCACCACGGTGGTGGGGCCGGGTGGGGTGGTCTCCGGTGCGACGGTGGAGACCGTCCGGTCACCGGCGGTCACCCAGATCTCGTTCGTCTCGCGGATCGAGACCCATCGGTCGGCCTCGACGTCCTTGGCGCCCCGGCGGTTCAGCACCAGGAAGCCGGCCTTCTGCGCGTCGCGGGCCAGCGGCGCCCAGGCGAAGCGGCCCCACTCGTCCTCCCCCGCGAACGGGACGCCGTCGGGATAGACCGGACCAGCGCCGGGCTCGAGATCGCCCCAGGCGTGCAGCACCCAGTCCGCGTAGTCATCGTCGTCGCGCCGGTAGTGCACGATCAGCCATCGCGGATCGGCTCTAGTCACCGGCACATCATCGCAGCGGGATACGACATTTTCCGGGCGTCCCGATGAAGGGCTGGAAGACTCGGCCCGTGGGACCCGCCTTGCACGGGATTACAAGACGGACGTACGGTTTACCGGACACGCACAACCGAGAGTTAGGCAAACCTAACCCGAAGGTCGCCCTTTCGGTGCGAAAGACTTGACTTCCAGTCGCTGGGTGTGAAGGAGATGACGGTGGCCAGCCTCGACACCTTTGGTGCGAAGAGCGAGCTGCGCGTCGGAGACGCGAGCTACGAGATTTTCACGATCGACAAGGTCAAGGGGCACGATCGCCTGCCCTACTCCTTGAAGATCCTCCTGGAGAACCTGCTGCGCACTGAGGACGGCGCGAACATCACCGCCGACCACATCAACGCGCTCGGCAGCTGGGACAAGGACGCACAGCCGAACGTCGAGATTCAGTTCACCCCGGCACGGGTGCTGATGCAGGACTTCACCGGCGTCCCCTGCGTGGTCGACCTGGCCACCATGCGTGAGGCCGTGAAGGACCTGGGCGGCGACCCCACCAAGGTCAACCCGCTCTCGCCGGCCGAGATGGTCATCGACCACTCGGTCATCGCCGACCTGTTCGGCCGTGAAGACGCCTTCCAGCGCAACGTGGAGCTGGAGTACCAGCGCAACCGCGAGCGCTACCAGTTCCTGCGCTGGGGCCAGACCGCGTTCAACGAGTTCAAGGTCGTCCCGCCGGGCACCGGCATCGTGCACCAGGTCAACATCGAGTACCTGGCCCGCACCATCATGGAGCGCAACGGCCAGGCCTACCCGGACACCGTGGTCGGCACCGACTCGCACACCACCATGGTCAACGGCCTGGGCGTGCTGGGCTGGGGCGTCGGCGGCATCGAGGCCGAGGCCGCCATGCTCGGCCAGCCGGTCAGCATGCTGATCCCGCGGGTCGTCGGCTTCAAGCTCTCCGGCGAGGCCCCGGCCGGCACCACCGCCACCGACCTGGTGCTCACCATCACCGAGATGCTGCGCAAACACGGTGTGGTCAGCAAGTTCGTCGAGTTCTACGGCCCCGGCGTGAGCGCCGTCCCGCTGGCCAACCGCGCGACCATCGGCAACATGTCGCCGGAGTACGGCTCCACCGTCGCGATCTTCCCGATCGACGAGCAGACCATCGACTACCTGAAGCTGACCGGCCGCACCGAGCAGCAGGTGGCGCTCGTCGAGGCCTACGCGAAGCGCCAGGGCCTGTGGCTGGACCCGAACGCCGAGCCGGACTACTCGGAGAAGCTCGAGCTGGACCTGTCGACGATCGTCCCGTCGCTGGCCGGCCCGAAGCGCCCGCAGGACCGGGTCCTGCTGAGCGAGGCCAAGTCCGCCTTCCGCCAGGCCCTGCCGAACTACGCGGCTCCCCACGGCCACGCCGACGAGGCCAGCGAGGAGTCCTTCCCGGCCTCCGACTCGCCCGCCAACGGGATCGACGACGAGGCGGACAAGCCGGTCGCCTTCAGCGCCGCCAACGGGGCACAGGGCCGCACGTCCAAGCCGACCCTGGTCAAGGGCGAGGACGGCGTCGAGTACGAACTGGACCACGGCGCCGTCGTCATCGCCGCCATCACGTCCTGCACCAACACCTCGAACCCGCAGGTCATGATCGGTGCCGCGCTGCTCGCCAAGAAGGCGGTGGAGAAGGGCCTGACCCGCAAGCCGTGGGTCAAGACCACCCTGGCCCCCGGCTCCAAGGTCGTCTCCGACTACTACGACCGGGCCGGGCTGACCCCCTACCTGGACAAGATCGGGTTCAACCTGGTCGGCTACGGCTGCACCACCTGCATCGGCAACTCGGGCCCGCTGCCCGAGGAGGTCTCGGCCGCCATCAACGAGGCCGACCTGACCGCGGTCAGCGTCCTCTCCGGCAACCGGAACTTCGAGGGCCGGATCAACCCGGACGTCAAGATGAACTACCTGGCGTCCCCGCCGCTGGTGGTCGCGTACGCCCTGGCCGGCTCGATGGACATCGACATCACCACCGAGCCGCTCGGCACGGGTTCGGACGGCGAGCCGGTCTACCTCAACGACATCTGGCCGACCAACCAGGAGATCGACGACACCATCGCGCAGGCGATCGGCGCCGAGGGCTTCTCCACGGCGTACCAGGACGTCTTCGCCGGCGACGAGCAGTGGCAGTCGCTGCCCACCCCGACCGGCGACACCTTCGCCTGGGCGAGTGACTCCACCTACGTCCGCAAGCCCCCGTACTTCGAGGGCATGCAGGCCGACCCGAGCCCGGTGACCGACATCACCGGCGCCCGCGTCCTGGCCAAGCTGGGCGACTCGGTCACCACCGACCACATCTCCCCGGCCAGCTCGATCAAGCCGGACTCCCCGGCCGGTAGGTACCTCGCGGCCAACGGCGTCCCGCGCGCCGAGTTCAACAGCTACGGCTCGCGCCGCGGCAACCACGAGGTCATGATCCGTGGCACGTTCGCCAACATCCGGCTGCGCAACCAGCTGCTGACGGATGTCGAGGGTGGCTTCACGCTCAACCACCTGACCGGCGAGCAGACCACCATCTACGACGCCTCGGTCGCCTACCAGGAGGCCGGCATCCCGCTGGTCATCCTGGCCGGCAAGGAGTACGGCTCGGGCTCGTCGCGTGACTGGGCCGCCAAGGGCACCATGCTCCTCGGCGTCCGCGCGGTCATCGCCGAGAGCTACGAGCGCATCCACCGCTCCAACCTGATCGGCATGGGCGTGCTGCCGCTGCAGTTCCCGCAGGGCCAGAACGCCGCGTCGCTCGGCCTCACCGGCACCGAGACCTTCTCGTTCGCCGGCGTCACCGAGCTGAACAACGGCTCCACCCCGCGCACGGTCAAGGTGACGACGGACACCGGCATCGAGTTCGACGCCGTCGTCCGCATCGACACCCCCGGCGAGGCGGACTACTACCGCAACGGCGGCATCCTCCAGTACGTCCTCCGCAAGATGCTCCGCGGCTGACGATCACCGAGACGCCCCGCCTTCCACTCACGGGAGGCGGGGCGTTCCGCTTTCCAGGGTCAAAACCCGATGTCGCACCTGAGCGGGTGGTACAGACCGCTGCTCCCGCCGAGGGCCCGGCGCGACTCGCTGGCCGCTGACGCGTCCAAAACGCTCCCCACCCCGGGCGACGTGCGTGAGCGGTCACCCCAACCCCAACCCCAACCGCCCTAACCGGGCAGCCCCCTGACCGGGCAGCCGGGGTTGGGGTGAGGGTGACCGCTCACGCACGTCGCCGGGTGGGGGTGGCCGTTCAGGAGCCGCCAGGCGACTGGCCGCCCGCGCCCGGCCCTCGGCGGGAGCAACGGTCTGTACCACCCACCCAGCTGCGACATCTTGATCTTTCAGAACTTGAGCGCGTAGAACAGCAGATCCTCGAGCTCGGTGCGGATCAGGGACATCCCGTGGCGCTCGACGATGCGCCGGGACGCGGCGTTCCGCTCGCGGATCGTGGCCCAGACCCGGCCGATGCCGGCTCGCCGGCACTCGCCCAGCAGAGCGCCGACCGCCTCCCCGGCGAAACCCCGGCCCTGGAACGGCCAATGGATCAGGTAGCCGATCTCCGGCTCCACGGCGCCCGTCCGTCCCGGGAAGACGCCGCAGTTGCCGATCAACGTGCCGTTCAGGCGTACCCCGTACCAGACGAATCCGAGATCGGCCCGGACCTGATCGCGGCGCGCGAGCCACCGCCCGGTCTGCCCGATCGAGGTGAACGGCCCGCCGCCGATCGTGTGGGTCCGCGGGTCGGAGAAGAGAACGTGCAGGTCAGCGGCATCGGACGGCCCGAACGTCGACAGTCGCAACCGCCGCGTCGCGAGCTCGGCGACCATGGCCACGGTCAGGGACGGTAGCCGGTCTTGTCGGCGCCGGTGATCTCGCGCAGCACCCGGGCCGGGACGCCGGCCGCGATCACCCCGGCCGGAACGGACTTCGTGACCACGCTGCCGGATCCGATGATCGCCCCGTCGCCGATGGTCACGCCCTGGTTGATGGTGACGCCGCCGCCGACCCAGACGTTGTTCCCGATGACGACCGGTTTCGCGTAGCAGGCCCCGGCCGCCCGCTCGGCCGCGTCGACCGCGTGGTTGGAGGTGTAGATGCCGACCCGGGGCCCGAACAGCACATGGTCCCCGATGGTGATGCCGCCGCCGTCGAGCATCACGCAGTCGAAGTTGGCGTAGAAGTGGTCGCCGACGCTGATGTTGAACCCGAACTCGCACCGGAACGTCGGCTCGAAGTGGCACTCCCGCCCCACCGACCGCAGCAGCCGCCGCAGGACGGCCTCGCGCTCCGCCTGCGGCCGGCCGAAGCTGTCGTTGTAGTCGCTGGTCAGCAACACGGCCCGCGTCCGGGCTCCGACCAGTTCCGGGGTCAGGTCGTTGTACATCCGCCCGGAGAGGATGTGATCCCGCTGAGCCTCAAGCGTCACCACATGATCCTAATGTCGGCGTGAACTCGGTGCGGTGAGCGCCCACCGGCACGGCCGGGATGCTTAGGCTCCGGGAATGGATGACAAGAATGTGCTGAGCCGCATCAGCGACCTGGTCGACGAGGAGCACGAGCTACGCCGTCAGCTGAGCGACGGCAAGATCTCCTCGGACGAGGAGCACACCCGCCTCCGGGAGCTGGAGGAGTCGCTGGACCAGTGCTGGGACCTGCTGCGCCGGCGCCGTGCGGCCCGCTCGGCCGGGAACGACCCCGACGCCGAGCAGGCCCACAGCGTCGACGAGGTGGAGAACTACGTGCAGTGAGCCGGCGCCGGTCGCGGCCGCCGTGGACGCGGCGGCCGCGGGCCGGGCAGTGGCCGGCACGGGACCGCGCTCAGCGCAGCCCCGCCTCGTAGTGCAGGCGCTCGACCAGCGCCTCCTCGTCGACCTCCAGCCCCCGTGGCCGGAACCAGCCGGCCACGTTGCGCACGTCCCGCGCGATGAACTCGCCGCCGCGCGGATTCGCGATCACGTCCACGATCTGCGGCAGGTCGATGAGCACCAGCCGCCCGTCGTGGACGAGGGTGTTGTACGGCGACAGGTCCCCGTGTGCCACCTGCGCCCGGGCCAGCACCGACAGCGCGTCGGTCATCTGCCGCCACAGGTCGGCCAGCCCGTCGGCGTCGGCGCGCACCTGGGCGAGCCGTGGCGCCGCCTCACCGGTCTCCCAGTCGCCGATGAACTCCAGCATCAGCTCGGTGCCGATCAGCTGCACCGGGTAGGGCACACAGATCAGCCCGCTCTCCTGGCCGACCTGCCACAGCCGGCTGAGCGCGCCGAACTCGGCGGCCGCCCACTGCCCGGAGATCATCTCCTTGCCGAAGGCGGTCCGGTTGGTCATGGCCCGCATCTCCCGGGACCGGCGGACCCGGCGGCCCTCGAGATAGCCGGCGTCCCGGTGGAACATCCGGTGGTCGCCGTCGCGGTACCGCTTGGCGGCCAGCATGCTGATCTGGCCGGTGCTCGGGATGGCGCGCCGGACCAGGAAGACGTCGGCCTCCTTGCCGGTCTTCAGCATCCCCAACTCGGTGTCGACGGCGCCGTACTCGGTACGGACCCAGTCGGGCCGGGGATCGGGACCGTGCAGAGCGCCGTCCCAGGTGGACCAGCGGTCGCCCTCCTCGGGCAGATCAGGGTCCTCCTGCAGGGCCGGCTCGAGCCGGCCGCGCTTTACGAAAGTCGGTTCGTCGTCGTCGAACTTGGGGCGCCCACGGCGCATGGTCGTCTCGTGCTCGCGCACTGAAGGGTCTCCTCAGAGAAAGAAGTCATCGGGGAAAACGGGGACGCAGGCATGACAAAGACAGCCACGAGGTCCACCCCCTTCTTTCTCGTCGGGAAACACGCGCGCCCACTCTGTCCGATCACCGGACCGGGGCGCAACCTATTTATCGGGCGGCCATGATCGCCGAGATTCCCTGGATCACGTTGCCCACCACCCGGGTCGGCGCGAACCGGTTGTCCACCCAGTCCCGCCCGCGGTGCAGCCACACGCTGGGCAGCCCGAGCGCCGCGGCGCCGCCGATGTCGGCCTCCGGGCTGTCCCCGAGCACCCAGGCCCCGGCCAGCCGCATCCGCACCCGCTGCGCGGCCAGGGCGAAGATCCGCGGGTTCGGCTTGCTCACCCCGCACTCCTCGGAGATCACCCAGTCGGCGACATAGCGGTCCACCCCGGTACGCCGGATCCGCGCCTCCTGCTGTTCGGTCTGCCCGTTGGTGACCACCACCGGCACCAGCCCCGCGTCGCCCGCGATCTCCAGCGCGCAGCCGACCATCGGGTCCAGCCGTTCGAAGGTGAGCGGCCCGGTGTTCAGTTCGTCGACCAGGTCGATCACCGGCACCCGCAGCCGGTAGCGTTCCCGGATGAGGTCCGCCAGGTCCCAGCGCGAGGTCAGGCCATCGGCGTCGACCGACACCAGCCACTCCAGGTCGTCCTGAGGGGCGGCGATCTCGTCGAGGAACCCCTTGGACCACAGCCGGAACGCGCCGCTGCGGTCGAGCAGGGTGTCGTCCAGGGCGAGGAAGACTAGGGGCACGCGGGCACTTTACGTGAGCGCCCGCCGGACCGCCCAGTCCAGGACTGTTAACAAAACACCGAGCCGATGAGGAAATTCGCATCATCCGATCGTGGGACGGCCATTTGTAGTAAGCCGTACGTACGGATTGCAAGACGGTCCGGCCACATGACACGATCAGCGACGTGCCCAGGGTGAGTCAGGACCAGCTCTATGCGCGCCGCCACGAGATCCTCAGTGCGGCCCGCGCCTGTTTCGCGCGGTTCGGTTACGGGGGCGCCACCGTCCGCCGCCTCGAAGAGGCCACCGGCATGTCGCGCGGCGCGATTTTTCACCATTTCCGGGACAAGGAGCACCTGTTCCTCGCCGTGGCCGAGGACGACGCCGCCACCATGGTGGAGACCGTCGCCCGCAACGGCCTGGTCCAGGTGATGCGCGACCTGCTGGACCGGGCCGGCAACAGCGAGGGCGACACGGCCGGGTGGCTCGGCACCCAGCTCGAGGTGTCACACCGTCTGCGTACCGACCCGGCCTTCGCCAAGCGCTGGGCCCAGCGGTCCGCCGCGATCGCCGACGCCACCCGCGAGCGGCTCCAGCGGCAGCGCGAGGCCGGGGTGCTGCGCGAGGACGTAGCGGTCGAGGTTCTCACCCAGTTCCTGGAGCTCGCCTACGACGGCCTGGTGTTGCACCTGGCCACCGGCCGCCCGGCCGGCGAGCTGACCCGCGTCCTCGACGTGGTCGAGGAGGCGGTCCGCAAGCCCGCCGCGTGATTCCTACCGGCCCGGGGCCCGGTCGATGAAGCCGAGCACCTGGAAGATCCGGCCGTCGGCGTCGCGTTCCGCCACGTCGAAGCCGACGACCAGTGGCTCACCGCCCGGCCGGCCCAGATGCCAGGTGAAACGCGCCTGGTCGTGGTGCGCGTCGACCGGCCCGCCGGAGCTGAACACCAGCCCGGCGAACTGCTGCCGCGCCGCCCCGATGACCGCGTCCAGTGCGGCCCGGCCCTCGACCGCCGCGAGCGGGTCCACGTAGCGGACATTCTCGGCGAACAGCTCGTCGATCGCGGCCCGCCGGGCGACCGGGTTGGCCTCGTTCCACACGCCGAGGTAGCGGTCGATCACGGTGTCGAAGTCGCTCATCACTGTCGTCCCTCCATTGCCGGTCGGCTGATGACCGGAAGCCTGCCCGGGCGGAGACAGCGGCGTCGATTACCCCGGAGGTAATGGTGACGGCGCACGGCCGCTGCCTAGGCTGCCGGGTATGGGCGAGGTGGGAATGCTGCTGCGCGGCTGGCGGGACACCCGGAGGATGAGCCAGCTCGATCTGTCCGGCCGGTCCGGGGTGTCGACCCGGCATCTGTCGTTCGTGGAGACCGGCCGGTCCCGGCCGACCCGGCAGATGCTGCTGCGGCTGGCCGAGGAGCTGGACGTGCCGTTGCGCGCCCGCAACGAGCTGCTGCTGGCCGGTGGGTACGCGCCCGCCTACCCGGAGTCGGCGCTGGACGGCCCACCGCTGGCTGACGTGCTGTCCGCGCTCCGCGACCTACTGACCGGGTACGGTCCGAACCCGGCGGTGCTGGTGGACCGGCACTGGACGATGGTGGACGGCAACGCCGCGGTGGCCCTCTTCACCGAGGGATGCGCGCCGGAGCTGCTGGCGCCACCGGTCAACGTGCTGCGGCTGGCACTGCATCCGGCCGGCATGGCGCCGCGGATCGGCAACCTCGCCGAGTGGCGCACCCACCTCCTGCACCAGCTGGACCGGCAGGCCGCGGCCACCGGCGACCCGGTGCTGCACGAGCTGCGGGCCGAGCTGGCCGGCTATCCCGGCGGCGAGTCCGACGCCCGCCCGGACGGCCTGGTGGTGCCGCTGCGATTCGACGACCTGAACATGTTCAGCATGACCTCGGTGCTCGGCACCCCGCGTGACGTCACCCTGTCCGAGCTGGCCATCGAGGCGTTCCTGCCGGCCGACGCGGCCACCGCGACCGCGCTCGGCCGCCGGATGGCAGGATCGTCCCATGGACCTTGGGCTGGCTGATCGTGTCTTCATCCTCACCGGCGCCTCGCGCGGGCTGGGGTTCGCCACCGCGCAGGCGCTCGTCGGCGACGGCGCACGGGTGGTGATCTCCTCGCGCGACGCCGACCGGGTCGCCGAGGCGGTGGACCGGCTGGGCGGCCCCGAGCACGCCCTCGGCGTGACCGCCGACCTGGCCGACCCGAGCACACCGCGTGAACTCGTGCACGCCGCGCAGGAGCGGTTCGGCCGGCTGGACGGCGCGCTCATCTCGGTCGGCGGCCCCACTCCGGGCACCGCGGCCAGCATGAGCGACGACCAGTGGACGACCGCCTTCGAGACGGTGTTCCTCGGTTCGGTGCGCGCGGCCCGTACATTCGCCGCCGCCCTGCCCGAGGGCGGCGCCATCGGCCTGGTCCTGTCCACGTCGGTGAAGACGCCGCTGGCCGGTCTGGGCCTCTCCAACGGCTTCCGCCCCGGCCTGGCGATGGCGGCGAAGGACATGGCCGACGAGTTCGCCCCGCGCGGCGTCCGGGTGCTGAGCATCCTGCCGGGCCGTTTCATGACCGACCGCAGCCGCGAGCTCTTCGAGGCCGCCCCCGACCCGGCGGCCGCGGCCGAGGCGGTCGCCGCGAACATCCCGCTGAGCCGGATCGGCGAACCCACCGAGTTCGGCCGGGTGGCGGCCTTCCTGCTCTCCCCGGCCGCCAGCTACGTGACCGGCGTTGCGGTCCCGGTCGACGGCGGCGCCCTCCGCGCCCTGTGACCCGTCCGCCCACCGGGCCCGCCTCCGCGGGCCGGCACCAGGGCAGACCCGCGGCGGTACGCCGTCCGAGCGCCGAAGAGGTGGCGGCGGCCGCCGGGCGGACCATCCCGGACGTGGCCGGGCCCGATCTGCTGGTGCTGTTCTCCGGCATCAACCCGAGCCTCTACTCGGCGGCGACCGGCCACCACTTCGCCCGGCCAGGCAACCGGTTCTGGCCGGCGTTGCACGGCGCCGGCTTCACCGACCGCCTGCTGACGCCCTCCGAACAGCACCTGCTGCCCGGTCTCGGACTCGGCATCACCAATGTGGTGGCCCGGGCCACCGCCCGCGCCGACGAGCTCTCCCCCGAGGAGTTCACCGAGGGTGGCGCCCGGCTCACCGAACGGGTGGCCCGCCTGCGGCCGCGGTGTCTCGCGGTGCTCGGGGTGACCGCCTACCGCGCCGCCTTCCGCCGCCCGAGGACACGGCTCGGGCAGCAGGACGAGGCGCTCGCGGGCGTACCGGTGTGGGTGTTGCCGAACCCGAGCGGCCTGAACGCGCACTTCCAGCTACCCGCCCTGATCAGCGAGTTCGCGGCGCTGCGCGCCGCGACGCTCAGGCGACAGCGATGATCTCCAGCTCGATGAGCCAATCGCTCTCCAGCGTCTGTACGACGATCGCCGTGGTCGGAATGGCACGCCCGCCGAGCGCCGCAACCCGGGCCGCCGCGTTCTCCCCGGCGTAGGACACGTCCCGCAGGTAGCTGGTCTGGCGGACGATGTTGTCCACCGTCATCTCCGCCGAGGCCAGGATGGCGCGGATGTTGTTCCAGACGAGTTCGAGCTGTTCGGTGAGATCCGCGCCCGGCCGCCCACCCGGATCGAGCCCCATCGTCCCGGAGACGAAGAGCATCCGCTGCGCCCCTCGAACCTCCATGGCGTGCACGTAGTCGCCGGTGGCCGGATAGATGCCGTCGACCGGATTGCGCGCGACCGTCTCCATCCGGCCGAGCCTAATCCAGTACCTTCGATTTCGGGCACCGGAGCGCTCATCCGGCCGGGGTGATCCGGTCGCACCCGTCGCACGGTCTGATCGGGGCATGAACGAAGCGGCGGCGGCGATGGTGCTGCTCGCCGTCTTCGGTTGGGGGTTGTGGTCGGCGCGGCTGGGTCGCGCCGACCTCACCGCGCCGATCCTGTTCGTCAGCGCCGGCCTGCTGCTCTCCACCGGCCCGGTGCCCGATCCGGAGGCCACCCGTGAGGTGGTCCGGCTGCTGGCCGAGATCACCCTGGTCTGGGTGCTGTTCGCCGACGCGTCCCGGGTGGGGTTGCCGGAGTTCCGCGCCGACCTGGGCCTCTTCGCACGCCTGCTGGGGATCGGCCTGCCGCTGACGATCGCGGTGGGCACGCTGCTGGCGGCCGCGTTCTTCGGCGAGCTGGGATTCTGGCTCGCGCTCCTGATCGGTGCCGCCCTGGCCCCGACGGACGCGGCCCTGGGCGCGGCGGTGATGTCCGACCCGTCGGTGCCGGAGCGGATCCGCCGGACGCTCAATGTGGAGAGTGGACTCAACGACGGCATCGCGACCCCGGTCGTGTCGCTGGCGATCGCCGGCGCGGCCACCGCCACGGTCGCAGGCCCGCAGGCGGCGATCGGCGAACTGGCGATCGGCGTGGCCGTCGGTATCGGTGCCGGGCTGGTGGGCGGCCGGGCCATGCGCACCGCCCGGGCCCGGGGCTGGGCGTCCGAGGATTTCGCCGGGCCGGGCGTGCTGGCGCTGGCCCTGGCCGTCTACACCGGAACGCACTGGCTGGACGGCAACGGTTTCGTCGCCGCTTTCGTGGCCGGCATCGTGTTCGGGGCGGCGGCCGGCCGGGGCAGCGCGCGCGAGGTCTTCTACGTCGAGCAGACCGCCGGCCTGGCCTCCCTGCTGACCTGGTTGATCTTCGGTGCGGCCGCGGTGCCGATCGTCATCGCCCACACCGACTGGCTGGTGATCGGGTACGCGCTCCTGAGCCTGACGGTGATCCGGATGCTGCCGGCCGGGCTGTCCCTGATCGGCACCGGCCTTCCACTCCGGACGATCGCCTTCATCAGCTGGTTCGGGCCCCGCGGCCTGGCGTCGATCGTCTTCGCCATGCTCGCGGTGGAGGATCTCGGCCCGCAGGCGGACCGCGCCGTCGCCGTGATCGGTCTGACCGTCCTGTTCAGTGTCTTCGCTCACGGCCTGACCGCGAAGCCCCTGGCCGCCCGCTTCGCATGGCACAACGGCCAGCCGACGGCCACCGCCACCGCGCCCGGTAGCGTTCTCGCCCCGGCCGACGACGACAGCAGCGAGGCCGGAACCGCGGAGGAACCACCCGAAGCCGCCACACGGCCGCCGAGCGCCGCTCCCGATCCGGCCCGGTCCACCACGGGCCCACACGCCGGCCCGCCGGATTCCGGCGAGGACGCGACCGCCCCAGCGGCCCCGGAGCGTGCCGGGTCCCCTCACCCGGCCGGTGTGCTACCGGCGCGCGGCCTGCTCCACCGTCACCCCGCCCACCATCGCCCCGCCAAGCCGTGGCGATCACGGTAAGAGCCGGTCCAGCCGACCCCCTCGCACCAGGCCTCGATCGCACACGTGGCGGACCCGGCCGGACGGGCCCTAACCACGATCGTCACCGGCGAGTGGCCCGACCGCCATCTCCCGCGACGGGAGTTCCGCGAACTGGGTCCGGTAGAGATCGGCGTAGAGCCCACCCGCGACGATCAACTCCTCGTGCCGGCCGCGCTCGACGATGCGTCCCCTGTCCAGAACCAGAATCTGGTCGGCCTCCCGAATGGTGGAGAGCCGGTGCGCGATGACCAGCGCCGTCCGCCCGCGCAGCGCTTCGCCGAGCGCCCTCTGCACGGCCGCCTCGGATTCGCTGTCCAGGTGGGCGGTGGCCTCGTCGAGGATCACGATCGACGGCTGTTTGAGCAGCAGCCGGGCGATGGCGAGCCGCTGTTTCTCCCCGCCGGAGAACCGGTAGCCGCGCTCCCCCACCACGGTGTCGAGCCCGTCCGGCAGGGCCCGCACCAGCCCGGCGATCCGCGCGCCGGTGAGCGCGTCCCACATCTGCTCCTCGGTGGCGCCTGGTCGTGCATACCGAAGGTTGTCGGCGATGCTCTCGTGGAACAGATGCGAGTCCTGGGTGACGACGCCGACGGTGTCGCGCAGTGACTCGAGGGTGGCGTCGCGCACGTCGACCCCACCGATCCGGACCGAGCCGCCGGTCACGTCGTAGACCCGGGAGACCAGCATCGACGTGGTGGACTTGCCGGCGCCGGACGGGCCGACGAGCGCGACCATCTGCCCCGGCTCGACGGTGAAGTCGAGGCCGGCGAGGACCTCCTCGTTCTCCCGGTGGTCGAGGGTGGCGACGTCCTCCAGGGTGGCGAGCGACACCTCGGCGGCGCTGGGGTAGCGGAACCGGGCGTCCCGGAACTCGATGAGCCCGGAGCCGGCCGGGATGGGTATGGCGCCCGGCTTCTCGGCGATGCCCGGTCGCAGGTCCAGAACCTCGAAGACCCGGTCGAAGGAGACCAGCGCGCTCATCACGTCGACCCGGACGTTGCTGAGCGCGGTGAGCGGACCATACAACCGGGTGAGCAGCAACGCCAGGGTGACGACGGTGCCGGCCGAGACGTCGCCGCGGACCGCCAGCCAGCCGCCCAGCCCGTACGTCAGCGCCTGCGCGAGCGAAGCGACGAGCAGCATCGCGACGAAGAAGGTCCGGGAATACATCGCCTGCTGGACGCCGATGTCGCGGACCCGGCCGGCGCGCTCGCCGAACCGGGCCGCCTCGACCTCCGGCCGCCCGAAGAGCTTGACGAGCAGCGCGCCGGAGACGTTGAACCGCTCGGTCATCGTCGCGTTCATCTTCGCGTCGAGGTTGTACGACTCCCGGGTGATCTCGGCGAGCCGCTTGCCCACCCGTCGCGCCGGCACGATGAAGACCGGCAGCAGGAACAGCGACAGGGCGGTGATCTGCCAGGACAGGGTGAACATCACCCCGGCCGTGAGGACCAGCTGGATGACGTTGCTGACCACGCCGGAGAGCGTCGACGTGAAGGCCCGCTGCGCGCCGACGACGTCGTTGTTGAGCCGGCTGACCAGGGCGCCGGTCTGGGTGCGCGCGAAGAACTGCAACGGCATGCGCTGCACGTGGTCGTAGACCCGGGTGCGCAGGTCGAGGATGATGCCCTCGCCGATGCGTGCCGAATACCACCGCTGGGCGAGCGACAGCAGCGCCTCGGCGACGGCCAGCCCGGCGATCACCAGGGCGATCCGGATCACCTCGTCCGCTCGGCCGGCGGTGATCGCGTTGATCACGTCGCCGGCGAGCAGCGGGGTGGCCACGCCGATCCCGGCGGCGAGCACCACGGTCAGCAGGAACACCGCGATGTCACGCCGGTACGGCACGGCGAACCGCAGGATCCGCCCCGACGTGCCCTTGCGCACACGGTGCCGGCTGACCCGGTCCGCGTTCTGAATCGAGCGCAGGACACTCCAGCTGGACATGTCACCTCCCGGGTGCCGTTCGACGGGGCAGCACACAGTCTGCCCCGTGGGTACGACAATCCCGGGAGGTGATCTACTCCCCGGAACCCAGCAGGTCGCTCAACCTGCGGGTCTGTGCTTCGCGCTCGGCCCGGTCCTGCTCCGCGTACGACCGCAGGGGCGCACCCGCGAGCAGGCCCTTGATCTCGGCGACCGCGCCGCCGTCCGCGGCCAGCACCGCCGCGGCGAGGTCGGCCACCGCCCCGTCCAGTTCGGCTCGGGGGACCACGGCCGTCGCCAGGCCGATCCGGTCCGCCTCGTCGGCCGCCATCCGCCGGCCGGTCACGCATATCTCCAGCGCCCGGGACGGGCCGACCAGCTCGGTGAGCCGTTTCGTACCGCCCAGATCGGGAACCAGCCCGAGGGTGACCTCGGCCATGGAGAACCGCGCGTCGTCGGCGAGGACCCGCATGTCACAGTTCAGCGCAAGCTGGAAGCCGGCGCCGATCGCATGTCCTTGCACAGCGGCAATCGTCACAATGGACGGACTGCGCAACCAGGTGAACGCGGTCTGGAACCCGGCAATCCGATCCGCGCACTCGGACGCGGACAACTGTGCCAGGACGGCCAGAGAAGAATCGCCGTCGCCACGTGCCACCGACAGATCCAGGCCGGCGGAAAACGCGCGTCCCTCGCCCCGGACAATGACGACCCGGACGTCACCCGGTAATTTTCGTGAAATGTTGCCGAGTTCCGTCCACATGGCCGGAGTCTGGGCATTGAGAACGTCGGGCCGACACAACGTCACCGTCGCGACCGGCCCGTCCTGTTCGTAGCGAACGCCGACGTCGTCGGTGGAACTGGGTCGAGCGTTGTCGGTCGTCACGCCTTCTTACGGCGGCGGGCGCCGCCACGCTGGCGCAACTGAACACCCGACTCGGTGAGCACGCGGTGGACGAATCCGTAGGAACGGCCGGTGGAAGCGGCCAGCGCGCGGATGCTCTCGCCGGAGGTGTAACGCTTCACCAGGTCCTTGGCGAGCGACTGCCGCTCGCTACCGACGATTCGACGACCCTTCTCAGTACTGGTAGCTGTGCCAGTGGCTGCCATCTTGAATCCTCACGTCGCAGACAGTGCGGTCAGATACGGTCCCTCCTATTACACCGTCTCGAACGATCATGCGCCAGGCATCTAGCCCCCGTGAACGTGCCCATTTATTACTGTCAGGAACTTGACGGTTACCACCGGCATCAATGTCAGACAGTTTGCCGGCAGCCTCCCGGAAGGCATTTCCGGGCGGCGGGGCCACCGCCCAAGACCATCGATCACCTGCGGAAACACTCGATCGAGGGGAGGCCCTCGATCGCTCCGGAGAGTGCTGTGATCGCTCCATGGCGTGACACTCGACCTTGGGACCGAGCCCCGCCCGAGCGCCCGACCTGTTGGCAAACGCCCGAACATCGCACTGTCTGTGTGGGCACCTGTTGACAACTGACGATCGGCAATGATCCCGGCTCAGGCCAGCTCGACGAGCTCCAGGAGGTCGTCGCTCCAGGCGTCCTCGTCGCCGTCCGGCAGCAGGATCGCCCGGTCCGGCTTCAGCGCCTGCACACAGCCGGCGTCGTGGGTGACCAGCACGATCGCGCCCGGGTAGTTGGCGATCGCGTCCAGCACCTGCTCGCGGCTCACCGGGTCGAGGTTGTTGGTCGGCTCGTCCAGCAGCAGCACGTTGGCGCCCGAGCAGACCAGGGTGGCCAGGGCCAACCGGGTCTTCTCACCGCCGGAGAGCACACCGGCCGGCTTGTCGACGTCGTCGCCGGAGAAGAGGAACGCGCCCAGGATCTTGCGCAGCTCGGTGTCGGTCTGCTCGGACGCGGCGCTGCGCATGTGCTCCAGGATGGTCCGGTCCACGTCCAGCGTCTCGTGCTCCTGGGCGTAGTAGCCCAGCCGCAGCCCGTGCCCGGCACGCACCTCGCCGGTGTCCGGCTCCAGCAGGCCGCCCAGCATCCGCAGCAGGGTGGTCTTGCCGGCGCCGTTGAGGCCCAGGATGGCGACCCGGGAACCGCGGTCCACCGCCACGCTGACGTCGGTGAAGATCTCCAGCGAGCCGTACGACTTCGACAGCCCGGCCGCGGTCAGCGGGGTCTTGCCGCACGGTGCCGGGCTCGGGAACCGGACCTTCGCCACCCTGTCGGAGGTACGCACCTCTTCCAGCCCACCGAGCAGCTTCTCGGCACGACGGGCCATGTTCTGGGCGGCGACCGTCTTGGTGGCCTTGGCACGCATCTTGTCCGCCTGCGCCATCAGGGCGCCGGCCTTCTTCTCCGCGTTGGCCCGCTCCCGGCGGCGCCGGCGCTCGTCGGTCTCGCGGGCCTCCAGGTACGTCTTCCAGCCCATGTTGTACATGTCGACGACCGAGCGGTTGGCGTCCAGATACCAGACCTTGTTGACGGCGGCGTCGAGCAGCTCGACGTCGTGACTGATCACCACGAGGCCGCCCTTGTGCTGCGCCATGTAGCCGCGCAGCCAGGTGATCGAGTCCTGGTCGAGGTGGTTGGTCGGCTCGTCGAGCAGCAGGATGCCCTTGCCGTTCTGCCCCGAGTTGGCGAACAGGATGCGGGCCAGCTCGATCCGGCGGCGCTGACCGCCGGAGAGGGTGCCGATCGTCTGGGCCAGGGCACGCTCCGGCAGGCCCAGGTTGGCGCAGATCCGGGCGGCCTCGGCCTCGGCGCCGTAGCCACCGAGGGCGGAGAACTGGTCCTCCAGCTGCCCGTAGCGCCGGACCAGCTTCTCGTCGCCGCTCTCCTCGAGCTGGACCTCGAGCTTCTGCATCTCGGCGAGGATGGTGTCCAGGCCGCGGGCGGACAGGACACGGTCGCGGCCGGTCACGTTCAGATCCCCGGTACGCGGGTCCTGCGGCAGGTAACCGATCTCACTGGTCCGCTCGACGCTTCCCGCGTACGGGATCCCCTCGCCCGCGAGCACCTTCAGCGTGGTGGTCTTGCCCGCGCCGTTGCGGCCGACCAGGCCGATCCGGTCGCCGGGCTGCACCCGCAGCGTGGTCGGGGAGATCAGGATGCGCGCGCCGGCGCGGAGTTCCAGTCCGGTGGCGGTGATCATGAGGTTTCTCGCTCTCGGTGAGACGGCTGACTCAGGGCGCAGAAAAGCGCCGGCCATCGCAGATGACGGTCGGCGCCGGGGCAGGTCAGCCTTCGCAGAGCAGCACGCGGCCATACTACCGGGCCGCCACGGCACCTCCCACTCGATTAATTCACAAGATCAACGGGTAACCCGCCGGGCAACCGTGGTGAAGGTGGGACGACTATGGAACTCAACGAACGCGCCGACATCGACACCGGATCGATCGAGGACGGCCGCGGATCGGGTGGTGGCGGTGGCATCGGCGGGCTGCCGATCGGCGGTGGCGGCCTCGCCGGCGTCGTGGTCACCCTGATCATCGCCCTGGTCGGCGGCTACTTCGGGATCAACACGATGGGCGAAGGCGGCGGCGAGTCGACCGGCCAGCCGATCACCCAGTGCAGCACCGGCGCGGAGCAGCTCCAGCAGCTGGTGTGCCGCAACGGGCTCTACGTGACGTCGATCCAGGCGTATTGGCGTGACGAGCTGCCGCAGGCGTTCGGCGAGCAGTACGTCCCGGCCAAGACTCACCTCTTCGAGGGCTCGGTGAACACCGCCTGCGGCGCCGCCGACTCCGGCGTCGGACCGTTCTACTGCCCGGCCGACGACAAGGTCTACATCGATCTCTCCTTCTACCAGGTGCTGTCCCGGCAGTTGGGCGCGCCGGGCGAGTTCGCTCAGCCGTACGTGCTGGCCCACGAGTACGGGCACCACATCCAGGACGTGCTCGGCACCGAGGCCGAGATGCGCCGCCGGCAGGAACGCGACCCGGACTCCGCCAACCAGGAGTCGGTGAAGCTGGAGCTCCAGGCCGACTGCTACGCCGGGGCCTGGGCGAACGCGGCCGCGAACACCACCGACAAGGACGGCGACAAGATCTTCACGAGCCTCACCGACACCGACATCCAGGAGGGCATCCAGGCCGCCGGCCAGATCGGCGACGACACCCTCCAGCAGCGCGGTGGCGGCCGGGTCGACCCCGAGCAGTTCACCCACGGCACGTCCGAGCAGCGCCAGCACTGGTTCCGCGTCGGTTACGAGTCCGGCGACCCGAAGCAGTGCGACACCTTCAAGGCGGGCGCCGTCGCCTGACCCACCCGGATCAGGATCGGCAGGGCTTCACTCGCGGATCAGGATCGGCACGGCGCGAGCCGCGGCCACGGCGGTCACCAGGACCGCGTGCCGCGGCTCCGGCACATCCAGCAACCTTCCGGTACGCAGAGCGGCCACCGCCCTCAGCTGCGGCACGGCCAGGATGGTGTCCACCGCCACACGGTCACCTCCGGCCACGAGCGCGGCCATCGTCCGTACCTCCGGAAGGAGAATGCGCCCCACGATGCCGGCGGCGTCCGCAGCGGCCGCTTTGGCCTGATTGTCCCGGCGGCGGGCGAAGCGCTGCTGCGACCAGCCGCCCGCGGCCGTGCGCCCCTGCACGTAATGGGTGTCCACCTTGGACGCGACCAGCTCGTCGCCGTCGGCGATGCCGACCGCGACCGCGCCCTTGCGGGCCAGCAGCAATCCCAGCCGTCGCGGCGCCCGCGCTTCCCGGATCAGCTCGGCCAGCGTCGTGACCGGCCCGGCTCCCGGGGGCGCGTGCAGCGTCGCCGACGCGCCGTCCTCGGCGGTCACCGTCAACCCTTCTTCACGGTACGGGCCATGGCGCGCCGCGAAGTTCTCCAGCCATCGTGGCAGCCGCCCGGGCGCGACATCGACCCACTTGCCACCGCCGGCCGCCGCACGTTCCCCCATTCCGCCCACCCTACTTCCGCGGATTTCCGTCGTACCCCGGTGGCAGGATGCGGGACATGAGCGATCTGGCTGTGGTTCTGGTCGACCGGCTCGCCGCCGCGTTCGACGAGGCCCGTGACCCGGTGCGGGCGGTCGGGGCGGCGGCCTACATGCGCGATCAGTTCCCGTTCCTCGGCCTGACCAGCCCGGTGCGGCGCGCCCGCGCCCGCGTGGCCCTGGCCGGCCTGCCACGACCGACCGAGGCCGAGCTGCGTGACGTGGCGCTGACCTGCTGGTCCCGTGACGAGCGCGAGTTCCAGCAGTTCGCCTGCGACTACCTGGCGAAGCACATCCAGGTCCCAGGGCCGGCGTTCCTCGACACGGTGGCCGAGCTGATCGTGACGAAATCCTGGTGGGACACAGTGGACGCGCTCGCCGCCCACGTGGTCGGCGGCCTGGTGCGACGGCACCCGGAGACGGTCACCCGGATGGACGAGTGGTCCCGCGCCGACGACATGTGGCTGGTCCGGGCCGCGATCCTGCACCAGCTCACCTACGGCCCGGCCACCGACACCGACCGCCTGTTCGGCTATTGCGCCGCCCAGGCCGGCCACCGCGACTTCTTCATCCGCAAGGCGATCGGCTGGGCGCTGCGCCAGCACACCCGCACCGACCCGGAGGCGGTCCGCGCCTTCCTGTCCGCCCAGGGCGATCGCCTGTCCCCACTCTCCCGCCGAGAGGCGGCCAAACACCTGGTCAACCGGTGACGAGCAGCTGGAGGGCCAGGCCGGCGATCACGATGCTGGAGACCAGGGCGGTGATCAGGCGGCCACGCCGGCCGGTGAGGAACCGGCCGATCAGCGAGCCGCCACCGGCGATCAGCAGCTGCCAGCTCGCCGAGGCGAGGAAGGCGCCGGCCACGAACCACACGCCGCCTCCCGCGCCGCCGCTGGCGAGCACCAGCGCCGCGAAGTAGATCACGGTGGCCGGGTTGAGCAGCGTGAGACCGAGAACACCGGCGTAGGCGCGGAACGCCGTCGCCGGCCGCTCGTCCCGCTCGGTCACCCCGGTCGCGCGGATCGCACCCCAGGCGGTCCATCCGGCCAGCGCGAGGAGCACCATCGCCCCGGCCCAGCGGAGCGGCACGGCCACCGGCGCGATCACGGCCGCGACAGCCGCTCCCCCGGCCACGGCGACCAGCGCGTAGATGCCGTCCGCGGTGGCCGCGCCGAGCCCGGCGGCCGCGCCGACCCGCAACGAGGTCCGGGCGCTGAGCCCGGCGATGAGCACACCGATGGCTCCCACGGGCACCGCGATGCCGTAGCCGGCGACCACGCCGGCCAGGAACGCCCCGCTCATGACCGCTGCCGGCGACCCGACATCGACTCGGCGCCGGTCTGCTGTCGCACGGCCCGATCGGCCACGGCGACAGAGACGGCGGGGTAACGCTTCAGCTTGGTCACGCCGCCATCTTGAACGCGGCCCACCCCTCCCGGCCAGCGATTTTCCGCACGCGAGCCCCCGGCCGCCCCACCCACGACCAGCCCCATCACCCACCGCCGCCGCCCATCGACATCGACATCGCGCTCACACGGCTCGTCCGAGTCGGCGGTAGGCCATCGGGCGGGGACTGTACGGATAGCGGCTGGTCTGACCCGGCTGGTTGGTCCTCTGTCCGTCCCTCCGGCTCGTTCGCGCCGACCAGCGCACACGTAACGGTTTCCGTGGTCGCCCGCCCACGTCATAGCCGCAGGCCGGGCACACGGACGGCGCAACGTGAGCGCCCGCCGCGCCGAGAGGGCGGGCGCACGACCAGCTGAGCAAGATCAGCCGCTGACCGGACGGCGCGGCCATCGGCGGCCGGGCTCGGCACTGATTCCGGCGGCGCGATCGGGGTCTGCTTCCGGTCTGTTTCGCGGGCGCCCGCCCGTACAAGATGCGTCGGGCCGGCGGCGGGAGGACGACCGTGCGAATGCACCGGAGGGTCATTTCACGCAATGAACGCAGTTACCAGACGCTTTCTGTTGAACTCGGAACGTGACCGGACACGGGCGGACTCGGTAGGGTCCGATCATGGTCGCTGAACTGATTCTGGTCCGGCACGGGCAAAGCCTGGCCAACGTGGCGTTCACCGCAGCCAACGCGGAGGGGCTCCTGGAAGCGGCGGTGAGCGGCCGCGACGCGGAGGTGCCGCTCACCGAAACCGGGGAGGAGCAGGCCGCTGCCGTGGGCAAATGGCTGGCCGCTCTCCCGGAGGAGCACCGGCCAGAGGCGGTGATCACGTCGCCGTACCTGCGTGCCCGCGAGACGTGGCGGATCGCCGCCGCGTCGTCGGGCCTGGACCTGCCGGCGCCGCGCACCGACGACCGCCTGGTGGACCGGCTGATGGGCGAGCTGGAGCTGCTCACCCACGCCGCGGTCGCGGCCCGCTACCCGGACGAGGCGGCGCGACGGGCCGAGGCCGGCGAGTTCGAGTACGTGCCACCGGGCGGCGAGTCGTTCGCCGACATCGCGATCCGGCTCAAGTCGTTCCTGGACGACCTGCACACCGACCACGCCGGGCAACGGGTGATCGTCGTGGCCCACGATGCGGTGGTGCTCATGATGCGGGCCGTCATCGAGCAGCTGAGCTGGGACGAGGTGCTGGAGGTGGAACGCGAGGCGGGCAACGTGCGGAACGCGTCCATCACCCGCTTCGACGGCGGTTCCGGGGAGCTGACGCTGGACCGCTACAACGTGATCGACCACCTGCCCCCGACCTGAGTCTTATATCGATGACCGTCTTGTCACGAACGGCCAGCGATCTTATGTTCGGTCGATGCCCGTCGCCCATTCTCTCCGCGGGCCGGCTCCCCCGCGTCGTGCGGTGAGCCGCCAGCTGGGCGCTCTCCTCACCGCCGAGGCGATCTCCATGCTCGGCAGCCGGATCACCTTCGTCGCCGTACCCTGGCTGATCCTCGTCACCACCGACTCGGCGCTGCTCGCCGGGGTGGCCGGATTCGCCGAGATGCTGCCCTACGTGCTGTCCGGCCTGATCGGCGGCCCGATCGTGGACCGGGTCGGCCCACGGCCCACCGCCGTGACGGCCGATGCGGCGAGCGTCCTCGCGGTGGCCGGCATCCCGTTGATCGCCTACTGCGAAGGTGTGTCGTTCGGCGCGCTGCTGGTGCTGATCGCCCTGGCCGGCGCGCTGCGTGGCTTCGGTGACGCGGCCAAACGGGCGCTGCTGCCCCGCACGATCGCCGCGGCCGGCCTCTCCACGGAACGCGGCACCGCGATGTACGACGGCACCTGCCGCGCGTCGACCCTGGTCGGCCTGCCGCTCGCCGGGGTGCTGATCGCCACGCTCGGCCCGGCCGCGGTCCTGCTCTTCGACGCGCTCTCGTTCGCGGTCAGCGCGCTGATCATCGGCGTGCTCGTCCGGGTCGGTCACGCCGACGCCGCGGCCCGCGCCGAGAGCAAACAGCAGGGGTACGCCGACGCGCTGCGCGACGGCTTCCGGTACGTACGCGGGGATCGCCTCATCGTCGGTGTCATGGCGATGCTGTTCGCCACCAACCTGTTCGACCAGGCGTTCGCGACCGTGTTCGTACCGGTGTGGGTCCGCGACGGCCCGCACGGACCCGCCGCACTGGGGGTGATCGGCACCGCCTTCGGCCTGGGCGCGGTGGCGGGCAACCTCCTCTACACGGTGCTGGCGCCACGCCTGCCCCGGCGCCGTACCTTCGGCATCTGCTTCTTCCTGGGCGGCCCGGCGCAGTTGCTGGCCCTGGCCCTCACCGACCGCGTCTGGGTCGTGCTGACCACCGCGGCGATCGCGGGCGCCCTCATGTCCACGGTCAACCCGATCCTGATGGCCTCCGTCTACCGCCGGATCCCGACCCACCTGCACGGCCGCGTGATCAGCGTCCTGATCGCGGTCTCCTGGGCCGGTATCCCGTTCGGTGGCATCGTCGGCGGCTGGGCCACCGACGTGCTCGGTCTGCACACTGCCGCGTTGCTGGCCGCGATCGGCTATCTGGCGGTGACGGTCTCCCCCTTCCTCTTTCCCGCGTGGCAGGAACTCGACGAGACCCCACACCCCGAACGCAACAAGGCGGTAGCCACCGTCTGACCGAGCCGGGCCCCTCCGGCGGGAAGGGGCCGGCAGCGGGCGGGTCAGTCCATCTTGCTCCAGGCGAGGAGCTGGTCGGCGACGGCGCGGTCGCCGTCGATGCGGATGTCGGACAGGGGAATGCGGCGATAGAGGGCCAGCACCAGGTCACTCGCGGTGCCCCGGAGGCTGGTGACCGGCTCGCCGCTGGCCGCCGGGTCGGCCCTGGCCCCGGCCGGGGACAGGTCGAGGGTCCAGGACGGGCCCTCGATCGCCTGGAAGGCGACCCGCGCCGGACGGTGCGGCCAGGCCCCGAGCGAGCCGAGGCAGACGGTCAGGAACTCGCTCACCCCGTCGACCGCGACGGCCGCCGGCAGCGTCTCCGGCCGGCCGATGGCCTCCTGAGCGTCGTAGGCGTGCACGGCCGCCTCCTGCACCTGGTGCCGGGCGACCGCCCCGGCGGTCAGCGGCGCGCCCGACTCGGCCCACCAGGCCCAGCAGGGCGCCTCCGGCCCGGCGGTGCGCAACGCGCCGAGCAGCAGGCCGGTGGACTCGCTGAACCACCCCGGCAGGTCGCCCTCGGGATCCTGCTCGCCACGCTGCCCTGGTGGAAGGGGCCCGGAGTCATCGGCCGCGGCGACCGTGGCGGCCCAGAACCGCTGGACACCGCCGAGGTGGGTGACGAGGTCGGTGAGCGACCAGTCGGGGCAGCCCGGAACGCGGACCGTCGGATCCGGCGCGGCGTCGACGGCGTCACGCAGCGCTGCCGACCGGCCTTCGATCAGGGCGAGAAGCGCGGAGAACGGCGGGGTCGAATTCATGCCCGGTTTCTACCATCGAGGTACGACAGAAAACCGTCTGCCTGATCATGCGCCGCCCTCAGGACGTACCCGGCGGGACGGAAACGGCGGAGAAGGCGGCACACCAGCCTCGGCCCGGGCTCGGACACACCGGAACAGCGAAGGGCGGCACGCTGATCGCGTGCCGCCCTTCACCGGAGATCTCTCAGACGTTGAAACCGAGCGCCCGAAGCTGGTCGCGGCCGTCGTCGGTGATCTTGTCGGGGCCCCACGGCGGGAGCCACACCCAGTTGATGCGGAAGTCGTTGACCAGGCCGCCGCCGGGACCGGAGAGCAGCGCCTGCCGGGTCTGGTCCTCGATGACGTCGGTCAGCGGGCAGGCCGCCGAGGTGAGCGTCATGTCGATGGTGACCACGTTGTCGTCGTCGACGTGGGTGCCGTAGACCAGGCCCAGGTCGACGACGTTGATGCCGAGCTCGGGGTCGACGACGTCCTTCATCGCCTCCTCGACCTCGGCGGTGGTCGCCTTCTTCACCGCGTCACCGGCCGCCGGACCATCGGTTCCCGGGCCGGAGGCGACGACGGGAGCAGCGTCCACGGCTTCGGACGGTGCGTCCGCGCCGGGCGAGGCCGAGACGCTGACGCCCGGCACCTCGACCGGTTCGCCGGCCTCGGCGGCCGCGGCCCGCTCGGCGGCCAGCCAGTCCGGCACCTCTTCGCCCGCGCCGGGAGCCGCACCGGAAGCCGGAGCGGAAGCAATCGTCCGGGCCACGTCGGCCTCCGGAGCGGATACGGCGTCCGGAGCCGGGCCGGGAACCGTGTCGGTCTTCTCTGTCATGCCTTCACCTCCGGGCTCACGCCCACCTCCACGCCGGCCCGCGCGGCCGCGTCCTTGAACGCCATCCAGGGCAGCAGCGCGCATTTCACCCGGGCCGGGAACTTGGCCACCCCGGCGAAGGCGATGCCGTCGCCGAGGATCTCCTCGTCGGCCTCGACCTGGCCGCGGCTCTGCATCAGCTCGACGAAGGCGTGGTGGATCTCCGAGGCCGCGGCGGCGTCCCTACCCTGCAGCAGCTCGTGCAACACCGACGCCGAAGCCTGACTGATGGAACATCCAACACCATCGTACGAAATTTCGTTCAAATCGTGGGATACGCGTACGGTGATCTCATCGCCACACGTCGGGTTGACGTGATGCGCCTCACCGTCGTAAGGATCCCGCAGGCCACGCCCGTGCGGGTTCTTGTAGTGGTCGAGGATGATCTCCTGGTAGAGACCGTCGAGCATCATCAGCCGAACACCTTCCGGACCTGGTCGAGGCCGCGCGCCAGAGCGTCGATCTCCGCCGTGGTCGTGTAGAGGTAGAACGAGGCCCGGGTCATCGCCGGGACGCTGAACCGGGAGCAGACCGGCCGGGCACAGTGATGCCCGACCCGCACCTCCACGCCCAGAGCGTCCAGAATCTGTCCCACATCGTGCGGATGTACCCCGTCCACGTCGAACGACACCGTACCGCCCCGGCCCTCGACCGTCGCCGGACCGAAGATCCGTACGCCGGGGACCGAGGTGAGCGCGTCCAGCGCGTACCGTGTGATGTCCTGCTCGTGCTGGTGGATCGCCTCCATGCCCAGCCCGGTCAGATAGTCGACGGCCGCGCCGAGGCCGATGGCCTCGGTGATCGGCGGCGTGCCGGCCTCGAACCGTGCCGGCGGCGCGGCGAAGGTGGTCCCGCCCATCGTGACCGTCTCGATCATCGATCCGCCGGCCAGGAACGGCGGCATCTGCGCGAGCAGGTCGAGCCGGCCCCAGAGCACGCCGATGCCGGTCGGGCCGAGCATCTTGTGCCCGGTGAAGGCGATCAGGTCGGCGCCGAGGGTGGCCACATCGATGGGCAGATGCGGCACCGACTGCGAGCAGTCCAGCATCACGAGGGCGCCGAACGAGCGGGCCCGCGCGGCGATCCGGGACACGTCGTTGATCGTGCCGAGCACGTTGGACATGTGCACCAGCGAAACGATCTTGGTGCGCTCGTTGACCAGCGAATCGAGATCGGCCTCATCCAGCCGGCCATCGTCGGTGATGCCGAACCAGCGCAGGGTCGCGCCGGTCCGCTCGCAGAGCAGCTGCCACGGCACCAGGTTCGAGTGGTGCTCCATCTCGGAGATCACCACCTCGTCGCCGGGCCCGAGCCGCAGCATCTGGCCCAGCGAGTGCGCCACCAGGTTGATCGCCTCGGTGGAGTTCTTGGTGAAGACCACCTCGTCCGGGCTCGCCGCGCCGATGAACGTGGCGATGCGAGCCCGGGCGCCCTCGTACGCCTCGGTCGACTCGGTGCCGAGCGTGTGCACGGAGCGGGACACGTTGCCGTTGTACCGCTCCTGGTGCGCACGCATGACGTCGAGCACCTGAACCGGCTTCTGCGAGGTGTTGGCGCTGTCCAGGTAGACCAGCGGGTGGCCGTTGACCTCCCGCTCGAAGATTGGAAAGTCCTTACGGACCCGCTCGACGTCGAAGCTCATCAGTTAACCCCTCAGGCCCTGACCTTGTACTTGTCGTAACCCTCGGCCTCGAGCTGCTCGCCGAGCTCCGGGCCACCCTCTTCGACGATCTTGCCGCCGACGAAGACGTGCACGAAGTCCGGCTTGATGTAGCGGAGGATCCGGGTGTAGTGGGTGATCAGCAGGAAGCCGGTCTGCCCGGTCGCGCGGACCCGGTTGACGCCCTCGCTGACGATCCGCAGCGCGTCGATGTCCAGGCCGGAGTCGGTCTCGTCGAGGATCGCGACCTTCGGCTTGAGCAGCTCGAGCTGCATGATCTCGTGACGCTTCTTCTCACCGCCGGAGAAGCCCTCGTTCACGTTGCGCTGGGCGAAGGACGGGTCCATCTCCAGCTTCTCCATGGCGCCGCGCAGCTCGCCGGCCCAGGTGCGCAGCTTGGGCGCCTCGCCGTCGATCGCGGTCTTGGCGGTGCGCAGGAAGTTCGCCACCGAGACGCCGGGCACCTCGACCGGGTACTGCATGGCCAGGAAGAGGCCGGCCCGGGCGCGCTCGTCGACGCTCAGCTCGAGCACGTCGGCGCCGTCGAGGGTCACCGAACCGCCGGTGATCTCGTACTTCGGGTGGCCGGCGATCGAGTAGGCGAGGGTCGACTTGCCGGAGCCGTTGGGACCCATGATGGCGTGGGTCTCGCCGGCCTTCACGGTCAGGTCGACGCCGTTCAGGATCGGCTTCAGCTCGCCATCCGGCAGCTTCACCGAAACCTGCAGGTCGCGGATCTCCAGGGTGCTCACGGCTCTACTCCATTGCTTGGTGTCGTCGAAACGTAGATGTCGCCGTCGCGGATCTCGACGGGGTAGACCGCCACCGGGTGGATGGCGGGCGGTCCGGAGGGTTCACCGGTACGCAGGTCGAACCGGGAGCCGTGCAGCCAGCACTCCAGCGTGCACCCGTCGACCTCGCCCTCGGAGAGGGCCACCGAGGCATGGCTGCACTCGTCGCGGACCGCGTAGAAGGCGTCGTCGTCGGCGTGGACGAGCGCGATCTCGACCCCGTCGACCTCCACCTGGAGGGCGGTGCCCTTCGCGACGTCCGACACCGGACCGACGTACTCGAAATCCACTACCGGCCTGCCTCGGCAAGGCGTGCCTCGATGGCGTCGCCGAGCCGCTCGCGCAGCTCCTCGACCGGAATCTTGTTGATCAGCTCGGCGAAGAAGCCGCGGACCACCAGCTTCCGGGCCTCCCCTTCGGGGATGCCGCGGGCCATCAGATAGAACAACTGCTCATCATCGAAGCGGCCGGTCGCGCTCGCGTGCCCGGCGCCGGCGATCTCGCCGGTCTCGATCTCCAGATTGGGTACGGAGTCCGCGCGCGCCCCGTCGGTAAGGAGCAGGTTCCGGTTGATCTCGTAGGTGTCGGTGCCGGTCGCCGCGGCCCGGATCAGCACGTCACCGACCCAGACCGTGTGCGCCGACGCGCCCTGGAGCGCCCCGCGGTAGCCCACGTAGCTGCGGCAGTCCGGCACCGCGTGGTCGACGAGCTGCCGGTGCTCGTGGTGCTGACCGGAGTCGGCGAAGTAGAGGCCCCACAGCTCGGCGTCGCCGCCACGGCCCGCGTACTCGACGCTGGTGAACTGCCGGACCAGGTCGCCGCCCAGGGTGACCTGGACGTGCTGGACCCGGGCGTCGGAGCCGACCCGGAACTTGACGTGCTGGGCCTGGACCGCGTCCCGGTCCCACTCGGCCAGGGTCACGAAGGTCAGCTGGGCGCTGTCGCCCACCAGGACCTCGATGTTGTCGGCCAGCGTGACCGAACCGGTCTGCTCCAGGATGATCGTCGCCTTGGCGAAGTTGCCGACCTTGACGAAGGTGCGGGCCGCCGCGGCGTCGCCGCCCTTGCCGACCAGCCGGATCACGGCGGCCTCGGCGGGCTCGGCCTCGGCGGCCACCTCGATCACGGTGACGGCGGCGGCCGACCCGTACGCGAGAGCGCTGACCCGGTCGAACGGCGTGAGCACCGACGGCACGTCGTCCGTCTCGGACACCGTCACGCCGGCGGGCAGGTCACCGAACTCCACGGAGGGAGCCGCCCCGCTCAGCGTGCTCGCGGTGACCAGGTCACGCAGCCGCTTGAGCGGGGTGAAACGCCACTCCTCCTCCAGGCCGTTGAGGGCCGGGAAGTCGGCGACGTCGAAGGAGCGCAGCACCTGCGACTTGGTGCTCGGCGGGGCGATGGCCTCGGTAGTCATTTCGTCCTTTATGTCCGCTTCGTAAGGGGTGGGAGAGCCGGCCGGGTCAGCCGACCGCCCCCTCCATCTGGAGCTCGATGAGGCGGTTCAGCTCCAGCGCGTACTCCATCGGGAGCTCCTTGGCGATCGGCTCGATGAAGCCGCGCACGATCATCGCCATCGCCTCGTCCTCGGTCAGACCGCGGCTCATCAGGTAGAAGAGCTGGTCCTCGCTGACCTTGGAGACGGTCGCCTCGTGGCCCATGTTGACGTCGTCCTCACGGATGTCCACGTACGGGTACGTGTCCGACCGGGAGATCGTGTCGACCAGCAGCGCGTCGCACTTGACCGTGCTCTTGGAGTGCGACGACCCCTCCAGCACCTGCACGAGGCCCCGGTACGACGTGCGGCCGCCCCCGCGGGCGATCGACTTGGAGATGATCGTCGAGGAGGTGTACGGCGCGGCGTGCACCATCTTGGCGCCGGAGTCCTGGTGCTGGCCCTCACCGGCCATGGCGATCGAGAGCACCTCGCCCTTGGCGTGCGGGCCGGTCATGTAGACGGCCGGGTACTTCATCGTCACCTTGGAGCCGATGTTGCCGTCGATCCACTCCATGGTCGCGCCCTCTTCGCAGGTGGCGCGCTTGGTGACCAGGTTGTAGACGTTGTTCGACCAGTTCTGGATGGTCGTGTAGCGCACCCGGGCGTTCTTCTTCACGACGATCTCGACGACCGCGGAGTGCAGCGAGTCGGACGAGTAGATCGGCGCGGTGCAGCCCTCGACGTAGTGCACGTACGAGCCCTCGTCGGCGATGATCAGGGTCCGCTCGAACTGGCCCATGTTCTCCGTGTTGATCCGGAAGTAGGCCTGGAGCGGGATCTCCACGTGCACACCCTTCGGCACGTAGATGAAGGAGCCGCCGGACCAGGTCGCGGTGTTCAGCGCGGCGAACTTGTTGTCGCCGACCGGGATCACCGTGCCGAAGTACTCCTTGAAGACGTCCTCGTGCTCCTTGAGGGCGGTGTCGGTGTCGAGGAAGACGACACCCTGCTCCTCCAGGTCCTCACGGATCTTGTGGTAGACGACCTCGGACTCGTACTGAGCGGCGACGCCGGCCACGAGGCGCTGCTTCTCCGCCTCCGGGATGCCGAGCTTGTCGTACGTCGCCTTGATGTCCTCGGGCAGGTCCTCCCAGGAGGCGGCCTGCTTCTCGGTGGAGCGGACGAAGTACTTGATGTTCTGGAAGTCGATGCCGGTGAGGTCGGCGCCCCAGTGCGGCATCGGCTTGCGGTCGAACAACCGCAGGCCCTTGAGCCGGAGGTTCAGCATCCACTCCGGCTCGTTCTTCAGTGCGGAGATGTTGCGCACCACCGCTTCCGACAGGCCGCGCTGCGCGGCCGCGCCGGCGACATCGGCGTCGGCCCAGCCGTACTCGTAGCGACCCAGAGCGGCGAGGTGCTCTTCCTGGGTGGCGATCTGGTCAGTCATGTATCTGTCCTAACCGTGTTTTCGGCGGGGTGCGGTTGCGGGTGCGCGTGGCGGGTGGGGATGTGCGTGGTGCACACCCCGTCGCCGTGCGCGATGGTGGCGAGGCGCTGCACGTGAGTGCCGATGAGCCGCGAAATGACTTCGGTCTCGGCGTCGCACAGCTGAGGAAACTCGGCGGCCACGTGAGCCACCGGGCAGGAATGCTGGCACAGCTGCCCACCGGACGCGATCGTGGTCGCGCTGGCAGCGTAACCCTCGGCGGTCAGCACCTCGGCGAGTGCCTCGGCACGCGTGATCGGATCGCCGTCTGCCGTTCGCAACGCCGCCTGGCAGCGCTCCTCGAGCGCCGCGACCTGGGCCGCCGCGAAGGCGGAGACGGCCTCCGGCCCGTGGTGCTGGGCGATCCAGCGCAGGGCCGCGGAGGCGATGCCGTCGTAGTGGTGCGGGTTCAGGTCCTCGCGGGCGGCCACGGTGAGGGCGAACGCCTTCGCCGGCCGGCCCCGGCCGCGCGGCCGGTTGCTGCGGACCTCCCTGGCCTCCACCAAGTGGTCGGCGAGCATCGCGTCGAGGTGCTTGCGGATGGCCGCGGGACTCAGGCCCAGAGCGGCGCCGAGCTCGGCCGCGGTGGCCGCGCCCCGCTTCAGCAGGAGCTGGGCGACCCGGTTGCGGGTGCGCCCGTCCGTCGCGCCGGCATGCGCCGGTGCGCCGATCTGGAGCAGCACCTCGTTTTTCACTACGGCAACGTTACGTATTTCCCGGGGACCCTGCAAACCAGGGGTCGGTGATCCGCCCCACCGGCATGCGGAGCTGGGAAAATCAAGATCCATGGCAAGCGTACGATGCGCGGGGTGAAGTCCTCCAAGGTGCGCCCGGCGTCCGCTTTCCTGGCCTCCCGCCCCGTGCGATGGTGCGGATCGTCGCTGCGCGGGCTGGCCCTGGCATCGCTGGTGGCCAACATCGGGATCATCGTCACCGGCGCGGCCGTCCGGCTCACCAAGTCCGGCCTCGGCTGCCCCACCTGGCCCCGGTGCACCGACGAGTCCTACACGACGACGCCCGAGATGGGCATCAACGGCGTCATCGAATTCGGCAACCGGCTGCTGACCTTCGTCCTGATCGCGATCGCGGTGGCCTGCTTCCTGGGCGCGCTGGCCCGGGGCCGGCGCTCGCTGATCAGGCTGTCGGTCGCGGTGGCGCTCGGCATCCCCGGCCAGGGCGTGATCGGCGGCATCACGGTGCTCACCAACCTCAACCCGTGGGTGGTCGGGCTGCACTTCGTCCTGTCGATCGCGCTGGTCACCGGGGCCTTCGCGCTCTGGCGCCGGGTCGGCGAGGGCGACGGCGACCCGGTTCCGCTGGTCCCGGCCCCGCTGCGGCAGCTCGCCCGGGTGCTGGCCGCGGTCAGCTTCGCGGTGATCGCGGCCGGCGTGGTGGTGACCGGCAGCGGCCCGCACTCCGGCGACCAGGGCGCCAAGCGCAACGGCCTGGACCCGGAGCAGATCTCCCAGGTGCACGCCGACCTGGTCTTCCTGCTGATCGGCCTCACCGTGGCGATGTGGTTCGCGCTGCGCGCGGTGCAGGCGCCGGCGGCCGCGGTGCGCGCCGTCGCGGTGCTGTTCTGGGTGGAGATGGGCCAGGGGCTGATCGGCTTCGTGCAGTACTTCACCCACCTGCCGGTGGCCCTGGTCGCCGCGCACATGCTCGGTTCCGCCCTGGTGTGGACCGCGACGCTGGCGGTGGTGTGGTCGCTGCGGGCCCGGCCGGTCACCCCGGTCCCGGCCGAGCCGTCCCCGGCGACCGCGAGCGAGCCGGTCCCGGCCGCCTGACAGTGCGGCCGCTCACGCCGTACCGGAAATGGCCCTGCAACGCGAAAGGCCGCCCCGGAGGGCGGCCTTTCGCGGTGAGCGTGAGTGGCGTCAGAGACGGGCGATGATCGCGTCGGCGAGCCGCTCGGCGGAACCGGGCGCGGTCAACAGGAACAACGACGGCTCGGTGAGCTCGAGCTCGATCAGCATCGGCGCCCCGTCCGGTCCCGGAATCAGGTCGACGCGGGCGTAGAGCAGCCGCTTGGTCCCGCCCGGGATGACCGCGAGCGCCCGCTCGGCGACCTCCCGCTCGGCGGGCGACGGCTGCCGCGGGCTGATCTCCTCGAAGTAGGGATCGACCGGCTCGCCGGCCGGCCCGGTGAGCATCGGGCCCTTCCGGATGCCGTGGCTGAACGTCAGCTCGCCGGTCCCGTCCGGCGTGCACAGCACCGCGGTCTCGCCGGCGGTGTCCACGGCCGACAGGTACGGCTGGATCATCGCGGTCCGCCCGGCCGTGGTCAGCCGCTCGACATGCGCCGTGGCGAGATCGGCCTGACCGGGCAGGGTGTAGCGGGCGGTGTCCCGGCTGCCGGCGCTGACCGCCGGCTTGACCACCCACTGCCCCTCGGCCGGCGGGGTCCAGGCGTCACCGGGCCCGACGAACGTGGTCGGGATGATCGGGATGCCGGCCGCCTCGAGCTCGCTCAGATACCGCTTGTCGGTGTTCCACGCGACGATGTCGGCCGGGTTGGCCAGCCGCGGCACCGAGCCGGCCCAGTCGACGAACTCGTCGTGACGGGCCGTGTAGTCCCACGGTGAGCGGAGCACCACCATGTCGTAGGCGGCCCAGTCGGCCACCGGGTCGTCCCAGCGGACTGCGTCGACCGCCACCCCGCGCTCGCGCAGCGCGTCACGCAGGGGGTGGTCGTCGTCCCAGAGGTCGGGCATGTCCGCGGAGGTGACCAGCGCGACCCGGAAGTCGCGGATCGTCAACGGGCCATGCTCCGGCGGGACATCGAGCGCCACAGGTCGTTGCTGGGCCGCATCTGCTCCAGGAGCTCGCGCTCCCACTCGTTCTCCACCTGGACGCCGGCGTGGTCGCAGGCCTCCCGGGCGACGCCGGTGTCCGGGGCGAACTGGTCGGACCACTCACCGTCCTCGCCGACGAGGACGATGCGGGCGCCGCGCTTACCGACGTACTCGATCACCGCCTTGGCGCCGCCGTGACCGGCGGCGAAAGACTTGATCTCGGAGGTCAGCGTCATTACGGAACCTTCTGCCATGCTGCGCAGCCTAAGCAGTCGGCAACCCCGCCGTGGGCACTCCAAGCCGCTTTTGTGACTGCAATTACCTGCGGGTTTCAGGAGCCAGCGGATTGTTATCAGCCGATTACGCCCCAATTGCGCCCGGGCCGGGAATCCGCCCTACGAGTGACGGACAGTGACTGACACTGGCGACAATCCGGGCATCCTGTGCGACAGATCAGACCAGAGCGTCAACCGCGACGGCCATGAAGACCACGGTGAGGTACGTGATGGACAGATGGAACAGGCGCATCGGCTTCATCGCGACCCCGGCCCGGGTCTGCCGGACCAGCCGGACCGCCTCGGCCAGGAAGACCGCGCCCGCCACGATCGCGGTGACCCCGTAGATCGGGCCCAGCCCGAGCGGCCAGGCGGCGAGCGAGGCGGCCACGGTGAGGACGGTGTAGACGAGGATCTCGAAGTTCACCCGCTCCATCGAGCGGACCACCGGGAGCATCGGGATGCCGGCCCGCGCATAGTCGTCCTTGTACTTCACAGCGAGCGCATAGAAATGCGGCATCTGCCAAAAGAAGACAACCGCAAAAAGCGCCCATGCCATCGGCGGGATGGTGCCGGTCACCGCCGCCCAGCCGATCACCACGGGAGCCGCGCCGCACACTCCACCCCAGAACGTGTTCGCCGGGGTGCGCCGCTTCAGCCAGAGCGTGTAGACGACGTCGTAGTAGAAGATCGAGAAGGCGGTCAGCGCGGTGGCCAACCAGTTGGTGAGAAGCCCCATCAGCGCGACCGAGATCACAGCGAGGGTGAGGCCGAAGATCAGCACGGCCCGTGGCGTCATCTGGTTGTTCGGCAGCGGGCGCCGCTTGGTGCGCCGCATCAGCTCGTCGATGTCGCGGTCGATGTAACAGTTCAGCGCGCTCGCGGCGCCGCCCGCCAGACCGCCGCCGACCAGCACGGCGGCGAAGGTGACCGGGTCGGGCCACCCGCCGGCGGCCAGCATCATGGTCGGCACTGTGGTGACCAGGAGCAGCTCGACGATCTGCGGCTTGGTCAGGGCGAGGTACGCCCGGAACACCGCCGTCCAGCTCTGCCGGGCCCCGGGGCGGGGCGTGCGCGCCGGGCGCTCCGCCGCGCCGGGCGTCCGTCCGCGGACAGGACGCTCGGTGATCATGCTCACGGACAGCCACCTTCCGGCTTCGGCTCAATTTCGCGGCCGTTGACCGGGTGACGATCCGGCGGCCAGCCCGGACAGCCTACGCGCAGCCGTCTCCGCTGCTCGGGGCACCCGGTACGGGTGCAAGCGGTCACACCCGTTGAACCGGCATGTCCGCTCACAGCGTATGTGCCTAGGGCGTTCGCTGCGCATGCGTTTAGCCCGACTGGATAGGGTCAACTCGAAAACGGTTCCATTATTTTGCCCGAGGAGCACAACCGACGTGGCTGCCACAGATCCCGTTCTCAACTGGTCCGACCTCGACCGCAAGGCGGTGGACACCGCCCGGGTGCTGGCCATGGACGCTGTGGAGATGGCCGGCAACGGCCACCCCGGCACGGCCATGAGCCTGGCCCCGGCCGCCTACCTGCTGTTCAACCGTGTCATGCGACACGACCCGACGGACCCGGAGTGGGCGGGCCGCGACCGCTTCGTGCTCTCCTGCGGTCACTCCAGCCTCACCCTTTACGTCCAGCTCTTCCTCAGTGGTTACAGCCTGGCGCTCGACGACCTGAAGGCGCTGCGCCAGTGGGAGTCGCTCACCCCCGGTCACCCTGAGTACGGGCACACCCCCGGCGTCGAGGTCACCACCGGCCCGCTCGGCCAGGGCATCGGCAACGCGGTCGGGATGGCCATGTCGGCCCGCCGCCAGCGCGGTCTGCTCGACCCGGACACCGCCGCCGGTGAGTCGCCGTTCGACCACTTCGTCTACTCGATCGCCTCCGACGGCGACATCGAGGAGGGCGTGAGCCACGAGTCGAGCGCCATCGCGTCGGTGCAGAAGCTCGGCAACCTCGTGGTCATCTACGACGACAACGAGATCTCCATCGAGGACGACACCCGGATCGCCAAGAACGAGGACGTCGGCGCCCGCTACGAGGCGTACGGCTGGCACGTCCAGACGGTGAACTGGCGCGGCTCGGACCCGTACGTCGAGGACGTCGAGGAGCTCTGGAACGCGATCCAGGCCGCCAAGGCGGTGACCGACAAGCCGTCGTTCATCGTCCTGAAGACGATCATCGGCTACCCCGCGCCGAAGAAGCGGAACACCGGCAAGATCCACGGCTCCGCCCTGGGCGCCGCCGAGATCACCGCCACCAAGGAACTGCTGGGCTTCCACGACCGGCCGTTCGCGATCGACGACGAGGTCGTCAAGCACACGCAGCAGGCCGTCGAGCGTGGCCGGGCCGCCCACACCGAGTGGCAGGCGGCGTTCGACGCCTGGGCCGCCGGCAACGCCGAGGGCAAGGCGCTCTTCGACCGGCTCGCCACCCGGACCCTGCCGGTGGGCTGGCACAAGGCGCTGCCCGAGTTCCCCGCGGACGCCAAGGGCCTGGCCACCCGTGCCGCGTCCGGCAAGATCCTGGAGGCGCTCGCCCCGGTGCTGCCCGAGCTGTGGGGTGGCTCCGCCGACCTGGCGGAGAGCAACAACACCACCATGAAGGGCGAGCCGTCGTTCATCCCGGCGGAGTACTCGACCAAGGAGTTCCCGGGTCACGAGTACGGCCGCACGCTGCACTTCGGCATCCGCGAGCACGGCATGGGCTCGATCCTCAACGGCATCGCGGTGCACGGCGGCACCCGCCCGTACGGTGGCACCTTCCTGGTCTTCAGCGACTACATGCGCGGTTCGGTCCGCCTGTCCGCGCTGATGAAGCTGCCGGTCATCTTCGTCTGGACGCACGACTCGATCGGCATCGGCGAGGACGGCCCGACCCACCAGCCGATCGAGACGGTGACCGCGCTGCGCGCCATCGTCGGCCTCGACGTGGTCCGCCCGGCCGACGCCAACGAGACCGCCTACGCGTGGCGGGGCGCCCTGGAGCACACCGACCGGCCGACCGCGCTCGCGCTGACCCGGCAGAACGTGCCCACCATCGACCGTTCGAAGTACGCGTCGGCCGAGGGCACCCTCAAGGGCGGCTACATCCTCGCCGAGGCGTCCTCCGGCCACCCCGAGGTGATCCTGATCGCCAGCGGCTCCGAGGTGGCGATCGCGCTGACCGCCCGGGAGCGCCTGGAGGACCAGGGCACCCCGACCCGGGTCGTCTCGATGCCCTGCCAGGAGTGGTTCTTCAAGCAGGACCTCTCCTACCAGCACCACGTGCTGCCGCACGGTGTGCGGGCCCGGGTCTCGGTCGAGGCCGGCATCCGGATGAGCTGGGACCGCATCATCGGCGACGCCGGCGAGGCCGTCAGCATCGAGCACTACGGGGCGAGCGCGCCGGCTCCGGTGCTCTTCGAACAGTTCGGGTTCACCGCTGACAACGTCGTCGCGAAGGCCCACGCCTCCCTCGCCAAGGTCGGCAAGATCCTCGGCGAGACGACCGGAAACTGAGCTCCTACCACCTGCGACCTTCATTCAGGAGTTGAGGGAAATGACCGACAGACTTGCCGAGCTGTCCGCGCAGGGCGTGGCGGTGTGGCTCGACGACCTCTCCCGGGTGCGTCTGACCAGCGGCTCGCTGGACAAGATGCGCACCGAGCAGCACGTGGTCGGCGTGACCACGAACCCGAGCATCTTCCAGAAGGCGCTCTCCGACGCGCATGCGTACGACGAGCAGCTGCGTGACCTGGCGCTCCAGAAGGTGACGGTCGAGGAGGCCGTCCGTCTGATGACCGCCAAGGACGTGCGCTGGGCGAGCGACGTCATGCGCCCGGCGTACGACACGTCGAACGGCGTCGACGGCCGGGTGTCCATCGAGGTGGACCCGCGCAAGGCGCACGAGACCGCGTCCACGGTCGCCGAGGCGAAGACGCTGTGGTGGCTGGTCGACCGGCCCAACCTGTTCATCAAGATCCCGGCGACGCTGGCCGGCCTGCCCGCCATCACCGAGGTGCTGGCCGCGGGCATCAGCGTCAACGTCACGCTGATCTTCTCGGTCGAGCGGTACCGCGCGGTCATGGACGCGTTCCTGGCCGGTCTGGAGAAGGCGAAGGCGAACGGCCACGACCTGTCCAAGATCGGGTCGGTCGCCTCGTTCTTCGTCTCGCGCGTGGACACCGAGGTGGACAAGCGCCTCGACAAGATCGGTTCGGACGCGGCGAAGGCGCTCAAGGGTAAGGCGGCCATCGCCAACGCCCGGCTGGCGTACGAGGCGTACACCGAGGTCTTCGGCACCGACCGCTGGAAGGCCCTGGCCGCCGCCGGCGCCCACCCGCAGCGCCCGCTCTGGGCGTCGACCGGCACGAAGAACCCGGAGTTCCTCGACACCATCTACGTCGAGGAGCTGATCGCGTTCGGCACGGTGAACACCATGCCGGAGCCGGTGATCTTCGCGTACGAGGACCACGGCACCACCCGCGGCGACACGGTGACCGGCAACTTCGCGGACGCCCACCAGGCCTTCACCGACCTTGCGGCGGCCGGCATCGACTTCGCCGACGTGTTCAAGGTCCTCGAGGAGGAGGGCGTCGAGAAGTTCGAGGCGAGCTGGAACGAGCTGCTGGAGGGCGTCGCGGCGTCCCTCAAGGCGGCCGGTTCCTGACGACCAGCGTTCGCGGCCTGTCGCGGGGCTCCCGCGACAGGCCGCTCCGCCTTCGATGAAACTGGCAGGATGAGAACGTGGGTAATCCGCTGCGCACCGCACAGGACCGAAGGCTCCCACGGATCCCGGAGCCCTGCGCTCTGGTGATCTTCGGGGTCACCGGCGACCTGTCCCGAAAGAAACTCATCCCGGCCGTGTACGACCTGGCCAACCGTGGTCTGCTTCCCCCCGGCTTCGTGGTGGTGGGCTACGCCCGCGCCGACTGGGGTGACGGCAGCTTCGAGTCGCTCGCCCACGCGGCCGCCAAGAAGGGCGCCCGGACCCCGTGGCGCGACGACGTCTGGCAGCGCCTCTCCGAGCGATTCCACTTCATTCCCGGCTCGTTCGACGACGACGAGGCCTTCGACCATCTCGCGAGCACACTGGACGAGCTGAAGGAGCGCAACGGCATCGCCGGCAACGCGGCCTTCTACTTCTCCATCCCGCCCGCCGCCTTCCCGCTGGTGCTCAACCAGCTCAACCGCACCGGCATGGCCGACCCGTCGAAGTCCGGCGGCTGGCGCCGGGTCGTCGTGGAGAAGCCGTTCGGCCACGACTTCCAGAGCGCCGTGCAGCTCAACGAGCTCGTCGACGACGTGTTCATCCCGGAGGACGTCTTCCGGATCGACCACTACCTCGGCAAGGAGACGGTCCAGAACATCCTGGCCCTGCGCTTCGCGAACAGCCTGTTCGAGCCGGTGTGGAACTCGAAGTACGTCGACAGCGTGCAGATCACCATGGCCGAGGACGTCGGCATCGGCACCCGGGCCGCCTTCTACGACGCCTCCGGCGCCGCCCGCGACGTGCTGCAGAACCATCTGCTGCAACTGCTCGCGCTGGTCGGCATGGAGGAGCCGACGAGCTTCGACCCCCAGGAGGTACGGGCGGAGAAGCTCAAGGTCCTCAGGGCGATCAGTCTGCCGGCCGACATCACCACCGGCTCCGTCCGCGGACAGTACCTTCCCGGCTGGGTCGCCGGCGAGCGTGCCGTGGGTTACCTGGAGGAGCCGAACATCCCGGCCGACTCCATCACCGAGACGTACGCGGCGGTCCGCCTCGGCATCCAGAACCGGCGCTGGGCGGGTGTCCCGTTCTACGTCCGGGTCGGCAAGCGGATGCCCCGCCGGGTCACCGAGATCGCGATCATGTTCAAGAAGGCGCCGCACCTGCCCTTCGACCCGGCCGACGTGGAGATGCTGGGCCACAACCAGCTCGTCATCCGGGTGCAGCCGGACGAGGGCGTGGTCCTGAAGTTCGGGTCCAAGGTGCCGGGCACGTCGATGGAGGTCCGCGACATCGCGATGGACTTCCAGTACGGCGAGGCGTTCACCGAGTCCAGCCCGGAGGCGTACGAGCGTCTGGTCCTGGACGTGCTGATCGGCGACCGGACGCTCTTCCCGGACGCCGCCGAGATCGAGCAGTCCTGGCGGGTCATCGACCCTCTGGAGGCCGCCTGGGCGGGCACGAAACCGGAGCCGTACCGGTCCGGTGAGTGGGGCCCCCGGGCTTCCGACGAGATGCTGGCGCGCGAGGGCCGCACCTGGAGGCGGGCATGATCGGTTTGTGGGACACCACCGGCACCGAGGTCGTCAAGGCCCTGGCCGCGGAGCGCCGCAGCGCCGGTGGCGTGGCCTCCGGCCTGGCACTGACCCTGGTCTCGGTGGTCGAGGAGAAGAAGGTCCGGGAGGCCGAGGCGGCGGCTACCATCGCCGCCGCCGCGCACCCCTGCCGGCTGCTCATCGTGGTCCGCTCGGACGTCGAGGGCCGCAGCCGGCTGGACGCGGAGATCGTCGTGGGCGGTCGCCTGGGCCCGGCCGAGGCGGTGGTCATGCGGATGTACGGGCGTCTCGCGCTGCACGCCGAGTCGGTCGTCATGCCGCTGCTCGCCCCGGACGTCCCGGTGGTCACCTGGTGGCACGAGGAGCCGCCGAACATGATCGCCAACGACTTCCTGGGCGTGGTCGCCGACCGGCGGATCACCGACAGCGCGCAGTCGCCCGACCCGGTGGCAGCGCTCCGGCAACGGGCCGCCGACTACGCGCCCGGCGACACCGACCTCACCTGGACCCGGATCACGCTGTGGCGGACGCTGGTGGCCGGCGCCTTCGACAGCACCGAGGCCCGGGTCACCGGTGCGAAGATCGTGGCGCCGGACCGCGACCCCACCGCCTGGCTCATGCTCGGCTGGCTGAAAGCCCGTCTCGGCATCGAGCCGGTGCTGGAGCACACCGACCGGGCCCCCCGGATGTACTCGGTGGAGTTGCAGTGCGAGAACGGCGACTGCGTCCGGGTCACCCGCGAGGAGGGCACGGCGCTGTTCAGCCGTACCGGCCAGGAGGACCGCTACATGCCCCTGCCGAAGCGGCCGGTCGGTGACGAGCTGGCCGAGGAGCTGCGCCGGCTGGACGCCGACCAGATCTACGCGGACGCGCTCGGCGCGATGGCCGGCATGTCCGGGCTGGAGCACCGCAACCCGAACCGGGTGCACGTCTGGAAGGATCCGGCGCTGGCCGCGATCGCCGGTTCCGCCGTCTGATTTCAGTATCGAGGCCGCCCACCGCACCGCGGCGGGCGGCCTCTTCACAAGGAGAGACTCAATTGAGTGAGACCGTGGTCGTGGTGGTACCGGACGCCGACATCCTGGCGTCCACGGTGGCGGCACGTCTCGCCATCAAGATCATCGACGCGCAGGCGGTGCACGGATCGGCGAGTGTGGTGCTGACCGGCGGCCGGGTCGCGGCCAAGGTGCTGCGCGCGGTCCGCGAACTGCCGGCCTCCGCCGCCATCGACTGGTCCCGGGTGGACCTGTGGTGGGGTGACGAGCGCTACCTGCCGTCCGGCGACCCGGACCGCAACGAGACCCAGGCGCGCGACGCCCTGCTGGACAAGCTGCCGCTGGATCCGGCCCGGGTGCACGCCATGCCCGCCTCGGACGGCCCGGACGGCGCCGACGCGGTGGCCGCCGCGGCCGGCTACGCGTCCGAACTGGCCGCCGCCGCGGAACCGGGCGCCGCGCTCCCCCGGTTCGACGTGCTGATGCTCGGCGTCGGCGAGGACGGGCACGTGGCGTCGCTCTTCCCCGACCACCCGGTGCTCCAGCAGACCGGCACGACGGCCGCCACCTTCGACAGCCCGAAGCCGCCGCCGGTCCGGGTCACCCTCACCCTGTCCACCATCCAGAGCGCCGACGAGGTGTGGCTGATCGCGGCCGGCCCGGACAAGGCCGCCCCCATCGGCACCGTCCTCTCCGGCGGTCATCTGCCGGCGGCGAGCGCGTCCGGCGTACAGAGGACGCTCTGGCTGCTGGACCAGGCAGCGGCGGCGAACGTGCCCACACGGGCCTGACCCCCACCCCGGCCATTCCGGTCCCGGGCGCGTGACGCGCCCGGGACCGTCGCCGTCCAGCGATCTTTCGTGGTCGAGGTCCGCGTTCCGCTTCCGGCTCCGGCCTGTCGCCGGGCCGGGTGGTCGCGGTTCCACCAGGGTGGGTGGGCGCACACAGCGGCGATGTCGTGGTCGCCTACGCGGCATATAGCCGTGATGGCCGCGCACGCGCCGTCTTCCGTGTGCGGTCACCACGGCTTCGACCGCCCGACCGTGTGCGCCCACCCGCGGCCAGGCCGACCGTGTGCGCCCACCCGGCCACCGATCTACGCCCGGCGGGCGCGGCACGGGCCGGAGCGGGCAGCAAGCACGCGCCGACCGGACGGAACGGGCTGGATGAGGCGGGACGAGGTCACGCGTACCGGGAATGATCTCTAGCCCGGCGTCACCTGCGGTCCGGCGGTGACCGACCTCGTCCCCGTCGCCGTCGGCGGGGATGTCTCCGGCTCGGCCCTCGTCGGCGCGGACGTCTCCGGTCCGGCCCCCGTCCTCGACGGCGTGGTGGTGATCGCCCGGCTCGGCGTCGCCGGGGCCGACGAGGGCGACGGACCGGCGGGCGACGGCCCGGACGGCGCGGGTGACACGGCCGGGGCGGGCGGCGACGTGCCGGGCCCGGGATCGGCGGGAAGGATCGGTGCCGGCTCGGAAGGGCCGGTGAGCAGCGTGAATCCCAGCGCCACCCCGGCGGCCGCCGTCGTGATCGCGATCGCGGTCGCGGCCCACCATCCGCGCCGCACCGGCGCACGGGCCGTGGCCATCGTCGGCGGCGGCTCGAACCGCAGCCGTTCCGCGGTGATCTGCCCGGCCCGGGCCGTCAGTGCGCTGCGCAACCTGCGCTCCACCTCGTCGGTCACCGCTCCCCCAGTCGCTCGCGCAGGATCGACAGCGCCCGGTGCGCCGTCGACTTGACCGTGCCGCGGGAGACCCGCAACGTATCGGCGATCTCCCCCTCGGAGAGCTCCGACCAGTAGCGCAGCACCAGCACCTGCCGCTGCCGGACGGTCAGGCCGCGCAGCGCCCGCATCATCTCGCGGTCGCTCTCCCCGAGCAGCGCCTCGTCCTCCGCGGCCGGGATCGCCCTCGGCGGCGGAGCGACATAGGCGCGGGCGGTGCGGCGGCGGCGCAGCGCCGAGCGCGCCGCGTTCGTCACCCCGGTCACGAGGTACGCGTTCGGGTCCGTCACCCCGCGCAGATCCGGTCCGTGTCGCCGGTAGAGCGCCGTGAACACGTCCTGCACGACGTCCTCCGCCGTCGGCAGGTCGTCGACCATCAGCACCGCCAGCCGGACCAGGCTGAGCCGCCGGCTGTGGTAGAGCTCGTTGATCGCCGGGGCCCCGCCCGGGTCGCCGCGGCCGGCCGCGCGCACCTCGGCGGACAGGCCCCGCAGCCAGGCGAACAGGGCGGGGAAGGGCAGAACGGAGAGCACAGGCGAACCTCGGGGTCAGGCGGCGGGAACGAACGGTACCCGCCGGGTCAGCGTGACCGCGACGGCGTGACGGCCGGCTTCTGCGGCGCCCGGGTGGCAGCCGGTGTCTCCGGCGCCCGGGTGACGGCCGGCTTTCCCGGTGTGACGGCGGGCTTCGGGGGCGCCTTGGTCACGGTGACCTTCGCGGACGGCGCGGGCGTCGGGTCCTTGTAGCCGGTGGCCGGCGCCGGGGACGCTGTCGGCTCCTGCCCGGTGACCGGCGCGGGGGATGCTGCCGGGTCGGCGGGCCCGGGCGTCGTCGCCTCGCCGCTGGGGCTCGGGGCGGGCTCCGTCGTCGCCTCGCCGCTGGGGCTCGGGACCGGCTCGGCGGTCGGCGCCGTGACCGTCGGGGACGGCTTCGGGGTGGGCGCGGCGTCGTCGGCGAACGCGGCGGCCGACAGCCCGCCGATCCCCAGCACGGCCGCCGCGCCGAGGGTGAGGCTCAGGCCACGGGTCGAGAAACGCATCGGGACTCTCCTGATCATCGGTGCCTTGTCGCAGGAGTAGACGCGCGTCCCGGCGAAAGGTTGGCGCCGCGACTGTGATCGCCGCCACAGTCCTAGACTCCCCGGGGTGCAACCGACGATCCGCGCCTACCGGCCCAGCGACCTCGACGCGATCTACGACATCTGTGTGCGCACCGCCGCGTCCGGTGGCGACGCGCGCGGCAGGCACAGCTCCGACCGCCTGCTCGGCGACGTCTGGGCCGTCCCCTACGTGATCCGGGAGCCGGAGCACGCGCACGTGCTCGACGACGGGACCGGCGCGGCGGTCGGCTACATCCTGGGCACGGCGGACACCCCGGCGTTCGTCGAGTGGTACCGCTCGGAGTGGTTACCCGCCACCGTCGACCGGTTCGCGGCGGACGATCCGCGCGACACCGACCTTCTCGCGGTGCACCGCAACCCGGACCGGATGCTACGGCCGGAGTTCGCGCCCTACCCGGCGCATCTGCACATCGACCTGCTGCCGGAATGGCAGGGCCGCGGCCTGGGCCGTGGGCTGATGGGGGCCTTCCTGGACGGTCTGCGCGCGGCCGGGATCACGGGGGTGCATCTCGGCATGGCCGCGGAGAATCACGGCGCCTACGCCTTCTACCGCCGGCTGGGCTTCGAGGACCTGGTGATCGCCGACCCCGGCGCCCGTTTCGTGGCCCGCGACACCGGCCCACTGGCCTGAGCGGACACACCGGCCCGGTGTGAACCGATGAGGAGCGCACCGGCCGCCCCGCTCGGCCGGTGCGCTGTCGATCATTCGCCGCGTCGCTGGCGGACCTTGGCGAGCGCCTCGGCGAGAATCGCCGCGGCATCCTCCTCGGAGCGCCGTTCCTTCACATATGCCAGATGCGATTTGTACGGCTCGGTGCGCGCCCGCCCCGGCGGGTTGGAACTGTCGAGCCCGGCGGGCTGACCGCAGCGCGGACAATCCCAGGTCTCGGGGATCGCGGCCTCGGCCGCGAACCAGATGATGCTGTCGTGTCCGGCCGAGCAGAAATAGGTCACCTGCCGGCGCGGAGCGGGTTCGGTGCGCTCGTCGGGTCGCATCGGGCTGGACCCGACACGGCTGCCGCGGATAGCGCTGCCACTGGACACGGACGTCACTCCTGTCTCGAGGGGCCTCGAAGGTCCGTCCGGCTCGAAGCGGAGATGAGGAGCAAACCGGACGGTGATGACAAAAAACCGCGCGGCCGGAGAAACCGGCCGCGCGGCAGATTCTACGACTACGAGCCGCCGTCAGGCAGCCAGCTCCAATTTGAGCCAGAAGCCCAGCCCGACGATGCAGGCGAACCAGATGATTCCCACCAGAACGGTGTACCGGTCCAGGTTCTTCTCGGCGACCGAGGAGCCCGCCAGACTGGAGCTGACGCCACCACCGAACATGCTGGACATGCCGCCGCCCTTGCCCCGGTGGAGAAGGATCAGCAGAGTCAGCAAAACGCTGGTGATGATCAGCAACACGATCAACGTGTAAGCGAACGCGATCGGCATCGTCGGGTTCATTCCTCTCGAAGGGCACAGCAGCGGTCCCACAATAGCGGGTGCCCGGCCGATTCATACGGCCGGGCACGCGCTATTTACCATCAGCGTGCGACGTGCTCCGGGAAACGCACGATGGAGACGAACTCCTCGGCGTCCAGGCTCGCGCCGCCGACCAGCGCGCCGTCCACATCCGGCTGCGCCATGATCTGGGCGATGTTCGCCGCCTTGACCGAGCCGCCGTACTGGATACGGACGACATCGGCCACCTCGGCGCCGAACTTCTCCACCAGCCGCGCCCGGATCGCGCCACAGACCTCCTGCGCGTCGTCCGGGGTCGCGGTCTTGCCGGTGCCGATCGCCCACACCGGCTCGTACGCGATCACGATCTGCTGGAGCTGCTCGGTCTTGAGCCCCTCCAGCCCGGCGTCGACCTGGGCGAGCACGTGCTCGACCTGGTTGCCGGCCTCACGGATGTCGAGTCCCTCGCCGACGCAGAAGATCGGAACGAGACCGGCCGCGAAGGCCGCCTTGTTCTTCGCGTTGATCAGCTCGTCGCTCTCGTTGTGGTACTCGCGGCGCTCGGAGTGCCCGATCACCGCGTACGAGCAGCCCAGCTTCGCGAGGAAGGCGCCGGCGATCTCACCGGTGTACGCCCCGCCGGCGTGCGGCGACACGTCCTGCGCGCCGTACTTGATCTTCAGCTTGCCGTCCGCGATCACCGACTCGACGGTGCGCAGGTCGGTGAACGGCGGCAGGACGACCGTCTCGACGGCCTCCAGCTGCTCGGCGGTCAGGCTCGCGGCCAGCTTCTGCACCAGGAGATTCGCCTCGAAATGGTTGAGGTTCATCTTCCAGTTGCCGGCGATGATCGGCTTACGGGTCGTCATCACTTCTCCAGTGCGGCGACGCCCGGCAGCGTCTTGCCTTCGAGGTACTCCAGGGACGCGCCCCCGCCGGTGGAGATGTGGCCGAACGCGGACTCGTCCAGGCCGAGGGTGCGGACCGCCGCCGCCGAGTCACCGCCGCCGACGACCGAGAAGCCGTCGATCTTGGTGATCGCCTCCGCCACGCCACGGGTGCCCGCGGCGAACGGGGCGAGCTCGAAGACGCCCATCGGGCCGTTCCAGAACACGGTCTTCGCTCCCGCGATCGCTTCGGCGAACAGCGAGGTGGACTCGGGGCCGATGTCCAGGCCGAGCCGGTCCGCCGGGATCTCCGACACGGAGACCACATCGTGCGCCGCGTCAGCCGAGAACTCGGCGGCCGCGACGACGTCGACGGGCAGGACGATCCGGCCCTGAGCCTGCTCCAGCAGGTCAGCGCACACGGAGATCATCTCGGCCTCGAGCAGCGACTTACCGACCTCGTGGCCCTGGGCCTTGAGGAAGGTGAAGCACATGCCGCCACCGACCAGCAGCTTGTCGACCTTGGGCAGGAGCGCCTGGATGACGGCCAGCTTGTCGGAGACCTTGGAGCCGCCGAGCACGACGACGTAGGGCTGCTCGGGCGTCTCCGACACCTTGCGCAGGACCTCGACCTCCTTGAGGACGAGACCACCGGCGTAGTGCGGCAGGCGAGCCGGAACGTCGTACACCGAAGCGTGCTTGCGATGCACGGCGCCGAAGGCGTCGTCGACGTAGAAGTCCGCGAACGCCGCCAGCTCGTCGGCGAAGGCGCCCCGAACCGCGTCGTCCTTCGAGGTCTCGCCCTCGTTGAACCGCAGGTTCTCCAGCAGCAGCACCTGGCCGTCCTGGAGGGACTCCACCGCCTGCTTCGCCTCCGGGCCGACGGTGTCGTCAGCGAAGACCACCGACGAACCGAGCAGCTCGGCGAGCCGCGTCGCGACCGGCCGCAGGGTGAACTTCGGGTCCGGCGCGCCCTTCGGGCGGCCCAGGTGGGACGCTACGATCACGCGAGCGCCCGCGTCACGCAGGGCGATCAGCGTCGGCAGCACCGCGCGGGCGCGGCCGTCGTCGCTGATGACGCCCGGGTTTGCCTTGTCGAACGGGACGTTCAGGTCGGCGCGCACGAACACGCGCCGACCCGAGACACCCTCGCCGAGCAGGTCGTCGAGAGTCTTCATGATGAGAATCAGGCTCCGACGAGCTTGACCAGGTCGACGAGGCGGTTCGAGTAGCCCCACTCGTTGTCGTACCAGCCGACGACCTTGACCTGGTTGCCACCGATGACCTTGGTGAGGCCGGCGTCGAAGATGCAGGAACCCGGGTCGGTGACGATGTCGGCCGACACGATCGGGTCCTCGGTGTAGACCAGGATGCCCTTGAGCGGGCCCTCGGCGGCGGCCTTGATCGCGGCGTTGACCTCCTCGACCGTGGTGTCACGGGAGGCGGTGAAGGTCAGGTCGGTGGCCGAGCCGGTGGGGATCGGCACCCGCAGCGCGAAGCCGTCCAGCTTGCCCTTCAGCTCCGGCAGCACCAGGCTGACGGCCTTGGCGGCACCGGTCGAGGTGGGGACGATGTTCAGCGCGGCGGCGCGGGCGCGACGGAGGTCGCTGTGCGGGCCGTCCTGCAGGTTCTGGTCCTGGGTGTACGCGTGGATCGTGGTCATCAGACCCTTTTCGATCCCGATCGTGTCGTTCAGGACCTTCGCCATCGGGGCGAGGCAGTTGGTGGTGCAGGAGGCGTTCGAGATGATGGTGTGCTTCGCACCGTCGTAGAGGCCGTCGTTGACGCCCATCACGATGGTGATGTCCTCGTTCTTGGCCGGAGCCGAGATGATGACCTTCTTGGCACCCTTGTCGATGTGTGCCTTGGCCTTGGTGGCGTCGGTGAAGAAGCCGGTCGACTCGATCACGACGTCGGCACCGAGGTCGCCCCAGGGCAGGTTGTTGGGGTCGCGCTCGGCGAACGCCTTGATGGTCTTGCCACCGACGGTGATCTCGTCCGCCGACGCCTTGACCTCCTGGCCCAGGCGGCCCAGGATGCTGTCGTACTTCAGCAGGTGAGCCAGCGTGGCGTTGTCGGTCAGGTCGTTCACGCCGACGATCTCGATGTCGGCGCCGGAGGCGAGAACCGCCCGGAAGAAGTTACGACCGATACGGCCGAAGCCGTTGATGCCAACCCGGATGGTCACAGGTGGTCTCCTCGTTTCGGTCCGCCGGATTCTGCGACCGGCGGAGGGGTCTGCATGCCGACCGTATGAGCGGCCGACATAGGCGTCCGGCCGCCACACCCAGACTTTCGATGACGGGGGCTCGGCCGAACTGCCGGCAGCGTCGCCGTCATCCGCGACACTATCCGAGTCCGCACGCCCGCGAAGCGGCGGGGCGCGACCTGAACGTTACCTAAACGGATCACCGCGACGTTGCCTAACGACGGCATCAGCCTCACCCCTCCGGCCATACCCGATAAGGACCGAAGGTCCCTCGATGGGCGTGATCGGCATCACCTGTCAGCAGGCCATCATCTCTGGTGTGACAGCGGCCTCAGTGTCCGGAATACCGAGATCCCGGGCGCGTTTGTCGGCCAGCGCCAGCAGCCGCCGGATCCGGCCGGCGATCGCGTCCTTGGTCAGCGGGGGATCGGCCAGGGCGCCCAGCTCCTCCAGGGAGGCCTGACGGTGCTCCAGGCGCAGCCGGCCCGCCGAGGTGAGGTGGTTCGGCGCGTCGTCGGCGAGGATCTCCAGCGCCCGGGTGACCCGGGCCGCGGCCGCGACCGCCGCGCGGGCCGAGCGGCGCAGGTTCGCGTCGTCGAAGTTGGCCAGCCGGTTCGCGGTGGCGCGCACCTCACGGCGAACCCGGCGTTCCTCCCAGGCGAGCACGCTGGAGTGGGCGCCGACCCGGGTGAGCAGCGCGGCGATCGCGTCGCCGTCCTTGATCACCACCCGGTCGACACCGCGCACCTCACGGTCCTTGGCGGTGATGCCGATCCGGCGGGCCGCGCCACGCAGCGCAAGCGCCGCCTCCGGCCCCGGGCAGGTGATCTCCAGGGCGCTGGAGCGGCCCGGCTCGGTGAGCGAGCCGTGCGCCATGAACGCGCCCCGCCAGGCCGCCACCGAGCAGCACACGTTGCCGCTGACCACGTGCTGCGGCAGGCCCCGCACCGGGCGGCCGCGCACGTCGAGCAGGCCGGTCTGGCGGGCCAGCACCTCGCCGTCCTTGACGATCCGCACGATGTAGTGGCTGCCCTTGCGCAGGCCGCCGGACGCCAGGACGTGCACCTCGCTGGGGTAGCCGTACACGTCGGCGATCTCCCGCCGCAGCCGCCGGGCCACCGCGCCGGTGTCCAGCTCCGCCTCGACGACCACCCGGCCGGAAACGATGTGCAAACCTCCGGCGAAGCGCAGCAAAGCCGCCATCTCCGCCCGGCGGCAGCAGGGCTTGGGCACGTCGACCCGGCTCAGCTCGTCCTTGACCGCTGCCGTCATCGCCATCGTGTTGTCACCTCATGCGCCGGATCTTGAACAGTGTGTGCCCCACTACGTCAGTTATCAACGAGTGGCGCCCAATACTGGCACCAGGGCGGCGCCCAATGCCTCAGGATCATGCCGTGGGCTTCCGTCGGCAACGGCCACCGGCACCAGAACCAGCTCGGCGCCGAGCTCCTGAGCGGCCGCGCGGACCGGTTCCGGTTCCCCGGCCCACTTGACGTCGGCCAGCACGGTGTCCACCCGGAGCGAGGAAAGATACCAATGCAGGGCGGCCAGGTGATCGGCGGTGGAGAGCCCGATCGTCTCCTTGTCCGGGCTGAGGTTCAGCGTGACCAGCCGGCGGGCCGGGCTCGCCACGATCGCCTCGGCCAGCCGTGGCACCAGCAGGTGCGGCAGGACGCTCGTATACCAACTGCCCGGGCCGAAGATCAGCCAGTCGGCCTCCCGGACCGCGGTGATCGCCTCGGGGCAGGCCGGCGGATCCGCCGGGTCCAGCCGCACCGCCTCCACCCGGCCCTCGGCCACGGCCACCGAGTGCTGCCCGCGGACCGTCTCGCGGGAGCCGTCGGCGTGCACCACGTCGGCCTCTATCCCGACCGCGTGCAGCGCCATCGGGAGCACCCGGCCCTGCGCGCCGACCATCTCGGCGGCGTGGTCCAGTGCGGCGACCGGGTCGCCGAGCATCTCGATCAGCCCGAGCAGCAGCAGGTTGCCCACCGTGTGCCCGGCCAGGGTGTCCTTGCTGCGGTCGGCGCGCCGCTCGATCCGCGGGCCGCGGCCGGCCACGGACTCCCGCGCGGGGGCCGTCATCGCCTCGAAGCGGTGCTGCATCAGGGTCGCGGTGAGCCGGTGCGTGGGATGGTCGGCGGCCAGCGCGGCGAGCGCCTGGCGCAGGTCGCCCGGCGGCAGCAGCGCGTCCCGTTCGACGCGCAGGCGGCCGCTGGAGCCACCGTCGTCGCCGACCGTCACGATCGCGGTGATCTCCAGATCCAGGTCCCGGGCACTGTGCCGCAGTGCGCGCAGCGAGGCGCTCAGCCCATGTCCGCCGCCGAAGGCGACCACCCGGATCGCCGTCACTCGCGCCCCAGGTCACGGTGCGACGTGTGGGCGGACAGCCGCATCGCGCTGAGCCGGGAGGTGAGCTCCTCGGCGATCGCGACGCTGCGGTGCTTGCCGCCGGTGCACCCGATGGCGACGGTCAGATAGCGCTTGCCCTCGCGCTCGAAACCCGGGGCGGTGGCGGCGATCAGCCCGGCGTACGTCGCGACGAAGTCGGTCGCGCCCTCCTGACCCAGGACGTAGCCGCTCACCCCCTCCTCCAGGCCGGTGTGCTCACGCAGCTCGGGCACCCAGAACGGGTTGGGCAGGAACCGCGCGTCCAGCACGTAGTCGGCGTCCGGCGGCAGGCCGTACTTGAAGCCGAAGGAGAGCACGGTGATCCGCAGCTTGCGCGAGTCCTCACCGCCGAACAGCTCCTCGACCCGGCGGCGGAGCTGGTTCACGTTCAGATGGCTGGTGTCGATGATCACATCGGACTGCTCGCGGGCCTCCTCGAGCAGTTTGCGCTCGGCCGCGATGCCGTCGGCCAGCCGCCCGTCGCCCTGTAGCGGGTGCGAGCGCCGCACCGACTCGAAGCGCCGGATCAGCACCTCGTCGTCGGCGTCCACGAACACGACGCGGGGCGAGAAGCCGCGCTCCTTGAGCGCGCGGACCGCGCCGGTCAGGTCGGTGGAGAAGGCGCGGCTGCGCACGTCCAGCACCATGGCGGTACGCCGGGCCGCTCCCCCGGCGGCGAAGGCCAGCTCGGCCATCTCCAGCATCAGGGCCTGCGGCAGGTTGTCGACCACGTAGAAACCGACGTTCTCCAAGGCTCGCGCCACCGTGCTGCGCCCACCGCCGGAGAGCCCGGTCACCACCACCAGGTCGGTCCCGGCCTCGTCGGGCTCCAGCACCTCGTCGGATCCGAGGTCCGGCATCGCTTCGGTCACGCACGCCTCCTGTGTCGATATCGCGGACAACATGGTAGGCCGGGGAGCGTTACCGCTCTCCAGTCTTCCCCGAGTCGGGTGAACGCAGGGCCGCCAGAACCGATTCCGCCGTCCGCAGGCCGATGCCGGGCACCTCGGCGATCTCCTCCGGGGTGGCCTCGGCGATGCGCTTCATCGACCCGAAGTGCCGCAGCAGCGCCTTGCGCCGCACCTCGCCCAGCCCGGCCACCTCGTCCAGCGCGGACGCCGTCATCCGCTTGGAGCGGCGCTGCCGGTGGAATGTGATGGCGAAGCGGTGCGCCTCGTCACGGACCCGCTGCAACAGGTAGAGCGCCTCCGACGTCCGCGGGAGGATGACCGGGAAGTCGTCGGCCGGCAGCCACACCTCCTCCAGCCGCTTGGCCAGCCCGCACAGCGCCACGTCGGTGACGCCCATCTCGGCGAGCACCGCGGCGACCGCGTTGACCTGCGGCTGGCCACCGTCCACCACGATCAGCTGAGGTGGATAGGCGAACCTGCGCGGCTTGCCGGTCAGCGGGTCGATGCCCGGCAGGTCGCCGTCGTCGGGCTGTTCGAGAGCCTTGAACCGGGCGAACCGCCGCCGCATCACCTCGCTCATCGCCGCCAGGTCGTCGGTGCCGCTGCCGTCCGGGTTGCCGCGCACGATGAAGCGGCGGTACTCGCTCTTGCGCTCCAGCCCGTCCTCGAAGACCACCATCGAGGCGACCACGTCGGTGCCCTGGATCTGCGACACGTCGAAGCACTCGATGCGCAGCGGCACCCCCTCCATCCCGAGAGCCTCGGCGATCTCCTCGAGCGCCCGGTTGCGGGTGGTCAGGTCGCCGGCCCGGCGCAGCTTGTGCCGTTGCAGCACCTCGGCGGCGTTGCGGGCGACGGTCTCCATGAGCGCCTTCTTGTCGCCGCGCTGGGGCACACGCAGGCTGACCCGGCTGCCCCGGTTCGCGGACAGCCAGTCGGCGAGCGCGGCGGCGTCGTCGGGCAGGTCGGGCACCAGCAGCTCGCGGGGGACGTCGGTCTCGCCGTGCTCCTCGCCGTACACCTGCGTGCAGAAGTGGTGCACCAGGTCGCCGGTGGACAGCTCCTCGACCTTCTCCACCACCCAGCCGCGCTGGCCCCGCACCCGGCCCCCGCGCACGTGGAAGACCTGCACGGCGGCCTCCAGCGGGTCGTCGGCGAAGGCCACGATGTCGGCGTCGGTGCCGTCGCCGAGCACCACGGTCTGCTTCTCCAGGGCCCGGCGCAGCGCCACCAGGTCGTCGCGCAGCCGGGCCGCGCGCTCGAACTCCAGATCCTCGGAGGCGCGCAGCATCTCCCGCTCGACCCGCTTCAGGAACTGGTCGGTCCGCCCGGCCATGAAGTCGCAGAACTCGTCGACGATGCCGCGGTGCTCCTCGGCGCTGACCCGGCCCACGCACGGCGCCGAACACTTGCCGATGTCGCCGAGCAGGCACGGCCGGCCGATCTGGTGGGCCCGCTTGAACACCCCGGCCGAGCAGGTCCGTGCCGGGAAGACCCGCAGCAGCAGGTCGAGCGTCTCGCGGATGGCCCAGGCATGCGAATAGGGGCCGAAGTAGCGGACGCCCTTGCGCTTGACGCCGCGCATCACCTGGAGGCGCGGGAACTCCTCGTCGAGGGTGACGGCGAGGAACGGGTACGACTTGTCGTCCCGGTATTTCACGTTGAACCGCGGGTCGAACTCCTTGATCCAGGAGAACTCCAGCTGGAGGGCCTCGACCTCGGTGCCGACGGTCACCCAGTCCACGCCGGCGGCGGTGGTGACCATCTGCTGGGTCCGTGGGTGCAGTGTCCACACGTCGGCGAAATACGAATTCAGCCGGCTGCGCAGGCTCTTCGCCTTGCCGACGTAGATCACCCGGCCGGCCGGATCGCGGAAGCGGTAGACACCGGGAGCGTCCGGGATGGTACCCGGCGGCGGGCGGTACGTGGACGGGTCTGGCACAACTCCAACACTAGTGCCAGGGACTGACAGAATTGCCCGACCGGAGGTCCGGTGCCGCCGCCACGGCGCCGGGCCTCCGGCCTCGAGAACGAGGCGGGATCAGGCCGCCGTCACCACGTTGTCGCCGTCCACGTCGATCGCCACCGCGGCCAGCGGCTGACCGGCCGGGCCCGAGGTCGGGGCGCCGTCCTCGATCGAGAAGAGGCTGTTGTGGCACTTGCAGATGATCGAGCCGTCCTTGATCACGGAGACCTTGCAGCCCTGGTGCGTGCACACGTTGCTGAACGCCTTGTAGGTGCCCTCGGTGGGCTGCGTGACGACCACCTCGTCCAGAATGACGCCGCTGCCGACCGCCACCTTCGACGTCGCCACCAGCACGTTGCCGCTGCCGCCACCCGTGTTTCCGCCGGCGTCACCGCCGTCGCCGGCATCGGCGCTGCCGGCCGGGACCGGGTTGTCACCGAAGTCCGTGCCGTTCGGGTTGGTCCCGCTGGTGCCGGTGCCGCAGGCCGAGAGGACCGCGGTCGCGCCGACGGCGCCGGCGCCCATCAGGACGACGCGCCGGGACGAGGCGGTGCCCGGTCGGTCCTGCTGGATCTCGGCGTCGGTCCTCGGCTGCACGTCAGTCATTTGTCGCCCTCCACTACCTGTTCTCTGCCGCCAATGTCACGCGGAGTCGCCCCGGGGTACGGATCAGATGCCGTGATCAGTTCAACGGTCCCGAGTGAGATTTTCCCGCTTTCTCCACGTTCGCCCGACCGGTTTGCCTGGTGCCGACAAACAGTGCCGCACCCGGGAGACCTTAGGAGACCAACCGGGTGCGGTAGCTGAGAGTCGTCTAAGAAGTTTCTAAATCAGGCGGTGGCCTTCGCCCGGGACCGAGTGGCGCGCGCCCGCGGGGCGGCGGTGGACCCGTTCGCCTTCGAGGCCCGGCCGGTCGCGGCCGCCGAGCCCCGCCCGTCGCCGGTGAGCCCGAGCATGTGCCGCAGGAACTGCCCGGTGTGGCTCTCCGGCACCTCGGCCAGCTCCTCCGGGGTGCCGGCGGCCAGCACCAGGCCGCCCTTGTGGCCGCCCTCCGGGCCCATGTCGATCAGCCAGTCCGCCGTCTTGATGACGTCCAGGTTGTGCTCGATGGTGATCACCGTGTTGCCCTTGTCGACCAGGCCGTTGAGCACGATCAGGAGCTTGCGGATGTCCTCGAAGTGCAGGCCGGTGGTCGGCTCGTCGAGCACGTAGACGGTCCGGCCGGTGGAGCGTTTCTGGAGCTCGGAGGCGAGCTTGACGCGCTGGGCCTCACCGCCGGACAGCGTGGTGGCGGGCTGGCCCAGGCGCACGTAGCCGAGGCCGACGTCGACCAGGGTCCGCAGGTGCCGGTGGATCGCAGGGAGCGCCGAGAAGAACTCCGCGGCCTCCTCGATCGGCATGTTCAGCACCTCGGAGATGGTCTTGCCCTTGTAGTGCACCTCCAGGGTCTCCCGGTTGTACCGGGCGCCCTTGCAGACCTCACAGGGGACGTAGACGTCCGGCAGGAAGTTCATCTCGATCTTGATGGTGCCGTCACCGGAGCAGTTCTCGCAGCGGCCGCCCTTCACGTTGAAGGAGAACCGGCCCGGGCCGTAGCCCCGCACCTTGGCCTCGGTGGTCTCCGCGAACAGCTTGCGGACGTGATCGAACACACCGGTGTAGGTGGCCGGGTTCGACCGGGGCGTCCGCCCGATCGGCGACTGGTCCACCCCGACGACCTTGTCGACGTGCTCCAGGCCGGTGACCCGGGTGTGCCGCCCGGGCACCTGCCGGGCCTTGTTGATCTGGTTCGCCATGACGGTGTGCAGGATGTCGTTGACCAGCGTCGACTTGCCCGAACCGCTGACCCCGGTGACCGCGATGAACTGGCCCAGCGGGAACGGCACGGTCAGGTTGCGCAGGTTGTGCTCGCGGGCGCCGTGCACCACGACCTCGCGCCCCGGCGTCTGCGGCCGCCGGGTGGCCGGCAGCGGGATCGACTTCCGGCCGGACAGGTAGGCCCCGGTCGGCGACTTCTCGTTGGCCAGCAGGCCCTCGACGGTGCCACTGTGCACGATCTGCCCGCCGTGCTCGCCGGCGCCCGGCCCGATGTCGACGATCCAGTCCGCGGTCCGGATGGTGTCCTCGTCGTGCTCCACCACGATCAGCGTGTTGCCCAGGTTGCGCAGCCGCACCAGGGTCTCGATGAGACGGTGGTTGTCCCGCTGATGCAGGCCGATGGACGGCTCGTCCAGCACGTACAGCACGCCGACCAGGCCGGAGCCGATCTGGGTGGCGAGCCGGATGCGCTGCGCCTCGCCGCCGGAGAGGGTCCCCGCGCCGCGGTCCAGCGACAGGTAGTCCAGGCCCACGTCGACCAGGAACCGCAGCCGGGCGTTGATCTCCTTGAGCACCCGCTCGGCGATCATCTTCTGCCGGTCGTCGAGCTCCAGGCCGGACAGCAGCTCGGCGCACTCGCCCACCGACAGGTTGCACACCTCGGCGATGCTCTTGCCGGCCACCGTCACGGCCAGCACCTCGGGCTTGAGCCGGGCGCCGCCGCAGACCGAGCAGGGGACGTCGCGCATGTACCCCTCGTACTTCTCGCGCGACCAGTCGCTCTCGGTGTCGTTGTGCCGCCGCTCGATCCACTGCACCACGCCCTCGAAGCCGGTGTAGTAGGAGCGTTCGCGGCCGTACTTGTTCCTGTACCGCACGTGGACCTGGTCGTCGGCGCCGTACAGCACGATCTTCTGCACCCGGCTGGGCAGCGCCCGCCAGGGCGTCTCGAGGCTGAAGCTCTCGGCGCCGGCCAGGGCCTCCAGCAGGCGCAGGAAATACTCCTGGGTGGTGCCGCCGGCCCACGGCTGGACGGCGCCCTCGCTGAGGCTCTTCTCCACGTCCGGGATGATCAGCTCGGGGTCGACCTCCTTCTTCGTCCCGAGGCCGGAGCACTCGGGACAGGCACCATACGGCGCGTTGAAGGAGAAGACCCGTGGCTCCAGGTCCTCGATGGCGAGCGGATGGTCGTTGGGGCAGGCCAGATGCTCGGAGAAGCGGCGTTCCCGCTCCGGGTCGTCCTCCGGCAGGTCGACGAAGTCGAGCACCACGATGCCGCCGGCCAGCCCGAGCGCGGCCTCGACCGAGTCGGTGAGGCGCTGCTTGCTGGACGCCTTCACGCTGAGCCGGTCGATCACCACCTCGATGGTGTGCTTCTCCTGCTTCTTCAGCTTCGGCGGCTCGGTGAGCGGATGCACCACACCGTCGACCCGGGCCCGCGCGTAGCCCTTGGACTGGAGTTCGGCGAAGAGGTCGACGTACTCCCCCTTGCGGCCGCGGACCACCGGGGCCAGCACCATGAACCGGGTCCCCTCGGCCATCGCCAGGACCCGGTCGACGATCTGCTGCGGGGTCTGCCTGCTGATCCGCTCCTTGCAGACCGGACAGTGCGGGATGCCGGTCCGCGCGAAGAGCAGGCGCAGGTAGTCGTAGACCTCGGTGATCGTGCCCACGGTCGAGCGCGGGTTGCGCGACGTCGACTTCTGGTCGATCGAGACGGCCGGGGACAGACCCTCGATGAAGTCGACGTCCGGCTTGTCCATCTGGCCGAGGAACTGCCGCGCGTACGACGACAGGGACTCCACATAGCGCCGCTGACCCTCGGCGAAGATCGTGTCGAAGGCGAGGCTCGACTTGCCGGAACCGGAGAGGCCGGTGAAGACGATCATGGCGTCGCGGGGCAGGTCGAGGTTGACGTCACGCAGGTTGTGTTCGCGGGCGCCACGGATTGTCAGTCGGTCGGCCACGGCCAGCCTTTCCGCATTCAGGGTCGAACCCGTACAGGTGTATGAGTCGAGCAGACACTCTAGCGACGGGGTATGACAATTTCCCGGACACACCCGCTCACTCTTACGAGTTAACCCGCCAGATCTCGACGCCGCCCACCAACTGCGGCTCGCCGAGCACGTCTACCAGAACCGATCGCAGAAGCGAGCCATTCCGGCTGTCCGGAACCAGCATCACCACGGCGGCGCGCCAGTAATCCAGATCACCGCGGATCCGCAGGCGGTCGGCGTCGGTCAGCACCGGCCGGAAGCCGTACTCCCGGACGCTCCAGAGCAGCTCCGAGGTGTAGCGGTGCGGGGCGAACCAGGAGCCGGTGTCGTCGAACGGCGCGTTGGCCGGGCCCATGAAGTAGCCGCGCGGCGTCGGGTAGTCGAGATTGTTGAGGGCCGCCCAGCGCTGTCCGGTCCGCCCGGTCGTCACGTCCGGCAGCGGGACGGTGACCAGCGTCTTCCCCTCCGGCACGTACTGCCGCCAGATCCCCTCGGTGAGGAACGCCGGCATCGGGTCGCCCTGCACCACCGGCAGCGGTTTCGGGAACAGCGGCACCAGGGCCAGGGTCATGCCGATCCAGAACCGGCGGCGGCGCTCCGGCGGGTACGACCCGATCCGGTCCGCCGCGAAGGCCAGCAGGATGCCGGCTACCGTGGCCGGCACCATGGCGAACCGGGTCACGCTCACCAGGTCGATCACCGGCACGTGGCTGACCAGCGCGAACGGCAGCGGGATCCGGGTGCTGAAGCCCAGCACCCGCAACTGCGGGCCGAGCGACATGACCAGCAGCGCGAGCCCGGCGATCGCGGTGGCCCGCAGCGCCACCGACCGCCACAGCATCACCATCGCCACGATGATCATCACCAGACCGAACAGGCCGAAGAACGTGTTGTCCTCGGTCGCGCTCACGCTCAGCCGCCGGGTCACCACGCCCAGGCCGGCCAGTGACTGCCGGGCGTAGGCGCCCAGCGAGGCCAGGTCGGTGACGTAGGCGGTCGGCTCGAACGGCTGCCCGTGATAGTTGCCACGGGCGAAGAACTGGTACCAGAGCGGGTAGCCGGCCAGCACGCCGGAGGTCAGCGCGGCCACCCCGAGCCCGGCCGTGAAACGTCGCCACACCAGCCGGGCCTCGTCCCGCGCCATCAGCGCCCAGGAGCCCGCGAAGATCCCCAGAGTGAGCGCCGCGAAGAGCAGCGCCTCCTCGTTGATGAAGATCTGCAACACGATCAGCAGACCGAGAATGATCCCGCCCCGCCACACCCGGCCGGGCTCCCGCAGACGCAGCACCTGCCAGACGATGAACGGCAGCACGTAGTTGCTGACGAAGTTCACGTGCCCGTTCGCGTGCGAGACCATGGCCGGGGCGAAGCCGCACCAGACGCCACCGATCCAGGCCGCGAGCCGGCTGCGCACCAGATGCCGGCTGAGCACCCAGTACCAGGCGAAGGCCGTCCCGCCGAGACCGAGAGTGATCAGCAGGGCGACGGTCACTCCACCGCCGAGGAAGTGTGTGACCGGCGCCAGCGGCAACGCCAGCGCCAGGATGGACGTGTTCGCCATCATGTTCACACCGACCGGCACGTTGAACCGGTCCTCGTAGAACAGCGGCGCCCCGTCGAAGATCACCCGCTCGGCGTGGGCCAGCATGAACAGGAAGATCCCGTGATCGTCGTCGTTGCCGGCGAGCACCCGCCCGTTCGGGTCGATCCACAACTGGATCACCACGAGCACGGCCAGCGCCAGGAACCCCAGCGCGATCCACAGATCGACGAGCCGCCACCGGGCGTCCCGCTCATCGCCCGGGCTCGCCGCCGGCTCCTCCACGACCGCCGCCGCCTGCTCTCCGGTCATCCCATCCGCCGCACGCACCGGCCGAATTGTGCCAGAGCCGCAACCGCCCCTCCCAGCGCCGCCACCCGCGCCATGACGTGCGCTTACTCTCAAAAATCAAGATCAAGACCACGCTTTTGTACGCGGCGGACCGTCATCACAGAATCGTTCCAGTTCCGCCCAGCCGGCGAGCACACTGCCCGCTCACGCCTGTGCCGCCCCCGCCGGGCGGAGATCGGTGGCCGGGCCGGCCCGGCTGACCGCCACCATCCGCATGTGCCGCCGCTCACCCCAGGCGTCCCCGCTGGCCACCCCGCGCCCGCCCCTCACGCGGATGGCCGCACGCACGGTCACGGTCACGGTCACCCAGGGAGCGCAGGCGCACACGATCGCAATGCCGTGACCGCCCACCCACACCACAGCCACGACGGGCACACACGCAGGGCCAGTCGTGTGCGCTTGCCGTTCCGCAACGGCCCGGACCACCGCCCGGTTCGGGGCGCGCAGCGCCCCGGAGGCCATGCGGGACAGCCCGGCGGCGGGCGACGGCCTGGGGTGGGCAGCGAGATCACCGGTAGGGCAGCGCTCCGCAGACCCGTACAAGAAAATGGTGTTGATCTTGTATTTACCGGCGGCGGGAACTCGGGGGTGTGGGGGTGCGGCGCTGGCGGGCCAGGCGCACCGAGCGCCGCCCGCTCTCCACCTCGACCTCGCGGCGGAGTTTGCGCCAGCTGGCCAGGCGGCGCGGTGGCAGCGAGCCGTCGGCGAGGGCGGCCTGGACGGCGCAGCCCGGCTCCCGCTCGTGGCGGCAGTCGTCGAAGCGGCAGCGCCCGGCCAGGCCGGTCACGTCGGCGAAGGCGCGGTCGAGGCCGCCGCCGGTGTCGAGGAGGCCGACGCCCCGGATGCCGGGCGTGTCGATGACCGCGCCGCCGCCGGGCACGGTGATCAGGTTGCGGTAGGCGGTGGTGTGGCGGCCTTTGCCGTCCGCGTCACGAATCTCCTGGACCGGCATGACGGTGGCGCCGGCCAGCGCGTTCGCCAGGGTCGACTTGCCGGCGCCGGACCGGCCGAGGAGGGCGAGCGTGCGGCCCGGGCCGACGTGCTCACGGAGCCGGTCGAGGCCCTCGCCGCGCTGGACGCTGATCGGCAGCACCGGCACGCCGGGCGCGAGGGCGCCGAGCTGACGGGCTATCGCGCCGGGGTCGGCGCAGGTGTCGCTCTTGGTGAGCACCAGCAGCGGGTCGGCCCCGGACTCCCAGGCCAGGGCGAGCAGGCGTTCGACGCGGGCGTCGTCGGGCTCCGGATGGATCGGTTCGACGACCGCGATGGTGTCCATGTTCGCGGCGAGGACCTGGCCGGACGCGTCCTTGTCGGCGGTACGGCGGATCAGCGTGGTCCGGCGGGGCAGCACCAGCTCGAGGGTGGTCCGCCGGTCGGGCCATCGGCGCAGCACCACCCAGTCGCCGGAACAGGGCAGGGTGGCGGGGTCGCGGGCGGCGTCGAGCAGGACGCCCCCGCCGAGGGTGGCCCGGGTCACCCCGGTGGCGGTCAGCACCGTGCACACGCCACGGTCGGCCCGCAGGACCCGCCCGGGTTCGGAGTCGGGCCGGTCGAAACGCCGGAAGGTGGATACGAAGTGGTCGTCCCAGCCGAGCTGGGACAGGGGGTACGACATGGAAACCCTTTACGGTCTTGGGGGACGGCGGCGCCTGGGGATCAGGCGAAGGCCCCCGGGTGAAGGGACGCGGCACGGGTGAAACGCACGGTCCTCACCTCCTCCGCTGGGTTCGATCGATCAGCGCGTCTGCCACGACGGTACGGCCCTGGTCAGCGCGGCGAAAGCGAATTCCGTGGCGGCGGGCGCCGCACCGGTAAGGTCGGGCTGTGACCATGGATCCGCTGGTGTTGATGACGGACGTGGAGGACGCCACCGAGGCGCTGCTGCGTGCCTCGGGTTCGCTGGCCGACGGCGAGATGGGCGCGCCGTCGCTGCTTGCGGGCTGGACGGTCGGGCACGTGCTGACCCATCTGGCGCGCAACGCGGACGCCCTGACCAACCTGTTGACCTGGGCCCGGACCGGGGTGGAGACACCGGCGTACGCGTCGCCGGAGGACCGGACGGCGGGCATCGAGGCGGGCGCGGCCCGTCCGGTGGCCGAGCAGCTGGCGGATCTGCGGGCCGCGCACGAGCGGTTCGCCGACGCCGCGGCCGCGATGCCGGCGGCCGCCTGGACCACCCGGCTGCCGCTGGCGAAGAGCGCCGCCGCGGTTCCCTGGCTGCGGTTGTGCGAGGTGGAGGTGCACCGGGTCGACCTGGGCCGCGGCTACACCCCCGCCGACTGGCCGGACGCGTTCGCGCTGCGCCTGCTGCGGGCGATCGTCACCGATCCGCCGGCCGGCTCGCCGGACATGGTGCTGCGCCCGTTCGGCCTGGAGCACCCGCTGGTGATCGGCTCCGGTGCGGGCCCGGTCGTCGGCGGCCCGACCAGGGCGCTGGCCGCCTGGCTGATCGGCCGGGCGGACGGCGCCGATCTGACGGTCTCGCCGGACGGCGAGCTACCCGAGCCCGCGAGGTGGAGATGAGTTCCGAGTACACCGGCGACGTGGTGACCGGCGGCGAGCCGGCGGTCCGTGACCTGGGCGACGGCCTGACCCTGACCAAGGTGTCGGTCGGCGCGATGGACAACAACGCCTACCTGCTGCGGGCGGCGACCGGCGAGCAGCTGCTGATCGACGCGGCCAACGACGCCGGGACACTGCTGGCCCTGATCGGCCCGGCCGGGCTGCGCGCCGTGGTGACCACCCACCGGCACGCCGACCACTGGCAGGCGCTGGACGAGGTGGTGAAGGCGACCGGCGCCGAGTCGCTGGCGCACGCCGACGACGCCGCCGGGATCCCGGTGGTGACCCGGACCCTGCTCGACGGCGACACCGTCGAGGTGGGCGGGCACACGCTCGACGTGATCCACGTGGTGGGGCACACGCCCGGTTCGATCGTGCTGTCCTACCGGGGCGAGCATCTCTTCACCGGCGACAGCCTGTTCCCCGGAGGTCATGGGCGGACGGCGAGCCCGGAGAACCACCACCAGATCATGGACCATCTGGAGGCCCGGGTCTTCGGCCGGTTCGGTGACGCCACCTGGTTCTACCCGGGCCACGGCAAGGACTCGACACTCGGCGCGGAACGCCCGAACCTCCAGGAGTGGCGGGCGCGCGGCTGGTGACGCGCGCCCACCCGTCACCTATCCGTGGGTGACCTTGGCGCTGTCGTCGACGTGGATGCCACTGGCGAACTCGACGACCTGCTGCTCACCCCAGCCCAGGCCGTCCCACACCTGGACGATCATCCAGCGGTTCTCGCCCAGGTTCACGAACAGGGCGTGACCGGTGGTCTGGTCGAGCATCTTGGTGAGCACGGCCTCCTTGCCGTTGATGGTCAGCTTCTTGCCGCCGGCGATGTCCTCGCCCGGCCCGAACTCCTGGAGCTGGGCCATGATCTTGCCCGCGAAGCTGTGCGGGTCGTTGTCGGGAGCGCCCTTCGGGGCGATGGTGATGCCGTATTCGTCAGCGCCCTGGAGCACCCAGCCCTCGGGGACCTTGTCCAGGGTGAAGCCCTTCGGCTGCTCACCCTGGTAGGCGACCAGCGCGGTGGGACCGGTCGCCGGGGAACTGGTGGACGGCCGGTCGCCGGCGGCCTCCGGGCCGGAAGGGCCGGACGGGCCGGAGGCGATGCCGGTGCCGGCGACGATCACGGCGGCCAGCGCGGCGGCCATGAAGACGGAGCCGCCGGCGGCCTGCACGGTACGGCGGCGGCGCAGCGCGGTCCGGCCGCGGGCCAGGTCGGCGGCGACCTGCTCCGAGGTCGGCTCGGCGTCTGGGCCGGCGATCCGCGCCAGCCCGTCGTGGAGGTTCATCATGTCAATTTCTCCTGATCAGAGCAGTGCCAAGGAGGGATTGGGGCCGAGCACGGCCCGGAGCCGGTCGAGTGCCCGGGCGGTCTGGCTCTTCACCGTCCCCTCGGAGCACCCGAGGGCGTCGGCGGTGTCGGCGACGTCGAGGTCGTAGAAGTAGCGGAACACCAGCGCCGCCCGCATCCGCGGTGGCAGCTCCCGCAGGGCCGCGCGCAGCCCGTCGGAGACGTCACCACCGGCATGCTCGGCGGCCGCCCGGTCCGGGACCTCGGCCATCGGCCGCTCACTGCGCCGCCACCACCGCCGCCGCTCGTCGGTCAGCGCGTTGACCAGCGCCCTCCGGACGTAACCGTCCGGGTTGTCGGCACGCTGGAACGCCGGCCAGGCGACGTACAGCTTCGTCAGCGTGGACTGGACGAGGTCCTCGGCCAGGTGGGCGTCGCCGGCCGTGAGCAGAGTCGCCGTACGCACCAGCGCGGCCCTCCGGCTGACCACGAACTGGTGGAATTGCTCATCACGCTCGTTCTTCACACGAGCCCCTCCTTCGCTCTCACGCCTCCCTGACGACTCCCACCTCCCTCAGGTTGCATGAGGGTCACCTCGAAGCTCGATCCTCCTCCGGCGCCGGCCCGGTAGTGGACGTCCCCATGGTTGGCACGGGCCAACTCCCGGACGATGTAGAGCCCCAGACCGGTGCCCGGCACCTTCCCCGCGGTCGGCTCGGCACGGGCGAACCGGTCGAAGAGCCGGTCCCGGAACTCCGGCGGCACGCCCGGCCCCTCGTCGCGGATCTCGATCGTCACGGCCGCGGTGTCCGCCCGGGCCACGACCGCGGTGGCGCCACCGCCGTACTTGGCGGCGTTGCTGACCAGGTTGGTCAGGATCTGGTCGAGGTGGCTCGGCTGCACCAGGGCGACCAGGTCCGGCGGGCACGTCACCGGGACGTGGCCGGTGCCGGCGACGGCCAGGGCCGCCTCGACGTGCTCGGCCACCCGGACCGGGACGGGCGCCGCGACGAGCCGGCCGGCGTCGAGGCTGACCAGGTCGAGAACCTCCTGGACGATGGCGGCGAGCCGCCGGGTGGTCCGGTGCACCCGGATGAGGGAGTGGTGGACGGGATCCGGCAGCTCGTCCTCGTCGAGGATCAGGTCGAGGCCGCCGAGGATCGCCGCGAGCGGGTTGTTGATCTCGTGGCCGAGCATGCCGATCAGGTCGGCCTTGAGCTGGTTCGCGGCCTCCAGATCGGAGGTCCGGACCCGTACGGTGTCCTCCAGCGAGTCGTAGAGCAGCGCGTTGTCCAGCGAGACCGCCAGCTGCCCGGCGATCAGCTCCACCGTCTCCAGGCGGTCGGTGGAGAACACGCCGCCCTGCCGGTGGTTCTCCAGCACCAGGACGGCGACGTCGACGGTCCGGCTCGGGATGGGCATCGCCAGCAGGGAGCAGTGGTCCAGCGCGGCGACGTACGGGTCCCGCGCGAACCGGTCGTCCTGGGTCGCGTCTGCCACCAGCAGCGGGCGGCGGGTTCGGGTCACGTACCGGACCGCGGTCGCCGGCGCCGGCCGCGGATCCCGCGTCCCGGGGTGACGAAGCACCAGGTGCACCCGGGTGGCCCCGGTCATGGCGCTGAGCACGTCCCCGACCTGCGCCTCCAGGTCGGCCAGCGTGATGGCCGAGCTCAGCGCGCGGGAGGCCCGCAGGATCGCCATCAGGTCGATCCGGTCGGCGCCGGTCCCGTGGCCGGAGTCGCTCACCCGTTCCGCGCGCAGGAACGGGTGCTCGGCCTCCAGCCGTCGCAGCGGCCCCTCCGCACCCCACTGACGGTAGGTGTCGCGCGCCTCGGTGAGCAGCTGCCGCCCGGCGTGTGCGAGCCCTCGGTCGAGGTGGAACCGGGCCGCCCGCTGGGCGAGCACGGCCCGGTGCCACGGCCGCCCGGCCACCTCGTGCAGGCCGGCGTCGAACTCGCGGGCCGCGCCGTCCGGATCGCCGAGCGCCCAGCACCGTTCGGCGTCGACCAGACGCAGCAGCGGCCGGAAGTTGCGGGGCTCGTCGGCGGCCCGGCGGGCGATCCAGTCGCGGACCGTGCCGAGCTCGGCGGCGGCGCCGGTGTCGCCGGACCGGACCCGGGCGGCCAGGGCGATCGCGCGCACCACCCGGGCCAGCGCCCAGATGTAGAGCCCGCGGATCGCCTCGCAGTGCTCCATCGCCCCGGCGGCGTACCGGTCCAGTTCCTCGTCGTCCTGGCACATCAGCGCGGCGAGGGCCCGGTTGACGTAGTGGATGGCCAGCGCCACCGGGAAGGTGGGGCGTCCGTGCGGTTCGGCGCCCGGCTCCCGGCCGCGCAGCACCCGCACCAGCTCCCGGTATTCGGTCAGCGACAGCGCCGCGATCCGGTTGCCGGTGCGCCCGGCGAACGCCAGCGAGGCGTCGATCTCCTCGGCGACCGTCTCCAGCGAGTCGGCGGTCTCCAGCAGCACGGCCGCCAGGCGGGCCGAGAGCATGCCGGCGACCTGCACGTCCCCGGCGGTCAGCAGTTCCTCGCGGGCGTCCTGACCGGCCTCGGCGATGTCCTCCAGCGGTTCGAACCAGTGCGCGGCCACGAAGAGGTGCATGTACCGGGCGATCGCGGTCTCCGCCTGATAGCCGTGCTCCCGTCCGGCCTCGACGACGTACCGGCTCAACCGGTGACCGGTGCGGTAGTCGTCGAACAGGTGGATCGTCGCGCAGATCACCGCGCCGAGCGAGCCGACCACCGGCGCGCACACCCCCGCACGCCGCCACAGCCCCAGGACCTGGAGCAGCACCCACGTATGCGGCAGCGGGCCCAGCACGTAGGCCGGCGCGAGCAGCCGGTTGAGCAGCCGGCCCGCCGCGAGCACCCGGGGATCGGTGGTCTCCGCGGCACGGCTCAGGTCGATGGCGCAGTCCCGCAGGACGGCCGCCTCCCGGTGGACCACGGGACCGGGGTCGTCCGGGGAGTCGATGCCGAACCGGCGGAGCAGGTCCACGCCGAGGTCGTACGACTCCCGGGTGTGTCCTCGCTGGCTCAGGCTGTTGACCTGGTTCGCGGTGGCGGCGGCGAGCGCGAGCAGGTCCGGGGACCGGGCGGTCAGCTCCCGGTACACCTCGTCGGCCTCGTCGAGCCGGCCCAGGCAGTAGAGCGCGGTGTGCCGGGCCACGGTGACGGCGTCCCGCTCCCCCGCCGCCGGGTCCATGAGCCGCTCGGCGGCGTCGAGCAACTCGACGGCGACCTGGTAGTTGGTCATCTGGCTGGTCCGCCGGGCGGCGGCGTGCAGCAGGCCGGCGGCGGCCCGCCGCTCGTCCGGCGCGTCCACCAGGTCCACCACCGGCAGGTACTGCTCGGCCGCCTCCTGCCGGTACCGCTCGTGCCGGGACAGCTCGCGGGCCATGCTCAGCTGGAGGTGCTCCCGGTCGCCGGGCGCCAGGCAGTCCCGGGCGGCCTGCCGCACCAGGTCGTGCCGGAACCGGACGGCGCCGTCGGCGAGCAGGATCAGGCCGTCGGTGACCGCCGGGGCCAGGCGCCCGGCCAGGTCCGCCTCGGACGTCCCGGTCGCGGTGGCCAGGAAGCCGGTACCGACGTCACCGCCGAGGCAGGCGAGCGCCGCCAGGATCCGGCGTGTCCCGCCCGCCTGCTGATCCATCCGGGCAGCCAGCAGTTGCGGGACCCGGTGGCGGCGGACGAAGTCACGGATCGCGTCCGGCTCCCACCGCCAGCCGTCCGCGACCGGGCGCAGCAGGCCCTCGGCGCGGAGGGCGTTGAGCACCTCGACCGTCGCGAACGGATTGCCGGCGGCGCCCGCCTCGATCAGTCCGGCCGGCACGGACGCGGCCTCCGGGGGTATCCGGAGCACGGCGCCGATGAGCCGGGCGGACCCCTCGCGGTCGAGTCCACCGACCCGGATCACCGGCTCCGTCACGCCGTCGCGCTGCCAACGGTCGAGCAGCGCCGCGAGCGGCCGTTCCTCGTCCCGGTAGGTGGTGACCAACAGCAGCCCGGGGATCGGCCCGGCACTCACGATCGCGTCCATGACCCGGTGCGTCCCGGAGGTGGCCCACTGGAGATCGTCGAGGACGATCACGATCCGGTGCCGGGCGGCGAGCGCCCGGATCAGGGCGACGGCGGTGGCCACGATCCGGCCCTGCGCGGTCGTGGGGTCGGACGTGGACGGCCCGCCCGGGACGCCGAGCAGGTCGGCCATCTCCGGGATCGCGTTGGCCGCTACCACGGCGTTGGGGCCGAGCTCCGCGACGATCCGCGCACGGTCCGCCGCCACCTCGGATTCGGGTTCGGCGAGGACGAGACGGATCAGGCTGCGCAGCGCCCGGGTGATGCCGCCGCCGCTCGTACCGGTCCGGAACTGCTCGAACGCCGCGGCGGCGAACCAGCCGCCGCGTGCCGTCACCGCCGGCCGCAGGCTGCGGGCGAGGGCGCTCTTGCCGATCCCGGACGGTCCGGTGATCAGCACCGGCCGGCTGCCCTCGGTGAGTGCCCGGTCCAGCGCCGAGGTCAGCGCGTGCACCTCCCGGTCCCGGCCGATGAGGACGGGCGGTGGCACGAAGCGGGCCGGGAAGTCCCGCTCGCCCAGCGGCCAGCCACCGTCGGGATCGTCCCGGCAGCGGGTCAGATCATGGAGCAGCCCCTCGGCGCTCTGGTAGCGGTTCGCCGGGTCCTTCTCCAGCAGGCGCATGATGATCTCGCTGAGGCGTGGTGGCAGCCCGGCGGGCACGGGCGGCGGCTCCACCAGGGTCTCGCGGATCAGCTCCAGGGCGTCGTCGCCGGTGAACGGCGGCTCGCCCATGGCCAGCGTGTAGAGGGTGGCGCCCAGGCCGTACAGATCGGCGCGGGGATCGACCGTCGGGCCGATCCGCCCGGTCTGCTCCGGGGCCAGGAAGCCGAGCGTTCCGACCGGGCCGCCCGCCTCGTCCGCCTCCGCCGCCCCGGCCAGCGCCAGGTCGTAGTCGATGAGCAGCGCCGGCCCGTCGGGCGGCAGGACGACGTTGGCCGGCGTGACGTCGCGATGGACCACCCCGGCGCGGTGCAGGGCGGCGAGCGTCGCCGCCAGGCTTCGACCGATCTTCAGAAGCTGGGGTACGGGCACCGGCCGCTGGACCGGGGAGGCCGCGTCGTCCTCCAGTACGAGCAACTGGCGGGACTGGTGGCCGGCGAGCCTGGGCACTCCGGGAACGCCGGCGAGCCGGATCAGCACGGCCCGTTCCCGCTCGACGCGCCGGGCGGCGCCGGGTCCGGTGGCGCGTTTCTGGATCAGGGTGGAGCCGTCGCGAGTGCCCCGGCGGAGCACTTGGGTCCGTTCGCTGTGATATAAGACGACATCACCCACCACCTTGTTGTCTCATTGCCGGGACATCGGTGGTGGCTCTTCCCCGAAGAACCACGGCTCCCTGGATACGCTGGGCCTACCCCGCGACGACCGGAGGTGCCGATGCCCCTGTTCCCGCAGCCGAATCAGCCACCCGAGTGGCCGCCGCAGCAGCCCGGCTTCCCCGGCTGGCTCGAGGAGCGGCTGTTCGAACGGCGGATCGTGATGCTTCGCGGGCAGCTCACCGGCGAGACGGCGACCGGGATCGCGGCCGCCCTGCTGACCCTCGACTCGGCCGCGCCGGAGGCGATCCAACTGCACGTGGCCGCCCCGGGTGGGGAGCTGAGCGCGGCACTCGCGGTGATCGACGTGATCGACTCACTGTCCGCTCCGGTGCACGCCCTGGTCACCTCGGAGGCGGGCGGGGCGGTGCTGGCGATCCTTGCGGCGGCGGATCAGCGGGCGGCGTACCGGCACGCCCGGTTCAAACTCGCCGAGCCGCGGGCCGCCGGGGTCACCGGCACGGCCGACGAGGTGGCCGCCGCGGCCGGGCAGCACCTGCGTGAGCTGGAGGAGGTGGTGGTCCGGCTGGCCGGGATCACCGGGAAGCCGCGCAGCCGGATCGAGGACGACCTGGCCGCCGGCCGGAGCCTGAGCGCCGCCGAGGCCCTCGAGTACGGCCTGATCGACGAGGTGATCGCGCCCAAGAAGAACAGGCCCCGGTGATCACACCGGGGCCCGTTCTCAACAGCTACTTCAGGAAGCGACCTTCACACCCATGGAACGGGCGGTGCCGGACACGATCTTGATCGCGGCGTCGAGGTCGTTCGCGTTGAGGTCGACCAGCTTGCGCTCGGCGATCTCCTTGACCTGCTGGGCACTGAGCGTGCCGACGGTCGTGGTGAGCGGGTTGGCGGCGCCGGACTGAATGCCCAGGGTCTTCCGGATGAGGAAGCTGGTCGGCGGCGTCTTGTAGGCCAGCGTGTGGCTGCGGTCCTCGTAGACCGACACGATGACCGGGATGATCTCGCCCCGGTTCTTCGCGGTGGCCTCGTCGTACTCGACCTTGACGGCACGCATGTTGGCGCCGGTCGGGCCGAGCATCTTACCGAGGTCGACCATCGCGGCGTTACCCGCCTCAAGCGCGAGGGTTACCTCATGAGTCTTCTTCTTGGGCGGCATTGAGTAGGGCTCCTTTGGGTGAGCTGCACGGGCCGAAACAAACGCAGCTCGCCAGCATCAACGACACACGACAACCCCGAGACAGTACTTGAACGCCGTGGTTAGCACCAAATTGAGGTCTCGGGGAACGTCCCCCAGTGTATCCCGCCTGGCCTCAGTACTTGCCGCAGGGGCAGTCGGCCATGAGCGAGCGCACCGAGTCGACGTAAGCCGGATTGGGCAGCGTCTTGCTCTTCGCCGCCGCGTCCACCGTGCCGTAACCCGCGTTGTAGCCCGAGACGACCACGTTCAGCAGACACCAGCTGGAGTGGCTCTTGCACTTCGAGGGGCTCAGGTCGTAGCTCTCCTTGAAGTACCTGTCCCCGAAGTACCGGGTCAGCCAGGCCAGGTAGTTCGCCCCGGCGTACGCGTTGTCCTGGTAGTTCCCGGTCGCGTCGTAGTCCAGGCCGAACCGCTGGTTCATGTGGTCCAGAGTGTCCGGCATCACCTGCATGAGACCGAAGCCACCGTCACAGTTCCTGATCGCGCTCTGCCAGCCGCTCTCCTGCCAGGACACCGCCTTGACCAGGGTGAAGTTGAGCTTCAGCTGGGGCGCCTCGGTACGCCAGTAGATCCGCCCCGACGCCTTCTTCAGAGCCGCCTTGGCCTTGGTCTTGGAGATGTTCTTGCCCTCGTAGTCGAAGCAGGGCGGAACCTGACTCCAGTCCTGCTCGACCGGGCTCGCACTGGCGGTCGGCGACTTGGTGACCTTCTTCGTCGGCTTCGGCTTCGTCGTGGTCTCCACCGGGGCGGCCGTCGTCTCCTCGATCACCGGCTCGGTGGTGACGGGCGCCACCGACACCGGTGGGGCGCCCACCGAATCTTTCTCGTTCTCGCTGGCACCGGCCAGTCCGCAGCCCGCCGTCACGATCAGTGCCGTGACCGCGGCTACCAGGTTGATGCGCTTCTTCATCGATGCCGACCTTCCCCCGTGATACATCGATGAAGGACGTTAACAGTGATCAGATGATCTCGGGAGGCTGAAAAACGGACAGAAGACCACAAGATTCGGGTCTTGACCCCGTGTCACTATCGGCAACCTGAGCCGGGAACAATGGACCCCATGCAGACCCGCACCGACCTACGCAACGTCGCCATCATCGCCCACGTCGACCATGGCAAAACCACCCTGGTCGACGCCATGCTGCGCCAGGGCAGCCAGTCCCACGCGCGTGGCGAGATGGCCGACCGCGTCATGGACTCCATGGACCTGGAGCGGGAAAAGGGCATCACCATTCTCGCCAAGAACACGGCGATCAGCTACCAGCCCGCCGAGGGCGAAGCCGTCACCATCAACATCATCGACACCCCCGGCCACGCCGACTTCGGCGGTGAGGTCGAGCGCGGCCTGACCATGGTCGACGGCGTCGCCCTGCTGGTGGACGCCTCCGAGGGCCCGCTGCCGCAGACCCGCTTCGTGCTGCGCAAGGCCCTGGCCGCCAAGCTGCCGATCATCCTGATCATCAACAAGGTGGACCGGCCGGACGCGCGGATCAAGGAGGTCGTCGACGAGACGTACGAGCTGTTCCTCGACCTCGACGCCGACGAGCACCAGATCGAGTTCCCGATCGTCTACGCGTGCGCCCGCGACGGCATCGCCTCGCTGACCCAACCCAAGGACGGCACCGTCCCCGAGGACAGCGACTCCCTCGACGTGCTGTTCAGCACCATCCTCGACACCATCCCGGCGCCGAAGTTCCACGAGGACGCCCCGCTGCAGGCGCACGTCGTCAACCTCGACGCCTCGCCGTTCCTCGGCCGTCTCGCGCTCTGCCGCGTCCACGAGGGCACCATCCGCAAGGGCCAGACCGTCGCCTGGTGCAAGACCGACGGCACCATCAGCAACGTGCGCATCTCCGAGCTGCTCGTCACCGAGGGCCTGGAGCGCAAGCCCGCCGAGAGCGCCGGCCCCGGCGACATCATCGCCCTCGCCGGCATCCCCGAGATCATGATCGGTGAGACCCTCGCCGACGCGGAGAACCCGGTCCCGCTCCCCCTGATCACCGTCGACGAGCCGGCCATCTCGATGGTCATCGGCACCAACACGTCTCCGATGGTCGGCAAGGTCAAGGGCGCCAAGGTCACCGCCCGCATGGTCAAGGACCGCCTCGACAAGGAGCTCATCGGCAACGTGTCGCTGCGCGTCCTGCCGACCGACCGCCCCGACGCGTGGGAGGTCCAGGGCCGTGGCGAGCTGGCCCTCGCCATCCTGGTCGAGCAGATGCGCCGGGAGAACTACGAGCTCACCGTGGGCAAGCCGCAGGTCGTCACCAAGACCATCAACGGCAAGGTCCACGAGCCGGTCGAGCGCCTCACCATCGACGCCCCCGACGAGTACATGGGCGCCATCACCCAACTGCTCTCCACCCGCAAGGGCCGCATGGAGGAGCTGATCAACCACGGCACCGGCTGGCTCCGCATGGAGTGGCTCGTCCCGGCCCGTGGCCTGATCGGCTTCCGGACCGAGTTCCTCACCGAGACCCGCGGCACCGGCATCATGCACCACCTGTTCGAGGCCTACGAGCCGTGGTTCGGCGAGCTGCGCACCCGCCAGAACGGGTCGCTCGTCGCCGACCGGGCCGGCGCCGTCACCGCCTTCGCGATGATCAACATCCAGGAGCGCGGGCAGCTCTTCGTCGAGCCCGCCACCGAGGTGTACGAAGGCATGATCGTCGGCGAGAACTCCCGTGACGACGACATGGACGTCAACATCACCAAGGAGAAGAAGCTCACCAACATGCGTGCGGCCAGCGCGGACAACACCGAGAAGGTGATCCCGCCGCGCAAGCTGTCCCTGGAGCAGTCCCTGGAGTTCTGCCGCGAGGACGAGTGCGTCGAGGTCACCCCGGCCGCGATCCGCATCCGCAAGGTCGTCCTCGACCAGACGGCCCGCGGTCGCGCCGCGGCCCGCCGCAAGCACCAGTAGTAACCCGCTTCACCGAAGCCGCCCTCCTTCGAAGGAGGGCGGCTTCTCCGTTCCCCGGACAACGCGAAAACGCGGGGTCCTCGATCGAGGACCCCGCGTTTTCGATGGATCAGCGTTCGGCGGCGATCAGATCCCTTTTCCGGTCGCGGGAGGATTTGATCAGGCTGGCGACCGTGGCGATGGCCAGGGTGCCGAGGATGACCAGCAGGGAGAGCCAGATCGGGATCTCCGGAGCCCAGTGGAAGGGCTGGCCGCCGTGCAGGAACGGCAGGTTGTTCGTGTGCAGGGCCTCGAGGACCAGCTTCACGCCGATGAAGGCGAGCACCACGGCGAGACCGATGTTGAGGTAGACGAGGCGCTCGAGCAGACCGCCGAGCAGGAAGAACAGCTGGCGCAGGCCCATCAGCGCGAACACGTTCGCGGTGAAGACGAGGTACGGCTCCTTCGTGATGCCGAAGATCGCCGGGATCGAGTCGAGCGCGAAGATCAGGTCGGTGGTGCCGATCGCGATCATCACGATGAGCATCGGGGTGAACAGCCGCTTGCCCGTCTCGGTGACGATGCTGAACCGGCCGTCGCCGAAGGACGAGGAGAGCGGCAGCGCCCGCTTCGCCCAGCGGATCAGGATGTTCTCCTTGAAGTCGTCCTCGTCGTTCTCCCCGCCCTTGACCAGCGTGATCGCGGTGTAGACGAGGAAGGCGCCGAAGATGTAGAAGACCCAGGAGAACTGCGAGATCAGGGCGGCGCCGGCGGCGATGAAGGCGCCACGCATGACGAGCGCCAGCACGATGCCGATCAGCAGCACCTTCTGTTGCAGGTGCCGCGGGACCGCGAAGCGGGCCATGATGATCACGAAGACGAACAGGTTGTCGACGCTCAGCGAATACTCGGTGAGCCAGCCGGTGTAGAACTCACCGGCCGCCTGCCCGCCCGCGGCCAGCCAGACCCCGATGCCGAAGAGCAGGGCGAGGCCCACGTAGAACGCGACCCAGCCCCCCGCTTCCTTCATGCTGGGCTCGTGCGGCCGGCGGCCGATGATGAGCAGATCGACGGCTAGCACCGCGATGAGGGCGACCAGGGTGGCGACCCAAACCCAGGCGGAAACGTTCAACGAGGACCTCCGGCAGACACGGGTCGTCGCTGCGCCCACCCGTGACCCGAGCGAGAACAGCGACGTGCGACTGTCGGAGGTCTCTTCCGCCACGAACCTTTTACGGTCCGTGACCACCGGCCCCGGGTTCGCCCCGAAGAGGCGTTCCGTGTTGACGAGACCGGAGCGGGGGAATACTCCCCTCCCACAGCAGCCATTGTTGCGCATCCGAGGCGCGATCGGCACACCGGGAGGACAGGGAGTGGCACAGCTCGCGGCCAAACCACTCATCCAGGCTGTTCTGGCGTCCGGGGACCCCGTCGCTGACCGCTCCCTCAGACTACGCCCTGACCTGCGGAAATCCTCGCGGTCCACCGGCTACGGCAGCCAAGCAATCCAGCGATCCGGTGCGCATGGGGGCTTGCCGGACCTGGTTCTCAAAGTCACGCTGATCGACGTTCTTCGCGGTCGCCACTGATCGCCGGCACGCCCGGTGCCGTTCGGTGCTCCGGCAGCATGGCACCGAGTCCCCGGCACGCTTCCTGCCGCTGGTGGAGCGGGACAGCCTCAAGGCCCCGGAGACCGGCTTCCGCCGCAGTGACCGGTTCGCCCAGTGGCGCGCCTGATCGCCGGCACGCTGGCCCAGCCGCCGCTGGCCGAGTAATTCACCGACATCGCCTCCGGCGCCCGCCGCGACCCGGATCACGACTCTCCACCGGCTGACGCGACCACGACCGCCGGTCACTCTGCGTGCCGCGCCACGACTTCCCCTCAAAATCAAACCCATCCCCGGGTACGCCGGAAGCACTCCCGTGGCTCCGCTCAGTCGAGCCCCGGGCCGCCGCGGGCGACGCGGTGGATGCCACCCGCCGGCCGGTATCGGGCCCGGCGCCCGTGCTGCTGGAACCCGAGCCGGCGGTAGAGCCCGGCGGCCGGGTTGTCCACGTTGACGCAGAGCCACGCCTCGCCCGCCCCCGCGCCGGCCATCCGCCGCACCGACTCCTGGACCAGGGCGCCGCCGAGGCCCGCGCCCCGGGCCGCCGGCAGGACGCCGACCTGCACGATCCAGCCGTCCGCCGCCGTCACGAAGCCGCCCGCGCCGCGGCCAGGGCGGTGTCCAGCAGGTGGCCGCCGTTGCCGCGACCGCGGAACGCCGGGTCCACGAGCCCGGTGATCACCGGGCCGTCCGTGGCGGGCCGGACCGCGGCCGCCCCGATCAGAGCGCCGCCGTCCGCCCGGACGGCGAACCGCACCGTCCCCGGAGCGAACCAGCGCCCACGCAGGAACCACGGCTCCACCACCAGGGGCAGCCCGCCGTCGGCCGCCCAGCAGCGCTCGACGAGCCCGGCGATCTCGGCCTCCGGCGTCTCGCCCTCCGCCAGCGCCCGGAATCGCCCGGCCTGAGCGGGCAGCGTCACACCGGGCACTTCGGGAACAGCCGTCATGGACAGCAGCCTAGGCCGCTCCGGTGGATCACGCTGCCTCGCTTCGGGCGGGTCCACCAGCCGGAGGGACCACCTGAATCAGGGCTATTTCACCCCCGCCGCGTCCATACCGCGCAGTTCCTTCTTCAGGTCGTGGATCTCGTCGCGGATCCGGGCGGCCAGCTCGAACTGCAACTCCCGGGCCGCCCCCAGCATCTGCTCGTTGAGGTCCTGGATGAGCTGGGCCAGCTCGGCCCGGGCCATGCCGGCTCGCGTCGGAACGGCCGCCGTCCTGCCCTTCGACCGGGTCTCCGGGACGGGCGCCTTGCCCCGGGACATCTGCCGGCCCGCGCCGCCGACCATCGGCCCGCCGACCGCCTCGTCGGTGTCCTCGGCCTCGCGATAGATGTCGTCCAGGATGTCGTGGATCTTCTTCCGCAGCGCCTGCGGCTTGATCCCGTTGGCCTCGTTGTGGGCGATCTGCTTGGCCCGGCGGCGCTCGGTCTCCTCGATGGCGTTCCGCATCGACGGCGTGATCTTGTCGGCATACATGTGGACCTCGCCGGAGACGTTCCGTGCGGCCCGGCCGATGGTCTGGATCAGGGACCGGCCGCTGCGCAGGAAGCCTTCCTTGTCGGCGTCGAGGATGGCGACCAGCGACACCTCGGGCAGGTCGAGGCCCTCACGGAGCAGGTTGATGCCGACCAGCACGTCGTAGTCACCCTTGCGCAGCTCCTTGAGCAGCTCGACGCGGCGCAGCGTGTCCACCTCGGAGTGCAGGTAGCGGACGCGGATCCCGTTCTCCAGGAGGTAGTCGGTGAGGTCCTCGGCCATCTTCTTGGTGAGGGTGGTGACCAGGACCCGCTCGTCCTTCTCGGTCCGCAGTTTGATCTCGTGCATCAGGTCGTCGATCTGGCCCTTGGTGGGTTTCACCACGACGTGCGGGTCGACCAGGCCGGTGGGGCGGATCACCTGCTCGACGAACTCGCCCTGGGCCTGCTCCATCTCCCAGTTGCCGGGGGTGGCGGAGAGGAACACCATCTGGCCGACGCGCTCGAGGAACTCGTCGAACCGCAGGGGCCGGTTGTCGGCGGCGCTGGGCAGGCGGAAGCCGTGCTCGATGAGGATCCGTTTCCGCGAGGCGTCGCCCTCGTACATCCCGCCGATCTGCGGGATCGTCACGTGTGACTCGTCGATGACGGTGACGAAGTCGTCGGGGAAGTAGTCCAGCAGGGTGTAAGCGGGTTCCCCGAACGTCCGCCCGTCCATGTGCATCGAGTAGTTCTCGATGCCGTTGCAGAACCCGACCTGCCGCATCATCTCGAGGTCGTAGGTGGTCCGCATCCGCAGCCGCTGAGCCTCGAGCAGCTTGCCCTGCCGCTCGAACTCGGCGAGCCGCTCCTCCAACTCGGCCTCGATGTCGCGGGTCGCCCGCTCCATCCGCTCCGGGCCGGCGCCGTAGTGCGTGGCCGGGAAGATGATCAGCTCGTCGACCTCGCGGATCACGTCGCCGGTGAGCGGGTGCAGGTAGTAGAGCTTCTCCACCTCGTCGCCGAACAGCTCGATGCGGACGGCGAGTTCCTCGTAGGCCGGGATGATCTCCAGGGTGTCGCCCCGGACCCGGAACGTGCCACGCTGGAAGGCCATGTCGTTGCGGGTGTACTGAATGTCGACCAGCTTGCGCAGCAGCTTGTCGCGGTCGATCTCCTCACCGACCTTGACCCGGGCGGCCATGTTGACATATTCCTGCGGGGTGCCGAGGCCGTAGATGGCGCTGACCGTCGCGACCACGATCGTGTCGCGCCGGGTCAGCAGCGACCGGGTGGCGGAGTGGCGCAGCCGCTCCACCTCCTCGTTGATCGAGGAGTCCTTCTCGATGTAGGTGTCGGTCTGGGCGATGTACGCCTCGGGCTGGTAGTAGTCGTAGTAGCTGACGAAATACTCCACCGCGTTGTTCGGCAGCAGCTCGCGGAACTCCTTGGCGAGCTGGGCGCAGAGCGTCTTGTTGGGCGCCAGCACCAGGGCCGGTCGCTGGAGCCGCTCGATGAGCCAGGCCGTGGTCGCGCTCTTACCGGTGCCGGTGGCGCCGAGCAGGACGGTGTGCCGGTCGCCGCGCCGGACCCGCCGCTCCAGGTCGTCGATCGCGGCCGGCTGATCACCGGCGGGCTGGTAGTCGCTGACGACCTCGAACCGGCCGTCGAGTCGTGGGATGTCTAGCGCCATGCCCATCACCGTACGTCGGGGGTATGACAAGTTCTCGAAGCGGCGTGCTGAGGGTGCACATTCGGCCCCACCGCGCGGCATTGTCCGGATTTCCGCCGCTGCCTACGCTGGGCCGGTAGGCCGCTCGCGGCGGCCGCCGGCAGCGCGCGGGTCCCCACACGGCCCGCCGCGCCGCACCGTGGTCGATGCGCCCCGGACGCCCTGGCGCGCGCACCCGCGGTGGGTCGTTCACCGCACGACCCGGCCGCCGCGAGGGCCCCTTCGTGTCGAGGGTCTCAGTCGGCGCCGGGCTCAGTCGGCGCCGGGCTGCCAGCCGGTCGCCTCGGCCCAGTCGTCGGCCGCCCGGGCCTCCTGCTCGAGCCGGTCCCGGCTCCCCCGCACGTGCGACAGCTTCGCCGCGGCGTAGGCGTCGCGCGCCTCCGGAACGGCCCGCAGATGGTCGCGCGTCAGCAGGGCGAACCGCCAGCCGGGTGACCCGGTGACGCGGACGTGCAGGTCGACCCGGTAGCCCGGGTCGGCACAGCCGTGCATCCGCTTCGGCCAGGTGCGGCCGGGGATGCCGAAGGCGTGGTCGGACCAGTCGCCGGTCCGCTCCGGGAAGCCCAGGTCGGCGAGCGTGCCGGCGAGCGCGTCGGCCTCGTCGAGGGTGCGCACGCCGATCATCAGGTCGATGACGTCCTGGGCGGCCAGCCCGGGCACCGCGGTCGATCCGATGTGGTGGATCCCCACATCGTCACCGAGCCCGTGCCGGAGCCGGGCGACGAGCCGGGCGGCGGCACGCGGCCACTCCGGATCCGACGGCAACACGCGCGGCCCGGGGTGCCTCGGGGCGGAGCGCCGCAGCCGCAGGTTGCGCTCGAACTCGACCAGCCGCTCACGCCACACCAGGTCCACCCGGGCGTGCAGCCGGTCCAGGTCGGTGTCGTTCTCCAGGACCACGTCGGCGACGGCCCGGCGGTGGTCGTCGTCGGTCTGCGCGTCGATGCGGGCGGCGGCTTCCGCCGCGGTCATGCCACGCAGGCCGGTGAGACGCTCGAGACGCACGTCACGGTCCGCGGTGACGACGATCACCAGATGGTACGTGGGAGCCAGCCCCACCTCCGCCAGTAACGGCACGTCGTTGACCACCACGGCGTCGGCTCCGGCCGCACGGGTCATCTCGACGGTCCGCTGCCGCACCCGGGGGTGGATGATCCGCTCCAGCCGGCGGCGGGCCTCCTCGTCACCGAACACCTCGGCGCCCAGGGCCGGGCGGTCCAGCTCGCCGTCGGGGGTGAGCACACCCGGCCCGAACGCGGCGACGATCTCGGCCAGCCCCTCGGTGCCGGGCTGGACCACCTCCCGGGAGAGCAGGTCGGCGTCGATGATCACCGCACCCCGCTCGGCGAGCCGGCGGGCGACCGCGCTCTTGCCGGCACCGATACCACCCGTGAGCCCGACTCTCAGCATGGGATCAAGTATCGACGATGGGCCCAGCCGCCGCGCCGGCGAGGCGGACCGCGTTCGCGAACGGCGAAAGGCCGCCCCGACCGGAGTCGGGACGGCCTTTCTGGGTATTACTGGCTGACTCGCGTCAGTTTCAGCTCTTGCCGCCGGCCAGCTTCTCGCGCAGAGCGGCGAGAGCCTCGTCGGTGGCCAGGGTGCCCGCGGGCTCCTCGGCGGAGCGCGCCGGGGCCGACGAGCTCGTCGAGGACGACGACGTGGTCACGCCACCGGCCGGAGCCGGGTTGAGCGCGGCCTCGGCGTCGGCGTCGCGGGACGCCTGCACCTGCTTGGTGTGGGCCTCCCAGCGCTCGCGGGCGTCGGCGTACTGCTTCTCCCACGTCTCGCGCTGCTTGTCGAAGCCCTCGAGCCACTCGCCCGTCTCCGGGTCGAAGCCCTCCGGGTAGATGTAGTTGCCCTCGTTGTCGTACGTGGCAGCCATGCCGTAGAGGGTCGGGTCGAAGTGCTCCTCGCCCTCGACGAAGCCCTCGTTTGCCTGCTTGAGCGACAGCGAGATCCGGCGGCGCTCCAGGTCGATGTCGATGACCTTGACCAGGACGTCCGACCCGACCTGCACGACCTGCTCGGGCAGCTCGACGTGACGCTCGGCCAGCTCGGAGATGTGCACCAGGCCCTCGATGCCGTCGTCCACGCGGACGAAGGCGCCGAACGGAACGAGCTTGGTGACCTTACCCGGGACGATCTGGTTGATCGCGTGGGTGCGGGCGAACTGACGCCACGGGTCCTCCTGGGTCGCCTTCAGCGACAGGGAGACGCGCTCGCGGTCCAGGTCGACGTCGAGAACCTCGACCTCGACCTCCTGGCCGACCTCGACGACCTCGGACGGGTGGTCGATGTGCTTCCAGGAGAGCTCGGAGACGTGCACCAGGCCGTCCACGCCACCCAGGTCCACGAAGGCGCCGAAGTTGACGATGGAGGACACGACGCCCTTGCGGACCTGGCCCTTCTGCAGCTTGTTGAGGAACTCGGTGCGAACCTCGGACTGCGTCTGCTCGAGCCAGGCGCGGCGGGACAGAACCACGTTGTTGCGGTTCTTGTCCAGCTCGATGATCTTCGCCTCGAGCTCACGGCCGACATACGGCTGGAGGTCGCGGACACGGCGCATCTCGACCAGGGAGGCCGGGAGGAAGCCACGGAGGCCGATGTCGAGGATGAGACCACCCTTGACGACCTCGATGACGGAGCCGCGGACGACGCCGTCGTCTTCCTTGATCTTCTCGATGGTGCCCCACGCGCGCTCGTACTGCGCACGCTTCTTCGAGAGGATCAGACGACCCTCCTTGTCCTCCTTGGTGAGGACGAGGGCTTCGATGTGGTCACCAACCGACACCACTTCCGCGGGGTCCACGTCGTGCTTGATCGACAACTCGCGCGAGGGGATGACACCCTCGGTCTTGTAGCCGATGTCGAGCAGGACCTCGTCCCGATCGACCTTGACGACGGTGCCTTCGACAATGTCGCCGTCGTTGAAGTACTTGATGGTCTCGTCGATGGCCGCGAGGAATGCTTCCTCGGATCCGAGATCGTCGACGGTGACCCGGTTGGCGCTCGAGGTGGCCTCGATGCTGCTCGTCATGTGGACAGTTGCTCCGAACGGAATGGATTGGTGGTGTCTCCCGCGCTCCACGGAACTGTCGCCGGAAGCGGCACGAACGAGCGAGACGACCCAACCGTTGAAGCAGTCTGATCACTACAGTCGATCATGCCGAGACCGGCGACCACGGAGCCTGCTCCCTGCCGAGGCACACGATCCGCGAGCGCATCGACTAGCTTACCGTGCGCATTACCACAGGTTGCAAGCCCTCCTGAGGAGCGCGGCACATTGTGGGGCCGGAACCCGTCAGCATGCCCTTTATGGGCCGAATCGGTACGGCAGACACGCCTGCCGTACCGTTGCCGGGTGACGTCGCACCACTCGAACGAGAACCCCATCGAAGCCGAGGCGCGCCGCGGCAACCGGGCCTGGTGGGACCTCGACGCCGATGACTACCAGGAGGAACACGGCGCCTTCCTCGGGGACGTGGACTTCGTCTGGTGCCCCGAGCGGCTGCGCGAGGCCGACGCACGGCTGCTCGGCGACGTACCGGGCAAAATGATCCTGGAACTCGGTGCCGGCGCCGCGGCAGCCAGCCGGTGGCTGCGCCGCGAGGGCGCCCGCCCGGTCGCCATGGATCTCTCCGGGGGCATGCTGCGGCACGCGCGCGAGGCCGCGGACCGCAGCGGGGTGGGCGTGCCGCTCGTCCAGGCCGACGCGATGGCGCTGCCGTTCGCCGCGGACTCGTTCGACATCGTGTGCACGGCGTTCGGGGCGATCCCGTTCGTGGCCGACTCGGGCGCGGCCATGCGCGAGGTGGCGCGGGTGCTGCGGCCGGGCGGCAGCTGGGTGTTCTCGGTCACCCACCCGATGCGATGGATCTTCTGGGACGAGCCCGGCGAGGACGGGCTGGTCGCCCGGAACTCGTATTTCGACCGCTCCCCCTACGTCGAGCGCGACGACGACGGGACGGTCACCTACCTGGAGCAGCACCGCACCCTGGGCGACCGGGTGCGCGAGCTGGTGACGGCCGGGTTCGTGCTGCGCGACCTGATCGAGCCGGAGTGGCCGGCGGGCCACGAGCAGGAGTGGGGCCAGTGGAGCCCGCTGCGCGGCCGGCTGTTCCCGGGAACCGCGATCTTCGTCTGCGACCTGCCGAAACCCTGACCCCGGCCGGCTCGCGAACATCATGATGGGCCGCCGCACGCTCTCGTTTTCGTGGGTGGGCCCGGGGTAACCGGCAGGTATGGGGAAAGCGAAGAAAAGCCTTGAAAAGGGTGAGCCGGTGGTCTGGCGCAGCCATGGGGAGGATGTCCACGGCACCGTTCAGCAGAGGATCACCAAGCGGACCGAGACCGCCGGGCGGACCGTGGCGGCGTCGGCCGAGGAGCCGCAGTACAGGGTGCGCAGCGACAAGACCGGGCGCGAGGCGGTGCACAAGCCGGGGGCGTTGCGCCATGGCTGACACCGACGTGTACGCCGAATTCCGTGACGCGGTGAACATGACCGCCGGCGAGCTGAACAAGTGGCTCGGAACTGAGGAGTCGAAAACGGTCGGCCAGAGGTCGTCACCGGGCACCGAGTCGGTCGGGCACCACTCCGGCCGGAAGATCGTCGGAATCCTCGGCAAGAAGGAGACCGAACTGACCGAGGCCGACGAGCAGCACATGCGCAAGGTCGTCGGCTACGTCCATCGGCACACTGCCCAGCGCCCCGACGGTGACGTGGCCGACAGTCGGTGGCGGCACTCACTGATGAACTGGGGTCACGACCCGCTCAAGAAGTGACCGCCAGCCCGATCCGATGGTCGCGCCGGACCGCGGCGACGCTGTTCGCCCGTCGAAGGCTGACGGTGCCGCGGCGAATGACCGCCCGTCGAAGCCTGACTCGTGGCGCGGACAGATGATCGCCCGTCGAAAGGTGACGGTGGCGCGGGTAGTGACCGCCGGTCAAGGGCAGACTGTCGCGTGGCGGGCATCCAGGACGCCGGCCAGGCGGGTGAGTGCGGCGGGGACGGGCCGGTAGTAGACCCAGGTGCCGCGGCGGGAGCAGTCGACCAGGCCGGCCTCCCGGAGGATCCGCAGATGGTGCGAGATGGTGGGGCCGGTGAGTGGGAACGCGGCGCTGAGGTCACAGACGCAGATCTCCCCGTCCGTAGCCGAGGCGATCATCGACATGAGGCGCAGCCGGACCGGGTCGCCCAGCGCCTTGAACGGCCCGGCGAGGTGCCCGGCCTGATCCTCGTCCAGCGCGCCACCTCCGAGCGCCGGGCCGATCGGTGCGAGGTCAGCGCCGAGGCCGGTGCCGGCCTCCATCGGCATCGATCGGATCGGCATCGGACCAGGGTGCCAGAACGGGGCAAACCAGCGGCCCTGATGCCACCCGGACGGGTACTCCGCTCACCCACCCGGGCCTCACCGCTCACCGGTCCGTGAACGCCGCCCCGCCGGATCCAAGCGGTGCGGCCGGTCTGCGGGAGGCCCGGCCCGGCGGGAGGCCGGGCCGGGAAGGGGTCAGTGGTCGGCGCCGTTCCAGTCGCGGCCCGCGCCGATGGAGACCTCCAGGGGCACGGACAGGGGGTAGGCGGCGCCCATCTCGCGGCGGACCAGTTCCTCGAGGGGTTCGCGTTCGCCGGGGGCGATCTCGAAGACCAGTTCGTCGTGGACCTGCAGGAGCATGCGGGAGGCCAGGCCGCTGTCCTTGAGTGCCTCGTCGACGTGCAGCATCGCGATCTTGATGATGTCGGCGGCGGAGCCCTGGATGGGGGCGTTGAGGGCCATGCGCTCGGCCATCTCGCGGCGCTGGCGGTTGTCGCTGCTCAGGTCGGGCAGGTAGCGCCGGCGGCCGAGGATGGTGGCGGTGTAGCCGTCCTTCCCGGCGCGCTGGACGACGGCCTGCAGGTAGTCGCGGACACCGCCGAACCGTTCGAAGTACTCCGTCATCAGGGTGCGCGCCTCCTCGGTGGAGATGCTCAGCTGATTGGAGAGGCCGAAGGCGCTCAACCCGTACGCCAGGCCGTAGTTCATGGCTTTGATCTTGCGCCGCTGATCGGGGCTGACCTCGTCGAGGCCGACGTGGAAGACCGACGACGCGGTGGCGGCGTGGAAGTCGGCGCCGGAGTTGAACGCGGCGATCAGCGCGTCGTCGCCGGACAGGTGCGCCATGATCCGCATTTCGATCTGGCTGTAGTCGGCCGTCATCAGCTGGTCGAAGCCGGGGCCGACGACGAAGGCGCGGCGGATGCGCCGGCCCTCCTCGGTGCGGATCGGGATGTTCTGCAGGTTGGGGTCGGTCGACGAGAGCCGGCCGGTGGCGGCGACGGTCTGGTTGAAGGTGGTGTGGATGCGGCCGTCGTCGGAGACCGACTTGAGCAGGCCGTCGACGGTCGACTTGAGCTTGGCGACGTCGCGGTGGCGCAGCAGGTGGGCCAGCAGGGGGTCGCCGGTCTGCTCGAACAGGTTCGTGAGCGCGTCGGCGTCGGTCGTGTACCCCGACTTGATCTTCTTGGTCTTCGGCAGGTTGCGCTCGACGAAGAGGATCTCCTGGAGCTGCTTGGGTGAGCCGAGGTTGAACTCGCGCCCGACGACCTCGTGGGCGGCCTGCTGGGCGGCCTTCACCTCGGCGGCGAAGTGCGACTCCAGCTCGGACAGGTAGTCGGTGTCGGCGGCGATGCCGCGCCGCTCCATCTCGGCGAGGACGACCGACAGGGGCTGTTCGACGTCCGCGAGCAGCCGGACCGACTCGCCGCCGTCGCGGGACAGCTCGGCGGTGAGGACCTCGGCCAGGTCGAGGGTGGCCCGCGCGCGCAGCATCACGGCCTGCTCGGCGGTGTGGTCGTCGGTGGTCTCGAAGGAGAGCGCGAGCTGACCGTCCTGTGGCTCCTCGACGCGCAGCTCCCGCTTGAGGTAGCGCAGGGCGAGGTCGTTCAGGTCGTACGCCCGCTGGTCGGGTTTGGCCAGGTAGGCGGCGAGGGCGGTGTCGGTGGTGACGCCGGCGAGCTGCCAGCCGTGGGCGTGGAAGGCGAGCAGCGCCGGTTTCGCGTCGTGGATGACCTTGGGCCGGGACGGCTCGGCCAGCCAGGCGGCGACGGCGCGTTCGTCGTCCTCGTCGAGGGTGGCCGGGTCGAACCAGGCGGCGGGACCACCCGCGGTGGCGACGGCCACGCCGGTGAGCCGGCCGGCGCCGCGGCCGAACGTGCCGGTGACGGCGACGCCGACCGGGGCGGTGCCGGCGTGCTCACGCAGCCACGCGGCGACGCCACCGGAGCGCAGCACGGACGCGTCGAGGTCGAAGCCGGCCTCGGCCTCCGGCTCGACGGCCTCCAGGTACGAATACAGCCGCTCGCGCAGCACCCGGAACTCGAGGGCGTCGAAGACCTGGTGCACCGCCTCGCGGTCCCAGCCCTCCCAGCGCACGTCAGCCGGGGTCAGCGGCAGCTCCAGGTCGCAGACCAGGGCGTTGATCTCGTAGTTGCGCAGCACGTCGGCGAGGTGGGCGCGCAGGCTGTCGCCGACCTTCCCCTTGATCTTGTCGACGTTCGCGACGATGCCGTCGAGCCCGCCGTACTCCTTGATCCACTTGGCGGCGGTCTTGTCGCCGACGCCGGGCACGCCGGGCAGGTTGTCGCTGGCCTCGCCGACCAGGGCGGCCTTGTCGCGGTACCGCGAGGGGGGCACGAAGTACTTCGCCTCGATGGCCTCCGGCGTCATCCGCCACACGTCGGAGACGCCACGAACCGGGTACAGGATGGTGACGTGGTCGCCGGCGAGCTGGAAGGCGTCCCGGTCACCGGTGGAGATGACCACCTCCATGCCGGCGGCGCGGCCCTGGGTGGCCAGGGTGCCGATGACGTCGTCGGCCTCGTAGCCGGGCTTCTCCACGACCGGGATGCGCAGCGCCTCCAGCACCTCCTTGATCAGGCTGACCTGGCCCAGGAACGGCTTCGGCGTCTCGGAGCGGCCGGCCTTGTACTCCGCATACTTCTCGGTGCGGAAGGAGACGCGGGAGACGTCGAAGGCGACCACGATGTGGGTCGGCTTCTCGTCGCGCAGCATGTTGATGAGCATCGACGTGAAGCCGAACACGGCGTTGGTCGGCTGACCGGTGTGGGTGCTGAAATTCTCCACGGGCAGCGCGAAGAAGGCCCGGTAGGCCAGCGAGTGGCCGTCGAGCAGCAGCAGTCGGGGGGTCTGGGCGTCGTCGCTCACGTCCCAGAACTCTAGTCGCCGGGTCTGACAAGTTTCCGGGCGCACCGCGGGGCGGCCACCCGGTGAGGGTGACCGCCCCGCGGCACGGCTGTGTCAGGCGACGCCGAGGTACGCCTCCTTGACCGCCGGGTCGTGCAGGAGGTCCTGGCCGGTGCCCTCCTTGACGATCCGGCCGGTCTCCAGCACGTACCCGCGGTGGGCGCGGGCCAGCGCCTGCTGCGCGTTCTGCTCCACCAGCAGCACCGTGGTGCCCTGCTGGTTGATCTCCACGATGATGTCGAAGATCTGCTGGATGATCATCGGGGCGAGGCCCATCGACGGCTCGTCCAGCAGCAGCAGCTTCGGCCGGGCCATCAGCGCCCGCCCGACCGCGAGCATCTGCTGCTCACCGCCGGACATCGTGCCGCTGATCTGCTTCTGCCGCTCCTCCAGGCGGGGGAACAGCTCGAACACCCGCTTCAGGTCGGCGGCGACACCGGCCCGGTCCTTGCGGGTGTAGGCGCCCATGTCCAGGTTCTCCAGCACCGTCATGCCGGGGAACACGCCACGGCCCTCGGGCGACTGGCAGATGCCCAGCGGCACCCGCAGGTCGGCACGCATCGTGGTGATGTCCTTGCCGGCGAACCGGATCTTGCCGGACGCCAGCGGGTTCAGCCCCGAGATGGCCCGCATCGTGGTCGTCTTGCCGGCGCCGTTCGCGCCGATCAGGGCCACGATCTCGCCCTCCTCGACGTGGATGCTCAGGCCGTGCAGCGCCTCGATCCGCCCGTACCGCAGAGTGATGTCATCGAGCTCAAGAAGCATCTGCGGTCTCCCCCAGGTACGCGGCGATCACCTTCGGGTTCTCCCGGACCTCGGCCGGCGTGCCCTCGGCGATCTTCTTGCCGAACTCCAGCACCACGATCCGGTCGGTCACACCCATCACCAGGCGCATGTCGTGCTCGATCAGCAGCACCGTGTAGCCCAGATCCCGGATTCGCCTGATCAGGTTCATCAGGTCTTCCTTCTCCGCCGGGTTGAAGCCGGCGGCCGGCTCGTCCAGGCAGAGCAGCTTCGGCTCGGTGGCCAGAGCCCGGGCGATCTCCAGGCGCCGCTGGTCACCGTACGGCAGGTTCCGCGCCAGGTCGTTGGCCCGGCCGGTGATCCCGACGAACTTCAGCAGGTCCAGCGCCTTGCGCTCGCCGGCCCGCTCCTCCAGCGTGTGCCGCGAGATGCCGAAGATCTTCGCCGACGTACGCCGGATCTCCTGCCACGCCCGCACGATGCCGTTGGAGGAGGTGACCTGAGGCAGCTCCTCCTCCTTCGGGCGCACCCGGTAGAGCCGGAACAGCGCACCCGGAACACTGGTGAAGTGCTGCGAGTCGGCGCCCACCATGACGTTCTCGAGCGCCGTCATCTCCGGGAACAGCCGGATGTTCTGGAACGTCCGGGCGATGCCCATCCGGTTGATCGCGTGCGGCCGCCGGCCGGTGATCGTCTGGCCGTCGAACGCGACCCTGCCCTCGGTCGGCTTGTAGACGCCCGTCATCACGTTGAAGCAGGTCGTCTTGCCGGCGCCGTTCGGGCCGATCAGGCCGAGGATCTCACCCTTGTTGATGCTGAAGCTCACGTCGTTGAGCGCCACCACACCGCCGAATCGCAGCGTCACGTGGTCGACGTCGAGCAGCACCTCGGTGTTCTCAGACACCTACGGCCACCTCCTCCTGACGGTCCTTCAACTCGCGGGCCCGCCGCCGGCTCGGGATCAGGCCCTGCGGACGGATCAGCATGACCAGCACCAGCGCCAGGCCGAAGACCAGGAACCGCCACTCCGAGAACTCCCGGAACCGCTCCGGCAGGTACGCCAGCAGCACGGCGCCCAGCGCCACACCTGCCATGTTGCCCGAACCGCCGACCACGACCATCGCCACGAACAGGATCGACAGCTGCGCGTTGAACTGGTTCGGCTCGATGAACCCGTTCCGGCTGGCGTACAGCAGCCCGGACAGGGCGCCCAGGGCGGCCCCGATGGCGAACGCCCACAGCTTGAACTTGAACGGGTACACGCCCATCACGGCGGCCGCGTCCTCGTCCTCACGGACGGCCAGCCACGCCCGGCCCACCCGGCTGTTCTCCAGCCGGCGCACCAGCCACACGATCAGCAGCACGGTCGTCAGCGCCAGCCAGTACCACGGCTTCGCGTCGATCAGACCGAACACGTTGTTGTCCGGCGACGGCTTGCCCTGCGGGCCCGGGATCGCGGCGATACCGGCCGGACCGCCGGACCACTCGACGTTGCGGACCACGATGCGGATGATCTCGCCGAAGCCCAGCGTCACGATCGCCAGATAGTCACCGCGAAGCCGCAGCGTGGGGCCACCGAGCAGGACACCGGAGATCATCGCGAGGCACAGCGCGATCGGGATGCAGATCGCCCAGGCGACCGCCCACTCCTCCGACAGACCGAACTGGGCCTGCAGCGACTTCACCACCGGCGACTGCGTCGACCCGAAAAGCGCCACGCTGTACGCGCCGACCGCGAAGAAGCCGACATAACCGAGGTCCAGCAGACCGGCCAGACCGATGACGACGTTCAACCCGATCGCGATCAGCACATACACCGCGCAGGTGAACAGCACACCCGCCCAGTTGTTGCCGTTCGCGATGTAGTCGGTCCGCAGCCACGTCAAACCGGGAATGCCCAGGTAGGGCAGGTAGTACAGGAAGATCACGAAAGCGATGAACGCCAGCGACCGCTGCCACTTCGGCAGACCGGCCCACCGCTCGCCGAACTTGGCGCGCAGACCGCCGATGCCGTACTTCGACGTTGCCGTATCCGTCGTCATGCCCGGGCCCTCCCCAGCGACTCACCCAGCAGACCGGTCGGACGGAACAGCAGCACGACCACCAGCACCGTGAACGCCGCCACATCCTCCCAGCTCGACGTCAGCAGCGTGGCCGCGTACACCTCGACGACACCCAGCAGCAGGCCGCCGAGCAGCGCGCCACGCAGGTTGCCGATACCGCCGAGAACCGCCGCGGTGAACGCCTTGAGACCCAGCAGGAAGCCCACGTTGAACCGGGTGTTGCCGTACCGGACGTTGTAGAGCAGCGCGGCGGCCCCCGCCAGAAGACCACCGAGCAGGAAGATCAGCAGGATCACCCGGTCCTTGTTGACGCCCATCAGCGCCGCCGTGTCCGGGTTCTGCGCCACCGCACGCACGCCACGCCCGTACCGGGTGCGGTTGATGAACACGTCCAGGAGAACCATCATCACCAGCGCCGACACGATCGTCAGCAACTGCGTGTTGGTCACCTCGGTGTTCCCGATCGTGAACAGGATCTCCCGCTCCACGATCGTCGGCATGCCCTTGATCAGCCGGCCCTGCCACAGGCCGAACGCCTCGGACAGCACCAGCGACAGACCGATCGCCGTGATCAGGAAGATCAGCGGCGGCGCGTTCATCCGCCGCAACCGCCGATAGGCGATCAACTCCACGCCCACCGCGGTGGCGCCCGACGCGACCGCGCCGGCCACCAGACCGGCCAGCAGGAACAGGATCATCATTCCGAAACTCGGGTTGCTTGTGGCCCCGAGCGCGGTCCAGGTCCCCAGGACCGCGAAAGTACCCACCATGAAGACTTCCGAGTGGGCGAAGTTGATCAGCTTCAAGACGCCGTAGACCAGGGTGTAGCCCAGCGCGACAAGAGCGTAGATAGCGCCCTTGGACAAGCCGTCCACCGTGTGCTGGCCCAGGTGCCCGAAGAGTTCATCGAAGTTCACATAAACCCCTTTGCACCAGATACGGCCGGAGGCAACGCGCCTCCGGCCGCATCAGAGCTGGACTCAGCTGAGCTTGATCTCCGACAGCGGCTCGATCGCGCCGCCGGCCTTGACCTCGTACGACCAGATGACGACCTTGGACTTGTCCACGTCGCCGGTCTCGTCGAACTTCAGGTACTTCGAGACGCCCTGCTTGTCGTAAGCGTCCACCCACGCGAGCAGGTCGGCACGGGTCTTCTTGCCCGCCTTGTAACCCTCGAGCAGGATCGTCGCGCCGTCGTAGCCCTCAGCACCGTACGAACCCGGAGCCTGGCCGAACTCCTTCTGGTAGTCGGCCGAGAAGGTGCCACCCGCCTCAGCGGCCGGCAGACACGGGCAGGTCACGATCGCGCCGACCGCGGCCTCACCGGCACCCGCCGGGAAACCGGGGTCGTACAGACCGTCGAAGCCCAGGAACTTCGCCGTCACGCCGGCCGCACGGGCCTGCTTGAGCAGCGGAGCCGCCTCGTTGGTGTAACCGCCGTACGCGATCAGGTCCGCGCCCGACGACTTGATCTTAGAAATGGTCGCGTCGAAGTTCTGCTGGTCCGTCTGCACCTTGTCGGAGTTGACGGCCAGAGCACCCAGACCCGTCTTCACCTCGCCGATGATGCCCACACCGTAGGTCTGGCCATCGTCGATCAGGAAGACCTTCTGCGACTTCAGAGTGTCCTTGATGTAGGTGACCGCGGCGGCCGCCTGGGTCGAGTCGTTACCCACCACCCGGTGGAACGACTTGTTCCCCGCCTTGGTCAGCTCCGCGGCGGTCGCCGACGGGCTCACCATCACGAGACCGGCGGCCTCGTAGATCGGCATGGTCGCCTTCGACTCACCGGAGAAGTGACCACCGATCACCGAGGTGAACGACTGGTCCTGCGCCACCTGGTTCGCGATCGGCGTCGCCTGGTCGGCGTTGCCCTGCGTGTCGAACTCCTGCAGGGTCACCTGGCAGTCGGGGTTGGCCGCGTTGTGCTGCTTCACGGCCATCTTCGCGCCGTTCAGCGACGGCAGCACCAGGCCCGCGTTCGGACCGGTGAAAGCACCGAAGATCGCAATCTTGCCGCAGGACGACCCGGACGCGTCAGTCGTGGACCCACCGGAGTCCTGACAACCCGCCGCGGCCAGCATCGCGGTGGCGAGGCCGACCGCACCCAGGGCCCGTACATAGTTACGCCTCAAGGCTTATGACCTTTCATCCCGGTGCAGGGAAGCCGTCACCGAGCCGAGCCGACGCACGCTTTCGCGTCACCGCCCCCGACACCCGAAACCGCTGGACCCTGCGCACTGCTCGTGATGGCGCAGCGTAGCGGGCTGAGAATTCCTTAAGAAGACGTAGCGGCCCTGCATGCCAAACCGTTACAGAGAGCTGCTCAAAAGTCCGACCGATCAGGGCCGGTACCGGCATTCTCAACCACGAACACCGTTACGCTCCGATGTCCGAGGTGTAAACACGGCCAGTAACGCCGTCATCAGCCACCAACACCAAACGGCCACCACCCGCCGTAACCGACAAAGCCACCTCCGGCCGCGCACCCACCGCCACCGGCGGCTCCACCCGGCCCCACGAGACACCCCCGTCGGACGACACCCACAGGGCGTACCCCACCCCGTCACCCGCCGAGACCACCAACCGGGGACCGGCCACCACCACCGAGTGAACCCCCGACCAGGCACTCGGCCGCCACGAACCGAACGAACCCACCGGCCGCCACCGGCCCGACTCCAGCCGCCACGCCCCGAACACCGGGCCCCGGAACCCCACCGCCAGCGGCACTCCATCAACCAGCGCCACTCTATGCAACTCCTCGTATTCCGAGGAATCACCCTCAGCGATCAAGCGCTCCCACGACACCCCCTCCGCCGACCGCCAACCACACACGTCCCGATCGATCCGGCCCACCGGCAGACAACCACCCACCACCAACCAGCCCGAACCCACCGCCAACCCGTCGAACGCCCACGTCTCCCCCGAGGAGTCCGACGCCAACCCGGCGACACGCTCACGCAACTCGAACCGCGACGCGTCACCCGACCACCACACCGCCGCACCCGACATCCGATTCCCCGAGATCAGGAACCCACCGTCACCGGCATCCAACCGCGACACGTTCATCGCCTGCGGACCGCCGTACAACTCGAACGGCGCCGGCAACTCCCGCAACACCCCGTCCGCCGCCCGCAACCACGACGCCGTACGCGGATTCGCATGCGCGCCCCCGCGCTTCCAGCCCACCGCCGCCAGACGACCCTCCCGGCACGCCCCCATCACCAGCACACTGCGCTCGCCGTAATAACTCCGCGGCGCCACCGGAACCACCGACCACGACCGGCCGTCGACACTCGACCACACCGCCGGACGCGTCTCCCCCGCCGCATCCCGCACCGCACCCACCACGAACCAGCCGTCCCCGCACCACACCGCCTCCCGCACCACCGGCACACCCCCGGAAGACGGCAGAGCCGCCTCCTGCCAGCCGAACGGCACAGGAGACGGCTCCGGAACACCACCCGCGGAACAGCCCACCAGTAGAAGCGACAACACCCCCGCCAGCAGCCTGCCCACACGTCTCATCTCGGCGGATCAGCCTCCGCCTGCTGCTCGGCCAGAATCCGGTCAGCCACCTCACGCATCGTCATCCGGTGATCCATCGCCGTCCGCTGAATCCACTTGAACGCCTGTGGCTCCGTCATCGAATACTTCGTCATCAGCTCGCCCTTGGCCCGCTCCACCGACTTCCGCGTCTCCAGACGCTCCGTCAGCCCCGCGACCTCCGACTCCAACGCCGAGATCTCCGAATACCGCGACAACGCGATCTCGATCGCCGGCACCAGATCCGACTTCTGGAACGGCTTCACCAGATACGCCATCGCACCCGCCGCCCGCGCCCGCTCCACCAGATCACGCTGACTGAACGCCGTCAGAATCACCACCGGCGCGATCCGCCCACCGGCGATCCGCTCCGCCGCCGCCAGACCGTCCATGATCGGCATCTTGATGTCGAGGATCACCAGATCCGGCTTCAGGTCCTCGGCCAGGCGCACGGCCGTCTCACCGTCGCCCGCCTCACCGACCACGTCATAGCCCTCCTCGACGAGCATCTCGGCGAGGTCCAGACGGATGAGGGCCTCGTCCTCGGCGATGAGCACCCGCTTGCGCTCGGGACCAGCCTGCGTGTCGGCCACGGAAACCCCTACCCCCAGAACGTCGATGTCGCGACACCCGGGTATCTGGGTGTCGCCGCCCTAAGCCTAGTGGGTAGGCTGTCGAGTGCTCGGGTTGGCGTGACCTAGTCACGTCAGGACGAGCATGCCGGGGTGGTGGAATCGGTATACACAAATGACTCAAAATCATTCGCTCGAAAGGGCATGCGGGTTCGACTCCCGTCCCCGGCACCGGAAAATTTGTCATACCCCCATCGGAAGATGGGGGCATGCATCCCCCTCACATTCGCGAACGAGCCCTCAAGCTTCGAGCCGAAGGGATGCCCTTCGGCGAGATCTGTCGAGATCTTGGATTGCCACGCCGCACGGTCGGGCACTGGTTCTACGGGAATCGCCCACGTCGCCGGGCGGAACGCGAGGCGAGCACACCGCGATGCGCGCGATGCACCGATCCCCCTTACGATCTTGATAATCCGCAGGATTACGCCTACCTACTCGGTCTGTACCTCGGCGACGGCCACCTGGTGACCACTACCAAGGTGCCAGTTCTGCGCGTCTACTGCACGGCCAGCTGGCCAGGGCTGATCGACGCATGCGAGACGGCGATGCTTCGCGTGCTCGCCCTACGGGTGCAACGAATCAACCGCCAAGGCTGCGTGGCCGTGCAGAGCTACTCGAATCACTGGCCGTGCCTCCTTCCGCAACACGGCCCTGGACCCAAACACAAGAGAGCGATCACCTTGGAGGCTTGGCAGCAGAGACTCATCGACGAATGGCCCGGGAGCTTCCTCCGTGGCCTATTTCACTCTGACGGCTGTCGTGTTACGAATCGAATAAGGCACCCGAAGAAGACCTATGAGTATTCGAGGTACCAGTTCTCGAACGAATCCGTCGACATCATGCGACTTTGCCAAAGGTCGCTGGATCTCGTCGGCGCCACCTGGCGGATGTGTCGGCCTAACCTGCTGTCAGTCGCCACCCGGCCGTCTGTGGCTCGGCTCGACGAGTTCATCGGTCCCAAGTTCTAGGACGCTTACGTCGTACCAGTGGATGGTTTTGATCTTGGTCTGAATCCTCCGAACGCCGGGTCACGGCGTGCGCCGGATGCTGTCATGGCAGGGACAGCTTCAGCGGGAGGCCTCATGTTGTCGTCCGGTTCTTCGCCTTTGACCGTCGAGCGCGGGAACACGTGGCGTTTGCTGATGGTCGCGGGCGCGGTGTGGTTGGCGATCGGCTGGACCATGTTGCGGCTGGAACCGGCGAACGTGGCGGCGGTGGCGGGCCCAGTGGTGCTGTTCGGTGCACTGTGTGAGGCGGTCCGGGCGCTGGCGGGGACGCGGACGTGGTGGTTGAACGCGGGTCTGGCGGCGGTGTTCACGGTGACGGCCGGCCTGTTGCTGACGCTTCCGTTCTGGGCGTTCGCGACGGCGTCGGCGCTGGTGGGCTGGTATCTGATGGTTCGCGGCGTGACGGATGTCGCGGTGGGGGTCATGGCCCGGGGTACGGATCGGGTGTGGAGCCTGCTGGTGTTGGTGGGTGTGCTGGAGACGGGGCTGGGGTTCTTCGCGGCGAGCCCGTTCCCGCAGACGGCGCGGCTGGTGATGGTGGTGCTGGGTGCGCTGGGTGTGTTGCGTGCGGTGGCGGAGCTGGTGACGGCGTTGCGGTTGCGTGAGGTGGCCGGGCCGCGGCGGGATGTGCTGAGGTGGCCGGCTGAGAGTTCCGCCGGGTTGCGGGGCTATGCGGCGGGTGTGTCGGATGTGGAGGATGCTCCGCGGTGGCGGGCGCGGCATCGGGCGCGGCCGGTTGGTTCGACGGTGGCGGCGGGGGTGGCCGGCGGGCGGTCGGGTGAGGGTTTCCCGGACCGTGCGGTGCGGACGACCGCTGATCTTGATGCGTTCCTGGCGGAGGCCGGGGTCACGGGTCCGCGGGCCGGTGCGGTGCCGGATGCGCCGGAGAGCGCGGAGTTGGCGCCGGAAGCGCGGTAGGGCTTGTCCTCGTCGGGGTGGACCGGCCGCGAGACAAGCCGCGAGGACAACCGGCTCTATCCGCCGATGCGGCGGAGGAGGCCTTCCTGGACGGCGCTGGCGATGTGCTGGCCGTCGCGGGTGAACATGCGGCCGTTGGCGAGGCCGCGTGCGCCGCTGGCGTTGGGGCTGGTGCTGTCGTAGAGGAACCATTCGTCGGCGCGGAAGGGCCGGTGGAACCAGAGGGCGTGGTCGAGGCTGGCGCCGATGACGCCGCCGGGGCCCCAGACCTCGCCGTGGGTGGACAGCACGGCGTCGAGCAGGCTCATGTCGCTGGCGTAGGTGAGGGCGCAGGCGTGGATGAGCGGGTCGTCGGGGAGTTTGCCGTCGAGGCGCATCCAGACGCGTTGCTGGGGTTGGATGCCGCGGTCGCCGGGTGGGACCCAGCCGGGGACGCCGACGTAGCGGACGTCGACGGAGCGTGGTGAGTTCTTGAACATGGCCATCCGCTCGGGGTATTTCTCGGCCCAGTGCAGGATGGTGGGGACGTCTTCGGGTGCGGGGACGTCGTCGGGTGCGGGGGTGTGGTGGTCGAGGCCTTCTTCGGGGATCTGGAAGGAGGCGGACATGAAGAAGATGGTTTTGCCGTGTTGCTTGGCGGTCGAGCGGCGGACGGAGAAGCTGCGGCCGTCGCGGATGTTCTCGACGTGGAAGGTGATGGGTTCGGTGGGGTCGCCGGCGCGGACGAAGTAGCCGTGGAGGCTGTGGACGTGCCGGGTGGGGTCGACGGTGCGGCCGGCGGCGACCAGCGCCTGTCCGGCGACTTGGCCGCCGAACACGCGCTGGGCTCCGGTTTGCGGGCTTTCGCCCTGGAAGGTGGCCGCGTCGACCCGCTTGAGGTCGAGGAGCTCGAGGAGCTGGTCGACGGCGGCCTGTCCCTGGATCAAGGTCACACCTTGGCGGCGTCGACGAGCGAGCCGATCTGGTGGACGCGGAGGGTGTTGGTGGAGCCGGGTGCGTTGGGCGGGGAGCCGGCCACGACGACGACGTAGTCGCCGGGCTTGGCCAGGCCCATGCTGAGCATCTTGGCGTCGACCTGCCGGAACATGTCGTCGGTGTGCTCGACGAAGTCGGTGAGGAAGGTTTCGACGCCCCAGCTGAGGGCGAGGGTGTTGCGGACCTCGGGGACCGGGGTGAAGGCGTAGAGCGGCAGGTCGCAGTGCAGGCGGGCGAGGCGCTTGACGGTGTCGCCGGTCTGCGAGAAGGCGACGAGGGCCTTGGCGCCGATGTTGCGGGCGATCTGGCTGGCGGCGACGGTGAGGGCGCCGCCGTGGGTGCGCGGGTCGTGCTGGAGGCGCGGGACGCCCATGGCGCCGGCTTCGGTGGTGGTGACGATCTTCGCCATGGTGCTGACGGTGAGGACCGGGTATTTGCCGACCGAGGTCTCGCCGGAGAGCATGACGGCGTCGGTGCCGTCGAGGACGGCGTTGGCGACGTCGGAGGCCTCGGCCCGGGTGGGCCGCGAGTTCTCGATCATGGAGTCGAGCATCTGGGTGGCGACGATGACCGGCTTGGCGTTCTCGCGGCAGAGCTGGACGGCGCGCTTCTGGACCAGGGGGACCTGGTCGAGGGGGAGCTCGACGCCGAGGTCGCCGCGGGCGACCATGACGCCGTCGAAGGCGAGGACGATGGCTTCGAGCTGCTCGACGGCCTCGGGCTTCTCGACCTTGGCGATGACGGGGACGCGGCGGCCCTCCTCGTCCATGATCTTGTGGACGAGGTTGATGTCCTCGGCGGCGCGGACGAAGGAGAGGGCGACGAGGTCGACGCCAAGGCCGAGGGCGAAGCGGAGGTCCTCTTCGTCCTTGTCGCTGAGGGCGGGGACGCTGACGGCGACGTTGGGGAGGCTGACGCCCTTGTTGTTGCTGACCGGGCCGCCTTCGGTGACGAGGCAGTGGATGTCCTCGCCGTCGACGCCGGTGACCTCGATGGCGACCTTGCCGTCGTCGATGAGGAGGCGGTCGCCGACCTTGACCTCGTGCGGGAGCTTCTTGTAGGTGCAGCTGACGCGCTCTTTGGTGCCGAGGATCTCGTCGCTGGTGATGACGACGCGGTCGCCGGTCTCCCAGCGGTGCGGGCCGTCGGCGAACTTGCCGAGGCGGATCTTGGGGCCCTGGAGGTCGGCGAGGATGGCGACCGGGCGATCGGCCTGCTCGGCGGCGGCGCGGACCAGCTCGTACATCTCCCGGTGGTTTTCCCGGGTGTCGTGGCTGAAGTTCATCCGGGCCACGTTCATGCCCGCTTCCACCAGGCCGAGCATGCGCTCGGGTGACTTGGTGGCGGGGCCCATCGTGCAGACGATCTTTGCGCGGCGTGTCACGGCCATCAGGCTAATCCTTCTTTCGGGGCGGCCCGGCGGCCGACCCGCGTCATCGGCATGAACTGCGGGTGTCGACGGCGAGGTCAACCCGCTGTGGGCGGGTGCGCTGCGTCGTCCGCGGGCTTCAGCGACCGCCGGTTCAGCCTAGCGGTCGGCTTCGGGTGGTCGTCGGCACATGCCACAACCCCTTTGGGGGGCACGCCGCGCGCGTACCGTGGGCTGGGAAGACGACCTTGACCGCAGTCATGCTCGTCGATGCCAACCGGGGTTTCGGCGCCGGCTCGGGGCGCCCCGGCGGCTGAAAACTATTCTCAGATCGACGTGCGCCATTGCTTCGGCGGCCGGGCCGGGCATTAACGGCCGTTTGGCGGGGGCACCGGGCGTGACATTAACGGGCGTTTTGGCCGAGGGCGGCGAAAAGGCCCGCCACCGGTGTCGGTGACGGGCCTTTCCGCGGTTCGTGATCAGACGGACAACGGCTGCGAATCGGAGCGGACCGGGGCGGGCAGCTCCCCGGCGGCGCCGAGATAGGAGTGGATGGCCGCGGCGGCGGCGCGTCCCTCGGCGATCGCCCAGACGATGAGCGAGGCGCCCTTGTGCATGTCGCCGGCGACGAAGACGCCCTCGGCGCTGGTCTGCCAGCCCTGGTCGGCGTCGAGGACGTTGCGCCGGTTGCGGCTGATGCCGAACTGGCTGAGCAGCGGCTGGTCCTCGGTGCCCTCGAAGCCGATGGCGAGCAGGACGAGGTCGGCGCGCAGTTCGCGTTCGGTGCCGGGGGCGATGACGACGGTGCGGACGCCGTCGACGCGCTGGACGCTGACGTCGGCGATGCGCACGGCGACGAGGTTGCCGTTCCCGTCGCCGACGAACTCCTGCACGGCGACGCCGAAGACCCGGTCGCCGCCCTCCTCGTGGGCGGCGTAGTTGCGCAGGATCAGCGGCCAGGTGGGCCACGGGTCCTTGACGCCGGCACGCAGGTCGGGCGGCAGGGGGTACTGGTCGAGCTGGGTGATCGACGCGGCGCCCTGGCGGTGGGCGACGCCGAGGCAGTCGGCGCCGGTGTCGCCGCCGCCGATGATGATGACGTGCTTGCCGTGGGCGTCGATCGGCGTGGTGTCCTGGAGCCCGGCGACGATCCGGTTGGCCGGGACGAGGTGTTCCATGGCCAGGTGGACGCCGTTGAGCCGGCGGCCGGGGGTCTCCGGGGTGTCGCGGCCGGCCAGGGCGCCGGCGGCGAGGAGCACGGCGTCGTAGCGTTCGCGCAGGTCGTCGGCGGTGATGTCGGTGCCGACGTCGACGCCGGTCTGGAACTCGACGCCCTCGGCGGACATCTGGGCGAGCCGCGCGTCGATGACGTGCTTCTCGATCTTGAAGTCCGGGATGCCGTAGCGGAGCAGGCCGCCGATGCGGTCGTCGCGCTCGTAGACGGTGACCGCGTGGCCGGCCCGGGCCAGCTGCTGGGCGGCGGCCAGTCCGGCCGGGCCGGAGCCGACGACCGCGACCGACCTGCCGGACGCCACCGGCGCCGGCTGCGGCTTGACGAAGCCGAGGTCGAACGCGTGGTTGGCGATCTCCACCTCGACCTGCTTGATGGTCACCGGGTCATCGCCGATGCCGAGCACGCAGGCCGCCTCGCACGGCGCCGGGCAGAGCCGGCCGGTGAACTCGGGGAAGTTGTTGGTGGCGTGCAGCGAGTCGGCCGCGGCCTCCCACTGCTGGGTACGGACGAGGTCGTTCCAGTCCGGGATGCGGTTGCCCAGCGGGCAGCCGTCGTGACAGAACGGGATGCCGCAGTCCATGCAGCGGGTGGCCTGGTCGCGGATCAGTTCCTCGCCCGCGGGCGGGTAGACCTCTTTGTAGTCCAGGATGCGCACCGGCACCGGGCGGCGCTTCGGGAGCTGCCGCTGGTAGCGGAGGAAACCGTTAGGGTCAGGCACTGGTAACCCCCATGACCGCCTCGTCAACGTTGCGACCGGCGGCTTCGGCGGTCTTGATCAGTTCCATGACGCGCTTGTAGTCGCGCGGGACCACGGCGGTGAACCGCTCGACGGCGTTCGCCCAGTCCTTGAGCAGGCGGCCGGCGACGGCCGAGTCGGTTTCGGCGTGGTGCTTCTCGACGAGCGAGCGCAGCAGGTCGCGTTCGTCGTCGGTGAGCGGTGCGAGGTCGACGAGCTCCGGGTTGACCTGGTTCTGGTCGAGGTCGAGCAGGAACGCCTTGCCGCCGCTCATGCCGGCCGCGAAGTTGCGGCCGGTGGGGCCGAGCACCACCACGATGCCGCCGGTCATGTACTCGCAGCCGTGGTCGCCGACGCCCTCGACGACCGCGTGGCCGCCGGAGTTGCGGACCGCGAACCGTTCGCCGACGCGGCCGCGCAGGAACAGTTCGCCGCTGGTGGCGCCGTACAGCAGGGTGTTGCCGGCGATGGTGTTCTCCTCCGCCGTGAACGGCGCGTCCTCGGCGGGGCGCACGACGACGCGGCCGCCGGAGAGGCCCTTGGCGACGTAGTCGTTGCTGTCGCCGATGAGCCGCAGGGTGACGCCGCGCGGCAGGAAGGCGCCGAACGAGTTGCCGCCGGTGCCGCGCAGGGTGAAGGAGATGGTGTCGTCGGGCAGGCCGTTGCCGCCGAAGCGGCGGCTGACCTCGCCGCCCAGCATCGCGCCGACGCTGCGCTGGTCGTTGCGGGTGGCCAGTTCGGCGTGGACCGGCAGGCCGTCGGTCAGGGCCGGCTGGGCCAGGGCGATGAGCTGGTTGTCCAGCGCCTTGTCGAGGCCGTGGTCCTGGGCGACGACGCCGCGGCGGGCGGCGCCCTCGGGCAGCTCCGGCACGTACAGGACCGGGGCCAGGTCGAGGCCCTTGGCCTTCCAGTGGTCGACGGCCTGGACCACGTTGAGGACCTCGGCGTGGCCGATGGCCTCGTCGATGCTGCGGAAGCCCAGCTCGGCCAGGATCTCGCGGACCTCTTCGGCGAGGAACATGAAGAAGTTCTCGACGAACTCCGGCTTGCCGGTGTAGCGCTCGCGCAGCACCGGGTTCTGGGTGGCGATGCCGACCGGGCAGGTGTCCAGGTGGCAGACGCGCATCATGATGCAGCCGGAGACGATCAGCGGAGCGGTCGCGAAACCGAACTCCTCGGCGCCGAGCAGCGCGGCGACGACCACGTCGCGGCCGGTCTTGAGCTGGCCGTCGACCTGCACGGTGACGCGGTCGCGGAGCTTGTTGAGCAGCAGCGTCTGCTGTGCCTCGGCCAGGCCCAGCTCCCACGGGGTGCCGGCGTGCTTGAGCGAGTTCAGCGGGGACGCGCCGGTGCCGCCGTCGTGGCCGGAGATCAGGATGACGTCGGCCTTGAGCTTGGCCACACCGGCGGCGACCGTGCCGACGCCGATCTCGCTGACCAGCTTGACGTGCACCCGCGACATCGGGTTGACCATCTTGAGGTCGTGGACCAGCTGGGCCAGGTCCTCGATGGAGTAGATGTCGTGGTGCGGTGGCGGCGAGATGAGGCCGACGCCCGGGGTGGCGTGCCGGGTCTTGGCGATCCACGGCCACACCTTGTTACCGGGCAGCTGGCCGCCCTCGCCGGGCTTCGCGCCCTGCGCCATCTTGATCTGGAGGTCGTCGGCGTTGACCAGGTACTCGCTCGTCACACCGAACCGGCCGGAGGCGATCTGCTTGATCGCGGAACGGCGCTCCGGGTCGTAGAGGCGTTCGACGTCCTCGCCGCCCTCACCGGTGTTCGACTTGGCGCCGAGCCGGTTCATGGCGATGGCCAGGGTCTCGTGCGACTCGGCGGAGATGGAGCCGTAGCTCATCGCGCCGGTGGAGAACCGCTTGACGATCTCGCTGGCCGGCTCGACCTCGTCGATCGGGACCGCGGTGCGGTCGGGGTCGAAGCGGAACAGGCCACGCAGGTGACCGGCCTCGGCCGACAGCTCGTTGACCTTGTCGGTGTAGCGCTTGAAGACGTCGTACTGCTTGCTGCGGGTGGCGTGCTGGAGCAGGAAGACGGTCTCCGGGTTGAACAGGTGCAGTTCGCCCTCGCGGCGCCACTGGTGCTCGCCACCGACCTCGAGGCGGCGGTGCGCCCGCTCGGCCTGGTTCGCCGGGTACGCCTTCTCGTGGCGGGCCTTGACCTCCTGGTGGATGCCGTCGAGGCCGACGCCGCCGATCCGGCCGGAGGTGCCGGAGAAGTAGCGCTGGAGCAGCTTGTTGTCCAGGCCGACGGCCTCGAACACCTGGGCGCCGCAGTACGACGACACGGTCGAGATGCCCATCTTGGACATGATCTTCAGGACGCCCTTGCCGAGCGCCTTGACGTAGTTGCGGACCGCCTTGCGCGGGTCGACGCCGACCAGGCCGCCGGTGGCGATGAGGTCGTCGACGCTCTCGAATGCCAGGTACGGGTTGACCGCGGCGGCGCCGTAGCCGATCAGCACGGCGGCGTGGTGCACCTCGCGGCAGTCGCCGGACTCGACGACCAGCGCCACCTGGGTACGCGTCTGCTCGCGCACCAGGTGCTGGTGGACCGCGGCGGTGAGCAGCAGTGACGGGATCGGCGCCAGGTCGGCGTTGGAGTCGCGGTCGGACAGGACGAGGATGCGCACGCCGTCCTCGATGGCCTCCGACACGTGCCGGCAGATCTGGGTGAGCCGGGCCTTGATGCCGGCCGCCCCGTCGCGCAGCGGGTACAGCCCGGAGACCCGGACCGCCTTGAAGCCGGGCAGGTCGCCGTCCTCGTCGATGGACAGGATCTTGGCGAGCTCGTCGTTGTCGATCACCGGGTAGGGCAGGACGATCTGCCGGCAGCTGGCCGGGCCCGGGTCCAGCAGGTTCGCCTCGGGGCCGATGGTCGTCGACAGGCTGGTCACCAGCTCCTCGCGGATGGCGTCCAGCGGCGGGTTCGTCACCTGGGCGAACAGCTGGTGGAAGTAGTCGAACAGCAGCCGCGGCCGGGTGGACAGCGGCGAGATCGGGGTGTCGGTGCCCATCGAGCCCAGCGGCTCGGCGCCGGTCCGCGCCATCGGCGCCACCAGGATCTTGAGCTCTTCCTCGGTGTAGCCGAACACCTGCTGGCGGCGGAGGACCGAGTCGTGGGTGTAGATGACGTGCTCGCGGGCGGGCAGGTCCTCCAGCTCGATCAGGCCGGCGTGCAGCCAGTCCGCGTACGGCTCGGCGGCGGCCAGCTCGGCCTTGATCTCGGCGTCGTGGACGATGCGGCCGGCCGCGGTGTCGACCAGGAACATCTTGCCCGGCTGGAGGCGGCCCTTGGCGACGACCTGCTCCGGCTCGAAGTCGATGACACCGGCCTCGGAGCCGAGCACGACCAGCCCGTCGGCGGTGTGCCACCAGCGGCCCGGGCGCAGGCCGTTGCGGTCCAGGACGGCGCCGATGACGGTGCCGTCGGTGAACGCCACGGCGGCCGGGCCGTCCCACGGCTCCATGAGGCTCGCGTGGAACCGGTAGAAGGCGCGGCGGGCCGGATCCATGTCCGGGTCGTTCTCCCACGCCTCGGGGATCATCATGAGCACCGAGTGCGGCAGGCTGCGGCCGGCCAGGTGCAGCAGCTCGAGGACCTCGTCGAAGCTGGCCGAGTCGGACGCCTCGGGCGAGTTGATCGGGAACAGTCGCTTGAGGTTGCCCGGGATCCGCTTCGACGACAGCAGCGCCTCGCGGGCCGCCATCCAGTTCTTGTTGCCGCGGATCGTGTTGATCTCACCGTTGTGGGCGATCAGCCGGTACGGGTGCGCCAGCGGCCACGACGGGAACGTGTTGGTGGAGAACCGGGAGTGCACCAGCGCGATCGCGCTGTCCACCCGGTCGTCGGACAGCTCCGGGAAGAACGCCGGCAGCTGCTCCGGGGTGAGCATGCCCTTGTAGGTGATGGTCCGCGAGGACAGCGACGGGAAGTACGCCGGGACGCCGCGCTGGGAAGTCTCCCGCTCGGCCTGCTTGCGGATGCAGAACGCCACCCGGTCCAGCTCCAGCCCGGACAGCTGCTCGCCGGCGGGGCCGGCGGGCGCGTCGACGAGCCGGTGCGCGGCCAGGAACACCTGGCGGATCGCGGGGCGGGCGTCCTCGGCGGTGGCGCCCAGGTCGGACGCGTCGACCGGCACGTCACGCCAGCCGAGCACCTCGCCGCCCTCGACGAGCACGTACTTCTCGAAGACCTTGATCGCACGGGCCGCATCGTCGGGGTCCGTGGGCAGGAAGACGAGACCGGTCGCGTACTGACCGGCGGGCGGCAGCTCGAAGCCTGCGGTCGCGCGGTAGTAGGCGTCCGGAACCTGGATCATGATGCCGGCGCCGTCACCGGTGTTCTGCTCGGCGCCGCGGGCGCCCCGGTGATCGAGCCGGATCAGCGCGGACAGACCCTTGGCCACCACATCGTGGGAGCGACGGCCGTGAATGTCGGCAACAAATGCGACACCACAGGCGTCTCGCTCCGACTGAGGGTCATAAAGCCCCTGGGGGTGCGGATATGCCACCGGGCCTCCTGTCGTCACTGGTGTTTCCATCTGAGGTCGGGACGACGTCGGCCCTGCAAAGTCTCTTGAGTCTACGTTAAGAGCCTCTGATCTCCGCCAGATGCGGATTGATCACACCTCGCACCGATCCTGCGCACCGATCGGCGGACGAACTGAATAGCACAGCAGGCGCATCGACCGGTAGTCTCGCGCGATGGCGCCAGTGGATTCCGACCTCTTCGACCGACTCGAGCGGTTCTACGACGCTTTGCCCCGCCCCTGGGCGCGGGCCGAGGAGATCGGCACGCTGGTTCTCTTCGTCCGCGACGGTGAGGGCTGGCCCTACTATGCCCGCCCGGTCCGGGGTTCGCACACCCCTTCCGCGGCCGACCTCACCGCGGTTCGGCGCCGCCAGCGTGAGCTGGGGTTGCCGGAGACCTTCGAGTGGGTTCACGAGACCACGCCCGACCTGCTCGCGGTGGCCCGTTCGGCCGGGCTGGACGTGCTGCTCGCGCCGCTGCTGGTGCTCGACCCGGCGGCCCTGGTGCCGGACCTGCCGCTGCGCGGAGCCACCACCCGGCTGCTCGATCCCGCCACGCCCACGTTCGCCGCCGACCTGGGCGCCTCCCGGGCGGTGGCCCGGCTCGGCTTCGCCGCCCCGGCCTACCAGCCGCCCCTGGAGTCGGCGGAGAACGTGCTGCTCATCGGGGGTGCCGGCCCGGCCGAGCGGGATGCCGCGGCGCCGCCCACCGCGGAGGCGGTGCGGCACGCCCGGGAGCTGGCCGCCACTGGCGACTTCGTGACGGTGATGGCCGAGGCGCCGGAGGAGGGCATCGTGGCGACCGCGACCAGCCAGCGCCGCGGGGACGTCGCCGAGATCGTCGGGGTGGCGACCCTGCCGTCGGCGCGGCGCCGGGGCTACGCCTCCCAGCTCACGGCCACACTCGCCGGGCGGCTGCTGGCCGGCGGGACGCACCTGGTGTTCCTCTCCGCGGGCGACGACGACGTGGCGCGGCTCTACACCCGGGTCGGTTTCCGGCGGGTGGGCACGGCCTGCATCGCCGAGCCGGCCGCCGCGCCTCTCTGACGGTCAGCGCGAATCCCTCACACTTCCCAACATCTGGTACGCGGTAAGTGGCTACCACATGATCATCCCTTACCGACCGGAGGCCCTCGGCCGCTCCGGACCCAGGGAAACGACTGTTTCCGACAGGTCACAGGAAATGTGAGATCTTCCATCCTCCGCGTCCTGCAATCTGAACGTGCAACCCCGGCCGGCTCTCAGGGCTGCCTCGAGGCGCTCGAGACAGCTCCAGAAGCCGGCCGGAACCACCGCTTCGCCCCGACGGGCGCGTTACGGCCGGGATCGGGCAGAGGCTCGCGGTGCGCCACGGAACGGACGGGAATGCGTTTGTTAACGCTCACACTCGTACCGGAATAGGGGTTGGAAAGAATGGGAGGCGAGAAGGGAGAGAAATCCCTCAGTCCGGTGGGGTCCAATCGGCGACCGGATCCAGATGACGGCCCAGCATTCGCGGGCGCATGTGATTGAGCGCGGCGTCGCGGGCGCGCAGCGCGAGCCGGCCGCGGGCCTGAACCACCGCGGACATCCGCCGGTTCTGCCGCACCACCGTGGTGGTGCGCGGGCGGCGCACCCGGCTGTAGGTCTCGACGGCCGCGACGAGTTCCTCGCCCGGCCCGGCCGAGGCGGTCAGCGAGCGCAGCGTCGCCACGTCCTCGAACGCCAGGCACGCGCCCTGACCGAGATGGTGCGGCATGGCGTGGGCGGCGTCACCGATCAGCACCACCCCACCGGAACCCGCGGCGAAACCGTAGGCGCGCGGCAGCGGCCGCAGCTCCCGGACACCCTGCGGAACCAGATCCTCCGGCCGGGTCGCGTCCAGCAGCGCGCCGACCGGCTCGTGCCAGCCGGCGAACCACCGGCGCAACAGGGCCAGCTGGGTGGCCGGCGACTCGGGGCGCGCCGCGCCGGCGGCCGTCGCCACCCAGTAGACCCCGCCCCGGCCGGCGGCCCGGTCACCGAGCGGGATCGCCACGAACCGGTAGCCGGCGCCGAGCGTCTCCCCGCCGAGGCTGCGGTCACCCTCCAGCCGCGGCACCCGGAACCCGGGGATGACCGCCTGCCAGGCGGCGAACCCGGAACCGACGGCCACCGCCTCGGGCGCCACCGCGGCCCTGACCCGGCTGTCGATGCCGTCCGCGCCGACCAGCAGGTCCGCCTCGATCATGGTGCGGCCGTCGCCGACCGCGGGCCGCTGCCGCGGGCCCACCCGAACCGTGGTCGCCTCGAAACCGGTGCGGATCTCGGCGTCCCCGAGACCCGTGACCAGCGCGTCGAACAGATCCTCCAGATGCACGGCCGCCGGGGCCGGGCCCGCGCCGGGCCGGGTCCGGGGCGCGACCAGCCACTGCCCGTCCGGGCGGCGCACGCCACCGTCCGGCAGCGGCGACGCGATCGCCGTCCAGCCGCCGTCCGGATCCAGCGCCTCCAGGGCCCGCAGGCCGGTGGGCCAGAGCACCACCGCGGCCGGCGGCGCGGCCACCCGCTCCGCGCGTTCCAGCACGGTCACCCGCCAGCCGGACCTCGACAGCGCGCCCGCGGCGGCCAGGCCGGCCATCCCGGCGCCCACCACCACGGCCGTACGCATTCCGGTCAGCTCTCGTCGGACGAAGGGGTGTCGCTGGCCGTCGCCGACACCGTGTCGTTCTTCTCCGCGGGCGGCAGGATGTGGGTGCGCTGGTACTCGTCGAACCGCTCCCGGCTGACCACCTGGTAGGCGATCGGCATCTTGCGGGCGGCATCCTTCTCGCCACCGGTCACGTCGACCTGCGAGACGTCGCTCTCCGGCGCGTCGGACGGCTCGGGGGCGGTCTCCGGGGCGTCGATCGGCACCACGTACTCGCGGGGGCCCTTCACCACGAGGAAGTAGATCAACGCGCCCACGAAGACGACGATCGAGACGAACACGTTGAGACGGATGCCGAAGAAGGTGTTCGCCTCGTCGACGCGCAGCATCTCGATCCACAGGCGGCCGGCGGTGTAGGCCATCACGTACAGCGCGAAGGCCCGGCCACGGCCGAACTTGAACTTCCGGTCCAGCAGCCAGACCAGGGCGGCGACACCGAGGTTCCAGATCACCTCGTACGCGAACGTCGGGTGGTAGAGGTCCGGCTTGGTCACCGCCTCGCCGTCGATCACCGTGGCGTGGCCCGGGTTCGCCGAGTCCATCTCGTGCACCTCGAGGCCCCACGGCAGGGTGGTGACCTTCCCGTACAGCTCGTTGTTGAACCAGTTGCCGAACCGGCCGATCGCCTGCGCCACCGGCAACGCGGGCGCGAGGGCGTCGGCGAACACGCTCAGCGGCAGGCCGATCTGGCGCGACGCGATCCAGGCGCCCACCGCGCCACCGGCCACCGCGCCCCAGATGCCGAGGCCGCCCTCCCAGATGTAGAGGGCCCGGACCGGGTCGCCGCCGGCGCCGAAATACTCCTGCGGGGAGGTGATCAGGTGGTAGATCCGGGCGCCGATGATGCCGAACGGCACCGCCCAGACCACCATGTCCAGCGAGGTCCACGGCGCCACCCCCCGGTGGCGCAGCCGCTGCTCCATCAGCAGGGTCGCGACGACCATGCCGGCGATGATGCAGAGCGCGTACGCCCGGATCGGGAACCCGAGGAGGTGCCACACCGACTCGGTGGGACTGGGGATGGCGGCGATGTTCACGGGTGCACACGCTACCGCTGGAGAACCGATATGTGATGCCCAGGGCACCGGCTATTTCTCGCCGGTGCCCCTCTCGCTCAGCGGTCCCGGACGCCTTCGGCCAGTTCGGCGCTCAGGGCACGCAGATCGCGCAGACCGGTGGCCCGGTCGGGCGCCTCCAGCACGGACCGGATCAGGGCGCTGCCCACGATCACGCCGTCGGAGAAGGCGGCCACCTCGGCGGCCTGCCTGCCGTTGCCGACGCCCAGGCCGACACCGACCGGCATCTCCGGGTCGATCGACCGGATCCGGGCGACCAGTTCGGGCGCCTGCGACGACACCGCCTTACGGGCGCCGGTGACGCCCATCAGCGCGGTGGCGTAGACGAAACCCCGGCAGTTCTCCAGGGTCATCGCGATCCGCTCGTCGGTCGACGACGGCGCCACCAGGAACGTCCGGTCGATCCGGTGGGCGTCGGACGCGGCGATCCACTCGGCCGCCTCGTCCGGGATCAGGTCCGGCGTGATCATCCCGGTGGCCCCGGCCGCGGCCAGGTCCCGGGCGAACGCGTCGACACCGTACTTCTCGACGGGGTTCCAGTAGGTCATCAGCACGACCGTGGCGCCCGCGGACGCCACCGCCTCGATGATCTTCAGGGTGTCCCGGGTGCGGACGCCGTTGGCGAGCGCGATGTCGCTGGCCTTCTGGATGACCGGGCCGTCCATCACCGGGTCCGAGTACGGCAGCTCGACCTCGATCACGTCGCAGCCGGCCTCGTGCATCGCGATCATCTGCTCGATGCTGTGCTCGACCGTCGGGAACCCGGCCGGCATACAGCCGACCAGCACCGACCGGTTCTCCGCCTTGGCCTTCGCGAACGTCTGCGCGATACTCACGTGTTCTCCCCCGGTACGACCGTCTCCACCTGGTCCAGCAGGCCGAAGTAGGCGCCGGCGGTGTGCACGTCCTTGTCGCCGCGACCGGACAGGTTCACCACGATCGTCGGGGTCCGGCCGAGTTCCTCGCGCAGCCGCGGGGCGATCTTCGCGGCGCCGGCCAGGGCGTGCGAACTCTCGATCGCCGGGATGATCCCCTCGGTACGGCAGAGCAGCTGGAACGCGGCCATCGCCTCGGCGTCGGTGACCGGCTCGTAGACCGCCCGGCCGGTGTCGTGCAGCCAGGCGTGCTCCGGGCCGACACCCGGGTAGTCCAGGCCCGCCGAGATCGAGTGCGACTCGATGGTCTGGCCGTCGTCGTCCTGGAGCAGGTAAGTGCGGTTGCCGTGCAGCACGCCGACCGACCCACCGGTGATCGACGCCGCGTGCCGGCCGGTCTCCATCCCGTCGCCGCCGGCCTCGAAGCCGTACAGCCGGACGCTCTCGTCGGGCACGAAGGCGTGGAAGATGCCGATCGCGTTCGACCCGCCGCCCACGCACGCGGCCACCGCGTCCGGCAGCCGGCCGAGCTGCTCCAGGCACTGGGCCCGGGCCTCGACGCCGATGCCGCCCACGAAGTCACGCACCAGCTCCGGGAACGGGTGCGGCCCGGCCGCCGTCCCGAGCAGGTAGTGGGTGGTATCGACGGTGGAGACCCAGTCGCGCAGCGCCTCGTTGAGCGCGTCCTTCAGGGTGCGCGAGCCGTTGGTCACCGGGATCACGGTGGCGCCTAGCATCCGCATCCGGGCCACGTTCAGCGCCTGCCGCTGGGTGTCGGTCTCGCCCATGTAGACGACGCACTCCAGGTCCAGCAGGGCGGCCGCGGTCGCGCTGGCCACGCCGTGCTGGCCGGCGCCGGTCTCGGCGATCACCCGGGGCTTGCCCATCCGCTTGGCGAGCAGCGCCTGGCCCAGCACGTTGCGCACCTTGTGGGCGCCGGTGTGGTTCAGGTCCTCCCGCTTCAGCAGGATCTCCGCGCCCAGCGCCTCGGACAGCCGGGTCGCCCGGTACAGCAGCGACGGGACGGCCGCGTAGTTGAGCAGCAGATCCTGGAAGCGGGCCTGGAACTCCGGGTCCCGCTTCGCCGACCGGTACGCCGCCTCCAGCTCGTCCAGCGCCTTGATCAGCGCCTCGGGCACGAACCGTCCGCCGAACCTGCCGAAGTGCCCGGCGAGGTCCGGCAACGTCTCCGCGCTCACCGGACCGGCCTCGGCGTGGCCGGGTGGTTGCCGGCGTTGACCAGCTCGGCCACCGCGTCACGCGGCGACTTCTGGGTCACCAGGCCCTCACCGACCAGCACCGCGTCGGCGCCGGCCGACGCGTACCGGATCAGGTCGTGCGGGCCTCGCACACCGGACTCGGCGATCTTCACGACGTTCTGCGGCAGGCCGGGCGCGATGCGCTCGAACACCGACCGGTCCACCTGAAGGGTGCGCAGGTCCCGGGCGTTGACGCCGATGACCTTCGCGTTCGCCTCCAGAGCCCGATCCGCCTCCTCCTCGTTGTGCACCTCGACGAGGGCCGTCATGCCCAGCGACTCGATGCGCTCGAGGAGGCCGACCAGAACGTTCTGCTCCAGTGCGGCGACGATCAGCAGGACCAGGTCGGCGCCGTGCGCGCGGGCCTCGTGCACCTGGTAGCTGGAGACCACGAAGTCCTTGCGCAGGACCGGGATCCGCACCGCGGCACGGACCGCGGCGAGGTCGTCGAGCGAGCCGCCGAACCAGCGGCCCTCGGTGAGGACGCTGATGCAGCGGGCACCGCCGGCCGCGTACTCCCCGGCCAGCTCGGCCGGGTCGGGAATGTCGGCGAGCGCGCCCTTCGACGGCGACGCCCGCTTCACCTCGGCGATCACCGCCACCCCGGGCTTGCGCAACGCCGCGTACGCGTCGATCGCGGGCGGCGCCGCCGCCGCGAGCTCACGCACCTTCTCCAGGGGCATCGCCGCCTGCCGCGCCGCTACGTCTTCACGGACGCCGGCGAGGATCTCCTCGAGCACGTTCTGCGAAGCCGCTCCGCGCGCGGGTCCGCCACTGCCCGCTTCCGCCTGATCGGATGTCACCTAATGACTCCCCTCTCCGGGTGTCTTCGGCCTGATGCTAGGAGGTGACAGGGGGTGACGGCCTCCTGGGGGTATGGCGCGCCTCACGGAATGGACTCCGGCATAATGCCAGGCTGCCCCGCACCGATGTCTCATCCCTCACATGGTGACGCCGCTCGCGCCCCGCTGTACTGGGGCACCTCCGCCATTCGGCCGATGCCACTCCACGTTGACACGGGTGTCACCGTGCGGAAATAGGACTCGGCCATCGTGTGACTCGGGCAGACTTGTCCCGGCGCCGTCACCGACGCCGTCAGCCAGCCGGACGATTGATGCGGAGTCGACCCATGGCCACCGACATGCTGAACCAGCCGATGAATTTCGCCGCCGTCTCACGGGTCCTGGTGTCCGTCGCGGCCGAGGTCGCCACCGGGGTGCAGCGCGCCGTCGTCGGATCGGACAACGTGCGGACCGCACGCGACAACGCGTGGGACGCCATCCAGGCCGACCGGGCCCGGGCCGCGGCCCGCGCGGAGACCGCCCGCGCGGTCGCCGCCATGATCGCCACCCGTCCGGCGTCCCGGCCCCGCCGGGCCCGCTCGCTGGCCGTCTGACCTGACTCTTACGGGTGATCCGGGCCGCGCGCGGTCGGATCATCCCCCCGATCGAGGGCATCCCACAGTTCCCGGGTTCCGTCCACCGGTTCCGCGGCGGTGGGCGCGGTGCGCTCGTACCGGGCGGACATGGCCGGCCAGAGATGGCCGTGACGCGCCGCCAGCAGGCCGCCCACCCCGACGGCCGCGCCGCCCAGCACGCACAGCACCGGCCAGATCGAGCCGGCCGTCCCGGCCGCGCCGGGATCGAGGGTGACCCGGGCCAGCACGGCGCCCGCCACGATCCCCGCCGCCGCCCCGATCAGCAGCACACCGAGCAGCCGCCGGGCCACACCGCGGGTGGCCAGCAGCGCGCCCGTCCCGGCGAGCGCCACCACGGCCAGGCCGATCAGCCAGGGCTCCACGTCGGCGCCGGTCTGCTCGGTCCGCAGATCGGACAGCCCCGGCCGCCGCTCCACCTGGACCGCCCACACCCGGGTGGCCGCGTAGAGCGCGAGACCGGCCCCGGCCAGGCAGGACACGACCGCAGCGAACGGACCCTTACGGCTCATCGGGCGGCGCGCAGGGTTTCGGCCGAGGCTATGGCGGCCAGCACGGCGGCGGCCTTGTTGCGGGTCTCCTGCTCCTCGGCGGCCGGGTCGGAGTCGGCCACGATGCCGGCGCCGGCACCCACGTACGCCACCCCGTCCTTGATCAGCGCGGTCCGGATGGCGATGGCCATGTCCATGTCCCCGGCGAAGCCGAAGTAGCCGACCGTCCCCCCGTAGAGACCACGCCGGGTCGGCTCCAGGCTCTCGATGATCTCCATGGCCCGGACCTTCGGAGCCCCGGACAGGGTGCCGGCCGGGAACGTGGCGGCCAGCGCGTCGAACGCCGACCGGTCCTCGCGCAGCCGCCCGACCACGGTCGACACGATGTGCATGACGTGGCTGTACCGCTCGATCCGGGCGAACTCCGGCACCTCGACGCTGCCCGGCTCGCACACCCGGCCCAGGTCGTTGCGGCCCAGGTCGACCAGCATCACGTGCTCGGACCGCTCCTTCGGGTCGGCCAGCAGCTCGGCGGCGAGCGCCGCGTCCTGTTCCGGGGTGGCGCCGCGCCAGCGGGTGCCGGCGATCGGGTGCAGCAACGCCGTCCGGTTGGCGCTGACCTTGAGATGCGCCTCCGGCGACGAGCCGACGATGTCGAAGTCGTCGAAGCGCAGCAGGTACATGTACGGACTCGGGTTGGTGGCCCGCAACACCCGGTAGACGTCCAGCGGGTCGGCGTCGGTGGGCCGCTCGAACCGCTGCGCCACCACGATCTGGAAGCACTCGCCGGCCCGGATCGCCTCCTTGGCCTCCTCGACCGCCTTCTGGTACTCCCCCGGAAGGGTACGGCTGACCGGCTCCCCGGCCGGGCGGCGCTCGACCGTGGACACCATCGGCGGCGTGGGCCGCGACAGCGCGGTGGTCATCGCGTCCAGCCGGCCGACCGCCTGGTGGTAGGCCGCCCGCCGGGCCGCGTCGTCGGCGTCCTCCGGCAGCACCGCGTTGGCCACCAGCAGCGCCGAGCCCTCGTGATGGTCCAGCACCACCAGGTCGGTGGCCAGCATCATGCCGAGTTCGGGCAGCCGCAGGTCGTCGGCCGCGGTGGACGGCAGCCGCTCGAACCGGCGGACCAGGTCGTAGCCGAGGTAGCCGACCATTCCCCCCGTCAGCGGCGGCAGGGCCTCGTCGGCGGCCGGGCCACCGGTCAGCGCGGCCACCGTCTCCCGCAGGGCCACGACCGGATCACCCCCCAGGGGTACGCCGTCCGGAGGAGTGCCGAGCCACTCCGCCTGGCCGTACCGCTCGACCAGGGTGGCCGCGCTGCGCACTCCGACGAACGAGTACCGGGACCAGGCCAGGCCCTGCTCCGCCGACTCGAGCAGGAAGGTGCCCGGGCCGCCGGCCAGCTTGCGGTAGACGCCCACCGGGGTCTCGCCGTCGGCCAGCAGCTTGCGGGTGACCGGGACGACCCGGCGCCTCGTGCCGACGAAAGTCGCCTCGTCGGGGACGGTCACTCCGCTGGTCACTGTGCCTCCAACAGGTCGTCGGTGAAGCAGGTGTGGGTGCCGGTGTGGCAGGCGGCGCCGGTCTGCACCACGGTGACCAGCAGCGCGTCGCCGTCGCAGTCCAGCGAGACGCCCTTGACGTGCTGGTGGTGGCCGGAGGTGGCGCCCTTCACCCAGTACTCCCCACGGCTGCGCGACCAGTAGGTGGCGCGGCCGGTGGTCAGCGTGCGGCGCAGCGCCTCGTCGTCCATCCAGGCGAGCATGAGCACGTCGCCGGTGCCGTGCTCCTGCACGATCGCCGCGACGAGACCGTCGGGGGTGCGCTTGAGGCGGGCGGCGATCGCCGGGTCGAGGATGGTCTCAGCTTCGGGCACGGACTGGATTCTCCCCCATCGTCTTCGCAACCTGTAACGACCCGCTCCAGGGCCCACGATCCGGTAACCGGGGATGTGCGGGACGATCCGGGGCGGTACCGTCGCCGGGAGCGCCCGCCCTGCTCCACCACAGCGGCATACGGCAATCCCGGCGGGCGCCGCCTCGCGACGGGAGTGGTGAACCCCATGGAGCCGACGTCCAGCCAAGACAACACGCGGCCCTCGCCCGGCCTCGCACGGTTCTGGCAGGTTCGACCGGATACGGACGATCCGGTGGCCCCGGAGCCGCCCCTCGCGCCCGAGCCTCTGGAGACGCCGGCCGATCTGCTCACCGGGTCGAAGCTGGGCACGTTCCGCAGCCGTCCCATCCCGCCACTGGCGCCGATCGCCTCGGCGGGCGGCCCGGCCGACCCGTTCGGGCTGAACCGTGCGGCCGCCCGGAGCGGGTCCACCGGCGGCCGTCCGGCGCCCGCTCCACCGGCCCGGGAAAGGCACGGCGATCCTGATCACTCAGTGCCTCCGGACGACGAGCCGGAGCCGCCGCAGGACGTAGAGTCCTCCGAGCCCGAGGGCGTCGGGGGCTTCGGCCTCGGCGGGCGTGCCGGGAGACTCCTCTTCGGCGGCCGGGACGGCGACGATCCCGCGACGGTGGCGGAGGACGGCGACGAGGAGCCCGAGGCCTCCCCGGACGGCCAGGAGCCGGCCGGCGAGGCGACGGCGGACGCCGACGCCGATCAGGACGCCGCCGAGGTGGCGGAACCCAGCGACGAGAACGGACGTGAGGACATGAACGGACGGGCAGGGGCGCCCGGCTACGCGCAGGCCGCCGACGCGGTCGCGGACGGGACGGCCGAGGAGACGCCGGGCCAGGTCCCGGCGGAGCCGCAGCGGCCCGCCGCCGGCTGGGCCAGTGTTCCCGGCACCGCGCAGCCGGCCACGCCGATCTCGGGCGGGCCGGTCTCCGGCGCCCCGGTGTCGCCGGCCTACGCGCCGAACCCGTACACGGTCGCCGACTTCACCCCGGACCACCCGGCCGGCACCCTGCATCCGGTCTCCGGACAGCCGGGCGGCCCGGAGGGCCAGAGCGCCGAGCCCGCCGACCCGGCGGTGCCCGCCCCGGTGTCGCCGGCACAGGTGCAGATCCCGGCCACCCGGCCGCCGGCGGAGGACACCTCCGGCTACCCGGACCTGCCGCCGGCCACCGACGGCGGCTTCGGCTTCGCCTCGTCCGGCTACAGCCTGGGCCGGCCGCCGGAGGCGTACGGCGTGGCCTCGGTCACCCCGGCCGCGCCCGCCCCGCCGGAGTTCCCGTCGAACGCCTTCGGTGACGCCCTGGGCGGCCTCACGGTGAGCATCCCGGGCCTGCGCGCCCGGGAGGAGACGGTCGTCGAGGAGCAGATCCCGTCGGCGCGCCGCTCGGCCAGCCTGGAGGACATCGAGCCGGTGCGCCGCGCCGGCCGCCGGGCCCGTGAGGAAGAGGAGGAGCCGGCCGCGGAACCGGCCGCCGAGGAGTCACGGCCGGTGATCGGCCGGACCGTCTGGGACGAGGACGCGGCCCGGCACTTCCGGGCGGCGTGGCACGAGGTGAAGGCCGAGTTCGTCGACGACCCGGAGCGGGCTTTGACCCGGGCGCACGACCTGCTCACCGACGCGGTCAACGAACTGACCGAGGTGCTGCTCGCCGAGCGCGACGAGCTCGACCCGCTGCGCGGCACCGGCACGCCGGACACCGAGAGCATGCGGATGGCGATGCGCGGCTACCGGGAATTCCTGGACCGGATCCTGTCCCTGTGACGGGAATCGCGGAAGAGTAAGGGCCCTGCCACCCGCGGCACCGGGTGGCAGGGCAGAGGCCGGGCTCCCGCGGCCTGACGGCGGCAGAAGGTTGGGCCGCGGGAGCCCGCCTCGATCAGGGGGTCCTCAGGCCGCGCTGTCGCAGCAGCGGCGGCAGAGGACCGGGTGCAGCAGGTGTGCCAGGTCGTGCCGGTCGGTGACCGGGCGGGGGAAGGCGAGGCGGGCGCTGCGGCCGCCCATCCGGACCAGGAAGCCGTAACGGTCCATCCGTACGACCTTGGGCTCGTCGCCCGGGCGGGCGGCCTTGCCCAGCTGACGGCGTACGTAGTCGCTCATCTCGGCCATGTGGTGATCGGCCAGATCGGCGATCAGGTCGAACTCGACGGTCCGCAGCGGGTCCGGGGTGGCCTCGGCGTAGTCGTCCGGGTCGATCTCGACGAGCTTGTCGTTGCGCTCGTGACGGACCTCGGCGACCTCCATCCGGTAGAGGCTCTGACCGTCGCCGATGTCCAGCAGGTCGCCGCAGGCGTCGGTGTCGGCGTAGTCCAGGGCGGCGACACGGGCGTCGTCACCGGACAGTTTGGCGGCCCAGCCGGAGACCCAGATCCGGCCCAGCGAGGGCGAGGACGCCATCGGCGGGACGTCCCGGATGTCCAGTACCAGGGCGGTGTCGTCGTTGCCCTCCTGTGGGCGCAGAGCGCCGGCGAGGGTACCCTCGCTAGGCACTAGCAGAAGCACGCGTCCCTGTGCATCGGTGACGTGCCGGACCGGAGTCGGGCCGGGACGGCAGGCGATATGGGCGACGGCGGGCAGGTGACCGGCGGCGAGCGTGCGCGCGATCTCGGCGGGACTGGGTTGCATGACGAGCACCTCCGGGCACCGGTTAGGCTTACCTAAGTTAGGCAAGGCTTACCGTAACAGGAGATCGCAGTTGAACAACTCTCGACCCAAAGCCAAGCTCTCCCGAGCTCTCGGCATCCCTCTGACGCGTAAGTGCGTCAAGTACTTCGAGCGGCGCCCGTTCCCGCCGGGCGTGCACGGCCGTGGCCGGCGTAAGAGCTCGGACTACCAGGTCCGGCTGCTCGAGAAGCAGCGCCTGCGCCACCAGTACAACATCAGCGAGGTCCAGATGCGGGCCGCGTACGACGCCGCCCACAAGGCCGAGGGCAAGACCGGCGAGACGATGGTCACGCTGCTCGAGCGCCGGCTGGACGCCACGGTGTTCCGCGCCGGTTTCACCCGGACCATCTACCAGGCCCGCCAGCTCGTCGTGCACGGTCACTTCACCGTGGACGGCAAGAAGGTGGACCGCCCCGGCTACAAGCTCAAGCCGGGTCAGGTCATCGAGGTCAAGGAGACCTCCCGCTCGAAGCCGCCGTTCCAGATCGCCGCGACCGGCACGCACATCGACGGCCCGACCGCGCCGTACCTGTCGACCGTTCTCGAGGAGCTGCGCACCACGGTGATCCGTGCCCCGCAGCGCTCCGAGGTCCCGGTGCTCTGCGACGAGCAGCTGGTCGTCGAGTACTACGCCCGATAAGTAACAGGCTCTTGAATCGCTGAAATGGCGGGCCTCTCGCCGCGGCTGCGCAGACCGTGCAGCCGCGGCGGGCGACGTGCTCATCTCACCGGCGCTCCACGAAAGCCGGTCAGCGTGTTTGTTCCAACCAGCTGGCGTAGAGCTTGGCGTAGATCGAATCCTCCTCGGTGAGGAGGACGGAGTGCGGGCCGCGTTGTACGACGCGGCCCGCATCCACCACGATGACCTCGTCGGCGGCCTGGGCCGTCGACAGGCGATGCGCGATGGCGACCGTGGTCCGGCCCCGGGTCACCAGGTCGAGCGCATGCTGGAGACGGACCTCGGTGGCCGGGTCGACGGCGCTCGTCGCCTCGTCCAGCACCAGTAGGTCGGGGTCCGCGACGTACGCCCGGACCAGCGCGACGAGCTGGCGCTCCCCGACGCTGAGCGCCTCCCCGCGCTCCCCCACCGGGGTGTCGAGCCCGGCCGGCAGGCCGGCGAGCCAGTCCCCCAGCCCCAGTTCCGTGAAGGCCTCCCGCAGTTCGCCGTCGGTGAGCGCGGGCTCGGCGAACCGGATGTTCTCGGCGATCGTCGCGTCGAACAGGAATCCGTCCTGGGGCACCATCACCACCCGCGACCGCAGTGACGAGAACCGCACCGCGGTCAGCGGCACCCCGGCGAGCAGGACCGTGCCCTCGGCCGGGTCCATCAGCCGGGTGAGCAGCTTGGCGAAGGTGGTCTTGCCGCTGCCGGTCTCGCCGACCACCGCGTACTTGCGGCGCGCCCCGAGTTCCAGGTCCACGCCGGAGAGCACGATCGGGCCGCCCGGATAGCGGAACGACACGTCCTGGAAGCGCACCGACAGCGGGCCGGCGGGCAGTTCCACACCCTCGTCGTCGGGGTCGGCCACGTCCGGGTCGACGTCCAGCACGTCCAGGATGCGCCGCCAGCCGGCCACCGCGTTCTGCGCCTCGTTGAGCTGCTCGGTGGCGATCTGTACGGGCTGGATGAAGAGCGTCACCAGGAACAGGAACGCAGTGAGCCGGCCCACCGTCATGTCACCGTCCACCCCGAGCAGGGTGCCGACGACGACCACCCCGGACAGGGCCAGGCCGGCGCCGATCTCTCCGCTGGAGAAGCTGGTGACGCTGGTGCGCATGGCCCGCTGCTGGGCGGTCCGCAGATCGTCCACGGCGGTGTCGATGCGCTTCTCGGTCCGCCCGGCCACCCCGAACGAGCGGATCACCGTGGCGCCCACCACGCTCTCCGCGACGGTGCCGAGCAGCACGCCGCTGCGCTCGCGGACCGTCCGGTAGACCGACGCCAGCCGCTTCTGGAACAGCCGGATCACCGCGACGGCCGGGCCGAAGGCGAGCAGCACCACGAGGGTGAGCTGCCACGAGTACGCGAACATCACCACCGAGGAGACGATCAGCTGACCGCTGGCGAGCATCAGCTGCACGCCGCCGGTCTGGAGGAACACCGAGATCTGGTCCACGTCGCCGGTGACGCGGGAGACCATCGAACCGCGCCGCTCGGACTGCTGGTGCAACATCGACAGGTCGTGGATGTGCCGGAAGGTCCGCGACCGCAGCCCGCCCAGCGCCGTCTCGCTGACCGTGAACAGCCGCCGGGTCATCAGGAAGCCGCAGAACGTCGACACGGCCAGCACCATCAGGGTGATCGTCACGTAGCCCAGCACCAGCCGGGTGTCCGGGCCGGACGGGCCGTTGATGCCGTGGTCGATGCACTGCTGCACGGCGACCGGCACCGACACCCGGCCGGCCATCTGGAGCACCGCCAGCGCGATCGTGCCGGCCAGCCCGGTCCGCAGCTCCGGCGACAGCGCCAGCCCCCGCCGCAGGGTGGAAAGAGTGCCGACGTCGCTCATGCCGTCACCTCCGCTGCGCTCCGGCGCCGCCATGAGTTCAAGACTGAGCCCGATGGTTCGCTCGCAAGCTCGCTCACATGTCCGCCTTCTCGTACGCCGTGACCAGTTCCCGGTACCCCTCCTGGGTGGCCATCAGCTCCTGGTGCGTGCCGGTCGCCACGACCCGGCCCTGATGCAGGTAGACCACCTCGTCGGCGAGCGCGATGCTGGCCCGCCGGTACGCCACCACCAGCAGCGACGTCCCCGCCGCCCGGAGCGCGCCGAGGATGGCCGCCTCCACCCGCGGGTCGACCGCGCTGGTGGCGTCGTCGAGCACCAGCAGCCGGGGCCGGCCGGCCAGCGCCCGGGCCAGGGTGAGCCGCTGCCGCTGCCCACCGGACAGCGAGGTGCCGCGCTCGCCGACCGCGGTGTCCAGCCGCTCCGGCAGCCCGCCGGTGAACCGCTCCGCCTGGGCCAGCCGCAGCGCCGCCCACACCTCGTCGTCGCCGACGCCGGGCCGGTCCAGGGACACGTTGCCGCGGACCGTGTCGTCGAACACGAACGGGATCTGCGGCACCAGCGCGCCCGCCCCGGCCAGCGCGGCCGCCGACAGATCGGGCAGTTTCACCCGGTCGAGGGACACGCTGCCGGAGTCCGGGTCGACCAGGCGCAGCGCCAGCGCGGCGATCGTCGACTTACCGGAACCGGTCGCGCCGACCAGGGCCACCGTGCGGCCCGCCGGTACGGCGAAGCTCACCTCGGACAGCACCGGCGGCCCGTCGGCGTACCGGTAGCCGACCCGGTCGAACCGCAGCTCGGCCGGTCCGTCACCGGGCAGCTCGCCCTCGCCGTACCGAAGATCGCCCTCCGCCGACAGCACCGCCTGGACCCGGTCCCATCCGGCCACGCTGCGCGGCAGCTCGCCGATCACCCACCCGATCGCGCGCACCGGGAACGCCAGCACCGTGAACAGGAAGGCCACGCTGATCACCTCGGACACGGTGACCGCGCCGTTCTGCAACCGCCAGGTGCCCAGCACCAGCACGGCCAGGGTGCCGACGCTGGGCAGGCTCTCCATCAGCGGGTCGAAGACGCCGCGCAGCCGGCCGACCGCGACCAGGCCGTCGCGCAGCTCGGTGACGAAGACGGCGAACCGGCGCGACTCGTCGGCCTCCCGGCCCATCGTCTTGACCACCAGCGCGCCGTCGAAGCTCTCGTGCGCCACGGTGGCGACCTTGGCCCGCATCCGCTGGGCGTGGATCTGCCGCGGCGACATCCGCCGCGAGTAGAAGAAGTTCAGCGCGAACAGCGCCGGGAACAGCGCGACACCGACCATGGCCAGCACCCAGTCGGTGACGAACAGCGCGATCATCGCGCCGGCGAGCATCACGATCGTGCCGACCGCGAACGGCAGCGGCGCGATCGGCGCGAACGCCGCCTCGACGTCGGAGCTGGCGTTGGACAGCAGCGAGCCGGTGGCGTGCCGCTGATGCCACTCCGGCGGCAGCGACAGATAGCGGCGGGTCACCGCTCGCCGGTACCGCGCCTGGAGCCGGAACTGCATGAACCCGGCCCCGAGCCGGCGGGCGAAGATGCTCGCCACCCGCAGCGCGCTGATCCCCAGCAGGGCCGCGACGGCCAACGCGAGGCCCGCGGCGCTCACCCGGTGTGTCGCGAAGGCGGGCGCCACGACATGGCCGATCAGAAACCCGACGACGTACGAGTTCGCGACGATGAGAAGTCCGAAGAGGCTGCTGCCGAGCGAGCTGACGATGAAGAGCCGTGGCTCCGCCCGGATCGCTTTCCCGAGCACCCGCAGTCCCCGTCCCAGCACGTCGTTGCCGGTACCGCTGCTCAATGTCCTACCTGACTGGTAAGTGTTCGCCGGGAGGACCGGCCTTACCCGTCCATCCTGCCGCCCATACAGGTTGTTTACGGTGTGGCCACAATTACATCGAGGCCTACCATCGACCCATGACCAACTACGCCCGGGCCGAGCGGGCGGCGCTGGCCGACCTGCTGCTGAGCGAGGGACCGGACGCGCCGACGCTCTGCACCGGCTGGACCACCCGGGACCTGGCCGCGCACATCGTGGTCCGGGAGCGGCGGCCGGATTCCGCGGTCGGGCTGCTGATCCGCCCGCTGGCCGGGTACGGGGAGAGGGTGCGCCTGGCCCGCGCCGCCCTGCCGTACCCGGATCTGATCGCGCAACTGCGCACCCCGCCGGTGTGGAGCCCGGTGAGCAACCCGCTCGTCGATCCGCTGGCGAACACCATGGAGATGTTCATCCATCACGAGGACGTCCGGCGCGGCGGCGGCGCCTGGGCGCCCCGCGCCCTGGACCGGGAGCTGGAGGCCGCCCTCTGGCGCAACGTCCGGCTGATCGCCAGGGCCGGGCTGCGCCGCCTGGGTGTCACCGCCGCGATCGAGCCGGCCGGGTTCCCGGCGGTCCGCGACAGCGCCGAGCCCCAGGTCCGGGTCACCGGTGACGTGGGCGAGCTGGCGGTGTTCTTCTTCGGGCGGCAGCGCGCCGCCCGGGTCGCCGTCGACGGCTCACCCGAGGTGGTGGAACGGCTCCGGACGGCCCGCCTGGGGATCTGAGCGGCCCATCGCAAGTGCCGGGAATTGGCTCGATCGACAGGCCGGGCCGGCCCTAGATTCGAACCCATGTCGGAACGCACCAACCTGTCGGTCGCCCAGGGCGCCGCGCTGTCCGTCGGCGCCGTGCTGGGCACCGGGCTCATCTCGCTGCCCGCCCTCGCCGCCGAGGCCGCCGGCCCGGCCTCCCTCGTCGCCTGGCTCACCCTGATCGTCCTGTCCGCCCCGCTGGCCTGGACCTTCGCGGCGCTCGGCGCCCGCTATCCGGACGGCGGCGGGGTGTCCACCTACGCGCAGATGGCGTTCGGCCCGCGGGTCGCGGCCGCGGTCGGCTGGTGCTTCTACTTCGCGGTCCCGCTCGGCGCGCCGGTCGCGGTCGGCTTCACCGGCGGGTACGTCTCCGACATCCTGGGCGGCGGGCGGCTCACCGAACTGGCCGCCTTCCTGGCGATCGTCGGCACGGCGTACGCGATGAACTGGTTCGGTCTGCGCGTCTCCGGCGGGGTCCAGCTGGCCCTGTCGATCTCCCTTGCCACCCTGCTGGTGGTCACCGTGGTGGCCGCCCTGCCGCATGCCGACCTCGACAACCTCGCCCCGTTCAATCCGCACGGCTGGACCGGCATCGGCGCCGCCGCGGCCCTGCTGGTCTGGGGTTTCGCCGGCTGGGAGGCGCTGTCCTCGCTGTCCGGGGAGTACCGCGACCCGCGCCGTGACGTCCCCCGCGCCACCCTGATCGCGGTCGTCGTGGTCGGTGTCCTCTACCTGGCCGTCGCCACGGTCAGTGTGCTGGCCCTGGGCCCGGCGCTGGCCGGCAGCCGGGCGCCGCTGGCCGATCTGCTCGCGATCGGCCTGGGTGGCCCGGTCCGGATCGTCACCGCGATCGTGGCGGTGGTGCTCACCCTCGGGGCGGTGAACGCGTACTTCGCCGGGGCGAGCCGTCTCGGCGCGGCGCTGGCGGCCGAGGGCGCCCTGCCGGCCCGGGTGTTCGGCAGCCAGCGCCGGTCGCTGACCTTCATCCTGCTGGGTAGCATCGTGGCCGTCCTGCTGCCGCTCGAGCTGCACACCGCCGCCCTGCTGGTGACCGGCTGCTTCACGCTGGTCTACGTGATCGGCACGGCGGCCGCGCTGCGTCTGCTGCCGGCCGGCGGCTCCCGGGTGGTGGCGGGGATCGCGTTCGTGGCGGTGGTGTGCCTGCTCTGGCTCAACGGGTGGCCGGCACTGCTCAGCCTGGTGATCGCCGGCGGCGCGGTGCTCTATCAGGCGGTCAGCGCGCCCCGGGCCACCCCGGAGCCGGCGGCCGACCCGGAGACGGCCGGCGCCTCCGGGCCGTGATCAGGTCCAACGGGCGGTCAGGGTGTCCCGGTCGATGAACGAGCCGGCGCCGACCGGGGCGGTGCACGCGTACGCCCCGGCGATGACCGCCCGGTCCATGCAGGCGTCGTCGCCGGCGCCGGACAGCCAGGCGGAGAGGAACGCCGCCGCGAACGCGTCACCGGCGCCGTTGGTGTCCACGATCGGCGCGCCCGGGTCGGCCGCGTCCCGGTGGGTCAGGCCGCCGGCCGTGTACAGGTCGGCGCCCTTGCCGCCGTTGGTCACCACGACCCGGGTGGCCACGCCCTCGGCCAGGATCCGCTCGGCGGCGCCGTCGGCGAGCTGCACACCGCTCACGAAGACGAGGTCGGCGCCGAGCGCGAAGTCCAGGTGGTGCGGGTTCTCGCCGTCCCAGTCGTGCAGGTCGGTGGAGATCGACACACCGGCCGCACGCAGGTCGGGCAGCAGGTGCCGGGCGTAGTCCATGATCGTCACGTGGACGTGCCGGACGTCCGCCGGCAGCGGCCGGTAGTACTCCACCGGCAGCCGGTATCCGGGGACGTCGCGCCCGTCGTACAGCGACAGCCGCCGGCCGTCCGGGCTCATCAGGTTCACCGCCCGGCGGGTGCCGGTCGGGGCGGGCGCGGCACGCAGACCGATGCCCCATTCCGCGAACGCCGCCCGGACCCGGCCGCCCGGCTCGTCGTCACCGACCGTGTCGATCACCGAGACCCGTTCGCCGAGCGCACGCAGCGCGAGCGCCACACATGTGCCGGTGTGTGAGACGTGATCGAGGATGGGTCCCTGCGGCCGGGCCGAGTCCGCGCCGAGCACCGGCAGGTCCGCCACGGGCACCACGGTGTCGATGCCGGTGCCGCCGATCACCAGGAATGTCATGGCGGCAAACCTAATGGGAGATGTGCGGTGCTCTGGACCCGGCCCGTCGGCTGACTAGGATGGGGGCGATTGAACCAGACTCTTCCCGTGATGCCGCGCGCCCATTACTGTGCGGTAACACTCACGTTACCTACCCCCCGTTCAGGTTGAAGGTGGTCGCCCGATGGCACTCGAGGTTCCCTACCGGTCGATCCCGGACATGCTCTTCCAGCGCGTGGCCAAGACCCCCGACGCTCAGGCCCTGGCCGGGCCGAACGCGACGGACACCGGCGCCGACTGGCTGACCTGGCGGCAGGTGGGCGAGCGGGTCAAGGCGATCGGCGCCGGCCTGCGTGAGCTCGGCGTCGGCCTGGAGGACCGGGTCGCGATCCTGTCCAACACCCGGCTCGAGTGGATCCTCGCCGACCTCGGCATCAACGTGGCCGGCGCGGCCGCCACCACGGTCTACCCGACCACCGAGCCGGAGGACACCGCGTTCATCGTCTCCGACTCCGGGTCGAAGATCCTGATCGCGGAGAACGCGAAGCAGGCCCTGAAGATCTCCGGCGCGGAGACCGCCATCACCAAGGTGGTGCTGATCGACGGCCCGGCCGACGCCGGCGCCACCCCGCCGCAGATCACCCTCGCCGACCTGGAGCAGCTCGGCGCCGAGGCGCTGACCCGCGAGCCCAGCCTCATCGACGACGTGGTCGCCCAGCTCGGCCCGGACACCCTGGCCACCCTGATCTACACCTCCGGCACCACCGGCCGTCCCAAGGGCGTCGAGCTGCTGCACCGCGGCTGGACGTGGGAGGGCGTCGCGCAGGAGAGCCTCGGCCTGTTCGCCCCGACCGACCTGCACTACCTGTGGCTGCCGATGTCGCACGCGTTCGGCAAGACGCTGCTCTGCGGCATCCTGCACGTCGGCGTCCCGACCTACGTCGACGGCCGCGTGGACCGGCTGATCGACCTGCTCGCGGTGATCAAGCCGACCCTGATGTGCGCCCCGCCGCGCATCTACGAGAAGGTCTACAACAAGACCGTCACGAGCGGCCTCTCCGGCACCGGCCTGAAGCCGAAGATCTTCAGCTGGGCGGTCGCCACCGGCAAGAAGCGGGTGGCCCTCCAGCAGGCCGGCAAGCCGGTCCCGGCGAGCCTGGCGTTCCAGTACTCGATCGCCGAGAAGCTGGTCTTCTCCAAGCTCCAGGCCAAGCTCGGCGGCAACATCAAGGTCCTGGTCAGCGGTTCGGCCGCGCTCAGCCGCGACATCTCCGAGTTCTTCGCGGCGGCCAACCTCCAGATCCTCGAGGGCTACGGCATGACCGAGGCCTGCGCCGCCAACTTCGTGAACCGCCGCGGCAAGCTGAAGATCGGCTCGGTCGGCCAGCCGCTCGGCGACCTCGAGGTCCGCATCGACACCGACGGCGAGGTGCTGATGCGCGGCGCCCCGGTGATGCGCGGCTACCACAACCTGCCGGAGGCCACCGCCGAGGCGTTCACCGAGGACGGCTTCCTGCGCACCGGCGACATCGGCGAGATCGACGCCGACGGCTACCTCAAGATCACTGACCGGAAGAAGGACCTGGTCAAGACGTCGGGCGGCAAGTTCATCGCCCCGTCCGCGATCGAGGGCTCGTTCAAGGCGGTCTGCCCGTACACCTCGCAGGCGGTCGTCATCGGCCAGAACCGCAACTTCGTCACCATGCTGATCGCGCTCGACGAGGAAGCCATCGTCACGTGGGCGGCGTCCGGCCCGCTGGCCGGCAAGTCCTACGCCGAGATCGTCGCCGCGCCGGAGACGATCGCCCTGGTCGAGGGCTACATCCAGGAGCTCAACGGCAAGCTGAACCGCTGGGAGACGATCAAGAAGTTCACCCTCCTGCCGCGCGACCTGAGCATCGAGGCGGGCGAGGTCACCCCGTCCATGAAGATCAAGCGCCGCAGCGTCGAGGCCAACTTCTCCGACGAGATCGACAAGATGTACGAGGGCAGCCTCGCCCAGATCTGACCCGATCTTCGCGACGGTCGGCGGTCCATCAGGGACTGCCGGCCGTCGTTCGTTTCCAACCCCTTTTCTCGTACGGCTACGCCGCCCCCGCCGAATCCCGTCCGCCCCGCCGGCGCCACGCGAGCATCTGCCGTCCCCAGCCCGTGCCGCGCCCGCCGGGCGTAGATCGGTGGCCGGGCTCTTCTTCGCCGGCCCTCCCCACCCCGCCGGCCACTGACCGCGGCCGGACGGGGCGGACGAGCGCACACAGTCGCCCTGCCGTGGTCGCCCACATGCCCTATGACCTCGATGACCGCACACACGACATCTCCCGTGTGCGCCCACCCCGTATTCGACAGCCGGACCGTGTGCGCCCATCCACCGTCACGACCGATCTTGTGCGCCTACGCCGAAACAGCGCTGCGAGCCGGCGGGGCAAGATCGACGCGTGTCTAGGCTGGTGGCCATGAGCGATGTCGTGAGAACACGAGCCCAGCGCAAGGCCGACACCCTCGCCCGTCTCGCCGCCCCGGTGGTCGATGCCTGGGTGGCGACCGACGGGCCGTACCTGGTGCCGCTCACCGTCGCCTGGCACGAGGACCGGATCGTCCTGGCCACCGACCGGGAGTCGCCGACCGCCCGCAGCCTGATCGCCACCGGCAGGGCGCGCGTCGGGCTCGGCCCCACCCGCGACGTCATCATGATCGACACCGTTCTGGACCGCTGGCTCCCGGTCTCCGAGGCGCCCGGGATCGGCGAGGCCTACGCCGGCCAGAACGACTGGGATCCGCGCACGGCCGGCCCGTCGTACATCTTCCTGATCCTGCGCCCGGACCGCGTCCAGGCCTGGCGCGAGGTCGACGAGATCCGCGGCCGCACCCTGATGCGCGACGGCGCCTGGCTGATCTGACCGGCTGGCTCCCAGAGCTGTCTCAGGCCCCGTTGAAACAACCCTCACAACCAGCCGGGGACCAGCACAGCCGGACACCGGCTGGCTCCCAGGGCTGTTTCGAAGGGCGTGAGACAGACAGCTCTGGGAGCCGGCTGGACCACTGACTGGCCGGCGGGCGCGCTGCGGCCTTGAGGCGGCAGGTGATCGCGGGAAGCGGGACCACCGATCTGAGCCCGGCGGGCGCGGCACAGGCCGGGGCACGGCAGATGCTCGCGCGGCGCCGACGGGACGGCCACGATTCGGCGGGGACGGCGTAGCCGTACCGGAAATGGGTGTGAGGAAGCGCGAGGAGGCCGCGGAGAGCGAGCGACCCGGCCAAGCGCGAGGAACCGGCGGAGAGCGAGCGGCCCGCACGGCCGTGACGGCTGCCGGAGAGCGGGCGAGGAGGTCAGGCGATGACGGCCGGGGTGCGCCAGGACGGGCCGGGGGCGTGGTCGAGGTCGTGGCGGACCGAGGCGATGCGGCGGACGGCCTCGACCAGGTCGTCGGCCGGGAGGGTGAAGGGTAGGCGCAGGAAGCGTTCGAGGGTGCCGTCGAGGCCGAAGCGGGGGCCGGGCGCCAGGCGGACGCCGACGTCCTCGGCGGCGCGGGAGAGGGCGCTGGAGATGGGGCCGTCGAGTTCGGCCCAGAGGGTGACGCCGCCGGCCGGGGTGATGAAACGCCATTCGGGGAGGCGGTCGCGGAGTTCGGCGACCAGGGCGTCGCGGCGGAACCGCAGCTGGGCCCGGCGTGCCGCGACGATCTCCGCGGAGTTGCGGAGCAGGTGGACCGCGACGAGCTGTTCGAGAACGGGACTGGCCATGTCGACGCCGACCCGGATGGCGGCCAGCCGCTGCACGACCGGCGCGGACGCGCGCACCCAGCCGATCCGCAGGCCACCCCAGTACGCCTTGCTCATGCCGCCGATCGAGGTGACCCGGGAGTGCCGGTCGAAGACGGCGACCGGCGGCGGCATCTGCGCCCCGTCGAGTGGAAGGTCCACGAACGACTCGTCGACGATCAGTTCGGTGCCGGTCGCGTGTGCCGTGGCGACGAGGCGTTCGCGCAGCGAGGCCGGCATCAGGTGGCCGGTGGGGTTGTGGAACTCGGGGATCACGTAGGTCATCCGCGGCCGGGTCTGGCGCAGCGCGCCGAGCAGCATCTCGCCGTCCCACCCGGCCTCGATGTCGAGGCCGTGGGTGCTGATCCGGGCGCGGCGGGCGGCGAGGGCGGCCAGCGCGTTCGGGTAGGTGGGCGTCTCCACGAGGACCGGCGCCCCGACCGGCACGGACAAACGCAGCACCAGATCGAGGGCCTGCTGGGTGCCGCTGGTGATGAGGATCTGCTCGGCCGAGGTGGGCACGCCGCGGACCGAGTAGGCCTCGGCGACGGCGGCCCGCAGCTCGGGCAGCCCGGTCGGGTGGTAGCCGGCGCTGCCCAGGTAGCGGGGCAGGTCGTCGGCGGCGGCGCGGGCGGCCGGCACCAGCTCGACCGGCGCCGCGGAGGCCGCCACCCCGAGGTCGATCATGTCGAGGTCGTCGTCGGGCGTCCACAGGCCGGAGGTGGCCACCCGGTGCCCGTGCGGCAGGGTGGTCCAGCTTCCGGCGCCGCGCCGGCTGGTGAGGTGGCCGGTCTCGCGGAGGTTCCGGTACGCCGCGGACACCGTGGTCCGGCTGACCGCGAGCGCCTCGGCCAGCTCCCGTTCGGCCGGCAGCCGGACACCCAGCGCGAGCCGCCCGTCGGACAGCAGCCCGCGGACGGCGGCGGCCAGGGCGGCGTAGTCGGGGCTGCGGCGGCGGCCCGGCAGTGCGTGCCACCGGCCGAGCAGGCGGGCCAATTGGTCTCCACGTACCGACGTCGTCATAGCCACCTCCGATGAATTGGCACTTTAGCACCGGCCGATTGGCATGAAGAGTGGCTGTCATGAGCCTGCTGCGCCGTGTCCCCCAACTGTTCGCCGGTCTCGTCCTCTACGGAGCCAGCATGGCCCTCATGGTGGAGTCGGGCCTCGGCCTCAACCCGTGGGACGTCTTCCACCAGGGTGTCTCCGAGGTCACCGGGATCAGTTACGGCTGGGTGGTGCTGCTGACCGGCATCCCGGTGCTGCTGCTGTGGATCCCGTTGCGGCAGCGGCCCGGGTTCGGCACGATGGCCAATCTGGTCGTGGTCGGCTTCGCGGCGGATGCGGCCCTCGCGCTGCTGCCGTCCGCCGCCACGATGCCGGGCCGGGTCGGCTATCTGATCGGCGGCATCCTGGTGAACGGGTTCGCGACCGGCCTCTACATCGGCAGCCGGATGGGGCCGGGGCCGCGCGACGGGCTGATGACCGGACTGGCCGGGCGGTTCCCGCGGGTGTCGCTGCGGGTGTTCCGTACCGGCATCGAAGTGACCGTGCTGGGCGCCGGTTTCCTGCTGGGTGGGACGGTCGGGGTGGGCACGATCGCGTACGCGCTGGCGATCGGTCCGCTGGTGCACCTGTTCCTGCCGTTGCTGACCGTCCGGCGACCGGCCGGCGGTGATCTTCCGGACACATTCGCTTCCCGGTACGCCGACGGCACGGCATCATTGCGGCATGGGGGCCGGTGACTGGAACTGGAACGACGCTTGGATCTTCGTCTCCGCGGTCATCGCCGAGCGCCTGGAGCGTGACCGGGCACTGCACGCGGCGCTGCCGGTGACCGGGGCGACGCTGGCCGACCTGCTGGCCGCGGCGGATTTCCTGCACCACAGCGTGCCCGCCCGCGAGGATCTCGAGGAGTCGATCCGCCGGCTGTCCGGGGCCGGGCTGATCACCGTGGACGACGACGTGTTCGAGGTCGCCCCGGCCGGTGAGCAGCTCTGGCGGACCCGGCCGTTCAGCGGCCTGTCCTCGGCCGTGATGACGTTGCAGGCGCAGCTCAACCGCGCGGCCCGGCCCGGCTGGACCGAGTGGACGCTGGACGAGCAGGCCTACAACGCCGCGGTTCGCGAGTACAGCTTGCGGCTGGCCGACGGCCGTTAGCGGACCGGGTTACCGGCCGCCCGCAGGCTCTCCTTGACCTCGCCGATGGTGAGGTCACCGAAGTGGAAGACGCTGGCGGCGAGCACCGCGTCCGCCCCCGCCTCGACGGCCGGCGGAAAGTGCTCGACCGCGCCCGCACCACCGCTGGCGATCACCGGGATGTCGACGACCGCCCGCACCGCCCGGATCAGGCCGAGATCGAAACCGGCCTTGGTCCCATCGGCGTCCATCGAGTTGAGCAGGATCTCCCCGGCGCCCAGCTCGGCCACCCGCGCGGCCCACTCGATCGCGTCGAGCCCGGCGCTGCGGCGGCCGCCGTGCGTGGTGACCTCCCAGCCACTCGGCTGCTCGGCGGAACGCCGCACGTCCAGCGACAGCACCAGCACCTGGTTGCCGAACCGCTCGGCGATCTCGGAGATGAGCGCGGGACGGGCGATGGCCGCCGTGTTCACCCCGACCTTGTCGGCGCCGGCGCGCAGCAGCACGTCGACGTTTTCCGGGGAGCGGACGCCGCCGCCCACGGTGAGCGGGATGAAGACCGTCTCGGCGGTCCGCCGGACCACGTCGAGCATGGTGCCCCGGTCGTCGGAGGACGCGGTCACGTCGAGGAAGGTGAGCTCGTCGGCGCCGGCCGCGTCGTAGGCGGCGGCCAGCTCGACCGGGTCGCCGGCGTCGCGCAGGTCGACGAAGTTGACACCCTTCACCACCCGGCCGGCGTCCACGTCCAGGCAGGGGATCACACGCACCGCGACCGTCATGCTCCCACCCTAACCAGCTCCGGCTTCCGGGCCGGGCGGGACCTGACCAGTCCCAAAAGCACGCCGCTGACCACCAGCGCGCCGCCGGCGACGTCGGCGCCGTGGATCCGCTCGCCGAGGAACAGCGTGGCCGAGGCGATGCCGAAGAACGGGACGAGCATCGAGAACGGGGCCACGGTCGAGGCGCCGTACCGCCGCATCAGGTAGCCCCAGCCGGCGAACCCGGCGAGGGTGGAGACCAGTGCGATGTAGAGCAGCGCGAGCACCGCCTCGGTGTCGACGGCACGCAGCGCGGCCAGGTCGGCGGCCGGTCCGTCGACCAGCAGGGTGAGGATGATCAGCGGGCCGGTGGCCAGGGCGCTCACCCAGACCATGAAGCGCAGCGTGTCCGGCGGCGACGCTTTGCGGGTGGCGACGTTGGACACACCCCAGGCCGCGGCCGCGCCGATGACCAGCAGGAAGGCGGGCAGGTTCGCGGTCATCCGGGTGGCCACCACGGCGACTCCGGCGATCGCCACCGCCAGCCCGGCGAGCTGCACCGGGCGCGGGCGCTCACGCAGGAACAGCGTGGCGAAGAGCATCGTGAAGATCGCCTGGCTCTGCAGGACCAGCGAGCTGAGGCCGGCCGGCATCCCGGCGTGCATCCCGATGAAGAGCAGGCTGAACTTGACCACGCCGAGGACCAGGGCGACCGTGACGAGCCAGCGCCACGGCACCTGCGGGCGGCCGACCAGCAGCAGCGCCGGGAAGGCGGCCAGGCCGAACCGCAGGGCGGAGAAGAGCAGCGGCGGGAAGTGCTCCAGCCCGGCGTCGATGGCGACGAAGTTGAATCCCCAGACGGCCGCCACGGCGACGGCGAGGGCGAGGTCACGCGGTCTCATGGGGCCTAGCCTCGCCCGGCCGGAACGTTAAGCACCAGCAAAATAAGCTACACCGTCGATGTAGCATCGCTACATGATCGACGTGGGGAGACTCCGGGCGCTGCACGCGGTGGCCAGCTACGGCACGGTTCTCGCCGCCGGCCACGCGCTGCACTGCACGCCGTCGGCGGTCTCCCAGCAACTCGCCAAGCTGGAGCGGGAGACCGGCGCCACGCTGGTCGAGAAGGACGGGCGGCGGCTGCGGCTCACCGAGGCCGGGCGGGTCCTCGCCGATCACGCCGAGCGGGTGCTGACCAGCCTGGACGAGGCGGAGACGGCGCTCGCCGCGCACCGGGACACGGTCACCGGGCGGCTCACCATGACGGCCTTCGCGACCGCCTGCCGGGCGCTCATGCCGCACGCCCTGCGCCGCCTGGCCACCGATCATCCGCAGTTGACCACCGGGCTGATCGAGGTGAATCCGCACGAGGGGCTCGACCTGCTGCGCCGCGGCCATGTCGATCTCGCGGTGCTGGACGACTGGCCGGAGGTGGCGCTGCGCTATCCGGACGGGATCTCGAAGGTCACGCTCGGGGAGGATCACGCCGACCTGGTCGTGCCGCATGATCATCGCCTGGCCGGGACCATCGCCCTGGAGGAAGCCCGTCACGAGCGCTGGATCGGCGTCCGGGCGGGCGACGTCTGCTACGAGTACCTGATCCGGCGACTGCCCGGGGTGGTGCCGGATTTCCAGGTGGGCGAGTTCGAGACACAGTTGACGCTGATCGCCGCCGGGCTCGGGGTCGGCCTCATTCCGCGGTTGGCCCGCGCCGACATTCCGGATAAATTGCGAATTGTCCGTCTTGACCCGGTGCCCACTCGGCGCGTCGTTCTCGCCTGGCGGGACTCCTCAGCGGCCCGGCCCGCCATCCGGGCCGCTGAACAGGCACTACGTGAGGCTTGGAAGATCAACCGAGAACGGCAAGAGCTTCTCGTACGGTGAACGCGCCCGCATAGAGCGCCTTGCCCGCGATGACCCCCTCCACCCCGACCGGCTCCAGGGTGGCCAGGGCCCGCAGGTCGTCCAGGGTGGAGACGCCACCACTGGCGATGACCGGCTTGTCGGTGGCGGCGCACACCTCGCGCAGCAGGTCCAGGTTCGGGCCGCGCATGGTGCCGTCCTTGGTGATGTCGGTGACGACGTAGCGGGACGCGCCCGCCTTGTCCAGCCGGGCCAGCACCTCGTACAGGTCGCCGCCGTCACGGGTCCAGCCGCGCGCCGACAGGGTCCGCCCGCGCACGTCCAGGCCGATCGCCACGCGGTCGCCGTACTCGCCGCAGATCCGGTCGCACCACTCCGGGTCCTCCAGCGCGGCGGTGCCGATGTTGACCCGCTGGGCGCCGGTGGCCAGCGCCCGGGTCAGCGACGCGTCGTCGCGGATGCCGCCGGACAGCTCCACCTTGACGTCGAGCCGCCGCACCACGTCGGCGAGCAGGTCGGCGTTGGAGCCACGGCCGAACGCCGCGTCCAGGTCGACCAGGTGGATCCACTCGGCGCCGTCGTTCTGCCAGGCCAGCGCGGCCTCCAGCGGGTCGCCGTAGGCGGTCTCCGAGCCGGCGGCGCCCTGCACCAGGCGGACGGCCTGGCCGTCGGCGACGTCGACGGCGGGCAGCAGTTGGAGGGTCATGTTTCTCCTGATGGAAGCTAAGCCCGGCGGCCGAGCACCACGACGACGAGGGCCGGCACGGCGAGAACGAGCATGGCGGTGAGGATGATGCGAAGTGGCAGGTCCGGGATGAGCGTCCAGACGGCGGCGACGGCCAGCAGCGTGACGACCACGATGCCGATCCGCTGCCGGCGGCTGCGGTGATAGAGCCGCCCGTCCCGGCCGAACCGTGGTTTCAGGGATCGCAGGAAGACGCGGCGCCGGTCCCGGCGGGCCACCCGGCGGGCACGGACCGCCTTCTCCCGCTCCTGGACGGCGAGCCGCTCGGCCCGGCGCCGGGCACGTTCCCTACTCAAAGCGTCGCGACCCAGTTGCTCAGCAGCAGGTAACCGGAGTCGGCCGACTTCTCCGGGTGGAACTGGGCGGCGCTGAGCGCGCCCGCCTCCACCACGGCCACGAACGGCCGGTCATGCGACGCGGTGGTCACCCGGGCGTGGTTGAGAAGATCAAGATCCTGAGCGGCGTACGAATGGACGAAGTAGAACCGTGCCCCAGCGGGAAGGTTGTCCAGCAGCCGGGAGCCCTCGGCGACGTCGACCGTGTTCCAGCCCATGTGCGGGATCCGCTGCGCGGACAGCTTCGTGACCGAACCGGGCAGCAGGCCCAGCCCCTTGGTCTCCACCCCGTGCTCCACCCCGGACTCGAAGAGGATCTGCATGCCGACGCAGATGCCCAGCACCGGCTTTCCGGCCGCCACCCTCTCGGCGATCACCGGTCCGGCGTTCAGCGCCTCGATCCCGGCCATGCAGGCCGCGTACGCCCCCACGCCGGGCACCACGAGACCGTCCGCCTCGGCCGCCGCCGCCAGATCGCTGGTGACCGTCACGTCCACCCCGGTACGGGCGACCGCCCGCTCCGCCGACCGCAGATTCCCCGAGCCGTAGTCGAGGACGACCACACTCTTCGCCATCACGCCTCCCCCGAGGGCCACCAGGCGAACCCGCCGGCGACCGCGAGCACCGCCAGCACCGCGGTGATCCCGATGCTGAACCGGGTCGCCCCCGACTTGACCAGCTGGATCACGCCGCCGATCAGGATCCCGGCGAGCGCGAACAGCACCAGCGAGATCACAGCACCCCCTTGGTGGACGGCAGCGAGCCGGCGTTGCGCGGGTCGATCTCGACAGCCTCCCGCAGTGCCCGGGAGAACGCCTTGAACTGGGCCTCCACCACGTGGTGCGCGTCCGGGTGACCGCCCGGACGGCAGGCGCGGAGCACGTCCACGTGCAGGGTCACCTTGGCGGCGTGGCCGAACGCCTCGAAGATGTGCCGGGTCATGCTGGTCGCGTAGACCGGCCCGATGTACGGCGTGAGCAGCGGCTCGTCGTGCACCACGTAGGGCCGGCCGGACAGGTCCACGGCGGCCCGGACCAGCACCTCGTCCATCGGGATGGTGGCCGACCCGTACCGCCGGATGCCCCGCTTGTCGCCGAGCGCCTTGGCGAACGCCTCGCCGAGGGCGATGGCGGTGTCCTCCATGGTGTGGTGCGAGTCGATCTCCAGGTCGCCCTCGCAGCGCACCGTGAGGTCGAACCCGCCGTGCTTGGCGAGCTGGTTGAGCATGTGGTCGTAGAAGCCGACCCCGGTGTTCAGGTCGCCCTTGCCGGTGCCGTCGAGGTCGATCTCGATGAGCACCTTGGTCTCGTTGGTGACGCGATCGATGCGGGCGGTACGGCTCACAGCCCCTCCTCACTACGTTCGTCGGGGCTGTGAGCCGCATTCGCGGCGCTGCGCCCACTGGGCTCGCTTCGCTCGCCGGAAAGGATCTCCTCGGCGGCGTTCAGGAATGCGGTTGTCTCGTCCTCGGTGCCGGCGGTGACCCGCAGCCAGCCGGCCAGCCCGACGTCCCGGATCAGCACGCCCCGGTCCAGGAACGCCTGCCAGTCGGCTTTTTGATCTTTGGAAACGGCGAACAGCACGAAGTTCGCGTCGCTGTCGGCAACCCGCACGCCGCGCTCACGGAGAACCTGGACGATCCGGTCGCGCTGCTCCTTGATCGCCTCCACGGTGGCCAGCAGCGACGCCCGGTGCACGACGGCCGCCCGCGCGGCCGCCTGGCTGATCGCCGACAGGTGGTAGGGCAGGCGCACCAGTTGCACGGCGTCGACCACGGCCGGGTCGGCGGCCAGATAGCCCAGCCGCCCGCCGGCGAAGCCGAACGCCTTGCTCATGGTCCGGCTCACCACCAGGCGCGGGTGGTGCGGCAGCAGGGTCAGCGCGCTCGCCGTGCCGGGGCGGGAGAACTCGGTGTACGCCTCGTCGACGATCACCATGCCGCGGGCTCTGTTCAAAATCGCATCGATCACGGCCGGATCGAGGGCCGTGCCGGTCGGGTTGTTCGGCGAGCAGACGAACACCAGATCCGGGTCGTGCTTCTCGATCTCGGCGACCGCGGCCTCCGGGCGCAGGCCGAAGTCGGGGTCACGCAGCGCCCCGATCCACCGGGTGCCGGTGCCCTGCGCCAGCAGCGGGTGCATCGAGTAGGAGGGCCCGAAGCCGAGCGCGCTGCGCCCCGGGCCGCCGAAGGCCTGCAACAGCTGCTGCTGCACCTCGTTCGACCCGTTGGCGGCCCACACGTTCGCCGTGGTCAGGCCGTGGCCCAGATAGCCGGCCAGCTCGTTGCGCAGCGCGATCGCGTCCCGGTCCGGGTAGCGGTTGAGGTCACGCAGCTCGGCCTGCACGGCCTTGCCGATCGCCTCGACCACGTCGTCCGGCACCGGGTACGAGTTCTCGTTCGTGTTCAGCTGCACCGGAACGTCCAGCTGGGGTGCGCCGTACGGCGACTTGCCCCGCAGATCGTCCCGGATCGGCAGATCGTCGATGGTCGTCACCGGGCGAACCTCACAGTCACCGCGTCACCGTGGGCGGGCAGGTCCTCGGCGTTGGCCAGGGCGACCACGTGCCCGGCCACATCGCGGAGAGCCTCCTCGGTGTACTCCACGACGTGGATGCCCCGCAGGAACGACTGCACCGACAGCCCCGACGAGTGCCGGGCGCACCCGGCGGTCGGCAGCACGTGGTTGGACCCGGCCGCATAGTCGCCCAGCGACACCGGCGCATACGCCCCCACGAAGATCGCGCCGGCGTTACGGACCCGCATGGCCCACTCGCGCGCGTCCCTCGTCTGGATCTCCAGGTGCTCCGCCGCGTACTCGTCGACCACGCGGAGGCCCTGCTCCAGGTCGTCGACCAGCACCACACCGGACTGCTGGCCGGTCAGCGAGGTGCGCACCCGCTCGGCGTGCCTGGTCGCGGCGACCTGCTTCTCCAGCTCGATCTCGACCGCGTCGGCCAGCTCCAGCGACGGGGTGACCAGGACCGAAGCGGCCAGCGGGTCATGCTCGGCCTGGCTGATCAGGTCGGCCGCGACGTGCCGCGGGTCGGCGGTGTCGTCGGCCAGGACGGCGATCTCGGTGGGCCCGGCCTCCGCGTCGATCCCGACGGTGCCCTGGAGCAGCCGCTTGGCCGCGGTCACCCAGATGTTGCCCGGCCCGGTGATCACGTCGACCGGCGCACAGCGGTCGCCCTCGTCAACCCCGTCGGAGCCGTAGCCCAGCATCGCGATCGCCTGCGCGCCGCCGACGGCGTAGACCTCGGTGACGCCGAGCAGCGCGCACGCGGCCAGCACCCGCGAGTCGGGCAGGCCGTCGTTGGAGGCCTGCGGCGGCGACGTCACCACCAGGCCCTCGACGCCGGCCTCCTGGGCGGGCGCCACGTTCATCACCACGGTCGACGGGTAGACGGCCAGACCGCCGGGCACGTAGAGGCCCACCCGGCGCACCGGCAGCCAGCGCTCGGTCACCGTGCCGCCGTCGACCACCTGGGTGGTGACGTCGGAGCGGCGCTGGTCGGCGTGCACCTTCCGGGTCCGCCGGATCGCCTCGACTAGGGCGGCCCGCACCTCGGGGTCGAGCGTCTCGGCGGCCGCGGCGATCGCCTCGGCCGGCACCCGCAGGCGCTCCAGGGTGACGCCGTCGAACCGCTCGGTCGCCTCCCGGATCGCACTGAACCCATGCTCATGGACCGCCTCGACAAGCGGGCGAATCCTCTCGACGGCAACGGAGACGTCGAGCTGGGCACGGGGCAGCAGACCGCGCGGGTCCCGGCGGGAGCCGCGCAGGTCGATCCGATTCAGCACGCCACCCAGTCTAGGTTGCCGCCCAACCGGGTTTGCGTGCGCGACTCCCCAGGCCCAGGCGTTGAGACACCCGCACGCCGCGCCGGGTTGACCATGGTCGGGTGGGGACTAGGCTGAACGCGTGAGCGATCGGCTGCCGGTCTTCCCGCTGAGCACGGTGCTCTTCCCCGGTCTGGTGCTGCCCCTGCACATCTTCGAGGAGCGATACCGCACCCTGGTGCGCGAGCTGGTGGCCGCGTCGGAGGAGACACCGCACGAGTTCGGCGTGGTCACCCTCCGGCATGGCAGCGAGGTCGCCGAGGACGGCGACTCCCCCCAGGGGCCGGTCACCGCCACCGACGTCTACGAGGTCGGCTGCACCGCCGAGCTGCGCCACGTCACCGAGCTGCCGGACGGCCGCTTCGACATCATGACCGTCGGCCGCCGCCGGTTCACCGTCCTCAGCGTCGAGCAGGGCGCCGAGCCCTATCTGACCGCCCACGTCCGCTGGCTCCCCGACGAGGAGGAGCCGAGCGGCCACGCCACGCTGCTGGCGCCCCGGGTGCTCACCGCGTTCCGCGCCTACCTGGAGTTGCTGCGCCCCAACAGCGAGACCCTCGAGCAGGTGCCCGACGACGCGACCGTCCTCTCCCACCTGGTCGCCGCCACCGCCCAGCTCACCGTCGAGGAGCGCCAGATGCTTCTGGCGATGCCGGACACCGCGAGCCGCCTCCGCGCCGAGCTGCGCATCCTCAACCGCGAGGCCGGCCTGCTGGCGAGGGTCCGGGCCGTCCCGGTCCCACTCTCCGACCTGGCCAGGCCGGCAAGCCCCAACTGAGACGGTACGGGCTACGCGAACCCGCCGTACCAGACCCGCGAGGCGGGTGGGTGGTCAAGACCATGCCGCGCCCGCCGGGCGTGAGTGGGTGGTCGGACCGCGTGCGGCGCCGGCCGCACGGTCAGGCTCAGGCGGGAGGGTGCGGCTCCCGGTGGGGATGCTCGCCGCCGTCCGTGATCCGTTCGCCCGGCGCCGTGCCGTTGGCCGCCGTCGACTCGGCGTCCGTCACCAGGTCGTACTCGGGCGCCGCTGCATCGTGATGGTCCACAAAGGGTGGCTCGTAGGCGTGGTTCGGCCCCCACCCGGGCTGCGCGCCCGGATGGTCCAGGTCGGGGTCGTTGGACCAGCCGGCCAGCAGGGTGAGCAGGATCGCCGCCACGAAGGCCGGGATCAGGGTCGGCCCGAGCGACTGCACCTCCGGCGGCGCCAGATAGGTCGCGCCGATCTGTGCGGTCGCCTTCCACTCCTCGTACGCGCCGCGCCCGAGCAGCTCGCCCACCGAGGGCGCCACCCAGTGCCCGGCCACCAGGGTGCCGACGACCACACCACCGAGGAGGTACGGTCCCCGGTCCCGGCGCAGGATCAGCCAGGCCGAGAGCGTGACGAGCACCCCGAAACCCAGCCCGAGCAGGGTCATCCAGCCGTCGGCCGCGACATACCGCTCGGACATGTCGTAGGCCTGCGCTTTCCCGGCGCCGGTGAGGACGACCGGGACGGTGGGCGTGAGCCACGCCCAGAGCAGCCCGAGGAGCACCCCGAGCACCGCGATCGTCCCGGCGACGCCGGCCGCGACGGCCAGCGAACGCCGCCACGGGCGCCGGCTGCCCTCGTTCAGCCGCCACATCTGCTGCCAGGCCTGGTTCAGGCCGGCGCCGGCCGCGACGGGCCGCGGGCCGTCCTCCGGCGTGGAGGGTCCGGACGGCCCGGCCGGCTGTTCACTCGGGTACACCCTGCGATCCTTCCAGATCAGCCGGCACTGTCAGGCGACGGCCGACGGACCGAGGATCATCTTGAGGTCGGCGCGCAGGGCCGGCGTCGCCGCGACCCGCACCCCGCCCAACCGCATGATCGTGGTTCGGCTGCCGTTCTGGAGATGGACGTGCACCTCGGTGTCGCCCGGGTGGCTCACCAGGATCTCCTTGAGCTCGTCGACCAGCGGTGGCGTACACCGGGTGATCGGCATCGTCAGGGTGACCGGCTTGGTGTCCGGGTTGTGGGTGATGTCGGGGATCGACATGTCCATCGCCATGATCCGGGCGGCGCCGTCGCGGCGTTCGATCCGGCCCTTGACCACCACGATGGCGTCCTCGGCGATGTACTGGCCGACCAGCTCGTACGTGTTCGGGAAGAACAGCGCCTCGACGCCACCGGCCAGGTCCTCCAGCGTGGCCGACGCCCACGACCGGCCCTGCTTGGTGATCCGCCGCTGGACGCCGGTGAGGATGCCGGCGAGCGTGACGACCTGGCCGTCCGGGACCGAGCCCTCCTCGTTGAGCGCCGCGATGCTGGTGTCCGCCGAGCTCTGGAGCAGGACCTCGAGCCCGGCGAGCGGGTGGTCGGAGACATAAAGCCCCAGCATCTCCCGCTCGAAGGCCAGCTTGTCCCGCTTGTCCCACTCGCTGTCGCCGATCGGGGGCATGGTGACCGCGGCCGACCCACCGGCGCCGGCGTCGTCGCCGAACGCGCCGAACAGGTCGAACTGCCCGGCCGCCTCGTTGCGCTTGACGTCGGCGTAGGCGTCGATGGCCTCGGCGTGCACGGCCAGCAGGCTCTTGCGGCTGTGCCCCATCGAGTCGAAGGCGCCGGCCTTGATCAGGGACTCGATGGTCCGCTTGTTGCAGGCCACCGCGTCCACCTTGGACAGGAAGTCGTAGAAGTCGCCGTACTCGCCCTTCTCCTTGCGGCAGCGGGCGATCGCCTCGACCACGTTGGCGCCGACGTTGCGGACCGCGCCGAGGCCGAACCGGATGTCGGTGCCGACCGGGGTGAACGGCCCGGCGGACTGGTTGACGTCCGGTGGCAGCACCTGGATGCCCATGCGGCGGCACTCCGCCAGATACATGGCCATCTTGTCCTTGTCGTCGCCGACGCTGGTCAGCAGCCCGGCCATGTACTCGGCCGGGTAGTGCGCCTTGAGATAGGCCGTCCAGTAGGAGACCAGCCCGTACGCCGCGGAGTGCGCCTTGTTGAACGCGTAGCCGGCGAACGGGACCAGGACGTCCCACACGGCCTGGATCGCCTCGTCGGAGTAGCCGTGCTCGCGGCACCCGTCCCGGAAGGGACCGAACTCCTTGTCGAGGATCTCCTTCTTCTTCTTACCCATGGCCCGGCGGAGCAGGTCGGCCTGGCCGAGGCTGTAGCCGGCCAGGATCTGCGCGGCGCGCTGCACCTGCTCCTGGTAGACGATCAGACCGTAGGTGGGCTCCAGGATCTCCCGCAGCGGCTCCTCCAGCTCCGGGTGGATCGGGGTGATCTCCTGGAGCTTGTTCTTGCGGAGCGCGTAGTTGGTGTGCGAGTCGACACCCATCGGGCCGGGCCGGTAGAGGGCCAGGACGGCGGAGATGTCCTCGAAGTTGTCCGGCTTCATCAGCCGCAGCAGCGACCGCATCGGCCCGCCGTCGAGCTGGAACACGCCCAGCGTGTCACCGCGGGAGAGCAGCTCGTACGCCTTCGGGTCGTCCAGCTCCAGACCCAGCAGATCGAGTTTCTGGCCGTGGTTGAGCTCGATGTTCTTGTTGGCGTCGTCGATGATCGTCAGGTTCCGCAGGCCGAGGAAGTCCATCTTCAGCAGGCCGAGCGTCTCGCAGGTCGGGTAGTCGAACTGCGTGATGATCGCCCCGTCGGCGTCCCGGCGGGACAGCGGGATGTGGTCGATGATCGGCTCGGCGCTCATGATGACGCCGGCGGCGTGCACACCGGTCTGCCGGATCAGGCCCTCGATGCCCTGCGCGGTGTCGATGACCTTCTTGACGTCCGGGTCGGTCTCGTAGAGCCCGCGCACCTCGCCGGCCTCGTTGTACCGCTTGTCGTCCTTGTTGAAGATGCCGCCGAGGGTGATGCCCTTGCCCATGACGTCCGGCGGCATCGCCTTGGTGATCTTGTCGCCGACCGCGAACGGGTAGCCCAGGACCCGGGCCGAGTCCTTGATCGCGGCCTTCGCCTTGATCGTGCCGAAGGTGGCGATCTGCGCGACCTTGTCCTCGCCCCACTTCTCCGTCACATACCGGATGACCTCGCCGCGCCGGCGCTCGTCGAAGTCGATGTCGACATCGGGCATCGAGATGCGCTCGGGGTTGAGGAACCGCTCGAAGATCAGGCCGTGCTGGATCGGGTCGAGGTCGGTGATGCCCATCGCGTACGCGATCAGGGAGCCCGCCGCCGAGCCACGGCCCGGGCCGACCGCGATGCCGTTGGTCTTCGCCCACTGGATGAAGTCGGCGACGACGAGGAAGTACGCCGGGAAGCCCATCTCGATGATGACGCCGAGCTCGTACTCCGCCTGCTTGACGTGCGACTCCGGGATGCCGCCGGGGAACCGCCCCCGGAGGCCCTCGAAGGCGACGTGGCGGAAATAGTCCGGCTCGGTGAACCCGTCCGGGATGGGGAACCGGGGCATCAGGTTCTTGAAGGTGAACATCCCGGTGATGTCCACCTTCTCGGCCACCAGCAGGGTGTTGCGGCAGCCCTCCTGCCAGGCCTCGGACGAGTCGACGGCACGCATCTGGTCGGGCGACTTCACGAAGTAGCCGGAGCCGTCGAACCGGAACCGGTTGGGGTCGGCGACGTTGCTGCCGGTCTGCACGCAGAGCAGCACGTCGTGCGCGGCGGCCTGCGCCTCGTGGGTGTAGTGCGAGTCGTTGGTGACCAGCGGCGGGATGTTGAGCTTCCTACCGATCTCCAGCAGGCCGTCGCGGACCCGCTTCTCGATCGACAGCCCGTGGTCCATGATCTCGAGGAAGTAGTAGTCCCTGCCGAGCGCCTCCTGATAGCGCGCGGCGGACTTGAGCGCCTCGTCGAAATGACCGAGCCGCAGCCGGGTCTGCACGATGCCGGACGGGCAGCCGGTGGTGCCCATGATGCCCTCGGCGTGCTCCGCGATGATGTCGAAGTCCATCCGCGGGTACTTGCCGAGCTGGCCCTCGATGGAGCCCCGCGAGTTGAGCCGGAACAGGTTCTTCAGGCCGACCGCGTTGCGCGCCCACATGGTCATATGCGTATACGCACCGTTACCGGAGACGTCGTCCGACTTCTGCTCCGGACGACCCCACTTGATGCGCTTCTTGTCCAGCCGGGACTCCGGCGCGACATAGGCCTCGACACCGATGACCGGCGTCACTCCGGCGTCTTTTGCCTGCTTGTAGAAGTCATACGCCCCGTGCATGTTGCCGTGGTCGGTGATCGCCGCGGCCGGCATGCCGAGCCGCTTCGCCTCCGCGAGGAGTTCCTTGATCCGGGCCGCCCCGTCGAGCATTGAATACTCTGTGTGCACGTGAAGGTGCACGAACGAGTCAGACACCCGGAACCCCCTCTTCCCCGAACAGTGCCGTGAAGCCTAGCCCCGCCGTACGACAGAAACCTACTCCGCGAAGGGCTCCAGCATGGTCGACGCCGCGCGGAGCCAGGCCTGCCTGGTCTCCTGTTGCAGGTCGCCGTACTCGATCGAGGAACCGACCTCCAGGGCCGGGTCGTAGGGCACCACGGCGACCGCACGGGTACGCGTCGCGAAGTGCTTCTTGAAGTCCTCCAGCAGCGGCAGGTGACCCGCCGACGGGCAGGAGATGAGCGTCACGGCGTTGGACACCATGTCGCCCATCCCGCTCTCCTCGAGCACGTCGAGCATCCAGTCGGCGGTGAAGGCGGCGTCCTCCCGGGGCACCGTGGTGATCACCAGCTGGTCGGCCGAGCGCATCACGGTCTGCCAGTTGACGCTCTCCACGTTGTTGCCGGTGTCGACGCAGATCACGTCGTGGGTGCGGCGCAGCAGGTCCATCACCCGCCGCACGGTGCCCTGGTCCAGCCGCTGGGCGAACCGCGGGTTCTCCTCGCCGGCCAGCACGTCGTAGGAGCCGTCCGAGGCGTGCCGCAGGTAGGCGTCGAGCTCCTGGAGCAGCGCGTCGCCGTGCAGGCTCTCGATCCGCATGAGGTCGGCGAGCAGGTGCTTTATGGTCCGGGCGTGCCGGGCGCTGCCGGCCCGCAGGCCGAGGGTGCCGCGCAGCTCGTTGTCGTCCCAGGCGAGCACGCCACGGCCGCGGACGCTGCCGATGGTGGCCGCGGCGAGCACGGTCGCGGTGGTCTTGTGCACCCCACCCTTCGGGTTGGCGAACGCCAGCACCCGGGGTTTGCCCAGCTTGCGCCGCATGATCGAGACGGCGCGGTCCATGCCGTCCTCGGTGCGGCTCTGCCGCCACTCGATCCGGGCGGCGGCGGGCGCCGGCGAGACCGGCGCGGGCTGGGCGGCGGGCTGCCGGACCGGCGCCGCCTGCGGCGGAGAGACCTGCGGGGGTACGGGCGGCGGCGCGACCGGGGCCTGGGGGTACGCGGCGGCCTGCGCCCCGTACGCACCGGCGGGCGGGGCATAGCCGTTGGCCGGCGGCGGCTGGTAGCCGTTACCGGGCGGCGGGTAGCCGTTGTTCTGCTGGGGGTAGCCGCTGGGCGCGCCGTACTCCCGCGCGGGCGGCTGAGCCGGCTGCTGCTGCGGGGTGCGCGGCGCCGGCTCGAAGAAGCTGTGCTGCTCCGCCTCGCGGCCACGCTGCCAGCGCGGGTCGAGCGGGTTGATCGGCCGCTGCGGAACGGCGCGCTCGGCCGGCGGTTCCGGGGCACGGCGCTCGAAGCCGCCCGGCTGCGGCTGCCCCTGCTGCCGGCCGTCGAACGCGGCCTGCCGCGGGTCCAGCGGGTTGAACGGCCGGCGTTCGACCGCGGCCGAGCCACGGCTCGGCTGTTGCTGGTTCCACTGCTGCTGCGGGGGTGTCTCCGGCTGCTGCGGAGTCTCCTCCGGCTCCTCGCCGCGGCCACCATGCCGAGCCCGGTCGAGCAGCGCCCGCCAGCGCGGGGCTGGTTCCGCAGGCCGGCCCCAGCCGGTCTCGGTCCCGTCCACGGCTCGTCCTTTCTGCGCCTACCCGATCATTCACGGCGATGGTCTCGCCCTTGACAGGCTACGGAGGAGAACCCTATTCGGGCCACCGGCCGAGCGCCCATCCCCCGGTCGTTCTTGATCACATGACGGAACCCCGGTCGTGCACGTGCATCCACCCGAACGTTTCGCGGACGGAAAACCTAACGGCCGGAATCGCCGGTGGATGCTCCCGGTGACGCATCCGGACCGTCATGAGCAGGACTCGCGTCCGACGCCGAGGGTACGGCAACAGGATCCTTGGTAGGCAGTACGGCCGCGGACGGCGTACGGCCTGAACTTTCCGGTGAGGTGGATGTCACAGGGACCCCGATCGACGACGGTAACGGTCCGACGGCGTCCGGGGCAACGCCGGGATTCCCGGATGGCACGGCCGACGGCGACGGATCCGCCGGCGCCGCCTCCAGCTCCTCGGGCCGCGGCGGCCGGAACTCGGTACGGTCCAACCCGCGCACCTCGGGAGCCGGGTCCACCACCCGCACCCCGGGCCGGTCCGCGATCCCGTCGAGCGCGGCCGGGGTGCCGCGCACCACCGCCGCGAAGACGCACGCACACCCGGCCCGGTACGCGGCGGCCTCCTCGGCGGCGATCCGGGCGGCGCTCTCGTAGACCGCCCGCAACCGCATCTCGTTGCGCCCGTCGCCGGTCAGCGCCCGGCCGAGCCGTTGATAGTCGGCACGCTCGCGTTCCCGGGCGACGGCCGCCGAGATCATCCCGGCGGTCACGTCGTCGGGCAGCCGGTAGACCGGGATCCGGTTCACCGCGGTCCGCGAGCCGGTCAGCGGCACCCGCGTGTACACCTGCGCCACCTGCGCCCCGGACAGCAGATCGGGCAGTCCGGCGGGCGCCGCGTAGCGCCGGAAGGCCACCAGCGCCCAGGTGTCCCCGGCGGCCGGGGCGGACGGGTCGGTGAGCCGCGCCAGCTCGTCGCGGGACGCCGCCAGGTAGCCACCCACCGACTGGCCCTCGACCACCCCCACGCGGAGCACCTCACCGGGCTCGGTGCCGGCCGGCGGCTCCCGGTCGGCCCAGAACACCGCGAGCACCAGCGCGACGGTAGCCGCCAGCGCCACTCCGGTCATGATCTGCAACCGGAGAGAGGCGCCCCCGAACCCGACGAGGACTGCCCGCATGCGGTGCGCGCGGCCCACGGTGATGCTCCCGACGGTCAGCCGGCGTCCTGGAGGACGTCCAGCGCGTGTTTCAGGTCAGCAGGGTAGTCGCTGACGAAGCGGACCTCATCGTGCGTACGGGGGTGTGCGAACGCCAGCTCCCGTGCATGCAGCCACTGCCGGTCCAGTTGGAGGCGGGCCGCCAGGGTCGGATCGGCCCCGTACGTCAGGTCGCCCACACACGGGTGCCGCATCGCCGAGAAGTGCACCCGGATCTGGTGCGTCCGCCCGGTCTCCAGCCGCACATCCACCAGGCTGGCCGAGCGGAACGCCTCGACCGTGTCGTAGTGGGTGACGCTCGGCTTGCCGCCGGACATGACGGCGAACTTGTAGTCGGCCGTCGGGTGCCGGTCGATCGGGGCGTCGATGGTGCCCCGCAGCGGGTCCAGGTGCCCCTGGACCACCGCGTGGTACCGCTTCTCCACCTCGCGCTCCTTGAAGGCGCGCTTCAGGATGCTGTACGCCATCTCGCTCTTGGCCACCACCATGAGGCCGGTGGTGCCCACGTCGAGCCGGTGCACGATGCCCTGCCGCTCGGCGGCTCCGCTGGTCGCGACGTTCTGCCCCATCGCGGCCAGGCCGCTGACCACGGTCGGGCCGGTCCAGCCGGGGCTCGGGTGGGCGGCCACGCCGACCGGCTTGTCCACCACCACGATGTCGTCGTCGCTGTAGATGATGCCGAGGCCGTGCACCGGCTCGGCGACCACCGCGGGCGCGGCCACCGGTGACGGCAGGGTCACCTCCAGCCAGGAGCCGGCGACCACCTTCTCCGACTTGAGCCGGGGAACACCGTCGACCAGCGCGTCACCGGCCTCCACGAGGGTGGCCGCGGCCGTGCGGGAGAGCCCGAAGAGCCGGGAGACGGCCTGGTCCAGCCGCATCCCGTGGAGCCCGTCCGGGACCGGAAGAGAACGCTGCCCGCTCATACCGACACCTCCGCTGCGCTCCGGCGTCGGCATGAGTTCAGAACTGAGCTTGATGATTCGCTCGCAAGCTCGCTCATGCGTTCTCCTCCGTCTGGGTGCCGGTCACCGGTTTCGCCTTGGTGATCCGGGTGCCGTCGCGCTGGCGGCCGGTCAGTTCCAGCAGCACGGCGAGGCAGACCCCGACGGTGAGACAGGCGTCGGCGATGTTGAAGACCGCGAACCTCTCCCCGTACGGCGCGAAAACGCTGATCATGTCGACCACGTGGCCCTGGAACGGGCCGGGCGCACGGAACAGGCGGTCGGTCAGGTTGCCCAGGGCGCCGCCCAGCACCAGACCGAGCGCCACCGCCCACGGCACCGAGCGCAGCTTCGTGGCGAGCCACACGATCACCCCGACGACGACCAGGGTGATCAGCGGGAAGACCCACGTGTAACCGCTGCCGAAACTGAACGCCGCTCCGCTGTTGCGCAGCAGCGACAGGTAGATCAGGCCACCGAGGAGGCGAACCGGCTCGCGGGGATCCAGGTTCTCGGTGGAGAGGTGCTTGACCCACTGGTCGACCGCCACGGCGACCGCCGTGGTGACGGCCAGGACAGCGACCGCGCGGGGTGCGAACCCCGGCGCGGCCTGTTCGTCGGCGTTCAGCGTCGTTCCTCCAACTGCTTGCACGAGACACAGAGGGTGGCGGAGGGGAACGCAGCCAGCCGCTCGACCGGGATCTGGGTGCCGCACCGCTCACACCAACCGTAATTGCCCGACCCGAGCCGATCGATCGCACGTTCGACCTGTGTGATCCGCTCGAGCAGGTTGTTGGCCAGCGTGATCTCCTGCTCCCGCTCGAACGTCTTGGTGCCGGTGTCGGCCTGGTCGTCCCCGGCCGAGTCGGCGAGCCGCTCGCGCTGCAACTCGGTGATCTCACTGAGCGCCTGATCGTACTCGGCCTGCAGCTCGTCACGCCGCGCGACCAGCGCCGTCCGGATCTCCTCGGTCTCGGCGGCACTGCGGTTGCGCTCAGCGGCGGACGTACCGGTCGAACCGGGCCGGATGTCGGTTGCCTTGGCCATCGTCGCTCCCTCGGCCGCGCGCGTGGCGCGGCGGTCAGCGGTCTACGGAACTCCGGCGGCGCCGGCTCGCCGGGCCGTGCCGTCCGTCCCTTTGTCTGGTCCCCGTGCCACCGCGACGACCGCGGTAGATCTTGCCCCACCTGCACAAACGGCGCGGCTGAAAGGGCGGCCGCGCACTCGGTGAGGTTGGCAAGGATACGGAACGTGAAGTATCCCGACAACCCGGCGCGAACCGCGGAAACGACAAACGGCCACGAAGCGCGCACAGAGGCGTCGGATAACCGACGATACACCCACCGTGACGGAAAGATCACCTGTTGTCGTCGCGCAGGTCGGCGAGCCGCCCCTCCCACTCCTCCGGTGGCGCCGCCACGGTGAAGACCTTGTCCCGGCTGGTCGCCCCGAGCCGCAGGGACACCTCGGCGGCGCGGACGCCCAGTGCGGCCGCGAGCGCCCGGCGCACCGCCTCGGTGGCCTTGCCGTCCACCGCGGGCGCACCCACCGCGATGATCAGGGCCGGACCGTGCGGGCCCTCGTAGCGGCCGCCCACCCGGGTCCGGCCGGCGCCGGGACGCACCCGCACCGGCACCGAGACGCCCGCCGGGCCCCTCAACGCTGGTGGGCCACGGTGGCCACCAGCCGGTCCACCGGCCGGCACAGGCCGCACGGGCTGAAGCCGAGCTCGACCGCCTCGTTCACCGGCAGCGACTCGGTCAGCCGGCCGACCAGGTGCGGGCAGTCCGCCATGTGGTAGCGGGGCCGGCCGTCCACCACCAGCACCTCGGTGTCGAACCGCGCGACCAGCACCGCGTCGGCCGGCCGCACCGACTGGGGCAGCGGCTCGTCGTCGGGGTCGTCGGCGTCCGGCTCGTCGAACTCGTCCGGCTGCTCCACGGTGGCCCCGGCGGGGGCCGGGCGCCACGCCTGCTCGTCGGACGCCCCGGCGAACGGTGGGACGTCCTCGGAATCCGGGGTGGAATCCGCCGCGGAGTCAAAATCGGCATAGTCTGCGTGAGCGGGCCCCGCGGGCTCCCCGACGTCACCCGGATGAGGGTCTCCGGACGCCCGCGCCTCCTCCACATCGGCCGGATCGGGCTCGTCATAGCTGCGGGATTCGCCTGCGGCGGCCACCGGCTCGGGGGCAGAATCGCTAGCGTTGGTGGCGGCGGGAGCCGGCGACACCGGTTCGTCGAACTCGGGATCTCGGCGAGCGGGGCGCGGCGGCACCTCGAAAGCGCCCTCGGCCGCTCGCCGTGTGGCGGCCTGCCGGGTCCCGATGACGAGAGCGACCGCGGCCAGCAGGCTGACCACGATCGAGGCTATGAGAAGGCTGCTCGAGCCGTTGACCAGCCCTAGCGCGAGAAACAGAACCGCGACGGGGATGAGCAGGAGACTAGCAACGATCATGGCTCATCCTCGTCGCGGTGCGGGGGGCCGTGTCAGCGACCCGATTCGATGGAGTTGGTCCGGCTGCCGCCGTACGATCCGGCAAGACCGGCCGCGGCGAGACCGCCCGAACCGCCCACGGCCCGGTTGGAGTCGGCGCGGGTCAGCTCGGCCTCGAGGCCCTGACCGCGGCCGTCCAGGTCGCGGAGCTGGCTCTCCAGGTAGGCCTTGAGACGGGTGCGGTACTCCCGCTCGAACTGCTTCAGCTCCTCGATGTGCTTCTGCAGCGCGGTCCGCTTCGCGTCCAGGCCGCCCATGGCCTCCTGGTGGCGCTGGCGAGCGTCGCGCTCGAGGGCGTCGGCCTTGGCCCGGGCCTCGCGGGTGACCTCCTCCGCCTTGGAGCGGGCGTCGGAGAGAAGCTTGTCGGCCTCGCGGCGGGCGTCGGCCACGTGGTCGTCGGCGGTGCGCTGGGCCATCATCAGCACGCGCAGGGCCTGCTGCTCGCCGTCCGCGGCACTGGCGCCGGCACCGGCGCCGGGGCCCTGCGCACGGACCTGCTCCAGCTCGGCCTGCATCTGCCGGGCGGCCTGCTCGGCCGCGGTCTTGTCACGCTGGACACGGTCCAGCTGCGCCTTCAGCTCGTTGAGCTCGGCCGCGAGGCGGGGGTCAGCCGCGGGACCGGCGGGAGCGCCGCCCCGGCCACCACGCTCGACCTGGGCACGAAGCTCTGCGTTCTCCTCGATCAGACGGGCGAGCTCGCGCTCCACCTCGTCCAGGAAGGCGTCGACCTCCTCCTCGTCATACCCCCGCTTGCCGATCGGGGGCTTCTTGAAGGCGACGTTATGAACGTCGGCCGGGGTCAGCGGCATCGAAACTCCTCGGGTCAGTCGCGGCCGCGGTTGGGGCTGCTGTCTAGCTGTATTGCACGATCAGTCTTGCCAATACGAAGTCCATGAGCACGAACAGGATAACCAGCAGCACGATGGAAGCCAGGTCCAAACTCACGTTACCAATGCGCAGCGGTGGGATCACACGCCTCAACGCGTTGAGGGGCGGATCCGTGACGCTCCACACGGCTTCGAGTGCGGCCGAGGCGCCCCGGCTGGGTTGCCAGCGCCGTCCGTACTGGAGCACCGCACTCAGCACAAACCTGGCCAACAGCACCATGAAGAAGAGATACAGCAATATGTAGAGGATCTGGAACACGATCGACAGCACGTCAGGCGGATCCCTCGTTCGGGTCAATCAATTCCGGGTCGATCAGCTCGAGGTGAAGAAGCCACCCTCAGCGATCTTCGCCTTGTCCTCCGCGGTGACCTGCACATTTGCCGGAGAGAGCAGGAAGACCCGGTTGGTCACGCGCTCGATCGTACCCCTCAGGCCGAAGGCCAGCCCGGCGGCGAAGTCGACCAGCCGGCGAGCGTCCGACTCATCCATCTCGGTCAGATTGATGATGACCGGGACCCCGTCGCGGAAGTGCTCGCCGATGGTCCGCGCCTCCCGGTAGGTGGTCGGGTGCAGCGTGGTGATCTGGTACCGCTGCTCCTCCTCGACCTGGCGCTGGCGGACCGGCTCCGGATGCGCGGGCTGAGGCTTGAGGGCCAGGTTGTCCCGCGTGGAGTAGGTCAGGGCGCCGGACGGCTCGGGCGCGACCGACGGCCGGGTGATGGAGCGGACGCTCGCCCGATCGAGGCGCTCGCTCTCCTCCCGGTCCAGGTCGGCGCGCGACGAACGGTCCAGGTCACCGCGGGACGAACGGTCCAGATCGGCGCGCGACGAACGGTCCAGATCGGCGCGGGACGAACGGTCCAGGTCGCTGCGGGACGGTCGGTCGAGGTCACCGCGCGACGAGCGGCGGTCGGAACGGGCCCGCGGAACGGCGCGCTCCTCCTCGTCCTCGTCCTCAGCGAACTCGTCGGAGTAACGGTCGCTGGAGTAACGGTCGGGGCGCTCGCGCTCACGCTCGCGCGAACGGTAGGAGCTCTCCCGGTAGTTACGGTCCTCGTAACCGCGGTCGTCGTCCTCCTCGACGAGGCCGAGCCACACGCCCGCCTTGCGAAACGCGCCTCCGCTCATGCCTGAGCCCCCTCTTCCTGCCGAGAACCCATGGCCCCCACCTCCGTCCGCTGTTGCGGCCCGCGCCCCCTGGCGTGCCGCGTCCCCCCTCACGAGCCGGAAACAAGGTCCGATTCGGACCCCCGACCCGTTGCGACGCCGCGTCGTCGGACGCACCGGCCGCGGTGTGGATCATGACCCGCGACAGGTCGCGTAAAACAACACCTGTGTAGTTTGCTGCCCGCGGCAAGGCTACCGCAGCGAGTTTCGCATCCCGAGTAAAGATGTACCGATCCGTACGTGTGTCGCCCCGTGCTGGACGGCGGCCTCCAGATCCCCGCTCATCCCCGCCGAGACGGTCGTCGCACCGGGATGTTCGGAGGCCATCCGGCCTGCGATAACGGCCAGCCGGGCGAAGGCCGCGCCGGGGTCCTCACCGAGCGGCGCGACGGCCATCACGCCGCCGAGCCGCAGGCCCTCCGAGGAGGCCACCGCGTCGGATACCCGCCAGAGATCGTCTTCGGTCACGCCCCCGCGCGCCGGGTCGGCGTCCAGGCTCACCTGGACGAGCACCTCCAGCGGGACCTCCCGTCCCACGGCGGCCTTCGCCAGCGCGCCGGCGAGGCGGAGCGAATCGACCGACTCGACCACGTCCGCGTACCGGATCACCGATCTGACCTTGTTGCGCTGCAACTGGCCGACGAAGTGCCAGCGCGGGTGCACGCCGGCGGCATGCACCTCGGCCGCCTTGGCGGCCGCCTCCTGGTCCCGGTTCTCCGCCATGTCGGTGACGCCCAGCCCGGCGAGCAACAGGACGTCGCTCGCCGGGTAGGTCTTGGTCACCGCGGTCAGCGTGACCGCCCCGGGCGGCCTTCCGGCCGCCACGCAGGCACGCGCGATGCGCTCCCGCACCTGTTCGAGAGAGGCGGCGAGCTCAGCGCGCCGTCCGGGGTCGGTCAAGGGTCAACCTTCTTGGAGGTACGGGAGAGGGCGTGCCTCAGGAGCCGTTCTTCAGGAAGTCCGGCACGTCCACGTCGTCGAAGAGCACCCGGCTGCGCGGCGGCGGGGTGCTCGCCGGCGGCGGGGTGACCGGCGGCGGGACCGGCGGCAGCGAGGCTCCCCCGGTGGCCGGGGCCGGCACCTTGCGCATCGGCTCGGCCGGCTTGTAGGAGGGCGAGCCCGCGTCGAAACCGGCGGCGATCACGGTGACCCGCACCTCGTCGCCGAGAGCGTCGTCGATGACCGCGCCGAAGATGATGTTCGCGTCCGGGTGGGCCGCGTCGGTGACCAGCTGGGCCGCGTCGTTGATCTCGAAGAGCCCCAGGTCGGAGCCACCGGCGATGGAGAGCAGCACGCCGCGGGCGCCGTCCATGCTCTGCTCCAGCAGCGGGCTGGAGATCGCCTTCTCGGCCGCCTCGACCGCGCGGTTGTCACCGCGCGCGCTGCCGATGCCCATGAGCGCGCTGCCGGCGTTGCTCATCACGCTCTTGACGTCGGCGAAGTCCAGGTTGATCAGACCGGGGGTGGTGATCAGGTCGGTGATGCCCTGCACACCGGAGAGCAGCACCTGGTCGGCCTGACGGAACGCGTCCATCATGCTGATCCCGCGGTCACCCAGGGCGAGCAGCCGGTCGTTCGGGATCACGATCAGGGTGTCGCACTGGTTGCGCAGCTCGTCGATGCCGGCCTCGGCCTGCACCTGGCGGCGCTTGCCCTCGAAGTTGAACGGGCGGGTCACCACGCCGATGGTGAGAGCGCCCAGCTTGCGGGCGATGTTGGCGACCACGGGCGCGCCACCGGTTCCGGTGCCGCCGCCCTCGCCACAGGTGACGAAGACCATGTCGGCGCCCTTGAGCACCTCTTCGATCTCGTCCCGGTGGTCCTCGGCGGCGTTCTTGCCGACCTCGGGCTGGGCGCCGGCGCCCAGGCCACGGGTCAGTTCCCGGCCGACGTCGAGCTTGACGTCGGCGTCGCTCATCAACAGGGCCTGTGCGTCCGTGTTGATGGCGATGAACTCGACGCCCTTGAGCCCAACCTCGATCATGCGGTTCACAGCGTTCACGCCGCCGCCGCCGATGCCGACGACCTTGATGACCGCAAGGTAGTTGTGTGGAGGTGTCATCGGGCTCAGCCATCCCTTCCAGGGTTGGCGGACGTCGACGGCCCCTGCGGTCCCGGGAACCGCACTTCGACATCCGCTGCCGTACAAGGGAGGGCGAGGAAACCCTCACCCTCTACTAGAGGTTCAGAGTTATGTCAACCATTCGAACCTCTCGGGGCAACGTATGCGGACATGCGGCCTCAACCAAAGACCCGGAGCGGCGTGTCGCGTCCGCTTACGTGGTGAGTATCCGACTGACCCGTAACCTTGAACCATTTATTGCGTTCGTGATGCTTTGTCCGTTTAGCGGCATGACTAGCGAATGGTCACCACCGACGGGGCGCTCACGTCGATCTCGTCGCCCTTCTCCCGCAGCAGCGCGGTGGCCACGATGCTCTTCTGCTTGCTCGCGGTGTCGTCACCCCAGATGACCACCCGGCCCTTGCGCAGCTCCAGGCGGATCTGCACCGGCGAGGCCACCGAGATGGCCACCAGTTGCTCGCGCAGTTCGTCACTGAGCGCGGCCAGCACGGTCAGCGCCGAGCCGGTGTTCTCGTCGTTGCGGCCGGGTGTCGCCACCCGGGCCAGTGGCAGGCCCTTCGGTGTGGCGACCGCACGGAACGGCACACCCTCGTCGTCGATCAGCAGGAACTGCTCCCCGGCCGGCACCGCGGCCACCGGGGTGCGCTCCACCAGCTGAATCTCCACGGTCGACGGCCAGCTGCGGGTCACCAGCACCCGGTCCACCGGCGGCAGACCGCGCACCGCGGCGGCCACCGCGTCCAGGTCGACCCGGGCCAGCGGGCGGTCCGGCTCGACCGCGGCGGCGGCCCGCACCTGGTCGGCGGTGAGCACCTGGGCGCCCACCACCCGGACCTCCCGCACCCCGAACAGCGAGGTGCCGTAGACCACCCAGGCCAGGCCACCGGCCAGCAGCAGGACGCCCGCCCCGGTCAGCCAGGGCATGGCGGCACGCAGGCGCCGCTCCCGGGCGCGGGCCATGAACCGCCGCGCCGACGGCGGCACGGCGTCGGTGTCCGCCCGGACCAGCCGCCAGTTGCGCGTGCCCCCGCCCGCCACCGGAACTACCGGGCCAGGTCCGGCTGCTGGTCCGCCTCGGCCAGCGCGGCCAGCAGCTCGTCGCCCATCAGCGAGATCGGGGGCGCCCCCATGGTCACCACCACGTCGCCCGGACGGCTTCGCCGGACCACCTCGGCCGGCACGTCCTGCCAGTCCGGCACGAAGACCTTGTGCTCGTCGGGCAGGTCGATCGCCGCGGTCAGCGCCCGGCCGCCCTCGCCCGGGCCGCGGGTCTCGCCCGGACCGAACACCTCCATGCAGATCACCTCGTCGGCCACCTGGAGTCCGTCGGCCAGCTCGGCCTCCAGGTCCCGGGTCCGGTACACCCGGTACGGCTGGAACACCACGAGCAGCCGGCCGTCCCCGGCCACCTCCCGCAGCGTCCGGAGCGCGGCCTTCACCGAGGTCGGGTGGTACGCGTACTCGTCGTACACCCGCACGCCCGCCGCGATGCCCTTGCGCTCGAAGCGCCGCCGGACCCCCGGGAACGACTCCAGCGCCTCGACCACCTTCTCCAGCGGCAGGCCCAGCTTCAGGGCGGTGAGCACGGTGGCCGCGCTGTTCAGGCCCATGTGGGTGCCGGGCAGCGCCAGCTTGAACTCGCCGAGCGGCGCACCGTCCAGCTCGGCCCGGTAGCGGACCCCGCTCACCGACGAGACGACGTCGAAGATCCGCAGGTCCGCGCCCGCCGACTCGCCGTACGTGTAGACGGTCTTCCCGGCCGCCCGCAGCCCGGCGATCAGCTCCTCGGTGCCCGGCCCGTCGGCGCAGGTCACCACGAACCCGTCGGCCAGCGAGCCGAACTCGAGGAACCCGGCCTTCAGCGTCTCCAGGTCACCCCAGTTGTTGAGGTGGTCGCCCTCGATGTTGGTGATGATCGCGACATGCGGCCGGTAGATGAGGAACGAGCGGTCGTGCTCGTCCGCCTCGGCCACGAAGTGCGGCCCGGTGCCGTGGTGCCCGTTCGACCCGGCGGCCGACATCTCGCCGCCGATCACGAACGACGGGTCGTGCCCGGCGTGCTGCAGGATCACCGTCATGATCGACGTCGTGGTGGTCTTGCCGTGGGTGCCGGCCACCGCGATGGTCTGCCGGTTGGTCATCGTCGCGGCCAGCGCCTCGGAGCGGTGCAGCACGCGCAGCCCGCGGCGGCGCGCCTCGACCATCTCCACGTGGTCCTGCGGGATCGCGGTCGAGTAGACCACGGTGTCCACGCCGTCCAGGTTGGACGCCTCGTGTGCCATGTGCACCGTGCCGCCGAGCGCCCGCAGGGCGGCCAGGGCCGGCCACTCCCGCAGCTCGCTGCCGGAGACCGGCACGCCCCGCGTCAACAGGAGCCGGGCCAGGCCGGCCATGCCGACCCCGCCGATCCCGATCAGGTGCACGCTGCCCAGGTCCTCGGCGGTCATCTCACCGGCCGGCGTCAGCTCCGCCGTGTTCACAGTTCCACTCCCTCAATCCGCAGCATCAGCTCACCGCTTCGAGAACGAAGCGCAGGAGCTGCTCGTCACCGTCACGCCGGCCGTAACCCGCCGCCGCCGTGCCCATCTGGGCCAGCCGCTGCCGGTCCCGCGCCAGCGGGATGATGTTGCGCTCGATCCAGTCCGGCGTCAGCTCGCTGTTGTCCACCAGCAGGCCACCGCCCGCCTCCACCACCGGCAGCGCGTTGCGGCGCTGCTCCTGGTTACTGAACGGGTACGGCACATAGATCGCCGGCATGCCGAGCGCGGTGGTCTCGGCCACCGTGATCGCACCTCCCCGGCAGAGCATCAGGTCGGCGGCAGCGTAGCCGAGCTGCATGTCCGACAGGTAGGGCACGACGACATAGGGCACGGGCAGGTCGTTCGGCACCTCGAACGGGTCGTTGCGCCCGCCCTGCACGTGCAGCACCTGGATGCCGGCGTGGGCCAGGCGCTTGGCCGCGGCGGCCACGGCCAGATTGATCGTACGAGCGCCGGAGGAGCCGCCGGAGACGAAGAGCACCGGCAGGTCCGGCCGCAGTCCGAAGTGGTACAGGGCCTGGGGGCGCAGCGCCGGCCGGTCCATGTGGGTGATCCCGGTGCGCAGCGGCACGCCGACCAGCCGGGCGTTGCGCAGCGCCTCGGCCTGCTCCAGCTGGTGCGGGAACCCGACGGCGACGCGCTTGGTGAACTTCATGCCCATCCGGTTGGCCACGCCCGGCGGAACGTTCACCTCGTGGATCACGATGGGCAGTTCCCGGCGCCAGGCGGCCAGGTAGGCGGGCACCGACACGTACCCCCCGAAGCCGACCACCACCTCGGCCTCCACCTCGTCGATGATCTCGCCGGCCGCGTGGGCGGACCGGTACATCCGGTCCGGGGTGCGCAGCAGGTCGAGGTTGAGCGACCGGGGCAGCTGGAACGCCGGGATGGACCGCAGATCGTAACCGGCGGCCGGGATCAGCTGGTTCTCCATGCCCTTGGGGCTGCCCAGCGTGGTGATCCGAATCTGGGGGAAGTGGCGCCGCAGAGCATCGGCGAAGGCGAGCAGCGGATAGATGTGCCCACCGGTGCCTCCTCCGGCGAGAACGACCGACCGCAGCGGACCCATCACCGTCTCCTTCCGCCCCCCGAGGTTTCGGGTGCCCTGCCGGCCTTCTTCTGGGCAGGCGGGCGCTGCTGTCCCGGCCGCCGCGGCGGGGGGAGCGGCGGCAGCGGGGCCCAGACTAGCCGCACCCATCGCGGCGTCGGACGGGCGTTCAGGGCACGGGACGCGTCCGGTTCCGCACGGGCGAAGGACGCCAGCATCCCGATCGCCGCCATGGTGACGATCAGGGCGCTGCCACCTGCGGAGATGAACGGTAGCGGAAGGCCGGTGATGGGCAGCAGCTTCACCACGCCGCCCATGTTGATCACGGCCTGGGCGACCAGCCAGGAGGTGATCGCGGTGGCCGCGAGGCGGCGGAACGGGTCGGTCACCCGGCGGGCGATCCGGAAGCCGGTGTACGCCAGCACCGACAGCAGCACCAGCACCACGCCGCAGCCGACGACGCCCAGTTCCTCGGCCACGATCGCGAAGATGAAGTCGTTGCCGGCCTCCGGGACGTAGCCCCACTTGAGCGCGCTCTTGCCCAGGCCGACCCCGAACCAGCCGCCCTCGAAGATCGCCGACCGGCCCTGGATGAGCTGGTAGCACCAGCGCCCGGCCTCGGTGGTGGTGTCGCAGTTCTCCAGCGGCTCCATGAAGGCGGTCAGCCGGCGCCACCGGTAGTTCTCCGCGTCCGCCGCGCCCGACCCGGCGCCGCGGGAGGCGGCCGCGATCAGCAGGCCGACGCCGGCCAGGCCCAGCACACCCAGCGCGCCGAAGACCCGCAGCCGCACCCCGGCCGCCCAGAGCAGGCCGACGATCAGCGCCAGCAGCACCAGCATGGTGCCCAGGTCGTTGTAGCCGACCAGGACGAAGAGCAGGCCGATCACCGGGAACAGCGGCATGGCCAGTTCCCGCCAGTGACCGAGCAGCGGTCCCTTGCGGGCGATCACGTCAGCGCCCCACAACACCATGGCGAGTTTGGCCAGCTCGCCCGGCTGCATGCTGACCGGGCCGAAGTACAGCCAGTTCAAATGGGCTACGAGCGGGCCGAGCGTCGGGTCGCCGTCGGCGTTCCGGATCAGCACACCCAGCGAGGCCAGCGCGATCATCGCGGCGAGGAGGGCGAGCAGAAGGACGGAGATGACGAGCAGGCCCCGGCCGAGCACCCGCAACGTGACCGCGGGCAGTCGCTGGCAGATCCAGAAGGCGACCAGGCCGAGCAGCGCGTACACCGCCTGGCTGCTGATGTCCGTGAAGGCGTTGCCCTTTTCGGCGTACGCCTTCACGGAGGTCGCCGAGAAGACCATGGTGAGGCCGATCAGCAGCAGCAGGGTGCAGCTGCTGATCAGCAGGTAGTACGACGACAGGGGTCTGGCCAGCAGCCCGTGCACCGCGGGCAGCAGCTGCCGGCTCAGTGACGGGCGGGCCGCTTTCTGGATACGGTCGTCCGCCATACCCCCATCTTCGTCCGATGTCCACCTTCCGCCGCGTCACGTCGATGGCGTGTCGCGGGGGAGATCTATCCCATGACCGCCAGGTGGTCGCTGTAGAACAGGCCCAGACCGATGGCGGCGCAGATGCCCGCGATGATCCAGAACCGGACCACGATGTTGACCTCGCTCCAGCCGGCCAGCTCGAAGTGGTGCTGCAACGGCGACATCCGGAAGACCCGCTTGCCGGTGGTCTTGAACGAGATGATCTGGATGACCACGGACATCGTGATGATCACGAAGAGACCGCCGATGATGACCGACAGCAGGGTGGTCCGGGTGGCCACCGCGAGGCCGCCGATCAGGCCGCCCAGCGCCAGCGCGCCGGTGTCGCCCATGAAGATCCGGGCCGGGTTGGTGTTCCACCAGAGGAAGCCGACGCAGGCCGCCGCGGCCGCCGCGGCGATCATCGCGATCTCGAGTGGGTCCCGGACCTGATAACAGTGCTGCGCGGTGAGCGAGCCCGCCTGACCGACGTAGTCGTTGTCACCGCACCAGTGCCGGTACTGCCAGAACCCGATCAGCGAGTACGCGCCGAGCACCAGGATCGAGGCGCCGGTGGCCAGGCCGTCGAGGCCGTCGGTGAGGTTCACGCCGTTCGACATCGCCATGATGACGAAGACGAACACCATGACCGAGCCGACCTTGCCGACGTCCAGCCAGCTCACGTCCCGGATGAAGGAGATCTGCTCGCTGGCCACGGTCTGCCCGTTGGTGCTCGGGAAGTACAGGGCCGCGATGCCGAAGCCGGTGCCGATCAGCAACTGGCCGAGCAACTTGCCCTTGGCGCTGAGACCGTCCGAGTTGCGCTTGCGGACCTTGAGGAAGTCGTCCATGAAGCCGACCGCGCCACAGAAGACGAAGACGCCGAGCAGGACCAGCGCGGTCATGGTCGGCTTCTCCTGGGCGATCTGCCGCTCCGGGAGCGTGGTCAGGGCCACGTGCCCGGCGACGTACGCCAGGACGGTGGCGAGGATGAACGCCACGCCGCCCATCGTCGGGGTGCCCCGCTTGCCCAGGTGGGTCTGCGGGCCGATGGTGCGGATCGGCTGACCGGCCTTGAGCGCCGAGAAGACCCGGATCGCGATCGGGGTGCCGAAGAGCGAGATGAGAAAGGCGACCGCGGCCGCGACGATGACTGCCCTCACGTGGGCTGAACCTCCTCGGGGTGCCGCAGCCAGTCGGCGACATCCCATGTGCGGTACCGGGAACCCTTGACCAGCACGACGTCGTCGGCGTGCAGGTCCTGTTGCAGAATCTCGATCGCGGCGGCCTGGTCGGCGGCGAAGTGCCCCGTGCCCCGCCACCCGGCCACGCCGGCCGCACCGTCCAGAATCGGACTGGCCTCGCCGGCGACCGCGATCAGCCGGTCCACGCCCAGCTCGGCGGCGAGCCGCCCGACCTCGGCGTGCCCGGACACCTCGAACTCGCCGAGCTCGGCCATGTAGCCGAGCACGGCGGTGGTGCGCTTTCCGGAACCCATCGACGCCAGCGCCCGCAGCGCGGCCGCGGTCGACGAGGGGTTGGCGTTGTAGGAGTCGTCGATGACGACGATCCCGTCCGGCCGGGTGAAGACGTCCATCCGGCGGCCGGAGACGATCCCGACCTCGCCGAGCGCCGCCACCAGGTCACCGAAGTCCATGCCGGCGGCCAGCGCCACGGCGCCCGCCGCGAGCGTGTTGGCCACCTGGTGCTCCCCCGCCACGGAAAGCCGGACATCTCCGATTTGAGAGCCATCGGAGAGCCGGTAGGTGGCGCGGCCGGCGGAATTGAGCGATATATCCGAAGCTGTCAAGCCGCCCCGGGACCCGACCAGCACCACGGTGGCCGAGGTACGCGACGCCATCGCCGCCACCAGCGGATCGTCCGCGTTCAGGATCGCGGTGCCGGACGACGGCAGCGCCTCGACCAGCTCCCCCTTGGCCCGGGCGGTGCCCTCCACGGAGCCGAACTCGCCGATGTGCGCGGCGCCCACGTTCAGCACCACACCGATCGACGGCTGGGCGATCTCGGTCAGGTAGTGGATGTGCCCGATCCCCCGGGCGCCCATCTCCAGCACCAGGAACCGGGTCTCCTCGGTCGCCTGCAACACCGTGTACGGAAAACCGAGCTCGTTGTTGAGCGACCCGGCCGGCGCCACCGTCGGCCCCAGCCGGGACAGCAGCTGGCCGATGTAGTCCTTGGTGGTGGTCTTGCCGGACGACCCGGTCAGGCCCACCACGGTCAGCTTGTCCAGCCGGGCGACCACCACCCGGGCCAGGGCGGCCAGGGCGGCCAGCGGGTCCTCGACCACGACGCCGGGCACGCCGGTGTCCCGGGAGCCCAGGACCGCGGCGGCGCCCCGCTCGATCGCGACGCCCGCGAAGTCGTGGCCGTCCACCTTCTCCCCCGCGAACGCCACGAACAGACCGCCCGGGCCGATCTTGCGGGAGTCGTACTCGACCGGGCCGGTCACGATCACCGACGGGTCGCCGCCGGTCACCCGGCCACCGGTGATCTCGGCGATCTCGCCGAGCGGGAGCGGGATCATGCGTGAGCCTCCAGCGCCTGGGCGAGCTCGATCCGGTCGTCGAACGGCAGCACCTGACCGTTCACCTCCTGGCCCTGTTCGTTGCCCTTGCCGAGCACCGCGATCACGTCACCGGCGACGGCCTGCCGGACCGCCTCCTCGATCGCCGCCCGCCGTCCGGCCACCTCGATGACCTTCGCGGCCGTCGGCGCCTCTTCCGCGCCCGCGCGCACCGCGTGGCGTACGGATGCCGGGTCTTCGGTCCTGGGGTTGTCATCGGTGATGATCACCAGGTCGGCGCCCTGCGCCGCGGCCGCCCCCATCAACGGCCGTTTGCCCTTGTCCCGGTCGCCGCCGGCGCCGATCACGCAGACCAGCCGCCCACCGCGCGCCGTGGCCAGCTCGCGCAGCGCGGCCAGCGCCGCCACGATGGCGTTCGGCTTGTGCGCGTAGTCGACCACACCGAGGACCTCGCCGGGCGCCTCGACCTGCTCCAGACGGCCGGGCACGCCCCGGCAGGCCGCGATGCCCTCGCCCGCGACCGCCGGGTCGATACCGACGGCGACCAGCAGGGCCAGCGCGAGCAGCGCGTTCGCCACGTTGTGCAGGCCGGGCAGCGCCACCCCGGTCGCGACGGTCAGGCCGTCCGGGCCGTGTGCCGTGAACCGCTGACCGAATTCGGACGGCCGCACGTCGGAGGCCCACCAGGTGGCCGCCGTGTCCCCGGCCGCCGAGTAGGTGATCGTCCCCTCGCGGAACAGGCCCATCACGGCCGGGTCGTCGTGGTTGAGCACCGCCACTGCGGACCGGCCGTCGAAGAGCCGGGCCTTGGCCGCGAAATACTCCTCCGAGGTCGGGTGGAAGTCCAGGTGGTCCTGGCCGAAGTTGGTGTACCCGGCGGCGGCGAACCGGATCCCGTCGGCCCGGCCCATCACCAGCGCGTGGCTGGAGACCTCCATGACCACGGCCTGGACGCCGCGCTCCAGGGAGGCGGCGAGGACCGCCTGCAGGTCGGTGGCCTCCGGGGTGGTGCGGACGCTCTTGACCACCAGGTCGCCGAGACGGGTCTCCACCGTGCCGACCAGGCCGGTCACCAGCCCGGCGGCCCGCAGGCCCGACTCGACCAGGTACGACGTGGAGGTCTTCCCGGCCGTGCCGGTCACGCCGATCATGGTGAGCCCGCGGGACGGCTCCCCGTAGATCGCCGCCGACGCGGCGCCGAGCACCGCCCGCGGGTCGGCGGCGACGAGCGCGGGCAGCCCCGCGGCGAGCGCGGCGGGCAACCCGGCCGGGTCGGTCAGGACGGCCACCGCGCCGGACCGGGCGGCGTCCGCGATGAACTCCGCGCCGTGCCGGTTGGCGCCGGGCAGGGCCGCGTAGAGATCGCCCGGACGAACCGCACCGCTACTGTGGGTGATACCGGTGACCGGGACGTCACCGCCGGTCAGCTCTGCCGGTATCAGCTCCGCCAGCCGCGTCATCAGGCACGGCGTGACGGTCTCGGGACGTGGAATGCCGGACACGGCGTCAGACCCTACCCCGTACCCGGGGACTTGCTGTCAACGCCATGCGACCCGCTTCACTCCTTGATCTTGAACTTCGGCACCTTGCTACCGGACGGTGGCACATGGTTATGAAGAAGGGTGTAGTTCATCATCTCGCTGAACGCCGGGGCCGCCACGTCACCGCCGCCACCCTCCCGCACGTCCATCGATACGCCGATCACGTACCGCGGATTGTCGGCCGGCGCCATGCCGATGAAGGAGCTGGCGTTGTGGCTGGTGTACTGGCCGTCGATGAGCATCTTGCCGGTGCCGGTCTTGCCCGCCACCCGGTAGCCCTGGACCGCGGCCGCGCCACCGGTGCCGCCGTCGACGTCCACGACCGCCTCCATGATCAGGCGCAGCTGGCGGGCCACGTCGGTGTCCAGCACCCGGTGCGTCTCCGGCGCGGCGGCCGGGGTCACCTCGCCGTCCTCGCCGGAGATGGTCGCCTTGATCAGGTGCGGCTGGATGTAGACACCGTCGTTAGCGATGGCCGCGAACCCGGCCGCCATCTGGATCAGGGTCGCCGAGACGCTGTGGCCGATCGGCACCGAGCCGTACGAGGAGCCGCTCCAGTCCTCCGGCTCGAGCAGCTCGCCCTCGGCCTCGCCGGGCATCCCCTCGCCGGTGGCCTTCCCCAGCCCGAACTTCCGCTGGTACTCGTAGACCTTCTCCTTGCCGAGCCGGTCGGCGATCAGGATCGTGCCGACGTTCGACGAATAGGCCATCAGCCCCGGCAGGGTCATCCGGGTGCCGGTGTCCTGCGGATGGGTGTCCTCGAACTTGGTGTCGCCCTTCTTGATCGCCGGACCGATCTCGATGAGCTCGTCCGGCTTGATCAGACCCTCCTGGAGGGCCGCGCCGAAGATGAACGCCTTGTGGCTCGACCCCGGGTCGGTGACGATGCTGCTGGCCGCGTCGATCCGCTCGTCGGCGTCGTACTTCTCGGCGTCCGCGGCGTTGTAGGGCGGGTAACTGGCCTGGGCCAGCACCTCGCCGGTCTTGATGTCCAGCACCACGGCGCTGCCCACCGTCGCGTTCTGCTTGCGGCCGGCCGTGTTGAGCACCCGCTGCACCTGGTACTGGAGGTCCTGGTCGATGGTGAGCTGGAGCGAGCTGCCCGGCTGGGCCGATGTCTCCTGCTGGAATCCGCTCGGGATCGGCAGGTTCAGCTTCTTGCCGGTGCCGACCTCGAAGACCCGCTTGCCGTCGGTGCCGTGCAGCAGGTCGTCGTAGCGCGCCTCCAGCCCCTCGAGACCGTGGTGGTCGTCGCCGGTGAAGCCGATCAGGTTCGCCGCGAGGTCCCGGCCGGGCACGTCACGCCGCTCGTCGGAGTGCGTGTAGATGCCGGGCAGGCCCAGCTCCTCGATCTCGTCGGCCACCGCGACCGGCACACCACGGGCCAGGTAGCGGAACTTCAGCCACTTGCCGAGCACCTGCTTGCGCCGCATGTCCTCGAGCAGCTCGGACTGCCGGATGCCGAGCAGCGGCGCCAGCTTGGCCGCCGTGCCGGCCACGTCCTTGCGCAGGTCCTCGTTCTCCGGGTCCACGTAGACGTAGCGCGCCTCCACGCTGTGCGCGAGCACGTGGCCGTCCCGGTCCAGGATGCTGCCGCGCGGCGCCGGCAGCGCCACCGTGCTGAGCCGGTTCTCCCGAAGCTTGAGCAGGCTCTCCGCCTCCTCCGGGGAGGTCGCCACCTGGAGCACCACGAGACGGACCCCGATGGTGACGAACAACGACAGCGCGAGCACGGTGCCGAGCCGCAGCCGGCGGGTGCTGTTGGCGAGCTTCGGCGGCTCCGCCGGGACCGGCTTGGGCCGGCTGGCCACGGTCCGTCGTGGTCCGGCTCCGCCGTTTCCGGTACGGGCATTCCTGGTACGCGTGGACGACTCGCGTTCACGCCGCTCCGGTTGCCGTTCCCGGGGTTTGTCCGCGGCCCGGGGTTTGTCGGCCCTGCCGCCCCGGGGCTTGTCCACCTTGCTCTCGCGGGGTTTGCCGGCCTTGCTCTCCCGGGGTTTGTCGGCCTTGCTCTCCCGGGGAGCGGGCGGCTGCTCGGCCGGGCGGCCGCGACCACGGGTCCGCTGGCCGCTCTCGCCCCCGTCGAGCACCTGTAGCGCCGGCCGGAACGGGTCGGCGTTGCGGCCCCCGGTACGTGGCAGGCGCCCCCGCTCGGCCACGGTCCGGCCGCGCGGGGTGTACGCCCGCGCCTCCCCGATGCTGGAGAAGCCGCGCCGGCCCTCCCGGGGGTCGTCGGGCTGCTCGTCGCCCGGCAGGTCACGTGACGAACCGCGCCGGGGCTGTTTGCCCCGGCGCGGTGCCTCGTCCTCGTCTCGCGGCGTCATGCCGGCCTACTCCCCGGCGCCCGCGGACGGCGTGCCCGCCCGGCTCAGGTCATCCGACGCGGTCGGGGGCCGGTCGCCCTTGCCCGGCACCGGCGTCCGGACGATGGTGCCCTCCGGCAGCCAGATCACCGCGGGCGAGTCGGCCGGCACCAGACCGAGCCGGCGGGCCGCCGCGGCCAGGCTGCCCGGACCGGACTTCTCGACCAGCTGCCGGTCCAGCTCCTGCTGCTGCTTGTCGAGCGCCACCTTCTCCTTGCGGAGCGCGTCGAGCCGGAAGGACCGCTCCACGGTCTTGGTGTTGATCAGCAGGATGCCGACCACACCGACCAGGACCACGGCGATCACGGCCGCCGCGAAGGTGGCCCGTGGCGCGCGGATCGGCAGCGGCGGCGCGACCCACAGCCGGGCGCGGCCCGTGATCGGCGGCGCGTCGCCGGTCACCTCGATGTTCAGCGCGGTGGCTCCGTCGACCGAAGCAGCCGGCTTACCCGCGCTCCGGCCCCGGATCCCTGACCGGCGCGTGTCGGAACTCCCGGACGACCGGCGTGCCCCCCGCACACCGTTGCGCCCGGTCTCGGCATCGCGGCTCACCCCGGCGTTGTCGCGCGGTTGCGCCGATCGGCCCCCCGGCCGCGGCGCTTCGGATCGCTCGCTCATGCTCGTCCCTCCCCCTCTACCTCGTTCGCCCCCGGGCGTAACCGCCCTCGTCCCCCGCGAGTTGTAGACATCCGGGGCCGTTCGCGGACCGCCCCGACTGCCTGGTTGTGCTTACGGCTCTGCTCCTGCTCGTCGATCCGTTCCACGGCGCGCAGCTTCACCGAGGCCGCCCTCGGGTTCTCCGCCACCTCCGCCTCGCTGGGCGGCTCGGACCCACGGGTCAGCAGCCGCAGACTGGGACCGGTCCCGGGCAGTTCGACCGGAAGGTCGACCGGCCCGGTACTGCGCGACCTCGCGGTGAGTTCGCGCTTGACGATCCTGTCCTCCAACGATTGATAACTCATCACCACAAGACGCCCCTTGGGCGCCAACACGTCCAAAGCAGCAGGAACCGCTCGCTCGAGCACTTCCAGCTCGCCGTTCACCTCAATGCGTAGTGCCTGAAATGTCCTTTTTGCCGGATTTCCACCCGTTCGCCGCGCGGCGGCCGGGATGGCGTCCTTCACCAGCTCGGCCAGACGGGCGGTCGACGTGATCCGGCCCTTCGCCCGCTCGCGCACGATCGACGAGACGACCCGCGGCGCGAACTTCTCCTCGCCGTACTGCCGCAGGATGCGCACCAGCTCACCCGGCGCGTACTCGTTGACGATCTCCTCGGCGGTCACCCCGCGGGACTGGTCCATCCGCATGTCCAGTGGGGCGTCCTGCGCGTACGCGAACCCGCGGTCCGCCTCGTCCAGCTGCAACGAGGACACCCCGAGGTCGAACAGTCCGCTGTGGATCGCCGGGATGTCCAGCTCGGCGAGAACCCGGGGCAGTTCGTCGTAGACGGCGTGCACCAGACGAGTCCGGTCGCCGAACCGGATGAGGCGGTGCCGCGCGTGCGCCAGCGCCTCGGTGTCCCGGTCGAGTCCGACCAGGACCACGTCCGGAAACCGCTCCAGGACCGCTTCGGCGTGCCCGCCCAGACCCAGCGTGAAATCGACGTGGACGGCGCCCGGCAACTCCAGAGCGGGAGCGAGCAGTTCAACGCAGCGCTCGAGCAGCACCGGCACGTGTGTGCCCCGCGGCTCCCCCATGTCGCCCCCCAAGTTGCCTTACCCGTCCGCGTCTCACCCGGTTGTTCAGTTACTGCCGTTCCGGCCCGGTCCGCCCTCCGTACCGCCAGATCCCCATCCGCTCTGTCCGACGCCGGTGAACCGGCTCCGGACACACGCCTGGCGCCGGGGAAGAGGCGCCAGGAGCGGGAGCGGCTGGAGATCTCGCAGTACGGCGGCATCGAGGATTGTTCACGACGGTGGAGACCGGAGCCTCACCGTCACCCGATCCGCTACTCACGGAAGGTCGTGAACAACCCTCGGACGATCCGGGCCGTCGCGGCGGCCCACCGAGTGCCACGCCCTACAGTCCGCCGGGCAGCACCCCCTCCTCGATGCCGGCGAACTCTTCCTCGCTCGCCGAGAGGTAGTCATCCCAGGACTGCTTGTCCCAGATCTCGACCCGGGTGCTCGCGCCGATCACCACCAGATCGCGACCAAGACTGGCATACTCCCGCAAATGGGCAGGAATGGTCACTCTGCCTTGCCTGTCGGGCACCTCGTCATGCGCACTGGCGAAGAACACCCGGCTGTATGCCCGGGCCGCCTTGTTCGTCACCGGCGCCTCACGGAGCTGGCCGGCGATGCGCTGGAACTCCGGCATCGGGAACACGTAAAGACAGCGTTCCTGCCCCTTCGTGATCACGACACCTCCCGCCAGCTCATCACGGAACTTCGCCGGGAGGATCAGCCGGCCCTTCTCGTCGAGGCGCGGAGTGTGCGTGCCGAGGAACATCGGCCCCCACCCCTTTGCCGTGGCGCCCGCTCCTTCGCGGAGGGAGTGGACCGCCTGTCAACTCGGGCCGGCAGGTCCGGCTGCGCTCCTCCGCCCCTGCCACTGCGCCCCACTCTACTCCACTTCCCTCCACCTGCAACCCGAAAGCGATCGCTCGCGAGGCCTTTTCGCGGACGAAACCCCTGTTCACAGGTGGTGGAGTGGAGTGGAGGGCCCAGCGCATGATCAACCCCGTCCGGTTTCCGACATCGGGCGCTCCGGGTACGAAAACACCCGCCCCCGGAGCGTTGAGGGCGGGTGTGTGGAGGAATGTGGAGACGCCTGTGGGGTGTGACCCGAACCGGGTCACACCCCACCGCGCTGTTCCTTACTACTACTACGGGCCCTAGGCGACGAGGCGCCGCACCACGTAGTTCTTGTTCCAGATCTTGTGCTTGCCGACCCGGGCCCCGCTGTGCGGCGAGTCGTAGACGTAGCCGTTCCCGGCGTAGATCCCGGCGTGGTAGCCGTACGACCCGTTGCGGAAGATGATCAGGTCGCCGATCCGCTTGTTGCTCTTCGAGACGGACTTGCCGTACTTCTGCTGCGAGTTCGCCTTGTGCGGCAGGCTCTTGCCGGCCGCCTTCTTGTAGACGTACTTGGTGAAGCCCGAGCAGTCGAAGCGCTTCGGGCCGGCCGCACCGAACAGGTACAGCGCGCCCTTGTGCTTCTTGGCCTCGGCCAGGACCTTGGCGCCACTGGCGCGGACCGTGACCTTCATCTTGTTGGTGGCCTGCTGGTTGTACCCGGTCCCGGTGAACAGAGTCCGGACCCACACCGTCTTGGTCGGCTTCGCGGTCAGCGTGACCGCGCCGCCCTTGACGGTGTCGGTGTCCCAGGTACGCCAGGCGCCGTTGCTCCAGCCCTGGAGACGGACCGTGCCCTTGGCGACCTGGCCGGTGGCCGGGTCGATCACCTTGGCGGTGACCTTGAGAGTGGAGCCCCAGGCCAGGCTACGGGTGCTGGCCTTCGTGGCGATCTGGGGCGTGATCTTCGCGGCTGCCGCACTGGCGGTGACCGGGGTGACGGTGGCGGTCGCGGCCGCCGCCGGTGATGCGGCGACCAACTGGCCGGCGCAGAGGCAGAGCCCCAGGGACAGTGCGACGGTACCGGTGCCGACGGACGTGCGACGACGCCGGCGCGAACTGTGTTCGTGCACGGTAAAGAGATCCCTCCGGCACGCCTGCGAGGTTAGCTGTCGGGTTCGGGCGGGAAGGCATGCCCGGCCGCGGGTGGGTGCGGCTTCACCCCGAGGTCGCTCCCGGCTCCGTCACCCGTGGAAGCCGGGTGGCGCGGGAGAGACCAGAAATGGGTCCCCCGTCCCTGCCCCCGATTGCCTTGTCGTGGTCTGGCCAACTGCGGTGTCGCACCGTCCGGTCCGGGGCAGGGCTCGGCGTGAACCGGTCCGGTGCGGCCGGCGGGCGGTGTGCCGCCGGCGAATCTTTGGTACCTGAATTCGGCCATGATCGTCAGCGCCACATTGATGACTCTCCGTGTTTGGCATATTTGGCGCTGTCCAATTTGTTACCTCGGCGAGACAAATGCCGCTACGCAATGTGCCTATCTAATAACGCTCGGTCGAGGGTTACGGGTGAATCAGGACACAGAAAAAGTCCGTCACCCTGTTGGGAGCACGTCCGAATCGTCCGGACCTCGGAAAAGCCGAAGTGGTCGGTGATCTTGACCGTCTGGCAACTCGACGTAACCTTCGCGTCCGGTACCCTCGCTGGCGTGACGGACGGAATGCCTCTCATCGCCAAGGTCGCGACCTCCGTGTCGAAGACCGCGGCCGCGCTCTCCAGGGCCGCCGGTCGCGGCGACGGCTCGGTGATCGGTGGCTGGATCGGTCTGAAGATCGACCCCGATCTCCTCGCCCACCTCGCGTCGGGCCGCGCCGTCGCGCTGGTCTCCGGCACCAACGGCAAGACCACCACGACCCGGCTCACCGCGGCCGCCGTCGGCGTGCTCGGCCGGGTCGCCACCAACTCGTTCGGCGCCAACATGCCGACCGGCCACACCTCGGCGCTGGCGAAGGAGGGGCACACCCCGTTCGCCGTGCTGGAGGTGGACGAGCACTACCTGCCCCAGGTCATCGACCAGACCCGGCCCAAGGTGGTGGCCCTGCTCAACCTCTCCCGCGACCAGCTCGACCGGGCGAAGGAGGTGGCCATGATGGCGCAGCTGTGGAAGACCACGCTGGCCGGCCACCCCGACATCCGGGTGGTCGCCAACGCCGACGACCCGATGGTGGTGTGGGCGGCCAGCAGCAGCCCGCAGACCACCTGGTTCAGCGCCGGCCAGCGCTGGCACGACGACTCGTTCGTCTGCCCGGAGAGCGGCCACCCGATCGAGCGGTCCGGCGGCGACTGGTGGTGCACCGGCTGCCCGCTGCGCCGCCCGCGCCCGCAGTGGGTGGTCGAGGACGAGGGCGTGATCGATCCCCGCGGCGACTGGCACCTGGTGAAACTCCAGCTGCCCGGCCGGGTGAACATCGGTAACGCCGCCACCGCGCTGGCCGTGGCCGGCGAGTTCGGGGTCCGCCCGATAGAGGCGCTCCCCCGGCTCTCCCGGGTGGCGTCGATCGCCGGACGGTATGCACAGGTCGACCGTGACGGCCGCAACATCCGCTTGTTGCTGGCGAAGAACCCGGCAAGCTGGCTGGAGGCCTTCGACATGGCCGACCAGGCGCCGACACTGCTCTCCATCAACGCCCGCGACCCCGACGGCCTGGACACGTCGTGGCTCTACGACGTTGATTTCTCGCCGCTGCGCGACCGGCCGGTGCTGATCACCGGTGACCGGGCGTTCGACCTGGCGGTCCGCCTCCAGGTGAACCACGTGCCCTTCCGGCACGTAAACAGTTTCGACGAGGCGCTGCGGTCCGTTCCGCCCGGCCGCCTCGAGGTGATCGCCAACTACACGGCGTTCCAGGACATTCGAGCGGAGTTGGACCGTGTCAACTGAGTCCCTGCGGATCGTGTGGATCTACCCGGATCTGCTGTCGACGTACGGCGACCGGGGCAACCTGCTCATCCTCGCCCGCCGGGCCGCCGACCGCGGCATCCCGGTGGAGACCTACGAGGTCCGGTCCGACCAGCGGATGCCGAACAGCGCCGACATCTACCTGATCGGCGGCGGCGAGGACGGCCCCCAGGCACTGGCGGCTCAGCGCCTGCTCGCCGACGGTGGCCTGCACCAGGCGGTCAACCAGGGCGCCGCGATCCTCTCCATCTGCGCGGGTTACCAGCTTCTCGGTCACTCGTTCTATGCCAAGGGGGCCAAGTGCGCCGGGCTGGGACTGCTCGACATCACCTCCGACCGGGGCGAGACCCGGGCGGTCGGCGAGTTGCGCGGTGACATCGACCCACGACTCGGCCTGCCTCCACTGACCGGATTCGAGAACCACGGCGGGCGTACCCATCTGGGCGCGCACGCCGCACCACTCGCCCGGGTGACCGGCGGCATCGGCAACGACGGCCAGACCGAGGGCGCCTGGGCGGGCAAGATCCTGGGGACGTATTCGCACGGCCCGGCGCTGGCCCGCAACCCGGCGATAGCCGATCTGCTCCTTCGCTGGTCCACCGGGGCGGATAGGCTCACGCCCCTCGACGACACCTGGAGCGAGCGCCTCCGGAACGAACGGCTCGCCGCGGCGAGCCCGGCGGTATAGACCGGCACCACCGAGTCCTGAAACGACGACAGTTGGGGCGGTAGGCCTGCATGACCGACAACCTGATCGACCCGCGGGGCACTGAAATCTCCGCGGACCCTCAGGCCATTGACCACGCTGCCGCCCCCACCGCTCCCACTCCGGTGGCGTGGAAGCGCCGTCTGATCCGGTTCTCCCTGCTCGGCGCCGGGGTCGGCGCTCTCGCCGGCCTCGCCGCCGTGCTGCCGCTCCGGGACATCGCCGACACCCTGTCCGCCATGGGCCCGAGCGCCGTGTTCGCGGTGGCGTTCCTCGGCGGCATGCTGCTGTCGGTGCTCGTCCCGCGGACCCTGATCACGATGACCTGCGGCGCCCTGCTCGGCGCCGTCACCGGATCCGCGGCCGCCCTGGCCGCCGCGGTGATCGCCGCGGTCGCCACCTACTACGCGGGCCGCTGGGCCGGCCGCGGCGCCCTCCAGGCCCGCGCCGGGAGCCGTCTGGCCCGCCTCGACGGCTGGCTGAACCGTCGCGGCCTCGCCGCGGTCCTGCTGGTCCGCTTCCTGCCGCTGGCCCCGTTCGGCCTGGTCGGCTACGCCTACGGCACCACCAGCGTGTGCCGCAAGCGCTACCTGCTCGGCACCACCATCGCCGCCATCCCGTCCACGGTCACCTACGCCGTGATCGGCGCCGCGGTCGTCGCCCCCGGCGAGATGAACTTCCTCACCCTGGCCCCGGCCGCGTTCAGCTTCGTCCTCTCCACGGCGATCATCCTGCGCTGGCGCCACACCGCCCGGCGCGCTCCCGTCGCCGCCTGACGGCGCCGCCACCACGAACACCCGGGTCCGGCCTGGTGCCTCCGCACCGGCCGGGCCCGAACCATTTTCCACTGCCCCTTTCCGGTACGGGCTACGAGCACCCCACCGCAACCGTGGCCGCCGCCCTGGCGCACGGACCGGCTGATGGCAACGCAAGCCCTCACCCCACCGCCGGGCGGTGCTGCCGGGTCACCCGACGGCCCTCCGGGCCACCCGCCCCGGCTGGCTGCCGACGCAGCCGCAACGCCGCCGGCCGGGGCGGGTGGCCGCACACGCAGGGCGTCGTGTGTGCGGTGACCGGCCACATCACGGCAGCACGTACACACGGAGGCCGGATCGTGTGCGCGGGATCACCCCAGGGTGGCGAGGTCGGTGAAGTAGGCGGGGTAGGTCTTGGCGACGCAGCCCGGGTCGGCAATCTCGATGCCGTGCGCGCGCAGGCCGATCAGTGAGAGGCTCATCGCCATCCGGTGGTCGTCGTAGGTCGCGAACCGGGTCGGCCGCGGCGCTCCCGGGTGGATGGTGAAGCCGTCGGGGTCCTCGACCGCGTCGATCCCGGCCCGGCGCAGCTCGGTGACGACGGCGCCGACCCGGTCGGTCTCCTTGCCACGGATGAAGCCGATGCCCCGGACCCGGGTCGGCCCGTCGGCGAAGACGGCGACCGCGGCCAGGGTCTGCGCGGTGTCCGAGATGTCGGCCATGTCGACGTCGATGCCACGGAGGCGGTCACCGCCGCGGACGGTCACCGCGTCGGCGGTACGGGTCACCGAGGCGCCCATCCGCTCCAGGACGTCGGCGAACCGCACATCACCCTGGAGGCTCCCGGTGCCCAGGCCGGAGACGGTGACCCGCCCACCGGTGATCGCCGCCGCCCCCAGGAAGTAGGAGGCCGCGCTGGCGTCGGGTTCGATCGCGAAGTCGGCCGGCCGGTAGGCGCCCGCCGGAACGGTGAGCCCGGTGACGGTCACCCCGAAGGCCGCCATCACCGCCTTGGTCATCTCCACGTAGGGCACCGAGACCAGCGGCGAGGTGAGCGTGACGTCGATCCCGCGGTCCATCAGCGGCCCGGCCATCAGCAGGCCGGACAGGAACTGGCTGGAGATGTGGCCGCTGACCTCGACCGGGCCACCGTGGGCGGGCCCGGTGACGGCGGCCGGGAGGAAGCCGGGCCGGTCCAGCTCCTCGACGCCCGCGCCGATCTGCCGGAGCGCGCCGAGGACGGGGCCGAACGGGCGGGCCCGCAACTGCTCGCTCCCGTCGACGACGGTTCGGCCGCCGAGGAGGGCCGCCGCCGGGAGGAGGAACCGTGACGTGGTGCCGGACTGGCGGGCGTCGATCGTTCCGGCGCCACCGGCCGTACCGGGGTCGATGCCGCGCACGACGACCGTACGATCGCTCTCGAAGAGGGTGACCGTCGCGCCGAGCGCGCCGACCGCGCTCATCATGGCCCTGGTGTCGTCGGCGAAGAGCACCCCGGAGAGGGTGGACGTGCCGTCGGCGAGCGCCGCGCAGAGCAGCGCCCGGTTGGTGATGCTCTTGGAACCGGGCGGCCGGACGGTCGCGTCGACGGGCCTGGTGAGCGGGGCGACGGCGAGAACGTCAGACATACCGCCCATCCAAACAGGCGACGGCCCGCCGCGGCGTACCGCGACGGGCCGTGTCCACCCAGTGGTCAGACGACGACGCTGACCAGGCGCCCCTTGACCACGATGACCTTCTTCGGCTCCTTACCGCCCAGCGCCTCGGCGACCGCGGCCAGCGCGGCGGCGCGGATCTCGGCCTCGCCGGTCTCCGGGGAGACCTCGACGCGGCCGCGGACCTTGCCGTTGACCTGCACCGGGTAGGTGATCGCGTCGGCGACCAGCTGGGCCGGGTCGGCGACCGGGAAGTCGGCGTACGCCAGCGAGCCGTCGTGCCCCAGCTTGCTCCACAGCTCCTCGGCCATGTGCGGGGCGAACGGGGACAGCATCAGCACCAGCGGCTCGACCGCCTCGCGGGAGGCGACCGGCAGCGGGGTCAGCGCGTTCGTCAGCTCGATCAGCTTGGCGATCGCGGTGTTGAACCGCAGTTCCTCCATGTCCTCGCGGACACCGGCGATGACCTTGTGCAGGACCTTGCGGGTCTTCGGGTCCAGCGGCTCGTCGGTCACCCGGACGGCGCCGGTCTCCTCGTCGACCACCAGACGCCAGGCACGCTGCAGGAAGCGCTGCGAGCCGACGACGGCGCGGGTCTCCCACGGGCGGGACACGTCCAGCGGGCCCATCGCCATCTCGTACACCCGGAACGTGTCGGCGCCGTACTGCTCGCACATCTCGTCGGGGGTGACGACGTTCTTCAGCGACTTGCCCATCTTGCCGTACTCGCGGTTGACCTGCTGGTCGCCGTGGTACCACTTACCGTCACGCTCGACGACCTCCTCGGCCGGCACGATGACGCCGCGGTCGTCACGGAACGCGTACGCCTGGATGTAGCCCTGGTTGAACAGCTTCTTGAACGGCTCGAACGACGAGACGTGCCCCAGGTCGAACAGCACCTTGTGCCAGAAGCGGGCGTACAGCAGGTGCAGGACGGCGTGCTCGACACCGCCGACGTACAGGTCGACGCCGCCGCAGTCCTCGGAAGAACGCGGGCCCATCCAGTAGGCCTCGTTCTCCGGGTCGACCAGTTTGTCGCCGTTGTGCGGGTCCAGGTAGCGCAGCTCGTACCAGCAGGAGCCGGCCCACTGCGGCATGGTGTTGGTCTCGCGGGTGTAGGTCTTCGGGCCGTCGCCCAGGTCCAGCTCGACCTGCACCCAGTCCTTCTTACGGGACAGCGGGGTCTCCGGCTCGGTGTCCGCGTCGTCCGCGTCGAAGGTGCGCGGCGAGAAGTCGTCCACGTCCGGCAGCTCGACCGGCAGCATCGACTCGGGCAGCGCGATCGGCAGGCCGGTCTCGTCGTAGACGATCGGGAACGGCTCGCCCCAGTAGCGCTGCCGGCTGAACAGCCAGTCCCGCAGCCGGTAGGTGGTGGCGCCACGGCCCTTGCCGTTCGCCTCCAGCCACTCGATCATGGCGGCCTTGGCCTCGGCGACCTCCTTGCCGTCCAGCCAGTCGCTGTTGATCGCCGGTCCGTCGCCGGTGAAAGCCCCTTCACAACCTTCAGGAGCCTTCACCGTACGGATGATGGGCAGCTCGAAGACCTCGGCGAAGGCCCAGTCCCGCTCGTCCTGGCCGGGCACCGCCATGATCGCGCCGGTGCCGTAACCGGCCAGCACGTAGTCGGCGATGAAGACCGGGACCTGGGCGCCGTTGACCGGGTTGGTCGCGTAGGCGCCGGTGAAGACGCCGGTCTTGACCTTGCCGTCGGCGGTCCGCTCCTCGTCGGTCTTCGCGGCGGCCGCCCGCCGATAGTTGTCCACCGCCGCCGCGGGCGTGTCCGCGCCGCCGGTCCAGACCGCGTGCGTCCCCTCCGGCCAGACCGCGGGCGTGATCCGCTCGACCAGCTCGTGCTCCGGGGCCAGCACCATGTAGGTGGCGCCGAACAGGGTGTCCGGGCGGGTGGTGAAGACCTTGATGACGCCACCCTCGACCGGGAAGTCGACGTGGGCGCCGCGCGACCGGCCGATCCAGTTGCGCTGCATCAGCTTGACCGGCTCCGGCCAGTCCAGCGTGTCCAGATCCTCGACCAGGCGGTCACCGTAGGCGGTGATCCGCATCATCCACTGCTTCAGGCTGCGCTGGAACACCGGGAAGTTGCCGCGCTCGGAGCGGCCCTCCGGGGTGACCTCCTCGTTGGCCAGCACTGTGCCCAGGCCCGGGCACCAGTTGACCGGGGCCTCGGAGACGTACGCCAGGCGGTGACCGTCGATGACCTTGCGCTTCTCGGCGGCGGACAGGCCGGCCCACTCCGGGCCGCGCTCGCCGGCCTCGTAGGAGGCGATCAGCTCGCTGATCGGGCGGGCCTTGCGCACCGACGGGTCGAACCAGGAGTTGAAGACCTGCAGGAAGATCCACTGGGTCCAGCGGTAGTACTCCGGGTCGGTGGTCGAGAAGGACCGGCGGTCGTCGTACGCCAGGCCCAGCCGGCGCAGCTGCTGCCGGTACCGCTCGACGTTGGCCGCCGTGGTGACCGCCGGGTGGGTGCCGGTCTGCACCGCGTACTGCTCGGCGGGCAGGCCGAACGCGTCGAAGCCCATCGGGTGCAGCACGTTGAAGCCGGCCATCCGCTGGTAGCGGGTGTAGCAGTCGGTGCCGATGTAGCCCAGCGGGTGACCGACGTGCAGGCCGGCGCCGGACGGGTACGGGAACATGTCCTGGACGTGCAGCTTGGGCGCACCCGCTCGGGGGTGCGTGGGATCAGCCAGCTCACCGACCGGATTGGGCGCGTGGAAGGTGCCCTTCTCGGCCCAGTGGTCCTGCCAGCGCAGCTCGATCTCGCCGGCCATCGCGGCGGTATAGCGGAACGGTGGGGTCTCGGTCTCGCTCATCTTCACCATCTCGTCTACGTCTCGTCTTTTCGGAAAGAGGGCATAAAAAAGCCCCTCGCGCAGGAGGGGTAGCCGTGCCTGGTCCGACTAACGGATCAGCACGGCCGGCTAAGGAGCAGGAAAGACCGAGCCATGCGTGCATGGTACCCCTCCCCCGTCACGGACGGCGACCGGTATGGCGGGCGCGTGAAATACTCCCGGCTGTCCACAGGCGACCAGTCTTTGGATGGTGGATGGCACGCGTTCGTCCGGTATCCCCCGAAAACCGATATCAACAGGGTCACGATCAGGCCTTTCGGCGATGCGGATGTACGGGGATAACCTGTGGGGACGGGTGGCGAGCGCCGAGGCCCACGGCCGCTGGGCGCCCGCGACCCTACGGTGCCCCTTGACGGTGGGTGATCTCCACCTGACGGGGGTAGACACGTATTTGGAGGAGGCCCGTGACAACGCCGACCTGGGGCGAGCCGTCAGGCCCGCTGACGAGCGCCGAGTTCCGCACCGCGACGCAAGCCATCATGGCCAACATCGAACAGGTCATCGAGGGCAAGAGCGCGACGGTGCGACTGGCGCTCGCGGTGCTGATCGCCGAGGGCCACCTGCTGATCGAGGACGTGCCGGGCGTCGGCAAGACCAAGCTCGCCAAGGCCCTGGCCCGCTCGATCGACTGTTCGGTGCGGCGCATCCAGTTCACGCCGGACCTGCTGCCCAGCGACGTGACCGGAGTCAGCGTCTACAACCAGGAGACGCGGGACTTCGAGTTCAAGCCGGGCGCGGTCTTCGCCAACCTGGTGGTCGGCGACGAGATCAACCGGGCCTCGCCGAAGACCCAGTCCGCCCTCCTGGAGTGCATGGAGGAGCGGCAGGTCACCGTCGACGGCACCACCTACGAGCTCCAGGCGCCGTTCATGGTGGTCGCGACGCAGAACCCGATCGAGATGGAGGGCACCTACCCCCTCCCCGAGGCGCAGCGGGACCGGTTCACCGCCCGGATCGCGATGGGCTACCCCGACCCGCGGGCCGAACTGGCGATGCTCAGCGGCCACGGCGACCACGACCCGCTCAACGACCTGCGGGCCGTGGCGGACGCCGCACTGGTCCGCCGGCTGATCGAGACGGCCCGCGCGGTGCACGCCGCCGACGCCGTCCAGCAGTACGCGATCGCCCTGGTCACCGCCACCCGGGAGGCCCCGGAGATCCGGCTCGGCGCGTCGCCCCGGTCCACGCTCCAGCTGCTGCGCACCGCCAAGGCGGTGGCCGCTCTGGAGGGCCGTGACTACGTGCTCCCCGACGATCTCCAGGCGCTGGCCGTGCCGGTCCTCGCGCACCGGATCATCCCGACCGCGGACGCCCAGCTCAACCGGCGGACCACGGACGCCATCGTCTCCGAGATCGTGCACCGGCTGCCGCTGCCGCACGCCCGCAATCCCTACGACACCCGTGACGGGCGCGCGTCGTACGAGTCACGGGGGCGTTGAGGATGCGGGAGGCGCTGCGGGGGCTCACCACGCGCGGCCGCTCGTTCCTGGCCGCGGCGATCGCCGCCGCGGTCTCGGCGCTCATCCTCGGCGAGCGGGACCTGCTGCGGGTGGCGGTGCTGCTGGCCGCCCTCCCTCTGCTCGCCGCGTGGTATGTCGGGCGTAGCCGCTACAAGCTGGCCTGCACCCGGTCACTGGAGCCGGGGCGGGCCCCGGTCGGGTCGAGCGCGCGGGTCATCCTGCGCCTGCAGAACCTGTCCCGCCTGCCCACCGGCACCATGCTCCTGGAGGACCGCCTGCCGTACGCGCTGGGCAGCCGCCCCCGCGTCGTGCTGGAGAAGCTCGGGGCACATCAGGCCAGCTCGGTGGCGTACACGGTGCGCGCCGACATCCGTGGCCGCTACCCGATCGGCCCCCTGATCGTCCGGCTCACCGACCCGTTCGGGCTGTGCGAGCTGACCCGCTCCTTCCCCAGCGTGGACCGGCTCACCGTGATCCCGCAGGTGGTGGCGCTGCCCCGGGTCCGTCTGGCCGGGGAGTACGCGGGCACCGGCGACAGCCGCGCCCGTTCGGTGGCGGTGCACGGCGAGGACGACGCGGCCACCCGCGAGTACCGGCGCGGCGACGACCTGCGCCGGGTGCACTGGCGGTCCACCGCCCGGACGGGTGAGCTGATGGTCCGCCGCGAGGAGCAGCCCTGGGAGAGCCGGGCCACGATCGTGCTGGACACCCGGGTCTACGCGCACCGCGGCGAGGGCCCGACGGCCAGCTTCGAGTGGGCCGTGTCGGCGGTCGCCAGCATCGCGGTGCACCTGCGCGAGGCCGGCTACAAGCTGCGCCTGGTCACCGGCACGGGCACCGACGTCGACGCCTCCGAGGCCGGCGGCGAGAGCCTGATCCTGGACACCCTGGCCGACGTGAAAGCGGAACAGAACGGTGACATCTCGATCCTGGTCGAGCACGTCCGGCGGCGCAGCGACGGCGGCCTGGTGATCGGCCTGTTCGGCGCGCTCACCACCGCCGAGGCGGGCCTGCTCGGCCAGCTCCGCGGCAACGGCGCCACCTGCATCGGGTTCACGCTGGACAGCTCCACCTGGATGCCGCTGGCCGACGGGGAACGGCAGGAGGCCGACCGGGAGCACGCGGCCGCGTCGCTCGCCCTGGTCCGCGGCGGCTGGCGGTCGGTCCCGGTGACGCACGGCGACACCCTGGCCGCGCTCTGGCCGACGGTGGGGCGGGGCTCGCAGGGCTTCGCGTACCGCGCGGCGATGGCCGAGACGGTCAGCGGGGTGGTCCGATGACCGGCCGGCGTCGCCTCGGGCTCGTCGCGGCGGCGGCCACGCTGCTCGCCGCGGCGCCACTGTCGTCGATCTTCAAGGACTGGACCTGGTTGATGCAGTGCCTGCTCACGGTGCTGCTGATCCAGGGTGCAGCGGTGGCCACCCGGACCTTCCGGTTCCCCACCTGGGCACAGACCGTGAGCATGGTGGCCGCCTTCGTCCTGTCGCTGACCTGGCTCTTCCCCAGCGGCGGGGAGTTCTTCATCCCGCAGCCGGACACCTTCGGCCACTGGATGGATCTGATCCACCAGGCCGGGGAGGACACCCGGTCGTACGGCGTGCCCGTCCCCGACCGGGACGGCCTGCTGTTCGTCACGGTGTTCGGCGTCGGCGTCGTGGCCATCGCGGTCGACCTGCTGACCGCGGTGTTCCGCCGGCCCGCCCTGGCCGGCCTGCCGATGCTGGCCATCTACTCCATCCCGGTCGCGATCTACCTGGACAGCGTGCCCCCGGTGCCGTTCATGATCGGCGCCGTGGGGTACATGTGGCTGCTCGTCGCCGACAACGTGGACCGGGTGCGCCGCTTCGGCCGCCGGTTCACCGGCGACGGGCGGGACGTGGACGTCTGGGAGCCGTCCCCGCTGGCCGCCGCCGGGCGCCGGATCGGCGTGGTCGGCGTACTGGCGGCCGTGGTGCTGCCCCTGGCCGTGCCCACCGTGAGCGGCGGGCTGCTCTCCCAGATCACGCAGAGCGGCCCGGGCATGGGCACCGGGCCGGGCAACGGCAACGGCGGCCGGATCAACCTGTTCGCGTCGCTGAGCGGGCAGCTCAACCACTCCGAGACGGTCAAGCTGCTCCAGGTGAAGACCGACGAGCCGGAGCCGTTCTACCTGCGGTTCGGTGTCGCCGAGGTGCTGACCGAGAACGGTTTCGCCCACGACACCCCGAAGGGCGACTCGCTGAGCAAGGGCCTGCCCGATCCGCGGCAGGTGGCGGCCACCAGCGCGGCACGGTACACGCAGCACCAAGCCCAGGTGCAGGTCACCGACCGGCTCCAGCAGAACATGGCGCCCCTCTACAGCTACGCGCTGTCAGTGGGCAACCTCAACGGCAACTGGGCGTACGACCCCAGTCAGCAGGTGCTGTTCTCCGGGCGGGCCACCACCAAGGAGCAGCGGTACGACATCACGTACCTGCGGCCCACGTTCAACGCCGCCGCGCTGCGCCAGTCGGACTCGCTGGATCCCGGTGACCCGCTGATGGCGTTCACCGCCCGGCCACCGGACGCGACGGTCGAGGAGAAGGTGGCGGCGCTGATCGCCGGCAAGGACAACGACTACGACAAGGTCCGGGCGATCTACGACTCCTTCTCCCAGGAGAAGGGTTTCAAGTACAGCCTGTCCGTGCCGTCGACCGGGAAGGCCTCGGAGGTCGCCGAGTTCCTGAACAACAAGGCCGGCTACTGCCAGCAGTACGCGGCCGCGATGGCGTGGATGGTCCGCGCCGCCGACATCCCGGCCCGGGTGGCGTTCGGTTTCACCCGCGGCAAGGCGATCGGCGACAACACCTACGAGATCACCAACCGGAACGCGCACGCCTGGACCGAGGTCTACTTCCAGGGCTTCGGCTGGGTGCCGTTCGACGCCACGCCGTCCGCCGCGGTCACCGGCTCGGCCCGCTCGGCGTGGGCGCCCGACGTGGACCGGCCCGCCCCGGCGGCCTCCACCTCGACCGGCCCCGGCGCGACCGGCGCGAACTCGTCGGCGGGCCCCGGCGCGGCCGAACGCCCCAACCGGGCGGAGAACGAGGGCAACCAGACCGGCGCGGCCGGCCCGATCACCGACGAGACCTCCTGGACCGGTCTGTGGATCGCCGGTGGCGTCGCGCTGATCATCGCGTTGCTGCTGGTCCCGGCCCTGCGCCGGATCCTGGTCCGCCGTCGGCGGCACGCCGCCACGGTGCCGTCGCCAGCACCGGCGGTCCTGTCCGCCGAGGGCGGTGAAGGGATCACCGACATCACGGTGACCAGCGACACCGGCCGGGCCCGCGAGGACGCCCACGCCGCCTGGGACGAGCTCATCGACTCGATGATCGACTACCAGGTGCTGGTGGACCCGACCGAGACGCCCCGGATCACCGCCCAGCGGCTGATCCGCGAGTCGTCCCTCACCGGCGACCCCGCCGAGGCGGCGACCCTGCTGGGCACCGCCGAGGAACGCGCCCGCTACGCCCGGCTCCCCCTCCAGGGCGCCGAACTCGCGGTCGCCCTCACCCGGGTCCGTTCCGGCATGGCCGAGGGCGCCCCCACCGGGACCCGCGTGCGTGCCCTCCTCCTGCCCCCGTCGGTGCTGCTCAGCTGGCGTCTGGGCCTGGCGGAGTGGTCCACCCGGGCGGCCGAACGGATGAGCAGCCTCGGCGAGACCCTGTCCCGCTTCAACCCGCGGCGCCTTCTGAACCGGGCACGCTGAGATCCACAACAGCCGCGAGGCGCCACTCACGCCGAGTGGCGCCTCGCGCTCCTTCTGTCCGGTACGGGCGATGCCCGCTCTCAACATCAGCGGCCCTTCCCGCCCGGGCAAGCGGCGCGCGGCACGGCGGGTCAGCTGACCGGGCGCGGGTATGACGACGGCGGCCGGATGGTCCGGCCGCCGGTCATCGGAGCCGGCTTGCCAGCCGGCTCGGTGGGTCAGCGATGCCCCTCCGGGCGTTGGCGCCACCGGTCCTCGAGCCGCTCCAGGAAGCCGCCGCTCTTGCGGCTCGAGCGGGTGCGGCGGGTCGCCGTGCCTCCGACCGATTTCAGGTCGGGTGCTTGGCTGCGGCGCCTCGACTGCATCGCGAAGGCAGCGGCACCGAGCATGACGACGAAGCCTGCCACACCGAGCGGCGTGTTCTGGTCCACCGTCCCGTAGACGACCAGACCCAGGCCAAGGACGATCACGAACGCGGCGATGAGGAGCCGGCGCCGTGCGTGGAAACGCGGGTCGCTGGCCCGCACAGCCGAGGCGAACTTGGGGTCCTCGGCAAGCGACCGCTCGATCTGATCGAACAGCCGCTGCTCGTGCTCCGAGAGCGGCACGGCATTCCTCCCCGGGCGCATGTCCGGCCCCGCGGCGGGGTCGGGGTGGTGCAGGTGTGATGATGCGGGGCAGCCGTCGGCTGCCTTATCACGCAAGTCTACGAGCGGGTCGGCGGGTCGGAAAGCGGGACGACGACCGAGTGCGGGTGATTTTCGGGGTAGCGAAGATCGGTTCGTCCCAAAAGACCGATCACCGCGCCGCACAACCCGTCCGTCACGGCAGCGTGTGTCCCTGATCACCGGCCGTGAGCTGCTTGGACACATGATCCCACGAAGACGTCGGCGAGCACTCCCGAAATCCAGACAAATCGATTGAAGCAAATAGATCTTATCGGGCGATCAAGAACGGAATCGTCATCTCGGCCGCCGTACCGGAGCCGTGGTAGGCGATCAACTCGCCCACTCTCGCCGGTTCCCAGCCGGAGGCGAGCACGACGGCCCGGCGCCGGCACATCACCACCACGTCCCCGAGCCGATCGGCGTGCCTCGGCGGGACCGGGCCGTACCAGCCCTCGGCGATCGCCTCGTCCCGCGACAGCACCCGGGCGTCCTCACCCAGGACCGCCCGCCAGTTCGCCATGACGTCGTCCCGGGAACCGTCCGCGACATACAGGTAGCGAACCCGGGGCTCGCCGGTCACGCCGATCACCCCGGCTCCGAGGACCGGGTCGGCGCCCAGGTCGTACCGGGCGGAGCCGGGCACGTTGAGCTGGCCGTGGTCGGCGATCACCAGGAGCGCGGCGCCGGCCGGGAGCCCGTGCACCAGCCGGTCCAGCATCCGGTCGACCCCGCGGACCGCCGCGCGCCAACTGTCCGAGCAGACCCCGTCCAGGTGTCCGGCCCGGTCCAGGTCCGGGTGGTAGCCGTAGACCAGGCCGGGTCCGGACCGCAGCGCCGCCAGCATCCCGTCGGTCACCGCGGCGCCGTCACCCGCGCCCAGGTACCGGCCGCCCCGGTTGGCGGCCAGGCTGAGCCCGGTCCCCTCGAACTCGGGTGCGCTCACCACGGTGACCGGCACCCCGGCATCCATGGCGGTCTCCATCCGGGTCGGCACCGGCTGCCAGTCCCGCGGATCCGGGTCGTCAGCCCATTGGATGTGGTTGAGCACCCGCCCGTCCGGACGGCGCAGGGTGAACCCGAGCACTCCATGGGCGCCCGGCGCCACCCCCGTACCGAGCGTCACCAGACTGACCGGGGTGGTAGACGGGAACCCGGCGGTCAGCGCCCCGGCGCCGTCCGGCGCCCCGGAAACGCCGATCACGGACGGGCCACTCCGGGCCAGATCGGCGAGGACCGGGGCGAACGGAACGGCCTCGGGCAACTGGTACGTCCCCAGCCCGTCCACGAGCAGCACCCCGACCCGGTCCACCCCGTCGAGCCGCTCCCCGAGGCCGAGGACGTCGACCGCGCCCGGCACCCCGAGCACCGCGCACACGCTGGGCAGCAGGTCGGCGAGACTGCCCGCCCCGTAGGCGGGCGCCACGGTCCGGAACGCCTCCTCCGGCAGCCCGTCCTCGGGCACCGCCCCGACCGGCCGCGGCCGCTCCGCGAACAGCTCACTCCCGGAAACCGTCATCGCCGCCCCTCACCCGACCAACAAGTCACGGCTCGAACCACCCGGGGCGGGTCATGGCCGGCGGGCGAAGAGGTGCAACTGGGAGGCGACGTCGCGGAACGGGGGCCGGGCGCTCAGTTCCAGTTCGAGTTCCAGCACGGCCTGCGGGTCCTCCTCGAGGACGGCTGCGGGCAGAAGGTCGGCGATCACGCGTACCCCATGGGTCTCCTCGACCTGGAGCCCCGCGGCGGTGAGCAGATCGCCCGCGCCCGCCGCGTCGTAGCGGCGCAGCAGCGTGTCACGCGGCCCGGCCCGGCCGGCCGGGTCGGTGACCAGCGCGGCCGCCGCCTTCAGATGGCCGTTGACGGCGCGGCCGAGGATCGCCGCGGCCCGGCTCGCCACCAGCACGCTGGCCGCGCCGCCGGGGCGCAGCGCGGCGGCGATGGCGGCGACCACCCCGGCCGGCTCGTCGACCACCTCGAGGACGGAGTGGCAGAGGATCAGGTCGGCGCTGCCCGGCTCGACGAGGGAGGCGAGCGCGTCGCCGTCGCCCTGCACGGCACGGACCCGGCCGGCGACGCCGGCTTCGGCGGCCCGGCGGGTGAGGGAAGCGAGCGCGTCGGGGCTGGAATCGATGACGGTGACGATGTGGCCGGCCTCGGCGAGCGGAACGGCGAACCCGCCGGTGCCCCCGCCGACGTCGAGGACGGTCAGCTCGCGACCCTGCCGCTCCAGCTCCCGGCGGAGCACCGCCCAGACCGCGGCGGTGCGAGCCGTGACGTGCGGACGACCGGTACGCGTAGAAGTTTCCACGAGGGCAGCGTAACCGCGACGTCCATTCAGAATTGGAACAGCACGCCTGTGGCGCGGGCCATCTCGCAACTGTTGCCGTAGGTCTGCTGCCACCGGACGCTGCGGCCCTCCCAGGTGCCCTGCACCCGGGCGGTGACCGGCGCGTAGAGCAGCATGCAGAACGCGTCGCCCGGCTTGAGGCGGGACGGGTTCCCGTCGATGTCACGCAGCGTGGCACAGGCCTGGACGGGCCGGGGATGGTCGCCGCCGGCCGGGCGGCAGGTGAGATGGACGACTTTGGCCTGGTAGGTGAGGGTGAGCTTGGAGTGGGCGGCCCCTCGTGGGCCGGAATCTCCGGTGTCGGCCGCGGCCGGGCCGGCGGCACCCGCCACGGCGGCGAGCGTCGCGGCAAGACCGATCATCGTACGGATCATGAGGCACCCCCGGATGTTTCCCGAAGCACCATATACCGTAAAAGGAACGAATCACCGGAAATCGCGGGACGCGGGTGTCACCGGTGGACTGATCGCGTCGAGCCGGTCCGCCACCAGGTTGAGCACCCCCTCCGCCTTCTCCAGCCGGCCGCGCACCAGCAGCGCCGAGCTCATCCGGGCCACCTTCCGGTAGCGCTGCCACAGACCCGGCGAGCAGGTCACGTTCAGCATTCCGGTCTCGTCCTCCAGGTTCACGAAGGTCACCCCGCCCGCGGTGGCCGGCCGCTGCCGGTGGGTGACGATCCCACCGACCCGGATCCGGGTGCCCGCCTCCACCGCGGCGAGCCGTTCGATCGGCAGCGCTCCGGCCCGGTCCAGTTCCTCGCGCAGGAAACGGGCCGGATGCGTCTCCGGTGACAGACCGGTCGCCCACACGTCCGCGACCAGGATGTCCACGTCGCTCATGCCGGGCAACACGGGCGCCTCGGTGCCGGTCACCGTGCCCGGAAGGCGGTCCGGCTTGTCCTGCGAGGCCGCCCCCGCGGCCCACAGCGCCTCCCGGCGCGAGAGCCCGAAACCCGCGAACGCGTCGGCCGTGGCGAGCGCCTCCAGGTGGGCGGTGGAGCATCCGGTACGCCGGGCGAGATCCGTCATTGACCGATAAGGACCATGGGTACGGCGTTCCTGCTCGATCCGCTCGGCGAGGTCGGCACCGATCGTACGAATGCTGGAGAGGCCCTGACGGACGGCCGGGCCGCCGATCCCCCAGGCGTGCGGTGGCTCCCCGGCCGCGGATCTCCACCGGCTCTCCGGTGTGGTCTCCAGCGTCGCCGTGGCATCGCTGCGGTTGATGTCCGGCCGGCGCACCTCGACCCCGTGCCGGCGCGCGTCGTCGACCAGCGTCTGTGGCGAGTAGAAGCCCATCGGCTGCGCGTTGAGCAGGGCCGCGCAGAACGCCGCCGGGTGGTACCGCTTCAGCCAGGCGCTCGCGTAGACCAGGTAGGCGAAGCTCATGGCGTGGCTCTCCGGGAAGCCGTAACTGGCGAACGCGGAGAGCTTCACGAACAGGTCGTCGGCCAGCTGTCCGGTGATCTCGTTGGCGGCCATCCCGTCGTACAGTCGCTTTTTGATCCTCTCCATCTTCTCCACCGACCGTTTCGAGCCCATCGCCCGCCGCAGCTGATCGGCCTCCGACGGGTCGAAGCCGGCGACGTCGATCGCCAACTGCATCAACTGCTCCTGGAAGAGCGGCACGCCGAGGGTCTTGGCCAGCGCGTTCTCCATCAGGGGGTGCGGCACGCGGGGCGCCTCCAGGCCGTTCTTCCGGCGGATGTACGGGTGGACGGAACCGCCCTGGATGGGTCCCGGGCGGATCAGCGCCACCTCGATGACCAGGTCGTAGAACTCCCGTGGCTTGAGGCGGGGCAGCGTGGCCATCTGGGCGCGGCTCTCCACCTGGAACACCCCGACCGAGTCGGCCCGGCAGAGCATCTCGTAGACCTCGGGGTCGTCCAGCGGCATAGTCCCGATGTCCAACTCGTCCTCGATCATGTCGTACGCGTAGTGCAACGCCGACAGCATGCCGAGCCCGAGCAGGTCGAACTTGACCAGATCGACGGCGGCGCAGTCGTCCTTGTCCCATTGCAGGACGGTGCGGCCCGGCATGCGGCCCCACTCGACCGGGCAGACCTCGATGATCGGCCGGTCGCAGATCACCATGCCGCCCGAATGGATGCCCAGGTGGCGGGGGAAGGTCTGCACCTCGTTGGCGAAGTCGCGCACCGTCTCCGGCATGTCGGTGTCGGTGGCGGCCACGTCGCCCCACCGGTCGATCTGCTTGCTCCAGGCGTCCTGCTGGCCCGGGGAGAAGCCGAACGCACGGGCCATGTCCCGGACCGCCGACCGGGGCCGGTAGGAGATCACGTTCGCCACCTGGGCGGTGTGCTCCCGGCCGTACTTCTCGTAGACGTGCTGGATCACCTCCTCCCGTCGGTCCGACTCGATGTCGACGTCGATGTCCGGTGGGCCGTCCCGCTCCGGGGCGAGGAACCGCTCGAAGAGCAGGTTGTACTTCACCGCGTCGACATTCGTGATCCAGAGCGCGTAGCAGACCGCCGAGTTGGCCGCCGAGCCCCGGCCCTGGCAGTAGATCCGGTTCTCCCGGCAGAACCGGACGATGTCGTAGACCACCAGGAAGTAGCCGGGGAAGCCGAGCTCCTCGATCATGCGGAGTTCGTACTCGATCTGCTGATAGGCCTTCGGATTCGCCGCCGGTGGACCGTAACGCTGGGCCGCACCCTCCATCGTCAGCTTCCGCAACCAGCTCATCTCGGTGTGCCCGTCGCCCACCGGGTAGTCCGGCAGCCGGGGCGCCACCAGGTCCAGGTCGAACGCCAGGTCACCGCCGTAGACCGCGGCGTTCTCCACCGCGCCCGGATAGCCGGCGAACCGGCGGGCCATCTCGGCGCCGCTGCGCAGGTGGGCGGTGCCGGCCGCGGGCAGCCAGCCGTCCATCTCGTCCAGGCTGCGCCGGGCCCGGACCGCGGCCAGGGCGGTCGCCAGCCGGCGGCGGGACGGGGTCGCGTAGTGCACGTTGTTCGTCGCCACCACCTCCAGGCGACGGCTGCGGGCCAGCTCGAACAGGGCGTCGTTGCGGTCGCCGTCGATCGGGTCGCCGTGGTCGGTCAGCTCCACGGCCACGTTCGGCGCGCCGAACAGGGCCACCAGACGGTCCAGCTCGTACGCCGCCCGCTCCATGCCCCCGGTGGCCAGCGCCGACGGCACCGTCCCCTTCCGGCAGCCGGTCAGCACCAGCACGTGATCACGCAGGGTCTCGGCGACCCGCTCCAGGTCGCCGTAGTCGGGGCGGCCCTTCTCCCCGCCGCGCAGCTGCGCCTCGGAGATCACCCGGGCCAGCCGGGCATACCCCTCGTGGCCGTGCGCGAGAGCCGGCAGGTGCGTGCCCTCCGGGTCCGCCTCGCCGTTCTGCGGCCTGGTCAGGCCCAGCGACAACTCGGCTCCGAAGATCGTGGGCAGGGAAAGTTCGCGGGCCGCCTGCGAGAAGCGGACCACACCGTAGAAGCCGTCGTGATCGGTGACCGCCAGCCCGGTCAGGCCGAGCCGTGCCGCCTCCTCGGCCAGCTCCTCCGGGTGGCTGGCGCCGTCCAGGAAGCTGAAGTTGGTGTGACAGTGCAATTCGGCGTAGTCGACCGTCCCCTCGGCCCGGACCAGTCCCGGCGCCGGGCGGTAGGGCTCCCGCTTCCGGCTCCAGGCCGGCGAATCGCCGCCGTCGCCGTCCACGATCAGCGGATCCACCACCTGCTGCGCGGGAAGCGCCCACAGCGCCCGCCGCCTGCCCTTCCCCTCCGGCTCCGCCTCGTGACCGCCCTTCCCCTCCGGCTCCGCCGCCGGGCCGTTCTCTTCGTCCTCCGCCTCCGCCGGGCCGCTCTTTCCGGACAGCGCCCTCTCCAGCCGCCACCAGGGCACGTCCGGGTTGTGGAAGCTCATCGAAACTCCTGCTCAGTCATAGACGGCCTCGACCATCCAGTGGCCACCGGCGAGGGTCAGCAGAAGCGCGCGCCCGTCCGCGAGCGCCATCTGGAACCGGGCCCGCCGCCGCGACTCCCCCGCCGCCCACCAGCGCTCGTCCACCGGCCACGGCCCGGCCCAGCCGGTGATCGCCACCGGCTCCCGCCGGCCCACCGTCAACGTCGCGGGAGCCCCGGTCAGCTCGAGCCGCGCGCTGACCCCGACCGCCCGGCCCTCCGCGTCGGCGACCGCGGCCGGCAGCGGATGCCCCAGCACCACGGCCGGCGAAGGCCGCGGCAGCCGCCCGGGCCACGGCGGCAGGGCCGCCGGTTTCCGCCCGGCACGCCGGCGCTGGCCGGCCCGCACCTCGACCATGGCGAACCCGTCCGCACCGGAGGTCTCGACCCCGTTGGAAGGCTCCGCCCGGAGCCCGCCCACCAATCTCAGATGGGAGGCCCGCGGGGCGTCCAGCCGCAACGGCGGAGCCACCGCCCTCTCCAGGACCGGAACCGTCTCGATGCCGGGGATCGGCTCGGCCTGGCCGGCGACCGGTCGTTCCGGTTCCCGTTCGTCGCCCCAGGGCACCAGCCGCACCCGGTCGTCCGCCGACCGGCCGCCGCTCAGCACCGGCGTGACCACCGCTTCCGGGCCGAGCAGACCCTGGACCCGGCTGAACGCCCGGTGCGCACGGTCCCGTTCCGCTCCGGTCTCACCCCAGAGCCCCGGTTGCAGGCCGACGTGAGCCAGCACCCCGTCGGGCACCAGCCGCAACCGCACCAGTCCCGCGGTGGGCCGTGCCGTCCTCCCGCGCCGGGCGCCGGTGAGCCAGCCGTCCAGCTGCCACCGCACCCGCTCGGCGATGGCGGCGGCCCCGAGCAGACCGTCGTGCCGCCACACCCGGAACAGCTCCTGACCGTCCGCTGTGACCGCCTCCACCCCGAGCCGGGTGCACGCCAGCCCGTGCGCGGCCAGCCTGTCGTGCAGGCGTTCGGCCAGCGCCCGCCCCGCGAAGGCCGCCACGTCCACCCGGGCGAGCGGCTCGTCGTAGGTCTCCTCCACGGTCAGATCGGCCGGTGGCCGCCGCACCGCGAGCGGCCGATGATCGCCCCCGGAGGCGAGCCGGTGCGCCAGGGCCCCGGAGAATCCGAACCGGGTCAGCACATCCCCCGCCGGCAGCGCCGCGAAATCACCGAGCGTCTTGACCCCGAGCCGCTTCAGCAGGTCGGTCAGCTCCGGCTCTTCAAGAGCCTCGACCGGTACGCCGGACAGAAACTCCCGGCTACCCCCCGCCTCGACGATCCGTCCCGCCCGTGCCGCGATCCCGGCCGCGAACACTCCGTCGGCGAGCCCGATCTGGCACTCCACCGCGCACTCCAGGGCGACCTGCTCGACGATCCGCTCGGCGGCCGCCTCCTCCCCGCCGAAGTAGCGGGCCGGCCCTCGGGCGGCGACCGCACAGGCCCCCGGCCGGATCACCTCGACCCCGGCCACCACACCTTCGATCGCGACCACCACCGGCTCGAACGCCCGTGCGTCCCGCCCCGGATCGTGCTCCACGACCACCAGTTGCGGGCAGCGTCCCTGCGCCTCCCGCCGCCGGAGCCCTCGCCGCACACCTTCCCGCCGGGCCGCCTCGGAACAGGCCAGCACCCGGTTTCCGAACATCACCGCGACCGGCTCGGCCCCCGGCACCCCCGCCACGATCTCCGCGGCCACCACCGGCCAGTCCGGGCACCAGACCAGCAGGGTACGAACAGCCGCTTCCACTAGGTCCTCCCCGGCGCACACGTCAGAGCAGGCCCGTCCGCCCCCGGCAGGGCCGATCCCGACGCGGGCGGCGAGCCCTCACCGGCCGAGGAGGAGACCGTCCGGCTCAGCAGGAGCGGCACAGACCCCGAAAGCCGCCGAGACGCCTCACCCGAGGAGGACGGCGAAGACCCCGAGAAGGGCGGAACCGCCGAGACCGAGCCGGGCAACGCGGGCGGGGAGAACGGCCGAGCCGGCACAGATCCTGAAGCCGGCACAGATCCCGAAGCCGGCACAGGGCGCACGGAGGCCGGGAAGCCCGACGAGGACGGCGCGTGCTCGGAGGGCGCCGGGCACGACGCGGCGGGGGTGGGTGGTGGGGGTGCCGAAGACGGCGTGATCCGCTCGGGCGGGGTGCCCGGGGGCGGCTCGGGGAGCGTGGACGGCGGGGGCGGCGGGATGGTGTCCCGGACCGTGACGCCCGGCATCCACATGGTGATCTCCCGAGGCCGGGTGGCCGCACCCCGGCCGCGGGACACGACGGTGACCTCCCGGCGGCGCAGCCGGCCCCGGCCGGATCCGAGACCCTCCCACCGGCCCTTGCCGACTTCGAGGGTCACGTCGGCGCCGGCCCAGTCACCGAACGGCACCAGCACGCTTCCCCGCTGCCGGGCCCGCGCGGCCAGCCGGCTGGTGACGGACGCCGACACCGGCCCGGGAACCGCCGCGACCACCACGTCCACGCCGTCGATCAGCGCGGCCACCACGGTGGGCCAGTCCGGCCCCGGGTCGGGCACCAGTGCGAGCCGCTCCAGCACGATGCCGCTCTCCGCGGCGGCGAGCGCGCCCAGCGCGGGCACTCCGACCACCGCGCACCAGGAGCCGTTCCGCGAGGCGGCCGCGAGCAACGCCAGCATCAGCGAGGTCCGGCCATTGGCGGGCACGCTCTGCCCGGCGGCGACGGCCACCGTGCTGCCCCGCCGGAGCCCGCGCCCCGGCAACAGCCCGCTCAGCTCGGGCGCCACCGGCAGCAGCCGGTGCGCCCCCGGTTCGCCGGTCCCGGTCGCCGTCCGGACCAGCTCCGCGAGGGCGGCCGCACCATTGATCATGCGCCCTGCCACGTCATGCCCCGCTCTATCCCACAATCCCCGTCACATCACTGCCCACCCGGCCACCGCCGGCGCTCAACCGCCGAACCGCCCACCGAGCCCGCCCAAGAAGCCCCCGCCCACCGAGATCTGACCTGCCGGGACCCGAGCTGCCGGGACCCGAGCTGCCGGGGCTAGGGCCACGGAAACCGGGCCACCGAGATCGCGCCTGCCAAAGCTCGTGCCGCCGAAGCCCGAGGCCGCGGAGAGCCAGGCCGTCGAAGCCCGGAGCGCCGGGACGCGGGGACCTGGTTGCCGGGGGGCTCGAGCCGGTGCGAAGCAGCCGTCGACGCCCCTCGTGGAACGCGTCCGGTGAGGCGAGCCGCACCGGGCAGGGCCGCCGCTGAGCCGGGTCTACCCGGGTCGGGCGGCCGGCGCGCGGCCGAGGGAACGGCCGGCCCACGACGGCGAGCGGGCGGTCACGCGGCCAAGGGTGGCTGGTACGCCAGCCCGAGCGCGGACTCCGCCACGGTGACGAACTGCTCGGCGGCGCGCAACAGGTCGTCGGCCTCGCGGGCGCTCACGACATGGGGGATGCCGGCCTCGGCCGCCGCGCGCTTGCCGGCGCCGAGCGCGAAATAGCCGGCCCAGTCGCTGAACTCGGGCGCCACCAGAACCAGCAGGGACCAGACACTGGTCGCGCGGCTGCGGCGGCCGGGCGCGGCTGGCCGGGCACGGGCGGCGAGCAGGGCGGCGGCCGCGCGCAGGGCGGCCAGATGCGCCGCCGCGTAGCGCAGCCCGTCAGGGGTGGTGTGCGCCGCCTCGATCAAGCCCGCCCGGGCGAGCGCCAGCAACTGGGACGGTGTGCGGTGCGGCAGCATGTGAGCCGGGACCGTGGGCGAATCCGCCCGGGGGGCCGCGCCGGCGCTCGCCGGACCGGGAGCCGCCGTGAGGCCGGGGGCCGTGGTGCTCGCCATCGTCGTATCTCCTCGCCTGTTCCGCATCCGACGTGTGGGTCGAACCGATCGCTGCGGAGGAAGACGCAGCATGCCGTGCCGGGAACCGGGGCTCCGAAATGGGCAGCCGGAGCCCCGGCGGGCGGCCCGTCCGAGCCGCCCGGCGGCAAGCCGGCCGGGTGTGAAGCTTCCCCACACCACACCCGGCCGGCACCGCCGGCGGGTCCGTCGCCCACCACCGGGGGTCGGGGGTGGCGAGCGACGGCCTGCCTTGAGGCCCGGACCCGCGAATGCCCGGACCAGGGTGTGCGGCGCTTCGCGGGCCACCGCACCCGGGACACGTGCCGCGAAACACGATCCCGGAGCCGAACGAACACCCTTTCGAACATCCGTTCTAACTACCGCAGAGACTAACACCCCCCTCCGACAAAAAGGCAACCTTCACGGCGTCGCGCCACCGGCATTTTCGAACGGATGATCGACGGCTTCGTGACTACCATGGCGGCATGGCGACGATCGTGGTGACCGGGGCGAGTTCCGGGGTGGGCCTGGCCGCGGCGGAGCGGTTCGCCGCCCGCGGCGACGAGGTGGTGCTGGTCGGCCGCGATCCCGGTCGGCTGGCCACCGCCGTCGAAAGGGTGACGGCGGCAGGAGGGCGGGAGCCGGCCGCCTTCCGGGCCGACTTCGAGAGTCTCGCCGAGGTGCGCGCCCTGGCCGATCAGCTGCGCGCGGCCTATCCACGGATCGACGTGCTGGCGAACAACGCCGGTGGCATGGTCGGGGAGTTCCGCCGCACCGGCGACGGCCTCGAGGCCACCATCCAGGGCAATCATCTGGCGCCGTTCCTGCTGACCGGCCTGTTGCGGGAGCAGCTGCAGGGCGGCCGGGTGGTGAACACCGCGTCCCGGGCGCACCGGCACGGCAGCCCCGATCCGGAGCGGCTCGCCGGCGATCCGGAGAGATACAGCTCGTGGCAGGCCTACGGGGCGAGCAAGGCGGCCAACATCCTGTTCACCGCCGAGGCGGCCCGCCGCTGGCCGGAGGTGTTCAGCGTGTCCTTCCACCCGGGTGTGGTGCGCACCAACTTCGGCACCGGCCGGGTCACCCGGCTCTTCTACCGTTACGCACCCTTCCTCGTCACCCCGGAGAAGGCCGGTGAGCTGCTGGTCTGGCTGGCCACCACCCCCGAGGCCGAGCTGGTGGACGGCGGCTACTACGTGGGCCGCACCGTCACCCGGCCGGCCGCCCACGCCGGCGACAGCGCACTGGCCGCGCGATTGTGGGAGGCCAGCGCCAAGGCTGTCGGTAATTGACCGAAGCGGACAGTCGGGCAGGATGAGGCGATGCAGAATCATCCCAACGTCGTCGCGGTCCGGGAGGCGCTGAGGGAAGCGGGCGCCGACGTGACCGACATCGTCATCCTCGACGAGGCGGTGCACACCGCGGCAGCGGCCGCCGCCGCGCTGGACGTGACGGTCGGCCAGATCGCCAACTCGCTGATCTTCGACGCCGACGGCGAGCCGCTGCTGGTCCTGACCTCGGGCGCACACCGGGTGGACACCGCCAAGGTGGCCGCCTCGATCGGCGTGACGAAACTGCGCCGCGCCACGCCCGAGTTCGTCCGGGAGCACACCGGCCAGGCGATCGGCGGGGTCGCCCCGCTCGGCCATCCGAAGCCGGTGCGCACCCTGGTCGACGTCGATCTGGAGAGCTATCCGGTGATCTGGGCGGCCGGCGGCGTACCCCGGTCGGTCTTTCCGATCACCTATCCGGAGCTGGTCCGCGTGACGGCCGGAAGCCCGGCGGAGGTCGCGTAGCCGGAGGCCCGGCAGAGGCCGCGGTACCGTGGCGCGGTGACCGATGATCTGGTCAGCCTGCACGTCTGGCGGGTCCCGCGGCAGGCCGTCGGCTCCGCCATGCTGCGCATGGCCTTCGCACGCCGCCATCTCGAAGCCCGCCGCCATCTCTCCGGGGTCCGGTTCGGCCGATTCCTGGGTACGGGCACCGGCTCCACCTTCGGCCCCGGCGACACCGACCTGACCCGCTGGGCGGCAATCACCGTGAGTGACCGCCCGGTGCGGTTCCCCACGTGGGAGAAGATCGCCGTGAAGCAGGTGCGGGTAGACCTGGAACCGCTGGTCAGCCGCGGTGAGTGGGGTGGCCGGAGCCCGTTCCGCGCGACCGGTCGCCGCCCGGACGGGATGGTGCTGGCGCTGACCCGGGCCCGGTTGCGGCCGTCCCGGGCGCTGCGGTTCTGGCGGGCGGTGCCGGCGGTGGCCCGGGAGGTGGCGGCCGCTCCGGGGCTGCTGGCCCGCTTCGGGGTGGGTGAGGCGCCGATCGGCTGGCAGGGCACGGTCAGCGTGTGGCGCGGCGCGGCGGATCTCACCGCGTTCGCGTACCGTCAGCCAGAACACCGCGCGGTGATCGCCCGCACCCCCGCCGACCGCTGGTACGCGGAGGAGCTGTTCGCCCGTTTCGCGGTGCTGGACATCAGCGGCGACCGGACCGTGCTGGGATGGACCGCTGACGAAGAGGAGCGGACGACGCGATGAGGCTCGTTGCTTGGCAGCCGGATGACCTGCTGCGCCGGCTCGACGACGTGGTGGCGGTCTACGGCGAGGCGATGGGCTACCGCAAGGAGCTGTTGCAGACCCGCCGCGGCTACATCGGCTCGCACGCGCGGCGGCCCGGGTTCCGGGCGGTGGCCACGCTGACCGCGGAGGGCCGGGTCGCCGGGTTCGGGTACGGCTACACCTCCGCTCCCGGCCAGTGGTGGCACGACCAGGTCCGGTCCGCGCTCGACGAGCCGGCCCGGCATCGGTGGCTGGCCGACTGTTTCGAGGTGGTCGAGCTGCACGTCCGCCCGGCGGCGCAGGGTCACGGGATCGGCGCCCGGCAGTTGCGTGCCCTGCTGGCGATGGCCGAGGGCAGGACGGTGCTGCTGTCCACTCCGGAGGCCGACGAGCAGACGTCCCGGGCCTGGCGGCTGTACCGGCGGTTCGGGTTCAGCGACGTGCTGCGCCATTTCCTGTTCCCGGGGGACGAGCGGGCGTTCGCGATCCTCGGGCGGGAGATCCCGATCGTCGAGCGGCAGGCCGGCGGTTGATCGGTGTGGTTCCTGCTCGGCGGGCTGGTGCTGGCCCAAGTCTGGTATCCGCTCACCACCGGTGACACCCGTGCCGGGCTGACCGTGGCCACCGTGCTGATCGGCGTGCTGCTGTCGGTGACGCACGCGCTGCTCAGCCGTGGGGTGCGGGCCGCGGCCGCGCTGATCGGCACGGCGATGCTGGGTGGTTTCGCGGTCGAGGCGATCGGGGTGGCGACCGGTTTCCCGTTCGGTTCCTACCACTATTCCGGTCAACTCGGGCCGAAGCTGCTGGGCGTACCCCTGATCATCCCGCTGGCCTGGACCTGGATGGCCTGGCCGGCGTGGCTGGCGGCGCTGCGCGTGGCCGAAGGGCGCGCGGCCCGGATCGTGGTCGCGGCCGTCGGTCTGGCGGCCTGGGATCTGTTCCTCGATCCGCAGATGGTCGCCGAGGGTTACTGGCGCTGGCACGATCCGGTTCCGGCGCTGCCCGGTGTGCCCGGCGTCCCGATCGGTAACTACCTGGGCTGGCTCGGGTTCGCGCTGCTGCTGATGACGGCTCTGTCGTTCGCGGCCGGGCCCGCCGTGGCTACGCCCGGTGACGGCCCGATGCTGGCGCTCTGGTTGTGGACCTACTTCTCGTCGGTTCTCGCGCACGCCGTCTTCCTGGGCCTGCCCGCGTCAGCGATGTGGGGTGGCGTGCTGATGGGCGCCGCCGTCCTACCGCTGCTGCCCCGGCTGCGCGCATGATCGTCTGGCTCGCGCTGGCGCCGTTGCTGCTGCTCACCGCGCACACCGCGGTCAACGCGCTGCTGCTGCGCCGCCCGCACCGGGACGCGATCACCGGCGAGCGGGTCGCCGTCCTGCTGCCGCTGCGTGACGAGGCCGGGCGGGTCGCCCCCTGCCTGGAGTCGCTGCTGGCCCAGCGCGGCGTCCCGGACCTGACCGTCCACATCCTCGACGACGCCTCCACCGACGGCACCGCCGACGTGGTCCGGACGATCACCGCCGGGGACGAGCGGGTACGCCTGCTCACCGGGGCCGCCCCGCCCGCGGGCTGGCTCGGCAAGCCGAACGCCTGCCGGCAACTGGCCGACGACGCCGCGGACGCGGACGTGCTGGTCTTCGTCGACGCGGACGTGGTCCTGGAACCGGATGCGATCGCCGGGGCGGCCGGGCTTCTGCGGCGTGCCGGGGTGACGCTGCTCTCGCCGTACCCTCGGATCGTCGGCGCCGGGCGGCTGGTGCAACCGCTGTTGCAATGGTCCTGGCTGACGTTTCTGCCGCTGCGCGGCATGGAGCGCTCGCCGCGGCCGTCGCTGGCCGCCGCGGGCGGGCAGTGGCTGGTCCTGGATCGCGCCGGCTATCAGCGGGCCGGTGGCCACGCCGCGGTCCGCGACGACGTGCTCGAGGACATCGGCCTGGCCCGCGCGGTGAAACGCTCCGGCGGCCGGATCGCGCTCGCCGACGGGTCCCGCCTGGCCACCTGTCACATGTACGGCTCCTGGCGAGAGCTCACCGACGGTTACGGCAAATCGCTGTGGGCGTCGTTCGGCTCCGCGTTCGGCGCCGCCGCCGTCGTGGTCCTTCTCCTTCTGCTGTACGCCGTGCCGGTGCTGTTCCTGGTGAGCCCCTGGTGGGACGTCGCTCTGGCCGCCTGCCTGCTCGGGGTGACCGGCCGGGTGATCAGCGCGGTGGCGACCGGGGGCCGGGCCGTCCCGGACGCGTTCACGCACCCGCTGTCGATCGTGCTGTTCGGCTGGCTTGTCGCGCGCTCGTTCCACCGGCGGCGCCGGAATCTGCTCACCTGGCGCGGCCGTGCTCTCTGACCTCGACCCGGCAGGTCCGCCCGGCGGCGCGTCACGGCCTGGACCCGCGAAGAGCTCGCCGGAGCTTCCGGGGACGGGCCGAGTGCGGTTGGGGGCGGCTTTCCGCGTACCCCCAAAGAAAACGCACCCGGAGGAATGCGCGGCACCCAGGGTGATCATGCTGGGAGCGTGCGGGAGGCGATGCGGTGAGTGAGATCGTGGTGATCGGCGCCGGGGTCGGCGGGCTGGCCGTGGCGTTGCGGCTGGCCGCCGCCGGGCATCGGGTGACCGTGCACGAGCGGGCGGCGCGGCCGGGCGGGAAGCTGGGCGTCCACGAGCGGGACGGCTACCGTTTCGACACCGGCCCGAGCCTGCTCACGCTGCCGGACGTGTTCGCCGACCTGGGCCTGGGCCTGCGGCCGCAACCGCTGGATCCGGTGGTGCGGCACGTCTTCCCGGACGGTGTGACGCTCGACTCGTCCTCCGATCACGGTGTCTTCCTGGAGCGGATCGGCGCGGCGCTGGGCCCGGAGGCGGCCGCGGACTGGGACCGGTTCTGGCGGCGGGCCGCGCGGATCTGGCACGCCTCGTGGGAGTCGGTGTTGCGGCGTCCGGTGAGTGCCGCGTCGCTGGCGCGGCTCTCCTGGCGGGTGGGTGATCTCGCGGCGATCGCGCCGTGGTCGTCGCTGCGGGCGCTGGGCCGGCGCTACCTGCGCGATCCGCGGTTGCGCATGCTGCTGGACCGGTATGCCACCTATACCGGGACGGATCCGCGCCGCGCGCCCGCGGCGCTCGCCGCGATCCCCTACGCCGAGCTCACGCACGGTGGGTGGTATCTGCCGGGCGGTCTGGTCACGCTCGGTGACTCGCTGCACGCCCGGTGCGCCGATCATGGGGTACGGGTGAGGCTGCGCTCCGAGGTGACGGCGATCGAGGCGGACCACCGGGTGCGCGGCGTGCGCCTGGCGTCGGGCGAGTTCCAGCCCGCCGACGTGGTGGTCTCCAACGTGGACGCGATCACCCTGTACCGGGATCTGCTGCCCGCGCCGAAGCCGTTGCGCGGGCTGGCCGACCGGAGCCTGGCCGGATTCGTGCTGCTGCTCGGCGTGCGCGGGAAGACCCCGGAGCTGGCGCATCACACGGTGTTCTTCCCGGCCGACTACGACGCGGAGTTCGACGCCGTCTTCGGGGCGCCGGGGCGGCGGGCGCGGCCGGTGGACGATCCGGCGGTGTTCGTCACCCGGGCCGACGATCCGCTGGTTCGCCCGGACGGCCGGGAGGCGTGGTTCGTGCTGGTCAACGCGGCACGGCAGGGCACCGAATGGTCCGCTGTGGACTGGCGGCGGCCGGGGCTGGCCGAGGCCTACGCGGATCACGTGCTGGCGGTGCTCGCCCGGCGCGGGCTGGACGTGCGGGGGCGGCTGGAGTTCGCCGAGACGCGTACGCCGGCCGACCTGGCCGAGGCGACCGGGGCGCCGGGCGGGGCCATCTACGGAACCGCGGGTGGGCTGCTGCGGCCCGGCAACCGGGGGCCGGTGGACGGGTTGTTCCTGGTCGGCGGGTCGGTGCATCCGGGCGGTGGGCTGCCGATGGTCACCCTGTCCGCCCGGATCGTCGCCGATCAGATCGGCCCGGCTCGTTGATCGGCGGCTCGCGCCTTAGTCGGCGGCTTGCGTCTTAGTTGGCGGCTCGCGCCGCGAGGAAGGCCTTGGCCATGGCGGAGGCCAGGTCGGCCGGGTTCTTGGCGGCGATCGCCTGGCCGCCGGTGGCCTTGGCCATGCTCTGCAACGCGGGCATGTTCGCGTCCGGGCCGTAACCGACCGCGATCACCGGGACCGGCCGGGCCGGGTCCCGGCCGGCCGCGAGCCGCTTCTGGAACTCCTGCTGGGACATGGCGAACCTGGTCCCGCCGTCGGCGCCGTCGGTGAGCACCACCACGACCGAGGGCCTACCGGACTTCACCTCATCACGCATCGCGTCGACACCGTCGAGGACGGTCTGGTAGAGCGGCGTGCCGGCGTTCGACTGCGGCCGGTACGTCTTGATCTTCTCGGTCAGGGCGTCCCGCCGCTTCTTGCCTCCGGCGTCCCCGTTGATCGGCCCGAACGACACCTCCTCGGTGTGCGCCGGACTGTTCGCGGTGCCGGCCCCGAAATACCACATACCGATCGTGGTGTCCCGGTTGAACAGCTGGGCCGCGCTCGCACCGGACTCGCGGAGCAGGGACGCCTTGGTGGCCGGACCGCCGCCGATCTTCTCGTTCATCGAACCGGAGGCGTCGATCAGAAGCAGCACCTGGAAGGCGAGGCTCTGGAAGCCGGCCCACTGCCGGGCCGGGTCGAGCAGGGCCTTGCCGGTGCCGGGCAGGCGGGCGCCGCCGGCCGTCGGCTCGGTACGGAAACCGGCCTCGGTGAGCGCCTGCTTGGTGATCGCGGCGCGCAGCCGGTCGGCCAGGCCGGTCTTGGCGCCCTTGCGGATCGCGTACGGGTAGTCGGCCTCGACCATGCCGTCGGAGGGCGCCGCACCGGTGAGCGCCACCCGGTGCCCACCCTTCTGATAGGCGAGGAGTTGCTGCTCGATCGCCGGGAAGACGCCGACGTCGTAGACCGCGGAGGTGGTGTCGGACTGCGCGGCCATCCGGCCGAGCAGGCGGCCCGGGTCGGCGGCGGCGTCGGTCAGGCGGCTGCGCAGGGTGAGCGCCCGGAGCTGGGCGATGCCGGGGTCCCTGGCGGCCAGGGCGGTGGCCGCGTGCACGCCGTGGACGCTGAGCAGGCCGGTGGTGGTCGTCAGTGGATCGGACATGGTGGCCACCGGGATCCGCTCGCTGGCGACCCCCTCGATCAGCTCGTTCCAGGTGGTCTTGCCGTCCTTGATGTACAGACTGCCGATCGCCTCGGGCGCGGTCAACATGATCGGCGAGTACGCCAGGGTGGCCCCGGAGGTGCGGAAGGCTAGCTCGTTCTCCTCGGCGATGCGCAGCCAGGCGCTGCTGGACGGCACCCAGACGTCCGGCTGGTCCACCGCGGCGAGGGTGACGCCGGGCTCCTCGGCCCGGACCAGGATCGGCGCGCAGCGCTGCCCGGGCGGGTTGAGGGTGACGGCGGCGGCCCGGATCACCGGCTCGATCTCGGGGGCCGCGGCCACGGTCAGCTCCGGGTCGGGGCAGGGCGCGACGCTGGGCTGGGTCGACGACGGCAGCGGGGCGGCGCTGGGCTGAGTGGCCGGCTGGGCGGAGCCGTTGCGCATGAGCTGCCAGGCGACCCCGCCGGCGACCAGCAGGACCACGATCACCAGGGCGGCGGAGAGCAACATGCGGCTGCGAGCCTGCGGGGGTTCGTCGCCCCAGTCACCGTGGTGCGGCGGGGGCAACTCCCTTGGCCACTCGTTGTCGGACATGTCACCCAACCCCGTCGTAATGGTCGGTACCGATGCGTGCCGGATAGTAGTCCGGGATTCATGTCCCGCAATGGTTCAACGGGTAAAGCGGCACATCACGGCAGCATTCGAGGCTCAGCGATCGCGATCACTATCAGTTCACCGTCCCCGCTGAGCCCGGGTGGCTCACGGCCCCACCCGCCGTAGATCTGATCCACCCGGAAACCGGCAACCCGCAGCGAGTCGCGCAGCTGGACCTCGTCGCGGAAGCGGTGGGCGGCCGAACTGGTCAGCTCCAGCCCGTCGTCGAACCGGTAGTGATGGACGACCGACACCACGTCCTTCTCGGTCGAGGCGACCTCGCTCCACGCCTCCACCACCGAGCCGTCGGCCAGCACGATGTCCCGCCGGGTGTCGTCCGGCGCCCACCCCCGCCACGGCAGGCCGGCCGGGTCACGGCTGTCCAGGACGAGCCGCCCGTCGGTGACCAGGGCGCCGCGCATCCGGTGCAGCGCCCCGGACCAGTCCTCGTCGGTGACGATGTGCTCGGCGACGTGACCGGTCATGAAGGCGGCGTCGAACGTCCCGCCCGGAAGGTCCTCGAAGGACCCCTGGAGCCAGCGGACCCCGGCCGCGCCTTCTTTCCGTCGGGCCGCGTCCAGCGCGGCCCCGGCCGGGTCGACGGCGGTCACCTCATGGCCGGCGCCGGCCATCGCGATGGCCAGCCGCCCGGTGCCGCAGCCCATGTCGAGGACCCGCGGCGCGGTGCGCTCAGCGAGCACCCGCATGAAGAAGTCGTCCTCCCAGCCCCACAGGTGCTCGATGTCGTAGACCTCGACCAGCCGGGGATGCCGGTACTCGCCATGCCACACACTCGGATGCTAAACGCGGGGTGCTCACTTGACTACCCGAAGTGGACGGTGGATCACAGGGCGCGTACCCCGAACGGGAGTTCGCCGGCCGCGATGTGCTCGATGACCGCCTCGCGCAGGGCGGCCGCCGCGTGCGGCAGGATGGCGGCCCGGCGCTGGGCGAGCGCGATGGTCCGCCGCATGCCGGGCGGGGCCAGGGGCGTGGCGCGCAGCAGCGGCCGGTTGACGAGCACCATGCTCGGCACCAGGGCCACCCCGAGGCCGGCCTCGACGAAGGCCAGAACGGCGTCCATCTCGCCGCCCTCCACCGCGAACTTGGGGGTGAACCCGGCCCGCTCACAGGCTTGCAGGGTCACGTCACGGATGTCGTACCCGTCGCGGAACATCACCATCGGGGTGTGCCGCAACTCGGTGAGGTCCAGCTGCCGGGCCACGGTGGGCGCCGGCCCGGAGGCGACCGAGGCCACCACGAGGCTCTCCCGGAGCACCTCGACGGTCTCCAGGGCCGGGTCGGCGCCCTGCTCGGGCAGCACGATGAGGGCCAGGTCGAGGGTGTGGGCGAGCAGGTCGGCGATGAGGTCCTGGGAGCTGCCCTCGGTCACGTGCAGCCGGATGCCGGGATGCTCGGCGCGGTAGCCGCGCAGCACGACCGGGAGCAGGGAGGAGCAGAGACTGGGAGTGGCGCCGAGCCGGACCTCGCCACGGCGCAGGCCCACGATGTCGGCGACCGCGTCCCGGGCCGCGTCGGCATCCGCGATCATGCGCTGAGCCAGCGGGAGCAGCGTCTCCCCGGCCACGGTGAGGGTGACGCCGCCGCGGATCCGCTCGAACAGGGGCGCTCCGAGTGACATTTCCAGGGTGTGAATCTGCTTACTCAAAGTAGGTTGGGAGACGCCGAGTTCGTCCGCCGCTTGGGTGAAATGTCTAAACTCTGCCACCGCTACGAAGTACCTGAGTTGTTGCAGCTGCACCGTAATAGCCTATATCTATGGAAGGCCGACCCGGCATGCATTAGACGAATCGTTCAGGACTTCTTACCTTCCAACTCGTGGCGGTAGACACTCCTATTCCGAAGACGACCAACGCAGCGGGTGCGACGGCACGCCCCGCGCCGCGGAAGTCGGTCCGGCCCTCGTCGGTCATCCTCAAACTGGTCATGGCAGTCAGCGGCGCGCTGCTGGTGCTGTTCCTCTTCGCGCACGCGGCGGGCAACCTCAAGATCTTCGTGGGCGAGACGGACTTCGACCACTACGCGGAGTGGCTGCGGGATCTGGGCACGCCCCTGCTGCCGCACGGCTGGTTCCTCTGGCTCCAGCGGATCGGCCTGCTGGCCGGCATCGGCCTGCACATCTGGGCGGCCACGGCGCTGACCATCCGCGCCAAGAAGGCCCGGCCGGTCAAGTACGCGCACCGGCCCAAGATCCAGGGCAGCTACGCCGCGCGCACCATGCGCTGGGGCGGTGTGATCATCGTGCTGTTCGTGATCTACCACATCCTCGACCTGACGACCGGCACGTTCAACCCGGCCGGCGGCGACGTGGACCCGTCCGCCCGGGTGATCGCGGGCTTCGCCCCGGACCGCTGGTACGTGACCCTCTTCTACACCCTCGCGGTGGTGTCCGTCGGCTTCCACCTGCGGCACGGCATCTGGAGCGCGTTCCGCACGCTGGGCCAGCAGACCACCAAGGGTGAGCGCCGGGCCAAGGCCGTCGCGCTGGTCCTCTCGGTGGTGCTCGTCGCGATGTACCTGTCGGTGCCCTTCGCGGTCCTGACCGGATTGGTGGGTTGATCATGGTTGCTAACGAATTCTGGGCCGAGGGCGAACCGGTCGTCGACAAGGCCGCCCCGGACGGGCCCGTCGAGACCCGCTGGGAGCGCCGCAAGTTCTCCGCCAAGCTGGTCAACCCGGCGAACCGCCGCAAGCTGACGGTCATCGTGGTCGGCACCGGTCTGGCCGGCGGCTCGGCCGCGGCGACCCTGGCCGAGGCCGGCTACCGGGTCAAGTCGTACTGCTACCAGGACAGCCCCCGCCGCGCGCACTCGATCGCCGCGCAGGGTGGCATCAACGCCGCGAAGAACTACCGCAACGACGGCGACTCCGTCTACCGCCTCTTCTACGACACGGTCAAGGGCGGCGACTTCCGGGCCCGCGAGTCGAACGTCTACCGGCTCGCCCAGGTGTCGGTGAACATCATCGACCAGTGCGTGGCCCAGGGCGTCCCGTTCGCCCGCGAGTACGGCGGCCTGCTCGACAACCGCTCCTTCGGTGGCACCCAGGTGTCCCGGACCTTCTACGCCCGGGGCCAGACGGGTCAGCAGCTGCTGCTCGGCGCCTACCAGGCGATGGAGCGGCAGATCGGCCTCGGCAACATCGAGATGAACGCCCGGCACGAGATGCTCGAGCTGATCATCGTCGACGGCAAGGCCCGCGGCATCGTCGTGCGGGACATGGTCACCGGCGAGATCACCACCGAGTTCGCGGACGCCGTGGTGCTCGCCTCCGGCGGCTACGGCAACGTCTTCTTCCTCTCCACCAACGCCAAGGGCTGCAACGTCACGGCGTCGTGGCGGGCCCACCGCAAGGGCGCGCTCTTCGCGAACCCCTGCTACACGCAGATCCACCCGACCTGCATCCCGGAGTCCGGCTCGCACCAGTCGAAGCTGACCCTGATGTCGGAGTCACTGCGTAACGACGGCCGGGTCTGGGTGCCGAAGCGGGCCGAGGACTGCCAGAAGCCCGCCGGGGAGATCGCCGAGGAGGACCGCGACTACTACCTGGAGCGGATCTACCCGTCGTTCGGCAACCTGGTGCCGCGGGACATCGCGTCGCGTGCCGCCAAGAACGTCTGCGACGAGGGCCGCGGCGTCGGCCCCGGTGGTCTCGGCGTCTACCTGGACTTCGCCGACGCGATCAAGCGGCTGGGCCGCAAGGCCGTCGAGGCGAAGTACGGCAACCTCTTCGAGATGTACGAGCGGATCACGGGCGAGGACCCGTACGAGACGCCGATGCGCATCTACCCCGCCGTGCACTACACGATGGGTGGCCTGTGGGTCGACTACGACCTGCAGTCCACCATCGAGGGCCTGTTCGTGGTCGGCGAGGCGAACTTCTCCGACCACGGCGCCAACCGGCTCGGCGCGTCCGCGCTGATGCAGGGCCTGGCCGACGGCTATTTCGTGCTCCCGAACACGATCAGCAACTACCTCGCGAACGGCCCGTTCCCGGCGGTCTCGGAAACCGACGCCCCCGTGGTCGAGGCGCGCAAGGAGGTCGAGGACCGGATCGCCAAGTTCCTCTCGATCGACGGCGACCGGACGGTGGACTCGTTCCACCGCGAGCTCGGCCAGATCATGTGGGAGTACTGCGGCATGGAGCGGACCGAGGAGGGCCTGACCAAGGCCATCGGTCTGATCCGGGCGCTCAAGGAGGAGTTCTGGACCCGGGTGAAGGTGCCGGGCAAGGGCGAGGAGCTCAACCAGAACCTGGAGAAGGCCGGCCGGGTGGCCGACTTCCTCGAGCTCGGCGAGCTCATGTGCATCGACGCGCTGCACCGCCGCGAGTCCTGCGGTGGCCACTTCCGGGCCGAGAGCCAGACCTCGGACGGTGAGGCGCTGCGCCACGACGACGAGTTCGGCTACGCCGCGGCGTGGGAGTACTTCGGCGCCGACGGCAAGCCGACCCTGCACAAGGAAGACCTCAACTTCGAGTACGTCCACCCGAGCACGCGGAGCTACAAGTAATGGACATCAAGGTCAGGGTGTGGCGTCAATCCGGTCCCACGGCCGGCGGGAAGATGGTCACCTACGACGTCAAGGGCATCTCCCCCGACGCGTCGTTCCTCGAGATGATCGACGTCCTCAACGAGACGCTGATCCTCAACGGTGACGACCCGATCGCGTTCGACCACGACTGCCGCGAGGGCATCTGCGGCGCGTGCAGCATGGTCATCAACGGCGTGGCGCACGGCCCGGAGAAGGCCACCACCACCTGCCAGCTGCACATGCGGAAGTTCAAGGACGGCGACGTGATCGACGTCGAGCCGTGGCGTGCCGCCGCCTTCCCGGTGATCAAGGACCTGGTCGTCGACCGGAGCGCCTTCGACAAGATCATTCAGGCCGGTGGCTACATCACCGCCCCGACCGGCACCGCGCCGGACGCCCACGCCGCCCCGGTGCCGAAGAAGGACGCGGACGCCGCGTTCGAGGCGGCCACCTGCATCGGCTGCGGCGCCTGCGTGGCGGCCTGCCCGAACGGCTCGTCGATGCTCTTCACCGCCGCGAAGATCGCCCACCTCGGTCTGATGCCGCAGGGCCAGCCCGAGCGGGACAGCCGCGTCATCGACATGCTCCAGGCCCAGGACGACGCCGGTTTCGGCGGCTGCACCAACGCCGGCGAGTGCACCACGGTCTGCCCGAAGGGCATCCCGCTGAGCCTCATCGGCCGCCTCAACAGCGACTACCGCAAGGCGATCAGCAAGCGCTGATCCCCCGGCTCCAGGTATCGGGCACAACGGCGTGCCCGATACCCGGCTTCTTCGGATGCCCGGCACAGCGTCGTGCCGGGCATCCGTTCTTCTGCCCGCGCCTTCCTGCACTCTCCTGCGCCCTCCCACGCTGCACTGCGCCCTCGTGCGCTGCACTGCGCCCTCGTGCGCTGCACTGCGCCCTCCCGGCCCTTCCGGGCGCGCCCTAAGATCCCGGCGTGGGTTCGGTACTCGCCGCCGTGGGCGTCTTCATAGGCACGAACGTCGACGACCTCATCGTTCTGACCGTTCTCTTTCTCTCCGCCCGGGCCTCCGGGAAGCCCCGGCCCTGGCAGATCTGGGCGGGCCAATACCTCGGCATCGCCACCCTGGTGGGCGTCTCACTGCTCGCCGCGCTCGGCCTGACCCTCATCCCGGACCGTTGGGTCGGCCTCCTCGGCCTGCTGCCGATCGCCCTCGGCATCAAAGGCCTCATCAGCGCCCTCCGCGACGGCTCCGGCGGCGAGCCGCCGATCGCCGCCGCCGGCTCGCTGCCCATCGCCGGCATCACGATCGCCAACGGCGCCGACAACATCGCCGTCTACACACCCCTGTTCCGTACGGCCGGCGCGGGCGAAATCGTCATCTACCTCGTGGTCTTCGCCATCCTCGTGGCGCTGTGGTGCCTGGCCGGATCACTGCTCGGCTCGCACCGCAAGGTGATCGCCGTGGTCGAGCGCTGGGGTCACTGGCTCGTGCCGCTGGTCTTCATCGCCATCGGGTCACTGATCCTGATCGAGGCCTACGCCTGACCGAGGGCCTGCGCGATGGCCATGGTGTGCTGGTACTCCCGCCAATGGGCGAGTTTGCCGCCCCTGGTCCGGAGCACCCCGATGAAGGGCGCCGACGCGGTCACCCCGCTCCCGGTGTGAGTGCCGACCAACTCGTACTCCACGACGATCACCTCTGGGTCGGCGGTCTGGTGGATCACCACGTCACGGCAGTCGTCGAAGCGCACCGGGAACGACGCCCGGCCCGCCCGCGTGAACTCCAGCACCCGCTGCTTGCCCTCGGTCCGCACCGGCCGGCCTGGGGCGGCGAACGGCACCTCGACCACCACGTCGTCGGCGAGCAGGTCGGGATCGTAGGTCGGCTGATCGGCGAGCCAGCGGGAACGCATGCTGTCGAAGATCTCGGTCGGTGTCACAGCGATCCTCCCGATAAGATGAGTATGCACTCGACTTGGGTATGAGAATAATGAGTGGAGACTCATTTTGGAAGAGGTTTCTTCGCGGCAGACCGAGGGCCCTCCGTTGCGCGCCGACGCTCAGCGCAACCGGATCCGTATCCTGGTCGCCGCCGAGGAGGTGTTCACCGAGACCGGACCGGGCGCCTCGACCGAAGAGGTGGCCCGGCGGGCGGGCGTCGCGATCGGCACGGTGTTCCGGCACTTCCCCACCAAGGGCGACCTGCTCGGCGCGATCATGAAGCGGCTGCTGGCCGAGCTGATCGAGTCAGCCGGCCAGCGCGGCGGCGGGGAAGGGCTGTTCGAGTTCTTCACCGAGCTGACCGCCCAGGCGTCCTACAAACGGACGGTCGTCGGCCTGCTCGAGAGCGGCGGGACAGCCGTCCGCCTCCCCGAGGCCGTCGGCCATCTCACCGAGGCCGTCGGCGGGCTGCTGAGCGAGGCGCAGGCGGCCGGGACGGTGTCACCCGGCGTGGCGCTGCCGGAGGTGATGGCGCTGCTGGTCAGCGTCACGCACGGCGCGGTGCACGGGGGCTGGGACGCGGAGTTGCGGGAGCGGACCCTGGCGGTGGTGTTCGCGGGCCTCCGACCACACTGAGCCGGCGATTGCACGCCGGCGTGCAGCCCCCTTGCCTCACCTCACCCCTTCGCGCCTCTTATGCGGCCACCCCACCCCTCCGCGCTCCCGATGCGGCCACCCCACCCCTCCTCGCCTTCTCATGCGGCCACCCCACCCCTCCGCCGCCCTACGCGGCCATGGGGCGCGCGGAGCGTACCGGGAAGGAAGCCGGGCCGCGGTGATCAGCGTGCGCCACCGCCGAGGCCGGCGTGCAGGAAGGAGGTCAGCGTCTCGATCGCCTCGTCGTCCGAGACCTCGGGAGTGCGGCCGTGGCCGCCGAGGTAGGCGGCGGCGAAACCGGACAACGTCGTGGTGAAGAGCGACGCCGCCACCAGTGGATCACCGGGCAGATCGAGGCCGCGCATGTGGTCGGCGATGTGGCGGAGGTCCGGTTCGAGCAGTTCCTGACTACGGCGGGCGAAGCCATCGTCGACGATGGCCGCCTGCTGCAGCGCGACCATGAGCGGGCGATGGCGGCGGTGGAAGTGCCAGTAGGCCGAGACGTGCCAGCGGACCGCCGCACGATCCCGGAAATCGTCGAGATGACCCTCCAGTTCGGCACTCTCGTCGCCCTCGGCGAGCAGGTCGGCGAGCAGCGCCTCGAGCAGCGCCTCCTTGCTCGCGAAATGCTTGTAGAAGGAGCCGGTCGCCCGACCCGCCTCGGTCGTGATGTCAGTGATCTTGGCGTTCAGATAACCGACCCGCTCGAAGACCCGGATCGCGGCCGCCTTGAGCTCCGCCTCGGTCTGCGCCGCCTGCTGCTTGCGCATCCCCACTACCGCCATCCGAACCTCCTTGACCGGGAGATTAGCAGTGCCCTATGGTGAATTCATGTTCACTGAATCTGAATTCACCATGATTGTGGGCGCCGGGCCGACCGGGCTCACCCTCGCGCGTCAGCTCTCCCGGCATGGCGTGCCCTACCGGATCGTGGAGCGGTCGGAGCGACCCTTCGACGGGTCTCGTGGCAAGGGGTTGCAGCCACGCACGCTGGAGGTTCTCGATGATCTCGGGCTGATCGACCGGTTTCGGGCCGCCGGCGGCGACTATCCGTCGCTGCGTGCCCACGTGCCCGGCGGCCATCACGATTTCCGGCTCGACGAGTTGCACGAGCCCACCCCCTCCGTACCCTGGCCCAACTTGTGGATGGTCCCGCAGTGGCGCACGTCCGAGCTGCTCGCCGAGGGGATCCCGGTCGAGTTCGGGGTGGGTGTCACCGAGCTGGAGCAGGAGGAGGTCGGGGTCCGGGTCACGCTCAGCACCGGCGAGGTGGTGCGGGCCCGCTATGTGGTCGGTGCCGACGGCGGGCGGAGCACGGTGCGGCGGGCGCTCGGCGTCGAGTTCGAGGGCGAGACCCACGAGGAGGAGCGGCTGATGATCGCCGACGTCCGGTTGACCGGCCTCGACCGCGATCACTGGCATGTCTGGCCGGGCTCCGAGCGCGGGTCGTTCCGGCTCGGGCTGTGCCCCCTGCCGGGCGGCGACTGGTTCCAGCTCACAGCTCCGCCCACCGACCGCTCCCCCGGGCAGTTGGTCGCCTCGGTCGACCCGTCGATCACGGTCACCGAGGTGGGCTGGCGGTCCGAGTTCCGGGCCAACATCCGGATGGCCTCCCGGTTCCGGGTGGGTGACGTGTTCCTGGCCGGCGATGCCGCGCATGTGCATTCACCGGCCGGCGGGCAGGGGCTGAACACCGGGATTCAGGATGCGTACAACCTGGGCTGGAAGATCGCGACGGGTGACGAGCGGGTGCTCGACACCTACGAGGAGGAGCGCCTGCCGGTCGCAGCCGACGTCCTCGGCATCAGCACCCGGCTGCACCGCGGCCACGTCGAGGGCTCGGCGGATGCGATGCGCCGCGACGATCCGGTGCTGCGGCAGCTCTCGCTCAACTACCGGGGCGGCACGCTGGCGGCCGAGCACCGGTCCGAGCCGGGCGTGGTGCGAGCCGGCGACCGCGCGCCGGATTCTCCTCTCGCCGAGGGCCGCGTCTTCGATCTGCTGCGCGGCCCACATGCCACGCTCCTGGCCTTCGATTGGGCCGGGCCGCTGCCGGAGCTCACGGTCCCGATCCATCACCTTCAAGACCCCGAGGGGTCCTCGGCACGCGCTTACGACATCGACGGGCCGACACTGGTGCTGGTCCGGCCGGACAACTACATCGGCTGCGTAACCCGGGATCCAGCCGATGTGGCCGCCTACCTCAAGCTGATCGCGGCCCCTGGACCCGAGACCCAGCCGACGTGACCACCCACCTCGAACCGATCGCAATCCCTGAAACCCGAACCCAGCCGACGTGACCACCCACCTCAAACCGATCGCAATCCCTGAAACCCGAACCCAGCCGACGTGACCACCCACCTCAGGCTGATCTCGGCCCTTTGATCGCGGCCGCTCGCAGACGGTCGATTGCCGCGCGCAGTGGGGCGGGGAATTCGGGGACGCTGGGATCCGCCAGATCTTTCAGGACGGCAGCGACCAGGTCGTAAAGGGCGCCGGGAGGCGCATCGGGGGCGGCGACCAGGGTTTCGCGGACCAGCGCGGCACGCGGGAAACGGGCGTCCCAGCGGCGGTCGGCGCCGATTCTCCGGTGCAGTTCGATGGCACGTCTGCGCAGCTCGGGGGCGGTGTGGCCATACCCCTGATCCAGCTCGGCACGCTGCGGGCGGGAGGCGCGCTCCGCAGCCTGTGCCAAGCGGTGCCGGCGTTGCTCCGCAGCTTGACGGCTGGTCAGGCCGAGCGCCTCGGCGATCTCCGGCCAGGTGGCGCCGTCACGCCGGGCACGGTCGATCAGCTCCAACTCGTCCGCGTCGAGATCCGCGCGCCGGGCCGGGATCTGGCGCAACCGTTCCAGATTCGCCATTCCGCCATCAGTTCTTTGTTGAGACGAGGAGTTCTATGCCGTCGAAGAGACGAGACAAACCGGTCTCGAAGGTGACGTCCTCGACTTCCGGAGCGAACAGGCCATCGGCGATCGCGGCGGCCAGCGCCGGAAAACGGTCAGCGGTCACCAGGCTGCCGATCAGAGCGCCGTAGGCGTCGTCGGCCACATCCGCCTCGCCGGTAAGCAGGAGCGCAAAGATCTGCGCCTCGCCACGCACGTAGTAGAGCGTCGCCATGACCGCCTGAAAGCGCTCACGGCTGGTGAGCGGTGTGCCGTCGAAGGCCGACAGACCACGGTCCAGCCAGGCGATCTGGCCGGGCTCAAGAGGTGGACGACCGGCCGAGACCTGGAGGATCCACGGATGGCGGTGGAAGACCGCCTTCAACCCCCGGGCCCACGCCCCGAGACCGGCGCGCCATCCGGGCGGCAGCATCGGCGGCTCGCCCGGTGCGGCGTCCTGCATGAAGACGAGGAGTTCGTCCTTGCTGGCCACGTGCCGGTAGAGGGACATCGGCGCGCTGCCGAGACGCTCGGCGAGACGGGCCATGGAGAGGGCCGCGAGGCCGTCGCGGTCAGCGATCTCGATCGCGGTGGCGACGATCCGGTCCAGGGTCAGCGCCGGCTGCGGGCCGCGGTTGCGGCGCTCTTCCAGACCCCAGAGGACCTTGAGCGTACGGGGAATCTCCATCGGCACGGGCTCATCCTAGGCACTTCCCGGTTTATTGCGTATGGCATACGCTCGATGCGTACCTCATACGCAGTTAGGAGCGTGACGTGACTCGATGGTGGCAGCGCCCGTGGATCGTTCCGTTCGCGGCGATCGTGGTGATCTTCGTGGCCTTCTCGATCCCGCCGTATCTCAGCTTCGACCCGGCGCGATCCCGCGTTCCGCAGCCACCGGAGCTCGGTGTCGCGCACTTCTGGCTGCTCGTGCCGCATGTGCTGTTCGGCAGCGTGGCTCTGGCCAGTTCGGTCTTCCAGATCTGGCCATGGTTCCGCCGCCGGCATCCGGTCGCGCACCGGCGACTCGGCCGGGTCTACGTGTTCGGCGGCGTCCTGCCCGCCGGCATCGCGGCCCTCACCATCGGTTCGCTCAGCCCGTTCGGGCCGGCTACCCGGGCCAGCAACATGCTGCTCGCGGCGGTTTGGCTCTACGTGACCGCGAAAGGCTGGCGGGCTGCCCGCCACCGCCGGTTCGGCGAACACCGCCGGTGGATGATCCGCAGCTTCGCACTCACCGCCTCGATCATCACCAACCGCATCTGGGGCGCGATCTTCGTGATCGCCCTGATGCCCCAACTCGAGACGACCTTCCATGGCGACGAAGGACTCCTGGCATGGGTGGCTTCGGCCGCGACGGCCTGGCTCGGGTGGACCATCCCGCTGCTCATCGCCGAGTGGTGGCTGGAGCGCGATCGTTCCCGCCGCGGGGCGGGGGCCCGCCGGAGCGCCGAGCCAGCCGAGCCCCGGGATCGGGTCATAGCCTCATAAAGGATTTCACCTGGGAGAACGCCATCCGGGTGCGATGCCCCACAGCTCCGCTCCGAAGGCACAACTGACCGCGCAGGAGAGTCCATCGCGCGTGCGGGCGGGGCGCAGCAGCCGGCGGGCGTGTGCGGGTTCCCCGCGAGAGTCCACCGCGCGTATGGGCGGGGCATGAGGGGGAGGCATTGATGAGGGGACGGGGGCTGTCAACGCGCCGTGGGGGACGGCTCGATGCACGGGATGGCACGTGCTCGCGCGTGGACGGAGGTGTGGGAAGGGTGGGCGGCCGGCGGGTCCCCGTGTAAACCCGCCGGCCGCCGCTTGAGGGGAAGGTCTGGCGCTACCGGGCGGTGGGTAGCGTCGCGATCAGGTAAGAGTTACCGCCCAGATCGGGGCGAACGGAATCATCCGGAGTGGCATGCGGGCCTCGGCGGGGGTGCGGTCGCGCTTGCGGTTGTTGCAGCGACCGCAGGCCGCGACGGTGTTCAGCCATTCGTTACGGCCGCCTCGCGAGCGGGGCAGAACATGGTCGATGGTCGAGGCGGAGTCGCCGCAGTAGGCGCACTTTCGCCCATCCCGCAGCAGCACACCGGCCCGCGACCAGCCCGGGCCGCGCCCGCGCCGCCACCGCGTCACCACGTAGGAGACCAGCCGCACCACGGTCGGCACCGGGTAGACCCCGATCCGGGTGTCCGGCTGAGCCTCGTGCACCACGGCGACCTGGCGGAACAGCATCCGGATCGCGTGCCGGAGGCTGACCCGGTGCAGCGGCCCGCAGTCGGCGTTGAGAACCAGAACCGCACTCATTTCGTCACCCCCGGAAAATCGTTTGCGTAATAGGAATCCACAGGTCAAGGGCGTTCCACCCCGGCGGATTCGCTGAGGAGAAAATAGGCTGCGGCATCGACCACCGACAACCGAATAAAGATCGCTTCACGTTCCGTTCATGGGTGCGGCGTTCGAACCGGTGAACCCGCCGAGCCGTAGGACTGCTCGCGAGGATGGCGCGGAGGTCCTCAGGACGGAGCGAGGCTCTGACCCGCTCCCGTGGAGCGGTCAGAGCCTCGGTGGTGGGGGTGGGCGGTCAGACAGAACGGTGGGTGGAGGCCTCGGCCAAGGCGTGCAGGACTGTTCGGGCCTCGTCCTCGATGGGGGCCTCGGCCAGGGCGGTCAGGGCCTCGGTGGTCAGGGTTTCGATCCGGGATTCGGTGGCGGCCAGGGCGCCCGCTTCCCGGATGATCGTTCGGAGGCGTTCCACGCCGGTGTCGTCCAGGGCCGGGTCGCCGAGGGCGGACTCCAGGTACTGCCGGGTGGCCTCGTCCACCGCCTGGTAGGCCGCGGCCACCAGGTAGGTTCGTTTGCCCTCGCGGAGGTCGTCGCCGGCCGGTTTTCCGGTCTGGGCCGGGTCGCCGTAGACGCCCAGGACGTCGTCCCGCATCTGGAAGGCCTCGCCGAGCGGCAGGCCGAACGCCGCGTACGACGCGAACACCTCGGGGCCGCCGCCTGCCAGGGCCGCGCCCAGCAGGAGCGGGCGTTCGACCGTGTACTTCGCCGATTTGAAGCGGGCCACCTTGCCGGCGCGTTCCAGGGACGTGTCGCCGGTCGCCTGGGTGAGCACGTCCAGGTACTGGCCGACGGTCACCTCGGTCCGCATCTGGTCGAAGACCGGCCGCGCCCGGGCCAGGTCGGCCAGTGCCATCCCGGACGAGTGCAGCAGCTCGTCGGACCAGACCATGGCCAGGTCGCCGAGCAGCAGCGCCGCCGAGTCGCCGAACCCGGCCGCCGCGCCCCGCCAGCCCTCGGCCGTGTGCAGCAGCTCGAACCGGCGGTGCACCGACGGCTCCCCGCGCCGGGTGTCGGACCGGTCCATCAGGTCGTCGTGGATCAGTGCGCTCGCCTGCACCAGCTCCAGCGCCGAGACGGCCGCCACGACCTCGTCCGAGTCGGCGCCGCCCGCGCCGCGGAAACCCCAGTACGCGAACGCCGGCCGCAGCCGCTTGCCGCCACCGAGTACGAACGCCGACACCGCGTCGGCCACCTCGGCCAGCGCCGTGTCGATCTCCAGCAGGTGGGCGCGCTGGGTGGCGAGGAAACCGGAGAGCGCCTTGTCGACACGCGGCCGCAGGCCGGCCGACTCGAGCGGAGAGTTCGTCACGGAGTCGACGCTATCTGGTCGTCCGTCCGCCTGTTCGGCCGTATCACCGCGATCCACCGGACGACCCCACGCGGCGACGGACCGTCACATGCCGGAGCGCGCGTCGCGGCCACGACGGCTCATCCGGATCGCATGGTACGGCGAAACGGCGTGCCCGGTTTCTGCTGACACTTCATCGCGTACCGGAAAAATGCGACCGCGCAGAGTGACCGGCCGGACGTTCGGGCGGATCATCGAGGGCGGTGTGACCGGTAGAGTGCTCACCGTGTCTCTCGGACTTCCCTCCCGGCTTCCCGGCGCGCCGTCGGTCGGTGAGCTGATCCGCGGCCCGGCGCCCACCTTCTCGTTCGAGTTCTTCCCACCGAAGACGCCAGCCGGTGAGCAGTTGCTCTGGCAGGCGATCCGGGAGCTGGAGTCGCTGCGGCCCAGCTTCGTCTCGATCACCTACGGGGCGGGCGGCACCACCCGGGACACCACCGTCGCCGTCACCGAGCGCGTCGCCACCGAGACGACGCTGCTGCCGATGGCGCACCTCACGGCGGTGAACCACTCCGTCGCCGAGTTGCGCAACGTCATCGGCCGACTGGCCGGCGCGGGCATCAGCAACATCCTGGCGGTTCGCGGCGATCCGCCCGGCGACCCGATGGGCGAGTGGGTGCGGCATCCCGACGGGATCCTGTACGCGGAGGATCTGGTTCGCCTGATCCGTGCGGCCGGCGATTTCAGCGTCGGGGTGGCGGCGTTCCCCTACAAGCATCCGCGCTCGGCCGACGTGGAGACCGACACCCGGCACTTCGTCCGTAAATGCCGGGCCGGGGCGGATTTCGCGATCACTCAGATGTTCTTCGACGCCGAGGACTATCTGCGTCTACGCGATCGGGTCGCGGCCTCGGGCAGTGACACCCCGATCGTGCCCGGCGTCATGCCGGTGACCCGGATGGCCACCATCGAACGCTCCGCCCAGCTCTCCGGCGCGCCCTTCCCGCCGGCTCTGCTGGAGCGGTTCGAGCGGGTCGCCGGGGATGAGGAGGCGGTGCGGGCCCTGGGGATCGAGACGTGCGTGGAGATGTGCGCCCGGCTCCTGGACAAGGGCGTTCCCGGGATCCACTTCATCACCCTGAACCGGTCCACCGCGACCCGGGAGGTCTGGCAGCAGCTGGCCCCTACCGAGGTCGCGACCGCCGCCTGACCGGTGCGCCGCCGCCCGCGCTGTCCGGCCCGGTGGGCGCTCACGTCACGCCGTCCGTGTGCCCGGCCTACCGCCATGACGCGGGCGGGCGACCACGGAAACCGCTACGTGTGCGCTGGTCGGCGCACACGAGCCGGAGGAACGGGCAGAGGACCGATTGACCAGCAGAGTCAGCGCTGAGAGCCGGCCGGGGTCCGGGGGAGCTTCGTGACCTGGGACCAGTACGCGGAGGCGTGGGCGGGGCTGCACGGCGGCTTCGATCCGCGACGGGCGTCGGTGCTGGTCCGGGGGTGGGTGCGGCTGGCCTACCGGATCGGGTCCTGGCTCGGGGCCCGGCGGGTCACGCCGTTCACGGTGACCCTCGCCGGGGTGCTGCTCTGCCTGGCCGTGCCGCTCGCCGCGCCGGCCGGGGCGCCCGGCCTCGCGTTCGGCGCCGCGCTGGTGCTGCTCGCGGCGGCCGCGGACGGGCTGGACGGGGCGGTCGCGGTGATCACCGGGCGGGTCAGCCGGGCCGGATACGTGTACGACTCGGTCGCCGACCGGATCGGTGAGGCCGCCTGGCTGGCCGCCTTCTGGCTGGCGGGCGCCCCGGCCTGGCTCACGGTCGGCGCCGGGGCGGCGAGTTGGCTGCACGAGTACGTCCGCGCGCGGGCCACGGCCACCGGCATGCCGGACATCGGCGTCGTCACGGTCGGGGAACGGCCCACGCGCGTCGCCGTCACCGTCACGGGCCTGATCGTCGCGTCACTGGCCGCCGTGGTCGCGCCCGGCTGGGTTCCCACGGTTCTCGCCGTCGCCGTCGCGGCCTGGCTGATCCTCCAGCTCATCGGGCTGGGGCAGCTCACCGTCGCGGTCCGCGCCGCTCTTCGCTGATCCGGCCGGAGCGTGCTGCACCCGCTCAGAGCGACCCGCCATAAGGGCTGAAGCGTGCCAGGGGCGCTCAGAGCGACGCGCCATCAGGACTGAAGCGTGCCGGACACGCTCAGAGCGGCCCGCCACCGGGGCTGGAGGGTGCCGGGTGCGCTTTGGGTGACCGGGCACGGGGGTTGGGGAGGGTGACCGCTCACGCACGTCGCGCGGGGCGGGGAGCGTTCTGGACGCGCCAGCGGCCAGCGAGCCGGCCCGGGCCCTCGGCGGGAGCAGCGGTCTGTACCCGCCACCGAGATGCGACATCCTGATTTTGATCTAGGAGCGGAGGCGGCGGAGCAGGGCGCTTCCCTCGCCGGCCGCGGGGGTGCGCTGGATGCCGCGGCGACCCAGGGTGATCCAGACGGAGAGGGTGAGCAGGATCAGGGCGAAGCCGAAGAAAAGGTCCTCCACCGGGGCGTGGACGAGGCGCCAGCCGATGATCGCCGCCGGGTCGTAGACGACGATCTCGCGCCCGGTCAGGATGCCGTTGGAAATCAGCTGGAACGTGAAGATGATCGGGTACGTCGCCCAGAAGACCAGTCTGGTGACCAAACGGGTACGGAGGACGAACAGGTCGATCACCACCGCGACCGCGACGCCCAGCAGAGCAGATGTGGTGTATGTCACAACTTTTCGTCTCCGGCCGGGCGGCGCAGGACGGCCCGCACCGCTTCGAAGCCGAGAATCGCGCACAACGGCACGACCAGGAAGAAAAGCACCTCGTCCAGGGGCAGGCCGCCGGGCAGGTGCACGCCGGTGATCTGCTCCGGGTCGAATGTCCAATGCCCCGCGGCTATGGCGGCCAGATCCCACAGGATGAAGACCGCCGCCACCGGCAGGATCGTCAGGATCAGGCGGCGTCCGCGGCGGAGCACGTTGACCTTGAGGATCGGCTCCAGCCAGAGCGCCGCCAGCAGGCACCCGGCCAGGACGGACAGGTAGCCGAACTGCCGCATCCGGTCAGAAGCCGAGGGCCTGGGCGCGCCGCTTGGCCTCGCGGGCGAGCGGGCCGCCGAGGGCGATGGCGGCGTTCCCACCGAGACCCTCGTCCGGTTCGTAGAGCCACCGGAGGGCTTCTTCGTCGTTGTACCCGGCGTCATGCAGCAGGTTCAGGACGCCGGGCAGGTGCTTGAGCACGGTCGCGTTGGCGACCAGTTCGGCCGGCACCACCCGGATGCCGTCCCGGCGGACCGCGAGCAGCGCGCGTTCGCGGATCAGCTGGTGCACCTTGCTGATCGGCAAATCAAGCTTTTCGGACACATCCGGCAGGGTGATCCAACCGGCGGGGCCGGTGGTTACGGGTTCGGTCACCTGTACAGCGTGCCAGACCAGATCGGAGAACATTTGATGAGCCTGTGGCGGAACGTCCGTGGGGAGATGGCCGGCGCCTGGCGTTCGGTCTGCTACGACCTGGGCCGACGCCCGGCCGGCCGGGATCCGCGCCCGGACGTCACCTCGACCGGGATGTCCACCTTCCCGGGGTCCCTCGTGGACCTGCCGGAGGAACCGCCGCGGACCGACGCCCGGCCACCACGGCGATTTGTCGCGGTTACCGCGTTCTGTGCGCTCGGGCTGACCGGCGCGGCCGGGTCCTATCTGGTCGCCACCACGACGTTCGCCGGGGAGACGGCCGATCGGCCGAGCGCGCCGCCGGCGGTCGCGGCGCCGCTGCCGCCGGACCAGGTGGAACCCGTGGGAGGGGTGGCCGGGATGGGTGCCGTGCCGGTGGCCCGGGAGCGGCGTCCTCGGGTCGTCACGAAAGCGCGACCGGTAGAACCCGCGCCCACGACAGTGATCACCACCCGCCCGCCGTCCGTTGCGCGGACATCCGCGCCGGGCTGCGACTGCGAGACCCCACCGGCCCCGACACCGACCGCCGCGCCCTCGGCGACGTCCGCCGAGCCGGACATTTCAGCCTCCCCGTCCGCGAGCGGGAGCGTCTCCCCCAGCCCGGACATCAGTGGACCAAGCGGCGACAGTGACCGCCGCCACCGCCGCTGGCGCCGCTGAAGCGCTGGTCACGCCGGTCTAGGTACCCGTTTGGACTCAGCTGTGACATCCTGGGTCACCCCCGCTGGAAAGACACATACACTTCACGCCGATGGACACCACAGTCGCCGATACGTTGATCGGCACAACGATTGACGGGCGCTACCGGATCACCGGTCGCGTCGCCCGTGGTGGCATGGCGACCGTCTACCGCGCCACCGACGAGCGGCTCGAGCGCACCGTCGCACTGAAAATCATTCACCCGTCGCAGGCCACCAACGTCCACTTCGTCGACCGGTTCACCGACGAGGCGAAGACGATCGCCCGCCTCACGCACCCGAACGTCGTGGCCGTCTACGACCAGGGCCGCCACCAGGGTCTCCCCTACCTGGTGATGGAGTTCGTGCAGGGCAAGACGCTGCGTGAGCTGCTCAGCCAGCGGGGCAGGCTGACGCCCGTCGAGGCGCTCGCGATCCTCGAGCAGATGCTGGCCGCGATCGCCGCCGCGCACCGCGCCGGTCTGGTGCACCGTGACGTCAAGCCGGAGAACGTGCTGGTCGCCGAGGCGCCCAGCGGCGGTTCCGCGGACCTGGTGGACGCCGTGGTCAAGGTCGCCGACTTCGGTCTGGCGCGGGCCATCGAGGCGAGCACCGTCGACGACACCGGGCAGCTCATGGCGACCGTGGCCTATGTGGCCCCGGAGCTGGTGCAGACCGGTCAGGCGGACGCGCGTACCGACGTCTACTCGGCCGGCGTCGTGCTCTTCGAGATGCTCACCGGCCGGGTGCCGTACGACGGCGCCGAACCGATCGAGGTGGCCTGGCAGCACGTGGACAACGACGTGCCGGCCCCGTCCACGATCGCCCCGGGCCTGACCCCGGTCCTCGACCAGCTCGTCTCCCGGGCCACCCGGCGTGACCCCGGCTCCCGGCCCACCGACGCCGGCGCCCTGCTGAGCGAGGTGCAGACGGCCCGTGACGGCCTAGGCGTCACCCACGTGGAGACGGCGATGCTGCGCCAGGTCCCGGGCCGGCCCGGCGCGGGCGACGCCACCACGATCGTGCCCACCGTTTCCGCGCCGGACGCGACGGCCATCGTGCCGCCGGTCCAGGGCGGCAACTATCAGGCGTCGCACCGCCCGTCCTGGGCGCGGCTGCCGGAACAGGGCGGCCGGAACACCGCACCCCACCGGCGGAACGCCCCGCCCGCCGCCGGTCTGGCCGGGTTCTTCGAGGACCGCCGCCGGGTCATGCTGACCGCGCTGGTCGCCCTGATGGCGCTGGTCGTGATCGGCAGCACCTGGTGGGTCACCTCCGGGCGGTACACGGAGACACCCCAGCTGCTCACGATGAGCCAGGACCAGGCGGTCGCGTACGCGAAGCAGCAGGGTTTCGAGGTCTTCATCGGCGACGGGCAGTACGACGAGATCGTGCCGAAGGGTTCGGTGGTCACACAGGACCCGCTGCCCGGTTCGGACATCGTCAAGGGCGACACGATCCGGGTGATCCTGTCGCTGGGTCCCGAGGTGCATCCGGTTCCGGAGCTGGAGGGCCAGGAGCTGACCTATGCCAAGGCCGAGCTGGAGGCGCTCAAGCTGAAGGTGAAGCAGGGCAAGGCGGTCTACAGCGACACCGCGCCGGAGGGTGTGGTGATCTCCACCGACCCGAAGGCGGGCACCGAGCTCAAGCCCGGTTCGACGGTGACGCTGGTGCTGAGCAAGGGCAAGGCGCCGATCACGGTGCCCAACCTGGTCGGCGAGAACATCAACAACGCTCGTACGATCCTGGCGCAGCGGGGCCTGCAGGCCGCCGAGGAGACGGTGGAGAGCGATCAGCCCGCCGACACGGTGATCGGGCAGAGCCCCAAGGCGGGCACCGGCGCGGAGAAGAACACCAAGGTCACCCTCCAGGTGAGCAAGGGTCCCGCGCAGATCACCCTGCCCGACCTGACGAACCAGCCGTGCCAGCAGGCGCAGGCCACGCTCCAGGGCATGGGCTTCCAGGTACAGATCAACATCGACCCGAACGCCACGGTCCGGCAGCAGAACCCGCCGGGTGGCACTCCGGTCCCGCCGAACAGTGTGGTGCAGCTGACTTGCTTCCTGTGAGCCATCGGATCGGTTCGCACACGAAGACGTCGGGAGGGCTGGCCAAGGCCGCCCTCCCCTACGTCGACGCCGCGGGCTCGGAAACCCTTCAGGTGTACGTCTCCAACTCCCGTGGCTGGGCGCTGCCGGCCGGCGACCCGAAGCAGGACACCCTGTTCCGGGACGGGATCGGCGAGCGGGACCTGCCCGCGTACATTCACGCGTCGCTGCTGGTGAACCTGGGTTCGCCGACCGAGCTGACGGTGGAGCGGTCGGTCGCCACGCTGGAGCACGCCCTGCTGCGCGGTAAGGCGATCGGCGCGACCGCGGTCGTCTACCACGCCGGCAGCTCGGTCGACGAGTCGCACGCCGGCAAGGCGCTGCACCAACTGCGCGAGGGGCTGCTGCCACTGCTCGACCGGGCGTCCGCCGAGGGCCTGCCCCGGCTGCTGGTGGAGCCGAGCGCGGGCGGCGGCCGCAGCCTGGCGTCGAAGGTGCAGGATCTGGAGCCCTACCTCGCGGCGGTGGAGAACCACCCGTGGATGGGCGTCTGCTTCGACACCTGCCACGCCTGGGCGGCCGGGCACGACCTGGCCACCCCGGGCGGCATGACGGCGACCCTGGACGCGCTGCTCGCCGCGGTGGGGCCGGACCGATTGCAGCTCATCCACGCGAACGACTCGAAGGACGAGTGCGGCTCGACCCGGGACCGGCACGAGACGATCGGCAAGGGCCGGATCGGGTCGGCGCCGTTCGCGGAGCTGTTCGCGCACCCGGCCACCGCCGGGGTGCCGATCATCGTGGAGACGCCGACCGTGGAGCACGAGGGGCACGCGGCGGACATCGCCCTGCTCAAAGGGCTGCGAGAAGCTCGCTGAGGCGGGCCGCCGGCGCCTCGGCGCCCGGCCCGCGCAGCAACTCCACCCGGTGTGTCAGCTGGAGCACCGGAATCCCGGTGAGCTCCCCGACCGCCTTGGCCGGCAGCACCGCCAGCCCGTGCCCGGCCGCGATCAGGCCACGCAGAATCGCCACGTCGGCGCCGTCGTAGCGCAGCCCGACCCGTAGGCCGTCGACGGGAAGCCGGGCGAACGGCGTCACCTCGGGCGCGTCGATCCAGTACGCGTCGACCAGGTCCGCCAGGTTCACCGTGGCACGGCGGGCCAGCGGATGCCCGGCCGGAACAGCGACGACGGCGGTGTCCTCGGCGATGCCGACGGCGCCCGCCTCCGGCAGCGGCAGCGGGTCGCTCGGCGCCGTGAAACCGTCGACGATGCCGAGGTCGATCTCCCCGGTGACCGCGGCGGCGACGATCCGGTCCCGGCCGGCGACGAGGACGCGGCTGCGCAGCCGGCCCGGCTCGGCGCGGATCCGGGCCAGCGCGGCGGCCACCCGGCGGGTCCAGGCGAGCGGGGTGAGCCCGACGATCAGCCGTCCGGGCGGGGCGACGGCCCGGGTCACGTCGGCGCGGGCCGCCTCCAGCCGGACCAGGATCAGCGTGGCGTGCCGGTGCAGTCGCTCCCCGGCCGGGGTGAGGGCCACCGGGCGGCGGGTCAGCAGCGGGGTGCCGAGGTCGGCCTCCAGGGCGGCGATCTGTTGAGAGACCGCGGACTGGGTGAAGTTGAGCCGCTCGGCGGCGGCCGAGAACGACCCGGTCTCCGCGACGGTCACGAAGGTGCGCAGCAGGTGAGGGTCCACATCAGCGATGCTAATGCAGCATTCACCAACGATCGTTGGACCTGATCTCGCTTCCACGGGAGGCTGGGTCCATGAGAACAATCGCCCTGGTCGGCGACCGGTCCCCGGCCGTTCGCGCGCACACCCGCATTCCCGCCCTGCTCGACGTCCTGCGCGAGGAGGAGGACTTCGACGTCTACTGGATGCCGACACCGGACGCCGAGGATCCGGAGGCGCTGGCCGGTTACGACGGGATCTGGCTGGTGCCGGGCAGTCCGTACCGGAGCGTGCCAGGAGCACTCACCGCGGCGAGGGTCGCGCGGACCGGGAACAAGCCGTTCCTCGGAACGTGCGGCGGCTTCCAGCACGCGATGTTGGAGTTCGCACGGAATGTCTGCGGTTTCACCGAAGCCCAGCACGCTGAGTACGGCGCCTCCGGCGACGACGACCTGATCGTCGAGCTGACCTGCTCGCTGGCCGGGCACGAGGCGGCCGTCGATCTGGCGCCCGGCTCGCTGATCGAGCGGTTGCTCGGTACCTCCCGGACGGTGGAGCGCTACCACTGCGGCTACGGCCTCGACCCATCCCACCTGGCACTGCTGGCCGCACACGGGATGCTGTTCACCGGGCACGACGAGTCCGGGGAGGCGCGGGTGGCCGAGCTACCCGGCCACCCGTTCTTCCTGGCCACTCTCTTCCAGCCGGAGCTGGCCGGAGACGGGTCGGACCCGCATCCGGTGATCCGCGGCTGGATGGCGGCGGTTCGTCAGGCCAGCAGTTCGCTGAGGACCTCGATGGCCTGATCCATCGACTCGTCGTCCAGATCCAGGTGGGTGACGAGGCGGGCGACCCGCGGCAGCATGGCGGAGATCAGGACGCCACGCTCAGCGGCCTGTGCGGTCAGTGTGGGCGCGTCCAGGTCGTGCTTCGACAGGTCCAGGGGAACGAGGTTGGTGCGCACCTGCTCCGGGTCGACCACGCCGAAGGGCGCGAGGGCCTCGGCGATGATCCGGGCGCGCTCGTGGTCCTCGGTGAGCCGCTGGATGTGGTGGTCGAGGGCGTAGCGGCCGGCGGCCGCCAGGATGCCGACCTGTCGCATGCCACCGCCCATCCGCTTGCGCATGAGCCGGGCCCGGGTGATCCGCTCCCGGCTGCCGATCACCAGCGACCCGATCGGCGCGCCCAGGCCCTTGGAGAGGCACACCGACAGGGTGTCGAAGAGGGCGCCGTACTCGGCGAGGGTCACCCCGTCGGCGACGTGGGCGTGCCAGATCCGGGCGCCGTCGCAGTGCAGCGCCACGCCCTGAGCGTCGGCCACCGCGCGCAGGTGCTGCAACGTGGCGAGCGGGATGACGCCCCCACCGCCGAGGTTGTGGGTCTGTTCGACGGCGATCGCGGCGGTCGGCACCGAGGGGTAGCCGGCCGGGCGGATCATCGCGCCGATCCGCTCGACGTCCAGGGCTGCGCCCTCCGAGCCCCACGTGCGCGTGGAGATGCCGCCGTAGAGCGCGGCGGCGCCCAGCTCGTAGGTGACCACGTGCGCGTCGGCGCCGGCCAGCAGCTCGCCGCCGGCCGGGACGACGAGTTGCAGGGCGATCTGGTTGGCCATCGTGCCGGACGGGGTAAACAGAGCCGCCTCGTGCCCGAACAGCTCGGCCACGTGCGCCTCGAACGCGTTGACCGTGGGGTCGTCGCCGAACACGTCGTCGCCGACCGCCGCCTTCGCCATCGCCTCCCGCATGCCCTTGGTGGGGCGGGTGACGGTGTCCGACCGCAGGTCAGCCACGGAGCATCTCGGCGACGAGGAACGCCAGCTCCAGGCTCTGCTGCGTGTTGAGGCGCGGGTCACAGGCGGTCTCGTACCGGCCCGGCAGGTCGAGGTCCTCGATGCCCTGGGCGCCGCCGAGGCACTCGGTGACGTCCTCGCCGGTCAGTTCGATGTGGATGCCGCCCGGGTGGGTGCCGAGGCCGCGGTGCACCTCGAAGTAGCCGAGCACCTCGTCGACGACCCGGTCGAAGTGGCGGGTCTTGTAGCCGTTCGACGACTCGTGGGTGTTGCCGTGCATCGGGTCGCACTGCCAGACGACCTTGGCGCCGGAGGCGTGCACCTTCTCCACGATGGGCGGCAGCACGTCGCGGACCTTGCCGTTGCCCATCCGGCTGATCAGTGTCAGGCGGCCGGGCACATTGGACGGGTTCAGCTTCTCGCACAGCTCGATGGCGGTCTCCGGCGACGTGCCGGGGCCGATCTTGACACCGATCGGGTTGGCGATGCGGCTGATGAAGTCGATGTGCGCGTGGTCGAGCTGGCGGGTGCGCTCGCCGATCCACAGGAAGTGGCCGGACAGCCCGTAGGCCTTACCGTCGGAGACCCGGGTGAGCGCCCGGTCGTACTCCAGGGCGAGGGCCTCGTGCGAGCAGTAGAGGCTGACCGTGCGCAGCGCCTCGTTGTCGGTCATGCCGCAGGCGCGGATGAAGTCGAGGGCGCGGTCGATCTCCCGGGCGATCGCCTCGTAGCGCTCGCCGGCCGGGGACGCGCGGACGAAGTCCTTGTTCCAGTCGTGCAGCCCGTGCAGGTCGGCAAGACCACCCGAAAGGTACGCCCGGAGCATGTTCATGGCGGCGGCGGAGTTCGCGTACGCCCGGATCATGCGCTGCGGGTCGGCGACGCGGGCCGCCTCGTTCGCGTCCAGCGAGTTGATCAGGTCGCCCCGGTAGGCCGGGAGGCCCAGCGAGTCGGTCAGCGACGAGCGCGGCTTGGTGTACTGCCCGGCGACCCGGGCCACCTTCACCACCGGCATCGAGGCGCCGTAGGTCAGCACCACCGCCATCTGGAGCAGGGTGCGCGCGTTGGCGAGCAGGTGACTCTCGGTGTTGTCGGCGAACGTCTCGGCGCAGTCGCCGCCCTGGAGCAGGAACGCCCGTCCCTCGCAGACCTCGGCGAGCCGGTGCCGGAGCTGGTCGACCTCGTAGGGCGCGACGATCGACGGCACGTTGTCGAGGACCTTGCAGACCTCGGCGACCTCGCCCATGTCCGGCCAGGGCGGCATCTGCACCCGCGGCAGGGATCGCCAGTGGTCGAGGCCGAGAGCCTCGTCCTCGGCCGAATCGGTGGACGGGCGGGACGTCTGGAAAGCCGGGTTACCCACCCCGGGATGACTGAGCTGATGCCACTCGCGGCGCATGCCGGAAAGCGTACGGAAGGGGGGCACCGGGCCTGCGCCCGGTGCCCCCCTCGCGAGACGGATTACAGGTTCTACACGTTGTTCTTGATGGCGGTGATCAGCTCGCCGTTGGTGGTGTCACCGGAGAGCTCCCAGAAGAACGCGCCGCCGAGACCCTGGTTCTTCCCGTAGGTCATCTTGCCGGCGATGGTCGACGGGGTGTCGTAGCTCCACCAGTTGTTGCCGCAGAACGCGTACGCCGTACCGCCGACCGTGCCGGTGGCCGGGCACTTGGTCTTCAGGACCTTGTAGTCCTCGATGCCGGTCTCGTAGGTGCCGGTGGCGCCGCCGGTCGCGCTGCCGCCCGGGGCGGCCTGGGTGACGCCGGTCCAGCCACGGCCGTAGAAGCCGATGCCGAGCAGGATCTTGCTGGCCGGAACGCCCTTGCTCTTCAGCTTCTGGATCGCGGCGTCGGAGTTGAAGCCCGCCGTCGGGATGCCGGCGTACGAGGTCAGCGGCGAGTGCGGGGCGGTCGGGCCCTGCGCGGCGAAGGCGCCGAAGTAGTCGTACGTCATCGGGAAGACCTTGTCGAGCTTCGCGATGCCGGCCGCGTAGTCGGCCACGTCGAGCTTGCCGCCGTTGCTGCCGTCGGCGGAGATCGCCGAGGTGATCAGGTTGCTGCTGCCGAACTTGTTGCGCAGCGCGGTGATCACGTTGGCGTAGGAGGCCGGGCCGCTGGCGTCGCAGGAGAGACCGCAGGCGTTCGGGTACTCCCAGTCGATGTCGATGCCGTCGAAGACGTCCGCCCAGCGCGGGTCCTCGACCAGGTTGTAGCAGCTGTCGGCGAAGGCGGTCGGGTTGGCGGCCGCCTGGGTGAAGCCGCCGGACCAGGTCCAGCCGCCGACCGAGTAGATCACCTTGAGGTGCGGGTACTTCTTCTTCAGCTTGCGGAGTTGGTTGAACGAGCCACGCAGCGGCTGGTCCCAGGTGTCCGCGACGCCGTCGACGCTCTCCGCGGCGGTGTACGCCTTCTCGTAGTCGGCGTAGGAGTCACCGATCGTGCAGCGGCCGCCGGTGGTGTTGGCGAACGCGTACAGGATGTGGGTCAGCTTGGACGCCGAGCCGGAGGTGTCGATGTTCTTGACGTGGTAGCCGCGGCCGTAGACACCCCACTCGGCGAAGTAGCCGACGAGCCACTTGGAGCCGGGGTTCACCGTCGGGCTGGTGGTCGGCGGCGTGGTGGGCGCCGTCGTCGGGGCGGTGGTGGGCGCGGTGGTCGGGGCCGTGGTCGGCGGGGTGGTGCCACCGTCACAGACGCCGCTGTCGGCCCAGACCGCCCACTCGGTGCTGCTGGTGGCCGGGGACTCGTTCTGGGTCCACCACTTGGCGGTGTAGTTGTGGCCGTTCTGCGAGGCGACGTTGCCCTTGACGTAGACGGCGGAAGAAGTCCATGCGGGGGCACATGCGGTGGCCGCTGACGCCGACACGACCGGAACCGCGACGCTGGCCGCGGTCACGACCGCGCCGGCGAACAGTGCCCGGCGGGTGGTTTTGTGCACGGGGATGTCTCCTCAACAGTTAGGAAACTTTCCAAAGAATTGGATGAAGAGACCGTAGTCACATCGATTAACACCAGTCAAGCCAGGTGAACACCTTTAAGGTCTCTTTAACAAAAGCCCGACGGGTACGACGGGGTGCAATCGAGCAGACACACCCAGTAGTCTTCGTTCATGACCATCTTCGACGTCAGCATTGGCGCCCTCACCGGTGGCGCGACCGAATTGGACCGTTACCGCGGATCGGTCGTGCTGGTGGTCAATGTGGCCTCTCGCTGCGGCCTGACCCCGCAGTACAGCGCATTGCAGAAGCTGTACGAAACCTACCGCGACCGTGGCCTGGTCCTGGTCGGCGTCCCATGCAACCAGTTCGGCGGCCAGGAGCCCGGCACCGCGGAACAGATCGAGCAGTTCTGCCGGATCGACTACGGCGTCACCTTTCCGGTGACCGAGAAGGTCGAGGTCAACGGACCCGGCCGGCACCCGCTCTACCGAGAGTTGATCGGTGACGGCGGCGACATCGAGTGGAACTTCGAGAAGTTCGTGGTCGCCCCGGACGGGACGGTCGCCGCCCGCTTCGCCCCCGGCACCACGCCGGACGACGGCGAGCTGATCGCGACGATCGAGAAGCTGCTGCCGCATCGATGAGCATCCACGTCATCGGGGTCGACGCGTACGCGCTCGGCTGGGTCGGCGTCGAGTTGCGCGACGGCGCCTTCGGACGCGCGGTGCTGGCCGCCACCCTCTACGAGATCGTGGCCGGCAGCTCCGGCGCCGCCGTCATCGGCGTGGACATCCCCCTCGGCATGCTCCCGGACCGCTGGCGCGCCGCCGACACCCTGGCCGCCGACCAACTCGGGCCACGCCGCGGCAGCGTCTTCCGGGTGCCGCCCCGCGCCGTCTGGCAGGAAGCCGACTTCACCTCGGCGAACCGCCTCTGCCGCGAGCTGACCGGGGCCGGCCTGAGCCGGCAGTCCTGGGCCCTGCGCCCCAAACTGCTCGAGGCGAACGCCATCTGGGAACGCCATCCCGGCCTGCTCTTCGAGGCCCACCCGGAGCTGTCCTTCCGGACCATGGCCGGCGAGCCGCTCCCCCACGCCAAAAAGACATGGAGCGGCCAGGCACGCCGCCGCGAACTCCTGGCCCGCAACGGCATCGTCCTGCCGGAACGCCTCGGCCCGGCCGGTCAGGCGCCCCCCGACGACGTCCTGGACGCGGCCGCCGTCGCGTGGACCGCCCATCGGGTCGCCACCGGCACGGCCCTCAGCCACCCCAGCCCTCCGGAAGAGGAGAACGGCAGCCGCATCGCCATCTGGTATTGAAAACCCCGTTTCCGGTACGGGACTCCCCGTTCCCGACCGCAGGTGACACCGTCCCGTGGCGCACCGCGATCTCACTGCCCGGTCCCGCCCGCGAGGCGCTTCCGGGCGGAGATCGGTGGTCCAGGCGGAAACTACTTCGCCTGAGCGGCGATTTCCCTCGCTCGGTCGCGGGCGGCCTCGAGGGCACCCATGAGGGCGGCCCGGACGCCGTGCTTCTCCATCTCGTGGATGGCGGCGATGGTCGTACCGGCCGGGGAGGTGACCGCCTCGCGGAGCTTGACCGGGTGCTCGCCCGAGTCGCGCAGCATCACCGACGAGCCGATCGCGGTCTGCACGATCAGCTCGTGCGCCACCTGGCGGGGCAGGCCGAGCAGGACGCCGGCGTCGATCATCGCCTCGACCAGCAGGTAGAAGTAGGCCGGACCGGAGCCGGAGAGCGCGGTGACCGCGTCCTGCTGCGACTCGGGCACCCGGATGGTCACACCGAGCGGCTTGAACATCTCCTCGGCGATGGCCAGGTGCTCGCCGCCGGCGTGCGGGCCCGCCGAGATCGCGGTCATCGCCTGGTCGACCAGCGCCGGGGTGTTCGTCATGACCCGGACGACCGGGGTGCCCTCCGGCAGCCGGGCGGCGAAGAAGCTGGTGGGCAGGCCGGCGCAGAGCGACACGACCAGCTTGTCGGCCGGGATCTTCCCGCCGATCTCGTCGAGGAGCAGGCCCGCGTCCTGTGGCTTCACCCCGACGGCCAGGATGTCGGCCCGGCTGATGGCCTCCGCGTTGTCGACGACCGTCACGCCGTACCGCTCGGCCAGCTCGGTGCCGCGGGCCGCCCGGCGGACGGTGACCAGCAGCCGCTCGGCGGGCCAGCCGGAGCGGAGCAGGCCGGAGAGGACGAGTTCACCCATCTTGCCGGCCCCGATGACCGCGACGGTTTGCTTGGGCAACGCAGACTCCTCGATCTCGGTTGTCTCAGCGGCGCCGGGACAGCATTGACAGCCAGCCGGGCTGAACGCGGAATGCCGGGGACCCCACGGCCCCCGGCATTCCCCGGTTGATCAGTTGCCGAAGAAGACCTCGGCCTCTTCGTACCGCTCGATCGGAACGGTCTTCAGCTCGCCGGTGCCCTCGATCAGCGGGATCCGGACGACGTCGGTGCCCTTCAGCGCGACCATCTTGCCGAAGTCGCCCTCGTGCACGGCGTCGATCGCCTGCAGGCCGAAGCGGGTGGAGAGCACCCGGTCGAACGCGGTCGGGGTGCCACCGCGCTGGATGTGACCGAGGACGACCGTACGGGCCTCCTTGCCGGTCTTCTCCTCCAGCTGCTCGGCCAGCCACTGGCCGATGCCGCCGAGGCGGACGTGGCCGAAGCTGTCCAGCTCCTGGTTGTGCAGCACCATCTGGCCGTCGAGCGGCTGGGCGCCCTCGGCGACGACGACAATCGGCGCGTACTCCACCTGGAAGCGCTTGGTCACGTAGGTGGCGACCTGCTCGACGTCGAACTGGCGCTCCGGCAGCAGGATCACGTTGGCGCCACCGGCGAGGCCGGCGTGCAGCGCGATCCAGCCGGCGTGGCGGCCCATGACCTCGACGACCAGGGTGCGGTGGTGCGACTCGGCGGTGGTGTGCAGCCGGTCGATGGCCTCCATCGCGATGTTGACCGCGGTGTCGAAGCCGAAGGTGTAGTCGGTGCCGTTCAGGTCGTTGTCGATCGTCTTCGGCACGCCGACGACGTTGACGCCCAGGTCGTGCAGCTTGGTCGCGACGCCGAGGGTGTCCTCGCCGCCGATCGCGACCAGCGCGTCCACGCCCTGCTCGGCCAGGTTGGCCTTGATCTTCTCGACGCCACCCTCGATCTTGAACGGGTTGGTGCGCGAGGAGCCCAGAATGGTGCCGCCGCGGGGCAGGATGCCACGGACCTCAGCGATACCGAGCGGCTTGGTGAGACCCTCCAGCGGGCCCTTCCAGCCGTCGCGGAAGCCGACGAACTCGTGACCGTAAGCAGTCACGCCCTTACGGACCACGGCGCGGATGACCGCGTTGAGACCGGGGCAGTCGCCGCCACCGGTGAGCACGCCGATACGCATTATTCTTCCCCCTGGATCGGGTAGCGAAGTGCGGATAGCCCGTCGAGGCCCCAGGGACGATTTCGTCGGCAGCGTTGCCGGCCCGGGGCGGGCCCGCAATCGCACTCTAGTCGCCGTGCCGGACAGGGGTGAACGCGCCCCACAGAAACCGGACCGTTTTCGCGCGGACCGCCACGATCGCGCCCAGCGCCGCGGCATCGCGGCCGAGAGCTGCGGGAACGACGGCGACCGCACACGCCGCGCCGGTCGTGAACGCCTACCCGCGCCATCCGGCCAGGCCGGGCACACGGACGGGGCTGCGTGTGCGGCGGCACCGGGTTGCGCACGCGGAGACGGCGATGGGGTCACACGATCAGTGATCGTGTGACCCCATCGTTCGGTGCGGCCCGGGAGATGGACCCGCGCCTCAGCCCGGCGGCCGCGCCGCGGCCCGGTGGACCGCCTGGCTCGCGTGGCGCTCCGCGAGCGGCCGCTGTGCTTCTGCCGGCTTCGCCGCTCGTACCGGAAAGGGTGGAATGCGGGACCGGGAACCGAGGGTGACTGGCCCCGGAGAGCGTGGCCGGGCCGTCAGTGGGCCATGGCCGGCGGAGCGTCCGGGTCGACGTCGAGCGGGCCGGTGCGGAAGAGCACCGCGGCGACGACGGCGGCCAGGACGAAGAAGCCGGCCGACCACCAGAACACCGTGTGGTAGCTCTCCAGCGCGGCCTGGGCCTGGGCCAGCGGGGTCGGCTCCTTGCCTGCCATGTGGTCGGCGGCGGCGGTGGCGGCGAACGAACTGAGTAGCGCCGTGCCGATGGAGCCGCCGATCTGCTGGACCGTGTTGATCATTGCGGAGGCGACGCCGGCGTCACGGTGCTCGACGCCCGAGGTGGCGGCGTTCTGGGTGGGCGCGAAGACCAGGCCGAGGCCGAGGCCGATGATGATCAGGCCGGGCAGGACGCCGGACACGTAGGTGGAGTCGAGCTCGAGGCGGGTCAGCAGGGTCATGCCGCCGGCCGCGATCAGGGCGCCGACCGGGACCAGCGGGCGCGGGCCGATCTTGGGGGCGAGCATCGATCCGGCGGTGGTGGCGGTGAGCATCACCGCGCCGAGCATCGGCAGGAAGGCCAGGCCGGTCTCGATCGGGGTGAACTGGAGGATGCCGGCCAGGTAGTAGGTGAGGAACAGGAAGATGCCGAACATGCCGGCGCCGGCGATCGCGATGGAGGCGTAGGAGCCGCCGCGGTTGCGGTCGAGGACGACGCGCAGCGGCAGCAGCGGGTGCGTGGAGCGGCGCTCGATCAGCACGAAGGCGGTGAGCAGGACCAGGCCGGCGAGGATCGGGCCGAGGGTCGCGGTGCTGGACCAGCCGTCGCTCTCGGCGTTGGCCAGGCCGTAGACGAGAGCCACCAGGCCGGCGACGGCGGTGATCGTGCCGGGGACGTCGATCCGGCCGTGCGCGGGGACCGGCTCGTCCCGCAGCTTCAGGAAGGCGCCGGCCACGGCGATCGCGGCGATCACCAGGTTGACGTAGAGGCACCAGCGCCAGGAGACGTACTCGGTGAGCACGCCGCCGAGCAGCAGGCCGATGCCGCCGCCCGCTCCGGAGATGGCGCCGAAGATGCCGAACGCCTTGCCGCGCTCGGCCGGCTCGGTGAACGTGGTGGACAGCAGCGACAGCGCGGCGGGGGCCAGCGCGGCGCCGAAGACGCCCTGGAGGGCGCGGGCCACGATGAGCAGCTCCAGGCTGCCCGCGGCGCCGCCGAGCGCGGAGGCCAGGGCGAACCCGACCAGGCCGATGACGAACATCCGCTTGCGGCCGAAGAAGTCGGAGAGCCGGCCACCGAGCAGCAGCAGGCTGCCGAAGGCGAGGGCGTAACCGGTGACCACCCACTGCCGGCCGTGGTCGTCGAAGCCGATGTCGGCCTGGGCGGTGGGCAGGGCGATGTTCACGATCGTGGCGTCCAGCACGACCATGAGCTGCGCCAGCGCGAGCACTACGAGCGCCCACCAGCGCCCCGCCTCACGTTCGGTGGACGGCGACCGATCAATAAGGGTGCTGCTCATGCAGGAGCCTTCCGAAGCCGAGTAGAGGTACGTCTCCACTTCGGCAGGCCGCCGGGATAAGTTGAGGACTCTCCTCCGGTTACTTCCCGGACATGGCGTTCCACCGGGCCAGGTTGTGCCGCGCGTCGACCAGGGCGTCGTGCCGGCCGGCCATCTCCGGCAGGTGCGGGCGGCCCTGATCGTCCCAGCGCTGGCGCAGGTCCTTGGTGAACCGTGGGATCTCCCGGGGCAGGGCCGGCATGGCGCCCCACAGCTGGGCGAGCGCGACGTGGTCGTAGGCCGCGTACCAGGCCCAGAGCTCCATCTGCTCGTTGCGGCCGCGGATCGGCTCGACCAGGAACTCGTACAGTTCCTCGCGGATCCGTTCCCGGCTGCGCCACGCCCGGTCGGATGGCGACGGCAGCTTGTCGAGCACGTTGCGGCGCACCCAGGGCACGGCGCGGGAGTCGTCGAACTCGGTACTGACCGCGTAGAACTCCCGGCCGAACTCGTCGACGACACCGATCGAGACCAGGTCGACGATCCGGCCGTCCTCGATGAACTCGCAGTCATAGAAATAGCGGTAAGGCATCGGGGTCCATCCTGACCCATCGTCATCCGGGCATGGATTCCAGGGCCACCCTGGCGGCCCTCAGCGCGGTGGGGCTGCCGCGCCGGGCCGCCCGCTCGGCCAGCACGGCCCAGCGCAGCCGCAGCAGGACCGGCAGGGCGGCGTCCAGTTCGTCGGCGCCGACCGGCCCCGCGGCGCGGTAACCGTCCAGCAGTTCGGCCGCCCGGTCCGGCCCGCCGGCGTAGGCGACCGCGGCGGCCACGTCGTACACCAGCGGGCCGGTGCCGCTCGCCCCGCAGTGCAGCAGCCCGAGCCGCCCGGTGGACTGATCGAGGACGAACGCGTCCGGCGCCGGATCGCCGTGCAGCACCCCGTAGGTGAGCTGATCGGTCACGGTCAACCGGGTGGCCGCGGTGACCGCGGTGGTCACCGCCCCACGGAGCCAGGGCTCCGTGCCGAGATGGCCCGCGTCGGGGTCCGGCAGCCGCCACGGGCGCAGGCCCGGATGCCGGAAACCCTGGAGAACCCGGTGTACGGCGCCGAGCCGCTCACCCCACCACTGCTGATCGACCGGATCCCGCCCGTCCAGACAGCGGCCCGGGACCCGCCGCAGGACGGCCAGCACCCCGAGCGGGGTCTCCGTGGTGAGGGCGCCGCCGAGCGTACGGACCGGCTGCCCCGCGTCGATCCGCCGGGCGCGCAGGTGCTCGGCGGCGAGCAGCCCGGCCTCGAGGGCCTGCCGGGCGGCCGCCTCCACGAGCCGGGCCGTGTAACGGGCGGCTCCCGCCACGAACTCCCAGCCACGCGACAGCAGGGCGGCCGGAAGCTCGGTCAGCTCGGTCGGTGTGAGGTGCCACTGGTCGCGCAAGGTCGATCGAAGTAGCTCGTCATCCGGCACTGCGGGATTATCTCGGCACAAGCCGCTAAAGCGACGGACAACATGGGCGACGGTCACTGTGCGAGATTGACGGTTTACAGAACGCTACTGAAGGGACATGATCGTACGAGGCGAGCCCCGATGTCCGTTTCGAAAATGGCGTTCGAGGCACGCTTCGTGCTAAGAGTGATCGTTCGCGTCGTGGGGCCGACGCCGGCTCATGGTCGACGCGGTCCCGACCGGGGGAGGGATAGCGCCGTGGACCATCGCTTGCCGGATTCCGGCGACGCGCTCACCGGCGTGGACATGTTCGCCGGTCTCGAGCCGGAGGTGCGCCAGCGGGTCGTGGCCGCGGCCGTCCCACGCCACTACCGCAAGGGCCAGATCCTCTTCGTGGAGCACGACCCCGGCGACTCGCTGATCATCATGAAGCGGGGCGCCGTCGCCGTCTTCCGGACCGCGCCGACCGGCGAGCGCGCGGTCCTCACCGTGGTCCGCCCGCCCGACGTGCTGGGCGAGGTGTCCCTGTTGGACGCGTCGACCCGCAGCGCCTCGGCCGAGGCCATCGAGGACTCGCAGGCGCTCTCGCTGTCCCGGGTCGCCTTCATGGAACTGGTCCACTCCAACCCGCGCATCCTGGACGCGGTGATGCGCTCGGTCGGCGGCCTGATCCGCCGCCTCACCGAGCAGAACGCCGATCACGTCTTCCTCGACCTGCCCGGCCGGGTGGCCAAGACCCTGGTCCGGCTCTCCGGGGAGAGCCAGGCGCCGATGATCACCATCGAGCTCAACCAGAGCCAGCTCGCCGAGATGGCCGGCGGCTCCCGGCAGAGCGTCAACCAGGCGATCGGCTCCTTCGCGAGCCGGGGCTGGCTGCGCACCGAGGGCCGGCGCATCGTCGTCACCGATGTGCAGGCCCTGCGTCGCCGCGCCGGGATGACCGGTTAGGCCGTCGGCGCCTTGAGCGTCGAGGCGTAGACGTCGACGTACTCGCGGCCCGAGAGCGTCATCAGCTCGTACATGATCTCGTCGGTGATGGCGCGTTCGACGAACCGGTCACCGCGCTGGTCGGCGTACCGGGAGAAGTCGAGCGGCGCGCCGATCCGGATCCGCACCCGCTTCACCGCCGGGACCAGCGTCCCGGTCGGCTGGATCTCGTCGGTGTTCAGCAGCGCCACCGGCACGACCACGGCGCCGCTCTCCAGCGCCAGCCGGGCCACCCCGGTCTTGCCCCGGTAGAGACGCCCGTCGGGCGAGCGGGTGCCCTCCGGATAGATGCCGGCCACGTTGCCCTCGCGCAGCACCCGCAGGAGGGTGTTCAGCGCCGCCTGGGCGGCCTCGCCGCCCGAACGGTCCACCGGGATCGTCCCCGCGCCGGTGAAGAACATCCGCGAGAACCAGCCCTTGATCCCCTTGCCGGTGAAGTATTCGGCCTTGGCGACGAAGGTCACTTTCCGCTTCATGATCAGCGGGGTGAAGATCGAGTCGGAGAACGAGAGGTGGTTGCAGGCGAGGATGACCGGACCCGAGCGGGGCACGTTCTTCAGGCCCTTCACCTCGGGGCGGAAGACGAGTCTCAGCAGTGGTCCGAGAACCACCAACTTCAGCAGCCAGTAGAACACTGACGTCCTTTCAGCGGATGCCGCGGGTGTCCGGGGCGACAGGAAGCGTACGAAGCGGGGGCGGCGCGCCACAACGCACTCCCGCAACAGGTGCCTGCCGTGTCACCATTCAAAGCACGGTCGGCAAGGGGGTGTGCATCGGTGACAGCGGGTGGAGCCCGTCGTGGGCGGCGCGACAACGGGCTCGACGCTGCCGACTACGCGGTGGCGGGTGACGTGGATCCACGGATCGGCGAGCATCTGCTCGACGTGCTGGCGGCCGGAGGGATCGCTGCGTACCTGCAGCCCACCGCGGATCTGAACCCGGTCCTGCGGGCGACCACACTGCCCGCCCGGCCGATCGACCGGCTCTATGTCGACCGCACCCGGCTGGAGACCGCCCGGGAGCACCTGCAGAAGGTGACCGGCGGGACACCGCCCACCCCGCCCGCGCCGCCGGCGCCGGCCGACCCACGGCCACAGGCCGAGGTGGACGAGGAGTGGGCGAAGATCATCGCGGGCTTCCACACCACCGTCGACGCCGAGACGGCTCCGTGGCCGGCCGCCGAGGACGCTCCGCCGCCCCCGGCCCGGCCGGTGACCGAGGAGGGCACGCCGCACAACCGGCGGCGGACCGACCCGCCACCGCCGGAGCCGTCGATCCTCTACGGACTCGACACCTTCGGTAGCGATCTGCCCGCTGAGGACGACGAGGACGAGCGTTACATCCCGCCCCCTCCCCCACCCCTGCCGCACATCTCGAAGTACGCGGTGATGGGCCTGCTGGGCGTCACGATCGGCTTCGTGCTGTTCCTCTTCCCCACGCTCCTCCCGATCGACCGCAACCTGGTGCAACTGATCAGCTTCGCGGCGATCGTCGGCGGGGCGGTCACCCTGGTCTGGCGGCTGCGCTCGGGCGACGACGACGACGAATTCGACGACGGCGCTGTCGTATAGACCGACGCGGGTGTTTACCCCGTAACCTACGGTGATGCGTCAGAGTTCGCTCGTCGTCATCGCCAACCGTCTGCCCCTGGATGACAACGCCGCTCCGGACGGCGCCTGCGAGTGGCGCCGCAGCCCAGGTGGGCTGGCCAGCGCCCTGCACGCGATCCTGGAGCAGGCCCCGGCCACCTGGGTCGGCTGGGCCGGCGGGGTCGGCCCGGCACCGGCTCTGCCAGACATCGGCACCCTGCGGTTACAACCCGTGTCGCTGACCGAGGACGACCTGCGCGGCTACTACGAGGGGTTCGCCAACTCGACCCTGTGGCCGCTCTACCACGACGCGGTGCAGCAGCCGACCTTCGACCGGGGCTGGTGGGAGACGTACCGGACGGTCAACCGCCGGTTCGCCGAGGCCGCCGCCGCCGTGGCCGAGCCGGGCGCCGCCGTCTGGGTGCAGGACTACCACCTCCAACTGGTGCCGGCGATGCTCCGGGAACTGCGGCCGGACCTGCTGATCGGGTTCTTCATGCACGTGCCGTTCCCGCCGCCCGAGCTCTACATGCAACTGCCCCGGCGGGTCGAGCTGCTGCGCGGGATGCTCGGCGCGGACCTGGTCGGCTTCCAGCGGGAACAGGCCGCCCACAACGTCGCCCAGCTCGCCAAGAAGCTGCTCGGGGCGCACGCCACCGACGACGCGATCACGGTCGGCGGGCGGACCGTGCGGACCGGCGCCTTCCCGGTCTCCATCGACGTCGCCGAGATGCGGGCGCTGGCCACCCGGCCCGACGTGGTCAGCCAGGCCGGGCAGCTGCGGCACAGTCTCGGCGCGCCGAAGCGGGTGCTGCTCAGCGTCGACCGGCTCGACTACACCAAGGGCATCGAGCACCGGCTCACGGCGTACAGCGAGTTGCTGCGGGACGGGTTCGTGAAGGTGCGGGACACGGTGATGGTCCAGGTGGCGGTGCCCAGCCGGGAACGGGTGGAGAGCTACCGGGACCTGCGCGACCGGATCGAGGGCGAGGTCGGCCGGATCAACGGCGAGTACGGCCGGGTCGGCGAACCGGCCATCCACTACCTGAACCAGCCGTTCGCCCGCTCCGACCTGGCCGCCCTCTACCTGACCGCGGACGTCATGGTGGTCACCCCGCTACGGGACGGGATGAACCTGGTCGCCAAGGAGTTCGTGGCGGCCCGCGAGGACGGCGCCGGGGCCCTGGTGCTCAGCGAGTTCGCCGGCGCGGCCGCCGAACTGGAACAGGCCTTCCTGGTGAACCCGCACGACGTGGACGGGCTCAAGGCCACCCTGTTGCGGGCCATGGAGGCGGACGGCGAGGACCTGGCCGCCCGGATGTCGTCGATGCGCCGGCACCTCACCGAGCACGACATCATGGCCTGGGCGCGCGCCTACCTCAGCGCGCTCGACCACAGCGGCCGGCTGGCCGAGCGGCTCACAGCTCTTTGAGCAGCCAGTCCAGGACGGCGTCGATCGGCTCGGCCCAGCTCGGCTCCAGCATCAGGTAGTGGCCCATGCCGGGGAAGAGCAGCGGGGCCCCGCCGTAGCGGGCGGCCGCCCGGTCCAGGGCCGCCCGCGGCACCACCCGGTCGTCCGGGCTGCCGGCCACCAGGACCGGCGGTCCGCCGACCGGCTCCGGCAGGTCGGCCCGGCCGAACAGCTCGGCCCGCGGGCGGGCGCCGATCCGCTCCAGGTGCGCGGTGGCCTCCTCGCCGGGGACGTTCGCGCCGAACAGCTGCCTGGCGGAGAACCGCAGGCGGCCGCCGGCCAGCGCCGGGACGGTCCCGGCCGGGTTGCTGCGCAGCGCCGCGCCGAGCGCCGCCCAGCCGTCCAGCACCGGGGCCACCAGGACGGCCGCACGGGCCGGGTAGCGGCCCAGCGCCCGGGCCACCACGCGCGCGCCGGTGCCGTGGCCGATCAGCACCGCCTGGCGCGGCAGTGACGCCGCCACCTGCACCACGTCGTGCGCCTGGGCGCGCAGGTCGCCGCCGGGGCGCGGGGTGACGGCGTGGGCCGGGAAGCCGCGGGCCGCGACGTGCCCGAGCCAGTGCTCGGCGAACGCCCAGCCGCCGTGGCCGAGGCCGGGCACGAACAGCAGCGGTGGGCGGCCCTCGTCGGCCTCGGGCAGTTTCGAGACGACCTCGCGCTCGGCGGGCGGCACCGGTTCGGCCCAGTCCTCGAACCGCAGGATCTCGCTCATGCCGTCACCTCCGCTTCGCTCCGGCGCCGCCATGAGTTCAAGACTGAGCCCAATGGTTCGCTCGCAAGCTCGCTCACTTGACGCCCTCCAGACGGCTCAGGAGGCTCTCCACGGTCCGCAGGTAGTCGACGTGGTCCACCTCGAACCAGTGCCGCCTGGTGGGGACCACCCGGCGTCGCGACCACGAGGCCAGCGGCCGCTGGGACTCCTCCCGCTGCACGGCGGTCGCCCGCTCCGGGTCGGTGCCGTGCAGCCGCAGCCAGCGGGCCACCGCCACGCTCTGCCAGTGCGCCAGCGGGAACAGCCCGGCGTCCGGCTGGACCAGGCCGACCACCGCGAGCGTCGGGTGTTTGCGGGCGAAGACGTGCAGGTGCAGGTCGGGGCGGCCGCGCTCGTCGATGTCCAGCAGCTCGGGGGCGAGGAAGTCGAAACGCGGGCGGTAGCCGGTGGCGGTGATCACCAGATGCGGTTCGATCCGGCGGCCGTCGGTCAGCTCCACGGCCTTGCCGTCGTAGCGGGACACGTCCGGGACCGCCTCGATCCGGCCGTGCCGCAGATACTCCGGCAGCAGGCCGTTGACGACCGGGTGGCTCTCGGACGGGGCGTGCTCCGGCGCCGGGACGCCCCACCGGGTGAGGTCGGCGACGCCGCGGCGGTAGCGCCGCTGCCGCAGCCAGGCCGGGCCCTTCCGGTGGCGCACCTGGTCGGCGGGGCGGTCGCCGAGGTACTTCGGGCCGTACCAGTAGCCGCGCCGGGTGGAGTGCCACACCCGCTCGGCGTGCTGGGCCGCCTCGACCACGATGTCGCAGCCGGTGTTGCCGCCGCCGATCACCAGCACCCGCCGGTCACGCAGCCGGGACGGGTCCTTGTATCCCGCCGCGTGGATCACCTGCCCGCTGAAGTCGCCGGGGATCTCCGGGCTGACCGGCGACCAGTTGTGCCCGTTGGCGATCACCACGGCCGCGTACCGCTGGACCCGGGACGAGCCGCCGCCGGTCGAGTTGATCGTGACGTCCCAGCGGCCGTCGCCGGCCGGGACGACGGACACGACCTCCATGCCGTACCAGATGTGGTCGGTCAGGCCGAAGTGCTTGGCGTACCGCTCGAGGTACTCCAGGACCCGGCTGTGGTGCGGGTAGTCGGGCCAGTGGTCCGGCATCGGGAAGTCGGGGAACTCGGTGAGCGGCCGGGAGGTGACCAGATGGGTGCCCGCGGAGACGGGGCTGCGGTCGTGACGCCAGTTCCACGCGCCGCCGACCGACGTCTCACGCTCGTAGCAGTCGACCGCGAAGCCCAGCTCGCGCAGGTTCTTGATGGCGGTCAGGCCGCTCGCGCCGGCGCCGATCACGCACACGGCGCCGCCACGGTCACCGAGGTCCGGGGAGTCTTGCACCCGGCGATCCTCGCAGACCGAAAGGCTAGGAGGAAGGGAGCAAAAGGTCCGCGACGATCGGTAAATGATCACTCGCGACGCGTGTCCGCTCGGTCGAGATGATCTCGTAACGTTCGATGGCCACGCCGGGGGTCACGAACAGCCCGTCGATGCGCCGGCTGGGCACCGCGGCCGGGAAGGTCGGCGCGTTCTCCGCCGACCCGAGCAGGCCGTCCTCGACCATCCGCCAGGCGCCGCCGCCGGGGCCCTCGTTCAGGTCGGCCGCGACGATCATCGGCCCCTCGATCCGGTCCAGCTCGGCCTTCCAGCACGCCGCCTGGGACGGGCGCTCGGCCGGGTCGGTGGCCAGGTGCGATCCGGACACCGTGAAGGTGGCGCCGCGGACCGCGCCCTCGGCGAACACCGCGCCGCGCAGATGCCGGCCCGGGGTCAGCGGGTAGCGCATGCACCAGCTCCGCCGGATCGCCACCCGCAGGCTGACCAGCAGCAGGTTGCCCAGCGAGGGCAGGCCGCCCGCGGCCACCACGAGACCGGTCTCGGAGGCGAGCCGCGCGCATTTCTGCCGCCACCGGAACCGGCGCGGCGCCTCCTGCACGACGAGGACGTCCGGGGCCAGGTCGCGGACCAGGCCGATCAACGCGGCCCGGTCGTCCCGCAACCCGTGGACGTTGTAACTGACCACACGCAGCGGAACCCCGGGCCCGCCCGCCACCCCGGACACCCCGCCTCCTCAGGCGCGTCGCGCCAGGTCGGCCGCGCCGACCACACCGGCCGCGTTGCCCATCCGGGCGGCGTGCACCTCGGCCACCGGGAACCGGCCGCGGTTGGACAACTGCTCCCGGTACGCGCGTTCGATCGGCCCCATCAGCAGCGGCCCGGCGTCGACCACGCCCCCGCCGATCACCATGACCTGTGGGTCCAGGCTCTGCGCCAGGTCCGCCAGGGCCACGCCGAGCCAGTAGCCGACCTGGGCGAACGCGTCCATCGCGACGCCGTCGCCGGCCCGCGCCGCCTCGGTGACCTGCCGGCCGGTGATCGCCAGGGGGTCGCCTCCGGCCAGCTCCAGCAGCTTGGCGGCCCGCTCCGGCTCCTGCCGCGCCCCGGTCCGGCCGAAGCGGACCAGCGCGTTGCCGCTCGCGTACTGCTCGAGGCAGCCGAGACGGCCGCAGCCGCACGGATGCCCGTCCGGAACCGCCTGGATGTGGCCCAGCTCGGCCGCGATGCCGTGGGCGCCGCGCCACAGACCGCCGTTCACCACGATCGCGCCGCCGATGCCGGTACCGACGGTGATCATCAACATCGACTCGGCGTGGAGGGCGACACCGAACCGGAACTCCGCCCAGGCGGCGACGTTGGCGTCGTTGTCCAGCACGACCGGCAGCCCGGTGGCCTTGCTCACGTACGACTGGAGGGGCTCGTCCCGCCAGGCCAGGTTCGGCGCGAAGAGCACCGTCGAGCCGGCCGCGTCGATCCACGCCGCCGCGCCGATCCCGATCGCCTTCGCGTCCGGGTACTGCGCCGCCAGCTCTGCGGCCACCTCGACGATCGTGTCCCGGGTCCCGGCGGGGTCGTCCGCCGGGGTCGGCCTGCGGTCCGACGCGAGCACGTTGCCCTGTTCGTCGACCACGCCACCGGCGACCTTGGTGCCGCCGACGTCGATTCCGATGGTCAGCGTCACGCTGCCCGTCCCCTCTACCGAACTGTTCACACCACGCCGCCGGAGCGGGCGCCGTCGCCCGGCTCCGTGCCGTGGTCCTCGGGCGCCGAAGCGCCCAGGTCATGATCCACGCTACGGTGCTCGGCCGCGTCGTCCGCGGCCGCCTCCGTGGCGTCCATGACCACTGTCCCGGACGAATCGGCTGTCGCCATCGCCCAGACGTCTCCCGTCACCCCGCCCGAACGAGGTGGGCCCGCGGCACGGGCCGCCGCGGCCCGCTCGACCGCCGCCGCCACCGCCCGCTCGGCGGCCGCGGCACGGGCCCGGGCCGCCGCGGCGGCCTGCGCGGCCGCCTCCCGGGCGTCGGCCGCGCTGGCCGCGCCCCACGGGTCGCCCGCCGTGTCCGGCGCGGGCGGCTCCGCAGCGTCCCCCGCCCGGGTGGCCGCGGCCCAGGCCCGGTCCGGGTCGGGCGCCGGCTTGGCGCGTGGCGCCGGCGGGCGGGGCGGCTCGGCGGCCAGCGAGGAGAACGCGCGCATCAGGCCGGCCACGCCGCTGGCGATGTCACCGGCGCTGGCGGCGATCCGCGCGGCGGTCTCCGGGTTCGGGTCACGCACGGCCGTGATCGCCCGGCAGACCGGGCAGACGCAGCACTCGGCGCTGCCGGTGGCCAGGTCGTCGCGGGACAGCACGCCGATCAGGCCCGCGACGGAGTCACCCAGGAGGCCGAAACCGTCCCCGGACGGGTGGCCGCCCGCCGACGAAGCCGAGGCCCGGGCGAGGATCGCCGCGACCAGCCGTTCGGCCTCTTCCCGCGCTGACCCGGGCATCCCTGCTCCCCTCGGCCCGCGCTCAGGTCGCGGGCAGGCTCTCGACACGGCGCTTGAGCTCCTTCAGCGCCGTATCCATGATCATTTTCTCCGCCTTCCGGCGGAACATCCCGAGCATGCCGATCGCGAGATCCACCGCAAGGGTGTACGTCACGGTAGTGCTGCCGTCCGCGTTCTCCACCAGGTCGTACGACCCGTCCTGGGAACGCTGGGTCTTCGACGGCTCGACCAGGTGCCACTCGATCCGGGAGAGGTCGTCGGCGTACGCGTACTCCAGCGTGTACTCGTCGACCAGGACGGTGGCGTCGATCTGGAAGCCCACCTGCGCCGCGTAGCCGTCCTCGTACTCCTCGAGAACCTCCACCTTCTTGATCGACTCGGCCCATTCCGGATACCGAGGGAAGTCGCAGATCACCGCGGCCACCCGGGCCAGGGGCGCATGGACCTGAATCGACTGTGTCGAGGTGTCCGCCATGCAGGGAGGCTACCCGTTGCGAGGGCCTCGGCGCGCCACCGGGGCATCGTGCTGACGAGCCGATGCCGGACCGGGCCGATACCATCCGTGACGTGCCAGCCCTCGTCAGTGGTCCCGCGCGCATCCGCCCGGCCGAAGCCGCCGCCCGCGTCGTCATGCTCCTGCTGGTCGCCGCGCTCACCCTGACCGCCACCGGCGATCCGGCCCAGCTCGGGTGGATCGGCCTGCTGGCGATCGCGGCGGTGCCCAGCTTCGTGGCCCGGGGGCACGCCGTGCTGGCCCCGCTGGGCCGCCTCGCCGAGGTGGTGGTGACCTGTCTGGCGGCCGGCTGGATCGCGGCCGCCGCGCACGCCGCCGACCGGGTCGACGCCGGGTTCGGCGCCGAGGCCGTGCTGCCGTACCTGGCGGTCCCGCTGCTGACCGCGGCTCTGCGCCGCCGCCCGGCCGAGGGGATCACGCTGCTCGCCGTGGCCGCGGCCACCATGGTGGTGGGCGGCGTGCTGGCCGAGCCGGGCGACCCGCTGCGCCAGCCGGGCTATCTGGCCGCCTGCGGGCAGTGGCTGGTGCTCGGCGCGATCATCACGTTCGCCGCCGAGACGATGCGCCAGCTGCTCCAGCCCCCCGAGCCGACGCCGCAGCCGTACGCCGAGGCGACCCGCCTGCTCACCCAGCTGCGCAGCGTGGCCCGGCCACTGCCGGGCGCCACGCTGGACCCGGGCGGCATCTCCGAGCACCTGCTGGAGGAGCTGCGCGCGGTGGCGCCCGGCCACCGGGCGGCGGTGCTGTCGGCGAGCGGTGGCGGCCGGCTCGTGGTGCTGGCGCAGACCGGCGCCGAGCGGGTGGACTGGGAGACCACCCTCGACGCGGACTCGGCCATCGCCGACGCCTGGGCCACCCAGCAGCCGCAGCCGGCCAGCCGCTCGCAGGCGCGCAGCCACCCGGGCGGTGACGTGTCGTCGCTGGTGGTGCCGCTGGTCGCCGGGGTCCGGACGATCGGACTGGTCATTCTGGAGACGGACGCCTCCGGGGCGTACCCGTCCTCGGTGATCCAGGCGGTGACCGAGGTGACCGGCCCGGCCTCGCTGCGGCTGGAGGCCGCTCTGCTCTTCGACGACGTGCGCTCGCTGGCCACCAACGAGGAGCGGCAGCGGCTGGCCCGCGAGATCCACGACGGGGTGGCGCAGGAACTGGTGATGGTCGGCTACGGCATCGACAACGCCCAGGCCACCCTGCCGGAGGGCGCCGAGGAGACCGCCGAGGAGCTGCGCGTGCTGCGGGCCGAGGTGACCCGGGTGATCACCGAGCTGCGGCTGAGCCTGTTCGAGCTGCGCTCCGAGGTCGACCGCAATGGCGGGCTGGCCGCGGCCATCGCGGAGTATGCGCGGACGCTCGGCACCAGCGCCGGCCTGCGGGTGCACTTCACCTTCGACGAGTCGACGGCCCGGCTGCCGGCCGCCACCGAGGCGGAATTGCTGCGCATCGCCCAGGAGGCGATCACCAACGCCCGCAAGCACGCGGGCGCTTCGAACCTCTGGGTCACGTGCACGGTCGACCCGCCCTACGCTGAGATCGAAGTGTCCGATGATGGCAAGGGGTTCGCGGACACCCGCCCGGACGGCCGTTACGGCCTTACCATCATGGCCGAGCGCGCCGAACGTATCCGAGGACGTCTCAAGATCACGCCGCGACACCCCAGCGGGACAACCGTCGCCGTAGTGCTCGGAACCCCGCCTCGGCGCGATAGCGTGCGGGATAGCGTTTCAGCTCCAGAAGGGGAGTAACCCGAGCATGTCGACCAGTCCGGCGCCGACGACGCGCACCAAGGTCCTCCTTGTCGACGATCACGACCTGATTCGTAAGGGGCTGCGACACGCATTCGAGCGCGACCGCCAGTTCGAGGTCGTCGGCGAGGCCGCCACGGCGGCGGAGGCGGTGCGCCAGGCCGGCGCACTCCAGCCCGATGTCGTGATCATGGACCTCCGCCTGCCCGACGGCAGTGGCCTGGAGGCCACCCGAGCCCTGCGGAAGAACAACGCGAACATGGGCATCGTCGTCCTCACCATGTATGCGGGCGATGACCAGCTCTTCGGCGCTCTCGAGGCCGGGGCCAGCGCGTTCGTGCCCAAGACCGCCCCGGCGGACGAGGTGGTGGCCGCCGCCCGGCACGCCGCGTCGGCGCCCAGCGCGTTCACCGCGGCCGATCTGGCCGAGGCCATGAAGCGGCGGCTCGCGCCGTCCGGCCCGCAGCTGTCCCCACGTGAGGGTCAGGTGCTGCGGCTGCTCGCCGACGGCATGAGCGTGGCGGGGATCGCCAAGCAACTGTTCGTGTCGGAGTCGACCGCGAAGACCCACATCTCGAAGCTCTACGAGAAGCTGGGCGCGGCGAACCGGGCGCAGGCGCTCATGACCGCGCTGCGCCTGGGCCTCCTCGAGGCGCCCGACGCCCCGAAGTTCTAGACGTTTCGGACGGATTCGGCGTTTCTGGTATCGAAGCGCCGAATCAACAAATAAGCCGCACGTTATCCCTCCAGGGAAAGTAGGACTTTCCGCAGCAGGCCGTTGAGCTGGACCAGCTCCTCGTGGCGAAGCGCCGCGAGGGCCCGCTGATCGACCGCCATGCCCTTGAAGATGTATTTGTTCCACATCTCCCGGCCCTTCTGCGTGGGGCGGACGATCACCCGCCGCCGGTCGGCACCGTCGATCTGCCGCGTGATCAGCCCCGCCTCGTCCAGCCGGTCGAGCCGGCTGGTCACCGCGGCCCGTGTCACGTTCAGCGCCTCGGCCAGCTGCGCCGGGGTCGCCTCGGTGGGCCACGGCTGCACCATCAGGACGTGCAGCGTCTTGTAGTCCTGCACGGTGAAGCCGTCGTTGAAGATCGCCAGGTCGGCCCGGTCGATCCAGCGCTGGATGTACTTCATGCGAACCAGGGCCCCCTCGACCTCGGGGGCGAACTCCGGCTCGTTCTTCCAGAACCCCGCCCACCGGGCGACGTGCTGATCGACGCTGTCTTCCATGTGCGAAGTCTGCCACGAATCTGATTATTCGATTGCTGATAGTTAAACGGTGAACTACTGTCTCGCGGCATGACCCGTGACTTCCGGCTGCTCGCCACCGGCCAGGGCCTCTCCTGGCTGGGCAACGCGTTCCAGACCGTCGCCCTCGCCGTCGCGATCTTCACCACCGGCGGCGGCGCCGGCGACCTCGGCCTGGTCATGGCCGTCAACGTGCTCACCCTGCTGACCGGCACGCTGTTCGGCGGGGTCTGGGCCGACCGGCTCCAGCCGCAGCACGTCATGGTCGGCTCCGACCTGATCCGGTTCGGCGCCACCGCCGCGATCGCCGGGATGTTCGCCACCGGCGGCTACCACCTGGCCCTGCTCTGCGCCCTCACCGTCGTGTCGGCCGGCGCCGGCAGCTTCTTCAGCCCGGCGATGAGCGCGCTCAAACCCCTGCTCGTGCCGGCCGAGGACCGGCAGAAGGCCAACGCCACGCTCAGCCTCCTCCAGTCGGCGTGCGGCGTGGCCGGTCCGGTCACCGCCGGCGTCACCGTCGCCGCCTTCGGCGCGCCGGCCGGTTTCACGATCAACGCGGTCAGCTTCCTCGCCTCGATGGTCGCGGCCGCCCTGATCCGGGTACGGGCTCCGCGCGGCCCCCGCTCGTCGGTCCGCCGGGAACTGTCCGCCGGATGGCAGGAGATCCGCAGCCGGGACTGGCTGCTCACCAACCTGATCGGCGCGAGCGTCTACCACATCGGCAACGGCGTCATCCTCGTCCTGGTGCAGATGGTCGCGATGCAGCGGCTCGGCGGGGCGCACGCGATCGGCTGGATCGCCGCGGCCCAGGGCCTGGGCGGGGTGATCGGCTCCGCGGTCGGCATGCGGTTCCGGCCCCGGCGCCTGCTCTTCGCCGGGCTCCTGGCCCTGCCGCTGATGTCGGTCTGGGCCTTCGCCTACGTCTGGCCCGGCACGCTGGCCGCCGTCATGATCGGCGCCGTGATCGGATACGCCGGGCTGCTCTTCTACGACGTCGCCTGGGACACCTCACTCCAGGAGAACGTGCCGCACAGCGCGCTCGGCCGGGTCAGCTCCTGGGACTACCTGACCTCGTTCCTGGCCATGCCGGTGGGCAACGCCCTGGCCGGGCCGCTGGCCGGCCGGTTCGGCACCGACCGCGTGCTGACGGTGTGCGCCGTCGTCCTGTTCGCGGCGAGCGCCTCGATGCTGCTGGCCCCCGGCTGCCGTCGCCTGATCCGCACCGGCGTGCCCGCCCCGGAAGCCGATCACGCTCCGAAACCCCTCGTCCCGGCGACCTGACCGACTTCGCTCAGGGCTGGGCGACTTCGTTCAGGGCTGGGCGGGAAGCAGCTCGGCGAGCGCCGCGATCAGATGCGGCTTCGTCGGGACGCCGGCCGCCCGCCGGACCTCACGCCCCTCGGCATCCAGGATCAACAACGTCGGGGTACGCCAGATGCCCAGCTCCCGAACCTCATCGAGATGGCTCTCGGCATCCACCTCGACGTGGCGCACCGCCGGGAGAAGGGCGGCGACCTCGGCGCTCACCCGGCGCACCGCCCGGCACGGCGCGCAGAACGCGGTGGAGAACTGGAGCAGCGTGGCAGACGCCGGCCCCACCCCGAGACGCCGCAACAGGGCCGGGTCGATCCGCACGCCGGAGTCGCTCATGACCCCATCCTCCCGCGCCGGCGGCGGACCCCCGGAAGGCGGTGCGACGGCGGAATGGGTTGCGGAGAACGCGGCGGCCGATGGAGGTGGCCCGGGTCACGCGGATTGGTAGGCGCTGGCCTGCAACGTGAACAACTGCGCATACAGCCCGTCCGCCGCGATCAGCTCCTCATGGTCACCCTCCTCGACGACCACCCCGTGATCCAGCACGTAGATCCGGTCCGCCTCCCGGACACTCGCCATCCGGTGGGTGATCAGCACCACGGTCCGCCCCTCGGCCAGGTCCCGCAGCCGCCGGTAGACCTCGTGCTCGGCCCGCGCGTCCAGGTTGGCGGTCGGCTCGTCGCAGATCAGCAGCGGCGCGTCCCGGTGGAAGGCCCGGCTCACGGCGAGCCGCTGCCACTGCCCGCCGGACAGGTCGGCGCCGTCGGTGAAGTGCCGGGACAGCAGGGTCTCGTACTCCCGGGGCAGTTCCATCACGAACTCGTGCGCGTCCCCGGCCCGCGCCGACGCCTGCACGTGGTCGAGGGTCGCCGGCCGGTCGTGCCGCCCGATCGCGATGTTGAGCCGCGCCGACAGCGGCCACCGGATCGGCTCCTGCATCACCACGGCGACCCGGTCGCGTACCGAATCCGGATCCATCCGCGCCACGTCGACCCCGTCCCAGGTGACCGTGCCGTGCTGCGGCCGGTGCAGCCCGGCCAGGACGGCGGCCAGCGTCGACTTGCCCGAGCCGTTCTCCCCCACCAGCGCGATGATCTGCCCTCGCCGCAGCGCCATGCTGACCTCCTTGACCGCGGGCCGGTCGGCGTCCGGATAGCTGAACGTCACCCGGTCCAGCCGGATCTCCTGGAAGTCCCGCGGCGCGCGCCGGCCCGGCTCCGGTTCGGCGTGCGCCAGCGACATCTCGCAGAAGCCCTGGAAGTCGGCGAAATACAGGCCCTGCTCGTACACCCGGTTGGCGGTGAAAGCCAGCTCACGCAGCTTGTCGATGCCGATGTTGATGGCGTAGGCGGCCGCGCCCCCGGCGGCCAGCTCCATCCGGCCGGTCCAGAGCAGCCAGCAGAGCATCGCGTACGCCGCCCCGGTCACCAGACCGCTCAGCGTCTGCCCCACCAGGTTGGTCCGGACCACCCGGGTGATCACCCGGATCTCCTCCAGCGTGGAGACCCGCAGCAGCCGGCCCACCTCGGTGAGCAGGAACCGCCGGATCGTGAAGGCCCGCAACTCGGCGGCCGGCTCGCGCGCCGCCAGCAGGTAGGCGAGCATCCGCTGACGCCGCCAGACCGCGATCAACCGCAGCTTGCTGCGGTAGCCGAGCCGGGCCGCGCGTACCGCCGCCCAGGCCGTCGGCACCACCGCCAGCACCAGCATCGGCAGCAGCGCCGGGTGCAGCACGGCCAGCACGCCCGCGGCCGCGACCAGCCCGACGAGGTGGGTGAGTACCTCGATGCCGTGATCGACGACCTGCTGGGCCGCGAAGATCCCCCGATCCCGGGCCCGTTCCATGGCGTCGCGCCATTCCGGGTCGTCGAAGGTGACCAGGTCGACGCGGGTGGTCAGATCGAGCAGCCGCATCTCGGCGGCCTCGTACACCATCGGGGAGAGCCGTCCGTGCGCCGCCGTCGCGGCCGAGGTGAGCACGCCACGCACGGCCAACGCCAAGATCAAGAGCAGCAGCGAGGGTACGGCGGCCCGCACCCGCTCCGGCGTCGGTCCAGTCTGGAGCAGCCCGTCCAGCACCCCGACCACGCTGATCAGCCCGAAGGCGGCGGCCAGCCCGGCGGCCAGTTGCAGGGTCAGCACCGCGACGGTGGTCCGGCGGCTGGCCCGCCAGCCGAGCAGCCACGCCTCCCTCAGCAGTCTCGGCAGCCGCCGCACCATCTGCAGGAACGTGGTGTTGGCGGCCTCCTCGGTGCTGGTCAGCCAGTAGGGCAGCTCCAGCTCCCCGTCGTCCGGTGGGGTGAACACCGTCTCCGTGGAGTGCTCGTCCGGGGTGGTCTCGCCGGTGGGGGTGGATTCCGGTGCAGCGGCGCCGTCCGGCATCGATGACCTCCATCGAGGTAGGACTCCACCTCGTTCCTACGCCGTACGGCCGGGAGGCGTCCACCGGCTTGTCCGGGATTCCGCATTCACTCACGCGGTCGCGGTCCGTGATGGACGGTCGCGGGTGTTGGTACGTTGCCGGCCATGACCACCGACACCTCGGGGGCGGTCCTGCCCTCGCCCGCCGACGAGGCCCGGTTCTGGGCTCTCCTCGAAGCCGCCTGGGCGGAACTCGGCGACGAACCGGCCGCCGTCCGGCAGCGGCTGATCCAGCGCGCGCCCGGCGCGTACCCGGAATGGCTCTATGATCTCGATCCTTGGATGGATCCGTTCCTGGAGCGTCTGCGCGGGCTCAGCGACGGCCTCGGCAGCGGCGAGCTGACCGGGCTGGATCGTGTTCTGGAGCGCAAGCTCTACGATCTCGACCGGCGCGACGTCTACGACGCGACCCCCGCCACCGAGGAGGGCTTCCTCCACGCCCGCGGCTACATCGTGGCCGCCGGCCAGGAGTTCTACCAGGCGGTCCAGGCGGAACCGAGGCTGGCCATCGAGGACGCCTGGTGCGAGGGGATGGGCTGGTTCTTCGCCCACCTGCACCGGGAACGGTTCGGCGGCGACCCGGAGACGGGCTCCGGGATCAGCCGAGAGTCCTACAGCAACGAGGCGGGCTGGCAGTAGTCAGGCTCCGGCGAGCAGGCCGGTGAGGCGGGCGGCCTGCTTCTCCCAGCGCCACTCGCGCTCCACCCAGGCCCGGCCGGCCTCGCCCATCGCCTTCGCCCGCACCGGGTCGCCGAGCAGCTCGGCGACCCGGGCCGCGATGGCCGGGACGTCGGTGCCGCCGACCACGTAGCCGGTCTCGCCCTCGCGGACCGCGTCGGGGGCGCCGCCGGAGTCGCCGCCGACGACCGGCAGTCCGGTGGCGGAGGCCTCCAGGTAGACGATGCCGAGGCCCTCCACGTCGAGACCGGCGGCGCGGGTCCGGCAGGGCATGGCGTAGACGTCGCCGGCCGCGTAGTGGTCGGGCAGCTCGGCCCACGGGACCGAGCCGGTGAACACCACGTCGGCCTCGACGTCGTTCTCCCGGGCCAACCGCTCCAGCGTCTTGCGGTACGGACCACCGCTGACCAGCAGCAGCGCGGCGCCCGGCACGCGGCGGCGGATCTCCGGGAGGGCGCGGATCAGCATGTCCTGGCCCTTGCGCGGGACGAGCCGGGAGACGCAGACCACCACCGGGCGGCCGGTCAGCCCGTGCCGCCTGCGGACGGCCTCGCCGTCCACACCGGGATGGAACTTCTCCACGTCCACACCGGGGGCGAGGCGCCGCAGCTCGGTGCGGCCGTGCAGGGCCCGGTCGAGGCGGGTGCGCTGGTACTCCCCCAGGTAGGTGATCACGTCGTTGCCCCGGGCGATGCGGCGCAGCAGGCCACGGGCGCCGGGCAGGGCCGCCCAGCCGATCTCGTGCCCGTGGGTGATGCCGACCGCCCGCTCGACGCCCGCGTCGCGGCGCAGGCCGTGGGCGAGCAGGCCGAGCGGCGCGGCCGCCCCGAACAGGACGCGGTCGCAGCCGTGCGCGCGGGCCAGCGCGGCCGCCCGGCGGGCCACCGACGGGGTGGGCAGCAGGATGCCGGTGTCCTCGCGGACCACCTCGAACGGCTGCTCGGCGTCGAACGCCGCGGCCCCGCGCCAGGTGGACGAGTAGACCACGATCGACCCGGCCGGCTGCCGGACCGCCAGGTTGTGCACGAACTGCTGGATCCCGCCGGGCCGGGGCGGGAAGTCGTTGGTGACCAGGAGCGTGCGCATCAGCGGGCGCCCTGGGCCCAGGCGCGGGCGGCGGCCATGCGCTGCACGGTGGACGGGTGCGAGGCGAACATGGCGTGCTCCCAGGACGGTGGATCGGGGTCGGCGAGGTTGACGGTGCCGAGGCGGCGCTGCATCGCCTCGAAGGTAGCCGGGTCGCCGGTCAGCTCGAGCGCGTGGCTGTCGGCACGGGCCTCGACCCGGCGGGAGACGAACGACTGGGCCGGGCCGGCGACCAGGCCGGCGACCGTGGTGACGGCCAGGAGCAGGCCGATCGCGCGGGGCTCGGCGATCGACTCCACCCCGGCCAGGCGCAGCAGCCCGGTCCACGAGCCGAGCAGGTAGAGGACGATCACCGCGACGGCGGACCCGAGCGCGCCCATGATCGTGCCGGTGAGCACGTCGTTGTCCTTGGCGTGGCCCAGCTCGTGCGCGGTCACCGAGACCACCTCGCCGGGCGTGGCCTCGGTCAGCATGGTGTCGTAGACGACGATCCGGCGGGTCGGGCCGAGCCCGGAGACGTAGGCGTTCACCGCGCGGGTGCGGCGGGAGGCATCCGCCACCAGGACGTCCTTCACCGGGACGCCGTCGCGCTCGGCGAGGGCGAGCAGCTCGCTCCGCAACGGGCCGTCCGCCATCGGGGTGAACCGGTTGAAGATCGGCTCGACCACCACCGGGAGCACGAAGGAGAGCAGCACCACGAGCCCGGCCGCTCCGGCCGCCCCGAAGGCCCACCACCAGCGCGGTGCGAAGTGGGTGACGGTGAAGAAGGCGGCCAGCACCACCCCACCGAGGACCGCGCCCACCCCGAACGACTTGAGCAGGTCGACCGCCCAACTGCCCCACGTCTGGGTGGAGATGCCGTAGCGCACCACCACGGTGTGCCGCCAGATCGCCAGCGGCAGGGTGAGCAGCTCGGCGACGAACACCACGGCGAGCCCGCCGAGGACGGCCCGGGCCAGCCAGTGGTCACCGAACGGGCGGCCGGCCAGCTCGACCAGCCGGGCGCCGAGCGGGGTGAGGCCGAGGGCGAGGGCGATCAGCAGGCCGAGGAGCATCCCCGCATACGACAGCGGGCGCAGCTCGGCGTGGAAGGCGCGGGAGCGGGCCACCTGGTCGGCCGGGAACTGGCCGAGGGCGGCGAGCTGGTCGGCGCGCGGGGCCGGAGCACGGTGCCAGGGCACGGCCACGGCGACGAACCCGATCAGGGCCACCAGCAGCACGATCAGGGCGCCGCCCGCCCAGAGCCGGGGTGTCATCACACCGCTCACCTGCTTCTCTCAACCCTGACGAACGCGCCGTGTGATCGCCCATCCTAGAGAGGCCGGCACGATCCGGCCGCCCGCCCGTCATGATCACGCCACGTCACGGCCGGGCGGGAGCACCCGCACCACGACGGGCGGAGGTGGCGTCCGCAACAACTCCACCTCGAACCCGGCCAGCTCGAACGTCTCGATCGCCCGCAACTCGCCCGGCGTCAGGTCGGCGATCCCGTCAGGGGTGTCCATCAGCACACTGACCAGGCAGCCGTCGCAGTCGACGGTCCGCTCGGCGCAGCGCCCACAATCGATGATCATGACCTTCCCTCCATCCGGAGAGACGGTCCGCCAGCGGACCGCCACCATCGGTGACAGTCACGCTAAGCGAGGGGTACGACAGTTTTACGAGCGCGACAGCCGGCGCAGCAACGAATCGGCGCCCATCGGGTAGGCGCCGTGCCGCCGCACCCCGTCGGCCACCTCCCGGTCGGAGGAGACCACCACGACCGGGCGGCCCGGTGGCTCGGCCCGGACCAGCTGGCGGATCAGCTCGTCGGCGGTGGTGCCCTTGCGGGAGAAGAGCACCCGCACACCGCGCGGCGCGGGTGGCAGACCGTGCACCCGCTCGGCCCCGTCGAAGACGACGGTGACCTCGTCGCCGGTCTGCGCGGCTATCCCGCCGAGACCGGTGATCAGGCGTTTGCGCTGCTGTTCGAGCGACATGTCGGCGAAGCCGCGCTTGGTGACGTTGTAACCGTCGACGACCAGGTGCGCCCGGGGCAGGGCGAGCAGCTGGTCGAGGCGGCCCGGGTCGTCGGTGTCCTGGGCGCGGGCGCGGGACCGCTCGGGCGCGCCGGGGCGGTCGGCGGAGACCTCGGCCACGAAGTCGGCGGGCAGCTTGTCGGCCGGGCCGAGGGCCAGCTCCCGCCGCAGGCCGGTGGCGGCCTGGCCGATCGTCTCGAGCAGCAGCCAGAGGCGGGCGTCGTCGACCGACCGCGCGTCCTTGGCGGCCTGCTTGCCGGTGGCCGCGGTGGCCTCGGCGTCGGCGAGGCGGGAACGCAGACGGCGCAGCTCCGCCTCATGGTCGAGGGCGACCCGCGCGGCCCGGCCCTTCTCGGTGGCGAGCAGGTCGCCGGCGCGCTTCTGCGCGGCCTGCGCCTCCCGCAGCGCCTTGGCCGTGGCCCGCGACTCCTCGCGCAGCTGGTTCAGCTCCTCGCGGACCCGGGCCAGCTCGTCGCGCAGCTTCTCGGCCTCGACCCGGGCGACCGCCCGGTCGTGCTCGGCGCGGGTGGCGCGCTGCTCGGCGGCACGCACCTGGGCGGCCACCGCGGCGCTGTCCGCCTCGGCCCGGACGGCGTCGCCGGCGGCGCCGATCAACTCCCGCCAGCCCTCGGGACGGGCCAGGTAGGCCAGTGCCGCCACCTCGACCGGATCGGCCGCCGCCGGTGCGACGCCGCTGGTCACGGCCGTGCCGAGATCACCGGCCTCGGCCATGATGCGGCCGCCGATGCGCTGCCGGAAGACCGGGTCGGAAACCAGTTGGGCGGCGATGTCGCGGCCGCCGAGGCGGGCTCTGCGGTTGGGCGCGAAGCGGGCCACCCGGCGCAGCGGCACCGGCATCTCGTCGGGGGGCAGGCCGGGCAGTGCGGCGGCGGCCAGGGCGGTGATCCGCTGACGGACCGCCTCGGGCAGGACCGGCTCGGGGGCGTAGTCCGCAGCCTCCGGCGCCGCCTCCTCCTCGGGGCGGTCGTCGGGGTCGAACAGCACGGACATCCACCCATTCTCACACCGCTCACGACCTATTGGCCCAGCGGAGCAGGTGATCTTTTCTCACCCCGGCCCCGGTTTATGTCGTACCCGCGCTTTAAAGTTCCGGCCCGTGACACAACCGGCGTACGTGCAGGGCACTCTGGACACGCTGCTGTCCGCGGACGGGTCGGTGGATCCGGCGGCGCTGTCCCTGGCGGACACCACTTTCGTGGTGCTCGACCTGGAGACCACCGGCGGTGCTCCGGACGGCGCCGGGATCACCGAGATCGGCGCGGTCAAGGTGCGTGCCGGCGAGCGCCTGGGCGAGTTCGCGACGCTGGTCAACCCGGGTGAGGCACTGCCGCCGTTCATCACCGTCCTGACCGGCATCACCGAGGCGATGCTGCGGCCGGCGCCGCCGATCGAGACGGTGCTGCCGTCGCTGCTGGAGTTCCTGCGCGGGGCGGTCCTGGTCGCCCACAACGCGCCGTACGACGTGGGCTTCCTCAAGGCCGCCTGCGCCCGGCACGGCTACCCCTGGCCGAACCCACGGGTGCTGGACACCGCGGCGCTGGCCCGGCGCGCCCTGACCCGCGACGAGGTGCCCAACCGCAAGCTGGGCACGCTGGCCCACTTCTTCCGGTCCACGGTGCAGCCGAACCACCGTGCGCTGGACGACGCGAAGGCCACGGTCGACGTGCTGCACGGCCTGATCGAGCGGCTGGGCAGCTTCCAGGTGCACACGCTGGGCGACGCCGTCGAGTTCGCCCGGGCGGTCACCCCGGCCCAGCGACGGCAGCGGCACCTGGCCGACGGGCTGCCGCACGTCCCGGGGGTCTACCTGTTCCGGGCCGCCGACGACCGGCCGCTCTATGTGGGCACGTCGAAGGACATCGCCACCCGGGTGCGCAGCTATTTCACGGCCGGCGAGAAGCGGGCGCGGATCTCCGAGATGCTCACCGCGGCGGTCCGGGTGGAGGCGGTGGAGTGCGCCCACCCGCTCGAGGCGGAGGTCCGTGAGCTGCGGTTGATCGCCGCGCACGCGCCGCCGTACAACCGCCGGTCGAAGTTCCCGGAGCGGGTGGTGTGGCTGAAGCTGACCGCCGAGGCCTACCCACGGCTGTCCGTGGTCCGCAAGCTGACCGAGGACGGCGCCACCTATCTGGGCCCGTTCTCGTCCCGCCGGACGGCGGAGCTGGCCGCCGCCGGGGTCTACGACGCGGTGCCGCTGCGGCAGTGCAACCACAAGCTCTCGCTGCGCTCGAAGACGCCGGCCTGCGCGCTGGCCGAGCTGGGCCGGTGCCCGGCGCCCTGCGAGCACGAAATCACCCCGGAGGAGTACGACGCCCGCGCCGCCCTGCCCTTCCGGACCGCCACCTCGGGCGACCCGGGCCCGGTGGTGGACGCGATCCTGGCCCGGATCGACACGCTCGCCGACCGTGAGCGGTTCGAGGAGGCCGCGGTCGTCCGGTCCCGGCTGATCGCCCTGCTCCGGGCCCTGGTGCGGATGCAACGGCTGGCGGCGCTGACCCGGCTGGAGGAGATCGTGGCGGCCCGCCGGGACGACCGGGGCGGCTGGGAGATCTCGGTGATCCGGCACGGCCGGCTGGCGGCGGCGGCCACCTCGCCGCCGCGCGAGCATCCCCGCCCGACCCTGGACGCGGCGAGGCTGACGGCGGAGACGGTGCTGCCCGGCCCGGGCCCGGCGCCGGCCGCGACGGCCGAGGAGACCGAGCGGATCCTGGCATGGCTGGAGCGGCCGGACACCCGCTTGGTGGAAACCTCGGGCGACTGGGTGTCACCGGTTCGTGGCGCCGCGCGTTTCATCGCCCTTCTCACCAGGGCTGAAGCCGCCGCATCGCATCAAGACTCAACCGTTCGCCTATCGGTAAGTGACCGTTCGGATGACGCTCGCTCGCATAGGCTGTAAGGCACGCGCAACTGAAGCCAAAGAATCCCGGTAATAGTTCGTCACATTTGTGGGCCCGCGCCTTGGCGAGCGGACCCTTCCGATGATTCTCTTGCGGCAGCAAAACGCGAGGCGACTCCGCGCATCGGCTGGTGCGCGGGCGATCGGTGAGGGGGTGTCCGGGTGGACGTCGACGCCGGCCACGGCGCCGCCTTCGGTCATGCCCTGCCGACCACGTCCCAGGACCTCTCCTTCACGCGGCGGCTGCGCTCACTGTTCAGCTTCCAGGGCGACGACGACGATCCGGTCGCGACACTGGCCCGCACGCACCGCAGCATCCACTCCTCCGCCGACGTCGCCGTGCTGCGCCGCAGCTACGCGATCGCGGAGAGCATGCACCGCGGCCAGTTCCGCAAGAGCGGCGATCCGTACATCACGCATCCCCTGGCGGTCGCGCAGATCTGCGCCGAGCTCGGCATGGACACCACCACCCTGGTCGCCGCGCTGCTGCACGACACGGTGGAGGACACCAGCTACACGCTGGAGGCGCTCCAGGGCGACTTCGGCCCCGAGGTGGCCCACCTGGTCGACGGCGTGACCAAGTTCGACAAGGCGTATTACGGGAAGGCCGCCGAGGGCGAGACGATCCGCAAGATGATCGTCGCGGCCGGCAAGGACGTCCGGGTCCTGATCATCAAGCTGGCCGACCGGTTGCACAACATGCGCACGCTGGGCGCCCGCTCCACCGCCTCCCGGGCCCGGATCGCCACGGCCACGCTGGACGTGCTCGTCCCGCTCTGCGACCGGCTCGGCATCCAGGCCCTCAAGCGCGACCTCGACGACGTGGTGCTCTTCCACCTCGAGCCGGACGCGTTCGCCCGCATCGACGAGCACGTGAAGAACCGCCCCGGGTGGGACGACTACCTCGCCGACGTCTCGCACCACGCCCGGTCCGCGCTGCGCCGCTCCCGGGTGACCGCCGAGGTGACCCCGCGTCCCCGGCACTACTACTCGATCTGGAAGGACACGGTCGCGGGCGGGCACACCGTACCCCTCGATCTTCCCCGGATCGCGGTGGTGGTGGACGGCCCGGACACCGACTGCTACGCCGCTCTCGGCGCCATCCACGGGCGCTGGCGCCCGGTGGCCGGCCGGTTCAAGGACTTCATCGCCTCGCCGAAGAACAACCTGTACAGATCCCTGCACACCACCGTGGTGGGCCCGGAGGGCAAGCTGGTCGAGGTGCTGATCCGCACCAAGACCATGCACCGCTACTCGGAGTACGGCGTCGCCACCAGCTACCGATATCCCAAGGTGGCCGACGAGCCACCCGGCGCCGATCAGCTGACCTGGCTGAAACGAGTACTCGACTGGCAACAGGACACGACGGACGCGACACAGTTCCTCGACTCGCTCCGATGTGACCTCGCCGAGGGCCAGATCACGGTCTTCGCTCACGGCAACGCCTACGAGTTACCCAGTCAGTCCACCCCGGTCGACCTGGCGTACGAGTTGGGCCCCCGACAGGGCGACCAGTGCCTCGCCGCCACCATCAACGGACGTCTCGCCCCCCTCAGCTCCCCCCTCCGCGACGGTGACGTCGTCGAGATCTTCTCCGAATCCGACGGCCAGGTCGAGACCGAGCCCAGCGTGCCACGCGGCCCCCGCAAGGAGTGGCTCGGTTTCGTCAAGTCCAGCCAGGCGCAGATGCAGATCAACCGGTTCTTCGACGAGAAGAACGAGCCGGGCATCAGCATCGCCGACAAGGTCCGCCTGGGCCGGGCCACCATCGGGCTCACCCTCCGCAAGCACGACCGGGGCCTGGCCAGCGAGGTTCCGCTGCGCCGGCTCGCCGAGGAACTCGGCTACCCCGACCTGGAAACGCTGCTGGTCGCCGTCTGCGAGCGCAATCTCGAACCGGACGCGGTCGTCGAGCAGCTCATCGCCCTGGTCGACCACCCCGACTGAGCCGCACAGCCTCCCCCGTTAGCCTTACGCCGTGAACATTCCCCGGCAGATCCGCGGCCTCGCGTATCAGGCCTTCTACGGGCTGCCACTCCCGGTCCGCCGGCATGTGGCCCGGACGGTCTCGCCCAAGTACCTGGTCGGCGCGGTAACGATCATCAGCGATGCGGAGACCGACGGTCCCCGGCGCATCCTCCTGCTGCGCCAGCCGCCGGGCCGCGGCTGGGGCCTTCCGGCCGGCCTCCTCAAGCGCCGCGAACTGCCCGCGGTGGGTGCCGCCCGCGAGCTTTTCGAAGAGGCGGGGGTCCGCGTGGAGCCCGGTGATCTGACGCCCGGCAACCCGAACGCGATCGTCCACCCGAACGGTGGCGTGGTCGACACCGTCTGGTTCGGCTCGGTGCCGGCGTCGAGCACCCCACTGGCGGTCGACGGTGGCGAGGTCCTGGAGGCCCGCTGGTTCCCGGTCGACGACCTGCCGGACCTGACCTGGCCCACCGCCCGGCTGCTCGGCATCTACGGCCTCGGACCGCGCGCCGGCGAACTGCCGCCGTCCATCCCGGCCGGCACCTACCACATCCCGTCCCCGGCCTCCGGGGAGTGACGTGACGATCTCCTCCACCCCCGTGCCGGTGTGCGGCGTGGTGCTGGCGGCCGGCGAGGGGCAGCGCCTGCGCCCGCTCACCGAGACGCTGCCCAAGGCGCTCTGCCCGGTCGGCAACCTGCCGCTGCTCGATCACGCCCTGCGAAGGTTCGCCGGGCTCGGCCTGTCCGGGCCGGACACCGTCGCGGTGAACGCCGCCTACCTGGCGGCGCAGGTGGTGGCCCATGTCGGCCGGCGCGCCCATCTGTCGGTGGAGCCGGACGGCCCGATCGGCACCTCCGGTGGTATCGGCCGACTGCGCCCGTGGATCGACGGCCGCGCCGTCCTCGCCGGGAACGCCGACGCCTACCTGCACGATCCGGTCCGTGACCCGGGTAAGGACGTCGCCGCGCTGCTGGACGGGTGGTCCGGCGAGACGGTCCGGATGCTGACCATGCCGTGCCGCCCCGGGGAGAGCGGCGGCTTCAGCGGCCACCGGTTCGCCGGTCTCTCGCTCATCCCGTGGCGCTACGCCAAGGACCTCGCCGACGTGGACAGCAGCCTCGTCCGGACCGTGTGGCGCCCCGCCGAGGCGGCCGGCGAGCTGGAGCTGATCGGCTACCAGGGTTTCTACCTGGACACCGGCACGCCCGCCGACTATCTGGCCGCCAACCTGCACGCGGCCGGCGGCGTCACCCTGGCCGATGTCTCGGCCCGGGTCACCGGCGCGGCCACCGAGTCGGTGCTCGGCGCCGGCTCGGTCGTCGAGGGGACGGTGGTCCGCTCGGTTCTCTGGCCGGGCGCCCAGGTCGCCCCCGGTGAACATCTCGTCGGCGCCGTCCGCACGGCCGCCGGCCTCACCGTCCACGCCTGAGCCGTGGACGGGCCCGACGTGATCGGCAGGACAGGTCTGAGGGCGTGTGCGGGGCGGGGCCGGGTGGGCATAGCATGAGCGCGACCCACTTTTGTCCTCAGAGACGAGGAGTGCGCTGGTGAACACCGCGATCGTCCACATCGACTGCGCGACCGACTCGATTCCGGAGGTGGCCGGGGCGCTGGCCGCACTGGACGGGGTCAGTGAGGTCTACTCCGTGGCCGGAGGCGTGGATCTGATCGCGATCGTCCGGGTGCCGCACTTCGACGACATCGCCGAGGTGATCGCGGGCCGGATCTCCAAGACGCCCGGCGTGATCAACAGCGAGACGTTCGTGGCCTTCCGCGCCTACTCGAAGCACGACCTCGAGGACGCCTTCGCCATCGGCCTGCCGGACGCCGACTGACGTTGCGCCCGCTCTGGCTGCTGACCGACGAGTACAGCGACGACCTGCCCGAGGCGGAGCTGTCCCGGCCGGTCGGGACGTGCGCCGAGATCGACGGGCTGTTCGCCGATCTGCCCGAGCCCGGCCTGGAGCGGTTCGCGCTGGTGGACTGCGATCCCGAGCCGGGGTTGCGGGGCCGCCTCGGCGAGGTGTGCCTGGAGGCCCCGCCGCACGACACGTGGCTGCGGGACGTGACAGTGGTGGGCGCCGCCGACGGCCGGGTCGAGCTGACCGGGCGGGTGCACGCCGAGCACCATCTGCGGCCGGAGACCGAGATGCCGGCCGGCTCCGTCGACGGGTTCCGGCTCAGCCTGCCGGACGACACCACGCTGGCCCGCTGCCGAGCGGTCGAGGGCGTCTACCGCCGGCGGCCGGAGCTGGAGCCGCCCAGTGTGCGCCTGATCGGTTTCCGGCCGGAGCCGTGGTTCCGGGATCGCCTGACGACACGGCGCCCGGGCGGCCTTCGGATCGCCGCCTCCATCTCCGGCCTGGCCGCCGACGGGCAAGAGCTGGGCACCCTCGAACCGGGAGTGTTCGCGGACGTGACGGCGGTCCGGCCGTCCCCGCTCGGCCCGGAGCTGTTCGACGTCGACCTGGACGGCGGGATGATCGAGCCGATCCCGGCGCGGGCCCGCGCGCTCTGGGACGGCTGGCTGGAGCGGCGGCCCGGCACCCCGGGCACCTGGCACCCTCTGGACACCGCGATGCGTCACGAGTGGCTCCGGCTGGCCCTGGCCGGCCATCGGCACGACTCCCCCGACCGGCCCGCGGGTGCGGTCTACCACCTGGACGGCCGGCACGTCACCGACGTGAACGGCTTCTACTGCGCGCTCGGTGAGGCGGTCAACGGCCCCGGCGGGTACTTCGGCTGGAACCTCGACGCCGTCGACGACTGTCTCCGCGGCCGGTGGGGCGCCACCACCCCGTTCCGCCTGGAGTGGAGCCACTTCCCGGTGGCCCGGACGAGCCTCGGCGGCGACGAGGTCGACTACCTCGTCGGTCTTCTCACCGAGTCGGACCGCGTGACGGTCGTACCGGGCGGGTGACCACCCACTCCGGCCCGGCGGGCGCGCCGCGGCCCGGAGTGGGCAGCGCCTCGCGTGGCTCGGCGGGACGGGGTGATTTCCTGGTGGCGTGCAGGCCGGTCTCGGACGCCCATAGCCACATCGGTTTCGGGTGGTCGATGCCGCGGATCCGTTCGATGGTCACCTGGATCAGGGTGCCTTCGACGACGGGTAGTTCATCGGGGTGCCCGGCCCATGCGTCGCGGCGTTTCAGGCGTTGGTGCATCCGGTCGAAGGCGGCGTGTCCCGGTGGGTGGGGGCGTAGGGCCGTAGAAGACCCGGTCGCTGCGCAGCCG
>NZ_BMPW01000001.1 GCF_014647795.1 Actinoplanes campanulatus | reverse complement strand
TCTCCGCCGCCCTCTCGGCCTGTGCGGGTGTCCGTGAGGCGGTCACCGTCCTGGCCGACGGTCGCCTGGTCGGCTACCTGGTTCCGTCCGCCGGCCGGCTGGACACCCGGGCGATCCGCGAGACGATCGCCCGCACGCTGCCCGACTACATGGTTCCGGCCGCCCTGGTCGAGATCGACGCGATCCCGCTGACCACCAACGGCAAGCTGGACAAGCGGGCCCTGCCCGCCCCGGACGGCGGTCAGCTCCCGGCCGCCACCGGGGTCGCCCCGCGCACCCCGCTGGAGCAGCAGCTCGCGCTGGTCTGGGCGCAGGTGCTGGACCTGCCGCAGGCCGGGGTCGAGGACTCGTTCTTCGACCTGGGCGGCGACTCGATCCGGGCGGTCAGCCTGGTCGGCGCGGTCCGGGCGGCCGGCCACGACATCTCGGTCACCGACGTGTTCGAACGGCGTACCGTCGCCGCGCTCGCCGAGCTGATCGGCAGCCGGACGGCTCCGGCCGAGCCGCACCGGGCCACCGCGCCGTTCGCGCTGATCAGTGACGCGGACCGGCGGCTCGTGCCGGACGGGGTGGCGGACGCCTACCCGATGCTCCAGGCGCAGGCCGGCATGCTGTTCGAGCTGGAGGCCGGCGAGGTGGCGCACTACCACAGCACCGGCGGCTACAGGGTGATCGACGACGCGCCGTTCGATGTGGACGCGCTGCGGGCCGCGGTCCGGGCAGTCTGCGCCCGGCACGAGGCGCTGCGGACGTCGTTCGACCTGTCCACCTACTCGATCCCGCTCCAGCTGGTGCACGAGCGGGCCGAACCGCCGGTCGGCGTGGTCGACCTGCGCGGCCTGGACGACGCGGCGCGCGACGCCGCGCTGGACGACTACGTCACCGGCGAGCAGTCCCGGCCGATCGACCCGGCCGCCGTCCCGCAGCTGCGGATCGGCGCCCTGGTCGCGGACGACGGCTGGTGGCTGGCGCTGTCCCGGTCCCACATGATCACCGAGGGCTGGAGTCAGCACGAGATGCTGATGGAGCTCGTCGACTGCTACCGGGCGCTGCGCGACGGCGCCACCCCAGCGCGGCCGGACACCCTCGGGGTCCGGTTCGCCGACACGGTCGCCGCCGAGCTGGCCGCGCTGGAATCCCCGGCGCACCGGGAGTTCTGGCAGGGCGTCGTCGACGACCGGATGCCGTTCCGCCTGCCCGCCTGGGGCGACGCGACCGGGCCGGACGAGGCGTACCAGATCACGGTTCCGGCCATGGACCTGGAGGGGCCGCTGCGCGGGCTCGCCATGAGCTCCCGGACGTCGGTGAAGAGCGTGCTGCTCGCCGCCCACCTCAAGGTGCTCAGCCAGCTCACCAACGAGCCGGCCTTCCACGCCGGGCTGGTCTGCGACACCCGGCTGGAGGTGCTCGGCGCGGACCGGGTGCACGGCATGTTCCTCAACACCCTTCCCTTCCCGTACGACCGGTCGGCCGCCACCTGGCGGCGGCTGGTCCGCGCGGTGTTCGACGCCGAGGTGGCCATGTGGCCGCACCGCCGCTTCCCGATGGCCGGGGTCTCCCGGCTGGCCGGCGGCACCGGGCGGCTCGTCGACGTCATCTTCAACTACCAGGACTTCCACAACCTGGACGGCGAGCGGATCGACCTGGCGGCGGGCTTCGGCACCGGCACCAACGAGTTCGGGCTGACCGTCACCACCTCCAACGGCGGTCTCACCCTCAAGACCCGTACGTCGGTGCTCTCCCGCGAGCACGCCGACCGCCTCGCCTCGATGTACCGCCAGGTGCTGGAGGCGATGGCCGCCGACCCGGAGGGCGACGCCACCCGGGTGTTCCTGCCCGCCGACGACACCGCCCGGATCGCCGCCTGGGAACCGGCCACCGAGGACACGGTCACCGACCGTCCGGTGCCGCTCTCCTTCGCCGGGCAGGCCGCCCGTACCCCGCGGGCGCTCGCCGTCCGCGGCGACGGCTTCGAGGTGACGTTCGCCGAGCTGCTGGGCCGGGCCGGCGCGGTCGCCGGGCGGCTCCGGGCGGCGGGGGTGTCCCGCGGTGACCGGGTCGGTGTGCTGGTGGACCGGGGTCCGTGGCTGCACGCCGCGATGCTCGGCGCCTGGTTCGCCGGCGCCGCCTACGTGCCGGTCGACCCGGCGTTCCCGGCGGCCCGGATCACGGCGATGCTGGACGGCGCGGCCGCCCTGGTCACCGACGCGGACACCGCGTTCGACGGCCCGGTGGTCCGGGTCGAGGGCCTGGAGCCGGCCGTGTTCGAGCCGGTCGACGTCGACCCCGACGAGCTGGCCTACGTCATCTACACCTCCGGTTCGACCGGAAAGCCGAAGGGCGTCGCGGTCTCCCACCGCGGCCTCGCGAACCACGTCGGCTGGGCGGTGCGCGATCTGGCCGTCGCGGGTTCGAAGACCGGCGGGGGTACGGGCGGAGCCGTCTTCTCCTCGGTCGCGTTCGACCTGGTCGTCCCGAACGTGTGGGCGCCGCTGCTGGCCGGTCAGCCGGTCGAGATGCTCCCGCCGGACCTGGACCTGTCCGAGCTGGGCGCACGCCTGCACTCGGCCGGCCCGTTCGCCTTCCTCAAGCTCACCCCCGGCCACCTGGAGGTGCTCTCCCACCAGCTCACCCCGGAGCAGGTCACCGACCTGGCCGGCGTGATCGTGGTGGCCGGTGAGGCGCTGCCCGGCACGCTGGCGGGCCGCTACTCGCCGTCCGGCCGGGTCGTCAACGAGTACGGCCCCACCGAGGCGAGCGTCGGCACCTGCATCTTCCCGGTGCCCGCCGACCCCGGTACGGGTGTGGTGCCGATCGGCGCCCCGCTGCCCGGCATGGTGATGCGGGTCCTCGACGAGCGCCTCAACCAGGTGCCGGTCGGCGCTCTGGGTGAGCTGTGCGTCGGCGGCACCGGCGTGGCCCAGGGCTATGTGGACCGTCCCGGCCTGACCGCGCAGAAGTTCGTGCCCGACCCGTACGGCCCGGCCGGCTCCCGCCTCTACCGCTCGGGTGACGTGGTCCGCTGGCGTGGCGACGGTGTGATCGAGTACCTGGGCCGTTCCGACGACCAGGTCAAGATCCGTGGCTACCGGGTGGAGATCGGCGAGATCGAGACGGTGCTCAACGAGCACCCCGCGATCACCGAGGCTCGTGTCCTGCTCGTGGGGGGACGGCTCATCGCGTACGTCGTCGGGTCTTCGGAAGTCGGGTCTTCCGAAGGGGTTGCCGCGTTCTGCGAGCAGCGCCTCCCGGAGTGCATGGTCCCGGCCGCGTTCGTCGAGCTGGACGTCATGCCGCTGAACGCCAACGGCAAGGTCGACCGCCGGGCGCTGCCCGAGCCGCCGGCCGCCGGGCCGGAGACCGTCGACGACACCCCGATGACCGCCGTCGAGACGGCCGTCGCCGAGGCGTTCCAGCGGGCGCTGGGCGCCGCCCCGATCGGCCGCAACGACCGCTTCTTCGAGCGGGGCGGCGACTCTATCCGGGCCGTCGCGGTGGTCGGCGCGCTCCGCGGCCACGGCTTCGACCTGACCGTGCGGGACGTCTTCGCCCAGCGCACGGTCGCCGACCTGGCCGCCGTCCTGGCCGGCCGGGGCGCGGGCGTCGCGGCGCCGGCGGTCACCGAGCGGTACGCGCTGATCAGCGCCGCCGACCGGGCACTGCTCCCGGCCGGAACCGTCGACGCCTACCCGCTGGGCGAGGTCCAGCTCGGCATGGTGGCCGAGTACTTCGCCAGCGGTGAGCGCCGGACCTACCACAACGTGGCCGCCCGGCGGATCACCGACGGCCGGCCGTTCGACGAGGCCGCGTTCCGCCGCGCCGTCGAGGTGATCACCGCCCGGCACGAGAACCTGCGGACGTCGGTGCACCTGACCGGCTACTCGGTGCCGATGCAGATCGTGCACGGGACAGCCGAGGTGCCGGTGCGGGTGGTGGACGCCCGCGGCGCCGACGAGCGGCTGCTCACCGCCGAGGTGGCGGCCGAGCGGGCGAACCCGATGGACTTCCGGTCCGCGCCGCTGATGCGGCTGGCCGCGCTGGTGGAGAACGACACCACCTGGTGGCTGCTGATCACCTGCTCGCACGTGATCACCGACGGTTGGAGCAGCGCCACCTTCGAGATGGAGCTGGCGAACGCGTACCGGGAGATCCGCGACACCGGCGCGCCCGCCGCCTACGAGCCGCCTGCCGTCCGCTACGCGGACGTCATCGCCGGAGAGCTGGCGTCGCTGCGTGATCCGGAGGACGCCGCGTTCTGGAAGCGGGTGGTCGAGGGGCACGCACGGTTCGACGTTCCGGCCGCGTGGGCGGTCACTCCGGGCGACAGGCCGGAGGCGTACGGGGTGAGCGTCCCGATCGACGACCTGGCAACCGATCTGCGGGCCCGTGCGGCCGAGGCTGGTGTCCCGTTCAAGACCCTGCTGCTCGCCGCCCACCTGGAGGTGCTCAGCCGGGTGGCCGGCGCGCCGGCCTTCCACACCGGTGTGGTGTTCCACGGCCGGCCCGAGGCGGTCGGCGCGGAGCGGGTGCTCGGCATGCACCTCAACACGCTGCCGTTCCCGCACCGGGCCGGCGCCCGGACCTGGCGTGAGCTGCTCACCCGGGTCCTGGAGCAGGAGACCGAGGTCTGGTCGCACCGGCAGTACCCGCTGTCCCGCATCCAGCGGGACGCGGCCGTCGACGGCCGGCTGATCGACGTGCTCTTCAACTACATCGACTTCCACCAGGTCGACGGCGAGATCGTCGACCAGGGCTTGGCGGTCAACCAGCGGGCCAACGACTTCGGTCTGTCGGTGCACGCGTTCGGCGACCGCCGGATCGGCATCGCCACCGACGGCGTGCTGCTCGCCCCGCGGTACGCGGACCAACTCGCGGCGCAGTACCGGTCGGTTCTGACCGGGATCGCCGCCGGACTCGACGAGGAGGCGACAGTGCTTCACGATGGCGACCCGCTCGCACACGACCCGCTCGCACACGAGCTGTTCGAGGCCCGGGTGGCCGCGGACCCCGATGCTGTCGCGGTCGTGGCGGGCGATGACGAGCTCACGTACGCCGAGGTCAACGCCCGGGCCAACCGTCTCGCGTGGCTGCTGCGCGACGCCGGGGTGGGCCCGGAGGACCTGGTCGGCGTGCACCTGGAACGCGGCCTGGACCTGGTGCCGACCCTGCTGGGCGTGCTCAAGTCCGGGGCCGGTTACCTGCCGCTGGACCCGGCCAACCCGGTCGAGCGCCTCGGCTACGTGCTGGAGGACGCGGGCGCGGACATCGTGGTCACCTCGGCCGCCCTGGCGCCCGGCCTGGCCGACGTGTTCGACGGGAAGCTCATCCTGCCGCCCACCGAGGGCCGGATCGACAACCCGCCGCGGGTGTCCACCCCGGAGAACGTGATCTACACGATCTACACGTCCGGTTCGACCGGGAAGCCCAAGGGCGTGGTGCTGACCCACCGCAACGTGACCCGGCTGCTCGACACCGCGCAGGAGCACTACTCCTTCGACGACGCGGACGTGTGGTCGATGGCCCATTCGTACGCCTTCGACGTGTCGGTCTTCGAGATGTGGGGCGCCCTGGCGTTCGGCGGCCGCCTGGTGGTCGTGCCGCGGGACGTGTCCCGCTCGCCGGAGGACTTCCTGAACCTCCTGGTCGACCAGCAGGTCACCGTCCTGTCGCAGACGCCGACCGCGTTCCGGTCGGTGGTCACCGCGGCGGCCGGCGGTGACCGGCGGATCAAGCTGCTCAGCCTGCGCGCGGTCGTCTTCGCCGGCGAGAAGCTGGAGGTGGCCGAGCTCAAGCCGTGGGTGGACCGGGTCGGACTGGGCCGGGTGGCGCTGGTCAACATGTACGGGATCACCGAGACCACCGTGCACACCACGTACCACCGGCTCACCAAGCGCGACCTCGCGCCCGGCGCGGGAAATCCGATCGGCCGGCCCCTCTCCGACCTGGAGATGCACCTGCTGGACGAGGGCGGCAACCCGGTTCCGCCGGGTGTCACCGGCGAGATCTACGTGTCCGGGCCCGGCGTGGCCCGCGGCTACCTGGGCCGCCCGTCGCTGACCGCGCAGCGGTTCGTGCCGGACCCCTACGGCCCGGCCGGCAGCCGCATGTACCGCAGCGGCGACCTCGCCCAGCAGCGCCCGGACGGCGCCTTCGAGTTCTTCGGGCGGGCCGACGACCAGGTGAAGATCCGCGGCTTCCGGATCGAGCTCGGCGAGATCAGCGCGGCGATCAGCGGCTGCGACGGCGTCCGCGAGGCGGTCACCGTGCTCGGCGCGGACGGCCGGCTCGTCGGCTACGTGGTGCCGGCCGAGGGGCAGACCCCGGACCCGCGGGCGATCCGGGAGACCATCTCCCGCACCCTGCCCGAGTACATGGTCCCGGCCGCGCTGGTCCCGATCGCCGCGATCCCGCTGACCACCAACGGCAAGCTGGACAGGCGGGCCCTGCCCGCGCCGGAGGCGAGCCAGTGGCGCAGCGGCGGCGAGTACGTCGCCCCGCGCACCCCGCTGGAGGCCTCGGTCTCGCAGATGTGGCAGTCGGTGCTCGGCATCGACCGGGCCGGCGTCACCGACAGCTTCTTCGACATCGGCGGCGACTCGATCCGGGCCGTGGTGCTCATCGGCACGCTGCGCGACCACGGGTACGACGTCGAGGTCAAGGACCTGATGCGGCACCCGGTCCTGGGCGAGCTGTCCGCGCTGCTGGCCCAGCGTGCCGGAGCCGCCGCGCCGGCCGACCCGGTGCGGCCGTTCAGCCTGATCAGCGAGGACGACCGGGCGCTGCTGCCGGACGGTCTGGACGACGCGTACCCGCTGCTCCAGGCGCAGACCGGCATGCAGGTCGAGATGCTGGTCGGCGGGGAGCACCCGCCGTACCACGTGGTCACCAGCGTCCGGATCCGCGACGGCCGCCCGTTCGACGCGGAGCGGTTCCGGGCCGCCGCGGCCCTGCTCGCGCCGCGCCACGACGTGCTGCGCAGCACCGTCAGCCTGGACGGCTACTCGACACCGATGCAGCTCGTGCACACCGAGGTGCCGGTGATCGTCCCGGTCGCGGACCTGAGCGGACTCGACGAGGCCGAGACCGCCGCGGAGATCGAGCTGTTCGTCGCCGACGCCGGCCGGCACCCGCTCGACCCGGCCGGGCCGCCACTGCTGAAACTCGCCGTGCACCTGTGCGCGGACGGCAGCTGGCAGCTCACCGCCATCAACTCGCACGTGGTGCTGGACGGCTGGAGCCGGCGGACGCTGTTCGTCGAGCTGTTCGAGGCGTACCACAACCTGATCGAGGGCCGTCCGGTCGAATGGGCGCCGCCGGCGCTGCGGTTCGCCGACACGGTCGCCGCCGAGCTGGCCGCGCTGGCCTCCGAGCCGGAGCAGGAGTTCTGGCGCTCGCAGGTGGAGAACTGCCCGCGGTTCTCGCTCCCGGCCGGCTGGGGTGTCGCGGACGGCGAGCCGGGCGGCACGATCGTCGTGGACATCCCGTTCGCCGACCTGGAGGACGGACTGCGCACGGTGGCCGCGCGGGCCGGCGCCCCGATGAAGAGCACGCTGCTGGCCGCACACCTCAACGTGCTCGGCGGGCTCACCCCGGAGTCGTCGTTCCTGTCCGGGCTCACCCACCACGTACGGCCGGAGTCCGCGGACGCCGACCGGGTGCACGGCATGTTCCTCAACGTGCTGCCGCTGCGCCACGACCGGGGTGCGCGCACCTGGCGGGACCTGGTGGCGGCCACCTTCGCCCGGGAGCGGGAGGTGTGGGAGCACCGGCACTTCCCGATGCCGCAGATCGAGCGCAGCCACGGCGACGGCGGCCGGATGATCGAGGCCTACTTCAGCTACCACGACTTCACCGGGCTGGGCTCCAGCCTGGACGGTGAGGTGGCGGTCGGCGACAGCCTCGGCCACAGCAGCAACGAGTTCGGGCTGTCCATCTCGACTGGCCCGGGACTGCTGCACCTGCGCTGCAACCTCCAGCTGCTGTCCCGCGAGCACGCTTCCCGGCTCGCCTCGATGTACCGCTCGGTGCTGGAGGCGATGGCCGCTGACCCGGAGGGTGACGCCACCCGGGTGTTCCTGCCGGTCGGTGAGGCCGAGACGGTCGCCGGTTGGGAGTCGGCGGCCGAGGGCGCGGTGACCGACCGTCCGGTGCCGCTCTCCTTCGCCGGGCAGGCCGCCCGTACCCCGCGCGCGGTCGCGGTCCGTGGTGACGGCTTCGAGCTGTCGTTCGCCGAGTTGCTGGGCCGGGCCGGCGCGGTCGCCGGGCGGCTCCGGGCGGCGGGCGTGTCCCGCGGCGATCGGGTCGGTGTGCTGGTGGACCGGGGTCCGTGGCTGCACGCCGCGATGCTCGGCGCCTGGTTCGCCGGCGCCGCCTACGTGCCGGTCGACCCGGGCTTCCCGGCGGCTCGCGTGGAGTCGATGCTGGACGGCGCGGCCGCTCTGGTGACCGATTCCGATCGGTTTGCCGACGGTCCGGTGGTCCGGGTCGAGGGCCTGGAGCCGGCCGCGTTCGAGCCGGTCGACGTCGACCCCGACGAGCTGGCCTACGTCATCTACACCTCCGGTTCGACCGGAAAGCCGAAGGGCGTCGCGGTCTCCCACCGCGGCCTCGCGAACCACGTCGGCTGGGCGGTCCGGGACCTCGCGGTGGCCGGCTCCCTGATCGGCGGGGGCACCGGTGGCGCGGTCTTCTCCTCGGTCGCGTTCGACCTGGTCGTCCCGAACGTGTGGGCGCCGCTGCTGGCCGGTCAGCCGGTCGAGATGCTCCCGCCGGACCTGGACCTGTCCGAGCTGGGCACGCGCCTGGAGGCCGCCGGCCCGTTCGCGTTCCTCAAGCTCACCCCCGGTCATCTGGAGGTGCTGTCGCACCAGCTCACTCCCGAGCGGGTCACCGGCCTGGCCGGCGTCATGGTGGTCGCCGGCGAGGCGCTGCCCGGAGCCCTGGCCGGTCGCTACTCCCCGTCCGGCCGGATCGTGAACGAGTACGGCCCGACCGAGGCGAGTGTCGGCACCTGCATCCACCGGGTGCCGGCCGACCCGGGCTCCGGCGTGGTGCCGATCGGCGCCCCGCTGCCCGGCATGGTGATGCGGGTCCTCGACGAGCGCCTCAACCGGGTCCCGGTCGGGGCGGTGGGCGAGCTGTTCGTCGGCGGCGAGGGCGTGGCCCGGGGCTACCTGGACCGTCCCACGCTGACCGCGTCCCGGTTCGTGCCCGACCCGTACGGTCCGGCCGGCTCCCGGCTCTACCGCTCGGGCGACGTGGTCCGCTGGCGGGGTGACGGGGTGGTCGAGTACCTGGGCCGTTCCGACGACCAGATCAAGATCCGTGGCTACCGGGTGGAGATCGGCGAGATCGAGGCGGTGCTCAACGAGCACCCCGCGGTCACCGAGGCCCGGGTGCTGCTGGTCGACGACCGGCTGACCGCGTACGTGGTCGGCTCCGCCACCGGTCTGCGGGCGTTCTGCGACGAGCGGCTGCCCGACTACATGGTCCCGGCCGCGTTCGTCGAGCTGGACGTCATGCCGCTGAACGCCAACGGCAAGCTGGACCGGCGCGCGCTGCCCGAGCACACGCTGTCGATGGACGACTTCGAGCCGCCGGTCACCGAGACCGAGCGCGGCCTCGCCGAGGTCTTCACCGAGCTGCTCGGCGTCGAGCGGGTCGGCCGTGGCGACGGCTTCCTCGCGCTCGGCGGCCACTCCATCCTGGTGATCAAGGCGGTCGCGACCGCCCAGCGCCGGGGGCTCCCGCTGTCGCTGTTCATGATGTACCAGCACCGGACCCTGGCCGCGCTGGCCGAGGCGGTCGACGAGCAGATCGCGACCGAGGCCGCCGCCAAGGCCGCGCCGCAGGTGGCCGCGCCCGGCCTGGTGTCCCGTCAGGAGTGGCGCGACGCCATGGAACGGCACCACGTGCCGGGCCTGAGCGTGGCCGTCATCGCCGGCGGCGAACTGGTCGAGGTGGAGACGTTCGGGCAGGCCGCGGCGGGTGTCCCGGTCACCGGGCGGACGCCGTTCCAGGCCGGCTCGCTGAGCAAGCACCTCACCGCGCTGGCCGTGCTGCGGCTGGTCGACGAGGGCCGGCTCGACCTCGACGAGGACGTGAACCGTTACCTGACCGGCTGGCAGGTCCCCGCCGGGGACGGTCCGGTCACGCTGCGGCAGCTGCTGGCGCACCGCTCCGGCCTGTCGTCCACCCCCGGCGGCGGCTTCCTCCCGGGCGGTCCGGCGCCCTCGCTCACCGAACTGCTCGACGGGGTCACCCGGATCGAGGCGGCCGGCGCCGGCTTCCGCAAGGCCAACGTCCACTACGTGGTGGTGCAGCAGATCCTGGGCGACGTCACCGGGGAGCCGTTCGACGGGCTCATGCGCCGGCTGGTGCTGGACCCGCTGAGCATGGTGGACAGCGGCTTCGACCAGGACCACCCGGCCCGGTCGGCCGGCCCGGTCGCCCACGGCCACGACCGCGACGGGGAGCCGATCGAGGGCGGCTGGCGGGTCCGCCCGGACGCCGCCGCCGCCGGTCTCTGGTCCACGCCGGCCGACCTGGCCCGGGTGGCGATCGAGCTGCGACGGTCCGCCCTGGGCCGCCCGCAGGCCCTGCTCCGGCGGGACACCGCGGCCCTGATGATCACCCCCTACGAGGACAGCCTGTACGGGCTCGGCACGGTCGTCGACCCCAGCGCCGGGACCGAGTTCGGTCACGGCGGCACGCCGACCGGCTACCACGGGCTGTCGGTGATCGCGCTCAGGTCCGGTGACGGGCTCTGCGTGATGACCAACGGCGACGCCGGTGAGCAGGTCGTCAAGACCGTCGCCGCCCGGCTGCGCTCCCGATAGTCCACCGTCCACGGCCGGCCGGCTCGCCCATCGAGCCGGCCGGCCATTCCCTTTTCCGGAGCTTGCTGATGACCTCGACCTCGCACATCACACCGGGCGCCGAGGCGCCGGCCCCGGTGCCGCCACTGCGCCGTAACCGGGACTTCCGGATGCTCTGGGTGGGCGCCGGCGCCTCGCTGCTAGGGACCCGGGTGGCGGTCGCCGCGTACCCCCTGATGATCCTGTGGGGTGGCGGCACGCCGGCGGACGCCGCGCTGGTGGCGTTCGCGACTCTGCTGCCGCAACTGCTGTTCGTGCTGCCGGCCGGCGCGCTCGTCGACCGGTGGAACCGCCGCCGGGCCATGCTGATCTGTGACGCCGTCGGGTTCTCCGGCATGGCGAGCCTGGTGGTGGCGCTGCTGTTCGGCGAGGTGTGGCTGCCGCACGTCATGCTGGTCGCCTTCCTGGACGGCGCCGCCGTGATCGTCTACCGGCTGGCCGAGCGCGCCTCGGTACGCCACGTCGTGCACCCCACGCACCTGGGCGCCGCCCTGTCCCAGAACGAGGCCCGCGGCCAGTCCACCGGCCTGATCGGGCAGCCGGCCGGAACCGCCCTGTACTCGGTGTTCCGGTGGCTGCCGTTCGCCTTCGCCACCGTCACCCACCTGGTCGCCTTCCTGACGCTGCTGACCGTGCGCCGGGACCTCCAGGACGAGCGGGTCAAGCCACGGCGGATGCTGACCACCGAGATCGCCGAGGGGTTCGCCTGGGTGTGGCGGCACCGGTTCATGCGGTCGGCGATCCTGCTGGTCGGCGGCAGCAACCTGGCGTTCCAGGTGATCAACCTGACCCTGGTGCTGATCATCCGCGAGGGCGGGCATCCGCCGTACATGGTCGGTCTGCTCGGTCTGCTCGGCGGCCTGGGCGGGCTGCTCGGCGCGCTGGGCGCCGCCCGGGTGATGCGGCGGGTGCCGGTCCAGGGAATCCTGATCGGCGTCCTGGGGCTGTGGGCCGTCCTGATCGCCCTGGTCGCCGTCACCACCCTCCCGGCCGGGCTGGGTGCGCTGATGGGCGGCATGGCGGCGCTGGGCGCGCTGCTCAACGTGGCCGCCGCGACCTACCAGATCCGGGTCACCCCGGACGTCATGCAGGGCCGGGTGACGAGTGTGTTCGCGCTGATCGGATCGGGTCTGAACTCGGTCGGCGCGCTGCTCGGCGGGGTCCTGCTGAGCGCCGCCGGAACGTCCCGGGCCGCCCTGATCGCGGCCGCCGGCATGGCTGTGCTGGCCCTCCTGGCGCTCTGTGTGCCGTCGATCCGCCGCCCACCCGTCGAGTGAGACAAACACGTGTCAGTTTTCTTTGACAGGTGCCCGACCCTCCTGTAAGTTTTTTCTTACACATGAAGTGCCCTGCTGATAGGGGTCCCCCTGGAACCCGTTTGATCACCCCGAACGAGGCCGGTCCGCCCGAAAAATCCACTTAGGATCACTTCGAGGCAAGCCGGGCCGGGGTTCAGATCACGTCAGCAGGCCGCGAGAAGGGGATGGCCACATGAGCGAGCTTGCGAGCGAATCATCCAGCTCAGTCCTGAACTCATTGCGACACCGGAGCGCAGCGGAGGTGGCGCGATGAGCTACGGCAACGACCTCACCAGCGTGCTGGCAGTGGTGGGAATCGTCCTGGTCCTGGTCCTGATCATCACTCAGGTCGCCGCCACCTGGCGGGCCCGCATCGTCGCCCAGCGGGACGACGACCACTACCGCGAGCTCAGCCAGCGGTATGCCGAGCTGGTCCTCGAGCACGACGAGCTGCGGCAGCGGGTGGCCGGCGAGCTCACCGGCGTACGTGAGTCGGTGGTCTCGATGGAGCAGATGATGCGCGAGCTGAAGTGAAACCCCTCCCCCCTCTCAGCTGATCCAGGAAGGACAGTCATGTCACGGAAGGCGTCGTCGACGACGGCGAAGGGTCCCCTGTTGGAGCGGATGGTGGGCTGGTCCGCCCGCCATCCCAAGAAGGTCATCGTGGGCTGGATCCTCCTGGTCGCCGTGGCGGTGCTGCTCGGCGACGCGGCGGGATCGGGCGCCAAGACCACCGACGCCGGTGAGGCCGGTCGTGCGCAGAGCATGATCCGCGAGCAGAAGGTCACCTCGTCGTACACCGAGAACGTGCTCATCGAGGCGCCGGGCCGGGACAAGCCGTTCCTCGGCAGCGCCGAGCTGGAGAGCACCGCCAAGGACCTGAGCGACCGGATCAGGGCGCTGCCCGGTGCCACCACCGAGATCGTGACGCCGCTCGACAACGAGCGGACGCGCGCCGTCCTGGTCTCCGAGGACGGGAAGTCCGGCCTGGTCAGCTTCACGATCCCGGGCCCCGGGGCGGAGGCGGACAAGCACTTCGCGAAGATCAGGACCGAGGTCGAGGCGGTCCAGGCCGCGCACCCGGACGCCCGCGTCGCGATGGCCGGTGACATCTCACTGACCTCCGCGGTCGACAAGGCCGCCGACGAGGACCTGGCCCAGGCCGAGCTGCTGTCCCTGCCGGTCACCCTGATCATCCTGGTGGTCGTCTTCGGCGCGCTGATCGCCGCCGCCGTCCCGCTGTTCCTCGCCGCCACCGCGGTGCTCGCCGGCCTCGGCGTCCTCGGCCTGGTCGGCACGGTCATCCCGGCCAACAGCACGGTGTCGTCGGTGGTGCTGCTGATCGGCATGGCGGTCGGCGTCGACTACTCGCTGTTCTACCTGCGCCGTGAGCGGGAGGAACGGGCCGCCGGTAGGGACGCGGCCGAAGCGCTCAAGATCAGCGCCCGGACCTCGGGGCACGCCGTGGTCGTCTCCGGCATCACCGTGGTGCTGTCGCTGGCCGGCCTCTTCCTGGCCCAGATCGACACGTTCAACGGCATGGCCATCGGCACGATCATCGTGGTGAGCCTGGCGGTGCTCGGTTCGGTCACCGTGCTGCCGGCGATGCTCAGCCTGCTCGGCCGTCGGGTCGACGCGCTCCGGCTGCCGTTCCTCGGCCGTTCCCGGACCACGGCGACCACCTCCCGCGGCTGGTCGGCGATCGCCGGCGGCGTGACCCGCCACCCGGTCGTCTTCGGCGGCATCGCCCTGATCGCGCTGGTGGCGCTCGCCCTCCCGGCCTTCGGCATGAAGCTCAGCGAGCCCGGTCAGCTCGACTCGCTGCCGCGCAGCATCCCGGCGGTCGACGCCGGTGTCCGGCTCCAGCAGGCGTTCCCCGGCGGCGCCGACCCGGCGCAGGTCGTGGTCTGGGGCGCCGGCGCCACCACCGGCGCGGCCGACCAGGCCGTCGAGGAGCTGCGCCGGCAGGCGGCCGCGAGCGACCTGCTCGGCGACCAGATCTCGGCCAACCCGGTCGGGGACGTGCTGAGCATCAAGGTCCCGCTCGCCGGCGGCGGCACCGACGACACCTCGGTCGAGGCGCTGCGCACCCTGCGCGAGGACGTGCTGCCGCAGGCGTTCGCGAACACCTCCGGCCTGGAGTACGCGGTGGGCGGCCGCACCGCCGGCCTGCACGACTTCGCCACGGTGCTGGAGACGCGGACCATCTGGGTGATCGGCTTCGTCCTGGTCCTGTCGTTCATCGTGCTGGTCATCGCGTTCCGGGCGCCGCTGGTCGCCGCGGTGTCGATGGTGCTCAACCTGCTCGCGATCGGCGCGGCGATCGGCATCGTGGTCCTCGGCTTCCAGAACGGCAACCTCGCCGGGCTGCTCGGCTTCTCCTCCTTCGGCGGAGTCGTCAACTGGCTGCCGCTGTTCATGTTCGTGATCCTCTTCGGACTGAGCATGGACTACCACGTCTTCATCCTGAGCCGGGTCCGGGAGCGCTGGGCCCGCGGCGAGTCCGCCAAGGACGCGGTCATCCACGGCGTCGGCAGCAGCGCCGGCGTGGTGACCAGCGCGGCGGTCGTCATGATCGCGGTCTTCGCGATCTTCGCGACGCTCTCCGGCATCGAGTACAAGATGCTCGGCGTCGGCATGGCGGTCGCCATCCTGATCGACGCGACGATCGTCCGGGGCGTGCTGCTCCCCGCGTCGCTGTCGCTGCTCGGAGACCGGGCCTGGGCCCTGCGCGGCCGGCCCGCCCCGGTCGTCGAGCCCGAGCCGACCACAGAGAACACGATCGAGCCCGGCGAGGACGTCAAGGTCCTCAGCCAGGTGGGCGCCACGGAGGAAGGAACCCGATGAAGATGACCAAGGCAGGCGTGAGCACGCTGGCGATCGCGATGTGCGCGCTGCTGGCGGCCGGGTGCGACCCGAACGCGAGCGGATCCGACCAGAGCGCCGGGAACACGTACGACATCAGCGACAAGGTGAGCACCATCTCGCTGGACGCCCGCGGCGGCAACGTCACCCTCACCGCCTCGGACACCTCCGCGGTGAAGGTCACCGAGGACCTGAACTACTCGGACACCAAGCCGGAGACCTCGCACAGCGTCGACGGCGACACGCTCAAGCTGGTCGACAAGGGCTGCGGCGGCGACAGCTGCCACGTCAACTACAAGATCGAGCTACCCAAGGGCACGGTCGTGCAGATCAAGACCGCGGGTGGCGACATCACCGGCCACGGTCTCGGCGCGAACGCCACGGTCGACACGTCGGGCGGTGACGTCAAGCTGGAGTACTCCACGGCGGCGACCCTGGTCGACGCGACGAGCGCGGGTGGCAACGTCACGATCAAGGTGCCGGCCGGGCCGTACGAGGTGGACGCCAAGACCGACGGCGGCAACCGCGAGGTGTCGGTGCAGGAGGTCCCGGGCTCGTCGAACAAGATCAAGGCGAAGTCCGGCGGCGGCAACGTCACCGTCTCCAGCTGACCGGGCGAAACACAATAAATATAGATAGACGCGGCACAGTGGGGTCCCGGACGGTCGTCGCCGTCCGGGACCCGGCCGTTCCGGCCACGAGCAGAGAGTCTGCACGCCATGACTGTTGCCAAGCACGTAGCGGCGCGTGACTGCTTCCGGGTGATAGCGCCTCGGCCCGCCGCACGGTTGACCCTCTTCTGTTTCCCGCACGCGGGTGGCGCCGCCAGCTCGTTCCATCAGCTGGCCACGCTGCTCCCGCCCGACATCGAGCTGGTCGCGGTGCAGTACCCGGGCCGGCAGGACCGGTACGGCGAGCCGATGCCCCGTACCCTCGCCGAGCTGGTCGACGAGATCACCGGCGCCATGCTGGAGCGCCTCGACCGCCCGGCCGCCTTCTTCGGTCACAGCATGGGCGCCACGGTCGCCTTCGAGACGGCCCGCCGCCTGCGCTCCCGGCGGCCGAACGCGCTGCGGCGCCTGTTCGCCTCCGCCCGCCGGGCCCCGCACCACGACAACAGCAGGGCGCTGACCTTCCCGGACGACGCGTCGGTGCTGCGCTATGTCGACTCGCTCGGCGGTGCGGGCGCCCAGTTGCTCGCCGACGCCGAGCTGCGGGAGCTGGCCATGCCGATCCTGCGCGGTGACTTCCGGCTGATCGCCGACTACCGGTACGCCCCCGGCGCCCCGCTGACCTGCCCGATCACCGCCATCGCCGGGGACATCGACGCGTCCTTCACGGTCGACCACGCCACCGAGTGGGCCCGGCACACGGTCGCCGGGTGCGAGGTCCGCGCCGTCCAGGGCGGCCACTTCTACACCGAGACCGCGCCGGGCGCGCTGGCGCGGCTGATCACCGAGAAGCTCGCCGCGGAGGTGACGGCATGAGCGCGAACCCGTTCGACGACAGCGAGGCCCGGTTCCTGGTGCTCACCAACGAGCACGACCAGCACTCGCTGTGGCCGGCCACGGTCACCGTGCCGGCCGGCTGGAGCGTCGCGCTCGCCGAGTCCGCGCGCGACGAGTGCGTCCGCTACGTCGAGCGCAACTGGACCGACCTGCGCCCGCGGGGAGCCTCGCCAATGAGCGAGCTTGCGAGCGAATCATCGAGCTCAGCATCCCTCGCATGCCGGCACCGGAGCGAAGCGGAGGTGGCGGCATGAGCGCGGCCAAGCTGCCCGAGGGCATCGAGTCGGCGCTGCCGCTCACCCCGCTCCAGGAGGGCCTTCTGCTGCACGCGGTCCAGGAGCAGGACGACGGGGCGGGGATCGACGTCTACGCCACCCAGCTGCGGCTCGACCTCGACGGCGACCTCGACCCCGCTCGCCTGCGGTCGGCCGCCGACCGGCTGATCGCCCGGCACGGCGCGCTGCGCGCGGCCTTCCACCATCGTGGGCTCAAACGGCCGGTGCAGCTCATCCACCGCGAGGTGCCGGCGGCCTGGAGCGAGCACGACCTGACCGGTACGCCCACCGCGTCCCGCGAGGACGAGGCCGCCCGGATCGCAGGAGCCGAGCGGGCGGCCGGGTTCTCCCCGCACCGGCCGCCGCTGCTGCGGTTCGCCCTGCTCCGTCTCGCCCCCGGCCGCCACCGGCTGGTCCTCACCGTGCACCACCTGCTGTGGGACGGCTGGTCGGTGCCGGTGGCGCTGGGCGAGCTGTTCACCCTCTACGCCGGGCGGGACGCGACGCTGCCGCCGGCGCCCCAGTTCCGCGACTTCCTGGCCTGGCTGCGCGCCCGGCCCACCGAGCCCGCCGAGCAGGCGTGGACCGGGGCGCTCGCCGGCCTCGGGACGCCCACGCTGTACGCGCCGCAGGCCGCCGAGCTGCCCGCGATCATGCAGCACGAGGTGCGTGCCGTGCTGCCCGCGGAGATCGCCGACCGTCTCGCCGAGCAGGGCCGCCGGCACGGCTGGACCCTGAGCACCGTGATCCAGTTCGGCTGGGGCGTGCTGCTGTCCCGGGTGCTGGACTCGGGTGACGTGGTGTTCGGCACCACCGTCTCCGGCCGCCCACCGCTGCTGCCCGGCAGTGACCGGATCGTCGGCCTGCTGCTGAACACGGTGCCGGTCCGCCTGCGCCCGGAGGCGGGGGAGACCGCCGCGAGCTGCCTGGCCCGGCTCCAGACCACCCAGGCGGAGCTGATCGAGCACCACCACACCCCGCTCGCGGCCATTCAGCGGGCCGCCGGGCACCCGGCGCTGTTCGACACGACGACGGTGTTCCAGAACTTCCCGCTCGACCACGAGGCGGTCACCGCGCCGCTGACCGCGGCCGGCGTACGCGTCACCGGATACCGGATCGAGGACAGCACCCACTACCCGCTGCGCCTGGCGGTCACCGCGGGCGACGGGCTGGAGATGCGTCTCGGCCACCGCCCGGACGTGGTTCCGGCGGACGAGGCGGCGGCCCTGCTGGACCGGCTCGCCCGGCTGCTGACCGCGGTCGCCGAGAACCCGGACGTCGCCGTCGACGACCTGGACCCGCTCAGTGCCGGGGAGCGCGCCGACGTCCTGTACCGGTGGAACGACACCGCGGCGGAGGTGCCCGGCGGCACGCTGATCTCCCGGTTCGAGGAGCAGGCGGACCGGACCCCGGATGCCGTCGCCCTGCGTTTCGAGGGCGCGGCTCTCACGTACCGTGAACTGGATGAGCGGGCGAATCGCCTGGCCCGGCGGCTGATCGCCGAGGGCGCCGCGACCGGCCGCCTGGTCGGTGTGGCCCTGCCCCGCTCGTTCGACCTGGTCGTGGCGCTGTACGCGGTGCTCAAGACGGGCGCCGCCTACCTGCCGATCGACCCCGACTACCCGCCCGCCCGGATCGCCCGGATGATCGAGGACGGCGACCCGGTCTGTGTCCTGACCGAGGACACCACGGTCGACCTGACCGGGGTTCCCGCCCACCGGCTCACCGCGGCCGAGCGGCGGCCCGCCGGCCCGGACGACACCGCGTACGTCATCTTCACCTCCGGATCGACCGGCCGCCCGAAGGGTGTGGCCGTCCCGCACCGCGGCATCGTCAACCGTCTCGTGTGGATGCAGGAGCGGTACGGCCTGCGCCCCGGCGAGCCGGTCGCGCAGAAGACGCCGGCCGGTTTCGACGTGTCGGTGTGGGAGTTCTTCTGGCCCTGCCTGGTCGGCGCGACCCTGGTCATCGCCCGTCCGGAGGGGCACCGCGACCCGGCCTACCTGGCCGCGCTGATCCGCGACGAGCTGATCACCACGGTGCACTTCGTGCCGTCGATGCTCGGCGAGTTCCTCCGGGAGCCGGCCGCCGCCGGCTGCACCGGGCTGCGCCGGGTGATCTGTAGCGGCGAGGCCCTGCCGGTGGACCTGGAGCGCCGGTTCGCCGAGCTGCTGCCCGGGGTGGAGCTGCACAACCTGTACGGCCCCACCGAGGCGTCGGTCGACGTGACCGCCTGGGAGTGCCGCCCCGAGCCGGGCGCGGTGACCGTGCCGATCGGCTCGCCGATCACCAACATCCAGGTGTACGCCCTGGACCGCCGCCTGCGCCCGGTCCCGCCCGGTGTGGTCGGCGAGCTGTACCTGGCCGGGGTGGGCCTGGCGCACGGCTATCTGGGCCGGGCCGGGCTCACCGCGGAACGGTTCGTGGCCTGCCCGTACGGCCTTCCCGGCGAGCGCATGTACCGCACCGGCGACCTGGTCCGCTGGCGTCCCGACGGCGCCCTGGAATACCTGGGCCGCAGTGACCACCAGGTCAAACTGCACGGGCAGCGGATCGAGCCGGGCGAGATCGAGGCCGCGTTCGCCGCCTGCCCGGACGTCTCGCAGTCGCTGGTGCTGGTCCGCGAGGACCGTCCCGGCGTGCAGCGGCTGGTGGCCTACGTGATTCCCGAGCCGGGAACCGCCCCGGATCCGGCCGGCCTGCTGGAGTCGGTGGCCGGAACGCTGCCCGCGCACATGGTCCCGACCTCGCTGGTGCTGCTGGACGCGTTCCCGGTCACCCCGAACGGCAAGGTGGACCGCAACGCGCTGCCCGCCCCGGAGACGCCCGTCGTCGGCCGTACCGGGGGTGACGAGCCGCGGTCGGCGGCCGAGACGGTGTTCGCCGACGCCTTCGCCGCGGTGCTGGGCCAGGAGCGGGCCGGTGTCTCGGACAGCTTCTTCGACCTGGGCGGCGACAGCATCCTCGCGATGCGGGTGGTGTCGCTGGCCCGGCAGGCCGGCTGGATCGTCACCGCCAAGGACGTGTTCCGGCTGCGCACGGCGGCCGCGTTGGCCGCGGCCGCCCGGCCCGCCGACGCGGTCACCGTGGAGAGCGCGGACGCCGCGATCGGCCGCGCGCCCCTGCCGCCGCTCGGGTCGTCGCTGGTCGCCCGGGGCGGTGAGTTCCGCGGCTTCCACCAGGCCGTCGTGGTCGAGACACCGGCCGGGCTGGACGACGCCACGCTCGCCGCCGCGCTGCGCGACGTCGTGCGTCACCACCCGGTGCTGCGGGCCCGTCTGCTGCCCGGGAACGACGGCTTCGAGATCCCGCCGCCCGCCGGTGACGACGTGGAGATCCTGCTGCCCGCGCCGGGGGAGACGTCGGCACACGACGCGGCCGAGTTCGCCGCCCGCCGTCTCGATCCCGGTCAAGGTCAAAACCTTCTGGGCGTACGGGTGAGCGCCGACCGTCTCGTGCTCTGCGCGCATCACCTGGTCGTCGACGCCGTCTCCTGGCAGGTGCTGCTGCCCGACCTGGCCGCCGCGGCCGCCGCCCGCACCAGGGGTGGGTCACCCACCCTGGACCCGGTGCCGGTCTCCTACCGCACCTGGGCCGTCGGCCAGGCGGCCGGCGACGTGCGGAGCACCACCTACGGTGTGGCCGGCGACGCCCGGCACGACGAGATCACCGTGCCGGCGGACGTGGTCGAGCGGCTCGAACGGGTGGCGGAGAAGTTCCACGCCCGGCTCGACGACCTGCTGATCACCGCGCTGTCCCGGGCCCTGCCCGGACCCGGCGGGCCGATCGACGTGGAGGGGCACGGCCGCGACACGGACGCCGACCTGTCCCGTACGGTCGGCTGGCTGACCAGCGTGCGCCCGGTCCTCGCGGAGGGTGCGGGCGCCGACCGGCGGGCCGCCCTGATGCGGGTGAAGGAGCAGGTGCGGTCCGGCGCCGCCACCGTTCCGGCGGCGGTGCTGTTCAACTACCTCGGCGCCGTCGGCGGGGCGATCCCCGGCGCGTGGCCGCTGGTCACCACGGAGGCACTGCCCTCCGGCACCGACCCGGGCATGCCGCTGGGCTACCGCACCGAGGTGCACGTCCAGGCGCGCCCGGGGGAGCGGGGGACCACCCTGCACGCCCGGTGGATCACCGCGGCCGGGTACCGGGTGCCCGCCGAGCGGTGGCGCGACGAGCTGACCGGCCTGGCCGCACTGGCCGATCCGGCGGTTCCGGGCGGGCGTACCCCCTCCGACCTGCCGCTGGCCGGGTTGTCCCAGGCGGAGGTCACGGCGCTGGAGGCCCGCGTACCGGATCTCGCCGACGCCCTCGCGCTGAGCCCGCTCCAGGAGGGTTTCCTGTTCCACGCCGCGGAGGCGCGCGACGGCGGCACCGACGTCTACACCACGCAGGTGCGGCTCGACCTCTCCGGGAACGTGGACCCGGCCCGGATCCGGGCGGCCGGTCAGGCGCTGATCGACCGGCACTCGGCCCTGCGTACCGGCTTCCACCAGCTCGAGAGCGGCGCCGCGGTGCAGGTCGTCCGGCCCGTCGGGGTGCTGCCGTGGCGGGAGACCGACCTCGGCGTGCTGCCCGCCGAGGAGCGGGAGGCGGCGGCCGACCGGTTGGCCGCCGCCGAGCGGGGCGGCTTCGACCTGGAGCGGCCGCCGCTGCTGCGGCTGGCCCTGATGCGGCTCGGCCCGGACGCGTGGCGGCTGGCGGTCACCGGCCATCACATCGCGCTCGACGGCTGGTCGATGCCGATCCTGGTGGACGAGCTGCGCCGGTTGTGGAGCGACCCGGAGGCGTACGCGGACACCGTCGCGCCGGCCCACCGCGCGCACGCCGAGTGGCTGTCCACCCGGGATGCCGGCGCGGCCGAACGGGCCTGGGCCGGGAACCTGCACGGACTGCCCGGCCCGCTGCTGGTCGCCCCGGAGACCCCGGGCGCGGCGGTCACCGCTCAGCGGCAGACCATGCGGGAGCTGCCCGGCACGGTCGTCCGCCGGCTGCTCGACTCGGTCCACCCGCTGGGCGTCACGCTCAACACCGCGGTCGAGTTCGCCTGGGGCCTGGTGCTGGCCCGGATCACCGGCCGGGAGGACGTGGTGTTCGGCACCACCGTCTCCGGCCGCCCGGCCGACCTGCCCGGCGCGGACCGGGTGATCGGCCTGTTCGTGAACACCGTGCCGGTGCGGGTGCGGCTCGACTCCGGCCGGACCGTCGGGCAGGCGCTGACCGCGTTCCAGGACGAGCAGACCGAACTGCTCGACCACCAGCACCTCGGGCTGGGCCGGATCCACCGGCTGACCGGCTGCACCCAGCTCTTCGACACCACGACGATGCTGGTCAACTACCCCTTCGATGTGGAGTCGCTGGCCGAGGAGGACGGCGCCGGCATCCGGGTCACCGGGCTCGGCCTGGACGACGCCACGCACTATCCGCTGCGGCTGGTCGCGGTGCCGGGCCCGGACGACGGCCTCACCGTACGTCTCGGCTACCGGCCCGACCTCGTCACGCTCGCCGAGACCGAGGCCCACCTGGACCGGGTGATGCTGGCGCTGGAGACCCTGGCCGACGGCCTGGACCGGCCGGTGCGCGAGATCGACCTGCTCAGCGCGGCGGAGCGGGATACGGTCGTGGCGCAGTGGGGAGGCTACTGATCACGTGACAGAATTCTCTGACACCTGTCATGTCTCATTGACACCTCTCCGCGCGTGTGAAAGGCTCTGCATGCGCCGGAAATGAGGTTCACGCGGATGGATGTCACAGGGGATGACCTGCTGAAAATGCTGACGGCGCTGAGCAATCAGCACCGTCTCAGGATCGTGGGGCTGCTCTCCGTCGAGCGTGACTATGTCAGCCGGTTGGCGGGGCGCCTGGGCATGAGCCGGCCGCTCCTGCACATGCACCTCGCCCGGCTGGAGGCCGCGGGCCTCATCGAGGGGAGCCTCGAGCTGTCCGCGGATGGCAAGGCGATGAAGTTCTTCGAGGTCACACCGTTCGCGCTGCATCTGACACCGGAGTCGGTGGCGGAGGCGGTGAAGACGCTGAGTGACGACCGGCGCGGCGATGGCGACGAGAAGTGAAGGCGATGGTGAGTGCGTTGGGTTCCACGAGCGACGACTGGGTGGGCGTGCTGGCTGCCGCCGGGATCTTCGCGGTGCTCATCGTGATCGTGTGGCAGGTCGCCGCCACCTGGCGGGCGCGCCTGGCCGCGGCCCGCGAGAAGCAGTACCAGGAGCTTGCCGAGAAGTGCGCCCGGCTGCTGGAGGAAAATGCCGAGTTGCAGCGGCGGACCGTCGCCGAGCTCCTCCAGGTGCGGGAGGCCACCTCGGCGATGGAGAAGATGATGCGCGAGGTCGGGTGACACCAGAAATATAGGCCTCATCGACACAGTGGAGCCCTGCGATTCCCCCGTATCCAGGGCTCCACTGTCGTGAGATGAGAGACCTATGCAGCTACCTTTGTCAGCCGGGCAGATGGGCATCTGGCTCGGGCACGAACTCGACCCGACCGGGCACGCCTACAACATCGCCGAGTTAACCGAGGTGGACGGCGAGCTGGACCAGGACGCCTTCGAGCAGGCCTGGTCCCGCGTCCTGGAGGAGGCGCCCACCTTCAAGGCGATCGCGGTCCGCCGCGACGACCAGGGCGAACTCCGCCTGATCATCAACGACGCGCGTGCCGGGATCAGCCGCGTCGACCTGCGCGCCGCACCGGACCCGGAGGCCGCCGCCCGGCGGTTCATCCAGGCGGACATGGACCAGCGGATCGACCTGGAGGCCGGGGGCCTGTTCACCTTCGCGCTGCTGCGGGTCGCCGACCGGCGCTTCCTGTACTACGCCCGCGGGCACCACATCGCCTGCGACGGCTACGCGGCCTCGCTGCTGTTCCGCAAGATCGGCGTCTACTACACCGAGATCGTGACCGGGGAGCCGGTCGACGGCGCGCCGCCGGTCGCCGGGCCGCTGGCCGAGACGCTGGCCGCCGACATCGAGTACCGCGAGGGCTCCGACTTCCAGGAGGACCTGCGGTTCTGGCGCGAGCACGCGGGCTCGGCCAGCCCGGTCAAGCTCAGCGACCACTGGGCCACCCGCGGTCCGGCCGCACCCGACCCGGGCGTCGTGCACCTGCGCCGTTCCGGCCACGTCACTCCGGGGCAGACCGGCGCCATCGCCGAGGTGGCCCGCGAGCTGCGGACCCGCTGGCCGGTCCTGCTGATCGCCGCCACCGCGGCCTTCCTGCACCGCTGCACCGGGCGTACCGACGTGGTCCTCGGCGTGCCGGTCACCGGCCGGACCAGCAAGCTGCTGCGGGCCACCCCGAACCTGTCCTCCAACGTCGTGCCGCTGCGCGTCGAGGTGAACCCGGGCGACACCCTGCGCGAGCTCGTGCCCCGGGTCTCCGGCGAGTTGCGGCAGGCGCTGCGCCACCAGCGGTGCCGCTTCGAGGACTGGCAGCCGGAGCGCACCGCCGGCACCGGCTGGGGCACGGTCGTCAACGTGATGGCGTTCGACTACCAGGTGACGCTCGCCGGGATTCCCACCGTCACCCACAACCTCTCCCTCGGGCCGGTCGACGACCTGTCGCTCGGCTTCTACGACCGGGGTGACGGCAGCGGCTGGCGGCTCGACGTGGACGGCAACCCGGACCGCTGGTCGCGCGACGACCTCGCCACGGTCCAGGGCCTCTACCAGCGGTTTCTGCTGGCCGTGACGGCCCTGCCGGACGCCGCCGTGGGCCTGTTCGAGCTGACCACCGCGGACGAGCGGCGGCGGATGCTGATCGAGTGGAACGGGTCGCCGGCCGCCGCTCCGCGGGGCGACCTGGCCACCGCCTTCGCCCGGCAGGCGGCGCTCACCCCGGAGGCGGTCGCCGTCGTCGACGGGACCCGGGAGATCACGTACGCGCGGCTGGACGCCGCCGCCGACGCGCTCGCCACCCGGCTGGTGAACCGGGGGATCCGGGCCGAGGAGCCGGTGGGCATCCTGGCCGAGCGCTCGGCGCTGGTCGTGCTGACCACGCTGGCCATCATCAAGGCCGGCGGGGCCTACCTCCCGCTGCGGCCCACCGATCCGCCCGCCCGGCAGGAGGCGATGCTGGCCGACGCCGGGGTCCGCCTGCTGCTCACCGACGCGCCCGCCGGGCTCCCGGTCGAGGTGCTCTCCGTGTCGGCCGCCGACCTGGACGCGCCGGCCCCGGCCGTCACCCCGTCGCGGCCCGGTGACCCGGACCGGCTGGCCTACATCATGTACACCTCGGGATCCACCGGGCGGCCCAAGGGCGTCGCCATCACCCACGGCAACGTGCTGGCCTTCGCCTCGCACGGGCGGTGGCGCGACGGTGACCACGAGCGGGTCCTGATGCACTCCTCGCACGCCTTCGACGCGTCGACGTACGAGATCTGGGTCCCCCTGCTCGCCGGCGGCCGGATCGTGGTGGCTCCGCCCGGGCAGCTCACCACCGACGAGGTGGCCCGCCTGGTCCAGGCGCACGGCGTGACCGCGGCCTTCCTCACCACCTCGCTGTTCAACCTGATCGCCGGCACCCGGGCGGCGGCGTTCGCCGGGCTGCGCACGGTGCTCACCGGCGGCGAGGCGGCGTCCGGTGAGGCGATGCGGGCGGTTCGGGCGGCCTGCCCCGGCACGAAGCTGGTCAACGCGTACGGGCCGACCGAGACCACCACGTTCGCCACGCTCATGCCGGTGGACGAGGTCGACGGGGTGCCGCCGATCGGAGCGCCGCTGGACGCCACGCAGGTGTACGTGCTCGGCCCGGATCTGCGCCCGGTGCCGGCCGGTGTCTCCGGCGAGCTCTACCTGGCCGGATGGGCGAACGCCCGCGGCTATCTGAACCGGCCGGCCGTCACCGCCGAGCGGTTCGTGGCCTCGCCGTTCGGCCCGCCCGGCTCGCGGCTGTACCGCACCGGCGACATCGTCCGCTGGCGTGCGGACGGCGTCATCGAGTACGTGGGCCGTGGCGACCAGCAGGTGAAGATCCGTGGCTTCCGGATCGAGCTGGGCGAGGTCGAGGCGGCGCTCACCCGGCTGCCGGAGATCTCGCAGGCCTACGCCACCGCCCAGGAGACCGCCCCGGGCGTGAAGCGGCTGGTGGCCTATGTGGTGGGCGCCGAGGGACACACCCCGGAGCCGGCCGCGGTCCGCGAGGGCCTGCGCGACACCATGCCGGACTTCATGATCCCCGCCGTCGTCATGGTCCTGCCCGCGCTGCCGCTCAACGCCAACGGGAAGGTGGACCGCAAGGCCCTGCCCGACCCCGAGGTCACCGTGAACCTGGGCCGGGAGGCGTCCGGCGCCGCCGAGCGGGCGCTGGCCACCGCCTTCGCCGAGGCGCTGTCGGTCACCCGGGTCGGCGCCTCCGACTCGTTCTTCGACCTGGGCGGCGACAGCATCCGGGCGATCCAGGTGGTCACCCGGTCGCGCAGCGCCGGCTGGCAGATCAGCGTGAGCGACGTGCTGACCCTGCACACGGTCGAGCGGATCGCCGAGAAGGCGGTGCCGGCCGGCCCGGAGACCGCCGCCGGGCCCTCCGCCGAGGATCTCCTCGCGCTGGACGACGACGACCTGGCGGCCCTGGTCTCGGCCCTCGCCGAGGACTGACCCCTCCGGAAAGACGAAACGGCCCTCCGGGTTGCTCCCGGAGGGCCGTCGTCGTGTCGCTACGACTGATCAGCAGTTGGTGTAGCCGCTGCCCGGCTTCGTCCACTTGCAGGTGTCGATCGTCTTGTTGGCGCTGGTGCGCACGTAGGCGACGTCGCCGCCGTTGTTCCACACGTGCTTGGTCTTGCCCCAGTAGCGGGTGGACGAGGTGTTCGAGCCCTTACCGGTGCGGACGTAGACGTTCTTGCCCGCGCCCAGGTAGTAGTTCGCGGTGAACCGGTAGAGGTTTCCGGCGGCGTCCCGCACGATCCAGCCCTTGAGGTTGACGGTGCTCTTGGTCTTGTTCGTGAGGCGGAAGTACTCGCCGTTGATGCTCTTGTTGGTCTTCTTGTCCACGCCGGGAGCGTTGTACTGGATCCGGGTGAACTGGATCGAACCCACCGCGGGGCCGGCCGGGGTCGTCGCCGGAGGCTTGGTCGGCGACGTGGTCGGGGGCTTGGTGGGCGTCGTCGTCGGCGGAGTGGTGGTCGGCGGCGTCGTCGTCGGCGGGGTGGTGGTGGTCGGCGGCGTCGTCGTCGGCGGCGTCACCACACCGGTGTCGTACACCGGCGACGGGAGCCGGTTGGCCGGCGGCACCCCGTGGCTGCTGCCGCTACCGACGGTGGCCGGCTGGTTCTCCGAGTAGTTCGCGACGATGTAGTTGGACTCGTCCGCCCAGTCCGTGTCGTCGCCCTCGAGGAACGCCCGGTAGTACGAGGTGCCGGCCGGCTGGCTCGCGGCCGAGCCGCTCCAGGTGGCGGCGTTTCCGTCCTGGACGGTCGCGCCCGTGGTCACGTTCCTGACCCAGGTGCCGCCGTCGTAGCGCTGGATCTCGATCGGCAGGCCCGGCTGCGACGGGTCGGTGCTGACGTCGAAGTTCACCGTCGTGCCGCTGACGCTGACACTGAGGTCCGCCTTGACGCGCAGCGGCGCCTTGCGGATCTGCGAGTAGTCGCTGCCCACGCCGACCATGAACACGTGGCCCGAGTCGAGGTTGCGACTGATGGTCCACTGGCCGCTGGAGTTGGCCGTGGTGTGGACGAAACCGCCGTTGTCGTAGTCGACGGCCTTCTCCTGGGAGAGCCGCGCCTTGTCCCAGTCGGCACCCCACACGTACGCGTACTCGTAGAGCTCGACCGTGGAGTTGGGCGCCGCCGTGCCGGTGAGCGCGACCGGCCCGAACGCGGTCCGCAACGGGACGATGTTGAAGGTCGGCGCGGTCGCGGCCGACACCGGGCTGACGCCGAACACCGCCGCGGTGGCGGCCAGTGCACCGGCGGCGACGCTGCCGAGAATCGTTTTCGGTCGTCTTTGCATGTCGTTAGAGATCCTCCGTGGTGAGGGCAGCACCCAGAGCGCCCGCTCCGGCATTGAACGTCGACGCTATCGAGAATCGATGCGCATGGTTATCGTTCATCCCGCCTGGGCACCCTACCCGCTGGTGCTACCCGCATGTCGTCCCTCACGGCACGCAGTGATCAAAAGCGCAGGTAAACGGCCCGATGAACCGCTGTCGGTAAAGTGACGCAGGTACCGGCCACGGTGATATTGGGCGATTTCAGTCAGCCGCCCGATTTCGCCGATAACGGCCCGGTGCGCGAAACCCGCAGTTCTATGAATCGGATGACATGACTGACTTGACTGCTGATTGTGCGCGGTGCGCTGCACTCTGTTGTGTCGCCCCGGCCTTCGCCCGTTCCTCGGATTTCGCCGTCGACAAGCCGGCCGGCCAGCCCTGCCGCAACCTGGGCGCCGACTTCCGCTGCACCATTCACGAACGGCTGGAACAGCGCGGTTTCCACGGCTGCGTGGTGTTCGACTGCTTCGGCGCGGGTCAGCGCATCACCCAGGAGACGTTCGGCGGGCGGGACTGGCGGTCCACCCCGGGAATCGCCGGGGACATGTTCGCGGTGCTGCCGGTGATGCGTCAGTTGCACGAATTGATGTGGTACCTCACCGAGGCGCTGGAACTGGCCGAGACGCGGAAGCTGCACCCCGAACTGCGAGCCGCTCTCGACGAGACCGATGCGATGGCGGGCCGGTCGCCGGCCGAATTGCGAGAAATGGACGTGGACGCGTACCGGGGAAGGGTTGTTCCGCTTCTGCGCAGAGCGAGTGAAATGGCCCGGGCGAGCCGCCGGGGGCCGGACCACAGCGGCGCCCGCCTGATCGGCCGCCGCATGCGCGGCGCCGATCTGCGCGGCGCCAGTTTCCGCGGCGCGCTTCTCATCGGCGCCGATCTGCGCGACGCCGACCTGCGCCGGGCCGATTTCACCGGGGCCGACATGCGCGGTACGGATCTGCGCGGCGCGAATCTGAACGGGGCTCTCTTCCTGACCCCGTCCCAGTTGCGTGCCGCAGTGACGGACGACGATCGACCCTAGGATGGGTGGATGCAGCAGGTGTCCGGCGTGGTGTGGGTTCTGACCGTCCTCGGAATCGTCGGTCTCCTGCTGTTCGACTTCTTCTTCCACGTCCGCAAGGCGCACGTGCCCCGGCTGCGCGAGGCCGCCCTGTGGACCTCCGTCTACGTCTCCGTCGCCATTCTGTTCGGGGTCGGGGTGTGGGTGTTCGGCGGTTCCACGATGGGCGCCGAGTACTTCGCGGGATACGTCACCGAGGAGGCGCTCTCGGTCGACAACCTGTTCGTCTTCCTGCTGCTGCTGGGCAGTTTCAAGGTGCCCCGGGCGGACCAGCAGAAGGTGCTGCTCTTCGGGATCGTGGTCTCGCTGCTGGCCCGGACCGGGTTCATCCTGCTCGGCGCCGCGCTGATCAACTCGTTCGCCTGGATCTTCTACCTGTTCGGCCTGATCCTGCTGGTCACCGCGGGGAACCTGCTGAGGGAGAAGCATGACGGCGAGGGCGAGCCGCCGAACAACATCGTGATCCGGCTGGCCCGCCGGTTCCTGCACACCTCGGAGACGTACGACGGGGACAAGCTCTTCACCCACCAGGACGGCAAGCGGGTGCTCACCCCGATGCTGCTGGTCATGGTGGCGATCGGCGGCACCGACATCCTCTTCGCGCTGGACTCGATCCCGGCCATCTTCGGCCTCACCCAGAACGTCTACCTGGTCTTCACCGCCACCGCCTTCTCCCTGCTCGGGCTGCGGCAGCTGTACTTCCTGATCGACGGGCTGCTGGACCGGCTGGTCTACCTGTCCTACGGGCTGGCCGCGATCCTCGCGCTGATCGGCGTGAAACTGGTGCTGCACGCCCTGCACGAGAACAACGTGCCGTTCATCAACGGCGGCGAGCCGGTCGAAGTGGTCGAGATCCCGACCGCCGTGTCGCTCGGCGTCATCGTCGGCGTCCTGCTGATCACCGTGATCGCCTCGCTGCTCAGCCCCAAGGGCCGGGCCCGCACCTCGGTGGCCGCGGCCCGCCGGCACGCCACCGAGTTCCTCGACGTCGAGACCGATCCGGCCTACTGCGACGAGATCTACCACCGGCTGCTGGCCGAGGAGGAGAATCTCAAGCGCCTGCCGGAGCGGTACCGGGCCCGGGTCCGGGAGCAGGCCGAACTCATGGACCTGCTCCAGCGGGCACACCGGCGGCACGGCGAGCGGGTCGCCGCGGGGCACTGCTTCGCCCCGTCAGCGACCTGAGCGGTAATCCTCGTCGAGGTAGGCGGAGAGGTTCGTCTGCCCGCCCTCGGGAGCCTCCGAGACCAGGTTGGCCACCCGTGCCGCCAGGCTGGCCGCGCGCGACGCCAGATCCGGCTCGGCGCTGCGGGAGTCCCGCTCGGCGCGCATCGCCTCCTCCGCGCGGAGCGCGTCGGCCTCCCGGCCGGGACGATCGGCGTACGCGCGGGGTCCGGAGACCGGGGCGTCCTCCTGATGGACCGGCTCCGGCTCGGGCTCGGGAAGCTCCGGGGCGGGCACCGGCACCGAGCCGAGCACCGTCACGGTCTGACCCGCGCCGCCCTGGAAGTTGCTGAACTCGGGGCCGATCGCCAGGCGGGACAGCATTCGCACCTGCGGCGCCGGGACGCCGATCAGGTCGGCGTTCTCCACCCGGAAGTGGGCGATGGTCTTCCGCAGCAGGTTGGCGAGCCGGTCCGCGTCGCCGACCGTCGCCAGGTCGCCGCCCGCGAAGATCAGCGCCGGATAGGTGCCGGCCGGGCCGACGCAGACGAGCTGGATCTGGGTGACCGTGGCGTTGCGGCCGGTCTCCCGGTTGCCGGGCTGCACACGCAGGTGCTGCGGCCAGAGCCAGAACAACTCGCCACTACTCTGCGTTCCGTCGGCCACGTGCACGTACCGGACCCGGCGATCCGTGACGATGACGTCGGTCTCCTCCGGAAGCGTCCACCGGGGCAGCGACGAGGCCTCGTCGAACGCGTACTCGGCGACGGCGCAGCGACCGCGCCACAGCACCCGCTCACCGCTGTCGAGCGGTCCGAGGTCCGTGCCGATGGCGGACAGGAAGTGCTGGTGGTACATGTTCGCCTTCCCCCGGTGGTCGCCGCGATCAGGATCTCGCGGCAACATCGATTACAACCGGCTACCGCCGGTGTTGCCAGTGGCCGGGCGTGAATCACACCCGAACTCGAGAATTCGACACAACACGGTGATCATTGGTGCACCTTCGGCCTCTCGGTGGTTACTTTCGGTTACCGAAAAGGCCTTCCGGTGGCAGGGGAGAGGCTACCGCCGCGGAGTCAGGAACGGGTGCCGCTCCGGCCGCGAACCGGTCCAGATCCGTCTCCACCCGGCCCGGGAACCAGTCCCCCGCGGCGCGCCGGGACAGCTCGGCGACCGGCGGCGGGGTACGCCCGGCGACCACCACGAGATTGCCGAAGCGCCGCCCGCGCAGCACCCCGGCGTCGGCCACCAGGCAGGCCTCCGGCAGCGCGGCCCGGATCGTGGCCACCTGACCGCGGGCGAACCGCAGCGGCGGGCCGTCGGCCACGTTGGCGATCAGCCGGCCGGCCGGATCCAGGATCCGTGCCAGCTCGCCGGCGAACTCGGCCGAGGCGAGGTGGGCGGGTGTGCGGGCGCCTGCGAAGACGTCCAGGACGATCAGGTCGTAGCCGGAGTCGCGCATCCCCTCCACGGCGGCCCGGGCGTCCGCGACCCGGACCCGGATGTTGGCCGAGGACGGCAGGGGCAGCGCCGAGCGGACCAGCTCGACCAGCGGCCCGTCGATCTCCACGACCCGCTGCGCCGAACCGGGCCGGGTGGTGGCCACATAGCGCGGCAGCGTCAGCGCGCCGCCGCCCAGGTGCAGCACCCGCAGCGGGCGGCCCGCCGGGGCCGCCAGATCGATCGCGGCCGCCATCCGCCGGATGTACTCGAACTGCAGGTGGGTGGGGTCGGCCAGGTCGACGTGCGACTGCGGGGCGCCGTCCAGCAGCAGGGTCCACGCGGTGTCCCGGTCCGGGTCGGGGACCAGCTCGGCGACCCCGGAGGCGACCGTCTCCACCCGCCGTCGCGACGCCCTGCGCTGTGCCATCCGGCCAGTATCCCGGTAGCAGGTGGGTAGCGCGGAGCGGGGAACCCACAGGTCTCAGCGGAAACACCCGACCTCTGACCTGTGAGCATCTTCGAGCAGACGGTGACGCGCCGGGGCGTCGTGGGCGGGATGGCCGCGGTCGGCGCCGCGGCCGCCCTGGCCACCGGCACGCCTGCCGTCGCCGCCGTCGCCGCGCCGGCCCCGGCCGCCTTCCTGCCCACCGACCCGCTGCTGCACCTGCTGCGCCGGGCCACCTTCGGGCCCAGCCCGTCCTCGATCGCCGAGATCCGGCGGCTGGGCGCCAAGGCGTGGCTGGACCGGCAGCTCGACCCGTCCTCGATCGCCGACCCGGTGGCCGACGGCGTGCTCGCCCGTCTGCCGCTGGCCCGGCTGAGCATCGACGGGATCCGTGCCCGGGTCGCCGCCGGCACCCTCAAGCAGCACAGCTGGGAGCCGATGTGGCAGCTCGGCTTCGCGGCTGTGACCCGGGCCCTCTGGAGCGAGCGGCAGCTGCTCGAGGTGATGACCGACTTCTGGAGCAACCACCTCAACGTGACCTGCCCGTCCGGTGACGTCTGGGACAGCCGGATCGACTACGACACGATGATCCGGCAGCACGCCCTCGGGAGGTTCTCCGACCTGCTCAAGGCGTCGGCCCGGCACCCGGCGATGCTCACCTACCTGGACAACCGCTACTCGACCCGGACCGCGCCCAACGAGAACTACGGGCGGGAGCTGCTGGAACTGCACACCGTAGGGCTGGCGTACACCGAGGCCGACGTGAAGAACGCCGCCCGGCTGCTCACCGGCCTGACCGTGGACCGGGCCACCGGCAGGTACCGGTACGACGGCGCCGAGCACGGGACCGGGGCGATCCGGGTGCTCGACTTCCAGCACGCCAACACCACCGCGACCGGGGGCGAGGCGGCCGCGCTGGCCCTGCTCGACCACCTGGCGATGCACCCGTCGACCGCCCGCCGGATCGTCACCAAGCTGTGCGTCCGTTTCGTTGCCGACGAGCCGCCCGCCTCGCTGATCACCAGGTTGGTCAAGGTCTACCTCGACAACCGGTCGGCGATCGCACCGGTGCTGCGGGCGCTGTTCGGGTCCGCCGAGTTCACGGCGTCGATCGGGGCCAAGACCCGGACACCGTACGAGGACCTGGCGGCGACCGTGCGCATCCTCGGCTACGGCCCGGCCACCAGCGGCACCAAGTTCCTGGAGAGTCTCTACGGGATGGCGCGCGACGCCGGTCAGGCGCCGCTGTCCTGGGGGCCGCCGAGCGGCTACCCGGACGTGGCCGCCGCCTGGGACTCGCCGTCCGGGCTGCTGGTGCGGTGGAACTCCCACCTGTCGATCGCGGCCGGCTGGTGGCCGGAGACGCTGGTCCGGCCCGCGTCACTGCTCACCGGGATGGTGGGCGCGCTGCCGGCGACCTACGGCGCGCTGATCGAGAAGACCGCGGTCCGCCTGTGCGGAATCGCTCCCACCGCGAGCCAGATCGCCGCGCTGGCCGAGTTCTACGGAAAGACGCCGGCGTCGCCGCTCAAGGCGAACGACCCGGCGGCCGGTTGGATGTATCCGTACCTGATGGGGATGCTGCTCAACTCCCCGTCCTTCGCGTTGAGGTGAGCCTGTGACGACTTCCGTGTGTGGATGCGAGGACAACCGGCAGGCCGTGCTCTCCCGGCGGCGGCTGCTGGCGGGCGGCGCCGCGGTGGCCGCCGGAGTGGCCGGGGCCACCGTCGACACCGGGTACGCGTTCGCCGCCGACCCGGCGTACGCCGGTGACGTGCTGGTCCTGATCTCGCTGCGGGGCGGCTTCGACGGGCTGTCCGCCGTGGTGCCGGCCGGCGACCCCGCCTACTACGCCGCCCGGCCGACCATCGGGGTGCCGAAGGCGCAGCTGATCGGCGGCGACGCGTTCTTCGGGCTGAACCCGGGGCTGGCGCCATTGCTGCCGTACTGGACCGGCAAGCAGCTCGCCGCGGTGCACGCGGTCGGCCAGCCGGCGCCGAACCGGTCGCATTTCTCCGCGATGGAGGAGCTGGAGCGGGCGGCCCCCGGCACCTCGCTGCGGACCGGCTGGCTGAACCGGATGCTCGGCACGGTCGGCTCCGGCGACCCGTTCCAGGCGGTCGCGATGGGAACCGCCATGCCGGCCCGGGTGCTGGGCGGGCCGGCGCCGTACGTCGGGGTCACCGCGATCGACCGGATGGCGCTCACCGGGGAACAGGCCGACCGGCCGATCGCCGCCACCATGACCAAGCTGTTCGAGGGCGCGCCCACCTCGCTCCGGGGCACCGTCGGGCAGTTGACCGGCGGCCTGCAACAGGTCGCGAAACTGCGGGCCAAGGCGTACACGCCGGCCAACGGCGCGGTCTACCCGGGCAGCGACCTCGGCAACGCGCTGCGCGACGTGGCCCGGCTGGTCAAGACGAACAGCGGGCTGCGGAGCGCGACGGTCGACTCCGGCGACTGGGACATGCACGAGAACCTCGGCGTCGCGGCGCCCGGCAAACGGATGTACGACCAGCTCAAGGCGTTCGCCACCGCGCTCGCCGCGTTCGCCGCCGACCTGGGCCCGGAGCACCTGCGCCGGGTCACCGTGATCACGATCAGCGAGTTCGGGCGCCGGGTGGCGCAGAACGGCTCGGGCGGCCTGGACCACGGCTACGGCAACGCCATGTTCGTGCTCGGCGGCAACGTCAAGGGCGGCAAGGTGTACGGCCGGTGGCCCGGACTGACCGCGGCCCAGCTGCGTGACGGCGACCTGGCGGTGACCACCGACTACCGCGCGGTGATCGGCGAGATCCTGCGCTCCCGGTGCGGGGTGGGCGACCTGAACGGCGTGTTCCCCGGCGTCACCGCGGCGGGCCTGGGGATCGTCACCGCAAGGTGACGAACCCTACGATATTCGGCAAAACCTCTATAAGCCCCATCAGGTGCGTTCCACACTGATCGCATGTTGAGCAACCTGCTTGCCGAGATCATCGGCGCGCAGCGGCGGCCGCCCGCCACGGACCGGTCACCGGCCGGGCCGCCGCTGCGGATCCGCCGCCACGCCGCGGCCGAGGGCGCGCCGTTCTGGCGGTGGGACTGCTCGGGCTGCGGCGAGTACGGCGGTGGCCAGCACCACGACGACGCCGTCAGCCGGGCACTGCGGCACTGCCGGGAACACCCGGAGCACCGCTCCTCCCTGGTCCCACCGGCCTGCTGCCGGCAGGAGCGCACCTACCTGCCGCTGCACCCGATGCTCTACGCGCTCGACGACGACCCGCCGCCGGAGCCGCTGGCGACCTGAGCGGTCCCGGCCGCCGGATGCCGGCCCGGCAGCGGCCGCTGCCGGCCGCCGAGGATCCCGGCCACCCTGCGGAACAGCGGATCGGCGACCACGCCGGCCACATCCCGGCCGAGCGGGATGCGCCAGTTCGGGTACTCGTCGAAGGTGCCGGGCAGGTTCGGCTGGCGGCGCTCCATCAGGACGTCGTGCAGCGAGGCGACGACGAGACGGCAGGGCGTACGGGCGAGGAACTCGTGCATGGCCGCCACCACCTCCCCGGCCGGCGGCTCGGCCCCGGTCAGCAGGCCCTCGGCGCGCAGCCGGTCCAGCAGCTGCGCCCGGTCCTCCCGCCAGGCCGCCCGCTCCCGCTCGACCGGGCCGGTCAGCTGGCCCAGCGCGGCGCGCACCTCCACCTGCTCGCCGGCCAGGAAGCCGGACGCGGTCGGCAGATCGTGGGTGGAGACGCTGGCCAGCGCGTTACGCGGATATCCGGCCGAAGGACGGTAGCCGCCCGTCTCGTCCCGGGTGAACCAGAGCACCGCCGAGCCCAGCATGTTGGTCCGCTCCAGCCACTCGGTGACCACCGGCATGACCGTCCCGAGGTCCTCGCCGATCACCACGGCCCCGGCCCGGTACGCCTCCAGCGCCAGGATCCCCAGCATCGCCTCCGGGTCGTAGTGCACGTACGTCCCCTTGGCCGCCCCGAGTCCGGACGGCACCCACCACAGCCGCCAGAGCCCCGCCACGTGGTCGACCCGCAGCCCGCCCGCGTGCCGGAAGATCCGCCGCAGCATGTCCCGGTAGGCCGCGTACCCGGTCTCGACCAGCCGGTCCGGCCGCCACGCCACCCCGCCCCACTCCTGGCCGAGCTGGTTGAACGCGTCCGGCGGCGCCCCGGTCCGGGCCTCCATGGCCAGCACGTCCTGGAGCAGCCACCCGTCGGCGCCGCCCGGCTCGACCGCCACCGCGAGGTCGTGCACGATGCCGACCGGCATGCCGTGCTCCCGGGCCGCCTCCCCGGCCGTGTCGAACTGCTCCTCCAGCAGCGCCTGCAACCAGACGTGGAAGGCGATCCGGTCACCGCGGTACGCCAGCACCGCCGGCGCGTCGGGGCGGCGCAGCTCCTTCGGCCACTCCCGCCAGTCCGGCCCGTGCTCCTCGGCCAGCGCGCAGAACCGGGCGAAATCGGTGAGCCCCGGATCCCGGTCCAGGTCGACCGGCCCGGCCAGCGGCCAGAGCAGGTCCAGCGCCGCGAACTTGGCGGCCAGCACGGCGTCGTAGTCGATCAGACCGTCCGCCGGTGGCGCCGGCCGCAGCGCGTCCACCCGGGCCCGCAGCGCCGGATCGGCCCGCTGGTACTCGGCGGTGTCGGCCACCCGCAGGTAGAGCGGGTTGGCGAAGCGCCGGCTCGACGGCGAGTACGGCGACGCCGGCACCGGCCGGGTCGGCGTGACCGCGTGCAGCGGGTTCAGCACCACCAGCCCGGCGCCGGCCGACCCGGCCACGAAGTCGCGCAGGTCACCGAGGTCGCCCATGCCCCACGAGCCGGCCGAGTGGAGCGTGTAGAGCTGCACCATCCAGCCCCAGGTGTCCGGCGGCTCGGGCAGCCGGGTGGGCACCACCACGAGGGTGACCTCCTGGCCGCCGCAGCGCAGCCGGTGCCAGCCCAGCGGCAGGTCATCGGGCAGCCGCCGGTCCACCGTCCGGACGCCGCCGTCCTCCAGCCGGATCTCGGCCGGCCCGGGCAGCGGCCGCCCGGCGCCCTCGCGCAGCACGATCGTGCCGGGCAGCCGGTCAGCGGTGTCCCGGCGCCGGGCCGCGGCCAGCGAGGCACGGACCGCCGCCGGTGTGCCCGCGTCGACGCCCAGCATGCCGAGCACGCCGATCAGCGACTCGGCGGCCACCTCGGTGCGTTTACGCCGCCAGTTCTCGTACCACGTGGCCACCCCGTGTGCCTCGGCCAGCGCCACCAGATTCGCGTCCATCGTCCGTCCCCTTCGGTCGCAACACCTCAGTAAACGATCCCTCACTCGTTGCGTACATCGGTCAGCATGGGGCACATGGCTGACATGACCTCAGTGATCAAGAAGTGGCTCACCGCGGCATTGGCCGGCGTGACGATGGCGTTGCTGGTCCCGGCGGCGGCCTGGGCGTCGACCGGCACCGGCGAGATGGTGATCGAGGCGGCCCGCCGCGGCCGGCGCGGTGGCTTCGGCTTCCTCGGAGCGCTCTGCTGTCTGGCCGTGGTGGGGATCATCGTCATCGTGGTCCTGCTGATCTCCCGCGGCCGCAGGCGCCGCTGAGGGCCTCGACCACGACGTTTCGCTAGACCTTCAGGAACAGCGCCGGCACCAGGTTCGGATCCCAGCCGGGCAGGGACGTGTGCGGCTCGCGCACCCGGTAGACGACGTTCCGCTGGGAGACCAGATCCCCGGTCCGGTAGGCGGTGAACGCCCGCCACGCCGGCGCGGATTTCGACGCGATCGGGGCGGTGGTCCGGGCCGTGACGGTGATCGCGTCGACCACCATGCCGGAGGAGCGGTAGCCGCCGCCGGACGCCGGGTTCAGCACGAAGGAGTACGGCCGGCTGTCCTTCTCGAGGGTGAGCCGGAGCACCTCGCGGCCGTCCAGTGACCAGGTCAGGGTGGCTGGGGTCCAGTCGACGGCGTACGTGTGGAAGTCGTCGCCGTCCACCCGGTCCGAGCCGAGCACCTCGACCTGTCCGTCCGGCGCCCGCCCGTCGGCGCCGAGCACCCCGAGGGGCCGCCGGGCGCCGTCCTCCCGGTTCACCAGGATTCGCGCCTCGGCCCGCCCGTACGCCTGCCCGAAGGTCTTCCGGGTGCGCAGCGCCGAGCCGAGCAGGAGGTGCCCGTCACCGTCCAGCCAGGGGGAGGACCGGCGGTCGCCGTCGGTGTCCCAGCGGCCGGCGTCGGGGGCGTCGCCGCGGTCGCCGGAGAAGTCGTCGCGGAGCACCACGCGGTTCACCGTGTCGGCCACGGCGGCGGCGGGTGTCACCGTCACCGCCGCCGTCCCGGAGACGACCACCACGGCCGCGGCCAGCGCGCGCCGCAGGCTCCCGCTCAGCATCGAACAACCCCCACTCAGATCAGCAGGGTGCACTGTGCGGACCTGGGAGCGCTAACAGCAAGGGTTTCGCGGAGAAATTTATGATCTAGTCGTAGTCCGGCCCACGGGTCTCGTGCATCGCCAGTTCCTCCGCGCTCGCGCCGCCACCGGCGGCGCCCGCGTCGTAGGCGATGCTCTCCGCCTCGTCGTCCCAGCCGGAACCACTGTCCGGCGCGACCAGGCGGCCCACCCGGCGCGGATCGTCGTCGTCCAGCTGGCCGTCGTCGTAGAGTGAGATCGGCGACCGTGGATCAGATGTCGGGCCCTGGCCCCACACGTCCCGGTCCAGGTCACGCCGCTCCGGATCGTCGAGCGTCTCGTTCAGTGGGTCACGGCGCGGCGGGTTGGCCGGCTCGGCCCCGAAGTCCGGCTCCTCCTGGCGCAGCCGACGATCCAGCGACTCGCCCCGGCGCTGCTCCTCGGCGGTGTCGCCGAACCGGTTCGACCCGCCTGGTCCGGTGCCGGCGAGCGCGGCCGGGTCCTGGCCGTCGCTCCACCGCGGGCTGTTCACCTCGTCGTACGCGGTCGAATCGTCATCGGCGGTGTCCGGCAGTCCGGAGGCCTCCGGATCGATGACCTCGGTTGGGTAGTCGTTGTCTCGCATGCCCGTTGACTACCCACGCCCAGGGCGGCTCATGCCCCTTCGAGGCAAGCCCAGACGACCTTCCCGTCGGCCAGTGCCAGATGACCCCAGCGGGCCGAGACCGCGTCGATCAGCAGCAGGCCACGACCACCGTACGAGGTGACCGGCACCGGCCCGGTGAAGCGCGGCGGCACGGGGGAGCCGTCGCGCACCGCCACGCTCATCGTCGCGCCGTGCAGCGCCAGCAGGACCCGCATCGGCGTACCGGCGTGCGCCACCACGTTGTTGACCATCTCGGTCGCCACGATGCAGGCGTTGCCGGCCAGGCCGGGCCGCTCCCAGCGCCCGCACGCCTCGGTGATCATCTCGCGGGCGGCCCGGGCCGCGCCCGCCACCGGATCCAGGTCCAGGCCGGCTCGGTGATCGACGGTCGGCGGGCCCAGGGCCGCGAAGGCGCCGGCCGGATCGGGCCAGACCGGCCATCCGGTGGCGCGCCAGGCCGGTGCGTCGGCCGGGTCGCAGAGCATCAGGTGGCTGCCCGGCCAGTAGCGGGTCTCCTCGCGGATCTCGCGCAGTACACCCACCGCGGCGGCCCGGGACACCCGCAGGTCCGCCACGTCGACCACGAGTGCCTCGGGCTGGGTGGCGAGCACGGCGAGTAACGCCGCGCGGATCGGAGCGGTGGTGTCGTCGTCGAGCACTCCGGTGATCCGGACCAGCGGGTAGCCATGATCACTGTCCACCCGGTGACGAACCTCGCTCGGCATGATCGCTCCATTGTGCATAACACGTCCCGTCCTCGCATTTCGGCGCGTGAGGATCCGGTGCCGCGGTCAGCCGCAAGGGGCGCTACGACGGGCATGTCCGAGGTGGTACCCCGGTCTGGGACGGGTATGCCGGAAAGAGCGGATCAGCTCCGGCGGGCCAGCGCGGTCAGCACGCTTTCGTGCAGTAGACCGTTGGTGCCGATCACCGAACTCTTGTCGGCGGTCGGCCGCCCGTCCAGGTCGGTGATCCGGCCGCCCGCCTCGGTCACGATCGGGATGAGCGCCGCCATGTCCCAGAGCGACAGCTCCGGCTCGGCCATCGCGTCCAGCGCGCCCTCGGCCAACAGCATGTAACCGTAGAAGTCGCCGTAGGCCCGGCTGCGCCACACCCCGAGCAGGATGTCCATCATCTGGTCCAGGCGCCCGATGTCGGCCCAGCCGTTCAGGCTCGCGTAGCAGAAGCTGGCGTCGGTCATCCGGCGCACCGAGGAGACGCTGATCCGGGTCGCCGAGTGCTGGTTCTTCCCGGCGAAGGCGCCCAGGCCGCGACCGGCCCACCAGCGCCGGCCCAGGGCCGGCGCGGACACCAGGCCGACGACCGGGGTGTCACCCTCCATCAGCGCGATCAGGGTGGCCCAGATCGGCACGCCACGGACGAAGTTCTTCGTCCCGTCGATCGGGTCGATCACCCAGTACCGGCTGCCCGGTCCGGCGGCCGCGGCCGACCGGCCGAACTCCTCGCCCAGCACCCCGTCCCGGGGGCGCGCCCGGGCCAGCGTGGAGCGGATCGCCTTCTCCACGGCGGTGTCCGCGTCGGACACCGGGGTGAGATCCGGTTTCGACTCCACCCTCAGGTCGAGCGCGCGGAACCGGGCCATCGAGATGGTGTCGGCCGAGTCGGCGAGGACGTGGGCAAGCGCAAGATCGTCGGCATATCCGGCCATGCCGAAAAGCTAGCCCATCCGGCGCCGGCCAGCGTGCCGGGTTTCCCGCTTTCCAAGATCAGATTTCCTCCGCGGGCTGATCCCGCACGTCACCCTCGCCGGCACGCGAGGCCAGCAGGCGACGGTACGACGCCAGGCGGCGCCCGTCGGCCTTCCCCTCGGCCACCCAGGCGTCCAGCCGGCAGTCCCCGTCGGCGGCCGTGTGCCCGCAGTTCGGCTGATCATCGAGCGTGCCCTCGACCAGGTCCGGGAACCCGTGCAGCAGGCTCTCCGCGCTCACGTGCGCCAGCCCGAAACTGCGGATCCCGGGAGTGTCGACGATCCAGCCCGGGTCCCGGCGGGAGCGGCCGACCGCGGGCAGGCGCAGCGCCACCGCGCTGGTCGAGGTGTGCCGCCCCTTGCCGATCGCGCTGACCGCGCCGACCGCCCGCAACGCGTCCGGCACCAGGCGGTTGACCAGCGTCGACTTGCCCACGCCGGAGTGCCCGACCAGCACCGAGATGCGGCCGGCCAGCCGGGCGCGCAGCTCGTCCAGGTCGCTGCCCGGCCGGACCAGCACGTGCGGCAGGTCCAGTTCGGCGTAGTAGCCGAGCACGCCCTCCGGCCCGGCCAGGTCGGCCTTGGTGAGGCAGAGCAGCGGTTCCACGTCCGCGTCGTACGCCGCCACCAGGCAACGGTCGATGAACCCGGTCCGCGGCGGCGGGTCGGACAGCGCGCTGACGATCACCAGCTGATCCGCGTTGGCCACCACGACCCGCTCCAGCCGGCCCTCGGGGGTGGTGTCGTCGTCGTCCGCCGTCCGGCGGAGCACCGACGAGCGGTCGCTGATCCGGACGATCCGGGCCAGCGCGCCGGGCGCCCCCGAGACGTCCCCGACCAGGGCCACCCGGTCGCCCACCACCACCGACTTGCGGCCCAGCTCGCGGGCCCGCATCGCGGTGATCACCTCGGTGCCGCCGCCCTCCTCACGGACGCAGCCGTACCGACCCCGGTCGACGGTGATGACCAGGGCGTCGACCGCGTCGTCGTGCTTCGGTCGCGTCCGGGTACGCGGACGGGACGACCTGCCCGGCCGGATCCGGACGTCGTCCTCGTCGTACTCCCGTTTACGCGCTGGCAGATCTAGCTCCTCGCCACGAGTCCCGCCCAGAGTTCCGGGAACTCGGGCAACGTCTTCGACGTACAACCTACGTCGGTCAGGTGGACGCCCGGCACGGCGAGTCCGATCACGGCCGCGGCGTGCGCCATCCGATGGTCCGCGTACGTCTCGAAGGTGGCCCCGCGCGGCGGCCCCGGGACGATGCGCAGCCCGTCGCGGAACTCGGTCACCTCGGCGCCCACCTTTCCCAGCTCGGTGGCGAGCGCGGTGATCCGGTCGGTCTCGTGGCCCCGGATGTGCTCCACCCCGCGCAGCTCGGACGGCCCCTCGGCGAGCGCGGCCAGCGCCGCCACCACCGGGGTCAGCTCGCCCACCTCGGAGAGGTCGGCGGCGATGCCGCGCAGCGTGCCGGTGCCCCGCACGGTCAGCCCCTCGGCGGACCGGGTGACCTCGGCGCCCAGCGCCCGGAAGATCCCGATGGCCTGGTCGACCGGCTGCCAGCTGTCGGCCGGCCAGCCGGCCAGCGTGACGGCGCCACCGGTGACCGCGGCCGCCGCGAAGAACGGCGCCGCCCCGGACAGGTCGGGCTCGATGACCCACGTGCGGCCGCGCAGCGGGCCGGGCTCGACCCGCCACACGTCGGCCACGCTGTCGTCGATCACCGCGCCGGCGGCCCGCAGCATGTGCGCCGTCATCCGCAGGTGCGGCGCGGACGGCACCGGCGGGCCCTCGTGCCGCAGGGTCAGCCCCTTGGCGAACCGGGCCGCGGAGAGCAGCAGGCCGGAGACGAACTGGCTGGACGCCGAGGCGTCGATCACCGCCTCGCCACCCTCCACCACGCCGGTGCCGTGCACGGTCAGCGGCAGGCCGTCGATCGGTGAGGCGTCCACCGTCACGCCGAGCGAGCGCAGCGCCGCGACGATCGGGCGCAGCGGCCGCTTGCGCATGTGCGGGTCGCCGTCGAACTCGACGACGCCCTCGGCCAGCGCGGCGGCCGGCGGCAGGAACCGGGTGATGGTGCCGGCCAGCCCCACGTCCACCCGGGCCGGGCCGCGCAGCGGGCCGGGGGTCACGGTCCACCGGTCGTCGGCCGAGATGTCCACCTCGACGCCGAGCGCACGCAGGCCGGCCGCCATCAGCACGGTGTCACGGGCCCGCAGCGGCGCCTCGATCACCGAGGGGCCGTCGGCCAGCGCGGCGAGGATCAGGGCACGGGCGGTCATCGACTTGGAGCCGGGCAGCCGCACGGTCGTGGTTACCGGGCCGGTGGCGGTCGGGGCGAGCCAGGGACGGGGTTCTGCAGTCACGCCGCCATTCTGCCGCCGCCGTACGACGGTTCCGGGCCGCCTTCCCGCCTCCCGGGACATGCGTCACCCGGCTGGGCGTGGGCCTTGAGGCAGCACTGAGGGCCGGCCGGACGTGTGGCGGGGCGGACGAGTGTTCGAAACCGGCGTACCGTGCTGCCCATGTGCGGGCGATACGCGACCACCCGGAGCAACGCGGACCTCACCAGGCTGTTCGAGGCCGTGGATGTGGCCGAGCCGTTGCGCGCGAGCTGGAACGTCGCACCCACCGATCCGGTCCCGCTGATCCGGATGTCGAAGGAGCACGAGGGCCGGGTGCTGGACACCGCCCGCTGGGGTCTCGTGCCGCACTGGGCGAAGGACCTGAAGGTCGGCGCCCGCATGATCAACGCGCGCGCCGAGACGGTCGCCGAGCTGCGGTCGTTCGCCCCGTCGTTCGCCAAGCGGCGCTGCCTGGTCCCGGCCGACGGCTGGTTCGAGTGGGTCCGCGACGGCAAGGAGAAGCAGGCGTTCTACATGACGCCGGCGGACGGGTCACCGCTCGCCTTCGCCGGTCTCTGGTCGGCCTGGGGCCCGGAGTCGGTGCTCACGTGCAGCGTGGTCACCACGGCGGCGGTCGGCGGGCTGGCCCGGGTGCACGACCGGATGCCGCTCGTCCTGCCGCCCGAGCGGTGGGCGGACTGGCTGGCCGGTGGTGGCGAGCCGGAGCGGTTGCTGCGCCCGCTCTCCGCAGCGGAAGTGGAAGCCATCGAAATCCGTCCGGTGGGACCGACGGTCGGCAATGTGCGCAACGACGGACCCGAGTTGATCGAAGCCGATCCGCGGGTAACGCTTTTTTGAACAAGTGAAGATCAACGAAGGTCTTTGTCGGTTTATGTGGCCATTCTCGTTGGTCAACTTTGTTTCAAGATAGATCACCCCCTTGTTCTGATCTTGTACCCTGCGGTACAAACCAGCGCCGGAGTGGTGCCGGACCGTAAGGTGCGGCCCGGCCGCCACAGCAGTTCCGGTCCCACGGGGGAGGTGGGCTGATGACACGAGCACGCATGCCGCGTCCGCACGAGGTAGCCATCGCGCGACGCGACCCGCGGCTGCTCGAGGCGATCGCGCAACGACGTACCGACGAGGCCTGGCGCACACGGGGCGCCTGCCGCAGCGTGGATCCCGAGACGTTCTTTCCGGCACCGAACGAGCCGTCCGGTGGCGCCGTCGCCCTGTGCGGCACGTGTGAGGTGCAGGGCCCATGCCTGGCCTGGGCGCTCCAGGTCGGCGACTGCCACGGCGTCTGGGGCGGCACCACGCCACGGGAGCGCCGGGCCATGCTGGTCGCCTGGCGGGAGCGGATCCAGGCCGACGGTGAGGAGATCGACGACTCGCCGGACGCCGAGGATCGCCGTCTGCTCAACCTGATTCCGGTCAGTCGCTGATACAACGGGACTCGTGTCCCGATCGGATCTTGAAATCGAAACGCCGCGCGGCCCCGCGGTCGTGGCCGTCAGCGACCCCTCGAGTCCGGCGCTGTCCCTGCTCGTCCTCGGTCACGGGGCCGGTGGCGGGGTCGATGCGCCGGACCTGGTGGCGGTGTGCGACGCCGCGGTGGCCGCCGGGGTCCGGGTCGCCCTGGTCACGCAGCCGTACCGGGTGGCGGGCCGTCGTGCGCCCGCGCCGGCCGGGCACCTCGACGAGGCCTGGACCGCGGTGGTGCGCGCGATCGGCGTACCGGGGATGCCGTTGATCGTGGGCGGGCGCTCCAGCGGAGCGCGCGTCGCGTGCCGGACCGCGACCACGCTCGGCGCCGCGGGGGTGCTCGCCCTGGCCTTCCCGCTGCATCCGCCGGGTAGGCCGGAGAAGAGCCGGGCGGGGGAGTTGCCCACCGATCTGCCGGCACTGGTGATCAATGGTGACCGGGACCCGTTCGGGGTGCCGGAGCCGGCCGGCACGGTCGAGGTGGCCGTTCGGCCGGGCGCCGTGCACGATCTACGCAAAGGCCTCTCCGACTCGGTGGTGATCGCGATCGAATGGCTCCGTCGCCATTCCTGGGCACGCTGAGATCGGGAATGTGAGGCACCCTTGCCGGCGTTGCAGCCGATGAGACTTTGTCGGCGGGAAGGGGTTCTGTGGTGCGTGCCGGTACCGAATGCGTCGAGCGTGACGGCCGGGGGGCGAACCGGGTGCGGGGCCTTCTGAGTTCCCCCGAGTGGCCCGCGGCCGAGACTCCGCCGGTGTCGCCGTCGGTGAGCGTGAGCACACCCGCGGTTTTCGAGAGCGGCACAGGGGCTCTACCCGTATCCTCGGCGGGGCGGTCGAGGGGAGAGTCCAGGGTGGTCCAGAGGGAGCGGATCGAGGAGCGCCGAGAGCGCTTCGAGCGTGAGGCGTTGCCGTTCGTCGACCAGTTGTACGCGGCCGGCCTGCGAATGACGCGGAATCCGGCCGACGCCGAGGACCTGGTGCAGGAGACGTTCCTGAAGGCGTTCTCCGCCTTCCACCAGTTCGAACAGGGGACGAACCTCAAGGCCTGGCTCTACCGGATCCTGACGAACACGTACATCAACTCGTACCGGCGCAAGCAGCGGCAGCCGGTGCAGGCGCCGACCGAGGAGATCACCGACTGGCAGCTCGCGTCGAGCGAGTCGCACACGTCGCAGGGTCTGCGGTCGGCCGAGACCGAGGCGCTGGACCGGCTGCCGGACAGCGACATCAAGGAAGCGCTGCAATCCCTGCCGGAGGACTTCCGGCTCGCCGTCTACCTCGCCGATGTCGAGGGTTTCTCGTACAAGGAGATCGCCGACATCATGGGCACGCCGATCGGCACGGTCATGTCCCGGCTGCACCGCGGCCGGCGCAACCTGCGCAAGCTGCTCGAGCAGTACGCGGCGGACCGGGGCATCACCCGGGCCGCGACCTCCGAGCCGCAGGGGGCGTGACGACATGGAGCCCGAGGAGAATGAGAACGACTGCGGGATCGTCCTGAGCGAGGTCTACCTCTACCTGGACCTGGAGTGCTCGGAGGAGCGCCGCCGGCTGATCCAGAAGCACCTCGACGAGTGCGCCGGCTGCCTGCGTGAGTTCGGCATCGAGCACGACGTTAAGGCGCTGGTCAGCCGGTGCTGCGGCGACGAGCGGGCGCCGGCCGAGCTGCGCGACCGGCTGCGTCACAAGCTGGGGCAGCTCGAGGTCCAGACGGAGACCAAGGAGTTCCTGCCCTGAAATGACGAAAGGCCCGGCGATCGCCGGGCCTTCTCGCTTTTCAGCTGTTGGGGCGCTTGCCGTGGTTGGCGCCGCTCTTCTTACGGGCCTTCTTCTTGCGAGCCTTCTTGGCCATGTCGCGTCTCCTGTTCGTGGTGCTGGAACTCGTTGCCGATCGTAATGGGCCGGTCCGGCCGGACCGGACTCACCCGCGTCGGATCCGTGGTTTGATGACCTTCACCGAACCGTGCCGACGGACGAGGAGGCCGAGTCATGGCGGACGAGATCCGTGCCGAGATGGGGGCCAACGTGTGGAAGGTCGTGACCGCGCCCGGCGCCACCGTCACCCAGGGGGACACGCTGGTCATCCTGGAGTCGATGAAGCTGGAGGTCCCGGTGCAGGCCGAGACCACCGGCACGGTCGCCCGGCTGGCCGTGCACGAGGGTGACACGGTCCAGGAGGGCGACCTCATCGCCGTCATCGACTAGGGCACGTCCTAGTCGCGCCGCCAGCGCAGCAGGGAGCGGCCCCGGCCCCGCTGACGGGGGACGGCCGGGACACGGATGGTGGCCGCGGCCAGTTCCCGGGTCGGCCGGTCCAGGGCGGGCGCGGCCAGGGCGAGTTCGGCGACCGCGCGGGCGTTCGGCCGGGAGGCGGTCTCGGTGAGCCGGGCCGCCACCACGGCGGCCACGTCGGCCCGGGCGTCCGGATCCACCCAGGCGTAGGCGACCAGGGCGAACAGCGCGGCCTGGGTCACCCGGTCCACCTCGCCGTCGAGCAGGCCGAGCAGCAACCGGCGGCGGCTCGACTCCGGCCAGGGCTCCTCGGCCCCGTGGTGCAGCAGCCCGAGGCAGGCCCACACCTCCAGCCCGTTCTGCTGGTCGGCGCGGGCGGTCTCCGGATGGGCGAGCAGGGCCAGCAGTTCCCACGGCTCGACCAGGACCAGACCCAGCGCCCGGTCGTAGGCGCCCGGCGGGTGCGGCCAGGTGGGGCCGGAGATCCGGTGCAGCCGGTGCAGCGCGTCGGCGGACGGCTCGGCGTTGACCGGCGCCCGGCCGGCGGGCAGCGTCGCCCCGGCCGGGAGCCCGCCCAGCCACGGCGTCTCCCGGCAGCACTCCTCCAGGTCGGTGTGCTCGTGGGCGTCGTCCGGGTGGCCGCGGATGAAGTCGGCCAGGTCGACCAGGTGGGCGACGTCGCCGTCGGCGCGGTAGCGCAGCCGGTGGGCGGTGTGCACCACGCAGTCGAAGTCCGGGTCGCGCTCCAGGGCGAGTTCGGTCCAGCGGAGCGCCTCGTCGAGCCGGCCCAGGTCGGCCAGGGTGGCGGCGACGTCGGCGTACACCGAGAGGTCGTCGGGGTCGTAGGCGACGGCGCGGCGCAGTGCGGCGAGCGCCTCCGGCATCCGGCCGGCACTGCGGTACGCGTACCCCAGCCAGATCTCGGCGAGCTTGGACGGCTGCGCCCGGGCGCCCCGCCCGGCCCAGTCGACGGCCAGCCGCACCTCACCGAGCCGGCGGGCCAGCGCCGAGCCGGCGCCGAGCAGCATGCCGTGTTCGCCGTGGGCGGCGATCGCGTGCCGGACCACCTCGAGGTACGGCCGCAGCGAGGTGACCGAGCCGGCCGGGGCCGGGTCACCGACCGCGGTGCAGAGCCGCATCACGGTACGCGCGAGCACCCCCGGATCGATTCGCGCACCGAGGGCCGGGTCGCCGACCCAGGGCACTCCGGCCCAGTCCAGCCCGGGGCTGTGCCCGCTGGCGGCGGCGAGCAGTGGCAGCCCTTCCTCGGGGCGCCCGGTGGCGGCGAGCAGGTGCGCCCGGGCGGCGAGCCGGCCGACCGGCGCGTGCGCCTCCATCGGGAACAGGTCCAGCCCGCCGTCGACTCGTGCCGCCAACCGGCTGAGCAGCTCGTGGGTGTCGGGCAGGGTGGGGGCGTGGGCCAGAGCGGCGGCGATGTGCCCGGCCGCGGACGCGGTGTCGCCGCGATCGAGGGCGTCACGAGCACGCGCGAGGTCACGGTGGGCCGAGGGGGAATCCACGAGTGATGACCCTAGGGGAAGCGCCGCTCGTTGTCAGTCCTCACGTTTGCGCGTTCATGCACGAAACCTTGACCTAGTAAGCTGTTTCTTGCAAGACTGCGCACAGAATGCGCAAAGAGCGCGCGAAAGGGGAGGATCACGTGACACAGCGAGGCCAAGGGATGGCAGCGGACATCGCGGAGCAACCCGCCGGTTTCGCGCGGCTGCTGGAGGACGGGCCCGCCGGCGCCATCGCCGAGGTGGCCGCCGAGGTGGCCCGCCGGGCGCCGCGCAGCGTCCTGTTCGTCGGCCGCGGCACCTCCGATCACGCCGCGCTCTACGGCGCCTACCTCGCCGAGATCCGGCTCGGCCTGCCGGTGGCCAGCGCCTCCCCGAGCGCCATCACGCTCTACGGCGCCCGCCCCGACCTGACCGGCACGCTGGTGATCGGCGTCAGTCAGAGCGGCGGTTCGCCCGACCTCGCCGGGGTGCTCAACGTGGCCCGGGAGACCGGCGCGCTCACTCTGGCGGTCACCAACAACCCGTCATCACCGCTCGCGCAGGCCGCCGAGCTGTCGATCGACGTGGTCGCCGGGCACGAGCGGGCGGTCGCCGCCACCAAGACCTACACGGCCGAACTGCTCGCCCTGCTGCTGCTGGTCGAGGGCATCCGGGCCGGCGACGGGCGGCTGCCCGCCGACGAGCGGGCGGCCCTCGACAAGCTGCCCGAGCTGGCCGCCGAGGTGCTCGCCGACCGGTCCGCCGAGGAGCTGGCCCAGCGCTACCGGTTCGCCTCCAGCCTGGTGACCACCGGGCGGGGGTACGCGTACCCCACCGCCCGGGAGACCGCCCTCAAGCTGATGGAGACGTCGTACCTGCCGGCGCTCTCGTTCTCCGGCGCCGACCTGCTGCACGGCCCGCTCGCCATGACCGACCCGGACGTGCCGGTGCTCGCGGTGGTCGGTGACGGTCCGGGTGGCCGCTCGATGCGGGACGTGGTGACCCGGCTCGGGGAGCGCCGCGCCGACGTGGTGACCATCGGCGCCGCCGACGTGCCCGGCGCCTCGGCCCGGCTCGCTGTGCCGGCCGTCGACGAGCGCTACTCGCCGCTGCTCGACATCCTGCCGTTGCAGCGGCTCGCGCTCGCGCTGGCCCTGGCGCGTGGCGAAGATCCCGATGCTCCTCGCGGTTTGAAGAAGGTCACCACCACGCTTTAGAAATAGGCTGGGCCGGTGTCCACCCTCCGCGACCTCGTCGAAGAACACACCGGCCTGAGCCCCGCCGACATCGATCACCTGCACCGGATCGCCGGTGACTGGCAGCTGCTGTCCGACCTCTCCTTCGCGGACCTGCTGCTCTGGGTGCCGATCAAGGGCGAGCCGCGACAGCCGCGGGAGTTCCTCTGCATCGCGCAGGTGCGGCCCACCACGGCGCCCACGGCGTACCAGGACGACCAGGTCGGCAAGATCGTCGGTGGGCCGGAGGTGGCGCACCTCGACGTCGCCATCACGCAGGAGCGGATCTGGCGGGAGGGCGACCCGGTCTGGTACGGCGACACCCCCGCCCGGCACGAGGCCATCCCGGTCCGGCTGCGCGACGCCACCGACCTGGAGGAGGCGCTCAGCGAGGTGATCGCGGTGATCGGCCGGGACACCAACCTGAGCACCGCGCGCACCCCGAGCCAGCTCGAGCTGAACTACCTGACCACGGCCGACGACCTGGCGCAGATGGTGGCGGACGGGACGTTCCCGCCGCCCCGTCTGCCCGGCGAGATCACCTCGGCGCCCCGGGTCGGGGACGGGCTGATCCGGCTGAACGCCTCCGGCAAGGTGACCTACGCCAGCCCGAACGCGCAGTCGGCGTACCGGCGGCTCGGCTTCAACGCGCACCTGGTCGGGGAGGAGCTGGCCAAGCTCGCCAGCCGGCTCTCCGGCGACCCGCTGGAGGGCAACGACGCGGCCGAGCGGATCCTGGCGTCGCTGCGCGGCGAGTTCCCGGCCCGGATGGAGGTGGAGGCGCGCGGCGCCACCGTCCTCACCCGGGCACTGCCGCTGCTGCCGGCCGGTGTGCCGATCGGCGCCCTGGTGCTGGTCCGGGACGTGACCGAGGTCCGCCGCCGGGAGCGGGCGCTGATGACCAAGGACGCCACCATCCGGGAGATCCACCACCGGGTGAAGAACAACCTGCAGACCGTGGCCGCGCTGCTGCGCCTCCAGGCCCGCCGGGTGGACGCGCCGGAAGCCCGGATGGCGCTGGAGGAGTCGGTCCGCCGGGTCGCCTCGATCGCCCTGGTCCACGAGACGCTGTCGATGTCCAGCGACGAGGCGGTCGAGTTCGACGGCATCGTGGACCGGGTCGCCCAGGCCGCGACCGAGGTGGCCACCACCGGCTCCCCGGTCCGGATCCGGCGGGACGGCACCTTCGGCGTGCTGCCCGCCGAGATCGCCACCTCCCTGGTCATGGTCCTCAACGAGCTGCTGATCAACGCGGTCGAGCACGGCTTCCCGGAGCCCGAGGAGGACGAGGAGGAGGCTGGCGCCCCGGCCCACAGCGACGGCGAGGTGGTCGTCTCCGCACACCGGTTCCGCAAGCAGCTGCACGTCACCGTGGCCGACAACGGGCGCGGCCTGCCGGACGGCTTCAAGTTCGAGGGCAGCAACCGTCTCGGGCTTCAGATCGTCCGGGCGCTGGCCACCGGGGAGCTGCGTGGCAGCATCGAGCTGCGCAACCGGGCCGGCGGCGGCACCGAGGCCGTGCTGGTGGTGCCGCTCGGCAAACGCTGACGCAGCGCCTGCTGCTGGGGAAGCCCGAGCGCGGCCACCAGGACCACCGCGACCACCGCGCGCAGCCGCAGACCGCGCAGCGCGGCCGCGGCCAGCAGCACGACCGCGGGCAGGGCGAAGAGCACGTAGCGGGGATCCCACAGCGGGCCGGTCAGGAAGGACGCGGCGAGCAGCGCGACCGGCGGCAGGACGGCCAGCACCGTCAGCTCCCGCAGCAGCGCCCGGTCCGGCCAGCGGGCGGCCAGGGCCAGGCCGGCCACCAGCAGCCCGGCCCCGGCGGCACCGAAGAACGCCTCCGGGGCGGCGCGCAGCATCTCCCACGGCGTGCCGGGCCGGTAGAGGAAGAGCGCGGTGTGCTGACGCACCCCGAGGGCGACCAGCGGCGCCGGGATCACCAGGGCCAGCAGGGTCACCGGGAACCACCAGAACAGCGAACGCTGCCGGCTGAGCCGCCACCGGGACACCACGGTGTACGTATGCCCCGCCAGCACCAGCAGGGTCGCCGGATGCGCCAGCCCGGCCACCGCGACGGCCAGCCCGTACCCGATCCAGCGCAGAGCCCCCGGCCGGTCCAGGGCGAGGTAGAGCAGCAGTGTGGCAGTGGTGGCCGCGCACAGGGCCAGGGCGTGCGGGCCGGCCTGCTGGGCATACCGGCTGGTCACCGGCAGCGCCACCAGCAGCAGCCCGCCGCACAGGCCGGCGCCGGGGGTGAGCAGCCGGCGCCCCAGCTCCCCGGTGAGCCCGGCGGCGAGCGCCATGGCGAGCAGCGACGGCGCCCGCAGCGCGACCACCGAGTCGCCGGCCATCTGGCTCCAGTAGTGCAGCAGGAGCCGATAGGGGACCAGCACGGCGTCGGCCGCGCGGCCCGCCTCGACGAGGGCGGCCGGGGAGCCGCCGGTCAGCGCCTCCCGCGGGCCGGGCGCCGGGCCGGTCAGCCCGATCCGGCCGACGGTCAGCATGGCCGCGGCCGGCAGCAGGGACGGGATCCACGTCCAGAACAGGGTGGCCGCCCGGCGCGCCGGGCGACGGTGCGGGCCGGAGAGCGGCCGGGTCGGTGAGTCGTCGTGGACGGCCTGAGCCTGCATGAGCGCCTCCGGCCAGAGTGTCGCAACTCCGGCTCGTAATGCGCTACTCACGGAGCGTAGCAATACAGCTTAGGGGCCAACTGTTACAAGATGTTGCCGTTGTGCGACTCGGCACACTCCCGAAATCTGGACCGTGCTGGCCGAGAATCGCTGGGCGTGAGAGGCTAGCCGACATGACCGCTGCAGTTGACCGCCGCTTCGTGGCCCGCCGCCACGTCGACTACGGCCGTGTCCGCAGCGCCATGTGTCCGGCTTCCTGACGACGCCCGATTTCCATTTCCGGGCGCTCGACCGCCGGGCCCAACTCCTGACACAGATGTCACGAGCCTCCCACGGGCCGTGAGCGGCACAGCGCGCCCACGAAACCCGGAGGAACGCCGAGATGGCGCCCAGCAACACTCCCGCTGCAAGGCCGACCGCCCGCCCCCGCAAGGCGCGCGGCGAGGGTCAGTGGGCGCTCGGACACCGCGAGCCGCTCAACCCCAACGAGCGCAGCAAGAAGGACGACAACCCGCTCAACGTGCGGGCCCGGATCGAGAACATCTACGCCCACGGCGGGTTCTCCTCGATCGACCCGGCCGACCTGCGCGGCCGGTTCCGCTGGTGGGGCCTCTACACCCAGCGGCGCGCCGGGATCGACGGCGGCCGCACCGCGGTGCTGGAGCCGGAGGAGCTCGAGGACGAGTACTTCATGCTCCGCGTGCGGATCGACGGCGGCGCGCTGAACCTCGCACAACTGCGCGTCATCGGCGGCATCGCCACCGAGTTCGCCCGGGACACCGCCGACATCACCGACCGGCAGAACATCCAGATGCACTGGATCCGGGTCGAGGACATGCCGGAGATCTGGCGCCGGCTCGAGGCGGTCGGCCTCCAGACCACCGAGGCCTGCGGTGACTGCCCCCGCGTCGTGCTGGGCAGCCCGGTCGCCGGGGTCTCGGCCGACGAGGTGATCGACGCCACCCCGGCGATCGACGAGATCGTCGAGCGGTACGTCGGCGACCCGCGCTACTCGAACCTGCCACGCAAGTTCAAGTCGGTCATCTCCTGGCTGCCCGACGGCCCCTACCAGGCGAACGACATCGCCTTCGTCGGTGTGCACCACCCCGACCACGGCCCCGGCTTCGACCTCTGGGTCGGCGGCGGCCTGTCCACCAACCCGCGCCTGGCCGAGCGGCTCGGCGTCTGGGTGCCGCTGGCCGAGGTCCCGGACGTCTGGGAGGGCGTCGTCGGGATCTTCCGGGACTACGGCTACCGCCGCCTGCGGCACCGCGCCCGGCTCAAGTTCCTGCTCGCCGACTGGGGCGTGGCGAAGTTCCGCGAGGTCCTGGAGAAGGAGTACATGGGCCGTGCGCTGATCGACGGCCCGGCCCCGGAGCTGCCGGAGAAGCCGCTCGACCACATCGGCGTGCACAAGCAGATCGACGGGCGGAACTACATCGGCGCGGCCCCGGTGGTCGGCCGGTCGTCCGGCACCCAGCTGACCACGCTCGCGGACCTCGTCGAGAAGCACGGGTCGGAGCGGGTGCGGCTCACGGCGTACCAGAAGCTCCTGGTCCTGGACATCGCCGACGACCAGGTGGAGCCGATCATCGAAGGTCTCCGCGGCATCGGGCTGGAGGCCCGTCCGTCGGCCTTCCGCCGGGGCACCATGGCCTGCACCGGCATCGAGTACTGCAAGCTCGCCATCGTCGAGACCAAGGCGCGCGGCGAGGAGCTGGTGGCCCGGCTCGAGGACCGGCTCAAGGGCTTCGACGCCGAGCTGTCGATCCACATCAACGGCTGCCCCAACGCGTGCGCCCGCACCCAGGTCGCCGACATCGGCCTCAAGGGCCAGCTCGTCCTGAACTCGCACGGCGAGCAGGTCGAGGGCTTCCAGATCCACCTGGGCGGCGCGCTGGGCATGGCCAAGGGCGAGACCGCCGGGTTCGGCCGCAAGGTCCGTGGCCTCAAGGCCACCGCCGAGGAGCTTCCGGAGTACGTGGAACGCGTCGCCCGGCACTACCTGGACGGCCGTGACCAGGGCGAGACCTTCGCCAACTGGGTGATGCGGGCCGACGAGGAGCTCCTGAAATGAGCGATGCCAGATCGGCCCCCCTGTACTGCCCTTACTGCGGTGAGGAGGACCTCCGCCCCAACGAGTCCTCGCACGGCGCCTGGGAGTGCCACTCCTGCGCCCGTGTGTTCTCGGTCAAGTTCATCGGCCTCTTGTCCAAGGGAGTGAGTTCGTCATGAGTCTCCTCAACGCCTCCGGTCTTGGTCTGGTCAACCTCGGCGCGCCCGCGGTCAGCGCGGACTCCGAGCGCCGGAAACCCGAGGAGCTGAAGGCCCTCGCGCTGGCGGCCGCCGAGATGCTCGAGGGCCGGCCCGCCGAGGAGATCGCCAAGTGGGCGACCGACACCTTCGGCGCGCGGTTCTGCGTCACCAGCTCGATGGCGGACGCCGTGGTGGCGCACCTCTTCTCCCGGGTGTCGCCCGGCGTGGACGTGGTCTTCCTGGACACCGGCCTGCACTTCCCGGAGACGCTGAAGGTCCGGGACACGGTCGTCCGGACGATGAACGTCAACGTCCGCTCGATCCGGCCGCGCCTCACCGTCGGCCAGCAGGACGGCGAGTACGGCCCCCGGCTGTTCGCCCGCAGCCCCGACGAGTGCTGCTTCCTGCGCAAGGTGGAGCCGCTGGAGCGGGCCCTCGCCGAGTACGACTCCTGGGCCACCGGCCTGCGCCGGGACGAGTCGCCGACCCGGGCCAACACGCCGGTCGTCGCGTTCGACGCCAAGAAGGGCAAGGTGAAGGTCAACCCGATCGCCGCCTGGACCCAGGCCGACGTGGACGCCTACATCAGCCGGTGGAACGTGCCGGTCAACGAGCTGTTCAAGAAGGGCTACGGCTCGATCGGCTGCTGGCCGTGCACCCGGCGGACCAAGGCCGGCGAGGATCCGCGGGCGGGCCGCTGGGCGATGTTCGAGAAGACCGAATGCGGTCTGCACGTCTGACCTTCGCGTACCGGCCGGCCGTGGTCCTGGTGGCCCACGGCAGCCGGGACCCCCGGGCCGCGGTGTCGACCGAGGCGCTGGCCCGGGCGGTGCGGCGGGCCCGCCCCGACTGGACCGTCCGGGCGTCGTACCTCGACCACGACGGGCCCCGCCCGCTGGACGTGCTGGCCGCTCTGCCCGGCCGGCGCGTGGCCCTGGTGCCGCTGCTGCTCACCGCCGCCTACCACGGCCGGGTGGACCTGCCCGCGGTGATCCGGGAGGCGGAGCCGCTCCCGCTCACGGTGACCGCCACCGACGTGCTCGGCCCGGCGTCCCCGCTCCTGCTGGCCGCTCTGGAGCGGCGACTCCCGGGAAATGATCTGGACGCCGTCGTGCTGGCCGCTGCCGGCACGAGAGACGACGCCGCACGCGCGACGGTGGCCGAGGCGGCCGCGGCCCTGGGGCGGCGTCTGGGGCTGCCGTCCGCGGTGTCCTACGCCTCCGGGCCCGGTGCCCGCTCCGGCGAGGCGGTGGCCCGGCTGCGGGCGGCCGGCGCCCGGCGGGTCGGGGTGGCCGCCTACTTCCTGGCGCCCGGGCTTCTCTACGACACCGCCGTACGGGCGGCCGTCGAGGCCGGTGCGGTCACCGCCGCCGAGCCGCTGGGCGACGCCCCGGAGCTGGTCCGGCTGATCGGCGCACGGGCCGAGGCGGTCCTGAGCGAGCCGCTGCCCGTCGCGGCCTGAGTCGCGGCCCGAGGCGAGTCGGCCGGCTCTCAGAGCTGTTTCGGGCGGCCTGAGACATTCCTGAGAGCCGGCCGAATTGATCACTACTCTGCGCGACTGCCACTCTGCGTTCGGCGACGGCCTTGATGTGATTGGCGTCCCGATCCCGATCGTCCATTGCGGAGTGTGTGTGACTCGCAACGCAAAGCGTCATGGACGGAATTTCGAGATCATTTCGGCGGGGCCGGGGAAACGTACCGTGATCAAATTAGCGCGCATTGAAGTTGTCGGCTGTGAGGAACCTGAAACAGCAAGACGCCCCGGTGCCGTACGGCCCGGGGCGCAAATGCTGTGTTGGGGGATTGATTCAGGCGGTGGGGGCGCTGATCCGAAGACCGCCACGACGCTTGACGGCGCGCCGCTCGTCCTCGCTCATCCCACCCCATACGCCGGCGTCCTGACCGGACTCGAGTGCCCACGAGAGGCATTCCTCGGTCACCGGGCACCGGCGGCACACGGCCTTGGCCTGCTCGACCTGCAGGAGCGCCGGACCACTCGTCCCGATCGGGAAGAACAGCTCGGGGTCCTCGTCGCGGCAGATCGCATCGTGACGCCAGTCCATGGCGGCAAACTCCTTGTTTCGGATGGGGTAATGAAAACAGTGCTGTTTACCTATATGCGAGCGCAGTGATGGCGACGGCTTGTGCCCGTACGCTCACCGATGCGTCAGCAAGCTTTGGTGTTTGGTGCTGTTTGCGCTTCCGGATTAAGGAACGCGCACAACCGGCAACCGGTTACTTCTTATCGCTTGTGAATGCTTTCACGAACTCACGCGATGTCAAGGGTAGCGCTGGAAGTTTCTCCCGGCGGGTGAGCTGGCTCACGCACCCATATGTCCGGTTCCGCCGCTGTCGCCGGAGCCGGTTGACGAACGCTCCCATCAATGTAGTACGGTCCCGGCCATCTCGCAGACCTTTTGCCCGCGCTCTGTAACTGATCGTGAGCACGTGCGGAGACACGTACCCCGACGTCAGCAGATCACACGCAGAGCCGAGGGGACGGACACGAAGTGCACCTTCTGTCGGTCCCCTAGGTAGTCACCGTCCAGCTGGAAAGGCTGTGGCCGGGACGCCACGACGGTGAACTCCGCGATGTCATGCAGACGCAACACCTGTTTACCGCGTGGATCACCGCTACGCCACGCGAGTTGTGTCACGGTCCGCGCTCCGGCCGCGATCGTGAGGCGGCGCAGGGCGGTCACATCCAGACCCAAATCGAACGAGGCGTCCGGATTCAGATGGACCGGACGGTCACCGACGTACGTCCATGGGGCGGTGTTCTGCACGATCACCGTGGCCAGCCCGGTGTCCGGCGTCTCATCCGGGCGCTCCAGGGTCAGCGGCGGATCCTTACGGTCCAGGCCGGTGAAGAACTGGCCGAACGTCGCGCGCATGTAGAGGGCCGGCGTCGACGTACGGCCCCGCAGCCGGGACTGCTCCACCCGGCGGATGGTCGCCGCGTCCCAGCCCAGCCCGGCCGTGAAACAGAAATAGCGGTCGTCGGCGCGGCCCAGCCCGATCACCCGGTGCCGGCCGTCCCGCAGCCCGTCCAGGATCACGCTCGTCCCGTCCGCCCAGTCACGGGGCATGCCCAGCGCTCGGGCGAAGACGTTCGTGGAACCACCCGGGACCACGGCCAGCGCCGGCAGCCGGTCCGCCGGGGTCGCGGAGAGACCGTCGAGCGCGGTCGGGGCGGTCAGCAGACCGTTCACCGCCTCGTTCACGGTGCCGTCCCCGCCGAGCGTCACCACCAGGTCGATCCCGCTCTCGGCGGCGTCCCGGGCCAGCCTCGTGGCATGACCGCGCCGCTCCGTGTAGGACACCGTGAGGTCCACCGCGCTGCGCAACGCCCGCACCAGCACGTCGCGGGCCCGTTCGCTGGTCGTCGTCGCCCGGGGGTTGACCACCAGCAACGCTCGCATGCGCGGCACCTTACCCGGCGGAACCCCCGGAAGCTGTCGGTATGGTGCAGCGGTGACCGGTGAGAAGCCCGCAAGTGCCGACGCAGCCACCCTCGACTGGGGGGTCCGCCTGCTCTACCTGCAGTGCGCCGGACTCGTGGCGCTCACCGCGTACCTGATCGTCCTTGATCTGACCAGCGACGACATCATCGTCGCGATCGCCGTCTCGCTCACCGTGATGTCCGCGCTGGCCGCGCTCGCCGTCTTCGCGGTGGCCCGCGCCCTCGGCCGGCGCTCCGTCCGGGCCCGTGGCCCGGCGATCGTGGTGCAGCTCTTCCTCCTCGCCACCGGCGGCTTCCTGCTCCAGATCGGCCCGCGGTGGGCCGGCGCCGGACTGCTCGCCCTGGCCGCGCTGACCGCATCGCTGATCCTTCTTCCACCCAGTAGCCGAGCGTTGGGCGTCGATTAGCCGGTCTTCCGGTGCGGATCAGGGCCTAACCTGGACGGGTGACCGGCTCAACGGTGCGCCCGCCCGCCTACCAGCAGCTCGCCGACGAGCTACGCGCGGAGATCACGTCCGGCCGCCTCCAACCCGGCGAGCGGCTACCACCCGAACCCGAGTTGTGCGTCAAGATCGGCGTCAGCCGGAGCACGGTGCGTGAGGCCCTCCGCCTTCTCGCCAGCCAGCACCTCATCGTCACGACGCGAGGTGTCACCGGCGGCAGCTTCGTCGCACACCCCGACGCCGGCCAGCTCGCCGACGGCCTCTCCACCGGCTTCGCGCTGCTCGCCCACTCCGCCGACGTCGGCCTCGCCGACCTGCTCGAGCTGCGCCGCGCCCTGGAGGTCCCGGCCGCCGGCCTGGCCGCCGTCCGCCGCGCCGACAACCACCTCACCGAGCTGCGGGGCGCCCTCTTCGACCCGGCGATCGACGACTTCGACACCATGATGGCGGCACACGCCGCCTTCCACCGGGCGATGGCCAAGGCCACCGGCAACCCGCTCTTCGAGCTGGTCAGCCTCCCGCTGTACGAGGCCACCTACGGCGAGGAGGTGACCAGCGGCCTCCCCGCCGACTACTGGAACCGCATCGACGCCGATCACCGCGCGATCCTCGACTGCGTGGTCGCCCGCGATGCCGACGGCGCCACCCGGACAGCGGCCGCCCACCTCGAATTCATCGCCGAAACTGTCCGCTGACCAGGCCGTCTTCGGCCGGGCGGTTCCTTTCGGTGAGAGGGGTGCGCTTCTCTTTTCAACCCCTTTCCGGTACGGGCTGCGCCGCCCCCGCCGAATCCTGGTAGTCCCGTCGGTTCACGCGAGCGACTGCCACTCCAGCCTGTGCCGCGCCCGCCGGGCTGAGCTCGGTGGTCCAGCTTGACCGGGCGGCTGGCACCGCACGGTCCGGCCCGAGCGGCTGGCGCCGCACGGTCCACCGGGTCCAGCCGAAAAGATCAACCAACCAACCCTGCCGACTGGATCTTCGCGGCTAGCCATGAGCGCTGTTTCGTGGGGCTTGAGACGGCGCTGATCCTGCTGGCCAATTGATCGCCGCCTACTTCCCCGGCCCGTTTCGCGCCGGTTAGCGCGCACGCGACGACGTCCGTGGTCGCTCACCCTCGTTTTAGCGGCAGCCCGGGCCCACGGGCAGCGCAACGTGTGCGCTCACCCGGCCGGAAGGCGGGCAGCGATCGGCGCTAGTCGTTGAGGTCCAGCTGGACCCGGTGGCCCGTGCGGCGCCAGCCGCCCGGGTCGGACCGTGCGGCGCCAGCCGCCCGGTCAGGCTTGGCCCGGCATGACGGTCGCGGGGTGCCACGGGGCGGCCGGGATTCGGCGGGGGCGGCGCACCCCCCCGTACCGAAAGAAGGGGTTTTAGAACTCGGTGCGGCGGGTCAGGAGGCGGATCGTGGCCTGGCGGCCGTTGGCCTCGGCGGCGGCGCTCGTGGTCAGGGCCGTGAGGACCTTCCACGCGAAGGACGACTCGGAGGGGAGGCGGGCGCCGCGGACGGTGGCGACGGTGACCTCGACCGTGAGGGCGTCGTCGGTGACCGCGAAGCGGCACTCGAGCTCGGCGCCGCGGGTGGCGATGGCCAGCAGCATGGCGCACGCCTCGTCGACGGCGATGCGCAGGTCCTCGATCTCGTCGAGGGCGAAGTGCAGGCGGGCCGCCAGGCCGGCGGTGGCCGTCCGGAGGACGCTGAGATAGCCGCCGTCGGCGGGCACCGTCAGTAGTACGACGTCGTCTCCGACGACCGGCTCCGTGTCGATCAGCTGAGTCATCCGAGGCCTCCTCCCGATGGAGAGACTCTAGCGGCTGCGGGACGCTGCGGGAGCACCCGGTGACCGCGAGTTCCGATGTGTGGGTGATATGGCCTGGAAAACGGGGGAGTGAGACGCCGACGGCCGGCTCGCACGGGGCGGGCCGGCCGTCGGCACAGGCGCGGATCAGGCCTGCTTGGTCTCCCAGAAGATCTTGGAGATCTCCTCGATCTTGCCGAGCAGCTGCTCGGCGATCGCCGGGTCCACCGAGCCCTTGGCACCGGCGGCGCCGGCGAGCTTGGTGGCCTCGTTGAAGAGCTGGTGCAGGTTCGGGTACTTCTCGAAGTGCGGGGCCTTGAAGTAGTCCGTCCACAGGACCCAGAGGTGGTGCTTGACCAGCTCGGCCCGCTGCTCCTTGATGAGGATGGCCCGGGTGCGGAACTCGGGGTCGGTGTTCCCCTGGTACTTCTCGGCGATCGCCTTGATCGACTCGGCCTCGATCCGGGCCTGGGCCGGGTCGTAGACGCCGCACGGCAGGTCGCAGTGCGCGCTGGCCACGGTGCGCGGGGTGAGGAAACGCGGAAGTCGCATCAGGACTCCTCCATAGAGTTTGCGATGATCCGAGGTTGACCCTACCCCTTACAGCCCGGACGTAACGCGACGGAGGCTTGATGCGTTGAGATGGCAATTACCACTGTTCGCGGTGCTTGTGAACGGGCCCTCGATGGCTCCGACTCTGCGGTCCGGAGATGCCCTGATCGTGCGCCGGGGGGAAGATCATGTAAGGGCTGGGGACATCGTCGTCGGCGAGTTCCGTTCCCGGCCGGGTCTGCTGGTCGTGAAACGGGCCGTGGAAAAGCGCGACGGCGGGTGGTGGCTGGTCGGTGACAATCAGTTCGTGGAGGACGATTCCCGTGCTCACGGCGTCGCCGATGTCATCGGGCGTGTGATATTTCGCTACTACCCGAGACCCTTCCGGTTAAGTTAGTGTCCTCTAATCCCCAGCGCACACCCGTGCTGTGGACGGTTTACCGGGTGATCCCCGCATGCACCGCCGCCTGGCGCATACTCGCGACCAGGACCCGCTGGTGCCACGTATCAATGTCGATGCAGTGTGGAGTTTCACCGTGTCTTTCTTCAGTTTCGAACTCGATCCCGCCCTCGCCGCCGATCCCGTCTTCGACCTGCACCGCCGGGGCAAGATGACGATGAGCGCGACCATTCCGCTGGCCAGCCGTGACGATCTTTCGCTGGCCTACACGCCGGGTGTCGCCCGGGTGTGCGAGGCGATCGCCGAGGACGAGTCGCTCTACGCCGACTACACCTGGACGTCGAACACGGTCGCCGTGGTCACCGACGGATCCGCCGTCCTGGGTCTCGGCAACATCGGTCCCAAGGCCGCCATGCCGGTCATGGAGGGCAAGTCGGTCCTGTTCAAGCAGTTCGGCGGCGTCGACTCCATCCCGATCGTGCTGGACACGCAGGACGTCGAGGGCATCATCGCCACGGTCAAGGCGATGGCGCCGTCGTTCGGCGGGATCAACCTCGAGGACATCAGCGCGCCGCGCTGCTTCGAGATCGAGCGCCGCCTCGACGCCGAGTTGGACATCCCGGTCTTCCACGACGACCAGCACGGCACCGCGGTCGTCACGCTGGCCGCCCTGCGTAACGCCGCGAAGCTGCTCGGCCGCTCCTTCGGTGACCTGCGCGTCGTCGTGAGCGGGGCCGGCGCGGCCGGTGTCGCGATCACGAACACCCTGATGGCGGCCGGTGTCCAGGGCGCCAACATGATCGTCGTCGACTCGCGCGGCATCATCCACGCCGAGCGCGGCGACCTGAACGGGATGAAGGCGGAGCTGGGCGCCGTCACGAACGTCTCCGGGCGTACCGGGGGGATCGCGGAGGCGCTGATCGGCGCCGACGTGCTCGTCGGCGTCTCCGGCGGCAACATCCCGGAGGAGGCGCTGACCGGCATGGCCCCGGGCGCGATCATCTTCGCGCTGGCCAACCCGACGCCGGAGGTTCCGCCGGCGATCGCGCACCGGTACGCGGCGATCGTCGCGACCGGCCGCAGCGACTTCCCGAACCAGATCAACAACGTGCTGGCCTTCCCCGGCATCTTCCGGGGCGCGCTGGACGTCCGGGCCACCACGATCACCGACCGGATGAAGGTGGCGGCGGCCGACGCGATCGCCGCCATCGTCGCCGACGACCTCCGCCCGGAGGCGATCGTGCCGTCGCCGCTCGACCCGCGGGTCGCCCCGGCGGTCGCCGCCGCCGTCGCCGCGGCCGCGATCGAGGACGGGGTCGCCCGCCGGACCGCCACGCCGGCTCCGGCCCAGACGCGGCAGAGCGTTTAGTCGACGGTGTTCAGGGGATCACGCTTCTGTGGTCCCCTGAACCAGCCCTAAGGTCGGGTCATGCGAGCTGCTTACGCCTCCGCCCTGCACCCCGAAGCGCCGCTCGACGGCCTGACCGTGGGTGACCTGCCGTTCTCCGTCCCGGACGGCTGGGTGCCCGTCGACGTACGGGCATCCTCGCTCAACCACCACGACATCTGGTCCCTGCGCGGGGTCGGCCTGCCCGCCGACCGGCTGCCGATGATCCTCGGCTGTGACGCGGCCGGGGTGGACCCGGACGGCAACGAGGTCGTGGTCTACCCGGTGGTCGAGGACAAGGCCGATCCACGGGGCTTCTCGCTCTTCTCCGAGCGGCACCCGGGCACGCTGGCCGAGCGTCTCGCCGCGCCCCGGGAGAACCTGATCCCGCTGCCGGCCGGGGTGTCCTTCGCCGAGGCCGCCTGCCTGCCGACCGCCTGGCTCACCGCCTACCACATGCTGTTCACCCGGGGCCGGGTCGCCGAGGCCGGCTCGGTGCTGGTCCAGGGCGCGGGCGGCGGCGTGTCCACGGCGGCCGTGGCGCTCGCCGCGGGCCTCGGCAAGCGGGTCTACGTGACCAGCCGCGACGCCGCCAAGCGGGAGCGGATCGCCGAGCTGGGCGCCACCGCGGTGGAGTCCGGCGCCCGGCTGCCGGAGCGCGTCGACGTGGTGATCGAGTCGGTCGGCGCGCCCACCTTCGAGCACTCGATGAAGTGTTCCGCCCCGGGCGCCCGGATCGTGGTGTGCGGGGCGACCGCCGGCCACCTGGCCCAGGTCGACCTGCGCCGGGTCTTCGCCATGCAGCTGGAGATCCTGGGCAGCAGCATGGGCACCCCGGACGAGCTGGCCGCCCTGCTCGAGCTGGTGGCGTCCGGCCGGGCCCGCCCGGTGATCGACTCGACCTTCGCGTTCGACGCGGTCGGTGAGGCGTTCGCCCGCCTCGCCGCCGGTGACGTCTTCGGGAAGGTCGTCGTCGCCTTCTAGAAGGCGCTGGTCAGGCCGGCCACGCCGGTCGACGAGGCGTCCTGCGGCAGTTTCTGCTTGGCGGCCTCGTCGCCGTCCAGGGTCCAGTGCCAGAAATCCGTGGTGGTGGCGGCCACCACGGCCGGCTGGTCCCGGTGCGGCAGGTGGGTGCCCTGCGGAAGCTCCAGGAAGCCCTTGGGCCAGCTCACCTCGTTGTACGCGCCGTACGCCTGCTCGTAGGTCACCGTCGCGTCGAGCTTGCCCTGGACGAACAGCAGCGGCGCCGGCGTGCCGGAGAACGGGGCGGGCTGCGGCATCTGCCGGCCGGCGATCAGCACCCCGGCCTTGAGCCGCTCGTCCCGGCTGCCGCTGAACAGGCCGATCGTGGTGATCGCGCCGGCCGAATGCCCGGCCGCCGCGATCCGGTTCGCGTCGATCCGGCCGGGCAGCGCCTTCAGCACCTCGGTGATCACGAACTGGGCGTCGGCGGGCTGGTTGACGATGTCGTCGGCGTTGTACTCGGGCGCCTCGTGCCAGGTGTGCGGGTACTTCGGGGCGGCCACCACGAAACCGGCGGCCTGCCAGGCGGTCAGCAGCTCGGCGTAGTCGTCGGGCTGGGAGGTCAGGCCGTGGCTGAAATAGATCAGCGGGCGGGCCCCACCGGCGGCGGGCAGCCACACCTTGGTCGGCAGGGGGCGGTCGCCGCCGCGGTTGAAGTCGAACTCGGTCGTACCGGCAGGGGTGGTGGTCTTCTCCGGGACGGGTTCCGCTTCTTTCTGAGGAGCGGAGGTGCAGGCGGCCAGACCGGCCGTGGCGACAAGGGCGAGGAGGGAACGGCGCAACACGCCGACCATTGTGCCGTCAGAAGATCAGAGTTCCCTGGTAGCGGACATCACACCGGGTTACGCCGAACAGGTGGATGTGTTTCGCCAACCTTGACCTGTGTGGTTAGGGTCGGCCCCATGCCTGACAACCAAGTCGACCCGAGCGGCAACACCGAGGCGTTCCGGGCTTTCTCCCGGACGGGGCCGGACGACGCGGCACCGTCCAAAATGCCCTACCTCGTCGGTGGCGCCGTGGCGGTCCTGCTGATCGCCCTGCTGGCCTGGCTGGTCCTCTAGGCCCCGACCGCCCTACGGGCCTCGGAGGCGATCTCCAGCTCCTCCTCGGTGGGCACCACGCAGACCGTCACGGGGGAGCCGTCGGGAGAGATGATCGAGGCGTTGGCCCGGTTACGGTCCGGGTCGATCGCGATGCCGAGGGCCTCCAGGCCCGCCATGGTCGTCGCCCTGATCTCCCGTGAGTTCTCCCCGACCCCGCCGGTGAAGGTGATGGCGTCCACCCGGCCCAGGACGGCCAGGTAGGAGCCGGTGTACTCGCGGATCCGCCGGCAGTAGATGTCGTAGGCCAGGGTGGCGTCCGCATCGCCGGCCGCCCACCGCTCCTGCACCGTACGCATGTCGTTGTCCCCGGTCAGGCCGAGCAGCCCGGACCGGCGGGTCAGCATCTCCTCGATCTCGTCCAGCGACTGCCCGGCCACCCGGTGCAGATGGAAGATCAGGCTCGGGTCGATGTCGCCCGAGCGGGTGCCCATCACCAGCCCGGGCAGCGGGGTCAGGCCCATCGAGGTGGCCACGCTGCGCCCGCCGCGGACCGCCGTGGCGCTGGCCCCGTTGCCCAGGTGCAGCGTGATCACGTTGGTGTCGGCGACCGGCCGGCCGAGCACCCGGGCGGTCTCCCGGGAGACGTACGCGTGCGACGTCCCGTGGAACCCGTAGCGCCGCAGCCCCCACTTGCGCGACACCTCCCGGTCGATCGCCCAGAGCGCGCCCTCCGGCGGGATCGTGGCGTGGAACGCGGTGTCGAAGACGGCCACCTGCGGGACTCCGGGCAGCAGGTCACGGGCCACCCGCAGCCCGGTCAGCGCGGCCGGGTTGTGCAGCGGGGCGAGCGGGATCAGCTCCTCGATGGCCGCCAGCACCTCGTCGTCGACCACGGTCGAGGCGGTGAACCGCTCGCCGCCGTGCACCACCCGGTGCCCGACCGCGGTCAGCCCGGACAGGTCCAGCTCGTCCATGAGCCGCCGCAGCGCGGCACCGTGGTCGGCCGCGTCGCCGCCGGGCTCGCCGATCCGCTGGATCAGGCCCTTGGCCAGCACGTCCGAACCGTCGAAGAGCCGGTACCGCAGCGACGACGAGCCGCTGTTGAGCACGAGCACCCGAGTCATTTCGCTCCCGCCTGGATCGCCGTGATGGCGACCGTGTTCACGATGTCCTTGACCGTCGCGCCGCGGGACAGGTCGTTGACCGGTCGCCGCAGGCCCTGCATCACCGGGCCGACCGCGACCGCGTTCGCCGATCGCTGGACCGCCTTGTAGGTGTTGTTGCCGGTGTTCAGATCCGGGAAGACGAAGACCGTGGCCTTGCCGGCGACGGCGCTGCCGGGGAGCTTGGCGGCGGCCACCGCCGGGTCGATCGCCGCGTCGTACTGGATCGGGCCCTCGACCGGCAGATCGGGCCGCCGCTGCCGGACCAGCGCGGTCGCCGCCGCCACCTTGTCCACGTCGGCGCCCGCCCCGGAGCTGCCGGTGGAGTAGGAGAGCATGGCGACCCGCGGCTCGATCCCGAACGCGGCGGCGGTCTGGGCCGAGGACAGGGCGATGTCGGCGAGCTGTTCGGCGTCCGGGTCGGGGTTGACCGCGCAGTCGCCGTAGACCAGCACCCGGTCGGCGAGCAGCATGAAGAACACACTGGACGCCACGGTCAGCCCGGGCACCGTCTTGATGATCTCGAAGGCCGGGCGGATCGTCGCGGCCGTGGTGTGGGTGGCGCCGGAGACCATGCCGTCGGCCAGACCGCCGGCCACCATCAGGGTGCCGAAGTAGTTGACGTCGGTGACCACGTCGTAGGCCAGATCCAGGGTGACGCCGCGGTGCTTGCGGATCTCCGCGTACCGGGTGGCGAAATCCTGCCGCCACTCGCTCGTGGCCGGGTCCACCAGCCGCGCGCCGGCGATGTCCACGCCGATCTCCCGGGCCCGCCGGTTGATCTCCTCCGGGTCGCCGAGCAGGGTCAGATCGGCCACCCCACGCCGCAGCAGCGTCTCCGAGGCCCGCAGGATGCGCTCCTCGGTGCCCTCCGGCAGCACCAGGTGACGGCGGTCGGCGCGGGCTTTTTCGATCAGATCGTTCTCGAACATCAGCGGGGTGACCCGGCTCGACCGGGCCACGTCGAGCAGCCGGGACAGCTCGGCGGTGTCCACGTTCTCCTCGAAGATCCCGAGTGCCGCATCGATCTTGCGAGGGGTGCTGAGCTGCGCCGTGATCCGGTCGGCCGCGGCGATCGTGTGGTAGCTGTCGGTCTTGGTGCCCAGCATGGCCAGGCCGGTGTTGAGGCGCTCGATGACGCGGAGCGCGCGCTCGTCGGCCGGTTCGCCCAGGGTCAGCACCAGCCCGGCCAGCGTGACGTTGCCGGCCGCGTGCGCCGCGCTCGCCGCGACCAGCAGGTCCGCCCGGTCGCCCGCGGTGATCAACAGCGCTCCGTCGGTCAGCGCGCCCAGCACGGTCGGCACCTGCCCGGCGCCGACCACGTAGTCCAGCACGTCCCGCTCCAGCGATCCGGCGGAACCGGCGATCACCTCGGCGTCCAGCGCGGCGGCCACCTCGCCGACGGTCGGCGCGGCGATCGCGGGGATCTCCGGAAGGGCCCAGAACGGCACCGGCAGCCCTTCGGGCTCACCACCCATGGCCGCTGACGGGACCCGGTTGGCGATCACCGCCACCACCGTCGTGCCAAGATCGACAAGCGAGTGGTACGCGCCGCGCGCGGCCCCCGCGAGCGAATCCCGGGACCGGCCCTCGCCGCTGACCACCGGCACCACCACGCTGCCGAACTCGTTCGCCAGCCGGGCGTTGAAGGCGAACTCCCGGGGCAGCTCGTCCTGCCCCTCGCCGGGCTTGTCGGCGAAGTCGCTCCCGATGATCACCACGGCGCTCGCGTGCCGCTCGACCTCCCGGTAGCGCTCCACGATCCGGCCGATCAGCTCCTCCCAGCGGCCGTCGGCGACCAGCGCGGACGCCTCGGCGAGGGTGACGCCGTACGCATCCGCGGGGTTCGGTCCCGGATAGCGCTCGTGGAGCACGGCGAGCAAGGGATCGGGGTTGCCACCGGAGATCATCGGGCGGAAGACGGCCACCGAGGCGACCTGCCGGGACAGCGCCTCGACGATGCCGAGCGCCACGGTCCCCTTACCGACGGACGGGCCCAAACCTGCTACGTAGACGCTGCGTGCCACGCCTTCAAACTACCGGCCGGGAATGCCCCTGGCCGGGCCAAAGGTCCCGGATCTACTGATCATCTAGTCCTCGTCGTCCTCGTCGCCGCGGGCCAGCCAGGTGGCGAGACGCTCGATCGGGGTCTCGAACTCCGGGTTCATGTCGACGAAGGTGCGCAGCTGCTCGCCGAGCCACTCCAGTGTCACGGTCTCCTCGCCGCGCCGCTGGACCAGTTCCTCGATGCCACGATCGGTGAAGTACATGATGCGGATATTAGGAGGGGCCGCCCCGGTTTCCGGAGCGGCCCCTACCTTTTCAGCGTGTCACGGACGCGGCAGCGCGGCCTCGACCAGCGCGGCCTGCTCGGCGTCGTGCATCTTCGCCGAGCCGACCGCCGGGGCGGCCGCGGCCGGGCGGGAGATCCGCCGCAGGCGGACACCCTCCAGGTGCTCCAGCAGGTTGAGCGCGACGAACGACCAGGCGCCCTGGTTGGCCGGCTCCTCCTGCACCCAGGCGAAGTCCTCGGCGTTCGGGTACTGCGCCAGGACGGCCTTGAGCTCCTCGACCGGGAGCGGGTAGATCTGCTCCATCCGGATGATCGCGGTGTCGGTGATGCCCCGGTCACCACGCGCCTGGAGCAGGTCGTAGTAGACCTTGCCGGAGCAGAGCAGCACCCGCTTCACCGAGGCGGCGTCGAGCTGCTGGCCGTTGTTGCCGGCGTCGCCGAGGACCGGCTGGAAGGCGCCCTGGGTGAACTCGTTGACCCCGGAGACCGCCAGCTTGTGCCGCAGCAGCGACTTCGGCGAGAAGACCACGAGCGGCTTGCGCTTGGTGGACAGGGCCTGGCGGCGCAGCAGGTGGAAGTAGTTCGCCGGGGTGGTCGGGTTCGCCACCCGCATGTTGTCCTGCGCGCAGAGCTGGAGGAAGCGCTCCGGGCGGCCGGACGAGTGGTCCGGGCCCTGGCCCTCCATGCCGTGCGGGAGCAGCAGCACCAGCGACGACTGCTGGCCCCACTTCACCTCGCCGGAGGAGAGGAACTCGTCCACGATCGACTGGGCGCCGTTGACGAAGTCACCGAACTGGGCCTCCCAGAGGACCAGCGCGTCCGGGTTCTCCACCGAGTAGCCGTACTCGAAGCCCATCGCCGCGTACTCGCTGAGCAGGGAGTCGTGCACGAAGAACCGGGCGTTCCCGGTGATCAGCGACGACAGCGGCAGGAAGTCCTTGCCGGTCTTCGAGTCGACGATGGCCGCGTGCCGCGAGGTGAAGGTGCCCCGGCGCGAGTCCTGGCCGGCCAGCCGGATGGTGACGCCCTGGGCGAGCAGCGAGCCGAAGGCGATCAGCTCACCGAAGCCCCAGTCGATGCCGCCGTCGGTGGACATCTTGGCCCGCCGGTCGAGCAGCTGCTGGACCCGCTTGTGCGGGGTGAAGCCCTCGGGCAGCTCGACGTGCGCCTGGCCGACGGCCCGCACCACGCTCGCGTCGACGGCGCTCGCCACCTCGGGCTCCGGCTCCTCGGCGATGATCCGCGACCGCTGCGGGCTGCCCGCCGCGTCCCGGGTGGCCTTGAAGACCTCCTCGAGCCGGCCCTGGTAGTCGCGCAGCTGCTCCTCGGCCTCCTGCACGGTGATGTCGCCGCGGCCGATCAGCTCCTCGGTGTAGAGCTTCCGCACGCTGCGCTTGGTGTCGATGATCTGGTACATGCGCGGGTTGGTCATCGACGGGTCGTCGCCCTCGTTGTGACCGCGGCGCCGGTAGCAGATCATGTCGATCACGACGTCCTTGTTGAACGCCTGCCGGTACTCGAAGGCCAGCTTCGCGACCCGGACCACGGCCTCGGGGTCGTCCCCGTTCACGTGGAAGATCGGGGCCTGGATCATCCGGGCGACGTCGGTCGAATACATCGACGAGCGGCTGTACTCCGGGGCGGTGGTGAAGCCGACCTGGTTGTTCACGATCACGTGCACCGTGCCGCCGGTCCGGTAACCGCGCAGCTGCGACAGGTTGAGCGTCTCGGCGACCACGCCCTGGCCGGCGAACGCGGCGTCGCCGTGCACCAGCAGCGGCAGCACCGTGTAACCGTGCAGGCCCAGGTCGAGGCGGTCCTGCTTGGCGCGGACGATGCCCTCCAGGACCGGGTCGACGGCCTCCAGGTGGGACGGGTTCGCGACGACGCTGACGGTGGTCGAGTACTGCCCGTCGGGCGTGGTGTACTTCCCGGTCTGGCCGAGGTGGTACTTGACGTCACCGGAGCCGTGCGCCGACTTCGGGTCCATCTGACCCTCGAACTCGTTGAAGATCTTCTCGTACGGCTTGCCGACGATGTTGGTGAGCACGTTCAGCCGGCCGCGGTGGGCCATGCCGATCACCATCTCGTCCAGCCCCGCCTCGGCGGACGACTGGAGCACGGCGTCGAGCAGCGGGATCAGCGACTCGCCGCCCTCCAGCGAGAACCGCTTCTGGCCCACGTACTTCGTCTGGAGGAAGGTCTCGAACGCCTCGCCGGCGTTGAGCCGGTGCAGGATGTGCTTCTGCTCGTCGGTGTCCGGCTTCGTGTACTTGACCTCGATGCGCTCCTGGACCCAGCGGCGCTCCTCCGGGTCCTGGATGTGCATGTACTCGATGCCGACCCGGCGGCAGTAGGTGTCGCGCAGGACGCCGAGGACGTCGCGCAGCTTCATCCGCTGCTTGCCGGCGAAGCCGCCGACCGGGAAGGTGCGGTCCAGGTCCCACAGGGTCAGGCCGTGCTGGAGCACGTCCAGGTCGGGGTGCTTGCGGATGGTGAACTCGAGCGGGTCGGTGTCGGCCATCAGGTGACCGCGCACCCGGTACGCGTGGATCAGCTCGACCACCCGGGCGGCCTTGTCGATCTGGCCCTCGGAGGTCCGGGCGACGTCACGCACCCAGCGGACCGGCTCGTACGGGATCCGCAGTGAGGTGAAGATCTCGTCGTAGAAGCCGTGCTGGCCGAGCAGCAGCTCGTGCATCACCTTGAGGAACTCGCCGGACTGGGCGCCCTGGATGACCCGGTGGTCGTAGGTGCTGGTCAGCGTGGTGACCTTGCTCACCCCGTGGTCGGACAGGGTCTCGTCGCTCATCCCGGAGTAGGGGGCCGGGTACTCCATGGCGCCGACGCCGATGATGGCGCTCTGCCCGTTCATCAGCCGGGGGATGGAGTGGACCGTGCCGATGCCGCCGGGGTTGGTCAGCGAGATCGTGGTGCCGGCGTAGTCGTCCATGGTCAGCTCGTTGCGGCGGGCGCGCCGGACGATGTCCTCGTACGCCTGCCAGAACCCGCGGAAGTCGAGCGTCTCGCAGTTCTTGACCGAGGGCACCACCAGCGTGCGGGACCCGTCCTTCTTGACCAGGTCGATCGCGATGCCGAGGTTGACGTGCTCCGGCTGGACCAGGGTGGGCTTGCCGTCGATCTCGGCGTAGGTGTTGTTCATCTCCGGGTGGGCGATGACCGCCCGCACCAGGGCCCAGCCGATCAGGTGGGTGAAGCTGACCTTGCCACCGCGGCCGCGGGACAGGTGGTTGTTGATGACGATGCGGTTGTCGACCATCAGCTTCGCCGGGACCGCGCGCACCGAGGTGGCGGTGGGGACCTGCAGCGAGGCCTCCATGTTCTGCACGATCTTGCCGGCCACACCGCGCAGGGTGGTGGTCCGGGCGCCGGCCGGGGCGGCCTCGGCCGGCTTCGGCGCGGGCTTGGCGGCCGGCTTCGGGGCGGCCTGCGGGGTCACCGGCTTCGGCTCGGCGACCGTGGTGGCGGCCGGCGCGTCGGTGCCCGCCTTGGCGGCGGTGGCCGTGGCGTTCGCCGCGGTGGCCTGGTCCGGGGTCGCGATCGGTCCCTGGGAGGTCGCCGGCTTGTAGTCGGCGAAGAAATCGTGCCAGGCGGGGTCGACACTGGTCGGGTCGGCCAGGTAGCGCTGGTACATCTCATCGACGATCCACTCGTTGGGACCGAAATCCGCGAGTGGATTGTCCTGCGAAGTCTGCTGCGTCGACACTGCCGCGTTCGCCTCTTTCACCGTTTTGTCATCACGTGACTGCTCCGTCACGCGGGACGGGTAGGATTCGGTGTCCAGGCTACGCCGTGGATGGGCGCTGTCGGTGCGGACGTCCACCCTGTGACCTACGGCTCCGGCACCCGCCGCACCGTCGCGACGGGGCGACACTACACCCTCCGTTTTCTCGCCGACCGGCGCACCGGAGACCTCCCAGGACCACGTTTTCGCTGGTCGTGCCAACGAAAAACGCACGACCGGACAGGCCGGCCGTGCGTCGTTCGCAAACTCTGGTTACGAGATGTCCCGTCGCTTGGTGACCAGTGTGCCGATCACCGACATGATGGCCGCATAACCGATCAGGATCACACCGCCGACCCAGCGGGGCGGGTCGTCCGGCAGCGACGGCCCGGAGATCAGCAGGTCCGAGGCGAACGTCGGGACCAGCACCCGGAGAGCCATGAACCCCTCCCAGACGTACTCGTCGAGCACGAAGAAGACGATGCTGAGCAACTGGGTGCCGATGACGTAGACGACGGACAGCGTGATCGTCGCGCCGATCTGGCTGCGGATCAGCACGCCGGCGCCGACGCCGAGCAGCGACCAGAGCACGAAGGCCAGCCCGTTGAGCCCGATCGCCTGCCAGACGAAGGACTCGCCGAGGTACGTCGGCTGGTCCATGGTGCCCAGCACGATCGGGCTGAGGGCCAGGTTGAGCACGGTGGTGAAGAGCCAGACCGCCACCGCGATGATCACCGCGACGACCATCTTGGCGACGATCACCCGCTCCCGCCGGGGCGTGGTGAGGAACGTCGACGTGGCGGTCAGGTGGAAGAACTCGCTGGTCACCAGGATCGCGCTGAGCAGCAGCACGAGCAGCACGCCGGCGAACTGGCCGCTGGTGTAGAGGCCGGAGACGAGCCGTTCCACGTCGCCGAGCCCGGCCGCCTCGATGTCGGCCTCGCTCAGGCTCAGCGCCGCGTTCATGCTCAGCCAGTTGAAGCCCAGCGCGAGACCCCAGAGCGGCACCAGGATGATCGCGAAGATCCACCAGAGCGCGGTGGTCCGCAGCTTCAGCAACTCGGCACTGATGAGGTTCATCGGGCCCCCGCCTTTCCGGCCGTCAGCTCCAGGAAGACCCGCTCCAGGTCGGCGGCCTCCCCGATCAGCTCGTGCAGCTCGACTCCGGCGGTGAAGGCGACGTTGCCGACCTTCGCCGGCTCCGCGCCGAGCACCTGCAGCGAGCCGTCCGCCTGGGCGGACACCTCCAGTTGGGCGTCGCGCAGCGCGGCGGACAACTGCTCCGGCTGCGGGGTGCGGACCCGCACCTTCGCCACCCCGGCGGTCTCGCCGAGCACGTCGCTGACCGGGCCCTGCCGGATCAGCCGGCCGGCCGCGATGATCACCACGTCGTCGGCGAGCTGCTGCATCTCACCGAGCAGGTGGCTGGAGACGAGGACCGCGCGGCCCTCGGCGGCGAACGCCTTGAGCAGGTCGCGCATCCAGCGGATGCCCTCCGGGTCGAGGCCGTTGGTCGGCTCGTCCAGGATCAGCACCCGCGGGTCGCCGAGCATCGCCGCGGCGATGCCCAGCCGCTGCTTCATGCCCAGCGAGTAGCCCTTGAACTTGCGGCCGCCCACGGTGTGCAGGCCGACCATCTCGAGGACCTCGTCGGCCCGGCGGTCCGGCAGCCCGGAAGCACGGCAGATGACCCGCAGATGGTTGCGGGCGGTGCGGCCACGGTGCGCGCTGGAGGCCTCCAGGATCGCGCCCACGTGGCGGATCGGATCGGGCAGGTCCGCGTACCGGACGCCGCCGATCGTCGCGGTCCCGGAGGTCGGCGTGACCAGACCCAGGATCATCCGCAACGCGGTGGTCTTGCCCGCCCCGTTCGGGCCCAGGAAGCCCGTGACACGGCCGGCGTGCACCGTGAAGGAGAGATCGTCGACGGCCCGCACCTTCGAGTACTGCTTGGTGAGATGCTCGACGCTGATCTCCGCATGGTTGGGCCGGCTCATGATCGCGGCTCCTTCCCCGTCAGCTGGAAGCGATCAAGGTACTAGACCAGGGCGAGCCATGTGGCCCTCGCGTACGCCAGACGCTCCCCGTCCGGACCGTACAGGGCCGAGTCCACCGTCGCCTTGCGGCCGTCCACGCCCGACAGCGCGCCGACCACCACACACTCCGTCCCCGGGCCGGGCAGCGCGCCGACGGCCGCGGTGATCCGGCCCAGCACGTACGGCCGGCCGCCGGAGCCGATCGCCGTCCACCCGCCGGGGCAGTCCAGCGCGGCCCAGACGGTCTCCGGGGTGACCTCGCCGGGGACCGTCCACGGGGCGGCCGTACGGTCGCCGGGCAGCGGCCCCGGGAAGATCCGCAGCCCGTCGCCGGGCGCCCGGTCCGGCCCGCAGACGTAGCAGCCCGGGAACGGGTGGGCGGTGAAGCCGGGATAGCCGCGGGACGCCGTCACCGCCTCGGCGAACGGCACGCCGGGGACCCCGGGACCGGCGTCGGCGGCCTCGGCCACCTCGGCGACCAGGGTCCGGTCCGCCCAGACCGACCCGTCCCGCAGCTCCAGCGGGGTCTCCAGGGGCGGCGGCACCCGCAGGGTCACCTGATGGGGCGGTCCACCGGGCCGGGCGCCGGCGGCGGCCGCGAAGGCGCCCGCGCACCAGCCGCCGTTGCCGGAGCCGGGCGGGCCGTTGAAACGAGCCGGAACGATCATCCCCAGACCTTCGCACACGTCGTTCATCCAGCGGTCACACATCGCCACCGAACCGGACACGCCATCGGCAGACGTCGGGCTTACACAGATCACATGGCAGTTCTGATGACCGCCGCCGCACCCACCGGGACCAGCGGCTACACCCTGCTCCTCGCCGACGACCCGGGTCTGGTCGAGGCCGCGCAGCGCCTGCGCCACGAGGTCTTCGCCGGCGAGCTCGGCGCCCGTCTCCCGGGCACCGCGGACGGCGTCGACGCCGACGAGTTCGACGCCTACTGCGACCACCTGATCGTCCGGGACGACGCGACCGGCGAGGTGGTCGGCACCTACCGGATGCTGCCGCCGCGCGCCGCCGAGCTGGCCGGCCGCCGGTACGCCGACGCCGAGTTCGACCTGAGCGCCCTGCGCCCGCTGCGCGACCATCTCGTGGAGATCGGCCGCTCCTGCGTGCACCCCGATCACCGCTCCGGCGCGGTGGTCAACCTGATGTGGGCCGGCATCGCCCGCTACCTGCACCTGAACAACCTGCGCTGGCTGGGCGGCTGTGCCTCGGTGCCGCTCGGCGACGGTGGCGCGACGGCCGCCGGGGTGCGTGAGCGGATCAACGGCCGGCACCTGTCGCCGCCCGCGCTGCGGGTCCGGCCGCGCCGCCCGTGGACCGTTCCGGACGGCGTGGTGGCCGACCCGAAGGTGGCGGTGCCGCCGCTGCTCCGCGGCTACCTGCGGCTGGGCAGCTGGGTGTGCGGCGAGCCGGCCTACGACGCCGACTTCGACTGCGCCGACTTCTACGTGCTCTTCTCGCTGGACCGGCTGGACCCGCGGTACCGCCGGCACTTCCTCGGAGCATCCCGATGAGCGAGCTTGCGAGCGGAATCATCGGGCGCGGCGGAGACGGGGCGATGAGCGCGACGCTGTGGCAGCCCGCGTCCGGCTGCGACGACCGCTGCCGGGACGGTGGCTTCCGGCGGGCCGGCGCGGTCGCCGCCGCCGCGCGGGTGACCGTGCTCTGGGCCGTACTCCTGCTGGGTCTGCTGCCCGCGGGTCTGCTGGGTGGCGCCGCGCTGCGGGTCCTGTGCCGCGCCATCCTCGCGGCCCTGGGGGTCCGGACGGTCTGGCGCGGTCCCCGGCCGCGCCCCGGCAGCCTGCTGGTCGCCAACCACGTCTCCTGGCTGGACGTGGTGGCGCTGGGCGCGCTGCTGCCCGCGGCGCCGGTGGCGAAGCACGACGTGGCGGCCTGGCCGGGCATCGGCGGCACCGCGCGGCGGGCCGGCGCGATCTTCATCGACCGGACCCGGCCGAGGGCGCTGCCGGGCACGGTGGCCGAGGTGGCAGCCGCGCTGCGGGCCGGGCGATCGGTCGCCCTCTTTCCGGAGGGTACGACGTTCTGCGGCCCCGACCAGGGCAGGTTCCGTCCCGCGCTGTTCCAGGCGGCGATCGACGCGGGCGCCCCGGTCGTGCCGGTCTCGATCGGCTACGACTCGACCGAGGCGTCCTTCGTCGCGGCGGACACCCTGTGGGAGTCGGTGCGCCGGGTGGCCCGGGTGCGCCGCCTGACGGTGACCCTGGTGGCCGCCCCCGCGATGCGCCCGGCACCGGGCGCGGACCGGCGGGCGCTGGCCCGGGCGGCCCAGGCCAGCCTGGGTGGGGCGGGCTACCGCCTGGCCGCCTGACCGGGTCCGGCGCTCACAGATAATTTTCAGCGAGTGTGCAGGCAAGCCGCAGCGGTCGGGTAAAGAATGACCCCATGGCCATCCAGACCCAGCCCAAGCAGAGCGAGGCGAAACTCCTCGTCGTCGAGGACGACGCCAACATCCTGGAGTTGCTCTCCGCGAGCCTGCGTTTCGCCGGGTTCGAGGTGACCACCGCGACCAGCGGCAGCGCCGCGGTGAGCGCGGCCCGCAGCTCGACGCCGGACCTGGTCGTCCTCGACGTGATGCTGCCCGATCTGGATGGCTTCGAGGTGATCCGGCTGATGCGTGAGGGCGGCCAGCGGACCCCCGTGGTGTTCCTGACCGCCCGGGACGGCACCGACGACAAGATCCGTGGGCTGACCCTGGGCGGCGACGACTACGTCACCAAGCCGTTCAGTCTGGAGGAGCTCACCGCTCGGATCCGGGCGGTGCTGCGCCGCACCAACGCCACCGACGAGCAGCCGTCCCGCCTGGTCTTCGCCGACCTGGAACTGGACGAGGAGACGCACGAGGTCTACCGGGCCGGCGCCCGGGTGCAGCTCTCGCCGACCGAGTTCAAGCTGCTGCGCTACCTGATGCTCAACGCCAACCGGGTGCTCTCCAAGGCGCAGATCCTGGACCACGTGTGGAAGTACGACTTCCGCGGTGACGACAACATCGTCGAGTCGTACATCTCGTACCTTCGCCGCAAGGTGGACAACGTTCAGCCGCGCCTGATCCACACCCTGCGCGGCGTGGGCTACGTGCTGCGCAAGCCAGCCGTCTAGGCCACGGGATGAGTTTGACCGAGCGGGTCCGCGAGCGGATCCCGCGCCACCCCACCCTGCGCCGGATCTCGCTGCGGACCAAGCTGGTCGCCTCGGTGCTGGTCCTGGTCTTCGCCGCGCTCACCCTGATCAGCGCCGCCAGCACGTACGCGCTGAACACCTACATGGTCGGCCGGCTCGACAAGCAGCTCGACATGATGGCCGACAGCGCCGCCGTGGACATGGCGAACCTGCACTACCGCGCCGTCTTCGCGCCACCCGACTACATCGTCGCCTTCACCTCCGTGAGCGGGGAGGCCGCGGTCGGCACGTTCGGCTTCGGCGTCGCCGCCGACGACACTCCCCGGCTGCTCAGCGGCGTCGACGTGATCGCCGCCCACGACGGCAAGGCGTACACCGTCAAGGGCCGCAACGGGAAGTACATGTGGCGGATGCTGGTGCGCCGCCTGCCCGACGACAGCGTCCTGCACATCGGCCAGCGGATGGCCGGCATCGACGACGTGATCGCCCGGCTGATCTGGGTGGATGTGCTGGTCGGCGTGGGGGTGCTGGTCACCCTCGCCACGGTCGGCGCCGCCCTGGTCCGGCAGAGCCTGATCCCGCTGATCCAGGTGGAGCGCACGGCGGCGGCCATCGCGGCCGGCGACCTCACCCGCCGGGTGCCCGACCCGGAGGAGTCCGGCGGCCATCCCACCACCGAGCTGGGCCGGCTCTCCGGTGCCCTGAACACGATGCTCGCCCAGATCGAGGCGGCCTTCCTGGCCCGGGCGCAGTCCGAGCAGGCGGCCATGGAGGCGGCCGAGGCGGCGCAGCGCTCCGAGTCCCGGGCCCTCGCGTCGGAGTCCCGGGCGTTGCAGTCCGAGGAGAAGATGCGGCGGTTCGTCGCGGACGCCTCGCACGAGCTGCGCACCCCGCTGACCACTATCCGCGGTTTCGCCGAGCTGTACCGGCAGGGCGCCGTCTCCGACCCGGAGCAGGTCGCCCGTCTGGTCCGGCGGATCGAGGACGAGGCCGCCCGGATGGGCCTGCTCGTCGAGGACCTGCTGCTGCTCGCCCGGCTGGACCGGGAGCGGCCGCTCACCCTGGCGCCGGTGGAGCTGCCGGTGCTGGCCGTCGACGCGGTGCAGGCCGCGCAGGCGACGGCCCCGGACAAGGAGATCGGCCTGGAGGTGCGGGACTCGCCGGAGCGCCTGGTGGCGTACGGCGACGACGCCCGGTTGCGCCAGGTGATCGGCAACCTGATGACGAACGCGCTGGTCCACACCCCGCCCGGCGCCTCGGTGACCCTCCGGCTGTATGCCGGGGAGGAGGGCCGGGCCGTGGTCGAGGTGGCCGACACCGGGCCCGGCATGAGCGAGGAACAGCGCGCCCGGGTCTTCGAGCGGTTCTACCGGGTGGACGAGGCGCGGACCCGCAACACCGAGCGCGCGGCCACCGGAACGGGCCTGGGGCTGGCCATCGTGGCCGCCATCGTGCGAGCCCACGAGGGATCCGTCGAGGTGCTGTCGGAGCCCGGTGCCGGAGCGACGTTCCGCGTGTCATTGCCGACCATAAATGCGGATAAAGGGTTCACAGAAAACGTCCAGGACTAACACAGTTCGGTACGAGTACGACGGGGCAGAGTTATTCACATGAACGAGAACGAGACCAACCCGCAGACCGCGGACGCCGCCGCTGACCACAGCAGCACGGAGCGGGTGGCGTCTGAGCAGCCGACTCTTGCGCAGCCGCCGGTTGCTCCGCAGTCCGGTGCTCCCCAGTCCGCGGCACCCCAGCAGCACAGCGCCTGGGCACAGTCGCCCTGGCAACAGCAGCAGCCCGTCTCCGGGCAGCCCGCTTCCGCGCAGCCGGTGTCCACCCAGCCGGTCTCCGCGCAGCCGGGCCAGGTTCCCTACGGCCACCCGCACTACGGCTACCAGTCCCCGCAGGCCGGCTACCCGGACTATGCGCAGCAGCAGTCGGCGTACCAGGCCTGGCACGCCGCCGCGACGGCCCAGGCGGCCGGCGGCGCAGGCTCCGTCCCGCCGGGCTGGGGCGCGTCGCAGGCCGCCGGTGTCCCGGGCCGGCCGGGCTCGGGCCGCAAGGTCCTCCTGGCCGGAGCGGCCGCGCTGCTGATCGCGCTCACCGCGGGCGGCGTCGGCGCCGCCACCGCGCTGGCCCTCGACGGCGGCAACGCGGTCAACACCGTGCAGAGCGGCAACTCGTCGGTCACCCGGGTGGTGGACCGGTCGTCGCTGGCCCAGATCGCCGCCGCCGTCCAGGACAGCGTCGTGTCGATCACCACCGGCTCGGGCGAGGGCTCCGGCGTGGTGCTGACCGCCGACGGCTACATCGTGACCAACAACCACGTGGTCTCGACCGCCCAGGGCTCGAACGTGACGGTCATCTTCGCCGACGGCACCAAGACGCAGGCCACCGTCGTCGGCACCGACGAGCGCACCGACCTCGCGGTGATCAAGGCGACCGGCGTCTCCGACCTGAAGGCCGCCACCTTCGGCGACAGCGGGCAGATTCAGGTCGGCGACACCGTGCTGGCTCTGGGCAGCCCGCTCGGCCTGGAGGGCTCGGTCACCGCCGGCATCATCAGCGCCAAGGACCGCACCATCCAGTCCGGCGGCGAGGAGCAGCAGAGCCCGTTCGGCAGCCAGCAACAGCAGCAGCAGTCCGGGACCACCACGATGACCGGCCTGTTGCAGACCGACGCCCCGATCAACCCGGGCAACTCGGGCGGCGCGCTGGTCAACACGAACGGCGAGGTGATCGGCATCAACTCGGCGATCGCCACCTCCGGCTCCAGCACCGGCAACATCGGCCTCGGCTTCGCCATCCCGAGCAACAAGGCCAAGCAGGTCGCCGAGTCGCTCATGCAGGGCAAGAAGGTCAGCCACCCGGCGCTCGGCGTCAGCGTCACCGACGCGGAGAACGGCGGGGCCCTGATCAGCAACGTCACCAGCGGCAGCGCGGCGGACAAGGCCGGCCTCCAGACCGGCGACGTGGTGACCGAGGCGGACGGCAAGGCCATCGACGACTCCGACGACCTGGTCGCGGTGGTCCAGGCGGGCACCGTCGGGCAGAAGATGACGCTGAACTTCACCCGCAACGGCAGCAAGCAGACGGTCACCGTCACTCTGCAGGAGACGCAGTAACCATTGGCTCTTCCCGCCACGGCGGGTGACGTACCCGGGGGTGGGTGCGTCACCCGCCGTGATTGTGTCTATGCCGGGATTCGGGACCTTAGCGACCAACAGGACGGTTTCCCCGCGTGGGGCTCGCGTTTGTGCAGGCGACCGCCTAATCTCCATTCGCCATCGGCGACGCCTTCGCCAGTCGCCGGCGAGCAACCCCCCACCACGACCGGCGGAGTGAAGGGCCTCCTGAGTTGACGTACGTCGAGACCCGGACCAACGTCTGGGAAGCCCTGGCCGGCCGGGCTCCGGGAGTGCCCTCCGGCCCCGCCGACACCGGCCTCTGGCACACCGTCGCGGACCGGCTCAACCCGGCCAGCGCCCGCCCGATCCTGCGCTCCGGCATCGAGGTCCGGCATCGTACGGCGGTACGCGGCGGACGGTACGTGATGCTGCGCTCGCCCGAGGACGGCGGCCGCAGCTCGTACCTTCGGCTGACCCCGGAGGAGTACCAGCTCGCCCTGATGATGGACGGCGACAGCACGGTGGCCCGGCTGGTCGCCGAGTTCGCCCGGATCGCCGGCCGCCTCGCGCCCGACCAGGTCCGCCGGGTCGTCGCCGACCTGGCCGCCAACCGGATGCTCGAAGAGCTGCCGATGGACGCCTTCCGCTCGCTGCGCGACCTGCGCCGGGACCCGCTGCCCCGGCGGATGGGCGACTCGCTGGCCGCCGCCGCGCGTGGCCGTGTCGTCCTGTCCTTCCCGGTCGACGGCCTGGTCACCACCCTCTACAACACCGTCGGCCGGCTGCTCTTCACCCGGGTCGCGGTGTGGATCGGCGCGGTGGTGGCGGCCCTCGGCTTGCTGCTGTTCGCGGGCACCTGGCAGCGGGGCAGCCGGTCCCTCTTCCTGGTGGGTGACTCGTACCTGCTCGGCGCGCTCGCCCTGGTGTCACTGAACGTGCTGGTCCTGGCGGTGCACGAGCTGGGGCACGCGCTCGCCGCGAAACGGGTCGGCCGGGATGTCCCGGTCGCCGGCCTGATGCTCTACTTCGGAGTCCCCTCGGTCTTCGTCGACGCCAGCGACGTCTGGATGGCCGGCCGCCGCGCCCGGATCGCGGTCACCGCGGCCGGCCCGGCCACCGCCCTGGGCCTGGCCGGGCTGTTCCAGCTGACCGGTCTCGCCATCCCGGCCGTCGCCGGGGTGACCTTCAAACTGGCGTTCCTGTTCTACCTGCACACGTTCTTCAACCTCAGCCCGCTGCTGCCGCTGGACGGCAAGTACCTGCTGATGGACTGGCTGGAGATCCCGGACGTCCGGGCCCGCGCGCTGTCCTGGATGGGCGGCCGCCTGCGCCGCCGCGGACCGGGCTGGAAGGCCCTGGACCGGGAGGGCCGGCTCGTCGCCCTCTACGGCTTCCTGTCGCTGCTGTGGCTGGTCAGCGCCATCGGGCTGGGCTATCGACTGTGGACCGACCGGATCGAGGGCCTGATCGTCGGCCTCTGGTACGCGGGCGTCGCCGGCGCGCTGCTGCTCCTGGTGATCGTCCTAGGGGTCGTCGCGCCGCCGCTCTACTTCCTGCTGGGCCGCCTGGTCCGGGCCGTCCGCCGGGCGCGCCAGCAGATCGCCGAGCGCGACCGGGAGGCCGACCTGCCCCGCCGGGTGGCCACCCTGCGCGCCTCCGAACTGGGTGGCCTGCCCGAGCCGTCGTTGAACGCGCTCGCCGCCCGGGCCCGGTGGTACCGTCCGGCGACCGGCCGTCAACTGGTGCTCGCCGGGGAGACCCAGGGCGCCGTCTACGTGGTGGCCGAGGGCGCGCTGCACGGCCGCCGTCCCGGTGACCCGGGCGGCACCATCCGGCACCACGTCGGCCCGGGTGGCGTGGTCGGCCTGGCCACCGCGCTCACCGGCCGCAGCGCTCAGCTCGACTGGCACACCGCCGGCGTGACCCTGCTGACCCTGCCCACCTCCACGGTGGCCACCGTGGTCGGCCCGATGCCCGGCCCGCCGCCGCAGGAGCGCGCCGAGGCCGAGGCCCTGTTCGCCGACACCCCGGCGCTCGCCGCGCTGGAGGAGGACCAGCGGCTGGCCCTGATCGCCGCCGCGCACCCGGCCGACCTGGACCCGGGCGCACCGGTGATCCTGCCCGGCCCGACCCACGCGGTGGTCGTCGAGTCCGGCGTGATCGCCATGCCGGACGGCGTCGAACTGCGCCGCGGCACCCTGGTCGGCCCGGTCGGCGACGGCAGCCCCGGCATGGTGGCCCAGGCCCGGACCCCGGTCCGGCTGTGGGTCATCCCGGACGCCTCCGACCTGCCCCCGCTGATCGGCTCGTACGGCCCCGGCGTCCCGATGCCGGCGCTGCGGCCCAGCACCCCGGCGGTGGCCCGGCCCGGCGCCGCGCACCCGCCCCTCGCCGTGCCGCCCGGCCCGCCGGACGCCGACGAGCAGTACGACGTGGACCGTCACTTCGAACGCCGGATGTGGGGCTTCGTGAGCCTGCTGGTGGTGTTCGCCCTCGGCAGCCTGCTGGTGAACGTGAGCTCCGGACCGGCCTGGGCGGAGATGCCCGCCGAGCGGGTGCTGCTGTCCGTGCAGCGCGGCTCCGCCACGGCGGTGGCCGACCGGGAGTCGATCGCGCTCGGTCCGGACGACCGCCGCTACCTCGCGGCCGGCGCCGAGATCGAGGTGCCGGGCCGGGGCGTGGCCCTGCTGACCTTCCCGGGCGGCGCCGCGGTGGTGCTGTGCGGCGGCTCGCGGACCGAGGTCACCGCGGTGGGCGTGGACAACGGGCGGCGGTCCACCCCGTCCGGGCGGCTCACCCTGGAGAACGGGCGGCTGCTGGCCGACACGAGCAGCCCGAGCGGGGCGTACCAGCCGCTGGATCTGACCGTGCTGCGCACCCAGGGTGACGTGACCAGCGACGGCCGGGCGTGGTATTCAGTGGACACCGCCGGTGTCGCGGTCTCGGAGGGCGCCGTGAGCGTCGGCGGTTCCCGTAACGAGGCCGACAACCAGCCGCTGAACTGCGGCGACGGCGTGCCGGTCACCCCGCCGACCGAGGCCGAGCCGACCCCGGACCCGACCGAGGAGTCGTCCCCGGCCGAGGCGCCCGCCATCCCGGCGCCCTCGACCGACCCGACTACCGTTCCGGGCACCGAGAACGAGCCGGTGGACGGCTCGGACGACGGCGACCCGGCGACGACGACGAACCCGACGACGACCCGGACGACGACCCGGCCCACCACCGGCAACCCGACGATCACGGTGCCGACCAACCGGCCCACCACGACGAAGCCGACGACCACGAAGCCGAACACGCCGAAGCCGACGACCACGGCGCCGGATCCGGATCCGACCACCACGCAGCCGGACCCGGACCCGACCACCACCCAACCGGATCCCGAGCCGACGACCACGGCGCCGTCCAGCAGCTGACCATGGGCGGCCGCCCGACGTGAGAAGGAGTGGCCGCCCATGTTGTGCTGGTTCTGCGCCGAGGGGGCGCGTGCGATCTGCCGGTTCTGCGGGCGCGGGGTGTGCGCCGAGCACGCGCGCTTCGGGCCGTACCTGCTGGAGGTGACCCGGTCGGCCCGCCGGGACCGGGCCGAGGCGCTGGTGGTCGAGGACGCGGTGCAGTGCGGCACCTGCCGTCCCCGGCCACAGCCGGTCGCGATGCCGGAGCTGGACTAGCCGGCTAGACGTTCGCGTACGGCGTGATGAGGTTGGTGATCGCCGGCCGGAGCACCGACTTCGGCCGGGCGCCGACGATCGTCTGGGTGACCGTCCCGTCCCGGAGGAACAGCAGGGTCGGCATGGAGTGCACCCGGTAGGCGATGGTGGTCGACGGGTTGGCGTCCACGTCCAGGGTGGCGATCAGCACCCGGTCGCCGAACTCGCCGGCCAGCTCGCTCAGCACCCGCTTCAGCGGCCCGCACGGCGGGCACCACTGGGCCCAGAAGTCGACGAGCACCGGGACCTTCGCCGACAGCACGATCTCGGCGAAGGTGGCGTCGGTGACGGTGGTCAGGGTGTCATCTGGCATCGGATCTCCTTCAACTGGTCCTGGAGCCGCTCCCGTACGCCGGTGAGGCGGTCCAGCAGGTCGTCCACTTCGGCCAGTCGCCGCCGCAGCACGACCGCCGACTCCGGGCAGACGTGCCCGGCGCTGTTGCCGGCCCGCAGGCAGGCGACGAACGGTTTGATGTCGTCCACGCCGAATCCGTCGGCGAGCAGCGTGCGGATCTCGTGCACCACGCGCAGTTCCGCGTCGTCGTACTGCCGGTAACCGTTGGCGTCCCGGCGCGGACGGATCAGCCCGTGCTCCTCGTAGTAGCGCAGCGTTCGCGGGCTGGTGCCGGCCCGGTCGGCCAGCTCTCCGATAAGCATGAGCCGACGGTAAGCCCTGACATCGGTGTCAGGGCAAGGATGAAAGATCGTGCGAGGATGGTGACATGGTCGACGGTCCGGTGGCTTTCGTGCTCGGCGGCGGGGGCGTGCTCGGCGCGGTCGAGGTCGGCATGCTGCGGGCGCTCTTCCGGGCCGGGTTCCGCCCGGACCTGGTGGTGGGCACGTCGATCGGTGCGGTGAACGGCGCTCTGGTCGCCGCCGACCCGGCCGAGCACGTCACCGAGCGCCTGGTCCGGCTCTGGACGTCGCCGGAGGCCGCCGCGGTGTACGGCGACTCGCTCGGCCGCCAGATGCGCCGGTTCGCCGCCCGTACCCATCTGCACTCGCCCCGCCCGCTGCGCCGCCTGCTGGAGAGCGAGCTGGGGGAGAACGCCACGTTCGCCGATCTGAAGGTGCCGTTCCACTGCTGTGCGGCAAGCATCGAGCGGGCCGCCGAGCACTGGTTCGACAGCGGCCCGCTGGTCGACGCGGTGGTCGCCTCGTCGGCCGTGCCGGGGCTGCTGCCGCCCATGGAGATCGACGGCGAGCACTACGTCGACGGCGGGATCGTCAACTCGATCCCGATCGGCGAGGCCGTCCGGCTCGGAGCGAAACTCATCTTCGTGCTCCAGGTCGGCCGGGTGGAACGCCAGCTCAGCGTGCCGAAGCGGCCGTGGGAGGTGGCGCAGGTGGCGTTCGAGATCGCCCGGCGGCACCGGTTCGCCCGCGAGCTCGCGTCGCTGCCGGACGACGTCCGCGTCCACGTGCTGCCGAGCGGCGGCGGGGAGAACCGGGACGACTCGCCGTGGGCGTACCGGGACATGGCCGCGGTGGGGCGCCGGATCAGCCGGGCCTACACCGCCTCCCGCCGCTACCTGACCGCCAACGTGAACCCGCTGCCGGGGCCGGGCCGCTGATGCCCCCGGTCTGGGTGCGCCGCATGGTGATCGCCCCGGCCGTCGTGCTGCTCGCCTTCACCCTGCTCACCACCCTGCCGGTCTGGCTGCTGATCGCGCTGGCCGTCTCGCCCGTGGTGCCGGGCCGGCTGCGGGTGCCCCGGGTGGTCTTCCTGCTCATCGTCTACCTGGTGTGGGACGCCGTGGCGCTGGCCGGGCTCGCGGTGCTCTGGGTGGCATCCGGTTTCGGCTGGAGGATCCGCGGCCCCGCTTTTCAGCGGGCGCACTACGTGCTGACCGGCTGGTTCCTGCGCAGCCTCTTCTGGTTCGCCCGCTGGTCGCTGCACCTGACGATCGACGTGGTCGGCACCGACCCGGACACCGCGCAGCCCGGCCGCCCGGAGATCGTGGTGAGCCGGCACGCCGGGCCGGGCGACTCCTTCACCCTGATCCACGCGCTGGTCAACTGGTTCGCGCGGGAGCCGCGGATCGTGCTGAAGGCGGCCCTGCAGTGGGATCCGGCGGTGGATGTGCTGCTCAACCGTCTGCCCAACCGGTTCATCTCGCCGGGCCGCACCGGGACGGCGACGCTGGAGCAGCAGATCGGTGAGCTGGCCACCGGACTGGACGACAACGACGCCTTCGTGATCTTCCCGGAGGGCGGCAACTTCACGCTCCGCCGTAGGGCCAGTGCCATCGCCCGGCTGTGGTCCCGTGGTCTGCACGACCTGGCGGCCAGGGCGGAGAGTCTGAACAACCTGCTGCCGCCGAAGCCGGGCGGGCTCTTCGCCGCGATCGACGCGGCCCCGGACGCCGGGGTGATCTTCGTGGCGCACACCGGCCTGGACCGGATGACGAGCGTCGCCGACGTGTGGCGGGAGCTGCCGATGGACAAGCGGCTGGTGATGCGGTTCTGGAGTGTGCCGCCGGAGGAGGTGCCCACCGGCGAACAGGAGCGGATCGACTGGCTCTACGACTGGTGGGCCCGCATCGACGCGTGGATCGACGAGAACCGTCCGGAGCCCCGGCCGCTGTGGACGCGGCCGGGGCGCGCCGAAGCCTAGGCCGTCTGGCTCAGCGACTTGAGCATCTCGGCCGGCATCTCGGTGACCTCGGCGGCCGGCGGGGCCTCCACCGACACCGGGGTGCCGAAGTCGGAGTAGGTGGTCGTCATCTTGCCGGCGCCGGCGCCCAGCGAGCTCATGTCGATGACCAGCTCGGTGAGCCGGCCCTCACCGTCCACCTTGGCGGTGAACGGGACGGCGGACGCCTTGTCGCCCAGGGCCTTCAGCGACTCCGGGTCGACGGTCGGCGACTTGGTCATGTCGAGCGTGCCGGAGAACGTGTCCCCGTTCTTCTCCACCTTGACCGCGGTCTGCGCGAAAGCCGACGCGTCCGCCATGTTCTTCGGGTTCATCGAGCTGCTCGCCGGAAGCTTCGACACGTCGAGACGCCACCACTTGGCGCCCGCGGTGGCGCCGTACTTCATGAACATCTCATCGCCGACCAGGCGGACCGCGATCTCCATGGTCTGCCCGGCGGCGCCGACGCTCATCACCATGTCGACCTTCTTGCCGGCGAGGTCGGACACGCCGCTCGCCTCGATGCCGCCCGGCATCTCCATCTTCATCTTCATCGTCTCGGTGCCGAGCTTCTTCGACGCGGCGACGAACTCGGCCAGCGGGTCGGCGGCGGCCTGCGTGGTGGCCGCGGGCTTCGAGTCGGTGGTGGCCGAACCGCAGCCACCCATCCCGGTGAGGGCCGCGATCGTCACCGTGACGACGGCCAGCCGTTGGAACCTCATGTGTGTCTCCTTGTCGATTCGTCGAGCGGCGCCCACCATAGCGGCCAGGTCCGACAAATACCGGCCCGATTTCCCCGGCGATCATGGGCGGGGCATGATGGGTCGGAGGGGCCGCACGCGTACGTAACAGGGGAGGACTCGTGAGATTCGAGGTCAGCAAGGTCCTCGATGCCATCGAGGCCCGGCTCACCACCGATCCGGCACTGGCCCGGGGCGTGGTGGATCTGTCAGAGGTGGTCCGTTACGCGGACCTCGACGGGGGCCGCCCGGCCAGTCTGGTCCGCCTAGGTCTGCTGATCGACGCCCTGGGGCGGTATGTGTCGGAGGAGAGCGTCCCGGTCTACGCGGTCGCGCCCCGGGCGCTGCTCTCCGACGCCGACCTGACGTCGAACGAGCGCATGGTGGTGCGCCGCTGGGCGGACGACGGCAAGGTCGAGGTGGTTCCGCAGATCGAGGACCGGGTGCTGGAGGTGGCCGAGATGCTCGGCCTGCCGGTGCTCACCCGTGACCGGGAGGACCGGTTCCGGGACCGCAGGCCGTGGGTGACCGATCCGGGCCGGCTGCTCGCCCTGGTGTCGAACCAGGGCGGCCCGGTGCTGGTGGCCCGGGTCGGCCGGGGCGAGGCGGTGCCGCCGGTGCCGCGGTCCCCGCTGGGTGAGCGGCTGCTCGCCCGAGTGTGGCGCTGCCCACAGATGAACTGCAACACCTACGGCGACGGCGGCGACCCGGACAGCCCGTTCGCCGACATGCGCACCTTCACCAGCCCGGTGTCGCAGCCGCCGCCCGCCCTGCGGGCCGGCGCACCGACCTGCCCCCGGCACGGCGACCGGCTCAAGGACATGGGCGCGCGCCCGGCCACCGAGGTCTTCTCGGTGCGCATCGACGGCGTGATCCGTCAGCGTTTCGTGGTGTCCGAGGACAAGGCCGTGGTGATCGGCCGCGCGCCGGAGGGCGGCGGCGGGGTCATGCTGGGCCAGTGGCTCACCGAGGACGCCCGGAAGTGGATCAGCCGCGGGCACGTCCGGCTGTCGCTGCGCGGCGGTGAGGTGACCGCTCAGGACATCAGCACCAACGGCACCGGGATCCGCCCGGGCGGCTCACTCGACGACGACCAGCGGCTCACGCTGCGCCGCGACGAGCGCCGGGTGCTCGGCCCGGAGGACATCGTCGAGCTCTACGCCCAGGTGCACGTGGGCCGGTCGAAGATGTGGGCGACCGGCGGCGTGGTCCAGCCGGAGTCGGTGATGAGCGAGGCTCCCACCATGGCGTTCCGGCCGGTCGGCCGATAGCGATGCGCCGCCGCCGGTCCGGCGGCGGCGCATGCTCCGATCAACCCTGGAGTACGGCGGCCAGCTGCGCCAGCGCGTGGTCCAGGTCCTCCTCGGTGACCACGAGCGGCGGCGCGAGCCGGATCGTCGACCCGTGGGTGTCCTTGGCCAGCACACCCCGCTCGGCGAGCCGTTCACAGGCCTGCCGGCCGGTCATCAGCACCGGGTCGATGTCCACCCCGGCCCACAGCCCGCGGCCGCGGACCGCCACCACACCGTGGCCGATCAGCGCCTCCAGGCCGGCGTGCAGCCGTGCGCCGAGACGGGCCGAGCGCTCCTGGAACTCGCCGGTGGCGAGCAGCCGGACCACCTCGGCGCCGACCGCGCACGCGAGCGGGTTGCCGCCGAAGGTGGAGCCGTGCTCGCCGGGCCGCAGCACACCGAGGACGGCCTGGTCGGCGGCGACCGCGGAGACCGGCACGATGCCGCCGCCGAGGGCCTTGCCGAGCACGTACATGTCCGGGACGACGCCCTCGTGCTCGATGGCGAAGGTCTTCCCGGTACGCCCGAGCCCGGACTGGATCTCGTCGGCGATCATCAGCACGTTGTTCGTGTCACACAGCTCACGCAGCCCGGCCAGGAACCCGGCCGGCGGCACCAGCACACCGGCCTCGCCCTGGATCGGCTCCATCAGCACCGCCACGGTGTTCGGCGTGATCGCGGCCCGGACCGCGTCCAGATCGCCGTACGGCACCACGACGAACCCGGGCGTGTAGGGCCCGAAGTCGGCCCGCGCCTCCGGATCGGTGGAGAAGCTGACGATCGTGGTGGTACGCCCGTGGAAGTTGTTCGCCGCCACGATGATCTCGGCGCGCTCGTCGGCGACGCCCTTGACCCGGTAGCCCCACTTGCGGGCCACCTTGATCGCGGTCTCCACGGCCTCGGCGCCGGTGTTCATCGGCAGCACCATGTCCTTGCCGCACAGCTCGGCCAGTCCGCGGCAGAACGCGGCGAACTGGTCGTGCACGAAGGCCCGGCTGGTGAGGGTGACCCGGTCGAGCTGGGCGTGCGCGGCGGCGATCAGGCCGGGGTGCCGGTGCCCGAAGTTGAGGGCCGAGTAGCCGGCCAGGAAATCCAGGTAGCGGCGGCCGTCCACGTCGGTCACCCAGGCGCCCTCGGCCTCGGCCACGACCACCGGCAGCGGGTGGTAGTTGTGGGCGGTCCAGCGCTCGGCGTCGGCCAGCGCCCCCGGCGTACGGAATTCAACCGTGGTCATGAACGCACCTCCAGCGTGCAGCACTTGGGTCCGCCGCCGGCCTTGCGCAGCTCGGACATGTCGACCCCGATGGTCCGGTATCCGGCCGCACGCAGCGCGCCGGCCAGGTGGGTGGCCTGCTCGGCCAGCACCACGGTCTCACCGTCGCTGACCGCGTTCAGGCCGAGCACGGCGGCGTCCTCCGGCGTGGCGATGATCGCGTTGGGGAAGAGCTGCCGGAGCACGGCCTGCGAACCGGGCGAGAACGCCTGCGGCAGGTACGCGATGTTGGTCTCGTCCAGCACGCAGAGGGCGGTGTCGAGGTGGTAGTACGCCGGGTCGACGAGCTGGAGGGTGATCACCGGCCGCTGGAGGAACTCCTGGGTCTCGGCGTGCGAGGCGTGCGAGGTCCGGAAGCCGGTGCCGGCCAGCAGCACGTCTCCGGCGAGGAGGATGTCGCCCTCGCCCTCGTTGGTGTGCTTGGGCTCGAGCACGTCGAAGCCGTTCTCACGGAACCAGGCGGCGTACGCCGGGGCCTCGTCGGCCCGCTCGGCGTCGCGGAACTGCACACCCAGGGCCCGGCCGTCGACGACGGTGGCGCCGTTGGCGGCGAAGACCATGTCGGGCAGCCCGGGTAGCGGGTCGATCAGCTCGACGGTGTGGCCGAGACCCAGGAAGGTCTGCCGGAGGTTCTCCCACTGGCTGATGGCCAGCGCGTTGTCGTACGGCGCCGTCGGGTCCATCCAGGGATTGATCCGGTAGGTGACGGCGAAGTGGGTGGGCCGACACATCAGGTAGCGGCGCTTGAACGTCATGGAAGAAAACGGTAGGTCGCGGGGACCGTCGGATGCCCCTGATCAACCATGCGTGACGCGGCCGATCGTTGCGTGATCGCGGCGGCCCGCGGCGATTCGTTGCAAAGGCCCCGGCGGGGCGGCGAACCGCCACCCATGCCGGGGCCTTGGCGTCCTCCGCGAACCGCTGAAGGACTTGTGAGACGAATACCCGTCAGATCCGGTTCGCAAACTGTGAGTCGAGCCACGTTCTGAGTTCCCCCGCCGAGTGGGTGCCGGTGTCCAGCCACCAGACCTGACCGGTCAGCGCGAGCACGCCCAGCACGATCGCGCCGATGGACAGGACCATCCCGATCAGCGCGCTGGTCTTGCCGGCCACGTGCCGCTTACGGGTCGCGAAGACGCCGGCGAGCGAGATGATCAGGGCTACCGCGGCGACGCCGACGCCGTACCCCAGAAGGGGGCCGGAGAGCACGAGCATCGCGCCCGCCACCGCGAGGATGAGGCCGAGGGTGGCCAGGAAGCCGGTCCGGGCCCGCGGAGCGGGCGACGGGATGGCGACCGGCTCGGAGATGGTCCGGGCGCGCTCGGTCTCGGAGCGGACCGGGGGCAGGGTCGTGGTGGTCGCGCCGTCGTCCCGGCGGGGGGTCACCGGAGTCCGCCCGGTGGCCGTGTCCTCATCCGTGGACTGGCGCGGGAAGGTAGGAATCCGCACGTCAGCACCTCCTTGTCAGGTTCTGACGTGGTTATGTACCCGCGCCGCCCGGAATTGACACGGGCGGCGCGGGTGACGGTCCTTCCTCAGACCAGCGAGGACACCGCGTTCACGTCGGTCGCCTTGGCGATCACGTGGTCGACGAGGCCGTACTCCTTCGCCTGCTGGGCGGTGAACCAGCGGTCCCGGTCCGAGTCGCGCTCGATCTCCTCCGGGGTGTGCCCGGTGTGGAAGGCGATCCGTTCGTTCATCACCTGCTTGATGTGCAGCATGCTCTCGGCCTGGATGGCGATGTCCGCGGCGGTGCCGCCGATGCCGCCGGAGAGCTGGTGCATCATCACCCGGGCGTGCGGCAGCGCGTACCGCTTACCGGGGGTGCCGGAGCAGAGCAGGAACTGGCCCATCGAGGCGGCCATGCCCATCGCGATGGTGGCCACGTCGTTCTTGATGTATTGCATGGTGTCGTAGACCGCCATGCCGGCGCTGATCGAGCCGCCCGGAGAGTTGATATAGAGAGCGATGTCGCGCTCGGAGTCCTCGGAGGCGAGCAGGAGCATCTGCGCGCAGATCCGGTTGGTCACCTCGTCGTTCACCTCGCTGCCGAGGAAGATGATCCGCTCCCGCAGCAGCCGGTCGAACACCTGGTCGTCGAAGGACGCGCCGCCGCCCCGCATGGTCGTCTCAATGCTCATGAACCCACCTTCTCCCACTCGGTCCCCGGATCCCAGCGATTCGCCTCAGGGCGAATCCGCTCACGGCATAATGCCCGGCTACCTTTGGTGCGTGCCGGAGGGACATACCATTCACCGCCTCGCGACCCGCCACCGTGAGCTCTTCGCCGGGCATCCGGTGCGGGCGCACAGCCCGCAGGGCCGCTTCACCGCGGGGGCCGCCCTCATCGACGGGCGTGTGCTGCTCGACACCGAGGCGTGCGGCAAGCATCTGCTGCACCACTACGAGGGCGATCGCATCCTGCACGTCCACCTCGGGCTGTACGGCAAGTTCGCCGACGGCGAGCTGCCCGCCCCCGCCCCGGTCGGCCAGCTGCGGATGGTCCTGACCGGTTCTGGTCACTGGCTGGAGCTGCGCGGCCCGACCGCCTGCGAGGTCCTCGACCCGGCCGCGGCCGACCTGCTGCGGGCCCGTCTGGGCGCCGACCCGCTGCGCGACGACGCCGACCCGGCGTTCGCGTACGGCCGGATCCGGTCCAGCACCAAACCGCTGTCCGCGTTGCTCCTGGACCAGTCCATCGTGGCCGGTTGCGGCCTGATCTACGCCAACGAGGTGCTGTTCCGGGCCGGCCTGTCGCCGGCCACCCCGGGCGTCGCGATCGACCCGGACCGCTGGACGGCGATCTGGGACGATCTGCGGGCGCTCATGAAGGAGGGCGTGGCCCGCGGCCGGATCGACACGGTGCACACCGAGCACACCCCGGAGGCGATGCGCCGGGCGCCGCGGGTGGACCGGCACGGCGGCGAGGTGTATGTCTACCGCCGCCCCGGCCAGCCCTGCCTGGTCTGCGGCACCCCGATCGCCCGGGGCCCGATGGCCGGGCGCAACCTCTACTGGTGCCCGGCCTGCCAGCCGCCGGTCACAGCGCCGCGGAAGCGCTCGGCGTAGCGGACGGCGTCTCGGCCGGGGCGGTCGAGGGCGTGGGCGTGGGCTCCGACGGGGTGGGGGTCGGCTCGGACGCCGCGCCCGGGACGCCGACCTGGAAGTTCTCCACCAGCCAGGGGAGCAGTTCGGCGTACGCGGCCGTGGTGTCCGGCTGGTTGAAGTCGTGCGACAGCACGATCGCGCCCGGCCGGGTCTCCTTCCTGACCTGCGCGACGATCCGCTTCACGTGCTGCTCGGAGGTCTCGCCCTCGGGGTGCTCCCAGTCGCGCGGGTCCACCTCCCAGTAGAGGGAGGTCATGCCGTCGCCGTACGCCGTCTTGACCAGCCGGTCGGTGAAATTGCCGCCGGGCGCCCGGAAGTAGGGGATCTCGGCATCCGGTACGGCCGCGCGGATCGCCGCGTTCGTCCGTTCCAGATCAGCGAGGATCTGGTTGGGCTTCTTCTTGCCGATCCGCAGGTCGTGGCTCCAGGTGTGGTTGCAGAGCACGTGCCCGGCGTCGGCGATCTGCCGGACCAGGTCCGGATGCCGCCGCGCCTGCGTGCCGACCAGGCAGAACACCGCCTTCACCTGATGCTTCTCCAGCAGTGCCAGGATTTTCGGCGTCTCCTCCGGGTCCGGCCCGTCGTCGAAGCTCAGCATCACCACCTGCGATCCGGTGGTGCGCAGCGAGTTGAACGGCCCATCGCCGACCGGGACCACGACCTGCTCCGGCCGCTTCTCGGTGGGCTGGACGGTGGGCGTGACCGACGGCGCCGGCGGTGAGGGCGCCACCGACGGGTCGACGGCCGCCGGAAGGGCCTGGACCGGGTCCGGCTCGGCCTTCTTCTCCGGCTTCTTCTTCTCGCTCTTGCTGATCACGCCGACCGCCTCGGCGGCGGCCGTCATCACGCTGTTGCTCTCCCCGCCGGACTGCGGGATCGGCACGGCGGTGAGCAGCAGACCCGCGGCGACGAGCGTGCCGAGCAGCACCTGCGGCCGGTTCCGGGCGGCCTGCACCCAGGCCTCCACCGGCAGGCTGTTGGGCGCGCGATGCGCGCCGGCGGATGCCCGGTCCGTCGTGGACCCGCGCCGGTTCTGCGCGTGCCTGGCCTCCGCGGCGCGCGTCCGGCGGGCGGCTGTCCGGGAGGATCCATACGATTCGTCCGCCCCGGCGCGGTGCCGTGCGGAGCCGCCGCCGTCCAGGAAGGCGACCCGGGGAACCGGGATCCGGGGCAGGGGGACGGTTGACGCGTCTGGCACCCGGTGCCGCCCCACCGGTCTGTCCCCTTGGGACGTCGGCGCTGGTGAGAGCGAAGAGTGCGGCGGCATCCGTCATGCCTACCGTGCCGCAAGATCAAGCGCGATACCGAATTAGTCACCTTGTCGGCACACGCGGTGATATTTCCAGCTCATGTTATGCGACTACGGAGCGCAAACATCCGTCAGATCGATGAAGTAGCGTCCTCTCCACGGGTGGCGGCGGCCAGCCAGGTCACCACATCGGCCACCGAACCACCCCGGGCCAGCAGCGCCCGCTGCCGTGCCGCGCCGGTCCCGTGCTCGCGCAGCCGTCCCATCAGGAGGGTGACGGTGGCCAGGTCGCCGTGCCGGTCCAGCTCCGGCCGCACGTAGTCGAAGAGCTGCCGGAGCAGGCGCCAGGCCGGGCGTGGCTGCCGGGTGGCCATGTCGATGTTCAGCCCCTCGAGGCCGTCGTGCGCGGCCCGCCAGTGCGCCGCCATCAGCAGCGGGTGCGGCACGTCCGGCGCCTCCACCCCGGCGCGCACCTCGTGGAGCAGGGTGGCGACCAGGGCCCGGGTCAGCGCGGCGAGCAGCACGGCGTCGTCGGTCGTGGGCATCACGTCGCCCATCCGGATCTCCACGGTGGGGTAGTGCGCGGAGAGCCGGGCGTACCAGTAGAGCATCCCCTCGTCGAGCATCGCGCCGCTCTGCTGGAGGTCGGCGACCAGGGTCAGGTAGTGCTCGTGCGACCGCAGGTACGGCGTCGGCCCCACGGTGGGCCACCGCTCCCACATCATCGAGCGCCAGCTGGCGTACCCGGTCTCGTGCCCGGCGAAGAGCGGTGAGTTGGCCGTGGCCGCCTGGAACACCGGCAGCCACGGGCGCAGGTGGTTGAGCACGCGGACGCCGGTCTCCGGGTCGGGGATGCTGACGTGCACGTGGGTGCCGCACATGCCCTGGCCGGGGGAGAGGTCGCCGAAGTGCTCCCGCATCCGGTGGTAGCGCGGGTCGTCGACGATCCGGATGCAGGGCCCGGCGGCCGGCCCGGTGCCGACCGCGAGCAGGCGCGCGCCGGCCCGTGCGGCGGCGTCGGCCACCCCGGCGCGCAGCCGGCGCAGGGCCGCGGCGAGGTCGTCCAGCTCCAGCTGCGGCGGGCCGGCCACCTCGATCTGGCTGCGCTGGTACTCGTGCTGCACCACGTCCCGCAGTTCCCCGGGCACCTCGGCGAAGACCTTCTCGACGGCCTCGACGGCGTGCGGCTCCACCGCGTCGACCAGGAGGTACTCCTCCTCGACGCCGAGGGTGAGCAGGTCTTCGCGTTCGGCCTTGGCGGCGAGTTCGGGGGAGATCGCCGTGCCCTCGGTGGCGGTTGTCATGGGCACCGGGATACCCGGCGCCCTCTCCCCGGAAACGATCGGTGAACTTCCATGTTGACAACTCCCGGAAACAAGCGTGCAATCTGTGAGAGCGCTCTCTCCCGACAAATCCCCCTCCCCGTGAAAGGCGCGTCCCCATGAAAATCCCCCGACGCATACTCGCCGTGGCCACCGCGGTGCTCGCGGTCGGCGCCTCGGTCACCTTCGTCGCCCAGGCCGAGGCCGCCGTCCCCTCCGCCCCGGCGGGGATGAGCCTGGTCTTCAGCGACGACTTCACCGGCGCGGCCGGCACCGGCCTCAACCGCTCCAACTGGCTCTACTCCACCGGCACCGGCTATCCCGGCGGCGCGTCCAACTGGGGCACCGGCGAGATCGAGACGATGACCGACTCGACCGCGAACGTCTACCAGGACGGCGGCGGCAACCTGGTGATCAAGCCGATCCGGGACTCCGCCGGCCGGTGGACCTCCGGCCGGGTCGAGACCCAGCGCACCGACTTCGCCGCCCCGACCGGCGGGAAGATGCGGATGGAGGCGCGGATCCAGCAGCCCAACGTGACCGGCGCGGCCGCGGCCGGCTACTGGCCGGCGTTCTGGGCGCTCGGCGCGGCGGCCCGCCCGGTCGGCGCGACCAACTGGCCGAGCATCGGCGAGATCGACATCCTGGAGAACATCAACGGCCGCTCCAGCGTCTTCTCGGCCCTGCACTGCGGCAGCAACCCCGGCGGGCCGTGCAACGAGACCACCGGGCTGACCAGCGGTGAGCGGGCCTGCAACGGCTGTCTCGGCAGCTTCCACACCTATGCCATGGAGTACGACCGGAGCACCTCCCCGGAGCAGCTGCGGTTCTACCTGGACGGGTCCAACTACTTCACCCTGACCTCCACCGCGGTCGACTCCACCACCTGGAACAACGCCCTGCACCACGGGTTCTTCATGATCCTCAACGTGGCGATCGGCGGCGGGTTCCCGGCGGCCTTCGGAGGCGGCCCGACCTCGGCCACCCAGTCCGGCGTGCCGATGTTGATCGACTACGTGGCGGTCTACCAGTCGGGCGGCGGCACCACGCCGACGACCAGCCCCACCCCGACCCCGACCAGCGGCACCAGCCGGGACGCCTACTCCCGGATCGAGGCCGAGTCGTTCAACGGCTCCGCCGGTGTCCAGTTGGAGACCTGCTCCGAGGGCGGCCAGAACGTCAGCTACGTCGCGAACGGTGACTGGCTCCAGTTCAACAACGTCAACTTCGGGACCGGCGGGGTGAAAGACTTCGTGGGCCGGGTCGCGTCCGGTGCGGGAACCGCGGTCAGCGGCCTGGTCGAGGTACGACTGGACAGTCGCAGCAACGCCCCGATCGGCAGTTTCGCCCTGGCCAACACCGGCGGCTGGCAGACCTGGACCTCGGTCCCCGCCAACGTGTCGAACGTGACCGGATCGCACACCGTCTACCTGACCTTCACCAGTGGTCAGCCGGCCGACTTCGTGAACGTGAACTGGATCCAGTTCCGGAAGTGACGGAAGTTCTCACGTGCGGGCGGCGGCGCGCTGCCGCCGCCTGCGCACCTTCTTCACCACCCAGGACGCGATCGCGACGGCGAAGAACGCCATGATCGCGTAGTCGAACCAGTGGCTGTACCTCTCCACATCCTGCCAGCGGGAGCCGAGCGCGTACCCGGCGCCGATGAACAGCGCGTTCCACACCCCGCTACCGATCGCGGTGCAGAGGATGAACCAGCCCATCGGCATGCGGTTGGCGCCCGCCGGGATGGAGACCAGACTGCGCACCACCGGGGCGCACCGGCCGAACAGCACGGCGGCCCGCTCGTGCCGCTCGAACCAGCGGTCCGCCCTGTTCAGGTCGTCCGGGTCGACCAGCGGGATCCGGTCCAGCCAGTGCTTCAGCCGCTCCTCGCCCAGCCCACGGCCCAGCCAGTAGAGCGCCACCGCCCCGAGCAGCGCGCCCAGCGTCGCGGTGACCCAGACCAGGACCGGATTCACCCGGCCCTCGCCGGCCAGGTACCCGGCCATCGACAGGACGATCTCGCTGGGGATCGGTGGGATCAGGTTCTCCAGGGCGACCAGCAGGCCGACCCCCACCTCGCCGAGCGATTCGATCACCGAGGCGACCCAGCCGGTCAGTCCGCCGAGATTGCCGAGATCGCCGTCGGCCATGTGCGCGCCTCCATGGGTTGAGCGTTGGGAACTCTCTACACAGTGCAGCCGGTTGCTGAGAGTTACCCGAGAAAGATGCTGTGAACCGCCCCCCGTATATACCTGTCATCGGTATATGCTTCCGGCATGAGTGAGAGCCCGATGCGGGAGCCGACGTTCCTCGTGCTCACCGCCCTGGCCGAGGAGCCCCGGCACGGTTATGCCGTGATCGAGGACGTGGCCACCATCACCGCGGGGCGGGTCCGGCTGCGCGCCGGCACGCTCTACGCCGCCCTCGACCGGCTGCGCGCCGAGGGCCTGATCGAGGTCGACCGGGAAGAGGTCGTGCAGTCCCGGCTGCGGCGCTACTACCGGCTCACCGGGGCCGGGGCGATGAGCCTGGCCGCCGAGACCGCCCGCCTGCGCAGCCAGGCGACCATCGCCGAGCGGCGCCTGCGTGCCCGCCGCGCCGAACTCGGAGGGGCCCCCGCGTGACGACCCTGGAAGTGCGCTACCGCCGCCTGCTGCGGATCTATCCGTCCGGCCATCGGGCCGCCTACGAGGAGGAGATGGTCGGCGTGCTGATGTCCGGCGCCGAGCCCGGCCGCCGCTTCCCCTCCCCGGCCGACGCGCTGGATCTGCTGCGTGCGGGCCTCACGGCCCGTCTGGGTCACTCCTTCCACACCCAGCGGGGTACGGGGTGGCGCGCCGCCGCCGCGGTCACCGGCCTGTTCGTCGCGCTGGCGCTGGCCGGTGGCGCGGTCAGCCGGCTGGCGGCCGGCCTGCTGCTGTGGGGCCGGGGCGACCCGATGCGCGCCCTCGGCGTCGACGGCCTGATGCTGGCCGACCCGGCGGCGCGCACGACGATCTGGCTCCTGGTCGTCACCGCGGCGGTGCTGGGCCTGCGGCGGGCGACGGTGGCGCTCGCGGCCGTCGGCGTGCTGGTGCAGGCCGGGGCGATGCTCCTGTGGTCGGCGATCGTGCCGGGGTTCGCCATGTTCCTGCTCTGGCAGCTCGGTCTGGCGGTCGTGGTGACCGGCCTGTTCGCGTTCTCCGACCGCCCGGTCCGGGCCGTTCTGAGCGGCCGTGGCCTGGCCCTCGTCGCCGCCGGGACGGTGGTCGCGGCGGCGACCGAGGCGATCGCCCGGTCTCGCGCCCAGGAGCGCCCGTGGTTCGACCCGCGGTTCTTCGAACTGTTCTGGGACCTGGCCTACTACGGGTTGCCGGTTCTGGCCCTGGCCGCCGCGGCGTGGACCGCCGGCCGCCGGGTGCGCGGCCGGATCGCGGTGCTGTCCGCCGTCGTCCTGATGATCGCTTTCGTCCTCCAGGCGCTGGACCAGGTGGTGACCGAGTGGCGCTACTTCGGCCCGACGGTTGGCGGCGTCCTGTCCGCCGTGGTGCTGTTCCTGCTGCCGTTCCTGGTGCTCGGTGGGGGCGTGCTGCTGCTGGGCCTCCGGGAACGTTTGGCCGGCCGGGGCCACGGACATGTAAGGGCGCATGAATGACCGGTGGTACTCGAAAGCCGTCGTCTACTGCCTCGACATCGACTCGTTCGCCGATTCCGACGGCGACGGCTGCGGTGACATCCGCGGCCTGATCGGACGGCTCGACTACCTGGCCCGGCTCGGCGTCAACTGCCTGTGGCTCAACCCGATCCACCCGTCGCCCGGCCGCGACGACGGGTACGACGTGTCCGACTTCTACAACGTGGACCCCCGGTTCGGCAGCCTGGGCGACTTCGCCGAACTGCTGCATCAGGCCGCCAACCGGGGCATCAAGGTGATCATCGACCTGGTGGTGAACCACACCTCGGACCAGCACCCGTGGTTCAGGTCCGCGCGTTCGTCGCCGGACTCGCCGTACCGTGACTGGTTCGTCTGGAGCGAGACCGCTCCGCCGGACCGGGACCAGGGCATGGTCTTCCCCGGCGAGCAGGAGGCCACCTGGACCTACGACCGTACGGCGAAGCTCTGGTACTACCACCGGTTCTACAAGTTCCAGCCCGACCTGAACGTCCGGAACCCCGAGGTCCGGGCCGAGATCAAGAAGATCTGCGCGTTCTGGTTGCAGCTCGGGGTGGCCGGATTCCGGATGGACGCCGTGCCGTTCATCATCGAGGAGACCGAGCCGGGCAACCCGTCCTCGCCGATGGACTTCGGCTTCCTCACCGAGCTGCGCCAGCACGTGCAATGGCGGCGCGGCGACGCGATCCTGCTGGCCGAGGCCAATGTGGAGCCGGAGCGGCTGGTCGCCTACTTCGGCGACGAGAGCGGCTCCGGCAACCGCATCCACATGCTGTTCGACTTCATGCTCAACGCGAAGATGGTGCTCGCCCTGGCCCGGCAGGACCCGGAGCCGATCATCGACGCGCTGCGCGACACGCCGAAGCTGCCGGACGGCGGGCAGTGGGCCAACTTCCTGCGCAACCACGACGAGATCGACCTGTCCCGGCTCACCGCCGAGCAGCGCCGCGAGGTGTTCGAGCGGTTCGGGCCGGACGAGGCCATGCAGCTGTACGGCCGGGGCATCCGCCGTCGCCTGGCCCCGATGCTGGGCAACGACCGGCGCCGGCTGGAACTCGCCTACTCGCTCCAGTTCAGCCTGCGGGGCACTCCCGTGCTGCGGTACGGCGAGGAGATCGGGATGGGCGACGACCTCGCGCTGCCGGGGCGCAACGCCATCCGTACCCCGATGCAGTGGTCCCTGCTGCCGAACGGCGGCTTCTCGAGCGCCGGGGAGAAGGACCTGATCCGGCCGGTGATCTCCGGCGGCGAGTTCGGGTTCGAGAAGGTCAACGTGACCCTGCAACGGCACGATCCGGCGTCGCTGCTGTCCTGGTTCGAGCGGATGATCCGTACCCTCCGGGAGGCCCCCGAGATCGGCAGCGGCCGCTGCACCCACGTCGACGTGCCCGCCCCGCGCGGCGTGCTGGCGCATCGCGCCGACGACGGCACCGGCACCATGCTGTTCGTGCACAACCTGAGCGACGCCGACGCGGTGGTCGATCTCAGCGGCCTGGCCGGGGAGGCCGAGTTCCCGAACGACGTGCTGGCCGACCAGGAGTACCCGGAACCGGACGGACTGGACAAGATCAAGGTCAGCGGGTACGGATACCGGTGGATCCGGATGCGCAGAACCGCCTGACGGGGTTTAGGCTCGCCTCCAATCGCGGAGATCACTGCTGGAGGCCGCAATGTCGCAGTCCGTACCCTCTCGTGTCGCCATCGTGACCGGAGCCGCCCGCGGCATCGGCGCCGCGATCGCCCGCAAGCTCGCGGCCGACGGCCTGGCCGTGGCGGTCGTCGACCTGGACGAGAAGTCCGGCGCCGAGACGGTGGCCGCGATCGAGGAGGCGGGCGGCCGGGCGATCGCCATCGGCGCCGACGTGGCCGACTCCGATCAGGTGGTGGCCGCCGTCGAGCGGACCGTCGCCGAGCTGGGCGCGCCGACCGTGCTGGTCAACAACGCCGGCGTGCTGCGCGACAACCTGCTCTTCAAGATGAGCGAGGACGACTGGGACACGGTGATGGCCGTCCACCTGCGCGGCGCGTTCCTGTTCAGCCGGGCCGTCCAGCAGCACATGGTCGCCGCCGGGTACGGCCGGATCGTCAGCCTCTCCAGCACCTCCGCCCTCGGCAACCGCGGCCAGGCCAACTACGCCGCCGCCAAGGCCGGGCTCCAGGGCTTCACCAAGACCCTCGCGATCGAGCTGGGCAAGTTCGGCATCACGGCGAACGCGGTGGCGCCGGGCTTCATCGTGACCGACATGACCAAGGCGACCGCCGCCCGGATCGGCGTCGACTTCGCCGACTTCGAGAAGCACACGGTGAGCCAGATCCCGGTGGCCCGTGCCGGCCGCCCGGAGGATGTGGCGAACACGGTCGCCTTCCTGGCGAGTGAGGGTGCCGGATTCGTCTCCGGACAGGTGATTTACGTGGCCGGCGGACCGAGGGACTGAGGGAACGTGGTTGCTGGCAACTTGCTGAGAAGAGTTACAAAGAAATCATGAACCGACGCATGAGTTCCCGGACCGTGTCGTTGACCAGCACCTTCCTCCTGCTGGCCGCGGGGGGTACGGCGGCGTGCGACAACGACGAATATGTCGACGAGGGTTTCTACTGTGCCGACGCCAACGGTGTGATCGTCGACGAGGACTACTGCGACGACGACGGTGGCGGCGGCGGGGGCGGGAGCGGCTTCTTCATCTGGCACTCCGCCGGCTACCGGTCGGGTTACCTGGCCGGCCAGAAGCTGCCCTCCGGCGGGTCCAAGTTCGCGTACAACGACGCCGCCTCGCGTGCCAAGTACGGGCTGCCGTCGACCGGGCGGATCAGCAACGGGACGGTCAAGACGAGCGTGGTCGGCAAGGGCGGCGGCGGCTCGTCGAGCAGGTCCGGGGGCTGAGGTGCGGCGGATCCCGTACGGTCCGGTCCGGGACGGTTGGCAGCTCACCAACTACAGTCTCGGGCTGACGTACAACGACGACGTCCTGCCCGACGGGACGGCGTACTCGTACTGGCAGGAGGGCCCGTACTACGAGTTCACCGCGGCCGAGATCGAGGAGCTGGAGGCGGCCACCACCGCCCTCTACGCCATGTGCCTGGAGGCCGGCGACTGGATGGCCGGTCAGTGCCCGCGGCGCACCGCCGAGGGCCGCCGCCAGGGCTTCTTCACCTCGGTCTGCACCGCGGACTCGTGCTTCCTGACCCGTATCGGGATCCCCGAGTACACCCACGAGCAGATCCTCCGGACCTGGTTCGACGGTGACGCCGAGACCTGGACGCACCGCGACAAGGATCCGGACGGCCGCCTGCCGATGCAGACGCCGGACTACTCGCCGACCGTCTACGGCCGTTTCGACCTCTGGTACAACGGCGCCGGCACGGTCCCGAGGCTGCTCGAGTTCAACGCGCAGACGCCGACGTCCCTGGTCGAGGGCGCGGTCATCCAGTGGCACTGGATGGACCAGACCGGTGTGGCCCAGCACGAGTGGCGGCAGTGGAACTCGATCCACGAGCGCCTGGTCGGCTGGGAGGACCAGCCCGGCGAGCCGGGCGATCCGGGCGCGTGGCGGCGCAACATCGCCAAGTTGCGCGAGGCGCGTCCCTGGCTCCCGGAAAAACCCAAGATCTATTTCGCGTACGAGACGAGCGAGACGTCCGGCGAGGACCGGATGAACGTGGCGTACCTGATGGCGACCGCGGAGGAGGCCGGCTTCCCGGTCGAGCTGATCGCGATGAGCCAGATCGGGTGGGACGTGGCCGGCGACCGGGTGCTCTTCGTCCCCGGGCCGGGCCAGGAACACCGGGCCGAGCCGATCGACGTCGTCTTCATGCTCTACCCGTGGGAGTGGTTCTGGCACGAGGAGGGCGGCAAGGCGTTCTTCCGGAACATGGCCGACCCGGAGAAGCGCGGGACGGTGTGGATCGAGCCGCCCTACAAGGCCGCGCTGCTCGGCAACAAGGCCCTGCTCCCGGTGCTGTGGAAGCTCTTCGGCGATGATCCGGAACGGTCGAAGTACCTGCTCCCGTCCTACTTCGCCGAGTCGTCCGGCGCCGGGTCGCTGAGGTCGTACGCGAAGAAGCCGGTCTGGGGCCGCGAGGGTGGCTCGGTCACCCTGGTCCGCGACGGCGTCCCGCTCACCTCGACCCCCTCGGAGTACGGCGCGGACGGCCGCTACATCGTCCAGGAGCTGTGCGAGCTGCCGTCCTTCGACGGCCTGGAGGGCACCGTCCACCCGGTGATCGGCTCCTGGCTGATCGACGGCGAACCGGCCGGCATGGGCATCCGCGAGGGCCTCGGCACCGCCGGTCTAGTGACCACCAACACGTGTAACTTCGTTCCCCATGTTGTTGGTATTGCCTGATTGCTGTGCCTGATTGCTCCGCTTCGCTCCGCGGCAAAACGCCTTGTAACCGGTGACGGGGCGGCTGATTTTCCGCCACCGCAAACCCCGCGGCGTCGGAAAATCAGTCGCCCCGTCACCGGCGGCGTTTTGCGGGTTGTTCTGTGGCATGGGGCTCACTGGAAAGCGGCGGGGTGAGTGGTGGCGCGGGTGTGGTGGACCTACGCCCTTGCTACTCGGGCTTGTGGCGCCAGATCCACCACAAGCCGATGAAAGGCAGGACCAAGGGGACGTAGCCGTAGCCGCTGCCGAAGTTGGACCAGACGGTGGCGTCCGGGAAGTCGCCCTTGTCCAACACGCTCAGGGTGCCGATGATCAGCACGCCGATCAGCTCGATGGTGCAGCTGATCAGGGCGATCCGGCGGCCGCGCGGGCCGCCGCGGGCCAGGCCCACGGTGGCCGCGATGTAGACCAGGCCGGCCATGGCGGACAGCAGGTACGCCAGCGGCGCCTCGTCGAAGTGGGTGGTGATCTGCACCAGTGCGCGGGCGCTCGCGGAGAGGGCGAAGATCCCGTAGACGAGCAGCAGCACCCGGCCGAGGCCGGAGCCGAGCGCGGCGTCGCTGGGGCGGGTAGCGGTGGTTTCCTCAGGCACCGGTCACCGACGCGATCTGCTGCAGGCGCAGCACGAGAACGGGCAGGACGAGGCAGGCGACCCCGAGGATCACGCTGCCCCAGCGGGTCGGCTCCATCTTGGCGAGCACCAGCGCCGTCGGGACGAAGGCGATCGTCGTGATCAGATAGCCGGCGAAGGTCCCGGTGTCGGCCGGGCGGCCGCCGTCGAAGAGGCCGGCCACGGCGACCACGACGAGAACCACGACCAGCGCCGCGAGCACGACGGCGGCGAGCAGGTCGAACCGGCTGGGCGCGCGGTCGAGCGCGGCCCGCAGCAGATACCACGCCGCCAGGACTAGGGCGGCGATGATTGTCGCCACCGACAGGGGACCGTTCACCCGGCCAGGTTACTGAGGGCCTGCCGGCCTGGTAACTTCCGGCCCGGAGATCAGTGACGTGAAGGTGGTCGATCCGGTGCGCTTCGGACTTTTCGGTACGGGCCCGTGGGCTCAGTTGGCACACGCCCCGGCGCTTGCCGACTCACCCGGTGTGGAGTTCGCCGGCGTGTGGGGGCGTGATCCGGAGAAGGCGGCCGCCCTGGCCGGTCAGTACGGCGTCCCCGCCTACACCGACGCGTCCGCCCTGATCGCGGACGTGGACGCGGTCGCGGTCGCCCTGCCGCCGGACGTGCAGGCGCCGCTCGCCGTCGAGGCGGCCACCGCCGGACGGCATCTCCTGCTGGACAAGCCGATCGCCACCCGCACCGCGGACGCCGATGCGCTCGTGGCCGCGGCCGCGGACGTGGCGTCGGTGGTCTTCTTCACCCGCCGGTTCACCCCGGTGCTGGACGACTTCCTGGCCGGGGCGGTCGCGGCCGGCGGCTGGACCGAGGCACGGGTCGACCACCTGGGCTCGATCTTCACGCCGGACAACCCGTTCGGGGCGTCGCCGTGGCGGAAGGAGCGGGGCGGCCTCTGGGACGTCGGCCCGCACGCTCTGGCCCTGGTGCTCCCGGTGCTGGGCCCGGTCGCCGAGGTGGCCGGGATGGCCGGCGGGCGTGACCTCACCCATCTCATGCTGCGGCACATCGGCGGGGCGGTGAGCCGGTTGACGCTCGCCGTCGACGCCCCGCCCGCGGCCGCCCGTGAGGAGGCGGTCTTCGCCGGGGAGGCGGGGGTGTGGAGCGTCCCGCAGGTCGACTGGGCGCCGGTCGACGCGCTGCGCCGTGCCCTCTCCGGGCTGCTGACGGCGGCGGAGGGCGGTGAGCGGCCGTCCTGTGACGTGCGGTTCGGCGCCGAGGTGACCGCGATCCTGGTCGCCGCCGAGCGGGCGGTCACTGAACGGACCACGATCACCCTGGCCGGCTAGGGAACCGTGCGCTCGATCGCGGCGGCGCCGTCGCGCTCGAGCTCGGCTTTGGCGCGGGCGATGTTCTCCGGCGTCGGGTACTTACCCTGCGCGACGGCCAGATCCTCCGGATCCCAGGGCTGCTCAGCGCCTGTCCGCCAGTTCGGTGTGTTCGGCCGGGTCTCGGTGCTGCTCATCATGGCCCCCTCCATGAATCGGGTGTGATCGGCGGATACCCGATTCCGGGCGTTCTACGCGGGGTCGGCAACGAGGACCGGTCGAACTGAGCGCTAACTGGACAGAGCCTGCGCGTTACGGATGGACGCATAGTAGCGAGCCGAATACATTTTCGGCTTGTCACGCGCACCGGGGGGACGGCCCGGTGGCGGCTGTCGCGGGCCCGCGACGACCGCCGGGCGCGTGTCGGGGTGAGGGGATGCATTGCATGACCGACCGCACAGCAAGAGGCACGACGGATTGCACCGCAGCCGGAGCGAAGCCGGCCCGGCTTGGGGGAGCGCCGGCGTGACCAGCCTGTGGGACGCCGAGCGGGACGCGTCCGCGGTGGTCCAGGCCCTGTCCGGCCTGGCCGAACTGCTGCGCGACGTGGAGACGGCCGATCCCCGGGTGCTGCGGAGCCTGGTTGAGAACGGTGAGGCGGCCGCCGAGCGCGTGGTCGCGTTCCTGCGGCAGCAGTGCCGGGCCGGTGACGGCGAGGTGGCCACGGTGCCGCCGCGCCTGGCGGCCTGGAGCGACTGGACACCGCTGCGGGGTCACCTGTTCGGGGCCTCCGCGGCGCCGCGAAGCACCGGAGGGGTGCCACAGCCGCGCCGCTGCGACCCCGGGGAGTGACACCCGATCAGGTGTTCCCGGCCCGCAATGTCTCCGACGGCGAGACGCCGAAACGCTTCCGGTACGCCGACGCGAACCGGCCGAGATGGGCGAACCCCCAGCGGTGCGCCACCTCGGCCACCGTGACGGCGGCCGGATCGCCGTGCCGCAGCGCCTCGTGCGCCCGGGTGAGCCGGACGTCCTGGAGGTAGGCCCTCGGCGCGCAGCCGACGTGCCGCCGGAACCCGGACTGGAGCGAGCGGACGCTGATCCCGGCGATGGCGGCCAGCTCGCCGACCGTGAAGGCGTACTCCGGCTCGTCGGTGATCGCCGCCATGGCCCGGCGGATCGGCCGGGGCGGTCCGGCGGCGGACGGAGTCACCAGCTCCTCGTGGTACCGGTGCGGGACACTGAGCAGCAGTCCGCTGAGCACGCTGCCGCACAGCTGCTCGGCGATGACCGGCTCGTAGATCAGGCTGCTCTCGTGCTCCAGCTCGTCGCGGAGCAGCCGGATGAGCCGGCTCCAGCTGTGCGCCGGCCCCTCGGTCAGGTCGAACGCCGGCGGCAGGTCGATCGGTCCCTCGATCGGGTGACCCAGCAGCCCGGCGAGCTCCGCCTCCAGGGCCCAGCTCTCGATCCGGACGCCCAGCTCCGCGCTGTTTGGCTCGTGCCGCAGGCGGATCCGGTCCCCGGGCCGGAACGCCAGCGCCGTGGCCGGGGTCGCGGTCAGCTCCCGCCCGCCGCGCCGCATCCGTACCAGCCCCGCCGTGGGCAGCGTGACGTGGTAGGCGCCGGCCTCGGCGACCTCCAGAGTTGCGCTACGAGCGAACGTCAGGTGACCCACGGTGAGCGGTCCGAGTTGGATCAGCTCGGCGCCCAGTTCGAGATCGGCCCCGATCGACGCAGGGTGGTAGAAACGATTCAGGACCTCACGGGCACGCTCACCGTCGACACTGTCGAAGTAGACGGATCCCGGCGCCGACGTGGCGCGCGGAAGGGCGTCAACCATTCCGGCCGGAGCTCCAACGCATACGGTGAGTTTCGGTCCGAGTCAGTGGACAGTCAACGTGGCCGCCACGCGGTGACCGTTCCAGCGCATTCCGGCCATATGAACTACTCTGGCGTTCCGCGCCTACGTGGCGTAACTTGCAGACCAGCGGATTGTTGAAGGTACGCGGGTTCCGGTCGGCGTCCTCCAACGATCGCCTCCAGCGCACGGCCCCTTTCTCCGGCCGGCGCACCGAGTGTCCCGCGGCATGTCGGCGTCAGCCCCGGCTGTGCGCCAGAAAGAGGGCAGCTGTGTATCTGCCGATCACGACCCGCCAGCTGGCTGACGGCACCGTCGAGATCGCACCTAGCGGCGAGATCGATCTGGATAACGCACACGTCATGCGGGACGCGGTGAACGACGTCCTGACCGGCATGACGCCGAGCCGGATCTGCCTGGACCTGCAACGGGTGATGCTGATCGACAGCATCGGGATCGGCATCCTGGTCGCCTGCTTCCACACGGCCGCGGCGAGCGGCGTGAAGCTGGTGGTCAGCCACCCGAGCGCCACCGTCTACCGGCAGCTGTGGGTCTCCGGGCTGGTCGGCCTGCTGGGCTGTGCCGAGCCGCCGAGCCCGCGGACCTCGGTGGGCCTGCGCCCGTCCTGATGTCACCCGTCCGGGGAGGGCCGGCCGATCGTGGCCGGCCCCACCGATGGATGCCCTAGTGCGGGGCGGATCCCGCTTCAGTCGCTCGTCCCCGCTCAGCGTGGAGAGCGGCTTCTCCTTGTTGACCTCTCATTAGCGCATCCGTTCGCTCGCGCAACGTGCGCCCCAGGTGAACTTGCAGTTTGTGCAAAAAGTTAATCGTTGAGCTGGGCCCGCTCGATCTCGGCGAGGGTCGCGGTCCACCACGGGGCGAGCGGCCGGCCGGCCAGCAGGTCGGCGAGCAGCACGGCGGCGTTACGGGCCAGCGCGTCCGGTTTCGGGGGCGGTGTCCCGTCCTCGTCCAGCACCCCGAGCGCGCCGGCCAGCAGCCAGAGCACCACCTGCGGGTCGGCCTGTTCGGGCCAGGACCGGACACAGCTCGCCAGCGTGGCCCGTACGTCGTCGGCGGTGAGCCCGTCCGGATGGCCGTCCTCGAGCAGCAGGCGCACCGCGGTGCCGAGAACCAGGCCGCTCTGCGCCGGATCGAGCCCGGCCAGGGCGGTCACCGCGTCGTCCAGGGCCGTCGAGTCCTTCGCCCGGACCGCGGCGACCGCGGCGGTGGCCGAGGCGGCGATCGGGCGGGCCGGTGCGGGCAGATGCCGCCAGGTATCGGTCATGGAGGCGACCCTACGGCCGGACGGTCACCGGGATCAGCAGCCGGGTGCCGGACAGGTGGACGGTGTGCAGGCAGGGCGCCATGTGCCGGCCCTCGGCCGGATCGCCGGGCGTGCCCAGGTTGCGGGCGAACCGGGGGAACGCGCCGCCGGAGATCTGCAACCGCAGCCGGTGACCGGCCCGGAGCCGGTGGAAGCACGGATCCAGGGTCAGGGTGACCTGCTGGACCTGCCCGGCCGGCGTCGCCGGGTCGAGGCGCAGGTGCTTGTCGGTGATGTTGAACGACCGCCCCCGCTCGTCGACGTCGCAGATCCGGGCGAAGACGTCGCCGTACGGGTTGTCCAGCGCGACCGCCAGCTCCACGACGGGTGAGCCGATCACGTCGACCGCGGTCGGCAGCGGATCGGTGGTGAAGGTCAGCACGTCGGAACGGCGCTCCAGCCGCCGGTTGTCGCGGATCCCGGCCGCCCCGGTCAGGGTGCGCCCGCCGACCGAGGGGGTCGGGTCGGCCGGGTCGTAGGTGAACGCCGCGTTGCCCTCCGGCCGCTCGGGCGCCGCCGTGGTGAGGCCCCGGTCGGCGCGCGGGTGGAAGGCGACCGGCTCGGCCGGCGGCGGCCAGGACGGCATCTCGTGCCAGGCGTCCTGCCCGGTGCGGTAGACCCGGACCGGCTGTCTCCGGGCGGCCGGCCCACCGGCGAGGTGCTGGTCGAGCCAGGCCACGCTCTCCCGGGCGACCAGCCCGGCGGCCCGGGTGGCGACCTGGAAGTGCGTCCACGGGCCGACGGTGAGGGCCACGTCGGCGCCGCGGCCGGCGAGCACGGCGTACTGCTGGAGGGTCTGGTCGAGGAACAGGTCCTGCCAGCCGCCGATCAGCAGCACCGGCACGTCCGCCTTCGCCAGGGCGGCGCCGGCCCGGTACGGCTCCCACCACGGGTCGTCGCCGTCCGGGTGGGACAGCCACTCCCGGTACCAGGGGGCGCGCCCGCGCAGCACCGGCACCGCGGCGTGCGGCAGCGGCAGCCCGGTGAGGCCGGGCGCCACCCGGCGGGGCGCCCACGCCATCCCGAGCAGCCGCCGCAGCCCGCCGCCGTCCTCCTGGTGGGCGATCTGGTCGCTCCAGCCGAGGAAGTCGCCCAGGGTGAACGCCCCGGTGCCCCACACCGCCTCGCGGAAGTCGTGCGGCGCCACGTAGATCACCGCGGCGCACAGCTCGGGCGGCGGGTCCTGCAGGAGCGTCCACTGCGTCCACCCGAGGTAGGAGGCGCCGAGGGTGGCCAGCCGCCCGTCGAACCAGGACTGTCCGCGCAGCCACGCGACGGTGTCCTGACCGTCCTCGGTCTCCTGGGCCATCGGCCGGAACGCGCCGCCGGAGCCGAACGTGCCGCGCACGCTCTGCAACAGCACGTGGTAGCCGCGGGCGGCCAGCAGCCGCCCGTTGAGCGCCGAGGTGGGGAAGCCACGGCCGTACGGCGTACGGATCAGCACCGTCCCCCGGGCGCCGGCGGAATCCGGCGCGAAATGATCACCAATCAGTTCGGTGCCGTCGCGCATCGGCGTGCGTACTTCGGAGATCGAATACGAATGGAGCGCCGGAGCCTGCCCGAGAACCCGGCCGAGAATGCTGTCCACCGTGGAGACCACCATGCCCGCACGATATCCGAATGTGAAAGGTGAATGGCATTCGAGCGCGGCTCGGATGTGCGAATTCCCGAGCATTTCGGCAGACTGCCTCGGGTGGAGGTGGAGCGGAAACTCGGTGGCCGGTATCGGCTGATCAATGAACTCGGCCGCGGCGGCATGGCCGTCGTCTGGCACGCCCTGGACGAGGTGCTGAACCGCCCGGTCGCGGTGAAGGTGCTGGCCGGGCGTTATGCCGGCGACCCCCGGTTCGGGCTGCGGATCCTGCACGAGGCGCGGGCGGCGGCGACCCTCTCGCACCCGAACATCGCGCAGATCTACGACTTCGGGGAATGCGAGGAGAACGGGCAGCCGGTCCCCTATGTGGTGATGGAACTGATCAACGGGCCGACCCTGCAACAGCGGGTGTCGCGCGGCCGCGTGCCACCGCGCACGGTCTTCCGGATCTGCGGCGAGGTGGCCGCCGCGCTGGCCGTCGCGCACGCCGACGGGCTCGTGCACCGGGACGTCAAACTCGCCAACATCATGGTCACCCCGGCCGGCGCCAAGGTGGTGGACTTCGGCATCGCCGCCGTGGCCGGGCCCGCCTCGCCCGAGGACGCCCTGCTCGGCACACCCGCCTACCTGGCGCCGGAACGGCTCACCGGCGGCGCGATCGAGCCCGCCTCGGACGTCTACGCGCTCGGCGTGCTGCTCTACCGGCTGCTCACCGGGGGCGCGCCGTGGAGTGTGGAGACCACCACCCAGATGCTCGAGGCGCACGTCTACCAGGAGCCGCTGCCGCTGCCCGAACTGCCCGGCGTGCCCGCCGAGATCATCGACCTGGTCGGCCGCTGCCTGGCCAAGGATCCGTGGATGCGTCCGGACGCGGCCGAGGTGGCAGGCGTTCTGGGCGACGCCGCCGAGGCCGCGGGCGTGCCGAAGACCGAGGAGGTACGGGGACCCGCACCCGATTCCCAGGACGCCCCCGACGAGGTCACCCGGCGGATCGAGCCACCCGTGGACGAGTGGACGGCGCCCGTCCCACCCGTACCGAAAAGGGGTCTGAAGCGTGCCCGGCTCCTGGCCGGCGCCCTGGCCGCGGTCCTGCTCGCCGCCGTGCCGATGCTGCTCGCCGGGCGCGAGGGTGACCCGGCCGGCGAGCCCGGCGTGGCCGCTCCGCCCGCTGCCTCACCCGGAGTGACCAGAAGTGGTGCCGGCGGCCCGGCCGTCACGCGCCCCGCCGAATCCGCCACCCGGCCCACCAAAGCGGCGGTGAACAGCAGCGTCCCGCTCGTCTGGCCCAGTCTGCCGGCCGGTCCGAACGGATCGGGGAGGCCGTCGAGGCCCGGTCCGCAACCGAGCGTGACCATCACCGAGCCGTCCGGGCCGGCCGAACCGCGGAGCACCCGGCTGGAGTCGCCGGGCGGGTCGGTGGTGGCCCGGTGCGTCCCGGCGGGCGCCGAGCTGCTGGCCTGGGAGCCGCGGCCCGGATTCACCGTGGAGCGGGTCGACCGGGGCCCGTCGCTGACCGCGGTCGTCGTCTTCGCCGGTGGCCTGGCGCGCTTCCGGATGACCGTGACGTGTGTGGGGAACCGGCCGTCCGCCGTGGTGCTGCCGATATAGGACGGGGGATCCCGCGGGCTGCCGGACTGCGTCGGATGTCCGACTAAACTGCGGCGGCACGCTGCGAAGGGACATCGATGACGGCGACCGCACCCACCGACCAGAGCATGCTGACCCGGTTCCGGGCCGCGTTCCGGCTCACCCCGCCGCCACCGCTGGCCGAACCGGCCCCGGCCCCGCCGTCCGTGCTCAACCTGGTGCCGGACCCGGGGTTCCGCGGCGACCCGGCGGCCGTGCCGGTCTCCGCCGGAACGGCGGCCGAGGCCGTCGAGGTGCCCGGCCTGCCCGGCGTGACCGGCCTGCGGGTGACCGGGCTGACCGGCGACGACGACACGTTCGCGGCGCCCGCCGGGATCGTCCTGCGGCCCGGCGGCACCTACACGGCGAGTGTCTCGCTCTTCCTCGCCGAACCGCTCGGCGGCCGGCTGCACCGGTCCGCGCTGCGGCTGGCCGCCGAGTGGACGGCCGACGACGCGGCAGCCGCCGCCCCGGCCCGGTCGGCGCCCGCCCGCAACGAGCACGGGCACCACCGGATCAGCGTGACCTTCACCGTCCCGGCGGGCGCCCGGGACGCGGTCGTCCGGCTGCGCGCCGGCATGGCCGCCGGGCAGGGCGCGGTCGTCTGGTACGACTACGCGGTCACCGAGACCGCCGCCCCGATGCCCCACTTCGACGGCTCGACCCCGGACGACCCCTGGTTCTCCTACGAGTGGACCGGCGAGCCGGGCGCGTCACCGTCACGCCGGACGCTGCTGCCCGCAGCCCATGCCGCCGGCCTGCCCCGGCTCACCGCGGAAGAAGCGGCGTTCCTGCGGTCGTCCGCGGGGGACGACCCGCTGGCGCTCGCCCGGATCGCGCTGGCCGAGGACGACCTGGAGGCCGCCGGCACGGAACTGCGCCGGGTCGTCAAGGCCGGCGATCCGGACGGCGAGGCGGCGTACCGGCTGGGCCTGATCGCGCTGGCCGAGGAGCGCTGGGCGGCGGCCGAGCAGCTGCTGCGCGGCGCGGCGGCGAAGAGCCCGGAGGACTTCGAGCGGGGGTACGCGCTGGCCACCGCGTACGACCGGCTCCGGCGCCGGGACGACAGCCGGCGTGCTTCGGCGGCGGCCCTGGCGCACGACACCAAGCTGCCGTTCGACGGGCCGGCCGTGCTGGACTCCGACGTACCGGCCTTCGGCGCCCGCCGGGAGCTGGGGATCTTCCTGGCCGAGCACCTCGGGCAGATCCGTACGCAGGTGGCGCAGCGGCTGGACCGTCCGGTGCGCAGCCGCTTCGACCAGCCGATCTTCGTCTACTGGGCGCAGGGCTTCGACGCCGCGCCGCCGGTGGTCCGGGCCTGCCTCGCGGCGTTGCGGGCACACAACCCGGGCGTGCACGCGCTGTCCCGGGACGACATCGGCAACTACGTCGACGTGCCGGAGGACCTGGCCGTCGCGCTGAAGGACGACCACGGGCACTTCTCCGAGCTGCTGCGGATGCTGCTGCTGGAGAAGTTCGGCGGGGTCTGGGTGGACGCCACCTGCTTCGTCTCCGAGCCGCTGCGCCCGCACGTCGACCGGGCGCTCGCCAAGGGGAGCGTCTTCGCGTTCGACTACACCGGTCCCTACCTGTCGAACTGGTTCCTGGCCGCCCGTGCCGACAGCTACGTCATGCACCTGTGGCGGGCCGCGTCGTTCCTGTGGTGGGAGAAGCGCGGCGAGCTGATCGACCCGCTGCTGCACCACCACGTCTTCGAGATGCTGTGGCACTCCGACGACCGGTTCCGGGCCGAGTGGGACGCCGGGCTGCGGCTCAACGCTACGCCGCCGCACGCGCTGCGGTCGGTCATGCTGCGGCCGTACGAGCCGGAGATGTTTCAGACGATCATGGAGGGGGCGTTCGCGCACAAGCTGCGCCTGCGTTACGACCCGGGCGAGTTGAGCAGCGAGTCGTATCTGGCCCGGATCATTCGGGGCGACCATTCCTACGGTGCGTGACCGCGCCCTTTCGTGCATTTCTCGGGATTCCCAGGAATTGTCTCCCATAATGGGTCTCACCCGGATCTCTCATCTACCCGGGGTGAGGCGGTCCACCGCCGGAGCACGGCATCCTGCGGAGATCCGTGAGAAGGGAGCCAGCGATGGCAGTGGACACGTTCCTGGTCTATGTCGGGGCGTACTCGAGTGTGGCCCAGGCGCGGGCCGACTACGACGCGGTGAAGGAGCTGCACCGGAAAGCGAACCTGATCGACGCGTACGACGCGGCGGTCATCGAGCGCAAGGCGAACGGCAAGACCGCGATCGTCAAACAGCACGAGACGCCGACCCGGGTGGGCGGTGTGGTGGGCGGCGGCTTCGGTCTGGCCACCGGGCTGGTCGTGGCGCTGTTCCCGTTCGCGGCGATCGGCGGCGGGCTGCTGGCGGCGAGCACGGCCGGGGGCGTGGCCCTCGGGGCGCTGGCCGGTCACGCCGCGGCCGGGCTGAGCCGGCACGACCTCAAGGAACTGGGCGAATACCTGGACGAGGGCCAGGCCGGGCTGGTGGTGATCGCCGTCGCGGACATCGGCTCGAAGGTGGAGCAGGCGATGGCCAACGCCGAGAAGACCGCCACCCGGGAGTTGCAGGCCGACACCGCCGAGATCGAGAAGGACGTCGCCGAGGCCGGGGAGAAGTAATGATCGAGGTTCTGCCGGACCTGCCGGAGACCGTTCTGGGCTTCCGGTTCGCCGGATCGGTGACGCGGGAGGAATACCGTACGGTCTTCCTCCCGCGGACCCGGGCCGCGCTGGGGGAGGGCTGGCGGATCCGCTTGCTGGTGGTCGTCGACGACGACTGCGGGTGGTTCCAGCCCGGGGCGTTCTGGGAGGACCTGAAATTCGGGCTCGGGACGGCCCTGCGGCACCACTCGCTGTGGGAGCGGATCGCACTGGTCTCCGACGCCGAGTGGGTGACCCGTGCGCTGACGGTCTTCGGCCGGACCATCCCCGGCGAGGTGCGCCATTTCCCCCGGGCCGACCTGGCGGCCGCGACGGATTGGCTGGCCGTGCGGCCCGGCCACTGAACCTGTCCCGGCCCGCGCTCATTCCGTCAGCCGGCTGAGCGCGGCGCGGGCCGCGTCCCGCGCCTCGGCGGGGTCGCCTGCCGCGAGCGCCACCTCGGCGGCCCGGGAGCACTGCCGCGCCGTGACCTGACCGAGCTGCGCCCCGACCGGTCGGACCGCCGCCGCGGCCATGGACAGCGACGTGATGCCCAGGCCGAGCAGCACCGCCGCCAGCGCCGGGTCGGCGGCGGCCTCACCGCACACACCGACGGGCTTGCCCGCCCGCTGCCCGGCGCGGGCGGTGATCGCGATCAGCTGGAGCACGGCCGGCTGCCACGGGTCGGTGAGATGCGCCAGCTGGGTGGCCATCCGGTCGGCGGCCATCGTGTACTGGGTCAGGTCGTTGGTGCCGATCGAGAGGAAGTCGACGACGGTCAGGATCCGGTCGGCCAACAGCGCCGCCGAGGGGGTCTCCACCATGACACCGGCGGTCAGGCCGTACCGGCGGACCCGGCCGGCGAAGGTCGCCGCCTCGGCCACGGTGGCGACCATCGGCGCCATCACCCAAGGCCTGGTGCCGGTGACCGCGGCGGCGGCGGCGATGGCCTCGATCTGCCGCTCCAGCATGCTGGGGTCGGTGAAGGACAGCCGCAGCCCGCGGACCCCGAGAGCGGGGTTCTCCTCCGCGGCGGGAGTGGCGTAGGCGATCGGCTTGTCCGACCCCGCGTCGAGGGTACGGACGACGACGTGCCGGTCGGGACCGAACGCGGACAGCACCTCACCGTAGATGGCGGTCTGCTCCGCCACGGTCGGTTCGGTGGTCGTGTTGAGGAAGCACAGTTCGGTACGGAACAGGCCGACGCCCTCCACCGGGGCGGCCGCGGCCTGGCGTGCGGAGGCGCCGTCGGCGACGTTGGCCAGCACCTTGATGCGCTGACCGTCCGAGGTGGCGGCCGGTCCGTTCCAGGACGCCAGGGCGGCGTGCCGGATCCGTTCGGCATCGACCCGGGCGACGGCGCCGGCGGTGTCCGGATTGACCTCGATCGCGCCGGTGATGCCGTTGACGAGGACCGGGGTACCCGGGGCGACGGTGGTGGCTCCGGTGACGCCGACGACGCAGGGCAGGCTGAGCTGACGGGCGATGATCGCGGTGTGGCTGGTGGGGCCGCCCAGTTCGATCACCAGCGCGACCACCCGGGCCGGGTCGAGGCCCGCGGTGTCAGCGGGCGCGAGATCGGAGGCCACCAGGATCGACGGGACGTCGGGCAGCTCCAGGCCGGGTTCGGCGACGCCGACGATGCGGGCCAGCAACCGCTGCTCGATGTCACGCAGGTCGGTGACCCGCTCGGCCATCAGGCCGCCCATCTTCGCGAACAGGTCGGCGAACTGGTTCACGGCGCCGTGCAGGGCGTCGGGCAGATCCACCTCGCCGTCCATCCGCTTCGCCACGGCCGCCCGCAGCCCCTTGTCACGGGCCAGTTCGGCGGTGGCCAGCAGGACCTCCGCGGCGTCCCCGGACGCCTTCGCGGCCCTGTCGGCGAGACTCGCCGCGACTGCGGCCACGGCGCCGTCGAAAAGCTGTAGAGCGTCCCGCGCGGTGCCGGAGAAGCGGTCGCGGAACGCGGTGACCGCCTCCTCGGGGATGCCGGCGACGATGGTGACGACGGGCCCGAAGGCCAGGCCCGGAACCACCGGCGTGCCCTGGAGGATGCCTGCTGTCTCAGCGGAGGCGGACATGGGCCGTCCTTCTGCGACCGAGGTCAGGCGCTCAGGTCCTGAGTGACGAGAGCGGCGATCCTGTCGTGCGCGGACTGCGACGGACTGGAGACCTCGACGGGGTCTCCCAGGGCGGCGCCGAGAGCCATGATGAGCATCGCCGAGCCGGCATCGACCGGATCACCGCCGGGTATCGCCATGGTCACCTCTTCGCCCGTCTCGTTCACGGCGGCGGCGATGATGGCGGCAGGCCGGGCGTGCAGCCCGACGACGGATCCTACGACGACGGTGCTGGTCGGCATGGTGAGTCTTCCTGCACGGATGCCCGCGGACGGGCCAGATGGGTTGGCGGCGGACAGCGCGGTGCCGATCACCACCATCGCCGCCGGCTGAGTGGTGATCAGGCCACGTCGGTGACGGCGACGGTCACCGCCCCGCAACTCCTCGCCCAGGCTCGGATCTGAGTCGTGGACGTCTGGAGTCCCCCAGGCGCTCCAGGCGGCGTGTTGGCCTCTTCCCGCGTAGCCGAGGCAAGGTCGTGTCGACAACTACGCACTGTACTAGTCGAACTACCCTGAATACGTCCCAAATAAGGCATCTATGATGCAACGCAAGATGCACGCATTTATGAGGAATACGTCCCAGACCTGCTAGCCCCACGGCAGGGCCGAAGGGGAAAATGACGAGGCCACCAGGTTCGCGCTTCTCAGCGAACACATGGCGGCCTGGAACTCGTGCCCCCGGCAGGATTCGAACCTGCGCTTTCGCCTCCGGAGGGCGACGCTCTATCCCCTGAGCTACGGGGGCTCAGTGAGGATGAGCCTAGCAGGGCTCCCGAGGCCCCGGCCAATCGGTATCGCGAAAACACGGCGGGCCGCCGGCATGATGCCGGCGGCCCATCGATAAGCGCAGTTCAGGAGGCGGTGTCGAGCCGCTTCTGGAGATCCTGCATGTCGGTCAGGTCGCGCTGCTGGCTGTTGATGGAGAGCTGCGCCGACTCGACGACCTCCGGGTCGTCGCTCAGCTCCACCACCTCCTGGGCCATGTGGATGCCGCCCAGGTGGTGGTTGATCATCAGCTTCATGAAGAGGCGGTCCTCGTCGAGGCCGGTGGCCTCCCGGAGCTGCTTCAGCTCCTCCGGGGTGGCCATGCCGGGCATCAGGCCGTCCTTCACGCTCTCCGCCCCGCCCGGCATCCACGACATGGCCGGCTTCGAACCGGTCGGCTGGAGATTCCACTCGCGCAGCCACGCCTGGAACATGCCGATCTGACCCTGCTGGGTGAGAGCGATGTCGCGGGCCATCATCCGGACCTCGTCGTTGGTCGCGCGGGTGTAGGCGATCATGCCCATCTCCACGGCCTGCGAGTGGTGGGTGGACATGTCCCGTGCGAAGCCGGCCTCCGCGGAGTCGTCGGCCGGCAGGTCCTCGCCGCGGGGGATGAGGAATCCGATCGCGACGCCCAGCAGCAGGCCGGCCACCAGGGTCGCGGGCAGCCAGTAGCCGAAGCGGCGCTTCTCCGTGGACAAGGTCAGCTCTGCGGGACGACGCCGGTGGCCGACACGCCGCCGTCACAGGCCGCGGTCGGGCCCTCGATCGACGCGTTGATCCGCAGCGACTGGATGAACTCGTCGATCCGCGGGTCGTCCACCGAGTCGACCTTCAGCTGGTAGCCCCAGGCCTGGAGGGAGACGTTGCTGCTCAGGCCGGGCACCGGGCTCAGCATGAGCTTCTCCTTGCCCTCGACCCGGTCGGCCAGCTTCTCCACCTGGTCGGAGGGGAGGCCCTGCTTGTAGGTCACCCAGACGGTGCCGTGCTCCATGCTGTGCACCGCGTGCTCGTTCGCGATCGGCTCGGAGTAGACGACGCCGTTGCAGTTCTGCCAGCTCGGGTTGTGCTCACCGGCGACCGGGGGCTGCTGCTCGTACGCCAGCTTGCCGTTCTTGTGCTGGCTGCCCTTCACCAGATCCGGGTTCGACTCGCGGAAGTTGGTGATGCCCGCGATCGCGGCGGCCCGGTCGGCCCACGGCACGGCTTGCTTCTTCTCCTGCTGGATCGATGCGACGACCCCCCAGCCGATGATGCCGACCGCGATCAGGACGACGACGCCGGCGACCGCGATCGGCCCCCAGTTGCGTCCGCCGGCCACCTTGACCGGAGTGACCGGCTTGCGGCCCTTTCCGCCCTTCCCGCCCTTTCCGGCGGGCCGGTTGCCCCCTGGCCGGTTCGCGCCGGACCTCGCCGTCGGCGGCTTGCCCTGGCCAGTGGTCTTGTCGACCTTGACGGTGGACGGGACCCGTTCGGGCCCCGGCGTGCTCATGCTCATCGTGCCTCGTCGATTCGTCTGAATGGGGAGGGGCGGGGCTCGGGTGGCCGCCGAACGACGAAGTCTACCCCCGATAGCATGGTTGAGTGACTCCCGCCAACCTTGCTGACACCGTTCTCTCAGCCGCTCGTGCCATTTTCGAGACGCGTGGACTCGACGTCGGCGCGCTGCCCGCCACGACGACGGTGGAGCGTCCGCGTAACCCCGAGCACGGCGACTACGCCTCGACGCTCGCCCTCCAACTGGGCAAGAAGGTCGGGGTCGCCCCGCGTGAGCTGGCCGCGGCGCTGGCTGAGGAGCTGGGCCGCCGGGACGGCGTCAAATCGGTGGAGATCGCGGGTCCCGGCTTCCTGAACATCCGGCTCGACGCGGCCGCGGCCGGCGTGCTGGCCCGCGACATCGTGCTCGCCGGTTCAGCCTACGGGCGTACCGACCGGCTCGCCGGGGAGCGTGTCAACCTGGAGTTCGTGTCGGCCAACCCGACCGGTCCGGTGCACATCGGCGGGGTCCGCTGGGCCGCCGTGGGCGATGCCCTCTCCCGGGTGCTGCGGACCGCCGGCGCCGACGTCGGCACGGAGTACTACTTCAACGACGCCGGTTCGCAGATCGACCGGTTCGCCCGCTCGCTGCTCGCCGCCGCCAAGGGTGAGGCGGCGCCGGAGGACGGCTACGGCGGCGCCTACATCGCCGAGATCGCGGCCGACGTGGTCAAGGCCGAGCCGGAGGTGCTGTCCCAGGAGCCGGAGGCCGCGCAGGAGACCTTCCGGCGGGTCGGCGTCGAGCTGATGTTCGCCGAGATCAAGAAGTCGCTGACCGAGTTCGGCGTGCACTTCGACACCTACTTCAACGAGAAGGACCTGCACGACCGCGGCGAGCTCCAGGAGGCTCTGGACCGGCTGCGCGAGCAGGGGCACATCTTCGAGCAGGACGGCGCGACCTGGCTGCGCACCACCGACTTCGGTGACGACAAGGACCGGGTGCTGCGCAAGTCCGACGGCGACTGGACGTACTTCGCCGCCGACTGCGCCTACTACCTGGACAAGCGCAAGCGCGGCTTCGAGCGGGTCGTGATCATGCTGGGCGCCGACCACCACGGCTACATCGGCCGGATGAAGGCGATGGCCGCGTGCTTCGGCGACGACCCGGCGAAGAACCTGGAGATCCTGATCGGCCAGATGGTCAACCTGGTCCGTGACGGCGAGCCGGTGCGGATGAGCAAGCGCGCCGGGACGGTGGTCACCCTGGAGGACTTCGTCGAGGCGCTGGGCGTCGACGCCACCCGGTACGCGCTGGCCCGCTACTCCTCGGACTCCCCGATCGACATCGACATCGACCTGTGGACCCGGGCCGGCAACGACAACCCGGTCTACTACGTGCAGTACGTCGCGGCCCGTACCGCGAACGTGGCCCGCAACGGCGCCGACGCCGGGCTCACCCGGGGCGACGCCGCCGACATGAAGCCGGAGCTGCTCAGCCACGAGAAGGAGAACGCCCTCCTGAAGAGCCTGAACGAGTACCCGGACGTCGTCGCCCGCTCGGCGGAGCTGCGGGAGCCGCACCACGTCGCGCGCTACCTGGAGAAGGTCGCCGGCGACTACCACCGGTTCTATGACAAGTGCCGGGTCACTCCGATGGGCGACGAGGAGATCACCGACCTGCACCGCGCCCGGCTGTGGCTCAACGACGCCACTCGTACGGTGATCGCCAACGGGTTGGCCCTCCTCGGGGTCTCCGCGCCGGAGAGGATGTAGAGCATGCGCGCACACGAGGCCGGGGCCCTGCACGGTGACCTCGGCAGCCGCGGGCCGGCCTGGCTGCGTAGCCCGGAGGACGTGAACGCCCTGGTGCCGCAGCTGTGGCCGCGGACCGTGAGCCGTACCGGGGCCGGGTCCCTGGAGATCGGCGGCGTGAACGTCCTCGATCTGGCCGCCGACTACGGCACCCCGGCGTACCTGCTGGACGAGGACGATCTGCGGGCCCGCTGCCGGGACTTCGCGGCCGCCTTCGCCGAGGCCGACGTCTATTACGCCGGCAAGTCGTTCATCTGCAAGGCCGTCGTCCGGATCATCGACGAGGAGGGGCTCTTCCTCGACGTCTGCTCCGGCGGCGAGCTGGCGGTGGCGCTGGCGGCCGGGTTCCCGGCCGAGCGGATCGGCTTCCACGGCAACAACAAGTCGGAGAGCGAGCTGCGCCGGGCCCTGGAGGCCGGGGTGGGCCGGATCATCGTCGACTCGTTCCATGAGATCGACCGCCTGACCGCGCTGGCCGGCGAGCTGAACAAGCGGCCCGGCGTGCTGATCCGGGTGACCGTCGGCGTCGAGGCGCACACCCACGAGTTCATCGCGACCGCGCACGAGGACCAGAAGTTCGGCTTCTCGCTGGCCGGCGGTTCGGCTTTCGCGGCCGCCGCGCAGATCCTCGACGAGGGCGCGCTCGACCTGCGCGGCCTGCACTCGCACATCGGCTCGCAGATCTTCGACACCAGCGGGTTCGAGGTGGCCGCCCGGCGGATCCTGGAGCTCCAGGCGCAGATCCGGGACGCGCGCGGCGTGGAGCTGCCGGAGCTGGACCTCGGCGGTGGGTTCGGCATCGCTTACACCACTCAGGACGACCCGTCCACCCCTGGAGACCTGGCGAAGCGGATCAACAAGATCGTCGAGTCCGAGTGCGAGCTGGCGTCGCTGCGCAAGCCGCACCTGTCGATCGAGCCGGGGCGGGCCATCGTGGGCCCGTCGGTCTTCACGTTGTACGAGGTGGGGACGGTCAAGGACGTCGATGGCATCCGGACCTACGTGAGCGTCGACGGCGGCATGAGCGACAACATCCGGACCGCCCTTTACGACGCCTCCTATTCGGCCACGCTCGCCAATCGCAGCAGCGCCGGGACCCCTATGCTCGCCCGAGTGGTGGGAAAACATTGTGAGTCCGGGGACATCGTCGTGAAGGATGAATTCCTGCCCGCCGACGTGCAGCCCGGAGATCTTATTGCGGTCCCCGGGACCGGCGCCTACTGCCGGAGTATGGCCAGCAACTACAACCACGTTCCTCGGCCACCCGTGGTGGCGGTGCGCGACGGCGCGGCACGCGTCATCGTGCGGCGGGAGACCGAGGACGACCTGCTTGCATTGGATGTTGGATGAGCCCCGCCAAATCGGTCCGCCTCGCCCTGCTGGGGTGCGGCATCGTCGGTTCCGAGGTCGTCCGTCTGCTGCACGAGCAGCAGGAGGACCTGACCGCCCGGATCGGCGCCCCTCTGGAAATCGCCGGCATCGCGGTGCGGCGCCCCGGCCGTGAGCGCGGCGACCTGCCGGTCGACCCGTCGCTGTTCACGACCGACGCCCTCGGCCTGATCAAGCGCGACGACGTGGATGTGGTCATCGAGGTCGTCGGCGGCATCGAGCCCGCCCGGACCTGGCTGGTCGAGGCGCTCCGGGCCGGCAAGAGCGTCATCACGGCCAACAAGGCGCTGCTCGCCGAGGACGGCGGCGCGCTGCACGACGCCGCCGCCGAGGGCGGCGCCGATCTCTACTACGAGGCGTCGGTGGCCGGGGCGATCCCACTGCTGCGCCCGCTGCGCGAGTCGCTGCACGGCGACCGGGTGACCGCGGTCACCGGCATCGTGAACGGCACGACCAACTTCATCCTCTCCTCGATGGCCGCCACCGGCGCGGGCTTCAACGAGGCCCTGGAGGAGGCCACCGAGCTGGGGTACGCGGAAGCCGACCCGACCGCGGACGTCGAGGGCTTCGACGCCGCCGCCAAGGCCGCCATCCTCGCCTCCCTGGCGTTCCACACTCGGGTCACCGCCGCCGACGTGTTCCGTGAGGGCATGACCGCGGTGACCGCCGGCGACATGGCCAGCGCCAAGGAGATGGGCTGCACGATCAAGCTGCTCTGCATCGCGCAGCGCGGCGCCGATTCGGTGAGCGTCCGGGTGCATCCGGCGATGATCCCGCTCAGCCACCCGCTGGCCGGCGTCGGCGACGCCTTCAACGCGGTGTTCGTGGAGACCGAGGCGGCCGGGCCGCTGATGTTCTACGGCCGCGGCGCGGGTGGCCGCCCGACCGCCAGCGCGGTCCTCGGCGACATCGTGGCGGCGGCCCGCAACCGGCTGACCGGGGCCCGGGCGCCGAGCGAGAGCAACTACGCCAAGCTGACGGTCCGCCCGATCGGCGAGTCGCTCACCCGCTACCACATCAGCCTGGACGTGGCCGAGAAGCCGGGCGTCCTGGCCAGCGTGGCCGGGGTGTTCGCCCAGCACGAGGTGTCCATCGCGACGGTCCGCCAGTCCGGCCGGGCGGACGACGCGAAGCTGGTGATCGTCACCCACAGCGCGCCCGACGCGGCCCTCGCCGCGACCGTGGACTCACTGTCCCGGCTGGACATCGTCCGGTCGATCGCCAGCGTGCTGCGTGTCGAGGGAGGGGCCGGCTGATGCTGGACCACGTCGGGTTCCAATGCGCCGATCTGTCGCGCAGCGCCGCCTTCTACGACGCCGTGCTGGCGCCGCTGGGCGGCCGCCGGCTGATGGACTTCAAGGTCGCGATCGGGTATGGGTCGGACCACGCGGATTTCTGGATCGGTGAGTTCAACGAGGGCGAGGGCTTCCGCGAGAGCCACATCGCCTTCGCGGCGGCCGACCGGCCCGCGGTCGACGCCTTCTTCCGGGCCGCGGTCGAGGCCGGGGCCGAGGTGCTGCACGAGCCGGGCCTGCACCCGGAGTACCACGAGCACTACTACGGCGCCTTCGTCCGCGACCCGGACGGGAACAACGTCGAGGCTGTCTGTCACCGTCCTGAATAATGGCCGGAAATTCTCGAAGATTGACACGCGAGTGAGGAGAACGGCCATGTGGCGGGGCTTGATCGAGGCGTACCGGGACCGGCTGCCGGTCACCGACGCCACCCCGGTGGTCTCGTTGCACGAGGGGAACACCCCGCTGGTGCCGGCGCCGGTGCTGTCCCAGCGCACGGGCGCCGACGTCTACCTCAAGGTGGAGGGCGCCAACCCGACCGGTTCGTTCAAGGACCGGGGCATGACGATGGCCGTGTCGAAGGCCGTCGAGGAGGGCGCCAAGGCGATCATCTGCGCCTCGACCGGCAACACCAGCGCCTCCGCCGCGGCGTACGCGGCCCGCGCCGGCATCACCTGCGCGGTGCTCGTGCCGCAGGGAAAGATCGCGCTGGGCAAGCTGGCCCAGGCGCTCGTGCACGGCGCCCGGCTGCTCCAGGTGGACGGCAACTTCGACGACTGCCTGGCGCTCGCCTCGAAGCTGTCCCTGGACTACCCGGTCGCGCTGGTCAACTCGGTGAACATCTTCCGGCTGCACGGCCAGAAGACGGCCGCCTTCGAGATCATCGAGGCGCTCGGGGACGCTCCGGACATCCACTGCCTCCCGGTCGGCAACGCCGGCAACATCTCCGCCTACTGGATGGGCTACCAGGAGGACAAGGAGGCCGGAAACTCGACGAGGCTGCCGAAGATGTACGGCTTCCAGGCCTCCGGCGCCGCCCCGATCGTGAACGGCAAGGTGGTCGAGAACCCGTCAACCATCGCCACCGCGATCCGGATCGGGAACCCGGCCAGCTGGACCAAGGCGCTGGACGCACGGGACTCCTCGGGCGGCCTGATCTCGGCGGTCACCGACCGGGACATCCTGAACGCGTACCGCCTGCTGGCCCGCGAGGTGGGTGTCTTCGTCGAACTGGGCAGCGCCGCCAGCGTGGCCGGTCTGCTCCAGCAGGCGGAGGCCGGGAAGATCCCGGTCGGCTCCCGGGTGGTCTGCACGGTGACCGGGCATGGCCTCAAGGACCCGGAGTGGGCGATCTCCACCGCCCCGTCGCCGACCGTCATCGCGAACGACGCGCTGATCGCGGCGAAGGCGCTGGACCTGGCCTAATCCTCAGGCTCAGGCTCAGGCTCCGGGGGCGGGCACGCGGCGGCCTCCCGGAGCAGGAGCTCCATGGCTTGAGCGACGATCGCGAGCTCCTCGGCTGAGAGACGGCTGAGGAGCTCGCGCTGTTTCGTGGCGCCCGCCGTGATGATGCCATCGATGAGCTCGGTGCCCGCCCTGGTCAGCCCGATCCGGCGAACCCGCCGATCGTGCACGTCCTCCGTGCGCGTGACCAGCTCCTGCACGACCAGCCGGTCGATCATGCCGCTGAGCGCGGCCGCTCCCACACCGACCATCCGGGCCAGCTCGCCGCCGGCGATCGTGCCGTGCCGGGCCAGCAGCAGCATGATCTTCAGCTGCGACATGGTCAGGTGCGAGGAGAAGAGCGGATCCGACCGATCTCCGGCGAACAGATGCTCCAACCGGATCTGCGCGCCCATGATGTCCGCGATGAGCTGCTCTTTCTCGCCCACCGCGCGCTCCTCTTGTGACGTGCTGATGGCCGGTACGGGACCGTCCGACCTCGGACGGTACCAGTGGAACCCCGGCGAAAACCATTTGTTCGCGTCATGCAAACTATCAGTATCGACCGAACCTTTCTCGGGGGAGCCCCCATGTCAGCACTGACACGGCTTAGCCTTGCCAACCGAGGTCTCGTCGCCCTGATCGCAATCGTGATCAGCGGCTTCGGGCTCTACGCCATCCCGTCCCTCAAGCAGCAGCTCTTCCCCTCGATCGAGCTGCCCGCCGCGTTCGTGAGCGCGGTCCTGCCCGGAGCCTCGCCGGAAGCGGTCGAGGAACAGGTGACCAAGCCGATCGAGGACGCGGTCAAGGGCATCGACGGCATCGACAGCGTGACCTCGACCTCGCGCGAGAACGTGTCCAGCGTGGTCGTGCTCTTCGAGTTCGGTACGGACATCGAGTCCGCCGTCAACCAGGTCACCACCTCGGTGAACCGGATCCAGCAGCAGCTGCCGGAGAACGTCGACCCGACCGTCTTCGCGGGCGGCACCGACGACATCCCGGCGATCGTGCTGGCCGCCTCGTCCGGTGACAAGGACGAGGCCGAGCTGCTCGCCGCGCTCAACGAGACCGTGGTGCCCGAGCTCAACGGCATCGAGGGTGTCCGCGACACCCAGGTCACCGGCGCCCGCGCCCTGGAAGTGGTGATCACTCCGGACATGGCGAAGATGGGCGCCGCCGGGGTCAGCCCCGCCTCGCTCACCACCGTGCTCCAGGCCAACGGCGTCTCCATCCCGGCCGGCACCGTGGTCGAGGGCGACAAGTCGCTGACCGTGCAGGTGGGCACCCCGATCACCACCGTCGACCAGCTCAAGGACGTCTACCTGACCGGCTCGCGCGGGCCGGTGCGGCTCGGTGACGTGGCCGCCGTGGAGAGCAAGCTGCCGCCCGCGGAGTCGTACACCCGGACCGACGGGGTGAACAGCCTCGGCATCGCGGTCACCGCGCGGCCGGACGGCAACCCGGTGGACATCTCGCACGAGGTCCGGGACATGCTGCTCGACCTGGAGAAGGCTTCCGGCGCGACGCTGACCGTCATCACCGACCAGGCGCCGTACGTGGAGCGCTCGATCGAAAGCCTCACCACCGAGGGCCTGCTCGGCCTGCTGATGGCGGTCGTGGTCATCCTGATCTTCCTGATGAGCGTCCGGTCCACCCTGGTGACCGCGGTGTCCATCCCGCTGTCCGTGCTGATCGCGCTGATCGCGCTCTGGGTCGGCGACTACACCCTCAACCTGCTCACCCTGGGCGCGCTGACCATCGCGATCGGCCGGGTCGTGGACGACTCGATCGTCGTCCTGGAGAACATCAAACGCCATCTCGAGTACGGCGAGGAGAAGGTCCACGCCATCCTCACGGCGGTTCGTGAGGTGGCCGGGGCGGTGGTCGCCTCGACCCTCACCACGGTCGCCGTGTTCGCCCCGATCGCCCTGGTGGGCGGCCTGGTCGGGCAGATCTTCTCGTCCTTCGCGATTACCGTGACGGTGGCCCTGCTGGCCTCCCTCGTGGTGTCGCTGACGATCGTGCCGGTGCTGGCGTACTGGTTCCTCAAGCCGCCGCCGGCCGGCGCCGACACCGAGGCGATCCGCAAGGCCGCCGAGGAGAAGGAGCTGCGCAGCCCGCTCCAGCGTGGTTACCTGCCGGTGATCCGGTTCGCCACCACGAAGCGCTGGACCACGGTGCTCATCGGCATCGCGGTGCTGCTCGGCACGTTCGCCCTGAGCACCCGGCTGGAGACCAACTTCCTCGACGAGTCGGGGCAGGACAGCATCACGATCAGCCAGGAGATGCCGGCCGGCACCAGCCTGGCGGCCACCGACGAGGCGGCCAAGCAGGTCGAGGCGATCCTCGCGGACCAGGACGGCGTCAAGACGTACCAGGTGACCGTCGGCGGCAGCTCCGCCAACCCGTTCGCGGGTGGCGGCGGCGCCGGCACCGCCACCTACAACGTGGCGCTGGAGGAGGACGCGGACGCCGCGGAGATCTCCGACGAGTTGGACCGGAAGTTCGACGGGCTGTCCGGCGCCGGTGAGGTCAAGATCGGTCAGGAAGGCGCCGGTCTCGGCAGCAGCCAGCTGTCGGTCTCGGTGACCGCCCCCGACAACGAGGCCCTGACCACGGCCACCGAGCAGGTCCGTACGGCGATGACCGGGGTGGCCGGGGTCGCCGACGTCGACACCTCGCTCGCCGAGAGCGTGCCGCGTCTCGACGTGGTGGTGGACCGCAAGGCCGCCGCGCAGGTGGGTCTCACCGAGGCGCAGATCGCCCAGAACGTGGCGGCGCTGTTCCAGTCCGCCCCGGCCGGCCAGATCAACGTCGACGGCACCACCCAGGACGTGGTGATCTCGTTCGGCACGGCGCCCGCCGACCCGGCCGCACTGCGCGCCGTTCCGCTCACCACCCCGCGCGGCGTGGTCCCGCTGGACCAGGTCGCCGACGTCAAGCAGGTGGACGGCGCGGTCGAGATCAACCGGGTGGACGGCAGCCGTACCGTCACCGTGACCGGCGCGGTCACCGGCGACAACCTCACCCAGATCAACCAGGACCTGACCGCCGCGCTGGAGGAGCTCGACCTGCCGGCCGGCGCCGAGTGGGCCGTCGGTGGCGTCAGCGCCGACCAGGAGGAGGCGTTCGGGCAGCTCGGCCTGGCCGTGCTCGCCGCCATCGCGATCGTCTTCGTGATCATGGTGGCCACCTTCCGGAGCCTGATCCAGCCGGTGATCCTGCTGGTGTCCATCCCGTTCGCGGCGACCGGCGCGATCATCCTGCTGCTGATCACCGGCACCGCGCTCGGCGTGCCGGCCCTGATCGGTGTGCTCATGCTGGTCGGCATCGTGGTGACGAACGCCATCGTGCTGATGGACCTGATCAACCACTACCGGGCCGCCGGGTACGGCGTACAGGAGGCGGTGATCGAGGGTGGCCGGCACCGGCTGCGCCCGATCCTGATGACCGCGATCGCCACCATCTTCGCGCTCATCCCGATGGCGCTCGGCCTCACCGGCGAGGGCGGCTTCATCTCCCAGCCGCTGGCCATCGTGGTGATCGGCGGCCTGGTCAGCTCGACCCTGCTGACCCTGATCCTGGTGCCGACCCTCTACACCATGGTGGAGAACCGGAAGGAGAAGAGCCGGGCCAAGCGGCAGGCGAAGCGGCTGATCAAGGGACAGGTCGCCGGTGAGCCGAAGCACGCCGCCGACAAGCCCGTCGACGACCTGGTGCCGGCCGGTGTGGCGCCGGACTCCAGCGGCGGCGCGCACGAGGCGCCGGAGGCGGGTGGGAAGTCCGCGCTGCGCGGCCTGACCGACCAGTTCGAGGTGCTGAAGATGCCGCGGAAGCCGGCGAACCCGGCCGAGTAGGCGAGATCCGAACCGATGCCCGGCCCGCCGCGGCCGGGCATCGGCGTATCTACACTTCGGTACGTGCCAGCAGACTTCTCGGTCCTTACCCGCAACCGTGACTTCCGCCGGCTGTTCGCCGCTGAGCTGGTGGTCTTCGGAGCGGACTGGTTCGTCATGGTGCCGCTGCTGGTGCTGCTGCCGGAGCTGACCGGCGGTGGCCTGATGGGCGCTCTGGTGCTGGCCGTGGACACCGGCATCCTGGCGCTGCTGCTGCCCTTCACCGGCACGGTCGCCGACCGGGTGGACCGCCGCCGGATCCTGATCATCGCGAACGCCGCGGCCTTCCTGTCGGTGCTGCTGCTGTTCGCGGTGCGTTCCGCGGCGACCGCCCCGCTCGCCCTGGTGGCGGTCGGGGCCATCGCGGTGTCGAAGGCGTTCTACTCCCCGGCCGCGTCGGCCGCCCTGCCCAACCTGGTGGACCCCGCCGACCTGCCGGCCGCGAACACCATCGCCGGCTCCGCGTGGGGCACCATGACCGTGGTGGGCGCTTCCCTCGGCGGCGTGGTGAGCAGCGTCTTCAGTCCGTACGCCTGCTTTGCCGTGACCGCCGTCTGCCTGCTCACCGGAAGCCTGCTGACCGCCCTGATCCGGCGTCCGATGCAGGCGCCGCGCAGCGGCGACGGCGAGCCGGCCCGGGTCCTGACCGCCCTGCTCGAGTCGCTGCGCCACATCGCCCTGCGCCCCCGCCTGCGGGCGCTCGTGACGGTGAAGTCGGCGGTTGGCCTGGGCAACGGGGTGCTGACCGTGTTCCCGCTGATCGCGGCGGCGCACGGGGCCGGGGCGCTGGGCACCGGCCTGCTGTTCGCGCTGCGCGGCCTGGGCGCCCTGATCGGGCCGCTGGTGATGCGCCCGGTGCTGACCCGCCCGTCCTGGCTGCTGCCCGGTCTGGCCGTGTCCATGGGCCTGTACGGCGTCGGCTACCTGGGTGTCGCCTTCGCGCCGTGGTTCCCGCTCACGCTGGCCCTGGTCTTCGTGGCGCATTTCGCCGGCGGCAGCAACTGGGTGCTGTCCAACTTCGCGCTCCAGGGCGAGGTGCCCGACGAGTTGCGCGGCCGGGTCTTCGCCACCGACATGATGCTGGCGACGGTCGCCATCGCGGTGAGCCAGCTGGCCGCGGGCGCCGTCATCGACCGTGTCGACCAGCAGTGGATCATCGCGGGGTGCGCGTCGATCACCCTCACCTATGCGATCGGGTGGCGGCTGGCCACCCGCCGGCTCCGCCCGTCCACCGAGCCGACATTCGCCGATCACCGGGACCGTGAGCCGCCCCCGAAATGATCAGCGCCTAGCATGTGGCGATGGGTTTGTCCTTCGTCACCGAACCGGTCTTCGTCAGCACGCCGGCGACCAGCGCCAACCTCGGCCCCGGCTTCGACGCCCTGGGCCTGGCGCTGACGCTGTACGACGACCTGACCGCCCGGGTAACCGGCGACTCCTACACGGTCACGGTGTACGGCGAGGGCGCGGGCGAGTTGCCGACCGGCCCCGACCACCTGGTGGTGCGGGCCATGCTGGCGACCTTCGACGAGGCCGGCGAGCGGCCGCCGGGCGTCGCCGTCGAGTGCGTCAACCGGATCCCGCAGGCCCGTGGCATGGGCAGCTCCTCGGCGGCCATCGTGGGCGGCGTGCAGCTGGCCCGCGGACTGATCAAAGGCGGTCTCGAGCTGATCGACGACGCGGCCGCGCTGCGGATCGCGGCCCGTCTCGAGGGCCACCCGGACAACGTGGCGCCCTGCCTGCTCGGTGGCTTCACCGTCGCGTGGACCGAGCCGGACGGCGCCCGTGCCGTCACTCTGACCCCGGCCGCCGGTGTGCGCCCCACCGTTTTCATCCCCTCCGAGTTGGGGTATACGGCGTCCGCGCGCGCCGCGCTGCCGCCGGAGGTCCCGCACCACGACGCGTCGTTCAACGCGGGGCGGGCCGCCCTGCTCACGCACGCGCTCACCACGGATCCGTCCCTGCTGTTCCCGGCCACCGAGGACCGGCTGCATCAGGACTACCGCGCTCCGGGGATGCCGGGATCGGCGTCCCTGGTGGCGGCCCTCCGGGCGGCCGGGGTGGCCGCCGTGGTCAGTGGAGCCGGCCCGACCGTGCTCGCGTTGACCCAGGTCCCGGCCGATTTCGCGCCGGGTGCGCACTGGCACAGCGAAGTGCTGGGCGTGGATGACGCCGGTGCTCGTGTGAAAGGGGGTATGGTGGAACACGCCGAGCGGGGCCCTGTTGCCGCAGGTCGCACGAGTTGACTACGCTCAAGACCTAGCACAGCCGCGAAGCAAGCGATCTCTGCGGTTCGGCGCACCCCCGAGGTTTCTGGCCTACGGCCTTTCTCAACTCTCATCAAGGCAAACGCCGGGCAGCATCCATAGATCGCTGCACTCGCCGAGACCTACCCGTCAAGCCCTGACGGGCAGGGATACCGGTCGAGCTGCCGTGCTGCACTAACTCCCGCGCCGCTGTTGCGAAGCGGGTTCCGAGGGCACCCGGCCCAGGCTGCAGTTCCGGGTGGACTCGGGCTTTTTCCGACGGAAGGAATCCATTGAGCGACACCACCGACGTGACGTCGGGTGTTTCTGACGTCGCTGACGGCGCCGGCACCACCGCGACCGCTACGAAGCGCCGCCGGGGCGGCACCGGGCTGTCCGCGATGCTGCTGCCCGAGTTGCAGAGCCTCGCCGCCTCCCTCGGCATCTCCGGCACCGCCCGGATGCGCAAGGGCGAGCTGATCGCCGCGATCACCGAGCGCCAGAGCGGCGGGACGCCCGCCGCCGAGCCGGCCCCGCGCCCGCGTACCAACAGCGCCGAGGCTGTCGCCGCCCCCGCGCAGCCGGCCCCGGCCCAGGCCGCTCCGGCCGAGGCGCCCAAAACCGCAGCCGCACCCGCTGAGTCGGCTCCGGCCGAGCGCCCCGCCCGGAGCCGCCGTGAGCGCGCTTCGCGGGAGCCCCGGGAAACCGCCCCGCGCGAGCCGGAGGCGGCGACCGTGGAGGCCGCTGCGGCCCCGGCCGAGGCGCCCGCGCCCGCGGTCGAGACCACCGAGCGTCCCGAACGCGGCGACCGGCCGGAGCGCGGTGAGCGCAACCGGGACCGGCAGCGCAACCAGCGTGACGGCCAGCGTGACAACCAGCAGCGCGAGGACCGCGGCAACGACCGTGGTCAGCGTGCCGAGGGTCGTGGCGACCAGGGTCGTGGCGACCAGGGTCGTGGTGACCAGGGTCGTGGTGACCAGGGTCACGACGACGACGACAACGAAGAGGGTGGCCGCCGGAGCCGGCGCAGCCGCTTCCGGGACCGCCGCCGGGGCCGGGACCGCGACGGCGACCAGCGTGACGACCGCGGCCAGCGGGAGGGCCGGGAGCCGCACGTCGCCGAGGACGAGGTGCTCGTCCCGGTGGCCGGCATCCTGGACGTGCTGGACAACTACGCGTTCGTCCGCACCACCGGCTACCTCTCCGGGCCGAACGACGTCTATGTCTCGATGTCGCAGGTCAAGAAGTACGGTCTGCGCCGCGGTGACGCGGTCACCGGTGCGGTTCGCTCCGCCCCGCGTGAGGGTGGCAACGACGGACAGCGGCGGGACAAGTACAACCCGCTGGTCCGGCTCGACACCATCAACGGGATGGAGCCGGACGAGGCCCGCCGCCGTCCCGAGTTCTACAAGCTCACCCCGCTCTACCCGCAGGAGCGCCTGCGGCTGGAGACCGAGCCGCACATCCTCACCACCCGCATCATCGACCTGGTGATGCCGATCGGTAAGGGCCAGCGCGCGCTCATCGTCTCCCCGCCGAAGGCCGGTAAGACGATGGTCCTGCAGGCGCTGGCCAACGCGATCACCCGCAACAACCCCGAGTGCCACCTGATGGTCGTGCTCGTGGACGAGCGTCCCGAAGAGGTCACCGACATGCAGCGCACGGTGAAGGGCGAGGTCATCGCGGCCACGTTCGACCGTCCGCCGCAGGACCACACCACGGTCGCCGAGCTCGCCATCGAGCGGGCCAAGCGGCTGGTCGAGCTGGGCCACGACGTGGTCGTGCTGCTCGACTCGGTGACCCGGCTCGGCCGGTCGTACAACCTGGCCGCTCCGGCTTCCGGCCGGATCATGTCGGGTGGTATCGACTCGACCGCGCTCTACCCGCCGAAGCGGTTCCTCGGCGCGGCGCGCAACATCGAGAACGGCGGTTCGCTGACCATTCTCGCCACCGCGCTGGTGGAGACCGGGTCGATGATGGACACGGTCATCTTCGAGGAGTTCAAGGGCACCGGTAACGCCGAGCTCAAGCTGGACCGGAAGATCGCCGACAAGCGGGTCTTCCCGGCCGTGGACGTCTCCGCCTCCAGCACCCGTAAGGAAGAGATCCTGCTGGGCAAGGAGGAGCTGGCGATCATCCACAAGCTCCGCAAGGTGCTCAGCTCGCTGGAGTCCGGCGCGGCTCTGGACCTCCTGATGGACCGGCTCAAGCAGACCCGGACCAACATCGAGTTCCTGATGCAGATCGCCAAGTCGACGCCTGGCGAGTAACGGTACAAATGTGATGCGGCCCACCCAATCGGGTGGGCCGCTCCGCTTTTGTCGCACACCTTGTCTGATTCGCCCGCTACGGGGTCGTGCGAACCTCCGGTATCCCCATCCCACGACAATCCGGAGGCGCTCGATGATCGTGCCCGGTTACCGGGACCAACCGGCGGAACCCTGGGATCCGAGCTCACCCGTGGATCCCGGCGAGGCCGAGGACTTCCTACGGCGTTGCTACACCGAGAACCCACGCCTCGGACCGGTCGAGCCGCGACTCGCCATCGTCCGCGCGCAGATCGCCGCGACCGGGAGCTACGTGCACACCACGGACGAGCTGACCCACGGCGCGAAGATGGCCTGGCGCAACGCCAGCCGGTGCATCGGGCGGCTCTACTGGCGCAGCCTCCTGGTGCTGGACCGCCGGCGCGCCCGTACCGCCGACGAGATCTACTCGCTGCTGGTGCAGCACCTCCAGGCCGCCGGGAGCGGGCAGATCCGCCCGGTGATCAGCGTCTTCGCCCCGGCCCAGCCCGGCCAGCAGCACGCCCGGATCTGGAACGAGCAGCTCATCCGCTACGCCGGGTACCGGACCGAGGTCGGCGGCACGGTCGGCGACCCGCGGATGATCGAGTTCACCGAGGCCGTCCGCGGCTACGGCTGGCAGGGCAAGGACGAGGCGTTCGACGTGCTGCCGCTGGTGATCGAGACGCCCGGGGACGGGGTGCGCCTCTACGAGCTGCCCGAGCGAGCCATCCGGGAGGTGCCGCTCAGCCACCCCGACCATCCGTGGTTCGCCGAGCTGGGGCTGCGCTGGCACGCCGTACCGGCGATCTCCAACATGCGGCTCACGGTCGGCGGCGTGCACTATCCGCTCGCCCCGTTCAACGGCTGGTACATGGGCTCGGAGATCGGCGCGCGGAACCTCGCCGACGCCGACCGCTACAACCTGCTGCCGCTGGTCGCCGCGCGGATGAACCTGGACACCAGCCGGGAGTCGACGCTGTGGCGGGACCGGGCGCTGGTCGAGCTGAACCGGGCCGTCCTGCACAGTTTCGAGCGTGCCGGGGTCAAGATGAGCGACCACCACACCGAGTCGCAGCGCTTCATCACGCACCTGCGCAACGAGGAGAAGGCCGGGCGCCGGGTCCCCGCCGACTGGAGCTGGATCGTCCCGCCGATCTCCGGCGGCATCACCCCGGTATTCCACCGCTACTACGACGAGTTCGACGAGCGGCCGGCCTTCTACCTGGACGACGAGGCCGCCGATCTGGCCCGGCACGGCTCGCGGTGCCCGTACCGGGGATGATCAACCACGACTGGCCGTGAGGGCTGTCTCAACGGCGTCGAGACAGCTCTGGGAGCCGGCCGGATCTACGCGAACTCGTTGACCGGGAAGTCGTCGCGGTGACGCCAGGAGGCGGGCGTACGCACGTGGCCGGGGCGGACCCACTTCAGGACCTTGTGATCGAACTCGGACGCCGGGATGCGGCCGGTGGCGCGGACCACGAAGCCCTCCGAGTCGTCCTCGGTGCGCTGGGCGGCCCAGGCGGCACGGGCCTCGGAGAGGCTGCCGCCCCGGTAGAGGACCGGGACGACGGGCAGCTCCAGGCGGCGGGCCCAGTCGACGGTGTCGTCCCAGCCGAGCAGTGTGTCCGTCTCGTCCCAGATCCCGAAGACCAGGAAGACACCGGGCAGATCGGTGTAGGCGACGCTGCGGCGGGCCCACATGGACTCACCGCAGACACGCCAGTCGTCGGGTATCCGGTACGCCGTCATGGCCCACAGCGCCTTCGCCGGACGGTCCCACGGGTGGGTGCCGGAGTCGAGCGAGCGGGCGAACATGGTGTCCCGGGTGAAGGTGAGATTCCCGCCGTCCATCTTCTCGGTCACCACGAGCTCGCCATCCAACCAGGACAGATCATGCTGAATCCGGTCGTCGGCGGTCGCTCCCGGTGAGCCGGGCAGATGGAACGTCCGCGGGTATTTCACCCTAGAAATCTCCCTCCGCCACCTGGAACACGGTCAGGCCGAGCTGCCGCCACATGCGTACCACCTGTTGACGGTCGTCGAACACTCCGACGATCCGCCAGCGCTCCCTGACCTCACGGTCGAAGATCTCTCGCTTGACGATCGAGTCCTTCCGGCTGTCGCCCTCGGCACGCATGAACAACGCCTCGTACGGCACCCCGACGTACAGGTCCAGCCAGGCCTCGGTCTCCGGGCGGCACACCGCGTCCCGCCCGGAGCAGAAGACGACCGCGTGCCCCGCGGCGTGCATCGCCCGGACCGCGGCGATCACCGCCGGGTTGGGCTCGTCCTCGCCGACCCGGCGCCAGTCGTACGGGCTGCGGCCGTTCATCAGCGCCACCGTCCCGTCGATGTCGACCAGCACCGCCTCGGGCAGCTCCGGATCGGGCCGGTAGACCACCCCCGGCCCGCCCCGCTCGACGAACGGGACCGGCAGCGGCAGGTTCTTCCCAGCCAGATAGCGGTCGTGCAGGCGCCGGATCGCGTCCTCGCCGACCCGGTCGCCCTCGGGACGCTCGGCGTCGCGCCGGACGCACTCGCCGACCGGCACGTCGGTGAAGTCGTGCACCTCGAACGACGCCTCGAACCGGGCCGCCATCTCGGCCCACTCACGGACCGTCTTGGCACGCAGGTTCGTGTCGTCGACGATCACGCTGGCCCGGGCCCGCAGCAGCGCCTCCACGGCGGACCGCTGGGCGTGCGTGACCTGGCCCTCGGCCACCTGCGTGTAGAGCCGGCCGCCGTGCAGCATGCGGCGCAGGTCGTCCCGGTTCACCCGGACCACGCCGGGCTGGAGCTTGCGCGCGAACGTCGTCTTGCCGGAGGCCGGCAGGCCGCGCGTGATCAGAAGTCGTGTCATCCCCAGTTACCCCTCAACCGGCCGGCCGGACCCGCTGCCACAGGCCGGGACGGTAATCCTTGCCGTCCAGCCGGAGGAACAGCTCGGCGCGGTGCCCACTGCGCACCGCCTCGATCGCGAACTCCCGGCGGCCCCAGCCCTCCGGCAGCCCGGCGACGATCTCGTCGAAGGCGGCCTCGACCGCGGCCGCCCGTGCCTCGACCTCCGCGGTGAGTTCCGTCACGACACCCCGCGCCCACACGTGGAACTCGTCCGGCAGCGGCTCCAGCATGGCGTCCAGGTCGCCGCCGGTGACCAGCAGCTCCCACACGCTGCGCGGAGTGAGCCCGGTGACCAGACGGTGCAGCCGGACGTAGTCCGCGTACTTGATCTTCACCCGCTGGTCGGCGTCGGTGAAGTGCACGACCAGGCCCTCCTGGCCGTCGCGCGGCGGAGCGGCCAGCGCTTCGGTCAGCGTCGCGTAACCGAACGTCTCGACCACCGGGCCCGGCCAGCCCGGCACCGCCTCCGGGCCGAAGCTGCGGCCGGTGGCGATGTCGACGGCCCCGAGAAGCACCAGGTCGTCGAGGCCCCGATAGTCCACGACGATCCGGTTACCCGGATAGATGATCTCGACAAGCACGGTCAAACCCGCCGGGGGTACGAAGGACGCGTACCGCGTACGCAGAAGGTCTGTGGCGTGCAGTGCCTGATCCGACGCGAAGGACCCACGCGTGGCGACGGCGTAGCCGGAGCCGTCGTGATAGATCACACCGAGGCTGCCGTCGGCCTTGTCCGTCACCGAGACCCGGGCGCCCGGATCGAGCGCCGGAGCCTGCGCCTGGTCGTGGTTGAAGAACTTGCGGAACGGCCGGGCCACGATCCGGCCGCCGGCGTCCACCACCAGGCCCCGGCAGGCCAGGGTGATCGGCGTCCAGGCGCCGCTGTACTGGCAGGCCTCGGTGTAGTTGTAGATCACGAACGGCAGGCTGGGGTGGCGCTGCGTCCGGATCAGTCCGTTTCCGATCGCCTCGGTCAGTTCGACCGGATCGAGGACGTCGTGGAGCAGCGTCATGGGGTGCCTTCCCGGGGGCTGGAATGAACGGAGGGACGCTCACGTTAACCAGCATGAATCCGCTTGCGCCTCCTGATTTCCGGCCGGTACGGGAGGCATGGCAGACTGGTACATCGGCCAGTAGGGGTTCCGGTTCACGCCTTGACCACATCAGTGGGGCGACCCGGCGACCCGATCATCGAGAGGGACCGAGAAGACATGAAGAGCGGCATCCACCCCGAGTACTCGACCACCGAGGTCGTCTGCTCCTGCGGCAGCACCTTCACCACCCGCAGCACCGCCAAGGGCGGCGAGATCCGCGTCGAGACCTGCAGCGCCTGCCACCCGTTCTACACCGGCAAGCAGCGCGTCCTCGACACCGCGGGCCGGGTCGCGAAGTTCCAGGCGAAGTACGCCAAGGTCACTGCCGCGAAGAAGAAGTAACTGCTTCAACGGCGCCCGTCCCGGTTTCCGGGGCGGGCGCCGTTCGCGTGTGGTCCGCTTCTTCCTGACGACTTGGAGAGATTCGATGAGCAACGACCGTTTGAGCACGCTTCTCGCCGAGTACGCGGACCTGGAGCGGCGCATGGAGGATCCCTCGATCCACACCGACCAGGCGCTGGTCCGGCGGGTCGGCCGCCGGTTCGCCGAGCTGGCCCCGCTGAACGCCGCGCACCAGGAGCTGGAGGCCGCACGCGCCGACCTGGTCGCCGCGAAGGAGCTGGCCGCCGAGGACCCGGCGTTCGCCTCCGAGGTCGAGGCGGTCGCCGCCACGCTGCCCGCGCTGGAGGAGAAGCTCGGCGAGATGCTGATCCCGCGCGACCCGAGCGACGCCAAGGACGTGATCATCGAGATCAAGGCGGGCGAGGGCGGCCAGGAGTCGGCGCTGTTCGCCGGCGATCTGCTGCGCATGTACACCCGGTACGCGGAACGCCGCGGCTGGGTGGTCGAGGTGATCGACTCGCAGGAGTCGGACCTCGGCGGTGTGAAGGACATCTCGGTGGCGGTGAAGACCCGGGGCGTGCCGGAGGGCGGCCACGGGGTCTGGTCCCGGATGAAGTGGGAGGGCGGCGTGCACCGGGTGCAGCGGGTCCCGGTCACCGAGTCGCAGGGCCGCATCCACACCTCGGCGGCCGGCGTGCTGGTGCTGCCCGAGGCCGAGGAGGTCGACATCGACATCCAAAGCGGTGACCTGCGGATCGACGTCTACCGGTCGTCCGGCCCGGGTGGGCAGTCGGTCAACACCACCGACTCCGCCGTCCGGATCACGCACCTTCCCACCGGCACCGTGGTGAGCTGCCAGAACGAGAAGAGCCAGCTCCAGAACAAGGAGTCGGCGATGCGCATCCTGCGGTCCCGGCTGCTGGCGCAGGCGCAGGAGGCGGCCGACGCCGCGGCCGGTGACGCCCGCAAGGCCCAGGTCCGTACGGTCGACCGGTCCGAGCGGGTGCGCACCTACAACTTCCCGCAGAACCGGATCACCGACCACCGGATCGGCTACACGGCGTACAACCTGGACCTGGTCCTCGGCGGTGAGCTGGACGGCGTGCTGGAGGCGCTGGCCGCCTCCGACCGGGCGGCCCGCCTGGCCGGGGACCCGGACCTCAGCCGACGGCAGTGAACGTGATGTCGTTCCCGTCGCGGCAGCCGATGTAGCGGCCGTCGCCGTCACAGAAGCCGTCCCGGCTGATCGGGATGATGCCGAGCACCACGGACCGGCCGGTGACCAGGTCGAGCCGGCGCAGTACGGCCCGGTTGTAGTCCGGCGGCAGCGCCCGGGAGAGCAGCATGCTGCCGTCCTCGCGGTTGTGGTGGACCACGGCGCCGCGGCCGCCGGAGCCGAGCACCCGGCCGTCCACCGAACTCAGGACCGTCTGCTGGGCGTTGTCACCGTTGTCGCTGATCAGCATGCGGTCACCGGGCAGGGCGCCGGCGTTCACCTGGCCGGGCCGGCGCCAGCGCTCGATGCCGGTGGCCGGGTCGAGGGCGATGATGTCGGTGCCGGCGACGAGGCAGAGCACCGGGCCGCAGTCCTGCACGTACGGGTTCTCGTCGCTCTCCCGCTCCCAGAGCCTCTCCAGGGTGCCCACCCGGTACGCGGTGACCTTGGCGTGGTGCTGTGCCAGGTTCTCGGTGACCAGGACCAGACCGGTCGCCGTGAAGAGCGAGCTGCCCCGGCCGGTGGACGGCCGCAGCGGCGTCCACGGCAGGCGGCGGCCCACCACGGTGACGCCGTCGGCATAGCGCAGCACGGTGGTCTCGCCGTCCGCCGCGACCAGCACCACGTGCGCCGGGGTCGACCCGTCGACCTGGAGCATCGCGGACTGGGCGTCCTTCAGGCGGCGTTCCCAGAGGAGCTCGCCGTCCCGGGCCCGGACCACCCGCACCGCGGCCAGGCCGTCGCGGTCGTACTCGTACAGCAGGACCGTGCCGCGGGTGTCGGCCCACTCCTGGAAGCCGGGGTGCTTCCACAGCGGTGTGCCGGTCGCCGGGTCGAGGGCCGTGACCGTGCCGCCGTAGATCTCCACTCCCCGGCTGCCGTCCTCGTACTCCACCTCGACGGTCTGCTCGTTTCCGGGGATGAGCAGCACCTCCTCGTTCTGCCCGCCGCTCAGCCAGCTCACCTGCCCGCCGGTCACCCGGGCCCAGCGGACCTCGCCGGTCGCCACGTCGTACGCCGTGAGCTCGGCGCCGCCGGGGCGGGCGCGGTGCACGAACGCGAGATCGCCGCGGATCGCCATGGTGTCCGCCTGGCCGAACGGGACCGACCACAGCCGGCGGAACCCGGCCGGGCCGGGCGGCGCCGAGGCGCTCAGCAGCGCGGCACAGAGCAGGGTGAGGCCGACCAGCACGAGACGGCGGACCGTGCCCCGCTGGAACTCGGGCGCCGGCTCCGGGTCCGGCGGCTCGGCCGGAATCCTGCTGACGTCGCCCAGTTCGATCACTGTCACGTCGGCTTCCGGCTCGCCGCGGCGGCCGCCAGCGCGGCGCTCAGGCCACGGCCGTGGGAGCCGATCTCGGACCAGCCCGAGGCCAGCCCGATCGGCGTGCCCGGGACCAGGGCCTGCCAGTTCTCCGCGGTCGCGGCCGCGCCGATCCGGCGGGACACCTCGGCCGCCTGGTGCGGGCCGGCTCCCGGCAGGACCAGCACGAACTCGTCACCGGCGAAGCGGGCCACGAAGTCACCGCGGCGCATCACCCGGTGCAGCACCCCGGCGATCCGCTGGAGGACCAGGTCACCGCAGTGCCGGCCGTGCCGCATGTTGACCGAGGTGAACCCGACCACGTCACAGACACCGACCGCGGCCCGTTCGCCGCGGGACAGCAGGGTGTCGACATACCGCTCCAGCTGGCGGCGGTTGGGCAGCCCGGTGAGCGGGTCGGTGAGGGTCTCGTCGCCGTACCGGCCGGGGTCGCGGTGGGTCTCCTGGGCGTCCAGCCGGGCGGCGACACCGTCCAGATAGCCGTCGCGGAGCTGGTCGATGCGCTGGGCGGCGAGGCGGAACGCGTACCGGTCGGCGGCGTGCGCGGCGGCGTGGTCGCCGGCGCTGGCGTGGCAGATGCTGCGCAGCCGGGCCGGCTCGGGCGCGCCCAGCACCTCGGCCGAGACCGGCACCGCCCGGAGCATCGACAGCGCCCGCTCCGGCCGGCCGCCCGCGATGGTCAGGCAGACCGCCCCGAGATGTCGCAGGTCCCGGGTCCGGACGCTGTCGCCGCCGCCGGTCAGCCAGCGGGCGGCGTCGGCGCCGGTCGGCTCGCCCAGGGCGGCGCGGCGGGCCAGCGCGTAGCCGTAGACCGCCCGGCTGCCCGGGCGCAGCTGGTCGGTGGCGACGTAGCGGGACAGCTCGGCGTCGATGTCGCGCAGCACCCGCAGGCAGCCGTCGGTGTCGCCCTGATGGTCCAGCGCTACGGCGTTGCGCAGCCGGATGCCGGGGGCCGCGAACACCTCGGAGGCCAGGCCGGCCGCCGCTCCGACCTCCCGGGCCTGCTCGATGGCGATCAGCGCCTGGCCGTGGAAGCCCAGGTACGAGTACGCCATGGCGAGATCGTGCCAGCCCCAGGCGGTCTCCGAGTCGCGTTCCGGGACGGCGGCCAGCGCCCGCGACGCCTGCACCAGGTGGGTGACGCCGCGGTCCAGGTTGCTCTGGAGGTGGGCGCCGAGGGCCGCGAAGGCGTGCATCTGGCCGCGCAGATAGGGGTCGGGCACCTCGCGGACCGCCTCGGCGACGGCGGCCATCGCGACCGCCAGCTCGGCCACCCGGCCCAGGTTGATCAGCGCGCCGAAACGCTGGACCAGCGCGTACGCCCGGGTGGTCGGGTCGGAGGCGGAGGAGAGCACCGCGTCGAGGATCGGCAGCGCCTGCGCGGACTGCCCGTTCTGTTGCAGGTGTCCTGCGCGGCGCAGGTCCTCGACGTGTTCCGCGAGCTGGTCCAACCAACTCACCAGGCGCCTCCCACGGCCTCGGCGGGTCGCCCGCTACCCCGCGTGCGCGACGTCCCATGATTATGCCGTGACACCGCGACACGAACACCCCCGTGAAGGCACGGATCGGACCCGTCTGGCGCCGGTCCTGACCGCGGCCGCCGCCGACCTCGCGGCGGCCGGGGTCTCCTCCCCACGGGTCGACGCGGAGCTGCTGGTCGCGCACGTGCTGGGGGTGCCGCGCGGGCGCCTGCTGCTGATCGACTCGATCCGGGCCGCGGAGGTGGACCGGTTCCGGGAGCTGGTCGCGCGGCGGGCCCGCCGGATCCCGTTGCAGCATCTGCTCGGCACGGCCGCGTTCCGGTACGTGGAGCTGGCGGTCGGGGACGGCGTCTTCGTGCCGCGGCCGGAGACCGAGCTGCTGGCCGGCTGGGGGGTGGCCCGGACCGACCCGGGCGCCGTCGTGGTCGACCTGTGCAGCGGCAGCGGCGCGATCGCGGTGTCGATCGCCGACGAGACGAAGGCCGGCCGGGTGATCGCCGTGGAACGCTCACCGGCCGCGCTGACCTGGCTGCGCCGCAACACCGCCGCCCACCCGGTGATCGAGGTGGTGGCCGGGGACGTCACCGACCCGGGGCTGCTGTCCGAACTGCACGGTGCGGTGGACGTGCTGCTGTGCAACCCGCCGTACGTGCCGGACGGCACCCCGGTCCCGCCGGAGGTCGCCGGTCACGACCCGGCCGAGGCGGTCTTCGGCGGCGGCGACGGGCTGACCGTGATCCGGCCGGTGATCGAGCTGGCCGCGGCCCTGCTCAAGCCGGGTGGCTCGGTCGGGATCGAGCACGACGACGTGCACGGGGAGGCGGTGCCCGCGCTGCTGCGCGCCGACGGCCGTTTCACCGAGGTGGCCGCGCACGACGATCTCACCGAGCGTCCCCGCTACGCGACCGCACGCCGCCGGTGGGAGACCGGCTAGCCGCATGGCAGACTGCATCCCGTGATGCTCTACGACTGCTCCACCGTCACGGACCGGGACCGTGGCATCGCCGCCGCGGTCGAGGCGGCCAAGAGTGGCGAGCTCGTGGTGATCCCCACCGACACGGTCTACGGCGTGGGCGCCGACGCGTTCACCCCGCACGCCGTCAACCAGCTGCACCACGCCCGCGGCTCGGACCGCCGGGTGCCTCCGCCGGTGCTGGTCGGCTCGCGGCACACCCTGGACGGGCTGGTGTATTCGCTGCCCCGCGCGGCCCGGGAGCTGGCCGACGCGTTCTGGCCCGGCGCGCTCACCATCATCGTGGCGCACTCGCCCAGCCTGACCTGGGATCTCGGCGACACCGGCGGCCAGGTGGCGGTGCGGATGCCGCTGCACCCGGTGGCGCTGGAGGTGCTGCGCGAGGTCGGCCCGATGGCGGTCACCGCGGGCAACAAGATCGGCTCGCCCGCGCCGCTGACCGCCGAGGAGGCCCGCGACCAGCTGGAGTACACGGTTCGCGTCTACCTGGAGGCCGGCCCGGCCGCCGACCCGGCGCCGAGCACGATCGTCGACGTCACCGGAGACCTGCCCCGGGTGCTGCGGGCCGGCGCCATCCCGCTCGAGAAGCTTCGTGACGTGGTTCCGGACATCATCGATGGGCAGGCCTGATTTGCCTCCGTTCACCGTTCTGCACGTCTGCATGGGCAACATCTGCCGTTCCCCGATGGCCGAGCGCCTGCTCGCCCGGGCGGTCCGGGACCGGGCCGGCGACGCCGACGGCGACACGCTGATCCGCAGCGTGAGCGCCGGCACCGGCGGCTGGCACGAGGGTGAGGAGATGAACCCGCCGGCCGCCCGGCTGGTCCGCGCCCGCCGCGGCACCGACGAGGACTTCCTGGCCCGCAAGCTGCGCGGCGACTTCATCGACGACGCCGACCTGATCCTCACGGCCACCGCCGACCAGTACGACTACGTGGTGGCGCTGCGTCCCGAGGCGGCCGACCGCACCTTCGTACTGGGCGAGTTCGGTCGCCTGCTGGGCGCGGTCAACGCCGCCGGGCTGCCGCCGGCCGAGGCGAAGCCGGAGGCGGTGCACGCCCGCGGTGTCGCGATCGTCGAGCAGGCGGCCACGCTGCGCGGACCGGACGCGCCGCAGGCCGCCGACGACCTGGACGACCCGTGGGGCCGTGGCGACCAGACCTTCCAGCGGGTGGCCGACGAGATCGAGGACACCACGATGCCGCTCGCCGCGCTGCTGCTGCCCTGACCGGAGCCGATCCTCGATGCCCATTGCCGTGATCGACTCCGCCGCGAGCCGCATCGTCCGGCCCGATGCCGAAGGGCTGGCCCGGGCCGCGGAGATCTTGCGCACCGACTCCGTCGTCGCGTTCCCCACGGAGACCGTCTACGGACTCGGCGCCAACGCCTTCTCCGAGAAGGCGGTCGCCGAGATCTACCGGCTGAAGAACCGTCCCACCTGGAACCCGCTGATCGTGCACGTGCCCGATGTGGCCGCGGCCCGTGAACTGACCGACGAGTGGCCGGCCCTCGCCGGCGATCTCGCGGCGAGGTTCTGGCCCGGACCGTTGACCCTGGTCCTGCGTCGGGCCCGGCATCTGCCCGGGATCGGCGCCGCCAACGACACGGTCGCCGTCCGGGTGCCCGCTCACCCGATCGCCCTCGACCTGCTGAGGGCGTCCGGGCTTCCGCTGGCCGCCCCCAGCGCGAACCGCTCCGAGGGCATCTCGCCGACCACCGCCGAGCACGTGATCCGGAGCCTTCCGGACGTTCCGCTGGTCCTCGACGGCGGGACCTGCTCGTGGGGCATCGAGTCGACGGTCCTGGACGTGACCGGTGACGTGCCGCGACTGCTGCGGCCGGGCGCCCTCGGCCTGCGGGTCCTGCGGGATGCCGCCGGAGCGATCACGTTGCCGGAGTCGGAGACCGTGGACGGCGCGGAACGTCCCTCGCCGGGCATGAGCCGGCGGCACTACGCGCCGCGCGCCCGGGCCATCCTGTGCGAGGCCGTCCGGGACGTGGACCGGTCCGGCCTGGCCGAGCCGATCGCCACCCTGGTGTACGAGGGGAGCGACGGCACCGAGGTGCTCTCCGCCGACCCGCGGGAGTACGCCGCCGACCTGTACGCCGCCCTGCACCGCCTGGACGACGCGGGATTCGCGACGATCCTGATCCAGGAGCCACCGCACACCGAGGACTGGCTGGCCGTACGCGATCGGTTGTCCCGCGCCGCGGCCTAGCGTGTCTCCGCGGTCCGAGTGATGTTGCGGGCCATGCCGTTGAAGACGATGCCGTGGAAGGGCAGCACCGACGCCCAGTAGAGGTGCCCGGCCAGCCCGCGCGGCAGGAAGACGGCCCGCTGCCGGTAGACGCTCCGGCCGTCCTCGCCGCGGCACACCCGCATCTCCAGCCAGGCCCGCCCCGGCACCCGCATCTCGGCGCGCAGCCGCAGCAGCGAGCCGGGTTCGATCTCCTCGACCCGCCACCAGTCCAGGGCCTCGCCGACCCGGAGCCGGTGCCGGTCGCGCCGGCCGCGCCGCAGCCCGACGCCGCCGGCCAGCCGGTCCAGCCAGCCGCGCACCGACCAGGCCAGCGGGAACGAGTACCAGCCGTTCTCGCCGCCGACGCCCTCGATGACCCGCCACAGCCGGTCGGGTGGCGCGTTCACCGGGCGGGACCGTTCGTCGACGTAGACGGTGCCGCCGGACCACTCCGGGTCGGTGGGCAGCGGCTCGGCGGCGGCGTCCCGGCCGGCGGCGCTGGACCAGCGGGTCTCCACGTCGGCGTCGCGGATCTTGCCGAGGGCCCGGCGCACCGCCTCGTCGAAGCCCATCGGCTCGGGGCCCGGCAGCAGCGTGGCCAGGTCGTTCTCGTGGGCCACCGCCTCGTGGACGAGACTGGCCACCAGCGGGCGGGCGATGGCGTTCGGGACCGGCGTGATCAGGCCGACCCAGTGGGCGGACAGCCACGGGCTGAGCACCCGGGTGGGCAGGATGATCCGGCGGGGGAGCCCGGCCACCCGGGCGTACCGCTGCATCATCTCGGCGTAGGTGAGCACGTCGGCGCCGCCGATGTCGAAGGCGCGGCTGACCTCCGGCGGGAGGGCCGCCGCGCCGATCAGGTAGCGCAGCACGTCCCGTACCGCGATGGGCTGGATCCGGTTGCTCACCCACCGGGGCGTGACCATCGCCGGAAGCCGTTCGGTGAGATGGCGCAGCATCTCGAAGGACGCCGACCCGGAGCCGATGATCACCGGCGCCCGCAGCACCGCGGTCGGCACCCCGCTGTCCAGCAGGATGCGGGCCACCTCGGCCCGGGAGCGCAGGTGGGCGGAGGGTCGCTCATGTGCGGGCGGCTCCGGGCCGCCGAGATAGACGATCCGGCGTACGCCCGCCGCGCGCGCCGCCGCAGCGAAGTTGGCGGCCGCCTCCCGGTCGAGCCGCTCGAAGTCCCGCCGCCCGAGCGAGTGGACCAGGAAGTAGGCCACGTCGACGCCCTCGAACGCGGCCGGCAGGGTGTCCGGGTCGGACAGGTCCGCCTCGGCGACCCGCACACGGCCGGCCCACGGGACGTCGCGTAGGCGGCCGGCGCCGCGGGCGAGACAGCGGACGTCGTACCCCGCGTCGAGCAGGCGGGGCGCGAGCCGCCCGCCGATGTAGCCGGTGGCTCCGGTGACCAAGCACAACATGACTGCACAGTGTGCCCACGAAGTGACCCTCCGAAGCAATATGCTCGGAACCGGCAGGCTCCTCGAGCTCGGGAGGCCAGGGTGGGCACCTTCTGGGGGCCGGACTTCGCGGCGCTGGAACGCGAGGATCCGGAGATCGCCGACGTGCTCGTCGACGAGGTGACCCGCCAGCGGGACACACTCCAGCTGATCGCGAGCGAGAGCTTCACCTCACCGGCGGTGCTCGCGGCACTCGGCTCCACGCTCGCCAACAAGTACGCCGAGGGCTACCCCGGGCAGCGCTACTACGGCGGCTGCGGGCAGGTGGACCGGGCCGAGCGGCTCGCCGTGGAGCGGGCTCTCGACCTGTTCGTGGCCGAACACGTCAACGTCCAGCCGCACTCCGGGACGTCGGCGAACCTGGCGGCCTACGCGGCGCTGGCCGAGCCGGGCGACGTGGTCCTGGCCATGGGCCTGCCGCACGGTGGGCATCTCACCCACGGCAGCAAGGCCAGCTTCTCCGGCAAGTGGTTCCACCCGATCGCGTACCGGGTGACGCCGGAGACCGAGGAGATCGACTACGACGAGGTCCGCGACCTGGCCCTCGCGCACCGGCCCAAGCTCATCATCTGCGGCGCCACCAGCTACCCCCGCCTGATCGACTTCGCCCGGTTCCGGGAGATCGCCGACCAGGTGGGCGCGTACCTGATGGTCGACGCGGCGCACTTCATCGGCCTGGTGGCCGGGCGGGCGGTGCCCTCGCCGGTGCCGTTCGCCGACGTGGTCACCGGCACCACCCACAAGGCGCTGCGCGGTCCCCGCGGCGGCATGATCCTGTGCCGGGCCGAGCTGGCCCAGCGGATCGACAAGGCGGTCTTCCCGTTCGCGCAGGGCGGCCCGATGATGCACGCCGTGGCGGCCAAGGCGGTCGCCTTCCGCGAGGCGGGCACGCCCGCCTTCCGGGGGTACGCGAACCAGACCGTCCGCAACGCGCGGGCCCTGTGCGCCGGGCTCGCCGCCGAGGGGATGCGCCCGGTCACCGGCGGCACCGACAACCACCTGGCCGTGCTGGACCTGCGCGATCTGGGCGTGACCGGCCGAGAGGCCGAGGCGCGGTGCGCCCGTGCGGGCATCGCGCTCAACAAGAACGCGGTTCCGTACGACCCGGAGCGTCCCGCCGTGGCTTCCGGTGTCCGCGTCGGGACGCCGAGTGTCACCTCGCAGGGGATGCGGGAGGGCGAGATGCGGCAGATCGCCGGTCTGATCGGCCGAGTGGTGCGCAACGGCACGGACACCGAGGCGGGCGCGGCGGTGATACGTGAGACGGCCGCCGCGGTGAGCGAGATCGTCCGCGGTTTTCCGCCCTATCCGCTCGACACTGAATTGACGGTCGACTCCGCGCTGGCACGTTGAATCGGACAGGGATCGAATTCCGGGTGAGGGTTCCGGAAATCGCGCCTTAACGAGCGATAACCGGTGGTAGATGTGTCGGCCGGGGTGATCCGGGCGCGGTGATAGCGTTGCGCGCTGCAATGGTCCGGAGGGAGTCATGGTGAGTCAGGTGCCGACCGAGGAACGTCCGGCCGCCCCAGCGAACCCGGGTTGGCGGACCGAACACCTGCCGCTGCTTTCCGCGGTCTCGATGGCGATGCTTCTGTGTGCCGCTTCGGCCGGTTTCCTCACCGGCGGGCCGGATTCCGCGCTGGGGGCGGCGGCCGGCGTGCTCATCGTGACGGTCAGTTACACGATGTCCACCCTGGTCATCGCCTGGGCGGACACGGTACGGCCGGCCTTGCTGATGCCCCTCGGGATGCTCACTTATGTGGTGAAATATTCCTTGTTGGGGGTCATCCTGGCGTTCGGTGTGCACATCAAGTGGCCGGGATGGACCGCGCTTGGCTGGGGGATCGTCGCCGCCGTGGTGGTCTGGACCGGCGTGCAGGCCTGGTGGGTGCATCGCCGAGTCGTCCAAAAGTGATCTAGGGCACCACGTCTGCCCTGGTCAGTGAGGTGAAAACCGGGCAGCCCGCCACGATCCGGTGACCGGGCCGTTCGTGCCGTGTTCCGATTTGGCGCGACAGGAGTACCGTGTCCAGTCAGTTGCGAGACTCCTGACGCCTGGACAACCGTGGTTGTGCGGGGGGTCCCGCTTAGCTTCGTGTTTCCTGCTGATATCGTTCGGGCCGTCATGACCGGCCAGAAACCTTCCCCCGAATCCCGCGGCGACGACGGTTCGAACCCGCCTCCTGACTCAGGCGCGGGCATGACCGCACTGTCGTATCTCATCGCCGGGATTTTGGCGTGGGGTGGGATCGGCTGGCTTGTCGACCACTTCGTTGGAACCACGGGCATCTTCGCCGGAATCGGCGCCGTTCTCGGGGTCGCCGGCGCTGTGTACCTCATCGTGCGCCGTCTCGGCGCCTGACAGGAAAGGGCCATGGTGATCGGTCAGTCGACGGTCCTCGCGGCGGCATTCCCGCCCGATGTCGAGGACTTCTACCTGCCCAGCATCCTGCCGTGGGGCGCCCACGACGCCTACTGGTTCACCAAGATCACGGTGCTGGTCTGGGTGGCGGCCGCGGCGATCATCATCTTCTTCCTGGCGTCGTACCGGAAGCCGCAGTTGGTGCCGACCAAGAGGCAGTGGCTCGCCGAGAGCATCTACGGCTTCGTGCGGAACAACATCGCGGTTGACATGATCGGCCCGCAGGGTGTGCGCTTCGCGCCGTACCTGACGACGCTCTTCATGTTCATCCTGGTCAACAACTTCTTCGGCATCCTGCCACTGGTGCAGATCTCGCCGATGTCGCACATCGCCTTCCCGGCGGTCCTCGCGGTGATCAGCTATGTCATGTTCATCTGGGTCGGCATCAAGAAGCACGGCATCGCGTACTTCGTGCACGCGGTCAAGCCGAACGCTCCGATCGGCATCCTGCCGCTGCTGATCCCGATCGAGATCTTCTCGAACTTCCTCGTGCGGCCCTTCTCGCTGGCGGTTCGTCTCTTCGCCAACATGTTTGCGGGTCACATGCTGCTGCTGGTGTTCACGCTCGGCGGCTTTGCCATGATCAACGCAAACGCCTGGCTGGCGCCGATCTCGGTCCTCTCCTGGGCGCTGACCATCGCGATCACCTTCCTCGAGTTCATGGTGATCTGCCTGCAGGCCTACGTCTTCACGGTGCTGACCGCGAGCTACGTGCAGGGTTCGCTCGCCGACGAGCACTGAGAGCAGCATCTGATCTTCAAGTAGTACCCCGTTTGTCGTCCCGCGTGACAGACACGCGAGATACCAGGAGGAATTGGTAATGGAGATTCTGGCCAGCCTTACCGGCAGCACCGCCGCCATCGGTTACGGCCTCGCCGCCATCGGCCCCGGCATCGGTGTCGGTCTGGTCTTCTCGGCCTACATCCAGTCCACCGCTCGCCAGCCGGAGTCGTCCCGCCTGACCCTGCCGTTCGTCTGGATCGGCTTCGCCGTCATCGAGGCGCTCGCGCTGCTGGGCATCGCGTTCGGCTTCATCTGGCAGGGCACCGGACTCTGATCTCAACCTCGACTAGGAGGTTCCCATGATCAACCTTTACCTGGCCGTGGCCCCGGAAGAGGGTGCCGCCGAGCACAACCCGATCGTTCCCATCTGGGAAGAGATCGTGGTCGGCACGGTTGCCTTCGCGGTGCTCTGCTTCGTGCTGATGAAGTTCGTCTTCCCGCTGATGGAGAAGACGTTCCAGGCTCGCGTCGACGCGATCGAGGGCGGCATCAAGCGTGCCGAGACCGCGCAGGCCGAGGCCAACCAGCTGCTCGAGCAGTACAAGGCGCAGCTTTCCGAGGCGCGTACCGAGGCCGCTCGCATCCGCGACGAGGCCCGGGCCGACGCCGAGGGCATCCGGCAGGACGTGCTGGCCAAGGCTCGCGAGGAGTCGGACCGCATCATCGCGGCCGGCAACGAGCAGCTCGCCGCCCAGCGCGAGGCCATCGTCCGGGAGCTCCGGTCCGAGGTCGGCACGCTCGCGGTCGACCTGGCCAGCAAGATCGTCGGTGAGGCTCTCGCCGACGAGGCGCGCACCCGTGGCACCGTCGAGCGGTTCATCGCCGACCTCGACACGGCGGGACAGCGCTGATGGCGTCGAGCGTAAGCCGCGAGGCCTACGGCGAGGCGTCGGACCAGCTCGCTGCGAACACGGCGGCGGCCACGGCCCCGCAGCTGGCGACGGTCGCCGACGAGATCCTGTCGGTGGCCGCCCTGCTGCGGGCCCAGCCCCGGCTGCGCCGGGCGCTGACCGACCCGTCCCGGCCCGGTTCCGACCGTGCCGGCCTGCTGCGGTCGCTGCTCTCCGGCAAGGTCTCGGAGACGACGGTGAATGCGGTGGCTGCCCTGGTGGCCGGCCGCTTCTCCCGTCCGGCCGAGCTCCTCGACGCCGCCGAGCGGCTGGGCGTGGACGCCCTGCTCGCCTCGGCGGACCGCGAGGGCAAGCTGGCCGACATCGAGGACGAGCTGTTCCGGTTCGGCCAGATCGTGTCCGGCGATTCCCAGCTGGCCGTCACACTCAGTGACGCCAGTGCGCCGGTCGAGCCGCGGGTTAAGCTGGTGCGGGACTTGCTCGAGGGCAAGGCGCACGGCGTCACCGGCCGCCTCGTCGAGGTGGCGCTGACCGGCTTCGGTGGTCGTGGCTTCCAGGCCTCGCTGACCCGGCTCGTCGAGGTGACCGCTACGAAGCGGGACCACGAGGTGGCGTACGTGACGGTTGCCAAGCCGCTCACCGACGCCGACGAGCAGTCCCTGGCCGGGAAGCTGTCCGCCCTCTACGGCCGTGAGGTCTCGCTGAAGGTGGATGTGGACCCGTCGGTTCTCGGTGGTGTCAGCGTCCGGGTCGGTTCCGACCTTTACGACGGCACGGTCCTGCGCAAGCTGAACCAGGCCAAGCAGGCGTTCGCTAAATAGTCGTTTCCCCTCGATTCCCATCGAGAAGCCCCCTCGGCGGCGGTGACGTCCCGAGCTAGACAGAGAAGGCAGAGGATGGCCGAGCTGACCATCTCCTCGGACGAGATCCGGGGGGCGCTAGAGCGCTACGTCTCGTCCGCTACGACCGACCTCACCCGTGAAGAGGTCGGCATCGTCTCCGACGCGGGTGACGGCATCGCGCACGTCGAGGGCCTCCCCTCGACGATGGCGAACGAGCTGCTCGAGTTCGCCGACGGCACCCTGGGTGTCGCGGCGAACCTCGACGTCCGCGAGATCGGCGCCGTGATCCTGGGCGACTACGCCAACATCGAGGAGGGCCAGCCGGTCAAGCGCACCGGCCGGGTCCTCTCCGTCCCGGTCGGCGACGCCTTCCTGGGCCGCGTGGTCGACGCCCTGGGCAAGCCGATCGACGGCCTCGGTGAGATCGCGAACGAAGGCTTCCGCGAGCTCGAGCTCCAGGCGCCGAACGTGATGGCCCGTCAGCCGGTGAAGCAGCCGCTGCAGACCGGCATCAAGGCGATCGACGCCATGACGCCGATCGGCCGTGGCCAGCGCCAGCTGATCATCGGCGACCGCAAGACCGGTAAGACCACGGTCGCGATCGACACGATCATCAACCAGAAGGCGAACTGGGACTCCGGCGACCCGGACAAGCAGGTCCGCTGCATCTACGTGGCGATCGGCCAGAAGGCCACCACCGTCGCCAGCATCCGGGGCACCCTGGAGGCGCAGGGCGCGCTGGAGTACACGACCATCGTCGCCGCGCCTGCGTCCGACCCGGCCGGCTTCAAGTACATCGCCCCGTACACCGGCTCGTCCATCGGACAGCACTGGATGTACAACGGCAAGCACGTCCTGATCGTCTTCGACGACCTGACGAAGCAGGCCGAGGCGTACCGCGCGGTGTCGCTGCTGCTGCGCCGCCCGCCGGGCCGCGAGGCGTACCCGGGTGACGTCTTCTACCTGCACTCCCGCCTGCTGGAGCGTTGCGCCAAGCTCTCCGACGAGCTGGGTGGCGGCTCGATGACCGGTCTGCCGATCATCGAGACCAAGGCCAACGACATCTCGGCCTTCATCCCGACCAACGTCATCTCGATCACCGACGGCCAGATCTTCCTCGAGACGGACCTGTTCGCCTCGGGTGTGCGCCCGGCCATCAACGTCGGCACCTCGGTCTCCCGCGTCGGTGGTTCCGCGCAGGTCAAGGCGATGCGCTCGGTCTCCGGCCGTCTGCGTCTCGACCTGGCCCAGTTCCGTGAGCTGGAGGCCTTCTCGGCCTTCGCCTCCGACCTGGACCGCGCCTCGCGTGCTCAGCTCGAGAAGGGCGTCCGCCTGGTCGAGCTGCTCAAGCAGCCGCAGTACTCGCCGTACTCGACGGTCGACCAGGTCATCTCGATCTGGTCCGGCACCACCGGGCAGCTCGACGACATCCCGGTCGATGACGTGCGCCGCTTCGAGCAGGAGTTCCTGCAGTGGTTCAAGCAGCACAACAGTGACGTCTACACCGCGATCGAGTCGACGAACCTGCTGAGCGACGACAACGTCGAGAGCCTGAAGGCCGGCGTGGTCGAGTTCAAGAAGGTGTTCCGGGGCGGCTCCACCGAGAGCGGTAGCTAGGCATGGCCGGTCAGGTACAGGCGCTGCGGCGGCGTATCCGAACCGTCAAGTCGACCAAGAAGATCGCCAAGGCGCAGGAGCTGGTCGCCACCAGCCGGATCGCCAAGGCGCAGGAGCGGGTGAACGCCTCCCGGCCGTACGCGGAGGCGATCACCAAGGTCCTGGGCGCCCTGGCGACCAACGCGTCGGTCGACAACCCCCTGCTGGTCGCGCGTGAGCGTGTCCAGCGGGCGGGTGTCCTGCTGATCACCAGTGACCGGGGCCTGGCCGGCGCCTACAACGCCAACGCCATCCGCACCGCCGAGCAGCTGATCGCTCAGCTGAAGTCGGAGGGTAAGGAGGTCGCGGTGTACATCGTGGGCCGCAAGGGCTTGGGTTTCTACCGGTTCCGCAACCGGCCGGTGGCCGCCAGCTGGACCGGTTTCTCGGAGCGCCCGTCGTTCGCCGACGCCAAGCGCATCGGTGACGCCCTGATCGAGGCGTTCGAGGCCGGTTCCGACGCGGACGGCACGTTCGGCCCGGAGAACATCGAGGGCGTCGACGAGCTGCACATCGTGAGCACCGAGTTCAAGTCTCTGATGACGCAGAGCGCCAACGCGAAGCCTCTCGCGCCGGTGCAGGTCGAGAAGCAGGAGAAGAAGTCCTCCGAGCTGAAGGCGGCCTACGAGTTCGAGCCGGAGGCGGACGAGCTGCTCGACGCGCTGCTGCCGAAGTACCTCAACACGCGTCTCTACGCGGCGTTGCTGGACTCGGCGGCCAGCGAGTCGGCCTCGCGCCGTCGGGCGATGAAGAGCGCGTCGGACAACGCCGACGACCTCCTCAAGCGGTACACGCGCGAGATGAACTCCGCGCGGCAGGCTGCGATCACCCAGGAAATCAGTGAGATCGTCGGCGGCGCCAACGCGCTGGCCGCGGCGGGAAGTGATGTGTGATGACTGCTGTAGCTGAGCCCACCAAGGCGGAGACCGCTGTCGGCCGCGTCGTCCGGGTCATCGGCCCGGTCGTCGACGTCGAGTTTCCCCGTGACGCCATGCCGGCCATCTTCAACGCGCTGCACGTGGAGGTCACCCTCTCCGGCGGCACGAAGAAGCTGACCATGGAGGTCGCCCAGCACCTGGGTGACAACCTGCTCCGCGCCATCTCGATGCAGCCGACCGACGGCCTCATCCGGGGCGCCGAGGTCAGCGACACCGGCGCGCCGATCTCGGTGCCGGTCGGTGACGTGACCAAGGGCCACGTGTTCAACGCCCTCGGCGAGGTGCTCAACGTCGACCCGTCGACGCTGGACATCCAGGAGCGCTGGGCGATCCACCGCAAGCCTCCGGCGTTCGCGGACCTCGAGCCGAAGACCGAGATGCTGGAGACCGGCATCAAGGTGCTCGACCTGCTCGCGCCGTACGTGCGTGGTGGCAAGATCGGCCTGTTCGGCGGTGCCGGCGTGGGCAAGACGGTGCTCATCCAGGAGATGATCATCCGCGTTGCCCGTAACTTCGGTGGTACCTCCGTGTTCGCCGGCGTCGGCGAGCGCACCCGTGAGGGCAACGACCTCATCCTGGAGATGGAGGAGGGTGGCGTTCTCGACAAGACCGCCCTCGTCTTCGGCCAGATGGACGAGCCGCCGGGCACCCGTCTGCGGGTCGCCCTGACCGCCCTCACCATGGCGGAGTACTTCCGGGACGTCCAGAACCAGGAGGTGCTGCTCTTCATCGACAACATCTTCCGGTTCACCCAGGCCGGCTCCGAGGTCTCCACCCTGCTCGGCCGTATGCCGTCGGCCGTGGGTTACCAGCCCACCCTGGCCGACGAGATGGGCGAGCTCCAGGAGCGGATCACCTCGGTCCGGGGCAAGGCCATCACCTCGCTCCAGGCGATCTACGTGCCCGCCGACGACTACACCGACCCGGCGCCGGCCACCACGTTCGCCCACCTGGACGCGACCACCAACCTCGAGCGGTCGATCTCCGACAAGGGCATCTACCCGGCCGTGGACCCGCTGGCCTCCAGCTCGCGGATCCTCGCGCCCGAGTTCGTGGGCGCCGAGCACTACACGGTCGCCCGTGAGGTGCAGCGGATCCTGCAGAAGTACAAGGACCTCCAGGACATCATCGCCATCCTCGGTATGGACGAGCTCTCCGAGGAGGACAAGGTCACGGTCGCCCGGGCCCGTCGTATCGAGCGGTTCCTGTCGCAGAACACCTACGCGGCGGAGCAGTTCACCGGCGTTCCCGGCTCGACGGTCCCGCTCAAGGAGACCATCGAGGCCTTCAAGAAGATCGCCGAGGGTGAGTACGACAACTACCCGGAGCAGGCCTTCTTCATGTGCGGTGGCCTCGAGGACCTCGAGAAGAACGCGCACGAGCTGATGAAGGGCTGATTCAGCCCGCACGCTGTGGGGCCGCGCCGGCATACGCCGGCGCGGCCCTTCGCGCTTTCCGAGGATTCCCGTATCCCGGCCGTCATCAGGCCGCCCGGGTATGCTGGGCCGCGCATTCGCTGATCTCCTGGCCACGCCGGGGATGCAGAGTTGGGATTCCTGTGGCGAAGTCTCTCCAGCGCCGGCGTGCGCCGCGGTGGGCCCGGCTCTGTGCCGGGGCCGGCTGCATGCTGATGGTCGTGAGCGGTGGTGTGCTGGTCTCCGGCAAAGCCCTGATCGCCAGATACACCAACGGCATCGACGCGCCCGGCACCCTGATCGGCGACCCGGCGCCCGGCGCCACCAGGAAGACGGCCGACATCGAGGGCCCGCTCGACATCCTGCTCGCCGGCATCGACCCGCGCGACGACTCGCAGGCCCCGCGCTCCGACTCGATCATCGTGGCGCACATCCCGGAGACGATGGACCAGGTGTTCCTCTTCTCCATCCCCCGGGACCTGTACGTGCGGATCCCGGCCTTCTCCAAGACCGGCTTCAACGGCACCACCGCGAAGATCAATTCGGCGATGTCGTTCGGCAGTGACACCGGCAACGGCCGGCACGACGTGGGGCAGGGCTTCCAGTTGCTCGCCGAGACGGTCGGCGACGTCACCGGAATCAGGGGCTTCGACGCCGGCGCGATCATCAACTTCGGCGGCTTCAAGAAGATCGTCGAGGCCATGGGCGGCGTCACCATGACGATCGACCAGACCGTCGAGTCCGAGCACCTCCAGCCCGACGGCACGGCCCGGCCCAAGACCGCGGCCTGCCGTAACGGGGGCTGCGACCATCCGTACACCGGTCCGCGGAAGGTCTACGAGAAGGGCACCTACCACCTCCAGGCGTGGGAGGCGCTGGACTACGTGCGCCAGCGGTACGGGCTGCCCAACGGCGACTACGACCGGCAGCGGCACCAGCAGCAGTTCATCAAGGCGATGGCCGAGCAGGCGATGAGCAGGGAGGTGGTGACCGACCCCACCAAGCTGCTCAAGGTGCTGGACGCGGCCGGTGACTCGCTCACCTTCGACGGCGGCGGCAACAGCGTCCTCGACTGGGGTCTGGCCCTCCAGGGCATCGACACCGACGACATGACGCTGATCAAGCTGCCCGGTGGTGGCCTCTACTCCAACGGGAAGTACCTCGGCGAGCAGCTGGACCCGTCCAGCGAGGAGTTCTTCCAGGCGGTTCAGGAGGACCGGATCGGCGCCTTCCTCCTTGATCATCCGGAATACGTGGCCGCCGAGAGTTGACCTGCCCACCCCGTACCACATCGGCGTCGGCCGCCGATTAGACTTCACCCGAACGGAATCGCAGCGTCAAAGGGAGACAGCGTGGCCAACCAGCTGCACGTCGAGGTCGTCGCCGTCGAGGAGAAGGTCTGGTCCGGCGAGGCCGAGATGCTCGTCGCGCGCACCACCGAGGGCGAGATCGGTGTGCTCCCCGGTCACTCGCCGTTGCTGGGCCTGCTGACCGAGCCCTCCCAGGTCCGGGTCAAGCTCGCCGGTGGTGAGCAGCTGACCTACGACGTGGCCGGTGGCTTCCTCTCCATCGACGCCAACGGTGTGACGGTGCTCGCCGAGAGCGCCACGGCCGCCACGCCCGAGTCTCACTGACACCGGCGATGCGGATTCTGGAAGCCTCCGGGATCTGCGTCGTCGCGCTGTTCGCGCTCCTCTTCGCCATCTTCTTCCGCCGCCGCCTGCTCATGGTCGGCGGCGGAACCATTCGTGTGCAGGTGCGCATCAACACGATGGTGCTCGGCCGGGGCTGGTCGCCCGGGCTCGGCCAGTTCCTCGGCGACGAGCTCCGGTTCCACCGCATGTTCAGCCTGGCGATCCGCCCCAAGCGGGTGCTCGACCGGCGGGCCCTCACGGTGGAGGAGCGGCGCCCGCCGGCCGGCCCGGAGCGCCTCACCATGCCGGGGCACTGGGTGGTCCTGCGCTGCCGGACACCGGAGGGCGAGGTCGAGATCGCCATGGCGGAGACCACGGTGACCGGTTTCCTGTCCTGGCTCGAGGCGGGCCCACCCCGCGACCCGGGCAGCCTCCGCGGCCGCACGGTCTTCGGCCCCCGCCCGATGGAGAGCTGAGCCCCCACGGCGGCCGGTCCATCGCATAGCTTGAATCCATGCGGATCCGAATCGTCGACGCCTTCACCGACCGTCCCTTCACCGGCGCGCCCGCCGGGGTGCTGATCCTCGACGGCGACGCTTTCCCGTCCGACGAGTGGATGCGCCAGGTCGCCGCCGAGGTGAACCACGCCGAGACGGCCTTCGCGCACCCGCTGCCGCCCGGCTCGGATGCCGATTGGGCGCTGCGCTGGTTCACCCCCACCGTCGAGGTCGACCTGTGCGGGCACGCCACCCTGGCGATCAGCCACGTGATCGACCCGGCCGCCCCGATCCGTTACCGGACCCGCAGCGGCATCCTCACCGCAGTGCGAACCCCGGAGGGTCTGATCACCCTCGACTTCCCGACCGCCCCGCTGGCGGAACGCCCGATCGACCCGGAGCTCGCCGCTGCCCTCGGCGCCGAGATCGTCTCGGTGCACCACACGGGTTCCACGGACGATCTGCTGGTCGAGGTCGCCGACGAGAAGACGGTCCGGGCGGTCACCCCCGACCTGCGCGCGGTGACCCGGCTGAGCCGCCGCGGCGTCATCGTCACGGCCGCGTCCGACGATCCCGGCCACGACTTCGTGTCCCGCTTCTTCGCCCCGGCCGTCGGCGTCGACGAGGACCCGGTCACCGGTAGCGCCCACACCGCCCTGGCGCCGTTCTGGGCGGCCCGCCTCGGCCGCACCGAGCTGACCGGCTACCAGGCCTCCCCACGCGGCGGCACGGTCCGCGTCGCCCTCCACGGCGACCGCACCCTCCTGAGCGGCCGCGCGGTGACGACACTCGAAGGCGACCTGAGAGCCTGAAACCCTTTCCCGGTACGGGCGCCCACACACGCTGAGAGCCAGCCGGAAAGATCAACTCCCACGTGACTCGTCCTTGCCACGAAAGGGCCACCTGAGCTGAACGGCGGTACACTCGCCACCCCCGCAAAACGCCGCCGGTGTCGAGGCAGGTGATTTGCCGACGCAGCGGGGTGTGCTGCGGCGGGAAATCGCCTGCCTCGACACCGGTTACAAGGCGTTTTGCCGCGGAGCGAAGCGGAGCCATCAGGCCCAGCGTTTTGCCGCGGAGCGAAGCGGAGCCATCAGGCACCGCCGCCGGGGACCCACTTGACGTCGCCGGACGGGTTTGCCACCCGGCTGAGGATGAAGAGCAGGTCGGAGAGGCGGTTCAGGTATTTCAGCGGCAGGTCCGAGGTGCGGTCGGGCTCCTGCTCGTAGAGGGCCCAGGCGGTACGTTCGGCGCGGCGGGCCACCGTCCGTGCGACGTGCAGCAGGGCCGCTCCCGGAGTGCCGCCCGGGAGGATGAAACTGTCCAGCGGGGCGAGGCGCTCGTTGTACTCGTCGCACCACTTCTCCAGGCGGGTCACGTACGCCTCGGTGATCCGCAGTGGCGGGTACGGCGGGTTCTCGGCCACCGGGTTGCCCAGGTCGGCGCCCAGGTCGAAGAGGTCGTTCTGGATGGCGGACAGCACCGCGACGACGTCCTCGGGCAGCTCACCGAGCGCAAGCGCCACGCCGACCGCGGCGTTGCACTCGTCGGCGTCCGCGTAGGCGGCGATCCGTGGCGCGGTCTTCGGCGCCGGCTCGTTGTTGACCAGCCGGGTCTGCCCGGCGTCGCCGGTCCGGGTGTATATGCGGGTGAGATGCACAGCCATGGACCCCACCCTACGAGGCGCGGGTGGGCCACGGCTCCTACGATTGCCCGCGTGGATGTGATCAGGGTGAAGGGCGGGGCTCGCCTCGCCGGTGACGTCATGGTGGGCGGCGCGAAGAATTCGGCGCTCAAACTGATGGCGGTCGCGCTGCTGGCCGAGGGGCGCAGCGTGGTGGCGAACGTTCCCCGGATCACCGACATAGCCATCATGGCCGAGGTGCTCCGCCGGCTCGGCTGCGATGTCACGCTCGACGGCACCGAGGCGGTCATCGACGTGCCCGCCGAGCCGGGCAGTGAGGCCGACTACGACCTGGTCCGGCGGCTGCGCGCGTCGATCTGCGTGCTCGGCCCGCTGCTGGCCCGCCGGGGTTATGTGCGGGTCGCCCTGCCCGGCGGCGACATGATCGGGTCCCGTGGCCTGGACATGCACGTGTCCGGTCTGGCCCGGATGGGCGCGGAGATCTCCGGCGAGCACGGTTTCGTGATCGCGTCGGCGCCCGGCGGCCTGCACGGCGCCAAGATCTGGCTGGACTTCCCGAGTGTCGGCGCCACCGAGAACATCCTGATGGCCGCGGTCCTGGCCAAGGGCGTCACCGAGATCGACAACGCGGCCCGGGAGCCGGAGATCGTCGACATCTGCGAGATGCTCAACGCGATGGGCGCCCGGATCGAGGGCGCCGGCACGTCCACGCTGGTGATCGAGGGGGTGCAGGGTCCGCTGAAGCCGGTCCGGCACACCACGGTCGGCGACCGGATCGTCGGCGGCACGTGGGCGTACGCGGCGGTGATGACCCGTGGCGACGTGACCGTCCACGGGGTGCGGCCGGAGTTCCTGGACATCGCGCTGGACAAGCTGGCGACCGCGGGCGCGACGATCGAGCCGGGCGACAACTGCTTCCGGGTGCGGACCAGCGAGCGGCCGCGCGGCGTCGACATCGTGACGCTGCCCTACCCGGGGTTCGCGACCGACCTGCTGCCGATGGCGCTGGGCCTGGCCTCGGTGGCCGAGGGCTCGTCGCTGATCACGGAGAACATCTTCGACGGCCGGTTCATGTTCGTGAACGAGATGGTGCGGTTGGGGGCGGACATCCGTACCGACGGGCACCACGCGGTCGTCAACGGCCGGGACCGGCTCTCCGGGGCGCCGGTCCGCGCCACCGACATCCGGGCCGGGGCGGGGCTGGTCATCGCCGGGCTCTGCGCGGACGGGGTGACCGAGGTGGGCGAGGTGCACCACATCGACCGTGGCTATCCGGACTTCGTGGCCGACCTGGCCCGGCTGGGTGTCGAGGTGGAGCGCACCGACGTGCCGGAGCCGACCTTCGACTTCTAGAAGGATTCGACTTCTAGAAGGAGCCGACGAGGCGGCGGGCCTCCTCGACCTCTTCGCAGAAGACGAGGACGCTCACCCGCCCGTCGCGCCGGATCGCTGTGGTGGCACGGATTCCCGCATCGGCTAGGAGCCGCCGGATCTCGTCGGCCACCTCCGGGTGTTCGGTGACGGCGGCCGGGAAGAGCAGGCCGTAGTCGTCCCGCTCGCCGAAGATCGCCAGGCCGTCCGCGTACCCGTCCCGGCCCGGCCTTCCGGGGGAGCCGGTGGGCTGCAGGCCCATGCGCCAGAACACCGCGCCGAGGAAGCCGACCAATCCGAAGGCGATCAACGGTCCGATGAGGTACCAGCCGTCGCTCGTGGCCATACGCACAGTCTGGCATCGCGATTCCCGGTATTCCGGCGATTCGCCCTGATCGGGGGCGGTGCTGAACCTGCGTTAAGCTGACGGCGCCTCGGCGCTAACGAAGGAGTGAGCATGGCGGGTCGTCTCGCGGTCATCGGTTCCGGATTGATGGGTTCCGGCATCGCCCAGGTCTCGGCGCAGGCCGGATGGCAGGTCACCATGCGGGACGTCGACGACGCCTCGCTCAACCGCGGCATGTCCGCGATCAAGGACTCGCTGAGCCGGTTCGCGGCCAAGGGCAAGATCGCCGAGGCGGACGTCGAGGCCACCCTCGCCCGGATCACGCCCACCACCGACCTGGACGCGGCCGCCGACGCCGACGTCGTGGTCGAGGCCATCTACGAGAAGATCGAGGCCAAGCACGAGGTCTTCAAGGCCCTCGACAAGATCTGCAAGGCCGGCGCGATCCTCGGGACCAACACCTCGGCCATCCCGATCACCCAGATCGCCACCGTCACCAGCCGGCCGGAATCGGTCGTCGGCATCCACTTCTTCTCGCCGGTCCCGATGATGCGGCTGGTCGAGCTGGTCCGTGGCTACCAGACCTCGGACGAGACCCTCGCGGCCGCGCGGTCCTACGCCGAGGAGGTCGGCAAGACCTGCGTCGAGGTCAAGCGCGATGTCGCCGGCTTCGTCTCCAACCGGCTCTTCTCGGCGATCCTCGTCGAGGCGATCAAGCTGGTCGAGTCGGGCGTCGTCTCCGCGGCCGACCTGGACACCGTCATGAAGCTCGGTTTCGGTCACGCGATGGGCCCGCTCGCCACCGTCGACCTGACCGGCCTCGACGTCATGCTGAACGCGGCGAGCAACATCTACCGCGACACCGCCGACGAGAAGTTCTTCCCGCCGGAGCTGCTCCAGCGCATGGTCCAGGCCGGCGACCTCGGCCGCAAAACCGGTAAGGGATTTTACTCCTACTGATCCTTTTCGGTCGCGCTCTCGGTGCCGGGTCTCGCTCAGCGGGGCCCGGCACGCTTGCGTTCGTCCTTAAAACCATTTCCGGTACGGATACACCTCCGACAACCGCAGGAGGACCGAACCCCGCCTTCGGCGGCTACCGCGGCCGGCCGGCTGCCACTCCAGGCCATACCCCGCCCGCCGGCCGAGCGGCCCGCCCAGCCGGCCGTGAGACAGCTCTGGGGGCCAGCCGGACCACCGATCTACGCCCGGCGGGCGCGGCACAGGCTTGACCCGCGACTGGATCGCGTGGCTCGGCGGGACGGCCGTTGTTGCCGGGGGCGGGGAACGCCGTACCGGAAAAGGGTTTCGGGGTCAGCGGGTTGTTGCGAATGAGAGCGAGAGGGCCGTGGCGGCGACCATGCCGCCCAGCAGGGTGAGGCCGATGCCGCCGATGTCGAGGCGGGCGTGCAGGCGGCTGTGGGCCGTGTAGGCGGCCAGCGGGACGCCCGAGGAGGGCGCGACCAGGAAGGTGAGCCAGCCGAGGCCGCGGATCACGGGGCCGCCCCAGAGCACCGTGTCGCCGAAGGTGACCAGGCCGGCCGCGATCAGGCCGGTGAGGACGGCGGTGAGCCCGCCGACCAGCGGGAGCAGCGGGAGTGTCCAGCGGGGCAGGGCGCCGTTGCCGGCCGGGCGGATCGTGACGTCGATGCGGTCGGCCGCGCGGGAGAGCAGGACCCGCGGGGACTGCCGGCCGGGCGCGATCACGTCCTCGCCGGGTTCCGGGCGGCGTTGCAGGGCGATCCGCGGCATGGCCTCGACCGGGGCGGGCTCGGGGAGCTCGCCGAGGGCGCGGACCCGGAGGCCGCCGGCGCGGCGGAGCTGCTCCCAGAGGCGGCCGGCTTCCCGGTCGACGTCGAGGACCTGTGCGGCGGCGGCGCCGGCCCAGCGGTCGGCGGCCAGGGCGTCGCTCTCGGCGCGGGCCAGTTCGCCGGCGGCCCGGGCGGCGCTGTCCTGGTAGGCCTGTTCGGCCTCGGCCACCTCGGCGTCGCGGCGGCGGGTCACGTCGGCGAGCGCGCTCACCATGAGCTGGTAGTCCCGGCCGAGCGGCTGGCGGTCACGTGTGGTCACTGTTCACCTCGTACGGGATGATCACCTCGGGCGTGCGGTGCACCGAGCGGTCGAAGAAGAGGGCCCGGCGGGGGCGCGGGTACCAGAGCGGGCCGCCCGGCTGGGGGTAGAGCGGCGCCAGTTCGGAGCCGTGGACGTCGAGTGCCACCCACGCGCCGATCGGGTCGTACCGGCCGGCCAGGTCGTCCCGGAGCCGGCCGGCGCCCCGCCACCAGCCGAGCACGTGGATCCGCTGTTCCGGGCCCTCGGTGAGCAGCGTGCGCAGGGCCGGCCGGTGCGGTGGCCCGGCCGCGTCCAGCCCGTAGCCGATCACGTAGCGGGGCACGTCGGAGGCGGGTGGGCCGAAGTGGACGTCCGAGGAGTCGTACCAGTCGGCGGCCGGCAGTTCGGCGACCAGCCGGGCCGCGGCCCGCTCGGCGGCCGGCTCCAGGCAGACGATGCTGAAGTGGGCCGGCCCCTGGGCGGCCAGCGACAGCGCGGCCGCCGCCAGCACGTCACACGCCTCGTCCGTCCGGGTGCCGAGAACCGCCAGGTTGCGGCCGGGCATCCGGCCCAGGCGCAGCCGGGCCGGACGGGCCGCCACGTCGATCCGCTCGCCGAGCACCGCGCCGGGCGAGGACCCGACCGGGGCGTCGGCGGACGGCACCCGCCCGGACGGCCGGTACGCCGACGGCAGCCGCGGGACCGCGTTCCCGTCGAAGAGCCGCGGCTCCTCGCATCCGGAGGGCCGGGACCGCCACAGCCGGCGCTGGACGGCCCGCCAGGCGGTCCGGTCGCCGGCGTCCGGCAGCCGCACCACCCGGTTCGCCCCGGCCAGGCCGGACTCGGGGTTCACGACGGCGTGATGGCGGGGGATGACCGATGCGGCCAGGTTGTCGTCGGCCAGGACCCGCCGCGCCTTGGGCAGGGCGATCCGCAGGGTGAACTGGGCGATCAGCCCGGGACGGCCCCACAGCACCTGGATGCCGGACACCTCCTGGCAGGCCAGGATCAGGTGGATGCCCTGCGAGCGGCCGCGCCGGGCCAGGTCCTCGAGCAGCTCGGCGGCCTCGTCGGCGAGTCCGTCGCGGCCGCCGAGGAGCGCCGGGAACTCGTCGATCACCGCGACGATCCGGGGCCAGTGCCCGCCCGGGTCGGCGCCGCGCAGCCCGGACAGCCGGTCGGTGTCGTGACGTTTGGCGGCCTGGGCCCGGGTGCGCAGCTCCTCGCCGAGGTGGCGGAGCATGGCCAGGCCGAACTCGCGGTCGCCGGACACGTTCACCCCGGCGAGCCGGACCTGGGGGAGCCAGCTCGGGTCGCGGGGGCCGGGCACGTACCGGGCGAAGGCCTCGCCGTCGGTGAAGTCGAGCAGGTAGAGGGCCAGTTCCTCGGGGCCGTACCGGGTGGCGAGCGAGCCCAGCCAGGTGTGGATCAGGTTGGTCTTGCCGGACTCGGCCGGGCCGCCGATAAGGGCGTGCGGCGGGTCGTCGCCGAGCGTCACCTCGACCAGGGAGCTGTCGGTGCTGTCGCCGATCGGGGCGATCAGGCCGTACCGGGAGGACTCGGCCCAGGTGCGGGCCGGCTCCAGGTCGGCGAGCCGGGCCGGGGGCGGGCCCTCGCACAGCCGCTCGGTGGTCTCCCGGCAGAACGCGGCGACCCGTTCGGCGGGTGGCGGCGGGTCCAGCTGGACCTCCAGCCGACCCAGCGAGGCGCAGGTGGCGACCCGGTCCCGGACCACGATCCGTTCGACAGCCGAATGGTCCTCCAGCTCCAGGCCGCGGACCACCAGGTGCACCCCACGGCCCACCCCGGTACGCACGATGCGGTCCAGCTGGGCCCGTTGCGCCCGGGTCATCTCCTCGGTGGTGGCCCGGTCGGCGAGCAGCACCACGAGGCGCCAGGACTCCCGTACGGCCGCCGAGCAGATGTGCTCGACCGTCTCGTCGAGCAGCGCCGTCAGTCCGCCCGGACCGACGATCCGTGGCCCGAGCGGCGCGAACGCACCCAGCGTGCCGCCCAGGCGCTCCGGGTCGTAGACGGTCAGCTCGACCTCGCCGGGCCGGGTGCTGCCGAGGGCCCGCAGCAGCAGCCCGGTGATCACCTCGTCCAGGATCGCGGGCGGCCCGCTCAGGTGCAGGTGTGCCACGTCGAGCAGCGGGACGAGGCCGGGCAGCGGGGTCGCCCCGTCGAAGCTGATGGTGCCGATCCGCAGCAGGCCGGGTGACCGGCCGGGCGCGGGCTCGCTGGGCGCCCACAGCTTCCAGGGTGCCCCGGCCGCCCCGGTGGCGCTGACCGTGGCCAGCCCGCGCAGGTGCCCGGCGAGGCGGGCGGCCTCGCCGCGGTAGCGGTCCTCGATGTCGGCGCGGGTCGCCTCCCGGGCCTCGGCGAGGCGGCTCAGGCAGGTGGCGTACGCCTCCCGGACCAGCCGTCGCCGCTGCTGGGCCTCGCCCCGGGCCGACTCGGCGGCCGCCAGGACGGCACGGGCGGTCCCCCGCGCCTCGGCGAGCTCCTGCCGGATCGCGGCGACCAGCGCGTTGCGGTGGCTACCCACGCGTTACCCCGGCGTCCATGGTGGGCGATTTTAGCCATCTTTACGGCTTTTATCCGCTTACCGGTTGCGTGTCGTGATCTCGTCCGGCGTGGCGGGCAGTGCAGGCTGCCTGGTGGCCACCTCGGTCCACAGTCGTTCGGCCACGATCATCGCGGCCTCCCGGACCCACTGCTTGGTGACCGCCTCCGGCACATACCGCCGGAACCAGTCGACGGCCAGCCGCGCCTCCCGGCTCATCCCGTCGGTCTTCGGCCGCCGGGCGTACGGGTTCAGCCCCAGCACGCAGCAGAACTGGAGCACGTTGTAGTACCGCCAGTCGTCGGTGGTGCCGAACGGGCCGGGCGGGCGCAGCGCCGAGACGGACTCCCGCAGCACCGCCCGCAACTCCCGGGCCCGCGCCCGGGGCTGATCCTCCCGCCCGGCCAGCCGCCGCTCCACCGACGGCAGATCGGTCAGCGGGCTGCGGGCCAGCCGGTTCAGGTCGCCGAAGTCGGTGAGCGCCCGCCGGGTCATCCGCAGGAACTCGGTCTCGCCGACGGTGTGCAGCCGCCGGCGCTCCCGGCGGCGCAGCAGCGCGTCCGCGTTCAGGAACAGGGCCGCCCGGTCCGAGCGCAGCCGGTCCTCGCCGGCCAGCGCCAGCCGGTCCAGCAGCCGCCGCACCTGGGCGCCCAGCCCGGCCAGCGTGGCCCCGGCCGCCAGCACCAGGAACTGGAGCGCGGCCACCCCGTCGTGCTCCGGGACCAGGAACATGGTGGCCGCCGCCGGGATCCCGGCCAGCACCAGCACGGCCAGCCCGGCGACCATCGCACGGCGCAGATCGGGCCGCAGCCGCTCACCGGCCTCGGCCGCGTGCGACACCGCCACCAGGTAGCCCACCACCAGCAGGTCCAGGCCCAGGGCGGCGATCGCGGCGCGGGCGCCCCCGGCGGTGAACAGCAGCAGGCCCAGCGCGCCCGTGCAGAGCACCGCCATCACGGTCAGCGCGACCGGGATCATCCGCGGCACCACCTGGGCGCGCAGCCGCCACAGCAGGGTCAGCCCACCGATGAGCGGGGCCAGCACCACGAGGCGGCCCGCCTGCGGCAGGAAGACGATCATCAGGAGGAACGCGGCGCCGAGGGCCAGCGCGCCGCGGTCCACCGGGCGGCGCTCGGCCGGGGTGAGCGGCAGCAGCGACACCACCGCCCCGGCCCAGCACAGCGCCGGGATGCAGAGCAGGATCTCGGCGGCATCGGAACCGGGGGCCAGCGTCCAGGCGGCCACGCCGAGGGCGTACGACACGAGGGCCGTCGCCTGCCAGCGCAGACTGGCCCGGTCCGGATCACGGCCGATCAGGTAACAGGCGAACCACCAGGCGAGGGCGAAGGTGGGTACGGCGATCGCGGGCACCCGAGAAGTCAACCAAACAGGTGACGGGTCTCGACACTCCCGATCCGCTCACGCTTACGGCGGCGACGCCGGCGCACCACCCAGACCGCCGCCCACACCAGCACCCCGAGAACGCCCAGGACGAGCACCGGAAGCACGATGGCCAGCACCGACATGACGACGCTGCCGATGTCCTCGGCCGTGCTGGCGACCGGGGCGCCGAGCCCGCCGGTGGTCGCATTGACCACAGGCCGGGACGCCGATTTCACACCGTGGACGCAGAGCGCGATCACCACCCCCGCCGCGATGGGCATCCACTGGTGCGAGCCGAAGAACGCGCCCGGGTCGGCGACGGTCACCGTCTCCGAGGAGGAGCCGGCCCCGAACGCCAGACCACCGGCGGTCGGCCGGACGAACGTCTGCACCACGTCGTTGACGTGATCGACCACCGGCACCTTGTCCGCGACCACCTCGACGGCGAGCAGAACCGCCAGAATCGTCAGGGTCCAGCCGTTCGACACCCAGGACCAACTGGACGGCAGCTCGATGGCGTCGGTGTAACGGGCCAGCAGGCCCATGGTGAGCAGGGGGATGTAGGCGTTCAGGCCGGCCGATGCGGCCAGACCGGTACCGGTCAATGCTTCGAGCACGATCTCAGCATGGCACCGCCGCGCTCGTGCCGCCCGCCCGGCGCCGGTCCGCCTCAGGTACCGTCGCTGGGTGCGTCTGGTCATCGCGAAGTGCTCCGTGGACTATGTCGGCCGTCTTTCCGCCCACCTGCCCCCGGCGGTGCGGCTGCTGATGGTCAAGGCCGACGGGTCGGTGTCGATCCATGCCGACGACCGTGCCTACAAGCCGCTCAACTGGATGAGCCCGCCCTGCAAGCTGCAGGAGGCGCCGGGCGTCTGGAAGGTGGTGAACAAGGCCGGCGAGGAGCTGCGGATCACCCTGGAGGAGGTCTTCCAGGATTATTCGTACGAGCTGGGCATCGACCCCGGCCTCCAGAAGGACGGCGTCGAGGCGCACCTCCAGGAGCTGCTGGCCAAGCACCCGGAGACGTTCGGCGAGGGCTTCACCCTGGTCCGCCGGGAGTTCATGACCGCCATCGGGCCGGTCGACCTGCTGTGCAAGGACGCCGCGGGCGGATCGGTGGCGGTCGAGGTCAAGCGGCGCGGGGAGATCGACGGGGTGGAGCAGCTCACTCGTTACCTCGAACTGATGAACCGGGATCCGCTGCTCGCCCCGGTGAAGGGCATCTTCGCGGCCCAGGAGATCAAGCCACAGGCCCGGGTGCTGGCCACCGACCGCGGCATCCGCTGCGTCGTCGTCGACTACGACGCCCTGCGCGGCATGAAGCGCGACGAGCTCACCCTCTTCTGAACCCGGTCGGCGGTCAGCGGGTGGCCAGCTCGACCCGGTCGGGTGAGGTGGTGAAGGTCAGGTAGGCGTGCACGCCCAGGTATCCGAGGCCCACCTGGAAGACCAGCAGGCTCAGGGTGGCCGGGGCGGCCGTCGCCAGGGCGACCACCGTGGGCAGTGCCAGGATCAGCAGGTCCAGGCCCGCGAAGGCGTGCAGGAGCGGGCCGGTCGGGACCGAGCCCATCGGCGTCTCCACCGGCAGCAGGTCGTTGCGGACCAGACCGGCCCGGGCCGCCCGCAGAGCGGCCACCGCGCCGATCGGGCCCAGCGCCAGGCCCAGCGGCCACCACTGGCCGGGCGGGAGCGCGCCGGTCAGCTGGAGCAGCCCCAGCGCCACGGTGGCCCAGATCGTGCCCAGCGAGGCCGGCACCCACAGCCGCTGCCACAGCGTCCGGCGTGAGGTCAGGCCCAGCAGGCGCAGCAGCACCGGGTTGGTGGCGTCGGTCTTCACGGCGGACGTCGTGGTCCGGGCGGCGAGCATCGTGCCGATCAGCAGGGTGCTGGCCAGCAACCACGGTGGGGCGCCGGACAGCAGCAGCGGCAGCGTGGTGGCGGCCGCCGCCCAGAGCAGCCGGGGGACCCGGCGCCGGGCCAGCAGCAGGTCCTGGGCGGTCAGCGGCGGCAGCCGGCGGGGCAGCGGGGTGGACCGCAGGCGGCGGTGTGCCCAGTAGCGGCGCTCCAGCATGTCGGCCAGGAAGGACGGCTCCACGCCGTACACCGAGTCGGCCAGGGTGCCCGCCGTCTTGGCCGAGTCCAGGATCAGGTCGTTCGGGGTGCGCGCGAGGTCGCGTACGGCCAGAAGGAAGCCGGCGGCGGCGACCACCGCGAGCAGCCCGGTGAGCGGGACCACGACGACGGCCGGCGGCCACCCACCGGGAGTGGGCGGCGTCCACCCGGCCTCCTCGGCGACCAGCACGGCCAGCCCGGCGGCGACCGCCACCCGCCCGGCCGTGTCGGCGATCCGGGACACCCGGGGCCGCGCCTGCGCGGTCGCGGCGGCCACCGCGAGCAGGACGCCCAGGACGGCGCCGGTCGCCACCAGGACGATCGAACCGGTGGACGCGGCGTGCCCGAGGATGCCGAGCGCCGCGGCGGCGCCCGCCAGGGCCGCGCCGACTGTCGCGACGGTCAGCGTGGGCGAGAGCAGGCGGCGGCGGCTGACCGGCGCGGTGAGCAGGAAGTACGCGGCCGGGCGGCTGACCGTGACCGGGCCCAGCCGGCGCAGCGTGGCGAAGAGCAGGCCGGCGCAGACGGCGGCCCAGGCCAGCGCACCGGAGCCGGTGAGGTTCGGGACCAGCGGGCTGAAGACCGCGGCCAGCGTCTCCTGGGCCATGGCGGCCAGCACCAGGATCGAGAAGACGACGACGTACGCCGTGGTGGCGGTCTCCCCGCGATCCCGGTGGGCGGACTGCGTGCGGCGGATCCAGCGGCGCACCGGCCGCAGCTCGACGACGGTCACAGCATGTCCATCGAGACGATCTCGGCGCCCGAGGCGACCGCGAACTTGTCGTCGTGGCTGGCCAGCAGCAGCGAACCGCCGCCGGCCAGGTAGTCGGCGAGCATGCCGGCGACCACGGCCCGGCCGTCCGGGTCCAGGCGCTGCTCCGGCTCGTCCAGGATGAGCAGCGCGCTCGGGCGCAGCAGGACCAGCGCCAGGGTGAGCCGCTGCTTCTGGCCGGAGGAGAGCGACGGCGGGATGGCGTCGGCGTGCCCGCCCAGCCCGAGCCGCTCCAGCGCCTCGTCGATGCCCGCCTCGGCCGGATCCTGTCCGTGCGCCCGGCAGACCAGTTCGGCGTGCTCGTGGGCGGTCAGGCCGGGGTACCAGGTGGGCGGCTCGACCGTGGTGGCCACCGCCCGCCAGAAGTCCGGACGGTCGCCCGGCTCGCAGCCGTTCACCCGGATCACGCCCGAGTCCGGGCGCTGGAGGCTGCTCACACAGCGCAGCAGAGTGGACTTGCCGATGCCGTTCTCGCCGGTGACGCAGACACCGGCGCCGGCCGGGACGGTGAGCCCCACGTCGACCAGCACCGGGGTCGAGCCGTAGCTGACATTCAGATCATGGACTTCGACTGCGGGATGATCGGCCACCCCTTCGAGGCTAAGGCTTCCGTCCATAGAGCAGACGCAGGGCCTTCACGATCTGCTTCACCTGGGCCGGGGTGCGCTCGAAGGTCATCGCCGGGAGCAGGGACGGGCCACGCCGGACGGTGATCGCCTTGGCTCGGGCGAACTCGCGCAGCCCGTCGTCGCCGTGGATGCGCCCGAAGCCGGACTCGCCGACCCCGCCGAACGGCAGGTTGCCCATGCCGACGAAGGTGAGCGTCCCGTTCACGGCGACCATGCCGGAGCGCAGCCGGCGGGCGATCCGGATCGCGTTCTTCTTCCCGAAGACGGAGCCGCCCAGCCCGTACGGCGTGTCGTTGGCCTTCGTGACGGCCTCGTCCGCGTCCCGCACCTTCGTGATGGTGAGGGTCGGGCCGAACGTCTCCTCGCGCATCTCCGACGAGTCCTCGGGCACGTCCACCAGCACGGTGGGGGAGACGTACGGCGCCTGCACCGCCTCCGCGCCGCCGAGCACCGCCCGGCCGCCCTTGGCCAGCGCGTCCTCGATGTGGTCGCGGATGATGTCGAGCTGCTTCGGCATGGTGATCGGGCCGATCTCCTCGCCGGTGCGCAGCTTGCCGGCCTTCGCCACGACGGCGTCCACGAACCGGTCGTAGACCGGCTCGACGGCGTAGACCCGCTCGATGCCGATGCAGGTCTGCCCGGCGTTGGTCATGGCGCCCCAGACGGCGGCCTCGGCGGCCGCCTCCACGTCCGCGTCGGCGTCGACGATCAGGGCGTCCTTGCCGCCGGCCTCGAGCACCACCGGCACCAGGTTCTCCGCGCAGGCGGCCATCACCTTCTTGGCGGTGGCGGTCGAGCCGGTGAAGGAGATCTTGGCCACCCCGGAGCGGCACAGCGCGCCGCCGACGTCGCCGAGCCCGTGCACCACCTGGAGCACCGGGTGCTCCGGCACCACCTCGGCGAACGAGTCGGCCAGCCACTGCCCGACCACCGGCGTGTACTCGCTCGGCTTGAAGACGATCGCGTTGCCGGCCGCGAGCGCGCCGCTGATCGGGCCGACCGGGGTCACGATCGGGTAGTTCCACGGGCCGATCACGCCGACCACGCCGTACGGCTGGTACTCCAGGTGGCCGGAGTGCTCGGCGACCAGCAGCCGGGTCCGGACGCGGCGCGGCCCGAGCACCCGCTTGGCGTTGCGGGCCGCCCAGTCCAGGTGCTCGACGGCGGCGGTGGCCTCGATCAGCCCGTCGGTGACCGGCTTGCCGGACTCCCGGTGGGTCAGCTCGGCCAGCTCCTCGATCCGCTGCACGATCAGCGAACGCCAGCGCAGCATGCGGGTCCGGCGGCCCGCGAAGCCGAGGCCCTGCCACCAGACGGCCGCCTCCCGGGCGCGCTCGACGGCCGCGAGCACCGCCTTCTCGTCGGCGACCGGTACGCGGCCGGCCTCCTCACCGGTGGCCGGGTTCGTCGAGATCAGCCGGCCGTCCTCGATCACTGGCAGGCCGGGAACGTGAGTCGCCGTCATGTCCGCGAGTCTAGGGTGATTGTTACCAGTGAGTCACTACGTACGCTTGAGCTTGTGAGCCCCCGCCGTAATCGCCCCCGGTCCGCCAACAAGGACGAGGAGCGGCCCGACCGTCCCGGCATCACCGAGGACCGCGTCCAGCAGTGGCAGGACGGTGACTTCATGGTGCGGAACGTGTTCGGTGCGGCGGCCGTCAAGACCTACCGCTGTCCGGGGTGCGTCCAGGAGATCCGGCCCGGTGTGGCGCACGTGGTGGCCTGGCCGGTCGACGACCGTGGTGACCTGACCGACCGCCGCCACTGGCACTCCGGCTGCTGGCGGGCCCGTGACCGCCGGGCCCCAGGGGTGGAGCGGTCGCGCAACGCCCCACGCTATGGGTAATGATCGCGGCATGAGCAACCACATCCGTGCCAACTCGATCCTCCCGGCCCACCGGGAGGACATCGAGCTGCACACCGCGGACGGCGTCACCCTCGTCGGTGAGCTGGCCCGGCCGCTCGACCGCGAGCCGGTGGCCACCCTCGTCTGCCTGCACCCGCTGCCCACCCACGGCGGCATGATGGACAGTCACGTCTACCGCAAGGCCGCCTGGCGGCTGCCCGCCCTGGCCGGGATCGCCGTGCTGCGCTTCAACACCCGCGGCACCAGCAGCGTCCGGGGCACCAGCGGCGGGGCGTTCTCGCAGGCGGTGGACGAGCGCTACGACGTGGCCGCCGCCATCGAGTTCGCGGAGTTCGCCGACCTGCCGAACATCTGGCTGGTCGGCTGGTCCTTCGGCACCGACCTGACCCTGATGTACGGGCTGGACCCGGCGGTCGCCGGCGCGATCCTGCTCTCCCCGCCGCTGCGCTTCTCCCGGCCGGAGCATCTCGCGGCCTGGGCCGGCGACGGCAAGCCGCTGACCGCGCTCATCCCGGAGTTCGACGACTACCTGCGCCCGGCCGAGGCGGCCGAGAGGTTCGCGGCCATTCCGCAGGCCGAGGTGGTGCCGGTTCCGGGCGCCAAGCACCTGTGGGTCGGCGACGCCGAGAAGGTGCTCGACGAGATCGTCCGCCGGGTGGCGCCAGAGGTGCCGACGCCGCTGCCCACCACCTGGGATGGTCCGATGGAAACCGGCGACGCCAGCGCCTATGCCGACCGGACAGTGGCCGCTTTCAACGGTCCTCAAGACTAGGGATCGCCACCTCGCGCATGATCAGCTGGATGGCGGCCACCATCGGGATGGCGACCAGGGCGCCGATGACGCCGAAGAGCCCCACTCCGACCAGGGCCGCCACCAGCGCCGCGACGTCGCTCACCCGGACCGACCGGCGCATCACCCGCGGGTAGATCAGATAGTTCTCCATCTGCTGGTAGACGATGAAGAACACGATGCAGACGATGCCGGCGGTCACCGATTCGGCGAAACCGACCAGGCTGACCACGACGGCGCCGATGGTCGCGCCGATCTGCGGGATCAGGTCGCAGATCGCCACCACCACGGCCAGCGCGAACGGATAGGCCAGGCCGAGAGCGAGCGCCAGCCCGAAACTGCACACCCCGGCCAGCACGGCGATCGCCAGCGCCCCGACCATGTAGGCGCCCACCTTACTGAGGATCTCGTCGGTGAGCAGCGCGACCCGCTCCCGGCGGCTGGCCGGCACGAGGCGGTAACCGGTCGCCTTGATCCGGTCGAAGGCGGCCATGAAGTAGATCGTCAGCACCAGCACGGTCAGGATGTTGAAGATGGTGCCGAACAGCAGCCGGGCGCCGCCGACCACCCCGCCCAGGGCGTTGCCGATCGTCCCGGCGTTCACCGCGCCCTGCACCTTGGTCGCGATGTCGTAGCGCTGCACCAGATCGTTGACCGTCCGGCTGCGGCGCAGGCTCTCCACCACCTCGGGCGCGTTGTTGATCAGCTCGGTGGTCTGGGTGACCAGCGGCGGGATCAGCGCCACCAGACCGCCGACCAGCAGCAGCACCACGCTGAGCGCGACGACCGCCACGGCCGCGCCGCGCGGCAGGCCCCAGCCGCGCAGCCGGGTCACCGCCGGGTTCAGCCCGATCGCCAGGAACAGCGCGATGAAGATCAGAACCAGGATCGAGGCCGCATTCCGTACGCCCAGGAAGAGCGTGTACGCCAGGATCAGGCCCAGCCCGAAGAGGAAGCCGAGCAGGAAGGGGTTACGCCGGTTCAGTGGGGGACCGGGCGTGCCGAAGGGCGGCCGCTCCTCGACCGGCGGCTGCTCCTCGACGGGCGCAGTCTCCTCGGGCACGGGTGGCTCGGCGGACATCAACTGAGGCTATCGCCGCTGGGCCACCCCTGCCACCGGTAGTCAATCGGCGTCGGCCGCCACCCGGCTCGCCTGCGGGACGGTCACCTTCGCCGAGGCGGTGACCTTGGCGGGCGGCTCCTTCTCGGCCGGCTGTGTGGTCACCGAACCGGCGGGATCGGCGGGCTTCTCGTCGTCCTCGGGCTCGGCGGCGGCGGCCAGCACCGCGGCGGCGGCCAGCTCGGCCACCCGTTTCGCCTCTTTCTGCACCTGGCGGCGGACCTCGGCGGCATGCCGCTCGGCGGCCTCACCGGCGCGCTTGGCCTCGGCCGTCCGGTTCAGCTCGGCCTCCAGCTCCTGCTTCGCCTCGGAGAGCCGTTGCGCGACCTGCTCGGTCTCCTTCTCGGCCGCCTTCGCCGCCTCCTGCGCGGCGTTCCGCCGCTTCTCTGCGCCGGACGTCTCGACCAGAGCGGTCTCCAGATCGCGGCCGGCCTGAGCGATCTTCTCCTGCTGCGCGGCGATCTCCTTGCGTACGGCGGTGGCCTGGTCGTCGGAGCGGCGCAGCACCTCCTCGGCGTACTTGTCGGCCTCGCTGCGCAGGTCGGAGCACTGCTTCTCGACGCCGGCGCGCATCTGGCCCAGCTCCTCGATCACCGAGTGCCGGCGCAGCGCCAGCTCGTGCTCCACGGCCGCCTTGAGGTCGGCCTGCTCCCGCTCCGCCTCGGTGCGCTGCGCGGTGATCTCCTGCTGCGTCTTCTCCCGCAGCGCCTTGAGCTCCTGCTCGGCCTGCATCCGGGTGGACTGCACGTAGCCGTCCACTTCGGCCTTGGTCCGCTGAGCGTCCTGAGTGGCCTTCTCGGTGATGTGCTTGCCCTCGTTGCGGGCCCGCGCCAGCACCGCCTCGGCCTCGGCGCGCTTCTGCTCCGCGGCCTGCCGGGCGGCGGCGATCGCCTTGTCGGTGGCGACCCGCTTCGCGGTGTCGGCCTTCTCCTCCTCGGCGCGGCGCGCGGCCAGGGTGATCTCGAAGTCCCGGATGCCGTTGTGGGCGTGCGCCTCGGCCTCGGCCCGGATCCGCTCCGCCTCGGCGAGCCGGCTCGCGATGTCGTCGGTGGCGGACGCCTTGATCGCCTCGGCCTGCTCCTCGGCGAGGAGCAGGATCTGCTCCACCCGCTTGCCGAGGTGCCGGAACGACACCTCGCCGGTGATCCCGGATTCGCGCCGGGCCTGGGTGAGCTCCGCCTGCAGGCCCTTGATCTGCGCGCTCAGCGCCTGGATCTGCGAATACGCCTGTTCGCGGTCGTTGAGGAGGGCGGCTATCTCGTTCTCCGCCCGGGTGACGTATCGCTCGACCTGCTTCTTCTCATAGCCCCGGAGGGCCGTTTCGAAGCTGGGCTCGGTGGCCGCCTCTCCGCCGAGACCGAAGATTTCACCGCCGTGCGACATGCTGTCCATCCTCACATACGCATCGTCCCGTGGCGTGTCGATACACACCGGGTTGGAAGAGACCATGCGTGTAGTTGCGATTTGTCTGACCTCGGTTGGCAAACCCAGGCAAGCGCGAAACGAGTCAGGCCGTACCGGAGAAACTCCGGTACGGCCTGATTTCGTCATGTACCGCCCGGCGGGTTCACGGTCGCGTATCCGCGACGGGTCCGCAAGCGGAGGAAGCTGAGAGCCCGGTCAGGAATTGGTCTGAGCCGCCACCGGCTCGTCACCGGTCTCCGCCTCTTCGGTCTCCTCGGCCTCCGGCTCAGCGGCCCGCTGAGCAGGGGCCGCGGCGGCGGCCACGGCAGCGGCGGCCGCCGCGGCCGGAGTGGCGGCACCGCCGACCCCCGGAACCAGGCCGGAGAGACCGGACAGCATCTGGCCGAGCTGGTTGGTGACCGCGTCCTTCTGACGGGTGAGGTCCTCGACCTCGCGGCGCGCCGCCTGGGTGGTCAGCTCCGCCTCGGTGCGGGCTTCGCTGAGCAGTCGGTTGCCCTCGGCGCGGGACTCGGTGACGGTCTTCTCCGCCAGGGCGCGCGCCTTCTCCACGGTCTCCGAGGAGTACCGCTCGGACTCGATCCGGCGAGCCTCGGCGCGCTGCTCGATCTCCTTGGCGCGGTCCTCGGCGGCGCGGGCCCGCTCCTCGGCCTCGGACACCATCTTCTGGGTCGCGGCGACCTGGGCGGCGTGCCGCTCCGACTCCTCGCGCTCCGCCTTCTCCCGGCGCTCGGCGATCTCCAGGGCCAGTGCCTGCAGATCCTTGTCACGCTTGTCACGGGCGTCGGTGAGCAGCTTGGTGGCCTCGGCGCGCTTCTCCTCGGCCTCCCGGGCGGCCTTGGCCCGGGCCTGGGTGATCTCCCGCTCGGCGGTGGCGCGCAGCGACGCGACCTCACGCTCCACGGTCGACTTGAGCTCGGCGACCTCGTGGGCGGTGACGGTACGGAGTTGCTTGGTCTCCCGGTCGGCGTCCGACCGGAGCGTGTCGGCCTCGCGGCGGGCCTGCACCCGGGTCTCGGCGGCCTCCCGCTCGGCGTGGGTGCGCACCTGCCCGGCCTCGCGCTCGGCGGTCGCCTTCATGGCGGCGGCCTCGGCGCGGGCCTTGTCGGTGATCTCCCGGGCCTCGAGACGGGCCGCGGAGAGAATGCCCTCGGACTCCCGCTTCGCCTCGTTCCGGTGGTCGTTCGCCTGCTCCTCGGCGAGACGCAGGATCTGCTCCACCCGGGTGCCCAGCCCGGAGAGCGTCGGCCGGTTGTTCTCCTCCAGCAGCTTGTTGCTGTCGGCCAGTTTCTGCTCGAGCGCGTTCAGTCGCTGCTCGGCCTGGCGCAGACGCCGCTGAGCGTCGTTCATCCGTTGCTCGGCCTCGCCGCGGGCCTGCTCGGACTGGTTCAGCGCGGCGAGCAGCCGGCCGATGTGTCCGTCGACCTGGTGACGGTCGTAGCCGCGGAGGACGACCGTGAAGTCGTGCTGCGAATTCGCGGTCTCGAAGAAGGCCAGGTTCTGATCCTGCTGCTGGGGCATTGCGCCATCCTGGCGAGAAGGGGGCGGACATGCAAGAGCCGAGGGGCATCCGAACCGCATAGTAGATCAGCTTTGACCTGGACCGTCGCGCGGCCCCGGACCGTTCGGGTGACGGCCCCGGCCGCACCGGCCGGTCCGGTGCCGTCCCGCCGCGACCTGGTCAGTCGGGGCTTCGGGTGATCACGATTCCGGCGCAGACGTCGTCGGCGCTGCTCAATGGCCCCGATCCTGCCAGGAGACCGGGGCCGCGTCAGGTCGATTCACCCGACCGGCGTACCCCCTCCGGCGGGCTCGACCAACTCGACCAGCACGCCGCCGGCGTCCTTCGGGTGGACGAAGTTGATCCGGGATCCGGCGGTGCCGCGTTTGGGGGCGTCGTACAGAAGGCGCAAACCGCGGGACCGCAGGGCCGCGGCGGTCGCCTCCACGTCGGCCACCGTGTACGCCAGCTGTTGCAGACCGGGACCGCTGCGGTCGAGGAACCGTGCGATCGCCGAGTCCGGCCGGGCCGGGGCCAGCAGTTGCAGCCGGGGGCCGTCGCCGTCGCCGACCGCGAGCATCGCTTCCCGTACGCCCTGCTCCTCGTTGGTCTCCTCGTGCACGCAGCGGAGCCCGAAGTTCGCCGCGTAGAAGGCGATCGCCTCGTCCAGGTCGGGCACCGCTATCCCGACGTGATCGATGCGGAGCAGTCCGGGGAATGTGACATTCTCGTCCCGTCCAGCGCTCGGTGTGTCGTCTGTCATGCGGTTAGTCTCTGACCTGACCCATCGTTAAGGCCACCCCGGGTGCCCCCAGGCCCGGTCGTCGCAGATCGGATCGTGACCATGACCAGCTCCGTCATCGTCAGTGGCGCCCGGACCCCGATGGGGCGCCTGCTGGGCAACCTCAAACACCTCCCCGCCACCGCTCTGGGCGGTCACGCGATCGCGGCGGCGCTGAGCCGCGGCGGCGTCGACCCCGAGCGGGTCCAGTACGTGATCATGGGTCAGGTGCTCCAGGCCGGCTGCGGCCAGATCCCGGCCCGGCAGGCCGCGGTGGCCGCCGGCATCCCGATGACCACGCCCGCCCTCACTGTCAACAAGGTCTGCCTCTCCGGCATCGACGCGGTGGCGCTGGCCGACCAGCTGATCCGGGCCGGCGAGTTCGACGTGGTGGTGGCCGGCGGCATGGAGTCCATGACCAATGCGCCGCACCTGCTGGCCGATCAGCGCCAGGGCCGTAAGTTCGGTGACGTGCTGGTGCGTGACCACACCGCGATCGACGGCCTGATGGACCCGTGGGCCGGCATCTCGATGGGCGAGTCCACCGAGGCGAGCGGCGCCCGCCTGGGCATCACCCGGGAGCAGCAGGACGCGTTCGCCGCCCGCAGCCACCAGCGGGCCGCCGCGGCCCAGCGCGACGGCCGGTTCGCCGAGGAGATCGCCGCGGTCCCGGCCGGCGGCCGGGACGCCGGTCAGGTGATCGACACCGACGAGGGTGTCCGCCCCGGCGCCACCGCCGAGTCGCTGTCCACCCTCCGCCCGGCCTTCACCCCGGACGGCACCATCACCGCGGCCAGCTCCTCGCCGATCTCCGACGGCGCGGCCGCGCTGATCGTGATGAGCCGGGCGAAGGCCGAGGAGCTGGGCCTCACCTGGATCGCAGAGATCGTGTCGCACGGCAACGTCGCCGGGCCGGACAGCTCGCTCCAGTCCCAGCCGTCCAATGCCATCAAGCACGCGCTGGACAAGGCCGGGCTCGAGGTGGACGATCTCGACCTGATCGAGATCAACGAGGCGTTCGCTCAGGTGGCCATCCAGTCGGCCCGCGAGCTGAAGGTGGATGAGGAGATCGTCAACGTGAACGGTGGCGCCATCGCGCTCGGCCATCCGATCGGGATGTCCGGCGCCCGGCTGGTGCTCACCCTGGCCCTGGAGCTGCGGCGCCGCGGCGGCGGGCTGGGCGCGGCCGCGCTGTGCGGCGGCGGTGGCCAGGGCGACGCGCTGATCATCAAGGTGCCGGCGGCGTGACGTCGAGGCGGACCCGTGATGTGCCCTCCCTCGTCGCCAAGGCCCGGGAGGGCGACGCGCGGTCCGTGGCCCGGCTGATCAGCCTGGTGGAGAACGGCGATCCCGCGCTGCCCGAGGTGGCCGCCGCAATGGCGCCGTTCGCCGGCCGGGCCCAGGTCGTCGGCTTGACCGGCGCGCCCGGCGTGGGCAAGTCGACCACGACGAACGAGCTGGTCCGGGCCCTCCGCGAGGCGGGGAACCGGGTCGGGGTGCTGGCCGTCGACCCGTCCAGCCCGTTCACCGGCGGGGCGATCCTCGGCGACCGGATCCGCATGCAGGACCACACCGCCGACTCCGGCGTCTACATCCGCTCGATGTCCAGCCGCGGCCAGCTGGGTGGGCTCTCCGCGGCCACCCCGCAGGCGGTCCGGGTGCTGGAGGGCGCCGGCTGCGATGTGATCCTGGTCGAGACGGTCGGTGTCGGGCAGGCCGAGGTGGAGATCGCCTCCCTCGCCGACACCACGCTCGTGCTGCTCGCGCCGGGGATGGGCGACGCCATCCAGGCGGTCAAGGCCGGGGTGCTGGAGATCGCCGACGTCTTCGTGATCAACAAGGCGGACCGGCCCGGCGCCGACGCCACCTATCGCGACATCCAGGGGATGCTCGCGCTCGGCGAGCGCGGCCCGAACGAGTGGCGGCCCCAGGTGGTGCGCGCGATCGCGGCCAAGGGCGAGGGCATCGACGACGTGGTGGCCGCCGTCGGCAAGCACCGGGACTGGCTGGAGAGCACCGGCAACCTGCGCCGGCGCCGGGAGCACCGGGCGTCGGCGGAGATATCGGCGCTGGCACTGGGCACGCTGCGGGCCCGGATCGGCGATCTCAGCGGCGGCACGGCCCTGCCACTGCTCGCCGCCCGCGTCGTGGACGGTGAGATCGACCCGCACGCCGCCGCCGCCGAGCTGGTCGCCGGCCTGTAGGGCCTGTCCGGCCCTAGCCGAAGCGGGCCAGCGTCTCGTCGATGAGCGCGCGGTCCCAGCTCAGGCTGCCGTCGTCCAGGTCGGCGACGATCCCGCGCAGCCAGCCGATCTCGGCCCGCAGCACGGCCGCCCGGTACTCGTCCTCGATCAGGAAGAGCCGGGGCAGGCCGGGCGGCGCCTGCGCGTCGATGGCCGCGACCCGGTCGGTGAGCGTCTCGAGCCGGCGTTCGAGCAGCTCCCGGGTCTCGGCCGGGCTGAGGATCGGCAGGAAGGCGAGCGCCACCGGGAACTCCGGGAACTCACGGGCCGGCTCGGGCAGCATCTCCAGCAGCCAGCGGCGCAGCGTGGCGGCGCCCTCCTCGGTCACCTCGTAGACGGTCCGCTCCGGGCGCCCGGCCTCCCGGCTGGTGCCGCCGGGGCGGGCCAGTCCCTCCCGGACCAGCCGGTCGAGGGTCTGGTAGACGCTGTTCCGCTGCGCGACGTTGACCAACTGGTCCTGACCGCGCTGCTTGATCACCTGCTGCATCCGGTACGGGTGCATCGGCGCCTCCACGAGCAGGGCCAGCAGAACCATCGCCAGAGGAGACCGCTTCATGCGGCCAGCTTAGGACTTGACGATTCTTAGTCATGGCATCAATAGTTATTACATGACTAACGAAGCTGTCGTAATCGGTGGCGGCATCGCCGGGACCGCCACCGCCATCGCCCTGCACCGTGCCGGCTGGCGCCCGGTGATCTACGAGGCCGCCGAGCGGGACGCCGGTGAGCGGGGCGTCTTCGTGACCCTCGCGGTCAACGGGGTGACCGCCCTGCGCGCCCTCGGCCTGGACCCGGCCACGGTTCTGGCCCGCGGGTTCGCCACCCCGGTGATCGCGCTGCACGGCGCCTCCGGCCGGCTGCTCGCCGAGGTCCCGCTCGGTGGGCCGCTGCCGGACGGGACGGTCAGCACCACGATCCGTCGCTCCGATCTGTACTCGGCACTGCGCGCCGAGGTGACCGCCCGCGGCATCCCGATCGAGTACGGCGCCCGGCTGACCGGCGTGTCCGGCGCCGTGGCCGAGTTCGCCGACGGCCGCACGGCGCGGGGAGACCTGCTGGTCGGCGCGGATGGACTGCACTCGCGTACCAGGGAGGTTCTTGATCCGAAGGCTCCCGCGCCGCACTATCTCGGCCTGCTCAACACCGGTGGCTTCACCGACGGCCCGGTCCGGGACGCGCCGCCGCCCGGGGTGATGCGGATGTCCTTCGGCCGGCGTGCCTTCTTCGGCTGGGTGACCGCCCCGGACGGCTCCGTCTGGTGGTTCGCCAACCCGCCGCGCCGGCGGCCGGCCGAGCCCGGCGAGTTCACCCCGGACGGTTGGCGGACGTACCTGCTGGAGTTGTTCGCGGGCGAGCCGGCGGCCGATCTGATCCGGGCCAGCAGCGAGGTCCTCGGGCCGTGGAACACCCGGGACCTGCGGCGGGTGCCGGTCTGGCACGGCGAGCGGATCGTCCTGACCGGCGACGCGGCGCACGCTGTCGCCCCGTCCTCCGGCCAGGGCGCGTCGATGGCGCTGGAGGACGCCGTGGTCCTCGGGCACAGCCTGCGCGAGAACCCGGACGTCCCGGCGGCCCTCGCGGCGTACGCGGCCGCCCGCCGCCCCCGGGTGGAGAAGGTGGTCGTCCAGGGCCGGCGCAGCAGTTCCTCGAAGGTGCTCGGCCCGGTCCGCGCGGCGCTGCGGGACGCCACCCTGCCTGCGATCATGCGGCTGCTCCACCGCAACGGCGACCCGCAGGCGTGGATCTTCGAACACCGGCTCCCGGGGGCTTAATGATCGTTCAGTTCTGCTCTACGATGGCCGCATGGACGCTGCCGAGATCCATGCCGGCCGGGAACGCTGGCAACGACGCTACGATGCGGCCCGCAAGCGGGACGCCGACTTCACCACGCTCTCCGGCGTGACGGTCGACCCCGTTTACGGGCCCCCCGAGGGCGCCGCCTATCCCGGATTCGAGCGGATCGGATGGCCGGGCGAGTTCCCGTACACCCGGGGTCTCTATCCGACCGGATACCGCGGACGGACCTGGACCATCCGCCAGTTCGCCGGCTTCGGGAACGCGCGGCAGACCAACGAGCGCTACAAGATGATCCTGGCCGCCGGGGGCGGCGGTCTCAGCGTCGCCTTCGACATGCCCACCCTGATGGGCCGCGACTCCGACGAGCCCGAGTCGCTCGGCGAGGTCGGGCACTGCGGCGTCGCGATCGACTCGGCCGCCGACATGGAGGTGCTGTTCGAGGGCATCCCGCTCCAGGACGTCACCACCAGCATGACCATCTCCGGTCCGGCGGTGCCGGTCTTCTGCATGTACCTGGTGGCCGCCGAACGGCAGGGCGTCAACCTGCGCGACCTCGACGGCACCCTCCAGACCGACATCTTCAAGGAGTACATCGCGCAGAAGGAGTGGCTCTTCGAACCGGAGCCGCACCTGCGCCTGATCGGCGACCTGATGGAGTACTGCGCCGCCGAGATCCCGAAGTACAAGCCGCTGTCGGTGAGCGGCTACCACATCCGCGAGGCAGGCTCGACCGCCGCGCAGGAGCTGGCGTACACGCTGGCCGACGGCTTCGGCTACGTCGAACTGGGACTGTCCCGCGGCCTCGACGTCAACCAGTTCGCGCCCGGGCTGAGCTTCTTCTTCGACGCGCACGTGGACTTCTTCGAGGAGATCGCCAAGTTCCGCGCGGCCCGGCGGATCTGGGCCCGGCACCTGCGCGACGACTACGGCGCCACCAGCGAGAAGGCGCTGTGGCTCAAGTTCCACACGCAGACCGCCGGGGTCTCGCTCACCGCGCAGCAGCCGGTCAACAACGTGGTCCGGACCGCCATCGAGGCGCTCTCCGCGGTCCTCGGCGGCACCAACTCGCTGCACACCAACGCCCTCGACGAGACCCTCGCGCTGCCCACCGACGAGTCCGCCGAGATCGCCCTGCGCACCCAGCAGGTGATCATGGAGGAGACCGGGGTGGTCAATGTGGCCGACCCGCTCGGCGGATCGTGGTATGTGGAGGCCCTCACCGACCGGATCGAGGCCGAGGCGGAGGAGATCTTCACCCGGATCCGCGAGCTCGGCCACGACGGCAGCATCACCGCCGGCATCCTGCGGGGCATCGAGGACGGCTGGTTCACCGCGCACATCGCCGAGGCCGCCTTCGCCTACCAGCAGGCGCTGGAGAAGGGCGACAAGAAGGTGGTCGGCGTCAACGCGCACAACAGCACCCTGGCCAAGGAGCTGGAGATCCTGCGCGTCTCCCACGAGGTCGAGCAGGTGCAGCGGCGCGAGCTCTCCGCTCGCAAGACCGACCGCGACGGGGTACGGGTGAAAGCGGCCCTGGAACGGATGGTGGCGGTGGCCCGCAGCGGGGAGAACATGATCCCCGCGATGCTCGACGCCGTCCGTGCCGAAGCCACCCTCGGCGAGATCTGCGGTGTGCTGAAATCGGAGTGGGGGATCTACCGGGAGCCGCCGCGCTTCTGACCACCGGACCCGGCCGGCTCCCGGCCGGCCGGGTCGTTGTGACGTCCGATATCGAGGGGCTGGTGGCGACGCGAACAGGCGTGACAGCGTGCGAGACTAGGTAACCATGAGCGACCCACGGACCACTCCGTCGATCTTCACCCGCGGCGCGGTCGATCTCAGCGCGCTGCGCCCCGCGGCACCGGCCAAACCGGCCGCCCCGAGCCGTCCCGCCGCCCCCGAGGCCACCCCCGCCGCGGGCGTCCCGGGCACGGTGCCCGGTGTCAACCCGGAGACGGTCATCGATGTCACAGAGGCCGATTTCCAGGCCGTTCTGGAGCGGTCCCTGACCACTCCGGTGCTTCTGGACTTCTGGGCCGACTGGTGCGACCCGTGCAAGAAGCTGTCGCCGGTGCTGGAGCGCCTGGCCGCTGAGTACGGCGGTTCGTGGATACTCGGCAAGGTCAATGTGGATCTCAACCCGCGCCTGGCGCAGGTGTTCCGGGTGCAGGGCATCCCCCAGGTGACCGCGGTGATCGGCGGCCAGCCGGTGGAGGGCTTCAGCGGGGTCCTGCCCGAGGCCCAGATCCGGCAGTACATCGACGCCGTCCTCAAGGCGGCCGGGGTCGAGGTGGCCACCCCCGAGGACCCGCGCCTCGACGCGGCCGACGACGCCCTGATGACCGGCGACCTGGACGAGGCCGAGGCGGCGTACCGGAAGATCCTGGCCGAGTCGCCCGCCGACGCGGCCGCCGAGTCCGGCCTGGCCCAGGTCGAGCTGTACCGGCGGATCAGCGGCGTCGACCCGTCGTCCGCGCTGGCCAAGGCCGCCGCCGACTCCGACGACGTGGCCGCCCAGCGGATCGCCGCCGACATCGAGGTGCTCAGTGGTCAGGCGCCGGACGCGTACGCCCGCCTGATCGCCCTGATCAAACGGACCGCCGGCGACGACCGGGAGGCCGTCCGCAAGCATCTGCTGTCGCTGTTCCTCGTGGCCGGCCCGGAGGACCCCGCGGTCGCCGGCGCGCGGCGTGCGCTGGCCAGCGCACTCTTCTAGCCCGCGGTTCTCGTAGGCTGCGGTTCTCGTAACCCGCGGTCATCGAACGAAGGAGGGCGTCGTGCGCCGCATCGCCGTTCTGGACGCGCCGTCCAATCTCGGCCTGCGCCCGCCGACCGCGACGTCGGTGCCGGGCTGCGCCAAAGCGCCCGGCGCCCTCCGCGATCAGGGCCTGCTCACCCGCCTCGCCGCCCGCGACGCGGGCTGCCTCACCCCGCCGCGGTACGACCCGGGCGACTGGCGCCCCGGCGACGGGGTGGCCCACGCCGCCGAGATCGCCGCGTACTCGCGGGCGCTGGCCGACCGGATCGGCGCCATCATCGACGGTGGCGAGTTCCCGGTCGTCCTCGGCGGGGACTGCTCCATCCTGATCGGATCGGGCATCGCCATGCACCGGCTCGGCGACGCGGTCGGCGGCCGCATCGGGCTGGTGTTCGTGGACGGTCACTCCGACTTCCGGCACCCCGGCAACGCGTCGTACGTGGGCGCCGCCGCCGGTGAGGACCTCGCCCTGGTCACCGGTCGCGGCCAGGCGAACCTCGCGGCGATCGAGTCCCGCCGGCCGTACTTCCGCGACATCGACGTGGTCGTCCTCGGCATTCGCGCCCAGGACGAGCACCGTCTCGACCTCCAGGCCGCCGGCATAGTCACCCGGCCGGTCCCCGCGCTGCGCGCCGAGGGCGCGGCCCGCAGCGCCCAGTGGGCCCGCGACCAGCTCGTCGACTGCGCCGGCTACTGGGTGCACGTGGACGTCGACGTCCTCGACCCGGCCGTCATGCCCGCCGTCGACGCCCCGGACCCGGGCGGCATCGCCTTCCCCGAGCTGGAACTGCTGCTGGCCGGCCTGGTCGAGTCCCCGCACTGCCTGGGCGTCGAGATCACCGTCTTCGACCCGGACTACGACCCGGACGGCCGGTACGCCGCCGAGATCACGTCCGCCGTGGTGAGCGGGTTGTCCCCGGTCCGGGCCACGACCCCGCGCCCGGACCTGGTCGCGGCCCGCCGCGACCTGGCCACCACCGCACCGGGCGTCAAGGCGGCCGACAGCGACCCGCCCGTGCCCACCGTGCCGGACCGCAAGGTGCCCGGCAGCGACCCCACCGCGCCCGCCATGCCGGATCTCAAGGTGGCCGGCAGCGTTCCGGCCGCGCCCGCCGTGCCGGATCTCAAGGTGCCCGGCAGCGATCCGGCCGCGCCCGCCGCGCCGGACATCGAAGCGGCCGGCAGCGAACCGGCCGAGGAACCTTTCCGCGAGTCGGTCGGCGAGCGGTCCGGATCGGCGGCGACCGGCGACTCCGCTGGTGGAACGTCGCTCGCCGAGTCCGCGCCCGGAGCCGGGCCGGGCCCGGAAGCTTCCACCGGCGGCGCATCGGTCGGCGAGCCGAAGTCCGGGGCCGCGTCCGGTGTGGCAGGGGCCGTCGATTCCGCTGACGGGACCTCGTTCGGGGAAGCGCCGGTCTCGGCCGGGTCCGGGCCGGGGACGGTCGATCCGGGCGCCGGCACGCCGCTCGGCGAGGCGGCAGTCGAGGTCGGGCCGGGTGTCGCGGCGCGCGGTGCGATACCGGTACAGGTGGGCCCGTCCTCCTCCGGTGACGCCGTGACGGAGAACGACCGGGGTGTGTCCGCGTCGGCTCGCCCGATGAAGAACACGCTGCCCGTGGACGCTGAGTTCGTCCTGGCGGCGGCACTCGGCACATCGCGGAGCGGCAACGGCCGCCGGACGGCTGGCATCGGGGACGACGCCCCGGCAGCCCATGACCGATTCGGCTCAGCCCCGGCATCGAGCGACGCGACGGGCAGCGAGGCCGTAGCCGAGGATGAGGTCTCCCGCCGAGGCGACGAGTCCGGTGACAGCCCCGGCATGGACACCGATCCGGACCGATCGGACCCGGAAAACTCGGGCCACACCGATACGGACCGCGCCGACCAGGGCCGCGCAGATCCGGAGAGCGCCGATCCTGGCGACGCGGAGCCGGACGGCTCAGACCCCGAGGAGACCGAGCCGGAGGCGTCAGCCGAACCGGCCGATCAAGAAACCGTGCCAGTGCGCGACAAACCGGACACCAGGTCCGGGTCGAACGAGGTGCGCCTGCTATCCCGGCTGCTCGGTTCCGCTCCGCTGCTCGACTCGGAGCCGATCCCCGCGACCCGTCCCGGCATGCTGCGCCCGCGCCCGCCGGCGGATCCGCCCGTGGCCGGCGACTTCGGCCCGCCGACCGCCGGCCCGGGCCCACTCGACGGCTTCCCACCCGGCGCTGCCTGATCGAGCTCCACCCATCCGCACACGCTCGGCCTCTCCGGAGGGCGGGCGCACACGCTCGGGTGGTCGGAGCCGAGGTGACCGCGCACGGAAGACCTTGCGTGGGTGGCCGCCGCGGTCATATGCCACGCAGGCGACCACGACACTGCCATCGTGTGTGCCCACTCACCCTCATGGAACCGTGAACACCCGTCCAGGGTGGCCGAAGCAGGGGCGCCGTGCGGAAGTGGCGGTCGGGGCAGCGAGGCGGCGCCGGGACCGGCTGGGCCGTTTCGGCTGGTTGTGGGTGGTGGCGGGACGGGTGAGGGTGACCGGAGGCATCAGCCCGGCGGGCGCGTCACGGCCTTGACCGGGCAGATGCTCGCGGTGCGCCACGGGACGGTCCACGTTGGCGAGTGCGGTCCACCCCGTACGAAATGGTCAGTTCAATGCGGTGAGGAAGCGTTTTACGGCCGGGACGGCGGCCTCGGTGCCGGCGCCGCCCTTCTGGACCATGACGGCGAAGGCGATGTCGCCCTGGTAGCCGACGAACCAGGAGTGGGTGTCGGCGGAGCCGGTCTGGAATTCGGCGGTGCCGGTCTTGCCGTAGACCGGCTTGCCGGGGACGGCGCGGAGGCCGGTGCCCGTGCCGGAGGTGACCACCTCGCGCATCATCGAGCGGAGCGCGGTGACCGCCTCCTGGTCGAGTTGCTGGGTGGGGGTGGTGGCGGGCGCCGGGTCGAGGACCAGGGTGGGCGCCTGGAACTGTCCCTTGGCGACGCCCGTGGTGGCTGCGGCCATGGCGAGCGGGCTCACCACCGTGCTGCCCTGACCGAAAACGGCCGCTGCCAACTCGGTGGCGGTGCCGCCGTCGGAGACCTGGCCGGTGTAGGCGTCGACGCCGAGGTCCCACTTTCCGCCGAGGCCGAGGACGCCGGCCGCCTCCTGGAGCCCGGCGGCGCCGAGTTTCGGGGCGAGGGCGGCGAAGGCGGTGTTGCAGGACTTGGCGAAGTCGACGTGGAACGGGACCTTGCCGAGGGCGGCGTCGTGTGAGTTCTTGAACTCGCGGCCGTCCACGGTGAGGGTCTTCGGGCAGTCGACCGCGGTGTCGGCGGTGATCGCGTCGCGGGCGAGCAGCCCGTACGCGGAGATCATCTTGAAGGTCGATCCGGGCGGCACCTGCCCGGTGAATGCGGTGTTGACGCCGCCCGGGTCGGGCCCGTTGGCGGCGGCCAGCACGGCGCCGTCGCTGACCCGGATCGCCACCAGCGAGCTGGGCTGTTTCTCGGCGGCGACGGCCTGGTCGGCGGCGTTCTGCACCCGGGTGTCCAGGGTGATCTTCACGGGTTTGCCGGCGACCGGCTCGGAGGTGAAGAGCTTGGTGTCCTCGGTGGCGCCGTCGGCGGCCTCGCGGGCGATGACCACCGAGAGGCCGGAGACGCCGCGCAGGGTGGTGTCGTACTTCTCCTGGAGCCCACCGTGCCCGGCGTTGTCGCCGACCGCGAGCACCCCGCCGGAGTTGGCGATGTCCTCCTCGGTGGCCTGGTCGACGGTGCCGAGCAGGGAGCGGGCGAATTCCCGGGTGGGCGCCAGTGACCGGGTCTCCTCGCGGAAGACGGTGCCGGGCAGCGGCCGGACGTCCGCCCGGATCTTGTCGTAGACCGCCCGGCGCAGCGTGACGAGCTCGATGAAGGCGCCCGGGTCGGACTGTTCGACGCGGGTCTTCAGGGTGCCGAGGTCGACGTCGACGTCCACCTTGCGGAACGCCGCGGCCAGGTCCTTCTGGAGCGGGGCGAGGTCTTTGATCTTCTCCGGGCTGACGCCGATGACGACCACCTTCTGCGGTCCGAAGAGCGCCTTGCCGTTCGCGTCGACGATGGCGGCGCGTTCCGGGGCGACCCGCCGGAGCCGGAGCTTGTCGCCGGTGGCGAGTTCGGGCTGGACCATGGCCGGCTCCCAGACGACCTGCCAGCCGTCGCTCTTGGCCTTGGTGAGCCGGACGGTGCTCGGGTAGCTCCACTCGACGCCGCCGGGCAGCGCCCACTTGACGGTGACCGGGGCGGTGGCGTCGTCGCCGGTGGTCTTGACGTCGCCGGCGCCGGACACGGTGACCTTCTGGTCCAGGAGGTCACCGTAGAGGTCGCGCATCTGGGTCTGCACCTCCGGCGCGGGGACCTCGGCGCCGGCCGCGGTGACGAAGCCGACCTTGTTGAGATCGCCCCCGGACCAGCCGCTCAGGAAGGTGGAGACGGTGTCGTCGGGGCCTTCCGCGGAGCAGCCGGTCAACCCGCCCGCGGTCAGCAGAAGCAGTGCGGCCAGGCCCGCCGGGGTGCGGCGCATGTGGTTCCTCCAGGAGACGACCGTGACAACCATGATTGGCTAGGTCGCACGGTAATGGGTACAAGCCCGTTGTGGGGGTTCCCGGATAGGGCGATACCGCCCAAACGCCGCTGGCACACCCGGGGTGTGAGGTGCGCCATGGGCATGGTTCTAGGCTGTGCTCGAAACGTTCGAGCCCACAGTGCCGTGGGTGAGGGGAGCGCCGGACCATGGCTGTCGCCGACGAGGCAGCGACCGATTCTGATCAGACCGTTCTCGACGATGTGCCTAACGCTGAGCGGTTGGTGGCGCAGGCTGTCGAACAGGCGGGGGACGACCACACGACCGCATCTCTGGTGGGCCGCTTCTGGCGGTTCGCACCCGACGAGGAACTGGTCGGATACACACCCCAGGAGATGTTCGCGGCCGCGGCGGAGCACCGCGAGCTGGCCCGCAACCGCCTGCCCGGTGAGCTGAAACTAGCCATCACCGAGCCGTCCGGGTCGCAGTCGCACAGCGTCCTGCGGATCGTCACCGACGACATGCCGTTCCTGGTCGACTCGGTGATCGCCCTGCTCAACGCCCACAACCTCCAGGTGTACCTGACGGTTCACCCGCTGATCGTGGTGCGCCGCGAGCCGCTCGGGGCGCTGGCCCAGCTCGAGGCCGAGGTGGAGCCGGACGACGCCATCGAGGGCGATCTGGTGGAGAGCTGGATCCGGATCGAGATCGACCCGGTCCGCCGCCCAGAGGCCCGCGAGCAGCTGCTCAACGAGGTGCGGCGGGTGCTCACCGACGTGCGGGACGCGGTGGAGGACTGGCCGCGGATGCGTCAACGGGCCTTGGTCATCTCCGACGAGCTGGCCGCCGCCCGGGGCTCGAAGAACCCCTCACCGGTGCCGGACAAGGACCTGACCGACTCGATCGAGTTGCTCAAGTGGCTGGCCAACGATCACTTCACCTTCCTGGGGTACCGGGAGTACCGGCTGGACGACGGGGTCCTGTCCGCGGTTCCGGGCACCGGGCTGGGCATCCTGCGCGGGGCGAGCAAGCCGCGCCGGCTGGCCGAGGAGATGGCCCCGGAGATCTACGAGCGGGCCATGGAGAAGCGGCTCCTGGTGATCACCAAGGCCAACTCCCGGGCCAGCGTGCACCGCTCCGCGTACCTCGACTACATCGGCGTGAAGCTGTTCAACGAGGCTGGCGAGGTGGTCGGCGAGCGGCGGTTCCTCGGCCTGTTCTCCAGCTCGGCGTACAGGACGAGCGTGCGTGAGCTGCCGGTGGTCCGGCGCAAGGTGCAGGAGGTGATGGACCGTTCCGGCCTGTCGCCGCGCGGCCACTCCGGCAAGGACCTGCTCCAGATCCTGGAGACCTACCCCCGGGACGAGCTCTTCCAGATCAAGACCGACGACCTGTACGAGGCGGTCATCGGGGTGCTGCGGATGGCCGGCCGCCGGCAGCTTCGGCTCTTCCTGCGCCGGGACGGGTACGGCCGGTTCATCTCCTGCCTCATCTACCTGCCCCGGGACCGGTTCACCACCGGCAACCGACTGCGCATGCAGGAGATCCTGCTCCGTGAGCTGAACGGTGTCGGGGTGGACTACACCACCCGGGTCACCGAGCGGATGCTGGCGCGGGTGCACTTCATCGTGCGTACCGACCCGGCCGCCCCGCCCGGCCAGCTGGACCCGAACGAGCTGGCCGAGCGGCTCGCCGACGCGACCCGGATGTGGGACGACGACTTCTCCCTGGTGCTGGAGCGCAAACTCGGCGACGAGCAGGCGCGGCGGCTGTTCCAGCGGTATTCGGCGGCCTATCCGGAGAGCTACAAGAACACGCACACCCCGTACGAGGGGATGCAGGACCTGGCCAAGCTCGAGCTCCTCGAGGAGCCCGGCCAGCTGGCCATGCACCTGTTCCGCCGGCGGCGGCTGGGCGCGGACGGCACTCCGCAGCCGGACGAGCGCGACGTCCGGTTCAAGGTCTACCGGTACGGCGAGCCGATGATGCTCTCCGCCGTCCTGCCGGTGCTGCACTCACTGGGCGTCCGGGTCACCGACGAGCGGCCGTACGAGATCCGCCGCCCCGACGGCACCATCTACCTGTACGACTTCGGCCTGCTGCCCCCGGCCGGCCACCGTGAGCTGGCCGAGGTCCGCCCGCAGGTGGAGAACGCGTTCGCGGCCGCCTGGCGGGGCGAGACCGAGGTGGACGGCTTCAACGAGCTGGTGCTGCGGGCCGGGCTCACCTGGCGGCAGGTGGTGGTGCTGCGGGCCTACGCCAAGTACCTGCGCCAGGCCGGGAACGTCTTCACCCAGCAGTACGTGGAGTCCACCTTCACGGCGTACCCGGAGATCGCCGGCCTGCTGGTGCGGCTCTTCGAGGTGCGGTTCTCCCCGGCGCTGCCGATCGGCGAGGCGGAGCGGACCCGTCGTGCCGGCGAGCTGCGGGGCCGGATCACCGAGCTGCTCGACCAGGTGGAGAGCCTGGACCAGGACCGGATCCTGCGCTCCTACCTGACCCTCATCGAGGCGACCCTGCGGACCAGCTTCTACCAGCGCGGGGCGGAGGGCCGGCCCAAGTCGTACGTGGCCTTCAAGCTGGACCCGCAGGCCATCCCGGAGCTGCCGCAGCCCCGGCCGAAGTTCGAGATCTTCGTCTACTCGCCCCGGTTCGAGGGCGTGCACCTGCGGTTCGGCGCCGTGGCCCGGGGCGGTCTGCGCTGGTCGGACCGGCGGGAGGACTTCCGGACCGAGGTGCTCGGCCTGGTCAAGGCGCAGATGGTGAAGAACTCGGTGATCGTGCCGGTGGGCGCGAAGGGCGGCTTCGTGCTCAAGCAGAAGCCGGGCGACCGGGACGAGGCGGTGGAGTGCTACAAGCGCTTCATCACGGCGCTGCTCGACGTCACCGACAACATCCTGAGCGGCAAGATCGTGCCGCCGGAGGACGTGGTCCGGCACGACGGCGACGACCCGTACCTGGTGGTGGCCGCGGACAAGGGCACCGCCACGTTCAGCGACATCGCCAACGAGATCTCGGTCCGCAAGGACTTCTGGATGGGCGACGCGTTCGCCAGCGGCGGCTCGGCCGGTTACGACCACAAGAAGATGGGCATCACCGCCCGGGGCGCGTGGGAGTCGGTCAAGAAGCACTTCCGGGACCTGGGCACCGACACCCAGTCCGAGGATTTCACGGTGGTCGGCGTCGGCGACATGTCCGGCGACGTCTTCGGCAACGGCATGCTGCTGTCGCAGCACATCCGGTTGGTGGCGGCCTTCGACCACCGCCACATCTTCCTGGACCCCGACCCCGATTCCTCGATCTCGTACGCGGAACGCAGGCGCCTGTTCGATCTGCCCCGGTCGTCCTGGGCCGACTACGACGCGTCGCTGATCAGCGAGGGCGGCGGGGTGTACCCGAGGTCGGCCAAGTCGATCCCGGTGAGCCCGCAGGTCCGGGCCGCGCTGGGTCTCGGCGAGGCGTCCACGATCAGCCCCGCCGAGCTGATGCGCGCCATCCTCAAGGCCCCGGTCGACCTGCTGTTCAACGGCGGCATCGGCACCTATGTGAAGGGCGCCGCCGAGTCGCACGCCGAGGTGGGCGACAAGGGCAACGACGCGATCCGGATCAACGGCTCGGAGCTGCGGGTCAAGGTGGTCGGCGAGGGCGGCAACCTGGGGCTGACCCAGCGTGGGCGGATCGAGTTCGCCCGCGCAGGGGGTCGGGTCTTCACCGACTTCATCGACAACTCGGCCGGCGTGGACTGCTCGGACCACGAGGTCAACATCAAGATCCTGCTGGGTGGGGCGGTCGTCGACGGCGAGCTGTCCCTGCCGGAGCGGGACGACCTGCTCGCCGCGATGACCGGCGAGGTCGGCGAGCTGGTGCTGCGGGACAACTACGAGCAGGCCATGGCGCTGGGCAACGCCCGCTCGCAGGCGCACTCGCTGCTCCCGGTGCACCGGCGGCAGCTCAAATCGCTGGAGGAGCGCGGCGAGCTGAACCGGGAGTTGGAGGCCCTGCCGTCGGACCTGGAGCTGGCCGCCCGGTACGAGAACGGCCAGGGTCTCACTCCTCCGGAATTCGCGGTGCTCCTCGCGTACGTCAAGATCAGTTTGGAGCGTGAGGTCCTCACGGACGAGCTGGTCGACGAGGCCTGGACCACCGATGTGCTGTCCGGGTATTTCCCGACCCCGCTGCGCGAGCGGTTCGCCGGGCGGATGGCCGGGCACCGGCTGCGCCGGGAGATCATCTCGACGGCGCTGGTGAACGAGGTGGTCAACCGGGGCGGCACCTCGTTCGTCTACCGGGCAATGGAGGAGAGCGGGGCGTCGGCGGCCGACGTGATCCGGGCCTACGTGGTGGTTCGCGACGTCTTCGGCCTGGAGGAGATCTGGGCGGCCGGTGAGGCGCTGGACAACCGGGTGCCGACCTCGGCGCAGACGCTGGTCTTCCTGGAGACCCGGCGGCTGCTCGACCGGGCGGTCCGCTGGCTGGTCAGCACCCGGCGCTCGCCGCTCGACGTGCCCGGTGAGATCGCCAAGCTGCGGCCCGGCATCTCGGCGCTGCTGCCGCTGCTGCCCGAGGTGATCGTCGGCGCCGAGCGGCGGGCCCTGTTCGACCGGATCGCCGAGCTGGTCGCGAAGGATGTGCCGGAGGATCTGGCGGCCGCGGTGAGCCGGGTGTTCTACGGTTTCGGGCTGCTGGACGTCCTGGAGACGGCCGCCGCCATCGACCGGGACGCGGAGGAGGTGGCGCAGGTCTACTTCGTGCTCTCCGAGCGGTTCGGGGTGGACGCGCTGCTGTCGCACATCTCCCGGCTGCCGCGTGGCGACCGCTGGCAGACCCTGGCCCGGATGGCGCTGCGTTACGACCTGTACGCCGCGCTGGCCGCTCTCACCGCCGAGGTGCTCCATTCGACGCCGTCGTCGGCGCCGCCGGAGGACCGGGTCTCCGAGTGGGAGCAGGTGAACGCGGCGTCGATCGCCCGGGCGTCCAACGCGATGGGCGACGTCGACGACTCGCCGGCCGACCTGGCGGCGCTGTCGGTGCTGCTGCGCCAGATCCGCACCCTGGTGAAGACCTCGTCGGCGGGGTGACCACGGCGAAACGGTGATGAGCCGGGCAGGGCGTGCTGCTCCCGAAGTCACGCCCTGCCCGGCTCACCGTCCGCGTCGCGGCATCCCGACTGGTCCCGAGCCGATCCCGCGACGTCCCCAGATCCACCTTGTGGCCATCACGCTAGGTGACGTCCGGGCGTGCGGGAAGCGGGCGGTGTGCGGATTACCCGTTCGGTTGGCCCGATTAGTGCCGTAAGTTCTCACATTTACGACATAAGAGAGATATGCGCCCGTACTGATTACGCAGAGTGGTGCAGACGTAGCGCCTCGGCCGCGGCGCGGCCGTTGGCGAGGCTCGCCCCGTGGGTCACCACGTAGACCCGGACCCGCTCCGGCCGCCACGGCGACGGCCACCCCATCTCGATGACGCCGACCGGCCGCTCGGCGGCCAGTTTCCCGATCAGGGTGCGGGCCGCCGGGGAGCTGTGCAGACGACGGCCGACCAGCACGATCGGCCGGTCGCCGGCGGCCGCCGCCAGCGCCTCCGGGGTGGTCCCGTCGGCCGGCACCTCGATCTGCTCGATCCCGCCCAGGTGCGGCCCGAGACCCCACGGCACCCGGCCCTCGGCGATCGAGTGGCCCGCCACGAACTGGACCACCAGCGGGGATCGCAGCTCGGCCGGGTCGCCCTCGACGATCATCCCGCGGCGGGCGGCCTCGACGCCGAGGTCGCCGTCGACCGGCTCGGCCGGGCGCGGGGTCGCGCTCCAGGCGGCAAGTTCAGCGGTACGGGCGACCGCGTCCTCCAGCCGGGCGAGCGCCAGCCGCCCGTCCCCGGTGGCCGCGGCGATCTCGGCGGCGATCGCCTCGACCAGCGCCCGGTCCACCACGGCCCCGATGCAGAGCAGGTCGGCCCCGGCCGCCAGCGCCGCCACGGCGGCCCGCGGGATGCTCCCCGCCGTGGCGGCCGCGCCGCGCATCTCCAGCGCGTCGGTGACGATCGCGCCGCGGAAGCCCAGCTCGCCGCGGAGCAACCCGGCCAGCGCGGCCCGGCTGAACGTGGCCGGCCCGTCCCCGGTCAGCTCGGGCACCCGGATGTGCGCGCTCATCACGGCGCGTGTGCCGGCCTCGACGGCGGCCGCGAACGGCGGCAGGTCGCGCTCCCGCAGCACGGCCAGCGGCACGTCGACGGTGGGCAGCTCCAGGTGCGAGTCGGTGACCGTGGCGCCGTGCCCGGGGAAGTGCTTGGCGCACGCCGCCACCCCGTTGGCCTGCAGTCCGGCCACGGCCGCCCCGGTGTGCCGGGCGACCAGCGCCGGGCCGGCCCCGAACGAGCGGGTGCCGATGATCGGGTTCTCGGCGACGCTGTTCACGTCCACGGTGGGCGCCAGGTTCAGGTTGATCCCCACGGCCGCCAGGTCGGCGCCGATCGCGGCGTAGATCCGCCGGGTCAGCTCCGGGTCGTCGGCCGCGCCGAGCGCCGCGTTACCGGGGTAGGGGCTCCCGGTCCGGTGCCCCAGCCGGGTGACGTCGCCGCCCTCCTCGTCGATCGCGATCAGCGCGTCCGGGCGGGCCGACCGCAGCTGAGCGGTGAGCCGTGCGACCTGCTCCGGCTCGCCGACGTTGGCGCCGAACAGGGTGTGCCCGGCCAGCCCCTCGGCGAGCAGCTCACCCGCCCAGTCCGGGGCGGCGTGCCCGGGAAAGGCGGCGAGCAGCGTGTTCAGGGCGAGTCGGCGGAGGCCGGGGTCGATGGCCATGGTGTCCTTCCGAAGACGCAACTCTGGCCGTTTTCCGCCGGGAGCTGCCATGATCGCTCGCAGTCGATGAGCGTCCTTGCGGTGCGGCGACGTTGCCTACCGTTACGCTGCGGCTGCGTGTCGTGCGTCGACACTGTAACAGGAAAGAATCTTTCTTATTAGGGGACGAACGTATGGCCGCCACCCGCCTCCCGGGCACGCCCCGGTTGCTGCGCGCTCTCAACGACCGCGCGGCGCTGGATCTGCTGCTCACGCGAGGTCCGCTGACCCGGGCGCAACTCGGCGAGATGACCGGGCTGAGCAAGGTCACCGCCTCGCAGCTGGTGGAGCGGCTCGAGGAGCGCGGCCTGGTCCGGCGGGTGGGCGAGCAGGCCGGTGGCCGTGGCCCCAACGCCCAGCTCTACGCGGTGACCCCGTCCAGCGCCCACGTCATCGGGGTGGAGGTCGGCCCGGACGGTGTGGTCGCCGCCTGCGCCGACATCACCGGCGCCGTGATCAGCCGGGTCGAACAGAGCACCAAGGACACCGACGACCCGGTCGGCGTGGTGCACAACGCGGTGGTCCAGGCCGCCGGGGAGGCCGGCGCCGACATGTCCTCGGTCCGCCGGGTGGTGCTCGGCACCCCGGGCCTCGTCGACCCGCAGTCCGGTGAGATCTCCTTCGCCCACGACCTGCCCCGCTGGCACCGCGGCCTGCTCGCCGACCTGCGCCGCGACCTGAACATCCCGGTCTTCTTCGCCAACGACGTCAACCTGGCCGCGGTCGCCGAGTCCGGCACCGGCGCGGCCACCGGGGTCGCCGACTTCGCGCTCGTCTGGATCGGCCGGGGCGTCGGTCTCGCCACCGTCCTCGGCGGCCGCCTGCACCAGGGCGCCACCGGCGCGGCCGGCGAGATCGGCTACCTGCCGGTGGCCGGCGCCGATGTGCCGCACAACGCCTCCCGCCGCGGCGTGAAGGGCGCCTTCCAGGCGATCGCCGGCGCCGACGCGGTCAAGACGATCGGCAAGCAGTTCGGCTTCCGCGGCACCGAGGCGGCCGACGTGGTGCGGGCCGCCGTCGCGGCCGGCCCGGCCGGCGAGCCGGTGCTCGACGAACTGGCCCGCCGCCTGGCGCTGGGCGTGGCCGCGACCTGCGTGGTGCTCGACCCGCCGCTGGTGGTGCTGGCCGGTGAGGTGAGCCGGGCCGGTGGTGCGGCGCTGGCCGACCGGGTGGAGCGCGAGGTGGCGGCGATCACGCTGGTGTCGCCCAAGGTGGTGGTCACCCGGGTGGCGTCCGAGCCGGTTCTGCACGGTGCGCTGCGGATGGCCCTGGACGCGGTCCGTGACGAGGTGTTCGGCTCGACCACCGACTGAGGTTCGGCACCGGCACGCCGTCCGGCCCGCGCTGGCGAACATGGTTGGATGGACGCGTGCTGGAGGCTGCCGTATCCATTCCGCCCGACGAGGACACCGTCATCGCCTTCGACCGCGTCAACGTGGTGCGCGGCGGAAACTTCCTGATCCGTGACCTGTCCTGGCAGGTCGAGCTGGACGAGCGGTGGGTGGTGCTGGGCCCGAACGGTGCGGGCAAGACCACCCTGCTCAACCTGGCGTCCGCCCGGATGCACCCGACCCGTGGTAACGCGTACGTGCTGGGTGAGAAGCTCGGGCGTACCGACGTGACCGAGCTGCGGACCCGGGTGGGCATCACCACCGGCCGGTTCGCCGACCAGGTGCCGCCCGCCGAGCGGGTGCTCGACGTGGTGGTCACCGCCGCGTGGTCGGTGGTCGGCCGCTGGCGGGAGAGCTACGACCCGCAGGACGAGGCCCGCGCCCGGGAGCTGCTCGAACAGCTGGGCATCGCGGCGTTCGCCGACCGTGAGTTCGGCACCCTGTCCGAGGGCGAGCGCAAGCGCACCCAGATCGCCCGGGCACTGATGACCGACCCCGAGCTGATGCTGCTCGACGAGCCGACCGCCGGGCTCGACCTGGGCGGCCGGGAGACGCTGATCGGCCACCTCACCGAGCTGGCCCTGGACCCGGACGCCCCGGCCATGGTGCTGGTCACCCACCACGTCGAGGAGATCCCGCCGGGCTTCACCCACGGCCTGCTGCTGCGCGAGGGCACCGTGGTCGCGTCCGGCCTGCTCGGCGAGGTGATGACCGCGGAGAACCTGACGAAGACCTTCGGCCTGCCGCTGATCGTCGACCGGTTCGGCGACCGCTACACCGCCCGGGCCGGCTAGATGGCGCCCCGGGTCGTCGTCGCCGGCAGCGCGAACATGGACCTGGTCGGGCTGGCGCCGAGCCTGCCCCGGCCGGGCGAGACCGTGCTCGGTGACGACTTCGTGATGACGCCCGGCGGCAAGGGCTCCAACCAGGCCATCGCCGCCGCGCGGGCCGGTGGCGAGACGACCTTCCTCGGCGCGATCGGATCGGACGCGTTCGGCGTCACCCTCAACGCCCGGCTCGCGGCCGCGGGCGTCGCCGTCGACCTGGTCCGGACCAGCTACGGCTCCTCCGGCGTCGCCGTGATCATGGTGGACCGTGCCGGGGAGAACTCGATCCTGGTCAGTCCCGGGGCGAACCGCACCTTCGTCGACCTCACCGCCGACGAGACGGCCGCCATCGCCGCCGCCGACGTGCTGCTCTGCCAGCAGGAGATCCCGATGGCCACGGTGCTGGCCGCGCTGCGGGCCGGCCGCGCGGGCGGCACCCGGACCATCCTGAACGCGGCGCCCGCCCGGGTGCTGCCGCCCGGCCTGCTCGACGAGGTCGACCTGCTGGTGGTCAACGAGACCGAGGCGCGGGCCATCACCGGCCGGGCCGAGCCGGACATGGCGTCGCTGCTCGCCCTGGTGCCCCGGGTGGTGCTCACCCTGAGCGGCAACGGCTCCCGGTACGCCGACCGCGACGGCGCCGACGTGCACGTGCCCGCCTTCAAGGTGGAGGTGGCCGACACCACGGCGGCCGGGGACGCGTTCACCGGAGCGCTGGCCGTCGCCTGGGGGGAGGGCCGCGACCTGATCGACGCGATCCGCTGGGCGAACGCCGCCGGGGCGGCCTGCGTGCGCCGGGTCGGGGCGAGCAACGCCCTGCCGGAGCGGGCCGACATCGAGGCGCTCTACGCGGGCTAGCGGCGGACCGCGGGCTCCAGCGCGCGCTGCAGGGCCCGGTAGACGCGGCCGAACCGCTGGGCGTCGTTCGTCCGCAGGAGCAGCACGTCGCCCTCCCGCACCCGGCCCCAGATCTCCAGGTTGCGGCTGCCCCGGTCGTACGACAGGTCGACCCGCTCCAGCAGCAGGTCGGCGACCGGCACCACGGCCAGGCCCAGCAGAGCCCCGGCGAGCACCCAGGTCAGCGTGGTGGTGAACGAGGCGTCCATGGCCAGCGCCACCAGCACGGCGAACCCGCCGGCCAGCAGCGGGAGAAGGATGGCCAGGCCGAGCGCGCCCCGCCAGGCGATGACACCCCAGGAACGGGCGCCCTTCGTGTACCACACCCGGATCAGCTCGGGCAGGCGGAACTCGTGACCGTTCATCCGCACACCGGATGAGGTGATGAGCACATCCGGATCCCGGTAGTACGTGGTCATCTTTGTCCTCCCCAGGGGACCCAATGTAGTCGTTACCCGTCGTACGCTGACGGCAAAACAGCAGGAGTGAACAGGAGGGCACACCGGTGGGTGAGTTCGTACGGCTCGAGGTCGCGGACGGCATCGGCACCATCCGGCTGGAGCGGCCGCCGGTCAACGCGCTCAACACTCAGGTGCAGGAGGAGTTGCGGGTGGCGGCGCAGGCCGCGGCCGGTGACGACGAGGTCCGCGCGGTGGTCGTGCACGGCGCCGGCAAGCACTTCGCGGCGGGCGCCGACATCACCGAGTTCACCACGGTGACGTACCAGGAGATGGTGGTCCGGGCCGGCGCGCTGTCCAGCGCCTTCGACGCGGTCGCGCAGATCCCCAAGCCGGTCGTCGCCGCCATCACGGGGTACGCACTGGGCGGCGGCTGCGAACTGGCCCTGGCCTGTGACTGGCGGGTGATCGCCGAGGACGCCAAGCTCGGCCAGCCGGAGATCAAGCTCGGCATCATCCCGGGCGCCGGCGGCACCCAGCGGCTGGCCCGGCTGATCGGCCCGGCCCGCGCCAAGGACCTGATCTTCTCCGGCCGGATGGTCGACAGCGACGAGGCGCTGCGGATCGGCCTGGCCGACCGGGTGGTCCCGGCCGATCAGGTGTACGCCGCGGCAGTCGACCTCGTCCGGCAGTACACGACCGGTCCGGCCCTGGCCCTGCGCGCCGCCAAGCAGGCGGTCGACGGCGGGCTCAGCGTCGACCTGGCGGCCGGGCTGGCCCTCGAGTCACACCTGTTCGCCGGCCTCTTCGCGACCGACGACCGGGTCGAGGGGACCACCGCGTTCGTCGAGAAACGGGCCCCCAAGTTCACCGGAAAGTAGGGCCCGGGTGATCTTTACCGTCGGGAATCCGCCTGACGGGAGGGATCGTAAGCGGGCTGTCATTGCCTAGACTGCGGGCATGCCCATCGACCAGGGTGGTCCGAAGCGGTACGCCCTCGGCGTCGACTTCGGCACCTCCAACACCGTCGCCGTGGCGCGATGGCCGGACGGCCGTGCCCGCCCGATCCTGGTCGACGGCTCCCCACTGCTGCCGTCGGCCGTCTTCGCGGACTCGGACGGCAGCCTGCTCGTCGGCCGGGACGCGGTGCACAGCGCCCGGCTCGACCCGGCCCGCTTCGAGCCCAACCCGAAACGCCGTGTCGACGACGGGCTGGTGCTGCTCGGCGAGCGGGAGTTCGAGACCGTCGAGCTGATCGCCGCGGTCCTGGCCCGGGTCGCCGAGGAGTGGCACCGCGCGGTCGGGCCGCACCGGCCGGAGGTCACCCTCACCTGCCCGGCCACCTGGGGAGCGGCTCGCCGCACCCTGCTCGCCGAGGCCGCCGCCCGCGCCGGGCTGGAGGGCGCCCGCCTGGTCGCCGAGCCGGTCGCCGCGGCCACCTACTTCGCCGAGGTCCTCGGGCGGGACGTGCCGATCGGCTCGGTCGTGGTGGTGCACGACTTCGGCGCGGGCACCTTCGACACCAGCGTGGTCGCGCGCACCTCGTCCGGTTTCGAGGTGCTCGCCGTCGACGGGCGTGACGACCTGGGCGGCCTCGACGTCGACGCGGCCGTCGTCGAGCACCTGCGCACCGGCGACTGGGCGCGGCTCATGGAACCCTCCACCGTCGAGGAGCGCCGGGCCCGCCGTCAGCTCTGGGACGACGTCCGGATCGCCAAGGAGCGGCTCTCCCGGGCGCAGGCCGCCGACTTCGTGGTGCCGCTGCTCGACATCGAGGCACACCTCACCCGCGAGGAGCTGGAGACGGTGGCCCGGCCGGTGCTGGAGCAGACCGTCGAGATCACCCGGAACCTGTTGCGCTGGGCCGACCTGCCGGACGGGCGGCTGGCCGGGGTGTTCCTGGTCGGCGGCGCCAGCCGGATCCCGCTGGTGGCGACCCTGCTGCACCGGGCGCTCGGCGACCCGCCCGTGGTGATCGAGCAGCCCGAGCTGGTCGTGGCCGAGGGCAGCATCCTGGCCGGGGCCGCCCTGCTGACCACCGAGCCGGCCGCGCCGGGGCCCACCGAGGAGCTGCGGCTGCCCTCCAAGTACCTTCCGGCCCGCGCCGAGGAGGACGGGCCGACCGTGCTGGCGGCGCCGCCCGTGAAGCGCGAGCCCGAGGTGGTCGAGCCCGACCAGCCGACGGTTCTGGCGAGCCCCGCGGATGTCGCGGCCGTCGCGGACGAACCGGCGGAAAAGGAGCCGGTCTCGCCCCCGGCGCCGGTGGAAGCCGACCGGCCGACAGTGGTGGCGGGCAAGCCGCTGACCACGCCTGTTCCGGCCGTTCCGTCCGCGACCGCCGTCGACGTGCCGGCGCTGCCCGGCGCCGGCCGGGCCGAGTCGCCACCACCGCACCGGCCGCGTGCCGACGGCCCGCCTCAGCGGCAGGACCGCCCGTCCCGGCCGCGGCCGCCCGCCGACACCCCACCGCACCTGCTTCCCCCGGTGGACCCGTGGCCGCACGCGGCCGACAGTTGGCGTTCCGATCCGGACGCGACGGTCGCCACCAGTCCTCCCGAACACGAGAGCCGGACTCCCGTACCCCCGAGGCAGCCCCGGCAGCCGGGGCGCGTGCCCCGGCCGCAGCAGCCGGTGGTGGCACACGCCCGGCCGGTCTCGCCCGCCGTGGGCTCGGCCCGCCCGGTCTCACCGCCCGCCCGCCCGGTCTCACCGCCCGCCCGCGCGGTCGTGTCCGCTCCGCAGCCCCAACCGCAGCCGCAGCCCCGACCGGCCCGGGTGCGCCGCCGTGGGCGTCTCGGCCGCGTGATCCAGATGCTGCTCAGCATGATCGTGATGGTGACCGTGCCGATCGTGGCGCTGATCCTGGCCTACGGTTACGGCAACGGCGAGCCGTTCGACCAGGACGCCGTCGAGGTCTTCACCGACATCGGGAGACTGCTCGGACTCTGACCGGGGGCACCGGCCTCACGGACGGTCCGGCTCGTCGTCCTGCCGGAGGTCCTGCTCCCACTCGTCGAGCAGTTGACGGTCGCGACGGGACTGCTCGCTGTCCATCGAACGCAGGAAGTCCGGGTCGTCGTCCGGCGACGAGGGGCGGCGGATCGGGCGACGGGACCGGCTGATCGGGCGGCCCCACAGGAGGTAGGCGGTCGGTCCGGCGATCGGTATCAGCAGGATCGCGAGGATCCAGACGGCGCGGGGCGCGTTGCGGACCCGCTCCGCCGACAAGGCGCTGATCAGGGCCAGGATCAGCAGGACGAGGGCTGCCGCGGCCAAGAAGATGAACAACCGGACCATGCCGCAATGATGCTCCTCGAAAGCCGGGTCGGCGACGATCAGAGCATGACAACCCATCCGCCGAGGACGGCCAGGGCGACGATGAGGAAGGCGTAGGCCCGGATCGGGCGGGGCGCCGGCCCGGGGAACCGGGTTCGCAGGTCCCGGCCCCGGTGCAGGGCGATCGCCACGATCGCCGCCCAGGTCGTCATCGAGGCCGCCGCCGCCAGCCATTCGGCCGGGCCGGCGCCGGGCGCGAAGGCCGGCCGGAGAGCCAGCAGCGCCACGGCGGACGCCGACAGGCCGGTGCGCCGCCAGGCGAGCCGGGTCCGCAGCGCGGAGGCGCCCGGATCGCGGGGCACCCTGGCGCAGGCCCCCGGGTCCCGGGTGTGCTGACCGCACGGCTCGCTCATCTCAGAAGACCTGGACCAGCACCGCCGCGATGATCACCACCGCACCGGCCGCCACCGCGACGGCGAGCACGGCCGGGAACCGGGAGCGCGGCAGGTCGGTGCCGAGCCGCATGGCCCGCTCGGTCCGCACCCAGTGGTCGACCGCGCGCAGCGCCACCAGGGCGCCGAGCACCAGCAGCAGGATCGCGATGATCTCGCGCAGGTGGCGCACCGGCAGTGGTGGCAGGAACTGCGCGCATGCCAGGCCACCCGCGATCAGCGCCAGGCCGGTCCGGATCCAGGCGAGGAAGGTGCGCTCGTTGGCGAGGGAGAAACGGTAGTCCGGAGTGGTGCCTGTCTGTGACGGGTTGAACCACTCTCGCAACACACCGTTGATTATCGACTCATCGGGTCAAGAAGGTGGTGCCACAGATTGCGGACTTCGTCACTCACACAGGCCTCCCGTGGGCGCCCGCAGAGGCACCACGGAGAGTCCGGGCCGCCTCGTCCATGGGACTGCGGCTTCAGCTCTTCGGGACGTGAGGGAGTATGGGTCGTGGATGGGCGCACGCCCTCCACGAGTGAGACGTTTTGACCGGACATGTCTGACACCTCCTCATTGCCCACTGTAGCGATCACGCTAGGGGCATGGGTGAGGTGTGTCACTCTGGGTGGCCGCAACAGCGATGCTACTGACGGGTAACCTGGCTGACATGTCCGCCGCCCGGCAACTTCGGCGGCCGTGGACAGGGTCGACCGCAACGGTGCGTCCAATACAGGAGAGTCCTAGGAGCGCGATGAACATCGTCGTACTGGTGAAGCAGGTGCCCGACTCCGGTGCCGAGCGCACCCTTAGCGCTGACTACTCGGTCGACCGGGCGTCGGCGAGCAACGTCATCAACGAGATGGACGAATACGCCATCGAGGAAGCGCTGAAGATCAAAGAAGCGCACGGTGGCGAGGTGACCGTCCTGACCGTGGGGCCGGCCGGCGCGACCGAGTCCATCCGCAAGGCTCTCTCCATGGGCCCGGACAAGGCCGTCCACGTGCAGGACGACGCCCTCCACGGCTCCTGCGCGGTCGCCACCTCCAAGGTGCTCGCCGCCGCGCTGCGCACCCTGAACGCCGACCTGATCATCAGCGGCGCCGAGTCCACCGACGGCCGCGTCCAGGTCGTCCCGCACATGCTGGCCGAGCTGCTCGGTGTGGCCGCCCTCACCGGCGCCCGCAAGCTCACCGTGGACGGCTCCCAGCTGACCGTCGAGCGGCAGACCGACGAGGGCTACGAGGTCGTCACGGCCGCCACCCCGGCGATCGTCAGCGTCTGGGACACCATCAACGAGCCGCGGTACCCGTCCTTCAAGGGCATCATGGCCGCCAAGAAGAAGCCGGTGCAGAGCCTGTCCCTGGGCGACCTGGGCGTCTCCGCCGGTGAGGTCGGCTCCGCCGGCGCCACCAGCCAGGTCCTCGAGTACTCGAAGCGCCCGGCCCGTACCGGCGGCGCCAAGGTCGTCGACGAGGGCACCGGTGGCGAGCAGCTCGTCGCGTACCTGGCCACCGAGAAGTTCGTCTGAGTCCGAGGGGATAGAGAACAATGGCTGAAGTACTGGTCGTCGTCGAGAACGGCGTCAAGAAGGTCACCCTCGAGATGCTGACGATCGCCCGTGGCCTCGGGTCCGTCTCGGCGGTCGTGTTCGGCGACGCCGACACCGCGAAGCTCGGCGAGTTCGGTGCCGAGAAGATCTACACCGCGTCCGGTGAGGACGTCGACGGCTACCTGGTCGCCCCCAAGGCCACCGTGGTCGCCGAGCTGGTGAAGCGGGTCCAGCCCGCCGCCGTGCTGCTCGCCTCCACCCAGGAGGGCAAGGAGATCGCCGCCCGCCTGGCGATCAAGCTGGACAACGGCCTGCTCACCGACGCGGTCGGGCTCGACGCCGACGGCACCGCCACCCAGGCGATCTTCGCCGGCTCGGCGATCGTCAAGTCCAAGGTCACCAAGGGCCTGCCGATCGTCACCATCCGCCCGAACTCGGTCACCCCTGAGCCGTCGGCCGCCACCCCGGCCGTCGAGGAGCTGACCGTGGCCGCGTCGGACGCCGACAAGCTGACCAAGGTCGTCGAGCGGGTCGCCGAGCAGAAGGGCTCCCGCCCCGAGCTCACCGAGGCCGGCATCGTCGTCTCCGGTGGCCGCGGCGTCGGCAACGCCGACAACTTCAAACTGGTCGAGGAGCTCGCCGACCTGCTCGGGGGCGCCGTCGGCGCGTCCCGCGCGGCCGTCGACTCGGGCTACTACCCGCACCAGTTCCAGGTCGGCCAGACCGGCAAGACCGTGTCGCCGCAGCTCTACGTGGCGCTCGGCATCTCCGGCGCGATCCAGCACCGGGCCGGCATGCAGACCTCGAAGACGATCGTCGCGGTCAACAAGGACGCCGAGGCGCCCATCTTCGAGCTCGCCGACTTCGGCGTGGTCGGTGACCTCTTCAAGGTCGTCCCGCAGGCGGCCGACGAGATCCGCAAGCGCAAGTAGTCCCACGGCCCGGGCGATCGCCCACCCTCGCGGGGTGGCCGATCACCCGGGACCCGCACGTGCTCGGCCCGGCGTTCCTGCGCCGGGCCGTTCGCTTTCCAACCCGGATTCGGTACGCCGTTCGTCGCTCCCGACCGCACCACTGCAGTCCCGCCCTACCGGCGATCTCACCGCTCCCTCCCGCCCGGTGCCGCCCGCGCCGGGCGGACCCGCCGCCCTCACCCTCACCCCGGCGATCCGCCGCCCTCGCCCTCACCGTTCCGGCGTTGATAGGAGGGTGGGCGCACACGTGGGCCGCTGCGTGGGCACCGACCAAGCCCATTCGCCGGGTGGGCGCACACGGCGGTGCGACCGTGTGCGTCCACCCGGCTCGGCAGGGAGGGTGGCAGGCCCCTGAGGGTGAGGGCGGCGGGTCCGCCCGGGTGGGGTGAGGGTGACGGCGGCGGGTCCGCCCGGTGCGGGCGGCAATAGGCGTGAGGGTGCAGTGAGGTCGCCGGTAGGGCGGGGCGGAAGTGGTGTGGTCGGGGGCGGGGGACGGCGTACCGGAGCGGGGTGGTGATTTTGATCTTGGGAGGGCTCGGACGGTAGTGGTGACGGGAGGACGGCCTAAGCTGGAGGCGATGGCCTACCTGGATCATGCGGCGACCACGCCGATGCTGCCTGCCGCGCTCGACGCCTATGTCGCCGCGGCGCGTGAGCTTGGAAACCCGTCTTCGCTGCATGCGGCGGGTCGTGGGGCCCGGCGCCTGGTCGAGGAGTCGCGGGAGCGGATCGCGGCGGCGCTGGGAGCCCGGCCGTCCGAGGTGATCTTCACCGGTGGCGGGACCGAGGCGGACAATTTAGCGGTCAAGGGGATCTTCTGGGCCCGGCGGGACGCCGACCAGCGGATGCGCCGCGTGGTGGCCTCGGCCGTCGAGCATCACGCCGTGCTGGACGCGGTCGACTGGCTGGGGCGGCACGAGGGCGCCGAGACGGCACTGCAACCGGTGGACGCGGCCGGGCGGGTGGATCCGGAGGCGTTCGCCGAGCTGGTGCGGGCACACGGTCACGAGATCGCCGTGGTCAGCGTCCAGTGGGCGAACAACGAGGTCGGCACGGTGCAGCCGGTCGCCGAGCTGGCGGCGCTGTCCGCGGCCGCCGGGATCCCGTTCCACACCGACGCGGTGCAGGCGGTCGGGCAGGTGCCGGTGGACTTCGCGGCGAGCGGCGCCGCGGCGCTCACCCTCACCGGGCACAAGGTGGGCGGTCCGGTCGGTGTCGGCGCGCTGCTGCTGGGCCGGGACGTGACCTGCACACCGTTGCTGCACGGTGGCGGCCAGGAGCGGGACGTGCGATCCGGGACCCTGGACACCCCGGGCGTGGTGGCCTTCGCCACGGCCGTGGAAGCCGCGGTCGCCGGCCGGGAGGAGCACGTCAGCCGGGTGGCGGCGCTGCGCGACGACCTGGTGGAGCGGGTGCGCGCGGCGATCCCGGACGCGATCTGCAACGGTGACCCGGCCGATCGGCTGCCGGGCAACGCCCACTTCTCCTTCCCGGGCTGCGAGGGCGACGCGCTGCTGCTGCTCCTGGACGCGCAGGGTGTCTATTGCTCGACCGGTTCGGCGTGTTCGGCCGGGGTGGCCCAGCCGAGCCACGTGCTGCTGGCGATGGGCGCCGACGACCCGCGGGCCCGCTCGTCGCTGCGGTTCAGCCTCGGGCACGACAGCACGAAGGCGGATGTGGACGCGCTGCTCGCGGCGCTGCCGGGCGCGGTGGAACGCGCCCGCCGGGCGGGGGCCTGGAAGACATCCAGATAGGCTGGGACCATGCGTGTTCTCGCAGCCATGTCGGGCGGTGTCGATTCGGCGGTCGCCGCCGCGCGCGCCCGTGACGCCGGCCATGATGTCACCGGCGTGCACCTCGCGCTCGCCCGTAACCCCCAGACGTTCCGGACCGGGGCGCGCGGCTGCTGCACCCTGGAGGACTCGCGGGACGCTCGCCGGGCCGCCGATGTGATCGGCATCCCGTTCTACGTGTGGGACATGGCCGAGGAGTTCCACGACAGCGTCGTCGACGACTTCGTGAACGAGTACGCGGCCGGCCGCACCCCGAATCCCTGCCTGCGCTGCAACGAGAAGATCAAGTTCGCGGCCGTGCTGGACCGGGCGGTGGCCCTGGGCTTCGACGCGGTGGTCACCGGCCACCACGCCCGCCTGGGCGCCGACGGCCTGCTGCGGCGCAGTGTCGACCTGGCCAAGGACCAGTCGTATGTGCTGGCCGTCCTGACCCGCGCTCAGCTCGACCGGGCGATCTTCCCGCTCGGCGACTCGACGAAGGAGCGGGTCCGGGCCGAGGCCGCCGAGCGTGGGCTGGCCGTGGCCGACAAGCCGGATTCGCACGACATCTGCTTCATCGCCGACGGTGACACCCGCGGGTTCCTGGAGAGCCGCCTCGGGTCGGCGCCCGGCGACATCGTGGACGGGCGGACCGGCGAGCGGCTGGGCGCCCACAACGGGGCGTACGGGTTCACCGTCGGCCAGCGCAAGGGCCTCGACCTGCGGGTTCCCGCCGCCGACGGCCGCCCGCGCTACGTGCTGTCGATCACCCCGGTGACCAACACGGTGACCGTCGGCCCGCGTGAGGACCTGGAGGTCGACGTGGTCACCGCCGACCGGCCGATCTGGCACGGCGTGGACACTCGGGTGGATTGCGAGGTTCAGCTGCGAGCGCACGGCGAGGTGGTCCCGGCTTCGGTGTCGGTCGCCTCCGATGCCCTGGTCGCCACTTTGCAGTCGCCGGCGCGAGGCGTCGCCGCAGGTCAGGCGATCGTCGCCTACCAGCCGGATCCCGAGGGGGACATCGTGCTCGGCTCGGCGACGATCACGGCCGGTTCCCGGGTGTCGTCGCATGCCTGAGTTCCCCTGGGGCGCGGGCGTCGCCACCGGCATCGGCTCGCTGCCCGGCACCGACATCGCCGAGGCCCAGCGGATCGTGCTGGGCGAGCTGCCCGGCCTGCCGCACCTGCCCGAGCTGCCCGAGCGCGGCCCGGGCGCCGACATGATCGGCCGGACCGCCGGGTTCCTCGTCGAGCTGCCGGTGCAGGTCTATGCCGGCCGCTGGCAGGTCGCCGCGCGGCCGGGCCAGGACCTGCGGCGGACCGCGGATCTGCTGGAACGCGATCTGGACCAGCTCACCGAGCAGGCCGACGGATACTCCGGCCCGCTGAAGATCCAGGCCGCCGGGCCGTGGACCCTGGCCGCGAACCTGGACCTGCCGATCGGCGGGCGGATGCTGCGGGACCCGGGCGCGGTCCGGGATCTGACCGACTCGCTGGCCGAGGGGCTGCGCCGGCACGTGGCCGAGGTGCGCAAGCGGGTGCCCGGTGCCACCGTGCTGCTCCAGCTCGACGAGCCGTCGCTGCCCGCCGTCCTGGCCGGGCAGGTGCCCACCGAGAGCGGGCTCAGCGCCTATCGGGTGGTGGACGGACCGGACGCCGCGTCCCGTCTGCGCAGCGTGGTCGAGGCGGTCGACGCCCCGGTGATCGTGCACTGCTGCGCGCCCGAGATGCCGTTGCAGGTGATCCGGGACGCCCGGGCCGCCGCGGTCGCCTTCGACCTGTCGCTGCTCAAGGACCTCGACCCGCTCGGTGAGGCGATCGAGGCCGGGCTGGGGATCTTCGCCGGGGCCGCGCCGACCCGCCCGGTCGCCGGCCGCCGTCCGGAGTCGAAACAGATCGCCGACCGGGTGCGGACCCTCTGGCAGCGGCTCGGCTTCCCGGCCGCCCGGCTGCCCGGGCAGGTCGTGATCACCCCGGCCTGCGGGCTGGCCGGCGCGCCGATCGGCTATGTCCGCGCGTTGCTGAAGGCGTGCACGGAGGCCGGCCGCCGGATCGCCGAGGTCTGAGAGCGGAAAGTGTCAGGGGGTGGGGCTACCGTGCCACCTAGGTATTCCTGACACGGAGGTTCGGTTCAGTGGCTACACCAGAGGCATCTTCCCGGCATGCCGAGCTGGCCGACGAGATCCGCGAGCACCAGCACCGCTATTACCAGCTCGACGCGCCGACGGTGTCGGACGCGGAGTTCGACCTCCTGCTGCGCGAGCTGGAGGCGTTGGAGGCGGAGTTCCCGGAGCTGCGCACCCCCGAGTCGCCGACCCAGATGGTCGGCGGCACGGCCACCGGCGACTTCCCCAAGGTCGAGCACGCCGAGCGGATGATGTCGCTGGACAACGTGTTCAACCTCGACGAGCTGACCGCGTGGGCCGAGCGCGCGGTTCGGGACGCCGGCGGCCCGGTGCGGTTCCTGTGCGAGCTCAAGATCGACGGTCTGGCGATCAATCTGACGTACGAGAAGGGCGTTCTGGTTCGCGCCGCCACCCGTGGCACCGGGCGGGTCGGCGACGACGTGACCCCCAACGTGCGGACCATCGGGGACATCCCGGAGCGGCTGACCGGTGACGACGTGCCCGACCTGGTCGAGGTGCGCGGCGAGATCTACTTCCCGGCCGAGGCGTTCGCGGCGCTCAACGCGATGCTGGTGGAGCAGGGTAAGCCGACGTACATGAATCCCCGTAACGCCGCCTCCGGCAGCCTGCGGCAGAAGGATCCACGGGTCACCGGGTCGCGCGGGCTCGGCATGGTGGTGCACGGGCTGGGCGCGCGGGAGGGGTTCAGCCCGGCCTCGCAGTCGGCGGCCTATGCGGCGATGAAGGCGTGGGGCCTGCCGGTCAGCGAGCGGTGGAAGCTGGTCGACGACCTGGCCGGGGTGCGCGAGTTCATCGAGTTCTACGGCAAGCACCGGCACGACGTCGAGCACGACATCGACGGTGTCGTGGTGAAGGTCGACGACGTCTCGATCCAGGGCCGGCTGGGGTCGACCAGCCGGGCGCCGCGGTGGGCGATCGCGTTCAAGTACCCACCGGAGGAGGTCACCACCAAGCTGCTCGACATCCGGGTCAATGTGGGCCGCACTGGCCGGGTCACACCCCAGGCGGTGGTGGAACCGGTGGTGGTGGCCGGGTCGGAGGTCGAGTTCGCCACCCTGCACAACGCACAGGAGGTGGTCCGCAAGGGTGTGCTGATCGGCGACACCGTGGTGCTGCGCAAGGCCGGTGACGTCATCCCGGAGATCCTCGGGCCGGTGCTGGAGCTGCGGCCGGCGGATGCGCGGGCGTTCGTGATGCCGACCGAGTGCCCCGACTGCGGGACGCCGCTGGCCCCGGCGAAAGAGGGTGACATCGACATCCGATGCCCGAACTCGCGGTTCTGTGTGGGGCAGCGGCGGGAGCGGCTGACCTACATCGGGCAGCGCAATGTTCTGGACATCGACGTGCTGGGGGAGAAGTCGGCGCACGCGCTGATCGATTCGGGTGTGCTGTTCGACGAGGGTGATCTGTTCACGCTGACCGCCGACGACCTGCTCCGGGCGCCGTTCTTCGTGAAAAAGGACGGAACGCTCGGGGCGAACGCGGAGAAGATGCTGCTGAGCCTGGCTGAGGCGAAGGGGCGGCCGCTCGCCCGGATCGTGCGGGCGCTCTCGATCCGGCATGTCGGGCCGACGGCGGCGGAGGCGCTCGCCCTGGAATACGAGGCGATGGAGGCGATCGAGGAGATCGTCGCGCGGACGGCGGCGTTGCCCGAGGTCGAGGCGCTGGTGCCGGCGGTCGTGGAGGAGCCGGACGAGGCCGACGTCGCGGAGAACCCGGCGACGACCGGGAAAGCGGTGGTCAAACGGACCGTCAAGGTCGTCGACCCGCTGGCCGAGGTGGACGGCGTCGGCCCGATCATCGCCGAGAGCCTGCGTGAGTGGTTCGCCGTCGACTGGCACCGGGAGATCGTCGAGAAGTGGCGGGCCGCGGGCGTGCGGATGGCCGACGAGCGGGTGGAGACCGGCCCCCGCACGCTGGACGGCCTGACCGTCGTGGTCACCGGCACCCTGGCCGGCTACACCCGCGACCGGGCGGCCGAGGAGATCACCACCCGGGGCGGGAAGGTGACCGGCTCGGTGTCGAAGAAGACCGGGTTCGTGGTGGTCGGCGACAACCCGGGCAGCAAGTACGACAAGGCGCTCGCCCTCAAGGTGCCGGTGCTCGACGAGGCGGGTTTCGGGGTTCTGCTGACGGACGGCCCGGAGGCGGCCAGGGCGGTGGCCGAGAGCACCCCGGAAGGGTGAATCCCGGCGGATCGCACGTCTGAGAGCTAACCGACGTCTAACAACGTTTAGGCGCTTTCGGACAAAAAGCGCCATATGGATCTATGGTGTAGGCGATCGGTGATCGAGGCCATCGTGGAGGTCGCATGGATGCCGCTCGCCCACGGTTGGCCGGTCCGGACCACCGCCGTGCCGTGCTTGTCACCACCGTGCCTGCCGTCGTGGCCGCCGTCCCGCTGATCTGGGCGAGCGGCGGCCTGCCACCGGCCTTCTGGACCATGGCGGTGCTGGCCGTCGTGGTGGACGCCCGTCCGTACGTGGTGCCCGGCCGCCGCGCCAGCTCGGTGATCCTGCCCTCGATCTGCTTCACCTTCGGCATCGCCCTCGCCTGGGGAGCGTTGCCGGCGGTGGCCGTGCAGACGGTGGCGGTGGCGGTGGCGGGCGCCCGGATGCGGCATTCGCCCCGGCGCACCCTGCACCTGACCGTGCAGCACGCCGCGGCGCTGATCGCCGCGTCGACCGTCGCCCACCTGGTGTCGCTGCGCGTCGACGACAGCCCGGGCTGGTGGGCGGTGGTGCTGATCTGCTTGGCCGCCGTCACGTGGATGCTCGCCCGCTATTCGGTGGCCGCCCTGGCCCGGGTGCTGACCTCGGACGCCCCGCCCCGCCGGCGCCGCCGCGGCCACGCCGACCTGTTCGCCACCGCGGCCCTGCTGCTGCTCGGCCCGGTGGTGCTGGTCGCGGCCCGGGTCAGCCCGGCCCTGCTGCCGCTGGCCCTGCTGGCGCTGCACGCCGTGCACCGGATGGTCCGCTGGGCCGGCGAGTTCGAGCGGGCCACCCGCTTCGACCCGCTGACCGGCCTGCCCAACCGGCGTGGCCTTCAGGCCGCGATGGCCGAGCGCGACCCGGACCGGCGCCGCGCCCTGCTCCTGATCGACCTGGACCGGTTCCGCACGGTCAACGACGCCCTCGGCCACGGCGCCGGGGACCGGCTGCTGACCCGGGTCGCCGACCGGCTGACCGCCGCGGTGCCCACCCACGACCTGGTGGTCCGGCTCGGCGGCGACGAATTCGCGGTGCTCGCCACCCGGGTCGAGGACCCGGCCTCGGCCCGGCGCATCGCCCAGCACCTGACCGACGAGCTGAGCCGTCCGTTCCCGCTGGACGGCACCCCGGTCGAGCTGAGCGCCTCGATCGGGATAGCACTGCAATCGGGCCGCCGCGACGACAGCACCCTGCTGCGCGAGGCCGAGTCGGCCATGTACGAGGCGAAGGAGCGCGGTGACCAGGTGGCCGTGCACGGGCCGGACGTGGCCGAGCACACCCCCGACAAGCTCACCCTGGTCGCCGACCTGCGCACCGCGCTGCGCCGGGACCCGCCCGACGACGGGATCGTCCTCTACTACCAGCCGCAGGTCGCCATCGCGACCGGCGAGGTGGTCGGCGTGGAGGCGCTGCTGCGCTGGCGGCACCCGCGGCGCGGCACGGTCGGCCCGGAGGAACTGCTCCGCGCGGCCGAGCCGACCCCGGTGATGCGGCTGCTCACCGCACGTGTGCTGGAGGAGGTGGTGGCCCAGCTCGCGGCCTGGCGGCGGGATCGTGTGCCGCTGCGGGCCGCGGTCAACGTCAGCGCCCGCGACCTGCACGCCGGGGACATCGCGGACCGGGTGGGCGCGCTGCTCGGCCGGTACGGCGTACCCGCTGATCTTCTGCAGTTGGAGATCACCGAGAGCGCGCTGATGGCCGACCCGCACCGGGTCCTGGAGACCACCACCCGGCTGAGCCGGATGGGCGTGGGCATCTCGCTGGACGACTTCGGCACCGGTTACTCGTCGTTGCAGCATCTTCGGCGGTTGCCACTCGCCGAGGTGAAGATCGATCGCTCGTTCGTGCTGGGCATGACCACCGACCGGGGCGACGCCGCGATCGTCCGCTCGGTGATCGGCCTGGCCGACTCGCTGGGGCTGCGCGCCGTCGCCGAGGGCGTGGAGGACGAGGCCACCTGGCGGATGCTCGCGGCCGCCGGCTGTCACACGGCGCAGGGCTGGTTCCACGCCCGTCCCATGCCGGCCACCGATCTCGCCACGTGGCGACGGCGGTACCGCCCGGTCAAGGCCGGGAATCGCGGCGAAATAGACTCAGGCCCGGCAGTTAAACCGTCAAACGATGAGGGGGCAGGATGGCCGCCATCTCCCGCGAAGAGGTAGCGCACCTGGCGCGCCTGTCGCGGCTCGCCGTGACCGAAGAAGAGCTCGATCGATTCGCGGGGCAGCTCGACGTGATCCTGCAGTCGGTCGCGCGGGTCGGTGAGGTGGCCGCGGAGGACATCCCGCCGACCTCCCACTCGGTGCCGCTGACCAACGTGTACCGCGAGGACGTCCCCACCACGAGCCTCACGCAGGACGCGGCGCTCTCCGGCGCTCCGGACGCGTACGAGAGCCGTTTCCGGGTGCCGCGCATCCTGGACGAGGAGGACTGATCGTGACCGACCTGACCAGGCTTTCCGCCTCCGATCTCGCTAAGTTGATCTCTACAGGAGAGGTCTCCGCCGTCGAGGTCGCCACCGCGCACCTCGACCGGATCGCCGCCGTCGACGACCGGGTGCACGCGTTCCTGCACGTCGACCGGGCCGGCGCCCTCGAAGCCGCCGCCGCCGTCGACCGCGGGGAGATCACCGGCCCGCTGGCCGGGGTGCCGATCGCCGTCAAGGACGTGGTGACCACCAAGGGCGTCCCGACCACCGCCGCCTCGAAGATCCTCGAAGGATGGAAGCCGCCGTACGACGCGACCATCGTCGAGCGGCTCAAGAAGGCCGGCATGCCGATTCTCGGCAAGACCAACATGGACGAGTTCGCGATGGGCTCTTCCACGGAGTACAGCGCGTACGGCCCGACCAACAACCCATGGGACCTGGGCCGGATCCCGGGCGGCTCGGGTGGTGGCTCGGCCGCCGCGCTCGCCGCCTACGAGGCCCCGCTCGCGATCGGCACCGACACCGGTGGCTCGATCCGCCAGCCCGGCGCGGTCACCGGCACGGTGGGCGCGAAGCCCACCTACGGCGGCACCTCGCGCTACGGCCTGATCGCCTTCTCCTCCTCGCTGGACACGCCCGGCCCCTGCGCCCGGACCGTCGAGGACACCGCCCTGCTGCACGCGGTGATCGCCGGCCACGACCCGCGTGACTCCACCTCGATCCCGCAGCCGGTGCCGGACGTGGTGGCGGCCGCCCGCCTCGGCGCGACCGGTGACCTGACCGGTGTGCGGCTCGGCATCGTCAAGGAGTTCGCCGGCGACGGCTCCGAGCCCGGCGTGACCGCCGCGTTCCAGGAATCACTCCAGAAACTGGTCAAGCTGGGCGCCGAGGTCGTCGAGGTGTCCTGCCCGCACTTCGAGTACGCGCTGCCGGCCTACTACCTGATCGCCCCCAGCGAGTGCTCCTCCAACCTGGCCCGCTTCGACGGCGTCCGGTACGGTCTGCGCGCCGGCGACGACGGCAACCGCTCGCTCGAGGAGGTCATGTCGCTGACCCGGGAGGCCGGCTTCGGCCCCGAGGTGAAGCGCCGGATCATCATCGGCACCTACGCCCTGTCCAGTGGCTACTACGACGCCTACTACGGCCAGGCGCAGAAGGTCCGCACCCTGATCACCCGCGACTTCCAGTCCGCGTTCGAGAAGGTGGACGTGCTGGTCTCGCCGACCACCCCGTTCGTGGCGTTCCCGTTCGGATCCCGGACCTCCGACCCGTACCAGATGTACCTCGCCGACCTCTTCACCATCCCGACGAACCTGTACGGCGGACCGGCCATCTCGGTCCCGTGCGGGCTCTCCGAGGGCCTGCCGGTCGGCTTCCAGATCATGGCCCCGACGTTGGCCGACGACCGGATGTACCGGGTCGCCGCCGCGCTCGAGTCCGCCGTCGGCACGTTCACCCCGCCGGCCCTGTGAGGAGGGAGCAGAGATGAGCTACGAAGAGATCCTCACCCGGTACGAGCCGGTCATCGGCCTGGAGACCCACGTCGAGCTGGGCACCGCGACCAAGATGTTCTGCGGCTGCAAGACCGACTTCGGCGCCGAGCCGAACACCCAGGTCTGCCCGGTCTGCCTGGCCCTGCCCGGCGCGCTGCCGGTGATGAACCGCGCCGCCATCGAGGCGACCATCCGGATCGGCCTGGCGCTGAACTGTGACATCGCCGAGTGGTGCCGGATGGCCCGGAAGAACTACTTCTACCCGGACATGCCGAAGAACTTCCAGACCTCGCAGTACGACGAGCCGCTCTGCGTGGACGGCTACGTGGACGTCGAGGTCGACGGTGTCACCCACCGCATCGGCATCGAGCGGGTGCACATCGAGGAGGACACCGGCAAGACGCTGCACGTCGGCGGCGCCACCGGCCGGATCCACGGCGCCACCGAGTCGCTGGTCGACTACAACCGGGCCGGCATCCCGCTCGTCGAGATCGTCACGAAGCCGGTCCCCGGGCTGGGCGGGCTCGCTCCCGAGATCGCCAAGGCGTACGTCGCCGAGCTGCGCGACATCATCCGCTCGCTGGGCGTCTCCGACGTGCGGATGGAGCAGGGCTCGATGCGCTGCGACGTCAACACCTCGCTGAACCGCCCGGGCGAGGAGTGGGGCACCCGGACCGAGACGAAGAACGTCAACTCGCTCCGCTCGGTCGAGCGCGCCGTCCGCTCCGAGATCATCCGCCAGTCCGGGATCCTCGACGGCGGCGGCAAGATCCATCAGGAGACGCGGCACTTCCACGAGGACCGGGGCGACACCAGCCCCGGGCGCTCCAAGGAGACCGCGACCGACTACCGCTACTTCCCCGAGCCCGACCTGGTGCCGATCGCTCCGGACGCGGCATGGGTCGCCTCCCTGAAGGCGGCTCTCCCGGAGAAGCCCAGCACCCGCCGGGCCCGCCTCCGCGAGGAGTGGGGCATCTCCGAACTCGACATGCAGTCGGTGGCCAACGCCGGCGCCGTCGAGATCATCGAGGAGACCATCGCGGCCGGCGCGTCCCCCGCGGGCGCCCGCAAGTGGTGGATGGGCGAGCTGGCCCGCCGCGCCAACGAGCTGAACATCGAGCTCGCCGCGGTCGGCGCCACGCCGGCCCAGGTCGCGGCCCTGCAGAAGCTGGTCGACGAGGGCAAGCTGAACGACAAGCTCGCCCGTACCGTCCTGGAGGGCGTCGTCGCGGGCGAGGGCGACCCGGCCGAGGTGATGGCCGCCCGCGGCCTCGAGGTGGTCAACGACACGGGTGCCCTCACGGCCGCCGTCGACGAGGCCATCGCCGCGAACCCGGACATCGCCGCTAAGATCCGAGACGGCAAGATCGCCGCCGCGGGCGCCCTGGTGGGCGCGGTCATGAAGACCACGCGAGGCCAGGCGGACGCCAAGACCGTCCGCGAGTTGCTCCTGGAGCGCCTCGGCGTTTCCTGACCGATTTTGTACGGCTACGCCCGGCCCCGGGAATCCATGGGGGCCGGGCGCTGCCGTCCCCGGCCCTTTGCCGCCCGTTCCGGGCGGAGCTGCCGACTCCCGCTCACGGCCGCGCGGTGGTATGAGAGCGGACCGATCCCCGCCGGGAAACGGGCAATTTGTCATACTCTGCGGAAATGTCACTGTTCTCCGCGTTCGGGGTGCTCGCCACGGTCGTCCTGACCGGCCTGAACTCCGCCGGCGGCCCCCTGCTCGACGCCATGACCCCGGCCGCGCAGCTCAGGGTCGGTGGCCGCCTGCTCGCCGCCGTGGCCCCGAACGTCGAGCAGTTCACGGTCGGCGGCCCGCTGTTCGGCCCGGTGCCTACGCGCGAGCGGCTGACGGCCGGTGGCCCGCGGTCCAGCGCCGTGGCCCCGGGTATCGAGCGGCTCACGGTCGGCGGCCCCGGCGCGCTGGTGGACGCCGACCGGCTCGCCATCGTCCGGTTCGACGCCACCGCCGGGCAGCGTCTCACCGTACTGGCCGAACGCCGAACCCTCACCGCGGCCGACAACACCGACGTGATCATCCGCCGCATCGACGAGAAGGTGGCCGAGGGCACCCTGCTCACCACCTGGTCGGCCGCGAGCGTCGATTTCACCGCCCCGGCGACCGCCGGCTACATCATCGAGGTCAAACCCCGGGTCGCCGAACACGGAACCGTACTGGTCAGCCTGCGCGGATCCACCTCGGGCACCCTCGTTCCCGGCGGCCCGCCCCGGAAGGTCACCATCGGAAAAGCCGGCGAACGAGCCTTCCTCACCTTCCCGTCCCCGGCGGGACGGAAGCTCACCCTGGTGGCCCGGCGCGGCACCCTGCCCCGGCAGGAGTACACCGACCTCAAGGTGACCACCCCCGCCGGCGAGACCGAGGTGCTCGGAGCGCTCGGCGAGGACAGCGACTTCCGGACCCTGAACTTCGACACCACGGCCGGCGGCGTCCACACCATCGAGGTCAACCCGGACACCACACACACCGGGACACTGACCGTCCAACTGGTCGGCACCGTCTCGGCGCGCCTCACCGCCGGCGCCCCACCGTCCCGCGTCACCCTGGCCCGGGCCGGCGAGCGAGCCTACGTCACCTTCCGAGCCAAGGAGGCCGAACAGCTCCGCCTGACCGTCCGCCGGGGTTCCCTGACCACCACCGGCCAGACCTGGGTACAACTGCAGACACCCCTGGGCCTGGACGCCGGCTCCGGGACACTGACCGCCGAAAGGCCCACCGCGTCGCTGGCTTTCAGCACCTCGGCCGGCCTCTACACGATCGAGATCGACCCAGAGGGCATGGACACCGGCACACTCCTGTTGGACCTCCGCCGAATCCCCTGACGGCCCCACCACCCCACCCTGCCGCCGGCCCGCTGGCCCGCGGCCGTGGGGCGGGGGTCGGTCAGCGGGATGGCTGGATCGACGAGAGTGAGGGCGCCGGGGTGGGAGTCGGCTCCGGTTCGAGGCCGATGACGTTGCGCTGCATCTCCACGTTCGACTCGCCGGTGCCGCCCAGCTGGATGTCGTCGTATGCCTTCAGCTCGTTGTTCTCGTCGAAGTAGAGGACCGACAGGCTCAGCGGGGTCGCGTCCTCACCCTCCAGGCCGCGCAGCCCGGCGCCGCCGGTGGAGCCCTCCACCATGAGGCGTGTGGTGAAGGTGGGTGGGGGCGCCGTGGACGCCGACGGGACCGGGGAGGCCGACGTCGACGGGCCGGGCGGCGGCGCGGTGGGTGCGGGCAGCGTGCTCACCACGCGGCGGTGCAGGTGGCCGGCGAGCACCAGGGGGACCACGCCGGACAGCGGCTGGGCCATGGCCGGGTCGTGGACCAGGGCGATGTCGACCTTTTTGCCCGAGTCGCGGATCGTCTGTGCCAGCCGGTCGCCGGCGGCGGTCAGCAACTCGGGGCCGGATTCGTCGCCGGCCACGTTCGTCTCGCTCTTGTCGGGGGTGAACTGGGGGTCGCCGATGCCCGCGATGGTCAGCCCGTCGATCTCGGTGAGCGCGTCGTCGAGGACCACGGCGTTGCTCTGCCGGGCCACCGCCGCCTGGATCGCCGCCGAGTCGTGGTTGCCCCGCACGTAGATGTAGGGGACCTGGACCGACGGGATGGAGGCGACGAACGACGTCTCGGCGCTGCTGCCCCAGTCGACGATGTCGCCGGTGTCGATCACCGCGTCGATGTCGAAGGTGTCCACCACGGTCCGGATGAGGCCCCACGACGTCGGGTTCAGATGCAGGTCGGAGACGTGCAGCAGGCGGGTCGTGTTGCCGGCCGGCTCGTAGACCGGCAGCGCCGAGATGGTCGAGTAGACCCGGCTCACGTTGCCGAGGATGGCCTGGAGCTGCTCCGAGTAGCGCCCGTAGTTGTCGGCGATCCGCCGGGCGTCACCGACCACGGCGGGCGCGTTGACGAGCAGGCCCTCATAGCGGGGCTCGCTGATCGAATTCGGTCGCAGCGTGGCGGCGGCCAGGCCCAGGCTGCCGCCGGTGACGACCAGTGCGGTCAGGCCGGCCGCCGCGGTCCGCCGTGTGTCGCGGAAGATCAGCGCGGCCAGGACGAGCGTGCTGAGCACGGCCAGGCCCATGGTGCGCAGACCGAGCCGGGCCACCCCGGCGACCACCTCGTCGACCGCCCGCTCCCCGGCCGTGCTGATCGCGGCCGGGTTGTCGATCAGCGCCTCGGTCCGGCTCTGGTCCAGCGAACCGAGATCCACCCGCAGGTGCACCGGGCCCCGGTGACTGTCCAGGTGCAGTGAGCCGAGCGGTGGGATGTTCACCTCGGTGCCGCCGTGCACGGACGGGATCACCGACATCTCGGCGCTGAACGGGCCGACGTTCAGATCGGAGCGGGCGAACAGCATCACCCCGATCAGCGAGCCGACGACGGCGGTCAGCCCGACCGCCGCGGCGACCCGGAGCCGCCGGGACCAGCGATGCCGGACCGCCCGGCCGGTCAGGCCGGTGGCCGCCCGGAAAAAGCCGGCGCCGGCCCGAAGCGGCCCGGCCGGCGCCCTGAGGAAGCCGGCGAACCCGGCGGCCGACCGGAAGAGCCGCGCCACCGATTCGGCAAGAGCGGCGGCACGTCGGCGTCCGCTCTGCCCGGGCGGTTCCTGGTTGGTCGGCGCCTCGCTCATCGGGACCTCACCTGCCCGATCCTGATCGTCGCGAAACAGTCATCGCCGTCAACTCCGGCCGGCGCCGCCGTCGGAGAAGACCAGCCGGAGAATGCGGTCGTCCTCGGGGCCGGGCTGCCCGGCGTCCTCCTGGTTGGAGGTGGCCACCCAGAACGATCCGTCCGGCGCGGCGGCCAGGGCGCGCAGCCGGCCGAACTCGTCGGTCAGCAGCTCCTGTGGGCTGCCCAGCACCGTGCCGTTGCCCGTCACGTTGAGCAGCTGCAACCGCCGGCCGAGCACGCACGCGGTGGCGACCATGCTCTCCAGCGTGGCGACACCGGCGCACGACGACGTGTCGGTGGGCCAGGAGACCAGGGGATCGGTGTATCTCGGGTCGGTGGCGGGGCCGTCGGCCTTCGGCCAGCCGTAGTTCTTCCCCTTCACCACCACGTTGAGCTCGGCGGTGCGCGGCTGGCCGCGGTCGGTGGCGAACATCCGCTTCGTCTCGTCCCACGCCAGGCCCTGGACGTTGCGGTGGCCGGACGACCAGACCGGCGAATTGCGCACCGGGTTGCCGGGGGCGGGTCTGCCGGCCGTGGTGATCCGCAGGATCTTGCCGCCCAGGCTCTTCGGGTCCTGGGCCTGGCCGCCGCCGTCGGTGCCGTCGCCGGTGCCCACGTAGAGCAGGCCGTCCGGCCCGAACGCCAGGGCGCCGCCGTTGTGCTGCTCGGACCGGGGGATGCCGGTGAGGATCGGCTGGACCGGCCCGTCCCCGGCGATCTTGGCGATCCGGTTGTCCTCGGCGGTCGTGTAGTAGACGAAGAGGGTCTTGTCCGACTCGAACTTCGGTGACACGGCCACGCCGAGCAAGCCGCCGTCACCACCGGCCGTGACCTCGCCGAGCCGCCGCAACTCGGTGACCTTGAGCCCGCCGGCGGTCGACTCGGGACCGATCTTGAGGATGCGGGCGGTGTCGCGCTCGGTGACCACCGCACCGCCGTCGGGCAGGAAGGCCATGCCCCACGGGACCTCGAGATCCTTCGCCAGCACGCTGAGGGCGACCTCGCGCTCGGCGTCGCCCTCAGCGGCGGTCGGCGCGACCGACGGGCGGGGCAGGTTGGGGGGCGAGCCGGCCTGATCCGGGCCCGGTGGCCCGAAGCTGCAGCCCGCGGTCAGCGCCAGCACGGCGCCGGACGTCGCGGCCACAGCGCGGACCCGGCGGAATCGCACGACAAGCCACCCCTCTCGACATCTGCCGACCAGGGTAGCCGTGAGGTCCGACAGAACCCCGCCGCTCATTGACCGGCGGCGCCCCGGTCGGTCACCGGGTGGCCGCTGGCCTCGAGGACGAGCGGAAGATTCTTGCTGGTGACACCGGTGAGCCGGATGACGTTGCCGTTGTCGAGCAGGGCGGAGACCCGGCCGTGCTCGTCCGGCGCCAGCTCCTCGACCCGGCTCCAGGGCACCCGGCTGCCGCCGAAGAGGGCGCGCACCCGCAGCTCGTCGGGGTAGACGTCGGTGCCGGCCCGCCACGCCCAGACCAGGGCGGCGAGCGGGATCAGCAGGATCGGGGCCAACTGCCAGGCGGAGCCGGCGAGCGGGACCGTGCCGACGAGCGCGATCAACGCGGCGACCAGCACGGCGCCGGACTTACGGACGCGGAGGACGGGACGACTGCTCACATCCCCCATCCTCCCACCCGGTACGCCGGGCCCGTCCGGCCGGTCACCGGTTGACCGTCATCGTTGAATGGCAGACGATTCCGTTCGTGGGACGGCGACACGCCGTGCCGTAACCCGATCCGGGGACCCTCGTTGACCCGGTGCAGCTCCCTCTAGCTCCGCCCCACCCCGGCTCGCCGGGCCGACAGCAGAGGACCGCCGATGACCGCCGTGCCGCCCGGCTCCGCTGTCGCGGCGCTGGCGATCGTCGTCGCCGGCCTCGGTGCGGCCGCCGTCCTGATCCGCGTGGCGCTGTCGATCCACCGCGCCGACGGCACCTTCGTGGCCTGCCGGGGCGCCGGTTTCGTCGGTCTGGGCGCGCTGGCCACCGGGCTGACCGGGCTGATCCCGCGGTGGGCGCCGGAGCACCGGGCCGTCTGGCTGACCGCCGGGCTGGCCGTCGCCGCCATCTGCTTCGTGACCGGCACATCGCTGCTGCCCGGCGCGGCCCGGAACTGGGTGGTCCGGCTGCGGCGGATGTTCGACGGGGTGGGGCTCGGGGTGAGCCTGGGCTTCGCGGCCTACCTGATCCCGGCCACCACCCGGCGCCCCGAGCTGGTGCCGGCGCTGCTCATCGCGGCCGGCGGCGTCGCGATGGTCACGGTGATCGTGCTGCGGGCCCGGCCCCGCCCGGTCCCGGCCATGTGGTGCGGCGCCGGATCGTCGCTGGTCCTGATCGGGCTGGGGATCCTCGCCTACCGCTCCACCGGCCCGCTGCTCTGGCCGGCCACGCTGCTGGTGGTGGGTGGGCTGACCGCGTCGGCGATCGGCGGCTCCCGGCGGGACCTGCCGCCTCCGCCGCTGGAACCCCGCCACCCGGATCAGTACCTGGCCAGCTACCCGCTGCTGGCGGTGCCGGCCGCGGTCGGCGTGGTCGCCGCGATCTGGCACCTGGTGACGGTCCGGGACTTCGACACCGAGGCGATCATCTTCGGTCTCGTGATGGTCAGCGTCCTGGTCGTACGGGAACTGCTCGTGGTGCGCGACATCCGGCGGTACGCGGGCCGGCTGCGGGTGGCCGAGGCGCATTTCCGCTCCCTGGTGGCCGGTGCCACCGACCTGACCCTGGTGCTGGACGAGAAGCTGACCGTCCGCTGGCAGTCCCCGGCCGCGGCCCGCCTCTTCGGGCTGCGTGACGAGGAGGTGATCGGCCGGGAGTTCCGTGAGCTGATCCACCCGGACGACGCGGCGGACGCGGACGCGGTGATCGGGTCGATCCTCGCCGGTGAGCACGAGGGCGGGCCGCCGGTGCTGGTCAACGCCCGGCTGCGGGACGGCGCCCAGCTCTGGCGGGACACCGAGTCGACGATCTCCGACCAGCGGGCCGTCCCCGAGGTGGCGGCGCTCGTGGTGCACGTCCGGGACGTCGGCGAGCGCCGGCACCTGGAGCGCACCCTGAGCCGGCTCTCCTATCTGGACCAGTTGACCGGCCTGGCGAACCGCCGGGCGCTGATGCGGGACCTGCTGGCCTTCCGCCGCCGGGCCGGGCAGCAGGGCACCCTGCTGGTGATCGACCTGCACGGGCTGGCCGAGGTCAACGACACCCGGGGCCGGGAGATCGGCGACGCCGTGCTGATCGAGGTGAGCCGCCGGATCCGGGGCCTGCTCGGTGGCGAGGACGTGGCGGCCCGGCTGGGCGGCGACGAGTTCGCGGTGCTGACCGGTGAGTCGGCGGTGCCCGCGTACGCCCTGGCCACCCGGATCGTCACCACCCTCGGTGAGCCGTACCCGCTGCCCGGGGCGACCGTGACGCTCTACACCAGCGTGGGCCTGGCCGAGCTGGCCGGCGGCGCCGACTCGGACGACGTGCTGCGCCAGGCGGACCTGGCCCGGCAGCGGGCCCGGCAGCTGGGCCGGGACCGGGTCGAGTGGTACGACCCGGACGTCGAGATCCAGCTGCACCGCCGGATGGAGCTGGAACAGCAGCTGCTCGGCGCGGCCGGGCGCGGCGAGCTGGATCTGGTCTTCCAGCCGGTGTCGGCGCTGCGCGACGGTCGCCCGGCCGGGGTCGAGGCGCTGCTCCGCTGGCGGCACCCGGAGCTGGGCACCATCCCGCCGGGGGAGCTGCTGCCGATCGCCGCGGCGCTGGGGATCACCGCCGAGCTGGACGAGTGGGTGCTCGACGAGGCGTGCCGCCGCCTCTCCTCCTGGACGGTGCGCGACGATTTCTGGCTGTCCGTGAACGTGGGACCGCGTGAGCTGCTCACCGCCCGTTTCCCGGAGCGGGTCGCCACCATCCTGCGGCGCCACGGACTCCTTCCGGAACGCCTGGTCGTGGAGGTGGCCGAGACCTGGATCGCCGAGGACGTGCCGGCGATCGTGGCCGCCCTGGCCGGGCTGCGCAAACTCGGTGTCCGGGCCGCGCTGGACGACTTCGGGTCTGGCCAGACGTCGCTGTCACATCTGCGGCGGCTGCCGGTGGACATGCTGAAGCTGAGCCGGGCGCTGATCGACCCGCCCTCGGAGGCGGTGGTCGGCGGCGGCCCGGCGGTGCTGGACGTGGTGGTCAGTCTCGGTCGCAGGCTGGGCCTGGACGTGGTGGCCAAGGGTTTGGAGACCGACGAGCACATCGCCCGCGCGGTAGCGGCCGGCTGCCGGTACGGCCAGGGTTTCGCGCTCGGTTACCCGGGCCCGGCCGAACGGGTCGAGGCCTACCTGGAGAGTCACCGCGGCTAGCGCGGCGGTGCCGTGCTCCCGCGTGGGGTGAGGTGCACCCGGCCCGCCTCCACGTTGCCCACCTTGGTGCCGTCGATGGCGTTGAGCAGCTCCCGGGCCGCCTGTGCCCCGTACGCCGAGATGTCCCGGCTGAGCGCGGTGAGCGGCGGGTGAACGAGGCTGCACAGCGGCGAGTCGTCCCAGGCGACGATGGACAGGTCGCCCGGTACGGAGAGGCCCATCTCCTGTGCCACGGCCAGGCCGGCGACCGCCATCACGTCGTTGTCGTAGATGATCGCGGTGGGCCGGTCCCCGCCGATCAGCAGGCGCCGGGTGGCCCGGCTGCCCTCCTCGCCGGTGTAGTCGGCCGGGATGGTGATCGAGTGGTCCAGGCCGAGGGCCGCGCAGACGCCCTCGAAGGCCTTGGTCCGGTTCTGCGTGTGCAGCAGGCCGGGCGGGCCGCTGACCCGGGCGATCCGGTGGTGCCCGAGGGCGACCAGGTAGCGGACCGCCTCGGTGATGGCGCCGGCGTCGTCGGACCAGATCTGGGCGATCGGCCCGGTGTCGCCGGGGCCGCCGATCACGATCGCCGGGAGCTGGAGTTCCTGGAGGACCGGGATGCGGATGTCGTTCTCCCGGATGTCGGTGACGATCACGCCGTCGATCCGGCGTTCGCCCCACCAGCGGCGGTAGACCTCGACCTCCTGTTCGGGGGTGGCCACCACCTGGAGGGTCAGCGCGTACGACCGCTCGCCCAGCTCGGCCTCGAAACCGCTGATCAGGCCCATGAACCAGGGCTCTATGCCGAGCAGCCGGGCGGGCCGGCACAGGGTCAGGCCGACGGCCCGCGCGCGGGCGCCGGACAGTGCCCGGGCCGCGCTGTTGGCGTTGAACCCGATCTCCTGGGCGATCGACAGGATCCGCTTGCGGGTCGCCTCGGAGACGCCGGGCTGGCCGTTCAGCGCATATGACACGGCGCCCTTGGACACGCCCGCCCGCCGTGCGATGTCGGCGATTGTGGGCCGCTTCACTCAGTCTCCTCTGTCCCCACTGCCGCCGAGCTTATCGGGCGCCGGGTGCACGCCGACGGAGTCCCTCGACGTCCGACACACGCTTGATCGGTTAAGTGTTACGGCACACATCGGACAATGTAAACCTGGTGTCCGAATAATCCGGACTGGGTGGGGTTGGGAGCGCGCCCGTAACGCGGTATTGACATGGCTGAAAGCCGGGCTTACGGTTCCCCCAACTTACCCGGTTCAGTGATGCGCATCTCCTTGCGGAGGAATGACATGGAACGTTTCGGACGTCGCGCCGCGCGCGTGGGGGCCGCCGGCCTCGCCGCCGCGCTGGCCATCGCCGGTTGCAGTGGCCAGGCGCTGGAGGGCAACGACTCCAGCACCGAAGGCGGCCAGGTCACCCTGAAGGTCAACTTCTGGGGTGACATGGGCCTGGATCAGCTCAAGGCCAAGTACGAGGCCGACCACCCCAACGTGAAGATCGTCCTGAACTCGGGCGAGTACAACGCCCAGCACGAGGACCTCCAGAAGAAGCTGGTCGCCGGCTCCGGCGCCCCGGACATCTCGGCCGTCGACGAGGGCTTCATCGTTCAGTTCCGCAGCCAGGCGGACCAGTTCGTGAACCTGAACGACAAGGGCGCGAGCAGCTTCGAGTCGAAGTACCTGCCGTGGAAGTGGCAGGCCTCGCAGTCCACCGACGGCAAGCAGATCGGTCTCGGCACCGACGTCGGCGGTCTGGCCATGTGCTACCGCACCGACCTGTTCAAGGCGGCCGGTCTGCCGACCGAGCGGGACAAGGTCTCCGAGCTCTGGAAGACCTGGGACCAGTTCATCGAGACCGGCAAGACCTACACCGCGAAGACCGGCAAGAAGTTCGTCGACTCGGCGACCAACCTGTTCAACCCGGTCCTCTCGCAGCAGCCGGTCGGCTTCTACGACCCGCAGGAGACCCTCCAGATGGAGGGCGGTCCGAAGGCCGGCTTCGACGTCGCCATGAAGGCGATCGACGCCGGGCTCTCCGCCAACCTGGCCAGCTTCCAGCCGAACTGGGACCAGGGCTTCACCAAGGACCAGTTCGCCGTCCTCGCCTGCCCGGCGTGGATGCTCGGCCACATCCAGAAGACCGCGCCGAACCAGGCCGGCAAGTGGGACATCGCCGCGATCCCGGGTGGTGGCGGCAACTGGGGTGGCTCCTGGTGGACCATCCCGAAGCAGGGCAAGAACGTCGACGAGGCGTACAAGTTCGTCGAGTGGCTGGTGCAGCCGGAGCAGCAGATCGAGGTCTTCAAGAAGGTCGGCAACCTGCCCTCGCAGCCGGAGCTGTACAAGAACAAGGAGATCCTGGACTTCAAGAAGGAGTTCTTCTCCAACGCCCCGACCGGCCAGATCTTCGCCACCACCGCGGAGAACCTGAAGCCGCAGTACCTGGGCAAGAAGAACGGCCCGACCCGGGTCGCCGTGGAGAACGTGATCAACCGGGTCCAGCAGGGCCAGCTGAAGTCGGCCGACGCCTGGGCTGAGGCGGTCAAGGAAGCCGAGAAGGCCTCGAAGTCCTGATCCGAACCCTTCCGGTACGGCGGGGCGGCCCTGAGGCCGTCCCGCCGTCCGGCCCGTTAGAGGAGTTGTCGTGTCGCTCACCGACGTCCGCCTGACGCGGTCCGAGGAGCCGAAGCACGCGCCCCCGCCGCGCGCGAAGTTCTGGCTCTACCGCTTCGACACCAAGACCGTGCCCTACCTGCTGATCGCGCCGTTCTTCATCCTGTTCGCGATCTTCGGACTGTTCCCGATCATCTTCAACGGCGTGGTGGCGCTGCGCCACTGGCGCCTGGACGACCCGACGCTCACCGGCTGGGCCGGCATGGAGAACTTCACCAAGCTGGCGAGCGACACCGATTTCTGGGACGCCCTGGTCAACACGTTCGGCATCTTCATCCTCTCCACCGTTCCGCAGTTGCTCATCGCGCTGATGCTGGCGAACCTGCTGAACCGCAAGCTGCGTGGCGCCACGTTCTGGCGGATCGGCGTCCTGCTGCCGTACGTCACCCCGGTGGCCGCGTCGACCCTGGTCTTCGCGGTCTTCTTCAGCCGCGACTACGGCATGGCCAACTGGCTGCTGTCGCTGGTCGGCTTCGGCGAGGAGCAGCCGCTCGACTGGCGGGCCACCACCTGGAGCAGCTGGATCGCCATCGCCACCATGGTCAACTGGAAGTGGATCGGCTACAACGCGCTGCTCTACCTGTCCGCCATGCAGGCCATCCCGAAGGACGTCTACGAGGCGGCGGCCGTCGACGGCGCCGGCCCGTGGCGTCAGCTCTGGCGGATCACGGTGCCGATGATCCAGCCGGTCGTGCTGTTCACCGTCATCCTCTCCACCATCGGCGGGCTCCAGCTCTTCAACGAGCCGATGCTCTTCGACGAGAACCCGGCACTGGCCAACGGCGGTTACGACCACCAGTGGCGGACCATCGCGCAGCTGATCTACAAGGTCGGCTGGCGTGACCTCAACCTCGGGTACGCGGCCGCGATGAGCTGGGCGCTGTTCCTCATCATCCTGATCGTGGCCGCGATCAACGCGCTGGCCACCCGGCGCCTGGGAGGCGGAAAGTGAGCACCCGCCTGTTGAGCCGCGCGCCCCAGGACACCCCCGGCACCTGGAAGTCCTACCTCGGGCTGTTCGCCATCCTGGCGGTCTCGGCGTTCCCGGTGTACTGGATGTTCGTCATCGCCACGAGCACCGACGACGCCGTCATGAAGTCGCCGCCGTCGGTGATCCCCGGCGACCAGCTGATGGTCAACCTGCGCGAGGTCTTCACCCTCCAGGACGTCTACTTCACCGCCTCGCTGATCAACAGCCTGATCGTGTCCCTCGCGGTGACCGCGTCGACGCTGTTCTTCTGCTCGCTGGCCGGCTTCGCCTTCGCCAAGCTGCGCTTCAAGGGCAACAACGTCCTGATGTTCGTCGTCATCCTGACGCTGACCGTGCCGAACCAGCTCGGCGTGGTCGCCCTCTACATCCTGATGGGCAAACTGGGCTGGAACGGTCAGCTGATCGCGGTCATCGCGCCCGGCCTGGTCAGCGCGTTCGGCGTCTTCTACATGCGCCAGTTCATCGGGCACGCGATCCCGGACGAGCTGGTCGAGGCCGCCCGGATCGACGGTGCGCTCACCCTGCGGATCTACTGGACCGTCGTGGTCCCGGCGATCCGGCCGGCCCTCGCCGTGCTGGGCCTGCTCACCTTCGTGGCCACCTGGAACGACTTCCAGTGGCCGCTGATCACGCTGAACGGCACCGACTTCCCCACCTCGATGGTGGCCCTGTCGGACCTGGCCAGCGGCAACTACGTGATCTACCGCCGGGTGCTGGCCGGCGCCTTCGTCGCCACGGTCCCGCTGATCGTCCTGCTGCTGATCGGCGGCCGGCAGCTGGTCCGCGGCATCATGGAGGGCGCTCTCAAGTAGCGCCCTCCACGATCAAGTGGGTCGAGGCCCGTCCATCGCTTCCGGTGGGCGGGCCGCACCCCTTTCCACAGACCTCGGGGGTACGGGTGAGGCCCGCTCGCCGAAGCCGACGTGACTTCCGCGCGGCCCGCCCGAACCGGCGAGCCGCCTCTGGCGTGTCGTTGCCTTCGATGCCTACCCTGAGGCCCCGTCGGAGACCGGGATCCGAGAGAGGCCGACCGGCGATGGCACAGCCGAAGAAACGTCCCCGCACCCGTCATCTGACCAGCCCCGAGACCCTCCCGAGGCAGCACCCGACGTCCACACCGGATGTTCCTCCGGAGGTTCCTCCCGCTCCGCGGCCGGTGGCCGAGACCCGTGACCAGGACGGCCGGATCAGCTCCCGGGAGCTGGTGGCGGTCGGCTCCAGCCTGCTCCTGCTGCTGTTCCTCATCAAGATCTACGGCGTCGCGCGGTATTCGCTGACCACCACGACCGCCCTGCTCGCCGCGACTCCGGTGCAGGTGGCGCTCGGCACGGTGACCATCTATGCGTACTACATCCTGCCCGCGATCGCCCTGGGCACGATCTGGTTCGCGATCCGCTACCGTGCCCGGATCCAGCCCGCCCTCTGGCCGCTGATCCTGATCGTGGCCGCGGTGACCGCCCTGGCCTCGCCGTACTCGTACCTGCGCCGTTGCCTGGCCGTGGTCATCACCGCGCTCTGCGTGGAGCTGGTGATCCGCCACTTCCGCCACCGTTGGGCCCGCTCCAGCGACGAGCGGCTGATCAAACGTGGACACACGCTGACCGGTTGGCAGGGGTTGTCGGTCGTCTACCTGGGCGCTGCCGCGCTGGCGTTCCAATTCATGAACAGCCTCGACGCGCCGTGGGTGTCCGCGCAGGCCTTCCTGATCAACGGCACCGCGGTGACCTCGACGCAGGACCTGGGCGACGGCGTCAACGATCTCCAGGTGCGCCCGGAGAGCCGGTTCATCGGCTACCCGATCGCCGAGACCGAGGAGTGGCTGACCGTCCTGCACGCCGACACCCGGTATGTCATGCGGATCCCGCAGTCCGCCGTCGACACCCGGCTGACCTGCCACAACGAGTTCGACCAGCTGGCCGGCGACCAGCCGCTCGTGGAGAAGCTGAAGGGCCACACCTACAGCTCGCCCAACCTGGACTGCCGCAAGGTGCTGGAGTACCTGGGCCGCAAACAACCCGGCCAGCCCCTCCCCACCTGGAACTGACTGAGCTGCTCGGCTGGGCCTGATGGCTCCGCTTCGCTCCGCGGCAAAACGCTGGGCCTGATGGCTCCGCTTCGCTCCGCGGCAAATCACGTGCCTCGACACCGGCGGCGTTTTGCGGGGGGCGGGGGGTCAGTGGGCCGCCGTCCAGCTCAGGGCGCGCTCCGTGGCCGGGACGAGTGGATCTTCGCGGCTGGCTCTGGGGCTGTTTCACGGTCGGCGAGACAGGACGGGGGCCGACCGTGAAGATCTTTTTGGGTGACCACCCGCGTCGGCCCGGCGGGCGCGTTACGGCCTGGAGCGGGCAGCGCCTCGCGAGGTGCGGCGGAACGGCCGCCGCTGTGGTTGTGCACGGCGATGCCCGTACCGATCAAAAAACGAACGCCGTGGGGCCCGAAAGCCGCCACGGCGTCGCTGAGAGAAACCCTTATTACTCCGGAACCTTGCGGTAGGCGCCGTCGCTGGCGCTGGTCGCCATCGAGGCGTAGGCGCGCAGCGCCGCCGAGACCGGGCGCTGCCGATCGACCGGCGTGTAGGGCCGAGGCCGGCGCTCCTGCTCGTGGCGGCGCTGGGCCAGGACGTCGTCGTGCACGTTCAGCGTGATGCTGCGGCCCGGGATGTCGATGGTGATCTCGTCGCCGGTCTCGACCAGCGCGATCAGGCCGCCGCCCGCCGCCTCGGGGGAGACGTGGCCGATGGACAGCCCGGAGGTGCCGCCGGAGAACCGGCCGTCGGTGATCAGCGCGCACGCCTTGCCCAGCCCCCGGCCCTTCAGGAACGAGGTGGGGTAGAGCATCTCCTGCATGCCGGGGCCGCCGCGGGGGCCTTCGTACCGGATGATCACGACGTCGCCCTCGACCACCTCCTTGCCGAGGATGCCGGTGACCGCGTCGTCCTGGGACTCGTAGACCCGGGCCGGGCCGGTGAACTTCCAGATCGACTCGTCGACGCCGGCGGTCTTGACGACGCAGCCGTCCGGGGCGAGGTTGCCGAAGAGGATGGCCAGGCCGCCGTCGACGGTGTAGGCGTGCTCGACCGACCGGATGCAGCCCTCGACCGCGTCGGTGTCGAGTTTCGCCCAGCGGTTGGTGGTGCTGAACGGCTCGGTGGTGCGGACTCCGCCGGGCGCGGCGTGGAACAGCTCCAGCGCCTGCTCGGTGGGTGATTCACCCCGGATGTCCCAATCGGAGAGCCAGGTGGAGAGGTCCGGCGAGTGCACGGCGCGGACGTTCTCCTTCAGAACCCCGCCGCGGTGCAGCTCACCGAGCAGGGCGGGGATGCCGCCGGCGCGGTGCACGTCCTCCATGTGGTACTTCGGGCTGTTCGGCGCGACCTTCGACAGGCAGGGCACCCGGCGTGAGATGGCGTCGATGTCGGAGACGCTGAAGTCGAGCTCGGCCTCGCGGGCCGCGGCCAGCAGGTGCAGGATCGTGTTGGTCGACCCGCCCATCGCCACGTCGAGGGCCACCGCGTTCTCGAAGGCGTCCCGGCTGGCGATCGAGCGCGGCAGCACCGACTCGTCGTCGTTCTCGTAGAACTCCTTGGCGATCTGCACGATCAGCCGGCCGGCCTCGGTGAACAGGGCCTTGCGGGAGGCGTGCGTCGCCAGCGTCGAGCCGTTGCCGGGCAGCGACAGGCCGATCGCCTCGGTCAGGCAGTTCATCGAGTTGGCGGTGAACATGCCGGAGCAGGAGCCGCAGGTCGGGCAGGCGGACCGCTCGATCGTGTCGAGCTGTTCCTCGGTCACGTTGTCGTTGGCGGCCGCGCTCATCGCGTCGACCAGGTCGAGCTTCTCGTGCACGATGCCCTCGATGGCGACCGTCTTGCCGGCCTCCATCGGGCCGCCGGAGACGAAGACCGTCGGGATGTTCAGCCGCAGGGCGGCGATCAGCATGCCGGGGGTTATCTTGTCGCAGTTCGAGATGCAGACCAGGGCGTCGGCGCAGTGCGCGTTCACCATGTACTCCACGGCGTCGGCGATCAGCTCGCGACTGGGCAGCGAGTAGAGCATGCCGCCGTGACCCATGGCGATGCCGTCGTCCACCGCGATGGTGTTGAACTCGCGCCCGACGCCGCCGGCCTCCGCGATCGACTCGGCGACCAGGCCGCCGAGGTCCTTGAGGTGCACATGACCCGGTACGAACTGGGTGAAGCTGTTGGCGATGGCGACGATCGGCTTGCCGAAGTCGTCGTCGGTCATGCCGGTGGCGCGCCACAGGGCGCGCGCGCCGGCCATGGTGCGACCGTGGGTCGAGGTCCGGGAGCGCAGCTCAGGCATCCCCCAATAGTGCCACCGGCCAGGCCCGGAACCACCCACGCCGTCCACAGCGCGGGACGCCGGGGGTGTCGGAATCGAAGAAGATCGGGCACAGTGTGTCCGTGCACTCACCGTCCGGTATGGATCTGGCGGGACTTGTGGGCCTGCTGGTCGCCGTCCCGGCGGTCGCCTACCTGGCCCGTTCCGGCCACCGGCACACCGGCGCGGCCCGGCGGGCGCACCTGCTGCTGGCCGCCGGTGGCGCGCTGGTCACCGCCGCGGCGCTGGCCGGCCTGGTCACCGCGCTGATCACCGGTCACCAGCACACTCCCGGGCACGCCCAGGCGCTGGCCACGGCGGTCGCCGCCGGCACCGCGATCGGCGTGGTCGCCCTGCTGGCCGGGACGGTGGCGCTGCCCGGCGCCGCCCGCGGCCCGGCCGCCGCGGTCCGGCACGTGCTGGACGGGCTGGTCATCGCGGCCGCCATCTGGTTCGTCGGCTGGGTGCTGATCAGCCGGCCGACCCGGATCCTGGGCGACGCGACGCCGTACCGGTGTCCCGCGATCGTGGTCCCGGCCGTCCTGGTGGTGCTCTCCCTCGGCCTGACCGCGGTCCTGGCGCTGCACGCCCATCGGCCCCGGCGGCACACCGTCCGGGTGTCGGCCGGTGTCGGCCTGGTGGCCGTCGCAGCGAATGTGCTGGCCGCCGGGATCTGCCGGGGCAACGACGGGTTCACGCTGGCCAGCGGCCTGTTGCTGACCGCCGGGCTGACCGTGGTGGCCTGGGCGGTGCGGGCCGCTGACCGGCCGGTCCAGGTGACCGGTGACGTGCTGGAGCGCGGCGGGGCGTATGCGGTGCTCCCGATGCTGGCCCTGCTCAGCGCGCTCGGTCACCACCTGGCCATGGGCGGGACGCTGGACGCGGCCGGCTACTTCGGCGCCGCCGTGGTGGGCCTGGCCCTGGTCGCCCGGCAGTACCTGGCGCTCGACGACGTCCGCCGCTACACGCTGCGGCTGCGGCAGAGCGAGGCGCACTTCCGTGAGCTGGCGCACACCGATCCGCTGACCGGCCTGGCCAACCGGCGTGGCCTCCAGCGGGCGCTGCGCTCCTCCACCGGGGCGGCCGCGCTCATCGGCATCGACATGGACGGCTTCAAGACCGTCAACGACATGCGCGGCCACGACGTCGGCGACGCGGTGCTGGCCGAGGTGGGCGCCCGGCTGCGGCGCAACCTGCTGGCCGGCGACGTGGCGGCCCGGCTCGGCGGCGACGAGTTCGCGGTGCTGATGCGCGGCGACGCCGACGAGGCGGTGCTGGCGGCACACCGGCTGCTCGCGGTGCTCGGGGAGCCGTACGAGGTGGACGGCGGCTCGATCTTCCTGTCCGCGAGCCTGGGCGTGGCCGCCACCGGCGAGCTGCTGCACGACGCCGACCTGGCCCTGCGCTACGCCAAGCAGCGCGGCAAGAACCGGGTCGAGCGCTACCAGGCGGGGTACGACGAGGTGCTGCGCCGCCGCGGCACGCTCACCGGCGAGCTGCGGCACGCCATCGACCGTGGCCAGCTGAGCCTGGTCTTCCAGCCGGTGGTGGCGCTGCCGTCGATGCGCCCGGTCGGCGCCGAGGCGCTGCTCCGCTGGACCCATCCGGACCTGGGCAGGGTGCCACCGGTCGAGTTCATCCCGGTGGCCGAGGAGGCCGGGCTGATCAACCGGATCGGCGCCTGGGTGCTGGAGGAGGCGTGCAAGCAGCTCGCCGAGTGGCGGGCCAAGGGGCACGACGTCTGGCTGTCGGTGAACCTGTCGCCCAAGGAGCTGCACAACTCCGACTACGCCGCCCAGGTCGCGGACGTGCTGGCGGAGTACGGCGTCCCACCGCAGCGCCTGGTCCTGGAGGTGACCGAGCACGCCGTCGCCACCGACATGGAGGAGCTGGTCCGCCGCCTGGCCGAGCTGCGCAAGACCGGGGTGCGGATCGCGCTGGACGACTTCGGCGCCGGCTACTCGTCGCTGGGCCAGCTGCGGACCCTCCCGGTGGACATCCTGAAGATCGACCATGCGCTGGTGGCGGAGCCGGAGTCGCGTACCGGCACGGCCGCCCCGCTGGTCGACGTGGTGGTCCGCCTCGGGCACCGGCTGGGCCTGGAGGTGCTGGCCGAGGGGATCGGCACGAAGGACCAGCGGAAGATCGTCGAGGAGGCCGGCTGCCGGCTCGGGCAGGGCTCGCTGTTCGGCTGGGGCGTGCCGGCCGAGCACTTCGAGTCCCGGCTGCGGACCCTGCGCCCGGCCGGGCCGCGCCCGCTGCCGACGCCCCGGGCCACCCCGCCCAATGACGCGCCGGCCCGCAGCCAGGTGGTCCGGCTCGGTCCGGGAATGCGGCAGGTCAGAGCGCTGTTGCCGAGTGATCCGGATTTCGTCACCACCCGTGGTGATCAAAATGTGGGATCAGTTGACTCAGGCCGTGAGATGGGGCAAGGTTAGCCGCATGTGCTTCGCGTCCCGAGTACTTATCTGAGCGCACTGTCCTCGAGTGAGGAGAGTGCGCTAGGTCCCGTGCATCCCGCACGAGGGCCTTTTTTGTTGCTCAAGTACCGGTGCGACCAACCCGAAAAGGTCTGAACTGCCATGACGAGACCCACTCCTGAATCCCTCGCCCACCGAGTCACTCCGGCCACCGTCGCGGCGGCCGTGAACCCCGCTTCCACCACTGTGGCCCCGGTAGCCACCACCGGTGCCGGCGCGCTCGTCCGGTCGCTCGAGGCCCTTGGGGTAGAGGTCGCGTTCGGCATCCCGGGCGGAGCGATCCTGCCGGCGTACGACCCGCTGTTCGACTCGAAGGTGCGGCACATCCTGGTCCGTCACGAGCAGGGCGCGGGCCACGCCGCCACCGGGTACGCGCAGGCCACCGGCAAGGTCGGCGTCTGCATCGCGACCAGTGGCCCGGGCGCCACCAACCTGGTCACGCCGATCGCCGACGCGTACATGGACTCGGTCCCGATCGTCGCGATCACCGGGCAGGTCGGCCGGCCCTACATCGGGACGGACGCCTTCCAGGAGGCGGACATCCAGGGCATCACCCTGCCGATCACCAAGCACAACTTCCTGGTGCAGAACGCCGAGGAGCTGCCCCGGATCCTGGCCGAGGCGTTCCACCTGGCGGCCACCGGCCGGCCCGGCCCGGTCCTGGTGGACATCCCGAAGGACGTGCTCCAGTCGCAGACCACCTTCCAGTGGCCGCCCGCGCTGGACCTGCCCGGCTACCGGCCCACCCTGCACCCGCACGGCAAGCAGATCCGCGAGGCGGCCCGGCTGATCGCCGCGGCCAAGCGCCCGGTGCTGTACGTGGGCGGCGGCGTGCACAAGGCCGGCGCCACCGACGGGCTGCGCAAGCTGGCCGAGTTGACCGGCATCCCGGTGGTGACAACGCTGATGGGCATCGGCGCGTTCCCCGACTCGCACCCGCAGCACCTGGGCATGCCCGGCATGCACGGCACGGTCCCGGCGGTGTACGCCATGCAGAAGGCGGACCTGCTGGTCACCCTGGGCGCCCGCTTCGACGACCGGGTCACCGGCAAGCTGGACTCGTTCGCCCCGGACGCCAAGATCGTGCACGCCGACATCGACCCGGCCGAGATCGGCAAGAACCGGCACGCGGACGTCCCGATCGTCGGCGACGCGCGGCACGTGATCGACGAGCTGATCGCGGCGGTCTCCTCCACGGCCGGCGGCACCGACCAGTACCCGGCCTGGTGGTCGACCCTGAACGACATCCGTGAGCGCTACCCGCTGGGCTACGAGGAGCCGACCGACGGCACCCTGGCCCCGCAGTACGTGATCGAGCGGCTCGGCGAGATCGTCGGCCCGGACGCGATCTACTGCGCCGGCGTGGGTCAGCACCAGATGTGGGCGTCCCAGTTCATCAAGTACGAGAAGCCGGGCACCTGGCTGAACTCGGGTGGCGCCGGGACCATGGGCTACGCGGTCCCGGCCGCGATGGGCGCCAAGGTCGCGCAGCCGGGCACCACGGTGTGGGCGATCGACGGCGACGGCTGCTTCCAGATGACCAACCAGGAACTGGCCACCTGCGCCCTGGAGGGCATCCCGATCAAGGTCGCCGTGATCAACAACGGCAACCTGGGCATGGTCCGGCAGTGGCAGACCCTGTTCTACGACGGCCGCTACTCGAACACCGAGCTGGGCACGCACAAGCACCGGATCCCGGACTTCGTGAAGCTGGCCGAGGCGCTCGGCTGCGTCGGCCTGCGCTGCGAGTCGAAGGACGACGTCGACAAGGTCATCAAGCAGGCCATGGAGATCAACGACGCCCCGGTGGTCATCGACTTCACGGTCGGCAAGGACGCCATGGTGTGGCCGATGGTCGCGGCCGGCACCAGCAACGACGAGATCATGTTCGCCCGGGACGTGCGCCCGACCTTCGACGAGGACGACCTTTAGTCATGACCAACTGCACCGAGCGGCACTCAGCCGCAGCTGACAACGGCCTCGCAGGCGAGGGCCGGGCGGGCATGACCAAGGAGGCACAGTGACAAACAAGCACACGCTGAGCGTGCTGGTCGAGAACAAGCCCGGCGTGCTGGCCCGGGTCAGCGGGCTGTTCTCCCGGCGCAGCTTCAACATCGACTCCCTTGCGGTCGGCGAGACGGAGAACCCGGACGTCAGCCGCATCACGATCGTGGTGGACGCCGAGTCGTCCCCGCTGGAGCAGGTCACCAAACAGCTCAACAAGCTGGTGAACGTCCTGAAGATCGTGGAGCTGGACCCGGCCCAGTCGGTCCAGCGCGAGCTCCTGCTGGTCAAGGTGCGTGCCGACCGGGCGCAGCGCAGCCAGGTGCTCGAGACCGTCGAGCTGTTCCGGGCGCGAGTGATCGACGTCGCTCCGGACACCCTGACGATCGAGGCCACCGGTAATCCCGACAAACTGGATGCGTTGCTGCGCGACCTCGAGCCGTACGGCATCAAGGAGATGGTCCAGTCGGGCCTCGTGGCCATCGGCCGCGGATCCCGCTCCATCACCACGGGCCCCGCGCTCCGCGCCGCCTGATCCTCCATCCGACTGCCCCACCCGCCGCCCGTAAAGCGGACTGAAGGCGCTACCAGCCAGCCAGAGAAGAAGGAAGTCATGACCGCGGAAGTTTTCTACGACGGCGACGCCGACCTGTCGATCATCCAGGGCAAGAAGGTCGCCGTGATCGGCTACGGCAGCCAGGGCCACGCCCACTCGCTGTCGCTGCGCGACTCCGGCGTCGAGGTCGTGGTGGGTCTGCAGGAGGGCTCGAAGAGCCGCCCGAAGGCCGAGGAGCAGGGGCTCACCGTGAAGACCCCGGCCGAGGCCGCCGCCTGGGCCGACGTGATCATGGTGCTCGCGCCGGACACCGCGCAGCGCAAGATCTACACCGAGTCGATCGAGCCGAACCTGTCCGCGGGCAAGGCGCTCTTCTTCGGCCACGGCCTGAACATCCGCTTCGAGCTGATCAAGCCGCCGGCTGACGTGACCATCGCCATGGTCGCCCCGAAGGGCCCGGGCCACCTGGTCCGCCGTCAGTACGTCGACGGCAAGGGCGTCCCCGCGCTGATCGCCGTCGAGCAGGACCCGACCGGCGAGGGCCAGGCGCTGGCGCTCTCCTACGCGAAGGCGATCGGTGGCACCCGCGCCGGTGTCATCAAGACCACGTTCAAGGAGGAGACCGAGACCGACCTCTTCGGTGAGCAGGCCGTCCTCTGCGGTGGCGCGTCCGCGCTCGTGCAGACCGGTTTCGAGGTGCTGACCGAGGCGGGTTACGCCCCCGAGATCGCCTACTTCGAGTGCCTGCACGAGCTCAAGCTGATCGTCGACCTCATGTACGAGGGCGGCATCGCCCGCCAGCGCTACAGCGTCTCGGACACCGCCGAGTTCGGTGACTACGTCTCCGGCCCGCGCGTGATCAACGCGTCGGTCAAGGAGGAGATGAAGAAGATCCTCGCCGACATCCAGTCCGGCGAGTTCACCCGCCGCCTGATCGCGGACGACGATGCCGGCGCGCCGGAGCTCAAGAAGTTCCGCGAGGAGGCCGCCAAGCACCCGATCGAGATCACCGGTGCGAAGCTGCGCGGCATGATGAGCTGGGTGGACCGGCCGATCACCGAGACCGCCTGATTCATTCACGATCGAAGGCCCGGCCGGATCACCGGCCGGGCCTTTAGTATCGAAGTCCATGAGTCCTGTCGTGCTCGTCACCGAGGAACTGGCAGCGGCCGCACTCGACGTGCTGGCTGAGGATTTCGAGGTCAGGCACGTCGACGGGACGGATCGGGCGGCGTTGACGGAAGCCCTTGCCGACGCCGACGCGGTGATCATCCGGAGCGCTACCCGCATCGACGCACCGATCCTGGCCGCGGGGCAGCGGCTGAGAGTCGTCGCCCGCGCCGGGGTCGGCCTGGACAACGTCGACGTCCCGGCCGCCACCGCCCGCGGGGTGCTCGTCGTCAACGCGCCCACTAGCAACATCGTCTCCGCCGCCGAGCAGGCCGTGGCGCTGCTGCTGGCGGTGGCCCGGCACACCGCCGCGGCGAGTGCCGCGCTGAAGGCGGGCGCCTGGCGGCGCTCCACTTACACCGGCGTCGAGGTGCAGGGCAAGACCGTCGGGGTGGTCGGGCTGGGCCGGATCGGCGTCCTCTTCGCGCAGCGCATGGCCGCCTTCGGGGTACGCCTGGTCGCGTACGACCCGTACGTGCAGCCGGCCCGTGCCGCCCAGCTCGGAGTCCGGCTCGTCACCCTGGAGGAGTTACTCCGGGAGAGTGACTTCGTCTCGGTGCACCTTCCCCGTACCCCGGAGACCGTGGGTTTGATCGGGGAGAAGGAACTGGCGCTGGTCAAACCGGGGGTGCGGATCGTCAACGCGGCCCGGGGTGGGCTGGTCGACGAGCGGGCGCTGGCCGAGGCCCTCGCCGACGGGCGGGTGGCCGGCGCCGGGCTGGACGTGTTCGAGACCGAGCCGCTCACCTCGTCGCCGCTGTTCGCCCTGGACAATGTGGTGGTCACCCCGCACCTGGGCGCCTCGACCGTGGAGGCGCAGGACAAGGCCGGCCTGGCCGTGGCGCGCAGCGTCCGGCTGGCGCTGCGCGGCGAGTTCGTCCCCGACGCGGTGAATGTGCGGGCCGGTGGGCCGGTCGACGAGGAGGTCCGACCGCTGCTGCCGCTGGCCGAGAGGCTCGGCCGGGTCTTCACCGCGGTGGCCGGTGGGGTCGCCGCCGGTGTCACGGTGCAGGCCCGCGGCGAGATCGCCGGGCGTGACCTCTCGGTGTTGCGGCTGGCCGTCGTCAAGGGGCTGTTCGCCCCGATCGTCGACGAACGGGTGACCTACGTGAACGCGACGCAGCTGGCCGCCGATCGCGGGGTCGAGGTACGGCTGAGCGCCGCCGACGACGCCGGTGACCATGCCGGCCTGGTGGTGGTGCACGGCGCGCTGCCGGACGGGCGGACCGTCGCGGTGGCCGGCGACGTAACGATCACCGGATCCCGTGAGACGGCCCGCCTGACCGAGGTCGACGGGTTCGACCTGGACCTGCCGGCCGACGGGGTCCTGGTGTTCTTCGCCTACACGGACCGGCCCGGTGTGGTGGGGGCGATCGGCATGGCGTTCGGCGAGGCCGGCATCAACATCGCCGCGATGCGGGTGGCTCGCCGTGCGGCCGGCGGTGAGGCGCTGATGGTACTGACCGTGGACTCGGCCGTGTCCCCCGAGTTGCTGGCGGGAGTGGGTGCGGTGATCGGGGCGTCCCGGGCCGCCACCGCCGATCTGCGGGCCGACTGAGGATCAGAACGCCCGGTACACCGAGCCGTCCTGCAGGTCGAGCAGGTCGAGGTGAAACTCGGCGGCGTACTTCTCGATCGTCTCCAGCGCGATGTCCGGGCAGCCCACGTCCAGCCGCATCTGGATGTGGTCGGGTTCGGCGTACAGCGGCGCATGGTGCCATCACCGGTGCCCTCGGTCGTGAAACGGGTCGCCGACACGCGGAGAAGAGTGTGCGGGTGAGCGGCATGACCGCTCACCCGCACAGGGTCCTCAGCGAACCTTCGTCACCGTGGCGGGGGTCGGCCGACCCCCGCCACGGTGACAGGGTTCAGTGGGTGATGCTGATGTCGTCGAGGTGGGCACCGAAGCCGCCGGTCTGGGCCGCCTGGTCGTAGGCGATGTCGAGTCGCGTGATCGACCGCCCGTTGAACAGCGCGCCGAGCGGCACGGTGACCTCGTTCCACTCGTTCGTCTTCAGCTTGCCGCACTGGAAGCTGGGGTGGGCACGGTTGCCGTTCTGGTCGACAGCACCGGAGTCACGCAGGTTGGCGCCGTTGCTGAACATCAGGTCCACGGCGACGCAGGTGCCGTTGCCGCCGGTCGCCAGGTCATTGCTGGGGAAGATCCAGTAGGTCAGCTTGGTCGTCGGCTTGACCACGATCCGGTCCAGGTTCAGCGCCTGGAAGTAGGCGAAGGACCTGGTGGCGTCCAAGTCGTTGCCGATCACGCGAACGGCGTTGCCGCCGGTGCGCGCCCTGGCGGTGGAGATGCCGAGCTCCGGCTTCTTGGCCTTGCAGGCCGCGAACTCCGCCTTGGCCTCGGCGAGCTTCGCCTTGGCATCGGCGATCGCCTTCTTCGCCCCCGGCACCTTGGCCACCAGCTTCGCCCGCTCCGCCGCGGTGGAGGCATTCTCGATCTGCATCTCGAGCTGTTCCAGGTCCATCTCGGCCCTGGTCACCTCAGCGTCGGCCCTGGCGACCTGTGCGTTCAGAACCCTTACGGTGAGCGGCATGCAGCCGTCGACGTTCACGAAGCCGCTCTTCGGAGTGGGGCTGTTCGACCAGGTCAGGCCCACCTCATTGGCTTCGAGGCCGGTGGTCAGCTGGAGGTCGTACTGGCCGACGCGGATGAAGAGGTCCAGGTCCTCGGCGGTTCCGGCGAGCGCCTTCCGGGCGGCGTGCACCACGTTGAGGTGACCGTTCTCGGTGGCGGCGGTGATGAGCGCGTCAGCCTTCGCGACGTCGGCCTCGTACTTCTTGCGCGCGGCGCGCTGCCGGTCGATCTCCCGGGCCTCGTGGATGCCGGTGTGGATGTAGGCGTTCCAGTCGGCCGGTTCGCGGCTGAGGACGGCCCGCTCGGCGGCGCCGCGAACCTCGGTGCCCTCCGCGGCGTTCTCCCAGATGTAGGTGATGAAGTCACGGTCGCTGGCGGCGAGCATGCCGTCGGTGGCCGCGACCAGGAGGACGGCGAGGGCCCGCTTGCGGGCGGCCTCCTCGATCAGCTTGAGGCGCAGCGCCTCGTCGTTTGCGGCCTCGATCCGGATCTGCTCCTCCCGGTCGGCTTCGTGAGCGGTCACGATGCCGTCGCCGAGGAAGGTGAGCTGGTCGGCGTGGGCGGCGTCGTAGGCGGCCTGGGCGCCCGCCTTGACCCGGGTGCCGGCCTTGTCGCTCTTGCGGATCAGGTCGACGAAGTTCTTCACGGTCAGCCCGAGGTCGTCGGTGCTGATCGTGAGGCCGATGGTGAGCGCGGCCTTCTGCTTGAGTTCGCGTTCGATGCGGTTCTGCTCCTCGGCCGCGACCTGGATGGCGACGTCACGCTGCTTGGCCGCGAACACCTCGGTGCGGATGAACAGGGTGCACTTGCTGGCGTCGCCGCTCAGCGATGCCGGGTCGCTGAAGGCGGACACCGCGGCGGTGCGGACCTCGCCGCGGAACTCCTGTCCGTCGAGGGCCTCCCAGATGGCGACCGTGAGATCGCAGTCCTTGTACCCGGTGCGGGTGGGAGTCGGCTCGAGGCCCAGGGCGCGGAGCGCGGCGGCCTTCTCGGCCAGCGTCGCGGGCGTCTCGGCGGCGTATGCGGGAGCCGGCAAGGATGTCGCGGCCAGCACGACCGCGGTGGCGGCGCCCGCGAGGCCGGTCAGCCTTGCACGCGTGATGATGTTCACGTCGGCCTTTCTGAGTTCAGGGGTAGGCGAGCAGCCGCGCAGGGGGACAGCCGCTTCGGCTGCACGGAGGCAGCAGGCATCACCGACACACCGCGGGCGTGTCGTCGGATTTCTGGGTGAGGTGAAGGGTGCGGGTCCCCGGTGGTCAGCGGGACCGGCGTGCGGTGTCCGCGGTGTCGTCGGTCGAAACTGACACAGCGCAGGCGGAAGCCATTGATCGGTGCATGCGGAACCCCGTAATTCATTGCGCGATGCGTCCACACCAGGTGTGGCCGGCGTCCCCGTATTCCGGATGCGTCGCGGTCGGCCGGATGCTATCGAAGTGATCGATGCGTGCGCAAGGCGGATCGTAGCTCCCCGTCTCCATGCGGAAGCGAGGGGTGAATGGTCGCTCTTTCATGTGGTTCAATGCCCACGGCGTGAATCCATTGGTCCGGATGGATCACGCCTTCGCTGCGCCGTTCCGTGCCGGGCGATCCTGCGCCCTGCCAGCGGCGATGGTCATTGTCGAGTTCCACGGGGGAGCCTGCATGCATGCGCGCGTTCTGGCTGCGGTTATTGCCGCGGCAACGCTCACTCTCGGCAGTGTGACAGGAATCGCAGGCTCGGCGCTGGCGAGCCCGCCCACGATTTCCGCTGCCGGAGAATCGACGGTCAATGACGCAGAGTACGAGTTCGTGCTCTGGCTCGCCGACTACGACGAGCGCGCAATCGTGCGCTCCACCGCATGGACCGCCCTGCTCGAAGAGGATGTCGCGGCGGGCATTCTGCGATTCTTCCAATCGGAATGGGAATACGCAGAGTCACTGGCGGCGGATGGTCAGGAACGCAATAGCGACTTCGTGAAGTACATCGTGGACACCTGTGTCCCGGAGTATTCGCCGGAGGTCTGTGCGGCGGCTCAGCACGCGTGGACCGGCACACCCGCCGATCAGGAGACGTTCGCCGGCACCGGCTACGCCGCGGCCAAGGAACGTGACCGCCGGGTCCGGGAGCAGGACGGCGAACAGGCCGCCGCGCTGGTCGCGACGGACCGGGCCTATGTGGCGCTGCTGCGTGACAACGACCCCGGCGCGCAGGTGCGGCTCGCCGCGGCGTGGGCACTGCGCGACGGCGCCACCGACGGTGATCTGGTGGAGTTCTTCAGCCACGGCTGGGCGTACTCGGCCGGTCTCGACGTGCGGGCCCACCGCAGCGAGGTCGCGGTCCGGGAGGCGACCTGGCGCCGTGAGGTCGCGCGCCTGACCATCGAGGCGAGGAACGCCGAGGAGAAGGCCCGCACCGCCGCAGGCGAAGCCCTCGTCCAGGCCCGTGCCGCCGCCGCCCGCGCCTGGGGCGGCATCGCTCAGAACGCCGGCCCGGCCCGGGTGGTGTGGCAGGACGCCGAGCGGATCGCCCTCGGCCAGGCCGAGGCCTGGCGCCAGGTTGCCGCCGCGGCGGCCGCCGCCGACAGCGCCAACTGGAAACCGATCCTGGACGCCTCCGGCGACATCGGCGGGCAATGGTCGGCCGAGCGCACGACGGCCCGCGACCAGGCCACCTACTGGGCAGATCTGTACCAGACCGCGGTCGCCGCCGAGCACGCCTGGTCCAAGACCCCCGCCTGATCGGTCCCTGATTCCCGCGCTCCGAGGTCGCCCAGCCTCGGAGCGTCCTTGCCTGCCCAAATGCGGGCCCACTGCGGAACGGATGTGTTGTGAAACTCCAAACGCGGCTACGTGCCGCCCTGATCTCGCTGCTGGCGGCCACCGTCGTCGGCGCGGGACTCCACGCCCCTCCGGCCTTCGCCGCCGACCCCACCCCCACCCCGACACCCACCGCGACCGAGGAACCCCGCCCGGAGATCAACATCCCGGAGCTGGTGACCGAGTCGTGGAACGGCACGACCGGTGTCGACACGATGGCGGAGCGGTGGCGTAAGGCCGTCGCCGACGTCGCCGAATTCACGCCGGAGCCGGAGGTCCGTGACGCTGCTCTGGCCGCGTTGGCGACCGGTGATCCGGCGACGATCCAGAAGTTCGCCATCACCGACAAACCGGCCCTGGACAAGCAGGTAGCGGCGCGGAAGAAGCAGGAGGCCGCCGACAACCTGGCCAAGATCAAGGCTTTGAGGGGTACGGGTGGCCCGTACTTCAATGCCGAGGTCGAGCGGGTTCTGGCCGGTAGCGACAGCGACCGGGCGGCGTTCCTCGCCTACGGGGCTCAGATCGCCCGTGATCGTGATGCCAAGGTGACCGCTGACGCTGCCGAGCGGGCGGCGGTGTTGCGTGAGCGGGTGCGGCTGATCGCCGCGATGGCTCCGGCCGAGTCGAATGTGAAGCGGGCTGCGGATGCGGCGTTCGCCGATGACGACGCGGCGATCAACGCGTTCCTCAACGGTGGCTATCTGACCGCGGCGCGAGCCGACGCGGCCGAGCGTGAGCAGTACCTGAAGGACCTCGAAGCCCGGAACGAGGCGGCCGAGGAGCTGACCGAGCTGGCGCAGAAGTCGGCGCGGGCCTCGGAAGCCCGCCGGCGGCTCCTGGTCGCGCACGGCGAGGGTGTACGGGCGTTGCAGCAGGCGTCGAACGCGATGGCGGCGGCGGCGAACGGTGCGCGGCATTCGGCGCGGGTGCTGGCCGGAACCGGCACAGCGGCGTCGAAGGCCGCTGAGCTTTCCGCTGCCAACACCGAGGTGAAACGGCAGCTGGGCTACGCGCAGGCCGCCGCACGGGAGGCGGGGATCGCGGCGCAGACCGCCACCGCGGCCGCAGACGATCTGATCGACACCGGCCTGGAGCACGGGGCCGAGTGGTCGCAGATCGCGCAGGGCATGAGCGAGGCGGCGACCGCCGCGGTCGGGGCGACCCAGACGGCGGTGCACGCTTCCGACGCGACGATCGCCACGAACAACGCGCAGGGCGCCCAGGCGCAGGCCGAGGCACATGCGGCCCAGGCGGTCAAGTGGCGTGAGCACGCTGAGGAGCACGCGAAGTCGGCGGCGAAGCTGGCGGCTGAGGCGGCGAAGCAGGCGACCGCGGCCAAGACCGCCGCGACGCGCGCGAAGAAGGCCCGTGAGCAGGCCGAGGCCGCCGAGGCGAAGGCGTGGGCGGAGGCGGAGAAGACCCGCCGGCACCGGCAGGAAGCCGAGGCCCAGGCCGCCGAGGCCAAACGCCAGCGCCAGATCGCCCAGCAGGAGGCGGCCAACGCGGCGGCTCACCGTGCCGAAGCCGAACGACAGGCGGCCGCGGCACGTACCGCGCGGGCGAACGCGGAAGCGCAGGCCGCCGTCGCCGACGGCGCCGCCAACCGTGCTTACGATGCCAACGACGCGGCGGAAGCCGCCGAAGGCCGTGCGTGGCAGAAGGAACGCGAGGCGGGCCAGGCCCGGGACGCGGCGTTGGCCGCGGAGCGCAATCGGCAGACCGCCGAGGCCAAGGCGCAGGCCCTGCGGTCGCAGGCCGCGAGGGCGGACAGTGAGGACGGCCGGGACGAAGCACAGGCCGCAGCCGACGATGCCCAGCGTGAATATCTCGTCGCCGACGGCGCCGCCCGATCGGCTCGCGGACACGCGAACACGGCGACAGGTGCGGCCGCCAACGCCCGCTCTGCGGCGAACGCGGCAGCCGCTGCGGCGCGACGGGCCTGGGCAGCCGCCGAGAACGCCCGGGCGGCCGCGAGGGCCGCGGATGCGGCGGCGGACAAAGCGGAGGCGAGTGCCAAGGCCACGCACGCGGCACGGGTACGAGCGGACTCGCGAGCCGCGGAGGCCACGGCGCAGCAGATCAAGGCCGCGGAGGCCGCCACGTCTGCGGTCCGTCTCGCCGGGCAGGCCGCCGAGGAGGCGGTACGCGCGCTGTGGTCGGCCAACCGCACCAAGGACGAGGCGGCCGCGGCCACCAGCGAGGCGGTCGCCGCCGCGGCACAGGCCGAGATCGCCGTGCGGGCGGCCAGTGCCGCTCGCGACTCGGCCGCCGGTATCGCGGCTCCCACGGACACCGCGATCGCCATGGTCCAGCCGTTCACCGGCACCGACATCGACGCCGACTTCACTCAGCTCGTCGCTGAGCAGGCCCTATCGATCGGGGAGGAACAGGCTGCCGCGGCACAGGCGCGCGCGGCCGAGGCGATCACCGCGGCGGAGAAGGCCGAAGCCGCCGCGAATCTCGCCAACGACCAGGTCAAGCCGGCATTCAATGCGGCGGCCCAGGCTTCGCGGTCGGCTGCTGCTGCGGCGGCTTCGGCAGCCGAGGCGAAGAAGGCGGCCGCACAGGCAGCGGCCGAGGGGGCCGCGGCTCGTGCGGCCGCGGCGAGTGCCGCCCGCGCGGACGCCCAGGCTCGCGCGGATGCCGTGGCCGCCCGGCAGGCCGCCAACGAAGCCGCCCAGGACGCGGCGATCGCCGGCCGTAGTGCCCAGGCCGCTCAGGCGGACGCCGATGCCGCCGGCGCCGCGGCCACCAGGGCCGAGGACGATGCGGCGGCTGCCCGTAATGCCGCCACGGCTGCCGAGCAGGACGCGGCGGATGCCAAGACCGCGGCGGAGACCGCGCAGAGGTACGCGGACAGTGCCGCCATCGCGGCCAGCAAGGCGCTGGAGCATGCCGTGGAGGCGCAGAAGGCCTACGAACGGGCTGAGGCAGCGGACCGTGAGCGGCTCGAGGCGGCGCTTGCCGAGCCCGATCCGAGCACCGACGAGCAGAGCGAGATCCTCGAGCAGTTGACCGCTGAGCAGCAGGAGCTGTACCGGCAGGCGATGGCGCTGTCGGGGCAGGATCTGATGGATTTCCTCCAGCAGGAGGGACTCGGCTTCCTGAAGGGTCTGATCGTTCCGGAGGACCTGGAGGAGTGCGCCCGCAACCCCAACTTCGAAGCGTGCTTCTGGACGGTCATCGACCTCATCCCGTGGAGCAAGTGGCGCAAGATCAAGAACGTTTACGACCTCTACAAGAAGTACGAGAAGTGGGTCGAGAAGATCCGGGACGCCCGCAAGAAGCGCGACGAGCTGAGGGACCTCGCAAAGGCGCTGCAGAAGTGCCTGACCGGCAAGTCCAAGCGGGTCACACCGGCGGGGTTCACCGCTGCACCGGCGGCGTTCACCGTCGCGGCGGCGGCGAGTTCGGACGGCGGGCTACCCTGCCTGAAGATCGCGCTCGACGACGTCAACAACGCCTTCCACAGCGCCACCTGGCCTTCCCCCGAGAAGAACTTCCTGGATCACTACAAGCGGTGGGGAGCCACCATCGGCATGACGCAGCAGCAGTATCTCGACTCGGCCACGTCGCTGGTCCAGCGTCTGCGGCAGCCCCGTGGGACGGTCGGCTGGAATGTGGACCTGATCGATGTCGGATTCGCTGACGACAAATTGAAGGGCCGCAAGTACAAGAATCTGACCACCGGCGAGCTGCTGATCACCACGCTGGATGGCAAAGTCATCACCTACCACCCGGTGGCCGGCGGCTGAAGGATCTTGACGACATGGAACTGAGCTTCATGGACGCTTTCACCCTCTGGTGCCGGGCTCCCTATCCCTCACTCGGCTCGACGCCGGAGCTGAAGTCGCTTCGCGCTGATCTCGGCGCGGCTGACGAACAGGCCTCGGTGGTGAAAGCCTTCCTGAGGACCGGCCGGTTCCGTCCGTCGGGTGCGGATGTCCTTGCCGAACTGGGTGACATCGTCTCCCGGGCCGACGCCATGTGCGCGGAGTACGAAGGGAGCGACCTGGAGGCCGCGCGGGAGATTCGCGCGTACGCGGCACTGTTGGCGGTCGTCTATGCGGGTTTTCTCAAGGAGGGGGAGTCCGGCTGACGTCCTCCGGTCGCCCGCCGACACGACCCGAACCGGGTCGGCGGGCGACACACGGGGCGTGTGCCTTGCGCGCCATAAGTCCGACTCGCTAGCGTTGTCCTAGCCGCACGTCTCGAACGGGCCTATCTTCGGGTGATGGTGTCCGTCTCCGGGCGAGTGGTGCGCATCCCGGCGGGATTTCTCGTCGCAGCAGCCTCCGTGACCGTTTGCCGCGGTCCCGGGGGCTGTTCGCATTTCCCGGGAGTTCACTTCGTGGGACTTGCGTTCCGATGATCGGGACCGGCGGGTAGCCTGGCCGGGGTTTACCGGAATGGTTGGGGGAGTTGACGTGAGCGTGGCGCGGATCGCGGTTGTCGGCGGCGACGGCATCGGCACTGAGGTGACCGCGCAGGCCCGCAAGGTCATCGATGCCGTTCTTCCCGGGGTCGACTACAACGAGTACGACCTCGGCGCCCGCCTCTACCACCGCACCGGCGAGGTCCTGCCACAGCCGGTTCAGGACGAGCTGGCCGGCCACGACGCCATCCTGCTGGGCGCCATCGGCGACCCGAGCGTCCCGCCGGGCATCCTGGAGCGCGGCCTGCTGCTGAGGCTCCGCTTCGACTTCGATCAGTATGTGAACCTTCGCCCCAGCAAGCTGTGGCCGGGCACTACCAGCCCGCTCTCCGGCGTCAAGGCCGGCGAGATCGACATGGTCGTGGTCCGGGAGGGCACCGAGGGCCTCTACGTCGGCGCCGGCGGCGTTCTGCACAAGAACACCCCCGCCGAGATCGCCACCGAGGAGAGCCTGAACACGCGGCACGGCGTCGAGCGGGTCATCCGCGACGCGTTCGCCCGCGCCCAGCGCCGCGACCGCCGCCACGTCACCCTGGTGCACAAGACCAACGTGCTGGCCCACGCCGGCAACCTGTGGTCCCGGGCCTTCGCCGCCGTGGCCGCGGAGTTCCCCGAGGTCACCACGGAGTACCAGCACATCGACGCCGCCAGCATGTTCATGGTGAGCAACCCGCAGCGGTTCGACGTGGTGGTGACCGACAACCTCTTCGGTGACATCCTCACCGACATCGCCGCTGCCGTGACCGGCGGCATCGGCATGGCGGCCAGCGGCTCCGTCAACCCGGAGCGGAAGTACCCGTCGACGTTCGAGCCCGTGCACGGCTCCGCTCCGGACATCGCAGGCAAGGGCATCGCCGACCCGGCGGCCGCCATCCTGTCCGCCGCCCTGCTGCTGGAGCACCTGGGCAAGCTCGACGAGGCCCGGCGAGTAACCGAGGCGGTCGCGGCCGAGGTCGCGTCCCGTGCTCCGGGCGCGCCACTGCGTACCGCCGAGGTCGGCGACCGGGTCGCCTCCGCCCTCTGAGCGGGCTTCACCCGTCACGTCACCCGCGGCCGTTGTGTTAACGGCCGTTCGGGGTAAATTCATGGGGCACTACGGGTGCCCCCGCATGCTTGTATTCTTCTGTGGAAAGCAGGTCAATTCGCCATGAATGGTGATGACAACCTCAATTTCGAAATCCGTCCGAATCCGGCACCCGTGAGCGACGCCGACCGCGTCGCCCTGCTGTCGAACCCCGGCTTCGGCCGCATCTTCACCGACCACATGGTCACCGTGCGCTACGCCGACGGCAAAGGGTGGTACGAACCCCGCGTCGAGGCCCGCGCGCCGATCCCGATGGACCCGGCCAGCGCCGTGCTGCACTACGCCCAGGAGATCTTCGAGGGTCTGAAGGCGTACACGCTGCCCGACGGCGGTGTCGCGATGTTCCGCCCGGACGCCAACGCCAACCGGTTCAACCTGTCCGCCCAGCGGATGGCCATGCCGGCCCTGCCGGTCGAGACGTTCCTCCAGTCGCTGCACGAGATCATCCGCATCGACCGCAGCTGGATCCCCCAGGACCCGGAGGGCAGCCTCTACCTGCGCCCGTTCGCCTTCGCGAGCGAGGTCTTCCTCGGTGTCCGCCCCGCCACCGAGTACCTCTACCTGGTCATCGCCTCCCCGGTCGGACCGTACTTCTCCGGCGGCGTCAAACCGGTGACGATCTGGGTGTCGCCCGACTTCACCCGGGCCGCCCCCGGAGGCACCGGCGCGGCCAAGTGCGGCGGCAACTACGCGGCCGGCCTCTCGGCGCAGGCCGAAGCCGCCGAACACGGCTGCGAGCAGGTCGTCTACCTCGACGCGGTGCAGCGGAAGTACATCGACGAGCTGGGCGGCATGAACGTCTTCCTGGTCCTCGACGACGGCTCCCTGGTCACCCCGCCGCTGACCGGCACCATCCTCTCCGGCATCACCCGCGACTCGGTGATCAAGCTGGCCCAGCGGGCCGGCCGCCGCGTCGAGGAACGCCCGATCAGCCTCGACGAGTGGCGTGAGGGCGCCGCCTCCGGCCGGGTTCGCGAGGCCTTCGCCTGCGGCACCGCCGCGGTGATCACCCCGATCGGCACGATCCGCGGCGAGGACGGCGACTTCACCGTCGCCGACGGCGGCCCCGGCGAGGTCACCATGGGCATCCGCAAGCAGCTCGTGGAGATCCAGCGCGGCCTCGCCGAAGACCCCTTCGGCTGGGTCCACCGCGTCCTTTGACCCATTTCCGGTACGGGTGAGCCAGCGATCAACCGCAACCCACCCCGAACCGCCGGCTCCACGCGGCGCGCTGCGACCTCCCGGCCGCAGCGCGCCCGCCGGGCTGACGCCTTCCCTAACGGATCTCCAGCCCCAGATCCTCCACCCGCTCGACGGTCACTGCTCGCCGGAGCCATTCCTCGAGCCGTTCCAGGTCGGTGCACCGGGTGATTTTCGCCCGGTCATCGTCGGAGACGTCGAAGCCCCGGGTCGCCAGCACGGTGAGGATCGCATTGGCTTCGCCCTCGGCCTTGCCCTCGGTCTTGCCCTCGGCTCTGCCGGCAGCGAACTGCCGTCGCGCCCAGTCACTCTTGTACGGGTAGTCGGTGGTGGTCATGAAATCCTCCAGCAGCTTGCGGGTTGCGGCTGACAACGCCGTGAGCATGAAGTCATGGTATAGAGCCGCGCGGTCGACATCGACCGCGTCGAGAGCTGCGAACAGAGCCCTGAACAGCGGAATGGGATCAGCGCGGTCAGCGTGGGCGAGGGTGGACAACACGGTCAGCTCAGGCAGCCGCTGGGCAGCCGCCGGGTCGGTGACGACGGGAACCTCATCGGGCCCCAGGGCCACCGGAATCACCTTCGACGCAGGTGGGCCGATCTCGATCGGGTTGGCGGCCCAGCCGGCCACGCCCCCGTCCGGACATATCACCAGCAGGGCGACGGGACAGCTCAAGCGTGCGTGCAGAGTGGCCACATAGGCCAGCCAACTTCGTCGTTTCCGGGCGTCGATGCGGAGTTGAACCTCCACCACGACGGCCAGGACGTCGGTTCCTGCGCGGGTCAGTCTGATCACCGCGTCGGCGCGGTACTCGGTGGGGGCGACATCCGTCAGCTCGGCTGAGGAGAGGTGCGCCTCGTCGTACTCGGGGAGATCTCCGTGCAGCGGGCCATCGAGCAGCTCCGCAGCCAGGGAGGGCCGTCCCCGAAACATCTCGATGAGTATTTCGTGCAGGTGTGACGGCATGAGGGTTAACGTAGCGCCAGTTGCGCCATGACACTAGTCGCCAGTCACCCACAAGAGTGACGTCAGTCGAAATCTCCGCCTCGGCCGCGCTTCACCTGGGCCCGGTGCATCTTGTCGGCGATGCGCCGCTCGACCGAGCCGCGGGTCGGTTTGGTGGCGCGGCGCTGGCGGGGGCGGCGGCGTGATGGCGGCGGCCACGACGGAGGCGAGCCGGGCCTCGGCGGCCTCGCGGTTGCGCAGCTGCGAGCGGTGTTCCGAGGCTGTGATGGTCAGCACGCCGGTGACCAGGCGGTTGCCGGAGCGAGACCGTGGGATTTTATGACTACGGTCCCGCCTTCGGTCGTCCTATCGCCGCTCGGACTCCGAAGGTTCGTCACTAGACGACCGCCATCAAGGGCGGGCAGACGCCCGAGACCGTCACGCTCCCGCCCGAACTGATGGCGAGCGCCGCCATTCACCGCCCGACCGCCCCCATCGCCCGCTCCGCCGACCGCCCGAGCCACCGCCCGGCGCGTGGATCGCACGCACGTTTTCTCAGTTCGTATTCGACCATCCGGCCTGCCCCGCGCCGATTCGCGAGGCGTACGCGGCGTTCGTAGCGGCTAACGAAACAACCGCCGCCGAACGTGAGAAGTCTGACGCTATTCGCAACGAGGCCGAGGGCAACCGCACCGCCATCCGACGCCTCGCGAGTGCATTGTCGGTTCTCGGCCATCGCTCCACCGACGCCGGTCGGGATTCCGCCGATGGCCGGATCGTCACAGGACACTACCGGCGCATCTGGCAGGGTGACCCGCTTTGCCACATGCCCGGACGCGAGAACCGTCTCGTGTTGGCATGGGCGGACCTCGATGCCTACATGACCGGCATCGACACCGAGGCGTATAGCATCGATCCGTTGCCGGACAAGTCGCCGGTCACCGGCAACGGTGCGACGGACCGGCAGCCGGAGCGGAGCCGTTAGTGCGCTCTGACGAGGACCGCATCGCTGATGCCGTAGCCCAGGCCACCGCGCGAAGGCGCCTCGCCCGACTCGCGAGGTCTTCATCGACCACACCGTGAGACGTTTCCACCTCACGCCCGAGATGGCAGCCCACATCGACGCGGACACGCCCACGGAGATCACCCGGCAGGGTCGCGAGTTGAGCTACCAAGCCGCCCTCGCTCAACCGGCCTCCGAGACGGGAGCCGCGATGAAGCCTGCTCTCGTTCCCGGTCACGGCGTCCCCGATCAGTCACCGCAGGACTTCGATCCCGACGCGATCGTGCGAAGTCTCCGCGAGAGCTGAACAAGACAACGAAACGGTCCGACCGCCATCGCTCGCGGTCGGACCATGCGGAGCGCCGGCCAACGAGGTCGACCGCATCGAGCACGGCGACGACCACGACTCGAGCAACCTCCAGGCGATATGCCGTTGGCGCCACGGGCGGAAGACTGCGGCCGAAGGTGCGGCTGCGCGGCAGCCACGGCCGACTCAGCGACGAAGATCACCGCGCGCATGGCCCACACACGGACGCGCCGGAGACCCCCGGTGGTGCGAGGGCCTCCGGCGAGCCGGTTCCGTGCGGTGGATCAGGATCCGCGAAGGATCAGGGTTGCCGTTGCCGCTTGTTTCGCTGGCGCGGTTTACGGCGCCGCATTCCCCGCGGCTTTATCCCGCTGGCGTTTCGTTCAAACCCAAACCACGCAGGATGTTATCGCGGTCCGCGTTTGCGCGCAGCGCGGTCAAGGAATTCAAGCGGCCCAGCAAAGTCGTGGAAGATGCGGGGCATTTCAGGTCTTGAATCGCCGACAAGGTCTTTTCAAAACGTTGGATGCGGCTTTCAAGGTCCGTTCCACTCGGAAAGTTCGCATTCTTGAGCGCTACCTGCGCGTTCACTTGGGCTTGAGTGGGTGGGCAGCGACCGGGAACATTTACCCCGGTAGGGCCCACGCGGTCGGCCGTCGCGTTCGGATCGCCCGGGCTGAAACCCAGCGCCGGCACCAAAGCGTCGATGTTACCGGAGCCGGCTCCGGCGTTCCCCGTCGCTCCACTCTGGTCCGAACCCGTGTCGGGCTGGTTCGCCGGGGGATTCGCGGCCGGCGGCGCGGCGATGTTCGCGGTGCAGCCGGCCTGCTGACGCTGCACGTTGATCATGTCGACCACGGCCTGGCGGTTCGCCAGCACGGCGTTGGTCTGCGCGTTGGGGTTCGCACGCTGTTCGGCCATGAAGGAGAGAGTGTCGCGCAGCGACTGGTCCAGGCCGGAGCAGTTGGTGGCGGCGTTGCTCATGCCCGTGCTGACGGCGAACGCGCCGCCGGCCAGGGTTGCGACGGCGAGTCCGATGGCGATCTTGCGGTTGCGCCCGGTGAGTCCACTGCCCGGCCGCCGGTATGCACTGCTGCGTGATCTCCTCATGCCCGTGTTTACGTGCCTCGTTCGCCAGCGGACGGGGTTCGTACCTTAAAGATCCTTAAATGCTGCAACCCCGCAGGGACTCGGGTGCGTGCAGGCGCAACGAGACGCCCACCATGACGACGAACGCCAACGGAACGGTCCAGGCGGCAGGCTGACCGACGAGCACCGCCGGCCACCCGCGATCGTTGCGCTCTTCAAATAGGAAAGCCCCTGCCCAGGTAGGTCCTGGGCGGGGCTTCTCTGGTTAGTGCCGATTCAGTCGATGTCTCCGCGTCGGCCGCGTTTTACCTGGCCGCGCCGCTTCTTCTCGGCGATGCGCCGCTCCACCGAACCGCGGGTCGGCTTCGTCTGCCGACGGGCGCGCGGCGGCGGCGCGACGGCCGCCGCGACGACGGCCGCGAGCCGCGCCTCGGCGGCCTCACGGTTGCGAAGCTGGGAGCGGTGCTCCGACGCCGTGATCGTCAGTACCCCGGTGACCAGGCGGCCGGCCAGCCGCTCGATGGCTCTGACCTTCAACGCCGACGAGAGCACGTCGGACCCGGCCAGGTCCCAGGACAGCTCAACACGCGAGTCCGTCGTATTCACGCCCTGCCCACCCGGGCCGCTGGAGCGGGAGAACCGCCAGCTCAGCTCGGCCTCGGGGATGGCCAGTCCGGGCCGGATCGATATGTCAGCCATCTGGTCATTCTCCCCGGGGCACGTCCTCGAACACGGCGCCCAGCATCGCACCCGCCGTGATCACGCGCCATCGAGAATGACATCCGGCCGCGCCGGAATCGTCCGGGACAGGGCAAGATTGGTCGGGTGACGTCACCAATCGCACCGGTCGCCACGACCGGTTATCCGTGGCCCATCGAAACCACGCGGCTCGCGAACGGCCTGCGCGTCGTCGTCAGCGAGGACCGGACGGCGCCCGTCGTCTGCGTCAACCTCTGGTACGACGTCGGCTCCCGGCACGAACCGCCGGGCCAGACCGGGTTCGCGCACCTCTTCGAGCACCTGATGTTCGAGGGGTCGCAGCACGTGAAGAAGACCGAGCACATGAAGCTGGTGCAGGGCAACGGCGGCTCGCTGAACGCGACGACCAACCCGGACCGGACGAACTACTTCGAGACCATGCCCTCCGAGCACCTGGAGCTGGCGCTGTGGCTCGAGGCGGACCGGATGGGCGGGCTGGTTCCGGCGCTCACCCAGGAGACGCTGGACAACCAGCGCGAGGTGGTGAAGAACGAGCGGCGCCAACGGTACGAGAACGTGCCCTACGGCGACGCCTGGCTGCGCCTGCTGCCCCTGCTCTACCCGCAGGGCCATCCGTACCATCACGCCACGATCGGGTCGATGGAGGACCTGAACGCGGCGGACCTGGACACCTTCAAGGCGTTCCACCAGCAGTACTACGCGCCGAACAACGCGGTCCTCACGGTCGTCGGCGACACCACCGCAGCCGAGGTGTTCGCACTGGCGGAGAAGTATTTCGGGGCGATCGCCACGGTGCCGGACATCCCGCCGGCGCCGGACGGCACGTTGCCCACCCCGGCCCCCGAGCCGGCCCGGGAGGAGGTGACGGCCGCGGTGCCGGCCCCGCGGATCTATCTCTCGCACCGGACCTATCCGTTCGGGACCAAGGGGTACGACACGATGACCGTCCTCGCCACGGTGCTCGGCAACGGGCGGGGCAGTCGCCTCTACCAGCGCCTCGCCGACGGCGCCCGGATCGCCCAGCCGGACTACATCGGCGCGTACGGCGTGGACCTGGCACACGCCCCCGCCCCGCTCATCGTCACGGCCACCGCCAAGGACGGCGTCTCCCTGGAGACCCTGGAGGCGGGCCTGTCCGACGTGATGCGCAGCCTGATCGACGAGCCGGTCACCGACGACGAGCTGAACCGGGCCAAGGCGCTGCTCACCACCGCCTGGTGGCGGCAGGTGTCCACGGCCGGCGGCCGGGCCGACACTCTCGGCCGGTACGCCACGCAGTTCGGTGACCCGGCCGCGGCCGCCGAGCGCCTGTCGCAGTGGCTGGCCGTCACTGCCGAGGACCTCACCGCGGCGGCGAAGGAAGTGCTGCGCCCCGAGTCCCGCGTCACCCTCACCTACCTTCCCGGGGAGCCGTCATGACCCTCGTCACGTCCCGCCCGGCCCCGGGCGACGCCCGCCCGTACGCGTTCCCGGCCGTCCGCCGGATCTCCGCGCACGGCGGCACCGTCATCGCCGCCCATCTGCCGGGCCAGATCCTGGCCAGCGCCGTCCTGCTGCTGGACGCCGGCGCCGCCCGGGAGACCGACGGCCGGGAGGGCACCGCCACGGTGCTCGCCAAGTCGATGGAGGAGGGCACCCGCAAGCGTGACTCGGCGGCGTACGCCCTGGCGCTGGAGGGCCTGGGCGCGGAGCTCGCCCCGTCGGTGGACTGGGACGCCTTCCGGGTCGGCGTGTCGGCGCCCGGCCCGCTGCTGGCCGGCGCGGTCCGCCTGGCCGCCGAGGCCGCCCGGACCCCGAAGCTGGATCCGGCGGACGTGGCCCGCGTCCGCGACGACGAGGTGACCGCGCTGCGGATGGACTGGGCGCAGCCCGGTCCGCGGGCCGACGCGGCCCTGCGCGGCGACCTGTTCGGCGCCGACGGGAGGTACAGCCGCCCGCTGCACGGCGACCCCACCTCGGTGGCCGCGGTGACGGTGGAGGACGTGCTGGCCTTCCACGAGGCGTGGCTGCTGCGGCCGGGCGTGCTGCTGGTCGCCGGTGACCTGGACGGTCTGGATCTGAACGCGCTCGCCGAGGCCGCCTTCGAGGGCACCTCGGGGGAGCCGCTGGAGCCGGCCGGCCCGCTCGGCGTGGTGCTGCCCGACCGGCGGCGCACGATCCTGGTGGACCGGCCCGGATCGGTGCAGTCGACGCTGCGGCTGGGGCACCGGGCGCCGGAGCGGGCGACCCCCGACTACGTGCCGATGACGCTGGCCGCGACCGTGCTGGGCGGCGCCTTCACGTCCCGGCTGAACCACCTGATCCGCGAGGTGAAGGGGTACACGTACGGCATCCGCGGCTCGTACGCGATGACCCGCCGGTCCGGCCGGTTCGAGGTGGCCGCCGGGGTGCAGACCGCGGTGACCGCCCCGGCGATCCGGGACACCCTTGGCGAGATCGCTCGTACCGAGGCCGAGGGGGTGACCGAGGCGGAGCTGGAGGTGGCGCGTTCCTGGCGGGCCGGCCAGCTGTCGGTGGAGATGCAGACGCCGGGCGCGATCGCCGGCGCGCTGGCCACCCTGGTGGTGCACGGCCTGCCCGACGACTACTACGAGACGCTGCGCCGGGAGTATCTGGAGGCGACCGTCGAGCAGGTGTCGCGGGCAGCCGCCGACCATCTGTCGACCGACCGGCTGACCCTGGTCGTCGAGGGTGACGGCACGGTGATCCGGGACGAGCTGGCCGAGTTCGGCGACCTGGCCGACGCCGAGGTCTGACGGTGGGGAGTCCGGCTGGTTGTCAGGGCTGTCTCAGCGGCGCTCAGACAGCCCTGACAACCAGCCGGACTCCGCCCCGGGCTGCCGTCGGCGTCGATGATGTGACGTGAACCGCGTTGACCGTCGGCCGGTGGCGGCGGGCGGATAACGTCGCGGCCATGACGATCACCGACGCGCCGCCGGCGGCCCGCCCGGCCCGGCGCCGCCGCATCGTTCTCACCGTCCTGCTCTGGTTGTCGCTGATCCCGGCCGCCGTCTGGCTGCTGGGGCGCACCTTCGGGTGGGAGGCCGGCCACTGGGTCATGTTCCTGGCGTTCACGCCGTACGTCGCGGTGTGGACCCTGATCCCGCTCGCCGCGTCGCTGATCGCCCGCCGGTGGGCGGCCGCCGCCGTGGCGGCGCTGATCGCGTTCGGTTTCGCGGTGGCCGTGGTGCCGCGCGCCCTGCCCGACTCGGACAAGGGGCCGGAAAGCGGCGTCGAGTTGCGGGTGATGACGGCGAACCTGCTGTTCAGCGGCGCCGACCCGGAGGCGGTCGTGAAGCTGGTCCGGGAGCAGCGGGTGGATGTGCTGGCCGTGCAGGAGTTCACCGAGCGCGGGCAGAACGCGTTGCAGGTGGCCGGTCTCGAGGAGATCCTGCCCCATCGCCAGTTCGCCCCGGAGTGGGGTGCGAGCGGCTCCGGCCTCTACTCCCGCTACCCGTTCGCCGAGCAGGCCGCCAAGCGCAACACCGGCGGCTTCCAGCAGGCCCACGCCGCCGTCCAGGTGCCGGGCGCCGGGACGATCTACGTCGAGTCGGTGCACCCGCTCGCCCCGTCGGAGCGGGACCGGATCCCCGGCTGGTCGACCGATCTGCGGGAGCAGGTGCCGGCCGAGGGCGGGCTGCCGAAGATCCTGATGGGCGATTTCAACGCGACGCTCGATCACCGGCAGCTGCGCGATCTGATCGGCACCGGCTACCGGGACGCCGCCGACGCCGTCGGGAAGGGCCTGGTGGGCAGCTGGGGGCCGTACGACGGGGATCCGATCCCACCGGTCACCATCGACCACGTGCTGGTCGACGAGCGGATCGGGGTGAAGGACGTGAAGGTCTATCCGGTGGCCGAGTCGGACCACCGAGCGGTGATCGCCTGGGTGACGGTGCCGACCGCATGATCACGATCCGCCTGATCAGCCCGGCGGACGCCGAGGAGCTGGCCGTCCTGGTGCGGGCCAACCGGGAGCACCTGGCGCCCTGGGATCCGGAGCGCTCCGAGGAGTTCTACACCACCGCGGGTCAATGGCAGATCATCTCCGACACGCTGCGCCAGGGCAACGCGCTGCCGCACGCGATCGTCGAGGCCGGCCGGATCGTCGGCCGGGTCAACCTCTCCAACGTCGTGCACGGGCCGTTCCAGTCGGCGAACCTCGGCTACTGGGTGGCCGCGGCGGCCGCCGGGCGCGGGGTGGCGAGCGCCGCCGTGGCCGCGGTGGCCGAGCAGGCGTTCACCACCTACGGCCTGCATCGGCTGGAGGCGGGCACGTTGCTGCACAACGTCCGTTCGCAGCGGGTCCTGGAGCGCAACGGCTTCCAGCGTTTCGGGATGGCCCCGCGCTATCTGCGGATCGCCGGCGACTGGCAGGACCACTACCTCTATCAGCTCCTCGCCGAAAACTGGCTCGCCGCGCGCGGCGGCGCCGCCTAACCTCGTGGGCATGATGCCGAGCTCGATCACGACCACGCCGGGGTGTCCCGGCGTCCGATCGCGCTGAGCTGACAGCGACGACCACGGCCCCGGGTGACCTGCCCGGGGCTGTGTCGTTCCGGGGTCCCCGTTTTCGAGGGAGACCCACGATGTCCGTAGATCACCGCCGGCTCGGCCGCGAGCTGGACCTGTTCGACTCCGACCCGCTGATCGGCGCGGGCCTGCCGTTCTGGCTGCCGGACGGCGCGGCCGCCCGCCACGAGGTCGAGTCCTATCTGTACGAGCTGGAGCGCCGCGCCGGCTACCGGCACGTCCACTCCCCGGCGCTGGGCAGACGCCGGATGTACGAACTGTCCGGGCACTGGCACAACTTCGCCGATGAGATGTTTCCGCCGATGCGGGTCGGTGCGGACGACCTGGTGCTGCGTCCCAGCCTCTGCCCGCATCACGCCCTGATCTTCCGGTCGCGCGGTCGTTCGTACCGGGAATTGCCGTTGCGGATCGCCGAGCTGGGACCGATGTACCGAGCGGAACGCTCGGGGGTTCTCGGCGGCCTGTCCCGGGTCCGGTCGATGCTGCTCAACGACGCGCACGTCTTCTGCGCCGAGGAGCAGGCGGGCGCCGAGGTGGCCGGGGTCCTGCGGCTGATGCGCGAGGCGCACGCCGCCCTCGGCGTGGGCCCGGTCTCCTTCCGGCTGTCGCTGCGCGGGCCCGGGAAGAAGTACGGCGGCGACGACGCGATGTGGGCGCGGGCCGAGGGGCTGCTGCGCGCCGCGCTTTCGCAAGAGCGGATCTCGTACGCCGAGGCGCCGGGCGAAGCGGCGTTCTACGGCCCGAAGATCGACGTTCAGGTGGTCGATCCGTCCGGCCGGGAGTGGACCCTCGCCACCGTCCAGGTCGACTACCACCAGCCGGAGCGGTTCGAGCTGGAGTACGTGGACGCGAGCGGCGGCCGGTCCCGTCCGGTGATGGTGCACCGCAGCCTGGCCGGGTCGATGGAGCGGCTCTTCGGGCACCTGATCGAGGTGCACGGCGGCGCGTTCCCGGTCTGGTACGCCCCGGTCCAGCTGGCGATCCTGCCGGTCGGCGCGGACCAGGACGAGGCGGCCCGGGAGTTCGCCGCGCGGGCCGCCGACCTGCGGGTGGAGGTGCTGCACGACGGTTCGGTCGGCGCCCGGATCCGGGAGTGCCGGAAGGTCCCGTACCTCGCGGTGATCGGCGCCCGGGAGGCCGCCGACGGCAGCGTGGCGCTACGGCTGCGCGACGGCCGTCAACTGGCCCCGATGCCCGCGGCGGCCGCGATCGAACTGATCAGCGCGGCCGCCCGGGAACAACGTCAGGCGGGAGTGGAACTGCGTGCCAGACCGTAGGTCAGGGAGTCGACGAGGGCGGTCCAGCTGGCCTCGACGATGTTCTCGTGGACGCCGACCGTGGTCCACTCGCGGTTGTGGTCGCTGGTCTCCAGCAGCACCCGGGTGATCGCGTTGGTGCCGTGGCTGCCCTCCAGGATCCGCACCTTGAAGTCGGAGAGCTCGAACGTCTTCAGCTGCGGGTAGTGGTTGCCGAGGGCGGTGCGCAGCGCCTCGTCCAGGGCGTTGACCGGGCCGTTGCCCTCGGCCGTGGCGATCACCCGTTCGCCGTGGGCCCGGACCTTGACGGTGGCCTCGGAGATGACCGTGCCGTCCTCGCGGTGCTCGACCAGCACCCGGTACGACTCCAGGGTGAACGGCCTGACCACGTCCGTGCCGGGCAGCTCGTTGCGGACCAGCAGCTCGAAGGAGGCGTCGGCGGCCTCGAAGGACCAGCCCTCGGCCTCCAGGTCCTTGACCCGCTGCGTGACCTTCGACAGGGTGTCGGGGTGGCCGGCCAGGTCCAGTCCGAGCTCACGGCTCTTGAGCTCGATGCTGGCCCGGCCGGCCATCTCGGTTACCAGGATCCGCATGTCATTGCCGACAACCGACGGGTCGATGTGGTTGTAGAGCAGCGGATCCACCTTGATCGCGCTCGCGTGCAGGCCCGCCTTGTGGGCGAACGCCGCGGCCCCGACATAGGCCTGGTGGGTGTCGGGGGCGATGTTGGCGATCTCGGCGAGCGCGGTGGAGACCCGCGTCGCCTTCTCCAGGCATCCGTCCGGTAGGACCTTCAGCCCGAGCTTGAGTTGCAGGTTGCTGACCGTGGCGAACAGGTCGGCGTTGCCGGGGCGCTCGCCGTACCCGTTGGCCGTGCACTGGAAGTGCTGGACCCCGGCCTCGACCGCGGCGACCGTGTTGGCGACCGCGCAGGCGGTGTCGTTCTGGCAGTGGATGCCGAGCCGGTCCGGGGTCACGCCGGTCCGCTCGACCACCTCGTTGATCGCCTTGGTGATCATCGAGGGGAGCATGCCGCCGTTGGTGTCGCACATGACGACCCGCTCGGCGCCCGCCTCGATGGCCGCCTTCACCACGCTCGCGGTGTACTCCGGGTCGTACCGGAAGCCGTCGAAGAAGTGCTCACAGTCCACGAAGGCGCGCCGGCCGTTGGCGACCAGGTGCCGGACGGTGTCCCGGACCATGTCCAGGTTCTCGTCGCCGGTGGTGCGCAGCGCCCGTTCGACGTGCCGGATGTCGGACTTCGCGACCACGCACACCACCGGGGTCCCGGCGTCCAGCAGCGCCTTGACCTGGGGATCGCCGGCCACGTCGACGCCGGCCTTGCGGGTCGCCCCGAATGCGACCAGCACCGCGTGCCGTAGCTCCAGCTCGGTCTTCGCCCGTTCGAAGAACTCGGTGTCCTTGGGCATGGCGCCGGGCCAGCCGCCCTCGATGAAGCCCACTCCGAACTCGTCCAGCAGGCGCGCGACGGCGAGCTTGTCGGCGACCGTGTAGCTGATTCCCTCGCGCTGCCCACCGTCGCGCAGCGTCGTGTCGAACACCTGGTACTCCATCAGGGGATGTCCTTTCGGTCGGTCACCCACAGCAACAACAAAAAGACCCCCCGCGGATGCGGGAGGTCTGCGCGTCGGCGAGAGAGTCAGCCGGCGCGCTAGGTGCGAATAATCAGCACGGAGTGGGTCACGGGTGGAAGCATGCCACGGGCTACCGCAGTAGACGCCGGAAATCCAATAGCTGAGACGCAAGGTACCGGCAAGAGTGACGAAATCGACCGGTGAGGCGATCGGCGCCGGCGGATAGGTTGGAGGCGTGGTGGCCGAAGCGTATTCACGAAACCTGCCGTTCTCCAAGGCCTACAACTTCCGAGACGTGGGCGGTTACGCCGGTCTCGACGGGCGCCGGGTGCGCTGGAGGCGGCTGTTCCGGGCCGACGCGCTGCACAGCCTGGACGAGAAGGACGCCAGGATCTTCGCGGCTCTCGGGGTCCGGACGGTGATCGACCTGCGGCGTCCGTTCGAGGTGGAGAAGTTCGGCCGGGTCGCCGAGTCGCACGGTGTCGACTACCACAACCTGGTGCTCCGGCACGTGGACTGGGACGGGCTCGAGCACCCGGAGGACGCCGTGCGCGCCCGCTGGCTGGCCGACCGCTACCTCAACTTTGCCGAGGACGGCAGGGAGGGCATCGCCGAGTCGCTGCGCCTGATCGCCGACCGGGAGGCCGCGCCGGTGGTGGTGCACTGCATGGCAGGCAAGGACCGGACCGGCACGGTGTGTGCGCTGACCCTGTCGCTGCTGGGGGTGTCCGACGAGGACATCGCCGCCGACTATGCGCTGACCACCGAGGCGATGCGCCCGCTGACCGAGTCCATTCGCCTGACGAGCCCGGAGTCGATCCAGGGCAAGGACCACATGTTCGACTCGCCGGCCGAGGCCATGCACCTGTTCCTCGACGACCTCCGTGAGCTGCACGGATCGGTCGAATCCTACGTCAAGGAGATCGGTCTCACCGACGACGAGCTGGCGGCCCTGCGGTCCCACCTGCTCACCCGTTCAGGTACTTAGCACCTGTCATGGGACTACCTGTCGTCACGCAACTGGCGGTATGCTCAGCGTCATGCCCGGCCTGGTGGCAACTACCCGATATGTGGCAGCCAGGCCGGGCCCCAGTTGCGGCCCACGTGGAGTGCGTCCCCAGGTGACGGGCCGGCTGGAGGCGGTCTCCGACACGGCCGCCGGCTCGGCTCGGGTGGTTCAGCGCGGAGCCGCCCGAGCCGGGTCCTCCCTGATCAGCGCTGGTTGAAGGGGGCGACGGCCTCGCGGTTCTGTGCGGCGGCCTCCGGCCCGAGCAGGGCCTCGCAGACGCGGATCAGCCGGCTGCGCAGACCGGCCGCCCGGCGGGCCAGCTCACGCTGACGAGCCACATACTCCGCCTTGCCCTCCGCGGTCTCTATCTTGACCGGGGGATGGCCGTAGGACGTCAGATCGTACGGACTCGCCTGCATGTCCAGCAGCCGGATCTCGCCGGCCAGGGCGAAGCAGTCCAGGGCCAGCGCGCCCGGGACGGCGGGCCCGAGCTTCTGCGCCCACTTGTGCACGTCCATCGCGGCGTGCAGGCAGCCGGGCTGGTCCAGGTCGACCTGCGTGGCGCGGGTGGGCTGCAACCGGTTGAGCCCGACCGCCTCGGGCGTGAAGAACCGGAACGCGTCGAAGTGGGTGCAGCGGATGCTGTGCTGCTCGACCACCTGGTCGGTGCCCTCCTGGCCGAGGCGCAGCGGCAGCTCGTGGCGGTGCTCCGCGTCGCGGTAGACCATGGCCCACTCGTGCAGGCCGAAGCAGCCGGAGAAGACCGGGCGGGACGCGGTCGCGGTGAGCAGGCCGTGGATGTAGCGGACGCTCTCGGCGCGGGCGTGCATGAACGCGTCCTGGTCGAGGGTGACGACCCCGCCCTCGTACGTCATGTAGAACTTCCAGCCGGCGTGCTCGGCCAGGCCGTCGGGGGCCGGGGAGAGGCCGGTGCCGACTCCGGGATGCCAGCGGCGCAACAGCGACGGGCGGGTCCCGTAGTAGTCGTACAGAAAGTCCTCGATGGCGTGCTTGTCGCCCGTCGCGCGACGGGCACGGTGGCCCGCGGTCATCTGGTCGGCGCGCTCGGAGTGCGCCCGGGCGAGGGGAATCCAGGTGACCGAGGGCAGCGTGGTGGTGAGTGCCCTCACCTGCTTGATCCCCATCGCACCAATGTATCTAGCCAAGGCGATCAACACGATCACCGTTTGGCGCGAATGAGTTCCGCCACCAGAAGTGGCACTAAAGACGTACGCTGATGTGTAGTACATGTACTACGACTTTGATAGTGTGCTCGACATGACGGGATCGGTATTGGCCGCGGGCTCCGTGGCCGACACGCCGGGGGCGGAGCCGGTCATCGAGGTCCGCGATCTCCGCATGTCCTACGGCGACAAGGAAGTGCTGGCCGGCGTCGACTTCACGGCGACCGCCGGCGAGGTGCTCGTCCTGCTCGGGCCCAACGGCGCGGGCAAGACGACCACGATCGAGATTCTGGAGGGCTTCCGCCGGCGGTCCGGTGGCGAGGTGCGCGTGCTCGGTGTCGACCCGGAGCAGGGGGCGGAGCTGTGGCGGGCCCGGCTCGGTGTGGTGCTCCAATCGTGGCGCGACCACAGCAAATGGAAGGTCCGGGAGCTGCTGCACCATCTCGGCGGCTACTACGCGGAGTTCTCGACGGGCGACCGTCCGCGTCCCTGGCCGGTCGACGAGTTGCTCGAGGTGGTGGGGCTGACCGAGTCGGCGGGCACCCGGATCGCCCGGCTGTCCGGTGGCCAGCGGCGCCGACTCGACGTCGCGATCGGCATCGTCGGGCGCCCCGAGCTGCTCTTCCTCGACGAGCCGACGGTCGGCTTCGACCCGGAGGCGCGGCGCGAGTTCCACGATCTGGTGCACCGGCTGACCGATGTGGACGAGACCACGATCATGTTGACCACGCACGACCTCGACGAGGCGGAGAAGCTGGCCGACCGCATCCTGATCCTGGCCAAGGGGCGGATCGTCGCGGACGGCTCGGCCGACGAGCTGTCCCGGCAGGTGGCCGGCGAGACGGAGATCCGCTGGACGCGGGCGGGGCAGCGGTTCGTGCACTCGGCGGCGGACGCGACGGGGTTCGTGCGGGAGCTGTTCCGCCAGCACGGCGACGCGATCGGTGACCTGGAGGTGCGGCCGAGCAGCCTCGAGGAGACGTATATGAAGTTGGTCCGGGAGGCCGAGGGGGGTGCGCGATGACGCGGGTGGTGGGGTTGGGCCTGCGGCGCGGCCTGATCGAGTTGCGGCAGACCCTGAGCAGCGGGACAGACCTGTTCGGTTATGCGCTGCCCGCCGTGTTCCTGGTGATCGCGCTGGTCTGGATGCGCGGCAGCACCATTCCGGGCACCGAGATGGCGCTGGGCGCGCACAGCCTGGTGGGTTCAGTGGCCATGCTCATCGTGATCAGCGGGCTCATGACGATGATGCAGTACCTCGCGATGGACCGGGAGGACGGCACGCTGCTGCGTGCCAAGGCCACACCCAACGGGATGACCGGCTACCTCTTCGGCAAGATCGTCGTGGTCGCCGGGGTGGCCGTGATCAGCTGCCTGTTCGTCCTCGTGCCCGGCCTCTTCCTGGTGGACGGCCTGACCGTGGGAGTCGACGGCGCGCTGGTCCTGCTCTGGCTGCTGCCGCTGGCGTTTCTGGCCACCATGCCACTGGGCGCGGTGCTCGGCGCCCTCTTCGACAATCCGCGCCAAGCGTCACTCATGATGCTTCCGCTCCTCGGGCTGACCGCGGTCTCCGGCGTCTTCTACCCGGTCACGGCGCTGGCCGGCTGGCTGCAGGGCGTCGCGCAGGTGTTCCCGGTCTACTGGCTAGGGTTGGGCCTGCGATCGGCCTTCCTGCCGGATGCCCTGGCGGCCGCGGAGATCGGCGGCTCCTGGCGCCATCCGCAGACGGCCGGTGTGCTGGTGGCGTGGTCGATGGCCGGGCTGGTGCTGGCGCCGGGCATTCTGCGCCGGATGGCCCGCCGGGAGTCCGGTTCCGCGGTGGCGGCGCGGCGCGAGCGGGCGATGACCCGGATGACCGTCTGAGGGAGCGCGGAAGAGGCATGGCCAGTGAGGTCACCTACAACCGGATCGCGATGCTGCGCGCCGAGCGCGGCATCACCCGGCGGCAGCTCGCCGACGCTCTAGGGGTGCACTACCAGACGGTCGGCTACCTGGAGCGCGGCGAGTTCAGCCCGAGCCTGCACCTGGCGTTGCGGATCTGCACCTACTTCGAGGTGCCGGTCGAGGTGGTGTTCGCCCTGGAACCATTCCCGCGGCTCGGTGCGGAAACCCGATCGGCATAGGTTGTAGGGGAATGCCCGGCCCCGACAGCCCGGCCGGGCGCCCGCACCGCTACAGATGGGATTACCCGTGCGTTTCGCCCGCTTTGTTCATGCCGGTGGAGTGTCGTTCGGCGTCGTCGAGGGCGACGGCTCCTCGGGCCTGACGGTCGCCGAGATCGACAGCCTGCCCTTCAACGAGGTGCGCTTCACCGGGCAGCGGTGGGCCCTGGCCGACGTCCGGCTGCTAGCCCCGATCTTCTCCAGCAAGGTGATCGGAATCGGCCGCAACTACGCCGACCACGCCAAGGAGATGGGCAACGAGGTGCCCAAGGAGCCGCTGATCTTCATCAAGCCGTCCACCTCGGTGATCGGCCCCGGCGACGCCATCCGCATCCCCTCGGTGACCAGCCAGGTCGAGGAGGAGGCCGAGCTGGCCGTGGTGATCGGGGCTGCCGGCGCCCGCCGGGTCGACCGGGCCGGTGCCGAGAAGGCGATCTTCGGCTACACCTGCGGCAACGACGTGACCGCCCGTGACCTCCAGCGCAGCGACCCGCAGTGGACCCGCGCCAAGGGCTTCGACTCGTTCTGCCCGATCGGCCCGTGGATCGTCACCGGGCTGGACGTCAGCGACGTCGAGGTGCGCTGCGAGGTCGGCCAGGACCCGCAGAACCTGGAGGTCCGCCAGATCGGGCGTACGAAGGACATGGTCTTCGACATCCCGACCCTGATCTCCTACGTGTCGCACGTCATGACGCTGCTGCCCGGCGACATCATCCTCACCGGCACGCCGGCCGGGGTCAGCAAGATCGTCCCGGGGGACACCGTCTCGGTCAGCGTCCAGGGCATCGGCGAGCTGCGGAACCCGGTCGTGTCACTCGACTGACCGCTCGATCCCGTCCAGCAGCAGGGCCAGGCCGTAATCGAACGCGGCCTGGTCCTCGAAGCCGCCCGCGTTCCACAGCGCGGTCATCGCCGGGTACGCCTCCACGTCGAACCACTTCTCCCAGAACTCGCCGCGCTCCGACCACCACGACTCGGTGGACTGCCCGCTGACCCGGCTGAGCCGCGCGTCCTCACCGGCCTCCCGGGCGAAGGCGTAGACGTACGCCGTCACCGTGATCGCCGCCCGGTTGATCTCCCCGACCGGCAGGCCCAGGCCGCTCAGTGTGGCGATCATGTACTCCCGCTCGGCCATCGTGCCCGGCCCCAGCGGCGGCCGCACCAGCGACACCTCGGTCAGCCAGGGGTGCGCCACGAACATCTCCCGGGTACGCGCCGCGAAGACCGCCACCCGCTCCCGCCAGCCCTCCTCGGTCGCGCCGAGCCGCCGGGTCAGCAGCGCCTGGTCGACCATCAGATCGACCAGGACCGAGCGGGAGGGCACATACGTGTACAGCGTCATGGTCGCCACCCGGAGATCGGCCGCCACCCGCGCCATCGAGGCCGCCTCCAGGCCGTCCGCGTCCGCGATCCGGACGGCCGAGGCCACCACCGCGTCGACGCTGAGCCGGGGCGGGCGCCCGGCGGCCTTCTTCGCGGGCAGATTTCCGCGCCAGAGCAGGGGGTAGTTCTCCATGATTCCGTATACCCTACGGGAAAGCAGTTTCCGTAGGGGGTACGAGAATGAGGATCCTTGTCACCGGCGCCACCGGGAACGTGGGCCGGATGGTCGTCGACGAGTTGCTGGCCCGTGGCGCGGACGACGTCCGGGCGCTCACCGTCGATCCGGAGCGGGCCGCGCTGCCACCCGGCGTCGAGGTGGTGCGCGGCTCCTTCCGCCGGCCGGCGACGGTCGCCGCGGCCCTGGCCAGCGTGGATGTGGTGTACCTCGCGCCCGACCCGGCCACCGTCTTCGAGGTCTGCCGGATGGCCGCCGAGGCCGGGGTGCGCCGGATCGTCGACATGGCCGGCGCGAAGGGCGACCACTGGCAGGCGGTCGAGGACGGCGTGGAGGCCAGCGGAGTGCCCTTCACCCATCTGGAGCCGGGCGAGTTCATGGCCAACGCCACCATCTGGGCCCCGCAGATCCGGGCCGGCGACGAGGTGCGGGACGCGTTCCCCGGCGCGATCAACGCACCCATCGCCCAGGAGGACATCGCCGCGGTCGCCGCCGAGGTGCTGCTCGGCGACGGTCACGAGGGGCGCTCCTATGAGCTGACCGGCCCGCAGGCGCTCAGCCGTCCGGAGAAGGTCGCCGCCCTGGCCGAGGGTCTCGGCCGGGACCTCACCTACGTCGAGTTGACCGGCGAGGCGGCGGTCGCCCAGTTCGAGCTGGCCATGGGGGAGTACGGGCGCTGGTACCTGGACGGGCTCGCCCAGCTCACGGCACATCCCCAGCGGGCGGTGTCGACGGTCGCCGATCTCCTCGGCCGTCCCGCGACCGCCTACGTCAAGTGGGCGCGGCATCACGCTGATCTATTCGGGTGACCCGATTTGGCGGGCCGGTTGGCCTCAGGTAAAGTTCTCTCCGGCGCGGCAAGCCGGGCCAAATGGGGTATGGGGTAATTGGCAGCCCGGCTGATTCTGGTTCAGCTAGTCTAGGTTCGAGTCCTGGTACCCCAGCGCGGCCCTCCTCCGGGAGGGCAGTGCTGGAAGCAGTGAAACAGCACGTTCTGGTCCCGTCGTCTAGCGGCCTAGGACGCCGCCCTCTCAAGGCGGTAGCGAGGGTTCGAATCCCTTCGGGACTACATCGGAAACGGCCCGCATCTTCGGATGCGGGCCGTTTCGCTTTCCGGGGTACGAAGCAGAGCCCGCGCTTTGGCCAGGCGGCGCTCACGTCGCGCCGTTCGTGTGCGCGGCCTGGCGTCATGGCGTGGGCGGGCGACCACGGACGCCGTTACGTGTGCGCCAGTGGGGTCGGGCCGGGGCTGTGAGGTGGGTGGATATCCGATTTCGGCTGCGGGCCAGGGGCTGATAGAGTTCAGCGCGCCGCCGGGGAAAGCCGGAGGCGAATATGGGGTCCCGTCGTCTAGCGGCCTAGGACGCCGCCCTCTCAAGGCGGTAGCGAGGGTTCGAATCCCTTCGGGACTACAGCGAGAGCGGCCCGCACCGATCAAGGTGCGGGCCGCTCTGCTTTAGACCGTGGTGGGCACGCCGGGCGTGAGCCAGGTCAGGGTGCCGGGCGGGAAGGCGGCCTCCACACCGGCACGGCCCTCATGGAAGTGGGACCAGCCCTCGTAGTGGACCGGCACCACCTTCCGCGGCCGCAGCGACTCGACGAGGCGGGCCGCGTCCCGGCCGTTCATGGTGTAGCTGATCGGGCCGGTGAGCCCGAACCGGACGTCGCCGAGGTGCAGGATCGCGGTGTCGACGGTGAACCGGGACGCCACCTGCCGGACCCCGCCGAACAGCACGGTGTCCCCGGAGATCCAGATCACCGAGGTGCTGCCCGGCGGCCGCAGGGCGAACCCGATCGCCTCGCCGACGATCGGCCGGCACAGCGGCGGGCCGTGCCGGGCCGGGGTGGCGGTGACCTCGATCTCACCGACCCGGGCGGACCGCCACGGCGCCAGCCCGGTGGCGTTGCCGCCGAGCCGGCGGGCCCCGCTCACCGTGGTCAGCACCACCGGCACGGACGGCAGCAGCGCCCGGCCCGCGACGTCCAGATTGTCCCCGTGGTGATCGTGGGTGAGCAGCACCGCGTCGATCGGCCCGAGCTCGCCGGCGGCCACCGCCGGGCCGGCCGTCTTGACCGATGACGTGCCGAGGCCGAACGAGTACCGCCGGCCCGGCTCGTCGAAGGTCGGGTCGGTGAGCAGCCGGACCCCGGCCAGTTCGATCAGGGTGGTGGGGCCGCCGACGTGGGTGATCCGCAGGTCGTTCACCGGGCGTGCCGGAGGGCCCAGTCCAGGACCTCGTCGGCGATCTGCTCCCAGCCCTTCTGTGCGGGCAGCAGATGGGCGTAGCCCTCGTACTCACGGATCTCGGTCACCGTGTTCGACCGGTAGTGCTTGTGGTTCGACCGCTGCACCTCGGGCGGCATGATGTGATCCTCGGAGCCGGAGACGAACAGCAGCGGCGCCCGCCCGTCGTTGTGGTAGTCGACCCAGGTGTCCTGGTGGCCGGGCTGGAAGTTGGCGAGCACGCTGCCCCACAGGATGCCCCCGTTGGCCGGGACGGCGTACCGCTCGTAGAGGGCCTTCGACTCCTCCGGGGTGAACGTGTTGGTGAACGCGTAGGTCCACTGTTCCAGCGTCAGCGGCACCGCCCGGTGCCGGTTCGCCGGGCTCCTCAGCACCGGGAAGGTGGACTTCACCTGTGACAGCGGCACCACCCGCACACCCTCGGTGGGCGCCGAGTTCATCGCCACGCCGGCCGCGCCGTACCCGTGGTCCAGCAGGATCTGGGTGAACGCGCCGCCGGCCGAGTGACCGATGATGATCGGCGCCTCGGGCAGCTCCCGGATCTGCTCCTCCAGGTGCGCGATGATCCGCGGCACGGTGACGTTCAGGATCGGGGTGGGGTCGGCGTTGAGGGATTCCACCTCGACCTCGAAGCCGGGGTAGGCGGGCGCGATCACCCGGTGGCCCTTGGCCTCGTAGTGGGCGACCCAGTTCTCCCAGCTCCGCGGCGTGACCCAGAATCCGTGCACAAGAACGATCGGCTTCATGTCCTACGATCCTGGTGGGAACGCGCCCACCGGCGAATCCCGTGGAACTCGTAGTCAGTCGTGCAACACGCCGCGCAACCGCCGCCGCGAGGTGACGCCGAGCTTCCGGAACACCTTCCGCAGGTGGTAGTCGACCGTGCTGGGGCTGAGGTAGAGGTGCGCGGCGATCTCCGCGTTCGTCGCCCCGGCGCCGGCCAGGCGGGCCACGGCGGCCTCCTGCGGGGTCAAGGCCGTTTCGCGTTCCTTCGGTACGGGTGAGCGCACGCTTTCCCCGGTCGCCCCCAGCTCGGCCCGGGCGCGCCCGGCGAACACCGTGGCCCCGGCCTCCTCGAACATCTCCAGCGCCGTGGCGAGCTGGTCCCGGGCGTCCCGCCGGCGCCGGCGGCGGCGCAGCCACTCGCCGTAGAGCAGCCGGGCCCGGGCCAGGTCGCCCCACGCCGGTGTGGCAGCGAGCCGCTCGACGGCGGCGCGATAGTGCTCCTCGGCCTCCTCGGGCGCGGCCAGCAGGGCCCGGGACCGGTCGAGCAGGCCCAGGGCCCGGGGTGTGCCGCTGTTACCGGCGGCCGACGTCAGGTCGGCACAGGCGAGTTCGGCCGTCGCGCGGTCGCCGGACCGGAGGGCGGCCTCGACGAGGTCGGGCAGGGCCCAGGCGTACCGGCGGGGCCGGCCCAGGTCGACGATGTCCAGCAGCAGCTCGACCGCGGCCGGATAGGCGCCGCTCGCGATCTCCAGCCCGGCCACGGCGAGACGGGTGACCGTGTGCATGCCGCCCATGTGCAGCATCTCGAAGACTCCCAGGGCCTGCGGAACCGTCTCCCGGAAGCCGTCCGGGGCCCGCCAGGCCACCAGTTCGGGATGCCGCCACACCTGCTCCTGCTCGGCGGTGATGCCGATCGACCGGCGCAGCCGCTGCCCGGCGGCGTCGTGCCGGTCGGCGTGCCGCAGCCGGCCCAGCACCGCGTCGGTCATCGCGCCGACGAAGTGGACCAGGTCCAGCGTGTGCAGGGCGCCGGTACGCCGGGCGGCGGCCTCGGCCCGGTCCAGCAGCAGCAGTTTGGTGTCGTCGTCCCAGAGCAGGTTGCAGTAGTTGATCCCGACGACGAACCGGCGGCGCAGCGTCTCGTCCGGGAGGGCCGGGTCGGCGATCGCGGCGATCGCCCGGCGCAGCAGGGGTACGCAGGCGGCGTACCCGTCCTGGATGAACGACGCGTAACCGGCCAGCAGGAGCCCGTCCAGCCCGTCCGGATCGGTGGCGGCGAGCCGGGCGGCCTCGGCCGCGACAGTGGTCTCGCTCACCGACGACAGGTGTTCCGCGCCGATGGCGTGGTCGACGGCCTGCACGGCGGCCCGCCGGGCCCGGCCGTGGTCGGCGCCGAACGCGCCGGCCGCCTCCAGGCAGAGCGCGGTGGCGTCCCGCAGCGCGGTGGGCGCGCCGGTGTTGACCGTGGCGAGGGCCCGGGTGAGCAGCGCCGACCCGCGGGCCGGCCCGGACAGGTGATCGTCGCCGGCGGTCTCCAGCAGCAGCAGGGCCCGGACCGGCGCGCCGGCCGCCATCGCGGCGGCGGCCGCCTCCACCCGGCGTCCGGTGCGGACCGTCTCGTCCGGGGTCAGTTCGGCCGCCCGGCTCAGGAAGGTGGACCGGGCGGCCTGCCCGCCGCGGGCGCCGGCCCGGTCGGCACGGCGCTCCAGCTCGGCGGCGACCGTCTCGTCCGGCGCGGCGGTGGCGGCGGCCAGGTGCCAGGCGCGACGGTCGGCGTCGGCGTCACCGGTGATGACGGCCGCCAGGGCGGCGTGCACGGCCCGGCGGCGCGGGGGCGGGGCGTCGCCGTAGACCGCCGAGCGGACCAGGGGATGCCGGAACACCACCGGCGGGGTGCCGGACACCAGCCGGTCCGACTCGGCGGGCGCGGCGTCCTCCGGTCGTACGGCCAGGAGGCCGGCGGCGGCCAGCAGATGGTCGTGGCGGGCGCCCGCACCGGCCGCGGCGAGCACCAGCCAGGTCCGGGTGGCCTCCGGGTAGCCGCTGACCCGCGCCGAGTAGTGCGCCTCCAGGCGGCTGCCGATCGGCACCGGATCGGGCAGCGGGGAGGCGCCGCGCAGCTGCTCGGCGGTGAGTTCCCGGCCCAGGTCGGTGAGGGCCAGCGGGTTGCCTCCGGTGCTTTCCGCGACGTGCTCGGCCAGACCCAGGTCCAGGTCGCCGGTGACCACGTCGGAGAGCAGCGCCATGGCGGCGTCGCGGGCCAGGCCGGTGATCTCCAGCACGTCCACGCCGGCGAGCAGCCCCGGATCCTCGGCGACCACCCGCTGGCCGAAGAGCAGGACGACCCCCTCGGCGTGCAGGCGGCGAGCCACGAAGGCGAGGGCACGGGCCGAGTCCGGGTCCAGCCAGTGCACGTCGTCGACGACGCAGAGCCGGGGCGCGGCCGCCAGCAGGGTGAGCGCCGCGAGGCTGACCAGGTAGAGGTCGGGGGTGGGGCCGTCGGTGAGACCGCAGGCCACCTCCAGGGCGGCGCGCTGGGCGGGCGGGAGGTGGCCGCGTTCCGGCAGGAGCGGGATGAGCAGGCGGTGCAGTCCGGCGTACGGCAGCCCGGCCTCCGCCTCGACACCGCTGATGACGAGCGTCCCGGCGCCGCTTCCGGCCGGTGCGCCGGTTGCCGTGCTCAGCGCGTACCGAAGCAATGCGGTCTTGCCCGTGCCGGCCTCGCCGCGCAGCACCAAGGCCGCGCTGTGCCCGGATCGCGCCTCGGAGAGGAGGCCGTCGAGGACGGCGCACTCGGTTTCGCGCCCGAAGAGCCGATCGCCCTGCCCGAAGAGCCTCACGGCGGCAGCCTATCCACTCATCGAGATCTCTCGCCGGAAACGAAGCCGCCCCGCGCGGAGGCGGGGCGGGCGGGCGGAGGGGAAGGAGAGGGGAGGGAGGGTCAGAGGCCGGACAGGCGCTGGCCGGCGCGGACGACGGCCATGGCGTGGCGCTCACCGGGGCGGCGGCCCAGTCGCTCGATCGGACCGCTTATCGAGATGGACGCGATCACCCGGCCGGTCCGGTCGCGGATCGGCGCGGAGACGCTCGCCACACCCGGCTCGCGCTCGGCGACGCTCTGTGCCCAACCGCGGCGGCGCACCTCGGCCAGCGTGCGGCCGGTGAACTTGCAGCGCGGCAGGAGCGGCATCACCGCCTCGGGCGGCTCCCACGCGAGCAGGATCTGGGCGGCCGAACCGGCGACCATCGGCAGCACCGAGCCGACCGGCACGGTGTCGCGCAGGCCACTGGCGCGCTCGGCGGCGGCGACGCAGATGCGCTCATCGGCGCGGCGCAGGTAGAGCTGAGCGCTCTCGCCGGTCGCGTCCCGCAGTGCGGACAGCAGCGGCTCGGCCGCGGTCAGCAGAACGTCCGGTGCGGCATTGGCCAACTCGCCCAATCTCGGTCCTGGACGCCATCTTCCTTGAGTGTCCCGCACCAGCATCCGATGAATCTCCAGAGCCTGGGCCAGGCGATGTGCGGTCGCCCGCGGCAGCTTGGTGCGCTCGACGAGTTCGGCCAGGCTGGCGCCGTCGACACACGCGGCGAGGATGACTACCGCCTTGTCGAGAACGCCTACACCGCTCATACTGTGTCCCACAAGCCGAAACATACATTCCAGAATTTAGGATGTCCAGATGGTGGGAGTCACTCCCCAGAGCGGGAAACCCAGGACCCTGGCCGAGAAGGTCTGGGATGACCACGTGGTGCGCACGGCCGAGGGCGAGCCCGACCTGCTCTTCATCGACCTGCACCTGCTGCACGAGGTCACCAGCCCGCAAGCCTTCGACGGTCTGCGGATGGCCGGCCGGCCGGTTCGCCGGACCGACCTCACGCTCGCGACGGAGGACCACAACACCCCGACCGGGTATGCGGACCCCGCGTTCAACACCAAGCGCGGTGAGCTGTTCACGATCGCCGACACGACCTCGCGCACGCAGATCGAGACGCTGCGGAAGAACTGCGCCGAGTTCGGTGTCGAGATCCGTCCGCTGGGCGATGTGAACCAGGGCATCGTGCACGTGATCGGCCCGCAGCTGGGTCTCACCCAGCCCGGCATGACGATCGTCTGCGGCGACTCGCACACCGCGACCCACGGCGCGTTCGGCGCGCTGGCCTTCGGCATCGGCACCAGCGAGGTCGAGCACGTGCTCGCCACCCAGACACTGCCGCAGTCCAAGCCGCGGACGATGGCCGTCACCGTGGTCGGCGAGTTGGGCCCGGGCGTCTCCGCGAAGGACCTGATCCTCGCCCTGATCACGCAGACCGGCACCGGCGGCGGCAACGGCCACATCGTGGAGTACCGCGGCGAGGCCATCCGCAAGCTCTCCATGGAGGGCCGGATGACGATCTGCAACATGTCGATCGAGTGGGGCGCCAAGGCCGGCATGATCGCGCCGGACGAGACCACGTTCGCGTACCTCGAGGGCCGTCAGCACGCCCCGAAGGGCGAGCAGTGGGACGCCGCGGTCGAGTACTGGAAGACCCTCGCCACCGACGAGGACGCCGAGTACGACACCGAGATCATCCTGGACGCCTCGCAGATCAGCCCGTTCATCACCTGGGGCACCAACCCGGGCCAGGGCGCGGCGCTGAACAGCGTGGTGCCGAGCCCGGAGGACTTCCTGGACGAGGTCGAGCGCGGCGCCGCCGAGCGCGCGCTGGCGTACATGGACCTCACCCCGGGCACCCCGTTCCGTGCGGTCCCGGTCGACGTGGTCTTCGTCGGCTCGTGCACCAACGGCCGGCTCGAGGACCTGCGTGCCGCCGCCGACGTGATCCGTGGCCGCAAGGTGGCCGACGGCGTCCGCATGATGATCGTGCCGGGCTCCTACCAGGTGCGCGAGCAGGCCGAGGCCGAGGGCCTGGACAAGGTCTTCACCGAGGCGGGCGCCGAGTGGCGGTTCGCCGGCTGCTCCATGTGCCTGGGCATGAACCCGGACACGCTCAGCCCCGGCCAGCGCGCCGCGTCCACCTCCAACCGCAACTTCGAGGGCCGGCAGGGCAAGGGCGGGCGTACCCACCTGGTCTCGCCGCAGGTCGCCGCCGCCACCGCGGTGGTCGGCCGGCTGGCCGCCCCCGCCGACCTCTGACCAGCCGGGAGACATCAGTCATGGACAAGTTCGTCGCCCACAGCGGCAAGGTCATGCCCCTGCGCCGCTCCGACGTGGACACCGACCAGATCATCCCGGCGGTCTACCTGAAGCGGGTCACCCGGACCGGCTTCGAGGACGGGCTCTTCAACGCCTGGCGTGAGGACCCGGACTTCGTGCTGAACCGGCCGCGGCACGCGGGCGCCACCATCCTGGTCGCCGGACCGAACTTCGGCACCGGCTCGTCCCGGCAGCACGCCGTCTGGGCGCTGCGCGACTGGGGCTTCAAGGCGGTCATCGCCTCCCGCTTCGGTGACATCTTCCGCGGCAACTCCCTCAAGGAGGGCCTGCTCCCGATCCAGTTGGACCAGAAGATCGTGGAGAGCCTCTGGGACCTGGCCGAGAGCGAGCCGGAGAAGGAGATCACCGTCGACCTGGAGGGCCGCGTGGTCCGGGTGGACGACGCCGCCTACGGGTTCCCGATCGACGATTTCAGTCGCTGGCGCCTCATGGAGGGCCTCGACGACATCGGACTGACGCTGCGGCACGAAGGCGCGATTACCGCGTACGAGAAGGGCCGCCCCGCTTTCAAGCCGGCCGTCGTTCTTTAGTTCCTCTTCGCCAATTCGCCCCTGCCGGGTCACCCGGCAGGGGCGAATTCGTTGGGACACAACGCATTTTTCCCCTGAATGTTTCTGTAACCGGGTCACAGGGCATACCGTGCGCGCAGAATGGCCTTCGACGGGCCAGTTCTCACGTCACGTCCAGGAGGAAATCGTGAACAAGGCCGAGCTCATCGAGGCGCTCGCCGGCAGGCTGGGAGACAGGAAGACGGCGACCCTGGCTTTGGACGCGTTCATCAGTGAGGTGCAGAACGCCGTTGCCAAGGGTGACAAGGTCGCGCTCACCGGATTCGGTTCGTTCGAGAAGCGGGCACGCAATGCGCGCACCGCTCGAAATCCGCGGACTGGTGAGCCGGTCAAGGTGAAGAAGACGTCGGTCGCGGTCTTCAAGGCGGGCAGCGCATTCCGCGAACTGGTGGCGAGCGGAAAGCCGGCGAAGGCGGCCGGCGCCGCCAAGAAGACGGCGACCACCGCGGCCGCGAAGAAGACGACCGCCACCAAGACGGCGCCTGCCAAGACGACCGCTACGAAGGCGGCCACGAAGACGGCCGCCACCAAGGCCACCAAGGCCACCAAGGCCACCAAGGCCACCAACGCCACCAAGGCGGCCAAGGCGACCACGGCGAAGACCGCGGCCGCCAAGAAGACGACCGCCACCAAGACGGCGCCTGCCAAGACGACCGCTACGAAGGCGGCCACGAAGACGGCCGCCACAAAGGCCACAAAGGCCACAAAGGCGACCACCGCGAAGACCGCGGCCGCCAAGAAGACGACCGCCACCAAGACGACCGCCACCAAGACGGCGCCGGCCACGAAGACGGCCACCAGGAAGGCCACCACGGCGCCCGCGAAGAAGACGGCGACCACCGCGAAGGCCACCCCGGCCAAGCGGACCGCCCGTAAGACCGCCACCCCGGCCGCGGCACCGGCCCGGGCTCGTACCGCCTCGGCACGCAAGGCCCGCTGAGCCGAGGCGACGAAAAGGCGTCCACCGTTGGGTGGACGCCTTTTCCGTGTGGCCGCGCGGTTCGGTTCCGGCGGCCTACGGTCCGGGCATGGACCGATCGAGACCGCGTGGCCTGACCGCCCGGGCCACCGCCGCGGCGGCGCTGTTCGCCGTCGCGGTCGTACCCGGGTGGACTCTCGGCGACCTGGCCGAGGACCGTACCGGGTGGCCGGTGCTGGACTGGCTGATCACCTGCGGATGGTCCGGGATCGCGGTCTGCTGGGCGGCGCCGCGGTGCTCGTACCGGAGGCTGGACGGATGGCTGGGCGCCGTCCCGCTCTACGGGTGGTACCTGGCCGGGGTGCTGAGCTGGCGCCTCGCCCTGCTGCCCCACCGGGATTGGGAACCCCGCCGGGACGAGCTGTGGCGGGCCCGCTGGCTGACCGGCGACCAGATCGGCCTCTGGCGGGCGGACCCGCCCGGCCGTGCCGTCACAGCCGGGACGCGCCCATCAACCGGTCGCCGGACCAGGTCAGCAGCCAGCCGTCGCCCTTCGGCGTTCTGAACCGCTCGGTGGCGTCGTCGTCGTGCAGCGACGCGAGCAGCTGCGGCATCAGCTTGCCCTGGCTGCACACCACCACGCGCTCGTGCGCGCGCAGCTCGGCCAGCCGGGACCGGGCCGCGGCCAGCCGGGCCGGCAACCAATCCGGGCCGGGCGGCTCGGCGACCGCGCTGTCCCGCACGATCGGCAGACCGCCGAGCGCCGCGGCCAGCGGTTCCAGCGTCTGGGCGCAGCGCAGCGGCGGCGCCGCCACCAGGCGCCGCGGTCGCAACGGGGTGAGCAGGTCGGCGATCCGGTCCGCCTGCTTCACGCCGACCGGATCGATCGGCCGCAGCTCGTCACGGCCGGCCCACTTCTTCCGCTCCCCGGCCCGGGCATGGCGGACCAGCGCGATCACCGCGGTCACCGGCGGCAGAGCGGCGACATGCGCCACGATGTCGCGTTCATCGGCGTACGTCAGCCGCGCGGCCGCCTCGTCCAACGGCAGCCAGGCCAGCTCGTCGACCTCGTCGGTGTCCTGCACCGGACCGTCCGAACCGGCCCGCATCAGCCAGAACGCCACGTTCTTCGGCCGCCCGCCGGGCAGCGGATAGTCGACGTCGGGCAGCCGCAGCTGCGGTATCCCGGCGGTGCCGGTCTCCTCCTCGACCTCCCGGACCGCGGCGGCCAGCGGCGGCTCGCCGTCGGACAGTTTGCCCTTGGGCAGGCTCCAGTCGTCGTACCGCGGCCGGTGCACCACACAGATCTCGAGACCGGCAGCGGCCGGGCGGTAGAGCACCCCGCCCGCCGCCCGCTCCACGGCCCCGGTGGAACCAGCCGGCATCAGTGCTGCTTCTTGCCGATGATCCGGCGCAGCATGGCGGCCTGGAGGTGCACCTGAGGACGGCCGGGGGTGCCGGCGCTGCGGTGCCAGAGACCGTCGGCGTCCAGATCCCAGCCCTCGGTCTGCTCGGCCATCGAGAACTCCAGCACGTGCCGCAGCTCCTCGCGGGCCGACGGCAGGGTCACCTTGACCAGCGCCTCCACCCGGCGGTCCAGGTTGCGGTGCATCAGGTCGGCGGAGCCCATCCAGTACTCGGCGTCCGGCCCGGGACCGAACCGGAACACCCGCGAGTGCTCCAGGAACCGGCCGACGATCGAGCGGACCCGGATGTTCTCCGACAGGCCGGGGATGCCGGGCCGCAGCGCGCACATGCCCCGGATGATCAGATCCACCTTGACCCCGTCCTGCGAGGCCCGGTACAGCGCGTCGATGGTCTTCTCGTCGACCAGGGAGTTCACCTTGAACTGGACCAGCGCCTCGCCGCCCTCCCGGGCGATCCGGGCCTGCTCGTCGACCCGCTCCAGCAGGCCCTTGCGGACACCGTGCGGCGCCACCAGGAGACGCCGGTACGTGGTCTGCCGGCTGTATCCGGTCAGCACGTTGAACAGGTCGGTGACGTCGGCGCCCACCTCCGGGTCGGCGGTCAGCATGCCGAAGTCCTCGTACAGCCGGGCGGTCTTGGGGTGGTAGTTGCCGGTGCCGATGTGGCAGTAGCGCCGGATCTGGTTGCCCTCCTGCCGCACCACCAGGGCGGTCTTGCAGTGCGTCTTCAGGCCGACCAGGCCGTAGACCACGTGGCAGCCGGCCCGCTCCAGGGTCCGCGCCCAGGCGATGTTGGCCACCTCGTCGAACCGGGCCTTCACCTCGACCAGCACCACCACCTGCTTGCCGGCGGCCGCCGCGTCGACCAGGGCGTCCACGATCGGGGAGTCGCCGGACGTCCGGTACAGCGTCTGCTTGATGGCCAGCACGTTGGGGTCGGCCGCCGCCTGCTCGACGAACCGCTGCACGCTGGTGGAGAACGAGTGGTACGGGTGGTGCACCAGGATGTCCGACTCGCGCAGCCGGTTGAACACGCTGCGCGGCACCTCGCCGTCGGCCAGGTGCGGGTGGGTCGCCGGCACGAACGGGCGGTCCTTGAGATCGTCGCGGTCGCACTCGCCGAACACCTGCCACAGCGCCGACAGGTCCAGCAGGCCGGGCACCCGCAGCACGTCCTGGCTGTCCATGTCGAGCTCGCGGACCAGCAGGTCGAGCACGTGATCGCTGATCGACGCGGCCACCTCGAGCCGCACCGGCGGACCGAACCGGCGCTGCGCCAGCTCCCGCTCCAGGGCCTGGAGCAGGTCCTCGTCGCGGTCCTCGTCGACCTCCAGCTCGGCGTTGCGGGTCACCCGGAACAGGTGCCACTCCAGGATCTGCATCCCCGGGAAGAGCTGATTCAGATGTACGGCGATGAGCTCCTCGACCGGGAGGAAGCGCACGCCGCGGCTGTCGTTCTGCACGGTCACGAAGCGGGGCACGTTGTTCGGCACCTTGACCCGGGCGAACAGCTCGGGCGAGTCGCCCTCCGGGTAGCGCAGCGCCACCGCCAGGTTGAGCGAACGACTCGAGATGTACGGAAACGGGTGCGCCGGGTCGACGGCGAGCGGCGTCAGGACCGGGAAGACCTGCTCCCGGAAGAAGGTCCGCAGCCGCCCCTGCTCGGCAGCGTCCAGCTCCTTCCACGAGACCAGCTCGATGCTCTCCGCCGCGAGTTTCGGCCGGACCTCGTCGGCGAAGCAGGCGGCGTGCCGGGTGACCAGGTCGGCGGTCCGCTCGGTGATCATCTCGATCTGGTGCCGCAGCGGGGACCGGTCACCGCCGCGGACCGGCAGGCCGGCGCTCAGCCGGCGCTTCAGGCCGGCCACCCGGACCATGTAGAACTCGTCGAGGTTGCTGGCGAAGATGGCCAGGAATTTCGCCCGCTCCAGCAGAGGCGTCCCCGGGTCCTCGGCCAGGGCCAGCACCCGGGCGTTGAAGTCGAGCCAGGACAGCTCCCGGTTGTGGAACCGGTCCTCCGGCAGCAGATAGCCGGGCGTCTCGTCGAGGTCCTCGTCGTCCTCGTCGTCGTTCAGGTCGGCGACCATCTCACTCCCGGTGAGTTCAGACACCTCGCGCTCCGTGATCACGGCCTCGGCCACAGCCGCCGGGCTCACCGGTTCCGCGGCGGCGACCTGCTCGGTCACCACCAGCTCGGTGGCGGCCGGCTCAGAGGCGGTCACGGGATCGGGGGCCTCGATCGGCTGCGCCTCTGTCTGCTCCGGCCTGGGCAGAAAGCGGCCGTTGGGGCCACGCCGGCGGGTCTCGGGGGTCCGGGGCGGGGTCTGCATGCGTCCATCATCGCCGCTTTCGGCGGAACGTGAAACGAACTAGCGGATGATCAATTCAGGCGACTCCGGGAATCAACACACGGCGGACCGCTCCCGCCTCATCCGGCTCGATGGTGACCCGCTGACCGAGGCGGAGGAGCCGCAGCCCGGAGCGGTCGAACGCCTCCGGGCCGAAGACCAGCGGCGTTCCGTCGTCGAGAAGCAGCGAGCCGCTGCGGGTCTGCGGGTCGAAGGTCGCGATCGTGCCCTGCATGACATCGCACGCTACCCGGTTCAGGCGGCCGGCGCGCACTCCGTGGTGAGTCCGAGATCACGCAGCAGGCCACACGTCCGGGGTCCCGCACCCAGAGTGAGCACCGCGTCCAGGTCGGCGGCGGTGTCCACGTCCTGCCGCAGACCGGGCCACTCCCGGACCAGCCGGACCGCCCCGCTGGCCGCGTGCGCGGCCGCCGACGGACCGCCGAACCGCGGGTCGAGCGGCCGCCCAGGCGGCGCGGCGAGCAGCACCGTCCCGATGCCCGCGGCGTCCGGCACGAAGCTGCGGGCCGACACCCGGCCGAGCGCCTCGTCCAGTTGCTCCGGGCGCAGCGCGGGCAGATCACCGGCCAGCACCGCCCGGTACGTGCCGAGCCCGGCCGCCTGGTCGGCGCCGAACCGCATCGCCGCGTTCAGCCCGCCACCCGGATCGGGCACCACCCGGGCGCCCAGCTCCCGGACCGCGCCGCCGACCGCCGGATCGTCGGTCACCACGATCAGCCCGGCGACCGTGGTGGCGGAGAGCACCGCGGCGGCCGTGTCGCGAACCATGGCGAGCGCCAGATCCGGGTGCCGGTCCGGCGGAACCGCGCCGCGCAGCCGCGTCTTCGCCAGGCCCAGCCGCTTCACCGGGATGACCACCGTCCAACTCCGCACCACCACCCGGCCAGTCTGCCGTACCCGGCGGTCCCGCCCCGCCGCGCGCGGGCCGTTCCGCCTGGTGTGTCCGTCACCTGCGACGCGACTGTTCGACCCCTGCCTGGTTCCACCGGGCGGGAGCGGGCATGATTTCGTCGCAGGTGAACGCAGGGGCGTCGCCGATCGAGGGACGGGGGATGCCGTGGCACAGCTCAGGCTCGGTTTCTGGCAGCGTCTCGCGGTGATGCTGGTCCTCCCGGTGATGACCGTGCTCACCCGCAAGACCTGGCACCGGATGGACGACGTCCCGGCCACCGGGCCGGTGATCCTCGTCCCGAACCACGTGTCGCACTTCGACCCCCTGGTCGTCGCGCACTACGTCTGGCGGTCCGGCCGGTGGCCGCGGTTCCTCGGCAAGGCCAGCGTCTGGAAGGTGCCGGTGATCGGGTTCCTGCTCCGCAAGACCCGGCAGATCCCGGTCGAACGGGGCAGTGTGGAGGCGGTGAAGTCGCTGGACACGCTGGTCGAGGCGCTACGCGAGGGCGGTGCCGTGGTGATCTACCCGGAAGGGACGACGACCCGGCACCCCGAGCTGTGGCCGATGCGGGGCAAGACCGGCGCGGCCCGGCTCGCGCTGCTGACCGGCGCCCCGGTGGTGCCGATCGCGAACTGGGGCGCCCAGGAGATCTTCGACCCGCGTACCAACCGGCTGAAGCTGCGCCGCTCGCACGTCACGGTGACCACCGGCGCGCCGATCGACCTCAGCCGCTGGGCCGGCGTCGAACCCACCCGGGCGGTGCTCGAGGAGATGACCGAGGCGATCATGCTGGGCATCCGGGACCTGCTCGCTGAGATCCGCGACGGCGAGCCGCCGGCGCTCTACGACCGGCCCGCGCGTCGGGCCACTACCTCGGAGGATGCCCCATGAAGGCGGCCGTCATCGGATCCGGATCCTGGGGCACCGCGTTCGCCAAGGTGCTCGGCGAGGCCGGGTCGGAGGTGCGCATGTGGGCGCGGCGGGAGGCGGTCGCCACAGAGATCCGGGAGAAGGGCTCCAACGAGGGCTCGCTTCCCGGCATCCGCCTCGGGCCGACCGTCACCGGGACCACCGACCTGGCGGAGGCCGTCACCGGCGCCGAGCTGATCGCCATCGCGGTGCCCGCCCAGACCCTGCGCGGCAACCTGGCCGACTGGGCCGGCTCGTTCCCCGGCGACGCCACCGTGGTCTCCCTCATGAAGGGCATCGAGCTCGGCACGCTCAAGCGGATGAGCGAGGTCATCGTGGAGACGGCCGGTGTCGCCCCGGACCGCGTCGTGGTCGTCTCCGGGCCCAACCTGGCCCCCGAGATCGCCGCCGGGCAGCCCACCGCGACCGTGGTGGCGTGCTCCGACGAGAGCCGTGCCCGGCAGGTCCAGCACGCCCTCGCCACGCCCCACTTCCGCCCCTACACCAGCGACGACGTGATCGGCTGCGAACTCGGGGGCGCCTGCAAGAACGTGATCGCCCTGGCGTACGGGATGGCCGTGGCGATCGGCCTCGGCGACAACACCCGGGCCTCGCTGATCACCCGCGGCCTGGCCGAGACCGCCCGGCTCGGCGTGGCGCTCGGCGCCGACCCGCTCACCTTCGCCGGCCTGGCCGGCCTCGGCGACCTGGTCGCCTCCTGCTCGTCGCCGCTCGCCCGGAACCGCACCTTCGGCGAACACCTGGGCCGTGGCGACTCCCTGGAACAGGCGCAGATCGCCACCCGGCAGACCGCCGAAGGCGTCAAGAGCTGCCTGTCCATCCGCGACCTGGCCCGGGCGAACGGCGTGGAGATGCCGATCGTCGAACAGGTCGAGCGGGTGTGCCACGAGGGCGTGGACCCGCGGGTCGCGGTGAAACTGCTGATGACACGGGAGATGAAACCCGAGTGAGCTCCTCGTTTTCGGACTCCTTCTCCGACGGCACGCGGTCGGTGCACGCCGGGCTGCCCGCTCCGGTGGTCGGTGAGCCGTTCCTCCCGGGGCCGGTGTTCGCGGCGCCCTACCACCTGGACCCGATGACCGGGCCGGGGGAGAACGGGTACGCCCGCACCGAACACCCGACCAGGCGGGCCCTGGAAGCGGCGATCGCCTCCCTGGAGGGCGCGCCCACGCTGGTCTTCGCCAGCGGCCAGGCGGCGATCACGGCGCTGCTGCTCGCGGTGCTGCGCACCGGCGACACGGTCGCCCTTCCGGCGGACGGCTATTTCACGGTACGGGCATTCGCCGAGGGCACCCTCCGTGACCTGGGTGTGAAGACGATCCTGGTGCCGACCGCCGGACCGTACCCGGACTTCACCGGGGTGCGTCTCGTGCTGCTGGAGACGCCGGCCAACCCGGGACTCGACGTGTGTGACGTGACAGCGGTGTCCGCCGCCGCCCACGAGGCCGGTGCGCTCGTGGCGGTCGACAACACCACCGCCACGCCGCTCGGGCAGACGCCGCTCGCGCTCGGCGCCGACCTGGTGGTCGCGTCCGGGACCAAGGCGCTGACCGGGCACTCCGACGTGCTGCTCGGCTACGTGTCGGCCAGTGACCCCGAACTGCTGGCCAAGGTCGAGACGTGGCGCAAGCAGACCGGCGCGGTGCCCGGGGCGTTCGACTCCTGGCTGGCGCACCGGTCCATCGCGACGCTCGACCTGCGGCTGGCCCGGCAGAGCGCCAACGCGGCCGCGGTCGCCGAGCTGCTGCTCTCCCGTTCCGACGTGACCGGCGTGCGGTGGCCGGGACTACCCACCGACCCGTCGTACCCGGTGGCCTCGGCGCAGATGCGGCGGGTACCCGGCATCGTGTCGTTCGACCTGGGCTCGGCCGAGCGGGCCGGGCGGTTCCTGTCGGCGGCGAAGCTGGTGTTCGCGGCCACGTCGTTCGGCGGGGTGCACACCACGGCGGACCGGCGGGCCCAGTGGGGTGACGACACGTCGCCCGGCTTCCTGCGCTTCTCCTGCGGCATCGAGGACACCGCCGACCTGCTGGCCGACATCACCACCGCCCTGGACGCATCGTCGTGACCACCGCTCCCGGCCGCCCGGCCCCCTTCCTCGCTGCCGCTCCCGGCCTTTGCGGTAGCCGATTCGGCGGCCGGGCGTTGGTCCGGTCGTGACGGCCTGGAGCGGCTTCAGCGGTGACGAGGTGGCGGCGCTCACCCAGGGGACGAGCTTCTTCGCCGACCCGGGCGAGCGGGACTGCCCGGCCTGCGGGCAGCGGCGGCTGCGCGCCTACTTCACGACACCGGCCAACGCGAAGCGGCCCACCCTGGTCAGCTACGTCTGGTGCGGTGCCTGCGACAAGTTCGTGGGCACCCGCGCCAAGCACCCGGAGGGCCTGATCTTCTCCGATCCGCTGGCCACGCTCCCCGCCGACGAGCGGCGCGCCCTGGAACGCAGCCTGACCGGCTTCCTCGCCCACCTCGACGCCCTCTGGGACGCCGGAGCCCTCCCCCAGACCTTCACCACGGCCTAGCCGATCTCCCCTGCTGGCCCTCAGCGCTGTATCAGGCCCCGTGAGACAGCCCCCAGGGCCAGCTGGGGAGATCCACTCTCACGGCACGTCCTGGCTGCGGAACGGTCACGCTGAGGTGGACGGTGGTGCACTCGACGTCCCCCGCAAAACGCCGCCGGTGTCGAGGCAAGTGATTTGCCGACGCCAGCGGGGTGTGCTGGCGGCGGGAAATCACCTGCCTCGACACCGGTTACAAGGCGTTTTGCCGCGGAGCGAAGCGGAGCAATCGAGCTCAGCCCGGCGCGGGCGGCAAAGGCTTGCGCCGCGCTGAGGTCGCCTTGAACTGGCGGGACGGGGTGGATTCTGTGGGGGCTTTCCACCTCGTACCGGAAACGGGTTTGAAAGGTGTGACGGGAGCCGGCGGCCGGATGATCAGCCGTGGGTGGCGACGAAGTCGTGCAGCCAGTCGGGGGCGATGGGCGTGCCGGACGGGCCGGTGCGGCGCAGCGCCTCGCCGGGGCGGATGCCGAGCAGGGCGAGCGTCATGGTGGCCAGCAGTGTCGACCGGCCGTTGTCGGCCGCCGCCTGGGTGACCACGAAACGGCCCGCGCGGACCTCGCGGGCGAGACGGACGGCCAGCGCGACCACCCGGTTGGCCTCGTCGCGGGTGGCGGTTCCGTCGGAGATCGGGAAGGGCACCACCTCGATGCCGGCGGTGTCCGGGCCGGGCTCGGCGGACGACACCAGAATCTGCACCCCGGCCCGGGCGAGCGCGCTCAGCTCCTGCGGTGACCAGGGCTCGTCGGCCGGGTGAGCCATCGTCGCCAGCTGCCCCGGACCGGGTCCGGCGATCACGTGGAGTGCTGGAGCCATGAACGCTTCGTCCTCCCTGCCTTGCACATCTTCACGGGTGCCGCCACGAATCCCGATTCTGGCTTACGCAGAGTAGGGTCACCCCCGGCATGCCCGCTAGCTGGAAGGCGCAGAGAAGAGTGACGTCCCCCCGCAAGACCCGCGTCGCGATCGTGTTCGGTGGTCGCAGCACTGAGCACGCTATTTCCTGTGTCAGTGCCGGTGCGATCCTGGGTGCCCTGGACCCGGATCAGTACGAGGTTCTGCCGGTCGGAATCACCCGTGAGGGTCGCTGGGTCCTCGCCTCGGGTGACGCCTCGCAGCTCGCGATCAGCGACCGGCGGCTGCCGGAGATCACGGCCGAGTCCGGCAGCGCCGTGGTGTTGGCGGCCGACCCGACGGCGACCGAGCTGATCGTGCGCGACCCGGCCGAGGGTGTCTCCGAGCTGGCCGGTGTGGACGTGGTGTTCCCGGTGCTGCACGGGGCGTACGGCGAGGACGGCACCATCCAGGGCATGCTGGAGATGGCCGGTATCCCGTACGTGGGCGCGAACGTGTTCGCCTCGGCGGCGGCCATGGACAAGGAGTTCACCAAGAAGCTGGCGGCCGCCGAGGGCATTCCGGTCGGGCCGTACGCGGTGCTGCGCGCCGGGACGTCGCTGTCCGAGGCGGACAAGGAGCGGCTCGGCCTGCCGGTCTTCGTGAAGCCGTCCCGGGCCGGGTCGTCGACCGGCATCACCAAGGTCAGCGACTGGGCCGACCTGGACGCGGCCATCGCCAAGGCCCGCGAGATCGACCCGAAGGTGCTGGTGGAGGCCGCGATCGTGGGCCGCGAGATCGAGTGCGGGGTGCTGGAGGGCGAGGCCGGTGGCGTGCCCGAGGCGTCGCTGCTCGCCGAGATCCACGTCGACGACGCCGACTGGTACGACTTCGAGACGAAGTACCTGGTCGGCAGCCGCTACACGATCCCGGCGCCGGTGTCGGAGGAGCTGACCAGGCGGGTGCGGGAGTTCGCGCTGCGGACCTTCACCGCGCTGGACTGTGCCGGGCTGGCGCGTGTCGACTTCTTCGTCACGGCGGACGGCGAGATCTTCCTCAACGAGATCAACACCATGCCGGGCATGACGCCGACCTCGATGTTCCCGCAGATGTGGGCGGCCACCGGCCTGGAATACCCCAAGGTGGTGGACCGTCTCATCCGGACCGCGCTGCGCCGGGGAACCGGGCTGCACTAGGGCTCAGGCGCAGCCGCTGGGCATGGCGTCCTCGGGCTTCGACTTCACGGTCTTCACGACCGTCTCGGAGAACTCGTTGGCCCACTGCGCCGGATTCTCGTACGCCGACGGCACGGTCACCCGCACCGGGACCTCACGGTCCATCGTGGTGAGGACGGCCGTGCCGCCGTCGTTCTTGCCGAACCAGCAGACCCCGTCCATGAGCAGCAGCTCGGTGTCCATCGGGACGCAGCCCGGGGTCCGGTCGTCGAGCCTCGTGCACATGGCCGGCTGCGGGACGCCACAGGAGACGACCACCGGGGGCTCGCCGTAGGCCGCGTTCTGTTCCGGCCCGGCCGAGACCTTGCGCGCCTCCAGATCCCGGATCTTCGCGGGCAGCTGGGAGGTCACCGCGAGGCAGACCTGAGCGGCCTTCTCGTCCAGCCGAGGGGCGTCGACCTGAACCGGGGTGCTCGGAAGGGCCTGGGGGGCTTTGGCTGGTTCATCCGATTTCTCCGGAATCAAGGAGAAAAAGGCGACGAGACCTACGATCAAAGTCACCGGTACGGCCACAGCGGTCGCCCACAGCGCGGCGGCCCGGCGGGTCCGGTCTTCGTCGATCTTCGAGGTCTCGAGGTCCACCATGTCAGAGGTTTACCACGGAGCAGGTGAGCGTCCTCGTGATGCCCGGCACGTACTGGACCTTGCTCACAATGAGGCCACCCAACTCGTCCACGGTGTGCGCCTCGGTCAGCACGACCACGTCGTACGGACCGGTCACGGCGTCGACCCGCACCACCCCCGGTATCTTCTCGATCGCGGCGGCCACGTCACGGGCCTTCCCGACCTCCGTTTGAATCAGGATGTATGCCTGGACCACGATCGACTCCTATCCGCCAGCGCGTCGGTGATCCCCGGTCGTGAAACTACCGTACGAAGCGGCCCGGCAGCGGGTCGCCACCATCGAAGGACTTAGACGTGAGCATCGCAGAGGCCGGTGAATTCGGGCTGATCGGCCGAATCGTCTCCCGGCTCGGCTCCGGATCCGCCACCCTGCTCGGTCCCGGCGACGACGCCGCGGTGGTCCGCGCCGCCGACGGACGGGTGGTCGCCTCCACCGACGTACTGGTCGAAGGACGCCACTTCCGCCGGGACTGGTGCGGGCCCGAGGACATCGGCCACCGCGCCGCCGCCGCCAACCTGGCCGACATCGCCGCCATGGGCGCCACCCCGACCGCCCTGCTGGTGGCGCTCTGCGTACCGACCGGGCTCGACGTCACCTGGGCCGAAGGGCTCGCCGACGGACTCTCCGCCGAGGCCGGGCTGGTCGGCGCGACAGTGGTCGGCGGGGACACCTCGGCCAGCCCGACGCTCACCATCGCCGTCACCGCACTGGGTGACCTGGGCGGGGTGGCGCCGGTCCGGCGGGACGGGGCCCGGCCCGGTGACGTGGTCGCCCTGTGCGGGCGGATCGGGTACGCGGCGGCCGGCCTCACCGTGCTGTCCCGTGGCTTCCGGACGCCGAAACTGCTGGTCGACGCGTACCGGCGGCCGGACGTCCGGTACCCGGCCGGACCCGAGGCGGCCCGGCTCGGCGCCACCTCCATGATCGACGTGTCCGACGGGCTGCTCCAGGACCTCGGGCACATCGCGGAGGCCAGCGTGGTCGGGATCGACGTACGGCGGGACTCCTTCGAGCCGCCCGCCCAGATGCTGGACGCGGCCAAGGCACTCGGCGTCGACCCGTACGTCTGGCTCCTCGCCGGAGGCGACGACCACCCGCTCGCCGCGACCTTCCCGCCCGGGGTGACCCTCCCCGAACACTGGCGGGTGATCGGCTCGGTGCTCGACGGCGCCGGGGTCACCGTCGACCGCAAACCCTGGACCGGCGGCACGGGCTGGGACCATTTCCGCTGACCTCGATTAGTCTTGCCCGCGTGCAGGACATCAAGATCAAATCCGCGGGGTTCGGCGACCCGGCGGTCCAGTCACTCGTCGCCGAAAACCTGCGAGACCTCTCCGAACGGTACGGCGGCAGCGGCGACGACACCCCCATCACGGCAGCCGACTTCGCCCCGCCGAACGGCGACTTCCTGGTCGCCGTCGAAGACGACCGGCTGATCGCCAGCGCCGGCTGGCGACGGCACGGCGACGACGCCGAACTCAAGCGCATGTTCACGACGAACGCCGCCCGCGGCCGCGGCCTTGCCCGCCGCATGCTCGCCGCCGTGGAGGCCTCCGCCACGGCGGCCGGCTGCAAGCGCATGATCCTGGAGACCGGCGACCGTCAGCCGGAGGCCATCGCCCTGTACGAGTCCGCCGGCTACGTGCGCATCCCCGACTTCGGCCACTACGCCGGTCACCCGGGCGTCCTCTCCTACGCCAAGCCCCTCTAACCCCACCGCCCCCACGCATGCGCCCGCACCCCGCGGCCCACGCATGCGCCCGCACCCCGCGCCCCACGCATGCGCCCGCACCCCGCGCCCACACATGCGCCGCAGGCGTTCTTGGACGTTTTGCCACCCCTGCCACCCCCCAGAGGTGGCAAAACGTCCAAGAACGCGCCCCGCGCCCCGCGGTGCCTGGCCTGTCGCTCGCCGCGCGCCGCATCCCGCGTGGCTCGCGGAAGCGCCGTTGGCGATCTTGGGCGTTTTGCCACCTCTCGCGGTGGGGAGGCGTACAAGAACGGCGCGGTGCCTCGCTCGCCGGACGTCGCTCGTCGCGTGCCTCGCTCGTCGCTCGCCGCGTGCCTCGCTGCTCGTTGCTCGCCGGATGCTGGTCCGCACGTCGCACGGCTCGCGGGTGCGTTGTTGGCGATCTTGGGTAGTTTGCTAACTCTTTCGGTGGGGAGGCGTCCAAGATCTGATGAGGGGTGTTCGGGGGTGGGTCCTGTTTACCCCTCGTTTTTGGATCTTGGACTTTTCGCCACCGGGAGAGGTGGTGAAGTATTCAAGAACGGGATGGGTCGGAGGGCGGCGCGGAGCTGGGCCGTTATCTCGGCTGGGCGGTGGCGGATCGCCCAGGCCGGGAAGCGGAGGACGCGATCGCCGGGAATCCACAGATCGTTCTGGCGGCGCATGTCGGCCCACCAATGCTCGACGTCCATGTGATGGCCACCGTCGATCTCGACGTGCAGCCTGCATTCCTCGAAGTACGCGTCCAGGTAGTTTCGCCGCCCGTGTGCGTCTCGGCGGGCATGCTGGAGGAGCGGCTCGGGAAGTCCGGCTCGACGGCATAGGCGGAGGAAATCGGCTTCGGCCGCCGAATGCACTCCACCCGAGGACCAGGTGACCGCCTCGGAGATCAGCGCCCGGCGTTTGGCCCGGGGCATTCGGGCGAGAACTGTTCGGACGTCATCGGCGTAGACCAGGCGCTGCTGGAATCCGGCCGCGATGATGGCCCAGGCCCGCTGATCGGAGATCGCCCATTGGGCCGCGTCGACGAGTGACCGGGCCGGCATGGTTCCCGGCGGTCGGCGCATCAGGTGGATGTCCGATGCGGGCAGGATGCCGGTTCGGTGAACCACGACCCCGGCCGGGGGACCGCTGGGTGTCTTCTCAGCCCGAACCAGCACATCGATCCGGTCGGTGATGAAACCACGGAACCCGACGGTCTCGAGTGCGGACAGGCCGCCGAGCAGCGTGCCATCGCCCGTGCTCAGGACCGCGATCCAGCGCCGGGCCTCGCGGTCGACCGGGCCGGTGTGTGCGACGTAGACGCCGCGATGCGCGTGCTGCCATCGTCGCGAACCGAGGCGCCGCTCCACCATTCGGGCGGAGAGATGCCGCAACGCTTGTGAGCGGCTGAGTACACCGGCCTGTCGTGCCAGCAGTTCCAGCAGTGGGGGATCGGTCTCGGCGGACATGGCCGAGATGTTGCCGTTCCCGGCCGTACCGGACGAACGGATTCCACCGTCCCTGTGGACGCCCGTCCCCGACGGGGTCTTCCTGTGGATAACCGAGTCAAGTGAGGACTGGCCGGCGTCGTGGGAGTCACCCTGAAGGCCGAACCCGGGCGCCGCGCCCGCGCAGGCCGGGGTGCGTCGCCCGCGCAGGCCGGGGTGCGTCGCCTAGGTGGCCCGGGTTGCGCCGTTTGGGCAGAGCTGGGTGTGTCGCTTGGGCAGACCTGGGTGCCTCGTCTGGGCAGGCCCGGGGTGCGTCGCCTAGTGCCCGGGGCGCCGTTTGGGCAGACCTGGTTGCGCCGTTCGGGTAGAGCTGGGTGTGCCGCTTGGGGGCCTGGGTGCCTCGTCTGGGCAGGCTGGGGTGCGTTGTCTGGGCAGGCGCTCGACCCGCGGGTCGGCGGCTGCGCGAGGTGGCCTGCTGATGGGGGTGGCGTTGCCGGAGGGCTGGGGCGAGCCTGGTGGAGGCGGGCCACGCGGTGCCGGTGGGTCGGTGGTACATCGTGCGGTGAATGGCGGGCAGAACAGCGGATAGCCGCTGAACCCGGGGGTTCAGCGGCTATCCGATCAGCCAGAAAGGCTCGGTCAGGCGCGGACGACCTTGCCGGCCTTGATGCACGAGGTGCAGACCTTGAGCTTCTTGGTGGTCCCGCCACCGGCCGGGGTGCGCACCGACTGGATGTTCGGGTTCCAGCGGCGGTTGGTCCGCCGGTGCGAGTGGGACACGTTGTGGCCGAAGCCCGGTCCCTTGCCACAGACGTCGCACACGCTAGCCACGGGATACTCCTGGGTTTGATACGAAACTGACCTGATCCAGCAACCGGAACTGATCCGATCCAGAAACTGGAGGCGCCCAGGGAAGCAAGCATCGCCCAGGCAACCCGGCAAGGTTACCCGATCCCCGGCCGGGGGAGCCAATCGCCCCCGGTCAGCGTGCGTGCGCGGCGATTGTCGGAGGTCGCAAGTACGATTTTCGCGTGCTGGAGACCCTCGATGCCGCCGCGGTACGCCGCTGGTGCGATGGTGGGCTGGAGGCACTTCGGGCGCATCAGCGTGAGATCGACGATCTGAACGTCTACCCGGTGCCCGACGGCGACACCGGCACCAACCTCGTTCTCACCCTGACGGCCGCGCATGAGGCGGTTGCCGGTCCGGTGGAGCCGGAGCCGGGGCCGGAGGGCATGACCGCGGTGGCCCGGCTGATGCGCCGGATGGCGCGTGGCGCCCTGCTCGGCGCCAGGGGCAACTCCGGCGTCATCGTCTCGCAGATCCTCCGCGGCATGGCCGACACCTTCGCGGCCGCCGTCGCGGTGCGCGGCGGTGAGCTGGCCCGCGCCTTGCGGACGGCGACGGACGCCGCCTACGCGGCGGTGGCCCGTCCGGTCGAGGGCACCGTGCTGTCGGTGGTGGCCGCCGCGGCCGAGGGCGCCGGGCGGACCAGGTCCGACGACCTGGCCACGGTGGCGAAGGCGGCCGCGCAGGCCGCCGCCGAGGCGCTGGATCGCACCCCGCAGCAGCTACCGGTGCTCGCCCGGGCCGGCGTGGTCGACGCCGGCGGGCGCGGCCTCTGCTTGCTGCTCGATGCCCTGGTCGAGGTGGTCGCCGAGGGCGAAACGCCCCCGACGGCGCTTGCCCGCGACAGGCTCCCGGTGGTGTCTGACGGTGACAGGCTCCCGGCGGTGTCTGACGGTGACAAGCCCCTGGTGGTGCCCGACGGCGACAAGCCCCTGGTGGTGTCTGACGGCGAGACGCCTCCGGCGTCCGCGCACAGCGGCATGCAGCCGATGGTGGCCGGCGGCCCCGCGGTGCCCGGCTCCGGAAGCGGCGATCCGGAGGACCCGGATCCGGCCGTCTGCAGCAAGCCGTTCACCCCGATCGGCGGCCCGGCGGCAACCACTGTGCTGCCGATTTCCGGCCATCCGGCGGACCGGGCGGACCCGGGCCAGGGGCAGGCGGTCTGGAGGGGTGAGGACCGGGTGGACCTCAGCCATCCGGCGGGGCACGAGGACGAGTGCGCCGGTTACGGGTTCGAGGTGCAGTACCTGCTGGAGGCCACCGAGGAGGCCGTCACCCGGCTGCGGGGCGCCCTGGACGGCCTGGGTGACTCCCTCGTCGTGGTGGGCACCGGCGACGGCGACCCCCCGACGTGGAACGTGCACGTCCACGTCACCGACGTCGGCCCGGCGATCGAGGCGGGCATCGAGGCGGGCCGCCCGTTCCGGATCCGGGTGACGCCGCTGGTGGGCCACCGCCCCGGCCCGGAGCGGCGGGCCGCCGTGGTGGTCGCGGCCGGGGACGGGTTGACCGCTCTCTTCGAGGGGGAGGGCGCCACCGTCGTGGACCGTAATCCGTCGACCGCCGAGTTGCTGGCGGCCGTGCACAAGACCGGCGCCGGTTCGGTGGTGCTGCTGCCCAACGACGCCAATACGCAGGCGGTCGCCGTCTCGGCCGCGCGGGAGGCGGAGGCCGCCGGCATCCGGGTCAGCGTGGTGCCCACCCGTTCGCCGGTGCAGGCGCTGGCCGCGCTGGCGGTGCGGGACGAGCAGCGCCCGTTCGCCGACGATGTGATCGCGATGGCCGAGGCGGCCGGCGCCTGCCGGTACGGCGAGGTCTGCACCGCCCAGCGGGACGCTCTCACGGTGGCCGGCCCGTGCCGGGCGGGTGACCTGCTGGGCCTGGTCGACGGCGAGGTGCACGTGATCGGCGGCGATCTGACCGACGTGAGCCACCGCCTGCTGGACCGGATGCTGGGCGGGGGCGGCGAGCTGGTCACCCTGGTGCTGGGGGCGGCCGCCCCACCCGGTCTGGAGGCGGATCTGCGCGGTCACGTGCACCGCACCTGGCCGTTCATCGAGTTGCAGTGCTACGCCGGCGGCCAGCCCCGGTACCACCTGCTGGCAGGAGTCGAATGACCACCACGGACACCCCGCTGACCAAGGTTCTGGGTGCGAAGACCGCCAAGGCCCTGGAGCAGCATCTGGAGTTGCACACCGCCGGTGACCTGATCTACCACTTCCCGCGGCGGTACGACGAGCGTGGCGAGCACACCGACCTGCGCAGCCTGAAGGTGGACGAGCAGGTCACCCTGCTGGCCCAGGTGCAGGGGATCAACGTGAAGCCGATGCGCCAGCGCCGCGGCAACATGCTCGAGGTGACCATCGGTGACGGCTCCGGTGCGACGCTGACCTGCACCTTCTTCAATCAGGCGTGGCGGGAGCGGGAGCTGCGCAAGGGCGTGTGGGGGCTGTTCGCCGGCAAGGTGACCGAGTTCCGCGGCAAGCGCCAGCTGAACGGCCCGGCGTACCAGCTGCTCAGCGCCGATGCCACGCAGGACGACGCGGCCGCCGAGATCGAGGAGTTCGCGGGTGCGCTGATCCCGGTCTATCCGGCGGCCCAGGCGGTGCCGACCTGGGTGATCGCCAAGTGTGTGCGGACCCTGCTGGACACGTTCGAGCCGCCGCCCGACCCGATGCCGGCCGAGGTGCGGGCGAAACGGAACCTCACCGGCATCGGCACCGCGTTGCGGGAGATCCACCGGCCGAGTTCCGAGGAGGCGCTGTACAGGGCGAAGCACCGTCTCAAGTGGGACGAGGCTTTCGCCGTACAGCTGACGCTTGTGCAACGCCGGGCACGTGCGGCCGCGGCTCCCGGCACCGCCCGGCCCCGCGTGCAGGCCGGGTTGCTGGCGAGGTTCGACGCCGGTCTGCCCTATGAGCTGACCGAAGGTCAGCGTGACGTGGGTGAGGAGATCGCGGCCGACCTGTCCCGGCCGCATCCGATGCACCGGCTGTTGCAGGGTGAGGTCGGCTCGGGCAAGACGCTGGTGTCGGTGCGCGCGATGCTCCAGGTGGTGGACGCGGGCGGGCAGGCCGCCCTGCTCGCGCCGACCGAGGTTCTGGCCACTCAGCACTTCCGCGGGATCAGCGCCCAGCTCGGCGCGCTGGGCCGGGCCGGTGAGCTGGGCGGTGATCCGGAGGGCACCCGGTTGACGCTGGTCACCGGGTCGCTGGGGGCGGCGGCCCGGCGTGCCGCGCTGGCCGAGGTGGCGGACGGGCGCGCCGGCATCGTCGTGGGCACGCACGCCCTGCTGTACGAGGGTGTCGACTTCAAGGATCTCGGCCTGGTCGTGGTGGACGAGCAGCACCGGTTCGGGGTGGAGCAGCGGGATGCGCTGCGCGCCAAGGCGGCCCGGCCCCCGCACGTGCTGGTGATGACGGCCACCCCGATCCCGCGCACGGTGGCCATGACGGTCTACGGCGACCTGGAGACCTCGATCCTGTCGCAGCTGCCGCGCGGCCGTTCGCCGATCGCCTCGCACGTGGTCCCCGGCGACAACCAGGCGTATGTGAACCGCACCTGGCAGCGGATCAGGGAGGAGGTCCGGGCCGGCCACCAGGCGTATGTGGTGTGTCCCCGGATCGGCGACGGCCCGGAGGACGAGGAGTCCCCGCCGAAGGACGCCGAGCCGGCCCGCCGCCCGCCGTTGGCCGTGACCGAGGTGCTGCCGCTGCTGCGCGAGCAGTACCTGCACGGTCTGCGGATCGACATGCTGCACGGGAAGATGCCGCCGGACGAGAAGGACGCGGTGATGCGCCGGTTCGCGGCCGGTGACCTGGACGTGCTGGTGGCGACCACGGTGATCGAGGTGGGCGTGGACGTGCCGAACTCGACCGTGATGCTGATCCTGGACGCCGACCGCTTCGGCGTCTCCCAGTTGCACCAGCTGCGCGGCCGGGTGGGGCGGGGTTCGGCGCCCGGCATCTGCCTGCTGCACAGCGAGGCCGCGGAGGGTTCGGCGGCCCGGGAGCGGCTGGACGCGGTGGCCGCCACGACGGACGGTTTCAAGCTCTCCGAGATCGACCTGGAGCAGCGCCGGGAGGGTGACGTGCTGGGCGCGTCGCAGTCCGGCAAGCATTCGCACCTGCGGCTGTTGTCGCTGCTGCGGGACGAGAAGCTGATCAAGGAGGCGCGGGCGGAGGCGTCCGCGCTGATCGGCGACGACCCCGACCTGTCCCGTTACCCGGCGCTGGCGGCCTCGGTCGCCGCGCTGGTCGACGAGGATCGCGCCGAGTACCTGGAGAAGGGTTGATCTTTCACATCTGCCCCCGCGACGCGTGGGCCACAGCCATCACCGAGGGCTTCATACCCGTCGGGGCGGAAGGCTTCATCCACTGCTCCGCGGCGGACTGGGTGCACATGCCGGCCACGCTGCGTTTCCGCGGGCGTACGGATCTGCTGCTGCTGGAGATCGACGAGGAGCGGCTCGACGTGCCGGTCGTCTGGGAGGACGGTGTCCCACCGGAGCCGGACGGACGGCAGTTCCCGCACCTCTACGGCCAGATGGACGTGGGCGCGGTGGTAGCCGTTCACGACTATCCACCGCGCCCGGACGGTTCTTTCCCGGAATGGGTCAGGCCGTGAAGTCGACCTTGCGGCGGCGGGCCGGGAAGAAGAGCACGCCACCCACGACGAGCAGCAGGAACACCGTGAAGGTCAGGGCGTCCTTGGCGGCGGGGCCGAACTTCTTGACCGATGCTGCTCCTGGGGTGGGGAACGGAAGGGGCGCGCCGACCACAGTCGACGCGCCCCGGTGTTACAGGTGGTTCAGGTGGATCAGGCGGTGAACTTCACCTTGCGGCGACGCGCCATGACGAAGAGCAGCGCGCCGATGGCCAGCAGCGCGGCGGCACCGCCGGCGATGCCACCCGCGGCGGCGCCGGTGACCGGCAGACCCGGCTCCTCACTGTCCTCGTAGCCCGCGGGCTCGACGTAGTCGACCTTCACGGTCTCCGAGTAGGTCTCGCCCTCGTAGGTGACCGTGATCGTCAGGTTGACGAAGAAGCCCTCCTTGGCGGAGAACGTCTCCGAGCCCTTGGTGCCGGGGGCGACGGTGCGCTCGCGCTTCTCGCCCTTGCTGGTCTCGTAGCCCAGCTTGATCGGCAGGCTGTCCTTCGGGTTGTCGAACCCGATGGTCATCGTGTCGCAGGTGAGCTCGAAGATCGGCTCGGGCTCGCCCGGCAGGTCGTCCGGAATCTCCGGCTCCTCGGACGGCAGGCTCGGGGACGGCGACGGGGAGGACGGCGACGGCGAGGCCGGCGGCTGCTCCTTCTCCTTGTCGCAGGTGCCCTCGAAGTTCGCGGTGTTCTCCCGCGGGAGGTCCTTGTGCTGGTTGTCGAACTCGACCTCGACACCCAGGCGGGCGAAGGTCTTGGTGCCCTCGACGCGCTGGACCGCCGTGATGGCCTTGTTGGTGTCGTAGGTGTACTCGTTGCCGACCTTGTACTCGGGGAGCTCCACCTCCTTGACCGGGGTGCCCTCTTCGGCCTTCACGGCGTTGAAGCGGAACTTCTCGACGCCGTCGGGGGCGTTGCCGGTGACGGTCCAGGTGACGACCCAGTCGCCGGTCTTGGTGTCGCAGTCCGCCGAGTAACCGATGACGCTGTCGGTGGCGTACGCCGGGGAGGCGGCCACCGCGACACCGGCCAGGCCGAGAACGGCGCCGGCAGCCAGACCGGCCACGCGGCGGAGCGGGGATTTAGACAGGTTCACGCCTTCTCCTGTGAAAGGGGTTCGGGAGCGCGTGGGAGGCGGCCGACTGTCGCTGGTGGATGAAACCGGGTCCAGAGACGACGCCTAACCCCGCGGCTGCCCGACCCTAGCCATTCCCGGAGATCAAAGAAACGTCTCAGCGCTCGCTAAGGAGCTTGTTGCAGATCTGTGATCTTCGCTTTACCGAACGGAACCGTATCGTCGCGCGTCGTGCCCGTGACGAGGGAATTGTTCATGCGAAGGTGGCTCACGCGAGGTGGTGAAGTAGCGTCGGCACTGATGACCAGGATTATCGCGGGTGCGCACGGCGGCCGTCGGCTGTCCGCTCCGTCCGGCGCGCACACGAGGCCCACATCGGACCGTGTCCGGGAGGCGTTCTTCAGCGCACTGGAGACGATGACCGACCTGTCCGGCTCGCGGTTCGCCGACCTGTATGCCGGATCCGGCGCCGTCGGCCTGGAGGCGCTGTCCCGCGGCGCCGACCACGCGCTTCTCGTCGAGTCGGACGCCAAGGCCGCCCGGGTCGTGCGTGACAACATCGTGGCGCTGCGTGTCGGTTCGGCCGCCAGGCTGGTCACCGGCAAGGTCGTGCAGGTCCTCGGCGACCCGCCGGCCGGCGGACCGTACGACGTGGTGTTCGCCGATCCGCCGTACGCGCTCGGCGACGACGAGATCGACACCGTTCAGGAGGAACTGGTGGCCAACGGCTGGCTCGCGCCCGGCGCCGTGGTGATCTTCGAGAGGTCCACCCGGGGTGGACCGTTGAGCTGGGTGGACGGTCTGGCGGGCGACCGTACCCGGCGTTATGGCGAGACCACGCTTTGGTACGGTCGCCGATCATGAGACGAGCGGTGTGTCCCGGCTCCTTCGACCCGGTCACCAACGGGCACCTCGACATCATCGGACGGGCCAGCCGGCTCTTCGACGAGGTCATCATCGGAGTCCTCATCAACCAGTCGAAGACCGGCCTGTTCACCATCGACGAGCGTATCGAGATGCTCGGCGAGGCGACGGCGCAGTACAGCAACGTCCGGGTGGCGTCCTTCCACGGCCTGCTGGTCGACTTCTGCCGGGACCAGGGCGCGGCCGTGGTCGTCAAGGGCCTCCGCGCGGTCAGCGACTTCGACTACGAGTTGCAGATGGCGCAGATGAACATCGGGCTCTCCGGTGTGGAGACCCTGTTCATGCCGACCAACCCGCTCTACTCGTTCCTGTCGTCGAGCCTGGTCAAAGACGTGGTCAAGTGGGGTGGGGACGCCTCGTCGTACCTCCCGGACAATGTGCTGGCTCGCCTGGTGGGTCGGTTGAAGCAGAATTAGGCGGGCGCGAAGTAACGTGATCGCACCACGTTGGGTGGCGGTTCGACGACGGGAGTGAGGCACGGTGGATCCGCTCGACCGCATCGACGAGATCATCGACCTTGTGCAGGACGCACGCTCCGTGCCGATGTCCCGGACGAACTTCATGTTCGACCGCGCCGAGATGATCGACCGGCTCGAGATCCTCCGCTCCGAGCTGCCCGAGGCGCTGCGCCGCGCGGCCGCTGTCCTGGACGAGCGGGACCGGATCGTCGATGCCGGCCGCCGCGAGGCCGACCGGATCGTCAGCGAGGGTGAGACGGAACACGCCCGGCTCGTGTCGGTGAACGAGATCACCGTCTCGTCCGAGCACGAGGGCGCCCGGATCATCGCCGAGGCGCGGACCGAGGCGCAGCGTCTGCGTGAGGAGGTCGACGACTACGTCGACACCGCGCTGGCCAACTTCGAGCAGTTCCTGACCCGGGCGCTGGCGTCGATCGAGCGGGGCCGTGACAAGATGCACGCGCTCCGCGAGATCGGCAACTTCCAGGGGGAGGACGCCGAGCGCCCGCTCCCGTTCTGACCACGTTTGGCAAGCAGCCCGATTCGACGACGTCCTACAAGCTCAGGTAATGTTTTCGGTCGGCCTACCATGGCTGAGGAATCACGATGCCCAAGTCACCGCAGAGTCACCTGGACCCCAGGCAGCCGCTGGTCGTCGACACGACGAAGCTCCCCCGGCAGCCTGGTGCGACGCGTGCCCTGAATCGGGTGGTGCCGGCCCCGGCGGACCTCGGTCTGGAGCTGATCTCGGTCCCCGAGGGCTCCGATCTCACGATCGACGGGACCCTGACGTCGGTCTCCGAGGGGGTCTACGTCAGTGGCACCGTCAGCGGCTCGCTCACCGGCGAGTGCGGGCGTTGCCTCAACGAGATCGACAAGTCGTTCGAGGTCTCGATCGCGGAGCTGTTCGCCTACGAGGACAGCACCACGGAGGAGACCACCGACGAGGACGAGGTCGGCCGGATGTCGGGCGATCTGCTCGACCTGGAGCCGGTGGTGCGGGACGCGATCGTCCTGACCCTGCCGACCAATCCGCTCTGCCGGCCGGACTGCCCAGGGTTGTGCCCCGAGTGTGGGGTGCATTTCGACGAACTCCCGGCTGATCACAGCCATGAGGAAGTCGACTCCCGCTGGGCCGCTTTGCGCAATCTGTCAAAAAACGAGGAGTAGGAACCGTGGCCGTCCCCAAGCGCAAGATGTCGCGCAGCAACACCCGCTCGCGCCGGGCGAACTGGAAGGCGACCGCGGTGGTTACCGCGGCCTGCTCCCAGTGCAAGTCGCCGAAGCTGCCGCACGCCGCCTGTGGCGTCTGCGGCACCTACAACGGCCGTCAGGTCCTCGAGGTCTGACGTCGCGCGTGACTCGCCCGATCATCGGGCGGGTCGTGCCCGAGCGGTGGCGAACCACCGGTGCCACGGCTCCCGGACAGCGCACTGTCGGGGAGCCGGGCACCGCGCGGATCGCCGTCGACCTCCTCGGCGGGGACCAGGCTCCCGCCGTCGTGGTTGACGGCGCTCTGCGCGCTTGCCGGGCCGATCCGTCCCTCCACCTGACTCTCGTCGGTCCGGCCGATGCCGCCGACGCGGTGCTCGCCGCCCTGAAACCGGGCGACCGGCGCCGGATCACCACCGCGATCACACCCACCGACACCATCAGCGGTGCGGTGGCCGCCGTCGCCCAGGGCCGCGCCGACGCGTTGGTCTCCGCCGGCGACACCCGGGCCACGGTTCTCGCCGCCGCCCGCGAGCTGGGCCGCTGGCCCGGCATCCGACGCCCCGCCCTGACCGCCGTGCTGCCCACCGTGGCCGGCCGGGTGGTCCTGCTCGACGTCGGCTCCAGCGTTGACCCGGACGAGGAGACCCTCGCCTGGCACGCCCGGCTCGGGGCCGCGTACGCCGCGGTCGTCTACCAGGTCCCCGCGCCCCGTGTCGGCCTGCTCACCATCGGCACCGAGCCCGGCAAGGGCGACCGCCTGCGCCGCGCCCTGCCCAACCTGCTCGTCGATCTGCCGCTGCCCGGCGGCGCCCGCTACGCCGGACTGGTCGAGGGCGGCGACATCGTCCTGGGCCGCGCCGCCGACGTGGTGGTGACCGACGGTTTCACCGGAAACGTGCTTCTCAAAGGCCTGGAGACGGCGTACGCCCTGACCCGGCCCCCCTCCCCGGACAAGACTCCACCACCCCGCGCCGCGCTGCTGCTCGGGGTGTCCGGCACGGTCGTGGTCTGCCACGGCGCCGCCGCCGGCCCGGATCTCGCCGCGGGCATCGCGCTCGCGGCCGACCTGCACCGCCGCGCCTCGGTCGCGGCGATCGCCGATCTGCTGAGGTACAGCGAGGTATCGCATGATTGACAAGCGCCGTCGTCCGTCCACCGAGCCACTCGAGGAGGCGTTCGGTGTCCCGTTCAAGCCGGAGCTGCTGGAACGGGCGCTGACCCACCGGTCGTACGCGTACGAGAACGGGGGTCTCCCGACCAACGAGCGCCTGGAGTTCCTGGGCGACTCGGTGCTCGGCGTGGTGATCACGTCGGCGCTCTTCCACAACCACCCGGATCTGCCCGAGGGACAGCTCGCCAAGCTGCGGGCCAGCGTGGTCAACATGCACGCGCTCGCCGACGTGGCCCGCGGCCTGGGCCCGGCCGGGCTCGGCCCGCACCTGCTGCTCGGCAAGGGTGAGGAGACCACCGGCGGGCGGGACAAGGCGAGCATCCTGGCCGACACCCTGGAGGCCCTGCTCGGCGCGATCTACCTGGAGCACGGCCTGGAGATCGCCAGCGAGGTGATCCACCGGCTGTTCGACCCGCTGATGGCCGAGTCGGCCGGCCGGGGCGCGGCCCTGGACTGGAAGACCAGCCTCCAGGAGCTGACCGCGGCGCTCGGCCTGGGCGTGCCGGACTACGAGATCGAGGACTCCGGCCCGGATCACGCCAAGACCTTCACGGCCTGGGTGGTGGTGGCCGGCGAGCGGTACGGCGGTTCTGAGGGCCGCAGCAAGAAGCAGGCCGAGCAGCGGGCCGCCGCCGCCGCTTGGCGGACCCTGACCGAGCAGGCCGAGAAGACCGAGCCGTGACCGCGGTGCTGGAGAAACCCACGACAGACAAATTGTGGGACAAAGCGGGCGGATGGAACGGTGTCCTGACGGCCGTCGGCATCCTCGCTCTCACCCGCGTCGGCCAGCTCATCATGATCGCCTGGCTGGGCGGCGCCACCGAACAGCCACGATCCGTCTGGGAGCGGCTCCTCGTCTGGGACGCCGGCTGGTTCCTCCGGGTCGCCGTCGACGGCTACCCCGAGGGCTACACCTACAGCAACACCGGCCAGCTGGAGGGCAACGAGCTCGCCTTCTTCCCGGTTTACCCGATCCTCATCCGGGCCGGCGCGGCGATCGGCATCGAGCCCAGCGCGGCCGCCCTCGGCGTGGCCTGGCTCGCCTCGATCGCCGCCGCGATCGGGCTGTACCTGCTCGGCACCAGCCTCTACAGCAGGCGGGCCGGCTGGGCGCTGGTGGCGATCTGCTGCGCGGCGCCGGCGTCCGTGGTGCTGTCCATGGCGTACTCGGAAAGTCTCTTCATCGCCCTGGTCGCCGGCATGTTCGTGGCCGCGCATCGTCGGGTGTGGTGGGCCGCCGGCCTGCTCGGCCTGGCCACCGCGCTGACCCGGCCGACCGGCGCCGCCGCCGCGCTCGGCCTCGCCGTGGCCGCCCTGCTCGCGATCCGCGACGGCGACCAGCCGAAATGGAAGCCGCTGGCCGCCGCGGCCGCCGCGCTCGCCGGGGTGCCGCTCTACCTGGGCTGGGTCGCCTACCGGGTGGGCGAGCTGAACGCCTGGTTCAAGATTCAGACGGCCGGCTGGGGCACCTCGTTCGACTACGGCGAGAGCACCGGAAAATTCCTCTGGACGACTCTGCGCGAGGGCGACGGCTGGATCCCGCTCAGCGTCGCGTTCATCCTGCTGGCGGCCCTCGCCGCGGCCGGGGTGGCGCTCGCGCAGAAGCCGTGGCCGCCGCTGGTCGTCTACGGCGTGGTGGCGATGATCCTCGTCTACGGGCAGGCCGGTTTCTACCACTCCAAGCCACGGCTGCTGTTGCCCGTACTGTTGACGCTGCTGCCGGCCGTCGTGGCCGCCGCCCGCGCCCGCCCCCGGGTCGCGGTCCTGGCGATCACCGCCTGGGCGCTGTTCGGTCTCTACTACGGCGCCTACCTGGTGACCGTCTGGCCGTACACGTTGTAAAGGACACCGCCAGTGCCCGAGCTTCCCGAGGTCGAGACCGTCCGCATGGGCCTGGCCAAGTGGGTGACCGGCCGCACCATCGCCACCGCCGAGGTGCTGCACCCCCGGGCCATCCGCCGCCATCTGCCCGGCGACGCGCACTTCTCGGCGGTGCTCGCCGACCGGACCGTGCTGGACATCTCCCGCCGCGGCAAGTATCTGTGGCTGCCCCTGGACTCCGGCGACGCGATCGTCGGCCACCTCGGCATGAGCGGCCAACTGCTGATGCAGCCGGCCGAGGCCGCCGACGAGAAGCACCTGCGGATCCGGTTCACCTTCACCGACGGCGGCCCGCAGCTGCGCTTCGTCGATCAGCGCACGTTCGGCGGCCTTGCGGTCTCCGAGGGCGGCGCCGAGCTGCCCGACGAGATCTCCCACATCGCCCGTGACCCGATGGACCCGCTCTTCGACGACGTGGCCTTCACGGCGCGCATCCGGGGCCGCCACACCGAGGTGAAACGGGCCCTCCTCGACCAGACCCTGATCTCCGGCATCGGCAACATCTACGCCGACGAGGCCCTGTGGCGCGCCAGGCTGCACGGCGCCCGCCCCACCGACCAGCTCACCCGTCCCGCGGTCGAGCGCCTGCTCGGCCATGTCCGCGACGTCCTGTCCGAGGCCATCGTGGCCGGCGGCACCAGCTTCGACGAGCTCTACGTCAACGTGAACGGCGAAAGCGGCTACTTCGACCGCTCCCTCAACGCCTACGGCCGCGAGAACGAGCCCTGTCACCGCTGCGGCGCGATCATCCGCCGCGAGCAGTTCATGAACAGGTCCTCGTTCAGCTGCCCGCGCTGCCAACCAAAACCCCGCAAAACCCCTTGATCTGGTACGCGCGAGGGCACTTCCCCGCGATCTTGGACGCTCTCCCACCCGAATCGGTGGCCGATCGTCCAAGATCGCCTGCGTTGGGGGTGCTCAGCCGCGTGATGTGGTTGTGGCGGTGATGCGGGGGGCGGCGTCGGTGGCCAGGCCGAAACCGGCGCCCCGGCGGCCCATCAGGCGGCGGGCTGCCGTGAGCAGGGGGGCCGGCACGCCGTGGACGATGTGCCCGTCGCCCGGGCGGACACCGTCGCCGTCCCAGCTCTGGTAGGCCGACCACGGGCCCTCGAACGTGCAGATCCGCACCCCGAGGTCCCGGTAGAGCGGATGGGTCGGCACCCCCGGATTCAGCACCACCCGGTGTAGCCCGCGCCGGGCGGCCAGCCGGACGGTCAGCGCGACCGGCCCGACCCCGCCCGAGCCGGCCGGCGCCCGGTCCAGGAACAGCCCCTCCACCCCGTCGGCCCGCCAGGCGTCCACGTCGGAGAGCACGTCGGCCAGGGAACGGCTGCCCCAGTCCAGGTCGATCCGGCCCAGCGACTGGTGCAGGGTCCGCCGGTCGCCGGGCTGTTCCCGGACGATCCAGGTGTCGGCGTCGAGCTCCAGGCAGGGCGACGGGTGGGCGTACGGGGGAAAAAGGGTCTTCACGGCGTTCTCCGAAGGTCGGCGGCGGTCAGGGCGACGATGAGCAGGCCGGCGAGGTGCGTCGCGGCGAGTACGGCGACGGCGGCGGGCAGCATCCCCTCCGGCGGGGCGGACATGGCCAGCACCGCGGCGGCGATCGGCGGGAAGGCGGCCAGGACGGCGGCGATTCCGTGCCGGGACCGGGCCGCCAGCAGGAAGGTGACCGCGAACACCCCGCCGAGCAGGGTGCCGGCGGCCAGTGCGAGCACCGCGTCACTGGCTCCCGGCACTCCGGCGAGCCCGTACGGCAGCCGGTACGCGGCCAGCAGCAGCCCACATCCGGCGGCCAGCGGCGGCACCAGCCCGGCCAGGGTGATCGCGGTGACGTTGCGGACGTGGCGGTCGAACTCCTCCGGCGTCTCGGCCGAGTCCAGCCCCGCGTCGAGCCGGGCGGTGTGCCAGCCGATCAGCCCCTCCAACAGGGGTACCGCCACCAGCAACGGCAGCACCGCCGGCACCGGCATGGCGGCCGGCCCGCCCCGCCAGAGCAGCACCACACTGACCGCCTGAGCGACCCCGATCACCAGGTAGGCGACACCGCGCCGCCGTTCGGCCGGGCTGAGCCGGGCGGGCCGCGTGGTCCGGCCGAGCACGGCGGGCCGGAAGGCGCGCACCGTCACCGCCACGATCGCGGCTGGGAGCAGGGTCTCCACCGGCACGGCGGCGATCCGGTCCAGCCCGGCGGAATCGGCCAGGGTCGCGGCGGCGAGCAGCCAGCACGGCGTGAACCAGGCGGCCACCGAGGCCTCGGCCCGGGTGACGAGCGCCGCGGTGACGCAGCCGAGGCTGATCAGCCCACCCAGTCCCACCGTGGCGGCCAGTGCCCGGTCCGGTCCGAGCAGCACGCCCGGCGCGACCCACACGAGCGCGAACCAGAGTCCGATGACCGCGGCGAACCCGGAGGCCACCATGCGTGCCGCGGCGGCCGGACCACCCCGGCGGGCCACGCTGACCCCCATGGCCGCCAGCCCCTGGGCGGCGGTCCACCCGAGCAGGAGCGTCACCGCCGGAACCTGCCATGCGACCCGTCCCAGCGACTCCGCCCCGGCGACGGCCAGGCTGAGCGGCCCGAGATACAGGACGCACCGGACGAGCGCGGCGACCAGATACCCGCCGGGAGCGCGCCGGGCACGGGTCACTTGCGCCGAGCGCCGCCGTCCGGCCGGCCGGTGCTCCCGCTCACTCCTTTCCGGGTACGCGTCCCGCGCGCCCGCTTCACCGTGGAGGGAGACGCTCCCGGCCGGCTCGTCCCGGAGTCCCGAAGCCGCGGCCGTCCCGTCGCTCTCCCACCCCCGCACCGGCAGGCCCTCGACCGCACCGGTGCCCGTGGCCCAGGCGTCGGGCGCGGCGGTGGTTCCGGTGAGAGCGCTCGCGGGCCAGACCCAGGAGCCGGTCAGGTTGCCGCCGGCTCCGTCCGCCGTCTCCCACCCACCGGTGAAGCCGCTCTCCGGCGCCCCGGCCCAGCTCTCGGCGGCGTTCCCGCTGCTGCCGGCCCATCCCTGGGCGGCGTCCGTGCTGGTGTCGGTCCATTCCGGGGCGGTGGTCCGGCTCGTGCGGGCCCACTCCTGGGCGGCGTCCGTGCTGGTGTCGGTCCATTCCGGGGTGGTGTGCCCGCTGGTGCGGGCCCACTCCTGGGCGGTGTTCGCGCTCGTGCCGGCCCACTCCTGGACGGCGTCCGTGCTGGTGTCGGTCCATTCCGGGGCGGTGTGCCCGCTGGTGCCGGCCCACTCCTGGGAGGTGGTCCCGCTCGTACGGGCCCATTCCTGGGTGGAACCGGCGGCCGGGGACGCCCCGGACCAGAAGGCCCGCCCGTCCACGACCCCCGAACCCTCCAACGGGTCGGTGATGCTCGCGGCCGGGAGCTTCTTCTCGGCTGCCGCCCAGGGGTCCCAACTCGCCGGAGCCCGGGACTCCACATCCGGGAGCGCCGACCCGGTGGGGGCCTCCACCTCCGGTTCGGCGGCCGCGTGGCGGCCGGTGCGGCGCCGTGGTGGCGCCAGTTCCGGCTGGTTCCCGGCGACATACCGGGGGTCGGCGGCGTTCTGCCGGCGGCGATTGCGGACGCGTACGGAACGCGTCGTCGTCGTCCCACCCGTGCCGCGTGGGGGAGTGATCCTCATACCTTCTCCCGAGTTAGCCAGCGCACGGTCGCCGGCGTGGTGATCCGGGGCGCGGGAACGGTGAGTGCCAGTTCGAAGGCCGGCGCCGGCGGTGGCGCGGCCAGATCGCTGTAGAGGGCGCCGTACACCCGCACCACCCGGTCGACGGTGAAATGGGTGAGGGCCCGCTGCCGGGCCGCCTCGCCGAGCGCCCGGCGCCGGTCGGGGGACCGGAGCAGTCCGACGATGGCGATGGCCAGCTCGGACGGGTCGCCGGGCGGCACCAGCAGACCGGTGTCGCCGAGTGTCTCGCCGGCCGGCCCGACGTCGACGCCGACCACCGCGCGGCCGGACATCATGGCCTCGACCAGCCGGTACGGCGGATCCGCCGGCCCCGGAACGTGCGCCACCACCTGCCCGACGGTGTACCGGTCGCGCGGATCGGCGGGCAGTGGATGCAGCCGTACGGCCCGGCCGAGCCCGGTGCGCTCGATCTGTTCGGCGCACTGCTCCTCGTGGGCCGCGGTGATCCCGACCAGGTGCAGAACCGCCCCCGGCACGGCCGCGGCCACCTCGGTGAACGCCTCCAGCACACAGGACAGCCCACTGTCCGGCCCACCGCTGCCGGCCCACACCACGGTCGGCGTGCCGGCGGGTTCGGCGGCCCCCGGATACTCCCGCGGGTCGACCCCGGCCGGCACCTGAACGAGCCGGGTCGGCTGCGCGCCGTGCTCCAGCGCCCAGCCGTGGTGATAGGTGGAGAGCGGCGCGATCAGCGCCGCCTCGGCGTACCCGGTACGGGCGACCGACGTGCGGAACCGGCGCAGCACGGTGCGCACCCCGGGGGACAGCCGCTCCTCGGCGGGCCGTTGCCGGGGCACCGCGGTGCGCGCCTCGGTGAGCAGCAGCGGAATTCCGGTACGCCAGCGCCCGGCCAGCGCGCTGAGCAGCGGGGTGGTCCCGCCCACGCAGTGCACCAGTTCCACCTCGGGCAGCGGTACGGCCAGCGCCCGCATGGCGTGCCGGATCAGGGTGGCCGCGGTCCGGGCGTCGCGCACGCTGAGCCGGGGCATCGGCGGCTGCCCGTCCGAGGCGTCGGCCTGGCGCTGCCGCCAGGCCTCGAGCAACGCCTCGGTGAGCGGTAGCGACGACAGCGGACCGGCGCGACCGGAGTCCTCGGTGGGCGGGCAGAACCCGGTGATGCGGCGCAGGCCCTCGCCGAACAGGGCGGTGACCGGGGAGACGTCGCCGAGCAGGCCCCGGCAGAGCAGAGTGGCGGCCTCGGCGGCCTCGGCGGCGTCGTCGGCGGCCGCGCCGCGCCGCCGGTCGGCACGTGCCGGGTCGCGGCCGAGCGCGATGGCACGCGCCGAGCCGACGTTGAACGGAAGCGGGTACGCCGGCGCGGACGGTGGTTCACGGTCCGTGACGGTCAGCAACTCGAAGCGGAACCGGCGCAGCCCTTCGACGAGGGTCCGGCACCATCCGCCGAGGGCGTCCCGCCGGTACGGGTACCCGCCGCCGGTGAGCAGACAGATGCGCTCGCGTGACGGGGTCGGATTCACGCTGGAGGCAACGACACAAACCGCCGAAGTCACCGGAGCATGTCGGCTAGGCGACACAATTACGTACTATTTGTACCGGTTTGTCGGCCACCTTTGCCCGGTTTTACCCGAAAGGCCATGACGTGCGCGCCTACTTCCCGCGCTCGTGCCCGTACCGTCCGTCGATCTCCACCCGTCCGGGCCCGCGATGTGGCCGTGCCGCCGGCTCGTGAACCCCTTCGGGCGATCCGCCCAGACCCGTGTCCCGAACCGTCAGATCTTGCGGAAAATGGCGGTGCCGGATGGGATCGAGATCCCCGCCGACGGTGCATAATCCCAGCTGAAGCGCTGTGGTGGCGTGATTCACCCGACTCCGGCACGCCCCCGGCTCAGCCCCGGCTTGACGGAGAGTGGGTATCGGCGGACTATGGAGTTGTCGCCAGTCGCGCCCACTCATGCCCCGGACCATTCGTGGCTTGGGTCGTTGCACCATCTAGAGCCTCGCTGTGTTCTTGGCGGGATTCTGTGTTCACGCGTGCCCGTGAACATGTGGTGCGTTCAGTTCGCACTGAGTTGGTTACTGCGTACTGAGTCAGCTCGCTGGGCGCCACGTTGGCCGGCCTTTCCGGCAACGCATCACAAATCGAGACGCAGCGCGTCACAAGGAGTCACGATGGCGAAGGCCCTCTTTGGCCACGTAGGTGCGGCGCCCGACCGGCGCCTCCTCGACGAGGTCACCCGACTGCGTTCCAGGGTGCAGGCCCTGGAGTTCGAGGTCACCCGCCTCAGGGCGGAGAATGATCGTCTCGCCGCGGCAGCGGTGGAGGCAGACGATTTCGCGCGGCTGACCGAGCCCGCCCTGACCTGAGCTCCATCCTGATGCCGGTGGGTACTGCGGGGTAGTCCGGCCGGCGTCACCATCCCCTCGCACACCAGACGCACCGAAGAAAAAGCGCGCCTCCACTCCCGTGGCGGCGCGCAGCTTTTTACCCACGTGATTCCGCTGCTGGACAGCACCGGCGGGTAGCCTGCCTCCCAGCAGACGTACCCGGCCGACCCTTCTCGGAGATCCGTGCACCTCAAGAGCCTGACGGTCAAGGGCTTCAAGTCCTTCGCCTCCGCCACCACGTTGCGGCTGGAGCCCGGCATCACCTGTGTGGTGGGGCCGAACGGCTCCGGCAAGTCCAACGTCGTCGACGCCATCGCCTGGGTTCTCGGCGAGCAGGGCGCCAAGGCGCTGCGCGGCGGCAAGATGGAGGACGTCATCTTCGCCGGCACGGCCGGGCGGGCGCCACTGGGCCGCGCCGAGGTGACCCTCACGATCGACAACAACGACGGCGCTCTGCCGATCGAGTACACCGAGGTGTCGATCACCCGCCGGATGTTCCGGGACGGCGCGAGCGAGTACGAGATCAACGGCAACTCCTGCCGGCTGCTCGACATCCAAGAACTGCTCAGCGACTCCGGCATCGGCCGGGAGATGCACATCATCGTCGGGCAGGGCCGGCTCGACGCCATGCTGCACGCCAAGCCCGAGGACCGCCGCGCCTTCATCGAGGAGGCGGCCGGCGTACTGAAGCATCGCAAGCGCAAGGAAAAGGCGATCCGCAAGCTGGACGCCATGGGGGTCAACCTGAACCGCCTGGGTGACCTGACCACCGAGCTGCGGCGGCAGCTGAAGCCCCTCGGCAAGCAGGCCGAGGTGGCCCGGCGGGCGGCCGGCATCCAGGCCGACCTGCGCGACGCCCGGCTGCGCCTGCTCGCCGACGACCTGCACACCCTGCGCACCACCCTGGACCGGGAGATCGCCGACGAGTCGGCGATGCGGGAGCGGCGCGGCCAGGTCGAGGAGGAGAACCGCGAGATCCAGCGCTGGCTGGCCGACCTGGAGCTGGCGCACGCCGAGGACGCTCCGCTGCTCCAGGCCGCGCAGGACACCTGGTACAAGCTGTCCGCCCTCCAGGAGCGGTTCCGGTCCACCGAGCAGCTGGCCACCGAGCGGCTGCGGCACCTGGCGGCCACCCCCGACGACGAGCGTCCCGGCCGTGACCCGGAGATGCTCGAGGCCGAGGCCGAGCAGGTCCGCGAGCAGGAGGAGGAGCTCCGCGAGGCGCTCACCGACGACCAGATGCGCCTGGCCGAGGCGGTGGAGCACCGGCAGGATCTGGAGCGCCAGCTGGCCGCCGCGGAGGGCGAGCTGCGGACGGCCGCCAAGGCGATCGCCGACCGTCGCGAGGGCCTGGCCAAGCTCACCGGCAACGTGAACGCGGCCCGTGCCCGTACCAGCAGCGCGGCCGAGGAGATCGAGCGGCTCGCCGCCGCGCACGACGACGCGATGATGCGGGCCGAGGCCGCCCAGGCGGAGGTCGACCTGGTCTCCGCCGAGTCGACGGAGGCCGACCGGGACAACGCCGACCTGGACGCGCGGCACGACGAGGCGGTGGCCGCGCACGACCGGGCCGCGGCCGTGGTCCGCGAGTTGAACGACGCCGAGCGGGCCGCCGAGAAGGACGCGGCGAGCTGGAAGGCGCGCGAGGAAGCCCTGGCCATGGGCCTCAAGCGCAAGGACGGCGCCGGGGCGCTGCTGGCCCGGGCCGGTCAGGTGCCGGGGCTGCTGGGCAGCCTCGCCTCGATGCTGACGGTCCGGCCCGGTCACGAAGTGGCGCTCGCCGCCGCGCTGGGCGGGCTGGCCGACGCGGTCGCCCTGGCCGGCGTGGACGAGGCGATCGAGGCCATGCGTACCCTCAAGATCGCCGACGCGGGCCGGGCCGACCTGGTCGTCGCCGGATCCGCCGGGCCGGGCATGCGGGGCTCGCTCGCGAGCCTGCGGCCGAACCTGCCGGAGGGCGCCGTCTGGGCGCCCGAGGTGATCGACTGCCCGGAGCAGATCCGGCCCGCGCTCAACCGGGCGCTGCGCGACGTGGTGCTGGTCCCCGACCTGGCCGCCGCCGCGCGCCTGATCGCGGCGAACGCCGAGCTGCGTGCCGTGACGCCGGAGGGCGACGTGCTGGGCGCCCACGCGGCGGCCGGCGGTTCGGCGAAGGCCACCAGCTACATCGAGGTGCAGGCCGCGGTCGACGAGGCCAAGGCACGGCGGGCCACCGCCGAGCAGAGCATCGCCGAGATCAAGGAGCGACTGGGCGAGGCCCGGGCCGAGGTGGCCGAGCTCAAGCAGGCGGTCGGCGTGGCCGCCCAGGAGAAGCGGGCCGCCGAGGGCGAGCGCAACGCGGCCGCCCGCCGGCTCGCCGAGCTTGGCGCCGCCGCCCGGTCCGCCAGGGCGGAGACCGAACGGCTCGGGGCCTCCCTGCAGAAGGCGCAGGCCGCCCGGGAGACCGACCTGATGCGGGTGGCCGAGCTGGAGGAGCGGCTGCGGCTGGCCGAGGACACCCCGCTCGACGAGGAGCCGTCCACCGAGGAACGCGACCGGCTGGCCGCTCTGGTGCCGCAGTCCCGGCAGAACGAGATGGAGGTGCGACTCGCCGTCCGTACCGCTGAGGAGAGGGTCTCCTCCATCGCGGGCCGGGCCGACTCGCTGATGCGGCAGGCCAACGCGGAGCGGCAGGCCCGGGAACGGGCCGCCGCGAGGCGGGCCGCCCGCGCGAGAGGCGCCGAGATCGCCCGCGCGGTCGCACTCGGTGCGGCCGCCGCGCTGGAACGGGTCGCGGTTTCCGTGGTCGCGGCGGCCGAGCACCGCGACCAGCTCGCGCAGGCGCGGACCAGCCGGGAGGCGGAGCTCCAGGAGGTACGGGCGACGGCCAAGCGCCTGGTCGCCGAGTTGGAGCGGCTGACCAGCGAGGTGCACCGGGACGAGATGGCCCGCGCCGAGCAGCGGATGCGCATCGACCAGCTGGAGGCCAAGGCCGCCGAGGACTTCTCGCTCGACGTCGAGACGCTGATCAGCGAGTACGGCCCGGACCAGCTCGTGCCGCCGACCCAGGCCGACGTGGCGCAGGCCGAGAAGGACGGCAAGCCGGCGCCCGAGCCGGTGCCGTTCCACCGGCCCACCCAGGAGAAGCGGGCCAACAAGGCGGAACGGGACCTCACCCTGCTCGGCAAGGTCAACCCCCTGGCGCTGGAGGAGTTCGCGGCCCTGGAGGAGCGGTACAAGTTCCTCTCCGACCAACTGGAGGACCTCAAGGCCACCCGGCGGGACCTGCTCACCGTCGTGAAGGACGTGGACGACCGGATCCTGGAGGTCTTCACGTCGGCCTTCGAGGACACCGCACGTGAGTTCCAGGCCGTCTTCCAGGTGCTCTTCCCGGGTGGTGAGGGCCGGCTCATCCTCACCGACCCGGAGGACATGCTCACCACCGGCGTCGAGGTGGAGGCCCGGCCGCCGGGCAAGAAGATCAAGCGGCTGTCGCTGCTCTCCGGTGGCGAGCGCTCGCTGACCGCGGTGGCCATGCTCTGCGCCATCTTCCGGGCCCGGCCCTCGCCCTTCTACATCATGGACGAGGTGGAGGCGGCCCTCGACGACGTCAACCTGGGCCGGTTGATTACCCTCTTCCAGCAGCTCCGTGAGAAGAGCCAGCTGCTCATCATCACGCACCAGAAACGGACGATGGAGGTCGCGGACGCCCTGTACGGCGTCACGATGCGCGCCGGCGTCACCCAGGTGATCAGCCAGCGCCTCGTCCGCGACCCGGAGGAGTAGGAAAAAGCATGCGCGACCGCGCCCAGGCCCTGTTGATCGACCTGGACGGCGTGCTGCGCCGCTGGGATCCGGCCCCGATGATCACCGTCGAGGTCGAGTTCGGTCTCAAACCCGCCTCGCTGCTGGAGACGGCGATGTCGTGGGACATCTACCGGCCCGCGATGGCCGGGGAGATCACCGACGCCGAGTGGATGAGGCTGGTCGCCGACCGGCTGCCGCTGTCCGCGGACGAGTCCACCGCGGCGGTCGCGGCCTGGCAGGCGTACCGGGGCGAGGTGGACCCGGAGGCGCTCGCCTTCGTGCGGGAGGTGCGGGCCGGCGGCCGGAAGGTGGCGATCGCCACCAACGCCACCGACCGGCTCCGCGACGACCTGGACGCCCTCGGGCTCACCGCCGAGGTGGACCTGGTGCTCAGCTCGTGGGAGCTGAAGGTCCACAAGCCGGCCCCGGAGTACTTCGAGCAGGCCTGCCAGGCGATCGGCGAACTGCCCAAGCACGTGCTCTTCGTCGACGACGACGACCGGGTGATCCGGGGGGCGCGCTCGGCCGGGCTGTCCGGTTACCGCTGGGCCGGGCCCGAGCACGTCCCCTATCTGCGCAAGGTCCTCGACCTGCCGGAGTGAGCAGGTCAGGGGTGGTAGTCGGCGGCCGCCACCTCGACCAGGTCGCCGTCCTTCGTGGTGCCCTCGATGCGGGCGGTCGCGGTCGCGCCCTCCAGGCGGAGGGTGCCGACCGCGTTGCCGAAGTACGGGCCGGACAGCCGCTTCCAGCGCAGCGCCGGCTTGTGCACCGACAGGGTGCGAGCGAGGCCCCGGACCAGCTGCGCCACCGCGCGTGACCAGGCGATCCGCATCAGCGGGCGCATCGGCAGCGGCACCTCGTTGTGGATCGGCGAGCAGGTGAGCTGGTACACCGGTGTGGTCATGGCGTGACCGAAGTCGGCCCGGGCCACGTAGGAGTGGTGGACGTCACCGGAGAGGACGCTGATCGAGGCGGGCGCCGCGTACACCTCGCCGGCGCCGACCCGGCGGCCCTCGGTGGTCGGGCGGCCCTCGCCGAGCCGCCGGAACAGCTCGCCCAGCGCCGCGAACGACTTGCCGAACGCGGCCCAGTGCTCCAGGTCGAAGGCCCGCCGGACCCGCTCGCCGAACGCGGCCGCCCAGGGCCGGTGCGACTCGGCCAGCCGTTCGTTCCACGCCTCCAGGTAGTGGATGGCCGGCGGCATGAGCCACGGCAGCGACGAGCCGATCACCAGGTGGTCGTAGTCGCCGTGGGCGCGGTCCAGGAACCAGTCCCACTCGGCGGGCGGCAGCATCGCCCGGGCGCCCGGGGTGAGGACCCGGTTGCAACGGTTGTCCAGCACCACGATCCGGGTCCGGCCCAGATCGAGGGCGAAACTCCACTGGAACGGCACGTCGGTGTTCTCCGCCGACTCCGGCTCGTCCACCCGGTGACCGAACTCGCGCAGCAGCTCGGTGGCGTCCTCGGCGGCGGAGACCTTCTGGAACAGCGGGTCGGCGGCCAGCTCGTCCGGGCTCAGATTGCCCAGGTGCTGGTAGATCCAGTACGAGGCGAGGCCACCGGAGATCCGCTCCCGCCACCACGGCTCCCGGGCCATGTCGGCACGCCAGGAGGCCGAGGTGTTCCAGTCGTCGATCAGCTCGTGGTCGTCGAAGATCATCACGCTCGGCACGGTGCTGAACAGCCAGCGCACCTCCGGGTCACGCCAGGACTCCAGGTACAGCTTCGTGTACTCCTCGAAGGAGACCACCTGGTTCTCCGGGCCGGCGTGCCCGTCGCGGCGACGGCGGCGCAGGAAGCGGCGCACCTTGGCCGAGGTCTCGTCGGCGTACACCTGGTCGCCGAGCAGGACCAGCAGGTCGGGGTGCTGCGTGGGGTCGGCCATCAGACGGCGGGCGTAGGCGTCCAGCGCGTCCGGCGGCAATCGGCGGCGGCTCGACTGCGGGGTGGCCTCCCGGCACGATCCGAAGACCAGGCTCACCGGCTGCCCACGGTCGTCGGCGGCCCGGGTGCGGATCACCGGCGGCGGGTGCTCCGCGCCGGCCTCCGGCCAGACCTGCCGGTCGTCGAGGAACAACCGGTACGGATTCGCGGAATCCGGGGACAGGCCGTCCACCACCACGAGAGCGTAATGATGTCCGTACGCCGAAAAGGTCTGTGCCGAGCCGGCGCCCGCGGTCTCCACCTCGACCCGCACCCGGGCGGGCTCGCTGGTCTCCAGCCACAGGGTGGCGCGGTCGTCGACGACCCGGCGGAGAACCGGGCCGATGAGAAGCTGAGCGGTCACCGGACCGGTCCGGGGGTGTGCCGCATGGGGGGTCCTCCACGCTGTTGAAAGGGGCGCTCCATCCTCCGCCACGAGGGCCCGGAATCGCCAGTGCGTGACCTCTCCCACGGCCGGACGGCTCATCTGTCAGGATTCGGGCATGGAATACGTGGTCGCCGCAGTGATCCTGCTCGTCGTCCTGGTCGTGGGCGCGGTCGGGCTGGTGGTGCCGAGGATGCGCCGCCGCGAGCTCCCGCCGCCGCCCGCACCGGGCTCGACCACCACCCTGGAGCGCCCGCCCGCCGCGCCCACGGTGCCGCCGGTCGAGGAGGAGATCCCGCCGCTCATCGAGCCGCCCGCGCCGGTCGTGGCCGAGGAGCAGCCGGCGCCGGTGGTGCTCGAGGAACCGGTCCTCGAGAAGCCGGAGCCCTCGGTCGGCCGCCTGGTCCGGCTGCGCGCCCGGCTGGCCCGATCGCAGACCGCGCTCGGCCGGGGCCTGCTCAGCGTGCTCTCCCGGGACCACCTGGAGGACGACGACTGGGACGAGATCGAGGAGAGCCTGATCACCGCGGACGTGGGGGTCGAGGCCACCCAGGTGATCGTCGAGCGGCTCAGGGAGCGGGTCCGGATCCTCGGCACCCGGAGCGTCTCCGAGGTGCGTGACCAGCTCGCCGAGGAACTCGTCGCCGCCCTGGAGCCGGAGATGGACCGGAGCCTGCGGACCGCCCCGCACGACGGCCGGCCCGCCGTGGTCCTGGTCGTCGGCGTGAACGGGGCCGGCAAGACCACCACCTGCGGCAAGATCGGGCGGGTGCTGATCGCCGACGGCCGTACCGTGCTGTTCGGCGCGGCCGACACGTTCCGGGCGGCCGCCGCCGACCAGATCCAGACCTGGGGTGAGCGGGTCGGCGCCGAGACCGTCCGCGGCCCGGAAGGGGGAGATCCGGCCAGCGTCGCGTTCGACGCCGTGAAGCGGGGTATCGACACGAGCGTGGACACCGTGCTGATCGACACCGCGGGCCGCCTGCAGAACAAGGTCGGCCTGATGGACGAACTGGGCAAGGTCAAGCGGGTGGTGGAGAAGCACGGCCCGGTCGACGAGACGCTGCTCGTGCTGGACGCCACCACTGGGCAGAACGGTCTCGAGCAGGCCCGGGTCTTCACCGAGGTGGTGGATGTCACGGGAGTGGTGCTCACGAAACTCGACGGCACCGCCAAGGGTGGCATCGTCATCGCCGTGCAGCGGAAACTCGGGATCCCGGTCAAGCTGGTGGGACTGGGTGAAGGTCCGGACGATCTCGCGCCGTTCGAGCCCGTCGCGTTCGTCGAGGCCCTCCTTGGTGGGGACGCGTAGGCTCACGCAGGGACCGGCCTTTCCCCCCGTTCTACGGGCGGCGGGTGGGGCGGCGGATGGGTTTGACCGTGGGAGGCCGTGAGTGACGCATGAGCCGGTGCGCGAGATACCGCTGCACGGTGGCAACGTCAGCACGGTCTCCCGGATCGGTGACACCGTCCGGCGCAACGCGGGGCCGTGGACGCCGGCCGTGCACGCCCTGCTGCATCACCTGGAGCGGGTCGGGTTCACCGGCTCGCCGCGTGCCCTAGGGATGGACGAGAAGGGCCGGGAGGTTCTCTCCTACCTGGACGGCGAGTGCGGGGAGTACCCTCTGGCGCCCCACTGGGTGACCGAGGAGGCGCTGGTCACCGTCGCCACCATGCTCCGGATGTTCCACGACGCGCAGTACGGTTTCGTCCCACCGCCCGGCGCGGTCTGGCGCTCGTTCGGGCCGCCCCCGCCGGACACCGAGGTGATCTGCCACCACGACGCCGCCCCGCACAACGTGGTGTGGCGGCCGGACGGGACACTCGCGCTGATCGACTTCGATCTGTCCTCGCCCGGGTCCCGGCTCTACGACGTGGCCTACGCGGCGTGGACCTGGGTGCCCCTGTTCAGCGACCGGGACTCGTACACGCTGGGGTGGAAACGGCCCAACCGGCCGCGGCGGCTGCGGTTGTTCGCGGACGCGTACGGGCTGATCCCGCGGGACCGGCACCGGCTGGTGCGGACCATCCGGAAACGGATCGTCGACCACGTCGAGGGGATCCGGCGGATGGCCGCGGCCGGTGATCCGGCGTTCGTCCGGATCGTGCACAAGGGCCACCTGCGCCGCCCGATGCGCGATCTCCGCCTGCTCGACTACGAGCGCCACATCCTCGAGTACGCGCTGCGCTGAGCCCCGCCGAAGTGTTCCGAGCCGGGCGAAAACGGCGATATCGTCGCAGCTCAGAGGGCTTGATCACACCGACTGTGAGTTTTTCTTCACACGTCGGAAACAACGCGTGACGTTCTGGAAATCGCGTGTAGACCGTGCTCGAAACAGCCGACCGGAAGGCTTCCCGCCGAACCGGCCGACAGGCGACGTTGCCCCAGGTCCGGTGTGAGAGGACACCTTAATTCCGAGAGGAGGCAGCGTGGAGATCAACACCGGCAATACCGCCTGGTTGCTCCTGTCGTCTGCGCTCGTATTGCTCATGACACCCGGTCTGGCGCTGTTCTACGGTGGCCTCAACCGGTCCAAGGGCGTCCTGAACATGATGATGATGAGCTTCTCCGCCATCGGGCTCGTCAGCGTCCTGTGGGTCGTCTACGGCTTCACCCTCGCCTTCGGTGTCAACGAGAGCGAGGGCCTCCAGAACATCATCGGCAACTTCGACTACCTCGGTACCGATGTTGCCAAGATCAGTGAGGAGTGGCTGTTCTTCGGGGCCAACACCGGCATCCCGACGTACGCCTTCCTGGTCTTCCAGATGATGTTCGCCGTCATCACCGTCGCGCTGATCAGCGGCGCGGTCTCGGACCGCATGAAGTTCGGCGGCTGGGTCCTCTTCGCGCTCGGCTGGTTCACCCTGGTCTACATCCCGGTCGCCCACATGGTCTGGGGTGGCGGCTTCATCGGCACCACGATCCGCGCCCTCGACTTCGCCGGTGGCACCGCGGTGCACATCAACGCCGGCGCCGCGGCCCTGGCCCTGGTGCTGGTGCTGGGCAAGCGCATCGGGTGGCCGAAGGAGAACATGCGGCCGCACAACGTGCCGTTCGTGGCCCTCGGCGCCGGCCTGCTCTGGTTCGGCTGGTTCGGCTTCAACGCCGGCTCCGAGCTGACCGTCGACGGCACCACCGTCATCGCCTTCATCAACACCCAGGTCGCCACCGCCGCCGCGCTCCTCGGCTGGGTCGCCGTCGAGTGGATCCGGGACCGCAAGCCGACCCTGGTCGGCGCCTCCTCCGGCGCGGTCGCCGGTCTGGTCGCCATCACCCCGGCCTGTGGCTTCGTCGCCCCGCTGCCGGCCGTGCTCATCGGTCTGCTCGCCGGTGCGGTCTGCGCCCTCGCGGTCGGCCTCAAGTACCGGTTCGGCTACGACGACTCGCTCGACGTGGTCGGCGTCCACTTCGTCGGCGGCTGGATCGGCTCGCTGGCGATCGGCTTCTTCGCCACCGACGCCGTCAACTCCGGCATCACCGACGAGAAGATCCTGAACGCCAGCAACGGTCTCTTCTACGGCGGCGGCGCCACCCAGCTGCTCCGCCAGTTCGAGGCGAGCGCCCTGGTCACGGTCTACTCCTTCGGGGTCGCACTGCTCCTCGCCTTCATCCTCAAGGCCGTCAAGCTCCTGCGCGTCAGCGAGGAGTCCGAGGTCGGCGGCATCGACATCGCCGCACACGGCGAGACCGGCTACGAGTTCACCCCGGCCGCGGGCTCCGGCAACGGCGGCGCGTTCGCTCTCGCCGGTATCGGCCAGAAGGAGACCGTGGACGCTGACGGCAAGGCTTCCGTCAGCCAGAAGGTTTCCGGCTAAATTCCCCCGATGGCTGCAGCAATGGAAGGACTGAGCATGAAGCTGGTGACCGCGGTCATCAAGCCGTACCAGCTCGACGCGGTGAAGGAGGCTCTGCACGCCCTGGGCGTCGCCGGGCTCACCGTGAGCGAGGTACAGGGGTACGGCCGGCAGAAGGGCCACACCGAGGTGTACCGGGGCGCCGAGTACACCGTGGAGTTCCTGCCCAAGATCAAGGTTGAGGTGCTGACCGACGAGATCGACGTCGAGAAGATCGTCGACGCCATCGTCACCGCCTCGCGGACCGGCAAGATCGGCGACGGCAAGGTCTGGGTCACCTCGGTCGACGAGGTGGTCCGGGTCCGCACCGGCGAGCGCGGCCTCGACGCCCTCTAAGCCCATGACGAACCCGTTGAGCGAGCCGCCGGCCCCTCCGGCGCGCCCGGCCGCAGGCGGCTCGCTCGACAAGCTCAAGGAACACATCGGCGCCGCCGCCCGCGACGAGCGGGCGGCGGCGCTCGACGTCTGGCTCAGGCAGCTCTTCCCGTCCCACCTGCCCGGGGTCAGCCTGCTCGCGGTCGGCGGGCTCGGCCGGCGCGACTGCGCGCCGTACAGCGACCTCGACCTGGTGCTGCTGCACCGCGGCGCGGCCGGCATCGACCGGATCGCCTCCGCTCTCTGGTATCCGATCTGGGACGCCCGCCTCGGCCTGGACCACTCGGTACGGACCCTCCCCGAGGCGCTCTCCGTCGCCCACGACGACGTGAAGGTGGCCCTCGGCCTGCTCGACGCCCGGCACGTGGCGGGCGACGCGGCGCTATCCGAGGAACTGATCACGGCCGCCTCGGAGCAGTGGCGGCGGACCGCGGTACGCCTCGTGCCGCAGCTCAAGGAACTCACCACCGCCCGCTGGACCAGCCGCGGCGAGCTGGCCTTCCTGCTCGAGGGCGACCTCAAGGAGGCGTCCGGCGGGCTGCGCGACGTCACCCTGCTGCGCGGCGTCGGCCGGGCCGGGATCGCCGACACCATGCGGCCCGCCGTACGCGCCGCCACGCTGCGCCTGCTCGACACCCGTGACGCCCTGCACCTGGCGGTCGGCCGCCGGGTGGACCGGCTCGTCGCCCAGGAGCGCAAGGCCGTCGCCGACCTGCTCGACATCGAGGACCCGGACACGCTGCTGCGCCGGGTGTCCGGTGACGCCCGGACCGTCGCGCACGCCGTCGACGACGCCTGGCGCGCCATCGACCGGCTGCGCGGCGGCCGCCGCCGGGGTGGCCCGTCCGGCGCCCCGTCCCGCCGCCCGGTCGCCCGGGACGTCGTCGAACAGGACGGTGAGCTGGTCCTCGCCCGGACCGCCATCGGGCCGGTGCCCGACCCCAGCCTGTCGCTGCGGGTGGCCGCCGCGGCCGCCATCGTGCGGCTGCCCATCGCCCGGGCCACCAGCGAGTGGCTCGCCTCGTTCTGCCCGCCGCTGCCCACCCCGTGGCCGCCCGCCGCCCGCGCCGCGCTGGTCTCGCTGCTCGGCTCCGGCCCCGGCCTGCTGCCCACCTGGGAGACCTGCGACCGGTACGGCCTGATCGACGCCTGGCTGCCCGAGTGGGCCCGGATGCGCAGCCTCCCGCAGCACCACCCGATCCACCGGTACACCCTCGACCGGCACCTGGTGCAGACCGCCTACGAGGCGACCGCCTACACCCGCGAGGTGGACCGGCCCGACCTGCTGCTGATCGGCGCGCTGCTGCACGACGTCGGCAAAGGGCTGCCCGGTGACCACAGCATCGTGGGCGCCCCGATCGCCGCCGAGATCGCCACCCGGATCGGCCTGCCGCCGGCCGACGTGGCCACCATCGAGAAGATGGTCCGGCTGCACCTGCTGCTGCCCGACGTGGCCACCCGCCGCGACCTGAGCGACCCGAAGACCATCTCCACGGTCGCCGAGGCGATCGGCGACCCGGCCACCGTCGACCTGTTGCACGCGCTGGCCCGGGCCGACTCGCGGGCCACCGGTCCGGCCGCCTGGTCCGACTGGAAGGGCCGGCTGATGGCCGAGCTGGTCGGCAAGGTGCACACCGCCCTCGACACCGGCGCCCTCCCGGAGCCGCCGGAACCCGACCCGGAACTGCTCGACGGGACGCTGCCGGTGGTGCACCTGGACGGCGACCGGGTCGCGGTGGCCGCCGCCGACCGGCGCGGGCTGCTCGCCGGGGTGGCCGCCTGCCTGGCCATGCACCGGCTCGACGTGGTGGGCGCCAACACCGTCACGGTGGGCGGGCGGGCCATCGTCGAGTTCTACACCCAACCGCGGTACGGGTCGCCGTACGATCCGGTTGCTCTCGCGGCCGATCTGCGCCGGGTCGGCGCCGGCGACGTCTCGGTGACCCAGCGGGTCCGCGCCCGCGCGATGAGCGCGCGCGGCGGCACCGCCTCGCCCCGGGTGGTCTGGCAGCGTGACGTGGCCACCGACGCGGTCGTGCTGGAGCTGCGCGCGGCCGACTCGCCCGGCCTGCTGTACCGGGTGACCCACGCTCTCGACGAGGCCGGCGCGGAGATCCGGGCCGCCCGCATCTCCACGCTCGGCACCGACGTGGTGGACGCGTTCTACCTGGTCGGCACGTGGTCCCCGGCGGACCGGGACCGGGTGGCCGCGGCCGTCCTGGCAGCGGTTTAGCGTCACCCGGGCCGTCACCCCGGCGTTGATCCGAGCGGATCATCACCGGGTACGGACGGAGAGCCGATGGCTGACGCGCAGCCGGTCGCATTGCTGGACGATCATGTGGCCCTGGCGGGCGCCGGGGCGGAGGTTTCGCTGCCGAACTCGGCGATGCGCACCCGATCGGTGGCGGCCCGCCGGGTCCTGGCCCGCGCGGCCGGAGTCACCCTCGAGGAGGCGCTGGAGGCGGCCCGGGCGGGCGACGCGCGCCGGCTGCGGCGCCGGGCCGACCCGGCACGTCTCGCCGGGCTGGCGCAGACCATCGCCCTCCAGGAGGAGCTGCCCGGTGACCGGGACGACGCGCTGGCCCTGTACGGGCTGCTGCGGTCCGCCCTCCCGCCCGAGCACCAGGCCCTGCACGCCCAGCTGACCTACGCCTGGCAGGGGCCGGAGAAGGCCCGGGAGCTGCTCGGGGCGTACCGGCGGATCCCGGCCCCGGCCCGGGAGGCGCTGGAGATCGACCTGGCCAACCCGTACGCCGGTGGAACGGTCCCGGAGGAGGTCTGGCTGGCCCGGTTCGGCCGGCTCTTCCCGGACCCGCCGCCGGTGCTGACGGCCGCCCCCGAGCGGACCCCGTTCGACCGGCTCGCCGGATCGGCCGGGCAGCCCGCGGAGACCGGTGGCGAGCGGGTCACGGTCGTGGTGACCTCCTACCGGCCCGGGCCGGGCCTGCTCACCGCGGTCCGGTCGATCGCCGCCCAGTCCTGGCCGGACCTGGAGATCATCGTGGTGGACGACGCGTCGCCGCCGGAGCACGACGCCATCCTGGCCGCCGCCGAGGACCTGGACCCCCGGGTGCGGCTGGTCCGGCTGCCGGAGAACGGGGGCACCTACGCGGCCCGCAACGCCGGGCTGGAGGTGGCCCGCGGCGACTTCGTCACCTTCCAGGACTCCGACGACTGGTCGCATCCGCGCCGGATCGAGCTGCAACTGCGGCCGCTGCTCGACGACCCGGCCGTGGTGGCCTCCACCTCGGAGGGGCTCAGTGTCACCGACCAGCTGGTGATGACCCGCCCGGGGATCCGGCGCGGCCGGGTCAACGTGTCGTCGCTGCTGTTCCGCCGGGAGCCGGTGATCGGGCGGATCGGCTGGTTCGACGAGGTGCGCAAGGCCGCCGACTCGGAGTTCCTGGAGCGGATCCAGACGGTCTTCGGCAAGCGGGCGGTCCGGCGGGTCAGCCGTACGCTGGCCCTGATCCGGCTCTCCGAGGGCTCCCTGTCGCGGGCCGAGATCCGGGCCTACTGGATGCACCCGGCGCGGACCGCGTACATGTCGGCGTACCGGTGCTGGCACGCCTCGGCCGGTCCGCTGCACCGGGCCCGGTCCGGCGCCGACCGCCCGTTCGTGGCGCCGGCCCATCTCAGCGGCGGCACGGCGGCCCGCCGGTACGACGTCGTGGTCGCCGCCGACTGGCGGTTCCTGGCCGGGGCCCAGCGGTCCGCGCTCGCCGAGATCGCCGCCCTGCGCGAGGCCGGCCGAACGGTCGCGATCCTGCACCTGGAGGCGCTGCGCTCGGTGCACCGGCAGCGTCGCGGCCTCAGCCCCGGGGTGCAGCGCCTGATCAACGCCGGCCGGCTGGACCAGGTGCTGGAGACCGATCCGGTCGAGGCCGAGATGGTGCTGGTCCGACAGCCGGAGGTGCTCCAGTTCGCGCCGGAGGACGGCTGCCGGATCCGGCCCGGCCGGGTGCTCGTGGTGGCCGACCGGGCGCCGGCCCGCCGGGACGGCGCCGACCGCCGGTACACCGTGGACGCGGCCGGCGCGGCGGCCGCCCGGCTCTTCGGCGCCGACCCCCTCTGGTGCCCGCAGGACCGGGGCGTACGCGCGCTGCTGGACGGCGTGGAGCTGACCGCCTTCGACCTGCCGGCCGTGGTCGAGCCGCACGATGTGGCCCGCCCGCTGCCCGACCCGCACGGCCCGGCCGTGATCGGCACCGACCTGTGCGACGTCGCCGAGTGGCCCGCCGACCTGGCCGCGGCGCTGGACGTGCCGCGCCGGTGCGCCGGGGCCGACGTCCGGCTCCGGCTGCCGGAGAGCCCGCTGCGACCGTCCGGCGTGCCCGCGTCGTGGCTGGTCTACGAGGCGGCCGACCTGGACTCCCGGACCTTCGCCGCGCAGCTCGACTTCTACTTGCACTTCCCTCCGGACGAGGCGGTCGAGCTGGTGTCCCGGCCGGCCCTGGAGGCGGCCGCCACCGGCTGCGTGGTGCTGGTGCCGCCGCGTCTCACGGCCGCGTTCGGGGACGCCGCGGTGCCCTGCGCCCCGGCCGACGTGCCGGCCCTGGTGCGCCGCTACCAGTCCGATCCGGACGGCTACACCGCGCTGAGCCGGCGGGCCCGGACGGCCGTCGAACGCGACCATCGCCCCGGGCTTCTGGCCGAGCGGCTCGGCGCTCTGCTCCCGAGTGCACCGGCCGAGGGCGTAACGAGGCCCCGATCCGCCCCGTTACCCCGGGGGAAGTGCACCCAGGAGGAGTTGTCAGCATGAGCACCCTGAGCCGAACACGTCGCCGGCTGCCGCGTTTGACCAGCCCGCAGGTCGCGGTGCCGGTGTCCGCCGGTGTCCTTTGCGCCGGGGCCGTGGCCACCGCGGTCACCGGGTACGACCAGATCGCAGTCGCCCTGCTCGCGCTGCTCGGCGGCGTGATCGTGGCCGGCCTGCTGCTGGTGTACCGGCGTCTTGCCAAGGTGCAGAAGGCCGGCGTCGCCGCCCAGCGGGATCTGCGGACCACGGTCGAGGAGATGCAGCGCCGCCTGATCGCCGCCGTGGAGCGGGAACGGCTCACCGCCGGCGACCGGCACCTGGAGCTGGCCGAGGCGGTCGCCCGGGTCCGGCAGCTCACCGAGCGCAAGGCCGGCTCCGCCCAGGTGCTCTCGCTGCCCCGCGAGTTCGAGGCGACCGTCCAGCTGTTCCAGGGCTTCACCCCGCGGGCGCCGATGCCGTCGTCCGGTGACTTCGCGCTCAACCCCACCGGCCTGCTGGAGCTGCTCCACCTGATCCGGACCCGCAAACCGCGCCTGGTCCTGGAGCTGGGCAGCGGCACCTCGTCGGTGTGGATCGCCTACGTGCTGGAGAAGTCCGGTGGCAAGCTCGTCTCGCTGGACCACGAGCCGGGGTACGCGAACCGGACCCGGCAGGCACTGACCGCCCACGGGCTCACCAAGGTCGCCACGGTGCGCGACGCACCGCTCGCCCCGGTCAACATCGAGGGCCGCGACTACCCCTGGTACGACCCGGAGGCGCTGGCCGACCTGCACGACATCGACTTCGTGCTGATCGACGGCCCGCCCGCGGCGGTCGGCGCGGATGCCCGCTACCCGGCCCTGCACATGATCGAGAAGCGGCTCGCCGACCGAGCCACCGTGGTCTTCGACGACGCCGGGCGACCCGACGAGCAGGCCGCGCTGGCCGCCTGGACAGAGCGGTACGACGGGCTGACCCGGGAGGGTGAGCTGCTCGGCCGGCACGCGGTGCTGGCGTTCGCCCGGCCGCCGGCGATGGCCGCCACCCGCGGCTGAGCATGACCGTCACGCTGCCCGGGCGCCGGAACCGTCCGGCGCCCGCCGCGGCGCACCCGGCGTACCGGGGCGACATCGAGGGGCTGCGCGCCGTCGCGGTGCTGCTCGTCGTCCTGGCCCACGTGGGCGTGCCCGGGGTGGCCGGCGGGTTCCTCGGCGTCGACGTCTTCTTCGTCGTCTCCGGGTTCCTGATCACCACGCTGCTGCGCCGGGAGATCGCGTCGACCGGGCGGGTCGATCTGGTGCGGTTCTACGCGCGCCGGGCCGTCCGGCTGCTGCCGGTGGCCACCCTGGTGATCCTGGTGAGCCTGGCCGGCGCCTGGCTCTGGGCGCCGCCCACCCGGTTCGCCTCGTTCGCGCACGACGCGCTGGCCGCCGCCACCTACACGATGAACCTGCGTCTCGCCGGCGCCGAGACCGACTACTTCGGGGACCCGGCGCCGTCGCCGTTCCAGCACTTCTGGTCACTGGCCGTGGAGGAGCAGTTCTACCTGGCCTGGCCGCTGATCCTCCTGCTGGCCCGGGGCCGGTGGGCGCTGGGCGTGCTGACCGCTGGCACGGTCGCCTCGTTCGCCTGGAGCATTCAAGAAACCGGATATTTCGGTACGGAGGGGAGAGCCTGGGAACTCGGCGCCGGCGCGATCCTCAGCTACCTGGCGATCCGGCGGGAACTGCCGTGGCTGGGCTGGACCGGGCTCGCGGCCGTCCTGCTCGGGGCGGTCACCGCCGACGAGGGCCACACCTTCCCCGGGCTCGCGGTCGCCGGCACGGCCGCCGTCATCGCCGCGAACGGCAACCGACTGCTGGAGACGGCGCCGATGCGCTGGCTCGGCCGGATGTCCTACGGCTGGTACCTCTGGCACTGGCCGTTGCTGCTGCTGATCGCGCCCGCCGGCCTCGCCGCCCGGACCGCCGCCGCCACCGTCGCACTGGGACTCGCCGTCGCGAGCCACCACCTGCTGGAGAACCCGGTGCGCCACCACCGCCTGTGGACCGTACGCCCCCGACACGGCCTGTTCCTCGGGCTCGGCCTGTCCGCCGCGGCCGCCGCGATCGCCGGTGCCGGCATGATCCACCCGCCGGCCGTCCCCGCCAAGGGAACCGCCGCCGACGCACGGCGGGCCGTCGCCGCGGCCGGGAACCCGGCGATCACCCTGAACCGGCTGCTCCTCGCCGGGCAGACCGCCACCGACCTGCCGCGCAACCTGAACCCCACGCTGGCGGGCGCGGCCCGGCAGCGGCTCGCCCCGCAACTCGACGGCTGCCACGTCGGGCTGTCCGGACCGTTCCGGCCGAAGAGCGACTGCGCCTACGGCGACCGAGCCTCGAACCGGGTGGTGGTGCTGTTCGGCGACTCGCACGCCCTCCAGTGGTTCCCCACCATGGAGGCGCTCGCCCGGCGGCACGGCTGGCGGCTCTACAACTTCACCCGCAGCTCGTGCAGCCCGGCCGAGATCGCCCTCGACGAGCGCCGGGCCCAGGCTCGCTACCTGGAGTGCGACGACTGGCGGCGGGAGGTGCTGACCCGGATCGCGCGACTGCGGCCCGGGCTCGTGGTGGTCTCGTCCAGCGTCAACTACCGGCAGGTGCTGGCCGACCCGTCGGCCGCACCGGACGCCGTCTGGCAGACCGGCTGGGTACGCACCCTGGCCGCCCTGAAACGCGCCTCCCGGAACGTGACGATGCTGGTCGACACGCCGTTCCTCACGGTGGTGCCGGCCGACTGCCTGAGCACCCGGTCGACGTTGGTCTCCAGTTGCGCCGCCCCGCGCCGGGACGTGCTGCCCGAGCCGCGGTGGCGGGAGATCCAGCGCGCCACGGCGGTGGCCGCCCGGATCCCGGTGGTCGACCCGGTGCCGTGGCTGTGCGCCGCGAAGTGCCCGCTCGTGGTCGGGGACACCCTGGTCTACCGGGACAGCAATCACCTGACGGAGGCGTACGCCAAGGTCGTCGCTCCGTTGATGGAGCCACACCTGCCGCGGGTGTGAGATGGGGCGTGCCCCCGCCCGTGGGGTGACGGACGGGGGCACGCGCGCGGTGCGGGGGCACCGCGCGGGCCGGGAAGGGGGTTCCGGCCCTGCCCCCTTCTCATCGGCGGCCGCCGCGCGGGCTCGATCCTTCCGTCGGGTGCCTTCCCGTCACCACCCGGTTGCGGTGGACGGCCCGTCACCCCTTGAGGAGGGCGGTGACCGCGTCCCCGTAGCGGGCGTGGGCGTGATGGGACTCGGCGAAGGCCAGGCCCAGCTCGCTCTGGGCGAGCAGGGCGGCCCGGTCGCCGTGCAGGCGGGTGATCACGCCCGGGACGTCCTCGGCGGTGGTGTAGACAGCCGCCGGGCCGAAGTCGGGGCTGAACCGGTGCGGCAGGACCGGTACGCAGCCGGCCGCCATGGCGGTCAGCACCTCGGGGCAGCCCGGGTCGGCCGGGTCGTCGTCCGGCGGCAGGTGCAGGTAGAAGTCCAGTTGGTGGAGGAATCCGCGGGTGTCCAGGTCGGCCGGGTGGTAGACCAGCCAGCCGCGGGGCGGTTTCTGGGCCGGGCGGTTGAGGTCCAGCATCCGGACGTCGACCTGCGGGGACCGGGGCAGGATGCCGCGCAGCCGCTGCCATTCCGCCGGGCCGCCCGCGCAGATCCGGCCGATCACCGGGCGGTCGGCGCGCGGGCCGGGCCGGTGCAGCTGCCAGCGGCGCAGGTCGACGGTGCCGGGCACATCGGCGGCGGTGAGCCGGGCGCCGAACGGGCCGGCGGTCAGGCAGGCGCGGGACGACGGTCCGGTGGGCGCCCACAGCGGCTCGACGCCGAACAGCCGGCGGGCCTCGGCGGCGCAGTGGGCGGCGGCCGGAGCCCACGCCGGGTCGGACTCGATGACCACCAGGTCGCCGCGGACCATGGACGGGGTGCCGGGCGCGAACCCGAGCCCGGCCGGGCCGTGCACCAGGATCAACCGGGCGTGCACCTCGTCGGAGAGCACCACCTGGTCCACCTCTCCGGCGTTGATCATCTGTTGCAGGCCGGGATCGATCCGGGCCGGGCGGCCCGCGACGCCGGTCAGCTCGTCGAGGTGCAGCACGGCGACCGCGCGGCCGGGCCGCAGCGCCGCCCGTACCCGCTCGGCGACCGGCCAGGCCAGGTCGCCGCGGATCCGCCAGTCACCGGCCAGGATCACGTCGAAGGTGGACCGCCGGTCCGCCGCGTCCCCGGCCAGACCGCGGGGCACGGCGAACGGCCGGTGCTCCGGCGCGCTCGGCCGGACCGCCGGTTCCTGCCCGGCGGCGACCCGGGTGTGCCAGGCCTGGAAAGCGGAGAGGTAGGCGTGCCGCGCCGGGATCATCCAGCCCGGCCCGATGTCGGTGCCGGACAGTGACCCGGCGCCGAGCCGGATCAGGGCCAGCGGCTCGGCGTCCAGGTGCCGTACGGCGGGGCGGCCGAAGACGGCACGGGCGCGTTCCACGTACTCGGCGTCGGCGCCCTTGCGTACCGGATCGAGGTAGCCGAGCCGGTCCAGGGCGGCCTCCCGGCGGATCATCAGCGACGACAGGTTGTACGACCGGAACTCGGCGAACCCCGGCCGGGTCACCACCAGGTCCTCGGTCACCCGGATGGCCGCCGAGGTGGTCGCCACCGGCCCGTCCGCGGCGAGCAGCGGGGTGACCTGGCGCTCCAGCCGCAGCGGGTGGGACCAGTCGTCGGAGTCCTGGAAGGTGACGAACTCGCCGCTCGCGTGGTCGAGGCCGATGTTGCGGGCCCGGTAGGTGCCGCCGTTGACGGGCATCCGGATGATCCGCACCCGTGGGTCCAGCTGCGCCGCCCGGGCCAGCACCGCCCCGTACGCGTCCCCGGACCCGTCGTCGACGACCAGGATCTCGTGATTGGTCCAGCTCTGCGCCACCAGGGACCGGACCGCCGTGATCAGTTCCGGTCCCGGCCGGTACGTCGTGACTATCGTGGTGATCCGGTGCGCCGAGCCGGTGCGGGTCACCGTCCCGGACCGGATCCGGTCGAAGGAGGTCGCCGCCACGCCGTCCAGCGACAGCCCCGGGGCGGGCAGCAGCCCGGCGAACCGGCCCGGCCACTCCTCCTTGGTGGCCAGGTCGACGACCAGCGCCTCACGGACCGGCGCGGGCACGTCCGGATAGTCGGCGAGCAGCTTGGCGACGCGGACCGGGTCGCCGGCCGCGAACGCGATCTGGGCGTGCAGCCCCTGATGGAGCGGCGCCACCCCGGCCGGCCCGAAGGTCCGCAGCAGCGAGTCGAACAGGGCCAGCCCGTCGGACCGGTCGCCGGGGTACAGATCCTGGCACGCCACCACCCGGGCCAGCTCGCCGAGCGTCCACGGGTCGGCGTCCTGGAACAGCCGTCCCTCCCGCGCGGCGGCGACCAGCTCGTCGGCGGAGCGGCGGGCGGTGGCGTACGCCAGTAGTGTCCGGGCCGCCGCCGACCGTGTGTGCAGGGCGGCGGTGGCGGGCCCGGTGGCCGCCACCGCGGTCAGTTGCCGCCAAGAGCGTTCCAGCAGTTCCCTGCCGTACGCGTCCGGTGTCGTGTGCTGCCTGCGCAAGGACCCCCCTCAACTGTCGGCAGGATCAACGCACCGGGGCGGGGGAGCGTGACGCCGGGCGTGGACGGTTCGTTGATCCGACCATGACCGCGACCGTCCACGACGTGGCGATCCTCTCGGATTTCCGGTACCCGGGTGGCACCTCGGCCAGCATCGCCGCCGAGATCCGCGCCCAGGCCCGGGCCGGGCTCACCACGGTGCTGGTGCACGTGAGGTCGCCGCACCTCAAACAGAACCGGCCGTTCCATCCGCTGCTCACCGAGCTGATCAAGGATGGTTCGGCGTACCTGGCGGCCGAGGGTGAGGAGGTCACCGCACGGCTGCTGGTGGTCCGGCAACCCCGGATCTTCACCGAGGACCTGAAAACCGTGCCGCCGATCCGGGCCGGGCGCGCCGTGATGGTGCTCAACCAGGCGCCCGGCGACGCCGGCGACCCGGCCCGCTACTACGACTTCGCGGCCGTCCGGCAACGGGTCCAGGGATACTTCGGAGCCGGCATCGAGTGGGCGCCGATCAGCCCTCAGGTGCGCGCCGAGGTGCTCCGGGCCGACCCGGGCGCGACCCTCACCGGCGCCGACTGGCACGAGATCATCGACGGGTCCGAGTGGTGGACCGACCGGCCCGGCCCGGTCAGCGCGGTTCCGGTGATCGGCCGGCACGGACGGCCCGACCCGGTGAAGTGGCCGCGGACCGTGCCGGAGCTGCTCCAGGCCTACCCGGACACACCCGGCATGCGGGTCCGCATCCTCGGCGGCGGCGAACTGGCCGTGGAGAAGCTCGGCCGTACCCCGGCGAACTGGGAGATCATCGAGTTCGGCACGAGAGAGCCGGCCGAGTTCCTGCGCGGGATCGACTTCTTCGTCTACTTCCACGACCCTGACCTGATCGAGGCGTTCGGGCGGACCATCATGGAGGCGATGGCGGCCGGCGTACCGGTGGTCATCGGTGAGCATTTCCGGCCACTGTTCGGCGACGCGGCGCTCTACACCACCCCCGAGGGCGTGGTCCCGCTGGTCCGGGCCCTGTACGCCGACCCAGGCCGCTACCGTGCCGTGGCGCTGCGGGCCCGCGAGTTCGTCGAGGCCCGGTTCGGCTACCCGTCCCACGTGGCCCGGCTGGCCGACCGCGGCGTACGCCCGGGCGCCCCGTCGCCCCCGGCGCTGGCCCCGCCGCCGCCCCCGCCACCCGGTGCGGTGCTGCTGGTCAGTGACAACGGGGTCGGTCTCGGCCACCTGTCCCGGCTGATGGCGATCGGCCGGCGGCTGCCCGGCGACACCCCGGTGGTGGTCGCCACCCAGTCGCACGGCGCCCTGGTGGCACACAAGGAGGGGTTCCTCACCGAGTACATCCCGTCCCGTTCGGTGCTCGGCCTGGCCCGTTCCGGCTGGGCCGAACTGCTGCGCAGCCGCCTCGAGTACCTGATCGAGCTGCACCGCCCGGCCGTCGTGGCGGTGGACAGCGTGCCGCACGACGGCATCGTCGCGGCGGCCCGGGCCCATCGCGGGATCACCTGGGTGTGGGTGCGCCGCCCGATGTGGCGGCGCGACACCGGCGCCGAGTGGATCGAGCGGCGGGACGCCTTCGACCACGTCCTGGAGCCGGGCGAGTTCGCGGCCGCCGCCGACGAGGGCCCGACCGTCGAGGACCGGGCCGGGGTGCGGCTGGTCGGCCCGATCACCTACCTCGACCCGGACGAGCTGGCCGAGCCGGAGGACGCCCGGGAGGCCCTCGGCATCGAACCGGGCCGGCCGGCCGCCCTGCTCCAGCTCGGCGCCGGCAACATCAACGACATCGTGTCGCCGGTCGCCCGGATCGCCCGGCACCTGCGCGACGCCGGTTTCCAGCTGGTGCTGGCCGAGTCGGCGATCGCCACCGAGCCGATGCCTCCGGTGGAGGGGGCACAACTCGTGAAGCTCTACCCGATGAGCCGGTATCTGCGCGGATTCGACCTGGTGGTGAGCGCCTCGGGTTACAACTCGTTCCATGAGCTGATCGCCTTCGGCATCCCGTCCGTCTTCCTGCCCAACCGGGAGACCGCCCTGGACGATCAGGTGAGCCGGGCCCGGTTCGCGGCGGCCGCGGGCGCCGCGCTGATCATCGAGGACCCGGACGGCCCGGACCTGGACCGGGTGCTGGCCCGGGCGGTACGCGCCGACGTCCGGGAGGCGCTGAGCCGCCGGTGCGCCGAGGTGGCCCCGCTCAACGGCGCCGCCGACGCCGCCGGATGGCTGGCGGCCTTCATCGACCGACCGGAGGATGCACGGTGACCGACAGCGGCGAGGAGATGCAGGCGCTCGTGGTCCGGCTGCGTACCGTCGAGCAGGAGCGGGACGCCTGGCGGACCCGCTGCGCCGGCCTGGCCGGGGAACGCGACTCCGAACGCGAGCAGGCCCGGCGGCTGCGCGGCAGCGGCTCCTACCGGCTGGGCCGCACCCTGGTCTCCTTCGCCCGGGAGCCGTTGCAGGGCCCGCCGCGGCTGATCCGGCGGCTGGTCGGCCGGATCCGCCGCCGCCCGGACGCGCCGGCCCGCCGCACCCGTACGGCCAAACGCCCCCTGCCGGCCCGCCTGTACGTGGCGATGGGCCTGGACCTGCCGGCGCTGCGGGAGCTCGTCCAGACCCTGCGGCGGCGGCTGACCGTCGAACCCGACCACCGCGCCGTGGTGCTCACCGACAACCCGGAGTTCTCGCTGCTGCGCAAGGCCGGCCTGATCCTGGAGTACCTGCCGGACCGGTGGACCTGGGAGCGGCACCGGCCGGACCGGGCCTGGGACGAGGTGCTCGCCGGCCGCCTGTCCCGCCTGTACGCCGAACACGCCGCCACCCACGTGGTCTTCGTCGATCCGGAACGGCCCCCGGCGCTGACCGACCTGCTGGACGACACAACCCCGTCGGCGCCGGGCTCGTTGCAGCAGACATGACGGCCCAAACCACCGTGATTCCGGCGCTGGCCGCCGTGGCGCCGCCGGCCCCTCCGCCACCCCCGACCCGCCTCTGGGGACACGTGGCCCGGCGCTGCGTGCTGGCGCCGATCGTGGTGCTGGCCCCGCTGCTGGCGGTCGCGCCGTCCCGGGACCATCGGTTCAACGTCTACTGGCACGGCGGCATGTTCCGCGGCGACCCGGGCGCGATCGTGTCGCACACCATCGCGAGCGGGGACGTCTACCTGCGGCTCGGCAACTTCCGGCCGCTCGGGCGGATGCTGGAGAAGTCGCTCGACCTGCTCGCCTTCACCGGCACGCAGCAGCTCGGCCTGCCGGTCAACGTGACGCTGCGGGCCGTCTCGATCGGCGCGGCCGTTCTGCTGACCCTGGCCGTGGTGCTGTTCGCGGAGAGCGTGCTGACCCGGGGGCGGCTGTTCGGCGGAACCCCCTCGCGGGTGGCGCTGCTGCTGCCGTACGCCGTCGCCGCCGGATTCGTGGCGGCCGGCCAGGACAGCACCACGATCCTGTTCGGCGGCCTCTACCTGACCACCGCGGCGCTCGTCCTCACGGTCGCCGCGACGGCCTGCCGGCTGGACCGGCTGCGCTGGTGGAACGGGGTGCTCGCGGTGACCGCCGGGGCCGCTCTCGCGGTGTTCAACGAGCCCGCCTACTTCGCCGTGCCGCTGGCCACCGCCGCCGTGCTGATCCGCGGCCGGTTCGTGCTCGGGCTGACCGGGCGGGAACTGCTCACCTCGGCCGGGGTGCGGTTCGCCGGCCTGCTGTGGGCCGGGTTCCTGCCGGCCTTCGCGACGGTCCGCTGGATCATCCGCGGGTTCTGCGCCCAGGGCGGCTGCTACCAGGGGTCGGACCTGATCGTGGACGGGCGGTCGGTGCTGCTGCTGCCGGTCCGGATGGTGGCCTGGCTGCCGCCGCTGCAATGGCGGGCGGCCACCGCCGCGACGCCCGGGGACTGGCTGCGCGGGGTGGTGCCGGTGGTGGCGCTGCTGCTGCTCGGGGCGCTCGCCGCGCGTACCCTCACGCTCCTGCCGAAGTCGAGTGTCCCGGCCGCGCGCCCGCTCCTGGGTCTCGCCGCGCTCGGCGTGGTGGTCCTGGCCTGTGGCGCGCTGCTGGCCACGCTGAGCGTCGCGGTGCGCAGCGCGATGAGCGGCCGGGAGCTGTGGGAGCAGGGCTGGCGGGACTCGGCGCTGACCGTCCCCGGCGGGATGCTGCTGGTGGTGGCGCTGGTGCTGCTCGCCGGGCGTCGGATGACCATGAGTGCGCTGGCCGCCCTGGTGCTGCTGGGCGCGGTCTCGGCCACCGCCAACCGGGCGTACGCCGACACCGTCTCGGTCCAGCGTGCCGCCCAGCTCGACAACCGGATCGCCGCGGCGATGGGCTCGTTCGACCGAAGCCGGGCCGGTGACGCCCGGCGCTGTGCGCTGCTCGACGAGGCGATCGCCACCAACCAGGGCAAACCGTTCCTGCAACGGCGTTACCGGGACTCGCTGGACGTGGCGGCCCGCTCCCTGGCCGGCGTCCCGTTCTGCGAGCGGGAAGCTGGATGAGCCCGTTGATCTCGGTGATCGCGCCGATCTTCAACGAGGGCGCCGGCGTCGACCGGTTCGTGGCCCGGCTCGCCGACGTGCTCGGCGACGCCGCGCTCGACTACGAACTGGTCCTGGTCGACGACGGCTCGTCCGACGACTCGTGGTCCCGGATCGCCCACTGCGCGCTGGTCGACCCGCGGGTCCGCGGGCTGCGGCTGTCCCGCAACTTCGGCAAGGAGGCGGCGCTGCTGGCCGGCCTCGAACACGCCGCCGGCGACGCGGTCGTGGTGATCGACTCGGACCTCCAGCATCCGCCGTCTGCCATCCCGGCGATGGTCCGCCGCTGGCAGGACGGCGCGCACGTGGTCGAGGCGGTGAAACGCAACCGGGCCGGACAGGGCCTCGGCAACCGGCTCGGGTCGCGGCTCTTCAACCGCGCCTTCACCCGGCTCACCCAGGTCGACCTGGTCGACGCCACCGACTTCCGGCTGCTCGGCCGCCCGGCCGTGGAGGCGCTGCGGCGGATGCCCGAGCACTCCACGTTCTTCCGCGGCACCAGCAGCTGGATCGGCTTCACCCGGGCCACCGTCGAGGTGGACATCGACCACCGGGAGGGCGGGGCGTCCCGGTGGACCCTGCGCGGCCTGTTCCGGCTCGCCGTCAACGGGCTGACCTCGTTCACCTCGGCCCCGCTGCACATGGTCACCCTGGCCGGGCTGGCGTTCGCGGTGTTCGCCGTGGTCCTCGGCGTGCAGACGCTGGTCCGGTGGATCAGCGGCGGCTCGGTCGCCGGTTTCACCACGGTCATCCTGCTGCTGCTGGTGACCGGGACGTTCGTGCTGATCGGCCTCGGCGTGATCGGCGAGTACCTGGCCCGCATCCACGACGAGGTCCGCGCCCGGCCCCGCTACCTGGTCCAGGAGCGCGCCGGGGCGCCGGACAGCGCCGAACGCCGGGTGGTCGAGCAGCGTGCCGAACGTTGACCGGCTGTTCCGCTACGGCGTGAGCGGCGGGATGAGCGCGCTCACCCACTTCACGGTGGGCCTGGCCGGAATCGGTCTCGGGCTGTCCCCGGTGCCCGCCTCGACGGCCGGTTTCGCGGCCAGCGTCGCCGTGTCCTACCTGCTGCAACGGACCTGGGTCTTCCGGTCCGGCACCGCGCACACGAGCACCGCGCCGCGGTTCCTCGCGGTCACAGCGGCCGCCCTCGCCCTGAACACGACGGTCCTGTGGATCGGCGCCGACCTCCTGGGCGCCCCCTACCCGATGATCCAGGCCGTCGCCCTGCTCCTCATCCCGGTGGTCAATTACCTGCTCAACTCACGCTGGACCTTCGCCTGAAGACCCTTTTCCGGTACGCGGTGGAACGCCCCCAACCGCAGCCACCCCGTCCCGTAGCGCACCGCGAGCTCCGTGCGTGGCTCAGACCGTGCCGCGCCCGCCGGGCTTGAGCGGGTGGTCCCTTTCGGCCACGGCCGCCGCGCCGGTCCGGCCAGCGTGCGTGCCCGGCCACCGATCTCCGCCCGGCGGTGCCTCGCGGGCGGGACCACTCGCGGAGTTCGCGGTGCGCCACGGGACGGGATGGTTGCGGTCGGGGACCGTCCACCCCGTACCGGAAAGGGTCTTGAAAAACGGACGGCCCGGCGCCGGAGCAGAGGGAGCGGCCCGGCGCCGGATCGGAAGGGCCGGATTACAACCGATGGGCCTCGCGGGTCGTGGTCACGCCTCGGGTGTCGAAGAAGCGTTTTTGCGGTGCGGGCCAGTTCGTCCGGGTCGTATTCGCGGTGGTTCTGGACCAGGATCACCAGGTCGGCCGCGGCGGTCGCGCCGGTCAGGTCGTCGGTGCGGGAGACCGGAACCCCGTCCAGGTCCCAGGTCGTCACGTGCGGATCGTGGTAGGCGACCGTCGCGCCGAGCGCGGCCAGCTGGCGGGCCAGCGGGGCGGCCGGCGACTCCCGCTGATCGGCGATGTCGGCCTTGTAGGTGATGCCGAGCAGCAGCACGGTCGCCCCGCGGACCGCCTGGCCGTCGGCGTTGAGCAGGTTCTGGGCGCGCCGGGCCACATAGGCCGGCATGGTCGTGTTGATCTCCTGGGCCAGCTCCACGAACCGGAACGGGTAGCCGAGCTTGCTGCGCACGTTGTGCGAGAGGTAGTTCGGGTCGATCGGGATGCAGTGCCCGCCCACGCCCGGCCCCGGATAGAACGCCTGGAACCCGAACGGCTTCGTGGCCGCCGCGCGGATCACGTCCCACAGGTCGATGTCCAGCTCGTGGCAGAACCGCGCCATCTCGTTGACCAGCGCGATGTTGACGTGCCGGTAGGTGTTCTCCAGCAGCTTGGCGGTCTCCGCCTCCCGGGTCGACCGGGTCCGTACCACGGTCTCCACGAACCGGCCGTAGAACGCCTCGGCCCGGTCGGTGCACTTCGGCGTGTACCCGCCGACCACCTTCGGCGTGTTGTGAGCCCCGTAGACCGCGTTGCCCGGGTCGATCCGCTCCGGCGAGAACGCCAGGTGGAAGTCGATGCCCGCGGTCAGCCCGGACAGTTGCTCCAGCCGGGGGCGCACCTCGTCGTCGGTGGTCCCGGGATAGGTGGTGGACTCGAGCACCACGAGCATGCCGGGCCGCAGGTTGCGGCCGATCGCCGAGGTGGCACCGAGGACCGCCCGCAGGTCCGGCCCGTCGCCTTCGGCGAGCGGCGTGGGCACGCAGATCACCGCGGTCCGGGCCTGTCCGATCAGGGTCTCGTCGGTGGTCGGCTGGAAGCCGCCGGCCAGCATCTTCTCCACGTCCGTGCCGCTCAGGTCGTCCACGTGGGAGCGGCCCTCGGCCAGGCTCAGGACGACGCTCTCGTCGACGTCGACGTCGAAGCCGAGCACCGACATGCCGGCCCGGATCGCCTGCTGCGCCAGCGGCAGCCCGACGTACCCGAGTCCGAGGATGACGACGTCGTAACTCAAGGATGTCTCCTTCAAACGTTTGGTCAGGCGACGGGCGGCAGCGCCACATCGGGCGGGACCGGCCGGTCGGTGTTCGGCCGCCGCGGCGCCGCGATCGCCCGGAGGACCCGGTGCTGCGTTTCGAACGGCGAGACGAACGGCAGGTAGGCGGGAAGGAACTCGGCGACCAGCGCCTCCTGGTCGGCGACCGCGGCGCTGTGCACGTCCACGTCGTTGAGGCAGAACGCGTCGACGTCCCGGGAGCGCAGCAGCCGGGCGAGCCGCAGCGGCGTGGCCGGCTGGGCCAGATCGGTGTAGAGGTAGCGGATCCGGCCCGGCGCGGCCCGGCCGGTCAGGTACGCGTAGTACTGCTGGAGCGAGGAGAGCAGCGAGATGTCGTCCGGATGCCGGAACTGGTGCCCGGCCGTGGCCCGTACATGCTCGGCGAACCGGTCCTCGATCTCCTCGATGACGCTGCGCCGCGACGGGTGCGGGGTGTGCATCATCTTGCGGGTCAGCATCCGGCCGAAGGTCTCCTGGATGAGCCGCCGGTTGTTCTTGGCGGCCGAGTCGGCGGGCCGGTCGGCGGGACCGCGCGGCGCGGTGTCCACCCGGGCCGCCGACGCGAAGAACTTGGCCAGCCCGCCCGGGGTGAAGAACAGTTCCGGGCCGACCGGACGGCCCAGGATCACGTCGTCGTTGAGGTAGAGGAAGTGCTCGGCCAGCTCCGGGATCCGGTGCAGCCGCGACTCGATGGCCTGCGAGTTGAAGGTCGGCAGGGTCCCGGTGTCGCCGAAGATCTCCCGGTGGCTCACCAGGGTGAGCCGCGGGTGCGCCCGGTCCAGCCAGGACGGCGTCTGATCGTCGGTGACCAGGAAGACCCGGCGTACCCAGGGGGCGAAGCAGTGCAGGGCGCGCAGGGAGTAGCGCAGCTCGTCGCGGCTGACGTACCGGGAGTCGTTGGCGGCCTGCGCGCTGACGTCGCCGATCCACGGGTTCCGCTCCAGGGCCCGGGCCTTGCGCTGCTGCCACTCCGGGTCGCCGCCGTCCACCCAGGTGTAGACCACGTCGATCGGGAAGTCGATGCGGTCCGGGTCGACCGTGGTGAACACCCGCCGGGTCCGGTACTCCGTGGTGTCGTCCCGCGCCGCGAACGACCCGAAGACCGGTTCGGCGGCGGTCGTCTCCGGCTCGTCCGCCGGGATGTCGTCGGCCACCGGATTGCGCCGCGGCGAGATCAGCCGGTCCTTCGTCACCCGCCAGAACTCGACCTCGCAGCCCAGTTCGGGGCCGAGCACCAGACTGCCGCCGGGGTCGGTGACCGGCCAGGACACCGACACCACCTCGGCCTCACGCCGTCCGCGCCGGCCGGCCGGGAAGACCGTCCGCAGGGTGCCGTGATCCCCGGTGACGAGCTCGGCGAGCAGGCGCAGGGTCCGGTCCCGGTCGGTGCGGCGGACCGCCACCGAGGTCCGGACCGCGGCCCGGACCGGCACCCGGAACCAGTCGATCCCGGCCCGGTCCAGCGCCTGGACGACCCGGTCCAGGTTGCGGCGGCGGACGTCGGCCGGTGCGGCGGCCGGGTCGACGCGGGCGGTCAGCCAGCCGGCCGGGGTACGGACCCGCAGCGCGGTGACGTCGGCGGGGCGCCGGCCGGGTCCCAGCGGCATCAGGGTCCGGGCGATCCGGAGGCGCCGTTCGGGGGCGACGCGGGGCAGGACACGTGTCTCGACCGTCTCGAAGATCCGCCGTCGAACCGACCAGGGGGTCAGCCGCAGGATCTGTCGCAGGGCCACGCCTTAGTCCTTTCGCCGCACGTTCGACGAGATAACGCCAGGGCCGAGACGGAAGTTGCGGTCTATATCAGGAGTTGCACCTGTTATCTGGGGTATACACCGGTTCGTCCTGGTATCAAGGGGAAACGCGGAAGCCCCACCCTTAGGGGAACGGATCGGGGTCTCGGCCGATGCGGGCGGTTGCGCGGACAGGCCATGGTGGAAAGCGGCGACGACGCGACGACGGCGGGAGGCCGCGATGGGCAAGGCAATCGGATATCTGGTGGCACTGATCGCCGGAGTGGTCGTGGTGGGCTGGGTGGCCAGCGCGATCCTCGGCCCGGTGCTCTTCTACCTGATCGTGGGCGCTCTCGTGCTCGGCGGCGGCGCTCTCCTCTACGCGAAGGTGAAGAAGGGCCTGGCCCCCGGCACCCGGACGCAGCGGCGAATCGAGGCGGCCGCGCGGACGTACCGGATGCGGAACCGGTGACCTCGCGAGGGTCCGGCTAGGCTTGCGGTCTCCAGCAGTTACGACCAACGGGAAGTCGCATCGTGTTTGACACCTTGAGTGACCGCCTCTCCGGGATCTTCGGCAAGCTCCGCGGCAAGGGCCGGCTCACCGATGCCGACATCGATGCCACCGCCCGCGAGATCCGTCTCGCGCTGCTGGAGGCGGATGTCGCGCTCCCGGTGGTCAAGGCGTTCATCGCCAACCTGAAGGAGCGGGCGCGCGGCGCCGAGGTCTCCCAGGCCCTCAACCCGGCACAGCAGATCATCAAGATCGTCAACGAGGAGCTCATCCAGATCCTCGGCGGCGAGAGCCGGCGGCTGCAGTTCGCCAAGCAGCCGCCGACCGTGATCATGCTGGCCGGTCTCCAGGGCTCCGGTAAGACCACGCTGGCGGGCAAGCTGTCCCGCTGGCTGAAGGGCCAGGGCCACCAGCCGCTGCTGGTCGCCTGTGACCTCCAGCGCCCCAACGCGGTCAACCAGCTCCAGGTGCTCGCCCAGCGGGCCGGGGTGGACGTCTACGCCCCGCAGCCGGGCAACGGCGTCGGCGACCCGGTGCAGGTCGCACGTGACTCGATCGAGCACGCCAAGCGGACCGCCAAGGACATCGTCATCGTCGACACCGCCGGCCGCCTCGGCATCGACGCCGAGATGATGCAGCAGGCCGCCGACATCCGCGCCGCGGTCGACCCGGACGAGGTCATCTTCGTCATCGACGCGATGGTCGGCCAGGACGCCGTGCGCACCGCCGAGGCGTTCCGCGACGGCGTCGGCATCACCGGTGTGGTCCTCTCCAAGCTCGACGGTGACGCCCGCGGTGGCGCCGCGCTCTCCGTCCGGCACGTCACCGGCCAGCCCATCCTGTTCGCCTCCACCGGTGAGAAGCTGGAGGACTTCGACGTCTTCCACCCCGACCGGATGGCCGGGCGGATCCTCGACATGGGCGACCTGCTGACCCTCATCGAGCAGGCCGAGCAGGCCTTCGACGAGGATCAGAAGGAGAAGATGGCCAGCAAGCTGCTCGGTGGCGAGCAGTTCACGCTGGAGGACTTCCTGGACCAGCTGATCGCGGTCCGCAAGATGGGCCCGATCGCCAACATCCTCGGCATGATGCCCGGGATGGGCCAGCTCAAGGGCCAGCTCGACGAGCTCGACGACAGCCACTTCGACCGGGTCACCGCGATCATCCGCTCGATGACGCCCGGCGAGCGCAGCAACCCGAAGATCATCAACGGTTCCCGCCGGCTGCGTATCGCGAACGGCTCCGGCGTCACCGTGATGGACGTCAACCAGCTTCTGAACCGCTTCACCGAGGCGCAGAAGATGATGAAGCAGATGACCGGGATGATGGGCCTGCCCGGCGCCCGGCGCAGCGCCACGAAGAGCTCGAAGAACAAGCGCAAGGGCACCAAGGGCGGCAACCGGCCCCGCGTCGGTGGGCGGCCGGGCGGCATGCCTGCCGGATTCCCGGGTGGGATGCCGCAGCTGCCGCCGGGCCTCGACCCGGGCGCGCTCGGTGGTGGGCAGGGGATGCCGCCGGGCTTCAAGCTGCCGAAGCTCGACTTCAACAAGCTGAGCAAGCCCCCGAAGGATGACAATCGCTGATCTAGTCACCCGTCAGGCTGTATTGCGCTAGATGTCAAGGAGCAAGTAGCATGGGCGGCGATCCACGTGAGGAGGAGCTCGTGACCGCTGCCCTTCAGTTACCTGACAAGCAGGACTGGACCGTCGACGACCTGGCCAGCCTTCCGCCGGATCTCAACTATGAGTTGATCGACGGAAGGCTGATCTTGCCGTCCCCCACCGGCCTGCATCAGATCCTTGGAAACAAGATCGCAACCGCTCTGGAGCAGGGTTGTCCTGAGGGCTACAGCGTCGTGACCGACTACTCGATGGAGGTCGATCGCCGCAATGAGCCTCGGCCGGATGTCGTGGTGGTGCACGACAGTGTCATCCTGAGGACTCCCGCACCCATCGACCGGGCGATCCTCGCTGTCGAGATCATTTCGCCCAGTTCGCACTGGCGTGACATGCATGCCAAGGCGCGTGTCTACGCCATGGCCGGCATCGGCACCTACCTGGTCGTCGACCCGGTCACCTTCGATCACGGCGTGGTGCTGACCGAGTCTCGGATCAGCGACAGAGGCGACTACGAGATCGTCACCAGCACCAGCGAGGTCTTCGAGACCGAGAAGCCTTTCCCGGTCAAGATCAATCTCGCGGCGTTCACGGCGCTGCGTGATAGATACCTCGCTGCACAGGACGATGCTTGATCCGGTAGGACTTACCCATGGCGTTTCATGTGCGTGGGACGGTTCTGCCGGACGGTGAGGTCCGGGATCTGTGGCTGGTCGGCGACAGGGTCACCTTCGAGCCGGTGGCCGATGCCGAGACGATCAGCGACGGCGGGTTCGTCGTGCCGGGGCTCGTCGACGCGCACTGCCATCTCGGGATCGCCTACGGGGCCAAGCCGATCGAGAGCGTCGGCCAGGCCCGGGAGCTGGCCCATCAGGATCGTGACGCGGGAGTGCTGGCGATCCGGGACGCGGGCTCGCCGTACCCGTACCCCGAATTGGACGACGAACCGGGCGTGCCCCGCCTCGCCCGCGCCGGGCGGCACGTGGCCGCGCCCCGCCGCTATCTGCGCGACATCGGCGTCGAGGTGGCCGGTGAGCAGGTCGCCGCCGCCGTCGCCGAGCAGGCGAAGGCCGGCACCGGCTGGGTGAAGCTGGTCGGCGACTGGATCGACCGCTCGGTGGGAGATCTCGCCCCGAGCTGGGACGCCGCGACCATGACCGCCGCCGTCGAGGCCGCGCACGCCGCGGGCGCCCGCGCCGCCGTCCACACCTTCTCCGAGGAGGGGGTGGAGACCATGGTCAGGGCCGGGGTCGACTCGGTGGAGCACGGCACCGGGCTCACGCTGGACCTGATCGACGAGATGGCCCGGCGGGGGACCGCGCTGGTGCCCACGATGATCAACATCCGGACCTTCGGGAGCATCGCCGACAACGCGCGCGGCAAGTTCGACGGTTACGCCGACCACATGATCGCGCTGCGCGACCGGTTCCCGTCGGTGGTGCTGGCCGCGCACGAGGCCGGCGTCCCGATCTACGTGGGCACCGACGCGGGCGGCGGCATCCGGCACGGGCTGGCCGCCGAGGAGATGCTCTACCTGCACGAGGCCGGCATCCCGGCGGTCGACGTGCTGGCCGCCGCCTCCTGGCGGGCACGCGAGTGGCTGGGCTTTCCCGGCCTGGTCGAGGGCGGTCTCGCCGACCTGGTGGTCTACGACGCCGACCCGCGCGCCGACCTGCGCGTGGTGCGGGCCCCGCGCCGGATCGTGCTGCGCGGGGCCGTCATCAGGTGATCAGCGGGTGAAGCGCCAGATCCGCAGCTCCCGCCCGGCCGGGCAGGTCAGCACCGTCTCGTCCCAGTCGCACCGCCCGGAGACCTCCGGGAGCACGCCCAGCCTGCTCTTCTTGTAGTCGATGGTGGAGACGCCGCGGGCGGTGTACTGACGATCGCCCGCGTCCTGGGTGAGGGTGAGCACGTTGCCGTCGTCGATGAAGCCCCCGAACCCGTTGTCGGAGTACATCGCCTGGCCGTTCGGGTCGTAGAGGGCCGTGCCGCCCCCGCCGCCGAAGCTCATCAGGAGACGGCTGGTCCGCAGCGCGGCGATCCCGTCGCCCGGCACCGCCCCGGTGGTCCGGAGCACCGTCCCGGTGGTGGCGTCGATCATGACGGTGCGGGCCTCCCGCTCCTCGCGGGACTCGAAGACGCAGAGCCGCTGGCGCCCGCACGGGACGAAGTCCTCCCACCGCCAGGGGGCCTGGGAGCGGTGCAGGATCCGATCCGGGGTGCCGATCTGTAGGCCCTGCTCGGTGTATTCGGTGAGGTAGACGGTCCCCTCGTAGGCGGTGACCGATTCGACGCCGGTCGGGTCCGCGCCGTTCGAGTAGACGTCCATGGCGCCGATCCGGCCCTGGACGGTCGACTGGATCTGGCCGGTGCGGATGTTTCGGATCACCACCTTCCCCTTGCGGGTGACCTGGACCAGGCGGTCGTCGGTGTACGGGAATGCCTTCTCGGTGGACGGATCGAACAGCCCGTTGTTGCCACTGCCGTATTGGTGCGCGTCCGCCTCGGTCACCATCCCGTCCATCAGCAGCGGACGGTCGGCACCGGCCGGCGCCGACCACAGCCTGCGCCCGGTGACCAGGTCGTACGCCTCGGTCACCCCGGTGGTGTGCACCAGCCGGACCAGGACCTTCTCGTGCAGTACGAGCCGGTCGTGGTCGGTGTGCCGCAACTCCCAGCGCTTCGCCCCGGTGGCCGGGTCGTGGAAGTACAGGATCCGGTCCTGCGGCCCGTCGCTCGGCAGGTTCAGCTCGCGGAGCAGCATCACCGCCTCGGCGGTGGCCGCCACCCCGCGGTAGTAGGTGTCCGAGCTGGAGATCCGCCACAGCGTCGCGCCGGTGGAGGAATCCACGGCAACGGTCTCGTGGCCGCCGTCACCGACCGTGGAGAAGCCGATCACCCGGTTCCCGGAGATCCGGGCGTTGTTCCACATCCGGCCCTCGGCGAGCCGCAGCGGCTCGCCGACCGGCGACAGGCCGCGGACCCGGGACGGGGTGGTGGCCGGGAGGATCGGCTCGGCGTGCCGGTCGCGGGTGACGGCCACGCCGGCGCCGGTGAGCACCAGCAGCACCGCGATGCCGGCCAGCACGGCGCGGTTGCGGGCGCGGCGCTGCCGGCCGCGCTGCCGGGCCCCGTCGGCGCCGGTCAGGGGGAGCGTGTCGGCCTGCCGGCCCAGGGCGGTGAACAGGTCGTCCAGGTCAGCGGGCACGGCGGGCTCCTTCCGTGGTGACGGTGGCGCGGGTGTCGTCCAGGGCGGCCGCCAGCGCGGCACGGCCCCGGGACAGCCAGGATTTGACGGTGTTCTGTGAGGCGCCCGACTCGGCGGCGATCTCGGCGATCGACCGGTCCAGCAGGTAGTGCAGGGCCAGGGCACGCCGCTGCTTGTCCGGTAGTTCGCGCATCGCCCGGACCAGCAGGACCACGTCCTCCGACGGCGGGTTGACCGGCGGCAGCGGTGGTTCGGCGGCGGCCCGTGCGCGGCGGACCCCGAGCCGGCGCCACCGGTCCGCGGACAGCCGGTTCACCACGAGCCGCAGCCAGGCCTCGGGGTCGTCGTACCCGGACACCTTGCGCCAGCGCTGCCACGCCCGCGCGTACGCCTCCTGCACCAGATCCTGAGCCTCGCCCGGATCGCCGGTGAGCCCGTACGCGTATCGCAACAGCCGCCGGGACGTGTCCCGGTAGAAGCCATCGAAGTCCATCCGTCACCCCGTCTTTCTCCGATGAGGGACACGGGATGCCCACCCCGGCGGTTGCGGTTCAGGCGGGACTACGATGCTTCCTCATGGCTCGCGTGCTCACTCCCCGTGCGGAGGACTTCCCCCGCTGGTACCAGGACCTCATCGCCAAGGCGCAGCTCGCCGACAACGGCCCGGTGCGCGGGACGATGGTGATCCGTCCGGTCGGCTACGCGATCTGGGAGCGGATGCAGGCCGACATGGACGCCCGGATCAAGGAGCAGGGCGTTCAGAACGCGTACTTCCCGCTCTTCATCCCGGAGAACTACCTGCGCCGCGAGGCCGACCACGTGGAGGGCTTCTCGCCGGAGCTGGCCGTGGTCACCCACGCCGGCGGCAAGGAACTGGCCGAGCCGCTGGTGGTGCGCCCCACCAGCGAGACGGTGATCGGCGAGTTCATGGCCAAGTGGGTCGACTCGTACCGTGATCTGCCTCTCCTGCTCAACCAGTGGGCCAACGTGGTCCGGTGGGAGCTGCGCCCGCGGACCTTCCTGCGGACCACCGAGTTCCTCTGGCAGGAGGGCCACACCGCGCACGCCACCGAGGCCGACGCGCGGGAGCACGCCCGGGACATCCACCGCAACGTCTACCAGGCGTTCATGGAGGAGTTCCTGGCCATCCCGGTCATCCCGGGCCGCAAGACCCGTGGCGAGCGCTTCGCCGGCGCCACCAACACGATGACCGTCGAGGCCATGATGGGCGACGGCAAGGCGCTCCAGATGGGCACCTCGCACGAGCTCGGACAGAACTTCGCGAAGGCGTTCGACATCACCTACTCGTCGGCCGAGCGGACCGTCGAGCACGCCTGGACCACCTCGTGGGGCACGTCCACCCGGATGGTCGGCGGTCTGATCATGGTGCACGGCGACGACAACGGCCTGCGGCTTCCGCCGCGGCTCGCGCCGATCCAGGTCCAGATCATGGTGGTCAAGGCGGGCGAGGGCGTCGCGGAAGCGGCGGCTCAGCTCACGGCAGACCTCAAGACCGCGGGCGTACGGGTGAAGCTCGACGACCGCGCGGACGTCCCCTTCGGCCGGCGTGCCGTGGACGCCGAGCTCCAGGGCATCCCGATCCGGATCGAGGTCGGCCCGCGTGACCTGGCCAACGGCAATGCCGTGGTGGCCCGCCGGATCGACGGCACCAAGTCGCCGGTCGCCCTGGCCGAGGTGGTGAACGAGGTCGTCGCCGCCCTCAAGGCCGACCAGCAGCGGCTCTTCGACGACGCGCTGGCGTTCCGGGTGGAGCGCACCGTCGAGGTGAAGACGCTCGCCGAGGCGATCGAGGCGGCGCAGACCGGGTTCGCCCGGGTGCCGTGGTCGGCGGTCGGCGAGGCCGGCGAGAAGGAGGCGAACGGCAAGGCCGTCACGGTCCGCTGCCTCACCCGCGAGGACGGCTCGATGCCGGAGTCGGACGAGGAGCCGGGCCTGATCGCCTACCTGGCCCGCTCCTACTGAGCGCTCGGATGGGTTTCGCGCCGGGCCGGCTGATCCTGCACCGGGACACCCACCACGGCCGGATCGCCTTCGTGCATCCCGGCCGGGTGGTCTCGGACGACGACCGTGGGCTGCTCATCTGGGTGGCCCGCGGTTCGGTGATCGCGGTCGAGACGACGCTGGACGGCCGTTTCCCGCGCGATCTCGCGTTCGCCGACTGGATGGCCGCCGAGCGGGCGCCCCGGACCGCCCGTTGGCGCGGCCCGGGCGTGCTGCGGTTCTTCCCGCCCGGGGAGAACCACTCGGTCTGGTTCTTCCGCGACGACGAGGGCCACTTCACCGAGTACTACGTCAACCTGGAGGAGTCCGCCGTCCGCTGGGACGACGGCGTGGCCGCCGGGATCGACGTGATCGACCAGGATCTCGACATCGTGGCCCGGCCGGGCGGCGCCTGGCGCTGGAAGGACGAGGACGACTTCGCCGAGCGCCTGGCCCACCCGGACCTCTACTGGGTCCCCGACGAGGCCGCGGTCTGGGCCGAGGGCCACCGAGTGATCAAGAAGATCGAATCCGCCGAGTTCCCGTTTGACGGCACCTGGACCGATTTCCGCCCGGATCCGTCCTGGCCCACTCCCGGCGAGCTGCCGGATGGCTGGGACCGCCCGGTCGTCGCACGGTCTTGATCTTCACCACTCACGCAGAATGAAGGGCCAGGGCCGGCGGAGCTGGGCCCCGGCCCGGCCTCGGCGGGAGCGACGGTCTGCACCATGCAGTCAGATGCGACATATCAGTTGTGAATTTGATCTTCGGTCCTAATCGCATCCCGATTGGGACCCACCCCTGGTCGTCTGGCAGAATGGCTCGTTGGTATCCGGCACGCTGCAGGCGCCCTCTAACCCCTGACAGCGCAAGCCAGTCCACGAGGCATCGGTCCCACATCCCCACGTGGGTTCCGGTCGGCTCACCCACGCAGTCATCAGGAGCGAAAACACCGTGGCCGTTAAGATCCGGCTCCTGCGGATGGGCAAGATCCGCAACCCGCAGTACCGCATCGTCGTCGCCGACTCGCGCACCAAGCGTGACGGCCGCGCCATCGAGTACATCGGCATCTACCAGCCGAAGGAACACCCCTCGGTCATCGAGGTCAAGTCCGACCGCGTGCAGTACTGGCTCTCCGTCGGCGCCCAGCCGTCCGAGCCGGTGCAGCGCATCCTGGAGAAGACCGGCGACTGGCAGAAGTTCAAGGGCCTGCCCGCTCCGGCCCCGCTGCTGGTCGCGCCGAGCAAGCAGAGCAAGGCCGAGGTGTTCGACGCCGAGTCGAAGGCCGCCGCCGGCGTCGCCGACAAGCCCGCCACCGCGAAGAAGGCGTCGAAGCCCGTTGAGGCCGCCGAGCCGAACCGCGAGGCTGTCGCCGAGACCGCTGAGGACCCGGCCGGTGCCGGCGCCGACGCGAGCTGACGGGGCGCTCCGGCCCGCGCTGGAGCACCTCGTCAAGGGCATCGTCGACAACCCGGACGACGTCCGGGTCCGGCTGGTCGACTCGCGCCGTGGCAAGCGGCTCGAGGTTCGCGTTCACCCCGAGGACCTGGGAACGGTCATCGGGCGTGGCGGGCGGACGGCCAAGGCCCTGCGTCAGGTGATCGGGTCGATCGGCGGTCGTGGCATCCGGGTCGACATCGTCGACGCGTACTGATCGATGCTGCTCGTCGTAGGCCAGATCGGTAAACCGCACGGCATCCGGGGCGAGGTCTCGGTGGTCGTGCGGACCGACGAGCCCGAGGAACGCTTCACCGCCGGGTCGGTGTTCATCACGGAGGTCCCCCGGGACCGCCGGGTGGGCGCCGGCCCGGCGGCCGCTCCCGCTCCCGGTGCTCGTTTCGAAGTCCCGAAGCAACTCACTCTCGAGTCGATCCGCTGGCATCAGGGCCGTGGGATCGCCGTCTTCGAGGGCATTCACGACCGTAACGTCGCCGAGGCGCTCAAGGGCGTCTTCCTCCAGGTGGACAGCGCCGGTCTGGCGCCCCCGGAGGACCCGGAGGAGTTCCACGACCACCAGCTCATCGGGCTGCGGGTGGAGTCCCTGGACGGCACCGAGCACGGCACCGTGCAGCGGATCGAGCACGCTCCGGCCTCGGACCTGATCGTGCTCGCGAAGAAGGGCGGCGGGACGGCTCTCATCCCGTTCGTCACCGCGATCGTCCCGACCGTGGACCTGCCCGGTGGCCGGGTCGTCGTCGACCTCCCGGAAGGCCTGCTCGACCTGTGACGGCTCTCCCTGTGGCGGCTCTCCCGGTTCGGGCTCTCCGGTGAAGGTCGACATCGTCTCGATCTTCCCGGACTATTTCGCGCCGCTCGAACTCTCGCTGATCGGCAAGGCGCGGACCACCGGCACGCTGAAGCTCGCCGTACACGATCTGCGCACCTGGACGTCCGACGTGCACCGGACCGTGGACGACACCCCGTACGGCGGTGGCCCGGGCATGGTGATGCGGCCGGAGCCGTGGGGCCAGGCCCTGGACGCGGTCGCCTCGCCGGGCGCCACGCTGATCGTGCCGTCCCCGGTCGGCCGGCCGTTCACCCAGGCCGACGCCCACGAACTGGCCGAGTTGGACCATCTGGTCTTCGCGTGCGGCCGCTACGAGGGCATCGACCAGCGGGTGATCGACGACGCCGCGGAGCGGATGCCGGTACGTGAGGTGTCGCTCGGTGACTACGTGCTCTTCGGCGGCGAGGTCGCGGTCATCGTGATCATGGAGGCGGTCACCCGGCTGCTGCCCGGGGTGCTCGGCAACGCCGACTCGCTCACCGAGGAGTCGCACGCCGCCGGCCTCCTGGAGGCCCCTGTCTACACCAAGCCGCAGTCCTGGCGCGATCGCGAGGTGCCGGAGGTGCTCCGCTCCGGCGACCACGGCCGGATCGCCCGCTGGCGGCGGGACCAGAGCCTGCTGCGCACCGCGTCCCGCCGGCCCGACATGTATGCCGCCTACCCCCCGGAGAATCTGAACAAGAAAGACCGGGTGGCGCTCACCGAGGCCGGATTTCAGATCCCGCCTCCGCGTGTGGCAGAGTAGGGAGGTTGCCGTCTACGCCCCGCGCCGCGGGGTGCGGACGAGGACTCTCCGAAGGCATGGAGGGTCAGAATCACCCATCCGCGTACCGAACTCCCGGTGCGCAACGAGTACGACGAGGATGCAGCGATGAACACGCTGGACGCTCTTGACGCCCAGTCGCGGCGTACCGACCTTCCCGACTTCCGGGCCGGTGACACGCTCAAGGTGCACGCCCGGGTCGTCGAAGGTAACCGTTCCCGTGTCCAGGTCTTCCAGGGCGTCGTGATCGCCCGCCAGGGCGCCGGTCTGCGTGAGACCTTCAAGGTCCGCAAGATCAGCTTTGGCGTCGGCGTCGAGCGGACCTACCCGCTCAACAGCCCGGCGATCGACCGGATCGAGGTCATCACCCGTGGTGACGTCCGCCGCGCCAAGCTCTACTACCTGCGTGAGCTCCGTGGCAAGAAGGCCAAGATCAAGGAGCTTCGGGAGAAGCAGACCGTCTGATTCACGCGGTGCGGCGGGAACGGGTGCGGGCGAACTACGCTTGCGGCTGTGCCTGGCGCGCTGTAGGTGAACCTTTTCAGTCCTACCGCTCGTAAATTTCCCTAAGCCGGGAAACTCGGGCGGTAGTGCTGTATCCGGGGGCGGTTCGGCCGGTAGGCGGCGGGAGATGCGAAGCGTGGATCCGATGGAAGGCTATCGGCCGTCTGAACGACGGCGGGCCGCGATGCGGCGCAAGGAGATGCCACTGTGGCAGGAGTTGCCGCTCCTGCTGATCGTGGCGTTCTGCTTGGCCGTTCTCATCCGGACCTTCTTGGTCCAGGCCTTCTACATCCCGTCGGGGTCGATGGAGAACACCCTGGCGATCCAGGACCGGGTCCTGGTCAACAAGGTCGTCTACGACATGCGTGACCCGCTGCGCGGCGAGATCGTCGTGTTCCGCGGCACCGACGACTGGGCGCCCGAGGTCACCGAGTCGGTCAGCAACACGTTCATGGCCAAGCTCGGCCGGACCATCGGTGACCTGGTCGGGGTCAGCCGTCCCGGCGAGCGCGACTTCATCAAACGGGTGATCGGCCTTCCGGGTGACAAGGTGGCCTGCTGCGACGAGCAGGGCCGGATCACCGTCAACGGCGTCGGCATCGACGAGGCGTACATCGCCGAGGGTTTCAACTCCGATCTGAGCCAGCCGCCGATCGCCGGGCAGTGCACCAGCCGCCGGTTCGCCGAGGTGACCGTCCCGGCCGGTGAGATGTTCGTGATGGGCGACCACCGTTCGGTCTCCCAGGACGCCCGCTGCCAGGGGACCGTGCCGATCGAGAACATCATCGGCCGGGCCTTCGTGGTGGTCTGGCCCAGTGACCGGTTCACCAGCCTCAACGTCCCCGACGTGTGGAAGCGGTATGCCGAGCAGTACCCGTCGGCGGCCGCCGCACACCCGGTCAAGGCCCGTGCGGAACGCCCCGCGGTGGCCACGGACGGGTTCCCGGTTCTGCTCGCACTGGCCCTATCCGCGCGTTCCGGCATGTCGTTGGTGACTCGACGACGTAGGCTCCGAGCGTGATTGACGAGCAGACCGAAAAACGCAAGGGCTCTTTCTGGCGCGAGCTCCCCATCCTGCTTGGCGTGGCGATCCTCGTCGCCTTCCTGGTCCGGGCGTTCGTGCTGCAGACGTTCTACATCCCGTCCCCCTCCATGCAGCACACGCTGGAGCTGTGGGACCGGGTGCTCGTCAACAAGCTGGTCTACGACTTCCGGGAGCCGCGCCGCGGCGAGATCATCGTCTTCAAGGCGCCGACCGCCTGGCAGTCCGGCGCCGACGGTGAGGACTTCATCAAGCGCGTCATCGGGCAGCCCGGCGACAACGTGGTCTGCTGCGACCAGCAGCAGCGGCTCGTCATCAACGGCAAGTCCCTCGACGAGCCGTATGTGTACGTCGAGGCCGACGGCACCCGCAACCAGGTCGCCGACCAGAATTTCGACATCACCGTCCCGGAGGGCCGCCTCTGGGTGATGGGTGATCACCGCGAGGCGTCCGGCGACTCGCTGGAGCACTACGAGCAGAGCGGCGCGGCCGACGAGGCCGGCAAGATCCAGGACGCGACGATCCCGGTCGACTCGGTCGTCGGCCGGGCCTTCACGATCTTCTGGCCGGCGAGCCGGGCGACCTGGCTGACCGTTCCGGGGGAGTTCGATTCCATCCCCGACGCGGGTAAGTAGCCATCCGAGCATAGGCTTGGTCGCGTGACCGAGGTGATTGACCGCCGTGCCGGCCGGGTTCTGCTGGTCGATCTGGCCGGCCGGGTCCTGCTGCTGCACGGCGGCGACCCGGCGCGCCCGGAGCAGCGCTGGTGGTTCACGCCCGGCGGCGGCCTGACACCGGGCGAGACGGTCGCCGACGCGGCCCGCCGCGAGCTGTTCGAGGAGACCGGCCTGCGGATCGGCCCGTCCGATCTGGGTGAGCCGGTCCACCACGAGGTGACCGAGTTCTCCTACGACCGTCGGCAGTACCGTCAGGAGCAGGACTTCTTCCTGGTCCGGGTGGCCGATTGGCAGGTCGACACGGCCGGGATGGAGGAGGCCGAGCGGCTCACCATCACCGAGCATCGATGGTGGTCGGCCGCCGAGATCGAGGCGAGTGCCGAGCAGATCTTCCCGGTCGACCTGGCCGCCCTGCTGCGCCGGCACACCGCCGACGCCGTACCGGATGGACGTTGTTAGATGCTGGCCCCACCACGCACCGTGGTCCGCCGCGAGGCCGGGCTCTACGCGCTGGAGCAGGCGCTTCAGCGCCGTGGCTTCCGGCACGTGGCCGGCGCCGACGAGGCGGGCCGCGGTGCCTGCGCCGGTCCGCTGGTCGCGGCCGCCGCGATCCTGCCCGAGGGCCGGCGCGGGGAGATCCCCGGCCTGGCCGACTCCAAGCTGCTGACGGCGGCGGCCCGGGAGCGCGTCTACGACCAGGTCGTCGCCAAGGCCCTGGCCTGGTCCGTGATGATCATCCAGCCGACCGAGGTCGATGCGCGCGGCCTGCACGTCTGCAACCTCGCGGCGATGCGCCGCGCGCTGGCGTCGCTCACCGTCCGCCCGGAGTACGTGCTGACCGACGGCTTCCCGGTCGACGGCCTCGGCGTGCCCGGTCTCGCGGTGTGGAAGGGCGACCGGGTCGCCGCCTGCGTCGCGGCCGCCAGCGTCCTGGCGAAGGTCACCCGGGACCGGCTCATGGTCGAGCTGGACGAGAGGTATCCGGACTACGGTTTCGCCGTTCACAAGGGCTACATCACCGAGGACCACAGCACCGCGCTGACCAGGCACGGACCGTGCCCCGAGCATCGATTCTCGTACGTCAACGTGGCCGCCGCCTCGGGGCGCGGCAACCGGCCGCCGCGGGCACGGCGTCCCGTTTCGTCATCGGCGCCTTCTTTGTTCGACGATGTATCCGTTACCGAGCCGCTGCTGCTTCCGGAGGCGGCGGCGGGTACCGTCGGCGTGGCGTCAGGCGAGCAGCCTCGGCCGTCGCCGTCAGTGGGGGAAGATGAGGCCATGGAGGGCGAAGAACGATGAGCGCAGAGGATCTCGAGAAGTACGAGACCGAGATGGAGCTGCAGCTCTACCGGGAGTACCGCGACATCGTCCGCCAGTTCTCCTACGTGGTGGAGACCGAGCGCCGGTTCTACCTGGCCAACCAGGTGGACCTGCACGTGCGCAACTCCGACGGTGAGGTGTATTTCGAGGTCGAGATGCACGACGCCTGGGTGTGGGACATGTATCGTCCGGCCCGCTTCGTGAAGAACGTGCGAGTGATGACGTTCAAGGACGTCAACGTCGAGGAGCTGGAGAAGCCGGACATCTCGCTGCCCGACGACGCCGGCTTCGGCGGCTGACGCCTCATCCACAGTTCGCGGCTGTCCACAGGGCCGGCCGCGTGCCGGCGGCTGACCGGGCAGGCTCTCCGGCATGCCCGGAATCGTCGCTCTCCTGTCCCTGCTGCTGTTCGTCGCGCCGTCCGGTTACACCTGGCCGGTGACGTCGCCGACGGTGCTGCGGCGCTTCGATCCGCCACCGCAACCCTGGCTGGCCGGGCACCGCGGGGTCGACCTGGGCGCCCCCGCCGGGGCGGTGGTGCGGTCCGCGGGCGCCGGCGTCGTCCTCCACGCGGGGACCATCGCCGGCCGCGGCGTGATCAGCGTCGCCCACGCCGGTGGTCTGCGGACCACCTACGAGCCGGTCACCGCCACGGTCGCGGTCGGCGAGCCGGTCACGGCCGGCCAGCCGATCGGCACCCTCCAGGCCGGGCATCCCGGCTGCCCGCAGGCCGCCTGCCTGCACTGGGGCCTGCGCCGCGGCCCGGCCTACCTCGACCCGCTCGCCCTGCTCGGGATCGGCCGGGTCCGGCTCCTGCCGCTCACCGCCGCATCTCCCTGATCAGGGCGGGCAGGCGTTCCGCCAGCAGGTGGTAATCCTCCGGCCGGTTGTAGATCTGCGCGCTCAGCCGGAGCAGCCCGCGCCCGCCCCACGCGTTCACCGCCACCTCCGCGGCCAGCTTGTCGGCGATCCGCAGCCGCAGCTCGAGAGCCTCCGGCGGGGTGCTGGCCAGCCCGGCCGGCAGCGGCACCACCCGCATGGACACCCCCGGTCCGCCGGGGCCGGGCAGATCGGCGGGCGCGAGGCCCAGGGCCTCACCGACGACCCGCTGACCGTAGGCCGCGAGCGCGACGTTGTGCTCCCGGACCGCCTCCAGCCCCAGCGTGCGCAGCGCGAAGACCCCGGCCGGGGCCGCCAGCCACGACGTGTAGTCGATCGTCCCCTGGAACTCCACGGACAGCGGGAAGCCCTCATCGTGCTCCCACGACACCACGAGCGGGTCGATCCGGCGGCGCCAGGCCGGCGCCACGGTCAGCAGGGCGGTGCCGCGGGGCGCCCAGCCCCACTTGTGCAGGTTCCCGGCCCAGAAATCGGCGCCGATCGCGGACACGTCCACCGGCAGCATCCCCGGCACGTGGGCGGCGTCCACCAGCACCGGGATGTCGTGCTCCCGGGCGGCGGCGACGATCTCGCGCACCGGGAAGAGAGCCGCCGTCGCCGACGCCACCTGGTCGACCACCAGCAGCCTGGTCCGGCCCGGCCGCAGCGCCGCCCGGATCCGGGCCGTGACGTCCGCGGCGGAGGCGCCGAGCGGGACCGCCACCGTCCGCGCCGTCGCCCCCGAGCGCCGGCACTGCCTGCGGACCGCCATTGTCACGGCCCCGTAGGCATGATCGGTCAGCAGCACCTCGTCGGCCGCCCGCAAGCCCACCGACTGGAGGATCAGCGAAACGGCGGCCGTCGTGTTCGGCACCAGGGCGCTGCCGTCCGGGTCGGCGCCGAGGAAGGCCGCCAGATGACGTCGGGTGTGGACGATCCGGTCCATCAGCCCGGAGCCGTAGAAGCGCAGCGGATTCGCCTCGACCTCGTCCCGGAGCCGCTGCTGGGCCCGCTGCACGCTGATCGGCATGGCGCCGAACGAGCCGTGATTCAAATGGGACACCGACGGATCCAGCGAGAAGAGCAGACGGGCGCCCGGAATGGGCCGCGGAATCTCCGGGGCGGTCATGTTGTGGATCGTACGATGTCAGGCCCGCGGGTGCGCCTGATTGAAGGCCGTACGCAGGCGCTCGGTCGACACATGGGTGTAGATCTGGGTGCTCGCCAGCGAACTGTGCCCCAGCAGCTCCTGCACCGCCCGCAGGTCAGCGCCCCCGTCCAGCAGATGGGTGGCCGCCGAATGCCGCAGATCGTGCGGCCGGGTGTGCGGCAGCCCCGCCGCCCGGGCCGCGCCCGCCACGATCCGCCGAACCACGGTCGGCTGTAGGCGGCCGCCCTTCACCCCCAGGAAGAGGGCGTCCCGGCTCCCCCTCGCCACCAGCTCGGGCCGCCCCCGGCGAAGCCAGTCGTCGAGCGCGCGGCGAGCCGGATGCCCGAAGGGCACGGCGCGCTCCTTGGCGCCCTTCCCGAAGACCCGGACCACCTGCCGGGTGTGATCCACATCGGAGCGGTCGAGATTGCAGAGCTCACTCACCCGGACACCCGTCGCGTAGAGCAACTCCAGAACGGCCCGGTCCCGCAGCTCCAGCACACTCCCGGCGCCGCTTCCACCACCCTCCGCGTGTTCTCGCGGATCGTCCCGCTCACTGGCCGGGCCCGGGCCGGGTGAGGTGGTCACCAGAGTCGCGGCCTGGTCGGCGCGAAGGACCGTCGGCAGGCCGCGATGTGCGCGCGGGGTCACGAGCTGCGTGCCCGGGTCGGTGGGAGCCCGGCCGGTGCGATGGGCCCAGCCGGTGAAGGCGCGGGCCGCCGCCGCACGCCGGGCCTGCGAGGTACGAGCCGCGCCCGACCCGATCCGGGCGGCGAGCCACCCGCGCAGCAGTGTGATGTCCAGTTCGGCGACGCTGGACCGGCCCTCGTAGGCGGCGTGGTCGAGGAGCGAGACGACGTCCCCGGTGTAGGCACGCACGGTGTGCTCCGAACGGCCCTCCACCACCGCCAGGTGCCGGCTGAACTCGTCCACCGCCTCGCGCAGCCCCCGGGGCAGTCGCTCGTGCATCTCACGGATCCGCATCACTCCTGACCGTCCTACCGTCGGACCGTGCCGTCAAGCTTCCGCGCCCACATGTGAGGTGGAACGGCGCCACCGTCCCGGGGTGCCGACCGGCTCGTCCCATCCGGGAGTCTGTCCGGACGCGCTATCGGCCGCGCGTCCAGGAGATGAAGCGCTCGTACAGGTTCAGCGGCGCGGACTCGCCCTGGGCTGTGAAGTCGTCGAGCGCGTCGTACATCTGCGCCGACAGGTAGATCTTCAACAGTGACGGGAATTCGGTGTACTCGGCCAGGAGTCGCTTTTTCGCCTCGGCGCAGGGCCATGGCTCCCGGCAGACGCGGCAGAGCCAATGAGGACGGTCGTGCAGATGTTCTGCCTCGTGTTCGATGGACAAACGTTCCCCCGAAAGGATCGGCTGTTTGGTGGTGGGCGGCGATTTCCGGCCGTTCATTCGTCGCCGTTGTGAGAGCCGTATGAGTCCGAGCCGAGGTGGTCAGTGGCCGTGACGTCGACGCCGGCGTGTGGGGCGGCCGTTCTGCCGGGCCCGATGTTCCTGAGCCGGGGTGAGACGGCCGGCGCGCCCGACGTCGAACTCTCCGGAGGTGCGGGCAGGCGCGGGTGCTCGGGGCCCGGAGGCGCCCGGGTGTGCGGGAGGCTTGGGACCGGAGGCCCCCGGACGAGTGGGAGGTCTCGGTGCGGGCGTGGCTCCCGTGGGAGGCTGGGGCCCGGCCGGGGTGTCCGGGCCGGGACGGACGGCCCTCGACCGGTAGAGGCCCGGCCGACCCCGTGGCACCTCCTGGTCCACGGCCGGGGGCCGGGGCGGATAGGGCGGCGGTGGTGAGGGTGGGATGCGGTCGATGCATGGCGCGGGGAGGCCGCATATGCAGCGACGCCACAGGGTCCGCCAATCGCGTCGATGGCGAGGGTGATGGGGTACCGGCTCGGCTGAATCGCGACGAGAGGTCATCGGCTCACCTTACTTGCCTGGTGACAACCTGTCCCATAGCAAGTTGATTGTTGACTAATTGACCCGCGCCTACGGTCGATCGCGTGGGAGTGAAGCCGATCCGACTCATGGGCGCGCACGAAATCCGTATCCGTCTGGGTGGTGTCAGTCGCCAGCGGGCGTACCAGATCACCAGCCGCGCGGACTTTCCGAAGCCGGCCGCCGACCTGGCGCAGGGCAAGGTCTGGCTGACCGAAGACGTCGAGGCCTGGATGAAGGTTCACCGCCGTGACCTGGACGAGTCCGAGGACTGACCCGTCCGGTCACGTGTCGTGACCCGTTGACCGGCTCGTGTGCCGGCCGCCGTTCCGGCGGTGGCCGGCACTCTCGACGAGCCGGTCGCAGCCGTGCCCTTCGGCTGATGACGGTTGTCGATGTAAGCCATCGATGGCCCGGCCATCCCGTGGCCTCTCGATAGGTGGGCGATCAGTCCGGATAGTCCGAACGTTCGGATGGGATGCGATCACTCGTCGGAGTGACGGATGGGCCGCTGGTCGGGTGACAGCGCGAATCCGTCCCCGGTGCGGACCACCAATGCGGCCATCTCCAGCAGGGAGAGCCGCCGCAACACGGTCCGCAGGCTCAGTCGCGCGCCGACGGCGAGCTCCTCCGGCGTGAGCGCTCCCCGCGACGGCAGGGACTCCATGATCAGGGCCGACTCCTCGTCGAGGCTGTCGCGCCGGTGCTCCGGGCCGCGCGGCGGATCCGCCAGGTATTCGCCGATCCGGCCGACCTCCTCGAGCACGTCCGTGGCCGAGGTCACCACCCGGGCGTACGGATGGCCGCGCAGGATCTCGTGGCAGCCGACCGACATCGCCGACGTGACCGGGCCCGGCACCACCATCGCGGGCCGTCCGAGCGCCAGCACCCGGCTCATCGTCTGGGTCGCGCCGCTGCGGGCCGCCGCCTCGACCACGACCGTGCCGGCGGTGATCGCGGCGATCACCCTGTTCCGGATCAGGAACCGGTGCCGGAACGGCGCCGCGCCGATCGGCCACTCGCTCACCAGCAGGCCCCGCTCGGCGATCCGGTCGAACATCGCGGAGTTCCCCGCCGGGTAGGGCCGGTCCACGCCGCAGGCGAGGATCGCCACCGTCCGGCCGTCGGCGGCCAGCGCGCCGCGATGGGCGGCCGTGTCGATCCCGAACGCGCCGCCGGAGACGACGGTCCATCCCTTACCGGAGATCGAGTACGCCATGTCGGTCGTGACGTGTCTGCCGTAGGGGGTGGAGGCCCGGGCGCCGACGATCGCCACCGATCTCTCCAGCGTCTCGCCGAGGGCCGGCGCACCGCGCACCCAGAAACAGAGAGGTGGCCTGGTGTCCTGGTTGACGATCCCGCCGGCGTCGAGCTCCAGAGTCGCCAGGTCGTCGACCCGGGTGGGCCACTCGTCGTCGGCGGGTACGACGAGGCGGGCGCCGAGCCGGTCCGCCCGGCGCAGAGCGATCTCCGCCACCCGGCGTGGATCACCGGACCTGAGCCGGGCGGTGACCGCCGAGCGCAGGCGGGCGTCCGGGATGTCACCGTCGAGCAGCCGGTCCAGCGCGGCCGGTGCGCCGGCCTGCTGGACGAGTGTCCACACCGCCCGGTTGCCGGGCTCGGCGAGCCAGGTCAGCGCGACACGGGCGGCCCGGTCGGCCGGCTCACCCGCGCCGGGGCAGCCGCTCATGCCGGACATCCCGCGGCGATCACGAGAACAACGGCGATCACGGCGACGAGCGCCGCACGGGTGACGGCACGAGCCGTGGCGAGATTCATCAAAAGGCTCCTGAAAGGTACGGCGGGGAGAGCCGCCTCGGGCGCGGGGCAGCCGAGTCGGTGAAGCGGTCGGTAACGGGCGGGGGAGACGCCGGGACGGATGGCGATCAGGTGGCGGAGCGGGTGGTTGGCTCGCCCATGCGCAGCTGGTATGCCTCACAGACGTCCCCCACCGCGGGCCGGTCCCGCCCGTCCAGGTCGGCGATGGTCCAGGCCAACCGCAGACACCGGTCGAAGCCGCGCGCCGACAGCACCCCGATCTCCAGGGCGTCGTGCAGCACGGCCGTGTCCCGGGATGGCAACCGCCACGGCGGCCGCCGCAGCCGGTGCCCGGGGACCTCGGCGTTGACCCGCCAGCCGCCGGTCGCCCATCGGGCCGCGGCCGCCGTCCGGGCGCGGGCCACCCGGGCCGCGACGGCCGTGGACGGCTCGGCGGGCTCGGTGGCGACGGTCAGCTGGGCGGCCCGTACCGGCAGCAGGTGGATCTTCATGTCGATCCGGTCCAGCAGCGGCCCGGACAGCTTGCCCAGATAGCGGCGCCGGACCAGAGGCGTGCACTGGCAGGCGTGGTCCCCGGCCGGGCTGGCGCAGGGGCACGGGTTCGCGGCGACGACCAGCTGCGCCCGGGCCGGGTACTCGGTGGTGCCGCGGGCCCGGGACAGCACCACCCGTCCGCTCTCCAGGGGCTGCCGGAGCGCCTGGAGCGTGCCGCGGCCCATCTCGGGCACCTCGTCGAGGAAGAGCACGCCCCGGTGGGCGAGGCTGAGCGCGCCCGGCCGGATCAGCCCGGAGCCGCCGCCGACCAGGGCCGCCAGTGACGAGCTGTGGTGTGGCGCCTGGAACGGCGGCCGGCGGACCAGCCCCCCGTCCGGCGGCAGCACCCCGGCGATCGACTGGAGGGCGGTGACCTCGAGGGCGGCGTCGTCGTCGAGCTCCGGGAGGATGGACGGGAGCCGCTCGGCGAGCATCGTCTTGCCGGATCCGGGTGGGCCGAAGAGGGCCAGGTGGTGGCCACCGGCCGCGGCGATCTCCAGGGCGTACCGGCCGATCTCCTGGCCGGCCACGTCGGCCAGGTCGGGACCGGGCGGCTCGGCCGTCTCCGGTGCGGCCGGCGGATCGAGCAGCGCTGCCTCACCGCGGGCGAACTCGACGAGGCGGTGCAGGGTGTCGACGGCCCGCACGGTGACGCCCGGTACGACGGTCGCCTCCCGCGCGTTGCCGGCCGGCACGATGACGCGGGTGATCCCGGCCCGGGCGGCCGCGGCCACCATCGGCAGCACCCCGCGCACCGGTCGCACCGTGCCGTCGAGGCCGAGCTCGCCGAGCAGCACGACCCGGTCGAGTGGTGCCGGCGGCAGCTCACCGGCTCCGGCCAGCACCGCCGCGGCGATCGCCAGATCGAAGGAGCTGCCGTGCTTGGGCAGGGCGGCGGGCAGCAGGTTCACCGTGATCCGCCGGTTGGGCCAGTCCCGTCCGGAGTTCACCACGGCGGCCCGGACCCGGTCGCGGGCCTCGTTGAGCGCGGTGTCGGGCAGGCCGGTGAGGGCCAGTGCGGGCAGACCGGTGGAGAGGTCCGCCTCGACCTCGACGAGGTGACCGGCGACCCCGGCGAGGCCGACACAGAGCACGCGCGCGTAACTCATCAGAAAGCGCCCCGGATGTGCACCAGGCGGGTGGCGCCACGTGGTTGCGGCATGACCTCCACCACGTCGAAACGGACGCTTCCTCCCCGTACCCCCGTCTCGGTCAGCCAGCGGGCCGCCAGCCGGCGCAACCGGCGCACCTTGCGGTCACCCACCGCGGCCGCCGGTGGACCGAAGGACGCCGTGCGGCGGGTCTTCACCTCGCAGAAGACCAGGTCGTCGCCGTCGCGCAGGATCAGGTCGACCTCGCCGTCGGCGCAGCGCCAGTTGCGTTGCAGCAGGATCAGGCCGCTGTCCTGGAGGTGCCGGGCGGCCAGTCGTTCGCCGTACGCGCCGACCGCTCGTCGCTGAGTCGTCATGACCCGGCACCGTGGCACCGATCGCGGCGGACCGCTCGGCGCCCTGTGGGTCGCGCGGCGCTGTGGATGACCGTCAGCCGTCCGCCGGATCGTGATAGCGACCCAAGACAAGAGGGTGGACCGGCCCGGCGCGGGGCTTGGCGTATGCTTGTCGGCGGCGACCGCCCACGCGGTCGACCTCGCGTGCCCTCCGAACGTGCCGTGGTCTGAGTCACTCAGAGTAACGGTCGTCGGCGGCGGCCCTCCCTGGTCCCGATCTCTTCGGGTCCGACCGTGGCCGCTGACCGGGCGCCAGGACGCCCACCGCCGGTGGGCGTGACAACCAGGGAAGATCAGGGAGTGCCAACCATGGCCGTCGTGACCATGCGTCAGCTGCTCGAGAGCGGTGTCCACTTCGGGCACCAGACCCGGCGCTGGAACCCGAAGATGAAGCGCTTCATCTTCACCGAGCGCAACGGCATCTACATCATCGACCTGCGCCAGACCCTCGACTACATCGAGAAGGCGTACAGCTTCATCCGGGACACCGTCGCCGAGGGTGGCCACATCCTCTTCGTCGGCACCAAGAAGCAGGCGCAGGAGGCCATCGCCGAGCAGGCGACCCGGGTCGGTCAGCCGTATGTCAACCACCGCTGGCTCGGTGGCATGCTGACCAACTTCCAGACGGTGTACAAGCGTCTTCAGCGGATGAAGGAGCTCGAGGCCCTGGGTGACCTGAGCGGCACCGCCGCCGGTTACACCAAGAAGGAGACCCTCCAGCTCTCCCGCGAGAAGGAGAAGCTCACCAAGACCCTCGGTGGTCTGCGTGACATGACCAAGGTGCCGTCGGCGATCTGGGTCGTGGACACCAAGAAGGAGCACATCGCGGTCGACGAGGCCCGGAAGCTCAACATCCCGGTCATCGCGGTGCTGGACACCAACTGTGACCCGGACGAGGTCGACTTCCCGATCCCGGGCAACGACGACGCGATCCGCTCCGCCGAGCTGCTGACCAAGGTCGTCGCCAGCGCCGTCGCCGAGGGCCTGATCGCCCGCTCCGGCCGTGGCCGCGGTGGCAACGCCGAGAAGCCCGAGCCGGGCACCGTCGCTGCCGGCGAGCCGCTGCCCGAGTGGGAGCGGGACCTCTACGAGGGCGCCGAGAAGAAGGCTGAGGAGCCGGCCGCCGCCGCTGCTCCGGCTGAGGCTGCTCCGGCCGAGGCCGCTCCGGCTGAGGCTGCTCCGGCTGAGGCCGCTCCGGCCGCCGCCGTCCCCGCCGAGTAACTCGACCGACTGACATCGAGAGAAGAGTCATGGCTAACTACACCGCCGCGGACGTCAAGAAGCTCCGCGACCTCACCGGTGCCGGCATGATGGACTGCAAGAAGGCGCTCGAGGAGTCCGAGGGCGACTTCGACAAGGCTGTCGAGTTCCTCCGCATCAAGGGTGCGAAGGACGTCGGCAAGCGGGCCGGCCGGACCGCCGCGAACGGCATCGTCAGCCACTCGGGCGGCGCGCTGCTCGAGCTGAACTGCGAGACCGACTTCGTCGCCAAGACCCCGGACTTCGTGGCTCTGGGCGACCGGCTGGTCAAGTTCGGTGAGGACAACAAGATCGCTGACGCCGCCGCGCTGCTGGCCGCCACGATCGAGGACGGCAAGACCGTCGCCGACCTGGTCCAGGACTACGCCGCCAAGATCGGCGAGAAGATCGTGGTCAACCGCTTCACGATCGTCGACGGCACCGTTGCGGTCTACCTGCACCGCAAGGCGCAGGACCTGCCGCCGCAGGTCGGCGTCCTGGTGCAGTACACCGGCAAGAGCGACGAGGCGGCCGACAACGACGCCCGCGCGGTCGGAATGCAGATCGCCGCGATGCGCCCGAAGTTCCTGACCCGCGAGGAGGTCCCGGCCGAGGTCGTCGAGACCGAGCGCCGCGTGGCCGAGCAGACCGCTCGTGAGGAGGGCAAGCCGGAGCAGGCGCTGCCCAAGATCATCGAGGGCCGGGTGAACTCCTTCTTCAAGGACTTCGTCCTGCTCGAGCAGGCTTCGGTCGTCGACAACAAGAAGACGGTCAAGCAGGTCGTCAGCGAGTCCGGCATCGAGGTCACCCGCTTCGTCCGGTACGAGGTCGGCCAGGAGTAAGGCGAGTAACGCTGTGGCACGGGAGGTCGGGTACGCGATTCAGCGCCCGGCCTCCCGGTCGCATAAGGTCTCCTGCAGATAGCGAAGGAAAGGCGGGTCTCATGACGATGGTGACCGAGCAGTCCGCCACGGTTGACCAGAACCCGCCGGCCATGCGGCCACGGCGGGTCGTGCTCAAACTCTCCGGCGAAGTCTTCGGCGGCGGCGCGGTCGGGGTCGAGCCCGACGTGGTCCAGTCGCTGGCGAAGCAGATCGCGACCGTGACGCGGCGCGGCATCCAGGTCGCCGTGGTGGTCGGCGGCGGCAACTTCTTCCGTGGCGCGGAGCTGCAGAAGCGCGGCATGGACCGCAACCGGGCGGACTACATGGGCATGCTCGGCACGGTGATGAACTGCCTGGCCCTCCAGGACTTCCTGGAGAAGGAGGGCATCGAGACCCGCGTGCAGACCGCCATCACGATGGCCCAGGTCGCCGAGCCGTACCTCCCTCTCCGTGCGATCCGTCACCTGGAGAAGGGCCGGGTCGTGATCTTCGGCGCGGGCGCCGGCATGCCGTACTTCTCCACCGACACGGTGACCGCCCAGCGTGCGCTGGAGATCCACGCGGACATGGTGCTGATGAGCAAGAACGGCGTGGACGGGGTCTACACCGCCGACCCCCGGATCGACCCCACCGCCCGGAAACTGGAGACCATCACCTTCCAGGGCGTCCTCCAGCGCGGGTTGCGGGTGGCCGACCAGGCCGCGTTCAGCCTCTGCGAGGAGAACAAGCTCCCGATGCTGGTCTTCGGCGCCGAGGGCGACGACACCATCGTGCGCGCGTGTGCCGGCGAGCGGATCGGGACCCTGATCACCGCCGACTGATCGCGCTCCGTCCCCACATCCCGCACCACCGAAGACAGCAAGGAGGCGAGAAGAGCCGGTGATCGAGGAAACCCTCTTCGAGGCCGAGGAGAAGATGGAGAGCGCGGTCGAGCACGCCAAGGAGGAGTTCGCCGCCATCCGTACCGGCCGGGCTACTCCCGCGATGTTCTCCAAGATCCTGGTCGACTACTACGGTGCGCCCACGCCGGTGACGCAGATGGCGTCCGTCGGCGTCCCGGAGCCGCGCATGGTCATCGTGAAGCCCTACGACGCGTCCCAGCTGGGTCCGATCGAGCGGGCGATCCGTGACTCCGATCTCGGGGTCAACCCCAACAACGAGGGTACGCAGCTGCGCATCCACCTCCCGCAGATGACGGAGGAGCGCCGCCGAGAGATGATCAAGGTGGCCCGCGGCAAGGCCGAGGACGGCCGTGTCGCGATCCGTAACGTCCGCCGCAAGGCCAAGGACCAGATCGACAAGCTGGTCAAGGACGGCGATACCGGTGAGGACGAGGGCCGTCGCGCCGAGAAGGAACTCGACGACGTCACCCACCGCTACGTCGCCGCGATCGACGAGCTTCTCAAGCACAAGGAAGCCGAGTTGCTCGAGGTCTGAGCACCGGACGAAGCCCGGCCCGCCTCGCCGTCAGGTGTGCCGGGCTTCCGCCTGTTCGGCCGGTCCCGGTTCACGGATGGTTAAATTCCCGGCCATCTCGAACCCTGTTCAACCGTCACCTTTGCAGTACGCTCTGCACGGTTTCTGTGAGCATGAGGTAGGGGTCGGCATTGTCTTTGCAACCAGCGGCAGCGCCGCCCGCGTACCCCGGAACGGAATCGATGATCGAGCCCGGTAACCCGCAGCCGGCGGAGACCGCCAGGAGCGGCGGCAAGGGCCGCCGCCGTGCCGGGAAAGGCCGCAAACCGCAGGGTGGCAGCCGCGCCGGCCGTAACCTGCCCGCCGCCATCGCGGTCGGTCTCAGCCTGGGCCTGATCGTCCTGGCGTCCCTGCTGATCGAGCCGATCGCCCTGCTGGCCGTCCTCGTGGTGGCCTCCGGGGTCGGTGCCTGGGAGATGGCCCGCGCGCTGGCCACCACCGGCGCCCGTCCGCCGTTGATCCCGCTGATCGCCGGCAGCACCGTGATGATCGGCCTGGCCTGGTTCGAGGGCGTCGACGCGCTGACCTTGGGCCTGGTCGCCACGGTCGGCGCCGCGGTCCTGTGGCGGCTCGCCGACGGGGTGGCCGCGGTCCGCCGGGACTTCACCCCCAGCCTCCTGATCGCCGTCTACGGCCCGTTCCTGCTGAGCTTCGCGGCCGTGCTGGTGCAGATGGACGACGGCCCGCTGCGGGTGATCTGCACCCTGGTCGCCGTGGTGCTCTCGGACACAGGTGGGTACGCCGCCGGGGTGTTCCTCGGCAAGCACCCGATGGCTCCGAAGATCAGCCCGAAGAAGTCGTGGGAGGGCTTCGCCGGTTCGGTCACGGCGGCCGCCATCGGCAGCGGCGCGCTGCTCTTCTTCCTGCTCGACGTGCCGGTCTACGGGGGCCTGCTGTTCGGCGCGGTCATCTCGGTGGTGGCGGTGCTCGGCGACCTGGCCGAGTCCATGCTGAAGCGGGATCTCGGCGTGAAGGACATGAGCAACCTGCTGCCCGGGCACGGCGGCCTGATGGACCGGCTGGACTCGATCCTGTTCGCCGTTCCGACCGCGTACCTGCTCTTCGCGATCATCGCCCCGAGCTAGCTATGGGCGAGAGACTCGGCGAACGTGGGAGACTGGATACGCCATGACGATTCTTCCGGTCATCCCGATCAGCCCCGACCAGCCAGACGCGGTTACTACCCGCCGCCGTCCGAGCATGCCCCCGCGCCACCTCGCCGACCTGGATCTCGCCGGCCGCAAGAGCGCGGTGGCGAGCCTGGGCGAGCCCGCGTTCCGGGCCAAGCAGCTCTCCACCCACTACTTCGGCCGCCTGGTGCGGGACGTCTCCGAGATGACCGACCTGCCGGCCGCGACCCGCGAGCGGCTCACCGCGGACCTGCTGCCCACCCTGCTCACCCCGATCCGGGAGCAGGCGTGCGACGACGGCGCGACGCGCAAGACGCTGTGGAAGCTGCATGACGGCGCGCTCGTGGAAAGTGTCCTGATGGGTTACCCCGACCGGGTGACCGCCTGTGTGTCGAGCCAGGCCGGCTGCGGTATGGCGTGCCCGTTCTGCGCGACCGGCCAGCAGGGCCTGACCCGCAACCTGTCGGTGGCGGAGATCGTGGACCAGGTGGTCTACCTGGCCGGTGTGGCGGCGTCCGGTGCGGTCACCGGTTCCCCGCCGCGGCTGTCTCGCGTGGTCTTCATGGGGATGGGCGAGCCGCTGGCCAACTATCCGCGGGTCATCGAGGCGGTGCGGCGCCTCACCACGCCCGCTCCGGAGGGTCTCGGGCTGTCACAACGGCACATCACCGTGTCCACGGTGGGTTTGGTGCCCGCAATGCGCCGGTTGATCGCCGAACAGCTCTCGGTGACTCTTGCGCTGTCACTGCATGCCCCCGATGATGATCTGCGCGATGAGCTTGTGCCCGTCAACCAGCGTTGGAAGGTGGCCGAGGTGCTCGATGCCGCGTTCGACTACGCGGCGCAGACCGGCCGTCGGGTTTCCATCGAATACGCCCTGATCAGGGACGTAAACGATCATCCCTGGCGTGCCGACCTGCTGGGCCGCCTTCTGAACGGCAAGCTGGCCCATGTGAATCTCATCCCGCTCAACCCGACACCGGGCAGCAAGTGGGATGCCAGTCCCAAACCGGTCGAGCGCGAGTTCGTCCGCCGGCTTCGTGAGGCCGGCGTCGCGGCGACCGTTCGCGACACCCGGGGGCGGGAGATCGACGGCGCATGCGGCCAATTGGCCGCGGGCGAGCTGACGCACGCGAGCGCAGGGGGCGCCGCAGCCGACGCGGAGGTGGCACAGTGACTGGGCGTAGGTCCCAGCGAGCGGAGTGGGAGACGTTGTGACGAGTCAGGGGCAGCGTTTCCGAAGGCGTGCGCTGCGGCGTGGCTACAAGGTCGACGAGGTCGACGCGTTCCTGGACCGGGTCGAGGCGACCCTGGCCGGGGAGCAGGTCGGCCCGCCGGTGGCGGCGCAGGAGGTGCACGACGTCGTCTTCCGTGTGCGCTTCGGCGGCTATGACGAGTGGCAGGTCGACCTGCACCTCGACCGGGTGGAGCGGCAGCTCGCCGAGTTCGAGGAGCGGGGCGGGCGTCCCGCTCCGGATCCCATGCGCGACTCCATGCGCAGCGGCCTGACCGCCGCCTCCGCCTCCGGTCCCCCGTCGATGGGCCCCGGCCCCGGCGGCCCCGGCCAGGGCTTCGACCGTGGCGGCTTCGACCGTGGCCCCGGCGGCCCCGGTGGCATGCCGCAGGGGCAGGGCTTCCCGCCCCCCGGCCAGGGTTACCCGCCGGGAGGCGGCATGCAGCCGCAGGGCATGCCCGGTCAGGGTGGCTTCGGCGGCCCGCAGCAGCCGGCCGGCCCGGCCATGAACCCGGCGGCCCGGATGGCGTCCCCGCCGACCGAGCGGCTGCCCGCACCGGTGCGTGACGACCGGATGCTGCCCCCGCAGATGCCGCAGCGGCAGCAGCAGCAGCTTCCGCCCGGCCCCGACCCGTACGGGCGGTACGACGAGCCCACCGGTTACGGCCAGCAGCCCCCGCAGCAGCAGCCTCCGCAGCGGCCCGGCCCGCCGCCCGGCTACGACCAGGGTGGTTACGACCAGGGCGGCTACGACGGTTTCGAGCCCGGCCGGCACGGCAAGGCCGACATGACCGCCGAGATCCGGATGCCCGACCGGGACCCGCGCGGCGGTTACGGCCAGATGCCGGGCGCCCCGATGCCGGGTTCGCCGATGGCCATGCCCGGTTCGCCGATGCCGGGCGCGCCGATGAGCGGCCCGCCGTACGGCGGGGGTTACGGCCCGCAGCAGCCGCAGCTCGGCCCGCCGCTGGGTGAGCCGGGTGGCGAGCTGTACCGGGTGGACCAGTTGCGCCGCACGTTCCAGCCCCGCCGGTTCGGCAGCGGCTACGACCCGATGCAGGTGGACCGGCTGTTCGAGGGCATCCTCCAGGCGATGACCGGTCGCGGCCCGATGCCGGTGAACGAGAACGACCTCGACATGCTGCAGTTCGGTCTGGTGCCGAACGGCTACTTCGAGGCTGAGGTCGACGCCGCGCTGCGCGAGGTGAAGGACATCCTGCTGCGGCGCCGCTGAGTCAGCGAAACCGAGAAAGAGGGGGCCGACGGCCCCCTCTTTCTTCGTCAGCCGAGGGCTACTGGTCGTTCGGCCGGAGGCCGCTGCGGCGCAGGATGGCGTCGCCGATGATGATGGCGATCAGGCCCACGGCGATCACGGCGAGCCAGACCTTCTCGGTGTTGCCCTGCTGGTTGCCCCAGAAGAAGAGCAACATGATGGCGGCCGAGATGATCGCGCCCTTCTGAGCCCGCTTGCGGTTGCCGGGCTTCAGCTGGTCGGGCGCGTAGACCTCCTCGTGGTGTTCTTCCGCAGCCACGGTGGCGACCTCCTAGTCGATGTTGAATCGGAAACAGTCTGTCACGGGGTCGGCGGGCGGAACCCACCAACCCGGCTGTACTTTCGAGGCGGTAAAAAGCCGCAAGCAGAGGAGCGATTCAGTGCGGATCACGGGCACCGGCCATGCGAGCATGCGGATCGACACCGCTGCCGGCAGCATTCTGTGCGATCCGTGGGTGAACCCGGCGTACTTCGCCTCCTGGTTCCCGTTCCCGGACAACTCCCAGCTGGACTGGGAGACCCTGGGCGACGTCGACTACCTGTACGTCTCCCACCTGCACCGGGACCACTTCGACGCGGAGCACCTGAAGAGGTTCATCAGCAAGAAGGCCACCGTGCTCCTGCCGGAGTACCCGACCAGCCAACTCGAGGACGAGCTGCGGGCGCTGGGCTTCACCAGCTTCCTGCGGACGAAGTCCGACGAGGTGCACGAGCTGGACGGCGGCCTGAAGGTGATGATCCAGGCGCTGATCAGCCCGACCGACGGCCCGATCGGTGACTCGTCGCTCTGGGTGGAGTACGACGGCGTCCGCGTGCTGAACCAGAACGACGCCCGGCCCGCCGACCTGACGCGGTTCAACGAGCTGGGCCACGTGCACGCGCACATGCTGCAGTTCTCCGGCGCCATCTGGTACCCGATGGTCTACGAGCTGCCGGAGAACGCGAAGACCGCGTTCGGCAAGCAGAAGCGGGAGCGGCAGTTCGACCGCACCTGGCGTTACATCGACGACCTGAAGGCGGACTTCGTCTTCCCGATCGCCGGTCCGCCGTGCTTCCTCGACGACGAGCTGTGGCAGTTCAACGACATCCACGGCGACGAGGGCAACATCTTCCCCGACCAGTCGGTGTTCCTGTCCGAGTACGCGAAGGTCGGCGGCACCAACGCGGTCGTCCAGCTGCCCGGCAGCGTGACCGAGCTGACCGACGGGGGCACGAGGCAGAGCACCACGCACCCGATGCCGGTCAACGAGTTCTTCGCCAACAAGAAGGCGCACCTGGAGGAGATGCGGGAGCGTAAGCGCCCCGTCATCGAGGCCGAGAAGGCGTCCTGGCGGCACCCGGAGATCGACGTCCTCGGCGAGCTGAAGAAGCGGATCGAGCCGCTGCTCGAGGAGTCGATCTACATGGCCAAGGGCGTGGGCGGCCCGGTCCGCTTCGACCTGGTCTCCTACGACGGCGACGAGGTCGAGTCGATCGTGGTCGACTTCCCGGGCAAGCAGGTCCGGGCGTACGCCGACGAGAAGGTCCGCTACCGCTTCCGCACCCAGCGCGAGCTGATCGAGCACCTCATCTTCATCGACGAGGGCGACTGGGTGAACTCGCTGTTCCTGTCCTGCCGCTTCTCGGCGGCCCGGATCGGTCAGTACAACGAGTTCGTCTACGCGTTCTTCAAGTGCCTCTCCGAGGAGCGCCTCCAGTACGCCGAGGGCTGGTACGACGAGCACGAGAAGGCGGTCGACGCCGAGGACATCGAGTTCGGCGACTGGACCGTGCAGCGCCGCTGCCCCCACCTGAAGGCCGATCTGTCCCGGTTCGGCATCGTCGAGGGCAACGTGCTGACCTGCCAGTTGCACGGCTGGAAGTTCGACCTGCCGAGTGGCCGTTGCCTCACCGGCGTCGGCCACAAGATCCGTGCCGAGAAGAAGGCCTAGACGGCGAGATCGCGAAGGATGCGGCGGGCCGCGTTGTGGCCCGCCGCGCCGATCACGCTGCCGGCCGGGTGCGCGCCGGCCGAGCCGTGGTACAGCCCGTCCAGCCCGGTGAAATAGGGCATCCGCCGGTCGAAGGCGACCGTGTTGTCGACGTGGTGGATGTGCCCGCCGGTCATCCCGAAGTGCTCCTCGATCCCCGGCGGGGTCAGCGGCATCACATCGGCCACCAGGTCCGACGTCCCCGGCGCGTACCTGTCGCAGATCGCGAGCAGGCGGTCCACGTACCCCGGAAGCTCTTGATCCCACGAAGATCCGGCAGGTTGGAAGGGCACCGACTGCACGAAGAGCGCGGACGAGTGATGCCCGGCCTCGTCGCGCAGCGACGGGTCGATGGTGGTGTGCAGGTACCACTCGATGGTCGGCTCGTCCGGCAGCACCCCGGCCTGCACGTCGGCCCACATCCGCCGCAGGTTCGTCATCGGTGAGGCATCGCCCGGCAGCAGGTGGATGGTCGACCCGAACGGCGACGGCGCACCCTCCGGCAGGCAGGAGAAACGCGGCAGATCGCGCAACGCGAGATTGACTTTGAGGGTGCTGCCCGGCCGCTTGACCGCGGTCATCCGCTCGGTGAGCGAGACCGGCAGAGCACCTTCAGGGACAAGACCCATCAATTGGTACGGGTCACAGCCGCCCAGAACGACATTCGCCGCGACCGACCGCCCATCGGCCAGGACCACCCCGCTGGCCGCCCCGCCGTCCACGGTCACCGCCGTCACCCGGGCATCCGTGTAGAGGCGGGCCCCGGCGGCCCGCGCGGCGTCGGCGAACACCCGGGAGACCGTGCCCATCCCGCCCTCGGCGATCAACCAGGTCCCGTCCGAGCCGGGCAGCCGGCACATGTTGTGGACCAGGAAGTTGTGCCCGGTGCCCGGATCGTCCGGTCCGGCGTTCAGCCCGGACAGGCCGTCGGTCACCGCGTACATGGCGATCAGCAGCTCACTGGCGAACCCGAAACGGCCCAGGTAGTCGACGACCGATCCGCGTACCAGATCGAGGAAGGTGCTCTGGAGCTGCGGCCGGATGTAGCGGTCGGCGATCTCCTCGACGGACCCCGGCTCGGTCAGCCAGGAAGGCGCGAGATCGGCGCGCAGCGCGCCGATCTCGCAGGCCAGCGTTTCGTCGGCGGCGGCGTCGCGGGGGGCCAGTTGCGCGCGGTTGGCCGCGCCGTCACTGCCGAAGAGGAGGTACGGCGAGCCGGCCGGCCCGGGCGACGGCAGGAAGTAGTGCGGATCCCGGCGCAGCACCGGAATGTCCACGTCCAGCGTTGTCAGCAGCTCCGGTGGCATGAGGCCGAGCAGGTAGGAGCCGGTCGACTGGCCGAGACCGGGAACCTTGGCGAAGGGATGCTCGGTACGCGTGGCGCCGCCGAGCACGCCCGCCGCCTCGAGCACGACGACGTCGAGCCCGGCGCGGGCCAGCAGGATGGCGGAGACCAGGGCATTGTGACCGGCTCCGATGATCACCACGTCGGCGCGGCCAGGAATGGGCGTCATGTGCTGCCACGCTACCTCGCGATCGGCGCGGCATCCTCGGACGAACGATCCTTGACAGCGCGCGTGGCCGCGAACCCGGTCAGCACGATCACGTGGAACAGGTAGAGCCAGAGGCCGACCGCGACCACCCCGCCGATCACGGTGAATCCGCCGAACGGCAGACCCAGGTCCAGCGGAAGGGAGCAGAAGAGCACGAAACCGTGCAGGAAACCGGAGAGGTTCGCCGCGGTGAACGAGCCGATCAGCACGGTGGCCGGCCATGGCGGGCGACCCGGCGCCACATAGCGGAAGACCCAGATCACCACCGGGGTCAGCACCAGCCACACGGCCAGGAACGAGAGCACCACGCCGAGCACCGACCACCAGCCGCCACGCAGCCACAGGGCGCTCGTCGTGGGCAGTGCCAGGAGCAGGGCCAGGAGCAGGGCCGGGGCGGCGGCCAGCAGCGGCAGCCAGAGCACCCGGCCGCGCCAGCCGACCAGCCGCTCGCCGGGGCGGGCGATCGAGGCGAAGGCGCGGCGCAGGCCCTCGCCGTACAGGGTGGCCGGGAGCAGGCTGGCCAGCGCCAGCATCGGGGTCAGCCCCAGCCCGGCGTCGATGAGGGCGGAGAGGGCGTGCGGCGCGCCGATGTCGTCCGGCAGCGCCGCGATGGTCCGGCCGGTCAGCTGGCGTACCCGGTCCGCGCCCACCGCCAGGCCGGTCAGCCAGACCGCGAGCAGGGCGACCGGGACCACCGCGATCCCGGCGTAGAAGGTGATCGCGGCCGAGTGCAGCGCGAGATCCTTCCCGCGCAGGAGAGCCATCGATCGCACGCCGGATCGATACCCCGATCCGGCGGCCGGCTCACCCGGGCCGTCCGGAAAGATGAGCGGTATGCGTGACCTCGTACTGCTCGGCTCCACCGGATCCATCGGCACCCAGGCCATCGACATCGTCCGGCGCAACCCGGACCGGTTCCGGGTGGTGGCCCTCGGCGCCGGTGGCGGCAACGTCGAACTGCTCGCCGCCCAGGCTCTGGAACTGGGCGCGGAGGTGGTCGGCGTGGCCCGTTCCTCGGTCACCCAGGACCTTCAGCTCGCCTTCTACGCCGAGGCGCAGAAGCGGGGCTGGGCCACCGGCGACTTCAAACTGCCCAAGATCGTGGCCGGCCCGAACGCGATGACCGAGCTGGCGAAGTGGCCGTGCGACGTGGTGCTCAACGGCGTGGTCGGCAGCCTCGGCCTGGCGCCCACCCTGGCCGCGCTGGAGAGCGGCCGGATCCTCGCCCTCGCCAACAAGGAGTCCCTGGTCGCCGGAGGGCCGCTGGTCCGCCGGGTCGCCAAGGAGGGCCAGATCGTCCCGGTCGACTCCGAGCACTCGGCGCTCGCCCAGTGCCTGCGCGGCGGGACGGCGGCCGAGGTGCGGCGGCTGGTGCTGACGGCCAGCGGCGGGGCGTTCCGGGGCCGCCGGCGCGACGAGTTGACGAACGTCACCCCGGAGGAGGCGCTCAAGCACCCGACCTGGGACATGGGCCCGGTCGTGACGATCAACTCGGCCACCATGGTGAACAAGGCGCTCGAGGTGATCGAGGCGCACGAGCTGTTCGGGGTGGCGTACGACGACATCGAGGTGATGGTGCACCCGCAGTCGGTCCTGCACTCGCTGGTCGAGTTCACCGACGGCTCGACGCTGGCCCAGGCCAGCCCGCCGGACATGCGGCTGCCGATCGCCCTGGCCCTGGCCTGGCCGGAGCGGGTGCCCCACGCGGCGGCCGCGGTCGACTGGACGAGCGCACACAACTGGGAGCTGCGCCCGCTGGACGACGAGGCGTTCCCGGCGGTGCGGCTGGCCAAGCAGGCCGGCCGGGCCGGGCGCTGCCTGCCGGCCGTCTACAACGCGGCGAACGAGGAGTGTGTGGCCGCTTTCGTCTCCGGTCGGCTACCGTTCCTGGGCATCGTCGACACCCTTGAGCGGGTGCTGGCGGCGGCCCCCGATTTCGCGGAGCCGGGTAACGTCGATGACGTGCTTGCCGCAGAGGCGTGGGCCCGCGCCCAGGCACAGCGGACGATCGCGACTGTGGCTGAAGGAGCCTGATGCTGTTCTGGCTGGGTGCGGCGGCGTTCGCGCTGACCATTCTGATCTCGGTGAGCCTGCACGAGCTGGGTCACATGATCACGGGCAAGCGCTTTGGCATGAAGGTGACCAAGTATTTCGTCGGGTTCGGCCCGACGATCTTCTCGTTCCACCGCGGTGAGACCGAGTACGGATTGAAGCTCATCCCGCTCGGCGGATTCTGCAAGATCGTCGGGATGACGCCGCAGGACGACGACGTCGCCCCGGAGGACCAGCACCGCGCCATGTGGCGGTTCCCGGTCTGGAAGCGGACCGTCGTGATGGCCGCCGGCTCGATCACCCACTTCATGCTCGCGCTGGCCGGCGCCTGGGTGATGGCCTGGAGCATCGGCCTGCCGAACATCGCTCTGCCGAACACCCCGGAGGAGCAGCGTGCCGCTCCCGCGATGATCTTCGTGGGCGACTGCGTCCGCCCCTCCCTCTCCGACACCAGCCCCGAGTGCGTGCCCGGCCAGAACGGCGCCGTGGCGGCTCCGGCCAAGGCCGCCGGCCTGCAGACCGGCGACGTGATCACCAAGGTCGGCACCACCGCGGTGGCCAGCTACGGGCAGCTCACCGACGCCATCCGGGCCCAGGCCGCCGGCCCGACCCCGTTCGAGTACGTGCGGAACGGCCAGACCGGGACCGCCACGGTGAACCTGGTCAGCGCCGAACGGACCCCGCTGGATGACCCGGACGGCCCGGTTTCCCAGGTGCCGGTCGCCGGTGTGAACTGGACGACGGACCAGCCGAGGGTGATCGAATACAGTCCTCTCGGCGCGATCCCCGCCTCCGGCGAGTTCAACTGGTACCTGGTGGAGAACTCGATCAAGGCGATGGCCCGGATCCCGGAGAAGATCCCCGCGCTCTGGAATTCGATCACCGGCGACGAGCGCGACCCGGACACCCCGATCAGTGTGGTCGGGGCCAGCCGGATCGGCGGCGAGGCCATCGAGAAGGGTGTGCCCGAGGTCTTCTGGCAGGTCTTCATCTCGCTGAACGTGTTCATCGGGCTGTTCAACCTGCTGCCGCTGCTGCCGGTCGACGGCGGGCACATCGCCATCGCCTGGTTCGAAGCAATTCGCTCGTGGGTCTACAAGCGTTTCCGGCGGCCTGATCCGGGCCGGGTGGACTACTACAAGTTGATGCCCGTGACGTACGCGGTCATCCTCATCGGTGGTGCGTTCACCCTGCTGACCGTCACCGCCGACATCATCAACCCGATCACGATCTTCAAGTGAGTGCTATGAAAGTTGTTCACGACGGTGGAGACCATGGATCCGAAACTCACTCTCTCTGCGACTCACGGAAGGTCGTGAACAACTTCCAATGACTTCCATCAGTCTGGGCATGCCGGCCGTTCCTCCGCCGCCGTTGGCCCCTCGTCGGCAGAGCCGTCAGATCAACGTCGGGGGAGTGCTGGTCGGCGGCGGCGCGCCGGTCAGCGTCCAGTCGATGACCACCACCCTCACCTCGGACGTCAACTCCACGTTGCAGCAGATCGCCGAGCTCACCGCGTCGGGCTGCCAGATCGTCCGGGTCGCCGTCCCGTCGCAGGACGACGTCGAGGCGCTGCCCGCGATCGCCAAGAAGTCGCAGCTCCCGGTGATCGCCGACATCCACTTCCAGCCGAAGTACGTGTTCGCCGCGATCGACGCCGGCTGCGCCGCGGTCCGGGTGAACCCGGGCAACATCCGGCAGTTCGACGACAAGGTGAAGGAGATCGCGAAGGCGGCCTCCGACGCCGGCATCCCGATCCGGATCGGCGTCAACGCCGGTTCGCTCGACAAGCGGCTGCTGGAGAAGTACGGCAAGGCCACCGCCGAGGCGCTGGTCGAGTCGGCGCTCTGGGAGTGCTCACTGTTCGAGGAGCACGGCTTCCGGGACATCAAGATCTCGGTGAAGCACAACGACCCGGTCGTCATGATCCGGGCGTACCGGCAGCTCGCCGAGCAGTGCGACTACCCGCTGCACCTCGGCGTGACCGAGGCCGGTCCGGCGTTCCAGGGCACGATCAAGTCGGCCGTGGCGTTCGGCGCCCTGCTGGCCGAGGGCATCGGCGACACCATCCGGGTCTCGCTGTCCGCCCCGCCGGTCGAGGAGATCAAGGTCGGCAACCAGATCCTGGAGTCGCTGGGTCTGCGCGAGCGCGGCCTGGAGATCGTCTCCTGCCCGTCCTGCGGCCGGGCCCAGGTCGACGTCTACACCCTCGCCGAGCAGGTCACCGCGGCTCTCGACGGGTTCCCGGTGCCGCTGCGGGTGGCCGTCATGGGCTGTGTCGTCAACGGTCCCGGTGAGGCCCGTGAGGCCGACCTCGGTGTGGCGTCCGGCAACGGCAAGGGCCAGATCTTCGTCAAGGGCAAGGTCATCAAGACCGTGCCCGAGTCGATCATCGTGGAGACCCTGGTCGAGGAGGCGCTGCGCCTCGCCGACGAGATGGGCGCCGACCTGCCTGAGGAGCTGCGCGACCTGCTCCCCGGCCCGACCGTCACCGTGCATTAGGGGAAGCTAGAAGAGAACAGTTGCGAATGAGCCCGCCGAGACGAAGCCACAGCGTGCGTAGACTCGGCGGGCCGTCGTGTTGTAGTCGTTGACGTAGAGGCTGACCGTCGGCGCGACCCGGCGCAGGGCGTCCGCCACGACGGTCGCCATGGCGCCCGTGGCGATGCCGCTGCCGCGGTACTCCGGATGCACCCAGACGCCCTGGATCTGCGTGGTCCGCCGGGTGACGATCGCCAGCTCGGCCTTGAAGATCACCAGGTCGCCGTCGAACTTCGCATACGCCCGCTTCGCCTTCACCAGCTCCGCGATCCGCCGCCGGTAGCCACGCCCGCCGTCGTCCTGCAACGGTGAGACGCCGACCTCCTCGGTGTACATCGCGACCGCGGCCGGGAAGAGCTGATCGACCTCGCTGGAGCGGACCAGCCGGACCGAGGGGTCGGCGCGCACCACCGCGTCCCGGTTGGTGACCAGCAGCGGCTGATGGGGTCGGACATCCCGGGCCGGCCCCCAGTTGCCGCCGAGCCTGTTCCACAGATCGAGCACCGCCTCCGAGCGGCCGATGATCGACGAGCAGACCCGTGGCTCGGCGCCCAGCAGATCGGCGAAGGCGGCCGTGGCGGGCGGTGTCGCGCCCACCGGCACCAGATGCGCCCCGGACCAGACGATCGACTCGATGTGGCGCTCCGGCTCGTAGCCGTAGATCCGCCCGTCCGACCGCCACCAGTTCAGGCCGTGTGCCGCGACCCGCTCAGCGATTTGGGCGCCCGCGTAGGGGTCGGCGTCGAGGATCCGCTCGACGGCCGCGCGCTCGGGCTCACCGAGCTGGCGAATGGGCACCGTCAACACAGGTATCACATTGCCAGATGCGCGCCCGCTGACACGTACCGCAACCCCGCGATCTCAGAAACCCTTGCCGTCGACAGATTGCCGATATATCGTCTAACTATCGACGACAGAACGGAGAAGGTCATGAGGCACCCTCACGGAGGACCCGGACACGGTGGCTGGATGGGCGAGGCGCGCAGGCGTGGCTTCGGGTTCCCGCCCGGTTTCCCCTTCGGCGGCCCCGGTGGCCCCGGTTTCCCGCCGCCCGACTTCGGCGGCAGGCCCGGGCCACGGCGTGGTGGTCGCGGCGCCCGGCAGAACGTCCGGCCCGCCATCCTGGCGCTGCTCCTGGAGCGCCCGATGCACGGTTACGAGATGATCCAGGAGCTCGACTCCCGGACCGGGGGGATCTGGCGCCCGAGCCCCGGCTCGGTCTACCCGACCCTGCAGCTACTGGAGGACGAGGGCCTCATCGAGGTCACCGCCGAGGGCGGCCGCAAGAGCTACCGGCTCACCGAGGACGGCCGGCCCGAGGCCGAGACCGCGGCACAGAACCCGCCGTGGGCCCAGATCGGCGCCGACACCATGTCCCAGGTGCAGGACTTCCGCGACGCGGCGGTCGGCATCATGGGCGCGCTCAAGCAGGTCGGTTTCAGCGGCACCCCGGAGCAGCGCCAGAAGGCGCTCGAGGTGCTCAACGACACCCGGCGCAAGCTCTACGCCATCCTCGCCGAGAGCGAGTGAAACCCCGCGAAAAGGCGCACCCGGTTCGGTCCGGGTGCGCCTTTTCCATGCAAACGGCCGTCAGTTGCGGCCCAGGGCGGCGATCAGCTCCAGGAGGGCCGGGAGGCCGCCCCGCTCCAGCTCCGGGGTGGGGGTCAGCGCCATGATCGGAACGGTGACGCCGGCGTCCGCGTAGGCCTGCACGCGGGCCCGGCACTCGTCCGGCGACCCGTGCACGATCAGGTCGTCGACCAGTGAGTCCGGGATGGCGGCCAGCGCGCCCTTGCGGTCGCCGGACTGCCAGGCCTGCCACATCGGGGTGAGGATCTCCTCGCGGCCGAGCCAGCGGTGGAAGGCGGCGTACGCCGGGACGGTCAGGTACGACGTGATCAGGCGACGGCCCACGGCACGGGCGTAGGCGGCGTCCTCGGTGGGGACCATGAAGATCCGGGTGGCCACCTCGAAGCCGGGCCGCGCCTCCTTGGTCTCGGCGAGGGCGGTGGCGACGTCGCCCGCGGACAGCCAGTTCAGGATCACGCCGTCGGCCTCGGCCGCGGCCAGGCGCAGCATGCCGGGGCGCAGTGCGGCGAGCATCACCTGCGGCGGGACGGCCGGCGGCCGCTCCAGGCGGAACCGGCGCACCCGGAAGGTGCCGAACTCGCCGTCGGTCAGCTCCCCGGCGAGCGCCGAGCGCAGGAAGCGGAGCACGCCCCGGCTGCGCTCGAACGGCTTCGTGAACTCCACCGCGTTCCAGTCGCCGACCACGACCGGCGAGGACGCGCCGATGCCCAGCTGAAACCGACCCGGCGCGGCCTCGGCCAGCGCGGCGGCGGTCATCGCGAGCAGGCCCGGCCCACGGGTGAAGACCGGGGCGATGGCGGTGCCCAGGCTCAGCCGTGGCTCCCAGGCGGCGGCCAGGGTCAGCGGGGTGAACCCGTCGGCACCGGCCACCTCGGCCGTCCAGGCGTCGGTGAAACCCGCGTCGGCCAGCGCCGTGAACACGGGCGCGTGGTCGGCCAGCGGAATGCCGCCGAACGGTAAGGTCATGCCCCATCGCATCGACATGACCTCGATCCTGCCGTTCACGATCACGTGATGTCCACCACCTCGGGACGGATGTGGGATTTCTCCACCGGGCCGGGATCAGCCGATCGGGGTGGGGTTGCGCCAGGCGGTCGCGAAGGACGTACGCCCGTTGGTGCGCAGCAGCGACCCCTGGTAGATCCGGGCCCCGGCCAGCAGGGTGAGCCCGGTGGTCAGCAGGAGCAGGGCCAGCGACACGAACGGCTCCCAGGTGGCGGCCTCGCCGGTGAACAGGCGGACCGGCATGGCCACCGGGGCGGAGAACGGGACGTAGGACAGCACGGTCATCGCCACCGGGTTCGACTGGAAGGCCAGTACCAGGAAGAACGGCGTCATCACCAGGAGCTGGAGCGGGGCCGTGGTGGCGCCGAGATCCTCCTGCCGGGCGGCCAGCGCGCCGACCCCCGCCCAGAGCGCCGCGAGCATCAGGAAGCCGACCACGAAGAACGGCAGGAACCAGCCGATCGCCGGCAGGATCGCGTCGATCACCGGGCCGCCCACGTCGGCCACCCGCATGCCGACCAGGCCGACCACGGCGATCAGGGCGAGTTGGCCGAAGGCGAGCACGGTCATGGCGGCCACCTTGCCGGTCAGCAGCGCCCGGACCGGGATGCTGGCGACCAGGATCTCCACGATCCGGGTCTGCTTCTCCTCGGTGACGCTCTGCGCGATCTGCACGCCGAACGAGATCGTGGTGAAGAAGAAGAGCGTGGCCAGGGCGAACGGGACCAGGAAGCGGGCCGCCTCGTCGAGGGCGTCCGGATTGAGGAACTCCACCGGGGGCGAGGTGCTGAGCGCCGCCACCACCTCGCCCGGCGCCTCCTCCATGGCCAGCACCCTCGGCCCGTCGACCACGGCGGCCGTCACCTCGTCGTCGCGGACCATCCGTTCGGCGGCGGCCGCGTCCGGGACGGTGATCACCTCGAGGCCGGCCCGCTCCAGGACGGCGACGTGGGTGGTGCCGACCACGGCGACCTTCTCCGGGCCGCCGTTGATCAGCATCGGCAGCACCACCCCGAGCGCCGTGAAGAAGAGCAGCAGGACCGTACTGAAAAGGAAGGTCTTGTCGCGGAGCTTGACCCGGATCTCCCGGCCCGCGACCAGCTTGGCGGCTTCGAACGTGGTCACTGGATCACCTCTCGGAAGATCTCGGCGAGCGAGGGGCGGACCGGCGCGAAGGCGCGGACCGGGCCACGGGCCAGGGCGGCGTGCAGGAGCGCCTGCTCGTCGGCGCCGGGGTCGAGGTCGACGACGGCCCGGCGGCCGTCCAGCTCCAGCAGGGTCACCCCGGGCTCGTCGCGAAGCCAGCCGGCATCGGAGTCCACCTCGATCCGGAAACGGGGCAGCGTGTACTGATCGCGCAGCCGGGCCCGGGGGCCGGCCGCCCGGATCGTCCCGTCGGCGATGATCACCAGGTCGTCGCAGAGGCGCTCGACCAGCTCGAGCTGATGGCTGGAGAAGAGCACGGCGGCGCCGGCGCGGGCCCGCTCGCGGAGCACGGCGAGCACCGTCTCGATGGCGATCGGGTCGAGACCGGAGAACGGCTCGTCCAGTACCAGCAGCTCCGGGTCGTGCACCAGGGCGGCGGCGATCTGGGCGCGCTGCTGGTTGCCCAGCGACAGCTTCTCCACCGGATCGTTCCCCCGCTCGGCCAGCTCCAGCCGCTCCAGCAGGGCGGTGGTGCGCCGGCGGGCGTCGGCGACGCCGATCCCGTGCAACCGTCCGAGGTAGACGATCTGCTCGGCCACGGTCATCTTCGGGTAGAGGCCGCGCTCCTCCGGCATGTAGCCGAACCGCTGCCGGTCGGCCCGGGTGATCGGGGCGCCGCGCCAGGTCACCGCCCCGGTGTCGGCGGCGAGCACGCCCAGGACGATCCGCATCGTGGTGGTCTTGCCGGCGCCGTTCGCGCCGACGAAGCCGGTGAGCCGGCCGGAGTCCACGGTGAACGAGACGTCCTTGAGGACCCGGCGCTCGCCGAAGGACCGGCTCACGGCATCGACGTTCAGGACGGTGGTCATGGGAACCACGCTAGATCCGCGTCGATGTCCCCGTCGTCCGGCTCGGGTAGGTCATCCTCGCGGAGGACCTCACCCGCCGGGCCGGACCACCCCGAGCTCGTACGCCAGCACCACGGCCTGCGTGCGATCGCGCGCGCCGAGCTTCATGAGCACCCGGCTGACGTGCGTCTTCACCGTCGTCTCGCCGAGCCGCAGGGTGGTCGCGATCTCCGCGTTGGTGGCGCCGCCCGCCAGGAGGACCAGCACCTCGTGCTCGCGCGGGGTGAGCTGGTCCAGCCGGACGCCGGCGGCCACCGGCGCGGTGAACGTGGAGATGACCCGGCGGGTGACGGCCGGCGCGAGCAGGGCCTCCCCGGCGGCGACCACCCGGACCGCCTCGGTGAGCGCCTCCGGCGTGCCGTTCTTGAGCAGGAAACCGCTGGCCCCGGCCCGGAGCGCGGCGAACAGGTAGTCGTCGCGGTCGAAGGTGGTCAGGATCAGCACCGACGGACCTCCCGCGGCGGCGATCCGGCGGGTCGCCTCCAGGCCGTCCATCCCGGGCATCTCGACATCCATCAGTACGACGTCCGGCCGCAGCCGCAGGGCCAGTTCGACGGCCTGGGCGCCGTCCGCCGCCTCGCCGGCCACGGTGATGTCGTCCTCCATCTCGAGGATGACCCGGAACCCGGTCCGCACCAGTTGATGATCGTCCGCCAGAAGCACGCTCACGCTCATGTCGTCACCTTGGCCGGGTAGGGGATCCGGGCGCGGACCCGGTACCCGCCGTCCGGCTGTGGACCGTGCTCCAGGGTGCCGTCGTGCACCGCCACCCGCTCGCGCATGCCGATCACGCCCAGCCCGCCGCCGTCGGCCGGTCCACCCCGCCCGTCGTCGGTCACGTCCAGCTCGATCTGCCCGTTGAGATAGCGGACCCGCACGTCGACCGCGCTCGCCCGGGCGTGTTTGAGGGTGTTGGTCACCGCCTCCTGGACGATCCGGTAGGCCGCCTGCGACAGCGACTCGGGCAGTGGCACCGGATCACCGTAGACGGCGTACCGGACGGCCAGTCCCGCCTCCTCGGCCCGTTCGGCGATCTCCGGCAGCCGGTCGATGCCGGCCGGGCTGCCGGCCTCGGGCGCCCCGGAGGCCCGCAGCGCACCGAGCATTCGCCGCAGTTCGTCGACCGCGGTCCGGGCGCCCTCCTCGATGGCGGTGAGCGCGGTCCGGGCGCGGGCCGGGTCCTTGTCCATGGCCCGGCGGCAGGCGGACGCCTGGATGCCCATGACCGACACGTGGTGGGCGACCACGTCGTGCAGTTCCCGGGCGATCCGGACCCGCTCGCCGAGGACCGCCCGCTCGGCCGCCGCGGCGTGCGCGGCCCGCAGTTCGGCGGTCTGTTCCTCGAGCTCGTAGCCGTGCCGGACGCCGCGCCAGACGGCGTCGCCCATCAGGTGGCAGAAGGCGAAGAAGGCCGCGTTCACCACGAACGTGTTGAACGCCGCCGAAGCCTTGACCGCGGGAGCCACCGAGTCGCCCTCGAAGATGACGAAGATGGCGGCGAGCCACGCGAACATGGCGCCGATGATCGCCAGCCGCAGCAGCCGGGACCGGCCCCGGTCCCGGCCCCAGGCGCCGAGCGTGTAGATCGAGGCGAACAGCACACCGATGGTGACCTGCTGTTCCTGGGAGCCGCGGGCCTGGCCGCCGATGAAGGCCGCCGCGATCACCACGGCCACCACGTCGGGGTAGCGGCGGCGCATGGTCAGCGGCAGGGTGATGGCCAGCACCCAGCAGATCTGTTCGGCCAGCGGCGCGACGTCCTCGGACTTCACGAACCCGGCGTGCCGGACGATGAAGAGGTTGAGCAGGGCGACGGCGGCGACCGCCAGGCCGGTCCACACGTCGGTGCGGCGCTGGCCGGTGGTCGGTCCGGGCCGTCGCCATTCGTCGGGGTTCACCGATGGCATGCGGTGAGGGTCGCACGGACCCCTCAGATCAGGGAACGCACATAGTCCAGGGCCCCGGCGGGTAACCGGGGCCCTGGCTTTTCAATTCTTGTGCCGGTCACTGGCCGGCGCATGTGGTCGACCGGCTGCGTGCCGCTAGCGGTCGACCGGAGTGATGGGCATCGGCTGCGATCACCTCTTGTCGGGCCGGGGACGTCTTGATTACGCGTTGCTGCGGTATCTCGTCCTCCTCCTCCAACTCAGCGACTGTGCCAGTTGCTTGTCAGCCGTGGCCGACACATCGAATGTAGGCCTGCACGAGGCGGATTTCTAGACTCGCCGCTGTAGATTTTTTAGCCGCAAAAGTCTGACTGAGCTGGGGAAACGCTCCGCCGGGAGAGCGGCGGCGCGGGGCGGGCGCTTGCCGAAGAGAGAGGTGACCGCGCCCCGCGCCGCCGCTGGGAGGTGAGTCCCGCGGGGGCGACCCGGCCGAGGAATCGCCCGCATTCAGGCTCGCACCGGCCCGGTCACGCGGCAACGCAATTAACCCCTGTCATTGACGCCCGTAACACGGCGGAGCGATCATCACGGCATTAGTGGCTCAGGTCACACACCTTCGGGTAGGGGGTACTCACGTGAGCACCGACGAAGAACGGCTCGCCCAACTCGGATACAAACAGGAACTCCACCGCCGGCTCTCCGGCTTCTCGAACTTCGCCGTCTCCTTCTCGATCATCTCGATCCTGGCCGGCGCGATCACCTCGTACGGCATCGCCATGAAGGCCGGTGGACCGGTCGCCATCACGCTGGGCTGGCTCGGCGTCGGTGTCATGGTCACCTTCGTGGCGCTGGCGATGGCGGAGGTGTGCTCGGCGTACCCGACCGCGGGCGCCCTCTACTGGTGGGCCGCCGCGCTGGCCAAACGCAACAAGGCCGCCTGGGCCTGGTTCATCGGGTGGTTCAACTTCCTCGGCGAGGTGGCCGTGACCGCGGCCATCGACTTCGGCGCCGCGATCACCACGGCGGCCTTCTTCAGCCTGACCCTGGGCATGGAGGTCACGGCGCTCAAGACCTTCCTGATCTTCCTGGTCATCATCGCCGTGCACGGCCTGCTGAACACCTTCGGCGTCAGCCTGGTCCGGATCCTCTCCGACGTGAGCGCCTGGTGGCACCTGGTCGGCGTCGCGGTGATCGTCGGCGTCCTCGCCGTCGTCCCGGACCAGCACAAGCCGCTCTCCGAGGTGTTCTTCGAGGTGCACAACGCCACCGGCTTCACGTTCGCCGGGGCGGGTGTCTACGCCGTCCTGGTCGGTCTGCTGATGGCGCAGTACACGTACACCGGCTACGACGCCTCGGCGCACGTCGCGGAGGAGACCCACGACGCGGCCCGGGCCGCCCCGCGCGGCATCGTGATGTCCGTGGTGGTGTCGGTCATCGCCGGCTTCGTGCTGCTGGTCGCGATCACCTGGTCCATCCAGGACTACGAGGGCTCGCTGGGCACCCCGCTCGGCCTGCCCCCGGCGCAGATCTTCATCGACGCGGCGGGGCACGACCTCGGCGCGTTCCTGCTGTTCATCTGCATGATCGCGCAGTGGTTCTGCGGCATGGCGTCGGTCACCGCGAACTCCCGGATGTCCTACGCCTTCGCCCGCGACGACGCGCTGCCCGGTTCGTGGATCTGGAAGAAGGTCAACCCCCGCACCGGTACGCCCACCAACTCCATCTGGCTCTGCGTGGCCCTCTCCACGCTCCTGGTCCTGCCGTCGCTCTGGAACGTGGTCGCCTACTACGCGGCCACCTCGATCGCGGTGATCGGGCTCTACATCGCCTATGTCGGCCCGGTCCTGCTGCGCCGGCTCAACCCGGACTTCCAGCCCGGCCCGTGGAATCTCGGCAGGTGGAGCGCTCCGGTCGGCTGGATCGCGATCGTCTGGGTGGGGATCATCTGTGTCCTCTTCGTACTGCCGCCCGGCTCGCCGATCACCGCCGAGACGTTCAACTACACGATCGTCGCGGTGGCGGTGGTGCTCGGCGCGGCCGCGATCTGGTGGTTCGCCGGGGCCCGGAAGTGGTTCACCGGACCGAAGCAGAACCTGCTGGAGAAGGCCGCCCACGGCGAGTCGACGGACTGATAGGACTGTTCGCATGGATCTCGAGGAGCTGGACGTCGCCGTCGACAACGGCGGTATCGACACGGTGCTGCTGGCACTGACCGACATGCAGGGCCGGTTGCAGGGCAAACGGCTGCACGCGCGCTACTTCATGGACGAGGTGGTGTCCGGCGGCAGTGAGGGATGCAACTACCTGCTCGCGGTCGACGTCGACATGAACACCGTCGACGGCTACGCCATGTCCTCCTGGTCCACCGGTTACGGCGACTTCGTGATGCGGCCGGACTTCTCCACCCTGCGCCGGGTCCCGTGGCACCCGGGCACGGCGCTGGTCCTGGCCGACCTGTACGACGTGTCCGGGGCGCCGGTGCCGGCCTCACCCCGGCAGATCCTGCGCCGCCAGCTCGACCGGCTGGCGGCGCACGGCCTGTCCGCTTACGCCGGGACCGAGCTGGAGTTCGTCCTCTACCGGGACTCCTACGAGCAGGCGTCGCAGAAGAACTACCGGGACCTGGTCCCGGCCAACCAGTACAACGTGGACTACTCGCTGCTCGGCACCGCCCGGGTGGAGCCGCTGCTGCGCCGGATCCGCAACGACATGTACGGCGCCGGCCTGACCCCGGAGAGCGCCAAGGGCGAGTGCAACTTCGGCCAGCACGAGATCGCCTTCCGCTACTCGGACGCGCTGACCGCCGCCGACCATCACGTGGTCTACAAGAACGGGGCGAAGGAGATCGCCGCCCAGGAGGGCATGGCGCTCACCTTCATGGCCAAGCCCAACGAGCGGGAGGGCAACTCCTGCCACATCCACTTCTCGCTGCGCGACGAGAACGGGCGGTCGGCGATGCTCGGCGACGGCCCGGCCCATCTCAGCGAGACCGGGCAGCGGGTGCTGGCCGGGCTGCTCGCCACGATGCGGGAGTTCAGCCTGCTCTTCGCGCCGAACATCAACTCGTACAAGCGCTACCAGCCGGGGTCGTTCGCGCCGACCGCGCTGCGCTGGGGCGTCGACAACCGGACCTGCGCGCTGCGGATCGCCGGGCACGGGCAGGGCATGCGGGTGGAGAACCGGGTGCCGGGCGGGGACGTGAACCCGTACCTGGCGATCGCCGCCCTGGTGGCCGGGGCCCTGCACGGCATCGAGAACGAGCTGTCGCTGGAGGACGAGTTCACCGGCAACGCCTACCAGGACCCGGAGGCCGGCCGGGTGCCCGGCACCCTGCGGGAGGCGACCGCGCTGTGGGCGGACAGCGCGGTGGCGGAAACCGCGTTCGGCCCGGACGTCGTGGCCCACTACGCGAACATGGGACGGGTGGAACTGGCGGCCTACGACGCCGCGGTGACGGACTGGGAGTTGCGCCGTGGATTCGAGCGCCTCTGAGTGTGAGGATCTTGGCGTGGCGACTACAGAGGTGATCGATCCTTCGACGGGTGAGGTCTTCACGACCGTACCGTCGCTGGGTCTGGCGGAGACCGACGCGGCGATCGAGCGTGCGCGGATCGCTTTCGGTGAGTGGCGCCGGGTCTCGCCCGGAGACCGGGCGCGGCTGCTGCGGCGCTTCGCGACGGTGGTCGAGGAGCACATCGAGGAACTGGCGCGGCTGGAGGTGCGCAACGCCGGGCACACCATCGGCAACGCGCGCTGGGAGGCGGGCAACGTCCGCGACGTGCTGAACTACTACGCCGGCGCTCCGGAGCGGCTGTCCGGGCGGCAGATCCCGGTGGCCGGCGGCGTCGACGTGACGTTCCACGAGCCGCTCGGCGTGGTCGGGATCATCGTGCCGTGGAACTTTCCGATGCCGATCGCCGGCTGGGGGTTCGCGCCCGCGCTGGCGGCCGGCAACACGGTGGTGCTCAAGCCGGCCGAGCTGACCCCGCTGACCGCGATCCGGCTCGGCGAGCTGGCCCTCGAGGCCGGGCTCCCGGAGCACGTGTTCCAGGTGCTGCCGGGTAAGGGCAGCGTGGTCGGGCAGCGGTTCGTCACCCACCCGGCGGTGCGGAAGGTCTGCTTCACCGGGTCCACCGAGGTCGGCAAGTCGATCATGGCGGGCTGCGCCGACCAGGTGAAACGGGTGACCCTGGAGCTCGGCGGCAAGAGCGCCAACATCGTCTTCGCGGACGCCGATCTCGACGCCGCGGCCGCCGCCGCACCCGGCGCCGTCTTCGACAACGCCGGACAGGACTGCTGCGCGCGCTCCCGGCTGCTGGTTCAGGAGTCGGTGTACGACAAATTCCTCGCGCTCCTCGAACCGGCCGTGCGGGGTTTCCGGGTCCTCGACCCCGCCGATGACTCGTCGGAGATGGGACCACTGATCTCCTCCGGACAGCGGGCCGCCGTCACGTCGTACCTCGAAGGCTCTGACATCGCGTTCCGCGGCACCGCGCCGGACGCGAACGGATGGTGGTTTCCGCCGACCGTGCTGCTGGCGCGCTCGAACGCGGACCGGCACTGGCGCGAGGAGATCTTCGGGCCGGTGGTGAGCGTGTTGCCGTTCCGGGACGAGGAGGAGGCGATCCGGCTGGCCAACGACACCGAGTACGGGCTGTCCGGCTCGCTCTGGACCCGGGACGTGGGCCGGGCGCTACGCGTCTCGCGGGCCGTGGAGACCGGCGCGCTGAGCGTGAACAGCAACTCCTCGGTGCGCTACTGGACCCCGTTCGGTGGCATGAAGCAATCCGGTCTCGGGCGTGAGCTGGGCCCGGACGCACTGCTGTCCTTCACGGATGTGAAGAACGTATTCATCTCAACGGGAGACTGAGTGGAACGCTTGCAGGACCGGGTCGCCGTGATCACCGGCGCCGGCAGTGGCATCGGGCTGGCGACCGCCCGGCGGTTCGCCGCGGAGGGCGCCAAGGTCGTCGCCGTGGACATCTCGGAGGATGCCGGAAAGGCCGTCGCCGCGGAGGTCGGCGGCGAGTTCGTGGCCTGTGACGTCAGCGACGAGGAGCAGGTCAAAGCTCTCTTCGACGGCGTCGCGGAACGGCACGGCCGGGTCGACATCGCCTTCAACAACGCCGGCATCTCGCCGCCCGACGACGACTCGATCCTGGTCACCGGCCTGGACGCCTGGGAGCGTGTGCTCAGGGTCAACACCACGAGCGTCTTCTTCTGCTGCAAGTACGCGATCCCGCACATGCAGCGGCAGGGCAAGGGCTCGATCATCAACACCGCCTCGTTCGTGGCCCTGCTCGGCGCGGCCACCTCGCAGATCGCCTACACCGCCAGCAAGGGCGGCGTGCTGGCGATGACCCGCGAGCTGGGTGTGCAGTTCGCCCGCGAGGGCATCCGGATCAACGCGCTCTGCCCCGGGCCGGTGGCCACGCCGCTGCTCATGGAGCTGTTCGCCAAGGACCCGGAACGGGCCGCCCGGCGGCTGGTGCACGTGCCGATGGGCCGGTTCGCCGAGCCGGGCGAGATCGCCGCCGCGGTGGCGTTTCTGGCCAGCGACGACGCGTCGTTCATGACGGCGTCGCAGTTCGTCGTCGACGGCGGAATCACCGGAGCGTACGTAACGCCGCTGTGACACGTTTGTCGACCCGCTACGGTGGGAAGGGAAACCCCAACACCCAGCCCAGCCAGGCGGCGAGGGGTGTTGGGGCCGAATCCCCGCCCGCGCAGGTCAGATCCCCGTGTGGGTGGGACAGAGGGGCCCGTGACGCGGCGCCGGTTCACCGGCGCCGCGCGCCTGTGACTACGGTGGTGCGATGCGTCCGATCATCGGCATAACGTCCTATGTGCTGCCCGCGACGTGGGGCGTCTGGGTCGATCTCGAGTCCGCGCTGGTGCCGCACGACTACGTCGAGGCGGTCCGGCTGGCCGGTGGCCGTGCGGTGCTGCTGCCCCCCGACGATCTCGACACGGACGTGCTCGACCGGCTCGACGGCCTGGTGCTGGCCGGCGGGCCGGACGTGCAGCCGGCCCGGTACGGCCAGGACCCGCACCCGGCCACCGTCACCCAGCCGGAACGCGACGCGGCCGAGCTGGCCCTGCTCCGCGCGGCCCTGGACCGGGACCTGCCGTTGCTCGGCGTCTGCCGGGGCATGCAGCTGCTCGCCGTGGCGGCCGGCGGCAGCCTGCACCAGCATCTGCCCGACGTGCTGGGCCACGAGAAGCACCGCCCGGGCCCGGGGATCTACGGTTCGCAGTCCGCGCGGTTCGCTCCGGGCAGCCGGATCGCCGCGCTGATGGGCGATGACCCGACCATCAACTGCTTCCACCACCAGGGGGTCGCCGACCCCGGACCACTGACCGTCACCGGCTGGGCGCCCGACGGAGTGCCCGAGGCGATCGAGGACCCGGATCGGAGGTTCGTCCTCGGTGTCCAGTGGCATCCGGAGGTCGGCCGGGACCGGCGTCTCTTCGGCGCCCTGGTGGCGGCGGCCACGAAGGAGAGCACCGGAACATGCGCAGACCGCTGATCGGCCTCACCGCCTACGCCGAGCAGGTGCAGTACGGCCGGAACGACCTGTTGGCCGGAATGCTGCCGATGACCTACGTGAAGGCGGTGCACGCCACCGGTGGCCGGGCCGTCCTGATCACCCCCGACGATCCCGGCACCGACGTGCTGGAGGCTCTGGACGGCATCGTGTTCTGCGGCGGCGGGGACATCGACCCGGCGAACTGGGGCACCCCGCCGCACCCGGCCACCGAGGTCGACAAGGTCCGCGACCTCTCCGAGCTGATGCTGATGCGCGCCGCCCTGGACGCCGGCCTGCCGATGCTGGGCGTCTGCCGCGGCATGCAGATGATGGCCGTGGCCACCGGCGGCTCGCTGCACCAGCACGTGCCGGACCTGGTCGGGCACGAGCGGCACCGGGCCGCCCCGGGCACCGACCCGCTGGCCGCCAACGCCTCCGACTACGGCCGGCACGACGTGGTGATCGAGGACGAGACGCTGGCGCACCGCCTGTTCGGCCGCTACCTCACGGTGAACTCGTTCCACCACCAGGCGGTCGCCGATCCGGGTGCGTTCCTCCCGGTCGGCTGGTGCCCCGACGACCGGGTCATCGAGATCGTCGAGCACCCCGGGCAGCCGTTCGCGCTCGGCGTGCAGTGGCACCCCGAGCGGACCAACGACCTGCGATCCTTCGAGGCACTGGTCGAGGCGGCGGTGCGGGGACGGGCCGTCGCCGCCTGATGAGCGGACCGGCCGGTCCGGTGTTAACGTGCCACGGGACCGGGTGTGCCACCCGCGTCCGGTGATCCGTGGGAGGCATGCATGGGTGCCCTGCCGAGGCGGCTGCGCAACGCCTTCGAGCGGGGCGGCGAGATGGGCGCCCGGATGTCCGCCCTGGACTGGTCCACGAGCCCGGTCGGTGACCCGTCCACCTGGCCGCCCGAGCTGATCGGCGCGGTGTCCACGATGCTGGCCTCCCGGGCCCAGATCGTCATCTTCTGGGGGCCGGAGTACACCGCCCTCTACAACGACGCCTACACCGTGACGATGGGCGGCAAGCACCCGGGCTTCCTGGGCCGTCCCGGCCGGGAGCTGTGGGCCGAGGCCTGGGACGTGCTGAACCGGCTCTTCGACGGGGTGCTCGCGGAGGACACGTCGTTCTACGCCCGGGACCACATGTTCATGCTGGAGCGGAACGGGTTCCTCGAGGAGACGTACTTCGACATCTCGTACGACCCGATCCGGTCCGGCGACGGCACACCCGGCGGGGTGATGTGCATCGTCACCGAGACCACCGGCCGGGTGCTCGGCGAGCGGCGTGTCCGGACCCTCAGCGCCCTGGGCCGCCGCCTGGCCGACTCGCCGGACCAGGGCGCGCTCGCCGCCGAGGCCGCCGCGGTCCTCACCGAGAACGGCGCCGACGTACCGTTCGCCGCGCTCATCCTGGACGATCCGGACCCGCATCCGGCGATCCGGGCGGTCCGTGCCGGCGGCCGTCCCGGCCTCGTCCCGCTCGCCGAGCTCACCGAGCCCGGGCCGTCGGCCGCCGCGGAGGCGCTGGTGCTGCCGATCGGCGTGGCGGCGGACACGGTCGGCGCGCTGGTCGTCGGGGTGAGCCGGTTCCTCGCGCTGGACGGCGACTACCGGGACTTCCTCGATCTGGCCGCCGCGCAGATCTCCCGGGCGGTGGCCAACGTGCGGGCTTACGAGCAGGAGCGCCGCCGGGCCGCCGAGCTGGCCACCCTGGACCAGGCCAAGACGAACTTCTTCTCGAACGTGAGCCACGAGTTCCGTACCCCGTTGACGTTGATCCTCGGCCCGATCGAGGACCTGCTCGACGATCCGGCGCTGGACGGGCCGTTGCGTGACCGGCTCACCCCGGTGCACCGCAACGGGCTGCGCCTGCTCAAGCTGGTCAACACGGTGCTCGACTTCTCCCGGATGGAGTCCGGGCGGATGCGGGCCGTCTACCGGCCGACCGACCTGGCCGGGCACACCGCGCGGCTGGCCGGCACGTTCCGGCCCGCCATCGAGCGGGCCGGGCTGGCGCTCACCGTCGACACCCCGCCGCTCGGCGAACCGGTCCACGTCGACCACGAGCTGTGGGAGAAGATCGTCTTCAACCTGCTCTCCAACGCGGTCAAGTTCACCCGCGAGGGCGGCGTCGAGGTCCGGGTCCGAGCCGTGGACGGGCACGCCGTGCTCGCCGTCCGGGACTCCGGGGTCGGCATCCCGGCCGGTCAGCGACCGCTGCTCTTCGACCGGTTCCACCGGGTCACCGGGGCCTGGTCCCGCAGCCACGAGGGCACCGGCATCGGGCTGGCGCTGGTCCGCGAGCTGGCCGAACTGCACGGTGGATCGGTCGGCGTGACCAGTGAGGTCGGGGTGGGCAGCGAGTTCACCGTGCGGATCCCGTTCGGCACGGCCCACCTGCCGCCGGACCGGATCACCGACGACCCGGCGGCGCCCGGCGAGACGGCCGAGCCGCTGCTCTGGGTGGACGAGGCGACCTGGTGGGCAGGGGACGGCCCGAAGACGCCGCAGCCGGTGGGACACGGCGTGGGCGGCCGGATCCTGCTCGTCGACGACAACGCCGATCTGCGTGAACACGTCTCGCGGCTGCTCGGGCCGTACTGGGAGGTGGTCACCGGGGTGGACGGGCTGAACGCGCTGGACCTGGCCGCCGAGCACCAGTTCGACCTGGTGCTGACCGACGTCATGATGCCCCGGCTGGACGGCTTCGGCCTGATCGCCCGGCTGCGTGCCGACGAGCGCACCCGGGACGTGCCGATCGTGGTGCTGTCCGCCCGCGCCGGCGAGGAGGCGGCGGTCGAAGGGCTGGCCGCCGGCGCCGACGACTACCTGGCCAAGCCGTTCTCCACCCGGGAGCTGATCGCCCGGGTCCGGGCCAACCTGGAACTCGGCCAGTTGCGCCGGCGGACCGTCAGCCGGCTGCGCGGGCTGGTCGACGCGGCCGCCGCGCTCAACGCGGTGCCGACCACCGCCGAGGTCCTCGACGTCGCGGCCCGGCACGTGCTCACCATGACCTCGGCCGGGCGGGTGGTGCTGACCGTGCCGGGCGCCCGGGCCGAACGCGACGGCGGCGCCGTGGCGGGCGCGCAGGCGGACGTGGTGCTGCCGTTGCCGGACACCGCCGGGCCGCCCCTGGGCGAGCTGCGGGTCTGGGCCGGCCCGGACGGGTCCGCCGAGCCGGCCGTGCTCACCCAGTTGGCCCGGCTGGTCGGGCTGCGGCTGGCCAACGCGCGGCTCTACGAGGCCGAGCACCGGATCGCCTCGACCCTCCAGCACAGCCTGCTGCCGCAGTCGCTGCCCCGGGTGCCGGGCGCCCTGGTGGCCGGCCGGTACGTGCCGGGCAGCAGCGAGGCCCGGGTCGGCGGCGACTGGTACGACGTGATCCCCGGCCCGGACGGCGAGCTGTTCCTGGTGATCGGCGACGTGGTCGGCAAGGGCGTGCAGGCGGCCGCCGGCATGGGGCAGCTGCGTAACGCGCTGCGGGCGTACCTGCTGGAGGGCTTCGACTGCGGCACCGCGCTGACCCGGCTCAACCGGCTGGTCGACACGCTGGGCCGGCGGCAGTTCGCGACCGTCCTCTGTGTCGGCTTCGACCCGCGGACCCGCCGGGTGCGCTACTCGTCGGCCGGCCACCCGTCACCGGTCGTGGTCACCCCCGGCGAGCGGGGCACCTTCCTGTACGGCGCGGCGCTGGGCCCGCCGATCGGGGCGCTCGGCTCGGTCACCTACCCCACCCGGGAGACGTCCCTGGCCGCCGGCGCGCGCCTGCTGCTCTACACCGACGGCCTGATCGAGGACCGCCGGGAGGGCATCGACACCGGCCTGGCCGGGCTGACCGTGGACGCGGCCGTTCCCGCCGACCACATCGACGACCTGCTGGACGCGCTGCTCGCCGAGGCGGCCCGGCACACCCGGCACGACGACATCGCCCTGGTCGCCCTGGAGGTGACCGAGCCGCGCGAGTTCGTGCTGCGGCTGCCCGCCGAACCGGGCCGGCTGACCGTGCTGCGCCGGCGCCTGGAGGACTTCCTGACCGCACACCAGGTGCCCGAGGCGGACGCCTTCGACCTGGTGGTGGCGGTCTCCGAGGCGGCCGCGAACGCCATCGAGCATCCGGTCGACCCGGCCGAGCCGGTGATCATCGTGACCGCGTCGCTCGGCGACGGCGCGGTGACCGTGACGGTCCGCGACACGGGAGGCTGGCGCCCGGCCCCCGACCCCGGCTTCCGCGGCCGTGGCCTGGCCCTGATCGGCGCCCTCACCGAACTGTCGGTGCACCGCGGTGCCGAGGGCACCGAGGTCACCCTGCGTCGGCCGCTTACGAAAGCTTGATCCAGGGCTGGTCGCCGAGCCCGGAGATGTCCAGCACCCGGCGCACCCGGTCGGAGGGGTAGACCTCGAGGGCGCCCGGATAGTGGTCGGCCAGGCGGATCAGCGTGTGGATGGCCGCCGAGTCGAAGAAGGTCACCGCCCGCAGATCGACGGAGGCGGAGGTGACCCGGTCCGGGGTGGCGGCCTGGAACAGCGCGTCGGCGGTCGCCATGTCGACCTCACCGGTCACCGTGACGGCGACCCGGTCACCGGTCACCTCGCCGACCGCCGAGAAGTTCGGGTCCAGGCCCTCTTGATCCACGGGAACACGATTTCACAGGGTCCCGGGGGCGGCAAGGACAGGTCCGATCGGCTCCGGCACGGCCGGTTAGGCTGTGGTCATGACCGTACGTGCCCCTCTCGTGCCGGGAAAGCAGTCGCCCTGGCGGTCGGTCCCCGCGCACATCGTTCGCCCCGAGTACGTGGGCAAGAAGCGCCCGCGTGAATGGAGCGGCTCGCATGTCCAGACGCCCGAGACCATCGAGAAGATGCGGGTCGCCGGCCGGATCGCGGCGCAGGCCACCCAGCTGGCCGGTGAGCACTGCAAACCGGGCGTGACGACCGACGAGATCGACCGGGTGGTGCACGAGTTCCTGCTCGACCACGACGCCTATCCGTCGACGCTGGGCTACAAGGGCTTCCCGAAGTCCTGCTGCACCTCGCTCAACGAGGTGATCTGCCACGGCATCCCGGACTCCACGGTTCTGGAGGACGGCGACATCATCAACGTGGACGTCACGGCGTACCTCGACGGGGTGCACGGCGACACCGACGCCACCTTCTGCGTGGGCGACGTCAGCGAGGAGGCGCGGCTGCTGGTCGAGCGCACCCACGAGGCGATGATGCGGGGCATCCGCGCGGTCGCCCCGGGCCGCCCGATCAACGCCATCGGGCGGGTCATCGAGGCGTATGCGCGACGGTTCGGCTACGGCGTGGTCCGTGACTTCACCGGCCACGGCATCGGTGAGGCGTTCCACTCCGGGCTGTACGTTCCGCACTACGACAACCCGCAGCTCACCACGGTGATGGAACCGGGCATGACGTTCACCGTCGAGCCGATGATCACCCTGGGCACCTATGAGTACGACATCTGGCGCGACGGCTGGACGGTCGTCACGAAGGACCGGAGGTGGACCGCCCAGTTCGAGCACACACTGGTGGTCACCGAGGACGGTTACGAGATCCTGACCCTGCCCTGACGAGCGTCCTCAGTCGAAGAGCGCGCCGAGCCGGCCGTCCACCGGGCGGCCGCGGGCGGTCAGCTCCTCGGCCTGGTATTTGAGGATCGCGCCCAGCTCCTGCATGTCGGCCGCGGCCACGCCGGTGCGCTTGACCGCGTCCGCCGTGTTGCGGAAGTGGGTGCGGGTGAGCAGACCGGCGACCAGGGCGGCGTGCAGCCGGGCCTCGGCCATCAGGATCAGGGCGGCGTCGGTGTCGTACCACTGGGCCAGGCGCGCCGCCCGGGTGTGCGCACCGTTGGCGACCGCCCAGTCCTGCCGGGCCAGGCCGGTGAACTCCATCGGCCGGGCCTCGGCGAGCAGCGACAGGTGGGCCTCCCGCCGGTCGGCGAACCAGTTCTGCGGGTCGTGGAGCGGGAACGCGGTGAGGTAGGCGTCGGCCAGCAGCGGCCATCTCGGGGTGAGCTGCCGGGCCTGCCCCAGCCCCTCCTCCGCGGTGACCACCCGCAGGTCGACCGGGATGCCGTCGACCTTGCGCAGCGTCGGCTTGGGGCCGGTCTTGGGCCGGTAGGTGACCACCAGGACGTTGACGTCGCTGCTCTCGTTGTCGTCCCCGTGCGCCATCGAGCCGGACAGCCCGATCGCCTGCACCTCGGCGGACCACCGCTCCTGGACGGCGTCACGCAACCGGATCGCGAGCGAACCGCGGGGCGAGGAGGCGTCGAGCTCGTCGATCACGGTCCCATTGTCGGCCATTCACGTTTCCGGAGTGGCCCGATCCTCAGCCCGGCCTGCCGGGGAAGGGCATCGTCAACGGTGTGACCTCGGCGATCCGGCGCCACCGTGTCGCACGAACTGCGGAGTCGGTCAAATACGACAGGGAGTCGACGCGGTCGGCGCCCTCGGTCACCGGTAGCAGAGCACGCCAGGTCTGGGCCACGCCGTCCTCCACGTGCACCGCCAGCTTCAGGGCGCTCTCCCGGTCGGTCACCTCGAAGGGCAGCTGGTACGCCGGGGGCGCGGGCGCGGTGCTGGCCTGGATCCGGTCCAGCCGGTCCACCAGCTCGTCGCGCCGGCGCCGGTGTTCGAGCTCACAGGCGCGGGCCCGGGACACCTCGTCGGCGTCTTTCAGGTGCACCCCGATCACGCCGTACGCATAGATGGCCGCCTCCTCGGCGGCGAGGGCGGCGGCGAGTTGTTCCGTCACGCCGTGGACAGTAACCGGTCAGCGCAGCGCTTCGGCATGAGTGGCCCGGCAGGCCGCGATCGAGCCGGTCAGCCCGGCCCGTTCCGGGGTGGCCGCCTTGCACGCCGCCACCGCCGTCCGCTGGGCGGCCTGCTCGGCCTTACGCAGCGTGGCCGTGGTTTCGCCCGCGCCGGCCGGGGCTGAGGAGGACGGCGCGACGGAGGGCGCGGCCGTGCCGATCACCCGGGACAGTTCGGCGGCGTGTGCCCGGTGGTCGTCGGCCAGCGGGGTCAGCCGGGCGGCCAGCGAGGCGTCGGCGAGGATCGCCCGGTCGTACGCCGCGGCCAGCGCCAGGGCCTCGTTCAGCAGGGGTTGCAGCGGGTCGGGCTGCGGCTCGGGCTCGGGGTCGGAGTCCAGGAGCCCGCACCCGGCCAGGGCGGCGGAGCTCAGCGCCGCCCCCAGGAGCAGCCGCCGTGAAGTCGATAGCACCCGGCCAGTCAACACCATTCGGTGCGGCGCTGCTCCGACCCGCCCACCGGCGCGTTACGCTCAGCGTCAGCCGCGGGGCCGCATCGTGCCCGGCGGCATATAGTCGTTCCTGCGAGAAAGCTAGTGAGAGGTCGAGCCCGATGACGCAGCGTGGTCGCGCCGGGTCCCGGCCCGGTGGGCGCCCCGGCAACCGCCGTTCCCGGCCGGAGCCGGAGACACGTAGTACCCCGTCCCTGCCCCGTGTCGATCTGAGCGCCGCCCGCGCCCGGATCCGCGAGGTGATCGAGCCGGTGGTGGCCAAGGCCGGCTACGACCTGGAGGACCTGACCCTGTCCCGCGCCGGCCGCCGGTTCGTGGTCCGGGTGCTGATCGACACCGACGGCGGCGTCGGGCTGGACGATGTGGCGGTGGTCTCCCGGGAGATCTCCGAGGCGCTCGACCTGGCCGAGGAGTCCGGCGGCGAGCTGCTCGCCGGGGAGTACCAGCTGGAGGTCGGCTCCCCGGGCATCGACCGGCCGCTGACCGAGCCACGGCACTGGCGCCGCAACATCGGCCGCCTGGTGGCGGTCGGCGGCCTCACCGGGCGGGTGCTCTCCGTCGACGACACGGGTGTGGCGCTGGACGTGGACGGGACGACCCGGGAGCTGGCGTGGGCCGATCTCGGGGCCGGCAAGGTCCAGATCGAGTTCAAGCGCATGGACGAGGCCGACTTCGGTGACGAGGACGGCGAAGAAGACGACGACGAAGGGGAGGGCGGGGAATGAACATCGACCTCGCGGCGCTGCGCGCCCTGGAGCGCGAGCGGGAGATCCCGTTCGACACCATCCTGGCGGCCATCGAGACCGCTCTGCTGACCGCCTACCGGCACACCGAGGGCGCGGAGAGCCACGCCCGGGTGGACATCGACCGCCGGAGCGGCGTCGCCTCCGTCCTGGCGCAGGAGCTGGACGCGGACGGCACGTTGGTCCGGGAGTGGGACGACACCCCGCACGACTTCGGCCGGATCGCGGCGATGACCGCCAAGCAGGTGATCCTCCAGCGTCTCCGGGAGGCCACCGACGAGCAGCACTTCGGGGAGTACGCGGGACGCGACGGCGACCTGGTCACCGGCGTGGTGCAGGCGGACGCGGCCCGGGCCGAGAAGAACATCGTCACCGTGGACCTGGGCAAGCTGGAGGCGGTGCTGCCGCAGTCCGAGCAGGTGCCGGGGGAGACCTACCCGCACGGCGCCCGGATCCGCTGCATCGTGGTGCACGTGGCCAAGGGCTTCCGCGGCCCGCAGATCACCCTGTCCCGCTCGCACCCGGCCCTGGTGAAGAAGCTGTTCGCCCTCGAGGTGCCGGAGATCGCGGACGGCACCGTGGAGATCGCCGCCATCGCACGTGAGGCAGGTCACCGTACGAAGATCGCGGTGCGCTCGACCGTTCAGGGCGTCAACGCGAAGGGTGCCTGTATCGGCCCGATGGGCCAGCGGGTCCGCGCGGTGATGAGCGAGCTGCACGGCGAGAAGATCGACATCATCGACTGGTCGGACGACCCGGCCCAGTTCGTCGGCAACGCGCTCTCACCGGCCAAGGCCCTGCGGGTCGAGGTGGTCGACGCGGCCAGCCGAACGGCCCGGGTGACCGTGCCCGATTTCCAGCTCTCCCTGGCCATCGGCCGGGAGGGTCAGAACGCCCGTCTCGCCGCCCGTCTCACCGGGTGGCGCATCGACATCCGTCCGGACAGCGAGCCGGCTGGAGCCTCGGACCGTGATGCGGCAGAGGCGGGGAACTGACCGGATACGCGGTCGGCGCGATCGAGGGGTAGACTTGGCCTCGGTCGGCCCGACGCGAACCTGCGTCGGCTGCCGCAATCGCGCGCCGGCCGCTTCATTGCTGCGGTTCGTCGCGGCAGAATCGGAGGGAAACCTTCGGCTTCTGCCCGATCCGAGTCGCCGACTGCCGGGGCGGGGAGCACATCTACATCCCGATCCGGCCTGCTTCTCGCAGGCAGAGCGGCGCCGCGCCTTCGGGCGTGCGTTGCGTCTCACTGGTTTTGCTGACCCAGAGCTGCTCGCGGAGCACATCCGTACGGTCTCCGTGCCGTCCGGATCCACCGATGGCGAGGCGTCGCCGCTTCGTCACGACCCAGCAAGGTAGGACGACCCAGATGAGCACACGATGAAGTCCCTGAAATGAACAGGCTTCTAGTGCACGAGTGAGGTCAGTGCGGGTGCTGCTCGCGCGACCTCGAAGTGAGGAGTGCAGTGCCAGGCAAGGCCCGCGTACACGAGCTCGCCAAAGAGCTCGGGGTCGACAGCAAGACCGTTCTCGCCACGTTGAAAGAGATGGGCGAGTTCGTTAAGTCCGCGTCCAGCACCGTCGAGGCCCCCGTGGCCCGGCGGCTCCGTGGCGCCCTTGAGCAGGGTGGCGCCATTCCGGCGTCCCCGTCGTCCTCGGCGTCCACCGCCGCGTCCGGTGGCCCCGGTGCCCCCGCGGCGCCGCGCCCGGGCCCGCCGATGGGGCGGCCCCAGCCGCCGCGCCGTCCGGGTCCGACGCCCGGTGACGCGCCTACCAACCAGCCCACCTCTCCGGCGCCCACGCCCGGCCCGTTCGTGCGGCCCAAGCCGCCGGCCGGCCGTCCGGGCCCGACGCCCGGCCCGGTCGCCAAGCCGGCCAGCGCGCACGACATCGAGGTGGCGGCCGCCGAGGCCCGCGCCTCGGCGCTGAAGGCCGAGCAGGAGGCCGCGGTCAAGGCCGCGCAGGCAGCCCGTACCCGGGACGCCGAGCGCCGTCAGGGCACCCCGTCCGAGGGCGGTGGCCAGCGTGGCCCGCGTCCCGGTCCGGGCAGCGTCCCGCCGCGTCCGGGTTCGCCGGCCGCGACCCGTACCCCGGCCCCGGGTGCCCCCGGTGGTCCTCGTCCCGGCCCGGCCGGCGGCGCTCCGCGTCCGCCCGCGCGTGGTCCGGGCAACAACCCGTTCGGTGTCTCCGGTGGCGGCGCGTCGCGCCCGTCGCCGGCCTCGATGCCGCGTCCGAACCAGCCGGGCATGCCGCCGCGGCCGAGCCCCGCCTCGATGCCGCCGCGGCCCAGTCCCGCCTCGATGCCCGCGCAGCGTCCCGGTCGTCCGGCCGGCCCCGGTGGCGCCGGTGGCGCCGGTCGTCCGGGTGGTCCCGGCGGCGGCCGTGGCGGCCCCGGTGGCGGTGGCGGTGGCTACCGCGGCGGTGGCGGCGGCGCCGGTGGCGGCTTCCGTCCCGGTGGCGGCGGCGGTGCCGGTGGCGGCTTCCGTCCCGGCGGCGGTGGCGGTGCCGGTGGCGGCTTCCGTCCGGGTGGTCCCGGCGGTGGCGGCGGCGGTCCGGTCGGCGCTGGTGCGCCCGGCCGTCCCGGTGGCGCCGGTGGCCGTGGCCGTGGCGGCGGTGCGGCGGGTGCCTTCGGGCGTCCCGGCGGCCGGCCGACCCGTGGCCGCAAGTCGAAGAAGCAGCGGCGTCAAGAGTTCGACAACCTGTCCGCTCCGCAGATGAGCTCCGGTGCTCCGCGCGGTAGTGGCCAGGAGATCCGGCTCTCGCGCGGCGCGTCGCTCTCCGACTTCGCCGACAAGATCAACGCCAACCCGGGCTCGCTCGTCCAGGAGATGTTCAACCTGGGTGAGATGGTGACCGCCACGCAGTCGGTGTCCGACGACACCCTGCTGCTGCTCGGCGAGCACCTGGGCTTCACCGTGAAGATCGTCAGCCCCGAGGACGAGGACCGCGAGCTGCTCGCGCAGTTCGACATCGACCTCGACGCCGAGGTGGCGGAGGACCGTCTGGTCACCCGTCCGCCGGTGGTGACCGTCATGGGCCACGTCGACCACGGTAAGACCAAGCTGCTCGACGCGATCCGCAAGACCAACGTGGTCGCCGGCGAGGCGGGTGGCATCACCCAGCACATCGGCGCCTACCAGGTCGTCGTCCCCCACCAGGGGCAGGAGCGGGCGATCACCTTCATCGACACCCCGGGTCACGAGGCGTTCACCGCCATGCGTGCCCGCGGTGCCAAGGTGACCGACATCGTGATCCTGGTGGTCGCGGCCGACGACGGCGTCATGCCGCAGACGGTCGAGGCGCTCAACCACGCGAAGGCGGCCGACGTGCCGATCGTCGTCGCGGTGAACAAGGTCGACAAGCCGGACGCCAACCCGGACAAGGTCCGGCAGCAGCTGACCGACTACGGCCTGCTCGCCGAGGAGTACGGCGGCGAGACGATGTTCGTCAACGTCGCGGCCAAGCCCGGCATCGGCATCGACGACCTCCTCGAGGCCGTCCTGCTGACCGCCGACGCGGCGCTCGAGCTGACCGCCCCGATCGACGGCCCCGCCCAGGGTGTCGCGGTCGAGGCCCACCTGGACAAGGGTCGCGGTGCCGTGGCCACCGTCCTGGTGCAGAAGGGCACGCTGCGGGCCGGTGACTCGATCGTGGCGGGTGGCGCGCACGGTCGCGTCCGGGCCATGCTCGACGAGAACGGCCAGCAGGTGGCCGAGGCCGGTCCGGCACGTCCGGTCCTGGTCCTGGGTCTCACCTCGGTGCCGAGCGCCGGTGACACGTTCCTCGCGGCTGAGGACGACCGCACGGTGCGGCAGATCGCCGAGCAGCGGCAGGCTCGCCGTCGTGCGGCGACCTTCGCCAACTCGACCCGCCCGAAGACGATCGACGAGATCGTCAAGGAGATCAAGGAGGGCGAGAAGGCTTCGCTCACCCTGATCATCAAGGGTGACGGGTCCGGTTCGGTCGAGGCTCTCGAGGACGCGCTCTTCAAGATCGACATTCCGGAAGAGGTGCAGCTCAAGGTCATCCACCGCGGCGTCGGTGCGATCACCGAGAGCGACGTCAACCTGGCGTCCGCCTCCTCCGACCAGAGCGCGACGATCATCGGCTTCAACGTCCGTGCGTCGAACAAGGTCAAGGAACTGGCCGACCGCTCCGGCGTGGAGATCCGCTACTACAGCGTGATCTACCAGGCCATCGAGGAGATCGAGGCCGAGCTCAAGGGCCTGCTCAAGCCGGAGTACGAGGAGGTCGAGCTCGGCACGGCGGAGATCCGCGAGGTGTTCCGCTCGTCCAAGATCGGTCTCATCGCCGGCTGTATCGTCCGGTCCGGTCTCATCCGCCGCAACACCAAGGCCCGCGTCATCCGCGAGGGCACCGTGGTGGCGGACAACGTCACGATCAGCTCGCTCAAGCGGTTCAAGGACGACGCGACCGAGGTCCGCGAGGGCTTCGAGTGTGGTCTGACGCTGAGCGGTTACGGCTCGCCGCAGACGGGCGACGTGATCGAGACCTTCGAGATGCGTGAGAAGCCGCGGGCGTAAGCTTCGCGACTTTCCAACGGCCCGGCGTTTCTGCGCCGGGCCGTTGGCCGTGCTTGATTGCTCCGCTTCGCTTCGCGGTAAAACGCCTGGTAACCGGTGTCGAGGCAGGTGATTTCCCGCCACCCCGCAAACCCCGCGGGGCGTCGGCAAATCACGTGCCTCGACACCGGCGGCGTTTTGCGGGTAGTCCCGTTCGTGGGGGTCCTCGCATGCTGGGAGGATTGGCGGCATGTCCCGCTATGCCATGCTGCTCGCACCGTCCGCCAACCGCGTCTACGCCGACCAGGCGTCGCGCATGTCCCAGGCGGAGCTGGCCGCGTTCGCCCCGGTGCTCTCGCCGGGGCTGGACGACATCGGCGTGACGGTGCTGGGCGGGGTGGAGTACCTGACGTTCTCCGCCGATCTCACCGAGCGCGATATCGCGTACGTCTCGAATCTCTCCTCGGCCCATGCCCTCTTCGAGCGGGTGGACGACGGCCTGTTGCGCCCGCTGGCGCTCGCGCCGCTGGCGCGTTATGACAGCGATCTGATCACCATCCCGAAGTACGCGGGGAAGACCAACGAGCAGTTCACCAAGCTGGTGCTGAACCTCACGGTGCTGGCCTCCGGTTCGGCCGGCCGGATGCTGGACGGTGGGCTGACCGTCCTCGACCCGGTCTGCGGCCGTGGCACCACGCTGAACCAGGCGCTGATGTACGGGTACGACGCCATCGGCGTGGAGATCGACGGCAAGGACGTCGAGGCCTACAAGCTGTTCCTCCAGACCTGGCTGAAGCGCAAGCGGCTCAAGCACACCGCCGAGCTGGTGCAGGTGCGCCGGCAGGGCCGCCGGGCCGCGCGCCGCCTGGAGGTGACCATGGCCGCCAGTAAGGACGATCACAAGGCCGGCGCGGTGCAGAAGGTCACCGTGCTGAACGCGGACACCACCTCGCTGGACGGGCTGATCCGCGGCAACGTGGCGGACGTGCTGGTCGCCGACCTGCCGTACGGGATCGCGCACGGCAGCTACGACGACGAGGGCGGCCTGTCCCGGCGCCCGCTGGACCTGCTGGAGCGGGCCGTGCCGCAGTGGCTGCCGCTGCTGCGCCCGGGTGGTGCGATCGGCCTGTCCTGGAACACCAAGGTGGCCAAGCGGGAGCTGGCCGAGGACATCCTGCTGGCGAGCGGGCTGGAGCTGGTCGAGCACCTGCCGCTGGCGCACCGGGTGGACCAGGGCATCGAGCGGGACGTGGTGGTGGCGCGGAAAAACCCGCGCTGAGCAGGCCGATCATGAGTACCCTGCTCGCTGATGTATACCGAGACCGCAGTCTTCGATCTGCTCCTGCCCGGTGACTCCCACTCGCTGAAGCAGAAGCGCTCCTATGTCCGCCCGATTCTGGCGATGCTGAAGAAATTCGAGGTCAGCGCCGCCGAGGTGGGCTTCCACGACCTGCATGGGCGGGCCCAGCTCGGGGTAGCCGTGGTAGCGGCGGAACCGGCCCAGGCCCGTGCCGTGATCGACACGTGCGAGAACCAGGTGGCCGGCCGTCCCGAGATCGAGCTGCTCTCGGTCAAACGACGGGTGTACGGCGACGACGATTGACCTGGGTACTCTTCATCAGTTGGGCGGGGGCTGTCGGACCCGCGGGATACATAGTCGGAGGTGGGCGAAATGTCGGACCCAGCCAAGACACGCCGGCACGCGGAGCGCGTCCGGGAGTTGGTGGCTGCGCTGGTGCGGGAGATCAAGGATCCCCGCCTCGGCATGCTGACGGTCACGGATGCCCGGATCACCGGCGACCTGCGTGAGGCGACGGTCTTCTACACGGTCCTGGGCGATCCGACGGAGCAGGCGTCGACCGCCGCGGCCCTGGAGAGCGCCAAGGGCATGCTGCGCAGCCGGGTCGGTCACGCGCTCGGGCTGCGGCACTCGCCGAGCCTGACGTTCGTGCTGGACAACGTGCAGACCCACGTGAAGGAGATCGACGACCTCCTGGCCCAGGCGAAGCACCGCGACCAGGAGGTGCAGCGGCTGGCCGCCGGGGCGAAGTACGCCGGGGATCCGGACCCGTACAAGAGTGACGACGAAGAGATCGAGGACGACGAGGCCGAGCGGGTCGGCGCCCGCGAGGATAACGGGTGACCCTGTCCGGGCCTACCGCCGAGGAGTGGGCCGCCGCGGTCGCGGCGGTCCGCTCGCTCGGCGCCGACGACGAGATCCAGCTGATCTGCCACGTGAACCCGGACGGCGACGCGCTCGGCAGCATGCTCGGTTTCGGGCTCGGTCTGAGCCGGCTGGGGTATACCCGGGTGCGGGCCACCTTCCCCGGTGAGTTCGCCGTTCCCGGCCCCTATTCCGCCCTGCCCGGTTCCGCCCTGCTCGTGCCGGAGGCGGAGGCCTGGACCGGCCCACGGCTGGTGGCGGTCTTCGACGTGGCGAGCGAGTCCCGTCTCGGCGGGCTGGCCGGCCGTCTCACCGCGGCACCGGTCAGCGTGGTGCTGGACCATCACGCGTCGAACACCGGCTTCGGCACGGTGCGCCTGGTCGACCCGGCGGCCGCGGCCACCTCGGTGGTGGCCGAGCAACTGCTGGCCCGGCTCGGTGTGGAGCTGGACGCGGAGATCGCCGAGTGCCTCTACGTGGCGCTGGCGACCGACACCGGGTCGTTCAAGTTCGACATGACCACGGTAGCGGTTCACGAGCTGGCCGCGCGGCTGATCGCCACCGGGATCCGGCCGGGGGAGATCTCCCGGCGGATCTTCGACAGCAGGCCGTTCGGGGCCATGAAGCTGACCGGTGAGGTGATCGGCCGGGCCGTGCTGGAGCCGGGCGCGGCCGGTGGGCGGGGCATGGTGTGGACCTACGCCACGCTGGCCGACCTGGAGCGGCACGCGCAGCAGCCGTACGTGCTGGACACCCTGATCGACCCGGTGCGCGCGGTGGCCGAGGCGGACGTGTCGGTGGTGGTCAGGGAGGTCGCGGCCGGCGAGTGGTCGGTGTCGCTGCGCAGCAAGGGCGCGGTCGACGTGAGCGGCGTGGCGATCTCACAGGGCGGCGGCGGGCACCGCTTGGCGGCCGGCTTCACCGGGTATGGCGAGGCCGCCCAGGTGGTGGACACCGTGCGTCGGCTATTGGACGAATACCTGAACTGAGCAGTGTTCACCCTGCTGAGCGGGGGTCACCCAATCGGGTGGCCTCCGCTTTTGGCGTCCCGGATCCCGGGAAGCAGGCCTGCGGAGAGGTGACTGAACGTTAGTTTGGGGCCTGAACGGTGATTTGGTTTCGCGCGGCTGCCACCACCGCCTTCCGCGAGGCCTCGAGCCACCCGGGTACACCGCCCCGGGTCGCGTCACCTTTGCCAGTGGTCCCGGCGATCCCGGACCGGCGAGTGACGCCCCGCTCGACCGCAGGGGCGCTCCGTTTCACGGCGCGCCCGCACCCGTTGGAAGGATTGCCCTCTCATGGCCGCCAACCCGAAGCCCCAGCCCGCCGAAGACGCCCGCGAGCAGGCCCTCCGCGCCCTCCAGACCTCCCTGGACACGCGCCAGTAGGGGTCCGTCACGAGTCGGTAGGGGTAAGTAACAAGGCCGCGTTGCGGCCCTTACCTCAGGCGGGCATCATGGGGAACCATGAGCCCGCCTGCCGATGCGCCTGCCCCGCCGCAGCGCACCGCGACCGCCCGCCGGATCGCCGGCCTGGCGCTGCCCGCACTCGTGGTGCTGGCCGCCGAGCCGCTCTACGTACTGGTGGACACCGCGGTCGTCGGGCATCTCGGCGCCGTCCCACTGGCCGCCGTCGCCATCGGCGGCACGGTCATGTCGGTGGCCGCCTGGTTCGGCACGCTCATGGCGTACGGGACGACCGGCCGCGCGGCCCGTCGCTTCGGCGCCGGAGACCGGACCGCCGCGATCGCCGAAGGGGTTCAGGCCTCCTGGATGGCCCTCGCCGCCGGCGTCCTGCTGGCCCTGCTCGGCCTGGCCGGCGCCGGCCCGCTCACCAGCGTGCTGGCCGGTGACCCGGAGACCGCCGAGGCGGCCGCCGGCTGGCTGCGGATCGCCGCTCTGGGCGCGCCCGGCCTGCTGCTGGCCGCGGCCGGGAACGGCTGGATGCGCGGCGTCCAGGACACCCGCCGACCACTCTGGATCGTCCTCGGCGCCAACGTGCTGTCCGCGATCCTCTGCCCGGTCCTGGTCTATCCGGCGGGCCTCGGGCTGACCGGCTCGGCCATCGCCAACGTCACGGCGCAGAGCCTCGGCGGCGCCCTCTTCCTGGCCGCGCTGGTCCGCGAGACCCGGGCGCTGCGGCCGGTGCCGTCGATCATCGTGAGCCAGCTGGTGCTCGGTCGCGACCTGCTGATCCGCGGCGCGGCGTTCCAGGCCTGCTTCCTGTCGGCGACCGCGGTGGCGGCCCGGTTCGGCGTGGCGGCAGTCGGTGCCCACCAGATCGTGCTGCAACTCTGGTTCTTCGCGGCGCTCGCCCTGGACGCGGTCGCGATCGCCGCTCAGTCGCTGGTCGGGGCGTCGCTCGGGGCCGGCGACGACCGCGAGGCCCGGGACGTGGCCCGTCGCGTCACCCTGGCCGGCGGGGTGTCCGCCCTGGCCTTCGCGGCGCTCGCGGCGGCCGGCGCCGCGGTGGTGCCCGGGTGGTTCAGCGACGACCCGGCGGTCCACGAGCAGGCCGCCGTCATCTGGCCGTGGTTCGTGGCGCTGCTGCCGTTCGCCGGGGTGGTCTACGCCCTCGACGGGGTGTTCATCGGCGCCGGGGACGTGGCCTTCCTGCGTACCGTCACGGTGCTGTCCGCGCTGCTCGGCTTCCTGCCGGCGATCTGGCTGGCCTACGCGTTCGACCTGGGGCTGGGCGGTGTCTGGGCCGGGCTCGGGCTGTTCACCCTGGGCCGGTTCGTCTCGCTGATGTGGCGGTGGCGTTCCCCGTACTGGGTGGTCACCGGCGTCACCCGGTAGACCGGGAAATAGGGTGGTCGGCGTGAACACGGACGGACTGATCGTGGTGGACAAGCCGGCCGGGATGACGTCGCACGACGTCGTCGCCCGGATCCGGCGGCTGGCGAAGACCCGAAGGGTGGGGCACGGGGGCACGCTGGACCCGATGGCGACCGGTGTCCTGATCATCGGGGTGAACCGGGCGACCCGCCTGCTGACCTATGTGATCGGTTCGGAGAAGAGCTACGCCGCGACGATCCGGCTGGGGGAGTCCACGGTCACCGACGACGCCGAGGGCGACGTGACCGGGACGGCTTCCACGTCGGCGGTCACCGACGACGCGATCCGGGCCGGGCTGGCCGCCCAGACCGGCGAGATCGACCAGGTGCCGAGCGCGGTCAGCGCTATCAAGATCAACGGGCAGCGGGCGTACAAGCGGGTCCGCGAGGGCGAGTCGGTGGAGATCCCGGCCCGCCGGATCACCGTCCACCGGCTCGACGTCCTCGACATCCGGCGGCCCGAGGGGCATGACGTGATCGACGTGGACATCGACGTGACCTGCTCCTCCGGCACCTACATCCGGGCCATCGCCCGTGACCTCGGCGCCACGCTCGGCGTCGGCGGGCACCTGACCGCGCTGCGCCGGACCGCCGTCGGCGGCATGACCCTGGACGCCGCCGCCACCCTCACCGAACTCGAGGAGCGCGCCCCCGACGTGATCGGCCTCCCGCTCGCCGAGGCGGCCCGCCGGTCCTTCCCGCAGCGCACCGCCACCGAGGAGGAGACCCGCATCCTCCGGCACGGCGGGCCGCTCGCGGCGGCCGGCATCGACGGGCCCTACGCCGTCTTCGACCCGTCCGGCGAGGTCCTGGCCATCGTCCGGGAGCGGGCGGGCCGCGCCCGGGCCGAGATCGTCCTCGCGCCGGCTTGAGCGTTCCGGTCCCGCTCAACCCCTATTCTCCGGTACGGAAGTGCGCACCCTCAACCGCACCCGGGCCGCTCCGCCGGTTCCCGCGAGCACCTGCCGGGTCCAGCCTCTGCCGCGCCCGCCGGGCGTAGATCGGTGGTCCGGCGGGCGTGAGCGGTGTTTCATAGGCGCCCGAAACAGCCCTCTGTCCGTCCTCCGACTCGTTTGCGCCGACCAGCGCACACGTAACGGGTTCTGTGGTCGCCTGCCCGCGTCATGGCGGCAGCCCGGACAGCGCGGGCGGCGTGACGTGAGCGCCCGCCGGGCCGGAAGCGCGGGCGGCGGATGTGCGGTGGGGTAATCGACCAGCGGGGTCAGCTCTGCGGGCCCGCCGGACCACCGGTCTACGCCCGGCGGGCGCGGCACGGGCGCGACCAGGCAGGTGCTCGCGTGGCGCCGCGGAGCGGGCCGGGTGCGGTCGGGGCGGTGTGGCCCGTACCGGAAAAGGGGTTCAAGAAGCGAGATGGCGGGCGACCGTGGCGACCAGGTCGGCCGCGGCGTAGGGCTTGTCGAGGAAGTCGTCGCAGCCCGCGTCGAGGGCGGCTTTCTGGTCCTGGGGCAGGACGCTCGCGGTGACCGCGACCACGCGGGGTCTGGGCCCGCCGTGGCCGGCGAGTTCCCGGGCCAGGGTGAGGCCGTTGCCGTCGGGCAGGTTGAGGTCCAGCAGGATCAGGTCGAACTCGCCGGTGGCGAGACGGCTCCGGGCGGCGGCCAGGGTCTCCGCGTCGACCAGTTCGGCGTCGCGGACCGCGGCGACGGCGGCGCGGGCGAGGACCGCTTTGACCAGCATGCGGTTCAGTTCTTCGTCCTCGACCAGGAGGATGCGGTGGGGTGCGCTCACGGCTGTCTCCTCACGGTTGGGAGCCGGGTGGTGGGACGGCGCCGCGCAGCTTGATCGCGACGTGGCCTTGGAAGTGCCGGCGGACGGCCGGGGGAGGGGCGTGCACCAGTGGGGGCAGGCCGTCCCAGCCGTTGCCGGTCATCGCCTCGGCGACCGCGTTTCCGGCCATCGCCGTGGCGATCAGCGGGGTGGTGTCGCCGGATGCCAGCGCGGCGGCGCTCAGACCGAGTACCGGGGTGTGCCGGCCGGACGGGTCCCGCTCGATGGCGGCGAGCAGGCTGAAACCGTCCTCCTCCGGCGACTGCATGTCGCAGACGATGAGGTCGAAGTTCTCACTGCGGCTGCGGGCCAGCCCGTCCCGCCCGTCCGCGCAGGCGACCACGTCGGCGCCGCCGGCGCGCAGGCCGTCCTCGATCGCCTGCCGGACCGTGTCGTCGTGGTCGACCACCAGCACGCGCGGCACCGGGCGGGCCGCGATGGCGTTCGCCAGGGCGCTGAGCAGGGCCGGCTGGTCGACCGGCTTGACGAAGTAGTCGTGCGCGCCGAGCGCGAGCCCGGCCGGCGCCTCGTCCAGGATGCTGGCGAAGAACACCGGGATCGCGTTGAGCCGTGCGTCCGCCTTGAGCCGGCGGATCACCTCCCAGCCGTCGATGCCGGGCAGGGTGACGTCCAGCACCACGGCGTCCGGCCGGTGCTCGCGGGCCAGCGCCAGGCCGCTCTCGCCGGTGCCGGCCACCTCGACCCGGTAGCCGGCGTTGCCGAGCTGGGTGCGCATCAGCTCGGCGGACTGCGGGTCGTCCTCGATCAACAGCACGTACGGCCCGGTGCCGGCGCCCGCCGAGGAGGTGGCCACCGGCGCGGCGGGCAGGACCACGGCGAACTCGCTGCCCACGCCCGGCTCCGAGGTGAGGAGGATCTCACCGTGGTGGGCGGCGACCAGCCGACGGGTCAGGGCCAGTCCCAGGCCGGTGCCGGAGTGCCGCTGGTTCGGGTCGCCGGCCTGCTGGAACTCCTCGAAGACGCGTTCCAGGTCCGCGGTGGCGATGCCGACCCCGGTATCGGCCACGGTCACCCGCACCCGGTTGCCAGCCGGCCCCGCGGTCACCGTGATCGTGCCCTCCTCGGGTGTGAACTTCACCGCGTTGGACAGCAGGTTCTCGACGATCTGGCGGAACCGCAGCCGGTCGGCGTACGCGGTGACCGGCGCCAGCTCGGTGCGGACCGTGAGCCGTTTGCCGGTGAAGAGCGGGGTCAGCGCGGTGAGCAGGTCCTCGATGGCGGTGTCGGCCCGGACCGGGGTGAGCCGCAACTCCAGCCGGCCGGCCTCCACCTTGCTGAGGTCGAGGATGTCGTTGATCAGGCCGAGCAGGTGGCGGCCGCTGCCGTGGACGTGATCCACCCAGTCGGCGGGAACCCGGCGGCGGTCGCCGTCCGGCTCCTCCATCCGCATCAGGTCGCTGAACCCGATGATCGCGTTGAGCGGGGTACGCAGCTCGTGGCTCATGTTCGCCAGGAAGTCGCTCTTGGCCTGGCCGGCCCGGGTGAGCGCGGCCACCGAGGCGCTCAGCTCGGCGGTGATCGCCTGTCGCTCGGCCAGCACCCCGGCCTGTCCGCCCAGGTCGGCCAGCAGTCCGAGGTCGTCCTCGCTGAACAGGTTGCGGTGCCGGTTGAACAGCAGGACCGCGCCCTCGACGTCCGGTGGCACCCGCATCGGCAGCACCCGGACGTAGTCGTCGGCCAGTTCGGCGCCGAAGTGGTCGACCAGCGCGGGGGTTTGGTCGCGGACCCGTACCGGGACGTGGCGGCGGGTCAGCGTGCCGTCGATCGGCGGCCCGGCGGCGGGCAGGCCGGGACCGGCGTAGGCGATCCGGTGGTACGTCCCGTCCGCCGCGTGCAGCAGGACCGCCACCGCGTCGGCGCCGGTCTGCACCCGCATGATCTCGGCGTAGGTCTGCCACACCTGCTCCGGCGAGTCGGCCGGCGCCCGCAGCAGCCGCTCGGTGACCGATTGGGCGGCGAGCGCCGCGAAGTGCCGCCGCAGCCGGCGGGGCGGCTGGAAGGCGATGAGGTAGCCGAACGCGCTGCCCAGCGCCAGCACCACGCTGAACGCCCGCACCGGCGAAGGGCCGAAACCCACCCGCAGCACGATCACCAGGCCGAAGGCGAGGGTGGCGCCGGCCGCGATCATCAGCCGTGCCCGGTTCGCCCCGGTACGGTTACGCGCCTCACCGTAGAGCAGCCCGGCGGCGACCATCTCCACCCCGAGGAAGTAGAGGACGTACACGGTCCGGGCACCCGGCGGCAGCGGGCGGGGCAGGACCGCGACCAGGCCGAGGACCACGACATAGCCCAGCAGCACCACGGCGGTCAGCGCCCGGGGGATCGAGCGCAGCCGCCCGGCCAGGCGCAACGTGAGGTACGGCTGGGACAGCACCACCGCGGAGTTGAGCACGTTCACCGCGGAGGGCATGGGCCCGAGCAGGAGGCGCAGCAGGTCCACGCAGAGCGCCACCGTGAACGGGGCGAAGACCAGGGCCACGTCACGTTGCAGCGGGTCGCGGCGGCGCCTCCAGGCGAGTAGCGCGCGGAGGAACAGCACCGCGAAGGTGATCTCCGCGGCGAGGAGGACGGCGCGGGTCCACTCGAAGCTCATTTCACGATTTATCGTACCGATCCGGGCGGGGAGGAGGGGCCACACCGGACTGCTGAACGATCGATACGCTAGGGCCATGCAGCGATGGCGGGGGTTGGAGGCGGTTCCCTCCGGGTGGGGCCGTTCGATCGTGACGATCGGGGTCTTCGACGGGGTGCACCGCGGCCATCAGGCGATCATCGGGCACGCCGTGAAGCGGGCCCGCGACGCCGGGCTCCAGTCGGTGGTGATGACCTTCGACCCGCACCCGGCCGAGGTGGTGCGCCCCGGGTCGCACCCGGCCGTGCTCACCGAGCCGGTCCGCAAGGCGGAGCTGATCGAGGCGCTCGGCGTCGACGCGCTCTGCGTGGTGCCGTTCACCCCGGCCTTCTCCCAACTCTCGCCGAACGAGTTCGTGCACGACGTGCTGGTCGAGACGCTGCACACCGCGGGCGTGGTGGTCGGCGACAACTTCCGGTTCGGGCACCGGGCCGCCGGGGACGCGGCACTGCTCGAGTCGCTGGGCCGCACGTTCGGGTTCACCGTGGAGGACGCGCCACTGGTCTCCGAGGACGGGCTGGTGTTCTCCTCGACGTACATCCGCAGTTGTGTCGACGCCGGCGACGTGCGGGCCGCGGCGGCCGCGCTCGGCCGGCCGCACCGCCTGGCCGGCGTGGTGGTCCGCGGCGACCAGCGCGGGCGCGAGCTGGGCTTCCCGACCGCCAACCTGATGGCCCACCGGTACGCCGCGGTTCCCGCCGACGGCATCTACGCGGCCTGGCTCACCCGCGGGGGCGAGCCCGGGGTCCGGCGGCCGGCCAGCGTTTCGATCGGCACCAATCCCACGTTCTCCGGGCGGGAGCGCCGCGTGGAGGCGTACGTTCTCGATTTCGAGGGTGATCTGTACGGCGAGCGGGTGAGCCTCGATTTCGTGGCGCACCTTCGTGAGCAGCGGAAATACGACGGGATCGAGCCGTTGATCGCGCAGATCCGGGCCGATGTCGAAGAGACCCGAACGTTGTTGAGTTGACCCCCTGGTAGGGTTGAAACGTCGTTGGAATATCCGACACCGGTCCCGCCTGCCTGCCCGACGCCGCGGGTCGCGGGGTAACCGTGAAATCGGCAACACAGAAGTTCGGAGAACATGGCGCTCGATCAAGAGACCAAGAACAAGATCATGGGTGAGTACGCGACCAAGGAGGGCGACACCGGTTCGCCCGAGGTTCAGGTCGCCATGCTGACCAAGCGGATCGCCGACCTGACCGAGCACCTCAAGGCGCACAAGCACGACCACCACAGCCGTCGTGGTCTGCTGCTCCTGGTCGGCCAGCGCCGCCGCCTGCTGAACTACGTTCAGAAGAAGGACATCGCCCGCTACCGGACGCTCATCGAGCGTCTCGGCCTGCGCCGATAGCTTGACCCGAGGGAGCGGCCGGCTGGTCGCTCCCTCGGATTTCCACCCCACGGACCCGCGCGGATCACTCCGTCAGCACCGGTCCTCGGTAGTGGTTCCCAGGCCACTGAGCTGACTACCACTCATCCTGGGCACTTCGATCGAAGACCGGCTCGACTGAAACGCGCTGTTGACCGCCGGGTCCTAGACGAAGGAGTACCACTCTTCATGACCGAGCAGAACAACGCTCTCGGCAACGAATCCCGCACCGCCGTCATCGACAACGGATCGTTCGGCACCCGCGAGATCGTGTTCCGGGTCGGCCGCCTCGCACAGCAGGCCGCCGGCTCGGTGATCGTCCAGCTGGGCGACACCACCGTCCTCTCCGCGACCACCGCCAGCAAGCAGCCGAAGGAGCACTTCGACTTCTTCCCGCTGACCGTCGACGTCGAGGAGCGGATGTACGCCGCGGGCCGCATCCCCGGCTCGTTCTTCCGTCGTGAGGGCCGCCCGTCCGAGGACGCCATCCTCACCTGCCGCCTGATCGACCGGCCGCTGCGCCCGTCCTTCACCAAGGGCCTGCGCAACGAGGTCCAGGTCGTCGAGACCGTCCTCGCGCTGGACCCGGCCCACCCGTACGACGTCGTCGCCATGAACGCGGCGTCGATGTCGACCAAGCTCTCCGGCCTGCCGTTCAGCGGCCCGGTCGGCTCGACCCGGGTCGCCCACGTCGAGGGCCAGTGGGTCGCCTTCCCGACCCTCGAGGAGCTCGAGCGCGCCACGTTCGACATGGTCGTGGCCGGTCGCGTCACCACCGAGGGCGACGTCGCGATCATGATGGTCGAGGCCGAGGCCACCCCGCACGCGATCAAGCTGATCTCGGCCGGCGCCACCGCGCCGACCGAGGAGATCGTGGCGAGCGGCCTGGAGGCCGCCAAGCCGGCCATCCGCGAGCTGTGCCGCGCGCAGAGCGAGCTGGCCGAGATCGCCGCGAAGCCGGTCGCCGAGTTCCCGGTCTTCCTGGACTACCAGGACGACGTGTACTCGGCCGTCTCCGACGCGGTTCGCACCGAGGTCGCCGAGGCGCTGAAGATTGCCGGCAAGCAGGAGCGCGAGGAGTCCCTCGACCTGGTCAAGGCGAAGGCGCACGAGCTGCTCGACGAGCGGTTCGAGGGCCGGGAGAAGGAGATCAGCGCGGCGTTCCGCTCGGTCACCAAGTCCGAGGTGCGCCAGCGCGTGCTGCGCGAGCAGGTCCGCATCGACGGCCGTGGCCCGCGTGACATCCGCCCGCTGACCGCTCTCACGGGCGTGCTGCCCCGCGTGCACGGCTCGGCGCTGTTCGAGCGCGGCGAGACCCAGATCCTGGGCGTCACCACGCTGAACATGCTGCGCCTGGAGCAGTCGCTGGACACTCTCGCTCCCGAGAAGACCAAGCGCTACATGCACAACTACAACTTCCCGCCGTACTCGACCGGTGAGACCGGCCGGGTGGGCTCGCCGAAGCGCCGCGAGATCGGTCACGGCGCGCTGGCCGAGCGGGCCCTCGTGCCGGTGCTGCCGTCGCGCGAGGAGTTCCCGTACGCGATCCGTCAGGTCTCCGAGGCCCTCGGCTCCAACGGCTCCACCTCGATGGGCTCGGTCTGCGCCTCGACGCTGGCCCTGCTCAGCGCGGGTGTGCCGCTGAAGGCCCCGGTCGCCGGCATCGCCATGGGCCTGATCTCGGACGAGGTCGACGGCAAGACCGAGTACGTCGCGCTGACCGACATCCTGGGCGCCGAGGACGCGTTCGGCGACATGGACTTCAAGGTCGCCGGCACGGCCGAGTTCGTCACCGCCCTGCAGCTGGACACCAAGCTCGACGGCATCCCGTCGGACGTGCTGGCCGGCGCTCTGCAGCAGGCGCACGAGGCCCGCGCCACGATCCTCGCGGTGATGACCGCCGCGATCGAGGGCCCGGCCGCGATGAGCGAGCACGCCCCGCGGGTCACCACCGTGAAGATCCCGGTCGACAAGATCGGCATGGTGATCGGCCCCAAGGGCCAGACCATCAACGCGATCCAGGACGAGACCGGCGCCGACATCTCCATCGAGGACGACGGCACCATCTACGTCGGCGCGACCAACGGCCCGGCCGCCGAGGCCGCGGTCGAGCGGATCAACGCGATCGCCAACCCGACCCTGCCGAAGGTGGGCGACAAGTTCCTCGGCACCGTGGTGAAGACGGCCGCGTTCGGCGCGTTCATCTCGCTGCTGCCCGGCCGTGACGGCCTGCTGCACATCTCCAAGGTGGGCGACGGCAAGCGCGTCGAGAAGGTCGAGGACTTCCTCAACGTCGGCGACAAGGTCGAGGTGTCCATCGCGGACATCGACGCCCGCGGCAAGATCTACCTGGACAAGGTGCGCCCGGAGGGCGAGGAGGCCCCGGCGGCCGCCGAGGGTTCCGAGGGTGGCCGCCCCGAGCGGGCGCCGCGTGAGGACCGCGCGCCCCGCGGCGAGGGTGGCGGCGAGCCCCGCCGTCGCCGTTCGCGCCCGTCCGGCGACCGCGGCGAGCGCCGCGACTAAGTGACAGCGAACGACGGACACGGGCCGGCCACTAGGCCGGCCCGCGTCTCTACCCGCACCCTGCAGGACGGCGTCAAGAAGACCGTTCTGCCCAGTGGCCTGCGCATCATCACCGAGGCGATCCCGACCACCCGCAGCACCGCGCTCGGCATCTGGGTCGGGATCGGGTCCCGCGACGAGACGCCCACCCTGCACGGCGCCTCGCACTTCCTGGAGCACCTGCTCTTCAAGGGCACCCACAAGCGCACCGCCCTGGAGATCTCCTCGCAGATCGAGGCGGTCGGCGGCGAGACGAACGCCTTCACCACGAAGGAGTACACCTGCTACTACGCGCGGGTGCTCGACGCTGATCTGCCGCTCGCCGTGGACGTGCTGGTCGACGCGGTGGCCGACTCGATCCTCGATCCGGCGGACGTGGAGACCGAACGTGGCGTGATCCTCGAGGAGATCGCCATGCACGAGGACGAGCCCGGTGACGAGGTGCACGACATCTTCGCCGAGGCCATCTACGGCGACCACCCGCTCGGCCGGCTGATCTCCGGCACCCCGGACTCGATCAGCCCGATGACACGGGACCAGATCAACCGGTTCTACCGGCGCCACTACACGGCGCCGGAGATCGTGGTCGCCGCCGCCGGGAACCTCGACCACGCGGCGGTGGTCCGGCTGGTTCGCAAGGCCCTGGCGGGCACCCCGCTGGACACCGGGCCGGTCGAGCCGGCTCAGCCGCGTGCGGGCGACAAGAGGGTACGCGTACGCAAGGCGCGCAACCTCGTCCTGCATCGCGACACCGAGCAGGCGCACATCGTGCTGGGCGGCCCCGGGGTGGGCCGGCACGACGAGCGGCGGTTCGCCCTCGGTGTGCTCAACAACGTGCTCGGCGGCGGGATGTCCAGCCGTCTCTTCCAGGAGATCCGGGAGAAGCGCGGGCTGGCCTACTCGGTCTACTCCTACGCCGGGCACTACGCCGACAGCGGCCTGGTCGGCGTCTACGCGGGCTGTGCCCCGGCCAAGGCCCGTGAGGTGCTCGACCTGATCCGCGCCGAGCTGGACCGGATCGCGGCGCACGGCATCACCGCGGAGGAGCTGGTCCGCGGCAAGGGCATGGCGAAGGGCTCGTACGTGCTGGGCCTGGAGGACACCGGCTCCCGGATGAGCCGGCTGGCCAAGTCGGAGCTGCTGCACGGCGACCTGATGGGCGTCGACGAGATGCTGGCCCGGGTGGACGGGGTCACCGTCGGCGAGGTCGGCGCGGTCGCCACCGACCTGCTCGCCCAGCCGTTGTCGCTGGCCGTCGTGGGTCCCTTCGATGAGGATGAATTACCCGGCTGGTAACCCTCCGTTCTACCCTTGGTCCCCGTGACGACGTTGGAGACCCCACCCGATACCCCCACCACCCCGCCGCCACCGGATCTCCGGAGGCGGCGGGCCCTGGGGATGCTGATCTGGGCGGTGGTGTTCTCCGTCGGGGTGTATTTCGTCGGTGTCCCGACCAGTGACCCGCTGATCGCGTTCGGCTGGCTGTGGCTGGCCACCATCGCCTGGCGCAACCACGAGCCGTGGCGCACCCACCTGCGGTTCCTGCGCGACTGGCTGCCGATCTGCCTGCTCCTGGTGATCTACAACGTGTCGCGGGGCTACGCCGACCGGCTGTTCGAGCCGCACGTGACCGAGCTGATCGGGTTCGACCGGTGGCTGTTCGGCGGTGTCGTGCCGACCGAGTGGCTCCAGGAGCACCTCTGGCAGCCGGGCGTGGTCCAGTGGTGGGAGGTGGCCGTCTCCCTGGTCTACTTCTCGCACTTCCTGGCCATGCCGACCATCGCCGTGGTGCTGTGGATGCGGTCCCGCCTCCAGTGGGCCCGGTTCATGCGCCGCTGGTTCCTGCTGTGCGTGTTCGGCCTGATCACCTATTTCCTCTACCCGGCCGCGCCGCCCTGGTGGGCCGCGCAGCCCGAGCACGGCGCGCTGATCGACGCGCAGCGGATCTCCACCCACGGGTGGGACGCCATCGGCCTGCACGGCGCCGGCAACACCCTCAACGCGTTGCAGGTGGAGGCGTCCAACCCGGTGGCCGCGATGCCGTCGCTGCACACCGCGTTCGCCTTCATGTCGGTGGTGTTCTTCCTGCCGATGGTGCGGCGGTACTGGTGGCCGCTGCTGCTCGCGTACCCGCTCTCGATGACCTTCACCCTGGTCTACACGGCCGAGCACTGGGTGATCGATGTGCTGGTCGGATGGGCGTACGTCGGGCTGGTGTTCCTCGTGGTGGGGCTCGGCGAGCGATGGTGGGACGCCCGGCGCCGTACGTTAGGTTGACGGGGTGACAGACGTTCCTGAAACCATCCGTGTCGGTGTCCTCGGCGCCCGGGGCCGGATGGGCCTCGAGGTGTGCAAGGCGGTCGACGCCGCCGAGGATCTCGCTCTGGTCTCCATGATCGACCAGGGTGAGGAGCTGTTCCAGGCATCCGACGCCGGCGCCCAGGTTCTCGTCGACTTCACCAACCCCGACGTGGTGATGGACAACCTGCGCTGGGCCGTCGACCAGGGCATCAGCGTGGTGGTGGGCACCTCCGGCTTCACCGAGGACCGTCTGGAGCAGGTGCGCGGCTGGCTGGCCGCCAAGCCCGGCGCCGGCGTGCTGATCGCGCCGAACTTCGGCATCGGCGCCATCCTGATGATGCAGTTCGCGGCCCGCGCGGCCCGCTACTTCGACTCCGTGGAGATCATCGAGCAGCACCACCCGCGCAAGCTGGACGCGCCCAGCGGCACGTCGATGCACACCGCCAAGGTGATCGCGGCGGCCCGTGCCGCCGCCGGCTGCCCCCCGATGCCGGACGCCACCAAGGAGGAGATGGCCGGCGCCCGCGGCACCGAGATCGACGGGGTCCGGGTCCACTCGATCCGGGCGGCCGGCCTGGTCGCCCACCAGGAGGTGCTGTTCGGCACCTCCGGCGAGACCCTGACCATCCGGCACGACTCGCTGGACCGGTCCTCGTTCATGCCGGGCGTGCTGCTCGCCGTCCGCCACGTGCTGCGGCGCCCGGGCCTCACCATCGGCCTGGACCCGCTGCTCGAGGACTAGGCGGGACTAGGCGTCCGAAACCGCCACGTGTAGCCGGATCTGGGGTACGAGCAGGTCGTCCACGTCGAGGGCGCGGCTCGCCCCGTCCGGCTCCCAGCCGGTCGAGCCGAGGAACTTCCGCATCACGCTGTCGGCGTCGTAGACCCAGGCCACCGCGGTCCGGAAGCCGTCGTCGCGCCAGTTGTCGACCGCGGCGGCCAGCAGCCGGCTGCCGTGGCCGCGCCGGCCCCAGCGCGGCTCGATCAGCAGGTCGGTGACGGCCGCGACGTCCTCCGGCAGGGGCTCCTCCTCCGGTGCCAGGGCCTGCTCGTCGGCCGGGCCGGAGGCGGCGAAGCCCACCACGTGCGCCGAGTTCTCAGCCTGCTCGACGGCGATCAGCACCCGGTGCCGCGCGGACGGCGTAGCGGTGATCGCCTCGGTCCACCCGCGGGCCAGGTAGTCCTCGTCCAGGCCGGCCAGCACGTGTGGCGGGAACATCCGCCGGTACGCGGAACGCCAGGTGGACAGCTGGATGCGCGCGATCTCTCCCGCGTCCTCGGGACGAGCGGGACGGACGAAGCCGAGTGCCATGGCGGCAACTCTGTCATACCCCGCGTCTAGTCTCTCTCCACGATGGCCGTGTCCGAATCACTCTCGCTCTCCCAGGCCCGCCGGATCACGCTGGCGGCCCAGGGCTTCGCCGACCCACGACCGGGTGGCGCCACCGACCTGCGCCACCTGCGCCGGGTGCTGCGCCGCCTGCACCTGATCCAGATGGACTCGGTGAACGTGTTGCAGCGCGCCCACTTCATGCCGCTCTACAGCCGCCTCGGGCCGTATTCGCCCGGCCTGCTGGAGCGGGCCGCCTACCGCGGGCCCCGCGAGCTGTTCGAGTTCTGGGGGCACGAGGCGTCGCTGATCCGCGCCGACCTGCAGCCGCTGTTCCGCTGGCGGATGGCGCGGGCGCACGAGTTCGCCTGGGGCAACATGCGGCGCATCGCCGTGGAGCAGCCCGATCTGGTCGCCTGGGTGCTCGACGAGGTGCGCGACCGCGGCCCGATCACGGCCGCCGAGATCGAGCACGACACACCCCGCGACAAGGAGCACTGGGGGTGGAACTGGTCGGTCGTCAAGCAGGCTCTCGAGTGGCTCTTCTACACCGGTCAGGTGACCGCCGCCGAGCGGACCACGTCCTTCGCCCGCCGCTACGACCTGCCCGAGCGGGTGCTGCCGGCCGAGGTGCTGGCCGCGCCCACCCCGGCGCCGGAGGAGGCGTTCCGGGCCCTGGTCGAGCTCTCCGCCCGGGCGCTCGGGGTGGCCGCCGAGGCCGAGCTGCGTGACTATTTCCGGCTTCCGGTGCAGCCGTGCCGGCAGGCGATCGCCGAGCTGGCCGAGGCCGGGGTGCTGCGCCCGGTCACCGTCCCGGGGTGGAGGTCGGCGTGGCTGCACCACGAGGCGAGACTGCCCCGCCGGGTCGGCGCCGCCACCCTGGTGAGCCCGTTCGATCCGCTGATCTGGGAGCGCGGCCGGACCGAGCGGCTGTTCGGCATGACCTACCGGATCGAGATCTACGTGCCTCGGCCCCAGCGGCTGTACGGCTACTACGTGCTGCCGTTCCTGATGGGCGAGCGGTTCGCGGCCCGGCTCGACCTGAAGGCCGACCGTAAGGCCGGTGAGTTGCGGATCCCGGCCGCCTGGCTGGAACCGGGGGCGGACCCGGAGGAGACCGCTCCCGCGCTCGCCGCCGAGCTGCGCCGCCTGGCCGGCTGGCTGGGCCTCACCACGGTGGCGGCGCCCGAGCGGGGCGATTTCGCGGGCCCGCTGGCGAGCGCTCTGCGGGCCGGCGTCACGGGTGTAGCGTGACGGCCATGAGTGCCGCCGCCCAGTCGCCTCCGTGGCTGGCCGATCAGCCGGTCCAGGGCCCTCCGGTGCCGCCCGAGTGGTTCGGCTACCGGCCTGTCCGAGAGGATCGGCTGACCCGCCTCGTCAACCGGGTCTCGGCCCGCTCGCCGATCTGGCTGGCCCCGCTCGCGATCCTCGCCTGCACCGGTGGCGCGGTCGGCTACACCCTGCTCACCGACCCGACCACGGCACAGGCCGGTGACCCGCCTTCCTGCCTGCTCAAATACCTGACCGGATTCGTCTGCCCGGGGTGCGGCGGCACCCGGGCGGCGTGGTTGCTGCTGCACGGCGACCTGCCCGCCGCGGCCCGGCACCACCTGGTGTTCGTCTTCGCGGTGCCGTTCCTGATCTATCTGTACGTGGCCTGGGCCGGCCGCCGGCTCTTCCGCCTGCGGCTGCCGGAGTTCTCGATCAGTCCGGCCGCCATGATCACATTCATGGTGGTCTGGGGTGTGTGGAGCATCTTGCGTAACCTCCCCTGGGCCCCGTTCACCGCTTTCTACGTGTGACCGGGGCGTCCGATAGGTTGTCAGGTATGACGCACGACCCGCGGCCCTTCGGACGGCTGCTGACCGCCATGGTGACCCCGTTCACCCCGGACGGTTCCCTGGACATCGAGGGTGCGGCGCGCCTCGCCGCGTACCTCGTCGACGAGCAGCGCAACGACGCGCTCGTCATCAGCGGCACCACCGGCGAGTCCCCCACCACCACCGACGCGGAGAAGGACGCGCTGCTCCGTGCCGTGATCGAGGCCGTCGGGGACCGGGCACGGGTGCTGGCGGGCGTCGGCACCAACAACACCGCCCACACCATCGAGCTGGCGCAGGCCGCGGAGAAGGCGGGGGCGCACGGCCTGCTGGTCGTCACCCCGTACTACAGCAAGCCGCCGCAGGCGGGCGTCGAGCGCCACTTCCGTGCCGTCGCCGACGCCACCGGCCTGCCGATCATGGTCTACGACATCCCGCACCGGGCCGGCACCGCGATCGCCACCGAGACCATGTGCCGCCTCGCCGGGCACGAGCGGATCGTCGCCGTCAAGGACGCCAAGGGAGACCTGGCCGCCAGCTCGCACGTGCTGGCCCGGACCGGCCTGGCCTACTACTCCGGCGACGACGCCGCCACCCTGCCGCTGCTCTCGATCGGCGGGGTCGGACTGGTCGGCACCTCGACCCACTTCACCGGCCGGCTGGCCAAGGACATGATCGAGGCCTGGGACCGGGGTGACACGGCCGCCGCGCTGGCCCTGCACCGCACGGCTCTGCCCCTGTTCACGGGCATCTTCCGTACGCAGGGGGTCATGCTGGTGAAGGCCGGGCTGAACGCTCTGGGCCGGCCCGCCGGGGTGGTCCGTTCGCCGCTGGTCGACGCGACCGATGAGGAATTGAACCAACTGCGCCAGGACGCCGCCGCGGCCGGCATCGTGCTCTGACAGGAAGAGGCGAATGAGTCAAGCTCACGTGGAGTTGGGTTCGCCGCCGCCGCTGCCGGAGGGCGCCCTGCGCGTCATCCCGCTCGGTGGGCTCGGCGCCATCGGCCGCAACATGACGGTGTTCGAGTTCGACGGGAAGATCCTGGTCGTCGACTGCGGGGTGCTCTTCCCGGATGTGGAGCAGCCGGGTGTCGACCTGATCCTCCCCGACTTCGCGCCCATTCTGGACCGTCTGGACGACATTCAGGCGATCGTGCTGACCCACGGGCACGAGGACCACATCGGCGCGGTTCCGTACCTGCTGGCCCACAAGCCGGACATCCCGCTGGTCGGCTCGGAGTTCACCCTGGCCCTGGTCGAGGCGAAACTGGCCGAGCGGCGGCTGGACCCGTACACGCTGACCGTCCGCGAGGGCGGAGTGGAGCGGCTCGGGCCGTTCGAGTGCGAGTTCTTCGCGGTCAACCACTCCATTCCGGACGCGCTGGCGGTCGCCGTCCGTACCCCGGCCGGTCTGATCCTGCACACCGGCGACTTCAAGATGGACCAGGTGCCGCTGGACGGGCGGATCACCGACCTGGCCGGGTTCGCCCGGCTCGGCGCCGAGGGCGTCGACCTGCTGCTCTCCGACTCGACCAACGCCGAGGTGCCCGGCTTCGTCACCCCGGAGCGCGACATCGGCCCGGTGCTCAGCTCGATCTTCGGCAAGGCCCGCGGCCGGATCATCGTGGCCAGCTTCGCCTCCCACGTGCACCGGGTGCAGCAGGTGATGGACGCAGCCTGGGAGTACGACCGCAAGGTCGCCCTGATCGGCCGGTCCATGGTGAGGAACATGGGCATCGCCCGCGACCTGGGCCTGCTGCGCATCCCGGACGGCCTGCTGGTCGGCCTGGACGAGGCCACCCACCTGCCGCCCGACGAGATCGTGTTCATGTCGACCGGGTCGCAGGGCGAGCCGATGAGCGCCCTCGGCCGGATGTCGACCGGTGACCACCGGCACATCACCATCGCCCCCGGCGACACGGTGGTGCTGGCCAGTTCGCTGGTGCCGGGCAACGAGACCTCGGTCTACCGGGTGATCAACCAGCTCTCCCGGGCCGGCGCCACGGTGATCCACAAGGAGACCGCGAAGGTGCACGTCTCCGGCCACGCCCCGGCCGGCGAGCTGCGCTACCTGCTCAACGTCACCCGGCCCAGCAACCTCATGCCGGTGCACGGCGAGTGGCGTCACCTGCGCGCCCACGCGCAGCTCGGCATCGAGACCGGGGTCGCCCCGGACCGGGTCGTGCTCTGCGAGGACGGCGACGTGGTCGACCTGGTCGAGGGCCATGCCCGGGTGGTCGGCCGGGTCCGCAGCCGGTATGTGTATGTCGACGGTCTGGCGGTCGGCGACGTCAGCGAATCGTTGCTCACCGAGCGCCGCATCCTCGGCGACGGCGGGTTCATCGCGGCCACCGTGGTGATCGACTCGGTCACCGGCAAGGTGGTCGGCGAACCGGTCATCTCGGCGAAGGGCTTCTCCGAGGACCCGGAGGCGTTCAGCCCGGTGGTCCCGCTGCTCACCGCGGCGCTGCACCGCTCCGCCGAGGACGGGATCACCGACACCCACCAGCTGCAACAGGTTGTCCGGCGGACCGTGGGCCGATGGGTGAACGACGCCTATCGGCGACGGCCGATGATCGTACCGACGGTCGTCGAAGTCTGAGAAGTCTGTGAATCCATAAGGATCACGCGGGACTTTTCAACCATCTTCGTACGGGCTGCGTACTCCCAGGCACCGGTGCCGCCCCCACGGCACCCGTGGCGGAGGGAGTCTTCCAGATGCAGCGCAGACCGATCGCCGTGGCAGCGGTGGTGGCGGTGGCGGGCGCGGCAGCAGTCGCGTTCACCCTGCCGTCGCTGGCCGGCACCGACGAGGACGGCCGGTCGACGGCCGCGACCGGAACTCCGGGGGGTCTCTCCCCGGAGTTGCTCGCGGCGATGAAACGCGACCTCGGCCTCGACGGCGAGCAGGCGGCCACGCGGTTGGCCCGTTCGGAATGGGCCGGAGGCGTCTCCGCGACGCTGGCCGCCCAGACCGGCGAGGACTTCGGCGGCGCCTGGCTCGCGTCCGACGGCACCACGCTCAAGGTCGCCGTGACCGACGCCGGGGCGGTGTCCGTGGTGAAGGCCGCCGGTGCCGTCCCGGTGCTGGTCAAGCGGAGTGAGGCCGAGCTGGACGCGGCGAAGACCAAGCTGGACGCGGCCGCCGCCGACACCGACGGCCTGACCGGCTGGTACGTCGACGTGACCACCAACAAGGTGGTCGTGGTCGCGCAGCCGGCCGCGAAGTCGGCGGCGCTCGCGGCCGCGAGGTCGGCCGGCGTCTCGTCCGACGCGGTGACCGTGAAGGTCAGCAAGGCTCAGCCGAAGCCGCTGTTCGACGTGCGTGGCGCCGACCCGTACTTCATCAACGTCGATGGCGGGCAGGCGCGCTGCTCGATCGGCTTCTCGGTGACGACCGGCTTCGTCACGGCCGGCCACTGTGGCGAGGAGGGCACCACCACCATCGGCTTCAACAACCAGGCCCAGGGCACCGTGGAGTTCTCGGTCTTCCCGGGCGATGCCGACATGGGCTTCGTCGCGGTGAACGACGACTGGACGCCGCGCCCGGTGGTCAACGACTTCCAGGGCAACGAGCTGCCGGTGGCCGGCAACACCGAGGCCCCGGTCGGCGCGGCGGTCTGCCGCTCCGGTTCCACCACCGGCACGTTCTGCGGCACGATCCTGGCCAAGAACCAGACCGTCCGCTACCCGGAGGGCGCCGTCACCGGCCTGACCCGGACCGACGTCTGCGCCGAGGGCGGCGACTCCGGCGGCCCGTGGCTCTCCGGCGACCAGGCCCAGGGCGTCACCTCGGGTGGTTCCGGCGACTGCACGGTGGGCGGCGAGACCTTCTTCCAGCCGGTCAACGAGATCCTGGCGGCGCAGAACCTGACCCTGGTCACCAGCGAGGGCGACGGTGGCGGGGCCGCTACGCCGACCACCGCCCCGCCCGCTGAGGAGGGTGGGGAGGCGTCCGCGTGTGACGCCCTCCCGGTGCAGCGGAGCGGCACGATCAACCGGACCGGTCAGGCCCAGGCACAGCCGAACGGCGGCGCCTACCGGGCCCGGGCCGGCACGCACACCGCCTGCCTGGACGCTCCGGACGGCGCCGACTTCGACCTGGTCCTGCAGCGGCTCAACAACCGTGGCGACTTCCGCACGGTGGCCCGGGCCACCGGTGACGGCGACAAGACCCTGAGCTTCACCGGCCGCTCCGGCACCTACCGGTACGTGGTCGTGGCGTCCGCCGGCACCGGCGGGTACAGCCTCGGGTTCAACGTGCAGTAGTCCTGACGACTCGGTGGGCCGGGCGTGGAAGCCGCCCGGCTCCGCCGCCGGGTCCGGTCACCTCAGCCCGGCCGGGAATCCGTGACCCGGCATCCGATCGGGGTCCTCGTGCTCAGCGCGGGGACCCCGATTTCAGTTCGCCCAGCGCCTCGCCGAGACGGCACCCGGTCGCGATGCCGCAGAGCAGCACCTGATCGAGTTGCTCGACGGTGGCGCCGTGTTCCCAGTCGCTGGTCACCTCGCCCACCACGATGGCCTGGCCGTCGTCGGTGACCTGCACGTACGCCTTCGGCCAGAGCTGGTCGCGGTTCCAGGTGTTGCAGAACTCGTACAGCTTCGGGACCTCACCGACCGGGAAGACGTGCTGCATCATGGCCCGCACCTGGAGGATCTCCTTCCGCTCACCGAGGCGGAAGAAGTAGATGAGGTTGTTCTGGAAGTTGCCGGCGATGTCACCGTCGGCATCGACGAAGTAGGAGAAGCCTCGTTTGTCCAACGCGGCTTTGATCATGTCGTTGCTGAGAGGTTGCACCTTGCGATGGTAAATGCCGGGAAAGTGAAAAGCAGTCACGGTGCGCCTTCTCGAAGGATCGCCCGGCCACCGCTACGGTGACATCCATGGCGGGCCGAACTCCTCCGGCGGGCCGGAGCCGCGCCGCGTCCACAACCCGGGGCGCGGCGGTCAACCGTGCCCGTCAGCCGGCGCGCAAAGCCACCGGCAAGACGACCGCGCGTAAGACTCCCACACGGCGCCCCGCGGTCCGGAAGCAACCACCGGCCGTCGGGCCCGGCCTGGCCCGTGGCCTCGGCGCCCTCTGGATGGGCCTGGCCGGCGGGGTGGGCTGGCTGGCCCGTGGCGCCGGACGGCAGGCCGCCACCGCCCGGAGCATCGCGCCCGAGCACCGCCGGGACGGCGCGGGCCTCTTCATGCTCGGCGCCGCCATCCTGATCGCGGTCGCGGTCTGGGCGGGCAGCGCCGGGCCGGTCGGGGTCTGGGTGGCCGACATGGTGCGGCTCTTCCTGGGCAGCCTGGCCGTGCTGCTGCCGCTGCTGCTCCTCTTCGGCGCGATCCGGCTGATGCGGGAGCCGGCCGACCCGGAGCATCGCGGCCGGACCCTGGTCGGCTGGACGGCGATCATTGTGGCCACCGCGGCGCTGCTGCACATCTCCGGACCCGAGGTCGAAAAACCCGAGGTGGGGCAGGCCGGCGGACTGCTCGGCTTCGGCATCGGCGGCCTGCTGGAGCGGGCCGTCACGGCGTGGGTGGCCGTCCCCCTGCTGTTGCTGCTCTTCGTCTTCGGCCTGCTGGTCATCACCGCGACGCCGATCGCCAAGGTCCCGGAGCGGGTGGTGCTCCTGCTCGACCTGGTCTCCGGGCGCTCCGGCAAGCACACGCCGCGCCCGTCGCTGGACCTGGACGACGACCCGGACGACGAGGAGGAGCCGCCCGCGAAGCCGCGCCGCCCCGCCCGGCGCCGCCAGGCCACGATGGCCGAGCCTCCGCCGCCCCTCGATCAGGAACCGCCGGACGACTTCGACGAGGAACTCATCCTGCACGACACGGTGGCCCTGCCGAAGCTGCCGAAGACCCGGAAGAAGCCGCCGCCCGAGCACTCGCCGGCGCCCACCCGGGCCGAGCAGTTGGAGATCTCGGCGGTCAAGGGCGACTACCGGCTGCCGCCGCCGAACCTGCTCGCCACCGGCGCCCCGCCGAAGGCCCGCAGCCGCGCCAACGACGAGATCATGGCCGCGCTGACCGGTGTCTTCGACCAGTTCAACGTGGACGCCGTGGTCACCGGCTTCACCCGCGGCCCGACCGTCACCCGGTACGAGGTGGAGATCGGCCCCGGCACCAAGGTCGAGCGGATCACCCAGCTCTCCCGCAACATCGCCTACGCCGTGAAGTCGCCGGACGTGCGGATCCTCAGCCCGATCCCGGGCAAGAGCGCGGTCGGCGTGGAGATCCCGAACACCGACCCGGAGAACGTCTCGCTCGGCGACGTGCTGCGCTCCCGGGCGGCCACCGGCGACCACCACCCGATGCTGGTGGCGCTCGGCAAGGACATCGAGGGCGGGTTCGTCACGGCGAACCTCGCCAAGATGCCGCACATCCTGATCGCGGGCGCCACCGGCGCCGGTAAGAGCTCCTGCCTCAACTCGCTGCTGGTCTCGCTCCTGACCCGGGCGACGCCGGACGAGGTCCGCCTGCTGCTGGTCGACCCCAAGCGGGTGGAGATGACCGCCTACGAGGGCATCCCGCACCTCGTCACGCCGATCATCACCAACCCGAAGAAGGCCGCGGACGCCCTGGAGTGGGTGGTCCGCGAGATGGACATGCGCTACGACGACCTCGCCGCGAACGGGGTCCGCCACATCGACGACTTCAACCGCAAGCTCCGCAGCGGCGAGATCAAGCCGCCGCCGGGCAGCGAGCGGGAGATGAAGCCCTACCCCTACCTCCTGGTGATCATCGACGAGCTGGCCGACCTGATGATGGTCGCCCCGCGCGACGTGGAGGACTCGGTCGTCCGGATCACCCAGCTGGCCCGGGCCGCCGGCATCCACCTGGTGCTGGCCACCCAGCGCCCGTCGGTCGATGTGGTCACCGGCCTGATCAAGGCGAACGTGCCGTCCCGCCTGGCCTTCGCCACCTCCTCGCTCGCCGACAGCCGGGTCATCCTGGACCAGCCCGGCGCCGAGAAGCTGCTCGGCCGCGGTGACGGCCTCTTCCTGCCGATGGGCGCCTCGAAGCCGGTCCGCATTCAGGGCGCCTGGGTCGACGAGAAGGAGATCGCGGCGGTCGTCGAGTTCTGCCGGAACCAGCGCGAGCCGGAGTTCCGTGAGGGCGTCACCGACGCGCCGCCCAGCAAGAAGAAGGAGATCGACGAGGAGATCGGCGACGACCTCCAGTTGCTGATCCAGGCGATCGAGCTGGTGGTGACCAGTCAGTTCGGCTCGACCTCGATGCTCCAGCGCAAGCTGCGCGTCGGTTTCGCCAAGGCGGGCCGGCTCATGGACCTGATGGAGACCCGCGGGATCGTCGGCCCCTCCGAGGGCTCGAAGGCACGCGATGTGCTGGTCAAGCCGGACGAGCTGGAAGAAGCTCTGGCCGCTCTGCGGGTGGGCGGGGACTGAACGTCTGCCGGAAGGTGAACGCCTCCGGCCCGGGCCCTTCCGTGGACAGCCGGTGGATGCGCTTCAGGCCCTCCTGGAGGCTCGGGATGTGGCCGGCCTCCACCCACCACAGCACCAGCGCCGAGCCGCCGGGCACGAACCAGTCGCGGCGCTGGCGCAGGTAGTCGAGGTGGGCCGACTGGTACACGTACGCCCGGAGATGCTCCAGCGACTCCCACACCGACATCGTGGCGATCACGGCGGGATCGCGTGGGCCCGGCAGGGTGGCCTCGTCGACGTCCTCCTCCTTGAGCCGCCAGACGAAGCCTGGCGAGCGGTCGGCCAGCTCGTTCATCAGATCGAGGCCGGCCACGAACTCGGCGACGGACGGGTCTTCCAGCGGGGCTCTCAAGCGGGCGACATTCATCTGGGCCAGGTGGAAGTCGGTCATGCGTCCACCTCACCAGTCCCACCATCTAATGTCAATCAGATTTGTTTTTACAGAGGGTCACGCAGCACCGGCCGGGCGCCGGGTCCATCCGCGCGGTCCACCCGGAGCCCGCCACCATGCCGTCGATGAGCGCCAGGTTCATCCCGCAGATCAGGGGTGGGAACTCCTCGGCGAGCCGGTGGAAGGGGCAGTTCCGCAGCTCGATCCGGTCCGGCCCGGCGACCGGGGAGTAGCCCCGCACGGCGAGGGCCGCGGCCGGGTCGCTCGCCGGCTCCCGCCGGCCCTGCTCCCGGGCCACCTCGTAGAGGGCCTGATCGGCGCCGCTGCGGTCCACCGCCTCGGCGAGCATCTCCGCGGCGTCGCGATAGGCGCGCGGCGGCACACTGACCGAGTGCTCCCAGGGCACCACCCGGTACAGCTTGGCGGGCCGCCCGGCGCCCGGCCCGCTGCGGCCGGTCCGGCGGGCGTAGGAGACCTCGAGCAGCCCGGCGTCGACCAGCTTGTCGAGATGGAAGGCGGCCAGGGTACGGCCCACGCCGAGCGTGTCGGCCACCTCGTCGCGGCCGACCGGCTCCGGCCCGCCGTCGGCCACCGCCTGGTACGCCGAGCGCCGCACCCCATCGCTCAGCGCCGTCACCGCGGCGAGATCGTCCCAGTTCTCCGAGGTCGTCACCGGGCAATCGTATTGTCAATCGCGTTTGGCGCTAGAAGCTGGACGAGCGGAGGAACGACCACGCCGGGCTGCCCGGTAACCTTGGCGGGTGTCTGGAACCTCTCCCACCCGCCGTGTCGCGCTACTGACGCTGGGCTGCGCCCGTAACGAGGTCGACTCGGAAGAGCTGGCCGCCCGCCTCGACGCCGGCGGCTGGGAGGTCGGCACCGACGCCGAGGGCGCGGACGTGGTCGTCGTCAACACCTGCGGTTTCGTCGAGAAGGCGAAGCAGGACTCGATCGACACGCTGCTCGCCGCGGCCGACACCGGCGCCAAGGTGGTCGCCGCCGGCTGCATGGCGGAGCGCTACGGCAAGGAGCTCGCCGACAACCTCCCCGAGGCGAACGCGGTGCTCGGCTTCGACGACTACACCGACATCACCGACCGGCTGGAGAGCGTGCTGCGCGGCGAGAGCCTGGACGCGCACACCCCCCGCGACCGCCGTGAGCTGCTCCCGATCACCCCGGTGAAGCGGCAGGCCGCCAAGGTGGTCGTCCCCGGTCACGCGACCGTCGACGAGCACACCCCGGCCCACCTGCGCAAGGTGCTGCGCCGCCGGCTCGACACCGGCCCGGTGGCCTCGCTGAAACTGGCCAGCGGCTGCGACCGGCGCTGCGCGTTCTGCGCGATCCCGGCGTTCCGCGGCGCCTTCGTCTCCCGCGACCCGCAGGAGCTGCTCGCCGAGGCCGAGTGGCTGGCCAAGACCGGCGTCCGCGAGCTGGTGCTGGTCAGTGAGAACAGCACGTCGTACGGGAAGGATCTGGGCGACCCGCGCCTGCTGGAGAAGCTGCTGCCCCAGCTGGCCGCGGTCGACGGCATCGTCCGGGTGCGGGCCAGCTACCTGCAACCCGCCGAGACCCGTCCCGGTCTGGTCGAGGCGATCGCCACCACGCCCGGCGTGGCCGCCTACTTCGACCTGTCGTTCCAGCACTCCAGCGAGCCGGTGCTGCGCCGGATGCGGCGGTTCGGGTCCACCGAGCGCTTCCTCGAGCTGCTCGACTCGGCGCGGAAGCTGGCGCCCGGGGCCGGCGCCCGGAGCAACTTCATCGTCGGCTTCCCCGGCGAGACCAGGCAGGACGTGGACGAGCTGGTCCGCTTCCTCACCGAGGCCCGGCTCGACGCCATCGGCGTCTTCGACTACAGCGACGAGGACGGCACCGAGGCCGCCGGCCTGGACCGCAAGGTGAGCGACGCCACCATCAAGCGGCGGTACGACCGGGTCGTCGCGCTCGCCGAGGAGCTGTGCGCCCAGCGCGCCGAGGACCGGATCGGCGACACCGTCGAGGTGCTGATCGACGCGATCGACGGCGACGAGATCGAGGGCCGCGCCGAGCACCAGGCGCCCGAGGTGGACGGCTCGACCAGCCTGGTCACCGGCGACGCCGGGGTGGACCTGTCGATGCTGCGCCCCGGCGACCTGGTCCGGGCGAGGGTCACCGGCACCGAGGGTGTGGACCTGATCGCCGTCCCTGTCGAGATGATCTCGGCCGCCCCGGTGACGCGGTGACCGACGAGCCGGTTCCGGCTCCGGCGGCGCGGGTGGTGTCGCTCTACAACGCCGCCAACGCGCTGACCGTCGTCCGGATCGTGCTCGTACCGGTCTTCCTGTTCCTGGTCGTCGTCTCCGAGATGACCCGGCCGGACTGGCGGATCGCGGCCTGCCTCGCCTTCTGCATCGCTTCGGCGACCGACTTCGCGGACGGCTGGATCGCCCGGCGCTGGTCGCTGGTCACCTCGTTCGGCAAGATCGCCGACCCGATCGCGGACAAGGCGCTCACCGGCACCGCCCTGGTCCTGCTCTCGTTCTACGGCGCACTGCCCTGGTGGGTGACGGTGGTCATCCTGGTCCGTGAGTGGGGCGTGACCGCGCTGCGGTTCTGGGTGATCCGGTACGGCGTTATCCCGGCCTCCCGGGGTGGCAAGCTCAAGACCGGGCTGCAGACCGTCGCCATCGCGTGGTATCTGTGGCCGGTGCCGGAGCCGTTCCACCTCGTCGGGGTGGTGCTGATGGGCGCCGCGCTGGTGGTCACCGTGGTGACCGGGGCCGACTACGTGGTCCAGGCGCTGCGGTTGCGGCGGGGCGCTGTCTCCTAGGGGTCGGGAGGACCGGATGGACATCTCGGTGGCGGCCGCAGCGGCCGTGCACGCGCTGGTGGAGCGGCGGCAGACGGTGGCGACCGCAGAGTCGCTCACCGGTGGTCTGGTGGCCGCGACGATCGTCGAGATCCCCGGGGTGAGCGCCGTCTACCGGGGCGGACTGGTGGTCTACGCGACCGAGCTCAAGGCGCGGCTCGCCGGCGTACCGGAAGGGTTGCTGGCGGAGCGGGGCCCGGTCGACGGTGACGTGGCCGCCGCGCTGGCCGAGGGCGCCCGGGAGCGTTGCGGCGCGGACTGGGGCCTGGCCACCACCGGCGTCGCGGGCCCGGAGCCGCAGGACGGCAAGCCGGTCGGGCTGGTGTTCGTGGCGGTCGCCGGCCCCTCGGAGACCCGGGTGCGTGAGCTGAAACTGGACGGGAACCGGGCGGCCGTCCGTACCGAAAGTGTGACGGCCGTCCTTCAATTGCTGACCGACTCTCTCCGTTCCGCGTCGACTGCGGCCTGAGCTGGGGTTACGCCCCCTACCGCACCTGTTGTCCCGGTTCTGCCGTGGGCCTAGGGGCCAGGGAATTCGGCGGGGTGGGATGTCGGGGCGGCTCGGGCCAGGTACGGTTGCGGGAAGCCTCCGGCGTATGCTGGCGGCGAGCTCGCAGGAGGAGGTGCCATGGTCCTGCTACGCCGCGTTATCGGCGACGCTCTTCGTGCGCGCCGGCAGGGGCAGCACCGCACGCTGCGCGAGGTGTCGACCGCCGCAAACGTCAGCCTGGGCTATCTGTCCGAGATCGAGCGTGGTCAGAAAGAGGCGTCCAGCGAGCTGCTCGCGGCCATCTGCGACGCGCTCGGCGCCCGCCTCTCCGAGTTGCTCAGCGAGGTCAGCAGCACGCTGTCCCTGGCGGAGAACATGGAGGGTGTGCTGGTTCCGGTCGACGGTCAGACGACCGAAGGGGACGTCTCCGTCTCCGTGCGCAAGGATTCCCCGCTGAAGACCACGCTGCACGCGACCCGCAAACCGAAGCGGGACATCGTCTACGCCGCCTGATCATCATGACGCGATCGGCCGGGCCGTCCCAGGGGACTGCCCGGCCTGTTTCGTGTGCGGGTTCGGCGCCTCGCTCTGGCCCCTCAGGGAGGCGTAGCCTCGATGCCAGGGGAGACCCTGAGATCCCCCGGAGGACCCGTGACGCCAGTGGCGTCCGGCTGTCACGATGGGTTTCGCGTCATCCTCGACACGAGGGCTGACGCGTCCGGCAGAGCGACATTGAGGGGACACCACGAGATGGCGAATCCGTTCGTCAAGGGCTGGCATTACATGATGGCGCTCTTCGGCGCGAAGATCGACGAGTACGCCGATCCGAAGGTCCAGATCCAGCAGGCCATCGAGGATGCTCAGCGCCAGCACCAGGCCCTCGTGCAGCAGGCCGCGGCCGTCATCGGCAATCAGCGGCAGCTCGAGATGAAGCTGTCCCGGCAGATGTCCGAGGTCGAGAAGCTGCAGGGCATGGCCCGTCAGGCGCTCGTCCTCGCCGACCGCGCCCGGGCCGCAGGTGACGAGGCCGAGGCCCAGAAGTACGAGTCGACCGCGCAGACCCTGGCCACCCAGCTGGTCTCCGGCGAGCAGTCGATGGAGGATCTCAAGACCCTCCACGACCAGGCGCTCGCCGCCGCCGGGCAGGCCCGCAAGGCGGTCGAGAACAACGCGATGGTCCTCCAGCAGCGCATCGCCGAGCGCTCCCGGCTGCTCAGCCAGCTCGAGCAGGCCAAGATGCAGGAGACCGTGGCCAAGTCGCTGGAGTCGATGTCGCAGCTCGCGGCGCCGGGCAACACCCCGTCGCTGGACCAGGTGCGCGACAAGATCGAGCAGCGGTATGCGAATGCCATGGGCCGTGCCGAGCTGGCCGCCAACTCGGTCGAGGGCCGCATGCTCGAGGTGCAAAAATCCAGCCTGGACCTGGCCGGCGCGTCCCGCCTGGAGCAGATCCGGGCCAGCATGGCGGGGGAGAAGCTGGGCGGCGCCGCCGATCGCCCGGCCGTCGAGCAGCCCGCCACCTCGGCCGCAGATCCGGCCGGTGTGGCCCGTCTCGACGAGATCCGGGCGAGCCTCAACCAGAAGCGGGGCGACACCACCGCTGCCGGCTGAGCGACGACGACGGGGAGGGGAGCGACGGTGGACGACCGGAGCAGGTATTTCCGGCGGCTCAAACGGCTGCGGGGTTCCGCACGCCGGTGGAGTGTGCTCGGTGGAGGCCTGACCGCGGCGGCCGCCGTCCTCACTCCGTATGCGGGGATAGGCGTCGCCGACGCGGTCTGGGCGGCGGCCGCCGGATCCTCGGTGATGCTCGCCTGGTGGCGCTGGAGCGACCACCGTGAGCTGGCCGCCCAGCCGGCGCCGGCGCCCAGCCTGCCGGAGACCCGGCTCGCCGCGGCGCTCGAGCGGTTCCCGGCCGGGCGGACGGTGGTGCAGGAGGTGCGCCGCCAGAAGAACCGGTTCGCGCTGCGCGGCTCGGTCATCGCCGACTCGTGGGACCGGCTGGAGCGCGCGTCACAGACGATGGCGGGGCTGGCCGGGCGGCTGACCGGCGAGGGCGAGGCCGCGGTGCGGGAGGCGGCCACCGCCGAGCGGTGGCTGCGTGACCTCGGCCAGCGGGCGGCCAGCGTCGAGCGGGCCATCCCGCTCGGGCAGGGCGGCCGGCGCGACGCGCTCGTGGAGTCGCACGCCGGGCTCGCCGAGCAGTTCAGCGAGGGCGTCGAGGCGTTCGAGGCGCTGGTCGCGGCCGCCGCCAGCTACGTCGCGGAGGACGGTCAACCGCTCGTCGACACCCGCCATCCGGCGTATTTCAGTCTGGTCGACGCGGCCGACCGGTTGCGCGGCATCGCCGAGGGGCTGGCCGAGTTGCGGACCAGCGAATTCCGCACCCCACCCGCGGCGGCCGGCTGACCCGTCACGGCTCCGGCTGGCAGCGCGGGCACCAGTAGGTGACGCGTTCGTCCTGTTCGGCCTTGCGGATCGCGGTGGCACAGCGGCGGCACGGCTGGGCGCGACGACCGTACACATAGTTGGTCTCGCCTTTGCGCAGCGATCCGGTGGTGGTCTGCGTCCAGCGGCCGCGGTTGGCGGCGACCAGCTTCTGCGCCAGCTCGACAGTGCCGGTCAGGTCGGTTACGCGTGCGACCGGGGTCCATGGCCACAGCCCGCGCAGGAACAGCGTCTCCGCCTTGTAGAGGTTGCCCACCCCGGCCAGATTCCGCTGGTCCAGCAGCGCCTCGGCGATCGTGGCCGAGGGCTTCGCGGCGATCCGGCGGACCGCCTCGGCCGGATCCCAGTCGGCGCCGAGCAGATCCGGCCCGAGATGCCCGACCAGACGGTCCTCCTCGGCGGTCGGGATCAGCGTCACCTCGTGCAGGTGGTACCCGACGGCCACCGAGCGGGCGGTGCGCAACACCACCCGGATCAGGTGCGCTGGGCGGCCGGTCCAGCGTTCCCGGGGCGCGTAGGCCCGCCAGGCGCCGTCCATCCGCAGGTGCGAGTGGAGCGTGTGCGGCGGCCGCCCGTCCCGGGTCAGGCGCAGCAGCAGGTGCTTGCCCCGGCTCGCGGACTCGGCGACGGTCCAGCCGGTGAGGTCGGTGGTCGCGAGCCGCGGCACCCGGAAGTCGGAGCCGGTCAGCACCTCGCCGGTGAGCGCCTTCTCCAGCACGCGGGCGGTGTTCCAGACGGTGTCCCCTTCCGGCATGCCCACCATTCTTGACGAAAATCGGGTGACCGGACCGGGGTGGGCTGGCATCCTGCCCGCATGCAACTCGACATCGCCCCGATCGGGGACCGGCTGGACCTCTACGACGAGCTCGCCGGAGGCTGGCCCGAGTTCATGACCAAGGATCCGACCGGTGGCCTCTACTACCGGTATTCCGACCAGTTCTGGCCCACGTTCTCGCTGCTCGCGGTGGACAAGGAGACCGGACGGGCGGTCGCGAAGGCGCATTCGGTGCCGTTCGCCTACGACGGGGATCCGGCCGAGGGGCTGCCCGAGGGCGGCTGGGACTGGGTGATCCGCCAGGCCCTCCACGACCACCTCAGCGGCACGAAACCCACCATGGTCTCGGCCCTGGAGATCAACATCCGGCCCGATCTGCGCGGGTCCGGCCTCTCCGGCCTGATGCTCGCGGCGATGCGTGACAACGCGGCCGAGCACGGCTTCACCGACCTGGTCGCGCCGGTCCGGCCCAGCGGCAAGCACGCTCAGATCAGACAACCCATCGATGTGTACGCCCACGCGACCCGTGACGACGGACTGCCCGTCGACCCGTGGCTGCGGGTGCATGTGCGCGCCGGGGCGAAGATCGTCAACGTGGCGCACTACAGCATGACCTACGCCGGGACGCTGGAGCAGTGGCGATCCTGGACCGGGCTGGCCTTCGACGCCACCGGGCCGGTCGAGGTGCCGGGCGCCCTGTCCCCGATCCACTGCGACGTGGAGCAGGATCACGCCGTCTACGTCGAGCCCAACGTCTGGGTCCACCACCGCATCTGACCAGCCCCGCCCGGACCACCGATCTCCGCCCGGTGGGGCCTCGCGGGCGGGACCCCGCGGGTGCTCGCGTAGTGCGGCGGGACTGGGCTTCTGCGGTTGGGGGCGGTTTGTCCCGTACCGGAAAGGGTCTGCCTTTTTATCGGGCGGCGATACGGACCATGTCGCCGGGGACCACCGAGAGAAGGACCACGGCGCGGCCGTTGTTGACCGCGATCGCGACCCGGTCCGCGGAGTCGGCGAAGACGAGCAGCTCACCCACGTTGACGTCGGCGAAGGTCGCGCCGCGCCGGGCCCGGACGCCGCCGTTGACCATGAGCTCGGTGCCGAGGCCGGAGAGCGCGGAGCCGTCGGCGGCCAGCTGGACGTTGCCGAACCGGTCGACCGTCAGGACCTCGGCCTCGATCCAGCCGTCGCCGATGGTGACCACCGGGTCCGGCAGGCGGGTCAGGCTGGACGGGTTCACCGCCGGGCCGGCCTCCGCGGGATCGGCGCCCGCCGCCAGCCGGGCCGCGACCGGGGCGAAGAGATCCCGGCCGTGGAAGGTGCGGGAGACGTCGCCGAGCATCCAGTCCTTGTTGTCCAGCTCGTAGGCCGCGGTGATGCCGCCGAGCGCCTCGGCGGCCCAGATGAGCAGACCGTTGTCCGGGCCGACGAGCAGGCCGTTCGGCGTGGCGAGGACCACGCCGCGGCGGGCCGTGCCGACGCCCGGGTCGACGACCGCGAGATGCACCGAGGGCGGCAGGTAGGGCGCGGTCTGCGCCAGGACCGCGGCGCCCCGGGTGACATCGGCCGGCGGCACGTGATGAGTGACGTCGATCACCCTGGTGTCGGGAGAGACGCGGGCGATCGATCCATGGCAGGCGGCTACGAAGCCGTCAAAAGTGCCGTAATCGGTCGTGAAGCTGATCCATCCATAACCGCCCATGGTGGTCAACGTTACTGCCTGTCGTTGTCCGGAGCGGGGTGGGCGCGCCGGAGTGTCGTGGCAGTGTGGATCTATGCGTCTCGTGATCTTCACCGAACCCCAGCAGGGCGCCACCCACGACGATCTCCTGCGGGTCGCCAAAGCCGCCGAGGACGGCGGATACGACGGATTCTTCCGCTCCGACCACTATCTCAAGATGGGCGATGTGTCCGGTCTGCCCGGTCCCACCGACGCGTGGATCACGCTCGCCGCCCTGGCCGTGCAAACCTCCCGGATCCGGCTCGGCACGCTGGTCAGCTCGGCCACCTTCCGCCTGCCCGGCCCACTGGCGATCGCGGTCGCCCAGGTGGACGCGATGAGCGGCGGCCGGGTCGAGTTCGGCCTCGGTGGAGGCTGGTTCGAGGCGGAACACCGGGCGTACGGCATCCCCTTCCCCACGATCGGCGAACGCTTCGACCGGCTCGAGGAACAACTCGAGATCATCACCGGGCTGTGGGAGACGCCGGCCGGCGCCACCTACGACTTCGACGGCAAGCATTACCAGATCAGCGGCTCTCCGGCGCTGCCCAAGCCGGTGCAGTCACCACGGGTGCCGGTCATCGTCGGTGGCCACGGCAAGAAGCGCACCCCGTACCTGGCGGCGCGGTACGCCACCGAGTTCAACGTCCCGTTCTCCAAGATCTCGGACATCCCGGCCCAGTACTCGCGGGTTCGCGCCGCCGCCGAGGCCCTCGGCCGGACCGAACCGCTCACCTACTCGGCCGCCGCGGTCCTCTGCGTCGGGCGTGACGACGCCGAGATCCGCCGCCGGGCCGCCGCGATCGGCCGCGACGTCGAGGAGATGCGCGAGAACGGCGGCATCGTCGGCACCCCCGCCGAGGCGGTCGAGACCATCGGCCGGTACGCGGAGGCGGGCGCCTCGCGTCTGTTCCTGCAGGTGCTGGACCTGTCCGACCTCGATCACATCGACCTGGTGGCGTCCGAGGTCGCTGCGCGGCTCTGACCCGGTCGTGTTCTCGCCCCTCGCGGCGTGCGGCTCTGGCCTGGTCGTGCTGTTGCCCCTTGCGGCGTGCGGCTCTGACCCGGTCGTGTTCCCGCCCCTTGCGGCGTGCGGCTCTGACCCGGTCGTGTTCCCGCCCCTTGCGGCGTGCGGTTCTGGCCTGGTCGTGCTGTTGCCCCTCGCGGCGTCAGGCGCGTAGGCGCAGGCCGCGAGGGGTTACACGGAAACCGGCCGTGGTCAGAGCCTCCCGCAGCGGGGAGGCGTGGACCGACTCGCCGTCGGCGCGTTCCACCGACAGCGCGCCCAGGGCACCGGAGCGCACCGCGCCGGCCAGGCCCTGGGCGGCCCTGGTCAGCGTCTCCGTGTCGTCGGTGAAGGACAGCAGGGTCCGGCCGCCGCGTTCGACATAGAGGATCAGGTCTCCGCCGACCGTGACGACCAGGGCGCCCGCCTTCCGGCCGGCGCGGTGGCCGGCCTTGGCGACCGGGTTGCCGTCGCCGCTGTCGACGACCCGCTCCGGCCAGGGCAGCGCCGCCCCGAACGGATTGGCGGGATCGGTGGCCGCCAGCACCACGGCGGACACGACGGCCCGGCGGTCCTGCTCGGCCGGCTCACTCAGCGCCCGCAGCCGGTCCACCGCGCCGGGCACCGCGAACTGGGCCGCCCCCAGACCCTCGACGAAATAGCCCCGCCGGGCCGCCCCGCGCTCCTCCAGCGCCGCCAGCACCGGGTAGACCGCCGCGAAACCGCCGCTCACCCCCTCGGCCACGGCCGCGCCCCGGGTCACCACGCCGTGCCGCTCCAGCAGCAGATCGGCGACGGCCGCCGCACGCCGGGTCGGGTCGAGATCCCGCTCCGGCAGCCGGGACCAGCGACCCGCCATGTTCGGCGGCCCACCCCGGGCGGGCAGGCGTGGCCGGCCGGGCCGCCCATACCTCGTCCGGGCGGGCGTCGCCTTCGCCCGATGGGCTCCGCTGCCACCGAGCAGCCCCCGCAGCGGGGCGAACGTGTCGTTGGTCAGATGACCGGCCCACACCAGATCCCACACCGCCGCCGAGAGCTCGGTGTCGTCGGCCGAGCCGACCCGGTCGGCGAGGGACCGGAAGAACATCGCCTGCCCGTCACCGAGAGCATCGAGCACCGCCTGATGCAGCGGGGTCGCCGCGAACTCCTCGTCGGGTGGTGGCAGCAGCAGCGGGGCACTCTCCGCATAGGCCAGCGTGACCCAGCCGTCGCCCCCGGCGATCGAACCGGACCCGGCCCACACCACCTCACCGGCCCCGCACAACTCGTCCAGCAGCGGCGGTGCGTAATCGGACACCCGGGCCGGCAGCACCAGACGCTCCCATGCGGACGCCGGCACCGCGACGCCCTGCACCTGCTCGATGGCGGCGGCCAGCGCGTCCACGCCACGGCCCGACCCACCCACCTGCTGCCACCTCGGCAGGAAGGAGGCGAGCACCCGCGGCGGGACCGGCTCGATCTCCCGGCGCAGCGCCGCCAGCGAGCGTCGCCGCAGCATCCGGAGCACCTCGGCGTCGCACCACTCGCTGCCCGCGCCGCCCGGCGAGAACTCGCCCGAGGTGACCCGGCCGGCCGCACTGAGCCGCTTGAGCGCCTGCTCCACGACGAAGACCCCGAGACCGAACCGGGCCGCGCAGGTGGCCGCCGCGAACGGCCCGTGCGTCCGCGCGAACCGTGCCACCAGGTCGCCGAGCGGGTCGGCCACGGGTTCCAGGAACGCCTCGGGAACACCGACCGGCAGCGCCACACCCAGCGCGTCCCGGTAGCGGCCGGCGTCGTCGATGCCGATCCAGCGCTCCTCGCCGGCCACCCGCACCCGGATCGCCCGCCGGGCCGCGGCCAGTTGCTCCAGCCACTCCTCCGGAACACCGCGCACCGCCAGCTCCGACGGCGCCAGGTCACCGAGGAGCCGCAGCAGCTCGGCCGCGTCCTCGGCGTCACGCGGGGTGCGCTGGGCGGTCAGCCACTGCAACTGGGCCTCGGTCTCCGCGACCACCTCCGGGTCCAGCAGCTCCCGCAGGTCGACCCGGCCGAGCAACTCGCCCAGCAGGGTCGAGTCGAGGGTGAGCGCGGCGGCACGGCGCTCGGCCAGTGGGGCGTCCCCCTCGTACAGGAAGGCGCCGACATAGCCGAAGAGCAGCGACCGGGCGAACGGCGACGGCCGTGCCGTCTCCGCCTCGACGAGCCGGACCTTACGCCCGGAGATCTCCCGCATCAGGCCGACCAGGCCCGGCACGTCGAACACGTCCTGGAGGCACTCGCGGGCCGCCTCCAGGGTCACCGGGAAGTCAGCGAACTCGCGGGCCACGTCGAGCAGCTGCGCGGAACGCTGCCGCTGCTGCCATAGCGGCTGCCGGCGGCGTGGATCGCGGCGGGGCAGCAGCAGCGACCGGGCCGCGCACTCCCGGAACCGGGACGCGAACAGCGCCGACGTGCCGACCGACTCCTCGACGATCTGCGCGATCTCCTCCGGATCGAAGGCGACCAGGTCGATGCCGGGCGGCTCCTCGGCGGTGTCCGGCAGGCGCACCACGATGCCGTCGTCGGAGGGCATCACCTGACCGTCCACCCCGAACCGCTCGCTGAGCCGGCGCCCGATCGCCAGTGCCCACGGCGCGTTGACCCGGGCGCCCAGCACACAGTGCACGGTCATCCGCCAGTCACCCAGCTCGTCGCGGAACCGCTCCACCACCACGGTCCGGTCGTCCGGCAGATGGCGGGTCGCCTCCCGTTGCTCGCGCAGGTACGCGATCAGGTTGCCGGCCGCCCACTCGTCCAGACCCGAGTCGTGCAGCTCGGTGGTGGCCCTGTCGTCGCCGGCCCGGGTCAGCGCGCGCAGCCGGGCACCGATGGCCCGGCCCAGCTCGACCGGCCGGCCGGGGGAGTCACCCTTCCAGAACGGCATCCGGGCGGGCGCTCCGGGCGCAGGCGAGACGAGCACCCGGTCCGGTGTGATGTCCTCGATCCGCCAGGACGTCGAGCCGAGCAGGAAGACGTCGCCGACGCGAGACTCGTACACCATCTCCTCGTCCAGCTCACCGACCCGGGAAGCGCGCTCCGAACCGGCCAGGAAGACCCCGAAGGCGCCCCGGTCGGGGATCGTGCCGCCGCTGGTCACGGCCAGGCGCTGGGCGCCGGGACGCCCGGTGAGCTGATCGGTGGTGCGATCCCACACCAGGCGGGGGCGCAGCTCGGCGAAGGCGGTCGACGGGTATCGCCCGGAGAGCATGTCGAGCACCGCGTGCAGCGCCGACGACGGCAGCTCGGCGAACGGCGCGGCCCGCCGCACCAGCGTGGCGAGGTCGTCGACCTGCCACTCGTCCAGCGCGACCATGGCCACGATCTGCTGGGCGAGCACGTCGAGCGGGTTGCGCGGGCAGCGCAGCTCCTCGATCGCGCCGGCGCCCATCCGCTCCGCGACCACGGCACAGGACAACAGGTCGCCGCGATGCTTCGGGAAGACCACACCGCGGGAGACCGCGCCCACCTGGTGGCCGGCACGGCCGATGCGCTGCAGGCCGGCCGCGACCGACGGGGGCGCCTCGATCTGCACCACCAGATCCACCGCGCCCATGTCGATGCCGAGCTCCAGGCTGGATGTCGCGACCACGGCCGGGAGATGCCCGGACTTGAGTGCCTCCTCGATCTGTTTGCGCTCCTCGCGGGAGACGCTGCCGTGATGGGCACGGGCGACGACCGGTGGCGCGCCACGTGTGCCGCCGGCCTGAGCCATGATCTCCGCGGGCATCCGCGAGCCGGCGGGGACCTGCGCCGCCGCCGGATCGGCGCGCTCGGCGGCCAGCTCGTTGAGCCGGGCGCAGAGCCGCTCCGAGCCGCGCCGCGAGTTGGTGAACACGATCGTCGACCGGTGCGCCTCGATCAGGTCGAGGACCCGCTCCTCGACGGCCGGCCAGATCGACGGCGTGCGCCGGCCGCCGCCCGGCTCGTCCGGATCCGGATCGGGCAGCTCGTCGAGACGGGTCATGTCCTCCACCGGGACCTCGACCAGCACCTCGATCGTCTTGGCGCTGCGCGGCTGGACGACCTCCACATCCTGGGCGCCGCCGAGGAACCGGGCCGTCTCGTCGATCGGGCGCACGGTGGCGGACAGGCCGATCCGCTGGGCCGGGCGGTCGAGAAGCGCGTCCAGCCGCTCCAGGGAGAGGGCCAGATGCGCGCCGCGCTTGGTGGCGGCGACCGCGTGCACCTCGTCGATGATCACCGTCTGGACGCCGCGCAACGACTCCCGCGCGGCCGAGGTGAGCAGCAGGAACAGTGACTCGGGCGTGGTGATCAGAATGTCCGGCGGGGTCCGTGTGAAGCCACGCCGCTCCTCGGCCGGAGTGTCGCCCGTCCGCATCCCGACGGTGATCTCCGGAGGCGGCAGCCCCAGCCGCCCGGCCGCCTGCCGGATCCCGGTGAGCGGGGCGCGCAGGTTGCGCTCGACATCGACGGCCAGCGCCTTCAGCGGGCTCACATAGAGCACCCGGCATCGCTGCCGGGGCTGCTCGGGGACCGGCTCACGGGCCAGCCGGTCGAGCGACCAGAGGAAGGCGGCCAGCGTCTTGCCGGACCCGGTCGGCGCGACCACCAGGGCGTTACGCCCCGCGCCGACCGCCCGCCACGCCCCGGCCTGAGCGGCGGTGGGCGCGGCGAAGGCGGCCGTGAACCACTCCCGGGTGGCCGGACCGAACCTCTCTAGCACCTCTCGCACGCCTCACATCCTGCCCTGGGGGTACGACAGAAAACCGCCCTCCCGGTCCAGCGGGAAACCGCACGCGGGGGGCGGGTGATCGTCGTTCCTTGGGCGGTCTGTGGCTGATTATCCTGATACCCGACTTGATGGGTGGGTGCCGATGGCGGTCAGGCAGATGCTTGTCGCCGGCCGGTACCGTCTCCTGGAGCCGGTCGGCGCCGGTGGCATGGGGCGGGTCTGGCTGGCCCGGGACGAGATGCTCCACCGCGAGGTAGCCGTCAAGGAGATCGTTCCGCCGGACTGGATGACCGGTGCTGAAAAGGATCGTCTGCGTTCCCGGACCCTTCGCGAGGCGCGGAGCGCGGCCCGTCTCAACCACCCCCACGTGGTCCGGATCTACGACGTCGTACACGCCGAGGGGCTGTCCTGGATCGTCATGGAGTACGTGCAGTCCCGGTCGCTCCAACAGGTGCTTCACGAGGAGGGGCCGTACGAGCCGGCGGTGGCCGCGCGGATCGGCCTGGCCGTCCTGGACGCCCTCGCCGCGGCGCACCGGGCCGGGGTCCTGCACCGCGACGTGAAGCCGCACAACGTGCTCATCGGGACCGACGGGCGGGTGGTGCTGACCGATTTCGGTCTCGCGACGTTCGTCGACGACGGGTCGGTGACCGCCCCCGGCCTGATCGTCGGTTCGCCCCAGTACGTGTCGCCGGAGCGGGCCCGCGACGGCGCCTCCACCGTCGAATCGGATCTGTGGTCACTGGGAGCGACCCTGTACGCGGCCGTCGAAGGGCGGTCGCCCTACGCCCGTGAGACGGCGATGGCGACCCTTGCGGCACTCGCCACGGAACCTCCGGACCCGCCGGTCCGTGCCGGCCCGCTGGCATCGGTGCTCGACGGCCTCCTCCGATACGAACCGGCCACCCGCCTGACGGTTCCGGAGGTCGAGCGGCGGCTGCGCATGATCGTGTTCGAGGACCCGCGGGAAAAGATCCCGTTCCTGCCCGGCCAGCGAGACGGCCGGCGGCCGCGCGGGACGACCGGGCCGGGACCCGTACCGGAGGCCGGGCCGGGATCCCCGCACGCGGCCGGGTCTCCGGCGCGGCCGCACCGGGGGACGGCCCCGGTGGCCGGACGGTCGTCTCCACATGCGTCTCCGGCGGCCGCCGCGCCGGAGACGGGAACGCACATCGGGCGGCCGCGGTCCTCGCCCGATCCGGTTCGGAGAGCCACGGGCGCCGCCCCGGTCCCGCCCTCCGACGGTGCCCCGTCGCCGGGCGCCGCCCTGGTCCCGCCCTCCGACGGTGCGCCGTCGCCGGGCGACGCGCGGATGCCGCCGTCGGGGCCGCCGCCGAACGTCGCGGCGCCCTCGTCCGGCCTGTCCCCGAACGTCGCGGCGCCCTCGTTCGGCTCGTCGCCGAACGTCGTCACCAGGGTGGCGTCGTCCGGGCCGTCGCCGGATGCTGCGGGTGAGCGGTCGTCCCAGGCGTCTTCGCCGGGCTCGCCCACCGCGGTTCCGCAAACGCCCGGTGGCTTCGCCGCCGGGCGTCCGGGCCCATCCGCCTCCGACAAGGCAGGGCCGGTGCCGGATCCCTCCGCGGCCGGAGGACATCCACCCTCTTCGGCGGAGGGTGTTCGAAGCGTGCCGAGCACTCCCGGCACCGGCACCCATCGAGGCGACGCGCCGGGTCCTGCGGCATCGATTCCAGCGGTACCAGACGCCAAGCTCCCCCGGATCGACCCGTCGGCCGAGGGCCGGGCCGACGCCGCCGCGTCAGGTGGCCGGCCCGATCTCATCCTGGGCAACCCTTCCGGATCGCCGGGCCGCGCGCCTGTTCCGAGTGATCCGTCCCGCTCGCGCGGCGAGAAGCCTTCGGCGCCGGTTCAGGCGTCGTCCCTTTCGCGCGGCGAGGTGTCCCCGGCGCCGGTTCAGGCGTCGTCCCCCGCGACGGCCCGCAAGCCGGACTCGTCCGGCCCACCCCCGGGGTTGGATCCTCCCGCGGCAGCCGCGGGCAGGCCGGGAACGGCCGCGCGCGATCCGGAGGCGGACCGGGACGACGTCTCCGAATCCGCCATGGCAGGCACGAGACTGGAGCTTTGGCAGTCAACAGCGCCGTCCGGCGCGCCAGCCGCCGGAGCGCGCTTGCCGGATGGGCGTCCCGCCGGTGAACCGGCCGGCCGTCAGGCCACGGATCCGCTGCCCTCCGATCCGGCGAAGCCGAAGACCTCCCGCCTCCCGCCCGCAGCGGGCACGGCCGTCGTCCGCGCGGCCTCGGGCGGCACGACGAGCGGGCCGTCAAACCCACACCCCACCCGATCGGTACGGGCGACGCAGGCCCGGATCACCGTCACCGCGCTGGTCATGCTGGCGCTCGGCGGCAGTCTGTTCGCAGGCTATGTGGCCGACCGTAACGAGCCCCGCGCTCAGGTCTTCCTCCCTTCCCCGTCGACCGTGACGGAGTCGCTGGTGACGAGCACGCCATCACCCACCGTCCCGGGACCGCCCGCCGAAGCCCCGGTTCCCCAGACCGCCCCGGCATCCCGGAGCTCCCCGGCTTCCCAGGTCTCCCCGGCGGAGCCAGCCGGCTCGCCGGCACTCTCGAAACCGGCCACGGCGGTCCCCTCCACCGTGGTCCCCTCCGCGGCGGTGAGTTCGCCGCAGCGGGGAGCCTTCGCATCCGCCCTCTGCGACACGTCACCGCCGAGGGGTCTCCCGGCGACCCCGCGGAAGGGCGCGACCCGGGGCGTCAACGGGTGGACCCTGCCCCCCGGCTGGTCCTACTTCACCGACGGATCCGGCTTTCACATCGCCATCCCCGACGACTGGACCTATCAGCGAATCGGTACGACCTACTGCTTTCGGAACTCCCGGAACTCCCGGGTGCTGAGCCTCGACGCCGGCCAGGATCCCGTCGCCGACCCGGTCCAGGCGTTGCAGGCCGAGGAAGGCCGCCTAGCTGGACCGGGTGGACTGCCCGGCTACACGAGAGTGGGGCTCGAAGCGGTGGCCCTGCTGCACCGGGCTGCCGACTGGGAGTACCGCTACCGAACCCGGGACGGCACCGCCCGGCACGCCATCGTCCGATGGTTCGTGGTCGACGGCCGGGCCTTCGTGCTGAGCTGGACCACCGCGGAGAAGACGTGGACCACGGATCTCGGCAAGCTCCAGATGGTCCGCGGCACCTTCTACGCGGTGGGCGCCACCCGTCACCCGGCTCCGAACCCTTCCTGATCGTGGCGCGTCTCAGCCCACGCTGGCCGTGGCGAGCTTGATCCCGAATCCCACGAACAGCGTGCCCACCGCGGTGGTCGCTCCGGTGGCCAGCCGCCGTCGTTCTCGGAACTGCCCGGCGAGGTAGCGGCCCCCGAAGATCAGCGCGGACAGGTAGAGCGCGCTGAAGAACTGCACGACCGTGCCGAGGACCAGGAACGACAGCTCCGGATGCGGATAGCCGGGCTGAACGAACTGGATGAAGAACGACACGAAGAACAGGATCGCCTTGGGGTTGAGCAGGCTGATCACGGCGGCCCGCCGGAAGGGGCGCTGCATCCCCGCGGGTGGCTCGCCGGTCGGTGCGGGGGCCGGCACGGCGCGGTCGCGCCACCGCCGCCAAGCGCTGCGGATGATGTTGACGCCGACCCAGGAGAGGTACGCCGCCCCCGCGTACTTCAGCACGAGGAAGAGAGCCGGGTAGGCGGCGATCAGCGAGGCGACGCCGGTCGCCGAGAGGATCATGAGCACCGTGTCGCCCAGGAACACGCCACCCGCGGCCTGGTAGCCGGCGCGGACGCCACGCTGGGCACCCACCGAGAGCACGAAGATCGAGTTCGGGCCGGGCAGGAGGATGATGGCCACCACGCCCAGCACGTACGTCCAGAAATCAGTGATGCCGAGCATTGGTCAACCTTTCTCGCCGGAGCGCCCCGGAGTATCGCTGATGGGACTCACCCCGTGGCCAGCCGGTCCCTGAGGCGCTGGGCCGCGGCCGGCCACTCGTCCACCGTCATGGCGAACAGCACGGTGTCCCGCCAGCTGCCGTCGGGCCGCTTGCGCTGACGGCGGATCATCCCGTCACGGCTGGCACCCAGCCGTGCGATCGCCTGCTGGGAACGCTCGTTGCGAACGTCCGTATACCAGAACACGCGTTCGGCGCGGAGCACGTCGAACGCCCGCTCCAGCAGCAGCAGCTTCGCCTCGGTGTTGACCCCGGTCCGCCACCACTTCCGCCCGAGCATGGTGTGACCGATGCCGAGGGCCCGCTGGTTCGTGTCGATGTCGTGGTAGGTCGTCATGCCCATCACCGCGCCGGTGACCGGGTCGATCTGTGCCCAGCCGGAACGCTGGCCCAGCCACTGACCGCGCAGCACACCCGCGACATCCTCGGCCAGGTCCTCCGCCGTGCGCGGCCGGGGGAAGGGGATGTGCCGCCAGACCTCCTCGTCGTCCAGTGCCTCGAACAGGCGCTCGACATGGCCGGGCGTGAGGGGCTCGAGCCGGACGTGCCGGCCCTCCAGCACGACCGGGGTCTGCCACTCCGACGGGGCGCCCGGAAGATATGCCGGCGGGGCGGCCGCGACGCCCGGCTCCGTCACCGGGGGCCCGGCCACCGTCCGCAGCGGCAGGACCCCGGCCCAGTGCGGCAGATCCAGGTCCTCCGGGTCGTCCACGGCGCCGGCGGCCCGGATCCGCACCGACACCTCGACGAGCGGAAGCGCCAGGACTGTCGTCTGAGCGAGCTCCTGGCGGGTGGGTGGCCGGCTGTCCCGGGAGCGGCCGTCACCGACCTTGTCGGCCAGGGCGGACAGCACACGCAGCTTCTCGGCGTCGTCGGTGACCGGCCGCGCGGTCCCGAGAGCGACCACGGAACGATAGTTGGCACTGTGGTTGAACTGCGACCGCGCGTAGACCAGCGCGTCCAGCAGGGTCACGGTCACGCACACCGGGACGCCGTCGCCACGGGCCGCCAGGCCGAGCCGCGCGCCGGTGGAGCCGTGCAGGTAGAGGGTGTCGCCGAGGCGGACGTGCAGGTTGGGCAGCACCCTGGGCTCACCGTCGACCACGAAACCGACCGCGCAGTCGAACGCCTCGTCGAGAATGGCGTGGGCCGTGTCGCGCTCGTAGTGCATCCGCTTCCGGGTGCGTGTGGCCGTCGTACGAGAAGTGGGGGTGTAGAGGTCGGTCATGGTGGCCTCCCCGGCTGTTCCGCTTGCGAATGACCTTGTGCTAGTACAGACTGTTCTCTGTGTCAGCACAGTATCAGGTCAGCGGTGACAGTGCCGCCGAGATTTCGGCCAGCATCGAGGCGGGCATCGTCCGGGGAGACTGGATCGCCGGGGCGGCGTTGCCGCCGGTCCGCGTCCTCGCGGGCTCTCTGCACGTCAGCCCGGCCACCGTGGCCAAGGCCTATCAGGAGCTACGCCAGCGCGGCGTGATCGAGACCGAGGGCCGGCGCGGCACCCGTGTCCGCTCCCGTCCGGCCGTCGCGGTGACGCGGGCGGCTCTGCGCACGCCGGCTCCGCCGGGCCTGCGCGATCTCTCCACCGGAGAGCCGGATCCGCATCTGCTGCCCCCCTTGGCTCCGGCGATCGCCGCGCTCGCGGCGCAAAGCGGCCCGCCGCAGGGGTATGCGTCCGCGGTCACCATGCCGGAGCTGGCCGACGCCGCCCGGCCCCGGCTGCTGGGCGAGGGAATCCCCGTCTCCGGTGCGGTGATCGTGGTCACCTCGGGCGCTCTCGACTCGATCGAGCGGGTCCTCACCGCCCACCTTCGACCAGGCGACGGCGTCGCGATCGAGGATCCCGGGTGGGCCGCCCTGATCGACCTGGTGGCCGCCCTGGGCCTGCGCGCGGTGCCGTTCGCCGTCGATGCCGAGGGGCCCGACCCGGAAGCGCTGGCCGCGGCGTTGCGAGCCGGCGCCCGGGCCGTCGTGATCACCGTCCGCGCGCAGAATCCGACCGGCGCCGCGGTCGGCGCCGAGCGGGCCGTCCGCCTCCGGGAACTGCTGGCCGGCCATCCGGGCGTCGTCGTCATCGAGGATGACCACGCGGCCGAGCTGGCCGAGCATGAGCCGAACTGCATCGGGCCGGTGACCGGCTCCTGGGCGTTCGTCCGGTCCGCCTCCAAGCCCTTCGGACCGGATCTGCGCATCGCCGTGCTCGCGGGTGACGAGACGACCGCGGCCAGGGTGGCCGGGCGGATGCGGATCGGCATGGGCTGGGTGTCGACCGTCCTGCAGCGGCTGCTGCTCCGGCTCTGGCGGGACGAGGCGGCCACCGAGCTGGTCGCGCACGCCGCGAGGACGTACGGGGAACGCCGCCGGGCGCTCCAGGCGGCGCTCCGGGCGGAGGGCGTCGAAGCCTTCGGCGAGACCGGTATCAACGTCTGGGTTCCGGTGCCCGACGAGACTCGGGCGGTCGCGGCGCTTCGCGATCGGGGGTACGCGGTGGCGCCCGGCACCCTCTTCCGGATGGGCTCCCCACCGGGGATCCGCATCACGATCAGCACGCTCGAGCCTGCCGAGGCGACGGAACTGGCCGGGGCGGTGGCGGCCGCGGTCAACCCGGCCGGCGTGGCTCCGCCGATGAGGTGAGGTCTCCGCGGGAAGGATGGAGTGCCGTCATCCGGAAGGGTTGGGCGGTGGGAATTTTGTCGGTGGCTGCGGGTAGAACGGTGCAATGCCATGGACAGAGGCGCCGGTGGGCGCGCAGCGATGGGTGCCGCCGCACCCCCGGAGCATCGACGAGCTGAAGTCGGCCGCGGCGGACTGTCAGGGCTGCGAGCTCCACGAGAACGCGACCCAGACCGTGTTCGGGCGCGGGGCGCCGCACGCGAAGATCGTCTTCGTCGGCGAGCAGCCCGGCGACATCGAGGACCGGCAGGGGCTGCCGTTCGTGGGGCCGGCGGGCCGGCTGCTGCGGGAGGCGGTCGACGACGCCGGCATCGACCCGGCCGATCTCTACATCACGAATTCGGTGAAGCACTTCAGGTTCGAGCTTCGGGGCAACCGGCGGATCCACCAGAACCCGGGGCCCGCCCACATCACCGCCTGCCGTCCGTGGCTGGTCTCGGAGTTCGCGCTGCTCAAGCCGGAGCTCGTGGTCATTCTGGGCGCCACCGCGGGCAAGGCGCTGCTCGGCCCGTCGTTCCGGGTGACCCGGTCACGCGGGCAACTGATGCCATGGCCGGCGTCAGCCCAGCACCCCGAGGACTTCCCGGTGGCCGAGATCCAGGCGCTGGCCACGATCCACCCCTCGGCAGTGCTGCGCGCGGATGATCGCGAGATGGCGTACCGGGGGCTGGTCGACGACCTTCGGGTCGCGGGCGCGGCGGTCGCCTGACGGGCCGGCGACCCGTTCGTGGGTACCCTTTCACGGTGCGCCTGACAGATTTCTGGGAACGCCTGGAGCAGAGTTTCGGGTCCGCCTACGCCCGCAGCATCGCGGCGGATCACGCCTTCACGGAGCTGGGCGGCCGGACCATCGACACGGCCATCGCTCAGGGTGTCGAAACGGCTACCATCTGGCGCGCGGTGGTCGCCGCATACCCCGATCGGGTGCCCATGCGGCTACGCTGAGCTGCTTTAGAACGTCTGTTCGGCGATTCTCTCGATCCTCGTACAGGTGTTCGGCTATTGTCCACAGCGGCTCGGTCATCCACAGCACACGACAGGGCGGAGGATTTTTGTCATACCCACCGCCTACCGTGTCGACCGTGGTGAACAAAAGCTCGTCAGCGAAGAACGCGAAGTCGAATACAGGGGTGGCGGTAATGGCGGCAGGAACACCTGATCGTGAGAAAGCGCTCGAACTGGCGCTGGCGCAGATCGACAAGCAGTTCGGCAAGGGCTCGGTGATGAGGCTCGGGGAGCGGCCGGTCGTGCAGACCGCCGTCATCCCGACCAGCTCCATCGCGCTGGATGTGGCGCTGGGTGTCGGTGGCCTGCCGCGTGGCCGGGTCATCGAGATCTACGGGCCGGAGTCGAGCGGTAAGACCACGGTCGCCCTGCACGCGGTGGCGAATGCGCAGAAGGCCGGCGGTATCGCGGCGTTCATCGACGCCGAGCACGCTCTCGACCCGGAGTATGCACGGGCCCTCGGCGTCGACACCGACGCCCTTCTCGTCTCCCAGCCGGACACCGGTGAGCAGGCCCTCGAGATCGCGGACATGCTGATCCGTTCGGGTGCTCTCGACATCATCGTCATCGACTCGGTGGCCGCCCTCGTGCCGCGTGCCGAGATCGAGGGTGAGATGGGTGACAGCCACGTCGGTCTGCAGGCCCGTCTCATGAGCCAGGCCCTTCGGAAGATCACCGGTATTCTCAACAACTCGGGCACCACCGCGATCTTCATCAACCAGCTGCGCGAGAAGATCGGCGTCATGTTCGGCTCGCCCGAGACGACGACCGGTGGCCGGGCCCTCAAGTTCTACGCCTCGGTCCGGCTCGACGTCCGGCGCATCGAGAGCCTGAAGGACGGCACCGACGTCGTCGGTAACCGCACCCGGGTCAAGGTCGTCAAGAACAAGGTGGCCGCGCCGTTCAAGCAGGCCGAGTTCGACATCATGTATGGGAAGGGCATCTCCCGGGAGGGCTCGCTCATCGACGTCGGTGTCGAGCAGAGCATCATCCGGAAGTCGGGCGCCTGGTACACGTATGACGGCGACCAGCTCGGTCAGGGCAAGGAGAAGGCGCGGGAGTTCCTGAGGGAGAACCCCGACGTCGCCGCCGAGATCGAGAAGAAGATCCTGGAGAAGCTCGGCGTCGGCCAGGCCGGTGCCGATGCCGCCGGTGGCCCCGAGCTGCCGCCGGTCGACTTCTGATCCGGTAACCGGCGATGGCTGGACGGCGCGGTGCACGGTCCGGGCGAGGGTGGGATGCCATCCCGCCCCGGGCCGCCTCCGGCATGCCGGAGGACGGGGAGGCGGGTGCGGCCCGCCGTGCCGGTGGCCGTGGCGCCAGCCGGCGCCCGGCCGGGTCCGACGTGCCGGATGACCACGCGGGTGGAGACGGGCGTGAGCGGCCGGAGCCGCCGCGTAGCGAGTCCGAAATCGCCCGGGAGGTCTGTCTTCGCCAGCTCGCGGTTCGACCACGAACCCGAGCCGAGTTGGCGAAGGCGCTGGTCCGCAAGGAGATCTCCGAAGAGGTGATCGCCGAGGTCCTCGACCGGTACGACGAGGTCGGCATCATTGACGACGCGGCCTTCGCCCGGGCGTGGGTCTCCAGTCGTCATCACGGCAGAGGGCTGGCGCGACGGGCGCTGGCCAATGAGCTGCGCCAGCGCGGGGTCGACGCCGAGGTGGCCTCCGAAGCGCTGGAGGCGGTCGACGAAGAGGCGGAGGCGGCCGCCGCCCGGGCGCTGGTCGATCGCAAGCTCCGGTCGGCGACGGGTGCCCCGGAGGCGGTCTTCCGGCGGCTGGTCGCGATGCTCGCCCGCAAGGGGTATCCGGCCGGCATCGCCATCCGCGCCGTCAAGGACGCGCTGGCCGCCCGTGACGCGGAGGCCGCCGAGTTCGCCGACGCGATCGACGCGGATGCGCTCGAGGACGGGGCCACCGGCCTCTGAGGACGGGCCGCCACGCGCCCAGTCGCCGCATGGCGAGGCTGGCTCGCACGCCTTCTATCCGTGCGGCGAGGCGGCTCGCGCACCTTCTATCCGTGCGGCGAGGTGGGCTCGCGCGCTTGCCGCCTATGTGGCGAGGCGGCTCGCGCACCTTCTACCTGTGTGGCGAGGTGGGCTCGCGCGCTTGCCGCCTATGTGGTGAGGTGCCGCGGGGTACGGCCGCGGTAGAGCCGCGTGGATTACGGCCGCGCCTGGGCGCCTCATGGCCGTGCGGCGCGGATTCGGTGAGGTTCGTGCGCCCGGCGTCGCTGTGGCGCTGTCGTTCGTTGTGACGGGGGTTCGGGGCAGACCCGTGGGCAGCGTCACCAACCTCGAATGGCCGGTGCCGGATTTCCGTCAGCCGCTGCGGCAATGGCCGAAACTTTCGCGGATTGAGTCCGGTGCCCGAGACCGGGTGTTGGCGCCAGGACCAGGGATTTCGCCGATATAGTCCTGATGTGAGGAATGCTCCGCTGGCGTCCATTCGGTGCGATATCACGCAACGGCCTCGAGGCCGGGGCGGCTGATACGCTCCGTTACCACGCGTCACTGTCACGCTCCGTGTCGCATGATGAGAGCGCTGGCGGCGGTGGTGATAATGGTTGAAGTCTGGAGTGGCTCATTATCACGGTGGCGTGATCGCACGGTACGCCGGGAATGTCCCGTGGGTTCGTGAGCTGGGCGTAAGCAGGTCTGTGCCGTACGTCCCATCCGCTGCCAAATCATGAGTCCTTGACCGAAGCGGTGCTCGCGACCTAGCCTCGCGTTACACAAGGTTTGTTCGACCATCCATGCAACAGGCACAACATAGATCGCATTACATTACGGCATCACTTGGACGGTCCGACGTCCGTGAGATGCCTTCATCGGCCGCTGACCGCGCGGCTGATGGCGCGACATACCGGCGGTCAACCCCACAACTCCACACACTCTGATTCGAGCGGCTGACGGGCGGCTCGCCGACAGGGGGCACCTGAGCCGGCCGGAGGATCATCAGATGGGGTCTCGGGCGAGGAAGATCGCTCGAGACATTGTCGTATCCCACGGACGGTAACGATGTTCCCGGTTGGCGGGGCGACCACGGTGGCGAGGCTACGCAGGGAAACGCTGGCCGGATGTCCTCATGGTCATCATCGGGCAGCGGTTCTTCGGCCGAGGAGCTCGAGCGCCCTCCGTGAGGGTGGGCGGCAGGGACGGATTCCGGCACATCGTCTCCGGCTCAGGCCGGCGGATGTTCCGACTCTGAACCGGTCGTCCTGCTTGAGCGGAGCGACTGGTCCGAAGACCGGTCGCTGACCGGGTCCGGACGGTTCGGCTGATACAGCCGTCTCGACCGGCTCCAAGCGACCGGGCCGCTTGGGTAGGCGAAGCGACGGAATCGAGGCGACCAGGCGGCGGCAGCCGCCAGGTTGAAGCGATTCAGGAGGCTTCGGAACCCACGGCGGCCGGGCCGGCCGAGTAGGCGGCGGCGGATTTCGGACGCGACTGGGTTGAAGGACCTGGTCGCCACGGATTCCGAGGTCGCCGAGACGTTCGAGACTCGGGCCGGCCGGCCGGCCGGGGCAGCGGCCGGATCGCCTCCGCGGCGACCACGATGCCGCGGCTCCCAAGGCGATCCGCGTTCGCGACCGGAAGGGCTACGGGCACCAGCAGGCCACGGGCGCCAGCAGGCCACGGGCGCCAGGAGCCTTCGGGTAACCGAAGGCTCAAGTGACCGAGGGCTCCGGGAGGACCACGGGCAACCGAGGTTCCGGGTAACCCAGGGCTCCGGTGATCCGTAGGGCAGCCGGGCGCATTGGGCCAACCGGAAGGCGCCGGGTGACCGGGGCTCAGGCAACGGGCGGTTCGGTGCGCCGGAAGGCTTCGGGCGGCTGAAAGCTCCGAGCAGCCGGAAGGCCTCCAGGCACCTGAAAGCCTCGGGTGGCCGGAAGGTCTCGGGTGGCTGAAGGCCTCGGGTGGCCGGAAGGTCTCGGGTGACTGAAAGGCTGCAGGTAGCCGGAAGGCTCTAGGTGGCTCGGAAGGCTCCGAGCGGCCGAAAGCCCCCGGGTAACCCGGGCGGCTCCGGGTAACCGGAGAAGCGACCGGAACCCCGACCGCAGCCCAGGCCCGCGACCGAGGCCCGGAGCAGAGCCACCCGACCCGGTGATCCGGCGAGGGCGGCCCGGCCCCGGTGCAGTGAGCCGCACCCGGTGCCCGGCGGAATGCCAGCGCCGGACGGAGACTGGAAGCCGGGGTAGCCGAACGGCGGAGCGCGTGTACCCGGGGGCCGGTGCCGCCCGCGATCTGCTGCCTTGGTCGGGCATCCCGCAGAGAGGCCCGCGCGTGTGCACCGCGCCGGCGGCGAAGGGAGACGCGGCGAGATGATGACCCCGCTGGACTGGGTGCTGGTGGTTGCCATCATCGTGATCGCCGTAGCGGTGATAGCGGGGCTGGTCCTCGGGACACGGGCGCTGCGCCAGCTGCGCGCCGACCGCCAGGACGCCCAGGAGCGGCAGGAGCAGGCGGTCGGTGACGCCCGGGCGAAGGTGGATGACGCCAACGCCAAGGCCGCGTCGGTTCGCGCCGAGGCCGCCGCCGCGAAGGCCGAGGCGAGTGCCGCCCGGGCCGAGGCCCGCCGGGTTCTGGAGACCGCGCACAGCGAGGCCGACACCATCCTGGAGCACGCCCACCGTCAGGCCGAGGCCGACGCGGAGCAGTTGCGCGCCGCCGCCCGCCGGTCCGGGGAGCGTGAGATCGCGCTGCTCAACGCCACGGTGAAGGAGCAGGCGGCGGAGGTGGAGCGCCGGGCCGCGCGGATCGACGAGCGGGAGCGGCTGCACGGCGAGGAGGTGGAGCGCCTCGTCGAACGGGAGCGCCGCCTGGCCACGCTGGAGACGGATCTGTCGGCGCGGGAGGCGGCCCTCGCCACGCGGGAGGCCGACCTGACGAAGGCCGAGGAGGTCAGGCGCCGGGAGATGGAGCGGATCGCCGGGCTGACCGCCGAGGCGGCCCGGACCGAGCTGATCGAGGCGATCGAGGGGCAGGCGAAGCGCGAGGCGGCGATCCTGATCCGGGACATCGAGACCGAGGCGAAGAACACCGCGGACACCCGGGCCCGGCACATCGTGGTCGACGCGATCCAGCGGATCGCCAGCGAGCAGACCGCGGAGAGCGTGGTCAGCGTGCTGCATCTGCCGAGCGACGAGATGAAGGGCCGGATCATCGGCCGTGAGGGCCGCAACATCCGGGCGTTCGAGTCGACCACCGGCGTCAACCTGATCATCGATGACACCCCGGAGGCGGTCCTTCTCTCCTGTTTCGATCCGGTACGCCGTGAGGTGGGCCGCCTCACGCTGGAGAAGCTGGTCCTGGACGGCCGGATCCACCCGCACCGGATCGAGGAGGTCTTCGACAGCGCGAAGAACGAGGTGGAGCGGCTCTGCGACCGGGCGGCCGAGGAGGCCCTGGTCGATGTCGGGATCACGAACATCCACCCGGAGCTGGCAAAGCTGCTGGGCCGGCTGCGGTACCGGACGAGCTACGGCCAGAACGTGCTGAAGCACCTGGTGGAGACGGCGCACATCGCCGGGATCATGGCAGCCGAGATGGGCCTGGACGTGCCGACCATGAAGCGGGCGGCCTTCCTGCACGACATCGGCAAGGCGCTGACCCACGAGGTGGAGGGCAGCCACGCCCTGATCGGCGCCGACCTGGCCCGCAAGTACGGCGAGCACGAGGACATCGTCCACGCCATCGAGGCGCACCACAACGAGGTGCCGCCGCAGACCATCGAGGCGGTGCTGACGCAGGCCGCGGACGCCTGTTCGGGCGGCCGGCCGGGGGCCCGGCGGGAGAGCCTGGAGGCGTACGTCAAGCGCCTGGAGCGGATCGAGGAGATCGCGGGCGGGAAGCTCGGGGTGGAGAAGGTCTTCGCGATGCAGGCCGGCCGCGAGATCCGGGTGATGGTGCGGCCGGACGACATCGACGACATCGGCGCCGCCGTGCTGGCCCGTGACGTGGCGAAGCAGATCGAGGAGGAGCTGACCTACCCGGGCCAGATCCGGGTCACCGTGGTCCGCGAGTCCCGGGTGACCGAACTGGCTAGATAGAGGCCGTGGTCCTTGAACTAAAGGCTGCCATGTATTAGTTTCTGTCTATATGGGGATGTTTTTCAGATTTTTGGTGACAGGCTCGGCGATCGCTCTGGGATTGTCCATGGGTTCTGGTCCGGCTAGTGCGGATCCCTTGGGTGGGAATGTTTATCAGAACACTTCCTTCGCCGCGAAGATTGCCAAGTTTGAGAGTGGGGCAGCCTCGAGCTGTAACGTCTGGAACGAGCAGGGTAATGCGACGATAGACCCGGTGACCTGGCGCTGCACGACGCGAGGGCTTCCCGCGCGGGTAAATTCGGGAGACTATTGGTACGACACCGACGGATTTACATTCACCAACGTTTCGACGGGTGGATACTATGTCCGATTTAACGTCAGTCCGTCGTCGTCCTGGCGTTGGGTGGCCAATAACAAATGGACCAAGATCCCCGGCGGAAAGTATGCCAGTTGCACGTGGCAGTCGGGTGAGGAGCGGTACGACGTCTATTGCAATGTCGCGTGATGTGACCCGGTCTGAAGAGTGACCGATTCGGCTCGGCCGGCCAGGTCCGGCCGGCCGAGCCGAATCGTGGGTCACATGGCCGCGATGCCGCTTTCGGCCTGTGCGGTGAGGGCTGCGGGTGGCGCCTGGGCTGCCGGGCCGGCGGTCTTGCGGCCCTGCGAGAGCCGGCGCTGGACGTACTGGGCGAGCTTGGACAGCGAATAGTTGACCAGGATGAAGAGCACCGCGATCACGAAGTAGACCTGGATCGGGTTGCTCAGCACGCCGATGATCTGCTTGCCGATGTTCAGGGTCTCCTCGTAGCTGATGATGAAGCCGAGCGAGGTGTCCTTGAGTACCACGACGAGCTGGCTGATAAGCGCCGGCAGCATGATCCGGAAGGACTGCGGCAGCAGGATCAGCGTGGTGGTCTGGAACGGGGAGAGACCGATCGCGACCGCTGCCTCCCGCTGGCCGAACGGCAGGCCCTCCATGCCGGAGCGCAGGATCTCGGCGATGACCACACCGTTGTAGATGGTCAGGCCGATCACCAGGTACCACAGCGTTCCGAGGGTGACGCCGAATTCGGGGAACCCCCGCGCCACGAAGAAGATCGTGATGACTACGGGCAGACCGCGGAACACCTCGACGCAGACCCGGGTGAGTACGGCCAGGCCGTTGCCGAGCCCGCGCAGCAGGTAAGCGACCGGGGCGGACAGCCCGGCGTACCGGTTGCCGGCGAGGCTCTTGAGCTGCAGGCGCAGCACGGCCAGCAGGGTGCCGATGATCAGTGATGCGACGATGGCCAGAACGGCCGCGGTCAGCGTGTTCTTGATGCCGACCCAGATCCGTTCCCAGACCAGGAAGAAGTTCTCGTTCGAGGGGTCGATCAGCGGCCCCCAGAGCTCCATCGAGAACTGCCCCTTCTCGTCCAAAGGCAGGTAGATCAGGTAATACGCGCCGGCCAGCACCAGGATGGTGGCCGCGATACTGAGGATCAAGGTGAGGCGCCGCTGGCGCGGGCCTGGGACGTCGTAGAGGACACTGCTCATCGGGCCGCCACCGCCTGCCGGCGCTCGATCCGGTCCAGGAGGGCCCCGAGAGGCACGGTCATGATCAGGTATCCGATCGAGATGCCGATGGCGACGGGGATGAAGGCGTAGCCCTCAGCCGAGGTGAGCTGGTCGGCACTCTGCGAGAGGTCGCCGACGACGCCGAAGAAGCCGATCAGCGCCGAGTTCTTGATCATCGCGATGATCACCGAGCCGAGCGGGACGATCGAGGCCTTCCACGACTGCGGCAGCACCACGTACCGCAGGTTTTGCCCGAAGGTCAGCCCGAGCGAGCGGGCTGCCTCGGCCTGGCCGGGTGGCACCGCGTTGATCCCGGACCGCAGCGCCTCGCAGACGAACGCGGCGGTGTAGAGGGTCAGTGCGATCAAGGCGAAGCGGAAGTACGGCAGATCGGTGCCGAGCCGGGTGAAGACCACCTCGAGGCCCGGGATCCGCAGGAAGTCCGCGTTGGAGCCGAGGGCCGGCAGCGCGAACGCGGCGAAGAACATGACCACCGTCAGCGGCATGTTGCGGAAGACCGTGACGTACGCGGTGCCGACCGCCCGCAGCGGCGGCACCGGCGAGATGCGGAGCACCGCCACGACGGCGCCCAGGATGAGGGCGCCGATCGCGGCGAGCACGCAGATCTGGAGAGTCAACCAGAACCCGCCCGCGAAGACGTCGAACTTGTCTATGAGCACATTCACGGACGGAAACTCCCGGATCAGCGGATGAGATCAGTAACGGTTGACGGCGGGGGCGGTGCCCAGCTCGGCGCCGAACTTGCCGGCGGTGTCGTCCCAGGCCTTCTTCCAGCTGCCGTCGGCGTAGGCCTTCTCGAGGGTGTCGTTGATGAAGGTCCGGAAGTCCTTGTCGTCGAGCTTCACGCCGATGCCGTACGGCTCCTTGGTGAAGTTGTCGCCGGCCAGCTTGTACTTGCCCTCGTTCTTGGCGATGTAGCCGAGCAGGATGACGTTGTCGGTGGTCACGGCGTTGACCTGGCCACCGTCGAGAGCGCTGATGCACTTGTCGTAGGTGTCGAAGAGCACCACCTGGGCGGCGACGTCCTTGACGTACGTCTTGATGTTCTCGGCCGGGGTGGAGCCGGTGACCGAGCAGACCTTCTTGTCGCCGGCCTTGAATGCGTCCGGGCCGGTGATGGTCGTGTCGTCCGCCTTGACCAGGATGTTCTGGCCGGCCTCGTAGTAGGGCCCGGCGAACGCGACGCGCTCCTTGCGCTTGTCGTTGATCGTGTACGTCGCGACGATGAAGTCGACGTTGTTGTTCACGATGGCGTCCTCACGGACCTTCGAGGTCGTCTCGACAAACTCGATCTTGTCCGTGGGGATCCCGAGCTCCTTGACGATGATCTTCGCGACCTCGACGTCGAAGCCCTCGGGCTTGCCGGACAGGCCCTTGAGGCCGAAGCCCGGCTGGTCGAACTTCGTGCCGACCTTGACCGACTGGGCCTTGTTGAGCCGCTCCATCGTGCTGCCGGCCGCGAAGGACTTGGCAGCGCCGCCGGTGTCACCGCTGGACCCGGCGTCCTCGCCGGCGCACGCGGTCAGGGCGAAGGTGAGAGCCGCGGCGGTGGCCGCAGCGGCTACGCGAGTGAAACGCATACTTCATCTCCTTTTCGATCAGGATCGCCGTCGTGTGGCGACCCTGAGGGGCACATCAGTGCGTGAGGATCTTGGAAAGGAAGTCCTTGGCGCGGTCGCTGCGCGGGTTCGCGAAGAACTCCTCCGGCGCAGCCTGCTCGACGAGCTGACCATCTGCCATGAACACGACGCGGTCGGCCGCGTGGCGGGCGAAGCCCATCTCGTGGGTGACGACCACCATGGTCATGCCCTCGCGTGCCAGCGATGTCATCACGTCCAGCACCTCGCCGACCATCTCCGGGTCGAGCGCGCTGGTGGGCTCGTCGAAGAGCAGCGCCTTCGGCTGCATGGCGAGCGCCCGCGCGATCGCGACGCGCTGCTGCTGGCCGCCGGAGAGCTGAGCCGGGTACTTCTCCGCCTGGTTGGCGATGCCCACACGCTCCAGCAGCGCCATGGCCCGGTCGCGGACGACCGCGGTCTGCTCCCGGCGCACCTTGACCGGCCCCAGCATCACGTTCTGCAGGGTCGTCTTGTGTGCGAAGAGGTTGAACGACTGGAACACCATGCCGACTTCGCTGCGCAGCCGGGCCAGCGCCCGGCCCTCCGCGGGAAGGGGGCGCCCGTCGAACGTGATCGTGCCGGAGTCGATCGGCTCCAGCCGGTTGATGGCGCGGCACAGCGTGGACTTGCCGGACCCGGAGGGTCCGATCACGACCACGACCTCGCCGCGTGCGACGGACAGGTCCACGTCCTGCAGCACGTGCAAGGGGCCGAACCACTTGTTGACGTTCTCAAGGACGATGAGAGCCTCGTCTGTCACCCCAGGTCCATCCACTCGTTCTCGGTTCACTCGATTGGACACACCCTATGGGGCGCTCCGTATCGGATTGTGTCGAGAATGGTCACGGAGCGGTAACACAGCCATTGCGCTGAGAGAGGGGCCGAGAGCATGGAGTACATGGCGGACGGCCCGTGGAACTGGTGCGTCGCCGGTCGCTGGGAGCCCGACCGGGTCATGGGCGCGCTCGCCGGGGCGCTCGAGCGCCCGGTGCACGGCATGATCCCCGGCGCTGACCTGCTCTGCGACGTCTACCACGCCGGAGGCGACTTCCCGACCCTGGTCGATGTCTACGTGACGCCCGCCGGTGTCGCCGAGGAGACCATCGCGAGCGCCGTCGCGGTCCGGCTGGGCGCCGCGGTCCTGCTTCCCGACGACACCCTCAACCCGTCCCGGTACGTGCTGGCGGAGCCGGACGGATCGTTACGGGCGGTGCACGTCGACGAGGTGGAGACCGACGACGGGCCGGAGCGCCGCAACGTCCGGCCCTGCACCGGCGCCGACCCGGCCTGTGCCGCCCCGGCCGGCTGTGACCGATCGCGGTGGAAACCCGGCCCGACGCCGGAGCGGCCCGCCGCGGCTTAACGGGTAGCCTGGTCAATTGCCATGACTACCGAGATGACCGGCAGCGCGCGCACCTATGATGTGCGCACCTACGGCTGCCAGATGAACGTGCACGACAGCGAGCGGATCTCCGGCCTGATGGAGGACGCGGGTTATGTGCGCGCCGCGGACGCGGACGCGGCGGACGTCGTGGTCTTCAACACCTGCGCGGTCCGGGAGAACGCCGACAACCGCCTCTACGGCAACCTCGGCCACCTGCGCCCCACCAAGCTCAAGAATCCGGGCATGCAGATCGCGGTCGGCGGCTGTCTGGCGCAGAAGGATCAGGGCGACATCGTCAAGAAGGCGCCCTGGGTCGACGTGGTCTTCGGCACCCACAACATCGGGTCGCTGCCGGCCCTGCTGGAGCGCGCCCGGCACAACGAGGAGGCGCAGGTCGAGATCCTCGAGTCGCTCGAGGTCTTCCCCTCCACCCTGCCGACCAAGCGCGAGTCGACCTACTCCGGCTGGGTCTCCATCTCGGTGGGCTGCAACAACACCTGTACGTTCTGCATCGTCCCGAGCCTGCGTGGCAAGGAGAAGGACCGCCGCCCCGGCGAGATCCTCGCCGAGGTGGAGGCTCTCACCAAGGAGGGCGTCCTCGAGGTCACCCTGCTGGGGCAGAACGTGAACTCCTACGGCGCCGAGTTCGGCGACCGGCTCGCCTTCGGCAAGCTGCTGCGCGCCACCGGGGACGTCGAAGGGCTGGAGCGGGTCCGGTTCACCAGCCCGCACCCGAAGGACTTCACCGACGACGTGATCGCCGCGATGGCCGAGACGCCGAATGTGTGCCACTCGCTGCACATGCCGCTCCAGTCCGGCTCCGACCGGGTGCTGAAGGCGATGCGCCGCAGCTACCGCCAGGAGAAGTACCTGGGGATCATCGAGAAGGTCCGGGCCGCCATGCCGGACGCCGCGATCACCACCGACATCATCGTCGGCTTCCCCGGCGAGACCGAGGAGGACTTCGAGCAGACCCTCGAGGTGGTCCGGCAGGCCCGGTTCTCCAGCGCCTTCACCTTCCAGTACTCCAAGCGGCCCGGCACGCCCGCCGCCACCATGGAGGAGCAGGTGCCGAAGGCGGTCGTCCAGGACCGTTACAACCGGCTCATCGCCACCCTCGAAGAGATCACCTGGGCGGAGAACAAGCGGCTCGTCGGGAAGAAGGTCGAGGTGCTGGTCGCGGTCGGCGAGGGCCGTAAGGACGAGCGGACCGGCCGGCTCAGCGGCCGGGCCCGGGACGGCCGGCTCGTGCACTTCGCGACCGGGGACACCGTGCCGCGTCCCGGCGACATCGTCGAGACCGTGGTGACCTACGCGGCGCCGCACCACCTGAACGCCGACGGGAACCCGCTCAGCCACCGCCGTACCCGGGCCGGAGACGCGTACGAGTCCGGTCGTACCCCGAAGTTGAAGGGTGTGTCGCTCGGCCTGCCGGGCGTCGGTGTGCCGGCCCCGCTGCCGCCCGCGTCCGAAGGATGCGCCCTCTGACCGCTGCGTAGCCGCACGGCGGCGGGGTGTGACAATGTGGATCGATGGCCACCTTTCCCCGCACCCCGCTGTCTCTCGCCGACGACCAGGGGCAGCCCGCCGTCACCGTGACGCGGGCCGTGTTCGCCCTGGCCGGGGTGCTGGCGCTGGTTCTCGGTTTCATCGGCCTGGATCAGTATCTTGCTTCGCAGGGTGTCGCCGACCGTGACCCGCTGAACCTGCTGTACGGCACGTTGCAGCTGTTCGTCCTGGGCTCCGATCCACTGGAGGGCGGCACCGACTTCCCGCCGGCCCTCCAGGTGGCCCGGTTCGTGGCCCCGATCGTCACGCTGTACGCCTTCGCCGAGGCCGCCCGGGTCCTGCTGGCCAGCGAGATGCGCCGCCTCCGGGCCCGCCGCTCCCGCCGGCACGTGGTGGTCTGCGGCGACTCCTCGGTCGCCCGGACGCTGGCGCACCGCCTGCACCTGAGCGGCCATCGCGTCGTGGTGGTCCGCACTCAGCCGATCGGCCCGCTGGAGTTGCGCCGGCGCGGGCTGCTCGGGGTCAACGGCGACGCCCGCGACCCGGACGTGCTGCGTGGCGCCGGCGTCCCCCGGGCCGCGACGCTGTACGCCTGCGCCGAGACGAGCGCCGCCAACCTGGAGATCGCCGCGGCCGCCGCCCGGATGGCCGCCCCGCGCAACGATCTCGCCGTCTACGCCCAGATCCACGAGGCGGACTGGGCGCTCACCCTCCAGGCCCGGCGGCTCGGCGTGCCGCACACGCCCGGCCAGCGGCTGGACTTCTTCCACCTGGACCAGTTGGCGGTGCACGTCCTACTGGACCAGCGGCCGCTGCCGAATCGCCCGGACCGGGTGCCCCGGCTGCTGGTGGCCGGCGACTCCTCGCTGGTCCGTGCGCTGATCGTGGAGATCGCCCGGCACTGGCGGCTGCGCCGGTCGAGCCCGGCGCAGCGGGTCGTGGTGGACCTGGTGGCGCCGGACGCGATCCGGGTGCGGGACCGGTTCGCCGAGCGGGGCGGGGTGGTCCAGGACGGGTGCCGGGTGACGGCGTACGAGACCGACGTGTCCGCCCTGCTCGACGACCCCGGCCGGGCCGGCTACGACCGGGTCTTCCTCTGCTTCGCCGACGACCGTGAGGGGCTGGAGCTGGCGCTGCGCGAGCACCGCCTGTGGCGCCGGGTCTCCGGCGACATCATCGTGGTGGTGGACGCGCTGGCCGCGATCACCGAGGCGTTCAGCCGGGACCAGCGGGAGGAGCCGCTGCTCGACCCGATCGACGGCCGGGTCCGGCTCTTCTCGGCGGTGGCGGCCGGCTGCGATCCGGCGCTGATCGCCGAGGACCTGTCCGAGCGGCTGGGCCGGCTCATCCACGAGCGGTTCGTCGAGGCCAGCCTGCTGCGGGGTGAGCGGCTGGGCGGCGGTCCGGCGCTGTGCCCCTGGTCCGAGCTGGACGAGGAGCTGCGCCGGTCGAACCGGCAGCAGGCCGGCGACTTCGGGATCAAGCTGCACATGGTCGGGTGCGCGGTGGTGCCGGCCGACGGCGGTGACGACGACTTCTGCTTCACCGAGGCCGAGGTCGAGCTGCTGGCCCGCCGGGAGCAGCAGCGCTGGGCGGAGGCCGCCCGCGGCAACGGCTGGGTGCGCGGGGCGCGGCGGGACGGCGCACTGCGGCAGACGCCCGATCTGGTCGACTGGGAGGAGCTCGGCCCGGAGGGACGTGCCAAATGTCGCGCCGCGGTGCTGGAGATTCCGCAGATCCTGGCGGACGCCGGGTTCCGGGTGGTCCGGCTGACGGACACTGGAGTGAGCCGGGCGCTGAACCCGGCGTGATCCCCACGGGAGCGGGCATGACGACGATCGGCGTCACCGGGCACATCCGGTTGCGGCCGGCCACCCACCGGCTCATCCTCCGGGAGCTGGTCCAGCTGCTGTCCGGCTATCCACGGGTGCACGGGGTCACCTGCCTGGCCGAGGGCTCCGACCAGATCTTCGCCCGGGCCGTCCAGGCCTGCCGGGGCACCTTCGACGTGGTGCTGCCGGTGCCCGCCGCGGCGGCGCCACCGGCCGCGCCACCGCCGCACCTGCTGCGCCAGGCCCGCCGGGTGACCCGGCTCGAGGTGGCCGGCCCGCCCGAGGCGGCCTACGAGGCGGCCAGCCGCGAGGTGGTGGAGCGCAGCGACATCCTGGTCGCGGTCTGGGACGGCGATCCGGCCGGCGGTCGCGGCGGCACGGCCGAGACGGTGGAGTGGGCCAAGGCGATGGGCCGCCGGGTCGTCCAGGTCTGGCCGGCCGGAGCAGAACGCCTCACCGTGCCGGTTTCGTAGAGGCGCCCTGCAACAGATCCAGCGCGCCGATCGTGATCTGGTCCCGGACCCGGGCCATCGCCCCGTCCCACTGCCGGGTGAAACCCGGCCGCTGATCCAGCGCCGACCAGATCGGCAGCAACTCCTCGGGCACGTGCGCGCCCGGCATCCACAGATGTGGCAGGTGCTCCAGCAGCGGCTGCAACCGGCTCACCCGCTCGGCGCGGCTGTGGTCGTGGGCCAGTGTCGCGTCCAGGACCGACAGCACCGTGGTGAGCAGCCAGTCGTGCACGGCCAGGTCCTCGCAGAGGGCGACCACGGCGCCCAGGTCGGTGGTCGGCACCCGCAACTGGAGCGAGCGGACGTCCTCGGAGACCAGCGTGAACGTGCCGCCCGGCCGTTCCACGGACCGGTCCAGGAGCGCGGTCCAGCGCAGCCGGACCCGCGGGGTACGCAGTGGCGGGGCGTGGTCGATCACCCGGGACCGCTGGACCGTGTCGAGCATCCGGGCCGCGATCGCGCTCAGCTCCAGCGTCTCGGTGGTCCGCGCGCCGGTGAGCACACCCTGCTCCAGGTCGGACCGGTCCAGCTTGCCGATCGCCTCCAGATGACCGGGACTGGCCAGGTAGTGCGACCACGGCAGCCGGATCGTGGTGCGGGCGGGCGCCACGCGGGCGTACGCCGAACCCTGCGCGACGTGGCCGGCCACCACGACGGCGCGCGACACGACCGTACCGATGGCTCTGGTCTGACGTCCGGAAGTGGTCGGTAGGCGGCAGTCCACGCCCTCGAGCCGGTCCGGTGAGATCGACCGGGCGATGGGCCGCTCGACCGAGCGGACCCGCTCGTCGGCCTCGTTGCTGAGCAGGTGCTCGGTGGCGCGCCGGGGGAGGGCGACGGAGTTCTGCAGGAGGCCGGTCTGGACCTCTCCGAAAGCCAACATGAGTCCTCCGCGGCCGTTTCCTGATTCCATCGTGGCGTTCCGTGGCGAGACCCGGCAATCACCCCGCGCCGGAAGGATAAGGGCTCGTCAGCCGAGGTCGGCTCAGGTGCGGCCGGGTGCCGAAATTTCAGCCCGTGCGACGCCGCCGAGTAAGCCGTTAGTGTCGGGGGGTGACCGTTACCAACATCGATGCCATTGTGGTCGGTGCGGGCGTCTGCGGTTTGACCAGCGCACTGTGCCTGGCCCGGCGGGGTCTCGTGGTGAGTGTCGTGGCGCGGCGGCTGCCGCCCGCCACGGATTCCTGCGCCGCCGGCGCCATGTGGGGGCCGTTCCTGGTCGATCACCCGGAGGCCGAGCGCTGGGCCGGGGAGGGCCTGACCGCCTTCCGTGAGCTGGCCGCTGCGCGCACCGCCGGAGTCACCATGGTGCGTGGCGTCGAGGTCGCCCGGGGAGTCGCCGATCCGCATCCCTGGCTGCACCTCACCGGGGACCTGGAGCGATGCGACGAGTGGGCCTGGCCGGAGTACCGAAGCGCCTGGCGGTACACCACGGCGGTGGTCGACATGCCGGTCTACTCCGAATACCTGATGGCCGAGCTGCGGGCCGAGGGCGTCCGGGTGGAGCAGCGCGAGCTGCGGTCGCTGCGCGAGCTGTCCGGCCGGGCTCCGGTGATCGTGAACTGCAGCGGCAGCGGCGCCCGCCGGCTGGCCGGCGATCCCGGCCTGGTCCCGGTGCGCGGCCTCGTGGTGGTGGTCCGCAATCCCGGCATCGACACGTTCTTCGCCGAGGACGGCGAGGGCCCGGAGCTCACCTACTACATCCCGCACGGCGACACGGTCGTGCTCGGCAGCACCATCGAAGCGCCTGGCGGGGTGGCGCTGCCGGAGGCCGTCGCGGTCGAGCGGATCCGCCGCCGGTGCGCCGACATCGAGCCGCTGCTGCGGGACGCGCCGGTGATCGGCGTCCGCTCCGGGCGCCGGCCGGTCCGCGACCGGATCCGGCTGGAGACCACCACCCTGGACGGGCAGGTGGTGATCCACAACTACGGCCACGGGGGTGGCGGCGTGACCGTCTCGTGGGGCTGTGGACGAGATGTCGCGTCCATGGTGGAGGCTTGCCTCACGCGACTATATTGACGCGGCGAGGGGAGATTCGCTTGAGCGAGGCCTACATCTCCGCGACCTTCGAGGATCTGAAGGAGTGTCGCGAGGCCGTCCGCCACGCGCTCGGCCTCATCGGCCTGCGGTTCAAAACCATGGAGGAGTACGTGGCGGGCGCCACCGCCCCGCTCGCGCGCTGTCTCGACGACGTCGAGTCCTGCGACATCTACATCGGCATCTTCGCCTGGCGGTACGGCTACACCCCGCCCAAGCAGTCCAAGTCGATCACCCATCTGGAGTACGAGCACGCCGTCGCCAGCGGCAAGGACTGCCTCATCTTCCTGCTCAGCGAGCATGCCGCCTGGCCGGTGCGCTTCGTCGACCGTGGCCCGAAGGCGGCCCAGGTCGACGCGTTGCGTGACGTGCTCCAGCGTGAGCACCTGTGTAGCTTCTTCGACGCGCCGGCCGACCTCGGGCTGCTCGTCTACGCCGCCGTCCACAAACTGCTGGAGCAGCGGTCCCGGGGCGTCACCGCGGCGCCGGCCGTCCCGGTGGCCCCGGGCCTGAGCGCCGCGGTGACCGCCCACTACTTCGAGCGCCTCCGCCAGCAGTACGGCGGGCTCGACCTGCTGAACCTGGCCCAGCAGTCGTCGCCGTACCTGGGGACGCAGTTGTTCGACGTCTTCGTCGAGCCGTTCGCCCGCGCCGACCATCCGCCGCAGCTGACCCGGGCGCCGTGGGGGGAGGGCGCCGGCGAGGCCGAGCGGCTGGACCGGGACGCGCTCCCGCTGTCCTGGCCCGGGCAGCCGGTCTTCGACGTGCTCTGCGAGCGGGCACAGCGCCGGTTCGTGCTGGTCGGCGATCCCGGGGCGGGCAAGTCGGCGGTGGTCCGCTACCTGACCCTGGCACTGGCCCGGGCGCACGCCGACGAACGCCTGGCGCCACTGGCCGGGCATCTGCCCGTACTCGTGGAATTGCGCTCCTATGCCGCGGCCGTGGCCGCCGGGCAGTGCCGCAACCTCCGGGAATTCCTCGCGCACCGCGCCGCCACCGACGGCTACCAGGAGGAGCCCGAGGGCCTGTTCCTGCACCTGGCCCGCGGCGACCCGGCCGTGGTCGTCTTCGACGGCCTGGACGAGATCCTGGAACGGCGGATCCGTGAGGAGACCGCCGGGCAGATCGCCACGTTCGCGGAGACGTTCCCGGAGGCGCGGGTGGTGGTCACCACCCGGCCCGCGGAGTACAACAGGCGTGCCCTGGCCGCCGCCGGCTTCGCCCACCACACCCTGCAACGGTTCGTGCCGGAGCAGACCGCCGAGTTCCTGCGCCGCTGGTTCGAGGCGCTGCCGGAGGCGCCGGGCGCCGACGCGACGGTCCGACGGGAGGTGGTGATCGGCACCATCCGGCGCTCGCCGGAGCTCACCGAGCTGGCCGGCAACCCGATGCTGCTCAGCATCCTCGCCGTGATCGGCCGGCACCGGATGCTGCCGAAACAACGCTGGCGGCTGTACGAGCAGGTCGCCGTCACCCTGGTGGACAGCTGGGACGACAGCCGGATGGTGGACGCGCCGGCCGGCTCGCAGCGCCTGGACGCCGAGGTCAAACACGAGCTGCTGCGCGGCCTCGCCTTCGACATGATGTCCGGGCGCCTGGGGCACCGCGACCATGTCGGCGGCGACCAGCTGCGGCGGATCTTCACCCAGCACCTGGAGCGGCACGGCCTCGGCTGGGCGGAGGCCGGCGAGTTCGCCCGCCAGGCCATCGACCAGCTCCGCCGCCGCAGCTACGTGCTGGGCCGGTACGGCCGGGCCGACTACCGTTTCGTGCACCGCACCTTCCAGGAGTTCTACTGCGCCTGGGCGATCATCGAACGGTTCAGCCCCGGCGGGTCCCGGTTCGACGAGATCCGGGCGGTGTTCCGGGAGAACTGGGCCGACCCGGCCTGGCGGGAGACCCTGCGCCTGGTCGCCGGCCAGCTGTCGGCGGGGTTCGCGGCGGAGCTGGTCGAGCTGCTGATCACCGAGGTCAACCCGGAGTGGTGGGAGTACCCCGGCCCGTCCGGCCGGGCGCCCCGCCCCGAGCCGCCGTGGAACGTCGCCCTGGCCGTGCAGTGCCTGGCCGGGGTCCGCCAGATCGCCGACGCCCGGCACGCCGCCGAGCTGGCGCTGCGCGAGGTGGTCCGGATCATCGAGTACTGCGCCGCCACCCCGGACCGGGACCTGCCCGGCCCCGACTACGCGGACCTGCTGGTCGACGAGTTCATCCCGGCGATCGAGGCGATCGGGCCGAACTGGCCGGACCGCGAGGCCTACCTCGACTGGTACCGCACCGCCGGGGTGGAGATCGTCGGCAACCCGGCGGCCGCCTCCGCCGCCCGGATCGCGGCCGTCCTGGCCCGGCCCGACGACCACTTCGACGAGATCTTCAAGGCCCGGATCGGCGAGGCCGACGACGTACGGGTGGTCTGCGCCGCGGTCGCCGGCCTCGGCGAGATGGCCCACCAGGCGGTCCGGCAGGAGCGCGCCGACGAGGGCCGGCTCGCGCTGGACCCGCTGGTCCGCGCCGCCGACGACGCGCGCGCCGTGGTCCGGCTCGCGTCCGTGCAGGCGCTCGCGCCGCTGGCCGCCGTCTATCCGGAGGCCCGCGCCGTGCTGGTCCGGGCGGTCTCACCGGACCCACAACGGCGGGACGGCTTCTCCACGGTCCGGCTCTCCGCCGTGCAGATCCTCGGTGAGCGGCTGCGGGCCGAGCCCGGGATCGAGGAGATCCTGCTGGAGTGCCGCCGCAGCGACCCGCACCCGGCCGTCCGGGCGGGCGCGCTGCGTGTCCTGGCCCGCCCCCGGCAGCTGTCCGTCGCGGTGGCGCAGGACCTGGTGGACGCCTGCCGGGACGACACGGCGCCCGAGGTGGTGGAGGCGGCGGCCGGGATCCTGCTGCCCCGGGCCGGCAGCGACGGGCCGGTTCGTGAGCTGCTGCTGGGGCGGATGCGGACCGACCCGGCAGCCGGGGTCCGCCGGGCGGCGGTGCGCCTGCTGGCCCGCAGCGGCCCGGAGGCGCGGCTGCTCGAACGGATCGAGACCGATCCGGACGGCGCGGTCGTCCGCGCGGCGGCCGTGGCGCTGGCCGGGCGCGGGAACCGGCCGGGGGAGCGGTCCTGGCAGGCTCTGGTGGCCCGGCTGGCCGCCGAACCGGACGAGGTGCTCCGGGTGGCTCTCGTCCGGGTGCTCGGGGCCACCTACCGGGCCTATCCGCGGACCGAGGAGATCCTCACCGGGGCGGCGACCTCGGACACCGAGCCGGCCGTGCGGCTGGCCGCCGTGAGCGGGCTGGCCGCGCTCCCGGCCGCCCCGTCCCGTGCGGCCGTGCTGGCCCGGGTCGCCGGGCAGGATCCGACACCGTCGGTCCGGCGGGCCGCGGTCGAGTCGCTGGCCGGCGACCGGGGCCCCACCGCGACCCGGGCGCTGATCACCGCGTCCGTGCACGACGCCGACACCGAGACGCGGACCGCGGCGCTGCGTGGTCTGTGCGGCCGGATCCTGGAGCCGGCCGACGCCCGCCGGCTGCTGGAGCTGACCGGCCACGGCCATCCGGAGATCCGGCTCGAGGCGCTGCGGGTGCTGATCGCCGACTGCCCGCCCGACATCGACCTGCCGGCTCTGCTGCTGGACCGGACCAGCAACGACAGCGTGGGTGAGGTTTTCGCGGCCGCCGCCCGGGCCGCGGTGCTGGACCGCGCCGACGCCGGCCATCTCTGGACCGTGATCGCCGAGCGCGCCGGAGCCGACCCGAATCCGGAGATCCGCGCGGCGGCCGTGGAGATCCTGGGTTCCGGTGGCGACGCCAAGGCGGCCGGCGAGGTGCTGCGCGACCGGGTCCGGGTGGACACCGACCCGGCGGTGGTCGCCGCGGCCGCCCGTGCCGCCGCGGCGCTGCGCGAGGACGGGACCCGGACCGACCTGCTGGCCCGTCTCACCGGCGCCGACCCGGTGATCCGCCCGGTCCTGATCCGGGCGCTGGCGCACTGGATCACCGACGACGACGTCCGCCGGGTGCTGCTGAGCCACGCCCGCACCGCCGAGGCGCACGAGGCCCGGCGCGCGGCCGTGGAGATGCTGGCGCCGATCGCCCACCTCGACGAGGTCCGCGACATCCTGATCGACTGTGCCGAGGACGAGGACTTCGCCGTCCGCAACACGGCCGACGCGCTGCTGCGGCTCAGCGACCGCTGGCCGGGGTCCAGTCGTTGATGAAGGCGTAGTCGATCCGGTCCAGGATGGTCGGCGGCAGCTCGATGCTCTCCGGCGCGGCCCGGGCCTCCAGGTCCTCCATGATCAGGGGATCGACCCGGACCTGGTGCAGGACGGTGCGCGCCGCCATCTCGATCTCCATGAACCGGGTCGGCAGGATCGAGAAGCTCCGGTACGCGCAGAACGAGTTCTTCGTGCCGGTCAGCTTGATCACCGGCGGCAGGTCGGACCAGTCGCTCGGATAGTCGCCATTGACCCGGACCGGCTTGGTGAGCTGCTTCTCCTCCGGCCGGAGCAGGCCGAGCCGGAGCAGCTGCCACACCGACGCCAGGAACGAGCAGGACCACAGCTCGTCGTCGCGGATCTCCACGTCCATGAAGACGGAGTGCCGGTTCGCCGCCGTCTGCTCCGGGCTCTGCCACGGCTCGGCGGCCATCGCCGGGGCGGCCGCGGTGTTGGGGGAGCGCCGTCCGTTCGACAGCCAGCCGCTGTCCTTGACGGTGGGGCGGCCACCGTTGGCGCCCCGCAGCGGCTCCGGGACGATCTGGTCGAACACCAGTTGGGCCAGCCGGGTGTCGCCGAACTCGGCACAGCTCGACTCACGGGCGATGTAGTCGATGGACAGTCCGCTCTTGGCGGCCGCGTCGACGACCTTCTTGATGATGACGCCCGGCTCGTCGAGGCGGCTGAAGTAGTCGTCGATCAGAAAGCAGGTGCTGATCCGTGGCGAGGTGGTGCCCCAGCGGCCCATCGACTCGATGGCCTTGACCCAGGGGTACACACTTACGAAGTAGTCCGCCAGCCTGCTCTCACCCTCCCGGGCCTGCAGGTCCTCCATGTAGAGGTGGCCGAGCTCCAGCGAGACGTGCGACAGGCCGACGGAGGGGGCGACATACTCCGTCGCCTGCTCCCGGTAATCCATGCGGTGCAGCGCGACCGTCATAGGGTCTCCCAAGAGGAGTCGTCGACGAGGCGCCTCGCCAGCAAGTCGAACGCGTTCCGGGTCTCCTGGTTCGCGACGCCGCTCACCACGTCTTTGTCAGTGATCAACTGTTCTTGCCATTGGAGCATGGGATCGAGTGGTACGGACCCTAGTAATAGATTTTTGCCGACTTGGTGCTCTCCAGCCAATCGAGTGAGCCGTCTATTGCACTCATCGAGCCAAATGCCCTGTTTCGCGGTGAGGCCGCTCTGGGTCGACGGCGCCGGATCGATCACCGCGGTACGCACGTACCGCAGGTTGTTGGCGAACTGCTGCCGGTCGTGCCCGGACTTCTCGGCGATCGTGAGCAGCCCGCGTGGACCGTTCACCAGCCCGCCCGCCGCCACCACGTGCTGCCGGGTCCACCGGTGGAACACCAGCCAGCGACTGGTGATCTTCTGCATCTCCGGCATGGCGGTCACCTTGAGCACCATCTCGACGGCCAGGTTGCGGCCGGCGCTCAGGTCCACCATGCAGAGACTGAACTCCTCGTTGAGCCGCAGGAACAGCTCGAGGCACCGGCCCACCAGGTCGGCGCGGTCCGGGAAGTCGCCGCCGCCCACGTCGCCGGGCAGCAGGACCAGACGGCCGGTGTTGGCCTGCCCGTCCCGGATCCCGCGCCGGTCGGTGGCGGTCCAGACGTCGATCCGCTCCGGTTGGTAGACCTCCTGGAGCAGGAACCGGTGCATGCCGGAACCGCTGGTGGTGCCGTTCTCCGCGCGCTCGATGCCGAAGATGGCGCCGGCCGTCGGCGAGCCGAAGTCGAAGTCGAGGTAACAGACGTCGTTCCCCTGGAGGGCGCTGCGGTACAGCAGGTTGCTGCTGGTCACCGAACGACCGGTGCCGCCTTTGTCGGACGCGGCGAAAACGAACATCAGATCGCCGTGCTCTCGCTGTGCCGGACCGCCTCGAGGCCGTCGAGTTCCATCAGGACCCAGTTCACCAGCGCGGAGGCGGCGCCCGGCCGGGTACGGGCGATCGCACGGGCCCGCTCGAGTTTGGCCCGGATCTCGGTCAAGACGTCCATCACCTCGAGGCTGGCATCGGCGGAGCCCCGCATGAGCTCCATGTCGTACAGGTGCTCGGCTTCGTAGAGCAGGTCGAAGGCGCGGACCACGAGCCGATCGTTGACGAGCGGCTCCTCGCTCAGCAGGTTCGCCGCGCTCACCAGGCCGGCGACCACCCGTTCGGTGTAGTACCAGGAGGGGCTTTCGTACTCCGGCAGATCGTCGAAGACCAGCGCCGGCTGGTCCCACAACTTCCGGTGGGCGGTCTCCGTGAGGCGGCGGCGGGCGAGATGGTCCCACACCCGGTCGGCGAGGCGCAGCAGCACGGCCCGCTCCTCGACGTCGCTCAGCAGGCCGGCGATCGCGATGCACCGCTGGAGCAGCAGCGAGGCGAACTCGCCGACGAACCAGACCGCGTTGGCCTTCTCGTCTGGGGAGTCCTCGAGGCTGCCCTCCAGGGAGACCCGGAGGCCGGGGGAGTGCAGCTTGACCCCGGAGTCGCCGGGCCGGTGCTTGCGGGTCACCCGGGCCTCGTTGGCCAGGTCGGACAGGACCGAGCCGATCCGGGCCAGGCGGGCGTCCGAGCCGCGCTTACGGACCAGGTCCTTGACGACGATCGAGGTCACCAGGAGGGTGTAGTACTCGCTGCGCAGCCCGTCGGTGGTCTGCCAGGGTGGGTCCTCCAGCGGCCACACCGGGCCTCCGCCGAAGGTGGCGACCGTGGCCCAGTAGGTGAGGGTCAGATCCCAGCGCAGCTGGAGGGCACGGGAGAGACGCTGCTGTTCCTCGTTGAGCAGGCCCAGCACGCGGGTCCGTTCGGAGAAGAGGTCCTCGATGGCGTCGACCGCCACCACGGTGAAGTAGAGATACGGCTTGTTCTCCGCCACCCCGTCGGGCTGCGGGCCGATCTCCTCCGCCGGTTCGTCCGGGGCGCCGGCGGCGGTGCTCTCCTTCTCCCGGCCGGACGATTTGTACTCCAGCGGGACGGCCGGGGCGTCCTTGACGATGCCCCAGGACCAGCCGCACTCGAACAGGGCGTTGGCGCTCTCCAGGTCCTCGGTCTGGCCCGACCCGATCAGCACCTCGTTGAACGACGCGATGGTCTCCTGGAGCACCGAGCGGAACTGGTTGACCACCGTCTTGGACGGCAGGCCCGCCTTGTTGACGGTCTGCAACAGGATCTGCCCCGGGTCGTCGTCGGCCTCGAAGACGTGTGTGGAGAAGCTGCGCAGCAGGCCGACCATCGCCGCGGTGAGCCGGGTGCTGGCCAGCCGCTCCAGCTGCCGCAGCTCGCGGCGCAGCCCCATCCGGGTGACCGACTGCCGGAAGATCCGGACGAAACCGATGGTGGCCAGGGAGAGGGTGACCGAGATGGCGAACGAGTCCACGATGTCGCGGGCCTGCTGGACCTCGGTCAGCTTGGCGCCGTCGTCGGGCTTGTAGTAGCTGCCACCGGAGAAGATCGGCCGGTCGTTGTCCACATACCGGGTGAAATACTCCGTGGCGATCCGCACCAGGTTCAGCGGGATGGTCTTCTCGTCGCCGAGCGGGCGGAGCGCCTCCAGCATGGCGTCGGCCGTGGCGTTCGGCCGGTCCAGCCCGAACGGGCCCACCTGGGTCGCCGGCAGAAGGATGCAGAGCAACTGCTCGGCATCACTGATCGAATTCGATCCGTCCCGGCCACCCCAGCGCCAGGCGCCGTCGCGCCAGGAGCTCTGGATGGTCGCTTTCCACGTCTCCAGCAGGTGCTGTCGCGGTTCGATCCTCACTGGTGCACACCACCATCTCTGCGGACCTCGCCGACCGCACCGAGAAGGCACGCGGCGGTGCCGGCTCCCTCATGATGTCGCACTCGTCAAGGTACCAACCTCGACGACGCTCCAAAGTAGCGCAACGGGCCGGAAAAATCGCGCGACCCTCCACACGAGAAACGGGGGCGACGGACCAGTGGTCCGTCGCCCCCGTCACCGAGCGTGAAATCAGTTCGCCTGCTCGGCCAGAGCGAGGAACTGCTTCTTCGAGGCGAGCGCCTGCTCGGCCTCCTTGATCCGCCGGTTGTCGCCGGCGGAACGGGCGCGGGCCAGCTTCTCCTCGGCCTCGGCGACCTGCTCGCGCATCTGCCGCAGCAGCGGGTTGTCCTGCGGGCTGGTCTTGCGCCACGCCGAGTCCATCGCCACCCGGATCCGGTCCTCGGCGGCCCGCCAACGGCGGTCCAGCGAGGCGGCGGCCTCCCGGGGCACCCGGCCGGCTTCGTGCCAGGCGGCCAGCGCGTCCCGCATGCGGTTCTGCGCGCCGCGCGGGTCGGCGTCGACGTCGATGGCCTCGACCTCGGCCAGGATCGCCTGCTTCTTCTCCAGGTTGCCCTGGTACTCCGCGTCACGGGCGGAGAAGACCTCGCTGCGCCGGGTGAAGAAGGCGTCCTGAGCGGCCCGGAAGCGCTCCCAGAGGCGCTGTTCGGCCTCCTTCGCGGCGCGCGGCGCCGACTTCCACTCGGTCATCAGCTCCTTGAGCCGGTTGGCGGTGTTCGACCACTCGGTCGACTCGGCCAGGCTCTCCGCCTCGGTGACCAGCTCCTCCTTGGCGGTCTGCGCCTGCTTGCGCTGGCCGTCGAGGGTGGCGAAGTGGGCGCCCCGGCGGCGGGTGAAGCCGTCCCGGGCGGCGGCGAACCGCTTCCACAGCTCGCCGTCGGTCTTCTTGTCGACGCCGCGGATCGTCTTCCACTCGTCGAGGATCTCCTTGAGCCGATCCCCCGCCGACTTCCACCCGGTGGCGTCGGCGGCGATCTTCTCCGCCTCCTCGACCAGGGCGGTCTTGCGGGCCACCGCCTCGGTGCGGGCCACCTCGCGGGCCGCGCGAGCCTCACCGGCCTTCTCCTCGGCGAGGGTGGCGAGCCGGTCCAGGCGGGCCGCCAGACCGTCGATGTCACCCACCACGTGGGCCTCGTCGAGCTGGGTCCGCAGCCGCTTCACGCTGGTGAGCGAGTGGGCCGCGTCCGCCGCGCCGGACTTGAGGCGAGCCTCGACGAGGTCGACCTCGGTGACCAGGTCGGCGAATCGCCGGGCGAAGTGCGCGAGCCCCTCCTCGGGGGTGCCCGCCTGCCAGGAGCCGACCACACGGTCGCCCTCGGCGGTCTTCACGTACACGGTGCCGTCGGCATCCACGCGCCCGAAGGCCGTCCAGTCGTTCATGAGCTCATCCTCGTTCTCCCGGCGCCGCAGGTCCAACCGGAGCCTCGGCCACCGCCATAGCGCAGTCTCGAATGCCAACTTCCCAACGGCATTCTTTCTCGCGCATTGTCACAGGTCCAACCCGGTTAGGGGAAAGCTCCCGCCGACGACCGTGACACAACGGTGTCCTACGGTTGGCCGGTGCGGTTCCGGACAGGTCAGCGGGTGGTCACCGTCGTCGGGCCGACGGCGGCCGGCAAATCCGCGCTGAGCATCGCTCTCGCCCACGAACTCGACGGCGAGGTGATCAACGCCGACTCGATGCAGCTCTACCGCGGGATGGACATCGGCACGGCCAAACTCACCCCGGCCGAGCGCGAGGGCGTGCCGCACCATCTGCTCGACATCTGGGACGTGACCGAGCCCGCCGCGGTCGCCGAGTACCAGCGGCTGGCCCGCGCCGCGATCGACGGGGTGCTCGCCCGCGGCCGGGTGCCGCTGCTGGTCGGTGGCTCCGGCCTGTACGTCCGGGCGGTCCTGGAGGACTTCGAGTTCCCGGGCACCGACCCGGCGATCCGGGCCCGGCTCGAACAGGAGCTGACCGCGGCCGGCCCGGCGGCGCTGCACGCCCGGCTCGCCGGGCTCGACCCGGCGGCCGCCGTCAAGATCCTGCCGAGCAACGGCCGCCGGATCGTCCGCGCCCTGGAGGTGATCGAGCTGACCGGGCTGCCGTTCACCGCGAGCCTGCCCGATCCGCGGCCGGTCTACGAGTCGGTGCAGATCGGCGTCGACCGGGACACCGCCGCGCTGGACGAGCGGATCGCGCTGCGGGTCGACCTGATGTGGGCGGCCGGGCTGATCGGCGAGGTGCGGGGCCTGACCGGGATCCGGGAGGGCCGGACCGCCTCCCGTGCGCTCGGGTACCAGCAGGCGCTCGCCCAGATCGACGGCACGCTGACCGAGGAGCAGGCGAAGGCGGACACCGTCCAGGGCACCCGGCGGTTCGTCCGCCGACAGCGGTCCTGGTTCCGCCGTGACCCCTCGATCACCTGGCTGGACGGTGCGGATCCGAAGCTCGTGGCGGACGCGATCGCGCTTGCGGGATGATGGTCGGCGTGCGTTTCACCAAAGGCCACGGGACCGGCAACGACTTCGTCATCATCCCCGACCCGTTCGGGGAGCTCGACCTGACCGCGGAGCTCGTCGCGGCGCTCTGCGACCGCCACCGGGGGATCGGCGGCGACGGTGTGCTCCGGGTGGTCCGCAGCGCCAAACACCCCGAGGCCGCCGGGTTCGCCGCCGAGGCCGAGTGGTTCATGGACTACCGCAACAGCGACGGCTCGATCGCCGAGATGTGCGGCAACGGCCTGCGCGTCTTCGTGCGCTACCTGCTGGACCGCGGCCTCGCCACGCCCGGCCCGGAGGGCCTTCCGGTGGCCACCCGGGCCGGCGTCCTGGTCACCCTGATCGGTGACGGCACGGTCCGTGCGCGGATGACGACCCCCAGGGTGTACGCGGGAAGCACGGCGACCGTCGGCGCGCTCACCGTGCCCGGCGTCGCCGTGGACACCGGTAACCCACACCTGGTCTGCGGTCTGCACGACGGCACGGAGCTGGCCGCCCTCGACCTGACCCACCCGCCGCTGCACGACCCGGCCGTCTTCCCGCACGGGGTGAACGTCGAGTTCGTCGAGCCCGCCGAGCCGGTCGAGGGGACCGACGGCCACGTCCGGATGCGGGTCCACGAGCGCGGCTCCGGCGAGACCCAGTCCTGCGGCACGGGCGCGCTCGCGGTCGGCGCGGTGGCGTTGCGCGACGCCGGCCTGGCCACCGGCTCGATCGCGGTGGACCTGCCCGGCGGCCGCCTGGTCGTGACCCATGACGCCGACGGCGGGTGGTGGCTGGAGGGCCCGGCCGTGCTGGTCGCCGACGGCGAGGTCGACCCGGCGGCCGTGCTCTGATGCCGGCCCGCGCCGCAGTGCACCGAGTCGCGCACCGGGGCTACTCGACCGTCGCCCCGGAGAACACGCTGCCCGCCTTCGCCGCCGCGCTGCGGGCCGGGGCCACCTTCGTCGAGTTCGACGTCCGGGTGACCCGGGACGCCGTGCCCGTGGTGATCCACGACCGGACGGTCGACCGGACCACGAACGGCTCCGGCCGGGTCTGGGACCTGACCTACGACGAGATCGCCGAGCTGGACGCCGGTTCCTGGTTCGGCGCCGGGTTCACCGGGCTGCGGGTGCCCACGCTGGCCGAGACTCTGGACCTGCTCGCCCCGGGGCCGGCCGAGATCCTCGTTGAGATCAAACCGCCGGCCACCCTCGACGAGGTGAAGTCGATCGTGGCCCAGTTGGCCGAGCGCGACCTGCTGGGCCGTTCGGTGTTGCAGAGCTTCGACGCCGACGTGGTCCGCAAGGTCCGTGACGTGGCGCCCGAGGTGCGGCGCGGGCTGTTGCTGTTCCGGTTCGACGCGGAGACCGTCGAGCTGTCCCGGGAGCTGGGCGTGACCTGCACCAACCCGTCGGTGGAGGACGTCCTGCACGGTCCGGAGACGATGGCCGGGCTGGCCGCCGCCGGGATCGGCGTGATGCCGTGGACCCCCAACGACATGGCCCAGTGGCGTCCCCTGGTGGACGCGGGTGTGTCCGGCCTGATCACCGACCTGGTCGGCGAGCTCACCGGCTGGGCGGGCGCGGAGTAGCACCTTCACCGGGTACGGGGCACGCGTCCCCGTACCCGGCAAAAGGTTTAAAAGGTCGTCTCCGGGGCCTTGTCGAGCTCCGACTCCGGAATGGCCGCGGAATTGGACGGGGCGTGCCCGCCCCGGACCACCGCGCGGATCGCCGCCGCCACCGCCGGGGTGACCCGCGGGTCGAAGACGCTCGGGATGATCACCGTGGGGTTGAGCTTGTCCTCGCCCACCACGTCGGCGATGGCCCGGGCCGCGGCCAGCGCCATCTCCTCGGTGAACCCCTCGGCGCCGGCGTCCAGCAGGCCGCGGAAGACGCCCGGGAAGGCCAGCACGTTGTTGATCTGGTTGGGCTGGTCGGAACGGCCGGTCGCGACGATCGCGGCGTGCTTGCGGGCCTCCCGCGGGTCGACCTCCGGGTCCGGGTTGGCCATCGCGAACACGATCGCCCGGTCCGCCATCCGGGCGATGTCGTCGCCGGTGAGCAGGTTCGGCGCGGAGACGCCGATGAAGACGTCCGCCCCGGCGATCGCGCCGGGCAGGTCGCCGGAGTAGTTCTCCCGGTTGGTGTGGTCGGCCAGCCACTGCATCGACTCGTTCAGGCCGGGCATGCCGCGGTGCAGGGCGCCCAGCCGGTCGTAGGCGATGATGTCGCCCACCCCCTGCCGCATCAGCAGCTTCATGATCGCGGTGCCGGCCGCGCCGGCGCCGGACACCACCACCTTCACGTCCTCCATCCGCTTGCCCACCACCCGCATCGCGTTGGTGAGCGCGGCCAGCACGCAGATCGCCGTGCCGTGCTGGTCGTCGTGGAAGACCGGGATGTCCAGCAACTCGCGCAGCCGCGCCTCGATCTCGAAGCACCGCGGCGCCGCGATGTCCTCCAGGTTGATGCCGCCGTAGGCCGGGGCGATCGCCTTCACGATGGCCACGATCTCGTCGGTGTCCTGCGTGTCCAGCACCACCGGCCAGGCGTCCACGCCGCCGAACCGCTTGAACAGCGCGGCCTTGCCCTCCATCACCGGCATCGCCGCGGCCGGCCCGATGTTGCCCAGGCCGAGCACGGCCGAGCCGTCGCTGACCACGGCGACCGTGTTGCGCTTGATGGTGAGGCGGCGGGCGTCCGCCGGGTTCTCCGCGATCGCCATGCAGACCCGGGCCACCCCCGGGGTGTACGCGCGGGACAGCTCGTCCCGGTTGCGCAGCGCGACCTTCGACGACACCTCGATCTTGCCGCCCAGGTGCAGCAGGAACGTGCGGTCGGAGACCTTGCGGACGTCCACCCCGTCCTGCTCCTCGAGCTGCTTGACGACCTGGTCGGCGTGCGCGGCGTCGGCGGTGTCACAGGTGAGGTCGACCAGCACGTGGGTGGGGTCGGAGTCCACCACGTCCAGCGCCGTCACGATCGCCCCGGCCTCACCCACGCAGGTGGTGAGCCGGCCGATGGACGAGGCGTCCGCGGTTACCGCGATACGAATCGTGATCGAGAATCCTGCGCTCGGCAGGCGGGTGGTCACCACGGGTTTCCCTCCGACGTTGGTGGGGCGAGCAGATGGAATTGTCGCTCGCGCGGAATGTTCGATCCCTTCGCGGTGGTTACCCGTGAGTTAGCCCCTGTTATCTGGATGCATGCGCCCGCACGACGTGCCACGATCGTGCGGAGGAGGTCACTTTTGCGAAACACGTACCAGACACCCGTCCTTGACGAGCTGGATCCCACCACCGGGGACCTGGAGCTCGAGGAGCGGCACTCGCTCAGGCGGGTGGCCGGTCTCTCCACCGAGCTGACCGACGTCACCGAGGTCGAGTACCGCCAGTTGCGACTCGAGAGGGTCGTCCTGGTCGGGGTGTGGACCGAGGGCAGCGTCGAGGACGCCGACAATTCACTGACCGAGCTGGCCGCTCTCGCCGAGACCGCCGGCTCCCAGGTCCTCGAGGGCCTGATCCAGCGACGGAAACAGCCGGACGCGGCCACCTTCATCGGCCGCGGCAAGGTCGACGAGCTCCGCGACGTGGTCGTCATGACCGGCGCGGACACGGTCATCTGCGACGGCGAGCTGTCCCCGTCCCAGCTGCGCAACCTGGAGCAGCAGGTCAAGGTCAAGGTGGTCGACCGGACCGCCCTGATCCTCGACATCTTCGCCCAGCACGCCAAGAGCCGGGAGGGCAAGGCCCAGGTCGAGCTCGCCCAGCTGCAATACCTCCTGCCGCGTCTGCGCGGTTGGGGTGAGGCGATGTCCCGGCAGGGTGGTGGCGCCGGCGGCGGCTCGGGTGGCGGCGGTGTCGGCACCCGTGGCCCCGGTGAGACGAAGCTGGAGACCGACCGGCGGCGGATCAACACGCGGATCGCGAAACTCCGGCGTGAGATCAAATCCATGAAGACGGTCCGGGAGACCAAGCGCTCCCGCCGTGCCGCCAGCGGGGTGCCGGCCGTGGCGATCGCCGGTTACACCAACGCCGGCAAGTCCAGCCTGCTGAACCGCCTGACCCAGGCCGGGGTCCTGGTGGAGGACGCGCTGTTCGCCACCCTGGACCCGACCACCCGGCGGACCGCCGCGGAGGACGGGCGTGTCTTCACGCTCTCCGACACGGTCGGCTTCGTCCGGCACCTGCCGCACCAGATCGTCGAGGCGTTCCGCTCGACGCTGGAGGAGGTGGCCCAGGCCGACCTGCTGGTGCACGTCGTCGACGGCGCCCACCCGGATCCTGAGGGCCAGGTCAGCGCGGTCCGCGAGGTGCTCGGTGAGGTCGGCGCCGACCGGCTGCCCGAGCTCCTGGTGATCAACAAGTTGGACGCGGCCGACGAGGAGACCGTGCTGCGCCTCAAGCGGGCGTGGCCGGATGCGATCTTCGTCTCCGCGCGGTCCGGCGCCGGCATCCCGGAGCTGCACAAGGCGATCGCCGACCGGCTGCCCCGGCCGGCCGTCGAGCTGCGGCTCCTGGTGCCGTACGACCGGGGAGACCTGGTGGCCCGGGTGCACCGGTCCGGTCAGGTGCTCCAGTCCCGACACCTGGACGACGGAACCGAACTGCTCGTACGAGTCGACGAGCGGCTCGCGGCCGATTTGGCGGAGTTTCGTTCCTGATCCCGTGGTTTCGCCATTCGCGACGACGGGATGAACGTGAACAAAATTTCGATCGCGACGAGGAGGCCGCATCCGATCCCGGTCGGGACGGGTGCGGTCAATCCGGTCATGTCGATCACCGAGTGTGAAGGCGTGATATCACAGGAGTGCCCGACTCGTCCCACCTTTGATCCACACGTAATACCGGCACGTGAGCCCGCATGCGACACTGTGCGAATGCGGCGTCTCGTGTTCTCGACCATCGTGGCTTTCGGTCTCGTGATGGTCGGCTCCTCCGGTGCGTCCGCCGACGACCCGACGCCGGCCCCCACGGTCAGCGCGAAGGCGACGCCGGGCAAGAAGCTCTGCAAGATCGGCGATTCCGACCTGTCCGAGATCTCCGGCCTGGTGGCGACCAAATCGGGTTACGTCGCCGTCAACGACGGCGCCGAGGACGGCGGCGACAGCCGGGAGCAGGTCTTCTTCCTCAACAACCAGTGCAAGGTCGTCGAAAAGGTCTCGTTCAGCGGCGCCGGCCCGGCCGACACCGAGGACATCGTGCTCTCGGCCGACGGCGAGACCCTGTGGATCGCGGACACCGGCGACAACGGCGTCCGCGACTCGCCGCCCGACCCGCGGCCCACCGTCGGCCTGTGGAGCATGAAGGCGGACGGTTCGGACAAGCCGAAACTCCACCGCCTCAGCTACCCGAGCGGGGACGCGCACGACGCCGAGGCGCTGCTCCTCAACGGCGACGGCACCCCGCTCATCGTGACCAAGGAGATCGGCAAGCCGGCCGGCATCTACCAGCCGACGGCGGCGCTCAAGGTCAACAACTCCGCCGGCGTGCCGATGAAGCGGGTCGGTGAGATCACCCTCTCGGCCACCGAGACCGCCGGCAACCGGGTCGCCCGGATCGGCAACAGGACCGTCACCGGCGGCGCGATCGCCCCGAGCGGGGACAGGGTCGTCCTGCGGACCTACACCGACGCCCTCGAATGGGACGTGACCAACGGTGACGTGCTGGCCGCCCTGAAGAAGGTGCCGCGCACCACCGGTCTGCCCAACGAGCAGTTCGGTGAGGCGATCTCGTATTCGGCGGACGGCAAGACCTTCCTCACCATCTCCGACATGAGTGGCGACACTGCCACCGCCAACCACATCCGGCAGTACACGCCGGCCACCGAGATCGCCAAGAAGTCGGACAAGCAGGGAAGCGACACCACGGGCACGCCGTGGTACTACTCGCCGGACAACCTGATGTACGCGGTGGGCGGTGTCGGTCTACTCGGCCTGCTCCTGGTCGGCGCCGGCGTCTTCGGCATCGTCCGGTTCCGCAAGTCGCCGCAGGCGACCGGCCCGCTCGACGACGATCTGCCCGGCGGCTTCAACAAGGACGACCCGGAGACCGAGTTGATCGGGGTCGGCGGGGCGCCTCAGCGGGGCGCGGCCTACGGCTCCGGCCGTCCCGGTGGCGGCGGCCCGGTCTACGGCGCCGGGTCCGGCCCGGCGTCCGGCGGCCCTCAGTACGGCCGCCCCGCCGGTCAGCCGCCCGCCCGCGGCCCGCAGCAGCAACAGCCGCGTGGCCCGCAGCAGCAGCCGCCACGTGGCCCGCAGCCGCCGCGCGGTCCCCAGCAGCAGCCGCCCCGCGGTCCCCAGCAGCAGCCGCCGCGTGGCCCCCAGCAGGCGCCTCGCGGCCCGCAGGAGCAGCCGCCTCGCGGTCCTCAGCAGGCGCCCGGCCGTGGTCAGCAGCCGCCGCCCGGCCGTGGCCCGGGCCAGGTGCCGCCGCGCAACCCGCAGCAGCCCCCACGTGGCCCGCAGCAGCAGCCCGGCCGTGCTCCGCAGCCGCCCGGTGGCGGTGGCGGCTACGGCGGCCAGCAGCAACCCCGTGGCCCCCAGCAAGGCTCGGGCATGTATGGCGGCGGTGGCCGCCCACCAGGCCCCGACAACCGCTAGTCCCCTTGACCCAACGAAGGCCGGCCCTCGCGATGCGGGGCCGGCCTTCGGCGCTTTACGCCTGCCGGGATCGAGGGCCCGGAGGGGCGGGTGGGTCAGACGCGGCGCAGGACGGCCACCACGCGGCCCATGATGGTCGCGTCGTCGCCCGGGATCGGATCGAAGGCCGGGTTGGCAGGCATCAGCCAGACGTGCCCGTCCCGCTGGCGGTAGCTCTTCACCGTCGCCTCGCCGTCGATCATCGCGGCCACGATGTCGCCCGCCTCTGCGTTGGGCTGCTGGCGGACCACCACCCAGTCGCCGTTGCAGATCGCCGCGTCGATCATCGAGTCGCCCTTGACCTCCAGCATGAAGACATCGCCCTCGCCGACCAGCTCACGTGGCAGCGGGAAGAAGTCCTCCACGGCCTGCTCGGCCAGGATCGGGCCACCGGCGGCGATCCGGCCGACCAGAGGCACATAGGCCGGCTGCGGCCGGGCGGCCCGCAGGGCCTCGTCGTCGACCAGCTCGCCGGGCGCCCGCACGTCGACGGCGCGGGGCCGGTTGGGGTCGCGCCGGAGGTATCCCTTGCTCTCCAGAGCCTTCAACTGGTACGCCACGCTGGACGGGGAGACCAGGCCGACCGCCTCGCCGATCTCGCGGACGCTGGGCGGGTAGCCGTACTTCTCCACCCAGTCACGGATGAACTCCAGGATGCGGCGCTGCCGGGCGGTGAGGTCGGAGGCCACCACCTCGGGCAGGTGGCTGACCGGCGTGACCGCGCGTAACTGGGGCGCCTCGGGACCGCGGGAACGGCTCGTCGTCCGGCGGCGGGCGGTCTCGGTCTTCCTGGTCTGCTGCTGTCGGCTCGTGCGGTCGTCGGTCGACACGTCCGCCCTCCCTGTCGGCCAGTGCCTCGTCGGCACGTGGTGCGTCGCGGAGCCGGGGGCAACGCCGTGGGGATGGCGTTTGTCCGGCTGACCCCTCTTGACGGAAAACCTAATGGGCAGGTGCGACATATTCAAACATCTGTACGAGATTTCCCCGGCGTGTCGCTCCCCGGTGCTCGACTTCCGTACCCCTGTTCTGATAGACCGTCGTACGGACGTTCTATCGAACGGGTGTCCTAGAGGAGGGATCGCCATGACCGTCAGTGGTGCGCGACACGTCGGGCCGCCGTTGCGGCTCACGCGGCGTGGCCGGGTCGTGCTGCTCGGTGTCTTCTTCGCCATGGTGGCCCTGGCGAGTGTCGTGCTCTTCACTACGGCTTCCCAGGCCTGAGCTGGCCGTCCCGGGCGTCCCGGGTTGATCTCCGTCGGGTGTCCCGCCCGATTTTCCGGCGCGTCGTGTGGCCCGTTCCGGGCGCTGGGAGTGATCGTGACATCACCGGTGGTGGTGAGGTGCAAAATACGGCGCGTCGGCACGTTGCTGAGCTTGCATCGGCGTCCGCCGGGGCCTAGCGTCTACCCCAACATCTAGTGGTTACACTGATGCAAGTTGTCCACAGGTTGGGTTTCTTTCTCCCTGGTTATCCACATGCCATCCACAGCGTTACCGGTCGTGCCGACATCGGTTCCGCTGTGTTTCGGCGTGCCCGGAGTCCGTCGAGAAGGGGCCGAAGGGAGATCGCGGTGCGCTGCCCGTACTGTCGCCATGCCGATTCGCGTGTGGTCGACTCGCGTGAGGCCGACGACGGTCAGTTGATCCGTCGCCGGCGGGCGTGCCCCGAGTGCGGCAAGCGCTTCACGACCGTCGAGGAGGCGGTCCTCGCGGTCGTCAAGCGCAGCGGCGTCACCGAGCCCTTCAGCCGGACGAAGATCATGAGCGGGGTGCGCAAGGCCTGTCAGGGCCGGCCCGTCGACGAGGACTCCATCGCTCTGCTCGCGCAGAGGGTGGAGGAGACCGTCCGGGCGCGTGGCGCCGCCGAGATCCCCAGCCACGAGGTGGGCCTGGCGATCCTCACGCCGTTGCGTGAGCTGGATCAGGTGGCCTATCTCCGGTTCGCCAGCGTGTACAAGTCCTTCGACTCTCTCGACGAATTCGAGAAGGAGATCGCCGCGCTGCGCGACGCCGTTCCCGTCCGGGAAGCCGGGACGCGACATGCTGTCGCGCCACGGTCCGGGGGACGCGCACCCAAGCTCAACGGCTGAGACTCCGCGGCAGCGGCCGACCTCAGTCTGACTCACTTTCTTACCGACACACCTGTAGCGGTACCTACGAGGGGGAGCACATCCATATGGCCGGAGACGGCATCACTGCAGGTCGTCAGCGCAGCCGGGCGAACGGCGGCGGGGGCGCGGCGGCCGGGGGGCTGCGAGTGGAGCGGGTCTGGACGACCGAGGGCGTTCACCCGTACGACGAGGTCGAGTGGGAACGCCGCGACGTCGTCATGACGAACTGGCGCGACGGCTCGATCAACTTCGAGCAGCGCAGCGTGGAGTACCCCGCGTTCTGGAGTGTGAACGCGGCGAACATCGTCACGACCAAGTACTTCCGTGGCGCGGTGGGCACCCCGGAGCGGGAGTGGTCGCTGAAGCAGTTGATCGACCGCGTCGTCCAGACCTACCGCAAGGCGGGCGAGGAGCACGGCTACTTCGCCACCGCGGCCGACGCCGAGCTGTTCGACCACGAGCTGACGTGGATGCTGCTGCACCAGGTGTTCAGCTTCAACTCGCCGGTCTGGTTCAACGTCGGCACCAAGTCGCCGCAGCAGGTCAGCGCCTGCTTCATCCTCTCGGTGGACGACTCGATGGACTCGATCCTCGAGTGGTACAAGGAGGAGGGCCTGATCTTCAAGGGCGGCTCCGGCTCGGGTGTGAACCTCTCCCGGATCCGGTCCTCCCGTGAGCTGCTCTCGTCCGGCGGCACGGCCAGCGGCCCGGTCAGCTTCATGCGTGGCGCCGACGCCAGCGCCGGCACGATCAAGTCCGGTGGCGCCACCCGCCGCGCGGCCAAGATGGTCATCATCGACGTCGACCACCCCGACGTGGAGGAGTTCGTCTGGACCAAGGCGCGCGAGGAGAACAAGATCCGCGCGCTGCGGGACGCCGGCTTCGACATGGATCTGGGCGGCGCCGACATCGTCAGCGTGCAGTACCAGAACGCCAACAACTCGGTGCGGGTCAGCGACGAGTTCATGCGGGCGGTCGAGGAGGGCGGCAAGTTCGCGCTCCGTGGCCGGCTGAACGGCGAGGTGATCGAGGAGATCGACGCCAAGAAGCTGTTCCGCGACATCGCCCAGGCCGCCTGGGAGTGCGCCGACCCCGGCCTCCAGTACGACGACACCATCAACGACTGGCACACCAACCCCGAGACCGGCCGCATCACCGCGTCCAACCCGTGCTCGGAGTACATGTCGCTGGACGACTCGTCCTGCAACCTGGCCTCGCTCAACCTGATGAAGTTCCTCAAGGCCGACGGTGGCTTCGAGGTGGAGAAGTTCGTCAAGAGCGTCGAGTTCATCATCACCGCGATGGACATCTCGATCTGCTTCGCCGACTTCCCGACCGAGAAGATCGGGATCACCACTCGCGCCTACCGTCAGCTCGGCATCGGGTACGCGAACCTCGGCGCCCTGCTCATGGCGTCCGGCCTGCCCTACGACTCGGAGGGCGGTCGCAGCGTCGCCGCGGCGATCACCTCGCTGATGACCGGGACCGCGTACCGCCGCTCCGCCGAGCTGGCCGGTGTCGTCGGCGCGTACGACGGCTACGCCCGTAACGCCGAGGCGCACCAGCGCGTCATGCGCAAGCACGCCGCCGCGAACGACGAGATCCGCCCGCAGGGCGCCGTGGCCGGAGAGATCGTCCGCGAGTCGACCCGCCAGTGGCAGACCGGCAACAAGATCGGCGCGAAGAACGGCTGGCGCAACGCCCAGGCGTCGGTGCTCGCCCCGACCGGCACCATCGGCCTGATGATGGACTGCGACACCACCGGCATCGAGCCCGACCTGGCCCTGGTCAAGTTCAAGAAGCTGGTCGGCGGCGGCTCCATGCAGATCGTCAACCAGACCGTCCCGCGGGCCCTGCGCAGCATCGGCTACCCCGAGGAGCAGGTCGAGGCGATTGTCGAGCACATCGCCGAGCACGGCAACGTCGTCGACGCGCCCGGTCTCAAGCCGGAGCACTACGCGATCTTCGACTGCGCCATGGGTGACCGGGTGATCGCCCCGATCGGTCACGTCCGGATGATGGCCGCGGTGCAGCCGTTCATCTCCGGCGCCATCTCCAAGACGGTCAACATGCCGGAGTCGGCGACCGTCGAGGAGATCGAGGACATCCACTTCCAGGGCTGGAAGCTGGGCCTCAAGGCGCTCGCGATCTACCGTGACAACTGCAAAGTTGGGCAGCCGCTCTCCGCCGCGAAGAGGAAGACCGACGCCGCCCCGGCTGAGGTCGAGAAGGCGGTAGCACAGGTCGAGAAGGTCGTCGAGAAGGTCATCGAGTACCGCCCGGTCCGCAAGCGGCTGCCGAAGAAGCGCCCGTCGGAGACGGTGTCCTTCTCGGTCGGGGGCGCCAAGGGCTACCTCACCGCGTCGTCCTACCCGGACGACGGCCTCGGCGAGGTCTTCCTGAAGATGTCGAAGCAGGGCTCCACCCTGGCCGGGGTGATGGACGCTTTCTCGGTCGCCATCTCGATAGGCCTTCAGTACGGCGTGCCGCTGGAGACGTACGTCGGGAAGTTCACCAACATGCGCTTCGAGCCGGCCGGCATGACCGACGACTCGGACGTCCGCATGGCCTCCTCGGTGATGGACTACATCTTCCGTCGCCTGGCACTGGACTTCCTGCCCTACGAGACCCGCGCTGAGCTGGGTATCTTCACGGCGAAGGAGCGCACCGCGCAGGCCGCTGCCGAGGCCGCCGCGGAAGCGGCCGCCGACGAGATCGCCGCGATGGCCACCTCGGCGCCGGTCGTCACCCCGTCGAGCTCCGCCAAGGTGACGGTGGCCGAGGTCAAGGCCGCGTCGGCTCCGGAGAAGGAGACCCCGGTCTCCGCCGGATCCTCCACCGAGCTGCTGGAGATCGTCACCGGCCACGCCGCCGACGCGCCGCTCTGTTTCACCTGCGGCACGAAGATGCGCCGCGCCGGAAGCTGCTACGTCTGTGAGGGCTGCGGCTCCACCTCCGGTTGCAGCTGACCCTCCGGTCACGACGATGATGCCTCCCACCCGCACCGGGTGGGAGGCATCACCGCTTTCAGGGGGCTCGCCACGCCCCGAACCCACTCACCGATCGGCCACATCCGACAATGTCCGTCTACGGGGGTCATGAAGGCATCCGGATGGGAAGGGGAGCGGGATGGGCCGGCCCGAGGACCTGCAGGCGGAGGCGCGTTCGGTGCTCGCGCTGCTGGAGCCCCTGGGGCCGCTGCTGCCGACCGGCAGCTACGTCTCAGGGCTCATGGTGTGGCGCGACCTCGATGTGATGCTGGCCGGGGGCCCGGAGTTCGCCCCGGGTGACGTCGTCGCCCTGCTCGGGCGGGTGGTCGCCATCCCCGGGCTGACCGGTTTCACCTACACCGACGAGCGGGGCGACCGGTCACCGACCGGGAAGCCGCGGGACGAGCGCTACCACGTCACCCTGACCGTGGGCGAGTGGCGTGTCGACCTGTCGATCTGGCTGCACGACGACCACGCCGACGGCGCCGAGTGGCACCGTGAGCTGGCCGGGCGGCTCAGCGACGAGGAGCGGCAGGCCATCCTCGCGATCAAGAACGTGTGGCATCAGCGCCCGGAGTACCCGGACGAGGTGAGCGGCTTCGACATCTACACGGCGGTGCTGGAGCACGGGGTGCGTACCGCGGTGGAGTTCGGCGTCTGGTTACGAACCGAGCGCAACACCCGCTGAGAGTCGACGACTCAGGACGCTAGTGGGAGCCGAGGAAGTCGGTGATCACCCCGGCCAGCGCGGTCGGCTGCTCGATCACCATGGCGTGCGAGGCGTCGGCCAGTGACAGGTGGCGCAGATGCGGCACGGCCCGCGCCTGCTCCACCAGGAACCGGCGGTGGGCTTCGTACAGCTCGGCGAAGGGCTCCTGCTCGGGCAGGTTGCGGGTGGGCAGCACGACCAGCTCGGGGCAGGTGGTCGCCGCATACACCGGGGTCAGGTCCAGCTCGTTCATCGCGGTCCGCAGCTGGGCGGTGAGCTCGGCCGACGGGCGGATCGAGGTGTCGCCGTGCTGGTGGACCAGGTTGCGCCGGAAGCCCTCGACCCACACCTTCTCGTTGGCGCCCATGTCACGGGCCGCCATCTGCTGCCGCTCCACCAGGTCGGGCAGCTGGTCGGCCGGGATCACCTGGCCGGCGGCGGCCTGCATGGCGTCGAAGACCGCGTGCAGCCGGGCCAGCTCGGCCGCCGCCTTCTCCGGGTCGAGGCCGGGCAGGTGCTCGGGGCTGGTCGGCGGCGGGTTGCCGTCGAGGCTCACGATGCCGGGGGACTCCGGGTGGCGCTGACCCCACAGCGCGGCCAGCATGCCGCCGAGCGAGTGGCCGACCACCGCGGGCCGCTCCAGCTCCAGCTGGACGCAGACGGCGGCCAGGTCGCCGAGCGCGGCCTCCCACGTCCATGAGCCGTCGGCGGAGCGGCCGTGCCCTCGCAGGTCGAGGGTGACCACCCGGTGGTGCGGGCGCAGCGCCCGGGCCAGCGTGGTCATGTGTGCCAGATTGCCCCCGGCGCCGTGCAGGAGCAGGAGCGGCGGCTGGTCGCCGCCGAAGTCGCGGACGGCCAGCTGAACCTCGCCGGCGTCGATCAGGCGGTCGTTGATCATGAGGACTCCTCGGTGGGAGGGTTGTCGCGAAGTCGGTCGCGGATGGCGGCGACGGGCACACCGCCGTCCGGGTGGCGGGGCAGGCGGCCCCGGCGCACCAGGTCGTGCACACCCTGTCGGCTGATGCCCAGCATCGCGCCGGCGGTGGACAGGGACACCGTGGTCGCGAACGGGTGACCGACCCGGCGGACCACGACGCGGCCGAGCGGGGTGCGCCACCAGTCGGCCGGTGGATGGAAGGCGTGATCGTCGGGATAGAGCGTGCCGATCAGCCGGGCGATCACGTGGACGGCCGCCGCGTCGTCGTCACCCTCCAGCACTCGGGTCCACTCGATCACCCGGTGCCGCAGGAGCGGACGGACCGCATCGCCCGGCCGGGCGTCCTCCAGGAGGATCTCCAGCGGGTCGAGCAGGCGGTTGTCGAGCAGGCGGAACAGCTGCCCGGCGAGGTCCATGAAGCCATCCTGTCCCTACTTGACAGCGGGTGTCAAGCGATAGGGTTCCGGATGTGGAGCCGGCGCCGCGTCCGTTGACCGAACCTCATCCCAGCCGGCTGGCGCCGGACCATCCGCGCCGCCCGGAGATCCTGGCCGCCCACGCCGCGGCCCTGGCCGGCGGTCAGCCCGGCTACCTGGATCCGGATTCCGGCCTGTTCGTCCTGACCGCCGGATTCCTGGCGAAGCGCGGCACCTGCTGCACCCGCGGCTGCCGGCACTGCCCCTATGTGGCCGACACGTGATCGCACGCTCTTCCGCTGCCACCGGGCCGCCCAGTACGGTGTGTCCGCTCGTTCCCCCGGAAGGATCGCTTGGTGCGTACGCGTTTGGCTCTGCTCGGCACCGTGGTGCTGTTCGCCGCCGCGGGCTGCGAGGCCGGTGAGGGCGCCGCCGTGGTCACCCCGTCGGCCCCGGCCGAGGAGATCGTGGAGGAGCCCGCGGCGGCGGCCGGCGGCGCCTGCATCCTGTGGGACTACAAGCTGATCGAGCAGACCACCGGCGTGCGTTTCGCGGTGGCCGCCTCGGACCAGGTGCAGGACACGTCGAGCTGTGTGGTGCAGACGCTGGAGGCCGCCTGGCCGGATCTGACGCTCTCGGTGGTGGAGACCACGAAGGCGAACGCCGACATCTTCCTGAGCGAGCGGATGCCGGCGAAGGCGACGAAGCTGAGCGGCCTGGGGCGTGCCGGTTACCGGCTCACCACGAAGGCCGCCGCGGGCCACGGACCGGCCGTGGAGATCGGCTGGCTCAGCGAGGCCAAGCAGCTCCAGACGTTGCGTTTCACTTTCGCCAAGGACGCGCCGGCGGCCGAGGTGAAGGACATGAACGCGAAGCTGCTCGAACTCGCCAAGGCCCTGAGCACGACCAACGGCTAGCCGGCGGCGACGAACACCCGCGACGCCACCTCACGCGGCAGCCGGATTTTGTCGCCGGAGCGGTCGATGGTCACCCCGTCGCGCTCCTGCGCCACGGTCACCGTCGTGCCCGGGTTGATGCCGGCGGCGTGCAGCTGGCGCAGCACGTCGGAGTTGGTCTGCACGCTCTCGCAGATGCGGCGGATCTCGACGCTGCCGCTCAGCCCGGGGAAGGCGAGGTTGCGCTCGCCCCGGGTGAGGGCCTCGGCGGCGTCGTCCACGGCGCCGAGCTGTTCGAGGCCGGGGATCGGGTTACCGTACGGCGAGCGGGTCGGCTTGTTGAGCAGCTCGTAGACCCGCTTCTCGACGGAGTCGCTCATCACGTGCTCCCACCGGCAGGCCTCCTCGTGGGCCTCCTCGTAGGGCATGCCGATGACGTTGACGAGCAGCAGCTCGGCGAGGCGGTGCTTGCGCATCACCGCGACGGCGCTGGCGCGGCCCAGCTCGGTCAGGACGAGATGGCGGTCGCCCTCGACGGTGAGCAGGCCGTCCCGTTCCATCCGGGCGACGGTCTGGCTGACCGTGGGACCGCTCTGATGCAGGCGCTCGGCGATGCGGGCGCGAAGTGCGGGCACACCCTCTTCCTCGAGCTCGAGGATGGTGCGAAGGTACATCTCGGTGGTATCGACGAGATCGTTCACGATGCGGTCCTCCCAGCAGCGATAATAACGCGTTGCGGGGGGTTGACCTCCGCCCCGGACAGGTGCTGTCCGACCCTACCCGACGCCGGAACACCTGTGCTAAGGGCACGTCGTGCCCGTCCGGGGGACCATGTCACATGGCAGCATGACGGTCATGGCGGATGACGTGGCGGCGGTGGTCTGGGACAGTGCCCTGCTGGACTATGACATGGGCGACCATCCGCTCAATCCGGTGCGGGTGGAACTCACCATGGCACTCGCCCGCGAACTGGGCGTTCTGGACCGCCCCGGAGTTCAGATGATCACTCCCGGACAGGCCAGTGACCTCGATCTCACCCGGGTGCACCGTGCGGACTATCTGGACGCCGTCCGTCTCGCCCCGATAGATCCCTTCTTCACGGGCTGGGGACTGAACACACCGGACAACCCCGTCTTCGACGACATGCACCAGGCCTCCGCCCGGATCTGCGGCGCCACCCTCGCCGCCGCGCAGGCCGTCTGGCACGGGACGGCCCGCCGCGCGGTCAACGTGGCCGGTGGGCTGCACCACGCCATGCCGGCCCGGGCCGCCGGCTTCTGCGTCTACAACGACCCGGCGGTGGCGATCGCCTGGCTGCTGGAGAACGGGGCGCAGCGGGTGGCGTACATCGACGTCGACGTGCACCACGGCGACGGTGTGCAGGCGGTCTTCTACGACGACCCGCGGGTGCTGACGGTGAGCCTGCACGAGACCCCGCTGGCGCTCTTCCCCGGCACCGGGTTCGCCGACGAGATCGGCGGGCCGAAGGCCGAGGGCACCGCGGTCAACGTGCCGCTGCCACCGTCCACCGGCGACGCCGGCTGGCTGCGGGCCTTCCACGCGATCGTCCCGTCGGTGGTCCGCGCCTTCGCCCCGGAGATCATCGTCAGCCAGTGCGGCGCCGACGCCCACCGGCTCGACCCGCTCGCCGACCTACGGCTGTCGGTGGACGGCCAGCGCGCGGCGTACGTCGCCATGCGGGCCCTGGCCGACGAGCTCTGCGACGGCCGCTGGGTGGCCACCGGCGGCGGGGGCTACGCGCTGGTCGAGGTGGTGCCCCGGGCCTGGGCACACCTGCTCGCGGTGGTCACCGGCGACCCGCTGCCCCCGGAGACCCGGATTCCGCAGCCGTGGCGCAAGCTGGCCGGGTCGCGGAGGCCGGGGACCACCGTCCCGGAGACGATGACCGACGGGACCGAGCCGGTGGTCGAGCCGTGGCCGGGGACCAGTGAGGATGCCGTGGACCGCGCCGTCCTCGCCACCCGGACGGCGGTCTTCCCGCTGTACGGCCTCGACCCGCACGATCCCCGGGACTGACGGTGGAACGCAGCGCGGACGTCCTTCTCTCCGACGGCACCACGGCACACCTGCGCCGGATCCGGCCGGAGGACGCGCCGGCCATCGTGGACTTCCACTCCCGGATGAGCGACCGGACCCGCTACCTCCGCTACTTCTCGCCGTACCCCCGGATCCCGGAGCGCGATCTGCAGCGGTTCGTGAACGTCGACCACCGCGACCGGGAGGCGTTCGTCACCGTCGCCGACGGCCGGATCACCGCGGTCGGCCGGTACGAACGGCTCGGCCCGGACTCGCCGGAGGCCGAGGTCGCCTTCGTGGTGGAGGACGCACTCCAGGGCCGGGGCATCGGCTCGGTGCTGCTGGAGCATCTCGCCGACGCCGCCCGCGAGCACGGCATCACCCGGTTCGTGGCCGAGGTGCTGCCGGAGAACAGCGGCATGCTGCGGGTCTTCGGCGACACCGGCTACCAGGTGCAGCGCCGCTACGCCGACGGGGTGGTGCACCTGAGCTTCCCGATCGAGCCGACCGAGAAGTCCCGTGAGGTGCAGGAGTCCCGCGAGCACGTCACCGAGGCCCGGTCGATCGCCCGGCTGCTGGCGCCCCGGGGGATCGCCGTCTACGGCGCCAGCGCCACCGGCCACGGGATCGGCGCGCACATCCTGGGCAACCTGCGTGACGGCGGCTACACCGGCGGGATCGTCCCGGTGCATCCGTCCGCCGAGCGGGTGGCCGGGCTCACCGCGTACCGGAGCGCCTCGGAAGCCGGTGTCCCGATCGACCTGGCCCTGATCGCCGTGCCCGCGGGCCGGGTCGCCGAGGCCGGGCGTGACGCGGCCCGCGCCGGAGCGGGCGGCGCGGTGGTGGTCTCGGCCGGCTTCGCCGAGACCGGCACGGAGGGCGCCACCCAGCAGCGCGGCCTGATCGAGGCCGCGCGGGCCGCGGGGTTGCGCGTGGTGGGCCCGAGCAGCTTCGGGATCGCCAACACCGACCCCGCGATCCGCCTGAACGCCACCCTGTCCCCGCGCCTGCCGATCGCCGGCCGGGTCGGCTTCTTCAGCCAGAGCGGCGCGCTCGGCGTGGCGCTGCTGGCCGAGGCCGACCGCCGGGGTCTGGGCCTGTCCAGCTTCGTGTCGGCCGGCAACCGCGCCGACGTCTCCGGCAACGACCTGCTCCAGTACTGGCAGGACGACCCCGGCACCGACGTGGTGCTGCTCTACCTGGAGACCTTCGGCAACCCGCGCAAGTTCGCCCGCCTGGCCCGCCGGATGAGCCGGATCAAGCCGGTGGTGGCGGTGGCCTCGGCGACCCGCCCGCCCGGTCTGGCCGGTGACACGCCCGGCCCGGACGCGCACGCGGTGACCGCCCTGTTCGCCCGCTCCGGCGTCATCCGGGTCGACACCGTGCAGGAGCTCTTCGACGTCGGCATGATCCTGGCCCATCAGCCGCTGCCGGCCGGCCGCCGGGTCGCCGTGGTCGGCAACTCGTCGGCGCTCGCCGAGCTGGCCGTGGTCGCCTGCCGGTCGGCCGGTCTTCTGGTGGCCGACGGCTACCCGCGGGACACCGGCCCGGACGCCGGCGCCCACGATCTCGCCGACGCGCTGGCCGACGCGGCCGTCGACGACCGAGTGGACGCGCTGCTGGTGGTCTTCGCCCCGCCGGTGCCCGGCCGGCACGCCGACGAGGACGCCGACTTCGCGGCGGCCCTGGCGAGCGTGGCGCTGGCCGGGGAGAAGCCGACCGTCGCGACGATGGTCTTCGGGCAGGCCCCGCCGCGGGTGCCCGGCTATCCGTCGGTGGAGGAGGCGGTCCGCGCGCTGTCCCGGGTGGCCGACTACGCCGACTGGCTGCGACGCCCGCCGGGCGTGCTGCCCGAGCTGTCCGGCGTGGACTCGGTGGCCGCCGAGACGGCGGAGGACCCGGCCGGGTTGCTCGCCGCCTACGGCATCCCGGTGGTGCCGGCGGTGCAGGCCGGCGACGAGGACGCGGCGGTCGCCGCGGCGGTCGAGGTGGGCTATCCGGTCGCCCTCAAGGCGGCGGGCGGTGCGCTGCGCCATCGGATCGACCTCGGCGCGGTGCGCCTCGCCCTCTCCGGAGAGGAGGGGGTACGCGCGGCGTACCGCGAACTGGCCGGGGCGTTCGGTCCGGACGTGCTGGTGCAGACCATGGTGCCGCCGGGCGTCGCCTGTGTCGTCGAGATGGTCGAGGACCCGGCGTTCGGCCCGGTGATCGGCTTCGGGCTCGGCGGTGTGGCGAGTGAGCTGCTCGGCGACCTGGCCTGGCGGGCCGCGCCGCTCACCGACCGCGCGGCGGAGGCGCTGGTCGACGAGCCCCGGGCGGCCCCGCTGCTGCACGGTTACCGTGGCTCCATGCCGGTGGACCGGGCCGCCCTGATCGACCTGCTGCTGCGGGTGGGCCGGCTGGCCGACGAGCACCCACGGGTCCGGTCGCTGACCCTGAACCCGGTGCTGGCCCGCCCGGACGGCTGGACCGTCCTGCACGCGGCCGTCGAGTTCGGTGACCCGGGGGCCCGGCCGGACACCGGCCCCCGGAGGTTGCGGAGGGTCTGAGGGTCAGCTCGCGTAGGCCTCGAGGCGGGACGCCCGCTCCGGGTCACGCAGCTTCAGCATGGTGACCTTCTCGATCTGGCGGATCCGCTCGCGGCTCAGGCCGAACTCGCGGCCCACCTCGTCCAGGGTGCGCTGGCGGCCGTCGTCCAGGCCGAAGCGCAGCCGGATCACCGCGGACTCCCGCTCGGAGAGGGTGCTGAGCACGATCTCCACCTCGCTGCGCAGCTCGCCCTGGGTGTGGCCCTCGCCGGGCACGTTCGGGTCGACGGCGGCCACGAAGTCACCGAGGGCGCTCTCGCCGTCCTCGCCGACCGCCTGGTCCAGGCTCACCGGCTCCCGGTCGTAGGAGATCAGCTCGATGACCTGGAACTCGGGCACGTCCATGGCCTTGGCGATCTCGGCGATGCTCGGCTCGCGGCCGATCGTGGCGGCCAGGTCGCGGCGGCAGCGGACCATGCGGTTGACCTGCTCGACCATGTGCACCGGGATGCGGATGGTGCGGGCCTGGTCGGCCATGGCGCGGGTGATGGCCTGCCGGATCCACCAGGTGGCGTACGTGGAGAACTTGTAGCCCTTGGTGTAGTCGAACTTCTCGACGGCGCGGATCAGGCCGAGGTTGCCCTCCTGGATCAGGTCGAGGAACGCCATGCCCCGTCCCGTGTACCGCTTCGCGATGCTGACCACCAGGCGCAGGTTCGCCTCCAACAGGTGGTTCTTCGCGGCCTTGCCCTCGGCGACGATGACCCGCAGCATGGGCGCCAGGTCGGCGGGAGCCGACGGCAGCTTCTCCTCGGCGTACAGGCCGGCCTCGATGCGCTTGGAGAGCGTCACCTCCTCGACGGCGGTGAGCAGCCGAGTCCGGCCGATGCCGTTGAGGTAGGCGCGGACCAGGTCGGCCGAGACACCCCGCTCGTCGGTCGCGTCCAGGTCGGCCAGCGTCTCGACTTCGTCGGCCACGATGTCCTCGACGACCGTGGACTCCGACGCCTTCATCTCCAGGACCACTTTGAGTCCCCTCCCCGCGATAACGTCTCGTGCGAACCAGCCGCTGCGTGCCGGTGTGAGCGATAGCTTCGTCCGAGGCGCGTTAAGCGGAGGTGAGGCCAGCGTCCAGGTGGCATGAATCGGGGAGAACCCTGTGGTCGTCAAGCCGACAACCCGGGCGTTCGAGGCACCGGGACACTTGCCGCAGGCCGATAATGTGCTTGGCCCTAGGAGGGGATCTGCGTGGTCTTCAAGAAGATGTTGAAAGCTCTCGGCGTCGGTGGGCCGTCGGTCGACACCGTGCTGACCAACCCCAACACCTATCCGGGCGGCTTCCTCGAGGGGCACGTCCACGTGGTCGGCGGTGACCACGCGGTGGACATCGAGTACGTGGCCGTCGCCCTGACCACCCGGGTCGAGGTGGAGAGCGGCGACAGTGAGTACCAGTCGAACCAGGAGTTCCAGCGGCAGCGGCTGACCGGTTCGTTCAAGCTGGAGCCGGGCGTCCGTCACGACGTGCCGTTCCGGTTCGAGGTGCCGTGGCAGACCCCGATCACCGAGGTGTACGGGCAGCATCTGCACGGCATGACGATGGGTCTGGCCACCGAGCTGGAGGTGGCCCGCGCCGTCGACAAGTCGGATCTCGACACGGTCGCCGTGCACCCGCTGCCGGCCCAGGAGCGCATCCTCAACGCGCTGCTCCAGATCGGTTTCCGGTTCAGCAAGGCCGACGTGGAGCAGGGCCGGGTCTACGGGGTGGAGCAGCACCTGCCGTTCTACCAGGAGATCGAGTTCTACCCGCCGCCGCAGTACGCGAGCGGCATCAACCAGCTGGAGCTGACCTTCCTGCCCACCCCGCAGAAGCTCCAGGTGGTGCTGGAGCTGGACAAGCGCGGCGGCGTCTTCACCGAGGGGCACGACGCGTTCGGCAGCTTCGACGTCGACTACGCCACCGCCGACCAGGTGGACTGGGTGTCGCGTCTGGACCAGTGGCTGCGCCAGTCGGCGTCCCGCCGGGGGCTGTTCTTCTAGAGCTCCAGCAGGACCGTGCAGGGTCCCACGTTCACGCTTTCCACCAGCATGTGCGCCCGGAAGCGGCCGGTCTCGACCGTCGCTCCCCGGGCGCGCAGCGTTTTCACGTACTCCTCGACGAGCGGCTCGGCGATCTCGGCCGGCGCGGCCGCGCTCCAGCTCGGGCGGCGCCCCTTGCGGGCGTCGCCGTAGAGGGTGAACTGGCTGACCACCAGGATCGGCGCGTCGTGGTCGGCGGCCGACCGGTCGTCCAGCACCCGCAGCTCCCAGGTCTTGCGGGCCAGCTCGGCGGCCTTGGCCGGGGTGTCGTCGTGGGTGACCCCGACCAGGACCAGCAGACCGTCCGCGATCCTGCCGACCACCTCGTCGCCGACCGTCACACTCGCCCGGCTCACGGTCTGTACCACTGCGCGCATGATCGTGGACGGTACCGGAGCCCGACCTGCCATCATGATTGGCGTGACGTTCTCCCTGCCGGTGCCGGCCGAAGCCAACGACCTCCTCAACCGCGACCCGCTCGCCGTGACCCTGGGCATCGTGCTGGACCAGCAGATCACCCTGGAGAAGGCGTTCACCTCGCCGTGGGTGCTGGCGCAGCGGCTCGGGCACGAGCCGACCGCCACCGAGATCGCCGACTTCGACGCCGAGCGGCTGATCGCGATCTTCGCCGAGCCGCCGGCCCTGCACCGCTTCCCCAAGGCGATGGCGGTGCGGGCACAGGAGGTGTGCCGGATCATCGCCGACCAATACGACGGCGAGCCCGCGAACCTGTGGCGCGACGCGAAGACCGGCGCCGAGCTGTACCGCCGGATCCTCGCCCTGCCCGGCTTCGGCAAGCAGAAGGCGCAGATCTTCGTGGCGCTGCTCGGCAAGCTCTACGACGTGCGGCCGGAGGGCTGGCGGGAGGCGGCCGGCGGCTACGGCGAGGAGGGGTCGTACCGGTCGGTGGCCGACATCGTCGACGCCGACTCGCTGGCCCGGGTGCGCGCCTACAAGAAGCAGGCCAAGGCGGAGGCAAAAGCGGCCAAGGAGGCCTGAGGTCCCGACCCGGTGGGCGGGACGGCCCGTCCGGTGCGAGGATTGCGGGGTCGATCGGAGACCTCGCGTGAAGAGACACCCGGAGCGTCCGGTGTTGATCACCGACGCCGCCACCAGCCAGGAGGCCCAGCTCCGCAGCCGGCAGATCCGCTACGTCACGATGATGTCGGTGCGTGCCGGATGCCTGATCCTCGGCGCGATCCTGATCAGCGCGCGGGTCCCGTTGCTCCCGCTGTGGCTGGCCCTCTGCGCGCTCGGCATGGTCCTCCTGCCCTGGATGGCGGTGCTGATCGCGAACGACCGGCCGCCCAAGACCAAGGCCGAGCGGGCCGCCGACGCGGCCGCCCGGGAGGACACCCGGCGCGCCCTGACCCAGCCGGCCCCCGAGCCGGACCACATCACCATCGACGCCGAGGTGGTCGAGGAGACGCGAGGCCGCACCGACTGATCTCAGCGGCGCGCCGTCCGCTCCGCGTCTCTTCCCGACCCCTCATCGGTACGCCGTACGCGCGGCCCGATCCTCGAAAGAGGCAGGCCGGCCGGCAGGGTGAGTCCTGTCCGGTTCCGCCCGCCGACCGTCGCCGGCCGCGCGGTTCTCAGCGGGACGCCGGGCGCCCGCCGACGGTCGAGACCGCGGTGGCCCCGAGCGCGTTGCCGGCCCGCAGCGCCGCCTCCGGATCAGCCCCGGAGCACCACACCGCGAGCAGCCCGGCCGCGAAGGCGTCACCCGCCCCGGTCGGGTCCTTCACCGGCACCGACTCCGCCGCCACCGCCGCGACCCCGTCCGGGCCGTGCCAGAGGGCGCCGCCCGCGCCCTGTTTCACCACCACGTTGCGGACCCGTCCGGCGAGCCGTGCCGCCTGCTCGGCGGGCGTGCCCGGTCCGGCCAGCACTCCGGCCTCGTCGGCGTTGCACAGGAGCAGGTCGGCTCCCCGTACCCATTCCAGGAAGACCTCGGCCCCGACGGCGCGCAACGGGGCCGCCGAGGCCGCGTCGACGCTCACCGTGAGGCCTCTCGAGGCCGCGGCCGCCAGTGCCGCGAGGCCCGCCGGGCGCGACCCGGCGTGCAGCAGGGGATAGCCGGAGAGATGCAGGTGCCCGCCGGCCGGCGCGGCCGAGACCGCCGCGGTGACGTGGTCCGGGTCGAGCAGCAGCGACGCGCCGCGATCGGTGATCATGGTGCGTTCCGCGGCGCCGGTGAGCACCACCACGCTGCCGGTCGCGGCGTCCGCGATCCGCACCGCGCACCGCACCCCGCCCGCCTCAAGCTCGGCGACCCGGTCTCGGCCGGCCGGGTCGTCGCCGACCGCCGCGACCAGGGTGACCGCCCGGCCGGCGTGGGCCAGCCAGGCGGCCGTGTTCGCGCCCTGGCCGCCACCGGCGACCCGGATCGCCGCCTCCGTGTCCGAGCCGGGCTGGATCGGCCCGTGGTGCTCGACCAGGACGTCGGTGACCAGGTCGCCGACGACGAGGATCACGGTCACGCCGGGACGGCGAATCCGACCGGCGCGGACGACCCGCTGCTGGTGGCCACCGCGATCTTCGCGGCCAGCGCGGCGTTGCGCAGGATGATCCGGATGTTGACCGCCAGGCTCTTCCCCTCGGTGCTGGAGTGGAAGTGGCCGAGCAGGAACGGCGTGACCGCCTTGCCGGTGATGTTCTGCTGGGCGAGCAGGTTCAGCCCGGTCGCCAGGGTCCGGTCGTGCAGCGCCGGGTCCAGCTGCTCGTCGGTGGGCAGCGGGTTGGCCAGCACCAGCGCCCCCTCGGAGACGCCCTGCGCGGCCCGGGCCCGGATGAAGTCGGCCACCTGCTCCGGCGAGTCCAGCTGCCAGTCCAGGTCGAAGCCGCCGTCGGTGATGAAGAAACCGGGGAAGCGCCGGGTCCGGAAACCGGCCACCGACACGCCCAGCGTCTCCAGCCGCTCCAGGGTGGCGCCGACGTCGAGGATCGACTTGACCCCGGCGCAGACCACCACGATCGGGGTCCGCGCCAGCGCCGTGAGGTCGGCGGACTCGTCGTACGTGACGTTCGCCTCCCGGTGCACCCCGCCGAGGCCGCCGGTGGCGAACACCCCGATGCCCGCGGCCGCGGCGATCGCGCTGGTGGCCGCCACCGTGGTCGCCCCGTCGGCGCGCCGGGCCGCCGCGACGGCCAGGTCCCGCACCGAGAGCTTGGCCACCGACTCGGCCGACGCGAGCCGCTCGACCTGGTCGTCCTCCAGCCCGACGATCACCTCGCCGCCGATCATGCCGATGGTGGCCGGGACCGCGCCGTTGTCCCGGACGGCCTGCTCGATCTCCCGGGCCACCCGGATGTTGTCGGGGTGCGGCAGGCCGTGCGAGATGATCGTGCTCTCGAGCGCCACCACCGGCCGGCCGTCCCGGCGGGCACGGGTCACATGCTCGCCGTATCGAATCGCGAAGTCAGTCGTCACGCTGGTTACCGTACGGGCCGGACCCCCTGCGTTGTCGTTGGACCGACCAGGCGTGAGGTGTCAGACTTGGCCGCTGAGGCTTTGCTGATTTCCCGAAGGGCAGATAACCGTGAGCACCCAGATCCTGGAGCGTCCGGAGACCCGTGACGCCGACACCGGGCCGGAGATGTTCCATTACGTCCGCAAAGAGAAGATCGCTGAGAGTGCCGTCATGGGCACCTACGTGATCGCTCTCTGCGGCGAGACCTTCCCGGTGACCAAGTCGCCGAAGCCGGGGTCGCCCGTCTGCCCCCAGTGCAAGGAGATCTACGAAGCCATGAAGGCCTGATCCGGGCGTGACGGGCGGAAACGCGCTGCTCGTCGCGGACCTGATCGGTGTGGCGGTGTTCGCCGCCTCGGGCGCCTCGGCCGGCGTCGCGAAACGACTCGACCTGTTCGGTGTCGCGTTCGTCGGCTTCGCGGCCGCACTCGGTGGTGGCATTCTGCGCGACCTGGTGATCGGTGCGGCGCCCCCGCTGGCGTTCGCCGACTGGCGCTACGCGGTGACCGCGGTGGCCGTCTCGGTCGCGGTCTTCTGGTTGCATCCCACGCTGCACCGGGTGCGGCGCAGTGTGCTGGCGCTGGACGCCGCCGGCCTGGGCCTGTTCACCGTGACCGGCACGCTCAAGGCGCTCGACGCCGGCGTTCCGGAGGTCGGCGCCTGTCTCGTGGGGATGCTCACAGCGATCGGCGGAGGCCTGACCCGCGACCTGCTCACCGGGCAGATCCCGGCGGTCCTGCAACGAGAGATCTATGCGGTGGTCGCACTCGGCGGCGCCGTGCTGGTGGCCGTCCTGCACCGGTTCCAGCTCACCGGTCTGCTGCCGCTGGCCGCCTCGGCGGCCCTGATGACGGTGGTCCGGCTGCTCGCCCTCCACCGCCGCTGGTCGGCTCCGGTGGCGGTGCCGTAGACCCGCTCCGCAACCTCACGTGGCTATGCTGAAGCCCGCCTCCGCGCCTTTCATCGCGGGGGTTTTTCCGTGGAGAAGGGATCACCGCAGCTTGAGCCCGCCTGTGCCGAACCTGGAGATCTTTCCGCCGCTGCGGGACTGGCAGCGCAAGGCGATGGTGACGTACCTGCGTCGCCGTTCCGAGGACTTCATGGCCGTGGCGACGCCCGGCGCCGGCAAGACCACGTTCGCCCTGCGGATCGCGGCCGAGATGCTCGTCGACGGCACCTGTGACGCGGTCACCGTGGTGTGTCCCACCGAGCACCTCAAGACGCAGTGGGCGCACGCCGCGGCCCGGGTCGGCATCCAGCTGGACCCGCACTTCCGTAACTCGGACGTGCACTCGTCGCGGGACTTCCACGGCGCCGTCCTGACCTACGCGCAGGTCGGCATGGCGCCGGCCGTGCACAAGCGGCGCACCATCACCCGGCGCACGTTCGTGATCCTGGACGAGATCCACCACGCCGGTGACTCGCGGACCTGGGGAGACGGGGTCAAAGACGCCTTCGAGCCCGCTGTACGGCGTCTCCTGCTCACCGGCACCCCGTTCCGGTCCGACGAGAACCCGATCCCCTTCGTGTCGTACGAGCGGGGTTCTGACGGCGTCCAGCGGTCCCACGCCGACTCGGTGTACGGATACGCCGACGCCCTCCGGGACGAGGTCGTCCGCCCGGTGCTGTTCATGGCGTACTCGGGGGAGACCCGCTGGCGCACCAACGCCGGTGACGAACTGGCCGCCCGGCTGGGTGAGCCGATGACCAAGGACCTGGTGGCGCAGGCCTGGCGTACCGCCCTGGACCACCGGGGCGACTGGATGCCGCAGGTCATGCGGGCCGCCGACGCCCGGCTCACGAAGATCCGCGAGCACGGCATGCCGGACGCGGGCGGCCTGGTCATCGCGAGCGACCAGCAGTCGGCCCGGGCGTACGCGAAGCTTCTCCACGACCTCACCGGCGAGTCGGCCGTCGTGGTGCTCTCCGACGACGAGGGCGCCTCCGGTCGGATCGCCGAGTTCGCCGCGTCCGAGAAGCGCTGGATGGTCGCGGTCCGGATGGTGTCGGAGGGCGTCGACATCCCCCGCCTGGCCGTGGGGGTGTACGCGACGAGCGCCTCCACCCCGCTCTACTTCGCCCAGGCGATCGGCCGGTTCGTCCGGTCCCGGCGCCCCGGCGAGACCGCCACCGTCTTCCTGCCCAGCGTGCCGCACCTGCTCGGGCTGGCCAGCGAGATGGAGGCGCAGCGCAACCACGTGCTGGGCGCGCCGAAGGACCCCGACGGCCTGGACGACGGGCTGATCGAGCGGGCGCAGAAGTCCGAGGACGCTCTGGGTGACCTGGACAAGAAGTTCGAGGCGCTGTCCGCCACGGCCGAGCTGGATCAGGTCATCTACGACGGCACCTCGTTCGGCATGGCGGCCCGGACCGGCACCCCCGAGGAGGCCGACTATCTGGGGCTGCCCGGCCTGCTCACCCCGGACCAGGTGACCACGCTGCTGAACAAGCGGCAGCAGGAGCAGATGGCGGCCGCGTCGAGGCGGCAGGCGGAAGAGGCGAGGAACCAGGAGCCCGCGGTCCGGGAGCCGGTCGTGCCGATGAGCGCGGGCGAGCGCCGCAACAGCCTGCGCCGCCAGCTCAACACCCTGGTGGCGGCACATCACCACCGGACCAACCTGCCGCACGGGAAGATCCACGCGGAGCTTCGCCGGATCTGCGGCGGGCCGCCCAGCGCGCAGGCCACGATAGAGCAGCTCGAGGAGCGGATCGCGACGATCCAAACGTTCTGATGTAAAGAGGACTTGACGTCAAGTCGACTTAACATCATCATTGATGCATGACCACGACGCTGATGGATCGATTCGTTCGCTGGAACCTCGACTTCGACGGCGACCTCTACGGCCGCGACGAGCGCGAGCGCCTGCGGTGGTACGAGGCCGTCACCGTCTCCTTCCAGCTCCAGGCCATCGTCGTCCCGTGGGCGGCCACCGCCCTGGTCTGGACCGTCGGTGAGCCGGCCGCCTGGCCGCTGCTCATCCTGCTGGCCGTGTTCCTGGTCCCGATCGGGTTCTCCTCGATCTACGTGCAGAGCCGCCGGGTCGACACCACGCCGCGGGTTTGGAGCCGCAAGCGCCTGCTCATCTCGACCCTGCTGGGCGCCCCCTACGTGGCCTTCGGGATCGGTTTCCTCTACCACGCCTACCCGGAGTCGGACGTCTGGCGTTCGGCCCTCGTCGGCTCGCTCATCGGCCTCGCCGCCGGTGCGGTGATCCAGGCCGTGCAGACCCGCCGCGTGCGCCGCCGGGACGCGCAGCTCGTCGGGGACGACGACTGATGGCCCCGGTGCGGGCCGCCGAGCCCGACGGCACGACCGGCGCCCGGATCCGGGACGCCCGCAAGGCGGCCAAGCTGACCCAGCAGGGCATGGCCGCCGAGATCCAGGTGAGCCGGCAGACCGTCATCGCGATGGAGACCGGCGACTACGCGCCCTCGGTCTACCTGGCCATCAAGGTGGCCCGGGCGCTGGGTGTCACCGTCGAGGACCTCTGGGGCAACTGAGCCGGGCAGGGCAGAGAGGGCGCTCCCTGCAGGGGGAGCGCCCTCTCTTCGTCACATGTATCGGTTGGGGGACCGCTGCTAGTTGCTTGAGTTCGACATCATGTCCGCGCCGCGCCAGGTGAACTCGGGATCGGCCGCGTACTGCACCGCGATCTTCACCAGGTCCTCGGCGTACCGGTTGGCGTGGTGGCCGCAGAACACCAGCTCTCCACCACCCGCCAGGGTCAAACGGAGCTTCCCGGCTGCATTGCAGCGGTCGCACCGTTCATCGGCTGCGGGGCCGGCCAGACTTCCGGCCGGCGGCGTGAGGGTCGGGGTCATCGCCTTCCTCCTCTGTTCGTCACCGATGAACATGTTCCTCGGCTACTGCTCACACATCGTGCAACACCCTGCACCGTTGCAGCCTTCCCAAGGTGCCCCGGGGGGACCAGGGTCACACGTTGGTTCCAGCTAGTGTGCCGTGATCCAAGGGTGCCACGTCAACGATCACTTCTGCACAACGGTCTGATCACCACCCGTTGATGTACGGGTGGTGACCAATTGGACACGCAATGTTGACCAAAGGTCCTAGTCGAGGTAGTCGCGCAGAACCTGCGACCGGGACGGGTGACGCAACTTCGACATCGTCTTCGACTCGATCTGCCGGATCCGCTCCCGGGTCACCCCGTAGACCTGGCCGATCTCGTCCAGCGTGCGCGGCTGGCCGTCGGTCAGGCCGAAGCGCAGCCGGACCACGCCCGCCTCCCGCTCGGAGAGCGTCTGCAGCACCTGCTGGAGCTGATCCTGCAGCAGCGAGAAGGAGACCGCGTCGACCGCGACGACCGCCTCCGAGTCCTCGATGAAGTCACCGAGCTGGCTGTCGCCCTCGTCGCCGATCGTCTGGTCCAGCGAGATGGGCTCACGCGCGTACTGCTGGATCTCCAGCACCTTCTCCGGCGTGATGTCCATCTCCTTGGCCAGCTCCTCCGGGGTGGGCTCGCGGCCCAGGTCCTGGAGCAGCTCGCGCTGGATCCGGCCGAGCTTGTTGATCACCTCGACCATGTGCACCGGGATGCGGATGGTGCGGGCCTGGTCGGCCATGGCGCGGGTGATGGCCTGCCGGATCCACCAGGTGGCGTACGTGGAGAACTTGTAGCCCTTGGTGTAGTCGAACTTCTCGACGGCGCGGATCAGGCCGAGGTTGCCCTCCTGGATCAGGTCGAGGAATGCCATGCCGCGCCCCGTGTACCGCTTCGCGAGCGACACGACGAGCCGCAGGTTGGCCTCGAGCAGGTGATTCTTCGCCCGCTCGCCGTCCCGGTTGATCCACTTGAGGTCGCGCTCGAAGTTGCGCTCGAGCGCCTCCTCGCCCTCCTCGGCGGCCCGCAGGCGCTCGGCGGCGTAGAGGCCGGCCTCGATCCGCTTGGCGAGCTCGACCTCCTGCTCCGCGTTGAGCAGCGGAACCTTGCCGATCTGCTTGAGGTAGGCGCGGACCGAGTCGGCGGAGGCGGTGAGCTCCGCGTCCCGGCGGGCCTGCTTGAGCGCCTCGGACTCCTCGTCGTCCCACTCGAAGTCGCCGTCGGTGGCCGAGCTGGCGGCGTCGGTGGCGGCGGCGGCGACCATGGCGGCCGGCTCCTCGATCACCACGTCCTCGACCGCGGCGGCGAGCTCCTCGGGATCGATCTCCTCGCCCTCGGGGCCCTCACCGGGCTTGGCGGCCTTGGCCGGGCTTGCCTTGGCGGCGGTCGCCTTGCGGGCCGGAGCGGCCTTCGCGGCCGCGGCGGTGGCCTTGCGGACCGGAGCGGCCTTGCGTGCGGCGTCGCCCTCGGCGGCCGGAGCGGCCTGCTTGGGCGCGGGCGCCGCCTTCTTGGCCGGCGCGGTCTTGGCGGTGGTGGCCCGCGAGGCCGGGGTGGTGGCGCGAGCAGCCGCCACCTTCGGCCGGCGGGTGCTGGCCGATCCGTCGACCACGACGGTGATGCCGGCGTCCACCAGCGCCCGCAGGATCTTCTTGGCCTGCGCCGGGTTGACCGCGGCGGACTCGAGCGTGTGCGCGACCTGTGCCGAGGTGAGTTGCCCGCCAGCACCCTGAGCATGGGTGATCAAGGCCTCGGTGAGAGAGCGAACGTCGGCACCGTTCTGGTGGGCTTCTGTCACGAATGACCTTCCGGAGGCGATGAGATTGGGCACGGCCAGGTCCAGCGCAGCACGCGGGGGCGAGTGTCGCCGGAGTCGGTTTGGGGAGCCCCGGGTCACGGAACGTCCCGGTGGTCGGTGTCCGTGAAGCGGGTGCAGGGGTGAATTGTAGCGCCGCTTACCGAGATCCTCCGCCCACAGCACGCCGCCGGGGCCCGGCGACCTCGTCAGAGGCGCCTGACGCGAGAATGGTATCGGCGGAAAGGACCCATACGTGAGCGAGATTCCGGTGGCATCGGCACCCGATGAGTTGTTGGCCCTGGCGGTTCGAGTGGCCCGGGAGGCGGCCGCCACGGCCCGGCGGATGCGCGCCGCGGCGATCGGCGACGTCGAGACCAAGAGCACCGACACCGACGTCGTCACGGCGGCGGACAAGGCGGTCGAGCGGCAGGTCGTGGAGGCGCTGCTGGCCGAGCGGCCCGGCGACGGCGTGCTGGGCGAGGAGTACGGCGACTCCGCCGAGGTGGCGCCCGGCGCCGTCCGGTGGATCCTCGACCCGATCGACGGCACGGTGAACTACCTGTACGGACTGCCCCAGTACGCGGTCTCGCTGGCGGCCGAGCGGGACGGCGAGGTGGTCGCCGGGGTGGTCGTCAACGCGGCCACCGGCGACGAGTGGACGGCCACCCGGGGCGGCGGGGCGTGGCGGGCCGGGCGACGGCTCAGCGGCTCGGTGCGGACGACGCTGGACCAGTCTCTGGTCGGCACCGGGTTCGGCTACGACGCGCGGCGACGGGCCCATCAGGGCGCCGTACTGGCCGGTCTGATCACCCGTGTGCGTGACATCCGGCGATTCGGTGCGGCGGCGCTGGACCTCTGCATGGTCGCCGAGGGTCAGCTCGACGCGTACTTCGAGAAGGGTCTCAACGTGTGGGACCACGCGGCGGGCGGGCTGATCGCGACCGAGGCCGGTCTCACCGTGGCCGGACTGGCCGGCGCGCCGGCCGGCCGGACGATGCTGGTGGCCGCGCCGCCGGCGATCTTCCCGGCCCTGCACGACGCTCTGGTGGAGCTGGACGCGGCGGGTGGCCCGTGAAGGCCTATTCCGGGTCCTTGGTCGCCTCGACCGGCTTGACGCAGGCGCCCGGTGGGAGAGTGGGCTCGCCCACCTCGACCAGCGACTGGTTGACCTCGGTCGTGGTGGCCAGCTGCTGGAACTGGTCGCCGATGACGATGTCGATGACGTCGCCCTTGCGCTTGGCGTTGTAGACCATCTTGGACTGGGCCAGGAAGTACGCCCTGATCAGCTGGGCCTTGCCGGCCGCGTCCGGGCCGAACCGGACCTCGGCGACCCCGGCGAACTTGGTCTTGCTCTTGCCCGGGTCCTGGACGGTGAAGCGCCGGTTCTTGAACTCGGTGGTCACCTGGTCGGCCAGGCCGGCCCGGTTCGTCCCGTTGAACACCTTGACGGTGATCTCGGCCGGATCGTCCGGGAGCCGCATGTCGGCCAGCGGGGCCCCGGCCGGGCAGTCGCTGCCGTTCGCGGTGTTCCGCTGCGTGTCCCGGAAGAGGGCGACGACGACGAACACTATTGCGGCCACGGCGAGCACGCCGACGACGACCAGCGCTCGGACGCGGGCAAAGCTCATGGGGCAGGCTCCAGGATCGAACGGCGGGCCCGGGTGAGGCGCCCGGACCTGTCGAGAGGTTAGCGTCTGTCCGCCAGGGGCGCGGAAACAGGGAATGCTTCCGGCGCGTTGACGATGATCCAGAGGCTGGTGCCCCTACTTTGATGTCGCCTCAGTCACATCGGGAACAATGTGCCGCCAGAGCGCGTACAAGCCTGCCGCGACAGGGGTAAGGTTCCGCGCCCGGCAGGCCGGTTTCTGGTGTCAGAAATCGTCCACCGAAACAGGGAACCGAAACCTTGTCATCGGCGTTACAAACGCCAAAGTGACACATCGATACAGGAGAGTGAAAACCGATGGCCACCGACTACGACGCCCCGCGTCGCGATGAGGTCGACCTCGGCGAGGACAGCCTCGAGGAGCTCAAGGCCCGTCGCGCCGACTCACAGTCGGGCGCAGTGGATGTCGACGAGGTCGAGGTGGCGGAGAGCTTCGAGCTGCCCGGCGCCGACCTCGCCGACGAGGAACTCACCGTGAAGGTCCTGCCGATGCAGACCGATGAGTTCCGCTGCTCCCGCTGCTTCCTCGTGCACCACCGGAGCCAGCTGGCTACGGAGCGCAACGGGGAGCTGATCTGCCGCGAGTGCGCCTGACGCACTCGCGCGCAGGTCGCGTCACCACCCGGTCGCGGTTTCCGCGGTCGGGCCCACGGCGTTCTCGCCGATGTTTGACACGGGGTTTGACCCTGGGGCGGAACCGGGCACTGACAGCCGGTGACGACCACGGGAAGGACGACGATGAGCCATCCGGATCGCGCGACCGAACCCGGCGCCGAGATCGAGCCCGTCGCGCCCCGTGCGCCGGAGGAGGTGGGCCGCACCGTCGCGGCCCTCACCGCCGACGACCTGGAACAGGGCGGCCGGAGCCGGTTGCTCGGCCGGCTGGCCGGTCAACTGCGCGGGCGGGGGATCGGCCGGGTGTTCCGGCCCAAGGCGGCGCTGCGCTGGGTCGCCGACACCGTCGCCGAGCTGGCCCCGCACGTGCCGGTCCGGGATCGGGAGACGCTACGCCGGCATTTCCCCGGCATGGACGACGGGGAGCTGGCCGAGCGCCTGATCCGCAACGCCGCCCGGGCCACCGCCGGGGTGGGCGCTGCCGGGGGCGGCATCGCCTCGGTCGAGTGGGTCGCCGCCCCGACCCTGCTCTCCGTGCCGGTGCTGCTGGCCACCGAGACGGTCGCCGTGGTGGCGATCGAGATCAAGCTGATCGGGGAGCTCCACGAGCTGTACGGCCGGCCGATCACCGGCGACGTCGGCGAGCGCGCTCTGCGCCTGATCGAGGCGTGGTCGGGGCAGCGCGGTGTCAACCCCATGGTGCCCGGCGTCGGGGTCGCCACCGTGCTCAGCACGGCGTCCCGCAGCGAGCTGCAGAAGTCGTTGATGAAGCGGTTCGGCCGCAACCTGACCACGCTGGGGCCGATGCTCACCGGCGCGGTCGTCGCGAGTTACCTGAACCGGCGGGCCACCCGGGTGGTCGGTGACAAGGTGCACGACGACCTGCGGAGGAAGGCCCTCAGGACGCCGCCCGCTCGGCCCGCGCTCGGCCGCTGACCTCGAGCAGGGCGGTGGCCAGCTCGACCGGGCACCGGGTGCTGACCACCCAGAAGGGGGTCGGGTCGGCCGGGTCGTCGAGCAGCACCTGCACCGCCGGGCCGATCCAGGCGCGCTGCACCACGAAGGCCAGCGGGTGCGAGCCGACGCCCAGCGCCTCCCGCTTGCCGGCGGCGTCCAGCGCCACCACGCCGGAGATGAACTCGACCGGGAGCCGGGCGTCGTCGACCCGGAACTCCTCCGGTGTCACCTCGACGCGCAGCCGGTTCAGCGGGAGCAGCAGCAGGACACCGAGCGGGAGCAACACCGCGAACGGCAGCCAGACCGGCAGATCGGGCACGCCCAGGACCAGCTCGACGGCGAGGATCGTGGCGGCGGCGAGACCGGCGGGCCAGGCCCACCACGGCAGGCCGAGGCGTTCCTGATGGGCCGCCACCGTGCGGATCGGGGACTCGGGTGTCACCCTCGAAGGGTACGGCGCGCCTCCGTGGCGGGGCGCGGCAGGATGGCAGGGTAAGTGCCGCCCGCAGTGCCCGTGCCAGTGAGGAACCCCGACGTGCCCGACGTGAACATCCAGGTCCTCCGGATCGACCCGGACCTGCCCGTACCGGCCTACGCCCACCCTGGGGACGCCGGCGCGGACCTGTTCGCGGCCGAGGAGGTCGAGCTCGTCCCGGGTGCCCGGGCGAAGGTGCGCACCGGGATCGCGATCGCCCTGCCGGACGGCTTCGTCGGCCTGGTGCACCCACGCTCCGGGCTCGCCGCGCGCCTGGGCGTGACGGTCCTCAACGCGCCCGGTACGGTCGACGCCGGCTACCGCGGCGAGATCCTGGTGAACCTGATCAACCATGATCGGCAGAACACCGTCAAGATCTCCCGGGGCGACCGGATCGCCCAGCTCGTCGTTCAGCGGGTGGAGCGGGCGGTGTTCCACCAGGTGGACACGCTCGACGACACGGCGCGGGGCGCGGGCGGACACGGTTCGACCGGCGGCCACCAGGCCCTCTGAGCCCCGAAGAGAAGGAAAGGCTGGCAGTGATGTTCTCCCGTAAGCGTGGTGCCGCGAAACACGTCCGGGCGGCCGACGCGCCGCCCTCGAAGGCACTCGCCGACAGCCTCGCCTCCGACGGTGCGGCGCCGGCGCCCGAGTTCGGGCCGTGGGACGCCCAGCACGCCCCGGCCGGGGTGCGGCGGCTCGATCTGGGCAGCCTCCAGATCCCCGCGCTCGACGGCGTCGAGGTCCGGGTGCAGGCGAACCCGGACGGCAGCGTGGAGCAGATCGTCCTGGTCGACGGCGAGAGCGCCCTGCAACTCGGGGTGTTCGCCGCGCCGCGTACCGAGGGTATCTGGGTCGAGGTGCGCGAGGAGATCGCCCAGGCGATGGCCGCGGACGGGGTCACCCCGCGCGAGGTCCAGGGACGGTACGGCGTGGAGCTGCTGGCCCGGGTGAACACCCCGGACGGCCCGGCGGACGTGCGGTTCGTCGGTGTGGACGGGCCCCGCTGGATGGTCCGGGCGCTGTTCCAGGGCGCGGCCGCCGCCGCGCCGGGGAGCGAGGGCGTGCTCGGCGAGGTGCTCTCCGGTCTGGTCGTGGTCCGGGACAACGAGCCCCGCCCGGTGCGCGAGCCGCTGCCGCTGCGCCTGCCGAAGGAGATGGCCGAGCAGGGCCAGGCCGCGGCCCAGCAGGGGGCGAACGGCAGCCAGCCGGAGTGACCTAGATCACCGGGGTGCTCCGGGCGTAGCGTGGACGTCCGACACACGCGCACACTGCGTCGCGTCGACGAAGGGTGACGGCGAAGTCATGACGACCGAAGAGCGCACCGGACTGCGCCGGTTCCTGGACCGGCTGACGGCGACCGATTCCGAGCTGGACGCGAGGGAGCTGCAACGGGACAGCGCCAAGTGCGGCGCCGTCCCGGTGGGCGGCTGCCAGCGCGGACAGGTCGTCTCGGTGTCGGGACGACTGCGGACGGTGGCGTACACTCCTCGCACCAACCTGCCGACGCTCGAGGCCGACCTCTACGACGGCAGTGACGTGGTCACGCTGGTCTTCCTGGGGCGCCGGTCCATCTCCGGCATCGAACCGGGGCGTCAGCTCACCGCGCGAGGCCGGATGGCGATCCGGGACGACCGCAAGGTGATCTACAACCCCTACTACGAGCTGGAGGCGCCCCGGTGACATCCGGAAGCGAGCCGCGCCACGCCGCGCACGAGTCGGTCGAGGAGCGGCTCTCCGAGATGCTCTCCTCCGCCGAGGAGAAGATCGCCGAGGAGATCATCGCGGATCATGACCTCCACGAGATGAGGCCGGCCGGGAAGCCCGGTGACGACGAGGAGCCACTCCCGTCGATGAGTGAGCAGATCGCCGAGCAGCTCGGCGGTGTTCGCGGCCTGATCGAGTCGAGCGTTCCAGTGCTCGCCTTCGTCCTGCTCAACGTGCTGCTCGGCGAGTCCGTGGCGGGGCTGGAGAAACGTACCGCCCTGCTGTGGGCGATCATCGGCTCGGTCGGTTCGGCGCTGGCCATCGGCGCGGTGCGGCTGGCCCGCCGGCAGCCGGTCCGGCACGCGATCAACGGTCTCTTCGGCATCGCGCTCGGCGCCTGGCTGGCCTGGCGCAGCGGCGACGCCAAGGACTTCTACCTGCCCGGCATCCTGCTGACCTTCGGTCAGGCGGCGGTGCTGCTGGTCTCGGTGGCGGTCCGCAAACCCCTGATCGGGTACGCCTGGGGCATCATGGCCAACAAGGGCAAGCAGGACTGGTTCGACAACGGCCGGCTCTTCCGTACCTTCCAGTGGCTGACCGTGCTCTGGGCCGTCTCGCTCAGCACGCGCGCCGGCATCCAGGCGGTCCTCTACGCGATGGACAAGGCGAACGCGCTCGGCATCGTGCGCATCCTGGTGAGCTGGCCGATCTACGCCGCCACGTTCGCCTTCACCATCTGGGCCATCCACCGGGTGACGTCAGCCCAGCGCCGGGACACCGCCGTCGCCTAGGAGGAGCCGAGGACCACGGCGCGGACCTGGTCCTCCACCTCGGCGGTGCACACGAAGATCAGCTCGTCGCCGGCCTCCAGCGGATCGTCGGGGGTCGGCACCACCACCCGCTTGCCACGCAGGATGGCGACCAGGGCGGCGTCCCGCGGCATCGGCACCGAGCGGACCGGCTGACCCTCGTAGGGCGCGTTCTTCGGCAGGGTGATCTCCACCAGGTTGGCCTCGCCCTGCCGGAAGGTCATCAGCCGGACCAGGTCGCCGACCGTCACCGCCTCCTCGACCAGGGCCGCCATCAGGCGGGGCTTGCTCACCGAGACGTCGACGCCCCACTGCTCGGTGAAGAGCCACTCGTTCTCCGCCCGGTTCACCCGGGCCACCACCCGGGGCACCGCGAACTCGGTCTTGGCCAGCAGCGACACCACCAGGTTGGCCTTGTCGTCGCCGGTGGCCGCGACCACCACGTCACAACCGGCCAGGTCGGCGTCCTCCAGGCTGCTCAGCTCGCAGGCGTCGGCGAGCACCCAGCGGGCCTCCGGCACCCGCTCCGGGCACAACTGCCGGGGCTGCCGCTCGATCAGCATGACCTCGTGACCGTTGCCGATCAGCTCCTGGGCGATGGACCGGCCCACGTTGCCGGCGCCGGCGATGGCGATCCGCACGATCAGTTCCCTTCCTTGTCGGCGCCCTGGGCGATGTCCAGCACCTGCTCCACGGTCTCGTCGGTGACGATCATGTAGACCTGGTCGCCGTCCTGGAGGATGGTGGACGGCACGGCGAGGGTGCCCACCCCGAAGCGGACCAGGTAGGCCACCCGGGCGCCGGTCCGGTCCTCCAGCGTCTTGACCGGGCGGCCGACCCAGTCCCGGTGCAGCGGCGTCTCCACGATGCTGACCACGCTGGTCGGGTCGCGGAACACCTCGACCCGGTCCGAGGGCACCAGGAACCGGTACATCCGGTCGGCGGCCCAGCGGATCGTCGCGATCGTCGGGATGCCCAGCCGCTCGTAGACCTGCGCGCGGCGGGAGTCGTAGATCCGGGCCACCACCCGGGAGACGCCGAACGTCTCGCGGGCCAGGCGGGCCGAGATGATGTTCGAGTTGTCACCGCTGGAGACCGCCGCGAAGGCGTCCGCCCGCTCGATGCCGGCGGCGCGCAGCACGTCCCGGTCGAAGCCGATGCCGTTGACCGTGACGCCGCCGAAGTTGTCCCCGAGACGCCGGAACGCGTCGGCGTCCCGGTCGATCACCGCGACCTGGTGACCCTGAGCGTCGAGCTTCTGGGCCAGCGTCGAACCGAGCCGGCCACACCCCATGATCACCACGTGCACGGTCCGTGCCCTCCCGATTCAGTACGTACACCGTGAGCCTGCCATGCCCCTGTCGCGGGCGCTGTCCGGGGCGGACCACACGCCGAAAGGTCCGCCCGTACGCTTGGCACTCGTGGCAAGTACCACCTCTCTAGCCAAACGGCTGCTCCTGGGCCGGCCGTTCCGCTCGGACAAGCTGCAGCACACGCTGCTGCCCAAGCGGATCGCCCTGCCGGTCTTCGCGAGCGACGCGCTGTCCAGCGTGGCGTACGCGCCCGACGAGATCCTGCTGACGCTGTCCATCGCCGGCGCCGCGGCGTACGCCTTCTCGCCCTGGGTGACGCTGGCCGTCGCGGTGGTGATGGTGACGGTGGTCGCCAGCTACCGGCAGAACGTGCACGCCTACCCGTCCGGCGGCGGCGACTACGAGGTGGCCACGGTCAACCTCGGGCCGAAGGCCGGGCTCGGCGTCGCCAGCGCACTGCTGGTCGACTACATCCTCACGGTCGCGGTGTCGATCTCCTCCGGGGTGAGCAACCTGGGCTCGGTGGTCCCCTGGGTCGCCACCCACAAGGTGCCCATCGCCATCCTCGCGATCGTCGTGCTCAGCGCGCTCAACCTGCGTGGCCTGCGGGAGTCCGGCGCGGCCTTCGCGGTCCCCACCTACCTGTTCATCGTGGTCATCGTCGGCATGATCGTCATCGGGGTGTTCCGGGTCTTCGTGCTCGGCGACGACCTGCGGGCGCCCAGCGCGGACCTGACGATCGACGCCGAGGAACACCATCTGACCCAGATCGGGTTCGCCTTCCTGCTGCTCCGGACGTTCTCCTCGGGTTGCGCCGCGCTCACCGGCGTGGAGGCGATCTCCAACGGGGTGCCCGCCTTCAAGAAGCCGAAGAGCAAGAACGCGGCGACCACCCTGATGCTGCTCGGCGGGCTCGCGATCGTCATGCTCTCCGGCATCATCCTGCTGGCCCAGCGCACGAAGTTGCAGTATGTGGAGGATCCGCTCCTCCAGATCGTGCCGAACGCCGCGTCCGAGGGCTACGTCCAGAAGACGGTCACCACGCAGCTCGCCGAGACCGTCTTCGGATCCGGTTCGTTCCTGCTGTACGTGGTCGGCGCGGTCACCGCCCTGATCCTCTTCCTGGCCGCGAACACCGCCTTCAACGGCTTCCCGGTGCTCGGCTCGATCCTCGCCCAGGACCGTTACCTGCCCCGCCAGCTGCACACCCGCGGCGACCGGCTGGCCTTCAGCAACGGCATCCTCTTCCTGGCGGGCGCCGCCATGGTGCTGATCGTGGCCTTCGAGGCCGAGGTCACCAGGCTGATCCAGCTGTACATCGTGGGCGTGTTCGTGTCGTTCACGCTGTCCCAGGCCGGCATGATCCGGCACTGGAACCGGCATCTGCGGACCCAGCGCGACCCGCTCCGGCGCCGGCAGATGATCCGGTCCCGGGGGATCAACACGTTCGGCATGATCCTCACCGGCGCCGTGCTCATCGTCGTCCTGATCACCAAGTTCCTGCTCGGGGCGTGGATCGCGATCGCCGCCATGATCGTGATCTACGGGCTGATGGTGGCCATCCATCGGCACTACACCCGGGTCGCCGAGGAGCTCAAACCCACCGACGAGCGGCCCGTGCTGCCGTCCCGCAACCACGCCATCGTGCTGGTCAGCAAGGTGCACCAGCCGACCCTGCGTGCGCTCGCCTACGCGCAGGCCACCCGGCCGGACACGCTCACCGCGGTCACCGTCAACGTCGACGACAACGACACCCGCGCCATCCAGGCCGAGTGGGAACGGCGGCAGCTGCCGGTCGCGCTCACGGTGGTCGACTCGCCGTACCGGGAGATCACCCGGCCGATCATCGACTTCGTGAAGAACACCCGGCGGGCGTCACCGCGCGACGTGGTCACCGTCTTCGTCCCGGAGTACGTGGTGGGCCGCTGGTGGGAGAACCTGCTGCACAACCAGAGCGCGCTGCGGATCAAGGGCCGGCTGCTGTTCGAACCCGGCGTGATGGTCACCAGCGTGCCCTGGCAGTTGCGCTCCAGCCAGGACCGCGACCTCGACCGGATGGACCGGGGGCTCACCCGGGCGCCGGCCCGTGGGCCGCGTATCCACGACGAGGAAGACGAGGCGCCACGATGACCGGTGCGATCATCGACGACCTGGTCGAGGGGGACCGGGTCGAGGTCACCGTGGGCGCGCCCGCGCACGGCGGGCACTGCGTCGCCCGGCTCGGCGGCCCGCACGGACGGGTGATCTTCGTCCGGCACGCCCTGCCCGGCGAGCGGGTCACCGCCGAGATCACCGAGCTGCACCGCGGCTACCTGCGGGCCGACGCCGTGGAGATCCACGAGCCGTCCCCGGACCGGGTCACCCCGCCGTGCCCCTACGCCCATCCGGGCGGGTGCGGCGGCTGCGACCTCCAGCACGCCTCCGGCGAGGCCCAGTTGCGGTGGAAGGCCGACGTGGTCCGGGAACAGCTGGTCCGTCTGGCCGGCCTCGACCCCGAGGGCATATTCGTACGGGTGGAGCCGCTGCCCGCCAAGGATCCGCTGCTCGGATGGCGGACCCGGGTGCGGTACGCGATCGACGCGGCCGGGCGTCCCGGGCTGTTGCAGCACCGGTCGCACCAGGTGGTGCCGATCGACCGCTGCCGGATCGCCCATCCGGCCATCCAGGACCTGGACGTGCTCGACGAGGACTGGCCCGGCGTGGACGCGGTGCAGGCCGTCGCCTCCACCGGCGGGGACGTCGCGGTGCTGGGCCGCCCGTCCGGCACGGCCGGCCCAGCACACGGCGACGACCTCGGGGAGGCGCCGGAGGGCGGCTCGCTGATCCGGCTCGCCGGACCGGCCGAGGTCACCGAGCAGGCGGCCGGGCGGGCCTGGCGGATCCCGCCGCAGGGCTTCTGGCAGGTCCACCCGCAGGCCGCGGACACCCTGGTCACGGCGGTCCTGGAGATGCTGCGGCCGGCCGCCGGGGAGACCACCTGGGATCTGTACGGGGGCGCCGGCCTGTTCGCCGCCGCGATCGCCGGGCGGACCGGTGCCCGGGTGACCGTCGTCGAGTCGTCCGCGGCCGGGGTGGCCGCCGCCCGCGCCAACCTGGCCGACCTGCCCCACCTGGACATCGTCGAGGCCCGCGTGGAGGTGGCGCTGTCCCGGCGCCGTGTCACCGGCCCGGTCGACCTGGTCGTCCTCGACCCGCCCCGGGCCGGCGCCGGCGCCCGGGTGGTCCGGGCCGTCGCGGCGGCCCGTCCGCGGGCCGTCGCCTACGTGGCCTGCGACCCGGCCGCCCTGGCCCGTGACCTGAAGACGTTCCGTGCCGAGGGCTGGCGCGTCGAGACTGTGCGGGCCTTCGACTGCTTCCCGATGACCCAGCACGTCGAGTGCGTCGCCCACCTGACCCCACCCTCCGGCGCCCGATGACGGGCCAGCCGGACCCGGTGGGGTGGCCCGTGCGGCGCTAGCCGCCCGGTCAGGCTTGACCACCGATCTAAGCCCGGCGGGGGCGGCACAGGCGTGCCCCGGCAGTGAGATCGCCGGAGCCGGCGGGACGGGGTGGATTCGGCGGGTGCGGGCCGGCCCGTACCGATGAAGGGATTTAAGGGTTGGCTCGTTCTGCGGCCGTGACCGCGTTGCGGAAGAGCATGGCGACCGTGGTCGGGCCGACGCCGCCGACGCGGGGGGTGATGGCGCCGGCCACCTCGGCGCAGGATTCGTCGACGTCCGGGAGGAGGCGGCGGCCCTCGTAGCGGACGCCGGCGCCGATGACGACCGAGCCGGGCTTGACGTGCTCGGGCCTGACGATGCCGGGGACGCCGGCCGCGGCGATCAGGACGTCGGCCCGCTGGGTGTAGCGGGGCCAGTCCTTGACGCCGGTGTGCACCACGGTGACGGCGGCGTTGGCGGTCGGGCGCTTCTGCGCCAGCAGCATGGCGAGCGGGCGGCCCAGGGTGGCGCCGCGGCCCAGGATGACCACCTCGCGACCGGCGATCTCGATGCCGTGGAAGGCGAGCAGCGCCTCGATGCCGGCCGGGGTGCAGGGGAGCGGGCCGGGCAGGCCGACGGCGAGCCGGCCCATGTTGAGCGGGTGCATGCCGTCGACGTCCTTGTCCGGGTCGAGGGTCTGCAAGGCCGCGTCGTAGTCCAGGTGGGCCGGGATCGGGTACTGGATGAGGACGCCGTGCACGTTCTTGTCGTCGTTGAACCCGGCGATCACCTCGAGCAGGTCGGCCTGGGTGACGTCGCCGCTCAGGTGCTGGTGCGGGGAGGAGAAGCCGAGCTCGGCGGCCTGCTTCTGCTTGATCCGGATGTAGCCGGCGCTGGCGTCGTCGTCACCGACCAGGATGGTGGCGAGGCTGGGCTGGATGCCGCGGTCCTGGAGACGTGCGACACGCTCGCGGACGTCGTTGAGGACCGATTCGGCGACCGGGGCGCCGGGCAGCAGACGTGCGGTGGACATGTGGACTCCTCGTGCGGGGAGCCCAGGCGGTCGACTCCTCGTGACGAGCTCCCCGATGGTTGGACCATCCCCGTGCCGCCAGTCGCTGTGTGCCTTCCAGGATGCCCGAAGGTCGCGCCGGAGAACCAGCCGGGGGTCCGGTTCGCGCCGGTCGGGGGAGGTTCCAATTGTGTGGAGGATTGGTGACGGTCCGTTCGCTCAAGTCGCGTCGCGGCGGGGCACCGATAGACTCTGCCCTCATGAGTGACTCCCCCTCGACCCCGGCCGGCCTGCTGAGCAGCATCACCGAACCCGGTGATCTCAAGCGACTGACCGCGGAGCAGTTGATCCTGCTCGCGGCCGAGATTCGTGACTTCCTGGTGGCCAAGGTCTCGCGGACCGGCGGTCATCTGGGTCCGAACCTGGGCGTGGTCGAGATGACCCTGGCGATGCACCGCGTCTTCGACTCCCCGCGCGACAAGATCCTCTTCGACACCGGCCACCAGGCGTATGTTCACAAGATCGTTACCGGCCGGCAGGACGGCTTCGACCTGCTCCGCCAGCGCGGTGGCCTGACCGGCTACCCGAGCCAGGCGGAGAGCGAGCACGACCTGATCGAGAACTCGCACGCCTCCACCGCCCTGTCGTACGCGGACGGACTCGCCAAGGCGTTCACGCTGCGTGGCGAGGACCGGCACGTGGTGGCGGTCGTCGGTGACGGCGCGCTGACCGGCGGCATGTGCTGGGAGGCGCTGAACAACATCGCGGCCACCCGCAACCGCCTGGTGATCGTGGTCAACGACAACGGCCGCTCCTACGCGCCGACCATCGGCGGGCTCGCCGACCACCTGTCCACGCTGCGCCTCAACCCGGGCTACGAGAAGGTGCTCGACCTGGTCAAGGACGCGCTGGGCCAGACCCCGGTGGTGGGCAAGCCGGTCTTCGAGGTGCTGCACGCGGTCAAGAAGGGCATCAAGGACGCGATCAGCCCGCAGCCGATGTTCGAGGACCTGGGCCTGAAGTACATCGGCCCGGTCGACGGCCACGACCAGCAGGCCATGGAGTCGGCGCTGCGCCGGGCCAAGGGCTTCAACGCCCCGGTCATCGTGCACGCGGTCACCAGGAAGGGCTACGGCTACCGCCCCGCCGAGCAGGACGAGGCGGACTGCCTGCACGGCCCGGGCAGCGCTTTCGACGTGGAGACCGGCAAGCTGCTGGCCGCGCCGACGCTCAAGTGGACCAAGGTGTTCTCCGAGGAGCTGGTCCGGATCGCCGACGAGCGCCCGGACATCGTGGGCATCACCGCGGCGATGGCCGAGCCGACCGGCATCGCGGCGCTGGCGAAGAAGTACCCGGAGCGGACGTACGACGTGGGCATCGCCGAGCAGCACGCGGCCACCTCCGCGGCCGGCCTGGCGATGGGCGGCCTGCACCCGGTGGTGGCGGTCTACGCGACGTTCCTGAACCGGGCCTTCGACCAGGTCCTGCTGGACGTGGCGATGCACCGGCTGCCGGTGACCTTCGTGCTGGACCGGGCCGGCATCACCGGGCCGGACGGGCCGAGCCACTACGGCATGTGGGACATGAGCGTCTTCGGCGTGGTCCCGGGGCTGCGGATCGCCGCCCCGCGGGACGCCGCCACCCTGCGCGAGGAGCTGCGCGAGGCGGTCGCGGTCGACGACGGGCCGACCATCGTGCGGTTCCCGACCGGCTCGGTCGCCCCGGACACCCCGGCGCTGCGCCGGGTGGGCCAGGTCGACGTGCTGCGCGAGGGCGACCGCGAGGACATCCTGCTCGTCGCCGTCGGCTCCTTCGTCGGGCTGGCGCTGGACACCGCGGAGCGGCTCACCGAGCAGGGGTACGGAGTGACCGTCGTCGACCCGCGCTGGGTCCGCCCGGTGCCGATCGAGCTGACCGGTCTGGCCGCCCAGCACCGGGCCGTGGTCACCCTGGAGGACGGCGTTCGCACCGGTGGTGTGGGCGACGCGGTGGCCAGCGCGCTGCGGGACGCCGGCGTGGCCACCCCGCTGCGGGACTTCGGTGTGCCGGCCGGGTTCCACCCGCACGGCAGCCGCGCCGAGATCCTCACCGCCCTGGGCCTGACCGCGCAGGACATCGCGCGGGACGTGACCGAGTGGGCGTCGAGCCTTGAGGCGAGCATTCCCGTTACATAATTGTTACCTTTGGTGGATGAGCGCTGACACCGCTTCCAGAAAACCGGTCGTCATCGACCTGGGGCTGGAGCGGGGTGAGCCGGAGACGTACCACCGGCCGGAGCGGCGGACCACGCCGCTCTGGCTCGGTCCGGCCCTCCTCGCCGTCCTGTTGCTCTTCTCCGTCGCGGCCGCGGCGCCGCCGCCCGGCCCGCCGCTGTCCGAGCTGCTCCGGCTGGCGATCAGCCCCGGCGACCCGGACACCCTGACCAGCGACGGCCGCCTGGTCATCCAGCGGGCCGGCGAGCTGAGCTCCTACGACCTGGCGACCGGCGAGCAGCAGTGGCGGGTCGCGCAGGACATCCCGGTCTACCGGTTGCGCACCGGCGGCGGGCAGGTGCTGCTGCGCCCCTGGGCGCCGGGCCGGGGCGAACCCGGGACCACCGCGGTGTCCCTGCGGACCGGCGCCCGCACCTGGCACAACGAGCGCAACGTGATCACCTTCCCGGGCGACGACCTGATGCTCGCGGTCGAGGGCGTGCGCAGCCTGTCCGGCAGCGGCCGCCGGGTCGAGAAGTGGATCGAGATGCTCGATCCGGCCGGCGGGGGCGCGCGCTGGCGGCTCTGGGTGCCGTCCACCGCCGTGCTGGTCGCCGTGCCCGGCCCGCCCGGCGGACCCGGCCGGCTGCTGCTCGTCCGGGACGACCTGACGGCCCACCTGTACGAGGTGGCGACCGGCACCCCGTTGGCCGTGCACCGGATGCCGCCCGCCAACTACGACCCGGAGAACCCGGTGGTCGCCGGTGGCGTGGTGCTGCTGCGGCACCCCGGGCCGTCCGGGATCGAGATCTCCGCGTACGACCCGCTGACCCTGCGGCCGATGTGGACCCAGCCGGCCACCGGCACCCGGGAGGTCCGGGCGTGCGGGCCGCTGGCCTGCCTCATCGGGCTGGACGGGGTGCGGGCCATCGACCCGGCCACCGGCGACCAGCGCTGGCACCGGCCCGGCTGGCGATCCGTCGAGGACTCCGGCGCCGGCCTGATCGCGTACGCCGACGGCCCCGAGTACCCGGCCGGGGTGGTCGACGCCCGGACCGGGCGGATGCTGGTCGACCTGACCGGGTGGCGGCCGGTCGGCGGGGCGGCCGTCGGCGGGGAGCTGCTCGTGACCAGGGAGATCGGGCCGGGCCCGCGTACGATGGTCGCCGTCGCGGCCCCGGGCCTGCCCCACCCGCGCCTGCTCGCCGAGCTGCCCACCGGCACCGGGGAGTGTCAGACCGCCCCGGAGCGGCTGATCTGCCGGTCGGTGTACGGGGAGTTGGTCGTCTGGGCGTACCGGCCGCGGACGGCGTGAGCGAGGAGGACACGGCGTGACGTTGATCGAGCTGGACCGCGACGCCCCGCTCGATCCGGAACCGCCCCGCCGTACCCCGCCCCCATGGCGCTACCGGCACCTCGGCCTGATCCTGTCCGCCGCCCTCGCCATGACGCTGGGCGGCGCGGCCCTCCCGGGCGGCACGTTCTGGCGCTATCTGGGCCTGATCCCGGCCTCGGCCGGCACCGACGCGCCGATCCAGCTGGCCGGCGGGCGGCTCTTCACGATCGTCTCCTCCGGTCCGGAGCGGACGCTGACCGCCTGGGCGCCGAAGCCGGAGCCGTACCGGATGTGGAGCGCCGCGCTGCCGGTCAGCGCCGACCACGACCCGGCGAGCGGTATCTTCGGGCCGGTCTCGGTGCGGGCGGCCGGCGGGGTGCTGCTGGTCACCGACGGGCCGGGCCCGACCACGGCCCTGGACCCGGAGAACGGGCGGACCCTCTGGACCTCGGCGGGCCGGGTCACCACGGCCGGCGACACCGCGTTCACGGTGGACCGGATCTTCCGGCCCGGCACGCTCTACGACCAGGAGTCCGGCGACCCGGGCATGCTCTACTTCTCGGCCGACGGGCAGCCGCACACCGAGCCGCCGGAGCGCACCGAGGTGCGTGGCCTGGACCTGGGCACCGGGGAGACGCTGTGGACCTCGTCGTCGCCCGGCTCGGTCACCGCCGATCCGGTCGCGGGTTCGCCGCGGGCCGTCCTGGTCACCGCCTCCGAGCGGCTCACCCTGCTGGACGCGGCGACCGGCCGGGTGCTGCGCGAGAAGCCGCTGCCGCAGGTCGACGGCGCCGGGCCGAGCACCGCGTCGGTGCTCGGCGACCTGGCCCTGGTCGGCTACCAGGGTGTGAACGTGCAACTGGGCTACGACGCCCGCACGCTGGAGCGCCGGTGGAAACGGGAGATCGTCGACGACCCCGCCCCGGCCGACTGCGACGGACTGCTCTGCTCCCGCGTCAAGACCCAGACCGCCGTGCTGGACCCGGTCACCGGCGATCCGCAGTGGTACGTGCCGGCGAACATGCGCCTGATAGCACGGGCCGGCGGGGTGCTGTTCGCCGACGGGGAGACGGGCGCCCCTGCCCACCTGGTCGACCGGGGCACCGGAGCGCCGCGGGTCAACCTGCGGGGCTGGACCGAGGCGGTCGACGGCCCGCCCGAGCGGATGCTGCTGCTACGCCGCTACGAGAGTGGCGGCGGGAAGACGTTCGGCATCGTGCTGCCCGGTCAGTCCGAGGTCACGGTGCTCGGGACGACCGGCTTCCCGGGCAACGAGTGCGTCGGTGACGATCGATACGTAGTCTGTCGGGACACCGGGGGCCTGCGGGTCTGGGCGTACCGGGCTTGACCGTCTGCCGGACCAGGGGGCGACGTGCGGGACCGCGTGATCGACCTCGGCGAGGTGCCGGCCGGTGCGCCGGACGAGGCCGTGCTGCCGCGCGCCCCGCTGCCGTACCGGTGGATCCTGGGCCCGCTCGCGGTGTTCCTGCTGGTCGCGCTCGGTGGCGCGGTGCCGCCCGCGGTGCCCCCGCCGCCGCCCCAGGTCATCCCGCTCACGCTGCGCGACGCGATCCGGGTGGACGGTGACCGGCTCTACCTGATCGGGCCCGGCGAGCCGATCGGCGGCGAGGTGCGGACCCACACCATCCGCGCCTTCGCGCTGCCCGGAATGACCCTGTCCGGCACCTGGACGGCCCCGATCGCGGGGGACGTCCTCTCCCTCACCGACGCCGGCGACGGCCTCCTGCTCATCGCGTCCGCCACACCGTCCGGGGCGACAGGTCTGATCGGGGTGCGGGCCGGGTCGGCCGAGCCGCTCTGGCAACGGGCGGCCGGCATGTTCGGCCTCTCCGGCGACCGGAGCACGGCGCTGGTCTACGACGACACCACCGATCCCGGCCTGGCGCCCTTGCACGGGCTCGATCCGGCGACCGGGAAGCCCCGCTGGACGGTGTCGCCACCGCCACGGCCGGGCGGGTGGGCGCTGCGGACCGGCTACTTCTACACCGGGTTTCCGGGCCTCGTCTACACGTTGTGGCCGGACGGGCGGCTGGAGGCGCGGGAGACGCGTAGCGGCCGGATCACCGCGACCACCCGCACGTCGCTGCCGGTGGACCGGGACACCGTGCTCCGGGTGGCGGGCGGCCTCCTCATGATCACGCGTGGCGGCGACTCGATCGCCTACGACGACACCACCCTGGCCGAGCGCTGGCGGGGCGGGCCGCTGGTCGGCCCGGACGGGTACCTGCTCGACTGCCATCCGATGATCTGCGCCGTGGAGTTGGAGAACGGCCTTGCCGGCATCGACCCGGCCACCGGGCGCCAGGTGTGGCGGCAGGACGGCTGGGACCGCCACGAGCCGCTCGGCGACCACGTGCTGCTGGGCGCGGCGAGCCGGGGGGATGCGGAGCTGTCGGTGCTCGACTCGCGTACCGGCCGGATCACCGCCCGGGCGGGCGCCTGGATCAACGGTGGTCCCGGTCCGCGGCCCGGCACGGCCTACGTCCACCGCATCCTCTCGATCGACAACACCATGCGGTACGGGGTGCTCGATCTGACCACCGGAAAGGTCCGCCTGCTCGGTGCGGCGGCGTGGATCGCCGGTGACTGCCGGTTCAGTTCGGGCGTGCTGATCTGCCGCCGGCTGGACGCGTCGGCCGCGGTCTGGCGCCTCTGACGCCGCTGGCCGGGGCTGGGTAGCCTGCACGTACGGCCGGGGTGTTTCAGGAGGTCTGCGGTGCGTGTGCTGGTGGTGGAGGACGAGCGGGACATGGCCGACGCGATCGCGCGGGGCCTGCGCCGCAAGGGGATGGCGGTGGACGTCGCCTACGACGGACTCCAGGGTCACGAGATGGCCTACGTGACGCGGTATGACGTGGTCGTCCTCGACCGCGACCTGCCCGGCATGCACGGCGACGAGATCTGTGCGGCCCTGGTCGAGTCGGGCACGCTGACCCGGGTGCTGATGCTGACCGCCAGCTCGTCGGTGGACGACAAGGTGGAGGGCCTGGAGCTGGGCGCCGACGACTACCTGGCCAAGCCGTTCGACTTCAAGGAGCTGGTGGCCCGGGTGCAGGCGCTGGGCCGGCGGGCCACCCCGGTGGCGCCCCCGGTGCTCACCGCCGGCGATCTGGTGCTGGACCAGTCCCGCCGGGTGGCGGCCCGGAGCGGGGCGCCGCTGGAGCTCACCAACAAGGAGTTCTGCGTTCTCGAGGAGCTGCTCAAGGCCAAGGGCGGGGTGGTCTCCAGCGAGGAGCTGCTGGACCGGGTGTGGGATGCCAACACCGACCCCTTCACCACGACCGTCCGTGTGACGATCAACACCCTGCGGAAGAAGCTGGGTGATCCGCCGCTGGTCGAGACGGTGGTGGGCGCCGGTTACCGGATCGCCGTACCGGTCGTGGCCTCGTGACCGTCTACCCCGGTGACCGCGGCCGGATGCGCCCCACCCTGCGGCTGCGCCTCACCCTGCTGAACGGCATCCTGCTGGTCGGCGCCGGGGTGATCCTGGTGCTGCTGGCCTGGCTGATGGTCAGTGAGTCGCTGCACCCGGTCGATGAGCTGCGGACCGGTTCCACGGTGACCCTGCGCGACGGGCGCACCCAGGAGGCGATCGTCTGGCAGACCGAGATGGTCGCGCAGGCCTCCCGCGAGGTGCTGGTCAAGGGCTTCAGCGCGCTGATCGCGGTCGGCCTCATCGGCGTCGCCCTGGCGTACCTGATGGCCGGCCGGGCGCTGCGCCCCCTGCACTACGTGACCCAGACCGCGCAGCGGCTCGGCGAGGAGACCCTGGACCAGCGGATCCGCTACTCGGGCGCGGACGACGAGGTGGCCGAGCTGGCCCGGACCTTCGACGCCATGCTGGACAGGCTGACCGCCGCGTTCGAGTCGCAGAAGCGGTTCGTGGCGAACGCGTCGCACGAGCTACGCACCCCGCTCGCGGTGATGCGGACCGAGATCGACGTGACGCTCAGTGACGACGAGGCCGACGTGGCGGAGTACCGGCGGATGGCCAAGGTGGTCCGCAACGCCTCGGAGCGGGCCAACGGGCTGGTCGACGCGCTGCTGGTGCTGGCCCGGTCGGAGGCGCAATCCGGCCGCCGGCTGGTCCGCAAGGTGCCGGCCGACCTGGCGACCAGCGTCTACAACGCGCTGTCCGCGGTGAAGGCCGAGGCCGAGCGCCTCAAGCTCGACGTCAGCACGGAACTGGCGCCGGCCCCGGTGGTCGGCGACCCGAGCCTGCTGGACCGGCTGGCCGGGAACCTGATCGAGAACGCGATCCGCTACAACCACCTGCTCGGGCAGCTGTGGCTGCGGACCGAGTCGGTGGGCGGCCAAGCCCGGCTGGTGGTCGGCAACACCGGCTACGAGGTGGAACCGGGCGATGTGCCGGGCCTGTTCGAGCCGTTCCAGCGGGGCGGCTGGGAACGCACCGGCTCCCGCGGCTCGGGCCTGGGTCTCTCCATCGTGCGGGCGGTCTGCGACGCGCACGGCGGCACCGTGTCGGCGGTGGCCCTGGAGGGCGGCGGGCTGGAGGTCACGGTCGCCCTGCCGGCCGCCGACACCACCCCGGTGGTGTCGGCCACCGCGAGCGTCCCCCGCGCCGGCTGAGACGTCGCCCGGCAAGCCCGGGTTGTGACCTTTTCCCGATGGGCCTGGCCGCCACTAGTTACTGGCGAGTAGCATTGCCGACACATTTGGGTTCACGCCCGCAAGGAGGCTTGCTGTGCCCCGTGAAGTACGCGAGGTCGTCTTCGTCGACGGCGTCCGCACCCCGTTCGGCAAGGCGGGCGGCATGTATGCCGAGACCCGCGCCGACGACCTGGTGATCCGCTGCATGCGAGAGCTGCTGAAGCGAAACCCCAACCTCCCGCCGGAGAAGGTGGAGGAGGTCGCGATCGCGGCCACCACCCAGATCGGCGACCAGGGCCTGACGCTCGGCCGGACCGCCGCGCTGCTCTCCGGTCTGCCGAAGACCACCCCCGGCTACTCCGTCGACCGGATGTGCGCGGGCGCCATGACCGCGGTGACCAACGTCGCCGGCGGGATCGCGATGGGCGCGTACGACATCGCCATCGCCGGCGGCGTCGAGCACATGGGCCGCCACCCGATGGGCGAGGGCGTCGACCCCAACCCGCGGATCCTGGCCGAGAAGCTGGTCGACCCGTCCGCCCTGGTGATGGGCTCGACGGCGGAGAACCTGCACGACCGGCTGCCGCACATCACGAAGGAGCGGGCCGACGCGTACGGCCTGAACTCCCAGATCAAGACCGCCAAGGCGTACGCCGACGGCAAGATCCAGCCGGACCTGGTGCCGGTCGCCATCCGCTCCGCCGAGCTGGGCTGGGGCCTGGCCACCGTCGACGAGGCCCCGCGCCAGACGTCGCTGGAGAAGCTGGCCACCCTGAAGACCCCGTTCCGCCCGCACGGCCGGGTCACCGCCGGTAACGCGGCCGGTCTCAACGACGGCGCGACCGCGGCGATCCTGGCCGACGAGGCGACCGCCCGTGAGCTGGGCCTGCCGGTCGCCATGCGGATGGTGTCCTACGCGTTCGTCGGCGTCGAGCCGGAGATCATGGGCTACGGCCCGGTTCCGGCGACCGAGAAGGCCCTGAAGAAGGCCGGCCTGACGATCGACGACATCGGCCTGTTCGAGCTGAACGAGGCGTTCGCCGTGCAGGTGCTCGCCTTCCTCGACCACTACGGCATCGCCGACGACGACCCGCGGGTCAACCCGTGGGGCGGCGCGATCGCCATCGGCCACCCGCTGGCGTCCTCGGCCATCCGCCTGATGACCCAGCTCGCCCGGCAGTTCGCCGAGCGCCCCGACGTCCGCTACGGGATCAACGCGATGTGCATCGGCATCGGCATGGGCGGCACCGTTATCTGGGAGAACCCGTACTGGGAAGGCGCGGCCAAGTGATCGAGAACCCGAACGAGGTAGTCACCAAGGCGATCCTCCGTCTGGTCCCGGTACCGGGGCTGGAGAAGCCCGCGGCCCTGATCACGCTGGACAACGGCTTCGACTACAAGAAGCCGAACAGCTTCGGTCCGGGCGGCCTGCGGTCGCTGGACGAGGCGATCACCGCGGCCACCGAGGCGGACCCGTCGTTCATCGCGCTGACCGGGAAGCCGTTCATCTTCTGCGTCGGCGCCGACATCACCGGCATGCCGCTGATCAACTCGCGCGAGCAGGCCCTCGCGCTGGGTGAGCTGGGCCACAAGGTCTTCGCCCGGCTCAAGAACAGCCAGATCCCGACGTTCGCGTTCGTGAACGGCGCGGCCATGGGCGGCGGCCTCGAGGTGGCGCTGCACTGCCACTACCGGACCGTCTCCACCGGCGCGGCGGCGCTCGCCCTGCCCGAGGTCGCGATCGGCCTGATCCCCGGCTGGGGCGGCTCGCAGATCCTGCCGAACCTGATCGGCATCATCAACGCGGCCACGGTCATCCTCCAGAACCCGCTGACGCAGAAGGTGCTGCGCCCGAAGCAGGCCAAGGAGATGGGTGTCGCGGACGCCCTGTTCGAGGCGGCCGACTTCCTGGAGGACTCGCTGGCCTGGGCGGCCGGCGTGGTCAAGGGCGAGGTCACCGTCGAGCGCCCGGAGATCGAGCGCAAGGACTGGGACGGCGTCCTGGAGTTCGTCAAGGCGATGCTGGACGAGAAGCTGCACGGCGCCGTCCCGTCCGCCAACAAGGCCGTCGAGCTGCTGGCCCTGGCCAAGGACGCGTCCTTCGAGGACGGCACCGCGGCCGAGACCGAGGCCCTCGCCGACCTGATCATGGGCGACGAGGCGCGTGCCAGCCTGTACTCGTTCGACCTGGTCCAGCGCCGGGCCAAGCGCCCGGTCGGGGTGCCGGACAAGTCGCTGGCCCGCAAGGTCACCAAGGTCGGCATCATCGGCGCCGGCCTGATGGCCTCGCAGCTGGCCCTGCTGTTCCTGCGCCGCCTCCAGGTCCCGGTGGTCCTCACCGACCTGGACCAGGAGCGGGTCGACAAGGGCGTCGCCTACGTGACCGGCGAGATCGACAAGCTGGTCGCCAAGAAGCGGATGGACGAGGGCACCGCGGCCAAGCTGCGCCTGCTGATCAGCGGCTCGGTGGACAAGTCCGTCTTCGCCGACGCCGACTTCGTGATCGAGGCGGTCTTCGAGAACCTCGACCTGAAGAAGCAGATCTGGGCCGAGCTGGAGAAGATCGTCAAGCCCGAGGCGATCCTCGCGACAAACACCAGCTCGCTCTCGATCACCGAGATGGCGGCCGACCTCGAGCACCCGGAGCGGGTCGTCGGCTTCCACTTCTTCAACCCGGTCGCCGTTCTGCCGCTGCTGGAGATCATCCGCGGCGAGAGGACCGACGACGCCACGCTGTCCACCGCCTTCGAGGTCGGCAAGCAGCTGAAGAAGTCCTCGGTGCTGGTCAAGGACGCCCCGGCGTTCGTGGTCAACCGCCTGCTCACCCGGGTGACCAGCGAGATCTTCCAGGCCGTCGACGCCGGCACCCCGCTGGACGTGGTGAACGTGGCGATGGACCCGCTGGGCCTGCCGATGCGCCCGATCGCGCTGCTCCAGCTGGTCGGCCCCGCGGTGGCGTACCACGTGGGCGAGACCCTGCACGCCGCCTTCCCGGACCGCTACGTCGACTCGCCGAACCTCAAGCGGATCGTCGACTCGCGTCTCCCGGTGATGGTGGACAAGGAGATCAACCCGGAGATCATCAAGATCCTCGAGGTGGGCGACGCGCCGCTCACCGCCGACGAGGTCCGGCAGAAGGCCCTCGACGGCCTGGCCGAGGAGATCCGGATCATGCTGGACGAGGGTGTGGTCGCCGAGGCGCAGGACATCGACCTGTGCATGATCCTTGGCGCCGGCTACCCGTTCCACCTGGGTGGCGTCACGCCGTACCTGGACCGCAGCGGCACCGCGGAGCGGGTCGCCGGCAAGCGTTTCCTGCCGGACGGCGTGGCCAACGTCCGCTCCTGATCGGTTAACCCCTTCGGAGGCCCCCGCACTCTCAGTGCGGGGGCCTTCGGCGTACGGGTGTGACTACTCACGGCATGAACGGTCCGTTCCCGCTCCCCGGCGTCGATAAGATCCACCGACCTTCACGAGTCATGGAGCGTTGATGACATACCCTCCGCCGTCCGGCCAGCCGGAGTACCCGCCTTCCGGGTACAGCGCGCCGCAGCCCGGGTACGGCCCCTATGGTCCGCCGCAACCCGGCTACGGGCCCCCGCAGCCGGGCTATCCGGGCTTCCCGCCGCCGTTCCCGCCGGAGAAGCCCAAGTCCCGGACCGTGCCGATCATCCTGCTCTCGGTGGCGATCGGGCTGGTGCTCTGCGTCGGCGGCGCCGCCACGCTCGTGCTGATCGGCAAGAACGCGGTCGACGACGCGGAGGCCGCGGCCGCCCGGATCGCCATCACGCAGCCGCAGACGCTGGGCGGCCTGCCCCTCGTCGACGACCCGCAGTTCGCGGCCATCACCGAGGAGATGGAGAGCAGCCTGGCCGCCTACCCGGGCGCGTCCAGCTCGTTCGGCGCCCTCTACGGCTCGCCCGCCGAGCAGAACATGGTCGCCGCCCTGGCCACCAAGGCCACCATCACCGACCCGGAGAAGGAGCTCACCGAGTCGTTCCGGGTCTTCGGCCAGTCCGCCGAGGTGTCCGGTGTGTCCGATGCCTCCACCGGCGAGCTGGGTGGTGTCGCCCGGTGCGGCACCAGCAGCACCTCCGGCGTCGACCTGGCGATCTGCGGCTGGGCCGACGAGGGCAGCGTCGGCATGATCATGTGGTTCTTCAAGACCGCCGGCGACGTGCGTGCGGACTTCCCGGCGCTGCGCGCCGAGATCGAGACCAAGAGCTGAGTGTGACCGTCGGGCGGGATGTGCCGGTCCTGGTGGCCGGCACATCCTCCAGGTCGGACCGCTCAGAGGGTTTCGGGGAGGACCTCGGCCAGGTCGTCGGCGAGCAGGACCACCTGCCAGTTGCGGGCGCCGAAACCGAGCAGCGTGTCGCCCACCGTGCGGGACGTGATCTCGTCCGGCGGGGACCAGGCCAGCCGGCGGACGAAGTCCGGGCTGACCAGGTTCTCCGGCGGGAGGTTGTGCCGTTCGGCGGTGCCCACCACGATCTGCCGGCACCGGGCCAGCCGGGCCGCCGCGATCGGGTCGCGCTCGGCCCAGCGGTGCGGCGGGGGCGGCCCGTCCACCGGCTGGTTCACCGGCAGCGCGTCGTCCGGCAGGGCACGGGCCTGATCCAGCGCGTCCAGCCAGATCCGGGCCAGCCGGCGCACCGAGCGGCCGCCGAAGCCGGGGATGCCCAGCAGGGTGCGCTCATCCTTCGGATCGGCCTCGGCCGCCGCCACTATCGCCGAGTCGGGCAGCACCCGGCCGGGCGCCGAGTCCCGGCGGGCCGCCACGCCGTCGCGGGCGTACCAGAGCGCGCGGACCCGGGACTGGGCGCGGGCGCCGCGCACCCGGTGGATGCCCGAGGTGCGCCGCCACGGATCGGGGCGCACCCGCGGCGGGCGGTCCGCGCCGGCGACCAGCGCGGCGAACTCCTCGGCCGCCCACGCCGTCTTGCCCTGCTGTTCCAACTCGGCGGCAAGCATGTCGCGCAGGTCGGTGAGCAGTTCCACGTCGAGTGCCGCGTACGTCAGCCAGGACTCCGGCAGCGGCCGGGTCGACCAGTCCGCGGCCGAGTGGTGTTTCTCCAGTGAGTAGCCGAGCAGCTGCTCGGTCAGTGCGGCGAGACCGACCCGCTCGAAGCCGGCCAGCCGGGCCGCCAGCTCGGTGTCGAACAGCCGGCGTGGTCGCATCCCCAGTTCGGCCAGGCAGGGCAGGTCCTGGCTCGCGGCGTGCAGCACCCACTCGGTGTCGGCGAGGGCCGCGTCGAGGGTGCGTAGATCGTCGAGGGGGAGCGGGTCCAGCAGCACGGTGCCGGACCCGGCCCGGCGCAGCTGCACCAGATAGGCGCGCTGGGTGTAGCGATATCCGGAGGCGCGCTCGGCGTCCACGGCAACGGGGCCGTTGCCGGCCGTCAGACGGGAGACGATCTCGGCCAGCTCGGCCTCGGTCTCCACCGGGCGGGGCGTGCCGTCGCGGGGTGCGGTCAATGGTGTCGCGGGTCGGGGTTCCTCGGGGCCGCCCTCGGGACCGCCGGCGTGCGGGCCGGGCGGCACTGGGTGCGGTCCGTCTCCTGCCGTGTCCGGCGAGTCCCGACGGCGCAGGGGTGCTTCGTCGGTCACTCCGTAACCGTACGGGGGTAGCACCCTTGGCGTGCGCAGCCGGGGTCCGGCGCGTCGATTCTTGATCTCGTGCGAAGTTCATCCGTTCAGCGCTCCCTTCCGTACCACCTGTCGCAGCGCCGAGACCCGGGGAGGCCGCGCCGGATGACCGCACCATTCGAACCCTTCACGCCCGCCAACGGATCAGGCGGGCACCGGCGCGCCCAGGAGTGGGCCTGGGAGGACGACCGCTCCTGGAACCAGCAGCCCCAGCAGCAGCAACCGGCGTACGACCCGTGGGGTCAGCAACAACAACAGCAACAGCAGCAGTGGGCGCCCGAGCCGCAGTGGGCGCCGCAGCAGCAACAACAGCCGCAGTGGAGTCAGCCGGTCTACGAGACGCCGCAGCAGCCGGTCTACGAGCCGGCGCCGGCCCCCGCCCCCGCCCCGAAGCGCGCGCGGGGCCGCACGATCGTCATCGGCCTGGTCGCGGCGCTGCTGCTGGTCACCGCCTGGCAGGCGTTCCGGGTGGAGACCATGATCCAGAGCAGCAGCGACCTGGCCTCCGCCGTCAACGCCGAGCAGGGCCGCAGCCAGGAGCTGGAGAAGCAGCTCGCTACGGTCTTCGACCCGGAGGGCATCGCGAAGAGCGTGCTGCCCAGCGTGTTCCGGGTCCGGGCCGGCGACTTCACCGGTACGGCGTTCGCGGTCGGCCAGGCGAACGGGCGGACCAACCTGTTCACCAACTTCCACGTGGTGGAGGAGGTGTGGACCGGCGGCGACCGTGCGGTGTCGCTGGAGCGCGGCAACACCCGGATCGACGCGACGATCGTCAAGGTGAGCGAGGGGCGGGATCTGGCGCTGCTGCGTACCAACGCCGACATCACCCCGCTCGGTGTGGCCGCCGACGAGGTGAAGCCCGGTCAGCAGGTGATGGTCGTCGGCGCGCCGCTCGGCCTCGAGGACTCGGTCACCACCGGCGTGATCAGCGCCTACCGGCCGGGCGCCGAGGACGGGCCGACCATCCAGTTCGACGCCCCGATCAACCCGGGCAACTCCGGCGGCCCGGTGGTCAACTCCAGCAAGAAGGTGGTCGGGCTGGCCACCGCGAAGGCGCGGGACGCCGAGGGCATCGGCCTGGCCATCCCGATCGAGACCGCCTGCCAGACCCTGGGCGCCTGCGGCAACGGCTGAACGTCGAATTCGGTGATCTTGGACGTTTGACCGCCGTTTGCGGTGGCCGATCGTCCAAGATCAGGCGGATTTGACCCGGTCGGTGAGCGAGGCCACCCCGGGTGGCGGCAGGCCGGCCGTCGAGGCCAGCATCGCGCACCAGCCGTACAGATGGGCGCCGAAGTCGGTGGAGGTGGGTGTCCAGGAGGCGCGCACCTCCAGGTCGGCGGTCGGGGCCGGGCCGGCCAGCTCGCCGAACCGGGTGGACGCGGTCTGCGTGACCGTGCCGCCGATCGCCGTGTACGCCGCCGCGTGCTGCTCCAGCCCGTCGATCAGCCAGGTCCACGCCACCGCCGACAGCAGCGGGTCGGAGGCCAGGTCCTCCTCCAGCTCCGCGGTGATCAGCGTGACCAGGCGCAGGTCGCCCTGCCAGGCCTCGTGCCCGGCCGGGTCGTGCAGCAGGATCAGCCGGCCGCTCGCCACCTCGTCACCGCCGCGAAGCACGGTGGCGCTGAGGGCGAACGCATACGGCGCGAGCCGCTGGGGCGCGGCGATCTCCTCGAGCAGGATCTCCGGCCGCGGCGACTCCGCGCGCAGCCCGGCGACGGCGCGGGTGAACGCCTCAGGGGCAGCGGAGGGGGACGCCATGGGGAAAGCCTATGCCGATCTAGCGGCGGTCCGGGGTCGGCACGCCGCCGCGCCCCCGTACTGGCATGGCACCATGGCCCGGTGACGGTTCTCCAGGATTCCCCCTTCGTCCGGGCGTGTCGTGGTCTGCCCGGCCCGCACACGCCGGTGTGGTTCATGCGGCAGGCCGGGCGTTCGCTGCCCGAGTACCGCAAGATCCGGGAGGGCGTCGGCATGCTCGAGTCGTGCCGCCGGCCGGACCTGGTCACCGAGATCACCCTGCAACCGGTCCGCCGGCACAACGTGGACGCGGCGATCTTCTTCAGCGACATCGTGGTGCCGGTCGCGGCGGCCGGCATCGACCTCGACATCGTGGCCGGCACCGGCCCGGTGGTGGCCGAGCCGGTGCGCACCGAGGCCGATCTGGCCCGGCTGCGGCCGATCGTCCCGGCCGACGTGGACTTCGTCACCGAGGCGGTGCGGCTGCTGGTCGCCGAGCTGGGCGCGACGCCGCTGATCGGCTTCGCGGGCGCGCCGTTCACGCTGGCCAGCTACCTGATCGAGGGCGGTCCGTCGCGGACCTACCTGAAGACCAAGGCCATGATGTACGGCGCACCCGAGCTGTGGAACGCCCTGCTGGCCCGGCTCGCCGAGATCACGCTGACGTTCCTGCGGGTCCAGATCGACGCCGGGGTGAGCGCCGTGCAGCTCTTCGACTCGTGGGCCGGCGCCCTCTCCGAGGCCGACTACCGGCGGTTCGTGATGCCGCACTCGGCCGCGGTGCTGAACGGCCTGATCGACGCCGGGGTGCCGCGGATCCACTTCGGCGTCGGCACCGGGGTGCTGCTGGAGGCGATGGGCGAGGCCGGCGCCGACGTGGTCGGGGTGGACTGGCGGACCCCGCTGGACGAGGCCACCCGGCGGATCGGCCCGGACCGTGCGGTGCAGGGCAACCTGGACCCGGCGATCCTCTTCGCCGGGTGGGACACGGTCGAGCGGGAGACCCGCCGGGTCCTCGAACAGGGCAGGGCCGCCCCCGGGCACGTCTTCAACCTGGGCCACGGCGTGATGCCGGAGACCGACCCGGACATCCTCACCCGCCTGGTCGCCCTGGTCCACGAGGTCTCCGGGTCTTAGGGCCCTGGGCGACGGGGCCGGATCGCGGCAGTCTCACGTCACAGACGCGGACCCCACTGGCCGGGGGCCGGCGGAACCTGGGAGTGTGTGAAGCGTGCGGAAGCGGATCGCGGTCATCGGCGGCGGCATCGCCGGCCTGGCGGCCGCCGTGCGCCTGCGGGATGTCCACCCGGGCGCCGAGGTGGTGGTGTTCGAGAGTGGTCCCGCCCTGGGCGGCAAGCTCAGCACCGGTGAGCTGGGCGGGCGCACGGTCGAGCGCGGCGCCGAGTCGTTCCTGAACAGCGCGCCGGACGGCGGCGAGTCCGCGGCGGTGGTTCTGGCCCGGCGGGTCGGCCTCGGCGACGCCCTGGTGCACCCGGCGGCCCGTCCGGCCGCCCTGGCCTTCGGGGGCCGTCTCGCTCCCATCCCCGGCGGCACGCTGGTCGGCGTCCCCGGTGACCTGTCCACGCTGGACGGCGTGGCGCTGCCGGCGAGCGGCGCCGACCGGGACACCGGCCGCCCCCTGCTGGCGCCCGGCGCCGACGTGGCGGTCGGCGCCCTGGTCCGCGAGCGGTTCGGCGACGAGGTCGTGGACCGGCTGGTGGACCCGATGCTCGGCGGGGTCTACGCGGGCCGCGCCGACCGGCTGTCCCTGCGGGTCACCATGCCGCAGCTGGCGCACACCGCGGAGACCGAGCACACCCTGACCGCCGCGGTCCGGGCCGCCCAGGCGCGTGGTCGCCGGGTCCCCGGGCGGCCGGTCTTCGCCGCGGTCGAGGGCGGGATGAGCCGGCTGGCCGGTGCCGCCGCCGCGGCGAGCGGGGCGCGGATCAGCCTCGGTGCGCCGGCGCGCGAACTCACCCGTACCGGGAAGGGTCTTTGGAAGGTGGTCTCCGGGCCGGTGCCCGCGCCGCGGACCGAAGAGTTCGACGCGGTGATCCTGGCGTTGCCGGCGAGGCCGGCGTCCCGGCTGCTGAGCGAGGTCGCGCCGGAGCCGGCCGCCGCGGTCGCCGCCCTGGACTACGCGAGCGTCGCCCTCGCGGCGATGGCCCTGCCGGCCGGGACCGGGCTGCCGGACCTCTCCGGGTTCCTGGTGCCGCCGGGCGAGGGCACGCTGGTCAAGGCGGCCACCTTCTTCACCACCAAGTGGCCGCACCTGGCCCGCGAGGACGGCCCGGTGATCGTCCGGGTGTCGCTCGGCCGGTCCGGCGAGGAGGAGCGGCTCCAGCGGGACGACGCCGCGCTGCTGGAGACGGCCCGCCGGGAGCTGAGCGACCTGCTCGGTGTGGGGCTGCCGGTCCCGGCGGCGGCGTGGGTGCAGCGCTGGGGCGGTGGCCTGCCGCAGTACGCGCCGGGTCACGCCGACCGGATCGCCGCGGCACGGGCCGGGCTGCCGGAGGGGCTGGCGCTGGCCGGAGCGGCGTTCGACGGTGTCGGCATCCCGGTGTGCGTGGCCAGCGGCGAGCGCGCCGCGGACGATGTGAGTACGTTCCTGAAGGGGATCACATGACCGAACAGACGAATGCGGCGCGGATCAACGAGCTGAACGCGACCATCCGCTACACCATGTGGTCGGTGTTCCGGGTGACCGCGCCGCTGCCCGCACTCCGTGACGAGCTGGCCGGTGAGGTGGACGCGCTCTTCGAGCAGCTGGCCGACAAGGACGTGACGATCCGCGGCACCTACGACGTGTCCGGTCTGCGTGCCGACGCCGACATCATGGTGTGGTGGCACTCCGGCTCGTCGGACGCGCTCCAGGACGCCTACGGGCTGTTCCGCCGGACCGCGCTGGGCCGCCACCTGGAGCCGGTCTGGTCGCAGATGGCGCTGCACCGCCCGGCCGAGTTCAACCGCAGCCACCTGCCGGCCTTCCTGGCCGACGAGGAGCCCCGGCAGTACGTCTGCGTCTACCCGTTCGTCCGCTCCTACGAGTGGTACCTGCTGCCCGACTCGGAGCGGCGCGAGATGCTGGCCGAGCACGGCCGTCAGGCGCGCGGCTACCCGGACGTCCGTGCCAACACGGTCGCGTCGTTCGCGCTCGGCGACTACGAGTGGATGCTGGCGTTCGAGGCCGACGAGCTGCACCGCATCCTGGACCTGATGCGTGAGCTGCGGGCGTCCCGGGCGCGTCGGCACGTCCGCGAGGAGGTGCCGTTCTACACCGGCCGGCGCCGCTCGGTCAACGAGATCGTGGCGAACCTGCCTTAATCCCGCTTCATCGGGATGTGCGGGATGCCGTCCTCGAGGTATTCGGGGCCGGACTGCTCGAAGCCGAACCGGGTGTAGTAGGCGGCGAGGTGGGCCTGGGCGTGCAGGATCGCCGGGCGGTTGCCGATCACGGCGAGCGCCTCGGAGATCAGCCGCCCGGCCAGCCCGTTGCCGCGGGCCTCCGGGGCGGTCACCACCCGGCCGATCCGCTCCACCCCGTGGTCGCTCAGGATCCGCAGGTAGGCCCGGACCCGCTTGCCCTGCGCGAACCACAGGTGCCGGGTGCCGGGTTCGACGTCCCGCCCGTCCGGGTCCAGGTAGGCGCACTCCTGCTCGACCACGAAGACCTCGCTGCGCAGCTTGAGGATCTCGTAGAGGAGGGTGGTGTCGAGATCGCGGAACGACGCCACCCGCAGCTCGTCGTGAGGTTCGGGATGCATCGGCACAACATACGTGGGCTTTCGACGTTGTACCGGTGAAGGCTGGAGGACGTCATGATCAAGCGCAGCAGACTGTTCGGCAACAAGACCCGGGTGACGTTCTGCCTCCCGGCTGACGAGCCGCCCGGCACGGTGAGCGTGGTCGGCGACTTCAACGACTGGCGGCCGGGGGCGCACGAACTCCTGGTGCGGCGCAACGGCACCCGGACGGTGAGCGTGCCGCTCGACCCGGGCCACTACAAGTTCCGCTATCTGGCCACCGACGGCGTGTGGCTGGACGACCCGGACGGCTGCGAACTCCACCTCTGAGATGCGGTGATATTTTCACCGCATGGCCGTCGACACCCAATTTGAAGACCTTTTGCGACGGGTTCTCGAGACCGGCACCCCCAAGAGTGACCGCACGGGCACCGGGACGCGGAGTCTCTTCGGCGCGACCCTGCGATACGACCTGTCCCAAGGTTTTCCGCTGATCACCACGAAGCGGGTGCATTTCAAGTCGATCGCGGTCGAGCTGCTCTGGTTCCTGCGCGGGGACACCAACGTGAAGTGGCTGCGCGAGCAGGGCGTCACGATCTGGGACGAGTGGGCCGGCGCCGACGGGGAGCTGGGGCCGGTCTACGGCAAGCAGTGGCGCTCGTGGCCGGGAAAGAACGGGGACATCGACCAGCTCTCCGAAGTGGTCGAGACCATTCAGAAGAATCCGGACTCCCGGCGGATGATCGTCTCCGCCTGGAACGTGTCCGACATCCCGGACATGGCGTTGGCGCCCTGCCATGCGCTGTTCCAGTTCCACGTGGCCGACGGCAAGCTCTCCTGCCAGCTCTACCAGCGCAGCGCCGACCTCTTCCTGGGTGTCCCGTTCAACATCGCCAGCTACGCCCTGCTGACCCGGATGATCGCGGCCCAGGTCGGTCTGGAGCCCGGCGACTTCATCTGGGTCGGCGGCGACGTGCACATCTACGACAACCACATCGAGCAGGTGCGGGAGCAGCTCACCCGGGAGCCGTACCCGTTCCCGGAACTCGAGATCGCGCCCCGCCCCAGCCTGTTCGAGCACGAGTACGCCGACTTCACCGTGGTCGGCTACCGGCACCACCCGCTGATCCCGGCCCCCGTAGCGGTATGACGATCCACATGATCTGGGCCGAGGCCCGGGACCGGGTGATCGGCGCCGGCAACACCATCCCGTGGCGGGTCCCGGGGGAGCAGGCCGTCTTCAAGGAGCGCACCATGGGCGCGCCGGTGGTGATGGGCCGCCGCACCTGGGAGTCGCTGCCGAAGCGGCCGCTGCCGGGCCGGGAGAACATCGTCCTCACCCGCGACCCGAACTGGGCGGCCCCGGGCGCCACGGTCATCCATTCCCTCGATGATGTGAAATATGAGGACTTCTGGGTGATGGGCGGCTCGCAGATCTATGCCGCTTTCCTCCCGGGGGCCGGGCACATCGTCCGGACGAGGATCGACCTGACGGTGCCCGGCGACGCGTTCGCGCCTGAACTCGGCGACGACTGGCGGGTCACCAGTGCCGACCGTGTCCAGGCGCCGAACGGCGTGACCTATGTGGTGGAGGATCTCAGCCGGCGGCCGTGAGCCGGATCGACAGGCTGTTCACACAGTGCCGCGTGTTCTTCGGGGTGAAGCCCTCGCCCCGGAACACGTGGCCCAGGTGCGAGTCGCAGCGGGCACACCGGATCTCGGTGCGCACCATCCCGTGGCTGTGGTCCTCGATCTCCTTGACCGCACCCGGGATGGCGTCGTCGAAGGACGGCCAGCCGCAGTGACTGTCGAATTTGGTGTCGCTCGGGTAGAGCTGGGCGCCGCAGGCCCGGCAGTCGTAGACACCGGCGGTCTTGGTGCTCACATACTCGCCGCTCCACGGCGCTTCGGTGCCGGCCTCGCGGAGCACGCGGAACTCGGCCGGAGAGAGGCGGATCCGCCACTCCTCCTCGGTCGTGGGTAGATCGGTTGTCATGCCATCCACCGTACGTCGCACGCGGCGTGCGCCGGAGGTGGTGACCGCGCCGGTTGAGAGGTCATGGAAGGTGGATCCCCGGCGATGTTCCGGCCGACCTGGCAGCAGGTCCTCGGCCACGGTCTCTATCTCGGCGCGATGAGCGCGGTGGCGAGTGTCACGACGGGGGTGATCGTGGCACTGGCCTGGCCCGGCCGGAGTGGCCCGCCGGGCTGGGTGTGGCTCGCGCTGATCGGTGGGCCGCTGCTGCTCGGTGCGGCGGCCGGCATGGTGGCCGGGCGGCGTACCGGGGTCGAGGTGGGCGCCGGCGGGATCCGTACCTCGTCCGTCTTCGAGGAGGGCGAGGCGCCCTGGCACCGGGTGGTGGACCTGCGGGCCGAGCGGCGCGGCCGCCGCAACGTGGTCTCGGTCTATCTGGACACCGGAGCCAGTGTGCAACTGCACGCTCCGTACAGCGGGGGACTGTTCGCCGCGGATCCACAGTTCGAGCTCAAGGTATTCACTTTGTCGCACTTGTGGCGCAGTCACCGTTTCGGTGGTCTTCCGAGCTGAAGACCCGCCTCGGGGTGTTTCCGGGTAAAACGGGCAATTACCGTTAAGCTCCCGTGCGACCATGGAACCGTACCTTCAGCAACAGAACGGATACTCCTCATGAGCTTTTCGCGTCGGCTGACCGCTGGACTTCCCACGGTCGGCGCCACTGTCCTCGCCGCTCTCGCCCTCGGCGCCACGCCCGCGACGGCGTCCGCCGATCTCGCCGCCAACGCCGGTCACATCATGGCGGCGCCGAGTCCTGAACCGGGCGACCAGGGGGGCGACGGCTACGGCGGCGAGGCCGCGCCGCCCGCCGCCGTCAACGCCGTGACCGCGACCCCGCCGACCCGCGGCAAGCCGGGCTACGGCGGCGTGAGCGAGACGCCGAGCCCCAGCCCGAGCCTGCCGACCGGCAACGTCAACACGGTGCCGCCGGCCGGGGTCAGCTCGGAGATCGCCACGCCGAAGCCGACCCAGACCACCGCGGGCGCGGGCGTCAGCTCCGGCGACACGCTCCCGCTGACCGGCTCCCCGTCCGGGGGCGTGCTGGCCGCCGGTGGTCTGATGGTGGCGGCCGGCACCGCGGCCGTCTGGTACACGCGTCGCCGGCGTAATGTCTGAAATATCAGCATAAAATGGTAGAGGCCGTCCGGTTTGCCGGGCGGCCTCCCCGCGCATCGGCCCCTAAGCTGAGAGGCATGCCGAAAGCCGCCGCGGAAGAGCACGAGGTCGCCGGCCACACCGTGCGCCTGAGCAGCCCGGACAAGATGGTCTTCCCCGAGCGCGGATTCACCAAGCGCGACGTCTTCGAGTACTACCTGGCCGTCGGCGACGGCATCCTGCGGGCCCTGCACGACCGTCCCACCACGTTGCAGCGCTTCCCGGACGGCATCGAGGGCGAGATGTTCTTCCAGAAGCGGATCCCCACCCGCGGCGTCCCCGACTGGATCAAAACCGCCACGATCAAGTTCCCGAGCATGCGTACGGCCGACGAGCTCAGCCCCGCGGACCTGGCCCACGTCGCCTGGGCCGCGCAGATGGGCACCGTGGTCTTCCACCCCTGGCCGGTCCGCGCCACCGCCCCGGACGAGCCCGACGAGCTGCGCATCGACCTCGACCCGCAGCCCGGCACCGGCTTCGCCGACGTGGTCGCCACCGCCGGCGTGGTCCGCGAGGTCCTCGCCGACCTGGGCTGGACCGGGTTCCCGAAGACCTCCGGCGGCCGCGGCGTGCACGTCTACGTGCGCATCGAGCCGCGCTGGTCCTTCATCGACGTGCGCCGCGCGGCGATCGCCCTGGCCCGTGAGGTGGAGCGCCGCAACCCGGCCGGCATCACCACCTCCTGGTGGAAGGAGGAGCGCGGCGAGCGGGTGTTCCTCGACTACAACCAGATGGCCCGGGACCGCACCATCGCCTGCGCCTACTCGCTGCGCGCCAACGCCCGGGCCACCGTCTCCACCCCGGTCACCTGGGCCGAGCTGGCCGAGGTCGAGCCCGACGACTTCGACCTGCGGACCGTGCCGGCCCGGTTCACGAAGGGCGGCGACCCGCACGCCGGCATCGACGACGTGGCCCACGACCTCACCCCGCTGCTGGAGTGGGTGGAGCGCGACGAGCGCGACGGCCTCGGCGACCTGCCCTACCCGCCGGACCATCCGAAGATGCCCGGCGAGCCGAAACGGGTGCAGCCGTCCAAGGACCGCGACCTCAAGTCACAGAAGTAGCTTCATGCCCTCGTGCGAGGCCTCGAAGCCGAGCGCCTCGTAGAACCGGTGCGCGTCGGTGCGGCGCTTGTCCGTGGTCAGCTGCACGATCCGGCAGCCGCGCGCCCGCGCCCGCTCGATCGCCCAGCGCATCAGCTCCCCGCCGAGGCCCTTCCCGCGCCGGGCCGAGCTGATCCGGACCGCCTCGATCAGCATCCGCTCGGCGCCGCCCCGGCTCAGCCCGGGGATGAAGGTGAGCTGGCAGGTGCCGACCACCTCGTCGCCGTCGACGGCCACGATCAGGTAGTTGCGGTCGTCGGAGTCGATGGCCTCGAAGGCCGCCCAGATCCCCGGCTCGATGTCGGCTGACCCGAAGCCACGGGTACGGCTGATGTCGTCATCGGCGAGCAGGCCGAGCACGGCGGGGACGTCGGCACGGGTGGCGATCCGGATCTGCATGATCGAAAGCTTGTCACGGGCTGTCGCGGACCGTTCACCTCGGGCACCATGGCCACATGCACGCGCTGCTCACGCTGCCGAAACTCGTCTACCGCGGGATGGTCTGGCTGGCCAACTCGCCGAAGACGCTGCTGCTGTCCTACTCGATGCTCATCATCATCTGCGGCACCCTGTACCACCATTTCGAGGAGAGGACCATCGGCGACTCGATCTGGTGGGCCGTCGTCACCGCGTCCACGGTCGGCTACGGCGACATCTCACCCGCGACCTGGCAGGCCCGGGTGATGGCCGGGATCCTCATCTCGGTCATGGTGCTGCTGGTGATCCCGCTGATCACCGCGCACTTCGCCAGCAGGCTGATCGTCGACAACGACGCCTTCCGCCACGAGGAGCAGGAAGAGCTCAAGGCCAACCTCCGACGGGTACGCACACTGCTCGAGGAGATGGCCGCCCGTCAGGGAGTGGTCACTTCGGAGGGCAGCGCAGACCCTCCGGCGGCATCTTCAGGTCCAGCAGATAGCGGTCCACCGCGTCCTTGATGCACGTGGTCGAGGGGTAGGCGGTGTGTCCCTCGCCCTCCCACGTGAGCACCTGCCCGACACCCAGCATGTTCGCCAGGTCGGCGGTGTTCTCGTACGGCGTGGCCGGGTCCCCGGTCGTGCCCACCACCAGGATCGGCGGCGCCCCCTTCGCCTCCCCGGCCGGGTACGGATCCCGGCCGCCACCCCAGTACGCGCACGGCAGCATCCCGACCGCCATCGGTGCTCCGAACAGCGGGTACTTGGACCGCCACTCGCCCTGGAGCCTACGGATCTCGGCGACGCCCGGCGCCTTCTGGTTGTCCACGCAGTTCACCGTCAGGTTGGCGTCGAACAGGTTGGAGTAGGTGCCGTCGGGTTCGCGTTCCGCATACTGGTCGGCCAGCTCGAAGATGCCGGTCGCGTCACCGGTTCGGAGGTCGTCGATGGCGTTGGCCAGGTCGGCCCAGCCGGACTCGGTGTAGAGCGACGAGATCAGCCCGAGGAACACCCAGCCGGCCGTGGCGTCCCGCCCGTCCGGCCCGCGCACCGGCGACGTCTCGGCCTTGGCGAGCGCGTCGGTCACGGCGCCCCGGGCGTCCGGCGCGATCGGGCAGCGGCTGGGCTCGGTCGTGCACCACTTGGTGAAGTTGGTGAACGCCCGCTCGAAGCCCTTGGCCTGCTGCTCCGAACCCTGCGTGAAGGTCTCCGTCGGGTCGACCGCGCCGTCCAGCACCAGGGCCCGCACGTTCTGCGGGAACAACTGCGCGTAGGTGGCGCCGAGCAGGGTGCCGTACGAATACCCCAGGTAGGTGAGCTTCTCGTCGCCGACCGCGGCGCGCAGCGCGTCCACGTCACGGGCGGCCTGTTCGGTGGCGAAGTCGCTCAGGTCCTCGCCGTACTTCTTGGTGCAGCCGTCGGCGATCTTCTTGGTGAGCGCCGCCACCGTGTCGAACTCGGCCTGGCTCACCGGGTCCGGGTCGGCGGCGAAGGAGGCGTCCTGGTCCTTCGCGTCGATGCACTTGACCGGGCTGGACCGGTTGATCCCGCGCGGGTCGAAGCCGACGATGTCGAACCGGTCGGTGATCTCGGTGGGCAGGCCGCCCAGCTTCTCCCCGAACGTCAGGTAGACCGCCAGGTCGACACCCGAGCCACCCGGGCCGCCCGGATTGAGCAGCAGCGAGCCGATCCGTTCCGACGCCTTCTGCTTGCCGGAACGGATCCGGATCATCGAGATGTCGTACTTCTTGCCGGCGTCCGGCTTCGCCCAGTCCTCCGGCACCTGGACCGTCGCGCACTGGTAGGTCATCCCGGGCGCGGTCCGGCCGACCAGGTCCTGCGGCACCTCGGGGCAGGGCCGCCACTGCGCGGTGCCGGGCTCCGCCGAGCCGGGCACGGACGTGCCGGACTCCGCCCGGGCCGGCTGGTCGGAGCCCTCCGGAGCGAACGACGGCAGGGTGCAGCCGGTGACCGTGACCAGAACGGCGAGGACTGCGACGGCCAGGCGCGAGCGACGATCCACATACCGACCCTATCCGGTCCGCGCCGGTGCGCCCCTCAACGGCTCGTGAGGACCTCGGCCAAGTCGAACCGCACCGGGCGCTCCAACTGCTCGTACGTGCAGGTCAGCGGGTCGCGATCGGGACGCCACCGCTCGAACTGGGCGGTGTGCCGGAACCGGATCCCCTCCATGTAGTCGTAGCGGACCTCGACGACCCGCTCCGGCCGCAGCGGCGTGAACGACAGGTCCTTGCCCGCGTTCCACCTGCTCACCTCGTTCTTGCGCGGGGTGCGCTCGCCCTGCTCGTGGGCCGCCCAGTTCCACGGGTGTCCCTCGAACGTGGTGACCAGCGGCTGCAACTCCTCGAACAGCTCCTCGCGCACCTTCATCGGGAACGAGCCGATCACCCCGACGCTCACCAGGACACCACGCTCGTCGTGCAGGCCCAGCAGCAGCGACCCGATCCGGTTGTCGGCCGACTTGTGCACCCGGTAGCCGGCCACCACGCAGTCCGCGGTCCGCTTGTGCTTGATCTTCGACATCACCCGCTTGTCCGGCTGGTACGTCAGATCCCGCCCCTTGGCGATCAGCCCGTCCAGCCCGGCGCCCTCGAACTCGGCGAACCACCGGCGGGCGGTCTCCAGATCATCGGTCGCGGGAGTCACGTACACCGGAGGTTCGGCGTTCTTCAAGGTATCCGCCAGCCTGGCCCGGCGCTCCTGGAACGGCAGCCCGGTCAGATCCTCGTCGCCGAGCGCGAGCAGGTCGAAAGCCACGAAACTCGCCGGAGTCTGCTCGGACAGCAGCCTGACCCGGCTGGCCGCCGGATGGATGCGCTGCTGGAGCGCCTCGAAATCGAGAGTGTTCCGCTCGGTGTCGGCGACGATCACCTCGCCGTCGATCACCGCCCGCTCCGGGAAGTTCGCCAGGACGGCGGCGACCACCTCGGGGAAGTAGCGGGTCATCGGCTTCTCGTTGCGGCTGCCGATCTCCACCTCGTCGCCGTCCCGGAAGACGATCGACCGGAATCCGTCCCATTTGGGCTCGTAGAGCTGGCCGGGCGGGATCTCCGCGACGGGTTTCGCGAGCATCGGCCTGACCGGCGGGTTCAGCGGGAGCTGCATCCGATCAGTCTGCCGGGTTTTGTGGCCGCCGGGTGCCCCGTCAGCGCACCAGCAACTCGACAAGTCGTTTCAACTCGGCCTCCGGGTCGGCGGTCAGGCCCATGTGGACCGGCCCGGCCCGCAGAATCGTGCTGCGCGGCGCCACCAGCCAGCGGAACCGCTCACCCTGCCGCATCCCCTCGGCCGCCCCGCTGCCGCCACAGGTCCGGTCCCAGGCGTCCAGCGCGGCCCGGATCGCCGCCACGTCGGCCGACGGGTCCAGCGCGAGCAGCCGGGACTCGTCCAGATGCGTCCGCGCGGACAGGAAGTCCCGCCGCTGGCAGTAGAGCAGCACCCCGACGTTGATCAGCTCACCGCGCTCGACCCGCGGCATGGCCTGGATGATCGCGTACTCGTACGGTGTCATGGCAGCCACGCCTCCGGCCGCTCGGCTCGACGGGACAGATGGCTCAGGTAGGCGGCCCGGTCGCCGTCCTCCAGCCACTCCTGCGGCACCAGATCGATCACCTCGGCCAGCAGCTCCGGGGTGATCCGTGCGGCCAGCGCCGGGCCCTCGGTGGCGAGCCCGTTCGCGTACGGCCTCAGCACGTGGTCGTCCCACCGGTAGGGCCGGTGCACCACCTGCTCGGCGCGCGCCCAGTTGTGGTGGAAGTAGAGCGTCGCCCCATGATCGATCAGCCAGAGCCGGCCGTGCCAGATCAGCAGGTTGGGGTTACGCCAGCTGCGGTCCACGTTCTCCACGAACGCGTCGAAGGCGACGATCCGGCTGGCCAGCGCGGTGTCCACCGGGTGGGCCACCGGGTCGTACCCCAGCGAACCGGGCAGGAAGTCCATCCCCAGATTGCCCCCGGCGCTCGCCTTGATCAGCTCCTGGACCTCCTCGTCCGGCTCGGCGCGGGCCACCACCGGATCGAGCTCCACCCGGGCCAGCTCCGGCACCGGCAGCCCGAGCCGCCGCGCCAGCTCCCCGGCGATCACCTCGGCCACCAGCGCGCGCGGCCCCTGGCCCGCTCCGCGGAACTTGACCACATACGTCCCGAGATCGTCCGTCTCGACGACACCGGGCAACGAGCCGCCCTCCCGCAGGGGCGTCACATAACGGATCGCGGTGACCTCACGCAACACGCCACTCACCCTACGGACCATGATCTCGTACGCGGTGCGCCGCCCCGCCCCACAGCGGCCGTCCCACCCGCTCCACGCGAGCCGCTGCCCGCCTCACGCCCGCAACGCGCCCACCGGGCCGAAGCGCACCCTCACGCCGAACCCCGCCGAACCTTGCCAGACCGTGCCGGTCGGCGGCGGCCCGCCGTGCCGGGCCGGGCCTTGGTGCCGGGCCGGGCCTTCGTGCCGGGCCGGGCCTTCGTGCCGGGCCGCCACGCTCCTGCCCGCCAGGCACCCGGGTTGCCTGCCTTCAGCCGTAAACGCCGGTCGCCCGGGGTGGGTGGTCGCGCCTCCACCAGGGTGGGTGCACACGGAGGCGGTGTCGTGGTCGCCTACCTGGCATATGGCCGTGGTGGCCGCGCGCACGGGGTCTTCCGTGTGCGGCCACCACGTCTTCGGCCACCTCGCCGTGTGCGCCCGCCTAGGGACGTCGGGGCGCCTGGCGGGCGAGAGCGTGACCACCCCGCTCAGGGTGACCGAAAGACTGGGCGGTCGTGACCGGCGGCAGACGGGGGTGGTGGCGACTGGCCGGGCCCGCCCGGCCACCGATCTGCGCCCGGCGGGCGCGGCACAGGCCGGAGCGGGCAGTAAGCGCGCGCCGGCCGGACGGGACGGCCCTGATCCGGCGGGACGAGGACACGCGTACAAGAAAGGATCTTGAAGCGAAACGCGGACCTCGACCACGATGGATCTCTAAGCCTCTGGTCCCCGGCGGCGGAGTTCGTCGACGCGGGTCATGGCTGAGCGCAGCTCCTCCAGCCAGTCCTCGGTGTGCCGGCCGACCAGCTTCACGCACCAGGCCAGCGCCTCGGAGCGGGAGCGGGCCACGCCGGCGTCGACCAGGGTGTCGAGGACCTGGCGCTCGGGCTGACGCAGCCGAGTCATCACCGGTGCGGACAGATGGGTGAAGAGCTCCGAGGTCTCCCCGCATCGGGCACCCCAGGCGACCTTGCGCTGGTAGCGGTGCTCGACCTGGCGGGCGACCCGGATCCGGCCCTCCCGGGTCTCCTCCCGGAACCCGGCGATCCGCCCGGCCTGGCCGGCGGCACGGTCGGCGTCGGTGGCGTCCTCCGGCAGGTCGGGCCGGGGCAGGCGGCCCCAGATGATGATCTCGTCGCGGTCGATGACGACCTCGGGTGCCTCGGTGAACCAGCCGTCGGGGAGCGCGCCGATGATCCAGGCGGCGGCGTCGTCGGCGTTGGGTGGCTCGGTGCGCCCACCGGGGGCGGCGAATCGGACTGGCATGACAACCTCCTCGCTTACCTGATTACATGCTTACAACCTTTCGCGCCGCTCCGCCAGGTCTGACGGCGGGGAGTTGGGCGAGGGCCGGCTCGGCGCGGGCGGGCGGCGGTGGGAGGGTCGCCTGTGGGGCGGGGCGGGTTCGGCGTGGGTGGGCGGCGGTGGGAGGGCCGCCTGTCTGGCAGCGCTTGGCCGCGCTGCGGGGAGCGTGCGTGCGGCGCACGGTGAGATCGCGTGGCAGGATGGTCCGGATCATGGACCGGGAAACGGCGAACCGCCCCGGCACCGGAGGATCGGCGACGAGGCGGCTCGGGTCTGCGGGCCATCGCGAGGGATGGCGACGTGGGAGCGCTCCCACCGCGAACGTTACCGCATATTCACAGGTCTGAAAAGCCCCCTCGGTCGACGGCTCGAGGGGCCCGGCAATTGCGACATGCCAGAACGGGCAATTTGCACTGGCTACCACCCGGGCGACAGAATGAATGCGATGACGACCATTCGCGGCCAGAACCGGGGCGGGCGTCAGCCTAATGACGTCGCTGTAGGAGCGAACAACCATGGCCAAGCAGATAATTACCGTTCTGACCGACGACCTCGACGGGGGTGAAGCCGACCGCACCGTCGAATTCGGTCTCGACGGGGTCAACTACACCATCGACCTCTCCGAGAAGAACGCCGGTAAGCTGCGTAAAGCCCTGGAGCCGTTCCTCTCCGCGGCTACCCGTCTGGGGCGCAACGGCAACGTTCCGACCACTGCCCGGCGGGCCGTCGCGGCCGTGTCGAGCCGTTCCAGCCGGGACCAGAACCAGGCTATTCGTGAGTGGGCGAACAAGAACGGCTACCCGGTCTCCGAGCGTGGCCGGATCCCGAGCAACGTGGTCGAGGCGTACCACAACAAGCGCTAGAGCGCTCCGCGGCGGCGCCGTCCGGGTTTCCGGGCGGCGCCGTTGGCGTCTCTTGTGGACGGCCCGGACCCGCTCTGACCTCAGCGGCGGTCTTCGATAGTGGGCGCGATCGGCGCTATTCCGGTTCCGGTACACGGGAACGAGCCGGCCGCCGGCCGGGGAAAGCCGCGCACGGGACCTGGGAAAGGCCGGCCGCTAAAGGGCCGTTAACCGGCGGGGAATGAGACGGTACCGGACCGACGCAACCGTGGCCGCGCGGAACCCTCCGGGCCTTCGCGGGCGGCCGGTCCGGCGGGCCGGAAAGGGTATCCGGCGGCGTCCGGCGCCCGGAAAACGGGGGGCCGGCCCATGCGTGCGGGAAAGCGCCCGGCCGGGAAATGGCCGGGGATTCGGCGTCGCCGCGGGGCGTACGCGAAACCTGTGCGGGGGTGACCCATGCCGATCAGACGGCTATCTGCTGCGTGCTGCGCAGCCAGGCCAGGACCTCGGTTCAGACGGCTATCTGCTGGGTGCTGCGCAGCCAGGCCAGGACCTCGGTGGGGCCGAGCGGACTGGAGAAGAGGAAGCCCTGGCCGAGCGGGCAGCCGAGGCGGACCAGCACCTCGCGGTGGGTGGGGCTCTCGATGCCCTCGGCGATGACCGTGAGGCCGAGCGACTGCGCCAGGCTCACGATGCCGCTTACCAGGGCCATCGGCTGCGGGCTGGAGACCATGTCGTCGATGAACGTCTTGTCGATCTTGATGATGTCGATCGGGCGCTGGCGCAGGTAGCCGAGTGACGAGTAGCCAGTGCCGAAGTCGTCGATGGCGATCCGGATGCCCATCTCCCGCAGTGCGCCCAGATCGGTCCAGATCCGTTCGTCGTCCTTCACCAGCAGGGTCTCGGTGATCTCCAGCATCAGGCCGTGCGGTGGCACGCCGGTGTGGGTGAGCGCGGCACGGACCTGCTCGACGAACCCGGACTCGCGGAACTGCCGGACCGAGACGTTGACGCTGACGTACGGGGCCTGGCCGGCCGGCAGGATGCGGCGCCACTCGGCGACCGTGCGCAGCGCCTCCTCCAGCACCCAGCGGCCCATCGGCAGGATCAGGCCGCTCTCCTCGGCTACCTCGATGAACTCCTCCGGCGTGACGATCCCGCGCTTCGGGTGGTGCCAGCGGACCAGCGCCTCGAACCCGACCGCCATGCCGCTGGGCAGGTCCACGATCGGCTGGTAGTGCAGCAGGAAGTGGCCCTCGTTGACGGCGTGGTCCAGCGCCGACCGCAGTTCCAGGCGCTGCACCATCTCGTCGTGCAGGTGTGCCTGGTAACGGCGCCACTGGTTCTTGCCGGCGCCCTTGGCCACGTACAGGGCCAGGTCGGCCTGGCGCAGCAGTTCGTCGGCGTCGTTGCCCTCGGGGGTGGTGGTGATGCCGATGCTGGCCGCCGCGTACAGGGGCTTGGCGTCGGTGGCGATCGGCTCGGCCAGCGCCGTGAAGATCCGGTTGGCGGTCTCCTCCACGGCGCCCGGGTCGTTGACGTTCTCCACCAGGGCGGCGAACTCGTCACCGCCGAGCCGGGCCGCCGTGTCGTCGGCCCGCAACGCCCCGGCGATCCGGTGCGCCACCGCGATCAGCAGCTGGTCGCCGACCGCGTGCCCGAGGGTGTCGTTCACGATCTTGAAGTCGTCCAGGTCGATGAAGAGCACGCCGATCACCGAGCCGTCCCGGGCGCTGCGGGCCGCCGCGTGCCGCAGCCGGTCGTTGAACAGCACCCGGTTCGCCAGGCCGGTCATCGCGTCGTGGAACGCCTGATGGGTCAGCTCGTTCTGGAGGCGCCGCTGCTCGGTCACGTCCCGCATCGTGATGACCAGGGCGGACACCGTCGGGTCGGCCCGCAGGTCCCGGCATTGCAGTTCGAGCAGCACCTCGGTGCTGCGGTTGCCGCGCGCCCGGAAGTCCGGCTGCTCGTCCGGCTGGTGGCCGCTCCGGACCGCGGTGAGCACCTCGCCCAGCCGGTCCCGCTCGCCCGGGTGGATCACCTCGGGCAGGAAGTAGCCGGTCGGGTCACCGCCGAAGACGCCGATCGCGGACGGGCTGGCGTACCGGATCCGGTCCTGGTCGTCGACGATCGTGATCACGTCGGCGGTGTTCTGGACGAGGGTCCGGAAGTACCTCTCGCTGTTCTGCCGGGTCACCTCGTGCCCGAGCGCGATCCGCTCCAGGGCCAGCGCCACCTGCCCGGCCAGCACCTCCACCGACCGCTGCAACTCCAGCAGCGCCCAGGCGGGGGCGCCCACGTGCAGAACGCCGACCAGCGGGTCGCCGGCCGGCCGGTCCTTGAGCACCATGGGGCAGCGCAGTGTCTTGGTGAACTGGGTGAGGCGTACCGCCACCGCCCAGTCCACGTCCCGGGTGGTGACCAGGCGCGCGGCGGTGCCGGTGGCCCGGTCCACGGCGGCCTGCGCCACCGCCTCCGGCGACTGCGGTTCGGCCTGCGCGATCGCGATGGCCAGCACCACCCCGTTCGGCACGTCGTCCGGGATGAGCTGGGCGACCGCGGTGCGTACGGCCAGCCCCACCGCCTCCACGTCGGCGGCCGACACGAGGGCCGCGGACGCCTCCCGCAGCGCCCGCTCCCGGGACATCGCCTTCCGGTGGTTCGCCATGATGCCGGCCATCCGGGCCAGCACCAGCGCCATCATCAGCGTGCTCAGCGCGGCCACCACGGTCAGGCCGGCGTACTGGCCGTCCCGGAACATCTTCACCAGCAGCACGGTCGGGGCCGCCATGGCGGCCACCCCGAGCAGCGCCAGCCGGGCGTGACTCGTCTCGATGGGCGGCGACTCGGCCGGGCGGGTCAGCTCCGCCATCGACGGGATCAGCGCCGCCAGCCCGGCCGCCGTGTAGAGGGCCAGCTGCCCGTACCCGGAACCCCGGGCCACGTCGGCGGCGAGCAGCGCCACCACACCGGCGCCCAGGATGTAGCCGGGCGCCACCAGGCGGCCGGGCATGGTCGCCAGCCGGACCAGCAGGCCCAGGCAGAGCAGGTCGGCGACCGGCATGGCCACCTCGGTCCAGCCGGTCGCGACCGAGCTCTCCAGCCGCGGGCCGACCACGAAGGTCCAGATCAGCAGCGCCACGCCGGAGGTGACCATGAGCGCGTCGAGCAGCCCGGCCCGGTCCCGCGACGAGCTGGTCCGCCGGTCCACGAACCCGGCCAGCGCCACCGCCAGGGCCGCGTAGCCGACCAGCAGGAGCGCCGTGCCGGCCGGTTCCAGCCAGGTCAGCCGGTCGGTGAGGAAGTCCGGGGCGCCGGCGGCCGCGCCTCCGAGCGCGGACACTCCGACCGCGCCGGCCAGGACCCACCACGGGCGTACGTCGTCCGGTTGGCTGCGGCGGATGCCGAGGGTCAGTGCTGCCACGGCGGAGGCACCGGCGATCAACAGGAGCGGAGCCCGCAGTCCCGGCTGCAGCCCGAAGGCCACGGCGAGCACCACCATCCAGGCGCCGAAGATGGTGGCCGGCCACCGTGTCGGCATCCCGCTCCCTCCGACGTTCTCCCCAGTCCTGATCGGCCCGGTCGCCGGGCCTCTGAGCGGCAACGGCACAATCGGTGGGTGCTTCTGGAGTTCGTCCACGCCCACACGGTCCTGGCGCCGGTCCCGTTCGTCCCCGAGGTCTCGCTGTACCAGGCCGAGGACTCGATCGCCCTCTGGGAGGCGACCGAGGCGGCCGGCACGCCGCAGCCGCCGCCGTTCTGGGCGTTCGCCTGGGCCGGCGGGCAGGCGCTGGCCCGGCACATCCTGGACGAGCCCGACCTGGTCGCCGGGCGCAGTGTCCTCGACCTGGCCACCGGCTCCGGACTGGTCGCGGTGGCCGCGGCCCGGGCCGGCGCGCGCCCGGTCGTCGCCAACGACATCGACCCGCTGTCGCTGGCCGCCGCCCGGGTCAACGCCGAGGCCAACGGCATGCCGGTGGAGACCGTCGAGGCCGACCTGCTGGACAGCGACGACCGGTACGGCGTCGTCCTGGCCGGCGACGTCTTCTACAGCCGGGAGATGGCCGGCCGGGTCCTGCCGTTCCTGCGCCGCTCCGCCGCCCGCGGCTCCCTGGTCCTGGTCGGCGATCCGGGCCGCGCCTACCTGCCGGAGGGCCTGATTCGCCGCGCCGAGTACGACGTCCCGGTGGTCGAGGACCTGGAGGGCGTCCCGATCCGCCGAACCACCGTCTGGCAGGTCACGACCTAGGCGACCTGACCCAGCGTCCAGGCGCGGACGCCGCCGACGATGCCCGCCGTGTTCGGCACCACCACCACGTCGTCGCCCATCCGGGCGAGCTGTGCGGGTGTGATCAGCCGGGAGTTGCCGCCGCCCAGGTAGACCCGGTCCCACAGGAAGACCGGGCGCAGCCCCTCCACCACGTTGCGGACCCGGCGCGACCAGAGCGCGTCACCGAGGCGGCGGCGCTCGTGCTCGCCGATGTACGTGTCATAGGACATCCCCCACCGCACCGGGGCCTGCGACATCTCCAGGTGCGGGGCCAGCTCGCCGCCGTCGAAGAGGGCACAGCCCAGTCCGGTGCCGAGGGTCAGCACCAGCTCGCAGCCGGTGCCCGCGACCACCCCGCAGCCGTGCACCTCGGCGTCGTTGAGCACCAGCGTGGGCAGCCCGAACGCCTCGGCCAGGGCGGTCCGCGCGTCGAACCCCCGCCACGCCTCGAACAGCTCCGGGTCCACCCGGGTCCGCGGGCCGCTGCGGGTCACGTAGTGCGGGGTCGCCACCACCACGCCGTGCCGGATCATCCCGGGCATGCCGACCGTGACGCGATCCGCGTTCGGCAGCTGGTGACCCAGATCGACGAGCGTCTTGACGAACAGGTCGGGCGGGAGTGGATAGGGGGTGGGCACCCGGATCGGGTGTGCCCGCATGGTCCCGGCCTCGTCGAGGACCGAGCCCTTGATCCCGCCACCACCGCAGTCGATCGTCAGGGTGAATGCCACCCGGCCAGTGTGCATGCGCGACACCTCCCTCGGTGGTGATTGTGCCGGGTGTCCGGTCAGCCCGCCTCTTCCGCCCAGACGCGCCAGTTGTCCAGAACGCCGTACAGCGCGGGGGTGAGCCAGCCGGGCGCGGACCGGCGGAAGACTCCGGGATCCATCGATCCGGCGCCTGCCGGCAGGGCGCCCACCAGGTGCGGGACCAGCTCGCCCAGGTTGGCCCAGTGGACCAGTTCGGGCTCGGCCGGCCAGGCGCCGAGGACCACCCGGGCCGGGACGCCGCGACGGTTCAGCGCCTCCAGCGTGAGGGCGGTGTGGTTCAGCGTGCCGAGCCCGGCGCGGGCCACCACGATCATCCCGCAGCCCAGCGTGGTGCCCAGGTCGGCGAACGTCCACGCCTCCCCGGACGGGCGCACGCCCATCGGCACGAGTAGCCCGCCGGCGCCCTCGACCAGCACCAGGTCGTGTTTCTCCGCCTCGGCCCGGATCGCGTCGACCACGTCGAACAGGTCCAGCGGGGGCAGCCCGGCCACCTTGGCGGCGGCCAGCGGGGCGAGCGGCTCCGGGAATTCGGCCAGGGTGCGCACGGTCTCCGGACCGGCCAGGCGGGTCACCACCTCGGCGTCGGTCGGCATGCCGGTGTCGATGCCGGTCTGACCGGGTTTGATCACGGCCACGCGGAGGCCGGCGGCCTGGGCGGCGGCGGCGATCGCGGCGGTGGCGATGGTCTTGCCGACCTCGGTGTCGGTGCCGGTCACCAGCACGATCCCGCGCCACTCGTCGCTGTCGGCCCGGCTCGGCCGCGCCGTCTCCCGCGTCTCAGCGGGCGTTTCCGCTTCGGGGCCGGCCTCCGGTTCCGCGGGCTCGATGGCGGGCTCGGCGGGCTCGGCGGAAGGCTCCGCAAGCGAGGTGGGTGGCGAGGCCTCCGGTTCACCGGCGGTTTCGGCCGGGGTCACGCTCACCACCGGCGATGGTACGGCCGGAGCGTGCCCGCCCCCGTGGGCCTGCAACGGGTCGGGGGCCGTCGCCACCGTCCGCCGGGCCGGGCCGGTGGCGACCGGCAGGCCGTGGCCACCGCCGCGGTGCGGGGGGACCAGCGAGAGGTGGGTGGGACGGGACGCCTGAGGGGGGTCGGTGGTCATGGTGCGCACTCCAGGATCACGGTCAGGGCTCGGGCGAAATCCGTCTCGGGGACGCCCGCGTTCACGGTCAGCCGCAGGCGCGAGCTGCCGTCCGGTGTCGACGGTGGCCGGAAGCAGCCGACCGCGACCCCACGGTCCCGGCAGTCGGCGGCCCACGCCACGGCGGCCTCCGGCCCGGGCGCCGGCACCGAGAGCACCCCGGCCGCCGGATCGCGGGCCGGCAGCCCCGCCTCCCGGAGCCGAGCGGCGATCCGGGCGCCGCGCTCGAACAGCACGGCCCGCCGGTCGTCGGCCTCCCGGGCGATGCCGACGGCGGCCAGCACCCCGGCCACCACGGCCGGCGGCGGCGCCGTGTCGTAGATGAAGCTGCGGCCCGTGTCGATCAGGTGGCGGACGAACGCCGCCGGCCCGGCCACCACGCCACCGGCGCCGCCGAGCGATTTGGACAGGGTCGCCGTGACGATCACGTCGGGCGCGCCGGCCAGCCCGGCGGCCGCGACCCCGCCCGCGCCGGACGGTCCGAGCAGGCCGAGAGCATGCGCGTCGTCGACGATCAGCAGCGCGCCGTGGGCCGCGGTCACCTCGTGCAGGGCGGCGAGCGGGGCGAGATCGCCGTCGACCGAGAAGACCGACTCGGTCACCACGGCGGCCCGGCCCGGATGCGCTTCGAGGATCGCGGCGACGGCGGCCGGGTCGTTGTGCGGCGACACCCGCACCGGCAGCCCGGAGATCCGGCAGCCGTCGATCAGGGAGGCGTGGTTGTAGGCGTCCGACACCACCAGGTCGCAGACCGCGCCGACGGCCCGGACCACGGCCAGGTTGGCCAGATAGCCGGACGAGAAGACCAGGGCGGACTCGGCGCCCAGCCAGCCGGCCAGCGCCTCCTCCAGCTCGGCGTGCGGGCCGGTGGAGCCACGGACCAGCCGGGAACCGGTGGCGCCCAGCCCGTACCCCTCGAGGGTCTCGCGTGCCGCGGCGATCACCCGGGGGTGGGCGGAGAGGCCGAGATAGTCGTTGCCGGCCAGATCGACGACGGTGTCGCCGGCGGCCCGCGGCCGCAACTGACGGGTGAGCCCCGCCTTGGCCCGCTCGCGGGCCAGACTGTCCAGCGCCTCCAACCAGTCCGCCAAGACACCCCCAGTGATCACGAGAATGGGAAACTATCACCCAGCACCGACAGTCCTGCCGACCTGTGAACTCTGTAGGGTACGGGCATGTCTGACATCCTCGACCGGGCCAGGGCCCGGGTGCTCGACGAAGGTTCCGGCTTGGCCGAGGCGGACATTCTGGAGATTCTGCGCCTGCCTGACGAGGCGCTGCCGGAGCTGTTGCAGCTCGCCCACGACGTCCGGATGAAGTGGTGCGGCCCCGAGGTCGAGGTCGAGGGCATCGTCTCGCTGAAGACCGGCGGCTGCCCCGAGGACTGCCACTTCTGCTCCCAGTCGGGCCTGTTCGCGTCCCCCGTCCGGGCCGTCTGGCTGGACATTCCGTCCCTGGTGGAGGCCGCGAGGCAGACCGCCGCCACCGGCGCGAGCGAGTTCTGCATCGTGGCCGCCGTCCGCGGGCCGGACAAGCGGCTCATGGAGCAGATGCGCGCCGGGGTCGCGGCCATCCGGGAGGCGGTCGACATCCAGGTCGCCGCCAGCCTCGGCATGCTCAGCCAGGAGCAGGTCGACGACCTGGTGGACATGGGCGTGCATCGCTACAACCACAATCTGGAGACCTGCCGGTCGTACTTTCCCAACGTGGTGACCACCCATTCGTGGGAGGAGCGGTGGGAGACGCTGAGGATGGTTCGCGAATCCGGCATGGAGGTCTGCTGCGGCGGCATCCTCGGGCTGGGCGAGACCGTCGAGCAGCGGGCCGAGTTCGCCGCCCAGCTCGCCGAGCTGGACCCGCACGAGGTGCCGCTGAACTTCCTGAACCCGCGGCCCGGCACCCCGCTGGGCGACCGGCCGGTGGTGGAGGGCAAGGACGCGCTGCGCGCCATCGCCGCCTTCCGGCTGGCGATGCCCAGGACCATCCTCCGGTACGCCGGCGGCCGCGAGATCACCCTCGGCGACCTGGGCACCCGGGACGGCCTGCTCGGCGGCATCAACGCGGTGATCGTCGGCAACTACCTCACCACGCTGGGCCGCCCGGCGACCGCCGACCTGGAGCTGCTGGCCGACCTGAAGATGCCGGTCAAGTCCCTGTCGGCGACCTTCTGATGTTCTGCGACCGGTGCGGGCTCCCGGCGGCCGACGGTGACCACACGGGTTGCGCGGCGGCACGTGCGATGGAACCGCCCCGGTTCTGCGCGCGGTGCCGCCGCCGGATGAAGGTGCAGGTCGTCCCCACCGGATGGACCGCCACCTGTGTGGAGCACGGCGTCCGGACCGGCTAGGCCGACGGCGCCGGAGTCTCCCGGGCGGCCGGCATCGTGACACTGACCATCGCGCCGTCGCGCTCGAAGGCGTGCGCCCCGAGCCGCCGCAGCGTGCGCAGCATCGCCACGTTGTCGCTCGCGATGTGCGCCACCACCGCGCCGAGGCCGGCCCGCTCGGCGTGCGCGCGCAGCCGGCGCAGCAGGACGGTGCCCAGGCCGCGGCGCTGCCAGTCGTCCTCCACCAGGACGGCGGCCTCACCCAGGTCGCCCTCGACGAGAAGGGTCGCCATCGCCGCCACCGACCCGCCCGGGGCCACCGCCAGCAGGGTGACCCCGCGGGACGGCTCCAGGAGGCGGCGCAGCCGGGCCTCGCCGGGGACCCCGCCCGGGTAGCGGTGGCGCAGCGTGGCCGGCGAGCACTCCTCGTGCAGGTCGCGGACGGCGGGCAGATCGTCCGGCCCGGCCGGGCGGAGCACCAGCTCGGAGCCGTCCGGCAGGAGCAGGGACACCTGCTCCCGCTGCAACCGGTGGACCGAGGCGGCAACCTCGACCAGCGCCTGCGCCCGGGCGAACTCGGCCGGGGTGAAGGCGGGCAACGCCCGCAGCACCTCCAGGCAGCCGCCGGCCGGGTCGATCAGCGTCATCCGGCCACCGTGGAAACCGGGACCGTCGGAGGCGGACGCCGGCCGCCAGCGCACGTCGGTGGCGTCCAGCAGGGCGACCAGGGACTCGCCGAGGGAATCCGGCTCGTGCACCAGTCGCCCGGCCAGCGCCAGGCCGCGGGTCGGCTGGTCGGCCAGGCCCTCCGCCTCGGCCCGGGCGACGAACGCGTCCCGCCCGCGGCCCTTGACCACCGCCGCCATCAGGTCGGCCTCGGTGAGCGCGTCCGGCGCGTCCACCAGGAAGTCGTCGACCGCGCCCTCCTCGGTGGTGTGCACCTGGACGGCGAGGATGTTCACCGACCGCAGAGCCAGGCTCGCGGTCAGCACCGAGAGGTAGCCGGGACGGTCGTCGACCGTGGCCCTGATCCGCCACAACGCCATGCGGGCACTCCTTTCCTCCGCCCTCAAGAGTGCACCGGCGTTGTTGCGCGGATATTGCCTTCACCAGCGGTTACCGGGTCAGGAGCATCACACCGGGGTGGCCCCGGCGGGCGTGCCGACGGCGTCCAGACGGTCGCCGAGGATGACCGCGGCGGCCCGCACCAGCTGGGCGACCCGGTCCACCTCGGTCACGTGGAAGGCGGCGGCGGGCAGTTCCTCGTCGTCGGCACGGGCGACGACCAGCACCAGCCCGGCCCGGCCGAAGGGGGCCACCGCGTAGCGTGCGCCGCCCGGCTCGGCCATCGGGCGGGCCCGCAGCGGGGTGACCTCGGGCAGGTGCAGCGGGGACGGGGCACGCCAGCTCGCGTAGACCGACCGCGGCTCGCTGCCACCGCCGGCGCCGCTGCGGGCCGCCCAGTCGGCCGGCACCACGGCGGCCGCGGCCCAGTCGGCGGCCAGCAGGCCGGGCACCGCGTCGACCAGGGTGGCCAGGCCGTCCACCGGGTTCGCCGCGACCTGGGCGAGAAGTTCGGCGTCGTGGCCGCCGTTGACCGGGGCTCCTATCGCCTTCCACACCCCGTCGACCTGCACGCCGGGGATGGCGGCGAGACCGGCGAGGAGGCGCTCGACGCGGGTGGCGCCCGGCCACACCACGGTGAAGTCGTCGACGGCGCGGCCGCCGAGCCGTTCCAGCACCACCACCTGGACGATGTCCGCGCCGGCCACCCCGAGGGTGCGCGCGACCTGGCCCAGAGCGCCGGGACGGTCCGGCAGAGTGACTCGAACCCGCAGCAACATGAAACTCCTCCCGTCGCGACGGCCGGTGGCGCCGTCCTGCGATCAACACCTTGCACATTCGGCGTTTCGGACCCGTTGCACGGCCGTGTCCCGGCCGTCAAGCTGCAGCTTTATGTCCGGAATCACAACGTCAGAGTAGGAGTTCGCGATGTTCGGAGAACTGTGCCGGTCGGGTGTCGGACAGTGCCGTAGGGTCGGCACATGATCTGCGCAGCCTGCCGGCAGCGGCGGCACGACGACTGCCGCGGCGGTTCGTGGTGCGACTGCCAGCACCGCGAGCCCGAGCCGGTCCCGCCGGTCACCGGTCCGCCCGGTCCGTGAATCTCGACCCCGGGGCGCTCGCCGCCCACTACCCGCGTGCCGAGCGGCCGGTCCTCCGGGTGAACTTCATCGCCAGCGCCGACGGCGCGGTCACCGTCGACGGCCTCTCCGCCGGCCTCCAGGGCCCCGGTGACAAGGAGGTCTTCGACACCCTGCGGATGGTCTGCGACGCCCTCGTGGTGGCGGCTGGCACGGTCCGCGCCGAGGGTTACGACGCCCTGCGGCTGACCCCGTCCGCGCGAGCCTGGCGGGTCGCGCACGGGCTGCCCGAGTTCCCGCTCATGGTGATCGTCTCCGGCTCGCTCGACCTGGACCCCGCACAGCTGGTCTTCTCGGACGCCCCGATCCCGCCGGTCGTGCTGACCCACCGGGCCGCCCCCGATTCCCCGATCCGCGAGGTCGCCGAAATCATTCCCACGGGTGACACCGAGGTCGACCTCGCGGCCGGGCTGCGGCTGCTGCACGAGCGCGGCGCGACCCAGCTGCTCTGCGAGGGCGGGCCGGGGCTGCTGGGCTCGATGATCGCCGCCGATCTGGTCGACGAGCTGTGTCTCACGGTCGCGCCGCTGCTGGTCGGCGGCCCGGCGGGCCGCATCGCGCACGGACCGCCATCACCGCCGCGGAGGATGTCGCTGCGGCACGCGCTCATCCACGGGGACATGCTTTTTCTCCGGTACGCGCGGAGCGCCTGATTCCTGGATCCAAGATCTTGTGCATAACTCTGTGGATGGACCCCACAAGTTGTGGACAACCAAGGGCGCGGGCATTTTGTCGTACCTCTGAGGCACGATGATCGGCGTGTCTGACGAAACTTCCCCCGTCGGCCGCGTGCTGGGCACCGCGGACGCCACCCCTCTGCAGTTCTGGACGGCCGTGACCCCCGGCAGCTACCTCCAGCTCGACGACGTCGTGGTGACCCGCCGTGACCTGCCGGACCGCGAGCCGGTGACGATCGCCGGGGTGGTCACCCAGGTGCGTGCCCGGCACGAGGGGGCCCAGTTCGACTCGGACGTGTTCGCCATCGCCGAGGGCACCCTGCCCGCGATGGTGCAGGAGGCCGCCGAGATCACCACCACCCGCGTCGACCCGGAGCTGTATGTGCCACCGGCCCCCGGCGCGGTGGTGCACCGGGCCACCGGCGACGCCCGCGACGCCGCGCTGCACTTCGACCGGATGGAGCGGCGGGTCCCGATGGGCACCGGGCGCGACGGGGTGCCGGTCTTCCTGAACGCGGACTTCCTCGACGGCACCCGCGGCGCGCACGTGTCGATCTCCGGCATCTCCGGCGTGGCCACCAAGACCAGTTTCGCCACGTTCCTGCTCTACTCGGTGTTCCGGTCCGGTCAGCTCGGCGCCGACGGGACCAACGCACGGGCGCTGATCTTCAACGTCAAGGGTGAGGACCTGCTCTTCCTGGACCATCCGAACACGAAGCTGGACGAGCCGACCCGCGCCGCGTACGCGCATCTCGGTCTCCCCGCCGCGCCGTTCCCGGACGTCCGGGTCTACGCCCCGCCGCGCGCCGGCGACTCGTCCGGCGCGCCGGACGTGGCCAGCCGCCTCACCGGTGTCGACGCGTTCTACTGGACGCTGGCCGAGTTCTGCGAGAAGAAGCTCCTGCCGTACGTGTTCGCCGACGCCGACGACGAGCGCCAGCAGTACACGATGGTGGTCCACTCGGTCACCGCCCACCTGGCCCGGTTCGCGGTCCCGGCCGAGGGCGGCATCAGCATCGACGGGCGGCGGATCAGCTCGTACCAGGATCTCGTGGACCACGTCGTCGAGCAGCTCACCGACGACGAGACCCGGTCCACCTGGGCCGGCAGTGCGGTCAACATGGGCACGGTCAACGCCTTCGCCCGCCGGCTGATCGGCAGCAAGCGGGACCTGTCCCGGCTGATCCGCGGCGACCTGGCGCAGCGCCGGCCGCACCAGATCAAGACCGCGGACAGCGCTCAGGTCACCGTGGTCGACCTGCACAACCTGCCGGACCGGGCGCAGCGGTTCGTGGTCGGCGTGACGCTGAAGACCGAGTTCGAGGAGAAGGAGAAGGCCGGCACCGGCCGCCCGCTGCTCTTCGTGGTCCTCGACGAGCTGAACAAGTACGCCCCCCGCGAGGGCTCCTCCCCGATCAAGGAGGTGCTGCTCGACATCGCCGAGCGCGGCCGCTCGCTCGGCGTGATCCTGATCGGCGCCCAGCAGACCGCGAGCGAGGTGGAGCGGCGGATCGTGACGAACTCGGCGATCCGGGTGGTGGGCCGGCTCGACCCGGCCGAGGCGTCCCGCCCGGAGTACGGCTTCCTGCCCCCGGCCATGCGCCAGCGCGCCCTGCTGGCCCGGCCCGGCACGATGTTCGTCAACCAGCCGGACATCCCGGTCCCGCTCTGCGTCGAGTTCCCGTTCCCGGCGTGGGCCACCCGCAAGTCGGAGTCGGGGCCGCCGCCGGCCGAGACGTTGCGGTCGATCGTGCAGGGCGCCGACCCGTTCGCGGTGATAGGCGGGCGACCAGGGGCCGACGACGACATTCCCTTCTAGGGATCGGACTAGGGTTCAGCGATGCGCATCCTGCACACCTCCGACTGGCACGTCGGGAAGGTTCTCAAGGGCCGCGATCGTCGTGACGAGCACCGGCGGGTGCTCGCCCAGGTGATCGAGATCGCCCAGGCCGAGAAACCCGATCTGGTGATCGTGGCGGGCGACCTCTACGACACGGCGGCCCCGACCGCCGACTCCACCAAGCTGGTGACCCGGGCGCTCTCCGCCCTGCGCCGGACCGGTGCCCGGGTGGTGGCGATCGGCGGCAACCACGACAACGGGGCCGCTCTCGACGCGTTGCGCCCGTGGGCCGACGCCGCCGGCATCGAGCTGCGCGGGTCGTACGCCTCCGATTTGAATGATCTTTTGATCGAGGGCGTCACCGAGGGCGGCGAGCGGTGGCGGCTGGTCGCCATGCCGTTCCTCTCGCAGCGGTACGCGATCCGTGCCGCCGAGATGTACGAGCTGACCGCCGCCGAGGCCAACCAGACGTATGCGGATCTGGTGGCCCGGCTGATCGCCAAGCTCAGCGAGCCGTTCGCCGAGCCGGGTGTGGTCAACCTGCTGACCGCCCACCTGACGATCGTCGGGGCGAGCACCGGCGGCGGCGAGCGTGAGGCGCACACCGTCATGGGCTACGCGGTGCCGGCCACGGTCTTCCCGCCGAACGCGCACTACGTGGCCCTCGGTCACCTGCACCGGACCCAGTCGGTGATCTCGCCCTGCCCCACCCGCTATTCGGGCAGCCCGCTCGCCGTCGACTTCGGCGAGGAGGAGAACGTCTGCTCGGTGGCGATCGTCGACGTCTCCTGCGACAAGGCGGCCCACGTCCGGGACGTGCCGGTCACCTCGGCGCTCACCCTGCGGACCGTGCGCGGCACCCTGGAACAGCTCGCCACGGTGAACCTTCCGGACGCCTGGCTGCGTGTCCTGGTCCGGGAGGCGCCACGGCCCGGCCTCCGGGAGGACGTGCAGGAGCTGCTGCCCAACGCGCTGGAGGTGCGCATCGACCCGGACATGCTGCCGAGCCGGTCGGGCGCGCGGTCGGCGGAGCGGGCCGGCCGTTCCCCACGCGAGCTGTTCGGCGACTATCTGGACAGTCGCGGCAACGCCGAGGAGGGCGTCCGCGAGCTCTTCGACCAGCTGTACGACGAGGTGAGCAGCAACCAATGAGGCCATTAAGGCTGGACATGGCCGGATTCACGGTGTTCCGTGACCAGACCACCGTGGACTTCACCGACGCCGACTACTTCGCCCTGGTCGGCCCGACCGGCTCGGGCAAGTCGACGGTGCTGGACGCGATCTGTTTCGCCCTCTACGGCACGGTTCCCCGGTGGGGCGGCGTCCGGGGCATCGGCAACGCGCTGGCCCCGTCGGCGTCCGAGGCCCGGGTGCGGTTGGTCTTCGAGTCGGCGAACAACCGTTTCGTGGCGACCCGGGTGGTCCGGCGGGACGGCCGGGGCAACGTGAAGACGGCGGGAGCCGGGCTGCAGCTGATGCCGCCCGGCTTCGACGTCACCAAGCTCGACACCGGCATGGACCTGGCCGATCTCGGCGAGGTGCTGGCCGGCACCCCGGCCGAGATGGACGCCGCGGTGCTGGAGGCGGTCGGCCTGCCGTACGAGCAGTTCACCAGTTGCGTGGTGCTGCCGCAGGGCCAGTTCGCCGACTTCCTGCACGCCAAGCCGGCCACCCGCCAGCAGATCCTGGTCAACCTGCTGGGCCTGCACGTCTACGAGGAGGTGCAGGTCAAGGCGACCGAGCGGGGCCGTACCGCGGAGGCCAAGCTGACCGTGGTCGAGCAGCAGCTCGGCACCCTGGAGGACGCGACCGACGAGGCCGTCGAGGCGGCCGCCGGGGAGCTCTCGCGGATGCGGGAGCTGACCGCCGCCGTGGAGGCGGCCGTGCCGGGGCTGCGTACCGCCCGCGAGGCGGAGACCGCCGCCGCCGGGGCGCGGGACGCGCTCGACGCCGAGCTGGCCGCCCTGGGCTCGGTCCGGGTGCCGGACGGGCTGACCGAGGTGTCCGGCGCGATCGCCGCGGCCCGCGACGCCGCCACCCGCGCGGCCGACGAGGTGCACGCCGCCGAGGAGGCCGAGGAGAAGATCCGCGGCGAGCTGACCGCGGCCGGTGACCCGGGCCGCCTGCGGGTGGCCCTCGACCGGCACACCGAGCTGGCCCGGCTGATCGAGCAGGAGGAGTGGTTCGCCGGCAAGGTGTCGGTCGCCGAGGTCGAGCACCGGGACGCGGTCGCCGCCGCCGATCTGGCGCACGCCCACCACGTCGGCGCCCAGCAGCTTCTGGAGCAGGCCCGGCAGGACTACCGGGACGCCCAGCAGCGGGACCGCGCGGTGGCCCTGCGCGGCCACCTGACCGCCGGCGACGCCTGCCCGGTCTGCGAGCAGACGGTGACCGAGGTGCCGGAGGTGCCCGGGGAGTCGGCGGTGCGGATCGCCGAGGTGGCCGGCAACGTCGCCAAGGAGGAGGCGGAGAAGGCGACCGCCCGGTGGCGCGAGCGGGACGCGGTGGCCCGCAACGTGGCGAACGACCTGGAGCGCAAGCGCGGCCAGTACGAGCACCATCTGACCCGTCTCGCCGAGGTGCGCCGGGCGGTGGAGGGCCTCCCCGGGTTGGAGGCGCTCCAGCAGCGCCTGGCCGAGCTGGGCGAGCTGCAACGGCGCCTGGAGGACGCGGCCGCCGCGGTCCGGGTCGCCCGGGACGGGCACCGTCGGGCCCAGGCCCTGGTCCGGACGGCGGAGGAGCAGCTGCGGGCGGTCTGGCAGCGATTCGACGCGACCCGGGACGGCCTGGCCCGGTTTGTGCCGCCGCCGGCCGACCGGGACGACCTGGCCGGCGCCTGGCGGGCCCTGGTCGACTGGGCGGCCGCCGAGCACGGCCGGCGCCGGGCCGCCCGGGAGGAGGCGGAGGCGGCCGTCCAGGCGGCCCGCGCCTCGACCGTCCGGGTGCACGAGTCGATCGTGGAGCTGTTCACGGCGGCCGGGGCGACGACGCCGGCCGGCCAGGTGGGCGAGTCGGGGCTGATCCGGGCCGCCGCGGTGGCGGCCGAGCGGGCCGCCGCGGCGTGGCAGCGGGCCACCGAGCGGCGTGAGCTGGCCCGGGCCGCCGCCGAGCAGCGGGGGGCGTTGCAGCGGGAGAGCCGGGTGGCCAAGTCGCTGGCCGGGCATCTGCGGGCCAACAACTTCGAGCGCTGGCTGCTGGAGGAGGCCCTCGACCTGCTGGTCGACGGCGCCTCCCGGATCCTGCGGGAGCTGACCGGCGGACAGTACGAACTGATGCACGAGAAGGGCGAGTTCTACGTCGTGGACCACCACGACGCCGGGCTGCGGCGCGGCGTGCGGACGCTCTCCGGCGGCGAGACGTTCCAGGCCTCGCTGGCCCTGGCGCTCGCCCTCTCCGAGCAGCTCGCCGGGATGAGCACCACGGCGGCCAGCCTGGAGTCGATCGTCCTGGACGAGGGCTTCGGCACGCTGGACGCGGCCACCCTCGACGTGGTCGCCGCGACCCTGGAGAACCTGGCGGCCCGCGGTGACCGGATGGTCGGCCTGGTGACCCACGTGCACGCGCTGGCCGAGCGGGTGCCGGTCCGGTTCGAGGTGCGCAAGGACGCGCGTACCGCCCATGTCGAGAGGGTCGGCCTGTGACCAGAGTGTTCGTCGACGCGTGGGACCCGTCCTACGGCGCGTCGTTCGAGGGTGGCGACGGCGGCGACGGGCCGGGGTCGTCCAGCAGCGCCCAGGTGGACGTCGAGGTCGAGGTGCCGGCCGCCGAGTGGGCGCCGATCGACGTGCCGGCCGGCGCCCGGGTGCCGGACGTGGTGTTCCTGGTGGACGGGGTGCGGCGCAACGACGCCCAGGTGTGGACGGCGGAGGACGACGGCACCTCGTACGCCGGGCTGGCCGCCTCGTTCGCGGCCGGCGTGGTGCGCTGCGACCTGGCCCGCGGGGCGGCCGAGCTGGCCGTCGCCCGGGTGGGCCGGGGCCTGTTCACCGCCAGCCCGTCGCTCGGTGACGTCCGCGCCGGGACGGTGCGCTACGAGGTGCACCGGGTGAGCGGGCCCGGTGAGGCGAGCAAACTGCCGGCCGCCGTGCAGGGGCCGCTCACCGCGCTGGAGATCGAGATCTCGTCGGCCGCGCGGGACAGCGGCTCGGACGGGACCGACCTGTTGATCGTGGACGGTCCGCTGCGCAACCGGCGGCAGCTGCCCCGCACCATCGGGTACGTGAAGACCCAGCAGAAGCACTATCTGCCGGCCGCGCAGGAGGCGATCGTGCCCCGGCTGCGGCCCGGCCAGCGGACCCCGGTCTTCCAGATCGGCACGGTCTGGGGCGGCTGGTCGTGGTATCTGAGGTTGCCCGGGTCGTCGGGCGCGCCGTGGTCCGGGATCGTCCGGGTGGAGTGTTCGCCCGAACTGTCTCCGGAGCAGGCGATCGAGCTGGCCGAGGTGTCGCTCGCGACGCTGCCCCGGTTCGCCTCGTCGGCGTACAAAGACCCTCGCGCGCCCCAGAACCTGGTGCCGATCGCGGGCCTGGAGCGCCGTCTGCGGGGCATGCTGGGCGACGCCCGGGTGCTGCACCGGGCGCTGGCCCGCGACTCGGCACGCGCGTTCTGAGAAAGCGTGCCCACTTACTGGGCGCGCGATCTCAGAACCGATCCCGGCGTCTCATTCAGTGGGACGCCGATCCGGGTTCCGGGGCGGGATCCGCTCGGACGGCCGTGGCGCTCGCCGCGGAGGTCGGTGACGGGCTGTCGCGTGGCGTGCGAATTCGGGCACGGTCCACCGCCCGATCAGGGGGATCAGGAATTGGGAGCGCTCCCGGACAGGTGTCGCCCGAAAGGGGCCGACCGGCACTTCGGCATCCCCCGATCGGCTCACCGGGGCCCCTATTAGCCGCACATTACGCACCTGTGACAACGCAGTGGAATCGCTCGTTCACGCTGCGAGATCCCGCTCTCTCGGCGCCTCCGAGAATTATTCTCAGGGACATGTCCAGGGCCGATTGTCACTGAGTATCATTCCGCCTTACCTGGCGTCCCAATCGGCGTTGATCAATACGGAGGGTGATCGGCGATCTGGTGCGCCGTCTCGACCACGAACGCAGCGGAGGACCGTTGAGACCGAGTGTCCCGGAAATTCTCGCCCCGGCTTTGATCCCGGCAGGGCTCCCCGGCCGTATCTCAGGCGACGGGGAAGGGTCCGGGCGGAGGTATCGATGCATGCGGTGGTCGAGGAACGGCTCGCGCCGGAGAGGGTGCGCGTGATGGCACGGCAACACTCCGGTGGCAGGTGGCAGGCTCTGGACGGTGGCAACCAGCGGGACCAGGGCACGGTGATCCCGCGGCAGGGGCCGCGACACGAGGCCGCTCCGAGCAGTTCTCCCAGCCACGAGGACACCCTCGTGCGGACGCTCTACGAGGAGCACGCGGGCCCGCTGCTGATGTTCGTGCTGCGGCTGACCGGCGGTGACCGGCAGCGCGCCGAGGACATCGTGCAGGAGACCCTGCTCCGGGCCTGGCGCAACGCGCACCGGCTCGGCGCACAGGGCCAGCAGTCGCTGCGCCCCTGGCTGGTCACCGTGGCCCGGCGGATCGCCATCGACGAGCATCGCAGCGCCAACGCGCGCCCCGCCGAGACGTACGATCGGGAGCTGGAGAGTTTCCCGACCACGTCCGACGAGACCGACAAGGTCCTGCAGTCGATGACCGTGTCGGACGCGCTCCGGCAGTTGAGCCACTCGCACCGGGAGATCCTGATCGAGACGTACTTCCGCGGCCGTACCGTGCCGGAGGCCGCCGAGGCGCTGAACCTTCCGCTGGGCACGGCGAAGTCGCGGGTGTACTACGCGCTGCGCGCGCTGCGCACCGCGTTGCAGCAGCGGGGGGTGACGGAATGACGCAGGAGCAGCACTACGACGTCGCCTCGTACGCCCTCGGCATCCTCGATGACCGCGATGCCGCCCAGTTCGAGGACCACCTGATCGACTGCGCTCAGTGCGCGTACGAGCTGGAGTCGTTCGTCCAGGTGGCGGACGTCCTCGCGACCGTGGACGCGGAGGCCTTCGTGGCCGCCGAGCGGGCCGAGCGCGACGGCGCGGTCCTGAACCGCATGATGCGCGAGGTCGGCGTGGAGCGGCAGCGGGCCAACAGCCGCAGGCTCTACTCGCTGGCCGCCGCCGTGGTGGTCTTCGCCATGCTGTCCATCGGCGCGCTGTTCGCCGGCGGCCGGTGGCTCGCGCCGGACCAGGCGGGCACGACCGAGACCGGCGCCCAGGGCGGCGCCAGCCAGCTGGACCAGCTGCCGAGCGCCGACGGTGTGGCCATCGGTGGCACCAAACTGCCCGGCGACAACTACAGCGGCACCGACAACCGGACCAACGTCGCCGCCGCGGTCGGCCTGCTGAAGAAGGACTGGGGCACCCAGGTCTCCTTCGCGGTCGCCAACATCAGCGGGCCGAAGACGTGTGCCCTCTTCGTGGTGCGCACCGACGGCACGGCCGAGAAGGTCGCCGACTGGACGGTCACCGAGACCGGCTGGGGAACGCCCACCAACCCGACCCCGCTGATGCTCCAGGCGGTCACCGCCACCCCGCGGGACAAGATCGCGCACGTCCAGGTCCAGGAGATCACCTCGACCGGGGCCGGCGAGACGCTCGTTCGCGTTCCGTAACCGTACGACCACTAAAAGGTCCGGCCGCCCATGCGGCCGGGCCTTTTTCGCGCGCCGGGTCATCTCTTTACGTACGCCCGGTCCGGAAGGTTCAACCGAAAAATCATTGATTTGATCCACCCGAATGTTCAACCGACTTCGCACCCCCTCCGTACTACTGGCCGGAAATGGCAGAGCCATGAATCAGCCGGGAGGGCTCGTGGTACCGGAGAAGCGAAAGTTGATGGTCGTCGGTGCGGCGCTGGCGGCGGTGATCACCCTGCCCGGTTGTGCCCCGGCCGGATTCGACGCGGGCGCCGCCGACTACGGGAACGCGGCCGAACCGGCCTCGAACGACGTCCAGGCCTCGCCGGGCGCCACCGGTGAAGCCGTGGCCGCGGCCGATCCCACCGCCGAGGCGACCGCGCCGGCCGACCCGGCCGGCGGTGGCGAGGCGAACACCCCGGAGATCAGCGACGAGGTGGCCACCACCGCACTGAACGCGACGAAGGTGGCCCGGATGGGCAGCACCGTTCAGGACGAGGACGGCTTCGTGCTCTACCGCTTCGACAAGGACTCCGACGACCCGGCGAAGTCGAACTGCAACGGCGACTGCGCCAAGATCTGGCCGCCGGCGGTCACGAACGACGGCGAGCCCACCCTCAAGGGCGTCGACAAGTCCCTGGTCGGGACGGTCACCCGGGCCGACGGCACCAAGCAGCTCACCCTCAAGGGCTGGCCGCTCTACCGCTACATCGGCGACAAGAAGCCCGGTCAGTGGAAGGGCCAGAACGTCAGCGGCACCTGGTTCGTCATCACGCCCGCCGGCACCAAGAACCTGACCTGCCTGCCGGCCGTGTCGAAGCCGGTCGCTCCGCCGTCCGACGGCACCTCCGGCGAGGCCGGTAGTGGCGAGGCCGGCGGCGACTACAGCTACTGATCCGGCAGACACGAGGCATTGGAGGACATGATGAGGACCCGCCGTAGCCCCCGATGGCTGGTCGGCACCCTGGCCCTATCCCTGGCGTTCATGGTGGCGCCGGCCGGGGTGGCTCACGCCGCGGAGCCGATTCCGGTTCCGCAGACCTCAGGCCTACCGAACAAGGGCACCGGCACGCTCAGCGCGGCCGACCGTGACTTCGTGATCAAGGTGCGACTGGCCGGCCTCTGGGAGGTCCCGGCCGGCAACATGGCCGTGGAGAAGTCGAACAACGCGGCGGTCAAGAAGATCGGCCAGTCGATCGCGGCGCAGCACGTCGCGCTGGACAGCCTGGACCGCACCGCGGCCAAGAAGCTCGGGATCAGCCTGCCCAACCAGCCGAACGGCGACCAGCAGCTCTGGCTGAACGAGATGCGCACGGCGGCGACGCCGGAGCAGTTCGACCAGATCTTCATCGACCGGCTCCGCGCCGCGCACGGCAAGATCTTCCCGGCGATCGCCACGATCCGGGCCACCACGCGCAACGACACGGTCCGCGCGCTGGCACAGCAGACGAACCAGTTCGTCGCGACGCACATGACCCTGCTGGAGAGCAGCGGGATCGTCGACTACGCGGCGCTGCCCACGGCGCCGGCGCCGGCCGCCGCCGGACAGGGACCCGTCCCGATCGACAACCAGATGCTGGTCGCGGCGACCAACGGGGACAGCATCCCCGGCCTCAGCAACACCGTAATCCTGTTGGTCCTCGCTGCCGCGCTGGTGGTCGGGGTCGTAACGACCATGCGCATCTTCCGCGCGCGGTAAGTCGAAATCGCCGACGGCGACGAAGAAAGGTGTCACCCATGCGAAGGTCCAAGTACCGCCGCGCCAATTCCCCGACTTGGTTCAGCGGTCGGCGCCGCATCGCGGTCATCGGCGCTGCGGCGTTGGCGGCGTTCGGCGGCGTAGTGACCGTCACCCAGATCTCCAACGCGGCCACCGAGGACACGGTCACCGACCGGGCCATGGCGGCGTGTGACGATCTCCGGGCGCCGAAGTCCTCGCGGCTCTCCACCCAGACCCGGCGGGGCACGTACACCACGAACAACGGTCAGGTCACGCAGCACCCGGACGACGGTGCCGGTGACGTGGCGACGACCGCGGACGTGCAGAACCGCTGTCGTGAGTGGGTGCTGAACAACGTCGCCTCCGAGACCGAGGCCACCACCCTCCGGCGTAACCGCGGCAACAACGGCGGCCGGGGCAACAACAACGGTGGCGGCCAGGGCAACAACAACGGCGGCGGCGCGGCACCGAGCGCCAGCGCCGCGGCGCCCACCGACGGAGCCACCAGCGCGCCCGCCGACGGAGCGACCAGCGCCCCCGCCGATGACCAGAACCAGGGTGGCGGTGACCAGAACCAGGGTGGCGGTGACCAGAACCAGGGTGGTGGCGACCAGAACCAGGGTGGTGGCGACCAGAACCAGGGTGGTGGCGACCAGAACCAGGGCGGCAACAACGGCGGTGACAACGGTGGGGACCAGCCGGACCCCGCTCCCACCGCCACCACTCCGCCGCCCGGCGCCGGGCTCGGCATCCTGACCAACAGCTGCGACACCTCCGACCTGGAGGACCACGACGGCTTCCAGCGTGGCAACCGCTGCGTCTCGACCGAGTTCGGTGAGGTCGGCGCCGCCGCGAACAACCCGACGCTGCTGATCACCGGCGCGCCCCGGCAGGTCAACCGGAACACCCCGTTCACCCTCCAGGTGAGCACCCGGAACCTGATCCGTGACCGGTTCCTCGCGGCCGGCCAGGGCGGTTACTACGTGGAGTCCAGCGTGCTCCAGGGCGGCCTGGTCCGCGGTCACTTCCACACCGCGTGCCGGATCCTGGACAGCCAGAACCAGGCGCCCGCCCCGGACCCGGTCCCGGCGTTCTTCGTCGCGACCGAGGACAGCCAGGGCAGCGCCCAGCCGGACACCGTCGCCATCCAGGTGCCGGGTCTGCCCCAGGCGGGCACCTTCCAGTGCTCCTCGTGGGCCGGTGACGGCTCGCACCGAATCCCGATGATGGAGCGCGCCAACCAGACGCCGGCCTTCGACTCGGTCAAAATCCGGGTTCGCTGACCGACGGCAAAGACCGCGGACGCCGCTGCCGCGTCGCCGGACCGAACCGGACCGAGGTCTCCCACCCCGGTCCGGGCCCCCCTCGGTCCGGCGATCGTCCTTCCCCCTGCTGGACGAGAGCGCGGCGGGCCACCCGGCCACCACCGGGTTCGGCGCCGCAGAGGGAGACCGGACATTCTCGGGCGTCCGGTCACCACACCGATGGCCCTGACCCCGGAGCACGGTCAGGGCCATCGGTCTGCCCGCACGGAGTGTCATAGTGGCGCGGTGGAAGTCGTCCGCCGCCTGCGCCCACCCGAGCGTTACGCCTTCGCCGTCTCGGTGCGGCCACTGCTGGTCCCGAAACACGATCCCTGCGGGCGGCTCGGCGAGGACGGTCTCTGGCTCGCCATGCGTACCCCGGCCGGGCCCGCCTCGCTGCACCTGGCCCGCGCCGCCGGGGAGCTGATCGCGACCGGTCACGGGCCGGGCGCCGAATGGGCCGCCGACCGGGCCGACGCGATCGCCGGTCTCCGCGACGATCCGGGCGATCTGCCCACGCTCGCCGCGCGGCATCCGCTGGTCGCCCGTCTGGCCAAAACCTTCTCCGGGGTACGCCTACCGGCCACCGGACAGGTCTTCCCGCGACTGCTCCGCGCCGTCCTCGAGCAGAAGGTCACCGGCAAGGAGGCGCACCGGTCGTACCGTGCGGTCTGCCGGCATTTCGGTGAGCCGGCGCCGGGCCCGGCCGGTCTGCTGCTGCCACCCGATCCGGCCGTCGTGGCGGCCACCGCCTACTGGGAGTTCCATCCGTTCGGCGTCGAGCAGCGCCGCACCGAGACCCTGCTGCGGGCCGCGCGGGTCGCGGACCGGTTGGAGCGCTGCGCCGACGCGGCCGAGGCGACCACCCGGATGACCGCGCTGCCCGGGATCGGCCCGTGGACCGCCGCCGAGACGGTGCGGTACGCCTACGGCGACCCGGACGCGGTCAGCGTCGGCGACTTCCACATCCCCAACACGGTGGCCTGGGCGCTGGCCGGGGAGCCGCGCGGCACCGACGCCCGGATGCTGGAGCTGCTCGAACCGTTCCGTGGCCACCGGGGCCGGGTCTGTGGCCTGCTCGCCCTGGGTGGCATCCAGGCGCCGAAGTTCGGTCCGCGGATGCCGCTGCGGTCGTTCGCGCGGTTCTGATCCGCCACCCTCCGCTACGGTGTTCACCGAATGTGCGTTTTGTCCCGGAGGGTGGGTTGATGGGTGGCGTCGGTGTGCCGATCCTCCTGGTGCTTCTGCTGATCCTGGTCAACGCGGTGCTCACCGGCAGCGAGATGGCCCTCATCTCGTTGCGGGAGGGTCAGGTCCAGCGCCTGGAGCGGGAATCCCGCCGCGGGCGGGTGCTGGCCCGGCTCACCCGGGACGCCAACCGCTTCCTGGTCACCATCCAGATCGGCATCACCCTGGCCGGCTTCCTGGCCTCCGCCGTGGTCGCCCTCTACCTGTCGAAGCCGCTGGCCGGCCAGCTCGGCTTCGCCGGCACCGCGGCCGAGCCGGCGGCCACCTTCCTGACCACCGTGGTGCTCACCTTCGTCACGCTGGTGCTGGGCGAACTGGCGCCGAAGCGGATCGCCATGCAGCGGGCCGAGAGCTGGGCGCTGCTGGTGGCCCGGCCGCTCGACCAGCTGTCGAACTTCTCCCGCCCGGCCGTCTGGCTGCTCGGGAGGGCCACCGACGGGGTGGTGCGCCTGGCCGGCGTCGACCCGCACGCCCGGCGTGACGAGGTCACCGCCGAGGAGATCCGCGAGCTGGTCGCCGCCCAGCAGGAGATCTCCGCCGAGCAGCGGACCATCATCACCGGCGCCTTCGAGATCGCCGACCGGATCATGCGGGAGATCCTGGTGCCCCGCCGTGACGTGCTGACCCTGCCCAGCGGCCGGCCGGCCGCCGAGGCGCTTCGCATCCTGATCGACAGTGGGCACTCCCGGGCGCCGGTGATCGGCAAAGCCGGGCTGGACGATGTGATCGGCGTGGTGCATCTGCGGGACCTGGTCGGCGCCGACGGTCCGGTCGACGACGTGGCCCGGCCGCCGCTGTTCCTGCCGGAGACGCTGCGGGTCTCCGACGCGCTCATGCAGTTGCGGGCGGAACGGCAGCCGCTCGCCCTGATCGTCGACGAGCGCGGCGCCATCGACGGCATCGTCACCATCGAGGACCTGGTCGAGGAGATCGTCGGGGAGATCTACGACGAGACCGACCGGGACGTCGCCTCGACCGTACGGGAGCCGGACGGCGCCCTGCTGATGCCCGGCTCGTTCCCCATTCACGACCTGCCCGACGTCGGGTTCCGCGGCAACCCGCCGGAGGAGGGCGACTACACCACGATCGCCGGGATGGTGCTGGCCGCGCTCGGGCACATCCCGACCGAGCCGGGGGAGGTGGTGACGCTGCCCGAGTTCACCGCCGAGGTGACCGAGGTGACCGGCCGGGCCATCACCCGGGTCCGGGTCCGCGCCCTGGCCGAGTCCATCGACGCCGACTGACCTGGTGTGCGACGGATCACGTCCGGCGGCAATAGGCTTCGATGCATGACAGAGTCGTCGAACGCCTACGAGTACCTGGACAACGCCGACCCGCGGGAGCAGGCCCGGCTCGCGGCGGTGCGCCGCTACCGGCTGGTGGACCAGCCGGTCGAGGACGCGTACGACCGGATCGCCTTCGTGGCCGGCGCCCTCTTCGGCACGCCGATCGCCACCGTGTCCCTGGTCGAGCAGGACCGGGTGTGGCTGGCCGCCTGCCAGGGCCTGACCGGCGTCCGGGAGATCGGCAAGGAACCCGGCCTGTGCGCCTCGGTGATCGCGCAGGACGACGTGTACGTGATCAACGACGCCGCCGTGGACCCGCGCACCCTGGAGCACCCCCTGGTCCGGAGTGAGCTGGGCCTGCGCTTCTACGCCGCCGCACCGATCCGCACCCACGACGGTTACCGCCTCGGCACCGTCAACGTGATCGACAGCGTGCCCCGGGAGGCGAACCCGCGGCAGCTCACCGCCCTCCAGCACCTGGCCTCGATCGTCGCCGATGAACTGGAGCTGCGGCTCATGGTGATCCGCAGCGCGGCCGCCGAACAACGCATGCGGGAGACCGTGAACTGATCACCGTTCGTGGGTAATCGAAAGGCATGATCTGGACCTTCGCTCGCAGAGTCATCCTGACCGCCATTCTCGTGCCGCTCGGCGCCGCGGGAGCCCGAAGGCTCAGCGCCGCGGTCGAGCGCCGGCGCGGGCCGAACCGGGCGTCGCGCCTGCTCCGGCAGGGCGCCGACACCGTGCAGACGCTGTTCGGCCGGAAGAAGCGCCGCCGTTTCGGGTTCCGCTGAGCCCCCTGATTGGATTTCCGCCGGACCGGGTAACGGCGGCGTCATGCGCACCCCTCGCACGATCGCCGTCGTCGCCCACCAGCGGAAGAGCCTCGGTGGTGGGCTCGACGAGTTGCGCCGCCTGCTCACCGGCCGCGGCGTCGAGAATCTGATCTGGCATGAGGTCCCGAAGAGCCGGAAGGCGCCGAAACGGGTCCGTCAGGTGATCCGGGACGGCGCCGACCTGCTCGTCGTCTGGGGCGGCGACGGCATGGTCCAGCGCACCCTGGACGTACTGGCCCGGGAGAAGGGCGGCGGCCGGATCCCGGTCGCGATCATGCCGGCCGGCACCGGCAACCTGCTGGCCGGCAACCTCGGCATCCCGGAGGACCTGGAGAAGGCCGTCGAGATCGCCTTCACCGGCGAGCGCCGGCGGCTCGACCTGGGCCGGATCGCCGGCGAGCACTTCGCCGTGATGGCCGGCGTCGGCTTCGACGGCGCCATGATCAAGGACGCCGACGGCGGGCTGAAGGACCGGCTCGGCAAACTGTCGTACGTCTGGACCGGTCTGCGCCACGTCAACGGCGAGGCCCCGCGCGTGAAGATCGAAGTGGACGGCACCGCCTGGTTCGACGACGAGGCCAGCTGCGTCCTGATCGGCAACGTGGGCACCATCACCGGCGGCATCCGGGCCTTCGACGACGCGTCCCCCGACGACGGCTGGCTCGACGTCGGTGTCGCCACCGCCCAGAACGCACTCCAGTGGGCCCGCGCGCTCGGCACCATGGCGGTCACCCGCTCCGACAACTCACCGTTCGTCCGGATGACCCGCGCCCGCCGGGTCGACGTCCAACTCGGCTCCAAACTGGAGTACGAACTCGACGGTGGCGCCCGGAGCAGGACGAAGAAGTTCTCCGCCAAGGTGGTCCCGTCGGCGGTCCGGGTCTGCGTCCCGGCCGAAAAGCCTATGGCCGGGGACGCCACCGCTGCGAAAACCTGACCCTCTCGGACATCGGGAGGACGGATGGCGGGGCGGCACGTCGCGGCGGCCGGGGACGTCACCGCGATCCTCGACGCCCTCGAAACGCACCGGGTGGAGGTCTGCCTCGGTGGCGGCTGGGCGGTCGACGCGCTGCTCGGCGAACAGACCCGGGAACACTCCGACCTCGACCTGTGGGCCCCCGCGGCCCACCTGGAGTGGCTGTTCCGGGCGCTGGCCGGCCGCGGCGTCGACCGCATCTTCCCGCGGCCCGGCGACCGCCCGTGGAACTTCGTGCTGCACGACGGCGCCCGGCTCCGCGTCGACCTGCATCTGTACGAACGGCTCCCGGACGGGCGGCTGCACTTCGGCTCGCCCGCCGACGGGGTGACCTTCCCGGCCGCGGCGCTGAACGGGCAGGGCGTGATCGACGGGCAGCCGGTGCGCTGCGAGGTCCCGGAGTGGGCGGTCCGCTGGCACACCGGCTACCCGCCCCGGGCCGCCGACCGGCACGACGTGCCGCTGCTCTGCGCCCGCTTCGGCATCGCCCTGCCGGACAGCTTCTAGGCGATCTGCTGCCACCAGCCGTCGACCGGCGGCGGGTTGTCGACATCCACCCGCTCGCCCGGGCGCGGGACGGCCAGCCGAACCCCGCGGGCCTTGGCCTCGCTCCAGACCCGGTCGGCCGGCTCCGCCCAGTCGTGCAGCGCCAGGTTGAAGGTGGCCCAGTGCACCGGGATGAGCAGGCCGCCGTCCACGTCCACGTGGGTGGCGACGCCGTCCTCGGGAGTCATGTGGATGTCCGGCCAGGCGTCCCCATACGCACCCACCTGGACCAGCGTCGCGTCGAACGGGCCGTGCTCGGCGCCGATCGCGGCGAAGCCGGGGAAGTAGCCGGTGTCGCCGGAGTAGAACACCTTCCGGGTCGGGCCGGCGATCACCCAGCTCGCCCAGAGTGTCTCGTCGCGGGCCAGGCCACGGCCGGAGAAGTGCCGGGCCGGCGTCGCGGTGAACTCCACCCCGGCGACCTTGGCTCGCTCGTCCCAGTCCAGCTCCACGATCCGGGTGGGCGGGACGCCCCAGCGCTCCAGGTGCGCGCCCACCCCGAGCGGCACCAGGAAGCGGGCGGCCTGGAGGTCCACCAGCGTCTGCACGGTGGCCATGTCGAGGTGGTCGTAGTGGTCGTGGGAGATCACCACGGCGTCGATCGGCGGCAGCTCCCGCAGGGCGACCGGCGGCTCGTGCAGGCGGCGCGGGCCGGCCAGCCGGGACGGGGAGCAGCGCTCGCTCCACACCGGGTCGAGCAGCACCCGCCGGCCCTCGATCTCGATCAGCGCGGAGGAGTGTCCATACCAGGTGATGTGCAGACCCTGGGCGTCGCCGCCCGGCGGCGGGGTGAGCACCGGGACCGGCTGATGCGGACGCCGTGCCTCGCGGCCGGTCAGCGCCGCGGCGGCCAGCCGCGGCATCGACGCGGCGGTCACCTCGGAGGCCGGCACGGTGTTGCGGAACTTCCCACCGGAGAACTGCGGCGACGTCTGGACTCGGGCCAGCCGGGCGCCCCGCGCCCGGGCGCCGAGCTGCGCCGGAATGTCACGGGCGGCCCACACCGCCGCGGCGCCCAGCGCCAGAGCCATCACGGTACGGGTACGCCTTCGCTTCGCCATGTGACCCAGTCTGACCTGCCCCGGTCGGCGACTGCCACCGCCACCCTCAGCCTCCACTCAGTAAGTGACGGGTATGACACACTGCCGCGGTGACGCTCGATACCCTTCAAACGCAGCAGCACCTGATCGTGCGCCAGCGCATCCGTCTCATGGTCAACCAATACGAGGTCCACTCCGTCGACCCGGCCACCGGTGGGGAGGCGGGGATCCTCGCCTTCGCCCAGCAGAAGCGGCTGGCGTTCAAGGAGCAGGTGACCCTTTACACCGACGACACCAAGCAGACCCCGCTGCTCGGTTTCAAGGCCCGCCAGGTCATCGACCTCGGTGCCACCTACGATGTCACCGACGTGAACGGGCAGCCCATCGGCCTGTTCCGGAAGAGCTTCGCGGCCTCGCTGTTCCGGTCCACCTGGGTCCTCGAACAGCCCGGCTACGGCGAGATCACCGGCCAGGAGCGCAACCAGTGGGTGGCGATCCTGCGGCGGTTCGTGGACTCGCTGTCGTGGCTGCCCTACCACTTCGACTTCACCATCCAGGGCCGGCCGGCCTTCTCGGTGGTGCGCAAGTGGGGGCTGCGGGACACGTACCAGGTCAGCATCCACGACCCGGCCCTGGACCGCCGCCTCGTGGTGGCCATGGCCGTCGCTCTGGACGCCCTCCAGTCCCGCTGAGTCTCTCCCGGTAAGTTTTCGGGCATGGATGATCCGCGTGCCCAGCGCCTCTTCGGTGACCGCCTGGTCGCCCCCGGTGACCTGGCGTCGAATCCCTTCCGAGTGGACCGGGACCGGATCGTCAGTTCGCCCTTCCTGGCCCGTCTCGCCGAGGTCACCCAGGTGATCAGTCCCGGCGGGGCGGGCCTGCTGGTGCACAACCGGCTCACCCACAGCCTCAAGGTGGCGCAGGTGGGCCGGGCCATCGCCGACCGGCTGCGGGCCGCCGCCCCGGATCTCGCCGAGAAGCTGGGCGGCTGCGACCCGGACGTGGTCGAGGCGGCGGCGCTCGCCCACGACCTCGGGCACCCGCCGTTCGGGCATCTCGGCGAGCGGGTGCTGGACCGGCTGGCCCGGCACCGGCTCGGGCTGCCGGACGGGTTCGAGGGCAACGCCCAGTCGTACCGGATCGTGACCAGCACCGAGATCCGTGGCCAGGCGACGATCGGGCTCAACCTGACCAACGCGGTCCGGGCGGCGATCCTCAAGTACCCGTGGACCCGGCGCACCCATCCGGACCCGCACCCGCGGTTCATGGACCCGCCGCCGCGCGGTGCCGCCGCGCCGCCCGACGACCCGGACGGCGGCTCCCTCAAGTTCGGCGCCTACTCGACCGAGATCGCCGACGTGCGGGCCGCCCGGGCGCCGTTCTCCGGACGGGTCGCCGACTGGCAGCAGACCGTCGAGGCGTCCGTCATGGACACCGCCGACGACATCGCGTACGCCATCCACGACCTGGAGGACGTGCACCGTCTCGGCGTGCTCCAGCAGGGACTGGTCGCCACCGAGCTGATGACCTGGCAGCGCTGGGGCCCGGAGACCGACCTGAACCGGGCCGGCGGCGCCATCGAGTCGCTGCGCCGCCAGCTGCACCGCAAGGACGGCTGGATCGCCGACGACGACGCCTTCGCCGGGGCCGTCGAGTTGGTCCGTGCCGAACTCGTCGACGGCCTCCTGGCCCGGCCCTTCGACGGCTCCCTGGAGGCCGAGGCCCGGGTCGCCGCCTTCTCCGCGAACTGGACCCGCCGCCTCGTCGAATCGGCCGAGCTGATCGAACAGCCGGCCGTCCGCAGCGGCCACGTCCAGCTGGCCCGCGCCCAGTGGCACGAGGTGCAGATCCTCAAGTTCGTCCAGAACCGTTTCGTCCTCGAACGACCCGACCTGGCCCTGCACCAGCGCGGTCAGGGCCGGCTGCTGTCCTCCCTGGTGGAGGCCCTGCTCGCCTGGCTCACCGATCCCGACGAGGAACAGCGCCTGCCACCCCGCCTGCGTGACCTGGTCGAACTGGCCGAGGCCGAGCTCCCGGCCGGCACCCCGGGCCGTATCGCCCAGGCCCGCGGCCGTGCCGTCATCGACTTCGTGGCCGGCCTCACCGACAGCCAGGCCGTCGGCCTCCTGGAAGCCCTCTCCGGCCGCTCCCGCCAGCTATGGACCGACGCCCCCGTCCTTTGATCCCGCCGGTGGTCCAGCCGACCCACACAACCACCCACCCCCGACTAGGACGGCGGTGCACTCGCCATTCCCGCAAAACGCCGCCGGTGTCGAGGCAAGTGATTTCCCGACGCAGCGGGGTGTGCTGCGGCGGGAAATCACCTGCCTCGACACCGGTTACAAGGCGTTTTGCCGCGGAGCGAAGCGGAGCCATCAGGCCCAGCGGAGGGCCGTGGGGGCGTGGGGTGGGACCGCGGGGGAGTGCGGCGGGATCGGGTCGACGCGGCGGTAGGTGTCGCCGAGGGGCGGGCGCTGGTCCGGTTCGCCCTTGTTGGGCCAGAGGGCGGTGGCCCGTTCGGCCAGGGCGGTGATCGTGAGGGACGGGTTCACGCCCAGGTTCGCCGGGACCGTGGAGCCGTCGATCACGTGCAGGCCGGGATGTCCGAAGACCCGGTGGTACGCGTCCACCACCCCGGTCTCCGCCGACTCGCCGATGGTGGCGCCGCCGAGGATGTGCGCGGTGAGCGGGATGTTGACCACGTCGCCGAGGGTGCCGCCGGGATAGCCGCCGATCCGGTCGGCGATCCGCCGGACCGCCTCGTGGCCGACCGGGATCCAGACCGGGTTGGCCCGACCGTGCCCGAGGGTGGTGGTCAGCCGCCCGAACCGGGTGCGCCGGACCGTCAGCGAGTTGTCCAGGGTCTGCATGACCAGGGCGATGATGGTGCGCTCGCTCCACCGGCGGACCGACAGGGAGTGGCCGAAGACGACCGGATGCCGCAGCGCCTGCCACAGGAAGCGGAGCGGGCGCGGCACCCGGCCGCCGCCGTCCACCAGGATCGTCGACAGCAGGCCCATGGCGTTGCTGCGCGGGCCGTACCGGACCGGCTCGATGTGGGTGTCGGCGTCCGGGTGGAACGACGAGGTGATCGCGATGCCCTCGGAGAAGGGCCGCTCCGGCACGTCCTTGGTGGCCGCGCCGAGCAGGGCCTCGGAGTTGGTGCGGGTGAGCCGGCCGAGCCGGCCGGAGAGCCCGGGCAGCACACCGGAGTCCTTCATGGCGTGCAGCAGCCGCTGGGTGCCGAGCGCGCCCGCCGCGAGGATCACCTGGCCGGCCGTGAAGACGCCGGACCGGGTCTGGAGCCGCCAGCCGTCGCCGTCCGGGCGCAGCGCGGTGACCTCGGTGTCCGGGTGCACCACGGCCCCGGCGCGCTCGGCCAGGTAGAGGTAGTTGACGTCCAGCCGGTTCTTGGCGCCGACGGCGCAGCCGATCATGCAGTTGCCGCACTCGACGCAACCGGTGCGGTCCGGGCCGGCGCCACCGAAGTAGGGGTCCGGCACGGTCTTCCCCGGCTCGCCGAAGAACACCCCGACCGGGGTACGCCGGAACGTGTGGCCCACCCCCATGTCCTCGGCCACCTGCTGGATCACCACGTCGGAGGCGGTCATGCTGGGCTGCTCGGTGACGCCCAGCATCCGTGACGCCTGGTCGTAGAAGGGGTCGAGCTCGGCGGCCCAGTCGGTGATCCCGGACCAGTGCGGGTCGGCGAAGAACGGCGCGGGTGGCCTATAGAGGGTGTTGGCGTAGACCAGCGATCCGCCGCCGACCCCGGCCGCGGACAGCACCATGATGTCCTTGAGCAGGGTGATCCGTTGCATGCCGCGCAGCCCGAGTCGCGGGGCCCAGAGGAAGCTGCGCAGGTCCCAGGAGGTCTTGGGCAGGGTGTCGCGGGTGAACCGGCGGCCGGCCTCGAGCACGCCGACCCGGTAGCCCTTCTCCGCCAGCCGCAGTGCGCTGACGCTGCCACCGAAGCCGCTGCCGACGATCACGATGTCGTAGTGCGTCATCGTGCCACCTAAGCATTACCGGCCGGTAACCCTCAATATCTCAGCGCCGGTAGATACGGATGGAGTGGCCGACGTTCCCGATCTCGGTGCTGCTCTCGATCCAGCTCTTCAGCCGGGGCCCGGCGAGCGCCACCCGCGAGTCGGAGACCACGAGCAGCCCGCGCACCTGGTCGTCGGGGACGGCGTACGGATCACGCGCCTCGATCCCGTAGTACCCCGGCACACCGGAGCCCTTGTAGACGAGCCACACCTGCTCGCCCGGATGGTCGGTGCGCAGCCGCTGCCCGAGCCGGGCGAGGTCCTGCCCCCAGTCGACGTTGGCGTCGTGCAGGTTCAGGTGGGTCCGGTCCGTCCCGCCGAACGCCTCGTTCGAGTAGGGCAGGTAGTAGGGGAACGTCAGCAGCGAGCTGACCGCCACGGCGAGCACCAGCAGTGCCGTGGTGATCCGCGCCCACCTGAGGCGGATCAGCGCGACCGTACCGGCGGCCACGGCCAGGAACATGGGCAGGAAGATCGAGTAGCGGGTGCCGTAGTTCCGCTCCCCGGTCATGCCGACCGCCACCAGCAGCGCGGAGACCGGCAGCACGTAGAGCGCGGCGGCCCGCAGCCGCGGGATCACGATCATGGTGACCGTGCCGGCCAGCCAGAGCGCCAGCATCCCGAGCGGCGTCTTGATCATGATCGCGGCCGGCAGGTAATACCACGGCGAGCCCTTGTAGGCCTCACCCAGCAGGAACCCGTTGAACGACCGGTTCTCGAACTTGAACTGGATCAGCATCCCGTCCTGGTAGGCCTGCGGGAACGGCAGCAGGTCCACGGCCAGCCGTTTCAGCTCGTGGATCTGCTCCAGGCCGGCCGGGGTGGTCCAGCGCAGCCGCGGATCCACCATCAGATAGGTGATCCACACCACGGCCACCGCGATCACCCCGGCGCCCAGCGCCGCTCCCGCGGCGATCAACAGACGGCGGCCGCGCTGATCGGTCCGGTTGCGCCAGGTCGACAGTCCGGCCAGGAGCGCCAGCAACGGTACGGCGGGGAGCACGCTCATCCTGGTCGCCAGCGCCGCACCGAGAGCGGCCCCGGCCAGGGGCACGTAGAGCGCCGGCCGGGTGCGGGCGCGCCAGGCCAGCCAGAAGGCGGTCAGCAGCATCCCGGCGGCGGGCACGTCCAGGGTGGCCAGCGAGCCGTGCGCGATCACGTCGGGGGAGAAGCTGTAGAGGGCCAGGGCGATCAGCCCGGCGAGCGGCCCGGCCACGTCCCGGGCGAAGGCCAGCACCACCAGCCCGAAGAGCAGGGTGAGCAGGATGACCGGCAGGCGGGCCAGGAGCATCAGCCGGAACGGGTTGTTGCCGGTCTCGTACAGCAGGTGCCGGCCCAGCCGGGTCTGGTTGCCCGGGTAGGCCGGGTCCAGCTCGGCCCCGGCCAGCGCCGTCCCGGCCGCGATGATCAGCTTGCCGAGCGGCGGATGCTCCGGGTTGTAGCGCAGGCTGTGCTGCTGCCGGTACACCTCGGCGGTGGCCACGTAGACCGGCTCGTCGATGGTCGGCGACTGCTGGACCGCGGTGGTGACCATGGCGAACGCCATCTGCCCCAGCATCGCCAGAACCGCCAGGAGATGGATCAGGCGGCGTCGTGGCATCGGGCCAATCTAGCCCGGCCACCGGGCGGAACGAGAGCACCCCCGGCGGACCGGCCGCCGGGGGTGCGTCACCGCGTGGGTGTCAGACCGTGGAAGGGACGCGCCGGCCCTCGTCCTGGCCCGCCTCGAACTCCTCGTAGGCGGCCTGGGCGGCGGCCAGCTTCGCGGGGAACTGCTGGCAGGCGCGGAACAGCTTGAAGATGAGGAACGCCTCGAAGGCGAGCAGGCCGGCGCCGATCGCGATGGTGACCGGGAAGATCAGGCCGGTGATCGGGCCGATGATGAAGACCGTCATCTCGTACTCGATGCCGCTGATCAGGTGCGTGCGGATCCGGTTGCGGCGCAGCGTCGCGCCGATCCGGTTCTTCAGCGAGCCGCCGCCGGTGGGCGCCGGGGCGGGCTCCGGCATCTCGTCGACCGGCTCGGCCATCGCGGCGGCCGGCTCGGCCTGCACCCGTACCGGCTCGAGGTACGCGGTGAGCTGGTCCTTCATGCTCTTCCGGACCTTGGTCATCTGGGCGCTGTTCAGGTAACGGAACAGGTCCAGGAAGATCGCCACGGACATCAGCCAGAGGTACGCGACGTTGTCGGTCTTCGCGTACTGACCGCCGAAGAGGCAGAGGGCGATGATGAAGACCCGGACCCGGTCGAGGACGAAGTCGAGCCACTGCCCGAACATCGTCCCGGTGCCGTTCAGCCGCGCGATCTTGCCGTCCATGCAGTCGACCACGAAGCTGATGTGGAACAGGATTCCACCGGCGACGAGGTACCACCGCTCACCGACGGCGAAACAGGCGGCCGCGCCGAAGCCGAAGATCGACGCGACGAGGGTCAGAATGTTGGGCGTGATCCACCGGTACGGCGCCACCAGACGCACCAGTCGCGACGCCAGGGGGTCGACCAGAAGCACGGTCCACCACGCGTCGACCGGTTTGTAGGTCCGTTCCCGGATCTCCTGCAAGGTCACCTTCACCCGCGGCACTTTATCCCTTAATCCCATGAAAACGCTATGTACCCCGTCGGTTCACCAAGGTCACTACCAGCGGTAACGTCGATCGCGGCGGGGGGTAGCCGAATTCTGCTCAGTTATTACGAACCGGTGTCGATTCCGGACACGCACCCGCAGACTCTACGCCCGGCCCGCGCGCAACTCCGCGCCGACGTCGTGCAGGTGCCGCAGCGCCTGCCGGTACGACTCCAGCAGTCCGGTCATCTCGTACGGCACGCCGATCTCGGCGCAGTAGTCGCGCACGATCGGCTGGGCCGCCCGCAGGTTCGGCATCGGCATGGCCGGGAACAGGTGGTGCTCGATCTGGTAGTTCAGCCCGCCCAGCGCCACGTCGACGAACCGCCCACCACGTACGTTCCGCGAGGTCAGGACCTGCTTGCGGAGGTAGTCCTCGGTGCCGTCCGGATGCGGCATGCCCTTGTGGTTGGGGGCGAAGGTGAGCCCCAGGTAGACACCGAACAGCGCCTGGTGCACCACCAGGAAGGCCAGCGCCTGCAGCGGGGACAGCACGATCAGGAGCGCGGCGGCGTACCCGATGAAGTGGAGCCCCAGCAGCGCGGACTCCAGGCCGCGCCGCTTGACCGACCCGGCACGCAGCGCGCGGACGCTGTCCCGCTTGAGCGACATTCCCAGCAGGGTGAGCAGCGGGAAGAAGAACCAGGCCTGATAGCGGACCAGGAAGCCCTTGCCGCGGGCGTGCTCCACCGACCAGACCAGCGCGGCCGGGCTGACGTCCGGGTCGAGGTCGTCGTGGTTCGGATTGGCGTGGTGCTTGGTGTGCTTGTCCATCCAGTAGCCGTAGGACATGCCGATCGCCAGGTTCCCGGCGATCAGCCCGGCGCGGGCGCTCGGCGCGTTGGTGCGGAACACCTGCCGGTGCGCCAGGTCGTGTGCCACCAGACCCACCTGGGTGAAGACGACGGCCAGGAAGACGGCCACCGCCAGCGTCCACCACGAGGCGCCGACCAGGGCGAACACGGTCCAGCCGCCGAGGTAGGCGAGGGCGACCAGAATCAGGCGTACGGCGTAGTGGCCGGGCCGGCGGCGCAGGAGGCCGGCGGCGTTGATCCGGCGGTTGAGTTCGGCGAAGTCGCTGCCGGACCGTGTTTCGGCTGTCGTCGTCATGCATACAGATAACCAACGTGGCACCACCGGGACAGGAGTGTCAGCCCCCAGTGCTCCGGTAGGGCTGGCACTACCGACATCCTGGCGGCGTACGGCCAGGATGGGGGCATGGACTCGCGTGACTGGATCCGCGACGGCCTGCACGCCGTAGCGGGCGCGGCGCTGGCCGTCCCCCTGGCCATCGTCAACATCCCGCTCTTCGTGCTCTTCGTGGTGTCGCTCGTGCTGACTCCGGTGCTCGGGCTCGGGCTGGTGCTGCTGCCGCTGGTGACCATGCTGATCCGGGCGCGCGCCGACCTGGCCCGGCGCCTGGCGGCCGGCTACCGGGTGGTGATCGCCCGCCCGTACCGGCCGCGCCCGGAGCGGGCGGTGCCGGGCGGCATCCGGCACTACCGGTGGCTGGTCACCGACCCGGCCACCTGGCGGGACGCGGCGTGGCTGCTGCCCGGGGCGATCGCCGGGCTGGCCCTCGCGCTGGTGTCACTGGGCATCGTCGCCTACGGGGCGGAGGGCATCCTGCTCATCCCGCTCTGGGTGTCGCTCGGCGTCGACGGCTACGGCTACGGCGTGATCTGGCCGATCGACACCATCGGCGAGGGTTTCCTGTCCCTGCCGCAGGGCGCGGCGATCCTGGCCATCGGTGTGGCGGCGGCGCCCCACCTGCGGCAGGCGGAGGCGTACACGGCCCGGCTCTTCCTGGCCCCGACCCGCGCCGCCGAACTGCGCCTGCGGGTCAGCCAGCTCACCGTCACCCGGGCCGACACGGTCGACGCGCAGGCCGCCGAACTGCGCCGGATCGAACGGGATCTGCACGACGGAGCCCAGGCCCGGCTGGTGTCGCTGGGCATGACCATCGGGCTGGCCGAGGAGATCATCGACGCCGACCCGGCCACCGCCCGCAAACTGCTCGCCGAGGCCCGGGAGAACAGCACGACAGCCCTGCACGAGCTGCGTCACCTGGTCCGCGGCATCCATCCGCCGGTGCTCGCCGAGCGCGGCCTTGCGGGTGCCGTGCGGGCGCTGGCCATGGCGTGTGCGATCCCGGCCACGGTCACCGCCTCGCTGCCCGGCCGGCTGGACACGCCCGTCGAGTCGGCCGCCTACTTCGCGGTCGCCGAGGCGCTGGCCAACGCGACCCGGCACTCCGGCGCCGGCAACGCCGCCGTGGAGCTCTGGCACACCGGGGACCTGCTGCTCCTGCGGGTCAGCGACGACGGGCGGGGCGGGGCCGACCCGGACCGCGGGACCGGGCTGCGGGGGATCGAACGCAGACTCGCCGCCTTCGATGGCACGATGAGCCTGTCCAGCCCGCTGGGCGGACCGACCGTCGTGACCATGGAGCTGCCGTGCGCGTTGTCATCGCCGAGGACCTCGCCCTCCTCCGGGACGGTCTGACCCGGCTTCTGCGGGCGTACGACTTCGAGGTGGTGGCCGCCGTCGAGGACGGGCCGTCCCTGCTGCCCGCCCTCGTCGAGCACCGGCCGGACGTGGCCGTCGTCGACGTCCGGCTGCCACCGACCTTCACCGACGAGGGCCTCCAGGCGGCCATCGAGGCCCGGACCGTGGTCCCCGGCCTGCCGGTGCTCGTCCTCTCCCAGCACGTCGAGCCGCTCTACGCCCGGGAGCTGCTCACCGACCGCCGGGGTGGGGTCGGCTACCTGCTCAAGGACCGGGTGGCGAACGTGGCCCAGTTCATCGACGGGGTGCGCCGGGTGGCGTCCGGCGGCACCGTGATGGACCCCGAGGTGGTCGGTCAGCTCCTGGCCCGGCACCAGCCGCCGCTGGCCGCCCTGACCGTCCGCGAGCGGGAGGTGCTCGGGCTGATGGCCGAGGGGCGGTCCAACGGGGCGATCGCCACCAAGCTCTTCGTCGGCGACAAGGCGGTCAGCAAGCACATCAACAGCATCTTCACGAAGCTGGGGCTGCCGCCGTCGGACGACGACCACCGCCGGGTGCTGGCCGTCCTGGCCTATCTCAACGGCTGAGCCTCGCTATCCGGCCGTCCTGCCCGGAGGCCCAGCAGGAGCCGTCCGCGGTGCAGGCCACCGCGTCGAAGCTGCCGGTGTCGAACCGTCGCCAGGTGACCCCGCCGTCGTGGGAGACGTCGCTGCCGGTCGGCCCGACCGCCAGCGCGGTCCGGCCACGCCAGGCCACCCCGGACCGGTACTCGCCGGGAACCGTGCGGGAGACGGTCCAGTGCCGGCCGCCGTCCCGGGTGACCGCCGAGCCGTCCGGCGCCGCCGTGGGCGCCGCGTAGTCGCCGCCGACCGCGAGTCCGTGCCGCGGGTCCCGGAACGCCAGCGAGTAGATCCCGGCGCTCGGGCCGCTGGGCACCGGTGACCCGGTGACCGTCCAGCTCCGGCCACCGTCGCGGGAGGCGAACACCCGGGCGGTGGCGTCGCCGCCGGTGGCGAACCAGGCGTGCCCGCCGGCCGAGACCAGGCAGGTGCCGCTGGCCGCGAAGGCGAACTCGCCGGGCAGCGCGTCCGGCATGCCGTCGGTGGGACGGACCCGCCAGGTACGGCCGCCGTCGGAGGTGGCCAGGATCCGGAACCTCCCGCCGACCGGGTCGGACAGCGCCAGGCCGTGCCGGCGGTCCAGGAAGGTCATGCAGTCGTAGAAGGCGGCCGGTTCGTCGTTGCGGAACGTCTCGGTCCAGGTGGCGCCGCCGTCCGCGGTCGCGTAGATCCGGGAGTCCGCGCCGTTGCCGATGGTGAGGGCGACCGCGTGCCGGGCGTCGGCCGCCTCGATGTCGCGGAACTGGAGCGCGGCGGCCTCGGGCGGCCCGACCGAGGCCCAGGTGCGACCGCCGTCGACGGTGCGCAGCACGGTTCCGGCGGAGCCGGCCGCCCACGCGACCTTCCCGCTGACCGGGGCCAGACCACGGAACCGGGCGGTGACCCCGGTGTCGGTGAGCTGCCAGGAGGGCCCGCGGTCCGGGGTGAATCCGAAACCGCCGAGCATGACGAGAGCGAGCGCTGCTATGGACAGTTTTCGATGCGGCGTCATGTCCGCCGAACCTACCGGGTCAAGCGGCGGATTTCGATGGACTCGGGGACGGCGTGGGTGGCCGCCGGTCGTCCTCACCGGACAGCAGACGGTTCGCGAGCAGCCCGCCGCCCAGCACCGCGACCGCGGCGATCATGGCGGCGATGCCCTGGGTCACCGGGCGCGGCCGCTGTCCGGGCATCCGCCGGAACCCGTCCGGTGGTTCGGCCATCGATGTCTCCCTCCAGCGCCCCTCGTCAGTTACTAACGTTCCGAGGTCTCCTTCGGGTGTCACCCGTACCGGGTCGCCCGAACAACCGGGTATGAAGCCATGTGTCCGGCATTCACGATTGAGGGAGGTTTCGTCAGGAGGTGTGCTGATGGATGACCGGTTCCGATCAAACTTCCGGCGGGGTGCCGTGGCCGGTGTGGCGGTCATGTCGGTGGTCGCCTTCCTGGCCGGCCTGGCGGTCCGGGCCTATGCCGGCGCGGTGCCCGACCGGCCCGCCGTGGTGGACTCCCGTTTCGGCGACCGGCCCGGCCTCAGTCGTCCAGCAGCGCCCGCAGACGAAGACTGTCCGCCGTCGTCCAGCCCGGCGGTGGAGCGATAGTGGCCCATCCGTCCACCGTCTCCGACTTGTAGACGTGGCCGTGCCCGGTCGGGACCTTGTTGGAGAAGACCAGGTCGCAGCTGATCTGCCAGAAGGTGATGCCCGGGTACCAGTGCATGTCGGGAGTGACGTCGGGGGCCCGCCGCCCGTTCAGCCACTCCGGCTGCTTCCAGAGCAGGTCCCAGCTCCACCAGACCACCGGATCGGTCGCGTTCTGGAGGTAGACCACCTTGGGCCGGGTGCCGGTCAGGGTGCGCAGCTCGGCCGCGTCGTCGGCGAACTCGACGGCCAGGCCCGGGTAGTCCGGGTCCCAGACCGGGCTGCCCTCGGCGCGGCCCTCGGTGAGCGCCCGGTGCGCCGGGTTCGCGAAGGTCGGCCCGAGCAGCAGCGCGCCGTCGGCCCCGTCGACCAGGCTCTGCGGGGTGCCGAAGGTCTTCTCCATCCCGTACGTCCCGAGGCTCTCGCCGAACAGCAGCAGCCGGGGCCGCTCGCCCACCGGCATGGCCGCCCACCGCTCGCGGACCGCGCCGATCAGAGCGTCGGCCGCGTCCACCACCTCGGACCGGTCGCCCAGGAAGGCGAAGAAGCTCGGCAGGTACGAGTACTGCATGGACACCAGCGCGGTGTCGCCGGAATACATGTACTCCAGGGAGCGGGGCACCTTGCTGTCCACCCAGCCGGTCCCGGTCGGCGTGATGATCGCCACCACCGCCCGGTCGAAGGCCCCGGTCCGGTCCATCTCCCGGACCACCAGGTCGGCCCGCTCCTCGACGGTGTACGCCGAACTCAGGCCGGCGTAGAGACGGATCGGCTCCAGGGCGGGCCGTCCGGCGAAGGCGGTCAGCTGCTCACCGGTCGGGACGCCGGCCACGAACGCCCGCCCCTGCCGGCCCAGCGAGTCCCAGGAGACCAGTGACCGTGGCCCGCCGGAGCGCAGCGGTGACTGCGGAACCCGCACGCCGTCGCCGGTCCCGCTGTTGACCACGGCTGCCGACCGGTCGGCCATCGAGAACATCTGGGTGATCAGCAGGCTGTCCACGGCGCCGTACGCGAGCAGGGCCACCACCACCGAGCCGGCGCACCAGGCGGCCGGGGCCGGGACGAACTGCCGGAAGAGCCAGGCGCACCCGTGCGTGGACAGCCGGAGCAGCCGGGCGATCAGCAGCAGCAGGCCGAAGGTGAGCAGGCTCACCCCGACGGTGCGGACCACGTCGTGCTCCTCGGCCGGCGGCATGCCCAGGCGGATCCGCAGGTCACGCTGCCAGCGGGTGCCCAGCCAGAGGAAGATCACGACCAGCAGCGGCACCACGGCGAACAGGATGCTCCAGGCGATCCGGACGGTCCGGGCGGTGGGCTGCCGCCACCCGCGGCGGCACAGCGCTCCCAGGGCGGCGCCCAGTGCGTACCCCATGGCGGCGGTGATCCCGGCCACCACGCCCTGGAGGGACCATGCCCGGGGCAGCAGGGACGGGGTGAAGGAGAGGCAGTAGAAGACGGCCGCGAAGGCGGCGCCGGTGAGGCTGAGGCCGGAGCGGACGATGCGCCGCCGGGCCGGGGTGAGCGATGGCTCGGTGGTGTGTGGAGGGGCCTGCCCGGGTGACGGGCGCGGGACGGGAATCCGGCCACGGAAGGGCGCCAGCCAGCCTGTCGGCGACGCCACCACCTGTCTGCGCATCCGGTGCTCCGTTTCGTCGCGGCCGGCCTCGTGCCCGGGGTGACGGAAGCAACCCGGCACGTTCCTCTCCATCATCGGGGGTCTATGCCACCGAGCGCCGCCCCATTTCCCCCTGAATTCCGGCCGCCCAGGTTCGTTCAGCCGGGCCGCCGATTGCCGATGACAAGCGGTGAGGAGGAACTTCATGCGGCTGCGCAACTGGATCGCGGTGCTGGTCAGCGTGCTACTGCTGGCCGGTGCCGGTGTCGTCGGCATTCTGGTCAACCGTTCGACCGTCAAGGCGGTCGAGACGGTGCATCAGAACGACACCACCGCGCTCGGCACCAACAACGGCACCCTTACGGGCCAGCTCCAGAAGAACTCGGCGAGGGAGCTCGCGCTCCTCCTCGGCCAGATCGCCGTCCGCCTGGCCGCCGACGACGCCAAGGACCGCACCTCTCTCGCTGTGGCCGCCAAGAAGAGCACCACCTTCCAGTACGGGATGATCACCACGGATCTCGACGGGAACTTCCTGACCGCGAGCCGGACCGGCGGCCTCCCGGCGCAGAACGACGCCGCCTGGGAGCCGCTGTGGAAGCAGATCAAGACCGAGAAGTTCGGGTTCTCCGGCGTGATGAACGCCGGCGACACCTACGTGGCCGCGGTGGGCATCCCGGTCTCGGTCGGCGGTGGCCCGGTCGGCTACCTGATCGGCCTCAACGAGGTGGGACAGACCCCGCTGCAGAACTACATCCGCGAACTGCGCGGCACGACCCACAAGACGATGATCGTCGACACCGCCGGGCGCGTCGGTGCGGCCAGCGACGACACGCTCATCGGTGAGGTCGTACACCCCGCCATCAAAGCACGGCTGGACCGCGGGGAAGCCCAGTTCGTCGAGTACACCGAGAACGGCCGGGACATGATCGCGGTGGTGGTCGGCGGTCTGACCAGTGACTGGTCCTATGTGCGGACGCAGACCCAGGCCTCCTTCGACGGCGCCGTCTACAGCCGCAGCCAGACCCTGAACCTCACCCTGCTCGCCATGCTGGCGATCGGTGTGGTGGGAATCACCCTCCTCGGCTACCGGACGCAGATCCAGCGGCGCCGCGCCGACGAGCGGTTCCAGGCGCTCTTCCAGCACGCCCCGGACCTGGTGTCGGTCCTGGACGGAACCGGCCGGATCGTCTTCAGCAGCCCCAGCACCACGTCGGTGCTCGGCTTCGCGGCCGGCTCGCGGACCGGGCACAGCGTCTTCGAGGTGGTGCACCCCGAGGACCAGCAGCAGATGCGCGAGGGGCTGACCGCCCTGCTGGCCGACGCGTCCGGCGTGCTGCGCCTGCAGTGCCGGGTGCGGACCGCCGGCGGCGAGTACCGCTGGTTCGACTTCACCGCCTCCAACCAGATGCAGAACCCGGCTCTCAGCGGCGTGGTGATCAACGCCCGGGACATCTCGGAGAACCGGGCCTTCCAGGAGCGGCTGGAGCACGAGGCCCAGCACGACCCGCTGACCGGCCTGCCCAACCGGCGCCGGATGCAGGACAAGCTCCACTCGTCGCTGCGTGCCGACGCGGTGGCGGTGCTCTTCGTCGACCTGGACGGGTTCAAGCCGGTCAACGACGCGCACGGCCACGAGGTCGGCGACGAGCTGCTGCGCCAGGTGGCGGACCGGCTCAGCGCGTGCGTACGCTCCAGCGACGTGCTGTCCCGGGTCGGTGGCGACGAGTTCGTCATGCTGATGCCCGGGGTGGTCGACCCGGGGGACGTCGACGCCATGAGCAACCGCCTGCGGTACGTTCTCGGGCTGCCGTTCCGGATCGACGGGCACGAGATCCAGATCGGCGCCAGCGTCGGGGTGCACCTGGCCCCGGCCGCCGGTGACCCGGACGAGGCCCTGCGGGCCGCCGACCACGCCATGTACGAGATCAAGCACTCTCGGCGGGTCCCGGCCGGCACGGTGACCCGGGTGGGACGACACCGCGCGTCGGACTAAACTTCGTGCACACTGGGTGCACGAAGTTTCCGGATGAACGGTGGTGGCTGCGGTGTCCAAGGTCCTCTCCCGGCGAGACCTCGACTTCCTGCTGTACGAGTGGCTCGGCGCCGAGTCGCTGACCGCCCGTGAGCGGTTCGCCGAGCACTCGCGGGAGACGTTCGACGCGTTCCTCGACGTCTCCCAGCAGATCGCCGAGCGCGACTTCGCGCCGCACAACCGGGCCGGTGACCTGGCCGAGCCGACCTTCGACGGCGAGAAGGTCACGATCATCCCGGAGGTGAGCCGGGCGCTGCGGGTCTTCGCCGAGTCCGGGCTCCCGGCCGCCGGCATGGACGCCGAGCACGGCGGCCTCCAGTTGCCGCACGTGGTGCAGCGGGCCTGCTTCCTCTGGTTCCAGGCCGCCAACACGGCCACCTCGGCCTACGCCATGCTCACCGCGGGCAACGCCCACCTGCTGCTCACGCACGGCACCGAGGAACAGATCCGGCGCTACGTGCACCCGATGATCGAGGGCCGGTTCACCGGCACCATGTGCCTCTCCGAGCCGCAGGCCGGCTCGTCGCTCAGCGACGTGACGACGAAGGCCACCCCGCAGGCCGACGGCACCTACCGGATCGACGGCGGCAAGATGTGGATCTCCGGCGGCGACCACGAGCTGAGCGAGAACATCATCCACCTGGTGCTGGCCCGGGTGGAGGGCGCGCCGGCCGGGGTGAAGGGCCTGTCGCTGTTCATCGTCCCGAAGCGGAACCTGGAGACCGGCGAGCGCAACGGCGTCGTCCTGGCCGGGCTCAACCACAAGATGGGCTACCGGGGCACCACCAACGCGGTGCTCGCCTTCGAGGGCGCGGCCGCCGAGCTGGTCGGCGAGGAGGGCCGCGGCCTGGCCTACATGTTCCACATGATGAACGAGGCGCGGATCGGCGTCGGGTCCGGCGCGGTGGCCCTCGGCTACACCGGATACCTGCACGCCCTCGCGTACGCCCGGGAACGTCTCCAGGGCCGCCCGGTGAGCGGCAAGGACCCGCTGGCCCCGCCGGTGCCGATCGTCGAGCACCCGGACGTCCGCCGGATGCTGCTGGCCTCCAAGTCGTACGTCGAAGGCGGTCTCGCCCTGGTCCTCTACGCGGCGAAGCTGCTGGACGAGCCGTCGCCGGAGAACGACCTGCTGCTCGACGTGCTCACCCCGATCGTGAAGGCCTGGCCGTCGCAGTGGTGCCGGCTCGCCGACGACCACGCCATCCAGGTCCACGGCGGCTACGGCTACACCCGGGAGTACCCGGTCGAGCAGTTCTACCGGGACAACCGGCTCAACTCGATCCACGAGGGCACCGACGGCATCCAGGCCCTCGACCTGCTCGGCCGCAAGGTGACCATGCGGGGCGGCGCCGGTCTGGGCCTGCTGCTCGACCGGATCCGGGCCACCGCGTCGAAAGCGCCGGCCGAGCTGGGCGGCCCGGTGCTGAGCGCCGCCGACCGGCTGGCCGCGACGACCGCCAAGCTCTGGGCGACCGGCGACCCGTCGAGCGCCCTGGTCAACGCCACCGCCTACCTGGACGCCGCCGGCCACCTGGTGATCGCCTGGCTCTGGCTGGAGCAGCTGCTCGCCGCGGAGGGCAAGGATGGTGACTTCTACCAGGGCAAGCGGCTGGCCGCCCGGTACTTCGTCACCCACGAGCTGCCCCGGATCGGCCCCATGCTGGACCTGCTCGACTCCGGCGACACCCTTCTTCGGGACATGGACGACGCCTGGTTGGGATAGGTTCAGGTCATGGCCGGTGAAGCCACGACCATCGAAGTCGGCGACTACGACGTCCGGATCTCCAACCCGGATCGCGTCTACTTCCCGGAGCTCGGCGTCACGAAGCTCGACCTGGTCGAGTACTACCTGGCGGTGAGCGACGGGATCGTCCGCGCGCTGCGGGATCGCCCGTGCATGCTGCACCGGTTCCCGGAGGGCCTGGCCGGGGAGAAGGTGCACCAGAAACGGGTGCCCAACGGCGCGCCGCCGTGGCTGGAGACGGTGCGGGTGACGTTCCCGCGCTACAACCGGCACGCCGACGAGCTGTGCGTGACCAAACCGGCCGACGTGATCTGGGCGGTGCAGATGTCCACCGTGGAGTTCCATCCGTGGAATTCCCGGCGGGCCGACACCGAGAAGCCCGACGAGTGGCGGATCGACCTGGACCCGATGCCGGACTGCCCGTTCGGCACGGTCCAGCGGGTCGCCACGGTGGTCCGCGAGCTCCTCGACGAGCTGGGGATCACCGGCTATCCGAAGACCTCCGGCGGCCGGGGGATGCACGTCTACGTGCGGATCGAACCGAGCTGGAGCTTCTCCGACGTGCGGCGCGCCGCGCTCGCCTTCGCCCGCGAGGTGGAGCGGCGCGCCCCCGACGACGTCACGACCACCTGGTGGCGCCGCGACCGCGACCCGTCCGCGCTGTTCATCGACTACAACCAGAACGCGCGCGACCACACCGTGGCCAGCGCCTACTCGGTCCGCGGCGTGCCCACCGCCACCGTCTCCACCCCGGTCGCCTGGGACGAGATTCAAGATCTGGACCCCAGAGACTTCACCATCCGTACGGTGCCCGCGCGCTTCGCCGAGCTGGGGGACCTGCACGCCGCCATCGACGACCACGCGCACTCCCTGGACGCCCTGCTGGAGTGGGCCGACTACGACGAGCAGTCCGGCCTGACCACCCCCGAGGACTGACCGCCGCGCCCACTGTCAGTCGCAAACGGCCGAAGCATCGGGCGTGAGGCGACGTTTCTCCTCGGCGAGAAGGCGATGTTTCGTCAGACGCTCGGCAGCCAGCCGGATGTGTGCGTCAGTGAACAGCCGGGCCTTTCGAAGACTCCATGCCGACACTCGGTCGCTGAGCGCCCCGATGTCCCTGGTAGGCGGAGGCTGAATGGACGCCCAGTGCACGGTGGCCAGCAGTTCCAGGCTGTAGGGAGCCTCGAAGCCGGCGACGAGATCCAGCACGGCGGACAACTGCGCCCGGTGCTCGGGATGCCGTTCCAGCAAGTCGGCCGAACTCTCCGGGGTCCCGGTCGTGGGCGTGATGGGCGCCAAGTCGGTGACCCTCGACGATCTGTCCCCGAGGCCGGTCAGGTAGTGCCCCTCCAGAGCGGTGAGCACCTGCCCGATACGGTCCGAGTAGGGGCCGTAAGTGCCACGCACGAACCGTAGGTTGAACGGTGCTCCGGCGAGCTGAAGGAAGTAGGCCAGCTTCTGGATCTCCAGCTCACTTACGCCCTCGCGGAACTCCTGCAACCGGGCGCGGTCGAGGTAGACCGCGATCGCGCTCAGCAGCAGCGCGCGTGGGCCGGTGAGCGGTGGGCGAGGAGTGGCATCCGGCATCGTGCTCGGCGGTGGTGCGCCCTCGGGTGCGAAGATCACGCACCGAACATCCGGAATCGTCTGACAAGCGGCCTCGATCAGTGGGCGAACCTCCAGCCACTCCAGGCCGCCGTTTCCGCAACCGAGGGCGGGTATCGCGATCGACTGGACGCCCGTCCGCCGAACGGCGAGGAGTAGGTCGTCGAGCCCAGAGCGGATGTCATCGAGCCGGGCCGTGTTCCGCCAATGGCCTTTGGTGGGGAAGTTGAAGATGTATCGCCGTGGCCCGAACATGCCACGGTCGAAGACGAACATGTGACCGAGTGCGACCTCGCCGCGATCACACGCAGCCCGATAAGCCCGGTAGGCCAGTCCACCAGGGTGTCGAGTTCGCCCAGGTCGACCGTGAGCACGGTGGTCGCGTTGGCCGCGTTACCGTCCGTGCTCACCCAGGTCAGCCCGGCGTCGATCACTGACCCGATGGTGCTGGCGAGGTACACGAGCGGGCGATCGCCGCCCGAGTACCGGCCCGGGGTGTGGTCGCGGTGATCGCACGCGATGCGGTACATCATCGGTGAGCGCGGAGCGAAGTAGAACGGGACATAGTCGCCGACGCAGCCGCCCGGGCCGGTCGGAACGCGTCGCCCACGCCGCATCTCCTTGATACCCGGATCGCCGACCTCCGCCCGCGTGAGACCGCCGCGGGCGGTCACAGCGATGAGCGGCCAACCGTACCGGCGCGAAGTCCTTTGTGGGCGATGGTTACCCCGGGGTGGATCGCCCGGCCGTGCTCTCCCTGATGATCAGCTTGTGCGGCGCGCGCAGCTCGAGCCCGGCGGGTGGGGTGGGGCTGCTGATGCGCAGCAGCAGCCGCTCCACCGCGGTGGTCGCGATCATCTCCTTGTCCGGCGAGATCGTGGTGATCGTCGGGTTGGAGAACCGCCCGTCCTCGATGTCGTCGTAGCCGACCACCGCGACGTCCTCGGGCACGCGCAGCCCTCGCGACAGAAGCGTCCGGATCGCCCCGAGCGCCACCAGGTCGCTGTAGCAGAACACCGCGTCCGGAGGCTCCGCCAGGTCCAGCAGATGCTCCATGGCCTGGGCGCCGTCCGGCCGGTTGAACCGGGGGGTGCTGATGATCAGGTCTTCCCGGGGGGTGCGCCCGCGGGCCGCGTGCGCCTCGCGGAAGCCCCGAGTGCGCCGTTGGGCCGCCTCGCCGGTGGCGTAGGGCTGGTCGCCGATCGCCGCGATCCGCTGCCGGCCCAGGTCGATCAGATGCTCGGTGGCCTGCCGGGAGGCCGCCACGTCGTCTATCCCGACGTGGTCGAAGCTGCCGTCGCTGGACCGCTCGCCGAGTATGACCAGGGGCAGCCTGCGGTCGCGGTTCGTGAGTGCCTGCTGGTCGAGGCCGAGGGGGCTGAAGATGACCCCGTCGAAGAGCAGCCGGCGTGACCCGTCGGCGATGAACGCCCGCTCGTGCTCGGGGTCGCCGTCGGTCTGGTCGATCAAAACGTTATAGCCGCTGACCCGCGCCGCGCGGATCACGCTCTGCAACAACTCGGAGAAGTACGGCGTGTCCAGATAGGGCACGACGACCGCGATCTGGCCGGACCGGCCCTGTGCCAGGTTCCGCGCGAGCACGTTGGGTCGGTAGCCGAGCTCCTCGACCGCCCGTTGAACACGCTCTCTCGTACGCTCCGTGACATTGGCATAACCGTTGACCACGTTGGAGACGGTTCGGCTGGAAACGCCGGCCAACTCCGCGACGTCACGCAGAGTGACTTCTCGACGCATTCTTGCCCCCTCTGGCCGCCCCAAGTTTCCGGCAGGTTACCCCTTGCCGTCGTTATAGGGTCCCGTGCATGCTTTGCTTTGCAGCGCTGCAAAAGCGTAGCAACTCAGTTCGACCATCGGTAAAGACTTAGCTCGGCCCAATAGCCGACCCCCGATGTGCCAGCACCGGAGGTCGGCCCTCTGAGCCCCGTGGGCCTCAGAACTGATCAACTGGATACGCATCTACTTGTCTGTGAGGACCCAGTGAACATCGGCAACTTTAGTGCACGGAGAGTCAGTCGGCGATCAGTTGTGGCGGCCATCGCGGCGACGGCCACCGCCGTGACGCTCGCGGCTTGCGGCAGCGGCGACGACAAGCCGGACGCCGCCGCGAAGCCGACCGGCACGGTCACCGTGAAGGTGTGGGCCTGGTACCCGGAGTTCAAGGCGGTCGTCGACCAGTTCAACGCGACCCACACCGACGTCAAGATCGAGTGGACGAACGCGGGCACCGGCCAGGACCAGTACACCAAGCTCCAGACCGCGCTGAAGGCCGGCAAGGGCGCGCCCGACGTGGTGATGCTGGAGCTCCAGGAGATCCCCACCTTCGCGCTCACCAAGCACCTGGTCGACCTCGGCAAGTACGGCGCGGGCGCCGTCAAGGGCGACTACGCCGGCTGGGCGTGGGACCAGGTCAGCTCCGGTGACCAGGTCTACGCGATCCCGGTCGACGCCGGCCCCATGGCGATGATGTACCGCGAGGACATCTTCAAGAAGTACAACCTGACCGTGCCGACGACCTGGGACGAGTACAAGGCGCAGGCCGAGAAGCTGAAGGCCGCCTCCGGTGGCAAGAGCTTCATGACCGACTTCGGCGCCAACGACGGTGGCTTCATGACCGGTCTGTTCTGGCAGGCCGGCGCCAAGCCGTACACCTACGACATCGCGAACCCGGGCAGCATCGGCGTGAACGTCAACAGCGCCGAGGCCAAGAAGGTCTTCGAGTACTGGGAGGGCATGGTCAACACCGGCCTCGCCGACACGACCGCCTTCCACACCACCGACTTCTACAACGGCCTCGGCTCGGAGAAGTACGCCACCTACCTCGCGGCCGGCTGGGGCCCCGGTTACATCCAGGCCAACGCCGGTGGCGCGGCCGGCAAGTGGAGGGTCGCCCCGCTGCCGCAGTGGACCGCCGGCGCCAACGCCCAGGGTGACTGGGGTGGCTCCTCGTTCGCGGTGACCGACCAGGCCCAGTACCCGGAGATCGCGGCCAAGGTCGCCCTGGAGATCTTCGGCGCCAAGAACAGCGAGGCCTGGAAGATCGGCATCGACAAGGCGTTCCTGTTCCCGACCGTCACCCCGGTCCTGGAGGCGGACACGTTCACCGGCAAGACGTACGACTTCTTCGGCGGCCAGAAGGTCAACGAGGTCTTCGTGCCGGCCTACAACGGGGTCGGCGACCTGGACTGGAGCCCGTTCAACAGCTACAACTTCAACCAGCTGACCACCAACCTGGGCCAGGCGATCGAGAAGAAGACCTCCTGGACCGCGGCGCTGGACACCGCGCAGGAGAACATCAAGACCTACGCCACCCAGCAGGGCTTCAAGGTTCAGTAATGACCGAGGTACAGACGTCCCCCGCGGCCGCTCCGGCGGCCGCGGGCCCCTCGGCCAAGACGGGCACCCAGCGGTCCGCGCGGGTGAAGGAGGCGGCCACCGGCTGGCTCTTCGCCCTGCCGTTCACCGTCCTGCTGGTCGCCTTCCTGCTGCTCCCGATGGCGTACGCCTTCAAGATCAGTCTGTACCGCTCCACCCTCATCGAGGGTGAGGTCTTCGCCTGGTTCGACAACTACAAGCAGGCGATCGACGACCCGCTGGTGCGCGAGGGCGTGGTCCGGGTCCTGATCTTCGGTCTGCTCCAGACCCCCGTGATGATCGGGATCGCGCTGGTCGCGGCCCTGCTGATCGACGCCGCGACCTCGAAGTTCTCCCGGTTCTTCCGGCTGGCGGCGTTCGTGCCCTACGCCGTGCCGGTGGTCATCGGCACGCTGATGTGGGGCTTCCTCTACAGCGACAGCATCGGCCCGTTCGCCTGGACCGGAATCGACTTCACCTCCAGTGACACGGTGCTGGCGTCGCTGGGCAACATCGTCACCTGGCAGTGGGCCGGCTACAACATGATCGTCCTGTACGCGGCGCTCCAGGGTCTGCCCCGGGACGTCTACGAGTCGGCCCGCATCGACGGCGCGAGCGAGGTGCAGATCGCCCTGCGGATCAAGACACCGATGATCTCCTCGGCGCTGGTCCTGGCGACCCTCTTCACCATCATGGGCACCCTGCAGTTCTTCACCGAGCCGCTGATCCTCCAGCCGCTCAACCCGGGCGCGATCACCCAGCACTACACACCCAACGTGTACGCCTACAACCAGGCGTTCTCGTTCCAGCAGTACAACTACTCGGCGGCGATCTCGTTCCTGCTCGGCGCGGTGGTCTTCATCGGGTCGTACATCTTCCTGTTCGCCACCCGGAAGAGGAGCGCGCTGCGATGAGCTTCAGAAAAGGCAGCGTCGCCGCCCACGTCGTGATGGGCCTGCTGGCGATCTACTTCCTGCTCCCGTTCTGGTGGCTGCTGGTCGCCGCGACGAAGGACAACACCGGGCTCTTCCAATCGGCCTCGCTCTGGTTCTCCGACTTCCACCTGATCGACAATCTGCGGATCCTGTTCGAGCAGGACGGCGGGGTCTACCTCACCTGGCTGCGCAACTCGGCGTTCTACGCCGTGATCAGCGGCGTCGGCGCGACGGCCATCTCGGCGCTGGCCGGCTACGCCTTCGCGAAGCTGCGCTTCCCCGGCCGTAACGCCCTGTTCGCGCTGCTGCTCGGCCTGATCATGGTGCCGGCGACGGCGCTCGTGCTGCCCACCTACCTGCTCATGTCGCAGGCGAACCTGGTCGACACGATCTGGGCGGTCATCCTGCCGTCGCTGCTCAACCCGTTCGGCGTCTACCTGCTGCGGGTCTACGTGCACGACTCGATCCCGGACGAGATGCTCGAGGCGGCCCGGATCGACGGCGCCGGCGAGTTCCGGGTGTTCACCAGCGTGGCCCTGCCCGCGATGAAGCCCGCCCTGGTCACGGTTCTGCTGTTCAGTATGGTCGCGTCCTGGAACAACTTCTTCCTGCCGCTGGTGATGCTGAGCGACGACCAGCTCTACCCGCTCACGGTCGGGCTCCGGGCCTGGTACATGTCCGCGATCATGGGCAACGGCGGAGCGGCGACCTTCAGCGTGATCGTGACCGGCGCTCTCGTGGCGATCGTCCCCCTGATCGTCGCCTTCCTGATGTTGCAGCGGTACTGGCGCGGTGGCCTGACCATCGGCTCCGTCAAGTAACCGGTACGCGCATCTCCTCTTCTCATCGTTAAAGGGAACAACCATGCTCCGTGCGCGTGTCGCATTGAATCCGGGTGCCGTCGTGGCGCCGGTCAGCCGCCGGACCTTCGGCTCCTTCGTCGAACACATGGGCCGCTGCGTCTACACCGGCATCTACGAGCCGGGCCACCCGCTCGCCGACGAGGACGGCTTCCGTACCGATGTGCTGGCTCTCGCCCGCGAGCTCGGCGTCACCATGGTCCGGTACCCCGGGGGCAACTTCGTCTCCGGCTACCGCTGGGAGGACGGCGTCGGACCGGCCGGGAAGCGGCCCCGCCGGCGCGACCTGGCCTGGCGCAGCATCGAGACCAACGAGGTCGGCATCGACGAGTTCGCCAAGTGGGCGGAGAAGGCCGACGTCGAGATCATGTACGCGGTCAACCTCGGCACCCGTGGCGTGCAGGAGGCGCTCGACGTGCACGAGTACCTCAACCACCCGGAGGGCACCGCGCTCTCCGAGCAACGGCGGGCCAACGGCGCCGAGAAGCCGTACGGCGTCAAGATCTGGTGCCTCGGCAACGAGCTGGACGGTCCGTGGCAGACCGGGCACAAGACCCCCGAGGAGTACGGCCTGCTCGCGGCCGCCACGGCACGGGCGCTGCGGTCCGCCGAGCCGGATCTCGAGCTGGTCGCCTGTGGCAGCTCCAGCTCGACGATGCCGACCTTCGGGACCTGGGAGTCGACGGTTCTGGAGCACGCGTACGACCTGGTCGACTACGTGTCCTGCCACGCGTACTACGAGGAGCACGACGGCGACCTGGGCTCGTTCCTGGCCAGCGCGGTCGACATGGACTACTTCGTGAACAGCATCGTGGCCACCGCGGACGCGGTCGGCGCCCGGCTGAAGAGCAAGAAGAAGATCAACCTCTCGTTCGACGAGTGGAACGTCTGGTACCTGTCCCGGTTCCAGAGCGCCCCGCTGCCGGAGGAGTGGAAGGTCGCCCCGCCGGTGATCGAGGACCGGTACAACGTGGCCGACGCCGTGGTGGTCGGCAACCTGCTGATCTCGCTGCTCCGGCACAGCGACCGGGTGACCGCGGCCTGCCAGGCGCAACTGGTCAACGTGATCGCCCCGATCATGACCGAGCCCGGCGGCCCGGCCTGGCGGCAGACCATCTTCCACCCGTTCGCCAAGACCGCGGCCCTGGCCAAGGGCGAGGTGCTCCGCCTGCACATCGACGCCCCGACCTACGAGACCGCCCGGTACGGCGTGGCCCCGGTCGTCGACGCGGTCGCCACGCACGACCCGGCCACCGGGGACGTGACGGTCTTCGCGGTGAACCGGGACGTGACGGATCCGGTCGAGTTCACCGTGGACCTGAGCGCGTTCGGCGACCTGGCCGTGGCCGAGGCGTGGACCCTCACCGACGAGGAGGACCTCTACGCCGCCAACACCAGGGAGAACCCGGACCGGGTCACCCTGCGCCCGACCGCCGAGGTGCCCACCGGGGCCGTGACCGTCGAGGGCGGCGCCGCCACCCTGACCCTGCCCCGCGTCTCCTGGAGCGCCATCCGTTTCGCCCGGACCGCCTGATCACGACGTGGGACGGTAGGCGGTCTCCGGGTCGAGCAGCGTGACCCAGGACGGCCGCCACGCCGGCCCCCGTGACGTCATCTCCTCCTGGAGGTTGGTCCGCCACGGCCCGGAGACGCCGTCGTCGTGCCACCACGGCGGCCAGGAGTCGTAGCGGCGTTCCACCTGGACGCCGGTGGCGCTGATCTCCATCCGGAGGAAGAGCCACCGCCCGTACCGTGGATCGGACTCGGTGTGCCGCAGGGCCCGGACCAGCTCGGTGAGCCGGCGGAAGGCGGCGTAGCGCTCCTCGCCGGGCCGGTCGCCCGGCGGGAAGCCGCCGGGCTGGGAGCTGAAGCTGGTGGAGTCGGCGTAGGCCAGCAGGGTGCACCGCCCGTCGCCGTGCGGCGACCGCTCCCGCAGCCAGGAGATCAGGGTGTCCAGCTCCTCGCTGGCGGGCGGCGCCGGCCGGGTCAGCTCCGGGGAGTCCTGCATGGCCGCCCAGACGAGCCGGTCGTGCTCGCCCTTGCTGAGCCGGCGGACCCGGCGCATCGGCGGGCGCCGGCCGGGCTCGATCCGGGGCGGGGAGCTGCCCGGCGCCAGCCCGCCCCGGGTGGCGACGGCCACGGCCGACGCGATGTCCGCGTCCGGGCCGGTGATCAGGGCGGCGATCTGGTCCGCGGTCACCGCACCCCTTATCGCGGCGGCGATCAGCTCCTCGGCGGCGGGGCGGGCGCCGAGCCGGCCCAGCGCGGCCAGGATGTGCTCGGCGGTGAGCAGCGGGGCGAGCATGCCGGTCATGCCGTCGTCGAGCCGGCCCGGGTAGCGGACCCGGGACCAGCGGCCGTTCTCGTGCCAGATCACGAAGCCGAGCCGGTCGCCCTCGGCGAGCGGGGACAGTGCGTCCCAGGGCAGCCAGTCCGGCGTGCCGGTGAGCAGGTCGACCGGCGGATCGGCCCGGGTGGTGGCGCTGTGCTCGTGATGCCCGTAGACGACCGCGCGACGGCCGTCCAGCAGGGCGAACCGTGCCCAGTTCCGCTTGCCCTCGGCGAACTCGGCGCCGCGACCGTCGATGGTCCACGGCCCGGCCTGTCCGGTCGCGGCACACGTCGCGCTCAGTGTCGCCCAGCGGGTCCAGAGCAGTCCGGGCGCGGGCAGATCCACGTCGGTCAGCATCTGTCCACTGTGCCAAATGAGGACGAGGCAGTGACAACCACGGGTACGGCTCCGAAATGGACGGTCTCCTCGCATCGGTCTTCTACGATGCGATCGTCCTTTGAGAGGGGGCTGTATGCCATCAATCCGACCGCGTCTGCTCATCGCGGGCGTCCTGGCTGTCGCCGTCGCCACGACGGCGGTGGTCTCGGTGCCGGGAGCCGCGTCGGCCGCGCCCAAGTCCGCCACCACCAGCGCCGCCGAGAAGCGCCGCATGGACCGCCTGCCCACGCCGAAGCTGGGCTGGTACAAGTGCTACCAGATCGCCGAGTGCGCCACCGTGAAGGTGCCGCTCGACTACGACAAGCCCAAGGGCGCCAAGACCGAGCTGGCCGTCGTACGAATCAGGGCCAAGGACCAGAAGCGCAAGATCGGCAGTCTGTTCGTGAACCCGGGCGGCCCGGGCGGCTCGGCCACCCAGTTCGCGCTCTTCGCGCCGGACTTCCTGAGCGACCCGGTCCTGGAGCGCTTCGACGTCGTCGGCGTCGACCCGCGCGGCATCGGGTTCAGCGCCAACATCAAGTGCTTCAAGTCGGTCAAGCAGCAGACCGCCGTCTTCGACAAGATGAACGTCGCCTTCCCGTTCGGGTCGGCCGAGGAGAAGCGGTACATCGCCGGCGCCAAGGCCTTCGGCAAGGCCTGCTCCACCACCGGCAAGACGCTGGCCGGCGCGATGTCCACCGCCGAGGTGGCCCGCGACATGGAGCTGATGCGCCGCGCGGTCGGTGACAAGAAGCTGACCTACCTGGGCTTCAGCTACGGCACCGCGCTCGGGCAGTACTACGCCAACCTGTTCCCGGACCGGTTCCGCGCGCTCGCCGTCGACGGCAACATCGACCCGCGGCAGTGGGTCGGCGCGGGTAGCAGCGGCAACAAGATCCTGGACGCCCGGATGCACTCGGCCGAGGGCGCGAGCCGTGCCCTCCGGGAGATCCTGATCCGCTGCGACCGGGTTGGTGCGGAGTACTGCGCGTTCGCCGCCGGTGACCCGGTCGCCAACTACGCGGCGATCGCCCGGAAGCTGCGGGCCAAGCCGCTGGTCGTCACCGACGAGTTCGGCACCTTCAAGATCACCTACGCGGACTTCGTCGGCGCCAGCCTCAACTACCTCTACAGCACGTACGCCGGGGAGATGGTCACCCAGCTGGCCGCCGAGGTCGCCGCGTTGCAGGCCGGTGGCACCGCCGCGGCCGCCGCCGAGGTGTCGCTGCGCAAGCGGGTCCAGGCCGCCAAGGAGATCGGGTACGACTTCCCGTACGACAACGGCTTCGAGGCGCAGAGCGCGGTCATCTGCACCGACGGCAAGCACCCGAAGAACGCGAACGGCTGGCCGGTGGCGACCGCCTCCCGTGACCTCCAGGCGCCGTACTTCGGCCGGATCTGGGGCTGGCTCAGCGTCCAGTGCGCGAGCGGCACCTGGACCGTGCGGGACGAGGACGCTTACCGCGGCCCGTTCAACAAGCGGACCAAGGCGACCGTCCTGGTGATCGGCAACTACTGGGATCCGGCCACCAACTACGCCGCGTCCGTGTCGTCGAGCCGGCTGCTGCCGAACTCGCGGCTGCTGACCAGCGACAACTGGGGGCACGCGGCCTACGGCACGGGAGTCTGCGTGACCGCCGCCATCGACCGCTACCTGCTGACCGGCAAGGTGCCGGCCAAGGGCACGGTCTGCAAGGCCGAGCACCAGCCGTTCACCGAGAAGCTGGTGACCGGTGAGGAGCCGGGCGAGCTGTCGACCAAGTCGGCCGTGGCGCCGGGCAAGACGCTGCCGCCGGTGGTGGCCCCGAAGCCGGTCTCGGTCCTGACCGGGGGCCGCTGATCTCCGCCGCCGGGCCGGTGTTCGTGGGCGGTCCGGCGGCGCTGTGACGGACGCCGGGTCATACGGCCCGGCGTCCGCCGTCAGTGGGCTTCCAGTCGGCGCTGTCGTGGCTGTCCGCGGTGAGGCCGGTGACCGAAGCGATCAATAGCAGGACGAAGAAGACAAGCATCGCGATTTCCATACATCAAGGGTCGCGCCGTTCCGGCCGCCGGAACAGTGGCAGGAATGCCATACATCTTCAAGATGCTGCCAACCTCGGGTACGGTGGCCACATGTTGAGAAGCGTCGCTGTGATCGCCCTGCCCGAGGTGGCGGTCTTCGAGCTCGGCGTGCTCTGCGAGCTGTTCGGCTACGACCGCACCGCCGAGGGCCTGCCCGGTTACGACTTCCACGTGTGCGGGGTCGGCGGCGCCCCGGTGCGGACCCACGCCGGCTTCAGCATGACCCCGGAGTTCGACCTCACCCCGGCCGAGACCGCCGACCTGGTCGCGATCGCCCCCAACGACATGCGCGAGGTGCCGTCCGAGGTGCTCGACGTGCTGCGCCGCGCCCACGAGCGCGGCGCCTGGGTGATGAGCGTCTGCACCGGCGCGTTCACGCTCGGCGAGGCCGGCCTGCTCGACGACCGCCGCTGCACCACGCACTGGCGCCACACCGACGACCTGGCCGCCCGATACCCGCGGGCCAAGGTCGACCCGGGCGTCCTCTACGTGGTCGACGACAACATCATCACCAGCGCCGGGACGGCCGCGGCCATCGACTGCGGCATCCACCTGATCCGCGAGGAGCAGGGTTCGGCGGTGGCCGCCCAGATCGCCCGCCGCATGGTGGTGCCGCCGCACCGCGACGGCGGCCAGGCCCAGTTCATCCAGACGCCGGTGCCACCGATCTCCTGCGAGACCCTCCAGCCGCTGCTCAACCACGTGCTGGAGACCCTCGACCACCCGCACACCGTGGACACCCTGGCCGACCTCGTGCACATGGCCCCGCGCACCTTCGCCCGCCGCTTCCGCTCCGAGACCGGCGCCACCCCGCACGACTGGCTGACCGCACAGCGTGTGCTGCTCGCCCGCCGGCTGCTTGAGGACACCGATCTCGGCATCGACGCGATCGCCGCCAAGGCCGGTTTCGGCAGCGCCCAGACGCTGCGGCACCACTTCACCCAGCGCCTGAGCACCACCCCGCAGGGCTACCGGAACACCTTCAAGACCAAGAACTGAAGAGCTTTCCGGTCCAGGTCCGCGTTGGCTTCCGGCTTCTTTTTCCGGTACGCGTGTCCTCGCCCCGCCTTTTCAGGGCCGTTCCGCCCGCCCGGCCACTCTCGCTGCCCGCTCCAGCCTTTGCCGCCCCCGCCGGGCTGAGTCCCTGCCGCTCCGCTGCGCGAAGCGGCCCTAATCGGGAGGAAGTAGGTCTACTTTCGAGTTAGATCGGTTGGACACCCCCGCATGTGCCGCCACTCGCGCCGGGTGCGGGCATATTGCATTGAAGGCTTTCGGAGGTGGGCGCACACGAAAGCCGCCACGTGGGCGGCCATCGCGGCGACAGGCCACGTAGGCGACCACGACGCCGCCGCTGTGTGCGCCGGGTAAGCGCGACCACCCGCCCGGCGCGACCGAAAGCTGATCGGACCTCTCTGAACCCTTCCCGGGCTCATTCGCCTGCCGCGGCCCGCCAGTCCGCCAGCGTGGTCGGCGCCAGGTCGGCGGACGGCCCCGCCACCAGGGCGTCCACCGGGATGTCCGCGCCGAAGAACGGTCTGCCGTCGCTGGTGACCCGCTGCCCCGGGGCGGCGAGCAGACGGCCGATCTCGTCCAGGGCGAACACCTCCGGTCCGGCCATCTCGACGGTCCCGTTCGACGGCGTCGCACCGGCCAGCCCGGCGAGACGAGCGACCAGATCGGACAGCGCGATCGGCTGCACCCGTACCGGCGCCAGCCGGATCTCGTCGCCGTCGGTGTTCGCCCGCATGAGCACGTCGAGGAACTCGAAGAACTGCGCGGCCCGGACGATCGTGAACGGCAGCCCGCCCGCCCGGACGGCCGCCTCCTGGGCCAGTTTCGCCCGGTAGTACGCCAGGTCCGAGGCCCTCTCCAGCCCGATGATCGACAGGGTAACGAGATGCCGTACCCCGGCCTCGCGCCCGGCCGCCGTCAGGTTCTCGGACGAGACCCGGAAGAACTCCGCCGCCTCCTCCCGGGCCGGCGGATTGGTGACGTCGAAGACCACGTCCGCGCCGGTGAGGGCCTCTTTCAGGCCCATCCCGGTGAAGGCGTCGATCCCGGTCGACGGTGACGCCGGCACCACCTCATGGCCGTCCTCGCGCAGCGCTTCCACCAGCAGTCGCCCGGTCTGGCCGGTGCCGCCCACCACTACGATCCGCATCGCGTTCTCCCTGCTTCGGTGTCGCTTCCGCGGAAACGACCTGTCGCCCCCGCGGAAACGACCTCGGTGTCGCTTCCGCGGACACGACGAGGCAGCCCAGCGGGATGTGACAGCCGGGTTCAGCGGCGGGGCAGCTCGCTCTGTGCGGCGCTGAGCCAGTCGAGGGCGTATTCGAGTTCGGTGGCCGCGCCCCGGCGACGGTGTGAGCGGTGGTCACGGGCCGCGGCGGCGCAGGTCTCGATCCGGCGGCGCAGGGCGGCGTACAGATAGGGGTCGTCGATCGGCGCCCGCCCGGGATGCGTGTCCCGGTCCCACCGGCGGCGGAGCCGGCGCAGCACCGCCACCGCGGCCGGCGCCGCCCAGAGCCCGGCGACCGCCACCAGGGCCAGCGGAACCGGCCGGACCGCGACGGCCCCGCCGGCCCACAGCAGCCCGCCCGCCACACCGGCCCACAGCAGCCCGCCGGCCACACCGGCCGCGGCGGCCGCTCCGATCAGGACCGCGACCGGATCCGCGGGACCGGCCACCGGGAACCGCCGTGCCGCCCGCACCCGGCGCCGGGCCTGCGCGAGCCGGGCGAAGACCACCTGGTCCGGCCGGTCCGCCGACCAGTCCCGGCTCTGCGCGTCGGTGATCACCGCGTCCAGGTCCCGCTCGATGTGCCGCAATCTCGGCACGACGGTCCCGGAGAACGGATCGTTGCGCGCCCGCAGCCGCCGGAAGACCCGCTCGTTCATGCCGGCGCTCCGCCCGGTCGATCGTTCGTGCCGGCGGCTCCGGCCGGGCGCTCGTTGGTGCCGGCGGCCCTGGCCGGTCGATCGTTTACGTCGGCGGGCCTGGCTGGTCGCGTGCTCACGGCATGTCCTTCCGCAGGTCGCCGAGGTGGCGGTCCAGGCAGTCGATCGCCTGGCAGAGCAGCAGGTCGGCGTGGGCGAGGCGCCGGACCACCGGGTCGGTGCGAATGGCCCGCCGCAGGTGGGGCGCCGTCCAGTGATCCGCGCCGGCCCGCCGCAGCGCCGCCGACACGAGCCGCACCCGGGCTCGCAGGAGATGCTCCGGAACCTCGGTGAGCGTGGCCGCGCCCCGAACGGGGGACGGCTCCGGGCCCAGCCGGCGACGGCCCAGCGCGACGCGGACGCGGCGGCCGGCCCACGGTCCGGCGGCCAGCGTGCCGAGCAGTGCCGTGCCCGACACCGCGAGCACCCCGGCGACGCCGAGCCCCAGCGCCTCGGCGGCCGCCGCGGAGAGGACCACCACCACGAACGTCACCGCGGTCACCGCCACCACCCACACCGGGGTGGCGATCATCCCGGCGGCCTCGACCAGAACGCCGTCGAGCGAGGTCAGCCGGGTGCACGCGGAGCGGAGCCAGACCTGACCGGCGCCGGCCGCGTCGCCGACCTCGGCCAGCCCGTCCGCGACCAGCGCGCGCACGGCGGTGAGTTCGGCATGCAGGGCGCGGCCAGACATGCTACGAGCCTCGCATCGCGACGCCCGCCGCGCAGCTCCCGGAGTGTCGTGTTTCAGCGTCCCAGGGCCCGCAGCCAGGTGACCGCCGCGTCCGCCGTGGACACCAGTGGGGCGTCCGGCGCGGGTGGCCGGTCCACCATGAGCACCGGTACGCCCAGCTCACGGGCCGCCACCAGCTTGGCCGCCGAGCCGCCACTGTCCTTCGTGACCAGTACCCCGACGCGGTGCCGGATGAGCAGCTCCCGCTCGCCGTCGACGGTGAACGGGCCACGGTCGAGCAGCACCTCCAGATTCCGCGGCGTCACTCCGGTGGGTGGCTCCACCGACCGGGCCAGGAACCAGCATTCGTCCAGCCCGGCGAAGGCCGCGATGCCCTGCCGCCCGGTGGTGAGGAACACCCGCCGCCCGAGCCGGGGCAGCAGCGCGGCGGCGGCGTCCAGCGACGCGACCCGGTGCCACTCGTCGCCCGGACCGGCGGTCCAGCCCGGCCGTCGCACGACCAGCAGGGGTACGCCCACCGCCGCGCACGCGAGCACCGCGTGGCCGCTCATCGTCGCCGCGAACGGATGGGTGGCGTCGACCACCACGTCGACGTCCGCGTCCCGCAGGTAGCCGGCCAGCCCGTCCACCCCGCCGAACCCGCCGATCCGGAGCTCTCCGGCGGGGCGCAGCGGATCGGTGGTCCGCCCGGCCAGCGAGGTGATCACCGTGTGCTCGCCGGCGACCAGCCCGGCCAGCCGCCGCGCCTCGGTGGTCCCGCCCAGGAGCAGGATCCTCATGACCGGCAGCGGTCCACCGAGTACAGGTGGCTGTCGGGGAACTGCCCGGCGGTGAGCGCCGCGCCCACCACGATCACGGCCGTCCTTCGTACCCCCGCGTCTTTGACCTTGGCCGCGATGTCGGCGAGCGTGCCGCGCAGCACGACCTCGTCGGGCCGGGAGGCCCGCGCCACCACCGCGACCGGGCAGTCCGGCCCGTAGTTGCCGGTCAGCTCGGCCACCACCGCGTCGATCCGCTGGACCGCGAGGTGCAGCACCATGGTCGACCGGCTGGCGCCGAGGGTGGCCAGGTCCTCGCCGGGCGGCATGGCGGTGGCCCGTTCCGCGGTCCGGGTCAGGATCACCGTCTGCGCCACCCCGGGAACGGTGAACTCCCGGCCGAGGGCGGCGGCGGCAGCGGCGAAGGCGGGCACCCCGGGCGTCACGTCGTATGGCACCCCGGCCGCGTCGAGGCGGCGCATCTGCTCGGCGACCGCACTGAACACCGACGGGTCGCCGGAGTGCAGCCGGGCCACGTCCTGCCCGGCCCGGTGCGCCGTCACCATCTCGGCGACGATCTGGTCCAGGTTCAGGTCCCGGGTGTCGACCCGGCGGGCGCCCGGCGGACAGGCCTCCAGCAGTTCGGCCGGGACCAGGCTGCCGGCGTAGAGACAGACCGGCGACGAGGCGATCAGCCGGTGGCCACGCAACGTGATCAGATCGGCGGCGCCCGGCCCGGCCCCGATGAAGTGGACGGTCATCGGGTCACCGACCAGATCGTCACCGGCATGAACGAGCGCCAGCCGGTGAACCCGCCGACCGGCGACCCGCGCTGCACGGTGATCCGGCTCAGCTCGCCGCCGAGTTTCGCGTACGCGGCCGCCAGCACCGCCTCCGACTCGACCGTCACCGCGTTCGCCACGAGCCGCCCGCCGGGGCGCAGCGCGGCCAGGCAACGGTCCAGTACGCCGTCGCGGGTCAATCCGCCTCCTATGAAGATCGTGTCCGGTTCCGGCAGCCCGTCGAGAGCCTCCGGGGCCCGGCCGTGCACCACGCGCAGACCGGGTACGCCGAGCGCCGCCGCGTTCGCCGTGACGGTCGCCGCCCGCTCGGCCGACGATTCGATCGCGACCGCCCGGCAGGACGGGTGCGCGCGCATCCACTCGATGCCGATGCTGCCCGAGCCGGCGCCCACGTCCCAGAGCAGCCGGCCCGGCGCGGGGGCGAGCGCGGCCAGCGTGACGGCCCGCACCTCGCGCTTGGTGAGCTGCCCGTCGCCCTCGTAGCGGTCGTCCGGCAGGCCGGGCACGATCGGCAGTTCCGGCCCGTCGCCGCACTCGACGGCGACGATGTTGAGCGGGTCGCCCTCCGGCAGCGCCCAGCCGTCCGCGGCGCCGGTCACCGCCCGCTCGCCCGGCCCGCCGAGCTGCTCCAGGACGGTCATCGACGCGGTGCCGTGGCCACGGTCGGCGAGCAGCGCCGCGACCGCCGCCGGGGTGGCCGCGCCCGCGGAGAGCACCAGGATCCGGCGGCCGGGATTGATCAGCCGGCCGAGCGTCTCGACCGGGGCTGTGACCAGGCTCACCACGTCGACGGCGGCCAGATCCCAGCCGAGGCGGGCCGCGGCCAGCGACACCGACGACGGGTGCGGCACCACCCGGATCCGGTCCGCGCCGAACAGACGGACCAGTGTGGAGCCGATGCCGTGAAACATCGGGTCGCCGCTGGCCAGCACGCACACCCGCTGCCCGCGCTCCGCCCCGATCAGCCCGGGCAGGGCCGGCACCAGCGGAGACGGCCACCGGACGCGACGCGCGGCGACCACCTCACCGGGGAGCAGATCGAGCTGCCGGGCGGCGCCGAAGACCACGTCGGCGGACGCCAGGGTCCTCCGCGCCGTACCGGAAAGTCCGGGCCACCCGCCGGCGCCGACGCCGATCACGGTGACCACGTCCTGGTGTTCCATGCCCTGAACCTAGCGCCCGGGATTTTTCCCGATCTCGTTGAGCCAACCGGGCGTGATGCGCGTACGACACTGTGACGGCTTCTGATGCGGACCGGGGCCGTCACGTCGGCCGCATGGGGTGGCAGGCGCCGCGAGACGACTGCTGAGCAGGTGAGGACGTTGACCATTCCGGCCTTCCGGGATCAGCGCGAGATCCCCGACGACGACGGGTATTTCGCCGGGCTGCGCTCCGACGACGGCCCGAGCTGGGACAACCCGTCCATGCCCCCGTGGCCGGACACCCAGTACGCCGCCGAACCGGCCCAGCCCCAGTACGGCCAGCCCTACAACACCCCGGACGGGTTCCGCCGCGGCGAGGTCACCGAGGTGTCGATGACCGACCCGACCGGCTGGAAGGCCGGCACCGGCGTCCCGGTCGTCGACGACCGGCCGCCCGGCGAGTCGACCAGCGGCAACCGGCTCTTCACCGTCCTGCTGTTCTTCTCCGGCCTGGGCACCAGCATCGCGCTCTGGCTGTTCAACACGCGGGCCGGCGCGGTCAGCGACACCGCCAGCACGATGATCGCGGCCGGCCGGGTGACCGGGCTGATCGGCGGCTACCTGCTCTTCGTCCAGCTGCTGATGATGAGCCGGGTGTCCTGGCTGGAGGAGTGGGTCGGCTCCCGCGACCTGCTGCGCTGGCACCGCTGGCTGGGCACCTCGCTGCTGGCCGCGGTGGTCGCGCACATCGTCTTCATCGTCTACGGCTACGCCCTCACCGCCGGCACCGGTGTCGTCGACCAGGGCTGGACCGTGATCACGACGTTCCCCGAGATGATCAGCGCCACGATCGCCACCGGGCTGCTCGTCTTCATCGCCCTGATCTCGATCCGGTTCGTCCGCAACCGGCTCAACTACGAGCTCTGGCACCTGGTCCACCTGACCAGCTACGGCGTCCTGCTGCTCGGCTACGGCCACCAGATCGCGGCCGGCGCCGACATGAGCGGCCGGTACGCCTCGGTGTTCTGGCCGGCGCTCGGCTGCATCACCATCGCCGCCCTGTTCTGGGGCCGCATCGTCGAGCCGGTCTGGCTGAACGCGCGGCACCGGTTCACCGTGGCCGAGGTGGTCGCCGAGGGCGCCAACACGTTCTCGATCTACATCGAGGGCAAGCGGCTCGACAAGCTGCCGGTCCAGGCCGGCCAGTTCATGCGCTGGCGGTTCCTGACGGCGAACGGCTGGTGGCAGTCCCACCCGTTCTCGCTGTCGGCCGCCCCGAACTCGCAGTGGCTGCGGCTCACCGTCACCATCGCCGGCGGCCACACCCGCAAGCTGGCCACCATGAGCCCCGGCACGCCGATCTGGGCGGAGGGACCGTTCGGGACGTTCACCGCCGAACGGCGTACCCGGCGGCGGGCCCTGCTGATCGCCGGTGGCAGCGGCATCGCCCCGATCCGCGCCCTGCTCGAGGACATGCCGCCGGACACCATCGTGATCTACCGGGCCAGCCGTCCGGACGAGCTGGTCTTCCGGACCGAGCTGGAGGAACTGGCCGAGGAGCGGGACGCCTGGGTGCGCTACATCGTCGGTGGCCGCAACGACCCCGGCCCGCGCCGGCTGTTCACCCCCGACGGGCTGCGCGGCCTGGTCCCCGACGTGAACCGCCGTGACGTCTACCTGTGCGGCCCGCCCGGGCTGGTCAACGCCGCCGTCGACACGCTCAAGCAGCTCGACGTGCCGGAGAGCCAGCTGCACCTGGACCCGTTCGAGTTCTGACCCCTATCGACTGGGAGTTTTCGCGATGCGACGTAGTACCGCAGCAGCCGTCGGCACCCTCACCGGTGCGGCCCTGATCCTCGGGGTCCGCCTGAGCGTGCAACCGCCGGCCGTCCCGGTGTCCGCCGCCGCGCCGGACGACGCGGGCGGGGAGCCCGAGGACGCCGCCGCCGAGTCGACCGCCGAACCGGACCCGGGCACCACCAAGAAGCCGTCCGGCAAGAAGACCAGCGCCCCGGCGGACGACGAGAAGGCCGGGCTCAAGGCCGGCACCTACAAGGGCAAGGCCGTACAGAACCAGTACGGCACGATGCAGGTCACCATCAAGATCAGCGGCGGCAAGATCACCGCGGCGGACTCGACCTTCCCGACCGACGGGTTCTCCGGCACGATCAACCCGAAGGCCGTGGAAACGCTGTCGGCGGCCACCCTCAAAGCGCAGAGCGCCGACGTCGACGCCGTCTCCGGGGCCACCTTCACCAGCCAGTCCTACGTCACGTCCCTCCAGGCGGCGCTGGACAAAGCCGGAGCGTAGGGTTCGGGCCGTGCGCCACACGGAGCAGGTCATGGGTACGGTCGTCAGCATCGAACTGGCCGACGACCTGCCACCGGCCCGGCTCACCGAGCTCGTCGGCGAGACGTGCGCCTGGCTGCACGAGGTCGACGCCCGGTTCAGCACCTACAAGGACGACAGCGAGGTGTGCCGGTTCCGCTCCGGCGCGCTCCGGCTCGAGGACTGCTCCGCCGACCTGCGCCACGTCCTCGACCGCTGCGCCGACCTGTGGCGCGACACGGACGGCTACTTCGACGCCTACGCGGGCGGCCCCCTCGACCCGTCCGGCTACGTCAAGGGCTGGTCCGTCGAGGTGGCATCACAGCGTCTCGCCGCCGCCGGCTCGGCCCGGCACTACATCGGCGCGGGCGGCGACATCCGGATGCGCGGCGCGGGCCCCGGCGGCCGCCCCTGGCGGGTCGGCGTCCGCCACCCCTGGGAGGCCGACAAGCTCGCCTGGGTCCTCTCCCTGACCGACGGCGCGGTGGCCACCTCCGGGACGTACGAGCGCGGCGCCCACGTCTGGAACCCGGTGGCCGGGCGCCCCGCCAGCGGCCTCCGCTCGGTCACCGTGGTCGGCCCCGACCTGGCCGTCGCCGACGCCTACGCGACCGCCGCCCTGGCCATGGGCGAGCCGGGCCTGTCCTGGCTGGCCGGGCGAGTCGCCGACGGCTACGAGTCCGCCGCGGTCACCGACGACGGTCGCGCTTTCACGTCCGCCAACCTCCCGATCGTCTCCTGACTCCCGCCCGCTCGGCGCTTCCCGGCCTCCGCGTCCGATCAACCCCATTCCCGGTACGGCGTACCCGCACCCGGCACCCACCCCGTCCCGTGGCACCGAAGGACCTTTCTGCAACACCGGCGTGTGCCCCGCTTCCGGGCTGACCTCGGTGGCCGGGCTCGCGATCTCCCCGCGACTCCATGTCTCCGCGCGGCCTCAGGCCGCCAGGCATCCGGGCTGCCGCTCCCGGCCGTCACGCCGGCCGCGCCAGGCGGGTGGTGGCGCTTCTACCGGTCGCCCCGAGGAACCCGCCGAAAGTCACTCACCGCTTTGCGCGCTTTGCCCGGCAGCTTTCGTGATCTTGGTGAGTTGACCACCTTCCGAGGTGGTCAACTCACCAAGATCGGCCCGAAAGGCCGCTGGATGGGTTCGTCGCTCACGCGGAGTTTCGGCCGGTCGGGGTTTCGGAGGTGAGCGCACACCAAAGCCGCCACGTGGGCGGCCGTCACGGCGATAGGCCACGTAGGCGACCACGACACTGCCGCCGTGTGCGCCCACCCGCCCTGGTGTGAGCGCGACCACCCGCACCGGGCGACCGGCGCTACTGCCGAAGCGGGCAACCCCGGTGCCTGGCCGGCAAAACCGCGACCACCTGCCTCAGGTGGCCGGTGTTACGGCGGAGGGCACCCGCGAGTGCGGCCGGCGACACCGTGGCCACCCGCCCGACGTGACCGGACGGCCGTGAGCGGCGGCAGATGGGGTCGGGGCGACTGGACCGGCCCGCCCGGCCATCGATCTACGCCCGGCGGGCGCGGCACAGGCCGCAGCGGGCAGCAAGATCGCGCCGAGCGGACGGGACGGCCCTGATCAGGCGGGGGCGAGGACACTCGTACCGCAAAAGGAGCGAAACGCGGACCTCGACCACAAAAGCCCTCTAAGGTCGTTCTGCTCCTGGCCATGGTCCGGGAGCCTGGGGCTGAGTGGCCGCGGGCCTCGTCGCGGTGCGGTGGATGCGCATGCCGCGGGCCTGGTAGTTGGCGAGGGCGGCGGGGCCGTCGAGGCTGCACGTGTTCACCGTGATGCGGCGGACCGGGGGCAGGCCGGGGTGGCGTTCCGGGAGAGTCCAGGCGTGCCGGAGGGCGACCGTGAGCAGGTGGCCGCCGATGCCCTGGCCGGCGAAACGCGACAGCAGCCCGAAGTAGGCGATCTCCACCTCGCCGGGGGAGTGGCCGTCCAGCTCGGCGTAACCGGCCGGAGTACCGCGGACCGACGCCACCCAGGTCTCCACGCCGGGCTGGTCCAGGTAGTCCTGCCACTGCTGCCAGGTCCAGGGCAGCCGGTCCGACCAGAACCAGTCACCACCGATGGCGGTGTAGAGGTAGCGGTTGAACTCGGGGCTGGGCAGCTCGGCGCGGGTGATGGTCACCGGGGTCGCGGGCTGCCCGGCCGGGCGCAGCAGGGCGGGGTCGTCCTGCTCCAGGTACCAGGTCGTGATCTCCACGCCGCACATCATGTCGTGTCGCGTTCCGGCCGGTCAGCCCCGGATCGCGACACGCGGGGGACCCCCGGTTTGGAGGTGGTGGTGGGGTTCGGATAAAGTTCTGACGTCGCCGGGGGAAACGCCGGAGGGCAACGCGGAAGTGGCGCAGTGGTAGCGCATCACCTTGCCAAGGTGAGGGTCGCGGGTTCGAATCCCGTCTTCCGCTCGGAGTGGCTTGCCACTGGAGGCCACCTCGGTGGAGTGGCCGAGAGGCGAGGCAACGGCCTGCAAAGCCGTGTACACGGGTTCAAATCCCGTCTCCACCTCGCAATACCAGGGCGATTGGCGCAGCGGGAGCGCGCTTCCTTGACACGGAAGAGGTCACTGGTTCGATCCCAGTATCGCCCACCAAAGTTTATGCAGGTCAACGACCCGTCGCCGAACATTCGGTAACGGGCCGTTGCCCGTTTTCCTGCTTACGTCGGAGCAGGTGGAGAGCGCAAGATCATTTTCGGATCCAGCTCCAGATATCCCGGGTGGATCGCGTGCAGAGGATGGGTCGACGCCGCCCGGACTCTGCCGCACACGCTGCGCCGTGTCGACGCCGGCGATATTCACGGTGCCGCCTGGACCGGGCAGGTCTTCGTGCTGACTCACCACCCCGAGGACGCCAAACCCGCCGACCGGGTCACCTTCCTCGACTGCGGCGTGGCCGAGGCGGCGCGGATCGCGCTGGCGGTTGGTCGAAGGCGGGCCGCGATCGATGTGCCGCGCCCCTGGATGACGAGAGTGCAGTCACCCAGGGGCTGTCTCACACCGGCGAGACAGCCCCTGGGAGCCGGCTGCCTACCCGTCGCAGGCGATCTTGTTGCGGTTCTGGTCCAGTCGCTGCCGGTCCTTGCCGACCACCTTGAGTGCGGTGAAACCGTGCTCGCGGAGCCAGGCGCACCGGTCGTCGGCGCCTTGAGGGAAGGCGATCGGCACGCATTGGGCGATCGTGCCGTAATTGCGGTCGCAGCCGTCGATCGTGGGCGCCACCCGGTGCGGGGTGGCCGGTTTCCGTTTCGCCTTCTGCCGGTCGGCGCCTGGCTGCCCGGCGAACCGCTGGATGAACGGTGCCGGCGTGGCGTTCCGGTGTGGTTTGGCCGGGGACCTGCCGGCCGCCGCCTTCCCCGGGGTCTGTTCTGGGGCGCCGGTGGTGCTCGTCGGCGCGGCCGGGACGGTCGACGGCAGGACCTGCTGCGCTGCCACCGAGGTGGTCCAGACCGGGGCCGGGTCGTTCTGTGCGGTGTAGGCCCAGTTGACGCCGCCGACCACGGTCAGCGCGGCCAGGACCACCCCGGCCAGTCTCATCCGGGTCATGCCGCCCTCTCCGCTTCGTTCCGGCGTCGGCATGAGTTCAACCCTGAGCCCGATGATTCGTTCGCAAGCTTGCTCATCCCACCTTCACCCACTTCGCGACCGAGGGGACTCCGTTGGTGCCGACCACGAACAGCATGTACCAGCCGGGCGGCGCCAGGTTGGGGTTGCTGGTCAGGTTGAGGTCGATCGAGTTGCCGTTCACGGTCATCGGCAGGTCGACGAACCGCTGGTTGGGATCACTGGAGTGGGTGACCGCGGCCGGGCGGATCAGCTCCGCCTTCAGTACCGGGCCGTCCACGGTGATCGTGTTCGAGCTGCCGTAGGCCCAGTTGGCGCTGGACAGGCCGGTGATCTGCGGCCGGGCGCCCCGGAACAGGTACGGCGGCGAGTAGACCGACACCCGCATGTCGAAGGTGCCGTTGCCGGGGTTGTCGCCGACCGCCATCACCCGGCCGTCCGGCAGCAGGAACGCCGACGAGTGGTAGCCGCGCGGCACCGGGTCGGTGGCCAGGCCGGGGGTGAACGTGTTGGCGGCCGGGTCGTACATCGATGCCTCGTAGACGGGGTCGGCCCGGTTGTGCAGCGCGCCGCCGGTCTCGAAGACCTTGCCGTCCGGGAGCAGGACCGCGGAGACGTACATCTTTCCCTGGTCTCCGGTCTGCGGAACGCCGCCGGTCAGTGTGCCCTGCGGGAGCGCCGGCCCCACCGTGTAGACGGGGGACGGCTGCTTGAGGTCGATGATGTCGGTGAGCCGGTGGGCGTCCGGGTTGCTCTCGATGTTGCCGCCGCCCAAGGTCAGCACCTTCTGGTCCTGCGCCGGCGGCAGGAGCACGCTCATCGACTGGTCCCGCTCGTCCTTCTTCCGCAGCCCGGGGACGGGCGTGATGGTGTTGGCGTGGTAGTCGTAGATCGCCGAACCGGTGCCGGGGGTGCCGTTGCCGAACACGTGGCTGCCCGTGTAGAAGAGGCGGCCGTCCTGCATCAGGATCATCGATGGGTAGAGGCCCCAGAAGTTCCACGTCTGGTTGGCCTCGTTGATGCCGAGCCAGCGCTCCTGGGCGGCGGAGAAGTACTGGGTGGCGACCATGCCGTGGGAGTCCTCGCCGAGGCCGCCCAGCGAGATGACGTCGCCGTTGCCGAGCATCGTGGCCGACGGATACCAGGAGCCCGCCGTCATGTCGTTGACCCGCTGGTAGCTGTTGGTCGCCGGGTCGAAGATGTACGAGTTCTTCAGTCCCTTGTAGCCGTGGCTGCCGTCCGCCGCCGGGTAGTCCTTGTTGCCGCCCATGACCAGCACCCGGCCGTCCTTGAGCTGCACGTGCCCGGCGCAGAACAGGTCCTCCGGCGTGGGCACGGCGGTGAACTGCCCGGTGCCCGGCTTGTAGATCGCCGTTGTGAAGGTCTTGGCGGCGAACGCGTCCGGATCGTTGCCGGAACCGGCGATCAGGAGCACGTCACCGTTGCGCAGCACCACGGCGTGGATGCCGCGGACCGGGGACTGGAACGGCATGACCTGCCAGGCGCCCTTCACGCACTTGTCGCCGGCGCTGCACGACTCGTCCGGCGTGGGCTGGGTGGCGTCGACCATCGTGTAGTCGTCGGTGAGCAGCGTCCCGTTGCCGTAGATGGTGACGCCCCAGACGATCTGGTCGGTGTTCGCCGGAATCTGCGGGGTCCGGACGGTCTGCGGCGCCCAGTCGGCGGTCACCGGCAGGCTGGCCAGATCGGTCCAGTACACCCAGCCCTGTGCCACGTCGTGCCGGAACATGGTCATCACCGTGTTCGGCGTGGTCGTCTTGTACCAGACCGACAGGTCGTACTGGTGACCCGGTGTGACGTTGGGGGCGCACGAGGTGTCCTCGAGCATCATGGCCTTGCGGTCGCCCTGGCCGGCGTTGGCCAGAGTCACCGACATGGACCGGGCGCCGCTGTGTGCGTCCGCGCTCACCGCGAAGGTGTGCCCGTTGTCGCCCCACCCGGACTGCTCCCAGCACACCGGAAATCCGTCGCCGGCGAGCGATTCCAGGCCCGGGTTGGCGATCAGGTTCGCGCCGGCTGACGCCGGGCGTTCCGGAAGAGCCATGAACAGTACGAGAGTGAGCACCAGCAGTTGGGCTATGTGCAGCCGGTTACGCCGGCTCAGCAGTGGTCGTGATCGGGTCATGGCTTCTTCCCGGCTCGGTAGATGAGCCTGTCGGAGATCAGGAAACGGACGGCGAACGACGTCACCAGGGTCAGCAGGTTCCCGGCCAGCACGCCCAGGTGCAGGCCGCTGACCAGCAGGGCCAGTAGCGGGATGCGCAGCAGCAGGTCGGCGTTGCCCATCAGGAAGAACCGGCCGAACCGGCTGAGTGGGGCGCGCCGCCGGTGGTTGCGGTAGAGCAGCGTGTCGGTCAGGGCGAAGTTCCAGACGACCGCCACCACGTTGGCCATCACCGCGGCGGCGGTGTAGTGCACGTCGGTGGCGTGCAGCAGCGCCCACAGCACGGCCTGGTTGGGCAGCAGGCCGGAGAGGCCGATCAGCGCGAACGCCAGCATCCGCAGCCGGCCCGGCCCGAACCGCAGCCCGGCCACGTGCTTGAGGAAGCGGATCCCCTCGGCGGCCGTCGATTTCGACTCCCCGGCGTGCCGGGTCTGGAACGTGTACGGCACCTCGACCACCCGGCCGGGCCGGTTCCGGACGACCAGCTCCAGCAGGATCTTGTATCCGAGCGGCCGCAGCTGCCCGGCGTCGAGCGAGCTGGCACGGATCGCGAACAGGCCGCTCATCGGGTCGCTGACCGCCAGCAGACTGTTGCGGAACAGGGTCTTGACCAGCAGAGTCGAACCGCGGGACACCAGCTTGCGGTAGCCGTCCGCGAGTCCACCGGTGCTGCCGCCGTTCGTGTACCGGCTGCCGACGACCAGGTCGGCGCCGTCGCGTAGCCCGGCCGCGATCAGATCCGGCACGATCTCCGGCGGATGCTGGAGGTCGGCGTCCATCACGACGATCCACTCGCCGCGGGCGATCCGCATGCCCTCCACCACGGCGCCGCCCAGACCGCCGACGCCCTCGTCGCGGTGGTGCACGGTGACCGCGATCGGGTAGTCCGCGGCCAGCGCGGCGATCACCTCGGGTGTGCCGTCGGTGCTGTCGTCCACGAAGACGATCTCGGTGTCGTCGTGCGGCAGCGCGGCGGCGAGACGTTCCAGCAGGGCGGCGACGTTGTCGCGTTCGTTGAAGGTCGGCACGATGATGCTCTGCCGCAGGGTGGTCGGCGCGGGGAGTACCCCGATCTGCCCGGGCAGCACGGCCCGGGTCCGGCCGGGCTTCGGGTTGCGGTCCAGCGACAGGGTCTTCTCACCGGGGGTGGCGGTGGCCTGATGGGGCAGACCGACGGCGGCCCGGCCCTGTGCCTGGGTCGTCATGGGTTCTCCTTGTCGATACGGCGGATCTCGATACGGCCGTCCGGTGGGCCGAAGCTCGCCTCGACCGTCGAGTTCGTCAGCAGGCTTCGCACGCCGGGCAGCGCGGACGGGTCCTGGCGCAGCGCGGGCGTCGAGACCAGGTAGTCGACGTCGCGCCAGCCGTTCGGCAGGCGGGCCGCCACGGCTGGGTCCAGGTCGAGCTTGTAGAACCAGATGACCTGCTGCTCCGGGAAGCCGGCCTCGACACAGTCCAGCCACAGGACGTCGTCGACCACCACGGTCGAGCCGGCCCGGTCCGGGATCGAGGTGCGCAGGTACTCGGCGGCGGCCGTGTACCCGGCGTTGTCGGCGGCGGTCAGCGCCCGCTGGTTGCCGGTCCACCAGCGCGGGCCGATCAGCACGGCGGCGAGCAGGATCGTCACGGTCGCCAGGGCGGGCCGCCACCAGCGGCGCCGGGCCGGGAGGCGGTGCGCCGCGACGTCCAGCATCCCGGCCGCCGCGATGGCGAGGAACGGCAGGATCTGTACGACGTACATGGCCGGGAGGTAGCCGCCCGGGCGCATGGCGACCAGCGCCAGGATCACGGCCGCGACGGCCGCCGGGCGCAGACGGCGTACGAACAGGGCCGGCACCGTGGCGGCCAGACCGGCCACCAGGATCACCGGGTCGTAGAAGAGCCACGACTCGACCAGCTCGTGCGAGCCGGAGCCGTCGGTGAAGATGCTGCCCGTGCCGGAGCGGTTGGCCAGCTGGAACTGCCACGCCCCGATCAGCGACACGTGACCGGGACCGGGGAACAGCTCGCCGCGGAGCAGCGCGTACAACGGGTAGAAGACGCCGACCAGTACCAGGCCGCTGGTGTAGCCGCCGACCGCCCACGGGCGGGTGGAGCTGCGGGCCGCGTTCTGCCACAGCGCCACGCACACCGCGGGCAGGGTGACCAGCATGGTTTCCTTGCTGAGCACGGCGATCGCGGTGGCCGCGCCGGCGGCCGTGTAGTGCCACAGGTTGCGGCGCGGGGAGAGGACCAGGGCCAGCGCGCCGAGCATCCAGGCAACGGCGAAACTGTCCAGGTAGATTTCCCGGTACATGGTGACGGTCAGCGGCGAGAGGCCGAAGAACAGCAGCGCGGCGGACGAGGACCAGACGGCCATTCCGAGCCGGCGGCAGATCAGGTAGACCAGCAGCACGCACGCCGCCACCACCGGGATCATGGCGACCCGGCCGGCGGTCACGGCGGGGCCGGTCACTCCGAAGACGTCCGGGATCCAGGAGAGGGCGGCCAGCTGGATCCAGGCCAGCGGCGGATGGTCGTACCAGTAGGTGTAGTGGGCCAGGCCCTTGCCGGTGGCGACCGCCCAGGCCTGCGCCAGGTACGTTCCCTCGTCGTCGCTGGCCATCGGGAAGCCGGTGATGTTGATGGTGAGAACCGCGAGTACGAGCGCGGTCAGCCCGGCGGCGAGCAGTCCTTCTCCGCCGGTGAGCTCGCGTTGCCGTACCCTCGCCGGTTGGTGATCGTGCTTCGGAAGCCGACGGCGCGGCAGGGTGGGCTCGAGGCCGCCGGCTCGCGCCTTGGGGATGACAGCGGTGCCGGCCGTAGCCTCGCTGGTAGTCGTCATGCTGTGCCTTCCGGTTCCACGGGAAGCCGCTCGGTGCGGTCGGTCATGCCGTACCGACCTCGGCGTTGTTGTTGATGTGCGCGCCGACGTGGGCGGTCAGCTCCCAGTTGCGGCGGCCGGTGTACTCGCGCCAGACGGCGCGCAGCGCCGCGACGCTCAGGACCAGGGCGTACGGGAACGCGCCGAGGATCAGCCGGGCATAGTGGACCGGTTTGATCTTGAGGTCGTACTGCTTGCCGAAGTCGCGCAGGCCGACCGTCTGGAAGACGATGTTGGCGGCCATCGGCACGACCGGTACGAAGGTGGCCAGCGCGATGCCGACCGGCAGATCGGCGAAGATCGCGGCGGCGATGCCGATCGGGATCGCGATGCCGGAGAAGGCCTGGAAGAACGGGCCGAGCAGGGTGTATCGGGCCAGCAGCCGCTGCCCGAACGACGGCAGCCGCCGCCACTCGCCCTTGCGCAGCACCTGCAGGAAGCCCTGATTCCACCGGGTGCGCTGCTTGAGCAGGCTGCCCAGGGTGTCCGGGGTTTCCTCGCGGGTGACCAGCGAAGCCTCGTACGCGACGACCACCCTGGCGCCCCGGCTGGACAGGCGCACTCCCAGGTCGCAGTCCTCGGCCAGGCAGGTGCCGTCCCAGCCGTTCGCGCCGCGCAGCACGTCGGAGCGGACGAACACGGTGTTGCCGCCGAGCGGGATGAACCCCTTGTCGGCGTGCAGGTGCAGCCGGCTGCGGAACCAGAAGAAGTACTCCAGGCAGTTGTGCAGGCTGAACCAGCTGGAGTGGAAATTGATCAGCTGGACGCCGCCCTGCACCACGTCCGCGCCGGTCGATCGGAACGCGTGGTCGACGTGCTCGAGCAGTTCCGGGTGCACCTGGTCCTCGGCGTCGAAGACACCGACAACGTCGCCGCGCACGTACGGCAGAGCGGTGTTCAGGGCACGTGGCTTGTTCTTGACCTCGTTGTGGTCGGTGACGACCAGGACGCGGCCGGGCGCGTTCTCCGCCGCCCGGTGTGCCACGGCGGCCGTTTCCGGGTCGTCGTGGCCGACGATCACGATGATCTCGTAGCCCTGATGGGTGGACCGGAGCAGCCGCTGGATCGTGTGCTCCAGCACGGACTGCTCGTGCCGGGCCGGCAACAGCAGGGAGAAGGTCAGCCGGTGGTCACCGTCCGGCTCGGTGAACCGGGTCCCGGCCAGGGTCTCCGGGGTGCGCCACGCGTGCATCGTCCACCAGAGGGTCACCGCCGCGAACGTGGCCAGCACAGCGGAGATGAGAATCATGACGGCGGCAGCCAAGGTCGTCGCCTTTCATCAATTGGGATCACGTCACCAGGAATGGAGCGGCCCGACCTTATCGCGGAATCATGTGCGCAATTCAAGTCGATCATCCGGGCTCCTGCTTCCCGGTGATTTGTTTCGCATTTGTTTCTGCCGGAAAATGCGTCGGATCGGCGACATCACGTCTATTCCGGTGACGAAAAAGTAGCCCGTACCGCCCATCTGAGCGTGTGCGAGCGGCAGGCCCTCCGGGTCCGGAAAGAACATAAGCCATGTCGGCTCTTTCCCGCGTCCCGCGTCCGAGGGAACGTCTCCCCGACGTCGTGGCTTCCCAGTGCTTCTAAAAAATACTTTCTGCCCGATTTACAGCATCTGGCGGTGCGAGCCGGACGACGAATATTCGGCTTTGGGGTGGTTCGGGTTGTGGCGGCGATGGACTTCCGCTTCCGTCGATCATCGGCGCGAGGTGAGTTACGGACGGGGCCTCGTCGGCGACAAGCTGTCTCGCCGACGGATGCTTTCTCATCCGGCGCCGCGTTGACAGCGTTATCCCCCGCACGACATGGACAACGAGAATTCAACCGGGGGGATGATGGCAACCGATTCCGTGTCCGATCTGGGAGCGGCGCTCGAGTGCCACACACTCGACACTTTCCTCTTCACCTTGACCGACCGTCACGCGGAGCCGCAACCATGAGCATCCGGCTCAGGGTCGGCTCGTGGCCTGCAACTGGTCGACCAGGAACCGGCAGAACCTGTCGTAGCAGACCCCGACCATGAGGCGGCTCAGCGCGTCGTTCGCCTGCGTCGATTCCGGTGTGCCCGGGAACATCTCGCGCAGCAGGGCGAACGTGTCGACCGCCTGCTGGAGTTGTTCGGCCGCCATGCAGTCACGGCCCAGGTCGAGCAGCGTCCGGGCGATCTGCTGCGGGTCGGCGGCCTGTCCCTGGGCGATGAGCTCGTCGAGTGTGAGTTTGCCGAGGGCGATGTTGCGGTCGGCGCGGCGGATCCGGTCCGCGTAGGTGGCGTGGCCGAGGTGGTGCAGCCGCAGTGTGGCCGCGGGCACGGTGCCCTGGTCCGGGGGCGAGGAGCCGGGCCCGGCCAGCCGTTCGTGTACCCGGCCGGTCCAGGAGAGCGAGCCGGGCCGGTAGAGCCGGGTCTCGAGCTGGGTATGGGGACCGGCGTGGTGCGCTCCGTCGACCTGTACCAGGAGGGCGTCCGTGGTGACCTCGGCCAGCAGCCGCCGCAGCGCGCCGGGGTCGGCCGTCACCCGGTGGTCGGCGTCGACGGCGAGGATCCAGGTCGCCGGGCAGCCCTGCTGTGCCTCGTTGCGGGCGGCCGAGAAGTCGTCGTGCCAGCCGCCGTGGGTGACGGTGGCGCCGTACCGGGCGGCTACCGCCGGAGTGCTGTCGGTGGAGCCGGTGTCGTGCACGTGGATCTGGTCGACCACGCCTGCGAGCGACTCCAGGCAGGCGGGCAGCATCGCGGCCTCGTTCTTGACGATCAGCACCGCGGCCAGCAGTGGCCGGGCCATGAACATCTATTCGGCAGGCCGGGCCGCGAACTGAGCGGATCAGCCGCTGCGAACGGGCAGGCGGCCGCGCGGACGGGTGGGCCGGTGGTTCAGCCTGGCCCGGACCTGTTCGGCGCGGGGGTGGCCGAGTTCGTCCAGGACGTCCAGCGCGTGCCGCCAGTGAGTGTGCGCGGTGTCGATGTCACCGATGGTCCGGCAGGTGTCACCCAGGTTCATGGCCGTCTCGGCCTGCTGGTACCGGTCGTCGAGGTCGCGGAACAGGTCGAGGGCATGCTGGTAGCACTCGGTGGCGTGCTGGTGGTGGCCGAGGTGGAGGTGGATGTAGCCGAGGCTGTCCCAGGTGGCGGCGGTGCCGTGGCGGTCGCCGAGCTCCTGGTGCAGGGCGAGGGCCCGTTGGCAGTGGGTGAGGGCCAGCTGGTGGTCGCCGAGGTGTGCGTGGTGCCACCCGACGGCGTTGAGCGCGGTGGCCTGTCCGCTGCGGTGGCCGGCGGCCTGGTAGAGGGCGAGGGCCCGCTCGTCGTGGGGGAGGGCCTGCCGGTGTTCGCCCTGTTGTGCGGAGAGCCGGGCGAGGGTGCGGTGGCTGAGTGCCTGTCCGGCGAGGTCACCGAGCCGGCCGAACAGTCCGAGGGCGTGTTCGAGGTGGGTGCGGGCGTCGTCGTAGCGACCGAGCCAGGTGTACGCCACCGCGATGCCCCGGTGGGCGTGGGCCTGGGCGTGCCGGTCGGCCATGCGTCTGGTCGCCCGCAGGGCGGCGGCATAGGTCGCGGCGTGGTCGTGCCAGTGCCCGCGCCGGTTGAAGTAGGTGGTCAACGCCCAGGCGAGGTGCCAGATGTGCGTGTCGATCCCGGCGTCGGCGGCCCGGTCGATGGTGGCGAGCAACGCGGCGTGTTCGGCGGTGAACCAGGCCAGCGCCTCGTTGTGGTCGCCGAACTCCTCCGGCGTGGTCCCGGCCGGCGGCGGGCCGGGGATGATCGGATCGCGGTGCGGGGCGAGCTGCCGGTCCGCGGCGTGCGCGGTGTGCAGGTAGTGGTCGAGCACGCGGCGCAGCGCCGCGTGCCGCTCACCGGCGGGGTCCGCGCAGTCCGCGCCGGCCTGTTCCGCCGCGAACAACCGGACCAGGTCGTGCATGCGATAGCGGCCGGACACCGGCTCATGGAGCAGGTGCGCGGCGATGAGCCGGCGCAGGAGGACGCGGGCGGCGGCCGGCGACAGGCCGGCGAGACTCGCGGCGGCGGGCAGGCCGATGTCCGGGCCCGGCGCGAGGCCGAGCAGCCCGAACATCCGCGCGGCGTCCCGCGGCAGGGCCATGGACGAGCACGACAGCACGGTACGGAGACTCACCGCCAGTTCGCCGCCGTCCAGCGCGTCCAGCCGGGTGGTGGACTCGCGCAGTTCGGCGGCCGGCGCCGCGAGCGGCAGGTCGGGGCGGATCGAGGCGCGGGCGGCGACGACACCCAGCGCCAGCGGTAGACCCGCGCAGTGCCGGAGGAGCGCGGTGACCGCCTCAGGTTCGGCGGCGACCCGGTCGGCGCCGAGGTGGCCGGTGAGGAGTCGGCGGGCATCGGCCTCGGTCAGCACGTCGAGCGGGAGTGGCCGGGCACCGTGTTCGGTGATCAGGCTGGTGAGCTGGTGGCGGCTGGTGACGAGCACCGTGCCGGTGGCGGGCACCAGCGGGATCACCTGGGCGCTGTCGCGGGCGTTGTCCAGGACGATCAGCATCCGGCGATCCGCGACGAGGCTGCGGTACAGCGCGGCCTGCGTGGTGGGATCGGGCGGGATGGCCTCGGGCGAGACCCCGAGCGCGTCGAGGAACCCGCGTACGGCCACGGCGGGCGGCACCGGGTCGATGGCCGGGTCGAACCCGCGCAGGTTCACGTAGAGCTGCCCGTCGGGGAAGCGTGACAGGTTGTCGTACGCCCACCGTAGGGCCAGCCAGGTCTTTCCGATGCCGCCGGTGCCGTCGATCACCGAGATCGTCACCGCGCCGCCGTCCTGATCGGCCCCGGCATCCAGTGTGGCGGTCAGTTCGGCCAGCTCGCCGGTCCGGCCGGTGAACGCGCGCGGCGGCGCGGGGAGCTGGCGCGGGACCGGAACACGCGCGGCGGCCGCGGTCGACGGCCGGGCCCGCGGCGCGACGGTCAGGGCCGGGTCGGCGGTCAGCACCCGCCGGTGCAGGTCACGCAGCGGTGGACTGGGGTCGATGCCCAGATCGTCGGCGAGGTGCAGCCGGATCCGCTGGTAGCACGCCAGCGCGTCGCCCCGCCGGCCGGCCCGGTACAGGGCCAGCATCAGCTGACCGGCCACGCGTTCGTCCAGCGGGTGCGCGGCGGCGCACGCTGGCAGCTCGCCCAGCAGTTCCGCGTGCCGGCCGCAACGGAGCGCGGCCTCGTTGCGGTCCAGTTCGGCGGCCCATCGAGCCATCTCCAGCTCGTCACGGACCGCGGTGAGCCACGGCGTGTCGCACGTGGCCAACGGCGATCCGCGCCACAGCGCGAGCGCCCGGGCGAGCAGCACCGCGGCGGTCTCGTCGTCGGCCGTGCGGGCTTGCGCGACGAGGCGCCGGAACCGGTGGACGTCCACAGTGTCGGGATCCGCCGTGAGCACGTAGCCGCCGGGCCGGCGGGTGATGGTCACGTCATCGGTGGCCAGGGCCTTCCGGAGCCGGGACAGGTAGCTGTAGAGCGTGCCGCGTGCCCGCTGGGGCGGATGGTCGCCCCACACCCGGTCCAGGAGCCGGTCCAGCGGCACGACCCGGTTCGTGTCCAGCAGCAGGGCCACGAGCACGTAGCGCTGCTGGACGTGGCCGACGTCGACCGGGCGGCCGTCGATGTGGACCTCCAGGTCGCCGAGCAGGCGGAACTCCACAGCCATCTCGACCACCGCCTCAGTGCCAGCGCCCCCGGGTACGTCCGTACCGCTCAGCCTGGCCGGTGCGGCGCCCACGGTTCAACACTCTGTCACCGACCCGATCCTGGAACGCCCTGACCGGCGCATTCAAGGATTCGCCAACGTTTACCCACGGTCGCCCACCCATCGTCGGGAGGTCTTGTTGGACATCCCAACCCACGGAAGGCCGGTTCATGACAGACCAGCTCAGCCAAGCCCTCGTCGGCGTGCTCGAGATCGACGGCAAGCAGCAGGCGTTCGAGGCCAGCACGTTCACCCTGCGGGTCAGCGAGGCCGGCGGCGGCGCCCGGGCCGATGGCATGGGGACGCAGGTGACCGAGTCGTTCTCGATCTCGGGCGGCACCCTCGTCACCTCGGTGACGGTCCGTTCCGGAGGCACCACGACCACCACGACCACCACCAGCGACGACCGCGGCACCACGACGACCACGACGACGACCGACGCGAACGGCACGTCGACCTCGATCAAGATCACAAAGAAATGAGTACGCCGACGAAGGGCGCCGCCACCACCGGTGGCGTCGTAGCCGAGCGACACGAGCGCGACGTGCTGGCGATCTTCGCGGAGCTCCGCGAGGAACGGCGAGTCGTCGACGCCGTCATCGACGTCGCGTTCGAGCTGACACTCCAGCGCGGCGAGACGACCAGGAGCGCGCGGTCCGACTTCGTGACGTGGTCGCGGTCGGTCGTCGCGTCGGCGCGCAGCGGCAAGGATCCCGATGCCGACTGGAGCGAGGCGCTCGACACCCTGTTGCGTGGTTACCTGGCGATCGCCGGCGCGGCCGACACGACCGCCGGGACGGTCGCCGACCGCGTCACGGCGGTCAACGAACGGCTCGGCGGGTCACTCACCGCCCCCGAGCAGCACATCGCCGACCTCGTGGCCGGAGTGCTGATCGGCAGTGTGTCGATGTGGTCCGATGCCGACGGCGCCGCGAAGAAGGCCGGCGGGGGGATCGACAAGTCCCAGATCGCCCGCGCGGACGTCACGGGGGCGATCACCGGCGCGGCCGGTGCCGCCGTCGCCACCTGGTGGAGCGGGCCGGCGAGCGGCGGCGCCGTCACCGGCGCCATCGTGACGGGTGCGGTGCTCGGGTCGGCCGTCGACCTGGTGATGCAGGACAACGCCAACGACGCGCTCGAAGACGCGGAGCCGGAGGGCGGCCGCGTCGGGCCGTGAACACGTGATCATGGGTCCGGCCACGCCCTCGGAGGGCGTGGCCGGACCGGTCACTTGGTGAGCGGGGCGGTGAGGGTGGCGCTCGGGGCGACCAGGACGCAGGAGATGCTCCGGTCCTGCCGCCATTCGCTGTCGTCTCGCGGGTAGAGGTAGTAGATGTCCATGTTCTCGGTCTGCGGGGTCAGGTACGGCTCGAAGGCCGCGCCGCACCGCTTGTCGCTCTCCGCCTCGACCTTGGCCGTGCCGGGGTAGGAGCCCTCCGGGAAGGTGTAGACGTGGTAGACCTCCGCCTGGTGCGGATCGGTGCAGGCCACCGTCGGAAGGTCGTAGATCGCTCCGGTCCCGTCGAAGTCGCGGATGCAGTCGCCGGCCTTCAGATCGGTGACCACGACGTCGTCGATCCCGGCCGCCGCGTCCCGCCGCTCGTCGACGACGATGACGGCGAAGATCGCGGCGATGAACAGGACCTGCAGTCCGGCGATGATCAGGGTGGCGATGGCGAGCCCGCGGCCACGCTGGGGCTGCCGTTTGATCTTCCGCAGCGCGATGACGGCGAAGATGGCCCCGACGAGGCCGCTGACGAGGAAGGTGGTCAGCAGGCCGGCGATCGCCCACCCGTTGGTGCCCTCCTTCGGCGGCGGCGCGAACGGGTCGCCACCGAAGCCCGGCGGGTACTGGCCGGGGGCTACCGGTCCGCCGAACGGCTGCTGGCCGGGGGCGGGCGGAAAGGGCTGCGGAGGCGCGGGGGGAAAGGGCGGGGGAGCAGCGGCCGGCGTCGCCGGCTGCTGGAAGGGGTCGGAAGGAACTTGGTTGTGCACGGTCGCACGGTAGTTCCCCACCCCACCCGCGCGGTGTCCCTACTTGATCAAGAATCGGTATCGACCGGGACAGCTGGAACACAGGGGTCTTTGAGGTAGCTCTGAGGTTGTGTTCGATGGAAAAGCGGCCGGTCGAGGTTACCTTCTAATCGAAGTTCATCGATATGTAACCTGCGGTCCGGACAGTGTTCACGGGGGGAGTCCGGCCGGAACCCTCGAGAGGTCGTGTCACTATGCCCCGGCTCGCCATGTTCGCGCTAGACCTCGTAGCGGTGTCCGTTCTGGTCTTCGGGCTGTACTTCCCCCGGCACCGGCGGCGGGACCTGGTGGTGGCCTATCTCGGCGTCAACGTGGGCGTTCTCGCGGTGGCCGGGTCACTCAGCTCCAGCACGGTCGGGGCGGGACTCGGGCTCGGGCTCTTCGGGGTGCTGTCGATCATCCGGTTGCGGTCCACCGAGCTGGACCAGCACGAGGTGGCGTACTACTTCTCGGCGCTCGCGCTGGGCATCCTCGGGCCGCTCAGCGGTGGGGAGCAGTGGCTGGTGCCGGCGCTGATGGGGCTGATCCTGACGGTCATGTACCTGGGTGACCACCCACGGCTGTTCCGGTCGTACGGGCGGCAGGTGCTGGTGCTGGACAGCGCCGTCACCGATCCGCTCACCCTGACCGTGCAGTTGGAGGGCATCCTCGGGGCCCGCGTGCACAAGGCCACCATCGAGCGGCTGGACCTGGTCAACGAGACGACCGTGGTCGAGGTGCGCTACTCGTACGCCCAGGGAAGGAAAGCGCCGACGCTCGCCGGAGTGAACCGGTGAGCGCGACCACCCACCTGGATCCGATCTCGCTGGCCGAGCTCACCGCGAAGGCCGAGTTGCAGACGCGGGTCGACCGCAAGTACGTCCTTCCCCTGGAAGCGGCCCGGGAGCTGGTGGAACTCCTCGATCCGCGAACCCGGGTGCTGGAGATCGACGGCGAGCGGACGTTCCGCTACCGGTCGGTCTACTTCGACACCCCGGACCTGGTCAGCTACCGGCTCACCGCGCATCGTCGGCGGCGGCGGTTCAAGGTCCGCACCCGGACCTATCTGGACTCGGCGCTGTGCTGGCTGGAAGTGAAGACCGAGGGCTACCGCGGCGGTACCGTCAAGAACCGGCTGCCCTACCACGCCTGCGACCACGACACGGTCGAGCCGGGCCGCTGGTTCGTCGACGACGTGCTGGGCCACAGCGCCGGGCTGGATCTCGCGCCGACGCTGCTCACGCACTACCGGCGAACCACGTTCTACCAGCCCGCGGACGACTCCCGGGCGACCGTCGACGTCGATCTCACCTGGACCGGCGTGGACGGCACCGCACTGACCCTCCCGCACGTCGCGGTGGTCGAGACCAAGACCGGATCGGCCGTCTCCCCGGTCGACCGGCTGCTGTGGGCCCGCGGGCACCGGCCCACCAGCATCTCCAAGTACGCGACCGGGCTCGCAGCGTTGCGCCCGGATCTGCCCGCCGTCCCCTGGCGCAGACTCATGCGCCGCCATTTCCCCTGAAAGACAGGACACACGATGCCCAGAATCCCCCGTCTGGCCGTCCCCGCGGTGCTCACCGCAACCGCCCTGGCCACGTGGGTGGCCCCCACCCCCGCGTTCGCCGCCGGGCCCGCCGCCGCGGCCGCGCTCGCCGCCAACCAGGCCTCCCACCTGAGCGCCGCCGACCTGACCTGGAACGAGTCCGACGTCGCGGCGGTCACCCTGACCGGCACGAGCGCCACCACGACCAGCTCCAACGTGACCGTCTCCGGCAGCACGGTGACCGTCACGGCGGCCGGCACCTACCGGTTCAGCGGCACCCTCACCAGCGGCCAGATCGTCGTCAACAGCACCGGCGCCGGCATCGTCCGGCTCATCCTCAACGGTGTGACGATCACCGGCAGCACCGGCGCCGTCAACGTGGTCGCCGCCGACGAGGTGCTGGTGCACCTGACGGCCGGCACCACCAACCGGCTGACCGACGGCGCCGCCTCCGCCGACGCCCCGCTCGCCTCGGCCGCCGACACGACCATCGCCGGCACCGGGTCGCTGATCCTCACCGGCAACGCCAACGACGCCATCAACGTCAAGGACGGCCTGGTCATCGCGGGTGGCACGATCACCGCGACGGCGCCGGACGACGCCATCCGCGGTCAGGACTACGTGATCGTCTCCGGCGGCTCGATCACCGCGACGGCCGGCGGCGACGGCCTCAAGTCGGACAACGAGGAGGACGCCACCCGCGGGTACGTGGCGGTCACCGGCGGCACGGTCAACGTCACCTCGACCGGCGACGCGCTGACCGGGCAGACCGACGTGATCGTCAACGGCGGCTCGATCACCGCGCGGACCACCGGCGCCGACTCGGCGAAGGGCCTCAAGGCCGGCGTGCTCACCGTGATCAGCGACGGCACGGTCAACGTCAACGCCACCGACGACGGCGTCCACTCCGACGCCGCGGTCACCATCGACGGCGGCGCCACGACCGTGGCCAGCGGTGACGACGGCGTGCACGCGGAGACCGACGTGCGGATCGGCGGCGGCACGGTCAACGTCACCAGGTCGTACGAGGGGGTCGAGGGCCTCAAGGTGTACGTGACCGGCGGCACCGTCTCGGCCGTCGCCACCGACGACGCGTTCAACGCCTCCGACCCGACCTACGGGGAGATGCAGAACTCCCCGAACGCGCTCATCTCGATCACCGGCGGCGCCGTGAGCGTCAACGCCGGCACCGACGGCCTCGACTCCAACGGCGCCCTCACCATCGGCGGCGGCACGGTCGTGGTCAGCGGCTCCGGCACCCGCGGCGGCGGCGAGGGCGGCCTGGACGCCAACGGCGCCGTCACCATCGCCGCCGGCACCCTGATCTCCACCGGGATCAGCGCCACCACCAGCACCCTCCCGACCTCCGGGCAGGGCTGGGTGTCGGTCACCCTCAGCGCCAACCAGCCGGCCGGCACCGTGGTGCACATCGCCACCACCTCCGGCACGCAGATCGCGTCGTACACCGCGGCGAAGGCGTTCCGCGGCGTGGTCTTCTCTTCAAGCCAGATCACCAGGGGTACGACCTACGCGATCCGGACCGGCGGAAGCGTCTCCGGCACGGCGGTCGGCGGTGGCCTCTACCTGGGCGGCACGCTCAACGGAACGCAGGTGGCCACGGTGGTGGCCGGTAACCGGTAGGTCCGTTCATTCCGGCTCCTCCGGCGCCGCGGGCAGCCGGACCCGGAACGTGGTGCCTCCGCCCGGCGGCGACTCCACGTCCGCGGCGCCCCCGTGAGCGGAGGCGACGGCGGCCACGATCGACAGGCCGAGGCCGCTGCCGCCGTCCTCCTGGGCCCGGGCCGTCTCGCTCCGGTAGAAACGCTCGAACACCCGGGCCGCGTCCTGCGGGGCGAGGCCCGGGCCGGAGTCGGCCACCTCCACCACGGCGTGCCCGTCCTCCCGGCTCACCCGGACCGTGGCGGGCACGCCGGCCGGAACGTGCCGCAGCACGTTGCCGACCAGGTTGCCGAGAACCTGGCGGAGCCGTTCGGCGTCGCCGACGACCAGCACCGGCTCCGTGGCCACCAGCTCCAGCGCGCGGTCCGGCTGCACGGCACGGGCGTCGGCCACCGCGTCGGCGGCCAGCTCGCTCAGGTCGACCAGCTCGTTCCCCAGTGGACGGCCCTGATCCAGCCGGGCCAGCAGCAGCAGCTCGTCGACCAGCGAACCCATCCGGGCCGCCTCCAGCTCGATCCGGCGCATCGCCATCGCCAGGTCGCCGGGACGGTCGGCGGCCCCGCGGCGGAACAGCTCCGCGTACCCCCGGATGGTCGCGACCGGCGTGCGCAGCTCGTGTGAGGCGTCCGCGACGAAGCGGCGCAGCCGCTGCTCCGACTCCTCGCGGGCGCGGAACGCCCGCTCGATTTGGCCCAGCATCGCGTTGAGCGCCGCTCCCAGCCGGCCCACCTCGGTCTTCGGCGAGTTGTACGGCACCCGGCGGCCCAGATCCCCCTGCCCGATGGCGCCGGCCACCACCTCGATCCGGGTCAGCGGCCGCAGCGCCGTCCGCACCGCGCGGGCCGACAGCACCGCCATCGCCAGCAGCACCACGACGCTGGAGACGATCGCCACGTTGGTGGTCCGCTGCACCAGCTCATCCGAGTCGGTGGAGTGCATGCCGACCAGCACGATCCCGCTGCCGTCACTGAGCCGGGCCACCCGGACCAGCCAGTACGGCCCACCGCCCACGCTCGGCGCCCGCTGGAAGACGGCGTCCGCCCCGGCCGGCAGCGGGTCGGGCAGATCCGGCGACCGGCCCACGGCCAGCGTGTCGATCACCCGGCCGGTGGGCGAGCGCAGCTGCACGAAGGACGGGATGTCGCCCGTCTCGGCGGCCTGCCGCCAGAGCAGGCCGAGGTCGTCCGCCGGCGCTCCGGGCGCCAGCCGCCGGCCGGTGGGCGGTGTCGCGGTCAGCCGCCGGTCCAGGTCCGCGCTCATCGCGGTCAGCACGTCGTGGGTGCGGTCGTTGCGCCAGTCCTGGATCGCCCCGTAGATCGCGCCGACCGACAGGAACAGGCCGAGGGCGAGGAGGCCGACCATGGTGAGGACGAGCCGTCTGCGCAACGGCACGGGTCAGCCCCGCGGGGTGTCGGGCCGGACCACATAGCCCACCCGCGGCACGGTCCGGATCAGCGGCGGGCCAGCCGCGTCCAGCTTGCGGCGCAGATAGCTGATGTAGGTCTGGACCACGCCGTCGTTGCCACCGAAGTCGTACTCCCAGACGTGGTCCAGGATCTGCCGCTTTGTCAGCACCCGGCCGGCGTTGGCGACCAGGTAGCGCAGCAGTTTGAACTCGGTCGGGGTGAGGTCGATCGGGCGGCCGTCGCGGCGCACCTCGTACGCCTCCTCGTCGATCTCCAGATCGGCCACCGTGAGCCGGGTCGCCCGGGTGTCCCGCCGGGTGCGCCGCAGCACCGCCCGCACCCGGGCCACCAGTTCCTCCAGACTGAACGGCTTGGTGACGTAGTCGTCCCCGCCCACGGTCAGCCCGGCGATCTTGTCCTCGGTGGCGTCCCGCGCGGTCAGGAACACGATCGGCGCCTCGCAGCCGTCCTCGCGCAGCCGGCGGCAGGTGTCCAGACCGGACCCGTCCGGCAGCATCACGTCCAGCACGATCAGGTCGGGGCGCATCGCGGCCGCCTGCTCCAGCGCCTGCCGGCAGGACCCGGCGGTGGCCGGTTCGAAGCCCTCGTAGCGCAGCGCGGTGGCCACCAGATCGGCCAGGTAGCGCTCGTCGTCGACTACCAGAATCTTGATACCCGTGTCCGTCACGCTCACGAGTCTCAACCCTACGCAGCGCTGAATTTCTTAGGGATCGCTGTGACACCGAACTCTAAGAACGAGCGCAGAGCGGCGGAAGAACGCGGTGCTGTCCTGGATTGCATGGAACGAGTCTCTGAGATCGTGTTGCGCCGCAAGCGCCTGGTCGGACTGCTGGTGCTGCTCGGATTCCTGCTCGGCATGGCGGCCACACCGCTGACCGTCAGCCGGATCTCCGAGGAGTACGCCTACCCCGGCATGGAGTCCTACCAGGCCAATCAGGCGGTCCTGGAACACTACGGCAACGGCGGTTACCAGCGGCCGTACGTTCCGGTCGTGGTGCTTCCGGCCGGGCAGACCGTCGACTCGCCGGGCGTGCGGGACGCGCTCGGCCGCGCCTTCGCCGGGGTCGGCGCCGAGCTGGAGGCCCGGGTGGCGTCCTATGCCGACACCGGCGACCGGCGGTTCGTCAGCGAGGACGGGCGGACCACGTACGCCCTGGTCTTCACCGGCCCGACGGCGGACGGCAGCCCGCCGGGCGGTGGCCTCGGCGAGGTGCCCGACGAGACCCCGCAGATCATCGAGACGATGCAGCGGGAACTGCCGGCCGGCTCCGAGCTGCGGGTCACCGGCCTTGACACGCTGGCCACCGGGGTCGACTCCGGCGGGCTCAACGTGCCGCTGAAGATCGGTGTGGCCGCGATCGCCGCGGTCATCGTGCTGCTCATGGTCTTCCGGTCGGCGCTCGCCTTCGTACCGCTGGTCATCTCGGCCGTCGCCATCCCGGTGGCGTTCCTGATCCTGCTGGTGCTGACCCTGTTCACCGAGGTGCACGACAGCGCGCTGACCACGATGCCGTTGCTCGGCCTGGGCATCGCCATCGACTACGCGCTGCTGCTGATCACCCGATGGCGGGAGGAGCAGGCGCACGGCCACCGCGGCGACGAGGCGGTGCACCGGGCGATGCGGACCGCCGGCAAGGCGATCATCTTCAGCAGCGGCGCGGTGGCGATCGGCCTGATCACCATGGCCATCCTGCCGATCCCGTTCCTGCGCAGCCTGGGTGTGGCCGGCATGATCATCGCGGCGGTGAGCGCGCTGATCTCGCTGACCCTGCTGCCGATCCTGCTGGCCACCATCGGCCGGCGGCTGGACCGGCAGCGGCTGGAGCAGGGCGCCGGCCGCGGCGAGCGGCTGATCCAGCGGGAGGCGAACGCGGGCCGGCTCTGGACCGCCTGGGCCCGGCTCATGGTGCGGTTCCGCTGGCCGGTCGCGCTCTCCTCGGCCACCCTGCTGGTGGTCCTGTCGATCATCGGTCTCCAGATCAACCTCGGGTTGCCGGAGAGTAGGAACCTGGCCGACAGCGGGCCGGGCCGGGAGGGGCTGACCGCGCTCACCGACGCCGGGCTGCCGTCCGGGGTGCTCAGCTCCTTCGACGTGTTCGTGCCGGCCGGTGTGGATCCGGGACCGGTGGCCGACGGGTTGCGGGCCACGGAAGGCGTGTACACCGTGGTCGCCCTGCCGTCCTGGACCGCCGACGGCACCGCGCTGCTGACCGTGGTGCCGGTGCACGAGAGCCCGTCGGCGGCCGGTGCGGCGGAGCTGGCCGCGCTGCGCGACTCGCTGCCGGAGGGGGTGCTGGCCGGTGGCAGCGCGGCGCAGACGGTCGACTACGTGAACACCACGTACGGCGCCTTCCCGTACGTCCTGGCGCTGATCTTCCTGGTCACGTTCATCATGCTGGCCCGGGCGTTCCGGTCCCTGCTGCTGCCGCTCAAGGCGATCGTGCTGAACCTGCTGTCGCTGGGCGCGGTGATCGGGGCCATGGTGGTGTTCTGGCAGTGGGGCTGGGGCACCGAGCAGGCGCTCGGCATCCAGCCGAACGGCACGGTGGGCACGTTCGTGCCGCTCACCATCTTCGCGTTCCTGTACGGGCTGTCCATGGACTACGAGGTGTTCATCCTGGCCCGGATGCGCGAGGAGTACGACCGCACCGGCTCCACTCCGGAGGCGGTGGTGCAGGGCGTCGGGCGTACCGGCCGGCTGGTGACCTCGGCGGCGCTGATCCTGTTCTTCTCGTTCGCCTCGATGGCCGGTGGCGGCGAGTTCGACGTGGCGGTCTTCGCCACCGGCATGGGCCTGGGCATCCTGCTCGACGCCACGCTGATCCGGGCGGTGCTGGTCCCGGCCACGGTGGCGATGATGGGCCGCTGGAACTGGTGGCTGCCGGTCTGGGCGGCCCGGCTGCTGCGGGTCGAGCCGTCGCCGCTGCGCGACGAGACCCCGCGCGAGACCCGGGAGCCGGAGCTGACCCCGGCCTGAGCCACCGAAGGGAACGGCCCCCGCATCCGATGCGGGGGCCGTTCTCGTGTGCGGGTGTATCAGACGGCGGGGGCGGTGAGCACGGCCGCGGCGTTGAAGCCGCCCACGCCCCGCGCCACCACCAGCGCGGCCCGCAGGCCGGCGCCCTCGCGAGCCTCGGTGACCAGGTCCAGTCCGGCCGCCGCGGCGTCGGCCGGGTCCACGTTGACGGTCGGCGGCACCACGTCGTGCCGCAGGGCCAGGGCCGCCCAGGCCAGGTCGAGCGCGGCCGCGCCCGAGCAGAGCCGGCCGGTCATCGTCTTCGGCACGGTCACCGGCACCCGGCGGCCACCGAACACCTCGCTGATCGCCGCGGCCTCCCGGCGGTCGCCGAGCGGGTCCCCGGCGCCGTCGGCGAAGACCACGCCGATCTCGTCCGGGGACACGCCGGCCCGGTCCAGGGCGGTGCGCATGGCCCGGGCCAGCTGGCGGTGGTCCGCGGCCGGCTCGGACGGATGGTGCGCGTCGTGGGTGGAGGCGGTGCCGGCGATCTCGGCGTAGACCCGCGCCGTCCGGCCCCGGGCCCGGTGTGCCGCCTCCAGCACCAGCATCGCGCCGCCCTCGCCCGGCACGTAGCCGCTCGCGCCGGCCGCGAACGGCCGGTACGCGAGCGCCGGGTCGGCGCCGCGGTGCAGGGTGGCCACACTGCTCTGGCAGGCCAGCGCGTACGGCGACAGCGGCGCCTCGGTACCCCCGGCCACCACCGCCGAACTGCCCCGGCGGATCAGCCGGCGGGCCTGGGCGACCGCGTCGATGCCGCCCGCACCGTCCGCGACCAGCACCCCGCACGCGCCCTTGAGCTGGTGCCGGATGGAGATCTGCCCGCTGCTGGCGGCGTAGAACCAGCCGATCGACTGGTACGCGCTGACCGTCCGCGGCCCGTCCCGCCAGAGCGCCTGGATCTCCCGCTGCCCGAACGCGTTGCCGCCCGAGCCGCTCGCCGTGACCACCGACAGGTCCATCGGCACCTCCCGGCGCGGATCCAGGTCCGCGTCGGTGAGCGCCATCTCGGTGGCGGCCAGCGCCATCCAGGTCCACCGGTCGGTCTGTACGGCGAGCCGGTTCGCCACGAACTCGGTGTGTGTGAAGCCGGCCACCTCCCCGGCGACCGAGATCGGCAGATCCCGGTCGGCCGAGGAGGCGGAGCCATCCGTGGGGGCGGGCGGCTCGGGTGCCGAGATCGGGGCGATCCGGGCGGTGCCGGCCAGCGAGTTGCGCCAGTGCTCGGCCACTCCCACACCGGTCGGCGCCACCACGCCGATGCCGGTGATCACCGGCATCCGCGCGCTCACGGCTCGATCCGGGAGAACACCATCGCCGACTGGAAACCGCCGAAGCCGCTGCCCGCGGAGAGCGCGTGGTCCACCCGCGCCTCCCGGCTGACCAGGGGCGTGTAGTCCAGGTCGCACTCCGGGTCGGGGTCGGTCAGGTTCGCCGTCGGCGGGATGATCCCGCGCTCGATGACCAGCGCGCAGGCGGCCATCTCGATCGAGCCGATGGCGCCGAGCGAGTGCCCGACCACCGACTTGATCGAGCTGATCGGGATCTTCCGTACGGTGTCGCCGAGCGCCCGCTTGTAGGCGGCCGTCTCGTGGCGGTCGTTCTGCTTGGTGCCGGATCCGTGTGCGCTGATGTAGCCGATGTCCTCCGCGGTGATGCCGGACTGCGCGACCGTCTCGCTGATCGCCTCGCCCAGTTCGAACCCGTCCGGCCGCAGCCCGGTCATGTGGAACCCGTTGGCCCGGGCCGCGTACCCCGACACCTCGCAGTAGATGCGGGCGCCGCGGGCCCGGGCGTGCTCCAGCTCCTCCACGATCAGTACGGCCGAGCCCTCCCCGAGCACGAAGCCCTGCCGGCCCGCGTCGAACGGGCGGGAGGCGAGTTCCGGCTCGTCGTTGCGCGGGGTGGTGGCCCGGATCGCGTCGAAGCAGGCCACCGTGATCGGGGAGATCGGCGCGTCCGAGGCGCCGGCGATCACCACGTCCGCCTCGCCGTCCTGGATCAGGCCGTGGGCGTGCCCGATCGAGTCGATTCCCGAGGTGCAGCCGGTGGAGATCACCGCGGCCGGGCCGTGCGCGCCGTACCGGACCGCCAGCTCGGTGGCCGCGCTCGACGGCACCAGCTGCTGGTACATGAACGGCATGAGGTGGTTCTCGTCCACCGTCCAGGCCCGGCCGTGATCGCTGGCCACCACGTACTCGTCCTCGAGCCGGATCGTGGCGCCGACCGCGCTGCCCAGGCTCACCCCGATGCGGTCGGCGTCGGTCGCCGCCAGGTCCAGGCCGGCGTCCCGGACGGCCTCGTCCGCCGATGCCAGGGCCATCTGCACGAACCGGTCGGTGCGGCGGATCACCTGCGGCGCCAGGCCGTACTCGGCCGGGTCGAAGTCGCATTCGGCCGCGATCTGCGACCGGTACGCGCCCGGGTCGAAGCGGGAGATCCGCCGGATCGCCGGCTTGCCGGCCACGATCCGGCTCCAGAACTCCTCGCGGTTCGCGCCGCCCGGCACCACCACCCCGATGCCGGTCACCACGCTGCGCCGGGTCATCCGGTCACCACCGGCACCGGCGCGAGATGCTCGTTCGGGCCCGGCTCGGTGTCCACGTGACCCAGCTCGGGGCGCGGCGCCAGCGGGCTGAGCTGGAAGACCACCAGGGCGGTTTCGGCGCCGACGTTGGTCAGCCGGTGCCGGACGTTGCGCGGCACGAGCAGCGCATGGTCCGGGCGGACCGTCACCGGACGACCGTCCAAATCCACCCGCAGCTCGCCGCTGACCAGGTAGAGGTACTCCTCGGAGTACGGGTGGTAGTGCTCGGAGACGCCCTCGCCGGGCGCCAGCCGGACCGCGCCGCAGAACCCGGAGGTCGAGCCGACGGTCGCCGGCGAGACGAGGGTACGCAGGTCGCCGCCCCGCCGGGTGTTCGACGGCACGTCCGGGAAGCCGATCACGGCCTGCCGCCGCCGCTCCAGCGTCTCCCTGATCACCTTCTGCTGGACCAGGGTGTTGCGGTTGATCCGCTCGGTCATCCCGGCGGTGTCCACCGGTGCGTCCGGGCGCATGTGGAAGTCCTGCGTCCAGCGCATCCGGGTGCGGTCGGGGGCCAGTTCCTCGTACGTCCAGGTGATGTTCATGAACTCGAACGGGCCGGTCTCCACCCGCCGCGCCCGGGCCGTCCAGGTGTCCCGGTCCCAGGTGCGGTGCGAGACCCAGGACCAGACCCGGCCCTGCTCGTCGGGGTGCATGGTGAGCCGGAAGGTCACGCCGCACGGCTCCTCGTCGAGCACGTCGACCGAGGCGTACTCGGTGAACAGGGCGGGCCAGGCCCGTACGTCGTTGGTGTTGGCCCAGACGAAATCGATGGGCGCGCCGATCTCGACGGCGTTGTCGGTGTGTCCCAGCAGGCCGGTCATCGGTCCCCCTCGGCTAGTTCGCGGCGGCGAGGTCGTTGACCAGGGCGCGCAGGCTCTCCGGCGTGCTGTCGGCGTCCAGCCGCGGCTCGACGTCGACGCCGTACCGGTCCTGGATCCGGGTGCCGATCTCGGTCCGGGCCAGCGAGTCCAGGTCCAGTTCGGCGAACGATCGACCGTAGTCGGCGGCGCCGATGCCGGGGTCGGCGCCGACCGCCAGCAGCAGGGTGCGCAGATCGTCTTCGGTGAAGGCTTGGGATGCCATGCGGGCTTCTCCTTCTCATCAGAGCGCCCGGGCTGGGCGTCGTCACGACGCTAGGTCGGTGTGCGCGTCCAGTCTTCCACCGGCGTGATGAGAAAGGGCCTCCCACCAGGGATGATGTGCCCGCCCGGGGGAGGAGACGACGAGGCGCCCGCCGATGGGCGGGCGCCACGGTAAGGTGGGGCGGGTCAGCGGGTCCAGGTGTAGAACGAGTGCGCCATGGCGTCGGCCGGGCTGCGCCATGTCGCCGGATCGTAGGGCGTGATGTGCGCGTCGAGGGCCGTGCTGAGAGCCCGGAAGTCGTCCCGGTCACGGGCGCGGGACACCGCCTCCCGGCTGTCCCCGTCGAACTCCGCATAGTGGAAGTAGAGATCCCGGTACTGGAACAGGTGCCGCCGGGTGACGCCGAGGGCGTGCGGCAGCGGGCCCGCGTCCGATTCGGCGAAGAGGCGGGCGACGTCGGGCGACGCGTCCGGCTTGATCCGGGCAACGATGAGGATCCGATGGTCGCTCATGTGACAGCTCCCTGGTCGGCGTGATGGTCGGATGCCGTCACGTTAGGATGCCGGGCCCGCGCTGTCGTCCGCTGCGGAATGAAGCATGTTCTCCCCCGGGCGGGGGAGAACACCTACGCCGGCAGGAGCCGGCGATCGATGAGACCGTTCTCGTACGCGTAGATGACGACCTGTACCCGGTCCCGGACCCCGAGCTTCTGGTAGAGGTGCTGGACGTGTGATTTCACGGTGCTCTCCCCGAGGACCAGCATCCGGGCGATTTCCTGGTTGGAGTGCCCGCACACCAGCAGCCGGAAGACGTCCAGCTCGCGGTCGGTGAGGTGGCTCAGCTCGGCGCCCGGCGTGGACAGCGACGGCCGGCGGGCGAACTCCCCGATCAGCCGCCGGGTGACCGACGGCGACAGCAGCGCCTCCCCGGCCGCCACCTCGCGGACGGCCTGTTCCAGCGTGCTGGTCGGGGAGTCCTTCAGCAGGAACCCGCTGGCGCCGGTGCGCAGCGCCTCGAAGACGTGCTCGTCCCGGTCGTACATGGTCAGGATGATCACCCGGGTGCCGCTGTTCTCCTCCGGCGCGCAGATCCGCCGGGTGGCTTCCAGACCGTCCATCCGCGGCATGTTGACGTCCATGAGCACCACGTCCGGCCGGAGCCGGCGCACGTCGCGGACCGCGTCCAGCCCGTCCGGCGACTCACCGACCGTGACGATGCCCGGCAGACCCTCGAAGACCGACCGCAGCCCCCGCCGCACCAGCGGCTGGTCGTCGACGATCAGGATGCGAATTCCATCCATTCCCGCTCCCCGTGTTCGTGTGTGCGACCGATCCGCGTGACACCGGCGGGCTCCACTGGCAGCCGGGCGTGGACCAGGAAGACTCCGCCGTCGCGGCGGCCGTGGGCGAACTCGCCGCCGACCTCGGCGACGCGTTCGCGCAGCCCGGCCAGGCCCTTGCCGCCGCGGCGCTGGTTCTCCCGGGCCGGGCAGGAGATCTCGATCTCGACGTCGGCGCCGAACCGCAGCGAGATCCGGGCCGGGCCGGCGCCGTGCTTGATGGCGTTGGTCAGGCTCTCCTGGACGATGCGCAGCGCGGTGGTGCGGATCGGCACGGACAGCCGTGGCTCGGTGCCCGAGGTGTGCAGGGTGACCGTCAGGTGGGCGGCGGCCAGCCGGGCGATCAGCTCATGGATCCGGCCGAGCAGCGTCTCCTCGGCGTCCGGCTCCCGGCGCAGCTCGCCCACCAGCGAGCGGACCTCGGTCATGGTGGCCTGGGCCAGTTCGTCGATCGCGGTCGCGACCGGCTCCGGATCGGTGGGCCCGGTCCGCAGCCGGCGGGCCTGCATCGAGATCACGACCAGACCGTGGCCGACGACGTCGTGCAGCTCGCGGGCGATCCGCCGGCGTTCACGGTGGACGGCGGCCATCGACGGATCGGCCGCCCGCTCCCTGGCCCGCCTGCGGACCACCAGGGCCGTGACCACCGCGGTGAGCACGCCCAGGACGATGCCGATCACGAAAGCCGTGCCGTGGGTGTGATCGTAGGAATTCAACGGCATCAGCCACTCCTGCTCGACGCGATCTCGACACGGCGTGAAAGATCATTAACGGCGAAGATGGTTGAGACCGAAACCTTTGTCAGAACTGAACAACCCTGCTGACCGCCCCCGCCGCAGCCTTCCGCCGAAACGCTAATGGACCGCACAACGCACTGCAAGGCATCTATGTGACAGCTCTAAGGAAGAGGGTTGTTGACATTCCTCAGCTGCTTGATTTACTGGTCCTTCTTGTCCGTAATACCCGGACTTAGCGTGTCGATAATGTGACCAAGGCCGCTGATTAATGCTCTTGCTTCGAGAGTTCTTAGAGTTTCATCTGAATCGCTGTGAGAGTCCCGGCAATCGGTTACCGGTGGGTCAAATTCACTTGCCGGTAACAAATACGTGAGGGCTCCTCCGAAAACGCGGAGGAGCCCTTCGTGCAGCGGGGTTCAGGCCGTCTCGGCCCGGATCAGGAAGCGCAGCGAACGCGCCTCGGTGAAGTTCTCCCGCATCGGCCGCACCAGATCCCGGTGCTCGGCGGTGGCCTCCCAGGCGGTGAAGTCGTCCAGCGAGCGCCACTCGCTGGTGATCAGCCACTGCTCCGGATCGGTGGACGACTGGCACACCTGATCCCGCAGGTGTCCCGGCACGCCGCCGGCCACCAGATGGCGGATCTTCTCGTACGCCGCCAGGAACGCCTCCTGACGGTCGTCCGGCACCCGGATCAGGAAGACGATCCGGGCGCTCACGCGACGATCCCCGGCGGCGGTCCACCCGGGCCACCCGCACCGGGCGGGCCACCCCTGCCGGGCGGGGGACCGGCCAGCGCCGAGCTGAACTCGAACTTGTTCAGCACCGGCACGCAGCTGCCGTACAGGCCGTCGGCCGCCTCGCTGGTCAGGAAACCCACCACCGGGGCGACCAGCTCCGGGCTGATCGTGTGGTCGAAGTCCAGGTGCGGCCGGGCGGCCCGGACGTCCTCGGTGTCCGCGATGGTCATCACCACCGCGTTGGCGTGCACGTCCTTGCGCTTGACCTCGTGCGCGATCGACCGCATCCAGGTGAGCAGGGCGGCCTTCGCGGCGCCGTACGCGGAGAAGGCCGGCAGCGGCTCGGTGGCCAGCGGGGTGGCGAAGTAGACCAGCCGCCCGCCCTCGCCGAGGTGCGGCAGCACGGCGTGGGTGGCGATCACCGCCGACAGGAAGTTCGACCGCCACAGCTCCTCGTACGCGGCCGGCTCGGTCCGGAACAGCGGACCGACCGCGAACCCGCCGACCAGGTGGATCAGCCCGTCCAGCCGCCCGAACCGGGCCACCGCGGTGTCCGCCGCCCGGTTGATCGAGATCGGGTCGAGGGCGTCCGCCTCGGCGGTCTCCACCTCGCCGGCCCGGCCGTAGCGCTCGGCCAGCCCGTCCAGCTTCGCCTTGTTGCGGGAGGTGAGCAGGATCCGGTCGCCCCGGGTGGCGAGCAGGTCGATGATCGGCGGCGCCAGCTTCCCGGTCGCCCCGGTGATCATGAAGACGCTCATGTCGGCGCGTCCTCGAAGGTCGCCCGGCGGGTGGTGACGTGCTCCATGAGCGCCCTCTGGAAGAAGGTGCGGGCGCCGTCCGGCGAGCTCACGTCACGCTGGTGCCCGTCGGCCAGGTACTGGTTCAGCTCCCGCTCCAGCTTCTGCACGCTGGGCTGGCGGCCGAGGTGGGCCATCACCGACGGCAGGTTCCCGTCGATCTCGATCATGCGGATCACCAGACCGTCCTTCATGAAGATGGACGTGCTCAGCAGCCGGGTGCCGTCCGGCGTGACCCACTCCGGTGGCGCATAGGTGGCGAGCAGCTCCCGGACCTTGTCCTCGGTGCCGGGCCTGATCCGGAACATCACGGCGTACCGTTGCATCGCTTTTCCTCCGTTTGACGTGGCATGGGGCATCAGCCTGGCCGCAACGGCGCCGGGGGTCTTCCGCCGCCGGTCGGAAATGCCGTCTCCGGCGTGCGGATGACCGGCTCCGCCGCCTGGTGGAAGACGTTCCCATGGACCCGCCCCTAGCGTCGGCGAAATGAACGAGCGCACCTCCAAGGTGGTCATCGTCGGCGCCGGCATCGGTGGGCTCGCCGCCGCGGTGGCGCTGCGCCGGGCCGGGATCCCGGTCACCGTCTACGAACGAGCCGCCGAGCTGGGCCGGGCGCAGGCCGGGCACGGGCTGGTGCTCTGGCACAACGCGGTGCTGGCGCTGCGTGCGCTGGGCCTCGGCAAGGAGACCGCCGAGATCGGGTACGCGCTGGACCGGCACCAGTTCTGGACCTGGTACGGCCCCAACCTCGCCGACTGGCCGCTCGACGAGGGTGCGGCCCGCACCGGCGCCCCGGTCTACTCGGTGAGCCGCCCGGCCCTGCACCGGATGCTGCTCGACGCGGCCGGCGGCGACGTGGTGCTCGGCCACACCTACGCCGGTCACACCGAGGACGACGACGGCGTGACCGTGCGGTTCGGCAACGGGCGCACGGTCCGGGCCGGGCTGCTGGTCGGCGCGGACGGGCTGCGGTCGGGGGTCCGGGCCGCACTCATGCCGTACGAGCCGCCGCCCGTCTACGCCGGCTTCACCGCCTTTCAGGGCGTGATCGACACCGGCGTGCCGGGCGTGCGCGACCACGCGTTCGTCAGCACCTGGGGCCGTGGCCGGTGGTTCGTGTACTACCGGCTCGCCGACGGCCGGATCTACTGGGACGGCATCCTGGGCGACCGCCGGGTCCGCCGCCTGTCCGGGGTCGGCGGCGGTCGCCGGGAACTGCTGCTGGGCGAGTTCGCCGGCTGGCCGGCCCCGATCACCGGCCTGATCGAGGCCACCGGCGAGGAGGGGATCGTCCCGGCCCACATCTTCCACCGCCCGCCGGTCGACCGGTGGAGCACCGGCCGGGTCACCCTGCTCGGCGACGCCGCCCACCCGATGACCTTCAACCTCGGCCAGGGCGCCGGGCAGTCCGTCGAGGACGCCGTGGTGCTCGCCCAGTGCCTCGGCCGGAGCGGAGAGCTCGCCGAGTACGAGCGGCGCCGCGCCGGCCGGGTCCGGCGGATAGCGAACCGGTCCCGGGCCAACGGCGAGTTCACCCGCTGGCACAGCCTGCCGGCCTGCCTGTTCCGGGACGCCTTCATGCGCCTGACGTTCGACCGGCTGGTGCGGCGCAAGACGTACCAGCTGACCATGCGCGTCGACTTCGTTGATTCTTAGGAGGACACCCATGCACCCGCCCACCCCCACCGGAGTCAGCCGGACCGCCGTTCTGATCGCGCAGGCCCGGGCACGCGAGGGCCGCCGCAGGGACCGGATGTTCATCGACCAGTACGCCGGACCGCTCGCCGCCGCGGCCGGCTGGATCGGCAACCTGAGCCGGGCCGGGATGCTCGTCGAGGACCACTTCGTGCTGCGTACCCGGTATTTCGACGACTACCTGACCACGGCGCTCGACGACGGCATCCGGCAGGTGGTGCTGCTCGCCGCGGGGCTGGACAGCCGGGCGTACCGGATGCTGTGGCCGGACGGCACCCGGGTCTTCGAGGTCGACCTGCCGGACCTGCTCAGCTTCAAGAACGAGGTGCTGGCCAGGCGGGGCGCGGTGCCGTCCTGCGAGCGGGTGCCGGTGCCGGCCGACCTGCGCGAGGAGTGGCCGGGCGCGCTGCGGGACGCCGGCTTCGACCCGGAACTGCCCACCGCCTGGCTGGTCGAGGGCCTGATGGTCTACCTCACCGCGGCGGACAACGACCGCCTGCTGGCCCGGATCGGCGCCCTCAGCGGCACCGGCAGCAGGCTGGCGATCGAGCACGTGAACCAGGCGTACAGCGAGCATCCGCGGATGAAGCCTGCGCACAACCGGCTCGCCGCCACCGCCGCCTCCTGGCAGTCCTCCGTGGAGGATCCGGTCGCCTGGCTGGCCGGGCACGGCTGGCGCGGCCGGATCACCGGGCAGGCGGAGATCGCCAAGCGCAACGGCCGGGACATCCCGCCGATCGCCGACGTCACGGTGATGGGCGACGCCCGGCTGTGGCTGGTGGACGCCGTCCAGGAGGGCGCGGACCGGTGAGAACACATCTGTTCACCTCCGAGTCGGTCACCGAGGGACACCCCGACAAGATCGCCGACCAGATCAGCGACGCCGTACTGGACTGCATGCTGGCCGGTGACCCGGCGTCCCGCGTCGCGGTCGAGACGCTGATCACCACCGGGCAGGTCCACGTGGCCGGCGAGGTGACCACCCAGGCCTGGGTCGACATCCCGGCGGTGGTCCGCTCGACCCTGCTGGACATCGGGTACGACTCCTCGTACAAGGGTTTCGACGGCGCCACCTGCGGGGTGAACGTCGCGATCGGCACCCAGTCGCCGGACATCGCCCGGGGCGTCGACCGGGCGCTGGAACGGCGTACCGGGGACGGGGACGATCCGCTGGACGCACAGGGCGCTGGCGACCAGGGCCTGATGTTCGGCTTCGCCTGCGACCAGACCCCGGAGCTGATGCCGCTGCCGATCGCCCTGGCGCACCGGCTGGCCCGCCGCCTCGGCCAGGTCCGCCGCGACGGGACGATGGCCTACCTGCGGCCGGACGGCAAGACCCAGATCACCGTCGAGTACGCCGGCCGGCGCCCGGTGCGGCTGCACACCGTCGTGGTGTCCAGCCAGCACGCGTCCGGCGTCTCGCTGGACGGGCTGCTCACCCCGGACGTGCGTGAGCACGTGATCGAGCCGGAACTGGAGGGCCTCGGCCTGGACGTCGACGGCTACCGGCTGCTGGTCAACCCGACCGGGCGCTTCGAGGTCGGCGGCCCGATGGGTGACGCCGGACTCACCGGCCGCAAGATCATCGTGGACACGTACGGCGGCTGGGCCCGGCACGGCGGCGGCGCGTTCTCCGGCAAGGACCCGTCCAAGGTGGACCGGTCCGCGGCGTACGCGATGCGCTGGGTCGCCAAGAACGTGGTGGCCGCCGGGCTGGCGGCCAGCTGCGAGGTGCAGGTGGCGTACGCGATCGGCGCCGCCCGCCCGGTGAGCCTGTCGGTGGAGACGTTCGGCACCGAGAACGTGCCGCCGGAACGGATCGAGAAGGCCGTCGGTGAGGTGTTCGACCTGCGCCCGGCCGCGATCTGCCGGGATCTCGGCCTGCGCCGCCCGATCTACGTCGGCACCGCCGCCTACGGCCACTTCGGGCGGGAGCTGCCCGAGTTCACCTGGGAGCGCACCGACCGGGCCGCGGATCTGAAGGCGGCCGCGGCCTGAGCCGGTAGCGTGCGAATCCGGATTCACTTATCGTCGGTTCATGACGACGCACGCGGAACTGCGGGTGCCCACCCGGTTCGGCGCCGACCGGGAGTGGTCCGAGCGGGCCGCCCGCCCGCTGCGGCTGGTCACCGGCCCGGGAGCGAACCCCACCGGGGAGGAACTGGCCGCGCTCGGCGCCGGCCTGATCCGCCGCGACGAGCTCGCCGCCGAGCTGGTCCGGGCGGTGCGGCCGAACGAGCTGCACCGGGCGCTCGCCGCCGGCCCGGACGGCGACGTGCCGGAGCCGCTGCGGGCCTTCTACGACGCGGTCGGGCGGCGGCCGTCCTGGGTGGACGACACGTTGCTGGCCCACGGCGCCGAAGCCTGCCGGACGTTCGGCATGGACGCCGGCCTGGTCCTGGCGTACGGGTCGCTGCTCGGCGGCTACCGCACCGCGGCCGCGCTGGAGCCGCTGGTGCGGACCGGGCGGCTGGCCGGCGGCGAGACGCTGCGCCGGATCCAGGAGACCTCGATCTGGTGGCGCGCGGTCACCGCACCGGGCGGCCTCGACCCGGGCGCCGAGGGCTACCGGATCAGCCTGCACGTCCGGGTCATGCACGCGCTGGTCAACGCCCGCCTGGAGGCCGATCCGGCCTGGGACTGGGAGCTGCGCGGCGTGCCCGTCAACCAGTACGACCAGGCCAGCACGCTCGGCGTCTTCAGCACCAGCTTCCTGCTGCACCTGCGGCTCCTGGGAGTCCGGGTGTCCCGCCCCGACGCCCACGCGGTGATGCACCTGTGGAGCTACATCGGCTGGCTGATGGGTGTCGACGAGGACTGGCTGCCACACACCGAGCGGCGCGGCCGGCGGCTGCTCTACCACTTCCTGTCCCACGATCCGCCGCCGGACGGCAACAGCGTCGCCCTGGCCCGCGCGCTCATCGACATGACCGACGACGTGACGACCGGCTGGCGGCGCCGCTACGAGCGGGAGCGGGCCCTGTCGGTGAGCTGCTGGCTGCTCGGCCGGGCCGCCCTGCGCGACCTCGGCCTGCCCTACCGCCCGCCGTGGTACGGCCTCGCCCGGATAGGCGCGAACCTGCTGGTCAGCCAAGGCCTCGGCCGGCTGCCCGGAGGCCGCGCCCGGCTGCTGGCCCGGTCCGAGCGGCAGGCACGGGCCCAGTTCCGCCGCTGGGGCGCCACCCTCCCGCCCGGCCTCCCGCCGGGCTGACAGAAACGTGCCAGAAAACCGGCAGACGCCCGTGACAGCCTGAGGACGTCGCCGGGACGAGACACGGCTTCGGATGGGGTGTGACCGCGGGTGTGGCCGATCGACGAGTCTGCTCGTGACGGGGGCGACCGAATCGCCCGCCTGCTCAGCGCGTACCCGCTGATCGACGGGCACAACGATCTGCCCGACGCGCTGCGCACCCTGGCCGGAGGCCCGGTCTCCCCGGCCGAGCTGGAGAAGTTCGCCCTGGACCAACCGCATCCACGGACCCGCACCGATCTGCCGCGGCTCACCGCGGGACGGGTCGGCGCCCAGTTCTGGTCCGTCTACGTGCCCGGCGACCTGCCACCGGCCGCCGCCGTGGTGCGCACCCTCCAGCAGATCGACCTCGTCCACGAGATGACCCGGCTGCACTCCGGCCGGCTGGCGCCGGCGCGGACCGCGGACCAGGTGGAGGCGGCCTTCCGGGCCGGGCGCATCGCCGGGCTCATCGGGGCCGAGGGCGGCCACAGCATCTGCGACTCGCTCGCCGTCCTGCGCATGCTGGCCCAGTTGGGCGTACGGTATCTGACCCTGACCCACAACCAGAACGTCGCCTGGGCGGACAGCGCCACCGACGTACCCCGGCTCGGTGGCCTGAACGACTTCGGCCGTGCGGTGATCGCCGAGATGAACCGGATCGGCATGCTGGTCGATCTGTCGCACGTCGCCGACACCACGATGCACGACGCCCTGGACGTCAGCACCGCGCCGGTGATCTTCAGCCACTCGTCGGCGCGGGCGCTCTGCGGCCACCCCCGCAACGTGCCCGACGACGTGCTGACCCGGCTGCCCGGCAACGGCGGCGTGTGCATGGTGACCTTCGTCCCGGCGTTCCTGACCGCCGACCGGTGGGCCTGGGAGCGGCAGCCGGACGGCCCGCCTCCACCGGTGACGGTGGAGCAGGTGGCCGACCACGTCGAGCACGTCCGTGCGGTGGCCGGGATCGAGCACGTCGGCATCGGCGGCGACTTCGACGGCTGCGGCGACATGCCGGCCGGGCTCGACGACGTGTCCGGCTATCCCCGGTTGTTCGGGGAACTGGCGGCCCGCCGCTGGTCCGACGCGGACCTGGCGGCGCTGGCCGGCGGCAACGTGCTGCGGGTGCTGCGGGCCGCCGAGACGGTCTCCGGCGGGCAGTGACAGCCGAACCGGGCACGCCACCCGGTCAGCTCGGTGCGTTCCCGGACGCCCAGCTCCTGAAAGACCTCCCCGGCCGCCGCCCAGTCCCGGTGCGCGGCATCGTGATCGCCGGCCGCGCGGCGTGCCGCGCCCAGATCCCGCAGCGTCCGCGCCCGCCCCAGCTCCATCCCGATGGCCCGCCACTGCTCGGCGGCCGACTCCAGCAGCCTGATCGCCTCGGCCGGACGGCCGGCCGCCAGATGCAGCTCACCGAGGGTACGGGTGACCAGCGCCGTCCCGTACCCGTCGCGCCGCCCGGTGGTGGTGGCCAGCGCGGTCCGCAGCGGATCGCGGCCCCGCTCCGGATCGCCCTGCCGGATCCACACCTTGGCCAGCGCCTGCGCCGTGTAGGCGGCCAGGTGCGGATCGCCGATCCCGGTGGCGATGGCGTGCGCCGAGGCACAGTGCTCGGCGGCCTCGGCCAGCTCGCCGCGGGCCCGGTGCACCAGGCCGATGCCGCGGATCGAGATCAGCTCGCCGCGCCGGTGGCCGATCCGCCGGTACCGCTCCAGTGCGGACGCGAAGTGGCCCAGCGCTACCGCGTCGTGGCCCAGCTCCCGGTGCGCGAAACCGAGGCTGTAGTGGGCGTGCGCCACCCCGGCGTCGTCACCCAGCCGGTCCAGCATCTCCCGGGCCCGGTTGATCTGCGGCAGCGCGACGGTGTGCTCGCCCAGCTCCCGGCCCACGGTGCCGAGGCCGTTCAGCGCCACCGCCTGGCCGTGGTCGTGCCCGGCCGCCTCGAACAGCCCGGCCGCCCGGGAGAAGTGCTCCCGCGACTCCGGGAACCGGTCCTGGGCATAGCGCAGCTGGCCGATGCCGCACTCCATGGCGGCCTCGGCGAGACGGTTCCCGGCCCGGCGGGCGGCCACGCTGACGGCGGTGTGCGTGCGCTCCCAGCCGTCGAAGTTGTTCCGGGCCGCGAACGACGCGAACACCAGCGCGTCGGCCAGCCCGCACGCCGGCTCGACCAGGTCCAGCGCGGCGGCCCGCTCCACCGCGGCGATCAGGGCCGGCTCCTCGTGGGCGAACCAGCAGTTCAGGTCGACCCGGTCGATGGTGGTGGCCCAGTGCGCGGGCGGCTCCGGCAGGCCCGCCGGGTGGTAGAGCCGCGGGGTGGCCACCGGAAGCTGCTCGGCCAGGCGCTCCACCAGGCGCAGCAGCGCGGCCAGCGCCCCGGTCACGGTCGCCCGGGCGGCCTCCGGTTCGGCCCGGCTCAGCTCACCGGCGTACAGGCGGACCAGGTCGTGCATGCGGTAGCGGATGCACGACCCGTCCGTGCCGATGACGTCCAGCAGCCGCGCGTCGGTGATCTCCTCGACCAGGTCGCCGGCCTCGTCCAGACCGGTGCCGAGCAGCGCCGCCACGGTGAGCGCGGTCAGCGACGGCGGGTCCAGGTTGCCCAGCGCACGGAAGGCGACCTGGGCCCGCGGGCTCAGCCCGCGGTAGCCGACGGCCAGCCCGGCCCGCACCTCCATGTCGTCGACGGCCAGCTCGTCCAGCCGGCGGCGCTCGTCGTCGAGCCGGTCGGCGAGCTGGGCGACCGCCCAGTGCGGCCGGGCCACCAGCCGGGCGCCGGCCACCCGAACGGCCAGCGGCAGCCGCGCGCACAACCCGATGAGGCGGGCGGTCTGCTCCGGATCGGCGTCCGTCCGGGCCGCGCCGATCACCCGGGTGAGCAGCGCCCACGCCTCGCCCAGCGACATCATGCCCAGCTCGACCCGGCCGGTGGCGGGCACCGTGGCGAGCCGGAACCGGCTGGTCACCAGCAGCGCCGACCCGGCGTCCCCAGGTAGGAACGGATGAACCTGCCGGGCCCGGACCGCGTCGTCGACGACCACCAGCACCCGGCGGCCGGCCAGCTCGGCCCGGTAGCGCGCCTCACGCTCGCGGAGGTCCGGGTTGCCCTGCGCGTCCGCGTCGGTGACGCCGAGCATGCGCAGCAGCCGGCTCAGCGCCTCGGCCGGCTCCAGCGGGTCGGCGCCGCCGACGTCCAGGAAGAGCAACCCGTCCGGGTAGTGGTCCCGGACGGCGTGCGCCACATGCACCGCGAACGCCGTCTTCCCGGCGCCGCCAGGCCCGGAGACCACCACCACCGGGCTGGCCCGGGGCGCCCGCAACGCCGCCACGGTCTCGGCCACCCGCTCGGTGAAACCGGTGTAGTCGGGCAGGTCCGGAGGGAGCAGGAACGGCTTCCCGGCCGCCTTCGGAAGCGCGGGCCCGGCACGCTCCGGCACGGACGCGGCGGGTGAGCGCAGGATGGCGGTGTGCGCTTCGCGCAGCAGCCGCCCGGGTTCCGCCCCCAGCTCATCGACGATCCGGTTGCGCGACCGGGCAAAAAGATCAAGAGCCTCGACGGTACGCCCGGAGGCGTGCAACGCACGCATCATGGCCGCGATCAGCGGCTCACACAGTGGATCCCGGGTCAGCGCCGCGGCCAGCCGGTCGACCGCCTCGACGGGCCGGCCCCCCTCGACCGCGGCCGCCGCCCAGTCGGCCAGCGCCGCGAGCCGCTGCTGCTCCAGGCTCTCCCGGGTCAGCCGGGCCCACTCGCCGGGCAGCCCGGCCAGCGCCTCGCCACGCCACAGCCCGAGCGCCTCGTCCAGCGCGGCGAGCCGGTCGCCGGGCCGGGCGGACCGGGCCGACTCGAGCAGCTCACGGAACCGGAACAGGTCCACCGCGCCGTCCGGGACCTGCAACGTGTAGCCGCCGGACCAGCGGACCAGGGTGACACCGGTGCTGTCCTTGACCACCCGGCGCAGCCGGGCCACATAGCCGTAGAGCGCGCCACGGGCGTCGGCCGGCGGCCCGTCACCCCAGAGCCGGTCGATCAGCGTCTCGAAGGTGACCGGGTGCCCGCCGTCGAACAGCAGCGCGGCCAGCAGGTGCCGTTGTTTGAGCGCGCCGAGCGCGACGATGCGTGCCCCCTCGGATGCATCCACCGGACCCAGCAGCCGGAACCGCACCACACCCCCTCGGACACGGACCTCGCGCCGGCCAAGCCTAGGACGGGGAATCGTCAGCGTCTATGTCGTTCTTGATCCCGCGCCACCGGGGTGTGCCAGGATCGGGTGATGGCTGACCTCTTCCAGGTACGCATCGCGGTCCGTGGTTACGAGCTGGACCTACAGGGCCACGTCAACCAGGCGGTCTATCTCCAGTACGGCGAGCACGCCCGCTGGCAGTGCTTCCTCGCCGCCGGGGTCGGCCCCGACGTGCTGGTCCGCGCCGGTGTCGGGCCGGTGGTGCTGGAGACCACGATCCGCTACCTGAAAGAGCTGCGGGCCGGCGACGAGGTGGACGTGACCTGCCGATTCGTCTGGGGCGACGGCAAGACGTTCCAGGTCGAGCAGGACTACACCCGGGCCGACGGGGTGCCGGTGGCCCGGGTGACCGGGGTCGCCGGGCTGATGGACCGGACGACCCGGCGACTAGTCACCGACCCGGCCGGGCGGCTGCGGGAGCTGGCCACCGACCCATCCTGGCTCGGCGTCTGACACGGCGGCGGCGGTCGCCCACCGCCGCCGCGCCGTCGGATCAGGTCCCGGATCCCTGCTGAGTGCCCTGCTGTCCGCTGCCGGTGTCGCCGGAGCCTTGCTGGCCGCCCGTGTCGCTGGAGCCTTGCTGGCCGCCCGTGTTGCCGGAGCCTTGCGGGGCGCCGCCCGGGAATCCGCCGCCACCCCGCATCCCGCCCCCGCCGCGCATGCCGGGCCCGCGCTGCCCGGTGCCGTCCTGCCGGGTGGTGGTGGCCGGAGCGGTGTCCCTGTCGATCGCCGTCATCACCCCGGCCGTGACCCCGGAGCTGGCGATCGCGGTGATCAGCACGGCGGCGATCAGCACCAGCTTCGGGCTCCGGCCGAACCGGCCCTTGGCCGCCGGCGCGGCTGCCGGCGGAACCGGCGGGCCGGGCGGGAACGGGCCGGTCGGTGCGGTGCCACCCGGATCACCGGCCGACGGCGCCACATGCTCGACCGGCTGGACCGCGGCCGGTTCGGTCTCGACCGGCTGGGTCTCGACCGGCTTGACGTCCACCGCGGTGGGCGGCTCGTCCGGGGTGGTCTGTCGCACGGCGTCCGGGGCCCACGGATCGACGGCCTCGGTGGCCGGCTCGGCATCCGGGTTGATCTGGTCTTTCGATGTCATCTTCGTGGCTCCTTGGCTGGTCCCGAAGACCATCGTGCGGAGCCTGCTTGTGCGGAGTCTGTGCCGCGATTGAGGGATGACTGTCAGACCGCTACGTGACCGTCGTGGACCCTTCGGACGACTCGAGGGCTCTCCGGGACGGCCGTCCGTTCACCGGCATCCGGCGGAGGTGCCACTGCCGATCGGTCCGGCCCGCTCCGACGGGTGACCGGTATTGCGGCGAACCCGGGCGTGCGAGATTGTCGCGCGTGTTCGAGGAGGCCCCCATGGAAGAAGCATTCGAGGCGTACGCCGCCGGTCACGCGGACGGCTCCGCCGGACTGCGCGACCGGCAGCGCGCCGACCATCCGGAGACCGGCGACGACTACCGGATCGGCGTCGTCGACGGCAGCGTCGCGGCGTTCCAGGCGGAGCTGGTCGCCGAGGTCCGCCGGCTGCTCGGCGAGAACCGATGACCAGCGCCACGCGGAGAAAACCGGGGGCCGCTTTGGCATCTCCCCGGTGGCTCGGCTAAGGTTCATCCGTCGCCAGGGAAACCGGCGCGGCACGCGGAAGTGGCGCAGTGGTAGCGCATCACCTTGCCAAGGTGAGGGTCGCGGGTTCGAATCCCGTCTTCCGCTCGGAGAAGGCTGTTGCTGATCATGTGCATCGGCCGCCACGGTGGAGTGGCCGAGAGGCGAGGCAACGGCCTGCAAAGCCGTGTACACGGGTTCAAATCCCGTCTCCACCTCGCATCACCAGGGCGATTGGCGCAGCGGGAGCGCGCTTCCTTGACACGGAAGAGGTCACTGGTTCGATCCCAGTATCGCCCACGAGTAGTCGTTATCGAGCCGGATGCCCGTTTTGGGCATCCGGCTCGATCTGTATCGATGGCTTTTGAGCTGCGGTTGTGCGTAGGGCCACGACGGTTCGGTCGACGAGCCTGAAACGCTGCTCGACCAGGCCAAGCCGCAGCAACGGAACGTAACTGTCATTCGAGTCCGGCGCGCCGGACTCGCGACAGATCCGGGCGCCTGAGCGGCGTGCCTCCCTGCGGGGGCGCCGGCGCGTTGACCGGCTCCTCGACGAGGACGAGCCGATTGATGTCAGGTGATAGCTTTCGGAGGAAGACGGTTGCGCATCCGTCGTGGTGGGCCGCCAGATTGTCAGCCTTTCCACCCGTCCTGGGAGAGATGCGATGACGAACAACAGCAAGCCCTCGGGCGCCGCAGGTCTCGGGATCTGGGCAAATCTCGGGGTCTGGATCGCGTTCGGCGCTGCCTTCGGCCTTCTCTTCGACGTCGTCGTCGGGGGTTTTTTCGACAACGCCATTCTCGGTGCCGGGCTAGGTTTGTCCCTGGGGTCGGGCCTGGCTGTGGCCGCCTGGGCCGTCTTCATCGCGGGAAGGAATGCCCGCGGCGAATCCTGAGCGTCGCGCTCGAGGATGGGTGGGGTTCTCGTTTCCGTGCGGCGGCGAACCGCTGATACCGCCACGATTGGGCCTTGAGCTGCGCTTCAACCCGACCCTGCGCCCACCCACGGCCAGCCCTGTAGCGATCCGTCACCCCGGAATTGAATTGACAATGATCATTGTCGGCTGTGATGATCTGGGGCCTCAGTAGGACAATTCACCCGGGGGAATCGGTGCGCAAGCAATTTCGTTGGTCTGCATCCCGTTGGCTCACCAGCGCGATCATGGTCCTGGTCACCACTGCGGCCGGCCTGGTCTTGACTTCTTCGCCAGCATCCGCCTCTGTCTACCACTCGACGTTGCAGCTCTGCACGCCTGGTGACGACAGGGTCGTCATCCCGATGGGCAAGACCTGGAGCTTCAGCCCGGTGCACGCCACGAGCGATTTCACGGTCGACGCCAACGACTACTCGTTCCGGACCTGCAGTTGGACCGGCACCAACCACACTTACGAGTACAAGTGCGGCCGCGAAGACGCCAACGGCTGGACGATCAACCTCGTCGCGCGCTGGAGCGGCTCGGAACATGACCGGGTCGTTCATCAGGTCGTCTGCGACCGCCAGGTTCACCGGATCAGCTGGAACAGGACGCACCGGAACAGCGCTGCCGTGCACTTCCATCTGTGGGCGCCCAGCGGCAGCGGCTGTGATTCCAGCTGCAACAGCTACCTGTACGAGTGGTGGGCGAAGGTCAGCTGACGAACCCGGTGACCGACAGCGCATGACGACATTTTGAGAAGAGGGCCGCCCGAGGGGTGACCAGCAGCGAAAACGCGTCACGCACCGCCGTGTCGTGGGAGCCTGACGGCATGTCCACGCCCGCGCCGGCGATGCGCAAACGAATCGCCGCTGAATTCCTCGGCACCTTCTGGCTGGTCTTCGCCGGCTGTGGCTCGGCTGTTCTCGCCGCCGCGTTCCTCAGCCCCGCCGACGTGCAGCTCGGTATCGGCTTTCTCGGAGTGGCGCTGGCGTTCGGATTGTCCGTGATGACGATGGCGTACGCCGTCGGGCACATCTCGGGCGGTCATTTCAACCCGGCGGTGACCGTCGGTCTGGCCGCGGCCGGCCAGTTTCGCTGGCGCGACACACCGGCCTACATCGTGACCCAGGTCGTCGCGGCGATCGCCGGCGCCGGTGTGCTGTTCGTCATCGCGTCCGGCAAGCCGGGTTTCGACGCCGTCGAATCGGGCTTCGCGACAAACGGGTACGGCGACCGCTCACCCGGTGGCTACTCGCTGCTCGCCGCACTGATCACGGAGGTCCTGCTGACCGCCGTGTTCCTGTTCGTCATCCTGGGCGCGACGGACACCCGGGCGCCGCGCGGCTTCGCGCCGATCGCGATCGGTCTCGGCCTCACGCTGATCCACCTGGTCAGCATCCCGGTGACGAACACCTCCGTGAACCCGGCACGATCGATCGGCCCGGCGCTGTTCGCGGGCGGTGACGCCCTCGGCCAACTGTGGCTGTTCATCGTCGCGCCCCTCGCCGGCGGCCTCATCGCGGGGGCCGCCTACGGGCTGCTGCTCGGGCAGAACGAGCCGTCCGCCTCCCTCGAAAGCGCCACGCGAGCCTGACCGGCGGGCGGTTCCGCGAGGGCGGGTGGGTGCCCACGGTGGCGGTGTCGTGGTCGCCTACGTGGCAAGTAGCCGTGGTGGCCGCGCACGCGGCGCCTTCCGTATGCGGTCACCACGGGCGCCCGGTTCAGCCGAGCAGGGCCTCGGCGGCCTCGATGTCGGCGGACTCGACCGCGGCGGTCGAGCCGAAGATGACCACGGCCTCGTAGTAGGTCCAGGCCAGGCTGTTGCAGGCGGGGCGGACGGCGGCGGAGTAGGTGCCGCACTTGCGCTTGAGATCGGCGTAGAAGGCGTCGTCGAGGCGGGACTTGTTGGCGGAGAAGGCGCCCACCGCCTCGTAGTTGCCGTACCCGAAGTCGTGCCGCTGGCAGGCGAGGGTGAAGTCGAAGCCGAGCGGCTTGTCGGGGCTGGCCGTGCAGTAGTTGGTCTCCCAGTCGAACCCGTAGGCGGCCCAGGCGGCCTGGTTCTGCCGGGCGGCGTTCCAGCTGTTGTAGGAGTCCGCGCTGTTCTGCGTGAAGGAGGCGAGGACCTGGAGCTTCTCGGCGGGGGTGACGGCGTACGCCGGGGTCGTCACGCCGAGCAGGACGGTCACGGAGGCGACGGTGGCGAGCAGCGCGCGGAGGGGGTGTACGCGGGTCATCGAATGCTCCTTCGGGTGGGCAGGGCTACCGATCGGTAACGCCAGATCAGTAAGGCTCGATACGGCGCCTGCCGGGAACCCCAGAAGCCGATGACCGGGGGCTCAGGGGGGCGTCTAACGGGTGAACAGGGAGACCCGTTACACAGAAGTGGATGTTTTGCCAGGTCAGAGCCCTGCATGAGGGTACCCTAAGTCCGCTTTGCCCGGTTTGTCGAGGGAGGCGGCATTGATCTCAACCTAGGTTGAGGTTTTAAAGTCGCTCTGGCCTGCCGTCGATCTTGGCTGACGGAATCGAAGCGCGAGTTAGGAAGCGACCATGAACCGCCCCCTGCGAGTTGCCGTCATCGGAGCCGGCCCGGCCGGTATCTACGCCGCCGACCATCTGATCAAGGCATCGGAGACGGTCACCGTCGACATCTTCGACAAGCTGCCGACCCCCTACGGTCTCATCCGGTACGGCGTGGCCCCGGACCACCCACGGATCAAGGAGATCGTCAACGCGCTCTTCCGGGTCCTGGACAACCCCCGGATCCGGTTCATCGGCAACGTCTCGTACGGCGTCGACGTGAAGCCGGAGGAGCTGAACCGCTTCTACGACGCCACGGTCATCTCCACCGGCGCGGAGAAGGACCGGTCCCTCGACATCCCGGGCATCGACCTGCAGGGCAGCTTCGGTGGCGCGGACTTCGCCTCCTGGTTCAACGGGCACCCGGACGTGCCGCGCGACTGGCCGCTGGAGGCCCGTGAGGTCGCCGTCATCGGCGCCGGCAACGTGGCCATCGACGTCGCCCGGATCCTCGCCAAGACCGCCGACGAGCTGCTGGTCACCGAGATCCCGGACAACGTCTACCAGGCGCTCAAGTCCAGCCCGGTCACCGACGTGCACCTGTTCTCCCGCCGTGGCCCGGGCCAGGTCAAGTTCACCCCGCAGGAACTGCGCGAGCTGGACCACTCGCCGAACGTCGAGGTGATCGTCCACCCCGAGGGCATCGAGTTCGACGAGGCCAGCCTCGAGGCGATGCGCCAGACCCGGCACATCAAGATGTGCGTGGACATCCTCCAGAACTGGGCCGTCCGCGACCCGCGGGACCGTCCGCGCCGCCTGCACCTGTACTTCCTCCAGGCCCCGGTCGAGGTGCTCGGTGAGGACGGCAGGGTCGTCGGCCTGCGTACCGAGACCCAGGAGCTGACCGGCGACGGCTGGGTGCGCGGCACCGGCGAGTTCACCGACTGGGACGTGCAGGCCGTCTACCGTGCGGTCGGCTACCTCAGCACCGCGCTGCCGGACCTGCCGTTCGACACCCGCACCGGCACCATCCCGCACGCCGCCGGCCGGGTCATCGACCTCGACGGCGAGCACGTCCCCGGCACCTACGTGGCCGGCTGGATCAAGCGCGGGCCGGTCGGCCTGATCGGCCACACCAAGGGCTGCTCCGGCGAGACGGTCGCCAGCCTCCTGGAGGACCAGGAGCAGGGCCGGCTGCCGCTCGCCCCGGAGGGCGACCCGGACGCCCCGGTCACCTACCTGGAGCAGCGCGGCCTGCCGATCACCACCTGGGCCGGCTGGCAGCTCCTGGACGCCCACGAGATCGCGCTCGGCGAGCCGCACGGCCGCAAGCGGATCAAGGTCGTCGACCGCGACGAGATGACCGCCATCTCGCGCGGCTGAGCCGCTAGCCGGACGGGGGCGGGATCCGGCGGCGGACGTCCTCGGCGGTGCTGGCGCCGGGTTCCCACGCCGCCACCCAGGGCTTGTCCGCCGGCGGGTGGATCACCCCCTCCTCCAGGAACGCGTACCGGCCGCCGAGCACCCGCTCGGCGGCCTTCGCGTCGAGGGCGTCGGTGTTGTCCCACAGGGCGGCCAGGTGCGCCTCGGCCCGCAGCCGCGACTGTCGGCAGAACAGGTCGGCCAGCTCCCGGCCGGCGGGACGGTCGTCGCGCTCGGCGTGTGCCCGGGAGACCACCGCGGCCATCGCGAACAGTTCGGCGCCGATGTCCACGATCCGGCCCAGGAACGCCTGTTTGCGCTCCATCCGGCCCTGCCAGCGGGACATCGCGTAGAAGGTCGACCGGGCCAGCCGCCGCGAGGTGCGTTCCACCCACCGCAGATGGTGCGCCAGGGGACCGAATTCCCCGTACGCCGAAGGGTTTTGCCCCGAACCGACCGTGAGCGTGGGCAGCCAGCGTGCGTAGAACGCCCCGGCTCGCGCCCCGGCGCGGGCCTTGCGGGCGAGATCGGCGTCCGGGTCGATGATGTCGCCGGCCACCGACAGGTGTGCGTCGACCGCCTCCCGGGCGATGAGCAGATGCATGATCTCGGTCGAGCCCTCGAAGATCCGGTTGATCCGCAGGTCGCGGAGGATCTGCTCGGCCTCGGCGGCCCGCTCGCCGCGGGCGTCCAGCGACTCGGCCGTCTCGTAACCGCGGCCGCCGCGGATCTGGATCAGCTCGTCGGCCACCAGCCACGCCATCTCGCTGGCGAACAGCTTGACCAGGGCGGCTTCGATCCGGATGTCGTTGCGATGGTCGTCGGCGATCCGGCAGCAGAGGTCGAGCATGGACTCCATGGCGTACGTCGTGGCGGCGATGAAGGCGATCTTCTTGGCCACCGCCTCGTGGTCACCGACCGGGCGGCCCCACTGGACGCGGTCGGCCGACCACTCCCGGGCGATCGCCAGCGCCCGCTTGCCGGCGCCGACGCACATCGCCGGCAGCGACAGCCGGCCGGTGTTCAGCGTGGTCAGCGCGATCCGCAGACCCTTGCCGAGGCCGCCGATCACGTTCTCCGCCGGCACGAACACGTCGTGGAAACGGGTCACGCTGTTCTCCAGGCCGCGCAGCCCGAGGAACGCGTTGCGCCGCTCGACCGTGATGCCCGGCGCGTCGCCCTCCACCACGAACGCGGTGATCCCCTTCTCCGGGACCCGGGCCATCACCACGAGCAGGGTGGCGACCGTGCCGTTGGTGGCCCACAGCTTCACCCCGTTGAGCCGGAAGCCGCCCTCCACCGGCTCGGCCACCGTGCCCAGCCGGGCCGGGTCGGAGCCGACGTCCGGTTCGGTGAGCAGGAACGCGGACACCTCGCCGGCCGCCAGCCGGGGCAGGAACGCCCGCTTCTGCGCCTCGGTGCCGAACAGCTTGAGCGGCTGCGGCACACCGATCGACTGGTGCGCGGAGAGCAGCGCGGCCACCGAGGCACTCACCGAGCCGGTCATGGTCAGCGCCTTGCAGTAGTGCAGGTTGGACAGGCCGAGGCCGCCGAACTCCTCGTCGATCTTCATGCCGAAGGCGCCCAGCCGGGCGAGGCCCTGGAAGACCTCGTCGGGGATCCGCGCCTCCCGCTCGATCCGGGCGCCGTCCACTCCGGACCGCAGGAACTCCTCCAGCCGGTCCAGGAAGTCGGGCCGGGGCGGCGCTGCCGGCGGTGGGTCGATCAGGTCGAGCCGAAACCGGCCGAGGAACAGCTCCTTACCGAAGCTGGGGCGGGCCCACTCGGACTCGCGGGCGGCCTCCGCGGTCTGGCGGGCCTGCTTCTCGGAGACGTCGGTGGTTTTGCGCTGAGTCGTGCTCATGGCATTCCCCCCTCGGCGGAACACGTTACTCGCGGGTCACCCTGATAGGGAACTCCCGGCAACGTCCGCTTCGTCAGCTTATGGGTGATGTCGCGTACCGGAAACCATGAGCACTCTCTTGGCAAATTCTTAGGAATGGCTTCTAGGGTCAAATAATGCTGAGCGTGGCGGTCGTGCCGTGATGACGGTGCTCCGCGCGGAGGGAGCCGAGACACCGGAACCCCCTCCGGAGGAGCGGAAGAGCCGATGGAACACCGCTGATCTGCGTCGCCGGGTGCTCATCGGGGCGATCGTGGTGTGGGCCGTGGCGATCACGGTGCTCGTGGCCGTACGCGATGGGGGTGATGACGGCACGCCTGCCGGGACCGCCCCGTCGGCCGCGCCGTCCGCCTCGGACGCGCCCCTCACCGTGGCGCAGATCTACCAGGCACTCACCCCGTCGGTGGTGGTCATCGAGACCACCGGGCACGACTCGCGGGCCCATGCCGAGGCGGGCAGCGGCACCGGCGTGATCGCCAACGCCGACGGCACCGTCCTGACCGCCCTGCACGTGGTCGACGGCGCCGAGACGATCGAGCTCACCTACGCCGACGGCACCCGGGCCGCGGCCAAGTTGCGGAGCGAGGACCCGTCACGGGACATCGCCATGCTCACCCCGGAGAAGCTGCCGGAGACGCTGGTCCCGGCGGTGCTCGGCGGCGGCGCCGCGGTCGGCGACGACGTGGTGGCGATCGGCAACCCGCTGGGGCTGGTCTTCAGCACCACCAGCGGCGTCGTCTCCGGGCTGAACCGGAAGCTGAACGGCGACGATGGAGGGCAGGGCATCGAGGGCCTCATCCAGTTCGACGCGGCGGTCAACCCCGGCAACTCGGGCGGACCGTTGATCAACGACCGCGGGCAGGTGATCGGGATCGTGATCGCGCTGGCCAACCCGAGCGGCGCCGGCACCTTCATCGGCATCGGGTTCGCGGTGCCGATCGGGGCGGCTCTCGGCGGCACCGGCGAGGGCGACGGACAGTCGCCTCCCCTCTGACCCTCGCTTTTCAAGATCAAGGATGGACGAATGAGCTGGACCGACGCCCCGCCCGCCTCCGCCGGCCCGATCGAGAAGGTGCTGTACGAGGTCAAGAAGACCATCGTCGGCCAGGACAACCTGCTGGAACGGCTGATCGTGGCACTGCTCGCCCGCGGGCACATCCTGGTCGAGGGCGTGCCCGGCCTGGCCAAGACGCTCGCCGTGAAGTCGCTGGCCGAGGCGATCGGCGGCGACTTCCACCGGGTGCAGTTCACCCCCGACCTGGTGCCCGCCGACATCATCGGCACCCGGATCTACAACCAGCGGACCGGCGAGTTCCAGGTCCAGCTCGGTCCGGTCTTCACCAACCTGCTGCTGGCCGACGAGATCAACCGGGCGCCCGCCAAGGTGCAGAGCGCGCTGCTGGAGACCATGCAGGAACGGCAGGTCACCATCGGCCGGGAGACCCACAAGCTGCCCAGCCCGTTCCTGGTGATGGCCACCCAGAACCCGATCGAGAACGAGGGCGTCTATCCGCTGCCCGAGGCCCAGGTCGACCGGTTCATGATGAAGGTGGTCGTCGGCTACCCGAGCGTGACCGAGGAGTTCGTGGTGGTCGAGCGGGCCCTGGCCCGGGCCGCCGCGATCCAGGCGATCATCGACCCGGAGATCCTCACCGGGCTCCAGGAGGAGGTCGACCGGGTCTACGTCGACCCGTCGCTGATCGAGTTCGCGGTCAACCTGTCGCACGCCACCCGTGACCCGGCCCGGGTGGGGCTCACCGACCTGGCCCGGTACGTCACCTTCGGCGCCAGCCCGCGGTCCTCGATCAGCCTGGTGCTGGCCTCCCGGGCGCTGGCCTACATCCGCGGCCGCGAGTACGTGGTGCCCGAGGACCTCAGCGACCTGGCCCTGGACGTGCTGCGGCACCGGCTCGTGCTCTCCTACGAGGCGCTCTCCGACGAGGTCACCGCGGATCTGATCATCGCCAAGATCCTGGCGAACATGACGTTCCCGGAGCCGGCGGGCCGGACTCGATGACGACGGCCCCCGGTCGGCTGCTGCGGCGCCTGGAGTGGAAGCTCGGGCGCCGCCTCGACGGGCGCCTGCAGGGTTCCTACCGGACCGTGTGGCACGGGGCCGGGCTCGACTTCACCGACCTGCGGGCCTACACCTCCGAGGACGACGTCCGGCACATCGACTGGAACGTGACGGCGCGGGTGGACGAGCCGTTCGTGCGGTTGTACACCGAGGACCGTGAGATGACGGCCTGGCTGGTGATCGACCGGTCGGCGTCGATGCGCTTCGGTGGGGGTGCCGGTAAGGAGTCGACCGCGGCCGATCTTGCGATCAGTATCGGGCGGTTGATCTCCCAGGGTGGCAACCGGGTCGGGGCGATCCTGTTCGACAACGCTTCGCAACGGGTGATCCCGCCGCGGACCGGGCGAGACCAGATTTTGCGAATCGCGCGCGACCTGACCAGAGATGTCGCGAAAAAGTCGGATAAAACGACGGACCTCGCGGCCATGCTCAACCTGGCCGCCACGACGACTTCGAAAAAGCGCAGCCTCGTCTTCGTGATGTCCGACTTCATCGGCGACCCCGGCTGGGACCGCCCGCTCGCCCGGCTCGCCCACCGCCACGAGGTCGTCGTCATCCGCGTCGTCGACCCCGCCGAGCTGGAGCTGCCCGACCTCGGCCTGATCCTCGTCGAGGACGCCGAGACCGGCGAACAGCTGCTCGTCGACACCAGCGACCCGCTGCTGCGCGCCCGCCTCACCGAACAGGTCGGCGCCCACGAGCGGGAGGTCGCCGAGGCCATGCGCCGGGCCGGCGTCGACCCCCACCGGATCACCACCGACCAGGACATGCTCGCCACCCTGGTCGACATGGTCCGGCGTTCCGGACGGAGGCCCCGGTGACCTTCCTCTACCCGGCCGTCATCGCCGTCGCCGTCCTGCTGAGCGTCGCGGCGGTAGCCGGATACGTCGCGCTCGCCAAGAGGCGTGCGGCGGCCCTGGAAGCGGCCGGCTTCACCACCCTGACGAAGCGGCGGCACCTGCCCTACGCCCTGATCCTCGCCGCCCTCCCCGTCATGCTGATCGGCCTGGCCCGCCCACAGGCCGAGGTCGCCGTGCCCCGGGTCGCCGGCACCGTCCTGCTCGCCTTCGACATCTCCAACAGCATGTCGGCCGGCGACGTCGCCCCGAGCCGCCTGGCCGCCGCCCAGCAGGCCGCGAAAGGCTTCGTCGAGGACCAGCCGGACACCGTCGACGTCGGCGTACTGGTCTTCGGCAGCGAGGCCCTGCTCACCCAGGCGCCCACCGACGACCACGCGGCCGCCGTCGCCGCCATCGAACGGGTCTCGCCCAGCGGCGGCACCTCCCTCGGCAAGGCCATCCTGGTCGCGCTCGGCGCCATCACCGGCAAGCCGGTCAGTCTGCCTGATCAGAACGGTGCCGCGCCCGACCTCGGCTACTGGCCGTCGGCCACCATCGTGGTCTTCTCCGACGGCGAGGAGACCGGCGGTCCCGACGTGCAGGCCGCCGCCGAACTCGCCGCGGCCGCCGGCGTGCGGATCCAGACCGTCGGCGTCGGCACCGCCAAGGGCGGCACCGTCGAGGTGGACGGCTTCCAACTGGCCACCGCCCTCGACGAGACCCTCCTGACCGCGGTCGCCCAGGTCACCGGCGGCACCTACCACGCGGCCGGCGACGCGGGCGCGCTCGCCGCCAGCACCGGCTCGATCGACCTGCGGCTCACCACCGAGAAGGAGCCGCTCGAGCTGACCGCGCCGTTCGCCGCGGCGGCCCTGCTGCTCCTCACCCTCGGCGGGCTGCTGGGCGTCCGCTGGCACGGAAGGATCATCTGATGTCGCTGAGCTGGCCGTGGGCGCTGCTGGCGGTGCTGGCCGTACCGCTCCTGCTGACCGCCCGCTGGTGGCTGAACCGGCGCCGCAAGCGGACCGCGGTCACCGTCTCCAGCATCGCGCTGATCCGCGCCGCCCTGCCCGGCCGCACCGCCTGGCGCCGCCGGATCCCCGTCTATCTGTTCCTGGCCGGACTGTTCGCCCTGGCCGGCGGCGTGGCCCGGCCGCAGGCGTCGGTCACGGTGCCGTCCAACGACACCACCATCCTGCTCGCCATCGACGTCTCCGGCTCGATGTGCAACACCGACATCGCCCCGAACCGGCTGGCCGTCGCCGTCGACGCGGCCCGCGAGTTCGTCGAGGCCCAGGAGGGCGACACCCGGATCGGCCTGGTCGCCTTCTCCGGCATCGCCGGCCTGCTGGTCGCGCCGACCGCCGACAAGGCCCCGCTGCTGGAGGCCATCGAGAACCTCAAGACCGGCCGCGGCACGGCCATCGGCCAGGCCATCCTCACCTCGATCGACGCGATCGCCGAGATCAACCCCGAGGTGGCCGGCACCGGCGTCGAACTGCCCGAGACCCCGGACGGCACACCGATCGACTACCAGCCGGACACCATCGTCGTCCTCACCGACGGCTCCAACACCACCGGCGTCGACCCGGTCACCGCCGCCCAGCAGGCCGCCGCCCGCCGGCTGCGCGTCTACACGATCGGCTTCGGCACCACCGACCCGCAGCAGATGGTCTGCACCCCCGACCAGATCAGCGGCGACTCCGCCTTCACCGGCGGAAGCTTCGGCGGAGGCGGCTTCGGCGGCGGCCGGGGCGGTGGCAACCGCGAGATCGACGAGGAAGCCCTGACTCGGGTGGCCGACCTGAGCGGTGGCCGCTACTTCAAGGCCGAGGACGCCGAACAGCTCACCGACGTCCTCGCCGACCTGCCCCGCGAGTTCGGCCTCACCAAGCGGGACGTCGAGATCAGCGCCTGGTTCCTCCTCCTGGGCGCCCTCCTGGTCACCGCAGGCGTCACCCTCTCCCTCTGGTGGAACCGCGGCCCGGCTCTGCGTCGCCCTTAAACCCTTTTCCGGTACGGGGTGGAGCGCCCCCCAACCGCATCCACCCCGTCCCGCCCTGCCGGCGACCACCTGCCCACTCACCCGTGTGCCGCCCGCGCCGGGCTGACCTGCCCACACACCCTCACCCCACGGCCGCACCCGGTGGCCGGCTCCCCCACCTTGAGGGGCCGGTGGGTGCGCACGGTGGTGTTGTTGTGGTCGCTTGCCCGGGTTGTGGCGTTGACGGCCGCACGCGGAGGGACTTTTGTGTGCGGCCACCCGCCTTTGCCGTGCCCGGCTGTGTGCACTGGCCCGACTCGCAGCCGTGTGCGTCGTTTCGTGCGTGGGGTGCCGCCTACCGTGGCCGGCGCGACCGGCCGTGCGTGGGCAGTCGGGCGCCTGGCGAGCACGGCCGCGACCACCGACCGGCGCGACCGACGGCAGCGGTGGGTGCCGAAAGCTCGCTAGCTGGTCGTGGTCAGGCGGCGGTGGCGCTGGGCGGCCATGCGTACCGGGGCGTTGGGTTCGCCGAAGCGGTCGTAGCCGGCGCGGCGTTCGGTGATCTCGAAGAAGACGCGGCCGCCGAAGACCGGGGTGTAGAGGTGGAGCAGTTCGCCGCCGGAGGGGTCGCGGTCGTAGAGGATGCCGTGCTCGCGAAGGGTGGCGACGAAGTCGTCGGTGAGTCCGAAGCGGGCGGCCAGATCGGCGTAGTAGTTGGCCGGGACAGGTAGGGGCGGCAGGCTCAGGGCCTGGGCGGTGGCGATCAGGTCGGCGGTCGCGAAGGCCACGTGCTGCGGGTCGGAGACGGCGGGCGCCCATTCGCCGCGGCGGAGCAGGGCCACGGTCAGGGCGACGCGGACCGTCCTTCGTGGATCGGCTACGGCGCGGGAGCGCATCAGGCCGTACGGTGCCGCGTACTCCTCGGTGGGAAGGTGATCGAGGCCGAGCACCGAGTGGTAGAAGAGCCCGGCCTCGTCGAAGTGGTCGAACGGCTGGGTCAGGCCGAGATGGTCGACGGTGAGCAGCCCGGCGCCGGGGCCGGATGCCGTGCCGGTGGGCAGGAAGTCGGAGCGCCAGTCGTCGCCGGGGTGGGTGACGAAGACGCTGGTGCCGTCCGGGGCGGTGATCGCGGCGAGTTCGGCCTCGCCGGGCTCGCGCACGTTGGGGTGGGCGGGGGCGGACAGCGCCTCGGCCCGGGCCAGGGAGAGTGGCGGATTCTCCGACGTGACGGCGAAGGCGCTGATCGCGGCGGGGCCGGGGTGGGTGACCGCGCTGTTCAGGACGATCCGGCAGGCGCCCTGCTCCCAGAGTTCGACCGGTTTGGTGCGGTGCTGGCCGGTGTGCGCGAAGCCGAGACCGCGCAGCGCGGTCCGCAGCTCGGGCCCGGAGTGCCCGTCGACGGCGAACTCGGTGAAAGCGTGCCCGGTCAGCCGCGGAGCGGGAGGAAGACGCCGAACGCCGGGCCGGTCCGCGAGCGGAACGGCGGGGGAGACGCGGGGTGCGGCGGATGCGGGGGAGACGCGGAGTGCGGCGGATGCGGGGGAGACGCGGAGTGCGGCGGATGCAGGGGAGTCGCGGAGTGGGGTGGATGCCGGGGCGGCGGATGCGGGGGCCGGTAAGGCGAGGTGTGCGGGGGATGTGGGGGCGGGGGAGGTGAGGGGTACGGCGGGGAGGGGGGCGAGGCGGTCTTCGAGGAGGGTGAGGGAGCGCATCGCGTCGACCGCGGTGCGGGCCGGATCCGACTGGCGGAAGATGTCGTTGAAGACCTCCAGCGACAGTGGTCCGTCGTAGCCGGCGGACAGCACCAGGCCGAGGAAGCGGGGCAGGTCGAAGGCGCCCTGGCCGGGGAAGAGGCGGTGGTGGCGGCTCCACTGGAGCACGTCCATCCGCAGGTGTGGGGCGTCGGCCAGTTGCAGGAAGAAGATCTTGCCGGGGGTGATGCCGGCGATGTCGTCCGGGGGGACCTCGCGGGACAGTACGTGGAACGAGTCGAGGCAGAGCCCGAGCGCGGGATGGCCGGCCCGCTGGACGATCCGCCACGAGTGGTCCCACGTGGACACGTGACGGCCCCAGGCCAGTGCCTCGTAGGCGATCCGCATCCCGTGTGCCGCCGCGCGGTCGGCCAGCAGTGACAGGTGCGCGGCCGCCAGGTCGTCGTCGTCGACCGCGGCCGGGGACACCGACGAGCACACCAGGACGGTGTCGGTCCCGAGTTCGGCCATCACCCCGAATTTGCGCTCGGCCCGCGAGAGATTGGCCTTGAGCAGCTCGTCCGGCACCGCCTCGAAGTCGCGGAACGGCTGGTACAGGTCGATGGTGAGGCCCAGGTCGGCGCAGCGCCGCCGGATCTCCGCCGGTGACCACGGGGACACCACGAGGTCGTTCTCGAACAGCTCGATGCCGTCGAAACCGGCCGCGGCCGCCGCCGTCAGCTTGTCGTCGAGGGTGCCGGATACACAAACCGTAGCGATCGACCGGCGCATCGGATCTCACTTTCGTAGATAGCCGGTCACCAGGTCGCCGAGCATGGTGCGGTAGTGCCCGCGGCGGGACTCGTCGAGCAGGTCCCGGTCGAAGAGCGCGCCCCAGGTGTGGCGGTTGGCGACGCGGAAGAAACAGAACGAACTGATCATCATGTGTACGTCGAGAGCGTCGACGTCGTCACGGAACGTGCCCTCCGCACGGCCCCGGTCGAGGACGCCGCGGAGCAGGTCGACGGCCGAGCTGTTCAGGTCGACCAGCCGGGCCACGTGGTTCATGTGCTTGGCGTGCTGCGCGTTCTCGACGCCGACCAGTTTGATGAAGGCCGGGTGTGCCTCGTGGTGGTCGAAGGTGACCTCGGCGAGGCGGCGGACCGCGGCGACCGGGTCCAGGTGGTCGACGTCGACGGTGCGTTCGGCGGCTCTGATCTCGGCGTACGCCCGCTCGAGAACCGCCAGGTAGAGCTGCTCCTTCCCGCCGAAGTAGTAGTAGATCATCCGTTTCGTGGTGCGGGTCCGGGCCGCGATCTCGTCGACCCGGGCGCCGCTGTAGCCGTTCTCGGCGAACTCCTCGGTGGCCACGTCGAGGAGCTCGGTGCGGGTGCGTTCCGCGTCGCGCTGTCTCTCCACCACGGCCTTCTCCTGTGTCATGAAAAGTAAGTCTGCCGTGAGCCTTGACAGTGTCCGCCGTCACACCCGATAACTAACGTACCAGTTCGTACATTAGATGCGGAGATCAATATGGCGGCAAGCCGGTGCGGGTTGATCGGAGCCGGAATCGGCACGTCGCTGTCACCGGCGCTGCACGAGGCCGAGGGGCGCCACCACCACCTCGGGCTCACCTACACGCTGTTCGACACCGGGGAGACCGCGGATCTCGAACGGCTGCTCGACGAGGCCGACCGCGCCGGTTTCGCCGGGCTCAACATCACCCACCCGTTCAAGCAGCAGGTCATCAAGCATCTCGACGACCTCTCGCCGCAGGCCCGCGACATCGGTGCGGTCAACACCGTGGTATTCCGGGACGGTCGGCGGCAGGGACACAACACGGACGCGTACGGCTTCGCCCAGTCCTTCCGTTCCCAACTGCCCGACGTGCCCACCCGTCACGTCGTGCAACTGGGCGCGGGCGGCGCCGGGGCGGCCTGTGCCCATGCGTTGCGTGAACTGGGCGCCGAGCGGCTGACGATCGTGGACCCGGACGGGGCCCGCGGTGCGGAGCTTGCCGGCCGGATCGGCGCGCGCCACGAGAAGACGGCCACGCCGGAGCTGCTCGCCGGCGCCGACGGGCTGGTCAACGCCAGCCCGATCGGCATGCACCACCACCCGGGAATCCCGCTGCCCACAGAGTCGCTCCACCGTGGCCTGTGGGTCGCCGACATCGTCTACATGCCGTTGGAGACGGAGCTGCTGCGTGCCGCCCGTGCCCGCGGTCTGCGGACGATCGGCGGCACGGCGATGTGCGCCTACCAGGCCGCCGCGGCGTTCGAGCTGTTCACCGGGCGTACCCCCGATATCGCGCGGATGTTGCTTCACCTCTCCCAGATCCTGGAGCGGCAATGCTGACCGAGACCACCACTCGTGAACTCCCCGAACCCCTCTCGCTACGCCGGATGGTCGGCCCCGGCATCGTCGCCGTCGGCATCGGCATGGCAGCCGGCGAGATCATCCTCTGGCCGTACCTGACCGCGATCGGCGGCCTGGGCCTGCTCTGGCTGGCTTTCACCACGCTGGCCGTGCAGTTCGTCATCAACATGGAGATCGAGCGCTACACCCTGGCCACCGGGCAGACCGTGGTCGCCGGCTTCTCCCGCTGGTGGAAGGGCTGGGGCGTCGTCATCTGCCTGGCCGGCGCCTTCCAGTACGTCTGGCCCGGCTGGGCGACCAGCGGCTCGACCGTCTTCACGTACCTGATCGGGGGTGGCGACCCGGTCTGGATCACGGTGGCCACCCTGGTGATCATCGGCGTGCTGCTGTCACTGTCCAAGGTGGTCTACCGGACCGTCGAGCGGGTCGAGGTCGTCAAGGTCGCCCTGACGCTGTTCTTCCTGGCGGTCGTGGTCGTCTTCGTGATCTCGCTGACCACCTGGGGCGACGGTGCGAAGGCCACGGTCACCGAGTTCGGGCAGATCCCGGACGGCATCACCTTCACCATGCTGCTCAGCGCGATCGGCGCGGCCGGCGCCGGTGGCGTACACAACCTGGTGCTGAGCAACTGGATCCGGGACAAGCGGTACGGCATGGGCGCCCACGTCCCCCGGCTGATCTCCCCGATCACCGGGCAGGAGGAGGCGGCCGGCGGCGGCGACCGGTACACGTTCCCGCTCGACGAGACGTCGATGGGCCGCTGGAAGGTGTGGTGGAAGCGGGCCAACATCGAGCACCTGGTCACGTTCGTGGCGGTCTGCTTCGTGACGATCGGCGTGATGAGCCTGCTCGCGTACGAGACGCTGTTCGGCCGGGGCGACCTCAAGTCGGACCCGTCGTTCCTGCGGATCCAGGGCGAGATCTTCGCGGACGAGGTCGGCCCGTGGCTCAAGCTGCTGTTCCTGGCGGTGGCCGCGGTGTCGCTGTGGGCCGCCGCGATGGGCCTGCTCGACATCATCGGCCGGGTGGCGTCGGACTTCCTGCGCCGCAACTACCTCGCCGATTCCGCGCGCTGGACCGAGCCGCGGATCTACCTGACCGTGGTGTGGGCGGAGATCGTGCTCGGCTCGATCATCCTGCTGGCCGGCTTCACCCAGCCGCTCGGCCTGCTGATCGTCTCCACCTGCGCGGCCTCGGTGGTGACGCTGCTCTACTCGATCCTGCTGGTGAAGCTGAACACCCGGGACCTGCCGGCGCCGGTGCGGATGCGTGGCTGGCGGCTCGGCGGCATGATCGTGGCGATCGGCTTCTACGGCTTCTTCGCCGTCGCGATGGTCGTCACCCAGCTCGACAAGCTGTAACGGGAAAGGGGGGCCGAGCGGCCCCCCTTTCATCGGATCAGGCCCGGCGCCGCCGGGTCCAGGAGAACCCGATCAGGCCGGTGATCGCGGCGATCACGCCACCGGCGGCCGTCCACACCCAGCGGGACGAGAAGTCCGGCAGCCAGTCCAGCGAGATGTCGTCCTCGTCGGCCTCGGCCGTCGGCGACGGAGCGGCGGTCAGCACCTCGCCCGGGCGATTGTCCGGAACCAGGGGCGCCGCAAGCGATCCCTGGTCCGCGCTGGTGTCACCGGTCGGAGAAGTGAGGTTCAGGGCCACGTCGATCGGCAGGCCCAGGTCCTTCTCCGGCAGATCGGTGCTGGAGAGCCGTACGTAGTAGGTGCCCGGCAGCGGGTCACCGTCCCACGGCTCGGCCCACGACCGGACCTGCCGCAGCCGGCAGCCGAGGGTGAGCTCGGTGTCGGAGACCGCGGCGACCGGGCTCTGCTCGCCGCCCACGCACGCCTGCCGCCGCCGCAGCCCGTCGAACACCTCGACGGTCCAGGACTGGGCGCCGGAACGGCCGGCGGCCTCCGACAGGTCCACGGTGACCGCGAGCTCCGGGCGCTGCCCGGCCTCGGCGGGGAACGACCAGTAGAGGTAGTCACCGGTGACCGCGGCGACCTTCACCGGCTGACCGGCGCCGATCGTCACCGCGGTCAGGAAGGAGGTGCCGGCCGAGCTGATCCCGGCGGCCGGCTTCGGCCCCTCCGAGGGGTCGGCGAGCGCGGGAGAGGGCAACATGATGAAACCGAGGGCGATCAGAGCCGGCAGACTGCGCATCAGTTCACTCCCCACTTGGCGACCCACCAGCGGGTCAGCCATCCGGCCAGCACGCCGGCCACCAATCCGGCGATCGCCAGCACGAACAGCAGCAGCAGGCCACGGCCCAGACCCGGCGCGTCCGGCGCCTCGGAGGCCGGGGCCAGGCCGATGCTCAGCTCGACCGGCATGCCGGGGGCGCCGGCCGCGGTGGCCGAGGCGAACGAGTTGCTGACCTCCAGGCAGATGTCCGAGGTCGCGGAGAGATCCGGTTCCTCGTCGCCGGACCAGCGCAGGCCCGCCGAGATCACGTCGGCGCGGCCGCTGCTCGCGTCCACCCCGCGGACCAGTTCCCGGCCGTCCATCGTGGCCGCCTTGATCAGTACGCCGTAGTCGCGGTTCAGCGGCCGGTCCAGCGCCACGCTCACCGAGGCGCGCAGCTCGTCACCGGAGTCGACGGCGACCCGGTAGTAGCGGTGCTCGCCGATCAGCTCCCGGTCGGTGTAGACGCCGGCCGCCAGGAGCGGCGCCTTGGCACAGTCCTTCGCGCCGGTCACCGCGGCCGGGGTCACCGGCGGCGGCAGGGCGGCCCGGTCGACCAGCTGCTTGATCCGGTCGGTCAGCTCGTCCTCGCTCTGCGCCGCGGCGTACGTGCCACCGGTCGCCTGCGAGATGCAGACCAACTGCTTGCGGGTCTTCTCGTCGGGCGCCAGGCCGAGCGTGTCGATGACCAGCTCGGTGCCCTGCGCGGCCAGTTCCCGGGCGACGTCGCACGGGTCGGGCGGTGTGCAGGTGTCCTCGCCGTCGGTGATCAGCACGATCCGGCGTACCGATCCGGTGTCGCCCAGGTCCGCCGCCGCCTCGCGCAGGGCCAGGCCGATCGGGGTGAAGCCGGTCGGTTTCAGGGTGGCGATGGCGTTCTTGGCGGCGACCGGGTTGACCGTGCCGACCTTGACGATCTGCTGGGTGTCCTGGCAGCCGAGCCGCTTGTTCTTGCCGGCGTAGGTGGCGCCCAGCACCCGGATCCCGAGCTGGGTGGTCTCCGGCAGCGAGTCGACGACCTCGTTGAAGGCCTGCTTGGCGACGGCCATCCGGGTCGCACCGCCCTCGACGTCGGCGGCCTTCATCGATCCGCTGACGTCGAGCACCAGCTCGACCACGGGCGGTTCGGTCTCGGTCTCGTCGGCGAGCGCGGGGGTGGCACCCAGGAACGCAGAGGCCGCGATCAATCCTATTGCTGCCACTAAGGACAGTTTCCTATGGATCACGCGGCAAGATCATAAACAACCTTCAACGGTACGGCGTACGCCGCCCCCCGGCCACCGATCTGAGCCCGGCGGTCGCGTCGCGGGCCGGACCTGGCAGTGGGATCGCGTGGTGCCGCGGAGCGGGCGGAATGCGGTCGGGGACGGCGTACGCCGTACCGGAGAAAGGGTTTTATCGGTAAGCGGCGTGGCCGGTGAGCGTCTGGCCGATGACCAGCGTGTGGATCTCCGAGGTGCCCTCGTAGGTGACCACCGACTCGAGGTTGTTGGCGTGGCGCAGCGGGGAGTACTCCAGGGTGATGCCGCTGCCGCCCAGGATGCCGCGGCACTCGCGGGCGATGGCCAGCGCCTGGCGCACGTTGTTGAGCTTGCCGACGCTGATCTGGTGCGGCTTGAGCCGGCCGGCGTCCTTGAGTCGGCCCAGGTGCAGCGCGAGCAGCGCGGACGTGCCGAGGTCGACCGCCATGTCCGCCAGCTTGCCCTGGGTGAGCTGGAAGGCGGCGATCGGCCTGCCGAACTGGATGCGGTTGTTCGCGTAGCCGATCGTGGTGCGCAGCGAGTCGAGGGCCGCGCCGACCGAGCCGAAGACGATGCCGAACCGGGCCTCGCTCAGGCAGCTCAGCGGGGCGCCCAGGCCGGCCGCCCCGGGCAGCATGGCCGAGCCGGGCAACCGGACGTCGTCGAGGGCCAGCTCGCCGGTGATCGAGGCGCGCAGCGACAGCTTCCGCTTGATGGTCCGCGTGGTGAAGCCGGGGGTGTCCTTCGGTACGAGGAAGCCGCGGATGCCGTCCTCGGTCTGCGCCCAGACGGTTGCCACGTCGGCGATGCTGCCGTTGGTGATCCACATCTTGGAGCCGTTCAGGATCCAGTCGCCGCCGTCGCGGACCGCGCGGGTGCGCATGTTGGCCGGGTCGCTGCCGAAGTCCGGCTCGGTCAGGCCGAAGCAGCCGATCGCCTCGCCGGCCGCCATCCGGGGCAGCCACTCCCGACGTTGCTCCTCGGAGCCGTACTTCCAGATCGAGAACATCGCGAGCGAGCCCTGCACCGAGACGAAACTGCGCAGTCCGGAGTCACCGGCCTCCAGCTCCAGACAGGCCAGGCCGTACGCCACGGCGCTGGTGCCGGCGCAGCCGTACCCCTCCAGGTGCATCCCGAGCACGCCCAGTTTGCCCAGCTCGGGGGCGAGTTCGCGGGGGAAGGTGCCGGCCTCGAACCAGTCCGCCACGTGCGGGCGGACGTGGTCGGTCACGAACCGGGCCACCGTCTCCCGGATCTGCCGCTCCTCGTCGCTGAGCAGGCTGTCGATGTCGAGCAGGTCGAACGGATCAGTGACGGTCATCCGTCGATTCTGCACCGGAGGCCTGATCAGCGTGCTCTCAGCCGGGTGATCTAGCCTCTTGATCATGGCGGCCGCGATACCGGGACTCAGTGACCTCGTCGATCCGTCCGTCCGGGACGCCGTCTCGGGCTTCCTGGCGGATGTGGAGACCGGGCTGTACGCCGCCGTGGCCAGCCCCGACCCGCTGGTCGCCGAGGTCGCGGCACATCTGGTGCGGGCCGGCGGCAAGCGGTTCCGCCCGATGGTGGTGGCGCTCTGCGCCCAGTTCGGCGACCCGAACCGCCCCGAACTGCTGCCGGCGGCGGTGCTCATGGAGCTGACCCACCTGGCCACCCTCTACCACGACGACGTGATGGACGAGGCGTCCCTGCGGCGCGGCGCGGCCAGCGCGAACTCGCGGTGGAGCAACCGGCTGGCCGTGTACGTCGGCGACTTCCTGCTGGCCCGGGCCGCGTCGATGGCCGCCGGCCTGGGCGACGAGGCGGTCCGCCTCCAGGCCGCCACCCTGTCGCAGCTGGTCCGCGGCCAGCTCGCCGAGACCGTCGGCCCGCGCGGCGGCGACCCGATCCGGCACCACCTGCGCGCCGTCGAGGACAAGACGGCCTCGCTGATCGCCACCTCGGCCCGGTTCGGCGGCCTCTTCTCCGGGTTGCCCCCGGCGCACGTGGAGACGCTCGCCGCGTTCGGCACCGCCATCGGGATCGCCTTCCAGCTCTCCGACGACCTGCTCGACATCGCCTCCGAGTCGGCCCAGTCCGGCAAGACGCCCGGCACCGACCTGCGCGAGGGCGTGCCCACCCTGCCGGTGCTCTACGCCCTGTCCGACCCCTCCGCCGCCGGCCCCCGTCTGCGGGAACTGCTCAGCAAGGGCCCGCTCACCGACGATGGTGAGCATGCCGAGGCGCTGGCCCTGCTGCGTGAGTCGGCCGCCCTGAAGCAGGCCCGGGAGACCGTGCACGGCTACGCCGAGGCGGCCCGCCGCAGTGTCGGCACGCTGCCCGCCGGGGCCGCCCGGCAGACGCTGGAGCAGTTCTGCCACTACATCGCGGATCGCACCGGCTGAGTTTCCTCCACTCCACCGCCGGCCTGCCGATGAGGCCCTGTGAATTCTCCGGAATGACACGGCAGGGAGTGCGATGCGCGGCGAACCGGTCCGATCCTCGGACGAGGGCTCCAGCCTTCTCGAGGTGCTCGTGTCGTTGGCTGTGATCAGCATCGCGATGGCCGGACTGGGCTCCTTCTTCATCACCGGCAACCTCGCCGTCGCGCACTCGCGTGACGTGCGCCAGGCGGTTCAGGTGGCCGCCGGCGGGCTCGAGGAGGTACGCGCGCTGGAGGGCAGCTCACTGCTGTCCGGGCGCGGGCCGGTCAAGGTCAAGGGTCAGTGGGACGCCGCGCTGACCGGCCCGAGCCGCAAGAAGCTGAAGCCGTACCTGAGCAGCATGAAGATGGCCTCCGACCCGGAGATCAAGGACAGCGCCTCGACGGTGGGCGACGAGGCGCCCCTGTCGACCGCGACGCGGACGGTGACGGTGGGCAGCGCCACCTACCAGCGCACGATCTACGTCGGCAAGTGCGAGGTCTACTACCTGCGCGGCGACGACTGCGTCAACCCCGACGACTACACGGCGCCACCGAACAAGGCCGAGATCCTGCGGTACTTCCGGGTGGTCGTGCTGGTCACCTGGCCGGGGAAGAACTGCGCCGACGCCACGTGCAGTCACATCGCCTCGACGCTGGTCTCGGAGGCCGCCGAACCGACGTTCGACTCCAACCCGGGCGTCCCGAAGGTGGTGACCAGCGAGCTGACGTTCTACGTGGGCAGGGAGAAGAGCTACCAGCTCGACGTCGACGCCGGCAAGCCGCTCTACACCTGGACCATCGGGTCCCGGCCGTCCTGGCTCACGGCGCCCACGGCAGTCGGCTACGTCACCGGCACACCCACCGCGGTGGGCGTGACGAACACGACGCTGCGGGTGACCGACAGCAACGGCATCTGGGACGAGCGACCGCTCAAGCTGACCGTGGTGCAGCCGCCGAGCCTCGCCGCGCTGCCCCCGTCGAAGAGCCTGGTCGGCGCGGACGTGTCGCTGACCCTCGCGGTGACCGGTGGCGTCCCGAAGTACACCTTCACCTCGACGAACCTGCCCGATGAGCTGAATCTCGACCCCGCGACCGGCGTGATCACCGGCCGGATCGGCAAGGCCGGCGCCTACCCGATCACGGTCCGGGTCGTGGACGCCAACGGCATGCGGTCCGACCCGATGACGTTCACGCACACCGTCTACCAGCCGGTGACCCTGGCGGCGCTACCCGCGCAGTCGGTGAACCTGGGATCGGCGGTCTCCGTCACCGCGGTGGCGGCGGGCGGTGACGGGGCGTACACCTACGCCCTCAGCGGCGCCCCGCTGGGTGTGACGATCGACGCGGCCACCGGTGTCGTCTCCGGCACGCCGACGGTCCCCGGGCGGTACCTGCTGAAGGCCACCGTCACCGACGGTCTCGGCGGCACGGTCAGCCAGACCTTCGAGCTGGTGGTGGCGACGACGACCAGGTTGACCTTCACCACGCCGAACCCGGTCGGTGCCGACCGGACATCGGTGGCGGGTACGGCGACCAGCATGGCCCTCGTGACGAACGGGCAGAGCCTGTCGCTGGGGAACATCTCGTACACGGTGACCGGACTGCCACCGGGGCTCACCCTCAACAGCGGACAGCAGACGATCACCGGTACGCCGACGGCCAAGGGCACCTACCCGGTCACGATCACCGCGACCAGTACGCCACCGACGCCGCAGACCGCCGTCCTGAATTTCGTCTGGACCATCACGTGAGAAAGGGGAACCGGATGCGGCAGCACAGCGACGACCGGGGTTTCTCCCTCGTCGAACTCATGGTGACGGTGGCGATCATGTCGGTCGTGACGCTGGTGATCGTCGGCGCCACGGTCCAGATCTACTCCGGTACGAAGTCGATCGACAACACCGCCGAGGTTCGCGACCAACTGGACAACAGCTTCCGCCGGCTGGACCGGGAGCTGCGCTACGCCAACTGGATCTCCCCGCAGGGAAAGGTCGGCGACCGGTGGTTCATGGAGTACGAGACCAAGACCGGATGCCGGCAGCTGAAGATCGAGGACGGCGTGCTGTCCCTGGCGGAATGGACGTCGGGCACGACGCCGGGCACGGCTGCGGCGGTGGCCAGCGGAATCACCCTGATCAGTGGCGTCGACCCCTTCAATCTGCTCCTCGCCGGGGCGAAGCCGTATGCCTCGGCCAGCCCTGGAACCGGTATGGGCGCCCATTACGAGACCGAGTTCCAGCAGGTCAGGATGCACTTCATGGTGAAGGCCGGAACGGTCACACTGCCTTTCGAGTCGGTTTTCACCGCGCAGAACCTCAGCCGTAGCGCCGCCGGTAAGACCTCCACCAAAGAATGCGACAAGGGCAGGCCGACCTCATGATGCGTATCCGTGGCACCGACGACCGTGGCTCGCTGCCGATGGCGATGCTGGTCATCACCATCGGGCTGTCCCTGTCGGCGGCGCTGCTCCCGCTGGTCGTCCGGCAGGTCAAGTCGACGACCGGTTTCGCCGACCGCACCGCCGCTCTGAACGGGGCGCAGATCGGGCTGGACGTCGTGATGGCCCGGGTCCGGGCGGCCTCCGACAGCCTCAAGAACGGCAAGCTGGAGGACATGCCGCAGTGTCACATCATCGGTGACGCCGGGGTGGACGGGACCGGCGAGAAGCTGCACTACGAGGTCACCATCGACTACTTCAAACGGGACGGCAGCCCGATCGGCTGCCCGCTCGCCGAGGTCCCGTTCACGGCCAGGGTGACCTCGGTGGGCACCAGCAGCGGCAGCCGGACGCTGAAAGCCACCTACACGTTCTCCACCACCAACAACAACATCGACGGCGGCGCGATCCGGATCGACTCGCCGTCCGCCAAGACCCTGTGCATGGACGCCGGATCACGGACGCCGGTGAGCGGCGACAAACTGACCATGCAATGGTGCAACGGGAGCAGCACCCAGCAGTTCGGTTACACCAAGGAGCTCTACCTCAAGCTGATCAACTCGGAGTCGGCGGCCGCGCCGCGCGGGTCCTGCCTGCACTCGGGCGCGTCCCACAGCAAAGGCAACCAGGTCGTCCTGCGGCCGTGCCCGAATCCCGGCTCCCCGGAAGGCCTGTTCCAGTTCAGCCTGGACGGCAACAGCCAGTTCCACTCGGTCACCGCCGGGAACGTCACGGAGAACAGTCTCTGCGTCAACGTGAAGACCGCGAACACCTCCGGAAGCCTCGTCGTCCTCGGCGACTGCAACTCCAGCAGCACCCAGACCATCTGGCGGTCCGAGACCACGGTCGGCGCCGGCATGGCCGGTGACAGCACCAACCAGCTCGTCAACTACGCCCAGTTCAGCCGGTGCCTGGACCTCACCAACAAGGACCCGAAGGCGACGTACATGATCGCCTGGTTCTGCAAGCAGGATCCGCAGGGCCGGGTGGACTGGAACCAGCAGTTCGTGCACCCGGTGCCGGTGAGCCCGGCGTTCAGCGCCGAGGGCAACATCGTGGTGACGAAGGACGGCGTGGAGTTCTGCCTCAAGTCGCCGTTGAGCACCGCCTCGGGCGCCTACGCGACGGTGGTCAACTGCGACAACGTCACCGCCGCCAATCCGCGTAAGGACAAGGAACTGTGGTGGAAGGTGGTGCACGACACCGGTGTGTACGCCACCAGCTACCGAATCCTGGACAGTGACGGGAACTGCCTGGCGCCCACCGACCTGAAGGCCACGCCCAAGGACACCCACTCCGACGGCACCAGCAAGGTCAAGGTCTACCAGTGCAGCAGCTCGGAGCTCCAGAAATGGAACGCGCCGGCGAACATCAGCCGGACCACGCCGATCTCCGACGTCGTGGAGGATTAGAAGCGCGGGAGCCGGAACCGGCCGGTTCCGTGGCAGCATGGCGACATCATGACTGAGCCGTCAGCCGCCGCCCGCGCGCTGGTCGCCGGGGCCTACGACACGCATGTGCACGTGGCCCCGGACGTGATGGACCGGCGCATCGACGATCTGGACCTGGCCAGGCGCTGCCGTGAGGTGGGCCTGGCCGGTTTCATTCTGAAATCGCACTATGTCACGACAGCGGAACGCGCCGCCGTCGTCCGTAAGGCCGTCCCCGGCGTCGACGTGCTCGGCGCCATCACCCTGAACGGCTCGATGGGCGGCATGAACCCGGCCGCCGTCGAGATCGCCGGCCGTCTCGGCGCCCGCATCGTCTGGATGCCCACGGTCGACTCGCGCAACCAGCGCACCAACACCGCCGGCGACCTGCCCGGCGCGAAACCGGCCATGTGGGGCGCGCTCCAGGCCGACCTGCACGCCCAGGGCATCGTCCCGGACATCGTCGAGGTGCTCTCCCCGGACGGCCGGGTCCTCGAACCGGTCCGCCGGGTGCTCCGGGTGATCGCCCGGCACGACATGGTGCTGGCCACCGGGCACCTCGCCGCCGCCGAGATCATCGCCGTGGTGCTGGCCGCCCGCGAGGAGGGCGTCCGCCGCATCGTCGTCACCCACCCCGAATTCACCTCGCAGCGCCTCCCGGTGGCCGATCAGATCCGGCTGGCCTCGCTCGGCGTCCTCCTGGAGCGCTGCTTCACCACCCCGCACACCGGCAAGGTCTCCTGGGACGACCTGATCGCCGCCATCCGCGCGGTCGGGCCCGAGTACTCGCTGCTCTCCAGCGACCTCGGTCAGCCCTTCAACCCGCCGGTCGAGGACGGGCTCGCCCTCTTCGCCGACCGCCTGCTCGGCGCGGGCTTCACCGAGGCCGAGATCCACACCATGGCCGTCGTCAACTCACGCTTCATCGCCCTATGAACCCGTTTCCGGTACGGCGTCCGCCGCCTTCAAACGCACCGGGCCCGCTCCGCGGCACCACGCGACCTGCTGCCCGCTGCGGCCTTTGCCGCGCCCGCCGGGCGTAGATCGATTGACACTCCCGCGTGTGCAGCCGCTCCCTCTCAGCGGGCTCGCCAAGCATCCGAGTTGCTGTTCCTGGCCGTCACGCCGGTCGCGGTGAACGCACACGAAGGCGATGTCGTGGTCGTCCACCTGGCCTATAGCGCTGGTGACGCGGCACTCGACCACAAAAGGCCTTTCAGGAGAAGTCGCCGTTGACCCTCAGCGCGCCGGAGGTGGCCTCGTAGGTGTCACCGCCCGCATCGCGGCCGCCAGTCGGGTGGGCGTATTTCGCGGTGAACGTATAGGTGCCCGGGGCCAGCCTGTCCGCGGAGGCCAGGGTGAAGCGGTAGAGGAAGGCGCCCGGCTCCTCGGTCACCGTGGTCGTCACCGACGCGCCCGGGGTCGACTTGGTGCCACCCCGGGATGTGAGCCCGTCGGTGCGGGCCACCCGGATCACCACCTCAAGCGTCCTCAGTTCCGCGGTGGTCTTCAGGGTGACCACCGACGCTCCCGAGGTGTCGCCGCTGTCCGGATCGACGGAGCCGTCCGACCAGAGCGGGCCCTGCTCGACCCGGGTGCCGCCGGGCTGCGCCTTGGTGGGCGCCGGTGGCGGGGCCGCGGAGGTCGGCTTCCGGGTGGGCGTGGTCCGGCTCGGGGTGGGCCCGGTGGTGGCCGGGGCGACGCTCGTCGGGGTGGGGTCGGTGGTGGGTGCGACCGTCGGGGCCGGGGTGGCCTCGTCCCGGTCGATCGAGTTGGCCAGCGCCCACGTGCCGACGCCGCCGCCACCGAAGAGGACCACCACGGCGGCCACCACGGTGGCCATCCGCACCCGGGGGCCGCGGCGGGGCGTGCGGCGGCGGCCGGAGTCCTGCATGGCGGCCGTGCTGATTCGGTCCAGCATCGCCTCACGGTCGGGCTGGTGGGCGGCCGCCTCGGACCGCAGGGCGGCGCGCAGACCATCGTCGGAGAGCCTCATCGGGCCGCCTCCCAGCCGTCGATGCGGACATGGTCACCCAGTAGTTCGGCAAGTTGCCGCGCGCCCCGGGAGGTCGCGCTCTTCACGGCGCCCACGGAGATGCCGAGAATCGCGGCCACCTCGCGTTCCGGCAGGTCGAAGGCATACCGCAGGACCACGCAGGCCCGCCGCCGGTGGGGCAGCCGGCGCAGCGCTCCGCGCACGTCGAGGACGGCCGGCACGTCGGTGTCCCGGCCGCGGCGCAGCGACCCGAACGACAGGAGCCGTTCCCGGCCGCGCCGGCGCACCCACTGGCGGGACAGGTTCATCACGATGCCGTGGCCGTACGCCACCGGGTCGTCGGCCGCGTCCACCCGGTCCCAGTGCCGCCACACCTCGGTCAGCGCGTCGGCGGCCAGATCGTCGGCCACCTGGGACTCGCCGGTCATCAGGTACGCCAGACGTGACAGCGAGGCGTGATGCCGCTCGAAATACGCGCGGAACGCGTCGTCGCGCACTGGCGGGCACCCCCTGTTCCGGACCGGGCGACGTCAGAGATCTTGGCAGGTTACCGGCTCGGCGGCGGGCACGCCGAAGGGGTACGAGAGGTGATCACCCCTCGTACCCCTTCGGATGTGCTTGCTCAGCCCTCCTTCGGGACCGGGACCGGGGCGACCCGCCAGATGCGGGCCGCGTAGTCGGAGACCGTGCGGTCGGAGCTGAAGAAGCCGCTGTGCGCCGTGTTGAGGACCGACATGCGCGCCCACCGCTGCGGGTCGCGCCAGGCCCGGTCGACCTCGTCCTGACTCTCCACGTAGGAGCGGAAGTCGGCGAGCGTGAGGTACTCGTCGCGGCCCAGCAGGGAGGCGGCGACCCGCTGGCCCGCCTCGCCGAACGTGCCGGCGCGCAGGGTGTCGAGGGCGGCCCGCAGCTCACCGTCGGCCTCGTAGTAGGCCCACGGGCTGTATCCCTGCTGGTGGGCGTTGGCGGCCTGGTACGCGTCCATGCCGAAGAGGAAGAAGTTCTCCGCGCCGACCCGTGCCCGGATCTCGATGTTGGCGCCGTCCAGCGTGCCGATGGTGAGCGCGCCGTTGAGGGCCAGTTTCATGTTGCCGGTGCCGGATGCCTCCTTGCCGGCCAGCGAGATCTGCTCGCTCAGGTCGGCGGCCGGGATGATGCGCTCGGCCAGGGTGACGTTGTAGTTCTCCGGGAACACCACCTTGAGGTACGGGGAGACGACCGGGTCCGCGGCGATCCGGGCCGCGATCATGGCGATCAGCCGGATGATCTCCTTGGCCGCGTGGTAGGCGGGCGCCGCCTTCCCGGCGAACAGCACGGTACGCGGCACCCAGTCGGCGCTGGGATCGGCGCGGATCCGGTGGTACATGGCGATCACGTGCAGCAGCTTGAGCTGTTGCCGCTTGTACTCGTGGAACCGCTTGATCATCACGTCGGTGAGCGAATCCGGGTCGCCGGCCGCCAGGTCGACCTTGTTGGCCCGCTTGATCGCCCGCCAGCGCTCCAGGAACGACGCGTCGCCGGCGAGCGCCTCCAGCCCGGCGAGCCGTTCCAGGTCGCCGAGCCAGTCGTCGCCGCCGAGACCCTCGGTGATCAGGTCGGAGAGCCGGGGGTTGGCGATCTTGACGAACCGGCGGGGTGAGACGCCGTTCGTGACGTTCTGGAACTTGGCCGGCCACAGCTCGGCGAAGTCGTTGAGCACTGTCTCGCGCAGCAGCTTGGAGTGCAGTTCGGCCACGCCGTTGACGGCCTCGGTGCCGACCACGGCGAGGTGTGCCATCCGGACCCGGCGCTCCGGTTCCTCACCGATGATCGACATGCGGCGCACCCGGTCGTGGTCACCGGGGAACCGGGCCTCGACCTCCTTCAGGAACAGCATGTTGATCAGGTAGATGATCTCCAGGTGCCGGGGGAGCAGCCGCTCGAACATGTGCACCGGCCACGTCTCCAGCGCCTCCGGCAGCAGGGTGTGGCAGGTGTACGCGAACGTCCGCCGGGTGATCGACCAGGCCTCGTCCCACTCCAGCTCGTACTCGTCGACGAGCAGCCGCATCAGTTCGGCGATGGCGATCGTCGGGTGGGTGTCGTTGAGCTGGATGACGGTCTTGTCGGCGAACTCGGCCCAGCCCTCGTTGCGCAGCCGGAACCGCCGGATGATGTCCCGCAGCGAGCAGGAGACCAGGAAGTACTGCTGCTTGAGCCGCAGCTCACGGCCCAGTTCGGTGCTGTCGTCGGGGTAGAGGACCTTGCTGATGTTCTCGGCGCGCACCGCCTCCTGGACGGCCTCGGCGTACTGGCCGGCGGAGAAGCGGCTCAGGTCGAAGGACGCCTCACTGCCCCGGGCCCGCCACAGCCGGACGATGTTGACCGTCTCGGTGCCGTAGCCGGGGACCAGCATGTGGCTGGGCTCGCCGAGCACGATCTCGCCGGGCACCCAGCGCTTGCGGGTCTGTGCGCCGGGGATCGGCTCGGTGTGCCCGTAGAAGCCGACGGTCTGCCGGTCGTCGGGGGCCGGGAACTCCCACGGGTTGCCGTGGAAGGCCCAGTCGTCGGGGCGCTCGGTCTGCCCCTCCTCGGTGATGATCTGGTGGAAGATGCCGAAGTCGTAGCGGATGCCGTAGCCGACCGCCGGGATGTCCCGGGTGGCCATCGAGTCGACCAGGCAGGCGGCGAGACGGCCCAGGCCGCCGTTGCCGAGGCCCGGTTCGATGTCCAGCTCCTCCAGGTCCTCCAGGCTGAAGCCGAGGGTCTTGACCGCCTCGGCGGCCAGGTCGCCGGTGTCGGAGTAGAGCAGGTTCTGCTCCAGCTGAGCGCCGAGAAGGTACTCCGCGGAGAGGTAGTAGACCCATCTGGGGTTGGTGGCGAAGTGCGCGGCCGCGGTCCGGGACCGCCGCTCGGCGAGCCGGTCCCGCACGGTGAGGGAGAGCGTCTCGTACGCGTCGCGCGCGCTCGCCGACTCGACCGTCGTGCCGCGCCGGTAGAAGAGGTTGCTCAACAGGTCCTGCTGGAACTCATCGGCGGTCTTGCCCGGTCGGCGCGGACCGATGCCCTGTCGAAGATCCATGCCGCCATTGTGCCCGCCGAAGGTTTCGGATGGCCGCCCTTCCTGGTAACTCCCGGATAGCCCGATTCGTTGATCTATGCCGGATATCACCGATGAAGCGGATGGCGACCCGGGGTGGGACACTCCCGTTCGTGCTCGAGATCCTCCTTCCCCCGCCGGTGGTCACCGCCGTGGCGTACACCGACCGCGAGGACGAGCCGTGCTTCGCGGGCGAGGAGGACATGATCGCCACGGCGGTCGCCGGCCGTCGCCGCGAGTTCGTCACCACCCGCCGCTGTGCCCGCGAGGCGCTGGCGGGCATCGGCGTGCCGGCCGTCCCGATCCGCAGCGGCCCTCGCCGGGAACCGCTCTGGCCGTCCGATGTGGTCGGCAGTCTCACCCACTGCGCCGGGTTCCGGGGCGCGGCTGTGGCCCGGTCCGGCGACCTGGCGGGCATCGGCGTCGACGCCGAACCGCACGCCCCGCTGCCACCCCGGGTGATCGGCGCGGTCACCGCGCCCGGCGATGTCGAGCACCTCGCCGAGCTGTCCGAAAAGGACCCGTCGGTGCACTGGGACCGGCTGCTGTTCAGCGCCAAGGAGTCGGTCTACAAGGCGTGGTTCCCGCTGACCGGGCGGTGGCTCGGCTTCGAGGAGGCGGCCCTGACCGTCGACCCGGCCGGGAACGCCTTCACGGCCCGGCTGCTGGTGGACGCCCCGTTCCCGGCCCTGCACGGCCGCTACCTGATCGGGAACGGGCTGGTCGTGACCGCGGTGACCATCGCCCACGCCTGATCAGTCGTAGTGCTGGAGGCGGGGCCAGACCGTCGACCACGGCTCGTTGCGGCGGCAGAGGTAGACGCGGGCGCCGACCTCCTCGTTCTCCACGCCGAGCGTGTTGCTCAGGGTGGCCTTGGGCACGCAGCCGCCGATCAGCTCGTTCGCCCGCTCCGGCGGGGCCTGCAACACGGCCAGGATGATGGTCTTCGACTCCGGTGGCGGGCCGAACTCGTACAGCGCGTTGTGCCCGCTGTAGACCTCGGGCAGGCCCAGCGGCGGCCCGAACCGGTCGAGCGCCCCGGCCTCGCCGTAGTTGCCGGTGAACAGCACCGTCTTGCGCTGCTCCACCGGGTCCAGGTCGGCGTGGACGGTGGCGACCTGCCACACGTACTGCCGCCAGCCGATCTGGTCCGGGATGGTGGAGTTGGCGGCGGCCGGGACCGAGCCGGCCACATCCCTCGCGGGGATCACCGGCAGCGACATCACCGCGCCGGCCACCGAGGAGACGATCACCCCGCCGGCGAGCAGCGCCTGCCGTCCGCCCCGCCCGGTCACCCACCGCTCGGTCGGCACGGCGCCCAGCGCGAACAGGCCGAGGAGCAGGCCGAGCGGATAGTACGGCTGCCCGGCGGTGACCAGCACCACCACGAGCATCATCGGATAGGCGACGGCGATGGACCGCAGGCGCCGCAGCCGGGGGTCGCGGACCAGCGTGACCATCCCGGCGATCCACACCGGAGGGAGGGTGAGCAGGACGATCTGCATCGGCAGCAGCAGGATCCGCGACTCGGTCCCCTTGTTCTCGGCGATCGCGGCCGCCATCTCCGCTTGCGGGAACCCGTTGCGCACCTGGTAGATCAGGTTCGGCAGGCCGATCAGCACGGCCAGCACGACGCCGCCCCACAGATGCCGGGAGCGCAGCACCGACCGCGGCCCGGCGATCAGCAGCCCGGCGCCCAGGCAGGCCAGCAGCAGGATCACCAGGTGCTTGTTGTAGAGCCCGAGCCCGGCCACCACGCCCGCGCCGAGCCAGGCCCGTGGCCGGTCCCACAGCAGGGCGCGCACCACGAGGAGCAGCACGCCGAGCCAGACCAGCAGGTCGGTGGCCGCGGTCGAGGCGACGTGCGCGGCGGTGAGCGGGAAGGTGCCGAAGATCCCGGTGGCGGCGAGCGACTGGGCGATCGGGCCGCCGCCGGCCTCCCGGGCGATCCCGGCGGCCACGACGGCGGTGAGCCCGAGCAGCACGGCCGGGAGCACCCGGATCGACCACAGGTCGTCGCCGAACAGCTCGATCCCGAACCGGACCAGCAGCGGCGTGAACGGCGGCTGATCGGTGTAGCCCCACTGTGGATGCTCGCCGAGCATGCGGAAGTAGAGCTCGTCCCGGTGATAGCCGTACCCGTCGGCGGTGTAGAGCAGCAGCAGCGCGGCGCTCGCCGCGATCAGGCCGACCGGCCACCACGCGATCGGCCTGCGACCGATCTCCATGCGCTGCGTAATCGCGGTGTCACTGAGAGCATCGACCACGGTTCCACCGTACGGGGACCGCGCCACCTCCCGTCAATGTCACTTGTCCGACCAGTGCGCTCCCAGCAGGCAGGAGCCACAACCGCGGCAGGCGCCGTCACCCGTGACGGTGCCGTCGGTCCGCACCAGGTACGGGCACGGCTCCCCGGTCGGCGTCGAGTAGGTCCTGGCGGGCTTCTCAGGTGCCTGGGCGGTGGTGGTCATGCATCCATTGGGCCATGCCGGGCCGATCCCGTGACCGGCCGAAGGTCCCGCCCGTACGGGCAGGGTTGCCCACTGGCCCGCCGGTGCCATCATGGGACTGCGAAAAGCGTCGATGTCTACGGAGGTTTCCGTGACCGAGCTCGAACCCACCGGGGAACCCGCCGCCGAGCGGGCCCGTGCCGGGGTGCGCGCCTGGGTCCGGGACGCCGGCCGCCGCACCCGGGCCCGCCTGCGCGCCGCCAGCCCGTACGCGATCCTCGCCTTTCTGACCGCCTCGACGGTGGCGCCGGTGGCCGGGGCGCACCTGGGCGCCACCGGGGCGTACGCCGCGGCGCTCGACCAGATCGGCGGCCTGGGCAGCAACTTCCTGGCCGAGGCCATGGCCGGCGCCGCGAAGCGCCTGCGCGACACCGACCCGGAGGCCGGCGGCTGGAGCCAGGAGCAGTGGCGGGACGCCATCGCGGCCGACCTGCTCCCGCTGCTCGCCGCCGCCGACGAGCGCGGCACGGCGCTGCACGAGGAGGTCTCCCGGGTGCTGCGCGCGGTGGACGCGGTCGGCGCCGCGATCGCCGAGGCCGCGGTCACCGACGACGAGCTGCGGCACCTGCTGGAGGGCGCGTTCCGCGAGCTCGGGCTCGGGGTCGGCGAGCTGGGCTGGATGATCGCCGAGGTGCGGCAGGGTGTCGACGGTCTGCGGCAGGAGTTCGCGAACCAGACCGTCGTGCTCAACCGGCAGCTCGACGAGGTGCGCCGTCGGCTGATCGCGGTCACCCGGGAGCAGCTGCCCGACGGCGACGAGGTGCCGGCCGACGTGCCCGGGGGCGCGGTCCCGCCGTACCCCGGGCTGGTCAGTTTCCAGCCGGAGGACGCGCCCCGCTTCCGCGGCCGGGAGACGACCGTCGCGCAACTGCTGAGCCGCCTCGCCGAGCAGGCGGTGGGCGGGCCTCCGCTGGTCGTCACCGGGGTGTCCGGCGTGGGCAAGTCGTCGCTGCTGCGCGCCGGTCTGCTCCCGGCTCTCGGCGTGGGCGCGCTGGGCGCGGAGGCGGCGGCCTGGCGGTGGGTTCTGACCAACCCGGGGGTACGCCCACTCGAGGATCTCGTGGCCCGCCTGCACCGGCTGACCGTCCCGGACGACGGCCCGGAACCGGAGACGACCTCGGACGTCGCCGGTGAGCTGCTCCGGCAGGTCCGGGCGGAACCGGCCCGCCTCGGTGAGCTGGCGGCGAAGGCGGCCGCCGCCGGGCACCGCCCGGTGATCGTGGTGGACCAGTTCGAGGAGCTGTTCACCCAGTGCCCCGACCCGGCCGCCCGGCTGGCCTACGTGACCGCCCTGACCAGCGCGGCCCCGGCTCTCGTGGTGATCGCCGTGCGGTCCGACTTCTACCCCGCCTGCGTGGCGCTGCCGCCGCTGGCGAAGGTGCTGGCCGCCGGCCATCTGGTGCTCGGGCCGCTGGACAGCGCCGCGGTCCGCCGGGCCGTGGTGGAACCGGCCGAGCACGCCGGCCTCACCGTCGAGCCGGGCCTGCCCGACCTGCTGCTGCACGATCTGGGCGCGGACGGACGGGACGGTTACGAGCCGGGCGCGTTGCCGCTGCTGGCGCACGCCCTGCGGGCCACCTGGGACCGGCGGGAGGGGATCCGGCTGACCGTGGCGGCGTACCGGGCCACCGGCGGGATCCGGCACGCGATCGCCGAGACCGCCGAGCGGATCTACCTGGACCTGCCGCCGGACGATCGGGACCGGCTGCGCGACGCCCTGCTCGCCCTGGTCACGGTCACCGGCGACGGGACCGCGGTGCGCCGTCGCGGCGAGCGGGCGGCCAGCGACTCCCGGGTGCTGCGCCGCCTGGTGAAGGCCCGCCTCGTCACGGTCGGCGCGGACACCGTGGAGATCAGCCACGAGGCGCTGCTGACGAGCTGGCCGCGGCTGGCCGGCTGGGTCGGCGAGGCCCGCGAGGACCTGCTGCTGCGCCGGTCGGTCACCGAGGCGGCCCGGGACTGGGACCGGTCCGGCCGCGACCCGGACCTGCTGCCCCGCGGCTCCCGCCTGCTCGCCGCCCGGGAGCGGGTGCCGGCCGGCGACGGCGTGCCCCCGGTGGTGGGGGAGTTCCTCGCGGCCGGTGGCGCCGCCGCCGACCGGGAGCAGGCGGAGCAGCGGAAGGTCACCCGTCGCCTGCGGTGGCTCGCGGCCGGGCTGGCGGCGGCCCTGCTGCTCGCGGTCGGCGGCGGCCTCGTGGTGCTGGACCAGGCGAGGGACGCCGAGGCCCGCGCCCGGGAGTCCCGCTCCCGGCAGTACGCGTCCGAGGCGCTGCGGGCCCTGGAACAGGACGAGACCCAGGCCGTCGGCAAGGCCCTCGACGCCTGGCGGGAGGCGCCCACCACGGAGGCCCGGAGCGCGCTGCTGTCCACCCAGATGGTCCGGTTCCGCGGGCGGCTGGGCAGCGAGCCAGGCGGGTCCGCGGTGGCGGTCAGCCCCGACGGTTCCCGGATCGCGGTCGGCGACACCACCGGCGCGGTTCGGCTGTGGGACACCGCCACCCTGTCCCCGGTCGGGGAGCCGCTGCGCTTCCCGAAGCCGGTCGCGGTGGCCGGGCTGGCCTTCTCCCCGGACGGCCGGTTCCTGGCCGGCGGCTCGTTCCAGGGGACGGCCTGCGGATCTGGGAGGCGGCCACCGGCCGGCTGGCGCACGCGCTCGACGGCTGGGGGCCGGTGGCCTGGCTGCCCGGCACCGGCACCGTGCTGGCCAGCCGGCGGGAGATCGTCGACGGCCGGTTCTCACTGGGCCGGTGGGACGCGGAGAGCGGCACGGCCACCGGCACCCTCCCGGCCGGCGATGTCACGGGCTCCGACCTGTCGGTGAGCCCGGACGGCCGGTACCTGGCGGAGAGCGACATCGACCGGAAGGCCGAGATCCGGCGACTGTCCGACGGCAAGCTCATGGCCACCCTGACCGGCGGCATAGCCTTCGTCGCGTTCGCACCGGACGGCACGCTGGTGACCACCAGCGAGCAGGGCGACGTGATCCAGTGGGCGGTGCCGTCCGGGAAACGGCTGCGCGACCTCACCGCCGAGGCCGGCACGACCCCCGGGCCCGGCCGGGTCACCGTGGCCCCGGACGGCACGGTGATCAGCACCGGCGTACGGCGCACGGCGAGCCTGTACTCGCTGACCGGCGACGGGACCGGCGAGCTGGACACCGGCATCGGCGCCTTCGGCGGGGCCGCGACCTCGGCGAACGGCCAGATCGCGGTGGTCACCGGCCGGGACGCGCCGACCGTCGTGTTCCGCCGCCAGTCGAGCTGGCTGAACACCGACGGCGGCGTCCTCGACCTGGCCTTCTCCCCGGACGGCGCCCGGCTCGCGGCGGGCAGCGACACCGGCGAGGTCCGCGTCTGGGACACCGCCACCCGCGAGCTGATCACCGAGTTCCGGACCGCCGGCGAGCCGCGCGGCGTCGTCTACGGGGCCGGCGGCGTGCTCGCGGTGGCCACCACCACGGGTACGAGCTGGGGCCTGGAACTGTGGGACGGCACCGGGAAACGGGAGCGGACCGTGCCGCTGAGCCGGGAGCCCAGGGACATGGCCGTCACCGCCGACGGCAACCTGCTGGCGGTCGCGGTGGGCGCCTCCCTCGCCGATCCGGTCGAATCCGAGTACGGCGCGGTGCACCTCTACGACCTGGGTCAGCGCCGGGACCGGGGAGTCGTCGATCTGGGGAAGCAGACGGCGTACGCGGTCGCCTTCTCCGCCGACGGCACGGTCCTGCACACCGCCGGGGTGGCCTACGAGCCGGGCTTCGACACTCGGCAGCGGTTGTGGTCGGAGCTGCGGTCCTGGCGGGTGGACGGGCCGCGCGAGATCGGCGGGCAGCTCCTGGGTGACTACCAGCCGCTGGACCTCGCGGTCGCCCCGGACGGGAGCTCGATGGTGGTCACCGGGACCAGCCGGGTGCTCGACGTGCGCTCCGGCGACGGCAGCCGGTCACTGTGGACCTCGAAACCGCAGCTGGACCAGATCGACCGGATCGTGTTCGCGCCGGACGGGCGGACCCTCGCGGTCAACGGGGCGAACGGCGACGTCCAGCTGTGGGACACCCGGGACTGGTCGGTGCTGCGGTTGCAGGGGCACGGGGCCGGGGTGGTCGGGCTGGCGTACACACCGGACGGACGGGTGCTGGCCAGTGGCGGGGCGGATTCGCTGGTCGGCGTCTGGCCGCTGGAGCCGGCGGTGGCCGTACGAAATCTGTGCTTGATAGACGGTCCGCTGCGCCGCGCCGAAGGTGCGGAGGTCTCCCCGCTCTGCGCATGAAGAGTGACGTGATCCCCCCTCCTCGCTCTCGGGCGTCAATGCTAGGTTAGCCTTACCTAACCTAAGGAGCGGTGCCGTCATGCCCCTGGACAGGGAAAACGTGCCCGGCCTCGCCGGGAAGACCGCCCTGGTCACCGGCGCCGGGCAGGGGATCGGCCGGGCCGTCGCGGTCGCGCTGGCCGGCGAGGGCGCCCGGGTCGCCGCCGCCGACCGCTCCGAGGCGGGCGTCAAGCTCCTCGCCGACGAGTACCCGGGCATCCTGCCGCAGGTCGCCGACGTCACCTCGGCCGAGCAGGTGGAGGCCGTCGTGGACGCCGCCGAGCGCTTCCTCGGGCCCCTCGACCTGCTGGTCAACGTGGCCGGCGTGCTGCACATGGGCGACGTCGTCGACCTCACCGACGACGCCTGGGCGCAGACCTTCGCGGTCAACACCACCGGCGTCTTCCACGTCAGCCGGGCCGTCGCCCGGCGGATGGTCCCGCGCTGCTCCGGCGCCATCGTCACGGTCTCCTCGAACGCGGCCGGCGTGCCCCGCTCCGGCATGTCCGCCTACGCCGCGTCGAAGGCCGCCAGCACCATGTTCACCAAGTGTCTCGGCCTCGAGTTGGCGCCGTACGGGATCCGCTGCAACGTGGTCGCCCCCGGCTCCACCGACACACCGATGCAACGGCAGCTCTGGACCGACGGCGTACCCGCACCGGTCCTCGACGGCGACCCGGCCACCTTCCGGGTCGGCATCCCGCTCGGGCGCATCGCCACCCCGGAGGACGTCGCCGACGCCGTGCTGTTCCTCGCCTCCGACCGGGCGCGGCACATCACCATGCACGACCTGTACGTCGACGGCGGCGCCACCCTCCGAGCCTGATCACCGACCGGCCACCCCAAGCCGGTGAAGGGAGAATCATCCGTGTCCGTCGCCGTATCCACCCTCGACGGAGCCGACCTGCTCGACGCCTACCAGGCCGGGCAGTCGTCGGTGTTCGTGTCGCCGCGCGGCACCCTCCTCGCCGAGGGCGTGCACTCGGAGGTGAACACGTCCGGCCTCGCCGATCTGCCCGAGCAGGTCGCGGGCGTCTTCGGAACCTGCGGGCATCCGGTCCGTACCGTGATCGGGGCCGTCCCGTTCGCGCCCGACGCACCGGCCCGCCTCGTCGTCCCCCGGCGTCTGCGGCGCGCGCCCGTCCTCGGCGCCGCGCCCGCCGTACCGGCCGCCTCGGCCGCGCGGGAGAGCCTGCCGCCGATCCCCGACCCCGGGTACGTCGCCGCGGTGGCCCGGGCGGTCGAGGAGATCCAGGCCGGCGCGTACACGAAGGTCGTGCTGGCCCGCGCGCTGCGGCTGGCGGCGCCCGGCTTCGACCCGGCCCCGGTGGTGCGCGCCCTCGCGTACGGCGGCGCCGGCACGTACACCTTCGGCATCGACCTCGGCGGCGGGCGCACCCTCCTGGGCGCCAGCCCCGAACTGCTGGTGGCGCGGCACGGCCGGACCGTCTCGGCGAACCCGCTCGCCGGGTCCATCCCGCGCAGCACCGACCCGGCCGAGGACGCCCGCCGCGCCGCCGGGCTCCTGGAATCCGCCAAGGACCTGCACGAGCACACGTTCGCCAGCGAGGCGGTGGCCGAGGGGCTGCGGCCGTACTGCCGGAACCTTCGGGTGCCGTCCGAGCCGACGCTGACCGCCACCCCGACCATGTGGCACCTGGGCTCCCGGATCACCGGCGAGATCATCGACCCGGACGTGTCCTCGCTGGCCCTGGCCACCGCCCTGCATCCGACCCCGGCCGTCTGCGGCACCCCGCCGACCGCGGCCCGCCGGGCGATCACCGAACTGGAGCCGTTCGACCGCGGCTTCTTCGCCGGCATGGTCGGCTGGGCGGACGCCGACGGCGACGGCGAGTGGGCGGTCACCATCCGGTGCGCCACCGCCGGGCCGGAGGGCCTCGACGTGTACGCCGGAGCCGGCATCGTGGCCGCCTCCGACCCGCACGCCGAACTCGCCGAGACGACCGCGAAACTCGGCACCATGCTGACCGCCCTGGGAGTGTTCAATGTGGCCTGACGACTTCGCCGAGCGGTACCGCAAACTCGGCCACTGGACCGGCCAGACCCTGTTCGACCTGCTCAGCACGGCCGCCGAGAGGTTCGGCGACCGCGACGCGGTCATCGACGGAGACGCCCGGGTCAGCTACCGGTCGCTCCACGAGCGCGCCTCACGCCTCGCGGCGGGCCTGCACGATTTCGGGGTACGCCGTGGCGATCGGGTCGTGGTGCAACTGCCGAACACGGCCGCCTACTTCGACGTGATCTTCGCGTTGTTCCGCCTCGGGGCGCTGCCCGTCTTCGCCCTGCCCGCCCACCGCGGCGCCGAGATCGGCTACTTCTGCTCGCACACCGACGCCGTCGCGCTGATCACCACCGACGTGTACGACGGCTTCGACCACCGCACCCTCGCCTCCGTGGCCGGCGCCGCCAAGCTCATCGTGGCCGGCGACCCGGGCTCGCACACCGCCCTCTCTTCTCTCTATACCTCGTCCGTCTCCTCCCTTCCTCCTGGTCCAGGCCCTTCCGACCTGGCGTTCCTGCAACTCTCCGGCGGCAGCACCGGACTGCCGAAACTGATCCCGCGGACCCACGACGACTACCTCTACAGCGTCCGGGCCAGCGCCGAGATCTGCGAACTCACCCCGGACAGCTCCTACCTCGTGGTGCTGCCGGTGGCACACAACTTCCCGATGTCGTCCCCCGGTGTCCTCGGCGTCTTCCACGCCGGCGGCAAGGTGGTGCTCTCCACCACGCCCGACCCGGCCCGGGTGTTCCCGCTGATCGAACGGGAACGGGTCACCATCGCGGCCCTCGTACCGCCGCTCGCCCTGGTCTGGCTCGACGCCGCGGCCAACCTCGGCGCCGGCCTGCCCAGCCTGGAGGTCCTCCAGGTGGGCGGGGCGAAACTGCTCGACTCCGTCGCCGCCCGGGTCGAGCCGGTGCTCGGCTGCAAGCTCCAGCAGGTGTTCGGCATGGCCGAGGGCCTGGTCAACTACACCCGCCTCGACGACGGCGACGACATCGTCCTGCACACCCAGGGCCGGCCGATCTCCCCGGACGACGAGGTGCTCGTGGTCGACGACGAGGACGTCCCGGTGCCGGACGGCACCGTCGGGCACCTGCTGACCCGCGGGCCGTACACGATCCGCGGCTACTGGCGGGCCGACGAGCACAACCGGACCGCGTTCACCGACGACGGCTTCTACCGCACCGGCGACCTGGTCCGGCGGCTCGACGGCGGCTACCTGGTCGTCGAGGGCCGGGCCAAGGACCAGATCAACCGCGGCGGCGAGAAGATCGCCGCCGAGGAGGTCGAGGACCACCTGCTCACCCACCCGGCCGTGCACGACGCCGCCGTGGTCTCGGTGCCGGACACCTACCTGGGCGAGCGCAGCTGCGCGTTCGTCGTGGTCAAGGACGGGATGACCGCCCCGAGACTGCGTGACATCCGCGAGCACCTGCGGGACCGCGGCCTGGCCACCTTCAAGATCCCCGACCGGCTCCGGGTGGTGGACGGCTTCCCGGTCACCGGCGTCGGCAAGACCAGCCGCCGCGAGCTGCGCGCCCTCCTCCGCGAACTCGCCGCTTCGAAAGGAACAGCCTGATGCTTCCCCGCATCACCCCGTACCACGTCCCCGGTGGCTTCAACCGGGCCGGCGGCAAAGTCGACTGGCGGGTCGACCCGTCCCGGGCCGCGCTGCTCGTGCACGACATGCAGAACTACTTCCTGGCCCCGTTCGGCACCGCCGACAACGCGCTGCTGTCCAAGGTGGTCGGCAACATCGCCACACTGCGGAAACACGCCGCCCGCACCGGAATCCCGGTGTTCTTCTCCGCCCAGCCCGGCGGCCAGTCCCGCGAGGAACGCGGCCTGCTCCAGGACTTCTGGGGCGACGGCCCGCCCGCCGACCCGCAGGCCCTGGCCATCACCGAGGCGCTGCGCCCGGCCCCCGGCGACGTGGTCCTCACCAAGCGCCGCTACAGCGCCTTCGTCGGCACCGACCTGGCCGACCGGCTCGGCTCCCGTGACCAGCTGATCGTCACCGGCGTGTACGCCCACATCGGTGTCCTGGCCACCGCACTGGACGCCTTCATGCGCGGCATCAAGCCGTTCGTGATCACCGACGCGGTCGCCGACTTCAGCCCGGCCCACCACGCCGACGCCCTCCGGCACATCCAGACCCGCTGCGGCGTGGTCACCCCCACCGCCGAACTCACCGCCGACCTGCTCACCCCCACCGCCGAACTCACCGCCGACCTGCTCACCCCCACCGCCTGACCTTCCGGGCGGCCTTGTTCAGGCCCGGTGCGCCGGCACTTCCTCGGTCTCGGCGCACCGGGCCGTCCCAACCCTTCAGCTGGCTCTCAGGGCTGTCTCAAGCCGCCCGAGACAGCTCTGAGAGCCGGCCGTGAGGTGCCCGATGCCGACGAGCGTGCCAATCACCTCGGTGCCGCCGCGGGTGCCCCGGCCATCGCCGCCGGTCATCGCCGTGAGCCCGCGCGTCGAGGCGCTGCGGGGTGCCGGCCCGGATGCCCTCACCCGGTTCTGGGCAGAGATCGAACGCGACGGCGCACCCCTGATCGAGAAGGACGGCTACGCGGTCCTGATCACCTTCGTCTGGCGCGAGACCCGGCCGGTCCGGGACGTCCTCGCCCTCGTCAACAAACTCGTGGACCGCGCCGACCTGGGCCGCTCCCGGATGCGGAAGATGCCCGGCACCGACCTGTGGCACCTCACCTACCGCGTCCGAGACGACTGGCAGGCCACCTACCACCTCGCCCCCGACTACATCGCCTCCGGCCCTGGCCGCATCGCGCCCGGTTCCGGCCCTGGCCGCATCGCGCCCGGTTCCGGCCCCGAGCACCCACAACCCGGCGGACCCGCTGGCCATTGGGGTTTCGCGGCCCCGGCCGATTCCGTTCGGCTGCGGGCCGTCGCGGCGAACGGGGTGCCCGACCCGCTCAACCCGGTGACGTTTCCGCAGGAGCGGCCGCCGCACAAGTCGGTCGCCGTAGCGCCCGCCGCCGCGCCGGAGCCGTGCTGGTGGCGGCCCGATCCCGCGTCACCGGCAGGGATCCTGGACGAGACGACGGTCGACGGGCGCCGGTTGTGGCGCTACCGGCCGCCCGGACACTCGGCCGACGCCGGGCCGTACCCGCTGCTGGTCCTGCTCGACGGCGACCTGTGGGGCCCGCTGCTGCCGGTCGCCCCGATCCTGGACAACCTGATCGCCGCCGGCCGCATCCCGCCGGTGGTGGCCCTGCTCCCGGACGGCGCCGACCACGCTACCCGCTCCACCGAGTACGCCTGCGACCCCGGGTACGCCGCCTTCCTGGCTGCCCTCCCGTCGTCGCCGGCCGGCCGTGACCTGGCGGCGACCACCGACCCGGCCCGCACCGTCATCGCCGGGCAGAGCCTGGGCGGCCTGATGGCGGCGTTCACCGCGGTCACCCGCCCGGACCGCTTCGGCAACGTACTGAGCCAGTCCGGCGCTTTCTGGTGGAAGAGCCACACCCCGGCCGATGAGGAGGCCGAGTGGCTGGCCCACCATCTCGCCGTCACCGAACGCCGCCCGGTCCGCTGGCACGTCGAGGTGGGCCTGGATGAGTGGGTGACGCTCGGCCCCAACCGCCACCTCCGCGACGTGCTGCTGGCCCGCGGCTACCCGCTCACCTATACCGAGTTCGCTGGCGGCCACGACCGCCTCTGCTGGCGCGAACGCCTCGGCGAAGCCCTCACCGCCCTCTTCACCCTTTGAGCCCTCCCTCCCTCCCTCCCTCCCTTCCTCCCTCCCGTCCCCGCCCGCCGAGGCCGATCCTGAACGTTCGACCACCAGTGGGGGTGGCAAGACGTCCAAGATCGACTTGCGGGGGTGGGTGAGCGCGGGTGGTGGGCGATCTTGGACGTTGGGCTACCGGGTGGGGTGGCCGAGCGTCCAAGGTCGCGTTGCGCGGGTTGGCGAGCGCGGGGGTGGGGCGGTGGCGCGGTGGGCGGTTGGTGATCTTGGGCCCCTGGCCGCCGGGGGGAGCCCGGGGGAGCGGGGGCAGGAGAGCGGGGACCGCACCGCCCTGGCCGCGCTCGGGCTGCTCGCCCGGCAGCAGGGAGAGCGGGGAGAGCCGGGGCAGCGGGGCGGGGGAGCGGAGGGAGCGGGGGGGAGCGCGGGAGGGGCTAGAGCTGGCGGTTCTGGCCGGCGAAATAGCCGGCTGTGAGCTGGGGGATCATCAGGGCGATCATCAGGGCCAGGGGGAGCCGCCAGCCGTGGGAGACCTCGTGCAGGAGGCCGACCACGATCGGGCCGGGGATGGCGAAGAGGTAGCCGACGCTCTGGGCGAAGGCGGACAGCCGGACCACCGTCGCGGGTGTGCGGCCGCGTAGCGCGATCATGGTGAGGGCCAGCGGGAAGGCGGCGTTCACGACGCCGAGGAGGGTGGCCCACAGCCATGGGGCGGCGGCCGGCGACAACCACAGGCCGGTCCAGCCGGCGATGCCGAACAGGCCCAGCGCCACCGCGATGCCGCTCTGTGAGCGGAGACGGCCCGCGTACGCCGACAGCAGGAACGACAACGGCACGCCGAGCAGGGACGTCACCGCGAACAGGACGCCGGCCAGCGAGGCGGACAGGCCGGCGTCGCGGTAGATCTGCGGCAACCAGCCGATGATCACGTACGCCGAGGTGGACTGCATGCCGAAGTACACGGCCAGCGCCCACGCCACCGGGTGCCGGCTCACCCGTACCGGAGACGGGGTTTGATCTTGATCTTGTGGGGTCGCGGCCCGGGAGCGGGCCAGCAGGAGCCATGGCGGCAGGGCGATCACCGCGGCGAGCGCCCAGCAGGCCAGACCGAGCCGCCAGTCGCCGAACGCGCCGGTGAGCGGCACGGTGGCCGCCGCGGCCGTGGTGGCGCCGATGTTGAGCGCCACCGAGTAGAGGCCGGTGACCGTGCCCACCCGGTCCGGGAAGCGGTCCTTGACGATCGACGGCAGCAGCACGTTGACCAGCGCGATCCCGGCCAGCGCCACGGCGCTGAAGAGCAGGAACGGGGCGGGCGCGCCGGTGTACGGCCGCACCGCCAGGCCCACGGTGAGCAGGACGAGCCCACCGAGGATCACCCGCGCGGCACCGAAACGCCGGGCCAGGCGGGGCGCCGCCAGCCCGATCAGGGCGAAACAGGCCACCGGTACGGACGTGAGCAGCCCCGCGGTGGTGGCGCTCATGCCCAGCCCGGCCCGGATCTCGGTGAGGACCGGCCCGATGCTGGTGACCGCGAGCCGCAGGTTGACCGCGGCCAGAACGAGCCCGGCGAGCGCCCCGATGTGGGTCTTCTGCTTGATCAGCACCAACACCATGGTATTGAGTGCTGGGCGTCACACTCCTTACACGGTGGCGGTCGCGGGCTCCTGCTCGCGCTCGATCTGCGCATTCCACTCGGCCTTGCTGGACTGCCAGCCGTCCTCGTTCATGCCGCGGCGCCAGTAACCCGAGACGGAGAGCTGGCTCATCGGCAACCCGAGCTCGACCCGCAGCAGCCGGCGCAGGTCACGCACGAAGGTGGCCTCGCCGTGCACGAACGCCTGCACCTGTCCGGCCGGGAACTCCAGCCCGCGCACCGCGGCGACCAGCGGCTCGCCGACCGGCCGCCCGCCCCGGTGCAGCCAGGTGATCTCGGCGTCGCCCGGGCAGTCGAACTTCTGCTCCTCCTCCGGCCCGGCGACCTCGATGAACGCCCGAATCGGCGCGCCCTCCGGCATCCGCTCCAGGGCGGCGCCGATGGCCGGGATCGCGCTCTCGTCACCGGCGATCAGGTGCCAGTCGGCCGAGGCGTCCGGCGCGTAGCCGCCGCCCGGCCCCATGAACCGGAACGGATCGCCCGGCCGGGCCCGCGCCGCCCACGGCCCGGCGATGCCGTCGTCTCCGTGCACCACGAAGTCGACCCACATCTCGCCGGCCTCGGGCGCCCATCGGCGGACCGTGTAGGTGCGCACCACGGGCCACGTCTCACGCGGCATCGTCTCGCGGATCAGGCCCATGTCGAACGGCGCCGGATAGTCCACGCCGGCCTGGGGGAAGAGCACCTTGATGTAGTGGTCGGTGAACTGCCCGGCCTGGATCCGAGTCAGAGCGTCACCGCCGACCACCACCCGCACCATGTGCGGAGTCAGCTGCTCCACCCGGGTGACCACGGCCTCGTGGCACGGTCGCGCGGGTCTGTTCGCCATGACTGCACCTCACTGCCGGTGGGACTGATCTCGGCAGGTAAGGCTACCCTTATTCGCGACGTTCTACCGCCCGGCCTCCGGTTTCCCGGAGATTTCTCATCCGGAAGCGAACTCAGACACCGATTCGGCGGACACTCCCCGTGTCGGTCGCCGCCGCTCAACGGGTCCCGCCCGCGATCATGAGAAGCCGCGCGGTGATCCTTGTCACTCACGAATGAGGGAGGGGCGGGACCCGACCGGGTCCCGCCCCTCCCTGCGTTGCTCCGTGCCGGTCAGTTCCAGGAACGGGGCCGGGTCCGCATGAAGGCCGCGATGACCAGGCCGACCAGGACCAGGACCGCGCCGCCGCCGATCCACGCCAGGTTGTTGCTGACCAGGGCGATCGGGCCGCTCTGCTGGGCCGGCGGTTCGGCCACCGTGTCGGAGGTGCTCTCCGGCTCGTCGGGCGCGCCGTCACCGGGGTCGCCGGCGAGCGCCGGGCCGTCGGTCTCGGTCGCCTCGGGCTCCGGGTCGAACTCCGGCTGGGCCGTCGCCTTCTTGGTCGGCTTCTTGGTCGGCGCCGTCGTCTCGTCGCTGCCGGAGTTCTCGTTCTCGTTGCTGGAGCCGCCGGTCGTACCGGTGGTGGTCTCGTCCTTCGGCTCCGAGGTGGCGGTGCCGCCGTTGTTGCCGGAGGTGCCCGCGGTCTCGCCGCCGCCGGTCGTGGTGGTGGTCGAGTTGGTGCGCGGCGTCGCGGTCACCGTGGTGCGGTTCGGTGTCGCGGTGGTCGGCTTCGTGGTCGACGGCTTGGTCGGCCTGGTGGTCGCCTTGGTGGTCGGCGGCGCGCTGGTGGGCGGGGTGGTCGGCGTGACGCCACCGTTGTTGGTGTCGTTCCCACCGTTGTTGTTGCCGCCGCCGTTGTTCTGACCGCCGCCGTTGTTGTTCCCGCCGTTGTTCTGGCCGCCACCGTTGTTGCCGCCGTTGTCGTTCCCGCCGCCGTTCTGGCCACCGTTGTCGGCCCGGACGGTGATCCGGACCGAGTCGAGGGCGGGCGTCTGGTTGGCGCGCTCCATCATCGGGATCCGGTGCGAGCCGTCACCGGCCCAGGACGAGCACTGTGCGATGCCTTCCTGCGGCAGGCCCGGCACCTGGATGGTGACGGTGTCCGGGTCGGCGCCGCCGCGGCGGTCCTCGGTGGCGACGAAGAACGCCGGCACCGGCGCGGACTCGGGCGCCTCCTCGGTGCTCGTCAGCATCCGGCAGGCGGTGTGGAAGTGACCGCGGACCAGGCCGTTCTGGAGAACGCTGCTCTCCACGTAGTACCCACCCTGGCCGGCCGCGAGGAAGCGGTCCCGGATCAGGTTGCGGGTGCTGACCTGGAGCGTGAACGGGGTGCCGACGGTGACGTCGTCGGGTGCCCGGGTGATGAGCAGGGTGGGGTTGTTGGCGGCCGCGCCGACCTCGCCGAACTCGGTGGACACGCATCGTTCGCCGCGCTGGAAGCCGTCGTGTGCCGGCAAGTCGCTGTCCACACAGGTGTCGGTGAGGATGGTCAGGTTGTTGCCGACCACCTTCCCGGCCCCACTCTCGCCGGCCTTGGTGCTGTTCTCATCGGCCGAGGCAAGCTGGGTGAAACCGATGACGCCGCCGATCGCGGTGAGTACGGCACCGGCGGCCAACAGCCGGGTGCGTCGTTGACCCGAGCTTCGCATGACGAGACCTTCTTTTCCCCAAGTTCCCGGACGCCGCAGACGTTAGGGACGCGTCTCACAGAAAGCAATTCCGCGCGGAGATTTGAGGAATTCTTACGGTGAACTTAAAGAAAAAATATGGGAACCGTCTTGAACTCCTAGCATCATCCGTTCGGATGATGTCGTGGGTTCATGCGATCTTGGGTAGATGCCGCTGAACTGGGAGGTTAGCGGAACGGTCTGTGAGCGGCCAACTCCTCAGCCGGACCAGAAACCGCGCGCCGCATAGACGTCGCGAAGTACCTCGATACGGTCCGTCATGATTCCGTCCACGCCCATATCGAGCAGCCGAACCATTTCTTCCGGATCGTCGATCGTCCACACGTGCAGGTGCAGCCCGAGCCGGTGCAGGTAGCCCACGAAGCGCGGCGTGACCAGGGTGATCCGGCCGTGCCGGACCGGGATCTGGGCGGCGGCCACCGACTCCGGCAGGCGGAGCCGGACCCCGGCGGTCGCGGCGATCCGGAGCCGCGCCACACCGCGCATGCCCAGCGAGGTGGCGATCTTCGGCCCGCCGAGCGCCCGGACCCGGGCCAGCCGGGCGTCGCTGAACGAGGCGAGCAGCACCCGGTCCTCGGCGCCGGCCGCCCGGACCGCGGCGACGGCCGGCTCGACCACCGGGTCGGACTTGACGTCGATGTTGAACCGGATCCGCGGCCAGGCGTGCAGCACATCGTCGAGGCGGGGCACCGCGGCGGCGCCGCCCACCCGTACGGTGGCGAGGTCGGCCCAGGTCAGATCGGCGACCCGGGCGGCCCTGCCGGCGACCCGGTCGAGTTCGGCGTCGTGGATGACGACCGGGATCCCGTCGGCCGTGGCGTGCACGTCGGTCTCCACGTACCGGTAGCCGATGGCGACCGCCCGCTCGAAGGCTTCCGCGGTGTTCTCGTCACCGGCCGCGGCCCCGCCGCGATGGGCGAAGGCGAGCGGGCCGGGGCCGTCAAGGAACGGATGGCGCACCCGGGCAGTATGCCGGGCTTGTTGCACAGATGTAAAAGACGGATCGGCCCATTGACCTCGGCCCCGGACGTGAAGATCCTTGTCCCACAGTGTGGCCGCGGCCTCGCATGGGTGGAGGGAAGAACGGTGATTTCGACGATGGCGCTCCATCAACCGGTGCGGCCGCGAGCCCAGAAGATTCGGTTGGTGACCCGCCGGTTCGGTGCCCGGCGGCACGCCCGGCTGCGATCGATTCCCCGTCATCCTCACCTGCGCTGGACGGCGCCGCTGAGCCCGGCGGGCTGACCGTTGCCCGGCCCGGCGGTGGTGATCATCGGCGCGGGCGTCACCGGCTGTGCCATGGCCGACGAGCTGACCGCGCGGGGCTGGACCGATGTCACCGTGCTGGAGCAGGGGCCGCTCTTCGAGACCGGCGGGTCGACTTCGCACACTCCCGGGCTGGTCTCCCAGATCGCGCCGTCCCGGACCCTGACCAGGCTGGCCCGCTACACCGCGGAGAAGTACGCGCGGCTCGGCTGCTACTCGGCGGTCGGCGGACTGGAACTGGCCACCACCCCGGAGCGGCTCGCCGATCTGCACCGGCGGCACGGGTTCGGGGAGGCGTGGGGGGTCCACTCCACGGTCGTCGACCCGGCCGGCTGTCTCGCCCTCTTCCCGCTGCTGGACAAATCGCTGGTCCTGGGCGGTCTGCACGTCCCGTCGGACGGTCTGGTGGCGGCGGTCCGGGCCGCCGAGATCCAGGCCGCGAACGCCACGGCGCGCGGCGCGCGGTTTATCGGAAATAGGCGCGTCACCAATCTGCTGACCGATAAAGGCCGGATCACCGGGGTGCACACGGCCGAGGACGAGGTCTTCCCAGCCGACCTGGTGGTGAGCTGCACCGGATTCTGGGGCGCCACCGGCCGGCCGATCGTCCCGATGGTCCAGCAGTACGTGCGAACCACCGCGGCCGGCGCCGGCGACTCCCTGCCGATCGTCCGGCACCCCGACCGTGGCCTCTACCTGCGAGCCCACGGCGACCGACTGGGCATCGGCTCGGTCCGGCCCGATCCGCGCCCGGTCCGGCTCGGTGACCTGCCCGGCGACGCGCACCCGGCGATGCTGCCGTTCACCCCGGACACCTTCCGGCAGTCCTGGACGGCGGCCACCGACCTGATCCCGGCGCTGCGCGGGACCGCCCTCGACGAGGCGTACAACGGGGTGCTCGGGGTGACCGCGGACGGGTTCCCGCTGCTCGGCGAGGCCCGGGAGCCGCGCGGTCTGTGGGTCGCCGAGGCCGTGCCGGTGGCGCACTCGGCGGGCGTGGCGAAGGCTCTCACCGAGTGGATCGTCGACGGCCGTCCCGTGATCGACCTGCACGAGTGCGATCTCAACCGGTTCGATCCGGGCCGGCTCGCCCCGGAGTACGTACGGCGCCGCGCGGTCCGCCGGCTCGCCGACGAGCAGCGGCCGGCCCATCCGGCCGACCCGCCCGGGGTCCGCGATCTGCGGATCGGGCCGTTCCACTCCCGGCAGGCCGAGCTGGGCGCGGTGTTCGGCGAGGACGGCGGCTGGGAGACCCCGCTGTGGTACGCGTCCAACCCGGCCCCCGATCCACCGGTCACCCGGGACGAGTGGTCGGGCCGGCACTGGTCGCCGATCGCCGAGACCGAGGCCCGGCTGACGCGCCGCCGGGTCGGGCTGTTCGACCTGACCCCGCTCACCCGGATCGAGGTGACCGGCCCGTTCGCCGCCGGCGCCGACATCCCGGTCGGGACGATCCGGCCGCGGGGCGGCGTCACCGTGACGCGGCTCGCCGGGTCCCGGTTCCTGATCGGCGTCAACGGCCCGCTCGACCTGGACCGGCTGCTGCGCGCCGTCCCGCCCGGCGTCACGGTGCGCGACGTCTCGGCCGGCACCTGCGCGCTCGCGGTGTGGGGTCCGGCCGCCCGGGAGCTGCTCGGCCCGCTCACCACGGTCGACCTCGCCTCCTTCGGCCACCTCCAGGCGCGGGAGGGGCACCTTGGCATGGCGCCGGTCACCCTGCTGCGCATTTCCGCCGCAGGCGAGCTGGGCTGGGAGATCTGGGCCGAGGCCGGGTACGGGCCCCGGCTGTGGGACACCCTCTGGGAGGCGGGCCGGGAGCTGGGCCTGGTCGCCGCCGGCCGGCTGGCCCGGGACTGCCTGCGGATGGAGAAGGGTCACCGGCTCCGGTGGACCGACACCACCGACGAGGACGAGGCCGACCCGGAGCGGAGCAGCGCCTGTCTGGTGCTGGCGGAGACCGGGGACGTCCCGGTGGGTGGTGAGCCGGTGTACGCGGGCGGGTTCGTGGTGGGCCATGTGACGAGTGCGGCGTACGGATGTTCGGTGGGGGCGCCCATCGCGTACGCCTGGTTGCCGTCCGTCCTGGCGGTCCCCGGCACGCAGGTGGAGGTCGGATACTTCGAGCGGAGGCTGCTCGCCACGGTGACGGCCGAGCCCCTGTTCGATCCGAAGCGCGAGCGCCTTCTCCGCTGAGGCTGTTACTCGCCGGTACCCCGCCGGAAAACCGCCCATTTCTGCCTACTATCGGCAATGGATCGCATACGTACGGTTCCCTCGGGGGTGAAGCCATCCGGGGGTAATAACGGAGACTCGCTAACGCGGCTTCGCGGACTGTCCTAGCTTTGGCCAAGTCTAAGTCGGGCAAATCCGCTGAAACGGAGCATGTCGTGCGTTTTTCTCGTTCATCCCGAGTGGCGCGGGGCGCTCTCTGGGCCTCTGTACTGCTCTCCACGGCTGCCGTGGCGCAATCCGGAGGAGCGTTCGCGGCCGACGGCAAGCCACGGCCGGACCGGGAGCTGTCGCTCAGCGGGACGGCCGAACTGGTCCCCCGCAAGGGTGATCGCAAGCCCATCATCCGGCTCACGAACGACGGCTTCAAGCAGATGGGATCGGCTTGGCTGGTCAGGCGGCTGGACCTGACCCGCTCGTTCGAGATCGTTTTCACGGCGCGCCTGCGCGGCGGCGTCCGGAGCGGCGCCGACGGCATCGCCTTCGTGGCGCAGGGCATCGGCCCGCGGGCGCTCGGCGGCTGGGGCGGCGGGATCGGCTACCGGGGCATCAGCCGCAGCGTGGCGGTGGAGTTCGACACCTACCAGAACACGCCCGACCCCAACAGCAACCACGTCGCGGTGACGCTCGGCGGCGACCCCGACCAGCACATCGCCACCGCCGAGCCCTCGATGCCGCTGCTCGGCAAGCCGTTCCGGGCCCGGATCGGCTACGACGCCGCCGCGAAACGGATCACCGTCCACGCCCGTGCCCTCGCGCCCGGCGCCACCGAACAGCTCCTGCTCGACGAGAGCGTGGACGTCGCCCAGACCACCGGTGAGAACCGCGGGTGGATCGGGTTCACCGGAGCCACCGGCGACGTGACCTCCCGCCAGGACGTCTACGACTGGGCCGTCACCACACCGCAGGCCTGACACACGTTCTCTTCCCGCCGGGGCGCACGCGCCCCGGCCCGTCACCATGCCCCCGGCCCGGACCGGGCCGACTCCCACCATGCCCCGATCGGAGACAGCCATGCCCACGGCCAACCGTGTGCTCCCCGACGAGACCGGCGACGTCATGTCCCTGACCGCCACCGACATCGAGATCAAGATTCCGGCGACCCCGCCCGAGGGTGATGCCGAGCCACGGCCCCGGGTCAGCGTCATCGTCCCCGCACTGAACGAGGCCCAGAACCTGCCGCACGTCTTCGCGCGGCTTCCGGAGGTGGACGAGATCGTCCTGGTCGACGGTGGATCCACCGACGACACCGTGGCGGTGGCCCGGCGGCTGCGTCCCGACATCCACGTCGTACGGCAGAACCGCAAGGGCAAGGGCAACGCCCTGGCCTGCGGATTCGCCCAGGCGACCGGCGACATCATCGTCATGATCGACGCCGACGGGTCCACCGACCCGCTGGAGATCCCCAGCTTCGTGCAGGCGCTGCGCGACGGCGCCGACTTCGCCAAGGGGTCCCGCTTCCACGGCGCCGGCGGCAGCGCCGACATCACCCGGCTGCGCCGGGCCGGCAACAAGTGCCTCAGCACGCTGGTCAACGTCCTGTTCGGAACCCGGTACAGCGACCTCTGCTACGGCTACAACGCGTTCTGGGCGCACTGCCTGGACGTCTTCGACCTGGACAGCACCTCGCCGGCCCCGAACAACACGGACGGCCGGCTGTGGGGCGACGGCTTCGAGATCGAGACCCTGCTCAACCTGCGCGCGGCCCGGGCCGACCTGGCCATCGTCGAGGTGGCCAGCTTCGAGCACTCCCGGATCCACGGCGTCAGCAACCTCAACGCCTTCACCGACGGGATGCGGGTGCTGCGCACCATCGCCCGGGAGTGGCGGCCCAAGCGCGCCAAGGCCGGGCGCCGGGCCAAGGACCGGGCCGCCCGATGAGGATCGGAGTTGTCTCGAACGCCTACCACCCCGACATCGGCGGGGTGGAGACCCATGTCAAGCGGCTCTGCGCGGGCCTGATCGCCGCCGGCGACGACGTCGAGGTGATCACCCAGCATGCCACCCGCTCGGTGGAGACCGTGGACGGCGTCGTGGTACGCCGTTTCCCGCTCACCGTCCCGGCCGGCAACTACCGGCTCTCCGTCCCGCTGTGGCGCTGGCTGCGTGCCCACGCCGCCGAGTACGACGTCCTGCACGCACACAGCTACCACGCCCTCGCCGCGCTCTGCGCCGCCCTGGGCAACCGCACTCCGCTGGTGTTCACGCCGCACTACCACGGCACCGGGCACACCCGCTTCCGGGCCGCTCTGCATCCGCTCTACCGGCCGCTCGGCCGTGCCGTCATGCACCGCGCCTCGGCCGTCGTCTGCGTCACCTCCGCCGAACGCGAACTGGTGCTGCGGGACTTCCCGGCGGTCGCCACCCGGATCGTGGTCATCCCGAACGGCACCGACCCTCGGCCGGCCCCCAGCGCACGGCCGCCCCGAACCCGGCGCATCCTCTGCGTCGGGCGGCTGGAGCAGTACAAGCGGGTGGACCGGGTGATCCGGGCGATGACCCGGCTCGGCCCGGAGCACCGCCTCGACGTGGTCGGCACCGGCCCGGCCGGCGACCGGCTGCGGCAGCTCGCCGCCGACCTCGGGCTGGCCGGGCGGGTGGTCTTCCACGGGCGGCTCGACGACGCGGCCTTCGAGTCCTGCCTGTCGAGCGCGTCGGCGGCGGTGTCCGCCTCCGAGTACGAGGCGTTCGGCATGGGGGTGGCCGACGCGCTCGCCGCCGGGCTGCCTACCGTCGCCACCCCGATCCCGGCGCACCGTGAGGTCGCGCAGCTGGCCGGGGACAGCGCGTGGCTGCGGTTCGCCGACCCGGACGACGAGTCCGCGTTGGCGGCCGCACTCGCTGCCGCCGCGGCCGCCGGCCGTACCCGTCCCGCGATTCTGCCGACCTGGCCGGACGTGGTGGGTGCGACCCGGGACGTCTACGCCGCGGTGGCCCACCGCACGGCACCCGCGGCAGGTGCCGTCACCCCATGAGCGAACTGGCGAGCGCATCGGCCACGGTCGGCCGTACCACCGACCGGCGGGACGACCGGCCGCCCGAGCCGCCCCGGCGCGCCTGGGCCGGGCCGGCCGTCGCCGGGACCAGTCTCACGATCGCCGCGGCGGTCGGGGCCGCTGCGCTCGTCATCGCGTACCGGCGGGCCGAATGGGGACAGGAGGGCGCGTTCACCTGGTTCTGGGGCGGGATGCTGGTCTTCACGCTGCCGGCGGCGTACTGGGGGATCCGCCGCGGCTCGGACCACCGGCTCCGGCTCGCCGTCCTGATCGGCTACGCCTGCTTCACCTACCTGCCGAAACTGCTGCGCAACCCCACCGGACCGCTGTTCCACGACGAGTACGCCCACTGGGGACAGAGCCGGGACATCCTCCTCGACGGCGTGCTGTTCCAGCAGAACCCGATCGTCCGGGTGATCGGCGACTATCCCGGCCTGCACGCCACCGTCGCCTCGCTGGCCTCGCTCACCGGCCTCACCGTCTGGCACGCCGCCCTGTGCGTGCTGATGCTGGCCCACGTACTGGTGGTGCTCGGTGTCGTGGTCCTGGCCGGACAGCTCTGGCCGGACCCGCGGATCGCCGCCGCGGCCGCGATCATCTACAGCCTCAACAGCTCGTTCCTCTACTTCGACACCCAGTTGGGCTACGAGTCGCTGGCGATCGCCGTGATGATCTGGGCCCTGGTGGCCGGGCTGCGCGCCGTCCGCGCCCACGGCCGGGCGGCCCGCGCCCGCTGGTTCGCGCTGACGCTGGTGCTGGCCGTGGCGATCGCCGCCACCCACCATCTCACCGCGATCTGGCTGACCGGCATGTTCGGACTGGTCGCGTTCTGCTGCACGGTCGCCGCCTGGCGCGATCGTGCGCTGTCCGGCCCGGCCCGCACCGGATGGCTGCTCACCGTCGCCACGGGCGCGACCGTGGCGATCTGGATGGGCGTCGTCTCACCGCGCACCGGCCGCTACCTCGAGCCGTACCTGGGCCGGGCGCTCGACCAGTTCGGCGGCATGGCGGGAGGCGGCTCCGGCGGCCGCACCCTGTTCAGCCAGTCGATCGCCCCCTGGTGGGAGCAGCAGGCCGCGTTTGCCGCCCCGGGTTTCGCCCTGCTCGCCGCGGTCGGCGCCGCGCTGCTCTGGTGGCGCCGCCGCCGTCGCGCCGAACCGCTCACCCGGGCCCTCTCGGCCGCCATGCTGCTGCTCGGCGCCCTCTACTTCCCGGCCACCCTGCTGATCCTCACGCCCTCCGGGGCGGAGGGCGCACGGCGGTCCTGGGCGTTCAGCTACCTCGGCATCGCCCTGGCCGTCGCCCCGTTGATCACCGCACTGCTGGACCGGGCGGGCCGTCCGATCGGCCGTTCGCGGCTGACCGCATCCGGCCCGGTCGGCGCCCTGCTGCTGACCGGGTGCGCCCTGGTGATGATCGGTAACACGGCCTCCGGCATGAACCCCGCCTACCGCATGCCCGGCCCGCCGGTCTTCGGCTCGGACACCCGGGCCGCCACCCCCGAGGTGATGGCCGCCGCCCGATGGCTGCTGGAGACCCGGGGCCGCGGCGCGCGACTGGTCGCCGACCGCTACTCCGGGCTGATCTTCGGGTCCTACGGCGAGCAGGAGCCGACCACCGGCTCGGAGAGCTTCCGCGCCTACGACCTGTACATCGCCCAGCCCGGTAGGCCGATGCCCGCCGCCATCCTGGAGCAGCTTCGGACCTGGCGCTTCGAATACCTGGTGGTGGACCGCCGGATGGCCGAACAGGTGCCGGACATCAAGATCTACTTCGAGAACAACGAGCCGATCCCGCACAACGGGAAACCCGGCTTCACCCGGTCCCAGCTGACCAAATTCGACACCCTGCCCTGGCTGATCAAGATCTACGACGGGCCGCACGTGGCGATCTACCGCTTCGACTTCGACAGCCTGGGCCAGCGCGTCCGCATGGGGGCATGATGATTCGGCCGCTGCTGTTCGCGTACGCCGGCCTCGGCGGCGCCCTCGCCGCCGCCGGCCGGCCCTGGCTCGCCGCCCCGCTCTGCCTCGTGGCGCTCTACGCCATCGGCGAACTCTGGATCCGCGCCCTGCCCGGCCGCCCGGCGGAGACCGCGCTGCCGGCCGTCCGGGCCGGCCTGTCCGCCGTCAGTGGCCTGATCACCCTGCCGCTGGTGGCGCTGCTGCTGCACCTCGCCGGGCATCAGGTCCGGCCGGTCCCGCTGACCGTGGGCGGCGCCACCACCGCGACGCTCCTCGCGGGGGCGGCCCTTCTGCGGGAGCGCCTGACCACCCGCCGTGCGGTCGCTCCGGCCGTCCTGCCGTCCCAGCGCGGCCACGCGACCGTCTCAGCCGATCCCGGCGGTCGCTCTCTCGGCGGGAGCCCTCCCCGCGATGCCGCCGGTCACCCTTCTGCCGGGGCCGCGGCCTCGGCGGATGGTCAGAACCACGAGCCGGGGTACGCCCGGACGGCCGCGATCGTCGGCGTCCCGGTGCTGCTGGCGGTGGCCGTCGGGGCGGTGGCCGTCCGCGGGTATCTGAAAGCTCCGCACCCCGCCGAGCCCGGCTACCTGAGTGTCGCCCTGAGCGGCTGGGCGGCCGCCATCAACCGCCCGGTCACCGTTCCGGCCCGTGGCCTGTCCGTCCCGGTCCGGGTGGCCAGCGCCGGCCTGGCCGACACCACCACCCGGCTCAGGCTGCGGGTCGGCGGCCGGATCGTGGCAAGCGCCCCGCTGACGGTGGCCGCCGACACGGTCCGCTCGCTGACCGTCCACATCCCGGCCCTTCCCCCGGACGGCTGCCTCCGCGCGATCGACATCAGCGTCGGCGCGATCAGCACCGGCTTCTACGCCCGCGGCCTGCCCGTCGTCACCCGCTCCACCTCCTGCCGGGGCCGGCACACCTCCACCACCGCCGCCGGCACCACGCGCGGCGACTCCGGTCGTTCCGGCTCGGCCCCGGCCGATGCCGCGGTCGCCGATCGGGGCGGTGCCCACACCCACAACGGCGCTGCTCACGCTCGCCCGAACGCCGGCGACGCAACGGCTCCCGGCGGTCATCGGCGGGGCACCCGTGACGACGCCGGTCACGCCCGTACGGATGCCGCTGTTCCCGGTGATCATCGGCGGGGTACCCGTGACGGCGCCGCAGGCACCCGCCCGGATGCCGGTCGGCACCGGCCCGGCACCCACGTGGATGCCGGCCGGCACCGGCCCGGGACCCGCGACGGCGCCGGTCGAGCGGGCGCGGGCGCCGACGGCGGACATCGCCCCGCGCCGGGAGCGACGGCCGCCGTTCCCGGCACCGATCACCCGGGCGCCGGAGGTACGGCGGTCATCCCTGATCGGAAACAGCCGGATGCCAAGGACACCGCCGCCGCTCCCGCGGACGCGCCCGCCGGGGACGCCACGGCCGGCGTGAACCGCCCGGGCTTCCGGGGCCGCTTCACCGGCCCGCGTCCCGCCGACGACGCGAACCATGCACCCTCCGCCGAGAGGTCCTTCGGCCCGATCCCCGTTCTGGAGAAGACGGAGTGGACCGCGTGCTGATCGCCACGGCCCGGCGGCTGTCCGGGGACTCACTGGCCCGGAACAGCCTGCTGATCATGGCGACCACGGTGGGCAACGGCGGTCTCGGCTATCTCTACTGGATGCTGGCGGCGCGGACCGTCCCGCCGGACCAGGTCGGCCCGGCGACCGCCCTCATCTCGGCCGCCACCGCGGTCAGCATGATCGCCAACCTGGGCGCCGGGCACATGTTCATCCAGCGCCTGCCAGGCATCGACACCGGAACCTGGTCCCGCGTCGTCGGCGCCGGCCTGTTCGCCGGTTCGGTGGCCACCGCGGCCACGGCCGCCCTGACCGCGGTGGCAGTTCCGGCGGTGTCCGGGAACTTCGCGTTCCTGGCCGGGGCGGGCGCGACGGCCGCGCTGATCGCCACCGCCGTCGCCGTCACGCTGACCACCCTGCTGGACAACCTCTACGTCGCCCACCGGGCCGGGCACGGCATGCTGCTGCGCAACCTGGCCGTGGCCGGTGGCAAGATCGTCGCCCTGGCCGGGGTGCTCGCCGCAGGCTTCCACGGCACGGTGGCGGTGCTGCTCTCCTGGACCCTGCCGACGCTGGTGATCAGCCTGGTCACGATCGTCGCCGCGCTGGGCCGGCTCCGCCCGGGCGCCCGGGCGCGGCTCACCGGCCTGCGCTCCGAACTGCCCCATCTGCGGGCCGCCCTCACCGGCCATCATCTGATCAACCTGACCCAGGCCGGTCCGGCGGCGCTCCTGCCGGTGCTGGTCACGGCCCGGCTGGGCGCCGATGCGAACGCCCACTTCTACCTGGCCTGGATGACCGCCTCGATGCTCTTCATGGTGTCCCCGGCGGTCGCCTCGGCCCTGTACGCGGAACGGACCAACGCCGCCCAGGTCACCGTCACCCGCGCCGCCGTCGTGGTGGCGGCCGTGGTCGGCGTCCCCGCGGTCGCCCTGCTGGCCGGGGGCGATCTGGTGCTCGGCCTGTTCAGCACGGCCTACGCCACCGAGGGCGGAACGCTGTTGCGAATCCTGGTGCTGGCCGCTCTCCCGGACGCGGTGGCGAACCTGGCGGTGGCGCACTGGCGGTCCCGTGGCGAGTTCCGGCTCTGCCGCCGCCTCAACCTGATCCGTGCCGTGACCTGCCTGGTCCTGGCCTGGCTGCTGCTGCCCACCCACGGCGTGACCGGCGCCGGCCTGGCCTGGCTGGCCGGCCAGACGGCGGCCGCCCTCCTGGTCGCGGCCGTGGCCCTCCGTCACCGCCCCACCCTCCGCGAACCGGCCCGCACACCGGCCACCCGTGAGCCGGCCGGCCCGGAGGCGGTGGTGGGGCGGGCGCCGTCCGGGTGGGCCGAGCGCGACCGGAAAGCGGCAACCACGAGAGCGACGGCGAAGGAATGAGTGCTCACGGCGTACCCCGTGGGTTTGAGAAGCGGCAGCAAGCCGGCGGCGAGCCACCGACCCGGAGAAAACCGATGAAGATCCTGCACCTGTCCAATCTCTATGCGCCGGTGATCGGCGGCCTGGAACGCAGCATCGCCACCAGCGGCGAGGAGATGGTGCGCCGCGGGCACGAGATCACCGTGCTCACGCTGGCGACGCCGCGGGCGCCGCACGACGAGATGATCAACGGGGTACGCGTGATCCGCGTCCGCAGCGTCGCCAACACCCTGCTGCCCGGGATGAACCGGGATCCGCGGAAACCGTTCCATCCGACCGTCGCCGACCCGCTGACCACCGCGGAGATCGCGCGGGTGCTGCGTGCGAACGAGTTCGACCTGGTGCACAGCCACGACTGGCTGATGTACAGCTACCTGCCGCTGCGCTCCGGGCCGAACGGGCTGCCGCACGTGCACACCGCCCACGACTTCGGGCTGACGTGTGTGCGCAAGACGTTCGCGCGGGAGGGCCGCCGCTGCGACGGGCCGGCCCTGGGCCGGTGTGTGCGGTGTGCCTCGGAGCAGTACGGCACACCGAGGTCCGCCCTGCTCACCGCCGGTCTGCGAGCCCAGCGGCACCGGGGCATCGACGTCCTCACCGCGATCTCGTCGTCGGTGGCGTCGGCGCTGAACCTGGCCCGGCTGCCCGGCGACCTGCCGGTACAGGTGATCTCCAGCCTGGTCCCGGACGGCCTGGACGCGCTGGCCCGGGACACCCCGCGGCCGGAGTGGCTGCCGGACCGGCCCTACCTGCTGTTCGTCGGCCAGCTCGGCCCGCACAAGGGCATCGACGTGCTGTTCGACGCGTACCAGAAACTCTGCGCCGACTGGCAGGGCCCGGACGAGCCGCCCGAGCTGGTCTGCCTCGGTACTCAGCGTGACGACACCCCGCCCGTCCCGGACGGCGTCCACCTGCGTACCGATGTGCCGCATCCCAGCGTGATGGCCGCCTGGCGGGGCGCCGCCGCCGGGGTGGTTCCGTCGTTGATGGAGGGGATGGGCCAGGTGGCGGTCGAGGCGATGCTGGCCGGAGTCCCGCTCGTCGCGTCCGCCGCGGGCGGCCTGCTCGACGTGGTCGAGGACGGCGTGAGCGGCCTGCTCGTCCCGCCCGGCGACCCGGGCGCCCTGCACACCGCGCTGCGGCGCGTGCTCACCGACCGTGACCTGGCCGCCCGGATGCGGGCCGCCGGTAAGCAGCGTGGCCTCGAGTTCACCGCGGCCCGCGTCGTACCGAAGATCGAGGAGGTCTACCGTGCCTGCATCGCGGCCCACCCCCGCTGACCGTCCGGACCGCATCCTGGTGGTCGGCTCGGGCTGGCGGTTCCTCTCCGGGATCAGCTACTACACCTGCCGGCTCAGCAACGCGCTGGCGGAACGCTACGAGGTCGGCACGATCCTGATGCGCCGGCTGCTGCCGGCCCGGCTCTACCCCGGGCGTGAGCGCGTCGGTCACTCTCTCGCCGACCTGCGCTATTCCGAGGACGTACGGGTCTTCGACGGCATCGACTGGTACGCCGTCCCGAGCCTGTTCCGGGCATTGGCGTTCCTGCGCCGGTTCCGCCCGGACGTGCTGGTGCTCCAGTGGTGGACCGGTACGGTCCTGCACTCCTACCTGGCACTCACCCTGGCGGCCCGGGCCCTCGGCATCCGGGTGATCGTGGAGTTCCACGAGGTGCAGGACACCGGGGAGGCCCGGCACCGGTGGGCGGCCCGGTACGTGCGCCGCTGCATCCGCCCGATGCTGAGCCGCACCGACGGGGTGGTCGTCCACTCCCGGTACGACGAGGCGGCGCTCGACGAGGCGTACCGGCTGGACGGGGTGCCGTGCGAGGTGGCGCTGCACGGTCCGTTCGACCACCACGTGCCGGACCGGCCGGTACGCGAACCCGGCGACGACGTCTACCGCCTGCTGTTCTTCGGGACGATCCGGCCGTACAAGGGTCTCGAGGATCTGATCGAGGCGTTCGCGTCGCTGGGCCCGCGGTACCACCTGACCGTGGTGGGGGAGACGTGGGAGGGCTGGACCCGGCCCGGCGAGATGATCGCCACCTCGCCGGTGCGGGACCGGATCTCGTTCGTCAACCGGTACGTGGCCGACGCCGAGGTCGACGAGTACTTCGCGAACGCCGACGTGGTGGTGCTGCCGTACCGGCGCAGCTCGGCCAGCGGGCCGCTGCACATCGCGATGAGCCACGGCCTGCCGGTGGTGGTGACCGCGGTCGGCGGGCTGGTCGAGGCGGCCGAGGCGTACAGCGGCGCGGTCCTGGTGCCGGCCGCCGACCCGGACGAGCTGCGGCAGGCGATCGTCCGGGCCGCCGGGCTGGCCGGGCGGCGGCACACCGATCCGTCCTCCTGGGGGCGCACGGTCGACGCGTACGCCCGCCTGTTGTCCCGGATCGGTGCCGGTCAGGAGAACGAGACGTCGTCGAACCAGACCGTGCCGCGGTTGTCACCCGACTTGAGGTGAAGCTGGACGCTCGTCGCACCGGCCGGGGCGACCGCGTCGACGGTCAGCTTGGTCCAGCCGCTGGTGCCCTTCGCGACCTGCTTCGAGCTGGTCTGGCCCAGCCAGCGGTCGTTGATGTCGAACCAGCTCAGCGCGATCTCGTTGGTGCCGGTCACGTCGACGCCGCGGGCCCACGCCTCGGCGTGCCACTTGCCGCCGGCCGTCACCGGGGCGATCGGGGAGATGCGGATCGACGGGACGTTGGTGCCGTTCCGGCCGGTCTGCTGGAACCGGGCCGAGAAGGAACCGGTCCGGCCCGCGCCCTTCGCCCGCACGGCGGTGCCGACCTCGGACAGGAACGGCCGCCACGGCGAGGCGGGCTCGACCGACTCGAAACCGAGGTCCAGGATCTTGTTGTCCAGCTTCTGCCCGGCCCAGGCGGCGCGCACCACCGCGGCCGCGGGCTTGGCCGTCCCGTTCGCGCGGTACAGGCCGAACTTGTACTGCGCCGGAATCCGGGAGACCTGCGAGTTGGACGGGATCGCGCCCGTGCTGAAGTCGTACAGCGTCCACGGCGCCACCGACTTCACCCCTGCCGCCCGGGCCGCCTCGAACACCCGGGCCAGGAACGCGGCCTGCCCGCCCTCACTGTTGGCGGCCGTGCTCAGCCCGGTCTCGCCGATCACCAGCGGCGACGGGCTGACCGCGGCCTGGGCGCGCCGGATCTCCGCGTGGGCACGCTCCGAGTTGCCGTAGAAGTGGTAGTCGTAGAAGTCCAGCGGGGCCGACGTCAGCGACGCCTTGATCCGGGCCAGGCCGGCCGCGCCCGCGCCACCGTCCACCGACAGGGTCAACGGCATGTTCGGTACGGCGGTGCGAACCGCCGGGATCAACTTGCGCACCCAGGCCACGGCCGCCGTGTCGGTGGCATCGAACTCGTTCTTCAGCTCGACGGAGAGCACCCGGGGGTCGTTCGCGTACGGCGCCAGCACAGCCTTGGCCCAGGCGGCGCTGCCGGCCGCGTCCTGGTAGCCGGCCCACCAGTCGAACAGGGTGAACTTGACGGTCAGGCCGTGCGCGTCGGCGCTGCTGACGAACTTGCGGAGCCGTTCGGAGTACTCGGCCTTGGGCTGGGGGAAGCCGAAGGACTGCGGGAAGATGATCACCCGGACGTTGTCGGCGCCGAGCTCGGCGGCCTTCGCCATGTCGGCGTCGATGCGGGCGGCGTCGAAGCCGGTCCACATCGCCGACCAGCCGGCGTTCGACGGGTAGTAGTTGATGGTCTTGGCGGAGAGCGCCGCGGCGAGCCGGGTCTTCCGGGCGGCCGACTGCACGGCGGCCGACTTGACCGGCGCCTTCGGCTGCACCGACGCCTTGGGGGCGACCTTCTTGGCGGTGACCTTCTTGGCGGTGACCTTCTTGGCCTTCTTGGCGCTGGCCTTCTTCTTGGTGGCCTTCTTCTTGGTGGCCTTCTTGGTCTTCTTGGCGGTGGTCTTCTTCGCGGTGGCCTTTGACGACGCGGAAACCTTGGACGAGGGACGTGGCGCCGCGAAGGCCCCGGAGGTCGGCAGGGCGAGGACAAGCACCAGCGAGGAAAGCAGGATCGCAGCGAACTTGCGAGCAGTACTCACTGAGTGGTCAGCCCCTTATCTCGTGGATTTCCTTACCGCGCCCCCTCTTATTCGGTCTTCCACATGTCGTACGGAGAACTGCGCTGCTGCAACGTGGTTGCAGCCCGGTAGCGGACCCTCACCCACCCCTCATCACGGCGGCGCATGCCGACGGCCGCCGTCCGGGGCGCGTTGCAGAACGGGTGCTGCCGCCCGATCTGCAACCGGCCTCAGGCCGGATAGTGCCTCGGCGTGAAGACGGCCGTGGTGCCGTCGCCCCGGGTGACCGCACGGGTCTGCGACGAGCCGATGATCAGCAGGCAGCGCATGTCGACGGTGGCCGGATCGAGCGCGGCCAGGGTGGTGATCCGCACCGACTCGGCCGGCCCGCCCACATCCCGGCCCACCACGACCGGCGTCCCCGGGCGGCGGTGACCACGCAACAGCTCCAGCGCCCGGACCAGCTGTGCCCGGCGGCTCTTCGAGGCCGGGTTGTAGACGGCGATCACCAGGTCGGCGGCGGCCGCCGCCTCCAGCCGGGACTCGATCACCGACCACGGCTTGAGCCGGTCCGACAGCGACAGGATGCAGAAATCGTGCCCGAGCGGCGCCCCGGCCCGGCTCGCCACCGCCTGCGCGGCGGTCAGACCCGGGATGATCCGGATCGGCACGTCCTGCCACTGCGGGTCCTCGGCCACCTCCAGGACGGCCGCGGCCATCGCGAAGACCCCCGGGTCACCGGACGACACCACCGCCACCCGGCGCCCACCCTTCGCCAGGTCCAGTGCGAACGCGGCGCGCTCCGCCTCGACCCGGTTGTCGGAGGAGTGCCGGCGCTGCCGAGGGTTCGGCGGCACCCGGTCGACATAGGGGCCGTAGCCGACCAGGTCGTCGGCGGCGGCCAGCGCCTCCTGCGCCTCCGGGGTCAGCCAGTGCCGGGCGCCCGGCCCCAGCCCGACCACCGTCACCCCGCCGGTGCCGCGGTCGTCGCCGCTCGCGAACCTCGTCAGCGCGGCGGCGTTCGCGTCCTCCAGGCTGACCAGTCCGCCGTCCGGCTCGGCCGTCGCCGCGGCCGTGCCGTTGAACGTCGTGTCCGCCGGGGCCTCGGCGAACCCGGCCGGTGCCGCGGCGCCGGACCCGAACGCGGTCGCGGCCGGGCTCGGCAACAGGGCCAGCGAGAAGTACGGCACGGTGGCCGGGTCGACGTCCCGCAACGGGCCGGAACGCTCCCGGCCGGTGGTGGCGCGCTCCACATACCAGGCGTCGTCGAGCCGGCCCGCCTCGGTGAGCGCCTCCCGGACACCCTCGAAGGTGCGGCCCAGCTTCATCACGGCCGCCGAGTCGGTGGCGGCCAGGCGCTCCGCCAGATCCTTCGGCTCCAGCGTGCCGGGCAGCACGGTGAGCACCTCGTCGCGCTCCATCAGCGGCCGGCCGAGCACCGCCGACGCGGCGCTGACCGACGTGACACCGGGGACGACGGTGGTGTCGTACCGGCCGGCCAGGCGCTTGTGCATGTGCATGTAGGAGCCGTAGAAGAACGGGTCGCCCTCGGCCAGCACCACCACGTCCCGGCCGGCGTCCAGGTGCGCGGCGAGCCGGGCCGCCGACTCGGCGTAGAAGTCGTCGATGGCGCCCTGGTAGCCGCCCGGATGGTCGGTCGTCCCGGTGGTCACCGGGTAGATGAGGGCTTCCTCGATCTGGCCCTCCCGCAGGTAGCCGGCCGCGATGGCGCGCGCGTTGCTGCGCCCGTGCCGGGCCGCGTGATAGGCCACCACGTCCGCCGCGGCGATCAGCCGGGCCGCCTTCACGGTGACCAGCTCCGGGTCGCCGGGGCCCAGCCCGACCCCGTAGAGGCGGCCGGTCTTCCCTACTGGCTGGTTCGTCATCTCTTCCGTTCCCGACCTATTCCGCTTCATTCCGCTTAGAGGGCTTCCGGCCGCATCGGACGCCTCATTCCGTTTCGAGGGCTGATTCCGTTTCGGGGGCTGATTCCGTTTCGGGGGCTGATTCCGTTTCGGGGGCTCATTCCGCTTCGGAGGCGAGGGCGTTCACCGCGGCGGCGGTGATGGCGCTGCCGCCCCGGCGGCCACGCACGATCAGGTACTCCAGGCCGGACTCGGCGAGAGCCTCCTTGGACTCGGCCGCACCGATGAAACCGACCGGGATGCCGAGCACCGCGGCCGGCCGGGGCGCGCCCGCCGCGATCATCTCCAGCAGCCGGAACAGCGCGGTCGGCGCGTTGCCGACCGCCACCACGGCACCGCCCAGCCGGTCACCCCACAGGTCGAGAGCGGCCGCGCTGCGGGTGTTGCCGATCGCCGCGGCCAGCCCCGGCACCGCCGGGTCCCGCAGCGTGCAGATCACCTCGTTGGCCGCCGGCAGCCGCGACCGGGTCACCCCGGACGCCACCATCTCCGCGTCACAGAGGATCGGCGCGCCGTCGAGCAGCGCCTTCCGCGCCGCGGTGACCACACCCGGACTGAACCGGACATCCTCCACCAGATCCACCATCCCGCAGGCGTGGATCATCCGGACCACCACCCGCGACACGTCCTCCGGCAGCCCCGAGAGGTCCGCCTCGGCCCGGATCGTGGCGAACGAGCGCCGGTAGATCTCCGCGCCGTCGCGCACATACTCCATATCAGGGCCTCCTAGCCACAGCCACGATCTCCCCCAACCCGGTCACGGCCGTGCCGACTCCGCTGATCCTCGGCGATCCCGCCCCGGCAGTCGATGGGCCGACCAGTCCAGATCCGTCACCCTCCGCGCCGGACATCCCCGGTGGGCCGACGAGTCCGGATCGGCTGCTCTCCGAGCCGGTCGTTCCCGGTGGCCGGGTGGGGCCGTTTCGGTCGCTCTCCGCGTTGGTCGTCCCCGGTGGGTGGGCTGGGCCGGATCGGTCACCGTCCGTGCGGGCGACCAGGTAGCCGTCAGCGGTGGCCTCGACGCGGACGTGCGGACCGGACGGGCTGCCGCACGCACGGGCGCAACCCACCCAGTGGACCGGCAGGCCGTCGACGAAACGGGCCGTGGCGGTGGCGTCGGCGCGCACGTCGGCCAGCGACTTCGCGCACCCTGGCCGCCCGGCGCAGGCGGTCACCCCGGACCAGGGCGAATCCGCGGCCACCGCGAGCCCGGCCGCGGCCAGACGGCCCGCCCACCCCGGCGCCGCCGACGGCGGCAGGTCGGCCACGATCACCCCGCGCCAGGGGGTCACCACCAGCTGATCGGCCTCCTCCAGAACCCTGAGGGGTACGCCGGTCAGGCGCCCCAACGGCACCAGCGCCCCCACCGCGGCCAGCCCGTCTTCCTGAGCCACCACGCCGACCAGATCGGTGGCGTCGGTGGCCTCGACCGGCACCGCCGCCGCGAGGGCGACGGGCGTCAACCGGAGTGCGCCGGCCACCCGGGCCGACACGCGGGCCGGGCCGTCGGTCAGCTCCCGCAACCGCCACGCGGCCGGGCCGTCACCCCGCTGCTCCTCCCGCTCGGCGAGGAACGCGTGCGCCGCCGCGATCAGCGCCGGCACCACCCGGTCGCCCTCCACCCGGAGCCCGGTGTCGTGCCCGGCGAAGCGGATCGCGAACAGCCCGCCACTCGTGCGCCCCCGATCCCCCGACCCGGCGAATCCTGCGTGGATGGTGGGCGCCGGTGGTGTGGGGCCGGTGGGGACCGGGACGGCGGCGACGTCGGGGGACAGGGGGACGTGGCCGAGCGCGAACAGGAACTTGCCGGGGAGGCCGGCCAGGACGGGATCGTCCAGGATGGCGCGATCCAAGGCCGGTATCAGAGCGCGGATCGTCGATCCCGGGAGCGGCGGCGACGCGATGTTCCGAACATTGTCGTGGGTCTGTGAGGGCAGCAGACCGGCGGCGCGCAAGCGGGTCGCCAAGGCCGGGGCATCGATGGCCGACAAACCTCTGAGCTGGAGATTGGCCCGCGAGGTCAGCTCCAGGGCGCCGTCGCCGAACTCCTCGGCCAGCTCGCGCAGGGTGCGCAACCGGGCGCCGGTCAGCAGCCCGCCGGGCAGCCGCACCCGGGCCAGCAACCCGTCGGCGGCGGCGTGCAGCCGCAGCGCGCCGGGACAGGCGTCGGTGTCGGAAGTCCGGACGGGAGACATGGCCCGGATACTACGGCCGACCGCCGACAGGAATTCACCTTCGCCTCTCGGTGGGTCGGCAGCGTCACAGCGGCCGTTCGGCCTTGACGTGGGACACCGGGGTTCGGAAAAGTTATGGCTCACGAGCGGCGACGCCGCGGAGGAAGCCGGTGTGACTCCGGCGCGGTCCCGCCACTGTCACCAGGGAGTTCGAGCCCTGGGAGCCAGGAACTCCGGTCGCCGTGACATCCGACTACCCGGGGCGCGGACCCCGAGGGGAGCGCGCGCGTGTTTCTGCTGCTGTCGACGTCCGACACCGACCTGCTCAGCGCCCGGGCCAGTGGTTCGGCCTGGCGCCCGGCCAACCCGGCCCGCACCTCGGTCGCCGATCTGCCCGCCCTGCTCGACGGGGCCGACCTCGTCGTGGTGCGCATCCTGGGCGGCCGCCGGGCCTGGGAGGAGGGGCTGGACACACTGCTCGCGGGCGACGTGCCGGTCGTGGTCCTGGGTGGCGAGCAGGCGCCGGACGCCGAGTTGATGAAGCTGTCCACGGTGCCCGCCGGGGTGGCCGCCGAGGCGCACGCCTATCTGGCGCACGGCGGCGCGGACAATCTGGTCTCGCTGCACGACTTCCTCTCCGACACGGTGCTGCTGACCGGCAACGGGTTCGCGCCGGCCGTGGAGAGCCCGCAGTGGGGCTTCCTGCCGCGCGCGGAGTCCACCGGCGAGGCGACCGTGGCGGTGCTCTATTACCGTGCGCACCACATGGCCGGCAACACGGCGTTCGTCGAGACGCTCTGCCGGGCGATCGAGGCCAAGGGCGCGCGGGCCATGCCGATCTTCACGGCCTCGCTGCGGACCGCCCCGCCGGAGCTGCTGGCCGAGCTGCGCAAGGCGGACGCGCTGGTGGTGACCGTGCTGGCGGCCGGCGGCACCCGCCCGGCGACCGCGAGCGCGGGCGGCGACGACGAGGCGTGGGATGTCGGGGTGCTCGCCGACCTGGACGTGCCGATCCTCCAGGGGCTGTGCCTGACCAGCTCGCGGGCCGCTTGGGAGGCCGGCGACGACGGCCTGACCCCGCTGGACGCGGCGACGCAGGTGGCGATCCCGGAGTTCGACGGCCGGATCATCACGGTGCCGTTCTCGTTCAAGGAGATCGACGAGGACGGGCTGTCGGTCTACGCGGCCGACGAGGAGCGGGCGTCGCGGGTGGCCGGGATCGCGGTGGCGCACGCCCGGCTGAGGCACGTCCCGCCCGCCGACCGCAGGATCGTGCTGATGCTGTCGGCCTATCCGACCAAGCATTCCCGGATCGGCAACGCGGTCGGCCTGGACACGCCGGCCTCGACGGTCGCCCTGCTGGCGGCTCTCGCCGACCGGGGTTACCGGATCGGTGACTTCGGGTCCTACGACGGCGACGGGCTCATCCACACGTTGATCGCGGCCGGTGGGCAGGATCCGGACTGGCTGACCGACGAGCAGTTGTCCGGAAATCCGGTGCGGATTCCGGCATCTCGCTACCAGGCCTGGTTCGACCAGCTCCCCGAGGACTTCCGGGAGCGTGTCGAGCAGCATTGGGGTCAGGCGCCCGGTGAGCTGTATGTGGACGACGGCGACATCGTGCTGGCCGCGCTCCGCGACGAGAACATCGTGGTGATGGTCCAGCCTCCGCGCGGGTTCGGGGCCAACCCGGTCGCCATCTACCACGACCCGGACCTGCCTCCGAGCCATCACTACCTGGCGGCCTACCGGTGGGTGGCCGACGAGTTCGGCGCGCACGCGGTGGTGCACGTCGGCAAGCACGGCAACCTGGAGTGGCTGCCCGGCAAGAACGTCGGCATGTCCGCGTCGGACGGCACCGACGCGGCTCTCGGCGACCTGCCGCTGATCTACCCGTTCCTGGTCAACGACCCCGGCGAGGGTACGCAGGCCAAGCGCCGGGCTCACGCCACGCTGGTCGACCACCTGATTCCGCCGATGGCCCGCGCCGAGTCCTACGGGGACATCGCCCGCCTGGAGCAGCTGCTCGACGAGCACGCGACCATCGCCGCCCTCGACCCGGCCAAGCTCCCGGCGATCCGGGCGCAGATCTGGACCCTGATCCAGGCCGCCAAGATGGACCACGACCTCGGCCAGCGGCACCGGCCGGAGGACGAGGAGTTCGACGACTTCATCATGCACATCGACGGATGGCTGTGTGAGGTCAAGGACGTGCAGATCCGCGACGGGCTGCACGTGCTGGGGGTGGCGCCGGCCGGGGAGGCGCGGATCAACCTGGTGCTCGCCATGCTGCGGGCGCGGCAGATGTGGGCCGGTCAGGTGGCGGCGCTGCCGGGTCTGCGGGAGGCGCTGGGCCTCGCGGAGGACGCGTCCACCGCGGAGACCGACGCGATCGAGGCGCAGGCGCGGGCACTGGTCACGGCCATGGAGGAGCGCGGCTGGCCGACGACGATCCCGGCCGACCTGGTCGCCTCCAGCGGTTCCGAGGCTGCTTCCGCCCCGGGAGCCGCCTCCGTCGCCCCGGCTTCCGCCCCGGCCCTCGCCGCCCCGGCTTCCGTCGGGCTTTCGGCGACGCTCCCCGCCGTACCAGATATTTCGGATTTGTCGGTTTTGCCGGATGTGGTGCGCGTGCTGGAGTTCGCGGCCACCGAGGTCGTGCCGCGGCTCGCCCGCACCACCGATGAGCTGACGAACGTGCTGCACGCGCTCGACGGCGGTTACGTCCCGGCCGGCCCCAGCGGCTCCCCGCTGCGCGGCCTGATCAACGTGCTGCCGACCGGCCGCAACTTCTACTCCGTCGACCCGAAGGCCATCCCGAGCCGGCTCGCCTGGGAGACCGGGCAGGCGATGGCCGACTCGCTGCTGACCCGCTACCGCGCCGACCACGGCGAGTGGCCCCGCTCGGTCGGGCTCTCCGCCTGGGGCACCAGCGCCATGCGGACCGCCGGCGACGACATCGCCGAGATCCTCGCGCTGATCGGCGTCCGCCCGGTCTGGGATCCGGCGTCCCGGCGGGTCACCGGCCTGGAGCCGATCCCGGCCGAGGAGTTGGGCCGTCCCCGCATCGACGTGACGGTCCGCGTCTCGGGCTTCTTCCGTGACGCGTTCCCGCATGTGGTGGCGCTTCTCGACGACGCGTTCACCCTGATCGCCGGGCTGGACGAGCCGGACAACTTCGTCCGCGAGCACGCCCTGCGCGACCAGGGCGAGCACGGCGACTGGCGGCGGGCCACCATGCGGATCTTCGGGTCGCGGCCGGGGGCGTACGGCGCGGGCATCCTGCCGCTCATCGACAGCCGGAACTGGCGGGACGACGCCGATCTGGCCGAGGTGTACGCGGTGTGGGGCGGCTTCGCGTACGGGCGGGACCTGGACGGGGTGCCGGCTCGTGGGGACATGGAGAACGCGTACCGCCGGATCGACGTGGCCGCCAAGAATATCGACACCCGTGAGCACGACATCGCCGACTCCGACGACTACTTCCAGTACCACGGCGGCATGATCGCCACGGTGCGGGCGCTCACCGGTCGCGCGCCGGCGGCGTACATCGGCGACTCCACCAACCCGGACCAGGCACGGACCCGCAGCCTGACCGAGGAGACCGCGCGGATCTTCCGGGCCCGCGTGGTGAACCCGCGCTGGATCGCCGCGATGCGGCGGCACGGCTACAAGGGCGCCTTCGAGCTGGCGGCGACCGTGGACTACCTTTTCGGGTACGACGCGACCGCCGGCGTGGTGACCGACTGGATGTATGAGCAGCTCGCCGCGTCCTACGCGCTCGACGACGAGAATCAGAAGTTCATGCGCCGGTCGAACCCGTGGGCGCTGCACGGCATCACCGAGCGGCTGCTGGAGGCCGCCGACCGGCGCCTGTGGGAGTCACCCGAGCCGGAGACGCTGGCCGCGCTGCGTGAGCTCTACCTGGAGACCGAGGGCGAGCTGGAGGACGGCCCGGCCTAGGTAAAACGGCTTGCAGCGTGCCGGGCCGGACGGAAGGCTGAGGGGATGATCGTCAGACGCGAGACCCCGGCCGATGTCGACGCGATCCGGGCGGTGACGGCCGCCGCCTTCGCCGCGCCGCACTTCCGGGAGCCGCTGCCCGACGGGGTGGAGCCCGACGAGGCGCCGCTGGTCGGCAAGCTGCGCGCCGACGAGGGCTGGCTGCCGGCGCTGTCGCTGGTGGCGGTCGTGGACGGCGCCGTGGTGGGGCACGTGGTGTGCACCCGCGGCCACGTCGGCGATGCGCCCGCCCTCGGGCTGGGGCCGGTCAGCGTGCACCCGGACCATCAGCGGAGCGGCGTCGGTTCGGCGCTGATGCACGCGGTGCTGGGCGCCGCCGAGGCCCTCGACGAGCCGCTGGTGGTGCTGCTCGGCGACCCGGCCTACTACTCCCGGTTCGGGTTCCGGCCGGCCGCCGACCACGGCATCGAGCCACCGGTGGCGGAGTGGGCGCCGCACTTCCAGGTCCGCCCGCTGACCGCCCACGATCCGGCGGTGCGCGGCGTCTTCACCTACGCCGCGCCCTTCAACGACCTGTAGATCAACTTCAGCTGGCTGAGAACCAGCCGGGGTCCTACTCCACCTCCGGGCGGCGGAGCAGATAGGTGTCCATGATCCAGCCGTGGCGCTCGCGGGCCTCGGTGCGGGTCTCGACGATCCGCTCCGCCACCTCGGACACCCGGCCGGCATCGAGCAGCTCGTCCGCGGTGCTGACGTAGGCGCCCCAGTAGATGTCGGCGTCCGGGTGCGCGGTGAACGCCTGCTGGGCGTCGAGCATCACGACCACGTCGTCGACGCCCTCCGGCCAGCCCTCGGCGAGCCGCCGGCCGGTGGTGATCTGCACCGGGCGGCCCACCCGGTTCAGGCCGATCCGGTGCTTGGCGGCCAGGGCCGAGACGCTGCTGATGCCGGGGATCACCTCGTACTCGAACTCGACCGCCCCGCGCTGGAGGATCTCCTCCAGGATGGCGATGGTCGAGTCGTACAGCGAGGGGTCGCCCCAGACCAGGATCGAGCCGATCTCGTCGTCCTTGAGATGCTCGGTGATCAGCTCCTCGAGGACCAGCGAGCGGCGGTGCCGCCAGTCCGCGACCGTGCCGGTGTAGTCGGCCGGGGTGCGATCGCGGTCCGGGTCGCGGCCCTCCACGATCCGCTTGTGCGGGTGCCCGTAGTGCCGGATCAGGCCTTCCCGCAGTTCGATCAGGCTCGCCTTGGCCTCACCCTTGTCGAGCAGGAAGAACACATGGGTACGGCCGATGGCCTTCGCCGCCTGGAGGGTCAGATGGTCCGGGTCGCCAGCGCCGATTCCGACTACACAGATCTTCCGCACGCCATGCAGTCTGCCTCAGTCGGAAAGCAGGGGGACGGACGGGTGCAGCTCCCGGCCCACCATCGCGGCCCGTTGCAGGGCGGCCGAGCCGAACCGGTCGCGCACCCGGTCCACCGCGGCGTCCAGACCGTCGTCGCGCGGCGCCTCGAACGGCAGCTCCAGCTGCACGGCGCCCTCGGAGTCAAGGTTGCTCACCGCGACCCCGACCAGGGTCAGGCCGCGCTCGGCGATCAGCGGCGCCGCCTCGTGCAGAAGCTCCCCGGCGACCCGCAGGATCTCGCCGGTGCGCATGGTGGCCTTGAGCAGGCTGCGGGACCGGGTGGCCCGGGTGAAGTCGCCGAACCTCAGCCGCAGCGTGATCGTGCGCCCGGCGCGGTGCGCCCGCCGCATCCGGTGGGTGACCCGGTCGACCAGCGCCCCCAGCGTGGCCTCGACCTCGGTGTACGACAGCGACCGGGAGAGCGCGGACTGCGCCCCGATGGAGCCGCGCCGCCGCCCCGTCTCGACCCCGCGCGGATCGCGGTTGTGGGCGAGCGCGTGCAGGTGGCGGCCCGCGCCGCCGCCGAGCATGGCGACGAGGGCGGCCTCGCCGATCCGGGCGACGTGGCCCACCGTGTGGATCTGCCGCTCGCGCAGCCTGGCCGCGGTGACCGGGCCGACGCCCCACAGCTTCTCCACCGGCAGCGGATGCAGGAATGCCAGCTCCCCGCCGGGCGGCACGACCAGCAACCCGTCCGGCTTGCCCACGCCGCTGGCCACCTTGGCCAGGAACTTGGTGCGCGCCACGCCCACGGTGATCGGCAGCCCGGTGCGGGCGCGCACGTCGGCCCGCAGCTGCCGGGCGATCTCCTCCGCCGTGCCGCGGATCCGGCGGAGGCCGTCGACGTCGAGGAAGGCCTCGTCGATGGAGATCGGCTCGACGATCGGGGTGGTGTCCCGGAAGACCTCGAACACCGCCCTGCTGGCCGCCGAGTAGGCGCTCATCCGCGGTGGGACGACGACGGCCCACGGGCAGAGCGCCCGGGCCCGGCCGAGACTCATCGGGGTCCGGACGCCATGGGCCTTCGCCTCGTACGACGCGGCGAGCACCACACCGCCACCGACGAGGACGGGCCGGCCGCGCAGCGCGGGATCGTCGCGCTGCTCGACCGACGCGTAGAACGAGTCCAGATCGGCGTGCAGGATCACGCCGCCACATTAGTACAGACGTTCGATCAGTGGTCGAACTGCAGCCAATTCAGATTCACGAACTCGGCGCCCTCGTTCGAGGTGAACGTCACGAAGACGGTGTGCGTCCCGGTCACCGGCTTGAGCACCGCGGTGTCGGTACGCCATTTCTGCCAGCCGCCGGTGTTGCCGACCGACAGCTCACCCACCGGGTCGTTGGTCCGGCTGTCCAGCCGGATCTGCACCCGCCCGGTGATCCCCGCGCCGGACGACACCCGGATCCGGGCCGACGTCGCCGGCACCGCCCCGAAGTCGAAGTTGTCGAACCGCAGGTGGTCGTCTCGGTTGATCCAGCCGACGTTGTCCCCGCCACCCTCGTCCTCGGTGGGCTGGGTCTCGACGCCGGCCAGCTCGGTCGCCGCCTCGGCTTGGAGCACCGGGTACTTCACCGGGGTCGCCTCGGCGGAGGTGGGGGTGGTCGACGGGGGCGCCGGTGGCGCGGCCGACGCGCTGGCGGCGCCCGGGGTGACGGCGGTCTGCCCGGTGATCATCGGGTCGGCCGGCGTGTCCTGCCAGCGCCCGAGCAGATAGCCCACCAGGACCAGAACGGCGCCGCCGAGCGCGAGGAGCGCTCGGCGGCGGTTCTGCCACGACCTGGTGCGATAGACGGTCGGGGATCGATTTTCCACTCGGCCAGGGTAGTCAGACCGTCTCGGCCACGATCGACTCGGTCGGAGGCGCGGCGAAGTGGCACGCGGTGTGCAGCTTCTCCGTGTGCTCCAGCAGCGCCGGGTCCTGCGTGGCGCAGATCTCCTCGGCCTTCCAGCAGCGGGTGCGGAAGCGGCAGCCGGACGGCGGGTCGACCGGGCTGGGCACGTCACCCACCAGACGGATCCGGTTCTTCGGCGGGACGCCGCGGACCACCCCGATGTCCGGCACGGCGGAGAGCAGCGCCTGGGTGTACGGGTGGTTCGGCTTCTCGTACAGCTCGTCGCGCGGACCCTCCTCGACCACCCGGCCCAGGTACATGACCGCGACCCGGTCGCAGAAGTGCCGCACCACGCCGAGGTCGTGCGCGATGAAGACGAAGGCGATGCCCAGCTCCTTGCGCAGGTTCTCCAGCAGGTTCATGACCTGCGCCTGGATGGACACGTCCAGGGCGGAGACCGGCTCGTCGGCCACGATCACCTTGGGCCGGGCCGCCAGCGCGCGGGCGATGCCGATGCGCTGCCGCTGGCCGCCGGAGAACTCGTGCGGGTAGCGGTTGTAGTGCTCCGGGTTCAGGCCGACCATCTCCAGGAGCTCCTGGACCCGCTTGAGCTCGCCGCTCTTCGGCACCATGTCGTGGGTGCGCAGCGCGGTGCCGACGATGGTGCCGACGGTGTGCCGCGGGTTCAGCGACGAGTACGGGTCCTGGAAGATCAGCTGGATCTCGCGGCGGTACGGCCGCAGCTGGCGCTCGTTCATGTGGGCGATGTCCACGCCCTGGAACCTGATCTGCCCGCCGGTGGGCTCGAGCAGCCGGGTGATCAGGCGGGCCGTGGTGGATTTGCCACAGCCGGACTCGCCGACCAGGCCCAGCGTCTCGCCGGGCTGGAGGGTCAGGCTGACCCCGTCGACGGCCTGGACCCATTTGTTGCCCAGGGCGAGGATGCCATCACCCTTGATCCGGAAGTGCATCTTGACGTCGTCGAGTTCGAGCAGCGGTGCGCCCTCGACCTTGCGAACGCCCGATTTGGCAGCGGTGGCGTCGGTCATCGTCGTGTTCCTTACGGCAGCCGGGGCAGGACTTCGGCCTCGAACACCCGGTCGGGGTCGTGGAGGTGGCAACGGGAGGCACGGCCGGTGTCGGCGGTGCGCGCGATCAGATCCGGCCGCAGCGTCCGGCACAGGTCGTCCTTCACCCGCTCGCGGAACTCGCACCGCGGGTTGAAGGAGCAGCCGCTCGGCATGGCGAGCAGGCTGGGCGGCGAGCCGGGGATCGGGTGCAGCGGGCCCGGCGTGCCGGAGACCGCCGGGATGCTTTCCAGAAGACCCCAGGTGTACGGGTGCAGCGGCGAACCGAGGATCTTGTCGACCGGGCCGTGCTCGACCGCGTTGCCGGCGTACATCACCAGGATGTCGTCGGCGATCTCGGCCACCACGCCGAGGTCGTGGGTGATGAAGACGACCGCCGAGCCGAAGTCCCGCTGGAGGTCGGCGATCAGGTCCAGGATCTGCGCCTGCACGGTCACGTCGAGGGCCGTGGTCGGCTCGTCGGCGATCAGCAGCTTCGGGTCGTTGACCAGCGCCATGGCGATCATGGCGCGCTGCCGCATGCCGCCGGAGAACTCGTGCGGGTACTGGTCCACCCGGCGCTTCGGGTTCGGGATGCCGACCCGGTCGAGCATCTCGATGGCCCGCTCCTTGGCGGCCTTCTTGGAGGTCCGGTTGTGCGACCGGTACGACTCCATGATCTGGTCGCCGATGGTGAAGTACGGGTGCAGCGAGGACTGCGGGTCCTGGAAGATCATCGCGGCGTCGGCGCCACGGAACGACATCATCGCCCGCTCCGACATGCCGACGATCTCCTTGCCGCCGACCTTGATCGACCCGGTGATCTTGGTCGACTTGCGGTCGTGCAGCCCCATCACCGCCATGCTCGAGACACTCTTGCCCGAGCCGGATTCGCCGACGATCGCCAGCGTGCGGCCCAGCGGCAGGGAGTAGCTCAGGCCCTGCACCGCCTTCACGACGCCGTCCTGGGTGGGGAAGTGCACGTGGAGGTCGGAGACCTCGAGGTAGGCCTGCTCGTCCGCCGAACGGGCCCGGGGTGTCCGGGCCACCGTCTGCGGGGCCCGGACCGTCTGGTCGCTCATGCCAATGCCGCCTTTGTGCTGCGAGCCGTGGTGGGGTAGGGGTGGCCGGCCGGGATCATCCGAGCCGGACCCGCGGGTCGAGGAAGGTGTAGACGATGTCGACGACGAGGTTCATCAGCACCAGCACCACCGAGCCGAGGAGCACGGTTCCCATCAGCACCGGAAGGTCGTACTGGTAGAAGGCCCGGATGCTGAGCAGGCCCAGACCGGGAAGACCGAAGATGCTCTCGGTGAAGATCGCGTTGGTGAGCTGGAACGCCACGTCCAGACCCAGGATGGTGACCACCGGGGTGAGACCGGCCCGGACGCCGTGCCGGTAGACGACCCGCCGCTCGCTGATGCCCTTGGACCGCGCGGTGCGGATGTAGTCCTGGCCGAGCGTCTCGATCATCGAGGCTCGCGAGTAGCGGGTGTAGGAGGCGGCGTTCGTCAGGCCCAGGGTCATCCAGGCGGCGAGCAGGCCGCTCGCCCACGCCCAGGGATTGGTCAGGAGCGGGGTGTACTGCGCCGGTGGGAACACGGTCGCGTACAGGGCGACGAGCAGGGCGACCACGAAGTACGGCACCGAGTTGACGAGCAGGCTGGTGCCGACGGCGACCTTGTCCATCGTCGAGCCGCGGTTCTTCGCGGCGAGGGTCCCGGTGAGCACGCCGACACCGAAGTACACGACCGCGCCACCGAGCACGATCGACAGGGTCACCGGCAGCGCGTCCGCCAGCATCTTGGTGACCGGCTGGCCGAGCGTGTAGGAGTAGCCGAGGCAGGGCGCCGGGCACTCGGTCACCACACCACCGGCGGTGGTGTAGGTGCGGCCGACGACGATGCCCTTCATGTAGAGGCCGATCTGGGTGATCGCCGGCTCGTCCAGGCCGAGGCTGTCGTTGATCGCCTCGATGCGTTCCGGAGTACAGCGGTTACCACAGATCACGCCCGCCGGGTCGGTCGGCGCCAGGAAGAAGAGCGCGAAACTGGCGATCAGGGTGACGATCACGACCGAGATCGCGCTCGCCAGCCGACGCAGGATGTAGAACAGCACCGCGGGTTCCTCCGGATGACACAGACGCGGGTTCAGGGGCGCCGCGCGGGGTCGCCGGCGGCGGGGAAAGAACGTTGGTGAGCCACTACGGTGGCCCGGCCCATGTGGGGGACCGGGCCACCGCGTTACCTACTAGTGGATCAGCTCTTCAGGAAGATATTGGTGAAGAGCGGCATACCCATGGTGGGGTCGGCCTCGACGCCACCGACGTTGGTGCCGATCACGACACCGAACTTGGTGTAGTAGAACGGGATCGCGGCGTACATCTTCATGACCTCCTCGTCGAGGGCGGCCCACTTGGCGGTGGACTCCTCGACCGGCAGGTTCGCGACCTCGTCGATCTTGGCGTCGAGCGCCGGGTCCTTCAGCTCGCCCATGCTGGTGCCGGCGGCGATGCTCTCGGTCTTGAAGAGAACCGGGAGCCAGCTACCACCGGACGGCCAGTCGGAGCACCAACCACGCGGGCCCTGGGCGATGTTGACCGGGGCGTCGTAGTCGTTGATCTTGGTGCGGAGCTCGGCGGTCGGGACACCGATCGCCTTGACCGCGAAGCCGGCCTCCTTCATGGCAGCCTCGCGGACCGCGGAGACCTGCTGCGGGATCGGCTTGGTGTTGTCGTAGAACCAGCTGAGCTCGAAGCCGACCTTACCGGCGGCCTCCAGCATCTTCTTCGCGGCGGCCGGGTCACCGGTGCCCTCGCCGTCCAGGTCCTCGACCGGGGTGTACTTCTGGTAGCCGGGGACGCTCGGCGGCATGAAGGTGGTGGCCGGCTGACCGACGTAGTCGTTGACGCCGGCGGCCTTCCAGGTCTGGTCGTACGGCCAGGCCTTGGCGATCGCCTTACGGACCTCGAGCGGCACCTGGGTGGTGTCGATCTGCCAGGTGTAGGTGCAGGGCGACTCACCCTGGACGAACTGCGCCTTCTTCTCACCGGTCAGCTGCGGGATCAGCGAGGCGTCCACGTCCACGTAGTTCAGGGCGCTGGCGTCCGGGCCGTTGCTGTTCAGGACCTGCTGCTGGGTCTTGACGTCGTCGCCACCCCACTTGAAGGTCCAGCCGTCGACGTACTGGTGCTTGACCGGGTCGGTCGCGGCGTTCCAGTTGTCGTTCTTGACCAGCTTGAGCTCGCTGCCCGGGGTGTAGGAAGCGATCTTGTACGGGCCGCTGGCGATCGGCTTGTTCTTGTAGTCGGCCTTGGTGTCCTTCGCCTGGGGGATCGGCGAGAACATCGGGAACGACATGTAGAACGGCAGGTCCGGGAACGGCTTCGCCAGGTTGATCTTCAGGGTGTCGGCACCCGAGACCTCGACGCCGGCGTAGTCGGTGCCGCTGGTGTACGGGCCCTTGTACTTGTCGCCGTCCTTGAAGTAGGACAGCTGGTACGCCGGGCCGTTCGCGAAGACGTCGTGGGCGAACGAGCGCTTGATCGCGTACGCCAGGTCCTCGATCTTGATCTCGGAGCCGTCCTCGTACTTCTCGCCGGTCTTGAACTTGAAGGTCCAGGACAGCTTGTCAGCGGAGACGGTGCCGACGTCGGTCAGGTCCGGCACGAGGACCGGCTTCCCGTCGCGGATGGCGAACTGGGTGGAGGTACGGAAGAGCAGCTTGCCGATCTCGTTCGAGTCGACGTAGTAGATGTCCGTCGGGTCGATCGTGTTCGGGGTGGACTGCGAGTAGATCGTGATCTCGCCGCCCTTGCGGGCGCCGGGGACCTCGGGCGCGGGGCCCTTGGCGTCGGGGTCGATCGCCGCGGTCTGGGTCGAGATCTTGCCGGTGTCGTCCGACTTGTTCTCGTCGTTGTTGGACGACGGGCTGCCACAGCCCGCCAGGCCGAGAGTCAGGGCGGCGGCCGTAGCCGCGGCCATTCTCAAACGCCTCGCCATTTCTCCTCTTTCCATTGCCGGCAACGTACGCCGGTTCACCGTCGGGTACGGGGGTCGAAGGCATCCCGGATGGCGTCGCCGAGCAGGCTGAGCGCCAGGACCAGGATGGTGATGCCGATCACCGGAACCCACAGGAAGATCGGGTGGGCCCGATAGAACGTCACCGCGGTGGAGATGGTCAACCCCCAGGAGGGGGTGGGCTCGACCAGTCCGACACCGAGGAACGTGAGACCGGCTTCGGTGACGACGTACGTCGGGAGTGCGATCGAGGCCGAGACGATGATCGGCCCGACCAGGTTCGGCAGCAGCTCTTTGAAGAGCACCTTGTGGGTGGGCACGCCGAGCACCCGGGCGGCCTGGACGAACTCCCGCTCCCGCAGGGAGAGCACCTCGCCGCGGATCAGCCGCGCGAGGCTCGCCCACCCGAAGATCGAGAGCACCAGGATCAGGCTGAAGAAGCGGACCTGGGCGACCTGTTGCGCGTCCGCGTTCTCCGCGGTGCCGACGAAGATGGTGAGCAGTACCGCCGGAACGGCGATGGCGAAGAGCAGGTAGGGCAGGCTCAGGATGAAATCGATGATCCAGGACAGGACCCGGTCGACCCAGCCGCCGGCGAATCCCGCGATCAGGCCGACGGTCACGCCGACGATCGTGGTGATGACGGTGACGAGACCGGCCACGATCAGTGACGGACGGGCCCCGTAGACCCAACGGGCGAAGAGGTCGCGACCGAGACGCGGCTCGATGCCGAACCAGTGATCGCCGGTGATCCCGATGAGCGGGTATCCGTTCCGGTCGATCAGGTCGATGTTCAGCGTGGTCGGGTCCTGGCCCTCGAGTTTGGCCAGCAGGGGCGCGAAGATCGCGATGAACACGAAGAGTAGGAACACGCCCAGGCTGACCATGGCCACCTTGTCGCGGCGCAGCCGGGACAGGGCGATGCGGGTCGGCGACTTGCCCTTCGCGGTGTTCGGGGAAGTCTTCGACGGGGTCGCCGGCTCGGATGAGAGCGGCTTTCCCGTCAGCGCGGGGTCATCGATCAACGGTTCCACGCTGGTAGTTCACCTCCATGGACGGACACACCTCACATGCGCCGTGCGTGAGAGGTATTCGGATGCTGCGGTTGGCAAACGTAGTCGGGAATCGGGCCGTAGGAAATGAGTTGACGCATCGAATGAATAACAGAGAGCGGGCCCGAGCATATGGATTAGGTCATACCATCGGCCACGGAAGTACTCCTCAAAACCCCAAATTTACCACCATACCGGCATGTAGTGGGTTGGTTCCGTGGGCGTTTTGTCGGCTATGGAGATTCGGCGGGCAATCGTACGGTTGCGCAGAGTCATCGAAGTGGCGGGCCTGGAATGTCGCATCACCGTTTCTTCATCGTTTCAAGATCATGTCCTCGTTGGCTGTTCCTCCCGTGGGTCCTGCGGCCGGTAGAGGCCATCGCCGGAAGATTTACGGTCGGTGACCGTCTCCGCCGTATATAGATGGGCTCCGCCGACCGTCCGCCTGGCCCGAACGGGACGCGCTCTCCGGCCGGCTGGGCGACAATTCGGCAACCATTCCGGCCATCGAAAGCCGCCATTGATGACCGACCGGGCACGGCGCCGGCACCGGATCGGCCTAATGGCAGCGGTCTGGAACGGTCAGCCGTTGGGCGCGAGCGCGTCGAGGATCTCGGCCCCGAGATCCGCGGCCGCGCGCGGGTCGGCCTCCGGTCCGCCGATCCGCGGGTCCCAGTTGGGCTCGTAGAACAGCTCCGTGGCGCCGGCCTCAGCGTACCTCTCGGCTCCCGCGCGGATCTGGCCCCAGGTCCCGGACAGCGGAATCGCCTCGTCGCGCCGCCCGGCCTGGACGACGCCACGTACGACGATACGCACCGAATCCGGGTCCCGTCCTGTGGCCTCCGCCGCTTCGCGGACGATCCGCACGCCACGCTCGATCTCCGGCAGGCTTGTCCGGCTGCTGCTCACCCAGCCGGCCGCGATCCGCCCGGCCCGCCGCAGCGCGACGTCGGCGGTTCCGCCGAGCAGAACCGGCGGGCCACCCGCCTGCGCCGGCGCCGGCGCCATCCGGCTCGGCGGCACCCGGTAGAAGCGGCCGTCGTACTCGGCCTCACCCCCACTGAACAGCACCTTCAGCACCTCCAGATACTCCTCGGTGCGTGGCCCGCGCGGCTTCGGATCGGACCCGGTGGCCACGAACTCCGGCTCCGACCACCCTGTTCCCAGTCCCAGGTCGAACCGCCCCCCGGACAGCCGGTCCAGGGAGCCGGCCTGCTTGGCCAGATAGGTGGGCGACACGTACGGCAGGTTGATCACCGAAACCCCGAGCCGGATCCGGGACGTGGCGGCGGCGGCCCAGGTCAGCGCGACCATGGGATCGAGCACACTGTGATAGATCGGCGCGAGATCCTGGTCCCGCCCGACGAGCAGTCGCTGAAACGCCCAGAGCCCGTGATACCCGAGCTCCTCGGCCCGTCGGGCGATCGTGGTCAGTGTCTCCGGTTGCGCCCAGGCGCCGGAAACCGGACATCCGAAACTGATGAGCATGCACGTCAACCTAAACCTGTGCCGCGTCTCGGCCGCGGGATCTGCCGGGTCCTTCTGGAGGACCTTTCTCGGGTACGCCTGGATCAGGCGGGTGTGTGGGCTCCCTCCAGGAAGAGGAGGCCGGCCTCGTCGGCCGGGACCGGGCGGGAGAAGTAGTAGCCCTGGGCGAAACCGCAACCCATCTCACGGAGGGCCGCGAGCTGGCCGAACTCCTCGATGCCCTCGGCGACGGTGGCCATGCCGAGGCTGCGGCCCAGGCGGACGATGGTGTCGGTGAGGGCGGTGTCGTCGGCGATGACGCCGAGGCGTTCGACGAACGAGCGGTCGATCTTGAGGGTGTCGACCGGGAAACGGCGCAGGTAGGCCAGGGACGAGTAGCCGGTGCCGAAGTCGTCGATGGCCAGGGTGAGGCCGAGCGCCTTGAGACGGACGAGCTGTTCCAGGTTGGCCTCGGTGTCCGTCATCAGAACGCTCTCGGTCATCTCCAGGCAGAGGCGGTCGGCGGGCATGCCGGTCTCGGCGAGCACGGCGGCGACGGTCTCGGCCAGGTCGGCCCGGTCGAACTGGCGGACCGAGACGTTGACCGACATCTTGAGCGGGCGGCCGCCGGAGGCTGCCGACCATTCGACGGCCTGACGGCACGCCTCGTGCAGGACCCAGCGGCCCAGCGGCACGATCAGGCCGGTGGCCTCGGCGATCGGGATGAAGTCCAGTGGGTTGATCATGCCGCGGGTCGGGTGCGGCCAGCGGATCAGCGCCTCGAAGCCGACCACCTGGCTGGTCTCCAGGTCGACGGTGGGCTGGTAGTGCAGGCGCAGCTCACCGTTCTCCAGGGCGGCACGCAGGTCGGACTCGAGTTCCAGGCGCTCGACCAGGCCGTCGCGCATCCGCGGGCGGTAGGTCGCGAAGACGCCGCCGCCGACCGCCTTGGCGTGGTGCATGGCCAGGTCGGCGTTGCGCATCAGCTGCTCGGCCCGGTCACCGTGCGTGTCGGCGGACTCCTCCAGCAGGTCGGTGCCGGCCAGGCCGATGCTGGCCCGTACGTGGATCTGCCGTGCGCCCAGCATGACCGGCGCGTCCAGGTCGTCGAGGATCCGCCGGGCCACCTCCTCGGCGCCGTCGTCGCCGGTCAGCAGCACCCCGAACTCGTCGGCGCCGAACCGGGCCACCAGGTCGTCCTCACGGAGGCAGCCGCGCAGCCGGTCGGCGATCCGGACCAGCAACTGGTCGCCGGCCAGGTGCCCGAGACTGTCGTTGACCCGCTTGAAGCCGTCCATGTCGAGATGCAGCACGGTGGCGGTGGCGCCGCTCTCCAGCGCGGCGGCGGTCCGCTCACGGAACATGGCACGGTTGGCGAGCTGGGTGAGCGAGTCGTGGTACGCCTCGTGCACCAGCTGCTCCTGGAGCTCCATCCGATCGCTGATGTCCCGGGTGTTCAGCACGAAGCCGGCCACGTGCGGGTCGTCCACCAGGTTCGTGATGATCGCCTCGGAGGGCCGCTTGCGCCCGTCCTGGTGGGTGTGCACGACCTCGAGGGTGACGTTGGCGAACGGGCGGGCGGCGACCTGCCGCATCGCCTGGGCCAGCCGCATCGCCACCTCCGCGTCGACCAGGTCGGTGTAGCGGCGGCCGACGAACAGCGCCGCCGGGTAGCCGAACACACGCTGCATCGACTCGGACTGGTAGCGGATCACCCCGGAGCTGTCGATCACCGTGATCACGTCCGAGCTGCTCCGGACGAGGGCGTGGAAGTGCTGCTCACGGGCGTACAGCTCGGCGGTGCGGTCGGCGACCCGGATCTCCAGGCCGCGGGTCAGCGCCCGGTTCTCCAGCTGGGTGAGCAACTGCCGGCCGATGAGCAGCAGGATCAGGAAGGACCTGGTGAAGCCCACGAACGTGGGGACGTGCCCGGTCTGTAGCTGGAGCATGACGCTGGCGACCAGGGCGGCGATCACCGTGAGGTACGGCATCATGACCGCGGTGCTCCACACGCCCGGCGGCAGGCTCAGCGGGGCGTCGGTGGCGACCCGGGGTCGCAGCGCGCCCATCGTGATCAGCGCGTAGCCGGCCAGCCAGCCCAGATGCGCGATCGGCCCCGCGCCGAAATCGTGTACCAGGTGCAGATAGACGTGCCCGGCGTCGGCGACCGCGAAGGCGAGCAGGCCGGCGCAGACGAACGTCAGGTCGGCGCCGAAGTCGCGCCGGTCCCGCCGCAACGGCAGCATGTAGGCGACCATGGTCGCGATCACGACGTCGGCCAGCGGGAAGAACAGCGTCAGGTAGAAGCGCGGCCCGTGCGCGTCGGCCGCGAGGTCGTCCACGACGAAGATCCAGGCCAGCAGTACGAGCGACGCCGCGATCAGCAGGCCGTCGAGGACGCTGCGGATCCGGTTCGCCAGAGGCTGGGCGGCGCGCGGCATGGTCAGCAGCGCGGCCGGGATGAGCAGACCCAGCCCGACCAGGCCGACGTCCTCCACACCCCGCCGCGCCAGGACCTCCGGCACGCCCGGCACCCACCGGTGGGCAAGCCACGTGAACTGGGCGAAACCCCAGGTCAGCAGCCCGGCGGCGAGCAGCGCCCAGCCCCAGCGGGCCCGGCCGGTGAAGCCGCGGGACCGCCACACGCAGGCGCCGGCCGCGAGCGCGGCCCCGGCCAGCAGGGCCCAGGTGCCGATGGCGCCGGCCACGGCAGTTCCGCCGGCCCTGCTCATCACCAGTACGGCGACGACCAGGAACAGGGCTCCGACCGCGACACAGCGGCGGATCCAGCGACGCGACGCGCCCGGTTCCATGGCCGTACGGTCGACCGCCATCCGCTCACCCCCTTCCGGTCCGCCACCATGCACTGGTGGTAACCGGGTCATCGGGCCGCGGCAGCCGCTCTTGAGGAGATCCCGCGGGTCAGTTCCCGACCAGGCCGTCCTGGAACGCCACGATCACCAGCTGCACCCGGTCGCGGACGCCCAGCTTGGCGATCGCCCGGGTGACATGGGTCTTCGCGGTCAGCGGGCTGATCACCAGTTCGCGGGCGATGTCGTCGTTGGAGAGGCCGGTGGCGACCAGCCGGACCACCTCCCGCTCCCGCTCGGTGAGCACCGCCAGCCGGTCGCCGCCGGGGGACGCGGCCGCCGCGACCGGGCGGTGGGCGAACTCACCGACCACCCGGCGGGTGACGCTGGGGGAGAGCAGGGCGTCCCCGGCGGCCACCACCCGGACCGCGTTGCGCAGCCCGTCCGGGTCGATCTCCTTGGTGAGGAAGCCGCTGGCCCCGGCCGCGAGCGCGGCGAACACGTACTCGTCGGTCTCGAAGGTGGTCAGGATGATGATCTTCGCGGGGTGGAAGCCGAGGATCTGCCTCGTGGCCGTGATGCCGTCCATCCCGGGCATCCGGATGTCCATCAGGATCACGTCGGGGCGCAGGGTACGGGCGGCGCGCACCGCCTCGTCACCGGTGGACGCCTCGCCCACCACCGTGATGTCCCGCCCGCGCCGCAGCAGACTGCGGAAACCGGCGCGGACCAGGTGCTGGTCGTCGGCGAGGAGCACCGAGATGGTCATCTTCACTCCGTGATGGGGATGGTCGCTCGTACCGTGAAACCGTCCTTGACCGGACCGGCGGTGAGCGCGCCGCCGAGCGCGGCAACCCGCTCCCGCATGCCGGAGATGCCGTGCCCGTCGGCCATCGGCCCGGCCGCGGCGCCGTCGTCGTGCACGTCGACCAGAACACTGCCGGGCGCGTAGCGCAGGGTGACCCGGACGCGGGTGGCGCCCGCGTGCCGGACGGTGTTGGTCAGCGACTCCTGCACCACCCGGTAGACGGCGGCGGCCACCGGCGCCGGCACCTCGACCGGGTCGCCGACCTCGTCGAACGACACGTCCAGCCCGGCGTCACGGACCCGGCCGATCAGCCGCTCCAAGCCTTCCAGCGCCGGCAGTTCACCCTCACGCAGCACGCCGACCAGCGCCTTCAAGTCGGTCATGGCCCGGCCGCGGACCTCCTGGGCCAGCTTCAGCGAGGCCTTCGCCTCCTCCGGCTCCTCGTCGAACGCGTCCAGCGCCACGTTCAGGTGCACGCCGACCACGGCCAGCGTGTGCGAGACCACGTCGTGCAGGTCACGGGCGATCTCCACCCGCTCCTCGGCCCGCCTCCGGCTCGCCTCGAGGTGCCGTCGCTGCTCGTCCTGGGTGATCCGGTGCGCCATCTCGGCACGCCAGCGGAGCGTGTTCCGGTACGCGGACGCGCCGGCGAGCGCGGCGGCCACCCACAGCGCCTCCCCGCCGAGGTGGGCGAGCACCCAGTCGGGCGAGTGCGGGTAGACGAAGGTGTCCAGGGTGAGACCCCACCACAGCATGAGCACCGAAGCGATGATCGCGGTCCGCGGCCGCCCGGCCAGGACCAGTGCCACCAGGGCGGCGGTCGCGGGCCACAGCCAACCGGCGGTGATGAGCTCGGCCACCCGCCAGGCGGCGACGGTGCAGAAGGACATGATGAGCACGCCGAGCGGCCACCGGCGGGCGGCCAGGACCAGTCCGGCCAGGCACGCGGCGAGCGTGCCGACCAGGACGGTCTCGCCGAGCCCGCCGGTCAGGGCGAGCCCGGTCGGCACGCCCACCAGCGTCAGGACGGCGGCGGTGCGGGTCAGGTTCGTCGTCATGCCGGGAACGCTAGGTTCGGCGGGCGGGGCGGCGCGTCCTACCGCCGCTGTCAACCGCATCGACGCCTCCCGAGTACCGGCCTACACCGATCGGTGTAGACCCTAGGGCCTATCTGGTGGATCACCCAGATAGGCCCTAGCCCTCGCCGGCCGCCTCCCGGCGTGCCCGGGCGCGGCGCTTTCCCTCGTGCATGGCCTGCACCCGGGCGACCGGGATGGTGTGCCCCTCGGCGACCAGCCCGGGGTCGAGTCGCTGCGGGGCGGGCATGCCGGCCGCCCACGGGTCGCGGTCGCCGAGCAGGCCGGGCACGGTGCGCAGGGTGAAGTCGGCGGGCGTGACCCGGTCCAGGTCGTCCCAGCCGACCGGGAACGAGACCGGAACGCCGGGCCGGGCCCGCGGGCTGTAGGCCGCCGCCACGGTGGCCCCGCCCGCCCGGGTGGCGTCGAGGAACACCCGGCCGTGCCGGTCCTCGCGGATGAACGCGGTGGTGGCCAGCTCCGGGTCCAGGCGCTCGGCCCGGGCGGCGACCGCGCGCTGGGCGGCCGCCACGTCCTCCACGGCGGCGCCCTCGGCGAGCGGGACGAAGACGTGCACGCCCTTGGCCCCGCTGGTCTTGACCGCCCCGGACATGCCGATGTCGGCGAGCGCCTGCCGGACCAGCCGGGCGCCGGCCACGGCCACGCCGAAGCCGCCGTCCTCCGGCGGGTCCAGATCCATGATCAGGTGGGTCGGGTGGGTGGATCCGGCGGTCATCAACGCCGGGTGGTACTCGACGGCCCGCTGGTTGCCCAGCCAGTAGAGCGTGCGGCGGTCGTTGGCCAGCGGGTAGGTCACCTCGCGGTGCGACGATTCGGCCCAGACCGTGGCCCGGGGCACCCAGTCCGGCGTGTACTTCGGCAGGTTCTTCTGCATGAACCGGTCCTGGCCGCGGAGCACCCGGATGACCGAGAGCGGCCGGTCGCGCAGCACCGGGAGGAACCGGCCGGCCATCACGTCCAGGTAGTCGATCAGATCCCGCTTGGTGGCCCCGGCCCCGGGGAAGAGCTCCTGGTCCAGGTTGGTCAGCGGTACGCCGTCACGTTCCTCACCCATGCACCCATCGTGCCCTGTTACGGCTGCCTGATGAACTGTTTGGCGGCCGCGGCGAGGGCGCTCCGCAACGCGGTGGCGTCACCCGAGGTGGAGAAGGCGCCGAGTGCCGCGTTGGCCGCGTTCTGCCAGGGCTGCGAGCAGGCCGAGCCGTGCGCGCAGGACGGGACCGGGGTGCCCGACCGCCAGTCCGCGACCGCCTCGAGCTGATAGTCGGTGAAGCCGTCGGTCGGCGCGTCGGTCCGGGCCGGGATGGAGCCCTTGCGCACGCTGAACGCCTGCTGTCCCCGTGGCGAGGCGACGGTCTCCAGCCAGCAGCGGGCGCCCTCCGGGTTGGCCGCGCCGGTGGTCAGCACGAACGAGTCGGCCAGCCACTGGAAGGCCATGCCGTTGCCGGGGAAGGTGAAGCTGTCGTACCCGCTGAAGGTGTTCGCCGCCATCTCGGCGGTGACCCAGTCGCCCATCAGCTGGTAGCCGGCCTTGCCGTCGATGAGCAGGCGGGTGGCCTCCGGCCAGTCGAGCGAGTCGCGGTCGGTGTTGCTGAACTCGACGATCCGGGCGTAGTCCTCGATCGCCAGCTCGACCGCCCGGCTGTCCCACTTCGTCGTGCCGGTGAACAGGCCACTGAACCGCTTCGGGCCGAGATCGCTGATCAGCACCGACTCCAGCAGCATGAGCTGGGTCCAGTCACGGCCGAGCGCGAGCGGGGACTCGACCCCGGAGCGGCGCAGCCGCTCCAGGTTGCCGATGAACTCCTTCAGGGTCTTCGGGGCGACCAGGATGCCGGCGTCGGCGAGCACCTGGTCGTTGGTCCAGACCACGTTGGCCCGGTGCACGCCGGCCGGAACCGAGTAGATCCGGTCGTTGACGGTGAGATCGGCGACCAGGCCGGCCGGCAGCGCGTCGCGCAGGCCCCAGGTCCGGTACTCCGCGCTGAGGTCCCGCACCTGGTCCGCGTCGATGTGGTCGAGCAGCTCCGCGCCGGCGTGCACCTGGAAGGTGTCCGGGGCGTCGTTGTGCTGGAGGCGGGCGGCGAGCACCTGCTTGGCGTCCACCCCGGCGCCGCCGGGGACCACTCCGCTCTCGAACCGCTGCCCGGGGCAGGACTCCGTGAACAGGCCGGCCAGGGCGTCCAGGCCCGCCTTCTCGCCGCCGCCGGCCCACCAGGTGAAGACCTCGACCGTCGAGGCGGCGGTGTCGTCCTCGCCGGGCCCGCAGGCGGACGTCACCAGCAGCGCGGTGGCGCCGACGACGGCCGCCAGGGCACGACGGGTGGTGCGCATGGACTTCCCCCATCATCGAGTCGCTTCATTGCACAGTGCGACCATTAACCTAATTCCAACGGGGTACGTCAAACGGGCCATAGCTGGCGGTCTATCCGATTCGTCACAATCGCAGAATGAGCGCACCGGGCGACACCCTTCTCCTCGTCGGTTTGGCCGCCGCCGCCATGGCCTGTGCCGGATACGTCGCGGGCCGGATCCACCAGCGCCGGCAGAGCGGGGCGGAGCTGCGGGAGGCGTACCGGCACGGCTACGAGACGGCCACCCGCAGCGTGTTCAGCATGGCCGCGCGCGCCGCCGGTCAGCGGCCGGTCGCGCCGCAGGTCGTCCCGCTCGCCCCGGACGTGCCGGAGCAGCGGGAGGGACGGCACACGGTGCCCGAGGGGCTGGTCCGGGCCGCCACCTACAAACTGCCGCCGGACCGGGTCGCCCGCGCCAAGGTCACCGGCCGGCGGGTCCCGCGGCCGCGCGGTTGACGCCCGCCGCCTCCACGGCCTCGCGCAGCCCCCGGGCGGCGAGGCGGTCGGCCCGTTCGTTCTCCGGGTGGCCGGCGTGACCCTTCACCCAGTGCCAGCTCACCTCGTGCCGCCGCACCGCCTCGTCCAGCCGCTTCCACAGGTCGACGTTCTTCACCGGCTGCCGGGCCGCGGTCTGCCAGCCGTTGCGCTTCCAGTTGTGCATGTACTGCGTGATGCCGTTCCGCACGTAGACGCTGTCGGTGTAGATCTCCACCGTGAGTGGAGCCCGGTTCAGGGCCTCCAGCGCGCGGATCGGGGCCATCAGCTCCATCCGGTTGTTCGTGGTCGGATTCGCCTCGCCGCCGCACAGATCCTTCTCGGCCGTGCCCCAGCGCAGCACCGCGCCCCAGCCGCCCGGTCCGGGATTGGGGACACACGCCCCGTCGGTGTAGATCTGTACGACGCTCATACTCGGAGACGATAAGGCCCGACCTGGGTAGGAGGTCCCCACCGCCGCCGTGGGGCAGTGTGGGACAGACCATCGGGGCGCACCGCGGGCCGGAGGCCTCAGCGGCTCACCGTATGGTGGCCGTGGCGGACGAATCCGGATGGGCGGGACTCATGGTTGGTGGCGACGCGGCCGCGGTCGAGGTGACGGACGTCGTGGTGCGCTACGGCGACACGACGGCTGTCGACGGGGTGTCCCTGTGTCTGCCGCGCGGGCGGGTGCTGGCCCTGCTCGGGCACAACGGCGCCGGCAAGACCAGCCTGCTCCAGGTCTGTGAGGGCTTCCGCCGGCCGGACGACGGCCGGGTCCGGGTGCTCGGGCTGGACCCGGTCGGCGATCACGACGCGCTGATGCCGCGGCTCGGCATCATGCTCCAGTCCGGCGGTGTCTACCCGTGGGCCACGGCCGGCGAGATCCTGCGGCTGTTCGCCTCGTTCGCGGCCAACCCGCTGGACACCGACATGCTGCTGGACCGGCTCGGCCTGCGCCGCTTCGAGCGCACCCGGTTCCGCCGGCTCTCCGGCGGCGAGCAGCAGCGGCTCAGCCTCGCGGTGGCCCTGGTCGGCCGTCCCGAGTTGGTCTTCCTCGACGAGCCGACGGCCGGCATGGACACCGAGGCCCGGCACACCACCTGGCAGCTGATCGAGGAGCTGCGCGCCGACGGCGTCTCGGTGCTGCTCACCACCCACCTGCTGGACGAGGCGGAGCGGCTCGCCGACGACGTGGTGATCATGCGGTCCGGCCGGGTCGCGGCCACCGGCACCCCGGCCGAGCTGACCTCGGCCGCGGCCGTCGACGTCCTGGAGGTCCGTGCCGACCCGGGGCTGGACATGGCCGGGCTGCGCGGCCGGTGGAGCGTCGCCGAGCCGTCCCCCGGGCAGTACACGATCTCCGGCGCCCTCGACACCGCCGGCCTGGCCGAGGTGCTGACCTGGTTCGCGTCGGCGGGCGCCGACGTGACCGCGGTGAACACCCGCCGCCGCACGCTCGAGGACGTCTACCTCGCCCTGACCACGCAGACCCCGGTGGGAGCCGCCCAGTGAGCACCTTCGCCCCCGCGCCCGGGCGTGCCCCGATGCGGACCATCCTGGCCACCCAGATCCGCATGGAGCTGCTGCTGACCGCCCGCCGGGGCGAGGCCGTGGTGCTCGCCATGGGCGTCCCGCTGCTGGTGCTGCTCGGCGCCGGCCTGTTCGACGTCACCAACCTGCCCACCGAGGACCGGCTCGGCTATGTCGTCCCCGGCGTCCTGGCCCTCACCGTGATGTCCACGGCGTTCACCGGCCAGGCCATCACCACCGGCTACGAGCGCAGTTACGGCGTACTGAAAAGGCTCGGGGCGTCTCCGCTCACCCGGCCCGGACTGCTGCTCGCCAAGACCGCCGCCGTGCTGGTCCAGATCGTGGTGCAGGTGCTGGTGCTGGCCCTGGTCGGCCTGGCCGTCGGCTGGCGGCCGGAGGCCGGCGCCCTGCTCCCCGCGCTCGGGGTGACCGTGCTGGCCGCCGCGGGGTACAGCGGCCTCGCCCTGCTGCTGGCCAGCGTGCTCAAGCCGGAGACCACCACCGGCGCGGCGACCCTGATCTACGTGGTGATGCTCTCCGTCGGTGGCATCATGTTCGGCGCCCCCGACCTGGGCACGGCCGGCTGGTTCCTGCTGCCGCTCGCGGCACACGCCGAGGCGCTGCGCGAGACGCTCATGCACGGCGGTTCGGTGCCGGCCGGCATCTGGCTGGCCCTGGTCGCCTGGGCGGTGCTCTGGCCGGCCGTGGCGGCCCGCAAATTCCGCTGGGAATGATCGGTGTCCACCGATCGGTGGACAACCGGTGACCGCCGCGCGGTCGTCCCGTCCGGGATCTTCGCCTGGATCCTCCTACTCTCGATGATCTCCTGCTGGCGTCGCGGTCAGCGGCCTGGTCAGGAACGCCCGCAATGCCGGCGCCGGCCTGAATGTTCCGGTGGTGGTGCTCCAGCTCATCGGTTGCCTTCCGTGGAAACCCGGCTTTAGCCGTAGGGAAGAAACGGAACCCAGCGGAGCAGGTCTGGGCCCCGATCGCCTCGATAAGAGGTGTTCCGTTCGGCGCGCAACTTTCGGATGGTCCCTGGGGCTGTGTGTCTTGCCGCTGCATAATGTCCGGTGTGGACGAGACAGTGCGATACACCTACCGCCTGCGGCCCGGCCGCATCGCGGAGGCCGCACTGCTCGACGAGTGGGGCCGCTGCCGGTGGCTGTGGAACGAAGCCGTCCACCAGCAGAGGACCGGCCGCAAGCCGACGTTCGGCAAGCTGTCGACGCTGCTGACTGAGGCCCGCGGCCGTAACTCGTGGCTACGTGAGGGCTCGCATGTCGCCCAGCAGCAGACGTTGCGCACCTACGCGACAGCCCTGGGTCACTCGTTCAAGGTCGAGGGCCGGGGCCGGCCGAAGGCCAAGCGCAAGAAGGACGGGCTGCCGAGCCTGGAGTACACCACCCGTGGATTCCGGATCAAGGACGGCCGGCTGTGCCTGCCCCGCAAGGTCATGATCCCGGTGGTGTGGTCTCGGGAGTTGCCGTCCGAGCCGTCCAGCGTGCGGGTCTACCGCGACAGCCTCGGCCACTGGTACGCATCCTTCGTGGTCCGCCGCGACATCACCGTGGCGCCGGACGCCGGTCTGCCGGGCATCGGGGTGGACTGGGGCGTCAAGACCACCGCGACCACCACCGATCCCCGCTACGACCTGCCGCATCTTGGCCACCGCCGTCGCTGTGCGGCCGAGCTGGCGAAGGCTCAGCGCAAGATGGCCCGGCGCAGCCGGCCCAAGGGGCACGCGCCCTCGAACGGCTACCGAACGGCGAAACGACAAGCCGCCCGGCTCGCCAAGAAAGCGGCCCGGCAGAACACCCACGACGCCCGTGTCTGGGCCAAGAACGTCACCGAGCATCACAGCCTGATCGCCGTGGAGGACTTCAAACCGAAGTTCCTCGCGAAGTCCCGGATGGCCCGCAAAGCCTCCGACGCGGCGATCGGCGCGTGTAAGCGAGAACTTGTCGAGCATGGCAAGCGGGCGGGCCGGAAGGTGGTGCTGGTGCCGCCCGCCTACACCACGATGACCTGCTCCGGGTGCGGCGAGAGAGCCAATCACCGCCTCGGACTGGGTGTACGAGTCTTCGAGTGCGCGGCGTGCGGATACACCGCCTGCCGCGACCTCAACGCCGCGAGGACGATCCTCGCCATGGCCGAACGAGACCGTGCCAGTGCCGACGACGTGAGACATGCGATCACCTCCTTCCGGGACGGTGGATCGGATGCGGTCCGAGCTGGGAATCCCCCGGATTCATCCGTCGGGAGCCGTTAACCACCCGATGAGCCAGCTGCTGCTGCTGCCGGACTGGCGAGAGAAGGCGGCGTCGCTGTTCCCGGTCCGCTGGATGGCCTAGAGCTGCCGGCTCTGGGAGCTGTACTTCCTGGTGGTCGCGGTCGCCATCGCGGCCGCGGTCCTCCTGGCCGACGGTTACTCGGTGACCGAGCGGGCGGTCGCCGTCGGCTCGGTCACCGCGATGGCGGTGCTCTACCTGTCCGCGGCCCGCCCGCTGATCCTGATCGACCACCACGGTAAGCGGTCGATGCTGGTGAGTGTCGCGTACCTCCTGCTCTTCGCCGTGGCCGTGGCCGGCGTGCCGGTGACCACCTGGCTGATGTTCATGATCATCCCGCTGTTCTTCATGCTGGTGTCGCTGCGGCGGGCGGTGGCCCTGGTCCTTTGTGCCAACCTGATCCCGGTCGTGCTGGAACTCCGCGCCGACCCCGGCGGGATCCTGATCGACCTGGTGATCGCGGCCATCTCCACGGCCGCAGGCCTCTGCATCGGCGTCTGGATCACCAGGATGGCCGAGCAGAGCGAACAGCGGGCCCAGCTCATCGCCGAACTCGAGGCCAACCGCGCCGAGGTGGCCCGGCTCTCCCACGAGGCCGGGGCGGCGGCCGAGCGGGCCCGCCTGGCCGGCGAGATCCACGACACCCTCGCACAGGGGTTCACCAGCATCATCACCCTGCTCCAGGCGGTCGACCCGGACCTGAAGGACGAGCGCCTCGCGCTCGCCGTGCGCACCGCACGGGAGAATCTCGCGGAATCGCGGGCCATGGTCGCGGCTTTCGCACCCTCGGCGCTGGCTTCCGCTTCACTGCCCGAGGCGGTACGCCGTAGCGCCGCCCGTTTCACCGAAGAGGCCGGGGTGCCCGCCACCGTCCGGATCACCGGCGCCGAGCGCGGCCTGCCGACCCGGGCCGAGGTGGTGCTGCTGCGCGCCGCCCAGGAGTCCCTGACCAACGTCCGCCGGCATGCCGGGGCGCGTGAGGTGGCCGTGCTGCTGGCGTACTCACCGGACACGGTGCGCCTGGTGGTCCGGGACGACGGCCGCGGCTTCGACCCCGGAATCTCCGGGAACTTCGGCCTCTCCGGGATGCGCTCGCGAGCCGCCGACATCGGCGGCGCCCTGGCCATCCGCAGCGACGCCGACACCGGCACCACCGTCGAACTGGAGATCCCCGCGTGATCCGCATCCTCCTCGTCGACGACCATCCCGTGGTGCGGATGGGCCTGCGGGGCATGCTGGACGCCGAACCCGGCCTGACCGTCGTCGGTGAGGCCTCGTCCGGTGTCGAGGGGGTGGCGCTCGCGCTGGCCGAACGCCCGGACATCGTGCTGATGGACCTGCGCATGCCGGGCGGCGACGGGGTCGAGGCGACCGAGCGGATCCTGGCCGCCACCAGCGGCGTTCGCGTGATGGTGCTGACCACCTACGAGTCCGACCGGGACATTCTGCGCGCCATCGAGGCCGGCGCCGCAGGCTACCTGCTGAAGGACGCCTCGCCGAAGGAACTGGCCGATGCCGTCCGGGCCGCCGCCCGCGGGGAGACCGTGCTGGCGCCGAGTGTGGCGTCCACGCTGGTCCGGCAGGTGCGCAACCCGGCGCCGCCGGCGCTGTCGGCGCGCGAGACCGAGGTGCTGCGCCTGGTCGCGGCCGGTCTCACCAATGCCGAGATCGGCAAGCGGCTGTTCATCAGTGAGGCCACCGTGAAGACGCATCTGCTCCGGGCCTTCAACAAGCTCGACGTGGCCGATCGCACGGCCGCCGTCACGACCGCGATGCGGCACGGTCTGCTCTGAGCACTGTCTGTGGCGGACGTTGAGTTACTTGAGGACGATTCGTCTTAATAGCCCGTTCCGCCGGTAAGGCGTCGATACGCCGGTTAGATTACGGGAGGCATCGCCCCGCACGGGATCCGTATCCCGGTGCTTGCGCTGCTGAGGGCCGGTTTTCCGGTGCCCCTAGACCGCCCAAGGTGCGGTACCGAACAGGCAAACCCGCTGCGAAGCGGGGACGCAAAGCCAGGGGCCTCCCAGGACGGAGGTAGCCCAGCCGCCGAAGGAGAAAGAACAGACATGCGCTACCGACAAGCCCATGCGGCCAAGAGCGGCTCCGTTCCGTTCGCGCTGCGTGGCCCGAAATCCCTGCGAGGGGCCCTGTTGGCCGCCGTCGCGATGGCCGTCGGCTTAGTAGGGGCAGCGCCGGCTTCGGCCGACGCCCTACCGACCCTGTCGATCGAACCCCCGGCCGGGCCGGTGACAGAAGCTGGCACCGCTACCTTCACGGTGAGGGCGAGCGCCGTCTCTGACGTGCCGATCCAGGTCAAGTGGAACGTCGTCGATGTGACTCCGGCATCCGGCCATGCCGCGGCCAGCACGAGCGCCGACCTTACCGGTCTCTTGTCGGGTACGGCCACCATCGATGCGGGTGACACAACGGCGGAAATCGCCGTCGGGACCGCGACTGACTCGCTTTTCGAGCTTCCCGAGGACTTCGCCGTCGAGATCTCTGAGCCGACGTACGCAACCTTGGGAACGCCGACCAAGGCCACCGCCACCATCGACGATGACGACGCTGAGCCGACCGTCACCATCACTCCGGCTCCGACTACGGTTACCGAGGGGAACTCCGGAACCCGACAACAGTCGTTCACCGCCGAGCTGAGCGCCGTGGCCGGCACGCCAATCAAGGCGGATTGGTCGACGAGCGCATCCCCGGCCGGCATTGGGAATGCTGTGCCCGGCAAGGACTTCGTAGCGTCGAAGGGAGCCTTGACGTTCCCGGCCGGCACGGCTACGCAGACCTTCACGGTCGACATCATCGGCGACACGATCGACGAGGGGCAGGAGGACCGCACTGGCCCCAATGGAGACGCCGAGGAATTCTCCATCGTCGTCGACTTGACTACCCCTGCAATGGATGCGCAGGCTCCGGTTTTGGTCTATATCACCGATGACGACGCCACGCCGACGGTCGCTCTTGATGATCTGACGGTTCCTGAGGATGATGAGACCTCGGCGGTCTTGGCACCGATCAAGCTCAGCAACGCCAGCGACCGTGCGGTCACCTTCACTGTCGCCACGAGCCCGGGTGCCGTCAACCCCGCTTCGAACCTCGTCGAAGGGGTGGTCGGGGACAACGACTTTGCCGGACTCAGCACGACGGCTACGATCGCGCCGGAATCGACCACAGGCTACGCCGCCACGCTTGTCAACGGTGACACGACGTTCGAACCGAACGAGACCGTGGCCCTGACGACAACGCCACAAGCGGATGGTGATGGCAACTTCTGGGTCACGCCGCAGACGGCAGACTCGGCCACGCTGACGCTCAATAACGATGACAAGGCGCCAGACCTGGCGGTTCGCGATAGTTCCGGCAAGGAAGGCGACACCGTCGATGTGCTCGGTACGGTCACCGGCATCTCGCAGGACGCGACCACGCTGACCCTCACCTTCACGGGTTCCGCGGCCAAGGGCCACCGTGCGGCCAGTGCCTCGGACTTCGTCCCTCCGGAAACCAAGACGGTAGTCATCGACGCGGGCACCCTGCCCGGCACTGAGCTGCCGGTGCCGCCGCTCCAGGTGAAGCTCTATGACGACACCGAAGCGGAACCGGCCGAGACCATCGTCGTCTCCGGCGCCGGCGGCGCCACCGGCGGCACGGTGACCGATGGCGTGATCGTCATCGACGCCAATGACGGTTACCAGCCTGCGAAGCCGACCATCAGCGCGCCGAAGACGATCGACGGCCCGGGAACGGCCAAGATCACCGGTAAGGTCGGCGCGAATGAGACCGTCCGCCTCCTGGCCGCGCCGGTGGCAGCCACCAAGCAGCCGCTGAAGCAGATCGCCTCGACCAAGGCCGACAGCACCGGGGCCTACTCCTTCAGCCGGGCGATCAGCACGGGTTACCGCTTCCAGACGAAGTCGGACGAGGGGGCGACCTCGAACGAGGTCACGGTCAAGGTCATGCAGGACCCGGCCTTCACCGCGACCTCCGGTACCAAGGGCAAGCTGTCGCTGAAGGTCACCGCTGACCCCAAGCTCTCCGGCCGCAGCGTGGTCGTCGAGCGTTACAGCGGCGGCAAGTGGGCGAGCACCTCCTGGAAGGGCAACACGAACGCCAGCGGTGTCTGGTCGTCCACTGTCTCGGCGAAGGCCGGCTCCAGCTGGACCCTGCGGGCCAGGGTCGGGGGCAACTCGTCGGTCGGTGTCGAAGCCGGACTCAGCGCCAACAAGAAGGTCACCGTCAAGAAGTAGTGACGACTGACCGGTAGACGAGACGGGGGCGGCCGACCGGCCGCCCCCGTTCCGTCTGTTCCGTGAGCGGTCAGTCCACCTCGGCCACGGCCTGGGCGAACTGGGCCGAGTAGAGGCGGGCGTACGCCCCGTCGGCCGCGATCAGGGACTCGTGATCGCCCTGTTCGACGATCGTGCCGTTCTCCATCACCAGGATCACGTCGGCGTCGCGGATGGTGGAGAGGCGGTGCGCGATGACGAAGCTGGTCCGGCCGGTGCGCAGCGTCGCCATCGCCCGCTGGATCAGCACCTCGGTACGCGTGTCCACCGAGCTGGTCGCCTCGTCGAGGATCAGGATGCTCGGCTCGGCGAGGAACGCCCGCGCGATGGTGACCAGCTGCTTCTGGCCGGCGCTGACGTTCGACCCCTCCTCGTCGATCTTCGTGTCGTAGCCCTCGGGCAGCATCCGCACGAAACCGTCGACGTGGGCCGCCTCCGCCGCCGCGTGGACGGCGGCGAGATCGGGGGAGGAGGCGCCGTACCCGATGTTGTCGGCGATGCTGCCGCCGAACAGCCAGGTGTCCTGGAGGACCATCCCGATCTGCGACCGCAGCTGCTCGCGGGGCAGGGTGGCGATGTCCACCCCGTCCAGCGTGATCCGGCCACCGGTCACGTCGTAGAACCGCATCAGCAGGTTGACCAGTGTGGTCTTGCCGGCGCCGGTGGGCCCCACGATCGCCACGGTCTGCCCGGGCTCGACGCTCAGCGACAGGTTCTCGATGAGCGGCTTGTCCGGCAGGTAGCGGAACGACACGTTCTCGAACGTGATCCGCCCCTGCACGTCCCCGAGCCGGACCGGGGCCGGCTCCGGGGACTGCTCCTCGGCGTCGAGCAGGGCGAACACCCGCTCGGCCGAGGCCACCCCGGACTGTACGAGGTTCGCCATGCTGGCCACCTGGGTGAGCGGCTGGCTGAACTGGCGGCTGTACTGGATGAACGCCTGCACCTCGCCGAGGGTCAGAGTGCCGGACGCCACCCGCAGACCGCCGACGACCGCCACCAGCACGTAGTTGACGTTGCTGATGAACATCATGGCGGGCTGGATCAGGCCGGAGATGAACTGGGCGCGGAAGCTCGACGCGTACAGATGATCGTTGTGGGTCTTGAAGGTCGCCGCCGCCTCGTCCTGCCGGCCGAAGACCTTGACCAGCGTGTGCCCGGTGAACATCTCCTCGATGTGCCCGTTGAGCCGGCCGGTGGTCTTCCACTGGGCGACGAACTGGGGCTGCGACCGCTTGCCGATCACGGTGGTCAGCCAGATCGACACCGGCACCGTGACCAGGGCGATCAGGGCCAGCAGAGGCGAGATCCAGAACATCATCCCGAGTACGCCGACGATCGTCAGCAGTGCCGTGACCAGCTGGGCGAACGTCTGCTGGAGGGTCTGCGCGATGTTGTCGGTGTCGTTGGTGGCGCGGCTCAGCACCTCACCGCGCGGCTGCTTGTCGAAATAGGACAGCGGCAGCCGGGCCAGCTTGTCCTCCACGTCCTGCCGGAGCTGGTAGACGGCGGCCTGGACGGCGCGGGTGGTGAGCCGGCCCTGCATGACGCCGAAGATCCAGGCGAAGAGGTAGATGACCGCCACCCAGACGAGAACCCCCATCAGCCGGTCGAAGTCGATGCCCTGCCCGGGGACCAGGTCGGTGATGCCGTTGAGCAGGTCGGCCTGGGTGTCGTCGCCGCGCGCCCGCAGCCCTTCGACGGCCTGTTCCCTGGTGATCCCGGCCGGGAGCATCCGGCCGATCACCCCGGCGAAGATCACGTCGGTGGCGTGGCCGAGCAGGTACGGGCCGAGCACCGACAGGAACACGCCGACCGCGCCGAAGGCCAGCGCCCCGCCGACGAACAGCCGCTGTGGCTTGAGCAGCCTCAGCAGCCGCTTGGTGGAGCCCTTGAAGTCCTCGAGTTTCTCCGGCGGCCCACCGGCCATCATCATGCGGGCGGCCGGCGGCCCACCCGGGACCGGACCGCGACGCTCGCTTCGCTCGGTCATGCCGCCGCCTCCTCCACCGTCAGCTGCGAGAGAACGATCTCGCGGTACGTCGGGTTGGTGTCCATCAGTTCCTCGTGGGTGCCGGTGCCGACCACCCGGCCGTCGTCGAGCACGATGATCCGGTCGGCGTCCCGGATGGTGCTGACGCGCTGCGCCACGATCACCACGGTGGCGTCCGTGATGTGCTCGGTCAGCGCCGCCCGCAGGGCCGCGTCGGTGGCGTAGTCGAGTGCCGAGAACGAGTCGTCGAACAGGTAGACCTCCGGCCGGTGCACCAGGGTGCGGGCGATCGCGAGCCGCTGCCGCTGACCACCGGAGACGTTGGTGCCGCCCTGCGCGATCGGGGCCTCCAACTGCCCCTCCATCGACTCCACGAACGACCGGGCCTGGGCGATCTCGAGGGCCTCCCAGAGCTGTTCGTCGGTGGCGTCCGGGTTGCCGTAGCGCAGGTTGGACGCGATCGTGCCGGTGAACAGGTACGGCCGCTGCGGGACCAGGCCGATCACCGACGACAGCAGGGCCGGGTCGATCTCCCGGACGTCCACGCCGTCGACCAGGACCTGGCCCTCGGTGGCGTCGAAGAGCCGGGGGACCAGGTTGAGCAGGGTGGTCTTGCCGCTGCCGGTGCTGCCGATGATCGCGGTCACCTCGCCGGGGTGCGCGCTCAGGCGGACCCCGGAGAGGACGCCCGCCTCGGCGCCCGGATAGCGGAAACCGACGTCCCGGAGTTCGAGTTCGCCGTGCCGCGACAGCGTGGTGACCGGCGCCGTGGGCGCCGCCACGCTGGACGCGGTGCTCAGCACCTCCTCGATCCGCTCGGCGCAGACCTCGGCGCGCGGCACCATCATGAACATGAAGGTGGCCATCATGATCGAGAAGAGGATCTGCATGAGGTAGCTGATGAACGCGGTGAGCTCGCCGACCTCCATGCCGCCCGAGTCGATCCGGTGACCGCCGTACCACAGCACCGCGACGCTGGACAGGTTCACGATCAGCAGCACGGTCGGGAACATCAGCGCCATGATCCGGCCGACCCGCAGCGACACGTCGGTGAGGTCGCCGTTGGCGATGCCGTAGCGCTCCCGCTCGTGGTCGTCCCGGACGAACGCGCGGATCACCCGGATGCCGGTGATCTGCTCGCGCATCACCTGGTTGACCCGGTCGAGACGCTCCTGCATCGACCGGAAGAGCGGCCGCATCCGCACGATGATCAGGCCGATTACGATGACCAGCAGCGGCACGATGGCCAGCAGCAGCGAGGACAGCGGCACGTCCAGCCGCAGCGCCAGCACGATTCCGCCGACGCACATGATCGGCGCCGAGACCATCAGCGTGAAGGTGAGCAGGACCAGCATCTGGATCTGCTGGACGTCGTTGGTGATCCGGGTGATCAGTGAGGGCGCGCCGAACTGGCCCACCTCACGTGTCGAGAAGCCCTGCACCCGGTTGAAGATCGAGGCGCGCAGGTCCCGGCCGACGGCCATCGCCGTCCGGGCGCCGAAGAACACCGCCACGCCCTGAGCGGCGATCTGGACCAGCGTGATGCCGAGCATCCCGGCGCCGACCCGCATCACGTAGCCGGTGTCGCCCTGGATCACGCCGTTGTCGATGATGTCCGCGTTGAGCGCGGGCAGGTAGAGCGTCGCGATGGTCTGGAGGAACTGGAAGAGCACCACCAGGGTGATGTCCTTCCGGTACGGGCCTAAATGTACTTTCAGTATCTTGATCAGCACTTCTCGTGCTCCGTTTCCCTCAACTGGATGCCGTCGAGCAGGAGGGACGCCAGGTCGGCGCCACTGAATTCGCCCGGCTCGCCGAAGGGGCCGAAGGCGTTGGCCCCGCAGTGCAGCAGGAGCAGCCGGGCCGCCCGCTCGGGGGTGATCCGCAACCGTGCCGCGTCGGGGGTGAAGACGCCGACGATGGCGTCGTGCAGCTGCTGCCGCGACGCGGCCATCCGGGCCTGCGCCTCCGGGTCCGGCGCGTTCGTGAAGATGAGCTTGCGGGCCTCGCTCATCAACTGCGCGTTCTCGGTGAACCGGCTGTGCACCAGCTCGGCCGCGGCGGCGACCCGGCCCCGCAGTGGGGTGGCCGGGTCGATCGCGGCCAGCGCGTCGAGGGTCGGCTGCGGGTCCAGCGCCTTGACCACCGAGCAGACCACGAGCTGGCTCTTGCTCTCGAAGACGCCGAAGATGGTGCCCTCGGCCACCCCGGCGGCATGGGCGATCTGCCGGGTGCTCACCTCCAGGCCGTGCTCGTGCAGCAGCGGGATGGTCGCCTCGATGAGGGCGGCCCGTCGTTCCTCCGGCGCCATGGCCGGGACGCGTCTTCGCCGGGAATCCATGGCGGCCAGCGTAATGAGCGAGCGCTCACTCATCCAGTGATTTAACCCGCGTCGAACCGGACCCGGGGGTCTGGCGTATGAAGAGAGCGTGAGCCCAACGAAGCCGTACCGGCGGATCATCCGGCACCTGACCACGGGATTCGCCGCCGTGCTGGTGTTCCTGGCGCTGATCGTGCCGGATCAGATCTTCCGGCTGCCGCCCGGCAATTCGGTCTTCACCGCGCTCCTGCGAGTTCCGGTCGAGGCGCTGATCGCCGGGGCACTCCTGCTCCTGCTTCCGGATCGGGGGCGCCTCGGCCGGTCCCGTCGCCCGCTCGCCGCCGGGCTCGGCGTCACCCTCGGGCTGCTGACCGTGGTCAAGCTGATCGACATCGGCTTCTTCGCGGTGCTGGCCCGCCGCTTCGACCCGGCCCTCGACTGGATCCTGTTCGACGACGGCTACACCGTGCTGGCCGACTCGATCGGCCGGGGCGCCGCCATCGCCGTCGCGATCGGCCTGGTGCTCTTCTCGATCGGGCTGGTGGCCACCATGACCTGGGCGGTGCTGCGGCTGAGCGGCATCCTCCAGAACCACCGCGCCTGGGCCTGGCGGGGCCTGGGCGCGGTGGGCGCCGCCTGGATCGCCCTGACCGCGATGAGCTTTCAGCTGATCGGCGGCATCCCGGTCGCCTCGCACACCGCCGCCGACCTGGCCGCGCACACCGCGCTCGCGCTGCCCAACGACCTGGCCGACCGGAAACGGTTCGCCGGGGAGGTGCGGGTGGACGCCTACGCGGACCGGCCGGCCGACAGCATGCTGACCGCCCTGCGCGACAAGGACGTGATCCTCTCGTTCGTGGAGAGCTACGGCCGCAACGCGCTGGAGGACCCCCGCTACAACACGGCCGTGCTGAACAGCCTCGCGGCCAACAGCGAGAAGCTGGCGGCGGCCGGGTTCGCCGCACGCACCGGCTGGCTCACCTCGTCCACCGCGGGCGGCGGCAGCTGGCTGGCCCACTCCACCTTCCAGTCCGGGCTGTGGATCGACAACGAGCGCCGCTACCGCAGTCTGGTCGCCACCGACCGGCTCACCCTCACCCGGGCCTTCCGTGACGCCGGGCACCGGACCGTCGGCATCGAGCCCGGGCACACCTTCGCCTGGCCGGAGGGCGACTTCTACGGGTACCAGCAGCTCTACGACTCACGGAACGTCGGCTACCAGGGCCCCTCGTTCAGCTGGTCCCGGATGCCCGACCAGTACGTGCTCTCCGCCTTCAACCGGCTGGAGTACTCCCGGACCGACCGGGGCCGGATGTTCGCCGAGATCACCCTGACGTCCAGCCACACCCCGTGGACGCCGGTGCCCGGCATGCTCGACTGGGACGCGATCGGCGACGGCAGCGTCTACGGCCCGTCGGCGGCCGCCGCGCCGAGCCCGGAGAGCCTGTGGAAGGACGAGAGCCGGGTCCGTACCGAGTACGCCCGCTCGATCGCCTACTCGATCGACAGCCTGCTCGGCTTCCTCACCGAGTACGCCGGTGACGACACCGTCATGATCTTCCTGGGCGACCACCCGCCGGCCCCGCTCGTCGCCGGGACCAGCGGCAACCGCGACGTCCCGGTCACCATCGTCGCCAAGGACGCGAAGGTTCTCGACCGGATCGCCTCCTGGGGCTGGGAGGACGGCATCAAACCCGGCCCGGCCGCCCCGATCTGGCGGATGGACACCTTCCGGGACCGTTTCCTGGCCGCCTTCGGACCCGAGGGCGACCCCCACTGACCACTCCTCCCGCCCTGAACCGGCCGGTTCCCCCTCGGGGGAGCCGGCCGGTTCTCTCAGCCGGGCACGATGTCGATGATCTGGCCGGCCGGCAGCCGGGGCGTCCTCGGTGGCGCCGAATGCGCCGGGTCCAGGGTGCCCAGCCGCATCGCGAGGTAGGGGAAGCCGACGTCGCCGAGCATCCGGCGCAGCGTCCGCCGGGTGTACGCGATCTCCACCGGCCCGCTCAACGGCAGCAGGTTGACCGCCTGCTCGGTCGCGGCCAGCCACAGCGCGCTCAGCGCCTCCCCGGCGCGCAGCCAGTCCTCCGGGCCGTCGCCGTCGCCGTACAGCACCGCGTACGTCGCCGCCCGGTCGTGCCCGCCACCGGCCGCCAGCGTGCCCCTCGTCCCGAAGTCACGCTCGGCGACCGTGGTGAGCGGCACCTCCTCGGGCAGCGCCGAGGCCGGGATCCCGGTCCCCTCGGCGCGCTCGCCGCCCACCCAGGCCGCGGTCTCCGCCACCAGCCGGCCGTCGGCGGACTCCGCGTGCTGCGCCCGGTCCACCGCCACGGCCAGCGCGATCACCTGGTCGCGGCCGAGGACGTGCAGCCGGCTCCCGGTCTCCTTGGTGACCTTCGCGAGGTGGCGCAGCGTGTCCTCGGGCACCCGCTCGTCGGTCACCGTCCGCCGGTCGGTCCGCCGGACCTGGAGCATCTGGAAGTGCCTGGTCGCCTCCGGGCGCGCCGGCACCTGCCGGACCGGCCGGATGACCGCCAGCGGCTCGTCGGCCGAATACTCCACCTCGTGGCGCCAGCCCTCGGCGTCCAGCGCCACCCGGGCGTGGTGCAGCGCTGTTCCGCAGCTCAGCAGCAGCATCCGGCCGGAGGGGTCCTGTTCGTGCAACTGGCGCTCGGCCACTCCGTACAGTTCGAGGGCGCCGTCCCGGACCACCCAGCGCCACGGCTGCGTGTTGTGGATCGACGGGGCGAACCGGGCGGCGTCCGCCGCCTGCACCAGCGCCCGCTTGACCTCGTCGGCGTGTCTCATACCTCTATCGTGCTTGCCCCGGTCGGCCGCCGGTACGGGCTTTGGGCCTACGCTGCCCCCGTGTTCTCGATCGAACTCACCGAAGACGCCGAACTGCGCCCCCTCGAACCCTGGCAGGCCGCCGAGTTCCTCGCCCACATGGACCGGGCCCGGGCCACCGTCGACCCGTGGATTCCGTGGGCCAGCGTCAGCACCGACCTGGCCAGCGCGACCGCCACCCTCCAGCGGTACGCCGACAACACCGCCCGCGACACCCAGCGGCTGTACGGCATCTGGCTCGACGGGACGCTGGTCGGCGGCACCATGTTCGTGGCCTTCGACGCCAGGAGCGGCAACTGCGAGGTCGGCTGCTGGCTGGAACCGGCCGCCACCGGGCGCGGGCTGATCACCCGGGCGGTCCGCGTGCTGATCGACTGGGCGATCAGGACCCGCGGCATGCACCGGGTCGAGTGGCACTGCAACCCGGCCAACACCGCCAGCTCCAACGTGGCCCGCCGTCTCGGGATGACGCGGGAGGCGCTGCTGCGGCAGTCGTACCCCTGGCAGGGCGTCCGCAACGACACCGAGATCTGGGCGGTCCTCGCCACCGAGTGGGCATAGGGTGGAGAGGATGTTCGCGGAACCGTCCCTCACCCATCGCCAGGAGGACGGCCTGGACGTGCCGATGCTGCTCTGGCGCTTCCCGCAGCCGCTGCTCGCCGCCTCCAGCGCGGTCCTCGGCGGCGGCACCGGGCCGCGTGAGTGGCTGGTCAACGCGTCCGTCGCGATGTCCTACGCCCGGCCCGACCCGGACGTGCACCTGGCCGGTCTGGCCGCCGGCCTCGGGCTCACCGGACCCGGCATCGGCCTGCTCACCGGCGTCGACGTGACCGACGTGGTGGCCGCTGACGACGACGGCGTGCAGGTCCACGCGACCGTCGGCCTGGGCGCCCCGATCCAGGCGGCCGACCCCGAGGCGACCGGCTTCGGCCACCGGCCCGGCACGATCAACATCGTCGTCTGGGTGCCGCAGCGGCTCGCCGACGGCGCCCTGATCAACGCGATCGCCACGGCCACCGAGGCGAAGGTTCAGGCGCTCGCCGAACTCGGGCTGGCCGCCACCGGCACGGCCACCGACGCGGTCTGCGTGCTCTGCCCGCTGGACGGGCCGCCGGCCGCCTACGGTGGCCCGCGTTCCCGGTGGGGCGCGCCGCTGGCCCGCGCCGTGCACCGCGCGGTCCTCGACGGCGGCGCCACCAATCTCGCCACCGGCCGCTCCTGGTCGGGCCGGGTCGAGTCACGGACGTAGGACGCCGCTGTCGATCAGGATCCGCCGGCCCTCGCCGTCGCGGAGGAACTCCACGAACGCGGCGGCCTCCGCGCCGGCCCCGTCCACGAGCACGACCCGCAGTTGCCCGATGGTCTCCACCTCGCCGGCGGCCACGGCGACCGGCTCGTCGGTCACCACGACCTCGGCCGATTCGTCCTCGCCCGGCGCCACCAGCACCTCGATGCTCGGATTCCGTGCCTCGAAGCCCTGCTCGACCGCCGGGAAGTCCTCCGCCAGCGACTTCGCCACGGCCACCCGCAGCTCGACCAGGCCGGCCTGCGGCCCGCTGCCCGGATCCACCGGCCCGGCCGGCCCCGACCCGTCCCTCGACCCGGATCCGACGCCCGCGCAGCCACCCGTGGCCAGCAGTCCGGCGACCAGCACGACCATCAGTTTTCGCATGCGTGTTTGACTGCCGGAAACGCGGGGACGTTCCCTACACCGACACAGTGCGATGACAAACTGTCACAAAAAGTACAACCGTTCTGCCGTTGCATACGTCACACCCGCACCGGCATGCTGAGGAGCGTGCCGGAACGCATCGCCGAAGTCACCGCCCTGCTCGCCGAGGTGCTGGCGCCGCGTGCCCCGCTCACCGTGATCGTCGACGGCGGCGATCCCGGCGCCGCGGCCGCGTTCGCCGCCCGCCTGGCCGCCGCCTTCCCGCCCACCGCCCGCGCCTGGAACGTCGACGCCGTCCTCGGCCTGACCGGCCCCGGCCCCGGCATGTTCGACTCCGCGCTCAACGTCCTCGAACCGGCCACCGACCAGGTCCTGGTCTTCCTCCGCGGCGGCCCCCGCCACCGGTTCGCCGAGGGCGACGGCGAGCGCCGCGCCCAGGTGGTGATCGACCACCGCGACCCGGACTGGCCGGTGATCCGCCACCTGCACCCCGACCTGGCCGACCCCGACCGGTGGTACCTGTCGGAGAGCCAGGCCTTCTTCGCCGCCCGCGCCGCAGGCTGGGACGCCAAGTTCGGCGACGACATGCCCCGCTACGCCGAGGCCGTCCGCCTGGCCGGCGTCCGCCCCGGCCACGTCGTGCTGGACGTGGGCTGCGGCACCGGCCGGGCGCTGCCGGCACTGTCCGCGGCCGCCGGCCCCACCGGCCGGGTGCTGGGCCTCGACTTCACCCCCGGCATGCTGGAGGCGGCCCGCAAGGCCGGCCGCGACGACGACGCCACGCTGGTCCTGGCCGATGCCCGCCGCCTGCCGGTCGCCGCCGCCTCCACCGACGTGATCTTCGCGGCCGGTCTGGTCCACCACCTCCCGGACCCGCTCGCCGGCCTGGCCGAGCTGGCCCGGGTCACCCGCCCCGGCGGCGTCCTGGCGATCTTCCATCCCACCGGCCGCGCCCAGCTGGCCACCCGTCACGGCCGCACCCTCCGTCCCGGCGAACCCATGAGCGAGGAGTGCCTCGGCCCCCTGCTCTCCGGTTCCGGCTGGCGCCTGCGCAGCTACGAGGACGTCCCGGACCGCTTCCTGGCCCTGGCCGACCGCCTCTGACCAGGCATTTCATTTTCGGTACGGGCTACGCCGCCCGCGCCGAATCCCGGCCGTCCCGCCGAGCCCCGCGAGGCCCGGCCGGGTCAAGCCTGTGCCGCGCCCGCCGGGCGTAGATCGGTGGCCGGGCGCGCCGCCGCCCTCTCCATTGCCGCCCCGGCCGCCCTCATTCCCGCTCCGCTGCCGCCGCCCCGCCCCAGTCGCCCAGCCCGCGGCAGTTCCCGGTTGCCCTGCCCGTGACCGTTCCCTACCGCTCAGCCCCGTTCACTGCCGTGGGTCGGCTCGGCGGTCACTGCCGTGGTCCACTCCGAAGTCGGAGTGGCCGCACACGCAAGCCCCCGCGTGCGCGCTCCCCGAGGTCATAGGTCGGGTAGGTCGCCACGGTGGGGTGAGCGTGTGCGTCTGCGAGGGCTGGGCGTGTGGGTGCTCACGGTGTCGGGGTGGTGTGCGATGGCTGGGGTCATTGGGTGGGTGGGCGCTCACGGTGTTGGGATCGCGCGGCCGCCCCGCTCGGGGGGAGGGCGGGGAGGCGGGGCGGCAATGGAGAGGGCGGCGGCGCGCCCGGCCACCGATCTACGCCCGGCGGGCGCGGCACAGGCTTGACCCGGCAGGGACTCGCGGGGCTCGGCGGGACTGCCGGGATTCGGTGGGGGGCGGCGCAGCCCGTACCGGAAATGGGGTGAGGCGAAGCCTGGTGTTGGGTTAGCTTCGCGGGCATGTTGGCACTCGGGGAGAGGGAGATTCGCAGCTCCTTCGTTAATTGCAGCAAGGGCGAGGCGAGCCGGATCAAGATGCCGCCGGGGTTGTCGGACGGCAGCATCCCCTGGACCGACCTGGACTTTCTCGGCTGGACCGATCCGGGGGCGCCGATGCGTGCGCTGCTCGTGGTGCCGGGGCAGGACGGGCCGACCGGGATCGTGCTGCGCCGGCCGGAGGCGATGCGGGCCAGTGCGACGCGGTCGAGCATGTGCCGGGTCTGTCTGACCGATCATGCCGCGTCGGGGGTATCGCTGTTCGTGGCGCCGCTGGCCGGGGCGGCGGGGCGCAACGGGAACAGCGTGGGGGAGTACCTCTGCTCGGACCTGGCCTGCTCGCTCTATCTGCGGGGCAAGCGCCAGCCGAGGATGCGGCTGGTCCGCCGGGAGGAGACGCTCACCCTGACCGAGCGGATCGACCGGGCGATGGCCAACCTGGCCGCCTTCACCACGCGGGTCGCCGCCGGCTGACGGTCACCCGGGGACCGCGCGGCATGGAAGGCTGTCGGGGGCTGCTTGAGAAGAGAGCTGAGGACCACACATGGGCCAAGCCGCGATCCTCACCGTCGACGACGACCCGTCGGTGTCCCGCGCCATCGCGCGCGACCTGCGCCGCCGTTACGGCGACCGGTACCGGATCGTCCGCGCGTCGTCCGGCGCCGAGGCGCTCGAGGTGCTGCGTGAGCTGAAGCTGCGCGGGAGCCGGGTGGCGGTGATGCTGGCCGACTACCGGATGCCGCAGATGAACGGCATCGAGTTCCTCGAGGAGGCGATGGACCTCTTCCCGTTCGCCCGGCGGGCACTGCTCACGGCGTACGCGGACACCGACGCCGCGATCCAGGCGATCAACGTGGTGGACGTCGACCACTACCTGCTCAAGCCGTGGGATCCGCCGGAGGAGAAGCTCTACCCGGTGCTGGACTCGCTGCTCGACGCCTGGCAGGCGACCGGCGACCGGGAGCAGCCGGACATCCGGGTGGTCGGGCACCGGTGGAGTGAGCCGTCCTTCCAGATCCGGGACTTCCTGGCGCGCAACCTGGTGCCGTACCGGTACTTCGGCGCCGACGAGCCGGAGGGCCGCCGCCTGTTGGAGGCCGCGGAGGCCGGGCCGGAGGCGGTGCCGCTGGTGGTGACCGCGGACGGGCGGGCGCTGTCCCGGCCGACCGTGCAGGAGGTGGCGCGGGCGGCCGGCCTGTCCACCGACCCTGGCCGCGACTTCTACGACCTGATCATCGTGGGCGGTGGGCCGGCCGGGCTCGGCGCCGCGGTGTACGGCGGCTCCGAGGGCCTCAAGACGCTCCTGATCGAGCGGCAGGCGGTCGGCGGCCAGGCCGGGCAGAGCTCCCGGATCGAGAACTACCTCGGCTTCCCGGACGGCATCTCCGGCGCCCAGCTCACCGACCGGGCGCGCCGGCAGGCCGACAAGTTCGCGGCCGAGACGCTGACCACCCGGGAGGTGGTGGGGCTCCGGACGGACGGGTCCGCGCGGACCCTCACGTTCGCCGACGGCGGCGAGGTCTCCGCGCACGCCGTGGTGCTCGCCACCGGGGTCTCGTACCGTCCGCTGCTGGCCGACGGGGTTGCCGGCCTGACCGGTTCGGGCGTGTTCTACGGGTCGGCGGCCACCGAGGGGCCGGCTTGCGCCGGCACCGACGTCTACATCGTCGGCGGCGCCAATTCGGCCGGTCAGGCCGCGTTGTTCTTCTCGAGGTACGCACGCCGCGTCACCCTCCTGGTACGCGGCGACTCGCTCGAGGCGTCCATGTCGTACTACCTGATCCAGCAGCTCGCCCAGGTGGAGAACATCGAGGTGCGGACCCGCTGTGAGGTGGTCGGGGCGCAGGGCACGGGCCACCTCCAGGCGATCACCGTCTGCGACAGCAAGAACGGTACGAAGGCGACCGTCGAGTGCGGATACCTGTTCGTGTTCATCGGCGCGGAGCCCCGGACCGACTGGCTCGGCGACACGGTGCTGCGCGACGAGCGGGGCTTCATCCGGACCGGGCCGGATCTGCTCGTCGGCGGAGAGCGGCCGCGGGGATGGGATCGCGACCGGGATCCGTTCTATCTGGAGAGCAGTGTCCCCGGCATCTTCGCCGCCGGCGACGTTCGAGCCAGCTCGGTGAAACGGGTGGCCTCGGCGGTCGGCGAGGGAGCGATGGCCGTCGCGCTGGTCCACCGCTACCTGGAGGCATAGCCATGTCCGACGTCGAGGAGATCCGGCTCGAGCCCTGCGAGCCGGGGGTTCTCACCCCGGCCGACCTGAGGACGCTGTTCCTGTTCGAGAAGCTGACCGACGAGCAGCTCGGCTGGCTGGCCACGCACGGTTGCACCATGCGGGTTCCGGCGGGCGGCCTGGTGGTTCGCGAGGGCGACCCGGCCGAGGCGTTCTTCGTGCTGCTCAGCGGCACGATCGCGCTGACCCGGCGGGTCGGTGAGGACGAGGTCACCACGATCCGGACCGAGCAGCGCGGCGTCTACATGGGCGCCACCCAGGCGTACCTGCGTGACGACGGTGTGCCCCGCAACTACATGGCGTCGATGCGGGCGCTGTCCGACAGCGAGTTCTTCATGGTGTCGGCGGCCGACTTCGGGTGGCTCATGCGGGAGTGGTTCCCGATGGCGATCCACCTGCTGGAGGGCCTGGCGCTGGGGATGCGCAGCTCGCAGGCCGCGATCGGGGAGCGGCAGCGGCTGGCCGCCCTCGGCGCGCTCTCGGCCGGCCTCATGCACGAGCTGAACAATCCGGCGGCGGCCGCCGCCCGGGCCACCAGCGCGCTGCGCCAGCGGGTCGCCGCCATGCGGATGAAACTCGGCAAGCTGGCGGCCGGCAAGGTGGCCCCGGACCGGCTCACCGCACTCCTGGAGTTGCAGGAGGAGGTGATCGAGCGGGCCGCCAAGTCACCCACGCTGACCGCGATGCAGACCGCCGACCTGGAGGACGCGCTCGGCGAGTGGATGGACGAGCGGAACATCACCGGCGGCTGGGACGTGGCCCCGGTCTTCGCCCAGGGCGGCATCGACACCGCGTGCCTCACCGAGCTGGAGTCCCGGCTGGCCTCGCCGGAGCTGCTCGACCAGGCGATCCACTGGATCGGGTACGCGCTGGAGACCGAACAGCTGATGAGCGACATCGAGGACGCCACCGGCCGGGTGTCGTCGCTGGTGCACTCGGCGAAGCAGTACTCGCACCTGGACCGGGCCGCACACCAGTGGATCGACGTGCACATCGGCCTGGAGAGCACGCTGGTCATGCTGGCCCACAAGATCGGCGACGGGGTCGAGGTGGTGAAGGAGTACGACCGGGAGCTGCCGCAGATCCCGGCCCACCCGGCCGAGCTGAACCAGGTGTGGACCAACCTGATCGACAACGCGGTCCAGGCCATGTCCGGTGCGGGCACGTTGACGATCCGGACGTTCAGGGAGGACGACCGGCTCGTGGTGTCGGTCGGGGACACCGGCCCCGGGGTGCCGCCGGAAATCCGTAAGCGGGTCTTCGAGCCGTTCTTCACCACCAAGCCGGTCGGTGAGGGCACCGGGCTGGGCCTGGACATCTCCTACCGGATCGTGGTCAACGGGCACGGCGGCGACATCTCGGTGGAGTCGCGGCCGGGTGACACGAGGTTCCTGGTCCGGCTGCCGTTCGCCGAACCCGCGTCGAGCTGAGGCGCCCGGGGGCGGCGGCCCCGTCGCGGCCGCCCCCGGCACCCCCTCAGGCGATCAGGCAGGAGATCGCCGGCCAGGTCCAGTTGCCGTTGTGCATCACGGTGAAGCCGAACGAGTTGCCGCTGCCGTTCGGCCGTGCGGTCAGCACCGTGTTGTTGCTGCTCAGGGTGGTCGCCGCATTCCAGCTGTTCTGGAAGTACTGCGGGGACCGGGCCGTGACGGTGACGACCCAGTTGGAGCCGCCGCTGACGTTGACGGTCAGGTTGAAGCGGTCGGCCCACTGCTGGCCCGCCGTGTAGGTGGTCGAACAGGAACCCGTCGGCGGTGAGCTCGACGAGGCCGAAGGGGTCGGCGAGGTGGAGCCGTCGAGACCGGGGGTCGTCCAGTCGCGCCATTCGGCCAGGTTTCCGGCGGCGCGGCTGGAGATCCGCATGACGCCCGCCGCGTTACCGGTCTTCAGCAGGAACTTCTGGATGTTCTGCCGGAGCGGCTCACGCCACTCGGCCCGGTTGGCGCAATGGTTGCCGTCCTGTACGTCCGACCAGTACGTGATGTTCCCGCCCGCCCCGAGCGCCTTGTAGACCTCCGCCCCGGCGAGCGCGGCCACACTCGCCGACCGTGGCCCGAGGTTGGCGATGTGCGGGTTGTCCATGATGAACAGCCCTCGCGGAGCGATCATCGCCACCGTCTCGTGGGTGTCCACCGGCAGCCGGGCGGGGCTGCCGGTGAACGAGCCGAACGCGTCGCCGAGCCACGGCTGCTCCCCGTACGCGCTGCTCAGGCTCTGTGCGCCCTCGCCGGGGACGCCGCGGAAGATCGGCGCGCCGGCGGTGCCCGACTCGATCGGCATGGTGAGGGCGATCCGCTGGTCGAACGCGCCGGTCACGAACGTGCCCTTGCCGAACCGCGAGCATCCGGTGACCCCGGTGGCGTCGCCGCGCAGGATCGAGCCGCCGGACTGCTCCAGCACGTCGATGATCCGGCTGACGCCCCACGCCCAGGCCACCAGCAGGCCGGTGGTGCTGTTCGAGCCGTAGACGCTGTAGAAGGCGCCCTGCTTGTTCGCCCGGCCGGTGCCCTCGCGGCCCACCGAGTACGGGTCGTATTTGATCACCGCGGCGCCGGCGGCCTTGATGGTGGCGGTGTCCGCGCCGAACCCGCCCAGCACCACCACCGCGGGGAACGGCCCGGTGCCGCTGGGCAGCTCGACCCCGGCGGAGAAGGAGGCGCTGCGGCCGTTGTGGCTGACGTTCACCGTGATGTTCGACGCCGAGACGGTGCCGGTGACGCTCGACGGCTTGGCCGGCTTCTCGCCGTAGACGAACTTCTCGGCCAGCTTCTTGATCTCGTTGCGCTGGCAGCGCCAGTCGGCCTGCGAGGTGATGCGGGTGCCGTTCAGCCGCTTGAACGGATCCGGCAGGCGGGTCACGGTGGGCAGCGAGCCGGCGTCCGGCAGCGCCGGGGCGGGACAGCTCACGCCCTCGTCCTCGACTCCGGCCGCGGCGGCGCGGGACTCGGTCGCGGCGGTCGCGCCGACGGCCACGGCGAGGGCCGTCAGCAGGGCGATGGCCGTTCTCCTGAGCAATGGGGGCGGGGACGGGCGCACGGGTCCTCCTCGGGGAGCGGGGGATCCCGGCGCGGCCGTGGGGATGCGGCCGGCACCGGGGCTGACACTCATCGATGGGCTGAGTATTTGACCCCGGTGCGCGACTGTCAATAACTATCGGAAACGTAACGGTAATGAATATCTGCTTATTACCTGTTCAGAGGCTATTCGACGGACTTTTCGATCGAGTCTATCCCGGCAGTTTCCGAAAGTTTCGGCTCCTCGGTGACGGTGGGCTCGCTGGTCGCCGTGGGCTCGGCCGTCTCCGCGGGTGACGACTGCGCGGGCGCGGACGGGCCGGTCTCCCCGGTGGCCGGCGCGGTCGGCTCGGCCGACGGCGTCACGCCCGACGGCTTCTCACCGGAGTCCTCGCTCACCGACTGGAACAGGATGGTCGGGCTGCCGGTGTCCCGCCCGTTCGTCACATCCGCCGCCGACCGTCCCGCGAACAGCTCCGCGGTCGTCAGCGTGCCCATCCCCAGGACGAAGAACGCGGCGGCCGCCAGCCCCACCCGCTTCCAGTGCACCCGGCGGTCGTTCTCCCCGGACGGAGCCTCGTCGGTGGCGGGCACGTCCGGGGTGCCGACCGCCGCCGGCGCGACCGTGAACGCCGTTTGCAGCCGTCTCGTCCCCCGGTCGATGAACCGGTGGTAGATCTCCGTGGCGATCGAACTGATCAGGCTCGCCACCGCGGCTCCGATCAGGGTGCCGGCGAGCCCCAGGAAGGAGCCGGCCACGGCGGCGGAGACGGCCGCGAGCGTGCCGGCGACGGTCTTCGGAATGTCGATACCGGACCAGAAGCGGCCCTGTGCCTGCTCGGACATGTCCTCCAGATCCTCTGCGCTGGACTCGGCGGGTCAGCTCTTCGCCTTAACCCCTCGGTCCGCCGCCAAACCCCGCCGCTCCGCCAGAACCGTCCACAGCGGGGGGACCACGATGCCCTCCCGGCGCCGGGCCAGCCGCCGGGTCCGCAGAATGCCTGCCACGCCCACGGCCGCCACCAGGAACTGCACCGACATCGCGACCTTGAAGTCGTCGATGTGATAGTCGTTACCGCCGCCGGTGCGGGCGTCCAGGATCAGCCCGATCAACTGGATGGTGATCAGCGACGCCACGAAGCCGCCCACGTTCACCACCCCGGTCGCGGTGCCCAGCCGGCTCGGCGGGTTGAAGCTGCGCGCGAAGTCGAACCCGATCATCGAACCCGGCCCGCCCAGGCCGAGCGCCACCACGAGCAGCACCAGCACCGGCAGCGGCGCCCGCCCCGGCCACGCGATGACCAGCGCCCAGGCGCCCATGTTGGCGGCCACGATCCCGAGCACCAGCTGGGAGCGGCGCAGCGGGTGCCGCTGGGTCAGCAGGCCCAGCACCGGCCCGGCCGCCATGCCGGTCACCACGAAGACGGTCAGCAGCACGCCCGCGGTGGCCCGGCTCAGACCCTCCCCGGCGATCAGGAACGGCACACCCCACATCAGCGCGAACACCGTGCCGGTGAACTGGGTGGTGAAGTGCGCCCACAGGCCCAGCCGGGTGCCCGGGTGCCGCCAGGAGCTGCCCAGGTCGGTGCCCAGCCGCTGCCAGCTCATCGCGCCGCCGCTGTTGATCCGCCGCTCCGGGGTGTCCCGCAGCGCGATCAGCGCCGCGACCGCCACGAACAGGCCGGTGCCGGCGGCGCCCAGGAAGCCGGTGGCCCAGCCCGCGCCGGCCAGCACGGCCGCCAGCGGCACGGCGGACAGCACCTGACCGATCTGGCCCATGATCCCGGTGAGCTGGGTGAGCACCGGCACCCGCCGGGCCGGGAACCAGGCCGGCACCAGGCGCAACACGCTGATGAAGGTCATCGCGTCCCCGGCGCCGACCAGCACCCGGGCGGTGATCGCGCCGCTCAGCCCGTCGGTGAACGCCATCAGGGTCTGCCCGGCGGCCATCACGAGCGCGCCGGACAGTACGAGCCTCAGTGATCCGAATCGGTCGAGCAGGAGCCCGACCGGGATCTGCAACCCGGCGTAGACGAGCAACTGGACGACGGCGAAGACGGCCAGCGCGCCCGCGCCGACGCCGAAACGCTCCTGCGCGTCGAGCCCGGCCACCCCGATCGAGCTGCGGTGCAGGACGGCGACGATGTACGCGGCCAGCCCGGCGGCCCACACCGCCCAGGGACGCAGGGGCATGGAGAGCCTTCCGCCGGTCGGGGTAACGTGCCCTCCAACCCTTCTCCCTTACCGGCACCCCGGCAACGTGCGTCTTCTCACTCGGCCGTCAAATAAAAGGACAGCCAGTCCAGGGTGACCCGCAGGAACTCGGCCCGCGCGGAGCGGTGCAGCAGTTCGTGGCCCTCGCCGGGGAAGAACAGGTAGCGGTGCGGGTGCCCGCGTTCGGTGAGCGACGCCACCACCCGCTCGGCCTCGATCACCGGCACGTTGCTGTCGTTCTCGCCGTGCACGATCAGCAGCGGGGCGCGCAGCCGGTCCAGCCGGTGCAGCGGGGACAGGTCACGCAGCAGGCCGGCATCGTGCACCGGATGGCCGTACTTGCTCACCGCGGCCGCCGCGATCCACGGTTCGGTGTGCCGATAGAAGCTATCGAAATCAGACATCCCGCAGATGTCGACGCCGACCGTGAACAGGTCCGGGAAGGCGGTCAGGGCGGCCAGCGTCAGGTAGCCGCCGTAGGAACGGCCCATGATCCCGACCCGCCCGGCGATCCCGGACTCCCGCAGGAACGTCACGCACGACCGGACGTCCTCGATCGCGTCGTAGCGGCGGGCGCCGTTGTCCGCTTCGACGAACGCGCGCCCGAACCCGGACGAGCCGCGCACGTTCGGGGCGAACACCGCGATGCCCCGGGCCACCAGCGACTGGAACAGCGGGCCGTGCCCGGGCCGCTCCTGCGCCTCCGGGCCGCCGTGGAACCACAGCACGGTCGGGTGCGGGCCCGGCGTACCGGGCCGGAAGAGCCACCCGGTGAGGGTGAGCCCGTCGTGCGCGGTGACCACCTCGAGCGTCGGGTGGACCGCCTCCGGCGAGGCCGGCGCCGCCGAGACCGCCCGCATCTCGCCGGTCTCGCGCCGCCAGATCCAGACGCCGTGCGGCCGGCCGGGCCCCTCCGCCGTGAAGGCGAGCGTGGCCGCGTCGAAGCTCCACGCCAGGCCGCCGACGACCGGGCCGGGCAGCGGCGACACCGGCTTCGGGCCGCGATCGCCGTCGTGGTCCAGGTCGATCAGCGCGGCCTCCGACTCGCCGCCCCGGACGTTGAACAACACCGCGGCGGTACGCCCGTCGGCGGTGATCGTGAAGTCCTCCACCTCGCCGCCCGAGGCAAGGACCTCCACGGCGTCACCGGCCATGCGGATCAGCGCCGGGAACTCGCCGTCCTGGCTGAGCGCGTAGACGCACCCGCCGCCCGGGCTGAACACCGCCTTCTCGCCCCGGGTGACCGGCTTCTCGGTGCCGGTGGACAGGTCCCGCAGCATGATCTCGCGGGCGCCGCGCGGCCCGTACCGCAGAAGCGCGAAGCGCCCGGCCGGGTCCACGTCCAGAAGCGAGAGAAGGTCGCCTCGCGCGACCACCGTCCTGGTCTCCGCGGTGACGTCGATCAGGATCGCGCTGGTCAGGTTCTCGGTGAGGGCCAGCACCGGGCGGCCCGGCAGCCAGCGCATGTCGTCCGCCGTGTCGTCGCCGAAGCCGGCGACCTGATGCAGGTCGGAGCCGTCCGGCCGGACCAGCCACACCTCCTGCCGGGGCGCGCCGCCCGGGGCGGTCCGGCAGGCGAGCCAGCCGCCGCCGGACGACCAGGCGACCGCCGACACCGGCTCCGGGCCGGTGTCGACGCGGAACGTCAGCTCACTGTCGACCGGCTGCACCCAGACCGCCGGCGCGCCGCCCCGGTCGGAGACGTACGCCATGTGCCGCCCGTCCGGTGACAGGGTGGGCGACCAGTTCCCGGCGATCTCCGGCTCGACGCGGTTCCAGCCCGCGGGAAGCACTGTCACGTCGACGCGGTGGAGCTGACCCGTCATCTAGATTCCCCTGCTTCTAATCGAGCACTGTCTGGAGCCACATCTCCAGCAGCGCGAGCTGCCACAACTGATTCGCCCCGAGCGTGGTGCGCGGGGTGTTCGGGTCGGCGAGCAGCGCCGACACGTACTCCGGCCGGAACAGCGCCCGCTCCCGGGCGGCCGGCGCGTGCAGCGCGTCCCGGACCATGTCGAGCACCGGGCCCTCCAGGTGCCGGATGCCGGGCACCGGGAAGTAGCCTTTCGGCCGGTCGATGACCGCGTCGGGAACCAGCCCGCGGGCCGCCTCCTTGAGCACTCCCTTGCCGTCGTGGGCCAGTTTCAGCTCGGGCGGGCAGGCCGCCGCGAGCTCGACCAGTTCGTGATCCAGGAACGGTACGCGTGCCTCCAGCCCCCACGCCATGGTCATGTTGTCGACCCGTTTGACCGGATCGTCGACGAGCATCACCTGCGAGTCGAGCCGGAGCGCCGCGTCGACCGCGGTGGTCGCCCCGGGCCGGCCGAAGCTCTCCGCCACGAACTCCCGCGCCAGGTCCAGATCGACCGTCCAGGCGGGATTCAGCTGCCGGGCCAGTTCGGCGTGCGTGCGGTCGAAGAACTCCTTCGCGTACGCCTCGACGGCCTGTTCCCGGGGCACGCCGGCGAGGGGCGGGTACCAGCTGTAGCCGGCGAAGATCTCGTCGGCGCCCTGCCCAGATTGCACCACCTTGACATGCTTTGCAACGTCTTCACTGAGCAGATTGAACGCGATGCAGTCGTGGCTCACCATCGGCTCGCTCATCGCGCCGACGGTCCGCTCCACGGCCGGCAGGAACCGCTCGTGACCGATCCTGATCTGGTGGTGAGTGGTCTGGAAATGCTTGGCCACAATGTCCGAGAACTCGAACTCGTCCCCGCTCTCCCCGCCGCCGGCCTCGAACCCGATGCTGAACGTGGTCAGCCCCGCCTGCCCCCGCTCGGCCAGCAGCGCCACGATGAGGCTGGAGTCCAGCCCGCCGGAGAGCAGCACCCCGACCGGCACGTCGGCGACCATCCGCCGCTCCACCGCCTGCCGCAGCTTGTCGCGGACCGCCGCCGCCCAGTCGGCCCGCTCCAGCGTGCGCTCGAAGGACGCCTCCCAATACACCCGCTCGGTAGACGTGCCGTCCGCCCGGATCACCCGGAGCGTGGCCGGCGGCAGCTTGCGGACCCCGGCCAGGATCGTGCGCGGCGCCGGCACCACCGAGTGGAACGTCATGTAGTGCTGCAACGCCACCCGGTCGAGGGTGGTGTCCACACCGCCCGCGGCGAGCAGCGCGGGCAGCGTGGAGGCGAACCGCAGCCGCCCCGGCGACTCGGCCAGGTAGAGCGGCTTGATCCCGAGCCGGTCGCGGGCCAGCGTCACGGTCCCGCTGTCGTGCTCCACCACGGCGAAGGCGAACATCCCGAGGAAACGGGTGACGCAGTCGGCGCCCCACCGGTGGTACGCCTTGAGGATCACCTCGGTGTCCGAACCGGAGAAGAACGTGTAGCCGTCCTTCTCCAGCTCCAGGCGCAACTGCCGGTAGTTGTAGACACAGCCGTTGAAGACCACCGTCAGGCCCAGCCGGTCATCGGTCATCGGCTGGGCGCCGGCCTCCGACAGGTCGATGATCTTCAGTCGCCGGTGACCGAGAGTGATCCGTCCGTTCGTCCAGAGCCCGTGGCCGTCCGGGCCGCGGGACGCCAGGCAGGGCAGCATCCGCCGGACCGCTTCGGTGTCCGCGGGCCGGTCGCCGTAACGGATCTCGCCGGCGATTCCACACATGAGATACCTCCTGATATCAGCCGAGCAACCAGGTGTCCTTCGATCCGCCACCCCGCGAGGAGTTGACGATCATGCTGCCGGCGGGCGCCACCCGGGTCAGGGCGGCCGGGGCCACCACCGACTCCTTTCCGGTGAAGACGAACGCCCGCAGGTCGACGTGCCGCGGGGCGAGCCGGTGCCCGTCGAAGACCGGATGGGTGGAGAGCTCGACCAGCTCCTGCGCCACCCAGCGGTGCGGGGCGGCCCGGATCTGCCGGCGCAGCGCCTCCAGGTCGGCGGGGCTCGCGTGCGGGCCGATCACGATCCGGTCGCCGCCGTAGCCGTCGACCGGCTTGCAGACCAGCTCGCCGAGACGGCTCAGCACCTCGGCACGCTGCTCCGGGATCCCGCACAGATAGGTGGGCACGTCCGCGAGCAGCGGCTTCTGGCCCAGGTAGTACTCGATGAGGCGGGGGACGAAGGCGTACACCGCCTTGTCGTCGGCCACCCCGTTGCCGAGCGCGTTGGCCAGCACCACGGTGTCCGCGTGCAGCGCGGACACCAGGCTGGGGCCGAGCGGCATGCCGTCCGCGCCCGGCGAGTGCACCAGACTGTCCTCGCCCATGCGCAGGTAGATGACGTCGACCGGGCGCCGGTGGCCGTCCCGCAGCCGCCACACCCGGCCCTCGTCGACGAACAGCTCGGTGCTGCGGACCACCGGCACCTCCATGGCCTCGGCGAGCATCCGGTGCTCGAACCAGGCCGAGTCGTCCGGACCCTGACTGAGTACGACGAGCGCCGGATCGTCGCCGGCGGCCGGGCCGGCCGCCTCCAGCAGGGCCCGCTTCAGCAGGCGCGGGGTCTCCTCCACCGAGATCAGCGCGGCCGGGCGGGGCAGCTCGGGCAGGACGCTCCAGGTGAGACGGCGGTTCTGCATGGCGTACGCGATCCCGGACGGCACCCGCAGGTTGTCCTCCAGCACGCACCACTTCCCGGCCCCGTCACGGACCAGGTCGACCCCGGCCACCTGGGCGCGGACCGCCGGCCGGCTGATCAGGGCGCCGCTGGCCCGCAGCTCCGGCGACCCGTCGATCACCCAGTCGGGCACGATGCCGTCGGCCACCACCTGCCGGTCGCCGTAGACGTCGTTGAGGAACGCGTCGAGCGCCCGGACCCGCTGCACCAGGCCCTCGGTGAGGTGCCGCCAGTCGCCGGCCGGCACGATCCGGGGCACCAGGTCGAACGGGAACAGCCGGGTGGCGGCCTCACCGGCCACACTGAACGTGATCCCACGGGCGCGCTGCTCGTCGTCGCGGTGGTCCTCGCGCTGCCGCAGGCCGGTGGCGCCGAGCGAGGTGAGCACCGGCAGGATCCCGGAGTAGGCGGGGGAGACGCGCCCGCCCGGGAAGGCCTCGTCGCCGTCGGCCACGTACGCCTCGATCAGCGCCGGCGCCGGGGCGCCCGCCGGGCCCGTCTCGGTCACCCCGCCGCGGGTCTCGGCCACCAGCGCGTCGACCACGTCGGAGAGCCGGCCGCGCCGGGCCAGGGCGCGCCGCTGCCGGGCCGCCGAGCTGCCCCGGCTCAGCGCCCGCAGGGTGAGGTCGAAGACCTGGTCCCAGTCGCCCAGCTCCTCCAGTTGCGGGCGCAGCTCACCGACCAGGCGCTCCACCGCGACGGCGGCCGGCACCGGGACCGGCGAGCGGGGCAGGTCCAGCAGGTCGCCCTCCAGACCGGACCGGGCGGCCCGCCACATCGCGGCCCGGTGCAGCGGCGGCCGCGGATCCGGGAGGGGGACACCGGCCCGGTGCTCGATCCGGGCGCGCAGCACGAGCGCGCGGAACAGCCCGGCCAACAGCACCACGGTCTCCACGTCGGGGCTGGCGTCGGTGACCCGCAGTTCCACGGTGGGCACGTGCGCCGACGGCCGGACGTCGAAGTAGACCATCTTCGGGTCACTGATCGTCCCGGACGCGATCAGGTCGCTGACCAGGGCCTCGTGCTCCTGCGCCGAGTGCAGCCGGCCACTGTCGCCGGCGGTCGGCCAGCGCATCCACACCAGGGAGCGGACGCTGGCGTACCCGGAGTCCTCACCCATCCAGTAGGGCGAGCTGGCGGAGAGCCCGAGCAGCACCGGCAGCACCGGCGTCACCCGCTGGGCGACCGCGACCGCCTCGTCCGGGTCCGGCACCCCGACGTGCACCTGGGCGCCGCAGATCAGCTGCTCGCGGACGAGCATCTGGTACTCGTGCAGCATCCGTTGGTAGCGGGACGTCGGGGTGACCGGCAGCGCGTCCAGGTCGACCAGCGGTACGGTGCCGGCCGCGACCAGCCCGAGGCCCAGCGACTCGGCCACCCCGATCGCCGTACGCCGCCGCGCGACGATCCCGGCCCGCAGATCGTCCAGGGTGGCGCTGACCGGGGTGTTGGTCTCCACCACCGACCGGTGCAGTTCGGCCGAGAAGTGTGCCTCGTCCAACCGGTCCAGGATCTCCGGCGCCCGGGGAACCAGCTCACGGGTGCCGAGGTCGACGACGTGGAGTTCCTCCTCCACACCGAGGGTGAGTGCGGCCCGTTCGGGGACGCGCGGATCCGACGCCTGTAGTGACTCCGTCATCGAGACCGCCTCTGCATAGGTTCAGCCCGGTTTCGCCGGAGCCTTTCCATAGGATGTAGCGAATCTGTGACGTGCCCGTTTCGCGCCGCGGTCAAGCATGACGATGGCGACACTCCAGCCCGGGCCGGAGGTCCTTTGCAGCTCACCGGTAGTGTCGCCCGGTGACGCCCGACACCCGCGGAGGTCCTTCATGAGCAGCGTCGTCGTAATCACCGGATCGGCCGGTCTGATCGGTTCGGAGGCGGTCCGGCACTTCGCCGCCCTCGGCATGGACGTGGTCGGGGTCGACAACGACATGCGCGGCTACTTCTTCGGTGCCGACGGCTCCACCCAGTGGAACCTCCAGCGCCTGGTGAAGGAGGTCGGCGACCGGTACACCCACCACAGCGTCGACATCCGGGACCGGGACGGGCTGGACCGGCTCTTCGCCGAGCTGGGGTCGAACATCGGGCTGGTCATCCACGCCGCCGCGCAGCCCAGCCACGACTGGGCGGCCCGCGAGCCGTTCACCGACTTCGACGTGAACGCGGTCGGCACGATCAACATGCTCGAGGCGACCCGGCGGCACGCGATCGACGCGCCGTTCATCTTCACCTCGACCAACAAGGTGTACGGCGACACGCCCAACTCGCTGCCGCTGGTCGAGCTGGAGACGCGGTACGAGCTGCCCGAGGACCACCGGTGGTACGGCGGCATCGACGAGACCATGACGATCGACAACAGCATGCACTCGGTCTTCGGCGCCTCGAAGGTGGCGGCCGACATCATGGTCCAGGAGTACGGCCGCTACTTCGACATGCCGACCGCGGTCTTCCGGGGCGGCACGCTGACCGGTCCCGGCCACTCGGCGGCCGAGCTGCACGGCTTCCTGGCGTACGTGATGCGCTGCGTGATGGAGCAGCGGACGTACAAGATCTTCGGCTACAAGGGCAAGATGGTCCGCGACGCCATCCACTCGCACGACCTGATCACCGCGTTCGAGGCGTTCCACAAGGCGCCGCGGGTGGCCGAGATCTACAACATGGGCGGCGGCCGGTTCTCCAACTGCTCGCACATCGAGGCTTTCAAGATCGCTTCGGAGATCACCGGTCTGGAGGCCCGTACCGAGTACGTGGACCAGGCCCGGCAGGGCGACCACCAGTGGTGGATCAGCGGCACCGGCCGGTTCGAGGAGCACTACCCGGACTGGAAGCTGACCTACGACGTGCCGGCCATCCTGCGGGAGATCTACGAGGCCAACCACGAGGTCTGGAAGTCCTGACGCATAGTTATGCGCCCGAGTGCCGCCCGGTGATCCACTGGGCGGCACTTTCTGTGTACTTACTGTAAGGGCCGCTTAGTTAATCACCCGTTAACCGACCTTCGGTACATTACCGAAATGTCCGACTTGACGCAGATCCTGCGCCGGGACTTGCCGGCGTCCATCGTCGTATTCCTGATCGCCATTCCGTTGTCCCTCGGCATCGCCGCGGCGTCCGGGGCCCCGTTGCTCTCCGGGCTGGTGGCCGCCGTCGTCGGCGGCATCGTCGCGGGCGCCCTGGGCGGCGCCCCGTTACAGGTCAGCGGCCCGGCCGCCGGCCTCACCGTGATAGTCGCCGGCGCCGTCGCCGACTTCGGATTCGCCGGCACGGCCGCCATCGTCGCGGTCGCCGGCCTGGTGCAGATCCTCCTCGGCACGTCCCGGATGGGCCGCGCCGCCCTGGCCCTGTCACCCGCGGTCGTACACGGCATGCTCGCCGGCATCGGACTGGTCATCGCGCTCAGCCAGGTGCACGTCATGCTCGGCGGCACCCCGCAGAGCTCCGCCTGGCGCAACCTGCGCGACCTGCCCGGCCAGATCGCCGCCCACCACGGCGCGGCCGCCGTGCTCGGCATCCTCACCGTCGCCGTCCTGGTGTTCTGGCCCCGCCTGATCCGCAGCTCGATGCTCCCGGCCGCCCTGGTCGCGGTGGTGTCGATGACCGCGATCGCCGCCGCCACCGGCGCCGACGTGGCCCGGGTCGACCTGCCCGACGAACCGCTCGCCGGGCTGATCACACCAAGCTGGCCGGACGCCCCGGTCCGTGAGATCGCCGTGGCCGTCCTCACCATCGCCCTGGTCGCCAGCGTCGAGTCGCTGCTCTCCGCGGTCGCCGTCGACCGGCTGCACGACGGCCCGCGCGCCAACCTCAACCGGGAACTGGTCGCCCAGGGCGCCGCCAACACGGCATCCGGCCTGCTCGGCGGGCTCCCGGTGACCGGCGTGATCGTGCGCAGCTCCACCAACGTGGCGGCCGGCGCGCGTACCCGGGCCTCGGCGATCCTGCACGGCGTCTGGGTCGCGGTGTTCGTGCTGCTCTGCGCCGGCCTGCTGGAGACCATCCCGATGGCGGTGCTGGCCGCCGTACTGATCGTGGTCGGACTCCGGCTGGTCAGCCTGGCCCAGATCCGCACCTACGCCCGGCACCGGGAACTGCCCACCTACCTGGTCACCGCCCTCGGCGTGGTCGCCACCGACCTGCTCACCGGCGTCGCCCTCGGCATGATCACCGCGGCGCTGCTGATCCTCTGGCGGCTCACCCGCTCCGAGATCCGCCGGGTCGAACGCGCCCCCGGCGACTGGCTGGTCACCATCAACGGCACCCTGTCCTTCGTCGAGTCGGCCCGCCTAACCCGCGAGCTGGGCGGCGTGCCGGGCGGCAGCGACGTCGACCTCGAACTCCACCTCGACTACCTGGACCACGGCGCCTACGAGACGATCCGCGACTGGTGCTCGGCACACGAGCGGACCAGCGGCACGGTCCGGATCCGCGAAGTGCACGACTCCTGGTTCTCCCAGGCCACCTCGGGCCGGCTGGGCAGCGGCAAACGCACCCCGCGGGTGCTCGGCTCCTGGTCCCGCTGGCAGGACATGGACCAGCAGCGCCGCGGCGCCATGGCGGCCGGCATCGCCGAGTTCGAGCGCACCGTGGCCCCGCTGGTCCGGCCACACCTGGCCGACCTGGCCCGCGACGGTCAACGGCCGCAGCAGCTCTTCATCACCTGCGCCGACTCCCGGCTGGTCCCCAACCTGATCACCGCGAGCGGCCCGGGCGACCTGTTCTGCGTCCGCAACGTCGGCAACATCGTGCCCCCGCACGGCGCCGGCGACGTCTCGGCCGGCGCGGCCGTCGAATACGCCGTCGACGTCCTCGGCGTCACCACCATCACGGTCTGCGGCCACTCCGGCTGCGGGGCCGTCCGCGCCCTGATGAGCGGCGCGGCCCTGCCCGGCTCCGCACTCGGCGACTGGCTCGCCCTCTCCGGGGTCGACTTCGGCGACGCCGCCGACGAGGAACGCTGCTGCACCGACAACGTCGTGCGGCAACTCGCCAACCTGCGCACCTATCCGGCGGTCCGGGCCGCCGAGGCGGCCGGCCGCCTGCGCCTCACCGGCATGTACTTCGACCTCGCCGAAGCCCGGATGTACGAGGTCGATCCGGTCCTCGGCGACGCCCGCCCCATCTCGTCGATCCCGGCCGCCTGACATCAAAGCCCGTTTCCGGTACGTGGTGGAACGCCCCCGAAGAATCGTGGCCGTTCCGCCCTGCCACGCGATCGCCCTGCGGCCTCCCGGCCGTAGCGCGCCCACGCGTTCTCGCGCTCTCGCGATTCTCGCGGTGATCTTGGACGTTTTCCCACCGCTGGGGGTGGTCAATCGTTCAAGATCGCGCCGGGCGGGAGTGGCGCTCTTACCGCGCGCCCTGGCCGTGCGGCGCCAGCCGCACGGGCCACCGGGTCCGGCTCGTTGCGCCGACCAGCGCACACGTAACGGTTTGCGTGGTCGCCCGCCCGCGTCATGGCGGCAGGCCGGGCACACGGACGGCGCGACGTGGTCGCCCGCCGGGCCGGACAGCGCGGGCGGCGGACGGCAGTGGGGCAATTGACCAGCAGGGTCAGCGCTGACGGCCAGCCGAACAAGATCGACAACCACGCACACGATCGGCAGGGGTGCTCGGTCAGCGGGGCATGAACACCAGGCGGTCTCGGAACTGGGCCAGTTTTTCGGGGGTCAGGCCGTCGCAGTAGACCAGCAACTCGTCCGGGCTGGTGAAACCGTTGTGCAGGTCGCGGGCCTCGGCGATGCGGTCGGCTAGCGGGCGCTCGATCCGCAGGGCGCGGGCCAGCCACTCGGCGGGGACGTGGTTGACGTCGACGAGGCCGCCGTCGTCGTACTCGCGGCCCGGCAGGTCGGGGCGGCCGATCATCAGCTCGGACGCGATGGACGGCTGCTCGGCCTGGACCCGGCGGGCCTCCTCCCGGCGGGCGGCCCGCCACTGCGCCTTGGCCAGCGCCGGATCGACGGCCGGCGCCCGGTTCCAGTCCGGGCGCGGCGGCGGGTAGTGGGTCAGGCGGGGGCGGGGGGTGGCTCTGCCGTACGCCGGAGGTTGGGGTCGGGGTTGGGGGTTTCGGCTGAAGAACTCGGCCCGGACCCGCTGCTGGAGGAATCCGACGTGGAACGTCCCGGCCACCCACAGGACCATGGAGACCATGCTGAGCAGGATCGCCGCCGTCGAATCCGAGCCGTCACTCGTCACCGCCGAGCCCGCGCAGTTGCCGAAGAACGCCACGAAGTAGACGCCGGAGAGGATCAGGTGCGTCCGTGAGCGGAGCTTGATCGCACCGGCCAGCACCATCGGGGCCGTCCCCAGCCCGCAGGTCAGCAACGGGACGAGAAACCACCAGAAGGTGACCGGCGGTTCCGGCGGTCGCTGCCATCCGGCACGGGCTCGCGGATCGGGCTGCATGCCACGACGGTAGAACCGGACATCAAGCGACACCAGGGTCAGCGCCGTGACCAGGGCAGAAGGCCCCCGGACAGCGGCGGCAGCAGGGTGCGGCGCCGGAGGAAGTCGTCGAGCAGCGCGTCGGGCACCGGCAACTCCGGGCGGGGCAGGTCGACGTGGCCCGAGTCGTTCAGTCTCAGGCGGTAACGGTCCCGATGGATGGCCACCGAACGGACCAGTGCCCAGTTCCACACCTTGCGGCTCTCCGCGGTGCGGACCTCGACCCCGTCGTCGGTGACCGTCCAGATCTCCGGGAGCGGCGTGATCACCCGCCGGGCCCGGCGCGGGCGGGTGCGGATCTCGATGCCGATCGCGCCCAGCCCGGTGATCGCCAGGACCGCGGCGGACACGGTGAACGGGCCCGGGGCGTCCAGCCACAGGCCGAGCGCTGTTCCGGCGACCCCGGCCAGGACCAGCGGCGCGACGAGCGGGATGAGCCGGCGCGGGGCCCGGCGCAGCGGGGGCAACGGCTCGTTCCGGCTGATCTCGAGATGCACGGTCATGCCGCCGGCGATTCCGCGGACGAACTGGTGGCGGAGTCCGGGCGGTCGGGGACGATGGCGGAGTCCAGGTGGTCGGGGCCGATGCTGGATTCCGGGCGGTCGACCACCGCGCAGAGGAAGGTCCGCAGCTCGGCGTCCTGTTCCGGGGTGAGCGGCGCCCGCGGGATGTCGACGGCCTGACCGGTCCTGGTGCGCAGCAGGTAGGCGTCGTCCAGTACGAACATCGCCTCGAACGCCGACCATTCGTACCCGGTGGACGACTCGGCCGTGGACGCGACGAGCCGCTCGTCGGTGAGCACCCAGTCGTGCGGGGTCAGCTCGGCTACCGGCACCGGAGCGGTCCGGCGGGCCGCCCGCACGGCCAGCCACCGTGCGAACCCGATCGCCGCGATCGCCGCCAGGATCAGCAGGCCCCCGGTCACCAGGGCGTTCGGGCTGAACTCACCGCCCACCACGATGAACACGGCCACGATCCCGATCGGATACACCACGGCGGACAGCATCTTGGCGGCCCGCGAGGTCCGGTCCGGGAACCTGTTCCGGTAGTACTCGGGGGAGCGGGTGTCGGTGAACTCGATGTGCACCGATGGATCTTACGAATGTGCCCGCACCCGGGGTGGGCGCGGGCACATTCATCCCCGTGTCGCTCAGTTTCGCGTGATGGTGAAGGTGGTCGTCGGGTTCTCGATGTCGCGGTAGTTGTCGCTCAACTGGAGGTTGGTGAAGGTGGCCGAGCCGACCGCCGGCCCCTGGCCCGCCTCCGGCATCGGGTTGGCCCAGATTCCGTAGCCGGACTTCGCGTCGAACTGGTCGCCGCTCTTCTTCGCCCCGGTGATCGACACGTTGGTGAAGATCGTGTCCTTGATCGGGTTCTGCGGCTGGCCGCCCACATAGTTGGTCTGGAACATGATCCCGGAGTAGGTGGGGTCGACGATGTCGACGTTGTTCACCCGGATGCCCTGGAACACCTTGGACGCGGAGAACACCCAGATCGCCGGGAACACCTGGCTGCCCCAGAAGTGGCCGCCCGCCCGGACGATCGAGATGTTCTCGAACACGGTCGGCGGGCTGGCGCCGAAACCGTTCATCGGGTAGCCGAAGTCCAGCGAGCTGATCGTGATGCCCGAGTAGACCAGGGTGTCCGCGATGTAGATGTTCTTGAACGTGTTGGCGTACCCGCCGTAGACCGCGATGCCGGCGGCCCGCCAGGTCAGCGTGGTGGACAGGTTCGAGTAGACGTTGTTGATCTCGTCGGAGCCGCCGGCGTCGATGGCGGAGAACAGCGCGAAGCTGTCGTCACCGGTGGCCCGGGCGTCGTTGTTGTCGACCAGGTTGTCGGTGCTGCCGTTGGTCATGTTGACGCCGTCGGCGAACATGTTCCGGATCCGCGAGTTGGTGATCTTCATCCGGTCGGTGTTCGCGCCCCAGTAGAGGCACACCGTGTGTTCGGCCCAGATGTTGTCGATCGTGATGTCGGCGACGTTGGCCAGGTCGAACACCTTGCCGGGGCCGTCGATGCGGATCGTGTAGTTGCCGAAGAACGCGAAGTTCGCGAACGTCGAGCCGTTGGCGGTGGCGTCGGCCCGGAAGCCGGCGTCCGTCTCGGACTGGGTGGACGGAGTGTGGAAGCGGGTGTACCAGGGACCGGCGCCGATGACCCGCAGCGACCGCCCGTACACCTGGAACTTGTTGCTCGTCTGGTAGTCGCCGGCCGGCAGGTAGACGCCCAGCTTGGTGGCGTCCTGACGGGCGGCGTCCAGTGCGTTCTGCACCGACTGGTGGTCGAATCCGGCCGGCACGACATAGCGGGACGGATCCGGGTTGGCGATCGGGGCGACCTGCTCAAGGTTGATGAAGTCGATGGCGATGTTGCCGGTGTTGACTGCATCCTTCTGTAGCTTGACCGTACTTCCGGCAGGTATTGATCCAGTCAACATGATGTTGGCTTCGTCGTAGATGTGGCGCGGACCGGTCCCCGAGTTCTGCGGGTTGGTCTCGTTGCCGTACAGCCAGGCGAAACGAGAGGTCAGCGGCAACGTCCTGTTGAGCGTGCCGTTGACGTACACGTTGATCGAGCTGGTCGTGCCGTCCGGGATGGAGAACCGCGCCACCACCGTGTTGGTCGCCGCGCGGGTGGTCCACTGCACGTACGAGCCGGTCTGGTTGAGCGTGACCGCCTTTCGGCCGGACGCCTCGCCGGCCAGGTCACCGACGATCCGGTTCGGGCCGACGACCTGCGCGCCGCCGCCGGTCTGACCGTCCTCGGCCTCGTACATGTCGTACGGCATGTTCGCGCCACGCCCCACGAAGAACGGCTTCTCACTGGTGTTGTTGCCCTGCTTCACCGGCAGCTCGTTGGTGTCGCTCGCGACCACCGTCCGAACCGTGTACTTACCGTTGACCGCGGTCCAGGTGCCCAGGTTGATCGACGGCGACGAGGCGCCGGCGGCCAGGGGGCCGGTCCACGAGCCGGTGAACGTCCTCACCACGGAGGCGCCGTTCAGGATCGTCACGGTGACGCCGTGCGCGCCGCCGCCGCTGGGCGCGGTGCCCTGGTTCTTCAGCGTCGCCGAGAAGGTGACGGTGTTGCCGGCCGCCGGGTTGCCCGGGGACCAGGAGACCACCGAGGCGACCAGGTCGGAACTGCTGACCGGCGCCACGACCAGGTTGTTCGGGCTGTTGTAGGAGTTGTTGGCGTCGTTGGTCTCGATGACCGTGTTCGCCTCGTCGACCTTCGCGCTGACCGCGTAGGTGCCCGCGTCCCGCGCGCCGATCGAGGCGGTGACGGTCGCGGTGGCGCCGGCCGCCAGAGCGCCCACCGAGGCGGTGCCGGCCTTCGCCGTACCCAGGTAGAAGTTGACCTCGGAGGCGGGAGACGCGGCCGTGCCCGCGTTGCGCACGGTGGCGGACAGCGTGATCGCGTCGGTCTCGACCGGTGTCGCCGGGGAGGTCGAGACGGCCGTGACCGTGAGGTCCGGGTTCGGCGCCGGGGTGCCGACGACCTGGAGTTCCGCGACCTGGCCGCTGGGCGCGCCGGTGTTGGCGGTGAAGGACAGACGGACGTCCGCGGTGGTCGCGCTCACCGGCACGGTCACCGTGTTGCCACTCGCCGGATTGAAGCTGTACGTCGCGGAGCCCACGATCGTGGTGTACGCGGACGCCGACTGCTCCCGCCCGAGGATCGCGAACGTCTGCTGCCGCGCGCCCCACTCGGTGGCCGGGTTCAGCTTGACCACCACCGACGACACGGTGGCGTTGGCGCCCAGCTTGACCGTCAGGTTCGCGGGGTACGCGCTGCCCTCCCAGTAGGTGGCGGTGTCGTTGTCGTTCGCGTTCGCGGCCACGAAGGTGTGGATCACCGAGGACGCCTCGATCGGCTTGCCGACCGCCATGTTCGCGCCGTTCTGCGGGGTCCCGGTGCGGGTGACCGTGTTGCCGGCCGCCGACTCGTTGCCGGCCGCGTCACGGGCCTTCACGTAGTAGGCGACGGTCGCCGTGTCCGGCTGGCTGTCGGTGTACGTGGTCTGCGTGACCGTGGTCTTCAAGGTCCCGTTGGCGTACACGTTGTAGCCGGTCACGCCCACGTTGTCGGTCGACGCGCCCCAGGCCAGGCGGATCTGCCCGGCCGCCGGCTGGGTGTAGGACAGCGTCCCCGGCGTGGTCGGCGCCTGGCTGTCACCGGAGGCGCCGGTACGGGTCACCGTGTTGCTGTCAGCCGAGACGTTGCCGGCCGCGTCCTTGGCCCGCACGTAGTACTGCACGGTCGCCGAGTCGGGCTGGTTGTCGGTGAAGGTCAGCACGTTGCCGGCCACCGACGTACGCAGGACACCGTTGGCGTAGACGTCGTAGCCGGTGACGCCCACGTTGTCGGTCGACGCGTTCCAGGTCAGCCGGATCTGTCCGCTCGCCGGCTCGGTGTAGGCGAGGTTGCCGGGCGCGGTCGGCGCCTGGCTGTCCCCGGCCACCGGGCCGTAGATCTCCAGTTCGGAGAGCTGCCCGGCGGGCCACGCCGTGTTGCCGGTGAAGTTCAGCCGGACGAAGCGCGCGCTCGCCGTACCGAAATCGATCGTCACCGTGTTGCCGGAGGACGGGTTGAAGCTGTACCCGGCGCTGGCCTTGAGATCGCTGAACGAGGTGCCGGTCGTGCTGCCCTGAATGGACAGTGTCTGGGTGCGGGTGTTCCAGGCGGTGGCCGGCGGCAGCTTGAGGACGGCCTGGTTCACCTGGGTGGCGGTGCCGAGGTCGACCTGGAGCCACTGCGGGAAGGCGTTGTTGGCGCTCTCCCAGTAGGTGTTGGCGTTGCCGTCGCCGGCGTTCCCGGCCGGGTAGACGTCGGTGTGGCTGGAGGCGCTGAAGGTCTTGCCGGCCGCGAGGTTCGGTCCGGCGGCCGTGGCGGGCGGGGCGTGCACGAGGGCGGCGATCACGCTCGCGGCCGCCACCGCGGCTATGAACCTGAATCTGGACATGAGGGAGCGCACCTTTCTTCCAGTCTTTCCGGGGAAGGTGTTTCTCGAGAACCGGCGGGTGGCCCGGTGGAGAGCCGCCCGCCGGCGTATCAGGAGCCGCCTCAGAGGCGCAGCCAGACCGCGGTGTCCCGGGGGAGGAGGTCACCGTCGAGCGGGCTGCTGGCGAGCAGGATGCCCCGGTGCTCCGGCAGGGACACCGGTGCGCCGGAGAGGTTGAGCACGCAGGCGAAATCCGTCCCGCGGGTCCAGGCGAGCACGTCCTCGCCACGGTCCAGCCAGGCGAAGTCGTGGCCGGTGAAGGTGCGCAGGCGGATCGCCGACCGGTAGAGCTCCAGCATCGAGCTGGGGTCACCGGTCTGGGCCTGGACGGTCCGGTCCTTCCACTCGGCCGGCTGCGGAAGCCACGGGGCGCCGGTGGTGAAGTCGTAGGGCGGCTCGTCGCCTGACCAGGGCATCGGTACGCGGCAGCCGTCGCGGGTGTGGCCGCGTCGCGCGTACATCGGATCTTGAATTTGATCCTCAGGAATCGCCTCGTTCTCCCAGAGGCCCAGCTCCTCACCCTGGTAGATGTAGGCCGAGCCGGGCAGTGCGAGGGTGAGCAGCGCGGCCGCCCGGGCCCGCCGGGTGCCCAGTTCCAGGTCGACCGGGGTGCCGTCGAGGTTGTTCTCGAAACTGAACGTGGTGTCGGCGCGGCCGTAGCGGGTCACGTGCCGGGTGACGTCGTGATTGGACAGCACCCAGGTGGGCGGGGCGCCGACGTGCGCGTGCGCGCCTAGGGTGCGGTTGACGCAGTCGCGCATGAGCCGCGGATCCCAGGCGCAGCCCAGGAAGTCGAAGTTGAACGCCGCGTGCAGTTCGTCCGGGCGCAGGTAGTTGGTGAACCGCTCGACGTCCGGCATCCACACCTCGCCGATCAGGGCACGGCCTTCGTATTCGTCGGCGATCCGGCGCCAGGAGCGGTAGACGTCGTGCACCGCGTCCAGGTCGTGGAACGGGTGCGGCTGTCCCTCGACGACCTCGGGCAGCGCCGGGTCCTTGAACAGCAGCGCCGCCGAGTCGATCCGGATGCCGTCGGCGCCCCGGTCGAACCAGAACCGCAGGATGCTCTCGAACTCGGCTTGGACGTCGGGATGCTCCCAGTTCAGGTCGGGCTGCTCCGGGGTGAACAGGTGCAGGTACCACGTGTCGTCGTCGACCCGGGTCCAGGCGGTCCCGCCGAACTCCCCCACCCAGTTTGTAGGCATATTTTGGCTTTTACGGAACCAAAAATAGTCCCGCTCCGGGCCACCGGCGAGGGCCGCTTTGAACCACGGATGCTCACTGGAGATGTGGTTCGGGACGATGTCGACGATGATCCGGATGCCGGCCTCGTGCGCCTCCTCGATCAGTGCCTCCGCCTCGGCCAGGTCGCCGAAGACCGGATCGATGTCACGGAAGTCGGACACGTCGTACCCGGCATCCGCCATCGGGGAGGGGTACCAGGGACTCATCCAGATCGCGTCGACGCCGAGGTCTCTCAGGTGGCCGAGCCGGGCGCGGATGCCGGCGATGTCACCGACCCCGTCACCGTCGCCATCGGCGAAACTGCGCGGATAGACCTGGTAGATCACGGCGTCACGCCACCACTGCATTGTCATCCCGTTATCCCTTGAGGCTGCCTGCGGTCAGGCCGGACATGATGTTGCGCTGGAAGATCAGGAAGATGACCACGGTCGGGAGCGCCGCGATGACCGACGCGGCGACCACCACGTTCTGCGGGGTGCCGGCCGCGAAGGCGTAGATGCCGACGCTGATCGTGCGGGTCTCCGGGTGCGGCATGACCAGCAGCGGCCAGAGGAAGTCCTTCCACACCGCGGTCACCGCGAAGATCGACACCACGCCCAGGATCGGCCGTGACATCGGCAGGATGATCGACCAGAGGGTACGCAGGGGCGTGGCCCCGTCCACGAAGGCGGCCGCCATGATCTCTTCCGGGATCGAGTCGAAGAAACGCTTGAGCAGGAAGATGTTGAAGGCGTTGGCGACCATCGGCAGCCAGATCGCGAACGGTGAGTCGATCAGGCTGAGGTTCAGCACCGGCAGGTCGATCACGGTCTGGTACTGCGGGACGATCAGCACCATGGCCGGGATCATCAGGGTCGCCAGCATGGCGCCGAGGATCACGTTGCCGAACGCCGGCCGCAGCTTGGACAGCGCGTACGCCGCCGCGGTGTCGAACACGAGCTGGAACAGCACCGCGCCGGCCGCGTAGTAGAACGTGTTGAACAGCAGCTTCGCCAGGTCGAGCTGGGTCCACGCGTCGACGTAGTTCTGCGGCTGCGGATCCTGCGGGAACAGCGTCGGCGGTGTCTGCGCGATCTCCTGGCCCGACTTGAGGGCGCCGGTGACCATCCAGTACAGCGGCCCGAGGAAGACGAGGGTGAACCCCACGACGACGACGGTCAGCAGCGTCCAGTAGATCACCCGGCCGCGGCCGCGCCGGAGCTGAGCGTGCGAGATGAGTGTCCGGGTCATGGTCAGTCCTTCGTGCTCAACCGCAGGTAGACGGCGGAGAAGGCGGCCAGGACCACGAGCATGATCACACCGAGGGCCGCGGCGCCGTTCAGGTCGTTCTGGAAGAAGCCGTGCTGGTAGATCAGGTATGCCACGGAGGTCGCCGAGTCCTGCGTGCCGGCGCCGTTGGCCAGGATCAGCGGCTCGATGAAGAGCTGCATGGTGGCGACGATCTGCATCATGGCGAGCAGCGCCAGGATCAGCCGGGTCTGCGGGATGGTGACGTGCCAGATCCGTTTCCAGATGCCGGCGCCGTCCAGTTCGGCGGCCTCGTACAGATCTCCGGAGATGTTCTGCAGTGACGCCAGATAGATCAGCACCGCGCCGCCCATGTTCATCCAGGTGGAGGCGAGCACCATGGCCGGCATCGTCATGGTCGGCGACTGCATCCACTCCGACGTGGGCAGGTGCAGGAATGTCAGAATCGCGTTGAAGAGACCGGCCTCGCTCGGGTCGTAGGCGTAGTACTTGAAGAGGAAGAGCGCCGACGCCGGCGGCAGCATGACCGGCAGGTAGACCAGCACCCGCAGGTAACCCTTGGCGTGCCGGAACTCGTTGAGCACGATCGCCACGAAGAACGGCACCGCGAACCCGACGATCAGCGCCAACCCGGTGAAGTAGAAGGTGTTCTTCCAGGCGACCCAGAAACTCGGGTCGTCGATGATCCGGAGGTAGTTGTCCCAGCCCACCCAGGTGGTCACACCGCGACGGGTGCGCTGGAAGCTCATCACCAGCCCGCGGATCATCGGGTACCACATGAAGAGGGCGAAGCAGAGGACCGCGCCGATCAGGAAGGCGTGCCCGGTCAGGTTGTCGCGGATCTTGCGGCGACTCTTCGGGGAGACCCCCGCCTCGGCTTTCACCGGGGCGGGGGCAGTCATGACCGCCATGCTCAGCTACCGGCCGCCAGCAGTTGGTTGACCTTTTCCTCGGCGGTCTTGAGCAGCGTGTCGACGTTCGCCTTCGGGTCGGTCAGGACCCCGGACATCGCCGAGTCGAGGATCGCGTAGATCGCCTGTGCGTCCCGCGGCTCACCCACGATCGGGAGTTGCTTGTTCTCGAAGAGCGCGAAGTTCTCCACCGGCACGTTCGCGTTCGCCTTGCGCAGGTCGAACTCCTGCTTCTGTGCCTCGCTGCCGTTCGCGAACAGCAGCGGCTGCGGCAGGCCGACCGGGTAGTTCTGCGGCTTGGCCCGCACGTAGTCGAACTGGCCCTTGCCCGGCGTCAGCTTCTGGTAGGCGATCCACTTCAGACCGGCCTCCACCTGCTCCTTGGTGAGGTCCTTCTTGAAGAAGTAGCCCTCGCCACCGCCGAGCGTGCCCTTGCCCAGGTCGCTCTGGCCCGGCAGCGGCGCGACCGCCCAGTCCTCGAACTTGCCCTTGAACTGGCTGACGATCGCCTGGGTGGTGTCCGGCGCGCCGATGAACATGCCGACCTTGCCGGCCGCCGCGTTGGTCAGCAGGTCACCCCACTGGAGGAGCTGGCGGCTGCCCATGCTGTCGTCGCCGTACCGCATGTCCTTGAGGTTCTGCAGGACCTGCTTGCCCTCGGCGCTGTTGAACGCGGCCTTCTTGCCGTCCTCGGACAGGACCCGGCCGCCCTGCGAGTAGAGCAGCGAGGTGAAGTGCCAGCCGCCGGTGTTGCCGGCGCTGTACTCCGCGTAACCGGCCACGCTCTTGTCGGCGGCGGAGATCTTCTTGGCCGCCTCCCGCACCTCGGCCCAGGTCTTCGGCGGGTTGTTGACGTCCAGGCCGGCCTTCTGGAACAGCGTCTTGTTGTAGACCAGGCCCATCGAGTAGTTCTTCACCGGTACGCCGTACAGCTTGCCGCCGTCGGTGAAGACCTCCTTGAGCGCCGGGTCGACGCTGTCCCAGGTCGAGACGGTGTCCTTGTTGACGTACGGCGTGATGTCCATGGCCTGGCCGGAGTCCAGCACCTGCTGGAGGTCGGTCATGTAGCCGTAGAAGACGTCGGTGGTGGTGCCACCGGCCAGGCGCGCGGTGAAGTCCGGCGGGTTGTTGCACTGCTGACCGACGCTGATGCTCTTGATGACGATGTCGGGGTTCTGCTTCTGGAACTCGGCCACATCCGCGTTCCAGTTGTCGAGCAGCTCCTTCTGGGCGGCGACCGGCTGGCAGTCGACCGTGATGGTCACCTTGCCGGCGGCATCCGAGCCGTCGTCGTCGCTCTTCGTGGAGCACGCCGTAAGGCTGAGCCCCAGGCCGGCCACGAGCGCGAGCGCCGCAACCTTCCGGTACTGCGGTACGGACATCTGTCCATCCCTTCGGAACGGGTTCTATCGCTTATTTAGGAGTCCTCGTAGTGAGTGGGGTCACTGTAACGAGACGAGCATGTTGCCGCAAGGTTTCGATTTTCTCTTGCAAGAACACGACTGTGCGTCGGCTGTCTCGAACCCGGACACAAAAAAGGCCGCCGACCACATGGTCGGCGGCCTCGTTCGGCCTGGTGGAACTCAGTCTCGGGGGGCGGGTCCCGTCGAGCCCCGAACCACCAGCTCCGGCTCGAACAGCAGCTCGTCGGAGAACTCTCGGGCCTCGTCGATCTGGCTCACCAGCAGGTCCACAGCGGCCTGGCCCATCGTCTCGATCGGCTGCCGCACCGTGGTCAGCGGCGGATCGGTGCAGGTCATGAACGCGGAGTCGTCGAAGCCCACCACCGAGACGTCACCCGGCACCGAACGGCCCAGCCGTCGCGCCGCCCGGATCGCGCCCAGGGCCAGCACGTCACTGGCACAGATGATGCCGGTCACCCCGCGCTCCACCAGCCGGGTCGCCGCGACCCGCGCCCCCTCCATGGAGAAGCTGGACCGCTCGACCCGCGCCGCGGCGTCCTCCGCGCCGGCCACCTGGAGCATCGCGGCCAGCTTCCGCCGGGACGGGATGTGCCCCTCCGGGCCGAGCACCATGCCGATCCGCTCATGGCCCAGGGAGCGCAGATGCCCGTAGGCCTGCTCGACCGCCACCGCGTCGTCCGTCGACACCCGGGGAAAGCCCAGTTCGTCGACACCGGCGTTGACCAGCACCACCGGCAGGCCGCGCTCGGTCAGCCGCCGGTAGTGCTCGTGCGAGGCGTCGGCCAGCGCATACGACCCCCCGGCGAAGATCACGCCGGAGACCTGGTGGTCCAGCAGCATCTCCACGTAATCCGACTCCGGCACACCGCCGATCGTCCGCGCGCACAGGGCCGGCGTGAATCCGCGCTGCGCGAGCGAACCGGTCACCACCTCGGCCAGCGCCGGGAAGATCGGGTTCTGCAACTCGGGCAGGACCAGGCCGACGAGCCGGGCCCGCTCCCCGCGGAGTTTGGTGGGCCGCTCGTAGCCCAGCACGTCCAGGGCGGTGAGCACCGACGTGCGGGTGGCCTCGGAGACGCCGCTGCGCCCGTTGAGCACCCGGCTGACGGTCGCCTCACTGACCCCGGCCTTCTTAGCCACCTCGGCTAGACGTTTGGTCACCCCGGAATCCTACGTCAGATCCTTGCAAAAACCGAACCACGTTTCGCGGCGGTCTTGCATCCGTTTGCGACGCCGATGGTTCTCCGGCGGTTCGGTAGTGAGCATATTTCACCCGGTGTCGCGGTGGGCCCCCGCATGAAGCGGTTAAGCCGTCGCTCTCCGCGATGTCGCGGTCGTCATCGCTTTCAAACCCCTTTCCGGTACGGGACTCCCCGTCCCCGACCGCAGGTGACGCCGTCCCGTGGCGCACCGCGATCTCACTGCCCGGTCCCGCCCGCGAGGCGCTTCCGGGCGAAGATCGGTGGTCCGTGCGGCGCCAGCCACCCGGTCAGGCCGGATCGGGGAAAACGCTTCGCGGTTGGTGGGCGGGATGGGATGTTTTGCGGAGACCGGTAGAGAGGGGTCGCCACCACCATGTCCGACTGGGATCAGAATGACGGCTACTCCGACGATCTGCGGGACCCGTCCGGTTCCGGCCAGAACGACTGGTCGGCGCAGAACCGGCAGCGGGACTCGGTGCACCGGCTGGCCAACGTCAGCAACGACATGGCCACCGCCACCCAGGCGGCGGTGCATGCGGCCGAGACCGCGGTGCAGGTCATCCAGCGACTGGAGGCCAGCAGCACGGAGATCGGCAAGGTGGTGCAGTTGATCGCCACCATCGCCAAACAGACCAACCTGCTGGCGCTGAACGCGACGATCGAGGCCGCCCGGGCCGGCGAGGCGGGCCGCGGGTTCGCCGTCGTGGCCAGCGAGGTCAAGGACCTGGCCAACGAGACGGCCACCGCCACCAGCGAGATCGGCACCCAGGTCGGCGGCATCCGGGCCGACACCCAGAACGCGGTGTCCGCCATCGAGGAGATGCAGGGGCTGATCGAGGAACTCGACCGTTGCCAGAAAGTGATCAGCGGCATCGTGATCGAGCAGCAGGCCGGCTGACCTGCGCCGACGCGGAACTGTGGATAACTTCGGGGGCCGCCCGCGGGCTGGGGGAGACTGGGGCGCATGGCTCGCAGATCCCCCAAGCCCCGGAAAACCTCTGCCGTGTGCCCGTGCGGGCGCCCGGCGTACGAGGACTGTTGTGGAAGCCTGCACGGCGGAAAGGCGGCGGCGGACCCGGAAGCGCTGATGCGCTCGCGCTTCAGCGCCTATGCGCTGGACCGGGTCGACTACGTGCTGGCGACGTGGCATCCACAGACGCGCCCGGCGACCCTGGAGACGGATCCCGGGGTGCGCTGGACGCGTCTTGAGGTGCTGGGCCACAGCGGGGGCGGGGTCTTCGACGCGGAGGGGACGGTCGAGTTCCGCGCGCATTTCACCGATGGCGGGCGGACCGGCGTGATGACGGAGAAGAGTCGATTCGTCAGGCACGACGGCCGTTGGGTCTACTGGGGGCCGCTGTGATCTCCTTGGGACCGGAGGTGGAGTGATGTCGGCACAGCGGCCGCTCGAGAACGGCATCGTCAGGGACTTCAAGGTCAATCTCTCGTATGGTGAGTACCTTCACCTCGCGGAGATCCTGGGCGGGCAGCACCCGGTGAGCGTGCCCGAGCACCATGACGAGCTGCTCTTCATCGTTCAGCATCAGACATCCGAGCTCTGGCTGAAACTGATCATCCATGAGCTGCGGGCGGTCCAGGTCTGGCTGGCCAAGGACGAGTTGCGTCCCGCGCTCAAGGGGCTCGCCCGGGTCAAGCACATCCAGCGCACCCTCACCGAGCAGTGGTCGGTGCTGGCCACCCTGACCCCGACGGAGTACGCGCAGTTCCGCAGCTTCCTCGGCACGTCGTCCGGCTTCCAGAGCTACCAGTACCGGGCGATCGAGTTCCTGCTCGGCAACAAGAACCGGCACATGCTGTCGATCTTCGACGACCAGCCCGAAGCGCGTGCCCTGCTGGAGGACGCGCTGGCCAGCCCGAGCGTCTACGACGAGTTCCTGCACTTCCTGGCCCGGCGCGGGCACGGCGTACCGGCCTCGATCCTGGAGCGGGACGTCACCGAAGCCTACGAGTACCAGCCCGACCTGGTGCCCGTGTTCCAGCAGATCTACGAGAACGCCGAACACAACTGGGACGTCTACGAGGCCTGCGAGGAACTCGTCGACCTGGAGGAGAACTTCCAGTTGTGGCGGTTCCGGCACCTCAAGACCGTGGAGCGGACGATCGGCTTCAAACGGGGCACCGGAGGATCCAGCGGGGTCGGCTTTCTGAAGGCCGCTCTCGATCTGACATTCTTCCCCGAGCTCTATGCCGTCCGCACCGAAATCGGAGTGCCCCATTGACCTCCTCCCCGACCGCTGACCTGCTCGCCCGTGCCGCCGATCTGGACGCGGCCGACCCCCTCGCGTCGTTCCGGGAGCAGTTCATCACCCCGCCGCCGGCCGAGCTGCTCTCCTACCTCGACGGCAACTCGCTGGGCCGGCCGTTGGAGGCGACCGCCCGGCTCGTCGACGAGTTCATCCGCGAGCAGTGGGGCGGGCGGCTCATCCGCGGCTGGGACGAGGGCTGGCTGGAGTGGCCGCTCACCCTCGGCGACCGGCTCGGCTCGGTCGCCCTCGGCGCCGGCCCCGGCCAGGTGGTGATCGCCGACTCCACCACGGTCCTGATCTACAAGCTGGCCCGCGCCGCGGTGGACGCCCGGCCGGGCCGCCGCAAGGTGGTGCTGGACACCGACAACTTCCCCACCGATCGGTACGTGCTGGAGGGCATCGCCGCCGAACGCGACCTGGAACTCGTCTGGATCGAGACCGACCCGGCCACCGGCATCGACCCGGCACAGGTCGCCGGCGTGGTGGACGCGGATACCGCTCTGGTGCTGTTCAGCCACGTGGCGTACCGGTCGGGGTGGCTCGCCGACGTGGCCGAGATCAACCGGATCGCGCACGAGGCCGGCGCGCTGGCCATGTGGGACCTGTGCCATTCCGCCGGCTCGGTGCCGATCGAGCTGGACGCGTGGGGCGTCGACCTGGCGGTCGGGTGCACCTACAAGTACCTCAACGGCGGCCCGGGAGCGCCGGCGTTCGCCTACCTGCGGCGCGAGTCGCAGGGCGAGCTGCGGCAGCCGATCCAGGGGTGGATGGGGCACCGGGCATCATTCGAGATGGGCCCCGGCTACGAGGCGGCCGACGGGATCCGGGCGCTGCTCAGCGGCACCCCGCCGATCCTCGCCATGGTGCCGCTGCACGCCAACCTGGACATGCTCGCGGCCGCCGGGATCGACGCCGTCCGGGCCAAGTCGCTACTGCTCACCGACTACGTTCTGGAACTGGCCGACGAGTGGCTGGCCCCGCACGGCGTCACCGTGACGAGCCCACGCGACCCCGATCGGCGCGGCGGCCACGTGACGCTGCGGCGGGACGGTTTCCGCGAGTTCCTGGAGCCGCTGTGGGACAGCGGGGTGATCCCCGACTACCGCCGCCCGGACGGCCTGCGCATCGGCCCGGCGCCGTTGAGCACCAGCTTCACCGAGGTCCACCAGGGCCTCACCGTGCTCCGCGACCTGCTTCGGGCGAACCCCCGGTGACCGATCCCACCACGCCGCCAACCGACTCGACGTCGCCGGCGGCCGATCCCACCCCGCCAACGACGGATCCGGCGTCCCTGACGGTTGATCCCGCAGCGCCGGAGGCCGATTCGGCGTCGTCGGACAGCGGTTGTGAGAAGTCCTCGACTGAGCCGGCCTGCTGTGGTTCGGCGGGCGGTTGCGGTTTGTCAGCGCTGCGTCGCAGCAGCGGTCCTCGACCTTCGGTGACCGTCGCCGAGGAAACCGAGATCCCACCGTCTGCCATCCCACCGTCTGCCATCGCGCCGGGGGCTCCGGAGTGGCTGGTGGCGGAGACCGTCTGGTGGGGTGGGCGGCTGCGGTCCGGGGTGGCCCTGCGGGTCGCGCCGGACGGGCGGGTGCGGCCGGTGCCCGCTGAACTCGCGCCCGACGGTGACGGCACACGGCGCTTCCCGGGCACGCTGCTTCCGGGGCTGGTGGATGCGCACGTGCACTCGGCGCTGGTCGATCTGGGCACGGTCCGGGCCGGTGGGATCGCCGAGGTGTGGGATCTGGGCGGCGTTCCCGAGAAGGTCGCCGCTCTCGCCGAGCGGTCCCGGAAACCAGACGCCGTCCTGCCACGGATCCGCTATGCCGGACCGTTCCTGACCGCTCCCGGCGGTTACCCGAGCGATCGCCCGTGGGCATCGGCGGGCAGCTGGCGAGAGATCTGCTCGGAGGCCGACGCCGACAAAGCGGTGGCCGAGGCCCGGTCCGCCGGCGCGAGCCTGATCAAGGTCACCGCGCACGCCGGCGGGCCGATGCCGGCCCCGGCCACGCTGGCCGCGCTGGTCGCCTCGGCGCGGGCCGCCGGGCTGCCGGTGGTGGTGCACGCGGAGGGCGCCGGAACGGTAGCCGCCGCCCACGCGGCCGGTGCCGACATGCTGGCGCACACACCCTGGACCGAGCGGCTCGACGACGACCTGCTGCGTGCCTGCGCGCAGCGGATGACCTGGATCAGCACGCTGGACATCCACGGCTGGGGCGAGCCGGACCCGGCATCCGGGATCGCCGTCGACAACCTCCGGCGCTTCCTGGAGTACGGCGGAAACGTCCGCTACGGCACCGACCTGGGTAACGGCCCGCTCCCACCGGGCATCAACATCCGTGAGATCCGGTTGCTGCTGTCGGCGGGCCTGACCCCGGACGGCGTCCTCGCCGCGATGACCGAGACCGACAGTTCGACGATCTCCTGGATCCCGGGCGGCCTGGACCTAGCCGACCTCCCGGACTCGCTGGCCACTGCCCGGGTAGTCGGCCCTGACATCCACCCCCGGGCTCTCTGAGGGAAACCACCTCCGAGAACCCGCCGACCACCGTGTTCCGCGCTGACCGCGTTCCGCGCTGACCGCGTTCCGCGCTGACCTCGTTCCGCGCTGACCGCGCTCCCCGTCAACCGCGCTCCCCGACGGCCACGGCATCCCGAGAGTTGTGCACTCACGCCCCCGCTCGTCGCGGTCAGTGCTCTCCAGGTGCGCGCCCCCACTGGCCTGGGCATATCGCGAGTTGCTTCCCACGGCCGTGCTCCCACAGATCTTGGACGATTGCCCACCGCCTCCGGTGGCGAATCGTCCAAGGTTGGGTCGAGCTTCTGGGCGTGCTCGCGAGGTCTGGGTGGGTGGGTGGTTGAGCAAGCTGCTCGGCGCGTTCTTGGACGATTGCCCACCGCCTCCGGTGGCGAATCGTCCAAGGTTGGGTCGAGCTTCTGGGCGTGCTCGCGAGGTCTGGGTGGGTGGGTGGTTGAGCAAGCTGCTCGGCGCGATCTTGGACGATTGCCCACCGCCTTCGGTGGCGAATCGTCCAAAGTTGGGCCGAGCTTGGTGGGCGTGCGTGCGAGGTCTGTGTGGGCGGTTGAGCGATTCGCTCGGCGCGTTCTTGGTCGTTTCTCCACCGCGTCGGGTGGACAAACGACCACGATCGCGTGACAGCGGCAGCGGCAGCGGCTGTGGTGGTGGTGGCTGTGTGGCGGCAGCGGTGGCAGGGGCAGCGGCCGGGGCAGAGGGAAGGTGGGAGGCCGTCGGGACGGGGTGGCCGTGTCGGGGGAGGGGCTAGAGGGTTACTGCGACGCCCTGTGTGGCGCTGGTGCGGGCCGCGTCGAGGATCTCCATGGCGCGGACCGAGTCCCACGGGTCGACCGGGAGCGGGCCCTCGCCGAGGATCGCCGAGGCGACGGCCGGGTAGAACGTGTCCCAGCGGCCGCGGCAGCTCTCGACCGGGGCGCCGGTGGCGCCGCGGAAGAGGTGACCCCAGCGGTGCTCGGGTTCGACGCCCCAGCGGTCGCCGAGTTTGGCGGGGCTCCGACCGGCCTTCAGCATGTCCTCCTGGCAGTCGAGGAGGGCCGAGATGTAGGTGCCGGCGGTGCCACTGACCCGGAAACGCGGGCCGGGGCCGGCCTGCCGCCAGCTGCCCCACAGGTGCGACTCGACGCCGTTCTCGTGGTGCAGGGCCAGGAAGAAGTCGTCGTCGAGGCCGCCGTCGGGGCCGTGCACCTCGGCGTACACGCGGGTGGCCGGGCCGTGCAGTTGCAGCGCCTGGTCGACGAGGTGTGAGCCGAAGTCGAGGAGGGTGCCGCCGCCGGCGTCCTTGGGCAGGCGGTCGGGCGCCCAGCGTTCCATCCGCGACTCGAAGCGCCGGACCGTGCCGAGCGAACCGTTCTCCATCAGCTTGCGGATGGTGAGCAGGTCGGAGTCCCACCGCCGGTTCTGGTAGACGGTGAGCGGGACGCCCGCCTCCTCGGCGGTGGTGACCAGCTTGCGCGCGGTGTCGGCGTCCAGGGCGAACGGTTTGTCGACGACCACCGCGAGACCGGCAGCGATCGCCTCGTACGCCAGCGCGGCGTGGGTGGCGGCGGGCGTGGAGATGGCCACCGCCTGGACTCCGTCGGCGGCCAGGGCGGCGATCGAGTCGTACGCCGTGACGCCCGGAAGCTCCTCCGAGATCTGGGCCCGGCGTTCCTCGGACGTGGTGACCACGCCGACGAAATCGATGTTCTCCGCCGACGCGATCAGCGGCGCGTGGAACACCCGGCCGCCGGTGCCGTAGCCGACCAGCCCGAACTTCACCCGTTCGATCATGTCCGGAAGTTTTACACATCGGTTGCCGGCCTGTTGCCTGTGATTCCACTCGTCACGTGTGACGCATGGAACATCACGGTCTGTGTGGGTTGGTTCCTCCGGCCGGACGTGTGCGGATGCCGCACACTCGCCGGTCGATCTAGCGAAAGGGCAGGTGCCGCGCCTGTCGGATGGATGACGAGGAGCCCCGAACGGTGGCGTGGAGATGAACAATTGCGGGATGGAACCCGCGCAGAAGGACCGGACGCCCTTTTCCGACATCGATGCCTTATCGGCTCAGATGTCGGAAATCGTGCTCGACGCGCTCACCGCCATGGGCCGCCATCCGGAGATCCAGCGGGTGCGCCGCGTCGCGTTCGACTCGCTCGGCCCGCGGCCGGGGCAGCGGCTGCTCGACGCGGGTTCCGGCTCCGGTGACGTGGCCCGGATGCTGGCGGGGATGGTCGGCGGGTCCGGTGAGGTGCTCGCTGTCGACTACTCGGCGTCGCTGACGGCGACCGCGATCGACCGTCACGACGGCAGCAACGTGCGCTACCTGACCGGTGACGTCTGCGCCCTCGACCTGCCGGACGACTGCGTCGACGGGGTCTGGTGCGAGCGGGTCCTCCAGCACGTGGACGACGCCGACCGGGCGATCGGCGAGCTGGCCCGGGTGACGCGCCCCGGCGGCCGAATCTGCCTCGTCGACACCGACTGGGGTTCGCTCGCCTTCGACGGCATGCCGGCCGGTCTGGGCGAGGTGGTGATGGCGCACGTCCGCGGGCACTTCACCCCGAAACAGCACGACATGGGGCGTACGCTGCGGCGCCGGTTGGTCGCGGCCGGCCTGACCCGGCTGAGCGCGACCCCGGTCACCTGCTTCTTCGCCACTCCCGAATCGGCCGCCGTGGTGCTCCCGATGGTCAACCCGGAGGTGCCTGTCGAGGTCTGGGCCACCCCGCCGGGCCTGCGCGACGAGTGGCTGGCCTGCGTGGAGGCGGCCGGCGCGAGCGGCACCTTCCTGGCCGTCCTCACCATCTGGGTGGTGACGGGGACGGTCCCCGGCCGCTGAACCCTGACCGAGGACGGTCCCCGGCCGCCTGATCCCTGACCGAGGACGGTCCCCGCCCGCCTGATCCCTGACCGAGGACGGTCCCCGGCCGCCTGATTCCTGACCGGGGACGGTCCCGGGCCGCTAACCCCCGACCGGCTGCATGCGGCGCAGCAGGTCGTCCAGCGGCATGCTGGCGAAGCCGATCCGTACGTCACTGGAGGCGTACGGCAGCCAGAACCGGTCGTCGTGGATGAGCCCGCCGCAGGAGTAGAGCACGTTCGGCACGTACCCCTCGCGTTCGACCTCGTCCGGGTCGATCAGCCCCTGCGGCAGGTCGGCGATGACCCGCTCGGGATTGTCCAGGTCGAGCAGCATGGCGCCGATGCCGTAGCGCCGCATCGGGCCGACACCGTGGGTGAGCACCAGCCAGCCGGCCTCGGTCTCGATCGGTGACCCGCAGTTGCCGACCTGGATCAGTTCCCAGCCGCGGTGCGGCACGAGCAGCGGGCCGGCCGGCTGCCAGCGGTGCTGCTCGTCACGCACGGTCAGGCCCAGGGTCTCGCCGTCGGAGCGGCAGAGCGCCATCTTCTTCCCTCCGACGTAGCGGGGGAACAGCGCCATGCCCTTGTTGCGGGCGGCCGGGCCCTGGAGCGTGGTCACCTCGAAGTGCCGCAGATCCTTCGAGTAGATGACCCGCCCGGAGATGTTGAACCCGTCGTACGCGGTGTAGGTCGCCTGATAGGCGGGCCGCCCGTCCGGGTCGACCACCTGCACGAACCGGGCGTCCTCCATGCCCTTGCTCTCGCTCGGCGTGGCCGGCCAGAGCACCCGCTGGTGCAGCGGAATGGTGGCCGGAAACGTCACCGCATAGTCGTCGCCGACGATCCGGCGGATCAGCTCGAGGCTCATCGGGGTGGTCGGCCGGGCCAGCAGCTCGGTCGGCAGGTGGCCGATGATCTCCTCGAACACCGTGTCGTCGTAGCGTTCGGGGAGAGCGTTGAGCACGTACGCCGAGGCCTCGTTGTCCATGTCCTCGTCGCCGAGCGCCGCGACCAACTGGTGCCTCATGTGCTTGGCGCCGACCCGGTTGCCGATCATCAGCGGGCCGTCGCGGTCCTCCAACCGGATGGCCGCGCCGGGCCCGAGCACCACGCTGCAGAACCCGATCGACGAGATGTGCCCCTCGCCGATCTGGCGCAGGCTGAGCGCGGCCCGGACCTCCCCGGGTTCCAGGTCGCCCTGGTCCGGATGCGGCACCATCGACGGGTTGCAGAGCGCCGCGGCCTCCACCGAGAACTCGTGGCTGAAGTACGCCCCGATCAGGGTGCGTGCGGCCGGCGACAGCTCGATGTGCGACGGCACCCGGTGCTGCACCACCTCGTAGTGGTGCTGGAAGACGCCGAGGATGTCGTGGTGCCGTCCGGAGAACTGGCTCAGCACGTCGTCCAGCTGGTTGTTGATGTCGGCCTCGTCGAGTCGCAGGATGCGCTCGATGAGGCTGGACGCCCGGTTGTGGGCGACTTGCGCGTCTTCGCCCGGGACGAAGAGCTTGATCACGACGCGCCGGTCGTCCGGCGTCATGGTGATGTTGTGACGGGTGATGTCGATGGTGTTCACCGTTGCTGTCACGCTAGGCCGCCTGACGGTCTGGTCGCGCTCCGGCTCGCGAGCGTTCGCGCATGCTGCAGCGTGGAGACGAGCGCGAGGGTGGATTCGGCTCCTTGGTTCACATTAGGACCATTAGCCTTCAACCCGTCATAACATCCGCCAGTCTCGCTATCGGACATCACCGTTCCGGTGTCGTTGTCGCCGAAGAACCAGGCGATCGCCTGGAAGAGCGGCGCGTCCCAGCCGTCGTCGCCGGTCACCGCGGCCGCCGTGGCGCAGGCGTCGGCCGTGGCCGCGGCCTCGATCGGCTGCTGGTCGTACCGGTGGCGCGGCACGCCCGGCCGCCAGCCACCGACCGGGACGGTGGACAGGTGCCCGTCGTTCTCCTGCATCCGGCACAGCCACGTCAGCATCCGGAGCCCGTCGGTGAGCAGGCCCTCGTCGCCGAGGAGATCCCCGGCCGAGATGATCACCTCGGGGAGCGCCGGGTTCGCATAGGTGAGCTCCGGTTCCGGCCAGATCCACTCCGGATCCGGGCCGGGTGTCCCGATCGCCGTGGCCGCGTCGCCGAGCAGGTCCGCGGCCGCCCGGTCGTGCGGATCGGCGCGGAGCACCTCGGCGGCGCCCAGCCCGGCGAACGCCATCGCCCGCGGCCAGGTCGACCGGCAGGCCACGCCCTGCCGGAAGGCGTTGGCCGCCTCCCGGCGGATCCACGCGGACGGGCCGCGGGCCGCGGCCGTGCCCAGCCCCCACATGGCCCGGCCCCACCAGTCGCCGAAGCTCGGCTCGTCCAGCCAACGGCGGTCGTAGCTCAGCCGGTTGCGAAAACCCCCGTCGGCGCCCTGCGCGTGGGTGAGGAACGCCAGATAGCGCTCGGCCAGCCGGACCAGATCCGGTCCGGGACGGGGTTCGCGGGACGCGACGAGCAGGCCCCGCGACACGTCGTCCACGCAGTAGCCGTGCTCGCGCCGGGCGATCGCGTTGCGGGCGTGTTCGAGCAGCCCGGTGTCGTCGGAGAGCCGGAACACGTGGTCCCAGCGAGGGGAGGGAAGGTCGTTGAGTCGGATCGGCGGCGGAACCAGCCGCAGTGACAGTCCCATGCCTATGCCGGAATCGTGGCGGCGGCGGCGGCGGCGAGCGGACGGCGGGCGGCGATCAGCCTTGCGGCCAGCGCCTGGTAGCGGGCGGCCACCGCGGGCCAGCGCAGGGTCGGCCCGCCGCCCAGCCCGGCCAGCCGGCCCGGTAGGCCCGGCTCGGCGAGCACGTGCCGGATCGCCACCGCCATCGCCTCCGGATCCTGATGGGGTACGAGCAGCCCCGGCCCGTCCGCGAGCAGTTCCACCGCGTGCGGGAACTCGGTCGCCACCACCGGGATGCCGGCGGCCACCGCCTCGATCAGCACACCCGAGGTGACCTGCTCGGTGGAGTCGTACGGCAGCACCACGGCGTCGGCCGACCGGATCAGCCGGGACAGTTCGGCCGGCTCCAGGTACACGTCGGACCAGCGGACGCAGTCGTCCACCCCGAGGTCCGCGGCGAGTTCCTTGAGCGAGTCGCGGTAGACGTCACCCTGCTGTTCGAGCACATGCGGATGGGTACGGCCGGCGACCGTGTAGACCGGGCGCGGGCGTACGTCGTCGAGGTGGGCGAGGGCCCGCAGCGCCCATTCGATGCCCTTGCCCGGCCCGAGCAGGCCCCAGGTGAGCAGGTGCGGGCGGTCGTGTTCTTCGCGCGGGGCGCCGGTGTAGCTGCCGGCCCCGTGCGGGATCATGGTGATCTTGCGCTGGTCGACGTCGTACCGGGTGGTGAGTCGCTGCCGGGCGGTGTCCGTCATGGTCACCACGGCGTCGGCGGTGGCCACGATCTGCTCCAGCACCCCACGCTGCAACGGGTCGGGGTTGGCCAGCACGGTGTGCAGCACCACGATCCCGGGCACGCGCAGCGCCCGCAGCACCGGCAGCACCTCGGCGCCGGCGTCGCCCGGGTAGATGCCGTACTCGTGCTGGATGATCGCCGCGTCGAAACAGTTCAGCGCGGTGGCGGCGGCCACCCAGCCGCCGGCCCGGTCGGTGTTCCAGGTGTGCACGACCCGCGGTGCGGCCCGGTCGAGCGCTATCCCTCCGCTGGTGTTCTCGTAGGCGAGTAGGCGTACCACGCCTGATCCGCCGGCGCCGCCGGTGAGGTGGGTGGCGAGTGCCGCATTGAAAGTCGCCAAACCGCATTGAGTGGGGGGATAAGTGCTCAAAAACCCGTATGTCGCGGGCATTACTGGGCCTTTCTCTCCTCGGCCGGCTGCAAACTTGCAGCACGGACTCAGCGCGCGCGGGCACCGTGCCGTACACCGCGGGTGAACAGCGCAAAGTCGGCACCGGAATAGAGCCTGGTTAACGCGCAATTCACATTGCGACGTTAACAAGATCTAGCTATTCAGCTGATGATGTTCCGGTAAATCGCCAAGTACTGGTCCACCATCCGGTCGGCCGAGAAGCGTTCCCGGGCGCGCGCCGAACAGGCCGCCCGGTCGATGTCCGCGATCCTTTGCACCGCGGCAACCGCTTCGTCGGCCCCATCGACGAGGTAGCCGGTCACCCCCTCGTCCACCACTTCCGGCATCGACCCTTTCCGGTACGCGATGACGGGCGTCCCGCAGGCCATCGACTCGACCACGGACAGCCCGAACGGCTCGGCGAACCGGATCGGGTGCAGCAGCGCCGCACCGGAGCCGAGGATCGTCCCCCGCTCGTCCGGGCCGATCGAGCCCAGATAGACCACCCGCTCGCCGTCGATGAGGGGTTCCACGCATTCGGCGAAATACTCCCGGTCCTGCACGATTCCGCAGATCACCAGCCGGCGGCCGGCCCGCCGGGCGATCTCGATGGCGATGTCGGTGCCCTTGTCCGGATGGATCCGCCCGAACAGGATCAGATCGTCGCCGCCGTCGGCGTGGAACGGCAGCTCGCTCAGGTCGACGCCGTGGTGGACGGTGGCCAGATAGTCCAGGTCGGGGGAGCGGTCACTGTCCGAGATCGAGACGAAGTGCGACCGGGCCCGCCGATACGCCGGCAGGATGTTGTTCCCCGAGAAGCCGTGCACCGTGGTCAGCATCGGGGTCCGGCAGTGCGCCGAGAACGCCAGCGGAAGCCAGTCCAGGTGGTTGTGGATCAGGTCGAACCCGCCGGACCGCTCCAGCGCGTAACTGACGTGGATGGCTTCCCAGACCCGGCCGTCGATGTCGGCGTTCTCCTCGTAACCGGTCGGCACGACACCGTCGAGGGTGGCCTTGGTGACCGAGTCCAGAGTGGCGAAGAGCGTGACGTCGACGCCGCGTTCGGTCAGCCCTTCGGCGAGCAGGCTGGTGATCAGTTCCCACGGGCCGTAGTGCAGCGGCGGCGTGCGCCAGGCGATCGGCCCCAGAAGCGCAATCCTCATGACAAACCAGAACTCTCGCCCATAACCACCTGGTCAGTATGCATCTCCGGTAGCGGGCCCGTTTACGTGTTAGAGAAGACCAATGACGGATTCGTGGTGGAAGAAGTCGGTCGTTTACCAGATCTACCCGCGCAGCTTCGCCGACGCGGACGGCGACGGCATGGGCGACCTGCGGGGCGTCATCGATCACCTCGACCATCTCGCCGAGCTCGGCGTCGACGTGCTCTGGCTCTCCCCCGTCTACCCCTCGCCGCAGGACGACAACGGTTACGACATCAGCGACTACCAGGACATCGAGCCGCTCTTCGGCACTCTGGAGATCTTCGACGAGCTGCTGGCCGGGGCACACGCCCGGAACATGAAGATCATCATGGATCTGGTGGTGAACCACAGCTCCGACGAGCACCGGTGGTTCCAGGAGAGCCGCTCCTCGACGGACAGCCCGAAACGTGACTGGTACTGGTGGCGGCCCGCCCGTCCCGGCATGGAACCGGGCGCCCCGGGCGCCGAGCCGACCAACTGGGGCTCCGTCTTCGGCGGCCCCTCCTGGGAGTACGACGAGAAGACCGGCGAGTACTACCTGCACCTGTTCTCGAAGAAGCAGCCCGACCTCAACTGGGAGAACCCGGAGGTCCGGCAGGCCGTCTACGCCATGATGCGCTGGTGGCTGGACCGCGGCGTGGACGGCTTCCGGATGGACGTCATCAACATGATCTCCAAGGACGTCAGCCTCCCGGACGGCCGGCTGACCGCGGGATCGGTGTACGCCGACGGCTCCGCGTCCTTCATCGGCGGCCCCCGCCTGCACGAGTTCCTCCAGGAGATGCACCGCGAGGTCTTCGAGGGCCGCGACGGCCTGCTGACCGTCGGCGAGATGCCCGGCGTCACCGTGGACGAGGCCGTCCTGCACACCGATCCGCAACGGCACGAGGTCGACATGGTCTTCCAGTTCGACCACGTCTGGGTCGACCGTGGACCGGACCCGTGGCTGCTCGTCCCGCTCCAGCTCACCGCGCTCAAGGCGATCCTCGGCCGCTGGCAGGCCGGCCTCGCCGACGTCGGCTGGAACAGTCTCTACTGGAACAACCACGACCAGCCCCGGGTGGTCTCCCGGTACGGCGACGACAGCCCCGCCCACCGGTCCGCCTCCGCCAAGATGCTCGGCACCGTCCTGCACCTGCACCGCGGTACGCCCTACGTCTACCAGGGCGAGGAACTCGGGATGACCAACTACCCGTTCGGCGGCATCGACGAGTTCCGCGACATCGAGGCCCTCGGGCAGTACCGGCAGGCGGTAGAACTCGAAGGGCGTACCCCTGAGGAGGTTTTGACGGTGTTGCGGGCCCGCGGCCGGGACAACGCCCGCACACCGATGCAGTGGGACGACTCCCCGCACGGCGGCTTCACCACCGGCACACCGTGGCTGTCGGTGAACCCCAACCATGCCGAGATCAACGCGAAGGCGCAGCGGGCCGACCCGGACTCGGTCTTCCACTACTACCGGCGACTGATCCAACTGCGGAAGACCGAGCCCGCGGTGGCCGACGGCGACTTCACCATGCTGCTGCCGCACGACGAGCGTGTCTACGCCTTCACCCGTCGTCTCGGGAGCACCGAGCTGCTGGTGATCGGCAACTTCTCCGGCGTGGAGGCGCACGCCGCGATCGACGGGTGGGACGGCGCCGAACTGCTGCTGACCAACCTGGAGCCACCGGCCGGCGGGCTGCGCCTGGCCCCCTGGCAGGCCGTCGTCTACCGCCGCTCGGTCTGACTATCCGGTCCGGCGCATCATCGCGCCGAGCGCGGCCGTCGTGACCCGCCGCCCGGCCAGCCGCCCAGCGTTGATCATCAGGCTGTTCATCCGGCCGGTGATCAGGCTGGGCGGCGGGTTGCGCCGGTCCAGCGCCCGCAGCGCCAGGTCGACCACCCGGTCGGCGTGCATCCGCCGGGTGCCGCCGTCGGCGCCCTGACCGGCCACGTCGAAGAACTCCGTCTCGGTGGCGCCCGGCGACAGTGCCATCACCCGCAGCCCGGTGCCGCGCGACTCGGACCAGAGCGCCTCGGTGAAGCTGAGCACGTAGGCCTTGGTCGCCGCGTACACCGCCAGGGTCGGGCCCGGCTGGTAGCCGGCGATGCTCGCCACGTTGAGCAGCACCCCACCGGGCTGGGCGCGCAACCGCTCGATGAACGCCCGGCTGATCTCGGTCAGGCTGGTGACGTTGAGGGTGATCTCGTCGGTGATCCGCTGTGGATCCGCCTCGTGGAAGAGCTGGTGCGTGCCGAACCCGGCGTTGTTGATCAGGCTGGTCACCTCGAGCCCGCGCTCGGCCACCGCGGCGCTCAGCTTCGCGCCCGCGCCCGGCGCGGCCAGGTCCATCGTGATCGGGGTGACGGTCACGTTCGGCAGCTCGGCGGCCAGGCTCTCCAGCCGGCCGGTGCGCCGGGCGACGAGCACCAGGTCGGAGCCGCGGGCGGCCAGGCGCCGGGCGAACAGGGCGCCGAGCCCCGAGCTGGCCCCGGTGATCAGGGTGGTCTGGTTGCGATAATCGACGGCCATGGGTGGCACGCTATGCCGATTTGGCACTCAGTGTCAATCAGGCATGGCGTGTTAGGGTGCGGTCATGTCGCTCTGGTCCCGGACCCGCAACACCGTCTACCGCGAGATCACCGCGACCGCGATGGCGCTGTTCCTGGAGCGCGGCTTCGACGCCACCACCATCGACGACATCGCCGCGGCCGCCGGCATCTCCCGGCGGTCGTTCTTCCGTTACTTCGGCACCAAGGAGGACGTCGTCCTCGGTGACCTCATCGCCAGCGGCGACCTGGTCCGCCAGGCGCTGGAGGCCCGCCCCGACGACGAGGAGGTGTGGGCCGCGCTGCGCAACGCACTGCACAGCGTCAAGGACACCGCCTTCGACGAGCCGACCATGCTGAAGATCTTCACGATGGTCCACGAGACCCCCTCGCTGCGTGCCCGCAGCATCGAGAAACACCTCCAATGGCAGGCGCTGCTCACCCCCGAGGTCCGCCGCCGGCTGGGCGCCGATCCCGCGGACCCCTTGGATGTACGCGCGGATGCGCTCGTCGCCACCGTCATCACCTGTCTGGACGTGGCGGGCGACGCCTGGACCCGTTGCAACGGCGCGGTTCCCCTGGAAACCCTCTTCGACGCGGCGGCGGCCGCCGTCCGGTCCACTCCCTGACCGGTCACCGATCTCTCGGATTCAGGCGATACAGCCCCGGTTTGGTCGATATTGTGATCATCTGTGTATTAGCTCAGCAATCACCAGATATGAGCAATTTTCACAGATATTCCCACCGGCCTCGTCAGTCCCAGGCATGGTGTCAGGTGGCCCCGGACCATCCGAAATGACCGCTTCTGCCGGTGGCCGGGGGAGTTTCCATGCGCCGCAACCGGCTCACCGCACGTCTCGTCGCCGCCCTGATGGCCGCCACTCCGGCGGTGGCTGTCGCGACCACCGGAGGGACCGCGGCGAATCCGCCCACTCCGGCTGAGCCGGTGCTCCAGACCTTCGCCTTGACCGTGCACCGTGCGGAAGCGGCGGGGCGGATGCGGCTGGTCGCGGATCGGGGCGGGGCGCGTACCGCGGAGTTGGCGCGCCGGGCGACGGAGCCGTTCAGCCTGGTCGGCGTCACCTGGAGCGACCCGAAGGCGGTGCCGGCCGGGGCCATCGAGGTGCGTACCAGGGGCGCGGCGACCGGGCGGTGGACGTCCTGGCAGCGGCTGGAGACCGACAATCCGGATGCTTCCGCCGGAGCCGGTGGCTCGGATGTCCGCGGGGCGAGCGACCCGCTCTGGGTGGGGCCGTCGGACGGCGTCCAGGCACGGGTGATCGGCGCCGTCCTGCCCACCGGCCTGCGTGTCGACCTGATCAACCCGGACGCCCGGGAGACCACGACAGCGTCCGGTGTCGCCGCCCGGGTCCCGGCCGCCGGGAGAGCGGCGGGGCGTGCGGAGCGGGCCGGGGTCGCGAGCAAGGTGGCGCTGCCGCTGCGACCGGTGCCGAGGATGGTGACCCGGGCCGGCTGGCGGGCCGACGAGTCGATCGTCGAGGAGCCGCCCGAGTACACCGGCGCCGTGCAGGTGATGTTCGTACACCACACCGCGACCGGGAACGGCTACGGCTGCGCGCAGTCGGCGGGAATCGTCCGGGGGATCGAGGGGTACCACGTCCGGAGCAAGGGCTGGAACGACATCGGTTACAACTTCCTGGTCGACAAGTGCGGGCAGATCTTCGAAGGGCGCGCGGGCGGGGTGCACCGGTCCGTGCTCGGCGCGCACACGCTCGGTTTCAACGCGAACGCCAGCGCGATCGCGGTGATCGGCGACTACGGGTCGGTGGCGGTTCCGGCGAGGGCGCGGGCCGCGGTGGCGCAGGTGGCGGCGTACAAGCTGGGGGCCGGGAGGAATTCGGCGCTCGGCCGGGTGCGGCTCGTCTCCACCGGCAGCGACCGCTACCCGGCCGGGAAGGCGGCGGTTCTGTACCGGATCTCCGGGCACCGGGACACCGGGCGGACCGAGTGCCCGGGGAACTCGCTCTACGCGCTGCTCCCGTCGATCCGCCGGATGGCGGGGGCGGCTCCGTCCGGGCTGCGGTACCGGGGGGTCAACCAGGCCAACCGGCGGGCCGGCCGCTACTACACCAAGGGGCCGGCCGGACCGGCCTGGGATCTGGACACCCCGACCCGGATGCTGGACCGCTTCGAGGTGTGGGTGGACGGCCGGCTCGCGGCGGCGGTGCCCGGCGGGCACCGGCAGGCTCCGGTGCGGCTGACCCCGGGCGAGCACCTGGTCACCGTCAAGGCGGTGCACCTGTCCGGCCGGATCGCCACGACCAGCGCGAAGGTCGTCGCGGACGCGGTCGCGCCCGCCTTCACGCGTGCGCCGCTCGTGTCGCTGCGGGAGGGCGCGGTCGGCGCCACCGCCCCGGTCCGGGTCGACTGGGGGCTCAGTGACACCTCCGGCGTCCGATCGGTACGGGTCTCCGGCGAGACCCTGACCGGCGCCGCCCGGGGGATCACCGACACCGTACGGCTCGGCGCTCCCGAGACCTGGTCGGTGAGCGTCACCGACCAGGCCGGGAACACGAGGAACGGCGCGGTCACCCGTACCCCCGTGGTGTTGACCGAGGCCGGGGCGCCGCGGACCGGAACCTGGCGCACCGTGCGCGACCGTGGGCATCTCGGCGGCGCAGCCGGCGCCGCATCGGCCGCCGGATCGTCGCTGACCTGGCGTTTCACCGGAAGCTCGGTGGCTCTGCTGGCGGCCCGGACCGCGATGTCCGGCCGGGTCCGGGTCTATCTGGACGGCGCGTTCCAGGGAGTCGTGGATCTGCGGTCCGGCGAGCCCCAGTACCGGAGGTCGGTGTGGACACGGACGTGGCGGAGCAGCGGCACCCACACCGTCCGAGTGCGGGCCGAGGGCACCACGGGCCGTCCGTCAGTGGTGCTGGACGGGCTCGTCTATCTGCGCTGACAGCGCCGGATAGTCACGCAACGTGATCCGCTCAGCCTTGCTGAACTGCCGTTCGGCGATCTGACGGGACGGCCACCGGGTCATCATCCGGGTGGAGAACGCCCGTAGGCGGATCGCCGTCCGGCTCATCGGCGCGAACATCGCCATCCCGCCGGGCGGCAGTTCGAGGCCACTCTCCACGTAGTCCGCCATCGCATCCTGATAAGTCGCGAAGGCCCGCTCCGGATCGGCCGCCCGGGTCAGCTCGCCGGCCAGCACGTACCCGCCGACCAGGCTCATGCTGGTGCCCAGTCCGGCCAGTGGTGACCCGCAGTAACCGGCGTCGCCGAGCAGCACGGCCCGGCCGCGCCACCAGCGGTCCACCCGGACCTGGTTGATCGAGTCGAAGTAGAAGTCGCCGGCGCCCGGCATCGCGGCCAGCAGCTCCGGGATCCGCCACCCGGCCCCGGTCATCCGATCGCTGACCAGGCGTTCGGCGTCGGCCCGGGTCAGCCGCTCGTAGCTCGGGTCCGGGTGCCGGAAGCTCAGCCCCGCCTTCGCGGTGCAGCCGTTTTTCGGGCGCAGGTAGGCGACCCGGCCGCCGGGCGCGTTGTACATCAGCATCCAGTGGTCGAGGTCGCCCGGGTCTCCGACGGTGAAGTACGCGGTGTAGCCGCCGAGGTAGCGGACGAACCGTTCCCGCGGCCCGAAGGCGAGCTCCCGGACACCGGAGTGGACACCGTCGGCGCCGATCACCACGTCGTACCGCTCGGTGCCGCCGCTCGCGAACGTCACCGTCCGGTCGTCGATGGCGGTGACCCGGTCGCCGAACCGGTAGTCGACGCCGGGTGTGGCGTCGAGCAGGATCCGGGCCAGGTCGCCACGGGCGATCTCGATCTCGGCGACGATGCCCTCACCGCCGAACGCGTCGGCCGGCATCTCGGCGAGCCGTCGCCCGGTTCCGTCGACCATGGCCCAGCCGCGCTCGTCGACCTGGCGCCGCCGGATCGTCTCGCGCAGGCCCATCCGCTCGACCACGGTGCGGGCCACGCCCCGTACGTCGACCGCGTGCCCGCCGGGGCGCGGCTCCGCCGTCCGTTCCACCACGGTCACCTCGGCGCCGGCCCGGTGCAGCCAGAACGCGCACGCCGGCCCGGCGATCCCGGCGCCGGAGATCAGTACACGCATTTCCCCGCTCCTCTGCGTACTCTGTACATCGATGTACTAGACGCTAAGGCCGAGTTCAGAAACGGCAAAGCCGCACTAGTACGGGGAGGCTGGTGTACTACCGTGGACGCGCCCTACCGCAGGATCGTCGCCGACATCCGCGACCGCATCGAGGCCGGTGTACTACGTCCCGGCGACCGGGTGCCGTCGGCCCGGGTCATCACCCGCGAGTGGGGCGTCGCCATCGCCACCGCCACCAAGGCGCACGCCGCGCTGCGTGACGAGGGCCTGACCGTGGCCCGGCCCGGCGTCGGCACGGTCGTGGCCGGGCCGGTCCCGCCGCGCGACACCGACCTGAGCCGGGACCGGATCGTGGCCGCGGCCATCGCTCTCGCCGACCGCGACGGGATGGCCGAGCTGTCCATGCGCCGGATCGCCGCCGAGCTGGACGTGGCGACCATGTCCCTCTACCGGCACGTGCCGGGCCGCGACGAGCTGATCGTCGCCATGATCGACGGGGCGCTCGGTGAGCTGCGGGTGCCGGCCCGGCACACCGGCGACTGGCGGGCCGACCTGGCGTCCTGTGCCCGCGCCGTGTGGCAGATCTTCCAGCGGCACCCGTGGCTGGCCCTGTCCATGTCGCTGACCCGGCCGCAGCCGGCGGCCAACGCGCTCCGCCTCGGCGAATGGATCATGAGCACGGTGAAGCCGACCGGACTCGCCGTCACCGACCGGTTCATGGTGCAGGTGCTGCTGTTCAGTTTCGTGCGCGGCGTGGCGAGCGCGCTCGAACCGGAGGCGCAGGCGATGCGGGACACCGGACTGACCGACGACGAGTGGATGGAGCAGCAGGGCGCCGCCTTCGAGCGGTTCGCCGCGCGGCATCCCGCACCGCACTACGAGCAGTTGTTCAGGGGTGGGCCCGACTTCGAGTTCGACCTGGACATCCTCTTCGAGTTCGGGCTGGCCAGGTTCATCGACGGGCTCGGCGTGTGGATCAGCTCCCGAACGTGACGACCACCTTGCCGCGGGCGTGCCGCGACTCCACGGCCGCGTGAGCCGCCACCACCTCCTCGAACACGAACGGCAGCACCGGCAGGGTGATCCCGCCCGCGGCGGCCAGCGCCACCACCTCGGCCAGCCGCTCCGGGGAACGGCCCGCGCGCACCACCCGGGCGCCGTGCTCGGCGGCCGCCTTGTCGTCGACGATCGTGCCGACCCGCTCCGGCGGCACACCCAGCGCGATCGACTGCGCGATCGCCTCGCCGCCTCCGGCGTCCAGGGCCACGGTCGGCTTCAGGCCGGTGGCCCGCACGGCTTCGAGCAGGTCGATTCCGTACGGCACGGGCGTCGCGCCCATGGCCCGCAGCCGGTCGTGGTTGCCGGGACTCGCCGTGCCGATCACGGTGGCCCCGGCCCGGACCGCCAACTGGGTGGCGATCGTCCCGACACTGCCCGCGCCGGCGTGCACCAGCAGCACGTCACCGGCGGTCACGTCGAGTTCCAGCAGGGCGCCGCTCGCCGTCTGCGCCGCGGCGACCAGTCCGGCCGCCTCCGCGAAGGGCAGGCTGTCCGGTTTGGCGACCACGTTCGCGGCCGGGACGGTGAGCAGCTCGGCGACGGCGTTCAGCATGGTCGAGCCGAGGACCGGGTCGCCGGCGCGGACGTTCTCCACCCCGGGGCCGGCGCGCTCGACGACACCGGCGTACTCCTGGCCGATCTGCTGCGGGAACTCGGCCCGCACCCAGGGCATCGCGCCACGGCGTACCGCGACGTCGAACGGTTGGACACCGGCGGCCCGCACCCGGACCAGCACCTCGCCGGGCCCGGGCACCGGATCCGGCAGCTCGGCGACGTGGAGGACCTCGGGCGGACCGAAACGGTCGAAGACGGCAGCTCGCATGAACGAAGCCTGCAAGCTCAACGAGGGTTGAGGTCAAGCGGCAGGCTGGACGGCATGACATCACCGACCGCCATCCTGGGTGAGCGCCTGCTCGGCGCGCTCACCGGCGCCCTCGAACTCTGTACCGTCGAGCTCGGCCGCCGGCTCGGCCTCTACACCGCGCTGCGGGACGGCCCGCGCACCCCGGCCGGGCTCGCCACGGCCGCCGGCATCGACGAACGGTACGCCCGTGAATGGCTGGAACAGCAGGCCGCGGCCGGCTTCCTGAACCTCGGCGACGACGGGTTCGCGCTCGCCCCCGGTGTGGCCGAGGTGCTCCTCGACGAGGACGGGCCGGCGTACGCGGGCGCCGCCGGCGAGTTCGCCCTCGGCATCGCCCTGCTCACCCCACGGGTCGTCGAGGCCTTCCGGACCGGCGCCGGAGTGCCCTACACCGAGTACGGCCACGTGCGCCACGGCATCGCCGGCTTCAACCGCCCGATGTTCACCCATCTTCTCGGCGGCGAGTGGCTGCCCGCCGTGCCCGGCATCGACCGCCGCCTGCGCGACCTGCCCGGCGCCCGGGTGCTCGACCTGGGCTGCGGCATGGGGCACTCGTCGGTGGCCATGGCCCGCGCCTACCCCGCGATCACGGTCCACGGCGTCGACCTGGACGAGCACTCGATCAGCGAGGCCCGGCGGGTCGCGGCCGAGGCCGGGGTCGCCGACCGGGTCGGCTTCAGCACCGGGGACGCGGTCGCCGCCGCGGGCGCCTACGATCTGGTCACCGTGTTCGAGGCGCTGCACGACATGGGCGACCCGGTCGGGGTGCTGCGCAACGCCCGTGAGCTGCTCGCCCCCGGCGGCAGCGTGTTCATCGCCGACGAGCGGGTCGCCGACGAGTTCACCGCGCCGGCCGGGGAGGTGGAGCGGTTGCAGTACGCGTTCAGCGTCCTGCACTGCCTGCCCGCCACCCGGGCCGAGGACCCGGTGCTCGCCAACGGGACGATCCTGCGCACGCCGACCCTGCTCGGCTGGGCACGCGAGGCCGGATTCACCACGCCCGAGGTGCTCGGCATCGAGAACGAGTTCTGGCGCTTCTACCGGCTGCGGTGACCGTCGGCCCGCTCCCCGCGAGGAGTGGTTGACAGACCGCCCGGCGCGGGGCTCGATACGGTAAACGGGTGTCTCAGATCCCGTGGTGGGGACTGCCCCTGGTGGCTGTCGTGTTCGCGCTCGCCGGTGCCGCGGTGGCGCACCTCGTCGCCGCCCGTAACAAGGTGCTGCTGACCCGGGAACGCCGGGACCGGCAGTGGTATGAGGAACGCAAGGACGCCTACTGCCGGTTGCTGGCCGCCTTCGACCGGGCCACCCACAAGCTGCGGGCCGCGTACGAGGCGGGTGAGAAGCCGCCGACCGCGCTGGTGTACGTGGACCAGGTCGGCCCGGCCCTGATGCCGGTGCGGCTGCTCGCCTCCGGCCCGGTGCGCAGCGCGGCCCTCGCCGTCCATCTCCAGCTGGAACGCCTGCACGGGGAGATGAATCCGGCCGCCGTGGTCGGGGTGCACCCGCACACCCACTTCCGTGAGCTGCTGGCGCAGGTTCCGCTGGTCATGCAGCAGTTCGAGGCGGCGGTGCGCGATGAGCTGGGCATCGTGGACACCCCGCCGAAGCCGTCGCCGTCGCTGAACGGGCGGGCGCGGTCGCTCAGCGAGCCAGACCGAGAACGACGCTGAAGACGACCAGTACGACGGCCGCGGCCAGGAACGCCCACAGCAGATGACGGTTGTCCTCTTCCCGAGGGGACGCCGGTAGATCGGCCGTGACCGCGGTCAGATCGCCGTGGGTGCGGCAGGCGAGGGCGCGGTCGACGCGCTCGGTGAATTCATCAAGTGTCAAACGACCTGCGGCCGCATGCTTTTCGAGCATTGCGACGACACGGTACCGTTCCGCGTCGGAGGCCCTGAGGGTTGGGTCAGTCACGGCGACAGGGTAACCTCCGCGAACTTTCCCCCCACCTGAACGGGAGATCGAGATGGCCAACAGTTTGCTGGTGATAGAACGCCTGCTCCGAGACCGGGACGGCATCTGGAACCAGATCAACGAGGAGCGCGACCTCAAGCAGCTCACCGGGCAGATGCTGGTCAGCTCGGCGCTGAGCCTGGCGCTGTACGGCGCGGTCCTCGGCTTCTCCAACGGCGCGGTGCAGGCCGCCGCGTCCTTTGTGAAGCTTCCCCTGCTGTTCCTGGCCACCCTGGCCATCTGCCTGCCGACGCTGTATCTGTTCAATCTGGTCTTCGGGGCCAAGCTGTCGGTGCTCCAGGCGCTCACCCTGATCATGGTGACCATCACGGTGACCGCCGTGCTCACCCTGGCGTTCGCGCCGATCAGCCTGTTCTTCCTGATCACGGCCCAGAGCTACGCGTTCTTCAAGCTGCTCAACGTCGGGATCCTGATGCTGACCGCGATGGTCGGGCTGCGCTTCCTGACCGCCGGCATGCGGGCCCTCAACGAGCACCAGGAGGCCAAGGCGCTGGCCGCCAAGCGGGCCGCGCAGGCGCCGGTGGTCGCCGTGACCGCCGAACCGGCCGTGGACACCGCCGACAAGAACGGCGCCGTGCTCACCGCCCCGGCGCCGGTGAAGACGCAGGTGCAGATCCCCGATTTCGGCTCGCGTCCCCCGGCCGCCACCGACGGCTCGACCAGCATGACCCTGCTCTACATCTGGATCCTGCTGTTCGGCTTCGTCGGCACCCAGCTCGCCTGGACGCTGCGGCCCTTCTTCGGCAGCCCGGGCAAGGACTTCCAGCTCTTCCGCAGCATCGGCGGCACCTTCTACGCCGACGTCTTCGACACGATCGGCCGCCTGCTGGGCGGCTGAGCCCGGCGATCGGAGAGATCTGGCTGCAAATGTTTGCATCGGGCAGGATCGAAACGTGACCGATCAACGTGCTCCCCTCGATCCTGTCTCCGCCGCCATCGTCGACAGCGGTCTCGTCGCCGTCCTCCGGGCCCCGACCGCCGACGGGTTCGCCGCCGTCGCCGATGTGCTGGTCGCCGCCGGCATCACCGCCCTCGAGGTCACCCTCACCTCGCAGGGTGCCCTCGAGGCGATCTCCGGCCTGTGCCGGCAACTGCCGGCCACCGTGATGGTCGGCGCGGGCACCGTTCTCACCGACGACGACGCGAAGGCCGCGGTCGACGCCGGCGCGACCTTCCTGGTCGCGCCGGTCAGCGGCCTCGGCCCGCAGTCCGTCCCGTTCTACCCGGGCACGTTCAGCCCCACCGAGATCCACGCCGCGTTCCAGGCGGGCGCCCCGCTGATCAAGCTGTTCCCGGCCGGTGGCCTCGGCCCCGGCTACCTCAAGGACGTGCGCGGCCCGCTGCCCGGCGTGCGGATCATGCCGACCGGCGGGATCGGGCTCGACGACATCGCCAAGTGGCTCACGGCCGGCGCCGTCGCGGTCGGCCTCGGCGGCCCGCTGATCGGCGACGCCGCCACCGGTGGCAGCCTCACCGCCCTGGCCGCCCGCGCCCGCCACGCGGTGGACGCCGTCGCCTTCGCCCGCTCATGACCGGCGGGCTCCTCACCCTCGGTGAGTCGATGGGCATCTTCGTGGCCGACGGGATCGGCCCGCTGGAGCACGCCCGCGGCTTCACCCTCGGTGTCGCCGGCGCGGAGAGCAACGTTGCCATCGGCGTGGCCCGCCTCGGCGGTTCCGCGACCTGGCTGGGCCGTCTCGGCCCGGACGCGACCGGCGCTCTCGTCGCCGCCCGCCTCCGGGCATCGGGGGTCCGCGTGCTGGCCGTCCCCGGCGAGGCGCACACCGGCCTGATGATCCGCTACCGCAGGTCCGGCGAGTTCATCCAGGCCGACTACCACCGGGCCGGCAGTGCGGGCTCCCGCCTGGCCCCGGTCGACATCCCGCGCGACGAGGTGGCCGCGGCCGGGATTCTGCACGTCACCGGCATCACTCCGGCGCTGAGCGACACCGCCCGGGCGGCCGTCTTCCACGCCGTCGAGGAGGCCCGCGCGGCCGGCGTCCCGGTGTCGGTGGACGTCAACTACCGCGGCAAGCTGTGGTCGGAGTCCGATGCCGCCCCGGTGCTGCGCGACCTGGTGAGCCGGGCCGACGTGGTGTTCGCCGGCCCGGACGAGGCGGCCCTCGTCGTGGGCTCCGCCGACCCGGTGGACGGTCTGGCGAAGCTCGGGCCGTCCGAGGTGATCGTCAAGGACGGGGCACGCGGCTGCACGGCCTCGATCGCCGGGGAGCGGTTCGACGTCCCGGCGCTGCGGGTGACGGCGATCGACCCGGTCGGGGCCGGTGACGCGTTCGTGGCCGGCTATCTGGCCGACCGGCTGGCCGGGGCGGATCCCGCCCGGCGGCTGCACACCGCGATCGCCTCGGGCGCCTTCGCGGTCACCGTCCCGGGCGACTGCGAGGGCCTGCCGAACCGTGCCGAACTGGCCGCGCTGAACGGAAGTGACATCGTGCGGTGATTAGCCCGCGGGTGGGTGGGTAGGAGATGAACAACGGCGAATTCATCGATTTGAGGAGGCCGTGATGCAACCTACGCCGTTCACCCCGTGGGCCTGGCGTGAGCCGTCGGCACTGGGCAACGACCCGGTGACCGTGGAGAGCGCCGAAGAAACCGGGCGGGCCGGCGTGGACCTGGTCGGGTACCGCGTCGAGGCGACCGATGGTCACATCGGATCGATCGACAAGGCCAGCTACGACGTCGGTGACGCGTTCCTCGTGGTCGACACCGGACCGTGGATCTTCGGACGGAAGGTTCTCCTCCCGGCCGGCACGGTGCAGACCTTCGATCACACCGAGCGGAAGGTCTACGTGGACCGTACGAAGGAGCAGATCAAGGACTCCCCGGAGTACGACAAGGAGACCTTCGAGACGCCGGAGTACCGCCGGCAGGTCGGTGACTACTACACCGGTAGTTACCGCGACTTCCCGTACTGATCGCCGCGATCCGCCGCCCCGCCCGTAACCCCCACGGGCGGGGCGGCGTCCGTCCGCTCCAGGAATTCCGCCAGCCGCGCCGACCCGGTCAGCATGGCCCGGCCGCGGGCGGTGAGCCGCTCCCGCCACTGCTCGATCGACGCGGCCAGCGGCCCCGGACCGCCCGCCGCGCGGACCTGCTCGATCACGGTCGCGATGTGATCCAGCAGGTACCCACCGCGGCGCAGCAGGTGTGCCAGTTCGGCGTCGCGGACGTCGTCGGGGGAGTAGACGCGGGCACCCTTCGACCGCTCCGGGGTGAGGATCCCGGCCCGCTCCCATTTGCGCAGCGTGGCCGGGGTGAGGCCGAGCCGGTGGGCGAGCACGCCGACGGGGAGCGGCCGGTCCGCGGACGGCCCGGCCGGAGCCTCGACCAGGGCCGCGGCGACAGCGGCCACGGTGTCCCGGTCGCGGCGCGACTGCACGTGTGCGGCGTCGATCAGCGCCAGAGCGGCGTCGACGTCGTCCCGCAGCACCGCCCGCATGATCTCGCCGGCCGTGGCGTGGCCATACCCGGGAATCAGTCCCAGGTAGGCGGCCAGCGCACCCACATGATCGCCGGTGTAGATCCGGTACCCGCTCGGCGTGCGGCCGGCCGGCGGGATCACTCCGGCCCGTTCGTAGTTGCGGATCGCCTGCGCGGACAGCCCGTGTGCCCGCGCCAGATCCACCGGCCGGTGAACCCCGTTTTGAGACTTCAGCGCACTCTCTCCAGGTAGATCGAAGGAAAGTTTCAACCGCTGGTTCAACGATACGGTTGAGGTCATGGCTTTCGACACCGAGCTCCAGTCCCTGATCTCCGGGCGCCGGCCGCAGCTGCTCGCGCTCGGCGAGCCTTACCACGCCGAACCGGCCTTCCCGCGCCTGCGCAACCGGATCCTCGAGACGCTCGCCGGGCACGGGTTCCGGTCCATCGCGATCGAGTCGGACCGGGCCGCCGGGCTCGCGGTCGACGACTACGTGCGCGGCCGCCGCGACGACCTCGACCTGAGCACCGGCATCAGCCACGGCTGGGGCGACCACCCGGCGACCCGCGAACTCATCGACTGGCTGCGCGCCCACAACGGGAAGCTGCCGCCGCACGAGCGCGTCGCCTTCCACGGTTTCGACGCCCCGACCGAGATCGAGGCCGCCCCCAGCCCCGGAAAATACCTTCGTGAGCTGCGCGAATACCTCGGCGTCCCGGCGCCCGACCTCGATCGCCTGATCGGCGACGACGCCCGCTGGACCGCGCCGGAGATCATGTACGACGCGGCGCGATCACCCGGCGGGTCACCGGAGGCCGCCGCGCTTCGCGGCATCGCCGAGGACTTCAAGACTCTCCTGTACGCCCACGCGCCCCGCCTCGTCGCGGACACCTCCCCGGCCGCCTGGCACCGGGCGAAGGTGCTCGCCACCACGGCCGTCGGCCTGCTCACCTACCACGCGGCGATGGCAGTGCCCGGCACCCAGTCGGAGCGGATCGGCCGCCTGCTCGGGGCGCGTGACGCGATCATGGCGCAGAACCTGCTCGACATCCTCGCCGTCGAACACGACCGCGGCCCGGTGCTGGTCGCCGCCCACAACACCCACCTCCAGCGCGGCCCGAGCCGATGGGAGACCCACTGGGAGGGCGTCGACCACGCCGCCGAGTGGGCCGGCGCCGGCTCGATCGTCTCGGCGCTGCTCGGCGACCGGTACGTCTTCGTCGCCGGCAGCCTCGGCGCCAGCGCCCCGGCCGGGCTCGGGCGACCGGAGACCGGCACCTACGAGGAACGACTCGGCGCCGAGACCGCGCTGCTCCCACCGCCGGCCGGCGAGGACCTGCGGGAGCGGCGGACCGACCTGCTCGGCCACTTCCCGCTGTCCACCGGGATCGTCGAGGCGAGCGACGCGATCCTGCACATCGGTCACGGGCCCGGCGCGGCCGTCGCCGCCCGGATCAGCGGGATGCCCGGCGTGACCGAGACCCGGATCGAACCCGGCTCCGAGATGCCATCCTTCACCTGGGGTGACCGGTTCTTCTTCGCGGGCGAGGACCGGATGCGGCCGTTCGCCACGATCGTCCACGCCGACGTGCCCGACTTCGACGAACGGTCCCGGCTCTCCGGGGACGGCCGTCACCGGCTCAACATCGAGGTCGGGCGGGACGAGTTCCGCACCCTGTTCGGCTACGGCCCGGAGGAGTTCGCCGCACACAGCGAGAAGATCGACTTCGCGGAGGCGGACACGCTGATCCCACATCCGGCCTACGCCGTGCAGGGCTGGGTCAGCGTCGTCGACCCCGGCCCGGCCACCGCCGACGAGGTGGAACGCCTGGTCGGCCGGGCCCGCGCGCGGTCCGCCGCCCGCGAGCGGCGCCGGGGCGGGGAGTCCTAGGCGCGGGAGCGCAGGCGGCGCAGCATGCGGGCGTCGGCGAAGCCGACGGCACGGGCCGCGGACTCGGCCGTCGCGCCGTGGCCGATCAGGTACTCGGCTCGCTCCACGCGGAGCAGCTGCTGGTAGCGGAGCGGGGTACGCCCGGTCGCCGAGGTGAACAGGCGGGTCAGGGTGCGTTCGCTGACGCCCGCGACGGCGGCCAGGTCGGCCAGGGGCAGCGCAGCGGCGAAGTCGGCGTCGATGCGGTCCTGCACCCGGTGGACCACGTCGCTCAGGTGGGCCCGGTGGCGCAGCATCGCGCTGTGCTGGCGTTCGTCGCCGTTGCGGCGGCCGTACACCACCATCTCGCGGGCGACCCGGGCCGCGACCGCCGGGCCGTGGCGCTGGGCGACCAGGTGCAGGGCCAGGTCGATGCCGCTGGCGATGCCGGCCGAGGTGACCACCCGGTCGTCGCAGACGTACAGGACGTCGCGCACCACGGTGGCCGCCGGATAGCGGCGGGCCAGCCGGTCCTGGAGGCCGTGGTGGGTGGTGCAGCGGCGCCCGTCGAGCAGGCCGGCCCGGCCGAGCGCGTCGGCGCCGGCGCAGACGCTGGCCACCGTGCCGCCGCGGGCGTGGTGCTCGGCGATCCGGGACAGTGTCGGGGCGGCGAACCAGCCGTGACCGTCACGCCAGCCGGGCACCAGCAGGAGATCATCGGCGGTCAGGCCGGGCCAGGTGAGGTCGGCGCCGAGCGGCACACCCTGCCAGGTCGGCACGGGAGTCTCCTCGGCCACGTAGCGGAGCCGGTAGCCCGGCGCGGTGGAGAACACCTGCGCCGGGCCGGCCAGGTCGAGCAGGTGCACCTGCGGCGTCAGGACGAACAGCACCGTGCTCACGATCCGGTCACTCCCCGATGATCTCCGCGACGGTCCGGACGGTGGCGAAACGGCCGGCCAGCGCGTACTCGGTGCGGGTCACCACGTCCTCCGCGGACAGCGTACGCGGGTCGGCCAGTAGTTCCTCGACGCCTCGCTCGGCGGGGGCGTCGCGGTGCGGGATCGGGAAGGTGGCGGTGGCGTCGATCGCGAACGTCACCTCGTACCCGAGATCGGAGGCGACCCGCGCGGTGGTCTCCACGCACTGTTCGGTGCGCAGCCCGCAGACCGTGACCGAGCGGACCCCGGCCACGGTGAGCAGGTGTTGCAGGTTGGTCGTGGTGAACGCGTTGTGCACGGTCTTGGTGAGTACCGGCTCATCGGCGGCGGGCGCGAGGTCGTCGACGACCCGCACGTAGCCGCTCTCCGGATCGAAGACGCCACCCGTTCCCGGTTCGGCGTGGATCACCCAGATCACCCGGTCACCGGCGGCCCGGGCGGCGTCCACGAGCTGCCCGGCCTTCTTCACCACATCGGGGTTGCTCACCGTCGCCCACAGCGGCCGGGCACGGAACGATTCCTGAACGTCGATCACGACGAGCGCGTTGGTCATACCCCGATCCAACGCCGCCGGCACCCCGCGCGGCAGACACCATCTCGCCCCAGGCCGGAACGATCCGGTCAACAACAAATGCGACGGTACGGTCCTGGGGAGAAACACCGGCGGCGAAGGGCCGGCCAGGCGTCCGGTCCAGGCCGTCGTCCGCCCCCGGGCGTTCCTGCCAAAGACCCCAAAACAACCACCCACAAGCCAAAGCCAAAACAAGCTCCCGCTCCCGCTCCCGCTCCCGCTCCCGCTCCCGCTCCCCCTTCCGCGCCCGCGATCTTGGACGTTTTCCCACCGCTGGGGGTGGCTGATCGTCCAAGATCGCGCCGGGCGGGCGGTGCCAGCCGCTACCCCCGCCGTGCATGCGCGATCTTGGACGATCCACCACCGTTGAGGGTGGCCGATCGTCCAAGATCGCGCATGCTGGGGTGGTGCCAGCCGCAGTGGGTCGGGCGCGTGAGCGGCGTTACGGCAGTGAGGCGCGCGATGGGTGCCTGGCGTGCCTCAGAGTGCGGGGTCGCGGTGGGTGAGAGGCGTCTCGGCCGTGCGGTGTTGCGGGCGTGCAGGGGTCGCGGTGGATGGGGTGTTGTGGATGGGCAGGGGTCGCGGTGGATGGGGTGTTGTGGCTGGGCAGGGGTCGGGGTGGGTCAGAGGGACTGTGGCTGGGCGGGGTCGGGGTGGGTGACGAGGGGACGGGACGCCGTGGGTGAGACGGACTGTGGCTGGACGGGGGACGTGGTGGGTGAGAGGTGTGGGGTCGCGGTGGGTGAGGGGGACGGGGGCGCCGTGGGGTGAGAGGGACTGTGGGTGGGCGGCGGCGTGGTGGGTGGGAGGGGCGGCGGCCTGTGGGGCGGGCGGTTGTGGAGGGTGACCGACCGCTCAAGCCCGGCGGGCGCGGCACGGGCCTGAGTTGCAGCGGGTCGCGGTGATGCCACGGGACTCGGCACGTCCGTACGAAATGGAAATGGGAGAGGCCGGACCCGTCTGGCACCGGGTCCGGCCGTCTCACCGGTGGCTCCGCGCTGCTCACGCCGGGGGAAAGCGCTGGGGGAGCGCTTCGGCGTGGCGGCCGCGGGAGCCGTTTCCTACTTGTAGGTGATGTTCGAGGTGGTGAACTTGCAGTAGGTGCCGTCGCCGCCGGTGCTGCCCTTGTAGGTGGCCAGCTTGGTGGGTTCGGCGCCGGTGTTGTTGCCCTTGTAGGTGACGCAGATGGAGATCTTCTTGCTGCTGTCACCGGTGATGGTGATGCCGGAGAAGGTCGCCGTGTCGCCGTAGTTCGAGTTGATGCCGACGAGGCTCGATCCCGGGTAGGTGACGGCCACGTTCTTCACGACGACGGCCCGCTTGTACTGGGTCTTGCAGTTGCCGCAGGAACGGTACAGCTTGCCGAAATCGCTGACCGCGAAACCGCTGATCGTCAGGGTGCCGCCGCCATTGTGCTGGAACACCTTGTCGTCGGCGCCCTTCGCGCCGCCGCCGGTGACCGTGTACTTGGCGCTGGAGCCGCCCTTGAACGTGGCGGCGTCCTCGCCCACGTTCTCCCACCACACGTTGGAGATGGTGCAGGAGCCGAGGCAGTGCACGCCGTCCGCGGCCGGGGAGCCGATGATGACGTTCTTCAGGGTGGCGCCGTCGGCCAGGATGAAGAGCGGGTCCTGGCCTTCGTCCTGGTCACCGGTGCCGAGTGCGCCGCTGCCGTAGTAGCGCTTCAGGCCGCCGTCCAGGGTGCCGGACACCGACTTGCTGGCGGTGAGCGCGACCGAGCCGGTGGCGGACGGCCACGTCGCGGCCGAGGCGCCCTGCGTGTAGACCACGGCGCCGAGCCCCAGTCCGAGGGCGGCGATCGCCACCACACCGGCCCGCCACCGCTTCCGCAGATTGTTGAACACGCGAAGCCTTTCGTCGGGGAATCGCTCCCCGGGGAATGGGAGCGCGACCATCCTGAATGGCTGGAGCGTGCATTGTCAACTGCCGGGAATCAATTAAGTAACCGTCTATAAATGCGAATACAGAATTGCTTCCTACTGTCTAAGTGTGCGAAAAGCCCGGAAAGGTTGCCGGTAATTTTAGGCAACAGTGCGGTCACTTGACGTCGATGTCGGTGTCGTCCGCGACGTCTCCGACCGGCACCACCAGCACGTCGTGGGCGCGCAGATAGTCCCGGGCGCCCCGGTCGCCGACCGCGCTCGCCGCCACCCCGGCCCAGTGGTCGCGCCCGAGCAGCACCGGATGCCCGCGACGGTCACCGTAGCCACCCTGGGCCAGGGCGGACGGCGACGCGTGTGCCAGCACCCGCCGGACCGCCTCGGCGCTGACCCCGGGCATGTCCACGAGCAGCACCACGGCGGCCGTCGCATCGGTTTCCGCCAGAACCCCGAGCCCGGTCCGCAGCGAGGAGCCCATCCCGGACTCCCAATCCGGATTGACCACCGTCGAAGGCAGGTCCGGTGCGGCCGCCCGGACCTCGTCGGCGGCCGCACCGAGCACCACCAGGACCCGGTCGCAGCCGGCCGCCCGCAGCACCCCGGCGGCGTGCTGCACGAGCAGCCGGTCGCCGTGGTGGACCAGGGCCTTGGGCATGCCGTACCGGCGGCCGGCGCCGGCCGCCAGCAGCAGACCGGCGATCACCGGGGCAGCACCAGGCCACGGACCGCGGCCAGCGGCAGCGCGGTCCGCGGATGGTAGGCGGCCCGCCACAGTCCACCGTGTGCCGCGCCGGCCGCCTCGTCCTGCCAGGCCGCCGGGGAGGCCGCCCGCGGTTTGCGGAGCTGGTGCACCAGCAGCAGCGCCATGAGCCGGCTCGCGGTGGCCGGTTCGAACGTCTCCACGTCGAAGAGGTGCGCTCCGGCGTACGCGGCGGCCAGCAGACGGTTCTGGAGCACCGACCGGGTACGGGTGGGCGGCGCCACCGCGAAGCTCACCACCCCGTCCCGCCGGGTCACTGTGGCCCGCCAGCGGTGGATGCGCTTGGCGAGCGCGTAGTTCGGTCCCTGCTGCGGGACCAGGCTGTCGTTGAGGCCGGGGGCCACGTCGCACGGGTAGTTGGGGCGCAGCAGACGGCCACCGGAGAGGGCGGCGGTCGCACGGGCGCGGCGGGACCGGGCGGCGTACCGCTCGCGGGCGTGGGTGACGGCGGCGGCCGGGACCGCGTAGACGTCGGTCGGGGTGGCCAGGAAGGCGAGCGCGGTGTCCGGCCGGTGGTGCCGCAGGTGGGTGCCGAGCGCGTCGACGGCGGCGGCCAGCAGCGGGTACGCCGAGCCCGGCGCGTACACGTAGTTGCCGAGGACGAGCCGCCCGTCGATGCCGAGCAGCCACTGCGCCACCGCTGCCAGGTCCCGGAGCAGGTCGGCCCCGGGGGTGGGGCCGGCGGCCGGGGCGAGCAGCCGCCCGGCGCTCTGCGCGGCGACCCCCTCGACCCGCTCCCACAGGTGCGGGCGGGGCAGGTCGACGGCGACGACGGTGCCGCCCCAGCCGAGCACCGAGGCGACCGGGCCCATCTCGGTGCCGGCGCCGAGCGCGACCAGGGTCTGGTCGCTGAGGTCCAGCCAGTCCGGGGAGCCGGCCACCTCGCGGACCGCCTCGGCGCACGAGTCCTCGATGACGCCGGCGGCCACCCACGCGTCCAGCCGTCGCCGCAGCCCGTCGCCGCGCAGCAGCTCACCCCGGTACGGCAGGACCACCTCCCGCTCCGGCTCGCCGGAGCCCTTCACCTCGACCGTGTCCAGGGGCCGGTCCGGCGTCGCCAGCAGCGCCTGGGCCAGGGTGAAGTCGCCGTCGTCGCGGCGGTACCGGACGCGGGCCTGCACCGACGCCAGCCCGGCCTCGGCGATCTCGTAGCCGACCGACCCGTCGGCGGCCAGACCGGTCTCCACGAGGGCCCGGAAGTGCCGGAGGTAGCCGCGCCGCCAGTCGCTCTCCCGCTCGGCGGCCGCGGCGGCCGCCGGGTCGACATGGCGCAGGGCGTCGGCGACGACGGACCGGCCGAACGCGATGCTGCTGCGCCGTCCGCTCTCGTCCGCGGGGAAGTCGGTCAGGCCAGGGCTGTGATCCACCGCGCCAGTATTACCGCCTCCTACCCCGGTAGGAGAAGGGCTCCGACCAGCGGCCATCACAGCGACCGCCGGTCGGGCGATCCGGGCCGTTCCCGGGACGAGCCTGAGGACATGACCACCGTCGATTCGCTCGTGCGCAGCCCGGCCCGCTGGAACCGGCCGCTGCTCTGGCTCACCGCGGCCGCCGCGGTGCTGGCTCTCGTCTCGGCCGTCGGGATCGTCGCCGACGACCGGATCCTCACCGGTGTGCCGATCTGGCTGAAGCCGTTCAAGTTCGCCGTCTCGTTCGTCCTCTACGCCTGGACGCTGGCCTGGATGCTGGCGATCCTGCCCCGCCGCAGCCGCGCGGCCGAATGGTCCGGGATCGTCATCGTCGGCGTCGCGGTGGTGGAGCTCGCGATCATCGTGACCCAGGTGGCCCGCGGCACGACCAGCCACTACAACGTGGCGACACCGTTCGACGCGATCCTCTGGTCGGCGATGGGCACCTCGATCATGGTGCTGTTCCTCGCCCAGGTGGTGATCGGGGTGGTGACGCTGCGGCAACGGATCCCGGACCGGGTGGCCGCCTACGCGATCCGGCTGGGCCTGGCCGTCTCACTGCTCGGCATGGGGCTCGGCTTCCTGATGACCTCGCAGGTGACCGACGGCGGCGCGATCGGGGCGCACTCGGTCGGTGTCGAGGACGGCGGGCCGGGCATGCCGATCACCGGCTGGAGCACCGTCGGTGGCGACCTGCGCATCAGCCACTTCGTCGGGCTGCACGCCCTCCAGGCGCTGCCGCTGCTGGCCTACGCGATGGGACGGTGGACCGGCTGGGTGCCGCGCGCGCGGGCCCGCCTCATGCTGATCATCGGGTGCGCGTACGCCGTACTCGTGCTGTTGTTGACCTGGCAGGCGCTGCGGGCGCAACCGCTGCTGCAACCGGATGGTCTCACCCTGGCCGCGCTGGCCGCCCTCGCCGCGGTGACCACCGTGGCGAGCATCGCCGTGGTCCGGAGGACGACGTGACCGAGTTGCTGTTCGACCTGACGTTCCTGCTGGCCGCGCCGTTCTGGGCACTGATGGTCCTGCTGCCGCGATGGTCGTGGACGCACCGGATCGTGCGGAGCCCGCTGATCGTCCTGCCGATCGTGGCGATCTACGCGGTGCTGGTCGTGCCGAACTTCGGAGAGGTGTGGGCCGGGGTCAGCGACCCGACCCTGAGCGGGGTGCGTGAACTGCTCGGTTCCGCGGACGGCGCGGCCGCCGGCTGGGCCCACATGATCGCCTTCGACCTGTTCGTCGGCCGGTGGTCCTACCTGGACAGCCGGGAGCGTGGCGTGCCGGCGCTGGTGATGACGCCGATCCTGCTGCTCACCATCATGCTCGGGCCGCTCGGGCTGGCCGCCTACCTCGCGGTGCGCCAGCAGTGGCCGCAGCGCCTAGGCTGATCGGCATGGGCTGGGCGGGTCGGCTGTTCAACGTTCGCGACACACTGCCGCGGATGATCCTGCTGGAGCTCAGCGGCCTGTCCTACCTGCTGGTGTCCTGCCGGACGGAGACTCCGCCGACCGGTCCGCAGTGGGCGCTGGCGATCGCCGCGTTCGCGCTCGGCCTGCTGCTGCACAACCGGCAGCCGGTCAACCTGACGGTGCAGACCGCGCTGTTCGCGGTGGCGCTGAGCATTCTCGACGACGCGACGATCAACCAGGTCGGCACCGCGTGGGCGCTCGGCGAGCTGGCCTTCTGGGCGCCGCGGTTCGCCCTCGTCGGGGTGGGCGCCGGGGCGGTCGCCGCCGTCTACCTGATCTTCGGGCTGCCCGGGTCGGGCGACTCGGTGACCGAGGCGATCGTCGGCCTGGCCATCAACCTGGGCCTGCCGGTGCTGCTCGGCACGGTCGGGCGGACCAACCAGCAGCTGGCCGTGCAGGCGATGCGCCGGGCCGAGTCGGAGCAGCGGGCCGCCCGCGCCGACGAGCGCAGCGCCATCGCCCGGGAGCTGCACGACGTGGTCGCCCATCACGTCGCGTCGATGGTGCTGCGGGTCGGGGTGGCGCGCCACGTGCTGCCCGGGATCGGCCCGGAGACGGCCGCCGTCTTCGACGACGTCCATCGGACCGGGACCGCGGCCTTGGCGGATCTGCGTCGGCTGGTCGCGGTGCTGCGAGACCCCGATGGCGTACGGGGAGACGCCGCCCTGACCGCGATCGAACCGTCCGCCCTGCCCGCCGCGCTGGACGGCGCCGTGGAGACGGCCCGCCGGGCCGGGGTGATCGTGGAGGCCGAGATCGACCCGGCGGTCGGCGGCCTGGACGCGGTCCGCGGTCTCGCCGTGCTCCGGCTCACCCAGGAGGCGCTCACCAACGTCGCCAAGCACGCCGGCCCGTCGGCCACCGCCCGGCTGCGGGTGTCGGTGTCCGGCGCCGACGTGGACTGGGAGGTCGCCGACGACGGTGGCGCCCGGATCGCGCGGCCGGAGACGCCGCCCGGCGGTGGGCACGGGCTGACCGGGATGCGGGAGCGGGTCGAGGTGCTCGGCGGCGTGCTGACGGCCGGGCCGTCCGGGCACGGCTGGCGGGTGGGTACGGTGCTGCCCGGGGAGGCGTCATGATCCGGGTGTTGCTCGTGGACGATCAGCGGCTGGTCCGGGCCGGGCTGCGGATGCTGTGCGACGCGGCGGACGGCATCGAGGTGGTCGGCGAGGCCGGGGACGGCCGGCAAGCGGTCGAGCTGGCCGCCCGCCTGCTGCCCGACGTGATCGTCATGGACCTGCGCATGCCCGGCGTCGACGGGATCACCGCCACCAGCCGGATCATCGGCGCCCGGCCTGCGGCCCGGGTCCTGGTGCTGACCACCTTCGGCGACGACGACCACCTCTACCCGGCTCTCCAGGCCGGGGCCTGCGGTTTCCTGCTCAAGGACGCCCCGCCGGACGAGCTGCTGAACGGGATCCGGCAGGTGGCCGCGGGGGAGAGCCCGTTCAGCGGGGAAGTGCTGCGGCGGCTGGTGCGGCGCGCGGTCGACGCCCGCCCGGAGGCGCCCCGCCCCCGGGCGGCCGGGCTGACCGCCCGCGAGGAGGAGGTGCTCGGCCTGGTCGGCGAGGGTCTGAGCAACGCCGAGATCGCCGAGCGCATGCACATCGGGGTGACCACGGTGAAGACCCACATCACCGCGCTGATGACCAAGACCGGGAGCCCGAACCGGGTGCGCCTGGCGCTGCTCGCCCACCGGTCCTGAGCGGTCACCAGTCCAGCGCGGCCGCGTACTTCTGTGCGATCACGGCGGACTCGGCCAGGTCGGCCTCCAGCACCGGCAGGCCCGGCCGAACCACGATGGCGCCGAGCTCGACCAGCAGCTGTCGCAGGATCGCCTCGGCCGCGGCGGCCTGCGGCGCGACGCCCGCGGTCACCACCGGGACGCTCAGCTTCCCGGCCAGCGCCTGCGCCGGCAGTCGGTCGAGCAGCACCTTGAGCACTCCGGTGTAGCTGCCCTTGTAGGTGGGTGTCGCGACGACCAGGAGGTTCGCCTCGGTGATCACCGCGAGTGCCGCCTTCGTCGCCTCGTCGCCCGGGGTGAGCAGGCCGGTGCCGAGCGAGCCGACCTCGATCACGTGCGGCTCGGGTGACCCGAGCCGCCCGGCGATCGCCTCGCCGACCGCGATGGCCAATGTGGACGTCCGGGACCCGGCCCGCGGGTTGCCGGAGATCACCACGATTCCAGACATGTCGGTGCGCCTCTCAGGGGGATGGGTTCCGGCGTGGGAGCGGTAGGCATCGCACTTCTCCCACTGCTCCCACATACTCTAGGGTTTCAATAGGAAATTCGCACTATCGCGCCGGCGCCGGACGGCGAAGCGGAGATCAGTCAGGCAGTGATCTTGTGGCGAGGGATAAGGGTGTGCTGATCCCTGGGGGTATGACGCCGGACACCGCGGGGGGTATACCTATCTAGCAGATAGGAAATGTATCCTTACGCTGCGCCACCCGCACTCGGGGGGCGTTCCCCTGGGAAGGAGCCCGTCGTGTCCGCTCTCGCCGTTGCCCATCCGAACAGCACGTATTCCCGCCCGGTCCTGCTCCGCCCGGTGCCCGACCCGCCGCCGGAGGCCGGCGCCGACGAGCCGGTGACCGTGACGATCAGCATCGCGGGCGGTGCCGGTGGCCGGGAGCGGGTGCTCGCCGCGCTGCGGGAGCTGGTGCACGCGGCCTCCGCGGTGGAGGTGGACGAGCCGGTCGCCGTGCCCGCCGCCGGGCTCCGGCTCGACCCCCTCGCCCGGACCGCGTTCCGTGGCGGCCGCCCGCTCGAGCTCAGCCGCCTGGAGTACGACCTGCTGCTCTTCCTGGCCCGGCACCCCCGTCAGGTGTTCAGCCGTGCTCAGTTGCTGACCCACGTCTGGGGTCACCGGCACACCACCAACCGCACGGTCGACGTGCACGTCAGCCGGCTGCGCACCAAGCTCGACGACCCGGAGCTGATCACCACGGTGTACGGCCTGGGCTACCGCCTCGCCGACGACGCCGGGATCACCGTCGTCGACCACGGGTGACGCCGGTGTGTCGATGTTGGTGCCGTGCCGGTCAGCGACGTTCATCCCGAAAGGGTTATAGGCCCACGGTATGACGCGATCGTTTTACCTGGTCAGAGTGCCGTTGACCGGCAATCGGTGATCGTTCACATGTCTTGCAATTAGATAGATCAATTTAAATACTTGCGAGCACGGGCGCGCCGGACCGGCGTGCCACCCCCGTTCCCCCAGGGAGGAACCGTGCTCAACCCCAAGCTGCGCCGGCCGATCGTCGGCCTGGCCGCGGGCATCCTCGTCGCCAGTGGACTCGCCGCCTCACCCGCGACGGCCGCCCCGGTTGCCGGTGACCCGTCCTTCGCCCCCTCCGCACTCGCCTCCGGCCTCGACGCCCGTCTGGGCGCCCGCGACGCCGGCTCATACATCGACGCCTCCGGCAAGATCGTGGTCAACGTGACCGACGCGGCGACCGCCGCCGAGGTGACCGCGGCCGGCGCGACCGCCCGCTACGTGGCCCGCAGCGGCGCCACCCTGGCGGCCGCCGACGAGAGCCTGAAGGTCAACCTCAAGACCCCCGGTACGGCGTTCGCCATCGACCCGGTCAGCAACCAGGTCATCGTCAGCGTCGACGAGACGGTTACCGGCGCCAAGCTGGCCGCCGTCCAGGCCACCGTCGCGAAGCTCGGTGACGCCGCCCGCATCGAGTCCGTCCCGGGCAAGATGACCATCAAGATCTCCGGTGGCGACGCCATCTACTCCGGCGGCGGCCGCTGCTCGCTCGGCTTCAACGTGCGCAACAGCGCCGGCACGTACTACTTCCTCACCGCCGGCCACTGCACCCGCGGCACGTCGTCCTGGAACAACGGCTCGGCGACGCTCGGCACCACCGCCGGCAGCAGCTTCCCCGGCAACGACTACGGCATCGTCCGCTACACCAACACGACGATCACCAAGACCGGCGGCGTCGGCACCTCGGTCGACATCACCTCGGCGGCCACCCCGGCCGTCGGCGCCACCGTCTACCGCCGCGGCTCCACCACCGGCACCCGCTCCGGCCGGGTCACCGCGCTCAACAGCACAGTGAACTACGCCGAGGGGTCGGTGTCCGGGCTCATCCGCACCACCGTCTGCGCGCAGCCCGGTGACAGCGGCGGCTCGCTGTACTCCGGCACCACCGCGCACGGTCTCACCTCCGGTGGCAGTGGCAACTGCACCAGCGGTGGCGTGACCTACTTCCAGCCGGTGGTCGAGGCCCTCAGCGCGTACGGGGTCTCGGTCTTCTGATCCCACGGCCCGGTGTGAAGCGACCGTTCGCTCTCCGAACAGAGCCGGGCCGGAACGGGCGCCCGCCCCCGATCACCTGATCGGGGGCGGGTGTCATGTATCACAATCTATGGATGACCACAGTCGACAACAACCGCAAGGTGGACCGGGGCGACCGGGCGCCGGGCTGTCCGATGCGGGCCGGCGCCGACGGCGTCTGGCACATCCAGGACTACCCCACGGCCCGGGCGTTCCTGCGGCACACCGACACCCGGCAGGCGGGGCTCGGCATCGAGAACGCGCTGCGTCACGCCGGCCGGATGCGGCTTCCGATGCTCTACCGGGACGGGCCGGAACACCGGGAACAGCGCCGGCAGACCGCCCGGTACTTCACCCCGAAACGGGTCGAGACGGCGTACCGGGATCTGATGCACCGTCTCGCCGACCAGCAGTGCGAGGTGCTGCGGCGGCGCGGCGCCGCCGACCTGTCGGCGCTCTCCTTCCAGCTCGCCGTCGCCGTCGCCGCCGAGGTCGTCGGCCTCACCGAGAGCCCGCCCGGGATGCCCCAGCGGCTCGACCGGTTCTTCGCCATCCCGGACCCGAACGCGCGCGGGCTGTCCGCCGTCCGGCAGAAGGCCTTCAACAACTTCGTCCTGATGTCGTTCCTCTGGCGCGACGTCCGCCCGGCCGTCGCCGCCCGCCGCAGGTCCCGCCGCGACGACCTCATCTCGCACCTGATCGACGAGGGCTGCAACACCGCCGAGATCCTCGGTGAGTGCGTCACCTTCGCGGCCGCCGGCATGGTCACCACCCGCGAGTTCATCACCGTCGCGGCCTGGCACCTGCTCACCGACGAGACGCTGCGTGAGCGCTACACCACCGGCGACCAGAACGAGCGGGCCGCGATCCTGCACGAGATCCTCCGGCTCGAACCGGTGGTCGCCGACCTGCTGCGGTGGACCACGGCCGACGTCGAGGTCGGCGGCGTCACCATCCCGTCCGGGGCGCGCGTCGACGTCGGCGTGGCCGCGGCGAATCTGGACGCCACCGAGGCCGGTGAGCAGCCGGGCGCGGTGTGCCCGGGACGGCAGATCGGGGCTGGTCTCTCCTTCGGCGACGGCGCCCACAAGTGCCCCGGCGCCCACATCGCCATCCAGGAGACCGACATCTTCCTCAGCAGGCTCTTCGCCATGCCGGGCCTGCGGATGATCCAGGAGCCGACCGTGACGATCCGCCCGGACATCGCCTCCTACGAGCTGAAAGGAATGATCCTGGCGGTGTAGACCGGTCCCTAGGCGTCGTGGGCCCGCTCCTCGCCGCGGCGGCGCAGCATCTTGAGGCCGGGCAGCCCGGCGATGGCGAGGTGCAGGTCCTCGGTCACCTCGAGCAGCTTGTGCAGGTCCGGCCCGACCTGGTCGAGCTTGCCGAGCAGCGGCATCACGTCGTGGACCAGGTGCCGCTGGAGGGCCGGGAACTCGTCGATCATCCGGATCGCGGCGGTCACCTCGTCCGGCGTCAGCTCGGCGACGAAATGGGCGGCCAGCGGGGCGGCGTCGCGCAGCGTGGGGGAGTAGTCGCCGACGAGCACCTCGACCTCGCCCGCGACGGACTTCGCCCGGGTCGCGATGGCGCTGACCTCGCCGAGGGCGGTGGCCGCGTCGCCGACCACCACGCCCGCTGCCTCGGCGGTCACCGACACCCGCCGGATCAGGTCGCCGGCGGTGGTCGCGACCGCCGCCGCCTCGTCCACGGCCAGGGTCGCCGCGGTGGTGAGAGCCCGCGCCTCGGCCACCGTCTGCTCGGCCGCGGCGGCCACCGCGGTCACCCGCTTGATCAGGTCCTCGGCCTGGGCGACGGCCAGGGTCATCCGGTTGATCAACAGCTCGGTCTGGCCGATCAGCCCGATCGCCCGCACCGGGATGGTCGCGGCCGTGGCAGCTGTCTCGATCACTTTGCCGGCGGCTATCACGGTCACCTGGAGAACGGAGGACACGAGAGAGGGCATGCCTCCATTGTGCGCCGCGGGCGCACCCGCCGAGCGGTGACGGAACGTGCCGGTAGGGAAGCCGAGCGTCGAAAGTCGGGAATCCACAGGATTCCGGTGAGCCATGGAGGGCACCGGCACGGCAGTATGCATGGGTGCGACGTACCCGAAATCTGATTCTGATGGTGGCCGCCGCCGGCATTCTGGGGGGATCCGTCCTGGTGGCGAAGGGCATGCTGGGCGACGGCGAGGGCGGCGGGACCGGCCCGCTCGCCGGATCGTTCCAGGACGCCCCGAAGGCGTCGCCCACGCCGACCGGCCCCACCCCCGAGGAGCTGGCCGCCATCGAGCGGGCCAAACGGGTCAAAGCGCTCGACGCGGCCCTCAAGACGTATGCCTCCGGCAAACCGGAGTTCTCGGTCGCCGTCTTCGACCGCAAGACCGGGCAGACGTACGCGTACCGCGGCGAGGAGAAGTACGAGACCGCCAGCGTGGTGAAGGTGCAGGTGCTCGCCTGCCTCCTGCTCACCGCCCAGGACGACGGCCGCAAGCTGACCACCAGCGAGAAGTCACTGGCCGACAAGATGATCCGGTACAGCGACAACGCGTCCACCACCTCGCTGTTCGGCAAGATCGGGCGGTACACCGGGCTGACCGCCTGCAACAAGCGTCTCGGCCTCACCCAGACCAAGGTCAACAGCTCCTGGGGCCTCACCCGGACCACCGTCAAGGACCAGGTGAAACTGCTGGACCAACTGGTCGACGACGAGAGCGAGCTGTCCGAGGCGTCCCGCGCCTACGCGCACAAGCTGATGAGCACGGTCGCCCCGGATCAGGACTGGGGTGTGCCCGCGGTGGCGAAGACCGGCGAGGACGCCACCGTCAAGAACGGCTGGCTCCAGCGCTCCACCGAGAGCAACCTGTGGATCATCAACACCGTCGGTCAGGTCACCGGGGACGAGACCGACGTGTCGATCGCCGTCCTGTCGCACACCAACAAGACCATGAACGGCGGGATGGCACTGGTCGAGAAGGTCGGCAAGATGACTAGGACGTACTTGAAGTACTAGCGCGCGCCGCCCGCCGTCCCCACCACCGCGAGATCCAGGTGATCGACTGGTTCACCACCAGGATCACCACGATCGCGGCGAGCACACCCTGCCACGGCTCGGGGAAGATCGACGCCCCGAGCAGCCCGATCGTGGAGTAGACCAGCGACCACAGCACGCAGGCGGGCAGGTTGGCGATCACGAAGGTGCGCCACGACACCCCGGCGAAGGCGGCCGCCAGCAGCACCGGCACCCGCCCGCCCGGGATCAGCCGGGACACCAGCAGCACCGTGACCTGCCTGCGCTGCAACCGGGCCCGGACCGCGTTGAGCCGCTCCTCGTCGTTGAGCCAGTGCAGACGGCGGGCCAGCTGCTCGCCGCCGTACCGGCACATCGCGTACATCACCAGGTCGCCGGTGTAGGCGCCGGCCGCGCCGGCCGCGACCACCAGGCCGATGGCGTACGGGTACTCGTGCAACGCGAACGCCGCGGCGCTGCTGACCGCCGCCCCGGTCGGCACCACGGGCACGATCGCCCCGAACGCGACCACCAGGAACAGCCAGCCGAGCGCTCCCAGCGTGTCGATCACGCGGCCGGCTCCAGGCTGAGACTCTCGCCGTGGGCCAGCACCCGGACCCGGCTCTCCGGCGCCACCCGGGCGGCGTGCTCGGCGAACCTCTCGCCCGGCCCGTCGAACATGTGCCGCCGAATCCGGCCCATCCCGATCGGCCACAGCGTGCCGTAGTGCACCGGCACCGCCCACGACGCCCTCACCCGGCGCAGCGCCTCGGCGCCGTCGGCCGCGTCCAGATGCCCGTGCGAGCCCAGGGTGGGACCCCAGCCGCCGACCGGGACCAGCGCCAGATCCAGCGGGCCCAGCTCGTGCATCCCGTCGAACAGGCCGGTGTCGCCGGCGAACCACGTCCGCGCGGCGCCCTCCACGACGAAGCCGATCGCGATCGCCCGGTCCCTCGACCACGGGCCACGGCCGCCGTCGTGCCGCGCCGGAACGGCCCGGACCCGCACACCGCCGACCACGGTCGTCTCACCGGGCGCCAGCTCGACACACCGGTCCCCGGCCTCCGCGCCCATCACCCTCGCCGTGAAGGCGGCGGCTCCGCGGGGCACGATCAAGAGCGGCTTTCCCGGTACGGCGCGGAGCGATCCGACGTGGAAATGATCGGCGTGCAGGTGGGAGAGCAGGACCGCGTCCGGCGCGCCGGGCAGTCGCGGCGACGGGCCGGCCATCCGCCGCAGATGGGCGAGGCGGCCGGTGAGCACCGGATCGGTCAACAGGGTCGTGCCGGAATCGGCGAGCCACACCGTGCTGTGCCCCCACCAGGTGACCTCGGTCGTGCTCACCGCCCTACGGTACCCAGGCGGCGCACCGCCGAGCCGCACAGCCGCGCGTAGGCGTGCTGGAATCCCACCGCGAACGGCCCGGCCAGGCGCATGAACGTGCCCGCCGGACGGGAGAACGCGGTCACCGAGAACCACACCTCGCCGTGCTCGTCCAGCTCGGCCAGGAACGCCTCCTCGCCGGTCGCCGGATGCCCGGGCCGGGTGCCGTAGGCGAACCCGATCCGATCGTCCTCCTCGACCGTCCAGACCACCTCGCAGGGCGCCCGCAGCGGCCCGATCCCGACGGTCAGCAGCACCCCGGTGGCGGCCCGGTCCACGTCCGCCGTGATCCGCGTCCCGATGGCCCGGTGCATGCGGAAGCTCAGGATCGCCTCACCGGCCCGGCGCAGCACCTCCTCGCCGGTCCCGATCCGGGTGCGGTAGCGCAGATGCCGGTAGCCGGACGGCAGGCGCCCGGTCCGGGTGGACCCGACATGCGGGTAGGTCAGTTCCGTCACCCCTGCAGTGTGCCCTTCCGCTGTCGGGGGTGGCCGTCGAGTCGCCGCCGTGACATGACTCCGGCACACTGAGCGACGTGACTGGACCCCGCTCCGCGGTCGTGGTGAACCCCACCAAGGTGGCCGATCCCGATCACCTTCGGCGCACCCTCCACGAGGGCCTGCGCCGGGCCGGCTGGCCGCAACCCACCTGGTACGAGACGACGGCCGAGGACCCCGGCCGCGGCCAGGCGAGACGTGCCGTCGCCGACGGGGCCGAGCTGGTCTTCGCGTGCGGCGGCGACGGCACCGTCACGGCGGTGGTCACCGCGCTGGCCGGCACCGGCGTGGCACTGGCCGTGCTGCCCGCCGGCACCGGCAACCTGCTCGCCGCCAACCTGGGGCTGGGCAACGACCCGGCCACCGGGCTGGAGGTGGCGCTCGAGGGCGGCCGGCGCCGCATCGACGTCGGCGCCATCGACGACCGGTGCTTCGTGGTGATGGCCGGGATGGGCTTCGACGCCCAGATGCTCGAGGACACCTCGGAGAAGGCGAAGAAGCGGATCGGCTGGCTGGCGTACCTCGGCGGCGCCGCCAAGCACCTGCTGGACCGGCCGATGCGGGTCCGGATCCGGCTGGACGGGGGCCCGCCCATGCCGCGCCGCCCGGCGGCCGTGATCGTCGGCAACGTGGGCCGCCTCCAGGGCGGGGTGCGACTGCTCAGCAAGGCCGAACCGGACGACGGCAAGCTCAACGTGGCCATCCTCAGCCCCACCAACCTGGCCCACTGGGCGGCGCTCGTCTGGGCGGTGCTCAGCCGGCGCGAGCGGGTGCCGCTCATGGAGACCTATACCGCACAGCGGGTGGAGATCTACAGCAACCGGGCGCGGGCCCGTCAGCTCGACGGTGACACCATCGCACCCGGCAAGGTCATGAAGATCCACGTCCGGCCGAAGGCTCTGCTGCTCTGTGTACCGCAGCCCGACGCCGACCCGGACCTGGCGTACGACGCCGATGCGGCCGCGCGCCGTGCCGAACCGGTGCGGGAAGCGGCAGAGGAGAAGGCTTGAGCAGCACCGAACCCGTACCGGAGACCCGGATGATGCCGGGCGACAAGCTGTCGGCCGACGACGCGTTCCTGGCCCTGCGGCACTATGGCCGCTGGCCGCTGCTGCACGACGCGTTCGTCCGGTTCCGGTACGGCGACGGGTTCAGCCACTCCCGGGCGTTCGCCTTCCAGCTCTGCCTCGCCATCGTGCCGTTCCTGATCGCCCTCTCCGGGCTCGCCACCGATCTCGGCGTCGAGGACGGCGGCCAGGTGGTCGCGGACACCGTCATCGCCCTCACCCCCGGCGCCAGCGAGCCGCTGGTCACCGAGCTGCTGATGGACGACGACCGGACCGAGGAGGCCGGCGAGCTGGCGCTGACCCTCGGCATGATCACCGGCCTGTTCGCGCTGACCAGCGCCATGGCCCAGATCGAGCGGGGCGCCAACCGCATCTACGGGGTCGAACGCGACCGGCCGGCGCTGGGCAAATACCTGCGGGCCGCGATCCTGGCACTGGTCGCCGGGCTGCCCGCGCTCTTCGGCTTCCTGCTGCTGGTCGCCGGACGGGCGGCCGGCGAGTCGGCGGAACGACATTTCGGGCTGGCGCACGCGCCCCGGGTGGCCTGGGACGTGATCCGCTGGCCGCTCAGCCTGGCGCTCATCGTCTTCGCGGTCGGCCTGCTCTTCCGGCATTCGGTCCGCCGCAACCAGCCGGCCCTGTCCTGGCTGCTGTTCGGCGCCGTCGTGTCGACCGTGCTGTGGTGGCTGGCGAGCCTGCTGCTGGCCGGGTACATCCGGGTCAGCGACGGGTTCGGGGCGACGTACGGGCCGCTCACCGCGATCATGGCGCTGCTGCTGTGGGCGAACCTGACCGGCATCGCCCTCTTCCTCGGCCTCGCCTTCGCCGCCCAGTTGGAGGCCCGGCGGGTCGGCGTGCACCGCCCCGCACTGGAGGACCGCTGGGAGCCGGCGCCGGAGGAGCCGGTCACCGACTTCCCCGAGACCGACCCGGCTCCTTCGGTGCCCACCCAGCGGAAGCCCGGTGTGACGGCCGAGCCGTCCGGGTAAGGAACGGCGCACCCCGATTCGTTGGAGTACGCCGTGACCGATGACAACCGTGTAGTGGAACGCTCCGGCTGGGCGCCGGTACGACACTTCGCCGAGCGCAGCGTGCTCGGCCTGTTCGTGGTGGCCGCGATCGGCCTGACCTTCGGTGTCCTGCTGCTGCTCGTCCGGTTCCACTGGCAGCCGTTGCAGGACCTGGACCGGGCCGTCGCCGACGGGCTGAACCGGTGGGCCTCCGGTTCGGACGCCGTGGTCGCGGTCCTGCAACAGGTCTCCTCGTTCGGCGGGCGCGGCGTGCTGGTGCCGCTCGTCGTGCTGCTGGCCGCGCTGCTGCTGGTCCGCCGCCGCCCCCGCCCGGCGATCTACCTGCTGGTCACCGGCGCCGGGGCGCTGATCCTCGACCCGTCGCTGAAAGCGCTGATCGGGCGGCTGCGCCCGGTCGTCGAGGTGCCGGTCGCCTCGGCCCCCGGCAACAGCTTCCCGAGCGGGCACGCGCTCGGCTCGATGGTCGTCTACGGCATGATCGTGCTGGTCCTCCTGCCCGCCGTCCGCCGCCGGTGGAGGCCCTGGTTCATCGGCCTGGCCGCGGTGCTGGTCGCCGCGGTCGGCTTCACCCGGATTGCCCTCGGCGTGCACTTCCTCTCCGACGTGCTCGGCGGCTGGATGCTCGGGCTCGCCTGGATCAGCGTGACCGCCTACGCCTTCCGGATCTGGCGCCGCGAGGCCGGCCGCCCCACCCCGCCGATCACGGCCGGTCTGGAACCGGAGTCCGGCCACGACCTGCGCCCGGCCCCCGCCGAGGGCGCCGTGCTGCCGCACCCGTGGGCCAAGGGCGCCGAGATCCTGGTCGGCTGGGTCTTCGTCTTCGGCCTGCTCTACCTGACCGGTTACACCGTCACCCGCTGGACCCCCGCCTTCGACGAGGCCGTCCCCGCGTGGCTGCAGAGCTTCCGCACCCCGTCCCTGGACCACCTGAGCTGGATGTGGAGCAAGGCCGGCGACACGCACGCCATCCTGATCATCTCGCTGATCTTCTGCCCGATCGCGCTGGCCCTCTGGCGGCAGTGGCGGCCGGTGCTCTTCCTGGCCCTCACCATGATCGGTGAACTGACCCTCTTCCTCTGCGCGGCCGCCGCCGTCGACCGCCCGCGCCCGCCCGTCGAACAACTCGACGGCCAGATGCCGACCTCGTCCTTCCCGTCCGGTCACATCGCCGCCACCATGTGCCTCTGGGCCGTCATCGCGATCATCGTGATGGCCCGGGTCCGCCGGCCGTGGCGCTGGATCCTCCCGGCCCTCGCGGTGATCATGCCGCTCGGCGTGGCGCTCTCCCGCATGTACCGCGGCATGCACCACCCCACCGATTTTCTCGGCGCCATGCTGCTCACCGCCGCCTGGATCACCGTGCTCTGGTGGACGGTCCGTCCCAACGCGCACGCCGAGACCGCCACCGAGGCCGCCGAGGAGGCCGCCCAGGCCATCGACGGCCGCCACCTGGAGACAGTCGGATGAGGGCGCTGACCCGAAACGACGGCGACCGTCTGGAGGCGGCCGGATGAGAGTGCTGGCCAGAAACGGCGGCGGCCGTCTGGAGGCGGCCGGATGAGAGTGCTGACCTGGAACATCAAGAACGGCGGCGGCGACCGCCTGCCATCGATCATCAAGGTGATCGACCAGGCGCGCCCCGACGTGGTCACCCTCCAGGAACTGCAGGGCTTCCACCGGTACGGCGGGCGCCGCCTCCGGGAACTCGCCACCGCCCTGGACATGACCGCCCACCTGGCCCCCTCCGTCCTCGCCCAGCCGGTCGCCGTCCTGGTCCGCGAGCCGCTACGGATCGTGCGGCGCACCCGGATCAGCTGGCGGTTGCATCACGCCGCGGCCGTGGCGGTGGTGCCCACCCCGGCCGGCCCGTTGACGGTCGTCAGCGTCCATCTCAACCCGTTCTCGCCCTACCGTCGGATGCGCGAGGCCCGCTGGCTGGCCGCTCGCTACGCCACCCCGAACGGCCTGACCCTCATCGCCGGAGACATGAACGGCCTGGACCCGGCCGGCGACCACACGGCGGCGCTGGCCAGCCTGCCCGACCTCTATCGCAAACGGCACCTGACCCCCGACGGCCGCGCCGACACGAGGGCCCTGGCGGCTTTCCACGACGAGGGCTTCACCGACCTGTGGCACACCGCCGGCACCGACCTGTGGCACAGCGCGGGCACCGGCGACGGCCACACCGCCGGCACTGGCACCGCCGGCACTGGCACCGCCGGCACTGGCACCGGCGACGGCCACACTGTCCCCACCGCCTACGCGGGCCACGAATTCGCCCCCGTCCGCCTCGATTACCTCCTGGCCAGCCCGCCACTGGCAGCCAGGGCCCGGCGCCTCCAGGTGATCCGCGACGACCTGACCGCCCACGCCTCCGACCACTACCCGCTCCAGGCCGACTTCGGCCTCTGACCCACACCCCTCACCACGGGCCTGACAGCCAGCACTCCAGCCCCTCACAGATCTTGGACGTCTCCCCACCGAATTCGGTGGCCAATCGTCCAAGATCGCGATCGCCCGCGTCACCAGAGCATGTGTCAGACGGCGGCTACTCGCCGGTGGGGCCGCCGGCGATCTCGGCGACGATGTCGAGGTGGCCGAGATGGCGCGCATACTCCTGGAGCAGGTGGAAGAGGACCCGCTCCAGGTTGGCTGGGTCGGCGCCGTCCCAACGGGGGCCCGGTTGCCCGACCGCGGCCAGATCGCTGCCGGTGATCACGGCAGTCGTGTGCTCGCCCTGGGCGCGTAGCGTGGCCGCCAGGTCGGCCAGGGTCTCCGATGGGCCGACATGCCAGCGGTCGTCGCGCCGGTCGCCCCACGGATCGCCGACGTCACGGCCCTGGAAGCCCCACTCGATCCAGCGGAGCTCGACGAAGCGCAGGTGCTTGACCAGCTCCAACGGTGTCCACCCGCTTGGCAGGCGGCTGGAGCGCAGCTCGGCCTCGGGCAGCGCGGACGTTTTGGCCAGCAGACCTTCCCGGAAATAGTCCAGGTAGCGGACGAAGACCTCGGCCCGCCCGGCGGCCGGGATGGTGGGCGACGGAAAGACGATCGGCGCATCATCGAGCATGCCCCGATGATGTCAGCACCCCCTGACACTTTTCGGCGTCCGCCCGCGCTCGGCGTCGCCCGCGCTCGGCGTCCGCCTGTACCCGCGTCCGCCCGCGCTCGGCGTCCGCCCGCGTCTGCCCGGGCCTGCGTCTGCCCGCGCTCGGGGCCGTGTGCGGGCGGTGGTGTGTGCGGCCAGGTGCTGGTGGGCGTGCCTGTCGGTGGACGGCGCGGTGACGGCCCGGAGGGGGTGAGGTCTCGCCGCGCCATGCGCCGGTGGGCGCGTTACGGCCGTGACCCGGCGCCTGGCTCGCGTGGTACCCAGGGGACCGGTCGCCGCTCGTACCGGAAAGGGGAAGGGTGACCACCGGCAGTGCGTCAGTCCGCGACGATGCGGTCGCGGCCGCCTCGCTTGGCGGTGTAGAGGTTGCGGTCGGCGATGGAGAGCAGCGCCGAGAAGGTGTCGCGGCCCTCGGCGGTCGTGGTGACGCCGATGCTGGTGGTGACCTGGAGGGTGCCGGTGATGGGCTCCCAGCCGTGGGCGCGGATGCGCAGGCGGAGGCGCTCGCAGCGGATCGCGGCCTCCTCGGCGTCGACGCCCGGCAGGACCAGCAGGAATTCCTCGCCGCCCATGCGCGCGGCGACGGCCGGGCCGGGGGCGGACTCCTCCAGCAGCTCGGCGACGTGCTGGAGGACCATGTCGCCGGTGGTGTGCGAGAGGGTGTCGTTGATCCGTTTGAAGTGGTCCAGGTCGATGATGGCCATCGACAGCGGCAACTGGCGGGCGGCCGCCTCCAGCAGCAGGGCCGGTACGCGCTCGTTGACGTAGCGGCGGTTGTAGAGGCCGGTCAGGGCGTCCCGGTGGGCCATTTCGCGGAAGTGTTCGCTGTCGCGGCGGGCCTCGTCGGCCTCGAAGACGGCCTGCAACGCCCGCGCCCGGGCGTCGCGCTGCACCGACTGGAGGGCGGTGGCCGCGGCGTGGAAGGCGCGATGTTCCTCGTACGCCTCGGCGAACCGTCCGGTGCCGGCGAAGAGTGCGGCCTGCTCCTGCCGGACCCGGGCGCCGATGGCCGCCAGGCCTCGTTCGGCGCAGAGGCGACTGGTCGCGTCCAGGGCGGCCTGCGCGTCGTCGTGCCGGCCGGCCAGGCGGCGGGCCTGGGCCAGGGTGAGATGGCACTCGGCCACCGCGTCGCCCTCGGTGGCGGCGACCAGGTCGGCGAGCACCGGGGAGAGCAGCTCCTCGACGGCGGAGTAGCAGCCGCTCATCAGCTCGACCTGGGCCAGCGTGTCCAGCTCGTTGGCGGTGAACCGGACACCGGTCCGGTCCTGGGCCTCACGCATCTGCCCGACCAGCATCCGGGCCTCCGGCTCGTCGCCGAGTTCCATCGCGGTGTACGCCATGTTGTTGAGCAGTGCCAACGTCATCTCGTGGTCGCCGGCCGCCGCGCACAACGCGAGGGCCTCCTGGGAGCGGCGTTTGCCGTCCTCGTGGGCGCCGGTCTCCTCCAGCGAGACCGCGAGCGTCATCAGGTGCCGGGCGCGCAGGTGGGGCGGCACGTCGTCGGTGAGGAAGGCGACGCTCTGCACGGCGTGGGTCAGTCCGTCGGAGTAGTCGCCCACGTGCCGGTAGAACACCGCCAGCTCGCGGTGCGCCCGGGCCAGGAGGTACCGCGCCTCATGCTGCTCGGCCCAGGCCCGGACCTGGTGGGCCAGCCGCCCGCCCTCGCCGGTGCGCCCCTTGCGGAGCAGCACCCCGGCCTGGAGCAGGGCGGCGCGCTGGGCGACCTCCTCGGCGCCGAGTTCGGTGGCCCGCTGCCGCAGTTCGATGGCGGGCTCCCAGAGCGACCGGAACTGGGACGGGGGCCGGGATTCGAGTTCCGCCAAGGCGGACTCCAGGGCGCCGAGCTCGTCATGAGGCTCGGTGGGAACCCGGCTCGCCGTTTCCGTCGTCACTGTCCCTACTTCCTGTAGTCGCCCCGTGACAGATCACGGTCCGGTGCCACGGTGGCAGAAAGGATCCCGATCGGTTGCGAAACGGTTGCGGTGTCAACGGCTGGTGCAGACCGGCGCGGCGGCCGCGTCGCCCACCGCGACGGTGAAGCAGTAGTCGGGCTTCTCGTTGAGGCTGTAGACGACGTAGTCGGCGGCCCCGGCCGGCAGGTCCGCGATCTTGACGGGTGGCTGCCCGGCCCGGCCTCCGGTGATCAGCACCGCCTCCGTGGCGTCGCGGGGGTAGACCCACTGGAGGGAGACGCTGTCGCCGTTGTCGCGCAACCGCACGTTCTGTGGGGCGCCTGGCACGGTGGAGGGTTTCACCGGCTCCTGGACGGCCGGCCGGGTGGTCGGCTGGGTGGCCCCGTCCGCTCCGGGCAGGGTCAGGATGACCACGACGGCGGCCGCCGCCACCCCGGCGGCGAGCACCGTGGCCAGCAGCAGCGGGTGGGCGACGCGGGATCCGGCCGGCCGGTCGGCACGGACCGGGAGGCGCCGTGAGTTCGGCGGGTCGCTGCGGGTGCCGGTCGGCGCGGTGCCGACCGGCAGGGGTCGGCCGTCGTCGCCGTAGTCGGGCGCACGGTTGCCGGGCAGCGGCGGCGGCGTGTCGGCCCGGGCGTGCCGGCCGGTCAGATCTCCGGGCAGCCGGTGGACGTCGCTGAGATAGAGCGGCTGCTGGTAGACGGTGCCGTTGGGATCGGTCTCGCGATCGTCGGCCGGTGGCATGTCGTCGTAGAGCTCGTCGGCCGGAACCGGGTAGACGGTGCCGTTGGGATCGGTGGGCCGGTCGTCGGGCGGCGGCTGGCCGGGCGCCTCGGCCGGGAACACCGACGGCCGGGCCCCGGTCGTGTCGGGCACGGTGGGCCGGCGCGGGAAGGGCCGGAACGGGCGCCCGCCGGAGGAGTCCCGGGTGCCGCAGGTGTGCCGGCCGGATGCCGTGCCGCTGACCAGCGCGGCCGCCTGCCGGGCCAGCGGGTGGTCGGCCGGCAGATGGCGGGCGCTCAGCTCGCCGGCCAGCTCCAGATGCTCGCGGGCCTCCTCGTCGCGACCGCACTCGCGCTCCATGGCGCCCAGCCGGGCCAGCATCTTGATGCCGGCCGGTGCGGCGTCGCCGTGCACCCGGCTGTGCCGCCGCCAGGCGCGGGCCAGCCGGGCCCGGGCCGTGCCGCAGTGGCCGGCCGCGTGCTCGGCGGTGGCCAGGTCGGCCTCGGCGGCCAGCACCCGCGGCGAGTCGGGGCCGTCCATCAGGGCCAGCTCGCCGATCAGGTCGTGGTAGACGGAGGCGGCCCGGCCGTGCTGGCCGATCCGCTGGAGGACCGCGGCGTGCATGGCGGCGGCCGCGATGGTGCGCTCGTCGCGCGGGCCGTGCAGCCGCTCCTCGGCGGAGTGCGCGAAGGCGGCCCACAACCGGGCCGACTCGGGGTCGCCGAGGGCGATCAGGACCCGGGCGTGCAGAGCGGCGGCCACCGCGAGGTCGGCGGTGGCGCGGCGGGGATCGGCGTCGGCGCCGCGGAGGACGTCGTCGAGGACGGCCCGCGCGCCCATGAGGTCGCCGGCGGACGTGAGCGTCTGCGCCTGGGCGGTCAGTTCGGCGAGCGGAGGGGCCATGTATCCCATAGTGCTCATGCGAACACCCTGGGTACAAGTTTCCGGTAGCTAAGTGGACAGGGTAGAAACTGCGGTATGTCCCCAATAGGCGCTGTGAAACGTGAACTACTCGTCCGCCACCTGCAGGCATGGGCCGCGGGTGCGCTTCATCACGCCCGCCGGGCGACCTATGTGCACGGCTACGCCGACGCGGACGGTGGGGTGGCCGCGGAGGCGGCGATCCGGGTCCTGGCCGACCTGCCCGGCCTGTCCCGCGGGCGGGAACTGTCCATGGTGGCGGTGGGCGCCGACGTCGCCGGCGTGGGGGAGCGGCTCACCGCGGCGCAACGGGACGCCGGCGCGGGGGCCGGGCTCACGGTGCTTCCGGTGGGCGGCGGGACGGACGAGCGGCTGCCGGTGGCGTTGCGTGCGGCCGGCGCGGTGCGCGTACCGCTGCTGGGGTTTCTCGACGCGACGGCCGTGGGTGAACCGCCCGCGGTGACCACCGTCGGCGCGATCGCGGCCGGTAAGCCGGCCGAGGTGCTGCTGGCGCTGCCGCCCGGCAGCCCGGTCGACCCCTATCGGGGCCTGGGATTTCCGCTGGTGACGGCGGCCGAGCTGGCCACCGGGCCGGAGCCCGGAGAGGTGGTGGCTTTCGCCACCACCTCCGCGAAGAGCCTGGAGAGCTTCAAGGAGGCGCTCTGGGCGGTCGACGAATTCGCCGGGGTACGCCTACGTGATCCCGCCGATCCGGAGCGCCATCTGATCGACATCGCGCTCCGTCCCGATCCCGGACCGCTGCGCCGTGAACTGCTGGCCCACCTGTCCGAGGTGGGCCGGGCAACCGTGACCGAATTGCGCACCTTCGCCCTCACCGAGACCGTCTACCGGGCCGCCGACGCGACCCGGGTGCTGCACTCGATGATCGACGCGGGCACGGTCACCCGGGAACCCGCGCACGGACGGCTCGGTGGCGACGTGGTGATCGAGCGGGAACCGTCCTAGCGGGAGCGGCTCTTGTCCTGCTTCCACGACAGCGGGCCGGGCAGGTCGACGCGGTGCGCGCGGGTCTTGGAGTTCCACGACCAGCGCCCGATCTTGAGGCTCCAGGACGAGTAGCCGTTCTCGGTGAAGTTCAGGACCAGCGGACCGATCTTCTTCCGGCTGCGGTAGACGATGCCCATCGGAAAGCTCCTTTCTGATGGCGCATCGGTTCCCGATCGGCCGGATTCACAAACGTCAGCGTGGCTGCCAGGCGTCCGGGCGGGTGGTCAGCTTGCGCACGTGAGCCGGCATCCGCCCGCTGATCAGCTCGGCGAGGCTCACCTCGTCGACCACCTCACGGACCGCCGCGCGCACCGCCACCCACAGGTTCGGCAGGTTCTCGGCGGCGCCCGTGTACTGAGTCTCCTCCGGACGAAGGCCGCGCACGCCGGCGAGCGGTCCGTCGACCGCCCGCAGGATCTGACCGATGGTCACGTCCCGCGGGGGGTGCGACAGCGTGTAGCCGCCCTCGGCGCCCCGTTGCGCCCGCACCACACCGGCACGGCGCAGGTCGGCTAGGACCGCCTCGAGGAACTTGCGTGGCATGTTCTGGTCTTGGGCAATGGCCTGAGCGGACATCAGTGCGGGGTAGGCCTGCGCCAAACTGAGGGCGGCCCGGACCGCGTAGTCGCCGCGCGCGGAGATCTGCACCTGACTATCATGCCCCGGCCCCGCATCCCGGATGCACATACCCCAGGGGATTGTGGGAATTAGGGGTCAATCGGCCGGCGATCTCTGCCCCGGGATGGTGGCCGGCTGGCCGGTGATGAACCGCCCGCGGAACTGCCCCGGGCTCAGGCCGGTCTCCCGGTGGAAGAAGCGCCCGAAGTTCGTCGGCTCGCCGAAACCCAGGCCGCGGCCCACCTCGGCGACCGACATCGAGGTCGCCGCGAGCATCCGCCGGGCCTGTAGGGCGACCCGGTCGTCGACCACCTGCTTGGCGGTGCGCCCGGTGAGCGCCAGGCTGGCCCGGGTCAGGGTGCGCACCGAGCAGCCCAGCTCGGCCGCGTAGTCCTCGACCCGGCGGGTGTGCGGAAAGCGCTCCTCGAGGCGGCGCCGGAACCGTTCGAACGTCCGGCTCTCGACGTGCGCCCGCAGCTCCGAGCCCGGATCGAGGGTGGCGATCCGCAGCAGCAGGGCGGCCAGCTCGTGCCGCAGCAGCGCGGCGGGGACCGGGCCGGGCGGGCCGGCCGCGTCGGCGGCCAGGTGGGCGAAGACGTCCCGGAAGACGGCCGGGCCGGGCGGGGTGAGTGGCTCCCGGGCCGGGCCGGACGGATCGTCGGGACTCAGCCCGGGCAGTTCCTCCGGACCGAACAACCCTGGTCGGAAAACGATCGTCAGTGGATCGTCGCCGTCTCCGGGGCGGGAGAAGCGGGCCGCCTGTCCCGGACGGATCCAGAGCAGGGTGCCCGGGCCGCACAGATGCTCGGCGAAGTCGATCTCGGCGAGCAGCGGGCCGGTCGTGGTGAGGACGAGGGCGTGACACCTCAGCAGGCCGGTGGCAGCGCCGGCGGCCACCGGCAGGACGCAGCCACCGATACCCGACCAGTCCGGTGGAAGACAGGTGGGCGCCGGCTCGGTGTGATGAATGAGTGCTGGCATCGCGCCTGACGGTAGTCGTCGATGCGTGCCCGCGCATCCACTAGCGCACCGACTGAGGTTTATGTCCGATTTCCAGCTCGGTATTCGCTATACGTCCGATTCCGATTTCTTTTCGGAGATCCATTAATTTATCGGACAAAGGGCGACCCGCGCGGACCGGCAGTGTCCGCACGGGTCGCCCCGTTATCGCTTATCGGCCCGCCAGTAGTCGGTTGACCGCGGCGTCCACGTCCAGGTGGTCCGACTCCCGGCCGCGGGGCACCACCACGTAGGTGCGCCGCAGGAAGCGGACAAGGACGCTGCGCGGCACCTCGAACAGCGCGTTGCCGTCGGGCGACGACAGGGCCAGGGCGACGAAATCGCCACGCGGCGTGGCCCACGGCCACACCCGGACGTCGCCGATCCCGGCCGGCTCGTCGAGCCCGGTCACGAGAAGCTCCCGCGCGAAGGACCAGCTCACGGCTTCCCCACCGGCTGATTCTGCGTGGAACAACACGTGGACCGCGTACGGGTCGGCTGGGTCGTAACGCAGGCTGGCGCGCACGGGCAGTGCCGTCGCGTCAGGCGCTACGAGCCGCAGCGAGGTTTCGACCTCGACGGTCGTTGGACGAATGGTACTCATGGACGAACTCCCCCCGGCACCGCTGCGAGGCTGGTGAACCCCGCGTTTCCCATACTCAGGTGATCCCTGTCATTACGCTCCGCCATACGCTGATCTCACCCAGTAGTGGGAAGACGGTTCCGAAAACCCTTCCGCGCAGGACGAGAAGCGATATCTTGTCCTGTTCTGCCTGAGTACTCGGTTCCGCCCGGCGTCAGTGGTCCAGCGGTTGACTTACTCCGGTAACGTCCATTCCTCCCGGGTAGTGACGGGGCTCCCGGACACTGGGGGATGAAATGGGTGTAAAACCGGACGACGGGGTTCTTAGACGTGCGTGTGCTTGACCGTATCCGGTCCAACTCCACCGGTCGGCTCGCTCTGAAGGTCGGCATCGGTGTGCTCGGTGGCCTGGTGGTCGCCGTCGGGATCGTTCTGATCCCGTTCCCCGGCCCCGGCTGGGCGATCGTGATCCTCGGGCTGGCGATTCTCGCCGTCGAGTTCCACTGGGCTCGAGGGCTGCTCGCCTTCACCAAACGGCACGTGCAGAGCTGGACCCACTGGGTCGGCCGGCAGACGCTCGGCGTGCGCGCGCTGATCGGCCTGGTCGGCATGATCTTCATCAGCTTCGTGGTCTGGCTCAGCGTCCTGCTCAGCTTCGACCTCAACCTGTTCACCTGGTCACTCGACTTCGTCGGGTGGCGGTGACCCCCTGAGTCGCGCTGCTCGGGCGCCGTCTAGTAGAGTTCCATCTCGTTGAGGGCGATTAGCTCAGCGGGAGAGCGCTCCGTTCACACCGGAGAGGTCACTGGTTCGATCCCAGTATCGCCCACGAGTATTTTTGATCTGCGAAAAGGCCTGCCGCGATGATCCGTTGCGGTGGGCCTTTTGTCGTGATTACGGGCGCAGGTCGGGCTGACCACCGTCGACCTGAGCCTGGCGGTCGACTCCTGCCAGATCCACATCGTCGTGCGCGCCGGCGGCCGACCGCGGCCTGAGCGCTGTTTTAACGGTCGTCTCAGGTCCGCTCGGTATGAAGTGGGCATCGCCGGGCGACGCGGTCTACCGCGGCTGGGTCAGCGTCGGCCCCCACCGGACGGTGACTGAACCGTCCATTCGGCCCTGAAAGGCAGCCATTCATGATCTCTGTGCTCGTGGTGGACGCCCAGCCGCTGCAGCGCTTCGGGTTTCGCATGCTGCTGGAGAGCACCCCCGACACCGAGATCGTCGGCGAGGCCGAGAACGGCGCCGAGGCCGTTCGGCGGATCACCGAGCTGCGTCCCGACGTGGTGCTGATGGACATCCGCATGCCGGGCGTCGACGGAATCGAGGCCACCCGGCGCATCGTCGCAGCCGGTGGGCGTTCCCGGATCCTGGTGCTGACGACGTTCGACGTGGAACGGTACGCGTTCGCGGCGCTGCGGGCCGGGGCGAGCGGTTTCCTGCTCAAGGACATCCGCCCGGAGGAGTTGCTCGCCGGCATCCGGGCCGTCGCCGCAGGGGACGCGGTGATCGCGCCGGCGCTGACTCGGCGGCTGCTCGACGCGTTCGCCGACCGGCTCGACGATGATTTCTGCGGGCCCGTGCGGGAGGATCCCCGGCTGAACTTCCTGACCGACCGTGAGCGCGAGGTCCTCGTCGCCATCGGCCATGGCCTCACCAACGGCGAGATCGCGCAACGGTTCACGCTGTCGGAGTCGACGGTGAAGACCCATGTCGGGCGCGTCCTCGCCAAGATCGGTGCACGGGACCGGATCCAGGCCGTCATCCTCGCCTACGAGCTGAGACTCACCCGGCCCGGTTCAGCACCTCATCTCGCGCGTCCGTCGAGGGCGCGACCGTCGTTCTAGCTACTCCGGGCCCACGTCACCCGTTCATTGGCGACGTGTGTGAGCTCGAAGCTGCTTTTCGGCTCGTCAACCATCAGTGAGCTCACACACGTTCGACGCTTCCTCAGGACTTGCGGCGGGAGACCGTCATGATGCCCGTACACATCTCGTCGCTGGTGCCGTCGCCCCACACCACGTAGCGGGGCGGCAGCTTCTTCAGCTGCGGCACCTGTTTGCGCAGCCCCGCGTCGTGCGTACACGTCACCCTCAGCGTGTCCCCCGGACCTACCTCCACCGGCGACGGCAGCTTCACCAGCCGCTGGTTGTCGAAGTCGAACTGCGGCACGTCCAGGACGACCTTGGCCTTCGGCGTGCCCGGGTTGAGTTCGACCTTCAAGGCCCGCCCGAGCATGTGCATGTGGCCGAAACCGGCGAACAGCGTCATCGGCGCCTCCACCCTGTGGTCGCAGGTCTGGGTGTTACCGGGCTTCGGCACGCCCCGGCCGCACTCCTCCACCTGACGGTCCGCCATTTCGCCGACGTCCGGCCCGAACCGCTTCGTCACGTCCGCGATCGAGGCCGCCCGGTCACAGAGCGGACCAGACTCGTCGGCGGCGCAGGGCAGGTCGGTCGGCGCGTCGACCGACCACGTTTCGAGTTCCCGGGTCTGCGGCGTGCCGTCCGTCAGCCGCAGCCGCACCGCCGAGCGGTCCGACCCGGTCGGCTTGCCGTCGGTCGCGAGCAGGTTGTAGTGGATCTGGAGGACGAGCAGGCTGCCCGGCTCCAGCTTGTAGCCGGCGTCCTGGTCGAGCAGCGTCTCCGTGGCGCCCGGCGCCCAGGTGTCCACCCACGCCGCGTCCCCCTCTTCGACCTCGGCGCCGGCAACGCCGGTCCCGCCGAAACACTGCCAGCCGAGACCAGGGGTCTTCGCGTCCTGCTTGCGCACCGCGGCAGCGCCGCCCGGCTGCACCGCGTACACGATGGCGTGGTGCGCGATGGCGACGTTCTCCGGTGCGAATTGGGTCCCGGTCAGGAACGCCGTCCTGGTCAGGCCCGGATCGATCACCTGGCACCGGTACTCGTCCGAGCCGCCACCCGAAGGCTTCGCGGGCGTGTAGGCCTCGGCCATCCTCAGGTCGACGAACCGCTCGCCGGCCCGCAGCGGCTGTGGCGGAGCCGACGACCCGCCCGTGTGCGCGCTGTGCGGGCCGGTCGCGGCGGGCGCCGCACTGTTGTCGGTGTCAGACCCGCAGGCGGCGACGACAGCGAACGCCGTCACCAGCACCATGGTGCCCGCCACTGATTTCCACGGTGGGCTATCAGGTTTCGTCATGGCTCGAAAGCTAGGTCCGACTCCGTCCCGTTTCGTCGTACCGCGGTCGTCATTCTCGGGAGAGGGGCGGTACCGCGGTACTACTCCGGAGCGCCGTTCGGCACTCGCACGAGAACCATGGACGCGAGCCGAGCTCGCACGGACCGGGTGGGCGTCGACGCGTTGCTCATCCGGCCCGACGCGCTGGGCACCTGGCTCGGTCACCCGGGCTGAGCGCCGTTCTAACGGTCGTCTCAGATTCGCTCGGTACGAAGTCGGCCTCAGACGAACGACGTAACGCGTATGTAGGAGGCTATTGATGGCAGTCAACGCAGCGCTGTCCAGGGAAGCGCCGCCCGGTCGACTGGCAGGCCGATGGGTGCCGTGGTTGGTGATCGGCCTGTGGCTGGCCCTGGCGGCGGTCATGGTGCCGTTGAGCGGAAAGTTGAGTTCGGTCACCACCGACAGAGCCGTGGACACCCTGCCGGCCAGTGCCGAGTCCACCAAGGTGGCGGTCCTGGAGGACAGTCTCCCCGGCGGCGAGGACAACACGTTCGTCTTCGTGTACCACCGCGCCGGCGGCATGACCGACGCCGACCGCGCGACGGTCGAGCGCCACTACAACACCCTTGCCAAGCGGTACCCGCCGAAGGCGGCGGCCGGCGAGGACGACGACGGCCCACCGACGAGACTCTCCACCGACGGCAAGGCGATGATGTTCACCCTCGACGTGAGCACGACCTACGGCGGACCGGAAACCATCGTCGGCCCGTTGCGTGACGCCGCGAAGGACCGGCCCGCCGGCCTGGAACTCGAGGTGACCGGTCCGGCCGCGGTCGACGGCGACATGGACGCCGTCTTCGACGGCATCGACCTGCAGGTCTTCCTCACCACCGTCGTCGTCGTCACGGTCCTGCTCATCCTCACCTACCGCAGCCCGGTGTTGTGGTTCATCCCGCTCGTGGTCGTCGGCGCGGCCGCACTGACTGCGATGGCGACCGTCTACCTGCTCGTCAAGGGCTTCGGCATCGTGGTGAACGACCAGAACTCGGCGCTGCTGACGATCCTGGTATTCGGCGTCGGCACGGACTACGCGCTGCTGCTCATCGCTCGATATCGGGAGACGCTGCACCACCACGAGAACGTCCGGGTCGCGATGGTCCACGCGCTACGCGGCGCGGCGCCGGCCATCGTCGCGTCCGCGGCCACCGTGGTCGCCGGCCTGCTCTGCCTGCTCGCCGCGGACCTGAACAGCACCAGCGGGTTGGGCCCGATCGGTGCAGCCGGCATCCTGTGCGCGCTGGTGGCCATGCTGACACTGTTCCCGGCGGTGCTCGTGGTGCTCGGCAGGCGGATCTTCTGGCCGGCCATCCCCCGGTTCAGTACGGCCGTGGAGGAGAAGCCGGGGCTGTGGGGACGGCTAGGCATCGCCATCAGCCGCCGTCGATGGGTGGCGACGCTCGGCTCGTTCGGAGTCCTCGGCGTGCTCGCCATCGGGCTCGCCGGCAACACCGGCGACCTGCGGGAGCAGGACCAGTTCCTGTCCGCGCCGGAGTCGGTCACCGGCTTCACCGTTCTCCGCCAGCACTTCCCGGAGCTCGGCGGCCAGCCGATGACGGTCTTCACGCGGCCGGCGTACCAGGAGCGGGTGCTCGATGTCGTCAAGGGCACTCCGGGCGTGGCCGTGGCCATCCCGGGTCAGACCGTCGGTGGCTGGGCCGACATCTCCGTGTTCCCGACGGACGCGCCGGACACGGTCGCGGAGTACGACACGATCAAGCGGGTACGCACCGCCGTGCACGCGGTGAGCGGGGCGCAGGCGATCGTCGGCGGGCCGAGTGCGGAGAACCTCGACACCGAGGTCACCACCAGCCGTGACGAGAAGTTGGTGATCCCGCTGGTGCTCGCCGTCGTCCTGATCGTCCTCGGGCTGCTGCTGCGCGCGATCGTGGCCCCGCTGATCCTGATGGCCACCGTGATCGTCTCATTCGCCGCGGCCTTCGGCGGCAGCGTGTTCATCTTCGACACGATCCTCGGGTTCAAGGGCATCGACTATTCGGTGCCGCTGCTGGCGTTCCTGTTCCTGGTGGCGCTCGGCGTCGACTACAACATCTTCCTGGCCAGCCGGGCCCGGGAGGAGACCGTGCGTCTCGGCACCGGACAGGGCATGCTCAAAGCCCTCTCCGCCACCGGTGGCGTCATCACCTCGGCAGGCGTGGTCCTGGCGGCCACGTTCGCGGTCCTCACCACACTTCCGCTGGTGATGCTGATCGAGGTCGGGTTCCTGGTCGCCTTCGGCGTGCTGCTCGACGCCCTGCTGGTGCGGTCGGTCCTGGTGCCCGCCCTCACGCTGCTGATCGGTCGGCGGATCTGGTGGCCGAGTCGGCTGTCCCGGCCGACGGCGGAGCCGCCGAACGGGACACAGCCGCTCGCCGACGAAGAGGAGTTCGCGTTGCAACGGTGAGCGCGGCGACACGGAGGAGATCCGGGACGGGAACCCAGGCCCGTCCCGGATCTCCTGCGCCAGGCGCCGGGCAGGTCAGCGCATCGCGGTGTCTTCCCCGGCGGTGAGACGCGCGATCGGTGCGGTCGGGGCCGCGGCCGGAAGGTCGACCCGAAGCAGCGCGCCACCGCGTGCGGAGCGGGCGACGGTGGCCCGGCCGCCGTGGGCGTGGACGACCCGCTGCACGATCGACAGCCCGAGACCGGATCCCGGCAACGCCCGGGCGCTGTCGGCACGGTAGAACCGGTCGAACACCCGCGGTACGTCGGCGGCGTCGATGCCCGGCCCGGCGTCGTCGACCTCGAGCACGGCCGACGCGCCCTCGGCACGGAGCCGGACCTGGACCGGCTGGTCCGCGGGGGACCACTTGCCGGCGTTGTCGACGAGGTTGAGGACCGCTCGCTGGAGCGCAGCGGGACGCCCGCTCACCCACACGGAGGTCACGTCGAGCGCGATCTCGAGGTCGGGCACGCGGGAACGCGCCTGGGTCGCGGCGGCCACCACCACGTCGGCGAGGTCGAGCAGCTCGGTGCTCTCGTCGCTTGCGTCACCGCGCGCCAGGTCGGTCAGTTCGGCGGCAAGGGTGCTCAACTCGGCCACCTGGGCGCCGAGATCGTTGAGCAGCCGGGTCCGGCTCTCCGCCGAGAGGGCGGTGTCGAGGGTGCCGCGCCGGTCGAGCCGGACCAGCAGCTCGATGTTGAGGCGCAGGCTGGTGAGCGGGGTCTTGAGCTCGTGGGCGGCGTCCTCGGCGAGCAGCCGCTGGGCCCGCCGGGAGTCCCGGAGCGCGGCGAGCATGTCGTTGATCGCCTGGATCAGCCGCCGGATCTCTCCACCGCCCTCATCCGGGATGTCGGCGTCGAGATCCTGGGTGTTCGCGACACGTACCGCGGCGGCGGTCAGCCGGTCGATCGGTGCCAGTCCGGTTCGCGCCACGGTCCGCCCGACCAGGGCGCCGCCGACCACGCAGAACAGCCCGATCAGCAGCATGCCCAGCCCGAACCGGTTGATCGGGCTGTCGTCGGCGACGTGGGCCACCTGCACCGCGCCGTCGCCTGCCCGCAGCGTGTAGATGCGGTAGCCGTCGTCGTCGCTGTCCATCGACTCCATCAGGTCGGCTGACGCGCCCCGCGCCACGAGCCCAGCGTGCTCGCTGACCGGGGGCAGCCCGGGTTGGCCGGCCGGCGTCCGGGTCGAGCCGTCGGGCAGGATGACCCGCACCAGCCGACCGGATCCCGGATACGGCGGTAGCTGAACCCGCGCCAGACCGTCGCGCTGCGCGTTCGTCGCCAGGACGCGGGAGTCGGCGCGTAGCTGATTCTCGGCGGTGTTCCGCAACTCCCAGTCCAGTAGCTCGCTGGCCACCTGGAAGGCCGCGAACACGCTGGCCGCGATGGCCGTCGCCGCGATCACCGTCATCCTGGTCCGCAGGGACCGCCGGCGCCACCATCGGGTCAGCCGGCGCGGTTCCCGGTGGGGGCGCCTGCTCACGGAGGGGTCTCCCGCAACGTGTATCCCAGGCCGCGCAGCGTGTAGATCAATCGCGGCTCACCCTCGGCCTCCATCTTGCGGCGCAGGTAGCTCACGTACACCTGGAGGTTGTTGGCGGTGGTGCTCATGTCGAAGCCCCATATCGCCTCGAACAGCGCGTCGTGGGTCAAGATCCGGGTCGCGTTGCGCAAGAGAACCTGCAGGAGGGAGAACTCGGTCCGGGTCAGACGCAGCGGCCGCTCGCCCCGCCACGCCTCGAACCTGTCGGGATCGAGCCGGACGTCGGCGAACGACAGGATCTGCGACTCCCCGTCGGCGGTCGTGCGCCGGCGCAGCAGGGCCCGCACCCGGGCCAGCAACTCCTCGGTGGCGAACGGCTTGGGCAGGTAGTCGTCGGCGCCCGCGTCCAGCCCCGTGACCCGGTCGGAGACCTGATCACGGGCGGTCAGCATCAGCACCGGCAGATCCCGGCCCGCGGCCCGCAACCGCCGGCAGGTCTCCAACCCGCCGAGGCGGGGCATCATCACGTCGAGGATCAGCAGATCCAGCGTGTCACCGGCCGCCCCGTCGACCCCGTCGAGCACGGCGAGACCGTTGGCGACGGTGCTGGTGTCGTAACCCTCGACCTGGAGCACCCGCTCCAGCGACTCACGGATGGCCGCGTCATCATCCGCGATCAGGATCCGCACGCCGGCCCGCCCCCTTCCAGTCGATGCTTTTGCCGCTCATTCTCCCCGGCCAACCTGAAGCCAGGATTAGAGCTTGGCGATGAGCCGTTCCTGTTTCGCACCTACGGCGGGCGACTCCTCAACTCACCCACGGCGGCACCGATTCGTACCGGTGCCAACCGTGGGAAGGGGCGGAGGATGCCGCTCGCAATGGTCGCCGTTTACACCGGAGCCGGCTTGATTGCGCTGCTGTACGCCGTACTGACGTACCGGCGGCGGTCCGAGACGCCCCTGGCGCTCCCGCTCAGCCTCGTCATGGCCGGCGCGGCGGAATGGGCGCTGGCCAACGCCGGCGTCCTCGTGGCGCCGACGCGCGGGCTGGCGCTCGGTCTCAACTATGCGATCTTCCCCGGGGTGGCGCTGGTCATCGTGGGCTTCTTCTGGCACACCACGGTCTCCGCGGGGCGCCGGCCGCCGCGGATCCCGCTGATGCTGATCCACCCGGTGCTGCTCGTGGCAGTCACCGCCACCGATCCGTGGCATCACCTCTTCTACCGGCAGGCCGAGGTGGCCGCCCTCGGGATCGCCGTGCAGCACGGCCCGGCGTACTGGGCTCACGTTCTGTACGGCTACGCCATGATGGGCTTCGGCACGGTGCTGGTGATCAGCGCGATGCGCCGGGCGGTCCGCGGCCAGCGGCGGGTGTACCGGTGGTTCCTGGTCGGCGCGCTCGCGCCGACGGTGGGCAACCTGGTGACCGTGTTCATCTTCGTGGACATGCAGGGGCTCGATCTGACGCCGGTGCTGTTCCTGGTCTCCGGTGCCGTCTGGTGGTGGACCGACCGCTCCGGCGTGAACTCCGAACAGGTGCCGGTCACCTATGCGCAGGTCATCGCGGCGCTCAGCGACGCCGTGATGGTGCTGGACTCCAACGGACGGTTCCTCGACGTCAACCCGGCGGCGGCCAGACTTCTCGCCGCGGTGCACCCGGCGGGCGGCACCGTGATCGGCAAGCGGTGGCAGGAGATCGCCGGCCCGCACTTCACCACCATGGTCGCCGACGCCGGCCAGACCACCATCCACGGCGCCTCGGGCGACGTGTACGACTTCCGGGTCGTCAAGATCGAGTCGGCCGACGGGAGCTGTCCCGGCACCGTCGTCGTGGTCCGGGACATCACCGAGCTGGAGCGGCTCCGCGCCGAGCTGACCGAGCAGGCGATGCGTGACGGCCTCACCGGGGCGTACAACCGCCGGCACCTGACCGCCGTGCTGGAGGCGCAGGCCCGCGCCGCCACCGACGGCCAGCCGCTGTCGATCGTGATGATCGACGTGGATCACTTCAAAACCATCAACGACCGGTACGGGCACGCAGTCGGCGACCAGGTGCTCGTCGAGGTGGCCAGGCAGCTGACCGGTTCGGTCCGGGAGTGCGACATGGTGGCCCGCTACGGCGGCGAGGAGTTCGTGGTGGTGCTGCCGGGGATCGGCGCGCAGGCCGCGGCCGAACGCGCCGACTGGTGGCGCCGGCAGTGCGCCGCCCGGGCGGTCGACACGCCACTCGGCACCCTGAACGTCACGTTCAGCGCCGGCGTGGCGGAACTGACCGCCACCGGCGGCCCCGGTCATCTGCTGAGCCTCGCCGACGAGGCGTTGTACCGGGCCAAACGGGCCGGCCGCAACCAGGTCCTGGCCGCCGAGCCCACGCTGTCGATCATCGGGTGACTCGAACCGTCGCCGCCGGCTTCGCCTCTCGCTCCCTGCGCCCCCTCTGAGCTGCTGAAACCTGAGTTATCCACAGGTTTCGGAAGGGCGTTGAAGAGGGCCGTCCGAGACATCTAGCTTCCTAGATGTCATAGGTGCGGATGGGGGAAGCTGTGGTCGACCGGGGAAACGACGCGGTGTCGGTGACGCCCGCGGATCTGATCAGCCACGCCGGGCACATCGGTGTGATCGCCGACGTGCTCGGTGACGTGGGGCAGGCGTCCGAGGCGGTGCGGCTCGGCGCTCAGGCGTACGGCGAGTTGTGCGCCCTGGTCCCAGGGATGCTGAACGGGCTGCACGATGCCCTCGCCGACGGGATCCGGGTGGCCGAGGAGTCACTGCTCGGATCGGCCGCGCGGGTGCGCGCCACCGGCGAGCGCTACGCGGCAGCCGACGTGGCCGCCGCCCGGCGGGCCGGGTCGTGAGTGACGGCACACTCGTCGCCAAGCGGGTCGACCAGCCGCCCGACCCGTGGGCCGGGGTGTGGATCGTCGAGGACATCGAGATGATCGCCGCCGGCGTCCGTGACCGGGACTGGGTGGAGGGCGGCCTCGGCGGGGTCAGCGCCGGTCTCGACAGCCTGGCCCTGGTCTCCGACCCGATCGGGGTGCTCCTGCAGTACGGCGTCTCCTGGATCATCGAGCACGTCGAGCCGCTGCGGGACACCCTCGACCGGCTCGCCGGTGATCCCGCGCAGATCACGGCGTACGCGCGGACCTGGCGCAACATCGCCGAGGCTCTCGAGGAGGAGGCCGGCCGGCTCGACCGCGCGGTCCGGGGGGACGTGGCCGGCTGGGCCGGCCCGGCCGGGGCGGCCTACCGCGCGACCGCCCGGGAGCAGCACGGCACACTGACCGCGCTGGCCGCGGCGTCCGGCACGATGGCCGCGCTCACCGAGGGCGCCGGCCTGCTCGTCGCCGGGGTCCGCGAGCTGGTCCGGGACGCGATCGCCACCCTGGTGTCCCGGCTGGTCACCTACGCCGCCGAGGTGGCCGCCACCTTCGGCGCGGCGACCCCGCTGGTGGTCGAGCAGGTCGGCACGCTCGTCGCCTCCTGGGCCGCGCGGATCGCCCGCTGGGTGCACGATCTCATCGCCAGCCTGCGCAACCTTCTGCCCAGGGTGCGGCGTCTCGACGACCTGATCGAGGAACTGCGCAAGCTCAACCGGCTGCCGGACGGCGGCGCCGACCCGCCGCCGCGGCCGGGGAAGGACGGTGAGGACAAGCGGATCCACGACCTCGGTGACGATCCGGCCGTCGGCAGGCACCGTCCGGAAGAGTCGGAGAGCGCTCAGCGGATCGAGGCGGAGACCGGCGTCCGGCTCACCCGGGCCGAGACGGGCTCGTCCGCCGATTGGGTCGACGAGAGCGGGAAGACGTACGACGCGGTCGGCAACTTCGACAGCCGCTACTTCGAGCGGCAGTGGCCCCAACTGCAGTTCCAGATCGAACGGCATCTGGACAAAGCCGACCTGGTGCCGGTCGACGTGTCAAGGTTTACGCCGGAACAGAAGGCCATGGTGGAGCGGTTCATCGAGCAGCGCGGGCTGGGCCCGCGCGTCTTCGTGGTGGGGAAGTGATGGCGGGACTACTGGTGCTGAGACCGGATCTGGACTGGAGCGCCGGCGGCGGCCTGTTCTACTGGACCGTCGACTTCCTGGCCGACCGGCTGTCCGACCCGGAGGCGGTCGCCTACCTGCGGGAGATCTCCCGGGAGAACCTCGGGTCGCTGTGGCTGGCCGAGCTGCCCCCGGGCGCCCGTGCCCAGGCCGTCGAGCTGCTGCGCGACCAGCTGGTGCCGGCCGGCGACCGGGACCTGCCCGGCGGGGAGGGGAAGGCGGCGGTGCTCGACCGGCTCCGCGAGCTGGCCGACATGGCCGGCCGGCTCGGCTGACGGCCCCGGCGACCGGGCGCCTCGCTGCGGCGATCCGGTTTTGTCGTACCCGTGGGATACAACTTCGGCACCTGTTTCTGAGGAGGTCTGGTTGTGACCAACGGGGGTGCCGTCCATGAGCGGCGCAGCGCAGCGCCCGTCATCGCGCCCGCCCGGCCGCGCAAGCTGGCCAAGGCGCCGTTCGTGGAGCTGGCCGACGGCCGGCTCCAGGGGGTGGTCTCCAGCGGGTCGGATGTGGAGCGTGTCTACGTCTCGTCCATCACCGCCGGCGACCACGGCCTGAGCTGCAACACCAACAACAACCGGCCGTGCGGTGGCCTGTCCGGCGGGTCGCGTGCCTGCAACCACCTGCGTGCTCTCGCCGACGCCGCCGTCGCACAGTACGGTCTGGCCCGCGTCGCCCGCTATCTGAAGGTGACGCTGCCGGAGGACTCCGAGGACCTGTGGGCCGGGCTGCACACGACGACCGCGCCCAACCGCGCCGCCGAGGTGTTCAGCGGTTTCCTGCGCCACCTGGCATATCTGGAGGTGCCCCCGACCACCGATCCGCTGCCCGAGTTGCAGTGGTTCCCGGCGGCCGGGGCGGTGCGCTGATGCTCGCCGACACCCTGCGGGCGGTCCCGGCCGGCCTCACCGAGGCGCTCGGCCTGGTCGACGGCCTCGACGACGCCTTGGTGCACGGCCTCGCCCGGATCGACGAGGAGCGGGCCGCCGCGTGCGAGACCTTCGCCGCCGCGTTCGCCGGCTCGCCGCTCGCCGACCGGGTCGCCGACTCAATCGGCAAGATCATCGCTGGTGCGGTCACCGACGAGCATCTGGCCGTGCTGGCCGGGGCCCGCGCCGCCCTGCTCGGCGCCGCACACGACGCGCTGCTCGCCGGCCTCGACGAGGCGCTCGGCCGGTCCCGTGAGCGGTGGGCCGTCCCCGGCGGCTCCTCGCCCTCCGGTGGCCTGCTTGCCGGCGGCCGGTCCTGGCTTCGTGAGCTGGCCATCGCCGGCTGGCGCGGGGTCGACCACGAGCTGGCCGGCGGCGCCGCCCAGACCGTGCAGGCGCTGCTCGCCGACCCGGCCACCCGGCGGCTCGCCGTCCTGCTCGACGGTTTCGCCGCCGAGCTGCGCGGCGCCGCCCCGGTCGCCACCCTCGACCGGGTCCCGGTGCGCCGCTGGGCGGATCTGTGGACCAGGTCCGTGCTCCTGTCCCAGGATGGTTTTCCCGAACAGCCGGCCACCCCGGCGGAGGGCCGGTTCCTGCTGCTCGGCGCCGACCTGCACGAGCACCCCACGGTGTTCCGCGCTCAGGCGCACGGCCTGCTGGAGACGCCCGGCGGGCAGGTGCGGCTGGTCCGGGCGAGCGTGGCGGCCGCCAAGGTCGACACGATCAGCGGCCCGTCCGCCTGGCGCATGCTCACCGCGTTCCCGGTGTTCCGGGCCGCCCTGGCCGGGCACCGCGTGGTCGAGATCGCCGGCATGCCGCTCACCCCGTCCGGCGATCTGCTCTGGGACGAGTCACGGGCCGTCCTGGGCGAGCCGGCCGACCCGTTCGCGACGGCCCGGGTCCGCCTGGGCGGGGCGACCGCCGCGCCGGTGCCCCCGCTGGACCGCCATCCGGCCGTCATCGCCGAGCCGGTGCTGCTGGAGGGCTACACGGCCGGGGCGGAGTCGTTCGAGCTGGCCGGTGGCGTCAACCTCGCCGTCGATGTGGACCGGCTGCCCGAAGCCGGTCCACTGACCCCGGCGCTGGTCGCCGCCTCGACCGCCTGCCTGGGCCTGCTCCGCTGGGATGCCGGTCGTTGGGCGGTGCAGCCGCTCGCGGTCCAGGCGGTGGTCCGGAAGAAGCCGGTCACCGCCCACACCGCCGACTGGGCGCTCGGCCCCACCGACGCCAGGGCGGCAAAGGCCGAGGCCGCCGCCGGCACCGCGGTCGACGTGCTGCGCGAGCGCGCGGGAAGGCTGCTGCGGAGATGAGTGAATCATCGGGCGCGCCCACGGAGGAGAGCCGCCGTCAGATCCTCTACTGGCGGCTGTTGTCCCGCCTGTTCGACCCGGAGGAGCAGACCGCTCTGGAGTCGGCGAGCATGGCGATCGTCGGTGACCTGGGGTTGCCGGCCGCGCTGCTCGATCCGGCCGTCTCGGTGGACACCGTGATTCAGCGGTTTCCGGGGCTGGAGCCGGAGTTCGACGGGCTGATGAGCGACCCCGGCGACGACCGCGACGGCGAGGTCCGGCGCGCCGCCCTGGTGTCGAAACTGCTGCTCAACGTCTTCGGGACCGGCACCGGCAACGTGACCGCCGAGCAGTTGCAGCGCTGGCAGGCCGACGCCGGCCGGTTCGAGCGGGCGATGGGCTGTGAGCCCGGGCAGCTGCGCGGGCGGGCCGCGGGCGACGACTCCGGTCTCGGCGCGGCGCTGGCCGGTATCGAGGGCGACCTGGTCAGCCGGATGCGGCTGCGTGAGGTGCTGGCCGACAACCGGCTGGCCCGGCAGCTCACCCCGAGCATGTCGCTGATCGAGCAGCTGCTGCGCGACAAGGACAATCTGGACGGCACGGCGCTGGCCAACGCCAAGGCGCTGATCCGCCGGTTCGTCGACGAGGTGGCCGCGGTGCTGCGCACCCAGGTCGCCCAGGCCAGCGCCGGCACGATCGACCGCTCGGTCCCGCCGAAACGGGTCTACCGCAACCTCGACCTGGACCGCACGATCTGGAAGAACCTGCCGAACTGGAGCCCCGAGGACGAGCGGCTCTACGTCGACCGGCTCTATTACCGGCAGACCGCGAAACGGATCGAGCCGGCCCGCCTGATCGTGGTGGTGGACCAGTCCGGGTCGATGGTCGACTCGATGGTCAACTGCACCATCCTCGCCTCGATCTTCGCCGGTCTGCCCAAGGTCGACGTGCACCTCATCGCCTACGACACCCGGGCGCTCGACCTCACCCCATGGGTGCACGACCCGTTCGAGGTGCTGCTGCGCACCAACCTCGGGGGTGGCAACGACGGGCCGGTCGCGATGGCCCTGGCCCGGCCCAAGATCGCCGATCCGCGGAACACCGTGCTGGTCTGGATCTCCGACTTCTACGAGTTCGACCGGTCGCAGCCGCTGTTCGAGGGGATCGAGGCGGTGCACCGTTCCGGGGTCAAGTTCATCCCGGTCGGCTCGGTCAACAGCTCCGGCACCGAGAGCGTCAACCCCTGGTTCCGGCAGCGCTTCAAGGACCTGGGCACGCCGGTGATCTCCGGTCACATCCGCAAGCTCGTCACCGAGCTCAAGAACTTCGTCGCCTAAAGGTAAGGACTTTCCCGATGTCTGACATGCTGCGTGCCCCGGCCGAGGTCAAGTACGCCGAGGAGCTGGACTGGCTGGAGTCCGTCGACGACGGCCCCAAGCCGTTCTCGTGGCGCCTCAGCCCGAAGATGGTGCGACTGTTCATCCTCGGCTCGGAGCGGGCCGACGGCCTGGACCGGGAGATCGCACCGAAGTGGTTCGGCGACCGCAGCTTCGTCGAACGCTCGATCGTCACCCTCGCCTCGGACCGCGGGCTGCTGCTGATCGGCGACCCGGGCACCGGCAAGAGCTGGCTCGCCGAGCTGCTCGCCGCCGCCATCAGCCGCAACTCCACCCTGGTCGTGCAGGGCACCGCCGGCACCACCGAGGACCACATCAAGTATTCGTGGAACGTCTCGATGGTCATCGCGAAGGGCCAGTCCCGCGCCTCGATGATCCCGTCGCCGATCATGACGGCCATGGAGGGCGGCGTGATCGGCCGCTTCGAGGAGCTGACCCGGGCCACCAGCGACGTCCAGGACGCGCTGATCTCCATCCTCTCCGAGAAGTACGTGTCGATTCCCGAGCTGGACGACGACAACATCGTCTTCGCCAAGCCCGGGTTCAGCGTCATCGCCACCGCGAACAGCCGGGACCGCGGCGTCAACGATCTGTCGTCGGCGCTCAAGCGGCGTTTCAACTTCGTCCGCATCCCGGTGGTGACGAACCGGAAGAGCGAGGCGGAGATCGTCCGCTTCCGGACCGAGGAGCTGCTGCGCCGGCACAACATCGAGCTGGAGGTCCCGCCCACCCTGCTCGACGTGCTGCTACAGAGCTTCGCCGACCTGCGCGCCGCCTCCGCCGCGGCCTCCGGTGACGACGAGCGGCTGGAGTCGGCGCTCTCCACCGCCGAGCAGATCGGCGTCCTGGAGGACGCCATCCTGCACAGCACCTTCTTCGGCGCCAGCGCGCTGACCGCGGAGGCCCTGGCCGGTTCGCTGGTCGGTTCGCTGGCCCGGCGCAGCCCGGAGGATCTGGCCATTCTCAACAAGTACTGGCACGGCGTGATCGAGCCGCGCAGCCGTGAGCAGAGCGGGGAGTGGACCGGGTTCCTGGAGGGCGGCCGCCAGGCGATTGCGACCCTGTCGTGACCTTCGATTCGCTGCGTGAGCAGCTGATCTCCGCCGCCGAGGCGCTCGGCGGCGGGCCGGCGGCGCTGCCGGAGATCCTCACCGGGATCGTCGACGACGTCGACCACGCGCTGCGGGAGCCGCTGGAGATCTTCCCGGTCTGCCACCACTCGCCGGCCTCCGCTCTGGCCATGCTCCGGCGGCTGCGGGAGAAGCAGCCCAAGGTCGTCTACCTGGAGCTGTGCGAGGATCTCCAGCCGCTGCTCACCGAGCTGCGCAACTGCCGGCTTCCGGTGGCGTTGCAGGCTTTCGCCTCCGAGCTCGACGGCTTCGGAAAGGAGTCGGCGCCGCTGTCGGTGATCGCGCCGATCACCGAGGCGTCAGCCGAATACCAGGCCGTCTCCTACGCGCTGGAGACGCCGGGGGTGGAGCTGGTCCTGGTGGACCGGTCCACCGACCACGTCTTCCAGTGGGAACCCGACGTGACCCCGGCCGGGTCGGGTGAGCCGGAGGATGACCTGCACGGCGACGCGGTCGGTGTGGAGATCGGTGACCTGCGGCCCCGTTTCGCCGAGCTGGAGGAGCACCTGCTGCACCACGGCCGGGTCCGGCACTGGTCCGAGTGGTGGGACCAGTATGTCGAACAGCCCCTGGCCGGCGCCGACCACGAGACCTACCGGCAGGTGATGGTGCTGGTCGGCAGCCTGTTCCGGCGGCTGGCCCCGCACGACACCCGGCGCTACGCGAGCGACGAGGACCGGGAACGCTACATGTGGACCCGGATCCGCGAGCATCTCGCCGCCACCGGCGCCGACCCGGCCGACTGCCTGTACATCTGCGGCGCCTTCCACGCGGCCAGCCGGGTCCCGGAGGCAGGCTCCGCCCCGGGGACACCGGATTTCGCGATCAGCCCGCGGACCGGCACCACCTGGCTGTACGGCCTGATCCCGTCCAGCCACTCGGCGATCGAGGCACAGTTCGGGCTGGCGCCCGGCTCGGTGTCGATCGCGGCCGCCACCTGGCAGAAGCAGCTCACGAAGCACCGGCTCACCCCCTTCAAACTGGAGGGTCAGAGAAGCGGCCGGAAGAAGGCGCTACCCGTTCCGGCGGCGGCGCCCGGCCCGGTGACCGACCACCTCAGCGGCTACCTTGCCGGCCCGCCCGTGCTGGACGGGCTGGACGAGGAGGAGCTGCGCGGCTGGTGCGTCGACATCGTCCGGCTGGCCCGCCGCAACGGCTATCTCGCCAGCACCGCCGACGCGATCGCGGTCTTCGAGACGTCCATCCTGCTGGCCGGCATGCGGGGGCGGGCGCGGCCGACGCCGTACGACTTTCAGGACGCCGCGGTCACCTGCATCGAGAAGGACACCGTGCCGGGCCGGCGCGACGTGCGGCGGCTCTGCGAGATCCTGCTCGGTGGCGACCGGATCGGCCGGGTCGGCTACGAGGCCATGCCCCCGCTGGCCCGGGACGTGTTCGACCGGCTCGAACCGCTCGGCCTCAACCTGGAGCAGCGCAGCATCCAGCGGGCGCTGCTCGATCTGAACGCCCGGCCCGAGCTGGCCGCCTGCTCCCAGTTGCTCTGGATGCTGCGGTACCTGTTGCCCGGCCAGGCGATCCGCCCGATCATGGGCAGCCGCCGGCTCGGCGAGAAGCACTTCCAGGAGAGCTGGGACCTCGACCTCGGCCGCCACCAGCGTGCCGTCATCGAGCTGGGCTACGAGGGCGTCACCGTCGAGCAGGTCCTCGAACAGCGGCTGCGCCGGGAGGCCTGGGACCCGAAGGCGACCGCGGCCATCGCGCTCAAGGCCGTGGAGGACTCCCTGCTGTTCCTGGAGAGCCCACGGCTGACCGACGAACTCGGCACCCGCGCCATCGAGCTGCTGTCGGCGGAGCGCACGGTCGACGACGCGCCCGCGGTGCTCCGCCGGATCCGCCGGCTGCTCGGCCACTACCGCGCCACCGCTCCGGTGCTTCCGGCGTGGTGCGAGCGCTTCGTGACCACGGGGTACGCGCACTACTGCACCCTGCTGCCGACCGCCTTCGTCGACGAGGCGACCGGGGTGCGGCAGGTCGGGGCGATGCTCGGGTTCCTGTTCAGCATGGAGAGCCTCGCGCTGTCCCTGGGATGCGACCGCACCCAGCTGGAGATCGCGGTCCGGCAGTCGCATCCGGAGTCCCCGGCGAAGGTGGCCCTGCTCTGGGCAGCGCTGCACCAGCTGGGCGCCCTGCCGCTGGCCGACCTGCGGGCCCGGGTCGGTGAGCTGCTCGGCAACCCGCTGGTGGTGCCGGCCGTCCCGCAGTACGTGAGCGGCTTCGTGCAGGCTCTCGAACCGGTGCCGAGGCTGGCGCCGTTCGTGGTGGAGACCCTGTCCCGGGCGTTCGGGCAACTGCCCGACCCGGTGCTGCTGCCCTGGCTGCCCAATCTGATCATGACGTTGCGGCAGCAGGCCGCCGAGCTGGTGCCGCTGCTGACCAGGGAGGCGGGCCGCACCTTCCCGGGCACACTCGCGGCTCTCGACTCGTGGATCCCGCCGTGGAAGGCGCCGGTCCGTGCCCGGTCTTCCGTCGTGTCGGCGGGTCCGGCGAGCGCCGCCGCGGTACTCCTGGCGGCCGGCCGACCGTCGGCGGACGCGGTGGCGGCCCTTCTCGGTTGCGAGGGGGAGTGGACACCGGTCGCGGCGGGGCCGTTCTCCGGGGCGGGTGGGGAGGAAGCGGTGGTGGCGGCGCTGCTTACGGCGTACCCCGAAGCGGCGAACGCCGTCGCCGACCTGGTCGGCGCCTGATCGCCCGCGAAAGAGCGGCCGGCCACCGGGTCGGCGTGCCCGTGAAGGAGCGGCCGGCCACCGGGTCGGCGTGCCTGCGGAGAGTCGCCTGACCGGCAAATGCCGGGCAGGCGGCGGTGGTGGAAACGGGGCCGCGCCGGCCGGGAGGGGCCCGGCCGGCGCGGTGGAGAGGGGACGGCTACTTCAGGTAGGCGGTGGCGGTGCCGACCTTGCCCGGCGCCGGGGTGGCGCTGGTGCTGAGGACGTAGATTCGGAGGTTGCCCTTCGCGTTCAGGCTGACGGTCAGGGAACCGCCGGTGACGGTCTTGGTGTCACCGGTGACCGCGTCGACGTAGGTGCCGTTCGGGATGCCGCTGAAGGTCGCCCCGGCGGAGACGGCGATCAGCGCGAAACTGTCCACGCCGTTGGCGGTGTAGCGGCGCTTGTAGGCCATGTTGCCGCTGACACCCTCGGTCGAGTATTGGCCCATCTGGAGGGCGGGGACCGCCCGGCGGATCTGGTTGAGCCGCTGGAGGTGCTTGACCAGCGGCTGGTTCAGCGTCGTGGCGACCTGGCCGCTGGCCGAGCTGACCACCCCGTAGTCGCTGGCGGTGACGCTGCCGGCGAGGTTGGCGCCGTAGTAGGCCCGGCCGGTGGTGGCGAGCGGGCAGGTCGGGCCGCAGTCGATCTGCTTGCCGGCCTGGAACTCGATCTCCGAGCCGTAGTACAGCGTCGGGATGCCACGGAACGTCCACATGAGCGTCATGTTCTCGGCCCAGGCGTCGGTGCCACCGGTGTAACGGGTCGTGGACTTGTTCGGCCCGTAGTCGTGCGAGTCGACGTAGACGACGTTGTAGGTGGCGTCGTTGACCGAGTCGTCCGAGTCCTTGCCGTTCCAGTACGCGTTGTTCGCGTCACCGAAGTTCATGTGCATGCGCATGTCGATGATGTTCATGCCGGAGAACCGGCTGTAGTCGGGCGTGTGGTAGCTGTTGCCCGACAGGAACGCGTTGGTGCTGGTCGGCTGGTTGCCCGTACCCAGGTTGTTCTCGTAGTCGAACTGCTCGATCGCCGCGGTGACGTCGTCGGCCGAGTACTCCTTCCGCTCCTGCCAGGTGAAGAACTGGGCGGAGTGGTTGACCGAGCCCCGGTTCCACTTGTCGTTCACGAACGCCGCGACCTCGCCGAAGATGTAGAAGTCCTTGGCCTTGGTGGCGCCGTACTTCTCGGTGAGGATCTGCTGGAAGGCCGGCAGGAAGCGGCGGTTCCAGGTGATGCGCGGGATGTGCACGGCGGTGTCGATGCGGAAGCCGTCCACGCCCATGTCGATGTACTTCTCGTACGCCCCGATCAGGTAGTCCTGGACCACGGCGTTCTCGGTGTTGAAGTCGGCCAGGTCCTCGTGCAGCCAGCAGGACCGGGCGTCCTCACCCTCCCAGTTGCCGATCCAGCACTGGTGGAAGAGGTTCGACGGGAACAGCTTGTTGGTCGGCTGCGGCCACTGGCAGTTGTAGAGCGTGTATCCCTCGGTGCTCTTGCCGCCGGTCGCCACCCCGTAGTTGGGGCAGGCGTTGGAGGCCGGGGCGGTGCTGCTCCACAGGTCGCCGTTGTAGGTGCGGCCCTTGGCGAGCGCGTTGGCCGCCCCGGAGTCCTCCTCGAGCGGGTTGTAGGTCTTCCCGGCGACCTTCTCGCTGTAGTACCAGCTCCACTGGCTGTCCCGGACGCCGTAGACGGTCGGCGTGTAGAGGCCGTTCGCGCCCCAGCGGGAGCTGTGGTTGAGGACGATGTCCTGGTAGATCTTGAGGCCCTTGGCGTGGGCCGCGTCGATCAGCTCCTGGTAGGACGCGCCGTCCGACTCCAGCCGCGGGTCGACCTGATAGAAGTCCCAGCCGTGGTAGCCGTGGAAGTCGTAGTCGGAGCGGTTCAGCACGACCGGCGTGATCCAGATGGCGGAGAAGCCGAGGCCCTTGATGTAGTCGAGTTTGTCGACCAGGCCCTTGAAGTCGCCCCGGAACATCGGGTCGCTGTTGGCCTCGTTCCCGGACTTGGTGTGCTGGCTGCCGCCACGGTTGTTGCTGGTGTCACCGTCGTTGAACCGCGCGGTGAGGATGAAGTAGATGCTGTCCTTGCGCGGGTCGCCGCCGAGCATCTCGCCGCCGGCCGGGGCCGGGTCGGCCGCGCCGGTGGTGACGGTCGCCGAGGCGGCGGTGGAGAGGTTCCCGGCCGCGTCGAGCGCCTGAACCCGGTAGGTGTAGGCGGTGTTCGCGCTCAGTCCCCGGTCGGTGTAGCCGGTGGTCGAGCTGCTCAGCACCGTGTTGCCCCGGGTGATGCGGTAGCCGACGACGCCGACGTTGTCGGTGGCGGCGGTCCAGCCGAGGGTGACCGTGGTGCCCGCCGCGGTGGCGGTCAGCGCGGTCGGCGCGGTCGGGGCCGTGGTGTCGTCCGGGGCGGTCACGCACGGGCTGGTCGCGTTCGCGGTGACGACGCCGCCGTTGACGGTGCTCGTCCCGGTCCCCAGCGCGTAGTTCTTGCTGGAGTTGTTGTCCCAGGTCCCGGACCCGTTGTTGAAGGTCGCCGACCACGCGGTGGCGGTGCCGAGGCTGACGGTCCTGCGGACCCAGCCGGTGCACGCCTCCTCGTTCATCACCACACCCGGAACCGTGGTCCAGGATCCGCCGCTCGGCGCGTAGTGCAGGTAGGTCGTGGTCCACGAGGTCTTGTAGTAGACCGTCGCCGAGTTGCCGGCGGTGCTGCACGGCACCGACGAGCTGACCGCGCCGCCGGAGACGGTGACGGTGCCGGTCCCGACGCTGTAGTCGGCGCCCGAGTTGTTGTCCCAGGTGCCGGAGCCGTTGTTGAAGACGACCTGCATGCCGGTGGCGGCGCCGAGGTCGAGTTCCTTGACGTACCAGCCGGAGCAGCCGCTGTAGGCGCTCATCGCGACGCCCGGCACGGTGGTCCAGGATCCGCCGGTCGGGGCGTAGTGGATGTTCACCGTCGTCCAGGACGTGGGCGCCTGGTAGTAGACGGTCACCGTGGTTGCCGCGTTCGCGGCCGGGAGTTGCGTCAAGAGCAGGAGTGGTACGGCGCAGAGCACCGCAAGCGCTCTGCGGAGTATTCGGGACATGGGAGAGCCTCCAACCACCTCGGGGACGGCGGTGTCACGGGGGATATGCGGGGTTGACGGGTTGGTAATCCCGCGTTCATTTGAGGCGGACGCTAGCAAGTTCTTTCAGGACCTGGAAGAGCTGAGCATGTTCCTGCAAAAAGATGCACTCAGATGTCTGGATGTATACGGATCTGGACAGCCGTCAATGGCCGGCCGGATGCCCCAGAGGCCGGCTGGCTGACGTTTCCCCTGGTGGGGTCAGGTGCGATCGGCCCGCCGGGCGGCCGTCGTCTCCACCGCCGCGATCAGCAGATCGACGCAGAAGGTGTAGTAACGCTCCATGTCGGGCTCGTCCCGGTACGACGCGGCGAGCGCGATCATCATCGGAAAGCGGTCGGCCGGCATGGTCTCGAGCTGCACCCGCTTCTGCCGCCGCCACTCCGGCTCCTGCTCGGACGGCAACCCGGGCGGGCACCCGGGCTGGGCGCCGACGATGCCGATGCAGGCGTTCAGCAGGTACGACGCGACCCAGAAGCCCTCCTCGACGGTGAACCCCGCCTCGGTCAGGAGCGCCAGTGTGTCGTTGGTCGCGCGGTTGAAGCTCTCCGTCTGCGTCTTGTCCACCGCGTGCAGCAGGACGGGCAGCGACGGGTGGGCGCGCATCACGCCGACCACCGTCTCGACCACGTTGCGTAGCCGCTTCTGCCACGGGTCGCCGGTCGCCGGGTCGGCGCGGACCCCGGAGAGAACATGGTCGACCATGCCCAGGAGCAGCTCGTCCTTGTTCTTGAAGTGCCAGTAGAGCGCCATCGGGGTGACGCCCAGCTCCTTGGCGAGCCTGCGCACGGTGACCGCTTCGAGGCCCTCCTCGTCGGCGAGGCGCAGGGCGCGCTCGGCCACGGCCGCCTTGGTCAGTCGATCACCCGTCACTTGACAACCATACAACGTACAGGTCTCATGTACGAGGTACATGTACGTTGTACATGGACGACGTACAGGGGAGGGCTGATGAAGAACAACCGGCGGTGGTGGGCGCTCGTCGCGGTAGCGCTCGGGACCTTCATGACGTATCTGGACAACAACGTGGTAAACGTCGCGCTACCCAGCATTCAGCGTGATCTCGGCCTGAGCATCGCCGGCCTGGAATGGATCACCAGCGCGTACATCCTGGTCTTCGCCGGCCTGCTGCTGGCCGGTGGCCGCGTCGCCGACGTGCTCGGCACCCGGCCCGCGTTCCTGTCCGGCCTGGTGATCTTCACAGGCGCCTCGGTCGTGGCCGGGCTCGCCGACGGTCAGGCGCTGCTCATCGGCGCCCGGGCCGTGCAGGGCGTCGGCGCGGCGCTGCTCGCACCCGCGTCGCTGGCCCTGCTCCAGGAGCTGTTCCCGGACCCGAAGGAGCGGGGCGCCGCCATCGGGGTCTGGGGCGGGGTGGGCGCGCTCGCCCTGGCGGTCGGCCCGTTCGCCGGCGGGGTGCTCAGCGAGCACGTCTCCTGGGGCTGGATCTTCCTGATCAACCTGCCGATCGGCGTCGCGACGCTGGCGCTGACCCTGTTCAGCGTGCCCCGGCGCACCCTCGGCGGCCGCTCGGCGGGAGTCCTGCGCCGCCTCGACCCGGCCGGGCTCGCCACTTCCTCGACCGGGCTGTTCGCACTGACGTACGCGCTGATCGAAGGCGACGCGGAGGGCTGGACCTCGCCGTTCATCCTGGGGTCCTTCGGGGTTGCCGCGGCGGCGGCCGTGCTCTTCGTGATCCTCCAGAACCGCAACGCCGACTCGATGGTGGATCTCGCGTTCTTCCGGTCCCGGATGTTCACCGGCGGCCTGCTGGCGATGGGCCTGTGGGCGTTCGGGGTGTTCGGCATCTACTTCTACATGGCCATCTACCTGCAGAACGTGCTCGGCTTCACACCGACCGAGGCGGGCGCCGCGTTCATCCCGATGGCGATCATCACGGCCGCCGGCGCGGTCCTGGCGCCCCGCCTGGAGCTGCGGTTCGGCGTGGCCCGGGTGACCGCTTTCGGTCTTGCGGTGATGGCGGCCGCGATCGGCGGCATCGCCCAGTACGGCGAGGGCACCACCTACGGCGACCTGCTGCCCTGGTTCCTGCTCTACGGCGTGGGCGGCGGCCTGCTCATCCCGCTGAACACCGTGGTCGTCGACGCGCTGCCCCCGCAGCGGGCCGGGATCGCCTCCGGGATGCTGAACGTCTCCCGCGAGGTGTTCGGGCTGCTCGGCGTGACCGTTCTCGGCGCGATCCTGACCAACCGGGCGAACGCCGCCGCCGGCACCGAACTGCACCGCTACCTCGAGGGGTACCGGTTCTCGCTGGTCGTCGCCGCGCTCCTGGTGGCGGTGGGCGTACCGGTCAGTCTCTGGATGTTGCGGCGCACGCCGGCCACCCGGCCCGCGCCGAAGGTCCTCGAGACCGTCTGACCGCGGTCCGGTTCCCCCGCGCTCGGGCCATGGGCATAGTGGGTGCGTGAGCAGCCGTCTCTACGTGAAAGGCCGCCTCGTCGCGGAGGAATTCGACGCCGCCGAGGCGGGCGCCCGGCTCCGCGCGGAGCCGGGCGCCGTGCTGTGGCTCGACCTCGTCGATCCGGGGCCGGACGAGCTACGGGCCCTCGCCGCCGAGTTCGAGCTGCACCCGCTCGCCGTCGAGGACGCTCTCACCGACCGTGAACGGCCCAAACTGGACCGATACCACAACCACCTGTTCCTCAACCTCTACGCGGTCGCGTTCGACGACGAGGTACGCAAGACCGAGATCAGCGCGTTCATCACGCCGCGCGCGCTGATCACGGTGCGTAAGCCGCCCGACGAGGTGGCCCTCCATCTGGACCGGTGGGACGCCGACGAGCGACTCGCCTCCGGCGGCGTCGATTTTCTGGTGTACGGGCTGCTCGACGTCGTGGTCGACGGACAGTACGCGTCCGCCCAGCGGATCGACGAGAGCATGGACGGCATCGAGGACCGGATGATCGGTGAGGGAGCGGCGCCCCGCGATGTCCGGCGACGCGGTTTCGCCCTGCGACGGACCCTGGCCGGCCTGCGGCGGGCGGTCGCCCCGATGCCGGACGTGGTGCGCGAGGCCGGCCGGGCGCTGGCCGCCGACGAGCACCACCTGCGGCCGTACTACCGGGACGTCGAGGACCACGCGCGACGGGCCGTCGACCTGATCGAGCACTCCCGCAACCGGATCACCGAGCTGCTCGACGACGATCTGGCCGAGCAGAGCAACGCGCTCAACGACGTCACCCGCAAGCTGGCCGCCTGGGCCGCCATCATCGCCATCCCCACGGCGATCACCGGATACTTCGGGCAGAACGTGCCCTATCCCGGGTACGAGAAGTGGTGGGGATTCCTGATCAGCACCGCGTGCATCGTCCTCACCGGCAGCGGCCTGTACGCCTACCTCAAGCGCCGCAACTGGCTGTGAATCGGTTCAGCAAACCGTTATCCACAGGGCTCCCGGGCCCGTCACCCGATCGCGTAACGTTCCCCGGCAACCGGGGGAGGGTGAATGTTCGGGCTGGTCTTCGGCGCCGTGCGCGTTCGGGCCGCGCAGGTGCTGACGATTCTGGTGCTGACCGCGCTGGCGGCCGCCGTCGCGGCAGCCGGGCCGTGGTACGGGTTCGCCGCGGCCGCCGACGCCGCGGCCGCCTACCTGGAGGTCGCCCCGGCCACCCAGCGCACCGTCTCGGTGGCGAACCGGGTGGACACCCAGGGCGACCCGGAGGGCGAACTGCGCCGGTTCAGCGACAGTGTCCGGGAAGGGCTGCCGTCCGGTGTCGGCGACGGCGTCGCCGGGATGATCCGGCCGGTCAACGTGCGGACCGGGGTGGCCAGCAGCAGCATGTCCCTGGCGTACCGGGACGGGTTCTGCGACCACGTCCGGCTGGACGGGCAGTGTCCCCGGGCACGCGGCGAGATCGCGCTCAGCGCCGAGGCGGCACAGCGGTTCGGCGTCACCGTCGGCGGCACCCTGAGCATCCTCACCTCCACGTCGAACGGCCCGCTCGACCTGCGGGTGACCGCCGTCTACACCCTGGTCGACCCGGCCGGGACGTACTGGAGCGACCGCCTCTTCCGGGCCGAGGCCGAGCCGGACCCGGCGTTCACCGTGACCGGCACGTTCCGGCACTCCGAGCTGTGGACCCCGACCATGGCGTACGACGTGGTGCTGCCGGACGCGCTGCTGCGCGGCGACGGCGGCTACGACCTCGCCACCGAGCTCACCGCGGCCGACCGCCGGCTCGGCAGCCACGCGCTGCGGCTGAGCACCATGGCCCGGCCGCTCCACCTGGCCATCACCCGGGACCGCGACATCATCCTGCGGGGCGTCATGACCGCGGGCGCCCAGATGCTGATCCTCACCTGGTTCGCCGTCGGCCTCGCCGGGTGGTACACGTCGCGTGACCGCCGGGCCGACGCCGCCCTGCTCAAGCTGCGCGGAGTGGGCCGCTTCGGCACCCTGCGGCTGGCCTGGGGCCAGCACCTGGTGCCACTGCTCGCCGGTGTCGCCGTCGGCGCGCCCCTCGGCTATCTGGTGGGCTGGGCGCTCGCCGGCCCGGTTCACATCCCGGCGGACCAGGGAATCGCGCTGCGGTACTCCGCGGCGGCCGTGGCGGCGGTCCTCGCCGGCAGCCTCGCGGTGCTCGCCGCGGTCGAGGCGTCGATGCTCGTACGACCGGTGTCGGAGCTGCTCAGCGGCACCGCCCGGGTCCGGGCCTGGCGGCCGGCGTTCGTCGACGTGCTGCTGCTCGCCGTCGCCGCAGCCGCGATCTACCAGGCCTGGTCGGGCGGCCCCGACGAAGGGCTGGGCCCGGCCGCGCCCGCGCTCGTCGCGCTCACCGTCGGCCTGGCGGCGGCCCGGCTGCTGAGCCTGATCGCGGTCCGGGGCGGCGTCGCCGCGCTGCGCACCGGCCGCCTGCGTACCGGTCTCACCGCCCTGCGGATCTCCCGCTCGCCCGGCACCGACCGGGTGTTCGCGCTGGTCGTGGTGGCCGTCGCGCTGTTCACCACGGCGGCCGGCGGCTGGGCCGCGGAGACCGAGGCCCGGCTGGCCCGCAGCGCCGCCGAGATGGGCGCCGAACGCGTCCTCACCGTCGAGGCGCCCAACCGGACGTCCCTGCTGCACGCCGTGCGCAGCACCGACCCCGGCGGCCGCGAGGCGATGGCCGCCGTCCGCACCTGGTCCGGCGAGCGGGAGATCCTCGAGGTCGACAGCGCCCGGCTCGGCGCGGTCGCCGGCTGGCGCCCGGAGTACGGCCCGGTCGACGCGCTGCCCGCCGCCGTGGCCGCCGGCCGGCAGGAGCCGACACTGATCACCGGCGACCGGCTCACCCTCCGGGCCCGCCGCGACGGCCCCGCCGACGTGGCGCTCGACCTCCGCCTCCAGCACGAGGCCACCGGGATGGTGCTGACCGCCGGATTCGGCACGCTGCGCGCGGGCGAACAGACCGTGACCGCCCCGGTGCCCGCCTGCGCCACCGCACCCGGCTGCCGGATCGTGCGCTGGGAGATGACCACACCCCCGGACCCGGACGGCCGGATCGAACCGCCGCCGCCGGGCGCCGTGGTCACCGTCGTCGGGCTCGGCCAGAACGGGACTGCCGACGGGATCCTGGATGCCGGCGCCCTCGGCGACATCGCCCGGTGGCGCGCCGGGACGAAGGGCGCGGCCCTCGACGTCACGACCGTCGACGGGACCCTCCGGCTGGCCACCGACCGCAACGCGACCGGGGACCCGGTGGGCGCCGACGCGTGGGCGTCGGACCCGCTGCTGCCGCTGCCGGCCCTGGTCGCCGGGCCGGAGCCGGACGGCTGGCGGGACGACGACCCGGCCGTGAGCCTGTACGGGGATCCCGTCCCGGTGCGCGTCCTCGGCAAGGTGACCGCCCTGCCCATGCTCGGGAGCACCGGTCTGGTCGTCGACCTGGACTCGGTCCGCCGGGTGGCCGCCGAGATCGACCCTGGCGGGGTCTACCAGGTGTGGCTGGCGCCCGGCGCCCGCCCCGGCATCGTCGAGGACCTGGCCGCGGCCGGGCTGACCGTGGCCGGCAGCGCCACCACCGACGCCCACGCCTCCCGGCTCGGCGACCAGGGCCCCGCCGTCGTGGTCCGGTTCGCCCTGGTGGCGGGCATCGCGGCGCTGCTCATCGCGGCGGCCACCGTCGCGGTCGCCGCCACCGCCGACCGCCGGTCCCTCGCCGAACAGCTCCGGGTGCTGCGCGAGCAGGGCCTGTCCCGCCGGGTCGCGGTCACCACCTCGTACGCCGGAACCGCCGTGCTGATCCTGACCGGCGTCCTCGGCGGCGTGCTGGCCGCGCTCCTGGCCGTCGCCATCACCGGCCGGTCGGTGCCGGCGTTCACCGACGGCTGGGCGGTCCTCGCCCCACCCGATCCACTGGACACGGTGGCGGTCATCGTCGCGACCCTCGTCTCGCTGGCGGTCCTCGGACTGACCGGCTGGCTGGTCCAGTCACCCCTGCTGCGGAGCCTGCGCGAGCCGGAGGGCGGCCGATGATCTCCCTGGTCCTCGCCATGATCTGGAGCCGGCGGGGGCAGGCGCTCACCCTCGCGCTGCTCTCCCTGCTCGCCGTCGCCTCGGCGGTCGCGGCCCCGGCCTACCTGATCGCCGCCGAACGCGCGATCGCCGACGGCCAGATCGCCACGGCCCCCACCCGGGAGCTGACCATGGCCGCCCGCCGGTCGTACGACAGCGCCAGCGGCGACGCCAGCACCGGCGAACTGCGGTTCCCGGAGATCGGCAAGCTCCTGCTCGACCTGGAGGGCTTCGACCACTACCACGCCGCCGAGGTGCCCACGGTCGGCATCGAGGTGGCCGACACCTTCCCGAGCCGGCTGGTCTTCCGGCAGGAGGTCTGCGCCCACGTGGTCGTCCTCACCGGCCGCTGCCTGGCCGCCGAGGGCGACGCGCTGATCGGCGAGCGGACCGCCCAACGGCTCGGCCTGGCCGCCGGCGACCGGATCGAGCTGAGCGCGGCCCGGCAGAACGGCGCGGTCCAGCCGATCACGTACGTCGCCGAGGGCGCGCCGAAGACGCTGACCGTGGTCGGCACGTACCGGCCGGTGGATTCCGGTGCGCCGTACTGGGGACTGCACGGCTACTTCGTCTTCGGCGCCGACATGGGCCCCGGCGAACCGGTCTTCACCAACGCCGCCACCCTGAGCACGATGCAGCGAACCACCACGGCGATGGCGATCGACGGGATCGCCGAGCCCGGTGTCATCGGCATCGACCGCCTCGAGCAGCTGCGCGCCGAACTCACCGCGGTCGACAAGGCGGTCGGCGAACTCGACGAGCCGCTCCAGTTCGACAGCGGCATCCCGGTGCTGCTCGACCGCATCGACCAGGGCCGGGCCGCTGCCCGCCTGCTGGTGCCGGTGATGGCCGTGCCGCTGGTGCTGCTGGCCTGCTTCACCATCTACCTGACCGTCGGCTACGGCGCCCAGGGCCGGCAGAGCGAACTGGCCGTCGTCGCGCTGCGCGGCGCCCGCTGGTGGACCCGCTGGTGGCTGGCGACCGGTGAGAGCCTCGCCGCGGTGCTGGCCGGCTCCCTGGCCGGATGCCTCGCCGGGCAGTTGCTCGTCAACGCGGTGACCGGCCTCATCTTCCCCGGCGTCGGCGCGGAGCCGGCCTTCACCTCGCTGCGGTACGCGCCGTTCGCCGCGCTGGCCGCCCTGGCTGCCGCGGTCCTGGCCCAGCGGCGGCAGCTCACCAGCCCGGTGGCCGGCTTGCTGCGCCGGGCGCCGTCCCGCGACCGGGGCCTTCCCGGCGTCTCCGAGGTGGCGGTCGTGGTGCTCGCCGTCGTCACCGGCATCCAGTACGCGCTCGCCGGCGACCCGCTGGAAGGCCTCGGGCTGTTCGCGCCGGCCCTGATCATCCTGTGCCTCGCCCTGATCTGCGCCCGTGCCCTGCTCCCGCTGGTCAACCGGTACGCGGCCGGCGCCCTGCGGCGCGGCCGGCTCGGCATCGCGCTGGCCGGCGTCCAACTGTCCCGCCGGCCCGGTGCCGGGCGCCTGTTCGCCCTGCTGGTCGCGTCCGCCGCGGTGGCCGGCTTCGCCACCGCCGCGGTCGACACCGCGGCCCAGGGGCGGGCCGTCACGGCGTACCTCGGCACCGGCGCCGACCGGGTCCTCACCGTCCAGCCGATCACCCGGCAGCGGCTGCTCACCGCGGTCGGCGCCGCCGACCCGGACGCGCGCTGGGCGATGGCCGTCACCCCCCTGCCCAGCGGCGGCACCGGCTCACCCCCCGGGATCGCCGTCGACACCGCCCGGCTGGGCGCGGTGGCCGCCTGGCCGGACGGCGCCGTCGCACCCGAGCGGCTGCGCGCCCTGCTCCATCCGGACGCGCCCGCGGCCCCGGCTTTCGTGAGCTCCGACATCACGTTCGAGGTCACCGCCACCGGAGGGCCGCTGCGGCTCGCCCTCTCGCTGTCGTCGTCGGCCGGGCTCGGCGACGTCGTCCTCGAACTCGGCACCGTGCCGCCGGGGCCACAGACGTACCGGCAGGACGTGCCGGTCTGCGAGCGCGGGTGCCGGGTCAACGGCATCCGGGTGTCCGGCGAGGGCAAGGTCCCGGACATCACCGGCCGGCTCGTCATCCGCGGCCTGGGCACCGGCACACCGGCGCCGCTCAACGATCCCACGCGGTGGCGGGCCACCCGGGACGCACGCCTGTCGGCGGCGCCCGACGGACTCCAGGCCGACGTCGAGGTCTCCCCGAGCGTGGTCGACGCGGTGTGGATCCAGCCGGTCAGCACGCCCTATCCGCTGCCCATCGCGTACGCGGGTGAGGTGCCGCCGGCCGAGCTGCTCCCCGGGCTGAACGTCGTGGACACCCCGATCACGCCGGTCGTCGAACTGCCGGCCGTGCCCGGGCTCGGGCGCCGTGCCGTGCTGGCCGACCTGGAGTACGTGGACCGGCTCGCGGTGCAGAGCCGGGAGGTCCAGGCGCCACAGGTCTGGCTCGGCCCGGCCGCCCCGGCAGACGCCGTCGATCGGCTCGAAGCGGCCGGGATCCGGGTCGTCTCGGAGACCTCGGCCGCCACCGTGCGCGAAGCGCTCGACCGGCAGGGGCCGGCCGTCGCCCTGTGGTTCCACCTGCTCGCGGCCGTGCTCGCCGGACTGCTCGGCGCCGGGGCGCTGGCCCTCACCGTGGCCGTCGACCGGGGACGGCGTACCGAGGACCTCGCCGCGCTGCGCACCCAGGGTCTGCGACCACGCCCCGCCGGGCAGGCGACACTGTGGACCTATCCGGTCCTGGTCACCATCGCTACCGCGGTCGGCGTCCTGGTCGCGGTCGGGGCGTGGCGGCTCACCGGCTGGGCGCTGCCGCTGGCCGGTATCACCCCGCCCGACCTGCCGCTGCCCACCTGGCCACGCGTCACGGCCCTGCTCGCGGCCGCCGGCGCCGTCCTATCGGTCCAGTTCGCCGTCGCCTTCCTGGGCGGCCGCGACCTGCGCCGCCGGATCGAGCCCCGATGACCCCCACCGTCAGCACACGGCCCGCCCGGTGCGGGAGATGGTTGTCGCCCACAACGCGCTCAGCGTGTGTGCGTGCTCGGCCTGTCGCTTTGGTCGCTGCACGTGGCCGGGGATGGTTGCCCCCCACAACGCGCCCAGCGTGTGTTCCTGCCAGGCCTGTCGCCTTGGCCGCTGCACACGCGCCGCCGACCGTGAGCGGCGGTCCGGTTACGGACGGCGGCGGAGTGGATCGGGCGGGGCAATCGCGGAGCGGTCAAGAGACGGCGTTGATGGCAACGGGGAGAGCGGAGGGACGGCGATGGGGACGCTGACGGTGGAGGATGCGGCGTTCGGCTATGGCGACGGGACGCCGGTGCTGAGCGGGGTCGCCGTGACGGTCCGGCCGGGCGAGGTGCTCGCGGTCACCGGTACGTCCGGGGCCGGGAAGAGCACGCTGCTGCGGGCGATGGCGGGTCTGCTCGCGCCGCGTTCCGGGAAGATCTCGGTGGACGGCGCGCCGCTGACCGGCCGGGATCACGCCGTATCGCTCGGGGTGGTGCTCATACCGCAGGACAACGGTCTGGCCGCGATCCTCACCGCGGCCGAGAACATCTCGGTGGCGGTGATCGCGACCGGTGGCTCACCGGCGGACGCGCGGCGGCGGACCTCCGAGTCGCTGGACGCGCTCGGCCTCTCCGGCCAGGCGAACCAGTTGATCGACGAGCTCTCCGGTGGCCAGCAGCAGCGCACCGCGGTGGCGCGCGGCCTGGCGCTGCGCGGGAAGATCGTGCTGGCCGACGAGGTGACCAGCGAACTCGACGCGGCGAACCGTCAGCGGGTCCTCGACCTGCTCCGAGCCGAGGCGGCCCGCGGCGCGACGGTCGTCTTCGCCACCCACGACCCGGAGGCCGCGGCGGCCTGCGACCGCGAACTCCACCTCACCGACGGCGTCGTCACCTGGCCCCGCCCCTGACCGGAGCGCCGATCTTGGGCGTCTTTCCACCGCGAGAGGTGGCAAACCGTCCAAGATTGCCGAGAGTGCATCCGCGCGGAGCGCGGGTGCTAGACCGGGGTCTCGTGCCCGGAGGGCAGCAGGGTGACCTCGCCCTCGATGTGCTGGACCGTGAAGAGCGTGCCCGGCGGATAGGAGCCCAGCACCTCCGGCGGCAGCTGGACCGTGCCGTCGCCGGCGACCACCGCGAAGTCCTGGCCGTCGCGGCCCTCGGCGCCGACGCGGCCGTCGCGGATGGTGACGGCGCGGCCCAGGCGGGCGCCGACCTCGTTGTCGTGGGTGACCACGACGATGGTGGTCTGGCGTTCGGTGTTGACCGTCTCCAGGGCGTCCAGGACCTCGTCGCGCCCGGCCGTGTCGAGACGGCTGGTGGGTTCGTCGACGAGCAGCAGGCCGGGGCCGGTGGCGATGCCGACGGCCAGGGCGGCGCGCTGCTGGGCGCCGGGGGTGAGTTCGGCGAGCTTACGGCGGCCCTGGCCGGGGAGGCCGACCAGGTCGAGGATGCGGTCGGGGTCGTCGAGTTCGATGCCGCGGGTGTGTGCGGCCCGGCGCTGGGCGAGCCGGATGTTGCGGTGTAGCGACGCGTAGGGCAGCAGGTTGCGGGAGGCGCCCTGGAGGACGACGCCGATCTCGGTGCCGCGCAGCCGGGAGATCTCGCCGTCGGAGAGTTTGCCCATGTCGTAGGTGCCGATGTTGATCCGGCCGGCGGACGGGCGCATCAGCCCGGCCAGCAGCGCGATCAGGGTGGACTTGCCGGAGCCGGACGGGCCGACCAGCGCCAGCGTCTCGCCGGGGGCGATGGAGAGGTCGACGCCGGCGAGGGCGACCACGTCGCCCGCTTCGGCGCGGTAGATGTGCACTACCCGGCGGCAGGCGACGGCGAGTCCGTTCATGACGCCCAAACTAATCAACGTCCGCCCCGGTGAATAGGGTGTCCCCGTGCGCGACATCGCCGTTTTCACCGGATCTGCCCATCCTGAACTCGCCGCCGAGATCTGCGAGCACCTTGGGGTGCCGCTCATGCCCACCCAGATCTCCCGGTTCGCCAACGACTGCATCGAGGTGCAGTTGCAGGGGAACTGCCGGGAGCGGGACGTCTTCCTGATCCAGCCGCTGGTGCCGCCGACCCAGGAGCACCTGGCCGAACTGCTGTTCATGCTGGACGCGGCGCGGGGCGCGTCGGCGGCCCGGATCACCGTGGTCCTGCCGCACTACGCCTACGCCCGCAGTGACAAGAAGGACGCCCCGCGGATCTCCATCGGCGGCCGCCTGGTCGCCGACCTGCTGAGCACCGCGGGCGCCGACCGGGTGCTGGCGATGACCCTGCACTCGCCGCAGGTGCACGGGTTCTTCAGCATCCCGGTGGACCACCTGCACGCGCTGCGTGAGCTGGCCCACCACTTCCGCGGCTATGACCTGAGCAACACCGTCGTGGTCTCCCCGGACCTGGGCAACGCGAAGGAGGCCGCGGCGTTCGCGCGGATGCTGGGGGTCGAGGTGGCGGCCGGCGCCAAGCAGCGGTTCGCCGACGACAAGGTGGTGATCAGCTCGGTGATCGGCGAGGTGGCCGACCGGGACGTGATCGTGCTGGACGACGAGATCGCCAAGGGCAGCACGGTGTTCGAGTTGCTGGCCCGGCTGCGGGAGCGCAACGTGCGCAGTGTCCGGGTGGCCTGCACGCACGGCCTGTTCACGAACGACGCGGTGCAGCGGCTGTCGGACGAGAAGGAGATCGAGGAGATCGTCTGCACCAACACGGTGCCGATCCCGCAGCGGAACCGCACCGACAAGCTGACCATCCTGTCGGTGGCGCCGGCGCTCGCCGAGGCCATCCGGCGCATTCACAACGGCGAGTCGGTGAGCGCGCTGTTCGCCTGATTCTGGCAAACCGGTCTCACCGGCCTCACGAAACGCGAATCATTACCGCATGGGTGTCATGGCTTACCCCCTCCGGTACGCGCTTGCCGACCTCGCCCTCGCGCTCAGCCGGGCAGCGTCGGATCCGGCCGAGGTCCGTTCCACGGCCGCCCGCGCCGCCGCCGACATGATCGGTGACGGCGCGGGTGTGCAACTGCTCCGTGAGGACGGCCGGTACGAGGAGATCGCGTACCACCATCTCGACAACGAACGATCGGACCCGCTGGCCCTGGCGCTGAACCGGGCCGGCCAGGCCCCCGACGACGAGTACTCGACCACACTGGCCGCCAGCCGCCGCCCGATCGTGCTGGCCGGCGAGTCGGCGGCCGCGCTCGCCAACCCCGAGTTGTCGATCACCGCGGCGGTGCTGATCCCGGTGATCGTGGACAACACGTACTCGGGCCTGCTGATCCTCACCCGGCACACCCCGGACGCCTTCTACTCCACCCCGGAGGTGGAGCTGGCCCGGGACATCGCCGGCGAGCTGTCGCTGGCGATGAGCAGCGCCCGCGCCCAGGAGCGGCTGCGGGTGGCCGAGGAGCGGTACCGCCGGGTGCTGGAGACGATCCCGGAGGGTGTGCTCCAGCTGGACCCGAACGGCGTGGCGACGTACGCCAACGAGCCGATCGGCGTGGTCCTCGGGATGCCGCGGGCCGAGCTCGTCGGGGTGTCGCTGCGCGGCTTCCTGGACAACGTCGGGCAGAAGGAGCTGGACCGCCGGATCGCCGAGTGCAAGACCGGCCGGTCCACGGTCGGCGCGACCCGGCTGATGCGGGCGGACGGTTCCCGGCGCAGCGTACGGATCAGCATGATGCCGGTCCAGGACGAGAACCACGAGTTCACCGGCGTCCTGTGCATGATCACCGACACCACCGACCACATCGACGCGCGGGGTCTCAAGCGGCAGCTGGACCACCTGCGGCGGCTGGACAGCCTGGGCCAGCTGATCGGTGGGCTGTCGCACGACTTCAACAACCTGATGACCGTGGTGGCCGGCTCGGCGGACATGATCCTGAGCAGCGCGGAGGAGGGGTCCTCGCACTACCAGTTGGCCAAGGACATCCTGGACGCGGTCGGGACCGGGCGGACACTGACCCACCAGTTGCTGGCGTTCGGCCGCAGTGAGGGCGGCCGTCCCGAGGTGATCCCGATCCCGGACCTGCTCACCGACGTGCAGGCGCTGTTCAGCCGGACGCTCGGCGAGCACATCGGCCTGGATCTGGCGTTCGGCCCGGAGGTGTGGCCGATCCGCGCCGAGCGGGGCCCGCTGGAGCAGGCGCTGGTCAACCTGGCCGCGAACGCCCGGGACGCCATGCTGCACGGCGGCATGGTCCGGGTGACCGCCACCAACAAGGTGATCGAGCCGGGGCAGCTGGCCGAGGGCGCGCCCACCGGCAAGCTGGTGCACCTGGTGATCACCGACACCGGCGCCGGCATGGCCGAGGAGGTCCGCCGCCGGGCGCTGGAGCCGTTCTTCACCACCCGTCCGACCGCGGCCGGCCTGGGCCTGGCCACCGCCGCCGGGATCGTGCACAACCTGGGCGGTCACATCGAGCTGGAGTCGCAACCCCGGATGGGTACGACGGTGCACATCTACCTGCCGGCGGCCGAGCAGAGGGGCGGTACGTCCGGGGAGCGGCAGCGGCGGACCAACGTGATCGGCCGGGTGCTGATCGTCGAGGACCAGCCGGACGTGGCCCAGCTGGTACGCCGGCTGATCGAACCGGCCGGTTACGAGATCGCGGTGGCCACCGACGCGCTGATGGCGGTCACCGAGGTGGCCGCGGGGGCACGGCCGGACCTGCTGATCACCGACGTGGTGATGCCGACGATGACCGGGCCGGAGCTGGCCGGGGCGCTGCGGACGCATCAACCGGATCTGCCGGTGCTCTACATGTCCGGGTACACGGCGGCGTCCCTGGGCCCGCAGTTGCACCTGGACGAGAACAGCATGCTGCTGGAGAAGCCGTTCACCCGGTCGACGCTGCTGGGCGCGATCCGCTCGCTGTGCGGCCCTCAACCGCCAGTGTCAGGATAATGACCCCAACTTGCCGAAATTTCGGGCAAAGCGCAGTATTCCGGGGTGGCTGAGGACCAACTCGTCGGGAACTCGTACCGCCTGATCCGCCCTATCGGACAGGGCGCGACCGGAACCGTCTGGCGGGGAGAGCACCATCCCACCAACGAACCGGTCGCCGTCAAGCTGCTCCACGAGAGCCTGCTCCGGCAACCGCGCCTGGTCACCCGCTTCGTCCAGGAGCGGACCATCCTGTTGATGCTGCGGCATCCCAACGTGGTCCGGGTCCGCGACCTGTTCAGTGTCGGCGAGACGCTCGCGCTGGTGATGGACCTGGTGGACGGCGGCAATCTGCGCGATCACCTGCACCGGGACGGGACGATGTCACCCGCCGAGGCGGCCCGTCTCGCCGCGCAGATCGCCGCGGCCCTCGCCGAGGCGCACGAACTGGGCGTCATCCACCGCGACCTGAAACCGGACAACGTGCTGCTGGACGGTGACGGCCAGACCCGGCTCACCGACTTCGGCATCGCCCGCATCCTCACGCTGCCCAGCATGACCACCCCGAACGCGGTGGTCGGCACGCCGCACTACATGGCGCCCGAGGCGTTCCACGGGACCACGCCGAGCGCGGCCACCGACGTGTACGCCCTCGGTGTGCTGCTCTACGAGCTGGTCTGCGGCCGTCCGCCGTACCGCTCCGATTCGATCCCGGAGCTGATGCGCCTGCACGCGGAGGGGAAGCCGGAGCGCCGCGACGGCATCCCCGATCCGCTCTGGCGGATCGTGACCACCTGTCTCTCCGCCAAGCCGCGCCTGCGTCCCAGCGCCGCCGAGCTGGTCAACGACCTGACCGCGCTGGCCGCGAGCCTGCGTTCGGCGCCCGCGCTGCCCCGGGCGCCGTCCGCGGAATCCGAGGTCCTTGCGGAGGAGGCCGGTCCGCGCAAGCCGCCGGTGCCCGGGCCGCGCCGCCGTCCGCACCGCAACGATGCGGCCGGTCGCTGGTCCCGGCCGGGCGCGATGGCGGCGCTGACCGTCGGGGCGATGCTCGTCTCCGCGATCGCCACCACGGCCTGGCATCTGGGCCGGCAGGACGACGAGACGCCGGAGGCGGCGCCCACCGTGATCGTCGCTCCGAGCGTGCCGTCGCTCACCCGGGCCGCGCCTCGCGCCGGCGCTTCGCGCCCTCCGGCCAACCGATCCGGTCGTGAGCACCGGGCGGCGAAGGGCGTCGCGCTTGCGGCGCCCCAGCCCAAAGCGGCGGCGGTACGGTCGACGCGCACCGCCCCGGCCAGGACCACCGCCCGGTCGCCGCTGCCGGAGGGCAGAGCGCGCGGGCCGTGGCAGTGCGCGCAGGGCCTGGTGTTCGACCTGCCGAGCCGGACCGCGGTGGGCCCGCGCCCGTGCCATTCGACCGGCCGTGACGTCCGGTTCCAGGGTTCGCTGACCGCTCCGGCGGGTGGCCGCGCCCGGGTCGAGGTGACCCTGCGCGACGCCGCCACCGGGCGGACCGTCGCCGGGCCCACCACCTGCGATCTGCGGTTCACCCGGCAGAGCTTCATCCGTGGGTGTGGTCCGGCCGCCGCCAGCCCGCGCCGGGGCCGGAGTTACACGGTGGTGATGTCCTACCGGTTCGTTCGCGACGGCCGCTCGTTCTCGAACACCGCCCGGGGCCACACCTTCACCTGGTGAGGCCCCGTGGTGCCGTCGAGTGGCGTCAGCCCGCCGCGCCGGTGAAGGCCGGCAGGTATCCGCTGGTGTAGCCACTGGTGTTCGGGTGGTACGAGTTCTGCGGCGGGATGATCGTCAGCCCGTTGAGCCACGGCCGGGACGAGCACACGCCGTGCCCGGTGAACTCGTCGCGCACGTCGGAGTAGACGAACCCGGCCGCCTCGGCGCGCTGCTGGATCATTTCGTCGAGGACCCGGGCGCCGTCGTTGATCGCCCGCCGTTTGGCCGTGCTCATCTCGCAGATCAGCGACGCGGTGTCGAAGATCAGCGGGTAGGAGAGCACCACCACCCGGGCGCCCGGCGCCTTGGCCCGGATCGCCGAGTACGCCGCGTCGAGCTTGCCGGGCAGGGTGTTCGCGACGTACGTCTTCCCCTGGTTGACCTTGCTGACGCAGGCGGAGTCGCTGGAGGTCAGGCAGGTGACGATGGTCGGGGCGAACCCGGCGTCGTTGCCGCCGATCGTGATGCTGACCAGGTCGGCGCCGGCCTTGATGGCCGGCGCCTGGGTGCGCACGATGTCGTCGGTGACGGCGCCGCCGCAGGCCAGGAACTGGAACGACGCCGGGCTGTTGGCCGCGGCCCACTTGGGCCCGTAGGCGTTGTTGCTGCGCAGGCAGGTGCCGGACTGGCCGGGCGCACCGACGCCGGAGGAGTACGAGTCGCCCAGGGCGACGTAGTCGATGCTCGCCGCCTGGGCGGGTGCGGCGAGGGCGAGGCTCAGGACGGACGAGGTGACGAGACAGGCGAGAACGGTAGCCCTACTCATCGATGGCCTCCGATGCTCCACGTGGGGATACGGGGACCGAAGCGCTTCGGTTACCGCACGGTAAGCCCGTCTTCCGAGAAATGGAATCCCGTGAAATTCCTGTTAAGAAGTAGTAACATCCATCGATGTGACCTGGGCCTATCACGCAAGGTCATGTTTCGTGTGCGACTCGCCGGGCGGCGAATCCTCAGCGGCCTTCCAGGCATGCGCGCTAGCGTTCGATCATGGAGGAGAGCCGGGCCCGCCGTGTCGTCACCCGTCTGCGGGATCGTGACGTTTTCGCTCATCTGAAACTGCCGAGCGCCGGGCGCTCCGGCTACGCCGTCCGCATCGTGCTGGCCGACGGCCGCGAGGCGCTGTGGGGCGACGACGGATCGGCCGCCCTCAAGGCCCAGGTGATGCGGGACGGGGTGCTGGTCGGCTTCGTCGACTCGATCCCGGGCTCCGAGGACTACACCGACGACCAGATCGTCGACGCCATCGCGGCCGCCGACTACGACCGCCCGATCGGCCGTTCCGTGCGGCCGGCGGTGACCCGCCGGGTGCCCCCGTCGTCGCCGCCCCCGACCCTCGCCGAGCGGTGGCGGGGCTTCCTCGGCTAGGCGAGGTCGGCCAGGCGAGGTCGGCCAGGTCGGGTCAGGCGGAGTCGCGCAGCACCAGCGGGGTGGGCAGCAGCTGACCGCCCGGGTCCGGGTGCTCGCCGCGCAACTGGCGCAGCACCAACTGGGCCGCGCAGGAGCCGATCTCCTTGGCCGGCTGGTGCACCGTGGTGAGCTGCGGCTGGCAGCGGACCGCCCACGTGCTGTCGTCGAAGCCGACCACGCCGACGTCGCCGGGAACGCTGCGCCCAGCTTCCCGCAGCGCCTCCAGGGCGCCGGCCGCGATCGCGTCCGAGGCGGCGAAGACCCCGTCCACACTCCGATCGCGTTCCAGCAGCTCGCGCATGCCCTTGACGCCGGAGCCGTAGTCGTAGTGCGGGACGTCGGCGACCATCTCCTCGTCGAAGAGGGGGCCGAGCGCGGCGCGGAACCCGGCCAGTCGGTCTATGCCGGAGTCCCGGTCCAGCGCGGCGGCGATCATGCCGATCCGGCGGCGGCCGCCGGTGAGCAGGTGCTCGGTGATGGCGCGGGCCGAGCCGACGTTGTCTATCCCGACGAAGGGGATGGTCCGGTCCAGCTCGGGCGGGTGGCCGACGAACGCGGCCGGCAGCGAGAGGTCGCTGATCACCTTGATGATCGGATCCTGGGTGCGGGCGGACACGACGATGGCGCCGTCGACGAAACCGCCGCTCAGATAGCGGGCGACCCGCTCGGTGTCCCGTGACGACTCGACGACCAGGCTGACCATCTGGTGGTCGGCCAGCGACAGCGCCGCGTTGGCGCCCAGCATGATCGAGCCGATGTTGGGGTCGTCGAGGAAGAGCGAGTGCGGCTCCAGCGTGACGAAGGCGACCGCCTGCGACCGGCGCATCTTCAGCGCCCGCGCCGCGTTGTTCGGCACGTAGCCGACCTCGGTGATCGCCGCCTCGATGGCGGCGCGTGCCTCGGCGGAGACGTAACCGCCGTTCAGCACGCGGCTCACGGTGCCCCGGGACACACCGGCCGCGGCCGCGATGTCGTGCACGGTGGCGCGTTTCTGGGGCTGGGGCCGGGACATGCGATCAACAGTAACCCGCTCGCTATTGACCTCTTCGCAGGCCAGTCCTACTGTGTGCACGTTCACACATCCGTAACAGCCGTTTAGGTTCGCGGAAATGTGTGCACGTGCACACATTCGCTGACCAGGAGTGCTATGAAATTCGTGCGCATGCCGGTGCCGGGCGTCAGCCTGGGCTGCGACTACAACCCGGAGCAGTGGTCGCCGGACGTCTGGCGCGAGGACGTCGCGCTGATGCGGCAGGCCGGGGTGGACCTGGTAGCCGTCAACATCTTCGGCTGGTCCAATCTCGAGCCGAGCCCGGGGGAGTACCGCTTCGACGACCTCGACGAGGTCGTCGAGCTGTTGCACGCCAACGGCATCAAGCTCAACCTCGGCACCGGGACCTCGTCCCCGCCACCCTGGCTCACCAGCCGCTACCCCGAGGTGCTGCCGGTCGCCGAGGACGGCACGACCCGCTTCCCGGGCGGCCGGCAGGCCTGGTGCCCCAGCTCCCCGGTCTTCCGGGACCGGGCGCTGGACCTGGTCTCCCGGGTCGCCCGCCGGTACGGCCGGCACCCCGCCCTGGTCCTGTGGCACGTCTCCAACGAGCTGGGCTGCCACAACGCGCTCTGCTACTGCGAGACCAGCGCCGAGGCGTTCCGGAACTGGCTGCGCGGCCGCTACCGGAAGATCGAGACGCTGAACGCGGCCTGGGGCACCTCGTTCTGGAGCCAGCGGTACGGCGACTGGTCGGAGATCCAGCCGCCCCGCCTCGCGCTGTCGCTGCGCAACCCGGCCCAGATCGTCGACTTCCACCGGTTCAGCTCCGACGAGCTGCTCGGCTACTACCGCGCCGAGGCCTCGATCCTGCGCAAGCACTCGCAGACGCCGGTCACCACGAACTTCATGGTCACCGCCCACATCCGCAACCTCGACTACTGGTCCTGGGCGCCGGAGATGGACGTGATCGCCAACGACCACTACCTGGACCACCGCCTCGGCGACCCGGTCGCGGAGCTGTCCTTCGCCGCCGACCTGACCCGCGGCCTGGCCGGCGGGCGCCCGTGGATGCTGATGGAGCAGGCGGCCGGCGCGGTCAACTGGCAGCCGCACAACCTCACCAAGGCGCCCGGCGAGATGATCCGCAACTCGCTGACCCACGTGGCCCGCGGCGCCGACTCGATCTGCTTCTTCCAGTGGCGGGCGTCGGCCCAGGGCGCCGAGAAGTTCCACTCGGCGATGCTGCCGCACGCCGGCACCGACACCGTCGCCTGGCGCGAGGTGCTGCGACTGTCCGAGACCCTGGACCGGATCGGCGAGGTGGCCGGCACGGAGGTCGAGGCCGACGCGGCCCTGCTGTTCAGCTGGGACTCGTGGTGGTCGGCCGAGGGCGAGGCGCGGCCGTCGCAGGCGGTCACCTACCTCGACCAGGTGCACGCCGCGCACCGGGCGCTGCGCGGGCTCGGCGTGACCACCGACGTGATCGCGCCCGGCACCGACCTGAGCCGCTACCGGCTGGTAGTCGTCCCGTGTCTCTACATGGTGTCGGACGAGCACGCCCGGGCGATCGCCGACTACGTGGCCGCCGGCGGGCACGTGGTGGTCACCTTCTTCAGCGGGATCGTCGACGAGCGGGACCGGATCCGGCTCGGCGGTTATCCGGGGGCGTTCCGGGACCTGCTCGGGGTGGTGGCCGAGGAGTTCGCGCCGCTGCAGCCGGAAATGTCCGTGACGCTGACGAACGGCGCGACCGCGACGCTCTGGACCGAACGGCTGCGAGTCACCACGGCCACGGTGGAGGCCTCCTACCGGGACGGGCTTCTCCCGGGGGTCCCCGCGATCACCCGCAATCAGTACGGCGACGGCGTCGCATGGTACGTAGCCACTAAAACGGATATGTCCGAGCTGTTTAGAGAGGCGACCGGCCGCCGCGGAGAGACCGGCAACGTCGAGATCGTCCGGCGCTCCGGGGGCGGCCGCTCCTACCTCTTCGTCATCAACCACGGGACCGATCCCGTCGAGCACCCCACCACCGGGTACGACCTCGTCGCCGGCCAGGCGATCAGCGGGTCGCTCCGCGTCGAGGGCGGCGGTGTGGCCGTGATCCGAGAGGAGGCCCGGTGAAAGCCCCGAAGAAGGCCCTGCTGTTCTTCATCCTCCCGTTCGGCCTGCTGTTCACCGCGTTCTACCTGGCCCCGATCCTGTACGCGATCAAGCAGTCGCTGTGCAGGGTGGAGCGCACCGGCACGTTCGGCCCGGCGGTCGAGGTGTTCGGCGGCCTGACCCAGTACCAGCGGGTCTTCGCCGACGGCCCGTTCTGGGAGTCGATCGGCCGGGTGCTGCTGTTCGGCGTCGTGCAGGTGCCGGTGATGCTGGGCCTGGCCCTGTTCCTGGCGCTGCTGCTGGACTCCGGACTGGTCAAGGGGCGGCGGTTCTTCCGGCTGGCGTTCTTCGTCCCGTACGCGGTGCCCGGTGTGGTCGCCGCGATCATGTGGGGCTTCCTCTACTCGCCCAGCCTGTCCCCGTTCGACGCGGTCACCGGCAACGTCGACCTGCTCAGCGCCGACGTGGTGCTCTGGTCCATGGCGAACGTCGTGACCTGGGTGTACGTCGGCTACAACATGCTGATCATCTACTCCTCCCTGCTGGCGATCCCGCAGGAGGTGTACGAGGCGGCGCGCATCGACGGCGCCGGCGCGGTCCGCACCGCCTGGGCCATCAAGATCCCACTGGTGATGCCGGCGATCGTGCTGACCACCGTCTTCTCGATCATCGGCACCCTCCAGCTGCTGGCCGAGCCTCAGGTGTTCCGCACCTTCAGCTCCGCGGTGACCAGCACGTACACGCCGAACCTGACTGTCTACTCCACCTCGTCCATTCCGAACTTCAACCTGGCCGCGGCGTTCTCGGTGGTGCTGGCCCTGGCCACGTGCCTGCTGTCGTTCGCCTTCCTCAAGGTCACCCAGCGGGGAGGCGACAAATGAAGCGCGTGACGCCGATGGTGATCATGGGAGCCGCGACCTTCTACTTCCTGGTCCCGATCTGGTGGCTGTTCGTCGCCGCGTCCAAGACCAGGAGTGAATTCACCTCGACCACACCCCTCTGGTTCGCCGACTTCGCGCTGATCGACAACCTGAAGGAGCTGTTCGCGTACCGGGACGGGGTCTTCCTGCGCTGGATGCTGAACAGCGTCGTCTACACCGGCGGGGCCGCGCTGCTCGGCACGATCCTGGCCGCCATGTGTGGATACGCCCTGGCCAAGTACCGTTTCCGGGGCCGCGAGGCGATCTTCGACATCGTCCTGGGCGGGGTCCTCGTGCCGGCCACCGCACTCGCCCTACCGTTGTTCCTGATCTTCAGCCAGTTCGAGGCGACGAACACCTTCTGGTCGGTCTTCCTGCCCAGCCTGGTCAACCCGTTCGGCGTCTACCTGGCCCGGATCTACGCCACCGCCAGTGTCCCGGACGAACTTCTCGAAGCGTCCCGCCTGGACGGCTCCGGCGAGATCCGCACCTTCTTCACCATCTCCAGCCGGCTGATGTTCCCGGCCCTCGTGACGATCTTCCTGTTCCACTTCGTCGCGGTCTGGAACAACTTCCTGCTCCCGCTGATCATGCTCGGCGAGGAACGCCTCTTCCCGGTCACCCTCGGCCTCTACACCTGGAACACCCAGGTCAACCAGCTTCCCGAGCTGCGGATGCTGGTGCTCACCGGCGCGCTCGTCTCCATCGTGCCCCTGGTGATCGCCTTCCTGCTCCTGCAGCGGTTCTGGCGCAACGGCCTCGGCTCCGGCGCCATCAAGTAACCCCCCCTTAAGAAATGAGGATCGAAATGCGCGCTCTCAGTGTCGTGCTGGTCTCAGCACTCGCACTCGGTGCCTGCTCATCCGGTGGATCTTCCGAAACCGCCGCCGACTCGAAGAGCTGTGCCCCTTCGGAAGGCAACGTCACGCTGACCTACACCACCTGGATCCCCGGGATCGAGAACGTGGTGAAGGTCTGGAACGACAAGAACCCGAACATCCAGGTCAAGGTGCAGACCGGCCCGAACGGCAACGGCGGCACCTACGCCAACTTCTTCAACCAGCTCAAGGCCGGCAACGCCCCCGACCTGGGCCACATCGAGTACGACGCGCTGCCCAGCTTCCGCGTCCAGGACGGCCTGACCAACCTGGCCGACTGCGCCGAGGTGACCGCCGCCAAGGACCAGTTCGTCGACTGGACCTGGGGCCAGGTCACGTTCGGTGAGGAGAACTCGGTCTACGGCATCCCGCAGGACGCCGGGCCCATGGCGCTCTTCTACCGCAAGGACCTGTTCGAGAAGAACAACATCCCGGTGCCGACCACCTGGGACGAGTACGCCGCGGCCGCCGAGAAGGTGAAGGCCGCCGGTGGCTACATCACCAACTTCTCGCAGAGCGACATCAACCAGTTCGCCGGCTTCGCCTGGCAGGCCGGTGGCCGCTGGTTCGCCAACGACGGCAGCAAGTGGACCGTCAACCTCCAGGACGAGGCCACCACCAAGGTCGCCGGCTACTGGCAGGGCCTGATCGACAAGAAGCTCGTGTCGAGCGTGCCGCCGTGGACCACCGAGTGGGACAACGCCTACAACACCGGCCAGGCCTGGACCTGGACCTCCGCGGTGTGGGGCGCCAACTCGATCATGTCCGGCGCCCCCGCCACCAAGGGTAGGTGGGCGGTCGCCCCGATGCCGCAGTGGACCTCCGGCGCCACCGTCGCCGGCAACTGGGGCGGCTCGTCGACCGCCGTCTTCAAGGGCTCGAAACACCCGTACGAGGCCGCGAAGTTCGCTCTCTGGCTGAACACCTCCGAGGAGGCGCTGACTCTGCTCAACAAGGAGGCGCAGCTCTACCCGGCGACCAAGGCCGGCGCCAAGCTCCCGGCGCTGTCCGAGGGAGTCGAGTTCTACGGCGGCCAGAAGATCTACGATGTCTTCGCGACGGCCTCCGGCCAGGTCGCGCCCGACTTCGTCTGGGGACCGACGATGACCAGCACCTACGCCACCGCGTCGGACGGCTTCAAGGCCGCCGTCTCCGGCAACGGCACCCTGCTCGACGCGCTCAAGACCACCCAGGCGAAGACCGTCGAGAACATGAAGTCCCAGTCCATCCCGGTCGCCGAGTGACCGTGTTCCACCTGCGTGCCGCGGGTGTCAGCCTCGTGCTCGACACCCGCGGCACCGCCGCGCGCATCCTCCACTGGGGTCCCGACCTGGGCGACCACCTCCCCGCCGAGGACCACTTCGTGCCCGCGGTGCCACCGAGCTCGATCGACGTACCCCTGCGTCTTTCTCTCCTGCCCTCCCTCGAAGAGGGATGGACCGGCCGGCCCGCACTCTCCGCGGGTCCGCTGCGGCTCATCGATGCGCACGCTTCCGAAAACACCGCTTTTGTACGGCACTCGAGCCCCGATTCCACGCAAGAGGTAACCACGGAGCTGGGGATGTCCGCGGAGGGTGTCCTGCGACTGCGGCACCGGGCGACCAACCGTGGCGACGCCGAGCTGACGGTCCCCGGCCTCGACATGCTGCTCCCGATCCCGGACAGCGCCGCCGAGCTCCTCGACTTCACCGGCCTCTGGTCGCACGAGCGGCTGCCGCAGCGTGCCCCGCTGCGGCACGGCGTGTGGAGCCGGGAGAGCCGGCACGGCCGTCCCGGCCACGACGACGCGTTCCTGATGATCGCCGGGGAGCCCGGCTTCGGCTTCCGGGCCGGCCGGGTGTGGGCCGTCCACCTCGCCTGGAGCGGCGACAAGCGGATCTGGGCCGAGCGGAGTGCTCTCGGCTACGGCGTCCTGGGAGCGGGTGAACTGCTCAGCCCCGGAGAGATCCGGCTCGCCCCCGGCGAGTCCTATGCGACGCCCTGGCTCGTCGCGGTCTTCTCGGACGCCGGTCTCGACGGCCTCTCCGATCGCCTGCACCCGTGGATCCGCGCCCACTCCCCGGCGCGGCTGCCCCGCCCGGTGGTCCTCAACACCTGGGAGGCCGTCTACTTCGACCACGACCTCGGCGTGCTGAGCGACCTCGTCGACGCCGCCGCCTCCGTCGGTGCCGAACGGTTCGTGCTGGACGACGGCTGGTTCGCCGGCCGCCGCGACGACCGGCGCGCCCTCGGCGACTGGTTCGTCGACGCTGAGGTCTGGCCGGACGGCCTGCACCCGCTGATCGCCCGGGTGGAGAAGGCCGGCATGGACTTCGGCCTCTGGGTCGAACCGGAGATGATCAGCCCCGACTCGGCCCTCGCCGCCGCCCACCCCGACTGGATCCTGGACGGCGGCACCGGCCCCACCTGGCGCCGGCAGCGTGCCCTCGACCTCACCAAGGCCCACGACTACCTGCTGGACCGGCTGTCCGCCCTGCTCACCGAGTACCCGATCGCGTTCCTCAAGTGGGACCACAACCGCGACCTGTTGACCCCGCACTCCGGCCGGCAGACCCGCGCCCTCTACCGGCTGCTCACGTCGCTGCGCGCCCGGTTCCCGCACGTGGAGATCGAGAGCTGCGCCTCCGGCGGGGCCCGCATCGACCTCGGCATCCTCGAACTCGTCGACCGATTCTGGACATCCGACACCAACGACCCGCTGGACCGGCAGTCGATCCAGCGCTGGACCGGCGTGCTGATCCCGCCGGAGTACCTGGGCGGGCACCTGGGCGCGGCCACCGCACACGTCACCGGGCGCACCTCGGCTCTCGGCCTGCGCCTGGCCACCGCCCTGTTCGGCAGCGCCGGCATCGAGTGGAACCTGACCGCCGCCTCCGAATCCGAACGCCTCGACATCGCCGCGTGGATCACCGAGCACAAGCGCCTGCGCCCCCTGCTGCACACCGGCCGCGTGGTCCGCGCCGACTCGCCCGACCCGGCGCACCTGCTGCACGGGGTCGTCGCCCAGGACCGCACACACGCGGTCTTCGCCCTGGTCACGCTGGGCGCACCGCGGGCCGCCCTGCCGCCGCCGATCCGGCTGCCCGGCCTCGACCCGGACCGCCTCTACACGGTCCGCCCGATCGGCGTCCCACCCCGGACGCTCCAGGACGCCCCGCCCCCGTGGCTGGCCGCCGGCTCGGCCACCCTCACCGGCCGGGTGCTGGCCGAGGTGGGTCTCCCCGCCCCGCTGCTCACCCCGGAGCAGGCCCTGCTCATCGAGGTCTCTCCGCACTGACAGCGCATGTGCCGCCCGGCGCCGGTCGACCTCAGCAGAAGCCGTAACCGGCCGAACAGGGCTGAAGGTGGGTCGTTACGACCTGGAGGTTCGGTTGCGATGAGTTACCGGCGCTCTCTTACGCGAACCGCATTGTTCGCTCTCGCCTACAGCGCCGCGGTGCTTCTCGGGCGGCAGACCGCGGTCGGTCCGGACGGTGTCGGCTTGGCGTGGCCCGCCGCCGGAGTATCGGCGGTGTGGTTCTGCGCCCAGCGCCGCGCCCGCGCGCGTTGGGCGGATGTCGTGGCGCTCCCGGCGGCGCTGGTCGCCACGACGGCGGTGACCACGACCCCGGCGCCGAACGTCGCTCTGGGTTTCGGCATCGCGGGCGTCACCCAGGCGATGGTGTTCAGCCGGTTGCTGTCCTGGTGGAGACCGAACCTGTGGGGCGCCGGTGGCACCGAGCCGTTACACCGCTCGCGCGACCTGTGGGGCTTTCTGGGCGCGGCGGTCGGCGCGAGCTTCTGCGGCGCCGGCCTCGGGGTCGCCAACGAGCGGATCTTCTATGGCAGCCTCGACTGGACACATTTCACGCTGTACCTGACCCGGCACACGGCCAGCATCCTGATCTTCGGTTCGGCCGGGGTGCTCGCCGGGTCGGCCCTCGCCGGGTTCCGCGACCGCCACGGCTCGGTGGGCGGATGGTGGCGGCACCACATGCGGACGCTGGCCGGGACCCCGCCATGGCGGATCGCCGAGTACCTGGTGATCGTCGCCGGCACCACCTGCGCCTACATGATCGGTTTCGGTAACGCCGCCCATCTGCCGCTGGCGTTTCCGCTGCTCAGCTGGACCGTGCTGGTGGCCATCCGGCTCAGTACCCCGTTCCTGCTGCTGCACAACACGGTCATCGCCGGCATCGCCGTGCATTACACGATCGCCGGGACGGGCCCGTTCGCGCGCGTCGCCGACCCGCTGACCCAGGGCATCCTCGTCCAGCTCTTCCTCGTCCTGGTCACGGTGGTCGGGCTGGCTCTGGCGCTGGCACGCGACGAGCGAAACGTCCTGCTGGCCGAGCTGGCCGCCGAGAAGGCGGAGCTGGCCCGGGAGAAGACCGAGCTGGCCGCGCAACAGATGCTCGCCGCCGCGCACGCCGACCTGCTGGCCGCGATCATCGACTCGATGGCCGACGGCCTCGCCGTGATCGAACCCGACGGCCGGGTATCACTGCGCAACCCCGCCTTCGGCCAACTGCTCGGCGGATCCGGCCACCCGGAGGCCGACTCCCGCTTCGGCCTGTTCCGCCTCGACGGCACCCGGTACGGCGACGACGATCTCGGCTATCTGCGCGCCCTCGCCCGACATGACGTACCGGAACGGGACGCCCTGATCCGCAGACCCGGCACACCCGACGGCCGCATCGTGCGGACCACAGCCACACCGCTGCTCCGTCGCGACGGCACCCGCAGCACGGTCGTGCTCCTGCACGACGTGACCGCCGAACGACGGCACCGCGACGAACTGACCAACTTCGCCGGCGTCATCGCTCACGACCTGCTCAACCCCCTGGCCAGCGTCGACGGCTGGACCACCGCCGCGGCCGACGCGCTGTCGGACCTGCCCGCCCATCCCAGCCTGGACCAGGCGCTCGCCGACCTGACCCGGTCGGGCCGGGCCGCGGCACGGATGCGGGGACTCATCGACGGCCTGCTCGCGTACGCCACGGCTCGTGAGGCGGCCCTCGCTCCGGCGCCCGTGGACCTGGCCGGGGTCGTCGCCGACATCGCCGAAGCGCGCACCGACGCGGCCGGCGCCGTCGGTGCGCTCGAGCCGCGGTTCACCATCGGCGAGCTGCCGCCGGTGCAGGTCGATCCGGTACTGCTACGTCAGCTACTGGACAACCTGATCGGAAACGCGATCAAGTACACCGCCGCCGGAACCAGGCCGGCGCTGACCATCACCGCCCACCGGGACGGGAACATGGTCGAGATCCGCATCGCGGACAACGGCATCGGCATCCCGAAGGGGCAGCACGACGCCATCTTCGGCAATTTCCACCGCGCCCACGGCGACAGCGGGTACCACGGCACCGGCCTGGGCCTGGCGATCTGCAAGCGCATCGTCGAACGCCACCACGGCACGATCACCGCGACCGACAACCCGGACGGCGGATCCTGCTTCATCCTCTCCCTGCCCGCGGCGCTGGACACCGCGGCGCCCACGGTGCTCCGCCCCCGCATGACCCTGCCTCAGTAGGCGGTGTGCCCGCGGCGGCGGACGACGCGGTAGAGGCTCTCCGGCTCGCCGGCGACGGCGGCCGGGACCGCGGGCGGTGTCCGTTTGACCCGGGGGCCGGTCACGGCGTGGACGAGGGCGGGCCGGAACCGGGCGAGCGCGACCACCGCGGCCGCGGTGATCAGCCCCTCGCCGATGCCGATCAGCACCTGGGTGCCGACCATCTGACCGGTCAGCCCGTTCAGCGGCGGGTCGCCACCGAGCGCGTACTGGAGGCCGGCGCCCGCCGCGGCCGCCCCGGCGCTGACCATGGCGGTGGTCAGCGCGATGGTGGCCAGCCCGTCCGGGTTCCGCGGCAGTCCCCGCAGCAGGGCGGCGACCAGCAGATACGCGGCGGCCGTGCCGAGGATCGCGAGATTGAGGACGTTCAGGCCGAGGGTGCTCAGGTCGTCACCGAACAGCAGGCCGTCCAGGATCAGCACGCCTGTCACGGTGAGCGCGCCGATCCACGGTCCGACCAGCATGGCGGCCAGCGCCCCGCCGATCAGGTGCCCGTGGACCCCGGGCAGCAGATGGTTGATCAGTTGCGCGGTCAGCAGGAGCACCGCCAGCAGGCCGGCCGTCAGCGCCGACGGCCGGTCCAGGTGGGTGCGGGCCCGGGCGGCGCAGAATCCGAGGGCGGCCACGGCGGCCACCGAGAAGACGATCGTGACCGGTGTGCCGACGGTCCCGCCGGCCACGTGCATCGCTGTCGCTTCCATGGGCGTACTCCCCAGCCTTGTGCCGTCGAAGCTGGTTCGTGGCCGGGGAAGGCATGGATGTCTATGCGCCGCCGAAACGTTCGGTGCGGATGCGTTTCGGGTCGTGTCCGAGAGCGACCAGCATGTCGGCGGCCGTCTCCACGAACGTGGTGGGGCCGCAGACGAAGCAGTCCGGCTCGAAGCCGGGCGGCCACCCGTACGTGTCGACCGTCGCCAGGTCGATCCGCCTCGGTGGATGCGGCCAGTCGTCCGGCGCCTTGCGGGTCCAGACGAACCGCACGTCCAGCCCGGCGTCCTCGCGGCCCCGGCGGCGCAGCTCCTCGGCGTAGAGCGCGTCCTCCGGCGTACGCACCGAGTAGATCAGCCGGAACGGCTGCCGGCCGCCGGCCAGCGAACGTGCCCGGATCATCGCCATCAGCGGCACCACGCCCGAGCCGCCGGCCAGCAGCAGCACCGGCGCCGTGGCGGTGTCCCGCCAGACGAACCAGCCGCCGACCGGGCCGCGCACCTCGATCCGGTCACCCGGCTCGACCACATCGGTCAGGTACGGCGAGACCTCGCCGTCCTCCAGCCGCTGCACCGAGATCTCGACCGGGCCGTCACCCGGCCACGCCGAGGCGATCGAATAGCTGCGCTGGGCCTGGTAGCCGTCCTCGGCGGTGAGCCGGATGTCGAGGTGCTGCCCGGCCAGGTGCCCGGGCCACTCCGGAACGTCGAGCACCAGGGTGCGTGCCGACGGTGTCTCCCAGCGGGCCGCCACGACGGTGGCCGCCCGCCAGGTCAGTCGCCGTGATACCGCTGCTCGCGCCATGGGTCTCCGTACATGTGGTAGCCGGCGTCCTCCCAGAAACCGGGCTCGTCCTCGTGCATCATCCGGAAGCCGTCCACCCACTTCGCCGACTTCCAGAAGTACAGGTGCGGGATCAGCAGCCGGGCCGGGCCGCCGTGCTCCGGGTGCAGTGGCTCGCCGTCGTACTCGTAGGCGATCCAGGCTCTCCCGTCGAGCAGGTCCTCCAGCGGCACGTTCGTGGTGTAGCCGCCGTAGCTGTGCGCCATCACGTAGTCGGCGGCGGACTCGACCTCCTCGAACAGGGTGTCGATCGCGACGCCCTTCCAGGTGGTGCCGAGCTTCGACCACTTGGTGACGCAGTGGATGTCGACCGTGATCTCCTCGGCCGGCAGCGCGGTGAACTGCTTCCAGTCCCACGTGTGCTTCTCGCCGGTCTCGGTGACGATCGTGAAGTGCCAGCGGTCCAGCGGGATCCGCGGGGTCGGCCCCGCCGAGAGCACCGGGAAGTCGTGCGCGAGGTACTGACCGGGCGGCAGATCGGGCGGCGACTCGCGTCTCCGCCCGCCGAAGCCCCGGGAGATGATGCTCATGAGGTATGAGTAAACCTCACGGCCGGATCCGAGCGGGCGGGGTAGGGTCGGGATCATGCCGTTGACGGGTGAGTACGCCCCCAGCACATCTGACTGGGCGCGCAATCAGGCAGAGAAGTACGAGGCCACCGGCGGTGCCGAGGCCAACGACATCCTGGGCAAGCCGATCATCGTATTGACCAGCGTCGGTGCGAAGACCGGGCTGCTGCGCAAGACCGCGTTGATGCGGATCGAACACGAGGGGGAGTACGCGGTCGTCGGCTCGCTCGGCGGCGCCCCCAAGAACCCGGTCTGGGTCTACAACATCCGGAAGAATCCGCTCGTCGAGCTCCAGGACGGGTCGCTCAAGCAGGACTACACGGTCCGTGAGCTGTCCGGTGAGGAGCGCGACACCTGGTGGAAGCGCTCGGTGGAGGCCTTCCCGAACTACGCCGACTACCAGACGAAGACCGACCGCCAGATCCCGGTCTTCCTCCTGACCCCGGCCTAGCGCGACTTCTTGTCCGCGGCCCCGGGGCCGTGCGACTCCACGAGGACCGGCGCGCCCAGGTGCGAGGCGATCGCCTCGCACCAGTCGTCCGGCCGGTACAAGCCGGCCGGGCGGGCGCGCCGTAGCCGCTCGCCGAGGCGCTCCTGGTACACCAGGTCGCGGGGCGGGCCCGGCTCGATCCGGTCCCAGGATTCGCCGTCCACCTCGTAGCCGGTGCAGATCCGCAGACCGGGGGAGCGGTCCGGGACGTCCAGGTGGGTGATCGCCAGGGCGTCGACGCCGCCGGCCACCTCGACCGCGTACCGGTGGGCCACCGCGTCGAAGTGGCCGACCCGGAAATCGCCCTGCCACGGGTCGCGGCCGTTGTGCGCCTCCGGCAGGTCCAGCGGCGCCTCGGTCACGAACGGGCCGGCTCCGTGCCGGGTGGTGTATGTCCTGATCACGCCGAGTCGCAACAGATCCGGGCAGAGCGACAGGGCGTTCGCGAACGTGGTCGTCGACCACGTCGTGTGCGGATGCCACCCGCGCCACTCGTCGAGCAGCACGCCCTGGGCGCCCTCGAAGACGCACGGCCCCTCAGCCAGCAGACGGGACGTCCAGGACGGCCCGACGATCCGGACCGCCTCACCGAACGCGACGAACGCCTCGACCACGTCGTCCAGCGGCGGCCCGGGCACGTCGAGCGCCTCCCGGACGGCCGCCAGGCGGCGCCGGAGCCGTGCGGGGGACAGCACGTCGGCGACTTTCGGGGCATCGGGGTGCTCGGACGCGTACGCCATCGTCTCTCCGACGCCCATGCCGCACGAGCCGTGCCGAAGCGAACGCTCCCGCCGCTGGTTCGCGGCGCGATGCCACGGAGTGGCGAGCAGTGCCTCCCCATCCACCGTGAGCAGGTGGAACGGGTTGCCGAGCGCGGCCGCCTCACCGGCCAGCGAGAGCGGGTCCACCACCATGAACCGGGTCAGGTGGGTGGGCACGCCGCGCAGCGTGCCCGACCCGAACTGGCTGAACGTGTGATGCCGCCCGTCCTCGGTGATCACGTTGTGCGCGGCCTGCGCTCCCCCGTTGAAGCGCAGGACGGCCCGTTTCTCCTCGGTGGCGCAGAGGAAGTCGACGACCGTGCCCTTGCCGGCGTCGCCGTACCCGAGGTCGACGACCGCGACGTGCCGGCTCACAGCCGCTGGTTCCCGCCCGCGCCCCCACCCGCGATCTCGAACGACGACCGCACCACCGGCGTCCGCTGCAACGGCGAAAGCGCCCGGCCGACCGTGCCGCCCGCCGCCGAGCCCACGTCGGTCAGGTCGGCGATGCCCTCGTCCAGGTCGATGGCGTCCTCGCCGAGCCCCACGGTCAGCGCGATCGTCTCGCAGACCGCGTCCAGGTCGTCGAGTTCCAGGACGTTCTGCCCGAGCAGCTTGCGCCAGCGCGACAGCACCTCCCGGTCGCCGCTGTGGTGGGCCGCCGTCGGCAGGATGTAGTAGACGTCGAACTTGCGCTTCAGCTCGGCCAGGATGTCCTCGGTCGGGATCGGCTCGCGTAGTTCGTCGCCGATCACCGCCCGCACCTCGCGCGGCTTCACCCGGGGGTAGGGCATCTCGTCCCCGATGATGAACAGATAGCCCTTGCGCCCCCGGTTGACCAGTGAGTCCAGGATCGTGTGCCGGGCCATGAAGTACAGCGCCAGCTCGTAGGACTCGTGCTTCTGGCCCCCGCCGCCGCCCTCCAGGACGATCTTCGCGAGGTCGTCGTCCATCCGGTTGTCCGACTCGAACTGTCCGATCTGGAGCGGCGCCCGGTCGCAGGTGGCGTCGCCGATCGCCCCGAACATGATCTGCGGGTCGACCGCGTAGCCCTTCCTGGTGAGCAGCCCCAGAAGCTGCGGCAGCTTGGTCTGGAGAACCCGCGGCACGTTGCCCATCGACCCGGTCACGTCGAACAGGACCGCGATCGGCGTGCTGAACGGGTGTTCGTCACTGTCCCGGGACTCCCGCATGAAGACCCCGTCCGGATCCAGGTCGGGGTGCGCGGTCCGGGCGCCGGAGTCGCTGTACGCGAACGCGCTCCTCCCGGTCGCCGCCCGGAAGTCGGCGGCCGCCGTGTAGACGTCGGTGGACCAGTGTCCGCTTCCCATGTCGCTCTCTCCTCAGTTCCGGTACCGCTGGGGGATGATGTCGTCGAGTTCGCCCAGCAGCGCCCAGGCGTCCTGCGGCCGCATCCGCGGCGCGTCATAGGTGCATCCGGCGGCGAACCGCCGCAGCGGCTCGGGCATCCGCGACCCCATCAGCCGCGTGATCAGCCCGGTCGCCATGTAGATGTCGGTGGCGGGACCAGCGAGCCTGTCGTTCAGCACCTCCGGCGGGTAGGCCGACTGCCGTGCTTTCACTATCGCCCTAGGTCGATGTCCCGCATAGCACCAGTCGATGATCACTAGACCGCGCATCTCCCGATGGATCAGCACGTGCTCCTCCAGGAGCGCCCCGTGCGTGACTCCGGCCCGGTGCGCCCAGCCCAAACCGGTCAGCAGCCGGCGCCAGATCCAGAGCACTTCCTGCGGCGCCGCTTCCTTCACGTGAGCCAGGCTGACCATGCCGTCCTGCCGCTCCACGACGTTCACCCGGCGCCGGCAGCGCCGCTCGTCCTCGTAGACGAAGCTCTCGATCAGCCGGGCCGCGTAGGGCCGGAACCGCGGATCGCCGTTCCGCCACAGTCTCTGGAGCGTGGCGGCCTCGACCTCCATCAGGTCGCTGTCGCCCGGATGCCGGGGGATCTTGACGACGGCCTGGCCGTCGGCGTACAGCTCGGCGAGGTCACCGTGGGCGAACACCTCGCCCATCCGGTAGGCCCGCCGGCGTCCGTGCAGCACCGGCACTTCCGGCTTCTGCCGGTAGAGAGCGGAGAGCTTGGCGAAGGCGTCCGTCGCGGTCGCCCGCCGACCCGCGCCCACCGCGTCCGGATGGACCAGCTTCGCCCATTTCTTGTACGCGCGGCCGCCGCTCCGCTCGACATCCAGTTCCCGGAAGCTCTCCGCGGCGGCGATCTGCCCGACCGCCTCCTCGAAGGAGAGCGTCTCGATCCGTGCTGTCGTGATCATCGCACCCGGTCCTCCCTGGTCGGCCGGAGCAGCGCCGGGTGCAGCAGCCGGGCGTCACCGGCCCGGTACAGCTTCGCCCGCGGCCCGCCCCGCTCCCCGCCCTTCGCCGTCGTCTCGCCGGTGCTCTCCACGAAGCCCGGAACCGACAGCACCTTCCGGTGGAAGTTGCCGGCGTGCAGCTCCTCGCCCCACACCGCCGCATAGACCTGCCGCAGCTCGCCGATCGTGAACTCGGGCCCGGTGAACGCCGTGGCGAGCGGCGTGTACTCGAGCTTCGCCCGCGCACGCTCCAGCCCGTCGGCGAGGATCTCGTCGTGGTCGAAGGCCAGATCCTTCGCCTCCTCCACCGGCACCCAGTAGGCGCGCGCCGCGTCACTGCCGGCCGTCGGCTCGGGCAGGCTCGGCGCGAACGCCAGATAGGCCACGGAGACCACGCGCATCCGGGGATCACGGCCCGGGTTTCCGTACGTCTGAAGTTGCTCCAGGTGCACCCGCTCGAGCTCGGTCTTCTCCTGACCCGGCGTCAGCCCGGTCTCCTCGGCCAGCTCCCGGAGGGCCGCCTCGCCGAGCGTCTCCTCGCGGACGAACCCGCCCGGCAGCGCCCGGTGGCCGGCGAAGGGCTGCTCGCCGCGCTCGACCAGCAGCACGCAGAGCCGCCCGTCCCGAATGGTCAGCGCCACCACGTCCACGGTCACCGCGACCGCGGGATAGTCCCGAGGGTCGTACCCCGCCAGGAAGATCGCCTCGTCCATCGCCCGCTCCGGTTCTTCTCGCTATGAGTCTTACTCGATATGAGTGCAACCTAGCGCGTGCTTGAGCGTCCGTCAACGCCGTCGCCTTGCCCGAGTCGGCCGGAACCTCACCTCAAGGGAGATCGTGGATCCGGCGCTCGGACAGGTCGGGAAGGTGCCGGGCAGCGGCGACGAAGTCGTTGTCGTCGTGCAGGACAGTCAGTCCGCCGACGGCGGCGCAGGCGCAGATCAGGAGATCCACGCAGGACAGCGCCCGATGCGCACCGGCTCGCATCAGGCGGTACTGTGCCGAGTCCACCCATTGCCATGCGCTCTTGGGCACCGCGACGTCCGGATACAGGTCGGCGAACATCGAGGTCATCTCCTCGTATTCATCCCGCCCGCGAGCCGAGCGACGGAACTCGGTGCGTTGCGGGCGGCACGATCCGATGGCGTGGTCCGAGATGACGCCGGCCCAGCCTTCTCGCAACGCGTCGTCCCGCAGGATGTGCCAGACCGCTGATGAATCGATCAGGTATCTGATCACTCGGTCGGCGCCTTGTCCGCACGATGCAGGTCCTGCCAGCCTTCGTAGTCCCATCCCCGGGCGACTGTCGCGTGGTGATCGAGTGCTGCGATCCGTCGATGGCGGGCCGCGTACTCACGCAGCGCCAGGTTGACCGTTTCCTTCTTGCTCTTGGCTCCGGACAACCGCATCGCCTCCGCGAGTGCCTCGTCGTCCAGATCGATTTGTGTGATGGCCATCCGATCTCCTGTTGGTAGTGTTTGAACACCTCAAACACTACCAACATCGCTGGTGGGTACGGGCCTCCTCGGCCGACTCTCGCAGAGCCGCCCGTCCCGGATGGTCTGAGCTGAGTGTGACCCAGGCCGGGTGTCGGCCGGTGTCAACAGAAAACCGCCGCCTCACCCGGGGTGAGACGGCGGCGCTCTGTGCGGAATCGGTCAGGAATGCTCGTAGGTGAGGCAGTCCGCCACGTCCGCGGAGGCCCCCACGGTAATGGCCGGCGCCTGACACTCGAGATCCTTGTTGTACTTGCAGTCGGCGCGCTTGCAGGCGCCCACCTGGGCGATGGCCACGCCCATGCCGCCGGACAGCCCGGAACCCACGAAGGTGTCGCACTCGGCGTTCGTGTCACCGATGGTGATGGCGAACGCGGTGCATCCGTCGTGGTTGTAGCCACAGTCCGTGACGGTGCAGGTCTGCACGCGCGGCATGTTCATCATCTGAGTCACGACGGTTCTCCTTCGGCGGGCAGGTAACGAGCCTTGATTCGAACTTACCTATTGTTCTGCCGTTCTGCACGTTTCCGAGGTTGCATTCTCAGAAATGGAGAATGCTTAGGAAAGGCTTTACTCCTCCCGATTTAGGTAAGCCATACCTCACCAATTGATCGCGCTTATCGGTCATCGTCGGCGCGGGGTGGGGTTCGTTTTGTCCGGCAGGGGCCCGTGGGGGTGTTCGGTGTGTTGCCGCCGCGGTGTCCGGCGGTCGCGGTGCTGGGCGGGGGCGGGGCATGTTAGCTCTGCGGTGTGGGTGTGTCCGAAAAATGAGGTTGTTTATAGCTTTCGGGATCTCTATCACCCTTAATCGTTACGCTTCGGGCGAGACGGCCCGCCGTCGCCTAAGCGCGCGGGCTCCCAATCCCTATCGCGGTTTCGCAGACCGTAGGAGGACCTCGCATGCGCAAGTCCACAGCTCGACGACCCGGCCACCGGCCACTCAAGGCCGGAGGTGCGGCGGCGGCAGCAGCCGTGCTGGTGCTGGCCGGCACCGCGACACCGGCCAGCGCCGCCATCACGCTCAGCACAAGCCAGGTGGCGATCGCCGGCGGCACCGTTCTTTATCTCACCGGTGGCACCGCATTGGCCGACACGATGGCTGTTCGGTTCGTGCCACAGACGGAAACGAACTGCCCGGCCGCCTATGACACGGCCGTGACCGGCGCCGTGAACGGTGGTCTGATCGATGCGACCAGCGTCACGACCGCCCATCTCACCACGCCGGCCCTGCCCGCGGGCACCTACAAGACGTGCATCTACGCCAGCGCGACAACGGGCGCACTGGTCGCCACCGAGACCACCGCGAACCTCGTCACCGCTGTGAACATCGCCGCGCTGAGCCCGACCACCGGGCAGGCCACTGAAAAGATCACCCTGACCGGGAGTAGTGCGATCTTCACCGGGACCTCATACACGACTCAGTTCGTCGCCGGCACGGAATGTCCAGCCCTCTACACCGCTCCGCTCGCTGGGACGCGGATCAACGCCACCTCTACGGTGAAGGTTGCCGCCACCACCTCCGTTCCCGTCAACACCGCAGTCACGGTGACCGTGCCCGGGACCGCGACAGTCGCGACTTTGACGGCCGGAACGCCTTACCATGTCTGCTCCTATGGCGGCACCACGGCCGGCACCACTCCGTTGGCGGCCCGCAGCAATGTGACCTTCGCCAGCTTCGACAAGACGCTGCCCGCCGTCACGGTGGTTCCGACCGGTGGCAGTTCGGGTGAAGCCACCAACTTGACGCTCACCGCGCCGACCACGACCTCCCCCTTCGCCGCTGGCGTCCCCAGCGTGCTGGCCACCCGGAACAGTTGCCCGCTCACACGTCCAGCGGATGCCGCTCTCGGGGCTGCCACCGGCCTGGAGCCCTTCGAGGCGACGGTATTGAAGATCACGAATTCCAAGGTCGCGGTCACCCTGCCGGACGACGACGTGATCGTCGGAGGCAAGGACGTCACTACACCGTGGAACCTTTGCGCCTACGCGAGTGACGACCCCGCCGCCGCGATGGCCACGGCACCGGCTGTCTTCACCGTGGCCGCGGTGCTGGATCTGTCGGGCGCTCAGTTCGCGGTCGAAGGCGGCGCGGCGACGGCGACCGGATCCGGTCCGGCGCAGGGCGGGCAGACCCTCACCGTCTCAGGGCTGAGTGGCATCCCGACGGCCGCCGGTGCGACCCTCACCGCTTCGCTCGGCGGTAGCCCGATCACGAACATCACGGTGGTCGACGCCACCTCGTTCACCGGCACCACCACCGCTCACGCGCCGGGCCCTGCGCACCTGAGCGTCACCACGTCTTCCGGCACCAAGACCACCACGGGTACGCCACCGTACACCTTCACCTATGGCATCAACCTAACCCCGAACACGGCGCCGACCGGTACCTCGCCGGTGCTGGACATTACGGGGGCCGGCTTCGGCGGGTTGACGTTTGGCGACGTGGCTACCGGTGTGGCGCTGGTCGACGATGAGTCCTACGTTCTGCTGACAGACAATGCGTGGAATGACGCAGTCTTGACCAGTGCCCGCCCGGCGATCGTGCAGACCGGAGCGAACCCGGTCAGCTACTGCAACGGCGTTCTGCCCATCAGCGACGCGGAGATCATCTGCACGCTCAACCTGGAGGACTCCATCACGGGTGCCACCGCAGATCACACGCCAACGATCGGCACGGGCACCGAGGTGCTTGACGGTACCTATACGGTCACGGTGGTCAACGATGGCCAGTCTGTAGACAGTGCGCTCGTCAACTTCTCGGCGGTGTCGAGCAGTTCGACGTTCACGGTGGCCTCGTTCTGATCTCATCGAGGTTCTCGCGTTCAGCAACAAGCAGCGGCCCGGAGTGTGAGCTCCGGGCCGCTGTGCTGTGACGCCATATCGACCGACCGGCTCACCCCATGTCGCGCCAGCTCTTCTCCAGGGCGTCGACCGCCTTGTCCCGGGACGGGCGGCCCTTCGGGTCGACCACGATCGCGAGCACGCTCTTGTCCGGACTGGTCCGCCAGCACATCAGCAGGTTGTCCTTCTTCGCCGGTCGGGGATTGGTGCTGAACTGGAAGGTCTGCGAGCAGGACGCACTCCGGTGTTTCCGGACGCCGCCGGCGACGTAGGCCAACTCCCCCCGCCCGGTCAGATCCCCGCGAGCGGTGACCATCCGCACGATGCCACCCGCCTTCAGGGACCCTTCGGTGGTCGTCTTGACGTCGTCGGCCGCCGTGGTGCTCTTCGGTGCGACCGGCCGTTGAACCTCGACGCCGTCCTTGGCCATCTTCCGCCGTGCTTCCTTGATCTCCTCGGCCGCCGTCGAGGGGGTCGGTGACGCCTTCTTGGAGGCGGCCGTCGGTGTCGCCGAGGGCTCCGGTGATCCGGATGTGCTCGCCGGGGCCACCGGGGCCGGGACGATGATCCTCTGGCCCTGAATCACATCGGCTTGCCGGTCGGCGAGCACCTGGCCGGTGATCACATATGCTCCGGTGCCGAGGACGGCCGCCAGGCCGGTCACCCCGATCACTGCCTTCCAACTCGGCCGGTGGATCGGGCTCTGCGCGGGTCGGTGCTTCCGGTCGCGGTTCCGGCGGCCATCGGATCGGCTCATGTCGTCATACCTCGCGGTTCTCGATTCCGTCAGGCCCCATGTGCACGTGAGCCAGTCGAATCTTCATGTTCCCTAACAAGTCGGACTTCTCGCACGAGAATCGCGGCCTTGGTGCCGGGCGCCCGCTCCCGGTCCGCAACCTCGTGATCACCGCGCGGACCTCGCCTGAGAAGACCCCGCAACGCATCCGCAACGGTCCGGTACCGGTGTCCACAACCCTCTCTTCCGAATCTGTTCGCAGTTGCTTCGAGGAGTAGGAAATATCTTGAAGAAGGCTCACGTCCGCCAGATCGTCGCCGGTGCCGTCACCGCGGGTGCGCTCGCCGCAGTCGGTGTGTTCGCCCTGCCGAGCGGCAGCGCGGACTGGACCCCGGTCACCTACGGGCTGACCGCGGAACCGGAACACATAGTTCCGGACGTGGTGACCGAGGCCCAGCCCGCGCGGGTGGTGTCGACCACGATCGACGAGGACGGGCGGCCGGTCGTCACCGTCAAGGAGGCCACCGACAAGGCGTCCGCGGTGAAGCTGGTCAAGGACGCGCAGGAGACGGAGAACGCCGTCGGTGTCGAGATCGACGCCCCGGTGTACGCGCTCGGCGTCCCCACCGGCTCGGATCCCTACCGGGCACAGCAGTGGGACTTCGCCAAGATCCGTACGGCCGAGGCGTGGCAGCGGTCGACCGGCTCCGGCGTCACCGTGGCGGTCATCGACACCGGTGTGGACGCGGCCCACCCGGACCTGGGCGCCAACGTGCTGCGCGGCTACGACGCCATCGCGAACACGGCCGGGACCAGCACCGACGGCAACGGGCACGGCACCCACGTGGCCGGCACCATCGCCGCGGTGACCGGCAACGGCGTGGGTGTCTCGGGCATCGCGCCGGACGTGCGGATCCTGCCGGTCAAGGTGCTGGCCGCCAACGGCAGCGGCAACATGTCGGACACCGCCGAGGGCATCGTCTGGGCCGCCGACAACGGCGCCCAGGTGATCAACATGTCGCTGGGCGCCACGACGAAGGTGTCCGCGGTGAGCAACGCGATCACGTACGCCCGCAGCAAGGGCGTCACGGTGATCGCCGCCGCCGGCAACAGCCGTCAGCAGGGCAGCCCGGTCTCCTACCCGGCCGCCGACGAGGGTGTCGTCGCGGTGGCCGCGACCGACTCCGCCGACAAGGTGGCCGGCTACTCGAACGCCGGCGCCTACGTCGACGTGGCCGCCCCGGGCAGCAACATCACCAGCACCTACCCGACCGCGCTGGGCGCCCAGTACAAGGCGATGAACGGCACCTCGATGGCCGCCCCGCACGTCGCCGCGGTGGCCGCGCTGCTCAAGGGCTACCGGTCGAGCCTCACCCCGGACCAGATCGAGACCGCTCTGGAGAAGTCGGCGGCCGACCTGGGCACGGCCGGCTTCGACAACGACTTCGGCAACGGCCGGATCGACGCCGACGCGGCGCTCGCCACGATCACGTCGCCGACCACCGCACCCACCACGGCCCCGACCAAGGCTCCGACGACCGCACCCACCACGACCGCGCCGACCACCGCGCCGACCACCAGCGCCCCGACCACCGCTCCCACCACGGCGCCGACCAAGGCTCCGACGACCGCTCCGACCACGGCGCCGACCAAGGCTCCGACGAGCGCTCCGACCACCGCGCCGACCAAGGCTCCGACGACCGCGCCGTCACCGAGCCCGACCGTGGTGAAGGTCAAGCCGGTGATCACCGCCAACGTCACCGGCGGTGAGGTCGTCTACGGCACCGCCGTGACCACCACGTTCACCGTCAAGGCCAATGGCAAGGCGTGGCCGGGCAAGCCGGTCCAGATCTGCGTCACCGAGGGCGCCGCCGCGCAGCAGTGCGCCGACGCCACCACCAGCTCCGCCGGCACCGTCCGGGTGAACCGCACCGCCAAGGCGACCTACCAGCTCGTCCTCAAGGTGGTCGCCACCACCACGAGCGAAGCCGCGACCTCGGCGCCGGTCACCTACAGGGTGCGCCCGGCGGTCACCGTGGCCCGGACGGCGAAGGGAAAGCTGGCGGTCACCCTGACCGGCGCGGTCGGCCGGCCCGCCGAGATCCAGCAGAAGGTCCGTGGCGCCTGGACCACCGTCGGCAAGTACACGGCGAGCGCCTCCCCGGTCAAGGTCACCATCACCGGCCTGGTCGCCGGCCAGACCTACCGGGTGATGGTCCCGGCCGGCCCCACGCTGCTCGGCGTCACCAGCGCCCCGATCGTGGCCTGACCACACTCGCGGACCACGACGAACGGCCCGGCATCCTTCTGGGATGCCGGGCCGTCTCGTTGCCATTCCGGGTTCGATGCCGGTCGCCTCAGTCGAGGCGGTCCCACTCGCGCTGGATGACCACGACGCTGTCGGCCGTGGACGGTTCGCCCTCGGGTGTGGTCGTCATCGTGATCACGCTGCGTTCCGGCGACGTGCGCCAGCACATCAGCATTTCAGGTGCCGGCGACATGACCGTGTCGTTCGGGACGTCCGTGGTGCAGTGCACGCCACCGCCGACCTCGGTGCCGTCGTCGCCGGCGAGGATCAGCTCCCGGTCGCCGGTGAGGTCGCTTTGCGCGGTCACGATCCGTACCGTGCCCTCACCCAGCTTCTCGGTCCGGTCGGCGATTTCCGGTCCGCCGAAGCCGAAGCGTTTTCGCAGGTCAGAGATGACGGAGGAGGCTCGCGCGGCGTCCGGGGCAGGGCTCGCCTGACGGCTCGACGCGGGGGTGTGCGCGGGGCTGCGATGCGCGGGCGCCGCCTGCTTCGTTGCTTTTCCGGGGGTACGGGCATCCGACGGCGAAATCCCGGCCGCACCCACCGTGGGGGAGGCCGGCGTGGTCTGCGGCGCCAGTGCGGCCGGTTCCGGACGGGTGGGCTGCGACTCGTTCATGAGCTGGGTGGCCAGGAACCCGACTCCGCTCAGCACGGCCACCGCCCCGGCGACCCCGATCGCGACCTGTCCACGTCGCCGGGTGGCCCGCTCGGGAGCCGAAAGCGGGGGATCCTCGTCGTTGGTCATGTCACCTCCTCGGGCGCGGGAGATTCCGCACCTCATGGTTCCAGAGGCGGGTACATATCAGGCAGGAATCCACTTATCGGCAACTATCGCGCGCTCACCCCGTACCCCCGCATCTTGATCTTGGGGGTTGGACTGACAGTGACCGGGCCGAAGCGACCGGTGCCGATGGCCCGACCGGGGGTCACCCGGACCAGCGAGCCAAGAGGTCGCGCGGTTGACCGGTGCACGATGCACGCGCAATGTGTGGGACACGGCGGGCGCCATGGCGGGGTGCCCGCGCCAGGAAGGAGCGGCCCCGTGCGGTGCGGCGCGAGGTCCCGGCGATGACCGGGATCGCGGATCGAGTGGAGCACGGCCCCGCCCGGCCTTCGTGGGACTGCTCCTCCTGCGGGCGGGCCTGGCCGTGCGACCCGGCCCGCGAACAGTTGGCCCGCGAACACGGTCGCGTCGACCTGGCCATCGTGATGTGGGACCACCTCGAGGAGGCCGCCCGGGACATGCCCCAGGCGCCCGCCTCGGAGCTCTTCGACCGCTTCCTCCGCTGGACCGACTGATCAACCTCCCGCCGCGGTGGCGCGCTCGGCGAAGGCGCGCAGGTCACGGCGCTCGATCGCGGCGGCCATCAGATCCGGGAAGACGTCCGGCGTGCACGCGAACGCCGGCACCCCGAGAGCCGCCAGGGCCGCCGCGTTCTCGTGGTCGTAGGCCGGCGCCCCCTCGTCGGACAGCGCCAGCAGCACCACCACCTGTACCCCGGCCGCGGTCATCTCGGCCACCCGGCGCAGCATCTCCTCCCGGACGCCACCCTCGTACAGATCGCTGATCAGCACGAAGATGCTGTCCCGTGGCCGGGTGATCAACTGCTGCGAGTAGGCGATCGCCCGGTTGATGTCGGTGCCGCCGCCGAGCTGTGTGCCGAACAGCACCTCGACCGGATCGGCCAGCTGATCGGTCAGATCGACCACGGCGGTGTCGAAGACCACCAGCGACGTACGCAGGGAGCGCAGCGACGCGAGCACAGCGGCGAACACCCCGGAGAACACCACGGAGGCCGCCATCGAGCCGGACTGGTCCACGCAGAGCACCACGTCCCGCTGCACCGCCGTGCTCCGCCGCCCGTAGCCGACCAGCCGCTCCGGGATCACCGTCCGGTGTTCGGCCAGGTAGTGCTTGAGGTTCGCGCGGATGGTCCGGTCCCAGTCGATGTCGGCGTGCCGGGGCCGGCTGATCCGGGCCGCGCGGTTCAGCGCGCCGGTCACCGCGGCCCGGGTCTGCTGCGCGATCCGCCGCTCCAGCTCCTCCACCACGGTCCGGACCACCTGGCGGGCCGCCTCGCGGGTGGCGTCCGGCATCACCCGGTTCAGCGAGAGCAGCGTGCCGACCAGGTGGATGTCGGGTTCGACGGCGGCCAGCATCTCCGGTTCGAGCAGCAGCCGGGTGAGGTCGAGCCGTTCGATGGCGTCGGCCTGCATCACCTGGACCACGGTGCCCGGAAAATACTCCCGGATGTCGCCGAGCCAGCGGGCCACCTTCGGCGCGGACCCGCCCAGCCCGGCCGACCGTCGTGCCGGCTTGCCGTCCGCCCCGCCCTCCCCGGCGTCGTAGAGCGCGGCCAGCGCGGCGTCCATCGCCCCGTCCCGGCCCTCCGCCCTGCCGAGCGCCTCGTCGGCCGGACCGCCGAGCACCAGCCGCCACCGCCGCAGCCGCTCCCGCGTCACGTCGTCATCGCCGCTCACGCTTCCCCCTGAACCATGGTGAGTGGGCGGCCCAGCAGGGCGCTGAGCACCGGCAGCGGCTCCGCGGCGCGGGCCGGGTCGATCTCGGCGGTCGCGCCGGCGGAACCGGAACGCCCGCCCGCCACCCGCTCGCCGATGGCCCGCCGCTCACCCGACTCGAACGCGCCGAACGTCCGTCGCAACAGCGGCAGCACCGACTCGAAGGCATCCGCCGGAATGTCCGCCAGCCAGTCGTCCACCAGAGCGAGCAGCGCCTCGTCGTGGACCAGCAGCAACCCGCCACCGGCGAGGAAACCCTCCACCCAGGCCGCCGCGTGCGCCGGCGCCGCGCCGACGGTCAGCGGCAGCCGCAGCCGGCGGCGCACCTCCGCGCCGTCCAGCCGCCCGGCGTCCAGCAGCAGGCGGGTCAGCCGCCCGGCCGGCAGACCGTGCAACCCCGGCCGGACCGCGAGCGCCCCGACGGTCGCCAGCCACCGCTCCCGCTGCGACTCGTCGGCGAGCAGGCCGACGGCCTGGTGCACGCCGTCCATGCCGTCCCGCAACCGCCGGGCCGCCTCGTCGGAGAGTGACCCGGCCGCCGACGGCAGCGCGGCGCACACCCGGGCGAGCAGGCCGGCGGTCACCGTGGACAGACCGGCCACGTCGGTCCGGCGGACGTCGCCGTACCTCAAGGTGCGCGCCAGCGCCGGGATCGCCGCCATCAGGTGATGCACGTCGGCATCCAGCGCGGCGCGCCGGTCCAGCGCCGCGAGCACCGCCGGGTACGCCCCCGCGAGATCCGCCAGCAGACACGTCTCCACCAGCTCGGTGACCTCGGCCAGGGTGCCCGCCGCACCGGCCCGTGCGGTCACCCGGGCGGTCGCCGCGGCCGCCACGGTCGTGCCCCACATGCCGCCCTCGACCAGCCGGACCGCGAACTCGGGCTGCCAGCTCAGCCGCCACTCCTCCCGGAACGTCCCGGTGCCGCGCCGGGCGGCCGTCCGCTCGCCCCACGGCACGTCGAGGATCCGCAGCCGGTGCAGGAGCCGGCTGCGCCGCAGGTCGTTGTCCTGCCGCAGGTCGAGGTCGAGGTTCCGCTCGCCGGGTTCCGGTTTCAGCCGCAGCGAGCGCTGCAGCGCGGTCAGATCCCGGACCAGCGGCACGGCCGGCATCTCGTCGGGCACCGCGCCCAGCCGCTCGCCGACGACCAGCCGGCGGGAGATCAGCTCGGTGCGCAGCGGCTCGCCGTCGCACATCACCGCCTCCGCGGCCTCGGTCACCTCGGCCAGCCCGGCCAGCGGTCGTCCCCGCAGCGTGGCGAGGGCCTCGGCCAGCCGGGCGGCCTCGATCACGTGCGCCGACGACGTGGGTACGCCCTCCGCGCGCAACACCCCCGCCGCGTCCACCAGCCACCGGGGCACCACGTCGTCGCCGGTGGTGAACAGATGGTGGTACCACCCCGGCGACCGCACCCCGGCCCCGTAACCCGACCACGACGCGAGCCGCCCGTACGTCCACGGCACCCAGGTGAACGCCACCTTCCCCTTACGCCGCCCCTTGAGCAGCGCGGCGTCGTCCTTGACCGGCACCTTCTGGAGCAGCGCCGGCACGTGCCACGCCCCGCACACGACGGCGATCTCCTCGTGCCGCCGCCGCTCCTCCCGGAGCACGGTCCGCATGTGAGCCTCGCGCAGCAGATCGTCCGGATTCTCCGGGACGGTCTCCCGGATCGCCGTCATCGCCTCCGCGATCGCCTCGAAGACCGGTACACCCCGATGCTCGACGACGTCCTCCCACCAGCGCTCGGGATCGTCATACCCGGCCGCCGCGGCCAGCTCCCCGATCGGATCCACCGGCCGGGCCGCCTCGCCCTCCCCTTCGGGAGGGTCCGCCTCCGGGGCGACGCGAAACGCGTACGGAAGATCGAAGAAACGCACCCGGACGCCGTGCCCGACCGCCCACCGGATGGCCTGCCATTCCGGCGAGAAGACGGCGAACGGCCAGAACGCGGCCTTCCCGGGATCGTCCACCGCATACCCCAGCAGGGCGACCGGCGGTTCCAGGCCGTCGTCCGCCACCCACCGGACCAGGTCGTCGGCCTCCGGCGGACCCTCGATCAGCAGCACCTCCGGCGGGTGCGCCGACAACTCCCGGACCACGGCGCGGGCCGACCCCGGGCCGTGGTGCCGGATCCCGTAGATCCGCTCAGGCATCGCGGGCGGCCCGGTAGAAGTCGAGCCACCCGGACCGCTCCCGGACGACCGCCTCCAGATACTCCCGCCAGACCACCCCGTCCGAGACCGGGTCCTTCACCACGGCGCCGACGATGCCCGCCGCCACGTCGCCGGGATGCAGAGTGCCGTCACCGAAGTGGGCGGCCAGCGCCATCCCGTTGGTGATCACCGAGATGGCCTCGGCCGTCGAGAGGGTCCCGGTGGGCGACTTCAATTTGGTACGCCCGTCCTCGGTCATCCCGGACCGCAGCTCCCGGAAGACCGTCACCACACGGCGGATCTCCTCCAGGGCGGCCGGCACCTCGGGCAGCTCCAGGGCCCTGCCCAGCTGGGCCACCCGCCGCGCCACGATCTCCACCTCGTCGTCGGCGCTCGCCGGAACCGGCAGCACCACGGTGTTGAACCGGCGGCGCAGCGCGCTGGACAGCTCGTTGACCCCACGGTCCCGGTCGTTGGCCGTGGCGATCAGGTTGAAACCACGCTGCGCCTGGACCTCGGTGTTCAGCTCGGGGACCGGCAGCGTCTTCTCGGAAAGGATGGTGATCAGCGCGTCCTGCACGTCGGACGGGACCCGGGTCAGCTCCTCCAGCCGGGCGATCGACCCGTCCCGCATGGCCCGCATGATCGGGCTCGGTACCAGGGCGGCGTCGGTGGGGCCCTCGGCGAGCAGGCGGGCGTAGTTCCACCCGTACCGGATCGCCTCCTCGGGGGTGCCGGCGGTGCCCTGGACGAGCAGTGTGGAGTCGCCGGAGACGGCCGCCGCCAGGTGCTCGGAGACCCAGGTCTTGGCGGTGCCGGGGACGCCGAGCAGCAGCAGCGCCCGGTCGGTGGCCAGGGTGGAGACGGCCACCTCCATGAGGCGGCGCGGGCCCACGTACTTCGGGGTGATCTTCGCGCCGTCGCCGAGCAGATAGGTGACCACGGCATGTGGCGACAGCCGCCAGCCGGGCGGACGGGGCCGGTCGTCGGCGGCGGCGAGCAGGGCCAGCTCTTCGGCGTACTGGTCCTCGGCGTGCGGTCGCAGAGCGGTCACGAAAGCTCCTGGAACATCTCGAGTCGGAAGGTGAGGGTGCGGGCCAGCTCGGCCACCGGGCGAACCCGGGCCGGATCGACGGTCTGGTCCAGCAGTGCGGCCAGCCGGCCGGTGAGGTCGGAGTACTCCGGGGGCATGGCCAGGCCGGCCGCCCGGCACAGCTCGCCCAGCTGCCAGGTGTGCCGGTCGACGCGGGCACGGTGTTCCACCGTCTCCAGGACGGCGACCGACAGCCCGTCCGGCCACGGCCCGGGATGCAGCGCCAGCAGCCGTTGGGCGGTGCCGTCCTCGGCGCGCAGGGCGTCGGCGGCGAGCCGGGCCAGCCGGTCCGGTGGCAGGACCAGGTGCAGATCCCAGCGGACGGCCTCGCGCAGCCGGCCCGCGTCAGCGCCCAGCAATGCGGTCGCCCACCGCGGGTCACGCTGCACGACCGCCGCCTTGGCCCAGCCGTGCAGCAGCGGCGCCGCCCAGTCGTGGCCGCCGGCCGCGTCGAGCCAGCCCCGCGGGCCGAGGCCGGTCCAGGTGTCCAGTGGGGTGCCGGCCACCACCTCCTCGAGCAGCCACGCCCCGGCGCCGACACCGCGGACCGGGGCCGCGCCGACCCCGTCCCGGCGCAGGTCCCGGTCCAGTTCGGCGGGCGGGTCGACGCTCAGCCGGCCGGCGCCGTCGAACCGGACCGCGGCGTGCGCCCGCTCGGCCATCCGCCGGCCCAGCGCCGCTCCGGGCAGGTTGCGCAGCAGTTCGAGGGCGGCCTCCCGAACCTCCTTACGCCGGTCGTCGAGCGCCCGCTCCAGGAGTGGCTCGTCCCGCAGCGACAGGCCCGGCCCGAACGCGCCGATGAACCGCGCCCGGTTCTCCGAGGACTCCTCCGTCCAGGTGCTCTCCACCAGCGCACGAGCCTGGTCCGGGTCGATCCGCCGAAGCGCGGCCAGGTGACCGAGCCGCTCGGCCGAACCCGCGGTGGCCCACTCCCCGGCCACCTCGTTCCGCACCCCGTTTCCGGCCAGAGCGGCCGGGGCCTCGCTGAGCAGCCAGCGCCAGTCGGCGCGCTGCCCGGCCAGCCAGGCGCCCCGCCGCCCGGCGACCTTCGCGAGGTCGGCCCGGACCGAGATGTTCCGCCGCCCGGCCTCCAGCAATGCCGGAAGGATCGCGGGCGGCGCGACCCCGCCGCGCCCGGCGGCCGCCGCCAGCCATTGGGCGAGCAACTCCTGCTCGTTGTGCCCACCACCGGGCGCGCCCCCACCGAGGATCTGGGCCAGCCGCGCCGACGCCGCCGCCGGCAGCGGCGCGACCGTCTCAGCCGGCGCGGCCGCCATCGGCGCCCGCCCGCTCTCCGGCGCCAACCCGGCCCGCCGGCAGGTCAGCGCCACCGCCGCCGCCTCCAGCAGCGCGGCCGCCGGGCTCTCCGGGACCGGCGAGCCGAGATCGGCGCTCAGCGGCCCGACCTGGACGGCGTGGCCGGACCACGGGCGGCGGCCCGTGCCGACCAGGGCAGCCGTCAGCAGCTCCGGAGGCAGCTCCGGATCACGGGAGGCGGACGGGTCCGGGATCGGCGGGGCGGCGGGCACGAAAGCACCGTCGGCCCACGCGGCCAGGGGGCGCAATCCGGACGGGGACCACTCCGCGGCCACCGTGGCCGGGGCGGCGCCCGCGGCGGCGAGCAGCCACCACGGCTCGCGATGGCCCGGGGCCAGCGGCAACGCGTCGCCCGCGGCGTCGACCAGGTGGGCGCCGGACGGGCGCACACCGGACAGGAGCACGGGTGCGTCGGACCGCCAGGGCTCCGCGGCCAGGAGCGCCGACCAGCGGGAGAGAGCCGCCCGGATCGGCCCGGCGCCGTCCGGTGCGCCGAACGGCTCGGCCGCGGAGGTGCGCTCGGCGACGAGCGCGCGCAGTGGCACGGAGCCCGGGTAGAAGCAGAGGTCGCCGCGGAACGCGGTGCCCGGGACGAGGTCGGCCGGCAGCGGCTGGCCGGGCGCCGCGAACGACAGCACCAGCGCGAACCGGTCGCTGCCGGAACCGTGCAGCCACGTCCGCCGGCTGGTCAGCGCGCCGTCGTCGACCTCGACCTGGCCGAGGACCTGCCAGCGGTCGGTGACCCGGGGCCCGGCCAGCACCTCCTCGGCCGACGTCGGGAACCCGATCCGGGAGCGGACGGTGGCCGCGAGCCCCGGGTCGAGGGTGTCGAGGTGGGCGTGCCCGGAGACCAGCAGGCGCAGCAGCGCCAGCTCGCCGAGCAACCGGTCGGCCCACTGCGGGCCGATGCCGGCGATGCCGCCGAGCCGGCGCACCGCCCCGGCCGCGCCGGGTGCCTGCGCGTCGACCAGGCGGGCGGCCATCGCCTCGAACGCCGCAGGCCCGGACCGCCCGGCCGTGGCCAGACCCTGCTCGACCTGGTCGTCGAGCCATCGGCGCAGCTCGGTCATGCCGCCGGCGACCCGGTCGGCGCGGCCCTGCGCCCGTTTGGCGGCGGCGACCGGATCGGGCGCCGCGGCGGGGGACCGCGACGTCCGCGCGGCCCGCGCCGCCACCCACCGGGTGACGAACTCGGGAGCCGCGCCGGCGGCGGAACCGGCGCCGGACGAGGACCAGTGCAGCAGCAGCCCCAGCACGTGTTTGCAGGGGATCTTGCGGCTCGGGCAGGAGCACTTGAACGCCGGCCCGGACAGATCGGCCGCCACCTGATAGCCGCGGCACACTCCCCAGAGGACGTCGCCGATCAGCCCGGTGGTGGTGAACTGGCCGGTGACGCCGCGTGCGTTGCGCAGCGATGCGGGGTCGGGCGCGAGCGCCTCGACCTGAGCGGTGGACCATCGTTGTTCAACGGGCACGCCCCGACCCTAGGCCCCGGGTACGACGTTTTCCGCCCCCGCCGGCGGCCCACCGGATGCGCTGACTGGCCCCAGACCACGGCGCCGAAGGCGAGTGTCATGCCGGTCAGCTGCACCGGTGTGAGGGTCTGGCCGAGCGCCGCCCAGCCGACCGCCGTGGCCATCACCGGGGAGAGCAGGCTCAGCAGCGAGACCTGGGCGGCGGGAAGGCGCTCCACGCCGGCGAACCAGATCGTGTAGGCCAGGGCCGTCCCGACCAGTGACAGGTACGCGTACCCCAGCAGGTTGGGCGCCGTGAGTGCGGGTGGTGGGCCCTCCACCAGGAGGGCGACCGGCAGCAGGAGCAGGCCGCCCGCGGTGAGCTGCCAGCCGGTGGCGGTGAGCAGCGACACCGAGGGCCGGCCCCACCGTTTGGTGAGGATGAGGCCGAGCGCCATCGATGCGGCGCCGGCCAGCCCGGCGGCGACGCCGACCGGGTCGAGCCGGGCCGCGGCGGTCAGCACGGCGAACGCCACGCCCACCGCGCCGATCAGGGCCGCCAGCACGGTGCGCAGCGCCACCCGCTCCCGCAGCAGCAGCACGCTCAGCCCGGCGACGAGCAGCGGCTGCACCGCGCCGAGGACGGCCGCCATGCCGCCGGGCAGCCGGTACGCCGTGACGAACAGCAACGCGAAGAAGATCCCGACGTTGAGCGCGCCGAGCACCGCCGACTTCCACCACCAGGCGCCGCGGGGGAGTCGCCGGGTGAGCGCGAGCAGCACCAGCCCGGCCGGCAGTGCCCGCAGGAGCCCGGCGAGCAGTGGCCGGTCGGGCGGCAGGAACTCGGTGGTGACCGCATAGGTGGTCCCCCACACCAGGGGTGTGACCGCCGTGAGCAGCAGGGCCCGCCGCATCGCCACCATCTCCCTCGACGTAAAGTATCTCGACGTAAAGATAAACTTTGTCGAGAAGCTTGTCATCAAGAGAATGGGGAACGTGACCGACGACATCGACCGCATCCTCGGACAGTGGGCCCGCGAGCGCCCCGATCTGGACACCGCCGCCATGGGCGTCTTCGGCCGGATCTTCCGCCTCGGCAAACTCGCCGGCGACGTCACCGAGCGCGCCTACGGCCGCTTCGGCATCGGCCGCCCCGAGTTCGACGTGCTGGCCGCGCTGCGCCGCTCCGGCGAGCCGTTCCAGCTGTCGCCGGGCGCCCTGGCCGCGTCGATGATGCTCAGCACCGGCGGCACCACGGCCCGGCTCGACCGCCTGGAGAAGGCCGGCCTGGTCACCCGCTCGCCGGACCCGAACGACCGCCGGGCCATCCTGGTCCGCCTCACCGAGCGCGGCCGCGCCCTCGCCGACGAGGCGGTCACCGCCGGCCTGGCCGAGCAGCAGCGGCTCCTCGCCCATCTGCCGCCGGAGAAGAGCGCGCAGCTCAGCGCCCTGCTACGCGAACTGCTGCACGGGCTCTGAGGCGGGCGGCGTCCCGTCCCCGAAGGGCCGTCCGCCCAGCGCCTCGCGCCCGTGCGGGGTGAGCCACCCGGAGAGGTCCGGCCCGGCCGGCACGATGCCGGCCGGGTTGATGTCCCGGTGCACCTCGTAGTAGTGCCGTTTGATGTGAGTGAAGTCGATGGTGTCGCCGAACCCCGGCGTCTGGAACAGGTCACGCGCGTAGGCCCACAGCACCGGCATCTCGGTCAGCTTGTGCCGGTTGCACTTGAAATGGCCGTGATAGACCGCGTCGAACCGGGCCAGCGTGGTGAACAACCGGACATCCGCCTCGGTGATCGTGTCCCCGACCAGGTAACGCCGGGACCCGAGCCGCTCGGACAGCCGGTCGAGCCGCCGGAACAGCCGGTCGTAGGCCTCCTCGTAGGCCTCCTGCGATCCCGCGAACCCGGCCCGGTAGACGCCGTTGTTCACGTCCGCGTAGACGACCTCGTTCACCTCGTCGATCTCGTCCCGCAGCGACGACGGGTAGAGATCCGGCGCGCCCTCGCGATGGAACGCCGTCCACTCCAGCGACAGGTCGACGGTGATCCGCGCGAAGTCGTTGGTGACCACCGCGCCGGTCGGCACGTCCACGATCGCCGGAACGGTGATGCCCTTGTCGTAGTCCGGGTACCGCTCGAAGAACGCCTCCTGCAGCCGCTCGATCCCGAGAACCGGATCCCGCCCGCCCGGATCCAGGTCGAACGTCCAGCTACGTTCGTCGTGCGTCGGCCCGCAGACCCCCATCGACAGCGCGTCCTCCAGCCCGAGCAGCCGGCGCACGATGATCGCCCGGTTCGCCCACGGGCACGCCCGGCTCACCACGAGCCGGTACCGCCCCGCCTCCACCGGAAAACCGTCGCGCCCGTCCGCGGTGATCCGGGTGGCGATGTACCGCTGGTCCCGGGTGAACTCACCCGATTCGACATAGGCCATGCCACTCAGTCTTCCCCCATCCGCCGCCGGCACACCGCATCCAAGAAAGACCATTTCCGGTACGGGCTACCCGAACCCGCCGTACCAGACCCGCGATCTGCCGCCGGGCCCCGCCCGGTGCCGCGCCCGCCGGGCGGAGCTGCCCACTCACTCTCACCGACACCCCACTGGCCGCACACAGCGCCCCCCGTGTGCACCCGCACCCGCGTCGTAGCGTCAGTCGCCGCACGCGAACGCTGTTTCGTGTGCGGCCGCCGGGCCCACCCGGGCCCGGCCGTCGGGGCGGGCAGAGCGCACCTGCCCGGGGCCGCGTGACGGCCCGGTGGCCGTGGCGTCCGCGAGCCCGCCCCCGCCCTCACGCCCGGCGGGCGCGGCACGGCCTGGACCCGGCAGTGGCTCGCGGGTCTACTACGGCGGGTTCGCGTAGCCCGTACCGGGAATGGGTTGGAGATGACGCCGGCGCTCCTGGAAAGCGCGCCCCACGCACAGAGGCGGCCGACCTCCGCGCGGGAGGGCGACCACCGATGGGGTTGATCAGTCGCGGGCGCCGGTGAGGTGCGGGCGCAGCGCGAGCAGGACGCCGAGGGTGGCGTAGCCGATCAGGAGGTGCGTGGCGCCGACGAAGCGGCCGACCGTCACGCCGAAGATCCCCATCGCCGGGAGGGTGATGAACACCCAGCTCTCGGCGCCGAGCGGCCACCAGCGGGCCAGGCCCTTCCAGCGGCCGGCGACGGCGATCTTCACGCCGATGACGAGCATGCCGAGCATGGACAGCGGCCAGAACACGTCGAGGATCGCCAGCCACAGGTCGTCCCGGAACGCGGGGACCGCGCCGTGCAGCACGCTCCACACGGTCGCCAGGGTGAGCAGCACCATCTCGGCGCGCAGCATGCCGCGGGCGACCTTGCCGACCCCGGTGGCGCCGGTCCGCAGCTGCACCACGACCAGAGCCAGGAGGGCGAGCTGAGCGGGTACGGCGAACAGGTCCACCATCGTGACCACGTCCGGGTCGCCTGACTGTGGATCGAAGGCGAAGTAGGTGCCCGACCAGATGGTGGCGCCGACCGCGAGCGCCCAGCCGGTACGGCGTACCGCCCGGACGCTGATCGAGGCGGCGCCCGGCTCGTCGGTGCGGGCCGGGGCGGGGGTGATGTGAACCGTCATGGAGTTTCCGTTCTCGATGTCCGTCGTCGACGGGGAGAACACTCTCCGGGACGCGTCCCGGGCCGGCAGGGCTCCGCGTCACCGGCGCCGTCCCGCGAGGTGTCCCGGGTCATCCGGGACATCCGCCCAGCGACCGCGGGACACCCGGGCTGTCACCATGTGCCGGTGAAGAAGGCAACGCCCGCGGCCGTGGCGGTGGTCGCCGTGTCGGCCGGGTCCCTGATCGTGGCCTCGCTGCTGGATCTCCAGGTGCCGTCGGCGCACCGGGAGCGGATCGTCACCGAGGTGGCGTGGACCGCCGGGATCGCCGGCCTGGGCCTGGCCGTGCCCGGCGCACTGCTGCTGCGCCGCCTGCCCCGGCACCCGATCGCCTGGCTGCTCTGTCTCTCCGGGATCCACTGGTGCCTGGACGCGGCGGCCGGCACCTGGCTGGCCTACGCCACCTGGAACGACCTGCCCGGCGCCGCCGCCGCGTTCTGGATCTACCAGCGGCTCGGAGCCGCCCTGCTGGTCTGGCTGCCGCTGCTGCTGCTGATCTATCCGGCCGGGCGGCTGCCCGGCGGCCGGTGGCGGATCGCCGCCTATCTGAGCCTCACCGCGTCCTGCCTGATGCCGCTGCTCTCCCTGGTCATCCCGGCCGGCGCGGCTCAGCAGCGGGCCGGGGAGCCGATGCCGGCCGAGTTCGCCGGGCTGAACCTCGACCCCACCTCGATCCCGCTGCCGGACGGCTGGTGGGTGGCGATCTTCCAGGTGTCGTTCCTGGCCATCCCGCTCGGCATGATCGTGCCGGTCGCGGTGGTGGTACGGCGGTTCCGGCAGGCGGACGGCTACGACCGGCTGCGGATGCGCTGGCTGCTCTGGGCCGCGATCATCGACCTGCTGGTGGTCGTCTCCGTCCTGGTGGTGCCCGAGTTGTCGTCGGTGGCGCTGGCCCCGGCGGTCGGCCTGACCGGCGCGGCGGTCGTGGTGGCGATCGCCCGGCCCACCCTGCTCGACGTCGACCGGCTGCTCGGCGGCACCGTCCTGTACGCCGCGATGGCCGCCACCGTCCTGGCCGTGGACGCGTGCGTGCTCGGCGCCACCGGGCTGTTCCTCGGGCAGAGCCTGCCGGAACGCGACGCCGCGGTGGTCGCGGTCCTGCTGGTCACCGCCGGGTACGGGCCGTTGCGGCACCGGCTGTGGCTGCTCGTGCGGCGGCTCGTCCTGGGGCGGCGCGACGACCCGTACCGGGTGGTGGCGGGGCTCGCCGAACAACTGGAACGGTCCACGTCGCCGGAGGACGAGCTGCTCGCCGTGGCGCGGGCGGTGGCCGAGGCGTTCCGGTCGCCGTACGTGATCGTCGAGGTGGACCGGCCCGGCGGCGAGAAGGTGGTGGCCACCGAGGGCGTGCCGGCCGGGCGCACCACCACCCTGCCGATCACGTACCGGGGGGAGACCGTGGGCCGGGTGATCCTGCCCGCCGCCGGGCCCCGGGTGTCGCTGTCCCAGCGCGACGAACGGCTGCTCGCCGACATGGTCCGGCAGGCCGCGGTCGCCGCCCGCAACGCCCACCTGGTCGGCGAGTTGCAGCGCGGCCGGGAACTGATCGTCGCGGCCCGTGAGGAGGAGCGCCGCCGGCTGCGCCGTGACCTGCACGACGGGCTCGGCCCCACGCTGGGCGGGGTGGCGCTGCGCATCGACACCGCCCGCAACCTTGCCGCCCGCCGGCCCGAGGAGGCCGACCGGCTGCTGAGACAGGCGCGGGAGGATGCCACGGCGGCGGTCGCCGACGTACGGCGGCTGGTCCACGATCTGCGGCCGCCCGCGCTCGACGACGTGGGCCTGCTCGGCGCGGTCCGGCAGCAGGCGGCCCGGCTGCGGGCGCCCGGTCTCACCGTGACGGTCGAGGGCGGCGACGAGCTCGAGCAGTTGCCCGCGGCGGTGGAGGTGGCGGCGTACCGGATCGCCTCGGAGGCACTGGCCAATGTGGCCCGGCACGCCTCGGCCGCCTCCTGCCTGGTCCGGCTGGACGTGGCCGGCGGCGACCTGACCGTCGAGATCACCGACGACGGCGTCGGCATCCCGGCCGGCACGCCGAGCGGCGTCGGTCTCGTCTCGCTCCGGGAACGCGCCGCTGAGCTGGGCGGCGACTGCCGGATAGAGTGCCCCGGCGACCGCGGCACTCATGTCCGCGCCCGCCTGCCTCTGGGAGTGTTCACATGACCGACCCGATCCGGGTCCTGGTGGCCGACGATCACCCGATCTTCCGCGACGGCCTGGCCATGCTGCTGACATCGGTCGACGGCCTCGAGGTGGTGGGCACCGCCGCGGACGGGGTGGAGGCGGTCGCGGCCGCGACCCGGCTGCTGCCGGACGTCGTGGTGATGGACGTGCAGATGCCCCGGCTCAACGGGGTGGAGGCCACCCGCCGCCTGGCGGTGGACGCGCCCGGGGTCGGCGTCGTGGTGCTGACCATGTCCGAGGACGACGGAACGGTCTTCGCGGCGATCCGGGCCGGCGCCCGCGGCTATCTGGTCAAGGGCGCCGAGCAGGAGGAGATCGTCCGCGCCATCAGCACGGTGGCGGCCGGTGGCGCGATCTTCGGCGTCACCCTGGCCCAGCGGATCGCCGAGTTCTTCGCCGCCGGGCCGCCGCAGCCGACCGACGCGTTCCCGCAGCTCACCGCCCGGGAACGGGAGATCTTCGAGTTGCTGGCGGCGGGCCGCAGCAACGCGCAGATCGCGGCCGCGCTCTACCTGTCGCCGAAGACGGTCCGTAACAACGTCTCCAACGTCTTCGCGAAACTCCAGGTCGCCGACCGAACCGAGGCCATCCTGCGGGCGCGCGAGGCGGGTCTGGGCCGCTGACGCGGGCATTTTTGCGGGCCGCCCGCGGCTTTCGCGGGCGGCCCGGTGACGATGGTGGGCGAGGCATCCCCCCGTGTGCGACGCCTCGCCCGGCTCGGGGGCGGGAGCTGCCGACGGGCACAACGGCGCTGGGCACGCGGCGTCCACGCTCGAAGGCGCCCCGCCGCTGTCGCCTTTATAGCACGGGAAGAAAGCGCTTCCACGACGATTTTGGGAGCGTTTCCACAAATGCGCGGGTGCAGGTCAGGCCGACCACGGCCGCCAGATGTCGCACAAGACGGGCGGAACACACACATCACCCGGTCGGGTCTTACCTTCCTCGTACGTTTGCGCGCCCCGCCGCGCGGCATGATGGGTGCCGTGACGGGCGCGGTGGGCAGAGGGCTGGTCCTCGTGGTCGAGGACGAGCGGCCGATCGCCGACCTGGTCCGGCTCTACCTGAGCCGGGAGGGCTTCGGGGTGCAGGTCGAGCACGACGGCGCGGCCGGCCTGCTCGCCGCCCGGCGGTTGCGCCCGGTCGTGTGCATCCTGGACATCGCCCTGCCCGGCATGGACGGCACCGAGATCTGCCGCCGCCTGCGCGCCGACGACGACTGGACCCCGGTGATCTTCCTGACCGCACGGGACGACGAGGTCGACCGCATCCTCGGGCTGGAGCTGGGCGGCGACGACTACGTCACCAAGCCGTTCAGCCCACGCGAGCTGGTCACCCGGGTCAAGGCGCTGCTGCGGCGCGCGGCCGGACCGGCCGGGGCGGAGCGGGTGCGCAGCCTGGGCCCGCTCACCCTGGATCCCGGCCGCCGGACCGCCGCGCTCCAGGGGCGGTCGCTGGCCCTCACGGCGACCGAGTTCGACCTGCTCGCGCACCTGGTGGGCCGGCCCGGCCGGGTCTTCACCCGGGAGGAGCTGCTGGCCGCCGTCTGGGGTTACGCCTCGCACGCCGGCACCCGGACGGTCGACGTGCACGTGGCGCAGGTCCGCGCCAAGCTGGGCCCGGCCGCCGCCCTCATCCGGACGGTCCGCGGGGTGGGGTACACCGCCGATGCGTGAGTCACCTCGGGCGTGGGGCCCCGCCGTGCGGCGGTTCTTCGGCACGCTGGCCGGTCGCGCCGTCCTCGTCACCACCGCCACCGCGCTCGTCTCGGTGATCGCGACCACGATGGTCGCGGTGCCGATCGCGATCCGGTCGGTGAACACCCAGGTCCGCACCGAGTTGATGAACCAGACCGTGCTCGCGGTCGAGTTGCTCACCGACGAGCGTCCCGCCGTCCGGGCCCGGATCGTCGACCGGCTGCGCGCCGAGGGCGTCGAGATCTACCTGATCCGCAACGGCCGCGCCGACCGTGCCGGGCTTCCGCCACGGGTGGTGCGGCGGGTGGCCGCGGGCGAGACCGTCGACATCCGCGGCCAGGTCTCCGGGCGGCTGTCGTTCGTCGCGGCCCGGCCGCTTCCCGGCCGGGCCGGCGGCGTCGTGCTGACCCGTAAGGTCGCCACCAACCTGGCCGCCCGGGTGCTCGGCGGGGTCTGGGTGGCGCTGGTCATCGGCCTGGCCGGCGGGGTCCTCGCCGGCACGGTGCTGGCCCGCTTCGTGACCCGGCCGATCGCGCGGGCCGCGGCCGCCGCCGCCCGCCTGTCCTCGGGGGACCGTTCGGTGCGGATCTCCCGGGCCGGCCCGTCCGAGGCGGCCCGGCTCGCCGACGCGTTCAACCAGCTCGCCGCCGCCCTCCAGACCAGCGAGGGCCGGGAGCGTGACTTCCTGCTGTCGGTGTCGCACGAGCTGCGCACCCCGTTGGCCACCATCCGGGGATACGCGGAGGCGCTCGCCGATCGCGTGATCACCGGCGACGACGCGGCCGGCGCGGGCGCCACCATGCTCGGCGAGGCCCAGCGGCTGGACCGGCTGATCTCCGACCTGCTGGTGCTCTCCCGCCTGGAGGCCGCGGACCTGCCGCTCGACGTGACCGAGGTGGACCTCGCGGAGCTGGTCCGCGACGCGGGGCGGGCGTGGGCGGCCCGCTGCGGCCCTGACGGTCCGTCGCTGACCGTCGAGGCGCCGGACGGCCCGGTCGTCGTCCACACCGACGCCGGGCGGATCCGGCAGGTGCTCGACGGCCTCTGCGAGAACGCGTTGCGGGTGGTCCCGGCGGGCGCGCCGCTGATCCTGGCGGCCCGGCCGGCCGCCGACGGCGAGGGCCGGTTCGGAGAGGTTCGCGATCAGGAGGGCCGGCTCGTGGCGGCCTCCTCCGGCCGGCTGAGCGGGGGGATCGTCGAGGTCCGTGACGGCGGGCCCGGGTTCACCGACGACGATCTGGCCGTGGCGTTCGAGCGGGGCGAGCTGAACCGGCGCTACCGGGGTGTGCGTGAGGTGGGCAGCGGGCTCGGACTGGCGCTGGCGGCCCGTCTCGTGACCCGGCTCGGTGGCCGGATCACGGCGGGGCACGCTCCGGAGGGCGGCGCCATGTTCACCGTGGAGCTTTACCGTTCCCGAACAATGGGCTGACATGGCTCGATCGCGGTCGGCCCAGGATCGTGGGCATGACTCATACCCCGAAGATCCTGATGGCGGGCATCGCCCTGGCCCTGGTCCTGACCGGCTGTGGCGGCCCCGATGTGGACACGCCTGATGCGGGCACGCCCGATGTGGACACGGCCGCCGAGGTGGTGGCTCTCCAGGAGGTCGGCTTCACCGAGGTGCTCGCCGACGGCCCGTCCACCGCGCCCGGCAAGGTGCGGCCGCACGCCGTCCGCAAGCTGCTGCGGAAGAACGCGCTGCACGGCGAGGTGGTGGTGGAGACACGTGACGGCGGCACACGCACGATCGTGGTCCAGCGCGGCGAGGTCACCGCGGTGGAGGGTGACCGGTTCACCGTGAAGTCGTCCGACGGGTTCGAGGGCTCGTGGACCTTCGGTGACCCGTTGCGTGTGGTCGACCGGGTGAAGCGGGAGAAGACCGAGCGCGACGCCGTGACCGTGGGCGCGACGGTCGGCGTGGGCGGGGTCCGCGACGGCTCTGCCACCGCGGCCCGTCTGATCATCGTCGGCTGAGACCGGCCCGCCCCTTGGGCCGGCCTCAGCCGACGGTCCCCGACCCGGCCACGCCCCCCGCGCGGCCGAGTCTCGGGGCGATTACTGCAGGAATTCGCCGAAGGGCGACAGGAGGAGCTTGCCGAGACCGGTGGCGGTCTTGTCGAGCCGCCGCCGCTCCTTGTCGAGCTCGATCATGTCGTGGCGCAGAGCCCAGATCTTCTGAGCGTTGCGCCAGGCGACATTGCGGGTGTATTCCACCATCTCGCCCTGCCACCAGTCGTCGAGGTCGCCGTTCATCGTGTCGATGAGCACCTGCCAGCGATCGAGGTAACCGCGGCGCAGACCCGGGATCTCCTCGGCGAAGATGTCGTTGACCTGGAGGTAATCGTGGTGCTGGTCGCTGCCGTCCACCGGATCGCTGCCCAGGTGGTCGAAGGTGGTGACCAGCGCGAACGGCAGATCGAAATTGATGTGCGCGTTGACGCCGGCGACCGCCGACGGGAGCGGGCGGGCATCCGGCCCCGGCACCCGGCAGAACAGGCCGGCCCACACACCCGGACAGGCCGGGCTGCCTTCGGTCCAGTAGCGGAGCGCGTCGAAATAGCGCGCCGCGAACTCGACGTCGAGGCGGGCCAGGAACGCCGGGTCCTTGAACTTGCCGGCGTAGAGACGCTCGAGCACGTTCTCGGTGATCGTGAGATAGAGCTTGTTGAAGTCGGCCAGCGGGTTGCTGTGGAGCAACGGCGGCACCTGGCACAGGACCTCTTGCAGTTTCGCTAGCTGGTCCACCACTCCGGGCACGTCGTCGGGGTGCCGTTGCAGGATGTCGGACATCTCCTGCTGAACGGGGCCCCAGATGGGCTGGGTCATCGGTTCCTCCGTGAATGATGCAGTACAGCGGAGGGCCCCCAGCACCGCCCGGCGAAGCTGGTCGCCGGGCGGTGCTCCCCCGTGCGGCTCACACTTCCACCGGGGGTCCGCCGATCGGATCGGTAGAACTACGTATTCCGCGTACGTAAGTCACGGCGAGATAACGATTGCCTGGTCAGGCCGCTGTCAGATAGACACGACTTGCCTGGACCCGGGTCCGCACCTGCAGTTTGTCGAAGATGTGCCCGAGGTGCACGCCCACGGTGCGCTCGCTGATGAAGAGCAACTCACCGATCTCCCGGTTAGTCAAGCCCTCGGCCACCGCGGCCAGAACCTCACGCTCCCGGCCGGTCAGTGAGGACAGCTCGTCGGCGGGCTGCTCGGGCACCGCCATCGGCACCGTCTCCGCGTCGTCGGCGAGCGTGACCCGGAACCGCTGGGCCACCCCCACGATCTCGCTGGCGAGCGGCCGGGCACCCATCGCGGTCGCCGTCCCGTAGGCCTGGCGGAGCCCGGAGATCGCCGTCGCCCGCCGGACCCGGCGCTGCAACGACGCCTCGGCGTGCCGCAGGCGCGAATAGGCCGCCGGGTAGGGCTGCTGGCGCCGGTCCCAGACCGCCGCCGCCCGTGCCCACGGCTCCGGATCGTGGCGGTCCTCCACCCGGCTCAGCTCGGCGGTGCACAGGTCGAGGTAGCCGTCGACCACCGCCCGGACCGCGGGCGGCGCATCGACCACCCCCTTGACCAGCCGATCCATCACCGTGCGCAGGCGCCGGACCGCACCCGCGTCGACCGGCTGGCCGGCCACGTGCGCCTCCGCCTCGGCCCGCAGCCCGTGCCAGGCCAGCACCGCGAGCAGCGCCAGGTCGTCGGAGCGGGACTCGGTCAGCCCACGCTGCACGGCGGCCCGGGCGTCGGCGTGTTCGCCCAGCCAGATCGCCATGCCGGCCCGCAGGGTCAGCATCGGCAGCACGTGCCGGGCGCCGCCGCCGGCCAGCAGGGTCGCCGCCGCGTCCAGGTTGCGGCGGGCGTTGTCCAGCTCGCCGAAACCGACCCAGAGCCGGCACCGGGCCAGCAGCAGTTCGACCGCGTCGGCGCCGGACGGACGGTTGCGCATGGCGGAGTCCAACACCGCGTCCGCCTCGGCCCACTGTCCGCTTCTGAACAGTCCATTCGCGGCGATCGCCAGTAGCCTGGTCTGGTAGGTCCGGCCGACGCCGAGCGAGGAGAGCTTCTCCGCGCCGCGGCGGGCGACCAGGACCCCCTCCTCGACGCTGTTCAGCGGGCCGGTCAGCAGCTCGGCGAGGTGCAGGTAGGCCACCCCCAGGTCGTCCGGGTGCCCGGACCGCTCGGCGATCTCCACACCGTGCCGGATGACGGCCAGGCCGGCGTCCGGATCCTCACGGAAGGCCGCGCTGAAGCCGAGCGCGGCGCTCGCCCGGACCAGGTCGGCGGTCGCCCCGTTCACCGCGGCCAGTTCCAGGGCCTCGCGGGCGTGCTGGTTGGCGTCCGCGTACCGGCCCAGGTGCAGCAGCAGCTCGGCCAGGTAGGCCGCGGCAGAGGCGCGCTGGCGCGGGGTGCAGTCGGGCGCCTCCAGAGCGCGGTGGTACTCCGTCTCGGCGGTCGCCGAGCGCCCGGCGGCCGCCAGGTAGCGGGCCCGCCGCAGATGCACCCCGGCCTGACCGGGGGCGTCCGGCCGGCCGGCCAGCTCCTCCAGCCGGGCCAGTGCCAGCAGATGCTCGCCGCACTGGTGGGCCGACTCGGCGGCGTTGGCCAGCAGCTCGGTGCGGCGGCGGTCGGCCTCGGCGGTGAGCTGCAGCGCGATCGTCCAGTAGCGGTGCGCCTCGGCGAAGCCGTACATGCTCTCGGCGGTGCGGGCGGCGGCCACCACGGCGGGCAGCGCCCGGCCCGGTTCGCCGGCCCGCTGCCAGTGGTAGGCCAGGCGGGCGTTGTCCGGTTCGCCGTCGATCGACTCCAGGGCCTCCGCGTACCGCCGGTGCAGCGACGCCGCCTCGGCCGGCAGCACCTCCTGCTCCAGCACCTCGGCGACCAGCCGGTGCCGCAGCTTGTAGCCGTCGCCGTCACGGGCCACGAACCGGTGCGTCACGGCGGCCCGGATCGCCTCGATCAGCTGATCCTCGGGCAGCGGCACCACCCCGGCCAGCACGGCGTGCTCCACCGGCTCGACACCGGCCGCGATGGCGTGCACCACGGTGTGCGCGTGCGGCGGCAGCTCGTCCACTCTGGACAGGAAGATCTCGCGCAGCGTGTCGGACAGCTCGATCCGGCCGTCCCGAAGGTCACGGGCCAGCTCCTCGACGACGAACGGGTTGCCGCCGCTGCGCTTGAAGACCCGCTCCGCGTCCTCCACGGCGACCGTGCCGCCGACGATCGCGGCCACCAGCTCGTGGGTCTGGCTCTGATTGAGCGGGGCCAGGTCGACCACCCGCACCGACCGCAGACGGCGCAGCTCGGCCAGCACCCGGCGCAGCGGGTGGGTGCCGTGCAGCGCCTCGGCCCGGATCGCGGCGAGCACCGAGACCCGGACGTCACCGAGACCGGCGAGCAGGTAGAGCAGCAACTGCCGGGTGCTGCGGTCGGCCCACTGGAGATCGTCGAGCACGAGCAGCAACTGCTGGTCGCCGGCGATCCGGCGCAGGTCGCGCGAGACCCGGTCGAGCAGCGCGCCGGCGTCGTCGGCGGCCGCGGCCGGGCCGCTGCCGTCGTGCCGGCGCAACGCTTGCAGCACCGGGTGCAGCGGCGACGCGTCCCCGATGTCGAGACATGTGCCGAAGAGCACCGCGAAGCCCGACCCGCGCAAGGCGTCGGCGGTCTCCCGCAGCAGGCGGCTCTTGCCGATGCCGCTCTCCCCGGTCACGAACACCGCGGCTGTCCCGCCGGGACCGACGTCGCGCAGGTAGGACTGGATGTCGGCCAGCGTGCCGGTGCGCCCGACAAGCGGCCCGTCGTCCCCCTGTCTGGCCATGCCCGGCAGCCTAATCCGTATCGGCCTATCACGTTGTCGTCGGTTCGGACTGTTCTGCGTCACAAAAACGACGGAAATCGATGCTGCAGAGATAGGTAGTTCTGCGGATCCGCGTCTTGTCCAGGGCTGGCACCGTACTCCCGGTCAACGCAGTGATCTGGGGGAGCGTGAGACATGACCACCATCACTACCGCCGTACAGGAGCGGCGCCAGAACGTGACCGTGCTGTTCATCGACATCGTCGGCTTCACCGCTCTGGTGGACCGGCTGGACTGCGCGGAGGTGCGGGCGCTGCAACGGGACTACTTCTCGGTCGTGTCCGAGGTGGTCCGCGAGTGCGGCGGCATCGTCGAGAAGTACGTGGGTGACGCGGTGATGGCGGTGTTCGGCGCCGCGGAGGACGGCTTCGGGCCCGAGGCGGCGGCCTCCGCGGTACGAGCGGGCCTGTCGGTCCAGGAGACGTTGAGGGGGCGACTCCTGGCCGGCAGGTTCCCGGTCCGTACCCGGGTGGGGCTGGCCACCGGGGAGGTGATCGTCGACCTGATGGCGGCTTTCGACGGCGGCTACGGGATGATCAGTGGCAGCGTGGTGAGCACTGCGGCCCGGCTGCAGGCGTACGCGCCGCACGGCACCGTGGTGGTCTGCTCGGCCACCCGGGAGGTGACCGACGAGCTCATCGCCTACCAGGAGCTGCCGCCGGTGTCGGTTCCGGGCAAGTCCTACCCACTGGACCTCTGGCGAGCGTTGCAGCCGCAGGCCGCGCCGCTGGCCGTCGTGTCGTAGACCACTTTTGTGGTCATTTACCCCGATTTTGGCTACGGCATGGTCTAGACCTGCCTCGCCTGGGGCAGAAGTGTCGGAGGCGCCGGGTAGGCTCGCGCCGTCTTGACCACCCATGGCCGATCGGGAGTGCCGCCTCGTGACCGCACAGCCAGAGACCTTGTATGGGGCTGACGACCTCACACACCTGGAAGGGCTGGACGCTGTCCGGAAACGCCCAGGCATGTACATCGGCTCCACCGACAGCCGGGGCATCAACCACCTGGCCAACGAGATCATCGACAACTGCACCGACGAGGGTGTCGCCGGGCACGCGACCACGATCGCGGTGATCCTGCACGCCGACGGCTCGGTGCAGGTCGACGACGACGGCCGTGGCATCCCGACCGACGTGCACGCCAAGTCCGGCCTGAGCGGCGTCGAGCTGGTGCTCACCCGGCTGCACGCCGGCGGCAAGTTCGGCGGCTCCGGCTACAAGACCTCCGGCGGCCTGCACGGCGTCGGCGCCTCGGCGGTCAACGCGCTGTCCCACCGCTTCGACGTCACCGTGAAGCGGGACGGCAAGGTCCACGAGATCTCGTTCCAGCGCGGCGTCCCCGGCGTCTTCGACGGCCCGGGCCCGGACGCGTCGTTCACCCGCGAGCCCGGCCTGCGCGTGGTCCGCCGGATGAAGCGGGGCGAGCCCGGCGGCACCTCGATCCGGTACTGGTACGACGCCCGTTACTTCGAGACCGGCGCCCGCCTCGACGTCGACAACGTGCGGACCAAGCTGCGCAACACCGCGTTCCTGGTCCCCGGCGTTCAGTACACACTCTTCGACGCGACCGCCGAGGAGCCGGCCACCGAGACGTTCCACTACCCGAACGGCCTGGCCGACATGGTGGAGTTCCTCACCCCGGCCGCGGACAAGCCGGTCTCCGGTGTCCTCATGGTCACCGGCGAGGGGACGTACAAGGAGAACGCCGCCGACGCCAACGGCGTGATGCAGTCCAATGTCGTCCGGACCGCCCAGATCGAGGTCGCCTTCCGCTGGGGCACCGGCTACGAGCGCACCGTCGAGTGCTTCACCAACACCATCCGCAACGTGCACGGCGGCACCCACCGCAAGGGCTTCGAGCGGGCCCTGGTGCGGGCCCTCACCGAGGCCGTCCGCAACGCCCGCGCGCTGCTCAAGCCCAAGGAGGAGCCGCCCGTCCTGGACGACTTCCTGGAGGGCATGACCGCGGTCATCCACGTGCGGGTGCCGGAGCCGCAGTTCACCTCGCAGACCAAGGACGAGCTGTCCACGGCCGGGGTCACCCGGGTCATGCAGGGGCTCGTCGAGGCGTACCTCAAAGAGTGGATCGACGGGCGGCGCACCAAGACCGAGGCCCGGACCGTCCTGCAGAAGGTGGTGGACGCGGCCCGCGTCCGGCTCACCCAGAAGCAGCAGAAGGACGCGGCCCGCCGCAAGACCGCCCTGGAGGGCGCGTCGATGCCGGCCAAGCTGGTCGACTGCCGGGCCATCGGCATCGACCGCTCCGAGCTGTTCATCGTGGAGGGCGACTCGGCCCTCGGCACCGCCCGGATGGCCCGTAGCTCGGAATACCAGGCCCTGCTGCCGATCCGCGGCAAGATCCTGAATGTCCAGAAGGCCAGCCTCCAGCAGGTCCTCGACAACGCCGAGTGCTCGGCCATCGTGCAGGTGCTCGGTGCCGGCTCGGGCCGCACCTTCGACATCGGCCAGATGCGCTACGGCCGCGTCATGATCATGGCCGACGCGGATGTCGACGGCTCGCACATCCGGACCCTGCTGATCACCCTGTTCGCCAAGTACATGCGGCCCGTCATCGAGCACGGCCGGCTCTTCGCCGCCATGCCGCCGCTGCACAAGGTCGTCACCAAGGGCCGCAACAGCGAGACCCTCTACACCTACACCCAGCAGGAGATGGAGAGCACCGTCGGCCGGCTGGAGCGCTCCGGCCGCCAGGTGCAGAAGCCGGTGCCCCGGTTCAAGGGCCTCGGCGAGATGGACGCCGACGAGCTGTGGGACACCACGATGAACCCCGCCGAGCGGACCGTCCGGCGGATCACCATCGAGGACGCCGAACGAGCCGAAGCCACCCTCGAACTGCTGATGGGTGAACGGGTCGAGCCCCGGAAGAACTGGTTGATCGAGGCCGCCGGCCGGATCGACCAAGAGACGATCGACGCCTGAGAGGTCCGCTACCAATGGCACGCCGCAAAACCGACAAGCGCGTCGACCTGTCAGCGTTCGACCAGGCCGGCGCCCGGATCATCGACAACCCGCTGGTCACCGAGGTGGAGGACTCCTACCTGGAGTACGCGTACTCGGTCATCCACTCCCGGGCGCTGCCCGACGCGCGGGACGGCCTCAAACCGGTCCACCGGCGGATCCTCTGGTCCATGTCCGAGCAGGGCCAGCGTCCCGACCGGCCGTATGTGAAATCGGCCCGCGTGGTCGGCGACGTCATGGGTAAGTACCACCCGCACGGCGACGTGGCGATCTACGACGCCCTGGTCCGCCTCGCCCAGGACTTCTCACTCAACACGCCGCTCATCGACGGCCACGGCAACTTCGGCTCACCCGACGACGGCCCGGCCGCCGCGCGGTACACCGAAGCACGCATGTCCCGCGAGGCCATGCTGCTGGTCGGCGAGCTCGGCGAGGGCACCGTCGACTTCAAGCCCACCTACGACGGCTCCGAGCAGGAGCCCAAGGTGCTCCCGGCCGCCTTCCCGAACCTGCTGGTCAACGGCACGTCCGGGATCGCCGTCGGGATGGCGACCAACATGATCCCGCACAACCTCGGCGAGGTGGTGGCCGCCGCCCGGCTCCTGATCCGCAAACCCGGGGCCGGCCTCGACGAGCTGATGCGCTACGTTCCCGGCCCCGACCTGCCGACCGGTGGCCAGCTGCTCGGCCTCGACGAGGTGCGCCGGGCGTACGAGACCGGCCGTGGCGTCGTGCGCCTGCGGGCCCGCGCCGAGACCGGTCCGCTCGAGGGCGGCCGGGGCCGGCAGGCCATCACCGTCACCGAACTGCCCTACGGCGTCGGTGCCGAGAAGATCATCGAGGCGATCACCGACGAGGTGAAGGGCAAGGTCATCACCTCCGGCCCGCGGCGTGGCCAGCGTCAGGCCGCCCGGCTCACCGGCATCGCCGACGTCAAGGACCTCACCGACCGCGAGCACGGCACCCGCCTGGTCATCGAGTGCAAGGTCGGCGTCAACCCGCAGGCCTTGCTCGCCGACCTCTACCGGCTCACCCCGCTGGAGAGTTCGTTCGGCATCAACAACCTGGTCCTCGTCGACGGGCAACCTCGTACGCTCGGGTTGAAGGCCCTTCTCGAGGTCTTCGTCCAGCACCGCTACGACGTGGTGACCCGCCGCACCCTGTTCCGGCGCACCAAGCGCGAGGACCGGCTGCACCTCGTCGACGGTCTGCTCATCGCGCTCATCGACATCGACCGGGTCGTCGCGCTCATCCGGGCCAGCGACGACGCGGCCGCCGCCAAGACTGGTCTGATGAGCGAGTTCGGGCTCTCCGACATCCAGGCCACCTACATCCTCGACACCCCGCTGCGGCGGCTCACCCGGTTCGACCGGATCGAGCTGGAAGCCGAACAGGACCGGCTGCGCAACGAGATCGCCGAGCTCAGCCGCATCCTCGACGACGAGACCGTGCTGAAGAAGGTCGTCTCCGACGAGCTGGCCGCCGTCGCCAAGGAGTTCGGCGCGGCCCGGCGCACCACCCTCATCGACGGTGACCTCAAGGAGGTCCTCGCCGCCTCGGTGCCGGCCGGCCCGCTCGAGGTCGCCGACGACCCCTGCCAGGTCATCCTCTCCGCCTCCGGGCTCATCGCCCGGACCGCGGCGGAGAGCGAGGAGTCCACCGAGGCCCACAGCCGCAGCGGCCGGGTCAAACACGACGCGGTCCGCGCCGTCATCCATTCGACGGCCCGCGGGCGCGTTCTGCTGATCACCAACCGGGGGCGGGCGTTCAAGACCGACGTGCTGCCGCTGCCCGTCCTGCCCGAGCAATCGGGGACGGTCTCGTTGCGCGGCGGCATGTCCGCGTCCGAAGTCGTCCCCCTGCACCAGGGCGAACGGGTGGTCGGTCTCGCGCCGCTCGCGGCCGAGGGCTCGCCGGGCATCGCCATGGGCACGAGAATGGGCATCGTCAAGGTGTGCGCCCCGGAGTGGCCGGTGCGGTCCGACGAGTTCGAGGTGATCACCCTCAAGGAGGGCGACGAAGTCCTCCAGGCCACCTGGCTCACCGACGGGGGCGAGGCGCTCGTCTTCGTCACCTCCGACGCGAACCTGCTGCGCTTCCCGGCCAAACTGGTCCGGCCACAGGGCCTCAAGGGCGGCGGCATGGCGGGCGTCAACGTCGCCGCCGACGCCGAGGTGATCTCCTTCAACGCGGTGTCCACGACGGACGACACCCACGGCGCGCCGATGGTCGTCACGTCCACGGGCACCCAGGTGAAGGTGTCGCCGTTCGCCTCCTACCCGGCCAAGGGCCGGGCCACCGGTGGCGTGCGGGTGCAGCGCTTCCTCAAGGGCGAGTCGCGGCTCTCGGTCGCCTGGGTGGGTCCGCGGCCGGTCGGCGCCAGCAACACCGGCGATCCGGTGGAACTCCCCGAACCGGACGCGCGCCGGGACGGGTCCGGGGTCGCGGTCATGATGGGCCCGCAGATCATCGGCCACCTGATCGAGCGCGACTGATCGGTCTCTCCCCTCCGAACCGTCCGGTGCGCCGCTTCGGGAGCGACTTCCCGCTTCCGGCCAGGACGGTTCGGGGCGGGGCCGATTCTCGCTTTCGGTTGGGACCCTCGGGTCTCCCTTTCGGTTTGGTTTGTCGGGCTTTGCTTTCGGCTGGGTCCGTCGGGTTGTGCTTTCGGTTGGGACCTCCGGGACTTGCTTTCGGTTGAGACCGCCGGGTCGGGCGCCGACTTCTGCTTCCGGCTGGGACGGTTCGGGGGCGGGGGTGGCCGACGAAGGCCGTCAGGCTTGATACCTTTCGTTGGCCACCCCCGCCCCCGAACCTTGTCTGGCTGGGCTTTTCCGCAAACCCTTCAGCGGTACGGGCGGGAGCGTTCCGTAGGGCTACGCCGGTCCGCCGAGCCGCGCGAGGTGGGTGGGTGGTTGCGCCTGCGGCGCGGCCGGCGGGCTGAGTCCCTGCCGCTCCGCTGCGCGAAGCGGCCCTAATCGGGAGGAAGTAGGTCTACTTTCGAGTTAGATCGGTGGTCACCGTCCGGACGCTCCACCTCGTTGTCTTGAGGCGAGGGCCGCCGAGACCGGGCGTCGCCGGGGCGGCCGGGTTGGCAAGCCCGGGACTCATTCCGGCTGGGCTTGATGTTCACCCGGATTGCACGGGCGGGTTGCCGGCCGGCTCGGTGGGGGGGGCGGTCAGTTGGCGAAGCGGTGTGTTCGCCAGCCGGGTGGGGGTGGCGTTTCCGACCACAGGGAGAGCAGGGCCGCGGTGGCGGGGAAGAGCGGCTGCGGCAAGCGGGCCGAAGAGTGCCACTCCCAGCGTTCGAAGACGTGGGGTTCCAGCGGGTGGGGCTCGCCCGTGGTGAAGTCGGCTGCCACGCCGGCGGCGAGTCCGCCCTCGACAACGTTGAGCGCGACTCCGAAGGCTCGTGGGTGGGCGACGGTGAGACCGGCTTCTTCGAGGGTCTCCCGCTCGGCCGCATGCTCGAAGGACTCGCCATGTTCCAGATGGCCGCCGGGTAGGCACCAGGTCGGCGTCTCGCCCCGCTTGATCCGGCGTCCCAGAAGCACGGCGCCATCCGGCCGCAGAAGGACCATGCCGACACCGACTGCCGGTCGGGCGCCGGGCGACTCAACCAGTTCGGAAAGCTGATCAGGCATGCCGCCCATTCTGCCGTCCGGGTAGGACGCGAACACACACGAGCCGCGTCACCCACATCGACGAGAGAAGCCGGCGACGGCATCGGCCGCCCGCACCCTCAGCGTCCAACATCACCGGGGGCATCACCACCTCACCGCCCCACGATCTTGGACGTATCGCCACCTCCCGCAGTGGCAAAACGTCCAAGATCCCGGGGCGATGGGGTGGCTTCGCGAGAAGCGCCAACCCGCCAAGCGCGATCTTGGGAAATCGACCACCTGAGTGGGTGGGAAAGCGTCCAAGATCGCGCTTGGCGGCGTTGGTGTTCGTGGAGCGAGGGCGGGCGAGGGCGCGCGAGGGCGGGCGAGGGTGCGCGGGGGTGCGCGAGGGTGCACGGGCGTGGGCGGCGCGGGCGGGCGGGGGTGTGCGGTGTGGGTGAGGGCGCACGGGCGGGGTGCGCGGTGTGGGTGAGGGTGCACGGGCGTGGGCGGCGCGGGCGGGCGGGGGTGCGCGGGGGTGGGTGAGGGCGCACGGGCGTGGACGGCGAGGGTGCGCGAGGCGGGCGGGCGCGGGCGAGGGAGGGGTACGGGTGAGGGGTTCGGGTGGAAGTGCCTCCCGTCCGCCCGGGCGCGATCTTGGACGGTTTACCGCCACCGGCGGTGGGAGAACGTCCAAGGTCGCGCCTGGGTGGTGGGGCTTTGTGGGGGTCGCTGGCTTGTCTGCCGTGATCTTGGGGGGTTGGCCACCTGCGGTGGTGGGGGAACGTCCAAGGTCGCGTTTGGGGCGGTGTGGTGGTGAGTGTGGGAATGGAGGGGTGGGGTCGAGCGGTGGTGAGGGGTCGGAGATGGCGAGAGGGCAGAGGTGGTGAAGGGTCGGGGGTGGTGAGGGGTCAGGGGGTGGTGAGGGGTCAGGGGGTGGTGAGGGGTCAGGGGGTGGTGAGGGGTCAAGGGGTGGTGAGGGGGGTTAGGGCTGTTAGGGCTTCGGGGGAAAGGGGGCCCCGGGCTTCGGCGGTGAGGCATTCGGTCAGTTCGGTGCGGTTCTTGACGCCCAGGACCACGGTGGAGACTCCGGGGACCGTGAGGGCGTAGCGGTGGGCCAGGGCGGCCGGGGTCTCGCCGAGTTCGGCGGCCAGCTTGCGGTAGGGCTCGGCCCGGGCGAAGTCGACGGCGGCCGGATGGGTGGGCGGGACCTCGCGGTCCAGGGAGCTGGTCAGGGAGCCGGCCGCGACGACGCGAATGGCGGTCACCGCCACGCCGGCCGCGGTGGCGGCCGAGATCAGGGCGGCGTTGTCGGGGCGGACCGTGTCGCCGTGGATCCACAGGTCGCCGTTCTGGTTCAGGGGGTTCACGACGATCTGGGCGGTGTCGGGGCGCGGCGTGTGGTGGAACGCCTCGATGATGGGGGCGGGGTCGCCCACCGCGGTGATGCCCCAGCCTCGGATCAGGCCCTCGTCGCGGAGCGCCTCGAAGGTGGGGACGATCTCGTCGCGGTACTCCTCGGGGGAGATCGTCTCGTGCAGGGTGGTTCCGGTACGGCGGAACTGGGTGTGCAGCAGGAGCACGTCCAGGTGGTCGCGGTTCAGCCGGGTGAGGCTGGCCTGGAGGCTGCCGCGGATGCGAGCGGCGGAGGCGCCGTCGGGCAGCTGCACCTTGCTGGTGATCATGACGTCGGGGGCGGGCCGTAGGCGGAGGGCTTCGGCGACCGCGCGCTCGGATTCGAAGTCGGCGCCGTAGCTGGGGGCCAGGTCGAGCATGGTGATGCCGGCGTCGAGTGCCGCGTGGACGGTTGCGACGGCCTCGCCGCGGTCGGTTCCGCCCCACACACCGGCGATGCCGCCACCACCCAGAGTCAGCGCGCTGATCTGTCCCAGGCGGCCGAAGTCACGCAGTTCCATCACTGTTCTCCCCTCGTGGCGGGCTTGCCGGTATCGACCGTAGAACCTGGAGCGCGCTCCAGATCAAGTGATGGATTCTCTTCGGCGTGCCGTCGACGGGCGATTGTCCAGCAGGTGAATAATGCGTGCTCTCACGTTGCCGGAGCAGCGAAGATATCGATGCCGGAGCGGTGCGGACATCGTGGCGGGAAGGGGGAACGGTGGACGTCGTGGCGCAGTGGGTGAGCACCGAGTGGACCAAACGATCGCGGGGTGGCCCGGGTGCGGCGCGGCGTAACGCGGTGCCCGTGGGATTCCGTCTGCCGGGTCGCCGGTCCGGTGTCGTGCACGAGGTGTCCATAACGGAGCGTAATGACTTCGTGCCGGTCGAGTCGATCGACGTGGTGGCGCCGGAGCGGGAGCCGGGCGCGGGCCGGTCGGGTCTGCGCCTGGTGCGGGCGGACAAGGGCGTGCGGGTCGAGTTGCTGCTCGCCCGGCACGGCGCCCCGGGCCGGGATCGCCGGCCGCCGGGCGTGTGGCTGGGCCCGGGGCAGTGGCTGCGCTGGCAGGTGAACTACCGGATGTCGTGGCCGGTGATCGAGGGTGGTCGGTGGGAGTACCGGCAGGACACCCTCAATCTGGCGGTGGGCCCGGCCGATCCGGAGCTGTTCTTCGGCGAGCCCACCCGGCACGTCGACGAGCGGGGTTTCCTGAGGTGAGGAGGGCGGCTACTTGCTCGGTTCGGGGACGTCGCAGTTCACTTTCGGGTTGACGCCCATCCAGTTCAGCGGGCCGGCGAGCGTGGTGACGATGACCGTGCCGGCCTCCGCGCAGCTGGCGTCTTCGCTGTCGGAGAAGTAGCCGCGCTCGTAGGCGGCGATCACGCCGAGCACGAGCCAGATGACGATGAGAACAGCACCGATGCGCATGAGAGCCTCCAAACGGGGATGAGCAGCGGATACCCCGTTGGAGGCGATCATTAAACGGGCTTGCGGGCCTGCAACGTGTACGTGTGCGGCAATCGGAAAGGCTTTTCGGTGAGCTGCCACTCACCGTCGTCGAGCTGGCGCATCCGCCCCGGCAGCGCTTCCCACGGCACGCTCTGGTGTTCCTCGAGCCCGGTGAGGACGAGCCCGGCATCGAGGACCGCGGTGACGATCTCGCCGATGCCGTGGTTCCACTCGTGGGTGACGCTGTGGGTGAATTCGTGGTCGGTGGCCACGTAGGTCCCCGGCTCGTCGTAGATCTGCGGCTGCTCCTGCTCGAAGTACGGCTCGGACAGGGCGATCACCTGGTCGGTCCGGTCGTAGTCGAGCGCCCACAGCACCGGGTGCCCTTCGCGGATGAACAGCCGGCCGCCCGGCGCCAGCAGCGACGCCACGGTCTGTGCCCAACGTTCGACGGAGGGCAGCCAGCACAGCGCCCCGATTCCGGTGTAGACCAGGTCGAACTCCCCGTCCAGGGCATCGCGTGCGGCGTACACCTCGCTCTGAATGAAGTTGATCTTCGCGCCTGCGGAGAGGGCGACGGCGCGCGCCTCGGACAGCGAGGCGCCGGAGAAGTCGAGGCCGGTCATGTCGGCGCCGAGCCGGGACAGCGAGACGGTGTCGGTGCCGATGTGGCACTGGAGATGCACGCCCCGCAGCCCGGCCACGTCGCCGAGGCGTTGTCTGTCGAACCGCACCACGTCGCTCAGGTGCGCCGGATCCTCGGCGAACCTGGCGACGCGGTAATCGGGTGAACTCGCATGGGCGGCCGCACGGTCGTCCCAATTGGCCCGGTTGATCGAGAGATAGTCGGTCATATTCCGGACGCTATGCGATCACGGAACCAGAGCGCACTTCGTTTAGGCGTACGCGTCTGGGTCTCGTAATCGACGTGCACCAGGCCGAACCGTTTCGCGTAGCCCTCGGCCCACTCGAAGTTGTCCATCAGCGACCAGGCGAAATAGCCGCGCACGTCGGCGCCCTGGGCGCGGGCCGCGGCGACCGCGTCGACGTGGGCCGTGAGGTACGCGGTCCGCTCGGTGTCCTCGACGAACCCGTCGCCGTCCGGGTGGTCCTCGTAGACCGCGCCGTTCTCGGTGACCACGAGCGGATATCCGTAGTCGCGGTGCAGCCGCAGCAGCAGGGTGGTGAACCGGTCCGGGGTGATCGGCCAGCCCAGGTCGGTCTGCGGCACGTCCGGCTTGATCTCCCGCACCACCGGGTGACCCGAGGCGTCGACGGTGTTGCCGTCGAGGTCACGCCCGGCGAAGTCCTGCCCGAAGTAGAAGTTGACCCCGAGCAGGTCGATCGGCGTCGAGATGATCTCCATGTCGCCATCCTGGACCGGCAATTCGTAGCCGCGGGCCGCGAGGTCCGCCACCACGTCGGCCGGGTAGCGGCCGTGGCGCAGCGGGTCCAGGAAGATCCGGGCCACGTTGCCGTCGGCCCGCCAGGCCGCCGCGATGTCGACCGGATCGTCCGAGGCGGGCGTGGCCGTGCCGATGTTCAGCGGGATGCTGACCGTCTTGCCCGCCTTCTTGAGCATCGAGGCCTGTAGGCCGTGCGCCAGCAGCAGATGGTGGGTGGCCGCGACGGCCGCGCCGAAGTCCCGCCGGCCGGGTGCGAAGACACCGTATGCGTAGCCGAGGTAGGCCACACACCACGGCTCGTTGACCGTCGACCAGTTCTGGACACGATCGCCCAAGCGGGAGAGGACCAGCTCGGAGTAGTCGGCGAGCCGGTAGGCGGTGTCCCGGTTGGTCCAGCCGCCCGCGTCCTCCAGTTCCTGCGGCAGGTCCCAGTGGTAGAGCGTCAGCCACGGCTCGATCCCGTTGCCCAGCAGCTCGTCCACCAGCCGGTCGTAGAAGGCCAGGCCGGCAGGGTTGGCCGGACCGCGGCCGTTCGGCTGGACCCGGGTCCACGAGGTGGAGAACCGGTAGGCGTTCACCCCCAGGCTCTTGATCAGCTGCACGTCGGCCGGCATCCGGTGGTAGTGGTCGCACGCCACGTCCCCGGTCTCCCCGACCACCTCGCGAGCGAACGTGTCCCAGATGGACGGTGTGCGCCCGTCCTCGGCGGCCGCGCCCTCGATCTGATAGGCCGAGGTGGCCACGCCCCAGGTGAACGCCATCAGCTCTCCACCAGCCAGCACGCCACCGAGCGGTCCCCGTGCGGGGTGAGCACCGGGACCTTCGAGGAGCACGGCTCGAACGCCTTCGGGCACCGCGGGTGGAACGAGCACCCGCTCGGCATGCCCTTCAGATCGGGCGGGGAGCCGGGGATGCCGGTCAGCTCACGGCGCGGGCCGCGCAGGGCCGGGAAGGACCCCAACAGACCTGAGGAGTACGGGTGAAGCGCGTCCCGGTAGATCGCGGCGGCCGGCGCCTCCTCGACGATCCGTCCGCCGTACATGATCGCGATCCGGTTGGAGAACTCGACCAGCAGCGACAGGTCGTGGGTGATGAAGATGACCGAGAAGCCGAGCCGTTCGCGCAGCTCGACGAGCTGGCCGAGGATCTGCCGCTGCATCACCACGTCGAGCGCTGTGGTCGGCTCGTCCATGATCACCACCTGCGGCTGGAGGATCAGCGCCATGCCGATCATGACGCGCTGCCGCATGCCGCCGGAGAGCTGGTGCGGGTAGGCGTCCATCCGGTCCGGCGCGATGCCGACCAGTTTCAGCATCTCCCGGGCCCGGGCGTTGCGGCTGTTCTCGCTCATCTTCGGGTCGTGGGCCCGGAGCACGTCGGTGAGCTGGGTGGAGATCTTGTGCACCGGGTTGAGCGAGTTCATCGCGCCCTGGAACACGATCGCCGTCTCGGCCCAGCGGAACGCCTGCAACTGCCGGTCGGTGAGGCTCAGGACGTCGTACGGGTCGCCCTTCTCCGGGTGGTAGATCACCTCGCCGCCGGTGATCACGCCGGGCGGCGGCAGCAGGCGGGTCATCCCGTAGGCGAGGGTGGACTTGCCCGAACCACTCTCGCCGGCCAGGCCGAGCACCTCACCGCGGTGCAGGGTGAGGCTGACGTCGCGGATCGCGTGGACCGCCTGGTCGCCCAGGCCGTAGTCGACGTTGAGGTTGCGGATCTCGATAACCGGCTCGCTCATGCCATTCCTCCGCTTCGCTCCGGACTGGCATGGATGAAACTGAGCTCGATGGTGAGCTCCCTTCGGTCGCTCACGGGAGGGGCTCCTTACGGATGACCGGGGTGAAGCCGATGCGCATCCGTACCGTACGCCCGGTGTTGGTCTTGATCTTGGTTTTTCCGGCGCTGCGGAGCCGGGGGCTGACGAACTCGTCGATGCCGAAGTTGACCAGCGCGAGGGAGGTGCCCAGGATCGCGATGGCGAGACCGGCCGGCACGAACCACCACCAGGCGTTCTGCGCGAGCGCCTGCTGGCCCTGCGCCCAGAACAGGATGGTGCCCCAGTTCCACGTGGTGGCCGAGGTGACGCCGATGAACGCCAGGGTGATCTCGGAGAGGACGGCGAAGATGACCGTGCCGACGAAACCGGAGGCGATCACCGCGGTCAGGTTCGGCAGCAGCTCGAAGGTGATCACCCGCCAGGTCCGCTCGCCGGTCGCGCGGGCCGCCTCGACGAAGTCGCGCCGTCGCAGCGACAGCGTCTGCGCCCGCAGCACCCGGGCGTTCCAGGACCACGAGGTGAGGCCGATGACCATGGCGATCAGCCAGTCCTCGGCGTTGTTCAGGGTGGACGTGATGATGATGATCAGCGGCAGCGCCGGGATCACCAGGAACACGTTGGAGAGCGCGGAGAGCACCTCGTCGGTCTTGCCGCCGACGTAACCGGCGGTCACGCCGATGATCACCGACAGCACGGTCGCCACGATGCCGGCGAAGAAGCCGACGAACATGACGCTGCGGGTGCCTTCCAGCAACTGGCTGAACACGTCCTGGCCCAGGTGGGTGGTGCCCATCCAGTGTTCGGCGGACGGCGGCTGGACCAGATCGTCGCCACGGGCGCCCGGGTCGTACGGGGTGATCCACGGCCCGATGACCGCGAGGATCCCGTAGATCGCCAGGATGAACAGCCCGACGGCCGCCTTCTTGTTGGCCACGAACCGGAACCGTTGCCGTTTCGCGGGCACCGCGACCGGCGCCACCTGCTCCATCGTCACAGCGGAAGCGGTCATCGCCTCAGCCCTCCTTGCGGGTGCGCGGGTCGAGGAGCAGGTACGCGATGTCCGCCAGAAGGTTCGCCACCAGCACCGAGATGGTGATGATCAGGAAGATGCCCTGCATGAGCGGGTAGTCCGAGGCGCCCAGCGCCTGGAACAGCTGGAAACCGACGCCCGGGTACGAGAAGACGATTTCCACGAGCAGGGTGCCGCCGACGATGAAGCCGAGCGACAGCGCGAAGCCGGAGACGTTGGGCAGCAGCGCGTTGCGTGCCGCGTAGCTCATCGCGACCCGCCGGTCGGACAGGCCCTTGGCGTGCGCCACGGTGATGTAGTCCTCGGACGAGACGGTGACCATCATGTTGCGCATGCTCAGGATCCAGCCGCTGACCGAGGAGATCAGGATGGTCAGCGCGGGCAGCAGGCTGTGCTGGATGGCGCTCGGGATGAAGTACTGGTCGAAGGCCGGCACCAGGCCCGCGTCGAAGCCGCCGGACGACGGGAAGAAGCTGTCCGGGCCGGTGAGCAGGTAGATCGCGATGATGCCGAGCCAGAAGTAGGGCACCGACGACAGGAACGTGGTGACCGGCAGCAGGCCGTCGGTCCACGAGCCGCGCCGCCAGCCGGCCAGCACGCCGAGACCGGTGCCGAGCAGGAAGCTGATCACCGTGGTGATGCCGACCAGCAGCAGCGTCCAGGGCAGGCTGTTGCTGATGATCTCGGAGACCGGCGTGGGGAAGAAGGTGAACGACAGGCCCAGATCGCCGGAGAGCAGCTGCTTCCAGTAGCTGACGTACTCCTCCCACAGGTTCGCGTCCTTGTTCAGGCCGAACAGGACGTACAGGGAGTCGATGGCCTGGGAGCTGAGCTGGCCCTGGTACTTGGTGACCAGCGCCTGCACCGGGTCGCCGGGGATCATCCGGGGGATGAGGAAGTTCAGCGTGATCGCGGCCCACGCGGTGAACAGGTAGAACGCGACGCGCTGGAGGAAGTACTTCACTTCGCCACCTCTTCGGTGTCGTACAGCCAGCAGGCGGCCCAGTGGCCGGGCGAGTCACCGATCTGCAACGGCACCGGCAGGTCGGTCGAGCAGCGCGGCATCGCGGAGGGGCAGCGCGGGTGGAAGCGGCATCCGCTGGGCGGGCGGATCAGGCTCGGCGGCTCGCCGTTGTCCTTCGGAGAGGCGGCGTCGGAGACGCCGGTGAGCCGGTCCGGGTCCGGGGCGCTTTCGATCAAGAGCCGGGTGTACGGGTGAGCCGGCGACTGCGTGACCGTCTCGCTGTCGCCACCCTCCACCATCCGGCCCGCGTACATGACCATCGTCTGGTCGGCGAAGTACCGGGCCGACGCGATGTCGTGGGTGATGTAGAGGATCGCCAGGTTGAGGCGCTCCTTGAGATCACGCAGCAGGTTCAGGATGCCGAGCCGGATCGACACGTCCAGCATGGACACCGGCTCGTCGGCGAGCAGGGCCTCCGGTTCGGCGCCGAGCGCGCGGGCGATCGCGACCCGCTGCCGCTGGCCACCGGACAGCTCGTGCGGGAACTTGTCGAGGTACCGCTCCGGCGGGGTGAGCGCGACCCGTTCGAGCAGGGTGTGCAGCGCCTGCTCCAGCTCGGCGTCGGTCGACCCGGCGTTGCCGTGGACCTTCAGCGACCGGGTCAGGTGGTAGCGGATGGTGTGCACGGGGTTCAGCGACGCGAACGGGTCCTGGAAGATCATCTGAACCCGGGCGCAGTAGCGGCGGAACGCCGCACCCGCCTTGACCCTGGTCGACGCGCCGTGCAGCCGGATGTCACCACCGGTACGGGGATAGAGCTGGGCGAGCAGGCGGGCCACCGTGGACTTGCCCGAGCCGGACTCGCCGACCAGGGCCACCACCTGACCGCGCCGGAGGGTGAGGTTCACGTCATCGACGGCGTGAACCGCGTCATGCCGGTTGGAGAAGAGATCACGCAGTCGCCGGCGGACGGGGAAGTGCTTGGTCAGGCCGATCGCCTCGAGCACCACCTCGTCGGCCGGCGCCTTCGCGTCCGGGATCGACGTCATGCCGGAGTTCCTTCTTGCAGGGAGGGCGGGCGCCCCGGGAACGGACCGGGGCGCCCGCGAGAGGGGCGATCAGGAGTTGGCGGGCTGCAGCTTGAGCACGACGGTCAGCGCGCCGGCCTGGGTGGGCTGGAGCGGGGCGTACGAGTCGGCGTCCGACGGCCAGCCGACCCAGTTCTTGGTGCTGTACGCGCCACCGACGTTGTCCGAGCCGACCGGCAGCATCGGAGCCTGCTCCACGAAGATCTTCTGGATCGTCGCGAGCGCCGTCTTGCGGGCCGCCTCATCGGTGGCGTTCGAGTACGCCTTGAGCGCGGCGGTCGCCTCCGGGCTCTGGAAACGGCCGAAGTTGCCCTGCTGGGCGGCGGTGCCGAGCGGCTTGTAGAGGTCGCCGTCCATCACCGTCTGGTAGATGTCGAACGGGGTCGAGCCGCCGTTGGTCCAGCGCAGGGTGGCGTCGAAGTCACCCTTCTGCACGTTGGCGTCCCAGATGTTCTGGTTCGGCTTCTCGACGGTGGCCTCGATGCCGATCTCGGCCAGGTTGCTCTTGATGATCTCCAGCGTGGTCTGGTAGTCGGACCACGGTCCCGGGTCGGTCAGCTTGATGGTCACCGGCTTGCCGGACTTGTCGAGCAGCTTGGTGCCGTCGAACTTGTAGCCCGACTCCTCCAGCAGCTTCTTGGCGCCGGCCGCGTCGACCGAGAACGTCTTGCCCTTGTACTCGTCGGCGATGTAGGCGTCACCCGCGCCCTCCGGCAGGCCGGTGACGCTCTTGATCTCCGGGTGGAAGTACCCGGCCTCGGCCTGCACGAAGATGTCGTTGCGGTTGATGACCATGTTCATGGCCTGCCGCAGCTTCGGGTCGTCGAACGGCTTCTTGGTGGTGTTGATGTAGAGGCCGTGGATGCCCAGCACGCCCGGTGCCCAGACCTTGAAGTGCTCCGGGTCCTTGGCGACGAAGGTCTGCTGGTAGTTCGGGATGAAGACGAAGCTCCACTCCGAGGCGCCGCTCGACAGAGCCGTGGCCTGCGCGTTGTTGTCGGCGAAGGAGGTGTAGCGCAGCTCCTTGACAGCCGGTTTGGTACCCCAGTAACCGCTCTCCCGGGCGGCAAGGATCGTGGCCTGCTGGGAGAACGACTTCAGGACGTACGGGCCACTGCCGACCGGCTCCTTGATGGTGTCGGTGGCCGGGTCCGCGATCTTCTCCCAGATGTGCTTGGGGACGATCGGGGTCTGCCCGATGACCTTGTGGTGCGTGGTGAACTGCGAGGTCTTGAAGGTCATCTTGACCTTGTTGCCGTCCGCGGTGATCGAGTCGTACGGAATGGCGAAGATGTTGAGCGCCTCGTTGCTCTTGATCATGGTGTGCGTGAACACCACGTCCTCGGCGGTCAGCGGCTTGCCGTCGGACCAGGTGGCGCCGTCCCGGATCACCAGGTCGACGGTCTTGTAGTCGGCGGACCACTTGATCTCGCTGGCCAGCCACGGGGTCAGCGGCTCGGACGGCCGGGTGTTGTTCCACTGACCGAGGGGCTCGTAGATCATCCAGCGGTAGCCGAGCGAGGCGCCGGCCGAGGTCCCGATGAACGGGTTGTTGTTCTCGGTGACGGTGCCGTTGGGCATGCCGATCGACAGGAAGTCGACCTTGCCGCCGTTCGCGGCGTTCTTGTTGTCGTTCGGCGAGTCGCCGCAGGCGGCCAGTCCGCCACCGGCGAGCACACCGGCCAGGGCGAGAGCGAAAAGCCTTCTTCTCTGCATCGAAAACGCTCCTTGCGGAAATCAGCGCGGTGAAAGGGGTGAGAGGGGTGCCCGAGGGCGTGCGGCATCGCGTGACCGGCCGTCGGCCGGCCCCGGGTGCCACCGATCGCCGGCCGTGGGGCGGCCGGGCGGTGCGAGGACCTATGTGGGTACGGGTTACGTGTCGGAGATCAGGTGGAGGAGCGGACCGTGAAGGTCGCCGGGATGATCGTCGGCCGGTTGGGCAGCGGAGTGCCCTCGAAGTGGGCGAGGAGCGCGCGGGCCGCCGCCTCGCCCATCTCCCGCATGGGCTGATGGACCGTGGTCAGCGGCGGCTGCGTGTGCGCCGCCATCGGGATGTCGTCGAAGCCGACGACCGCGACGTCCTCCGGGATCCGGCGGCCGGACTCCAGCAGCGCCTGCATGGCGCCGGCCGCGGAGATGTCGTTGTGGCAGAAGACGGCGTCGAAGTCGATACCGGCCGCGATCGCCCGGTGGATCGCCGCGGCGCCGACGTCGAAGGTGAAGTCGCCGAGCATGATCCGCTCCTCGCTCACCGGGTGGCCCGCCTCGGCGTAGACCGCGGCGAACCCGTCCCGGCGTTGCTGGGTGCAGCCGAACTGGGACGGGCCGGTGATCATGAGCGGCTGGTGGCGCCCGATCGCGAGGAGGTGGCGGGCGGCCGCGCCGGCGCCCGTGTGGTTGGTCGTGCCGACGCTCGGGATCCGGCCCGCCTGCTGGTCGCGATCGTCGATCAGGACCATCGGCAGACCCCGGGAGTGCAGCGTGGCGATGTAGTCGAGGGTGCCCTCCGGCTCGATGACCAGCAGCCCGTCGAAGGACTTGGCCGCCACCTGCGCGGCGAACTGGCGCATCGAGTCCTCACCGCGGTTGCAGGTGAAGAGCAGCAGGCCGTACTCCTCGGCTTCGAGGACGTCGACCGCGCCCTGCACCACCTCGCCCATCCAGGGCCAGGTGAGCGAGGGGACCAGCATGGCGACCACCCGGGTGCGGCCGCGGGCCAGGTTGACGGCCCGGGCGCTGGGCACGTAGCCGAGCTCGTCGATGACCGCCCGGACCCGCGCGGCGGTGGTCTCGTCCAGCTCACCCTTGCCGTTGAGAACCCGGGACACGGTGGTCTTGCTGACCTTGGCCCGGGCCGCCACGTCGGCGATGGTGATGGCCACGCTCGCTCCTCGATGTTGCCTGTGGTGTTGCCTTTGCGTTTCGGAACCGGTTTCGGTACCGGTTCCGGCAGTCAACCCCAGTGAGGGCGGTCACGTCAACGTGCCGAGCGACCTATTTCGATTTCAAGACGGTAACCGCGCTGTTGAATCCGCATTTATCGACAGGTTCGGGAGAATGACCCCGAGTGGGGCGTCGATCACCAGATCGGCATAGGGCTCCCCACGGGTGACGCCCCGGTTCACGATCGCCACCCGGATCCCGTCCCGGACCGCGCGCAGCACGAACCGGCGGCCCGACATGACGGTCAGCGACGAACCCAGGATGAGCAGCGTGCGGGCCTGCTGGAGAAGGCCGAACGCGCCCGCCACCCGGTCCGCCGGGACGGTCTCGCCGAAATAGACCACATCCGGCTTCAACACCCCGCCGCAGGCCCGGCAGTCCACCACCGCGAACCCGGCCACCTCGGCGTCGTCCAGCTCCACGTCCCCGTCCGGGTTGATCGTGGTCGCCACCGCCGCGAACCCCGGGTTGGCCGCCGTGAGCCGCTCCTCCAGCTCGTCCCGGCCGGAGAGCGCACCACAGTCCAGACAGACGATCCGGGCCAGGTTGCCGTGCAGCTCGATCACGTCCCGGGCGCCGGCCGCCTGGTGCAGACCGTCCACGTTCTGCGTGATCACCCCGTCGACCAGGCCGCTCCCCTGGAGCCGGGCCACCGCCCGGTGGCCGTCGTTGGGGCGGGCGCCGCCGATCGTCCGCCAGCCGAGATGGCTGCGCGCCCAGTAGCGCCGCCGGGCCACCGGATCGCCGGTGAACGTCTGGTACGTCATCGGGGTGGAGCGGCGGGCCGAACCGGACGGACCCCGGTAATCCGGGATCCCCGAGTCGGTGGACAGGCCGGCGCCGCTGAGCACCACCACACCGCCCTCGCCCACGAGCGCGTCCAGCCGCCCCAACTGCTCCACCACCTGTAGGTCCATGACACACATGGTCCCTCGCACGGGTGACGGATCGAGAACCCCGTACGGGTGGCCGTGGCGACTTCGGCCGGTGCGCGCCGATTCGGCTGCGAGTAATTTGACTTGGAGGTGCTCCATGGAACCCGTCCTACAGACCATTCTCGGAGCGGTGCCGCAGGCCACCGCGTTCTGGCTGCTGATCCCGCTCGCCCTGGCCATCGCGGTCGCCGTGGCGGCGCTGCCCCGCGGCGTGCGGGCCCCGGCCGTACCGGTCGCCGACGACAACCGGTACGCCGCCGAACTGGAGGCGGCCGCCGCCGAGGCCGCCGAGACCGCCCAGCGCCGTCGCACCGAGTGGCTGGCCGCCCAGACCACCGTCGACGAGGCCTGGCAGGCGTACGAGGAGGCCTCCGAGGCGGCCCGCCGGATCGCCGCCGCCACCGCCTTCCCGCTGATGAGCCGCCGCCGCAAGCCGGGGGAGAACGTCCACCGCCAGCGCTACCTGCACCGCGTCGCCACCGAGCTGTGCCGCTCCCGGCAACTGTCGATCGCCCAGCTCGCCGACGTCTTTGCGCACCGCGGCTGGAACCCGCGACTGCACCCGGTCCAGCAGGAGCCGATCCTGCGCAACGCGGTCCGGGCGTTCCGCCTCGAGGCGTACCGGAAAGCCGTCGAGCGGGAGCGGGCCGCCTGGCGCGGGGCCGAGGCCGCCGCCGAGACATTGCGCACCCTGCGTGCCGACGCGGCCGCCGCCCGGCTGGCCGGTCCCGCGGCCGAGACCGCCGAACAGCACTGGTGGACCGAGCAATGGACACCGGCGGAACTCCACGCCGCCGTCTGATGTCCACGTCCGAGCCGCGCACCGTTCCCAGCGGACGGTGACGACCGCCCGGTAACCTGGCCGGGCGGGACGGCGGTACAGACGCGGCAAGGAGGCGATGGTGACGATTACTCCCGCAGGTGGTTCCTCGCCTGTGGTCCGGATTCACCGGGCGGCACTGATCGAGGACGCCGTGCACGAGATGGTCGAGCGCCGTCTGCGCGGTCGCGGCTGGAAGCCGTACATCACCGCGTACACCGGTTACGGCGCTCCCGGCTGGGCCCGGGTGATGGCCCGTGTGCTGCTCAGCCGCCCCGGACGGGTCCGCCGCAAGCGGGAGAAGATCCGCGGCTGGCGCAGCTTCACCACCACCCCGGTGAGCAACGCCCTGGTCCGCATCGAGGTCGGGGGGACCGTCACCGAGGCGCGCACCGACCGCAGCGGCTACCTCGACGTCATGGTCAAGGGCGACCTCGACCCGGGCTGGGGGAGCGCGAAACTCTCCACCGAGGGCACCGTCCCGATCGACGCCCCGATCCGGGTGATCGACCCCACGGTCAAGTTCGGTGTGATCTCCGACATCGACGACACGGTCATGGTGACCACCCTGCCCCGGCCGCTGCTCGCCGCGTGGAACACGTTCGTCCTCGACGAGCACGCCCGCGCCGCGGTCCCCGGCATGGCGGTGCTCTACGAGCGGATGGTCAACGCCCACCCCGGCACCCCGGTGGTCTACCTCTCCACCGGCGCGTGGAACGTGGCGCCCACCCTCACCCGGTTCCTCAGCCGCCACCTCTACCCGGCCGGCCCGATCCTGCTCACCGACTGGGGCCCCACCCCGGACCGCTGGTTCCGCAGCGGCCAGGAGCACAAGCGCAAGTCGCTGCGCCGCCTCGCCGCCGAGTTCCCGGACGTGAAGTGGCTGCTCATCGGCGACGACGGGCAGCACGACCAGGAGATCTACTCCGAATTCGCCCGGGAACACCCGGACAACGTGGCCGCCGTGGCGATCCGCCGGCTCTCCCCGACTCAGGCCGTGCTGGCCGGCGCCATCCCCGGCCCGTCCGAGACTGCCGAGGTCGTGCCCTCCGGCGGCAAGGCCTGGTTCTCCGCGCCGGACGGCGCCGGCCTGTGGTCGCTGCTGCGCGACACGGACCTGATCTCCTAGGGCTTGTCCACCTCGGGTCTGGTGGTCGCCTCGGCGACGCGCGCGTGCAGCTTGCCCCGGATCTCGTCCGGAGTGTAGGCGCGGCGCCTGCGCTCCGCCCGGGCGATCACCACACCGGTCGCCGCGACTCCCGCCAGCCCTGCCAGTCCCGCTATCTTCCACCACCGCATGAGCCGAGAATAGACACCGTGGTTGCCGAACTCAGCCTCGACGAGGCCATCGACCTGACCCGTACCGGTGACATCTGGATCTTCCGGGGTCGTTCCGGCCCGGACCGGGCCATCCAGACCCTCACCAACAGCCCGGTGAACCACGTCGGCATGTCCCTGGTGATCGACGACATGCCGCCGCTGATGTGGCACGCCGAGCTGGGCAGATCCCTTCCGGACATGTGGTCCGGCAGCTTCCAGCGCGGCGTCCAGCTGCACGACCTGCGCGACGCGGTCACCGTCTGGGCCCGCCGGTACGGTCAGCGCGGCTGGCTGCGGCAGCTCGACCCGGGCGTCACCCGCGCGATGGAGGACAAGGCGCTCAAGACCGTGGCTCGCCTGGACGGCACGCCGTTCCCGTCCACCTCGCAGCTCGCCTTCCGCTGGCTCCGCGGCCGGGTGCCGCAGATCCGTCTGCCGTGGAAGGAGGGCGAGGTCAGCGACGCCACCCTGGAGAAGGCGTACTGCGCCGAGGTGGTCGCGGTGACCTACGAGGACATGGGCCTGCTGCCGCGCGGCCGCAAGGCCAACTGGTACGACCCGGGCCGCTTCTGGAGCGGCGACGAACTCGAGCTGGCCGCCGGATTCACTCTCGGGGAGGAACTCACGGTCCGCGTGCCCGAGGCCTGACCGGGCCCGTCCGGCGGAGAATGAGCCGCATGAGCGAGCGCCCGACCGTCGGCGTGACCGGATGAGCCGCCTGGTCGGCAGGGTGACCGAGGTTGTCGCCCTGGACCGGCTGCGCGCGACGGCCGCCACCGGCTCGGGCGCCGTCGTGCTGATCACCGGCGAGGCCGGCATCGGCAAGACGGCGGTCGTCGAGGAGTTCTCCGCGCGGGCGGCCGCCGCCGGGGCCACCGTGCTGACCGGCCGCGCCGACCCGGGCGAGGGGGCGCCCGCGTTCTGGCCGTGGTCGCGCCTGTTCGACCACGGCTCCGTGCTCCCCGGCCCCCTGCCGGCGGCGGGCGGCGACCCCGGTGAGCCGCCGGCGACCGTGCGATTCCGAACCATCCACGCCACCGTCCAGCTCCTGCGGACCGCGGCGGCCGCCGCCGACGGCGGCCTGGTCCTGGTCCTGGAGGACCTGCACTGGGCCGATCCCGCCTCACTCGCCCTGCTCGCCGCCCTGGCCCGGGACGTGGCCGACGCCCCCATCCTGGTCGTCGTCACCGCCCGCACGCTGGACATCGATCTCCCCGGCGCCGAGACCCTTGCTCTCGGGCCGTGGAACCAGGCGGCCGTCACCGACTACCTGACCCAGCACACCGACGGCCCGGTACACCCCTCCTGGCCGCAGGTGGTGCACCGGCTCGGTGGCGGGAACCCGCTCTACACCCGCGAACTGGCCCGCCTGCTCACCGGCCGCCTTCGCCGTCCGGCCACCGCCGTCGACCCGCCAGACGGCCTGCTCCGCCTGGCCGGCCGCCGGACCGCCACCCTCACCCCGGCCTGCCGCGAGCTCCTCGGCCTCGCCGCCGCCCTCGGCCCGGAGATCGACGTCCCCCTGCTCGCCCGCATCACGGCCGCCTCACCGCCGGCCGGCGCCGGTATCGAGCCGCTTCTCGCCGAGGCGATCGAGGCCGGGGTGCTGGCCGAGGACCGGCTGACGCCGGCCCGCCTCAGGTTCACCCACGAACTGCTCCGCGAGGCCCGCTACGCCGAACTGTCCCGGACCGAGCGGATCACCGCACACCGCCGGATCGCCGAGACCCTGCACGGATCCGGCGCCGACCCCGCCGAGACGGCCCGGCACCGGATCCGCTGCGCGGTCGACGACGATTCCCGCCGGGCCGCCCGGGACGCCTGCGAGGCGGCGGCCCGCGAGGCCGGCCGCCGGCTCGACCATCACGCCGCGGCCACCTGGCTCGGACAGGCCCTCGACCTCTTCCCGGCCGACCCCTACCTGCGGCTGAACCGGGCCCGCGCCGCCAGCCGCGACGGCCTGCTCACGCTCGCCGTCGCGGACTGCGCCGCCGTACTCGATCTGGCCGAGGCCGAACAGCGCCCCGACCTGGCCACCGCGGCCGCCCTGGTCGTCCGCGGCTACGGCGGCCAGGTCGCCCCGGCCCTCACCCGCCTCTGCGAACGCGCCTTGACCCTGTCCGGCACCGAAGCCGATCAGGCGCCGGCCGTGCCCGGCGCTGAAGGTGGTCGGGCGGACCGCGCCGAGCTGCTGGCCCACTATGCGTTTCTGCTGGTGGAGACCGGGAACCACGCCCGGGCCGAGGATTTCAGCCGCCAGGCGATGGCGCTGGCCGAGCGAACCGGCGACCCCCGCGCGACGGCCGCCGCCGTACACGCCCGCCACGAGGTGCTGGACCCGTTCGCCGACACCGGCGAGGTTCTTGATCTGGCCGGGCGCAGCTGCCGCCTGGCCGCCGCCTCCGGCCGGGTGGACGCCGAGCTCTGGGGCCGTCTCTGGCGGCTCGACGCCCTGCTGACCCTCGGGGACCTGCCCGCCTACGACGTGGAGATCACCGGCCTGGCCACTCTCGCGGACCGGATCGGCTGGCCGGTCGCCCGCTGGCACCTGCTGCGGGCCCGCGCGGCCCGCCTGCTGCTCAGCGGCCGCGTCAAGGCGGCCCGGGAGACGGCGGACGAGGCGTTCACTCTGGCCGGGACGTTCCAGGAGCAGCCCACCCGGGAACTGCACTCGGCCTTCCTCACCTGCCTGGCCCCGTTCACCGGCGAGCCACCACCGTGGCCGGCCGATCTGCCCGGTGCGATCGCCGACTACGGCGCCGAACCGATCGTCGCCGCGAACCTCGCCCGCCTGTCGATCCAGGCCGGCGACCGGGCGGCCGGAACCGAGTGCGCCCGCCGCCTTCGCGCCATGCTGCCGGACCTGCCCCGGGACGGCCGGCACACCTTCGTGGCGCTGACCACCGGGGAACTGGCCGCCTGGCTCGGCGACCCCGATCTCACCGCCACCGCGTACGCCCTGGTGCTGCCCCGCGCGGACCGGTTCCTCAACGCGATGACCGCCTGCTACGGTGCGATCGCCCGCCCGCTCGGCCTGATGGCCGCCGCCCTCGGCGACCGGGAGGCGGCGGCCCGGCACTTCACCGACGCGATCACCCGCGAGGAGCGCTGCGGTGCCGCGCCTTTCGCCGCGCAATCTTTTGTGGGGTACGCCCGGAGCGTTCACGATTCCGATCCGCGCCTCGCCCGTACCCTTGCCGGTCAGGCTCTCGCCATCGCCCGCCGCCTGGCCCTGCCCGCCCTGGTCGCCGAGGCGGCCGAACTGACCCGTGACGAGTTGACCGCCCGGGAACGGGAGATCGCCACCCTGGCCGCCGAGGGCCTACCGAACCGCCGGATCGCCGACCGCCTGCACATCTCCGAGCGGACCGTGGAGACGCACGTCCGCAACACCCTGGCCAAGCTGGGCGTCACCAACCGCACCCAGCTCGCCGCACGCCTGCGCCCCGGCGCCGGAACTCAGTACTGACACTGAGGCGCCCGCGCCCGGTCCGCGACAGCCTGTTCCCTTAACGTCATCCCCACGGATAAATCCGGGGGATTTCCCAGCTCAGACCGCATCCGACCCACCACCCCGAAGGGAGTCGAGCCGCATGTCTTACATCGTCAGCACTGGCACGGTCACGCTCCGCCGTGGCAAAACTTCGACAACACGCATTCATTCCAGCTGGTTTGGTTCTCACCGGCCGGACGTGGCGAACGTTAGCACATCTGTTCACTTGCGCCCCACGGGTGGGACGCCGGATCCGCCTTGGCGGCGAACCGGCTTTCCGTGTCCTGCTCCGCAGGGAATCCGTTTCCTCCCCACGGCTGAAGCCGGGGGTTTCCACGGAGGTTTTCGATGACGACGAATCAGCTCACCGGCATCCGTCCCGGCACCTACCTCCTGGACCCGGCCCGCTCGTCCTGCCGGATCACCGCCACCCACGTGTTCGGCCTGCGGCCGGTGACCGGGACGGCGGCGGCCGCCGTTTCCTGGACACCGCGAACCATCCGGAGATCGGCTTCCGCAGCACCGGCCTGCACCCGGACCCGGCGGGCTGGCGGATGACCGGCGTGCTGGCGGTACGCGGCGGCTGCTGCGACGTGACCCTCGACGTGGACCCGGCCGTCCCGGTCGGCGACGGCTACCGCCTCACGGCCGTCTGCCGGGTCGACCGGGTCGCGGCCGGCGTCACCGCCGGCCGCCCGCTGATCGGCCGGCACATCCGGGTCGAGCTCGACCTGTGGGTCAGCGGCCCGAACGGCGGTCGCTGAAACGGGTCGAGAACGCGGCTGCGCCTCCGCCCGAGGTGGTGCGCTGCTGGGGCGTACCGGATCGGGGTGTGGAAGCGGAACCACGCGCCTGGCCCGACCCGCGCTGAGCCTGGCCGGAGCCACGCGACGGCTCCCGCTGGGCCTGGCCGGATTCGGGTGACTGACCGGATCCGGCCCCCCGGCGAGCACCACGCCGCCGGCCCGGGCTCTGCACCCGGCCCTGGCTCTCCCCGCCGGGTTCCCGTGCCGGGCCGGCCGTTCGGGGCCGGCCGGTGGGTTCCTGGGCCGCCGTTCGGGGCCGGCCGGTGGTCGCCGGAGCGGACGGCTGCGCCGCGGACGCCGAGGACTCGGGGGAGGCGCCGCGGCCGCGGCGGGGACGACGGGAGCGGCCCGCCGTGCCCTCGGCCGGAGCCTCCGGGGAGGCCGGGCGGGACGGGGCCGGACGGGACGCCGGCGGAGTGGTCACCGGGGCGGTGAAGGTGCGCTCGCCCGGCGCGAGTTCGGCGAGCAGGGCGTCGCCCGGCCGGGTCCGGGTGGTCACCGGCCGGATACCGGCCTTGCGGGCCAGGTCACGGACGTCGGCCTGCTGCTCGTCGGTCATCAGCGTGATCACCGTGCCGCGGGCGCCGGCCCGGGCGGTACGGCCGGAGCGGTGCAGGTAGGCCTTGTGCTCGACCGGCGGGTCGGCGTGGATGACCAGCGCCACGTCGTCGACGTGGATGCCGCGGGCCGCGATGTCGGTGGCGACCAGGGTCCCCGCGGTGCCGTCGGAGAACGCCGACAGGTTGCGGTTGCGGGCGTTCTGCGCCAGGTTGCCGTGCAGTTCGACGGCCGGCACCCCGGCCGCGTTGAGCTGCCGGGTCAGCACCTTGGCCCGCCGCTTGGTCCGGGTGAAGACGACCGAGCGGCCGGGCGCCGCCAGCAACTCGACGAGTACGCCGAACCGGTCGTCGTCGCGCACGTGCAGCACGTGGTGGTCCATCTCGACGGGCGCCTGGGCGGCCGAGTCGACATGGTGGGTCACCGGCTTGTGCATGAAGGACCGCACCAGCACGTCCACCCCGTTGTCGAGGGTGGCCGAGAAGAGCAGCCGCTGGCCGCCGGACGGGGTCTGCGACATGAGCCGCCGCACCACCGGCAGGAAGCCGAGGTCGGCCATGTGGTCGGCCTCGTCGAGGACGGTGACCTCGACGGCCTCCAGTGAGGCGTGTCCGCCGCGGATGTGGTCGTCGAGCCGGCCGGGGCAGGCCACCAGCACGTCGACGCCCGCTTTCAGGGCTTTGATCTGCGGGTTCGGCCCGACGCCGCCGAAGACGACGAGGGTACGCAACCCGGCCGCGTCGGCGAGCGGGCGCACGGTGGCCTCGATCTGGGTGGCCAGCTCCCGGGTGGGCGCAAGGATCAGCGCACGCGGGCGGCCGGGCCGGGCCGGGGCCCTGGACGCGGCGAGGCGGGCCACCACCGGGATGGCGAACGCGTACGTCTTGCCGGAACCGGTGCGTCCTCGGCCCAGCACGTCGCGGCCGGCCAGTGAGTCGGGCAGGGTGGCCGCCTGAATGGGGAACGGGGTGGTGATCCCGAGCCGGTCCAGTGCCGTGGTGAGGACGGCGGGCACGCCGAGCTCGGTGAAGGTCTGCATGAAGATGGGAACTCCGGGTGGTCGATTGCTGATCATTTTACCCGGACACGGTCCGCAACCACTTCGCACCTCAAGGTGAACCCCGCGGCACTCAGCGCGCCGCATCTTTTTCCTCAGCGCCGGAGATCCCCTGCCGGCCGGTACCTGAGGAGACCCCCTGATGAGTGGTGAAGGGCCTTTCATCGAGCGGCGTGGCGAGGAGCGGCGTGGCGAGGACATCGTCCGGGCGAACATGCCGCTCGTCGGGCACCTGGTGAGGGAGATGCTGGCACGCGTGCCGTCGCACGTGAACCGGGACGATCTGCTCTCCGCAGGCTACGCGGCACTGGTCTCGGCGGCTCGTGGTTTCGACGCCGAGCGTGGGGTGCCGTTCGCCCGGTTCGCCGCCGCCCGGGTGCGCGGCGCCCTGTTGGACGAGCTGCGGGGCCTGGACTGGGCCAGCCGCTCGGTACGCCAGCGGGCCCGCCGTGTCGACGCCGCCCGGGAGGGGCTGATGGCCGAGCTGGGCCGGACGCCCACCGTGCAGGAGGTCGCCGACAGGCTGGGCTGCACCGTCGAGGACATCGAGCACGGCGAGGGCGACGTGCACCGGGCCACCGTGTTCAGCCTCCAGGGTTTCGCGACCGCGACCGCCGACGACATCGTCACCGAGCCGGGCGCCGGTCCGGAGGAGATGCTGCTGCGCCGGGAGCGGTTCGGCTATCTGCGGCACGCCGTCGAGGCACTGCCGGAGCGGCTGCGCACGGTGGTGCAGGGCTACTTCTTCGAGGAGCGGCCGATGGTCCAGATCGCGGCCGATCTGGGGGTCAGCGAGTCGCGGGTGTCGCAGTTGCGTGCCGAGGCGCTGGTCCTGCTCCGGGACGGGCTGAACACCCACCTGGACCCGGCCATGGCGGCGGAGAGCCCGGCGAAGGAGGGCTGTGTGGCCCGGCGCCGGGCCGCCTACTACGACAAGATCGCCAGCCGGGGCACCCTGCGTACCCGGCTCGCCCTGACCGGCCCGGACGGCCTGCCGCTGGCCGCCTAGACAGCACCTGGGGGCCCGGGGCCCGCCGCGGATCGCGGCGGGCCCCGGAGGATCAGCCGCCCGCGCAGGTGCCGGCCTTCTTCTGCGCGGCGATCGCCTTGTCGGCGCCCAGCTTGTAGAGGGTCAGGCCCTCCTTGGCCGGTTCCAGCCGCCACGCGTCGGCCTCGTAGACCATGGTGTACGACTGGGCCGCCACCAGTTGCTTCGCGATCACCACGGCCCGGTCGGTGCCCTCCATCCGGGCGCTGGTGAGCTGGATCGCCAGGCCCTTGCGGGAGCAGGCGGTGTTCAGCTTGACGTAGTCGTCCTTGCTGATCGCCTGCTTGCCGGACGACGTGTACATCTCCCACGCGCCGGCGAAGTCGCCACCGCTGAACCGGTCGAAGACGGTCTGGGCGGCGACCTTCGCGCCCTCCAGGGTCTTCGGCTCGGGACCGCCGGCGGCCGCCGCCGCGGCGTTGCCGGCCGGGGCCTCGCTGTCCTCGGTGCAGGCGGCGGAGAACGTGAGGGTGGCGGCCGCGGCGAGGGCCAGGGCAGCCAGACGTCGACCTACGACGGCTGGGCGTGGTGGTTGTCCATGTGAGTTTGCAGCCAGGGCGCCCAGACGTCGATACGGGTGGTGGTTGTCCATGACCCGCTTAATCCCATCGACAGGGCTGGCGTAACGGGCCGCCGGGGGCGATGACGGGTTCCGGACAGTCCCGCCCGGGGCCGTAACCTGCGGTGCCTCCGCTATTCTGGTCGTTTGCCGAAAGCGTTGCGGCAAACAAAAAAGGCAACCATAAGAATGGCTGCCGAACGCCGGAATGATAGCACGAAAAGGGGCGACTTTGTCAAGCTCGAACGCCGACATCGATTCCGAGCAGGCGTACTTGACCACGCTCTACCAGCGGCTGGATCAATTGCGTGACCAGGCCGACAGCAGGCTGCGCGCGATCCTGCTGGAAGCGGGCGGAACCCCGCAGGGCCGGACCCAGCGGGAGGCCACCCGCGGCCACTACGCCGAACAGCTGGCCCAGTTCAATTCGGTGGAGAACGGTCTCTGCTTCGGCCGGCTCGACTTCTCCGCCGGCCGGCCCCGCTACATCGGCCGGCTCGGGCTCTTCGCCGAGGACCGTGATCAGGACCCCCTTCTGGTGGACTGGCGGGCCCCGGCCGCCCGGCCGTTCTATCTGGCCACCGCGGTCAGCCCGGAGGGGGTGACCCGGCGGCGGCACCTGCGCACGCGGGGCCGGGTGCTCACCGGGATCGACGACGAGGTGCTCGACATCGAGGCCGGCGACGGCAGCGGCCGGGAGGACGTGACCGGTGAGGCGGCGCTGCTGTCCGCGCTCACCGCCAAGCGGACCGGCCGGATGCGCGACATCGTCGAGACCATCCAGGCCGAGCAGGACGAGGTGATCCGTTCCGGACTGCCCGGTGTGCTGGTGGTTCAGGGCGGTCCGGGCACCGGGAAGACGGCGGTGGCACTGCACCGGGCGGCGTACCTGCTCTACACCTACCGGGAGCAGCTCACCCGTACCGGTGTGCTGATCCTCGGGCCGAACACCACGTTCCTGCGCTACATCTCCCAGGTGCTGCCGTCGCTGGCCGAGACCGGTGTGCTGCTGGCCACGCTGGGTGACATGTTCCCGGGGGTCCGCGCGCACGCCGCCGAACCGCCCGCGGTCGCCGCGGTCAAGGGCGGCCTGGGCATCCTCGACGCGCTGGAGAACGCGGTCGCCGACCGGCAGACCGTGCCGGACGACTTCGTCGAGGTCGACCACGACGGCTACCCGCTGCGCATCGAGCGGGAGGTGCTGCTCGCCGCCCGGACCGCGGCCCGCCGGTCGGAAAGGCCGCACAACGTGGCCCGGCAGGTCTTCGTGACCGAGGCCATCCACCAGCTCTCCCTCCAGATCGCCGAGCGGATCGGCGCCGACCCGCTGGGCGGCGAGAACCTGCTCTCCGAGGCGGACCTCGCGGAGACCCGCCGTGAGCTGCGCGAGGACATCGATGTCCAGCAGGCACTCTTCGACTTCTGGCCGGTACTCACCCCGCGCCAGGTGCTGCGCGACCTGCTCTCCGACGCCGGCCGGCTGGAGTCGGCCGGGCTGCCGGCCACGCTGCTGCGTGAGCGCGGCCACGGCTGGACACCGGCCGACGTGCCGCTGCTCGACGAGCTGGCCGAGCTGCTCGGCGTCGACGACACGCTCAAGGTGCGTGAGCAGCAACGGCAGCGAAAGGCCGCGATCGAGTACGCGGAAGGCGTACTGGAGATCGTCGAGGGCTCCCGGTCGCTGGACTTCGAGGACGAGGGCGCCGAGAAGGACGAGATCCTCTCCGCGCTCGACGTGGTCGACGCCGGTGCGTTCGTCGAGCGGCACGAGGTGATCGACACGCGGACCGCCGCCGAACGGGCCGCCGCCGACCGTAGCTGGGTGTTCGGGCACGTGATCGTCGACGAGGCGCAGGAGCTGTCGCCGATGGCCTGGCGGCTGCTCATGCGCCGCTGCCCGAGCCGTTCGATGACCGCGGTCGGTGACGTCGCGCAGACCTCCGAGCTGGCCGGGACCACCACCTGGGAGCAGGTCTTCGAGCCGTACGTGGCGCAGCGCTGGCGGATCGTCGAGCTGAGCGTCAACTACCGGACGCCGTCCGAGGTGATGGCGGTCGCGGCCGACGTGCTGGCCGCGGTCGATCCCGCGCTACGGCCTCCGCGGTCGGTCCGCTCGGCCGGCGTGACGCCGTGGGCGCGCCGGGTGCCGCCGGCCGCGCTCGTCGAGGAGCTCGTCGCGGTGGTACGCAAGGAGGCGTCCCTGATCGAGGAGGGCCGTCTCGGTGTCCTGGTGCCGGAGAGCCTGGAGTCGTCCCTGGGCGCCGAGCTGGTGGCCGCCGTCCCCGGCGCGGCCGTGGGGGAGCAGCCCGATCTGCTGAACCACGTGGTGCTGATGACCGTCCGCCAGGCGAAGGGCCTCGAGTTCGACTCGGTGCTGGTGGTGGCGCCCGACGAGATCATCACCGAGAGCCCGCGCGGTCTCTCCGACCTGTACGTCGCGGTCACCCGGGCCACCCGGAGTCTCGGCGTCCTGCACACCACCGACCTGCCGAAGGTCCTCTCCTCGCTGGCCTGACGTGTGAAGCGACGAAACGGGCCCGGCGTCGGAGACGCCGGGCCCGATCGTGTGTCAGGCGGCCGTAGCGGGCTTGACGCCGCGGCCGATCGCGGTGTGGCCGTTGGCGTTGGTCATCGCCAGGCGGCTGCGCATCGACGTGTTGCCGGCGATGTTGGCGTAGTAGGTGGCGCGGCGGCGGGCCGTGATGCTGTCCGGGTTCTCCGGGACCGGGGCCAGCTCCGGGCTGAGGTGGGTGTTCAGGCCGTCGCGCAGCAGCGAGAGGGCCTCGGCGCGCAGCTGTGAGACGCGCGACTCGGTGACGCCCAGGTCGGCGGCGATCTCCGCCATCGGGCGCTCGGCGAGGAAGTACTCGTTCACCACGGTCTGGAGGCGCTCCGGCAGCGAGCCGATGGCGTGGTGCAGGTAGCCGATCTGCTCGCGGCGCAGCAGCATCTCCTCCGGGCCCGGGGTCGGCTCGGTGACCAGGTCGTCGGCGCTGCTCGTGGTGAAACCCTGCAACGACAGGACGGTGGCCCGCTGCACGTCGGTGTCGGTCTGGTGCAGCTCGCTGGTGGTGGTGCCGAGCGCCTGGGCCAGCTCCTCCGGCGTGGGCGTACGGCCCAGCGTGGTGGTGAGCTGCTGACGGGTCACGTCGGTGTTGCGGGCCTTGGACCGCACCGAGCGGGTCGCCCAGTCCAGGGCGCGCAGCTCGTCGAGGAGGCCGCCGCGGATGCGGGTGGCGGCGAAGCGGTGGAACGGGACGCCGCGGGCCGGGTCCCAGCCGCGGGCCGCGGTGACCAGGGCGTGCAGGCCGGCGCTGGTCAGGTCGTCGCGGTGGATGTGGTTCGGGATCCGGGAGAGCATGTCGCGGACCAGGTGGCCGACCAGCGGCATGTGCGTGCGGATCAGCTCCTCCTGCTCGACGGCGGAGAGCACGGGCGAGGCGGTGTCGGCGATCATGTCGGCGGCGGTCGTCGCGGTGCTGGTCATTCGTTTCCCCCGGTTGCTCGTCGGCGCCCCTGGCTGGATGGGCACCGGCTGACGAGAGAAACTTTCGAGTGCGGGGGGTGCACGCTCCGGTCACTTACGGTTGTCTACCGGTTGCATCGGGTCGTTCTTCCCGTGACGGCTCTTGGATCGGCGGGCGAGGGCTCCGGTTGAGGGTTCGCAAGCGGTACGGCAGTGTGTGCGCATGGATTTGAGCGACACCGGTTCGGCCATCGCCCTCATCTCCGGCCTGGTGATCCTGACCGGCGTGGTCGGGGTCCTGGTGCCGGTGCTCCCCGGCCTGCTGCTGACCTGGTCCGGGGTGATGCTCTGGGCGGTCCTCGGCGACGGCGGCGGCGGCGCCCGGCTCCTGGTCGCGGTGCTCGCCACGGTGCTCACCGGCCTGGGCCTGGTGATCAAGTACCTGTGGCCGGGGAAGAAGCTCAAGGACAGCGGCGTGCCGGCGTCGGCGTTGCTGGCCGGCGGCGTGCTCGGCATCGTCGGCTTCTTCGTGGTGCCGTTCGTGGGCCTGATCCTCGGCTTCGTGCTCGGGATCTGGCTGGTCGAGCTGAGCCGGCTGGGCCTGGACCGGGCCTGGCCGTCGACCCGCTCGGCGCTCGGGGCGGTCGGCCTGGCCCTGCTGGTGGAGCTCGCGGCGGCGCTGGCGATCGCGGTGATCTGGCTCTTCGGCCTGGCGTTCGCCTGAGGGCTACCTATGGGCGGGTGGGTCCTAGGAGCGGGTCATCCGGCGGCGTCGACGGACGGCGAACAGCAGCAGCAGCGGCGTGCCGGTGAGCAGCACCGCCACCGAGGCCGCCGCCGCGACGGTCAGCCCGGCCGGCGCGGACGGTCGCTCGTTGCCGGCCCCACCGCCACCGCCGTCGGCCGCCGTCGTCTTCTCCACCCGAGGTGAGCCGGCGGCCGCCACCTCCTCCGGGGTGACCAGCCGGCCCACCGACGACCCGGCGGGCAGCGAGAACCCCCAGTCGAGCAGCTTGGCGCCCTGTTCCCAGCCGCGCAACGGCCGTGCCTCGGCGCCCAGCAGGGTGGCCACCAGGGTGCGGCCGTCGCGGGTGGCCGCGCCGACGTAGCTGTGCCGGGCCAGGGTGGTGAACCCGGTCTTCCCACCGAGCGCGCCCGGGTAGTTGTAGATCAGCTTGTTCTCGTTCTGGAACTGGAAGCCGCCCACCTTCGGCTTCTTCTGCGCGGGCAGCCGGGCCGTCTTCGTCAGCACGTACTTGCGGAAGTCGTCGCTGGCGAAGCACACCCGGGCGATCAGCGCCAGGTCGTACGCGCTGGTGAACTGCCCCTTGCCGTCCAGCCCGGACGGGGTGACCGCGTGCGTCTGGCGGGCGCCGAGCGCGGCCGCCTTCGCGTTCATGGCGGCGACCGTCGTGGCGAGGCCGTCCTTGCCACCGCCTCCGGCCAGCCGGGCGAGCGCGTTGGCGGCGTCGTTGCCCGAGTTGAGCATCAGCCCGAGCCAGAGGGTCGCGATCGTGTACTGCCCGCCGACCACCAGGCCGACCGCCGAACTGCCGGGCTCGATGTCCAGGTCGCCGCGGGTCACGGTGATCCTCTGAGCCGGGTCGAGCTGATCGATCGCGGTCGCGGCGAGCAGCATCTTCTGCACGCTGGCCGGGGTCTGGTGGACGTGCGGGCCGCAGGCGCCGAGCACCTCGCCGGTCTCCAGATCGGCCACCAGCCAGGTGGTGGCGGTCAGGGCCGGTGGCTTCGGGCTGTTCTCCGGGACGACCAGGCCGTGGGTGGCGAGGTCGTCGCCGCCGACCCGCATGTCCTCGGCCACCTCGGCGGGCGGGGTGGGCCGGGGCGGCGCGCTCGGCTTGGCGATCTTCGGCTTGGGGCACGGGATCTCGGCGCGGGCGGCCGACGCCGTCGCCGGGACTCCGGTGAGCACGAGGAGCACGGCCACGCACGTCGTCACGAGAGCTCTCACGGCCAGACGTCCCCGGCCGTCAGCCGCTTCTCCAGCAGGGTGGCCAGGGGGATCGAGTCGCCGTCCCGCCCGCCGGCGCCCACGATCAGCCGCGGCATGCTGGGGGAGAGGTCGGCGCCGGTGAACCGGGCCCGCAGTGACGGCGTCACGGTGAGCACGTAGTACTCCCCGTCGTCGCCGACGGCCACCGAGCGGTCGAATTTCAGGTACCACCCGCGGATGTGCGTCCGGTACGTCGACCGGCCGTCGAGACTGCGCGCGGCCAGCGTGTGCGGGGCCAGGCCGGCCTCGGCGGCACGGCGCACGAAGTCGTCGAGCAGCGCCGCGGCCTGCCGCGCCTCCGCGCTCCGGTCCGCCTCGAGGGCGGCGGCGCGAACGGCAACGGCCCGGCGCTGCTGCTCCCGCCAGGCGGCCTGCTCGTCCTGCATGGCGCCGACCCTAACGCGAGACGCCGGGTTCCGGTCAACCGGGCTTTCCCGGATTCTGCTCCAATTACCAGGTTCCATTCCGATAACCGGGCCCAAAGAATTGCCGGATCGCGGTGGGGAGTTGCGCCGCGAGCCTTCCGCGCGCCAGACTGAGGCTTATTCGGGACCCACCTTGAGTGTCACTCAGCGTAGGTCGGCGGCGGCGGCCTCCACCGTCGTGAATGAGCCTCACCGGGCGCGGTTGATTAATTCTTCTCGGGAGTCGTTATGGCGCGGCAGGTAATCACCACCCTGATCGACGATCTGGACGGCAAGAAGGCGGATCGGACGGTCGAGTTCAGTCTGGACGGCGTCAGCTACACGATCGACCTTTCCGAGGCCAATGCCGGAAGGCTGCGTAAGGCCCTGGACCCGTTCATCTCCGCGGGCACCCGGCTGGGACGCACCACGTCGGGGCGTATCCCGTCGCGTGGCGCCGTCCCGGTCCGTACCGCCGGTTCCCGTGACGAGAACCGGCTGATCCGGGAGTGGGCGATCCGGAACGGGCACAAAATCTCCGAGCGGGGCCGCATTCCGCAGGAGGTCAGCAACGCCTACCGGGCGGCGCACGGGCGCTGATTCCCAACGGTTGTCACCGTGCCGGCGGCCCCCCACCGGCACGGTGCGTGACGTTGCCTTGACGCGGTGCGAGACCCCGTCGATCTCGGTGTGTAGAGCCGTCGATAACCGGCGGTAAACGGACCGGCCGCCGGAGACCGTGATAAATCCCACTCGATCATCGAGGGAATCGCAATCGGTCCGAATGGGACCCGGCTTTACCGATTAGTGAGACGGGGCAGCTCCGCGGCGACGGCCTCCAGCACCTTCTCGTCACCCGCGTACCAGCTGGACTCCCGCGGCCAATGCGTGATCACATCGGTGAATCCCAGCTCCTGGGCCCGCCCGGTCGCTTCGGTGAAGGCATCCACGCTGGTCATCGAGTAGACCGGCGACGAGTCCAGGTTGAGGTAACGGTCCACCGATTCCAGTGGGCGGCCGGCGGACTCACACGCGGCGTGGAAACGGTCCCGGATCTCGGCCACCGCCCGCCACCATTCCTCGGCGCTGTCGGCCTGCGGGCCGGTCGTCACCCAGCCGTCGCCGTAGCGGACGGCGAGACGCAGCGCCCGCGGGCCGTTGGCGGCGACCACGAACGGCGGCCGCGGCTGCTGCACCGGGCCCGGATCGTTGCGCGCGTCGACCGCCGAATACCAGGAACCGGACCAGGTGGTCGCCGGCTGCCGCAGGATGCCGTCGAAGAGCTCGAGGAACTCGGCGAAACGGTCCACCCGGGCGCGCGGCGTCAGCTCCGGGGCGCCGAGGACGGCCGAGTCGAAGCCGATGCCGCCCGCGCCCAGGCCGAGGACCAGCCGGCCGCCGGAGATGTCGTCCAGGGCGGTGACCTCCCGGGCGAAGTGCACCGGGTGGCGGAAGCTCGGCGAGGCCACATACGTCCCGAGGCGGATCCGGGAGGTGACCATGGCGGCGGCGGTGAGGGTCGGCACGGCGTCGAACCACGGGCCGTCGACCAGATCGCGCCAGCCGAGGTGGTCGTACGTCCACGCGTGGTCGAAGCCGAACTCCTCGGCGAGCCGCCAGCGCCGGCTCGCGTCGGCCCAGCGCCGGTCGGGAAGGATGACGATGCCGATACGCACGGCGGAAGCCTACGTCAGGCCGTCTGCCGGCCCTCTTCTGGTTGTTCCATGGGGTGCTCGGCCGCCGCGGTGAAGGCCTGGAGGGCGCGCAGCAGGTCCTCCCGGGCGGCGACCGGCATCCGCTCCAGCACCTCGGCCAGCGCGGCCTGCCGGCGCTCCCGCAGGTCGGTCAGCAGCCGCCGGGCCGCCGAGGTGAGCAGCAGCCGCACCTCGCGACGGTCCCGGGGGTCGGCGACCCGGCGCAGCAGGCCGGTGGCCTCCAGCCGGTCGCAGAGGCGGCTCGCCGAGGACGGCACCACGTCGAGGGCCTCGGCCAGGCGGCTCATGTTGGTGTGCCGGTTGCCGGCGACGATGGTCAGCACCCGGAGCTGGGCCGGCGGCACCGCGGGCTGCTGGGCCAGTCTGGCCCGTTCGAGGACGCCCACCAGCGACTCCACCGACGACTCGACAGCCGCGGCGATCTCGGTGGCGTGCTCCATCCCGTTTCCCGTCATCGCCAGTCGCGGACCCGTGAACTTACACGTATACCCGCCGGGGAAAAGTTCGGAACGTCGAAGCCGAGAAAATCTCAGCGTCGCCAGTCCAGGCAGACGGTCACGGCGTCATCCTCCGGCTCGGCGCCGGCGTGATAGTCGCGCAGGCCCCTCATCACCGTACCCACCGCCTCGGTGGCGGGCTGCAACCGTGTCCGGCGAACCGCGCTGAACAGGGCGGACGCGCCGTACCGGGCGAGCCCGCCGGGAGTGGCCGAGTGGACGCCGTCGCTGACCACGAGCATCCGGTCGCCCGGCTCCAGCCGGAATCGCTGGATCTCGTAGTGCGCCTCGCCGAACATGCCGAGCGGCAGCTGCTCCTCCAGCGGGACCTTCTCCGTCCCGCCGCCGCGGGCGATCAGGCAGTGCGGCGAACCGGCGTCCACGGCGGCCACCCCGCCGCCGACCAGGTCGATCTCCAGGAGCAGCGTGGCGGTGTGCACGGCGCCGCCGTACCGGGAGTGCACCGCGTCGGAGGCCAGCTCGGCCTGCTCCACGATGTCGGCGCCGCACCGGCGGGCGTTGCGCATGGCGTTGACCGCCAGCGAGGTGAGCAGGGCGGCCTCCATCCCGTCGCCGCAGCCGTTGAGCACCGTGACGGTCAGCCGGTCGCCGTCGAGGGCCCAGTCGAAGTGGTCGCCGCGCACGTCGTACGCCGGTTCCAGCTGGCCCGCGATGAGGAACCGCTCGTCGCCGAGGGACCGTCCGGGCAGCAGGTCCCACTGCAACTCGGCGGCCATCGTGAGCCGGGCCCGCCGTTGCGCCCGCCGGTAGCGGTCGGTCGCGGCGGAGGCGGCGCGCAGCGCGGTGGCGAGTTCGTCGGCGTCGGCGGTGAGCCGGTCGCCGAGATCCCCGCCGGGTCTCTCGGGCAGTTCGAGGCGCAGCACCCCGACCCGTTCGCCCCAGCAGCTCAGCGGCAGGTGCAGCCGGACCGGGCCGCCGTTGGCCCGCTCGGTGCCGGGACGCTGGCTGCCGAAGCAGCGCAGCGCGGCGGCGTCGGGGAGGTCGCCGGGGCCGAGCAGCGGGTGCAGCCGGGTGAAGGTGAGGTCGGGCACCAGCACCTCGACGGTGTCGGCGGCGTAATGACGGCGCAGGTGCTCGGCGGCCACCTCGGGCAGCCGGTCGGGCGGCGCGGCCCGCAGCAGCGAGCCGAGGGGCGCCGGTTGATCGGACATTCCGGACTCCTCTCCACGACGTCACGTTCGACCGGGCAACAACGACAGGTATTTGTTATACGGCAAGCAAATCGCGCCGGAACCACCCCCCATGCGGGTGGCCCGGCGCGATACCCGCTGCCTCAGGCGAAGGACTTCTCGAAGTGGATCAGGCTCCCGGTGCGCGGGCTCGACTGCATGCGCACGTTCTCGCCCAGCGCACGGATCAGGAAGAGGCCACGGCCCCGCTCGCTCATCGCCGAAGGAGCGGCGTCCACCACGGGATCGAAACCGGTGCCGTCGTCCACCACGTCGATGGAGCAGCGGTCCTCACCCACGTCGAGGTGCACCTCGAAACTCTCCGCCCCGGCCGCGTGCTTCACCACGTTGGCACACGCCTCGGTCAGGGCGATCTCCAGATCCGCGCCGGCCTGGCGATCCACTCGCAGGATCGTCAGGGCGCAACGCAACAACCGGCGCACCGCCGGAACGCTGTCCACCTCGCGGGGCAGATTGAGCCGGACCGACATGCGCATGGCTTTTCTGTGCCCGATCCACCGTCCGGCTAACCACGGCCGAATGGTGATCAGCGCGCCGAAACGTGTTATCCATGGTGCCCGCGCCCGTCTCCACCATCGGTGCGACCCGCGCCCGGAGGGCAGGAGCAGACATGTCACGACAACCCGGCATCGCGATCGTGACGGCCGCCCGCGCGGGCGACCCGGCCGCGGTCGACCGTCTGGTCGCCGGTTACCTGCCGCTGGTCTACACCATCGTGGGCCGGGCCCTGGAGGGGCACGCCGACGCCGACGACGTGGTGCAGGAGGTCATGCTCCGGGTGCTGCGCAACCTCGGCGAGCTGCGCGACCCGGCGGCGTTCCGCTCCTGGCTGGTCGCGATCACCGTGCGCCAGGTGCGGGAACGCTTCCGGAACCGGCCGCCGGCCGTGGAGCTGGATCCCGAGCTTCGCGATCCCGGCGCCGACTTCACCGACCTGGCGATCACCCGCCTGGAGTTCTCCGGACAGCGCCGGGAGACCGCCGAGGCGACCCGCTGGCTCGACGAGGAGAACCGGGAACTGCTCTCGCTCTGGTGGCTGGAGGCCTCCGGCGAACTCACCCGCGACGAGATCGTCGAGGCCACCGGCCTGGGCCGCCAGCACGCCGCGGTCCGAATACAGCGGATGAAGGGCCAGCTGGAGACCGCCCGCGCGGTGGTCCGGGCGCTGCGCCCGCCACGCTGCCCGGAGCTGTCCACCACCCTGTCCGGCTGGGACGGGCGGCCCGGCGCGCTCTGGCGCAAACGCATCGCCCGGCACACCCGCGACTGCCGGCACTGTGCGCCCGCCTGGCAGGACATGGTGGAGGCCGAGCGCCTGCTCGCCGGCATGGCGCTGGTGCCGCTGCCGCCCGGCCTCGGCTCCGCCTTCGGAAAGATCCAGATCAACACCGTTCCCGGTACGGGTACGCCGGCCGCGAACGCGACAGTGGCGGTGCAGACCGGTGGCGCCGTGACGTCGAAGGTGCTGGCCGGGGTGCTCGCCGCGGGCCTGGTGACGGGCGGCGGCGCGCTCGCCTACGCGTACCGGGAACCGGCGGAGCCGCCCAGACCGGCGGCGGTCGTCGCGGCGCCGGAGGTCTCCACCACCCCGGCCGCGCCCTCTCCCGCGCCGTCGCCCTCGGCCGTGCCCACCACGAAGTCGCCGTCACCGTCGGGGAAGGCGACCGCCGTGCCGGCCGCCCGCTCGCCGAAGAAGGGCGCCGGGGTGTGGAGGTTCGCCGGTGCGAAGGGTGCGCTCAAGGACGTCGGCGCGGGCTGGTACTACGACTGGGGACCGGCCGACGACGAGGTGCCGGGCCCGGCCGGCGTCGAGTTCGTGCCGATGATCTGGGGCGCCGCCGACGTCACCGGCGCGACCCTGAAGCGGGCGAAGGCCGAGGGCGACGTGCTGCTCGGCTTCAACGAGCCGGACCTGGCCGAGCAGTCGAACATGACCGTCGAGGCCGCGCTGGCCGCCTGGCCGAAACTGGAGGCGACCGGGATGAGGCTGGTCAGCCCGGCCGTCGCGTTCGGCGGCGACACGGCCGGCGGCTGGCTCGACCGGTTCATGACCGGCGCCGGGGCGAAGGGGCTGCGGGTCGACGCGATCGCCCTGCACTGGTACGGCTCGGACTTCAGCGCCGCCGCGGTGAACCAGTTCCTCGGCTACGTCGACGCCGTCCACCGGCGCTACGGCAAGCCGATCTGGGTCACCGAGTTCGGTCTGATCAATTTCGGTAGCTCGCCGCGCTACCCGAGCGACGCGCAGAAGGTCCGGTTCATCAAGGGCGCCACCGCCGGCCTGGAGAAACGGTCGTACGTCGAGCGGTACGCCTGGTTCGGGCTCCCGGCCGTCGGCGACAGTGTCGACTTCGGCCTCTACACCGATGCGGACAGCCCCACGGCAGCCGGAAAGGCCTACCGCGCCGCCGGATGACCGCCGTGAACCCCCGGCCGGCTCTCCGGGCTGTCTCACGGCTCGTGAGACAGCCCGGAGAGCCAGCCGGACCGGGGATAGGCTTCGGTGATGATTCGCTTCGGCTACAAGGCGTCGGCGGAGCAGTTCGCGCCGGCGGAGCTCCTCAAGTACGGCATTCTGGCGGAGGAGCTCGGGTTCGACTCGGTCTTCGTCAGTGATCACCTGCAACCGTGGCGGCACGACGGCGGCCACGCTCCGGCGGCTCTGCCCTGGCTGGGGGCGCTCGCCGCGCGTACCGAGCGGGTGCTGATCGGCACCAGCGTGCTCACACCGACGTTCCGCTACCACCCGGCCGTGGTGGCGCAGGCGTTCGCCACGCTCGGCTGCCTGGCGCCGGGCCGCGCGATCCTCGGCGTCGGCTCCGGCGAGTCGCTCAACGAGGTGCTGCTCGGCACGCGGTGGCCGGACGGCAAGGAGCGGTTCGCCCGGCTCAAGGAGGCCGTGCTGCTCATCCAGAAGCTCTGGGCCGAGGACCGGGTCACCTACGAGGGCCAGTTCTACCGGACCGAGAACGCGACGATCTACGACAAGCCGGATGTGCCGGTGCCGATCTACATCGGCGCCTCCGGGCCGGCCGCCACCCGGCTGGCCGGGCGGATCGCCGACGGGTTCATCACCACCAGCGGCAAGGGGCACCCCCTCTACACCGACACGCTGCTGCCGGCCGTCACCGAGGGCGCCGAGAAGGCCGGTCGCAAGATCGACGACCTGGACCTGCTGATCGAGGTCAAGGTCTCCTTCGACGACGACATCGAGCGGGCCCGCAACGACACCCACTACTGGGGTGCGCTGGCCCTCTCCCCGGAGGAGAAGACCGGCGTCGAGGACCCGGTGGAGATGCAGCGCCTTGCCGACGCCCTGCCGGTCGAGCGGACCGCGACCCGCTGGATCGTCTCCTCGGACCCGGCCGAACACGCCGCGAAGGTCGCCGAGTACCTGGACATGGGCTTCAAGCACCTGGTGTTCCACGCGCCCGGCCCGGACCAGGAGCGGTTCCTGCGCCTCTACGCCGACCAGATCCTGCCGCAGCTCCGCGCCCGCGGCTGACCCAGCCGGATCCTCACACCGAGCGGAGGTCGCCCCGGTCGCCGTCGGAGCCGCCGCCCTCGCCGTTGATCACGCGCAGGTTGGGACGGGCCTGGGCGCGGTGCTGGCCGGTGGTGTCCGGGTTTTCCCGCCAGCGCCGCCGGTTCGGGATCTCCCCGGCCGGGCGGGCGGCCGGCGGCAGCGAGGCGGGCCCGGTCGCCGAGAACGAACGGCCGGGCGCGCCGGAACGGCGTTCCGCGCCGCGGCGTTCCCCGCGGCGCCGGTCCGGGAATCCGAGCCCGGCGCTGTTCGGGTAGTCGAGGCCGGCGCCGTCGGGGACGGCCCGCTCGGGATGCCCGGCGACACCGTTCGGGGACGGCCAGCGGTGTGGCCCCGGACCGGCGGGCATCCGGTCGATCGTCGGGCGCCCGGTGGCGTTGAGTTCCGTGACGCCGGGTTCCGGGCCCACGATGATCGGCGGCGCCGGGCGCGCCGTCCCGTTGGTGAGCACCACGATGCTCTCCGGTGTGGTGGCCCGCGCCGCCCGGCGCCGGGCCAGGAACTCCCGGAACACGGCCGACATGCCGGTGAGCAGTGGGGTGCCGGTGAAGGCGGGACGCCGGGCCACCGGGACCTCGGTGACCCGCAGGCCGGCGGCCCGGGACCGGACGGTGATCAGCGGTTCACCGTCCCGGCCGTCGCCGCGGGCCGGTTCGGTCCCGGCCACCCGGGGCAGTCCCAGTCGATCGGCCCGGTCACGCCGGAACGCCCGGAGACCGGAGCCGGGGCCGGACGGGCGGCAGCCGAGCAGGACGCTCATGAACCACAGCAGGATCAGGTCGGTGAACCGGGCCGGGGTGTGGACGCCCTCCGCCACGTCGGCGCCGGAGCGCAGCGCCTCGACGAGGCGGGGCAGCTCGGCCGGGTCGGCCGAACCGTCGCCGGGCACCGTGACGACCACGTCGCCGACGGCCGCCTCGACCCCGCAGACGAGGGCGTTGCCGGCCCCGGTGCGGGTCTGGCGGATCATCCGGGCGGCCCGGGGCAGCCCACGGACGATCTCCTCGCCGGGCCCCACCACCACGATCACCTCGTGCACCGGAGGCAGCGCGCCGAGCAGGATCGGCAGCCGGTCCGCGGTGGGGACCGGAATCACCACACTCACGGAGGGTGATAACGGGGCGTTCGGCGCTGGCATGTGGGACGGGCTCCCCGGCTCGACGTCAAGGATGTGCCCGAAGCTACCGTTCCGCCACCCGCCTGCACCCTGGCCTATCGGGTGAGTGTGATCATCTGCGCGGACCGAACCGGCGGAGACACCCCTCCTGCGTCGTGGGAGTGTGACCGAGCGTACAGAAGCGTTTGGGTAGGGTGATCGATGTGCGAGCCGGTGGAGGAGCTGTGAACATCGAGGCGGTCGTCTTCGACCTGGACGGGGTCATCATCGACACCGAGGAGGTCTGGGAGGAGGTCCGGCGCGCCTACGTGGCCGAGCACGGGCGGGAGTTCCGGCCCGACAGCCAGGACCGGATGATGGGCATGAGCACCGGGGAGTGGTCGGCGCACCTGGCCGACGAGGTGGGCGTCCCCCGTACCGCTCCGGAGGTCGCCGCGGACGTCCTGGGCCGGATGGCCGGGCGTTACCGCGAAGCCCTGCCACTGATTCCCGGGTCCGTCGAGACGGTCCGGGCGCTCGGCGCCCGCTACCGCCTCGCTCTGGCCAGCTCCTCGGCGCGGATCCTGATCGACCAGGTGCTGGAGACCGCCGGGCTGACCGGTGCCTTCGAGGTGACCCTCTCCACCGAGGAGGTGCCGCGTGGCAAACCGGCGCCGGACGTCTACCTCGAGGCGGTCGGCAAACTCGGCCTCACCCCCGGCGCCTGCGCCGCCGTGGAGGACTCCAGCAACGGTCTGCGCTCGGCCGCGGCGGCCGGTCTCACCGTGATCGCCGTCCCGCACGGCGTCTACCCGCCGGCCGCGGACGCGCTGGCCGGAGCCCGTCTGGTGGTGAAGTCGATCACCGAGGTCACGCCGGAGGCGATCGCCGCCCTGTGACGGTGGTGTGAAAGCCCGTCGATCGGGGTAGACCGCGGCCACTGAGGGAGGTGGCCCGTGGCGGGACTCCGGCTCGACGTGGGGTTCGTCGACTATCTGATTCTGGCGGTCTATTTCGTCACCGTGCTGGGGGTCGGGTTCGCCGCCCGGCGCGCGATCCGCTCCAGCGCCGACTTCTTCCTCTCCGGCCGGTCGATGCCGGCCTGGGTGACCGGTCTGGCCTTCATCTCGGCCAACCTGGGCGCCCTGGAGATCGTCGGCATGGCCGCGAACGGCGCCCAGTACGGCCTGATGACGCTGCACTACTACTGGATCGGCGCGGTGCCCGCCATGGTGTTCCTCGGCATCGTGATGATGCCGTTCTACTACGGCTCCAAGGTGCGCAGCGTCCCGGAGTTCCTGCGGCTGCGCTTCAACCGGCCGACGCACCTGTTCAACGCGGTCAGTTTCGCGGTGGCCCAGGTGCTGATCGCCGGCGTCAACCTGTACGCCCTCGCGCTGATCCTCCAGGCCCTGCTCGGCTGGCCACTCTGGACGTCGATCGTGATCGGCGCCTTCATCGTGCTGGCCTACATCACGCTCGGCGGCCTCTCCTCGGCCATCTACAACGAGGTGCTCCAGTTCTTCGTGATCGTGGCCGGTCTGCTGCCGATCACCATCATCGGCCTGGTCAAGGTCGGTGGCATCGACGGCCTGTTCGACAAGGTCCGGCAGAGCCCGCTCGGCGATGCCGGCCTGCACACCTGGTCGAACACCGGCGGCACCGACAACCCGCTGGGGGCGAGCTGGATCGGCATCGTCTTCGGGCTCGGTTTCGTGCTGTCGTTCGGCTACTGGACGACCAACTTCGCCGAGGTGCAGCGGGCCCTGAGCGCCAAGGACATGAGTGCGGCCCGGCGGACCCCGATCATCGGCGCCTTCCCGAAGCTGCTGATCCCGGCCATCACCGTGATCCCCGGGCTGATCGCCCTGGTCACCGTGCAGGGGCTGGGGGCGGACGAGGGGGCGTACACGTACAACAACGCGATCCCGCTGCTGATGCGTGACCTGCTGCCCAACGGTGTGCTCGGGGTGGCGGTGACCGGCCTGGTGGCGTCGTTCATGGCCGGCATGGCGGCGAACGTGAGCGGGTTCAACACCGTCTTCACCTACGACATCTGGCAGACCTACGTCCGGAAGGACCGCGACGACGCCCACTACGTGCGGGTGGGCCGGATCGCGACCGTCGGCGGCATCGTGGTCGGCATCGGCACCGCCTTCATCGCGGCCGGGTTCGACAACATCATGAACTACATCCAGGCGCTGTTCTCCCTGTTCAACGCGCCGCTGTTCGCCACCTTCATCGTCGGCATGTTCTGGAAGCGGATGTCGGCGTGGGCCGGGTTCTGGTCGCTGCTGCTCGGCTTCCTGGCCGCGTTCACGCTCTACATCCTGCACCTGACCGAGGTGATCGAGTTCAACTCCGACCTGGAGCAGAGCTTCTGGGGAGCCGGGCTGGCCTTCGTGACGGCGGTGGTGGTGGCCGCGCTGATCACCCCGTTCACGCCGGGCAAGAGCGAGGACGAGTTGCGCGGTCTGGTCTACGGGACCGCCGGCGACACCCTCGTCGAGGACCGGGTGTGGTGGCGCAACCCGGTGCTGCTCGGGGTGATCGCGGTGATCCTGGCGTTCGTCCTGTACATCCCGGTCTGGTGAGGAGGCCCGAACGATGGCGAGGCTATTCGACGTACGGCGGGTGATCGGTGGCCTGTTCGTGCTCTACGGCGTGATCGTCACCCTGATCGGGATCCTCGACGGTCCCTCCGAGCTGGAGAAGGCGCAGGGCGTACGGATAAATCTCTGGATGGGTCTCGGCATGCTGGCCTTCGGTCTGCTGATGCTGCTCTGGCTGCGGCTGAACCCGCCGCCTCCGCTGGAGGCGGACGACGACCGCGAGACCTGAGGGCCGGACGGGTGTGATCCGGGTGCGAAGCGGTTGCACGGGCTCCTCATATCGTAAGGACGGGAATCCGTGCACCGATGACCCCGGGCATGGGACCCCTCGCCTCGATCAGTCGGCTCGCCGGTTCGGCGAGCAGCCCGCCGGTGGGCTCGCAGGTGCAACTGCGTGTCGACTACGTCGTCAACATCGTGACGCAGACACATCGCGGTCAGTCCGAGGACGCCGTCAGGAAGGCGATCGAGGACCAGCTCCGGTCCTTCGGCGTGGTGCCCAACAACCGGCAGGTCGCCCAGTACGCCTGCGCCATCTCGTCGCTGCCGCCGATTCCCCTCGACAGCTGACCGGTCAGCGTGCCGGGAAGCGCAGGATCCGGTCGTCGCCGTCGCGGATGTCGCCGCGGCCGTCGGTGTTCGAGGTGGTCAGCCACAGAGAACCGTCCGGCGCCACGGCGACCGTGCGCAACCGGCCGTATCTCCCGGTGAACTCGGCCTTCGCCGAGCCGCCGCCGAGCGGCACCGTCCACAGTCGTTCGCCCTTGAGCGCGGCGACGTAGAGGGTGTCGCCGGCGACGGCGGCCCCGCTCGGGGAGGCGTCGTCCGTGCCCCACTGGACGATCGGGTTCGCAAACCGGTCGTCGCTGCCGCGGCCCTCCACCTCGGGCCAGCCGTAGTTCTTCCCCGGCTCGATCAGGTTGACCTCGTCCAGGCGGTTCTGCCCGAACTCGATGCCGTACATCCGGCCCTGTGCGTCCCAGGCCAGGCCCTGCACGTTGCGGTGACCCAGGCTCCAGACCGGGGAACCGGACCACGGGTTGCCGGGCGCCGGGTCGCCCTCCGGGGTGAGCCGCAGGATCTTTCCGGCCGGGTCGTCGCGGTCCTGCGAGCGCGACCGATCGCCGGCGTCCCCGGTGCCGGCGTAGAGCATGCCGTCCGGGCCGAACGCGATCCGGCCGCCGTTGTGGTTCCCCGCCTTGGCGATCCCGTCGAAGATCACCTCCGGGTCGCCGCCGGACCTGCGGAACCGGACGATCCGGTTGTCGTCGGCGGCCGTGTAGTACGCATACACCCAGTCGTCCTTGACCGCGAGCCCGAGCAGGCCACCCTCGCCGCCGGCCTCGACCGCCGCGAGCCGGCGCAGCTCGGTGGGCTCGCCGCCCGGCCGCACCTGGAGGATGCGGGCGGTGTCGCGCTCGGCCACCAGGGCGGTGCCGTCCGGCAGGAAGGCCAGACCCCACGGCACGTCCAGGCCGGTGGCCACGGTCTCCGGCGCGGAGAGATCCGGGGTCCGCGGGGAGGTGACCGAGGGCGCCGGAGCACCCGAGCGGGCCGGCACCGGCGCCACCGTCGGCGACACCGCCTCCCCGTTGGAGGAGCAGGCGGTCAGAACGGCCACACTGGTCGCCGCGAGGGCCCGGCGGATCGATGCCATTCCCCAACCCTGCCACGCATTCCCGGAGACGGCTCGCCGAGATGTGCCCTATATGCGGTAAATGATGCTGTTTGCCGGATCAGCCGGGTCGATCCGGCCCAAGATGGGGCCGCGTGGTGCCGAGCCGCGTGGGGCGGAGGTCTGGGCTTTGCGAGCTTTGGCACGGCGGGTCACGGCCGCGATCCTCACCCTCACGACCCTTCTGGCGTACGCCCCACAGCCGGCCCACGCCCGCCGGGCGCCGGGCGCCGAGGCGCCGATCGTCTGGAAACCGTGCCCCGGGGACGCCACGGTGCAGTGCGGCACCATCCGCGTACCGGTCGACTGGTCCGCGCCGTCCGGCCCCCGCCTCGACATCGCCCTGGCCCGCAGCCCGGCCACCGACCAGGCCACCCGGGTCGGGACGCTGCTGGTCAACCCCGGCGGCCCCGGCGTCTCGGCGGCCAACCTGGTCCTGGACCACGACTACTTCGGCGCCGACGTGCGCCGCCGCTTCGACATCGTCGGGGTCGACCCGCGCGGCGCCGGCCGCAGCGCCCCGATCCTCTGCGACCAGGCGCTGGTCGACCGGAAGCCGGCGCCCCTGTTCACCACCGAGGCCCAGTTCCGGCAGGCCGGCGAGTACAACCGCCGGCTGGCCGCCGACTGCGCGAGCCGCAGCGGGGCGGTCTACCGGCACGCCGACTCGATCAGCGTGGTCCACGACATGGAGGCCGTCCGGACCGCCCTCGGTGAGCAGCGGATCAGCTTCTACGGCGCCTCCTACGGCAGCCTGCTCGGCCTGCTCTACGCCGAGCGCTATCCGGACCGGCTGCGCGCGCTGGTGCTGGACAGCGTGATGGACCACAGCGCCGGGTTGGACGCCTTCCTCACTCAGACCGCGGATGCCGTGCAGGCCGCCTTCGACCAGTTCGTGGCCTGGTGCGCCCGGGACACCATGTGTGTGCTGCGCGGCCGGGACATCAAGCTGATCTGGGCGGAACTGATGCGGCGGGCCACGGCCGGCAAGCTGGTCGACCCGTACGACCCGCCGGCCCGGATCGGCGCCTGGGAACTCATCTCGGCGGCGTTCAGCGCGTTCTACGACCCGCAGTGGTACTCGTTCGCGTACTACCTGAAAGACGCGTACGAGCCCGCGCCGGCGGCCGGTGCGCCCGTCCTGGAGTCGGCCGACCTCACCCCGCACAGCTTCGGGGCGGTCATGTGCCAGGACTGGTGGCTGCCGGTCGACGGGTTCACCGCCTACCAGGGCCGGATGCGGGCGCTGGCGGTCCGGGCCCCGCAGATGCTCGCCTCGCCGCTCGCGCTGAGGGCCCTGGGCGGCTGCCTCGGCCGCGAGGCCCCGGTCAACCCGCAACGGCCGATCCCGCCCGTCCCCGGGCCGGTCCTGGTGGTCAACTCCCGGTACGACCCGGCCACCGCGTACGTCTGGGCGCAGCAGGTCACCCGGCAGCTCGGCCCGGCCGCCCGGCTGCTCACCTACCAGGGGTGGGGGCATGTGGCGTACACGCACAGCCCGTGTGTCAGCGGCGCGGTCGATCGTTACCTGATCGGGCTGACCATGCCCGCGTCCGGCGCGTCCTGCCCGGCGATCGAGCCGAAACCGTTCGGCGTCGGATGAGGAGTCGGCCGATCGGTTGTGCGCCGCGCCGATCCCCGGTAGGCAGGGATAGATGGCCGACGTTGTCCAATCTGGAGGGCCGATGCGGATCCTGCCCGCGCTGACAGCGCTGTCCCTGACCACCCTGGGGTTCGTGGTCACGTCCCCACCGGCCCTGGCCGGCGGTGGCACACCGGTCAAGGAGCCGACCGCGATCGGCTACGGAGGCGCGGTCGCCACGGTCGACGCCACCGCCACCGCGGTCGGCCTCGACGTGCTGCGGCGCGGCGGCAACGCGGTGGACGCCGCGGTCGCGGCCGCCGCCACGCTCGGCGTCACCGAGCCGTTCTCGTCCGGCATCGGCGGCGGCGGATTCTTCGTCTACTACGACGCCCGGAAACGGGCCGTGTTCACGATCGACGGGCGGGAGACCGCGCCGGCCACGGCGACCGACAAGTACTTCATCGACCCGGCGGACGGGCTGCCGTACGACTTCAACGAGGCCCGGGTGAGCGGGCTCTCCGCGGGCGCGCCCGGCACCCTGGCCACCTGGGAGGAGGCGCTGGACCGCTGGGGCACCCGCTCGCTGGCCGCCTCCCTGCGGCCCGCCGCCCGGGTCGCCGAGCAGGGCTTCGAGGTCGACGCCACGTTCCGTCAGCATGTCGCAGACAACGCCGCGGCGTTCGGCCAGTTCACCTCGAGCCGGGAGCTCTACCTGCCGGGCGGGGCGCCGCCCGCGGTCGGCACGATCCAGCGCAATCCCGACCTGGCGGCCACCTACCGGCTGATCGGGGAGTTGGGCACCGGCGTCTTCTACCGGGGCGCGGTCGCCGGCGACATCGTCGGGACGGTCCAGCACCCGCCGGTCGCGGCCGACCCGTGGGGCGCCTGGGCGTACCCGATCCGGCCCGGCGTGCTCACCAGGGCCGACCTGGCCGGCTACCGGCTGCGGTTCCCGGCTCCGACCCGCTCCGACTACCGCGGGCTCACCGTCTACGGCATGTCCACGCCGTCCAGCGGCGGCACGGCGGTCGGCGAGGCGCTCAACATCATCGAGGCCGGGCTGCCCACGTCGGCGACCGCCACCGACAGACTGCACTACTACCTGGAGGCCTCGGCGCTCGCCTTCGCCGACCGGAACCGGCACGTCGGGGCGTACACCGAAGGATCGGTCTTGAAGAAGTTGATCTCCGACCGGTGGGCCGAGCAGCGGGCCTGCGAGATCGACCGCACGACGGCCCTGGTCAAGCCGGTCGCGCCGGGCGACCTCAACGGCTCCGGCTGCGCCACCGCCACCGCGGGCGGCGCCGTCGAGGAGGGGCAGAGCACCACCAACCTGACCGTCGCCGACCGCTGGGGCAACGTCGTCGAGTACACCTTCACCATCGAGGCGACCGGCGGCAACACCATGGTCGTGCCCGGGCGCGGCTTCATCCTCAACAACGAGCTGACCGACTTCAACTTCGCGCCCACCCAGGGCACGGCGCCCGACCCCAACCTGCCCGGCCCGGGCAAGCGGCCGCGCAGTTCGATGTCGCCGACCATCGTTCTCAAAGACGGCAAGCCGTTCCTGGCGCTCGGCTCGCCCGGCGGCGCCACCATCATCACCACCGTGCTCCAGGTGCTGGTCAACCGGCTCGACCTGGGCATGACCCTGCCGGAGGCGATGGCCGCGCCGCGCGGCTCGCAGCGCAACAGCGCCGGCATCCAGGCCGAGGCGGCGTTCCGCAACCAGTACGGTCCGGTGCTCACCCCGCTCGGCCACACGTTCGCCGCGGACGTGGCCGAACTCGGGGCGGCCACCGCGATCGAGTTCACCCGGGGCGGCGGCTTCATCGCCACCGCCGAACCCACCCGCCGGGGCGGCGGCGCGGCCGCGGTGGTCCACCCGAAGCGCTGACCGGCGGAGCATGGGGGAGGATCGGCCCCATGCTCTGTGCGAAGTGCGGCGCGCCGCCGTCCCTGGACGGTGGCGCGCACCGGTGCGTCCGGGTGAACGAGGGTGAGCTGGAGACGTTCGCCGTGGCCGGCCGCCGGGTGATCCGGTTCGCGGTGACCTACATGATCGTGGCGGTGGCCACCGCCGTGCTGGCCTCGGTCGGGGCGGACGCGCTGGTGCGGGGTGCCACCGACCCGACCGGGGTGGGCCCGATGGGCTTCATGGTGGTCTTCGCCATGATCGCCGGGTTCCTCGCGCTGGTCTGCCTCATCGGACTGGTGGTCTGCACCATCGTCTGGATCGTCAGCGCCCACCGGGTCACCGACGCCGGCCCCGGCATCGCCGGCTACAGCGCCCTGTTCCTCACCCTCGCGCTGATCACCGCCAGCTACGTGCTGTCCGGGCTGCCGAACGCGTACGCCGTCACCGGTCTGCGCTTCGGCGGCCTGATCGTGCTGATCATCGGGGTGGTGCTGACCCGCAACCGGATCCGGCGGCTCACCGACATGCCGATCCCGTCCGGCAAGAAGTCGCTGATCACCGAGGAGGACTGGAAGGCGTCCGAGTGGGACCCGGAGGTCCAGCGGGAGATCGAGCGCCGGGGCCGCCCGACCGAGTAGGGCCTACTCCGTCAACGGCAGCCGGACCAGCACCGTCGTACCGGTGCCGTCGCCGGTCAACTCGACGCTGCCGTGATGCTTCTCCACCACGGCCCGGCTCAGCGTCAGGCCCAGGACACTGCCCGGCAGGGTACGGTCGTGGCCGCGCGCCGTCCGGAAGTGCCCGGTGAACATCTGCTCCCGCTCGGCCCGCGTCACGTCGGCGGCGGAGTCCGAGACGGCCAGCTCGGCGTCCCGCCCGGTGCTGCGCAGCGACACCGCCACATGACCGCCGTCCGGGCTGAACCGGACCGCGCTGCTCAGCAGGTTCTCCACGATGTGCCGCAGCCGGTCCCGGTCACCCGGCACGATCAGCTCACCCGGCAGGTCGGCGTCGATCACCACCGGCGCGCCGTCGATCGCGGTCCGGGTCCGGTCGACCACCTCCCGCACCACGGCGGCCAGATCCATCGGGACACGCCGTACGTCCGCATGCCCCGCGTTCAGCGCCGACAGCTCCAGCAGCTCGTTGATGATCTCCCGTAGCAGGTTGGTGTTCCGTTCAATCACCTCGAGCAGGCCCGGCCCGTCCCGGACCAGGGTCGCCTCGTCCGCCGACCGCAGCAGCCCGGTGTAGGTGCTGATCGACGTCAACGGCGTGCGCAGCTCGTGCCCGATCAGCGCCAGGTACTCGTTCTTGCTCCGGGTCAGCTGCCGTTGCAGGTCCTCCGCCCGGCGCCGCTCCACGAACTGCCCCAGATGCGCGGCGATCCCGGACATCAGCGCGACCAGCTCCTCCTCCGGATCCTCCACCGAGTCGGCGAAGACGGTCAGCACCCCGATCGGCCCGGTCCCGTGGTGCACCGGGATCGCCAGCGCGGTGTGCAGCAGGCCCGCCGAGGTGTCCGGCGAGATCAGGCTCTGCGGCTGGCCCACGTCCCGCATCCACAGCGGCTTGTCCACCTGCCAGGCGCGACCGGCCAGGCCCTGCCCGTACGCCAGCCGCTCCGGCACCGAGATGTCCGACGGCCGGCCCGGGGCGCTCCACCGGGCCGCCGCCCGGATCGTCCCGTCGCCGACCATCCACAGTTCGGCGTGCACCCAGTCCAGGGTGGCGACCACCGCCTCCAGCACCCGCGGCCCGGCCGCCTCGATGCTCGGCGCCTCCGCGAGAGCCGTCGTGACGGCCAGCTCACAGCTGCGGAACCGTTCCGCCCGCCGCTGCCGGGTCACGTCCTGTACCGCCTGCACCGCCCCCAGCACCCGCCCGTCCAGGCCGTGGATCGGCTGCGCGTCCATCAGGAAGTACCGGGTCCGGCGGCCCCGCCCCTGCGCGGCGATCGGAGCATCCCGCACCCGCTCCCCGCGCAGCGCCCGGAACAGCCCCAGATCGTCCCGTTGCAGCGGCACCCCCGAGATGTCGGCCAGCCCGGTGACGTCCTCGATCGGCGAATCGCCCCAGAGCCGGCGCATCCGCTCGTTCGCGAACACCACCCGGCCCTCGGCGTCGCACGCGGTCACCCCGTCGTGCAGGCTGTCCAGCACCGCGTCCAGGAACCGGTGCTGCCGCTCCAGCTCGTGGCGCGCCAGCCGCTCGCCGATCAGCAGCGTCGCCACCTCGGCCGCCTCGGCCACCGCCGTCACCTGCTCCGGCGTCCACTTCCGCGGCCGGTGGTCGTAGGCGCAGCACACCCCGAGAACCAGCCCCAGCCGGTCGTACACCGGACAGCCCAGGTAGGCGCCGTCGTCCCAGACGATCACCCCGTCCGGCACCCGCTCGTCCCGGCGGGCGTCCTCGATGATCAGGGGCTCGCCACCGCACACCACGATCCCGCCGAGCGAGTCCTCCAGCCGGGTGTCGGTCACGTCCGCCCAGTCCGTCGAGACGCCCCAACTGCCGTACAGCCTCAGCCGATCCTCTTCGATGAACTGGATGCAGGCGCTCGGCGCGTTCGCGGCCCGCGCCGTCAGGGCCGCCAGCTGATCCGCGGACCCGCTGGTCAGCACCCCCCGGTGCAGGGCGGCCGGAAAGAACTCGGCCCGGCTCCCGTCGACCGCCGGCTCCCGCGAGGGGTCAGCGGCCGCCGGCGGAGTGGAATGCCCGCCGGCGGCCGATCCCCCGATCGGCGGGTCCGGCCGCCCCTCACTCGGAACCGCCGGACACGCTGCCTGGGACGCGGTCGGTCGAGGATCGGCCGGACTCGCCCCGGGAGGTTCGGCCGCGTGCGCGAGTGCCGCAGCTTCCGCCGCCTGCGCCCTTCCGGACCGCCCGGCGCCGCCGGGGACATCTCGCCGCATGGCCGACCTCCACCCTCAGCGTAGATGCGCGAAAGGGTTGAAACCGGCAAATCCTCACCGGCCGCGAGCAGAGCGCCGGTTCAGCTCCGCTCGTACCGGAGATCGCTGATAGGCCGGCCCGCGACGGCCCCGCGCCTCTCGAACTTGGTCTCCGGCCGCCCGTGCGGCATGGCCGCGAGGCGCCGCAACCCCGGATCCGCGTCGAGCGTCTCCGCCATGGCCACCGCGTACTCGGGCCAGTCGGTGGCGCAGTGGAACACCCCACCCGGCCGGAGCCGCTCCCGGAGCAAGGCGACGTTCCCCGGCTGGATCAGCCGTCGCTTGTGATGCCGCGCCTTGGGCCACGGATCCGGGAAGAACACGTGCACCGCATCCAGCGTCCCCGGCGCGATCCGGTGCACCAACTGCATGGCGTCACCGCACGCCACCCGGACGTTGGTCAGCCCGAGATCACGGCTGAGCGCCAGCAGGTTCCCGATCCCCGGCGTGTGCACCTCGACCCCGAGATAGCCCCGCCCCGGATCCGCCGCCGCCATGGCCGCGGTGGCATCCCCCATCCCGAACCCGATCTCCAGCACCACCGGAATCTCCCGCCCGAACAGCGCGACGAGATCCAGCGGAGACCGGTCCCCGTCCTCGACGGTCATCCCGTACCGCGGCCACAGAGCCGCATGCGCGTCCGCGTGACGGCTGCTCATCCGCTCACGGCGCGGATGAAAGGTGCGAATCGGCCTGGCTGCGTCGGTCCCGGTCTCACTCATGGCGGCCCACGATAAAACGCCGACCCCGCCAACCCGAAATCAAACCTGACCGGGCGGCTGGCGCCGCACGGTCCACCGGGGCGGGCTCGCGGGCGCCGCGGTTCACCGGGCCGTCACGCGGCTCCGGCGGGTGCGCTCTGCTCGCCGGCCGGCCGGGGTTGGCCTGGCGAGCGCGCACGAAACAGCGTTTGTGTGCGGCGACTGACGCTATGACGCGGGTGCGGCCGCACCCGGGGGTCGCTGTGTGCGGCCGGCGGGGTGCCGGTGAGAGCGAGTGGGCAGCTCAGCCCGGCGGGCGCGGCACCTGCCTGCGTGGCAGGTGCTCGCGCGGTGCCGCGGTTCTCCCGGAAGTGCGGTTGGGGTGGGCTTTCGGCGTACGGATGAACGGGTCAGCGGGGCAGCGGCTGGACGCTGGGCTGGGAGCCGGTGCGGATCGGGGTTCGGGCGCCGGTGGCCAGGCCGAGGAGGGTGACCCAGGAGCCGCCGTTGGTCTGGCTGGTGATGACGGCGCGGGCGCTGTCGATGTAGGCGAGCTCCCGGTCCATGGCGCTGCCGACGGTGCGCTTGGCGCCGGTGGCGGTGTCGTATTCGATGACGTGGACCGGCTTGCTCTCGGCGGGGGTCTCGCCTTCCTGGTAGGCGGTCCAGGAGAGCTTCGCGCCGTCCGCGCGCCAGCTCGGCACGACGGCGAAGCCGCTGTTCTGGAGGCTGCCGCCACCGTAGGCCGCGACCGTCTTCTCGTCGCCGCCGGCGACCGTGCCGATGGTGAGGCAGGAGTCGTAGACGGACTCGCAGTCACCGCCGCGGAAGGCGACCCGGGTTCCGTCGGGTGACCAGGCGACCGCGTCGTCGGTGCGGAGCCGTTCGTTCAGGGAGCCGGTGGCCCTCGTGGTGGCGGTGGGCTCGGCCGGCAGATCCTCGGTACGGCAGTCGCGCGGGAACAGCACCTCGGGCTTGGCGGCCGCGGCGCCGGCGGCGATCCGGTACACGCCGGGGCCGCCGGAGCAGGACAGCGACGCGAAGGCGATCCACCTACCGTCCGGCGACCAGGACGGGCCGGCCGCCGGGCGGGTGGTGAGGCGGCGCTGCCCGGTGCCGTCCGCCTTCATGGTCCAGAGCCGGCCGCTCTTCAGGTAGGCGAGCTGCTGCCCGTTCGGCGACCAGCGGGGCCGGGCGTGACCGCCGCCGGTGGTGAGCCGCTTCTCGGTGGCGCCCTTGCTGACGTAGACGTCGCCGCCGCGCACGTAGGCGACCAGGCTCGGCAGTGTCGTCGCCGCCTCCGCCGCCACGGGCTGGAAGAGCGAGCCGCCCAGTCCGATCGCCGCCGCCAGCGCCACGCTTCCGAGCTTCTTCATGGCCGAACGTCCCCCCGAGATCCGCCAGTTTCCGCTTACACCAGGGGTAATCGTCGCAACCGGGCTGCACCTAAGCGGTTACCGCGCGGATACCTGGAAAAATTTTGCCCGATCTGGTGGAACCCGTCAGTCCGCGTCGAGGTAGAGGGTGGCCACCGCGCCGAGCAGCAGCAGCCCGCCCACGATGGTGGCGCCGCCGAGCGGCTCGTCGATCAGGACGACGGCGAGCAGTGCGGCGGTGAGCGGCTCGAGCAGGGTGACCACCACGGCCACGCTGCCGGCGATGCGGCGCAGCCCGGTGTAGAACAGCGCGTACGCCAGTGCCGTGGTGACCGCCCCGGCGTAGACGAGCAGCGCGACCGGGGTGGCCCGCGGGGTGAAGGACAGCCCTTCGACCGCGGCGAGCGGCAGCAGGCTGATCGCGCCGATCACGCAGGACAGGGTGGTGAGGGTCAGCGGCTCGACGCCCTGGGTGGTGTGCCGGCTGACGGCGGTGGACGCCGCGTAGACGACGCCGGACCCGATCGCGGCGAGAAGCCCGTAACCGGCCGCGGTGGCGGCGCCCGGTTCGACGGTGGCGCCGGCGATCAGCACGAGGCCGGCGATCGCGGCCACCGAGGCGCCGAGGGCGGCGGCGCCGGGCCGCTGCCGGGTGCGCAATGTCTCCCATGCGCTCAGCAGCACGGGAGCGATCCCGAGGCTGACCACGGTGGCGATGCTGACCCCGCCGAGACGGACGGCCACGAAGTAGAGGGCCTGATAGGCGGCGAGCCCGACCCCGGCCACGGTGATCGCGAGCGGCGCCGCCCGGAACGCGGCCACGATCCGGTGGCGGCCCGCCAGGCCGATGAGCAGCAGGACGGCGGCCGCGACGGCGAGCCGGTAGAAGCCGATGGCCAGGGCGCCGAGGCCGGTGCGCTCGGCGACGACCTGGACGACGACGCCGGTGGTGCCCCAGAGGACGCCGGCGGCGGAGACCTGCAACAGGCTCAGCCGGGCACCCGGGACGCGGGACGAGAGAGTGGTGGTGAACACATGCGCTCCGTGCGGAAGTGAGTCGTCAAGGGCCGGCGACGGAGCGCAAGGCGAGACAGCCGGTCAAGCAGGACTTGACCGGCGTGGCGGCGCTCCGGTCAGGAGCGCGGCGGCGGTAGGACGCCGGGGAAGGGACTCACGCCCGGCAGCCTAACGCCACATCGGCGGGCGCCGTTGCCCGGTGTGGGGGAGCACACCGGGCAACGGCACCGGTCAGGCGGCCGGAGCGGCGGTGGCGGCCCACATCGCGGTGAAGGCGGCCGCCTCGCCGGCGAGCCAGCTCTCGACGTCGGCCGGACGGGCCGCCGCGTCGATGCGGTGGGCGACACCCCGTCGCAGATCGACCAGGACCGGCTCGGCGTTGGGCAGGATCTGGTCCATGTGGCGGGCCATGAGGTGCAGCATCGCGGTCGCGGCCTCCGCGCTCGGCGGCTCCTCGTCGAAGTGCAGCCGGACGGCCTCGCGCCGGCCGTCGGCATAGCGCAGGCCGAAATGTGGGTTGATCTTCACGGCCAGGGGCCCGACCGTGGCGATGGCGTCGCGGGTCTGCGCCAGATCGACCCGCTCCGGGTCGCCGAGCGACGCCAGGTAGGTGCGGGCGCCGGCGCGCAACGCCTCGTAGAGCGGCTTCCAGCGGTCCTTCACCACGTCGACGACGCCGCCGAGGTAGCTGCCGCCGGTGCGGAACGCGATGTCCGCCTTCAGTGCCTTGACGAGCTGGCCGTGCGGGTTGAAACCGCTCCGCCGCTCCCGCTGCCGGCGCAGGCCGCCGACGAAGGTGGCCTTCGCCGGGCCGGTGCGGGAGACATAGCGCGTGAAGCCGAGCATCGTCGCATAGGGAGGGATCACGGGCACGGGGGTGGTGGTCGAGATCGTCATGTCGTCTCCTCACTCGCGCTGCGGAAATCCGCCGAAGATCCGCAGCTCAGGTCCCCTCTTTCGTGCATACATTCTAATCGACGGGTACGACATTCCCAACGCGGAAGGACGACGATGGACCACTCTGGAGCACGGGTTCGAGAGATGCGCCGAAGGCTGCGCGAGAAGGGTCCGGAGTGGACCCGCGGGCCGGACGTCGCGGGCCCACCGCGCTGCCGGGCGGTCCGGCTCCCCGCCGAACCGGTCGAGCCGGACTTCGACGCCTTCCAGCCGTTCAGCGAGGAGGACCGGTGATCCGGCTCCGTCGGCCGGCGGACCTGAAGCGCTGCGTGGCCGCCCTGCGCGCGGTTCACGAGGCGGACCGCTATCCGCTGAACTGGCCGGCCGATCCGCTCCGCTGGCTGGCCCCGGAGATCGAGCTGTGCTCGTGGGTGGCGACCGGCGCGGACGGCGAGGTGCTGGGTCACGTGGCCGTCCACCGGGAGGCCGAGCTCTCCCGGCTCTTCGTCGTCCCGGCCGCCCGCCGCCGTTCGCTGGCCGGGCGGTTGGTCGGCGCCGTCCGGGAGTGGGCCGCCGGCAACGGGCGCACGCTCACGCTGAACGTTCTGGAGGACGAGCGGCGAACCGGGCCGGCCGCCTTCTACGAGGCGACCGGTTGGCGTCACACCCACACCACCGTCGCGGACTGGACCGGACCCGACGGCCACCCGGTTCGGCTGCGGCACTACGTGATCGGGCCCGATCGGTGATCCGCCGGTCAGTTGTCGTCGCGGCCCTGCTCGGCGAGGAAGCGTTCCAGCTCCGCGCCGAGTTCCTCCGCGGTCGGCAGCGGCGTGTCCGAGCCGGCCAGCAGATTGCCCTGACGGCCGCGGACGAAGGCGTCGTACTGTGCCTCCAGCGAGGCGACCAGACGGGTGGCCTGCTCGTCGTCGGCGATCTGCTTGTCCACCTCGACGCGGACCAGCTTGGCGGACTCCCGCAGCTCACCGGTCGGCAGGGCCAGGCCGGTGTTCGCCGACACCGAGTCGAGCAGCAGCTCCGCGGCCGCCGGATAGGTGGTCTGGGCCAGATAGTGCGGGACGTGGGCGGCGTAGCCCAGCGCGTCGTGGCCGGAGTTGCCGAGCCGGAACTCGAGAAGGTTGCCGACACTGGCCGGCACCTGGACCCGCTGCAACCACGACTCGTGCTCGCCGAGCAGGCGCTTGTCGGTGGCGTGCGCCGTGACGCCGACCGGGCGGGTGTGCGGGACGGCCATCGGGATGGCGTTGAGGCCGACCGTGACCTTGACGCCGAGACGGTCGATCAGGCCGGTCACCGCGGCGATGAAACGCTCCCACTGGAGGTCCGGCTCGGGGCCCGCGAGCATCAGGAACGGTGTGCCCAACCGGTCCTTGACCAGGTGCAGGGCGAGGACCGGGTCGTCGTAGCTGGTGAAGTGGTCGGCCTCGAAGATCATCGGAGGGCGCCGGGACCGGTAGTCCAGCAGCTGGTCCAGGTCGAACGTGGCGACGACCTCGCTCTCCAGCTGCTCCAGCAGATTGTCGCGGGCCAGCTGGATGGCGCTGCCCGCGTCGACGAAACCGGTGAGCGCCTGGATGAGCACCGGGCCGTCCAGAGCCGGCAGGTCACCGGTCACCTCATAGAGCCCGTGTGGGTCGAGCACGCTGCGATCCTCTCTCGAAGCACGCGCCCGCTGACGCGGGCTTCTCCCTGCCAACCTCGGGCCGGCGTTTCTCATTCCGGCCCCTCGCATCATCTCGTACGCCGTACGCGCGCCGCACAGCTGTGACGGTGAACACCCGCACCGCGGGGGGACGTGCACGCACCCCGCACAATGGGTCCCCAGATCCCTTCCTCGCCCCCCTCGGAGTGATCTTGACTCGACCGCAGTCCTCCCCCTCGACCACCACCCCGCCCGGGACCCTGTGGACCCGGATGAAGGCCGACCCGCAGTACGCGCCCGAGCATCTCGCCCTGGAGGCGATCCGCCGGCTCGGCCCGGAGGCCGCCGACTGGCACGCCCGGATGCGCGCCGACCGCCCCGAGCTGGAGCCGGAGCAACTGGCCGGGCTCGCCGTCCGGCACTTCACCAACCTGGCCCGCGTCTCCGGGGCGGTGTCCGGCGCTACCGGCCTGCCCGGAGCGGTCCTCGACGTCGGTGTGCTCGCCTGGACCCAGGCCCGGATGGTGCTGCACATCGCGGCCGCCTACGGCGCCGACCCGGCGGCCCCGGAGCGCGCCACCGACCTGCTCGTGCTCCAGCGGGTGCACCGGCTGGCCGAGACCGCCCGGACCGCGCTCGGCGTCGCGGCCGGACGGGAGCGCGCCAGCCGGATCTTCACCGGTGACTCCGGGCGGCCGCTCGCCGGCGTACTGGTCACCCTGGGCGTGAAACTCGCCCGGATGGCCGGGCTCAAGGCCGCGAAGCGGCTGTTCGCCAAGATGATCCCGGGCGCCGGCATGATCCTCGGCACGTGGGTGAACTCGGCGGCCACCAAGGACCTGGCCCGGCGCGCGGGGGAGTATTACCGCAAGCCCTAAGGTTCTGCTCCGGCGGCCCGAAAGTGCTGTCGTGCTGGGATACCGGAAGTCCGCCGTCGCCCTGTCCACCGTCGTGCTGCCGCTGCTGATCGCGGGATGCTCCGCCTCGTCGGGCAAGCGGGCCGGGGCGGACGAGACGACCTCCGGGGTCGGCACCAGCTGGATCCTGGTGGACCAGGGCCAGGCGACGCCGGCGCCGAGCACCACGCCCGGCACGGCCTCGCCGACCCCGTCGGCCACCCTGCCGCCGCTGCCCACGGCGTCGCCGAGCGCGAGCGGCAGCGCCACACCGGGCTGTACGCCGCGGAACCACTCCACCCCGATCGAGGGGCTGGCCGTCACGCCGTCCAGCACCAGCGCGGTGGTCACCTGGTACCACCCGGGCGGCTCGAACATCGTCGACTACCGGGTCACCGCGATCAGCCAGGACCTGGTCAGCGGCGTGCAGCCGGAGATCGGCTGGACCCGCAGCGCCCCGGCGAAGTGCGGTGAGGTCAGCGCCACGGTGACCGGCCTGCAGCCGAAGAGCCACTACGTCTTCTCGGTCGACGCGGTGCTGAGGGCGGACGACCTGCAGCGGGAGGGCACCTACACCCGGACGGTCGCCCGTTCCTACGTGGTCACCACCACGTAGGGGCGCTGGCCGGTGACTCTCTAAGCTTCCCGGCATGGAGAGCATCGTCGACACGGTCGTCCTGGTGGCGATCTCGGTGGTCGGTGCGGCCCTGGCCCGCCGGCTGGGCTTCGTGGCGCCGCTGGTCCTGCTGGTCGCCGGGCTGGGCCTGTCCTACGTGCCCGGCTTCCCGGACGCGCACCTGGAACCGGAGCTGGTGCTGATCGGGATCCTGCCCCCGCTGCTGTACGTGGCGGCGCTGCAGACCTCGGTCCCCGCGTTCCGGCTGGCGCTGCGGCCGATCCTGCTGCTCGCGGTCGGTCTCGTGGTCGTGACCGCGCTGGTGGTGGGCTTCCTCGTACATCTGCTTCTGCCCGCCGTGCCGCTCGCCGCGTGCGTCGCGCTCGGGGCGATCGTCGCCCCGCCGGACGCGGTCTCCGCGACCGCGATCGCCCGCCGGGTCGGCCTGCCACGCCCGGTCGTCACCATCCTCGAGGGCGAGAGCCTGCTCAACGACGCGACCGCGCTCGTCATGGTGCGGGTCTCGGTCGGCGCGCTGATGGGCACCGCGATCGGGTTCTGGGAGATCACCGCCGCGGTGAGCCGCGCGGCCGGCGGCGGGCTGCTGATCGGCCTGGCGTTCGCGGTGGCGGCGGCCTGGCTGCACCGGAAGGTCGAGGACGCGCTGCTCGACGACGCGGTGGCGCTGCTCACCCCGTTCGTCGTGGTGATCGTCGCGGAGAGGCTGCACACGTCCAGCGTGGTGGCCGTCGTCGTCGCCGGGCTCTACCTCGGGCACCGCATCCCCTACCTGCTGTCGCCCACCTCACGATTGCAGATGGACGCGGTCTGGCGGCTGATCGTCTTCCTGCTGGAGGGCGTGGTCTTCCTCCTGGTCGGCCTGCAACTGCGCGACGTGCTCAGCGCCATCGAGACCGACACGGCCACCACCGTCAAGGTCACCGCCGTGGTGTTCGGGGCGCTGCTGGTGATCCGCTTCCTGTGGATCTACCCGGCCACCTATCTGGCCCGGCTCATCCCACGGATCCGCAACCGGGAGGACCGGCCGCCGGCGACCGTGCCCACCGTGATCGCCTGGGCCGGGATGCGCGGCGTGGTGACCCTGGCCGCCGCCCAGACGCTGCCGGAGCCGGGCGTCGACGACGTTCCGGTCTACCCACGTGAGCTGTTCGTCTTCGTGGCCTTCGCGATCATCGTGCTCACCCTGCTGGTGCAGGGCACCACCCTGCCGTGGCTGGCCCGCCGCCTCGGCGTCCGGGAGGACAGCAGCGCCGAGGACGCGCTGGCCGAGGCCGGCGTGCAGCACGCGGCCGGGCGGGCCGCGCTGGAGGCGCTGGAGGAACACGCCGACGGCGCGCCCGAGTCGGTGGTGGAGCGGCTGCGCGGGCTGGTGGAGAACCGTGGCAACAACGCGTGGGAGCGGCTCGGCAGCCAGGAGCGGGAAACCCCGTCGGCGGCGTACGGTCGGCTGCGGCGAGAGATGATCAGTGCCGAGCGGCACGTCTTCAAGACCGCCCGGAACGAGGGGCGGATCCCCGAGGAGGTGCTGGTCCGCGCCCAGCGTGAGCTCGACCTGGAAGAGTCCCAGCTGCAACGGAGTGACGATTGACCTGCCAGCATCTCAAGGAGGCGGTGGAACCCGCACCGCTCAGCGGCTATCCGGACGGCTGTCCCCAGTGCGTGGCCGCCGGCTTCCAGAACTGGGTGCACCTGCGGCTCTGCCTGGGCTGCGGGATGGTCGCCTGCTGTGACTCGTCGCCGCGGCGGCACATGTCGGCGCACCACGCCGCCGAGGGCCATCCGGTGATGCGGTCCTTCGAGCCCGGCGAGTCCTGGCGCTGGTGCTACGAGGACGAGCAGCTCGGATGAGGATCCTGGTCGTCGGCGCCGGGGCCACCGGCGGCTACTTCGGCGGCCGGCTCGCGCAGGCCGGACGGGACGTCACCTTCCTGGTCCGGCCGGGCCGTGCCGGGCGGCTGGCCGGGCGCGGCCTGCGGATCAAGGACCCGGACGGCGAGACGGTCCTGCACCCGCGGGCCGTCACCGCGCCGGACGGCGTCTACGACCTGGTCCTTGTCGCGGTCAAGAGCTACTCGCTGGACCTCGCCCTGTCCGGCGCCGCGCCCGGCATCGGCCGGCACACCGTGATCGTGCCGCTGCTCAACGGCATGCGGCACATCGGCGCCCTGGTCCAGCGCTTCGGCGCCGACCGCGCCTGGGGCGGTGTCTGCATGATCCACGCGACGCTCGACGAGGACGGCGACGTGGTCCGGATGAACGGGCCGCACCGGCTGTCGTTCGGGCCGCTGGACGGCGACGACGAGCGCGTCCCGGCGGTCACCGGCGTCCTCACCGGCGCCGGCTTCGACGCCCGGGCGTCAGCCACGATCGTGGCTGAGCTGTGGGAGAAGTGGGTCCTGCTGGCCACTCTCGGGGCGGCCACCACCCTGCTGCGCGGCTCGATCGGGGCGATCAACACGGCCCCCGGCGGGCGCGCCTTCCTGACCGCGCTGGCCGCCGAGACGGCCGCTGTCGCGGCGGCCGCCGGGCACCCGCTGCGGCCCCGGGCGGTCGCCATGCTGGAGGCCGTCATCGCCACGACCGAGCCGACCACCTCGTCGATGTACCGCGACCTGATCCAGGGCCTGCCGGTCGAGGGCGACGCCATCGTCGGTGACCTGGTCGCCGAGGCGGAGCGGCACGGCGGGCCGGTGCCGCTGCTCGCCGCCGCGCACACCGGTCTCGCCGTCTACACGGCCGCCCACCGCTGACCTCCGGCCGGGAGCCGGGCGGGGCTCAGCTGTGGGAGTGGGCGGCGGTGGGGGAGGGGATGCGGGCCAGCACGGACTCCGCCTCGCGGGTCACCTGGCCGGCGTCCTGGATGCGGGCCAGCTCGTAGACGTCCACGGTGCGGGCCGCGATGGAGGGCCAGTTGAAGTCCTCGTGGACCCGCTCGTGGGCGCGGAGCGCCAGGGCCCGGGCGTACTCGCGGTCGGCCAGCACCGAGCCGGCCGCCCAGGCCAGAGCGGCCGGGTCGTTCGGGGCGAACTTCACCCCGGTCACGCCGTGCTCGACGATCTCGGCGAGGCCACCGGTGTCGGCGGCCGCGACCGGGGTGCCGGCGGCGGCCGCCTCCAGGGCCACCATCCCGAACGGCTCGTAGATGCTCGGCACCACGTAGCAGTCGGAGGCGCCCATCAGCGCGGTCAGCTCGTGCCCGTCGAGGAAGCCGGCGAACGTCACCTCCGGATGGTCGGCGGCGAGATCCTCCAGCTCGGCCCGGTACGGCCCGTCGCCGGCGATCACCACCCGCAGGCCGGGGAACCGGTCCCGTAGCTCGGGCACGGCGGACAGCAGGTGCTGCACGCCCTTCTCGTAGACCAGCCGGCCGGCGCAGCTGACCAGCGGTCCGGAGCCGGCGTACCGGGCGCGGGCGGCGGCCACCGCGCGCGGCCGGGCCCGCCAGCGCAGCGCGTCGACCCCGTTGAAGACCACGTCGGTACGGTCCGGGTTCACCCCGAACAGGCGGCCGACCTCACGTTTCATGTACGCCGAGCAGACGATCGCCCGGGCCGCGCCGGTCGCCAGCCAGCGTTCGATGTCGTCGATGGTGTGGTTGTGGGCCTCCGGGAGCCAGCCCTGGTGACGGCCCGACTCGGTGGCGTGGACGGTGGCGACCAGCGGCACGTCCAGGTGGTCGCTCACGGTCATCGCGGCGTGCGTCACCAGCCAGTCGTGGGCGTGCACCACGTCGTACCGGCCGGTGCGGGTGGCGCGCAGCGCGGACCGGGTCAGCGTGTGGTTGAAGGCGACCGCCCAGGCCAGCGGGTTCCCGTCGACCACCTCGAAGCCCGGCGGGTCGTCCGGGGCGCGGACCACGCGGACGCCCTCGGCGTACTCCTCCAGGAGCGTGCCCGGCGTGTGCCGGGTGACGACCGTGACCTCGTGCCCGGCCCGGACCAGCGTGGTGGCGAGCGCGTGCACGTGCCGGCCCAGCCCACCCACCAACAGTGGCGGGTACTCCCAGCTCAGCATCATGATCCGAAGCACCGGTGCCACCTCCCTCACATCAGGTACCGCTGTTTCACTCGTAGCACCTCGGCGACCGATCGCGCGGAGAAAAGGCAGCCGGTGGCCCGGTGGGGCGAGTCCCCTTCGGCGGTGTCGCCGAGCGAGCCGACGCCCGTCTCGCGGAGATGCGCGGCGAGCCCGGTCAGCAGGCCCTCGACCGGCTGGCCGGTGGCCGCGCAGGCGTCCGCGTACGGGCCGATCAGCCATGTCCAGACGGCGCCCTGGTGGTAGGCCGGGTCGGGTTCGGCGGGCGGGCTGCTCTGGTAGCCGTACTCGGACGGGGCGAGGGTGCGCAGGCCGAGCGGGGTGAGCAGGGCCTCGCCCACGGCCTGGACCGCGCCGCCGGGACGGCCGCGCATCGGGGCGTACGGCAACGACCAGGCGAGCAGCTGGTACGGCCGCAGCGACGGGTCGTCGTGGTAGGCGCCCGCGCCGAGCGGGTAGGTGGTGGCCGGGCCCTCGATCACGTCGTACAACCAGCCCTCGGGCGCCGGGAAGCGGGCCTGGAACGACTCGCGCGCCAGCCGCAGCCGGGCCCGCGGCTCGGCGTCGTCGCGGCCGGTCTCGCCGAGCAGCTCGCACATCGCGGCCAGGGCGTTCACCCACAGCGCGTTGATCTCCACGGGCTTGCCGACCCGCGGTACGGCCGGGAGGTCGCCGGGGGCGCCGGGCGGGGCGGTGAGTCGCAGCAGCCCGTCGGCCGGGTCGAGGCTGAGCGGGCCGGACCCGTCCAGGCGGTGCCGCAGGAGCCGGCCGAGCGGGATGGCCAGCTTGGCGGCCAGCGCCCCGTCGCCGGTCCGCGAGACGTGCCGGTCCACCGCGTGCACCAGCCACAGCGGGGCGTCCAGCGGGTCGTGCCGTAGCCACGGGGCGGCCGGGCCGGACGGCTCGCCGACCGCCGCCCGGGTGCGGGAGATCAGCAGCTCACGGCCCTCGTCGACCCGGCCGGTGTCGAGGAACAGCCCCTCGTAGGCGATCATCGTGTCGCCGGCCCAGCGGCCCTGCCCCGGGTAGCCGGCGACCACGTCGGGCCCGTCCGGGGTGCGGATCACGAAGCGGTCGGCGGCGAGGACCAGCGCTTCCCCGTACCCCTCGGCCTTGGAGAGGGTGACCAGGCGATGGGCGCGCTCGCGCTCCGCGGCGATGACCGCCGGCACGGGTGGCGGTGTCTCGCCGAGCGTGCCGGCCCACACCGAGATCTCCACCGTCTGGCCCGGCCCGGCCTGCTGGAAGAAGCTGCCGGCGTGCCAGAGGTCGTCGTCCGCGCCGTCCGCACGGGTGTGCACGTCGACGTGCCAGAACCCGGCGGGTTGCCAGCCGGGACCGTGCAGCCGGTAGGCGCCTTCCACGATCACGCCGTCGGCGACCGGATCCACGGACAGCGCCGGACCGCTCGCCCGGCGGGAGGTGCCCTCGGTCCGCCAGGTGCACATCGCGGCGACCGCCAGACCGATCGGGCCGGGCGCGCTGACCACCCGGTGCGTCACGGCGAGCGACGGATGGCCGTGCCGCATCGCCAGCTCCCGTTCGACCACCACGTCGCCGATCCGCCAGCGCCACCGCGGCAGCCCGTCGACCAGCCGGAACACCTCCAGGTGGGTGTGCCCGGCCGGGTCGATCGCCCCGGACGCCCACTCGTGGGTGTACAGCGGGATCTTGACCCCGGAGGGCAGCGTCACGGTGAGATCGAGCGAGGTGAGCGCGACATGACCGGAGGTCACCAGCAGGGCGTGCCGGCGGCGGGTGCGCAGACCGCTGATCGTGCCCGCCGCGTAGCCGCCGAGGCCGTCGGTGACGAGCCATTCCCGGCCGCCACCGGCCTCGGCGGAGACGGACCCGCAGACCTGCGGCCCGAACGTGATCTGATCGTTGCGCGGCACGATGACCCAAACCCCCGGATGGGGAGATATCAGTGGCTAACCGGACAGTCGGGCCGACGTTAGCAGTGAAGTCCGCGAGAATGACCTCTGACGCGGCCGCGCAGGGTTAGCCGGTCCCACGGATGGGCATGCATTCGCCCGCCGACCGCGATCATACGGACGGCCGAGGGGCGGGAGCACGATATGCAGGTCTGGCCTGGTCACCGGTACCCGCTGGGCGCTACTTACGACGGGACGGGCACGAATTTCGCGATCTTCTCCGAGGTGGCCGAGGCGGTCGAGCTCTGCCTGTTCGACCCCGCCGGCAACGAGCGGAAGGTCCAACTCCACGAGCAGGACGCGTTCGTCTGGCACGCGTACCTGCCCGGGGTGGAGCCGGGGCAGCGGTACGGCTACCGCGTCTACGGACCTTACGAGCCACATCGTGGGCTCCGGTGCAATCCGCACAAACTGCTGATCGACCCGTACGCGCGGGCGGTGGACTCGGACATCGACTGGCATCCGTCGCTGTACGCGTACGACTTCGACAACCCGGACCAGATGTCGGACCTGGACTCGGCGCCGTACATGCCCAAGGGCGTGGTGGTGAACCCGTACTTCGACTGGGGCAACGACCGGCGGCCGGACATCCCGTACCACCACTCGGTCATCTACGAGACCCACGTCAAGGGGCTCACCCAGGCGCACCCGGACATCCCGCGGGACATGCGCGGCACCTACTCGGCGATCGGCCACCCGGCGATCATCGAGCACCTGAAGAGCCTCGGCGTGACCGCGGTCGAGCTGATGCCGGTCCACCAGTTCGTGCACGACAACCGGCTGCACGACCTGCGGCTGCGCAACTACTGGGGTTACAACACGCTCGGGTTCTTCGCGCCGTACCACGGCTATTCGGCGATGGGCTCGCTCGGGCAGCAGACCCAGGAGTTCCGCGGCATGGTGAAGGCGCTGCACGCGGCCGGCATGGAGGTCATCCTCGACGTCGTCTACAACCACACGGCCGAGGGCAACCACCTGGGCCCGACGCTCTCGCTGAAAGGCATCGACAACCGGACCTATTACCGGCTGGTGGACGATCAACCCCAGTTCTACATGGACTACACCGGTACGGGTAACAGCCTGAACGTGCGCAGCCCGCAGAGTCTCCAGCTGATCATGGACTCGTTGCGGTACTGGGTCACCGAGATGCATGTCGACGGCTTCCGGTTCGACCTCGCCTCGACGCTGGCCCGTGAGTTCTACGACGTCGACCGGCTGTCGACGTTCTTCGAGGTGGTGCAGCAGGATCCGGTGGTCGGCCAGGTGAAGCTGATCGCCGAGCCGTGGGACGTCGGGCCGGGCGGCTACCAGGTGGGCAACTTCCCGCCGAACTGGACCGAGTGGAACGGAAAGTACCGGGACACGGTCCGCGACTTCTGGCGAGGCGAGCCGGCCACCCTGGCCGAGTTCGCGTCCCGGATCACCGGCTCGGCCGACCTCTACCAGGACGACGGCCGCAAACCCTTCCACTCGATCAACTTCGTGACGGCGCACGATGGGTTCACCCTCAACGACCTGGTGACCTACAACGACAAGCACAACCAGGCCAACGGCGAGGACAACCGGGACGGCGAGAGCCACAACCGGTCCTGGAACTGCGGCATCGAGGGCCCCACCAGGGACGAGAACGTTTTGGCGCTGCGGGCCCGGCAACGGCGCAACTTCCTGGCCACGCTGATGCTCAGCCAGGGCGTGCCGATGATCTCGCACGGCGACGAGATGGGCCGCACCCAGCAGGGCAACAACAACGCGTACTGCCAGGATACCGAGCTGAGCTGGATCGACTGGCAGAACGCCGACGAACAGCTCCTGGAGTTCGCCCGCAAGGTGACCGCGTTCCGGCACCGGCACCAGGTCTTCCAGCGCCGCCGGTTCTTCACCGGCCTGCCGGTGACCGCCCGCGGCGGCGGCGACCCGCTGCCCGACCTGGAGTGGTTCACCCCGGACGGCCGGCAGATGGCCGGCGACGACTGGGGCAACGACTTCGGCCGGGCGGTGGCGCTCTTCGTCAACGGCGAGGGCATCCGCGAGCGCGGCCAGTACGGCCAGCGTCACGTGGACAGCTCGTTCCTGCTCTTCTTCAACGCGCACGACGCGCCGCTCGAGTTCACCACTCCTCCCGCCGAGTACGGGGAGAAGTGGGAGAAGGTCATCGAAACCGCTGATCCGTCCCCGCACCGCCCGGCCATCGTGGAGGCTGGGCACAAGATCTGGGTGCCGGATCGGTCCCTCATCGTGCTGGACAGGACGGTGTGATGCCCGACAACAGGCCGAGCAGTACCTATCGCGTTCAGGTCCGCCCCGACTTCCCCCTGCATGTCACCGCCGAGCTCGTCGACTACCTCGCCGATCTCGGGGTGAGCCACCTCTACTCGGCCCCGTTGCTGACGGCGGCGCCCGGCTCCGAACACGGCTACGACGTGGTCGACCACCTGTCGGTGAACCCCGCCCTGGGCGGCGCGGACGGGCTCCTGCATCTCAGCCGCGCGCTGAAGGCGGCCGGCCTCGGCCTGGTCGTCGACATCGTGCCCAACCACGCCGGGATCGCCGTCCCGCATCTGAACCCCACGTGGTGGGACATCCTTCGCCGCGGGCAGAAGTCGGACTACGCCCACTTCTACGACATCGACTGGTCGCGTGGCCGGCTGCTCGTTCCGGTGCTGGCCGACTCCCCGGACGCCCTCGACGACCTGCGCGCCGAGGACGGCGAGCTGCGGTACTTCGACAAGCGGTTCCCGATCGCCGACGACACCGGCGACGGCACGCCACGGGAGATCCACGACCGGCAGTACTACGAGCTGGTCAACTGGACCCGCGGCGACACCGAGCTGAACTACCGCCGCTTCTTCGCCATCACCGACCTGGCCGGCCTGCGCGTCGACGATCCGGAGGTCTTCGACGCCACCCACGCCGAGATCCTGCGCTGGTACCGGGAGGGCATCGCGCAGGGCATCCGGGTCGACCACCCGGACGGGCTGCGGGACCCCGCCGGATACTTCGCCCGGCTGCGGGAGGCCGCCCCGGACGCCTGGATCGTGGTGGAGAAGATCCTCGAGCCGGGCGAGCGGCTCCCCGCCTGGCCGGTCGACGGCAGCACCGGCTACGACGCGATGTGCCTGCTGAACGGCGTCTTCGTGGACACCGGCACGGAGGCCTTCTTCGACACCCTGGACCACCACCTGACCGGTGTCACCACCTCCTGGCAGGACCTGGTCCACCAGGCCAAGTACACGGTCGCCACCGGGTGCCTGGCCGCCGAGCTGACCCGTCTGGCCGATCTGGCGCCGACCGTCGAGGACGCTCCCCGGGCCCTCGCCGAGCTGGCCGCCTGCTTCCCGGTCTACCGCTCCTACCTGCCGGCCGGGTCCCGGTACCTGGCCCAGGCCCGGTCCGAGGCGGGCCGTCGCCGGCCACACCTGATCAGCGCGCTCGACCAGCTCACCGCACGCCTGCGCAACCCCACCGACGAACTCGCCATCCGGTTCCAGCAGTTCACCGGTGCGGTGATGGCCAAGGGCGTGGAGGACAACGCGTTCTACCGATGGACCCGGTTCGTGGCCCGGAACGAGGTGGGCAGCGATCCGGCCAGGTTCGGCACCACCCCCGACGAGTTCCACGAGGCCGCCCTGGAGCGTGGGCAGGAGTGGCCCGGCTCGATGACCGCGCTGGCCACCCACGACACCAAACGCGGCGAGGACGTCCGGGCCCGCCTCGCGGTCCTCGCCGAGGTGCCCGGTGACTGGACCGAGGTGGTGCGCCGGTGGACCCGGTTCGCTCCGCTCCCGGACCCGTCGCTGGCCCATCTGATCTGGCAGGTCACGGTGGGCGCCTGGCCGATCTCCCGGGAGAGGCTCCAGGCGTACGCCCGGAAAGCCGCCCGCGAAGCCGGGACCGGAACCTCCTGGCTGCGCCCCGACGAGTCCTTCGAGACCGCCCTGCGGCAGATGGTCGACCGGATCTACGACGATCCGGCCCTGCACCGTGAGGTCACCGACTTCGCCGCCTCCATCACCCCGCCCGGCTGGTCCAACTCGCTCGGTCAGAAGCTCCTCCAGCTCACCATGCCCGGCGTGCCGGACGTCTACCAGGGCACCGAGCTGTGGGACCACTCGCTGGTCGACCCGGACAACCGGCGGCCGGTCGACTTCGCCGAGCGCCGCGCCCTGCTCAACCGCATCGACGACGGTTGGCTGCCGCCGGTGGACGCGACCGGAGCGGCCAAGCTGCTGGTCGCCAGTCGGGTGCTGCGGCTGCGACGGCAGCGGCCCGAGCTGTTCGGCTCCTACCGGCCGGTCTACGCGGAAGGGCGGGCCGGACACCACGCGGTCGCCTTCGACCGCGGCGGCGTGGTCGCGGTGGCCACCCGGCTGCCGATCGGATTGTCACGGCACGGCAGCTGGGGGGATACCAGCCTGTCACTGGACGGTCACAGTTGGACGGAAGTGTTCACGAATACCAGCTACGGTGGCAATCGACTGCCGGTGGCCGAGCTGCTGCACACCTATCCCGTCGCTCTCCTGGTGAAGGAATGACTGTCTTCGAGGTATGGGCTCCGGGCAAGCAGGTCAGGCTGCGTCTCGGCGACCATGACCACGCCATGGAGGCCGGTGTGGACGGTTGGTGGCGGGCCGACCTGCCGGCCCCCGCCGACGCCGCCTACGGATTCCTCCTGGAGGGCCGGGAGCAGCCGCTGCCGGACCCGCGGTCGCCCTGGCAGCCGGACGGGGTGCACGGCCTGAGCCGGCTCTACGACCACTCCGCCTTCGCCTGGACCGACCAGGCGTGGACCGGCCGGCAGCTGCCCGGCTCGGTGCTCTACGAGCTGCACGTCGGCACGTTCACGCCGGAGGGCACGTTCGACGCGGCGATCGAGCGGCTGGACCACCTCACCGACCTCGGCGTCGACCTGGTCGAACTGCTGCCGGTCAACGCCTTCAACGGCACCCGCAACTGGGGCTACGACGGGGTCTGCTGGTTCGCGCCGCACGAGGCGTACGGGGGACCCGACGGCCTGAAACGCTTCGTCGACGCCGCGCACGCCCGGGGCCTCGGCGTCGTGCTGGACGTCGTCTACAACCACTTCGGGCCCTCCGGGGCGTACGCGCCGATGTTCGCCCCCTATCTGAGCAGCGGCAGCAACCCCTGGGGCAGCGCGGTCAACCTGGACGGCCCGGGTTCCGGCCACGTGCGCCGCTACATCATCGACAGCGTCCTGATGTGGCTGCGCGACTACCACGTCGACGGCCTGCGGCTGGACGCCGTGCACGCGCTGCACGACGAGGGCGCCGTGCACCTGCTCGAGGAGATGGCGGTCGAGGTCGAGACGCTCGCCACCGAGCTGCGGCGGCCGCTGTCGCTGATCGCCGAGTCCGACCTCAACGACCCCAAGCTGATCACCCCGCGCGAGGCGGGCGGGTTCGGCCTGCACGCGCAGTGGGACGACGACGTGCACCACGCGCTGCACACCCTGCTCACCGGCGAGCGCCAGGGCTACTACGGGGACTTCGGATCGCTCGACTGTTTGCGGACAGTGCTGGAAGGCGCGTTCTTCCACGCCGGCACCTGGTCGTCCTTCCGCGGCCGCCGGCACGGCCGCCCGGTCGACCGCCAGCGCACCCCCGGGCACCGGTTCGTCGCCTTCCTCCAGAACCACGACCAGATCGGCAACCGGGCGATCGGCGACCGGCTCACCGCCACCCTCTCGCCCGGCCTGCTGAGGGTGGCCGCCACGCTGCTGCTCACCTCACCGTTCACGCCGATGCTCTTCATGGGCGAGGAGTGGGCGGCCAGCAGCCCCTGGCAGTACTTCACCAGCCACCCGGAGCCCGACCTGGCCGCCGCCGTGCAGAACGGGCGACGCAAGGAGTTCGCCCGGCACGGCTGGGCCGAGGCCGACGTGCCCGACCCGCAGGACCCGGCCACCTTCGAGCGCTCCAAACTCGACTGGTCCGAGCTGGGAAAACCCGGCCACGCCGAGATCCTGGAGCTGTACCGGAAGCTGATCCGGCTGCGCCGGAGCACCCCCGGCCTCACCGACCCGTGGCTGCACCGGGTCGAGGTCCGGCACGGCGACCGGCACGTGGTGATCCGCCGCGGGCCCAGCGTGGTGGCCGCCAACCTGGCCGACACGCCCCAGACGGTCAGCGTGCCGGCGCTGCCCCGATCGGTGCTGCTGGCCACCTCGCCCGGCGTGGTCGTCGAGCGGGACCGGCTGGTCCTGCCGGCGGAGAGCGCAGCCGTCGTCGCGGTTCGCTGACGTGCCACGATCCGCCATCATGTGCTCGTGAGCGTGCGGAAATCGCGGAAGAAGAAGAAATCCCACTGGTGGGACTCGTGCAACCCGGCCTGTGACTGTGACATCCCCGGCTGTGACTGCTTCTCGCTGAGCACCATGGTGCGGTTGTCCTCGGTGCTCTTCTTCGAAAAGAGCCGGTCCGAGCGCGTCGTGGTCGGCGCGATCCACGGCTACCGGAAGGTCTCGCCGAAGCTGCCCACCCGCTGCCGGTACACGCCCACGTGCAGCGCCTACGCGTTGCAGGCGATCGACCGGCACGGGCTGCGGGCCGGGCTGCGGCTCACCGCGGGCCGGCTCGCCCGGTGCCGTCCCGGTGTCCCGTACGGGACCGGGGACCCCGTTCCCTGACACCGTCGTGCACCATGACTCGTCAGGAGCGTGAAGGGACGGGTCGATGGGGGACACGGAGAGACCGCCGGGCCAGCAGTGGCGGCTGCCCCGGCAGTTGCAGATGGCGCCGGAGCTGGTCCGGCAGCTGCTGCGCACCCCGCCGCCCCCGGCGCCGGGGCAGCCGGAGCCGACCGCCGAGGAGATCGCCTCGCAGACGCTCGCCCAGCAGGAGGTGATCGAGGAGGTCATCACCGAGGTTCAGAACGCCATCGTGGTGGACCGGGAGTACCGGTTCAAGGTGTGGCGGCTGGCCGGGCTCGGGCTGCTCATCGTGATCACCATCGCGGTGGTGCTGGGGCGGCTGTTCGTGGGCGGGCCGCCGTCGGTGGCCGAGCTGCGTGCGCAGGCCGGCGTCGACAGCTGGACCGAGTTGAAGATCGGGGTCAAGGACGACCAGTTCGGTACGGCCTACTACAACCCGGTCACGAAGCAGTGGTCCGGTTTCGACATCGACGTGGCGTACATGATCGCGGAGGATCTCGGGTTCCGCCGGGAGGACGTGCGGTTCTACGGCCTGGAGAGCGAGGACCGGGCCCGGATGCAGGCCAACGATCCGGTCTCCGGCGAGCGCGTGTCGGTGCAGATGGTGATCGCCAGCTACAGCATCACCAAGGAGCGCGAAGAGCGGGCCGGCGTCACGTTCTCCCAGGGTTACCTCGACACGGAGCAGTCCGTCGTGACCCTGAAGGATCATTCGCCGGTCTCCGCGCTGGAGGATCTGACGGGCAAGAACGTCTGCAGTCTGTCCACCTCGACGAGCCAGTCGGTGCTCGACGGTGTTAGGGCCGTCGTGGTCCGTAAGAACCGGGTTCGGGAGTGTTTCGCGCTGCTCGACACCCGGCAGGTCGAGGCGGTCAGCACCGACGCCGCGATCCTCGCCGGCTGGAAGAACCAGTATCCCGACAAATACTCGCACTTCGACCTCGGACTGGACACCACCGAGCGCTGGGGCGTCAACGTCGGAGAGAACCCGGCCCTGAAGGAACTCGTCGACCTCACCCTCTACCGCTCCTGGGCGGATCCCAAGGACAGCCGCTGGGAGGAGGCCTTCGACCGCAACTTCCAGGTCGAGGTGGAGGCGAACGGCGACACCCCGATCGCGGTGGCCCACCAGCCCCGGGCCGAGCGGCCCGACGTGCGCTGGCTGCCGTGGGAGGACCCGCTCGGATGAGCGAGATCGAGATCCACACCGGCGCCGTCAGCAAGGAGCGGCCGCTGCCCCGGCAGAGCTACCGCGCCGAGCTGAACTGGCTGCTCGCCGTCCTGCCCGGCTTCCCGCTGCTGCTGCTCGTGCTGCGGTTGTGGTACCTCAGCCGGCAGGACCTGCCCACCATGCTGCTGCTCGTGCAGTACATCAACCCGCTCGGCATGCTCGGCGCGCTCTTCATCACCCTGAGCTGGACCATCCCGGCCGCCATCCTGCTGGTCCGGGTGCTCGGCGGCATCCTGCTGGTCAGCGTCCCGGGGCGGACCGCCAACTCGTTCCTCGCGGTGACCGCCCTGCGGATGCCCGGCTGGGTGGTGGTGATCGCCACCGGGATCGCTGCCTTCACCTGGCAACTGCGGATGCTGCCGCTGCTCATGATGCTGATCGTCGCCATCCTCGGGCTCACCGCGGTGCAGGGGGCGCCGGGGGAGCCGTGGCTGATGTGGTGGCTCACCCTCGGTGTGCCGGTCCTCACCGGGATCCTGGTCTGGCTCTTCGTCTGGCCGGGGGTGGTGGCGGCGGTCCGTGCCGGGGAGTGGGCGACCGCGGTGCTCCTCGCCGTACCCCCGCTGTTCGGTCCTCTCCTGACCGGCCCGGTGCCGGAGCGATGGGCCCGGATCGCCACCCACTGGCCCGCCGTGGCGGCGGCCTTCGCCATGCCGTTCGTGGTCGGCGTCGTCTTCCTGCGCGCCCCCGTGCTGCCGGACAGCGCCGTCGAGGTGGCGACCGAAGGCGAGGCGGTCCGGGTCGTCCGCGGCCAGCTCATCGCGGTCGACGACACCTCCACCACCATGCTCCAGCCCACCGGCGAGGTGATCTTCATCCCGAACGGCGAGGTCCGCTCCAAGACCCTCTGCCCGCAGGCGGTACAGCCGCCGGAGAGCGGCGTCACCGTCCGGGGATGGCCGGTCGAGGCGTCCGCACTCCAGTGGATCGCACCGACACGCACCGTCACCGAAATCGATCCACGGTGCCTCGGGCGCCCGCTTGAGCGGGGTTGAGTGTATTTTCAGCAACGACATGTGCGACATGCCGCCCACCACGTGCAGACAGGCTGGCGCCGACCTGGCAGGCTGCACGCCATGACCTTGCACCTCCGGTGGGCGGCCGTGACCGACCAAGGACACGTCCGGAGCAACAACGAGGACTGTCACTACGCCGGTGATCGGCTTCTCGTCGTCGCGGACGGCATGGGCGGCATGGCCGCCGGCGATCTGGCCAGCCGGATCGCCATCGAAGCCATGGTCTCGCTCGACATCCCGATCGACACCGAGCATCAGATGGACGCCCTGCACCGTGGGCTGGAGTTGGCCAACGGCCGGATCGCCGAACAGGTGGCCGCCGACCCCTCCCTCGCCGGCATGGGCACCACGCTGACGGCGGTCCTCTTCAACGGCGAACGGGCCGCCATGGCCCACGTCGGAGACTCCCGGGCGTACCTGTTGCGCGAAGGCCGCCTCAACCAGCTCACCAAGGACGACACGTACGTCCAGATGCTCGTCGACCAGGGACTGATCAAGCCGGAGGAGGCGGCCGCCCATCCGCGGCGGGCCGTCGTCACCCGGGTCCTCCAAGGGGAACCGGTGACCCCGGCCTACGTCATCGTCGAGCCGCAGGCGGGCGACCGCTGGCTGCTGTGCAGCGACGGGCTCACCGGTGTGGTGCCGGACCCGGTCCTCGAGGAGGAGCTGCGCACTGTCCAGGATCCCAAGTCATGCGCAGAGCGTCTCATCGATCTCGCGCTCCGTGGCGGCGGGCCGGACAATGTGACGGTGGTAGTCGCCGACGTGACAGCCGGGGACTGACCCGCTCCCCTGTCAGAAGGTGGCTCTCGTGGCAGTCATCACCACGGCGCTGATCCTGGCCCTGGTCGCGTTCGGTGAACTCGTCCTCGGCACCCCGCGCCACTTCACCGCCACGGCGCAGCTGACCGCCGGGGTCGTCGCGGCCACCGTGTGCATCGCCGTCGGCCGCGGCCGGACCGGCTTCCCGCGGCAGTGGCGACTGTTCGCCGCGGCCGGCCTGGCCGTCTGGACGCTCACCCGGGTGTGGTGGGCGCTCGGCGACCCGCCGCCGGCCGTGTACGGCCTCGGCTACCTGGTGCTGCCCGCCTGCATGCTGCTCGGCCTGCTCGGCGCCGTGCGCACCCGGCCACGGCCGGTGCCGATGTCGCCGCTGCGCGACCAGATCGCCCTCGTCATCGACAGCGCGCTGATCACCGGCTCGGTGCTCGCCCTGGTCTGGTCGGTGATCCCCGGCGACCCGCTCGGCGACCTGACCGGGACGGCCCTGCTCGGCTACGTCATCGCCGACCTGATTCTGCTCACCATGGTGGCGCTGCTGCTCACCACCCGGCCCGACTCGCCCGCCGGGCGGCGGCCGCTGCGGCTCGTCGGTGTGGCGCTCGTCGCCTTCGGCGTGGCCGACACGATCCGGCTCCTCGACGGTGGCTCAGCCTGGCTTCTCGGGTTGGAGAACACCGGGCATCTGATGGGGCCGGCGTTCATCGCGCTGGCCGCGCTCAGCCCGAGCCGTCCGGCGCTCACCCAGCCGGCCGCCGAACTGCTCCAGCGGGACTGGTTCCGCCTGCTTCTCCCCTACGGGCCGGTGCTGGTGACCGGGGCGGTGCTGGTGGCGGGAACGGTGGCGGGCAACGCGCTCACGCCGTTCGAGGCCTACCTCGGCTGGCTCGGGCTGGCCCTCGTGGTGACCCGGCAGATGCTCACCATCGTGGACAACACCGTCCTGTTCGACCGGGTCGCGGAAACCCAGCGGCGGTTGCACCATCAGGCGTACCACGACCCGCTCACCGGCCTGGCCAACCGCGCGCTGTTCCGGGAACGCCTGGTGCTCGCCATCGACGCCCACCACCAGCACGGGGTGCCGGTCGCCGTCCTCTTCGCCGACCTCGACGACTTCAAACTCATCAACGACACGTTCGGGCACGCCATGGGCGACCGGGTGCTGCACGCCATCGGCGAGCGGATGCGGGCCTGCGTGCGCCCGCAGGACCTGGTGGCCCGGCTGGGCGGCGACGAATTCGCGGTCGTGCTCGACCAGGCGCCCCCGCCCGCGCCCGCGCCGCGACGCCGTCTCCGGTCCCGCTGGGGGGCGGCGGCGCGAGGCCGTCGCTACATCCTCTCCGCCGCGGGGGTACGGGTGACGAGCGGCCCCGGCGCTCCCGGTCAGCCGCTCGGCCGTTCCGTGGACGGGCCCTCGCGCGCCACCGAGCCCGTCCTGCCGCACGTCCCGTCATCTCGCCGGCCCGCCTCCCACCAGCCGAACGGCGGGCCGCCGGCCGGCTCGGTGCCGGTCGTTTCCGCGTTCGTTCCCCCATCCACCGGCGCTTCCACGCCCGCGCCCGGTTCCGCGCCGCCCTCCCCGCATGCGCCCTCCCCGTCACTGCCTTTCACGCCCGCGCCTGGTTCTGTGCCGCCGTCTTCGTCTGCGCCTTTCATGGCCGCGCCTGGTTCCGTGCCGCCGTCTCCGTCCGCGCCATTTACGGCCGCGCCCGGTTCCGTGCCGGTTGCTGAGGCCGTGCCGGCTTCCGGGGCCGCGACCCTTTCCCCCGGGGCCGGGGCGGTGTCCTCGGCGGATGAGGCCGGGCCGGTGGGGGAGAGCTGGGCCGCGGAGGCCGAGGCGATCGGGCAACGGCTGCTGGCAGCGCTGCGGGAGCCGTACATCATCGATGGCCGCTCGGTCGGGGTCGGCGTCAGCATCGGCCTGGTCGCGGCGGAGCCGGGCGACCGGCTCTCCGCCGACCTGCTGCTGCGCCGCGCCGACGCCGCGATGTACGCGGTCAAGCGCCGCGGCAAGGGCGCCCTCATCCGCTACACCGGCCGCCGCGACTCCGGCCCCAACGCCGACCTGCCCCAACTGCTGGCGGGCGCCCTCGCCGACGGCGGCAGCCCGGCCGAAGCCGGGTTCGAGGTCCACTACCAGCCGATCGTGCGGCTCGGCGACCGCGCGACCGTCGCGGTGGAGGCCCTCGCCCGCTGGACCGACCCGGTGGCCGGCCCGGTCCACCCCGACGTCTTCGTCACGATGGCCGAACGCACCGGCCTGGTCGCCGCCATCGACGACTTCGTCCTCGACCGGGCGTGCGCCGACGCCGCGGTCCTGGCCGAACGCTTCGGCCGCCCGATCGACCTGCACGTCAACGTCTCCGCAGGCCGGCTGGGCCAGCAGGGCCTGGAGGACGCGGTGGCCGCCGCGCTGGCCCGGCACGGAGTGCCGGCCGCCCGCCTGGTCATCGAGATCACCGAGACGCTGCGCATCCCCGACCTGCCCCGCGCGGCCGCCGTCGTGGGCAGGCTCAGAGCCTTGGGCGTACGGGTGGCACTGGACGACTTCGGCAGCGGCTTCAACGCCCTCGCCCAGCTCCACGCCATCCCGGTCGACATCGTCAAACTCGACTCCACCCTGACCGACGTCTCCAGCGCCTCGGACCGTTCCGGCGCCCTGTGCCGCTCGGTGCTGTCCATTTGCGCCGAACTCGGCATCACCGTGGTGGCCGAGGGCCTGGAAACCCCCGAGCGTTCCGCGACCCTGGAGGAACTGGGCTGCCCGCTGGGCCAGGGCTACCTCTTCGGGGCTCCCGCCCCACTCGCCCAGCTGGGCCCCTCGCCCACCGACTAGAGATCGTTCGCGGTCGAGGTCCGCGTTTCGTTCCCGCTCGCTGCCGTTGCGCTGGTCGCTCGGGGTGGGTGGTCGCGCTTGCCCAAGGGCGGGTGGGTGCACACGGCTGCAGTGTCGTGGTCGCCTACGTGGCCTGTCGCCGCGATGGCCGCCCACGTGGCGGCTTTCGTGTGCGTTCACCTTCGAAACCCCTGCCGGCCGGCACTCCGCGTGAGCGAGGAACCCGGTTCACCGGCTCATGTGGAATATCGAGGCAGCCAGGGAGCCTTGTGGGTACCCGCGATGTCGAGTCGCGCATGCGGATGGCTGCGGTGTCACCCCGACTCGCCAACGATCTGAGGCATTGGTGGCTTTCGGGTCGATCTTGATTCCTGGTTGCTGTCCGGTGGTCAATCATCGCTCATGATCTCTCCCCGCTGGAGGATCTTGGCTGATCGGACGCATCCGGGAGCCTCTTTCTTGGCTGTCCGCGCCCATTTCCGCAGTCCCTCAACCGAGGGAAGGGCGGCGGGGTTGATCTTGGTGAGTTGACCACCTCCGGAGGTGGTCAACTCACCAAGATCGCGAAAAGTTGCCGGGCAAAGCGCGCGAAGCGGACTCGATGAGATGCTGACCGCGAGGATGAAAAGGTCCTTTCGGCGTGATGTGGCCCGTATTGCCTCCGCGGCGGTTCACCCGATGCGGTGCTTGACCTCAGATCGCGGTCAGCCAAGCAAGAGACTCCCGGCTGGCCGCGATCGCGCAAGATCGAGCCGTTCGACGACGATGGCTCAAGGTATACATCGATGTTTGCGAATGGCCTGAACGGCCGGCGGTGACCGGCCGGATCTCGCGGCGAAGGCGGGGAACAAGCGAACAGGCGACTTGACATCGACGCCAGGCGACGATCGAGAAAGAGACTCCAGAACTTCACCGATCTACCGCGCGCCCGCACACACTCACCATCGCGGTCATGGTGAGTGACTTCCGGGCAGGTTTTCCATGGCGCGACCGGCATCAAGCGCCACCACCCGCCTGGCGCGAGTGGCGTGACGGCTGGGGACACCGCCCGGTTGCCTGGCGACCATCACCGCGACCACCCACTCAGCGCGAGCGGCAGCTCATGCGGGAGTGTCCAACCGATCCAACTCGAAAGTAGACCTACTTCCTCCCGATTAGGGCCGCTTCGCGCAGCGGAGCGGCAGGGACTCAGCCCGGCGGGCGCGGCACAGGCCGGAGCGGGCAGCAAGCGCGCGCCGACCGGACGGGACGGCCCTGATCAGATGGGGACGAGGACACTCGTACCGGAAAAGAAGCTGGAAGCGAGACGCGGAGACCTCGACCACAAAGACATCCCAGGTGCTCATGCGCCGAGTCACCGTGCGCGCGGGTTGGTGCGACGGGTGGGCTCCGCCGTGGTCGGATCCTCCGGCCACGGGTGTCGCGGGTAGCGGCCACGCATCTCGGCCCGCACCTGCGGATAGCCCTGCACCCAGAACGAGCCGAGATCGCGGGTGACCGCCACCGGACGCCCGGCTGGGGACAGCAGATGCAGCAGAACCGGAACCCGGCCGTCGGCCAGCCGTGGCGCCTCCCGCCAGCCGAACGCCTCCTGCACCTTCACCGCCAGCACCGGCGCCGCCGGATCCCGGTAGTCGACCCGCACCTGCGAGCCGCTGGGCACCGGCAGCCGTTCCGGGGCTACCTCGTCCAGGCGGCCCGCCACCCGCCACGGCACGAGACGTCGCAGGGCGGCGGCGACGTCCAGCTTCGCCAGGTCGGCCCGGCGCCGGGCGGAACCGAGATCCAGCCAGTCCTCCAGGCTCGCGAGCAGCGCGGCATCGGACACGTCCGGCCACGGATCACCGAGTGCCGCGTGCGCGAAGGCCAACCGTTGCCGCAACTCCTCGGTGTTGCGGCTCCAGGTCAGCAACCCGAGCCCCGACTCCCGCAGCCCGGTGATCAGGGCCTCCCGGACGAGCACTTGGTCGGGATCGCTCAGCCGACCGGAGACCAGCGTGATCGCCCCCAGCCGCTGGACCCGCCGGGCCACCACGTCCCCGTCGATCCAGCCGATCTCGGTGGCGTCGGTGAGCAGCGGCGCGGCCACCTCCCGAGCGGTCTCCTCGTCGATCGGCGCGGCACTGCGGATCCGCGCCACCCGTGCCCCGGCCGGCCGATCGGCGCTCGCGACGGCGAGCCACGGTGTGCCGGCGAGCGAACTCCCAGCCGGGAGTTCGGCCGCGGTGCCGCCGGCCATGAGGTACGCCCGCCCGCCCGGCTCCCGGGCCCGCGCCACCCGCTCCGGGAACGCCAGCCCCACCACCAGCCCGGCCGCCAGGTCGTCCCCCACCGCCGGGCCGTTGGGTGGGACGACCCGTTCACTCGGGGCGGGCACCCGCGCGTGTGCGTCGTGGCGGGTGGAGGCGGCCGGCTCGCCCGTGGTGGGTGCCTGGGCGGCCGTGTCGCGGTGGGGTCGGCCGGCGCGTTCACCCGGGCTGGAGGGCTGGGCAGGCGTGTCGCGGTCGGATCGGGTGGCTTGCAGTCCCGGGGCGGGCGTCGCGGTCTGGGCGGGTGTGTCGCGGGGGGATGGGGACTCCGGGGGCGGTGGCTGGGTGGCTCGGTCGATGGCGTGGGTCAGCCGGCGGACCTCGGCCCGCCATGCGGCGTCGTTCGTGGCTCGGGAGCGGCGCCACGCGGCGACCACGTCGTCGGTGGTCGCCCGGTCGTCGTCGAGGACGGCGACCAGTTCGGCGGCGCGCCGGGCTCCGATCGTGGCGGCGCCGTCGAGGAGGGCGCGGGCCCAGCGCGGGTGGAGGCCGGCGCCGGCCAGGGCGCGGCCGCGTGAGGTGACCCGGCCGTCGGAATCGAGGGCGCCGAGATCGTGCAGCACGGCGGTGGCGGCGCGGAGGGCGCCGGCCGGTGGCGGGTCGGGCAGGGCGAGCCCGGCGCCGTCGGGATGCCCCCAGAGAGCCAGGTCAAGGGCGAAACCGGTGAGGTCGGCGGCCGCGATCTCCGGCTCGGGCTGGGCGGGCAGCCGGTCGTGCAGGGCCGGTGACCAGCACCGGTAGACGCGGCCCGGCGCCTCGCGGCCGGCTCGCCCGGCGCGCTGGTCGGCGCTGGAGCGGGAGACCGGCACGGTGGCCAGGGCGCCGAGGCCGCGGGCGTGATCCATTCGGGGCACCCGGCTGAGCCCGGCGTCGACCACCGCGCGGACCCCCGGGACCGTGAGGCTGCTCTCGGCGACCGCCGTGGCCAGCACCACCCGGCGCCGTGGGCCGGCGCGCAACGCCGTGTCCTGAGCCGAGCCGGATTGGCGGCCGTGCAGGGTGACCACGTCGGCGTCCAGATCGCGGAGGCGGCCGGCGACCGTCTCGATCTCCCGCGCTCCGGGCAGGAAGACCAGGACGTCACCGTCGCCTTCGGACAGTGCACGTCGCGTCGTCACGGCCACGTGGTCGAGCAGGAGCGGGTCGACGCGCAGGCCGTGCGGTGGCGTCACCGGGCCGGCCGGGGGAGCCCAGACCACCTCGACCGGATGGGCCTTGGCGTGTGCCGTGACCACCGGCGCCGGAGTGCCCGGCTCACCGATGACCGTGGCGAGGCGGTCGGCGTCCGCGGTGGCCGAGGTGGCGAGCAGGCGCAGGTCGGGGCGGAGCGCGGCGCGGACCTCGACCAGGAAGGCGAGCGCCAGATCGGAGTCGAGATGCCGCTCGTGGCACTCGTCGAGAATCACCGTGCCGGTGCCGGCGAGCTCCGGATCGGCCTGCAGGCGCCGGACCAGAAGACCGGTGGTGACGACCTCGACCACGGTCTCGCGGGACACCTGACGCTCGCCGCGCACCGCGTAACCCACCCGGCCACCGGGGCGCTCACCGAGCAGCGACGCCATCCGGCGGGCGGCCGCCCGCGCGGCGACCCGCCGTGGCTCGGCCACGATGACCCGGCCGCCGGTGGCGAGCGCCAGCGGGACCAGCGTGGTCTTGCCGGTGCCGGGTGGGGCGACCAGGACCGCGGCGCCGGAGTCGGCGAGGGTGGTGGCGACCCGGGGCAGCACGGGGCGGACCGGGAGGTCGGGAAGCGCGTCGGCGGCGATGAGCACGGGCCCAGTCTGGCCCATCCCTGTGACACTTCCGCGGTTGTCCACAGGCTGCCCACCGCCTACCACATTCCCGGCGCGAACGGGCGTTGTCCACAGAAGCCGTTAGGCCCACCGGCGTTGTCCACAGGCGAGATTTTCTTGCGTGTTTCGTGGCAGGGTGGCGGACGAACGAGCCCTGTTAATTCTTCGGTCCGCCGGTGCGCACGGCGGGCCGTGCCTGATTGACTGGCCAAGATCGACGAGGGGGTGACCGATGGGTGTGGTCGATGTCTTCAACGCTCTGCCCACGGAGCGTCTGGAGGAGGAGCTGCTCGCCTGCTGCGCGGCGCCCGCCTGGGGCGGCCGGATAGCCGCGGGCCGGCCCTATGCCGACCGGGCCGCGATCCTCGCCACCGCCGACGCCGCGTCACGGGCGCTGAGCTGGTCCGATGTGCTGCTCGGGCTGTCCGCTCACCCACGCATCGGCGAGCGCGCCGCCGGGGAGTCCAAGGAGGCCGCCTGGTCCCGGGCGGAGCAGTCGGCCGCGGCGGTCAGCGCTGACGAGGAGACCAAGGCCGCCCTCATCCTGGCGAACAAGGAGTATGAGGCCCGGTTCGGGCACGTGTTCCTGATCTTTGCGAGCGGTCGCACGCAGGCCGAGATCCTCGCTGTGGCACGGGAGCGCCTCGGCAACGACGACGCGGGAGAGCGGGCGATCGTGTCCGGCGAGCTGCGCCGGATCGCGCGGCTGCGGCTGGAGCGGGTGCTCGATGCCCTCTGACGGCGTGACGGCCGAGTTCCACGCCCGGATCTCGACCCACATCCTGGACACGGTGACCGGTGAGCCGGCCCGGGACGTCTACGTCCGGCTGGAGCGCCGCGACGCCGACGGCTGGGGCACCATCGCCGAGGGCCGCACCGACGACGACGGCCGCCTGCGCTACGAGGTGCCGATGCACGCCTGGCAGGCCGGCGGTTACCGCCTCTTCTTCTACGTGGAGCCCTACCTGGGCGGCGACTGCTTCTTCCCGGAGATCACGATCGCCTTCCACGTGCACGACCCGAATCGTCACTACCACGTGCCGTTGCTGCTGAGCCGGTACGGCTACACCACCTACCGAGGGAGCTGACCGTTGGCGATCGTTCTCGGACCGAACCGTTACGGCAAGGCGGAGACCCGTCTCGTCCGGGTGCACCGCGACGGGGAGACGCACGGCCTGGTCGACTTCAACGTCAGCGCCGCGCTCTCCGGTGATCTGACCGCCACCCACCTGACCGGGGACAACTCCGGCGTCCTGCCGACCGACACGATGAAGAACACGGCGTACGCGTTCGCCAGGAAACACGGGGTCGGCGAGCCCGAGGCGTTCGCCCTGCTCCTGGCGCGGCATTTCGTCGCCACCCAGCCCCAGGTGCACGGGGCGAAGGTGTCGATCGAGTCGTTCGCGTGGGACCGGCTCGGCCCGCACTCGTTCCGGCGGCGCGGTGACCACACCCGCACCACCGTGGTCACCGTGACCGAGGAGGCCACCCAGGTGGTCTCCGGCGTCACCGGCCTGGTGCTGCTGAACTCGACGGATTCCGAGTTCCACGGTTTCGTGCAGGACGAGTTCACCACCCTGCCACCGGCCACCGACCGGATCCTGGCGACCGCGGTGGACGCCCGCTGGCGGCACCGCGACGACGGTGGTGACAGTGCCGACTGGGCGAAATCGTTCGAGGGCGCGCTGGACGCGCTGGTCGGCGCCTTCGTCGGCACCTACAGCTATTCGCTGCAACAGACGCTGTATGCGATGGGCAGCCGGCTCCTGGAGGCCCGGCCCGAGGTGGCGGAGGTGCGACTGGCGCTGCCGAACAAGCATCACTATCTGGCCGACCTGTCGCCGTTCGGGCTGGACAATCCGAACGAGGTGTTCATCGCCGGCGACCGGCCGTACGGGTTGATCGAGGGCAGCGTGACCCGCGACGACGCGCCGCCGGCGACCGCGGGATGGTGGCTGTGATCCTCGTCGAGAACGCGGCGGTCGCCACCGTCGACCCGGCCGGGCGGGAGCACACCACCGGCTACGTGCTGGTCGGCTACGACGGGCGGATCGCGGCCGTCGGGGCGGGCCGGGCGACCGCAGTGCCCGAGGGCACCCGCCGTGTCGACGGTTCCGGTTGCCTGGTCACGCCCGGTCTGGTGAACACACATCACCACCTGTACCAGTGGGCGACCCGCGGCCTGGCGCTGGACGAGACGCTGTTCGGCTGGCTGACCACGCTCTACCCGATCTGGGGCCGGCTGGACGCCGAGATCGTCGGTGCGGCGGCCGGGGCGGGCCTCGGCTGGCTGGCGTTGTCCGGCTGCACCACGAGCATGGACCATCACTACGTCTTCCCACGCGACGGCGGCGACGTGCTGGCCGCGGAGATCGAGGCGGCGCGGTCGATCGGCGTGCGGTTCCATCCGACCCGCGGCTCGATGGACCTGAGCCGCAAGGACGGCGGCCTTCCACCCGACCACGTCGTCGAGGACACCGACGAGGCGCTCGCCGCCACCGAGGCGGCCGTCGACCGCTGGCACGACCCGTCGCCGGACTCGATGCTGCGGATCGCGGTGGCCCCCTGCTCGCCGTTCTCGGTGACGACCCGGCTCATGGAGGAGGCCGCGACGCTGGCCCGGCGCAAGGGGGTGCGCCTGCACACCCACCTGGCCGAGACCGACGACGAGGAGGAGTTCTGCCGGAAACAGTTCGGCTGCACCCCGGTGGAGTACGCGGAACGCGTCGGCTGGCTCGGTGACGACGTCTGGCTGGCACACGGCGTGCACCTGGACGACTCGGCGATCGCCAGACTGGGCGCCACCGGCACCGGCGTCGCGCACTGCCCCAGTTCGAACGCACGGCTCGGCGCCGGCATGGCCCGGGTTCGCGAACTGCTCGACCACGGCGTCCCGGTGGGGCTGGGCGTCGACGGGTCCGCCTCACAGGAGGTCTCGCATCTGGGGGCCGAGTTGCGGCAGGCGCTCTACACGGCCCGGTCGCGCGGCGGTCCGAAGGCGATGGACGCGCGGGAGGCGCTGCGGCTCGGCACCATCGGCGGCGCCCGGTGCCTCGGCCGGGCGGACGATCTCGGTTCGCTGGAGGTCGGCAAGCTGGCCGATCTGGTGATGTGGCGGCTCGACGGGCTGGCACACGACGGCATCGACGACAAGGTCGCGGCGCTGGTCTTCGGCCCACCGGCGCGGGTCGACCTGGCGCTGGTCGGCGGCCGTCCGGTGGTCGAGCGCGGCGAACTGGTCAACGCCGACGCCGACACCCTCACCGAGCGGGCCCGGCGGGCGCATCGGCGACTCATGGACGCCGGATAGAGAAGTAAGCCACAGCGGCCGGGGGGTGGTAGACCGGTGGGAAGGACCATGAATAATGCTCGATTACGGTACGGGGGAGTAACCACACTGAGAGGAATCGTCAACGATGACCGAGATCCTGTCCGACGAGGCCGTGGCATTTGTCGCCGACCTGAACCGGCGCTTCCGGCCTCGCCGTAACGAACTCCTCCAGGCGCGTGCCGTGCGCCGAGCGGAGATCGCGGCCGGGGCCACGCTGGGCTTCCTTGCCGAGACCGCGGACATCCGCGCGGCTGAATGGACGGCGCCGCCCGCGCCGGCCGATCTCCAGGACCGGCGGGTCGAGATCACCGGGCCCACCGAGCGGAAGATGACGATCAACGCGCTCAACTCAGGGGCCAAGGTGTGGTTGGCGGACCTGGAGGACGCGAACACCCCACACTGGTCGAACGTCGTCGACGGCCAGCAGAACCTCTACGACGCCATCCGGCGCACGATCACGCTCGAGACCGAGAAGAAGACGTACGAGCTGAACGGTGGGCCGTACCCGACGATCGTGATGCGCCCCCGCGGCTGGCACCTCGACGAGCGGCACCTGCCGGTCGACGGTGAGCCGGCGGTCGGCGCGCTGGTCGACTTCGGGCTCTACTTCTTCCACAACGCCAAGGAGTTGCTGGAGCGCGGCAGCGGGCCGTACTTCTACCTGCCCAAGATGGAGTCCCACAAGGAGGCGGCGCTCTGGAACGACGTCTTCACCTACGCGCAGGAGGCACTCGGCATCCCGGTCGGCACGATCCGCGCGACCGTGCTGATCGAGACCATCCCGGCCGCGTTCGAGATGGAGGAGATTCTCTACAGCCTCCGGCCGCACATCTCCGGGCTCAACGCCGGTCGCTGGGACTACCTGTTCAGCATCATCAAGTACTTCCGCGACAACCCGAACATGATCCTGCCGGACCGTGCGGCGGTGACGATGACCGCGCCGTTCATGCGGGCGTACACCGAACTGCTCGTCTCCACCTGCCACAAGCGGGGGGCGTTCGCCATGGGTGGCATGGCCGCCTTCATCCCGAGCCGTCGTGACCCGCAGGTCAACGAGGTCGCCCTGACCAAGGTGCGGGAGGACAAGGAGCGCGAGGCCGGCGACGGGTTCGACGGCTCGTGGGTGGCCCACCCCGACCTGGTCCCGGTCTGCAAGGAGATCTTCGACCGGGTGCTCGGCGACAAGCCCAACCAACTCGCCAAGAAGCGGCCCGACGTCGCGGTCGACGCCGCGGACCTGCTGCACGTGGCCGGCACCGGCGGGGCGGTCACCCGGGCGGGGCTGCACAACAACGTCAACGTGGCCCTGCAGTACCTGGAGGCGTGGCTGCGCGGGAACGGCGCGGTCGCGATCCACAACCTGATGGAGGACGCCGCCACCGCGGAGATCTCCCGCTCGCAGGTCTGGCAGTGGATTCACAACGGGGTGAAGCTCGAGGACGGTACGCCGATCACCGCGGAGCTGGTCGGGCGGATCGAGGACGAGGAACTCGCGAAGATCCGCGAGACGGTCGGTGACGAGGCCTGGGCGGCCGGGCGCTACGACGACGCCCGCAAGCTGTTCGAGCTGGTCGCCCTCGCCGACGACTTCGCCGACTTCCTCACCAGCGCCGCCTACGACTCCATCGACTGACGCGCCGCCGCAGCGGTGGGCGCCGCGTGACGGCAGAGCAAGACGGGCGCGATCAGCGTTCGTGGTGACGGCAGGGCAAGGCGGGCGCGATCAGCGCTCGTGGGTAGCCCCGGAGGGGCGCTGCTGTGCGGCGGCGTCACTCCGGGGTGGCCGTGCCGGGGGTGGAAGCCGTTCCCGCCGGTCGCGGCCGACGGGGGTGGGCCACAAACCGGCACGCGGAAGCGGAATCGGGCCGAGATCGACCGGGGGAGGCCGTGATGCGCCTGTGTGGACAGGACTACGACGAGATCGACGCGGGTCTCGCCGGGCACGACGCGTTCCTCCGGGCCCGCTATCCGGGTGAGCGGGCCGGGCGGCAGCCCGTCCACACCGTGTACGTGCCCGCCGACCGCCTCGACGACTTCCGTGACTGGGGCGCCATCGCGCTCCGGGCCATGGACGAGCACGACTTCCCCTGGCCCGACCCCGCGGTCCGGGCCAAGCTCGCCCGCGAGCCGATCGAGGACCTGCGCGTCGATTTCGAGGACGGCTACGGGGTCCGCGACGACGATCAGGAGGACGCGGCCGTCCGCCGGGCCGCCGCGATTCTCGCCGCCGGGCCGCGGCCACCGTTCCTCGGCATCCGGATCAAGTCGCTGGAGGCGGCCACCCGGCGCCGCTCGCTGCGCACCCTGGATCTCTTCCTCGACACCTATCAGGATCTGTTCACCGTCACGCTGCCCAAGGTCAGCGGTCCGGACCAGGTCACCGCGATGGTCACCCTCTGCGAGAAGCTGGAGAAGGCGTACGGGCTGAGCGCCGGCGCCGTCACCTTCGAGATCCAGGTGGAGCTGCCGTCGGCGGTGCTCGCCGCGGACGGGACCGTCACCGTCGCCCGGCTGATCACGGCGGCCGGCGGGCGGTGCACGGGGCTGCACTACGGCACCTACGACTACAGCGCGGCCGCCGGGGTGGCTGCCGCCTACCAGTCGATGGAGCACCCGGTCGCCGACTACGCCAAAGCGGTCATGCAGGCGGCGGCCGCGCAGACCGGGGTGCGGCTCTCCGACGGCTCCACCAACATCCTCCCGGTCGGCGGCACGGCCCAGGTGCGCGAGGCCTGGGAGCTGCACCGCCGTCTGGTCCGCCGTTCCCTGGAGCGGGGCTACTACCAGGGCTGGGACCTGCATCCCGCCCAGTTGCCGACACGGTACGCGGCCACCTACGAGTTCTTCCGCGACGGCCGGGACACGGCCGTGACCAGGCTGCGCCGCTACCTGGACCGGCAGGACAGCGGCATCGCCGACGAACCGGCCACCGCCCGCGCGCTGGCCGGCTACCTGCTGCGCGGCCTGGACTGCGGCGCCCTCGACGACGCCAGCTTCCCCCGCGCCGAACTCACCGCGCTCACCTGAGCCGAAACGACGCCGACGGCGAGGCCCGGCGACCGCGGTGCAGGGGGCGAGGGACGGCGACCGCTGTCGAGTCAGACCACAGTGGCACGCCGAATCCGGTGGGGTTCGAACTTTTCGGCGGCGGTGCGAGTACTACAGGGCGGCATCACGCCGAATGCGGGGAGGACACACCGTGCACGACCGCCTGACGAGGACCGTCCGTGTCACCGGGACGGAGCCACCGGACCACATCTGTGAGCGACCGTCCTGGAGTTGCCGCGCCTGCGGTCAGCCGTGGCCGTGCCCGCCCGCACGGGTGTCGCTCATGGACGGCGCCGACCGGGTCATGCTCGCCATGTACATGTGGGCGCACCTGGACCGGGCGATGACCGACCTGCCGCCCCGCTCACCGGCCGAGTTCTACGACCGTTTCCTGAGCTGGACGGGTGCGGATCTGGTTCAGGCCTGAGGGGCCGCGGGCGCGATCTGCTCCCGCAGCCAGGACGGGTCGGGGTTGACGTGCCCCCGGCCGCCGATGACCACCGTGGGTACGGTCTCGTCACCGCCAGTGATCTCCCGGACCGCGGCCGCCGCATCGGGGTCCTGCCAGATGTCGACCCAGCGCAGCCGGGCCGCCTCGGGGCCGAGCCGGGCCCGCAGTCGCAGGCAGTAGGGGCAGCCGGGCCGCCAGTAGACGACCGGCCGATCGTCGCCGGCCCCGCCCGACGTGCGCGGGAAGGCGAGCGGCGACAGCACGAAGGCGAACGCGAGGAACACGGCGAGTAGCAGCCCCGCCGATCCGGGCGCGCCGTCACCGATCTTCACCGCGGCGATGAGCACACCGCAGAGGGCTGTCAGGAGTGCCAGGCTCCACCGTCGCACCATGGACCGGGAGGGTACTCCGCTACCGCCGGTAACGAAATGACTGACCGGCCGGGATGGGCGCGGGCCGAAACAAAGCGCCGATAGAGTCCGATCATGGCTGATCTGGTGGTCCGGTCCCGGCGCGTGGTCACACCCGAGGGCGAGCGGGCGGCGGCGGTCCTGGTCGGGGAGGGGCGGATCACGGCGGTTCTGCCCTACGGCGCCGGCGCCGGGACGGCCGAGGACGTGGATCTCGGGGACACCGCCCTGCTGCCCGGCCTGGTGGACACGCACGTGCACGTCAACGAGCCGGGCCGGACCGAGTGGGAGGGTTTCGCCACGGCGACCCGGGCGGCCGCGGCCGGCGGTGTCACCACGATCATCGACATGCCGCTGAACAGCCTGCCGCCGACCGTGACCGGCGAGGCGCTGCGGATCAAGCGGGCGGCCGCGGCCGGGCAGTGTCACGTCGACGTCGGCTTCTGGGGTGGCGCGATCCCGGGCAACGCGGCGGATCTTCCCGGCCTGCACGCGGCCGGTGTCTTCGGTTTCAAGGCGTTCCTGGCCGATTCCGGGGTGCCCGAGTTCCCGCCGGTCGACGCGGACCAGCTGGCCACCGCCATGAACGCGGTGGACGCCCTGTTCGTCGTCCACGCCGAGGATCCGGATCATCTGCGCGACGCGGCGAGCTCGCCCGCGTACGCCGACTTTCTGGCCTCCCGGCCGGAGGGCGCCGAGCACGCCGCGGTGGCCACGGCCATCGCGGTGGCCCGCGCGGCGGGCCGCCGCGTGCACATCCTGCATCTCTCCGCGGCCACCGCGCTGCCGTTGATCGCCCAGGCCAGAGCAGAGGGGGTACGGGTGACGGCGGAGACCTGCCCGCACTATCTGACGCTGGACGCGGCCGGGATCCCGGACGGCGCCACCGAGTTCAAGTGCTGCCCGCCGATCCGGGACACGGCGAACGCCGACCGGCTGTGGGAGGCGCTGGCCGACGGCCTGATCACGTGTGTGGTCAGCGACCACTCCCCGTGCACCCCGGACCTGAAGCGGCGGGACACCGGTGACTTCGCGGCGGCCTGGGGCGGGATCGCCTCGGTGCAGCTGGGGCTTCCGGTGATCTGGACCGCGGCCCGGGATCGCGGGCACACCCTCGCGGACGTGGTGAGGTGGATGGCGCGCCGCCCCGCCGATCTGGTGGGACTGCGGAACAAGGGCCGGATCACTCCCGGCGCCGACGCGGATCTCGTCGCCTTCGAGCCGGACGCCGAGTTCGTCGTCGACGCGCACGCGCTGCATCACAAGAATCCGGTCACCCCGTACGCCGGAAAGAGGTTGCGGGGTGTAGTGCGCACGACCTGGCTGCGCGGACGCGCAGTGACCGGCGATCGGGCCGGCGGGACGTTCCTGAGCATCGACGAGGAGAGCTGATGGAGTTCAGTGCGCTGCCGGATCTGGCGTCGCGGGCGTTCGGTGGCGGTGTCGTGCACTCCAGCGACGAGTTCTTCGCCGCCGCCGACCACCTGCTCCTGCCCGATCCGCCGGGGCACGCGCCGAAGACCTTCGACCACAGGGGACAGGTCTACGACGGCTGGGAGACCCGCCGTCGCCGTACGCCGGGACACGACGTCGCGGTGGTCCGGCTCGGCGCGCCCGGCATCGTGCACGGCATCGACATCGACACCGCGTTCTTCACCGGCAACTACCCTCCGTTCGCCTCGGTGGAGGCGGTGGAGTTGCCCGGCCATCCGGGCCCGGACGAGCTGGCGGCCGCCGACTGGGTGGAGATCCTGCCGAAGTCGCCGCTCAAGGGCGACAGTCACAACCTTTACCCGGTGGCGGACCGGCGCCGTTTCACCCACGTGCGGCTCACCATCTTCCCGGACGGCGGGGTGGCCCGGCTGCGCGTGCACGGCGAGGTGGTGCCTGATCCGGAGCTGCTGCCGAAGGTGTTCGACGTGGCCGCCGCCGAGTACGGCGCGACCGTCGTGGATTGCAGCGACATGTTCTACGGCCACCCGCAGCGGATGCTGATGCCCGGCCTGGCCCGCGACATGGGCGACGGCTGGGAGACGTCCCGCCGGCGGGACGACGCGAACGACTGGGTGCTCGTGCGGCTGGCCGCCCCGGCCGTGCTGCGCTTCGCCGACCTGGACACCAGCCACTTCAAGGGCAACGCACCCGGCTGGGCGGCCCTGACCGGCATCGACGCCGGCGAGCGCACCTTCGAGCTGCTGCCGCGGACGGCGCTGCGCCCGGACACGCCGCACCGGTTCCGGCTCGCCAAGGCGCCGGAGGTGACGCACGTGCGGCTGGACATCTACCCGGACGGCGGCATGGCCCGGCTGCGGCTGCTCGGGCGGGCCGACCGTAGATTCCTGCAGAAGCGGCTTGGTCGATGACCCGGACGGTGACCCTGGTGCTCGCCGACCGGGCGGGCCGGGTGCTCGGCGCCCTGCCACCGTTTTTGGTCGGCACACCGTGGTGGCAGGAGGTCGCCGACGTGGTGGCCGGCGCCGGGATCGACGTGACCGTGCTGCGCCTGTTGCACGGCGACCGGCCGGCCCCACCCGGCGGCCACGTCACCTACCTGGCCGTCTGCGACGAGGCGCCGGCCGGGCTGCTCCCGGCCGAGGTCGACCTGTCGCCGCATCCGAACCGGGCGCCGTACGCCGAGTTCGGTGGCCCGGATCGGTCGCTGGCCTGGGCGGCCGGCGCGCTCGACCGGATCGGCCTGCACGGCGCGGTGGCCCGGCAGCAGCGGACCTGGAACCTGTCGGCGATCTGGCGGTTCGATCGCCCGGACGGGGCCTCGATGGCCTGGCTCAAGCAGGTGCCGTCGTTCTTCGGGCACGAGCCGGCCGTGTTGCGGTTGGTGGACGCGGTGGAGCCCGGCCTGGTGCCCTACCTGCTGGCCGCGGGTGACGAGGGGCGGATGCTGCTGGCCCACGTGCCGGGGGAGGACCGGTACGACGGGGGCCCGGCGCTGCGGGCGGAGATCGCGACCGCGTTCCACCCGGTGCAACGGCACTTCGCGGGCCGGGTGGATGAGCTCCGCGCGAACGGCGTTCCGGCAATGGAGCTGGATGCGCTGGTGAGCGTCGCTTCGCCGTACATCTCGGAATTGCCTGGTCTGGGGAAGTTGATCGATGATCTTCCCCGGAGGCTGGAGCAGGTGGAGAAGTGCGGTCTCCCGGACACGCTGGTGCACGGTGATCTTCATCCGGGCAACGTCCGGACCGGGGAGGAGGGTCTGACCATCGTGGACTGGGGTGACTCCTCGATCGGCAACCCGGCCCTGGACGCGCTGCGGCTGGAGGTCGACCCGGAGCACTGGGCGGCGCTCTGGCCCGACGGTGACGCCCTCCGGGCCCTGGACCTGCTGCGCCCGGTGCGGGAGTTGCGGGCGGCGGCCACCTACGCGAACTTCCTGGCCCGGATCGAACCGTCCGAACACCCTTACCACGACGCGGACGTCCCCGACCGGCTCCGCGCCGCGGTGGAGTGCGCGAGGCATTGACGGCTATACGGTGTCAGGCATGGAGGACGCCCGCCGGCACTACCTCGACCTGATCCGCGGAGACGGCGCCGAGCTCTCGCCCGCGCTGGCCCGGGCGTTCGGCACGGTGCCCCGGGAGATCTTCGTGCCGGACGGTTTCCTGAGCCGCGACGGCCGCCGTGTCCTGCCCGCCGACCCGGAGTTCCTGCCCACCGTCTACAGCAACGACGTGCTGGTCACCAAGATCAGCGACGGCCGCCCGGTCAGCTCGTCCAGCCAGCCGTCGCTGATGGCGATCATGATCGAGGCGCTCGACCCGCGGCCCGGCATGCGGATCCTGGAGATCGGCGCGGGCACCGGTTACAACGCGGCCCTGCTGGCCGCCATGGGAGCGACGGTCACCACGGTCGACGTGCAGCCCGACGTGGCCGCCCGGGCGCGCTCCGCGCTGGCCCGCGCCGGCGCCTCCGGGGTCCGGGTGGAGACCGCCGACGGTTACACGGCCGCCTTCGCGGGAGACCCGGAGCGGTATGACCGGATCATCGTGACGGTCGGCGTGGCCGGTGTCTCGCCGCACTGGCTGGACCGGCTGGACCCGGGCGGCCGGATCATCGTCCCGGTCGAGCACAGCGGCACCCACCCGGTCCTGGACGTCCGGACCGACGGCGCCGCGACAGTGGTGTGCCCGGCCGGGTTCATGAGCGCGGCCGGCCCGCTGACCGCCCGGCACCGGCGCAGTCACCCGGAGCCGGTGCTCGGCATGACCGGTCTGACCGAGACGCGACGACCGTGCTGGCGGCCGGAGCTGGCGACGCTGGCGTACCGGAATCTCTGGTACGCGGCCGGCGCGTGGCACCATCGGGTCACCCAGGCGGCGCTCCCGGACCGGCAGCAGAGCTGTCTCGCGGTGCTCGACGATTCCGGCGAGTCCGGCGCGGTGGTCCTGGCCGACGGGTCGATCCTGGCCTCCGGCGCGGAGCGGGACCGCTACACGGCGATCGGTGCGGCGCTCGCCGGACGGTGGGATGCCCTGGGCCGGCCACCGATGAGCGCCTGGGACGTCGAGTTGGTGCTGACCGGGCCGCTGTGGACGCCCTACCGGTGGACAGTCCGCAGGTAGGTGAGCACCGCCAGGACCCGCCGGTTGGTGTCGTCGGTCGGCGACAGGCCCAGCTTGGCCAGGATGTTGCCGACGTGCTTGCCGACCGCGGGTTCGCTGATGAACAGGGCCGACGCGATCGCCGAGTTGGACCGCCCCTCGGCGATCAGGGCGAGCACCTCCCGCTCCCGGCCGGACAGCCCGGCGAGCGGGTCCCGCTGGCGGCTCAGCAGCCGGCGGACCACGTCCGGGTCGACGACCGTGCCGCCGTCCACCACGGTGCGCAGCGACGCCACGAAGTCGGCGATGTCGGCGACCCGGTCCTTGAGCAGGTAACCGACGCCGTCGCCGGTGCCGATCAGGTCGGCCGCGAACTCCTGCTGCACGTACTGGCTGAGCACCACGACGGGCAGCCCGGGGTGGTCCCGCCGCAGCCGTACCGCCGCTCGCAGCCCCTCGTCGGAGAAGGTCGGCGGCATCTTGATGTCGGTGATCACCAGCCCCGGGTCGTGCTTCCCGACCGCGGTGATCAGCTCGTCGGCGTCCCCGACCGCGGCCACCACCTCGAACCCGAACCGGACCAGCACCCCGACCAGGCCCTCGCGCAGCAGCACCCCGTCCTCGGCGAGGACCACCCGGGTCACAGCTCGACCCGCAACAACGTGGGCCCACCGGCCGGGCTGGCCAGCAGGAGCCGTCCACCGGCCGCCGCCACCCGGTCGGCCAGCCCGGTGAGCCCGCTTCCGGCGGCCGGGTCGGCGCCGCCCCGCCCGTCGTCCTGGATCTCCAGCACCACCCCGTCGCCGGCACGGGTCAGGCGCACCTGGGCCGAGGTGGCGCCCGCGTGCCGGGCCACGTTGGTGAGCGCCTCGGCGGCCACGAAGTAGGCGGTCGTCTCGACCCGCTCCGGCAGCCGGCCGATGGTGTCGGGCGCCTCCACCGTCACCGGCACCGGCGAACTCGCGGCCAGCTCCCACAGCGCGGCGGCCAGGCCGACGTCGCTCAGGGTCTGCGGGCGGATCCCGTGGATCAGGTCGCGCAGCACCACCATCAGCTCCTTGGCCTGGTCGTGGGCCTGGCCGAGCGGCGCGGCGGCGGGGGAGTCCTCGGGCAGGTCCAGCCGGGCCATGCCCAGGTGCAGGGTGAGGCTGGTGAGCCGGTGCTGGGCGCCGTCGTGCAGGTCCCGTTCGATGCGGCGCCGCTCGGCGTCGAACGCGTCGGCCAGCCGGGCCCGGGACTGCGACACCTCGGTCAGCTGGTCGCGCAGGCCGTCGCCGCCGCTGCCGAGCAGCCGCCGGGCCAGCGCGCCGTGCGCCGCCGCCAGGCCGCCGATCAGGTAGAGCCAGGCCGGGATCAGGACGATCCCGAGCAGCGTGAACGGGATCGACGCGGGGCCGCCGTCGATGGTCAGGTCACCGAGATTCCACTCGGTCAGCCAGGGGCTGAACAGCAGCGTCGCCTCCAGCGTGATCAGCACCCCGGTGAGCACCAGCACCGGCGGGGCGAACAGGGCCAGCACGACGGCGTACAGGACGGCCCGCCAGGTGGACTCGTGCCCGAACAGGGTCAGCGGGTTGGTGGCGCTGATCCGGTGCGGCGCGACGAGCGGCCGGGAGTCGATCATCCGGAGCCGCTGCCGTTCCAGGGCGGCCAGCGGCAGTGCCACCAGCGGGCTGAACGTGGCGATCAGGGCGGCGCCGAGCGCCATGAGAAGGAGCACCACGAGTTCGGGCGTCGTTCCGTGGATGAGGTTGCGGCCGGCCACCAGCCACGGGATCAGCAGCAGCCAGAGGACGAAGGCGAGCGGCGTGACGATCACTCCGGTGATCGACAGGTATCCGGCCGCGCGCCACGGCCAGGTCGTCCGGAGGTAGCGGCGGTCCCGCAGGGCGGTGGCGAGATGCTCGGCGTTCAACACCAGGTCACGGTAGCCAGCGGCCTCCGGCCCGGCCCAGCCGTTCAGACACCCGGTCAGGGGTATGCCTAGGCATACCTACCAGCTTCCCGCCCGCCGATCACGCCAAGGCCGTCCGTCCGGGTCATAGATCATCCGGTACGCCGGAAGCGCCCACAAACGCTGATGCCACGGCAGCGGCCGCGTCTCGTGCGGGATGAGCCGCCCCGGCGGACGGGGCCCCACCCGCCCGCCGTCGCGCCAGTCCCGCAGCCGGTCGGCGGCCCCGGTCAGCGCCGTGATCGCGCTCTCCGGATCCAGCAGGTCCTTGTCGTCCCCGTCGTCCCGGTCGAGGTGCTCGCGCATCAGCATCAGCCGCAGGTCGCGGGCGAACCGCCGGGCGCCGTCGCCGAGCCCCGCCGGATCGGCCGGGTCCCGCCCGTCGGCGGTGTCGTCGAGGACCGCGCAGGACAGCTCGCTGTCGTGCGTCCACGAGCGGCGGTTGAAGTTGTCGCTGCCCACGCTGCACCAGACGTCGTCGATCACGCAGACCTTGGCGTGCACGTAGATCGGGGTGCCGTCGTGGTTCTCCAGGTCGAAGACGTGCACCCGGTCGGCGGCCGCCCGTCTGCACAGCTCGATGGCCTGTTCCCGGCCCACCTGGTTGGGCGGCAGCGCGAACGCGCCGTCCACGTCCGGATGGCGGGGCACCACGGCCACCAGGTGCAGCCGCGGATTGTCGCGCATCGCCTCGGCGAACAGCTGGGCCACCTCGGTGGACCACAGGTACTGGTCCTCCAGGTAGACGATCCGGCGGGCCCGCTTGATCGCCTTCGTGTAGCCGCGGGCCACGCTGCGCTCGCCCTGCCTGGCGAAGCCGTACGGCGGCCGCATCGCCGGATAGGTGCGCAACACCTGCACGGTGTGCGGGCCGCACCCCGGCGGATCGGGCGGAAGGTCCGGCAGCGGATCGGGGCGCATGTCCTCGTGGCGCAGCCGGTCGGTGACGGTGGCGATCGGGCCGTCCTGGTCGAGCGGCACCCGGTCGGTCCAGCGTTCCCGGAACGAGCGGTCGAGCGTGCCGACGACCGGGCCGCGCAACGCCAACTGCACGTCGTGCCAGGGCGGGTTCGGCCCGTACGCGGACGCCATCCGCACCGCCTGCGGATCGCCGTGGTGCCGGGCGTCGTCGCGGCGGCTGTGGCACAGGTCGATCCCGCCGGCGAAGGCGATGTCCCGTTCCGGTCGCCCCGGGTGCCGCAGCACCACGAGCTTCTGGTGGTGCGACCCGCCCCGGCGGACCCGCTGGTCGAGCAACACCTCGCCGCCGGCCGCCTCGATCTCGTCGCTCAGCGTCCGGTTCTCCTCCTCGCTGTAGGCGAGCTTGTCCAGATGGGAGCGCCAGAGCAGCCCTTTCACGACGACACCGCGCGCGGCGGCCGCCGCGAACACCTCGGCGACCGTGGGACCACCGTCGCGGACCCGCTCGTCCGGGTCGCCGCGCCAGTCGGTGAAGAACAGGTGATCGCCGGGCTCCAGCGCCCCGATTTCGGTCACCAGCCGATCGAAGTAATTTTGCCCGTGAATGAGTGGCTCGACCGTGTTTCCAGTGTTCCATATGGGTATGGAGGTGTCCGGGTTGCCGCGTTCGGCAGCGGTGAGAAGCCATTCCTGCGGCGGCACAGCAACCCCTTCGAGGTCGACGACGCCCTCACCGTAAGCCTCCCGACCGCCGCCCGCATGCGGAGCGCGACACCCCCGACCCCCGCCGAGGAGTGGAACCATGAGCAGCGAGCCCCTGACCACGACACCGGTGACCGAGGCCACCGACACCGCCGAGACCGGACTGCTCATCGCGGTCCTCCTGCTGGTGCTGCTGGGCACTACCGCGATGCTGATGATGTCCTGATCGACAGCACCGCCGGGGTCGGCGAACCGCCCTCGCCGAACCCGCGCAACTCCAGTCCCGCCGCCAGGAACGCGTTCAGCAACCCCGCCAGGGGCCAGTGACTCGCGCCAACCCTCGCCCGTACCCCCTGGTCGGTCCAGGAGGCCTTGGTCCAGTGACCGTCGAGATAACCCGGCCGAATGACCACCGCGGTCTGATCGTCGCGGTCGGCGAAGCCGCCGCAGAAAGCCGGATGCACCCCGACGTGGACGAACGTGCCGCCCGGGCGCAGCACCCGGGTCACCTCACGCAGCACCGCCGGATAAGCCGGCATGTCGGTGTGCGCCATCACCGTGATCACCGCGTCCAGCGCGGCGTCGCGGAACGGCAACCGGGCGGCGTCCGCCCGGGCCACCGGCAGCCGGCCCACGGCGTAACCGAGCATTCCCGCCGACAGATCCACCCCGAACGGCGTCCAGCCCAGCTCCCGGATCTGCGCCGCGTAGGCGCCGGTGCCGCAGCCGATCTCCAGGCACCGGCCGTGGCCCGGCCCGAGCTGCTCGGCGATCGCACGCCGGATGCCGAGCGGGTCACCGGGCGTGGTCGTCGGCAGGAACTCGGTCTCGTACCAGTCGGCGATCTCGTCGTAGGCGGCCCACATCGTCAGAGGACCCACTCGTCGCCGCGGATGATGTCGACGGTGCCCTTCGGGCCGGTGCCGGTCACCGTGATGCCCTCGCCGCCGATCACCACGTCGGTGTGCACGCCCGACGTGTTCAGGCCCAGCGCCTCCCGCCGCTCCACCGGCAGCTCCCGGGCGCCCGGCACCGAGAACGGGAAACTCGCGCCCCAGGCCACGTGACAGGCGGCGTTCTCGTCGAAGAGGGTGTTGTGGAAGACGATGCCCGCCCTGGCGATCCGGCTGTCCGAGTCCACGAGGGACACCTCGCCCAGGTAGCGGGCGCCGGCGTCGGTCTCCAGCTGGGCCTCCACAGCGTCCGCGCCGGAGTCGGCCGACACCGCCACGATCCGGCCCGCCGAGAACTCCAGCCGCAGCCCGAGCACCAGCCGCCCGTTCAGCACCAGCGGCTTCGTCACCCGCAGCACACCCTCGGCGGTCCGCCGGTCCGGGCTGGTGAACACCTCCTCGGTGGGGATGTTCGGCATGTACGGGACACCGTCGTCGTCGATCAGCCCGCCACCGGTCCAGCGGCAGCCGGGGATCAGGCCGACCGTGAGATCGGTGCCGCCTCCCGAGTACCGGATCGAGGTCAGCTCCAGAGCGTCCAGCGCGGCGCCCCGCTCGGCCAGCGTCGCGGCCCGCGCCCGCCAGGCCGCCGCCGGATCGGCGGTGTCCAGGCGCATGGCGGTGGCCACCGCGTCCCACAGCCGCTCCACATCCGGCTCGCCGAAGACCTGGGTGGCCCAGCCGGGATTCGGCGCGCCCACCGCGGTCCAGCGCAGGCGGCCCAGCACCGTCTCCCGCATCAGTGCGGTCTCCTCGGCGGGGAACGCCGCAGCCTTCACCGGGTCGGCGCCGTCGAGCACATGCGGGTCGGGGTCACCGAGCAGGGCGATCGAGGCGATGCCCTGTTCGGACCACTCCCGGATGCGCTGCAACGCCCAGCCGCGACTGGTGGTCAGTGTCTCCAGGCTGGCGTGGTCGACGGCGGACCGGCGCATCGGGCCGTCCGACCAGAGGGGTTCCACCCAGGCGGCCCCGGCGGCATACGCGGCGGCCACGACCGCCCGGGCGATCTCCAGATGTGCGGTGTCCGTACGAAGAATGACTCCCTGCCCGGGCTGGATGTTCACTCCAGCCCGGACCACGACGTCGGCGAAACGCTCGATCCGGTCCATGCCGGTCAGCCTAATCAGTCCGTGTGCGGTACGCGTGCCGCCGGAACGCCCCCGAGGCGCCCCCTTCTGGAAGTCCTCGAACGCCCGCTTCGGCTCCTCGCGGGTGACCGAACCGGCTGATGTGCCATGCGCCCCGGCTCGCCGGATGTCCGATGACAGCGCACTTGATCATGCCGAGGCCCCGGAGAGAGAACCAGCTGCACCACGGGCTGGCTGTCCATGAATTTCGGTACGTCCGGCGGCGACCCCCGGTAGCCTGGCGTGGGGCTCTGTGGCGGTTTGGGGGTCGATGGCCGTGGACCTGGGTAGCGCTGCGGGCCGGCCGGAAGAGGTCCCGATACCCCGGGTTCTGTGGGTGTGCGCGGTCGCGGTGTTCGTAGCCACCCTGCTCGTAGCGCCGATCGCCACCTACCGCCCGCCCGGTCGCCCCAACCTGGTGCTCGCGATCTTCGTCCTCATGGCCGCGGCCGATCTGCTGACCACGCATCTGCTGCTGCAGCAGTTCCTGGTCGGTGGCCGGCTGGCGACGCTGGGACTGTCCTTGGCCTACCTCTACTCCAGCCTGATGATGCTGCCCTACGTCGTCGTGTTCGCCCAGGTGCAGCGCTGGGGTCCAAGCTCGATCTGGGCCGAGGTCTGCCTACCTTGGCTGGCGGTGATCCTCTTCTTCGGGTTTCCGGTGCTGGTGGCGGTGCAACAAGGGGTCGTCGCCGCGCTACCGGCCCGGCTGGGCCGGCAGGCCCGGACCCGGCGCCGCGCCGCCGCCGCGATCGCCGCCGCCCTGATACTCGCGCTGGTGGCCGCGGTGACGGGCCTCGTCATCGGTGCCGCCGACCGGCTGCCCAGTCTTTACCAGGGCGACATGCAGACCACAGCTGGCATGTGGGCGGTGAGTGCGGGGCTCCTCGCCGTGGCCGTCAGCCTGCTGGCGGTGACCAGGGACCTGAGTCACCGGCCACCGGTGGAGCGGTGGGTAGTGGTGGCGATCAGCGCGTCCTTGGGTGCCGCAAGCCTCCACATAGTCGCTTCGCAGCGCTACACGCTCGGCTGGTACGCGGGACGGGTTGCTCTGCTGATCTCCTCCGGGGTGGTACTGGTGGCCCTGCTCGCCGAAACCGCGACTCTCTACCGCCAGCTCTCGGCAGCCCACCACGAACTGAGCCGCCGGGCCGAGCACCTCGCCGCCGCCAATCTCGAGCTGGAGGCCACAGGCACCTGGAAAAGCGACATCATCGCCACCCTCACCCACGAGATCAACCAGCCCCTGGCCGTGATCTCGGCCTACTCCGAGGAACTGACCCACGAATGGGACACCACCACCGACGACGAACGCCGCGCCGCCGTCCAGGCATTGGGCAAGCGGGTCGACCAGCTGCTCGACATGGCCGCACACCTACTCGCGCTGTGCCGCGCCGAGCCAGGCCAAATACATACCCAGCCCGTCGCGCTGCCGGTCAGACAGGCCCTGACGCGGGTCACCGACAACCTGCCCAAGAAGGCTCGTAAGCGGGTCGACGCAACCTACGGCCCACCCGCCGCGGCAGTGTGGGCCGACCCGGTACACACCCACGAAGTCCTCACCAACTTCGTCACCAACGCCGTCAAATACAGCCCCGGCGACATCCGCCTGTCAGCGGCCCTCGACGACACCGGCAACGACATCCTGTTCGCCGTCAGCGACGAGGGCGACGGAGTGCCACCGGACTTCGTCGCGCACCTGTTCGACCGCTTCACCCAGGTCGGGCAAACCGGACCACGGACCGGCGCCGGCTTCGGGCTGTACCTGTCCAAGCTGCTCGCCGAGGCGAACCACGGCCAGGTCTGGTACGAGGCCGTCGTTCCGCACGGCAGCCGGTTCGTACTGCGCCTGCCCCGCGCCCAGCAGAGCTCGCAAACGGCGGCATCGCTGGACCTGATGAACGGTGAGCCTCCCCCGCAGTGATGGGGCGCCGAACGCTTGAACCCGATGGCGGGTGTGGCTCAGACCTCTCTGATCTTGGCGAAGACGTGGCCGATCACGGCCAGTTCCTCGTCGTCCAGGTGATCGATGAAGCTCTTGCGGACGGTCTCCAGGTGGGCCGGGGCGGCCTCGCGCAGCGCGGTCAGGCCCTCGTCGGTGAGCACGGCCTCCTGGCCGCGGCCGTCGTCGGCACAGCTCTCCTTGCGCACCAGCCCTCGTTTGATCATGGAGCTGATCTGGTACGTGATCCGGCTCGGCGAGAGCACCAGACGGCTGGCCAGCTCGCCCATCCGGATCCGGCGGCCGGGCTCGTCGGCCAGGGCGACCAGCACGTGGTAGTCGTTCATGCTCAGGCCGGTGGCGGCGCGCAACTCGTCCTCGAGGCGGGTGTGCAGTGCCCACGAGCTCTCGATGAAGGTGCGCCAGTGCGCCAGCTGGGTGGCGCTCAACGGTTCGGCCATGCCCCGAACCGTACCCTTGAAATCTGAAACTTCAAATCTGAAAAACCGGGATCCGTTTAGGGTACGGATGTGAAAACGCGCCAAGCCACCCCCGACGACGCCGACGAACTGATCCTCCTGCGGGCTGTCCTGTTGCAGACCTTCGACCGGGGTGAGTGGAACGACGACTGGCGGCAGCCCGCCCGCAAATCCCTGGTCAGCCGACTGGGTGCGGCCGAGCCGTCGATGGCCGCCTTCGTCGTCGAGCGGCCGGAAGGGGGCGGTCTCGCGGCCTGCGCGGTGGGCACGATCGAGGAGCGCCTCGGCAATCCGCACAACCCGGACGGCCGGGTGGGGTACGTGTTCAGCGTCGCCACCCACCCGGACATGCGGCGCCGTGGCTACTCCCGGGCGTGCGTGGAGGCGCTGCTGCGGTGGTACCGGGACCGGGGCATCCACGCCGTGCACCTGATGGCGTCGCCGGACGGCGAGCACCTCTACACGTCGCTGGGCTTCACGCGCACGGCCGACCCCGCGATGCGGGCGCGCCTGTGACCGAGCTGCGGACCGCCCGCCCGCTCTTCGCCGCTATCCGGCCGCGGGGGACTTGAGCGCGCCGGTGAGGGTGCTGCGGAGCTCGCCGAAGTCGACGTCGAACTCGGTCAGGATTCGCATGGCCAAACCCTGACCCTCGCGGAGCAGGCCGAGCATGATGTGCTCCGGGGCGATGAAGTTGTGCTTCAGCCGGATGGCCTCGCGCAACGACAGCTCCAGCACCTTCTTGTTGCGCGGCGAGAACGGCCGGTGCCCGGTCGTCACCGAGGAGAACCGCCCGAAGATCCCCCTCTTCTTCGGGGCCGGCCGGGGCAGGCGCAGCGCACCGGCCCCGAAGTTCTCCTCGATGGCGGCGCGGACCGCCTCCAGGTCGATGCCGATCGCCTTGAGGGCGGCGGCGTCCTCGGCGTCCCGGTCCGCGACGGCGCCGGCCTCGCTGAGGTCGCCGACGTGCCGGATGATCGCGGCCCGGACCGAGGCCTGGTCGACCCCGGAGCCGGCCAGCGCCACACGGACCGTGTCGTTCTCCCCGGCGAGCAGGCTGAGCAGGGTGTGCTCGGTGCCGATGGTCTCGTGGCCCAGCTCGCGGGCCTGCTCCTGGGCGCCGACGACGACGGCGCGGGCTTCCTTGGTGAATCGCTCGAACATCTCAGCCCTCCCGTGGATCCGGCATCGGCATCAGCTTGGCGTGCTTCTTGTGCACGCCCTGGCGGGTCACCTCTAGCGCGTCGGCGATCTCCTGCCAGGACCAGCCCTTGGCGCGGGCATTCGCCACCTGTAGGCGCTCCAGGCCCTCCAGGAGACGGCGCAGCGCCACCACCGCGCGCAGCCCGGCCCGTGGGTCGGCGCTGCTCGCGGCGGCGGCGAGGTCGGTAGCCTCAGTCATGCCGTCAACTTACGTTGACACGCCAACCGTTGTCAACCGCAGTTGACGCAGCCGGCCGGAACGCGGAGAGGCCGGCCCCGAAGGGCCGGCCTCTCCCGTGTGGTTCCAGGGCGGGTCAGTCCCAGGCGGGCAGGCTGCCCAGGGAGACGGTCAGCTCGACCGGGTGGTGCACCGGCGCCGCCACCGTGAACCGGGCGCCGAACGGGTCCCGCAGCTCGGCGAAGGCGGTCAGCCCGGCCTCCGACGGCTCGGTGATGACCGCGCCGCCCAGCGTCTCGCACCGATCGGCCGCGACCTGGATGTTCTCGACCTGGAAGGCGGCACGCCACCAGGCGCCGCGGTAACCGGGCGCGAGGCCGGCGACGGCGTCGTGGGCCTGGTTGAGCCACTCGCCCGAGCCGAACTCGTGGCGCAGCAGCCAGCCGAACGCGAAGCCGTAGAAGCGGGCCGCGGCGTCCGGGTCGTCAGTGATCAGTTCCGGCCACGACATGGTGCCGGGCTCGCCGCCGGCCTGTGCGCCGGCGAAGTCCTGACCCTCCCAGAGGCCGATGATCGCGCCGGACGGGTCGGCGACGATCGCGCGCCGGCCGCCGTGCGCCTCGGCCGGGTGGCTCACGCAGTGCCCGCCGGAGAGGTCGACCTGCTCCAGCGTCTCCTCGAGGTCCGGAGTGCTGAGGTGGGTCAGCCACCCGTCCGGACGGTCGGGCTGGCTCCGGGTGAGGCCGGCGACCGCACGCCCCCCGAGCTTGAACCGATCACCCGCAGACTCCCAGCCGAACAACTCTGCGTAGAACTGTGCCGCGCGTGCGGGGTCCGCACTCGCCAGCTCCACCCAGCAAGGTGTCAAGGGTGCATAACCTCTGATCCGCATGAGCCGCTCCATGGTGGACATCCCCAGTCGCTTCAGCACTCTACGGCACTGATAACGCTTCGTCACCACCAGCCGGTTCATTGTCCGGTTTAGAACAGTATTAAACTACTGTACGTAAGCGCCTGAGTGATCCAGGTGACGCCTCTCCGGAGCTGCCACCACGCCGTGCAGCAGCACCGATACGGCGACGGCACGCTCGGCCGTCGCCCGGACGGGGTCCCTCGGCCGGGGAATCGTCATGAGTCGCTGCATACGCTACGTAATAAGGCGTGCTGACGTAACGGATACCGAGCGTGGCGATCACGCAGTGTTCCGCCCCGGGTGAAGACCACATCGGACGGTGGGGTCAGGCGCGCGCTTTGCCCGCCAGGAGCATCTCGAACCACACCGTCGATCCGCGCACCGTCGGGTCGGTGCCCCACGAATCGCTCAGCTCCTCGATCAGGCCCAGCCCGCGGCCCCGGCTGGCCAGGGCGTCGGCGCGGGCCCGGATCACACTGCCCCGGGTGCCGGTGTCGGCCACCGACACCAGCAGGCGTTCCGCGTTCAGGTCGATGTGCACCTGAGCCGGCGTGCCCGCGTGCAGCAGCGCGTTGGTGGTCAGCTCACTGGTGCAGAGGATCGCCGCGCCGATCACCGGCTCCGGCACGCCCCACTCCCGCAGCCGGGTCGTCATCCACTGCCGGACCCGGCTCGGCCCGGTCGGCTCCGCCGCCACCTGCGTGGTCGCGGACCGGCTCAGCGCCAGCGCGTGCTCCACGGCGAGCACCGCCACGTCGTCGTCGGTGGTGCCCTCGACCGCCGCGGTGGCCAGCGAGCACAGGTTCCTCGGATCGCCGCTCGGAGACGCCGCCGCGGCGGTGACCAGCGCGTCCAGCCCGTCGTTGAGCGGACGGCCGCGCCGCTCCACCACGCCGTCGCTGAACATCAGGATCGTGTCGCCCGGCTCCAGCCGCAGTGTCCCGGTCTGCCAGCGGCCGCCCAGGCCCAGCGGCGCACCCGGCGGCACCTTCACCAGCTCGGCCGTGGCCAGCTCGCCACCCTGCCCGGCCCGGCGCAGCACCGGCGGCGGGTGGCCCGCGCTGGCCAGCGTGACCGAACCGTCCGACGGGTCCAGCACCCCGTAGACGATGGTCACGAAGATCTCCTCGTTGCGCGACTCGGCGCCCAGCGAGCCGACCAGCCGGTCCAGCCCGGCCAGCACGCTCGGCGGCGCCGGATCGGTCAGCGCCAGCGCCCGCAGCGCCGCCCGGACCTGGCCCATCACCGCGGCCGCCCGCACGTCGTGCCCGGCCACGTCGCCCAGCACCATGGCGAGCCGGCCGTCGAGCAGGTGGAACGCGTCGTAGAAGTCACCGCCGGCCGCGTTGCCGTCGACGCCCACGTCATATCGTGCGGCGATCCGGAACATGTCCAGCTCGGGCAGGTGCTCGGGGAGCATGCTGCGCTGCAGCAACTGCGCGGTCCCGTGCTGGGCCTCGAAACGGCGGGCGCGCTCCGCGGCCTGCGCCACCAGCTCGGCCGCGGCCTTCAGCAGCGCCCGCTCGGCGGGCAGCCAGACATGTGCCCGGCGGAAACCGACGGTCAGCGCGCCGCGCAGCGACGGCGTCCGCAGGGGGAGCGCGGCCAGCGCGCGGACCCGTCGCTCGTGCCGGTCGGTCGCCACCGCGTTCAGCGGCTCGCCGTCGGCCACGAACGTCGCCCGCCCACTCTCCGCCGCCGCCACCGCCGGGGCCGCCGGATCGGCGCTCACGCGCCGCCACACCGGGGGGAGCCGCTCGTCGGCCTCGTCCAGCATCTCGCCGCGGATCCGGCGGACATATCGGTACGCCAGGCCGTCGTCCACCGCCAGCACGCAGTGGTCCAGGTCGAAGGAATCCATCGCGTACGCCAGGACGACGCGGGTCACATCGTCGATGGTGAGCGCGCCGGCCAACCGGGCGGTCAGCTCACCCAGGCTCTGCAGCCGGTGGATGACATGCGTGGTCTCGGCCGCCACGGTCAGCACCCCGGCCACCGCGCCCCGCGACGAGCGGATCACCGAATGGCCCCGGGTGTAGAAGGCCGGCTCGGTGTGGCCCGGGGCGAACTGCACCTGGCTCTCCGGCTCCAGGATGGCCCGCCCGGTGCGGTGCACCTGCTGGATCACGTCGCCCAGGCCGGGCTGATCCCAGGCCGGGCCGAACGCCCGTGCGGCCGGGGCGCCCAGCGCCGTCGGGTGCAGGGCGTCGAGGACCTCGGCATACGCGTCGTTATAGAGGACCAGGAAGTCGTCGCCGATGGTCAGCAGCATCGGCACCGGGGAGGCGAGCACCAGCTCGACCGCGGCGCGGACCGCCGGATCCCAGCCGGTGATCGGGCCCAGCGACGTGCCGGACCAGTCGAAGGCGTGCACCAGCGTCGCGCAGCCCAGGCCGGTGTGCTGTGTGCCGGCCGTCTGCGCGGGCAGTGTGGTGATCGGAGACGGGTGCAGACCCCCCGACCCGTACCCTCCCGAGCCGACCATGCGGAAAGCCTATCCCGACTGGTCCGTTTGTACGATGCCCCACCGGCCGTCCGTCCGGTTATTGACCGTTCCCCCGTATCGTCCGCGGACGGTGCCGACGGCGATTCACGCTCGGTGTCACCTACCGTCACCAGGTCATGGATGATTCGATCTTGGTCAACGGAACGGTCGTTCACCTATAGTCGCGGCGTGATCGAGCCACCCCGCGGTGTGATGCGCCACATCGCCGAACAGCAGCCGGACCCCGTGGACGATCACACCTCTCCCGACCTCATGGACCAGCGGTACGACGCCCTCGCGGCCTGGTCCGAGTCGGCGGAGACGATGACGATGGCCGCGGTCCGGACGGAACCGTCCCCGGCGTACGCCTCCGGGGCCGAAGCGGACGGGCCGCGCCATGCCGCGCCCTCGCACCGCGCGCGCGTCGCCGTCGTGGCCGCCGCCGGGGTCGCGGTGCTGGCCGCCGCCGCGACCGTGCCGACGTGGGGCGGGGACGAGCCGGAGACGCCCGTGGTTCCGGTCGCCGCCCCGGTCCCGGTCGAGTCCGCGGCCGAGACCGTGCCCCCGGCCGCGCCCACCCCCTCGGCGAGTGCCGTCGCCTCGCCCTCGGCCACCCCGTCGCCCTCGAAATCCCCCAGCCGCAGTGCGAAGGCCAAGCCCCGGCTCACCGTGCCGACCGGCCGGACCTCCCGGAGCACCTCGGCCGCGCCGGCCGGCGGTGGCGCCGTCCTCAGCGCCTCCTACGGCTACCAGCTCGACGACACCGGCTACCGCGGATCCGTCCGGGTCAGCAACACGGGCACCGTGGCGGCCGCCGACTGGACCGTCGCCCTCACCGTGCCCGGCGCCGAGACGGTGACCGTCACCAGCGGCGCCGTCACCGTCGGCCAGTCCGAGAGCACCGTCACCTTCCGTCCCTCCGGGGCCGGGGTGCCGGCCTCCGGCGCGGTCTCCTTCAGCTTCACGCTGGCGCCCGCGCCCACCGAGCCGCCCACCGGCTGCACCCTCGACGGGCAACCCTGCTCCTGACGCTGCGTGTCCGCTCGGGTACCGGTTGTCGGATGCGCATGGTATTCCGGAGTCCTACGGTTCGTTGAGGACCCATCGCGGCCTCGACGACGCTTGTCAGGAGGACGGATGGCCGGTGACGGGCTGAGTCGTGGCCTCAGCGAGATGTGGCGGTCGGTGGTGCTGTACCTGCCGTCGATCCTGGTTTTCCTGGTGATCCTGGTGGTCGGCTACCTGCTGGCCCGGCTCGCGCGGACGGTCACCGCCAAGACGCTGCGGCGGGCCGGGTTCGACCGGGCCGTCCAGCGCGGACCCGCCGGGCGGCTGCTGCGGCCCGGGGCGCCCAGCGCCACCGACGTCTGCGCGCGGCTCGCCTTCTTCGTGGTGCTGCTGTTCGCCCTGCAACTGGCGTTCGGCATCTTCGGCCCCAACCCGGCCAGCGACCTGATCAACGCCTTGCTCGGCTGGCTGCCACAGGTGTTCGTCGGGATCGTCATCGTGGTGGTCACCGCCGCGATCGCCGGGGCCGCCCACGACCTGATCCTGGCCGTGCTCGGGGGGCTCGGCTACGCCCGGGTGCTGGCCAAGGCGGTCGCCGCGGTGATCGTCACGCTGGGCGTGATCGCCGGGCTCGACCAGGTCGGCATCGCCACCTCGGTCACCCGGCCACTGCTGGTCACCATCCTCGCCACGGTCGCCGGCGTGATCATCGTGGGCGTCGGCGGCGGCCTGATCCGGCCGATGCAGCAGCGGTGGGAGGGCTGGCTCGACCGGGCGGCGGCGGAGTCGGCGGCCATCCGGGAACAGGCCCGCGCCTACGCCGGGGAACGAGCCCGTCAGGCCGCCGAACAACCCTCACCCGCGCCGTCGTCCCCCTCCGCCGCGGCAGAGCCTCCGGCGCCTCCAGCCGCGGCGCCGGTGTCCGCTTCCCCGGCCTCTCCCTCTCCCGCGGTGTCGTCTCCCGAGGCCTCGCCCCGTGCCGGAGCGGCCGCCACCCCCTTCGTCGGCGCGGACGACCGTTTGGCTCCGCCCGCTGCCGACGGCGCCGGCCGGACGTATTCCGGTGGCGGCGCGGCCCGGTCCGCGGATCCCGGCCGCGGCGGCGAGAATCGGCACTCTCCGGACGACACCGAGGAACTGGCCTGGGAAGCCCGATGGGCCGAGGAGGAGCGGCGGATCCGCGAGCAGGACGGCGACGAGACGCAAATGATCAGCGCTTCGCCGGCCGGCCCCGGCGACGACGAACGCACCACCGGCCCGCATCCCGACGAACGCACGACCGACCTGCACGCCGACGGGCCCACCACGGCCCTGTATTCCGGCGAGCGCACGACCGACCTGTATTCCGACGAGCGCACCACTGATCTGTACGGCGGCGAACCCACCACCGACCTGGGCACGGCGCTCGTGTCCCCACCCGCGGAGACCACGATCCTCACCCCGGGTGTCCGCCCGGGGCCGTCTCCGGCCCGGGTCGTCCCGGACGACGAGGCCACCGTGCCGGGATTCCCGGCCGGCGGACCTTCCGGCGCGGAGCCCACCACGGTCCTGACCGCCGGTCCCGGCGCGGACGAGGTGACGGTGATCCGGAGCCCGGGTCCCGAGTCCGGCCTGCAGATCGTCGACGGCGCGGGTGAGGAGCGGACCCAGGTGGTGCCGCTCCCCGCCCACGATGACGATCCCACCACGGAGACGCGGCCAGGCGGGACGGGCAGGAACTGAACGTGCCGTGCGAATGACGGAGGGCCGGCACCGGAACTCCGGTGCCGGCCCTCAGGGTCGGGTGTCGATCACTGGATGGGGCGAGCCCGACCCGGTGACCCGTGCGGCGTCGAGCCCGCCGGTCAGGTCAGCGTGCGGCGGGGAGGGTCCGTGCCAGCGTGCAGACCGCGAGGAGGCGGCGGAGGACCCAGTCGTTCTCGGTCCAGTCGATGGCCCCCTCGGGGGCGACCCAGCCGTGCTGGTAGGCGGCGTCGCGGACACCCTCGGCGTAGGCGGCGAGCAGGATCGCGGTGAGCGGGCGGTTGTCCGCGTCGAGGCTGTCCCGCACTCCGGCGGCGTGCTGGTCGATCACCGACATCAGGCCGGGGCTCTCCTGTGCTGCGGCGAGACCGCTGACCCCGACCGACGCGGTGAGGTCGGCGAGCGAGGCGAGAGCGGAGCGCTGAGCAGCGCGGGCGGCGGCGTTGCTGAACAGGCCATTCATGTGAAGAGACGTTAGGTAGCCCAGGGTGACCGACGGTTCGCTGCGAGTTGCAGGCGGGTTGAACTCGAAACCGTGGGGAACTGCCAGGATCGATCTCGGAAGGAGCAGTGGTGGGGACGCGAATCGGGGGCGACGGCCCGGACGAACGGCATCGGCGGCCGGAGGGTCTCGACGACCTGACCGTGGAGGCGCTCGGGAAGCTGAGCGAGGCGCTGGAGACGGTGGAGCGGGTGCGCGGCCACCTGTACTCGGCGCATCAGCTGACCGGCACGGCGGACTTCGCGCTGGACGCGGCGGTCTCGCTGTTCATGCAGGCCGGGCACACCGAGATGGCGGAGCGGATCCAGCGGGAGCTGATCGGCCGCAACGTCATCCCGGGGCACTGGACGTTCCAGATCGTCGAGGAGTTCGACGACGGGTACTACGCCGAGTTCCGCGAGGTGGAACGCCAGGCCCGGGAGCGGTTCGCCGGTGGGCGGCGGCACCTCTACGAGGCGGAGCTGAGGGGGCGGCGGCGAACCGCCCGCCCCGATTACTCCGAGTAGTCGGCGGGCTCGGGGCGGCGGCGCTGGGCGTCGTCGGCGATGATCACGGTGGCCACGAGCGCGGCCACGACGACGGCGAAGAACCATGAGGCGTCATCGATCAGCTTCGCGGCCAGTGGCGCCTGGAAGGCGGCGAGCAGAAAACCCAGCCAGGCGAAGCGCCGCTGACGTTCGGAGAGGAATCCGGGAGATCGCACTCGGACAGTCTGGCTCGAAATGGACGCATCGCCGTCACCCGTTCGGCCGATTATGCGTTGTCCGATGGTGCCCACCGCCTTGCGTCTTCGTCGCTCAATCGTCGTGGTCGCCAGCCTGACCGTGCTGGTCGCCGGGGGTTTGATCGCCCTTCGCGAGACGCCCGCCCCGGCGCCCGCGCCCGCTCCGCGGGCGGTGCCACGGCCGGGCGAAGCCCGGGTGGAGGTCGGGCCACTGCATCAGCGCACCGGAGCGCTACTCACTCTGAGTGATGCGGCAAGCCGGGTACGCGTACGCTTCGCCGATCTTCCGGGTCTCCTCTACCGGATCAGCGCCGCCCCGGACTCCGGTGTCGCCCCGAGGGTCGCCCGGCGCGGCGGCCGGGTGGCGGTGACGCTGGAGAACACCGGCCGGGACGGCCTGGACGAGGTGCGGATCGTGCTGAACCGGGACGTCCGATGGGATATCCGCCTGCCCGGGGGCGCCGGCGAGCAGCATCTGAACCTGCGTGACGGCCGGGTGGAGCGGGTCTACCTGGGTTCGGCCGGGCTGACCGAGCTGTGGCTGCCGGAGCCGGTCGGCACCGTACCGGTCGTGCTGGCCGGCGGGTCGGGGACGGCGATGCTGTCGGCCGGTGGCGGCGCGCCGTTCCGGGTGCGGTTCGACGAGGGCGCCGGGTCGGTGCGGACACCGTGGACCGCGAACGACGGCACCCCGGCCGGAACCGTGCTGCGGGAGCCGGGATTCCGCCGGTCCCGGGACCGTTACGCGATCCGGGCGGCCGGCGGCCTGGGCACGCTCGTGGTGCGCCGGGACCGGATCCCGACGGTACGGCGAGCCGAAACGCCGAGCTCACGCCGTACCGGAAATGGTTTTCGATAAGACCCGGAAACGACCGCCCGGAGGCGGCCGTCCCGAGAAGATGGAAGGTCACATGCCGGGGCGGTCGACCTGGCCGCGCCACGCGCCGGTCTCGATGCCGCCGCGGCTCTCGATGAACTCCTTGAAGCGATGGAGATCGCCCTTGACCTTGCGGTCGATCATGCCGAGCTTGTCACCGGCGGTCTCGAGCAGGCCCTGCGGGTCGAAGTCCATCTGAACGGTGACCCGGGTGTGGGTGTCGTCGATCCGGTGGAAGGTGACCACACCGGCCTGCTTCTCGCCGTCGGTGGAATGCCAGGCGACCCGCTCGTCCGGCAGTTGCTCGGTGATCTCGGCGTCGAACTCGCGCCGGACCCCGGCGATCTCGGTCTTCCAGTGGGTGTGGGTGTCGTCGAGCTGACGGATCTCCGTGACCCCCTCCATGAACCGGGGGAACTCCTCGAACTGGGTCCACTGGTTGTAGGCGCTACGAACCGGGACGTTGACGTCCACGAACTCGGTGACGATGCTCACGCGTTTCTCCCTTCGCTAGCTTCCCAAGCCTGTGCGGCGTTCTCGAAGATCTCCCCGTCGGGCAGCGCCGCCAGCAGTCGCATCACGTCGTCCGGGGCTTCGAGCGTGCGCGCCGAACGCTCCAGCGCGGTACGGTTCCCGGGGAATGCGGACAGGCCGATGTAGCTGCCGAACCGGCTGAACGCCTCACCCTTGGCGCTGCCGACCCCCGCGGGGACGCCACGTCCGTAACCACCGGGCGCGAACGTCACCTCCGGCTGATCCTCACCGGCCGGCTCGGGTGTCATCCAATCCTCCGCACGCCCTCCGGCCGTCCCCCGGACGTTGCCCCGGGTCTCCTGAGCCATCCTCTCGTCGAGGAGGGCACCGTGCTTCGTGTTTCCCCGTTCCATGATTCAGGGGGTGCCCGGGGTGTCCGGGGCTAAACGCGGAGCCAGCGGGGTTTCCGGATCCCGGTCGCCGGCCTGGCGCAGCCGCCCGCGCTGCACCTCGGCGTTGACCTCGACACCGAGCAGCAGGGCCAGGTTGGACAGGTAGACCCAGATGAGGAACGCCATCACCGCGCCGAGGCTGCCGTAGGTGCGGTTGTAGGAGCCGAAGTTGGCGACGTACAGCCCGAAGCCGAACGACGTGGCGGTCCACACCGCGAGGGCCGCCACCCCGCCGAGGGTGAGCCAGCGGAACCGGGGCTGCCGGACGTTCGGGGCGATCCAGAACAGCAGCGACAACAGCATGATCGCGATCCCCACGAGCATCGGCCAGCGGCCCACCGACCAGACCCGGCGGACGGTCTCGCCGGCGCCGAGGGCGTTGCCGACCGCGTCGACCAGCGGGCCGCTGATCACCATCCCGGTGCCGGCCACCGCGAGCAGCACGAGCGCCACGCCCGCGAGGAGGAGCTGGAGCAGGTGCAGGGTCCACCAGCGGCGGCCCTCACGGACGCTGTAGATGCGGTTGGAGGCGCGGGTGAAGATGGCGACGTACCCACCGGCGGACCAGATCGCCAGCGCCAGGCCGAAGCCGAGCAGCACCTTCGCCGAGGTCTGCCGGACCAGCAGCGCGTCGACCACGGCGAGCAGGCTGTCGTTGGCGACGACCGAGCCGAGCCCGATGTCACGCAGGATGCCGATCAGCGCCGGTACGGCGGTGGTCCCGTCGGTGACCAGGTTGATCAGCGCCACGATCACGACGAGGGAGGGGAGCAGTGCGGTGACGGCCTGGAAGGTGAGGGCCGCCGCATAGTCGGTGCAGTCGTCGTTGATGAAGCCCGTGATGCTGCGCCACAGGACGCCCCGCCAAGTTCGCAAACTCAAATGCCGGATCTTCGCCGGCACCGCCCCCACGGCCACGCCCGCCTATACCCGGCCGCGGTTTACGGCAAACCTCAGCGGGTAGCGTCGGCGCGTGGACACCGTGGACGCCATCGTCATCGGGGCCGGGCACAACGGGCTGGTCGCCGCCAATCTGCTCGCCGACGCCGGCTGGTCGGTACGGGTCCTGGAGGCCACCCCGCACCCGGGCGGCGCCGTCCGTTCCGGGCACGTGACCGCCCCCGGCTACCTGTCCGACCTGTTCAGCTCCTTCTATCCGCTGGGCTACGCGTCCCCGGTGATGAAGGCGCTGAACCTGGACCTGCGCTGGACGCACGCGCCGGACGTGTTCACCCACCTGCTGCCGGACGGCCGGGCCGCCACGGTGAGCCGGGAACTGGACCGGACGATGGCGTCGATGGAGGCGTTCGCGCCCGGCGACGGGGAGCGCTGGCGTACCGCGTACCGGGAATGGCGGGGTGTCTCGGACCGGATGATGGACACGCTGTTCACCCCGTTCCCGCCGGTCCGGCACGGCCTCGGCCTGGTCCGGCAGTTGCGGGTGGGCGGCTCCCTGCGGCTGGCCCGCCGCCTGGTCCTGTCGGTGCGCGAGCTGGCCTCCGAGCTGTTCGAGGGCGAGGGCGCGGCCCTGGCGCTGGCCGGCTGCGCCCTGCACACCGACCTGTCCCCCGAGGAGGCCGGCGGCGGCGTCTACGGCTGGCTGCTGGCCATGCTGGCGCAGCAGGTCGGCTGGCCGGTTCCGGTCGGCGGCGCGGGCGAGATCACCTCGGCCCTGATCCGGCGGTTCCCCGGCGAAATAAGCTGTGGGGCCCCGGTCACCCGGGTCCTGGTGGCCCGCGGCCGCGCGATGGGCGTGCGCACCGCGGACGGCCGGGACTGGCGGGCCCGGCGCGCGGTGATCGCCGACGTGCCCGCCCCGGCGCTCTTCCTGGACCTGGTCGGCGAGCGGTGGCTGCCGCCGCGGATGACCGAGGACCTGGCGCACTTCCGCTGGGACGGCGCCACCGTGAAGGTCGACTGGGCGGTGCGCACGAGGATGCCGTGGACGAACCCGGCGGCCGCCGGCTCCGGCACGGTGCACCTGGGCGCCGACCTGAACGGGCTGACCCGGTACGCCGCCCGGCTCGCCTCCGACCAACTGCCGAAGCACCCGTTCCTGCTGCTCGGGCAGACCACGACCGCTGATCCGTCCCGGTCACCGGAGGGCACCGAGTCGGTGTGGGCGTACACCCATCTGCCGCACCGGCCGTCCTGGACGGCCGACGAGATCGCCGGGCACGTGGAGCGGATGGAGGCGGTCGTCGAGGAGCACGCGCCCGGTTTCCGGCGCGAGGTGGTGGGCCGCAACGTGTTCGGCCCGGCCGACCTGGAGCGGGAGAACCCGTCCCTGGTCGGCGGCGCGCTCGGCGGTGGCACGGCGGCCGCCTTCCAGCAGCTGTTCCTGCGCCCGGTTCCCGGCCTGGGCCGCCCGGACACCCCGGTGGACCGGCTGTTCCTGGGCAGCGCGTCGGCGCATCCGGGCGGCGGGGTGCACGGCGCGCCGGGCGCGAACGCGGCCCGCGCCGCCCTGGCCCGTGACCGGCGGCTGACCGGGGCCGCCTACCGGGCCGCGATCAGCGGCGCGCACCGGGTGATCTACGCCTGACGTTCGGCGATGTCGGCGAGCCGGCGCAGCGTCTCCATGTTGCGCCGGTGCAGCAGCAGGTCGTTGAGCTTGTTGCGCACCCACCGCAGCGGGCCCTCGGTGAAGTCCTCCTCGATCACCACCCGGGTGGCGCCGCCGTCGACCGGGTCCAGGCGGATGTCCACCTCGGCGGCCCCGAGCGGCCACAGCCCGGCGTTCAGCTTCAGCTCCTTACCGGGGGTGCAGGCGAGCACCGTCGACGAGTCGTGCAGCGACAGCGGCCACGGGCCGGCCTTGTGGTGGAGCCTCGTGCCGGGGGCCGGCCAGGCCTCCTCCACGTCGCGGATGTGTACGGTCCCGACCACCCAATCGCTGTAGCTCCAGCCGTCGGCGAGGACGGCGAAGATTCGGTCGGGTGGGGCCTGAACGGTTCGTGCCACGGTTGCCACGAGATCCGAATTACCCTGCGTAGGCAGCTCGTAACGAGTGGCTCATGTTTTGCCGTTCAAGCTCCCGGGCAATGGCTCCGCGTACCCCGACCCCAGCATCTGGAGGAGACCCCGTGCGCATTGCGATGATCTCCGAACCGGCCGGCCGGGCCGATGAACTGGCCGCCGCGCTGGCCGAGCTGGGCCATGAGGTCCGCGTCTACATCCGCCGCGCGGACCCGGACTCCGCCGAGGTGGTCGTCACCCCGGCCGGTGTGCACGTGGTGAACGTGGTGGCCGGCCCGATCCGGCCGATCCCCTCCGACCTGCTGCTCCCGCACATGGGCGAGTTCGCCCGGGTGCTCGGCGAGCAGTGGCGCGACGGCTGGTCCCCGGATGTCGCGCACGCCCACTTCTGGACCAGCGGCCTGGCCGCGGTCACCGCCGCCAAGCAGATCGGGGTGCCGGTGGTGCAGTCCTTCCACGAGCTCGGCGAGTTCGACGGCGACGCGCGGGGCCCGTCCCGGTCCGGCTACGAGCGCGCGCTCGGCCGGGCGGTGGACCGGGTGGTGGCACAGACCCAGGACGAGGTGGGCGAACTGGTGCGCATCGGCGTGCCCAGGGCCCGTCTCACCGTGATCCCGTCCGGTGTGGACAGCGAACGGTTCACCCCGGACGGCCCGGCTGCCCCGCGCGACCCGGAGCTGCCCCGCATCCTGTCGGTCGGCAAGCTGGTCGAGCGCAAGGGCTTCGGCGACGTCATCCAGGCCATGCGCTACGTTCCCGGCGCCGAGGTGGTGGTCGTCGGCGGTCCGCCGCCCGAGCAGCTGCCCGCCGACCCGGGCGCCGGACTGCTGCGGTCGATGGCCGAGCAGTTCCGGGTCGCCGACCGGTTCCGGCTGGTCGGCTCGGTGCCGCAGCGGGAGCTGCCCAGCTGGTACAGGTCGGCGGACGTGCTGGTGGCCGCCCCTGGCGACGAGCGGTCGGCCCTGGAGGCGATGGCCTGCGGGCTGCCCGTGGTCGGGACCGCGGTGGGCACCCTGACCGAGACGGTGGTCGACGGGCTCACCGGCGACCTGGTGCCGGCCCGGGACCCGCGGGCGCTGGGCGGGGCACTGCGCCGGCTGATCAACGACAAGGTGCGCCGGTTCACGTACGCGACCGCCGCCCTGGACCGCGCCCGCCAGGCGTACTCGTGGAAGCGGGTGGCCGCGCAGATCGGCTCGGTCTACGCCGGCCTGCGCCGCAGCAACGCCACGGTGTAGACCGGCATCAACCGATCGGTGGACGGCGACGGCCGCCCGCTGTTCGATTCGGGCACGGCGCCCGCCACGCGACGCTGTCCGCATGACAGTCATCGAGGTCGAGAACCTGGCGAAGAGGTACGGCGAGACCGTAGCCGTCCGGGATGTGTCGTTCACCGTCGAGGCCGGCGAGATCTTCGGGATCCTCGGCCCGAACGGCGCCGGCAAGACCACCACCGTCGAGTGCATCGCCGGGCTGCGTACCGCCGACTCGGGCCGGATCACGGTGCTCGGGCGCCCGGCCGGCGACCCGGAGCTGCGCGCCCGGATCGGGGTGCAGCTCCAGGAGAGCGAACTCCAGGACAAGATCACCGTCCGCGAGGCGCTGGAGCTGTACAGCGCCTTCTACCCGAACCCGGCGGACTGGCGTGAGCTGGCCGGCGACCTGGGCCTGACCGCCAAGCTCAGGACCCGGTTCGGCAAGCTCTCCGGCGGCCAGAAGCAGCGGCTGTCCATCGCGCTGGCCCTGCTCGGCAACCCCGAGGTCGCCATCCTGGACGAGCTGACCACCGGCCTCGACCCGCAGGCCCGCCGGGACACCTGGGACCTGATCTCCGGCATCCGCGACCGCGGGGTCACCCTGCTGCTGGTCACCCACTTCATGGAGGAGGCCGAGCGCCTCTGCGACCGGATCGTGGTGATCGACAAGGGTGCGGTGGCCGCCCTCGACACCCCGGGCGGCCTGATCAACCGGGCCGGCGACGAGCAGCGGATCCGGTTCCGCCCGTCCGCGCCGTTCGCCGACGAGCTGCTCACCGCCCTGCCCGAGGTGCGCGAGCTGAGCCACCAGGGCCCGCGGATCGAGATCATCGGCTCCGGGAACCTGCTGCACGCCGTCATCTCGGTGCTCGCCCGCGACGGCATCGTCGCCGCCGAGCTGACCCTGGAACAGGCCACCCTCGACGACGCCTTCGTCCACCTCACCCGCGGGGAGTGAACACCATGTCCGTCTTCACCAAGCTGACCCTGTCCGAGTTCAAGCTCACCCTCCGCGATCCGCTCTACGTCTTCTTCACCCTGCTCTTCCCGCTCCTGCTGATCACCATCCTCGGCAACGTGCCGACCATGCAGGAGACCCCGCCGGAGCTGGGCGGTCTCCGGGTGATCGACGTCTACGCCGGAGCCGCCCTCGGGCTGGCCATCGGCATCATCGGGTTGCAGGGGATGCCCGCGGTGCTCGCCACCTACCGTGAGCGGGGGATCCTGCGCCGGTTCGCCACCACCCCGGTCCGCCCCACGCTGCTGCTGGCCGCGCAACTGACGATGAACCTGGCCACCGTGCTGGTGTCCGCCGTCCTCGTCTACACGGTCGCCCACCTGGCGTTCGACGTGCCGATCCCGGAGTCGCCGCTCACCCTGCTCCTGGCGATCCTGCTCAACTGCTCCGGCGCGTTCGCCATCGGCCTGCTGCTGGCGGCCCTGGCGCCGACCGGCAAGACGGCCAACGCGATCGGCACCTTCCTGTTCTTCCCGATGATGTTCCTCGCCGGGCTGTGGGCGCCGCGGGAGCTGATGCCCGAGGTGCTCCAGCGGATCGGTGACTTCACCCCGTTCGCGGCCGGCCAGGACCTGATGAACGGCGCCCTCACGGGACAGTCGCCGGAATGGCTCTCGATTACCGTGCTCATTGGATATCTGGTGATCTGCGGCGCCGCCGCCGTGAAGTTCTTCCGCTGGGAATGACGATCGGGAGTGACCATGGAGGACCCCACCCGGGATCTGACGCGCCCGATCCTGACCTACGGGACACTGGCCTGTTCGCTGGTGCTGGTGCTGGTGGCCTGGAACACCCCGGTCCCGCACACGGACCTTCCCACCATCCTGACCGCCACCGCGCTGACCGCCTGCTGGATCGCCTGGTGGGTGGATCTGCACCCGGGCTGGCAGCACCGGAGCGGCCTGATGGCGGTCTTCCTCACCGGCCTGATCCTTCTCGGTCTGTGGCTCGCCTGGTGCAGCCCGCTCTTCGGCATCTACACCTGGTCCGGCTACCTCTTCATCGGCTATGCGGTCCGCGGCATGTGGCCGCTGGCCGTGGTGGCGCCGGTCGCCGCGGTCAACGCCTTCGCCCAGGTCGGCGGATGGGTCACCTTCGCGGGCGACGACGGGATCGTCATCTACCTGGCGGTCCTGGTCTGCAACCTGCTGATCGCCGAGACCATGACCCTGATCGGGATCCGGGCCGACCGGCGGTCGCAGAGCCGCGAGGACCGGATCGACGCGCTCGCCGAGGCCAACGCGAAACTCGCCGCCGCCCTCAAGGAGAACGCCGGGCTGCACGCCCAACTGCTGGTCCAGGCACACGAGGCGGGCGTCCTCAACGAGCGGCAGCGGATGGCCGGCGAGATCCACGACGTCCTCGCCCAGGGCCTGACCGGCATCGTCACCCAGCTCGAGGCGGCCGAGTCGCACCCGGCCGAACGCGACCGGCACCTGGTGGCGGCGAAGCGCCTGGCCCGGGAGAGCCTCTCCGAGGCGCGCCGCTCGGTGCAGGCGCTGCGCCCGCAGCATCTGGACGCGGCCCGGCTGCCCGAGGCGCTGGACGAGGTGGTCCGGGCGTGGGCCGGCATCCACGGCGTCCGCGCCGACCTGACGGTCACCGGGACGGCCCGGCCGATGCTTCCGGACATCGAGACGACCCTGCTGCGGACCGCCCAGGAGGCGCTGGCCAACGTGGCCCGGCACGCCGCCGCCGGCCGGGTCGGCCTCACCCTGTCCTACATGGAGGACCTGATCACCCTGGACGTCCGCGACGACGGCGCCGGCTTCGACCCGGACGCGCCGCGGGAGGTCACCGAGAACGGCGGCTTCGGCCTGCACGCGATGCGGGAACGCCTCAGCCGCATCGCCGGAACCCTGGAGGTCGAGTCGGAACCCGGCGGCGGAACCGCGATCTCCGCGTGCGTTCCGGCCATCGCGATCGGAGCAGCATGATCAAGATAGTCATCGTCGACGATCACCCGGTGGTGCGCGACGGCCTGCGCGGCATGTTCACCGGCGACGGCCGGTTCACCGTCCTCGGCGAGGCCGGTGACGGCCGGGAGGCGCTCGCCCTCACCGAGGCCGTCACCCCCGACGTCGTGCTGATGGACCTGCGCATGCCGGTGATGGACGGCGTCACCACCATCCGCGAGCTCAAGGCGCGCGGCTGCACCGCCCGCGTCCTGGTCCTCACCACCTACGACACCGACAGCGACGTGCTTCCCGCGATCAAGGCGGGCGCCACCGGCTACCTGCTCAAGGACACCCCGCGCGAGGAGCTCTTCCGGGCCGTGCTGGCGGCGCACCGCGGCGAGTCGGTGCTCTCCCCGGCCGTCGCCGGCCGTCTCATGGGCCAGCTCCGGTCACCCGCCAAGGAGCCGCTCAGCCAGCGCGAGCTGGAGGTGCTCGGCCTGATCGCCCGGGGCTGCACCAACCGGGAGACGGCCAAGCGCCTGTTCATCAGCGAGGCCACCGTCAAGACACACCTGCTGCACGCCTACGCCAAGCTCGGCGTCCGGGACCGGGCCTCCGCGGTGGCCACGGCGATCGGTCAGGGCCTTCTCCGCGGCGATTGAAAACCCATTTCCGGTACGGGACACGCGAACCGCCGTTGCCATACCCGCGATCGTCTGCCGGGCCGGGCCCGGCGGCGCGCCCGCCGGGCTGAGCTGCCCACTCACCCTCTTCTCGGCGCGCCCCGGTACGTGCCGAACGACCACAGGTTGCCCTCCGGGTCACGAGCCGTGAAGTCCCGCGAACCGTAGCCGGTGTCGGCCGGCTTCCGCAGGATCTCCGCCCCGGCGGCGGCCGCCCGCGCGTACAGGCCGTCGACGTCGTCGGTCACCACATACCCTCCGAAACTCCCCGGTGCCAGGTCGTTCCACGGGTTGCCGGGGTCGTCGCGCACCGAACCGAGCATGACGCCGCCACCGGGCGGCCAGCTGAGCTCGGCGTGGTCGACCGTGTCGCCCTCGCCGTGGACCACGGTCTCCTCGAAACCGAACGCCTCGACCAGGAACCGGATCAGCGCCCGGGCGTCGTTCGCCTTCAGGGTCGGCCACACCTGCGGGGCCGGTGCTTGCGAATCAGTCATACCGTCCATCGTCGTCGCCGGGTCCCGCATGCGCTTGGACGAAACCGAAGTCACCCGCCAGCTCCACGGGCGCCTGGAACAGACCGGAACTCCCGAATTCGTCGGCCAGCCAGCGGGACGGCGCGCACCCCGCGAACGCCCGGAAGTCCCGGACCAGATGCGACTGGTCGGCGTACCCGTGTGCGGCCGCCACATCGGCCAGCCGCACCCCGGGCCGCATCGCCCGCCGGGCCCGGTCGAAGCGTGCCACCCGGGCCGCCTCCTTCGGCCGGATCCCCACCTCGGCCCGGAACCGGTCGGTCAGGTGCCGCGGACTCCAGCCCACCTCCGAGGCGAGCCCCGCGACACTGACCGGGCCGGCGCCGAACAGACGGCGTACCGCGTGCGCGGCCCACGACGGCCCGGCGTCCTCCCGGAGCAGCGCGCCCAGCATGGCGTCGAGCACCGCGAACCGGGCCGGCCAGTCCGGCGCGCACCGCAGCCGGTCCCGCGTCTCACCGACGAACCGGTCACCGAGCAGCGCGCCCGCGTCCACGTCCAGGTTGGCGAGCTCGGCCGCGGGGACCCCGAGAAGCACCCGGCAGCCCAGCGGGTGCACCGCCACCTGCACCCCGGACTGCCGGCCGTCGTGGGTGATCAGCGCGGGCGCCAGGTGCAGCCCACCGGCGAGCGACCGGTACCGGCCCGGCGCCTGACGCGGATCCGGGTGCGCGGCCATGACCAGCGGATCGTCCAGCGTGAAGATCAGCGTCAGGTACGGCGACGGCAGCCCCCGGTGCCGGGCCGGCGCCACCCCACGCTGCCGGTAGCCGGTGTAGTGCCCGATCCACGGCCGCAGCCCCGGAGCCGGGTAGGACCACGCGTACTCGTCCATGCCCGCCAGTCTCCCCGATCGGCGCGGATGCGAGGATCTGGCCCATGCGTGCGGTGGTGATCGGAGCCGGAATCGGTGGACTGGCGGCCGGGGTGGCCCTCCGGCGGCGCGGCTGGGAGGTGACCGTCCTGGAACGGGCGCCCGCCCTCGAACCGGTCGGCGCCGGGCTCGCCGTCGCCCCCAACGCGCTGCGCGTCCTCGACGCCCTCGGCGCCGGCGAGCGTATCCGCGAGCTGTCCGGACTCCAGGGCACCGCCGGGATCCGCCGCCCCGACGGCGGATGGATCACCCGGACCGACGCGTCGAAGGCGGCCGCCCGCTACGGCGAACCGGTCATCGTGGTGCACCGGGCCACCCTCGTCCGCACGCTCGCCGAGCAGCTCGCTCCCGGCGAGCTCCGCCTCGGCCTGCCGGCCGACGACGTCGATCCGGAGACCGGGCGGGTGGTCACGGCCGACGGCACGCTCACCGCCGATCTGGTGGTCGCCGCCGACGGACTTCATTCACCGGTACGCGCGAAGCTGTTCCCCACCCACCCCGGCCCGGTCTACACCGGCGTCACGAGCTGGCGCATCGTCGTGCCGCACCCCGGTGGAACCCTCGTCGCCGCCGAGACCTGGGGCGCCGGAAAGGTCTTCGGGGTGGCCGTGCTCGGTGACGGCCGCGTCTACTGCTACGCCACCGCACCCGCCGCCGAGGGTGGCCGCGCCGGCGACGAGAAGGCGGAGATGCTGCGCCTCTTCGGTGACTGGCACGAGCCCGTCCCGTCGCTGATCGCCGCCGCCACCGAGGTGGTCCGCACCGACATCCGCTGCCTCGACGAGCCGCTGCCCCGCTTCCACACCGGCCGGGTCGCGCTGCTCGGCGACGCCGCCCACGCCATGACCCCGAACCTCGGCCAGGGCGCCTGCCAGGCCCTCGAGGACGCGGTCGTCCTGGCCCGGCACGCCGACGACCTGCCCCGTTACACGGCCGAGCGGCTTCCTCGTACCACCGAGGTGGCCCGGGCCTCCCGCAGAGTGGGCCGCATGGCCAACCTCGGCCACCCACTCGCCGAGCGCCTCCGCAACGCGGGCATGGCCCTGGGCGGCAGGCTCGGCCCCGACCTGATCCTCCGCCAGATGGACCCCGTCCTCACCTGGCGCCCACCCACCTGAGCCGGCTCCCAGTCCCGCCCCCACCACACCAGGACAGCCCTGAGAGCCAGCCGCAAAGATCCAGCCGGGCGGAGATCAGCCGGCCAGGGCCTGGGCCAGGTCGTCGCGGAAGGTGCGCTCGCTCTCGGTGACGGTCTCGCCGCCGATACCGAGCAGGCCGCCGCTGGAGGCCGCGCCCACCACCTCGTCGGCGATCTCCACGAGCCAGTGCCGGTAGGTCTCGGCGTCCGCGGCCGACGCCTTCGCGGCCAGCAGCGCCGCCACCTCGGCGGCCCGGCCCACCACGTCGGCCGCGTAACCGGCCGGGTCGGCCGGCTCGATCACCGGCGCCTCCTCACCGATCTCCGGGTCGCCGGCCTCGGCCACCGCGGCCGCGGCGACGGCGGCGACCAGCGGGCTGGCCGAGGCCCTTCCGTCGGAGATGCGGTCGAGCCCGGCCGCGCTCTCGGCACGGGTCTTGCGGGCGCTGTCCGGGGTGGCGGCGCTCGCCGCGGTGAGCACCGACTGCGGAAGGCCGGTCAGCAGCCCCCACTCGGCGTCGGTGAAACCCAGTTCGGCGTAGAGCGGTCGATCCGTCACGCGTGTTTCCCTTCCGGTGAGGTGGTCGTCAGCATTCTTACCTACCCGTTCCGGCCCGCTGATCAACCCGTGTCCACGATCGTCGGCATGTCGCGCCGCACCGTCTACCCAGGACCGTTCGCGTCTGCCGGGTGTGAGGGCACACGCGAAGCGTCGTGTGTGCGCTGGCCGCTTCCATCGCAGCGGTGCCGGAACACGGAGCCCGCGTCGTGTGCGCCCACCCGTCCTGGAGCGCCGGGTGGCTCGACGGGCGGGAGCCGCGGGGGTGGCTGGAGTGGGCAACCGGTCGCGAGGGTGACCACCGGGATCAGCCCGGCGGCCGCGCTGCGGCATGGAGTGGCAGCGCGGCCGTGCGGAACCGGCGGGACGGGAAGGATGCGGTCGAGAACGCTCAGACCCGTACGATATCGGCGGTTTTAGGGTTTGGCCTCGTAGACGATGTTGAACGGGGTCTCGGCGACCCGGCGGAAGTGGGTGAAACCGGCGTCGGTGGCCAGGCGGCGGATCGGCTCCTCGCCGGCCTGGGCGCCGAGGGAGTAGCCGCCGTCCTGGGAGAGGGCGCTCGGCACGCAGAGGAACGCCGAGAAGGCGTAGTAGACGCGGCCGACCGGGTTGAGGTTGTCGGCGACCGTGGCGCCGGCGGCCGGTTCGACGATCATCCAGGCGCCGGACGGGGTGAGCTGGTCGCGGATGTGCCGGGCCGCGCCGAGCGGGTCGCCCATGTCGTGCAGCGCGTCGAACGTGGTGACCAGGTCGTACGGTCCGCCACCGAAGCCCTGCGCACCCGCCGCCTCGAAGCTGACCCGCCCGTCCAGACCGGCGTCGGCGGCCCGTTTGCGGGCCTGGTCGACCGAGCCGTGATGGTAGTCGGAGCCGGTGAAGACCGAGTTCGGGTAGGCGTGGGCCATCAGCACCGTCGACGCACCGTGACCGCAGCCGACGTCGGCGACCCGGATGCCCCCGCGCAGCCGGTCCTCGATCCCGTCCAGGGCCGGCAGCCATTCGGCGATCAGGTGGGCGCTGTAACCGGGCCGGAAGAAGCGTTCGCAGCCGGTGAACACGTCGTCGTCGTGCTGGTGCCAGCCCAGCCCGTCACCGGTACGGAACGCCGCGGTGATCCGTGGCTCCGCCTTGAGTGCTCCGAGCGCCAGCTGGAAGGCCCCGGGCGCGAAGATCGGCCCGTCCGGGTCGGTGAGCGCGAACGCCTGCTCGGGGGTGAGCGAGTAACGCCCGCTCGCCGGGTCGAACTCCACGTAGCCACCGGCTGCCTGGCCCCGCAGCCACTCCTCGACGTAGCGGGGAGCGGTGCCGGTCCGCTCGGCGAGTTCCTCCGGCAGCGCCGCGCCGGTGGCGAGGGCCCGGTACAGGCCGAGCCGGTCGCCGATCACGACGCCGCCGGCGGCCATGGTGGCGCCCAGGTCGCCGACGAACCGGTGCACGAATTCCATCAGTTTCGCTTCGTTGACTGTCATGCTTCGTTTCTATAAGTCTTCGAGGCGCCGGAACTCCGTGTCGGCTACCTGGCTCGACGGGCGTGGATACCTAGACCGGCACCTAGACTCCGCGGCATGGGCCGGGCCCTGCTGGAACGGGATCACGAGCTGAGCGAGCTGGGCCTGGTGGCCCGGCGGGCGCTGGACGGGCACGGCTCGGTCGTCCTGATCACCGGCGAGGCGGGGATCGGCAAGTCGAGCGTGGTCGACGCGATCCGGTCGGTGCTGCCGGCCGAGGGCCGGCTGCTGGTCGGCTACTGCGACGACCTGGCCACCCCACGGGTGCTGGGGCCGCTGCGCGACCTGGTCGGCAAGGTCGGCGCGGGGCTCACCGAGGCGCTGTCCTCGGGCGACCGGACCCGGGTGTTCGAGGCGTTCCGGAACGAGCTGGACTGGCCGGGCCACCCGACCGTGCTGGTCGTCGAGGACCTGCACTGGGCCGACGAGGCGACGCTGGACGTGCTGCGGTTCCTGGTGCGCCGGATCGCGGCCCTGCCGGTGGTGATGGTCGGCACCTACCGGGACGAGGAGATCGGCGCCGACCATCCGTTGCACGGCCTGCTCGGGCTGGCCGTGACCACGCCGATGCGCCGCCTGCCGCTGGCCCGGCTGTCCGCCGGAGCGGTTCGCAGCCTGGTCGGTGACCGGGGGCTCGACTCGGCCCGGGTCTTCGCGGTCACCTCCGGCAACCCGTTCTTCGTCACCGAGGTGCTCGGCACCGGCGACACCGACGGCGTCCCGGCCACGGTCACCGAGGCGGTGTACGCCCGTCTGCAATCCCTGGACCGGCCCGGCCGGGACGCCCTGGCCCTGCTCGCCGTGGTCCCGTCCGCGGTGGAGTCCTGGCTGGTGGACGCGATCGTGCCGGGCGGCCTGGAGGCGCTCGCCCCGGCCGAGCAGCGGGGCATGCTGACGGTCACCCCGTCCCGGGTGGCGTTCCGGCACGAGCTGATGCGCCGGGCGGTGGCCGCGTCGCTGCCCGCCTCCCGGCGGATCGCCGCGAACCGCGCGGTGCTGGCCGCCCTGCTGGAGCGGGGCGACGCCGACCTGTCCCGGCTGGTGCACCATGCCGCCGAGGCCGGCGACGCCGACCGGATCGTCCGGTACGCGCCGGCTGCGGCCGCCGAGGCCACCGCCGCCGGTTCGCACCGTGAGGCGGCCGCCCACTACCGGCTGGTTCTCGAACACAGGGCGGCGTTCCCGCCGGAGGAGCGGGCCGGTCTGCTGGAGGCGTACGCCGAGGAGTGCTACACCCTGGGCCTGGCCGAACCGGCCGTCACCGCCCAGCGTGAGGCGGTGGCGCTGCGCCGCGGCCTGACCGGCCCGGCCGCGCTGGGTCTCGCGCTGCGCCGCCTCTCCCGGGTCCACTGGTACGCCGGCGACCGCCCGGGCGCCGAGACGGCCGCCACCGAGGCCGTCGAGGTCCTGGAGCGGGCCGGCGACGACGCGGCCCTCGCGTTCGGACTGAGCAACCAGTCGCAGCTGCACGCCCTGGGCGGGCAGACCGGCCCGGCGGTCGTGGCGGGGGAGCGGGCGATCGCCCTGGCCCGGGCGACCGGCGCGGCCGGGGTGCTGTCGCACGCGCTGAACAACGTCGGCTACGCCCTCTGGGACCGCGGCGATCCGCGCGGCCACCGGTTGCTGACCGAGAGCCTGGCCGTGGCGCTCACCGCGGGCGAGGACGATCACGCCTGCCGGGCGTACGCCAACCTGGCCTGGCACCTGATCGACGACCTGCGCCTGCGGGAGGCGTGCGAGCTGCTCGACGAGGGGATGGCGTTCGCCGAGCGCCACGAGGTGCTGGGCTTCCTGCGCTACCTGCACGTCACCCTTTCGACGGCCCTCTTCCGGCTGAGCGAGTGGGACGAGGCGGACCGGCACGCCCGCTGGGCCGACGGCGCGCCCGCCGTGATGCGCAGCCCCGCGCTGGTGGTGCGGGGCCTGGTGCGGTTGCGCCGGGGCCGGGCGGGCGGTGAGGCGCCGATCGAGGAGGCGTGGGAGGTGGCCCGCGGCATCGGGGAGGCGCAGCGGGTCGGCCCGGCGGGCGCGGCGATGGCCGAGGCGGCCTGGCTGCGCGGTGACCCGGCCGCCGCCGACCGGCTGACGCCGGTCTTCCAGCGGGTGCTGGCCGCGGAGGGCGGCCGCCGGCTGGGCGCGTTCGGCTACTGGCTGCACCGGCTGGGCGCGGAGGTCACGGTCCCTCATCCGTACGCGCCGCTCGTCGACGGCAGCCCGCACGAGGCGGCCCGGCGGTGGGCGGAGGCCGGCTGCCGCTACGACCAGGCGCTCGCCCTGAGCCACAGCGACGAGGAGGAGGACCTGCTGTCGGCGGTCCGCATCCTCGACTCCCTGGACGCCGAACCGTTGGCCCGCCGGGTCCGGTCCCGGCTGCGTGAGCTGGGCTTCTCCCGGATTCCGCGAGGGCCGCAGCCGGCCACCCGGGACCATCCGGCGGGACTGACCGGCCGCCAGGCCGAGGTGCTGCGGCTGCTGGCCGAGGGTCTGAGCAACCCGGAGATCGCGGCGCGGCTGGTGCTCTCGGTCCGTACCGTCGACGCCCACGTGGCCGCCGTCATGGCGAAACTGACCGTCCACACCCGCCGGGAGGCCGTGTCCCGGGCCCGCGCCATCGGCCTGCTGGAAGAATGATCGGGTGCGAGAGGTGGTGGACGGGGTCTTCGAACTCCGCTCGGTCTATGTCAATGTGCACGTCGTCGTCACCGACGACGGGGTGGTGCTGGTCGACACCGGGCTGCCCGGCCGCACGCCGCTGATCGAGCGCGGCCTGCGCAAGATCCACCGATCGCTGGGCGAGGTGACCACGATCCTGGTCACCCACCACCATGCGGATCACGTCGGCGGCCTGGCCGACCTGCGGAAACGGGCCGGCGCCCGGGTGATCGCGCACGCCGCCGACGCGGTCTGGATCACCGGCCACAGCCGGCCCGCGGAACCGTCCGGCCGTCTCGCGAAGCTGGCCGAGCGCCTGGTCGGCAAGGTCGAGCCCACCAAGATCGACCAGCTGATCACCGCGGACGGCTCCGAGCCGCTGCCCGGGTTCACCGCCCTGCACACCCCGGGCCACACCCGCGGCCACGTCTCCTACCTGCTGGACCGCTCGGGCGGCATCCTGTTCGCCGGGGACGCCGCCGCGAGCCGTCGCGGTCAGGTCACCGGCCCGCCGGGTGCGGTGACCGCCGATCCGGCACGGGCGGGTCAGAGTCTGGCCCGCCTCGCCGAGCTGGAGTTCGACCACGCGGTCTTCGGTCACGGCCGGGCCGTCTCCGGCAGGGCCGTGGGAGCGTTCCGCAAGGCTGTCTCCGGTTAGGGCCGGGGAGGTACGCAAGCGCTTCCGTACCCGATATGCTGGGATATTGATCTACGGCAATAGCTTGGGAGTTGTGCAGTGCCGAAACCTGGCCCCGGGCTACGCCTCATCGACGTCGCCCACCGCGCCGGCGTCTCGCTGGCCACCGCCTCCCGCGCCCTCGCCGGCCGGGAGGGCGTCAGCGAGGAGGTGGCGAACCGGGTCCGGCAGGTCGCCGACGAACTGGGGTACGTGGCCAACCCGTTCGCCCGCACCCTGGCCGGCGGCGCCAGCACCACGGTCGGGCTGATCGTGCACCAGGTCGACGACCCGTACTTCGCCGAGATCGCCGGCGGCGTCATCGGCCTCGCCGACGAGCAGCGGCTGCTCGTGCAGATCTGCCACTCCGGCCGCGACCCCGGCCACGAGCTGCGCCAGATCCGCCACCTGATCGCCCAGCGCGCCGGAATCATCATCATCGCCGGGTCCGGGTATGACGACCCGCGCGCCGAAGCCGAGGCCGAAGCCGTCCTGTCCGGATACCAGCGCGGCGGCGGCCGGGTCGCGGTCATCGGCCGGCACGCGCTCGGCGCCGACGCGGTCCTGCCCGACAACGAGGCAGGTGGCCACGCCGTCACCGCCCACCTGCTCGGACTCGGTCACCGCCGGATCGCCGTGGCCGCCGGGGCCCCCGGGCTCAACACCGTGATCGACCGGATGGCCGGGGTGGCGTCGGCGCTGCGCGAACACGGGCTGTCGCTGGACGACCTGCCGGTCGTGCACACCGACTTCGTCCGCGAGGGCGGCCGGACCGCCACCGAGCGGATCCTCGCCGAACACCCGTCCACCACGGCGATCATCGCCCTGAACGACGCCATGGCCATGGGCGTGCTGGCCATGCTGCGTGAGCGCGGCATCGGTGTGCCGACCCGGATGTCGGTGGTCGGCTTCGACGACGTCTCGGTCGCCGCCGACCTGGCGCCCAGCCTCACCACCGTCCGCCTGCCGATGATCGACATGGGCCGGATGGCGCTCGAACTGGCCCTCGAACCAGCCGGCGCCGGCCCGCGCCGCCGCCCCACCGGCCACCAGCTGATCGTCCGCGACTCCACCGGCCCGGCGCCGGATCAGTCGAGGTAGACGTCGTCCAGGTCGGACGGTCGGGTCCTCGGCGCCGGTCACTGGTCCTGGTTGACGAAACCGGGATGGTCGAGCAGGAAGGCCGCGACCCGGTCCTCGGTGACCGCCTTGAAGAAGTCGTCGACCTCCGGGTCGAATCGCTCGCCCAGGTATTCCCGGCCGTCGTAGACGCCGCCGCCCGGCAGCTTCACGGTCACCATGTCGTCGACGTTGATCGACTGCAACTCCACCGCCCAGTCGACGATGGTGTGGCCGCCGCCCGAGAAGGTCAGCGATTCGCCGCCCGCCTTCACCACCTTCAGCAGTCTGGCCGGGTCGCTGACCACGGACTTGCTCATCGCCTGCTTCGCCATCGCCCGGATGAACTGCTGCTGGTGGCGCTGCCGGTCGTAGTCGCCCATCTCCGGGCCGCCCTTGAACTTGTAACGCTGCCGGACGTAGTCGAGCGCCTCCCAGGCTTTCAGGTGCACCGGCTTGTCGCTCTTCTTGTAGAACTTCTGCGGTCCGGTGTAGGGATGCGCGCAGCGGTGATGGCCCTGGCAGGCGGAGATGCGGTCACGCGGGCTGCCGTCCGGCTTGAGGTGCTCGGACTTGACGTCCATGTCGATGACCATGTCGACGCCGCCCATCGCCTCGACGATCTTCTTGAAGCCGCCGAAGTTGATGATCGCGCCGGCGTCGAACGCCTTGATCCCGGTGCGGTTGCTCACCGTCTTGGCCAGCAGCTGGAACCCCTGCGACGGGCTGTAGCCGCCGTTCTCGAGACGGCTGCCGTACGACATCGCGGCGTTGATCTTGGTGGTGTCCGCGCCGGTGCCGGACTCCTTGAACGCCGGGATGTCCACGATCAGGTCCCGGGGCATCGAGAAGAGGTACGCGCTGTGCCTGTCCCGCGGGATGTGCGCGATCACGATCGAGTCGGAGAGCGGCGCCGTCTTGTCGTCCCGCGGGTCGATGCCGACCAGCAGCAGGTTGAGCGGCCCGTCGATGTCCACCTCACGCTTCGGTGGCGCCGCCTTCGCCGGGGCGTCGATGTCGTCGAGCAGGCTGTCGTCGGTGACCTGGTCGGTGTACTCCGACAGCAGCGTCCGCCCGGCCACCACCGCCCCGCCGCCCGGCACCAGCAGCAGAACCCCGGCGATGACACTGATCCGTGCCCACAGCGGTGCCCGGCGTTTCTTGGACTTGCCCACCCGTTCCGACCTCCCCGTTTGCGGTAACCCGCGCATGGTTGCACGCACACGCAACCGTCGGGGTCATCGATCGTGAGCGCTCCCATCGCCAGCATCGCCCAGGGTCCCGATCTCCCGCCCGGCCCTGCCCGAACTCCCAATCCGGGCCTTTGGCGACCCTTTGTGGTCGAGGTCCGCGTTTCGCTTCCAGCTCCTTTTCTTGTACGAGTGTCTTCGTTCCCGTCTCATCTGCCCTGTCCCGTCCGGTCGGCGCGATTCTGCTGCCCGCTCCAGCCTTTGCCGCACCCGCCGGGCTGAGATCGGTTGGACACTTCCGCATGTGCCGCCACCCGCGCCCGGTGCGTGGTTGCGGTGGTGCTATCCGGGGTGGTGTTCCCGGCCGTCACGCCGCTCCCGCCAGGCGGGTGGTGGCGCTTGATGGCGGTCGCGCCACGGGGAACTCGCTGCCGCCGTGTGCACCCACCCGCTCTCGGGCAAGCGCGACCACCCACTCAGCGGGACCGGCGCAACGGCCGAGAGTGGGCAATCCCCGTGTCTGGCCGGCAGCACCGCGACCACCCGCCCGGCGGGACCGAAAGCATGGGGCGGCAGCACGCCCGGTCGTGGTGAATCTAGGCCGGGGTCAGGAGGTTCTGACTGACCACGACCGGGACGGAGAGGGTTTTGTAGCCGACCGTGTCGAAGAGGACCATCATCCGGTCCTCCTCGTAGTTCATCACCATGCCGGTGCCCCACTCGTCGTGGCGGACTCGGGTGTGGACCGGGAACGGGCCTTCCGGTTCGGTGGCGGCGATCTCCTGGGCGATGCCGTCGGCGCAGTTGTCGCAGTGGCCGCACGGTTTGCGGAGGTCCTCGCCGAAGTAGGCCAGCAGCGTCTCGGTACGGCACTGCCGGGACTGGGCGAAGCCGCGCATCATGTCGGTCCGGGACCTGACGACCGCTTGCTGACGTTCGTACTCCGCCGATGCGGCCTCGGCCGCCGCGGCCGGGAGTGGCGCACGGGCCGGGACCGACAGTTTGCGTCCCGCGACGGTCCGGACGGCGCCGACCTGTTCCAGCAGGTTGAGGTACTGGCCGAGCTTGCGGGGGCCGAGCCCGGTGGCCTTCTGCAGGGCGGTCTTGCCGACCGGTCCCTTGTGCAGTTCGCCGGCCAGGTCGCGCAGTTCGCCGGGGTCGGGGGAGCCGCCCTGGAAGAAGCGCTGGATGGCCTCGTCCTCGGAGCGCCAGAGCAGCAGGGCGCGGGCCGGTTCGCCGTCGCGGCCGGCGCGGCCGATCTCCTGGAAGTAGCTGTCCGGGGAGTCGGGCAGGGCGACGTGCGCGACCCAGCGGATGTTGGGCTTGTCGATGCCCATGCCGAACGCCGAGGTCGCCACCATGATGTCGACCTTGTCGTCGGAGAAGTCGGTGTGCCGCTGTTCGCGGACGCCGGCGGCCATCCCGCCGTGGTAGAAGGTGGCCGGGTAGCCGGACGTGGTGAGGCGTTCGGCGAGTTCCTCGGCGGCCCGCCGGGTGGCCACGTAGATGATGCCGGGCCGCTGCTCCTCGTCGAGCAGGGTGGTGAGGCGGCGCCACCGGTACGCGTCGTCCGGGCAGTACGTGACCTCGAGGAACAGGTTGCGCCGGTCCAGTCCGGACACGTGGATCTCGGGTTTGCGCAGGTGCAGCCGGGTGATGATGTCCTCGCGGACCGGCGGCGACGCGGTGGCGGTGAGCGCCAGGACCGGCGGCCGGCCGAGCTGTTCGATCATGTCGCCGAGTGCCAGGTAGTCGGGCCGGAAGTCGTGGCCCCAGGCGGAGATGCAGTGCGCCTCGTCGACGGCGACCAGACCGGGCCGGAGGGAGCGTACCTCGGCCAGCCGGTCGGGGTCGCTGAGCTGCTCGGGTGTGATGAAGAGGAACTCGGCCTCGCCGCGGCGGATCGCCTCGATGGCCTCGCGCTGCTCCTTCGGCGTCTCCGCGGAGCTGACCCGGACGGCGCGGATGCCGGGATCGTCGCGTTCGTTGAGGGCGGCGATCTGGTCCTGCTGGAGGGCGAGCAGCGGGGAGATCACCACGGTCGGCCCGGGCAGCAGCACGGCCGGGATCTGGTAGATGGCCGACTTGCCGGCGCCGGTCGGGAGCACCACGAGGGTGTCCCTACGGCGGAGCACGGCGCGCATCGGCTTGAACTGGCCGGGCCGCAGCCGGGGCCAGCCGAACCGGGTGCGGGCGACGCGGCGCAGGCGTGGCCCGTAGACGGGGATCATGGCCGCCCCGATACCCCTATTTCCCGCCGAACATGCGGCGTATCGCCCAGAGCAGGAAGAGCACCGCCAGGGCGATGCCGAGGAGTCGGACGGCGTGCACCTCGGACCAGTCGACACCGGTCGCCGCGACGGTAGTGAGCACGTGCACATCCTACTGATCGGGAGCCACAGCAAATAGAAAGGTTTGTTGACTAAAGTCTGCGGGGGGTGTGAACATAGGTCCCCGACGGGGAGCGAAAGTATCGGAGGTACGGGGGCTCATGTCCATTCACGGCGAATTGCCGGAGTTGGCGGCCGCGGTCCTACAGCCGGGTTTCGTCGGTACGACCGCCCCGGACTGGGTCCGCCGGTGGCTCGGCGCCGGCCTCGGGGGAGTGGCCCTCTTCGCGCGCAACGTGGAGTCACCCGGACAGGTGGCCGCGCTGACGGCGCAACTGCGTGCCGAGCACCCGGATGTGATCGTGGCCATCGACGAGGAGGCCGGTGACGTCACCCGGTTCGAGTCGCGGCTCGGCAGCTCCCGGCCCGGCAATCTGGCGCTCGGCGCGATCGACGACGCCGATCTCACCGAGGCGGTCGCCCGCGATCTCGGCCGGGAACTGGCCGACGCCGGCATCACCCTCGACTACGCCCCGGACGCCGACGTCAACAGCAATCCCAAGAACCCGGTCATCGGGGTACGGGCATTCGGCGCCGAACCGCACCTGGTGGCCCGGCACACCGCCGCCTTCGTCCGCGGGCTCCAGGAGTCCGGGGTGGCCGGATGCGCCAAGCACTTCCCGGGGCACGGTGACACCGCCGTCGACTCGCACCACGATCTTCCGGTCATCGACCGCACCGCGGCCGAGCTGGCGGCCTGCGAGCTGGTCCCGTTCCGGGCGGCGATCGCGGCCGGCGCCAAGGCGGTGATGACCGGGCACCTGCTGGTCCCGGCGTACGACACCGAGCTGCCCGCCACGCTCAGCCCGCGCATCCTGACCGGCCTGCTGCGCGAGGAGTTCGGCTTCGACGGCCTGATCGTCACCGACGCCATCGAGATGCAGGGCGTCCGCCGCCGCTACGGGCTGGAGGGCGCCATCGTCCGCGCGCTGGCCGCCGGGGCGGACGCGGTCTGCGTGGGCGGCGAGCACGCCGACGAGCAGATCGCGATCCGGCTGCGGGACGCGATCGTCGCGGCGGTGCGGTCCGGGGAGCTCCCCGAGGAACGACTGCACGACGCGGTACACCGCGTCCGTGCCCTCGGCTCCTGGACCACCCGCGTCCAGACCGCCACCGGCGCCCGGGCGGTCGCGGACGCCGCGGCCGGCAACGAGGTGGCCGTCCTCGGCTCGACGGTCGGGTTCGAGGCCGCCCGCCGCGCGGTCCGGGTGACCGTCGCCGACGGTGGCCCCGAGCTGCCGGTGACCGGAGTCCCGCACGTGGTCGAGTTCGCGCCGGCCCGCAACATCGCGATCGGCAGCGAGACGCCGTGGGGTGTCGGCGAGCCGCTCGCCGAACTGCTGCCCGGCACCACGTCGATCCGGTTCTCCGCCGACGACCTGGAGCCGCTGGCCGACCCGGCGGCCCCGGTGCTGGCCGGCGCCGGTGGGCGCCCGCTCGTGCTGGTGGTCCGGGACGTGCACCGGCACCCGTGGATCGCCGGCACGCTGAGCCGGGTGCTGGCGGTCCGCCCGGACGCGATCGTCGTCGAGATGGGCATCCCGGTCGCGGTGACCGGCGGCGTCCACATCGCCACCCACGGCGCGACCCGGGCGCTGGGCCGCGCCGCCGCCGAACTGATCGCCGGGCTGAACGTCCCGGCACCCCAGCCGATCGCCGCCTGACGTAGGCGGGGTTGCTCGTTCCGCGTACCGTTGAAAGGGTGTTGATCTCTCAGCCCCGCCGCCGCATCGCCGCCGCTCTCGCCTCGGCCACTCTCGGCCTCGCGCTACTCACCGGATGCGGTGACGACGTGAGCTGCGGCCTCGACCAGTGCACCGTGACCATCGCCCGGGAGAACAACGCCAGCGTCGACGTCCTCGGCGTGGAGGCGAAGTTCGTCTCCGCCGACGAGAACACGGTGACCCTCGACGTCGCCGGTGAGCAGATCCAGCTCACCAAGGGACAGCAGGCGGTCGAGGCCGGCGGTCTGACCTTCACCCTGTCGAGCGTGACGCAGGACCAGATTCAGGTGGAAGTGTCGCGCTGACGCATCACGTTTGACGATCGTCGCGCTCGGTCACATTGGGGGGCATGTCCTCCACAGCCTCGAACGTCAAACACACCGCGTCACGAGCCGCCGAGAGCAAGCCCCTGGAGTTCCTGGCCCGGGGCGGCTTCATCGGGTACGGCATCATCCACCTGCTGTTCGCGTGGATCGCGTTGCAGGTGGCCTTCGGTGGCGGCTCCGGTCAGGACAGTGACCAGTCCGGAGCCCTGCAGACCATCGCCGGGCAGTCGTTCGGCAAGACGTTGCTGATCGTCATCGCCGTCGGCCTGGCCGCCATGGCGATCTGGCAGGCCTTCGAAGCGGCCGTCGGTGAGAGCGGCCCGCGGGACCGCACCGCGATGGCCGAGCGGGTGCTCTCCGGCGTCCGGGCCGTCCTGTACGCGTACCTCGCCTGGATGGCCGTCAAGATCGTGCAGGGCGCGAACGCCTCGATGGGTGACAGCTACCAGAGCAAGACCTCCGGCCTGATGTCCGCCGAGGGCGGCCGCTGGCTGGTCGCGCTGGCCGGGCTGGTGGTCCTCGGCGTCGGCGCCGGCATGGCTGTCTACGGCTACAAGCGCAAGTTCGTGAAGCACCTCAACACCCAGCAGATGCCGGCCGGCACCCGCCAGCCGATCATCCGCCTCGGTGTGGCCGGCTACATGGCCAAGGGCACGGCGTACGCGATCGCCGGTCTCCTCTTCGTCACCGCCGCCGTCAACTACGACCCGGACAAGGCCCGTGGCCTGGACGCGGCGCTCAAGACGCTGGCCGGCTACTCCTGGGGTGTGTGGCTGCTGGCCCTGATCGCCGTGGGCATCGCGGCCTTCGGCGTCTACTGCGTGGCGCAGGCCCGCTACCGGAAGATCTGACCCTCTGCGGCATCCGTCTCCGCCGGTGTGCCCGAACCCGGAGGGGGTAAGGCAACACGTCCGTGGAGGGAATACCAGTGACCAGTGTGATGACCGCTCTACCGGCCGCCGTGGGGGCGGCGGCCGTGGCGCTCCTGTTCGTCGAGACCGTCCACCGGGTGACGCTGCGGCTCGGCCGGAGGTCCCCGCTCGCCGCCGACCTGGCGCGGAAACTGCACCGGCCGTTCCTGATCAGCGTCACGCTGCTGGCGGTGCAGCAGGCGATCCGGATCTGGGCCGGCGACTTCCCCGGTCGCTCCGGGGTGATGCACGCGCTCGTGCTGTGCTGCATCGCCGGGTTCGCCTGGCTGGTCGGCGCCATGCTGCTGGTGCTGGAGGACATGACGCTGGCCCGGTGGCGTACCGACGTGCCGGACAACCGCAGGCGCCGGCGGATCAAGACCCAGGTGGTGATGTTGCGCCGGGTGACCGTGGCCGGCATCGTGGTGCTGACCGCCGGCGTCATGTTGATGACCTTCCCGGCCGTCCGCGCGCTCGGCGCCAGCGTGCTGGGTACCGCCGGGCTGATCACCGTGGTGGCGGCGCTGGCCGCGCAGAGCACCCTGGGCAACATGTTCGCCGGCATGCAACTGGCGTTCAGCGACGCGATCCGGGTCGACGACGTGGTCGTGGTGGAGCAGGAGTGGGGCCGGATCGAGGAGATCACCCTCACCTACGTGGTGGTGCAGGTCTGGGACGACCGCCGGCTGATCCTGCCTACCTCGTACTTCACCACCAAACCGTTCCAGAACTGGACGCGTACCGGGTCGGCGGTGCTCGGCACGGCCGAGATCGACGTGGACTGGTCCACCCCGGTCGAGCCGGTCCGGGGCGAGTTGCAGCGGGTCTGCGAGAGCAGCGAACTGTGGGACGGCCGGGTCTGCGTACTCCAGATCACCGAGGCGACCGACGGCCGGGTCCGGCTGCGCGCGCTGGTCAGCGCCAACGACGCGGCCGCGCTCTGGGACCTGCGCTGCCTGGTCCGGGAGCGGCTGGTCGGCTGGATCTGGCAGCACCAGCGGGCCGCGCTGCCGCGGTTGCGCGCCGAGGTGGAGGCGGTGGCGCCCGAGCCGGTCCGGGTGGGCGGCCATGCCGGTCCCGGCCCGTCGTCCGACGCGGCCCGGGTGTTCAGCGGTGGGCTGGACGGCGACACCCGCGGGGTGGTGTTCGGCGGGCCGGTTCCGGCCGCTTCGGAGCGGAAGGAGTGAAAGGGCCGGTCCCGGTTGCCCCGGACCGCGAGGATTGAGGGGGCGGGGACGAGGGCATACACCGCTCACATACGGGATGAAGGGGGGACGCGATGACCCGGTCGATCACCGAGCACTCCACCGCGGAACTGGTCCAGAGGGCCAGTGAACAGGTCAGCCGCCTGGTGCGCGACGAACTGGCGCTGGCCAAGGCGGAACTGGCGGAGAAGGGCAAGCACGCCGGGATCGGCGCCGGCCTGTTCGGCGGCGCGGGCGTGCTGGCCGGGTACGGCGTGGGCGCCCTGGTTGCGACCTCGATCATCGCACTGGCCCTGGTCCTGCCGCTCTGGTCGGCCGCGCTCATCGTGTCCGTGGTGCTCTTCGCGGTCGCCGGTGTGCTCGCGCTGCTGGGCCGCAAGCAGATGCACCGGGCCGTCCCGCCGGAACCCCTGGCCGCGATCGAGAGTGTCAAGGCCGATGTCGACGAAGTGAAACACGCGGTCAAGGAGCGAAGCCGGGCATGAGCGAGCTTGCGAGCGAATCATCCAGCAGTGAAATCAACGGTTCTGCGGCCAAGCCGGATCTGGTGGCGCTGCGGGAGGAGATCAGGCAGACCCGATCCGACCTCGGTGAGACGGTGCAGGCGCTGGCCGCACGCGTGGACGTGAAGGCCCGCGCCCGCGAGCAGGTCGCCGAGACGAAGGAGCGGGTGCGATCCCGGGCGGCCATGATGACCGGCCGGGTCCGGGAGGCGGCGAACGGCACGGCTGTCCGGATCCGGGAGGCCGATAAGCGCGATCTCGCATATCGCGCCGGTTCCCGGGTGCGCGCCAATCCCTGGCCGGCCGTGCTGACGATCGCCGGATTGGCCGCGATGGCCGGTATCGTGCTGATCGTCCGAGGGAGGCGCTGATGGCGGGAAAGCTGAAGAAGGTCGCCCTCAAGCCGGTGAACGTGGCTTTGGGTGTCGCGGCCGGAGCGCTGGCCGGCCTCCTCTTCAAGGAGGCCTGGAAACTGGTCTCCGGTGATGACGACGCCCCCGATGCCGGTGACCCGGAACGTGGCTGGGGCGAGATCCTCGCGGCCGCCGCGTTGCAGGGCGCGATCTTCGCGGTGGTGAAGGCGGCGGTCCACCGTGGCGGCGCGATCGGCACCGAGAAACTCACCGGAACCTGGCCCGACTAGATCATCTTCTGTATAGACAGGAGTCTTGCCGGCCCCCCGGTTCGTTCCCGCTTCGACGGGAAGAAGTGGGGGGCCTTTTCCATATCGGTCACCCATTATTGGATTCTTACGAGGGGGAGCTTTACCGGCCGATTTTCGGGTACAGTGTGGCCAGTTTTTGCGTACGTGGTTCGCTGCTTCCGCTTGACCGCGAGACGCCGGCCCCATCCCGGGTGGGTCGGTAGATGTCACGAGGTCGGGCGGATGGGACGTCCTCCTGAAAGGCCGCCTCGCGGTACCGCTGCTCGAAAACGGTCATCGGCCCCGCGCTGCCGCGGTTGGGCGGGCCGGCATTTTCAGAAGGAGAGTTCAGCATGGCGCAAGGAACCGTGAAGTGGTTCAACGCAGACAAGGGCTTCGGCTTCATCACCGTCGACGGCGGGGGTGCTGACGTGTTCGTCCACTTCTCGGCCATCCAGACGAGCGGCTACCGCACTCTGGAAGAGAACCAGCGGGTGGAGTTCGAGATCGCCCAGGGCCAGAAGGGCCCGCAGGCGGAGCAGGTTCGCCCGCTCTGAGACTAATCCGCCGGTCGTGAGACCGGCTCGCCGGCCGCCTGGCGGAGGCCGGCCCGACCGTGGCCCCGCACCCTCATCGAGGTTGCGGGGCCTCTTTCGTCACCGCACTACCGGACGGGCTTCTGCGCACTGGACCGCCGGCGCATCCCGACGGCGATCAGCAAAAGCCCGGCCATGATCAGGCCACCGCCGACGACGGCCCACACCGTCTGGCCGCTCATCGCGCTGTAGGGCAGCACGTCCAGCCCCTGGAGTGTCCACACTCCACCCAGCACGATCGCGACCAGGCCCAAGGACATGGCGAGCCAGCCCCGCAACCGCGGCCTCTCGGTTTCATTGTTCACCATTTGTCGTGCACCTGCGGGCGAATCAACTCATCGTAGACGGTGTTGATCATTTCTCCGGTTTCCGGCGAGAGGGCCGGGACATCCGCGGCGGCCGCGTTCGCCCGTGCCTGTTCCGGGTTGCGGGCGCCCGGGATCACCACCGTCACGGCCGGCTGATCGATGATCCAGCGGAGCGCGAATTGCGCCATCGTGACGCCGGCCGGAACCAGCGGGCGCAGTCGGCCCACCGCCTCCAGCCCGGTACGGAAGTCCACCCCGGAGAACGTCTCGCCGACGTCGAACGCCTCGCCGTGCCGGTTGTAGTTGCGGTGGTCGTCGGCGCCGAACGTGGTGCTCTCGTCGTAGCGCCCGGAGAGCAGCCCGCTGGCCAGCGGGACCCGGGCGATGATGCCCACCCCGGCCTCCGCGGCGGCCGGCAGCACCCGCTCCAGCGGCTTCAGGCGGAACGCGTTGAGGATGATCTGGACGCTGGCCACACCGGGCCGGGCGATCGCGGTGAGCGCCTCCTCGACCCGCTCGACGCTCACCCCGTACGCCGCGATGCGCTTCTCCTCGACCAGGGTGTCGAGCGCGTCGAACACCGCGTCCGAGGAGTAGACCGGAGTCGGCGGGCAGTGCAGCTGCACCAGGTCGAGGGTGTCCACGCCGAGGTTGGCGCGGGACCGGTCGGTCCAGGCCCGGAAGTTGTCCAGGTGGTAGTTGCCCGGCTCCTGCGGCAGGCGGCGGCCCATCTTGGTGAAGACGGTCAGGCCCGGGCGGTCCTTCAGGAACGAGCCGATGATCTGCTCGCTGCGGCCGTCACCGTACACATCCGCGGTGTCGATGAAGGTGACACCGGCGTCCACGGCGGCCTGCAGGGTCGCGTGCGCGTCGGCCTCGCTGACCTGGCCCCAGTCGGCTCCGAGCTGCCAGGCGCCGAGGCCGACCACGCCGACCGTGCGCCCCAGCTTGCGAAAGCTTCGATTTTCCACGTCGTGACACTACCGCTCGTCTGTTAGCGTCAAACAAGACGTACGTACGGTTTTGGAGGTCGGTATGTGGGATCCCGCTGTCTACCGCCGGTTCGGCGCCGAGCGCTCGCGCCCGTTCTTCGACCTCGTCGGGCGGATCGGCGCCGACCGCCCGCGTGCCGTCGCCGACCTCGGCTGCGGGCCCGGTGAGCTGACCCGTACGCTCGCCGAACGCTGGCCGGACGCCCGGGTCACCGGTCTCGACTCGTCACCCGAGATGATCGCCAAGGCGGCCGCCGAGCCCGGCCCGGTCGAGTTCCGGCTCGCCGACATCAGCGACTGGCGGCCCGATCCGGACACCGACGTCGTGGTCACCAACGCCGCCCTGCAGTGGGTGCCGGGACACCCGGAGATGCTCGCCCGCTGGGCGCGCGAGCTGCCGTCCGGCGCCTGGCTGGCGATGCAGGTGCCGGGCAACTTCGACAGCCCGGGCCACCGTGCGGCGCGCGAGCTGTCGCCGGTCGAGCTCCGATCAGATCCGGTCTACGACGCGGCGGGCTACGCCGAGCTGCTGACCGCCGCGGGCGCCGTCGTGGACGCCTGGGAGACCACCTACGTGCACCTGCTGCCGGCCACCCCGGAGGAGCATCCGGTGCTGCGCTGGATGGAGGGCACCGCGTTGCGGCCGGTCCGGGCCGCGCTCGACGACGCCGGCTGGGCGGCGTTCCGGGCCGCATTCTCGGAGCGGCTCATCGAGGCGTATCCGGAGCGGCACGGCCTCGTGGCCCTCCCCTTCCGCCGTATCTTCGTGGTGGCTTCTATTTAGGGGGAACCTTCCTTGACCGACCTGACGTCGTTCATCGCCGGCCTGCCCAAGGCCGAGCTGCACGTCCACCACGTCGGCTCGGCGTCGCCGCGGATCGTCGCCGAGCTGGCCGCCCGCCACGAGGGCACCTCTCCGGTCCCGGCCGACCCGGCACGGCTGGCCGAGTACTTCGAGTTCCGGGACTTCGCGCACTTCATCGAGATCTACCTGAGCGTGGTCGACCTGATCCGCGACGACGAGGACGTCCGGCTGCTCACCTACGAGATCGGGCGCGAGCTGGGCCGGCAGAACGTCCGGTACGCGGAACTGACCGTCACGCCGTACTCCAGCGTGCGGCGGGGCATCCCGGCGAAAGCGTTCTGCGAGGCGATCGAGGACGCCCGCTCCGGCGCCGCCCGGGACTTCGGAGTGGACCTGCGGTGGTGCTTCGACATCCCGGGGGAGGCCGGCCTGCCCGCGGCCGAGGAGACCCTGCGGGTCGCCCTCGACGAGCGGCCCGACGGCCTGGTCAGCTTCGGGCTGGGCGGCCCGGAGATCGGGGTGCCACGGCCGCAGTTCAAGCCGTACTTCGACCAGGCCCGCGCGGCCGGCCTGCACAGCGTGCCGCACGCCGGCGAGACCACCGGCCCGGAAACCATCTGGGACGCGCTGCGCGAGCTCGGCGCCGAACGGATCGGGCACGGCATCGCGGCCGCCCAGGACGAGCGTCTGATGGCCCACCTCGCCGAGAACGGCATCCCGCTCGAGGTCTGCCCGACCTCCAACCTGCGCACCCGGGCGGTCGCCGACCTCGACCAGCACCCGATCACCACCCTGGTGGCGGCCGGCGTGCCGGTCAGCGTGAACTCGGACGACCCGCCCATGTTCGGCACCACACTGGAGCAGGAGTACGCCACCGCCGCCCGGCTGCTCGGCCTGGACGCCGCCGGTGTGGCCGACCTGGCCCGCGCCGCGGTCCGGCACAGCTTCCGGCCCGGCGACGGGAAGGCCGCCCTGCTCGCCGAGATCGACGCCTACCAGGCGGCTCAGGGGTAGAGCGGGTCCTGCCAGCAGGCGACCATCGTCAGCGTGCCGATGGTCAGGATCGCCAGCCAGCGAACCAGCCGCCGCCGGTTGAACCGGGCCGGATCCTCCTCCGGCTCGGTCTCCGCCTTGCTCAGCACATCAGGCATCAGCCTCTCCCGTCGTCCTCCGCCGGTCAGTCGGGAACCGCCGTCCAGCTCTGGTGCCGCTGGTCGGTGTCTTTCTGCAGAACCAGCACGCGGCGCGTGCCGAAGCGCTGGGCGCCCACGCCGATCACCAGGTCACCGGTGGCAGCCCGGATGGTGAAGCCGTACGCCGAGGCACGCAGCGTCCACCGCGCCGCCGCGCCGCCGGCCTTGCAGTCGCCCTGCACCAGCGGGGCCCCGGCGACCGCGGCCCCGCCGAGCGGGACCACACAGCGGTTGCTCGCCTTGGAGACCAGCGAGTAGGCGCCGCCCTCGGCCGGCACCAGCTGCCACTGCTGCTGGGTGCCGCCCTCGTCGCTGCCGAGGACGACCGGGGTGCCGTCGGCCGTGCGGGCCGCGTACAGGTCGGCCGCGCCGCCGGTCAGCGAGTTGGTCAGCACGAACCAGGAGTTCTGCACCGGGCGGGCCGACGGCGCCGTCTCGGCGGTGCCCTTGGCGTGGTAGCCCAGCCTCCGGTTGCGGACCTCGACCCGGTACTTCGCGTCCGGCCTCAAGCCGATCAGACGGGCCCGGGTGGCGCGGGTGGTGGCCACCGGCTCGCCGTCCACCGACACTTCGTACTCGGCGTCGTCGGCGGCCGCGCTCCAGATCAGCCGGACCGAGCCGCTGGTCGCCTCGCGGATCTCCAGCACCGCCTGCACCCCGTCGCCGGTCACCTCGGACGGCGCCGCCGGGACCCCGTCGCCACCACCGGGCTGGTCGCCGGTGCCACCCTTCTTGGGCGGTTTGGTGTGGTGCGCGACCGGGGTGATCTCCACCTGCGGCAGCCCGGCGGAGACGCTGGGCTGCGGCGCCGGCCCGGTGCTCGCCGAGACGCTGGGCCCGGGCGTGGGCGTGGAGGCGCTCGGGCTCGGCTTCGCCGCGCTCGGCGCGGGAACCGGCGCGGACGGGTTCACCGGCGGGGGGCCGGCCGGCGTGCCCCGGTCCGGCACGGTGGCGCCCGGGGTGTCCGGGATGTCGTCGCCGCCGTCGCTGCGCAGCAGGAACTCGCTGAGCGCCACGTTCCAGTGCCCGTCCAGGTAGCTGCCCGGCTTCGGGTTGGTGCTGAAGTAGTCGTCGTGACCGCAGTCGAGGCGGATCTCGTTCTTCTTCGGGCACACGTCCTTCACCGGCTTGCCGGTCCGGTCCGGGGCGCACAGCAGGTCGTACTCGTCCAGGCAACCGCCCGCCCCGGTGGCGTTCGGCGAGTCGGTGAGGACCGCGCCGAGCGAGCGGGTGAGCTGGTGGGCGGCCATCGCGGCGCTCCAGCAGCCGGAGTCGACCCGGGCGTACGACGGGCCGCCGTTGTTGCGGTTGCCGCGGCCGGACCGGGTGTCGTTGACGTAGGTCGAGATGCCGCAGTACAGGTTCGTGTCGGCGAACATCAGGTACTTGCGGTCGGTGCGGTTGTAGCCGAGCCCGCGCAGCGCGTCGATGGTCGCGGTGAACGTCCGCAGCGAGCCGTCCGGCAGTTCCACCTCGGCCACGTCGGCGCGGCACTCGGGCGTCGTCACGTACCGGATGTGGCGGGAGCCGCCGGTCTCGCCCGCGCTGGCGTCGTAGATGGCGTCCACCCCGGCGGCCCAGGTCCGGAACGAGTTCAGGAACTTCGGGTACCGGCTGGCGCTGCCCGACTCGTGCAGATAGAGCAACTGCACCCGCTTGCCGGTACGGCCGTCGCCGGCGCAGGCCACGTCGTCCGGGCCGAGGATGAAGTCGGCCTGTCCGGGAGCGGCGTCCGGCACCAGCGCGGGGGCGTCCGCGGTGATCGCGCTGCCGCCCTCGTCGCGGGCGATCTCGGCGTCCCCGGGCACGTTGCCGGTCTCCCGCCGGACCGGGGTGATCTGGTCGCTGCCAGCGGTCACCGGGGCGACGTCACGGCGCACCGCGAGACCGGCCGGGGCCGGGTCCGGGCCGTGCGTGCAGACCTCCTCGTACAGCTGGTACGCCCCGGCGCAGACCGAGCCGGAGGAGGCCAGTTTGAGTCCGCTGTAGACCAGCCCCTGCTCGGGGGCGTCGCTCGGCAGCGAGGTCAGCGAGAAGTCGTCGGACGGCCCGGCGCCGATCACGCTGGGGCCGATCACACCGCCGACACCGAGCAGGGCCAGTCCGAGGGCTACCGGAAGGAGCCGGAAGGTCGCGGAGCGTGTGCGCGGCGGCTTCGGGGGGCTCGCCGCGCGGCGCCGTCCTGGCGGCGACCCGCGGAACGTCGGCCGGCGATGCGCGGACACGGCGTCTCCTCGTCGAGCTGTGTGGCGGTGGGAGGGGTCCATGGGGTGACCGCCTCCCACCGCGCGGTGGCTTCGCGGTTCGCGGCGTAGGGGACGCGCTGCGGGTTGCGATCCGGGAAGCCGGATGGGATCGAGGGGAACCCTGCCAGCCTCGCGTCCCCAGGGGAACGTTCTTAAAACAGATATAAGCCAGTGCTGTGTCGTTCGGGGGATACGGCTCATTCCCGTCCTCGTTGCCAGCGACGTCGTCCCGGATCGCGGTCGCGTGCCGGCCGGCCCCGTCCGACCAGCCCGAACCTGCTCGGCTGTTTGGGGGTGGCATCCGCGTCGGCCAGCAGCATGACCACGCTGGCGCCACCCATGGCGGCCCGGTCCAGGCTGAGCGACCCGCCGGTAGCCTGCGCCACCCGGCGGGCGATGTCCAGCCCCAGACCGGTGGAACCCTGATTGCTCTGCCCGCGCCGCAACGCCCCCTGTGGATCTCCGATGCCGGGGCCGGCGTCGTCGATCCGCAGCGCCACCCAGCCGTCGCGCCGGGACAGCCCGACCTCGAAGGCGGTGCCCTGCGGGGTGTAGCGGAAGACGTTGCCGAGCACCGCGTCCAGCGCGGCGGCCAGCTCGGCCCGGGCCACCGGCACCGGGATCCGCAGGTGCGCGCCGACCACCCGGTACTGCCGCTCCTGGTCGCCGGCGAGCGCGGACCAGAACATCATCCGCTCGCGGACCACCTCGCTGGCGTCGCACAGCCCGTCCTCGGGCGCGGCGGCCACCCGGTCGGCGACGGCCTGCCGGGTGGTGTTGATCAGGTGGTTGACCTCGTCCTCCAGGGTGGTGATCGCCTGCCGGATGCGCCGGATGCCGCGGCGGCGATCGACCTCGTCCGCGGTGAGGTCGATGATCTGGGTGTCGTCCGGGTCGAGCGCCTCGGCGTCGAGCCGCAGCGCGGTCAGCGGGGTACGCAGCCGGTGCGACAGGTCGGCGACCAGTTCGCGTTCGTCGGTCCGGGAGGTTACCAAGCGGTCGGCCATCCGGTTGAAGGCGTAGCCCGCCTCGGCGAGCTCGCGCGGCCCGGACGGGCTGATCCGTACGCCGAGGTCCCCGTCACCGACCGCGAGCGCCGCGTCGACCAGATTGCGGGCCGAGTCGACCGCGCCCCGGGCCAGCCGGTCCACCACCACGACGGCGCCACCGACCAGCATCACGGCGAGGCCGAGCAGCAGCCACCAGTCGCGGGCGGTGTTCCGGTTCAGCGCGGAGGCGGGCACGAACGCCTCGACCACCAGGATCCGGTCCCCGACGGTGACCGGTCGCAGGTGCACCACGCCGCCGTCGACGTCCTCGACGGTCGGCTCGGGCGTGGTCGCGGCCCGGTCGATCAGCGCGCCGTCGGCCCGCCCGCCGGTGGACGGGGCGAGGCCCGGGGTGTGCACCACCGGCGAGCCGCCGGCCAGCGTGGTCGCGGCGGCCAGGCCACGTTCGCCGGTTCCGGCCGCGATGGCGCCGGCCACCGTCGAGGTACGCGCGGCGGCGTCGGCGAGAGCGGCCTCCCGGTGATCGTTGCGCAGGCCCCAGCCGAGCGGGACGAGGAAGACGAGTGCGGCGACGGCGGTGGTGGCGGCGGTGGTGTACGCCAGCCGCAGCCTCAGTCCGGCGCCACCAACCGGAATCCGACCCCCCGCACGGTGCGCAGGTAGCGGGGCTTCGCCGCGGATTCGCCCAGTTTCCGGCGAAGCCAGTACAAATGCACGTCGATGGTCTGGTCCTCGCCGACCGATGGCTGTCGCCATACCTCCTCCAACAGCTCGCGACGGGAAACCACTCGGCCCGGACGGGCGGCGAGGTAGGCCAGCAGGTCGAACTCCTTGCGGGTCAGCGCCAGCGGCTGATCGCCGAGGGTGGCGCTGCGCTCGCCGACGTCCACCCGCAGCTCGCCCACCTCGTGGACGGCGGGTTGCGCGGCCCGGCTGGCCCGGCCGACGCGGCGCAGCACGGTGGCTATCCGCGCGTCCAGGTGGGCGCCGGTGAACGGCTTGACCATGTAGTCGTCGGCGCCGGCCCGCAACAGCCGCACGACGGTCTGCTCGTCGTCGCGCGCGGTGGCGATGATGATCGGCACGTCGGTGATGCCGCGCAGCATCCGCAGCGCGTCCGATCCGTCCAGATCGGGGAGTCCGAGGTCCAGCACGACGAGGTCGGGCGTCTCCGCGGCGACCCGCCGCAACGCTTCCAGGGCGGTGCCGACGGCGTGCACGGCGTGCCCTCGATCGGCGAGCGAACGGAGCATGGCGCCGCGCACGACATGGTCGTCTTCGACGAGCAACACCGTGGCCATGCGAAGACCGTAGCGTCCATGGCAAGGCAGAACCTAAAGGGTGATCGAGCGAGAGTCTTTGATGACTCTCAGTGATGGAATACGATCCGAAGTACCGATGTCTTTCACACTCTTTCCCGATACCCGCCGCACGCTCGCCCTGGAGTCCCTGGCCGGCCTGAGCGTCGGCGACGCCCTCGGCGCGCAGTACTTCGTGCCCGGCAACCGCCCCTCCGACCTCCTCGAAGCGCGCCTCCCGGAACCACCCTGGGAGTGGACCGACGACACCGAGCAGGCCTGCTGCCTGGTCGCCACCCTGGCCGAGGGCGACTTCGACCGGGACGCCTTCGCCACCCTGCTCGCCGCCCGCTTCGAGCCGTACCGGGGTTACGGTCCCGGCGCGGTGACCATGCTGCGCGAGATCCGGGACGGCCTGCCCTGGCCGATCGCCGCGGCCGCCGCCTTCAACGGCCAGGGCTCCTGCGGCAACGGCGCGGCGATGCGCGCCGCGCCGCTGGGCGCCTGGCACGCGGATTCCCTGGTCCACGCGGCCGTTCAGGGGGTCCGCGCCGCGGAGGTCACCCACGCGCACCCGGAGGGGATCGCCGGTGGCGCGGCCGTCACCGTGGCCGCCGCGGTGGCCGCCGCCGCCCGGCTCAACGGCCACCGGCCCGAGCCCGGGCAACTGCTGCGCGCCACGGCGGGGCACACCCCGGCCGGAGTGGTCCACGACGGCCTGATCGAGGCGGCCGGTCTGACCACGACGGTCGTGGAGGCGGCCCACCGGCTCGGCTCGGGCGGGCAGGCGACGGCTCAGGACACCGTGCCGTTCGCCCTGTGGGTCGCCGACCGGTTCCTGGACGACTATCCGGCGGCCGTGGCGGCGTGCGTGGTCGCCGGCGGGGACGTCGACACCACCGCGGCGATCGCCGGGGGAGTCGTGGCGGCGTACACCGGCGTGGAGGGCATCCCGGCGGCGTGGCTGTCGGCCCGCGAACCGCTTCCCGCCTGGTCGGCCGGGGCCGACGGGGAATAGCCCGGGCCGGTGGGGACTGGGGAGCCGGGCGAAACCGGGCGGATAGCATCAGGGACGGCCCGGAGCAGCCGAGGCCGACCCACACGAATGGAGATCACCGTGTCTGCACCCCGTACACCCGCTGTGGCCGACCCCCTAGTCGTCCCGGCCGGGACTACGGCGGCCGACGCGGTGGCCGCCGCGGGGCTTCCCGCGCACGGGCCGAAGGCGATCGTCGTGGTCCGTGAGGCCGACGGCCGGCTGCGCGACCTGAACTGGGCGCCGGCGGCCGACGCCGAGGTGACCCCGGTCGCCATCGACACCCCGGACGGCCTCGACGTGCTGCGCCACTCCACCGCGCACGTGCTGGCCCAGGCCGTGCAGGACGTGTTCCCGGAGGCGAAGCTGGGCATCGGCCCGCCGATCCGGGACGGGTTCTACTACGACTTCGACGTCGAGAAGCCGTTCCAGCCCGAGGACCTGACGAAGCTCGAGAAGCGGATGCAGGAGATCATCAAGGCCGGGCAGACCTTCAACCGCCGGGAGTACGGGACTCTCGACGAGGCCAAGGCCGAGCTGCACGCCGAGCCGTTCAAGCTCGAACTGGTCGACATCAAGGGTGACGTGGACGAGGAGGCCGCCGCCGTCGGTGCGGGCGAGCTGACCCACTACGACAACCTGGACAAGGACGGCAACCGCGTCTGGGGCGACCTGTGCCGCGGCCCGCACCTGCCGTCGACCCGGCTCATCCCGGCGTTCAAGCTGATGCGGTCGGCCGCCGCCTACTGGCGCGGCTCGGAGAAGAACCCGCAGCTGCAGCGCGTCTACGGGACGGCGTGGCCGTCGCGGGACGAACTCAAGGCGTACCTCAACCGTCTCGCCGAGGCCGAGCGCCGCGACCACCGCAAGCTGGGCACCGAGCTGGACCTCTTCTCCTTTCCCGACGAGATCGGGTCGGGTCTCGTGGTCTTCCACCCGAAGGGTGGGGTGATCAAGCGCGAGATGGAGGACTACGTCCGCGCCCGCCACATCGAAGAGGGCTTCCAGTACGTCGGCTCGCCGCACATCACCAAGGAAGGCCTGTTCCACACCTCGGGCCACCTGCCGTACTACAAGGACACCATGTTCCCCCCGATGGAGCTGGAGGGGGCGAACTACTACCTCAAGGCGATGAACTGCCCGATGCACAACCTGATCTTCAGGTCGCGCGGGCGGTCCTACCGTGAGCTGCCGATGCGGCTGTTCGAGTTCGGCACGGTCTACCGCTACGAGAAGTCCGGCGTGGTGCACGGCCTGACCCGGGTGCGCGGCCTGACCCAGGACGACTCGCACTCCTACGTCACCGCCGAGCAGGCCCCGGCCGAGATCAAGCACCTGCTGAACTTCGTCCGCTCGCTGCTCGACGACTTCGGCCTGGACGACTACTACCTGGAGCTGTCGACCCGAGACCCGAAGAGCGACAAGTTCATCGGTACGGACGAACAGTGGGAGAAGGCCACCAAGGTCCTGGAGGACGTGGCTACCGAGTCCGGCCTGGAGTTGGTGCTCGACCCGGGTGGCGCGGCCTTCTACGGCCCGAAGATCAGTGTCCAGGCGAAGGACGCGATCGGCCGTACGTGGCAGATGTCGACCATCCAGTACGACTTCAACCAGCCCGCCGGGTTCGGTCTGGAGTACCAGGCGGCCGACGGCACCCGGCAGGAGCCGGTGATGATCCACTCCGCGAAGTTCGGCTCGATCGAGCGGTTCTTCGGCGTGCTGGTCGAGCACTACGCGGGCGCGTTCCCGGCCTGGCTCGCGCCGGTGCAGGTGGTCGGCATCCCGATCCGCGACGACCACGCCTCGTACCTCGAGGAATTCGTCACGAAGCTTCGTAAAGCAGGCATCCGGGCGGAAGTGGACCACTCCACCGAGCGGATGCAGAAGAAGATCCGCACCGCCCAGCAGCAGAAGATCCCGTTCATGGCGATCGCCGGCGACGACGACGTCAACGGCGGCACCGTGTCGTTCCGCTACCGGGACGGCTCGCAGCGCAACGGCGTCTCCATCGACGAGGCGGTCGCGCACGTGGTCGAGGTGGTTCGCTCCCGGGTCAACACCGGGCCCTCGGCGGCCTGACCGCGGTCACCGGCCTCCACCGCCCAGCGCGATGTTCGGTGGAGGCCGGTTCCGCATAGGATGCGGACGTGGACGATCTGGGTGAGCCGGACGGGCTGGAGCGGCTCTGGACGCCGCACCGGATGACCTACATCTCGGGCGAGGACCGGCCCGAGGGTGGGTACGAGAAACCCGCCGGCTGCCCGTTCTGCCTGGCGCCCGGCCGGCCCGAGGCGGAGACGCTGGTGGTGGCGCGGGGCGAGCTGGTCTTCGCGGTGCTGAACCTGTACCCGTACAACCCGGGGCACCTGCTGATCTGCCCGTACCGGCATGTGGCCGACTACACCGACCTCACCGAGTCCGAGACGGTCGAGGTGGCCGCGTTCACCCGGACGGCGATGCGGGTGATCCGGGCGAGCAGCAGCCCGCACGGCTTCAACCTGGGGATGAACCAGGGCTCGGTGGCCGGCGCCGGGATCGCCGCCCACCTGCACCAGCACGTGGTGCCGCGGTGGGGCGGCGACGCCAACTTCATGCCGGTGGTCGGCCGGACCAAGGTGCTGCCGCAGTTGCTCTACGACACCCGGGACCTACTGGCCAAGAACTGGCCCGCCGCCTAGGGCCCGGATCCCGGCGACGACCTCCTCGGCCGACGGGGCGGTCGCCGGGTCGGTGAGCCACTGGGTCACCACCCCGGACATCAACGCCATCTGGACGGCGCCGACGGTGCGCACGGTGGCCTCCTCCAGCTCGTCCTCGGGCCGGCCGGTGACCAGCGCGGTCATGCCCTTACGGCCCTCGTGGACGCCGGCCGCGAGCTGGGCGCGCAGCGCCGGGTCGTGCTCGCTCTGGGTCAGCGCCTCGACGCTGGCGAGCCAGAGCGGCCGGTCCGCCTGGATGGAGCGGATCACCCGCCGCCAGAACCGCAGCATCGGCTCGGCGTCGCCGTCGTCGTCCGGTTCGCTCAGCGCCCGGCCGACCGCCTCGCCCCAGTCCTCCATCGAGCTGATCATCGCGGCGGTGAGCAGCGCCTTCGTCGATCCGTAGTGGTAGCCGATCGACGCCAGGTTCGTCCCGGAGGCGAACACGATGTCGCGTGCGGTGATGTTGGCGTACCCCTTCTCGTAGAGCGCTCGCTTCGCTCCTACCAGCAGGTCTTCCCGGTGGCCCATGCCGCGCATCCTAACTTCTATACAAGCGTCTAAGACGCTTGTATAGTTTTTCGCATGACCAATCGCGAGGTGTTGATTTCAGGAGCGGGTGTGGCGGGCCCGGCGCTGGCCTTCTGGCTGGTGCGGGCGGGGTGGCGGGTCACCGTCGTGGAGCGGGCGCCGGAGCTGCGGGCGGAGGGCTACAAGGTGGACGTCCGCGGTGCGGCGACCACGGTCCTGGCGCGCATGGGCCTGCACGAGGCGGCCCGCGAGCGGGACACCGGGATGCGGCGGATCACCTATGTGAAGCGGGACGGACGGCCGATCGCCAGCCTCCCGGCCGACCTGCTGATGGGCCGGCGCGGCGACGACCTGGAGATCATGCGCGGCGACCTCGGGCGGATCCTGTTCGACGCCACCGTCGGCGACGTGGACTACCGGTTCGGCGACGCGATCGCCGGCCTCGCCGACGGGCCGGACGGGGTGGAGGTCACCTTCGAGAGCGGTGCCCGGGCGGTGTTCGCGTTCGTGGTCGGCGCAGACGGCCTGCACTCGGCGACCCGGCGGCGGGTGCTGGGCGAGACTCCGCTGAATCACCTGGGCGCGTATATCTCGATCTTCTCGGCGCCCAACGACCTGGGCATCGACCGGGAGGAGATCATGTATACGGAGCCCGGCCGGCTGATCTTCGCGTATGCGATGGGCGCCGGTGAGCAGGCCTTGGTCGGCATGACCTTCGCGGCCGGCCCGCTCGACCACGACCGGCGTGACGTGGCCGGACAGAAGGACCTCGTCCGGGCGGCCTTCGCGGGCCGCGGCTGGCGCAGCGACGCGTTCCTGGCGGCGATGGACACCTCCGCCGACTTCTACTTCGACTCGATCAGTCAGGTGGAGCTGCCGAGCTGGTCGGCCGGGCGGGTGACGCTGCTCGGCGACGCGGCGTACTGTCCGTCACCGGCCTCCGGGCAGGGCACCAGCGTGGCCCTGACCGGGGCCTACGTGCTCGGCCGGCATCTCGGCACCCCGGGCGGGCTCGCCGCCTACGAGGCCGAGATGCGGCCGTACGTGGAGAAGAACATGGCCTTCGGCCGGAAGATGGCCCGGGACATGGTGCCCGGCAGCCGCCTCGCCATCGCCGTCCGCAACTACGGGATGCGGACCCTGCGCTTCCACCCGCGCAAGGAGCAGGTGATCGACAAGGTGCTCGCGCCGATGCACGAGGCGGCCAACGCCATCGTCATCTAGCCACCGCGTGCTCCTTGCGCACGGCCTCGGCCAGGTGCGGGGGCATCGGCTCGTGCCGGATGTAGTGCCGGGTGAAGGTGCCGGTGCCCGAGGTGAGCGCACGCAGCTCGACGGCGTAGCGGACCAGCTCGGTGGCCGGGACCTCGGCGCGGACCAGGCTGGCCTCGCCCTCGCCGCCGGACTCGCTGCCCATCGGGCGGCCGCGGCGGCCGGACAGGTCGCTCATCACCGCGCCGACGTAGGACTCCGGCACCCGCACCACGATCTCGTCCACCGGCTCGAGCAGGGTGATGTGGCCCTGTTCGGCGGCGGCCCGCAGCGCCAGCGCCCCGGCCGTCTGGAAGGCGGCGTCCGAGGAGTCGACACTGTGCGCCTTGCCGTCGTAGAGGGTGACCTTGACGTCCACCACCGGGCAGCCGGCGGCCAGGCCGCGCTCGAGCTGGGCGCGGACGCCCTTCTCCACCGACGGGATGTAGTTGTGCGGCACGGCGCCGCCCACCACCCGGTCGACGAACTGGAAGCCCTCGCCGCGGGGCAGCGGCTCCACCTCGATGTCGCAGACCGCGTACTGTCCGTGGCCGCCGGACTGCTTCACGTGCCGGCCGTGGCCCTTGGCCCCGCTGCCGAACGTCTCCCGCAGCGCCACCTTGACCGGCTCGGTGTCCAGCTCGACGCCGCCCGAGCGGAGCCGGTCGAGCACAACGTCCGCGTGCGACTCGCCCATGGTCCAGAGCACCAGCTGGTGGGTCTCGGCGTTGCGCTCCAGGCGCAGCGTCGGGTCACCGGCGACCAGCTTCGCCAGGTTCTTGGCGAGGGCGTCCTCGTCCGAGCGGGTCTTGGCCACCACGGCGATCGGCAGCAGCGGCTCGGGCATCCGCCACGGCTCCATGAGCAGCGGATCGTCCTTGCTGGACAGGGTGTCACCGGTCTCCGCCGAGCCCGACTTGGTGATCGCGCAGAGGTCGCCCGCCAGGCAGGAGGGCACCTCGCGGAGCTGGGCGCCGAGCGGGGAGTAGACGTGCGCCACCCGCTCGTCGGCGTCGTGGTCGGGGTGCCCGCGCTCGGCCATGCCGTGCCCCGAGACGTGCAGCGTCTGATCGGGGCGCAGGGTGCCGGAGAAGACCCGGACCAGGGAGACCCGGCCGACGTGCCGGTCGATCGTGGTGCGGACCACCTCGGCCACCAGCGGGCCGGACGGGTCGCAGGTCAGCGGCGGGCGGGGTGAGCCGTCCACCCCGGTGACGACCGGCAGATCGTGCTCCAGCGGTGACGGGAAGCCGCTGGCGATGACGTCGAGCAGCGCGTCCAGGCCGACGCCGGTGCCGGCGCAGACCGGGACGACCGGGTAGAAGTTCCCTCGCGCGACGGCCTTCTCCAGGTCCGGGATCAGGGCGTCCGTGCTGATCATCTCGCCGCCGAGGTAGCGGTCCATGAGGGTCTCGTCCTCGCTCTCCGCGATGATGCCCTCGATCAGCGTGTTCCGGTCGTCGGAGATCGGGTTCAGGTGCTCCGGTTCGGCCTCGCCCGCCCGCGGCGGGTAGCCGGCCGAGTAGTCCAGCACCCGCAGGGTGATCAGCCCGAGCAGCCCGGCGACGGCCTGCCCGTCGTCGGCGAGCATCGGCTGGTAGATCGGCATGACGTTCTCGCCGAACGCCTCCTGGCAGTCCTGCAGCGCCTGGTCGTAGTCGGCGCGCGGGTGGTCGAGGCGGGTGATGGCGACGGCGCGCGGCATGCCGACCGCGGCGCACTCCTCCCAGAGAGACACCGTGGAGTCGTCCACGCCGTCGACCGCGGAGACCACGAACAGCGCGCCGTCCGCGGCCCGCAGCCCGGCCCGCAGCTCACCGACGAAGTCGGCGTACCCCGGGGTGTCCAACAGATTGATCTTCACATCGCCGTGCATCAGCGGCGCGCAGGCCAGCGCCACCGAACGCTGCTGCCGGATCGCCGCCGGGTCGTGATCGGTCACCGTGGTGCCCTCGGTCACCCCGCCCGCCCGCGGAATCGTCCCGCTGGCCGAGAGCAGCGCCTCGACCAGGGTCGTCTTCCCGGAACCGGAGTGGCCGACGAGCACCACGTTACGAACTCTGCCGGGGTCGGTCACCGCCGGCGCACCGGCGCCGGCAAGCCCTTTCTCCGAAGTCTTCTGCGCCATGCCGAGCGCTCCCGTCGTTTCCCGTTTGTTACACCGCTGTTGTTTGAATCCCACACCCGGCGCGGTAGTGGTCGCAAGGACTTCAGGCCGGTAACTGTGCCGGATGGTGACGATCCGGCCAACCCGCGGCCTGAGCCGTACCACCGCTGGTCGCACCCCGTTATGGTGGGACGGCCATGGCAAAGATCGTTCAATCAACGGCCCGCGCCGTCGTCGCATATGTCGTCGACCCCGTCGCCCGTTTTCTTCTCCGGATCGGCGTCTCACCCGACGCGGTCACCATCGCAGGCACGGTCGGCGTGCTGTTCGGTTCGTACCTCGGTGCGCAGGGTCACCTGTTCTGGGCCACCGTGATCGTAACCGCCTGTGCCCTCACCGACGTGCTCGACGGCACAATGGCCCGGATACGGGGCGGTTCCTCCAAGTTCGGGGCGTTGCTCGACTCGTCCATGGACCGGATCGCCGACGGCGCCGTGTTCGGGGCCGTCGCCTACTACCTCGCCACCGAGGGCAACCCGTACGGCGGTGTCGTCGCGGCCCTGATCAGCCTGGTCTTCGGGCAGGTCGTGTCGTACGTCAAGGCCCGCGCCCAGAGCCTCGGCCTGAACGCCGACGTCGGCATCGCCGAGCGCCTGGAACGGCTGCTCATCGTCGGTGCGGGCGGCCTGCTCGGCGCGGCCGGCCTGGAGTGGGGCCTGCCGGCCGCGCTCTGGGTGCTGGCCGTGCTCTCCGTGATCACCGCCTTCCAGCGGCTGCTGCACGCGCGGCGCACCGAGCCGAAGGCGCCGGCCGAGTGAAGGACCGGTTGATCGAGCTCGGCTACCTGGCCGGGTGGCGGGTGGTTCGTGCGCTCCCGCTCCCGGTGGCGAAGAGGCTGTTCCGGACGGTGGCCGACCGCGCCTGGAAGGGTGACGGCCCCGGCACCCAGCGGCTGCGGCGCAACCTGCGGCAGGTCGTCGGCGAGGACATGCCGGAGACCCTGGTCCGCGACGCGCTGCGCTCCTACGCGCGGTACTGGATGGAGGCGTTCCGCCTGCCGACGCAGAACCGTGCGCAGTTCCTCGACGGGTTCTTCATGGTCCCGGAGAGCTACCAGAAGCTGAAGAAGGCGGCCACCGACGGCAACGGCGTGATCCTGGCGCTGCCGCACGTGGCGAACTGGGACGCGGCCGGCGCCTGGGTGTGCTCGCACGACTGGCCGTTGATCACGGTGGCCGAGCGGCTCAAGCCCGAGGGGGTGGCCCGGGCGTTCCTGGCGTACCGGGAGAAGCTCGGCATGAAGGTGCTCCCGCACACCGGCGGCGAGCGGTCACCCCTGGAAGTGCTCACCGAACACCTGGGGAAGGGCTGGGTGGTGGCCCTGCTCGGCGACCGGGACCTGTCCCGCTCCGGCGTCGAGGTGGAGTTCTTCGGCGGGCGCACCCGGATGCCGGGCGGGCCCGCGCTGCTCGCCATCCGCACCGGGGCGCCGATCTTCGCGGTCGACTGCTGGTACGACGAGCGGCGGGTGATGGCCCGGATGCGCGAGATCACCCCACCCGCCGACGGGCCGCTCGACGAACGGATCAAGCGGACCACCCAGCAGCTCGCGGACGCGTACGCGGCCGGCATCGCCGACCACCCGCAGGACTGGCACATGCTCCAGAAGCTCTGGCTCTAGGAGGCGCCGTGCGGATCGGGATCGTCTCGCCCTACTCGTTCGACGTCCCCGGCGGCGTGCAGAACCACATCATGGACCTGGCGGAGGCGCTGCTCGGCCTCGGTCACGTGGTGAGCGTGCTGGCGCCCGCCGACGACGACGCGGAACTGCCGGACTACCTGGTGCCCGCCGGGCGCGCGGTGGCACTGCCGTACAACGGGTCGGTGGCCCGGATCGCGTTCGGGCCGGTCTCCACGGCCCGGGTCCGGCGCTGGCTCAAGCACGGCGAGTTCGACGTGCTCCACGTGCACGAGCCGTTCTCGCCCAGCCTGTCGTTCCTGGCCGTGGTCTCCGCGCGTGGCCCGGTGGTGGCCACCTTCCACACCGCGATGACCCGGTCCCGGGCGCTCTCCGGGTTGCAGCCGTTCCTCCAGCCGGTGGCGGAGAAGATCACCGCCCGGATCGCGGTCAGCGAACTGGCCCGCAAGGTGCAGGTCGAGCATCTCGGTGGCGGCGCCGTCGAGATCCCCAACGGGGTCGCGGTGGCCAAGTTCGCCTCGGCTTCGCCATTGCCGGGATGGCCCGGCCAGGGTGGGACGCTGGGCTTCCTGGGCCGGTTCACCGAGCCGCGCAAGGGCTTCCCCCTGCTGCGTACGGCGTACGTGTCGCTGGCTCGCGAACGTCCCGGGCTGCGGCTGCTGGTGGCCGGCCCGGGCGACCGCGACGAGCTGTACGACGACATCCCCGCCGACCTGCACGACCGGGTGGAGTTCCTGGGCCTGGTCTCCGAGGCGGACAAGGCCCGGATGCTGCGCAGCGTCGACGTCTACGTGGCCCCGAACACCGGCGGCGAGAGCTTCGGCATGATCCTCACCGAGGCGATGGCGGCCGGCGCGACGATCGCGGCGAGCGACCTGGACGCGTTCCGCCGGGTGCTGGACGGCGGCCGGGCCGGCGCGCTGTTCCCCAACGGCGACCAGGCCGCGCTCACCCGGCTGCTCGGCGACCTGCTGGACGACCCGGCCCGGCGGGCCGCCCTGTCCTCCTGCGCGCGTCAGGTGGTCGGGACGTTCGACTGGCCGAGTGTGGCCAACCGGGTGCTCGAGGTGTACGCGACCGCGATCGAGGCCACCGACGGGAGGGTTTTCGACGACGAGTGGTCCTGACCACCACCACGGTGACAGACGGGCACTACGATGCCCGGCATGTGGTGGGTGGTGGGAGTCGTCGTGCTGGCCGCGATCTTCTCGGCGTACCTCGGCTGGACCGCCCAGCGGGTGGAACGCCTGCACGCGCGGGCCCGGTCGGCCGAGCGGGCGCTGGACGCGCATCTGTTGCGCCGGGCCGCGGCGGCCGCGGTGGTCGCCGAGCAGGCCGAGTCGGTGGAGCTGTACGCGGCGGCCCGGCTGGCGCTGGACGCCGACCCCGGCGAGCGGGAGACGGCGGAGAACGACCTGACCCGCCAGTTGCAGAAGGTCGTCCTGGACCCGGCCGACCCGGCGGCGCGCACCCTGGTGGCCACCAGCCGGCGTGTCGTGCTGGCCCGCCAGGTGCACACCGACCAGGTCCGGGACGCGCAGAACGCCCGCCGCCGGGTGGTCGTCCGCCTGCTCCGGCTGGCCCGCCGCTACCCGCGGCCGGAGTACTTCGACATCGTCGAGCCGGTGCTGCCCGAACTCCCCCCGGCCCCACTACCCGCCCAGGCCGTCTGATCCGCTGACCCTCTCGGGAACGGTCACTCCGCAAAACGCCGCCGGTGACGAGGCAGGTGATTTGCCGACGCCAGCGGGTTTTGCTGGCGGCGGGAAATCACCTGCCTCGTCACCGGTTACAAGGCGTTTTGCCGCGGAGCGAAGCGGAGCCAATTAGGCCCAGCGTTTTGCCGCGGAGCGAAGCGGAGCAAAGCTAGCTCAGTCACCAGCCGCGCTCGGAGAGGCGGTGGGGGACCGGCTCGTCCTCGACGTTGATGCCGACCATGGCCTCGCCCAGGCCGCGGGAGACCTTGGCGATCACGTCCGGGTCGTCGTGGAAGGTGGTGGCCTTCACGATGGCGGCGGCGCGCTGGGCCGGGTTGCCGGACTTGAAGATGCCGGAGCCGACGAAGACGCCCTCGGCGCCGAGCTGCATCATCATGGCCGCGTCGGCGGGGGTGGCGATGCCGCCCGCGGTGAACAGCACGACCGGCAGCTTGCCCAGCTCGGCGACCTCCTTGACCAGCTCGTACGGCGCCTGGAGCTCCTTGGCGGCCACGTACAGCTCGTCCTCGGGCAGGGTCTGCAACCGGCGGATCTCGGCCCGGATCTTCCGCATGTGGGTGGTGGCGTTGGAGACGTCACCGGTGCCGGCCTCACCCTTCGACCGGATCATGGCGGCGCCCTCGGTGATCCGGCGCAGCGCCTCGCCCAGGTTGGTGGCCCCGCAGACGAACGGCACGGTGAACTGCCACTTGTCGATGTGGTTGGCGAAGTCGGCGGGGGAGAGCACCTCGGACTCGTCCACGTAGTCGACGCCGAGCGCTTGGAGCACCTGGGCCTCGACGAAGTGGCCGATGCGGGCCTTGGCCATCACCGGGATGGAGACCGCGCCGATGATCCCCTCGATCATGTCGGGGTCGGACATGCGGGAGATGCCACCCTGGGCGCGGATGTCGGCCGGCACACGCTCCAGCGCCATGACCGCGACGGCGCCCGCGTCCTCGGCGATCTTCGCCTGCTCGGCGTTGACCACGTCCATGATCACGCCGCCCTTGAGCATCTCCGCCATGCCGCGCTTGACGCGGGCGGTTCCGACGGCGGGCTGGTTCTCAGACATGGGGATTCGGCTCCTCGTGCGGGTTATCGGATGAACGGGATACTACGAACGCGCAGTACGTGCTCCGATAGCCAATCGGCTCCCCGGTGGCCTGCTTTACGCGAGCAGGCTCGGCACCTTCTCGAAGAGCTCGGTGGTGAAGGTCATCATCGAGTGGAGCATCCAGTTGCCGGCCAGCAGCAGGGCCGCGCCGATCGCGATCGCCTTCGG